>NZ_CP018814.1:0-4882039 GCF_001922365.1 Enterobacter cloacae complex sp. AR_0002
TTTACCTGGGAAAGGTTTGGTCTGGTCACCGGCGCTGAGGGTTTTGTGATCCTTTCAGGATTTATGCTGGGAATGTTAAACCGTGTAAGATTGCAAAAAGCAGTATTGTTGACTATATCCTGGGGGCTTTATCTGCGTGCATGGAAAATATATCGGATAAATATCATCATTATTCTTTCATTTTTACTGTTAGGATATCTGCCGTTTATTAACGTCTTTGAGGTGACCCATTTTACCGATCGTTACTCAGGTACAACCTGGTCACTGTATCCGGTGACGCCGCAAATTAAAGAAACCTGGTTTAACATTGTCCTCTACCTGCAAATTGGCCCTCATCAAACGCAAATCCTTGGGCTCTATATTTTTCTTCTGCTGTTAAGCCCCCTGTTTTTGGGGATGCTCCAGAAAGGATACGTCTACTGGCTGCTGGGTTTATCGTTGCTCGTCTACGGCGGCTGGCAGATGTGGCCGGTACGCGCTACGCCGTCTCAGTTTGAATTCGCGTTTCCGCTGCTGGCCTGGCAGTTTATTTTCGTGCTGGGTATGTGCAGCGGTTGGTACAAAGAGGATTTGATCTCTTTTGCCCGTACGCCCGCCGGTAAGGTCGTGCTCGTGGCGCTGGTGATAATTGCGCTGCTTCTTGGCTTTATCGCCCAGAATCATACCAACCCGTTTATGCCGCCCGCACTGCTAATGCACAGCCTCTCGCCGGAGGACTTCAACGCTTTTTATCATACCTGGGCGGCAAAAAATGGCCTTGGGCCCGTCAGGGTACTTAACGATATCTGTCTGATGGTGACCGTCTATTTGGTGCTGACCTGGTGCTGGCTGCCCCTGTATCGCCTCGCAGGCTGGTTTCTTATTCCGCTGGGTCAACATTCGCTTTATACCTTTATTTTGCATGTCTACGTCGTATTTCTGGTAAGCCAGTTCGTCACGTTCGATCTGTGGCGCCAGGACTGGATAGTGAACACCTTCATTCACGCTGCGGCGCTGGGCGTGCTGTGGCTGATGGCGAAATATAACGTCGCCGCGCGCTGGATACCTAACTAAGGAAGGGCTGATGCGGGATAAATTTTTGCTGACCTGCGCACTGCTGTGCGTTGCCACTGGCGCAGAGTCGGCGCCGAAGGACGATGCGGATTCACTACGTGACAAGAACGGCGAGCCGGTGCAGGCTGGCGTGTTCACCAGCCGCTGGGGTCGCCTGTTCTCCGGTAATGAAGACGTCTTCTCTGGCGCGCTGAGCTTTAGTTCGGGACTAAAAGAGCAGTGGATGACTATCCCTAACAGCTCGGACACCGCAGAGCAGAAACGTAAATACAACCAGACGCTTAATCTCAGCCTGCAATACTCACCCTACAGTTACTGGTTTGCGAACGTGACATCGCGTTTGCCGGTGACGGACACCAGCCGCTACACGGCCGATTTTCGTTACAGTTTTGGCTATGATGACTGGCATGCCAACACTTTCAGCCTGGTGTACAGCAATTACGGGGATAACCGCTTCTGGACGTCAGGAAACCGTCGCCACACCTATTTTGAGCAGGGGGCCGTGACGCTGGCGTATAAATTTTCACTGCCGAAACCGATAGAGACTACGCTCCTGATTAACAAAGGCGACTCTATCATTTGCCAGATGGGCTACAGCTGGGTTCCGCGTTATTACGATCTGGACAGCAACGATATCCGCAAAAACAAGAACGTGGTATTGGGCGGGTGTGGTTATACCTTTAAGCAGCACTTCTTCGTGCGCGCCACGGCGTTCTGGTTTCCGGACAGCAGCCAGCAACAGCCCTGGAACGGCGACTACAGCTATAGTTTTGGCTATGCGGGTTATACGCCAGGTTCATTCTCTGTTCAGTATGCTAACTACTCCGGCACCCGTTACCCCGGTCACCAGAGCGGCAGCGGTAAATTCCGGGAAGGCACCGTCAGCGTCATCTGGTTCTTACCGCTTTAGGAGGGCGTATGTTGTCACAGCACGTCCTGATAGTTGAAGACTCACTGGTTTATCGTCGCCTGCTTAGCCGCATGCTGACGCAGTGGGGGTATACCGTCTACGAGGCGGAGAACGGCGTTGCCGCGCTTGAGATCCTCGAAAACCAGCCAGTCAGCCTGGTGATCAGCGACTGGGATATGCCGGAAATGGATGGCCTGACGTTGTGCCGGGAGGTTCGCAGCCGTCAGTTCGGACATTATGTTTATTTAATTTTGCTTACCGCACGCGAAGAGCCGGGCGATCTGACGGTGGGGTTTGACGCCGGTGCGGATGATTTTCTCAACAAGCCGGTCGAGCAGAGTGAGCTGCGGGCGCGATTGCACGCGGGGGCACGGGTTCTGTCCCTTGAGGCCACGCTTGCTACGCGTAATGCACGCCTCAGTGAGGCGTTAAGGCAGATAGAGCAAGACCTTGAAGTGGCGGCGCGGATCCAGCAGTCGGTTCTGCCTGCGCATCAGTTGCGTTACCGGGATTACTTTGCAGACTGGATTTTTTTGCCGTCAGCCTGGGTGTCCGGCGATATTTTCAATGTCTTCCCGCTGGACAATCACCTGGGATTCTACTGTGTAGATGTGTCGGGGCACGGCGTTGGTGCGGCGATGATGTCACTTGCCGTGGCCCGTCAGTTTCTGCATGGCAGGGCGGTAGAGCGTTTTCTGTTTGCAGACGATAGCGACGTTGCCTCCCCTGCGGAAGTCGTTCGGATCCTGAATGGTCGCTTTTGCAGCGAAGAGGTTGAGATAATGAGTTATTTCACCATGATTTACGGTGTTATCGACCTGACAACAGGTGAAGGCAAGCTTTGCCAGGCCGGGCATCCTACGCCGTTCATTGTGAACCCTGGCGGCGAGGTCAGGACGGTAGGTGAAGGCGGCGCGCCGGTAGGATTGATGCCGGATCTCAGCTGGTCAGACGTAAGCTTCTCGCTGGCGCCGGGTGAGCGCCTCTGCCTGTTTAGCGATGGCATCACCGAGTGTGAAAATCCTGACAACGAACAGTTTGGTCAGGCTCGTTTGCAGCGTCGGCTTCAGGATGACGCCACGCTCGCACTGGAACGGCTCTTACCGCAGTTTGCGCAGCATCTTATACGCTGGCGCAGCGGAAAATACCGTGAACAGCAGGCCATGGCGGACGATGTTTCCTTATTAGTGATTGAGCGTACAGGAGTAAACGATGAACATTGATACAGACCGACTGGACGACGTAAACATTATGACGCCTTCGGTGCGCCGACTGGACGCCTCGGTGGCGGCGGTATTTAAGGAAGCTATTGCCCGGGAGATTGGGGTGGATCGTAAAGCCCTGATAGTCGATTTCAGCAAAATCGATTTTATCGACAGCAGCGGCCTTGGCGCACTGGTTTCCCTGCTGAAGATGATGAACGGTAAAGGTGAAATGATGCTGTGTGCGCTGAACCCCGGTATACGCAACATGTTCACCCTGACCCGTATGGATCGCATATTTCGCATTTGCCCGGATCGCGCTACGGCACTTTCGCATCTAAATCAGTGAGTTGACTGTGGCTAACGACATTACTTTTCCCGCCACGTTAACCTCCGTCTCGCCGCTTGCGGCATGGCTTGAGCGTCAGATGGCTTCGCTGTCCGTTAGCGATGACTGGCGCTTTGCGCTCGATCTCGCCGCCTGTGAAACGGCTACCAACATTATTCGTCATGCGCAACATGAGGATCCGGAACGTTGCTTCACCGTGGAGTTCATCGTTACCGTCTCGGACGCGGCGCTGCGTTTTACGGACGATGGCGATAAATTTCCCGCTGAACGTCTCGCGGCGGTGCGTGACGACGCGACGTTCGATGCCTCTCTTTTGGCTGAAAGCGGCAGAGGACTGAAACTCATTTTGTTGTATGTGGATAATTTCACGGTAGAAAACATTGCAGGGAAAAATATCACCGTTCTGGAGAAGAGGATGGTCGGATAATTGTGACGTTTAAGAAGGTCCGATCAGGGCGGTATGTGGGTATTCACAATGGCGCAGTGATCAATCTGCGCCAGTATCGTGATGACGAGCACAAGCCCAGTCAGGCCTCCGCCTGCCATTTTGCCAGTATCGCACCGGCCCGACGGGCCGTGGCTGGCAGGATGTCGGCATCCGCCACGTAGCCATCAGGATCGATACAGCGATTGTGTTCTCTCGCCTCGTGCAGGATCGCCTCGTCCCAGTAGAGGCGCTTACGCTGATCGCCCCGGGTCGTCAGAATAAACTCCACATTGCCATCAACCGCGCGGTAGCGGCGCCAGCTGTTTGCCGGAATGGAGATCACCGAACGTTCCGGGGTGATAATGCTGACTTCCTTACCCGCCTCGTTCCAGGTCACCTCCAGCTGGCCTTTAAAGACCATGATCACCTGAATATCCGGGCAGAGATGGCGACCGACAATGTGGTCGTCAGCAAGACGCAACCATTCGACGGAAAAACCGTGCGGGCTCAGGATAGCGGGAGCGGAATCCCGATCCTGTGAAATGCCGAAACCGATAACCGGCGCAATTTCGCCGCCGTGTCCCGGCAGCACCGAATCCAGCAGTCCCTGTGCTGACCAGCGGCGGTCATCGCCGGTTACCGCACGCTGGCGCATCTCCTCAACGCTGTAGTCACGCAGACTGGCAATATATTGCTCTGACAGCGGCGTCAGCAGCGCGGCGGGATCGGGCGTTGGTTCACCTGGCTCCTGCGCAATCAGCATATTATCCTTGCTGAGATACATACCGTATTCGCTGGCAGCCGCCAGCACTGACGGGTGCCAGATGATGCCCATGATCTGTGGCTCAATGCCCTGGTTGATCATCATGGGGGCCAGGAATGCATCAATGCTATGGATGCAGATAAAGAACAGGATGCTGATGATAAAAAAGAGCCGGGCTTCCCGACGGCGTAACAGTGCTTGAAACATGGTTTTGAACCTCTTGAGAATTAATGGGTTATAACCAGTCAGGGACGACGTTTACCGGTTCAATCCTTTGGGCGACTCCTGTTCTCTCCGGTACCATTGACGGTATGAAAACTCTTTGCATACGTATTCAAGATTTGAAGTTACGAAAAGGTTTCATGTTTGTAAAGTGATCTCGATCTTGTTGTGAGAATTTTAATTTTTTGTGTTGCATACGCATGCAAAGGTGGTGTAAGTATAAAAAACACCCACTTGCTGAGGCGTTTGAAGCACGCGCAAATGGGCAGGACGTTGATAAGGAATCAGGGGTAATGAAACGTAAGACTTTTGCAGCAGTCACATCCCAACAGGTCGCTCAGCTGGCGGGGGTATCGCAATCTGCGGTGTCGCGAACGTTCACGCCGGGGGCCAGCATTTCGCCGGCAACGCGTGAAAAAGTGCTGAAGGCAGCGCGCGAGCTGGGTTATCGCCCGAATGCGATCGCCCGTTCGCTCAACACGGCTCGTTCGCGCATTATCGGTGTCGTCATTTCTTACTTTGATAACCCCTTTTACTCGCAGGTGCTGGAGGCGCTGGCGCAAAAGCTGGATACGCTGAACTATCACCTGCTGCTGTTCGTTGGCGACCGGGAGGGCAACGTTGACCGTATTTTTGACCAGATTATGCAGTACCGGGTGGATGGTATTGTGCTGGCCTCGGTGACGCTGTCGCTGGAGTTATCTGAAGAGTGCCTTGCCGCCGGGATCCCGGTAGTGCTGTTTAACCGCAGCGAAGAGAGTGGCATGGCCTCCAGCGTCAACAGTAATAACGAAGCGGCCGCGCGGCAGATTGCCGAGTTTCTGCTGGCGGGGGAGCACAAGCGTTTTGCCTACGTGGGCGGCGTGGCCGATTCCCCGGTCAATATTGCCCGCCAGCGCGGGTTCATCTCCACGCTGGAAGAACATGGCATCACCGATGTGCGGGTGGTGCACGGGAATTACGACGCTCAGCAAACCACCCGGGCAGCCTATACCCTGTTTTCGACGTCGCCAGCGCCGGATGCGGTCTTTGTCGCCAACGATCATATGGCCGTCACGGTAATGGATGTGGCGCGCTATGAGTTTGGTTTGCGCATTCCGGAGGAGGTCTCCGTTGTCGGGTATGACGACATTGGCCCTTCCGGCTGGCCCTCTTATGCGTTGACCTCGGCGTCGCAGCCGGTCGGCGCGATGGTGGATGCCACGGTGGAACTGTTAATGAAACAAATTGACAGCGGAACCATAGAGCCTGAACAGATTACGGTGCCCGGTACGCTGGTGATACGCCACTCGGCGCGTCGCCCACGCAGCGGCGTTATCGAAACCAATGGTTTAACGCTATTCCAGTCTAAGGAGCGCACATGACCAGATTGCGGGGCTTCAGCCCTCAATTCGACTCTATCCAGCAGTTCATTTTGACGCTGACGCACGTGGTGTGGGAGCAGAAAGATATCGGCCAGCTGGCGGATTTTTACGCCACGCCGGTGGTTTTCACTACCCCCGAAAAACAGCTGCATGAGCTTTCCCAGTTTATGCGCCTGACGCTTGAGGCGATGCACAGCTTCCCGCAGCGAGCGGTGCTGACGGAGGATATTCTGTGCAGCCAGAACCCGGGGGATGAGTACTATGCGGCGCAGCGTACCGTAGCCCGCATTCAGCATCAGGGGGAGGGGTTTTTTGGCCCGCCGACGGGGAAAAATGTCTGGGTCCGCACCTGGGCCGATCGCATTTGTGTTGATGGTGCCGTACGCCAGGAGTGGCTGCTTCAGGATCGTGCCGCGATTGTGGCGCAACTGGGGCTGGATGTCCGCGACTTTGCTTTTAACCTGGCGACCATGCGCCAGCAGCTTGGGCTGGAATCTGTGTCTGCTGAGACGCTGGACGCCCGCTGGGCGGGCGGGCCCGAGGGCGACGACGTGGAAGGGGCGCTGGCCGGGGTCGTTGAGCGCTACTTAACGATGTGGGCGGGCGGTAACAGCGGCGTGGTGCCCGGTCTCTATCACCCGGCGGCGACGCTGTACGCGCCGGGGCACTGCCTCTGCACCGGCGAACAGGAAATTGGCGCACAGCTTTCCGGTTATCGCGCTTCATTTGCCGACAGCGAAACGCAACTTCATCACCTGATTGTGCGTAAAGATCCTAATGAGCCGATTCGACTTTCATTGCGCTGGTCGTTGTTAACCTGGCATGACGGTTACGGCAAATTTGGTGCGCCGACCCGTAAACCCATATCAATTACCGGTATCAGCCAGCTTGAATTACGTGATGGTTTAATTTTCCGTGAATACCTGGGGATCGATGAATTAGCGATTTGGTCGCAAATATTTAATTAATGGGGCGGCAGCCCCCTTATTCCGGCTGCAAATATTAACCGTGTTTAATTCACCCTCACTTACGGGTGCGGGTTCTTATTGTCTGAAAACAGAGCAGGAGTTTATATGTCTTCCACCGAAGCAACAAATAAAGCACCAGCCGTACCCGAAAAAAGCAGCGTGAAATCTCTGAAAGAGGAACCTGTATTACAGGTGGAGCGTCGTGATTTTGTCGATCTGGTACCGGAAAAAAGACCGCGTGTGCAATCATTACGCGGCTTTGATGACTGCTATACCGATATTGTCGATTATATCGTTCGCTGCACCCATAAAATATGGGATGAGCGCGATGTCGGCTTAATTTATTCTCACTATACCCATAACTGCGTGCTGTATAACGCGCTGGGGACACTCTATAACCGTGAACAGGTGGTACAGGATACGCTGCAACGCTTAATTGCCTTCCCGGAACGGCGCGGAATGGCAACCCAGGTTATCTGGAACGGAAATGATGTTGACGGTTTTTATACCTCTCACCTGGTGACGGGAAGCGGGCGGCATACCCAGCACAGCCATTTAGGCAAGCCGACCAACCGCACCTTCGTTACCCGGACCGTGGCGGATTGCATGATCCACGAGAATAAAATTTATCGGGAGTGGGTGGTCAGCGACAACATGTCGTTAATGAAACAGCTTGGCCTGAACACCGATCAAATCGCATTTAATATGGCAAAAGAGCAGTTCGATAAAGGCTTCCGCGTGATGGACATCGGCGAAAACGGCCGCATGCTGGGGCAATATCCGCCGGAGATGGAGTGCGATGTATCCATTGCGCACACTGATACTGAGGAGCAGTGCCTGCGTTGGCTGCATGAGATCTACAACCGCCGGATGTTTGGCAAGATCAAAGAAGTGTATGCGCCTAACGTACAGTGGCACGGTCCGCTGATGAAAGAGCTGTACGGCACCGCGGCGGTAACCCATCAGACGCTGGCGCTGGTGGGGATGATCCCTGACGGCGCGTGGCTGCCGCAGCATATTTGTTCCAACCCGTGCGATGAAGGCGGCGTCAAAGTGGCCGTTCGCTGGATCATCGAAGGGCATCACCTGGGTTACGGCGAACTGGGCAAGCCGACCGGAGAACGACTGTTTGTGATGGGCATGTCGCACTACCACATCGTCAACGGAAAAATTGTTGATGAGTGGGTGGTTTACGACCATCTGGCGCTGTTGGCGCAAATCAAACTCGGCCAGATGGAGGACGCGTAAATGTTAAATAAGGTGAGCTGGATTAAGCGCCCGCAGGGGCAGGATGCGCAGGCCGATCGTTCCCTGACGGAGAAGGTCAGCGCCATTATCGAGCGCGTGAAAACCGAAGGCGATACGGCGCTAAGAGCCTTTTCGCAGCAGTTTGATAAGGTCGTGCCCGCGCAGTTTGAGGTGAGCGAGCAGGAGATCGCCGAAGCACTGGAGGGGATGGATGCCCAGACGCGCCGCGACAGTGAGTTTGCGATTAATCAGGTGCGTCGTTTTGCGCAGGCGCAGCTGGCGACCATGCAGCCGCTGGAGGTAGAGACGCTGCCTGGCGTGCATCTCGGTCACCGGATCATCCCGGTGCAGACGGTGGGCTGCTACGTGCCGGGCGGTCGGTATCCGATTCTCTCCGCTCCCGTGATGTCGATTGTTCCTGCGACGGTGGCGGGTTGTGAACAGATTATCGCCTGTCTGCCCCCGGGCGCCCATCCGGCGATGATTGCAGTTTGCCATCTGGCAGGCGCGCACCGCATTTTCAAAGTTGGCGGCGCGCAGGCCATTGCGGCTATGGCCTGGGGAACGGAGAGCATTCCGTCGGTGGACAAAATCGTTGGGCCAGGCAACGCCTTCGTTAATGAAGCGAAACGCCAGGTTTTTGGTCGGGTCGGCATTGATGCCCTCGCCGGTCCGAGCGAGATTTTCACTATCGCGGACGACAGCGCCGACCCGCGCATTCTGGCCGCCGATATGCTGGCGCAGGCAGAGCACGATATTCATACCCGCGTCGGGCTGGCGACAACCAGCCGGGATATCGCTGAGCGTACCCTGGCGGAGGTTGAGCGTCAGCTCGCCAGCCTGCCAACGGCGGCAACGGCGGGGGAGGCGTGGCGCCGGCAGGGTGAGATTGTGCTCTGCGAAGATGAAGCGCAGCTGATTGCTTTTGCTGACCATATGGCGACGGAGCATTTGCAGGTGCATACCCGCGATCCGCACGCGACGGCGGCGAAGATCCGCAACTATGGCTCGCTGTTTATTGGTCAGAACGCCAGTGTGGTGTTCTCTGATAAATGCTGCGGCACCAACCACACGTTACCGACGATGGCGGCGGCACGCTATACCGGCGGTCTGTGGGTAGGGGCGTACGTCAAAATCTGTACCCATCAGTGGATTGACGAGCAGGGTATCCCGGCAATCGCAGAACCGGCGATCCGCCAGAGCCGTACCGAGGGGATGCAGGGGCACCGACGGGCGGCGGAAATTCGTCTGCGTCCGCAGGACATTGATGCCATTACTACCGGCATGCGGGACTAAAACGTATCCCGGGCAGCCTTCTGCCCGGTTTTCAGCACGGGGAGCCTGAGATTATGAAGCGCCTGATACCGCCAGACGACTGCCCGGAGGAAATTGCCCGCCGTCTCGACGTCATACAACAGCACCGGGCGCTCAACGCGATCCTCGGGGTTAACCCTGACGCTATGTCTCAGGCGGAACAGCATCAGCAGCAGCGTCGACGTGGAGAGCCGATCGGCCCCCTGCACGGCGTGCCGCTGATCGTCAAAGATAATATTGCCTGCGCGCCGATGCCCATTACTCTTGGCTGCCGGGCGCTGGCCTCACTTAACGCGACAGCGGATGCACGGGTGGTGCAGCGATTGCGCAGCGCGGGGGCGATTATTCTCGCCAGGGCCAATATGTCCGAGTTCGCGTTCGATGTGCGCTCGCGAAGCTCGCTGGGGGGCGATGTGGCGAATCCACTTTGCCCGACACTCACCGCCGGAGGTTCCAGCGGAGGATGCGCTGCGGCCGTGGCGGCGGGAATGGCGGATGGCGCATTGGGTACCGATACCGGCGGCTCTATCCGCATTCCCTGTAGCTATACCGGGCTGGTGGGGCTACGGCCTGCCTTTCGCCGTTCACAGCTGGACGGTGTAGCGCCGCTCTCGCCCAGCAAAGATACCGTTGGGCCAATGGTACATAGCGTTGAAGATGCCGCCTTGCTGCATGCGGTGATCCATGGCCTGCCGCCGGTTGCGCTTCCTGTGCGTTCGCTGAAAGGCGTTCGCTTTGGTGTGGTAACCGCGTTACAGGGAGAGGATGAGGTACAGCTGGAGGTCTGGCAGTCGGCGCTGCACACGTTGCGCCGTGCCGGAGCGACGCTGGTGGAGGTTTCACTCCCTTTCCTTGAAGAGGTGAGGCAGGCCACCTGCCTCAGTCTGTATGAATTTCGCGTGGCGATTGACGACTGGCTTAGCAAACAGCCTGGCGCTCCCTCCGGACTGACGAGCATTGTGGACTCCGGCGCTTTCCTGCCGGAGTTTGCGCCGTTTCTACGTCAGATGCTGGCGAGTAACACGCTGAAAACCCCGCTCTGGCTGGCGGGGCGTCGCTTTCAGCGCCTGTTGCGGCAGAACCTTTGCCAGGTGGCGGAGGCGCAGCGCATCGACGGATTTGTGTATCCCACCGTACAACGATTACCAGAAAGTATGGCGAAGATGCCGCCAGGCTGTGCGCCGGAACTGGCCGCCATCAGCGGCCTGCCTGCCATTACGTTGCCCTGTGGCGTAAGCCGTATCGGGCTGCCGGTAGGGATGGAGATGTTATCGGTGCAGGAGGATGAGGCGGCACTGATGGTGCTGGCGCTGGCGTGTGAGGGGGCGTTGGGCGAGAAGGGATAGATACAAAAAAGCCCGCAGAGCTTGCGCAGTGCGGGCTTTCTGTACTTCACCGGACATATCCGGATCATTATTTGGGGCTGGCGTCCCTGTAATCAACCATTTATTAAGTTGATTTATATGGTTATTTTAAATATTAATTTTACGTATGGTTCTAAAAAGGAACCATAAATGTTAGTGCTATTGTTATGAGTCCTCGCGATGAGAAGATTGTATCAAAAGATAAAAAAATCTTCAGTTCAACTCCCTGTCAGTAACTGAACTCATAGATAAGGTCCGTTGTGCTTTTCATGTTTGGGTTAATGCGGTAACTTTTCTCAATAGTGCGATTCTATCCGCAAGGAAGTTCCCGCAAAAGGTAAAGGTAGGAGAATGAAATTTGAAAAATTGGACACCAGAACATACGAAGGACATCAAGTGCTGGTTTAACATTGAGACTTACTGGGGTTTTGAAGAGCTAACCTTGATAAGGTTCTATCATGAGTTGTGGGCCAGAACTATCTTTTTCAAATCATATCGCAGGGATTACGAAAACCAAGCTGCAATGGAATATTTCGAAAAAATTTTCAGCGGCAACCCTTTTTTGATTGAAGAAGAAAGGCTGGGATACATGACACAGAAGGACAATCTGTTTCAACCTCCACACTTCTTGCTGACTACTACAGATGAAATTGCCCGTTTGAGCATTCTCTCCATGAAAAGGGGAATGTTCTTTTGGGATGGTGATTACGGATATGTAGTAAATAAAGAGTTTGAAGAAAAGCCTATCTCTGAGAGTATGCCCGATGAATTCACACGAACCGTCATGTTCGAAATTGACCTGGCAAGTGGCACAGACGAAGAAATCGCAGAGTCGCTCAAATCTGCACTTCCTCAGTGGCGAAAAATTAAAGGAATAGAAGAAAACCCACTTGAATCTGTTCGTTTTGGTTATGGCACCATCAAAAAGTTAATCAGTTATCGGATCATACCTATGCTGGACATTCTCATATGGGCAAAAATAAAAAAGGTTCGTATTTCGGATGACAGACTATCCAGGCTGCTTTACACCGATGAAGATGAAGAGAGTGAAATGAGATTGCCACAACAAATTAAAGATACTGACAGACCTCTCGCACTCAAAGCCTCTACTATGGACTTTATTAGACAGTTGCATTTTTTTATGAACAAGAATAATCATTTAAAAAATGTGAAAATATCTGATGTGATAAAGCTTGTGGACTAATTCCATGGTATTGATTTTTGGCAGGGTGATAAAAAAAATCCGCAATCGATAAGGGCAATAAGATGGCTAATACTGGAACGAATTCAAATATAGGTAACTGGGTAGCGATTGTCAGTGTCATCATGACGGCTGCAACAGCAATTTACTCAACATGGGATAAAAGCAGAATGGAGATTAGACTTGCAGAAGTTAAGGCAAGTTATGAGATACAAAAGGATGAAGCATCTAGATCTTGGAATGAAAGAAAAGAACGGTGTAATCTAATTATTGATGCTGCCCGAAAACTTGCCCAATCTCAGGGGAAAGTCTATCGTGAATTAAATTTAGACCATCGAGCAGATTTGGAGGAAAGTTTATGGGGAGCAGCCACGATTCTTTCAACTCAAAATCAAAAAATATTTCTAACTGAATATCAAAAGGGACCTGCCAAAAATGATGACGGCGGTTATGAATATAGAGCAAAACTGACCTCGATAACTTTACAAAGTTTAGCCATTGATGGACAAAAATGCTTTCAAGAATTGGCATCTAAGTAATATATCTTAAAGATAATAAGAGTGTTTGCAATAGGTGTAAATACTCTTTTTATGCTACATGAATTTTATAAAACCCTGTACATATCAAGATAGCATTAACACTCCTTTATTTCTTCTCATTAGCTTTAAATAATCCACTTCACTTATAAAAAATTGACTTCCTATTATTTATATAATATTTAATAAGAGGACTTTATTTTACCGCAATCAGAAGGCGAATTAATATGAAAAAAAATAGAATTATTTCTTTATCTAAAAAAAACCTAACCACAAAAAAAATTGTAAAGGCGGTTCTTATGCTCTTTTTATTAATGATTTTCAATGTGGTAAGTAGTAGTATTTATCTTAATATCAATGAAAAAATAGCAAGTGAGAGCGGGGAATATAATAATGAAATAAATGAGTTAAAAATAGTTCCTACATTAGATAGTAATCAAGTTGTATATGACTATCTTAATAATACAATAAGTAGTCAAGTGGGCAAGTACTATAAATTAAGAGCTGAG
Organism: Enterobacter cloacae complex sp. AR_0002; assembly: GCF_001922365.1. Taxonomy (NCBI): domain Bacteria; kingdom Pseudomonadati; phylum Pseudomonadota; class Gammaproteobacteria; order Enterobacterales; family Enterobacteriaceae; genus Enterobacter; species Enterobacter cloacae complex sp. AR_0002. Next base: position 13,431 of record NZ_CP018814.1, read on the forward strand.
CATGGGGGTAGTAAGATTTCTATAATCATAAAGTCACCTATATCTGACAATAAAAATAATCTTGGGTAATTTTTTGATATTATATGAATCATGATTTATAGCAGAGGTTGTCTCTATGGACATGATGTAAAAGTATCACTGCAATACCAAAATGGCACCGATGAGGGTGCATTTTTAATCATGACATATTCTAAAATCTTGTGTGAAAGCATGAAGTTATATCAAGATGAGTGCCATCCCATCAAAAAAGGGAAATTCATGCCATGTGAATTTCCTCTGTTTCAGTCGATACCAATTTCACGAATCCAATGAAGAAGAACCACCAATAATTCCTGATTCCGGAACCTCACTCCTTTCTTTTCCCAAGTGTTCGTATAGTGACTTCACAGCAACGACAAGGGAAAACAAAATGAACAATCAAGCAACCCGCCTCTTACGCCTACCAGAAGTTCTCGAACGAACTGGCTACGGAAAAGCATGGATCTATCGTCTGATCAGTGAAGGTCGGTTTCCGGCACCAGTGAAGATCGGTGTTCGTGCCGTTGCTTTTGTCGAAAGTGAAGTTGACGAGTGGATTCAATCAGTTATCGAAGTAAGTCGAAATAATGTTGCTTAGTCAATTTGGGGAGACATGTTATGAATATCGAAGAATTTATGAGTCAAGAAAACCATATGTGCAATTTGGGCGATGAACTTTTTTACAAGATCTTCGAACCCGGAGCAATTTATGATTTACCAAATAACGAATTTAATAAAGAAATCATTTACTGGCTCAGTCAGTACCTTATAGGAAACTTGAGAGAGCCCTTGGACTCGATCTCTGAGCTTGATATTTTCGAGCAGTTTTATGTTTACGAGACATGGTTATCGCTAATTAAATGCCCTAATGAAATTAGAAATTTATCGAAAAGGATAATTCGATATCAGATTGGGTTGAAAACCATTCTTTGAATGAACCTATGTTTAGTACTATTTTGTAAATTGCATTGTTGAAATGATAGTGCTATTTACTTTTTGATTTACAAAACACCTTTAATTCCTTTTAAAATAATGGGTTAACTATTTCAAGTGAAAAGAAAGGACTATAATATCCCTCTAGAGGGATATTATAAATTTTCGACCGGGATGCGTCATTGTAAAAGGGAATAATGTTAAATTCAGGAAAATATATTTGTAAATTGTTTATGTTATATGCTTTATTTATTTTCACTGACGATTAAATGTAAATAGAGGTGATATGACTTTGAAATATAGAATAAAAAGATTGAAGAATAAGGATGGTATCAGAAGTTGCATTATTATTAATGAGAGCAATGGATTACCCTTAGTTTACCCTAACTTATATATGAGTGTTATTTCACGAACAAATAGCTATTCATTTTCAACAATGGAAGCAATAGCAAATGCTTTGCTTTTATTTGAAAGATATAATGCTGACATGAATGTGGGTGTTTTTGATATGGAAAATTCTGATATCGAAAAACTTGTCTCGAACAAAGGATATTTATTCGGGTTAATGAATGCCCTCTCTTACAGAAACGACTTAGAGAATGTTACAAGCATTCTTAAAAAACAACATGTCTCTAAAAGAACCCTTTATTTCAAGATAATGACAATTGAAAATTACGTCAAATGGTTTTTTGATAACATTGCTATCAATAATATTGATTTTTCTCGTTATGAAACAATCAGTCGAGCATTTGATTTTATAAAGCCAAGAATAGAGAACGGAAAGAATTACAATATTGAAAGCGAAAGCAAATCATTGACAAATGAACAAGTTACAACTTTGACTGATATGGTAAGTGTTAAATCTAAGATTAATCCATTTTCGGAGCATGTAAGGTTTCGAAATAATATAATAATTGAAATGTTGTTAGAGACAGGTATTAGGGGAGGGGAACTACTTAATATTAAGTTGGTTGATTTTGACTATGTCCACAAAAGTCTATGCATAGTAAGAAGGCCAGATGATCAAAACGAACCACGATTAAGGCAACCATTGGTTAAAACTTTAGAAAGAAAAATACCATTGAGTATAGAATTGACTGAGTTAATACAGAATTATATTAGTGATTTCAGAAGTAAGCAGTGTCATGCAGGGGAGCATGACTATCTGCTTGTTACTCATAGCAGTAAAGGTCAATTAGGTCATGCATTGACTATTTCAGGTTATCAGAAAATTTTCGAACAAATTAGGAAGAATAGTAATGTATTGAGCGATATTGTGGGGCACTCGCTAAGACATACCTGGAATGTGAAATTCTCAGAAATGATGCTCATGAATTCGAACTCTCAGGATTATATTACTTATGAGAAAGTAAGAAATTATCTTATGGGGTGGAAGAAGAATAGCACAACCTCAGATATCTATAACCAAGCATTTATAGCACAAGAAAGCCGAAAAATAATGGCAGTTATTAACCCACTCAAAAACATAGTAGAGGACAAATCCAATGTTTCAAACTCTAAGAAAGCTACAAGAAAGTCAATATTCGGTTTTTGAAACCAAGGATGGTAATTTCAAAGTGAACTTTTCTTATTCCAAGTGGAAGATAAGTGAAAGTATAACATTGAACATTGATTCTTTAAGAGTGGTCATCAGTGCATATATACCTATCAAAACCACTTTGGCATATTTCGCTATAAATTATAGTGCCAGTTATACTAAGAAAATGTTTTATGCAGTAAAGCATTACATTAAGGCCTGTAATACGAATGATAGCTTGTTTTCTAAAGATTGCATAAAGTATTACTATAAAGTTGTGAGCTCATTAGATTACACACATGCAGAGACATTGAAATATTTTTTTATGAAGATGAGTGGTCTTTACCCATCTTTGTTTTCGGCAGAAGCAATCATATTTTTAGAAAATATTAAAGTTAAAAAAACAAATGCTAACAAGTCGATAAAGACACATGATTATAAAAAAGGTCCCTTTAGTGACTCGCAATTAAAGGTAATTATCGATTCTGTAGCGATAGCTTATAAGGAAGAAAAGATAAGTCTGTCAAACTATCTGCTAACCTTCCTTGTTGCATATTCCGGGCGGCGACCTATGCAAATATCTCAACTTGAAGCTGGTGATCTCTTAGCTTTTAATGGAGAGTACTTTATCAATATCCCAAGAATTAAACAACGAAATGGATATAGAAAAGAGTTTAGAAAATTACAAATTCCAGAAGAGCTTTTCAGCCAATTGACATATCTCGTTGAAGCTGTGAATTCGCTGGTCAATGACACATTAAAAATCGATTTAAGTGAAAAACAAAAGAGAAAACTACCAATTTTTATAAACACATATCCATTCAAAAAAGGATGTGTTGAGCTAAACATGATTGAAAGTGGTGGATTAAAACTTAACCCCTATGCCATAACACTAAAAATAAGGAACACTATAAATCGTTCAATAAATGAATATCAAGCCTATCTGGGGTGTATAAATTCGCGCAGATTTAGATATTCATTAGGCACTAAGGTTGCACAATTGGGTTATAGTCCTTCACTGATAGCAAATGTTTTGGACCATTCTTCAATAAATTCTGTTATGAGTTATATAGAAAATACAGCGGAAAATGGCAAGAGGATTAATGAAGCTGTAAACGAACTAATGAAGCCACTGGCTAACAAATTTATTGAGGGAAAAGAGCTTCAGCAAGAGTTAGATTCTTTGAAGCATTTGATAGAAGAATACTGCGGTGGATCTAAAATTAACTCTTTTGATAATACAGTAATATCGTTAGTAACTAAATCTATCGACGATATGATCAATAGCATTTAAAAGAAGGATAAAGTGATGAAAGAAATCCATGATAAAATGATCAATAAATTCATTATCGCTAATAAGGCTCATGCGAAAAATTTTGGAAATTTTGAGTGGGATAATTCAAGTTGGGGAGGCGGAATTACATTTTTTAGCGGAATCAAGGTTAGAATGGGGAACAAGAATAAGAAATTAATGAATTATAACATTGCAGAATTCGCAAAAGCATATGTATGGCATGAGTGCTTTCATGATTTATCTGTAACTTTCAGAGTGCTGAGATTATTTAGGATATTAGAAATTGTCATAGTTAAAACAAATAAAGAAGTTAAGGTTTCAAGTATAGATCATAAAGTATTAGATGAAGTTATGACTATTGTTCAAGAAAATTTTGCAATATCCACTTCTTATAAAATATATTTAGATCTTAGGGTATTATGTTCTTTTATGTCTAAGAACGAAATGTTGCCAGAATCCATTACACGATGGTCATATCCATTTAAGGCATATGATGCTTACACAAATAGCACAATGGATTCGATGGGAAATTTATCCAATCAGAAAAAACTTCCTGATGAAAAGGCTATAGATTTTATTGGTAAAATATTTAGCTCTAATCCAGCTAATGAAAGGGACATATTTACATCTTCTATTTTTGCATTGCTCTTATGTGCTCCATCTCGAATTAGTGAAATTATGCTTTTGGAAGAGGACTGTGAAGTTATAGTTGAAGATAGTAATGGCATATCAAGATATGGTTTGCGATTTCTTTCTCTAAAGGGCTTTGGATACAATACCAAATGGATTCCAGACTGTATGATTCCTGTAGCTTCAAAGGCTATCATGCGATTGAAAAAACTTACAAGGAATGCAAGGGTTGTTTCACGGTTGATTAAAGCAGGGGAAATTAATTTATACGAGTCATTGAACAGAAGTGCATTTGATTGTTTAACAATTGAAGATCTCCACAAACTTGGCTTTGTTATAAATCAATTAAATATCTCCCAAGAAAATCTAAAATTCTTGTCTAAGATAAAACATGGCACTGTCAGTGTAAAAGCATTTTGGATTTATATAGAGCGAAAGAATGTTAATTCTGAAAATATTAATGCTAATTTATGCTCCATAAATCATAATTTATTGGACTCTATCAAGGGTGCTGATATTTTCACAACAATTAAGGCATCTTCAAAGTATTTTAGAGCGGATTTTCGCACTGATAATATGAATAATATATTTCATAGGAATATACATTTTAACTGTGATGACCCTATTTTAATTTTCCGCAGCCATCAAATTAGACATTTACTTAATACTATAGCTCAACGAAGCGTATTGTCAGAGATACAAATTGCCCAATGGTCTGGGAGAAGGAGTGTTAAACAGAATTCAGTATATGATCATATGTCTCACGACGAGTTATCAGAACTATCAAGGAAACTATTGAACAGAAACACCTACGAAGAAACAAAAATTTCAGAATCTTCATTTAATGAACAATCGATTATTATGAATTCGATTAAAGATAAATTTGAAAAACTAGAATTAAAAATACAAAATTCAGATCCAAGAAAAAGAAAATATATTCTGGAAAAAATTAAAGATTTAAGAATGGAAATTGAATGCATATTAATGTGAGGAGATTATATGGCAAGAAAGTTTTATGATAAAGAAATAAAAGCTATTGTTAAACTTATTGAAACCTGGAGTAAGCCTGATTTCACTTGGGATTCTTTATGCGTGGCTTGCAAAAAAATTTTAGGTAAAGTACCTACACGGCAAGCATTAAGCCAGCATAGTGAGATTGTCGTTGCGTATAGGACCAGAAAAAGATCTGGTATGGTTAAACGTCAAAATACGAAGTTACCCGGTAGCCTGAGCCTTGCGGCGAAAAGAATAGAACGACTTGAAAATGATAATTCGACACTAAAATATGAAAATAATAATTTACTGCTTATGATTCAAAGAATGCACGAAAATGCTTACAGGCATAATATATTGGCTTCTATTCTTGAAGAAGAACTGCCACAGAGAGCAAGAAAATAATATCTTGATAGGTTTTACCTATTGACAGTAAATATTAATATGGTATTTGTATATGTAGTCAGGAAGACAAAACTAGCTTGCAAGGATGCAATTTATGGACAAACAAAACAACTTTCCAGTGGAAACACTGGAAGAACAGCTTATTATTATCATTGATAAGTATATCTCAAAGAGATATCAACCACACGATAAAAGTTTCTCATACCAGCTATACTTAATTTTTGTAGGATACCATTTAAAGTATTTCTATCCTAAAAGGATTTATTCCAAATCCAATCGTAATATTGATAACATAATGGCTATGTTTAGCTCGGTATACAAAAGTCTGACAAGCAATCTACTACAACGATTAAATAACAAAGAACGTGTTCTTAGAGAGCTAAACTCGCTTGTTAATTACATAGATAGTAACCAGGATAGAGCAGAAGATATCTATAATACTATAAGAGCACAGTATGAAGTGAAGATTATCGAGAAAGAGCTAACCCATGAAGTTATTAGAGTAAAAAATGTTAGATTATAAAAGCTCCCGTTCGGGAGCTTCATTTTACTAATTTACTTTATTAATAACTTCCTACTTGCCAGCCATCATCTGATTTTATTAATTTAACTGTTCCAGCTTGCTTTGTTCCGCTCATATCCATAATTATATTGCACTTGTAGCTTTTATCAGATTCTTTTGTGCAATCTACTTTTTTTACTGAAGTCAGATAGCTTCCAGTCCATTTTCGCAAAGCTTTAAAAATATCATCTTGGGAAGGCTCACTGCTACATGCAGTAAGAACAAATGCAGAAATAATAACAGCAAGGACTGAAGATATTTTCATTAGACTTGTTCCTGATTAAGTATTTTACTGGAGAATGCCAGATTTTGTATTGTTATTATCAGTTGAGAATGTCCATTTGCTTACGGTTTCTCCATTGAAGTCGATTTCGAGAGTTCTAGACTGAGTCTGGGAACCGCCAGTTAGCAGCCCAACTACAGGAATGAAAGTTGAGGCATTGAACTGATTGTTATACATGAAATATCTCCATTGCTCGTTGCCATCGTCAAGAGTCGTTCTGGTGTCAGGCTCACCTAACTTAGTGAGTAACTCTGTCTTGGTTGTTTTGTTTTTAATGATCTTTGACTGGAGGCTTTGAGGTGTTTCGTTTTTAAGGTTCTGGTTCCCTGATGTTGAACAGCCAGAAAGCAGGAAGACAATAATAAAAAAAGAGGACTTTATAAATCGGTTCATTTACTTTCTCATTTTAGGTTTGCGGTTGTGTGAAATTAATTTCACCGTATAAAAACAACTCTGTCTGCATACGTTTTTTTAATTTTATAGATAAGAATAATGATGCTTACGAAAAACGTAATGACTGATACAAGAGTGCTGCCAGTGCACGAAAATGCTAACCACGCGAGCCCAAATGCAACGAATTGAAACAGGAATGCCACACTGAGCGGGCTTTCACCGTAAGCGATCTTTGCATGGCAGCCTTTACAAATCCGCACACCATGAGGACTTTGTGTAAAGCAGAACGGGCACTTTATTGTTTCGTTTTTCATAGCAACCCCAGGGTGGAAGATTTACTGCGTATTTGTAGGGATTCTCGATGAATAATTATCTTTAGTAAAATCACTTGTACCGATCGATAATTGTTGCTTGATAGCCCATGGCTATCATAAATGAATTATCGATCTGTAATAACGATCAATTTATTATTGACTTATCCTAAATTTACCACTACCTAACTGATGTCACTGTTAGGTTTAAGTGGTAACCTGTTGTCTATAAATGAATTTTTATTCCTTTATGCAGAGGTCGTGTTGCATAGGGTTTTGAAAATCCAGGGTGGGGCTTGTGAAGAATGCTCTTACCATAGCTTCGGAGAAGCTCTGCAAGCCTTCTAAGAAATGGAAGCCAGCCGATAAGCCTGAGATGCTTTTGCTGGTTAACCGCATTCTTTTGGAGAATCTTCTCAACGATCTCGTTTCGTCTGTCTTTTCTGAGTCGCAGTTCGAGTTCAGTAATTTTTTCACTGATACTTTCCTTTTGCTCCCTGGTTTCCAAAATTGTTGCAGGAGCAGGAGCAGGAGCAGGAGCAGGAGCAGGAGCAGGAGCAGGAGCAGGAGCAGGAGCAGGAGCAGGAGCAGGAGCAGGAGCAGGAGCAGGAGCAGGAGCAGGAGCAGGAGCAGGAGCAGGAGCAGGAGCAGGAGCAGGAGCAGGAGCAGGAGCAGGAGCAGGAGCAGGAGCAGGAGCAGGAGCAGGAGCAGGAGCAGGAGCAGGAGCAGGAGCAGGAGCAGGAGCAGGAGCAGGAGCAGGAGCAGGAGCAGGAGCAGGAGCAGGAGCAGGAGCAGGAGCAGGAGCAGGAGCAGGAACAGGAGCAGGAACAGGAGCAGGAACAGGAACAGGTATTGGCATGGGAGCTTGAGAAACTTCCTTTGAAGGTATGTCGATTCGCAGAGCTTCTAAGTGGCCGGGGTTATAGTTAAGACGGTTACTAAGATTTGCCCAGGAGTAACTCTTGCCTAACTGCGAAGCTTTGAAAGCTATATCTCGGTAAGAGAATGAGAAGCCGTTCATCTTACCGGTAGAAGCAATGTTAGCCGTCCAAGATACTTCGGCTTCTTCCAGTCGTTTTGTGAAGGTTAAAAGATCAGGTGTATCTGCCAAACTTTTATCAAGTATCTGTTGGAGAGCTTCTTTGGGGGAGGGAAGGCCAGTCCGTTCTGAAAGCATCTGTTCATTGCGGGAAACCTTTCTTCGCTTCGGTTGCTTTGGTGCTGTCATGGTCACTGTCAGGTTATGAGTGATTTCAAGTTCACTGATGATCCGCGTGCTTATAAGATTTTCGTTCCTACCTAAGTAGAGCTTCCCACTGGCTATGTCGATTCTGCTGGCGATAATGTGTATATGCTGGCCTTCGTCGTCATGTAAGACATAGCAACGGAGATGGGTATCACTGAATCCCATTCGTTTCATATAGTCATCTGCGATACTAGACCACTGTTCATTCGTTAGTGATTCACCGTTGGGTAAGCGAAGCGAGTTGTGCCAAACGGCCTTCTGAACATCAGGGCGAAGTTGTTTGCTGCTATCAAATTCAGCAATCAGTTCAAGGGCTGAATCTCCAAGCATATTGCCCCCGATTACGACTGGATCGCTTTTATGATGTGCTCCCGGCTTCAATGCATATTGAACAACACCTGCGAAGCTTTTACCCCTCTTGATCTTCCGCATACCCTTCACGAGGGATACTCCAAAAATCTATTCTTAGCAAGTTGTGACGAAGCTCTTCAACTTGTCGCTTCACAGCGAACAATTCAGTATGGGTAAGCTGACTGTCCTTGCTTTTACAATCTATATGGGTCGCAATTCGATTTAGCTTTTGCGATATATCAGTTAAAGCTTTCCAGGCTTTGGTATTAATCGTTGGTATAACAGGAGGCAACTTTTGAAGGGAAGCCATACGAAGCCACTCTCCTTTTCTATAAGAGCCTCGCTTTATATTAAGGAGTTGCAGTTCTTCAACATTCAATCGGACACTGACACAATAGCTTCTTACAGCTTCTGAAGGAATTTTACTTTTATTAAAACTACCACGGCGGGAAATTTTGGATAGATCTATGTTATCTGTATAAATACTCTCTTTCATATAAACTCCATTTTATATGTTACTGACTGATAAGCATAATCCGTATGCTTTATATATCATTTATACAATTAATTAGTAGTTTGTCAATCAGCAACCTTGGTTGTGTAGGTGTTCTTTTATTGTCTGACTGAAAGGAAGCAAGAAAAGCAAGAGCTTTATAGAGCGGTGCAACCGTTTCTATAAATTAGCTCTTGCTTACTCATTATAAATCTAACAGAATTTTTATAATATCTTTTAATTTGTTCTTTTTAAATTCAGCTTTTCGCTTTTCAAATTCTTCATAATGCTTGAAAGAGAAGGAGGTTGCTGATAATATCTCCTCCTGTTTTAAAATTAATGTAATTCGTTCTTTAAGTATTTTATAATCTGTTGTAAAAGTGACGGTCAGTGTATCTTTATGACGAAAGCCACTTATCCATGGAATGAACTCGATTTCCTGATCCGGCCCTTCGGTCTCACTTGGCTCGCCGGTTGTAATAACATTTCCGACATAAACTTTTCTATCTTGCATGGTTAACATCACGACAGCATCATCTTTATTTTTGCTTATTGATGCATTTAGTAAGAATTTATCTAAAGGACTGTCATTTAAAATTCTTGACATTATGTATGGCTTTATATCGAAGGTTCGGTATTTTATAAATAAACGAATAAAGGAAAGTAGAGTCCATACTATAGGGAAAAATAAAGTGAAAATAGTTATTGAGAAAATAATGGATAACTCATCAAGTAATTTTTTATCTTGATTGATAGAGTTTATAAAATTTAGGTGAGTATGGATAAATTTTATGACGTCAAAGCTTATTGTTGTATATGGTATGCTCAGAGAGCCAGAAGTATAAATAAAAAACACTACCCCAAGGATCATTGAATAAAGACCATATTGGGCACTTTTCAGGTATAAGAACTGCCCTTCATAGCGATGAAGTTTATATTTATATATGGGGTGGATGTGGACTAATAGAAAACCGCTGACTAATATAGGTATCACTAAAAAAACAAACATGCCGCAATCCTTATGCGATCATTGATTTTTACTGCGTTCTACAATGTTACTGGCTCGTATATACAACTCTTTGAACTCAGGATTATTGATAACTTCATCAGCAGAAACTGTTATAGTCCCGCGACCGACCACTTTTAACGATGAATAGGTATTCTTTAGTTTCCTAACCATTTCTTCCTCGTCTTTACCAGGAGCAAGCCCTAAAAAACGTAAAATGCTTGTCATAAATCCTCCAAGTATCGAGTGGTTATTAAACGACCCTGCTTATCTTATACACTACTACTCATCATCTGTCAAGTATTTATTCGCAATTCATACATAAGGAGATTTATTATTAAAACTGAAGCTCTATATTTTTAAAACACTGTTGCCATATGATATTGATTTAATGCGGGAAATTTCCGCAGCCTATTTCAAACACAAACATTTTCGAATTTTATCCAAAAGGAAAAATGTTATTGACGGAATTTGCGATATACTTTTTGGCTACACTCAACGCCTCCATCCAGCGATGGTCCATCAATCATATACTCCTGCTATATCAAAAGAATTAAATAACTTAGTAAAACATAATTTTATTCCTGATATAATTTCCCCTGTACCTTACAAAGGATTATATATCAATATAAAAATCGAGAGTCTTCCTTATTTGAATGATGGGTTACTTAAAAAAATATTAGAATTGGATTTGTCAGTATTTAAAGATTTAGAGTCTCTAATGAAAGAAAATAACGGTGTTGCATATAAGGATATACCGCTATTTAATGAAACAAATATATTTGGCTTTGAGTTTTTGAAAGTTACAGACCGTGTTAACTACTCAGAGTTTATGATCGATAGAATATTTTTTGTAAAAACAAAGGCAGAAATAATAATTTCTGTATGATGATATTATGAAAGAGGTTCATAAAACAATAGGGGACATAAAAGAATCTATTGACTCATTGGTTAATGATGGCAGGATAAATTATATTAATTCGCAACAAAGCAATTGATATCAATGGATTCACTCTTAATCAAGAGTGAATCCATTTCTGATATTAACTTTTACTCCATTGTTCAATTATCTTATCAAACTCCGAATCTACCCACTCTTTCCTCCATTCATCAAGGTATTTGATGTCAATTGACGATGGTGGCATTGTACATTTTTCTATTTTTACAATGGAAGGTATTGATATTGAATCCCCCATGATTAAGGCTTCACCTTCTTTGAGTGATGGTAGGAGGTTTGTAATATCACCTACTGTATCCGGGAGTAATCGCTTAACATAATTTTGATCGTCTGGGTTCGTTAACCGCATTGAGATAAAAGTATTACACTGAGAAAATATTGTTTCTGAAATTTCAGAAGGTCTTTGACTTGCAAGGAGAAGGGTCACACCGTATTTTCTTCCCTCTTTGGCAATCCTTTCAATTGCCTCTTTGGATGTTCTATATTTGCTCAGATCACTTTTAGGAGCATATTTATGTGCTTCTTCGTAAACAATCAAGATTGGGATATCTTGATTCTCATTCGTTTTTCTTTTGATTTTTTTTGAATGATAACCAAATTCAAAAATTAACCGAGATATCAATGATACACAAATGCTAAGTACTTCAAAAGGAACACCGCTTACATCAAGTATTGTAATGTTTGATTTATCTTTTCCATAGCTTATTAAGGCTTGTAATGTCTCTTTAAATGTTACGGATTTGCTACCTTCACCCAGAATGAAGTCTAATCTCTTATCAAATAATTTACTTTGTAATCGATCAACAAAATTGAGAAGTTTTCCATTTAAAGCACCGGCTGAACTTCCATCAGGTGTTAAATTCTCTTTGAATAACCTATGTGCATTTTTATTGTCAAACTTGAAAGTTCCTTCCTCATCTGACCAAATATGTTCATTGTCTTTATTTTTTCTTTCATTATTTCTGTTGTTAATGTAGTTGATAACTTCATTAATATCGAAATAATATGGCGAATGAAAGCTTATTATTTGCTTTGTGGCTGGATCACCTTGAAAATGTTTCTTTTTATTTAAGGTAATTGCCTGTCGGAACACGTTTCTCTGGTTGTGATCATTTGCTTCTGTATCAAGAAAAAGTTCTTCTAACTCATCGCCATTTAATAGCCAATATGGAAGGGTTAATGTATCCACATTCAATATATTGGAATTAGGGAATGCATTTTCATATTCAGAATGTATGTCAAAAATAATTATATGAGAATTGTTTAACCCTTTATAACCTTCTTGCTTTTCATCTATGGCTTTTTGAAGTATTTTGGCAACAGTGTGAGACTTACCTGACCCCGTTGAACCTACGATAGCAATATGTTTATTGAAAAATCTATTTCCATTGACAGGTACAGATACTTTTGTATTAAGTGATAGGCTTGAAAAAGTAAAGCGATCTTTTATGTCTATGCTGTCTGTATATATAGATATTATTTCGTCTAACTTAGCTGGTTCAACTTTTTTAGGTGGAAGTGCAAGTGAATCACCCCCGCGATAGAACTTTCCATTTTTAACAAGACCTATTGGGCTTGCTTCTATCATGTATTTTTGCTTTTGGCTTTCCTTAACCTCAATAGAAAAATTATCTATGATGGCCAGAAGAGCAACATCTTGATTATCTGAAACCCTTAAATAAGATCCTACACCTAATTTTTCTTCTGCTATCTTAAACTCTTCAAGGTCGTCTACAGAAATTTTTAGTTTATTTGGCGACACTGATACTACTTCTGCATTAATATCATTATTCCTGCTCATTACACTATCTCCTTTATATCGGCAAAGTCTTTAACTTGTATGTTTACCTGGGGTAGTTGGGATGGGATATCAAGGCAGTTTTTCGTATAGAACTGATATACTTCTTTTCTTATATGAATACTGTTCAGTATTTCATTGAAATCATCTATGTCGTTGATAAATTGGAAGTGGATTTCTTTATTTGAAAACCCTTCGACTAATATTTTTGGAGTAAATACACTTCCTTTAAAAGGGTATCCATCAGCGAAAATTAGATTTTCATTGTATAATTGATTCTTCAATTCGTATAATTTATCTTCGCTGATGCCATGAACAAGTAAAAAAGGAGAATATGGTCGATCTGCTCTTTTAGATAAATTAGACCAATTTAATTGTATTTTATATATACAGTCTTTAACTGTTTTTATATCAATCTTGTCTTGAAATTCCAAGATGAAAAAACGAGCATAAGGAGAAGTGTTTACACTTCTCCTTATGAAAGATTCTTTTAGTTTTCTTAAATATTCTTTTCTTCCTTCATATTGATAAAACCATATGTTAAATAAGACTCTGGATTTGTTGATACTTTCAATAAAATCTGATTTTTTTATCCTTCGATCTTTTTTATTACAAGAGATATCATAGGTTTTTCTGAAAGCATTAGAATAAAAATAATGCTCTGCCTCATAATCTTCACATTGAAAATGGTTTTTTATTATTTGTATAGTTTGTTTTTTTTGATCAGTAAATGATTTGGCATTGATATTTATAACTAATCTATCCAAAAAGGCTTGTAGATCCTCTTCGGTAAGCCCATTTTCTATATGGTACTCATGTTTGATTTGTTTTTCAGTGTATATGAGGAAGTTAGATTTGAAGAAGTCAACTTTTAATGGAAGTGTTAATTTGTTTTGTCCTGATTTATAGTGCCCGAAAAGATAATAATTCGCCCCTTTTTCTTTATTGTCCTTAAAGTGTGACAACATTAGTCTTATAGGCTTTGATATGACGGAGTGGTTATAATCTGTACTCTCATAGTATTTGCATTGGATCGCAGTTAAGTGCCCATCGTTGTAGACATCAATATCTTCAATGCATTCTATATCAATTGAGTCATCCATTTGTGGTAACGAAAAAATTTCAATAATCGTTTTATCAACTTGATAACAATACCCACGAATTGTATCAACTGCACTTCTGTCCACTTTGTTATCCTTTTTGAGATAAGGTGTTAAAAGTTTATAAAAATATGCTGTGTTAATAACAATGCAATGATTGCATAGCTTCATGATTTTGCCACAAAGCTAATCTATTGACATGCAAAAAGAACCAAAAGCATTTGCTTAACATGCTAATTATTAAGGTGTAAATAATTCGATGGCGGTAATAACTTTCTAATTCTTTGCCTGTTATCTCAAAAAGTAGCCTATGTGTAACCTATTGCTGCATCATGTGAGCACGTGATTCGATTGACTTCTAGTTGAACTGAATCTCAGAATTTTGACATACTCAGTAACATTTTTCTAAAAATGTTGTATCTTTAATTCTATAAGAAAAATCTCTAAATGGAATAAGTTTCTTTCCGTTATTATTTCTTTGGAAGGTAATGACAATGTGGGAAAAGGTGTTACAAAAAGATCAGTTTTCTGAATGGGTTATCCGAAACACCCTCTACTGGATGACTCCTGTAACTTCATGGAAACTTGAAGAAAATATATCCTCCTGGATTATCTTCTTTGAGACAAGTAGTCCTGAATGTGAGTTTGAATTTGGAAGGCTGTTAAACGATTTTAGCCTCCGTGAGAAACTTCATCATCAAACCGGTCAATTGCGTGATGCCATTGTCAGCAAGGTTCTCCGAAGCATAGATGACAGGCTTGCATAATGAGACTGATGCCTTTCAACTTCGACAGGATGCCTGACGACCGCGTTTTCATCAGCAACCTCGCTGGCTTTCATCATTTTTTAGGTGAGAAGGAATTTCTCGATCTGGTAAACGGTCATGTCAGTCAAGAACAGTCCTCATCGCTTGAAAGTAAACTTTTCATTTGCGGAGATGAATCTTCCTCCGTTACCCCTTATGCACTAAGTTCGGCTTTTGCCAAACGACTCATTAATGAACTCGCGGTCAGGCCAATCTTCATGATTGTACCTACTCTTCGTTGCGATCATACTTGCAAATATTGTCAGGTCAGCAGGGCATCGGTCACCGCTGATGGTTATGATCTCAACCCTAAACTGATACCGCAAATTGTTAGCACCATAAAGAAACTGGGTACTCCTCCCTACAAGATAGAAGTACAGGGCGGTGAACCACTTCTCAGGTTCGATCTTGTCCAGTCAATCTATCACGAGTGCGAGATTTCATTGGGTAGTGATACTTTCGAAATGGTGATTGCTACAAGTCTGTCATTACTTGATGAAAGCATCCTCTCATGGGTTAAAGAGCGGAATATAACCTTCTCTGTCTCGCTTGATGGGAATGAAGCCGTTCATAACAAGAATCGTATTCTTACTGACTTTCAGGCTCACAACAAAGCAGTAACAGGTATTCGGAAAATCACAGAAGAACTTGGGGAAAACCGGGTAGCAACTGTCACGACTGTTACTAAGGAACTGACAAAGGAGCCGGCTTCCATAGTAGATGCTCATCTGTCTCTGGGACTTACAGACATGTTTATCAGGCCTGTTAGTCCTTATGGGTTTGCTCAGAAGCAGAGCTTTACTTTTTCAATGCCAGAGTATTTTGATTTTTATAAAGAGTTAATGCAGGAAGTGTTGCTTCAGAATGAAAAGAGAATACCTGTCATTGAGCACTCGGCTGCTATCCATCTTAAGCGAATTTTCAATCCGGGTTTCAGTGGTTATGCAGATCTAAAATCGCCAAGCGGAGTCGTGCTGAACTGCATCCTGTTTAATTATGACGGTAAAGTCTACGGTAGTGATGAAAGTCGTATGCTTCAGAAAGTAAACCCGGAAGCAGATTTTAGTGCAGGAGAGTTTGCCTCACTCTCATTCAGTAGCAACGAATACTACCGTTCCGCTCTCTCATCTTCATTTAACTTCGCCATGCCAGGTTGTGACACATGTGCATACCAGCCTTTCTGTGGAGCAGATCCTTGCCAGAACATTAGTGTTCATGGCGAACCTGTTGGTGACAAGAGTCGGTCAACTTTCTGCCAGTATCACAAAGGCATGTTCCGCTTCCTGCTGAATGAAATCTCTCAGGATGGACCGATGGCTGAAATGCTCAAAAGGTGGGCTTATGTCTGAAGTGCTGAGAAACGATATTTTCCGGTTTTCATCAGACTTGCCGGTTCAACAAGGTTTCTATCGCCTGTGCAAATTTAAGCCCGAAAATCCTCAATTCTTTCTGCCAAATTTACTGGTCAGTAAAACTCAACCCGATATACCACTACCTGCATATTTTGCAGACTTCGTTGTGAGCACTGATCTTTTCAATTCCATAGAAGATGGTGATATAGGGATTATTAACAACGGCAACATGCTTAGGGTGATTTTGTCACGGAGAGCGAACCATAACACTGTTCTGGTAACTGAAAGGTGCAACAACAGTTGCCTTTTTTGTTCGCAACCCCCTAAGACAGGAAACGATGACTGGCTTCTTAACCAGTCAGCACTTGCCATCGCCTCTTTCTCACTGAATGGTATAGTCGGAGTGAGTGGGGGAGAACCTCTACTGTATGGCGAAGATTTCCTGCACTTTCTTGACTTCGTAATCGAAAACTCGCCTGAGACAGCTTTGCATGTCTTGACCAATGGGCGGAAGTTCGCAGATGTTAGTTTTACTCAACAGATGAAAGAGCGAAGCGAAAAGCTCAAAATAACTTTCGGTATTCCGCTTTATTCTTCAAGGTCGTCAGTTCATGACTATCTGGTTGGAAGCGAGGGGGCATTTGATGAGACAGTTAGGGGGCTTATCAATGCCGGTAACTCAGGGATCAACATTGAGTTAAGAATCATTCCGACACTGGCTAACTATATGGAATTGGACAAAATCATAGAGTTCGCTGGTCGTGTGTTCTCCAATATCAACCAGATTTCTCTTATGGGGCTAGAATCTATTGGCTGGGCACGTAAAAACTGGTCATCAATTTTTATTGAGCATGATAGCTATAGTGAGAAAATTCTTTCTGCCATAGGCACAGCACAAAGGTCAGGCATCCCTCTAACAATCTTCAATTACCCATTGTGTCATCTTCCTGAAAGAGCTTGGGGATTTGCTACTCAGTCAATTTCTGACTGGAAAAATTACTATCCCAAAGAATGTGATGAATGTACCCAGAAGTCTTCCTGTGCTGGTTATTTCAGTTCATCAAAAGGCCGTTTTCATCAACCACCGAGACCAATTTTATGAAAAAATTTAATTTCGCTGCTCTGCTTCCGGGATTTTTAGCACTCAATAATTCTGTATGGGCAAGTGATTCCTCCACTGGAGCAAGTGATTTGCCCGGCATGACTCTTAATGAGCATGATTTAGTCATAGCTCCACTTAACACGGAAGTACCTTTCTACATTGCAGGACACCGTAGTCATAGCTCCCATCGGAGCCATAGTTCCCATAGATCTTCGTCTGGTGGTGGATACTATGGTGGAAGTTCGACTCCTTATTATCCTAAATCTTATGGCTCATCCACGTCCAACAGTGGTTCTGAATCTCCTTCCTCATCAAGCAGAGCATTGTCTTCCGGCTCAACGAACTCAACATCCTCAGCAAATACTCGATCTCAAATTGGGAGTTTATCTGCCGATTCGGAGAAGAGAAAAAGATTGATCATGCGTGTTCAGTTTGCCCTTTTTGATAAGGGGTATTACGACGGTATTATTGATGGTGTCATGGGGCCTGCGACAAGGGCATCAATCAAAAGTTATCGTCAGAGTGCGGGCCTGCCTTTACCAAAAAATGAAACTTTAGATGCACAATTACTTAATGCGTTGGGGGTTTTAGCCCGATAGTACTACATACTAAGTGGAGGATGAAGAATGAAGGCAAGATTTTCAATTTACCTCGCTAAAGATATTAAAACTGGAACTGATCAGGTATTGAATTTAGAAAGGGTAAAGCCTCCTATTCGTCTGGATATCACAGATACAGACTCTTATTTGTATATTAAAGAAGAAACCGAGCCACAAATTCCTGAATGGGCATCTATCTTTTTTGCGATTAAACCCGATATTCCTAATAATGCTTTTGGGAAAAACAGTAGTACCGGTGCGGTATTATCAGTTAAGTACAAAGGATATCATTTTTTGATGCCATTTGGCACTGGTCATCACTTAATAAATGACATGTATATCATTCAGGGTTTTGGTCTAAAAGTTACATTGAACTCGATTGGGAAAGATCGAATTAGAAGTGTAGATAAAAGTAACCATAATGAAACCAGTCTATTGACTAGGAATCAAAGTTCTAAAGAAGTAAGTATCTATAATTTGAAAATAGACTCGGAATTGGATTTTTTGACAACTTTAACAGGAGTATGTACTGAAGAGTTATTGGGGGATAAGGTTACAGGAAGGGATGCCTTAGTTCTGACACCAGATTTTGAATTAAATAAATTTTCGAGTATTCTTCATACAATTATAGATTTGTATAATAAACCATTGCCAAATGAATTTGAGTGGGTAAATAACATTAAACAAGCGGATCAAGAAGAAATACAAATCCTTGATATGATTTTAGAGGAACGATTAATTCATAAGGATCTAGAAGGTATTTGGTTGGGGGAACCAGAAATCGTTGATTGGGAAAAACAGATTGGATATTGTTTCCATCGAGGAAGCAGAAGTCCAATATACACGACATTATTTATTAGTAATTTACTTGAGCATATGGCTAAGCGAGAACTAAATATAGAAAATCTAAAAAGGCAAAAAATATTTTCCATTAATGAGCAATATGAAACTATATCTACTTGGTCTGCATATCGCTGTATTTATGCTGAAATCAATGATGGGCGGAGTGATTATGTATTGAGAAATGGAGTATGGTATAAAGCAAATAGGGATTTTATTGACAGTATCAATAATGAAATAGCGAAAATTGAAGATTATCAAAATTCTGCTTTACTTCCAATTTATAAATTTGACTATGAAGCTGATTATCTGATTATCTGATTATCTGATTATCTGATTATCTGATTATCTGATTATCTGATTATCTGATTATCTGATTATCTGATTATCTGATTATCTGATTATCTGATTATCTGATTATCTGATTATCTGATTGATGTTTGTCAACAGAATAATGATTTCACGCTTATGGATCAGAAGTTCATTCACCATGGCGGTCAATATAGCAAAGTTGAATATTGCGATTTAATGAAAGGTCCAACCACCCTAATACATGTTAAATATTATACCGGTTCGCAGAGTATGAGCCATTTATTTTCCCAAGCCTATATTAGTGCTGAACTACTCATAGGTGATAATATTTTTAGGCAAAAGTTAAATGATAAACTCAGCGATTCGTTAAAGTTTGCAGATCCCAATTTAAGACCAGTTGCAAAGGATTTTAATATTATTTTTGCAATCGCGACGAAAAACAAAATTCCTCACGGGTTACCTATATTCTCAAAAATTAATCTCAAAAATTTTTATAAGTCTCTATCTAATTTTGGGTTTAATGTGAGTATTTGTAAAATCGACATAGACGATAACATTTATAAGAAAAAGTTGCAAAAACCAAACTAACTTGTGGAAATTTTGAACGCTATATTAGTGTGGCAAAGAGTACTAATCGTAGATTTTCTTTACAAAATTTTTTATGAGAAGTAGTGTCTATTAAATTTCCTTTTTAATGGTTTTCTCATCCAAAGAATTTATGCTTGAAATTCTTTTTAATTCATTTAGATAATCAATCTCATTTTCTAAAAACCAATGAAGCACCTTAGGATTGCCAAGTAATTTATTAATATATGACTGAATTATAACGAATTTCAACATATTTGATCCATACTCGTTTTGTAGTTTTTTAGTCTCTTCTGATGTAGTTGCCATCTCCTGTTCAAGACGAAATATATTTTTTCTGATGTCTCGTTTATATGAAACGTTTTTTCCTTTATTGACTATCAGTGATGCTGGTGTTGCATCTAAAATGCTCATTGCAAATTTTTTACTATAATTATCAAAATTTATCATTGTACCGACTGCTTCAATTTGGCGAACTGGTTTCATCTTCCTCAAAACATCAAATGTCGCTTTAGGGATTGGCTTGTCGGAAAGTTTTGATATTACGCTTGGATCTATGCCATTCATAACATTAGCTTTATCTTTTATAGACTCAATTGATATACCCAAAGCTGCACTCAGTTTTTCCATTGATACTTTAGCAAGTGACTTGATTATCATTCTATGTTCTTCAACAACATTAATATGATTCACTTGTTTGTTGGGAGTGAAAGCATCATTAATACTTGAAAGTATGCAAGGGGCTTTTTCTATGCCTAAGTCTTTTAGAGCTTCAACTCTTAAATGGCCATCAAGTATCTTAGTGACATCATTTTCTTTATCATAAAACACTATTACTGGCTCAATAATACCTAAGCTTTCAATAGACGTAACTATTTGATGATATTTATGGCTTCGTTTCACATTTTCAAGCAATTCCTTAGAAGGAGTTAGCTTGTTAGTATCTAAATAAATGGAATTATCACCAAATCGTAGCTTAATCATTGTGATACCTCTTTATTTAATGGATTTATGATTTGCGATGGTAGTTCCGAGAGGTTCTCTTGCTCAAGTAGGTTTTGAAAGCTTTTATTCATCATTATTATATTAAAAATTTCGTTTACTATTAAAAGATTAGTTTTTACAAACTTAGAGTGTTTACATACAGTTTTATGTTCAGCGATGCTATTCTCATATAGAGAGATTAATTCTTCTGCAGACATTTTTTTTGCAGGCTTATGATAAAAAAAACCGCCTGATTTTGTTCCTTTATTGCCAGTTTCTCGCTGATTTAGTATATGTTTTATTTTTATAATATCCCTGCTTTTTATTATCTTTTTATCGTATGCATCAGTAAGAAGATTTTGTGCTTCTTCGGTTTCACATCTTGCGAATTCAACTGCGAGATACAATGGTAAATTACCTCTTTCAACAGCAGAAAGTAGTTTATGCTCTCCTTTATCAAGAAGCATGTTTATACTATTTACCCAGTTCGAAGAATAGCCAGTAATCTCGCTGATTTCAGAATCGGATAGCCCTCTGATTTTCATATCTTTTATAATCTGAAGTAACTCATTAGAACGTGGTCTCCTCCTGGCAATATTTTCAACTAAACTCATAACATAAGCATCTTCCTCTGAAACATCTCTTATAATTGCGGGAATCGTTGTTTCACCTAATGCAACGAGGGCCTCTATTCTTCCTTGACCGCAAATCAAGGCATAATTGAAATCATTTTCATGAATCGCTCTTACACTAATCGGCTTGCTTAAGCCTCTTTTTTTTATACTTTCTTTTATTTCATCATGCACTCCTTTATTCCTGGTTCGTGGGTTAAGTATTTTTATTTTTTTAATTTCAATGTGGATTATTGGAACATCATTAGTTTTAGGCTGCATATACATCCCTCAAGTCGATACGATAAATAATTTGTAGAAACTTGTCTAAGTTATCAAATCTATATAGTTCTAGTCGGAGATTGTTTTTTTCCGACATTACCATTTTACTAAATTCGTTATCAATTTTTGGTATAATATAGAAATCACGAGGTGATTCATTTTGTGAATCCATTCGTATAACGATAGTTATGTCTGCTTTCAATGAATTATCAAATCTCACTTTCCATCTTAGCTTACCAGATTTCATATGTTTGCATTTTGTTATAATTACAGAAATTATTGTCTCTTCATTAATACATAACATTGGTGCATATTTATGTGAGTCTACACAACAGTTGTTTTTCTCAATACTATTTTTGAAATCTTCAATTACATCAGAATAGAATGCTCTTAGTGCTTCATTTATTTTTAGATAACTATAATCATGCTCTGGCTTATAGCCAATTAAAGTATATGCTCTTAAAAGGCCACCAAAGCGGGTTCTATAAACAGATGATGAAGGACCTGTATCGTCTTCATCAATAATAAATCCTGATAGTTTCCCATTAGTTTTTAATTTTTGCTTAAGCTTTTCTAAAAGATCTTCATTTGATAAATGTATTGACCTAAGCTGGATTATTTCCTGTGCTTTATTAAATTTTTTCTTTGAAATAATAGGCTTAAATGCTTTATCGCATCTAACCCATTCATGTTTAGGGTTTTTAATGGATTTACTTTTAAGTTTGGATGAGGTTTTATTATATATATTATTGCCTATATACTTTTCATTAGTCAATATTTGGTGTATTTTCCCACGTGTCCAGTATGAACCGTTTTCTGCTGATATATTTTGCTCATTTAATTTTTCAGCAATGATAAACTCTGGCACATGATGATCTATAAAAAGATGATAGATTTTGTTTACAATTTGTATTTCACTTTTAGGGCCAGGGATTAATATAACCCTATCTGTTTGGATGCTCTTTCTTTTTCTAAAACTTAAGATTTCCTTAGCTATGTCATTTTCATCCACTAAAAGTCTTCTAAGTCCATAACCTGCCATACCTCCCTGATGATAACCACGCTTTATTAAATTTACTTGCCCTATAAAAACCTTCTCGGATAGATTTCTGCTATGATAGGCTGCACTTGATCTTTTTATATTCAATATGACAGATGATTCTAAGGGAAAATCCTTAGTAGGTATAGGTTCAGAGCAATATATAAGATCTACACCATTTTTCTCAAAAAGAAATGAGTAATAAGCAGCTTCATCACTATTTTGAAAACGACCAAAACGACTGACATCATAAAATAATACAGCTTGTATATTTATTTTTTTCTGTTCCACATCACTAAGTAGCTGCTGCAAAGAATGCCTCCCTACGATGCTCACCCCGCTCTTACCTGCGTCATCATATGTATAAGCGATCTCCATATTATTCTTTTCAGCATAATCTTTTATGTATTCGGACTGATTATGTAAAGAATACTGCTGATGGTCAGTTGACATCCTCAAGTACTGCGCAACTCTAACCTTATGATTTTTATCATTTTCGCCAGTCATGCACTAAACCTCATGGATGATTCAATACAATGTAGAGGATAAAATTGATCAATTTTTAACCAAATTCAACTCTTTTATCATCGATTAGAGCGAATTTGGTAAATCTTATAGGTGTATGATAATCGAGAAGAGATGTGAATTATTTAGCTGATATGACCTACAGCTTTCGTTATGTGGACTCAAGGTCCCCATTTGTAAATGGCTATGCTTAGTCCACATAGGTTAATGGTGTGATTATTAATTCTTTAACTAAATCAAGATAGTTAACCCATCATGGGAGAGTTATGCGGCAATAACTTTGCATTTTTGAGACGAAACATAGTCACTCCACCATTGCATGAGAACCACCCGTTCAGTGAGATACTCTGCACGATTGTAGGCTGCAATTATTTCATCTTTCTTCGAGTGGGCAAGGGCGGCTTCTAAGACATCAGTTCTAAACTTGCCGGACTCCTCAGCAGCCGTTCTAGCAATGGATCGCATACCGTGAGCTACAAGCTCACCTCCGAAGCCCATACGGATTATGGCCGCATTGGCTGTTTGTTCATGCATGTGATTGAGTGGAGCTTTGATACTGGGGAAAACCCACTCTCTACGCCCGCTGATGGCTTTCATTGAATCCAAGACTCGCAAAGCTTCTTTACTTAGTGGAACTTTATGAGGCTTCTTCATTTTCATGAACTCCGCCGGGATGTTCCACATTGAGTTGTCAGTATCTATATCGGCCCATCTGGTGCGAACAGCCTCACCAGGACGAACCCAAGTTAGTAACTGCCATTCAATCAGCAATCGTGTCTCCATACGGACTGAGGCGTTGTTTAACACTGTAAGGAAGCGGGGGAGTTCGGTTGGGGGCAGGGCTGGCATGTTCTGTTTCTTCGGCTTACTAAATCTCTGGGCAAGATTGTCAGCCGGATTGAATTCTATAAGTTCTTCTGTTGCTGCATAGCGGAAAATTTCATTCAGGCGGGATATGATGCGGCGAAGTGTTTCAAGGACACCTCGTTTTTCTATGGGGTCTAAATGCTGTTTAAGCATTTTAGGGCGAATCTCCTTAATGGGGGTATCACCCAACGTTGGAAAGATATTTCTTTCTAGGCTTCGCCAGATGTCGTTAGCATGATCCTGGGAGATGCCTGACGTTTTGACTTTCTCATCAAGCCATTTCTTGGCTACTGCTTGAAATGTATGTTCCGTTGCATCTTTTAGGGCATTGGCTTTCTGGGTGTTATGAACTTGTGGGTCTATACCATTTTCAAGCAACGACAAGTATTCATCACGTAAAGCTCGTGCCTTAGCAAGTGTAAGATGAGGATAGGTTCCTAAGCTCACCTTAGTTCGCTTTTTGGTCACAGGCACTGCATATCTAAAATACCAATTTTTCTTCCCTCCCTTCGCCAGGGGAGCGATTCGCAGGAGCAAACCATCGCCGTCAAAAAGGTTAACCTTTTTCTCGGCAGGTTTGGTGCTTTTGATTTCAGTGTCAGTGAGCTTCTTAGCGATTTTTGCCATTTGGGACCCTCGATTTTTGGACCCTTCTTAGTGGGTCCTATTCAGGGTGCCATAACTCGTAGTTCTCAGCAATTCTCACTGGACGACAATAGACGTAAAAAAGCCCGCAGAGCTTGTGCTGTGCGGGCTTAGTAGACTTCATTGTACTTCAAACAACTAAAAAGTGGTGGAGCTGGCGGGAGTTGAACTCGCGTCCGAAATGTGTTTAACTCATTGAAAATAAAGAATTCTCTTGCTGTTATATACCTCAAGTGCATTTTACGTGCATATTGAGGTCTGGCTAACGTCATGATTCTGTCCAACATTTTGAAATATTTCCCCCGCTACAGCGCGGCTGAAATCGCGGTTTTACCGTCATATTCAGCCAGGTATTTACCGTAGTTGCGGAATATCATTTCCGGCCCTTTGTGGCCCATCTGTCCGGCAAGCCAGAAGAGGTTAACGCCCTGGCTAATATGCTTGGTGGCGAATGTGTGCCGCGTCTGGTACGGGTTACGATAGCGTACGCCAGCTTTTTTCAGGGTCGGCACCCATGCTTTTTTACGGATAGCGTCGGCGTTCGCCCAGGGTTCTCCCGTTTTCGGGTCGCTGAATATGAACTCACTTTTCATAAAGGTGTATTGCTTCTGCGCCTGCAGGGCCGCCAGCGCCTCACTGTTCAGCTCCACCTTACGGGTACCGGCTTTTGTCTTGGTGCCTTTAAGTACCCCTACGACACTGGCCGCCTGAACGTGGGCTGTGTTCGCGATGGTGTCGAGATCAAGCCAGCGCAGCGCGCACAGTTCGGAGCTCCGCAGACCGGTATTGAAAGCAAAGCGGAACAGGTTTTCCCATTCCGGGTACCTGCAGCTCTGGTAAATGGCGAGGGTTTCCGCTGGCGTGAACGGGTCAACCTCGTAATCGTCGGCGCTCGGGCTGCTGTCGATCACGTGGTACCGGCTGGCGCTGACAAGGGTTACCGGGTTAATGGTCAGCAGGCCATCCGTAACAGCTTCATCGATGGCGCTGCGCAGAAACGAAAGGTTATTCCTGGTCGTTTTCAGCTTTGTTTTCCGGCTGGCTATCCAGTTTTTAAGGACCGCTGGCGTCAGTTCTGACACGTGGAGTTTATGCAGAGCTGAAAGCGCCGACAGGCATTTTTCATAACCGTTGATAGTCGACGGGGACAGGTTGCGGTTCTGGCAGATTTTCAGGTACTCGTCCAGATAAGACTTTATGTTTTTGGTTTTCTTCACTACCCCGAACAGCTCCAGTTTTTTGGAGGTGGGGAAGTATTTCGCATAATCGAATGTGCCGCCGGCGATCTGGTTCTGTATCTCCCCTAGCAGGCGCTCGGCATACTTCACGCCGCGCGCGTTTGCTTCCATTCTGGAAAGGGGCTCCCGGCAGAGAACCCCCTTGTAGGTGAATGTGATCACCAGGGTATCGCCAGTTTTATGCTGGCGAATGGTTACTCCTCTTGGGAGAGATAATGATCCTTGTTCTTTCTTGCCCACTTTGAAACCTCCGTTAAGTCTATCCAGCGTTCTTTAACGCCATCGACTTTTAATACATGGACACCCTCTTTCCATAACCCCCTTTGTATCCGTTTGTTAACGGCTTCAACTGTTTCTCCGGCGTCCCGGCAGTAGGTTGAAAGTGGTACGCAATCAAGACTCATGACCGACCTCCCGCCCAAATGCCTGGGCATTTTCCAGTTCATTTGCCGCATAGATAAGTGCGTTGTGGTGCGCTCTAAAACCGCCATCAAGTTCGCTGGCCGCTCTCTTGCGCAAAAAATCGATTGCAGCCTGATAGTCTTCACTATCTGGCAGATCTCCCACGACCATCAGCATGTTTTCCGGGTCGACAGGGATGGTGGTGTGCCCCAGCTGTTTGGCCTCCGTTGCCAGACGGGTCCAACGCTTAATAATTTCTGAAACTGGCTTATTCATGGAGCGCCTCGCTACCTCACCAAAAATTTATATTCAATCAGCGCGCCGATAACGGTGGCCGCCAGCAGCATGGAAACAATGATGCTGAAAATGAAGGGCTTCATCATTTCACCCCTACTGGTTTTATGGCCTGCAGTGCATCAACCTCTTTAACGAATCGGTCATGCATCGCGTCCCATTTCTCACACCATTTCTCCATTTCTCGCTTGCACGCCAGGATGCGACGCAGACGGCGAACACAACGCTGGTGGGCGGCCAGATACTCAGCCTTTGTTTCCCCGTCTCGCCATACCTCCCTGTCATCGCGATCAATACGCACCCGCGGGTGACGCTGTGGAAAACCTGAACGCTCAAAAGCCTCGGTAGTCATGAAGAAAGCCAGATAGCGGATCGCCGTATCTTGCGTGAAGCATTTTTTGATACGACCGTGACGTACTGCTACGAACAGTGGGCCAACTGGCGTATCGTGTTTCTGTAATGCCAGGTCAATCATGCTTACGGTGCGTTTATCGTTCATTTCCGGTCCTTAACTTTGCTGTATCGTTCGTGACTCATTACTTCCCAGTTCTTTCCGCCATCGCGGGAGAGTAGCCTCCAGCGGTGATTAACCTTGAGGCTCAAATTACCGGAGCCATGCATACGGCAGGGGTGAATGCGCCTTGCTCTGAACTGGCTTAAAACGTGTGCTGCTTTGAGGTGAACCCACTCAGGAATTCGTATCGCTGTAAGTGCCATCAGATCCCCCCATTTCATGACCCTCCGTTTTCGGAGCCTCCACTTTTTGTTTTTTGACGAACTCAACCAGCTCAGAAATGAGCTCGTCGATTAACTCCTTCCCGCTATCCGTAAGGAATTCACCGCTGCCATTAACATCAACAGCGCTGCTGTAAATTCCCTTGATAGCTTTTACGCCTTCGACATTCCCGTACTCGCTGATCGCAAGCCTTTCGAATTTTCTCAATAATCCATCGAGAAGAATCTCTGTTAACTCGACCGTGTTAATGCCGCCTTTATTGAGCTTAATAACAAGGCAGTTACTGCCTGTTTTACGCTGGTGGCGTAATAACGCTGCTTTTAAAATTCGGCGTCGATATGTCTCGATTAATTTATCCATTGCGCTTTTCCTCCTCCAAACCCATAACTATTTCCTCTTCTTTTTCGGTCCATCCATGAATCTCAGCGGCGAGGTCATAAACCAGAGCGCATATTGTTTTAAGTTGAAATCTGTCTAACTTGTCGTGACATTCAAATAATGTTTGCGTCAAGCCTGACAACTTCTCCGCTTTGATATTCACTTCCTGAATATCCTGTCTTTTTAAAACACCCATAATTAACGACCATATGCTTTTTTAAGATAAAGACGAGCGATTACCTCGTAACCGCAGGCCGCATAAAGGCATGCTGTTCTATATGCCGATTTATCAATGATGAAAGTCATACAAAGCGCCTCATTGTCATTGAGGCAATAACCCGGCCATGCACCTGCATATCGCTCTGCTCGTCGACATCAAGCGTAAAAGTCTCGTAATGGTGGTTGTCAGAAATTATCACCAGAGAACCGTCCGGCATTGGCTCAACACGCTTAACGAATACGCATGGTCGTCCGAAAACATCACGGGTAAAAACATAAATACCCGGCTCTGAGACCTTTCCGCCACAGTCAGCGAAAGCGATCAGTTCGCATGGCTGGATGGTTGGTTGCATGGAATCCCCACCCATCTGGCAAGTCATAATTTCCCCAGGCGTGTACTTACCTTTCTCATCAACAAATAATTCACGAGGATAAGCGACTGGTTTATTTATTGGATTAAGTAAATTATGCATTTTCATTTCCTCAGGGTGAGTTTTTCCCCACCCTAAAAGGTGTTAATTTTGATTAATTGAGTTGGTTAATTAATTGGTTGGTTAGCTAACAGAAAACATTTTTTTAATATCAGGATGGTCATCTATGATTTTTTTAGCATCATCACATGCTTCTTCATAAGACTTGAAGAAATCAACCAGAACAAAATAATTATCTACACGTTCGTAGATAGCGAATTCCAAACCATCAATAAAAGTTGTGTTAAATTCGTAATCAAAATCATTCTGATGAGGCTGTGCAGCTCGTAAATAAATCCAGTGTGAATTTGCTGCTTTAAGCTTGGCGTGGATATCAAATGCCTGGCTCGCTGGGTTTGGTTGGGAGGTTGTATTCATCTCATTGGCTCCGTTGTTTGCCGATGAAATGAGAATACTTAAGTATTAATTGGAGGTCAATGGTATTAATACAAAAAGAATAATAGATTTCTTATGTATTTGTTATTGAAGATTATTTTAGTAATAAAAAAGCCGACACTATGGTCGGCTTGGTGCTTTTTTGGTAGCAGATCAGAAGATTGTTGATACCCAAAACAGCCTTCCTAAAACCTCAAGACTATCCATGTCTACTTCTTCGTCAGGGTATTCATCAGAGTTGTAGCTTCTGATTGTTACCTTATCTGGCCCAGATCTGTAGAGGATTTTTAACCTTTTCCATCCACCTTGGTTGATGCCGTAAATTTTACCATCCACGATACGCTTGTCATGGCAGTTTATGGCAACAGTTGAGCCATCAGCGATCACTGGCTCCATGCTATTCCCGTGTGCAGCAAAGCATAGAACGCCATCACCATCACTATTAGCTCCCACCTTTCGCAATGTTGCTTTGGAAAACCTAAGTTTTTTGCCATTGTAATCATCATTAAGAGCGCTGCCATCTCCACATGCGAACTCGATATCCTTCAAGTAAGGCACCTCTACCTCATCATCCTCAAGCGGCGTTTGCTTATCCCATGGATCTATACCAAACATCCTTTGTTCTGGAGTTTTTGCGGGCCCCATGGTGCCTTCACCAGTGCTTAACCATATTGGATCTACATCCAACGCTTTGGCTATATCCACGATTTTTCCGCTGGACTGAGCTTTTCCTGAGGTTAGTTTTTGTATGGCCCCCTGGCTTACCCCAACCCTATGCGCTAATTGACTTTGTGTAGCCCCGGCATGAGCCATCGCCAGCCTTAGTCTTTCTGCAAGTGTGTTCATCTAAGTATCTCCGATTTCTGTGCATATTTAATACCACAGGATTAACCATGGCAAGCGGATAATACTTGATTAATTATTCCTTTGGTATTATTTTATATCTTTAATATTAATACTAAGGGCTTTGTTATGACTGATGAGGTTTTTGAATCCCCAATGGCGAAAGCCGTGTACGTTGCTGGTGGGCAAAGTTCGCTTGCTAAAAAGGTTGGCGTTACGCAAGGAGCGGTCTGGAAGTGGGTCAGGGGGATCAAGAAAGTTTCTCCTGTCCATGCAGTGGCAGTCTCAAACGCAGTTAATGGAGTTGTTAAGCCTCATGAACTGCGTCCTGATTTGCCGACTCTTTTCCCGCACCCGGGCAATGAGGTGTGACATGTCACGGCATTATTGCGTCAGCGAACCTTTACTGGTGGCTGAATTCAGTAACGAAAATGAGTTGGCGGGTGTCGCATGAGCATGGAACTGATGGTTAAAGCAATGAAGGTCAAGGTGGGAAATCCACTGCGTAAGCTCGTGCTACTGAAACTTGCAGATAACGCTAGTGACCATGGCGAGTGCTGGCCGAGCTATCAACACATCGCTGATCAGTGCGAAATCAGTAAGCGATCTGTGATGATTCACATTGATGCTTTATGTGAATGCGGCCTGGTAAAAAAAGAACTTCGCCCAGGTCCAAAAGGTAACTCAAGTAATGTATATCGCCTTGATTTCAGTAGTGCAGGAGATTCACTAGGGGGTAGTGCAAATCGTTCACTACCTGGTGCAGCAGATTCACCCCGTAGTGCAGGAGATTCACTAGGGGGTAGTGCAGGAGCTGCACCCAGAATCAGTCACTCTTTTGAACCAGTCAATGAATCAGTCATAGAACCTAAATATAACGGTTCATCTGATAACCATTCTGAAAATCGCTCTTCCAAAGAGAACTATTCCAACGAGTTCGAGCAGGCATGGCAGGCATACCCTAAACGTGCTGGCGGTAATTCTAAAGCTGCCGCCTGGAAAGCCTGGAAAGCTCGAATCAAAGACGGTGTTAACACTGAGGCAATGCTGGCTGGTGTAAACCGTTATGCAGGTTATGTCCGTGCTACAGGTAGCGCCGGAACGCAGTACGTGAAACAGGCGGCGACGTTCTTTGGACCCGATCGGCATTTCGAAGAGCCATGGCAGGCGCCATCTGGTGCGGTAAGCGGTAGACCTGGTGGGCTGCCGGTTTCTGGGTTTAGTGAACAAGACTATGGCCAATCAGACTGCAACTGGTAAGCAGGAGAAATCACAATGCTGAGTATTAAACAACGCGAAGAAAGGGAAGCTCTGGTGGCAAAGCGCGAAGGGCTTCGTGAAGAACTGGCGTTTGCTGTGGAACATAAAAAACCGTGGCAGTGGGGAAGCTGGGAGTCGGGCGAAGTCCATGCTGCCGCTTGTGAAAAACATGGTGGTTATCAGCGCATTTCCCTCACTGGGAAAGCCTATCGTGGCGTTGAAAATGTTAAGCATTCCCAGTGCCCGGAGTGTGTGAAAGAGGAGCTTGCCGGCATTGAATCTAATCTGCATGCATTACGAGTAGCCGACCTGTTGGACAATGCCGGGATCGCGCGACGCTTTGAAACATGTGAATTCGATAACTACCAGGCCATCAACCAGGATGCCGCTAAAAATCTCTCTTCCTGTCGGCGTTACGCCAGCAGCTGGCCTGAGCGACTGAATGCCGGAACTGGGCTTGTTATGACCGGCAACTGCGGCACCGGCAAAAACCACCTGGCAGTGTCTATGGCAAAGAGCATCATCCGCGATCACCTTGCGAATGTGGAAATCACCGATGTCATGCGTCTCACCCGATCCGTGAAAAGCACATGGCGCCACAATGCTGAAATGACCGAGGAAGATGTCATTGAGCGCTTCGCTTCATTGGATCTGCTGATTATCGACGAAGTGGGCGTTCAGTTCGGAAGCCCGACAGAAATGACCATCCTGCAGGAAATCATCAATGCCCGGTACGAAAGCATTTTGCCAACAATCCTGATCAGCAATCTCACATTCGACCAGTTGAAAGAGACGATTGGTGAGCGAATCGTGGACCGGGTTACAGATGGTGGCCGCAACCGTCTGGCATTTGGCTGGGGAAGTTTCCGTGCCATCGCGTCAGGAGTTGTAGCATGACTCCTGTCTGGAAAAATGAAGATCTGGAAGGTGCGGTGATCGGCGCAATTTTTCTGCGTGGAGCCGACCCTGAGGTACTGGATATTCTATCCAGGGTGCCGGCCACTGCTTTCTCGGTACCGCAGTATCGGGAAATATATACTGGGATCTGCCGTCAGGCGCGTGGAGCTGGCGTTATTGACCCTGTACTGCTCTGCGAAAACATGCCAAAGCACAGCGCAATCATTATGGATTCGAGCCGTATCGCATGGGCCAAGTCGGCGCTTGTGTCATACGTTGCCACGCTTGAGCGTAATGCAGCTGTTCGTGATGCCGAAGCTGTGATTGAAAGGGCGCTGGCTGATCTCCGGAGTGCTCACAATGGTGATGCGGCTTTATCGGCATTCAGGGCTGCACAGAACAGCATTGCCGCAATTTCTCTCGAAGAAAAGACCGTTCAGCCAGTTCATATCGACGACATTCTTCCTGCTGTAGTGGATCGGGTAGATGCACGCAACCGCGGCCTCGAAGAAGCCAGAAGCCTCATGACGGGCATTGAAGAGCTTGATGCAAAGACTGGAGGCATTGAACCAACAGACCTGGTGTTTATCGCTGCGAGGCCGTCGATGGGTAAAACTGAATTGGCGCTGGATATCATCGACAAAGTTTCTGAGCAGGGCCGCGGTGTGCTGTTCTTCAGCATGGAAATGCCAAATATCCAGATCGGTGAGCGAATGGTATCTGCTGCGGGTGGTATGTCGGTTTCACGCCTGAAAAGAGCTGCTGATTTTGATGATGAAGACTGGGCGAGGCTGACTGATGGTGTCGGTCGACTTACAGGGCGCAGTATCTGGATGGTTGATTCTACAGATCTGACAGTGGATCAGATCCAGCAGATATCTACCCGCCTGCAAATGGCGCATCCAGAGATAGCTTTGGTGGTAGTGGACTACCTGGCACTCATCAAAATTGAAAGCACTGCGCGATATGACCTTGCTGTCGGTGAGGTCTCAAAAGGACTTAAGCGCCTGGCTAAATCTAATAAAACGCCGGTGCTTGCCCTGAGCCAGCTTTCCCGTGGCGTTGAGTCGCGTCCCAACAAGCGTCCGATGAACTCAGACCTCAAAAATTCGGGTGAGATTGAAGCGGATGCTGATCTGATCATGATGCTTTACCGAGATGAAGTTTATAACCCTAAGTCGCCAGCGAAGGGGATTGCGGAAATTAACGTGACTAAACAGCGCAACGGTGAGCTGGGCACGATCTATCGTCGATTCTATAACGGGCACTTCCTGCCAATTGACCAGGAGTTAGCAAAACAACGTTCCGCGCCGCAGCAGAAAGCCCATACCAGACGTTACTCAAAAGAAAGGCATTCCAGCAATGCAGACTATTAAAAACATCAAAGCAGCGGGGGCAACCTTATGAAGTTGGAAGCATCACTCAAACATTTCAGCCCTCAGGGAATGAACATCAGCGACGACGTGAAAGGAACCTCTCCGGACCGCCTTACAGGAACAGATGTAATGGCGGCAATTGGCACCACCAGCAGCCGTGCGCGCTTCGGACTGGCGGCGTTCTTCGGTAAAGCGGGAATCAGCAAAACGGATGAACAGCTCGCAGTTCAGGCGCTGGCGCGATATGCGATGGATGTCGCACCGAAGAATGTTCGCAAAGCAGCTGGTGGGCAGTTCGGATGGTGTATGCAGATGCTGGCACAATTTGCCTTTGCTGATTACTCCCGTTCGGCGGCTACCAGCGTGACATGTCACAGTTGCAGCGGTACCGGGTTTATCTCCGGGAATGAGGATGTGGTTAAACATCCTGGTATTTTCGACGCCGACGGTGCCGAAGTGGTGGCCCCGAAGATTAAAAATGAGCTGGTGAAAAGGGTTTGCGAAACCTGCGGAGGGAAAAAGGTAATCCTTGCGCGGTGCAGATGCGGCGGTAAAGGTGAAGTGCTGGATCGCAAAGCGACCAAAGAACGTGGCGCACCGGTTTTCAAAACCTGTGAACGTTGCTCTGGTAATGGCTTCTCTGCTATCTCCTCGGCGACGGTACACCGTGCCATTCTGAAGCGTCTCCCGGACCTCCATCAGTCCTCATGGTCACGCAACTGGAAACCCTTTTATGAAATGCTGGTGGACACGCTGCGCCAGTGGGAGCGTCACGCGGCAGTAGAATTCGAGAAGGCAACAACTTATTAATATGATCGGAGCAAATAGCGACTCTTTTTTGCACGTTAGTGTTGACTTTGCATAAAACTGTCCTGTATGCTTCTGATTATGGAGTATATCGCCTATAGATAATTCACTCCGAAAAGCCCGCCACGTTGCGGGTTTTTATTTTCATGAAATCGATGCTATATCTAACTGACCCGCACTTGTTTGGTTAGTTTTATGAAAATAAAAATCTCATATGCAGTTTTCATAATTACGATTTTAGGCACGATTGGAATGATATTGTTTCCTCCATTCCAAGCGTTCCAATATTTCCCTCGCGGCACCTACGCAGCCTTTCAGGGCTATTTTTGGATTTTTTATGTTCCACATATCTATGAGTTAACTCTAAAAAGCCTAACCTTCCCGTATGTTTTGAAGGTGGATTTGGTTCGGCTAATATTGCAGATCATTGCCTGGTGGCTAATGATGCTACTGCTCTCTGTGCGTAGACGTTAATTATTCAATTAAAAATCTTAGGCTACCTCCGGGTGGCCTTTTTTGTTTCCCCTCGTTCTGAGAGGACTCATGACGATGATGTATTGACCGCTAGAATGGATTAGTCGTAACTTATTATTGTGGTGAATCCTTTCTAAGCGAAAGGGCGTTCCAGTCAACTGCTATCTGCAGGTATGCGCGCGGCTTTGCTGACTGGGGTAGAGTCACCGGGAGGCACCCGGCACCACGATAACAATAATATCGAATTGATAATTCCTTGAGAGCCTGCTTTAAACAGCAGGTTTTTTTTGCTCGTTTCCCGAAGTTACGGCTACGCTAAAGAAGAAGGGGATATATCCGCTGGCAGGTGGTTCTCCTGAACCATCAGTGAATCGGCCTCGATACCCGGACGTCACTACCTGTCTTTCGGATGATCTCCTTTCTACCTTCTTGTGATAATCATCACTTTAGCCTGCTCTCGCGAGCGGGCTTTTTTTATTCCCCTCAAATTTCCTGAGAGGGATCACAGCAATAAGAGGGGGCTTAATGTCCGATCCATTAACCGGCACCGGCGCTGTTCTCGGCGGCGGCCTGCTGGGTTCAGTCCTGTACGGCGTCTTTACTCATACAGATTTTGGTGTGGTGTTCGGGGCGTTTGGTGGTGCGGTGTTCTACGTCGCGACAGCCACAAACCTGTCCCGCGCCCGACTGGCAGCATATTTCCTGACGTCGTTTATCGTTGGGGTGCTTGGGGCGGGACTTATTGGCTCACTGCTAAATGCAGCTTCGCACTATGAAAAACCGCTGGATGCACTGGGTGCAGTGATTCTGTCTGCCCTGTGTATAAAAATCCTCACTTATCTTAACAACCAGGACCTGAACAACGTGTTCAAGTTTTTCTCGCGGCTACGTGGGGGAGGGGGAAATGGTAATTGACCCGTCAGCAGTCTTTAATGCGTTTATTTGTGCGGCCATCGTCATCGTGCTGATGTTTTACCAGCGACATGGCGCCCGGCATCGCCCCTTTATTTCTGTCCTGGCGTATATAACCGTGCTGGTTTACGCCGCGATCCCCTTGCAGTTCATCTTCGGCCTTTATCGTGATTCCAGCTGGCTGGTGGTGGTCGCAAACATTCTTATCTTCGCCGCCATCCTGAAGGTTCGTGGAAATATGGCGCGGCTGGTTGATCGTCTGAGGCACTAATGAACCAAACACAATTTCAGAGGGCGGCTGGTATCAGCGCCGGGTTAGCTGCGCGCTGGTTTCCACATATCGACGCCGCTATGAAGGAATACGGCATCACCGCACCGCTCGATCAGGCGATGTTTATTGCCCAGATGG
Organism: Enterobacter cloacae complex sp. AR_0002; assembly: GCF_001922365.1. Classification (NCBI taxonomy): domain Bacteria; kingdom Pseudomonadati; phylum Pseudomonadota; class Gammaproteobacteria; order Enterobacterales; family Enterobacteriaceae; genus Enterobacter; species Enterobacter cloacae complex sp. AR_0002. Next base: position 49,402 of record NZ_CP018814.1, read on the forward strand.
GGCATGAAAGCACCAGATTTACCCGGCTGGTGGAGAGCCTGAATTACGCGGTTGAAAACCTGGTACCGACGTTTGGTAGCCACCGCATCACACAACAGCAGGCCGCCGCACTTGGCAGAACGGCAACGCAACCGGCAAACCAGAAAGCGATCGCTAATCTGGTATACGGTGGTGAGTGGGGAAAAGAACACTTGGGCAATCAGGTTGCCGGTGATGGCTGGAAATATCGCGGTCGCGGGCTAAAACAGGTTACCGGCCTGAGTAACTATCGCAGTTGTGGCCACGCGTTGAAACTGGACCTTGTTACCCACCCGGACCTGCTTGAACAGGATGAATACGCCGCGCGCTCAGCTGCATGGTTCTATTCGTCTCGCGGTTGCCTGCTTCATTCCGGTGACGTTGAGCGCGTGACATTGCTTATCAATGGGGGCAGAAACGGGCTGGATAAACGCCGCGCGCTGTTTAATCTGGCGAAATCAGTTCTGGTGTGAGGTGAATGTGGGTATCGAGACAATAATCGGGCTGGTCGCGTTGGTGATTTCAGCTATAGCTGGAGCTTTTGGCATGGGCCATATTCGCGGCACCAGCAAAGCGGAAGCGAAAGCCGACCAGCAGCGCACTGAAGATAACGCAGCGGCAACGGTCACAGCAGCAGAACGCCGGGTTGAAGCAACGAAAGAGGCCAGCAATGTACAGCAGACTGTTAACCATATGCCTGGCGATGATGTTGATCGTGAGCTGCGCACAAACTGGACCCGTAAAGGTTGAGGTTGTAGACACGGCTTGCGACTGGGTTAAACCCATCTACGGAACGGATCACGACTGGGATGTTCTGGACCGCCAGACTAAGAAAGATATCCTGGCGCATAACAAAGCGTGGCAAAAGAACTGTCCGAAAACACAACAAGCGAGTTCTAAATTATATCATCCTCATTAATGGATATGACGAACATTCTCTGAGTAAAAGGATAGTAATCACAGCAGATGCATAGTTATGATCCACTGTGACGCTGCAAATTAAATTGATATGTTATCTAGTTCATCATAGGCTTCAATAATAAGAGGCCTGATTTTGCTAAGGCACAATTCAATGAAAGGAATTACTTCATAATCATTTCCATGAAATCTTATTTTTTTCTCTTCGGTAATTACTATGTTTAATGGGATTCCATTGCCACTTCTTTGCAAATTTCCATTTTTAAAAGTGAAATCTTCTAGTTTCTGCCCATTAACGTAATTGTTTTGTAGAAGGATGTTTGCATTACTTCCTGCTTTAATTAAACCAAAACCATCCACGCTGATACTGAGATCTTTAACGGAATTATCTTCTCTTAAAGGAATTGGTTGTCTGTGTTTAACTTCATTTGTAAGGTTACACATCATTTCCAGCCATTTCTCACCAGTGTGGTAGTCCTGTATGGAAGTAAATACTTTGTATAGCGGAGATGAATTCGGCGGGTTTACTTTTAAAATTTTGATAAAAAAATTATCAACAAAGGTTTTTTTTCCGTAAGGGAAGTATATATTTGGGCGTTTGTCCGCAGGACTAGCGTCATTATATTTATCGTAGGTGTCATTCGCGAGATACTCTAAGGAACTTCGCAAGTTTTCCAGGATGGCTTTGACTTTTACAGACTTGATGTTCTGTGTTTGTTTCATGATATCAAGATTTTCTTCAACTTCTTGCAATAGGTCCAACGAACCTTCTCTAGACATACTGGCTTTTCCTCTTATCGTTTTTCAACATGTTATATCTAACAATGTTTTTGTTACATACCCCATTGTTCAAAATGTGAGACTAGTAATGCAAGTTACTATTGATGGTGTCCCGTATGCACCCGCCTGCGCAATTGCATCGCGGATCGGCATTGCGATTACAACCCACAACCGGGCGGACGTTTTAAAGCGTGCTATTGAGCAGCACCAGAAGCATCTGCCAGCTGGGGCGCTGGTGGTGGTAGTCGTTGATGGTTCAAAACCTACCGCAGTAGTGCCTGACGGCGTGCAGCTGCTTCGCCATGAAACATCACTCGGCATTGTCGCTTCGAAGAATGCCAGTTTAACCGCGCTGATGGACGCCGGGTGTGAGCATCTATTCCTTTGGGACGATGACGCCTGGCCAATCGCAGATAACTGGCACCTGCCTTACATCGAATCCCCCGAGCCACACCTGGCTTACCAGTTTCTCGATCTGGCAGGGACGAATAAGCTGAACGATATGTCGGTTTTGTACCGGGATGATAAGCACATCGCTTACACCGGGCAGCGCGGCGTGATGCTGTATTACCACCGTAGCGCTATCGAGAAGGTTGGCGGTTTCGATCCGGTTTACGGTCGCGGCATGTACGAGCACAGCGACCTCGCCCTGCGCATCCATAACGCAGGACTGACTACGTGGGCTTACGCTGATGTCCTCGGTTCAGACAAGCTGATCCATTCTCTCGATGAGCATGAAGCCGTAGAGCGTTCGGTACCGCGCCCCGACAGACAGGCGCTGGTGGAACGTAACGTGAAGATACACAACGAACGACGTGATACCGGCTTTACCGGTTACGTTGAATACCGCCAGCAGCGTGACGTGGTAATCACAACGCTGCTCACCAGTCAGCCTGACCCGCAGCGCGGCACAAAAATGGCGGCCTCGCCTGACATGCTGAGCAAATGGGCGGCCTCGCTTCGCCAGTGTGGTCGTATAGCGCTGGTGGATGAATTACTGACGGCCCCGGCAGATGTTGAGCTGTATCTCGTACCTGACGTGAAGATGAATGTCTACTTCCGTCGCTGGCTGCACATCTGGCAGCACCTGCGAGAACACCCTGAATACCGGTTCGTCTGGTGTACCGATGGTACCGATGTCGAAATGCTTCGCGCGCCGTGGGAAGAAATGGAAGCCGGAAAGGTTTATGTCGGTTCAGAACCCAAGACTTACGCGGACAACTGGGCAAAGCAGAATCATCCAGAGCGTATCTATCAGGAGTTCATCGAAGCACACCGCAACGATGTGATGCTTAATGCTGGTCTCCTTGGTGGTACCCGCGCTGATGTGATGGCGTTCGCTCACAGCATTATCCGTCTTTACTACCGGATCGAGAGTTATCGTTTCTGGAAGAAAGAACAGGCTGGCGCTGCGGTGGGTGACATGCTTGCGTTTGGCATTGTCGCGAAATCTTTCGGCGATCGGATAGTAACCGGCCCTCGTATCCACACCGTGTTCAAGTCTGAAGGTGTTGGTAAGGAGTACGCATTTTGGAAACACAAGTGAAATTTGTTGTGGTTGGTCACCACTCACGAATAGATCCCGCACATCGTCTCGCCACGATGCTGGATGCTCATCTGCTGATTGATTACAGTAACCACGGCGCTAACTGGAATCATCGTCGCGCGCTTGAGTGGGCAGCAGAGCAAACATGCCGGGTGGTAGTGTTGGAAGACGACGCACTGCCAGTACATAGATTCACCGAAATGGTGACCGACTGGTTGGCGCGTTGCCCAGATGACCTTCTGAGCTTTTACCTTGGAACAGGTCGTCCTCCTCAGTACCAGATGCAAATAGCCGAACGGCTAATCATTGCTGATAAAGCTCGATATGAATTCATTTCGTTTCCTCGCCTAATTCATGGTGTGTGCTACAGCGTACCGCCTCATTGCATCAGCCGCGTGTTATCTCGATGGGATAGTAATAAGCCTGCCGATTTTGCCGTGGGTGATGCATGGGGCGGTTCAGTGGTCTATCCGTGTTACTCGCTGGTTGATCATGCAGATGGCGAACCGGTTGAGAGTCATCCTGATTCAGCGCCACGAACAGAACGCCGCCGGGCGTGGAGGTTAGCCTGATGCCTGCGTTAATACCGAGAGCATGCCGCAAGCGTGGCTGCCCTGGCACAACCACTGACCGCTCAGGCTATTGTCCCAAGCATCTTAACGAAGGCTGGCAGCAGCATCAGCGAGGCCAGAGCAGGCATCAGCGAGGTTATGGCAGTAAGTGGGACAGGCTGCGCCCAATCGTTCTCGACAGAGACAAACACCTTTGTCAGGAATGCCTGCGAAATGGAAGGTATACACCCGCTGAGACGGTGGACCACATCACCGCCAAAGCAAATGGGGGGACCGATGACCTTTACAACCTCGAAAGCCTCTGCAAGCCCTGCCACAGGGCGAAAACAGCGGTCGAAAGACTCAAATGAAATCAATTCTCATTTGAGTCGACCGATGGGGAGGGCGGGTTGAAAGTTCAGGAACGACGCGCCAAAGGACCGCCGCCTAACCTCTTTTCACATCGCCGCAGGTTAGAAAACTTTTTTTAGGGGTCCCCCACTCGATGATTAATAGGAGTTTTCGATTATGTCTGGACCACCGAAAACCCCGACCCATCTACGTTTGGTGAGGGGTAACCCATCAAAACGCCCGATTAATGAAAACGAACCAAAGCCAGCTGCAGGGGTACCCCCAACGCCGAAGCATTTCGACAAGCAGGGGAAATACTGGTTTAAGCGGATGGCCGACGAGCTCGATGCTATTGGTGTGATGTCCCAACTGGACGCCAGAGCCCTTGAGTTGCTGGTTGAGGCATATACCGAATACCGGCACCACTGCGACACGCTTGAAATTGAGGGGTACACCTACCGGATCGAAACGCAGAGCGGGGATGTGATGATCAAGGCTCACCCGGCAGCCGTCATGAAAGCTGATGCCTGGAAACGCCTGCGTGCCATGCTCGGTGAGTTCGGCATGACGCCAGCAAGCCGCTCTAAAGTGAATGCAAAAGGTCCTGATGCGGTTGACCCGCTGGCCGAGTTTATGAAAGCGAGGGATTAATGGCTAAGGTTGCAGAAGGCATCCGCTACGCCGAGAGGGTGGTGGCGGGGGAAATTATTGCCTGTGAGTATGTACGCCTTGCCTGTCAGCGTTTTCTTGACGATCTGGCACACGGCGAAGAGCGCGGTATTTTCTTCAGTGAGCCGCGCGCGCAGCACATTCTGAATTTCTATAATTTTGTTCCTCACGTCAAAGGTGCGCTAGCAGGCCAGCCTATTGAGCTGATGGACTGGCATGTTTTCATCCTGATTAATATTTTTGGTTTTGTTATCCCGCTGGTTAACGAAGAGACGGGGGAAACCGTTCTGCGTAACGACGGCAGCGGTCGGCCGGTGATGGTTCGGCGTTTCCGTACAGCAGATGTTGAGGTGGCCCGTAAAAATGCCAAATCAACGCTTTGCTCCGGCGTGGGGCTTTATATGGCTGGCGCAGACGGCGAGGGCGGGGCGGAGGTTTATTCCGCTGCAACCACCCGTGACCAGGCGCGAATTGTTTTTGAAGACGCGAAAAATATGGTCAAGAAGGCTAAAGCCACTCTTGGGCGGATCTTCGAATTCAACAAGCTCGCTATCTACCAGGAGCAAACGGCCTCCAAATTCGAGCCTTTATCATCAGATGCGAACAACCTCGACGGCCTGAACATTCATTGCGCCATCGTCGACGAGCTGCATGCTCACAAAACCCGTGACGTCTGGGACGTTCTGGAGACGGCAACCGGCGCTCGCCTGCAGTCGCTGCTTTTCGGTATCACCACCGCTGGTTTCAATAAAGAAGGCATCTGCTACGAACTGCGTGACTCTCTTTGATGCACGCTTGCTTACTGAAAAAGAGTACATGGCTGCGCGTGTCACACTTTCACAGGAAACATCCCGACAAATCCTACAGGCCCAGGCTAATGCTCTATCAGCGCCACGGCTTGAGCTTGCCGGGGACGTTGACCCGCTAGCCCAGCAAAGAAATCAACTCGTACAGCAGCAAAGCTTGATCGAGACCTATTATCGCAATGGAGCAGTAAGTAAGCAGCAGTACGAAATGCTGATGCAGAAGAGTAGTAAAGATTCTGCTGATGCTCAGTATCAGACCGCGCTGGAATTATATCGCTCACAGAGTGACTTCAATAATCTGGCGATCGGTCTGGTGGATGCTACCCGGGAGCGTACCACTAATGTTCTGACGGGGCTGTTGACTAAAACGCAGACCTTTAAAGAGGGCATGATCAACCTCTTCTCCACGCTTACTCAGTCGATAATTCAAAACCTCGTCGACATGGCAGCCCAGGCGTTGCTAACTAATACGATTCTGAGCTCAATCATGAGCGTAGGTTCGAGTGTGTTTGGAGCTGTTGGAGGCGGTGCGGCGGCCAGTTCAGGAACAGCCATTGCCGACTATGGCAGTAACTTCCAGTTCAACGCTAAAGGAGGCGTTTATTCCTCCTCAGATTTGAGCGCTTACAGCGGTCAGGTCGTAGATAACCCTACGTTTTTCGCATTCGCGAAAGGGGCTGGGGTAATGGGGGAGGCGGGACCAGAAGCGATTATGCCTTTGACCCGCGCAGCTGATGGTTCACTTGGCGTGCGTGCTGTAAATAGTGGTGCAGCGGGAGGTGACACGGCACCGAAGGTTTATATAAGCATCGATTCAAACGGTAACACATCGACACAGGCACCTGCAGGTCTGGAACAATTCGGTACCGATGTAGGCCGTTACGTCGATCAGCGATACAAGCAGAATGTCATGCGTGATATCCGACCTGGTGGTGATATCTGGAACGCAATGAAAGGAACCCGATAAACATGGCTATCGAAACTTTTACCTGGAGCCCCAGAGTCAGTCCGACACAAACCGTCTCATTCAGGACGAGAAGCGCCAAGTTTGGGGATGGCTACGAGCAGATCTCCGGCGATGGCCTCAATCCTCGCAGCCAGCAGTGGGAACTGAATTTTGTTGGGACTGAAGAATACGTTCAGGCGATCAAAACCTTTCTTGACAGGCATGGAGGAACAAAATCATTCCAGTGGAAACCTCCGCTTGAGCCGCTTGGGTTATATCGTTGTGCCGAGTATAAGCCCACTCCGATGGGAGGTGAGAACTACTCCCTTTCCGCAACTTTCCAACAGGCATTCAAACCATGAGTCTAAATGAAGATTATCAGAAGCTTGAGCCTGGCGATGAGGTCAGGCTTTACGAGGTCGATGGAACGGCCTTTGGAACAGGCGAGGTTCTGCGGTTTCACAGCTACAGTCTGGCACATACTGAAGCTGAAATTGTCGCGGCCGGGGGTGATGAAGATAAGCTTCCAGCTAAATCAATTTGGTGGCAGGGGGAGGAATACAATGCATGGCCATGTCAGATTGAGGGGATCGAAGCTTCTACTAGCGGGAGCAGCGCGCAACCAAAATTATCGGTAGCAAACCTTGATAGCTCCATCACAGCTCTTTGTCTTGCCTATGACGATATGCTGCAGGCGAAGGTGACTATCCATGACACGTTAGGCAAATATCTTGATGCAAAAAACTTCGCGGATGGCAATGCGACAGCCGATCCCACGCAGGAAAAATTGAAGATTTTCTACATCGATTCAAAGAGTAGTGAAAGTAATGAAGTTGTTGAGTTCACACTCTCAAGCCCGATGGACCTGCAGGGGAAAATGATCCCGACGCGACAGCTTCATTCCCTGTGTACCTGGTGCATCCGGAATAAATATCGCACCGGCGACGGCTGCGACTATGCCGGCACCCGCTATTTCGATAAAAACAACAACCCGGTGAGCGACCCGTCTCTGGACGAATGCAACGGCACGCTGACGGCCTGCAAACTTCGGTTCGGTGAAAATAACGAGCTTTCGCATGGTGGTTTCCCGGGCACGTCTTTGATCAGGAGTTAATATGCGTCAGAAAACCATTGATGCAATTATGGCGCATGCTGCAGCAGAATATCCTCGCGAGTGCTGTGGCGTGGTGGTGCAGAAAAGCCGTGTTGAACGATATTTCCCTTGTCGTAACCTCGCTGCAGAGCCGACGGAACATTTCCACCTCTCGCCAGAGGATTACGCAGCTGCTGAGGACTGGGGAACAGTGATCGCCATAGCTCACAGTCACCCTGATGCCACGACTCAACCGAGCGAACTGGATAAAGCGCAATGCGATGCAACGCTTTTGCCGTGGCACATCGTGAGCTGGCCGGAGGGGGATTTACGCACCATCCAGCCACGCGGAGAACTGCCGCTGCTGGAGCGTCCGTTTGTGCTTGGACACTTCGACTGCTGGGGGCTGGTAATGAGTTATTTCCGGCAAACGCATGGTATTGAGCTCCACGATTACCGGGTGGATTATCATTGGTGGGAAAACGACTATCCGGACAACTTCTACCAAGATTGCTGGTATGAGTGCGGATTCCGTGAATTCGACGGGCCGCCGAAACCCGGCGATATGGTGATCATGCAGGTCCAGGCTGATAAGTGGAATCATGCGGGAATTCTGCTGGAGGGAAATATGCTGCTGCACCACCTTTACGGACACTTGAGCCAACGCGTACCGTATGGAGGCTACTGGCAAGAGAGAACGATGAAGGTACTTCGCCATAAGGACCTGTGCTAACCTTTGCTCAAAACAAAGGAGCGAAACCATGAAACTTGCCTTGAGCATAATATTATTATCAACATCTCTGAATTTATTTGCAGGAACTGTAAACGATTACCTTGATCGCCACTCAGAAATTAAATCTAATTCAGTTGCAGCCACTTACGTTAACCATTACGCATTTATGATTGCGATGATGGAAGCGCAACAGAAGCATAATAGATCTGACAATGAGTTTATCACCGGATTAGTTTCAGACAACGGTGATGTATATGCAAAGCTAGCGGTTAAAAAGCTTGCTAATGACTGTTTAATACAGCGAAGTATCGGTCAATCTGGAGAGTTAAATAATAAAGAATGTAATATTATGATTCGAGCGAATAAAGCGGATTAATAAGCATTTAAAGAATAGAGGGTACGATGCAAGAGGTAATGACGCGAATTGAGCTAAGTGGCGAGCCGGGTAAAATTTTTGGAAAGATCCACCACCGCCTTATCAATAAAGTATCTGAAGCTGGAACGGCCCTCGCTAAAACCATTCCGGGCTTTGAAAGTTATATGATTAGTAGTAAAAGTCGTGGTCTAACCTTTGCCGTTTTCAAAGGGAAGAAAAACATAGGAGTAGATGACCTTGGCTTCCCCGTTACAGGTGAAGTGATCAGAATTGTACCTGTAATCATTGGGGGGAAAAAAGCTGGTGTGCTGCAAACAGTTTTAGGTGCTGTGTTGGTGGCCGCTGGTGCTGTGCTTAGCTTCACTCCATGGGCTGCAGCCTCACCATTTTTATATAAATTTGGTGCTGCAATGATGCTAGGCGGAGTTGTACAGATGCTTTCTCCTCAGCCATCAGGCATAGCCAGCAAACAAAGTGCAGATAACCGCGCATCCTATGCATTCGGTGGTGTTACAAACACTGCGGCACAGGGGTACCCGGTCCCTCTGCTATATGGTAAGCGTCTTATCGGCGGAGCGATTATTTCTGCCGGAATTTATGTCGAAGATCAGCAGTAGATAACTAACCTTTTTTCTGGCCACCTTCGGGTGGCTTTTTTTTATGGGCGCAATATGGCTACAGATAAAGTGTTAAAGGGCCGCAAGGGCGGCAGCTCCAGTTCACGAACCCCTACCGAACAGCCTGATGATCTGCAATCTGTAGCGAAGGCAAAAATCCTCATTGCGCTTGGCGAAGGGGAGTTTGCAGGGCAGCTAACCGGCAAAGATATCTACCTGGACGGAACGGCCCTGGAGAATGCTGACGGCTCCCAAAACTTTAGCGGCGTGACGTGGGAGTTTCGCGCGGGAACGCAGGCGCAAAAATATATTCAGGGTATTCCCGGTACCGAAAACGAAATCAGCGTGGGAACTGAGGTATCAAGCGCTACAGCATGGACGCGCACCTTTACCAATACGCAGCTTTCAGCAGTTCGCCTGCGTCTGAAATGGCCCTCGCTTTTCAAACAGGAGGACGACGGCGATCTGGTGGGTTACTCGGTCAATTATGCGATTGACCTGCAGACGGACGGCGGCACATGGCAGACGGTACTCAATACCAGCGTGACCGGCAAAACGACGTCTGGTTATGAGCGCAGCCACCGTATCGATTTACCGCAAGCTGGAAGCACCTGGACAATCCGCCTGCGTAAGATTACCTCTGACGCCAACAGCGCGAAGATCGGCGACACGATGACGCTGCAGAGCTTCACTGAGGTTATTGACGCCAAGTTACGATATCCAAACACAGCGTTACTCTACATCGAATTCGATTCAAGCCAGTTTAACGGCTCTATCCCGCAGATCTCCTGCGAGCCCCGCGGCCGTGTTATCCGCGTTCCAGATACCTACGACCCTGAAACCCGCACTTATAGCGGTACATGGACCGGTGCGTTTAAGTGGGCATGGACGGATAACCCTGCGTGGATTTTTTACGATCTGGTTGTTTCTGACCGGTTCGGCCTCGGGCACCGTTTGACCGCTGCGAATATTGATAAATGGACGCTTTATCAGGTTGCCCAGTATTGTGATCAGATGGTACCAGACGGCAAAGGGGGCAACGGTACCGAACCACGTTATACCTGCAACGTGTACATTCAGGACCGGAACGACGCCTACACAGTCCTGCGTGATTTTGCCGCTATCTTCCGTGGCATGACCTACTGGGGCGGGGATCAGATTGTGGCCCTGGCTGACATGCCGCGCGATGTTGATTACAGCTACACGCGCGCTAACGTTGTTGGCGGTCGCTTCACCTATTCGAGCAGCACCACGAAAAGCCGCTACACCACAGCGCTGGTTTCATGGTCAGACCCGGGGAACGCTTATGCCGACGCGATGGAGCCGGTATTTGAGCAGGCGCTGGTGGCGCGGTACGGCTTCAATCAGCTGGAAATGACAGCCATCGGCTGCACCAGGCAGTCAGAAGCGAACCGAAAGGGGCGCTGGGGTATTCTCACCAACAACAAGGATCGCGTTGTTTCGTTTGATGTCGGGCTGGACGGCAACATTCCGCAGCCGGGCTACATCATCGCCGTGGCAGACGAGCTGCTTTCCGGAAAGGTTATGGGCGGCCGCATCAGCGCCGTTAACGGTCGCGTTATCAAACTTGACCGCGTAGCTGATGCAGCACCAGGTGATCGCCTTATTCTCAACCTTCCCTCCGGAGCGTCGCAGAGCAGGACCATTCAGGCCGTGAACGGTGAATCAGTCACAGTCACCACTGCATACAGTGAGACGCCACAGGCCGAAGCTGTTTGGGTGGTTGAATCTGACGAGCTTTACACGCAGCAGTATCGTGTTGTCAGCGTTTCCGATAACGATGATGGCACTTTCTCGATTACCGGCGCATGGCACGACCCGGATAAATATGCCCGTATCGATACCGGAGCCATCATTGACCAGCGGCCGGTGAGCGTGATCCCGCCTGGTAACCAGTCGCCGCCTGACAACATCGTGATCAGCTCGTTTTCCGTGGTGCAGCAAAATATCAGCGTCGAAACGATGCGCGTGAGCTGGGACCAGGCGCAGAACGCTATCGCCTATGAAGCGCAATGGCGCCGCAACGACGGGAACTGGGTTAACGTGCCGCGCAGCTCCACCACATCATTCGACGTCCCGGGGATTTATGCCGGGCGCTACCTGGTACGCGTGCGCGCAATTAATGCCGCAGAAATCTCGTCCGGATGGGGCTATTCAGAAGAGAAAACGCTGACGGGTAAAGTAGGCAATCCACCGAAGCCGGTTGGCTTCATCGCTTCTGAAAATGTGGTTTTCGGCATCGAGCTGAACTGGGGATTCCCGGCGAATACCGACGACACGCTGAAGACGGAAATTCAGTATAGCCTGACCGGTACCGAGGACGATGCGATGCTGCTGGCCGATGTGCCTTACCCGCAGCGCAAATATCAGCAGATGGGCCTTAAGGCTGGGCAGATTTTCTGGTACCGCGCGCAGCTGGTGGACCGCAGCGGCAACGAATCAGGGTACACAGAATGGGTGCGAGGACAGGTCAGCATCGATGTTTCCGACATCACAGATGTGATCCTGGAGGAAATTAAAGATTCTGAGGTATTCAAGGATCTGATTGAGAGTGCCGTAGAAAGTAGCGAGAAACTGGCCGAACTTTCTGATGCGATTAAGGAGAACGCCGATGGTCTGGCTGCAGCAGTAGGTTCGAATAAGCAGACAGCAGAAGCAATCATTGGGAACGCCCTGGCTATTGCTGATGTTGTTGTGCGTCAGACTGCGCAGCAGGGGGCTAACTCTGCGACATTCGAACAGCTCCGGGAGGTGATCGCCACTGAGACGGAAGCCCGCGTCACGGATGTTACTCGTCTAGAGGCGAAAACTGCCCAGAATGAAGCGGGTATTACTGATGTTCGCCAGGCGTTAGCAACGGAAACTGAAGCTCGCGCTTCTGCGGTAAGTCAATTGACGGCTGCCACTCAGGTCGCATCTGACAAAGCTGATTCAGCAGCTGCTGTAGGTGCTCAGAATACAGCATCAATCACTGACCTTAGCCAGGTTGTCACGGACCTCGATTCCTCAATGGCATCACGCCTGGAAGAGCTGGGTGCACAAACTGATAAGGCCAGCGGCGGTATTCAGAACAATGCTATCGCGCTGATCACCAGTACGCTCGCGCAGGTTAACCAGCGCAACCTCCTGAGCGTCCAATATGGAGATAACAAAGCCAGTATCGATCGAGTAGACAATGTGATGTCCGACGCCAGTAAAGCTGTCGCTGAGTCATTGCGCGCTTTGGATTCCAGCACCGGTGGGAACACGGCGAATGTCACTGACTTGTCGAAGACACTTGCTGATTTTACCCAGGCGTCTGCTACGCAAATCAATTCGCTAAAGGTCACGGTTAACGGTCAGTCTGCAGCGATTGTCCAGAACGCGCAGGTATCAGCCGACATCAATAATAACCTGAATGCAATGTACAGCATCAAGGTAGCTATTGATTCTAATGGCAACCAGTACGCAGCGGGAATGGGCATTGGTGTTCAGAATACGCCATCCGGCATGCAGTCGCAGGTGCTGTTCCTGGCTGACCGTTTAGCGGTAATGGCGCAGGCTGGTGGGGCGGTGTCGTTGCCGTTCGTAATCCAGAACGGACAGACCTTCATCCGGGATACGTTCATCCAGGACGGTACCATCAGCAATGCCAAAATAGGAAACTACATTCAGTCAAATAACTACGTTGCTGGTTCCGTCGGATGGAAACTGGATAAGTCAGGAACGTTTGAGAACTACGGCTCCACAGCTGGAGAGGGGGCAATGAAACAAACCAATCAGACAATTAGTGTTCGGGACTCCAGCAATGTGCTGAGGGTACAAATCGGAAGAATTACTGGAACATGGTAAGTAACGGGCCTCACATGAGACCCTTTTTATTATGGAGTTGTAAATGGCCGAATATGGGGTCCAGACATGGGACGCTTCCGGAAACGTAAACAACTACGGAATTAAACCTGTCAGCGTCAGTGGTTACCTTCAACTTGCCGTTAATCAGAAGTCAGGCTCTTATTCCGTAGTGCTACCACCAGGCTGCAAGTTGACCTACTTTCAGGTCATGAATGATGACCAATGGGGCACAGGGAGGAGGAAGATAACAATCTCGGGAGGAACTGCAACTGTATCGTCTGCGGGAGATACCGATTACTCAGCAGGCACTGAGCCCGCGATGGCGGCATTTTTAATATTCCAGATTGAGAAGGCATAAATGGCGCAGTACGGCGTTTTACTTACAACTACGAGTGGCGAGGTATGGGTAAGCTCTAACAGCTCGCCAATTGCATTGCAGGCTCGTAAGACAGCAGTATTACAGGGAACATCTGGTTATAACATAAAAGTTACGCACACCTTCCCGGCTGGGCAGCCTGTCGTCGCTTTTGTACACTGCACTGTTGAAGTGGAAATTACCCAAACTATAAGTGGGAATACGATTACCGTAGACTTCCTCAGACCTACCGCAACTGGCACGGCTTACGTCTATTTTTTCTCTATCTTCCCGCAGACTAAGCCTGATTACGGGCTGGCTGTATGGGATGCATCTGGCTCGCTGATTTTAACCAACGAGACGCGCACACTCAGCGATATAGTCACAATTGGTACTGCTGGAGTGGATGCCAGCTCTGGTTATAACATTAATACAACAAGGGCGGGGAAGTGGGCTTGCATGCCGGTCATGCTCGGTCTAATTACCGGGGTTGTATCAGCTGGTGGTCAGCCGCAGCCTTACGCGGCAATATACAAGAGCATGGCAAAACTTGATGGAAGCAATACCAGAATATTTGCCAGACCGCAAACCACACCGAGCGGAAGCCTACAGAATGCTGCTTATTCAAATTTAAGAAACGTGATTATGGCCATCAACTGTGCAAGTTATGATTGATCGTTTTAAGCGATCAATTAACTAAAATTGATCTACAGAATCAATTATACCCACGTTATCCATATTGCTATTGTGTTACTTCCTCAATCCCCTGGGATGGAACCATTGTGAAAAATATAATTTTTTGTTTGTCATTGGCTTTTTTGCTTTCAGGTTGTGCTGGCGTTATTGAGAGGCAACAGCCTGTATGTAGCGGAATAGCACTGGTAGGCGGGCAGGAAAGCAGCGTGCAAATTTATGGCGTTCGCAAGCAAAATAACCAAACTCAGTACCGAGCGGGTTATCCATTTAACTGGACCTGGGTAAGTGCAAATACATTTACCAGCACGACCTGCAAATAAACAAACTGATTCAAACAAACCTCGCTCCGGCGGGGTTTTTTATTGCCTGGAGAAAACATGATTTATACCACTGGCACTATTGCCATCAGCGGAAACACCCTTACAGGTACCGGCACAAACTTCACTGCAGCTGGCTCACTTATTCGTAACGGCTGCACTGTTATCGCGCTGACCAGCCCAGCGCAGGTTTTCCAGATTACCGCGATTGGAAGCGCAACCTCTCTCACCGTTACGCCAGCTGCTAACCCTGCTATCCCTGCTGGAACCAAATATGCCATTCTTCTGAGCGACAGCCTTAGCGTTGACGGTCTGGCGCAGGATATCGCTGAAACATTCACTATGTACCAGCGTTACATGAGCGGTTTCGCTGATGTGATGAACGGTACTACAGACGTCACTATCACAATTAACGGTGTGGCCGTTACCGTGCCGGGCCAGAAATCACTGGCGAAGAAAGGGGCTAACAGCGATATAACCAGCCTAAGCGGCCTGACTACCGCGCTCAGTATCAGCCAGGGCGGTACAGGTGCAAAGAATGCTGCTGACGCTCGCACAAACCTCGGTTTGGGAAATGCCGCCACTAAGGATGTTGGCCCTAATACTGGTAATGTCTTAGGTGTTGGATACTTTGGTTTCGGAACTCCAGGTATTAACGTTTTAGGAAGTACCGAATCAGGGTTTTATGGTATTGACGGCTCTGGTACTTCCTGGGCGCCGCAAGCAGGATCTGGAATTGTATGCGGGTATGACCCAACTCGCCGACAGCAAATCTTCACAGGAATATCCGGTAATCTTTTTGTAAGAAACCTCATCGCATCTGCAATGAACACCTCATCATCCACAATACCGTGGACGCAGATGCAGGCGGTTGGGACATCTGATATCAACTTTAAGAAAGATATCACTGAACTTGATACGGAAATCGCGCTGGCAAACATCGATGCGATGGAGTTCGTATCGTTCAGGTATAAGGATGACGACAGTGAAGCAGTACGCCGTGGTGTAATCGCGCAGCAGGTTAAGAAGATTGATCCGCAGTACGTTCACAGTGCCGAGGGTGTGGGTAAGATGACCCTTGATCTCAACCCCCTTCTGATGGATGCTCTTGCCGCCATTAAGGCACTGAGTATGAAGGTTACAGAGCTTAGTCAGGAGGTCGATAAGCTCAAACAAGGCTCTGAGTGATTGCCTGAAGACAGCATCTGGAAAACCAAAGTGTCTGAAGCTTCAGGAGTCGATGCAGATTCGAACCCAGAATAACGACCCTTAATTATTCGCCGCTGGCTGTAACATTGCCAGGCTGCCTGCGGCAACTTTTATCACTACAAGCGCTGTGATTCTGGTCCCTGAAGGGACCAGTGTTGATGCTATGGTTATGCTTTGACTAAAAGAACCGAACACATTTTTGTTCGAGAGGTATGAGCGCTCACCTTGGTATTTAATTACCTTCGCGATTTTTATTAACTGCTGGATAAAGAAGAAATAATGGGGCTGATAATAATATGCAAAACATATATACAAAAATAAATGCACCCCAGGATGTGCTATCTGCACCGAAATAATTGTCCCATGTTTCCTTTTTCATTATCTTTAATGCTAATTTCTCTGAAACATAAAAAGCAAAAGGGAGTACCACTGCGCCTATTGCTAGGTAGGAGGCAATGTAAGGCATATAAGGTGCGTAAGCAGGGAAAATTTTCCCATCACGTAAGTCTGTTAAAATTACGTAAACAAGATAACCACAGCCAACTAAACCCCAAAGACAATATTTTAAATAATATTTTAAAGTCATTTTTTATGGTTGAATGAGAACGTGTATTCGAGTGTATCTGACAAAATGGCTGGGGGCAATGGAGAGTATTTATATATTGATATCAACTTTCAAAGCACCAAGCAGGGCGATCTGCCTGGTGAGCACTTTTATGGTTTCTGTGTATTAAGCATCTCTTTCAACTGTACCAGTTCCCCCTGCATATGCTGGATTGAAATGGAAGGGAGCTAATAGTGGAACGCACCCGGGCTGGGTTGGCCGCAGCCCGTGAGAAAGGGCGAATCGGTGGGAGGCGGCCAAAATTGACACCTGAGCAATGGGCTCAGGCTGGCAGGTTGATCGCAAACGGAGTGGATCGGAAGCAGGTGGCGATCATTTACGATGTGGCCGTTTGTACTCTATATAAAAATTCCCAGTAAATAAAGACGTTACACGAACTTCAACACATTAAAATTCATCCGGGTTATTCGATGTGCTTATGCCAATTTTGATCAGGCTCAATACTATCAAGCCAAGAGCAACAACTACGGTACTTGCGATTATAAACGTTGCCATGTTGAACCTTTTTTATGAACTTTTCGTTTAGACAATACGGAACTGCAAACGTTCAGAACAAAAAATTCTTAGTATGAGAGCAGGATGTTTGATGTTTCGGACAGCCATATGTAAAAATGAGCTACGGTTGCTGGGCACTGTTCGGTAATTCGAATATTGAATGTTACAACCATGAAGATTCTGTTTGTACATAAGCTTCATGTAACAAGAGGATCTACTGAAAGGAATGATGAGAGATGTGTGGGGGCTTACCGTAGTTGAATTTATTGCTATCAAGCGGAATCTTGAGAATATTTCTGATACATGGTCAGATCTCTGGGCAATGTTGTATCTGAGTCAGGCTAAGCCCGGACAGCTTCTTGGGGCAAAGTTTGATGATGTGAGCCATGATATTCTTGTTCTTTCAGCCACAAAAGGACTGAGGGAAAGATGCATTGCTCTTAAGCCAGGAGTTAAAAGAATTCTCCACTCCCGCAGGGAGAAGTATCCTGAAGATGTGTTTTTGTTTCAGAGCCATTCACATCGTACCAAGACAACTCCAAGACCGGTAACGTTAGTTGCATTTAATGCGGCACTGAAAAGGGCATCTATTGGAGTGACCGCAAAAACAGTGAGTAGTAAAAGTGCTTATTATTTAACGCCACTAAGATGAAGTGCCGTTCAATATCGGAAAAGTACGATGGGTAGTGGTGCATGTCTGCGTAGTTGAAGGTATGCACGAAGCGAACACGGGCTTTGCTAATCATTCACCAGCCACATATTTGCGTCTTCAAACATTTCCTCCAGCATGCGGTTCAGCTTTTCCCGATCGCTTTTGCTGGCATCGCTATTCAAGCCGTTCGCCTGCATCGGCTTCACCCTCACTTCGGCATCAGGGAAGATCTGGTGCACTCGCTTCGTCAGCTCTGCCAGGATAATCTCTCTGGCCCCTTCAAGTCCCTCTACATTTCGCTTGTCATAAACCAGTTCAACGAACATAAAAGCCTCCGGAAAACCACTGTGGTTGTATACAGTATTTTTACTGTAAAAATAAACAGTGTCAAGGCGAGCGGAGCACGAAAGGGGATGTGTTTTTGTTACCCTTAGTTACAAATAGAAAAACCCCAGACCGTGAGATCTGGGGTTCTTTTAAAGTGCACGTGCATTTCACGTGCATTTTTTTGTCTTTTCTCGGTCTGAGCTCTGTCTGGTCAGAGTCCGTAAGTGGCTGTTTTTATTGCCACTGTCCGGTTGCAGTCCTATCAAAAGTGGTGGAGCTGGCGGGAGTTGAACCCGCGTCCGAAATTTCTACATCCTCGGTACTACATGCTTAGTTTGTCTTTACATTCGCACGCCAGCTGCGGACAGACACGCCACTAACGAACTAGCCTGATTAGTTTTAACGCTTCAACCCCAGGCAGGGTTTCCACGCGATCTCTTTTGGGTTTGACCTCTCTTTGATCCCCGTCTTAAGAGCGGAAGCTAGGGAGAGAGGGCTCTTAGCAGGTTATTAAGCTGCTAAAGCGTAGTTTTCGTCGTTTGCGACTATTTTTTTGCGGCTTTTAACGAGGCAAACCGCCCCTCGGCATGCACCTTGGGTTTCGCAAATCCCGTCGAATCCAGAATCAGCCCCAATAGTGTTGAACTCAGTATACCAGATTTTACTTCCTCGACACCAGCCCGAAACGCTAACTTATTGAATAGTACAATAAGCGCGCAGAATCAACGTCCTGCGTTTTTCATGATACGTGCTTTGTCGAGCTGCCACTCGCGTGCTTTCAGGTCAGTACGCTTGTCGTGTTGTTTCTTACCTTTCGCCACGCCGATTTTCACTTTGCACCAGGCGTTTTTCCAGTACAAAGAGAGTGCCACCACGGTGAAGCCTTCACGGTTGATGCGTCCGTAGAGGGATTCCAGTTCGCGCTTGTTTAGCAGCAGCTTACGGGTGCGGGTAGGATCGCAAACGTAATGTGAAGAGGCGACGGTCAGCGGCGTAAAGTTCGCGCCGAACAGGAAGGCCTCACCGTCTTTCAGGATCACGTAGCTGTCGCCGATATTGGCTTTCCCGGCACGCAGCGATTTTACTTCCCAGCCCTGCAACGCAAGGCCGGCCTCGAATTCTTCTTCGATGAAATACTCGTGGCGAGCACGCTTGTTAAGCGCAATGGTCGCCGAACCAGGTTTATGTGCTTTTTTCTTCGTCATAAGTGTCGTAAAGCCGTCGGTAATCTGATTTTAAAAAGTCACCTCATTGCGTCCTGTGAGGTCTAACGCGCTATATTAGCACGAGATAAGGCTTAGCGTTTTTTTAACAGGTGATAAATGTTATTATTTGTCTGTTGTGTGACCATGGAAAATGCTATGCCTCAGATTAGCCGTACTGCGCTTGTTCCCTACAGCGCGGAACAAATGTATCAGTTAGTGAACGACGTTCAGTCCTATCCGGAATTTATTCCAGGATGCACCGGTAGCCGAGTGCTGGAATCCGGCCCGACGCAGATGACTGCGGCCGTGGATGTCTCCAAAGCGGGGATCAGCAAAACGTTCACCACGCGCAATACCCTGACGAGCAATCAGAGTATTTTGATGCATCTGGTGGATGGTCCGTTTAAAAAACTGATGGGAGGGTGGAAGTTTACGCCACTGAGCGCTGACGCCTGCCGCATTGAGTTTCATCTGGATTTTGAATTTACCAATAAGCTGATCGAACTGGCGTTTGGCCGAATCTTTAAAGAGCTGGCCTCGAATATGGTTCAGGCGTTCACCACGCGCGCCAAAGAGGTTTACAGTGTCGCATAAGATTGCTGTTGAGGTGGTGTATGCGCTGCCGGAGAAGCAGTATTTGCAGCGCGTGACGCTTGAAGAGGGCGCCACCGTTGAGGCGGCTATCCGGGCCTCCGGCATCCTTGAACTTCGCCGTGATATTGACCTGGCGAAGAATAAAGTCGGCATTTATAGCCGTCCGGTTAAGCTCGGTGATGTGCTGAAAGAGGGCGACAGGGTTGAAATCTATCGTCCTCTGATTGCCGACCCGAAAGAGTTGCGCCGTCAGCGAGCAGAGAAATCCGGTAAGTAGCCAAATAAATGTACACAAAAAAGGTGCTCATTGAGCACCTTTTTGCGTTGCTGACGCTTGATTATTTGGTCAGGGCAGGCTTGTTGTCGATGTTGGTCAGCACGCCGCCACTGCTAAAGGTCAGCGTCAGGGTTTGCTGGGTTACATCTTCATGACCAGGCTGCTGGCGGAATACATAGAACCAGGTATTTGTGCCGAAGGGATCGGACATCATCGGGGTTCCCAGGGCATAAGCGACCTGCTGTTGTGTCATACCCACGCGGATTTTGGACACATCGTTAGGGGTAAGGTAGTTCCCCTGGTTGATGTCAGGACGGTAAACCACTTTCTCCAGAGTGGAACAGCCTGCGGTCAACATCAGAAGAACCGCTGCGGCAGCGGTCAGCGTTTTACAGCGCATAGTGATTTGATTCCTTTTCGGGCCCGAGCAGTACGCGGCTCATATGTAATATGCCGATGATAATAGACCTTGCCCCACTTTGAAACCGGTCTGGCGGCGTTTTTGTTGTTCTGTATGACCCTGAGATCCCGAAAAAGTTTATGCCGCCAGCAGTTCTTTCGCATTCGCGAGGGTATTGCGAGTGACTTCACTGCCGCCGAGCAAGCGTGCCAGCTCCTGCAAGCGAGAGCGTTTATCCAGCGGCTTCATGTGCGTTTCCGTCATTTCACCATCGGTTTCCTTGCTGACGATAAAGTGGTGATGACCACATCCGGCGACCTGCGGCAGGTGAGTCACACACATGACTTGCGTCGATTCACCCAACTGACGCAGCAGTTTGCCGACAACGGCCGCAGTCGGGCCGCTGATACCCACATCCACTTCATCGAAAATCAACGCCGGGGTTTCCATTTTACGGGCGGTAATCACCTGAATGGCCAGGGCGATACGCGACAGTTCACCACCGGAAGCCACTTTCGAAATTGCCTGCAAAGGCTGGCCCGGGTTGGTGGTGACGCGGAATTCTACGCGGTCTGCGCCTTCCGCCGTCAGGTGATTCTCTTCAAAGCGAACATCTATGGTGAACACCCCATGCGGCATCGCCAGCGTATGCATGCTGTCGGTAATGTGCTGGCTAAGCTCCTGCGCATAGTGTTGCCGCACGTCGTGCAGCCGTTTCGCCGTTTCCAGCGCCTGCTGATGATGCAGATTAACCGCCAGAGACAAGGTTTCAAGGGAATCGGCCTGATCGTCCAACTGCTGCTGTTCCTCCAGCAGAGACTGATAGTAATTCGGCAGCTCTTCCGGGGTAACGTGATGCTTACGCGCCAGTGAAATCTGACGGGAGATGCGTTGCTCAAGCTCGAACAGACGGTTCGGATCGAGATCCAGACGTTCACAGTAGTGGCGCAGCTCATCCCCGGCTTCTGAAATCTGAATCGCGGCCTCTTCCAGCATTTCCAATACGCCAGAAAGCTTATTGTCCATGCCGGTCAGTTCGGTCACAAGCTGACGCACGTTGTACAGCTGGCTCTGCAAATTCACGTCTTCGCCATCCGCCAGCATGTTAAGGGCAGTCTGGCTGGTGGAGAGCAGCTGACCGCTGTTGGCCAGACGCTTGTATTCTTCGTCGATTTGCTCAAATTCACCCGCCTGCGGGTTAAATTCGTTCAGCTCTTTCAGTTGATATTCCAGCAGCTCGGCGCGCGCGGTACGCTCCTGGCTTTGCTGCTGATGCTGCGCAAGTTCGCGGCAGCTTTGATGCCACTGACGATAGTGCTCCGCCATGAGTTGAGTAAGCGCGTACTCACCTGCGTAGCCATCAAGCAGGGCTTTCTGTTGTTCGGGTTTGATTAACTGCTGGTGCGCATGCTGACCATGGATCTGGATGAGCAGCTGGCCCAGCTCGCGAAGCTGGGAGAGGGGAACCGCTGTACCATTGATAAAACCGCGGGAGCGGCCATCGCTGCTGATGACGCGGCGAAGTAAACACTCACGTCCGTCTTCGAGCTGGTTTGCTTCCAGCCAGCGCAGGGCGGCAGGTGTGTCTTTTAACGAGAAGCGGGCGCAGAGATCGGCACGGGCGGCGCCTGTGCGCACCATATCCCCCTCTGCACGACCACCGAGGCACAAGCCGAGGGCATCAATGGCAATGGATTTACCTGCACCGGTTTCACCGGTAATCGCCGTCATTCCGCTATGGAAGTCGATTTCAAGCTCACGAACAATGGCAAAGTTGCTGATGGTCAGTTGTGCCAGCATAATTGTTTTCCTGTATGAAAAACCATAACTGTGTTTGTATACAGTATAAACTGGTTTTATATACAGTAAAGTGCTGTATGCAAAATCAGAACAATTTTTTTGACCAGCCGAGCTTGGAGCTTAATGTGTTGAAATAGCTGTAATCTTTTGGGTGAATGAGGTTCAGGTGGTAATCGCAGCGGCGAATGAGGACATCTTCACCTTCCTGAATGGGGAGCGCAATCTGACTGTCGCAGCTGATCTCCAGATCGCTGCGGCGATGAGAAAAACGCAGGCGGATGGTGCTGTCGCCGTTGATCACCAGCGGACGCGCCGAGAGCGTATGCGGGAACATCGGCACCAGGGTAATGGCATCCAGCGATGGCGTAAGGATTGGACCTCCGGCTGAAAGCGAGTAGGCGGTGGACCCCGTCGGGGTTGAAATAATCAGCCCGTCAGACCGCTGCGAGAAAGCGAAGATTTCGTCGATATAGACTTCGAATTCGATCATGTGCGCCACTTTACCGGGGTGGAGAACCACCTCGTTAATGGCGGTGCTGATGCGCTTCTGGCAGTCCTGCTGACACACCTGGGCTTCCAGTAAAAACCGTTTTTCACTGATATAGTGACCTTCCAGCACGTCCGCCAGCTGCTGCTGCGCATTGTCCGGGTCGAGGTCGGTAAGGAAACCGAGATTGCCACGGTTAACACCAATAACCTTAATATCATAGCGAGCCAGCGTTCGCGCCGCGCCCAGCATATTGCCGTCGCCACCGACCACCACGGCGAGATCCGCCTGCTGGCCAATTTCCGCCAGCGTGCCGGTTCTGACGCTTTTAAGCTGCAACTCCTGGGCAATCTGCTGCTCGACCATCACTTCATAGCCTTTACCACACAGCCAGCGATACAACATTTCATGTGTCGTCAATGCGGTAGGGTGACGCGGATGGCCGACGATCCCAATACACCTGAAATGATTATTCATTTTCTGGAGGTCCTTGTGCCTGATGAATGATGACAATCTGCCTTGTTCCCTTGAATCCAGGAAACTGATCCCCATAATAAGCGAAGTTAGCGAGATGAATGCAGAAAAACGCGGAGAAATTCATGAGTAGTAAAGAACAGAAAACGCCTGAGGGGCAAGCCCCTGAAGAAATTATCACGGAACAGCACGATGAAGTTGAGGCAGTAGAGCCAGACACGTCTGCTGAGCAGGTGGACCCGCGCGATGAAAAAATTGCCAACCTGGAAGCTCAGTTGGTAGAAGCGCAGAATCGCGAACGCGATGGCGTACTGCGTATCAAAGCGGAAATGGAAAACCTGCGCCGTCGTACCGAGCTGGACGTTGAAAAGGCGCACAAATTTGCGCTGGAGAAATTCGTCAACGAACTGCTTCCGGTGATCGACAGCCTGGATCGCGCGCTGGAAGTGGCGGATAAAGCTAACCCGGATAACGCGGCAATGATTGAAGGCATTGAGCTGACGCTGAAATCCATGCTGGATGTGGTGCGTAAGTTCGGTGTTGAAGTGATTGCCGATACGGATGTACCGCTGGATCCAAACGTTCACCAGGCCATTGCGATGGTGGAATCCGAAGACGTTGCCGCGGGTAACGTGCTGGGCGTGATGCAGAAAGGGTATACCCTGAACGGTCGTACTATTCGCGCTGCGATGGTGACCGTGGCGAAAGCGAAAGCGTAATTTGCCGACCCGTAGTGCCGGGTGGCGGCTTCGCCTCACCCGGCCTACAACATTACTCGGCGATACTTTCGCGTAAAGGTTTTACGGGCAGGACCTTAACCTGCTTAATCATGTTGTCCTGAACGTCCAGAATATCAATATCATACTGCTCAATACGCACGCGCGTGCCTGTCGCCGGGATCTCTTCCAGCGCTTCCAGGATCATTCCGTTCATCGTCCGCGCTTCGTCTTCCGGCAAATGCCAGTTGAACGCTTTATTGATTTCACGAATGTTGGCGCTGCCGTCGATAAGCACTGACCCGTCGTTTTGCGGGGTGACTTCTTCCGCAAGGGAAGGCGACATTGAGGTGGTAAAGTCCCCGACAATCTCTTCCAGAATATCTTCGACCGTCACCAGCCCCTGTATATCGCCGTATTCATCCACCACCAGGCCGACTTTCTTCTTGTTGCGCTGGAACTTCACCAGCTGCGTGCTGAGTGGGGTGCCTTCCGGCACGTAGTAAATTTCGTCGGCGGCGCGCAGCATTACCTCTTTGGTGAACTCGTTTTTCTCGGTCATCAGGCGATAGGCCTCGCGCACGCGCAGCATGCTGATGGCATCGTCGAGAGAATCGCGATAGAGGACGATACGCCCGTGCGGGGAGTGCGTCAGCTGGCGGACAATGGCCTTCCAGTCGTCGTTGATATCAATCCCGACGATTTCATTGCGCGGCACCATGATGTCGTCAACGCTGACCTTTTCCAGATCCAGCACCGACAGGAGCATGTCCTGATTGCGGCGGGAGATCTGCGAGCGGGATTCGTTCACGATGGTACGCAGTTCGTCTTTGCTGAGCGCGCTACTGATGGTGACGTCTGCCTTTATACCGACCATGCGCATCAGCACCCGTGTCACCATATTCAGCAGCCAGACCAGCGGCATCATCAGAATAAGCAGCGGTGCTAACAGGAAGCTGCTCGGGTAGGCGACTTTTTCCGGGTAAAGCGCCGCGATGGTTTTGGGCAGCACTTCCGCAAACACCAGTACCACAAACGTGAGCACACCTGTGGCAATCGCCACGCCTGCGTTGCCGTACAGACGCATCCCGACGATGGTGCCCAGTGCAGAGGCGAGAATATTGACCAGGTTGTTACCGATAAGCACCAGGCTAATCAGACGGTCCGGCTTACGCAGAAGCTTTTCGACACGACGCGCGGCACGGTTACCCTGCTTGGCGCGATGACGTAACCGGTAGCGGTTCAGCGTCATCATGCCGGTTTCAGAGCCAGAGAAATAAGCGGAGATGACCACCATGATGACCAGAATGACGATCAGCGTGGTGGTAGAGATGTGTTCCAGGGGGAACTCCTTTTGTTACTTAGCCAGCAAATTGCTGTATGAAGCGGCTACCAAAATAGGCAAGGGTGAGAATGCCCGCACCCGCGACGTTGAACCAGACCACGCGGCGACCGCGCCAGCCTTCATGATAATGGCCCCATAACAGGACAATATAGACAAACCACGCGATGATGGAGAGGACCGCTTTATCGATATTCTCCACGCTGAACAGGTTCTTCATATAAAACAAGCCTGTGCACAGCGTGAGCGTCAGCAGCACCACGCCGACCTGGGTGATGTGGAACATCTTACGCTCAATCACCATCAGCGGCGGCATTTCGTGGTTAAACGCCAGCTTTTTATTTTTCAGCTGGTAGTCAATCCAGGCGAGCTGCATGGCGTAAAGGGCGGCGATGATCAGCGTCGCGTAGGCAAAGAGCGACAGGCCGATATGCACCAGCATCCCCGGCGTGGCTTCCAGGTGAGTAATAAACTCATTGGGCATGAACGTGGCTAACGCCAGATTGATCAGCGCAAAGGCGTAGACTATCGGCAGCAGCAGCCAGCCACGGTTTTTAGACGCGACAATGGTCATGACCGTACAGATCATCAGGCTGACCAGCGAGCCGACGTTCAGTACGCTCAGATTTTGCACGCTGCCGTCGCCGGGGATAATGCGTGATTCCAGCGCAAAGGCGTGGCTAATCAGTGCGATCACTGCCGAAAGAATAGCCATGCGCCGCCAGCCGCTGTTTTTTTGCAGCAGGCCAGGAATGATCAGCGCGAGGCTGACAGAGTAGGCAACAAGGGCGATCAGTGCGAAAACAGGCATATAGGCGTCGACAGTTGTCTTAATAAGAAAGAGAAGCAGTATAACGTTACGTGACGCCTGCTCCAACCGTTGCATAACAACAAAGGCGCCTTCATGTTATACTCCGGCAAAATTCTGTGTATGTGTCGCCCAGGCGACCTAACGTTTCTACCCCAGGCGAGAGACAATGTTTGATAATTTAACCGATCGTTTGTCGCGCACGCTGCGCAACATCAGCGGCCGTGGACGCCTCACCGAAGAGAACATCAAGGAAACGCTGCGCGAAGTGCGCATGGCGCTGCTGGAAGCAGACGTCGCGTTGCCGGTCGTGCGTGATTTTATCAACCGCGTGAAAGAGAAAGCGGTTGGCCATGAAGTGAACAAGAGCCTGACTCCGGGTCAGGAGTTCGTCAAAATCGTCCGTAACGAGCTGGTTTCGGCGATGGGCGAAGAGAACCAGGTGCTTAACCTGGCGGCTCAGCCGCCGGCCGTCGTGCTGATGGCGGGTCTGCAAGGTGCGGGTAAAACCACCAGCGTCGGTAAGCTGGGGAAATTCCTGCGCGAAAAGCACAAGAAAAAGGTGCTGGTGGTGTCGGCGGACGTGTATCGCCCGGCGGCGATCAAACAGCTGGAAACGCTGGCCGAGCAGGTTGGCGTGGACTTCTTCCCGTCCGACGTGGCCCAGAAGCCTGTCGACATCGTTAACGCGGCGCTGAAAGAGGCGAAGCTGAAATTCTACGACGTGCTGCTGGTGGATACCGCCGGTCGACTGCACGTTGACGAAGCGATGATGGACGAAATCAAGCAGGTTCATGCCTCTATCAATCCAGTAGAGACCCTGTTTGTTGTTGACGCCATGACCGGTCAGGATGCGGCAAACACCGCAAAAGCGTTTAACGAAGCCCTGCCGTTAACCGGCGTGGTGCTGACCAAAGTCGACGGCGATGCCCGCGGCGGTGCGGCGCTGTCTATTCGTCATATTACCGGTAAGCCAATTAAGTTCCTCGGCGTGGGCGAGAAAACCGAAGCGCTGGAGCCGTTCCATCCGGATCGTATTGCCTCCCGTATCCTCGGCATGGGCGACGTGCTGTCGCTGATCGAAGATATTGAAAGCAAGGTTGACCGCGCCCAGGCGGAAAAACTCGCCAGCAAGCTGAAAAAAGGTGACGGTTTCGATCTGACCGACTTCCTTGAGCAGCTGCGTCAGATGAAAAACATGGGCGGCATGGCAAGCCTGATGGGCAAACTGCCAGGCATGGGCCAGATCCCGGACAACGTCAAATCCCAGATGGATGACAAAGTGCTGGTGCGTATGGAGGCCATCATCAACTCGATGACGCTGAAAGAGCGCGCGAAGCCAGAAATCATCAAAGGTTCCCGTAAACGCCGTATCGCTGCCGGTTGCGGCATGCAGGTGCAGGACGTAAACCGCCTTCTGAAACAGTTCGACGACATGCAGCGCATGATGAAGAAAATGAAGAAAGGCGGCATGGCGAAGATGATGCGCGGCATGAAAGGCATGATGCCGCCCGGTTTTCCTGGGCGATAATCGCTTTTGAGATTGCTTTTTGCCCGAAAATGAGTAAAATTTTCGGGCTTTTAATATGACACCCGGGCTCCGTTCCTCGATGGGGCCCGGTTGTTTTATTCACACAAGAGGATGTTATGGTAACTATTCGTTTAGCACGTCACGGCGCTAAAAAGCGTCCGTTCTACCAGGTTGTTGTGACTGACAGCCGTAATGCACGCAACGGTCGCTTCATCGAGCGCGTTGGTTTCTTCAACCCACTGGCCGCTGGCGCAGAAGAAGAAACCCGTCTGGATCTGGATCGTATCGCTCACTGGGTTGGCCAGGGCGCTACTGTTTCCGATCGCGTTGCTACGCTGATCAAAGCAGCAAACAAAGCAGCTTAATCTGTCACGGTGGTCATGATGAGCAATAAAGCACCTGTTGAACCGATCGTATTGGGAAAAATGGGTTCTTGCTACGGTATCCGTGGTTGGCTCAGAGTGTTTTCCTCCACTGAAGACGCTGATAGCATTTTTAATTACCAGCCCTGGTTTATCCAGAAAGGCGGTAAGTGGGAAGAGGTCGAGCTGGAAAGCTGGCGTCACCACAATCAGGACATCATCATCAAGCTGAAAGGCATTGACGATCGTGATGCCGCGAATGCGCTGACTAATTGTGAAATTGTCGTGGATTCGTCGCAGTTGCCGCAGCTGGAAGAGGGTGACTACTACTGGAAAGACCTTATGGGTTGCCAGGTAGTGACCACTGAAGGCTACAGCCTGGGGAAAGTCATCGACATGATGGAAACCGGGTCAAATGACGTTCTCGTCATTAAGGCAAACCTGAAAGATGCATTTGGCATCAAGGAGCGGTTGGTTCCGTTCCTCGATGGACAGGTTATCAAGAAAGTCGATCTCACTACTCAAACCATTGAAGTAGATTGGGATCCTGGTTTTTAAATTCT
This sequence comes from Enterobacter cloacae complex sp. AR_0002, assembly GCF_001922365.1. Taxonomy (NCBI): domain Bacteria; kingdom Pseudomonadati; phylum Pseudomonadota; class Gammaproteobacteria; order Enterobacterales; family Enterobacteriaceae; genus Enterobacter; species Enterobacter cloacae complex sp. AR_0002. The sequence goes on from NZ_CP018814.1 coordinate 77,893, forward strand.
CCGGATAAACGGTAAAAGACGGCGCTATGTGGATTGGCATAATTAGCCTGTTTCCTGAAATGTTCCGCGCGATTACCGATTACGGGGTAACTGGCCGGGCAGTAAAGAATGGCCTGCTGAGCATCCAGAGCTGGAGTCCTCGTGACTTCACGCATGACCGGCACCGTACCGTGGACGATCGTCCTTACGGCGGCGGACCGGGGATGTTGATGATGGTGCAACCCTTACGGGACGCCATTCATACAGCAAAAGCCGCGGCAGGTGAAGGCGCGAAGGTGATTTATCTGTCACCTCAGGGACGCAAGCTTGATCAAGCGGGCGTGAGCGAACTGGCGACGAATCAAAAGCTGATTCTGGTCTGTGGTCGCTACGAAGGAATAGATGAGCGCGTAATTCAAACCGAGATTGACGAAGAATGGTCTATCGGCGATTACGTTCTCAGCGGTGGTGAGTTACCAGCAATGACGCTGATTGACTCCGTCGCCCGGTTTATTCCGGGGGTTCTGGGCCATGAAGCTTCGGCAACGGAAGATTCCTTTGCCGATGGGTTGCTGGACTGTCCACACTATACTCGTCCTGAAGTGTTAGAAGGGATGGAAGTCCCGGCAGTGTTACTGTCTGGAAACCATGCCGAGATACGTCGCTGGCGTTTGAAGCAGTCGCTGGGCCGAACCTGGCTTAGAAGACCTGAACTTCTGGAAAACCTGGCTCTGACTGAAGAGCAAGCAAAGTTGCTGGCCGAGTTCAAAACTGAACACGCGCACCAGCAGCATGAACATGATGGGAAAGCGTAATACGCTCCCGAATATCAGTTTACCCAGGATAAGAGATTAAATTATGAGCAACATTATTAAGCAACTTGAACAAGAGCAGATGAAGCAGGACGTACCTTCCTTCCGTCCAGGTGACACCGTGGAAGTGAAAGTATGGGTTGTTGAAGGTTCCAAAAAACGTCTGCAGGCATTCGAGGGCGTGGTTATCGCTATTCGTAACCGCGGTCTGCACTCTGCATTCACTGTTCGTAAAATTTCCAACGGCGAAGGCGTTGAGCGTGTCTTCCAGACTCACTCTCCGGTAGTTGACAGCATTGCTGTTAAACGTCGTGGTGCTGTACGTAAAGCTAAACTGTACTACCTGCGTGAGCGTACTGGTAAGTCTGCTCGTATTAAAGAGCGTCTGAACTAAGATTCGCTTAAGCGACATCCTGTTAGAAAGGGCTGGCCGAAAGGCTGGCCCTTTTTTTATCCCATCGCACCTCTCGCGTTAACCCTTCCGTCATAAATCATTTACAATGTTCGCCTCTTGGGTGGAGGGTAAGTGGATAACGTACTGCATCAGCATAGCTGGAAACGCGCAGCGGCATTGACCGCGCTGTTTGCGATCCTGCTGATCGTCGTGGCGCCGCTGATCTCCGTCTCGCTGCAAAAAGATCCCATGAGCGCCATGCCGGGCATGCACCACGACATGAGCATGATGTCGGTGGACGAGCATCATGGTGATATGACGCATTCTATGCCAGTTGACCATGCTGAAGCATGCGGCTACTGCGTGCTGTTAGCGCATGTTCCGGGCGTGATGCTGGCGCTTATCGTTCTGCTCAGCGTGGTGTTGCAGCGGCTGCGCGTGAAGCCGCCTCGTCAGGCGGTCAGCCACTGGCACTTTTTCCCCTGGCTTTACCCTGATACCCGCGCGCCGCCGCGTCGGTCTGCTTTCTCCCTTTAAAACAAAATCACTCACTTTTTGCCTTAAATAGGAAAAGTATGACTACCTGCACTCCGCGCGCGGCATGGGGAAACCTGCTGCGTCGCCTCCATTTCTATATCGGGCTGTTTGTCGGTCCGTTTATCTTCTTCGCAGCGCTGACCGGTACGCTGTATGTCGCCACGCCGCAGCTTGAAAATGCGCTGTACCATTATGCACTCCACACGGATGCCGTTGGTGAGGCGCAGCCTCTTGCTGAACAAATTGCCGTGGCAGAAAAGGCCGTGGGTTCAGCGCTGCGTTTACATGCTGTTCGTCCGGGGCTGGAAGAGGGTGAAACGACCCGCGTGATGTTTGCCGACCCGGCGCTGGGTCCCTCCGAGCATCGGGCTATTTTTATTGATCCCGCCAGCCTTGAGGTTCGAGGGGATATGACTGTGTACGGCACCAGCGGGATTTTACCGCTGCGTCAGACTATCGATTATCTGCATACCTCGCTGATGCTGGGCAACATCGGGCGCCTCTATAGCGAGTTAGCCGCCTCGTGGATGTGGGTTGCTGCCCTGGGCGGGATCGCGCTGTGGTTCTACACCCGACCGAAGCGCCGTATTAACAATCGTTTCCAGAATCGTCGTCGCCTGCATGTGATCTTAGGCTGGACGTTACTGACGGGAATGCTGCTGTTCTCAGTCACCGGGTTAACCTGGTCACAATGGGCCGGTGGCAACGTCGATAAGCTGCGTGCAGAGATGAACTGGCTGACGCCGCAGGTAAATACCACCCTTTCCGGTGCGCCGGAAATGAGGGATGAACACGCCGAACATCGTGGTCATCACGGGGGAATGACGATGCCTGAAATGCCTGTTGAACTGTCGCTTTTTGACAGCGTATTGCAGGCCGCCCGCCAGTCAGGAATTGATGCGAAAAAGGTTGAGATCCGCCCGGCAAGCAGGGACGACCAGGCCTGGACGGTGACGGAAATCGATCGCCGCTGGCCGACGCAGGTTGATGCCGTTGCCGTGGATCCCCACTCACTGAAGGTGCTGGACAGCACTCGCTTCGGGGATTTCCCGCTGATGGCTAAACTCACCCGCTGGGGCGTGGATTTCCATATGGGGATCCTGTTTGGTCTGGCAAATCAGCTGCTGCTCATCGCGTTTGGCGTTGCGCTGTGCGTGTTGATTATCTGGGGATACCGGATGTGGTGGATGCGTCGCCCTGCAACGTCAGCCGCGAACCCGGTACAGACGCTCTGTCAAAGCTGGCTGGCATTGCCGCTGTGGGGAAGGGGAGTGACGTTCCTGATAAGCCTCCTGCTGGGGCTGGCGTTGCCGGTAATGGGCGTCAGTCTGTTGGTCTTTATTGTGATTGACTGGCTGCGCTGGCGAGCGGTTTCAGGCGTGTCGCTCGCCGGAACATCCGTTAAATAGCCTTAAGGCGTGCTGATGACTACCGCAACCCGGCGGTTTTCAGCGCGCCCCTGTGCAGTGCGGTTGCTACTGACAGGGTATTTTTTGCCTAAGCCCCGCGTGGTGAGGTTGCTGCGCGGGATGTTCGCGCCCTTCGCCCAGGCATCCGCCACAACATTGGCACGTTTTAACGAAAGCGCTTCGTTGTAGCTCTCTTCGCCATAGTTATCCGTATGGCCATCCATCCGGGCGTGGTTCAGGCCGGTTGCCGCCAGGCGTGAGGCCATAGTCTGGATCTGCGTTTCACTTTCCGGGCGCAGCCTGGCGTCATTTTTATCAAACAGGATCTTATCTGACAGGCCCAGAGACCAGTCGCCATTCAGTTCGTTAAAGCCATAGGATTTCATGGCCGCGATTTGCTCTGGCGTGAATTTCCCTTCAGGGGATGACTGGCATCCGGACATTGCCAGTGATGCCAGTAACAACGGCGCAAAATATCGCTTTAACATATCGTCTTCCTTTCAGGATATTGTTTTCGAACGCTGGTTTTTGACCAGATACATATTGCGATCGGCTTGCTCCAGTAAGGCCTCAACGGAGGCATTTTCCCACGCCAGAGCAAAGCCAATGCTGAGTGACATTGATGCTGTGTGCCCGTTATGCAGATCAAACGGACGGATAAATTGCTGCGACAGCGCAGCGCAAATATATTCGACCTCACGCGCGGTGTGGACACCGTAAAGGATCATGGCAAATTCGTCGCCGCCAAGACGGTAAGACTGATGACGTTTTTCGCCAAATTCGACCATCCTTTTTGCGGCTTCGATCAGAACGCAGTCACCCGCGGCATGACCCCAGGTGTCATTGATAAACTTGAAGTTATCACCGTCCAGAAATAGCAGGGCGGAATTGGTTTTTGCCGAAGCGTCATTCATTAATGCTGCAATGTTGTTGCGAAACGCGGCGCGGTTTGCAAGCCCCGTGAGCGGATCGTGCATGGCGGTACGCAACAGTTGAGCGTTTTTCGCCTGTAGTTTGAGCTGCCACTCTTCCATTTCATCCAGCAGGCTGTTGAAGTCTTCTCCAAACTGGTGGAACTCTTCAATGCGGCCTTCCGTTACCCGGCGAGAAAAGTTGCGGTTGGTGCGAACGTCATGCACAACGTCAGTGATGTTTTGCATTTCAACAACCATGCCATGATGTAGCGAGCGGGTGATGGTCAATGCGACGGCAGAAGCAAAAAGAATGCACCCGGTGAGGACTGCAAACGAGAGCCAGATAAAGTGGCTAATCAGGCTGTCGCGTGCGGTCAGACGAATTTCGCCAATCACATTGCCGTTATGTATGATGGGCTGTGCGACAGGAACAGGGAACAGCCACCGGTTGACCAGCGCGCCCAGCGTGTCGGTATTATCCGCCGGGTTCCACGACCACCAGGCAAACCGTTCATGATGTGCATTAAGCACTTCCGCCACGGCAAACTGCCCCTGCTTGCCGAGGGTCGCCAGCGTTTCATTTGCTGCCACGGCATCGTTGAACACCAGAGAGGCTTCAAGGCTGTGGCTCATGGTGGCGCCGGTAAGTTCGAGGTTTTTTTGCGCGTATTGCTTTAATGTCACCACGGAAGCGAAACACAGCAGCAACCATATAAACGTCATCGTTATAATGACGCTTATCATGCTGATTCGCCGCAACGTTCTTTTAAACGTCGGACGCGGTGTTGGTACGACTTCCTTATTCATGCTTCTTATTCCGTGCGAGCATTAATACATCCGGATTGACTCTTACGCCACTGCGCGCCAGCGCATCCAGATTTACGGAAAACCTGACCTGGTTGTGCTCTATTATCAGACAAAATGCGCTGCCAATAACGCATTCAGGATTTTGTTCTGACATTAATAGCAACGCCTGGCCCTGATATTGATTTATTATTTCCTGTTGTTTTGCTGGCGACTCGCTCCCGAAATAGAGGGCATCGCACCTTGCTGTGAGTGCTTCCCGATCGCTATGCACAATGACAGGACTATAGGGCAACGGGTTGTGTTCATCTTCACTGCTGAGCGCCTGTCTGTAATGGGAAGAGGCATAAATACAGAGCTTAGGCTGGCCAGACAGTGCTGGCCATCGGGTATAGCTCACGATACCAGAAACAATCGAACGTACTGATTTATCCGTTTCAGTGAACGAGCCTGCCTTTGCAGGGGCCACTAAAATGAACAGCATTAGCGCCAGGGGGAGTCGGAGCAAAGCGATCAAGATTGCATTTCTCATCAGAATCCGCCAAACCGCCCCGGAAATAGATGTCCTTAAGAATTGTCGGCAGAATACCATTGTTTATCAAAGCCGTCATTATGCCAGAAATATCCCTGTTTTGACCTAAGCTAAATCTTACAGTGAGCTATATTCAGAGGAATTAAGGCAGGCTCAATTAAGCCTGCTGGAACGCATACTTTCATCCAATCCTTGTTGCCAGGATTCATGCAGTTTTACTGCATTTTCAGTTGTATCGCAGCTGGCAGGAAATGATTTTCCCGCTAATCCCCAGGCGTGAATAAAGCCCTCTTCGCATATTTTTTTCTGTCCGTCAGCGTAGCCACGAAGATATTCCCCTCGATCAACCTGAGGGTCATTAAAACTATCGGCCAGAGCCTGGTTATCTTTAACCGGAACACCATTCATAGCGTCTTCTTTACCGGCAGTGAACCAGTCCGGGCTGGTCCAGCCAGGCTGAAAAGTATAAGGATTGATCTGGCAACCCGACAAAATCAGCGACAACAACATGAGAGTAATTGAACGCATGGCTATTCTCCTTTTTGTGAGCATAGCCTGGCTTACAAGTGTGCGTGTGTAATTTTAAATTTACGGTTTTAGGCCATTAATTTTGCAATTAAAGGGCTTCTGTAAAGTAATGTGTACGTATTTTGGATTGAAATCTTTACTTGATGTGATATCGTTGTGTCACCTCTTCGAGGAAAACCACTATCGCAAACGAGTTTGACAGGATCGCAATCATGCAAAAAGACGCGCTGAACAACGTACATATCACTGACGAACAGGTGTTAATCACCCCGGATCAACTGAAGGCGGAATTCCCGCTGAGCGTCGCGCAGGAAGCTCAGATTGAGCACTCGCGCCAGACCATTTCTGACATTATCGCAGGCCGCGATCCGCGCCTGCTGGTGGTATGTGGTCCTTGCTCCATTCACGATCCTGAAACCGCCATTGAGTACGCTCGTCGATTTAAAGCATTAGCGGAGGAGGTCAGCGATAGCCTCTATCTGGTGATGCGCGTCTATTTTGAAAAGCCACGTACTACGGTTGGCTGGAAAGGGTTGATTAACGATCCGCACATGGATGGCTCGTTTGATGTGGAAGCGGGCCTGAAGATTGCGCGTCGCCTGCTGGTGGAGCTGGTCAGCATGGGGCTGCCGCTGGCAACCGAAGCGCTGGATCCGAACAGCCCGCAGTACCTCGGCGATCTGTTTAGCTGGTCTGCGATTGGGGCGCGCACCACCGAGTCGCAAACCCACCGCGAGATGGCGTCTGGCCTGTCTATGCCGGTTGGTTTTAAAAACGGTACCGACGGCAGCCTGGCTACGGCGATTAACGCCATGCGCGCCGCCGCTATGCCCCATCGTTTTGTCGGGATCAACCAGGCGGGCCAGGTATGCCTGCTGCAAACTCAGGGCAACCCGGACGGGCATGTGATCCTGCGCGGCGGTAAAGCGCCAAACTACAGCCCGGCGGATGTCGCGCAGTGTGAAAAAGAGATGGAACAGGCGGGACTGCGTCCGGCGCTGATGGTAGATTGCAGTCATGGTAATTCGAATAAAGATTACCGTCGCCAGCCTGCGGTTGCAGAATCTGTGATTGCACAGATTAAAGATGGTAACCGTTCAATTATCGGCCTGATGATTGAAAGTAATATTCATGAAGGCAATCAGTCATCGGAACAGCCGCGTAGCGCGATGAAGCCCGGCGTCTCCGTCACGGATGCTTGCATCAGCTGGGAAACCACTGATGCGCTACTGCGTGAGATCCACAAAGATTTGAACGGCCAGCTGGCGACGCGTCTGGCATAAGAGGATAGTTATGGTTGCTGAATTGACCGCATTACGCGATCAAATTGATGAAGTGGATAAGGCGTTGCTGGACCTGCTGGCGCGCCGCATGGCACTGGTTGCTGAGGTCGGCGAAGTTAAAAGCAAATACGGCCTGCCAATTTACGTTCCGGAGCGTGAGGCCTCTATGCTCGCCTCCCGCCGTAAAGAGGCACAGGCGCTGGGCGTTTCACCGGACTTAATTGAAGATGTCCTGCGTCGTGTGATGCGGGAATCCTATTCCAGCGAAAACGACAAGGGCTTCAAAACCCTCTGTCCGTCGCTGCGTCCGGTGGTGATTGTCGGTGGCGGCGGCCAGATGGGGCGTCTGTTTGAAAAAATGCTGACGCTTTCTGGCTATCAGGTGCGCATCCTGGAAAAAGAGGACTGGCCGCATGCACCGGAACTCATGAAGGATGCCGGAATGGTTATCGTCAGCGTACCGATTCATGTGACGGAGCAGATTATCGCGAAACTTCCTCCGCTGCCGGAAGATTGCATTCTGGTGGATCTGGCGTCCGTTAAAAATGGTCCTCTACAGGCAATGCTGGCGGCGCACACCGGGCCCGTGCTTGGGTTACACCCGATGTTTGGCCCGGACAGCGGCAGCCTGGCGAAGCAGGTAGTGGTTTACTGCGACGGTCGTCAGCCGGAAGCGTATCAGTGGTTCCTGGAACAGATTCAGGTCTGGGGGGCACGTTTGCACCGTATCAGTGCGGTTGAGCATGACCAGAACATGGCGTTTATTCAGGCGCTGCGCCACTTTGCAACCTTCGCCTATGGTCTGCACCTGGCGGAAGAGAACGTTCAGCTTGAACAATTGCTGGCGCTTTCCTCGCCAATCTATCGTCTGGAGCTGGCGATGGTCGGGCGACTGTTTGCCCAGGATCCACAGCTTTACGCCGACATCATCATGTCGTCTGAAAATAACCTGGCGCTGATCAAGCGCTACTATCAGCGTTTTGGCGAAGCGATCACTTTGCTGGAACACGGCGATAAACAAGCGTTTATCGACAGTTTCCGTAAAGTGGAGCACTGGTTCGGTGATTACGCCACGCGATTCCAGAGTGAAAGCCGCACGCTGTTGCGCCAGGCAAATGACAGTCGCCAGTAATCTGATGATGTATATACTGAAAGCCAGCATTGCTGGCTTTTACCATATATTGGGTGGATGTGGTTTATCAACCATTTACATTAATCCACTAATGAAAACAGTAAGTTAAAAAAAGCTGTAACCATCTGGAACCGTTTCTAATACCCCGAAGTGTGGACGCAATGTGGACACTCCGGGGCGAACAGAACCTACAGCGATATCCCTCCTGAAAGCGGATTCAATGCAACGGCATTTTGCAGGTACTCCGGTGACAAATGCGCGTAAGTCATCGTCTGCTGGATGTTTGCATGACCCAGTATTTGCTGTAATGCAATGATGTTGCCCCCGTTCATCATGAAATGACTCGCGAAGGTATGACGCAGGATATGCGTTGCCTGATTTGCAGGAATATCGGGTTTAACCATCTTCAGCACCTTGCAAAAACTCACGTAATCGACGTTGAACAGATTCCCGCTGGCATTCTTCTTTATCAGCGATTCAAGTTCAGATGAAATTGGTACAGTGCGCTTTTTTCCGTTTTTGGTTTTCAGGAATGTCACGCGCCCGTTTACTATCTGTGCCGGTTTGAGTGTTGCCAGCTCTGACCACCGCCCGCCGGTACTAATCCCCAGCAGGGCAACCAGCAGATCATCACCTGTAAATGACTTAAGCAGCAGCGCAATTTCTGCCTTGTTAAGGAAAGCCATTTCAGGGTTAGTCTCTGCCAACGGAGGCAAACCATGAACGGGGTGCGCCCCAGCAAACTCTTCAAGTTGAATCAGCTTCGTGAACATGCCTGATAAGCGGTACATGTCACGGTTTATCGTCGATGCGCTGACTCCCTCACTAAGCCGCTTTGAACGGTAATCCATAAGTGTTCTTTTGCTTAACCTTGTAACTGGTATGTCTCCCATATCACCAATGGTTTTTAGCAAATGATTAAACTCCTTCGTTCCGCGCTCATGGTTCTGTCCGTAATACTTCCACCATACGTCCAGCAACTCTGAAAGCGTTCTACGATCCGCTCGCTTACCCGCCCATTCTTTGGTCTGTGCGTTTGCCAGCGTGTAGCGCTCAAAAGCCAGTGCTTCGGCTTTCCTGTCAAACTTCCGGCGAATGCGACGTCCTTCGCGCCCGCGCGGCCTAATGTCCACTTCGTAACGACCATCATCGAGCTTCTTAATTGACATAAGAAAGCCCTCCGGTGGGGTTATGACTATCTTGGTAACAAATAGTGAAAATATAATGCTTATAAAGCGTTAACCAATCTTCTTCTCGGAGTGGTCTGATTTTGTTGCATCTTGCCCATTGTGCGCGAAAGCCGGCGCGATCTGACCAGCTTGCGGGGCGGTTTTATCTGTCATGAGCCACAGTGTGTATTTCTGAAATTTAGGTGTGTTTGTCACCTGCATAACCACTTGTAATCCAGGTGATTTATATCCCCCCTCATAATTTTTGACTGTACCGAGCGCCAGCCCGCAAGCTTCACAGAAACTTTTTTGCGTTAGCCCCTCAGCTTTACGTACTGCTTTAAGTTTTTGACCTAACTCCATTGACAAGGACTCCCCTTGGTGACTATATTCACCGCGAAAGGTAACCATAGGGAAACCTTTTACGGCATGACTCCAGCGACTCAGGAAGCATCCTGAACCGTTCTAAGCCCGCTGGATCTGACAAGGTTAGCATGTAACCACATGAGAATGGAGTGTGTTATGGAAGCAAACGACTACGTTATTCAGTATCCGCTTGACGCGGTTCACCCTGATAAGTTCGCGGAATTGCTGGGAAAACCTCGCACCGCAGTAGTAGCGATGATTGAAAAAAACAAACTGCCGGTCATTGAGTTTCGCGACCCGGCAAAACCGAAAGCGCGTGCCGGTGACAAGCTTGTTTTCATTCCTGAGTTCAATCGCGGCGTGCGTGAGGCGTTTTATAACCGCCCGGCAGAACAACGTGATGCATGGTTGTTGTGGATGGGGCTATGACTATGAATGAGCCACGCTGCATAGCTCAGTTACTCCGTAACGAGAGCCCGACCCCGATTAACTTCACCATCACCCACGGCAGGGGACGTAAAGGCATCATTATCCGTACCCGTAAGCCTGGCATTTTGGCCGCTGTTGTTAAGCGCATTATAAAAATCAGAGAGGTGTCAAAATGGCTGTGATGACTCTTGATTTGGTACAAAAACAACCTGCTGCTCTTCGCGTTGTCATCGGCAAACATCTTGCAGATGCTCGCTGGCAGGACTCCTGCGATTTCTACAATCAGATGATGGAACGCGACCGCCTGACGGTCTGTTTTCATGCTCAGCTTAAACAGCGTCACGCGACCATGCGTTTTGAAGAAATGAACGATGTAGATCGTGAGCGTCTGGCCTGCGCGATTGACGAGCTGCGCGGTGCGTTTTCTAAACGGCGTCAGGTCGGAGCCAGTGAGTCGGCGTATATAAGTTATCTGACAGTAAGCCAGCGCCGCACTTTATTCCTTCATGCAGGTTTAACTGAAAAGGAATTTAACCAGCCTTACTGGCGAGTTAATGAAGAGTCATGTTATTGGCGTGAAAAATTATTCCGTGCTCTACGTGAGTTATTCAGCCTCTTTGAATATGCCCCAACTATTTTGACCTCGGTTAAGCCCGAGCAATATTTGCATTAATTAAGCAAAGGGAATTTTTTACGCGCTTGAATGCGTGGGACATCTTTTTGTCTGGAGCCGGGTAAATGGAAAAAGAAATATCAGTTCCTCGCAGCAACATGAAAGAGTTGTTAGCGCAGGCCACCTTTGAGGCTCAGATAGTCACCGCGACGCGTTTTGCGTCTGCGCTCGATTCTCTGATAGCTCACATTTGCAAGTCAGAAATGAACCGCACGGAAATCATTGAGCTGTTGGGGCAGGAGTCCGAAAAGCTTCACAACTCTATATTAAATCAGCGATAAGTTATTAAGGGGCTGTATGAGTATTAATATTGTTGTCGATGATAAGTTCGTAATTACCAGCGACCAGTTCCAGTTTATTTTGCAGGAAAAGAAAATCGCTAAGTCTGGAAAGAATGCCGGTAAAGAGTGGCTCGATACTGTTGGTTTTTATCCAACAATTGGCAAGCTCGTTTCCGCTCTAGTGCTGCACAACATTTTAACCGGCGAAGCTCGTCAGTTTTCTGAATTAGAGAAGCAGGTCGAGCAGTTAGGTCAAAAATGTCTCGAAGCATTCACTGCTAATGGCCGTTGAGACCCGGGGGCGCGTTGCCCCCTCGCCACCCCCACCACTATCAAAAAGCACCGATGAGACTTTCGTCGGTGCTTATCCGTGGAACAAATCCCGCGAGGCCATTGGCCGCGACAGACCCCTTACACGTGCCGAACTCCGTCAGGTGCAAGGTGTTTTAAACCGGATTGACCGTCTGCCGTTTTTCCTGCAAACGCTGTTTACCTCGCGTTATAACTTCATCCGCCGCACAAAGAGCCCTTTGGGTGGGTTGTATTTCCTCAAAAACACGTTTGAGCGCAAGCTGTTGCCGCGTCTTGAGCGGGTTAATGAGCTGTGCGGGATGAATGAATCCGCCTCGATAGGTTTTTTATCTGCGCGTGATGAATATGCACGCCTGCCGGATATGAACGACAAAGAGCTCAGGAAATTTGCTGCCAGAATAGCCTCGCAGCTCTGGAGCAGATACGAAGAGTTAAGCGATGCATGGGCGCACGCTCACGGCGGCAGAGAGACCCTCTTCACTGATGAGGCGCAGGCGCATTTATACGGAAAGGTTGCCGGAGTCGCGCGCGCTTTTAACTTTACCCCGATGTACTGGAAAAAATACCGTAAGGGTCAGATGACGATCCGCATGGCATTTTCCGCTATTTCACGTCTGATTAAGGATGAGTGGTGGGTTAACCAGCTCAAGGCGCAGCGTATGCGCTGGCGCGAGGCTCTGCTCATCGCTGCCGGTGAGGTCAACAAAGACCGCTCCCCCTACGCCAGCAAAATGGCGATCCGCGATGTTCATGCGCGCCGCCTGGCTAATCTCGAATATCTGAAATCCTGCGAGCTCGAAAACAAAGTCACTGGCGAGCGTGTCGACCTCATCAGTAAGGTCATGGGGAGTATTTCTAACCCTGAAATCCGCCGCATGGAGCTGATGAACACTATCGCCGGCATTGAGCGCTATGCGGCCAGCGTTGGTGATGTTGGGATGTTTATCACGCTGACCACGCCATCGAAGTATCACCCGACGCGTCAGGTCGGCAAGGGCAAAAACAAAACGGTACAGCTTAATCATGGCTGGAACGAAACCGCATTCACCCCGAAAGACGGGCAGCGCTATCTGTGTCGAATCTGGAGCCTGATGCGCACCGCGTTCAAAGATAACGATTTAGAGGTTTACGGGATGCGTGTTGTCGAACCGCACCACGACGGCACGCCGCACTGGCACATGATGCTGTTTTGCAAACCCGGTCAGCGTAAAGCCATTAACGAAATTATGCGTCGTTATGCCCTCAAAGAGGACGGTCATGAAAAGGGCGCGGCAAAACAGCGCTTTGAGTCACGTCATCTTAATCAGGGCGGCGCGGCGGGTTATATCGCTAAATACATTGCCAAAAATATCGACGGTTACGCACTCGACGGCCAGCTCGACCACGACACCGGCAAGCCTCTGAAAGATACAGCCGCCGCCGTGACCGCATGGGCGTCTACATGGCGCATCCCGCAGTTCAAACCAATTGGCCTCCCGACGATGGGCGCTTACCGCGAACTGCGGAAGCTGCCGCGCGGCGTGAGTATCGCCAGTGAGTTTGACGACCGTGTCGAGGCTGTCCGGGCTGCTGCTGATGAAGGTGAATTTGACCTGTATATCATCGCGCAGGGAGGAGCAAACATTAAGCGTGATGCTCAGGCCGTCAGGGTCGCCCGTAAGGTGACGGACGAGGTCAACGAATACGAGGAAGATATCGAGAGGGTGGTCGGTATTTATGCCCCTCACCTTGGGGCTGACCGTGTCCGTGTAACCCGTACAGCCGAATGGCGCATCGTTCCAAAGGTTTTGGCCGTTGAGCCTTTGACCTTAAAAAGCGGCTTCGCCGCGCCTCGGAGTCCTGTCAATAACTGTGGAAAGCTCACCGGCGGTGACGATCCAGTTATGACCTCCACACCGTCTGAGCAAGCCGCAGCGGTGTTAAATCTGATTGAGCGCGGGGTAATCGGCTGGAATGAGCCAGATGTCGTGAAGGTGCTTAACGGCGTGTTAAAAGCTTGCGCACCACGTAAAAATCGCCAGCAAAGAAGCAATGCGCCGCTCAAAACGAGCGAGCTGGCGCCATCAGCCAGGATGACAAAACCCGAAAGGGATCGCGTCGCAAAAATTCGTTTCGATTTGGCTCAGGAGGGCATTACACCGGAACGGTGGGAGCTCGACGCTCTGGCTCGTGGGGCAACGGTAATTTATGGCGATAAAAAATTCAGATATCCGGTGGCTGATGAGTGGCCGGGATTTTCAATGCAAGAGGAGTGAAGTTAATGAGCAAAATTCATGAGTTAAAAATCGCACCAGAGCATTTTAAAGCAGTGCAATCTGGTGATAAACGCGCTGAGTTTCGTTTCAGTGACCGCGATTTTGCGTGTGGCGATGTCCTCAGGTTAAACGAGTGGGAACAAGAAAAAGGATATACCGGAAAACGCGTGTCAGTGAGGGTAACGAACGTTACCGATTTAACAGAGTGGGTAGCAAATTATGTAATGTTGAGTTTCCAGTTAATGCTGGATGACTCCGACTGTGGCATGACCATCATGAACTGGAAAGAACTAAGCGAGAAGGGGCTGGTTTTCAGAATTAATCATGAAATTTTACACCCACTAGGGCTGGCTGTTGGATATGAAACGACTAACGGGGTTTCGGCTGGGGCTTTCGTCGCTGATGATGGTGTCTGGCAATATTCTGATGAGCTGGTCGCTCATGCGAAAGTAAATGGGTGGTTAAGATGAGCCATAGACGTCCGAAGTTGGCTAACCTGGTCAAAATGGAATGTGTCAGCTCGTCAGATTCACAATGGTTTCCCATAATTCCGCCGCCACGCCGACGATAGCAAACACCACCGGTGCTGAAACTTGCTTTCAGTGCCGGTGGTGTTGAACAACGAGCCTGGCGAGGCGTTAGCTGATGAGGTGTTTAAATCTAAGTCCGGAAAAGTAGATTGAAGCAAAAACGTCCATTATGATGGCCTAAAGGTTAACCCAAAAGGAAATCATGACAATGAGCGTTGGATTAATTACAGACGAGCCCGGACGTTTTTACACCTTCCATTCAACATTACCAGCCGGTGAATATTTTGAATTTCGCCCCCGCAACCCACCTCTGAACTCAAAACCCATCGTTGATGACGAAAGCGGGATGTGTATTGGTTATTCCGTCTCTCAGGCTCCCGGTCTATGGCAAATTTATGATGCCGACGGCATGTTTGTCAGGCTGGAAGAAGCACCGTTAGAAGCCCCCCTGATTGATCCAACTGACCTCGCTTTAATTGCCTTTGGTGTGTTTCGTCTTTTTCGTGCGGGTCAGGCATTACTGGAGAGTGGTGTCAAAACTGCCGTAACGGTGAGACTCAGTGAGGCCACCATTAGTCTCTTGCGTGGTCGTCTGAAAATGGGCTTATCAGCTCGCGCGCTCAGGATGAGTGAGTCATCAGCAAAACACATGTTGAACCCCGGTCGCTATGTGCCTTTACAGATTCAGGAAAAGGCCATTCGCTATGGCACACGAACGCCGGACCCACTGAAAAAGCCAGGCCTTTTCCGGTATGAAGCGCGTATGTATAAACTTGTTGAGAACAAGCAAAATAAAGGCTCATATATTTACAAGTCATACCGTCTTGAGGTTTTAGTCAGAGAAGCTGACTGGACTATCATGCATTTTCAGTACATGCCGTGAAGGGGGAATAATGATAGATATCACCAGCGGTGACAGGCATCTGAAATTAACGCCTTATGAAAGAGTGAGTGAGCCCGAGATACCAGCCTATAGCCGTATTATGGTATGGGTTGAGTTCTCAATTCCTGCCTTAAAAACCGAGTTTGCAGCAGAGTTTTTTGTCGGTCAGTTAGAGCAATTTAGGAATGATACGCAGGGTTTCTATCAGGCCTTAAAGAATGGGGTGAAAGTTAAGGATATTAATTTAACCTCAGCATTCGAGCAGGTTGTGCTTAAGCTTCACCAGGCGCATTTTGCCGGGGCTGTTGGCGTCAGCATGGAACTAAAGCCTGAAAACCATGCTGAAAGTATTACGCTTGAGGGTTCCCTCGATATTGATGAAAGTTATTTTCCCGACCTGCTCTCAGGTCTGGACGACATCATTTCATGGCAAAACTGATACATGCATTCAGCCACAAGACCGGTACTCAGAATGTCGGTTTTTTATGCCATTTATCCGCGATTTTCCCGTTTTTAAGCAGCGCATGCATCAGGTGCATGAATTTGCATTCGTTTTTTATTCCTGCGTTTGCCAGCCAGCGCCAGCACTGGCGCGGCTCGGGGCTGATGATGCACCTGCATTAAAAGCACCCCGTTAAGCGCGCAGGCGAGGCGGGGATAGCACTGCGCGCCAGACGTGGTGACAGGATTTATTTTACGCGTCTGTGCGCGTCGTGGTGGCGCGCTGTTATGTGCGGTCGGTTAATGAGGTGGTGGCGTGGTTGCGCCGCGTGTGCGGCGTCTGGCTCGCTCTGAGGGGATGCCGCCCGGAGGCGGCATTCTGGCGGGGGGTTACTCGGTTTCGATGTTGTAATCCTTAAAGCGGATCACCTCTAAACCGAGCCATTCATTGATTTCCTTGAAACGCTCCTGCAACGGCGTCAGCTCGTTACGCACAAACACCCGCGCCACCTTCTCGATATCACCCATTGAGCCGATATTTTCGGGCTTGCCGCCCATAAGCTGGAACGGTACGCGGTGCGCATCGAGCAGGTCGGCGGCGCTCACCTTTTTGATGTTGAAAAAATCATCCTTCGTGGCGACTTCACTCAGCGGCACAATCTTGATGCCGTCCGGTTTCCCGTTCGGGGCGTAGAAAAACAGGTTTTTGAAATTCCCGAGCCCTTTCGAGTCGCGCATCGCGGAGCGCAGCGCCTCGACGTCGGTGCTGCTCTGCGCCGCGTCGGTGACGTACATGATGTAACCCGCGTGCGCGCCGTTCTGGTAATACTTGCGACGAAACAGCGTGGCGGATTCATTCAGCCAGGCGGAATTAAGCGCGCTCAGGTATTCCGGAATCCCGTAGAGCTCCTGATTGATATCGGGCTCAAGCAGGTGAAACACCGAGCCGGGCGCGAACTGGTGCGGGTGCGTATAGTCCGACACGTACCAGTAAACGCCATCCTCGACACCACGGCGGGTGTATTTGGCTGGGGAGGTTTCCAGTTTAAAGAGCTGGCCGGTCACGCTCATGCGCTTCTCAAGATAGCCGTTGGCAAACACCAGATAATCGAGCACAAGGCGGCTGAAATCCTGCCGTGAAAGCAACGGATGCGGGATGTAGGTGCTCGTCAGGATGTTACGCTTCACGTAAATCGGGGAGCTGTGATGTACGGCGGCGCGCAGGCTTTTCGCCAGCCCGGAGAAGTTGACCGGCGGCTCGTACCATTTGCCGTTATTGATGCACTCGACATAGTCGAGGATATCGCGGCGATCCAGAACGGGTGACGGCTCGCCAAAGGTGAACGCCTCCATTTTCTGCGGTGCGCTGGCGGTCATGTTGGTCTGTTTTGGCTGTTTCTTTTGGCGTTTTTTCATCTTAGTTGATATCCAGAATCGAGGTTGAATGCATACCGCTACCGGCGGAAAGTGGCTCGTTTAACAGGGCGTGCATGGTCGCCCATGCGATATCCGCGTGGCTGGCTTCCTCACTGCGGCTGGCTTCATAGGTGGCACTGCGGCCACTGCTGGTCATGGTTTTGCGGATAGCCATAAATGACTGCGTGATGTCGGTCGCACCGGCGTCATACTCCAGACACCCGCGTCGTATGGTGTCTTTCGCTTTCAGCACCATTGCGGTTTTCATTTCCGGCGTGTAGCGGATGGCGCGCGCTGCCGGGAAGAACGAGCGCACGAGCTGGTAAACACCCTGGCCGATGCCGGTCGCATCGATGCCGATATAGTCGACGGTGTATTTCTCGGTCAGCGCACGGATGGCCTCGGCCTGCGCGGCAAAATCCATACCTTTCCACTGGTGACGCTCAAGGATGCGGAACTTGCCACCGGCAACCAGTGGCGGAGCCAGCACCGCACAGCCTGCGCTGTCGCCGGTGTGTGACGGGTCGTAGCCAATCCAGACCGGACGCCAGTTAAACGGACGGTCGGCAAACGGTTCGAAGTTCTCCCATTCTTCCATCGCATCGACCATGCAGCGTTGCAGCTCCTCGAACGGGAATACCGACGCCTTATCGTCGACGAACTCGCACATAAACAGGTTACGGAAGTCATCCGCGCTGTTTTCCTGTCTGAGCTGGTCGAGGTTAAACAGGGTGCAGCCACCGGCGAGCGCGTCCTCAATGGTGACAATCTGCCGCCACTGGCCGTCCCCGCATAACATGCCCCCGGCAAGCGCCTGATGACTGATATCGATGTCGACACGTTCGTCGCGGTTACTGCGGCCACGGTTAAACAGCTCCCCTGACCAGAACGGATAAGCGCCGTGCGCCAGCGTGGACGGCGTCGAAAAATAGGTGGTGCGAAGGTGCGACTGTGAGGCCATACCGGAGGCGACTTTTCGCAGCTTCTGGAAATTCGGTATCCAGAAAATTTCATCGACGTACAGGTCACCGTTGTGACTCTGCGCAGTGTTGGAATTGGTCCCGAGGAAAATCAGCTCTGCGCCGTTGTTGCCGATGACAATCGGGTCGCCTGACAGGTCGACGTCGACCAGACGCGCAAAAGCGATGATGTACTTACGGAAAACGTAAGCCTGCGTTTTACTGGCTGACAAAAATATCTGGTTATGGCCGGTCTTAAGGGCGCGCAGGAGCGCTTCGCGCGCAAAGTAGAACGTTGCGCCAATCTGGCGCGATTTGAGGATGTGGCGAATGCGGTGCGCGATGCCTGCCTTATGCCAGTTGAGCTGATACTCAAACGACTGGTCAAAGAAAATCTCTTCCAGCTTTTCAATCGCTTCTTCACTGAAGAAATTACGTTTCGGCTTTTTGCGATCCCCTTTGTTGCGGCTGGCAATGTTGGGGTTTAAATCCACCTCGTTTCCGGTCTGGGCGTAGCGGTTCACACGCGCGAGGCGCTCCATCTGGCGCGACAGAAAATCAGCGACCTTAAAGTCGTGCGGCGTCAGGTCGGGCTTGGCATAAAGCTGGATGAGACGCGCCTCTAACGTCGACTCAACGCGGTTAATCGGCGCGGTTTCCTCCCATCTATCACGCTGTTTCCAGCTCTGCACCGTGGGGCGCTTGAGTTCCAGCATGTCGCAGATTTGCGGCACGGCGAACCCCTGCCAGTACAACAGCCGCGCCTGTCGTCGCGGGTCATTGAGTAATGAAAGGTCAGTTGAAATGGTCATGCTTACCTCGTTTTGATGTTACGAGGCAAGGCTAAGGAAATGACCGTACTTAATCGCTAAACCCCTGTTGTGTCAGGGGTTGCACTTCCGCAACAGGTGGCTGATGAGGGGCTGAGTCGGGAAACTAACCCCGACCCGAAAACCCAACATCAGGACACCTGAACAATGGCAAAGAAAGTTTCTAAATGGTTTCGCATCGGCGTCGAGGGTGACACCTGCGATGGCCGCGTCATCAGTGCTGATGACATTCAGGAAATGGCCGATACGTTCGACCCGCGCGTCTACGGCTGCCGCATTAACCTCGAACATATCCGGGGGCTGCTGCCTGACAGTCTGTTTAAGCGATACGGCGATGTAGTCGAGCTAAAAGCGGAGGTTATCAGCGATGGCTCTGCGCTCGACGGCAAAAAGGCGTTGTTTGGCAAAATCCAGCCCCTTGACGAGCTGGTCAGCATGGTTAAGGCCGGGCAGAAGGTTTACACCTCCATGGAGATCCGCCCGAATTTTGCCAACAGTGGCAAGTGCTATCTGGTTGGCCTCGCCGTCACCGATGACCCGGCAAGCCTCGGCACCGAATACCTCGAATTCTGTAGCCGCGCCACGCAGAACCCGCTCGCCGGTAAAAAAGACCAGCCGGGCGATCTCTTCTCTGTGGCCTCACTCGCTGAGCTGGAATTTGAAGACGTTCCCGACACCATGCTCAACAGCCTGACCGACAAGGTAAAGGCCATTTTCAGCCGTAAACAGGCCAGCGACGACGCTCGTCTTGCAGATGTGCATGAGGCTGTGACGACCGTCACCGAGCTGGTGCAAAACAACCTCACCGCCACCGACCAGCGCGTCACCGAGCTTGAGACCGAACTGGCTCAGCTTAAGCAGGACGTGACCAGCAAGGCCGAAGAAAGCGCGCAGGCGTTTAACGACCTCAAAAACTCCCTCGATAACACCGAAAGCCAGCGCCAGCCGCGTCGCGAGCTTTCAAAAGGTGGTACGGGCGACGAGCTGCTGACCAACTGCTGATAACCCGCCGGGCGCGCTGCCCGGCCTGATACCTATTACCCGAACAGGAAAAACCATGCGTAAACAAACCCGCTTTAAATTCAATGCCTACCTGACCCGCGTCGCGGAGCTGAACGACATTTCCACCGATGACGTGGCGAAGAAATTTACCGTCGAGCCGTCGGTCACGCAAACCATGATGGACACCGTGCAGGAATCGTCCTCATTCCTTACGAAAATCAACATCGTGCCGGTCGACGAGCTGAAAGGCGAAAAGGTCGGTGTGGGCGTTAACGGCACAATCGCGAGCACCGCCGATACTGACGGCGATGGCGAGCGTGAAACCGCTGATTTTACCGCGCTGGAGTCCAACAAATACGAGTGCGCGCAGATTAACTTTGACTTCCATATCCGCTATAAACAGCTCGACCTGTGGGCGCGATTCCAGGACTTCCAGACCCGTATCCGTAACGCCATTATCAAGCGTCAGGCGCTCGATTTCATCATGGCCGGTTTCAACGGCATTGAGCGTGCCGCAAAATCTGACCGCAAAAAAAATCCGATGCTTCAGGATGTGGCGGTGGGCTGGTTGCAGAAGTATCGCAATGAAGCGCCAGCGCGTGTGATGTCAAAAATCACCGACGAGGACGGCGCGGTCATTTCCGATGTGATCCGCGTGGGTAAAAACGGCGACTATGCGAACCTCGACGCGCTGGTCATGGATGCCACCGGCAACCTGATTGACGAGATTTATCAGGATGACCCGGAGCTGGTTGTCATCACCGGTCGCAAGCTGATGGCGGATAAATACTTCCCTATCGTCAACAAAGAGCAGGAAAACAGCGAGTCGCTGGCCGCTGACATCATCATCAGCCAGAAGCGAATCGGCAACCTGCCAGCCGTGCGCGTGCCTTACTTCCCGGCGAATGCCCTGATGGTGACGCGTCTCGATAACCTGTCTATCTACTTCATGGATGACGCGCATCGCCGCAGCATCATCGAAAACCCGAAGAAAGACCGCATCGAAAACTACGAGTCAATGAATACCGATTACGTGGTCGAGGCATACGCTGCCGGTTGCCTGATTGAAAATATCAAGCTAGGTGACTTCACCGCACCTGCTGCACCGGAAAGCGGAGAGTAAGCCATGACGAGTCCCGCAGCGCGTCACATGATGCGGGTCTCGGCCTCTGAAACAGCGCGGCGGGCTGCTGTCCCGCTGCGCAATGCAACTGCCTATGAGCAGATGCTCGTTAAGCTGGCCGCAGACAACCGCACGCTGAAACAAATCAGATCCAATGAGCGAAAGGCAGACAAAAAGCGCGAGCTGCTGCCGTTCTACCTGCCGTGGGTCGCTGGCGTCCTCGCAAACGGCAAGGGCGCACAGGATGACATCGTCATGACGGTCATGCTGTGGCGTCTCGATGCTGACGATATCGCCGGGGCGCTGGAGATTGCCCGTTACGCCATGACCTGGGGTCTGACCATGCCGACCGGTCGACGTCCTACGCCTTACCTGCTGGCCGAAGAGGTGGCACTGGCCGCGCAGCGCCTGCTTGCTGCAAAACAGCCGGTCGAACTGGCGAGCCTGCTCGACACTATTGCACTGACAGAACGCGCTGACATGCCCGATATCGTGCGCGCAAAGCTGCACAAAATCACCGGCTATGTCCTGCGTGATTCGAATCAACTCCCCGAGGCGCTGGCACACCTGCAACGTGCGATCCAGTTAGAGCGCACTATCGGTGTGAAAAAGGATATCGAGCAGTTAGCGCGCCAGCTCAGGCCAAAACCCGAACCGGCACCAAAAACCAAAACGACTAAACCGCGCACGCGCAAACCTGCCGCTAAACCGGCGGCACGGCGCGGGCGTCCACCAAAGGCGGCAAAAGCCGCAGGTTAACCGAGCGCTCCCCGAGCCGGGCGGCACGCCGGTCAATGCGGGTATCATTTGCCCTGACTGCGACCGGCGTCCACCGCCCACCTATTACCCGAGGTTGTCATGACGACGCTGATTATTGAGCAAAACAAAGAGCCGCAGGATGTGCCGGGCGTGGTGATACCGCCGCCGGGCGTGAGCGAGCCGGTAATCAAAAACACCCCGTTTTTTCCTGATGTTGATCCGAAGCGCGTGCGTGAGGAAATGCGTTTAGAGCAGACCGTTTCCCCTGTGCGCCTGCGCCGGGCAATTAAAACCGCCATCGCAGAGACGAACGCGGAGCTGGGCGAATGGCGCGAGCGTCAGCTCGATGCCGGTTACGCCACACTGGCGGATGTCCCGACCGACAGGCTCGACGGCGAAAGCGTGCGCGTATTCCATTACTTCAACGCCGTGTGTGCCATGACGACCGCCACGCTTTACGAGCGTTTTCGCGGCGTGGATGCGACCGCCAGAGGCGACAAAAAGGCCGACAGCATCGACAGCACTATCGATGAAATGTGGCGGGATATGCGCTGGTCTGTGGCGCGCATCCAGGACAAAGCGCGCTGCATTGTGGGGCAAATCTGATGAAAGCGTATGCGCTACAGGGCGACACCCTCGACGCGATTTGTGTGCGGTACTACGGGCGCACCGAGGGCGTGGTCGAAACCGTCTTAGAAGCGAATCCCGGCCTGTCTGAGCTCGGCGTCATCCTGCCACACGGCACGGCAATTGAACTGCCCGAGACCGACAGCGCGGCCAGAACCGAAACGGTGAATCTATGGGACTGAGTATGGAGAAAATCACCACGTTTATCGCCTACTGGCTGGCCGTCGCGCTGGCGTACCTCGGCGCAATATCGCCCGAAAAGATGGCGCTTTACGTGGGCGGCGGATGCGCCATTTTTACCGCGCTGACGAATTACTGGTTTAAGCGCAAAACGTACCTCTATCTGACGTCACTCGGACTCGACAAGGGGGCTATTCGTGAAATCAATCGTTAAACGTTGCAGTGTGGCCGCAGTGCTGGCGCTGGCGGCGCTGATGCCTGACTTTCGTCTGCTTAACACCTCGCCCGAGGGGCTGGCGCTGATTGCCGACCTCGAAGGTTGTCGCCTGACGCCTTACCAGTGCAGCGCGGGAGTGTGGACGTCAGGCATCGGCCACACTGCCGGTGTCGTCCCGAAAGGGGAAATCACAGAACGTCAGGCGGCGGCGAACCTCGTCGCGGATGTGATGAACGTCGAGAAGCGTCTCGCAGTCTGCGTGCCGGTAGAAATGCCGCAGCACATTTACGACGCGCTGGTCAGCTTCTCATTCAATGTGGGAACCGGCGCGGCCTGCCGGTCGACGCTGGTCTCATACCTCAAGCGTCACCAATGGTGGCAGGCGTGCGACCAGCTCACCCGCTGGGTTTATGTGAATGGCTCAATCAATAAAGGGCTGGAAAATCGCCGCGCGCGTGAGCGTGCTTATTGTATGAAAGGAGTTTCTCAATGAAAAAATTTTTACGTTCTCTGATGTTAGATGTTCTGCTGGCTGTATTCCTGCTATGGGGGCTGGCTTCGCCGCAAAGTGCAGCACTTAATTTTGTTGCAGCGTGGGCGCTGTTTGGCTGTGTTGTCTGTATTACAGCGAGCCTCGCCGGTGTGGCTGTTTTTGACCACTGGCTACGAAATGCGGGGAAAGGTATTCCGGTAAAACCCGGAATAATGAAAATCTTCCGCGCTGTTTTCTGCAACAAGCCCTCAAAGGCGCGTCGCGCATGGTCTCTTATTATTTTTGTCGTAACCATAGGGTGTCTGCTCGGCGCTGGCTGGATCTTTACCGCGCTGCTTTACCTGATTTGCGTCCTGACCTTTACGGGGGTGCGCACCTCATACCGTCAGCGCATTGAGGAGGCGGGGCTGTGTCCAGATTCATTGTGATGTTGATTGCCGCAGGTCTGGCACTGGCGGCTGTGCTCTGGTTAAAGCATGAGAACGGTAATCTTCGGCGCTCATTTGACCGGGCAAATAAGGTCGCGACCGAACAGAAAAACGTGATCGGAATGCTGAAAAATCAGCTTTCCGTTTCGCAGGGAATCGCCAGGCAAAATGAAACCGCACAGGTCAGTTTACGTGGTGAGCTGATTGCTGCCGGTGCGATGGCCGTGCGCCGGGAAGAAACCATTACGAGACTGATGAATGAAAATGAAACGTTACGCCGCTGGTACAGCGCTGAGCTGCCTGATGTTGTGCGCAGGCTGCACACCCGCGCCGGTTGCGCCTCCGCCGGTCATTGTTTACAGCGCCTGCCCGAAAGTGAGCTATTGCCCGATGCCGGGAAGCGACCCGGCCACTAATGGCGACCTGAGTGCAGATATCCGCAGGCTTGAGCACGCGCTCGCCGCCTGCGCGTTACAGATTGAAACCGTCAAAGCCTGTCAGGATAAACTCGATGAAGAAAGCAATCAGCCTGCGAAAAGCGCTAACTGACGCCGTCCCGCAGCTTAAAACCAACCCCGAGATGATGCGCATTTTTGCCGACGAGGGGAATATCGATGCACGGCTCGCGGCCTCCCTGTCCCACGAGAAAATTTACACCCTGAATGTGATCGTGTGCGATTTTGTTGGCGACCCTGATTTGATTTTCGTGCCGGTGGCGGCGTGGCTCAGGGAAAACCAGCCGGATATCTGCACGCTCGATGAGGGGCATAAAAAGGGCTACCGCTTCCAGATGGATTTAAACGACGAGGATACGGTTGATATCAGTATCAGCCTCCAGCTCACCGAGCGCACCATCATCAGGGAGGAAAACGGCGCGCTGCATGTGAGCTATGCCCCGGAGCCGCCACCGCCTGAACCCGTCACGCGTCCAAAAGAGCTCTATATCAACGGTGAACTGGTGAGCAAGTGGGATGAGTGACTTTAAAACCTTTGATAACCAGCTCGCGGGGCTGCTTGCTGCCCTGTCACCCGCAGGGCGTCGGAAGCTTGCCGGTGAGATTGCGAAGCAACTCAGAACGGCGCAACAGCAACGTATCAAACAGCAAAAAGCCCCCGATGGCTCACCGTATCAGGCGCGAAAGCGCCAGCCCCTGAGAGCCAAAAAAGGTCGAATTAAACGGGCGATGTTTCAAAAACTGCGCACTAACCGGTACATGAAAACCAGTGGCCGTGAAAACGGTGCTGTGGTGGAATTTACCGGAAAAGTGCAGCGTATCGCGCGCGTCCATCAGTACGGCCTCAAAGACAGGCCAAACCCTAATGCTAAGGTTATGCAGTACCCGGAACGACAGCTATTAGGATTTTGTAAGGAAGATTTAAGTGCTATTGAGAATTTCATTTTAAAAAAAATAGATGAGGTTTAATCTAAAACCTAAAATATTTATATAGTGTTTTAGATCATATCTGCCGTATTCGTCCTATCATTGTAGGTTGATTCATAGGCAGCGTCATGGTATATAAAAGCTGAGAGAGAGGCAGGCATTTCCTCTTACTACAAGTAAGGGCGGCTCTGATAAAGAACAGCGTTAGCTGTTGAGTTTAACTCATGATCCTACGGGATGTTCAAAGTATCCAAACCCTCCTGCCTCTCTCTTCTTTTAAATGGAGATATCTCATGTTAGATAAAGTATGGTTTACTTATAAGGCAAGAATTCAAGCCTACCATCGCTTGGAATGGATGGATTCTCATTCACAATTTATTCTAGTTTGGTATGCAGTGCTAGGTGCAGCCCTGTCGGTTATTGTTATACGATTCCCTACGTTGCTAGGAAGTGATACAGATATTTTTAGCGCTATTTTATCCATTGCTTTGCTTGGTGTGTCATTATCTGTTGCAAACAGAAACTTTCGCGGTCGCGCAATTAACATGCGCGGTAATTATTTGGCATTACAAAACCTTTATAATGTAATCTATACCAGAGGGCAGACAGCAAGCGAAGATATAGTTAAATATAATGAGTTGCTTAATGAGGTAGATAATCATAGCGATATGGATGATAAGGTTTTTCGAGTGAAAAACTTTAGAGCTTTAACTACTCGCAAGCCTGACTGGAAAGAGTTTGCACATGTATATATTACTTGCGTAATCAAATATATCATATTAATCTTGGTATATCTTGCCCCTCTAATAATTGGATGGTGTCTTTATGAGCAATGCGGCGCGGGTATTTAAAAAGTGTTTTAGTGAAAAATACCTAAGATCCTTATATTTTGATAAAATTAAAGAAACTGGTGCTATCGGTATTGATAGGGTTAGGCCTGCTTCGTTTGAAAAGGAATGTGCTAAAGAAGTCTCTCTAATATCCAAAAAAGTTTTTAATGGTAATTACAAATTTACTGCCTATAAGGAAAAGTTAATCTCTAAAGGAGCTCATGCATTTCCTAGGCAAATATCAATTCCTACAGTACGAGATCGTATAACATTACGAGCTCTATGCGATGCTTTAGTTAAAGTATATCCTGATGCGAAACTATCACTACCTCAGGTAGTAATTGAATCACTTGATAATGCTGTTAAATCTGGTAATTATTATGAATTTGCTAAGATTGATCTTAAAAATTTCTACCCTTCCATACCACATGAATTAATAACGGCGTCAATTAAGCAAAAAATTAGAAAGCCTGAATTTCGCCTGCTAATTAATAAGGCTATTTCCACTCCAACAGTTAATGAGTCAAAAGGAAGTAAAGGAAGCGCCGCAAGTTTGAGAGGGGTTCCTCAAGGTTTATCGATCTCAAATATTTTAGCAGAAATCGCACTTCAAAATATTGATGCTGAAATCGAAGGTATCAAAGATATTTGGTATAAACGATACGTTGATGATATTTTAGTGCTTACTCCAATCGGTCGAGCATCTGATTTAGCCAATTTAATTATCGATAAATTGAAAAATATTGGTCTCTCACCTCATCCACTCGAAGAAGAGGGATCTAAATCTGTAGTAGGTATACTAAGTGTTCCTTTCAATTTTTTGGGTTACGAAATTAGCGATAAGGGTATAAGTATTAAAAAGGACAGCATATTAAGATTTGAGTCATCTCTGGCAAAGATATTTACTGCCTATAGACACGCTCTCGTTAGGGCTGAAAGCAAGAAAGAAAAAGAAAAGGCATTAGCATATTGCCAGTGGAAGCTTAATCTACGCATTACTGGATGTATTTTTAACGGTAAGAGAATGGGATGGGTTGCTTACTTCTCTCAGATTTCTACTACAACTCAGCTTAGGTGTGTCAATCATACTATTGATAACCTAGTGAAACGCTTTGGATTAAAGTCAGACATTAAACCAAAGTCATTAATTAAAACATACTATGAATGGCGGCGAGGAGAAAAAAACTCACATAAATATATCCCGAATTTTGATGACTTAGCAATCGAACAGCAAAGAGAAATTATTGCATTATGGATAGGTAAGGAAAAGGCAAATAGTTTGAGTGCAGCGTCAGTAGTCAGAACGTTTAAGTATAAAATAAACTCATCTGTTAAAGAGCTTGAACAAGATATTTCTGGTTTTTCATGATGTGCATTGGTGCTGCTCATCAATACCTGTGAAATGAATTGTACTATCAATGGGTTTGTGAACAGCGCCTAAATTTAATTATATATCATCAATTTCAGAGGGGTAAATTTCATTTTTTATTTCTTCCAGCTTTTCGTTAGTTAAACCATACTGCAATGCAAGTTTATTCGAAATCGGCTGAAGAAGGTCCTCAGCTAAGTTAAACAACTCTATGATACCCTCAAGCTCATCTATCATTTGATTTCTACCTCTTTCATTTAAAAACTCAATGGCGCGATCTGCGAAATAACCATGCGCTAGCCAATTTCTTTTAATCAAGGCTTTTGATAGTGTGCTTTCAATTATTTCATTTAGAACCCCTAAATCCCTTAGCGCACCTAAAAGATGCCCCATGGTTTTCTTTGACATGGTTTTATCAAAATTATCAAAATCCAGCTCCCATTTTTCTATTGACGAAATTTTCGTAGCGTTTTCTTTAAAAAATACTAAAAAGATAAGCAATTGAATTATTGATTGCTCCACGCATTGTGCGCGGAACATGGCCAATCCAAAATAAGCGTATACTTCTTTACAATGTTCTGATTTATTCATTATTACCTGCTGGATATGTAATCAACTTAGTTATATCGCAATAAATTGTCATTATCGAATAACAATCACATAATTCATTATGGAGCAAATAATTTAAATCAGATAGGCATTTGCCGAATTTTGCAGAGAAAAAATCGTTTGTTGTTACATCCGCCACAAAACCCGACTTAATTGTCGCTGGCCTTGCCCGGCGGCATCCTTCCCGTATGAATAATTTAAATTCTCTACAGGAAATCGCTCGGGCGATCCGCAACCTCATCCGCACCGGCATCGTAACCGACGTCGACCACGACGAGGGGTTGTGTCGTGTCCAGACCGGCGGCATGCAAACCACCTGGCTTAACTGGCTCACCTGTCGCGCCGGTCGCTCTCGCGTGTGGTGGGCTCCGTCCGTTGGCGAGCAGGTGTTATTGCTGGCCATCGGCGGTGAGCTCGATACGGCCTTTGTGCTGCCGGGCATTTTCTCAGATGACAATCCCGCGCCGTCAGCCTCACCCGATGCGCTTCACGTTACCTTCCCTGATGGCGCGGTCATTGAGTACGAACCCGAAAACAGTGCGCTCACCGTGTCAGGTATCAAAACCGCAGACGTTACTGCGTCGGATTCCATCACGGCCACCGTGCCGGTGGTGCTGGTAAAAGCCTCGACCCGTATCACGCTCGATTCACCCGAGGTGTTGTGTACCAACAAGCTGACGACCGGCACGCTCGAAGTGCAGAAAGGCGGGAAGATGTCCGGGAACATCGAGCACACCGGCGGGAAACTGACCTCAAACGGCGTGCAGGTGGATGACCATGCACACGGCAACGTACAGAGCGGCGGAAGCTGGACTAAGGGGACGCAATGACGGTGCGTTATCTGGGAATGAACAGCCAGACCGGCCTCAGTATCTCTGAGGTCGAGCATATCAGGCAAAGCGTGCGCGACATTCTCGTCACGCCGGTTGGCTCGCGTGTCATGCGCCGTGAATACGGCTCGCTTCTGTCTGCACTGATTGACCAGCCGCAGACACCGGCACTGCGATTGCAGATTATGGCCGCGTGCTATTCCGCGATCCAGAAGTGGGAGCCGCGCGTCAGTCTGACAACCATCACCTTTGAGCGGTCGGAGACCGACGGCGGGCTGTATGTCGATATCACCGGCACGCGCTCGGCTAACGGCCAGCCCTTTTCCCTCACCATTCCACTGAGTTAAACGCTATGGCAATTGTTGACCTTAACCAGCTCGCCGCGCCTGATGTCGTGGAAGTGCTGGACTATGAGACCATCCTCGCAGAGCGCAAGGCGACGCTCGTCTCGTTATACCCGGAGGAACAACAGGAGGCAGTCGCGCGCACGCTGACCCTCGAATCAGAGCCGATTGTTAAGCTGCTGGAGGAAAACGCCTATCGGGAGGTTATCTGGCGCCAGCGCGTCAACGAGGCCGCGCGTGCGGTCATGCTGGCGTATGCAGAAGATGCCGACCTTGACCAGATAGGCGGAAATTATAACGTCGAGCGCCTCGTCATCACCCCGGCAGACGACACGACGTTTCCGCCCACGCCAGCCGTAATGGAGTCGAATACAGACTACCGTCTGCGCATCCAACAGGCTTTTGAAGGACTGAGTACCGCAGGCTCAACCGGTGCATATCAGTTTCATGGCCGCAGCGCCGACGGGCGTGTCGCGGATATTTCCGTCATCAGTCCTGAGCCTGCGTGTGTGACCGTGTCCGTGCTGTCGCGTGAAAATAACGGCGTGGCCTCTGACGAGCTGCTCGCTATCGTGCGCGATGCCCTGAACGACGAGGACGTCAGGCCGGTGGCCGACCGCGTGACCGTGCAGTCAGCGAAAATCGTCGACTACAAAATCACTGCATCGCTTTACCTTTACCCCGGCCCCGAAAGTGAGCCTGTGCTCAGTGCGGCAAAAGCAAAGTTACAGGCGTATATCACCGCGCAGCACCGGCTCGGGCGTGACATCCGTAAATCGGCCATCTATGCGGCGCTCCACGTCGAGGGCGTGCAGCGTGTCGAGCTGGCCGCGCCGGTGGCTGACATCGTTCTCGATGAAACGCAGGCGTCATGGTGCAGCGAGTACAGCGTCACCATAGGGGGTAATGATGAATGACACACGACTGTTGCCGGTTGGCTCCTCGCCGCTTGAGTTGGCGGCGGCGCGCGCCTGCGCTGAAATCGAAAATACCCCCGTCCCCCTGCGCCGACTCTGGAGCCCGGACGACTGCCCGGCAAACCTCTTGCCGTGGCTGGCGTGGGCGTTTTCCGTTGACCGCTGGGATGAGAACTGGCCGGAGGCCACCAAACGGGATGTGATCCGCAATGCCTGGTATATCCACGCACACAAAGGAACGATTGGGGCAGTGCGCCGCGTCGTGGAGCCGCTCGGCTACCTGATAAACGTGTCTGAGTGGTGGCAGACAAACGATCCGCCCGGCACGTTTCGACTCGATATCGGTGTGCTGGAGACCGGCATCACCGAGGAAATGTATTACGAAATGGAGCGGCTTATTGCCGATGCAAAGCCAGCCAGCCGCCATCTTATCGGCCTCAATATTATTCAGGACATTCCCGGCTATCTGTACACCGGCGCCCTGAGCTATGACGGCGACATCATCACGGTTTACCCCGGATAAGTGAGAGCACAATGACAGTGAAATATAAAACGGTCATCACCAAAGCCGGTGCAATCAAGCTGGCCGCAGCGACCGTCCCGAACGGGAAAAAAGTCAATTTTACGGCGATGGCCGTCGGTGACGGCGGCGGTACGCTGCCGGTGCCTGACCCAAACCAGACAAAACTCGTTAAAGAGGTCTGGCGTCATGCGCTGAACAAAATCAGCCAGGACAATAAGCACAAAAATTATGTCGTGGCGGAGCTGCTCATCCCGCCTGAGACCGGCGGTTTCTGGATGCGTGAGCTCGGACTCTATGACGACACCGGCACGCTGATAGCGGTCGGTAATATGGCCGAAAGCTACAAGCCAGCGCTGGCGGAGGGGTCAGGCCGTGCGCAGACCGTGCGAATGGTAATTATGGTGAGCGACATCGAGTCAGTCGAGCTGACCATCGACACCTCAACGGTGATGGCAACGCAGGACTACGTCGACGACAAGCTCGCTGAGCATGAGAAGTCCCGCCGCCATCCTGACGCCACGCTCACCGCTAAGGGGTTCACTCAGTTAAGCAGTGCGACCGACAGCGCGTCTGAGAGCGTCGCAGCGACGCCAAAAGCAGTTAAGGCGGCGTATGACCTTGCGAAAGGGAAATATACGGCTCAGGACGCCACCACGGCGCAAAAGGGTATCGTCCAGCTTAGTAGCGCGACCGACAGCACGTCTGAGAGCGTCGCAGCGACGCCGAAAGCAGTTAAAGCGGCGTATGACCTTGCGAAAGGGAAATATACGGCTCAGGACGCCACCACGGCGCAAAAGGGTATTGTCCAGCTCAGTAGCGCGACCGACAGCACGTCTGAGGCGCTGGCGGCAACGCCGAAAGCCGTTAAGGCCGCGAATGACAACGCCAACGGGCGCGTACCGTCAGGGCGTAAGGTAAACGGCAGGGCGCTGTCTTCCGATATCAGCATTACGGCGCAGGATATTTTCAACGGGCAGGCCGTGGCAATTGGCAATGCCGCCGACCTGAACGCCTACACCACGGCGGGACTGTATTACCAGCCAGCGAACGCGCAGGCTCAAACCGGCAGGAACTATCCAGAAGCTAACGCCGGTTCGCTGGAAGTTTATAAGCATGCCGGTATCACGCAGATTTACCGGATTTATAACAGCTCCCGCTCGTACATTCGCTCGCTTTACAGCGGGACGTGGTCAGCCTGGGTTAAACAGTATGATGCGGCCAATAAACCCTCCCCGGCTGATATTAATGCCGTGAATAAGGGCGGCGATGCAATGACCGGGGGGCTTAAGATTCGCGCTGCTGATGCGTTGCGCATTTACGATGCGGCATACGGAATGATTTTTCGCCGTTCAGAAAATAATTTTTACCTAATTCCGACAGCAAAAGACCAGGGGGAAAATGGCGGCATAAGTTCACTGCGTCCATTTTATGCAGATCTCACTAATGGCAGAGTGACGCTGGGTAATGGTGCAGTCGTTAACGGCGGTCTTGGGCTGGGTGTGGTCAGCGGCCTTGGGGGGAACTCTATTGCTCTGGGCGATAATGACACCGGTTTCAAACAGAACGGAGATGGTGTGCTGGATGTTTATGCCAACAGCAAGCAGGTAATGCGATTCCTGAACAGTGGCATAACGAGTTATATGCTCTTCAACATGAATGCAGGCGCATCAGTAAGCAGCACTCTCACCTTTAAAAACGGTAGTGGTATCACGTCTGAGAAAACTGGCGCCAACCCCCGAAACGGCCGAATTTACTGGGGCGGTGATGCGAGTCGCGGCAACAGGATAGAATTTGCAGATGATGCCGGCTGGAAAGCTTACATTGAACGTCATCCCTCAAACGGTGTTCAGTTGGTCGTAAATGGGCGAATCAATGGAAGTATTGTGTATTCCAGCGGTGAAGTACAGGCAGGCGGAGGCAAAGCCCGCTTCACTGCTGACGGCAATATCTATGGTTCGAAATGGGGAAACCAGTGGCTTGATGCATATCTGAGAAACACCTATCAGCCAAAGGGCAATTACACCCCGGCGGGTCAGGCTTATACCAAAGCGGAGTCGGATGCGCGTTACGGGGTTGGTAAAACGACGACAGGCAATAACAGCGCTTACTACACGCACGGCAACGGTGCTGTGTTTATGCAGTCTGTGAGAAATATCTCGGTCGGCAACAATGCCACTGTAACCGTGACACTACCTACGTCGTTCCCTAACGGGATTCTCGGTATCGGTTCGAGTTATCACGGTGCAGGGGGTAATAACTCCGCATCCTTTTACCTCTGTTCGCCTGTCGGTAAAAATCAGGTGAAAATTGAAACCCATAACTGCAATGGAACATTTTATTTAAACGTAACGGGTTACTGATATGCAGAAATATTTCAGCAATACAGATAAAAGCTTTTACCTTGAGGAAACTGTCAGAACCTATGAGGAACAGGGTATTCCCGTGCCGTCAGACCTGATGGCAATATCCGATGCCGAATATGAAACCTTTATGGTTTCACCTGACCGGAAAGCGCCTCGGTACAATGTTGAATCAGAATGTATGGAATGGGTCGACATCGCGCCGCCTACCCGCGAGGAAGCTATCGAAAAAGCTGAGGCATTAAAGGCGCAGCTCTTGTCTGTTGCAGCTCAGGCCATAGCACCATTGCAGGATGCGGTCGATTTGTCGATGGCGACAGAAGAGGAAATGGCGAGCCTGTCGGCGTGGAAGAAATACCGGGTTTTACTTAACCGGGTTGATACCAGTGAGCCTGACGAAATTGAATGGCCTGAATCGCCGTTAACAGAGTAATAAAAAACCCGCGTTAAGCGGGTTTAATCATAGGGGCATTCTTCATAGTCTTTTTCTGTTTCATCACCGACAAACAGTCTGAGCCAGCAAAAGCCAAAGAGCCACCATGCAGCCAGACAACCAATAACCCAGAGTAAAATCGTCATTATCGCTTCCTCGTTAATGGCGAAACGATAGCGACAATACCCATTCATTGATAATGGTTATCAGCGATCAATTAACCGTTATTGATCGCTGATAACGATCAATAACCATTCCCGCACACCACAACCGGTCGCTGTGCGTTGTGCTGTCATTCCCCCAACGGCCTTTCGTTTCTCACACCTCACACACAACAGAAAATAGTTGCACCCCTTAACCACGGAGTTAAACGGATGAGCGACTATCATCACGGCGTCGAGGTCATCGAGATTAACGATGGCACGCGCACCATTTCCACCGTTTCGACGGCTATCATCGGCATGGTCTGCACCGCCAGCGATGCTGACGATTCAACATTCCCGCTAAATGAGCCGGTGCTGATTACCAGCGTGCAGAACGCTATCGGTAAAGCCGGTAAGCTCGGCACCCTGTCAAAATCCCTGCAAGCCATTGCTGACCAGTGCAAGCCGGTCGTTGTGGTTGTGCGCGTTGCCGAAGGTATTGAAGACCCGGACGACCCGGAAGCGGCGCAGAAAGAAACCATTTCCAACATCATCGGCACGACCGACGAAAACGGCAAATACACCGGGCTTAAAGCGCTGTTGACCGCCAAAACCGTCACCGGCGTCAAGCCGCGTATTCTCGGCGTGCCGGGGCTGGATTCTCTGGAAGTGGCGACCGCGCTCGCGGCGACCTGTCAGAGCCTGCGCGCATTTGGTTATATCAGCGCGTGGGGCTGCAAGACCATTTCCGAAGCCATCGCCTACCGTGAGAATTTCAGCCAGCGCGAGCTGATGGTCATTCACCCTGATTTTCTGGCGTGGGACACCACGGCGAATCAGACCGATATTGCATGGGCGACCGCCCGCGCGCTCGGCCTGCGTGCCAAAATCGACCAGGAGACGGGCTGGCACAAAACGCTGTCTAACGTCGGCGTGAATGGCGTCACCGGCGTCAGTGCCTCGGTCTCGTGGGACTTGCAGGAGAAGGCCACCGACGCGAATCTGTTGAATCAGGCCGGTGTCACCACGCTGATTCGTAACGACGGCTTTAAATTCTGGGGCAACCGTACCTGCTCCGACGATCCGTTATTCCTTTTTGAAAACTACACCCGCACGGCGCAGGTGCTGGCCGACACGATGGCGGAGGCGCACGCCTGGGCGATTGATAAACCCGTCACCGCAACGCTTATCCGCGACATCGTCGCCGGTATCAATGCGAAATTCCGCGAGCTGAAAAACAACGGCTATATCGTTGACGGCTTCTGCTGGTACGACCCGGAGTCAAACAGCGTGGAAACGCTCAAGGTGGGGAAACTGTATATCGATTACGACTACACCCCCGTCCCGCCGCTGGAAAACCTGACCCTGCGCCAGCGCATCACTGATACCTATCTGGCGAACCTGTCAGAGTCGGTCAACAGCTAAGGAGCTCTGAGCATGGCATTACCACGCAAGCTGAAATACCTGAACATGTTCAACGATGGCCTGAGCTACATGGGCGTTGTTGAATCCGTCACCCTGCCAAAGCTGACCCGTAAGCTTGAGAAATACCGCGGCGGCGGGATGCCGGGCTCGGTGTCGATTGACCTCGGTCTCGATGACGATGCGCTGTCGTGCGAGTGGACACTCGGCGGTCTGCCTGACGTCGAGCTGTGGGCGCAGTACGCCTCACCGGGCGCGGACAGCGTACCGTTGCGCTTTACCGGCTCATACCAACGCGATGACACCGGCGCGATTTCTGCCGTTGAGGTGGTCATGCGTGGCCGTCACAAGGAGTACGACGGCGGCGAAAACAAACAGGGCGAAAGCGGCACGACCAAAATCTCGACCGAATGCGCGTACTACCAGCTCACGATTGACGGCAGGGAGGTCATCGAGATTGACGTCATCAACATGGTGCTGAAAGTCGACGGCGTCGACCGTCTGGCAGAGCATCGCAAAGCCATTGGCCTGTAACCCCCTTAACCGGTCAGTCAGGCTGGCCGGTCACTTAACTTTGACGAGAGCAACATCATGGAAAACAACATCGAAACCGGCGTTACAGAAACTGAAGTCACCGAAACCAAAAAGCCACACGTCGTGATCCTCGATAACCCCCTCATGCGCGGTGAGCAAAAAATCGGAGAGGTGACGGTTTCAAAACCTAACGCGGGAACCCTGCGCGGGGTGTCGCTGGCCTCGCTGGCAAGCTCTGACGTTGACGCGCTGATTAAGGTGCTGCCGCGTATGACCTACCCGGCACTCACCGAGCATGAAATTGCCCGTCTCGATGCCTCAGACCTGATGCAGTTCGCCGCTGAGGTGATTGGTTTTTTGTCGCCATCTTCGGCTCGCTGACGTTCCCCGCAAAACTTTCTGTCGATGACCTGATGGCGGATATCGCGGTGATTTTTCACTGGCCGCCATCAGAGCTGTATTCCCTGAGCGTGACCGAGCTCCTCACATGGCGCGACAAGGCGCTACAGCGAAGCGGAAACCACTATGAGCAATAACGTCAGAATCGAGGTACTGCTTAACGCAGTAGACCGGGCAAGCCGACCGCTAAAAGCTATCCAGAACGCCAGCAAATCCCTCGCTGGCGATATCCGCAACTCACAGACGACCCTGCGCGACCTTAACGCGCAGGCGTCCCGAATCGACGGATTCAGGAAAGCGAGCGCACAGCTTGCCGTGACCGGTCAGTCGCTTAATAAAGCGAAACAGGAGGCCGCAGAGCTTGCCGTCCAGTTTAAAAACACGGAAAACCCCACCAAAGCGCAGGCGCGCGCGATGGAGGCGGCAAAAAAATCCGCCGCTGACCTGCAACTCAAATATAACGGGCTCAGGCAGTCGGTACAGCGCCAGCGCACCGAGCTTGCTCAGGCCGGGATAAACACCCGCACGCTGTCGGCTGACGAGCGTCGCCTTAAAACCAGCATCAGTGAGACTACTGCGCAGCTTAACCGGCAACGTGAGGCGCTGGCGCGGGTCAGTCAGCAACAGGCAAAGCTGAGCCGGGTTAAAGAGCGGTATCAGACCGGTAAATCCCTTGCGGGTAGTGCGGCGGCGGCTGGTGCTGCCGGTGTCGGAATTGCCACGGCTGGCACCATGGCCGGGGTAAAACTGCTGATGCCTGGCTATTCGTTTGCACAGAAAAACTCTGAGCTGCAAGCTGTGCTCGGCGTCGACAAACAGTCGCCCGAAATGGAGGCGTTACGCAAACAAGCCAGGCAGCTCGGTGACAATACCGCCGCATCTGCGGACGATGCAGCGAGTGCACAAATCATCATCGCCAAAAGTGGCGGGGATGCTGATGCCATTCAGGCGGCGACGCCGGTCACGCTGAATATGGCATTGTCGAATCAGCGCTCGATGGAGGAAAACGCCGCCCTGCTGACAGGGATGAAATCTGCGTTTCAGCTTTCTAACGACCAGATCGCCCACATTGGCGACGTGCTGTCGATGACGATGAACAAAACCGCCGCCGACTTTGACGGGCTGAGTGATGCGCTGACCTATGCCGCGCCAGTGGCGAAAAATGCCGGGGTCAGTATCGAGCAAACCGCCGCGATGGTCGGTGCGTTGCACGATGCGAAAATTACCGGCTCGATGGCGGGAACGGGTAGCCGTGCAATCCTGAGCCGCCTACAGGCGCCGACCGGTAAAGCCTTTGAGGCTATCAAAGAGCTCGGCGTCAAAACGTCTGATGCCAGAGGAAACACGCGCCCGATATTTTCCATCCTGAAGGAAATGCAGCGCAGTTTTGAGAAAAACAATCTCGGTACCAGCCAGCGCGGCGAGTACATGAAAACCATCTTCGGTGAAGAGGCCAGCTCGGCGGCAGCGGTGCTGATGACCGCAGCGTCAACCGGCAAGCTCGACAAACTCACCGCAGCGTTTAAAGCTTCGGACGGTAAAACCGAGGAGCTGGTCAAAATCATGCAGGACAATCTCGGCGGCGACTTTAAAGAGTTTCAGTCTGCTTATGAGGCCGTGGGAACTGACCTGTTTGACCAGCAAAACGACGCTCTGCGCAAACTGACGCAGACGGCCACGCGATATGTTTTGAAACTCGATGGCTGGATCACCCGCAATAAATCACTGGCGACCACTATCGGTGTTGTAGCCGGTGGCGCACTGGCGCTGATTGGTGTGATTGGCGGGATTGGCCTGATTGCGTGGCCGGTGGTGATGGGGATTAACGCCATTATCGCCGCCGCAGGTCTGCTGGGAACGGTCTTTACCGTTGCCGGTGGCGCAATAGTGACTGCTGTCGGTGCAATCAGTCTGCCGGTGGTCGCGGTCGCCGGTGCGGTGGTGGCCGGGGCGCTCCTGATTCGTAAATACTGGGAGCCCATCAGCGCATTCTTTTCGGGCGTGGTGGAGGGGCTTAAAGCGGCATTTGCGCCGGTGGCGGAAATCTTCTCGCCGCTGACGCCGGTGTTTGATTCCATCATCGAGAAATTGCGCGGGGTCTGGCAGTGGTTCACTGACCTGATAGCACCGGTTAAGGCGACACAGGAAACGCTCGATCGTTTCAAAAATGTCGGTGTGGTGGTCGGCAAAACACTGGCTGATGCGCTGATGCTGCCGCTCCGTTCATTCAATAAGTTACGCAGTGGCGTCGACTGGCTGCTGGAAAAGCTCGGGGTCATCAAAAAAGAGTCGGACGGCCTCGACCAGACTGCCGCTAAAGCCAGTGCCGCAGCCGGTGCGCAAAGCGGGTCTTATATTCCGCAGACGTCCGTTTATGGCGGTTATCAGATGTACCAGCCAGTGACGGCGCCTGCTGGCCGGTCCTATGTCGACCAGAGCAAGCGTGAATACAACATTACTCTGTCGGGTGGCGTTGCGCCGGGAACTGACCTCGACCGGCAGCTTCGGGAAGCAGTCGAAAAACTCGACCGGGAAGAAAGAGCACGCCAACGCTCAAGTATGCGCCATGACGGATGAGGGCTAAAACATGTTAATGGTACTGGGTTTATTTGTGTTTGAACGCCGCACGCTGCCGCATCAGTCCATGCAATATTCGAAGGATTACCGATGGGCGTCAAATGACCGCATCGGTAAACCCCCGGCTTATCAGTATCTCGGCGAGGGGGAAACCTCGCGCACGCTCTCGGGCGTGCTGTACCCCGAAATCACCGGCGGACGCCTGTCGCTGACGACTGTCGAACTGATGGCCGACGAAGGGAGGGCATGGCCGCTAATTGACGGAACGGGCATGATCCACGGTATGTATGTCATCGATAAAGTGACCCACACGCACACCGAATTATTCAGCGACGGCGCGGCCAGAAAAATTGAGTTTAGCCTCTCGCTGAAACGGGTCGATGACTCGCTCGCGGCGATTTACGGCGACCTGAAAACGCAGGCCGACAATCTGGTGACGTCTGCCGGTAACTGGATTGGAGGGCTGGCGGGATGATTACGGGTCTGAATATTCAGGCCGGGGCGCAGATTGCTCCGGCGTTTATGCTCACGCTCGATGGCGATGATATCACGCAGAATTTCAGCGACCGGCTAATCAGTCTGACCATGACGGACAATCGTGGATTCGAGGCTGACCAGCTCGACATCGAGCTTGACGACACCGACGGGCTTGTCGAGCTGCCGCCGCGCGGTGCAAAACTGACGCTGTGGCTGGGCTGGCAGGGCTCAGCCTTGCTGAATAAGGGCAGTTTCACGGTCGACGAAATCGAGCACCGTGGCGCGCCTGATACGCTGACCATCAGGGGGCGCAGCGCTGATTTTCGCGGCACGCTGAACTCCCGCCGGGAACAGTCATGGCATGACACCACGCTCGGTGTCATTGTTGAGACCATCGCAGCGCGCAACAAACTCACGGCCAGCGTGGCTGACACGCTGAAAGCGATCCCCGTGCCTCATATTGACCAGGCGCAGGAATCCGACGCGGTGTTTCTGTCCCGCCTGGCTGACCGTAACGGTGCATCAGTGTCGGTGAAAGCGGGGAAACTGCTGTTCCTGAAAGCCGGTACCGGCAGGACGGCCAGTGGCAAGCCCATCCCGCAGATGACCATCGAACGCGGCGACGGCGACCGTCATCAGTTTGCGATTGCTGACCGCGAAGCCTACACCGGCGTAACGGCGAAATGGCTGCACACAAAAGACCCGAAGCCGCAAAAGCAAAAGGTGAAGCTCAAGCGCAAGCCGAAGGAGCAGCACCTGCGCGCGCTGCAACATCCAAAAGCGACAAAAACCACCTCAAAGGCCAGAGCCAAAAAAGAGCAGGAGGCGCGCGAGGGCGAGTATATGGTCGGTGAGTCTGAGAACGTGCTGGAGCTGACGACCATCTACGCGACAAAGGCGCAGGCCATGCGTGCAGCTCAGGCGAAGTGGGACAAAATTCAGCGCGGAGTCGCGGAGTTTTCAATCTCGCTGGCTATTGGTCGGGCAGATTTATTTCCTGAGACACCGATAGCGGTCAGAGGCTTTAAGCGCGTTATAGACGAGCAGGCCTGGGTAATCAGCCGGGTGGTGCACTACCTTAACGGGAGCGGCTACACGACGGGCTTAGAGCTTGAGGTTAAGGTTTCGGATGTAGAGTATGAAAGCGAAGATCTAACGCAATAAATGTATTATATGTATTTGATATGTAAAGATTTAATGGTTAAAATTGGTTCATCAATAACGCTCTGAGGTGTTCGCCATGTTCCACTGCCCTAAATGCCATTACGCCGCCCACGCTCGCACAAGTCGCTATTTTTCCGATACGACAAAAGAGCGGTATCATCAGTGCACAAACATCAATTGCAGTTGCACGTTCGTCACCACTGAGACGGTCGAGCGCTTTATCGTTTCGCCGGGTGAAGTGGTACCAGCGCCGCCGCACCCTACGCAGTCAGGCCAGCAACAAATCCACTGGATGTGACCAAAAGAAAACCCCGCAAATGCGGGGCTTTTTATATGCGATTAGTCAAAAAAGATGAGTGTTTGCAAGCATTATAACTTTGGCTCTTTCGGGCTGCTCTTTACCCATTTCATTACAGGTGCTTAGCGGTTTCTCCAAAACATAGCCCTGAGCTTTATGCTTATTGAGAATACGAAGCTCCTTAACCGTTTGAAGATATTTTGTAGGGACGTCTTTTGTCCAAATATCCATACAGGCACCTGAGCTGATAACAGTTTCATACACATCAGATGTTATCTGGTTCTCATTTAAAACAACCGTCAATGTGTCGCCACTTTTCGAGACCTCTACGGGTTGCCATGGCTTAAGGGACTTTTTCAAGG
This sequence comes from Enterobacter cloacae complex sp. AR_0002, assembly GCF_001922365.1. NCBI lineage: Bacteria > Pseudomonadati > Pseudomonadota > Gammaproteobacteria > Enterobacterales > Enterobacteriaceae > Enterobacter > Enterobacter cloacae complex sp. AR_0002. The sequence goes on from NZ_CP018814.1 coordinate 118,563, forward strand.
TAGAAGTATCATTTGCTAGTGCGGTGAAGGAAGTCAGGGTAAGGGCTAACAAAACTACCGTTTTGAAGGGTTTCAAATTAATTTCCTTATTAAACATATTGTTGAGACTTATTCTTGCACCGCTTAAAACAAAAAGTAAAGCCCCGCACATGGCAGGGCTTTTTTCGATGTGTGGACGACGTGTGGACATCGTCAGAAACAAATCCTTTTGTTTCAGTCTTTTGCGTCTAAAATTAAACCAGCATTGCTGGCTTTTTTCATTTTGGGGAACTGTCATGGCTGAACCGCAGCTGCTGTTGAACTATACCGGGCATCTGCCTGAATGCCCGACGTGGAGTGCAGAAGAGAAGGCGCTCTACTGGGCGGATATCCTGGAAGGGGAGATCCATCGGTACCATCTGCCCACCGCGGAACACTCGGTGCTCTCATTCCATGAAGAAGTTGGGTGTTTTGCCCTGCGTGAACGCGGCGGATTTATCGTCGCGATGCGAAACGCCATCTGGCTGACCGATAAACACGGCCTGCTCCAGCGTAAGGTTTGCGATAACCCATCCAACCCGCAGCTTGCACGTTTTAACGATGGCGGTACCGATCATCAGGGACGGTTTTATGCGGGCACGTTCTGGGGGCCGGGAGATTATAACGGGGCCATGTTGATGCGTATCGACAACGACCTGACGCCGAAAGTGATCCAGTGCGATATCCAGGGGCATAACGGTTTAGCGTTTAGTCCTGACAAACGGTGGATGTTTACTTCTGATACGCCGAACGGTGTGATCTACCGTACGCCGCTTGATGAGCAGGGGGAACCCGGTAAGCGCGAAGAGTTTCGCCGGTTTAGCGAGGGAGACGGTATTCCCGACGGTGCGGCAATGGATGAGGAAGGCTGCTACTGGAGCGCACTGTTTGACGGCTGGCGTATCGCACGGTTTTCACCGCAAGGCGAACAGCTGGAAGAGCACCGGCTGCCGGTACGCTGCCCGACAATGGTCTGCTTTGGCGGCGACGATATGAAAACGCTGTTTATCACCACCACGCGGGAAAATATGGAGGCGGAGGAGCTGGAGAAATACCCGCTTTCCGGTGCCATCTTCACCCTGCCTGTAAATGTGGCAGGGATGAAGAAAAGCCGCTTTATCGAACATTAAGCCGGATCGACCGGGACCACGGTTTCGCTCGGATAGCAGCCCAGCACTTTCATGGAGCGTGTGATCTCGCCCAGTTCGCGCAGGGCTTTCTGCATGGATGCAGACTCCAGGTTGGCCTGAACGTCGAGATAGAACATCTCTTCCCACGGGTTGCCATGTATTGGGCGGGATTCCAGCTTCGTCATGATCAGGTTGTGATTACGCAGCACCAGCAGCGCTTCAACCAGCGCACCCGCCTGCTGGCCGGTCGCCATCAACAGGGTGGTTTTCGCCGGGACCTGGTCCGACACGTTGATGGCCTTGCGGGCCAGAACCACGAAACGGGTGATATTCTGCGTCTGGTTGGCCAGATTGCGTTCCAGCACCTGTAAGCCATACAGCGCGCCGCCCGCTTCGCTACCGAGAGCCGCGACGGCAGGAGAGTTTGCCTGCGCCACTTTTTCCATCGCCGCCGAGGTGCTTTCGGTGTACTCAATTTTCCAGTGCGGATAACGGTTCAGGAACTGGCTGCACTGCTGGAACGGCTGCGGGTGACTGTACACCGTTTCGATCTGACTCAGATCGGTTGAGCCAGAGACCAGCACACAGTGATCGATAGGGATGGTCAACTCGCCGACTAACGACAGGCTGGTGTGCTGGAGCAAATCGTAAACATCGTTGATGGCGCCGGAACTGGTGTTCTCAATAGGCACCACGGCGTAATCTGCCTGGCCGGTTTCGACCTGGTTGAAAATGTCTGCAAATTTCGCGCAACCGCTCTCAATAAACTCTTCGAAATGGCGGGCTGCGTACTGGCGAGCCGCCAGATGAGAATAGGAGCCTTTCGGGCCGAGGAAAGCGATACGAGCAGAGTGCGGGTTGGTTTTGTTCAGATGCTGCTGGAGCAGGGCCTGTTGCGTCAGAACGGAATCTTCAATGATGAGCTGGAACAGGCGGGTGATGTAGTGCGCATCCAGATGATGCGCTTTGCCGAGTTGAATCAACCGTTCCAGTAAATCACGTTCGCGATCGATATCGCGCACCGGCCGATGGGACTCGAGCTTCGCTTTGCCCACTTCAATGGCGAGCGCGCGGCGTTCGGCCAGCAGGGCCAGTAATTTTTCGTCGAGTGCACTGATTTTTACGCGTAAATCCAGGAGCGGGTTTTCCGGTGTCATAGTGTTGTCTGTCTCATTTTATCGTTATCAATAAAAAAGGCCTCCCGGTGTGGGAGGCCTTGTTGTTCGTCTTCGCATTCTTTATCACACGACGAAACGCCTCCCGGTCAGGGGAAGGTAAAAAAGAATGCGAAGAAAAACGGCGTCTGTTTCATAAGGTCATCCTGAAATTGATAGGGTTAAAGTACCTGCACTGTTTTGATCCTGTCAATAAAAAACGCGCCCGAAGGCGCGTTGTCGGTACACTCAATTTTAGAGGATTACTCTTCTTCAACTTCTTCCGCGAAGCTGGCGTCTTTCACCGAGGTTGCGGCGCGACGTGCTTCACCTTTGTGTTGCACTTTATTGAGCTGCCGTTCCAGCTTGTTGATCAAATCGTTAATTGCGGTGTACATATCCTCGTGTTTTGCGCTGGCGACCAGATGGCCGTTTGGAGTATTGATAGTTGCATCAGCGATGAAACCCTGCGGCTCCTTGGACAGGATGATATGTGGATTAATCAAATGTGTTTGCCATTTATCCAGTTTGGCGAGACGGTCTGCGACGTGCTGGCGGATTGCCGGAGTAATTTCCATTTGTTTACTGGTAATGTTCATTGTCATAAATTTTACCTCTTGTCTTTCCGTCTTGGTGATTCCAGCATACCCGACCCAATGTCAAAATGTGTGATTTAGATCACGTTATTTTGTCGGTTTTTGTCAGGGAATCTTTTTTGTGAGGCAGGGCAGGAAGAGGTGAGATTTACCTTGTCGAAGCCAACAATTGCGGTCATAGTTGAATGGATGTGTTGAAGCTAAACCGCTTCAGCGTAAGTCTGAAAGAATAAAAAAACGGCAGCCCGCGGGCTGCCGTTATGCGTTGTAGCGGTATCAGGTGTTGCTGCTGTTCGCGGCGATGATTTTCGCCACTTTGTCAGCCTGAGCCGTCATCTGCATCTGGCGATACGCATTTTCCATCAGCTTCAGGCCATCACGCGTGGCTTGGGTATCCGGATAATCACGCAGCATGCCTTCTACACGGTTAACCACGGCAACCCATGCGCCACGGCGGGTGTAGTATTCCGCAACGGAGTACTCATATTTCGCCAGACGATCTTTCAGGAACACCAGACGCTTAGTGGCATCGGTAATGTACTGGCTGTTCGGGTAGCTACGCACCAGTTTGGAGAAGTCATTGAAAGCATCACGCGCATGTTGCGGGTCACGGTCTGAACGATCCACCCCGAAGAAGCCCTGCAATGCACTGTCATCCAGCGCCATGTTAGTCAGGCCGCGCATGTACATCACGTAATCGATGTTAGGATGGGTAGGGTTCAGACGCATGAAACGATCGATCGTTGCCTGAGCCAGCGGCAGATCGGCATTTTTGTAGTAGGCGTAGATAAGATCTAACTGTACCTGCTGCGAATACGGACCAAACGGATAGCGATTATCCAACGCTTCCAGTTGCGTTATCGCCTGTTTCCAGTTACCGTCCTGCAACTTTTGTTGTGCAGTCGCATAGATTTCATTCGGCGGATTGTCAGGGACCTGTTCATTCGAACCGGAGCAGCCCACCAAAGCCAGGCTCAACGTGGCCGCTGCCACCAGATATTTCATGCGCGTCATGACGTTTTGACTTTCCTCAAATGTTTGTCCGGGAGAAACTCAGTTCCTGCTCCCGATTAAGACCAGCTACAATAGCACACTATATTAAACGGCAAAGCCGTAAAACCCAACGTTAAACGAAGAAGCAGTTTATGGCACAACGAGTAGAACTCACCGCAACAGTCTCCGAAAATCAGCTCGGTCAACGCTTAGATCAGGCTTTGGCCGAATTGTTCCCTGATTATTCGCGTTCACGCATAAAAGAATGGATCCTTGACCAGCGCGTGCTGGTAAACGGCAAGATCTGGGACAAACCAAAAGAGAAAGTGTTTGGTGGGGAAGCTGTCGCCATCAATGCTGAAATCGAAGAGGAAATCCGCTTCGAGCCGCAGGATATCCCGCTGGATATCGTCTACGAAGATGACGACATTCTGGTCATCAACAAGCCGCGCGACTTTGTTGTTCACCCGGGCGCGGGCAATCCTGACGGTACGGTACTTAACGCACTCCTTCATTATTATCCGCCGATTGCCGACGTACCGCGTGCCGGTATTGTTCACCGTCTGGATAAAGACACCACGGGTCTGATGGTGGTGGCGAAGACGGTTCCCGCCCAGACTCGCCTGGTGGAATCGTTGCAACTGCGCGAAATCACCCGTGAGTATGAAGCGGTGGCGATTGGTCATATGACCTCTGGCGGCACGGTGGAAGAGCCTATCAGCCGTCACCCAACCAAGCGTACGCATATGTCCGTACACCCGATGGGCAAACCGGCGGTGACCCATTACCGCATCATGGAACATTTCCGTATTCATACGCGCCTGCGTCTGCGCCTGGAAACCGGGCGTACTCACCAGATCCGCGTGCACATGGCGCATATTACCCATCCGCTGGTGGGTGACCCGGTTTACGGCGGTCGTCCGCGTCCACCAAAGGGCGCATCGGATGAATTCATCTCCGTGCTGCGTAAATTCGATCGCCAGGCGCTGCATGCGACGATGCTGCGTCTTTACCACCCAATCACCGGAATTCAGATGGAATGGCATGCGCCGATCCCACAGGATATGGTGGAACTTATCGACGCGATGCGCGCAGATTTCGAAGAACATAAGGATCACGTGGACTGGTTATGACCAAACTGATTGTCCCGGAGTGGCCACTGCCTGAAGGCGTGGCCGCCTGTAGTTCAACCCGTATCGGTGGCGTGAGCCAGGGCGCGTGGGAGTCTCTGAACCTCGGTGCGCATTGTGGCGATAACCTGGAGCACGTTGAAGAGAACCGTAAACGCCTCTTTGCTGCGGGAAACCTTCCTTCAAAACCGGTCTGGCTTGAGCAGGTGCACGGTAAAGCGGTGCTTAAGCTGACGGGTGAGCCCTATGCGTCTAAACGCGCCGATGCTTCGTACAGCAATACGCCGGGAACGGTTTGCGCGGTGATGACCGCTGATTGCCTGCCGGTGTTGTTCTGCAATCAGGCAGGAACTGAAGTGGCTGCTGCCCACGCCGGATGGCGAGGCCTGTGCGAAGGCGTGCTGGAAGAGACCGTCGCCTGCTTCCAGGACGATTCTGCAAATCTCATCGCCTGGCTTGGCCCGGCGATTGGCCCGCAGGCATTTGAGGTCGGGCCCGAAGTGCGCGATGCCTTTATGGAAAAAGATCCGCAAGCGGTCGAAGCGTTCGTGGCTTCCGGAGATAAATATCTGGCCGATATTTACCAGCTTGCCCGCCAGCGCCTGAATAACGTCGGTGTGACTCAAATCTTCGGCGGAGATCGCTGTACCTTCACCGAAAAGGGTGATTTTTTCTCCTATCGCCGCGACAAGACGACAGGCCGTATGGCAAGTTTCATTTGGCTGATATAACCTAAAGAATCAAGACGATCCGGTACGCGCCGTTTTCTTTTCACATAATTCAGGTTATTAACCTTGAATAATTGAGGGATGACCTCATTTAATCTCCAGTAGCAAATTTGACCTGTTATGGGAGGAGTTATGCGTCTGGATCGTCTTACTAATAAATTCCAGCTTGCTCTCGCCGATGCCCAGTCCCTCGCACTGGGGCACGACAACCAATTTATCGAACCTCTTCATTTAATGAGCGCCTTGCTGAATCAGGAAGGGGGATCGGTACGTCCTTTATTAACGTCCGCTGGCATTAATGCCGGCCAGTTACGCACCGCCATCGATCAGGCGCTGAGCCGTTTACCGCAGGTAGAAGGTACCGGCGGCGACGTGCAGCCGTCGCAAGATCTGGTGCGCGTGCTGAACCTTTGCGACAAGCTGGCGCAAAAACGTGGGGACAACTTTATTTCGTCAGAGCTGTTTGTTCTGGCGGCGCTTGAATCACGCGGTACCTTAACCGACCTGCTGAAATCCGCCGGTGCAACCACCACTAATGTGACCCAGGCGATTGAGAAAATGCGCGGAGGTGAAAGCGTGAACGACCAGGGAGCCGAAGACCAACGTCAGGCTTTGAAGAAATTTACGGTCGACCTGACCGAACGTGCCGAGCAGGGCAAACTTGACCCGGTGATCGGCCGTGACGAAGAAATTCGCCGGACTATCCAGGTATTGCAACGCCGTACCAAAAACAACCCGGTGCTGATTGGTGAGCCAGGCGTCGGTAAAACCGCCATCGTTGAAGGGCTGGCGCAACGTATCGTTAATGGCGAAGTGCCCGAAGGGCTGAAAGGCCGTCGCGTACTGGCGCTGGATATGGGCGCGCTGGTGGCCGGGGCGAAATACCGCGGTGAATTTGAAGAGCGTCTGAAAGGCGTGCTGAACGATCTGGCGAAACAGGAAGGTAACGTCATCCTGTTTATCGACGAACTGCACACCATGGTGGGGGCGGGTAAAGCTGATGGCGCAATGGATGCCGGGAACATGCTGAAACCTGCGCTGGCGCGTGGTGAACTTCACTGCGTCGGCGCCACTACGCTGGACGAGTATCGTCAGTACATTGAAAAAGATGCCGCGCTGGAGCGTCGTTTCCAGAAGGTATTTGTCGCTGAACCAAGCGTTGAAGATACCATCGCCATTTTGCGTGGTCTGAAAGAGCGTTATGAGCTGCACCATCACGTGCAGATCACCGACCCGGCCATCGTTGCGGCGGCGACGCTTTCGCATCGTTACATTGCCGACCGTCAGTTGCCGGATAAAGCCATCGATCTTATTGATGAAGCGGCGTCCAGCATCCGTATGCAGATTGACTCGAAACCGGAAGAGCTGGACCGACTCGATCGCCGCATTATCCAGCTCAAGCTGGAACAGCAGGCGCTGAACAAAGAGTCTGATGAAGCGAGCAAGAAACGCCTTGATATGCTCAACGAAGAACTGGACGAGAAAGAGCGTCAGTATTCTGAGCTGGAAGAAGAGTGGAAAGCTGAGAAAGCCTCCCTCTCTGGCACCCAGACAATCAAGGCGGAGCTGGAGCAGGCTAAAATTGCCATTGAGCAGGCGCGTCGCGTAGGGGATCTGGCACGGATGTCCGAACTACAGTACGGCAAGATCCCTGAGCTGGAAAAACAACTTGAGATCGCCACGCAATCAGAAGGCAAAACCATGCGTCTGTTGCGTAATAAAGTGACGGATGCCGAGATTGCCGAAGTGCTGGCGCGCTGGACGGGTATTCCTGTGGCTCGCATGATGGAAAGCGAACGCGAGAAACTGCTGCGTATGGAGCAGGATCTGCATCAGCGCGTCATTGGACAGAACGAAGCGGTCGAAGCGGTATCTAACGCCATTCGTCGTAGCCGTGCGGGGCTGTCCGATCCGAATCGTCCAATCGGCTCGTTCCTGTTCCTGGGGCCAACCGGTGTCGGTAAAACCGAGCTGTGTAAAGCGCTGGCTAACTTTATGTTCGACAGCGATGACGCGATGGTGCGTATCGATATGTCCGAGTTTATGGAGAAACACGCCGTCTCGCGTCTGGTCGGTGCGCCTCCGGGATATGTCGGTTATGAAGAGGGCGGTTATCTGACGGAAGCGGTTCGCCGTCGTCCTTATTCCGTCATCCTGCTGGATGAAGTAGAAAAGGCACATCCTGACGTGTTTAACATTCTGTTGCAGGTGCTGGATGATGGGCGTCTGACGGATGGGCAGGGAAGAACGGTCGACTTCCGTAACACGGTGGTGATCATGACCTCGAACCTGGGTTCCGATTTGATTCAGGAACGCTTCGGTGAGCTGGATTACAGCCATATGAAAGATCTGGTGCTGGGTGTGGTCAGCCAAAACTTCCGTCCGGAGTTCATCAACCGTATTGATGAAGTGGTCGTGTTCCATCCGCTGGGTGAGAAACACATTGCGTCGATTGCGCAGATCCAGTTGCAGCGTCTGTACAAACGTCTGGAAGAGCGTGGGTATGAAATCCACATCTCGGATGATGCGCTGAAACTGCTGAGCGAGAATGGTTACGATCCTGTTTATGGTGCGCGTCCGTTAAAACGTGCTATCCAGCAGCAGATCGAAAACCCGCTGGCACAACAAATCCTCTCTGGGGAGCTGGTTCCGGGCAAAGTTATCCGTCTGGAAGCCAACGAAGACCGAATTGTGGCAGTGCAGTAAGTCACAAAACGCAAAAACGGGCCGCTTGCGGCTCGTTTTTGTTTAAAAACCAGGCAAGAATTAATGTCTGAGATGTGTTTTGCCTGGAAAGTGAGCAGTCGGTAAATAATTTTCACTTTGCACTTGCAGCCTCAGAATAACTCCCTATAATGCGCCTCCACTTACACGGAACAACGGCACGCAAGCCGCCGGGTCAGCAGAGAAAAGCAAAACAAACGCTTGACTCTGAAGCGGGAAAGCGTAATATGCACACCCCGCGCCGCAGCGAAAACGAAGCGGCACTGCTCTTTAACAATTTATCAGACAATCTGTGTGGGCACTCAAAGTGACATGGATTCTTAACGTCCTCGGACGATAAATGAATACCAAGTCTCAACGAGTGAACACGTAATTCATTACGAAGTTTAATTCATTGAGCATCAAACTTTTAAATTGAAGAGTTTGATCATGGCTCAGATTGAACGCTGGCGGCAGGCCTAACACATGCAAGTCGAACGGTAACAGGAAGCAGCTTGCTGCTTCGCTGACGAGTGGCGGACGGGTGAGTAATGTCTGGGAAACTGCCTGATGGAGGGGGATAACTACTGGAAACGGTAGCTAATACCGCATAACGTCGCAAGACCAAAGAGGGGGACCTTCGGGCCTCTTGCCATCGGATGTGCCCAGATGGGATTAGCTAGTAGGTGGGGTAACGGCTCACCTAGGCGACGATCCCTAGCTGGTCTGAGAGGATGACCAGCCACACTGGAACTGAGACACGGTCCAGACTCCTACGGGAGGCAGCAGTGGGGAATATTGCACAATGGGCGCAAGCCTGATGCAGCCATGCCGCGTGTATGAAGAAGGCCTTCGGGTTGTAAAGTACTTTCAGCGGGGAGGAAGGCGATAAGGTTAATAACCTTGTCGATTGACGTTACCCGCAGAAGAAGCACCGGCTAACTCCGTGCCAGCAGCCGCGGTAATACGGAGGGTGCAAGCGTTAATCGGAATTACTGGGCGTAAAGCGCACGCAGGCGGTCTGTCAAGTCGGATGTGAAATCCCCGGGCTCAACCTGGGAACTGCATTCGAAACTGGCAGGCTAGAGTCTTGTAGAGGGGGGTAGAATTCCAGGTGTAGCGGTGAAATGCGTAGAGATCTGGAGGAATACCGGTGGCGAAGGCGGCCCCCTGGACAAAGACTGACGCTCAGGTGCGAAAGCGTGGGGAGCAAACAGGATTAGATACCCTGGTAGTCCACGCCGTAAACGATGTCGACTTGGAGGTTGTGCCCTTGAGGCGTGGCTTCCGGAGCTAACGCGTTAAGTCGACCGCCTGGGGAGTACGGCCGCAAGGTTAAAACTCAAATGAATTGACGGGGGCCCGCACAAGCGGTGGAGCATGTGGTTTAATTCGATGCAACGCGAAGAACCTTACCTACTCTTGACATCCAGAGAACTTAGCAGAGATGCTTTGGTGCCTTCGGGAACTCTGAGACAGGTGCTGCATGGCTGTCGTCAGCTCGTGTTGTGAAATGTTGGGTTAAGTCCCGCAACGAGCGCAACCCTTATCCTTTGTTGCCAGCGGTTAGGCCGGGAACTCAAAGGAGACTGCCAGTGATAAACTGGAGGAAGGTGGGGATGACGTCAAGTCATCATGGCCCTTACGAGTAGGGCTACACACGTGCTACAATGGCGCATACAAAGAGAAGCGACCTCGCGAGAGCAAGCGGACCTCATAAAGTGCGTCGTAGTCCGGATTGGAGTCTGCAACTCGACTCCATGAAGTCGGAATCGCTAGTAATCGTGGATCAGAATGCCACGGTGAATACGTTCCCGGGCCTTGTACACACCGCCCGTCACACCATGGGAGTGGGTTGCAAAAGAAGTAGGTAGCTTAACCTTCGGGAGGGCGCTTACCACTTTGTGATTCATGACTGGGGTGAAGTCGTAACAAGGTAACCGTAGGGGAACCTGCGGTTGGATCACCTCCTTACCTTAAAGAACCTGCCTTTGTAGTGCTCACACAGATTGTCTGATGAAAAGTAAATAGCAAGGCGTCTTGCGATTGAGACTGTACGTCCCCTTCGTCTAGAGGCCCAGGACACCGCCCTTTCACGGCGGTAACAGGGGTTCGAATCCCCTAGGGGACGCCACTTGCTGGTTCGTGAGTGAAAGTCACCTGCCGTCATATCTCAAAACTGACTTGCGAGTCACGTTTGAGATATTTGCTCTTTAAAAATCTGGATCAAGCTGAAAATTGAAACGACACACAGCTCATGTGTGTTCGAGTCTCTCAAATTTTCGCAATCAGAAGTGAAACATCTTCGGGTTGTGAGGTTAAGCGACTAAGCGTACACGGTGGATGCCCTGGCAGTCAGAGGCGATGAAGGACGTGCTAATCTGCGAAAAGCGCCGGCGAGGTGATATGAACCTTTGACCCGGCGATGTCCGAATGGGGAAACCCAGTGTGTTCCGACACACTATCGTTAACTGAATACATAGGTTAACGAGGCGAACCGGGGGAACTGAAACATCTAAGTACCCCGAGGAAAAGAAATCAACCGAGATTCCCCCAGTAGCGGCGAGCGAACGGGGAGCAGCCCGGAGTCTGAATCAGCTTGTGTGTTAGTGGAACGGTCTGGAAAGTCCGACGGTACAGGGTGATAGTCCCGTACACGAAAATGCACATGCTGTGAACTCGAAGAGTAGGGCGGGACACGTGGTATCCTGTCTGAATATGGGGGGACCATCCTCCAAGGCTAAATACTCCTGACTGACCGATAGTGAACCAGTACCGTGAGGGAAAGGCGAAAAGAACCCCGGCGAGGGGAGTGAAAAAGAACCTGAAACCGTGTACGTACAAGCAGTGGGAGCACCTTCGGGTGTGACTGCGTACCTTTTGTATAATGGGTCAGCGACTTATATTCTGTAGCAAGGTTAACCGTATAGGGGAGCCGAAGGGAAACCGAGTCTTAACTGGGCGTTAAGTTGCAGGGTATAGACCCGAAACCCGGTGATCTAGCCATGGGCAGGTTGAAGGTTGGGTAACACTAACTGGAGGACCGAACCGACTAATGTTGAAAAATTAGCGGATGACCTGTGGCTGGGGGTGAAAGGCCAATCAAACCGGGAGATAGCTGGTTCTCCCCGAAAGCTATTTAGGTAGCGCCTCGTGAACTCATCTTCGGGGGTAGAGCACTGTTTCGGCTAGGGGGCCATCCCGGCTTACCAACCCGATGCAAACTACGAATACCGAAGAATGTTATCACGGGAGACACACGGCGGGTGCTAACGTCCGTCGTGAAGAGGGAAACAACCCAGACCGCCAGCTAAGGTCCCAAAGTCATGGTTAAGTGGGAAACGATGTGGGAAGGCACAGACAGCCAGGATGTTGGCTTAGAAGCAGCCATCATTTAAAGAAAGCGTAATAGCTCACTGGTCGAGTCGGCCTGCGCGGAAGATGTAACGGGGCTAAACCATGCACCGAAGCTGCGGCAGCGACGCTTATGCGTTGTTGGGTAGGGGAGCGTTCTGTAAGCCGTTGAAGGTGTGCTGTGAGGCATGCTGGAGGTATCAGAAGTGCGAATGCTGACATAAGTAACGATAAAGCGGGTGAAAAGCCCGCTCGCCGGAAGACCAAGGGTTCCTGTCCAACGTTAATCGGGGCAGGGTGAGTCGACCCCTAAGGCGAGGCCGAAAGGCGTAGTCGATGGGAAACAGGTTAATATTCCTGTACTTGGTGTTACTGCGAAGGGGGGACGGAGAAGGCTATGTCAGCCGGGCGACGGTTGTCCCGGTTTAAGCATGTAGGCGGAGGTTCCAGGTAAATCCGGTACCTTGTTAACGCTGAGGTGTGATGACGAGGCACTACGGTGCTGAAGTGATAAATGCCCTGCTTCCAGGAAAAGCCTCTAAGCATCAGGTAACACGAAATCGTACCCCAAACCGACACAGGTGGTCAGGTAGAGAATACCAAGGCGCTTGAGAGAACTCGGGTGAAGGAACTAGGCAAAATGGTGCCGTAACTTCGGGAGAAGGCACGCTGATATGTAGGTGAAGTCCCTGCGGACGGAGCTGAAATCAGTCGAAGATACCAGCTGGCTGCAACTGTTTATTAAAAACACAGCACTGTGCAAACACGAAAGTGGACGTATACGGTGTGACGCCTGCCCGGTGCCGGAAGGTTAATTGATGGGGTTAGCGGCAACGCGAAGCTCTTGATCGAAGCCCCGGTAAACGGCGGCCGTAACTATAACGGTCCTAAGGTAGCGAAATTCCTTGTCGGGTAAGTTCCGACCTGCACGAATGGCGTAATGATGGCCAGGCTGTCTCCACCCGAGACTCAGTGAAATTGAACTCGCTGTGAAGATGCAGTGTACCCGCGGCAAGACGGAAAGACCCCGTGAACCTTTACTATAGCTTGACACTGAACACTGGTCCTTGATGTGTAGGATAGGTGGGAGGCTTTGAAGCGTGGACGCCAGTCTGCGTGGAGCCATCCTTGAAATACCACCCTTTAATGGCTGGTGTTCTAACGTAGACCCGTGATCCGGGTTGCGGACAGTGTCTGGTGGGTAGTTTGACTGGGGCGGTCTCCTCCCAAAGAGTAACGGAGGAGCACGAAGGTTGGCTAATCCTGGTCGGACATCAGGAGGTTAGTGCAATGGCATAAGCCAGCTTGACTGCGAGCGTGACGGCGCGAGCAGGTGCGAAAGCAGGTCATAGTGATCCGGTGGTTCTGAATGGAAGGGCCATCGCTCAACGGATAAAAGGTACTCCGGGGATAACAGGCTGATACCGCCCAAGAGTTCATATCGACGGCGGTGTTTGGCACCTCGATGTCGGCTCATCACATCCTGGGGCTGAAGTAGGTCCCAAGGGTATGGCTGTTCGCCATTTAAAGTGGTACGCGAGCTGGGTTTAGAACGTCGTGAGACAGTTCGGTCCCTATCTGCCGTGGGCGCTGGAGAATTGAGGGGGGCTGCTCCTAGTACGAGAGGACCGGAGTGGACGCATCACTGGTGTTCGGGTTGTCATGCCAATGGCACTGCCCGGTAGCTAAATGCGGAAGAGATAAGTGCTGAAAGCATCTAAGCACGAAACTTGCCCCGAGATGAGTTCTCCCTGAGACCTTGAGTCTCCTGAAGGAACGTTGAAGACGACGACGTTGATAGGTCGGGTGTGTAAGCGCAGCGATGCGTTGAGCTAACCGATACTAATGAACCGTGAGGCTTAACCTTACAACGCCGAAGCTGTTTTGGCGAAGAGACGAAATTTTCAGCTTAGATTCAGAGTCCGAAGGATTTTGCGCTGAGACAAGGCGGCAAACGAAGGAAAGGAAGGAGCATACTGAGGTATGTGACTGACTTTACGAGAGCAGCCAACGCAGTATCAGTGCGAAAGACACAGGACAGAGCACAAGAATTTGCCTGGCGGCTGTAGCGCGGTGGTCCCACCTGACCCCATGCCGAACTCAGAAGTGAAACGCCGTAGCGCCGATGGTAGTGTGGGGTCTCCCCATGTGAGAGTAGGGAACTGCCAGGCATCAAACAAGAAAAACCCCGTACCGTAAGGTACGGGGTTTTTTGCTTTGGGCGCGGAAAACATGCCGGATGGCGGCTTCCCCTTATCCGGCTTACAATTGTTAAAACAATTTTAACAATGGTGCCGCTTTGACTCGTCCCTTTGATTATCAACAAGATTTTGCCAATATTAATTTTCGCGAACATCCCGAACGGTATCAGGTGGGCCGGGGTGAGCAGGGCGTATTGATGGTCGAGCCTTATAAAAGCGAAATCCTTCCACACTGGCGTTATAAAAATGCTGAAGTCGCAGCGCGTTCGGCAGAAGAGATCTACGCCCTCTTTGAAGAGTACCGCAGGAATAACGATTTTGTAGGTATGGATATGGCGCGTAAATTCATACAGATGGGATACACCCGTGCCCGGCGATACGCCAATCATAAAGGCGGAAAAAAGTATGATGAGAAGCGCCAGGTCAAACCCCTCGATCACGATCCAGTAAAAGCAGAGGCCGCTGCGGTATTCAAAACGTGGTGGGATAAAATTCGTGCCGATGAAGATTATTTGCAGCGAAAAAAGGCTCACCAGCAAGCGTGGGGATAATTACTACGTCCGCTAATAATTCGATACCTGATCGAGTTCACAAAATCCAATGAAACATATTGGAAACATTTTATTTACCTAACGATTCGTTTTAAATCCGGTTTTACTGTTTGTGGGCAATGGCCCGCAATGTGAGACAGGGGATTTTAAAATGACAGAAACCGTAGCCAGTGCAGATACGGATAATACCAGTTTAGCAGGCAAGGATACTCGCCGTCGGGTTTGGGCAATCGTTGGAGCTTCATCGGGGAACCTTGTAGAGTGGTTTGATTTTTACGTCTATTCATTCTGTTCACTCTACTTTGCGCATATCTTTTTCCCGTCAGGGAACACCACAACGCAGCTTCTGCAAACCGCAGGCGTTTTTGCCGCCGGGTTCCTGATGCGTCCCATTGGCGGATGGCTGTTCGGCAGGATCGCGGACAGGAAAGGGCGCAAGACATCCATGCTCATCTCCGTATGCATGATGTGCGTCGGCTCGCTGGTGATTGCCTGCCTTCCCGGATATGACACTATCGGAACATGGGCACCGGCGTTGCTGTTGCTGGCACGTCTGTTCCAGGGGCTGTCAGTGGGTGGCGAATACGGCACCAGCGCGACATACATGAGCGAAGTGGCTGTTGAAGGGCGCAAAGGTTTCTATGCATCATTCCAGTATGTAACCCTCATTGGCGGACAGCTACTGGCGTTATTGGTTGTGGTGATCCTTCAACAAATCCTTAGCGATGAAGATTTACGCGCCTGGGGCTGGCGCATACCGTTTGCCCTGGGGGCCGCCCTGGCGGTTGTGGCGCTGTGGTTACGCCGTCAGCTTGATGAAACCTCCCAACAGGAGGTCAGGGCGCTGAAAGAAGCCGGTTCGATGAAAGGGCTGTGGCGTAACCGCAAAGCATTTTTGATGGTACTAGGCTTTACCGCCGCAGGCTCGCTAAGCTTCTATACCTTCACCACCTATATGCAAAAATATCTGGTCAACACGACGGGCATGCATGCTAACGTTGCGAGTGTCGTCATGACGGTGGCGTTACTGGTCTTTATGCTCATCCAGCCGATTGTTGGCGCGCTGTCGGACAAAATAGGTCGCCGCACCTCCATGCTGATCTTTGGTGGCATGCTCACCCTGGGGACTGTTCCGCTTTTGACGGCGCTACAGCATACAACCTCTCCGTATGCCGCTTTCGCTTTGATTATGGTGGCACTTATTATTATTAGTTTTTACACGGCAATCAGTGGCATTTTGAAAGCGGAAATGTTTCCCGCACAGGTGAGGGCGCTGGGCGTAGGCCTCTCTTATGCGGTCGCTAACGCCCTGTTTGGCGGTTCGGCAGAATATGTCGCGCTATCCCTAAAGTCATGGGGCAGTGAAACGACCTTCTTCTGGTATGTCACCATCATGGGGGCGCTGGCGTTTATTGTCTCCCTGATGCTGCATCGTAAAGGAAAAGGGATCCGCCTTTAATAATGCGCCATCTGCCAGACGGCGTAGCCGGTTGTTGCCCCGGCTACGTCCCAGGCAAAATCTTTCCAGCTCCAGCCGCTTCCCGAGGGGCGGCTATCCCAAAGTTCTTTTGATGCCCCCAGGCTGATGGAGAACATCAGGCCCATTGTGGCACTTCGATCCCGGCTATACCCCTGGTGCAGCGCATACTCATTACCCGCAGCGGACAACATTGCAGACGCCAGAAAGTGTTGAGCTTTATCCTGACCCGACCAGTTATCATTAGCCATATGGCTGCAACCGGTCAGGAAAAGAGGGATTATCAGGAAAGGCGTACGCATTAACAGACTCCATAAAAAAGCCCCGTCGATGACAGGGCTCGTGTATTACAGAATGCGGCTGATGAGGCGGTCGATACGGATCCGACGTAGACGGCGAATCAGCTTGCGAACTTTCACCGGATAATCAGCGATGCTTTGCAGATCGCGATAATGACGAACCACGGTGGTATGCGTGCGTATAAGCTCCAGCTCACGATCGCGTTTCGCGGCTAACGCATGCTGAGGATCATGAATAAGGATGGCGTTTTCCAGATCCAGACGCCAGGCGCGTGGGTTCAGGTTATTACCGGTCAGCAGCATCCACTCGTCATCCACCCACATCCCTTTGAGGTGATAGCTGTTGTCTTCATCTTTCCAGAGACGCACAACCAGCTGGTCCGTGTTCACATAGTACTGTAAACGGCTCAGGAAGCGGCGCAGGTTAATCTCATAGAGATAAGGCAGTGCGCCGATGATCTTGAAAGGCTGATCTTCCGGAATGAAAAAGTCATTTGCCGTTTTATCCCCGACAATGATTTCCACCTTTTTACCATCACGCAACAGCTGAATGATATTACGCACCAGAACGGCGGGAAGGTTGAAGTACGGGGTGCAGATGGTGAGCTTATGCTCAGCGCACGGCATCAAATGAAAGATGGTCTTGTTCAGCAGGCTGGATTTTCCCAGGCCTACCAGAGGCGTAACGGACAGTTCTTCATTACTGGCATCACCCTGAAAACGATAAACCGCATCGCGCAGTTCCTGGCGGAAGGAGCGAACGTCGTTTTTGATTTCCGGGCTTTTCGGGCGATGAGGATCGTCAAGACGGTGCACACCCCGACCATGAACCAGGTTTTTATCAACCCAGTTGAACATGATGTCAGCCATCTGCGGATTGCGGATCAGATGGTAGCGATCGTAGCGGTATTTATCGAGCTGATGGAGATACACATCATTCAGGCTGGCGCCGCTATAAAGGACGCTGTCATCAATGATAAATCCTTTAAAATGAAGAACGCCAAGCGCTTCACGGGTATTCACCGGTACGCCATACACCGGGATATCAATACCCGGATTTTCCTTGGCCGTGCGGCAATACCAGTCAGCATTGGTATTCGAGGCAGCCGCACCAATACGGCCACGCTGAGCACGGTGCCAGTCAACCAGCACGCGAACATCCAGTTCCGGACGCTGACGTTTCGCTTCATAGAGCGCGTTGAGGATCGCACGCCCACCTTCATCTTGTTCAAGATAGAGCGCCACAATGCAAATACGTCGCGTAGCGCTGGCAATCTTTTCAAGAAGCGTCTCCCGGAAATGAGCGGGAGCATAAAAGAACTCTACATCATCAACTGACTGAGAAATCTTCGGTAGTTGAGCAAGGTGTTGTTGATGTTTATTACGCTTAAATTTTGACAACATCACAGTGCGTTTCTTCTCTGTTCATTGAAGGGTTGTCTGTACCAGGCAAACAACATAAGCGGACAATGATACCCCAGTGCCGGTAAAAGTGGGTAACATTTCCAGCAGCTTACTCTTGTTTATCCGTCGAAGTCAGGCTGAGGGACAGAGAGACAATGCCTTCATCCAGCTGGATATCAACGTCAAAACCGAGCTTCCGCGCCAGGGTCACCATACCCCGATTGTTTGGCATAGTAATGCCATTCAGGCGTGACAATCCGTGATCGCGCGTATAACCAATGAGTTTTTCGAGCAGCCGTCTGCCCAACCCCAAACCCTTAAGATCGGAACGCACCAGTACGGCAAACTCGGCATCCACATTATCCGGGTCGGAAATGGCACGCGTCACGCCGAGGATCTCCTCTCCCGCTCCGGAACGGCGGACCGCCACAATCGCCATTTCTCGATCGTAGTCGATCTGGGTCATATTGGCTAAATCGTCATGGGTAAATTCATTGATTTCGCTGAAATAGCGATAGTACAAATCTTCCTTCGTCACCTGCGAGATGAACGCCCGCAGCAGCGGCTCGTCTTCCGGCAGGATAGGGCGAAACAGCGCCCGCTCCCCATTTTTCATCTCCACCCACTCTTCCAGATGAAGAGGATAAGGACGAATGGCGAGACGGCTTTCCGGGTCACCGATATAGGGCGCAATATCCAGCGTCACGTCCAGGGCGGTAAATTCATTTCCGGAGGCAAGAAGGGGGTGAATATCCAGGCGCTGGATCTCCGCACAGTCAACAATGAGGTTGGAGACCTTCACCAGAAACTGGCTTAATCCGGCGATATCAAGCGGCCGCAGAGCGCTTCTCCCGCGGATTTTTTTGCTTTTGATGGCCTGAATAATTAAATAACGCGCCAGGTTCATGTTCAGAGGGGGAAGCGCGACAACCGCCTGTTCTTCTGGCCGCCACTCAACGCCGCCTTCACCCAGCATAATGAGCGGACCAAAAACCGGATCGTGTTCGACAACCACGCGCAGCTCCTGCGCACCTGCACGGTTGGCCATGCTCTGCACCAGCAGGCCGTGGATCCTGGCCTGTGGCCACGTCATTTTTACGCGATCGATAATGGCATCCGCGGCCTGTTGTACTTCTGTCGCGGTGCGCAGATACAGCATGACGCCCTGCACATCCGATTTGTGCGGAATATCGGGAGAGCGCAGCTTCAGCGCGACCGGATAACCAATCTGCTCAGCAATATGTACCGCCTCAGCGCTGTCGCCGGCAATCCAGGTGGGCAGGGTTTGCATTCCATAACTGCCAAGAATGGGTTGTACCTCATGTGTATCAAGAGAAGTGGCGCCCTCTTCGATGGCCTGCTGCAAAAGCCTGTGCACATCCACCGAATTTGCGGTG
Source organism: Enterobacter cloacae complex sp. AR_0002 (assembly GCF_001922365.1). Lineage (NCBI taxonomy): Bacteria > Pseudomonadati > Pseudomonadota > Gammaproteobacteria > Enterobacterales > Enterobacteriaceae > Enterobacter > Enterobacter cloacae complex sp. AR_0002. The sequence goes on from NZ_CP018814.1 coordinate 137,698, forward strand.
AGATTGCCCGGCAGGGCAGGCGTTTCACGCAGCTGCTTCTGGTTGCGGCGGTATTCAACCATATGCATAAACGCGGTAATGGTGCCCTCTGGGGTACGGTAGGTTGGCAACCCGGCTTCACTAAACAGACGCCGTGCCTCCTGCGAGGAGAATTCGCCGCACCAGTTGGTCAGCAGGGTAACGTATTTACCGCGGGGATGGTTTCGGACCGCCTCAATCAGCGCACGCGCACTTTCGCTGCCTGGCGCAACCGCGCTGGGCGAATGGATAATCATCAGCGCATCAAAGTCCTGGCTATCCAGCAAAATCGTGATCGCCTTAATGTAACGATCGCTGCTGGCATCATCGCGCAAATCGAGGGGATTATCGGGAACAACGCTTCCCGGTAACGCATCCCGCAGGCGCTGGAGCGTCTCTTCACCCAGCGTGGCCAGCTTGCCGTTGCGTAGCCAGAGCTCGTCCAGCGCCAGGGCGGCGGGAGCTGCACCGTTGCTGACAATCATCAGCTTTTCACCGCGCAGGGGGCGCATGTGGCTTAACGTTTCGACGGCGGAAAAAAGCTCGTGCGTATCCTGTACCCGCAGTAAACCGGCGCGCTGGATCGCTGCATCCCATGCGGGATCCATCCCGGAACGGGAATGTAGCAGGCGCTGAGCCGCGGGGCTGCGCCCGCTTTTGATGACCAGAATCGGTTTATTACGTGATGCGCTACGCGACGCCGACACAAAACGACGGGCGTCGCTCAGGTGTTCAAGGTAGAGCAGGATAGCGCTGGTTTTGCTGTCACGCGCCAGGAAATCCAACAGCTCATCGACGTCAATGTCCAGGCTGTCGCCGAGGGCAATGAAATAGGAAAAGCCCATCTCACGCTGCTGCGCCCAGTCGAGGATGGTATTGGATACCGCAGCCGACTGCGAAATAAAGGCCAGTTTGCCTTTACGGATCGGAACCGGGGAAAAACTGGCATTCAGCCCTTGCCAGGGCGCAAGCAGACCGAGGCTATTTGGACCAAGAATGCGCATCTGGTAGCGGCTGGCGCAGGCCAGCAGTTCGGGCTGCTGTTCAGGAGGCGAGGAAAGAATAATGCAGGTTTTACAGCCTTTCTGACCGAGCGACTCAAGCAATTCGAGGTTTCGTTTCGCATGCGTACAGAGCACGGCGAGGTCGGGAACAAACGGTAAACTTTGCACGTCCGGCCACGCCAGCACCCCCTGTACCGCCTTATAAGCGGGCGTAACGGGCATGACCGGGCCGTTAAATCCGCCAGCCAGCAGATTGCGCATCATCAGATACCCTGCGCGGTCCGGTTTCATCGAGGCGCCAATAACGGCAATGGATTTCGGACGGAGTAGCGCTTCTAACCCTCTCTGGCTCATGCAGGCCTCCTGTGAATGCAAGCGACCTGATGATTTTAAACGCTTTCTGCCTCAGTTGCTGTGACACTACCCTTATGAACGGTTTTTCCCGCAAGATAACGTTCGCGGAAGCAGGAGAAGTGACTGCCCAGCGCGCCGGCCGCCTGGGTATCGCCCGCCAGATCCAGTAGCGCTATGGCGACTTCAGCGGTGCAATATTGACCGTCGGCATGCGCTTCACGCAAGCGATAGGCCGAAACACGCGACAGATCGACGGAAATCACCGGCAGCGCATCAAGATAAGGGCTTTTGCGAAACATCTTTCTTGCTTCGGTCCAGGTGCCGTCGAGCATAATAAACAGCGGCGGCTTACCGGATGGTGGCGCCGTAAGTACCTGACGTTGTTCGCCTGCATATGATGCCGGGAAAACGACCATGGGCTGATAGTCCGGGCTTGCCACCAGGTCGAGCAGAGCCTGAGGTGGCTCAGTGCGCGACCACTGAAACGCTGCGGTGTTGGGTAGAATATCGGCGATCAAACGCCCTGTGTTGCTGGGCTTCATCGGTTCGGTATCGAACATGACCAGACAAAAGCGGCTTTTCGCCTCGCTCGGCGCAAGCGTTTCGCACAGACACACTTTCAGCGGTAAAAGGCAGCGCTGGCAGCGGCGAATACGATTGCCTCGGGCCAGAAAAGGGCGGGTGGCGCGCGCAAGGCGCTCGGCGCGTAATTGAAGTACAGCGTTATCAGTCATGGGCGAAAAGGCAGGAAAAACCCCATTTTCGCAGAGGAGAGAACGGGGCACAAGATATGCCCCGCGAATGTTACAGGGATTCGTTTAACCAGCTGTCGAAAGGCGCTTTTGGTACTGCACCATTGAGCATGTCGATCACTTCACCATTTTTGAAAATCATAATGGTTGGAATGCTGCGAATGCGAAAACGGGCGCTGAGTTCACGTTCCGCTTCGGTATTCACTTTGACAAAACGCATTTTCCCGCTGCGCTCTTCAGCTACGTCTTCGAAGATGGGCGCAAAGTTACGGCAGGGGCCGCACCACGGTGCCCAGAAATCGACCACAACAGGCAGATCGTCCTTGAGGAGTTTGTCCAGCGTAGCACCCGTCGCGTTAATGACATCGCCATCAAATAATTCGTGGCCACAACGCCCGCATTTCGCACCGTCATCCATCCGATCGTCCGGAATGCGGTTTAAAGCCTGACAGTTGGCACATACGGTATTCATAACTAACCTCTGATAGAGCCGTGGAACAACGGCAGAACGCCGATAATGTTTCTGATATGTTACATATTATCAGTGAGCCTGTATGAAACGACAACGCGTTTTATTCAATGGGAACAATAGTCACAGGCTTTTGTACGAAATTATGGCTATGAGCTTGCACATCGGGTAATCTGCGCGCTTCGCGCAGCGCTGGTGGAGAAAAGCATGAACGACGAAATGAAAAACAAAAGCGGCAAGGTCAAAGTGATGTATGTCCGCAGTGATGATGACTCTGATAAACGCACCCAAAATCCGCGTACCGGAAAAGGTGGCGGGCGTCCGGCGTCTTCTCGTGCAGACGGTGGCCGTCGCCCCGCCCGCGATGACAGAAATAACCGCGGCGATGACCGCAAACGTGATGACCGTAAGCGTGACGATCGCAAACGCGATGATTTTGTCCGCGACGGTGGATCGCCATGGCGTACCGTTTCTCGCGCGCCCGGTGAAGAGACGACCGAAAAAGCCGATCACGGCGGTATCAGCGGAAAAAGCTTTATCGATCCGGAAGTGCTGCGTCGTCAGCGTGCGGAAGAGACCCGTGTCTACGGTGAGAACGCCTGTCAGGCCCTGTTCCAGAGCCGCCCGGAGTGTATCGTTCGTGCATGGTTTATCCAGAGCGTGACCCCGCGCTTTAAAGAAGCGCTGCGCTGGATGGCGGCGAACCGCAAAGCCTACCACGTGGTTGACGATGCCGAGCTGACAAAAGCGTCCGGTACAGAACACCACGGCGGCGTCTGCTTCCTGATCAAAAAACGTAACGGCACTACCGTGCAGCAGTGGGTTAGCCAGGCGGATGCCGATGACTGCGTGCTGGCGCTGGAAGATGTTGGTAACCCGCATAACCTGGGCGCTATGATGCGTAGCTGCGCGCACTTTGGCGTGAAAGGCGTTCTGTTGCAGGATGCCGCGCTGCTGGAATCCGGTGCGGCGATTCGTACCGCGGAAGGTGGTGCAGAGCACGTTCAGCCGATCACCGGCGACAGCGTGCTGGAAGCCCTTGAACAATTCCGTAACGCGGGCTACACCATTGTCACCACCTCAAGCCGTGCCGCTACGCCGTTGTTTAAAGCGACGTTGCCGCGCAAAATGGTGCTGGTGTTAGGTCAGGAGCGCGATGGTCTGTCTGATGCGGCACTCTCCAGCGCTGACCTGAGCGTCTCTATCGACGGCACTGGCAACGTTGAAAGCCTGAACGTATCCGTTGCGACCGGCGTGCTGCTGGCGGAATGGTGGCGTCAGAACAAGGCATAAGCCTTTTATGTGCCGGGCCTGACCCGGCACATTCAAACCCTACTCGCTCTCTGCCGGTAACACAGGCATCCAGTCAATCGGCTTTTCGCCACGCTTTTCCAGCCACTCATTCGTCAGAACAAAATGATTACTGCCAAAGAAACCACGATGCGCAGACAGCGGCGACGGGTGCGGCGCCTTCAGCACGTGATGACGCTGACGATCGATAATCGCCCCTTTCTTTTGGGCATGCGAACCCCAGAGTAAAAACACGACGCCTTCACGATGCTCATTGATCAGGCTGATAACCTTATCGGTAAAGGTTTCCCATCCCAGACTGGCGTGGGAGTGTGCCTGACCCGCCCGGACGGTTAATACGGTATTCAGCAACAGCACGCCCTGGCGCGCCCAGCTTTCCAGATAACCGTGATTAGGGCGGGTGAAACCCGGAATCGTTCCTTCCAGCTCTTTATACATATTCAGCAGAGAAGGTGGGATGGCCACGCCCGGACGCACGGAAAATGCCAGTCCGTGAGCCTGCCCGGGGCCGTGGTACGGATCCTGCCCCAGGATAACCACCTTTACATCGCTCAGTTCGGTGTAGCGGAAGGCGTTAAACACATCTTTCTGCGGCGGATAAATTGTCTGGCCGGCCTGCCGTTCAGCCGCAACGGTACTGAGGGTATTTATAAAATAGGGCTGCTGCTTCTCTTCAGCCAGCACGTCATGCCAGGTTAAAGGTGTTGTCATCTCGCTCTCCTGCGAATCTCATTCTGTGTCTAGCTTACCTGTTAAACCCCAACGAGCAAAATTACCCGCGGAAAAGCAGGCTAAGTGACTCAATTTATGTTGAAAACCAGGCAGGATAAGTTGAATTAGTAACCCTTTAAAATTGATCTAAAACAAAAAATACAGACCACACTCTTTGTGTGGTTGGTGGTTTTGTTGATTTAAATCAATAAATCACCCGGGTCTGAATGTTATATATACACACAACAAACAATGGTTTTACCAATTGGCCGCAAAAGGCCAGCATCAGTTAATGTAGCCTAAGGGAGGCAACACATGATTACAGGTATCCAGATTACTAAAGCTGCAAATGACGATCTGCTGAACTCTTTCTGGCTGCTGGACAGCGAGAAAAACGAAGCGCGCTGTGTAGTAGCGAAAGCAGGTTTTGCGGAAGACGAAATCGTTCCGGTGAGCAAACTGGGCGAAATTGAATACCGTGAAATTCCAATGCAAGTGCAGCCAGAAGTACGCGTGGAAGGTGGTCAGCACCTGAACGTTAACGTCCTGCGTCGCGAAACGCTGATGGATGCCGTTGAGCACCCGGAAAAATACCCGCAGCTGACCATCCGTGTGTCTGGCTATGCGGTGCGTTTCAACTCTCTGACCCCGGAACAGCAGCGCGACGTTATCGCGCGTACCTTTACTGAAAGCCTGTAAGGTTTCAGCTTTGGGGGTGGAATAAAAAAGCCGGGAATGTCCCGGCTTTTTTTTACTCTTCCGTTTTTGTCTCTGACGCAGCAGAGCTTGGCTTACGGCGCTTACCAATATTTTTGGTATCGCGGTGGCGCTGTTTAACGCGCGGCTTCTCTTTTTCTTTCTCTTTTCTCTCAGCACGTTTCGCGAGCGCTTTCTTGGACGGTTTACCCGTCATTTTTTCACTCGGCGCACGTGTGGTCGGACGAAGTCCGTCAATCACGCGAGCTTTCAGCGGCTCCTCAACGTAGCGGCCAATTTTCTGTAGCAGCAAATGGTCGTGCGCTTCTACCAGAGAGATAGCAATACCTTTGCGGCCCGCACGGCCGGTACGACCAATACGGTGCAGGTAAGTATCACCGCTGCGCGGCATATCAAAGTTGATCACGTGGCTCACGTCCGGGATGTCGATCCCGCGCGCGGCAACGTCGGTGGCAACCAGCACATTCACGCGGCCATCGGTCAGGCGCTTAATCCCTTCGGTACGCTTAACCTGCGCCATTTCACCTTCGAGATAGCAGTTGTTGATACCGGCATTGCGCAGCATTTCTGCCAGTTCATGCACGCGCTCACGTTTGCGCACGAATACGATGGTACGGGTTGCCTCTTCCTGCTTCAGCAGGTGTTTCAACAACTCAACCTTATGCTCAAGGTTATCTGCGCGGTAGTACCACTGGTGGATCTTCTTACGCTCACGGGTCGATGGCGTAGCGGACACTTCCACCGGATCTTCCAGCAGACGTTCGGCGAAATCTTTAATGGCATCCCCTTCAAGGGTTGCCGAGAACAGCATTGTCTGGTTACGCCAGCGCGTTTCACCCGCGATGTGTTCGATGTCCTGGGCAAAGCCCATGTCCAGCATGCGGTCAGCTTCATCGAGAATCAGCGTTTCCACTGCGCGGCAGTCGAAGTTCTCTTCTTTTATGTATTGCAGCAGACGGCCTGTCGTCGCGACAACGATATCCTGGTTTTCGCTGAACACTTCGGCGTGGTTCATATACGCTACGCCGCCGGTGATGGTCGCGATATCCAGATGGGTGTTCGCCGCCAGCTCACGCGCGTGTTCGGCAACCTGCATCGCCAGTTCACGGGTCGGGGTCAGGATCAAAATGCGCGGCGGGCCTGATTTTTTACGCGGAAAGTCGAGCAAATGCTGCAACACAGGCAGCAAGTAGGCTGCTGTCTTCCCCGTGCCGGTTGGCGCAGAACCGAGCACATCGCGGCCCTCAAGCGCAGGCGGAATGGCCGCGGCCTGAATGGCGGTCGGGCGTGTAAAGCCTTTGCTCTCAAGGGCATTGAGCAGGCTTTCATCGAGTTCAAGTTCGGAAAAAGTCGTTACAGTCATGTTCTACCTCTGTGTGGGGCGCTGATTATAGACGTTACGGCTGTAATCTTCATCTGTTTGTATGGATATCGCTTTTCGACCACTTCGCTTTCCCCTATGCTACTCCAGTTTCACTCAGAAGGTTGCCCTGACATGTCTCAACTCAAAGCGCAGTTGCGCCGCGATGGTTTTACGTTTAAACAGTTTTTTGTGGCGCACGATCGTTGTGCGATGAAAGTCGGTACAGACGGTATTTTACTGGGGGCATGGGCTCCTGTCGCAGGTGTAAAACGCATTCTGGATATTGGTACGGGCAGCGGACTTCAGGCGCTGATGCTGGCGCAGCGAACGGAAGAACACGTCACGATCGATGCCGTTGAGCTTGATCCTCAGGCGGCCCGGCAGGCAAGTGAAAACGCTGCCGACTCTCCGTGGGCAGAACGCATCAGGGTAGAATGCGCCGATGTCCTGACCTGGGCGCCGGAGCAGACCGCGCGTTACGATTTGATTGTCAGCAATCCGCCATATTTCACGCCAGGCGTGGAATGTGGCACGCCGGAACGCGAGCAGGCACGTTACACCGGCTCGCTCGATCACAAGGCGCTACTGACCAGTGCGGCGGAGCTCATCTCGGAAGAGGGATTTTTCTGCGTGGTCTTGCCTGTAAGCACGGGTAATACCTTCATTGAGATCGCACATGAGATCGGCTGGAATCTGCGTCTTCGTACCGATATTTCGGATACGGAAGGACACTTACCGCACCGCGTGTTGCTGGCACTCTCGCCGAAAGAGGGCGAGTGCTTTATCGACAGGATGGTCATTCGTGGGCCAGACCAGCGTTATTCCGAAGATTACACAGCTCTGACCCAGGCCTTTTATCTGTTTATGTGAACCTGCGGCGTCAACACCGACGGCCCGGACGTTTCAAGCGGTTCGGGATAGTCCAGCGTATAATGCAGGCCACGGCTCTCTTTGCGCATCATTGCACAGCGCACAATCAGCTCGGCAACCTGCACAAGGTTGCGCAGCTCCAGCAGATTATTGGAAACGCGGAAGTTGGCGTAATATTCATCGATTTCCTGCTGCAACATCATGATGCGGCGTAACGCGCGTTCCAGACGCTTCGTTGTACGTACAATCCCGACATAATCCCACATGAAAAGCCGCAGCTCGTGCCAGTTATGCTGGATTACCACCAGTTCGTCCGGGTTTTCTACCCGACTTTCATCCCATGCCGGCAAGTGTGTTGTCGGACGTGCATAGGGCATGCGTTTGGTAATATCTTCCGCAGCCGACCACCCATACACCAGACACTCCAGCAGCGAGTTTGAGGCCATGCGATTCGCACCATGCAGGCCGGTATAGCTGACCTCGCCGATCGCATACAAACCATCCACGTCGGTACGACCATGATCGTCAACCATCACTCCGCCACAGGTATAGTGGGCGGCAGGTACAATCGGCACCGGATCGCGGGTTAGATCAATACCCAGACTCAGCAGCTTTTCATAAATCATCGGGAAGTGCTGGCGAATAAAGTCTGCCGGTTTATGGCTAATGTCCAGATACATACAGTCCACGCCAAGCCGCTTCATCTCGTGGTCAATGGCGCGGGCCACGATATCCCGCGGTGCCAGTTCACCTCGGGGGTCGAAGTCCGGCATAAACCTGGAACCGTCCGGACGCTTCAGATACGCGCCTTCGCCACGCAACGCTTCAGTTAACAGGAAGTTACGCGCCTGCGGGTGGAACAGGGCGGTAGGATGGAACTGGTTAAACTCCAGATTCGCCACGCGGCAACCTGCGCGCCAGGCCATGGCGATACCGTCTCCGGAGGCGATATCCGGGTTAGTCGTGTACTGGTAAACCTTGGAGGCGCCGCCGGTGGCCAGCACAACGGCTTTTGCCTGGCAGGTTTCCACCTTCTCTTTATTCCGATTCCACACCCATGCGCCGACAACACGGCGCGTGCCGGGCAGGCCAATTTTATCGGAAATAATCAGGTCGACGGCGTTGCTGCGCTCCAGCACCCGAATATTGGGATGGCTGAGGGCTTTGCTGACCAGCGTGGTTTCAACCGCTTTTCCGGTTGCATCAGCAGCGTGCAGAATACGGCGGTGGCTGTGCCCGCCTTCACGGGTCAGGTGATAGCTCTCTTCACCATTAGGCTGAACCTGCGTATCAAACAGCACGCCCTGATCGATAAGCCATTGCACGCAGTGGCGGGCATTGCTGGCGACAAACTCTGCGGCATGCTCATCCACGATCCCGGCACCGGCAATCAGGGTGTCTTCTACGTGCGAGGCAATGCTATCCGTTTCATCAAACACCGCGGCAATACCGCCTTGTGCATAGAAGGTGGAACCTTCGCTCATCGGCCCTTTACTCAGCACGATTACGTTCTGATGTTCCGCCAGGCGCAGTGCGAGGGAGAGGCCGGCAGCACCGCTGCCAATGATCAGTACATCACAATGAAGTTCAGGCGTCGTGTTCATGATGTTTGTTTAATTTACTAAACATGGTGTGGGGGAGAATAGCATTGCGATGCGAGATATCGCACGTTTTTTTTGAGGTGTGTTGCAATGACTAAACGGAATCCCGGAGGTTAAATCTGCGCTAAATGGCCGGAAATATTTTGCGAAGCAGATCGTTAGCTTCAGATTTTGTGGTGAAATAAAGCCTGTGTTGCGTTACTCTTCTGACGATAAAGTTAATGATTCTTGTCAGAAAGCGGGTGCGTATCGTGAACAGACTTATAATGAGAGAAAATGAATGGTCTGCGGCGCGATGAACAAAAACAAAGGCGTTACGGAACTTATTGAAGAACAGACACTCTAATTCGGTGCTTGCTCAAAGTGCAATGTTGTTAGAGTGGCGTTTCGATAACGCGTGGAATTTGGTTTGGGGAGACATTACCTCGGATGAGCGAGCAGTTAACGGACCAGGTCCTGGTTGAACGGGTCCAGAAGGGAGATCAGAAAGCTTTTAACCTACTGGTGGTGCGCTACCAGCATAAGGTAGCGAGTCTGGTTTCCCGCTATGTACCGTCAGGCGATGTTCCTGATGTTGTACAAGAGTCTTTTATTAAGGCCTATCGCGCGCTGGATTCATTCCGGGGGGATAGTGCTTTTTATACCTGGCTGTATCGTATTGCAGTCAATACGGCTAAGAATTATTTGGTTGCTCAGGGCCGGCGTCCGCCTTCAAGTGATGTTGACGCTATCGACGCAGAAAACTTCGAAAGTGGCGGCGCGCTGAAAGAAATTTCGAACCCTGAGAACTTAATGTTGTCAGAAGAACTGAGACAAATCGTTTTTCGCACGATCGAGTCGCTCCCGGAAGATTTACGCATGGCAATTACGTTACGGGAGCTGGATGGCCTAAGCTATGAAGAGATAGCCGCCATCATGGATTGTCCGGTCGGCACGGTTCGTTCACGAATTTTCCGTGCGCGAGAAGCCATTGATAATAAAGTTCAACCGCTTATCAGGCGTTGACGATAGCGGGATACTGGAAAAGGTATTAGGCATGCAGAAAGAAAAACTTTCCGCTTTAATGGATGGTGAAACGCTGGATAATGAGCTGCTCGATGAGTTGTCTCATTCTCCCGAAATGCAACAGACCTGGGAGAGCTATCATCTTATCCGCGACACGCTGCGCGGTGATACCAGTGAGGTTCTCCATTTCGATATCTCAGCACGCGTTATGGCGGCCATTGAGAACGAACCTGTTCTTCAGACCACGCCGCTGATTCCTGAAGCGCAGCCTGCACCTCACCAGTGGCAGAAAATGCCGTTCTGGCACAAGGTGCGTCCATGGGCCAGCCAGCTCACCCAGATGGGGGTCGCTGCGTGCGTATCGCTTGCAGTTATCGTTGGGGTCCAGCACTATAACACTCAGTCTGAAGCCAATCAGCAACCTGAAGCGCCAGTGTTTAATACGCTGCCGATGATGGGTAAAGCCAGCCCGGTTAGCCTGGGCGTACCGGCAGATGCCTCCGCAAGCGGCGGACAGCAACAGCAGGTACAGGAGCAGCGCCGTCGCATTAATGCGATGTTGCAGGATTACGAGTTGCAGCGCCGTCTGCACTCCGAGCAGCTTCAGTTTGAGCAGGCCCAAACCCAGCAGGCTGCTGTGCAGGTGCCAGGAAACCAAACTTTAGGAACGCAATCGCAGTAATGAAGCAACTTTGGTTCGCCATGTCTTTGATGGCGGGTAGCCTGTTCTTCTCTGCTAACGCCTCGGCTGATGTTTCATCCGGGGCGTTGTTGCAGCAAATGAATCTGGCCAGCCAGTCACTCAATTACGAGTTGGCATTTATCAGCATCAACAAGCAGGGTGTCGAATCGTTACGCTATCGCCACGCCCGCCTTGATAACCAGCCGCTCGCCCAGCTTTTACAGATGGATGGCCCGCGTCGGGAAGTGGTCCAGCGTGGGAACGAAATCAGCTATTTCGAGCCTGGCCTTGAGCCGTTTACGCTCAATGGTGACTACATCGTTGACTCCCTGCCGTCGCTCATTTACACCGATTTTAAACGTCTCGCCCCCTACTATGATTTTATCTCGGTGGGGCGAACGCGTATTGCCGACAGGCTGTGCGAAGTGATCCGCGTTGTTGCGCGGGATGGGACGCGTTACAGCTATATCGTCTGGATTGACGCAGAGACGAAGCTGCCGATGCGCGTTGATCTGCTCGATCGCGACGGTGAAACGCTGGAGCAGTTCCGTGTGATCTCCTTTGACGTAAACAGTCAGGTCGGCAACAGCATGCAGAATCTGGCCAAAGCCAGCCTGCCGCCTTTGCTTTCCGTGCCTGCCGGCGATTCTGTCAATTTTAACTGGGTACCATCCTGGATCCCGCAAGGGTTCAGCGAAGTTTCCAGCAGTCGTCGCCAGCTGCCTACTATCGAAACTCCGGTTGAGTCGCGACTCTATTCCGATGGGCTGTTTAGCTTCTCGGTGAATATTAATCGCGCTACGGCGAACAGTTCCGAACAGATGCTCCGTACCGGTCGCCGGACGGTCAGCACGACGGTGCGCGATAATGCGGAAATTACCATTGTCGGTGAATTACCGCCGCCAACGGCAAAACGTATTTCAGACAGCATTAAATTCAGGGCTGCGCAATGATTAAAGAGTGGGCCACGGTCGTATCTTGGCAGGATGGCGTAGCGCTTGTTAGCTGTGACGTTAAAGCATCATGCAGCAGTTGCGCTTCGCGAGCCGGTTGCGGCAGCCGCGTGTTGAATAAGCTGGGGCCGCAAACGTCGCACACTATTACTGTGCCGAGCGCTCAGCCGCTGGTGGCAGGGCAAAAAGTGGAGCTCGGCATCGCTGAAGGTAGCCTGCTCACTTCCGCCATGCTGGTTTACCTTTCTCCGCTCGCAGGCCTGTTCGTGATGGGCGGGGTTTTCCAGATGCTGTTCGGCACAGATTTGGCCGCCATGTGCGGGGCCGCGTTGGGCGGCGTGGGCGGGTTCTGGCTTGCTAAAGGCGTTTCCCCAAGGCTTGCCGCCCGGGAAGCGTGGCAGCCTGTCATCCTCAGCGTTGCACTGGCACCCGACCAACTTCGTGTTGAGACGCTCTCTTCTGAGGCCCGGTGATCTGCCGGGCTTTATTATTATTTACATCGCCATAAAGAAAACGCCGTCTCTTCGCGCTATACCTGGCTCTAAGTGCAGTTCCAGCTGACGAGGATGTAGTGTAGAATGCTGCGTTTTCGCACTGAAAAACGTCAGGCTAAGAACAGCGGCCTCCAGGAATTCGTAAGGCATAATTATTTAACTATATGAAGAACATACGTAACTTTTCGATCATTGCTCACATTGACCACGGTAAGTCGACGCTGTCTGACCGTATTATCCAGATTTGCGGTGGCCTGTCTGATCGTGAAATGGCAGCCCAGGTTCTGGACTCCATGGACCTGGAACGCGAACGCGGTATTACCATCAAAGCGCAGAGCGTGACGCTCGACTATAAAGCTTCCGATGGTGAAACCTATCAGCTGAACTTTATCGACACCCCAGGGCACGTTGACTTCTCTTATGAAGTGTCACGCTCGCTGGCGGCCTGCGAAGGCGCGCTGCTGGTGGTGGATGCCGGACAGGGCGTAGAGGCCCAGACGCTGGCAAACTGCTACACCGCCATGGAAATGGATCTCGAAGTGGTGCCGGTTCTGAATAAAATCGACCTGCCAGCCGCCGATCCTGAGCGCGTAGCGGAAGAGATTGAAGACATCGTCGGTATTGATGCGACCGATGCAGTGCGCTGCTCGGCGAAAACCGGCGTCGGTGTTCCGGATGTACTGGAACGTCTGGTGCGTGATATTCCGCCGCCGGAAGGTGACCCGGATGCGCCGCTACAGGCGCTGATCATCGACTCCTGGTTTGATAACTACCTCGGCGTTGTTTCGCTGGTGCGTATTAAAAACGGCACCATGCGTAAAGGCGACAAAATCAAGGTCATGAGCACCGGCCAGGTCTACAACGCTGACCGTCTGGGCATCTTCACGCCAAAACAGGTTGACCGTACCGAGCTGAAATGCGGCGAAGTGGGCTGGCTGGTCTGTGCCATTAAAGACATCCTCGGCGCGCCGGTGGGTGATACCCTGACCGGTGCACGTAACCCGGCAGATAAAGCGCTGCCAGGCTTCAAAAAGGTGAAACCGCAGGTTTATGCGGGTCTGTTCCCGGTCAGCTCTGACGATTACGAAAACTTCCGCGATGCGCTCGGAAAGCTGAGCCTCAACGATGCCTCCCTGTTCTACGAGCCAGAAAGCTCAACGGCGCTGGGCTTCGGCTTCCGCTGTGGCTTCCTCGGTCTGCTGCACATGGAGATCATTCAGGAACGTCTGGAGCGTGAATACGATCTGGATCTGATCACCACCGCCCCGACGGTTGTCTACGAAGTAGAAACCACGTCGAAAGAGGTGATCTACGTCGACAGCCCGTCCAAGCTCCCGCCGCTGAATAATATTCAGGAACTGCGCGAGCCTATCGCAGAGTGTCACATGCTGCTGCCGCAGGAGTTCCTCGGCAACGTGATCACCCTGTGTATTGAGAAGCGTGGCGTGCAGACCAACATGGTTTACCACGGTAACCAGGTGGCGCTGACCTATGAAATTCCGATGGCGGAAGTAGTGCTCGACTTCTTCGACCGTCTGAAGTCTACCTCCCGTGGCTATGCGTCGCTGGACTACAACTTCAAACGCTTCCAGGCCTCGAACATGGTTCGCGTGGATGTACTGATCAACGGCGAGCGTGTTGATGCCCTGGCGCTGATCACCCACAACGATAACGCACCGTACCGTGGTCGTGAGCTGGTTGAGAAGATGAAAGATCTCATCCCGCGTCAGCAGTTTGACATTGCGATTCAGGCGGCCATTGGTAACCACATCATTGCCCGTTCAACCGTGAAGCAGCTGCGTAAAAACGTTCTGGCTAAGTGCTATGGCGGCGACGTCAGCCGTAAGAAAAAGCTGTTGCAGAAGCAGAAAGAAGGTAAGAAGCGTATGAAGCAGGTCGGTAACGTTGAGCTGCCGCAGGAAGCATTCCTTGCCATCCTTCATGTTGGTAAAGACGGTAACGGTAAATAACCTTAAGGAGTTGGCATGGCGAACATGTTTGCCCTGATCCTGGTCATCGCTACCCTGGTGACAGGTCTGTTGTGGTGCCTGGATAAGTTTATCTTCGCCCCAAAACGCCGTGAACGTCAGGCTGCCGCGCAGGCAGCCACGGGCGATGCGCTGGACGCGAAAACCCTGAAAAAAGTCGGCCCAAAACCGGGCTGGCTGGAAACAGGGGCATCGGTATTCCCGGTGCTGGCGATTGTGCTGGTGGTGCGTTCTTTTATCTATGAACCGTTCCAGATCCCGTCAGGATCGATGATGCCAACGCTGCTGATCGGTGATTTCATTCTGGTTGAGAAGTTTGCCTATGGCATCAAAGATCCGATCTACCAGAAAACGCTGATCGAAACGGGTCATCCGAAACGTGGCGACATCGTGGTGTTTAAATATCCGGAAGATCCACGGCTGGATTATATTAAACGCGCGGTAGGTCTGCCGGGCGATAAAGTGACCTACGATCCGGTGGCGAAAGAGGTGACCATTCAGCCAGGCTGTAGCTCTGGAACTGCATGTGAAAATGCGCTGCCAGTCACTTACTCCAACGTTGAGCCAAGTGATTTTGTGCAGACCTTTGCCCGCCGTAACGGCGGTGAAGCGACCAGCGGATTCTTCCAGGTGCCAAAAGGTGAAACCAAAGAGAACGGTATTCGTCTGGTTGAACGGAAAGAGACGCTGGGCGATGTCACTCACCGCATTCTGACCGTGCCAATCGCACAGGATCAACTGGCAATGTACTACCAGCAGCCAGGCCAACAGCTGGCGACCTGGATTGTGCCGCCGGGACATTACTTCATGATGGGTGACAACCGCGATAACTCTGCGGACAGCCGTTACTGGGGCTTTGTGCCGGAAGCGAATCTGGTCGGTAAAGCAACCGCTATCTGGATGAGTTTTGAGAAGCAGGAAGGCGAGTGGCCGACCGGCGTTCGCCTGAATCGTATTGGCGGAATTCATTAATTTTCGTCAAAAATAACACGTAGCGGCTTTTATTCGCCGCTACGTGAATTATTTCAGCGATAAATCTCTTTGAACTAACGACATCCCCTGTCGTTGTGTATAGAATATTCCCCCGAAGTTTAAGGTTGGCCCTGCAAAGGTGCCACGGCACACGAAACCGCGTTGGTTTTCTCAGGTCGGTTTCGTGTGCTGCATTTTTGACGCATTCATTTATTGGTATCGCATGAACCCCATCGTAATTAATCGGCTTCAACGGAAGCTGGGCTACACTTTTCATCATCAGGAGTTGTTGCAACAGGCATTAACCCATCGCAGTGCCAGCAGCAAACATAATGAGCGTCTCGAGTTTTTAGGCGACTCTATTTTAAGTTTCGTGATTGCAAATGCGCTTTATCATCGTTTTCCGCGTGTGGACGAAGGTGATATGAGCCGCATGCGCGCCACGCTGGTGCGCGGCAATACCCTCGCTGAAATCGCACGCGAGTTTGAGCTGGGTGAATGTCTGCGTCTGGGGCCAGGTGAGCTGAAAAGTGGTGGTTTCCGTCGTGAATCCATCCTTGCCGATACGGTCGAGGCATTGATCGGTGGCGTGTTCCTGGACAGCGATATACAGACCGTAGAAAAGCTGATCCTGAACTGGTATCAGACCCGCCTGGACGAAATCAGCCCGGGCGATAAACAAAAAGATCCTAAAACGCGTCTGCAAGAATATTTGCAGGGTCGTCATCTGCCGCTGCCATCCTATCTGGTGGTGCAGGTACGTGGCGAAGCGCACGATCAGGAATTTACCATCCATTGCCAGGTCAGTGGCCTGAGTGAACCGGTGGTCGGCACGGGTTCAAGCCGTCGTAAGGCTGAACAGGCTGCCGCCGAACAGGCGTTAAAAATGCTGGAGCTGGAATGAGCATCGACAAAACCTATTGCGGATTTATTGCCATCGTCGGACGTCCGAACGTTGGCAAATCCACCCTGCTGAATAATCTGCTTGGGCAGAAGATTTCTATCACCTCGCGTAAGGCGCAGACCACGCGTCACCGCATCGTCGGTATCCATACTGAAGGCGCGTATCAGGCGATTTACGTCGATACCCCGGGCCTGCACATGGAAGAGAAGCGCGCCATCAACCGTCTGATGAACAAGGCGGCGAGCAGCTCCATTGGCGACGTAGAGCTGGTGATTTTCGTTGTGGAAGGCACCCGCTGGACGCCGGACGACGAAATGGTCCTGAACAAGCTGCGCGACGGCAAAACGCCGGTGATCCTTGCGGTCAATAAAGTGGACAATGTGCAGGAAAAAGCCGATCTGCTGCCGCACCTGCAATGGCTGGGCAGCCAGATGAACTTCCTGGACATCGTCCCGCTGTCTGCGGAGACGGGTCTGAACGTTGATACCATCGCGGGCATCGTGCGCAAGCATCTGCCGGAAGCGACTCATCACTTCCCTGAGGACTACATCACCGATCGCTCTCAGCGTTTTATGGCGTCTGAAATCATCCGTGAGAAGCTGATGCGTTTCCTGGGCGCTGAACTGCCGTACTCTGTGACGGTGGAGATCGAGCGTTTCCAGAGCAACGAGCGCGGCGGTTACGATATTAACGGTCTGATCCTCGTTGAGCGTGAAGGGCAGAAGAAGATGGTGATCGGTAATAAAGGTGCCAAGATCAAAACTATCGGAATCGAAGCCCGTAAAGACATGCAGGACATGTTTGAAGCACCGGTTCACCTGGAACTGTGGGTGAAAGTGAAATCTGGCTGGGCCGATGATGAGCGTGCGCTGCGCAGCCTCGGTTACGGCGAAGATCAGTAACCTAAGACGACGAGCATATGGATGGATGGCAGCGCGCCTTTGTCCTGCATAGTCGTCCCTGGAGCGAAACCAGCCTGATGCTGGACGTCTTCACGGAAGAGTCCGGTCGCGTGCGCCTTGTTGCCAAAGGCGCACGTTCCAGACGTTCTAATCTCAAAGGTGCCTTGCAGCCTTTCACCCCACTGCTGGTCCGCTTTGGCGGGCGAGGGGAAGTCAAAACCCTGCGCAGTGCTGAAGCCGTTTCCCTCGCGCTTCCTCTTTCTGGTATCACGCTCTACAGCGGTTTGTACGTCAACGAACTCATCTCACGGGTGCTTGAACATGAGACCCGCTTCTCTGAACTTTTCTTTGATTACCTGCACTGTATCCAGTCGCTCGCTGGCGCAACCGGCACTCCTGAGCCTGTGCTGCGTCGTTTCGAGCTGGCGCTGCTCGGTCACCTTGGATACGGTGTTGATTTTCTGCACTGCGCGGGGAGTGGGGACGAGGTAGAAGATACCATGACCTATCGCTATCGTGAGGAAAAGGGCTTTATTGCCAGTGTCGTCGTCGATAACAGCACCTTTACCGGGCGCCAGCTCAGAGCACTGTATGAACGCGAGTTCCCGGACGCCGACACCCTGCGTGCGGCAAAACGCTTTACCCGAATTGCGCTCAAGCCGTATCTTGGGGGCAAACCTTTAAAGAGCCGCGAATTATTCAGGCAGTTTATGCCGAAACGCTAATGTTTTACCCCTCACCCCAGCCCTCTCCCGGAGGGAGAGGGAGAAGGTAAATGAACAAAAATACCGAGGATTGTCATGGCTGAATTACTGTTAGGCGTCAACATCGATCACATTGCCACCCTGCGCAACGCGCGCGGCACGGCGTATCCGGATCCGGTTCAGGCGGCGTTTATCGCCGAGCAGGCTGGGGCGGACGGCATTACCGTCCATCTGCGTGAAGACCGTCGCCACATCACCGATCGCGACGTGCGTATCCTGCGCCAGACGCTGGATACCCGCATGAATCTGGAGATGGCAGTAACGGAAGAGATGCTGACGATTGCCTGCGATACGAAGCCGCATTTCTGCTGCCTGGTGCCGGAAAAACGACAGGAAGTGACCACCGAAGGCGGTCTGGATGTGGCCGGGCAGCTCGACAAAATGCGCGATGCCTGCAAACGCCTGGCGGATGCCGGTATCCTGGTTTCACTGTTTATCGACGCCGATTTCACCCAGATTAAAGCCGCTGCCGACGTGGGCGCGCCGTATATTGAAATTCACACCGGCTGCTATGCCGATGCTGAAAACGACGCAGCGCAGGCGAAAGAGCTGGAGCGGATCGCCAAAGCGGCAACCTACGCCGCGAGCCTGGGACTGAAGGTTAACGCCGGTCACGGCCTGACCTATCACAACGTAAAAGCCATCGCTGCCCTGCCGGAAATGCACGAGCTGAACATCGGCCACGCTATCATTGGCCGTGCGGTGATGAGCGGCCTGAAAGAAGCGGTTTCCGAGATGAAGCGCCTGATGCTGGAAGCGCGTCAGTAATGGCTATTCTGGGCTTAGGCACCGACATCGTTGAAATAGCCCGCATTGAAGCGGTGATCGCCCGGAGCGGCGATCGCCTCGCAAGACGCGTGCTGAGCGATAACGAATGGGCTATCTGGGAGGCGCATCAGCAGCCGGTGCGCTTTCTGGCAAAGCGTTTCGCGGTAAAAGAGGCGGCGGCGAAAGCGTTCGGCACGGGCATTCGTAACGGCCTGGCGTTTAACCAGTTTGAAGTGTTTAACGATGAGCTGGGTAAGCCACGTCTGCGTTTATGGGGCGAGGCGCTTAAGCTGGCGGAAAAGCTGGGCGTGGCGCACATGCACGTAACGCTTGCAGATGAACGCCACTACGCCTGTGCGACGGTGATTATCGAAGGTTAAATTTTGTCCGCATGGTGCATCAGGACAAACTTATCCCACAGCTGTTCTTCGTTCTCGACATGTGCCGGATCTTTTAAGATCGTATTGGGAATGGGGCACACCTTCTGGCAGGTCGGCGTCTCATAGTGGCCAATGCACTCGGTGCAGCGGTCGCTGTTAATCTCATAAATGCTGTCGCCCATCGAAATCGCCTCGTTCGGGCATTCGGGTTCGCACATATCGCAGTTGATGCATTTTTTGGTGATTAACAGCGCCATCAGGAAATTCTCAGAAACAACACAAACAGGGCGGGCATTATACGCTCATTCGTTGTTCAAACCAGTTTTTTTACCAGCTCTTCGCTATGCCGAATACGCTCTGGCGCACGCTCCAGATCCTGTTGAACCAGCGCCATAAACAGCAGGTCCGTCAGCATCATCTGCGCACTCGTCGACGAAATCGCCGCGCTGCGAGTGGCCTGTTCCTCGGCAATGGTATACAGGCAGCGGGTTGCCCGTTGCTGGAGCGCATTCGGGCTAAATCCGGTAATCGCCAGAATTTTTCCCCCTACGCGCAGGGCTTCGTCGGTAGCCATATTAATTTCACGCCGCTCGCCGGAATAGGAGATGGCCAGCAGTAAATCGTCAGGATCCATGGCCTGCACGGTCGCCAGCAGCGCGTGCATATCCTGTTCAACGATGGCGTTATAGCCGATTTTTGTCAGCTTCCAGCCAAAGTTACGCGCAACCAGTCCGGAGGCGCCGATCCCGGTCAACACAATACGCCGCGCGTCGCGAAGCATGGCTACGCTTTCCAGCAGCTTCTCTTCCGTGTTCACATCCAGCGTGGCATGCATTGCCGCCACGTTCTCCTTGATCAGCTTTTCGCCGACCAGACGCATCGGATCGTCGCCGCGGATCTGGTTATGCACCGGCATTGACTGCGGATTAGGGTTGCTTACCAGTGCTTCACTGATCGCCAGTTTTAGCGCCGGAAAGCCTTTATAGCCTATCTTCTGGGCAAATTTCACCACGCTCGACTGGCTCACCCCGGCTTCACCTGCCAGCTGCTGGGAGCTGAGGTGTCGCGCGCGATCGGGCTGGGAAAGTAAATAATCCGCCAGCTTTTTGTCACTCTGGGCAAACCCTGCGTAGCGCTGGCGAATACGAATTAAACAGTTCATACGGTCTCCTGGCGAAAATGTGATTACCTGCGCAAATACGAATTATGCTCGCCTGAATGAATTTTATATTCCATTATAGTGCGTTTATTATGAATTAAAAATTCCAGAGGTAAATAACATGAATCTAGGCTCTCTTGTTTCTGAAACGCGTAACCCGCAAACCATGGATCTTGATGCACTGTCCACGCTGGAGCTGGTAAACCGCTTTAATCAACAGGATACCCTCGTCGCGCTGGCAGTCAAAGAGACATTGCCCGAGGTGGCGAAAGCCGTAGACGCCGCTGCCGACGCTCTGAAAGCAGGAGGACGCATTATTTATATGGGGGCGGGTACCAGTGGGCGCCTCGGTGTGCTGGATGCCTCAGAATGTCCCCCGACATTTGGCGTTCCGCACGGTCTGGTCGTTGGCCTGATTGCCGGTGGCCCCGGCGCGCTGCTGAAAGCGGTGGAAGGGGCAGAAGACAATAAACAGCTTGGGGAAGACGATCTCAGGGCGCTGAACCTGACCGCGCAGGATCTGGTCGTCGGGCTGGCGGCTTCTGGTCGTACGCCGTACGTCATTGGTGGGCTGGAATACGCCAGACAGACGGGATGTACCACGGTGGCCATCTCCTGTAACCCGGGTTCGCCGATTGCGCAGGTGGCCGCCATTGCCATCTCTCCGGTCGTCGGGCCGGAAGCGCTCACCGGCTCCACGCGCCTGAAATCCGGAACCGCACAGAAGCTGGTGCTCAATATGATCTCCACCGGCGCGATGGTGAAATTTGGCAAGGTCTACCAAAACCTGATGGTGGATATGCAGGCCACCAACGTCAAGCTGGTGGACAGAGCCTGCCGCATGGTGATGGAAGCGACAGGCGCCAGTCGTGAAGAGGCGGAAAAGGTGCTTCAGCAGACCGATCACGATGTAAAACCCGCCATTCTGATGATATTAACCGGGCTGGATGCAGCCGCGGCCAGAGCCAGGCTTGAAGCCCATCACGGGTTTTTACGGGCGGCATTAGAACATCAATAAGAGGCGTTTATGGACAAAACAGCAGCGCTCGCCAGCGACATCCTGCTTGGGATCGGTGGGGAAAAAAATATTCAGCGTCTGGAAAACTGCATGACGCGTGTACGCGTCGAGGTGTACAACGACGAAAAGCTTGATTTAACGCGCCTGAAGCAGCTCCCCGGCGTGAGCGGGTACGTTAAACAGGGGCAACAGCACCAGCTGATTGTCGGTCCGGGCAAAGCGGCGCAGGTGGTTGATGCCATGCGCGCCCTGATGACGGGCAGTGAAACGGCTCCCACCTTTGACGACGCGGAACGCACCAAAGCGCAGGCGAAAGCCAAATACAAAGCCCCCATGAGCGATGCGCTGCGCCAGCTGGCAAACGTCTTTATTCCTCTTATCCCGGCGTTTATCGCGTCGGGGCTGATCTCCGGGATTATCAATATCCTCAAGCGTCCGGATATTGTCGGGAATTTCGCCACCCAGTATCCGAACCTGCTGGGTATTCTGGCGATTTTCGGCAGCGCGGTGTTTGCCATCATGAATATTCTGGTGGGGGTGAACACGGCCAAAGTGTTCGGCGGCTCGCTGGCGATGGGCGGCGTAATGGCGGGTATCCTCTCCAGCCCGCAGCTGGCGCAGATTACGCTGTTTGGCGAGGCGCTTCAGCCTGGCCGCGGTGGGGTGATTGCCGTGCTGCTGGTGGTCATTCTGATGTGCTGGATTGAGAAAAAGCTACGCGCGTTGCTGCCAGGCTCGATTGAACTGATCCTCAACCCGCTGCTGACCACATTGATTACCGGGAGCGTGGCGATTGTGGCGCTGCAACCGTTAGGCGGCGCGATCTCTGAAGCCATCGCCCACGGCGCGTCTCTGGCGATCGATCGCGGCGGGCTGCTGGTGGGGGCCGTGCTGTCCGGGACCTTCCTGCCGTTAGTGCTGACCGGTCTGCATCAGGGGCTGGTGCCGATTCACGTCGAACTGGTACAGGCGCACGGCTATAACGCCCTGCTGCCGATCCTGTCGATGGCGGGCGTTGGGCAGGTCGGCGCGGCCATCGCGGTGCTGATGAAAACCCGCAACGCGCGTTTAAAAAAGGTCATTAAAGGAGCGCTGCCGGTCGGGTTGCTCGGTATCGGCGAGCCGCTGATTTTCGGCGTGACCTTGCCGCTGGGTAAGCCGTTCCTGGCCGCCTGTCTCGGTGGAGCAGTGGGCGGGGCGTTAATCAGCTACTGGAAAGTGGCGACCGTCATTACCTTCGGGATCTCCGGGTTACCGCTGGCATTAACCATCGTGACCGGAAAAGTTATGCTCTATCTGTTAGGCTATCTGGTAGCGGTGATCGCCGGGTTCCTGTTTACCTGGCTGTTAGGATTCAACGACCCAGAGGAGTAAGGTTTGGCCAGTCACGAGCGTCGCGTTGTCTTTTTTGATCTGGATGGAACGCTGCATCAGCAGGATATGTTCGGCGCCTTTATGCGCTACCTGCTGCGGCGCCAGCCCCTTAACGCGTTGCTGGTATTACCCCTGTTACCCGTTATTGGCATCGCCCTGCTGGTGAAAGGCCGTGCAGCGCGCTGGCCGATGAGCCTGCTGCTCTGGGGATGCACGTTTGGTCATAGCGAAGCGCGCCTCAAGCAGCTCGAACAGGATTTTGCGCACTGGTTTCGCGGGCACGTCGCCGCGTTTCCCGTGGTACAGGCGCGCCTGACCAGCTATCTCGACGCCAATGATGCCGATATCTGGCTGATTACTGGCTCCCCGCAGACGCTGGTGGAGCAAGTCTATTTTGATACGCCCTGGCTGCCGCGCGTAAATCTTATCGCCACGCAGATCGCGCGCGGCTACGGCGGCTGGGTGCTCACCCTGCGCTGCCTCGGACATGAAAAAGTGGTGCAGCTGGAGAAACGCATCGGTACGCCGCTGCGTCTGTACAGCGGCTACAGCGACAGCAAGCAGGACAACCCGCTGCTCTATTTTTGTCAGCACCGCTGGCGCGTCACGCCTCTGGGCGAACTTCAGCAACTCGAATAGTCTTATCTGTACCGGCTGTGTATAATGCCGCCCGCTTTTCGACTGGAGTATCAGCCCTTGTCCAACCCTGAACACAATCATGAATACTGGATGCGTCATGCGCTGGCGCTGGCTCAGCGCGCCTGGGAAGAGGGCGAAGTGCCCGTGGGCGCGGTACTGGTCCATAACAATCAGGTGATTGGGGAAGGGTGGAACCGTCCGATTGGCCGTCACGATCCTACCGCGCATGCTGAAATTATGGCGCTGCGTCAGGGCGGACTGGTGCTGCAAAACTATCGTCTGCTTGATACCACCCTGTATGTCACCCTTGAGCCGTGCGTGATGTGCTCCGGGGCGATGGTGCACAGCCGAATCGGTACGCTGGTGTTTGGCGCGCGGGATGAAAAGACGGGCGCTGCTGGTTCACTGATGGACGTACTTGGGCATCCGGGGATGAACCACCAGGTGAAAACTATCGGCGGGGTACTTGCACCAGAATGTTCGGGTCTGTTAAGTGACTTTTTTCGAATGCGTCGGCAGCAGAAAAAGCAACAAAAGGCAGAATTGAAACCGCAGGGTGATTAAGCTCTTCCGGTGCGACCACCGGATAGCTTTCAGCCAGCTGTTGCGCCTCGGCCGCCTCTTTTTCTTTCTCCAGCAGATATCCCACCAGGCTTATCTGATACTTACGAATATTTTCCACGTAGGCATACGCTTCATGGCCGCGCGCATAGCCATACGTCAGCTTCTGGTACCACTGTTTCTGGCTAAGCAGCGGCAGGCGCTGTTTTACATCTGACCAACTGTCCGGGTTACCTTTGGTTTTCGCCGTCAGCGCCCGCGCGTCGAGCATATGCGCATACCCCATGTTATAGGCGGCCAGCGCAAACCAGATCCGCTCCCCTTCCGGGACCGTCTCCGGCACTTTCGCCATCATATCCTGTAAATACTGCGCGCCGCCGCTGATGCTCTGTTCCGCATCGGTCCGGTCGCTGATGCCGAGGCTCTGGGCGGTATTTTTGGTCAGCATCATCAACCCGCGCACGCCCGTGGGGGAGGTGGCCTGAGCATCCCAGTGCGATTCCTGGTAGGAAATTGCCGCCAGCAGCTTCCAGTCAATCTCCTGGGCGTACTTCTCAAACAGCGGTTGCAGGTCCGGCAGCACGCTGTCCACCGCGCGCAGGAAGGTGCGGGTGTCAACGTAATCAAAATCGTCCCCGTGACCGAGATATTTCTCTTCCAGACGCGCCAGGGTGCCGTCTTCATTGATGGAATTAAAGAAATCGAGCATGGCCGCAGAGACGGTTTGATCGTCGTCCAGCTGGGTAAACCAGGTCACCGGCTGTTCGTCGGTCACATCCAGCGCCACGGCGATTTCAGGATGAACGCGCTGGAAAAGACTGATCGCCACCGAATCAGCAATGGTATAGGCCAGCTTTTTATCTTTTACCTGCTCCAGCAATTCGGTCGTGCCGAGTTTAGGATCGACCGTCCAGCTGAGGTTAGGGTATTTTTTCTCTTTCAACGCCCGCAGATCGTCAATCACCACATGGCCTGGCGCAATGGTCAATTGCTGGTCGGTGATGTCGGCCAGTGAGCGCGGGCGCAGGCTACCCACACGATAAACCACCTGCTGCGACACGGAGTAGTAGGTCGGGCCCGGCTGATAGTTTTTGCTGCGTTCGCTGTTGTACACCAGACCTGCGGCGAGAATATCGGCACGGTCATGGTCCAAATCATCAAACAGCTGGTTGATGTTCTGCCGCACGGTAACTTTCAGCTTCACGCCCAGATAGTCCGCAAACAGCTGTGCCAGTTCGTAATCAAGACCGATGGTTTTACCGTTGATATCGTCGTAAATAAGCGGGGAGGAGAGGGTACTGACGCGCAACTCCCCCCGCTCCTGAATGGCGGCGATACGGTTTTCGGCCTTGCCGAACCAGGGGATAGACGGCCAGAGGGCCACTGCCAGCAGCAACGTAACAATGCCGATGAGCAGATAATTAATCTTTAATTTTTTCAATTAGTTAATTCTCTGCGACGCCGGTTGCCTCAGTGTGCTGTAGTCATGTTAAGAGTAGAGTTTGCCATTGATTGAGCGGCATTTTGCGCAAAGTAGCGCCAGTTGGCAACCAATTAGAGAGACAGGTCACATCTATTGTTAAACATAAAGGTTGATTTTATTTCGACGCAAACGGTTTCGTCGGCGCTCAGGATTCTCTATAATGACGCCCGTTTTCCCCCCTTGCGCACACTGTAAGCGCCCCGGCGCTTCGAAGACGAGAGACTTATGATGGAAATTCTGCGTGGTTCGCCTGCACTGTCTGCCTTCCGTATTAACAAACTGCTGGCACGTTTTCAGGCGGCCGACCTTCCGGTAAGCAATATTTACGCTGAGTATGTCCATTTTGCTGACCTGAATGCCCCCCTGAATGCAGAGGAGCGCGTACAGCTGGAACGTCTGCTTAAATATGGCCCAAGCCTGAGCAGCCATACGCCGACCGGCAAATTAATCCTCGCCACGCCACGCCCTGGCACCATCTCCCCCTGGTCTTCCAAAGCAACAGACATCGTTCACAACTGCGGTCTGAACCAGATTAACCGTCTGGAGCGCGGTGTGGCGTACTACGTGGAAGCCTCTACCCTGAGCGACGCGCAGTGGCAGGCGGTTGCGGCTGAACTGCACGACCGCATGATGGAGAGTGTGTTTGACTCTCTGGATGATGCGCAGAAACTGTTCTCCCACCATCAGCCTGCGCCGGTACAGAGCGTGGATCTGCTGGGGCAGGGGCGTCAGGCGCTGATCGACGCAAACCTGCGTCTTGGTCTGGCACTCGCAGAGGATGAAATCGACTACCTTCAGGATGCATTCGTTAAGCTGAATCGCAACCCGAACGACATCGAACTGTATATGTTCGCGCAGGCCAACTCCGAGCACTGCCGCCACAAGATTTTCAACGCCGACTGGATTATCGACGGCGAACAGCAGCCGAAGTCGCTGTTCAAAATGATCAAAAACACCATGGAGCAAACCCCTGACCACGTGCTGTCTGCCTATAAAGACAACGCCGCGGTGATGGAAGGTTCCGAGGTGGGCCGCTTCTTCGCCGATCGCGAAGCAGGGCGCTATGACTTCCATCAGGAGCCTGCGCATATCCTGATGAAAGTGGAAACCCACAACCACCCGACGGCGATCTCCCCATGGCCGGGTGCGGCGACCGGCTCCGGCGGTGAAATCCGTGACGAAGGGGCGACCGGTCGTGGTGCAAAACCAAAAGCGGGTCTGGTCGGTTTCTCCGTCTCCAACCTGCGTATCCCGGGCTTTGAACAGCCGTGGGAAGAAGATTTCGGCAAGCCAGAGCGCATCGTGACCGCGCTGGATATCATGACCGAAGGCCCGCTGGGCGGCGCGGCGTTTAACAACGAATTTGGTCGTCCGGCGCTGAACGGTTACTTCCGTACCTATGAAGAGAAAGTGGACAGCCACAACGGCGAAGAGCTGCGCGGCTATCACAAACCGATCATGCTGGCGGGCGGGATCGGCAACATCCGTGCCGATCACGTGCAAAAAGGCGAGATCGTCGTCGGCGCGAAGCTGATCGTGCTCGGCGGCCCGGCGATGAACATCGGTCTGGGCGGCGGTGCGGCCTCTTCGATGGCCTCCGGCCAGTCTGATGCGGATCTCGATTTCGCCTCCGTGCAGCGTGACAACCCTGAGATGGAGCGTCGCTGTCAGGAAGTAATCGACCGCTGCTGGCAGCTGGGCGATGCTAACCCGATTCTCTTTATCCACGACGTGGGAGCGGGCGGTCTGTCCAACGCCATGCCGGAGCTGGTGAGCGACGGCGGCCGCGGTGGTCGTTTCAACCTGCGCGATATCCTGAGCGATGAGCCTGGCATGAGCCCGCTGGAAATCTGGTGTAACGAATCCCAGGAGCGCTACGTGCTGGCGGTTGCGGCCGACCAGCTGCCGCTGTTTGACGAGCTGTGCCGCCGCGAGCGCGCGCCGTATGCCGTCATCGGTGAAGCAACCGAAGAGCAGCACCTGACTCTGAGCGACACCCATTTCGACAACCAGCCTATCGATCTGCCGCTCGACGTGCTGCTCGGTAAAACGCCGAAGATGACCCGGGACGTAACAACCCGTAAAGCGGCGGGCAAAGCGCTGGATCGCCAGGGCATCACCGTGGCACAAGCGGTCAACCGCGTGCTGCACCTGCCTGCTGTGGCAGAGAAAACCTTCCTGGTGACCATCGGCGACCGCACCGTGACCGGTATGGTATCCCGCGATCAGATGGTTGGCCCGTGGCAGATCCCGGTCGCTAACTGCGCCGTGACCACCGCGAGCCTCGACAGCTACTACGGCGAAGCGATGGCGCTGGGCGAACGCACCCCAGTGGCGCTGCTGGACTTCGCCGCCTCTGCACGACTGGCGGTTGGTGAAGCGCTGACCAACATCGCGGCGACGCAGATTGGCGACATCAAACGTATCAAACTTTCCGCGAACTGGATGGCCGCCGCCGGTCACCCTGGTGAAGACGCCGGCCTGTATGAAGCCGTGAAAGCGGTGGGTGAGGAACTGTGTCCTGCGCTCGGCCTGACCATTCCGGTGGGTAAAGACTCCATGTCGATGAAAACCCGCTGGCAGGAAGGTAACGAGCAGCGCGAGATGACCTCTCCGCTGTCGCTGGTGATCACCGCGTTTGCGCGCGTGGAAGACGTACGTCATACCGTTACGCCGCAGCTTTCCACTGAAGATAACGCCCTGCTGTTGATTGACCTCGGCAAAGGCCATAACGCCCTGGGCGCCACCGCGCTGGCGCAGGTTTACCGCCAGCTCGGCGATAAGCCAGCCGACGTGCGCGACGTCGCCCAGCTGAAAGGCTTTTACGACGCAATTCAGGCGCTGGTGGCGCAGCGTAAGCTGCTGGCCTACCACGACCGTTCCGATGGTGGCCTGCTGGTGACGCTGGCAGAGATGGCCTTCACCGGTCACTGCGGCGTTGAAGCAAACATTGCTACGCTTGGCGAAGACCGCCTGGCGGCGCTGTTTAACGAAGAGCTTGGTGCGGTCATTCAGGTACGCGCCGCAGATCGCGACGCGGTAGAAGCGATTCTGGCGCAGCACGGTCTGGCAGACTGCGTACACTATCTCGGTAAAGCGGTGCAGGGCGACCGTTTCGTGATTGAAGCCGACGGCCACGCGGTGTTCAGCGAAAGCCGCACCACGCTGCGTATGTGGTGGGCGGAAACCACCTGGCAGATGCAGCGCCTGCGTGACAACCCGGAATGCGCCGATCAGGAACACAACGCGAAGGCGAACGACAACGATCCTGGCCTGAACGTGAAGCTCAGCTTCGACATAAACGAAGACATTGCCGCGCCGTACATTGCGACCGGTGCGCGTCCGAAAGTTGCCGTGCTGCGCGAGCAGGGCGTTAACTCCCACGTTGAGATGGCGGCGGCCTTCCACCGGGCGGGCTTTGACGCCATCGACGTCCACATGAGCGACCTGCTGGCCGGGCGTACCGGGCTGGATGATTTCCAGGCGCTGGTTGCCTGCGGAGGGTTCTCCTACGGTGACGTGCTGGGCGCGGGCGAAGGCTGGGCGAAGTCTATTCTGTTCAACAGCCGCGTGCGTGACGAGTTCGAAACCTTCTTCCATCGTCCGCAGACGCTGGCGCTGGGTGTGTGTAACGGCTGTCAGATGATGTCTAACCTGCGCGAGCTGATCCCGGGCAGCGAAGCCTGGCCGCGCTTTGTGCGTAACCAGTCTGACCGCTTCGAAGCGCGCTTCAGCCTGGTAGAAGTAACCCAAAGCCCGTCTCTGCTGTTGCAGGGAATGGTGGGTTCGCAGATGCCAATCGCGGTTTCGCACGGCGAAGGTCAGGTTGAAATGCGTGATGCGGCGCACCTGGCTCAGCTTGAAAGCAAAGGACTGGTAGCGCTGCGCTTTGTTGATAACTTCGGCAAGGTCACCGAAACCTATCCGGCTAACCCGAACGGTTCGGCAAATGGCATTACCGCGGTCACCAGCGAAAGCGGTCGGGTGACCATCATGATGCCGCACCCGGAGCGTGTCTTCCGCACCGTGAGCAACTCCTGGCACCCGGAAAACTGGGGCGAGGACAGCCCGTGGATGCGCATTTTCCGCAACGCGCGTAAACAACTGGGTTAAGTTTCAACGCCCTGACTGTAGGCCCGGTAAGCGCGAGCGCCACCGGGCTTTTTTGTACCTGTCGCAAAATTGCGACAATCCTCTGGATTGAGTGTCTCCAATAAGAGACATATAAATTGTTGATTTATTTATGGCAGGACAGGTTTCCATTAAGGTGTTGCTTAATAGCGACACTTAGCCTGGAAATCATTCACCTGACAATCAATGCATTTTAATAATAAAACAATTATTAATCATAAGGATAGTATCAAAGTTTGCAATCTGGCACGCATGTTGCATAATAGTAGCCAGTGGCTCATTCACCTTCTTATGTCAGCCCCTTCGGGACGTGCTACATAAACTTCGAATGACGCACAAAAAGGTGCCTGCCGTCCAACTACTGATTATTGCAATGCTTTATCAGGCCAGGGCGAAACGTCGAGTTAGGCACCGCCTTATTCCATGACAAAGCCGGGTTTTTACCCGGCTTTGTTGTATCTGAAGGGCAGACTCAGTTACGCTCTCCTCAAACCCGGATGATGAGAGTAATGTGTTGAAACGCTGGCCCGCTTTCCCTCGCTCCCTGCGACAGCTCGTTATGATGGCCTTCCTGCTGATCCTGCTACCTTTGCTGGTTCTGGCGTGGCAGGCATGGCAAAGCCTGAATGCGTTAAGTGCCCAGGCGGCCCTGACTAACCGCACCACGCTTATTGATGCCCGCCGTAGCGAGGCAATGACCAACGCCGCGCTGGAGATGGAGCGTAGCTATCGCCAGTACTGCGTGCTGGACGACCGCACGCTGGAGAGGGTCTATCAGAACCAGCGTAAACGCTACAGCGAAATGCTGGATGCCCATGCCGGGGTCTTGCCGGATGACAAACTCTATCAGGCGCTGCGTCAGGATCTGAACGATCTGGCGCAGCTCCAGTGCAAAAACAGCGGTCCTGATGCCGCCGCCGCCGCCCGACTTGAAGCCTTCGCGAACGCCAATACGGAGATGGTGCAGTCCACCCGTACGGTTATCTTTTCCCGTGGTCAACAACTCCAGCAGGAGATTGCCGAGCGCGGCCAGTTCTTCGGCTGGCAGGCGCTGGTGCTGTTCCTCGTCAGCCTGGGGCTGGTACTGCTCTTTACCCGCATGATCATCGGCCCGGTAAAGGGGATCCAGCGGATGATTAACCGCCTGGGGGAGGGCAAATCTCTCGGGGATACGGTTGTTTTTAAAGGCCCGCGCGAGCTGCGCTCGGTCGGTCAGCGCATCATCTGGCTTTCTGAACGCCTGGCGTGGCTGGAATCGCAGCGTCACCAGTTCCTGCGCCATATCTCACACGAACTCAAAACACCGCTGGCCAGTATGCGTGAAGGCACGGAGCTGCTGGCAGACGAAGTGGCGGGGCCGTTATCCCCTGAGCAAAAAGAGATCGTGGCGATTCTGGATGCCAGTAGCCGCAATTTACAAAAACTTATTGAACAACTGCTGGACTATAACCGCAAGCTGGCGGATGGTGCTGTGGTGCTTGAAAGCGTTGAGATTGAACCGCTGGTGGACATGGTGATCTCCGCCCATAGCCTGCCAGCAAGAGCTAAAATGATGCATACCCAGGTGGATCTCAATGCGCCATCCTGCCTGGCAGAGCCGATGCTCCTAATGAGCGTACTGGATAATCTTTATTCCAATGCGGTGCACTATGGTACTGAATCCGGTACCATTTATATCAGAAGCAATAACAACGGTTCGCGGGTATTTATTGACGTAGCGAATACGGGAAGCCCGATTCCGGATGATGAAAAAACGATGATCTTTGAGCCCTTCTTCCAGGGGAGTCATCAGCGAAAAGGTGCGGTAAAAGGAAGTGGTCTGGGGCTGAGTATTGCCCGCGACTGCATACGACGCATGCAGGGTGAGCTTAACATCGTGAGTGATGAACGCGCCGATGTCTGTTTTCGTATCGAACTGCCTCTTGAGCCGGAAAAATCAATGAAATGAATAACAACCTGGTGAGTATGTCACACGTCTTTTACCGCGCACTGCGCGCGGTGTTTTCCAGCAAAAATGTGCGCCTCAGCCTGCCCTGCTTACTGCTGGCCGGCTGTGTAACCCATGCACCAAAAAGTGCGATTAGCCACAAACAGGAAGATAAATGGCCGCAAAAACAGCTGGCCGATTTCCTTTCAACACGTTGCGATGATATCTGGAGCCTGTCGGGGCGTGATGTTGAATCCAATCCGCTGTTCTGGCTGCGCGGAATAGACTGCGCCCAGCGACTGGCGCCCGCCGAGGCCCGTGCCCAGGCGGCGATGCTGATGGACGATACCTGGCAGGACGCGTTTAAACGCGGGATCGTGATGGCGGATGCCAGAATCACGCCTGTCGAACGCCGCGCCAACGTGACGCGGCTGGATACTTACGTGATCAATATTCCCCCCCAGGTGCGCCCGGTTTATCAGCTCTGGCGGGACGGACAAACCCTGCAATTACAGCTGTCCGAAGAGCGTTTCCGCTACAGCAAATTGCAGCAGTCAAGCGACAGCGAGCTTGATGCGCTTCGCCAGCAGCAGGAGTCGCTGCGCGAGCAGCTGGAAACCACCACCCGCAAGCTCGAAAATCTGACCGATATCGAAAGACAGCTCTCGACGCGTAAGCCGGCAGGCAGCTATCTGCCCGATGGGTCGAAAGGCAACTCTGCCACGACGCCAGACAGTGAGACGCCGAAACAAGAGGATGTGAAGCCATGACAAGCCGTAAACCTGCCCATCTGTTACTGGTGGATGACGATCCCGGGCTGTTAAAGCTGCTGGGGATGCGTCTGGTCAGCGAAGGCTACAGCGTGGTCACCGCTGAAAGCGGGCAGGAGGGGCTGAAAGTGCTCAGCCGCGAGAAAATCGATCTGGTGATCAGCGATTTGCGCATGGATGAAATGGATGGCCTGCAACTGTTCACGGAGATCCAGAAGCAGCAGCCCGGGATGCCGGTGATTATCCTCACCGCTCACGGATCTATTCCTGATGCGGTGGCCGCGACGCAGCAGGGGGTATTCAGCTTCCTCACCAAACCGGTGGATAAAGACGCCCTCTATAAAGCGATCGACAGCGCTCTTGAGCACGCGGCGCCATCCGGCGACGACGGCTGGCGTGAATCCATCGTGACGCGTAGCCCTGTGATGCTGCGCCTGCTGGAACAGGCGCGGATGGTGGCGCAATCCGACGTTAGCGTGCTGATCAACGGCCAGAGCGGGACCGGGAAAGAGATCCTGGCCCAGGCGATCCACAACGCCAGCCCACGCAGTAAAAATGCCTTTATTGCCATCAACTGTGGCGCGCTGCCGGAACAACTGCTTGAGTCTGAGCTCTTCGGCCATGCCCGCGGCGCCTTTACCGGCGCGGTGAGCAGCCGTGAAGGGCTGTTCCAGGCGGCTGAGGGGGGCACGCTGTTCCTTGATGAAATTGGCGATATGCCCGCGCCGTTGCAGGTCAAACTGCTGCGCGTGTTGCAGGAGCGGAAAGTGCGTCCGCTTGGCAGCAACCGCGATATCGATATCAACGTGCGCATTATTTCCGCTACCCATCGCGATTTGCCCAAGGTGATGGCGCGCAACGAGTTCCGCGAAGATCTCTACTATCGACTGAATGTCGTCAACCTGAAAATCCCGGCGCTGGCCGAGCGTGCGGAAGATATCCCGCTGCTGGCAAATCACCTTTTGCGCCAGGCCGCTGACCGCCACAAACCATTCGTGCGCGCGTTCTCCACCGATGCGATGAAACGCCTGATGACAGCAAGCTGGCCGGGCAACGTACGCCAGCTGGTGAACGTGATTGAGCAGTGCGTGGCGCTGACGTCATCGCCGGTGATCAGCGATGCGCTGGTGGAGCAGGCGCTCGAGGGGGAAAACACGGCCTTACCGACGTTTGCGGAAGCGCGAAACCAGTTCGAGCTGAACTATCTGCGCAAGCTGCTGCAAATCACCAAAGGCAACGTGACCCACGCGGCGCGCATGGCCGGGCGTAACCGTACCGAGTTTTATAAATTGCTCTCACGCCATGAGCTGGAAGCGAACGATTTTAAAGAGTAATACCGCAAAATTCGCCTGAATATGATACTGTGAGCAACCGATTACGAGGCTGCTTACTGGCAAGAGTTTAAGGACCCACCATGAAAAAGATTGATGCGATTATTAAACCTTTCAAACTGGATGATGTACGTGAAGCGCTGGCAGAAGTAGGCATCACCGGGATGACCGTAACTGAAGTGAAAGGTTTTGGTCGTCAGAAGGGCCACACCGAGCTATACCGTGGCGCAGAGTACATGGTGGACTTTCTGCCGAAAGTGAAAATCGAGATCGTGGTAAGCGATGATATCGTCGATACCTGTGTGGATACCATCATCCGCACGGCGCAGACCGGTAAAATTGGCGACGGGAAAATCTTCGTCTTTGACGTGGCGCGCGTGATCCGTATCCGTACCGGCGAAGAAGACGACGCGGCGATTTAAAAAAGATTTGGTAGGCCGGGTAAGGCGCAGCTGCCACCCGGCGAAAAAAAAGCCCCTCGTTGAGGGGCTTTTTGCATTACAGCACTTTATGCGGGCCGAAACATTCGTAATGAATGTTGTCTTTATTAACGCCCAGGTCTACCAGCTGCTTCGCGGCATACTGCATAAACGCTACCGGCCCACAAACGTAGAACTGCATCCCCGGTGCGCTGAACGCCCCTTCATGCTGCCCTAAATTCATCAGGCCTTCGCTGTCGAAACGAGCCGCTGCGCGGTCGGCTTCCGTGGGTAAACGATACCAGGTATGCGCGGTAAAGTGTGGCAGACCCGCTCCCAGCGCTTTCACCTCGTCCGCGAAGGCGTGAACATCACCGTTCTCCGCCGCGTGGAACCAGTTAACCTGCGCGCTGTGGTTTGCTTTCGCCAGCGTATCCAGCATCGCCAGCATTGGCGTCTGCCCCACGCCTGCGGAGATCAGCGTCACCGGGGTATTCGTTTCAACGGCCATAAAGAAATCGCCCGCCGGTGCCGCCAGATGGACCACGTCGCCCACGCTGGCTTCGTTATGCAGCCAGTTGGATACCTGACCGCCTTCCTCACGTTTAACCGCAATGCGATAGCCTTTGCCGTCTGGCTTGCGGGTCAGGGAGTACTGGCGAATCTCCTGATGCGGGAAGCCTTCAGGCTTCAGCCAGACGCCCAGATACTGGCCCGGCTGGTAATCGGCAACTGGCTGACCGTCAACTGGCTCAAACTCAAAGCTGGTGATCAGTGCGCTGCGCGGGGTTTTCTCAACGATGCGGAAGGCGCGCGTGCCTTCCCAGCCGCCAATCTTGCTGGCGTTTTCGCTGTAGATCTGTGCTTCACGGTTGATGAATACGTTTGCAAGTACGCCATAGGCCTTCCCCCAGGCATCCAGTACTTCCTGGCCCGGGCTGAACATTTCGTCCAGGGTCGCCAGCAGGTGACTGCCGACGATGTTGTACTGCTCAGGTTTGATCTGGAAGCTGGTGTGCTTCTGCGCGATTTTTTCCACCGCAGGCAGCAGAGCCGGCAGGTTTTCGATGTTGCTGGCATAGGCGGCAATAGCATTAAACAGCGCTTCGCGCTGATCGCCGTTACGCTGGTTGCTCATGTTGAAAATCTCTTTGAGCTCCGGGTTATGCGCGAACATGCGATCGTAGAAATGGGCGGTCAGTTTAGGACCCGTTTCAACCAGCAGGGGGATTGTGGCTTTCACGGTAGCGATGGTTTGGGCGTCGAGCATAGCAGCTTCCTTCTGATGTTACTTTAATGATGTATTTTATATGCATCTTATAAAAATACCCCTGCAATGTAAATGGTTCTTTGCATCGTGAAAAATATGCATCACAAAGCTGAAAAGAAATCCGTTGAAAATGGTGAGAGCTTTATTGCTCAAACCCTTGCGTGGCGTGGAGGTAAACGTTTGCGTAAAATCGTTTGTCAAGACCTGTTATCGCAGAACTATTCAGTTATACTGTTGCCCGTCGTCCAACAGGACTGCCTTTTCAGGCCAAAAATTTACTTGTTAGCTGAGTCAGGAGATGCGGATGTTAAAGCGTGAAATGAACATTGCCGATTATGATGCCGAACTGTGGCAGGCTATGGAGCAGGAAAAAGTACGTCAGGAAGAGCACATCGAACTGATCGCCTCCGAAAACTACACCAGCCCGCGCGTGATGCAGGCGCAGGGTTCTCAGCTGACCAACAAATATGCTGAAGGTTATCCGGGCAAGCGCTACTACGGCGGTTGCGAATACGTTGATATCGTTGAGCAGCTGGCTATTGACCGTGCGAAAGAACTCTTTGGCGCTGACTACGCGAACGTCCAGCCGCACTCTGGCTCTCAGGCTAACTTCGCTGTTTATACCGCGCTGTTGCAGCCGGGCGATACCGTTCTGGGTATGAACCTGGCGCAGGGCGGCCACCTGACTCACGGCTCCCCGGTTAACTTCTCTGGCAAACTGTACAACATCATCCCTTACGGTATTGATGAGTCCGGTAAAATTGACTACGAAGACATGGCGAAGCAGGCCAAAGAGCACAAGCCGAAGATGATCATCGGTGGCTTCTCTGCTTACTCCGGCATCGTTGACTGGGCAAAAATGCGTGAAATCGCTGACAGCATCGGCGCGTACCTGTTCGTCGACATGGCGCACGTTGCCGGTCTGATTGCCGCTGGCGTTTACCCGAACCCGGTTCCACATGCGCACGTTGTGACCACCACCACCCACAAAACCCTGGCGGGTCCACGCGGTGGGCTGATCCTGGCGAAAGGCGGTGACGAAGAGCTGTACAAAAAGCTGAACTCCGCCGTATTCCCAAGCGCCCAGGGCGGCCCGCTGATGCACGTTATCGCCGCGAAAGCCGTCGCGCTGAAAGAAGCGATGGAGCCAGAGTTCAAGGTTTATCAGCAGCAGGTTGCTAAAAACGCCAAAGCGATGGTGGAAGTGTTCCTGAATCGTGGCTACAAAGTGGTCTCTGGCGGGACTGAAAACCACCTGTTCCTGCTGGACCTGGTTGATAAGAACCTGACCGGTAAAGAAGCTGACGCAGCCCTCGGCCGCGCCAACATCACCGTGAACAAAAACAGCGTGCCAAACGATCCGAAGAGCCCGTTCGTGACCTCCGGTATCCGTATCGGTTCTCCGGCCGTAACTCGTCGTGGCTTTAAAGAAGCGGAAGTAAAAGAGCTGGCGGGCTGGATGTGTGACGTTCTGGACAACATCAATGACGACGCGGTTATCGAGCGCGTTAAAGGTAAAGTGCTGGACATCTGCGCACGCTTCCCGGTGTACGCATAATTCTCTGCGTTGCAGAACTGAAAAAGGCCGCTCATGCGGCCTTTTTTTATGGGCTAACGTCGATCGAGGGAGATGGCCCCCGGCCCGGTAATCGCCAGCAAAATAAATGCGCCAGCGATACTCACATTTTTGTAGAAGTTAATCATATTTGGCAGGACCGCATCGCCCGTCATATCCCAGTAGTGGTGACCAATCACCGCCGTTCCCAGCGTATAGAAGACAAAGATCACCGCGAGAGGGCGGGTGAAAAAGCCCAGCACGATTAGAATCGCGGCGGGGACTTCCATCACCACCGCAATAATCGCGGCCAGCATGGGCATGGGGGCGCCGAGCGACGTCATATACTGAACGGTGCCGCTAAACCCCGTCAGCTTGGGATAACCGAAAATAATAAACAGGACCACGATAGCAATGCGGGCAATTAAAAGCAGGAGAGAACGAGAGGAGCCGAAATCGAAATAACGTAAGCTGTTCATGGCAAACGACCTCTTCAGGCGATGTCTTATAAACGTAATACAGTTTTACCGCTCTCGCCATACGCTGCCCGGCTGGTGTTGATGTTAATTTTTAGTTAATTTATAGCGCGCTAACGACTTGCTAAAGTCAGGGATTAACGCCAGACTATCGCCTCCATTTCGGGAGGGATTCATGGTCTTGCATTCCACGCGCTGGCTGGCGCTCAGCTATTTCACCTATTTCTTTAGTTACGGTATTTTTCTGCCTTTCTGGAGCGTCTGGCTCAAGGGAATTGGTCTGACGCCTGAGACCATTGGCATCCTGCTGGGCGCGGGGCTGGTGGCACGCTTCCTGGGTAGTCTGCTGATTGCGCCCCGCGTCAGCGATCCCTCCTTACTGATTAAAGCGGTGCGAATTCTGGCCCTGCTGACGCTGGTCTTTGCAGCCTGCTTCTGGGTTAGCCATCAGTTTGCCTGGCTGATGGTGGTAATGGTTGGCTTTAATCTGTTCTTCTCCCCGCTGGTGCCGCTGACGGATGCCCTGGCGAACACCTGGCAAAAGCAGATCACCATGGACTATGGCCGCGTGCGCCTGTGGGGATCGATTGCCTTCGTGATCGGCTCTGCGCTGGTCGGGAAACTGGTCAGCCTCTATGACTATCGTGCCATTCTGGCGCTGCTAACGCTCGGCATCGCCTCAATGCTGCTCGGTATGTTGCTGCGTCCGTCGGTGATGCCGCAGGGCGAAAGCCGCCATCAGGAGAGCGCCGGCTGGCCCGCCTGGCGCTCGCTGGTGGCGCAAAGCTGGCGTTTCCTGGCCTGCGTCTGTCTGCTTCAGGGGGCGCATGCGGCCTATTATGGCTTCAGCGCCATCTACTGGCAGGGGGCGGGTTACTCGGCTTCTGCGGTAGGCTACCTGTGGTCGCTCGGCGTGGTGGCGGAGGTTATTATCTTCGCGCTGAGCCAAAAACTGTTCCGTCGTTTCGGGGCGCGTGACCTGCTGCTGCTTTCCGCCGTGTGCGGCGTGGCGCGCTGGGGCATCATGGGCTGGACGACGGAGCTGCCGTGGCTGATTGTGGCGCAAATTCTGCACTGCGGAACCTTCACCGTCTGCCATCTGGCGGCGATGCGCTACATCGCGGCGCGAGAGGGTGGGGACGTTATTCGTCTTCAGGCGGTCTATTCAGCGGTGGCGATGGGCGGCAGTATTGCGGTGATGACCGTATTTGCCGGTTTCCTCTATCAGCACCTGGGGCACGGTGTGTTCTGGGTGATGGCGCTGGTCGCTTTACCGGCCATCGTTATTCGCCCTAAAGTCGCTGCTCGCACGTAACTACGATTCGAGCATTACGCGAATGTGTTCCTGCTGCTGCGTGTTCAGGGTCTCAACGGCATGAATGAGCGGCGGCGAGAACAGCGGCAGGGCGGTTGGATAAGGCGTAATAACCAGCGCCGCCTCGCGGGGCGCGCCCTCCTTCTTAAACGCCTCCAGGCTAAGATAACGAATATTGAGCGGCAGCAGCGTCAGCTCGCGAAGCTGCTGCTCAATTAACTCTTCACAGGCTTTATCTTCCCCCGTTAACAGGACCACCTGTTTTTCATGCAGATCGGTCTCCTGCATCAGCCAGGCACCAAAAATCACCGCCACCAGAGCCATCTCTTCACCGGAGAATCTCAGACCAAATTCGGCTTCCAGCTCAGACAGCGCCTCTTTAGTGGTGCGCAGCAGCCGGGGGTATAAACGGTGGATCTCTTCCGGCAGACTGTTGTCGATGCCGATGTCAAATAAGGAGCGGTCCAGCGCCTGAGCCAGATGAATATAAAGCTGATCGGTCAGACCTTGCTCATCGCTGAAGTTCATCCCGGTTTGTGCCCGGAAGCGGGCAATCATACGCACGATGGCGCGACGCAGGCGCTGATCCTGCTGGTGTTTATCCATCACCGGGTCGGGGGTGCGGAGCATCATAAAGAGCAGCGCCAGGAACAGCTGTTCATCGCTGTGCGTTCCCTGCGGGACGCGCCGTTTCCAGTGGCGGACAATTTCCTGCGCCGTAAAGTATTCCCCTCGGGACTGCGTCCAGCTGCGCTGAACGGGCGAAAACTCCGGCGTATTGCCCAGATGATGCTGAATCAGACAATATTGCAGATAGAGCTGTAAAAATTGTACGTCGCGGGACTCAAACTGGCGCTGAAGCTTGCGCGCACAAAAGTTGATAAGCGCCCGAAGGTTCGCATCGTCATAAAGCGGGCGGGCAATGCCGTGCTGTTTGAGCGCGGTTTTTAAGGCAGGGGTAAACTGTTGGGCGACAAAATGTGGACAGAGCCGAAGCGCCCTGCGCAGCCAGTGCAGCAGGCACAAACGTTGATTAAGGGCGGAACCCTCAATTCGGTAGCAGCCATCATGGTGCGTGACGATATCAAGCCGATGATAGCGCTGGATTTCATCGCGCGTCTCGGCTATATCTTGCCGTGCCATGACGTCGTCCACGCCGTTGGCAGCGATTATGCTCTGTGCGGTGACGGCAGCATCGGGCAGGTAAAGCATCAAAAGCACCTGGCAGCGGCGCTGCGAACTGGAAAGCACAGATGGAATTTCAAGCGTCGTCATCATCTGTCGGGTATCCAGTGTGAATGTTTGATAAGAATAGCTAAAGGATGGGCGCTGAAAAGCGCACCGGCAGGCCTTTCACTCAGGATTGCTGGCGAACATCACAGAATTTTTGACGTGAGGAACAGATGCAAATAGTTAAACAAAGCGCGGTAGCGTTATTTTTGGCGGTTTTCACTTTCGCCGCCGGCGCACATCCTCACAGTTTTATCAGCCTGAAAACCGAACTGGTGACGGACGGCACGCAGCTCAGTGGCCTGAAGATGCACTGGACGATGGATGAAATCACCTCCGCCGACCTGCTGTACGATGCCGGAAACGCAAAGCCCGGCGATGAGATCTGGAAAAAGCTGGCGGCGGAGGTGATGGCCAACGTGCTGGGTCAGCACTACTTCACCGAGTTCTGGCACAACGGACAAAAGGTGAAATTTCTTAACCGTCCCACGGAGTACGGCATGACCCGCGAAGGTCATCAGGCGGTGCTGACGTTCGTGCTTCCGCTGGCGCATCCTCAGCCGCTGGCCGGGCAGAAGTACACGTTTTCCACGTTTGACCCTACCTATTATGTCGATATGCGCTATGACAATGACAGCGACGTACGGCTGCCGGACGCGCTGCAAAAAAGCTGCAAAATTGGCGTGCACACCCCTAAACCCAGCGAAGAGACGCTGAACTTTGCGATCTCGCTGGATAAAGCAGATGCCCCGCCTGAGGACATGGAGCTGGGTAAACAGTTCGCGCAGGAGGTGACGTTACAATGTCAGTGATCTCCTCTCCCGTCAGTAAGCCGCGTCGCTGGCTGCACCTCTGGCCTCTGGCGCTCTTTTTGTTGTTAGCGGTTGGCGGCGCGCTCTGGCTGTGGCAGGCATGGCCGCAGGTGATGGTGAAAAGCGTCCTCTGGCAGCGGGAAGTTAATCAGCAGATGAGCGTGCTGCTGAAAGCCGTGGCGGATAATCCGACCAAAGCGGGCGGCGCTCTTCTGGCGTTCAGCTTTATCTATGGCGTGCTGCATGCCCTGGGACCGGGGCACGGCAAAATTGTCATCACGACCTGGCTTGCTACGCATCCGTCGAAGCTGAAATCGAGTATCGGCCTGACGCTGGCTTCTTCTTTACTTCAGGGCGGTGTGGCGATTGCGCTGGTCGTGGTCGTCCTCTCGCTGCTACAGCTGCCGGCTCGCCAGCTGCATATGAGCAGCTTCTGGCTGGAGAAGGGGAGTTACGCGCTGGTAGGCGTGCTGGGGTTGATCCTCTGCTGGCGGGCGCTGAAAAAATTGCGCGCGTTGCTGCAAAAACCAAAATTCAAAGCCTTTACGCCGCATCACGTTCACCATGAAAACTGCGGGTGCGGGCATCAGCATCTGCCGACGCAGGAACAATTACAGAATGGTGACGACTGGCGTGCGCGTCTGATGATTGTGCTCTCAATGGGGATGCGTCCGTGCTCGGGCGCAATCATGGTGCTGTTGTTCAGCAAAGTGACAGGCGTATTTGGCTGGGGCATGCTCTCGGCGCTGGCGATGGCGGCGGGAACGTCTCTGACGATCTCTTCGTTAGCCTTGCTGGTGCACAGCTTCCGTCAGCTGGCGGTAAAACTCAGCGGCAATAAAACGCCGGTATTGTGGCGACAGGTTGGCTGGACGACGCTTGCGTTGGCGGGCGGGGTGATTCTGCTGGTGGCTGCGGTCACGATGTGGATGAGCGCGCTGCCGGTGGGAAGGGGGTTGCGGCCTTTCTAGCCGTATCTGAGGCGTGTTGTAGGCCCGGTAAGCGTAGCGCCACCGGGCTTAACAGACTGAATTAACGCTTCAGCGCATCGCTCAGTTCATCACGCATGTTTGCCAGCATGGCTTTAACAACGCGCGGGTTACCTGCAACGATGTTGCCGGTAGACATATAGTTATGGCCGCCGGTGAAGTCGCAAACAATCGCGCCAGCTTCACGTGCGATCAGCTCGCCCGCCGCGAAGTCCCACGGCTTCAGTGACAGCTCAAAGTAACCGTCAACGCGGCCGGTCGCCACGTAGGCCAGATCCAGTGCAGCAGAGCCAGTGCGACGGAAGTCCGCGCATTCGGTGAACAGCTTGCCCAGGATATTCATATAGGTGGTTGCGTGCTGCTTCGCCTTGAACGGGAAGCCAGTCGCCAGAATCGTGCCGTCCAGATCGCGTGCATTGCTGCAACGCAGACGGTAGCCGTTCAGCTGCGCGCCCTGACCGCGGGTTGCGGTGAACAGTTCGTTACGCATTGGATCGTAAACAACAGCGACTTCAGTACGGCCTTTGATGCGTACTGCAATAGACACAGAGAAGTGTGGCAGGCGTTTAACGAAGTTGGTGGTGCCATCCAGTGGATCGATAACCCATTGAACATCCTGATCGGTACCTTCATGTTCACCGCTTTCTTCGGTGATGATGGTGTGCTGCGGGTAAGATTTGCGGATCGTTTCGATAATAATCGCTTCTGCGGCTTTATCGACGTTAGTCACGAAATCATTGCTGCCTTTCTGGCTGGTTTCTACGGAGTCTGGGGTTTCGTAGTGTTTGGCAATTACATTACCCGCCTTGCGCGCTGCGCGCACGGCGATGGTCAGCATCGGATGCATCGGTCTCTCTCACTGGATGTTAAAGAACAGGAAAATCGGCGCAGAGTATAGCAGCGGGATCGGATTATGTCTCTCGTTTATGATAATATGCCCGAATATTCTTCAGACACTGAATCCAGACATCTAAAAATTATGCTGCAAAACATTCGAATCGTGCTGGTCGAAACATCGCACACCGGCAACATGGGCTCTGTGGCCCGCGCTATGAAAACCATGGGCTTAACGAACCTGTGGCTGGTTAATCCGCTGGTGAAACCAGACTCTCAGGCTATTGCTCTGGCGGCCGGCGCCAGCGACGTGATCGGGAATGCGCAGATCGTGGACACCCTGGACGAAGCCCTGGCCGGTTGCAGTCTGGTGGTGGGGACCAGCGCGCGCTCCCGTACGCTGCCCTGGCCGATGCTGGACCCGCGCGAATGCGGCCTGAAAAGTATCTCAGAAGCGGAACAGGCGCCGGTTGCGCTGGTGTTTGGTCGTGAACGCGTTGGCCTGACCAACGAGGAACTACAGAAGTGTCACTACCACGTGGCGATTGCCGCCAATCCGGAATACAGCTCGCTGAACCTGGCGATGGCGGTGCAGGTCATTGCCTACGAAGTGCGCATGGCATGGCTGGCGACGCAGGAGAAACCGGTCGAACCTAAAGAAGAGACGGCCTACCCGCTGGTGGACGATCTGGAGCGCTTCTACGGTCATCTGGAGCAGACGCTGCTCTCAACCGGCTTTATCCGTGAAGGCCACCCGGGTCAGGTGATGAACAAGCTGCGCCGTATGTTCACCCGCGCCCGCCCGGAAAGCCAGGAGCTGAACATTCTGCGCGGGATTCTGGCGTCGATTGAGCAGAAGAACAAAGCGTAGTGTCGATTTCCCCCTCTCCCCGTGGGAGAGGGCTGGGGTGAGGGCATCAGGCCGCACCTATATTATGAAGGCACAGAAGGTTAAATACCTGACTAAAACAGTCAAGTAAATAGTTGACCAATTTAGTCAGGAATGTCAGACTTGGCCCTGCTATGCAATACCCCCATTTTACAATAAAAAACCCCGGGCAGGGGCGAGTTTGAGGTTAAGTAAGACATGAGACTGACATCTAAAGGGCGTTATGCCGTGACCGCGATGCTGGACGTTGCGCTCAACTCCGAAGCGGGCCCGGTTCCGTTGGCTGATATTTCTGAACGACAAGGGATCTCCCTCTCTTACCTGGAACAGCTGTTCTCCAGACTGCGTAAAAATGGACTGGTGTCCAGCGTTCGTGGCCCGGGCGGCGGTTATCTGCTGGGTAAAGACGCGGGCAGTATTGCGGTTGGTGAAGTGATTAGCGCGGTTGACGAATCCGTTGACGCGACCCGTTGCCAGGGTAAAGGCGGCTGTCAGGGCGGCGATAAATGCCTG
Organism: Enterobacter cloacae complex sp. AR_0002; assembly: GCF_001922365.1. Lineage (NCBI taxonomy): Bacteria > Pseudomonadati > Pseudomonadota > Gammaproteobacteria > Enterobacterales > Enterobacteriaceae > Enterobacter > Enterobacter cloacae complex sp. AR_0002. The sequence goes on from NZ_CP018814.1 coordinate 181,375, forward strand.
ACCCACGCGCTGTGGCGCGATCTGAGCGACCGTCTGACCGGCTTCCTGAACAACATCACCCTCGGTGAGCTGGTGAATAACCAGGAAGTTCTGGATGTCTCTGGTCGTCAGCATAGTCAGGATTCACAGCGCAGCACCCGCACGCAGGACGCCATCGACGTTAAACTGCGCGCGTAATTAAAAAGATAAGTATTCAGAATCAGGCCGGGGTGGTCACACCCCGCGTACTCGGTCGTACATCCAGCCGGTTGCCTGATTCCTTGCATTGAAGCGATGTACGGAGTTTATAGAGCAATGAAATTACCGATTTATCTCGATTACTCCGCAACCACGCCGGTGGACCCGCGTGTTGCCGAGAAAATGATGCAGTGTCTGACCCTGGACGGAAACTTTGGTAACCCAGCTTCCCGTTCACACCGTTTTGGCTGGCATGCTGAAGAGGCGGTTGATATCGCCCGTAATCAGATTGCTGACCTGGTCGGTGCCGACCCGCGTGAAATTGTTTTCACCTCCGGTGCGACCGAATCCGACAACCTGGCGATTAAGGGTGCAGCCAACTTTTATCAGAAAAAAGGCAAGCACATCATCACCAGCAAAACCGAACACAAAGCCGTGCTGGACACCTGCCGTCAGCTGGAGCGTGAAGGGTTCGAAGTCACCTATCTGGCGCCACAGAGCAACGGCATTATCGATCTGAAAGAGCTCGAAGCGGCGATGCGTGATGACACCATTCTGGTCTCCATCATGCACGTCAACAACGAAATCGGCGTGGTACAAGACATCGCGACCATCGGCGAAATGTGCCGCGCGCGCGGTATCATCTACCACGTGGACGCGACCCAGAGCGTGGGCAAACTGCCTATCGACCTGAGCCAGCTGAAAGTGGACCTGATGTCCTTCTCCGGTCACAAAATCTATGGTCCGAAAGGTATCGGCGCGCTGTACGTTCGTCGTAAGCCACGTATCCGCATCGAAGCACAGATGCACGGCGGCGGTCACGAGCGCGGCATGCGTTCCGGTACGCTGCCTGTTCACCAGATCGTGGGCATGGGCGAAGCCTACCGCATTGCAAAAGAAGAGATGGAAACCGAGATGGCACGCCTGCGCACGCTGCGTAACCGTCTGTGGGACGGCGTGAAAGATATGGAAGAAGTGTATCTGAACGGCGATCTCGAGCAGGGCGCGCCGAACATCCTCAACGTCAGCTTCAACTATGTTGAAGGCGAGTCGCTGATCATGGCGCTGAAAGACCTGGCCGTTTCTTCCGGCTCTGCCTGTACCTCTGCAAGCCTGGAGCCATCCTACGTGCTGCGCGCGCTGGGTATGACTGACGAGCTGGCACACAGCTCTATCCGTTTCTCTTTAGGTCGTTTTACTACCGAAGAAGAGATTGACTACACCATCAAGCTGGTTCGTAACTCCATCGGCCGTCTGCGCGACCTTTCTCCACTGTGGGAAATGTTCAAGCAGGGCGTGGATCTGAACAGCATTGAATGGTCACATCACTAATCGGTACATAAGGAGAATTCAATCATGGCATACAGCGAAAAAGTCATCGATCATTACGAAAACCCGCGCAACGTTGGCTCTTTTGACAACAGCGACGAATCTGTTGGTAGCGGCATGGTCGGTGCACCAGCATGTGGCGACGTGATGAAGTTGCAGATCAAAGTCAACAATGAAGGTATCATTGAAGACGCGCGCTTCAAGACCTACGGCTGCGGTTCTGCTATCGCGTCCAGCTCCCTGGTCACCGAATGGGTGAAGGGCAAGTCTCTGGACGAAGCACAGGCAATCAAGAACACGGATATTGCTGAAGAACTCGAACTGCCGCCGGTGAAAATTCACTGCTCAATTCTGGCAGAAGACGCGATCAAAGCCGCCATTGCGGATTACAAAAGCAAACGTGAAGCAAAATAATTGAGGTTTGAGTATGTCGATTACCCTTAGCGACAGCGCTGCCGCGCGAGTAAGCTCTTTTCTGGCGAACCGTGGTAAAGGCTTTGGCCTGCGACTGGGCGTACGTACCTCCGGCTGTTCTGGTATGGCTTACGTACTGGAGTTTGTTGACGAACCGGCGTCTGATGACACCGTGTTTGAAGACAAGGGCGTGAAGGTGGTGGTCGATGGCAAAAGCCTGCAATTCCTCAACGGCACTCAGCTGGACTTCGTCAAAGAAGGCCTGAACGAAGGGTTCAAATTTACGAACCCGAACGTCAAAGACGAGTGTGGTTGCGGCGAAAGCTTCCACGTTTAACCGCGCGTCATCCGAAACCCCACCGTGGCGTTACCCGCTACGCGTGGGGTTTGTTCTGACAGGCTACCCCTGAGATTGTTATGGATTACTTCACTCTCTTCGGACTACCCGCTCAATACCCGATCGATCTCCAGGCGCTGACGGTCCGTTTTCAGGATCTCCAGCGTCAGTACCATCCGGATAAATTCGCCAGCGGGACGCAGGCAGAGCAACTGGCTGCGGTATCACACTCCGCCACCATCAACCAGGCCTGGCAAACGCTGCGTCATCCGCTGGCGCGTGCAGAATATCTGCTCTCGCTTCACGGTTTCGATCTGGCGAGCGAACAGCATACCGTGCGCGACGCCGCCTTTCTGATGGAACAACTGGAGCTGCGCGAAGAGCTGGATGAAATTGAACAGGCTAAAGACGAAGCGCGCCTGGAAAGCTTTATCACGCGCGTAAAGGGTATGTTCGATACCCGCCATCAGCAGATGGTGGAGCAACTGAACAACGAGACCTGGGACGTGGCGGCAGACACTGTGCGCAAACTCCGTTTTCTCGATAAACTGCGAAGCAGTGCTGAACAACTCGAAGAAAAGCTGCTCGATTTTTAATTTCGGAAGCAATTATGGCCTTATTACAAATTAGTGAGCCTGGCTTAAGTGCCGCACCGCACCAGCGTCGTCTGGCGGTCGGTATTGACCTGGGCACCACCAATTCCCTCGTGGCGACCGTGCGCAGCGGCCAGGCGGAAACGCTGGCTGACGAGCAGGGGCGCCATCTGCTGCCTTCCGTAGTCCACTACCAGCAGCAGGGTCACGCGGTCGGGTTTGATGCCCGCGCTAACGCCGCGCGCGATCCGGCCAATACCATCAGCTCGGTTAAGCGCATGATGGGCCGCTCGCTGGCTGATATCCAGACCCGTTACCCGCATCTGCCGTATCAGCTGCAGGCCAGTGAAAACGGCCTGCCGATGATTGCGACCGCGGCCGGTCTGCTGAACCCGATTCGTGTTTCTGCTGACATCCTCAAAGCGCTGGCGGAGCGTGCTACGGCCACGCTCGGCGGCGATCTGGACGGCGTGGTGATCACCGTTCCTGCCTACTTTGATGATGCACAGCGTCAGGGCACCAAAGACGCCGCGCGTCTGGCGGGCCTGCACGTGCTGCGTCTGCTGAACGAACCGACGGCGGCGGCGATTGCCTACGGCCTCGACTCCGGTCAGGAAGGGGTGATCGCGGTTTACGATCTCGGCGGCGGGACGTTCGATATCTCAATCCTGCGCCTTAGCCGCGGCGTGTTCGAAGTGCTGGCGACCGGCGGGGATTCCGCGCTCGGCGGCGATGACTTCGACCATCTGCTGGCAGATTACATCCGCGAGCAGGCGGGCATCAGCGATCGCAGCGATGCGCGCGTGCAGCGTGAACTGCTGGATGCGGCCATCGACGCCAAAATCGCCCTGAGCGATGCACAGTCCGTCAGCGTGAACGTCGCAGGCTGGCAGGGTGAGATTACCCGCGATCGGTTCAGAGAACTGATTGCGCCTCTGGTTAAGCGTACCCTGCTGGCCTGCCGTCGCGCATTGAAAGATGCGGGCGTTGAGGCTAACGAGGTGCTGGAAGTGGTCATGGTTGGCGGCTCAACCCGCGTGCCGCTGGTGCGCGAGCGCGTGGGCGAATTCTTTGGCCGCACGCCGTTGACCTCTATCGACCCGGACAAAGTGGTTGCCGTCGGCGCCGCTATCCAGGCCGATATTCTGGTTGGCAACAAGCCGGACAGCGAAATGCTGCTGCTGGACGTCATCCCGCTGTCTCTGGGTTTAGAAACCATGGGCGGCCTGGTGGAGAAAGTCATTCCGCGTAACACCACCATTCCGGTGGCGCGCGCGCAGGAGTTCACCACCTTCAAAGACGGCCAGACCGCGATGTCCATCCACGTGATGCAGGGCGAGCGTGAGCTGGTGCAGGACTGCCGCTCTCTGGCGCGCTTTGCGCTGCGCGGAATTCCAGCGCTGCCTGCGGGCGGGGCGCATATTCGCGTCACCTTCCAGGTGGATGCGGACGGCCTGCTGAGCGTCACGGCGATGGAAAAATCGACCGGTATCGAGTCGTCTATTCAGGTTAAGCCGTCCTACGGCCTGACCGATGGCGAAATCGCCTCCATGATTCAGGACTCAATGAGCTACGCCGAGCAGGATGTGAAGGCGCGTATGCTGGCGGAACAAAAAGTTGAAGCCGCACGCGTGCTGGAAAGCCTGAACGGGGCGCTCGCTGCCGATGCCGCGCTGTTAAGCGCCGCTGAGCGCCAGGTGATTGACGACGCTGCCGCGCGCTTAAGCGCCGTGGCCGAAGGCAATGACGCTGACGCGATAGAAGAAGCCATTAAAAACGTTGATAAACAAACCCAGGACTTCGCTGCTCGCCGCATGGACAAATCTGTCCGCGTCGCGCTGAAAGGCCAGTCCGTGGACGAGGTTTAATATGCCAAAGATTGTAATTTTGCCTCATGCGGACCTCTGTCCGGATGGTGCTGTTCTGGAAGCGAAGACCGGTGAAACCATTCTCGATGTAGCCCTGCGTGCAGGTATCGAAGTGGAACACGCCTGTGAAAAATCCTGTGCCTGCACCACCTGCCACTGCATCGTGCGTGAAGGTTTCGACTCTCTCGCCGAGAGCACCGAAGACGAAGACGACATGCTGGACAAAGCATGGGGTCTGGAGCCAGACAGCCGCTTAAGCTGCCAGGCCGCGGTGACCGATGAAGATCTGGTCGTGGAGTTCCCACGCTACACCATCAACCACGCACGCGAGCACTAATATGGGACTGAAGTGGACAGACAGCCGTGAAATCGGCGAAGCGCTCTACGACGCGAACCCGGATCTCGATCCGAAGACCGTACGATTCACCGACATGCACCAGTGGATCTGCGATTTAGAGGATTTCGACGACGATCCAAACGCATCCAATGAAAAAATTCTGGAGGCGATTCTGTTAGTCTGGTTAGATGAAGCAGAATAAATAACAAAACGGGCTGCCTTCAGGCGGCCCGTTTGCTAGTTGCTAATAAGGATAAATAAAATGACCGAAGCGATGAAGATTACGCTCTCGAATCAGCCTGCCGACGCGCGCTGGGGCGAGAAAGCCACCTACAGCATTAATAACGACGGCATTACCCTGCACCTGACGGGCAACGATGATTTGGGCCTGATCCAGCGCGCCGCGCGTAAGATTGACGGCCTTGGCATTAAGCATGTGTCGCTGGAAGGGGAAGGTTGGGACACCGACCGCAGCTGGGCGTTCTGGGCAGGCTACAAAGGGCCGAAAGGCACCCGTAAAATTGAGTGGGCGAACCTCGACGAAGCCGGTCAGAAAGAGCTGGAAAGCCGCCTGAACATTATCGACTGGGTGCGCGACACCATTAACGCACCGGCGGAAGAGCTGGGGCCGGAACAGCTGGCGCAGCGCGCCGTTGACCTGCTGTGCGGTGTGGCGGGCGAAAAGATGTCCTACCGCATCACTAAAGGGGAAGACCTGCGCGAGCAGAACTACATGGGTATCCACACCGTGGGCCGTGGCTCAGAGCGTCCTCCGGTCCTGCTGGCGCTGGATTACAACCCAACCGGCGACAAAGAAGCCCCGGTCTTTGCCTGTCTGGTCGGGAAAGGCATCACCTTCGACACCGGCGGCTACAGCCTGAAGCAGAGCGCATTCATGGACTCCATGAAGTCCGACATGGGCGGCGCGGCGACCATTACCGGCGCGCTGGCCTTCGCCATCACCCGTGGCCTGAACAAGCGCGTGAAGCTCTACCTGTGCTGCGCGGACAACATGGTGAGCGGCAACGCCTTCAAGCTGGGCGACATCATTCGCTACCGCAACGGTAAAAACGTTGAGGTGATGAACACCGACGCCGAAGGCCGTCTGGTGCTGGCCGATGGCCTGATCGACGCCTCTGCGCAGAAGCCGGAGCTGATTATCGACATGGCGACCCTGACCGGCGCGGCGAAAACTGCCCTGGGTAATGACTATCACGCCCTGTTCAGCTTCGACGACAAGCTGGCCGCTCGCCTGCTGGCCAGCGCGGCGGCGGAAAACGAACCGTTCTGGCGTCTGCCGCTGGCCGAGTTCCACCGCAGCCAGCTGCCGTCTAACTTCGCCGAGCTGAACAACACCGCGAGCGCAGCGTACCCGGCGGGGGCAAGCACCGCAGCAGGCTTCCTGTCTCACTTCGTTGAGAACTACCATGAAGGCTGGCTGCACATTGACTGCTCCGCAACCTACCGTAAAGCGGCGGTTGAGCAGTGGTCTGCGGGTGCGACCGGTCTGGGCGTGCGTACCGTAGCGAACCTGCTGACGGCTGAGTAATGCTCTTTGCCCTCACCCTAACCCTCTCCCCATGGGAGAGGGCAGGGGTGAGGGGGAAATTCGACATCTGGAATTGTTATGTCAGAAACCAAAAACGAATTAGAAACCCTGTTGGAGCAGGCGGCGACCGAGCCCGCCCACCGTCCGGCCTTTTTCCGCACGCTGCTGGAATCCACCGTCTGGGTGCCGGGCACCGCAGCGGAAGGGGAGCAGGTTGTCGAAGACAGCGCGCTGGATCTGCTGCACTGGGAGAAAGACGACGGCACGTCGGTGATCCCGTTCTTTACCTCGCTCGAGGCCTTGCAGGAAGCGGTAGAAGACGAACAGGCGTTCGTGGTGATGCCGGTGCGCACGTTGTTCGAAATGACCCTGGGGCAGACGCTGTTCCTCAACGCCAAACTGCCGACCGGGAAAGAGTTTACTCCGCGCGAAATCAGCCACCTGATTGGTGACGAGGGCAACCCGCTCAGCACTCAGGAGGTGCTGGAAGGGGGCGAAACGCTGCTGCTGTCTGAAGTGGCCGAGCCGCCCGCGCAGATGATTGACTCCCTGACCACGCTGTTTAAAACCATCAAGCCGGTAAAACGCGCGTTTCTCTGCTCCATCAAAGAGAGCGCTGACGAAAAGCCTGTTCTGCTGATAGGGATTGAGGCCGACGGCGATATCGACGAGATCATCCAGGCGGCGGGAAGCGTGGCGACCGACACCCTGCCGGGCGATGAGCCGATTGATATCTGTCAGGTGAAGAAAGGTGAGAAGGGGATCAGCCACTTTATTACCGAGCACATCACCCCGTTCTACGAGCGTCGCTGGGGCGGCTTCCTGCGCGATCTTAAGACCAACCGCATTATCTGATTACAGCGGGGTGATCTTCACCCCGTTGCTTCCAGCAGCAGTAAATCCATCAGCAGCACCAGATTCGACTCAAACGACGTCACACCTGCGGCTTCGGCGGCGAAATGTACCGCTTCGTCATAGAGAGCAAAATGCACGTCCGCCATACCCGCCAGCGTATTGGCCGACGCGCGGGTAAACGCGACGATCGTCATGCCGACGTTTTTGGCGATCCGCGCTTTATCCAGTACCTGCTCCGTTTCGCCGCTGCGTGAAACGGCAATAAACACCTGATAGCGCGCGGCGTTGCTGAGAAAAATATTCCGGCTGTCTCCCGGCCCGGAGATGAACGCCGTTTTTCCTAGCACCTGCAACTTCTTGGTCAGGTACTCGGCAAAAAGGTACGAAAACCCGGCGCCGTAGAGAAAGAAGCTCTCTTTCTGGCGCAGCAGGCTGGCAAACTGCTGGCGTTTGTCCTGAGTGACCCACTGGAAGGTCTGCTGATAGTTGGCAACGAACCGGGTAAAAAGCGCGGGCATTTCCGCATGTTGCTCAGGCTGTACGGTGATATGCGGCGTGTCAGAAAGCAACTGCTTGCAGTGCCAGATAAACTCGCTAAAGCCGCTAAACCCCAGCTTCTGGCACAGCCGCATAATCGTCGCGGTAGAGACAAATGTCGCCTGCGCCAGCTCGCGCACCGTGATGTTGCCCACCAGCAATGGATGCTCAGTGAGGTGGGCGAGGACGCGATACTCCGCGCGGGTCAGCGACGACCCGCGCGTTAACAGCGTTGCCAGGCGGTTATCCATTATTTCGCCGGTTCAACCGGCAGATCGTCTCGTGCACCCCATTCACTCCAGGCGCCGTCGTACAGGGTCACGTCATTTGCGCCAAGGGTTGCCAGCGCCAGGATCACCACGCAGGCCGTTACGCCGGAGCCGCAGCTTGCAATAACCGGACGATGCAAATCCACGCCCTGACGTTCAAAAATGGCACGCAATTCATCGGTGGTTTTCAGCTCGCCTTCAAACACCAGATCGCCCCACGGCACGTTCAGCGCCCCCGGGATATGTCCTCGTTTCAGTCCCGGTCGCGGCTCGTCCGCTTCTGCGTTGAAACGTGGAGCGGGACGCGCATCGACGATTTGCGCCGTGTTTTCGTGGCTCACGACCAGCACGTCGGTCAGGCGCTTGACCACGTTAGCGTCAAACGTGGCATCAAACTCCCCTTCCGGCAGCGTGACGTCACCCTGCTGAAGCGGTAGTTCGTCGCGCTTCCAGCCTGCAAGTCCGCCCGCCAGAATCGATACCTTTTCCACGCCGAAGTTTTTCAGCATCCACCACGCTCGCGGCGCGGAAAACAGATTACCTTCATCGTAAACAACAAGATGTTTATCTTTGCTGATGCCCAGCTCGCGCATCGCCACGGAAAACGCTTCCGGGCGAGGCAGCATGTGCGGCAGGGGAGAGGTGTGATCGGAGAGGGCTTCGATATCAAAAAATACCGCGCCAGGCAGGTGCCCTGCCCGGTATTCAGCGGGAACGTCACGATGCTCCTGGCCCGGAGGGGCCATGCGCGCGTCGATAATCTGAACTTCCGGGTCGTCGCCGTGCTCAATCAGCCAGTCGGCAGCGACAAAATATGAGGTGGACATGGTTGCCTCCATTCTTTTCCGTAAAAAAGGATTGTCGGTGTTTTTTCTGACACCGACAAGCTAACCACGTTCAACTCGCGAGCAAGCCCCTATTTTTTCACCGCTTCACCGTCCTGCCAGGCCTTTTGCAGCGCAGGCCAGTAGTCGCGGTTGGCTTCGATCATCTCATCCAGAATCGCTTTCGCGTGCTCCATGGTTGGCACGGTGCGGTTCAGAGTGAACGCCTGCAACGCTTTCTCGTAGCTGCCTTCGATGGTTGCCTCAACCAGCAGCTGTTCAGAGGCCAGCTGCTGTTGCAGGAGCGTCTGGTGGAACAGCGGCACCTGACCCACGCGGACAGGCTCCGGCCCTTCGGAAGTGATATAGGCAGGCACTTCCACCACCGCATCGTACGGCAGGTTGGTAATCGCCCCGCGGTTTTCCACCATCACCAGATGGCGTTGGCGCAGGTTGAATGCCAGCGAGCAGGCGACATCGACGATAAATTCGCCGTGAACACCTACGTGGAAGGCGTCCGGTAAGATCCCGCTGCGCTGGTACTCTTCGGCGGCGGCGAACAGCTTTTTCTCGCGCCCGTTCATCACTTCGTTGGCGCGGGTATAGTCCGGGTTTTGATGCTCCACAATCTGGTTTGGCATCAGGTAGTACTGTAGATACGGGTTCGGCAGGTACTCCGGGAAGTTATCCATAATCGGCTTGATGTTGCGCCAGGTTTTCACCCATGACGGATCGGAATGCTGCGGGTCGGTTTTTGCGGCATCTTCCGTCAGCAGGCCAAACTTCGCGATATGCTTACGCAGCGCCGGGAGCTTGTCTTCGCCGTCCACCAGCACGCGGGTAAACCAGCCGAAGTGGTTTAGGCCAAAATAGTCCACCTCCAGTTTATGACGATCCACGCCCAGAATGGCACCCATATTGCGCATCGCGGCAACCGGCATATCGCAGATGTTCAGCACGCGTGCGTTGGGGCGCAGGCGACGCACACCCTCAGCGACAATCGCCGCCGGGTTGGAGTAGTTCACGATCCAGGCTTTCTCGTGCGCGTAGCGATCGACCAGATCGATAAGCTCCACCATCGGCAGGATCGTGCGCAGGCCGTAGGCCAGCCCGCCGGGGCCGCAGGTTTCCTGGCCCACCACCCCGTGGCGCAGCGGAATTTTTTCATCCTGCTCGCGCATCTTGTACTGCCCGACGCGCATCTGGGCGAAGACAAAATGCGCGCCGCTAAAGGCCACTTCTGGGTCACTGGTGACGGTAAATGTGATGCACTGACTGTGGTCGCGAATGACCTTCTCGACGACCGGCGCAATGGTGTTCTGGCGCGCCTCGTCGATATCGTACAGGCGAATTTCGGCCAGCGGGAAATCCTGCAGGCGCACCATCAGGCTTTTCACAATGCCCGGCGTGTAGGTGCTGCCGCCGCCGGCAATCGACAGAATGAATGGGGGTGTAAACATCTTTAGCTCCTTTCAGAGAAACGTCTCAACGGCTTCTCGCATTTTTTTGACATGCAGCCCGTAGACCACCTGAACGTTGTTACCTTGTTTGATTATCCCTTTCGCGCCGGTCGCTTTCAGGCGCGGTTCGTCGATGATGGCGACGTCCTTCACCGTGACGCGTAAGCGGGTGTAGCAGTTATCCACTACCTCTATATTTTCCCGACCGCCCAGACCCACAACGATCGATTCGCCCAGCCCGTCGTTATTGCCCTTCGCCTGGTACTCCTGCTTGCTGTAAAGGCGTGTCTCCTGGTCCTCATCTTCACGCCCCGGCGTTTTCATGTTGAAGCGCAGGATCAGGAAGCGGAATACCACGAAATAAAGAGCGAACATGATCAGCCCGACCACGATGTACATGGGCCAGTTGGACTTCTCCGTGCCGAGCGGCAGGTTGTAGAGGATGAAATCGATAATCCCGTTGGCGCCGATGGCGTGAACGCCAAACAGCGAGAACAGCATCATGCCGATACCGGTCAGCACCGCATGCACCACGAACAGCAGCGGGGCGACAAACAGGAAGGAGAACTCAATCGGCTCGGTTACGCCGACCAGCAGCGAGGTCAGCGCCGCCGGGATCAGAATCGCTTTCGCCGCCGCTTTACGCTCTGGCCTGGCGGTCATATACATCGCCAGCGCCGCGGCAGGCAGGCCAAACATTTTGCTGATGCCGCGCGCATCCCACACCACGGTACTGCTGAGCTGCTTCACGTCCGGGCAGGCCATCTCGGCGAAGTAGATATTGCGCGCGCCCTGGTAAGCCGTACCGCACACCTCCTGCGTACCGCCCAGTTCGGTATACAGGAACGGCGTATAGACCAGATGATGCAGGCCCGTCGGCACCAGAATGCGTTCAAGGAAACCGTAGATCGCCACGCCAAACGGACCGGACCCTTTGATCGCCAGCGCCAGGGCGCTTATTCCATGCTGTGCGTACGGCCAGAGTTCGCTCATGATCACGCCGAGCAGCATAGAGACAGGCAGCATTACAATCGCGACAAAGCAGTGGCCGGAGTAAATCGCCATCGCGCCGTTAAACTGGACACCGGAATATTTGTTGTACAGATAACCGGAGAGCGCCCCGGTCAGGATCCCGGCGAAAACGCCCATTTCCAGCACCTGGACGCCCAGCACCATGCTTTGTCCGGCGGCTTTCATCTGTTCCGCAGGAGCCAGTTCCCCCTGAAGCTGTAACGTCACGTTCATGGCATTGATAAACACGATAAAAGTTACCAGCCCAATCAGCGCCGCGTAGCCTTTGTCTCGGGTTGCCAGTCCAATGGGGATCCCAACGGCAAACACCAGCGCCAGGTTGACCAGCACCGACACGGCAGACTTGGCGATCAGCTGGCCGACACTCTGGATCAGCGGGTGGCCGAGAAACGGCAGGTACTCGGCCAGATTGCCGTTACCCAGCACATTCCCAAAGGCGATAAACAGGCCAACGATGGGTAAGATAAGTACAGGTCCGTAAAGTGATTTTCCGAAATTTTGTAGGGCGTTCACGGCTCGTTTCATGGCTTTCTCTCTTATTGAACCGCGCACTCGGGGTGCGTCATGGACATAAAACTAGCAGGCCTGATGCGAACTTATCCAGCTATCTTCTTGTTTTAAAAACAAATGACGTGAAAGGTAACATGTGACGTTATGCGCTGTGATCGCCGTTCCATCACGGTGTGGCTGCGTGATGCCATTCTGCGAGGTGCTTTCCAGATTATAAAATTGGACTTTTTGTATTAACGAAACTTGCGGATAATACTTATCCGGACGATGACCAACAGGCCCCTCAGGCCAGGGACACAGGATGAAACCGTTTCGCTTAGCTGCGATCTCTCTCGCGCTGCTCACCACCTTTACGCTTGTCGGCTGTGATAACAGCGACGACAAACCTCAGGCCGCTGCCCCCGCAGCGTCTACTGCATCAGAAAAGAAAACCCCGGCAACACCGGATCCTGAAAAGCTGGCTAAGCTGGCCGCGCAGAGTCAGGGTAAGGCGTTGACGCTGCTGGATGCCTCGGAAGTGCAACTCGACGGCGCCGCGACGCTGGTTCTGACCTTCTCTGTACCGCTGGATCCCAGCCAGGATTTTGCGAAAACGGTACATGTGGTGGATAAAAAAAGCGGCAAAGTGGACGGCGCCTGGGAACTGGCCCCCAATCTGAAAGAGCTGCGCCTGCGCCATCTGGAGCCGAATCGTAATCTGGTTGTCACCGTCGAACGTGATTTGCTGGCGCTGAACAAAGCGACATTCGGCATTGACTATGAAAAAGCGATCACCACCCGGGATGTTGAACCGACGGTCGGATTCGCCAGCCGCGGATCGCTGCTGCCGGGTAAAGTGGTGGAAGGGTTGCCGGTGATGGCGCTCAACGTCAACAATGTGGACGTGAACTTCTACCGCGTTAAGCCGGAGTCGCTGGCCTCGTTTGTCAGCCAGTGGGAGTACCGTAACTCGCTGACCAACTGGGAATCTGACAATCTGCTGAAGATGGCGGAACTGGTCTACACCGGCCGTTTCGACCTCAATCCGGCGCGCAACACGCGTGAAAAACTGCTCCTGCCGCTCAAAGATATTAAGCCGCTCCAGCAGTCTGGCGTCTATATCGCCGTGATGAATCAGGCTGGTCACTATAACTACAGTAACGCCGCGACGCTCTTTACCTTAAGTGATATTGGGCTGTCCGCTCACCGTTATCATAACCGCCTGGACATCTTCACCCAGAGTCTTGAAAACGGTGCGGCGCAGTCAGGCGTGACCATTACCCTTCTGAACGATAAAGGGCAGACTCTGGCCGAGGCGAACAGCGACGCCGATGGTCATGCGAAACTGGAAACCGATAAAGAAGCCGCGCTGATCCTGGCCAGTAAAGATGGCCAGACCACGCTTCTTGATCTCAAACTTCCGGCGCTGGATCTGGCGGAGTTTGATATCGCCGGTAACCCGGGTTACAGCAAACAGTTCTTTATGTTTGGCCCGCGCGATCTCTATCGTCCGGGTGAAACGGTGATCCTTAACGGCCTGCTTCGCGACAGCGATGGCAAACCGCTTCCCGATCAACCGGTAAAACTTGACGTGCTGCGTCCGGACGGACAGGTGGCGCGTACGGTCGTTGTGCAACCTGAGAATGGCCTTTATCGCTTCAACTATTCGCTTGATAGCGGCGCCCAGACCGGCATGTGGCATATTCGCGCGAATACGGGGGATAACCAGCAGCGCATGTGGGATTTCCACGTCGAAGATTTTATGCCTGAGCGCATGGCGCTCAACCTGAGTGGACAAAAAACGCCGGTTTCACCGCAGGATAACGTCGACTTTAACGTGGTCGGCTATTACCTGTACGGCGCGCCAGCTAACGGCAATTCTCTGCAAGGCCAGCTTTTCCTGCGTCCGCTACGTGACGCGGTGCCTGCGCTGCCTGGCTTCCAGTTCGGTGATATTGCCGAGGAGAACCTGAGCCGCAGCCTGGATGAAGTGCAGCTTACGCTGGACGAACAGGGGCGCGGACAGGTTACCACCGAAAGCCAGTGGAAAGAGGCGCACTCGCCGCTGCAACTGATTTTGCAGGCCAGCCTGCTGGAATCAGGTGGGCGTCCGGTAACGCGACGCGCTGAGCAGGCTATCTGGCCGGCGGCTGAGCTGCCGGGTATTCGCCCTCAGTTCGCCAGCAAGGCGGTTTACGACTACCGCACCGATACTACCGTCAACCAGCCGATCGTCGACGAGAACGGCAACGCCAGCTTCGACATCGTCTATGCCGATGCCAGCGGAGCCAAAAAGGCCGTTTCCGGATTACAGGTACGACTGATTCGCGAGCGTCGTGACTACTTCTGGAACTGGTCCGAGAGTGAGGGCTGGCAGTCTCAGTTTGATCAAAAAGATCTGGTTGAGGGCGAGCAGGAGCTAAACCTCAAGGCCGATGAAACCGGTAAAGTCACCTTCCCGGTGGAGTGGGGCTCATACCGTCTGGAAGTGAAAGCCCCTGATGACATGGTCAGCAGCGTGCGCTTCTGGGCAGGCTACAGCTGGCAGGATAACAGCGACGGCACCGGGGCCGCGCGCCCTGACCGCGTGACGCTGAAACTGGATAAGCCATCCTATCAGCCAGGCGATACCATCCAACTGCACATCGCCGCGCCGGCCGCAGGCAAGGGCTATGCGATGATCGAGTCCAGTGAAGGGCCGCTGTGGTGGAAAGAGATCGACGTACCGGCTAACGGTCTGGATCTCGCTATCCCGGTCGACAAGGCCTGGAAACGTCACGATCTCTATCTCAGCACGCTGGTGGTTCGTCCTGGCGATAAATCAAAATCCGCCACGCCAAAACGGGCGGTTGGCCTGCTGCATCTGCCAATGGGGGACGAAAATCGTCGCCTGAACATCGCACTGGATAACCCGCAAAAAATGCGTCCGAACCAGACGCTTTCTGTGAAAGTGAAAGCCAGCGTAAAAGAGGGGGCTGTGCCACAGAAGGTGAACGTGCTGGTCTCGGCTGTCGATAGCGGCGTGCTGAACATTACCGACTACGTCACGCCGGATCCGTGGCAAGCTTTCTTCGGTCAGAAGCGCTATGGCGCGGACATCTATGATGTTTACGGCCAGGTGATTGAAGGTCAGGGACGTCTGGCCGCACTGCGCTTTGGCGGAGACGGCGATGAACTGAAACGCGGCGGTAAGCCACCGGTGAACCATGTCACCATTATTGCCCAGCAGGCGCAGCCGGTTACGCTTGATGCCAACGGCGAAGGCACCATCACGCTGCCGATTGGCGATTTCAACGGTGAACTGCGTCTGATGGCGCAGGCCTGGACGGAAGACGATTTTGGCAGCAGCGAAAGCGAAATCATTGTGGCGGCTCCGATTATCACCGAGCTTAACACGCCGCGGTTCCTCGCAAGTGGCGATACCTCCCGCCTGACGCTGGACCTGACTAACCTGACTGACCAGCCGCAAACGCTGAGCATTACGTTAACCGCAGCCGGTAAGTTGTCGCTCGAAGGTGCTCAGCCAGAGCCGGTTAAGCTGCCGCCTGGCGCACGTAGCACCCTGTTTATACCGGTGCGTGCCCTGGAGGGCTATGGCGATGGGGAAGTGACTGCTCAGGTGACGGGCCTTCAGCTCCCAGGTGAGACGTTTGCGCCGCAGCAGAAGAGCTGGAAAATTGGCGTGCGTCCCGCATTCCCGGCGCAAACCGTGAATACGGGCACGATGCTGAATCCTGGCGAATCCTGGAGTGCGCCAGCACAGCATATCGACGGTTTCTCGCCTGCCACGCTACAGGGGCAGCTGTTGCTCAGCGGTAAACCACCTTTGAACCTGGCGCGCTACATACGTGAACTTCAGGCCTATCCGTATGGATGTCTTGAGCAGACCACCAGCGGCCTGTTCCCGTCCCTCTACACCAACGCGGCACAGCTGAAGGCACTGGGCATTAAAGGCGATACCGACGATAAACGCCGTGCGGCCATTGATATCGGGATCTCCCGTCTGCTGCAAATGCAGCGTGACGATGGCGGTTTTGCCTTGTGGGATAAAAACGGCCCGGAAGAGTACTGGCTGACCGCCTATGTCACGGACTTCCTGGTGCGGGCAGGGGAGCAGGGTTACAGCGTGCCTGCCGAGGCGGTGAATAACGCCAACAGCCGACTGCTGCGCTATTTACAGGATCCGGGCATGATGTCCATCCGCTACAGCGACGACACCCAGGCCAGCAAATTTGCTGTCCAGGCGTATGCTTCGCTGGTGCTGGCGCGTCAGCAAAAAGCGCCGCTCGGTGCGCTGCGTGAAATCTGGGAGCGCCACGCTCAGGCTGCTTCCGGGCTTCCGTTGATGCAGCTGGGCATGGCACTCAAACTGATGGGGGATGCACCGCGCAGCCAGCAGGCGCTGGATCTGGCTCTCAAAACACCCCGTAACGACAGCCGAAACTGGATGGCGGATTACGGCAGCCAGCTGCGTGATAATGCCCTGATGCTCTCCCTGCTGGAAGAGTACAAGCTGCTGCCGGATGCGCAAAACAGGCTGCTGAACGCGTTATCTGAAGACGCGTTCAGCCAGCGCTGGCTGTCTACCCAGGAGAGCAATGCGCTGTTCCTGGCCGGACGATCACTGCAAACCTTGTCAGGTGCGTGGCAGGCAACGACCTCTCTCTCTGAACAGACCCAGAGCAGTGATAAAGCGCAGGTAGAAAACCTGAACGGCGATCAGATTGGTGCGTTGAAGATGACGAATACCGGCACTACGCCGCTGTGGGTACGACTGGACACTACTGGCTATCCGGAGTATGCGCCTCAGCCATCCTCTAATGTCTTGCAGATTGAACGTCATATCCTGGCGACAGACGGCAGCAGCAAGTCGCTCTCTTCTCTGAAGAGCGGTGAACTGGTTCTGGTATGGCTGGAAGTGAAGGCCAGCCAGAACGTGCCGGATGCGCTGGTGGTGGATCTGCTCCCGGCAGGTCTGGAGCTGGAAAACCAGAATCTGGCGAGCAGCAGCGCCAGCTTGCAGGACAGCGGCAGTGAAGTGCAAAACCTGCTGAATCAGATGCAACAGTCTGATATTCAGCACATGGAATTCCGCGACGATCGCTTTGTGGCCGCGGTGCCGGTCAATGAAGGTCAGCCGGTCACGCTGGTTTACCTGGCCCGTGCCGTTACGCCGGGAACCTACCAGGTGCCTGTTCCGATGGTCGAGTCCATGTACGTTCCGCAGTGGCGGGCAACGGGGGCGGCCAGTGGCCCGCTGATCGTTGTTCCGTAAGATGCGGATAGCACGCCTGATTCGCTCCCGCTGGCTGTGGCTGGCGGGAGCGCTTCTCGTTTCAGGGGGGCTGATTGTCGTCGCTGACCGCGTGTGGCCGTTGCCCCTGAAAGAGGTCAACCCTGCGCGAGTGGTGGTGGATGAGCAGGGTGTTCCGTTGTGGCGTTTTGCCGACAGCGAAGGCATCTGGCGCTATCCGGTTACCATTGAAGAGGTTTCCCCACGCTATCTTGAGGCGCTGATCCAGTATGAAGATCGCTGGTTCTGGGATCACCCGGGCGTCAATCCGCTTTCTGTACTGCGTGCCGCCTGGCAGGATCTCACCTCCGGGAGAGTGGTTTCCGGCGGGAGCACGCTTACCATGCAGGTGGCGCGCCTGCTGGATCCGCATCCGCGTACCTTTGGCGGTAAAATTCGTCAGCTGTGGCGGGCGATGCAGCTGGAGTGGCATCTCTCCAAGCGTGAAATCCTGACGCTGTATCTTAACCGTGCCCCGTTTGGCGGCACGTTGCAGGGCGTGGGCGCGGCAAGCTGGACTTACCTTGGCAAACCGCCGTCTCAGCTGAGCTATTCCGACGCGGCGCTGCTGGCAGTGCTGCCGCAGGCACCCAGCCGTCTGCGCCCGGATCGCTGGCCGGAACGTGCCGAAGCGGCGCGGAACAAAGTGCTCGACCGTATGCTGACTCAGGGCGTCTGGTCTGAGAAGCAGGTGAAAGAGTCCCGTGAAGAGCCGGTCTGGCTGGCCCCCCGGCAGATGCCGCAACTGGCGCCGCTCTTTTCCCGCATGATGCTGAGTAAAAGTCGTGACACAAAAATAGTCACCACGCTGGATGCAGCTTTGCAACGACAGCTTGAAGAGCTGGCAATGAACTGGAAATCACGCCTGCCTGCCCGCAGTTCGCTGGCGATGATCGTCGTGGATCATACATCCATGAAAGTGCGTGGCTGGGTAGGCTCGGTAGATATCAATGATGACAGCCGTTTCAGCCACGTGGATATGGTCAATGCGATCCGATCGCCGGGATCGGTCCTCAAGCCATTCATCTATGGCATGGCGCTGGACGATGGTCTGATCCATCCCGCTTCGTTATTACAGGATGTGCCAAGAAAAACGGGGGATTATCGTCCCGGCAACTTTGACAGCGGCTTCCATGGGCCGGTCAGTATGAGCGAAGCCCTGGTGCGTTCCCTCAACCTGCCTGCGGTGCAGGTTCTGGAAGCGTACGGCCCAAAACGTTTTGCCGGAATGCTGAGCAACGCGGGATTACCGCTCATTCTGCCTGCGGGGGCACAGCCCAATCTCTCTCTGATCCTGGGGGGCGCAGGCGCACGCCTGGCTGATATCGCTGCCGCCTATAGCGCCTTTGCGCGTCAGGGTAAGGCGGGCCGGCTGCGTTTACAGCCGGGCGATCCGCTGATCGAACGTCCGCTGTTATCGCAGGGGGCGGCGTGGATTATTCGTCGCATTCTCGCTAATGAAGCACAGCCCCTGCCGGACAGTGCGCTGCCCCAGGTAGCGCCGCTGGCGTGGAAAACGGGCACCAGCTATGGCTACCGGGATGCCTGGGCCATCGGCCTGAATGCCCGCTATGTCATCGGAATCTGGACCGGACGCCCGGACGGCACGCCCGTTGCCGGGCAGTTTGGTTTCGCCAGCGCGGTACCGCTCCTGAATCAGGTCAATAACATGCTTCAGTCCCGCTCGATGGTGGATGAAGCGCGCCTGCCGCGCGATCCGCGTCCCGCAAGCGTAGGACGGGGCGTGATTTGCTGGCCGGGGGGCCAGTCCCTGCCTGAAGGGAGCGAAAACTGTCGGCGTCGGCTGTCAACCTGGCTGCTGGAAGGCAGTGAACCGCCTACGCTGCTGCTGCCGAAACAGGAAGGTATTCGCGGGATCCGTTTCCCTGTCTGGCTGGATAAAGAAGGCAAACGCGTTGCGGCGGATTGTCCTGATGCGACAGAAAAAGTGCTGGATGTCTGGCCGCTGCCGCTGGAGCCCTGGCTGCCTGCTGCCGAAAAACGGGCTGCTCGTCTCCCCGCCCGTTCAGCAATTTGCCCTCCGCTGGATAACCATAATGCGGCGCCGCTGATGTTGTCAGGCGTCAGAGAAGGGGCGGTAATTAAACGTCTTCCAGGTGAGAAAAATATTACCCTCAACGTTTCAACCAGCGGCGGGGAGGGGCAACGATGGTGGTTTTTGAATGGCGAACCGCTGGACGGGCATCAGAAGAATTATTCACTGCAATTATATTTGCCTGGTAAATATCAATTAATTGTATTAGATGAAACAGGACAAACGGCGACGGTGAATTTTGAATTAGATCGCTAAGTGTTACTCCTCAAGAGTTAGCTTGATAATTATCAATATTCGTTCCTGAAAAAAAACGAGAATGCGTTTTTATTTGAAGGAACGAGCAATGAAAAAAAATAAACATCAGGGAGAAGGGCTTATTCCCGCCATATCCCGGCGTCATTTTATTCAGGCAGGGTCGGCGCTCGCCGCCCTGCCGTTTGTCGTCAAAACCGGCAAAGTACAGGCACAGGACGCGGCGGTTTCAGACGCTACGCCTGAAGAAAAAGTGGTGCAAACCTGTAGTACGTTTGACTGCGGCGGCAAGTGTGATATTCGTGCTCACGTCAGTGATGGCGTTGTGACCCGAATTTCAACGCGTCCGGATAACGCGCTGGATCCGCAGATGCCAGTGATGCGCGCCTGCGTTCGTGGTCGGGCTTATCGGAAATTTGTTTATCATCCCGATCGGCTTAAATATCCAATGAAACGCGTGGGTAAACGTGGCGAAGGAAAATTCGAACGTATTACCTGGGATGAAGCCACCAGCCTTATTGCGAATCAATTAAAAACTATTACGCAAAAATACGGTGCTGCGTCACGCTATGTTCATGTGGGCACCGCGGTGTCCGGCGGGACCTTTTCCGGCGATAAAATGGTTCGTCGTCTGCTCAACTTAACCGGCGGCTATCTCGAAAGCTATCACTCGGTCAGTATGGGTAACACGGCGGCGGCAACGCCGTATACCTATGGCACCGCCGCCAGCGGCAGCTCTCTGGACACGCTGCTGGACACCAAACTGGTCATTCTCTGGGGGCATAACCCGACGGAAACCATCTTCGGGCACAGCAACCACTTCTACCAGAAGATGAAGCAAAACGGCACGCGCTTTATCGTTGTTGACCCACGCTATTCCGATACGGTTTCCTCCCTTGCCGATCAGTGGATCCCATTGCTTCCTGCCACGGACAACGCCCTGATGGACGCGATGATGTATGTGATCGTCACGGAGAATCTGCACGATCGCGACTTTATTCAACGCTACACCCTGGGCTTTGACGAAGACGCCATGCCAGAAGGCGTTCCGGCCAATGAATCCCTGATGGCTTACCTGAGCGGTGCAAAGGATGGCGTGGCGAAAACGCCCGAGTGGGCAGAGAAAATCACTCACGTGCCTGCACAAACTATTCGTCAGCTGGCGCGCGACTACGCAACCACCAAACCCGCCGCGCTGATCCAGGGCTGGGGACCGCAGCGTCACAACTGCGGCGAGCGCACCGCGCGCGGCTCGACGATACTGGCCACGCTGACGGGTAACGTTGGGGTGAAAGGCGGCTGGGCAGCAGGCTATGGAGGCTGCGCAAACCGCAAATTTGCGGCCGGGCCAGAGATGCCGGATAACCCGGTCAAAGCCAAAATTTCGGTCATGAACTGGGTGCAGGCTGCTGATGATGCTTCTAAGGTAACCGCGGAAGATGGCCTGAAGGATGCTGAGAAGCTGGACAGCGATATCCGCATCCTGTTCTCGCTGGCGGGCAATTATCTGGCTAACCAGAACCCGGATCTTCATCAGGCAACCCGTGTCCTGGAAGACGAGTCGAAAATCGAGTTTATCGTCGCAAGCGATCTGTTTATGACGCCTAGCGCCAGATACGCCGACCTGCTTTTGCCGGAAACCAGCTTTATGGAACGCTGGAATATCGGCGAAACCTGGGGCACGGCAAGCTATCTGATCCTGTCAGAAAAGCTCATTGAACCTGAATTTGAACGCCGTTCAGACTACGACTGGCTGCGGGAGGTCGCTGCTAAGCTTGGCGTCGAGCCAGCGTTCAGCGAGGGCCGTGACGAAAAAGCGTGGATTGAGCACATCTGGGAGCAGACGCGGCTGTCCATGCCGGATGAAAACCTGCCGGACTTCGCGACGCTACAGAAGACGCGTCAGCATCTTTTCAAAAGCGCGCCGTACGTTGCCTTTGAAGACAACATTCGCGATCCGCAGAATCATCCGTTCCCGACGCCGTCCGGAAAAATTGAGATCTTCTCGAAGCGTCTGTACGACATGCATCACCCGGAAATTCCGGCGCTGTCGCACTACGTGCCTGCCCATGAAGGGCCGGAAGACGAGCTGGCGAAAACCTTCCCGCTCCAGCTGATCACCTGGAAAGGGAAAAACCGCGCTAACTCCACCCAGTACGCCAACCCGTGGTTAATTGAGGCGCAGCAGCAAAAGCTGTGGATCAACCCGCAGGATGCGCAAAAGCGCGGCATTGCGCAGGGGGATACCGTGCGTATTCATAACGCGCGCGGCATTTGCGAGATCCCGGCGGAGGTCACGCCGCGCATCATTCCAGGCGTGGTGGCCATGCAGGCAGGCGCCTGGTGGCAGCCGGACGAGCAGGGTATCGATAAAGGCGGCTGCGCGAACGTGCTCAGTTCCGCCCGTATTACCGCGCTTGCGAAAGGGAATTCCCATCAAACCATGCTGGTGGAGGTAGCTAAAGCATGAGTCAGTTTAAACATTACGCACCGGTGAGCGACAAACAGCTGGGTTTTTATATCGACTCTTCTCGCTGCTCGGGCTGCAAGGCATGCCAGGTGGCGTGCAAAGATAAAAACAACCTTGAGGTCGGACGTCGTTTCCGTCGCGTTTATGAAGTCAATGGCGGGAATTTCATCCCAACCGGGCAGGGCGGCGTCAGCAACAATGTGTTTGCCTACACGCTCTCTATTTCCTGTAACCACTGTGCAGACCCAATCTGCACTAAAAACTGTCCGACCACGGCGATGCACAAGCGTCCGGGAGACGGCATTGTGCGCGTTGATACTGATAAGTGCGTCGGCTGCGGCTACTGCGCGTGGTCTTGCCCTTACGGCGCGCCACAGCTCAACGAGCAGACCGGGCAGATGTCCAAATGTGATTTCTGCGTGGATCTCCAGGCGAAGGGAGAGCAGCCCGTCTGCGTGGCAACCTGTCCACTCGAAGCGATTAAATTCGGGCCGATTGATGAACTGCGGGCGAAGTATGGTGCGGTCTGTGATGTGAAAGGCTTGCCTGATTCCTCCATCACCAAACCAAACCTGGTGATCAAAGCGCATCAGGGCGCAGAGAAAGAGGGGAAATGTCATGCATGAGTTACCGCTGCTGATTTTTACGCTGTTCCTGCAAGGATCGGTTGGCGTTACGCTGTGGCTGGCGTTCGGAAGCACGCAACGTAGCGCGCTGCTGCCGGCTGCCGGAGCGTTTGTGCTGGCGAGCCTGGGGCTGCTTGCCTCCGCGCTGCACATGGGCTATCCGCTTAATGCTTTGAACGCGCTGCGCCACGTATCCAGCTCCTGGCTGAGCCGTGAGATTATCTTTGCCAGTCTTTATCTTGCGGCACTTGGCCTCGCAACGCTGCTGATGTTTGTCAAAAAGCCTGGCTGGAAGCCACTGCTGGTTGTGGCAGGTCTTGTCGGGCTGGTGGATGTGTTCTGCATGGCGCAGATCTACATGCACGCATCCGTGGTGACATGGCAGCATGTTAACACTCTGGTGCTGTTTATCGGTTCGGTGGGGATTATCGGCTCAGCCTGCATGGCCGTTGGGACGCGTTCCCAGTCAACCGTGCGTGCGGCGGTTGTCATTATCACGCTGCTGGTGCTTGTGCGTCTGGTGATGCAGCCCGTCTGGCTGGCAGATATTACGGCTATGGACCACACCGTGGTGACGTTCCCTCATGCACCGCTACAGATGCTGGAGCAACTGCGAACCGTTCATCTGCTGAGCTGGTGCGTATCCGTTGCGGGTATGCTGTGCTTTGCTGCGGGCGGTCTGAAAGCGGCGCGATCTCCCATACTGCTGGGAGGCGCGTTGCTGATTGTCGGTGAGCTGATGCTGCGCTTTGTTTTCTTCAGTATTGGCTGATGGGCGGATTGACCTTTGCCCCGGCGATGGACGTGACGCATGCGTGCGTCCGTCGCCGTTTTCGCCACTCTTCCTGCCTCGCCTGCGCGGACGTCTGTCCTGTGCAGGCTTTTTCTTTTACCGACTCAGGCGTCTCGGTTGATGACAGCCGCTGTATTGAATGCGGTGACTGCCTGTTCGTCTGCCCCGCTGGGGCCATCACCGGCATCACGCCGCGAAAACGCTTTCTGAGTGGCGATACGCTTGTTGGGCCGTTTACTGATCGTGCGCCAGGGGTGAATGAGCTTCTGCTGTGGCACGCGCAGTACCACGTTCGTTTTATCAGTATCGACGCGGAGCAGAATCCTGACTGGTTGCTGGCTATTGCCCGGCTGAATCTGGCGCTTCGTCGACGCGGTGAAGCGGCGTGGGCGTTTAAACATATACCCGTCAACGAGGTTAATACCGCCCGGCGTGCGCTGATGCACGTTCCCCGTGAGGATGTCCGGGTCTGTAGCGTCGTGCCCGGTCAGCGTGAACTGCGCAGAGCGTTTTCTGCGTTTAGCGAGGCAGAGATAACTCTCGATGCCGAATCTTGTGTACTGTGCGGCGCGTGCTGGCGGAGTTGTACGGAAAACGCGATTCGGTTTGAGAACGCTGAACTGGTCGTGGAAACCGGACGCTGTACGGGGTGCGGCGGCTGCGAAGCGGTATGCCAGCATGCGGCGATAAACGTGACGCAAACAGAAGGAACAGCGAAAAGCGTGACCATACCGGCATATGAAGCCGTTTGCCTGACGTGCCACCGTCATTTCTGGTCATTTACGTCTGATGAAAAGCAGTGTCCGCTCTGTTTTCATCATCAACACGGTATGCGAAATACGAGCTGTTGCTAATCTTCGTCTCATTTTAAAAAAATGTTATGCATAACCATAGGCAATGGCGCTATTGCTCTTTATAATCCGCGCCACACCATACTCAGGTATGCAAAAACAACAGAACATTTTACAGAGGTTATCAATGGCTATTGAACGTACTTTTTCCATCATCAAACCAAACGCGGTGGCAAAAAACGTTATTGGCAGCATCTTCGCTCGCTTTGAATCAGCAGGGTTTAAGATCGTTGGCACCAAAATGCTGCACCTGACCGTTGAGCAGGCTCGCGGTTTCTACGCTGAGCACGAAGGTCGCCCATTCTTTGACGGTCTGGTCGAGTTCATGACTTCTGGCCCAATCGTGGTATCCGTACTGGAAGGCGAAAACGCGGTACAGCGTCACCGCGATCTGCTGGGTGCAACCAACCCGGACAACGCACTGGCAGGTACTCTGCGCGCCGACTACGCAGACAGCTTCACCGAGAACGGCACCCACGGTTCCGACTCTGTTGAATCTGCTGCGCGCGAAATCGCGTTCTTCTTCGCTGAAGGCGAAGTGTGCCCGCGCACTCGCTAATAATTTCGTAAATGCCGCGTGCAAACGTGGCATCCCTGCGCCAGACTTTGTACAATGCAACGCCCCGGACGAGCAGACTGCTTACCGGGGCGTTTCTTTTCAACCCACCAAGGGCCACAACGTGTAACAACGAGGCCGGAAAAAATTATGTCTGAATTAGTGAATACCTCCGAAGTCGCCATTCCTGCGGTTCCCAATAAAAATGGAAAAATTAACCTGCTGGACCTGAACCGTCAGCAGATGCGCGAGTTCTTTAAAGAGATGGGCGAGAAGCCGTTTCGTGCCGATCAGGTCATGAAATGGATGTACCACTATTGCAGCGACAACTTTGATGACATGACGGACATCAACAAAGTGCTGCGCAATAAGCTTAAAGAAGTGGCTGAAATCCGCGCACCGGAAGTGGTGGAAGAGCAGCGCTCTTCAGATGGCACCATCAAGTGGGCCATTGCCGTTGGCGATCAGCGCGTTGAAACCGTGTATATCCCGGAAGACGATCGCGCCACGCTGTGCGTCTCTTCTCAGGTGGGCTGTGCGCTGGAGTGCAAATTCTGCTCTACGGCGCAGCAGGGCTTTAACCGTAACCTGCGCGTGTCGGAAATCATCGGCCAGGTCTGGCGTGCCGCGAAAATCGTGGGCGCGGCGAAAGTCACCGGTACACGTCCAATCACCAACGTGGTGATGATGGGGATGGGTGAACCGCTGCTCAACCTGACCAACGTCGTTCCGGCGATGGAAATTATGCTCGACGATTTCGGTTTTGGTCTGTCCAAGCGCCGCGTTACGCTCTCTACTTCCGGCGTGGTGCCTGCGCTGGACAAACTGGGTGACATGATTGACGTTGCGCTGGCCATCTCTCTTCACGCGCCAAACGACGCCATCCGTGACGAAATTGTGCCGATCAACAAAAAGTACAATATCGAAACCTTCCTGGCTGGCGTGCGCCGTTACCTGGAGAAATCCAACGCTAACCAGGGCCGCGTGACCATTGAATACGTGATGCTGGATCATGTTAACGACGGTACCGAGCATGCACATGAGCTGGCTGAACTGCTTAAAGATACGCCATGCAAGATCAACCTGATCCCATGGAACCCGTTCCCGGGCGCGCCGTATGGCCGTAGCTCGAACAGCCGTATCGATCGCTTCTCAAAAGTGCTGATGGAGTATGGTTTCACCACCATCGTACGTAAAACGCGTGGCGACGATATCGACGCAGCCTGTGGCCAGCTGGCGGGTGACGTTATTGACCGTACCAAACGTACGCTGCGTAAGCGTATGCAGGGTGAGTCAATCGCGGTTAAAACCGTTTGATTATTATGCAGACACGGCGCATTTTTTGCGCCGTGAAGCATTAATTTACTGAATATTCAGTCACAATCATCACGACTGATTAATAATTACGGTGCGTTTCATACGACTTTCGGGCAGTATGTAACGACGTAACAACAGTTTAGCGTGAAGGCCTGCCAGCGCTGTCATCTGCGGCCCGACAGTCTTATACTGTTTGTTCCAGGTTAACTGACCTAAAGTTTCGCGGTGCGGGTGGCATTGTGACTCACCGGCACCTGAACCCTTATTTTCACGTACCAGTAGTTGTAGCGAATGAATACTGAAGCCACTCACGATCAAAATGCAGCACTCTCCACTGGCGTTCGTCTTCGCAACGCCCGTGAACAACTCGGACTTAGCCAGCAAGCCGTTGCAGAACGCCTGTGCCTGAAGGTTTCCACCGTTCGCGATATTGAAGAAGATAAGGCACCCGCCGATCTGGCTTCAACGTTTCTGCGCGGTTATATCCGTTCTTACGCCAAACTGGTTCATATCCCTGAAGACGAATTACTGCCGATGATGGAGAAGCAGGCGCCTGTGCGTGCGGCAAAAGTTGCGCCGATGCAAAGCTTCTCTCTGGGTAAACGTCGTAAAAAACGCGATGGCTGGCTGATGAGCTTTACCTGGCTGGTCCTGTTTGTGGTTGTCGGCCTGACGGGCGCATGGTGGTGGCAAAACCACAAAGCGCAGCAGGAAGAGATCACCACCATGGCCGATCAGTCCTCCGCTGAGCTTAATCAGTCTGGTAATAACGGCGCGCAAAGCGTGCCGTTGAGCACCGAAGGGGCGACCTCCAGCGAACCTCAGTCGGCAGCAAGCAACACGCCTGCAACCGAGCCAGCGGCGACGCCAGAAGCGACGGCGAATACCGCGCCAGCCACCCAGACCCAGGATCAGAACGCGGTCGTATCACCTTCTCAGGCCAATGTTGATACCGCCCCTGCGGCAACGGCACCGGCAGAGAACACCGCGGCGTCACTGCCAACTGACCCGGCTGGCACGGCGGCACCTGCCGTGGACCCGAATGCGCTGGTGATGAATTTTACGGCTGATTGCTGGCTGGAAGTGACTGACGCGACAGGTAAAAAGCTGTTCAGCGGCCTGCAACGTAAAGATGGCACGTTAAATCTAACGGGCCAGGCACCTTACAAGCTTAAAATCGGCGCACCGGCAGCGGTACAGATCCAGTATCAAGGAAAACCTGTCGATCTGAGCCGCTTTATCAGAACTAACCAGGTTGCGCGTCTTACCGTTAATGCCGAACAATCAGCAGCACAGTAACAGACGGGCAATGCGGGAGATTTTACATGCATAACCAGGCTCCTATTCAACGTAGAAAATCGAAACGGATTTACGTTGGGAACGTGCCAATCGGCGATGGGGCGCCTATCGCCGTCCAGTCGATGACCAATACGCGTACTACGGATGTAGAAGCGACGGTCAATCAAATCAAAGCATTAGAACGCGTCGGCGCGGACATTGTTCGCGTCTCTGTGCCTACCATGGACGCCGCCGAGGCGTTCAAACTGATCAAGCAGCAGGTGAGTGTTCCGCTGGTTGCCGATATTCACTTCGATTACCGTATCGCGCTGAAAGTCGCTGAATACGGTGTCGATTGTCTGCGTATTAACCCAGGCAACATCGGCAACGAAGAGCGCATTCGCATGGTGGTTGACTGCGCCCGCGACAAAAACATTCCAATCCGTATCGGCGTGAACGCTGGCTCTCTGGAAAAAGATCTCCAGGAAAAGTACGGTGAGCCGACGCCGCAGGCGCTGCTCGAATCCGCCATGCGTCACGTCGATCACCTGGATCGCCTTAACTTCGATCAGTTCAAAGTGAGCGTCAAAGCGTCTGACGTCTTCCTGGCCGTTGAATCGTATCGTCTGCTGGCAAAACAGATCGATCAGCCGCTGCACCTTGGCATCACCGAGGCGGGCGGTCTGCGCAGCGGTTCGGTAAAATCGGCGATTGGTCTCGGCCTGCTGCTCTCTGAAGGCATCGGTGACACGTTACGCGTCTCCCTGGCCGCCGATCCGGTGGAAGAGATCAAAGTCGGTTTCGACATCCTGAAATCACTGCGTATCCGCGCGCGTGGGATCAACTTCATCGCCTGCCCAACCTGTTCACGTCAGGAGTTTGACGTGATCGGCACCGTGAATGCTCTGGAGCAGCGCCTGGAAGACATCATCACCCCGATGGACGTTTCCATCATCGGCTGCGTGGTGAACGGTCCGGGTGAAGCGCTGGTGTCCACGCTGGGCGTGACCGGCGGTAACAAGAAAAGTGGTCTCTATGAGGATGGCGTTCGTAAAGATCGTCTGGATAATAGTGATATGATCGACCAGCTCGAAGCCCGCATTCGTGCAAAAGCGACGATGATGGACGAAGCGCAGCGCATCAGCGTTCAGCAGGTTGAAAAATAACGTGATGGGAAGCAGGCTGCTTCCCATGTATGATTGAACCCATTCTTTGGGTTCTTTTTTGTATATAGAAAGAGAATAAACGTGGCAAAAAACATTCAAGCCATCCGCGGCATGAACGATTATCTGCCTGGCGAAACCGCCATCTGGCAGCGCATTGAAGGCACACTGAAGCAGGTGCTCGGCAGCTACGGTTACAGCGAAATTCGTTTGCCGATTGTAGAGCAGACCCCGTTATTCAAACGCGCGATCGGCGAAGTAACCGACGTGGTTGAAAAAGAGATGTATACCTTTGAGGACCGCAACGGCGACAGCCTGACCCTGCGTCCTGAGGGGACGGCGGGTTGCGTACGCGCCGGCATCGAACATGGTCTCCTGTACAATCAGGAGCAGCGCCTGTGGTATATCGGCCCGATGTTCCGCCACGAACGTCCGCAAAAAGGCCGCTACCGTCAGTTCAACCAGCTTGGCGTGGAAGTGTTTGGTCTGCAAGGACCAGATATCGATGCCGAACTGATTATGCTGACTGCCCGCTGGTGGCGTGCGCTCGGTATTTCTGAGTACGTATCCCTGGAGCTGAACTCTATCGGTTCTCTGGAAGCGCGTGCGAACTATCGCGATGCGCTGGTGGCGTTCCTGGAACAGCACAAAGAGAAGCTCGACGAAGACTGTAAGCGTCGTATGTACAGCAACCCGCTGCGCGTACTCGATTCCAAAAATCCTGACGTACAGGCGCTGCTGAATGATGCGCCAGCGCTGGGTGACTACCTGGATGAGGATTCCCGCGAACACTTTGCCGGCCTGTGCAAGCTGCTTGAAGCGGCGGGCATTGCTTATACCGTTAACCAACGTCTGGTGCGCGGTCTGGACTACTACAACCGCACCGTATTTGAGTGGGTCACCACCAGCCTCGGTTCGCAGGGCACCGTCTGTGCTGGCGGTCGTTATGACGGTCTGGTCGAGCAACTGGGTGGTCGCGCAGCACCGGCAGTAGGCTTCGCGATGGGCCTTGAGCGACTTGTTTTGCTGGTTCAGGCAGTTAATCCGGAATTTAAAGCCGATCCTGTTGTCGATATATACCTGGTGGCCTCAGGTGCGGATACGCAGTCTGCGGCAATGCAGCTTGCCGAACGCGTGCGCGATGCGCTGCCGGACGTTAAGCTGATGACCAACCACGGCGGCGGCAACTTTAAAAAACAGTTTGCTCGTGCCGATAAGTGGGGCGCAAGTATCGCACTGGTGCTGGGTGAGTCCGAAGTGGCCAACGGCGAAGTGGTAGTTAAAGACCTGCGCTCTGGTGAGCAAACTACGGTAACGCAGGATGGCGTTGCGGCGCACTTGCGCACTCTATTGGGCTAAGGAGAAGGACTGCGTGGAAATTTACGAGAACGAACACGACCAGGTTGATGCGGTTAAACGCTTCTTTGCTGAAAACGGCAAGGCACTGGTTGTAGGGGTTATTTTAGGTGTTGGTGCGCTGGTAGGCTGGCGTTACTGGAACAATCATCAGGCTGACTCTGCTCGCGGTTCGTCCCTGAACTACGAAAATACCGTTAGCGCAATCCGTGCCGATCAGCCGCAAACGCTGACGGCTGCGGAGAAATTTGCCGCTGACAACAAAAACACCTACGGCGCGCTGGCTGCGCTGGAAGTGGCTCAGCAGTATGTTGATAAAAACGAACTGGACAAAGCCGCTGCGCAACTGTCTCAGGGGCTTGCTGCTGCCAGTGACGATAATCTGAAAGCGGTGATCAATCTGCGTCTGGCGCGTATCCAGGTTCAGCAGAAAAAAGCCGACGACGCGCTCAAAACGCTTGATACCATTAAAGGCGAAGGCTTTGCCGCTATTGTTGCCGATCTTCGCGGTGAAGCACTGCTGAGTAAGGGTGATAAAGCGGGCGCGCGTAAAGCGTGGCAAGCTGGCGTGGATAGTAAAGCTTCACCTGCGCTGAGCGAAATGATGCAGATGAAAATAAATAATTTGTCCGTCTGAGAGGGACCCAATGCAATTGCGTAAATTACTTCTGCCAGGACTGCTTTCTGTTACGTTATTGAGTGGTTGTTCACTGTTCAGTGGCGAAGAAGACGTTGTTAAAATGTCCCCGCTGCCGACGGTTGAAAACCAGTTCACCCCATCCACTGCCTGGGACACTTCCGTAGGCGATGGTATTGGCGATTTTTATTCCAACCTGCACCCGGCATTTGCTGACGGCGTTGTCTATGCGGCCGATCGCAAAGGCACCGTTAAAGCGCTGAACGCTGATGACGGAAAAGAAGTGTGGTCCATTAACCTGGCGGAAAAAGACGGCTGGTTCTCCCGTAAACCTGCACTGCTTTCTGGCGGCCTGACCGTTACTGGCGGTCACGTGTATGTGGGCAGCGAAAAAGCGCAGGTTTACGCGCTGAATGCCAGCGACGGTTCGGTTGCATGGCAGACCACCGTTGCCGGTGAATCCTTGTCGCGTCCGGTTGTCAGCGACGGCCTGGTGCTGATCCATACCAGCAACGGCCAGTTGCAGGCGCTGAACGAAGCCGATGGTCTGGTAAAATGGACGGTTAACCTGGATATGCCAGCGCTGTCTCTGCGTGGTGAATCTGCTCCGGCGACCGCATTTGGTGCCGCCATTGTGGGCGGTGACAACGGCCGTGTCAGCGCGGTACTGATGCAGCAGGGCCAGATGATCTGGCAGCAGCGTATTTCCCAGGCGACCGGTTCAACTGAAATCGACCGTCTGAGTGACGTGGACACCACGCCAGTTATCGTCGACGGTGTGGTTTACGCGCTGGCGTATAACGGCAACCTGACGGCGCTGGACCTGCGTAGCGGCCAGATCATGTGGAAACGTGAGCTGGGTTCCGTGAACGATTTCATCGTCGACGGCAACCGTATTTATATGGTGGATCAGAACGACCGCCTGCTGGCGCTGAGCACCGAAGGTGGCGTAACGCTGTGGACGCAAAGCGATCTGCTGCACCGTCTGCTGACCGCACCGGCACTGTATAACGGCAGCCTGGTGGTGGGCGACAGCGAAGGCTATATGCACTGGATCGATCCAGAGAATGGCCGCTTCGTGGCACAGCAGAAAGTGGATAGCTCAGGCTTCCTGACGGAGCCCGTTGTGGCTGACGGCAAACTGCTGATTCAGGCAAAAGACGGCACGCTGTACGCGATCACGCGTTAATTACACGGCGGTTGTAGTATACTAAACGGCTCCTGTTCACTCAGGAGCCGTTTTGACATTTTTAAAAACGCTGCGAAAGCGACGTTATTTTGAATTTTATGAGGCTTCAAACATGGTACCTGTGGTCGCGCTTGTCGGGCGCCCTAACGTTGGAAAATCCACTCTTTTTAACCGTTTAACACGCACCCGTGATGCGCTGGTTGCGGATTTCCCGGGGCTGACGCGTGACCGTAAGTACGGTCGTGCAGAGGTGGAAGGACGCGAGTTCATCTGTATCGATACCGGGGGTATTGACGGTACGGAAGACGGCGTAGAAACCCGCATGGCAGAGCAATCTCTGCTGGCTATCGAAGAAGCGGATGTCGTTCTGTTTATGGTGGATGCTCGCGCTGGCCTGATGCCCGCGGATTCTGCTATCGCTAAACATCTGCGTTCACGCGAAAAGCCAACCTTCCTGGTGGCGAACAAAACTGACGGCATCGATGCCGATCAGGCCATTGCGGATTTCTGGTCTTTAGGCCTGGGCGATATTTATCCTATCGCGGCCTCGCATGGCCGTGGCGTCACCAGCCTGCTGGAAACCGTTCTGCTGCCGTGGGTTGATGAAGTAAACCCACCGGAAGAGGTGGATGAGGACGCTGAATACTGGGCGCAGTTTGAAGCCGGAGAAGAAGGAGAGGAAGAGCCGGAAGACGACTTCAACCCGCAGGATCTGCCTATCAAGCTGGCTATCGTGGGTCGCCCAAACGTGGGTAAGTCTACGCTTACTAACCGTATTCTCGGCGAAGAGCGCGTGGTGGTTTACGACATGCCAGGCACAACGCGTGACAGCATCTACATTCCAATGCAGCGCGATGAACGTGAGTACGTACTTATCGACACCGCAGGGGTGCGTAAGCGCGGGAAAATCACCGATGTGGTTGAAAAATTCTCGGTGATCAAGACCCTTCAGGCGATTGAAGACGCCAACGTGGTGCTGCTGGTTATTGACGCACGTGAAGGTATCTCCGATCAGGATCTCTCTCTGCTCGGCTTTATCCTCAATAGTGGGCGCTCACTGGTTATCGTCGTCAACAAGTGGGACGGCCTGAGCAATGAAGTGCGCGAGCAGGTGAAAGAGACGCTGGACTTCCGTCTGGGCTTTATCGACTTTGCCCGCGTTCACTTCATCTCTGCCCTGCACGGGAGTGGTGTCGGCAACCTGTTCGAATCCGTTCGTGAAGCCTATGACAGCTCTACCCGCCGTCAGAGCACGGCGATGCTGACCCGTATCATGAACATGGCTGCTGAAGACCACCAGCCGCCGCTGGTGCGCGGTCGTCGCGTGAAGCTGAAATATGCTCACGCCGGGGGATATAACCCGCCTATCGTGGTGATCCACGGTAACCAGGTGAAGGATCTGCCGGACTCCTACAAACGCTACCTGATGAACTACTTCCGCAAGTCGCTGGACGTGATGGGTACGCCTATCCGTATTCAGTTCAAGGAAGGGGAAAACCCCTTTGCGAATAAACGCAACACCCTGACGCCGAACCAGATGCGTAAGCGTAAGCGTTTGATTAAGCACATTAAGAAAAGCAAATAATCCTTACCGATCTCACTAAAATCCGCGCCTGTCGCGGGTTTTTTTTCGCTCATTCAAAAGGCCCGCCTTCCCTGTGTGATGTCAATCACTATTCGCTTTGAACCATGTTTATATCTAAGAAAGTAGACAATCGTCGAATTTTCGTCTTAAAGTCCAGGGTTCGGTACTAGACAAAACTAGCGCCTGGTTATCAAATGGTTAACCAACATTTCGCCGCATGTAAAAAATCGATCGGATACGTAACCGTTCGGCGTACATGCTGGTGTTTACAAGCACGACACATACCTTTTCGGGAGAATTATGCAATCCTCTGTTAATCAAAAAGAGAGCCGAACCTTCTTCGGCCATCCTTATCCGCTCGGTTCGCTGTTCTTCACCGAGATGTGGGAGCGTTTCTCGTTTTACGGTATTCGCCCGCTACTGATCCTGTTTATGGCCGCCACCGTGTATGACGGCGGAATGGGCCTGGCGCGTGAAAACGCCTCGGCGATTGTCGGTATTTTTGCCGGCACCATGTACCTCGCCGCGCTGCCGGGCGGCTGGCTGGCGGATAACTGGCTCGGCCAGCAGCGGGCCGTCTGGTACGGTTCGATTTTGATTGCGCTTGGGCACCTGTCGATTGCCCTGTCGGCCATCATGGGCGACAACCTGTTCTTCATCGGCCTGATGTTTATCGTGCTCGGCTCCGGCCTGTTCAAGACCTGTATCTCGGTCATGGTGGGGACACTGTACAAAAAGGGCGATGCGCGTCGTGACGGCGGTTTCTCGCTGTTCTATATGGGCATCAACATGGGCTCGTTCATTGCCCCTCTGATTTCCGGCTGGCTGATTAAAACCCACGGCTGGCACTGGGGCTTTGGTATCGGTGGTATTGGGATGCTGGTCGCCCTGATTATCTTCCGCGTGTTTGCCGTTCCGGCCATGAAGCGTTACGACAGCGAAGTCGGTCTGGACTCCACCTGGAACAGTCCGGTAGTGAAACGTAACGGCGTGGGCGCCTGGCTGCTGGCGCTGGCTGTGGGTGTTGCAATCATCGTTACGTTGATTGCCCAGGGCGTGATTGTGATTAATCCGGTCGCGGTCGCCAGCGTGCTGGTGTATGTGATTGCCGCCTCCGTCGCGCTCTACTTCATCTATCTGTTCATCTTCGCCGGGCTGAATCGCAAAGAGCGCGCAAGGCTGCTGGTGTGCTTTATTCTGCTGGTCTCCGCCGCGTTCTTCTGGTCCGCGTTCGAGCAGAAGCCAACCTCCTTCAACCTGTTCGCCAACGACTACACTAACCGCATGATCGGTGATTTTGAGATCCCGGCGGTGTGGTTCCAGTCGATTAATGCCCTGTTCATCATTCTGCTGGCCCCGGTATTTAGCTGGGCATGGCCGAAGCTGGCGAGCAAAAACATTCGTCCGAGCAGCATCACCAAGTTCGTGATCGGTATTCTGTGTGCAGCGGCGGGCTTTGGCCTGATGATGCTGGCGGCGCAGAACGTACTGAGCAACGGTGGGGCAGGGGTTTCTCCGTTCTGGCTGGTGGGTAGTATCCTGATGCTGACGCTCGGGGAACTGTGCCTGATTCCGATTGGTCTGGCGACCATGACCCTGCTGGCGCCGGAAAGAATGCGCGGCCAGATGATGGGCCTGTGGTTCTGCGCCAGTGCGCTGGGTAACCTGGCTGCGGGGCTGATTGGCGGTCACGTGAAGGCCGACCAGCTGGATATGCTGCCAGACCTCTTTGCCCGTTGCTCCATTGCGCTGCTGATTTGTGCTGCGGTGCTGATCGTCCTCATTGTTCCGGTACGTCGCATGCTGGAAAATGCGCAAACTAAACCGGCTACCGAAGCCTGATACTATTCAGTCTGCCGGGGCAGTTGTCCTGTCCCGGCCCAACTCAACAGGAGAGAGCATGTCGATTACCTGTCCGGATTGCCACGCAGCGCTCGAGCCGCAAAACGGTATCGCGCACTGCGACAGCTGCAATAAAGATATTCCCCTCGAAGCGCGCTGCCCTGACTGCCATCAGCCGCTTCAGGTACTCAAGGCCTGCGGCACGGTGGATTACTTCTGTCAGAACGGCCACGGGCTGATCTCAAAAAAACGCGTCGAGTTCGTCAGGGCTGGGGCTTAATCGCACACGCAGCCTTCTCCTTTTTGCCATAGCTCAATCAGCGATTCCGGCGCTTCCTGCTCCGGAACCAGCACAATAATATCGGTATACTGCGCCTGATTGTGCCGGGTCCAGATTATCTGAATGCGAAAATAGCGCTGATCGCCGCTGCCCGGAGACGACGCCTGGCCCGGTGGCTGTCCGCGCGGGATAGCCTGTTCCAGAATATTTACCACGCGCTGACGCTGCGCCTCGTTGAGCGTGGAGAGGGCGATTGTGCGCTGACCGCTCAGCTTAGGAATAAAGGCGACGCCGCCTTCCCGGGCCAGCTCAACCACGGCGTCATCCGTCAGTTCCGGTACCTGCATTACAGTACTCCCACCTGTTCCCAGGCTTGTTTTATAGCCGCCCCAACGTCGCTACCGGAGCGTTTCTCGCCGTGCGCGATCGTCAGTTTTGCAAAGGCATCAAAATCCGCATCCTGCGCCAGGTTGCGATCGCAAACCGTGTCGTACCAGGCATAACCCGCTTTTTCCCAGGCGTAGCCACCGATCGCCGTTGCGGCCAGGTAAAACGCGCGGTTGGGGATGCCGGAGTTAAGATGCACGCCGCCGTTATCCTCGCGCGTTTTGATGAAGTCTTTCATGTGCGCGGGCTGCGGGTCTTTGCCGAGCAGCGGATCGTCGTAGGCGGTACCGGGTTCAGACATGGAACGTAGCCCTTTCCCGTTGATACCCTCCGCCAGCAGACCCTCACCAATCAGCCAGTCTGTCCGATCGGCGGTTTGCTTAAGATGGTATTGCTTCACCAGCGAGCCAAACACGTCTGACAGCGACTCGTTTAGCGCGCCCGACTGTTCAAAATAAATCAGCCCGGCTTCGGTCTCGGTCACGCCGTGGCTAAGCTCATGCGCCACCACGTCGATGGCAATGGTGAAGCGGTTGAAGATTTCTCCGTCACCGTCGCCAAAGACCATCTGCTGGCCGTTCCAGAAGGCGTTCTGATATTCCCGACCATAATGCACGGTGCCGGTGAGGATCAGTCCTTTGTTATCGAGTGAATCGCGCTGATATTCTTTCCAGAAGAAATCATGGGTGATACCCAGATAATCGTACGCTTCATCCACCGCCACATCGCCGTTGGAGGGCTGGCCTTCATAGCGCACCTGGGTACCCGGCAGCTCCTGGGTCTGTTTCGCATCGTAGATGTCACGCTCAAGCTGTCCGGCTTTATTCACATGCGGCGCGGCGGGCTTGCCCGGCATATGCGCCATCAGGGTTTGCACATGGGTTAATGTCTGACGGGCGCAGCGCTGCTGGGGCTCTGACCCGCTTTCGATAATACGACGAAGAATATACGGAGGGATGACGCTATGAAGATGGGGCATGCTGCTCTCCTTATTAAAAAAGGCAATAGCAGCAGTATAGTTTGTAACCGGCGAAGATTTATCCGCTTTTACGCTGGCGCGTTTTTTTCATCGGTTTGATCTCTTTCACCTCACTCTCGACCCAGCCGTCAGAAAGCCGGGTGGTGAGTACATCCCCGGCTTTGACCTGTTTCGTCTGCTTCAACACTTTGCCGTCCGTCGCGGTGGTCACACTATAGCCGCGGGCCAGCGTGGAGAGCGGGCTGACGGCTTCCAGATGGGTGACCGCATTGCCAAAACGCTCGCGCGTGGTGCTCAGGCGTGAGCGGATATTTTCCGCGAGGCGATACTCAAGCTGCTGGATCCGCGTTTGTGCGCGATAAATCTTCGGCTGCGGATTCTGCTGGTTCAGACGCTGCGTCGTGCGCTGCTGGCGCGATACCGCCCGCTTAAGCTGGTTATCCAGCGCGAAGTTCATCCGCTGACGCAGACGTTCCAGCACAGTTTGCTGACGCGCGAGACGCAATTGCGGATGCTGCTGTTGCAGACGATGGTGAAGCTGGGTAAAGCGGCGGGTACGGTTGGCGAGGAAGTAGTCCATCGCCATCTCCAGGCGCTGCTGCCCGTTCTGGATCTGACGCAGCAGCTCCTGCTGGTTACGGCTGACTACCTCTGCCGCCGCGGACGGCGTGGGCGCGCGTAAATCCGCGACAAAATCCGCTATCGTCACATCCGTTTCATGGCCGACGGCGCTTACCACCGGGATAAGGCTGGCAAAGATTGCCCGCGCCACGCGCTCGTCGTTAAAGCTCCACAGGTCTTCCAGCGAGCCGCCGCCGCGCCCGACGATCAGGACATCACACTCCTGACGCGCATTCGCCAGCTCAATGGCGCGCACGATCTGCCCCGGCGCATCGTCACCCTGAACGGCAGTCGGGTAGATAATGACGGGCAGGGAAGGGTCACGGCGCTTAAGGACGTGCAAAATATCGTGCAGGGCCGCACCGGTTTTCGACGTGATAACCCCAACGCAGTGGGCTGGTGAGGGAAGGGGTTTTTTAAACTGCTGGTCGAACAATCCCTCAGCCGAAAGCATGGCTTTTAGCTGCTCGTACTTCTGTTGCAGCAAGCCTTCACCGGCGGGCTGCATGCTCTCGACGATAATCTGATAATCGCCGCGCGGCTCATACAGGGTAATGTTGGCGCGAACCAGAACCTGCTGGCCATGCTGAGGACGGAACGTCACGCGACGGTTGCTGTTGCGGAACATCGCGCAGCGCACCTGAGCGGTGTCGTCTTTCAGCGTAAAGTACCAGTGGCCGGAAGCAGGCTGCGTGAAGTTAGAGATTTCACCGCTGATCCAGACCTGTCCCATTTCCTGCTCAAGCAGCAAACGCACCGTCTGATTAAGGCGGCTGACAGTATAGATTGAGGGGGATTGAGAGGATAACATGTGAGCGGGATCAAATTCTAAATCAGCAAGTTATTCAGTCGATAGTAACCTGCTGAGAGGTGAGCGCAAGCATTTTTTTCAAAAAAGTGTGGATGCAATCGGTTACGCTCTGTATAATGCCACGGCAATATTTAACCACCCAGGTCAGAGATATTGCCCATGCTACGTATCGCTAAAGAAGCACTGACGTTTGACGACGTCCTCCTCGTTCCCGCTCACTCCACCGTTCTGCCGAATACTGCCGACCTCAGCACGCAGTTGACGAAAACCATTCGTCTGAACATTCCTATGCTCTCCGCAGCAATGGACACCGTGACTGAAGCGCGTCTGGCTATCGCCCTGGCACAGGAAGGCGGCATTGGCTTTATCCACAAAAACATGTCTATCGAGCGTCAGGCGGAAGAAGTTCGCCGCGTGAAGAAGCATGAATCCGGTATCGTGTCCGATCCTCAGACCGTTCTGCCAACCACCACGCTGCACGAAGTGAAAGCCCTGACCGAGCGTAACGGCTTTGCAGGCTACCCGGTAGTCACTGAAGACAACGAACTGGTCGGCATCATTACCGGTCGTGACGTGCGTTTCGTGACTGACCTGAACCAGCCTGTAAGCGTCTACATGACGCCAAAAGAGCGTCTGGTGACCGTGCGTGAAGGCGAAACCCGCGACGTGGTGCTGGCGAAAATGCACGAAAAACGCGTTGAGAAAGCGCTGGTTGTGGACGCGAACTTCCACCTGCGCGGCATGATCACCGTTAAAGATTTCCAGAAAGCAGAACGTAAACCGAACGCCTGTAAAGACGAGCATGGCCGTCTGCGCGTCGGCGCTGCGGTTGGCGCGGGCGCAGGTAACGAAGAGCGCGTTGACGCGCTGGTTGCCGCGGGCGTTGACGTGCTGCTGATTGACTCCTCCCACGGCCACTCCGAAGGCGTTCTGCAACGTATTCGTGAAACCCGTGCTAAATACCCGGATCTCCAGATTATCGGCGGTAACGTGGCAACAGGCGCAGGCGCTCGCGCGCTGGCGGAAGCGGGTTGCAGCGCGGTGAAAGTGGGTATCGGCCCTGGCTCTATCTGTACCACCCGTATCGTCACTGGCGTAGGCGTGCCGCAGATCACGGCGGTTTCTGACGCGGTTGAAGCGCTGGAAGGCACCGGTATTCCGGTTATCGCGGACGGCGGTATCCGCTTCTCTGGTGACATCGCCAAAGCGATCGCCGCAGGTGCCGCAGCCGTGATGGTGGGCTCCATGCTGGCCGGTACCGAAGAATCTCCGGGTGAAATCGAACTCTACCAGGGGCGTTCTTATAAATCCTACCGCGGTATGGGCTCCCTGGGCGCGATGTCCAAAGGTTCCTCCGACCGTTACTTCCAGACCGATAACGCTGCTGACAAACTGGTACCGGAAGGTATCGAAGGTCGCGTGGCGTATAAAGGCCGCCTGAAAGAGATCATTCACCAGCAGATGGGCGGCCTGCGCTCCTGTATGGGTCTGACCGGCTGTGGTACCATTGACCTGCTGCGTACCAAAGCGGAATTCGTACGCATCAGCGGTGCGGGTATCCAGGAGAGCCACGTTCACGACGTGACGATCACCAAAGAGTCCCCGAACTACCGTCTGGGCTCCTGATAAATTTCCGCGCCCGGCTCAATGCCGGGCGCTTTGTTTTGTTTCACTTGCCTCGGAATTAGCGTCAATGACGGAAAACATTCATAAACATCGCATTCTCATCCTGGACTTTGGTTCTCAGTACACTCAGCTGGTGGCGCGCCGCGTGCGTGAGCTGGGCGTTTACTGTGAGCTGTGGGCGTGGGATGTCACGGAAGCACAGATTCGCGAATTCAATCCAAGCGGCATCATCCTGTCCGGCGGCCCGGAAAGCACCACCGAAGAGAACAGCCCGCGCGCGCCGCAGTACGTGTTCGAAGCGGGCGTACCGGTGTTCGGCGTTTGCTACGGTATGCAGACCATGGCGATGCAGCTGGGCGGCCACGTAGAAGGCTCTAACGAGCGTGAGTTCGGCTACGCACAGGTTGAAGTTGTCACCGACAGCGCGCTGGTGCGCGGTATCGAAGACTCCCTGACCGCAGACGGCAAGCCGCTGCTGGACGTGTGGATGAGCCACGGCGACAAGGTTACCGCCATCCCGTCCGACTTCGTGACCGTTGCCAGCACCGAAAGCTGCCCGTTCGCCATCATGGCGAACGAAGAAAAACGTTTCTACGGCGTGCAGTTCCACCCGGAAGTGACCCATACCCGTCAGGGTATGCGCATGCTGGAGCGCTTCGTGCGTGACATCTGCCAGTGTGAAGCCCTGTGGACCCCGGCAAAAATCATCGACGACGCCGTGGAGCGTATCCGCCAGCAGGTTGGCGATGACAAAGTGATCCTCGGCCTCTCCGGTGGCGTGGACTCCTCTGTGACCGCGATGCTGCTGCACCGCGCCATCGGCAAAAACCTGACCTGTGTCTTCGTGGATAACGGCCTGCTGCGCCTGAACGAAGCGAAGCAGGTTATGGACATGTTTGGCGACCACTTCGGTCTGAACATCGTTCACGTGGAAGGCGAGCAGCGTTTCCTGGACGCGCTGAAAGGCGAGAACGATCCGGAAGCGAAACGTAAGATCATCGGTCGCGTGTTCGTGGAAGTGTTCGACGAAGAAGCGCTGAAGCTGGAAGACGTGAAATGGCTGGCGCAGGGCACTATCTACCCTGACGTGATCGAGTCTGCGGCCTCCGCAACCGGTAAAGCGCACGTTATCAAATCTCACCACAACGTGGGCGGCCTGCCGAAAGAGATGAAGATGGGTCTGGTGGAACCGCTGCGTGAGCTGTTCAAAGACGAAGTGCGTAAAATCGGTCTGGAGCTGGGGCTGCCGTACGACATGCTCTACCGTCACCCATTCCCGGGCCCGGGCCTCGGCGTACGCGTGCTGGGCGAAGTGAAGAAAGAGTACTGCGACCTGCTGCGTCGCGCGGACGCGATCTTCATCGAAGAGCTGCACAAGGCTGACCTGTACAACAAGGTAAGCCAGGCGTTCACCGTGTTCCTGCCGGTACGCTCCGTCGGCGTGATGGGCGATGGCCGTAAGTACGACTGGGTTGTTTCCCTGCGTGCGGTGGAAACCATCGACTTCATGACCGCGCACTGGGCGCACCTGCCGTATGACTTCTTAGGCCGCGTGTCTAACAGAATAATCAATGAAGTCAATGGCATATCGCGTGTCGTGTATGACATCAGCGGCAAGCCACCGGCGACGATCGAGTGGGAGTAAGCCCATAACCTTTCCTGCGAAGTTATAAGCAGGTAAGACTGATAAAACCCTCTGTTTACAGAGGGTTTTTCTTTTGTAGCTGATATCCGAACGGGACGTGAGCTACTGGCTCATCTGCCGGGATCCACGGCAGCCGATACTGCGTCG
This sequence comes from Enterobacter cloacae complex sp. AR_0002, assembly GCF_001922365.1. Taxonomy (NCBI): domain Bacteria; kingdom Pseudomonadati; phylum Pseudomonadota; class Gammaproteobacteria; order Enterobacterales; family Enterobacteriaceae; genus Enterobacter; species Enterobacter cloacae complex sp. AR_0002. The sequence continues at coordinate 223,205 of NZ_CP018814.1, forward strand.
CCATGCCCCTGGCGCCTGACCATACTGACGCTTAAAGCTGCGATTGAAGGACTGCTGAGAGTCAAAGCCCAGCGCGATCGCCACGTTCAGAATCAGTTCATCGCTGTGGGCTAAGCGCTCAACCGATTTTTGCAGCTTTTGCGCGCGAATATATTCGGCGAGAGGGGAGCCGGTATGTTCTTTGAAAAGCCGCTGGAGGTGCCATTTCGAATAGCCGGCTCGCCTGGAGACGGTTTCAATGTCCAGACGGCTATCGAGGTTGTTGTCGATCCAGTCGAGTAAATCGTGAATGAATGCACCCGTGTTCATCTTGCTTCCCCCTACGCCACGCATTAAAAAGCATCTTTGTTTGTTGCACTTAAAGGTGACCCGTTTTTACATTAATTGCAAGTTTTATTGTTGCATTTAAATCCCTGCTCAAAACACGTGATTTACCTTTGCCGCAAATAGCACATAAAGTGCAACAATTATTCTTGCACTTAGTTAAGCGCCTTCCTACAATCGCCGCGAATAGTGTATTCGCAACTGTTACAGTTTTGTGGCGATGAACGACACAAATGGCCTTAAGACAGCCCCCGGACAAAGGAAGTGGCGCGGTGCCTCCTGCTGCGTCTTGCCCGGTGGCGACAATTATCGGAATAAAAATAATGAGCCTGCAAAAAACCTGGGGTAATTCTCATCGGAGCGCGCTGGGGGCCATGTTGCTCTCCGTGCTTCTCGTCGGATGCGATAACAGCGTCGCGCAAAATGCCGCGCCACCTGCGCCTGCCGTGAGTGCCGCTGACGTGGTGGTGAAATCGATTAGCCAGTGGGATAGCTTTAACGGCCGGATTGAAGCGGTGGAGAGCGTTCAGCTGCGCCCGCGCGTGTCCGGCTACATTGATAAGGTGAATTACACCGACGGCCAGGAAGTGAAGAAGGGCGAGGTGCTGTTCACCATTGATGACCGTACCTATCGCGCCGCGCTGGAACAGGCGCAGGCGAACCTGGCGCGGGCCAAAACGCAGGCCAGCCTGGCGCAAAGTGAGGCTAACCGTACCGATAAGCTGATCAATACCCATCTGGTCTCACGGGAAGAGTGGGAGCAGCGTCGCTCGGCTGCCGTTCAGGCGCAGGCCGACATTCGCGCCGCGCAGGCGGCGGTTGACGCAGCCCAGCTCAACCTGGACTTCACCAAAGTGACTGCGCCTATCGATGGTCGCGCCAGCCGGGCGCTGATCACCAGCGGGAACCTGGTGACTGCGGGCGATACCGCCAGCGTCCTCACCACGCTGGTCTCGCAGAAGACGGTGTACGTCTACTTTGACGTGGACGAGTCAACCTACCTTCACTATCAGAAACTGGCCCGCAGCGGGCAGGGGGCGTCCAGCAATCACACGGCGCTGCCGGTTGAGATTGGCCTGACGGGCGAGGAGGGCTATCCCCATCAGGGCAAAGTGGATTTCCTGGATAACCAGCTCACGCCGAGCACCGGGACCATCCGCATGCGCGCGCTGCTGGATAACTCACAGCGTCAGTTCACGCCGGGACTGTTTGCCCGCGTACGCCTGCCGGGCAGTGCGGAATTTAAAGCCACGCTTGTTGACGATAAGGCGGTGCTGACCGATCAGGATCGTAAATACGTCTATATCGTGGATAAAGACGGAAAAGCGCAGCGCCGCGACATCACGCCCGGGCGTCTGGCCGACGGTTTACGTATCGTACAGCAGGGGCTGAATCCCGGGGATAAAGTCATCGTCGATGGTTTACAAAAAGTGTTTATGCCGGGTATGCCGGTTAATGCAAAAACCGTTGCCATGACCGCCAGCGCCGCCCTCAACTGATCCCTTACCTGAGAATCCAATCCATGGACTTTTCCCGCTTTTTCATCGACAGGCCGATTTTTGCCGCCGTACTGTCGATTCTGATTTTTATCACAGGATTAATCGCCATCCCGCTGCTGCCGGTGAGCGAATACCCTGACGTCGTGCCGCCAAGCGTGCAGGTGCGCGCCGAGTATCCGGGCGCCAACCCGAAAGTGATTGCTGAGACCGTGGCAACACCGCTGGAAGAGGCGATCAACGGCGTTGAAAACATGATGTACATGAAATCCGTCGCGGGCTCTGACGGCGTGCTGGTGACCACCGTCACCTTCCGTCCGGGGACTGACCCGGATCAGGCGCAGGTTCAGGTGCAGAACCGCGTCGCGCAGGCCGAAGCGCGTCTGCCGGAGGACGTGCGGCGTCTGGGCATTACCACCCAGAAGCAGTCGCCCACGCTGACGCTGGTGGTGCATCTGTTTTCGCCTGGTGGTAAGTACGATTCACTGTATATGCGTAACTACGCCACGCTGAAGGTGAAGGACGAGCTGGCGCGTCTGCCCGGCGTGGGTCAGATCCAGATTTTTGGCTCGGGTGAGTACGCGATGCGCGTCTGGCTGGACCCTAATAAAGTGGCGGCGCGCGGGCTGACCGCCTCGGACGTGGTCACGGCGATGCAGGAGCAGAACGTGCAGGTCTCCGCCGGTCAGCTTGGTGCCGAGCCGCTGCCGAAAGAGAGCGACTTCCTGATCTCCATTAACGCCCAGGGCCGCCTGCATACCGAAGAAGAGTTTGGCAATATTGTCCTGAAAACAACGCAGGATGGTACGGTCGTCCGCCTGCGCGACGTGGCGCGGATTGAAATGGGCTCCGGGAGCTATGCCCTGCGTTCCCAGCTGAACAATAAAGACGCGGTCGGGATTGGTATCTTCCAGTCGCCGGGGGCGAACGCCATCGATCTGTCTAACGCGGTGCGCGCGAAAATGGACGAACTGTCCACGCGCTTCCCGGCAGACATGAAGTGGGCGGCACCTTACGATCCGACGGTCTTCGTGCGTGATTCAATCCGTGCGGTGGTGCAAACGCTGCTGGAAGCCGTGGTGCTGGTGGTGCTGGTGGTCATTCTGTTCCTGCAAACCTGGCGCGCGTCGATCATTCCGCTGATCGCGGTGCCGGTGTCGGTGGTGGGTACTTTCAGCATTCTCTACCTGCTGGGCTTCTCGCTGAATACCCTCAGCCTGTTCGGCTTGGTGCTCGCCATCGGTATCGTGGTGGACGACGCCATCGTGGTGGTGGAAAACGTCGAGCGAAATATCGAAGAGGGGCTTGCGCCGCTTGCGGCCGCGCACCAGGCGATGCGTGAAGTGTCCGGTCCGATTATCGCGATTGCGCTGGTGCTGTGCGCGGTGTTTGTGCCGATGGCGTTTCTGTCGGGCGTTACCGGCCAGTTCTACAAGCAGTTTGCGGTGACGATCGCGATATCGACGGTGATTTCAGCGATTAACTCGCTGACGCTCTCTCCGGCGCTGGCGGCACTGCTGTTAAAGCCCCACGGCGCGCCGAAAGATTTCCCGACCCGGCTTATCGACCGTCTGTTCGGCTGGATTTTCCGTCCGTTTAACCGCTTTTTCCTCCGCAGTTCAAACGGCTATCAGGGGCTGGTGGGCAAAACGCTGGGACGGCGCGGTGCGGTATTCGTGGTTTACCTGCTGCTGCTCTGTGCCGCAGGCGTCATGTTTAAAGCGGTGCCCGGCGGGTTTATTCCCACGCAGGACAAGCTGTACCTGATTGGCGGCGTGAAAATGCCGGAAGGCTCGTCGCTGGCGCGTACCGATGCGGTGATCCGCAAAATGAGCGAAATCGGGATGAATACCGAAGGCGTGGATTATGCGGTCGCGTTTCCTGGCCTGAATGCGCTCCAGTTCACCAATACGCCGAACACCGGGACGGTCTTCTTTGGTCTGAAGCCGTTCGACCAGCGTAAACATTCCGCGGCGGAAATTAACGCGGAGATCAACGCGAAAATCGCGCAAATCCAGCAGGGCTTTGGCTTCTCGATTCTGCCGCCGCCGATTTTAGGGCTGGGTCAGGGGTCGGGCTATTCGCTGTACATACAGGATCGCGCTGGTCTGGGCTATGGCGCGCTGCAAAACGCGGTGAACACCATGTCCGGGGCGATTATGCAGACGCCGGGGATGCATTTCCCCATCTCAACCTACCAGGCTAACGTGCCGCAGTTGGACGTCCAGGTTGACCGCGATAAGGCGAAAGCGCAGGGCGTGTCGCTGACCGATCTCTTCGGGACGCTGCAAACCTATCTGGGCTCGTCGTACGTCAATGATTTCAACCAGTTCGGGCGTACCTGGCGCGTGATGGCGCAGGCCGACGGGCAGTTCCGCGACAGCGTGGAAGATATTGCGAATCTGCGTACCCGCAACAGCCAGGGCGAAATGGTGCCGATTGGCAGTATGGTGAACATCACGACCACCTACGGTCCGGATCCGGTGATCCGCTACAACGGCTACCCGGCGGCGGATCTGATTGGTGATGCCGACCCGCGCGTGCTCTCTTCCGCGCAGGCGATGACGCAGCTGGACGCTATGTCTAAGCAGATCCTGCCGAACGGGATGAATATTGAATGGACGGACCTGAGCTTCCAGCAGGCCACCCAGGGCAACACGGCGCTGATCGTCTTCCCGGTCGCAGTGCTGCTGGCGTTCCTGGTGCTGGCGGCGCTGTATGAAAGCTGGACGCTGCCGCTGGCGGTGATCCTCATCGTGCCGATGACGATGCTCTCCGCGCTGTTCGGCGTCTGGCTGACCGGGGGCGATAACAACGTCTTCGTGCAGGTAGGGCTGGTTGTGCTGATGGGGCTGGCCTGTAAAAACGCGATTCTTATCGTTGAGTTTGCCCGCGAACTGGAAATTCAGGGCAAAGGCATCATGGAGGCTGCGCTGGAGGCGTGCCGCCTGCGTTTACGCCCGATTGTAATGACTTCTATCGCCTTTATTGCCGGGACTATTCCACTGATCCTTGGTCACGGGGCAGGGGCAGAAGTGCGCGGCGTCACCGGGATCACAGTCTTTTCCGGGATGCTGGGCGTGACGCTGTTTGGTCTGTTCCTGACGCCGGTCTTTTACGTGACGCTGCGTAAGTTCGTGACGCGCGGCAAAGCGGAAAGAGAGGTGTTGCCTGAGTAGGACGTAGCAGATAGCAAAAAGCCGCCTTCACAATGAAGGCGGCTTTTTTTTTCGCAGTCTGTCAGGATTAAGGCGCTTTTTTATGCTGCGTACAGAGTTCCGGCACCGGATCGCACCCGCTGGTATCGGCTTTTTTCACCTCTTCCAGCGCGCTGGCGACGGTATGGCGCGCTAAAACCGCTAACGAAGCCTGCTCCGCTTCATCAGCGATTGATTTGAAGTACCAGCAGGCGTTGGCGCTGACCACGCAGCGGGCCGGGACGTCAGGACGGGACGCCCACAGCTTTTTATCTTCAGTGACGGAAAGGTAGATATCACGCAGGGTGATCTCTTCAGCCGGGCGGCCAAGATGAATAGAGCCGTTGCGGCCAAGCGTGGAGACGATAATGCCGTCGCGGGCGAGAGGAACCATTAATTTGCGGATAAAGCTCGGATTCGCTTCCAGGCCGTAAGCCAGGATTGCACTCGTCGAACGTTCACCCGATTGCTCCGCCATCGCTACGCTGAGAACCATCTGCAAAGCTGTCGGGAAGCGGTAATCTAACATTTTTCTGTCCTGGGTTGCGGTGAATCTTGTTCTTTTTGGCACCGCAGAGGTGAATAATCAGTAAGTAACAATATAACAAATACGGTAATTTTATTGAAGCAATCTGCGGCATACGTGAAGTAACGCTGCGCTGACACATGTCAGGACGTGTAGCGCCGGGTTTACGTTCATGCGAACGCCGGATTCGGGAAATCAACGGTCACCATAAGACCGCCTTCGGCTGACGTACTCAGATTGACCCTGCCGTTGTGTTGCTGCGTAACGGCTTTGACGATGGCAAGCCCCAGTCCACTCCCGCTTTGGGTCTGATTAGGATCGCGGAAAAATCTGTCGAACACGCGCTCCCGCAGTTCAATCGGGATACCAGGGCCCGCGTCTGAGACGCGCAGCTGAGCGCATTTATCACGCGATTGCAGTTGTACCTCAATGCGTCCACCCTCAGGGCTGTACTTCACGGCATTCTCAATTAAATTGTCGATCAGCGACACCAGACGTTCCCGAATGCCTGCGACATGGATTTCATCGTCGGCGAAGAATTCAAACTCAATTCTGCGTCCGGACGCCAGCGGTTCCAGGGCAGCCATTCGCTCCTGAATAAGCGTTGTCAGCGGCACAGGCGACATCACCGTGCTGATGTGTGCTTCGCTGTGCATCATCAGCAGAAGCTGATTGACGAGACGCGCAGCACGGCTATTGCTGCGAACAATGCCCGCAAGCAGTTCCTGCTGGCTTTCGCTGATGACCCAGGACTGCAATGCCTCGACGTTGATCCGCATCGCGGCCAGAGGCGTACGCAGTTCGTGAGCGGCATCGGCAATAAACATTTTTTCCCTTTCGGCGCTTTCCCGCACCCTGGCCAGAAAGTCATTAATCGCGTCGACCGTCTGGCGAAGCTCTCTGTGTCTGGGGACGGCTTTTAAAGGCGAGAGATCGTCCGGCGTGCGCAATGAAATTTCATCTACCACCTTGTTCCAGGGGCGCATCGCGATGCGGATGGACAGCCACGCGGGGAACAGAAGAAAAGGGATGCATATCATCAGCGGCATGACGTAGTAGCCGCGCGAGTTCAGATAGATAAAGAAATTCCAGCTACCGGCAGGGGTAAAAAGGGTGACCTCCACGTCGGAGTGCGCGGATTTGAGGGTACGGCTTGTCCATGTATGGTCCTCACTCTGGACATGCTGCATGACCCCCAGACGGCTATTTTTTACCCCCGTTGGCGCACCATCCGAAGAAAAAATAATCTCGTTATTCTTGCGAACAATGAGGTTGATGGACAGCTCCGGGTCTTCACCGCCGCCATAGCCCTCCCGCAGCGCCTTGCTGAACGCTGCCAGCACGGCATTACGCGCCTGCGGGCGATCGTCCATGCTCTCTACCAGGGAAAAAACGGTTTCGTAAGTCTCATTGCCCGTCAGTATGGGAGGACTACGCAGGTCTTCCAGCAAAATGAAGGTTAAAAAGAGACACCAGAGCAACGTAAGCAGCAGCATCTGGGCGACCAGCATTCGCCTGACCAGTGTGGGAAGCCTGAGGTGGTGCCAAAAATTACGCATCAACCTGCCGCCTTCTGAACGGGTACGGTATCAATGACATACCCAACGCCTCTCACCGTTCGCACAAAGCCATCGCCAATTTTTCGCCGCAGGTTACCCATATGCACATCAAGTGCGTTGCTGAGGTTTTCTTTCGTGCCAAATAACCTTTCTTCCAGATACCGTCGCGTAAGCACGCGATCGGCGCGCAGCATTAACGTTTCAAGCAGCGCATATTCGCTTGCCGTCAGCTCAACGTGGCGTGCGCTCACCGTTACGCGACGCGTCGGAATATGAAGCGACAAACCGCGAATTTCTATTGCCTCATTTTCAAAACCGTAACTGCGCCGCGCAAGGGCTCTCACGCGCGCCAGCAGTTCGGCGAGAACAAAAGGTTTGACCAGATAATCGTCTGCGCCTGCATCCAGACCGCACAGGCGGTCCTGTAGCGTGCCTCGCGCCGTCAGGATGATGACGGGGACGCCCTTAAGCTGTTGACGCAGGCGCGTCATCAGGCTCATGCCATCGCCATCGGGCAGCCCCAGGTCTAGCAAAATAAGTTCCGGCACGCAGATCCCAAGCTGATGCAGCGCATCCTCTTTGCGGCGTACCCATATGACATCAAATCCTTGATCTGCAAGGGCGATACGTACGCCATTGCCGAGATCCAGGTCGTCTTCAATTAGTAGAATTTTCACATTGGTAACTGTATCAACAGTGCATGAAGAACAACTGAAGAAAAAACGGTATCAGGAATTCTTCAGGGTTTACAGAACCTTCACTTGCTTCAGCATTTCTTCATTTACGGCTCATAAGAACCTTAGGGTGAGTATTCAGAATGAGCGCTCTGGCGTTTAACACCGCTTGTATCGCAATTATCTGAATCCAAAGGGCTTCTTTAATGAGAAACATCACACTGCGTCATAGTTTCCCCCGTTCACGCATCGGTCGCAGCATGAAAAGCATCTTGCCGGGGGCCGTCCTGGCGTTACTGGCTACCACGGCCCTGGCGGCAGATCAGCGCCAGGGCAACGTGTTAACCCTGGGAGGCGGCGTGGATGTTGCGCCACGCTATTCCGGTTCGGACAAGAGCCGGGTCTCTGCGGCTCAGGTGGTTGATTACGCGATGGCAAATGGTTTTTTTGTCAGCACCACGCGGGGGATCGGCTACGGCAACAGCTTTGGTAACCTGGACTACAATGCAGCGCTGAGCTATCGCGCTGGACGTAAGGATCGCGACGTAAGCAGCGATTCGATCGCCTCCGGCAGCGACGACCTGCGGGGAATGGGTGACATTAAAGGCTCAGCTATCGTTGTGCCAGGGCTGGGGTACAGGGTGACTGACTGGCTGACCGTGCAGTTGCAGGCAGAGGTTCCGGTTTCTGAGAGAGACAATGGTGAGGCTGTGCATTTCGGCATTGCCAGCCCGATCTATACATCTCCGAAAAATGCGTTAACGCTGGCGCTGACCGGTAGCTGGGGATCCAGTAAGTACGTGCAAACCTATTACGGGGTGAATGCCGCCCAGTCGGCCGCATCGGGTTTTGCCCGACACGATGCCGGATCGGGACTATATGCGTATTCGCTGAACCTGGACTGGACTCATAAGCTCACCTCCCGCTGGAGCCTGCTTGCCGCAGCTGGCGTTACGCAACTGACGGGAGATGCAGGCGATAGCCCAATTGTTCAGCGAAAAACGTCTCCTGTGGGAAGTTTGAAGGTGACGTACAGCTTCTGATGGTTAAGAGAGGGGGAAGGCGCGTTTGTGACAAAACCGCACATAACCCCGTTGCAGGAGCCAGAAGTGCATAAAGCCCGCAGGATGGCGTGGCCCGAAGTCGGACCGTTCATCATGCGGGCTTTTTTATCACTGTTGACCCGATAACGCCTGTTCAATCGTACGGGTAACGACGTCCGGCTGGCTGACCATCGATACATGGCTTGCCGCTACCTCCGTGGTGTTGGCGTTGATTTTCTTCGCCATTGCGCGCTCAAGCTCAGGATTGATCATCCGGTCATTTTTGCTGATCACATACCAGCTCGGTTTGTCATGCCAGGCGGCATGCGCGACTTTCTCCCCAAACGCATCGGCCTTAATAGGGCTTTGCGTCGCGGCAATCACGCTGCGCTCAACGTCCTTCACGTCAGGGGCAAAATTCTCGCTGACCGCTTTTGTCGGCAGATATAAATACCCCTCTGACGTTTTAGCGAGGCTGGCGCTCCCTGGCGGAGCAGGATAACTGTCTGCCAGATCTGCGGTCGACTGGCCGGAATCCGGCGCAAAAGCGGCAACGTAAACCAGAGACTTCACCCGCGCATTATTGCCCGCTTCGCTGATTACCGACCCGCCCCAGGAGTGCCCGACCAGCACAACGTCGCCATGAGCCCGGGCGATAGCACGCTGCGTGGCGGCGACATCATCTTTCAGAGACGTGAGCGGAAGTTGTACCGCAATGACCTCGGTATGGTGTTTTTGCAGCCGGGTAATCACCTTATTCCAGCTGCTGCCGTCGGCAAACGCCCCGTGCACCAGCACCACGCTGGCTTTCGTCTCTGCCAGCGCGCTGGTGGAAACCGCCAGCAGCGCCGCTGTTAATACAGACAATGCTTTCATAACAGGCTCCTTAAAAGTGGTGAACCGCGGTGTGTGGCGGCACGGTGAATTCAACGGTTTTATGGTCGATGGGCTTATGCGTCGGGTCAGCAACGATGATGGTTACTTTGTGTTTCCCGGCGGGCAGCCCGACCAGGATCACCGGCTCGCCGCTGGTATCAGCCCAGTGCCAGGGCGCGTCATCCACCACAACGTGAATATGGCCGATACGCGGAGTGACTTTCAGCGCGTCGGGTCCAAATACAGGTTCAATGCGCAGGTTTTCGACGCGGTACTGAATAAAGACCGCACCTTTACTCAGCGGTCCCGCCAGCGGTGGGTCGACGATCAGTTTTGCTGGCGGCTGGGGTTTTTCCTGCGGCGCTACGGCGGCCGGGCCATTAACATCAGCGGCGCTCAGGCCATCCAACGGTGCGGCCAGTGCGCCAGCAAAGGACGTCAGCGCAAATACAGGAAGCAGGAAATATCGACGAATCATCTGTGTCTCTCCTCATCAGTTTATTATGGCGAGGGATACAGAAGACCATTTTTATGTATCGGGGATGTTTGCTTCTGCGGGCGTTTTGTACCGGTTTGTCAGCGTAGCGCTCGGGATACAGTGCGATACAGTTTGTTTGCCTGGGCTGCGCACGAGCGCCACTGCGAACCCCGCAATGACCAGCGTCAGTCCTGCGGAAACCCACATTCCGCCTGTTATACCCAGCGACTTATTCAGCCACGCATACGCAAACGGAGAGGCGGCTGCCATCAGTTGGCCTGGAATAAGCAGCAGCCCCGTGCGGCTGGCATAGCGCTCTGTACTAAACAGTTCCAGGGGTAGCGTCGCTTTGACGATAGTCACCAGCCCGTTAATGGCACCAAAGCCGAACACAAATCCGGCGGCACACCAGGCCAGCATGTCGCTGCTCAGTCCGATGAGAAAACAAAGCGGCATGGCGAGCGCAGTGAAAAGCGTCAGTTTTAGCGGAGTGAGGCGCGCCCCTGCCAGCACCTCCATAAGGCGTGCACCGGTCTGCCCCATTCCCCACAGCATGCCGACGGCGACCGGCAGGCCGAAGCTGGCGATAAATTCGGGAAGGTGGGTAGAGGTGCCGTTAGAGACGAAGGTGATGAGAGCAATGAAGGTTGCATAAAGCCAGCCGTTACGCCTGTCATGAGGGGAAACCTGCGTACATGCTTTGGGCTTGACCGTAAAGCGCTGGCGCGGGAAGCGCCGAAGAAGCAGGGCACTGAGCAGACCGAACAGGGCGTAGATCTTCAGCGCATCCTGCCAACCCATCACGTTCAGTAAGGCGTCTCCCAGCGGCCAAAAGACAGCGGACGCCAGCCCGCCTGCCAGGGTGACACGAGAGATTGTCCTGCGTGCCTGCGGTCCGTATAGGTTCACAAGAGCGGAGAAAAGCGCATCATACAGCGACAGGCGCATCCCGATGCCGGTCAGCAACCAGGCGCCATACCAGCCTGAAAGTGTGGGCGTAAAGGCCATTGACAGACAGCTTACGGCGATCAGCAAGGTCCCGCTCATTACCACCCTTTGTCCACCAAAACGCGCCAGCAGAGGAGCGACAAACGGCGAGACAATAGCCATAACCAGCATGGCCAGCGTCAGGCCAAGATAGATTTTGGGGGACGACCAGCTTCGGTCTGCTGTAATGGCATGAGCAAAGGTTCCCGGCATGTAAAAGGAGATCCCCCAGTTAATGAGTTGATTACATCCCGCAGTGAGCGCAAGACGGCGAGGGAGTGCAGGTGTTTCCATTATTTTTCATTCCGTTAGGCAGTTGTCCCGAGCATACAGGGCGCGGTATTGTGCTGGCAGAGCCGTATCCTTATTCACCCTATAAGAGAAACTTTGCATGACGACGCTCAATCTGGGACACCTCGCCACTTTTCGTCTGGTCGTTCAACGCGGCAGCTTTTCTGCGGCAGCAGATGTAATGGGTATTTCCCAGCCCGCCGTCAGCCTGCAAATACGCCAGCTGGAGCAGTTTCTTCAGACGCGGCTGATCGAACGTACGGGGCGTGGAATCAAAGCCACTGCTGCCGGTGAGGCGCTACGGGTGCACGGTGAACGTCTTGAACTGGCGGTTGAGGAGACAATTCGTTCGGTTAGCGCATTCAATCAGGAAGTGAGCGGCACCATCACGCTTGGCACGGGCGCGACGGCCTGTATTCATCTGCTTCCAGCGCTGTTGCAGCAGCTTCGTGAGGAGTATCCCCTGTTACGGATCGGAGTGACGACGGGAAATACGCCAGATATCGTCAGGGCGATTGAGGAGAATCGGCTGGATATGGGGCTGGTCACGCTACCGGCGAGCGGTCGTACGTTGGCGATTATGCACGCGATGGAGGAAGAGTTTGTCTGGATTGGCGCGCAGGTTCAGCCGGAAGAAGGGGAGCAGTTTACGCCAGACTCTTTATACGCTCAGCCGCTCATTGCGTTTGAGTCGGGCAGCGGTACGCGAACGTTGATTGACGGCTGGTTTGAAGCCCGCGGACTAGCCGTCTCACCGGTTATGCAGCTTGGCAGTATTGAGGCCATCAAACGCATGGTACGTGCAGGGCTGGGCTACAGTATTGTGCCGCGAATGGCGGTGGAGCATGCCGACGACCGGGAGGGATTACGCGTTCAATCGTTAACGCCCGTTCTGCGCCGGCAACTGGCGATAGTGATGCGTCAGGATAAGATCCTCAGCAAAGGGATGACGGTAATTATTCGGCTGTTACAGCGTGAACATGGACGTTAGCGCTCGGGCGAATCCACCACAAGACCTGATTGCTGCGACTGAATTTTGTCCTGATGGTGATACCAGGCGCCAATGGAGGAATAAACAAAGCGGCCAAAGAAAAACAGGAAACTGATGAGCAGTATGATGCGGGTCATCCGGGTGTTAAATCGATGTCGTTTTCGCATACGCGTAGCCTGACTCACTTTCTTTTCCTGAGTATACCCTTTTGGGCGATACGGCTATTAAGGCACAGCCGCAAGTCTGGGTCAATTCGGCGAAATGTAAAATACCGTCAATGCTTACATTAATTTATGTTATTAAAAACAACGCTTTTATTTATCGCATTGATAATTAGAGGAAAAATATTCAAAAAAAACGTAAGAAAGGTTTATTCAGATAAATTAATTTGATTTAGGTCAACCGCATCCCGTCGTTGATATTTAAAATCCCTCCTCCACTGTGCTTGCCAGGAATTTTCCGGGCAACGTGTACGTCAGGTTGGATGCCTGTCTTCCTTTACCCTCTGGAGCGCAAGGGTTGTAAACGAGCATCTATGAATATTCACCACATCCTGAAGCAAAATAAAGACCGCTGGTGGGCACTTCCTCTTATTTTACCCGTCGTGTTACTCCCGGTACTAAGTGTGGCTAATACCTTAACGCAGCTGGGCGACGGTATCGTTGCGCTCTATTATCTCCCGCTCTCTTTTCTGCTGGCGCTGATGTTGTTCTTTGGCCTGGAAGCCCTCCCCGGGGTGGTGGTATCGCTATTTTTACGTTATTACCCCTCCGTTGGGTTATTTGAAACCGTGGCTGGCATTCTGCATTTTATCGTTCCTCTGGTGCTCAGCTGGGGCGGTTATCGCGTATTTGCGCCCCGGCGTAATATGACCGCTTACGGTGACATACGCCTGATGGGGCAGCGTATTTTCTGGCAGGTATTTTGTCCGGCAACGCTTTTTCTGGTGCTGTTTCAGTTTGCGGTTTATCTCGGCATTTATGAGAGCCGCCAGAGCCTCGCGGGACTAAATCCCCTCAATATTCGGACACTTATTAACTATCAGGGGCTACTGGTGAGCGGGCTGACGGGCGTGCCGCTAAGCTACCTGCTGATCCGCCTGATACGGCATCCGCGCTATATCAAGGGACTGATGTCCCAGCTCCGCGCGCAAATAGACAAAAAGGTGACGGCCGTTGAGTTTGTGGTGTGGTTTTTAGCCCTGGGCGGGTTGCTGGTCATGCTGCTGCTGCCCATGAATGCAAACAGTTCCATTTTCAGTACCAACTACACCTTGTCCCTGCTGATGCCCGTGATGCTCTGGGGGGCGATGCGCTTTGGCTACAAGCTGATGTCACTCATCTGGACGCCGGTCCTGCTGGTGTCGATTCACTTTTTTTATCACTACATTCCGGTGCAAGAGGGGTATGGCATTCAGCTGGCGATCACCTCATCCAGCTATCTGGTCTTTTCCTTCGTTGTGACGTACATGTCGATGCTGGCGACACGCCAGCGCGCCATCAATATTCGCTCCCGCAGTCAGGCTTTTCTCGATCCGGTGGTGCATATGCCCAACCTGCGGGCGCTGTCGCGCGAGCTGGCCAGTCATCCGTGGTCAGCGCTCTGTTTACTGCGCGTGCCCGAGCTGGAGGTACTGGGACGCAATTACGGCGTGATGCTGCGGATCCAGTATAAACAGCAGCTGGCGCAATGGATAAACGGCACTCTACAGCCCAATGAGCGAGTCTATCACCTCACCGGGTATGACATGGCGGTGCGTCTGGATGCGGAGTCGCATCAACAGCGCATTGAGACGCTGGACGAGCATATCAAGCAGTTCGTTTTTGTCTGGGATGGTATGCCGGTACAGCCTCAGGTCGGCATAAGCTATTGCTATGTGCGCTCACCCGTCAATCACCTCTATCTGGTGCTGGGGGAGCTGGGCATCGTGGCCGATCTCTCCCTTTCTACCAACCACCCGGAAAATCTTCAGCAGCGCGGGGCTGTTCACTTGCAGCGTAGCCTGAAAGATAAGGTCGCGATGATGAGCCGTTTACAGGCCGCGCTGGAGCAGGACGCTTTTACCCTGCTGGTTCAACCCGTTCGCGGGCTGCGCGGCGATTGTTATCACGAGGTGCTGCTGCGAATGCGTGATGATAATGGGGCGCTGATCTTTCCCGAACAGTTCCTGCCCATAGCACAGGAGTTTGGTTTATCGTCGCGTGTCGATTTATGGGTACTGGAGCGTACGTTGAGTTTCCTGGCACAGCACCGCCAGCGGTTGCCGGGCCAGCGCTTTGCGATCAACCTCGCACCTTCTACCGTCTACCGGGCGCAGTTCCCGCTTGAAGTGAGCCGCCTGTTAGCCAAATACGCCGTTGAAGCATGGCAGTTGATCTTTGAAGTGACCGAAAGCAGCGCCTTTGGTCATGCGGATCTGGCGGCGTCTACCCTCAGGAAATTACAAAAAATGGGCATCCGGATCGCCATTGATGATTTTGGCACCGGCTACGCCAGCTATGCGCGGTTAAAAAGCGTGGACGCCGACATCCTCAAAATCGACGGCGGTTTTATTCGCAATATTGTCAGCAACAGCCTGGATTACCAGATTGTGGCTTCTATTTGCCATCTGGCCCGGATGAAGAAAATGCTGGTGGTGGCGGAATATGTGGAAACAGAAGAGATACGTAGCGCGGTGCACGCGCTAGGTATCGATTATGTGCAGGGCTATTTGATTGGGTTGCCGGCTGAGCTTGATACGTTGCTCGACACGGAGCCTTCTCAGGAGAGCGCCTGAGCCGTTACGCTGCCGCCTCTGAACTCTCTTCTTCAATCTTCAACAGCCAGCCGGTGACCGCTTCCCAGTACTGCTGCTCTTTTTCCAGATCCAGCAGTACCAGCGCGTTCTGGCTGAACCAGTCGTGCGGGAAGCTCAGCGTCCAGTGATAGTCATCCGTTTTTAGCTTCAGCGTCGGCGGCGTGGTGGTCGCCTGTCGCTGATTATTGAGCAATACGCCCAGGCGCAACAGCTGAATGAGCGGCAGGAACTGCTTTTTCTTAAACAACGTAAAGCGCGGCAGATCGTCGAGCTTGATGGCTTTGCGGTGATAGCGGACCAGCGTCGCCATCATGGTTTGCTGCTCCTGGTTGAAGCCAGGCAGATCGCTGTTTTGCAGAATATAGGCTGAATGGCGATGCATTCCGCTGTGGTTAATGTTCAGCCCCACCTCGTGCAGCATGGCGGCCCATTTTAACAGTGCGGCCAGCTGCGGATGCGCCAGCTTAGGATTTTGCTCCTCCCACTGCTCGTACATCTGCACCGTGGTTTCGAGAACGCGCTTCGCCTGTTCACGGTCGATGTTGTACTGGTTGGCCAGGCTCTGCGCGGTACGGCTGCGAATATCCTGATGACGGAAACGTCCTTCCATCTCATACAGCACGCCTTCACGCAGGGCGCCGTCAGAGAGACGCAGCTCTTTGATCGCCAGCGCGTCAAACACGCCGCAGAGGATCGCCAGCCCCGGTACGAACACGGCTTTACGTTCGTCGGACAGACCCGGCAAACTCAGGGCGTCGAAGCTCTTATGCTTAAGCACCTCTTCGGTGAGTCTCACCAGGCGCTCAGGCGTAATAAACCCGTCTTTTTCACCCATCGCCAGCAGCACTTCATGGGCCGCTTTAATCGACCCCGATGCGCCCAGCGCCACGTTCCAGCCCTGAATACGGTATTGCCAGGCCAGATTTTCCAGTTTTTGTACGGCGGCCATGCGCGCGCGCTGGAAGTTTTCGCGGGTGATGACGCCGCCCGGGAAATACATCTGCGCGAAGCTGACGCAGCCCATACGGCGGCTTTCCACCAGACGCGGCTCGAAGTCTTCGCCAATCACCAGTTCCGTGGAGCCACCGCCGATATCAATCACCAGCTTGCGGCCTTTTTCCGGCTGCGTATGCTCCACGCCCATAAAAATCAGGCGCGCTTCTTCGTTACCGGAGATGATCTCAATCGGGTAGGGGATAACCTTTTCCGCGCGCTTAAGAAATTCCGGCGCGTTCAGCGCCTGGCGTAGCGTATGCGTTCCAACGATGCAGACGCTGGACGGTGAAAAGCCTTGCAGACGTTCTGCGAACAGCGACAGGCAGTTCAGCCCGCGCTCCATAGCCTCTTCGCTCAGCATGTTACGCGCGTCGAGACCATCGGCCAGATGCACACGCTGCTTCAGACGACCGATGATCTGCATCGCGCCATCCACCTCGCGGGCGATGACCATATGGAAACTGTTTGAGCCAAGATCGACCGCAGCGAACTCCTGCGGGCGTGGGGTATTATCGTTTATTGGCATAGGTTAATCGGGTTGCTCAAGTGATTTAATGTAATCGTAAATCGCCAGCTGCGAGCGCACTTTACGGCGATTGCCGCGCGGTACATAGCGATTACTAAGTTCTTTGTCGATATAACGTGCTTTCACCGTATCGCTGAACAGGATCTCGATAATGTCCAGGATACGCTGCTTCAGGCGAGGATCCAGCAGCGGTGCCGCCACTTCAATACGGTAATCAATGTTACGCGTCATCCAGTCGGCGGACGAGAGGTATACGCGCTTATCACCGGCGTTATCGAAAATATAGACGCGATCGTGTTCAAGATAGCGATCCACAATGCTGATCACGCGGATGTTATCGCTAATGCCTTCCAGTTCCGGAATGAGCGAGCACATGCCACGAATGAGCAGATTTACCGGAACGCCAGAACTGGAGGCCGCGTACAGGCGGTCCACCAGCCCTTTGTCCACCAGATTGTTGAGCTTCAGCGTAATGCCGGACGACAAGCCGTTCTGCGCATTGGCAATCTCTTTGTCGATCATATCGTACAGCAGGCGCCGTGAGTTCTGCGGTGACACCAGCAGATAATCGAAGCTCACCGGGCGGTACGGGTTCTCAATGAAGTTGAACACCCGACGCACTTCGTTGGTGATGCGGGCATCGGCAGTCAGCAGCGAATAGTCGGTGTAGATTCTCGCGGTTTTCTCGTTAAAGTTCCCGGTACCAATATGGGCGTAGCGCACCACCTCGTCACCCTCTTTACGGGAGATCAGGAACAGCTTGGCGTGAATTTTCAGCCCCGGCGCGGAGAAGATGACGTGCACGCCCGCTTCCGTCAGTCGGCGTGCCCAGTGGATGTTGGCCTCTTCGTCGAAGCGAGCCTGGAGCTCAACTACCACGGTCACTTTCTTGCCGTTGTGCGCCGCGTGGATCATCGCATCGATGATGCGGGAATCTTTCGCCACGCGATAAATATTGATTTTAATCGCCAGCACGTTCGGATCGAATGAGGCCTGACGCAGCAATTCCAGCACGTGCTCAAAGGTATGATACGGATAGTAGAGCAGTACATCCCGTTCGCGGATGGCGTCGAACCCGTTGCGGAACTTATCGAACCAGATATGGCGCAGGCGCGGCAGCGGTTTGTTCACCAGATTGGCTTTGCCGACGTTCGGGAAGCCAATGAAATCTTTAAAGTTGTGGTAACGCCCGCCGGGAATAATGGAGTCGTAGCGGGAGATGGTCAGCTTATCGCGCAGCATCTCCACCATTGCGTCCGGCATATCACGCTGATAGACAAACCGCACTGGCTCCGCCGTCAGGCGCTGCTTGAGGCTGGAAGACATCAGCTCCATCAGGCTGGCCTCCATCTCATGCACCAGATCGTACTCGGCGTCACGGGTCATCTTCATCGAGTAGGCGTTGAGCGCGTCGTAATCGAAGAAGCCTTTGAAGATATCGTCCAGGCAGTAGCGCAGGATGTTATCCAGCAGGATCATCGGCTTACGTCGGCGCGGGGTTTCCGGCGGCAGGTTTACAAAGCGTGGGACTTTATCAGACGGTATTTCCAGCAGCGCGTAGTTAATGGTCTCACCACGAATGATTTCTACCGCCAGATAGGTGTAGTCATCTTGCAGGAACTGCACCAGATCGGTTTCACGGTTGATCAGAATCGGGGTGATATGCTGGCGCAGATAATGTTTAAAATAGTGGCGCAGCCAGTTTTGCTGATTCGCGGAGAGCTGGCGTTCGTTGATCAGGAAGATTTGGTTGCGTGCCATTTCCAGCAGCAGCTCGTTATAGAGGCCATCAAATTCCTGATCGGCTTTCATGACGCGAGACTGGATTTTTCCAAGCAGATGTCGCGAGTGGGAGTTTAAGCCCTGTTCTTCGCTGATGATGATTCGGCGTTTCAGTTCGGCGAAGCGAACCTTGTAGAACTCATCCAGATTGTTGGAATAGATGCCTAAAAAACGCATACGTTCAATCAGCGGGTTGGTTTTATCGGCCGCTTCCTGAAGTACACGTTCGTTGAATGCTAACCAGCTTAGCTCTTTCTCGATGTATAACTTTTCCTGACCCATTACAGCTCACACTCCAGTTCAATCACAGGACGTGGTAAATCCGTCTCGTCCTTATTATGGCGAGCATTTCCACGATATGTCCAACAGTGCCAGAAAAGTATGACAGTTATTTTTTTATTGGGGAATTTAGAGGGTTGGGGCAGGGGATGTCGGGTGGCGCTGCGCTTACCACGACCTACGGGACCGTAGGCCCGTGCAAGCGAAGCGCCGCCGGGCAATTCAAACAGACTACTCTTCGGCAGCATAACCCTGCGGGGGCAACTTCACTCCGTCCAGCCAGGCTGCGCCGTCGCGCATCTCAAGACGGCCGTCAACAAACCAGCTTACCACCAGCGGATAAATGGCGTGTTCCTGAGCCTGTACACGTTCGGTCACGTCGTCTTCGTTGTCACCGTCAAAGACCGGTACTTTTGCCTGCAAAATGACCGGACCGCCGTCCAGCTCGTCGGTAACGAAATGCACGGAGGTACCATGCTCCTCATCGCCGTTCTCCAGCACCTGACGATGGGTGTGCAGACCGGGGTATTTTGGTAGCAGGGAAGGGTGGATATTGAGCAGTCGTCCGGCGTAGTGTGCAACAAAAGCCGGGCTCAGGATGCGCATGTAGCCTGCCAGCACCACCACGTCAGGCGCGTAGGCGTCAATCTCCTGCACCAGCTCACGGTCAAAGGCTTCACGCCCGGCGAACTGGCTGGCTTCCAGCGCGTGCGCAGGAATGTTCGCTTCCCGCGCGCGCTCAAGGCCGAATGCATCGGCCTTGTTGCTGAATACTGCCCGAATGGTGCCATTGATTTTCTTCTGTTTGCAGGCGTCTATGATTGCCTGCAAATTGCTTCCGTTGCCGGAAATGAGCACCACGATGTTTTTCATTCAATGACCACACGCTGTTCGGAATCGGAAGCTTTAATCGTACCGATTTTCCACGCGTTTTCACCTTTTTCTGTCAGCAGCTTAATCGCTTTATCCGCTTCGCTGGCGGGCAGGGCGATAACCATGCCCACGCCGCAGTTAAAGGTGCGGTACATTTCATGCTCGCTCACGTTGCCTGCGGTTTGCAGCCAGTTGAAGACGGACGGCCACTGCCATGAGGAGGCGTCGATCACCGCCTGGGTATTATCCGGCAGCACGCGCGGAATGTTTTCCCAGAAGCCGCCGCCGGTAAGGTGAGCGATGGCGTGCACGTCAACGTTCTCAATCAGCTCCAGCACGTTTTTCACGTAGATGCGGGTCGGGGCCAGCAGGTGATCGGCCAGCGGTTTGCCGTCCAGCTCGGTGGTCAGCGGGTCGCAACCGCTCACTTCGAGGATCTTACGCACCAGAGAGTAGCCGTTGGAGTGCGGACCGCTGGAGGCCAGCGCAACCAGCACATCGCCGTCAGCCACTTTGCTGCCGTCGATAATTTCTGATTTTTCTACCACGCCGACGCAGAAGCCTGCGACGTCATAATCTTCACCGTGATACATGCCAGGCATTTCTGCGGTTTCACCGCCGACCAGCGCACAGCCGGATTGCAGGCAGCCTTCGGCGATACCGTTAATGACGCTGGCTGCGGTATCCACGTCCAGCTTGCCGGTCGCGTAGTAATCCAGGAAGAACAGCGGCTCAGCGCCCTGTACCACCAGGTCGTTGACGCACATCGCCACCAGATCGATACCAATCGTATCGTGACGCTTAAGATCCATCGCCAGGCGCAGTTTTGTACCGACACCATCCGTACCCGAGACCAGCACAGGTTCACGATATTTTTGCGGCAGCGCGCACAGTGCGCCGAATCCACCCAGGCCACCCATCACTTCCGGGCGGCGGGTTTTTTTCACCACACCTTTGATTCGGTCAACCAGCGCATTACCTGCGTCAATATCAACACCGGCATCTTTGTAGCTGAGAGAAGTTTTGTTGGTCACGGCTTAAATCCCCACGCGATTGCATAGCTAGTAAGAAAAATCGGCGCAATTCTAACAGTCCAGGCAAACGTTTGCGAGCCTATTCTCGGCGTGGGGATCTTTTTTTCTGTGCGGCCTGTACAGGGCAACAAACTTGACTCTGTTCACGAAAATGAAACCGGTTTCGGCGATCTGCTTGCAACGGCAATCCCCTTTGCACATCATCAAACTGAAACCGGTTTCTGTAACTGTTTTTGCAGAAAATAACGCAGAATGAGGGATAGCGAATGTCAGGATTTAAAGCAGGTTTTCTGTGGGGTGGGGCCGTTGCGGCGCACCAGCTTGAAGGCGGCTGGAAAGAGGGCGGCAAGGGCGTGAGCGTTGCCGATGTCATGACGGCAGGTGCCCATGGGGTACCGCGTGAAATCACCAACGGCGTGATGGAGGGGAAAAATTACCCAAACCACGAAGCCATCGACTTCTATCACCGCTATAAAGAAGACATCAAACTCTTTGCCGAAATGGGGTTCAAATGCTTTCGCACCTCCATCGCCTGGACGCGTATCTTCCCGAAAGGCGACGAGCTGGAGCCGAACGAAGCGGGACTCCAATTCTATGACGATTTGTTCGACGAGTGCCTGAAGCACGGCATCGAGCCGGTGATCACGCTTTCCCACTTCGAGATGCCTTTCCACCTGGTGACGGAATACGGCGGCTGGCGCAACCGTAAGCTGATCGACTTCTTTGTCCGCTTCGCGAAGGTCGTTTTTGAGCGCTACCAGCATACAGTGAAGTACTGGATGACCTTTAACGAGATCAACAACCAGGCCAACTTCCACGAAGACTTTGCGCCGTTTACCAACTCCGGGCTGAAATATGCGCCGGGAGAAGATCGCGAGCCGGTGATGTTCCAGGCGGCGCACTATGAGCTGGTGGCCAGTGCTCTGGCGGTGAAGGCGGGGCGCGAGATCAACCCGTCACTGCAAATCGGCTGCATGATTGCCATGTGCCCCATCTATCCGCTGACCTGTGCCCCGGACGACATGATGATGGCGATGAACGCCATGCATCGCCGCTACTGGTTCACCGACGTTCACGTGCGCGGCAAGTATCCGCAGCATCTGCTCAACTACTTTGAACGTCGCGGCTTCGCGCTGGATATTACCGAAGAAGATAAAGTGGCGCTGACCCAGGGCTGCGTGGATTACATCGGGTTCAGCTACTACATGTCTTTCGCTACCAAAGCGACGGCGGATAATCCGACGCTGGATTACGACGAGAGCAAGAGCCTGGTTTCTAACCCGTACGTGCAGAAATCGGACTGGGGCTGGCAGATCGATCCTGTCGGGCTGCGCTACTCCCTGAACTGGTTCTGGGATCACTATCAGCTGCCGCTGTTTATTGTGGAAAACGGTTTTGGCGCGATCGACGTGCAGGAGAGCGACGGCACGGTGAACGACCAGTACCGCATTGACTACCTTTCCGCCCACATCCGCGAGATGAAAAAAGCGGTGGTGGAAGACGGCGTGGATCTGATGGGCTACACGCCGTGGGGCTGTATCGACCTGGTCTCTGCCGGCACCGGCGAGATGAAGAAACGCTACGGCTTTATCTTTGTCGATAAAGATAACGAAGGTAACGGTACGCTGAACCGCAGCAAGAAGAAATCGTTCGACTGGTATAAGCAGGTGATTGCCAGCAACGGAGAGCAGCTATAATTGCCCGGTGGCGCTGCGCTTACCGGGCCTACGGGATGTCCAGGCCGGGTAAGCGTTAGCGCCACCCGGCAGAATCCCGCCCCAAGCCGGAGCCTCGCCTCCGGCTTTTTTGTTTTTGATTGATGTATGTCAAGCAAGATGGGTATGGCGCAATCCGAAAAAAGCGGTATAATCCCGCGATTTTTTTGCGGATGCCACCTCAGAGGAGAAAGAGAATGAAGATTGTGGAAGTGAAACACCCACTCGTTAAACACAAGTTGGGCCTGATGCGTGAGCATGACATCAGCACGAAGCGTTTTCGCGAACTGGCTTCTGAAGTGGGTAGCCTGCTGACCTACGAAGCGACCTCTGATCTGGAAACGGAAAAAGTGACCATCGAAGGCTGGAACGGCCCGGTACAGGTTGAGCAGATCAAAGGTAAAAAAATTACCGTGGTGCCAATCCTGCGTGCGGGTCTGGGCATGATGGAAGGCGTGCTGGAGCACGTCCCAAGCGCGCGTATCAGCGTGGTGGGTATCTACCGTAACGAAGAGACGCTTGAGCCGGTCCCGTACTTCCAGAAGCTGGTCTCTAACATCGATGAGCGTATGGCGCTGGTGGTTGACCCGATGCTCGCGACCGGCGGTTCGATGATCGCCACCATCGACCTGCTGAAAAAAGCGGGATGCAGCAGCATCAAAGTGCTGGTACTGGTTGCGGCGCCGGAAGGTATCGCGGCGCTGGAAAAAGCGCACCCGGACGTTGAACTCTATACCGCGTCTGTCGACCAGGGACTGAACGAGCACGGGTACATCATCCCGGGGCTCGGCGATGCCGGCGATAAGATTTTTGGTACTAAATAATCGAATAACGATAAAGAAGCCGACTTTGATAGTCGGCTTTTTTTTGAATAAAAGCCAACAATGACACTCAGAGGAAAACACTATGACGCGCCGTGCTATCGGGGTGAGTGAAAGACCGCCGCTTTTACAGACAATCCCGCTTAGTTTGCAGCACCTGTTCGCCATGTTTGGCGCAACCGTGCTGGTGCCAATCCTGTTTCACATTAACCCGGCTACCGTGCTGCTGTTTAACGGCATCGGTACGCTGCTTTACCTCTTCATCTGTAAAGGCAAAATCCCGGCCTATCTCGGGTCGAGCTTCGCGTTTATCTCCCCGGTACTGCTGTTGCTGCCGCTGGGTTATGAGGTCGCGCTGGGCGGCTTCATCATGTGCGGCGTGCTGTTCTGCCTGGTCTCCTTCATCGTGAAGAAAGCCGGTACCGGCTGGCTGGACGTGATGTTCCCGCCTGCGGCAATGGGGGCCATCGTTGCCGTCATCGGCCTGGAGCTGGCGGGTGTCGCGGCGAACATGGCTGGGCTGCTGCCTGCGGACGGTCAGTCACCGGATTCTAAAACCATTATTATTTCGCTGGTGACGCTGGGCGTGACGGTATTCGGTTCCGTCCTCTTCCGCGGCTTTATGGCGATTATCCCAATCCTGATCGGCGTGCTGGCGGGTTACGCGCTCTCCTTCGTGATGGGCGTTGTGGATACCACCCCGATTGCCGAGGCGCACTGGTTCGCGCTGCCAACCTTCTACACCCCGCGCTTTGAATGGTTCGCCATTTTCACCATTCTGCCTGCTGCGCTGGTGGTGATTGCTGAGCACGTCGGCCACCTGGTGGTGACGGCGAACATCGTGAAGCGCGACCTGATCCGCGACCCGGGCCTGCATCGCTCCATGTTTGCCAACGGTTTCTCCACCATCATCTCTGGTTTCTTCGGCTCCACGCCAAACACGACTTACGGTGAGAATATCGGCGTAATGGCGATCACCCGCGTCTACAGCACCTGGGTTATCGGCGGCGCGGCGATCATCGCCATTCTGCTCTCCTGCGTTGGTAAACTGGCGGCAGCGATCCAGATTATCCCGGTGCCGGTGATGGGCGGCGTTTCTCTGCTGCTGTACGGGGTGATCGGTGCCTCCGGTATTCGCGTGCTGATTGAATCCAAAGTGGATTACAGCAAGGCGCAGAACCTGATCCTGACCTCCGTTATCCTGATTATCGGCGTGAGCGGCGCGAAGGTGCACATCGGCGCGGCAGAGCTGAAGGGTATGGCGCTGGCGACCATCGTCGGCGTCGGCCTGAGCCTGATTTTCAAGCTGATCTCGGTGATCCGCCCGGAAGAGGTGGTGCTGGACGCGGACGACAGCGAAAAAGCGCCACATTGATCGTCATGCCGGGCGAAGGATCGCCCGGTTCTCTCCTTGCAGGTTCCGTGTTAAACTCCATTCCGATTTTATGTAAGATCTCTGGTTGAGGTATTTCTGAACGGACCGGCACAGCTCTCTCTGCCACTTTATCTCCCTGACGATGAAACTTTCGCGAGTTTCTGGCCGGGTGATAACCCCTCTTTACTGGCTGCACTGCAAAACGTGCTGCGCCAGGAACACAGCGGATACATCTATATCTGGTCACGCGAAGGCGCGGGACGCAGCCACCTGCTGCATGCCGCCTGTGCGGAGCTTTCGGCGCGCGGTGACGCGGTAGGCTATGTGCCGCTGGATAAACGCACCTGGTTTGTGCCTGAGGTGCTGGAGGGCATGGAACATCTCTCCCTGGTCTGCATCGATAATATCGAATGCGTGGCGGGGGACGAACCGTGGGAAATGGCGATCTTTAACCTCTACAACCGCATTCTGGAGTCGGGCAAAACCCGGCTGCTGATCACCGGCGATCGTCCGCCGCGCCAGCTCAATCTGGGGCTGCCGGATCTGGCGTCTCGTCTGGATTGGGGGCAAATCTACAAGCTGCAACCGCTGTCGGATGAAGACAAACTCCAGGCACTTCAGTTGCGCGCCAGACTGCGCGGATTTGAACTGCCGGAAGACGTAGGGCGCTTCCTGCTCAAGCGTCTGGATCGGGAGATGCGCACGCTCTTTGATACGCTCGATCAGCTCGATCGCGCCTCCATCACCGCCCAGCGCAAGCTGACCATTCCGTTTGTGAAAGATATTCTTAAGCTTTGAGTTTTTTGCCCGGTGGCGCTGCGCTTACCGGGCCTACGAAAACCCGTCATACCTTGCAGGCCGGGTAAGGCGCAGCCGCCACCCGGCTAAAGATCCCCCAACAAGTGCTCCACCAGCAGCGGAATCGGTCTTCCCGACGCCACGCTCCGTCCGTTTTCTCGCCACAGCGCCGTCCCGCTGATATCCAGATGCGCCCACGGAATAGTCGGCGGGCAGAAATGGTGCAGCAGCCACGCCGCCGAGGCGCTGATCGCCGCATTGTTGGTCGGCGTGTTGCACAGATCGGCAATCGCGCTGTCGGTTTGCTTTCTCAGCCTCGCATCCAGCGGCAGGGACCACACCTCGTCGCCGCTCCGTTTGCCCGCGAGCGTCAGTGCCTGACGCAACGGCTCATCCTGGGTCATCAGCCCGCTCAGCTCATACCCCAGCGCTTTCACCACCGCTCCGGTTAAGGTCGCCATATCAATAATATAATGCGCCTGCGGATGGCGCTGACTCGCCCAGGCGATAGCGTCTGCCAGCACCAGCCGGCCCTCGGCATCGGTGTTGTTGATTTCCACCGTAATGCCGTTGCAGGCTGTTGCCACCGTGCCGGGCTGCATGGCGTCGGGGCCGATGGCGTTTTCCGCCAGCGCCAGCACGCCCATGATGCGCACGGGTAATTTCTGCTCCGCAACGGTCAGCATCAGCCCGAGCACGTTAGCCGCGCCGCACATGTCATATTTCATGGTGTACATGCCCGCGCCTTCCTTCAGCCACAGGCCGCCGGTGTCAAAGGTAATGCCTTTTCCCACGTAGCAGCGCACCGGGCCATCAGACACGCCGTTATAGTGAATAGCCAGCAGGCGAGGCGGGCAGGTCGCCCCTTTGCCAACGGCGTGCAGTAGCCCCAGCCCCTGCTCAACAATTTGCTTTTCATCCAACACCTCGCAGCGCAGAGCAGGGCTGGCGGCACACAGTTTTTGCGCCTCTTCCACCACAAACTGCGGCGTACAGCGGTCGGATGGCATATCCGCCAGACGTCGTGCCGCAACCATGCCGAGCGCAATGGCCTGCTGCTGGCGGAAGGTCGTCTCCAGCTTCGCCTGCTGTTCCGGCAGGCAGAGGGCAGTGATGCAGGTAAGGCGCAGCGCTTCGTCCGTCTTCTTCAGCTTCAGGTCACTGAGCATGTGCGCCTGATTAAAGAGAAAACGCAGTACCTGCGCCAGCACCACATCGTCGATATCCGTCACGTCCAGCACGAGTTCGGCGCTGGCGGGGGCGGTAAGCAGCGGTCGCAGGGCCGTGATCAACCCTTCGGTCAGGGCGTCATGCCAGAGCGCATCCGGCAACAGAGTGATGCGGGCAAACGGCGCGCAGCCAAAGCGCGCGTCCGCGACGGTGCTCTGCTGGCGCATTTCAGCGATAAGAGCGCTATCCGGTAACAGGGAACTGTCAGCGCGCGCAATCAAATGGCTCTGCGGCTTCGCGTCTGAAAGCGCGTTGATAAACTGGTACGTGATCATCATAACTCCTCAATCGGTGCGCAGATCCGCGCGGCATAGGCCTGCATCCACTCCTCATCTACCGCGTGATAGTGCGTTTTCTCCCGCAGGCGTTCAGTACGGAAAACGGTGAGGGGCTGGCGAGCCGTCGCCACCACGAACGAGAAGGTTTTGATGTTGGTCGCGGCGCCAAATTCTCCTTTGCTGTTCATGCACACCACGGAGAGATCGCCCGCGCGACCGAAGCGCGACATCAGTTTGTCTTCCAGTTCGAACACGACCGAATCCGCCGCCTGCTGCGGCGTCATGCCTTGCGCCATCCGGCGAACGATTTCGTAGCTGGTACAGCCCTTCATCAGATCTTCACCGACGCCCGTGGCGGTGGCCGCGCCGGTTTCGCTGTCGCAGTAAAAGCCGGAGCCGATGATGGGTGAGTCACCGAGGCGACCGCGTTTTTTCATAAACAGGCCGCTGGTGGAAGTGGCGACGCTCATCGAGCCCTGTTTATCGAGGCCGATGATGCCGACGGTGTCATGTCCGTCGTAGGGGCTTAACCCCTTATCCAGCGTTTCGCGGCAGCGCTTACGGTAGTGTTGCATGGCGCGATCCGTGAGCATGGTTTTATCGGCAAAGCCCTGACTCAGCGCCCATTCGCGCGCGCCCTGGCCGACCAGCAGGCTGTTATAGCGCTGGCGGCTGAGCGCGTGCGCCACGCGCACCGGGTTGGCGATATCCACCAGATTCCCCACGGCGCCGAACGCCAGCGTGTCGCCGTCCATATAGGCCGCGTCCAGCTCCACCTCGCCGTTCTCTGTCGGCAGCCCGCCGTAGCCGACGGATTTATACAGCGGAAAGTCCTCGACGGCGGCGACGGCATCCACTACCGCCGCAGCGACCGGTTTGCCCGCAGCCAGCGCAGACGCAGATTCCGTGACGCCTTCAAGCGCCATTCGCCAGGTTGCGATAATTCCCCACATGCTTTACTCCTGTTTTGCAAGGGTGGTGTCGGTTTGCGTAACGCTGGCTATTTCCGCCGCGCGGTACTGTTTATCCAGGATACGCATGAAAGGCAGGTACAGCATGGCGCCAATCAGCAGGTTGATCAGCTGCATCACGCTGCCGCTCAGGTGCCCGGTGACGATAAAGCCGCTAATAACCGGCGGCAGCGTCCAGGGGATAAACACCCCGGTGGTGACGGCGACCGCACCAATTTTCATCGCCGCATACTGCACGGTGACCAGCACCAGCGGCACCAGATTGAACGGGATGAGCATGATTGGGTTCATGATCACCGGCAGGCCAAAGAGAATCGGTTCGTTGATGTTAAACACCGAGGCACCCGCACCGAGGCGCGCCACTTCGCGCATGTTTTTGCTGCGGGCGAAAATCAGCATCGCAATCACCAGCGACAGCGTGGCGCCCGCGCCGCCCATCCAGATCATGTCAAAAAACTGTTCGGTGATGATGTGCGGCGGCGTCGTTCCCGCCTGAATCGCGGCGATGTTGTCGGTCTGGTTCTCCATCCACAGCGGACGAATAATCCCGTTGATCATCGAACCTGAGTTAATGCCCACTGACCACAGAATGGTGATGCTGAATACGGTCATCAGCGCCCCGAAATAAGAGGTGCCGTAGTGGCGCACCGGGGTGGCAACCACTTCATAAATAAACTGGTGGATGGTGTGGTAGTGGGTGTTTTCAAAGATGATGCGGATAAGCAGCACCAGAATCATCACCAGCAGGGCCGGGATCAGGGCCGCGAACGACTCCTGCACCGCAGGAGGCACGCCGTCCGGCATTTTGATGACCAGCTTTTTGCGCTTCAGCCAGCAGAACAGTTCCGTCCACAGCAGGGAACCGATCATCGCCACGAACAGCCCTTTGCTGCCAATCCACTCCACCGGCATCACGGTAATGCCGCCGTTTTCCGCCACTTTGATAAAGGGCGTCAGGATCAGAAACGCGACCAGCGCCAGGATGCCGCAGGAGATGCGGTCCTCGCCATAATGCTCAGCCAGGCGGTAGGCCACCAGGAAGCTGATAAACAGCGACATGGTTGAGAACACCGCGTTAAACGGGATCTCTATAATCGCACTCCAGCTCTCACCAAAGGCCTGAGACATAAACTGCTGATAGGCCTGATTCGGGAAGGAGGAGATCACCAGCAGGATGGAGCCGACGATGATAAACGGCATGAATGAAACGTAGGCCCCACGAATGGCCCCAAGATGACGCTGCTGGGCCGTTTTCGCCGCCAGCGGCATCAGTTTTGCTTCAAGAAATCCCAGAACATTGTTCATTGTGAACTCCGTACAAGATTGAGAGGTGTTGTTTATGTTATGTCTGTGGATTATCAGTGAAGCGCGGCGAGCGAAAGGTGAAATCGGTCACAAAGCATTCGCTGCTCTGATATAAATCTCATAAGATTAGTTGCGGAGAGAGACGCGATGGAAATCAAACTGCATGCCAACGCCACCACCACACCGCGTATCCGTCGTTATCTTCAGCAGTCAGATAAAAGCGACAGAGAGCTTGCCGTTGAGTTGGGTATCTCGGTCACCACCGTCAGGCGCTGGCGCAACCGCGACCAGGTTTCGGATAACCACACCACGCCAAAAGTGATACATAAAGCGTTGAGACAAGAGCAGGCAGCACTAATAAATGCTCTGCGTGATATCACCGGTGCACCGCTGGATGAACTGCTGCTGCTGGTGAATGACGGGCTCGGGATCGCCGTTTCCCGCGCGACCCTGAACCGCTACCTCAAACCGGCTTCGGTAAGACAAAAGGGGGCGTCGTTGCAGGGCAAAAAGGCGCTGAAGGCCGGTATCATGCCGCAGAAGCTACTTCTGCATCATCAGCCGCTATCGCTGCATATGGACGACGGTGGGGAGCAACACCTGCTCTGGGCGCGTGAACCCGTTAGCGGCTGGTGCTACGCCCGGCTTTATGCCGGTGTCTCGCCGCAGTTGCTGACCCGCTGGACGAACGAGGTGCTGGCTGCCTGTCCGGCTGATATTCAATCTGTTGAGACTTTTGGGCTGGCAGTGAACTTGCCGGAGCATAACGTCACCGTAAAAGTGCATTCACAGTATTATCTTGCCCTTCAGGCCACCGTGCCGTTACGTGAGATCATTCCGCGGGTGAACAGTGAACCGGCGGGAGCGCTGTTGATCCAACTGTGTGAGTTTTACAACCGGGGAAAAGCGCAGAAAAAGCTGGGAGAGCGTACGCCGCAGGCGTTTCTGGAAGCGCTGCGGCGTAACGATTAGACGATCCCGAGCACGTCTTCCGGTGGACGGCCGATACGCGCCTTGCCGTTCGCCACCACAATCGGGCGCTCAATCAGCTTTGGATTGTCGACCATCGCCTGAATCAGCCGATCTTCTGTGAGACTGGTATCGTTCAGATTAAGCGACTTATACAGATCTTCTTTCTGACGCATCAGGTCGCGTGCGCTGCCCATGTTAAGCATCTTCAGCAGCTGGCGGATCGTCTGCGCATCCGGCGGCGTCTCCAGATACAACACCACTTCCGGATCGATGCCGTTAGACTTCAGCAGATTCAGCGTCTCGCGGCTCTTGGAGCAGCGAGGGTTATGGTAAATTTTTACCGCGTCTGTCATGACTTCTCCTTTATTACATCTTCTCGTACGGCTTAAAGCGTTGTTGCAGGCCGCGCAGCTGGTCGATTCGCGCATCGTAGCGGGCCTGTTGCAGGCTGCCAAGCTTCACCTGTGAGCTGGCGCTGCTCAACAGGGAAATGGCCTGATCGAGGCGACCCGCCAGCGCCAGGCCTTCCGCACGCGCGGCCAGCTCCTGATCGCGGTTACCCAGTTGCCCCTGGGCCTGGGCGAGCAGTTCCCAGCCGTTCTGGTCATCTTTATTGTTAAAGGTGTAGCGGTTCAGAATGGTCACCGCCTCGCCGGGCTGGCCGCCCTGTAGGTAGGCGTTCGCCAGGTTAAGCTGCAATACCGGATTGTTGCGAATGTCTTTCGCCCCTTTCAGACGATTGATCGCATCGGTCGCTTTTTTCTGCCCCAGATCGATATCGGTGGCGAGGTCAAGATACCACGGATTGTCAGGCGCCGACGCCAGCAGCGGCTGTAGCGCTTTACGCGCTTCATCGTACTTGCTGGCCTCCATCGCCTGGAGCGCCTGACCATACTGCGCCGCGTTTTTCTCGCGCACGTTGCCTTTCGCCAGCGCGTCCAGCAGATCGCTGGTGAGCTGATTACGTCCGGAGTTGTACATGCCAAGCGTTCTCACTTTGGCCATGTAGAAATCCTGCGAAGACTGCACCACGACCGGACGCATCTGGTTGGCACGGTTACGGGCATCCGAGAGTCGGCTTTCCGGCAGCGGGTGGGTCAACAGAATTTCAGGCGGGCGCGACGAGTAGCGTGCCTGGTCGAGCAGTTTTTCCAGGAAGCTCGGCATGGCCTGCGGGTCAAAGCCGGAACGCTGTAAAACCTGAATGCCGATGCGGTCTGCTTCCTGCTCGTTCTGCTGGGTAAAGCTGATCATCCCCTGACGCGTCCCCGCCAGCGTCCCGGTAAGCGCCGCCATCCCGGCCTGCGGGCTGGCCATCGCCAGCAAAATGGAACCCAGCGCGCCCACCCAGGTCAGGGGGGCGTTACGCTTCTGATCTTCCATCGCACGCGCCAGATGGCGCTGGGTGACGTGCGAAATTTCGTGCGCCATGACGGACGCCAGCTGGCTTTCGTTATCGGAATAACGGAACAGCGCCGAATGCAGCACCACGTTCCCGCCAAAGAAGGCGAAGGCGTTGATTTCGTCGTTATTGATTAAATAGAAATGGAAGGGCGTTTTTACCGAGTCGGCGTGCGCCACCAGCCGCATCCCCAGACCGTTGATGTACTGCACCAGCAAAGGGTCGTTAATCAGCGGAGCACTGCCGCGCAGCTGGCGTACGTAATAATCACCCATCTGCATCTCCTGCCCGATGGAGAGCGTGCTTCCTGCCGTGGTGCCCATGTCCGGCAATGAATCGGACGAGTCAGCGAAAGCGGGCAACACCTGACCCACCGTCACGGCGGCAATCAGTGTCGCAACCAGTGTTTTTCTCAACTGCCTGAACATAACCACTGTCCTGTATTTTGGATGTGCTAATTTGACCGATGAACCCGCATAACGTTCATCTCCGCTGCTCTGCGAGTGTAGCCGTGTTAAGAGATGAAGAAAATCCCATTCATCAGGGTTTTGCGAAACCTGACAGTGAAACAAAAAGGAAAGTCTTTTTTGTGACAGTTAGATACAATTCACCGTCTCACTCCCGCCATTCGATTCAGGGAAGGGTTGTATGCTCGAAATGTTAATGCAGTGGTATCGGCGTCGGTTTAGCGACCCGGAAGCCATTGCTTTGCTGGTCATTCTGGTTGCCGGATTCGGTATCCTGTTCTTCTTTAGTGGCCTGCTGGCACCGCTACTGGTGGCGATTGTACTGGCGTATCTGTTGGAGTGGCCCACCGCGCGTCTGGAACATATCGGCTGTTCCCGCCGCTGGGCGACCAGCATTGTCCTGGTGCTGTTTGTCGGTATTCTGCTGCTGATGTCCTTCGTGGTGATGCCCATCGCCTGGCAACAGGGGATCTACCTGATCCGTGATATGCCCGGCATGCTGAATAAACTGTCTGATTTTGCCGCCACGCTGCCGCGCCGCTATCCTGCGCTGATGGACGCCGGGATTATCGATGCGATGGCCGAAAACATGCGCGCCCGCATCATGACCATGGGGGATTCGGTGGTGAAATACTCTCTGGCCTCGCTGGTGGGGTTGCTGACGCTGGCGGTTTACCTTGTTCTCGTGCCGCTAATGGTGTTTTTCCTGGTCAAAGATAAAGAGCAGATGCTGAACGCGGTGCGCCGCGTGCTGCCGCGCAATCGCGGTCTCGCCGGTCAGGTCTGGCAGGAGATGAACCAGCAGATCACCAACTACATTCGCGGCAAAGTGCTGGAGATGATTGTGGTGGGCGTGGCGACCTGGATTGGCTTCGTGATCTTCGGGCTGAACTACTCGCTGCTGCTGGCGGTGCTGGTCGGATTCTCGGTTCTGATCCCGTATATCGGCGCGTTTGTGGTGACCATTCCGGTAGTCGGTGTGGCGCTGTTCCAGTTTGGTCTGGGTACGGAGTTCTGGAGCTGTTTCGCCGTATACCTGATTATTCAGGGACTGGATGGGAACCTGCTGGTACCGGTGCTGTTCTCAGAAGCCGTTAACCTGCATCCGCTGGTGATTATTCTGTCAGTGGTGATTTTCGGCGGGCTGTGGGGATTCTGGGGCGTGTTCTTCGCCATTCCGCTGGCGACGCTGATTAAAGCCGTGGTCCACGCGTGGCCGGATGTGCCGGCGGTGGAGGAGAAGTAGTTTTGCCGGGTGGCGCTGCGCTTACCCGGCCTACTTATTCTTGTAGGTCGGGTAAGGCGAAGCCGCCACCCGACACTCACTTTCAGGCACTTTCTTTCAGCCACTTCAACACCACGTCGTGGTGGTTGCTGGTTTTGAAATCATCAAACACGTGCTCAACTCTACCGTCAGCGCCAATCAGGAAGCTGATACGGTGAATACCGTCGTACGTTTTGCCCATAAAGGACTTCTCACCCCAGACGCCAAACTGCTCGCAAACCTGGTGGTCTTCATCGGAAAGCAGCGTGAAGTTCAGCAGCTCTTTTTCCGCAAAACGTGACAGCTTCTCTGGCTTATCGGTGCTGATGCCCAGCACTTCCACACCGACCTTTTTCAACTCATCCATGTTGTCGCGTAGACCGCAGGCCTGTACGGTACAGCCCGGGGTCATGGCTTTCGGGTAGAAATAGACCAGAACACGCTGTCCCTGGAAGTCGGTCAAATTTACTTGCTCGCCGTCTTGATCCGGTAAGCTAAATTTCGGTGCGATATCACCGGCTTTCAGTGGGTTCATTACTCAACTCCATCCTGTTCGTGCTGCGAATAATCGACGACGCTTATACTGCCTTGCGCGTGTAATTCTGTACAGAGGGCTTTGAACGCTTGCTCGATATTTGACGCATCCTGCGAGGCAGGGCTGTGTGCGGTAATTTGAATAAACAGCGTCGGGATTGCGTTTTCATCGCCCGGCTGCGTGCGGGAAACCAGTTCGGCAATGTTCATCTGATGGCTGTCAAACAGCGCCGTAAAACGTTCAATCAGATGAGGTGAATCAGGCACTTCAACCTGTACCCAGACCGTGGCAGGCAGAGCCGGACGCGGGCGCGCGGTGGTGCGCTTCATCACAATCAGTAAATCCAGCTCTGCGCCTTTCAGCGGCAGGGTAGATTCGATGAGGGTAATGGCATTCCATGTTCCGGAAAGCAGCATGATGAACGTGAACTCTTCGCCAAGCATAGCCAGCCGGCTGTCTTCGATGTTGCAGCCGCAGCTGCTCACGTGGCGAGTGATGGTATTCACGATACCCGGCCTGTCAGCACCCAGCGCAGTGATAACCAGGTAATGTTGTGATGAGGTTGTCAAACCTGTTCTTCCTTTGCGTGGTTAAGTCTTCCTAAGGAAAGCATAAAAAAAACATGCATACAACCGCCTGAGAGCCTCAGGTCGCTTGCTTTTATTACAGTTCCAAACGTAACATTGAGGCTCTTGTTCGCACAGAGGATGGCTCATGTTCACGGGAAGTATTGTCGCGCTTGTTACACCGATGGATGAAAAAGGTAATGTCTGCCGGTCAAGCATGAAGAAGCTCATTGATTACCATGTCGCCAATGGAACCTCGGCGATCGTTTCGGTAGGGACTACCGGTGAATCCGCTACGCTGAGCCACGAAGAGCACGGCGACGTTGTGATGCTGACCCTGGAACTGGCGGACGGGCGTATTCCGGTCATCGCGGGGACGGGCGCAAACGCAACCGCAGAAGCTATCAGTCTGACCCAACGTTTTAACGACAGCGGCATTGTCGGCTGTCTGACGGTGACCCCTTATTACAACCGTCCTACTCAGGAAGGTTTGTTCCAGCATTTCAAAGCCATCGCTGAACATACTGACTTGCCACAAATTCTGTATAATGTGCCGTCCCGTACCGGTTGCGATATGCTGCCGGAAACCGTTGGCCGTCTCTCGAAAGTAAAAAATATTATCGGGATTAAAGAGGCGACAGGGAACTTAAGCCGCGTTCATCAGATCAAAGAGCTGGTTTCAGACGACTTTATCCTGTTGAGCGGTGATGATGCGACCGCGCTGGACTTTATGCAGCTCGGTGGTAACGGCGTGATTTCCGTGACGGCGAACGTGGCGGCGCGCGATATGGCTGACATGTGCAAACTGGCCGCAGCCGGTCACTTTGATGAAGCTCGCGTGATTAATCAGCGTCTGATGCCGTTGCACAATAAATTATTTGTCGAACCCAATCCGATCCCAGTGAAATGGGCATGTAAGGAGTTGGGGCTTGTAGCAACCGACACGCTGCGTCTGCCAATGACACCGATTACCGACCACGGTCGTGAAATTGTCGCTGGCGCGCTGAAGCATGCCGGTTTGCTGTAAAGTTTAGGGAGATTTGATGGCTTATTCAGTACAGAAGTCGCGCCTGGCGAAGGTTGCGGGTGTTTCGCTTGTTATGCTCCTCGCTGCCTGTAGTTCAGACTCGCGCTACAAGCGCCAGGTGAGCGGTGATGAATCCTATCTGGATGCGCCGCCGCTTGCTGAACTTCACGCGCCTGCCGGCATGATCCTGCCGATCCAGAACGGTGATTATAATATTCCGGTTACCAACGGCAGCGGCCTGGTGGGTAAAGCGCTCGATATTCGTCCGCCAGCTCAGCCTCTGGCGCTCGTGAGCGGCGCGCGCACGCAGTTCACCGGTGATACAGCTTCTCTGCTGGTGGAAAG
Source organism: Enterobacter cloacae complex sp. AR_0002 (assembly GCF_001922365.1). NCBI lineage: Bacteria > Pseudomonadati > Pseudomonadota > Gammaproteobacteria > Enterobacterales > Enterobacteriaceae > Enterobacter > Enterobacter cloacae complex sp. AR_0002. Next base: position 259,005 of record NZ_CP018814.1, read on the forward strand.
CGCACGCGGTACAACGCTGTGGCCGCAGGTTGTAAGCGTCATTCAGTCGAAAAACTATACGATTGATAAACGCGACGACGCCAGCCAAGCTTTAACCACCGACTGGATTGAGTGGAACCGTCTCGATGAAGACCAGCAGTACCGTGGTCGTTATCAAGTCTCCGTTAAGCCGAAGGGTTATCAGCAGGCGGTTACCGTTAAGCTGTTGAATCTTGAGCAGGCAGGTAAACCGGTTGCCGATCCGTCCGCCATGCAGCGCTACAGCACTGAAATGCTGAACGTGATTGCAGCGGGTCTGGATAAGAACGCTACCGATGCCGCAAACGCCGCGCAGAACCGTAACGGCTCAACCTTTGATGTGCAGAGCGGTGCAGACGATACCGGTCTGCCGATGCTGGTGGTGCGTGCGCCGTTTAACCAGACCTGGCAGCGTCTGCCAGCAACGCTTGAAAAAGTGGGCATGAAGGTGACCGACAGCACCCGTTCAACGGGCAGCATCACAGCGACCTATAAGCCGCTGTCTGATAGCGCCTGGCAGGAGTTGGGGGCACGCGATCCACAGCTGCCTTCCGGTGACTACAAAATCCAGGTCGGCGACCTCGATAACCGCAGCAGCCTGCAATTTATCGATCCGAAAGGACACACGCTGACCCAGGCGCAGAACGATGCGCTGGTCGCTGCCTTCCAGGCCGCATTCAGCAAATAATAGTGAGGGCTGGTTAATCCAGCCCTTTTTATTTTCGTGCTACGCAAACGTGTGCGTGGCATAATATGGCCAGTTTTGAATACAAATCATCACACCAGGAGTAATGAAGATGCAGAAGCAAGCTGAGTTGTATCGTGGCAAAGCGAAAACCGTATACAGCACGGAAAACCCGGATCTGTTGGTGCTCGAATTCCGCAATGATACGTCAGCAGGAGACGGCGCACGCATTGAGCAGTTCGATCGTAAGGGCATGGTGAACAACAAGTTCAACCACTTCATTATGACCAAACTGGCCGAAGCCGGTATCCCGACTCAGATGGAAGCGTTGTTGTCCGATACGGAATGTCTGGTAAAAAAACTGGATATGGTGCCGGTTGAGTGCGTGATCCGTAACCGTGCCGCAGGCTCCCTGGTGAAGCGTCTGGGCATCGAAGAAGGTATCGAACTGAATCCACCGCTGTTCGATCTGTTCCTGAAAAACGACGCCATGCATGACCCGATGGTCAACGAATCCTACTGTGAAACCTTCGGCTGGGTAAGCAAAGAGAACCTGGCGCGCATGCAGGAACTGACCTACAAAGCCAACGACGTGCTGAAAAAGCTGTTTGATGACGCGGGCCTGATCCTGGTCGACTTCAAGCTGGAGTTCGGTCTGTACAAAGGCGAAGTGGTGCTGGGCGACGAATTCTCTCCGGACGGCAGCCGCCTGTGGGACAAAGAGACGCTGGATAAAATGGACAAAGACCGTTTCCGCCAGAGTCTGGGTGGCGTGGTCGAAGCGTACGAAGCGGTTGCTCACCGTTTAGGCGTTAAGCTCGACTAAACTGCGCATTTGCCAAAGGATGTTGGCATCCTTTGGCGTCTTATCCTTGTTTACTATGGTAATCCTTTCATTAACCGCCTACGATCATAGCTATTATAAATGGAATAGTTCGAGGTGTTTATGCGCTGGCAAGGGCGTCGTGAAAGTGACAACGTAGAAGACAGACGCAGCAGTGGTGGCGGTGGTCCGTCTATGGGCGGGCCAGGTTTCCGGTTACCCAGCGGCAAGGGCGGCATTATTCTGCTGGTCGTCGTGCTGGTGGCGGGCTACTACGGTGTCGACCTGACCGGTTTGATGACCGGTGAAACCGGGCAACAGCAGCAGTATTCTCAGCGCTCCATCAGCCCAAATGAAGATGAAGCGGCGAAATTTACTTCCGTTATTCTCGCGACGACCGAAGATACCTGGGGTCAGCAGTTCGAGAAAATGGGGCGGACTTATCAGCCGCCAAAACTGGTGATGTACCGGGGCGCAACCCGCACCGGCTGTGGCACCGGGCAGTCCGTTATGGGGCCGTTCTACTGCCCGGCGGACAGCACCGTCTATATCGATCTCTCCTTCTATGACGACATGAAAAGCAAGCTGGGCGCCGACGGCGATTTTGCCCAGGGCTACGTGATCGCGCATGAAGTCGGCCACCATGTGCAGAAGCTCCTCGGCATTGAGCCTAAAGTGCGTCAGATGCAGCAGAATGCGTCTCAGGCGGAGGTGAATCGTCTTTCCGTACGCATGGAGCTTCAGGCCGACTGCTTCGCTGGCGTCTGGGGACATAGCATGCAGCAGCAGGGCGTGCTGGAAACAGGCGATCTGGAAGAGGCCCTGAATGCCGCACAGGCGATTGGTGACGATCGCTTGCAGCAGCAGAGCCAGGGGCGCGTTGTGCCGGACAGCTTTACCCATGGCACCTCAGAGCAGCGCTACAGCTGGTTTAAGCGTGGCTTCGACAGCGGCAACCCGTCGCAGTGTAATACCTTCGGCAAAGCTATGTGATGTTGGGGTTTGAACAGCTGGTTAACCAGCTTCAGCGTACCGGGCACCGCCGGCTGGTGGTGCTCAGCGGCGATGAAGCGTGGACGTTGAGCCAGGTGACCCATCTGCGCGATACGTTACCAGGAGACTGGCTGTGGCTGGAGGAAAACCCCTCTAAGGCCATCAGCGGCCTGCTGGGACGTGAATACCTGCACGCCGTTTTTGACGCGCGAGACGGGTTTGACGTCTCGGCCTTCGCCGCCCTCAGCGGGACCCTGCGCGCCGGAAGCCTTCTGGTGCTGCTGGTGCCGCCGTTCTCCGTCTGGGCCGACAGGCCCGACAGGGATTCTCTGCGCTGGAGCGACAGCGCAGAGCCGATCGCCACCACGCACTTTGTTCACCACTTTTGCCGGATGCTTACCGCCGATTCAGATGCCATCGTCTGGCATCAACATCGTCCTCTGTGCCTTCCCGTTGCGCCAGATTTACCCGCCTGGCAGCCCGCCAGCGGTGAACCGCAGCGCGAGCAGGCTGAAATCCTCGACGCTCTTCTGACCATGCCTGCGGGCGTGGCCGCCGTGACGGCGCCGCGCGGACGCGGAAAGTCCGCCCTGGCGGGCATGTTGCTGAGCGGCATTCAGGGGAGTGCAGTAGTGACGGCACCGGCAAAAGGGGCGACGGATGTCATCGCGCGTTTCGCCGGGGAACGTTTTCACTTTATGGCCCCGGATGCGCTGCTGGCCTCCACCACAGAAGCTGACTGGCTGATTGTCGATGAGGCAGCCGCTATCCCCGGCCCGCTGCTGGAGAAGCTGGTGTCGCGCTTTCCCCGCGTGTTGCTGACCACCACGGTGCAGGGTTATGAAGGCACGGGCAGGGGATTCCTGCTGAAGTTCTGCGCCCGGTTCAGCGGGCTGCGGCGTTATACCTTATCCACGCCAGTTCGCTGGGCTGCCGGATGCCCCCTTGAGCGGATAGTGGCGAACGCGCTGCTGTTCGACGATGCGCTTATCGATCGCAAACCGGCAGGGGAGGTACGTTTAACGTCGCTGGAGCCCGGGATATGGGAGAACGATCCGGCGCGCGGGGCAGGCGTGTATGAACTGCTGTGTGCCGCGCACTACCGAACGTCCCCCCTCGATTTACGCCGGATGATGGACGCCCCCGGCCAGCACTTTGCTGTTGCTCAGGCGGGCGCGGAGATCGCGGGCGCGCTCTGGCTGGTGGAGGAGGGGGGATTACCCCCTGAACTTAGCCGCGCAGTATGGGCGGGGTTTCGTCGGCCGCGTGGAAATCTGGTGGCGCAGTCGCTGGCGGCGCACGGCGGTTCGCCGCTCGCGGCGACGCTGAAAGGCCGACGCGTCAGCCGCATTGCGGTTCATCCCCATCGCCAGCGGGAAGGCATCGGCCAGCGGCTGATCCGCAGTGCCAGCGGAGAAGATTATCTCTCGGTCAGCTTTGGCTATACCGACGAGCTGTGGCGTTTCTGGCGGCAGTGCGGGTTTGTGCTGGTGCGGATGGGCAGCCACCGGGAAGCCAGCAGCGGGTGCTATACGGCGATGGCGTTGCTGCCGCTGAGCGAGGCGGGGCATCAGCTCTGCGAACAGGCGCATCAGCGTTTATGTCGTGATATGCGCGTCCTGTCGGCCTGGAATGGCGAAAAGATCCCGGTGACGGATGCATGGGAAGCTACCCTTAATAGTGATGACTGGCTGGAGCTGGCGGGGTTTGCCTTTGCTCACCGGGCGTTTTCAACCTCGGTTGCGGCGCTAACGCGATTGGTGTTAGCCGTGGACATCCCACTCCCGGCGCTGCGCGGGAAAATGGAAGGGAATACGCACGATTTCGGGCGCAAAGCGTTGCTGGCGAAGCTACGCGAGGAAACCGCACACGCGCTTGAAAGGCTTGATTACTCCCGTAGCCAGCAGCTGAAAGCCGACATTTTGCAATGGCAATTTTTTCAATGACTTCTTCAGTAAAGTGGCATGGTCATTACCCCGCAGAGGCGTAAAATCCTGCTTATCAATTAAGGAGATCGCCATGAAACATGACCATTTTGTTGTGCAAAGCCCGGATACGCCTGCTAAACAGCTCCTGCTTCTGTTTCATGGCGTGGGCGACAATGCCGTCAATATGGGACAGATTGGCAGCTGGTTTGCACCCGTTTTCCCACACGCGCTGATCGTCAGCATCGGCGGCGTGGAGCCGTGCGGTCCGGACGGTCGGCAGTGGTTTTCCGTCGAGGGCGTGACGGAGGAGAATCGTCAGGCGCGTATTGATGCCGTTATGCCAGCCTTTATCGATACCGTGCGTTACTGGCAGCAGCAGAGCGGCGTAGGCGCCGACGCAACGGCGCTGATTGGCTTCTCTCAGGGTTCAATCATGTCGCTGGAAAGCGTAAAAGCGCAGCCCGGACTGGTGTCCCGCGTGATTGCCTTTAACGGGCGTTTTGCGACGTTACCGCAAAGCGCGACCACGCAGACCACGATCCATCTCATTCATGGGGGTGAAGACCGGGTAATTGAGCTTTCGCATGCAGTAGCCGCCCAGGAGACGCTGATGCGCGAGGGCGGAGATGTGACGCTGGATATCGTAGACGATCTGGGGCATGCCATTGACGATCGCAGCATGCAGTTCGCGCTCGATCATCTGCGTTATACCGTACCGAAGCACTACTTTGATGAAGCGCTCAGCGGCGCGAAGCCGAATGACGATGATATCGTCGAGTTTATTTAAACATTTCCCCTCACCCTAACCCTCTCCCCAAAGGGAGAGGGAACAAAACCCCCCTCGTCCCTCTGGGGAGAGGGGCCGGGGGTGAGGGGTGTGTACAATTACTTCTTCTGGTCCTTCTTCGGCCAGTCGTCTTCATCGTCCCACTTGTCGTTAAAATCACGGTGCGGCGGAAGATCCGGTTTGTTGGCAAGGAACTTTTTGTGGTCAACGCGCTTGAGATCTTTAATCACGTTAAGCAGCACGCCTACCAGAAATACCAACACCAGAATCCACCAGTACTTTGAAAGCCAGTCCATTCGCTAATCCTCTTTAAGCACCCGTCAGGCGACGAGTTGCTCCATAATACGTTGATACATGCGGGCCAGCAGTTGTAAATCGGCAGCGTTCACGCATTCATTGATTTTGTGAATCGTCGCGTTAACCGGACCCAGTTCGACAACCTGTGCGCCCATGCGGGCGATAAAGCGTCCGTCAGACGTGCCGCCCGTTGTCAGCAGTTGTGGCTTAATTTCATTATAGTGCGCAATGGCGTTCACTACCGCATCCACCAGTTTACCGCGCTGCGTCAGGAACGGCTGGCCAGACAGCCACCAGTCGAGGGTATAGCGCAGCTGATATTTCTCGAGCAGCGCAATCACTCGCGCTTTGATCATCTCGTCAGTCAGTTCGGTGCTGAAGCGGAAGTTAAACTGGACGAAGAGATCGCCGGGAATGACGTTGTTGCTGCCGGTGCCAGCCTTGATGTTGGCTATCTGCATGCTGGTTGGCGGGAAAAATTCATTGCCTTTATCCCATTCAATGCTCACAAGTTCGTTCAGCATCGGCGCGGCGCGGTGTACCGGGTTATCCGCCAGGTGCGGATAGGCAACGTGGCCCTGCACGCCATGAATAGTCAAATTGCAGGTCAGGGATCCACGGCGGCCATTTTTCACAACATCGCCCACCACTTCGGTGCTGGACGGTTCGCCCACCAGACAGTAGTCCAGACGTTCATTGCGCGCCATCAGCGCCTCAACGACCTTCACGGTGCCGTTATGGGCGCTGGCTTCTTCGTCGGAGGTAATCAAAAACGCAAGACGGTTTTTATGGTTCGGATGCTGGGCGACGAAACGCTCTGCCGCCACGACCATCGCAGCCAGGGAACCTTTCATGTCCGCAGCGCCGCGTCCGAAAAGCATGCCGTCGCGGATGGTCGGCTCAAAAGGCGGGTTGATCCAGCGGTCTGCGTCGCCCGCGGGAACTACGTCAGTATGTCCGGCAAACGCCAGCGTCTCCCCCTGACCGCGCCATGCCCAGAAGTTCTGCGTATCGCCAAAATCCATGTGCTCCACGGTAAAACCGATGGCACGCAGGCGCTCAATCATTAATGCCTGACAACCTGCGTCGTCCGGGCTAAGGGAAGGACGGCGAATAAGCTGCTGAGTCAGCTCAATGACCGGGCATGACATAGACTACACCTCAACGAATAAATCTGAATAAAGGGTTTCACTGAAACCCAGCAGCATAGGCTGACCTGGCTTGCAGAGCAATGGGCGTTTGATGATTGCCGGCATTTCAAGCATCAATTTGGCTGCGCTGTCGGCGTCGTTGATCGTGGCCCGGAGAGATTCATCCAGTTTTCGCCAGGTGGTCCCGCGGGTATTCAGCAGCGCTTCCCATCCCAGTTCGTTGATGGCGGAATGGAGAAACGCGGGGTCAAGCCCGTCGGCACGGTAATCGTGGAAGCGATAGTCGATGTTGTGTGCTTCCAGCCAGCGGCGGGCTTTTTTAATCGTGTCGCAATTCTTAATGCCGTACATCACAACCATAGTGAATCCTTTTGTTCTTTTGTGGATTTAATGTTCAATATTTTCGAAGATATATCCTTAAGTGGAATATAACACATTCGGAATTTTTCGGGATTTACAATTCTCCATAATTCAACGAACAGCTGTAAGCTGAATAGTCTTTCATCTTTTAAGCATAGTTGTCCACCCTGTTTAAATTGCCAATAAACTCAGGGGGAAATTAAAAATGCTGTCATTTTTCCGACTATTTCAAAATATTGCTGTAGGTCACATAAAATTTACCCGGCAACGCTCATAGTGATCCTAAACCTACCAGTACAGCGGGGCTCAATCACAGCAATCGGTTAAAGTGGCTTCACAATGATGATACGTTTTCGTAGAATGCGCATAATAATAAGAGAGGTTGTTATGATTGAACGTGAACTGGGGAACTGGAAAGATTTTATCGAAGGCATGCTTCGTAAATGAATTTCCGGTAAGAAATGCAAGAGCACTTAATTAACTAAAATAACCATAGTGTGAAAGAATCACACAATAAAAAGGCGGCCTGTAAAGCCGCCTTTTTTATTTCAACGGGTTATTCCGGCTTATCCTTCAGCGGGAAACGACGACGTATCAGCACAAAGAACAGCGGTACGAAATAGATAGCCAGTATCGTCGCGGATATCATTCCCCCCATAACGCCCGTACCCACTGCGTGCTGGCTGCTGGAGCCTGCGCCGGAGCTGGTGGCCATCGGCAGGACGCCAAACACAAACGCCAGAGAGGTCATCAGGATCGGACGCAGGCGCTGACGACAGGCGTGCAGCGTGGCGGCCATCAGTTCGTGACCTTTGGCATTCATCTCATTGGCAAATTCGACGATCAGAATGGCGTTTTTTGCCGACAATCCGATCACGGTGAGGAGTCCGACCTGGAAATAGACATCATTTTCCAGGCCGCGCATCCAGGTTGCCAGCAGCGCGCCGATGACCCCGAGAGGCACCACCAGCATCACCGAGAACGGCACTGACCAGCTTTCATACAGCGCCGCCAGGCAAAGGAATACCACCAGCAGCGAAAGAGCATACAGGGCAGGCGCCTGAGCGCCGGAAAGCCGTTCCTGGTAGGACATCGCCGTCCACTCCAGGCCAAAGCCAGTCGGTAACTGCTGAACCAGTTTTTCCATAATGCCCATTGCGGTACCGGTACTGACGCCCGGCGCGGCTTCACCGACAATCTCCAGCGCCGAATAGCCGTTGTAACGCTCCAGACGCGGCGAACCGGTCTCCCAGCGTGACGTCGCAAACGCCGAGAACGGCACCATGCCGCCGGTGTTATTGCGCACATACCAGCGGTTGATATCGTCCGGCAGCATGCGGTATTTGGCGGCAGACTGAACGTAGACCTTCTTCACGCGGCCGCGATCCATAAAGTCATTTACGTAGCTTGAGCCCCATGCCGTTTGCAGGGTGTCGTTAATGTCGTCGATGGAGACGCCCAGCGCCTGCGCTTTACGCTGGTCAATATCCACCTGTAGCTGAGGGCTGTCATCCAGACCGTTATGACGAACGCGGGTAAGCTGCGGATCTTTCCCGGCCAGCTCGAGCAGTTTATCGCGAGCAGCCATCAACGCGTCATGCCCGGCACCCGCGTGATCCTGAAGCTCCATATCAAACCCGGCTGAGCTGCCCAGGCCGCTGATGGCGGGCGGGCTGCTGGCGAAAACGCGCGCTTCCTTGATTTTGTTGAACGCTTTGGTTGCACGCTCAATGATGGCAAAGGAGGAGCCGGTATCGCTGTCGCGCTGGTCCCAGTCTTTCAGGCGCACAAACATACGCGCCACGTTCTGCCCGTTACCGCCGGGGCCAGAGCCGACGGTGGAGAAGACGGAGACCACGTTATCTTTCTCCTGAGTATGGAAGTAGTTCTCAACCTTCTGCACCACTTTCAGGGTCTGCTGCTGGGTCGAGCCGCTCGGTAACTGTACGGAGGTAATAAACATGCCGCGATCTTCCAGCGGCAGGAACGAGGTTGGCAGCCGCAGGAACAGGAACACCATGCCGCCGAGCAGCAGGACATAAACCACCATCCAGCGCACGCTGCGGTGCAGTACTTTACCCACGCCAGCTTCATAGCGCGCCGCATTGCGGTTAAACATGCGGTTAAACCAGCCGAAGAAGCCTTTTTGACCGTGGTGTTCGCCCTTATGCAGCGGTTTGAGCAGCGTCGCGCACAGGGCAGGGGTAAGGATCATTGCCACGAGTACGGAGAGCACCATTGCAGAGACGATGGTGATCGAGAACTGGCGATAAATCGCGCCCGTGGTGCCGCCAAAAAATGCCATCGGGATAAATACCGCCGACAGCACCATGGCGATACCGACCAGCGCGCCCTGAATTTGTCCCATCGATTTGCGCGTGGCCTCGCGGGGCGAAAGCCCTTCCTCGCTCATAATGCGCTCGACGTTTTCCACCACCACGATGGCATCATCCACCAGCAGGCCGATGGCCAGCACCATGGCGAACATGGTCAGGGTGTTGATGCTGTAACCGAAGGCATACAGCACCGCAAAGGTTCCCAGCAGCACCACCGGCACCGCAATGGTGGGGATCAGCGTGGCGCGGAAGTTTTGCAGGAACAGGTACATCACGAGGAACACCAGCGCGATAGCTTCGAGCAGGGTTTTCACCACATCTTCGATGGAGGCTTTTACGAATGAGGTGGTTTCGTAGGCGACTTTGTACTCCAGTCCGTGCGGGAAGTAATGCGACAGTTCATCCAGACGCTCTAACACCCGCTGCGCGGTCGCCATTTCGTTGGCGCCGGAGGCCAGTTTTACCCCCAGTCCGGACGCGGCATTGCCGTTAAAGCGACTCAGGTAGTCATATTTTTCCGCCCCCATTTCCACGGTGGCGACATCCCCCAGACGCACTTCCGAACCGTCCTGATTCACGCGCAGAGTAATATTGCGGAACTGGTCAGGTGTCTGGAGCAGCGACTGGGAGTTGATGGTGGCGTTAAGCGCCTGGTTGTCCACGGACGGCGTACCGCCGAGCTGCCCCACGGCAATCTGGGCGTTCTGCGATTCGATAGCGTCGGTGACATCTTTAGCGGTCATCTGCACGCTGTTCAGCTTGTTGGGATCCAGCCAGATACGCATGGAGTACTGCGAGCCGTAGGCGTCGATATCACCCACGCCGTTGATACGGCTGAGCGGGTCCTGAATATTACTGGCGACGTAGTCCGCGATGTCCTGCTTATCCATCGAGCCATCGGTTGAAACAAACGCGATGGTCAAAATATTGGTGTCACCGGTTTTACGCACGGTCACCCCCTGGTTCTGCACCGCCTGAGGCAGTTTACGCAGGGCCGATTGCAGCTGGTTTTGCACCTGCTGCACCGCTTCATCCGGATCCGTGCCCGCCGTAAAGCTCAGGGTTACCGTCGCCTGGCCCGTGGCACTGCTCTGCGAGGACATGTACATCAGGTTATCAAGACCCGTCATGTTCTGCTCGATAACCTGCGTGACGGTATTTTCCAGCGTCTGTGCCGAGGCGCCAGGATAGTTCGCCGTGATACGCACGTTGGGGGGCGCGAGGTCGGGGTATTGCTCAACAGGAAGGGAAGTAATCGCCAGGACACCCGTCAGACACAACAGGATTGCAAGCACCCAGGCAAAAATGGGGCGATCGATGAAAAAATTCGCCATTAAAGTGTGACCTCGTTTTGCTGCACGTCATTATTGTTTATTGCCCGCCTAACTTTAGCGGTAAGGCCCAGGTCAAACGTGGAGAAATAAAGGAGATAATGTAAATTATCATGCGCTTTTTTCAGCGCGCCTTCTTTCCCGCTATTTTTCAGCCTGCGCCGCAGGTGTCCGGAACGTCACGCTGACCTGTGTCCCGCCCTGTGGCGGCTGAGAAAAGTGTAATGTTCCGCCGAGCCGTCCCGCGCGTTCGCGCATGATATTCAGCCCGTAATGCCCCGGCGGTTCACTGGCGTCGCCAATACCAATACCGTTGTCGCGGATCGTGACCGTGTGAGTGCCGTCCGCGGTGGTGACGCAGCTGACCACAATCTCGCTCGCATCGGCATGTTTAATCGCATTCAGCACTGCCTCACGCACAATCTGTAAGAGGTGCACCTGTTTTTGCGCGTCCAGCGCCAGTGATGAGAGACGGCAGTCGAGCACCAACTTCGCGCTGGTCTGGCTTTGCAACCCGTCAAGAGACTCCTGTAGCGCGGCAGGAAGATTGGCGTGATTGAGCGTCAGGCGGAAGGTGGTGAGCAGCTCGCGTAGCTGATGCCAGGCGTTATTCAGCTCGCGAGAGAAGTCCGTAATGATGGTCTGCGCCGGGGCATTGTCGCCCGGCACGGCATGCTTCAGCAGCGTAAGCTGAATACGCAAATAGGAGAGCACCTGCGCCAGCGAATCATGCAACTCGCGCGCGATGGTGGCGCGCTCTTCCATCAGCAGCAACTGCTGATAATGTTTCTGCGCCTGATTGAAATAGAGCCCCCGGCCCAGCATCGTCGCCACGCTTTCCATGAGCGGCAGCGGAACATCCCCGGTCGCGCTTTGCCAGCGCAGTTCGCCGTACAGGGTGTCCTGCATTAACACCGGTAAATTGTGCATTTTCTCGCCTGGGGTCTCCTGTCCTTCGTAAAGCTGCCAGTCGTCACTGGTGCGCAATTGCAGGTAATTCATCTGCGTATAGTCATGCACAATCTGCAAAATATGCCGGAAGCAGTGGCTGTCTATCTGCCCGGTATTCAACGCCTGTGAGCATTTGAACAGCATTTCGAGCTGCTGATGCGCTTCATTCAGGTGGCGGGTTTTTTCAGCAACGGAGTGCTCCAGGGAACGGTACAGGGTGTGTAATTCCGCCGACATATGGTTGAAGGCGCGGGAAAGCTGGCCCAGCTCGTTGGGAAGCATAATATCCGGTGCGGGGGTATCGAACTGCCCCTGTTCGATACGTTCGCTCGCCGCCACCAGATTATTCAGCGGCAGCACAACCTGACGGCGGATGCGCCGCAGGGTCACCACCGCCAGCAGCAGGATGCCCAGGCCGCCCGTCAGCGACATGAAAATCACCAGCTGAATTTTATGTTCGGTGTAGTGCTGTAGCGCCAGCACAAAGGCATCTATCCGGCCCACAAAATCCTCAATGTGGCTCTGATACCACCCGGTATCGCCGCTGGCGATTCGCGTGTCCATCTCCTGCCAGCCAAGGTGCAACTGCTGGTAACGCTGTTTGACGTCCTCTGGCACGTACCAGCGGTTTAGCTTCTGCAACGCAGGCGCGCTCAGCGTTTTCTGCCAGAACGCGCGGTGCTCTGCCAGTGACGGGCTGGCGCGCTGCATTTCGTAGCCCAGGCGGTAGCTCTGCATGCGCAGCGATCCGGCGATGTTAATCGCCTCGGCGTCGCGCTGGCTGCTGGCGAGTGTAACCAGCGCAATGGCGCTGATCAGAACGGACAAGACAATCATCGAAAAGAAAGCCCGAGCCAGGCTTCCCGATACGGGGCGTTTAACGGTCACTCATCGGCTTCCTGAATTAAATTGATCTGCCACAGGTTCACTGGAAATAGTTCGCCTTCCAGGGCATTTGAACATTGCGTCGCCATGCCACTGTGGGTAAATACGATAACAATAGAAAGAATAAGGTTATTGAACCAAAAACAGGTGTTGTTATGAATCGTTTTATTATGGCCAACGCTCAACAGTGTATCGGTTGTCGCACCTGCGAAGTTGCCTGTGTGATGGCGCACAACGGGGAGCAGCACGCGCTGAGCGAGCGCCATTTTCTTCCCCGCATTACGGTCCTTACCTCAGGCTTGCGAAAAAGCCCCGTGACCTGCCACCACTGTGAAAACGCGCCCTGCGCGCAAAGCTGCCCGAACGGAGCCATCACGCAACACAGCGACAGCGTACAGGTCAATCAACAAAAATGCATTGGCTGTAAAGCCTGCGTGGTGGCCTGTCCGTTTGGCACGATGGACATGCTGATCGCCCCGCTGGAAAACGACAGCGTAAAGGCCTCGGCGCACAAATGCGACCTCTGCCTGGAAAGGCCGCAAGGCCCGGCCTGCGTTGAAAACTGCCCGGCAGAGGTGCTTACGCTCGCCACCCCAGCCGTGCTGGATAAGTTGGTTAAGCAGCGCCGACAGCGCAGCGCAAGGCTGGACGCGCTGCCGTGGCACAGCGAGGCGGTTCAGTCAGTCCCTCCGCAAACCAAACGGCAACAGATGCAAAACACCCCGGCGCGCGGTGAGCCGGAAAAGCTCAGCCCCGACGCGCGCGCAGGTCATTTTAACGAGATCTACCTGCCGTTTCGCCCGGAACAGGCGCAGCGCGAAGCATCCCGGTGCCTGAAATGTGGCGACCACAGCATTTGCGAGTGGACCTGCCCGCTGCATAACCATATTCCACAGTGGATTGAGCGGATCGGGGCGGGGGATATCATCGGTGCGGCTGAGCTTTCTCACCAGACTAACTGTTTACCGGAAATTACCGGCCGCGTCTGTCCACAGGATCGATTATGTGAAGGCGCCTGCACCCTGCGGGATGCGTCAGGGGCGGTAACCATCGGGAATATCGAACGGTATATCTCGGATCGGGCGCTGGCGATGGGCTGGACGCCGGACGTCAGCCACGTTAAACCGGTCGGTAAGCGCGTCGCCATCATCGGTGCCGGTCCGGCAGGGCTGGCCTGCGCCGACGTACTGGTGCGCAGCGGCGTCGGTGTGACGGTCTACGATCGCCATCCGGAAATCGGCGGATTGCTGACCTTTGGTATTCCGGCCTTCAAGCTGGATAAATCCCTGTTAGCGCGGCGCAGAGAGATATTCAGCGCGATGGGCATCCGCTTCGAGCTGAACTGCGAGGTGGGAAAAGACGTATCGATGGCCCAACTGCAAAACGACTACGATGCCCTGTTCATCGGCGTAGGGACCTATCGTTCCATGAAAGCGGGTATCCCTCACGAAGACGCGCCGGGCGTGTACGACGCGCTGCCGTTTTTAGTGGCGAACACGCGGAACGTGATGGGCCTTGACCCTGCCGCAGACGAGCCGTTTATCGACACGCAGGGGTTAAACGTGGTGGTGCTGGGCGGGGGCGATACGGCGATGGACTGCGTGCGCACCGCGCTGCGACATGGCGCGGCGAAAGTCACCTGCGCCTATCGGCGGGACGAGGCCAACATGCCGGGCTCAAAGAAAGAGGTTAAAAACGCGAAAGAAGAGGGCGCGGCCTTTGAATTTAATGTCCAGCCGGTTGAGCTCACGCTGGATACCGACGGAAAGGTCAACGGTATCCGGATGCTGCGCACCCGTCTGGGCGAGCCGGATGCGCAGGGGCGGCGGCGTCCTGTCCCGGTGGCGGGCAGTGAGTTTGTCATGCCAGCGGATGCGGTGATCATGGCGTTTGGGTTTAATCCGCACGCCATGCCGTGGCTTCAGGCGCAGGGCGTCGACACCGACGACTGGGGGCGCATCAGGGCCTCCGTGGAGAGCCGTTATCGCTACCAGACCTCGAATCCGCAGATTTTTGCTGGCGGTGATGCGGTACGCGGTGCAGATCTGGTGGTCACCGCGATGGCGGAAGGGCGCCATGCCGCGCAGGGGATCATGGACTGGCTTGGCGTGCCGCCGCGCAACATGCATTAACGCAGACGGGCGACAAAGCGGGCTTCACAGCGTAGTATAAACAGACTCATTTTGCCGTGGAGCCCGTATGTCTCTGAACATTAGCGTTATTAAAGACAAAATCCTTTCTGAAAATTACTTTGTCCTGCGTAACATCACTTACGATCTCACCCGTAAGAACGGGGACGTCATTCGCCATAAACGCGAAGTCTACGACCGGGGCAATGGTGCAACCATTCTGCTGTATAACCGTGAAAAGCAAAGCGTAGTGCTGATCCGCCAGTTTCGCATCGCGACATGGGTCAATGGCAACGCGGACGGACGTCTGATTGAAACCTGTGCAGGTCTGCTGGACGACGATGAGCCGGAAGTGTGTATCCGCAAAGAAGCCATTGAAGAGACGGGTTTTGAAGTGGGTGCGGTGCAGAAAGTCTTTGAGCTGTTTATGTCCCCTGGCGGGGTTACCGAGCTGGTTCACTTCTTCATTGCGGAATATACCGATGCCCAGCGCACGCACCGGGGCGGTGGCGTGGACGATGAAGACATTGAAGTGCTGGAAATGCCTTTCGCTAAGGCTGTTGACATGGTGAAACGCGGCGAGATCCGCGACGGTAAAGCGGTGATCCTGTTGCAATATCTGCAAACCAGCGGGCTGATGAATGCCGCGGCGGAAGCGCGATAAGTTGTATTTCAGATAAATCTATCCGATAAATCCGATTGAGCCAGCCCGCCCAGGGCACGAAGATACGCCCCAGATTGACCTATTCGTTTGCGGGGCTGTGCCGTTCATGCGCTACTGCGTTTTTCTTATCTTCTTCATTTGCGTGCTTCCCGCGCCTCGGGTGTGGGCTGCGCCTGCGCAGCAGTCTTTTTCAGACTGGCAGGTGACCTGCAATAACCAGAACTTCTGCGTAGCGCGCAACACTGGCGAGCATCGCGGTCTGGTCATGTCGCTGAGCCGCAGTGCGGGGGCAAAAACGGACGCCAGCCTGCGCATTGATCTCGGTGGGCTTTCGGCGCCTCCGGTGAAAGAGCCTGACATCGCCCCGCGCCTGCTGCTCGACAATGTGCCGCTTAAACTCACGTCGCAACACTGGCAGTTAACCCCCTGGCATCTTAAAACAGACGATACGGGCACCATCACCACGTTTCTGAAAACCATTCAGGAAGGTCAGGCGCTGACTCTGCGCGGGGGGAAGCAGACAATCTCTCTGGCCGGGCTGAAAGCGGCGCTGCTGTTTATCGATGCCCAGCAAAAACGCGTCGGAAGTGAAACGGCATGGATTAAAAAAGGGGATAGTCCACCGCTGAGCGTGCCGCCTGCGCCGGCATTAAAAAAGGTGGCGGTGGTGAACCCCACGCCAACGCCGCTGACGCATAACGAATTGAACGATCTGCTGGATTACGGTAACTGGCGCATGAACCACAGCCAGTGCTCTCTCGATCCGAACCGGCGTGAGGTGCGCGTGACCGCGCTGACCGATGACAAAGCGCTGATGATCATCAGCTGTGAGGCGGGGGCGTACAACACCGTCGACCTGGCGTGGCTGGTGTCGCGTAAAAAACCGTTTGCGGCCAGGAGCGTGAGATTGCGTCTGCCGTTTACCCCTTCCAGCCAGAGTAGCGACATGGAGCTGATGAATGCCAGCTTCGATGAAAAAACGCGCGAGCTGACCACGCTGGCGCTGGGACGCGGGATTGGCGACTGTGGGATCCAGACCCGCTGGCGTTTTAACGGCCAGCGCTTCCGTCTGGTACGCTACGCGGAAGAGCCAAGCTGTGATAACTGGAATGGGCCAGATGCCTGGCCCACGCTGTGGATCACAAGGTAGGGTTTTGCCGATTTGTAGGCCGGGTCAGGCGCAGCCGCCACCCGGCAACGCAGATCGCACTACAGCACGCTCAGCGCCTTCTCCACTACGTTCTCAACGGTAAAGCCGAAGTACGGAAACAGCTTATCGGCCGGGGCGGATTCACCGTAACCCTTCATGCCGACAATCGCCCCTTTCAGACCCACATATTTGTACCAGTAGTCGGCAATGCCAGCTTCAACCGCCACGCGCGCCGCGACGTTTGAAGGCAGCACCGATTCGCGGTACGCCTCATCCTGGGCATCAAAGATATCCGTTGAAGGCAGGGAAACCACGCGCACCGCGTGACCCTCGGCGGTCAGTTTCTCCGCCGCTTTTACCGTGATTTCCACCTCTGAACCGGTGGCAATCAGGATCACGTCTGGCTTGCCGCCGCTGTCTTTCAGGATGTACCCGCCGCGGGCGATATTTTTCACCTGCTCCGGCGTGCGCTCGATCTGCGCCAGGTTCTGGCGCGACAGGATCAGCGCCGTGGGTCCGTTATGACGCTCTACGGCCAGCTTCCAGCCCACTGCCGCTTCAACCTGATCGCACGGACGCCAGGTACTGAAGTTTGGCGTCAGGCGCAGGCTCGCCAGCTGCTCTACCGCCTGGTGCGTCGGCCCATCTTCACCCAGTCCGATGGAGTCGTGGGTGTACACCATGATTTGCCGCGCCTTCATCAGAGCCGCCATACGCGCCGCGTTACGGGCATATTCGACAAACATCAGGAAGGTAGCGGTGTACGGCACGAAGCCGCCATGGTGGGCGATGCCGTTGGCAATGGCGGTCATCCCGAACTCGCGCACGCCGTAGTGGATGTAGTTCCCGGCAATGTCCTCCTTCAGGGATTTAGAGCCGGACCAGATGGTAAGGTTACTTGGCGCCAGATCCGCCGATCCGCCCAGCAGTTCGGGCAGGATTGGGCCAATTGCGTTCAGGGTGTTTTGTGATGCCTTACGGGTGGCAATTTTCGCCGGGTTGGATTGCAGGTTTTCAATCATCGCCTGGGTTTTCTCTTCCCAGTCTTCCGGCAGGCCGCCGCTCATGCGGCGGGTAAACTCAGCCGCCAGATCCGGATACGCTTTTTTGTAAGCGGCAAACTTCTCGTTCCAGGCCTGCTGCGCTTTTTCACCTGTTTCGCGAGCATCCCAGGCCTTGTAGATCTCTTTTGGGATCTCAAAGGCCGGGTGTTTCCAGCCCAGTTTCTGGCGGGTCAGCGCCACTTCCTCTTCACCCAGCGCCGCGCCGTGCGCCTCTTCTTTGCCCGCTTTGTTCGGCGAGCCGAAGCCGATGGTGGTGCGGCAGATGATCAGGGACGGTTTGTCCTTCACGCTCTGCGCTTCCTGAATCGCTTTTTTCACCGCCTCAGGATCGTGACCGTCGATCTCGTGCACCACGTGCCAGTGATAGGCTTCAAAGCGTTTTGCCGTGTCGTCGGTAAACCAGCCCTCGGTTTCCCCGTCAATGGAGATACCGTTGTGATCGTAGAAGCCAATCAGCTTGCCCAGGCCCAGGGTGCCCGCCAGCGAGCAGACCTCGTGGGAGATCCCCTCCATCAGGCAGCCATCACCCATAAAGACATAGGTGTAGTGATCGACAATCTCGTGGTCGGGCTGGTTGAACTGCGCGGCCAGCGTACGCTCGGCAATCGCCAGGCCGACGGCATTCGCCAGCCCCTGGCCCAGCGGGCCGGTAGTGGTTTCAACACCCGGCGTATAGCCGATCTCCGGGTGGCCCGGCGTTTTGGAGTGCAGCTGGCGGAAGTTTTTTAACTCCTCAAGCGGCAGATCGTAGCCGGAGAGGTGCAGCAGGCTGTAGAGCAGCATCGATGCGTGACCGTTGGAGAGAATAAAACGGTCGCGATCGTACCAGGTCGGATCGGTCGGGTTGTGCTTGAGGAAGTCGTTCCACAGCACTTCGGCAATATCAGCCATACCCATGGGGGCGCCAGGGTGGCCGGAATTGGCTTTTTGTACGGCATCCATGCTGAGGGCGCGAATGGCGTTGGCGAGCTCTTTACGGGACATAGTTCACTCCGTGGCAAGGTTAAAGTTTGGCAGCGAGAAGATCTTCGAGTTTGCGCTGGTCGACGGCGAACTGACGGATGCCGTCCGCCAGTTTTTCCACGGCCATTGGGTCCTGATTGTGCTCCCAGCGGAATTCCGCTTCGGTCATGGGTTTTGGTTTTGGCAGAACGGTAGAGGTCGGCACAAGCTTGCGGATCACCGTCTCTTCACTCTCCTGAAGCTTTTTCAGCAGGTCAGGGGAGATGGTCAGCCGGTCGCAGCCCGCGAGCGCCAGGATCTGCTCGGTGCGGCGGAAGCTGGCCCCCATCACGATGGTTTCGTAGCGGTGCTGCTTGTAATAATCGTAGATATTACGCACCGATTTCACGCCGGGATCTTCGTCCACCACATACGGATCCATCGGCTGTTTCGCCTGATACCAGTCGTAGATACGTCCGACAAACGGTGAAATCAGGAACACGCCCGCTTCGGCGCAGGCACGCGCCTGGGCGAAGGAGAACAGCAGCGTCAGGTTGCAGTGGATCCCCTCTTTCTCCAGCACTTCCGCCGCGCGGATGCCTTCCCAGGTAGACGCAAGCTTGATCAGGATGCGTGACTTATCGATCCCCTGCTCCTGGTAGAGTTCCACCAGGCGGCGAGCCTTGTTGATGCTCTTTTCCTGGTCAAACGAGAGGCGGGCGTCCACTTCGGTGGAGACGCGTCCCGGTATGCTTTTAAGAATTTCCGCACCGATATTGACCGCCAGCTTGTCGCTGGCCTCGGCGACCTGCTGCTCCTGCGTTTGCCCGCGCTGTTTGCCATAGGCAAGGGCGTCATCAATCAGATGACTAAAGTGCGCAAGACCGGCCGCCTTGAGCAGCAGCGAGGGGTTGGTGGTCGCGTCTTCCGGCTGGTAGTGACGAATCGACTCGATGTCGCCGCTGTCTGCAACCACGGTGGTAAATTGTTTGATGCCGTCTAGCTGGTTCATAATTACTCCTTGGAAATAAAAGAGTTAGTCGAGTGCGTTAGTTCACACTTCTGAGAAAATCATGATGGACTTAACAAAAAAGCATAGCAGACGGGGGAGGCATTGCTGTCTGAGACGGGTAACATGGTTGTTATAAATTGATAACAATTTTTATTCTGCAATGGTGAGAGTTTGGCAGCCTTCAAAGTTTAGGAGCCTGCCTGCGGCGATACTATGCGGCACACCAGGGTGTGCATAGGAACGTCAACATCACCCTTTTTGACCGAAACGTGAAAGGAATAACAAGATGGATGATCAGTTAAAACAAAGCGCTCTCGATTTTCACGAGTTTCCTGTTCCGGGTAAAATCCAGGTATCCCCGACCAAACCGCTGGCGACCCAGCGCGATCTGGCGCTGGCCTACTCGCCAGGCGTGGCTGCTCCGTGCCTGGAAATCGAAAAAGATCCGCTGGCAGCGTACAAATACACCGCCCGTGGCAACCTGGTGGCCGTTATCTCTAACGGTACGGCGGTGCTGGGGTTAGGGAACATCGGTGCGCTGGCCGGTAAGCCGGTGATGGAAGGGAAGGGCGTTCTGTTTAAGAAATTTGCCGGTATCGACGTCTTCGATATCGAAGTGGACGAACTGGATCCGGATAAATTCATCAACGTGGTGGCGGCGCTGGAGCCGACCTTCGGCGGCATCAACCTGGAAGACATCAAAGCGCCGGAATGTTTCTATATCGAGCAGAAGCTGCGCGAGCGTATGAACATTCCCGTGTTCCATGACGACCAGCACGGCACGGCGATTATCAGTACCGCCGCCATTCTGAACGGCCTGCGCGTGGTAGAGAAAAATCTCTCCGACGTGCGCATGGTGGTCTCCGGCGCAGGCGCCGCGGCCATCGCCTGTATGAACCTGCTGGTGGCGCTGGGCATGCAGAAGCACAATATTGTGGTCTGCGACTCCAAGGGCGTGATCTACAAAGACCGCGAGCCAAACATGGCGGAAACCAAGGCGGCCTATGCGGTGGAAGACGACGGCAAGCGCACGCTAGAAGACGTCATTGAAGGTGCCGACATTTTCCTCGGCTGTTCAGGCCCGAAAGTACTGACCCAGGAGATGGTGCAGAAGATGGCGCGCGCGCCAATGATCCTGGCCCTGGCGAACCCGGAGCCGGAAATTCTGCCGCCGCTGGCGAAGGCGGTGCGTGAAGACGCGATCATCTGTACCGGACGTTCGGACTACCCGAACCAGGTGAACAACGTGCTCTGCTTCCCGTTCATCTTCCGCGGTGCGCTGGACGTCGGCGCTACGGCAATCAACGAAGAGATGAAGCTCGCCGCCGTTCATGCTATCGCAGAGCTGGCGCACGCCGAGCAGAGCGAAGTGGTGGCCTCCGCCTACGGCGATCAGGATCTGAGCTTCGGCCCCGACTACATTATCCCTAAACCATTTGACCCGCGTCTGATCGTGAAGATCGCGCCAGCGGTGGCTAAAGCGGCGATGGACTCCGGCGTGGCGACGCGGCCGATTGAAGATTTCGATGCCTACGTCGATAAACTCACCGAGTTCGTCTACAAAACCAACCTGTTTATGAAGCCGATCTTCTCCCAGGCGCGCGCTGACGCGAAGCGCGTGGTGCTGGCGGAAGGGGAAGAGGCGCGCGTGCTGCATGCCACGCAGGAGCTGATCACCTTAGGGATGGCGAAACCGATCCTGATTGGTCGTCCGAGCGTGATCGAGATGCGTATTCAGAAGCTGGGCCTGCAAATTAAGCCGGGCGTCGACTTTGAGATCGTCAATAACGAATCCGATCCGCGCTTCAAAGAGTACTGGAACGAATACTATTCGATCATGAAGCGTCGCGGGATCACCCAGGAGCAGGCGCAGCGGGCGGTGATCAGCAATACCACGGTGATCGGCGCGATCATGGTTCATCGCGGTGAGGCGGATGCGCTGATCTGCGGCACCATCGGCGAGTACCATGAGCATTTCAGCGTGGTGCAGGAGATCTTCGGCTATCGCGAGGGCGTCCATACTGCCGGCGCAATGAACGCGCTGCTGCTGCCAAGCGGTAACACCTTTATCGCCGATACCTACGTCAACGACGATCCTTCCCCGGAGGAACTGGCGGAAATCACCGTGATGGCGGCGGAAACCGTGCGCCGCTTTGGTATCGAGCCGAAAGTGGCGCTGCTGTCGCACTCTAACTTCGGGTCATCCAAATCCGCGGCGGCGTGCAAAATGCGCCAGACGCTGGACCTGGTGCGCGAGCGTGCGCCGGAGCTGATGATTGACGGCGAGATGCACGGCGACGCCGCGCTGGTGGAGAGCATCCGTAACGAACGCATGCCGGATAGCCCGCTGAAAGGCTCGGCGAACGTGCTGATTATGCCGAACGTGGAAGCGGCGCGTATCAGCTATAACCTGCTGCGCGTGTCGAGTTCTGAAGGGGTGACCGTAGGGCCAGTGCTGATGGGGGTGTCAAAACCGGTGCATGTGTTAACGCCGATTGCCTCCGTGCGTCGTATCGTCAACATGGTGGCGCTGGCGGTGGTTGAGGCACAGACGCAGCCGCTGTAATTAACCCCACCCCTCACCCTAAACCTCTCCCCTGAGGGGAGAGGGGACAGCTCCGAGCCGTCTTTTCACCCTCGCCCCTTTGGGGAGAGGGCCGGGGTGAGGGGTAAGGGTTACACCCAGTCCCGAACCCGAATAAACTCACTCAAGGCAGCCTCCGGGCTGCCTTCTTTTGGCGCGTAGCTGTATTCCCAGCGCACCAGCGGCGGCATCGACATCAGAATGGACTCCGTGCGCCCACCGGTTTGCAGGCCAAACAGCGTCCCGCGATCCCATACCAGGTTAAACTCCACGTAGCGCCCGCGGCGGTAAAGCTGGAACTCACGCTCGCGCACGCCGTAGTCGGTGTTTTTGCGGCGTTCGACAATCGGCAGATAGGCATCGGTAAAGCCTTCACCCACCGCGCGCATAAAGCTGAATGCGGTATCAAAATCCGGCGTGTTGAGATCGTCAAAGAACAGCCCGCCGATGCCGCGCTGCTCGTCGCGGTGCTTCAGATAGAAATAGTCATCGCACCACTTTTTGTATTTCGGGTAAACGTCTTCGCCAAACGGCAGGCAGAGGTCGCGCGCGGTGGTGTGCCAGTGCACGGCATCCTCTTCGAAGCCATAGTAAGGCGTTAAGTCGAAACCGCCGCCAAACCACCAGACCGGATCGGCCCCCGGTTTTTCCGCGATGAAAAAGCGCACGTTGGCGTGGCTGGTTGGCACAAACGGGTTATGCGGATGCACCACCAGCGAGACGCCCATCGCCTCGAAGCTGCGGCCCGCCAGTTCAGGCCGATGCGCCGTGGCGGACGCTGGCATTGCATCACCGTGGACGTGGGAGAAGTTGACCCCGGCCTGTTCAAAAATACCGCCGTTACGCAGCACGCGGCTGCGCCCGCCGCCGCCCGCTTCGCGCTGCCAGGCGTCTTCCTGGAATTCACCGCCGTCTGCGGCGGAAAGTTTCTGGCAAATCGCGTCCTGTAGCTGCATCAGGAAAGTTTTGACCAGCTGTGCATTCGGTTTCATCAACGTTTCCTGGAGTGCGCTTTTTGATTATCGAACCAGTTGAAATAACTGATGACCCCGGAGGCGATGGCGTTCGCGATCTTCTGACGAAACGCCGTGGTGCCGAGTAAACGCTCTTCTTCCGGGTTGGTAATGAACGAGGTTTCCACCAGCACGGACGGTATGGACGGGGACTTCAGCACCACAAACGCGGCCTGCTCGGTGCTTTTGCTGTGCAGACGGTGCACGGGCTTAATCCGTTTAAGGATATGCGAGCCGAGCGTCAGGCTGTTTTTGATGGTATCGGTCTGCACGAGATCAAACAGAACCTGCTGTAACAGATGGTCTTTGTCGGTAGCTTTTTTCCCGGCCACTTCATCCGCCCGGTTTTCACGATCGGAGAGGTATTTCGCCATGGCGCTACTGGCGCCACGGTTGGAGAGAGCGAACACCGAGGCGCCTGCGGCGGAAGGGTTTGTGAAGCCATCCGCGTGAATGGACATAAACAGGTCTGCGCCGTGCTTGTGGGCAATCTCCACGCGATCGTACAGTGGGATAAACGTGTCGCCCGTGCGCGTCAGGCGGGCGTCAATACCGTTGCTGCGTAAAATTGCGCGCACATTTTTTGCAATTGCCAGCACGACGTGTTTTTCTTTCGAACCGTTTCGGCCAATGGCGCCGGTGTCGATCCCGCCGTGGCCTGGATCGAGCATGACCAGACGCTTTGCGCCGGCTTTTTTGGTTTTCGGTTTGCTGTGTCCGTTACTGGTTTTAAGCGTGCTCTCGTCTTTTGCCTGAGCCTGCTTTGCGATGCCCGTTAACGTTAAGGCCGCCAGCCCCGCTTTGAGAACCTGACGACGCGATGTGAGTGCTTTTAATGGTTTGAATGTGCTCATGCGGCCTGAATTGTAAAAATTGGGGTCCTGGTGTTATATCGTATCGCGTTTTGCGTGACGACATTCCTTATTGAGAATTGTTTTACTTTTCATTTCAATACGTGACAAAGTGACATTATGCCAAATTTTGGCGAGTTTTTCCCCGGTTATTGGCTAAATGCCCTGTTCACGCCATAATCACTGTTTTTAAACCCGAAAAGGCGGTTAATACCATGGAGATACGCGTTTTTCGCCAGGAAGATTTCGAAGAGGTGATCACCCTTTGGGAGCGCTGCGATCTGCTGCGTCCATGGAACGATCCGGAGATGGACATCGAACGGAAGGTGAATCACGACGTCAGTCTGTTTCTGGTCGCTGAGGTCAACGGCGAAGTAGTCGGGACGGTGATGGGCGGGTACGACGGCCACCGCGGCTCGGCCTACTATCTGGGCGTGCACCCGGAATACCGCGCGCGCGGCATCGCCAACGCGCTGCTTAACCGTCTGGAAAAGAAGCTGATCGCCCGCGGCTGTCCGAAAATCCAGATCATGGTGCGGGAAGATAACGACGTGGTGCTGGGCATGTATGAACGCCTGGGCTACGAGCATGCGGATGTACTGACGCTGGGTAAGCGCCTGATCGAAGATGAAGAGTACTGAGTTCCACCCTGGCGACTATGATGTTCACGGTCGTCTGCGTCTGCCTTTTTTGTTCTGGTGCGTTCTGCTGTTGCAGGCCCGCACCTGGGTGCTGTTCGTGATGGCTGGCGCGTCGCGCGGGCAGGGCGATACGCTACTGAATCTCTTTTATCCCGATCACGATGCGTTCTGGCTGGGGTTACTGCCCGGTGTACCGGCGGTGCTGGCGTTCCTGTGCAGCGGACGGCGGCAGTTCCTCCCGCGCTTCTGGCGCGCACTTCGCTGGCTATTGATTCTGGCGCAGGTTGTGCTCCTGGTCTGGCAGCCCGTGCTCTGGCTGTACGGCGAGCCGCTTTCGGGTATCGGGATTGCGCTGGTGGTGGCGGATATTGTTGCGCTGCTGTGGCTGGTCACGAATCCCCGTTTACGCGCCTGTTTTACGCAAGAGTCAGATTAAAACGGCACTTTTTGCCGATACTGCACTCCAACAAGCGTTGATTTACTACGTAAGGACGTCTCAATGAAATCGCTGCGTTTACTTTTATGCGCTCTCCCGCTGGCGTTAACCGGCTGTTCCACGCTCTCATCCATCAACTGGTCTGCGGCCTATCCGTGGAACTGGTTTGGATCCTCAACGGAAGTGACCGAGCAGGGCGTGGGCAAAATTACCGCCTCGACGGCGCTGGATCAGGATGCCATTCAGGATGCCATCGGCAGTGATTATCGCCTGCGCAGCGGCATGAAAACCGAGAACGGCAACATCGTGCGCTATTTCGAAGCGTTGAAAGATGACAAGGTGGCAATGGTCATCAACGGCGATAAAGGTACGGTCAACCGCATAGCGGTGATGGATGAAGAGATCCCGACCTCAGGTGGCGTGAAGGTGGGAACGCCGTTTGGCGAACTCTATCAGAAAGCGTTTGGCCACTGCGCCAGTGTGCCGTCGGAGGAGAGCGTGGCGGTCGAGTGTAAGGCCGACGGCAGCCAGCACATTAGCTATGTATTCAGCGGCACCTGGAACGGTCCGGAAGGGTTAATGCCGTCTGACGACACCCTGAAAAAGTGGAAAGTGAGCAAAATTATCTGGAAGCAGTAATTTGCGCCTGAGCAAGCCGCCTCGCTGAAATCCAGGTATAATAGCCGCCATCAATGCCACGCAGTCGTGGCATCTTTTTTTCAGGAGGAGCGATGTCTCAGGTTCAGAGTGGCATTTTGCCAGAACATTGCCGCGCGGCGATTTGGATTGAAGCCAACGTCAAAGGGGATGTGGATGCCCTGCGCGCGGCCAGCAAAGTTTTCGTTGATAAACTGGCCACCTTCCAGGCCAAATTCCCCGAAGCCCATCTGGGCGCGGTGGTTGCCTTTGGCAATACCGTCTGGCGTCAGCTGAGCGGCGGCGAAGGCGCAGAAGAGCTGAAAGATTTTATTCCTTATGGCAAAGGTCTTGCGCCCGCCACCCAGTATGACGTCCTGATCCATATCCTCTCCCTGCGCCATGACGTGAACTTCTCCATCGCTCAGGCAGCGATTGAGGCCTTTGGTGACAGCATCGACGTGCAGGAAGAGATCCACGGTTTCCGCTGGGTAGAAGAGCGCGATTTGAGCGGCTTCGTCGACGGCACCGAAAACCCGGCCGGGGAAGAGACGCGTCGCGAGGTGGCTGTAATCAAGGATGGCGTGGACGCGGGCGGCAGCTACGTGTTCGTCCAGCGCTGGGAGCATAACCTCAGGCAGCTCAACCGCATGAGCGTGCATGACCAGGAGATGATGATTGGCCGCACCAAAGACGCCAATGAAGAGATTGACGGCGATGCGCGTCCGGTCACGTCCCACCTGTCCCGCGTTGACCTTAAAGAAGACGGTAAGGGGCTGAAGATTGTTCGCCAGAGCCTGCCGTACGGCACCGCGAGCGGTACGCACGGCCTGTACTTCTGCGCTTACTGCGCGCGGCTCTACAACATCGAACAGCAGCTGCTGAGCATGTTTGGCGATACCGACGGCAAGCGTGACGCCATGCTGCGCTTCACCCGTCCGGTGACTGGCGGCTACTACTTTGCGCCGTCCGTTGAGCGCCTGCTGGCGCTGTAAATCGCTCTCCATTCGTAGGCCGGGTAAGCGTTAGCGCCACCCGGCAATTTCTCTCGCACTCTTATTCCCTTTTCTGCTTCTAAATCACTAAACGGTATATAAAACCGTTACTCCTTTAGACTCCGTTATAAATATTATGACTATAAGATAGTCATCACATTTATAAGGGTGCGCAATGGCCGTTACTGTACTGAAAAAAGGATCGCTGGCACTGGCAGGTTTACTGCTGGTGGCGCAGGCGCAGGCAACCGAGTTGCTGAACAGTTCTTATGATGTTTCGCGCGAGCTGTTTGCCGCCCTTAATCCCGCATTTGAACAGCAGTGGGCGAAAGAGAACAACGGCGACAAGCTGACCATCAAACAGTCGCACGCTGGCTCATCCAAGCAGGCGCTGGCCATTTTGCAGGGGCTGAAAGCGGACGTGGTGACCTACAACCAGGTCACGGACGTGCAGATCCTGCACGACAAAGGCAAACTGATCCCGGCGAACTGGCAAAGCCGCCTGCCGAACAACAGTTCGCCATTTTACTCCACCATGGGCTTCCTGGTGCGCAAGGGCAACCCGAAGAACATCCACGACTGGAACGACCTGGTGCGTTCAGACGTAAAGCTGATCTTCCCGAATCCGAAAACCTCCGGCAACGCACGTTACACCTATCTGGCGGCGTGGGGCGCGGCGGACAAAGCTGACGGTAACGATAAAGCGAAAACCGAACAGTTTATGACCCAGTTCCTGAAAAACGTCGAGGTGTTTGATACCGGCGGTCGTGGCGCAACCACTACCTTCGCCGAACGCGGGCTGGGCGACGTGCTGATCAGCTTTGAATCCGAGGTGAACAATATTCGTAAACAGTACGAAGCGCAGGGCTTCGAAGTGGTTATCCCGAAAACCAACATTCTGGCCGAGTTCCCGGTGGCGTGGGTGGATAAAAACGTTAAGGCTAACGGCACAGAAAAGGCGGCGAAAGCCTACCTGAACTATCTGTACAGCCCGCAGGCGCAGACCGTTATCACCGACTACTACTACCGTGTCAACAACCCGGACGTGATGAGCAAGCTGAAAGACAAATTCCCGCAGACCGAGCTGTTCCGCGTGGAAGATCATTTCGGCGCCTGGCCTGAGGTGATGAAAACGCATTTTGCCAGCGGCGGTGAGTTAGACAAATTGCTGGCGGCGGGGCGTAAGTAATGTTTGCAGGATCAACAAGACGTGTGCTGCCGGGTTTTACCTTAAGCCTCGGGACCAGCCTGCTGTTCGTCTGTCTGATTTTATTGTTACCGCTCAGCGCTCTGGTGATGCAGCTCGCTGAGATGAGCTGGTCCCAGTACTGGGAAGTGGTCACCAACCCTCAGGTGGTGGCGGCCTATAAGGTCACGCTGCTGTCTGCGTTCGTGGCCTCGATTTTTAACGGCGTGTTTGGCCTGCTGATGGCGTGGATCTTAACCCGCTATCGCTTCCCGGGCCGCACGCTCCTCGACGCGTTGATGGATCTGCCCTTTGCCCTGCCGACGGCAGTGGCCGGTTTGACGCTGGCGTCGCTGTTTTCCGTGAACGGCTTTTACGGTGAGTGGCTGGCGAAGTTTGATATCAAAGTGACCTATACCTGGCTCGGTATCGCGGTGGCGATGGCCTTTACCAGCATCCCGTTTGTGGTGCGTACCGTGCAGCCGGTGCTGGAAGAGTTAGGACCCGAATACGAAGAGGCCGCGGAAACCCTGGGCGCCACGCGCTGGCAGAGTTTCCGTAAGGTTGTTCTGCCGGAACTTTCTCCGGCCTTGCTGGCGGGGGTGGCGCTCTCCTTTACCCGCAGCCTCGGTGAATTTGGCGCGGTCATTTTTATCGCCGGGAACATCGCGTGGAAAACCGAAGTGACCTCGCTGATGATTTTTGTCCGTTTGCAGGAGTTTGATTATCCGGCCGCGAGCGCGATTGCCTCGGTGATCCTTGCCGCGTCGCTGCTGCTACTGTTTTCGATTAACACTCTGCAAAGTCGCTTTGGTCGACGTGTGGTAGGTCACTGATGGCGGAAGTTACGCAATTGAAGCGCTATGACGCGCCCCGCATCAACTGGGGCAAATGGTTTCTGATTGGTACCGGCGTGCTGGTCTCCGCATTCATTCTCGTCGTGCCGATGGTGTACATCTTCGTACAGGCCTTCAGCAAAGGGATTATGCCCGCGCTGCAAAATCTGGCCGATCCGGACATGCTCCACGCCATCTGGCTGACGGTGATGATTGCCCTGATCACTGTCCCGGTGAATCTTTTGTTTGGCGTATTGCTGGCCTGGCTGGTAACGCGCTTTAACTTCCCGGGGCGTCAGCTGCTGCTGACCCTGCTGGATATCCCGTTTGCGGTGTCTCCTGTGGTGGCGGGTCTGGTTTATCTGCTCTTCTACGGCTCCAATGGCCCGCTGGGCGGCTGGCTGGATGAACACGACCTGCAAATCATGTTCGCCTGGCCGGGGATGGTGCTGGTGACCGTCTTTGTCACCTGTCCGTTCGTGGTGCGCGAGCTGGTGCCAGTGATGCTCAGCCAGGGCAGCCATGAAGATGAAGCCGCGGTGCTGCTCGGCGCTTCCGGCTGGCAGATGTTCCGCCGCGTCACGCTGCCGAATATCCGCTGGGCACTGCTTTACGGCGTGGTGCTGACCAACGCCCGTGCGATCGGTGAGTTTGGCGCGGTGTCGGTAGTATCTGGCTCGATTCGCGGCGAAACCCTGTCGCTGCCGTTACAGATTGAATTACTGGAACAGGACTACAACACTGTCGGTTCCTTTACTGCCGCAGCGTTGCTGACGCTGATGGCCATTTTGACCCTGTTTTTGAAGAGTGTGGTGCAGTGGCGTTTAGAGAATCAGGAAAAACGTCAGCATCAGGAGGGAAATCATGAGCATTGAGATTGCCAATATTAAGAAGTCTTTTGGTCGCACCCAGGTGCTGAATGATATCTCGCTGGATGTCCCTTCCGGACAAATGGTGGCGCTGCTGGGGCCGTCTGGCTCCGGTAAAACCACGCTGCTGCGTATTATCGCCGGGCTTGAGCACCAGACCAGCGGACATATCCGCTTCCACGGTACGGACGTGAGCCGCCTGCATGCCCGCGACCGTAAAGTGGGCTTTGTATTCCAGCATTACGCGCTGTTCCGCCACATGACGGTATTTGACAACATTGCGTTTGGCCTGACCGTGCTGCCGCGTCGTGAACGTCCAGATGCCGCCGCCATCAAAGCGAAAGTGACCAAACTGCTGGAGATGGTGCAGCTTGCACATCTGGCGGACCGCTTCCCGGCTCAGCTTTCCGGCGGGCAGAAGCAGCGCGTGGCGCTGGCGCGTGTGTTAGCCGTTGAACCGCAAATCCTGCTACTGGACGAACCGTTTGGCGCGCTGGATGCGCAGGTGCGTAAAGAGCTGCGCCGTTGGCTGCGTCAGCTGCATGAGGAACTCCAGTTCACTAGCGTTTTCGTGACCCACGATCAGGAAGAGGCGATGGAAGTGGCCGACCGCGTGGTGGTAATGAGTCAGGGCAACATTGAGCAGGTTGACGAGCCAGAGCAGCTCTGGCGTGAACCGGCGACCCGCTTTGTGCTGGAGTTTATGGGAGAAGTAAACCGCCTTCAGGGCACCATTCGCGGCGGTCAGTTCCACGTTGGCGCGCACCGCTGGCCGCTGGGGTATACCTCCGCGCATCAGGGGCCGGTGGATCTGTTCCTGCGTCCGTGGGAAGTGGACGTCAGCCGCCGTACCAGCCTGGATTCACCGCTTCCGGTGCAGGTGCTGGAAGCTAGCCCTAAAGGCCACTACACCCAATTGGTGGTACAGCCCCTGGGCTGGTACACCGAGCCGCTGACCGTGGTTATGCGTGACGACGTGCCTCCACACCGGGGGGAGCGCCTGTTTGTGGGGCTGCAACACGCACGCATTTATCACGGCAACGAGCGCATCGAGACGCGCGAGGATATTGCTCTGGCGGAGTCAGCCTGATAGGTTATTGAGTATGTTTTTCGCCCGGTGGCGTGATGCTTACCGGGCTTTTTATTGAGTAAAAATCGTGAATACACTCGAACACACCATCGGCAACACCCCTCTGGTCAAACTTCAGCGCATGGGGTGTGACAACGGCAGCGAAATCTGGGTCAAACTTGAAGGCAATAACCCGGCGGGGTCGGTGAAAGACCGGGCGGCGCTGTCGATGATTGTTCAGGCCGAAAAGCGCGGCGAGATAAAGCCCGGCGATGTGCTGATCGAAGCCACCAGTGGTAACACCGGTATCGCACTGGCGATGATAGCCGCCCTGAAAGGCTATCGTATGAAGCTGCTGATGCCGGATAACATGAGCCAGGAGCGCCGTGCCGCCATGCGTGCCTACGGGGCCGAGCTGATTCTGGTGAGCAAAGAGCAGGGGATGGAAGGGGCGCGAGATTTAGCGTTAGCGATGGCGGAGCGCGGGGAAGGCAAGCTGCTCGACCAGTTCAACAACCCGGACAACCCGTACGCGCACTACACCACCACCGGCCCGGAAATCTGGCAGCAAACCGCCGGGCGCATCACCCACTTTGTATCCAGCATGGGGACCACGGGCACGATCACCGGTGTGTCACGCTTTCTGCGTGAACAGGATAAGCCAGTGACGATTGTCGGCCTGCAACCGGAAGAGGGGAGCAGTATTCCGGGCATCCGCCGCTGGCCGGCGGAGTATATGCCGGGCATCTTTAATGCGCAGCTTGTGGACCAGGTGCTGGATATTCATCAGCGCGAGGCGGAAAATACCATGCGTGAGCTGGCCGTACGTGAAGGCATCTTCTGCGGCGTCAGCTCTGGCGGTGCCGTAGCGGGCGCGATCCGGGTGGCTGAGTCCACGCCGGGAGCGGTGGTCGTAGCGATTATTTGCGATCGCGGCGACCGTTACCTGTCTACCGGCGTCTTTGGTGAAGAGAGTTATTCGCAGGGGGCGGGGATTTAAGCGTCATGGAGATGATTTTATTCCGGGATAACACCCGGGCGCAGCAAACCGATATTGTCGCCGTACAGTCGCAGGTGGTGTACGGCAGCGTGGGAAACAGCATCGCGGTGCCGAATATTCGCACCCACCGGCTGAACGTTACCGCCGTGCCGACGGTGCTGTTCAGCAATACGCCACACTACGACACCTTCTACGGCGGGGTGATCCCGGACGAGTGGTTCAGCGGCTACCTGAAGGCGCTGGAAGAGCGTGAGATTTTACGCGAGTTAAAAGCGGTGACAACCGGGTATATGGGCAGTGCCAGCCAGATCGTGCTGCTGGCGCAGTGGCTGAAGGCGATCAAAGTGCAACATCCCGATCTGCTGGTGCTGGTTGACCCGGTAATCGGGGATATCGACAGCGGGATGTACGTGAAGCCGGATATTCCTGAAGCTTACCGTGAGCATCTGCTCCCGCTGGCCCAGGGCATTACGCCCAACGTGTATGAACTGGAAGTGCTGAGCGGCAAACCGTGCCGTACGCCGGAGAGCGCCATTGCCGCCGCGCAGGGGCTGCTGTCCAACTCGCTGAAATGGGTGGCTATCACTAGTGCGCCAGTGGCTGACGATCCGCAGAATATCCACGTCGTGCTGGTGAGCGAAGAAGGTGTTACCGTTAGCGCGCACCCGCGCGTAGAGACGGATCTGAAAGGGACGGGGGATCTGTTCTGTTCGGAGCTGGTGAGCGGTATCGTCGGGGGTAAAACCGTAGCCGACGCCATTCGCATGGCGGGCGACAGGGTGACTGACGTGATGATCTATACGCAGTCGAAAGGCTATGACGAGCTTATCCTGCCTGCATAAACAAAAATGGCGCCCGAAGGCGCCATTTTACCGTGCGGCAAGAATTACTTCTTGATGCGGATAACCGGGGTTTCACCCACGGTAACGCTGCCAGACAGTTTGATCAGTTCTTTAATTTCGTCCATGTTGGAGATAACAACCGGCGTCAGGGTAGACTTGGCTTTTTCTTCCAGCAGTGGCAGATCGAATTCAATTACCGGGTCGCCAACTTTAACACGCTGGCCTTCTTCCGCGATACGTTTGAAGCCTTCGCCTTTCAGTTCAACGGTGTCGATACCGAAGTGAACGAACAGTTCGATACCGCTATCGGATTCGATAGAGAACGCATGGTTGGTTTCAAAAATTTTACCGATGGTGCCGTCAACTGGAGCAACCATTTTGTTGCCAGTTGGTTTGATAGCAATGCCATCACCAACGATTTTCTCAGCAAACACTACATCCGGCACGTCTTCGATGTTGACGATCTCGCCGGAGAGCGGAGCAACAATCTCAATAGTTCCGGAGTCTTTCTTGTCATCAGAAACCAGAGATTTCAGTTTATCGAACAAACCCATGATCTTCTCCTAAGCAGTAAATTGGGCCGCATCTCGTGGATTAGCAGATTGTTTTTTCTTCAATGAACTTGTTAACCAGCGTCATTAACTCGTCCGTTGTCGGTTGAGCAAGAGCCTGCTCTGCTAACACCTTCGCATCTTCGAAGTTCGTGTTACGGATAATCTTCTTAATGCGCGGGATGGAAATGGCGCTCATAGAGAATTCGTCCAGACCCATACCCAGCAACAGAAGTGTAGCACGTTCGTCGCCTGCAAGCTCACCACACATGCCAGTCCATTTACCTTCTGCATGAGAAGCATCAATAACTTGCTTGATCAAATTCAGTACGGACGGTGACATTGGCTGGTAGAGATGTGAAATCATATCATTACCACGGTCAACTGCCAGGGTGTACTGCGTTAAATCATTGGTACCGATACTAAAGAAATCAACTTCTTTGGCTAAATGACGCGCAATGGTCGCGGCTGCCGGTGTTTCCACCATCACGCCGATCTCAATGGATTCGTCAAATGCTTTACCTTCGTCGCGCAGTTCCTGTTTGTAGATTTCGATCTCTTTCTTCAGTGCACGCACTTCTTCAACAGAGATGATCATCGGGAACATGATGCGCAGTTTACCGAAAGCGGAGGCACGCAGAATAGCGCGAACCTGGTCACGCAGGATCTCTTTGCGATCCATGGCGATACGCACGGCACGCCAGCCCAGGAACGGGTTCTCTTCTTTCGGGAAGTTCATGTACGGCAGCTCTTTGTCGCCACCGATGTCCATGGTACGGACGATAACCGCCTGCGAGCCGCACGCTTCCGCAACCGCTTTGTACGCTGCAAACTGCTCTTCTTCCGTTGGCAGAGCGTCGCGATCCATGAACAGGAATTCAGTACGATACAGACCCACACCTTCCGCGCCGTTGCGCTCAGCGCCGTCAACGTCACGTACGGTACCGATGTTAGCGCACACTTCAACCTGATGGCCGTCCAGCGTGATGGCTGGCAGATCTTTCAGTTTAGCGAGTTCCGCTTTCTCGGTAGCAACCTGCTCCTGAACGGCGCGCAGTTGCTCGATCACATCGTTAGTTGGGTTGACGTAAACCACGTTGTTTACGGCATCCAGAATCAGATAGTCGTCGTTTTTAACCTGAGAGGTAACGCTACCGGTACCCACGATGGCTGGCAGCTCCAGAGAACGCGCCATGATTGAGGTGTGGGAGGTACGTCCACCTGCGTCAGTAATGAAACCCAGCACCTTGTTCAGGTTCAGCTGTGCGGTTTCAGACGGGGTCAGGTCAGCGGCAACCAGGATAACTTCGTCCTGAATCGCGCTCAGATCGATGATGGCCAGACCCAGGATATTGCGCAGCAGGCGCTTACCGATGTCACGTACGTCAGCCGCACGCTCTTTCAGGTATTCATCGTCCAGCTCTTCCAGGGCAGATGCCTGACCTTCGATAACTTCATGCGCAGCCGCGTCGGCCGTCATGCCTTTATCTTTAATCAGGGCTATGATTTCCTGCTCCAGCTCCTCATCTTCGAGCAGCATAATGTGCCCTTCGAAGATGGCTTCTTTTTCTTCACCGAAAGTTTCGCCAGCTTTAGTTTTAATCGCTTCCAGTTGCGCAGATGCCTTGGCACGACCGCTCAGAAAACGTTCAACTTCCTGATCAACCTTGTCGGCAGAAATTTTTTTCCGGTCAATGACGATTTCGTCTTCTTTCAGCAGCAATGCTTTGCCGAAAGCGATACCCGGGGATGCTAAAATGCCTGAAATCATAACCCTACCTTACTTGTGACTGATATTGAAAAGAACCCGGTAAACTTACTCGAGTTCAGCCATCAGCTTAACCAGATGCTCAACTGCTTTCTGCTCGTCTTCACCTTCAGCGGAGATGGTAACAACGGTACCCTGAGTCAGGCCCAGAGTTTGCAGCTTGAACAGGCTTTTTGCGCTAGCGCTTTTGCCGTTGGAAGTCACAGTGATTTCAGAAGTGAAGCCTTTCGCTTCTTTAACAAACTGAGCAGCAGGGCGGGTGTGCAGACCGTTCGGAGCGGTAATGGTAACTTCTTGCTGGAACATTGTATTTCCCCAACTTATAGGTTTAGTGTTGTGGAACTAAAGTCTAGCCTGGCGACTTAACTTTAGCCTGTATAGTTAGCGCTGACGTTTCAATCGTCATTAAACATTATGCAGTGAAAGCAAGACTTGAACCAAATCATAAAATCGATTCAGCAGCGCTATTTCGTTCACCGATTAATTTCGCGCATCAAAATAATTGCTGGTTTAAATACCAGACCCAACGGGGTGAAGCAATGCCAGGAGGGGTAAAACTTTGAAGCAGGCCACAAAAAAGCACCTGAAAAGGTGCTTTTTTACGCGTTTTTAACATGCTGGCATCACTGTTGCAGTTCTTTCTCTGTGAAGAGATCGGCAAACAGTGCTGTGCTTAAGTAACGCTCACCCGAAGACGGTAGGATAACCACAATGTTCTTATTGGTAAAGATTTCGTCTTCCAGCAGTTTGAGCGCTGCCGCAACCGCCGCACCGGAAGAGATACCCGCCAGAATGCCTTCCTCGTCCATCAGGCGACGCGCCGTAGAGATGGCTTCTTCATTGGTGATGGCGACCACTTTATCGATCAGCTTCAGATCGAGGTTGCCTGGAATAAAGCCAGCCCCGATACCCTGGATTTTGTGCGGACCTGGTTTGATCTCTTCGCCTGCCAGCGCCTGAGCGATAACCGGCGAGTCGGTTGGCTCAACGGCAACGGTAATCAGATCTTTTTTACCTTTCGTGCCTTTAATATAGCGAGACACCCCGGTCAGCGTACCGCCGGTGCCTACGCCGGAGATAAACACATCAACCTGACCGTCGGTATCTTCCCAGATTTCCGGGCCGGTGGTTTTCTCATGAATTTCCGGGTTGGCCGGGTTGCTGAACTGCTGGAGCAGCAGATATTTTGCAGGATCGCTGGCGACGATTTCTTCGGCCTTCTGAATCGCGCCCTTCATGCCTTTCGCGCCTTCGGTCAGGACCAGGTTCGCACCCAGCGCTTTCAGCAGCTTACGACGCTCAATGCTCATGGTTTCAGGCATAGTCAGCGTCAGCTTATAGCCACGCGCCGCCGCAACATAGGCCAGAGCGATACCCGTATTGCCGCTGGTGGGTTCAACCAGCTCAACGCCAGGTTTCAGCACGCCACGCTTTTCAGCATCCCAAATCATATTCGCACCGATACGGCATTTAACGCTGAAGCTTGGGTTACGAGATTCGACCTTCGCCAGAATGCGTCCATTACCGATACGGTTCAGTCGAACCAGGGGCGTATGACCGATAGTCAGCGAGTTGTCTTCATAAATCTTACTCATGGCCTGTCCTTAACTGTATGAAATTGGGATACCGACCCAGCATACCTGTTGAACAGGTATGGGGAAGTAAGGAAATCGCATATCTATATGCTGCAAGGAAATAATGGGGATCAGTATGGAATAAGGGGCGGCATAAGCCACCCCTCTTTTACACATTTTTGCATTACTTCCATAACGCGTGCTTAGCGCGGTAGCAGTCCACCCACATCGCCGTCGCGCCGCATACGGCAACGGGCATGATGAACAAATTCAGGAAAGGGATCATGGTGAACAGGCTGGTCAGCGCGCCAAACTGCATATTGGCAACCTTCTGAGTGCGCAGGGCAGTGCGCATCTCTTTAAACGGCACTTTGTGGTTATCGAACGGATAATCACAGTACTGGATAGCGAGCATCCAGGCGCTGAACAGGAACCACAGCACGGGCGCGACCGTCTGGCCAATCCCGGGTACAAAATAAAGGATAAGCAGCACAATCGCCCGCGGCAGGTACCAGGCGAACTTCTGCCATTCACGCTTCATGATGCGGGGGAGATCTTTCACGAGCCCCAATACGCCCGTGTCAGGTGGCGTCGCACCGGTCAGGCGCGCTTCAAGCTGTTCGGCCAGCAGACCGTTGAACGGCGCGGCTATCCAGTTTGCTATCGTC
Organism: Enterobacter cloacae complex sp. AR_0002; assembly: GCF_001922365.1. Classification (NCBI taxonomy): domain Bacteria; kingdom Pseudomonadati; phylum Pseudomonadota; class Gammaproteobacteria; order Enterobacterales; family Enterobacteriaceae; genus Enterobacter; species Enterobacter cloacae complex sp. AR_0002. Next base: position 296,030 of record NZ_CP018814.1, read on the forward strand.
GAAAATAAATAGCCGAAAACCAGCAGCACGGAGATAACCGCAATCGGCCAGAGCAGGTAGTCTAGCCACTGTAACCAGTCCGGCACATAGCTCATCAGGGAAGGGATCCACGTTTCCAGTCTGGTGAACAGCCACCAGAAGGCCCCGCCCATCAGAATAATGTTGATCAGTAACGGCAAAATAACGAAGCGTCGAATGCCCGGCAGGGAGACCAGTTTCCAGCCCTGAGAAAAGTACCAGACCCCGCTGCGTGGGGCAGAAGAAGATGTTGAAACCATACCAGGCTGTACTCCTTTTTACACAACCAGTGGAATTGCCCGCCTATATTATCCAGTTACGGGCCAATGACCAGTTCGGAAATGTTCGAAAAACCAGCAAAAAGCACGATTTAGTTCATCTTTATGCTGTGAATGCTCTGCATACACTTGCACTTGACGTAAACGGCAAATACTCTTAGTGAGTAAATGTTTGCCGTGGTGGCAAGGTGTTAGAACAACAGAGAATATAATGATGCAGGATTTGCGTCTGATATTAATCATTGTTGGCGCGATCGCCATAATCGCTTTACTGGTACATGGTTTCTGGACCAGCCGTAAAGAGCGTTCCTCTATGTTTCGCGATCGTCCACTGAAGCGCATGAAGTCCAGTCGTGACGACGATGACGTTGAAGACGACATCGACGGTCTTGACGACGACGGCGTGGGTGAAGTTCGTGTTCATCGGGTCAATACTGCGCCCGGCGCAGCGCATGGAGAGCATGAAGCCCCCCGCGCTCCGCAGCACCAGTATCAACCACCGTATGCCTCTGCCCAGCCGCGCCAGCCAGCGCCGCCGCCAGTGGAAGAACCTGTTCGTCATCCGCCGCACCAGCCTGTGCAACAGCAGCCCGTTGCGCCACAGCCTGTACAGCCGCAACCTGTCCAACAGCCTGCACAGCCAGTGCATCAGCCACAGCCTGTTCAGCAGCCGCAGCCAGTGCATCAGCCACAGCCTGTTCAGCAGCCGCAGCCGGTACAACAACCGCAGCCGCAGCCTGAACCGCCTGCGCCACAGCCCGCCCCGCGCGCTGAGCCAGAGCCGGTTGCAGAGCCAGAACCGGTTGTTGAAAAGCCGCAGCGTAAAGAAGCGGTGATCATTATGAACGTGGCTGCTCATCATGGCACCCATCTGAACGGTGATGTGCTGCTTAACAGCATCCAACAGGCAGGCTTCAAGTTCGGCGACATGAATATTTTCCATCGCCACCTGAGTCCTGACGGCAGCGGTCCGGCGCTGTTCAGCCTGGCCAATATGGTCAATCCAGGCACGTTTGACCCGGAAATGACCGGTGATTTCGTCACACCAGGCGTTACGATCTTTATGCAGGTGCCGTCCTACGGTGACGAGCTGCAAAACTTTAAGCTGATGCTACAGTCCGCTCAGCACATCGCCGACGAAGTGGGCGGTGTGGTGCTCGACGATCAGCGTCGAATGATGACGCCGCAGAAACTGCGAGAGTATCAGGACCGCATCCGCGAAGTTAAGGAAGCGAACGCGTAATCGTCGCGTTAACTTCAACTCCTCCTCAACCCCCGCCTGTCGGGGGTTTTTCTCATTGATGGTGCGATATGGACTCAATCGAACAACAACTTACTGAACTGCGAACCACGCTTCGCCATCATGAATATCTCTATCATGTTATGGACGCACCGGAAGTGCCGGATGCGGAGTATGACCGCCTGATGCGTGAACTGCGCGAGCTGGAAGCGCAGCACCCCGAACTGATTACGCCCGATTCTCCAACGCAGCGCGTCGGTGCGGAACCACTGGGCGCTTTCAGCCAGGTGCGCCACGAAGTGCCGATGCTGTCGCTGGATAACGTGTTTGATGAAGAGAGTTTTCTGGCTTTCAACAAGCGCGTGCAGGATCGCCTGAAGAGCGTCGACAATCTGAGCTGGTGCTGCGAGCTAAAGCTGGATGGTCTGGCCGTCAGTATTCTTTATGAGAACGGCGTGATGGTGCGTGCCGCAACGCGCGGCGACGGCACTACCGGGGAAGACATCACCACCAATGTGCGCACTATTCGTGCGATCCCGCTGAAACTGCGTGGCGATAACATTCCCGCCCGGCTGGAAGTGCGCGGGGAAGTGTTCCTTCCGCAGGCGGGCTTCGAGAAGATCAACGAAGAAGCGCGTCGTACCGGCGGGAAAGTGTTTGCTAACCCGCGTAACGCGGCGGCAGGTTCGCTGCGTCAGCTCGATCCGCGTATCACCGCGAAGCGACCGCTTACTTTCTTCTGCTACGGCGTCGGGATCCTGGAAGGCGGTGACCTGCCAGATACCCACCTGGGTCGTTTAATGCAGTTCAAAGAGTGGGGATTACCGGTAAGCAACCGCGTGCAGCTCTGCGACTCTCCGGAGGCGGTGCTGGCGTTCTATCACAAGGTTGAAGAAGCTCGTCCCACGCTCGGGTTTGATATTGACGGCGTGGTGATCAAGGTTAATTCGCTGGCGTTGCAGGAACAGTTGGGATTTGTGGCCCGTGCGCCACGCTGGGCGGTGGCCTTTAAGTTTCCGGCGCAAGAGCAGATGACCTTCGTTCGCGACGTGGAGTTTCAGGTCGGACGTACGGGGGCCATTACGCCTGTGGCGCGTCTGGAGCCTGTGCAGGTGGCTGGCGTGCTGGTAAGTAACGCCACGCTGCATAACGCCGATGAAATTGCGCGTCTGGGGCTGCGAATTGGTGACAAAGTGGTGATTCGCCGCGCGGGTGATGTGATCCCACAGGTGGTTAACGTTGTGGAGTCTGAACGTCCTGCCGATACCCGTGCCATCGAGTTTCCAGCCCACTGTCCGGTATGTGGTTCTGACGTTGAGCGCGTGGAAGGTGAAGCGGTAACGCGCTGTACGGGCGGGTTAATCTGCGGCGCGCAGCGTAAAGAGTCCCTGAAGCACTTCGTCTCCCGCCGGGCGATGGATGTGGACGGAATGGGTGACAAGATTATCGACCAGTTAGTTGAGAAAGAGTACGTCCATACGCCTGCGGACCTCTTTACCCTGACGGCAGGTAAGCTGACCGGTCTTGAGCGTATGGGACCGAAATCTGCCCAGAACATTGTTAACGCGCTCGAGGCGGCCAAAAACACCACCTTTGCCCGTTTCCTTTACGCGCTCGGCATTCGTGAAGTCGGAGAGGCGACGGCGGCAGGGCTGGCGGCGTATTTCGGCACGCTGGACGCGCTGGAGAAAGCCACCATCGACGAGCTACAGAAAGTTCCTGATGTCGGCATTGTGGTCGCCACCCACGTCTTCAACTTCTTCGCCGAAGAGAGCAACCGTGAAGTGATCGGTAAATTACTGGAACAGGGTATTCACTGGCCCGCACCGGTAGTGGTTAATGCCGAAGAGATCGACAGCCCGTTTGCCGGTAAAACGGTGGTGCTGACCGGCAGCCTGAGCCAGCTCTCGCGCGATGATGCGAAAGCGCGCCTGGTGGCGCTGGGGGCAAAAGTGGCGGGCAGCGTGTCAAAGAAAACCGACCTGGTGATTGCCGGGGAAGCGGCCGGTTCGAAGCTGGCAAAAGCGCAGGAGCTTGGCATCGAGGTAATCGACGAAGCGGAAATGATGCGCCTGTTAGGAGAGTGACGTGGAAAAAGAGCAGCTCGTTGAGATCGCCAATACGGAGATGCCGTTCGGTAAATATAAGGGTCGCAGGCTGATTGATTTACCGGAAGAGTATCTGCTGTGGTTTGCCCGTAAGGATGAGTTCCCCGCCGGGCGTCTGGGCGAGCTGATGGCTATCACGTTACTGATCAAAACAGAGGGGCTGACCCAGCTGGTTCAGCCCCTGAAACGTCCTTAAACTTTCGCGGCGTGGGTCTCTTCCTGCGCCAGCTTTTCAGTCTGCGCCTTGTAACGCCGCGCCAGTACCGCACACACCATCAGCTGGATCTGATGGAAAATCATCAGCGGCAACACCATCATCCCAATGACGGACGTCGGGAACAGGATATTGGCCATCGGGATCCCGTTGGCGAGGCTCTTTTTCGATCCGCAAAATACAATGGTGATTTCATCGGCCTTGTTGAAGCCGCATTTGCGGGCCACAAAGACGTTAACCGCGATGACAATGGCCAGCAGAACGATGCTTACCACCACAATAAACAGCAGCGATCCAGCACCCACCCTGTGCCAGATGCCGTTCACCACGGCTTCGCTGAAGGCCGTGTAAACCACCAGCAGAATGGAGCTTTGGTCCGTTTTCCCGATCCATTTTTTATGTTTCGCCACAAACTCCCCAATCCAGGGACGGGATAAGTGTCCGAGCACAAACGGCAGCAGCAGTTGCAGACAAATTTTACCCACCTGCTCCAGATTGCCTTCCGCCCCGTGCATGTTCATCAGCAGACCGACCAGCAGCGGTGAAACAAAGATCCCGAGCAGGCTGGAAGCGGAAGCAGAACAAACCGCCGCCGCGACGTTACCGCCCGCCAGCGAGGTAAAGGCAATTGCAGACTGCACGGTGGCCGGCAAAATGCACAGATAAAGGAAACCGGTATACAGCGCCGGATCGACATTCACCGGCGCCCACCAGGCGAACAGCACGCCCAGAACCGGGAAGAGGATAAAAGTGCTGCACATTACCCACAGATGCAGTCGCCAGTGGCTACCGCCTGCAATAATAGCTTCCCGGGAGAGTTTGGCGCCATGCATAAAGAACAGCAGGGCAATGGCTGCCGTGGTCAGTCCTTCAATAACCGGAACGAAACTGCCCCGCGCCGGGAAGAACGAGGCCAGCAAGACGACACCAATCAGGGTCAGCGTAAACGGATCAAGGATACGAAAAAGTTTCATAATCACTCCTGAAAACAGATGCCGCTATTGTGCTTTCTTCCCTTTGAGAAATAAAATTGATTTATTGCATCCATTCATGAATTAAACAGATGAATTATTCGTTACGTCAGCTTCGCGTTTTCGTCACCGTCGCGCAGGCCCGCAGCTTTAGCCGGGCAGGGGAGATCATTGGCCTCAGCCAGTCGGCGGTGAGCCATAGCGTTAAGGAGCTTGAAACGCAAACGGGCGTGAAGCTGCTCGACCGCACGACGCGAGAAGTGGTGCTCACCGAAGCGGGACAGCAGCTGGCAATGCGTCTGGAGAGGCTGCTGGATGAACTGAACAGTACGCTCAGGGATGTCGGCCGGCTCGGACAACAGCTTTCCGGCACCGTGAGAGTGGCGGCGAGCCAGACGATTTCGGCGCATCTTATTCCCCAGTGCATCGCTGAAAGTAATCACCGCTATCCGGATATTGATTTTGTTTTGCATGACAGGCCGCAGCAGTGGGTACTTGAGAGTATCCGTCAGGGGGATGTGGATTTTGGCATCGTTATTGATCCCGGAGCGGTAAGCGACCTGGAATGTGAAGTGGTACTCTCGGAGCCCTTTTTATTGCTCTGCCGCGATGATGATCCTCTGGCATCGCTGCCGCAGGTGGCCTGGCAGGCCTTGCAGGGGGCAAACCTGGTGTTACAGGATTATGCATCAGGCAGCCGCCCGCTGATAGATGCCGCACTGACCGCGCAGGGTGTTAAGGCAACCATTGTGCAGGAGATCGGGCATCCTGCCACGCTGTTCCCCATGGTCGAAGCGGGGATTGGCATCAGCGTTCTGCCGGCGCTGGCGCTGCCACTGCCGCAGGGAGTCGTTTAACGGTGAAGCGTTTCGTACCCTGTGTCGAACGCCAGCTGATGCTGGTACGCCGTAAAAACAGGTCTCTTTCCGGCGCGGCGCATGCCTGCTGGGATGTGGTGCGTATGCAGGCCGAACGTTTGATGGAGGCCCGCACACGTGATCCGCTTTTTAACGAAACCAATAATCAGACGTAGATATTAATCTGATGTTCTGCGGAGGGCTTATTGATGCCTTCCGCGACTGCCTCACCTTTTTCCTGCTTTGGCATCGCCTCTTCGGCCTGCTGACGCTGCAATTGCGCCAGCTGTGCCTGCAACATAGCCAGCTGAGATTCGAGTAATTCTTGCTGCTTTTGCTTTTCTTCTGCTGTGGCATCACCCATGGCCACTTCTTTGAGCTGCTGAGTGACTTTCGTTATCTGTTTGGTCAGACGGGTGATTTGAGAAGCAATGTCGTTTCCGCCGGAGCTGTTATCTACGCTGCCGATTTCCATCGCCGACAGAGAAACGGGCTTAAGAGTTGTCATATTGAGATCCTTTTCGCCATAAAATAGAGGTATCGGCAAAGAAGGCGTGAGCTTGAGTAAAACAAGCGGTCTGGCTGCAATGGGGATGTGCTATGTCGCAGATAGCAAAAAAGCGCCTTTAGGGCGCTTTTTTACATTGGTGGGTCGTGCAGGATTCGAACCTGCGACCAATTGATTAAAAGTCAACTGCTCTACCAACTGAGCTAACGACCCGAAATGGTGGGCGATGACGGGCTCGAACCGCCGACCCCCTCCGTGTAAAGGAGATGCTCTACCAACTGAGCTAATCGCCCATTTCGGAACTGCTGCGATAAGGTGAGAATGGTGGGCGATGACGGGCTCGAACCGCCGACCCCCTCCGTGTAAAGGAGATGCTCTACCAACTGAGCTAATCGCCCAATCTCAATTCTTATCTACACTGCGAGTCTACCGAAGTAGATGGTGGGTGATGACGGGCTCGAACCGCCGACCCCCTCCGTGTAAAGGAGATGCTCTACCAACTGAGCTAATCACCCCCGCTGTGTGGAGTCGCATTATAGGGAGAGTTGAAAATGAGTCAACGCATTTTCTAAAGTTTTTATTCGTTCGTCGTAAAATTAGTCAAAACGATCGCAAAACGGACTGTGGCGCATGATTTATAAACAAAAACAGCAATCTCGAACCGGATAAAGTGATCGACATTGAGGAATCGGCCCACAGTGATAGAATATTGCCCATTGTTTTCTTCCCGGAATTTGCCGATTACCGGCATCTTTATAACGTAAGGCCATTTCATGAAAATCAAAACTCGCTTCGCGCCGAGCCCGACAGGCTATCTGCATGTCGGTGGTGCACGTACCGCTCTCTACTCCTGGCTTTTCGCACGTCACAACAAAGGTGAGTTTGTGCTGCGTATTGAAGACACCGATCTGGAGCGCTCAACGCCGGAAGCAATTGAAGCCATTATGGATGGGATGAACTGGCTGAATCTGGCGTGGGACGAAGGCCCATACTTCCAGACCAAACGTTTTGACCGCTATAACGCCGTAATTGACGAGATGCTGGTGGCAGGCACGGCCTATAAGTGTTACTGCTCCAGGGAGCGTCTGGATGCGCTGCGCGAAGAGCAAATGGCAAAAGGCGAAAAACCGCGTTATGACGGTCGTTGCCGCCATGACCACAGCGAGCATGCTGCTGATGAGCCTTGCGTAGTGCGTTTTGCTAACCCGCAGGATGGCTCTGTTATCTTTGATGACCAAATCCGTGGTCCGATCGAATTCAGCAACCAGGAACTGGATGACCTCATCATTCGTCGTACTGACGGATCGCCAACCTATAACTTCTGCGTAGTTGTGGACGACTGGGATATGGAAATCACTCACGTGATCCGTGGTGAAGACCATATCAATAACACCCCGCGTCAGATCAACATTCTGAAAGCGCTGAACGCACCTGTACCGGTATATGCGCACGTATCAATGATCAACGGTGACGACGGTAAAAAGCTGTCCAAACGTCATGGCGCGGTGAGTGTGATGCAGTACCGTGATGACGGCTATCTGCCGGAAGCGCTGCTGAACTACCTGGTGCGTCTGGGCTGGGCTCATGGTGACCAGGAGATCTTCAGCCGCGAAGAGATGATCGAGCTGTTCTCTCTGAACTCGGTCAGCAAATCAGCCAGCGCGTTCAACACTGACAAACTGCTGTGGCTGAACCATCACTACATCAATACCATGCAGCCAGAATATGTAGCGACTTATCTGCAATGGCACATTGAACAGGCAAACATCGATACCCGTACGGGCCCTGAACTGGCGGATCTGGTGAAGCTGCTTGGCGAGCGTTGCAAAACGCTGAAAGAAATTGCTGAAAGCTGCCGTTACTTCTATGAAGAGTTTGACGCGTTCGACGCCGACGCGGCCAAGAAACACCTGCGTCCGGTTGCGCGTCAGCCGCTGGAAGTGGTGCGTGACAAACTCGAAGCCATTACCGAATGGACTGCGGAAAATGTTCACCACGCGATTCAGGCTACCGCTGATGAGCTGGAAATTGGCATGGGTAAAGTCGGTATGCCGCTGCGCGTTGCGGTGACGGGGGCAGGCCAGTCCCCGGGGCTGGACGTGACCGTACATGCCATCGGCAAATCACGTAGCGTTGCGCGTATCAACAAAGCCCTGGACTTTATTGCTGAGCGCGAAAGCCAGCAGTAATGCTCGTGTAATACAAAAAACGGCAGGGTAACCTGCCGTTTTTTTATGCCTGTTATTCAGCAATACCAAGACGCGTGAGAAAACCCTGCAACCCTTCACGAGCGAGCAACTTGTGCAAACGTTCCTGTTCGACAGTCGTCATGTTTTCCAGCGAGTCGATAATTTGTGGAAGCAGGCTGGATGAGGTTGCCACGCCGTAGTGGGAAGGGCTTTCCGCCACATGGTAAACAGCCCGACGGTTACGAATGGCAGGAAGGCTAATGATGTGCTCCTTAACGTGCGCATCAATACATATCACCCTCGCTCTTCCGCCTTTTACACCGTTGATACCCTCCGTTTTCCATCCCTTCTGTCGTATCCAGCGATTAACGGTTTGTCGGGCTACGCCCAGACTGTCCGCCAGCTCTTCCGTGGTCATTTTGCTGCGTAATCTTTTCATATCAGCGTTGGTCGCGAATCCCTAAACGTTGTAACAAGCCGGTAATCCCTTCCCGCAGTAACAGCGATGTCATCTGCTTTTGCTCTTCCGGCGTCATTTCATTCGCCAGCGTCAGGAGCAGGGCATGAAGCGAGCCCTCGTGGTACGTATCTGGCAGTTCCGGCGTCTCTGTTGCCCTGCGCGCGCTGCGAATAAAGTCGCGCACTTTTTCATTGACGTGTACCAGACGCGCCTTGCCACCCTGAACGCCTGGCTTTGGCGATGTAATCCAACCCTCTTTGCGTACCCATTTATTGATGGTCTGTCGGCTATAGCCAGTCAGCAGGGCTAACTCTTCTGGCGTCATTCGTTCCTTGATCATACAATTTCCTGAATATCTGTGGGGTTAATTAGTGGTTCATTTTATAGCACCGTTTTACGTGAAAACGTGACAAGCTTAACTCCTGGCTGCGAGCAGGCTCGCAAAGTGATTCATTTGCATGATTTTTCGGCGGTTGAAAAGCGGAGGTTGAATTTGCCGTTGACACTCTGCGGCGGAATTCATATTATGCCGCCCGTCAACATGACAGCTTTACGACGGGGCTATAGCTCAGCTGGGAGAGCGCCTGCATGGCATGCAGGAGGTCAGCGGTTCGATCCCGCTTAGCTCCACCAAACTCTGAACCCAACAGAGTGCGGTAGGTAAAGTAACATGTGGGGCTATAGCTCAGCTGGGAGAGCGCTTGCATGGCATGCAAGAGGTCAGCGGTTCGATCCCGCTTAGCTCCACCAAAATTTAAACCCTCGTCGCAAGACGGGGGTTTTTTTATATCTTGTAAAATGTTTAGACTATTTTTGTTGCCAGCAATGTCGTTTTCTATACATCACCTCAATCCAAATCAATAAACAAGTCTATAAATAGACCTGAACTTGATTCGTGCAATTAATAAACCTATTATCCATCCGGTCAATAAGACGATGGTTAAATAGATCACACGGATTAATGAATAGAAAAATTTACAATAATGTAAAAATATTTATGATTGTCCTGGCGTTAAGCCTGATTACGATCCCCTTTTCCCGTTATATCTCCCCGCGCGCTATCGTCAACGAAAATGATGTTTATTTAGCGTGGTTGCCCTTAAGCGCCATGCTCGCCATCGTATTGTTATTTGGACGTCGGGCAATCATTCCTTTACTGATTGGATTTAGTGTTACTAACATTTATTACTTTGATTTAGCATTACTACAATCTTCCGTGTTATTAATTTGTCAGACGTTTGCCGTCTTCGCTGCCTGTGGCGTCATCCGTCTGATGCTGGGCAAACGCTGGCGACACAGCATCCCGAATAAGTACATCGGTATACGTATTTTCTGGCTCGGATTTGTGGTTCCTGTAGGCACCAAATTATCGATGTATCTGGCGGGATATTTATTTGATTTTCCGGTGACAATCTCCTCCTATTTCGGCGAAGGCTCTGCAATTTATAACGTTATCGATATTCAAAGCCTGATTTGTGCCGCCCTGATTTTCACCATGATGTTCTACTACCCGTTAAGAATGATAATTAATCCCCGGTATGCCCGAACATTCTGGCGGCGAAGCGTGAAGCCCCTCTTTTGTCACAAAAAAGTGTTATTTATCGTTGTGTGGCTGATGCTGTTGGTCTCGATGATCGCTATTTTGTGCGCGCCTTTCGAGTCACAGTTTATTGCTGGTTATTTGATGCCAATCGTTTTTATTCTTTTTACCCTGGGGATTGGTCGTCTGAGCTATGCGCTCATCTCTTTACTCTGGGCGGCCTCGGCGCTCATGCTGTTGACCTACAATTATAATTTTCTTAATGGCGTTGAATCGGGCCACTCGCTCTCCTTTATCTTGTCGGTACTGATCTCTTTCGCCATCTGCCTGCTTTACATGTCGCGGATCTATCAGAAAAGTGAATGGCTGAAACAGGGGTGGCAGGAGAGGGCGCTTACCGATCCGCTCACCGGTCTGCCTAACATTCGTGCGCTGGAAGTGTTTTTACAGCACCATCCCGGAGCCAAAATCTGCTGCCTGCGCCTGGATAATCTGGAATTTCTGAGCCGTCATTACGGCATCCTCATGCGTGTACACTGTAAAAAGATGATCACCGCGTCGCTGCAACCGTTATTGCAAAAAGACGAGAAGCTCTTTCAGTTGCCAGGCAGTGAGCTGGTGGTGGTCTTGTTGGGTCCGGGCACGGCTGAACGTCTGCAATACATGGTTGATCATCTGAACAGCCGTAAGATTGTCTGGAACAAGACTGAGCTCGACATTGAGTTTGGCGCCTCCTGGGGCGAAGTACCGGATGGGGAAAGCCTGCACCACACGCTGGGTCAGCTGAGCTGGCTGTCCGAGCAATCCTGTGGCGGGCATAACGTTCTGGCGTTAACCAACAGTCTGGATGATGTCTCTGGTCAGACGACGGACAGGGTGCTAATGCTGGCCCGCATAAAACGCGCCCTTGATATCGGCGGTCTTCACCTTTACGCCCAGCCAATTCACAACGCGCGCGGAGAAGGGTACTTTGAAATCCTCTCCAGGCTGGAAAGCGATGGCGAGATCATCACCCCTGACCGCTTTATTCCGCTGATTGCTCAGTTTAACCTGAGCCACCGGTTTGACCTGAACGTGTTGGAAAAATTGCTGATGTGGATGCGCAGCCATCCGTCCGGACGTGCAGGAACGCGCTTCTCCGTTAATCTGATGCCGCTGACGCTGATGCAAAATGAGATTGCGGCTGAGATCATCGCGCTTTTTGAACGCTACGCCATTGCGCCGCAAAATATCATCATTGAGATCACCGAGGAACAGGCTTTCTCAGACTCGGGAAGCAGCATCAAAAATATCCAGCAGCTGCGTGATTACGGCTTCCGCATTGCCATAGACGACTTTGGTACCGGCTATGCCAACTTTGAGCGCCTGAAGCGGCTGGAGGCCGATATCATTAAGATCGATGGTTGCTTCGTGAAAGATATCTGCACCGACAGCATGGATGCGATGATCGTGCAGTCCATTTGCAACATGGCAAAAACGAAATCGCTGTGTGTGGTGGCTGAATATGTGGAAACGGCTGAACAACGCGAGATGTTGTTGCGATTTGGCGTAGATTATTTGCAGGGCTATTTGATTGGTAAACCCCAGCCTCTGGCGGCGCTGGAAGCATAAAAAAACCGGGAGCGAGGACTCCCGGTTTTTATTACGCGGTATGAATTACAGAACCAGTGCTGCAATAGAGGCAGACAGGACGCTCACCAGCGTTGAACCGTAAACCAGCTTCAGGCCAAAGCGAGAAACCACGTTACCCTGCTCTTCGTTCAGGCCTTTAATCGCGCCAGCGATGATACCGATGGAAGAGAAGTTCGCGAAGGAGACCAGGAAGACGGACAGGATCCCTTCCGCACGTGGGGAGAGTGTGCTGGCAATCTTCTGGAGATCCATCATCGCCACGAATTCGTTGGATACCAGTTTCGTTGCCATGATACTGCCCACCTGCAACGCTTCGTGAGCGGGCACGCCCATCACCCAGGCAACCGGGTAAAAGATGTAGCCCAGAATACCCTGGAAGGAGATACCGAGTACGGCCGCAAACAGGGCGTTCAGCGCAGCGATCAGCGCGATAAAGCCAATCAGCATCGCGGCAACGATAATTGCAACCTTGAAACCCGCCAGAATGTATTCACCCAGCATTTCGAAGAAGCTCTGCCCCTCGTGCAGGTTAGACATCTGAATGTTCTCTTCGCTGGCATCCACGCGGTACGGGTTAATCAGCGAAAGCACGATAAAGGTGCTGAACATGTTCAGAACCAGGGCCGCAACCACGTATTTTGGTTCCAGCATGGTCATATACGCGCCCACGATAGACATGGAAACGGTAGACATTGCGGTTGCCGCCATGGTGTACATGCGGTTACGGGACATCTTGCCGAGGATATCTTTATACGCAATGAAGTTCTCAGACTGACCGAGGATCAGTGAGCTGACTGCGTTAAAGGATTCCAGTTTACCCATGCCGTTAACTTTCGATAACAGGAAGCCGATCGCACGGATAACCACCGGAAGAACGCGGATGTGCTGAAGGATACCGATCAGGGCAGAGATGAAGACGATAGGGCAGAGTACCTTCAGGAAGAAGAAGGCCAGACCCTGATCGTTCATGCTGCCAAAGACGAAGTTTGTCCCTTCGTTGGCAAATCCGAGCAGTTTTTCGAACATTTCGGAGAAGCCTTTCACGAAGCCGAGGCCTACGTTGGAGTTCAGGAAGAACCACGCAAGTAAAACTTCAATGACCAGCAGCTGGACAACATAGCGAATACGAATTTTTTTGCGGTCTGTGCTGACCAGCAATGCAAGTGCAGTAACGACAACAAGTGCCAGGACAAAATGAAGGACGCGGTCCATATTTGCTCCAAATATGAGGCAGGTTTAATTTCCGTGCACATTCTATGTAACAAGCACAAAGAAAACGAGATCAAGCCCACACTATAGTTACATCCTGTGACGAGTCTCAAAAATAGTGATCAACAATACATTTTTGTTATGTTAGGTAAATGAGTGAAAAGTTAAGTTTGTGTGCTACGCTTCACAAATGTCTGCGCATTTTCACATTCTGTGACCTTGCTCCACCTGCCTGTCTATCGTTCCTGGCTATCAGAGAAATCATGTTAACCATTTCAAATGAACTTGATAATCATTCTCATTTTGATAGCATAAAACATAGCAAAGGCTATATTTCCAGAGGCAGAAATGACGAATAGTCGCGTAGAGAGTAGCAGCGGCAGAGCGGCACGCAAGCTGCGGCTCGCATTAATGGGACCGGCATTCATTGCCGCGATTGGCTACATCGATCCGGGTAATTTTGCGACCAACATTCAGGCCGGGGCCAGCTTCGGCTATAAACTGCTGTGGGTTGTGGTCTGGGCCAATCTGATGGCGATGCTGATTCAGATGCTCTCCGCGAAGCTGGGTATTGCTACCGGAAAAAACCTGGCGGAGCAAATCCGCGATCATTATCCACGTCCGGCAGTTTGGTTTTACTGGGTTCAGGCGGAAATTATCGCCATGGCCACCGATCTCGCCGAGTTTATCGGGGCGGCGATCGGCTTTAAGCTTATTCTGGGCGTATCTCTGCTTCAGGGGGCCGTGCTAACCGGTATCGCCACTTTCCTGATTCTGATGCTCCAGCGGCGGGGGCAAAAACCGCTGGAGAAAGTCATCGGCGGCCTGCTGCTGTTCGTCGCTGCCGCCTATATTGTTGAGCTGATTTTCTCCCAGCCGAATCTGGCGCAGCTGACGAAAGGGATGGTGATCCCGTCGTTACCTACTTCTGAAGCCGTTTTTCTGGCTGCCGGGGTGCTGGGGGCGACCATTATGCCGCACGTCATTTATCTACACTCTTCATTAACCCAGAATCTGCATGGCGGGACGAGTAAAGAGCGCTACTCCGCCTCGAAATGGGATGTGGCTATCGCGATGACCATTGCCGGATTTGTGAATCTGGCGATGATGGCCACCGCCGCCGCCGCGTTCCACTTTAACGGGCATACCGGGGTTGCCGATCTTGACCAGGCTTACCTGACGCTGGAGCCGTTGCTGAGTCATGCCGCTGCCACTATTTTTGGTTTAAGCCTGGTTGCTGCGGGCCTTTCATCTACGGTTGTGGGGACACTGGCCGGGCAGGTGGTGATGCAGGGGTTCGTACGTTTCCATATTCCGCTGTGGGTTCGCCGCTCGGTCACGATGCTGCCTTCCTTTGTTGTGATCCTGATGGGACTGGATCCGACCCGCATTCTGGTGATGAGTCAGGTGCTGCTGAGTTTCGGGATTACGCTGGCGCTGGTGCCGCTGCTGATCTTCACAAGCAACAAATCACTGATGGGCGATCTGGTGAATTCGACGTGGGTGAAACGCGCCGGGTGGGCCATTGTGGTCGTGGTGGTGGCGTTAAACTTGTGGTTGCTGATAGGCACAGCCGCAGGCCTGTAAAAGAAAAAGGAGCCGGAAGGCTCCTTTTTGTTGTTAATGGTGATGGCCGTGACCGTGGCCTCTGCCTTTTCCGTGACCCCAGCCGCCACGGCGGTCGTCACGATCTTTCCAGCCTTCGCGGTAGCCGCGTTCGTAAGCCTTACGCTTATCCCAGCCACGGTGATAGCCGTTATCGTGTTTCCACCAGCGGTTTTGACGCCATTCATAATGGCGATGCCAGTAGTCACGGTCGCGCCAGTAGCCACCGTCCCAGTATCTGCCGTAGTCATCACGATCGCCAATTTGTAATTTAATCGATGGCAACAGGGTGATTTCGCCCGCATTGGCGACCAGCGGGGCCGAAGCCAGTAATACCGCTGCAAGAATCAGTGACCTGAACATACTCTTCTCCTTCACGATCGGGGCCGCTGTGCGACCTGTTAACGCAATTTTACGAGTTGGTAAACATTCGTTTCATCGCCTCAACTCCTAAATCATGAACGAGAGCACTTTTTGCTAAAAGTGTTTTTAATCTGAACTGGACAGGATCGTATCTATCGTCTTGAGCTCTTCTGCCGTGAACCGACAATTTTCAAGCACGCCTGCTGCATCATCAATTTGTCCGGTCTTGCTTGCGCCGATGAGCACGGATGTCACCGCATCGTGGCGCAGGATCCAGGCCAGGGCCATTTGCGACAGCTTTTGCCCCCGTTTTTCCGCCAGCGCATTCAGCTTACGTACCTTTTCCAGCTTTTTGTCGGTGATCTGTTCCGGATTAAGGAACTTACTGCCGCTTGCTGCGCGAGAATCCGCTGGGATGCCGTTCAGATAGCGATCGGTCAACTGTCCGCCCGCCAGTGGAGAGAAGGGGATACATCCCACCCCTTTTTGCTGCAACACGTCCAGCAACCCCTCTTCAGGCGCACGTTCAAACATGGAGTACTTCGGCTGGTGGATCAAACATGGCGTGCCCAGATCCTCCATTATTTCAATCGCCTGCCGTGCCATTTCTGCCGGGTAGTTGGACAGACCGATGTACAGCGCTTTGCCCTGACGCACCACATGGTCAAGCGCTTTCATGGTTTCACGTAGCGGCGTGTGTGGATCCGGGCGGTGGTGATAGAAGATATCGACATACTCCAGCCCCATACGCTTGAGGCTCTGGTCCAGGCTTGCGATCAGATATTTACGCGAGCCCCAGTCACCGTAAGGCCCGTCCCACATGGTGTAGCCCGCTTTAGTGGAGATGATCAGCTCATCGCGCCAGGGCAGGAAATCCTCCTGCAAAATGCGCCCAAAATTACGTTCGGCCGAACCAGGAGGCGGGCCGTAATTATTGGCAAGGTCAAAATGCGTAATACCCAAATTGAAAGCACGCTGTAAAAGTTGACGGCTGTTTTCGAGCAACGTCGCGTCGCCAAAATTATGCCACAGCCCCAGCGAGATGGCGGGAAGCTTAAGACCGCTTTGCCCACAGCGGCGATATTGCATTGTCTGATAACGATTTTTGTCAGGCTGATAACCCATTTGTGAGACCTCTGGCGCTGGAAAGAAACATCCGTGTATACGTTTACACTAATCTGAAGAAAATGAGCATAGCGCAGCTTTTTTCGTAAAGCATTCTTTCCAGCCCCTGATTGTCGTCAATTCTGGACACGCTTCACGCTTATTTAATACTCAGAGTGAGGTCAACGTCAGAAGGACACTTATAATATGCGTACCCCCTATTGCGTCGCCGATTACCTGCTGGACCGACTAACAGATTGTGGTGCCGATCATCTGTTTGGCGTGCCGGGCGACTATAACCTGCAATTTCTCGATCACGTGATAGATAGCCCGGACATCTGCTGGGTGGGCTGTGCCAACGAACTGAACGCGTCTTACGCCGCAGACGGCTATGCCCGCTGTAAGGGCTTTGCCGCACTCCTGACGACATTCGGCGTTGGGGAGTTAAGCGCCATGAACGGTGTGGCGGGCAGCTTTGCCGAACATGTTCCCGTCCTCCATATTGTAGGGGCCCCGGGTATGGCGGCGCAGCAGCGAGGAGAGTTACTGCACCATACGTTGGGCGACGGCGAGTTCCGCCACTTCTATCATATGAGCGAACCTATCACCGTTGCGCAGGCGGTGCTTACGGAACAAAACGCCTGCTATGAAATTGACAGAGTCCTGACCACCATGCTGCGGGAGCGCCGTCCGGGCTATCTGATGCTGCCCGCCGATGTGGCGAAAAAAGCCGCTACACCTCCTGTAAGCGCTCTCACTGTTAACCCCGCACCGGCCGATTCAGCCTGCTTGCAGGCGTTCCGTGAGGCTGCCGAAAAGCGCTTGTCTACGAGCAAACGCACCGCGCTGTTAGCGGACTTCCTGGTACTCCGCCACGGTCTGCGCGCGGCCCTTCAGACGTGGGTGAAAGAGGTGCCGATGGCACACGCCACCATGCTGATGGGCAAGGGCATTTTTGACGAACGACAGAGCGGTTTTTACGGCACCTACAGCGGATCGGCGAGCGCCGCGCCGGTCAAAGAGGCCATCGAGGGTGCTGATACGGTGCTGTGCATTGGCACGCGCTTTACCGATACGCTCACTGCCGGATTTACCCACCAGCTTACGCCAGACCAGACGATAGAGGTTCAGCCTCACGCGTCCCGCGTCGGCGACGTCTGGTTTACGGGTATCCCGATGAGGGAGGCCATTGAAACGCTGACAGCGCTGTGTAAAACCTATGTTCGTGATACGCGAGCGCCATCGGATCACAGCGGCTTTTCGTTCCCGACTATTGAAGGGGCGCTGACTCAGGAGAGCTTCTGGCGCACCCTGCAAACGTTTATTCGCCCCGGAGACATTATTCTGGCTGACCAGGGGACGTCTGCTTTCGGCGCTATCGATCTGCGTTTACCGGCGGACGTGAACTTTATCGTCCAGCCGCTGTGGGGATCGATTGGCTACACGCTGGCGGCGGCGTTTGGCGCGCAAACGGCGTGTCCGAATCGACGCGTGATTGTCCTGACGGGCGACGGCGCCGCGCAGTTGACCATTCAGGAGCTGGGATCCATGCTGCGCGACAAGCAGCGCCCGATTATTCTGGTGCTTAACAACGAAGGATACACGGTGGAAAGGGCCATCCACGGGCCGGAGCAGCGCTATAACGATATTGCCCTCTGGAACTGGACGCAGATACCGCAGGCGCTGAGCCTGGCGCCTCAGGCAGAGTGCTGGCGCGTCAGCGAAGCGGAAGCGCTGGCGGAGGTGCTGGATAAAGTGGCACACCATGAGCGGCTTTCGCTGATCGAGGTCATGCTGCCGAAAGCCGATATTCCGCCGCTGCTGAGCGCGCTGACCAAAGCGCTGGAGGCGCGCAATAACGCCTGATTACCTGTCGTTTCGCCATGCCATCAGCATCGGTTTGCCCGCCAGCAGGAGCCAGGCGGGCAACATCACGATACAGAGCAGCGGCAGAAGCGTGGTATCCGGCACGACAACGGCCGCCATAAACAGGCTCAGCCACGCATCGCGCGTGACCACCAGTACCAGCCCCAGAATGGAGCAGGAGACGGTAATCGCCGCAGGGACAGCGTCAACGTGCTCATGCAGCATCAGCCCCAGCGCGACGCCAACAAATACCGCCGGGAAGATACGACCTCCCCGGAAACCACAGGCCGCCGCGACCACCAGCGCCGCCAGTTTCACCAGCGCGAACAGCAGATAATCTGAGACGCTGAAGACCTGGCTGAAGGCCAGCTGCTGCATCTCGTCCAGACCCTTAAACAGCGTAACCGTCCCGCCGATAGCGCCTAAAACGCCCAGAATAAAACCCCCCATGCCCAGAATCAGCACCGGATGCTTCAGCCTGTGCATCAGGCGATGCAGGCGAGGAAGACACCACACCGCGACCATCCCCAGCGCAATGGCGATCGCGACGACGACGGCGCCGCTGAAAATATCGGTGAGTTGCATCTGGCCGTAGTGGGGAATGGAGAGTGAAAAATGGGGATGGAAAAACAGGCTGGTGGTGAGGGCTCCCGCAGCGGCGGCCATTAGCGGCGCGAAGAGTTTATCCCAAAGCGGCACCTCATGATCACTGCTGAGCGTTTGCGAAAAAATGAGCGCAGCCGCGACCGGAGTGCCAAACAGCGCCCCGATGGTGCCAGCGGAGGCCAGGATCGTCCAGTCCAGCGCGCCAACGCGCGGGAAAAGACGCGCCCCCAGAAAGACCGCCAGCGCGATATTCACCGCCATAATGGGATGTTCAGGCCCGAGGCTTACGCCGCCCGCAAGACCGATTATCAGCGCGATGATAAGCCCCGGCAGAGCCGAGGGGGAGACAGGCGCGCCAATCAAGGGTTCCAGTGCCGGGTCCGGCCCGGCATGGCCCGGGCTATAGCGGATCACCAGCCCTACGGCAATCCCGGTCAGGGTCAGCATCACCATGATCCAGCCCGGCGAGTCAATGCTGATGCCGAGTTTTACCGGAAGCGCGGTCCATAAAATCGTTTGCAGCACCGCCGCCACTTTCATGACGACGATGAGCACCAGGCTCGACGCCACGCCAATAATCAGCGCCGGGACAGCCAATAACAGCATGATTCTGGCTCGCGGATGGAGCATGATGATTTCCTTGTACAAAACGGCTTAACGTTACTTTGCACAATCAGCATTGTGGCAATAGTGCAAAAGGTGCTGAAACGGTAAAGTTATTATGTGACGAAGATCGATAATCCATGGGCAGTCACCTTCTGGTCGTTGTTGTTATCACGCCTTGAATTTACAGTGTCCCAAAGATTTATTCTGACTTTAGCGGAGCAGTAGAAGAATGACAAAGTATGCTTTGGTAGGTGATGTAGGCGGCACCAACGCGCGCCTTGCCCTGTGCGATGTGAACAGCGGTGAAATTTCTCAGGCGAAAACCTATTCAGGGCTGGATTACCCAAGCCTGGAAGCGGTGGTTCGCGTCTATCTGGAAGAGCATAAAGTGAGCGTTGAAGACGGTTGTATCGCCATCGCCTGTCCGATTACCGGCGACTGGGTGGCGATGACCAACCACACGTGGGCCTTCTCAATTGCCGAAATGCGGAAAAACCTCGGCTTCTCGCACCTTGAAATTATCAACGACTTCACTGCGGTTTCCATGGCTATCCCAATGCTTAAACCAGAGCATCTGATTCAGTTCGGCGGTACGGCCCCGGTTGAAGGCAAACCGATTGCCGTTTACGGCGCGGGAACCGGTCTGGGGGTGGCGCACCTGGTCCACGTCGACAAACGCTGGGTCAGCCTGCCGGGCGAGGGCGGTCACGTGGATTTTGCGCCGAACAGCGAAGAAGAGGGCATTATTCTTGAGGAGCTACGCGCCGAGATTGGTCACGTGTCGGCCGAGCGGGTGCTTTCTGGTCCGGGTCTGGTGAACCTGTATCGGGCGATTGTCAAATCAGACGGTCGTCTGCCGGAAAATCTGCAACCGAAAGATGTGACCGAACGCGCGCTGGCCGACAGCTGTATTGACTGCCGCCGTGCTTTGTCGCTGTTCTGCGTCATCATGGGGCGTTTTGGCGGCAACCTGGCGCTGAACCTTGGCACCTTTGGCGGGGTCTATATTGCGGGCGGGATCGTGCCGCGCTTCCTCGATTTCTTTACCGCCTCCGGCTTCCGTGGCGGCTTCGAAGACAAAGGCCGCTTCAGGAGCTATGTCCAGGACATTCCTGTTTACCTGATTGTCCACGACAACCCAGGCTTACTGGGATCCGGCGCGCATCTGCGTCAGGTTCTTGGTCAGATCCTCTGACGCTCATTTCCCTCTCCTGCGGGAGAGGGAACGTGCTACAGGTGCATGAGCTGGCGGAACTCTTTCACTCTGCTGCGGCTTACAGGCACCTGAAAATCCAGATCCTTCAGCCGCAATATATAGGTGTTGTTAAACCAGGGTTCGATTTCGCGGATCTTGTTCAGGTTGACGCAGAACGAGCGGTGGCAGCGGAAGAAGTGGGCGGCCGGGAGTTTATTGCAGAATTCGGTGATGTTCATCGCCATGACGTAGGATTCACGCCGCGTATAGACAAATGTCATTTTTTCATGCGCTTCGGCATAGTAAATATCGTCGACAGGCGTGACGATGATCCGTTCGTCCTTCACCAGATTAATTGTGTCGTTTTCCCGCGCTACCGGGCTGGCACTGGCGGGTAAGGACTGCTGCTGCCACGCGGCTTCCAGCTTATGCAGCATGCTGATAATACGCGACTCCTGGTACGGCTTTAGAATATAGTCAAACGCCTCAAGCTCGAAGGCCTCCACGGCATGCTCTTTCCACGCGGTGACAAACACAATAAACGGCTTGTGGGCGAACTGATTGATATTTTGCGCCAGCAGGACGCCGTCCAGCGACGGAATATTAATATCGAGGAATATCGCGTCGACCCGGTTATGCTGTAAAAATTTCAGCACGTCCAGACCATCCTCAAAACAGCCAACAATCTCCATCTGGCTGTGGGTTTTGATAAGCCAGCTCAACTCCTGTTGAGCCAGAAATTCATCTTCTACGATGATGACTTTCATCTGTTACTCCGGCCTACGGCAACAAGGATATGGGGGCATTCACGGGCGTTCGCTCATTCGGAACATAAAAGGCAATTTCGGTGCCCGGCTCAAGGCGGTGAATATGCAGCCCGTCACCGTACAGCAGTTTGACCCGGTGATGCACATTCAGCAGTCCGATCTTGTTGCCCGGCATTTCGTTTGATTTGACGCGTTCGATAACTTTCGGATCGATGCCGTGCCCGGTATCGCGCACGGCGATACGCACGCGGTTACCGCTTTCCGTTACGCTAATTGTTACCACGCCTTTGCCTTTACACGGCTGAATACCGTGAACAATGGCGTTTTCCACCAGAGGCTGGATCAGCAGGCTTGGGATCACGCAGTTGACCTCTTCATCAATATCGTAAATGACCGTCAGCTTATCGCCAAAGCGAGCCTGCTCGATCGCGATGTAATCCTTGATTTGATACAGCTCTTTTTTGATGTCGATCTGCTCGTCGTCTTTTAGCTCAATGTTGTAGCGCAGATAGCGCGACAGATTAAATATCAGCTGCCGCGCGGTATCCGGATTCAGACGGATGGAAGAGGAGATAGCGTTCAGCGCGTTAAACAGGAAATGGGGATTGATCTTACTTTGCAGGGCGCGCAGCTCTGCCTTATTTGCCATCTCGCGCAGCTGCTCTGCACGCGAAACCTCAAGTTGAGTGGAGATGATCTGCGACAGGCCAATCGCCATCTCCTGGAGCGAGGAGGTGATTTGGTGCGCATGACAGTAGTAAATTTTCAGCGTCCCCGTGACCACGCCTTTTTCCCACAGCGGGATCACCAGCATTGAGTGGATCTCTGGCGTCCGGTGGGCTTCGTCATTGTTTTTAATGATGATTTTTCCGTAGTTAATCGCCTGTCTGGTGGTCGGGCTGATGGTGTCGTCGCTGTCGCGATAATTGTGCTCACCGACGCCAACGTAAGCCAGCACGTGATCAATATTGGTGATAGCGACCGCATCGGCATGAATATCACGGCGGATGATATCGCAAACCTGACGTAAAGATTCGGCGTTAACGTGCCGGAAAAGCGGCAGCGTCTTGTTGGCGATATCCAGCGCCAGCTTGGCCTGACGCGCGGCGCTGGCCTCTTTTTCGCCTTCCACGCTTTGCACCAGCAGCACGATAAAACCGATACAGACGCTCCCGAGGATCATCGGAATACCGATCTTCGAGACGATATCCAGCCCCAGCGCAACGGTTGGCGCCCAGACGATGACCAGGATCATGGTCAGCGTTTCGCAGACCATCCCCGCGATAATCCCCGCACGCCAGTGCTGCTTTTTCGGGATTTTGCGGTTAATCCAGCCCGAGAGCAGCCCGGCAATAATGCTGGTGATAAAGCAGGGAACTGCCGTCACGCCGCCAATATCAATCAGGTATCGATGGGTGCCAGCGATAATGCCTGTGATAATCCCGACCCAGGGACCAAAGAGGATCCCGCCCGACATGACGGCGATGATGCGCACGTTCACCAGCGAGCCTTCTACCGGCACCCCGGACCAGGTGCTGAACAGGGCAAACATCGAAAAGATAAACGTGACGGCCAGCAGCTCTTTTGGCGAATGGGCAGATTTATGCAACAGTTCGCGGAACAAGCGGATGCGGATAAGGAAAAAGAGACAGATCAGCATTAATGCCGCGCGGTCGAACACCGCGAGGAGCATATTGAAGATTTCGTGCACGGTCAGGCCTGGGAAAACGGGAAAAATCTATGATAGAAAACATAGGGCCTGATGACCAGCTATCCATCAGATTTATCAAATGGGGAAAAACCATAATTCTCAAAGGGGATTGCTGGCTTTTGACTGAAAGCCGGCGCTTTTCCGTTTGGGGAGAAACGTCAGGTAACGATACTGAAAATATTGTGTTAAATTGTAGAGCTTAAAACTGCCTGTTCGCGATAGGAGTTCCGCTTTTCACTGCAATCGCATTCCCGTTTTAGCGCAAAATATTGTTTTGCCGTTATCCTCTCGACAGCGTCTTTTTCTTCAGGTTATTTTCTAAGCATGCCACACGGGTGGCAGCGTCGCTCGGACGGTCCGGGCGCTAACGTGACTCTGAGGAATCTATGGCTGAATTCAGTCCTGAACGCCGTTTTACGCGTATCGATCGTCTCCCCCCTTATGTTTTCAATATTACTGCTGAACTAAAAATGGCTGCGCGTCGGCGCGGCGAAGACATTATCGATTTCAGTATGGGTAACCCTGACGGCCCAACGCCGCCGCACATTGTTGAGAAACTCTGCACGGTTGCCCAGCGTCCCGATACCCATGGGTATTCCACCTCACGCGGCATTCCACGCTTACGTCGGGCAATCTCCCGCTGGTATCAGGATCGTTATCAGGTCGATATCGATCCTGAAAATGAAGCGATTGTGACCATTGGCTCCAAAGAGGGGCTGGCCCACCTGATGCTGGCGACGCTGGATCACGGCGATACCGTACTGGTGCCGAATCCGAGCTACCCGATTCACATCTATGGGGCGGTGATTGCCGGGGCGCAGGTGCGTTCTGTCCCGCTGGTGGAAGGCGTCGACTTCTTTAACGAGCTGGAACGGGCGATTCGTGAAAGCTATCCGAAGCCGAAAATGATGATCCTCGGTTTCCCGTCAAACCCAACGGCACAATGCGTTGAACTCGAATTCTTCGAGAAAGTGGTCGCGCTGGCTAAGCGTTACGACGTGCTGGTGGTACACGATCTCGCCTACGCCGATATCGTTTATGATGGCTGGAAAGCGCCGTCAATTATGCAGGTACCGGGTGCCCGTGATGTGGCGGTTGAGTTTTTCACCCTGTCGAAAAGCTACAACATGGCGGGCTGGCGAATTGGTTTTATGGTGGGAAACAAAACGCTGGTGAGTGCCCTGGCGCGTATTAAAAGCTACCATGACTATGGCACCTTTACGCCGTTACAGGTCGCGGCCATCGCGGCGCTGGAAGGGGATCAGCAGTGCGTGCTCGATATTGCCGCTCAGTACAAACGCCGTCGTGATGTGCTGGTAAAAGGGCTTCATGAAGCAGGCTGGATGGTGGAAATGCCTAAAGCCTCCATGTACGTCTGGGCGAAAATCCCCGAGCCGTATGCGGCGATGGGTTCTCTGGAATTTGCCAAAAAACTGCTTCAGGATGCGAAGGTTTGCGTCTCTCCAGGCATTGGCTTTGGTGACTACGGTGACACGCATGTGCGTTTCGCGCTGATTGAAAACAGCGACCGTATCCGTCAGGCAGTGCGGGGCATTAAAAGCATGTTCCGTGCGGATGGCCTGCTTGCAGCGAAGAGCGTTGCGGAACAACCCGAGTCGTAACAGACCCCAAAAAAAACAGGCGCCAACGGCGCCTGTTTTTTTGACTGCATTTTCTTAACTAGATCATCAGAGCAAACGTTCCGGCCCAAACTAAAACAATAACCGAAATGCCCATAAAGAAATATTTCACGTTTCATCGCTCCGCGTATCTTCCGGTACGCATTAAAAAAACAGAGTCCAACTGAGTATAGAGAGTTGAAATCATGCGAAAGGGGAAATCGGAATTATCCCGTTACGTCGCTAACTTCAGCTCTGAATTCTGTGCTTTCCTGTCGCCAGACGGCGCTAATGTACGCCTAAATTTCAGGAGTGACAAGAGGCATTTTTTTAAATAATTTCCGACACTTACGAGTGTCGTGGAACGGCGACAGTTTGATTTCGGTACGCAATAAATGCCTGTTGAGCGACGGTCGATAAAAGCCGTTACGCACTGTGATTACAGGTGTTTGAAAAGGTTAGTTTCTTAGCGAAACTAACCTTCGAAAGGGGTCAGATATAGAGTGAGGCTTCGCCCAGGGGGCGGGTTTTAAAGCGGCGGTGCATCCAAAGATACTGCTCAGGCGCACGCATAATCTCAAACTCAATCACCTTATTGATAAAGGTCGCGGCTTCACTCTCATCTTCAGGATAGTTCGCCATCTCTGGGGAGATATGCAGACGATAGCCTGACTTATCCGCTTTTCTGACCATGGTCACCGTCAACATCGCGGCGCCTGAGAGACGTGAAATCACAAAGGTACCGTTCGTCGTAGCGACATCTTTAACCGCAAAGAAAGGGGCAAAGCTGCTGCCTTTAGGACCGTAGTCCTGATCCGGGGCAAACCAGACTGCTTCACCTTTTTTCAGGGCGCCAACCATACCGCGCAAATTGTTACGGCTGATCATCGCCTTATTTGAACGCATGCGGCCCCGCGTTTGTACCCATTCCATCAGCGCGCTGTTATGCGGGCGATAGGTTGCCATCATCGGCTGACAAAGGCCCATAACGCGGCCACCCAGCTCAAGCGACATAAAATGCACACCCACAACCATCACGCCGCGGTTTTGCATCTGGGCACGTTTAAGGTTATCCAGACCTTCCACGTCAAACCATTTACGGACACGCTCGTCTGGCCAGAACCAGGCCATACCGGTTTCAAGCAGCGCCATACCGATAGATTTAAAGTTTTCCGCAATCAGCGTTTCGCGCTGCTGCGCATTGTAATGCGGAAAGCAAAGTTCGAGATTTTTTCGGGCAATGGACTCACGACGCTTAAGGAAGTGACGCGATGCGCTGCCGAGCTTCGAACCCAGGAAACGGATCACGGGATAAGGAAGTTGAACCAGCAGCCAAAGTACGCCAAGGCCAAACCACGTAAACCAGTAGCGCGGGTGCAGAAACGCCCGCTGAAATTTGGATTGAGACAAAATAGTGGAACCTATGTAAAGCCTGTGAAGGTAGTGCAGACTTCGCGATACCACGTGCCATTAAGACCGTAGGACGAGGTCATGGTTGCAGGCTTTACCGTTCTTTACGACGTTGCCTGGCCATTGCTGACTTGGGTGGGCGGCATAATGTAGCACCGTTATACATTATGAGCTATCACTCGTTTTTGTTTAAAAAAGCGGCAATTGCGGAGTGGTTTGATTTTGCTATTGTTAAATCTGCGTTCCCGCATGCCTCCTGAAGGTGCAGACCATGGAAACCTACCTGCAAACGGTGAAAGAAGAGTGGGTGAAGCTAATTAATGAAACCGATCCCGATGTGCATCGGCTTGCGACTGAGCTTGCCAGGGACAACGCAACGCCCCTGGTCGCTGAATTCTATCGTGTTGTGCTGGCAGATCCCTCGGCAGCTGAATTCCTGACCACCGAACAGGTGGAGAGGCAGCTTCAGGAGGCGCTTCGTCGCTGGCTTATTGATGTGCTCTCATGCCGTGTGGAGCAGGTTGAAGAGCAGATGCGGGCGCAGCAGCGCGCTGCGGATGTTCATGCCCGTATTGGTATTTCGGTTGATTTAGTTGAAATGGGCTTCCGTGTTCTGAAAAAGCTGCTGTTACCTGTCATTACTACCAGCGCCCATTCGCCTGAGGTGAAGCTGCATATTTATCACTACGCGATTAACAGTATCGATCTGGCCATGGAAGTGATGTCGCGGGCCTATGTATTTAGCGAGAACAATGCGGCGAAAGAGGACGAAAATTACCGCATCTTTTCCTTAATGGAGAACGCAGAAGAGGAGAAGGAGAGACAGACCGCGGCGCTGCTGTCATGGGAAATGGTGCTTCTGTATAAGATCACGCTTAATTCCAGTATCGGCAACAGTCTGCCGCTGGGGCAGTCTGAATTTGGACTGTGGTTTAGCCATAAAGGTCGGCACTATTTCAGCGGGATCGCTGAGGCTGGTCATATCTCTCGTCTGATTCAGGAATTCGATGACCTTTTTAACGAGGTCCGTCTTTCAGGGCAGGGTCTGAGTGATAAAGCGCAGCGGGATAAATTCTTGCAGCGAATGCGTAATACGCTCTCGCAAATCATCACGCTTTTGCGCGAACTGTTTGACGAAGTGTCGCGACACGAGGTGGGGGTTGATGTCCTGACCCGCCTGTTGAATCGCCGTTTCCTGCCAACCATCTTCAAACGCGAAATCCTGCACGCCACCCGGGCGGGAACAAAGCTCTCGACGCTGCTGATTGACGTCGACAAATTTAAACAAATCAACGATACCTGGGGGCACAATACCGGGGACGAGATCCTGCGAAAAGTCTCCGGCGCGTTCTACGACAACGTGCGAACCTGTGATTACGTTTTTCGCTACGGCGGCGATGAATTTCTGATTGTGCTAACGGAAATCTCAGAGGTGGACGCGCTGCGAATCGCCGAGCGTATCCGCAGGCGGGTGGAAAAAATCAAGGTTAACTCCCCAATCGGCGATATTATCCCGCTCTCCCTCTCGATAGGCGTGGCGATGTTCAACGGGCATCCCGATTACGAGCGATTGATTCAGGCGGCGGATGAAGCCTTATACGGCGCGAAACGGCGTGGCCGAAACTGCGTGGAGCTTTGGAAGGGGGCGTAAGGAAAGACAGAAGTGTCCCCTGCAGGAATCGAACCTGCAACTAGCCCTTAGGAGGGGCTCGTTATATCCATTTAACTAAGGGGACGAAGCGGCAAGAGTATAGCGTTATTTACACTTTTCGTTAAGCGCATTGCCGCCTGACTGGTCAAAGAGTCACCGTTCACGCCGATTTTTCGGCAGTTTTATCCTTTTTTTCCTGAGCCTTAAGCTCGGCCTTACGCTTGTTGGACATGTCGTTACGGATTTGCGCATGGCTCAACAGCGCAAAGATAAAGGTCCCGCCACAAATGTTGCCTGCGAGGGTTGGCAGGGCGAACGGCCAGAAAAAGTCGCTCCAGTGGAGTGTGCCGTTAAATACCAGATAAAGGATTTCAACGGTTCCGACAACAATGTGCGTGGTATCGGCGAGTGCGATAAGCCAGGTCATCAGGATAATCACCACGATTTTCGCGCTGCCCGCTGAGGGGAACATCCACACCATAGTGGCGATGATCCAGCCGGAAATTATAGCATTAGAGAACATTTCAACCGGCGTGTTTTTCATCACATCCATGCCAATTTTCACAAATGCGTCGCGGGTCGGTTCATCAAATATTGGCATATACTCGAACGCCCAGGCGGCTATACCCGTACCGATGAGGTTCCCCAGCAGCACGACGCTCCACAGGCGCATCAGTAAACCGAAATTACCGAGGGTCGGATTTTGCATGACGGGCAGTACGGCAGTGACGGTATTCTCCGTAAAAAGCTGCTGTCGCGCCATAATGACGATAATAAAGCCGAACGTGTAGCCTAAATTTTCCAGCAAAAACCCGCCCGGTACGCCTTCCAGCTGAACGTGAAATATCCCTTTGGCGAGCAAAGAGGCGCCCATTGACAGACCGGCTGCAATGGCTGACCACAGCAGGGCCATCGCGTCGCGCTCCATCTCTTTTTCCCCGTCCTGGCGAATATGCTCATGAATAGCCATGGCGCGTGACGGCAGGCGATCTTCATCGACTTCTATCTCTTCTCCCCGGTCTTTCTCCTCACTTTCAATCTCAAGTTCTTCATTGTTCTTGCCAATTTTTTCTTCGTTAATGTCTTTCATAACAGCTCCTTCGGGGTAATTGCTCATTTAAGCGTAGCGGCTTTTAGCGCCTTGCCCGTGGGGATGCTCTTAAATTGCTGTAAATGGCAATAAAGGTGAGACATCTCTTTCAAAGCCAATATAAAATTGCCAGCGAAACGAATTCTGAAAGACAGGCTATGCTGAAATTAGCGTGATGACGCGAGCGGGTCGTCATTGTCCTCGTAGACATCGGTAAGCGTGCTGTTACAATCACTTGCACGTTTCAGGCGGAGCATCACCGGCTCCGTCACAGATGGCATTCAACGATAGCCATATTGAACAGGGAGAAATTTATGAAGCTTCGGCTGTCGGCGCTTGCGCTGGGCGTAACAATGCTTGTGGGCTGCGCCAGCTCTGGCGAGCAAACGGGACGCTCCGATCCTCTCGAAGGATTTAACCGTTCAATGTACAGCTTTAACTATAATGTGCTGGATCCGTATCTGGTTCGTCCGGTTGCCGTGGCATGGCGTGACTACGTTCCGCAGCCGGCGCGTAACGGGCTGAGCAACTTTACCAGTAACCTGGAAGAGCCAGCGGTTATGGTCAACTACTTCCTCCAGGGCGACCCGTATCAGGGGATGGTGCATTTCACCCGCTTCTTCCTGAACTCCCTGCTGGGTATGGGCGGCTTAATTGATGTCGCGGGCATGGCGAACCCGAAATTACAGCGTGAACAGCCGCACCGTTTCGGCAGCACGCTGGGGCATTATGGCGTAGGTTATGGGCCGTATGTGCACCTGCCATTCTACGGCAGCTTTACCGTGCGTGATGATGGCGGCGACATGGTGGATACGTTGTATCCGGTGCTGTCATGGCTCACCTGGCCGCTGTCGATTGGTAAATGGACCGTGGAAGGAATTGAAACACGTGCGCAACTGCTGGACTCTGACGGTCTGCTGCGTCAGTCTTCCGATCCGTACATCATGGTCCGCGAGGCCTACTTCCAGAACCATGACTTTATAGCCAACGGCGGTAAGCTGAAGCCGGAAGATAATCCGAACGCGAAAGCCATCGAGAACGAATTAAAAGATATCGATTCGGAATAAATAAAAAAGGTGAGCGATGCTCACCTTTTTTAATCGTGTTGGAATTAGAACGCGTAGTTGAAGTTGGTACCAAACAGCCAGGCTTTACCTTCAGAGGTAAACTCGTAAGGGCCTTCCTGGAAGGTCACTTTCTGTCCATGCATGTACGACACGCCCGCGTCGATAGAGGCATTCTCGTTGAACGCGTAGGTTGCCCCCGCACTCACCCAGAAACGGTCCTGATCCGGAATGGAGATAGAACGCTTATCTGCCGGTACCGGGCTGTCATCAAATGCCACGCCAGTACGGAACGTCCAGTTGTCATCCATATAATAGGTCGTACCAAGTGCGATACGGTAAGCATCGTGGAAGCTTTCGTCTTTATAGAACAGCGTCTGGCCGTTGCTGCCGGTGGCTTTCAGCTCCTGGAACTGGCTCCAGCTGGTATACGCGAGGCTATAGTGAATAGCCCACTGCGGCGCAACGCGGTTATAACCTGACACTTCCCACATTTCTGGCAGATGCAGTGACAGTGAACCCGGTACGGTTTGATTCGAGGTACCCCATGGAATGGTGGTGCCTGCGCCCGGTACCATACCGTTGACTGGGCTCAGGATGCCGCTTTTGTAATCGCCATCGAAGTCAATCTTCACTTCTGAGCGGTAGGTCAGACCCCAGCGGTTGTTTTTATCCAGTTCATACAGGATACCGGCGTTCCAGCCGTAGCCCCATTCATCGCCTTTCAGGCTGGCAATTTTATTGCTGTTTTTCGGCAGCGCAGCAGTTTGCTCCCCGGAGTAACGCTCGATTTTTGCATCGGCGTAGACAGCATCAAAGCCCAGACCAAAGCTCCAGTTATCGTTCAGACGATATGCGCCGCTCAGGTTGAGGTTCAGGGTCGTCAGGTCGGTTTTACCGCCGTATTCCCCGGCCGGATAGTTGTTATTGAACTCCGTTGCCAGGCCATAGTTAGAGGTGACAGAGGCACCCCAACCAAACTGTTCATTGATTGGCGCAACAAAGTGCAGGTTAGGCACCCACGCGGTCGGCGCAATGTTATCCGCCTTCAGATCTGCGCCGGTGAATTGAGATTTGCCAGAAATATTGACATCAGGATCGATGTAAACCGCACCGGCAGAGAAGGTAGGGCGATCAAACATCATGATCAGCGCCGGGTTACGGCTCGCGTTGCCTGCGTCATCGGCAATCGCACCTTCCCCGGAATACGCACGGCCAAGGCCAGAGGAAGAAAATTCGTTTAACTGGAAGCCCGCTGACCAGGCGGACGTTGAGACGATTGCCACTGCAACTGCTAAAGCAGTTTGTTTGAACAGGGTTTTCTGGCTCATGACCATAACCTCATTGAGTTATTTTTATTCAATAATTGTTACATACCGTAACAGGAGCGCGAAGTGTAGGGTCTGAGGTATGACTTACAAATCAGACCAGTGGCGAGAGTATAGGTCTGACCAGCTGGGATGTTGCAAGTTTGTTTATTAATATTTTCAGATATGTTTCTTGAAACGAGATCTGGTTGGCAA
The DNA here is from genome assembly GCF_001922365.1 of Enterobacter cloacae complex sp. AR_0002. Taxonomy (NCBI): domain Bacteria; kingdom Pseudomonadati; phylum Pseudomonadota; class Gammaproteobacteria; order Enterobacterales; family Enterobacteriaceae; genus Enterobacter; species Enterobacter cloacae complex sp. AR_0002. The sequence continues at coordinate 327,434 of NZ_CP018814.1, forward strand.
AATTGTGACCAGTGCGATTCCTCTGAAAAGGGGAATTTTGTTTTAGATCATTTTTTAGTGTGATATTGCTCACTTATCCGATTTTGCGCCATTAACGGCTGGAGGGGGCTCGTCCGGGGGCGTAAAATAGACGCATCGTGTTTATCTCGCGCCCTGCGCGAATACAGAGGAAATTGAGCTATGAGTAAATGCAGTGCTGATGAAACCCCGGTTTGCTGCTGTATGGATGTTGGCACCATTATGGACAACACCGATTGCACCGCCTCTTACAGCCGCGTATTCCCTAACCGTGCTGAAGCGGAAGAGACGCTGGCCGCGCTGAGCCAGCGCGCGCGTGAAGTCGAATCCGATCCGTGTGAAATCAAATCCACCTTCACGGAAGTGGAAGGCGGCGTGCAGCTGGATATCGACTTTGTGTTCGCCTGCGAAGCAGAAACGCTGATCTTCCAGTTAGGCCTGCGTTAATACTTTTTGCACGGGCCTATGATCGTGTAGGCCGGGTAAGGCAACGCCGCAACCCGGCAACAAATCTCACAAATGCCTCTGCCATGCAGGGGCATTTTCTTTTTCTTCTCTGTGCCTTAGCTCGCAATTTTTCGCTTCCCCGATTGGCTCAATGTAAAAAAATAGTTAAGACTGTTATCAGGTCAGACCACTTAATGTGCGCGCAAAATTTTTTTACAGGGGAGTGTTATGAGTCAGGCATTACCGCTTATCACCCGACACGGTGACCGCATTGCCATTATCAGCGGGTTACGTACGCCGTTTGCGCGTCAGGCAACCGCGTTTCACGGTATACCGGCAGTCGATCTGGGAAAAATGGTAGTGGGGGAGATGCTGGCTCGCAGCGAGATCCCGCCAGAGGTTATTGAGCAACTGGTTTTCGGCCAGGTGGTGCAGATGCCGGAAGCGCCCAATATCGCGCGTGAAATCGTGCTGGGCACCGGCATGAATGTTCATACCGACGCCTACAGCGTCAGCCGCGCCTGCGCCACCAGTTTCCAGGCGGTGGCGAACGTGGCGGAAAGCCTGATGGCGGGGACCATTCGCGCGGGGATCGCCGGCGGCGCGGATTCCTCCTCCGTGCTGCCCATCGGCGTCAGCAAACAGCTGGCCCGCATCCTCGTGGATGCCAACAAAGCTCGCACTACCGGTGCAAAGCTTAAACTCTTCTCGCGTTTACGCCTGCGTGACCTCATGCCCGTGCCACCTGCCGTTGCTGAATACTCCACCGGCCTGCGTATGGGCGACACTGCCGAGCAGATGGCAAAAACCTACGGTATTACCCGCGAACAGCAGGATGCACTGGCGCATCGCTCGCATCAGCTCGCTGCGAAGGCCTGGTCGGAAGGCAAACTTGCCGACGAGGTTATGACGGCTTATATCCCGCCTTTCCGCGAACCGCTGGTGGAAGATAACAATATCCGTGGCACCTCGACGCTGGAGGATTACGCAAAACTGCGCCCGGCGTTTGATCGTAAACATGGCACCGTTACGGCGGCCAACAGTACGCCACTGACGGACGGTGCCGCCGCCGTGATCCTGATGACGGAATCCCGGGCGAAAGAGCTTGGCATCACACCGCTGGGCTATTTGCGTAGCTACGCCTTTACCGCCATTGATGTCTGGCAGGACATGCTGCTCGGTCCGGCCTGGTCCACGCCCCTGGCGCTGGAGCGTGCGGGGTTGACGCTGGCTGACTTAACCCTGATCGATATGCACGAAGCCTTTGCCGCACAAACCCTGGCAAACATTCAGCTGCTGGCAAGCGAGCGCTTCGCGCGCGATGTACTGGGCCGCGCCCACGCGACCGGCGAAGTGGATCAGAGTAAGTTTAACGTGCTTGGCGGATCCATCGCCTACGGCCATCCATTTGCGGCGACCGGCGCGAGAATGATAACCCAGACTTTGCACGAGCTGCGTCGCCGCGGCGGCGGTTTTGGTCTCGTTACCGCCTGTGCGGCGGGCGGCCTGGGTGCAGCAATGGTTCTGGAGGCTGAATAATGGAAACGACATCTGCATTTAACCTGGCTGTTCGCCTTGATAACGTGGCTGTTATCACCATTGATGTACCCGACGAAAAGATGAACACCCTGAAGGCCGAGTTCGGCGTTCAGGTGCGTGCGATGCTCAGACAGATCCGCGAAAACAAAGCGATACGTGGCCTGGTATTTATCTCGGCAAAGCCGGATAACTTTATTGCCGGGGCCGATATCAACATGATTGCCCGGGCGAAAAGCGCTCAGGAAGCAGAAGACCTGGCGCGTCAGGGGCAGCAGGTAATGGCGGAGATCCATGCGCTGTCGATACCCGTTGTCGCTGCGATCCACGGGGCCTGCCTGGGCGGTGGGCTTGAGCTGGCGCTGGCCTGTCACAGCCGCATTTGTACCGACGATGCGAAAACGGTACTCGGACTGCCGGAGGTACAGCTTGGATTGCTGCCCGGTTCAGGTGGCACGCAGCGCCTGCCGCGTCTGGTGGGCGTCAGTACGGCGCTGGAGATGATTTTAACCGGTAAACAGCTGCGCGCCCGTCAGGCGTTAAAGGCGGGTCTGGTTGATGAGGTCGTTCCGCACGCCATCTTGCTTGAGGCCGCCGTTGAGCGGGCGCTGAAAGGTCGTCAGGCGAAACGCCCTCTGCCGGTGCGCGAGCGTATCCTCGCCGGGCCGCTGGGGCGCACGCTGCTGTTCAATATGGTGGGTAAAAAAACCGAGCAAAAAACCAAAGGGAACTATCCGGCAGCGACGCGCATTCTGAAGGTGATTGAAACCGGTTTATCGCAGGGCAGCAGCAGCGGTTATGCTGCGGAAGCGAAAGCCTTTGGCGAGCTGGCGATGACGCCGCAGTCGCAGGCGCTGCGCGGCATTTTCTTTGCCAGCACGGAGGTTAAAAAAGATCCGGGCAGTGAAGCTGAACCGGCTCCGCTGCGCGCCATTGGCGTTCTGGGTGGTGGGCTGATGGGCGGCGGCATCGCATTTGTCACCGCCAGCAAAGGCAAATTGCCCGTACGTATCAAAGATATCAACCCTAAGGGTATCAACCACGCGTTGCAGTACAGCTGGCAGAACCTTGATCGCAAAGTGAAACGCCGCCATATCAAGGCCAGTGAGCGCGATAAAACCCTCGCGATGATCACTGGCGCCACCGACTACAGTGGGTTTGCACACCGCGATCTGGTGATTGAAGCCGTGTTCGAAGATCTGGCCCTTAAGCAGCAGATGGTGGCGGACGTTGAACAGCACTGCGCGCCGCACACCATTTTCGCGTCAAACACCTCGTCTTTGCCGATCGGCGACATCGCGGCGAAAGCCGTGCGCCCGGAGAAGGTAATAGGGCTGCACTATTTCAGCCCTGTCGAAAAAATGCCGCTGGTGGAGGTTATCCCGCATGCCACAACCAGCCCGCAAACTATTGCCACCGTGGTGAAGCTGGCGAAAAAACAGGGCAAAACCCCGATTGTGGTCGCGGACAAAGCCGGCTTCTACGTCAACCGCATTCTGGCGCCGTACATTAACGAAGCGATGCGGTTGCTGACGGAAGGGGAGAAAATTGAGCACGTCGATGACGCTCTGGTGAAGTTTGGTTTCCCCGTCGGCCCAATCCAACTTTTGGATGAGGTAGGAATTGATACGGGGACTAAAATTATCCCTGTGCTGGAAGCGGCTTATGGCGATCGTTTTGCGCCGCCTGCAAACTTTGTTTCTGCAATTTTGAAGGACGATCGCAAAGGCAGAAAAAATGAACGCGGTTTCTATCTTTACGCCGCGAAAGGGCGTAAAAGCAAGAAACAGGTCGACCCTTCGGTTTATGCGCTTATTCCTGTCACGGGTCAGGCAAAATTGTCGGCGGTTCAGTGTGCTGAGCGCTGCGTAATGATGATGCTCAATGAAGCGGCGCGCTGCTTTGGTGAGCAGGTGATCAAGAGCGCACGCGACGGCGACATCGGCGCCGTGTTTGGTATCGGTTTTCCGCCATTCCTTGGCGGTCCGTTCCGGTATATGGATACCCTCGGGGCGGGTGAAGTGGTTGCGATTCTGCAACGTCTGGCCTCGCAATATGGTCCACGGTTTACACCTTGTGACGAATTATTGCAGATGGCGGAACGGGGTCAGACATTCTGGCCCGTAAGGGAAACTGATTGCGTAAACTGAAGTCAAAGAAGGGTAAATCCTGAGGTGATGGAACCTGTTCTGGCGAAATTGTAAACAGAGATTGACTATACTTACGCCATTGAGGTAAAAAACAGCGTTTCATTCACCGAATGGATCAGGCACAATGCCCGGCCATCGGGTTTTCTACCTCAGAGCATTAATCGCGGGTAGTCAACGCCGGTGATTCTGGTTAACAAAAGCGGTGCAATATGCAAGTTTTTATCATGCGTCACGGCGACGCGGCACTCGATGCCGCCAGTGACTCAGTACGTCCTTTAACCGTCTGTGGCTGCGACGAATCCCGTCAGATGGCGACATGGCTTAAAGGTCAAAAAGTGGACATTGAACGCGTTCTGGTGAGTCCGTTCCTGCGGGCAGAACAGACGCTGGATGTGGTAGGGGAGTGTATGAACCTGCCATCCAGTGTGGATGTGCTCCCTGAACTTACGCCGTGTGGCGATGTTGGCCTTGTCAGTGCTTATCTTCAGGCGCTGTGCAATGAAGGTGTCGCTTCCGCACTGGTCATTTCCCACCTGCCGCTGGTCGGCTATCTGGTATCTGAGCTGTGCCCGGGCGAAACGCCACCGATGTTCACTACGTCCGCCATTGCCAACGTCACCCTCGACGAAACCGGCAAAGGGGTCTTTAACTGGCAAATGAGTCCGTGCAACCTGAAGATGGCAAAAGCCATCTGACGTGACGTGCGATATGGCGGGGTGCAGCGTGCCTCCCGCCATCCTGTCAGGGCAACTCTGGCGGCTGCCACTCCTCCACTTCAATCAATACCAGCAATGCGGCATCTCCGCCGTACTCTTTGGGTGCCTGATGAAACGCCATCACGTGCGGGTGCTGAGCCAGCCACAGCGGTGTCTGTTGCTTAAGAATATGTTTGCCGTGGCCGTGCATTACGCAGGCGCAAAAAACATGCTCGCGACGACATGCCGCGATCAACGCCCCCAGCTCCTGTTTCGCCTGCATCTGGGTCAACCCATGCAGATCGAGGAACAGCTCCGGCGAGTAATCTCCCCGGCGTAATTTTTTCAGTTCAAAATGGCTGACGTCTTCGCGCACGTATTTCACCGCACCCTGAGTATTGAGCAGCGGCTGAAACTCATCTGAAAAATAGTGGCTGTTATCGGCCTGCTCCTGGAGCAGACGTTTGACCGGAACCTCGCTGACTTTTTTACGCTGCGGGCGATGGACAATGGTGTCGTGCGTGATTTGACGCGTCCCGGTCATCAGCTGGCGGAAGAGAGCCTGATCCTCCTCGCTGAGCGATGTTTTCTTTTTCATTCGTCATTCTCATCTCGTATTTCCGATAGTGTACCCGACTAAACGCATTTTTTAACCTCAAGCGACACGCGTCATTGCTGATTTATCGCCGTCTTCATGGCAAACTAGCCGCCGAAAATTATGCGAGCATGCCCTGGAGGAAAGAGTGGATAAAATTTTTGTCGATGAAGCAGTAAACGAGCTGCATACCATACAGGACATGTTGCGCTGGTCGGTTAGCCGCTTCAGCGCCGCCAATATCTGGTACGGCCACGGTACGGATAACCCGTGGGATGAGGCCGTTCAGCTGGTGCTGCCGTCTCTCTATCTGCCGCTGGATATTCCGGAAGACATGCGCACCGCGCGCCTGACCTCCAGCGAAAAACACCGCATCGTTGAGCGCGTGATCCGTCGCGTGAACGAGCGCATTCCGGTGGCTTACCTGACCAACAAAGCCTGGTTCTGCGGCCATGAGTTCTATGTTGATGAACGCGTGCTGGTGCCGCGCTCGCCGATTGGCGAGCTGATCAACAACCACTTTGACGGCCTGATTAACCATCAGCCGCAGCACATTCTTGATATGTGCACCGGCAGCGGCTGCATCGCCATTGCCTGCGCGTACGCCTTCCCGGAAGCGGAAGTGGACGCCGTCGATATCTCCACCGACGCGCTGGCCGTCACCGAACACAACATTGAAGAGCACGGGCTGATTCATCACGTCACGCCTATCCGCTCTGACCTGTTCCGCGACCTGCCGACGCTGCAATACGACCTGATCGTCACCAATCCGCCGTACGTGGATGCAGAAGACATGTCCGACCTGCCGAACGAGTACCGTCACGAGCCGGAGCTGGGTCTGGCGTCCGGCTCTGACGGGCTGAAGCTGACCCGCCGCATCCTGGCCTGCGCGCCGGATTATCTGACCGACGACGGCGTTCTGATTTGTGAAGTGGGCAACAGCATGGTACATCTGATAGAGCAGTACCCGGATGTGCCGTTCACCTGGCTTGAGTTCGACAACGGCGGTGACGGCGTCTTTATGCTGACCAAGGCGCAGCTGCTTGATGCACGCGAATACTTCAGTATTTACAAAGATTAATCCAGCGGGCTTCGGCCCGTTTCACAACGCTCAAACACAAACAACAACATCGGAGCCGTGATGGCAGGAAACAGTATTGGACAGGTATTCCGTGTGACCACCTTTGGCGAGTCGCACGGTCTGGCACTGGGTTGTATCGTTGATGGCGTCCCGCCAGGCATCGAACTGACCGAAGCCGATTTACAGCATGACCTTGACCGTCGGCGTCCGGGTACCTCTCGCTACACCACGCAGCGTCGCGAGCCGGACCAGGTCAAAATTCTCTCCGGCGTATTTGAAGGCCGTACCACCGGGACCAGCATTGGTCTGCTGATTGAAAACACCGATCAGCGTTCTCAGGACTACGGCGCGATTAAAGACGTCTTTCGTCCGGGCCACGCTGATTACACCTACGAACAAAAATATGGCTTTCGCGACTATCGCGGCGGCGGACGTTCTTCCGCACGTGAAACCGCGATGCGCGTGGCGGCAGGGGCGATTGCCAAAAAATATCTCCAGCAGAAATTCGGCATCGTTATCCGCGGCTGTCTGACCCAGATGGGCGACATTCCGCTGGCAATCAAAGACTGGGATCAGGTAGAACTTAACCCGTTCTTCTGCGCCGATGCCGACAAGCTGGACGCGCTGGATGAGCTGATGCGTGGCCTGAAAAAAGAGGGCGATTCCATTGGTGCGAAAGTCACCGTGGTAGCCGACGGCGTGCCGGCTGGCTGGGGCGAGCCGGTATTTGACCGCCTTGACGCCGACATCGCCCACGCGCTGATGAGCATCAACGCGGTGAAAGGCGTTGAAATCGGCGACGGTTTTGACGTGGTTAAGCTTCGCGGCAGCCAGAACCGCGACGAAATCACGAAGGCGGGTTTCCAGAGCAACCATGCGGGCGGCATTCTGGGCGGCATCAGCAGCGGGCAGCAAATTATTGCCAATATCGCGCTGAAGCCCACGTCCAGCATTACCGTGCCGGGCCACACGATTAACCGCGCTGGCGATGAAGTTGAGATGATCACCAAAGGGCGTCACGATCCGTGCGTGGGGATCCGCGCGGTACCGATCGCAGAAGCGATGCTGGCGATCGTGCTGATGGATCACTTCCTGCGCCAGCGCGCGCAGAATGCGGATGTGACGACCACCATTCCACGCTGGTAACTATGAAAAAAACCGCAATCGCTCTGCTGGCGCTGCTGGTCAGTGGAGCAAGCCTGGCCGCTACGCCGTGGCAGAAAATCACCCATCCGGTAGCGGGGAGCGCGCAGTCCATTGGCGCTTTCTCCAACGGGTGTATCGTCGGCGCGCAGGAACTTCCGCTGCAATCGGATACCTATCAGGTGATGCGCACCGACCAGCGCCGTTATTTCGGCCATCCTGACCTGGTGCTTTTTATTCAGCGTCTTGGCAACCAGGTGCATAATCTGGGGCTGGGCACGATGCTGATTGGCGATATGGGGATGCCTGCCGGTGGCCGCTTTAACGGCGGTCACGCCAGCCACCAGACCGGACTGGATGTGGATATCTTCCTGCAATTGCCGAAAACGCGCTGGAGCTCAGCGCAACTGCTGAAACCGCAGGCGCTGGATCTGGTCTCGGCCGACGGTAAACGTGTCGTCGCCTCGCGATGGTCGCCGGAAATTTCCAGCATGATTAAGCTGGCGGCAAAGGATAACGACGTCACGCGGATCTTTGTTAATCCGGCCATCAAGCAGCAGCTTTGCCTGGATGCGGGAACGGATCGCGACTGGTTGCGTAAAGTGCGCCCGTGGTTCCAGCATCGTGCCCATATGCATGTTCGCCTGCGCTGCCCGGCGAACAGCCTGGAATGTGAAGATCAGCCGCTGCCACCGCCTGGCGATGGTTGTGGTTACGAACTGCAAAGCTGGTTTGAACCAGCCAAGCCTGGAACCTCTAAGCCTGAGAAGAAGACACCGCCTCCGTTGCCGCCTTCCTGCCAGGCGCTACTGGATGAGCATGTACTTTAATGGATAATTTCGTCGACCTGTTCATGGTGTCACCGCTGCTGCTGGCGGTGCTCTTTTTTGTTGCAATGTTAGCCGGATTTATCGATGCCCTGGCGGGCGGCGGCGGGTTGCTCACCGTTCCGGCGTTGCTGGCGGCAGGCATGAGCCCTGCCCAGGCGCTTGCCACCAACAAACTCCAGGCATGCGGCGGTTCGCTCTCCTCGTCGCTCTATTTCATTCGGCGTAAAGTTGTGAATCTCGCCGATCAGAAGCTCAATATCCTGATGACGTTTATTGGCTCAACGGCGGGCGCGCTGCTGGTCCAGCACGTACAGTCCGACATTCTGCGCCAGATCCTGCCGCTGCTGGTTATCTGTATCGGCCTCTATTTCTTACTCATGCCAAAGCTCGGGGAAGAAGATCGACAGCGTCGCCTTCACGGCCTGCCGTTTGCGCTGATCGCCGGTGGCTGCGTCGGTTTTTACGATGGCTTCTTTGGCCCGGGGGCAGGCTCGTTTTACGCGCTGGCATTCGTGACGCTGGCCGGGTTCAACCTCGCCAAATCCACCGCCCACGCCAAAGTCCTCAACGCGACCTCCAACGTTGGCGGTCTGCTGCTGTTTATCATTGGCGGCAAGGTTATCTGGGCAACCGGGTTTGTGATGATGGCAGGGCAGTTTTTGGGCGCGCGCGCAGGCTCGCGTCTGGTATTAAGCAAAGGGCAAAAGCTGATCCGCCCGATGATTGTTGTCGTCTCGGCGGTGATGAGCGCCAAACTTCTTTATGACAGCCATGGACAGGAGATCCTCACCTGGTTGGGGATGAACTAATGAACAGTACGCATAACTACGAACAGCTGATTGAGATCTTCGATAGCTGTTTTGCTGATGATTTTAATACCCGTCTGATTAAAGGCGACGACGAACCGATCTATCTTCCAGCTGATGACGAGGTTCCGTATAACCGCATCATCTTTGCCCACGGCTTTTACGCCAGCGGTTTGCACGAAATTTCGCACTGGTGTATCGCCGGGAAAGCGCGTCGCGAGCTGGTGGACTTTGGTTACTGGTACTGCCCGGACGGGCGCGACGCCGCCACCCAGGGGCAGTTTGAAGATGTGGAGGTGAAACCCCAGGCGCTGGAATGGCTGTTCTGCGTGGCGGCGGGTTTCCCGTTCAACGTGAGCTGTGACAACCTCGAAGGCGACTTCGAGCCAGACCGTATCGTCTTCCAGCGCCGCGTTCATGCGCAGGTGATGGAATATCTTGAGAAAGGCATCCCGGCACGTCCGGCACGCCTGATCGAGGCTTTACAGAATTATTACCACACGCCGGAGATCACGGCGGAACGCTTCCCGTGGCCGGAAGATCTTTAACAGAGGAAAGAAGATGATCGCAGAATTTGAATCACGCATTCTGGCGTTAATTGATGACATGGTGGAACACGCCAGTGATGATGAGCTGTTCGCCAGCGGTTATCTGCGTGGTCACCTGACGCTGGCGGTAGCCGCGCTGGAAGCCGGGGACGATCACTCTGCCGACGCCGTTCACGCGGAAGTCACTCGCAGCCTGGAAAACGCTATTCAGGCCGGGGAACTCTCTCCGCGCGACCAGTCTTTAGTGCTGGGCATGTGGGATAATTTGTTCCAGCAGGCGAAAGCGAAGTAAGTGTATCACCGCCCTCTCCCACAGGGAGAGGGCCGGGGTGAGGGCACCAGACCGCACCCTACTTGACCATTTTCCCCTTCAGCAATTTCCGCACCCACAGTCGGTTTGGATTCAGCCCCGCGAGCGTAACCCTGTCCAGCGGAACCGGCTCGTCGCTCATTTGCGCGGCTAACGCTTCAGCCAGCAGCGGCGCGGAGCACAATCCCCGCGAGCCTAAGCCACCCAGCATAAACAGCTCGGGGTGAACGGGCGCACTTACCGCCGTTTCTTTGCTGTCTGCAAGATCCTGATAGACTTCAAGCGTGGCGTCATAGTCCGGCACGTTTCCCGCCATCGGCAGGTGATCGCGGGTCGCGCAGCGTACGCCGCAGCGCGCCTGACCCTCACCGACATTCACCTCTTTCGCCCACGACGCATCCGGAAAACTGTCGACCAGGCGCTGGCGGTTTTGCTGCTGATCCGCTTCGCTGTAATGCATATCTGTTTCACCGCGATGGTAGCTGGCGCCGATGCAGTGATGGCCGTTGGAGGGATTTTGCGGCGTCAGGTAGCCGTCGTAACACAGCACCTGACGCAGTTTGCTCAGTTGGGGCGCGGTCGGGATATGGCTCACCTGGCCGCCGACTGGATAAACCGGCAATGATGCTGTCTGGGTAAACTGGCTGATATGATGTCCGTTGGCCAGCACAACGCTGGCATGCTGGGCCTCTTTACCGTCAGCGAAACGCAGTTCCCAGTGCGCAGTGCGGCTTAGCGATTGAACCTTATGGGCATAATGCACTGTCAACCCACGCGACTGCCCGAGGGCTATCGCCGCAGAAGTCAGTTCAGCCGGACACAGCCAGCCGCCGAGTGGATACTGAATTCCGCCGCAGCCGGTGTCGACACCAGCGGTCTCAGCAACCTGCTGTGCCGTCACTGCATGGGCGATGTCCTCCGGCAGCCCCAGCGACAGCATTTGGGTGATTTTCTGCTGGCTCTTCTCGTCCCAGCCGAGCTGCGTCACGCCGCACCAGTCGTGGTCGAACGCAACCGGCAGGCTATCGTAAAGGCGGCGAGCAAACGTAAACGCCGCCGGGAAGAACTGGAACAGTGCCGGATCGTGTGAACTTAATAAGGGATAAAGCGCGCCCTGACGGTTGCCTGATGCGCCCGTCGCCGGCGCCTCGTCAGCGCAGTAGAGCGTCACCTGCCAGCCACGGTGCAGCAGCGCCAGCGAGAGCAGGGCGCTGGCAATACCCCCGCCCACAATAGCGACCTCACGCGAGGTGCTGGCGCGGCGGGCAAACCAGGGGGCCTGCGCCGGGATCGCCAGATCCTGTTCCATCACCCCGACCAGCATGTCGCGTTTGCGGCCAAAGCCTTTGGTTTTCCGCATGGTAAACCCCGCCTCCTGCAACCCACGACGGACAAAGCCCGCGGAGGTGAAGGTAGCAAGCGTCGCGCCCGGGCGCGCCAGACGTGCCATGGCGCTGAACAGGTGCGGGCTCCACATGTCCGGGTTTTTAGCGGGCGCAAAACCGTCCAGGAACCAGGCGTCCACTTTCTGATTCATTGAGTCATCAAGCTTATCGGTCAGGTCGTTAATATCGCCCAGCCACAGGTCGAGGGTGACGCGTCCGTCATCCAGAATCAGACGATGACAGCCGCCGATAGCCGGTGGCCACTGAGTCTGAAGCTGTTCCGCCCAGTGGGCAAGCTCCGGCCAGCGCTGATGGGCAAGCCGCAGATCGTGCGCGGTAAGCGGAAATTTTTCGAAACTGATGAAATGTAATCTTTGTAAGGTAGCCTCGGGGTATGAAGCGCGAAAACAATCGAATGCCTGCCAGAGGGTCAGAAAATTCAGCCCGGTGCCGAAACCGCTCTCCGCCACGACGAACAGACTGCGCGGATGCTCAGGGAAGCGGGTGCCGAGATGATTTCCGTCGAGGAAAACATAGCGCGTCTCTTCCAGTCCGTTATCATTAGAAAAGTAGACGTCATCAAAATCTCGGGAAACAGGTGTACCCTTAGCGTTGAATTCGAGGTTGGCAGGTTGTATGGCGTTTTGTTTCACGTAAGTTACTCGTCCGACAGGCAGTGGCACGATCTTAGCGATGTGAGCCCATCGGTGCAAATTTCCACAGAAAATGGCTGATCGGACTTGTTCGGCGTACAAGTGTACGCTATTGTGCGACTCGAAACTTTTTATAGTGCGACTTACAGAGGTATTGAATGAAACGTGCAGTGATTACTGGCCTGGGCATCGTTTCCAGCATCGGTAATAACCAGCAGGAAGTCCTGGCATCTCTGCGTGAAGGACGCTCCGGGATCACTTTCTCTGAAGAGTTTAAAGATTCTGGAATGCGTAGCCACGTATGGGGTAACGTTAAACTGGACACCACCGGTTTAATTGACCGTAAAGTGGTTCGTTTCATGAACGATGCCTCTATCTACGCCTATCTTTCCATGCAGGAAGCGATCAAGGATTCTGGTCTGAGCGAAGACGTTTACCAGAACAACCCACGCGTGGGCCTGATTGCAGGTTCCGGCGGTTCTTCTAAAGCTCAGGTGTTCGGTGCTGACGCCATGCGCAGCCCGCGCGGCCTGAAAGCGGTCGGTCCATATGTTGTGACCAAAGCCATGGGTTCAGCGGTTTCCGCGTGCCTGGCAACGCCGTTCAAAATCCACGGTGTGAACTACTCCATCAGCTCCGCATGTGCGACCTCCGCACACTGTATCGGTAATGCGGTTGAGCAGATCCAACTGGGCAAACAGGACATCGTATTTGCTGGCGGTGGCGAAGAGCTGGGCTGGGAAATGGCCTGTGAGTTCGACGCGATGGGCGCACTGTCCACTAAATACAACGAAACGCCAGACAAAGCGTCCCGTACTTATGATGCACACCGCGACGGTTTTGTTATCGCTGGCGGCGGCGGTATGGTTGTGGTTGAAGAGCTGGAACACGCGCTGGCGCGTGGCGCGCACATCTATGCTGAGATCGTGGGCTACGGCGCAACGTCTGACGGCGCTGACATGGTTGCTCCATCCGGTGAAGGCGCGGTGCGCTGCATGAAGATGGCGATGCACGGTGTTGATACTCCAATCGACTACCTGAACTCCCACGGCACCTCAACGCCGGTAGGCGACGTGAAAGAGCTGGGTGCGATCCGTGAAGTGTTCGGCGACAACAGCCCGGCTATCTCTGCAACCAAAGCCATGACCGGTCACTCTCTGGGTGCGGCGGGCGTGCAGGAAGCGATCTACTCTCTGCTGATGCTGGAAAACGGCTTTATCGCGCCAAGCATCAACATCGAAGAGATGGACGAGCAGGCGGCTGGCCTGAACATCGTGACTGAAACCACCGAACGTGAGCTGACGACCGTTATGTCCAACAGCTTCGGTTTCGGCGGCACCAACGCCACGCTGGTGATGCGTAAGCTGAAAGCGTAAGCGTTTGAAGGTATAGTAGAAGGGAGCCGCGCGGCTCCCTTTTTTTATGCCTGAACACGGAGTTATGCATGAAGGCTGTTACCCCTGAGAAGAGCGCTCCTTCCGGGAACCTTTCCCTTTTCCGCATCGCCTTTGCGGTGTTTCTGACCTATATGACCGTTGGCCTGCCGCTGCCGGTGATCCCCTTGTTCGTTCACCAGGAGCTGGGCTATGGCAACACCATGGTCGGCATTGCGGTGGGCATTCAGTTTTTAGCGACGGTATTAACCCGGGGCTACGCCGGTCGCCTGGCGGATCAGCACGGCGCAAAACGCTCGGCGTTGCAGGGCATGTTTGCCTGCGGGCTGGCGGGGGGAGCCTGGCTGCTGGCGGCGCTGTTGCCAATAGATGCAGCGTATAAATTCGCGCTGCTGGTGGTAGGGCGCCTGATCCTCGGCTTTGGCGAAAGCCAGCTGCTGACTGGCACCCTGACCTGGGGAATGGGGCTGGTGGGACCTGCGCGTTCCGGAAAAGTGATGTCCTGGAACGGGATGGCGATTTACGGCGCGCTGGCGGCAGGCGCGCCGCTGGGGCTGCTGATCCACAGCCAGTTTGGTTTTGCGGCGCTGGCAGGCACCACCATGGTATTGCCGCTGCTGGCGTGGGCGTTTAACGGTTCGGTGCGTAAGGTGCCCGCCCATAAAGGCGAGCGTCCTTCGCTGTGGAGCGTGGTGGGGCAAATCTGGCAGCCGGGGCTTGGGCTGGCGCTTCAGGGGGTGGGCTTCGCGGTTATTGGTACCTTTGTCTCCCTCTATTTCATGAGCCGCGGCTGGGCGATGGCGGGCTTTACGCTGACGGCCTTTGGCGGCGCGTTTGTATTGATGCGCGTGCTGTTTGGCTGGATGCCGGATCGCTTTGGCGGCGTGAAGGTGGCCGTGGCGTCACTTGTCATTGAGACCGTGGGTCTGGCACTGCTCTGGCAGGCGCCCTCTGCATCCGTTGCGCTGCTGGGTGCGGCGTTAACCGGCTGCGGCTGCTCGCTGATCTTCCCGGCGCTGGGCGTTGAAGTGGTGAAACGCGTGGCTCCGCAGGTGCGCGGCACGGCGCTGGGCGGCTATGCGGCGTTTCAGGATATCTCATACGGGGTCACCGGGCCGCTGGCGGGGCTGCTTGCAACGTCGTTTGGCTATCCTTCCGTATTTCTCGCCGGTGCGGTGTCAGCGGTGGTGGGGATTGTGGTGACGCTGGTGGCGTTTCGCAAGCGGTAGTATGTTGCCGGGTGGCGGCTTCGCCTTACCCGGCCTACGGTTCGAGCCGTTGTAGACCCGGTAAGCGAAGCGCCACCGGGCAAATCCTCACGCAACCAGCCAGAAAATCGCCAGCGCAATCACCAACGCGATCAACATCAATCCCGGACGGGCAGAAAGCGTTTTGAACGTATCAACTACGGGGGCAAACAGCGGGCTGTAGATCGGCTGAATGTTTCTTACCTCCGGCACGCCGCCTTCCCGCTCGGCGCGGCGAACAAAGATCTGATTGAGCACATCCTGCACCTGGGCGGTGGTCAGCAGCGTTTGCGGCGTAGCCTGCCAGCTCTGCTGAGCGTAATCCCGGATCGTATCGAACTCGTGCGGTTCCAGCGGTTGTTTCAGCGCCGCCTGTACGCTGTGCAGGGTCGGGGCGCTCTGGGTGCTGAGCGTCTGACGCGCCTGGAGCCAGGTGACCAGATGGGTAAACTGTTTTGCCGGGATCATCTCGCCCGCTTTCACACCGGAAAGTTCCAGCATGGATTGCCAGATAAGCTTTGTTGGTTCGCCGGTTGCGGCAGCCAGCTTAGTGACCATCTGCTTGAGCGTATTATGCTCCGCAGGCTGCAATGGCCGTTCTGTAGACGGGCGCTGTTGCGGCTGCGGGATAGAAAGCTGATTGCTTTGCAGCAGGGTCAACACGGTTTTCAGCTGTTCCGGCGAAAGCTGGCTCAGGGCGGTATGACCGTACTGTTGACGGATAAAATCACTCACCGCCTGGCGATTATTCCCCTGGCCCAACAGCTCGGTCAGCTGCGAGATAATCTGGCGGGTGGTATGTTGCTGCTGTGCGCTGGTAAGACGCTGGTTCAGGTTTTGTTCGGCGGCAGGGAAATGGCGCGACTGTAGCGGCGCATCGTTTCTGACGCCCAAATCGTGCTTCACGCCGGCCCACACCTCTGCGTTTTGCTGTGAGGTCAACGCAATAAGACGCGTGATCAGACGCTCCAGTACGGTGCGTTGCTGCGTGGAGAGCGGTTGTTCGCCTGGCGTGTTGGGCGTTACGGGGCCTTCACCCGGAGGGCGCGGAGGCGTACCTGAAATGGGCTGCATCGTCAAAAATCCTTAAAGTCAAACTCTGCGTAACCGGGCGGAGATATATGCCCGGCGGCGAGATTATGGCACACTTGGCAGGTTTACTTCCTCTCAAACAGGTACTCAGACGTGAAAATCCTCGTTGATGAAAATATGCCTTACGCCCGTGAGCTGTTCAGCCGCCTGGGTGAGGTTAAGGCTGTCCCTGGTCGCCCGATTCCGGTCAGCGAACTGGACGATGCAGACGCCCTGATGGTGCGCTCGGTGACTAAAGTAAATGAGGCGCTGCTCACCGGCAAAGGGGTTAAATTTGTCGGGACGGCAACGGCCGGGACCGATCATGTGGATGACCAGTGGCTTAAGCAAGCGGGGATTGGTTTTTCCGCGGCGCCAGGCTGTAACGCCATTGCCGTCGTGGAATATGTTTTCTCCTCGCTATTGATGCTGGCCGAGCGCGATGGTTTTACGCTGAAAGATCGCACCGTCGGGATTGTGGGTGTGGGCAACGTGGGCGGACGTCTGCAAAAGCGTCTGGAAGCCTGGGGAATCCGCACCCTGCTGTGCGATCCGCCGCGTAAGGATAACGGTGATGAAGGCGACTTCCGCACACTGGATGAGCTGGTCGACGAGTGCGACGTCATCACCTTCCATACGCCGCTCTTTAAAGAGGGGCCGTATAAGACCCTGCACCTGGCCGACGAAAAGCTGATCCGCCGTCTGAAGGCTGGCACTATTCTGATAAATGCCTGCCGGGGACCGGTGGTGGATAACGCGGCGCTGCTGGCATGTCTCGACGAAGAACAAGAGCTTAGCGTCGTGCTGGACGTCTGGGAGCCAGAGCCGGATCTCAACGTCGCATTGCTGGATAAGGTAGACGTAGGTACCGCACATATCGCGGGTTATACCCTTGAAGGCAAAGCGCGTGGCACAACCCAGGTGTTTGAGGCTTACAGCGCCTTTATCGGCCATCCGCAGCAGGTAGCGCTGGATACGCTGCTGCCCGCCCCGGAATTTGGCCGCATTACCCTTCATGGCCTGCTGGATGAGGCAACGCTGAAAAGACTGGTGCATTTGGTGTATGATGTGCGCCGCGATGACGCGCTGCTGCGTAAAGTGGCGGGTATTCCGGGTGAGTTTGACAAGCTACGCAAAAATTACCTTGAGCGCCGCGAGTGGTCTTCCCTGTATGTCATGTGCGATGACGCGTCAGCGGCGGGGCTGCTGCATAAACTGGGATTTAACGCCGTTCACCACCCGGCACGTTAATGTCTTCTTAATGCTCCCTGTCGGATGCTCCGGCAGGGACGCTTTTTATTTCTGGAGTAAACCACCATGTCTGAAGGCTGGAACATTGCCATTTTGGGTGCCACTGGCGCCGTGGGCGAAGCCCTGCTTGAAACCCTTGCTGAGCGTCAGTTCCCGGTGGGTGAGATTTACGCACTGGCGCGTAACGACAGCGCAGGAGAACATCTGCGTTTCGGCGGGAAATCCTTGATGGTGCAGGACGCCGCCGCGTTTGACTGGACGCAGGCTCAGCTGGCGTTTTTTGCCGCAGGTGCGCAAGCCACGGCGTCTTACATTGAAGAAGCGACAAATTCAGGCTGTCTGGTGATCGACCTGAGCGGCCTGTTCTCCCTGGAGCCGGATGTGCCGCTGGTGGTGCCGGACGTCAACCCGTTTGTGCTGGCTGACTACCGCAACCGCAACATCATTGCAGTACCGAACAGCCTCACCAGCCAGCTGCTGACCGCGCTGAAGCCGCTGATCGACGACGGTGGCCTGTCGCGTATTTCCGTGACCAGCCTGCTGTCAGCCTCCGCTAACGGCAAAAAAGCCGTAGACGCACTGGCAGGGCAGAGCGCGAAGCTGCTGAACGGTATCCCGATCGACGAAGATGATTTCTTTGGCCGCCAGCTGGCGTTCAACATGCTGCCGCTACTGCCGGATCGTGAAGGTTCGGTGCGGGAAGAGCGTCGTATCGTCGATGAAGCACGCAAAATTTTGCAGGATGACGGGCTGATGATCTCCGCGAATGTCGTGCAGTCTCCGGTCTTTTACGGCCACGCGCAGATGGTCGGGTTTGAAGCCCTGCGTCCGCTGGCGGCTGAAGAAGCCCGCGACGCGTTTGGCCGCGGAGAGGACATTGTCCTGTCCGAAGAGAGCGAATTCCCGACGCAGGTGGGCGACGCCACCGGCAGCGCGCATCTCTCTGTGGGCTGTGTGCGTAACGATTACGGTATGCCTGAGCAGGTGCAGTTCTGGTCTGTTGCCGACAACGTGCGTTTCGGCGGCGCGCTGATGGCGGTCAAAATCGCGGAAAAACTGGTGCAGGAGTATCTGTACTGATGTCAGATGTGGAACAAAAGTCGGTCCACAGAATTGCCCTCGGCATTGAATACGATGGCAGTAAATACTATGGCTGGCAGCGGCAGAATGAGGTGCGCAGCGTCCAGGAGAAGCTGGAGAAAGCGCTCTCTCAGGTAGCGAATGAACCGATAAGCGTCTTCTGCGCGGGCCGCACCGATGCCGGCGTTCACGGCACGGGGCAGGTGGTGCATTTTGACACCACCGCCGTGCGCAAAGACGCGGCCTGGACGCTGGGTGTAAATGCGAATTTGCCTGGTGACATTGCCGTGCGTTGGGTGAAAGCTGTGCCGGATGATTTTCACGCGCGTTTCAGCGCGACGGCGCGGCGCTACCGTTATGTCATCTATAACCAGCGCCTGCGCCCGGCGGTGTTAAGCCAGGGCGTGACGCATTTTTATGAACCGCTGGATGCAGAACGTATGCAGCGTGCGGCGCAGTGTCTGATTGGAGAGAATGATTTTACGTCGTTTCGTGCGGTGCAGTGTCAGTCCCGTACGCCGTGGCGTAACGTCATGCACATTAACGTCAGTCGGTATGGCGCGTATGTGGTGGTGGATATCAAAGCCAATGCCTTTGTACATCATATGGTGCGGAATATTGTGGGCAGCCTGATGGAAGTGGGCGCCGGACACCAGCCGGAGAGCTGGATTGCAGAACTGCTTGCAGCGAAGGACAGAACGCTTGCGGCAGCAACGGCGAAAGCGGAAGGGCTGTATCTGGTTTCGGTGGATTATCCGGACCGGTTCGACCTGCCAAAACCGCCAATGGGCCCGCTGTTTTTAGCGGACTAAACAAAGGTGCAATTAGGGCTTAGACAATATGGACGTAATACGTTTTCTGATTGATTTCATCCTGCATATTGATGTTCACCTGGCGGAGCTGGTCGCGCAGTACGGCGTCTGGGTTTACGCCATTCTGTTCCTCATTCTGTTCTGTGAAACCGGCCTTGTGGTTACGCCGTTCCTGCCTGGAGATTCACTGCTGTTCGTGGCGGGCGCGTTATCCGCACTGCCAACGAATGACCTGAATGTCCATCTGATGGTCGTCCTGATGATCATCGCCGCGATTGTTGGTGATGCGGTCAACTACACCATCGGGCGGGTGTTTGGCGAGCGGTTGTTCAGTAATCCGGACTCGAAGATTTTCCGCCGCAGTTATTTAGATAAGACCCATGCGTTCTATGAGCGCCATGGCGGTAAGACCATTATCCTTGCCCGTTTTGTGCCTATTGTGCGTACATTTGCACCGTTTGTGGCGGGAATGGGTCACATGTCCTATCGTCATTTTGCCATGTACAACGTGGTGGGCGCGCTGCTGTGGGTGCTGCTGTTCACCTATGCAGGCTACCTGTTTGGCGATCTGCCGGTGGTTCAGGAAAACCTTAAGTTACTGATTGTAGCGATTATTGTGCTTTCCGTACTGCCTGGCGTCATCGAAATTATCCGTCACAAACGCGCGGCGGCAAAGCAAGCGAAGTAAATGCACGCTGGCGGTTCGACCACTTTTTTATCCAAAGTTTCGGGCTGTTATGTTTTAATGTGCAACATTCATGGTCTGTTGGAGGCAAAAATGGCATTATTCGCCTCTTACAGCAAAACTGGCATACGACCAGGTTCAGGCAGAAAGGTTATCAATGAGCTGGATTGAACGAATTAAAAGCAACATTACCCCAACGCGTAAAGCGAGCATTCCTGAAGGGGTATGGACGAAGTGTGATAGCTGCGGCCAGGTTCTGTATCGCGCAGAGCTGGAACGCAATCTTGAGGTGTGTCCGAAGTGTGACCACCATATGCGTATGTCGGCGCGCAACCGCCTGCATAGCCTGCTGGACGAAGGTTCTCTGGTAGAACTGGGCAGCGAACTGGAGCCAAAAGATGTGCTCAAGTTCCGCGACTCCAAAAAATACAAAGATCGTCTGGCCTCTGCGCAGAAAGAGACCGGCGAGAAAGACGCGCTAATCGTCATGAAAGGCACCCTGCATGAAATGCCGGTGGTTGCCGCCGCGTTTGAGTTCTCCTTTATGGGCGGCTCAATGGGCTCCGTGGTCGGCGCGCGTTTCGTGCGTGCCGTTGAGCAGGCGCTGGAAGACAACTGCCCGCTGATCTGCTTCTCCGCCTCCGGTGGCGCACGTATGCAGGAAGCGCTGATGTCCCTGATGCAGATGGCGAAAACCTCTGCGGCGCTGGCGAAAATGCAGGAGCGCGGTCTGCCGTACATTTCGGTACTGACCGACCCAACCATGGGCGGCGTTTCTGCAAGCTTCGCCATGCTGGGCGACCTGAACATCGCGGAGCCAAAAGCGCTGATCGGCTTTGCCGGTCCTCGCGTTATCGAGCAGACCGTACGTGAGAAACTGCCGCCGGGCTTCCAGCGCAGTGAGTTCCTCATTGAGAAAGGCGCTATCGATATGATCGTCCGCCGTCCGGAAATGCGCCTGAAACTGGCCAGCATTCTGGCGAAGCTGATGAATCTGCCAGCGCCTAACCCGGACGAGCCGCGCGAAGGCGTGGTGGTACCGGATCAGGAACCCGAGGCCTGATAACTGAAAAGGGCAGGGCCGAATGGCGCTGCCCTTTTGCTTTCTAAACCGTTAATGACAACCGGGCATCATGGAAAATAAAAGCATTCCTCAAGCCACGTCGCCCCTGGCCGCGTGGCTTTCTTATCTGGAAAACCTGCACAGTAAAACTATCGACATGGGCCTTGAGCGCGTAAGCCAGGTTGCCGCGCGTCTTGACGTGCTGAAACCCGCGCCTTTCGTGTTTACCGTCGCCGGCACTAACGGTAAAGGCACCACCTGCCGCACGCTGGAATCTGTCCTGATGGCGGCGGGGTACAAAGTTGGCGTTTACAGCTCGCCGCATCTGGTGCGCTATACCGAGCGCGTGCGGGTGCAAAACACCGAGCTGGCGGAATCGGCCCATACGGCGTCGTTTGCCGCTATCGAAGCGGCGCGCGGCGAAACCTCATTAACCTATTTCGAATATGGCACCCTGTCGGCGCTGTGGCTGTTTAAGCAGGCGCAGCTGGACGTGGTGATCCTGGAAGTGGGGCTGGGCGGGCGTCTGGATGCCACCAATATGGTGGATGCGGATGTCGCCGTCGTCACCAGCATCGCGCTGGATCACACCGACTGGCTGGGCCCGGACCGCGAGAGCATTGGCCGTGAGAAGGCCGGTATTTTCCGGGCCAATAAGCCTGCCGTGGTAGGCGAACCGGACATGCCACATACCATCGCTGAGGTAGCGAAAGAGAAGGGCGCTCGTCTGCTGCGTCGCGGCGTGGACTGGCAGTATGAGGTGCAGGACAACGGCTGGCGCTTCAGCGATGCGCAGGGCGTGCTGGAGAGTCTGCCCCTGCCGCAGGTGCCACAGCCTAACGCGGCGACTGCGCTGGCAGCCCTGCGCGCCAGCGGATTAGCGGTAAGCGAGCAGGCAATCCGCGATGGCATTCAGAACGCACTGTTACCAGGACGTTTTCAGATTGTGAGTGAGTCACCGCGTCTGATTCTGGATGTTGCACATAACCCGCATGCGGCGGCGTACCTCGCAGGACGTCTCAAATCGTTACCAAAAACCGGGCGCGTGCTGGCGGTTATCGGTATGCTTCATGATAAAGATATCGGCGGCACGCTGGCCTGCATGGAGAGTGTGGTCGATAGCTGGTATTGTGCTCCTCTGGAAGGGCCGCGCGGCGCGACTGCTGAGCAGTTGATGGAACATCTCGGCAAAGGCGAAATCTACAGCAGTGTGGTTTCGGCCTGGCGTGCCGCGATGGCGGAGGCTAAACCAGAAGATACCGTGCTGGTGTGTGGGTCATTCCACACGGTGGCACATGTCATGGAAGTGATGGACGCGGGGAGAACCGGTGGCGAGTAAGTTTCAGAACCGTTTAACAGGAACCATTGTGCTGGTCGCGCTCGGGGTGATTATTCTCCCGGGATTGCTCGACGGGCAGAAAAAGCATTACCAGGATGAATTTGCGGCCATTCCGCTGGTACCCAAACCGGGCGATCGCGACGAGCCCGATATGTTGCCAGCGGCAACGCAGGCGCTGCCTGCCCAGCCGCCAGAAGGCGCAGCGGAAGAGGTGCGCGCAGGTGATGCAGCCGCACCGTCGCTCGATCCCTCGCGCCTGGCGACGAACAATAACATCGAGATTGATCCGGTGCCGGTAGAACAGCCTAAGCCTGTTGAGAAGCCGAAACCGGTGGAGAAGCCGCAGCCGAAACCGCAGCGGGATAAAGCGGCCGAGCAACTGGCAGCCGCTTCAGAAACGCCACCGCAGGCAAAACAGGACGCGGCCCCTACCGGCAAAGCCTATGTCGTTCAGCTCGGTGCGTTGAAAAATGCAGATAAGGTCAATGAGATCGTGAGTAAACTGCGCGGCGCGGGATACCGTGTTTATACTTCACCCACCACGCCGGTACAGGGTAAAATTACGCGTATCCTCGTGGGGCCGGATGCGTCGAAAGATAAGCTCAAAGGTTCGCTTGGCGAGCTGAAGCAAATCTCCGGCCTGAGCGGTGTGGTGATGAACTACAGCGCCAACTGATAGAAATTATCCCCTCACCCTGGCCCTCCCCCTAAAGGGGCGAGGGGTCGGTTTACTCCCTCTCCCTTGAGGGAGAGGGCCGAGGTGAGGGGGAGGCAGACGTTCACAGAAACGTCAAAGGTGCGGGGCGTTGAGCATTTTTTCAGCGCCTTTTTTATTTACGCGTGGGAAGGAAATCCCTACGCAAACGTTTTCTTTTTCTGTTAGAATTCGCCCCGAACTGGATGACAGGGCGTTAAATCGTGGGACACATATGGTCTGGATTGATTACGCCATCATTGCGGTGATTGGTTTTTCCTGTCTGGTTAGCCTGATCCGTGGCTTTGTTCGTGAAGCGTTATCGCTGGTAACCTGGGGTTGTGCTTTCTTTGTTGCCAGTCATTACTACACTTACCTGTCTGTCTGGTTCACGGGCTTTGAAGATGAACTGGTCCGAAACGGAATCGCCATCGCGGTGCTGTTTATCGCGACGCTGATTGTCGGCGCTATCGTCAATTACGTGATAGGTCAGCTGGTCGAGAAAACCGGTCTGTCAGGAACGGACAGGGTGCTCGGCATCTGTTTCGGCGCGTTGCGAGGCGTGCTCATTGTGGCCGCGATCCTGTTCTTCCTGGATACCTTTACCGGGTTCTCCAAAAGTGAAGACTGGCAAAAATCGCAGCTCATTCCGGAGTTCAGCTTCATCATCAGATGGTTCTTTGACTATCTGCAAAGCTCGTCGAGTTTCTTGCCCAGGGCATAAACCCTGAGATGTGGCTTAACGAGGAAAAGACGAATGTGCGGTATTGTCGGTATCGCCGGTTTCATGCCGGTAAACCAGTCGATTTATGACGCGTTAACGGTGCTTCAGCACCGTGGGCAGGATGCTGCGGGTATCATCACCATTGATGCAAACAACTGCTTCCGTTTACGCAAGGCGAACGGCCTGGTAAACGATGTATTTGAAGCCCGCCATATGCAGCGTCTGCAAGGTAATATGGGGATCGGTCACGTTCGTTATCCTACTGCTGGCAGTTCCAGCGCCTCTGAGGCTCAGCCTTTTTACGTTAACTCCCCGTATGGCATCACGCTTGCCCACAATGGTAATCTGACCAATGCCCACGAGCTGCGTAAAAAGCTGTTTGAAGAGAAACGTCGCCACATTAACACCACCTCTGATTCTGAAATCCTGCTCAATATCTTTGCCAGCGAGCTGGATAACTTCCGCCATTATCCGCTGGAAGCAGACAACATTTTTGCTGCCGTTGCCGCGACTAATCGCCAGATCCGTGGCGCGTATGCTTGCGTGGCGATGATCATCGGTCATGGCATGGTAGCCTTCCGCGATCCAAACGGCATTCGCCCGCTGGTGCTCGGCAAACGTGATCTCGGCGATGGCCGTTCCGAGTACATGGTTGCCTCCGAAAGCGTGGCGCTGGATACTCTGGGCTTCGAATTCCTGCGTGATGTCGCGCCAGGCGAAGCGGTCTACATCACTGAGAAGGGCCAGCTGTTTACCCGTCAGTGCGCCGACAATCCGGTGAGCAACCCGTGCCTGTTCGAATACGTTTACTTCGCGCGTCCGGACTCGTTCATCGACAAGATTTCCGTTTACAGCGCGCGCGTCAATATGGGGACGAAGCTGGGCGAGAAGATTGCCCGCGAGTGGGACGATCTCGACATCGACGTCGTCATCCCAATCCCTGAAACCTCCTGTGATATCGCGCTGGAGATTGCCCGTATTCTGGACAAGCCGTACCGTCAGGGCTTCGTGAAAAACCGCTACGTGGGCCGCACCTTTATCATGCCGGGCCAGCAGCTGCGTCGTAAGTCAGTACGTCGTAAGCTGAACGCTAACCGCGCCGAGTTCCGCGACAAGAACGTGCTGCTGGTGGACGACTCTATTGTGCGCGGCACGACGTCTGAGCAGATCATCGAGATGGCGCGTGAGGCCGGGGCGAAGAAAGTGTATCTTGCCTCCGCAGCGCCGGAAATTCGTTTCCCGAACGTGTATGGCATTGATATGCCAACCGCTAACGAGCTGATTGCTCACGGTCGTGAAGTAGACGAAATCCGGCAGATCATCGGTGCCGACGGTCTGATTTTCCAGGATCTGAACGATCTGATCGACGCGGTGCGCGCCGAGAACCCGGATATTCAGCAGTTCGAATGCTCGGTATTCAATGGGATCTACGTGACGAAAGACGTTGACCAGCAGTATCTCGACTATCTGGATTCTCTGCGTAACGACGATGCGAAAGCCGTCCAGCTGCAAAACGATCTCGAAAGCTTAGAGATGCACAACGAAGGTTGATGCGTATGCAGGTGAGGGCGCTCGCCCTCACTTGCAACTCCCCGTAAAATCCTGCACAGTCTGCCCTGAAATCAGCAAGGGCGAAAATCATGAAACGACTCATTGTAGGGATCAGCGGTGCCAGCGGCGCGATTTATGGCGTCCGGCTGTTACAGGTGCTGCGTGACGTTGCAGGCGTAGAAACCCATCTGGTGATGAGCCAGGCGGCGCGTCAGACCCTCTCTCTTGAAACCGATCTCTCTCTGCGCGACGTTCAGGCCCTGTCTGACGTTGTCCACGATGCCCGCGATATCGCCGCCAGCATCTCTTCGGGCTCGTTTAAAACGGCCGGCATGGTTATTTTGCCCTGTTCGATTAAAACCCTTTCCGGCATTGTAAACAGCTATACCGACACGCTGGTGACGCGTGCAGCGGATGTGGTGCTGAAAGAGCGTCGTCCTCTGGTGCTCTGCGTGCGGGAAACGCCGCTGCACCTGGGACATCTGCGTTTAATGACGCAGGCAGCCGAACTGGGTGCCGTGATTATGCCGCCGGTCCCCGCGTTCTATCATCGTCCGCAAACGCTGGATGATGTCATCAACCAGACCGTTAACCGCGTGCTGGATCAGTTCGATATCGACCTGCCGGAAGATCTCTTTACCCGCTGGCAGGGGGCGTGAAGCTGTGCACAAACAAGGTGCATGAAAAGACAATTTGCCCTGTTTCAGGGCAAAACTGCAACCGCGATCATATCCTCGACATTTAATTCGCTTTTTCCCTTTTTCTCTTTCCGGTTCGTTCGGCAGACCTGCTATCTTTCACCATTAAGGCAGTATCGCAACGTTTTATTAACATATTTAACGTCGTAGTTTTATCCCGACGACAATGTGGCATAAGACCTGCAAGAGCAGCCTGCAACACAACACACAACATAAACCATAATAAAATCACGGTTCTTGAGGGTAAATGTATGAAGAAGACGGTTCTGGCTCTGTCTTTGCTCGTGGGCTTGAGTGCGGCAGCAAGTAGCTATGCAGCGCTTCCACAGACAGTTCGTATCGGTACAGACGCAACCTACGCGCCATTCTCTTCCAAGGATGCGAAAGGCGACTTCGTGGGGTTTGATATCGATCTGGGAAATGAGATGTGCAAACGCATGGAAGTGAAATGCACATGGGTGGGCAGTGACTTTGACGCGCTGATCCCGTCGCTGAAAGCCAAGAAAATTGATGCCATTATCTCTTCTCTCTCCATCACGGAAAAACGTCAGCAGGAGATTGCCTTCTCTGAGAAGCTCTACGCTGCCGACTCACGTCTGATTGCCGCGAAAGGCTCGCCAATCCAGCCGACCATCGACTCGCTGAAAGGCAAACATGTTGGCGTGCTTCAGGGTTCGACCCAGGAAGGTTACGCCAATGCTAACTGGCGCGAGAAGGGCGTCGATGTTGTGGCTTACCAGAACCAGGATCTGATCTACTCTGACCTGGCGGCAGGCCGTCTGGATGCCGCGTTTCAGGATGAAGTCGCCGCGAGCGAAGGCTTCCTGAAACAGCCTGCGGGTAAAGAGTACGCCTTTGCCGGCCCGTCGGTAAAAGACAAAAAATACTTTGGCGACGGTACCGGTATTGGCCTGCGTAAGGATGATACCGAGCTGAAAGCCGCCTTCGACAAAGCGTTTAATGAGCTGCGTAAAGACGGTACCTACGACAAACTGGCGAAGAAATACTTCGATTTCAACGTCTACGGTGATTAATGCCTGAATGAGATGCCCTGAAGTGGTGCATCTCTGCGGGGTTGTGTTCCAGTATGGTGCAACGCATGCACCATGCTGGATCGCTGTGTGCATAGTTAAGCATTTATAATGCAAAAATTCCCGTTCAAAGGCATTAATCTTTGCCTGAATGAGGGGATTAATGGCACATTAGCAACACCCCGTCGTCGTAAAAATCTCGTATTAAGACAGTTTGTTGAGGACAGATATGAAAAAACTGGTGTTGTCACTTTCTCTGGTACTGGCTTTTTCCAGCGCCACCGCGGCATTCGCAGCAATTCCGCAGAAAATTCGTATTGGAACTGACCCAACCTATGCACCTTTCGAATCGAAGAATGCGAAGGGAGAACTGGTCGGTTTTGACATCGATCTGGCTAACGAGCTGTGCAAACGCATTAAAGTGCAATGTACCTACGTTGAAAACCCGCTGGATGCGCTGATCCCGTCCCTGAAAGCGAAGAAAATTGACGTGATCATGTCCTCCCTGTCCATCACTGAAAAACGTCAGCAGGAGATTGCCTTCACGGACAAACTCTACGCGGCGGACTCACGTCTGGTGGTGGCGAAATCCTCTGACATTCAGCCAACCCTTGAATCTCTGAAAGGCAAACGCGTGGGCGTGTTGCAGGGTACTACGCAGGAAACCTACGGCAACGAGCACTGGGCGCCAAAGGGGATTGAAATTGTCTCTTACCAGGGTCAGGAAAACATCTACGCAGACCTGACGGCAGGCCGCATTGATGCAGCATTCCAGGATGAAGTGGCGGCAAGCGAAGGCTTCCTGAAACAGCCTGTGGGTAAAGATTACAAGTTCGGCGGTCCGTCCATTAAGGACGAAAAACTCTTTGGCGTTGGCACCGGTATGGGCCTGCGTAAAGAAGACAACGAACTGCGTGAAGCCCTGAACAAAGCGTTCGCCGAGATGCGCGCGGACGGCACCTATGACAAGCTGGCGAAAAAGTACTTCAATTTTAATGTTTACGGCGGCTAATCGCCCCGTCTGATAACGTGCGGCCCCTCCCGTTCCGGGAGGGGAAAAGACACGGTTCCACCACTCACGAGACGACAGGGCACGCGGTATGCTGTACGGATTTTCTGGCGTTATTTTACAGGGCGCGCTTGTCACCCTTGAGCTGGCTATCAGCTCCGTGGTGCTGGCGGTGCTGATAGGCCTGGCGGGCGCGGGGGCTAAATTATCCGCCAACAGACCGCTGGCGCTGATATTTGAAGGCTATACCACGCTGATTCGCGGCGTGCCTGACCTGGTGCTGATGCTGCTGATCTTTTACGGCCTGCAAATCGCACTTAACGGCGTGACGGATGCCATCGGCATGGAGCAGATCGATATCGACCCGATGGTGGCCGGTATTATTACCCTTGGTTTTATCTACGGTGCCTATTTCACTGAGACTTTCCGCGGCGCTTACATGGCCGTGCCGAAAGGGCATATTGAAGCGGCGACCGCCTACGGTTTTACCTCCTCACAAACGTTTCGCCGGATCATGTTCCCGGCCATGATGCGCTACGCGCTGCCGGGCATCGGGAACAACTGGCAGGTTATTCTCAAGGCAACGGCGCTGGTCTCCCTGCTGGGTCTGGAAGATGTGGTGAAGGCCACGCAGCTGGCAGGTAAAAGCACCTGGGAACCGTTCTATTTTGCGGTGGTTTGCGGCGTAATCTATCTGGTCTTTACGACCGTCTCCAATGGTGTGCTGCTTCTGCTCGAACGTCGCTACTCCGTGGGTGTGAAGAGGGCTGACCTGTGATTGAGATTATTCAGGAGTACTGGAAATCCCTGCTTTGGACAGATGGCTACCGCTTTACTGGCGTGGCGATCACGCTGTGGCTGCTGATCTCCTCGGTGGTAATGGGCGGCATTCTGGCGGTGTTTCTCGCCATTGGCCGCGTGTCGAACAATAAATTTATTCAGTTCCCTATCTGGCTGTTCACCTACGTGTTTCGCGGTACGCCGCTGTACGTACAGCTGCTGGTGTTCTATTCCGGGATGTACACGCTGGAGATCGTGAAAGGCACCGAGATGCTGAACGCGTTCTTCCGCAGCGGTCTGAACTGTACGGTGCTGGCACTGACCCTCAATACCTGCGCCTATACCACCGAGATCTTCGCCGGGGCCATCCGTTCTGTGCCGCACGGTGAGATCGAGGCGGCGCGCGCGTACGGCTTCTCGTCCGTGAAGCTCTACCGTTGTATTATTCTGCCTTCGGCGCTGCGTATTGCGCTGCCGGCGTACAGCAACGAAGTGATTTTAATGCTGCATTCGACGGCACTGGCGTTTACCGCCACGGTACCGGATCTGTTAAAGATTGCCCGCGATATTAACTCTGCCACCTACCAGCCGTTTACGGCGTTTGGCATTGCAGCAGTGCTCTATTTGATCATTTCTTACGTCCTGATCAGCCTGTTCCGTAAGGCTGAAAAACGCTGGTTGCAGCATATAAAACCGTCGACGCACTGAGAATTTATGATGGCTGAGAACAAATTAAACGTAATTGATTTGCACAAGCGCTACGGCGAACATGAAGTGCTGAAAGGGGTGTCGCTGGAGGCTAACGCGGGCGACGTGATCAGTATTATCGGCTCATCAGGTTCGGGTAAAAGTACCTTCCTGCGCTGCATCAACTTCCTCGAAAAGCCGAGCGAAGGGTCGATTGTGGTGAGCGGACAGAACATCAACATGGTCCGTGATAAAGACGGCCAGCTTAAAGTGGCGGA
Organism: Enterobacter cloacae complex sp. AR_0002; assembly: GCF_001922365.1. Classification (NCBI taxonomy): domain Bacteria; kingdom Pseudomonadati; phylum Pseudomonadota; class Gammaproteobacteria; order Enterobacterales; family Enterobacteriaceae; genus Enterobacter; species Enterobacter cloacae complex sp. AR_0002. Next base: position 357,025 of record NZ_CP018814.1, read on the forward strand.
TAAAAACCAGCTGCGCCTGCTGCGTACACGCCTGACGATGGTGTTCCAGCACTTCAACCTCTGGAGCCACATGACGGTGCTGGAGAACGTGATGGAAGCGCCGGTTCAGGTGCTCGGCTTAAGCAAGCAGGAAGCCCGCGAGCGTGCGGTCAAATACCTGGCGAAAGTGGGTATCGACGAGCGGCAGCAGATCAAATATCCGGTGCACCTGTCAGGGGGACAGCAGCAGCGTGTTTCCATCGCCCGTGCGCTGGCGATGGAGCCGGAAGTGTTGCTGTTTGACGAACCGACTTCCGCGCTGGATCCTGAACTCGTTGGCGAAGTGCTGCGCATCATGCAGAAGCTGGCGGAAGAGGGCAAAACGATGGTGGTGGTGACGCACGAGATGGGCTTCGCCCGTAACGTTTCTAACCACGTTATCTTCCTGCATCAGGGCAAGATAGAAGAGCAGGGGCATCCGGACGAAGTGCTGGCGAACCCGCAAAGCCCGCGTTTGCAGCAGTTCCTGAAAGGCTCGTTGAAGTAGGTTTGGCCTTTCTCCCTCTCCCTGTGGGAGAGGGCCGGGGTGGGGGCATCAGGCCGCAGAGCCGCCCAATTGCCCGGTGGCGCTTCGCTTACCGGGCCTACAAAAACCGTAGGCCGGGCAAACGCAGTGCCGCCCGGCATTCAACACTCGAGCCGATAGACCCAGTCGTCATACCGTACGCCGTTAATCTCGTACGCCTTCTCCAGCACCTGCGTGCGCACAAAACCCGCTTTCTCAAGGACCCGCACCGACCCGACGTTATCCGCCAGCACGTACGCGTTTATCGCCTTCACGCCCGTCTGGTTAAATGCATACTCACACACCGCGCGCAGCGCTTCGCTGGCAATGCCTTTTCCCTGCGCGGCAGGCACAACCGTGTAGCCAATATCCGCCTCTTCACGGTTCGCCGCACTGATTTGCAGGCCGATATCCCCGAGCGGCTTAACGTCGTTATGCAGACGGATTACAAAGACATGCTCCGCCATCAGGCGTGCGGCAAATACGCGGCGCGTCTCTTTTTCCGGTGTAATAGCGGCCATATAGCGCATGATGGCGGGGTCTTCGCGCAGAGAGCGGAAGAATGCCCAGTCAGAAGGTTCGAAAGGGGTGAGGTTAAGCCGGGTTGTGGTGATGGTTGCCATAGTTACGCCATATCATCCAGACATGGCGTATAACTCTAACATATTCACTGCACCACATCCCCCAGCGCCTCTTCCAGGTCATACCAGCGGAACGTAAACCCGGCCGCTTCCAGCCGTTTTGGCAGCGCGCGCTGCCCGCCCAGTACCAGCACCGAAGACTCACCCATCAGCAGACGAATCGCCGTCGCAGGCACGCGCAGCACCGCCGGGCGATGCAGGGCATGACCCAGGGCATGAGCAAATTGCTCATTACGTACCGGATACGGAGACACCATGTTAAACGGCCCGCGCAGGTCGTTATCCAGCAGCCAGAGAATACCGTTGACCATATCGTCGATATGGATCCACGCCAGATACTGACGACCGTTTCCGATGGGCCCGCCAAGCCCCATTTTAAACGGCGGCAACATTTTACCGAGAATACCGCCTTTCGGAGCAAGCACCACGCCGGTGCGCAGCAGGCAGACGCGGGTGTTATCGCTCTGCGCCCCGCAGGCGATACGCTCCCATTGGGCGCAGAGTTTATGGGTAAACTCGTTGTGCGGCGGCTCTTCTTCGGTCACCACCACTTCACCAAGATCGCCATAGTAGCCTGTAGCAGAGCCTGAAATCAGCACCGAGGGCGGCGTCTCGCTGTTGCGAATCAGCTCAACCAGCCTTTCGGTCATATTCCAGCGACTGCTGCATAAACGCTGTTTTTGCTCTTCGGTCCAGCGTTTATCGGCGATTGGTTCGCCTGCAAGGTTGATGACGGCGTCAAAGCCGTTCAGATCCTGCCTTTCCGCCAGGCCTTTCCAGATCTCAACGCCGGTGCCCAGCACCTGGCGCGCTTTCTCCGGGCTGCGCGTGACCACGGTAATGTCGTGATGCAACGCCTGCAAACGTGGAATGAGATGGCGACCAATCAGGCCCGTACCGCCGGTGAGCAGGATCTTCATACAACCTCCAGGTTTACGCCTGGCGCTGCCAGCTTAACGTCATGGAGACGGAGTCGGCGTAGCGCAGGGCGTGAAGTTTATCGATCTCCACTTCAGCATAAGTGACCCAGTGGTGTTCGCGTGCGATGTCGAGCACATCCTGAGTTAATTTTTCCAGTAGCGCAAAACGGTTGTTCTCAACGTACTGGATGATGCTTTTGGTGATCGTGCGATAGTTCAACGCGTCATTGATGTCTTCGCTGGCGCGCGCCTTGTCTGCCGGATAGTGGATCACTACATTCACCACGATATCCTGGCGATTCGCGATCTCCTCCTCTTTGATACCAATGAAAGTGCGTAAGCGTAAGTTTTTTATACGAATAATAGCGTCATGCTGGGACATTGCAGGTCTTCTCCGTGTCAGTATTTTCACCTCATCATACATGAGGAGAACACCTGCACCCAACGGGGCGCAGGATCAAATCTGATGGATTTTTTGCATGGCGCGTTCGGTGGCCGGGCGGGTCCGGATGCGCTCAAACCAGTTGTTCACCGCCGGATAAGTGGCCAGGTCGATCCGGTGGCGTTCATGGGTATTGATCCACGGCCAGCAGGCGATATCTGCGATGCTGTAATGCTCACCTCCCAGCCACGGTGATTTTTCCAGCCGACGGTTCAGTACCCCGTACAGGCGCTGGGTTTCGACCTGATATCGCTCAATGGCGTAAGGGATCGTCTGCGGCGCATAGGCCGTAAAGTGGTGATTCTGCCCCAGCATCGGCCCGAGGCCGCTCGACTGCCAGAATAACCATTGCAGCGTGTGATGACGCTCGCGCAACTCACCGCTCAGGAGCTTGCCGGTTTTCTCTGCCAGATAGAGCAAAATCTCTCCGGACTCAAACAGGCTTAACGGTTTGCCGCCGTCAGAGGGCAGGTTATCAATGATGGCCGGAATTTTATTGTTGGGCGAGATGGCCAGAAAAACGGGGCGGAACTGGTCGCCTTTACTGATATCCACGCGAATGATCCGGTAGTCCACTTCGGCTTCTTCAAGAAAGAGTGTGATCTTATGGCCATTAGGGGTGGGGGCATAATAGAGATCTATCATTCTCAACTCCTGTCAGTGCGAATAGTGTTGCCATGAAAAATCAGTATAGGTGCTTGTTGTAAATCGTGAGTTTTCATCAAGTGACAGCGAGGCAAAGAGATTATATGTTGAGTGAAAACCGATCAGCCGAAGAGGATGTTATGAGCCAGCCTGTAATAACGTTGTGGTCCGATGCGAACTTTTTTTCTCCTTATGTCATGAGCGTTTATGTGGCGCTGGCAGAAAAGGGGCTTACTTTTACTCTGAAAACCGTTGACCTGGACAGCGGCGAACACCTGAAGCCTCAGTGGCAGGGCTACGCGCTCACTCGCCGAGTCCCTGTGCTGGAGATCGACGGTTTTGAGTTGAGTGAATCTTCGGCGATTGACGAGTACCTTGAGGACCGATTTGCCCCGCCTGAGTGGGAACGCATCTATCCTCACGATCTGCAAAAGCGCGCCCGCGCCCGCCAGATCCAGGCGTGGCTGCGTAGCGACCTGGTGCCGATTCGCACAGAACGCTCCACGGACGTGGTGTTCGCTGGCGTCAAAAAGCCCGCCCTCAGTTAGGAAGGCTTATCCAGCGCCCGGAAGCTGATTGAAACTGCGTCATCGCTGCTGGCGCAGGGTAACCCCAACCTGTTTGGCGAGTGGTGCATTGCCGACATCGATCTGGCGCTGATGCTCAATCGCCTGATCCTCAACGGGGATGACGTCCCACAACTGCTGGTAGATTACGCCACATTCCAGTGGCAACGCGCGTCGGTACAGCGCTATCTGGCACTCTCTGCTAAGCGCGCGGGCTGATAAGACGGGACGCTTGAGGTATGATAGGGGCAGTCTGTATTCCCGAGGAGTAACTGATGAAACTGATGTTTGCGTCGGATATTCATGGATCGCTGCCCGCGACCGAACGCGTGCTTTCTCTGTTCGCCCAAAGCGGGGCGCAATGGCTGGTGATCCTGGGCGATGTGTTAAATCACGGCCCACGCAATGCGTTGCCGGAAGGCTATGCTCCCGCGCAGGTGGCGGAAAAACTTAATCATTTTGCCTCGCGCATTATCGCCGTTCGCGGCAACTGTGACAGTGAAGTTGACCAGATGCTGCTGCATTTTCCCATTACCGCTCCCTGGCAACAGGTGTTGATGGAAAACAGCCGTTTGTTCCTGACCCACGGGCACCTGTTCGGCCCGGATAACCTGCCGTCACTCGCCGCTGGCGATGTCCTGGTTTATGGTCATACTCATATTCCGGTGGCGGAAAAGCGCGGGGCGTTTTATCACTTTAACCCCGGGTCTGTCAGCATTCCTAAAGGCGGCAACCCGGCAAGCTACGGCATGTATGAAGACGGGACATTAAGCGTTATCGCACTTAATGATCAGCAAGTTATTGCGCAGATAGCGATTAATCCGTAAGTTACACCACAACTGCAAACGCGCCGAAAGAGCGCTTAGACGAGAAGGTTTCCCGATGGTGGAGCAGAATCATTTGGCAAGTACTGAATGGGTTGACATTGTCAGCGAAGAAAATGAAGTGATCGCGCAGGCCAGCCGCGAACAAATGCGTGCGGAGCGTCTGCGTCACCGCGCGACGTACATCGTTGTTCATGACGGCATGGGCAAGATTCTGGTCCAGCGTCGCACCGACACCAAAGATTTTCTTCCTGGTATGCTGGATGCCACAGCGGGTGGCGTCGTGCAGGCCGATGAAGTGCTGCTGGATTCCGCGCGTCGTGAAGCGGAAGAAGAGTTAGGTATCGCTGGCGTGCCGTTTGCCGAGCACGGCCAGTTTTATTTTGAAGATGAGCATTGCCGCGTATGGGGCGGGCTGTTTAGCTGCGTTTCCCATGGGCCTTTCGCCTTGCAGGAAGAGGAAGTGAGCGAAGTCAGCTGGATGACGCCGGAAGAGATCACCGCGCGTTGCGACGAATTCACGCCGGATTCCCTTAAAGCACTGGCGCTGTGGATGACCCGCAACGCCAAAAACGAATCCGCTAAACCGGAAAATAAGGCGGAAAAAGAGGAAGAGGCTGAGTAAGCCTTAACAGCTTTCCCGCAGACACAGGCTGGACGCGATGGGTTTATGGTCGCGCCAGTCTCCGTCATTAAGACGTTCCAGTAACGCTTTCCCGGCTTCAATCCCAATCTTGCGATGCGGTACTGCCATCGTCGTCAGCGGCGGCTGACAGACGCGACTGACGTCGCTGTCGCCAAAACCTACGACCGCTAAATCGTCCGGCACCTTGATGCGCCGACGCTGGCACTCATACAGCGCGCCGCAGGCCAGTTCATCTGACACGCACACCAGCGCATCCAGCTCCGGCCACGCCAGCAGGAACTCTGGCAATTGTGCCGCGCCGGTGGAGAAGTTCGGCGGCATGGCGGCATTAATCACTCTGTTCGGCGCCAGGTGGTGGCGCAGCATCGCCTTGTACCAGCCCTGCAAATGCTGCTGAAAAATCCACTGTTCCTGGTTAGCGCACAGCAGGCCGATATTCTGGTAGCCGCGCTGAATCACCATCTCGGTAAGTTCATACATGGCGGCGACGTTATCAATCCCGATATTCATATCAATCGGATCGGCACGCATTGCACCCATTTCCATCACCGGGATAGAGGCGTTTTTTAGCCAGTGTCGCACGGTATCGGAGTGCTCGACGCTGAGCAGTATCGCCGCGGCGATGTTCGAGGCCAACAGCGTTTCAAGCAGTTTCTCTTCCTGTTCAAGACGATGCTGAGATTCCGCCAGCATGATCTGATATCCGGCTGGCTGGAGCACCTGCTGTAGCCCGGCGAACATCTCGGAACAGCCAGCTTCGGAAAGATCGGGTACAACCATCGCAATCGTCCATGACGATGCCGATGCCAGTGCGCTGGCGGCAAGATTGGGCATGTATCCCAGCTCCTGCACCGCGGCTTCAATTTTTTCACGCAGTTTATCGGAAACCTGTTCGGGCGTGCGGAGGGCACGGGAAACAGTCATCGTGCCTACGCCGGCAAGCTGCGCGACATCCGCGAGCGTTACTTTTCCGGTACTGCGCCGTTTTCGGGTTAAAGACATACATCTTCCTGCTGACAGGACGCGATTCAGTTTCATCCTTCATTTTACGTGACAGGCAGTATACGCCTTAAATCCCTTTTTTTGCTGTGATTTCGCACCATGATAGTAATTTGATAGCGCTATCACAGTTCTGCATGTTAGTTGTTGGTAGCGCTATCTTTGTGATCGCGATCGCAGTCATTAATTGATGGGTTGAATAGAGTTTGCCCATGTCTGGTCTTTAGCGGGAGTGAAAAATGCTCAAAAAGTGGATATATGATACAACCATCATCCTACAGGATAGCGTTGAAAGCTGGCCCCAGGCGCTGGAACTGTGCGCGAAACCGCTGCTGGATTTGCAGGTCATTGCGCCGGAATATGTCACGGCTATCATCGAGCAGCATCACACGTTAGGTCCCTACTATGTGCTTGCTCCAGGGCTGGCAATGCCCCATGCGCGACCGGAAGAAGGGGCGAAAGGACTTGGCCTGTCATTATTAAAACTGAAACAGGGTGTCTCTTTTGGTGCCGGTGAGTTTGACCCCGTCGATGTGATTGTGATGCTGGCGGCGCCGGACAAGCATAGCCATATCGAAATGATCTCAGCCTTAGCGGAATTATTTTCCAGCGACGAAGATATGGCTGAATTACATCGGGCGAATACGCTGGAGGAGATAAAAACCATCATCGATCGCTTCTGATTTAATTATTTAATCCGATTCATCTCAACATTACGCATCAGCGTGATGGGGCGTACTCTACTCAAAAAAGGGGATAACAATGAAAATCATGGCTATTTGCGGCTCCGGCCTGGGCAGCAGTTTTATGGTCGAAATGAATATTAAAAAGGTGCTCAAAAAACTGGAAATTGAGGCCGAGGTTGAACACTCCGATCTCTCCTCGGCTACGCCGGGCGCGGCGGACCTGTTTGTAATGGCGAAAGACATTGCCGCCAGCGCCAGCGTGCCGGAAAGCCAGCTGGTGGTGATCAACAATATCATCGATATTAACGAACTCGAAGCGCAGCTGCGCGCCTGGTTCGAAAGACAATAATCCTGATAAGGCGAGGTGGATATGTTTATCCTTGAAACGCTGAACTTCGTTGTTGATATTTTAAAAGTCCCTTCAGTGCTGGTCGGTTTAATTGCCCTGATTGGTCTTGTGGCGCAGAAAAAAGCCTTTTCGGATGTGGTAAAAGGCACAATTAAAACCATTCTCGGCTTTATTGTACTGGGCGGCGGCGCAACCGTGTTGGTGGGCTCATTAAATCCGCTCGGCGGTATGTTTGAGCACGCCTTTAATATTCAGGGCATTATTCCCAACAATGAAGCTATTGTGTCGATTGCCCTGGAAAAATATGGCGCTTCCACCGCGCTCATTATGGCCTTCGGGATGGTGGCGAATATTATTGTTGCGCGCTTTACCCGCCTGAAATACATCTTCCTCACCGGGCATCACACCTTCTACATGGCATGCATGATTGGCGTGATCCTGACGGTTGCAGGCTTCGAGGGGGTCGGGCTGGTCTTTACCGGCTCGTTGATCCTCGGCCTGATTATGGCCTTCTTCCCGGCGATTGCGCAGCGCTATATGAAGCGTATTACCGGCAACGATGAGATCGCCTTCGGTCATTTCGGCACGCTGGGCTACGTGCTGTCCGGCTGGATTGGCAGCAAGGTCGGTAAAGGTTCGCGCTCCACCGAAGAGATGAACCTGCCGAAGAACCTTAGCTTCCTGCGTGACAGTTCAATCTCCATCTCCCTGACCATGATGATTATCTACCTGATCATGGCGGTGAGCGCCGGACGTGAGTACGTGGAGGCCACCTTCAGCGGCGGCCAAAACTACCTGGTGTACGCCATCATTATGGCCATCACCTTCGCGGCAGGCGTGTTCATCATCTTGCAGGGCGTGCGCCTGATTCTGGCGGAAATCGTCCCGGCCTTTACTGGCTTCTCGGAAAAACTGGTGCCCAATGCGCGGCCTGCGCTGGACTGTCCGGTAGTCTACCCGTATGCGCCAAACGCGGTGCTGATTGGCTTCCTGTTTAGTTTCCTCGGCGGGATTGTGGGCTTGTTCATCTGCGGTCAGTTTAGCTGGGTGCTGATCCTGCCGGGCGTCGTGCCGCATTTCTTCACCGGTGCAACGGCGGGCGTGTTTGGTAACGCCACCGGTGGACGCCGCGGGGCAATGATTGGCGCCTTTGCTAATGGCCTGCTGATCACCTTCCTCCCGGTCCTGCTACTGCCTGTTCTGGGCGCAATTGGCTTTGCGAATACGACCTTCTCGGACGCTGATTTTGGTGCGGTCGGGATTGTGCTGGGCAACCTGGCGCGCTTCCTGTCGCCGTTTGCCATCACCGGACTGGTTGTTGTGTTGTTCGCGCTGCTGGTGGCCTACAACGTCTTCGCTAAAAACAAACCTGCCAGCGGTAACGCGCAGGAAAACCCCGGAGCCAAATCATGAATGAGAATGAAATAACCGAACTGGCGCGTCAGATTCGCCTTGAGACGCTGAAATCCCTTACGCAGCTGGGTTTTGGGCACTACGGCGGCAGCATGTCAGTCGTTGAAACGCTGGCGGTGCTGTACGGCGCGGTGATGAAAATTGACCCGGCCGATCCGGACTGGCCAGAGCGCGATTACTTTGTGCTGTCGAAAGGCCATGCGGGCCCGGCGCTGTACAGTACGCTGGCGATTAAGGGCTACTTCCCGATTGACGAGCTGAGCACGCTGAACCAGAACGGGACGCGTCTGCCAAGTCACCCGGATCGCCTGAAAACACGCGGCGTGGATGCCACCACCGGATCACTGGGGCAGGGGATCTCCATTGCTGGCGGCATGGCGCTGTCGCACAAGCTGGCAGGAAGGCCAAACCGGGTGTTCTGCATCGTCGGTGACGGGGAGCTGAACGAAGGACAGTGCTGGGAAGCCTTCCAGTTTATTGCTCACCATCGACTGAACAACCTGACGGTATTCGTGGACTGGAACAAACAGCAGCTCGACGGCGAGCTGGACGAAATCATCAGCGCCTTCGACCTGGAAGGCAAATTCCGCGCCTTTGGTTTTGACGTGGTAACGGTGAAAGGGGATGACATTCCGGCGCTGCTGGAGGTGACCGCGCCGATCCCTGCGGCCGATGCGCGTCCGCGGGTGGTGATCCTCGACAGCATCAAAGGGCAGGGGGTGCCATACCTGGAACAGCTCAGCAACTCGCATCACCTGCGATTAACTGAGGAGAGCAAAGCGGCGCTCAACGAGACGATTCGCCAACTGGAGGCTTCACATGATTAAGGTTGCACCGACAGGACAGAAAGATGCCGTTGAGATGCGTAAGGTCTACGCGGGTTTTGTGGCAAAACAGATTGAGGCCGGGAGCGAGATTATTGCGCTCGAAGCGGATCTGATGAGTTCGATGGCGATGGACGGCGTAGCGCGTGATTATCCACAGCACGTCATCAACTGCGGCATTATGGAGGCTAACGTGATTGGGACGGCCGCCGGGCTGTCGCTCACCGGACGTAAGCCGTTCGTCCATACCTTTACCGCCTTTGCCAGCCGTCGCTGCTTCGACCAGCTGTTTATGTCCCTGGACTACCAGCGCAATAACGTGAAGGTGATTGCCTCGGATGCGGGCGTGACGGCCTGCCACAACGGCGGGACGCATATGTCGTTTGAGGACATGGGCATCGTGCGCGGTCTGGCGCATTCAGTGGTGCTGGAGGTGACCGATGCGGTGATGTTCGAAGATGTGCTGCGTCAGCTTATCGACCTGGAAGGCTTCTACTGGGTGAGGACCATCCGTAAACAAGCCCCGAGCGTGTATGCCCCGGGGTCAACCTTCACCATCGGCAAGGGCAACGTGCTGCGCGAGGGAACCGATATTACCTTGATTGCTAACGGCATTATGGTGGCGGAAGCGCTGGAGGCGGCGCGCCAGCTGGAGCAGGAAGGGGTAAGCGCAGCGGTCATCGACATGTTTACCCTGAAGCCTATCGATCGGATGCTGGTGAAAAACTATGCCGAGAAAACCGGGCGTATTGTGACCTGCGAAAACCACAGCATTCACAACGGGCTGGGGTCGGCGGTGGCGGAAGTGCTGGTGGAAACCTGTCCGGTGCCCCTGCGTCGGGTGGGGGTGAAGGAACGATATGGTCAGGTGGGCACGCAGGACTTCTTGCAAAAGGAGTATGGCCTGACGGCACATGACATTGTGTCGGCGGCGCGGGAGCTGTTGTAATAAAAAAAGGCGACCGTGTGGTCGCCTTTTTGTTGCCCGGTGGCGCTGGCGCTTACCGGGCCTACGGTCCTGTAGGCCGGATAAGCGAAGCGCCATCCGGCAAAACATTACTGCTGCTGCGAAGACTGGATCGCCGTCAGCGCGATGGTGTAGACGATATCGTCTACCAGCGCACCACGGGACAGGTCGTTCACAGGTTTGCGCATGCCTTGCAGCATTGGCCCGATGGAGATCAGGTCTGCTGAACGCTGTACCGCTTTATAGGTGGTGTTACCGGTGTTCAGATCCGGGAAGATGAACACGGTAGCGCGACCTGCAACCGGCGAGTTCGGCGCTTTGGATTTCGCCACGTCAGCCATTACCGCGGCATCGTACTGGAGCGGGCCGTCGATCATCAGATCCGGACGTTTTTCCTGCGCAATGCGGGTCGCTTCACGGACTTTCTCTACGTCACTACCTGCACCAGAGGTACCGGTGGAGTAGGAGAGCATCGCGACGCGCGGTTCGATACCGAAGGCAATCGCGGAGTCCGCAGACTGGATAGCGATTTCTGCCAGCTGCTCTGCGGTTGGATCCGGGTTGATCGCGCAGTCGCCGTAAACATAAACCTGTTCAGGCAGCAGCATGAAGAACACGGAGGAGACCAGAGAGCTGCCCGGTGCGGTTTTGATCAACTGCAACGGTGGACGGATGGTGTTCGCGGTGGTGTGAACCGCACCGGAAACCAGACCGTCAACTTCGTCCTGCTCCAGCATCAGCGTACCCAGCACGACGTTGTCTTCCAGCTGCTCGCGCGCAACGGCTTCGGTCATGCCCTTGTTCTTACGCAGTTCAACCAGGCGAGCAACGTAGCTTTCGCGAACCACTTCCGGGTCAACGATCTCAATGCCAGCGCCCAGCTCAACGCCCTGAGACGCCGCAACGCGGTTGATCTCATCCGGGTTACCCAGCAGCACACAGGTCGCGATACCGCGTTCTGCACAGATGGCTGCCGCTTTAACGGTACGTGGTTCGTCGCCTTCTGGCAGAACCACGCGTTTGCCCGCTTTACGCGCCAGCTCGGTCAGCTGGTAACGGAAGGCTGGAGGAGACAGACGACGGCTGCGCTCGGAGGTCGCCGTCAGGGATTCGATCCAGTCCGCATTGATGTAGCCCGCAACGTATTCCTGAACTTTCTCGATACGCTCGTGGTCATCAACCGGCACTTCGAGGTTGAAGCTTTGCAGGCTCAGGGAGGTCTGCCAGGTGTTGGTGTTCACCATGAAGACTGGCAGGCCAGTGGCGAACGCACGTTCGCACAGCTTGCTGATACGCGCGTCCATTTCATAGCCGCCGGTCAGCAGAATTGCACCGATTTCCACGCCGTTCATCGCAGCCAGGCACGCTGCAACCAGCACGTCTGGACGGTCAGCAGAGGTCACCAGCAGGGAACCTGCGCGGAAGTGTTCCAGCATGTGTGGAATGCTACGTGCGCAGAAGGTTACGGACTTCACGCGGCGGGTGTTGATATCGCCTTCGTTGATCACGGTGGCGTTCAGGTGACGCGCCATATCGATTGCACGGGTGGCAATCAGATCGAAGCTCCATGGCACCGCGCCCAGAACAGGCAGCGGGCTGGAATCCTGCAACTTAGCCGGGTCAACTTTGATGACTTTCGCTTTGGAGGAGTCGTCAAAAATTTCGGACAGGTCAGGACGCGTACGGCCCTGCTCATCTACTGGCGCGTTCAGCTTGTTAACAATCACGCCGGTGATGCTGGTGTTTTTCGCACCGCCGAAGCTGCTGCGCGTCAGTTCGATACGCTCTTTCAGCTGCTCTGGGGTATCCGTGCCCTGAGACATTACAAAAACGATCTCTGCGTTCAGGGTTTTCGCGATTTCAAAGTTCAGAGACTGGGCAAACTGGTGTTTACGGGTCGGGACCAGGCCTTCAACCAGCACCACTTCCGCGTCCTGCGCGTTTGCGTGGTAGTTGGCAATGATCTCTTCCATCAGCACGTCTTTCTGGTTGCTGGAGAGCAGAGATTCAACGTGGCTCATCTTCAGCGGTTCAGCCGCTGGCAGATTGGAGTTCTTGCGAACGATGGTGGTGGTCTGGTCTGGCGCATCGCCACCGGCACGTGGCTGGGCGATAGGCTTAAAGACGCTCAGACGAACGCCTTTGCGTTCCATAGCGCGGATCACGCCGAGGCTGACGCTGGTCAGGCCGACGCTGGTTCCGGTAGGGATCAGCATAATAGTACGGGACACGGTTTATCCTCTTTCGTTACCGCCGCGTTGGGCGGGTTACAAAACAGCACCGCCAGCATTGCTGGCGGTGTGGAATCAGGCAGTCAGGCGGTGTGCGTCTTGCGCGATGACCAGCTCTTCGTTAGTTGGAATAACGATAGCAGGGCGGGTGCCTTCTTTGTTGATGAAGCCAGACTTGCCGAAGCGGGCAGCCAGGTTACGCTCATGATCAACTTCGAAGCCCAGAACGCCCAGTTTGCCCAGGGACAGTTCACGTACCATTGCCGCGTTCTCACCGATACCACCGGTGAAGATAACAGCATCCAGACGGCCTTCCATCAGCGCGGTGTAAGAACCGATGTACTTCGCCAGGCGGTGGCAATAAACGTCCATTGCACGTTTAGCGTCAGCTTTTTCTGCGTAGTTGTCTTCAACGTAACGGCAGTCGCTGGTGACCTCGGTCAGGCCCAGCAGGCCAGACTCTTTGGTCAGCATTTTGTTGATGTCGTCAACGCTCATGCCCAGGGTGTCGTGCAGGTGGAAGATGATCGCCGGGTCGATATCACCGGAACGGGTACCCATCACCAGACCTTCCAGCGGGGTCAGACCCATAGAGGTGTCAACACACTTACCGTTGCGGATAGCGGAAACAGAACCACCGTTGCCCAGGTGGCAGGTGATAATGTTGACTTCTTCTACCGGCTTGTTCAGCACTTTTGCGGCTTCCTGAGTCACATAGAAGTGGCTGGTGCCGTGTGCGCCGTAACGACGGACGCCGTGCTCTTTGTACAGGCTGTATGGCAGGGCATAGAGGTAAGACTCTTCCGGCATGGTCTGATGGAACGCAGTATCAAACACGGCCACGTTTTTGTCTTTCAGACTCGGGAAGGATTTCAGTGCTTCAGCGATACCGATCAGGTGAGCCGGGTTATGCAGCGGTGCGAAAGACGCAGAGTCTTTGATACCCTGAATCACGGAGTCGTCGATTACCACGGAACTGGTGTATTTTTCGCCGCCGTGGACGATACGGTGACCAATTGCGGTCAGCTGAGCAGACAGTTCTGGTTTTTGTGCCAGAATAGTGTTAACGATAAAGTTCAGCGCTTCACTGTGAGCGGCGCCTGCACCTAAAGCCGCTTCTTGTTTGCTGCCGTCCATCTTCCACTTGATACGTGCTTCAGGCAGATGGAAACATTCGGCCAAACCAGAGAGGTACTCGTCACCGTTGAGCGCATCGATGATGGCGAATTTCAGTGAGGAGCTACCGCAGTTCAGAACCAGTACTAACTTACTCGACATGGAAGTACCTATTATTGATACGTGGCTAAAAAAACGTCAGTGAGTCTAAAAGCGTAACGCATGCTGACCCAGACATTTATGATTAACATCATGCCAAACGAACATTCTGGCAGGATGAAAGAAATACCTATGATTTTAAGCCATTTTGAACATTTTTCAGACAATGGCATAATATGCGATAATTTGACGAGTTAACGCTTATCGTCTACGGCCCTATCAGGCTGGCACAGGATACCCGATACGGGGTAGCGATGACAAAATATTTTGAACGTTGTCATAGCCTGTTGTGGTTTTGCACGAAAATTTTAATTTTTATATGTGAAGTTGAGGTACAGCCATGTCGACACCCGAAATCCCGTCCGTGAACTTTTTTAGTCTGTTTCGTCGGGGACAGCATTACGCAAAGACATGGCCGATGGAAAAGCGCCTCGCGCCCATGTTTATTGAAAATCGCACTATTCGCGCCACGCGCTATGCGATTCGCTTTATGCCCCCGATTGCCGTTTTTACCCTGTGCTGGCAGATAGCGTTAGGTGGGCAGCTTGGCCCTGCCGTCGCGACGGCGCTCTTTGCGTTAAGCCTGCCGATGCAGGGGCTATGGTGGTTAGGTAAACGTTCCGTCACGCCACTTCCGCCTTCTATTTTACACTGGTTTTATGAAGTGCGTGGAAAACTGGAAGAGGCTGGCCAGGCGCTGGCACCGGTTGAAGGTAAGCCGGACTATCAGGCGCTGGCGGATACCCTCAAGCGTGCGTTTAAACAGCTTGATAAAACATTCCTCGATGACTTGTGATTGATCATCGAAACGACGACCAAAAGAAGGCACAGTAACAATCAGTTACCGTGTCTTTTTTTTACAGTGCAATGCGCTACAGGAGTCGAAAGATGGAAATGACCCATGCTCAACGTCTGATTTTGTCTAACCAGTACAAGATGATGACTATGCTTGATCCCGATAACGCTGCGCGCTACAGCCGCCTGCAAACCATTGTTGAACGTGGTTTTGGCTTGCAGATGCGCGAACTGGATCGCGAATTTGGCGAACTGAAAGAGGAAACCTGCCGTATCGTTATCGACATCATGGAGATGTACCATGCGCTGCATGTGTCCTGGACCAATCTGAAGGACCAGCAGACCATTGACGAGCGCCGCGTGACGTTCCTGGGCTTTGATGCTGCGACGGAAGCGCGCTATCTGAGCTATGTACGCTTTATGGTGAATACCGAAGGGCGCTACACCCATTTTGATGCGGGTACGCACGGCTTCAACGCCCAGACCCCGATGTGGGATAAGTATCAACGTATGCTGAGCGCGTGGCACGCCTGTCCGCGTCAGTACCATTTAAGCAGCAACGAAATTCAACAAATCATTAATGCCTGACGGAGGTGCGTGTGCAGTGTAAAGGTTTTCTGTTTGATCTGGACGGTACGCTGGTGGATTCGCTGCCGGTGGTGGAGCGCTCGTGGTGCCACTGGGCCGACCGGCACGGCATTGACCATCAGGACGTACTGAATTTCATCCATGGCAAACAGGCCATTACCTCATTGCGGCACTTCCTGGCGGGACGTTCTGAGGAAGAGATTCAGGCGGAGTTCCGCTATCTTGAGCAGATTGAAGCTACCGATACCGAGGGTATCACCGCGCTGCCCGGTGCGCGTGAACTGCTTGAGCACCTGAATGAAGCGCAGATCCCGTGGGCTATCGTCACCTCCGGCTCGGTTCCCGTCGCGCATGCACGCCATAAGGCGGCAGGTTTGCCGACGCCGGACGTCTTCATTACCGCTGAGCGCGTGAAGCGCGGCAAGCCTGAACCGGATGCGTTCCTGCTCGGCGCTGAACTGCTCGGCCTTGCGCCAGCAGAGTGCGTGGTGGTGGAAGACGCGGCGGCAGGCGTGCTGGCCGGGCTGAACGCCGGCAGCCACGTCATTGCCGTTAACGTCCCGGCGGGTTCCCCCCGGCTGGAGGAGGCGGATTTCGTGCTTAACACCCTGACCGCCATCGACGTCTCGAAGGCGTCAGACGGAGTTGTAACCGTCTCGCTAAAAATGTAATCCCATGATATAGCCCCGCATTACCGGGGCTTTTTTATGGCAGAATTGCTTCTCCTCCACTGACAAGGACATGTTGTGAACGGTGAACTGATTTGGGTCCTGAGCCTGCTGTTAATCGCCATCATTCTTTTTGCCACGGGCAAGGTGCGCATGGATGCCGTCGCCCTGTTTGTGATTGTCGCATTCGTTCTAAGCGGTACCCTTTCCCTGCCGGAAGCCTTTTCCGGGTTTAGCGATCCCAACGTTATTTTGATTGCCGCTCTGTTTATTATTGGCGACGGGCTGGTACGCACCGGCGTGGCGACGATGATGGGGTCGTGGCTGGTGAAGGTGGCGGGCAGCAGCGAAACCAAAATGCTGATTTACCTGATGCTGACGGTCGCCGGGCTGGGCGCGTTTATGAGCTCTACGGGCGTCGTGGCCATCTTTATTCCGGTCGTGCTGAGCGTCTGCATGAGGATGCAGATCTCCCCTTCGCGGCTGATGATGCCGTTGAGCTTCGCCGGGCTCATCAGCGGCATGATGACGCTGGTCGCGACGCCGCCGAACCTCGTCGTGAACAGCGAACTGATCCGTGAGGGGCTTGAGGGGTTTAGCTTTTTCAGCGTTACGCCGATCGGGCTGGTGGTACTGGTGATGGGCATTATCTATATGCTATTGACCCGTTTTGCGCTGAAAGGGGAGAAGCAGGATAAAGCCAAAGAGGGCTGGAAGCGGCGCTCTTTCCGCGATCTGATTAAAGAGTATCGTCTGACCGGGCGTGCCCGACGTCTGGCTATCCGCCCGGGGTCGCCTATGGTGGGGCAGAGGCTGGATGACCTTAAGCTACGCGAACGCTATGGCGCGAACGTCATCGGGGTTGAGCGCTGGCGTCGTTTTCGTCGGGTGATCGTTAACGTGAACGGGGTGTCAGAGTTTCGCGCGCGTGACGTCCTGCTGATTGATATGTCCACCGCAGACGTGGATCTGCGGGAGTTTTGTAGTGAGCAGCTGCTGGAGCCGATGGTCCTGCGCGGCGAGTATTTCTCTGACCAGGCGCTGGATGTGGGAATGGCCGAGGTGTCGCTGATCCCGGAATCGGAGTTATTGGGCAAAACCGTGCGTGAAATCGGCTTTCGTACCCGCTATGGCCTCAACGTGGTAGGCCTGAAGCGCGATGGCGTAGCCCTTGAAGGGGCGGTGGTGGATGAGCCGATCCTGCTGGGGGATATCTTCCTCGTGGTCGGCAACTGGAAACTGATTAGCCAGCTCGGGCAGAAAGGCCGCGATTTTGTGGTGCTAAATATGCCGATTGAAGAGAGCGATGCATCACCGGCGCACAGCCAGGCGCCCCATGCAATTTTTTGCCTGGTATTGATGGTTGCCCTGATGCTGACGGACGAGATCCCTAACCCGGTGGCGGCAATAATCGCCTGTCTGTTAATGGGCAAATTCCGCTGTATCGACGCAGAAAGCGCTTACAAAGCGATTCACTGGCCGAGCATTATTCTCATCGTCGGGATGATGCCCTTCGCCCTGGCGCTACAGAAAACCGGCGGGGTGGATTTGATCGTAAAAGGCTTAATGGACGCGGGCGGGGGATATGGTCCGTACCTGATGATGGTTTGCCTGTTCGTCATGTGCGCCACCATTGGTTTGTTCATCTCCAATACCGCAACGGCGGTGCTGATGGCGCCCATTGCACTGGCGATGGCAAAATCGATGGGCGTTTCGCCGTATCCGTTTGCGATGATGGTTGCGATGGCGGCGTCCGCGGCATTTATGACGCCGGTCTCTTCCCCGGTCAATACGCTGGTGCTGGGGCCCGGGAATTATAGTTTCAGTGATTTCGTGAAGCTGGGTGTGCCGTTCACCGTGCTGGTAATGCTGGTATGCGTGGTGTTAATTCCGGTGTTATTCCCGTTTTAGCGTGAGTGCAGAAACGTAGGCCGGGTCAGGCGGAGCCGCCACCCGGCAAAAAACTACAGCGGCGAATCCTGGCTAATCTCATCCAGTGACAAATGGAAGCTCGGCACAAACACGCGCATAAAGTAGTCCATCTCTTCGCTGCGACGAGATTCCAGCGTTTTTTCCAGACGCGTTTTTGCCAGTAAAAATTCGTTATTCCCGGCGGACAGCTCTTCCAGACACTTCAGGTAGGCGCACAGCGCATCGGCCTGCTTAACCAGGGATTTCTCCTCTTCCGTATACTGATGCTCGTCGATGAGCGGCCCGAAGATATCGCGCAGCTCTTCAGGCACCATGTCAATCAGCTTCTGCTGGGCAATCTTCTCAATAGCTTTATATTCCTGGGCAATCTGCGAGTTGAAATATTTCACCGGCGTAGGCAGATCCCCGGTCAGCACTTCCGATGCATCGTGGTACATCGCCAGCAGGGCGATACGTTCGGCATTCACCTGCCCGTTGAAGTTGCGGTTTTTAATCGCGGCCAGCGCGTGCGCGACCATGGCAACCTGTAAACTGTGCTCAGACACATTTTCAGTGCGCACGTTGCGCATCAGCGGCCAGCGGTTGATGAGTTTCAGGCGGGAGAGGTGGGCAAAGAAATGACTCTGACTCATAGGTTACCTTATGTCTTCACTGCGACAGACTTCATTGTGCGGGGAGGGGAGGGAAGATGCAAATTTGCGGATGTTGCAGGCCGGGTAAGCGCAGCGCTACCCGGCGGATAGTCAGCGCTACTGATGGTACCCGGAGAGGAAGCGCCCGAAGCGGCTGATGGCCATTTCGAGATCGTCTTCGCGCGGCAGGGTGACGATACGCACGTGATCCGGCCACGGCCAGTTAAACGCCGTACCCTGAACCAGCAGCACTTTTTCCTGCAACAGGAAGTCGAGCACCATTTTCTGGTCGTCGTGAATATTAAAGCGCTTCGCGTCGATTTTCGGGAACATGTACAGCGCGCCGTTAGGCTTCACGCAGGAGACGCCCGGAATATCATTAATCAATTCCCATGCACGGTTGCGCTGTTCATACAGGCGGCCGCCTGGAACGATAAACTCGCTGATGCTTTGATAGCCGCCGAGTGCTGTCTGGATCGCATGTTGCGCCGGTACGTTGGCGCACAGACGCATGGATGCCAGCATCTCCAGCCCTTCAATGTAGCCTTTCGCATGTTTTTTCGGACCGTTCAGTACCATCCAGCCCTGACGGAAACCGGCAACGCGGTAAGTTTTAGACAGTCCGTTAAAGGTGACCGTTAGCAGATCGGGTGCCAGCGCGGCGATAGAGTGGTGCTGCGCCGCGTCGTACAGGATCTTGTCGTAAATCTCGTCGGCAAAGATGATCAGGTTATGCTGGCGGGCGATCTCGACGATCTCCATCAGCAGCTCTTTTGAATAGACCGCGCCCGTCGGGTTATTCGGGTTAATGATCACGATACCCCGGGTGCGCGGGGTAATTTTGGCGCGAATATCATCCAGATCCGGGAACCAGTCAGAGGATTCGTCGCACAGGTAGTGCACCGCTTTACCGCTGGACAGGGACACCGCAGCCGTCCACAGCGGATAATCTGGGGCAGGAACCAGCATTTCATCGCCGCTGTTCAGGAGCGCCTGCATCGCCTGAACGATCAGTTCCGAGACACCGTTGCCAATGTAGATATCTTCAACGGTGACGTCGCGCATACCGCGAGCCTGATAGTGCTGCATGATGGCTTTACGGGCGGAGTAAAGCCCTTTTGAATCGCAGTAGCCTTGTGCAGTGGGCAGGTTACGGATCACATCCACCAGGATCTCATCCGGCGCTTCAAAACCAAATGGCGCGGGGTTGCCGATGTTGAGTTTCAGAACCTTATTGCCTTCCTCTTCAAGGCGTTTTGCCTCTTTGAGTACCGGGCCACGGATGTCGTAACAGACGTTGTCGAGCTTGCTGGATTTTTCGATAGGGGACATGAACCTTTAACCTTTTCGCTATTATTGCAACTTCCTGCCGTGGAAGTGTGCACGGAACAATGTACTCCCACCGCGCTTCGTTTTGAAGGGCGCACAGAAGAAGATTTCGTTCCACCGGGGAATGTCGCTGTGATCGCTTACTCTAACGAGGGAGTGATTTTGTGCCTGAATTTATCGTAATAAAGGTTATTAATGGGTTTTTTATGCTAAAAATTGCATGTAACTATGAATTTTATTCTGGTGTAAATAAAAAGACGATCCGGGCTGATGCATTAGTCCCCCTGAGTGATCATTCGTAAAACCTGAATGCTGAGATACCGATTGCCATATTAGCAAAGCCAGGCTAAAAGTTACTCATGTGAAATTAATGTTAAGGGTTATTAATGAATGGCCTGAATCTAAATTAAACTTTATTTATTATTAACGACGAAAATGCAACTTTCGTTAATTTTAATAAAAAGAGTGTAGTTGCTTATCATTGGCGGTAACTCCTTAATATTGCAATAAGACTTATAAATATAGTGGATTTGGGTTAAGATGTGTTTCGGGAATGCAGCATAGCGATAGGCCTGTTACGTATATCGGCTTCTGCTTTTCTGTATTAATCGATTGTTATTGTTAAAGTTATCTCTGGCTGATTGGGTAAGTCACATCTTGCTACGCTGGCAACGCTGCGATATAGATGGCAGAAAACATGTCTTACTTTTTATGGTATTTACATCGACCTGCAAACAACGAAATATCCTGGACGCAAGAGAATAAAAATAACGTCATGAAACGTGATTTCTGACTGGTGATATACCGCAGTACAATAACTATCTGTCAGGCAGTCTGCCGGGCCGGGATGCGAGGGAAACTCTTCAGAAGGAATTGCTTAACTGTTACACACAGCTTCAACCCGGGCAGCTCCGCACGAGCAACCTGAAAGTGAAAAGATATGATAAATGCAAATCGTCCGATAATGAATCTCGACCTCGATCTGCTGAGAACGTTTGTTGCGGTCGCCGATCTCAACACTTTTGCAGCAGCTGCTGCCGCCGTTTGCCGTACCCAGTCCGCCGTGAGTCAGCAAATGCAGCGGCTGGAACAACTGGTTGGTAAAGAGCTTTTTGCGCGTCATGGGCGTAATAAGCTTTTAACAGAACATGGTATTCAGCTTCTGGGTTATGCCAGAAAGATACTGCGCTTTAATGATGAAGCCTGTATGTCATTAATGTTTAGCAACCTTCAGGGAGTGTTAACATTAGGGGCGTCAGATGAATCAGCAGATACCATTTTACCCTTCCTTCTCAACCGAATTAGCTCGGTTTATCCGAAGCTTGCCCTGGACGTTAGCGTTAAACGCAATGCCTTCATGGTTGAGATGCTGACAGAAAACGAGGTTGACCTGGTGGTCACCACGCATCGACCTGGCCAGTTTGACAGCCTGACGCTGCGTACTTCTCCAACGCACTGGTACTGTGCCGCGGAGTATGTATTGCAGAAAAGTGAGCCGATACCCCTGGTCCTGCTGGATGATCCCAGTCCATTCCGCGATATGGTGCTGGCAGCACTCAACGAAGCCAGTATTCCATGGCGCCTGGCGTACGTGGCGTCAACCTTGCCCGCAGTGCGAGCGGCGGTGAAGGCTGGGCTTGGCGTAACGGCCCGTCCGGTGGAAATGATGAGCCCCGATCTGCGTGTGCTGGGTCAATCCGAGGGACTCCCGTCGTTGCCGGATACGGAGTACCTGCTGTGCCATAACGCCGCCAGCAACAACGAGCTGGCAAAAGTGGTATTCGAGGCAATGGAAAACTACCACAATCCATGGCAGTACGCGGCTGTTACTCCCGAAGGAGGGGATGACTCCCTGATTGTGGAAGGGGATTTTGAGTGATCATTCCCTCAAAATTCTCGTAACAAAATGTAAGTGCAAAAAAGAGCCACTCGCATGATTTTTTCCTGCGAGTGGTTTTTTTTGCTATTCATAACCGCGGGCGGAGCAGGGATAAAGCAAATACCGCTTATTTATCAATGCAGAAAATGCTTTTGATTAAGATGTAAACAAGACCTGTACTAACTTACCTCATACCCCACCGATGTTAAAAAAACAGGAAATATGTTGCTGTTTTTTTGATTGAATTAACAAAAGCGTGTCTCAGATCAAGAAAATACTCCCATTTGGGGGGAGGAATCGTTGGCAAATCCTGTCAAAATAGGAGGGTTATTTTTTTTACTTCCAAAACGGACACGATTCAACAAGATGCATTTGACGGAAAGTCATGTACCCACCAGGGTTAAAGGGCACCAAATGTTAATGAGAATCGCACGTTGTAATTTAATGTGAAGAAACCTTTGTTAAAGTTGACAAAAGGTTATAGAAAGGAGTAAAAAACCCCATCATTTTGCTGTCTATGTCTCATTTCTGACAGTTAGTGTAAGGTTATTTTGTTCCTCCCCATGAATCGATGTGATGCCCATCTGCCAGCAAGAGCAGTGTCGTCGGTATCACTTTTGATGAGTAAGCAATGAGTATGTCAACATCCACAGAAATCATCGCTCATCACTGGGCATTCGCAATCTTTCTTATTGTAGCCATTGGCCTGTGCTGCCTGATGTTAGTCGGCGGCTGGTTCCTGGGCGGTCGCGCCCGCGCAAGGCACAAAAACACACCTTTCGAATCAGGTATTGATTCAGTAGGTACCGCTCGCTTACGCCTGTCTGCCAAGTTTTACCTGGTAGCCATGTTCTTCGTCATTTTTGACGTGGAAGCGCTTTACCTCTTCGCGTGGTCTACCTCCATTCGCGAAAGTGGTTGGGTGGGCTTTGTCGAGGCCGCAATTTTCATTTTAGTGTTACTGGCCGGTCTGGTTTATCTGGTGCGTATTGGCGCGCTGGACTGGACACCTGTGCGTTCACGCCGTGAACACATCAACCCGGAAAACAGTATCTCTAATCGTCAGCAGTAACAGCGAGGCAATAAGATGGATTATACGCTCACCCGCATAGATCCTAACGGTGAGAATGACCGTTACCCCCTGCAAAAACAGGAGATCGTAACCGACCCCCTGGAGCAAGAAGTCAACAAAAGCGTGTACATGGGCAAGCTCGAACATGCCATGCACGACATGGTCAACTGGGGTCGTAAGAACTCCATCTGGCCATACAACTTTGGCCTTTCTTGCTGCTACGTTGAAATGGTGACGTCATTCACTGCGGTGCATGACGTTGCGCGTTTTGGGGCCGAGGTACTGCGTGCTTCTCCGCGTCAGGCTGACCTGATGGTGGTGGCAGGGACCTGCTTTACCAAGATGGCACCGGTTATTCAGCGTCTTTATGACCAGATGCTGGAGCCAAAATGGGTTATCTCCATGGGCGCATGTGCAAACTCCGGCGGTATGTACGACATTTATTCCGTTGTGCAGGGCGTTGATAAGTTCATTCCGGTGGATGTGTACATCCCGGGTTGCCCGCCGCGTCCAGAGGCCTATATGCAGGCGCTGATGCTGCTCCAGGAGTCAATTGGTAAAGAACGCCGCCCGCTTTCATGGGTTGTTGGCGATCAGGGTGTCTATCGCGCGAACATGCAGTCTGAGCGCGAGCGTAAACGTGGTGAACGTATTGCCGTCACCAACCTGCGTACGCCTGACGAAATTTAATTTGCGCCTGTGGGCCTGGAGAACACCTTCGCATATCACTACTCAAATAGCGCGAAGCCAGGCTTAACAGTCACCACGGACCATTTGCAATGGTGAACAATATGACCGACTTAACCGCGCAAGAAGCCGCCTGGCAGACTCGGGATCATCTCGATGACCCGGTCATTGGCGAACTGCGCAACCGTTTTGGGCCGGATGCCTTTACTGTTCAGGCCACCCGCACCGGGGTACCCGTTGTTTGGGTGAAGCGTGAGCAATTACTGGAAGTTGTCGATTTCCTCAAGAAATTGCCAAAACCTTACGTCATGCTGTTTGACTTACACGGCATGGACGAACGTCTGAGAACGCACCGCCAGGGTCTCCCTGCCGCGGATTTTTCCGTTTTCTACCACCTGATCTCAATAGACCGCAACACGGATATCATGCTCAAGGTGGCATTGTCTGAAAACGACATGCATCTGCCGACGATCACCAAACTTTTCCCGAACGCCAACTGGTACGAGCGTGAAACCTGGGAAATGTTCGGCATGACCTTCGACGGCCACCCGCATCTGACGCGCATCATGATGCCGCAGACCTGGACCGGCCACCCGCTGCGTAAAGACTACCCGGCACGCGCCACCGAATTCGACCCGTTTGAGCTAACCAAAGCCAAGCAGGATCTGGAGATGGAAGCGCTGACCTTCAAGCCGGAAGACTGGGGCATGAAGCGCGGCACCGAAAACGAGGACTTCATGTTCCTCAACCTCGGTCCGAACCACCCGTCTGCGCACGGTGCTTTCCGTATTATCCTTCAGCTTGACGGCGAAGAGATTGTCGACTGCGTGCCTGACATCGGCTACCACCACCGTGGTGCCGAGAAGATGGGCGAGCGTCAGTCCTGGCACAGCTACATTCCGTATACCGACCGTATCGAATACCTCGGCGGCTGCGTGAACGAAATGCCATACGTGCTGGCCGTTGAGAAACTGGCAGGCATCACCGTCCCGGATCGCGTTAACGTGATTCGCGTAATGCTGTCTGAACTGTTCCGTATTAACAGCCACCTGCTGTACATCTCCACGTTCATTCAGGACGTCGGCGCGATGACGCCGGTCTTCTTCGCCTTTACCGACCGTCAGAAAATCTACGATCTGGTAGAAGCGATTACCGGTTTCCGTATGCACCCAGCCTGGTTCCGCATCGGTGGTGTGGCGCACGATCTGCCGCGCGGTTGGGACCGTCTGCTGCGTGAATTCCTCGACTGGATGCCGAAACGTCTGGCGTCTTACGAGAAAGCTGCGCTGCGTAACTCCATCCTGAAAGGCCGTTCCCAGGGCGTTGCTGCCTACGGCGCGAAAGAAGCGCTGGAGTGGGGGACTACCGGTGCTGGCCTGCGTGCGACCGGGATTGATTTCGACGTGCGTAAAGCGCGTCCTTACTCTGGTTACGAGAACTTCGACTTTGAAGTCCCGGTTGGCGGCGGTGTTTCCGACTGCTACACCCGCGTGATGCTGAAAGTGGAAGAGCTGCGCCAGAGCCTGCGCATCCTTGAGCAGTGCCTCAACAACATGCCGGAAGGCCCGTTCAAGGCGGATCACCCGCTGACGACGCCGCCACCGAAAGAGCGCACGCTGCAACATATCGAGACCCTGATCACCCACTTCCTGCAAGTTTCCTGGGGCCCGGTCATGCCGGCACAGGAATCCTTCCAGATGATTGAAGCGACCAAGGGTATCAACAGCTACTACCTCACCAGCGACGGCAGCACCATGAGCTACCGCACCCGCGTGCGTACGCCAA
Organism: Enterobacter cloacae complex sp. AR_0002; assembly: GCF_001922365.1. NCBI lineage: Bacteria > Pseudomonadati > Pseudomonadota > Gammaproteobacteria > Enterobacterales > Enterobacteriaceae > Enterobacter > Enterobacter cloacae complex sp. AR_0002. The sequence continues at coordinate 382,364 of NZ_CP018814.1, forward strand.
GCTTCGCGCACTTGCAGCAGATCCCGGCCGCCATTCGCGGCAGTCTGGTCTCCGACCTGATTGTGTATCTGGGTAGTATCGATTTTGTTATGTCAGATGTGGACCGCTAATTATGCACGAGAATCAACAACCACAAACCGAGGCTTTTGAGCTGAGTGAAGCAGAGCGTGCCGCCATTGAGCACGAGATGCACCACTACGAAGACCCGCGTGCGGCGTCCATTGAAGCGCTGAAAATCGTACAGAAACAGCGTGGTTGGGTGCCGGATGGGGCGATCTATGCGATCGCAGAAGTGCTGGGCATTTCGGCAAGTGACGTAGAAGGCGTAGCCACGTTCTACAGCCAGATCTTCCGTCAGCCGGTAGGCCGCCATGTGATCCGCTACTGTGACAGCGTGGTCTGCCACATCACCGGTTATCAGGGCATTCAGGCTGCGATTGAGAAGAAACTCAATATTAAGCCGGGCCAGACCACGTTCGACGGACGTTTTACTCTGCTGCCAACCTGCTGCCTGGGTAACTGCGACAAGGGGCCGACCATGATGATTGATGAGGACACTCACAGCCATCTGACGCCGGAAGCGATTCCTGACCTGCTGGAGCAGTACAAATGAAAACTGTAATTCGTACTGCTGAGACGCATCCGCTGACCTGGCGTCTGCGTGATGACAAACAGCCGGTATGGCTCGACGAATATCAGAGCAAAAACGGCTATGCCGGTGCGCGTAAAGCCCTTGGCGGCATGGCGCCGGACGACATCGTTAACGCGGTGAAAGAGTCTGGCCTGAAAGGCCGCGGTGGTGCGGGCTTCTCCACCGGTCTGAAGTGGAGCCTGATGCCGAAAGATGAATCCATGAACATCCGTTACCTGCTGTGTAACGCCGATGAAATGGAGCCGGGTACCTATAAAGACCGTCTGCTGATGGAACAGCTGCCGCACCTGCTGGTGGAAGGCATGCTGATCTCCGCGTTCGCGCTGAAAGCGTACCGTGGCTACATCTTCCTGCGCGGCGAATACATCGAAGCGGCGGAAAACCTGCGTCGCGCGATTGCCGAAGCCACCGAAGCGGGACTGCTGGGTAAAAACATCCTGGGCACCGGGTTTGACTTCGAGCTGTTCGTGCACACCGGTGCCGGGCGTTATATCTGCGGTGAAGAAACCGCGCTGATTAACTCCCTGGAAGGCCGCCGCGCGAACCCGCGCTCCAAGCCACCGTTCCCGGCAAGCTCCGGCGTGTGGGGTAAACCGACCTGCGTCAACAACGTCGAAACCCTGTGTAACGTCCCGGCGATCCTTGCGAACGGCGTGGAGTGGTATCAGGGCATCTCCTCAAGCAAAGATGCTGGTACCAAGCTGATGGGCTTCTCCGGTCGGGTGAAGAACCCTGGCGTCTGGGAGCTGCCGTTCGGCACCACCGCACGGGAAATTCTTGAAGACTACGCCGGCGGCATGCGCGATGGCCTGAAATTCAAAGCCTGGCAGCCGGGTGGGGCAGGGACGGACTTCCTGACCGAAGCCCACCTTGACCTGCCAATGGAGTTCGAAAGCATTGGTAAAGCAGGTAGCCGTCTGGGTACCGCGCTGGCGATGGCCGTCGACCACGAGATCGGCATGGTATCCCTGGTGCGTAACCTGGAAGAGTTCTTCGCCCGCGAGTCCTGCGGCTGGTGCACACCGTGCCGTGATGGTCTGCCGTGGAGCGTGAAGATCCTGCGTGCTATCGAACGTGGCGAAGGCCAGCCTGGCGATATCGAGACACTTGAGCAACTGTGTCGATTCTTAGGACCGGGTAAAACCTTCTGTGCCCACGCACCGGGCGCCGTCGAGCCGCTGCAAAGCGCGATTAAATATTTCCGCGACGAATTCGAAGCAGGCATCAAGCAGCCGTTCAGCAATACCCATTCGATCAATGGTATTCAGCCGAACCTGCTGAAAGCGCGCTGGTAAAAACAGAATTTTGATTAACGCTCGGTTTCGGCCGAGCCAACTGGAAGCATGCTAATGGCTACGATTCATGTAGACGGCAAAGAATACGAAGTCAACGGGGCGGACAACCTGCTGGAAGCTTGTCTGTCTCTTGGCCTCGATATTCCGTACTTTTGCTGGCATCCGGCGCTGGGCAGCGTCGGTGCTTGCCGCCAGTGTGCGGTGAAGCAATATCAAAACGCGGAAGACACGCGTGGTCGCCTGGTGATGTCCTGTATGACGCCAGCCGCCGAAGGCACCTTTATTTCGATTGATGACGAAGAAGCCAAACAGTTCCGTGAAAGCGTGGTGGAGTGGTTGATGACCAACCACCCGCACGACTGTCCGGTGTGTGAGGAGGGCGGTAACTGCCACCTTCAGGATATGACCGTCATGACCGGTCACAGCTTCCGTCGCTATCGCTTTACCAAACGTACCCACCGTAACCAGGATCTGGGGCCGTTCATCTCTCACGAAATGAACCGCTGCATCGCCTGCTACCGCTGCGTGCGTTACTACAAAGATTATGCAGACGGTCAGGATCTGGGCGTATATGGCGCGCATGACAACGTCTACTTCGGTCGTCCGGAAGACGGTACCCTTGAAAGCGAATTCTCCGGTAACCTGGTAGAAATCTGTCCGACCGGCGTATTCACGGATAAAACCCACTCTGAACGTTACAACCGTAAATGGGACATGCAGTTTGCGCCAAGCATCTGCCAGCAGTGTTCCCTTGGCTGTAACACCAGCCCGGGTGAACGTTACGGCGAACTGCGTCGTATCGAAAACCGTTACAACGGTACCGTTAACCACTACTTCCTCTGCGACCGCGGTCGTTTCGGCTATGGCTATGTGAACCTGAAAGACCGTCCGCGTCAGCCGGTTCAGCGCCGTGGCGATGACGTCATTACCCTCAACGCTGAGCAGGCGATGCAGGGCGCGGCAGATATTCTGCGTCAGTCGAAGAAAGTGATCGGCATTGGCTCCCCGCGCGCCAGCATCGAAAGCAACTTCGCGCTGCGCGAGCTGGTTGGGGCGGAAAACTTCTACACCGGTATCGCCCAGGGCGAGCAGGAACGTCTCCAGCTGGTGCTGAAAGTGCTGCGTGAAGGCGGCATTCACACGCCTGCGCTGCGCGAAATCGAATCTTATGATGCGGTTCTGGTGCTGGGTGAAGATCTGACGCAGACTGGCGCACGCGCGGCCCTGGCGGTTCGTCAGGCGGTGAAAGGCAAAGCACGTGAAATGGCAGCGGCGCAGAAAGTGGCTGACTGGCAGATTGCGGCCATCCTCAACATCGGTCAGCGCGCGAAGCATCCTCTGTTTGTGACTAACGTCGACAACACCCGTCTGGACGATATCGCGGCGTGGACCTACTGCGCGCCGGTTGAAGATCAGGCGCGCCTCGGATTTGCCATTGCCCACGCGCTGGACAGCAACTCGCCGGCCGTTGAACTGGATCGCGACCTGCAAAACAAGGTCGACGTGATTGTTCAGGCGCTGGCGGGGGCGAAGAAACCGCTGATTATTTCCGGTACTAACGCCGGTAGCGCAGAGATCATTCAGGCCGCAGCCAACGTGGCCAAAGCCCTGAAAGGCCGCGGTGCTGACGTCGGTGTGACCATGATTGCCCGTGCGGTGAACAGCATTGGTCTGGGCATGATTGGCGGCGGCTCGCTGGAAGCTGCGTTAAGCGAACTGGAATCCGGTGCCGCTGACGCCGTTGTGGTGCTGGAAAATGACCTGCATCGCCATGCTTCTGCCGCTCGCGTTGACGCCGCGCTCTCCAGAGCGCCGCTGGTGATGGTTATCGACCATCAGCGCACCGCGATCATGGACAAAGCGCATCTCGTACTCTCTGCGGCAAGCTTCGCAGAAAGTGACGGGACGGTGATCAACAACGAAGGTCGCGCCCAGCGTTTCTTCCAGGTTTATGACCCGGCCTACTACGACAGCAACACCGTGATGCTGGAAAGCTGGCGCTGGCTGCACTCTCTGCACAGCACCGTGCAGAGCCGTGAAGTGGACTGGACGCAGCTCGACCACGTTATCGACGCGGTTGTTGAGAAACTGCCTCAGCTGGCGGGTATTAAAGATGCCGCGCCGGATGCAAGCTTCCGCATTCGCGGCCAGAAACTGGCGCGTGAGCCGCACCGCTACAGCGGTCGTACCGCGATGCGCGCCAACATCAGCGTGCACGAACCGCGTCAGCCGCAGGATAAAGACACCATGTTCGCCTTCTCGATGGAAGGGAACAACCAGCCGTCTGCGCCGCGTTCGCAAATCCCGTTTGCATGGGCACCGGGCTGGAACTCCCCGCAGGCATGGAACAAATTCCAGGCTGAAGTGGGCGGTCACCTGCGCCACGGCGATCCGGGCGTGCGTCTGATTGAAGCCTCCGAAACCGGTCTGGACTTCTTCACCACCGTTCCGGCGAGCTTCCAGGCGCAGGAAGGTCACTGGCGTATTGCACCGTACTACCATCTGTTCGGTAGCGACGAAATGTCCCAGCGTTCTCCGGTATTCCAGCAGCGTATGCCGCAGCCGTACATCAAGCTCAACCCGGCGGATGCCGCGAAGCTTGGCGTTAACGCGGGTGCGAACATTGCCTTTAGCTACGACGGCCAGACAATCAGCCTGCCGCTGATTATTTCTGAACGCCTGTCAGCAGGGCAGGTGGGTCTGCCGATGGGTATGCCTGGCATCGCGCCGGTCCTGGCGGGTGCGCATCTTGATAACCTTCAGGAGGCAAAAGCATGAGTTGGTTAACGCCGGATCTTATCGACATCCTGCTGAGCATTCTGAAAGCGGTTGTGATTCTGCTGGTGGTGGTCACCTGCGGCGCGTTCATGAGCTTTGGTGAACGTCGTCTGCTCGGTCTGTTCCAGAACCGTTACGGACCGAACCGCGTGGGCTGGGGTGGTTCACTCCAGCTGGTCGCGGACATGATCAAGATGTTCTTTAAAGAGGACTGGGTTCCGCGCTTCTCGGACCGCGTGATCTTTACGCTGGCGCCGATGATCGCCTTCACCTCGCTGCTGCTGGCGTTTGCTATCGTTCCGGTCAGCCCGACCTGGGTGGTCGCTGACCTGAACATCGGCATTCTGTTCTTCCTGATGATGGCAGGCCTCGCGGTTTACGCGGTGCTGTTCGCAGGCTGGTCCAGTAACAACAAATACTCGCTGCTGGGTGCGATGCGTGCTTCCGCGCAGACGCTGAGCTACGAAGTGTTCCTGGGTCTCTCCCTGATGGGCGTGGTGGCGCAGGCCGGTTCATTTAACATGACCGACATCGTCAACAACCAGGCCGACATCTGGAACGTTATCCCGCAGTTCTTTGGGTTTATTACCTTTGCCATCGCGGGCGTGGCGGTGTGTCACCGTCACCCGTTTGACCAGCCAGAAGCCGAACAGGAACTGGCCGACGGTTACCACATTGAATATTCCGGTATGAAGTTCGGTCTGTTCTTCGTGGGCGAGTACATCGGTATCGTCACCATTTCGGCGTTGATGGTAACCCTGTTCTTTGGTGGCTGGCATGGCCCGTTCTTACCGCCGTTCATCTGGTTCGCGCTGAAAACCGCGTTCTTCATGATGATGTTCATTTTGATTCGCGCAGCGTTACCGCGTCCGCGTTATGACCAGGTAATGTCCTTCGGCTGGAAAGTGTGCCTGCCGCTGACGCTCGTCAACTTGTTGGTAACGGCGGCTGTCATTCTCTGGCAGCAGCCATAAGGGGCTTTGAGATCATGACCTTAAAAGAATTATTGGTAGGTTTCGGCACCCAGGTACGCAGTATCTGGATGATCGGCCTGCATGCGTTTGCCAAACGCGAAACCCGGATGTACCCGGAAGAGCCGGTATATCTGCCGCCGCGCTACCGTGGACGTATCGTGCTGACGCGCGACCCGGACGGTTCCGAGCGTTGCGTTGCCTGTAACCTGTGTGCGGTAGCGTGTCCGGTGGGCTGTATCTCTTTGCAAAAAGCAGAGACGGTAGACGGCCGCTGGTATCCTGAGTTCTTCCGCATCAACTTCTCACGCTGCATTTTCTGCGGTCTGTGTGAAGAAGCGTGCCCAACCACGGCGATTCAGCTGACTCCAGACTTTGAGCTGGGTGAGTACAAGCGTCAGGATCTGGTGTACGAGAAAGAGGATCTGCTGATTTCCGGTCCGGGCAAATACCCGGAATATAACTTCTACCGGATGGCGGGTATGGCAATCGACGGCAAAGATAAAGGCGAAGCTGAGAACGAAGCTAAGCCTATCGACGTCAAGAGCCTGTTACCGTAAGGAGAGGGCAATGGAATTCGCTTTTTATATCTGTGGCCTTATCGCCATCCTGGCTACGCTGCGAGTGATCACGCACACCAATCCGGTGCATGCGCTGCTGTATTTAATCATCTCGCTGCTGGCTATTTCCGGGGTGTTCTTTGCGCTGGGCGCGCACTTCGCCGGTGCGCTGGAAATCATCGTCTACGCCGGGGCCATCATGGTGCTGTTCGTGTTCGTGGTGATGATGCTCAACCTGGGCGGCTCTGAAATTGAGCAGGAACGTCAGTGGTTAAAACCGCAGGTGTGGATTGGCCCGGCGATTCTGTCGGCCATCATGCTGGCGGTGATTGTTTACGCCATTCTGGGCGTCAACGACCAGGGTATCGACGGGACGCCAATCAGCGCGAAAGCCGTGGGTATCACCCTGTTTGGTCCGTACGTTCTGGCGGTTGAGCTGGCCTCGATGCTGCTGCTGGCGGGTCTGGTTGTGGCCTTCCACGTTGGCCGCGAAGAGCGTGTCGGCGAGGTGCTGAGCAACCGCACTGACGACCGCGCGAAAAGAAAAACGGAGGAACGCGCATGATCCCCTTAACACATGGACTGATCCTCGCTGCGATTTTATTCGTTCTGGGCTTAACCGGTCTGGTTATCCGCCGCAATCTGCTGTTTATGCTGATCGGTCTGGAAATCATGATCAACGCTTCCGCGCTGGCCTTTGTGGTCGCCGGCAGCTACTGGGGCCAGACCGATGGTCAGGTGATGTACATTCTCGCCATCAGCCTCGCGGCTGCTGAAGCGAGTATTGGCCTGGCGCTGTTGCTACAGCTCCATCGTCGCCGCCAGAACCTGAACATCGATTCAGTAAGTGAGTTGCGTGGATGAACATGCTTGCCTTAACCATTATTTTTCCGCTGATTGGCTTCGTGCTGCTGGCGTTTTCTCGCGGCCGCTGGTCTGAGAATCTGTCTGCCACCGTGGGCATTGGCTCTATCGGCCTGGCTGCGCTGGTCACAGCGTATGCGGGTATCGACTTCTTTAACAATGGACGTCAGGCCTACAGCGTACCGCTGTGGAACTGGATGTCGGTCGGTAACTTCAACATCGGTTTCAACCTGGTGCTGGATGGTCTGTCTCTGACCATGCTCTCCGTGGTCACCGGCGTCGGCTTCCTGATCCACATGTTCGCCTCCTGGTACATGCGCGGTGAAGAGGGATACTCCCGCTTCTTCGCCTACACCAACCTGTTTATCGCCAGCATGGTGGTTCTGGTGCTGGCCGATAACCTGCTGCTGATGTATCTGGGCTGGGAAGGCGTGGGTCTGTGCTCTTACCTGCTGATCGGTTTCTACTACACCGATCCGAAGAATGGCGCAGCGGCCATGAAAGCGTTCGTCGTGACCCGCGTGGGTGACGTCTTCCTCGCTTTCGCGTTGTTCATTCTCTACAACGAACTGGGCACGCTGAACTTCCGCGAAATGGTGGAACTGGCGCCGGCGCACTTCGAAGCAGGCAACAACATGCTGTGGTGGGCAACGCTGATGCTGCTGGGTGGCGCCGTGGGTAAATCCGCGCAGCTGCCGTTGCAGACATGGCTGGCCGACGCGATGGCGGGTCCAACCCCTGTCTCCGCGCTGATCCACGCCGCGACCATGGTTACCGCCGGTGTCTACCTGATTGCGCGTACCCATGGCCTGTTCCTGATGACCCCGGAAATTCTGCATCTGGTGGGTATTGTCGGTGCGGTTACGCTGGTGCTGGCAGGCTTTGCCGCGCTGGTGCAGACCGACATCAAACGCGTTCTCGCGTACTCCACCATGAGCCAGATTGGTTACATGTTCCTGGCGCTGGGCGTTCAGGCGTGGGACGCAGCCATTTTCCACCTGATGACGCACGCGTTCTTTAAAGCGCTGCTGTTCCTCTCATCCGGTTCGGTGATCCTGGCCTGCCACCACGAGCAGAACATCTTCAAAATGGGCGGACTGCGTAAGTCCATCCCGCTGGTCTATGTCTGCTTCCTGGTGGGCGGCGCGGCGCTGGCGGCACTGCCGCTGATTACCGCGGGCTTCTTCAGTAAGGACGAAATCCTTGCGGGCGCCATGGCGAATGGTCATATCAATCTGATGGTTGCGGGTCTGGTCGGTGCGTTCATGACCTCCCTGTACACCTTCCGTATGATTTTCATCGTCTTCCACGGTAAAGAACAAATTCACGCTCACGCAGGGAAGGGGATTACCCACCACCTGCCGCTGATTGTGCTGCTGGTCCTGTCCACCTTCGTTGGCGCGATGATTGTGCCACCGTTGCAGGGTGTACTGCCGGCAACAACCGAGCTTGAGCACGGTCGCGTTCTGACGCTTGAAATCACCTCCGGCGTAGTGGCTATAGCGGGCATCCTGATTGCCGCATGGCTGTGGCTGGGCAAACGCACGCTGGTAACTGCCGTTGCCAACAGCGCGCCGGGCCGTCTGCTGGGCACCTGGTGGTACAACGCGTGGGGCTTCGACTGGCTGTACGACATGATCTTCGTGAAGCCGTTCCTGGGCATTGCGTGGCTGCTGAAGCGCGATCCACTGAACAGCCTGATGAATATCCCGGCGATCCTCTCTCGCTTTGCAGGTAAAGGCCTGCTGTTTAGCGAGAACGGTTATCTGCGCTGGTATGTGGCGTCCATGAGCATCGGTGCGGTTGTCGTGCTGGCGCTGCTGATGGTGTTGCGTTGATCGTAAAGTGAATTTTATTCGAATTCGTTGAAAATCAGGCCCCTGCTGGGGGCCTTAAAAAGGAATGTAAATCGCCATGTTACTACCCTGGCTAATATTAATTCCCTTCATCGGCGGCTTCCTGTGCTGGCAGACCGAACGCTTTGGCGTGAAGATGCCGCGCTGGATCGCGCTGATCACCATGGGATTGACGCTCGCGCTTGGCCTGCAACTGTGGTTGCAGGGTGGCTACTCACTGACCCAGTCTGCGGGCCTTCCGCAGTGGCAGTCTGAGTTCATTCTGCCGTGGATCCCACGTTTCGGTATCACGATCCACCTCGCGATTGACGGTCTGTCGCTGCTGATGGTGGTGCTGACCGGTCTGCTCGGCGTTCTGGCGGTACTTTGCTCCTGGCGAGAAATCGAAAAATACCAGGGCTTCTTCCACCTGAACCTGATGTGGATCCTGGGCGGCGTGATCGGCGTGTTCCTGGCCATCGACATGTTCCTGTTCTTCTTCTTCTGGGAGATGATGCTGGTGCCGATGTACTTCCTGATCGCGCTGTGGGGTCACAAGGCATCCGACGGTAAAACGCGTATCACGGCGGCCACCAAGTTCTTCATCTATACCCAGGCGAGTGGTCTGGTGATGCTGATTGCCATCCTGGCGCTGGTGTTTGTGCATTACAACGCGACCGGTGTCTGGACCTTCAACTACGAAGACCTGCTGAAGACCCCGATGTCCCACGGCGTGGAATACCTGCTGATGCTGGGCTTCTTTATCGCCTTCGCGGTTAAAATGCCGGTGGTTCCGCTGCATGGCTGGCTGCCAGACGCGCACTCTCAGGCGCCAACGGCAGGTTCCGTTGACCTGGCGGGTATCTTGCTGAAAACCGCGGCTTACGGTCTGCTGCGTTTCTCCCTGCCGCTGTTCCCTAACGCCTCCGCAGAGTTCGCGCCGATTGCCATGTGGCTGGGCGTGATCGGTATCTTCTACGGTGCATGGATGGCCTTCACGCAGTACGACATCAAACGTCTGATTGCTTACACCTCCGTTTCCCACATGGGCTTCGTGCTGATTGCCATCTACACCGGCAGCCAGCTGGCGTACCAGGGCGCGGTGATCCAGATGATTGCGCACGGCCTGTCCGCTGCCGGTCTCTTCATCCTGTGTGGTCAGCTGTACGAACGTCTCCATACCCGCGACATGCGTATGATGGGCGGTCTGTGGGGCAAAATGAAATGGCTGCCGGCGCTCTCGATGTTCTTCGCGGTGGCGACTCTGGGTATGCCGGGTACCGGTAACTTCGTCGGCGAGTTTATGATCCTGTTCGGCAGCTTCAACGTGGTACCGACGATCACCGTCATCTCCACCTTTGGTCTGGTGTTTGCCTCCGTGTACTCGCTGGCGATGCTGCACCGCGCTTACTTCGGTAAAGCGAAGAGTGAAATTGCTGCACAAGAATTGCCGGGGATGTCGCTGCGAGAGCTGTTCATCATCCTGCTGCTGGTCGTACTGCTGGTGCTGTTGGGCTTCTATCCGCAGCCGATTCTGGATACCTCGCACTCCGCGATGGGTAACATCCAGCAGTGGTTTGTTAATTCTGCTTCTACTACAAGGCCGTAATTCGCCATGACAATAACTCCACAACAACTGATCGCGCTGCTACCGCTGCTGATCGTCGGATTGACGGTGGTGGTTGTGATGCTCTCCATTGCGTGGCGACGCAATCACTTCCTGAATGCGACCCTGTCCGTTCTGGGTCTGAACGCTGCGTTAGTCTCCCTCTGGTTTGTTGGCCAGGCGGGAGCGATGGACGTCACGCCGCTGATGCGCGTTGACGGCTACGCCATGCTCTACACCGGTCTGGTGCTGCTGGCGAGCCTGGCAACCTGTACCTTTGCGTACCCGTGGCTCGAAGGGTACAGCGACAACAAAGAAGAGTTTTACCTGCTGGTACTGATTGCTGCACTGGGCGGCATTCTGCTGGCGAACGCGAACCACATGGCCGCGCTGTTCCTTGGTATTGAGTTGATCTCACTGCCGCTGTTCGGCCTGATTGGTTACGCCTTCCGTCAGAAGCGCTCTCTGGAAGCGGCTATCAAGTACACCATTCTGTCTGCTGCCGCGTCGTCGTTCCTGCTGTTCGGTATCGCGCTGCTGTATGCACAGACGGGTAACCTCTCCTTCCTGGCCATCGGTAAGAGCCTCGGCGACGGCATGATGCATGAGCCGCTGCTGCTGGCGGGTCTGGGCATGATGATTGTTGGCCTTGGCTTTAAACTCTCTCTGGTTCCGTTCCACCTGTGGACGCCAGACGTCTACCAGGGTGCGCCTGCACCGGTCTCTACCTTCCTGGCGACGGCGAGTAAAATCGCTATCTTCGGCGTGGTTATGCGTCTGTTCCTGTACGCCCCGGTGGGTGACAGCGAAGCGGTTCGCGTGGTGCTGGGCATTATCGCGTTCGTTTCTATCATCTTCGGTAACCTGATGGCGCTGAGCCAGACCAACATCAAGCGTCTGCTGGGCTACTCCTCTATCTCCCATCTGGGTTACCTGCTGGTGGCGCTGATTGCGCTGCAAAGCGGTGAAATGTCGATGGAAACCGTGGGTGTGTATCTGGCCGGTTACCTGTTCAGCAGCCTCGGCGCGTTCGGCGTGGTGAGCCTGATGTCCAGCCCGTACCGTGGCCCGGATGCAGATTCCCTGTTCTCCTACCGTGGACTGTTCTGGCACCGTCCGATTCTGTCTGCGGTAATGACCGTGATGATGCTCTCTCTGGCGGGTATCCCAATGACGCTGGGCTTTATCGGTAAGTTCTACGTGCTGGCCGTCGGTGTGCAGGCGGGTCTGTGGTGGCTGACGGCGGGTGTCGTTATCGGCTCCGCGATTGGTCTCTACTACTACCTGCGCGTTGCCGTGAGCCTGTACCTGAGCGCGCCTCAGCAGCTCAACCGCGATGCGCCGTCCAACTGGCAGTACAGCGCCGGCGGTATCGTGGTGCTAATCTCCGCGCTGCTGGTGCTGATCTTCGGTATCTATCCGCAGCCGCTGATTGATATCGTGCAGCGAGCGATGCCGCTGATGTAAAAACAAAAAACCCGCCTCGGCGGGTTTTTTATTGTTTTCTCCCTCTCCCCGTGGGAGAGGGCCGGGGTGAGGGCACCAGCCCGCACAGAGTAAAACATGCCCAGGGCGCTACGCTTGCAGGGCATACGGGTCTTGTAGGTCGGGTAAGCGAAGCGTCACCCGACTAAGCTAACTGCTTCCTGCTTATAAGCGGCCCTTCAATCTTCTTCATCGAGCGGTCCAGCACCTCTTCAATCACCGACGATAGCTCATTTAGCTCAAACTTCGCCACATAGCCGTCCGCCTTCACTTTGCGAATATGATCTTCGTTCGCGTTGCCGGAAAGAGACGAGTGGATCACCACCGGAATATCTTTCAGTACCGGGTCGGTTTTGATTTTGCGCGTCAGCGTAAAGCCGTCCATCTCCGGCATTTCGAGGTCGGTCAATACCAGGGCAATCTTATCGGTAACGGGGACGCCCTCAGCCTGAGCCTGCGCGGCCAACTGAGTGATTTTCTCCCACGCGTCTTTGCCGGTGATATGCAGCTGGGCCGGGATCTCCATCGCCTGCAATCCCTTCTCCAGCATTGAGCGCGCCACTTTCGAATCTTCTGCAACAATCGCGACAGAGCCAGGCTTGATGTTGAATTTGGTGGTTTCCAGATGGGTGGCGTGCAGATCGTGGTTCGCCGGGGTGATGTCGTACAGGATCTGCTCCACGTCCAGCACCATCGCCAGATCGTTGGTATCCGTCTTCTCGTCCAGGCAGGCAATGCTGGTAATGTAGCGACCGCTGACGGCAGTTTCCGCAGCATGCACCTGCTTCCAGTCCAGACGCATGATGTTTTCCACCGATTCCACAGCAAACGCCTGCACGCTGCGGGCATATTCGGTGATCAGCAGGATGTTCAGCCCGGTGGCTGGCTTGCAGCCGGCGACGGCGGCCAGATCGATCACCGGGATCACCTGGTCGCGAATGTTCACCATCCCCATCAGTGGAGACTTCATTCCCGCCGGTTTGGTGAAGGTCGGCATCGGCACAATTTCGCGCAATTTGAACACGTTGATGCCGAACAGCTCGGATTTATTTTCGTTCAGAGAGGTGCCAAGACGGAACAGCAACAGTTCAAAACGGTTGGACAGGGTCAGGTTCGCCCTGTCATCAATATCTTTCTGGAAATTATCCATTCTACCCTCAAGAGAAATGCTGGCCTTTTAATCGTTATCGGCACGCTGAGGGAAAAATGAAGGACTAAACGCTGACCTGAGCAAAATCTTCCGCCAGCTCGCATGCCGGAAATACTTCCCGACACTCTGTCAGCAGGCTTTCAGCGCCGCGGACGTCATAGCGTGAGCTGACGTGAGTAACAATCAGTTTCCGGACGCCAGCCTCACGCGCCAGCTGCGCCGCCTGACGCGTTGAGCTGTGCCCCCGGCTGTTGGCTTTTTCTTCCATCGCCGCTTCCAGCGTCGCCTCATGCACCATCACATCCACACCCCCGGCAAGCCTGAGCGCCGAAGGGCAGGGGGCGGTATCCCCAAAAATAGCCAGTTTTTTGCCTGGCTGCGGCGGCGCGAGGTAATCCTGACCGTTGATGACGCGCCCGTCCTCCAGCGTGACGGTCTCGCCGTGCTTCAGACGCTGGAACAGCGGGCCAGGTTTCACCCCATCGGCCTGCAACGCGGCGGCGTTCAGCGCACCGGGCTTGTCATGCTCCTCAACGCGATAGCCGTAACATTCCACCGGATGGTTAAGCGGGTAAGCGCGCACCTGATAATCTCCGTCGTCGAACACCAGACCTTCGCCGATCTCCACCACCTCCAGCGGATAATCGGTCCACGAGCCGCTCAGGCGCAGCGTGGTTTCAACAAATTCCTGAATACCCGCAGGGCCATAAATGGTCAGCGGGTTAGCGTTACCGGCCATCGAACGGCTACACAGCAGGCCCGGCAGGCCAAACAGATGGTCGCCGTGTAGATGGGTGATAAATATTTTATCCACTTTCCCCGGGTGGTATGAGGTATGCAGCAGCTGATGCTGCGTACCCTCGCCGCAGTCAAACAGCCACAGCCCACCGCGGGTAGGATGCTTAAGATCCAGCAGAATCGCCGTCACGTTTCGTGAGCGGGTTGGCACCCCGGCGGACGTACCCAGAAAAATCAGTTCCATAACGCAATCAGCCCTTTGCCGAATGGGAAGGGGTTTAGTATAACGTGATGAACCCCAGGAAGGAGAAACACATGATCCAGTGGCAAGATCTACACCACAGCGAACTGACCGTGCAGTCACTCTACGCCCTGCTCAAACTGCGCTGTGAAGTCTTCGTGGTTGAACAAACCTGCCCGTATCAGGATATCGACGGCGATGACCTGGTCGGCGAGAACCGGCACATCCTCGGCTGGCGCGATAACGAGCTGGTGGCGTATGCGAGGATTCTGAAAAGCGAAGAGGAATTTGACCCTGTCGTCATTGGGCGCGTCATTATCAGTGGCCGCGCGCGCGGTGAAAAGCTGGGCTATCAGCTGATGGAAAAAACGCTGGACGCATGCCAGAAACAGTGGCCGGACAAGGCGTTATACCTGGGCGCGCAGGCGCATTTGCAATCATTCTATGGCCATTTTGGTTTTACCCCGGTCACGGACATTTACGACGAAGACGGCATCCCACACATCGGCATGGCACGCGAAGCGAAACAGGCGCAATAGCAATACGTTGTCTATAGTTACCGGACTGGTGTACTAACATGGAGAAAAATATGTCATTTCAATCCTGGGATACCCGAGTCGACGACGACCTGACGCTGCTAAGCGAAACGCTGGAAGAAGTGCTGCGCTCTTCAGGCGATCCTGCCGATCAGAAGTACATTGAGCTCAAAGCCCGCGCCGAGCAGGCGCTGCATGACGTGAAAAACCGCGTCAGTAACGCCTCCGACAATTATTACTACCGCGCCAAACAGGCGGTTTATCGTGCCGACGATTATGTGCATGAAAAACCGTGGCAGGGCATTGGGGTCGGTGCGGCCGTAGGGCTGGTGCTGGGTCTGCTGTTAGCCCGTCGTTAAGCCGGTAAACCACTCCCTACACGTGGGTACTGCTATTTATCGTCAGTACCCCGTATAATATAAGGCTTTAACAGGGAGAGGTTCGCGTGCACTCGATTTTCCTCGCGCTGCAAAGCCTGCGCACTCAGCTTGCGCAAGCATTGCCTGCTATACCCGGTTTACGCCATTTCGATGTCTCTTTCCCGTTAAACGACGCCTTCGATCCGCTGGCCTGGCTGGGTGTGCAGCGATGCTATCCTCAGTTTTACTGGCAACAGCGCAGCGGCGATGAAGAACTTGCCGCGCTCGGAAGCCTCGCCCAGTTTGATTCTCTGGCTTCGGCCTCGCGGTTTTTGCATGCCCGTGACGTAGCCAATGACACCCGTATCTGCGGCCTGAACGCCTTCAACCCGGCGCAGGGCAAGCTGTTTTTACCGCGCCTTCTCTGGCGACGGTCTGGCGGGGTCGCCACGCTGCGTCTGCAACTGTGGAGCGAAACGTCGCTGCGGGAAGATGCCCGTGAGGCGCTGAATTTTGTCGATAACCTGCGCGACGCCGCGCCGATCCGCCCGTTGTCCGTGCAGATTGTGCAGGAAACCCATCATCCGGAAAAACCGGACTGGCTGGCGTTGATTCGTCAGGCGACGGATACCCTTGCTCGCGGTGATTTTGAGAAAGTGGTGCTCGCACGTGCTACAGACGTTCAGTGCCAGCAGCCCGTGAACGCCATCGCGCTGATGGCTGCCAGCCGCGCGCTAAAACTCAACTGCTATCATTTTTGTATGGTCTTTGACGCCAGCAATGCCTTCCTCGGCTCGACGCCCGAGCGCCTGTGGCGGCGACGCGGCACGCTGCTGCGCACTGAAGCGCTGGCAGGCACCGTCGCCAGCCATTCTGACGATAAGCAGGCCCAGCGTCTGGGCGACTGGCTGATGAACGACGATAAAAATCAGCGGGAAAATATGCTGGTGGTGGAAGATATCTGCCAGCGTCTTCAGCACCATACCCGGACGCTGGAGATCCTGCCGGCGCAGGTGCTGCGTCTGCGCAAGGTGCAGCATTTACGCCGCTGTATCTGGACCGAACTTAAACAGCCTGACGACGAACAGTGTCTGCATATTTTGCAACCGACGGCGGCGGTGGCCGGGCTGCCGCGACAGGCGGCCCGAGAATTTATTGCGAAAGTCGAGCCGTTTGACCGGGAGTGGTACGCCGGTTCGGCGGGCTATTTATCGCGCGATCAGAGCGAATTCTGTGTGGCATTACGCTCCGCCCGCGTTCACAACGCTGCGCTGCGTCTTTATGCGGGGGCGGGCATCGTCAGCGGCTCCGATCCTGAGCAGGAGTGGCAGGAGATCGAAAACAAGGCCGCCGGGCTGCGTTCCCTTCTCCTAAGGGATTAATACTGATTCGTGCAATCCCGATTCATATCAAAATTCTGACTTTTTCTATTATTTATACTGTGTCGCATTCTTGATACTGGACAATCTCATGTCAGTAAGTTCTTTTAACCGACGCTGGGCGGCGGTGATCCTTGAAGCCCTGACCCGTCATGGTGTCAGGCATGTGTGTATTGCCCCGGGCTCTCGCTCCACGCCGCTCACCCTTGCTGCCGCGGAAAACCGGGCTTTTATTCACCACACCCATTTTGATGAGCGTGGTCTGGGCCATCTGGCGCTCGGGCTGGCGAAAGTCAGTAAAGCGCCCGTGGCGGTGATCGTCACCTCCGGCACGGCGGTGGCGAACCTCTATCCGGCGCTGATTGAAGCGGGATTAACCGGTGAAAAGCTGATTTTACTCACCGCCGACCGTCCCCCGGAACTTATCGACTGCGGCGCTAACCAGGCTATTCGTCAGCCTGGCATTTTTGCCTCGCATCCTTCACAGACGGTCTCGTTGCCGCGCCCCACCCAGGACATTCCCGCCAGCTGGCTGGTCTCAACCCTCGACCACGCCATGAACGCACTGCGCAGCGGCGGGCTACACATTAACTGCCCGTTTGCCGAGCCGCTGTACGGTGAAATGAACGATACTGGCCTCGTCTGGCAACAGCAGCTGGGAGACTGGTGGGAGAGCGAAAAACCCTGGCTGCGCGAGCAGACGCATCTGGAAAGCGCTAAACAGCGCGACTGGTTCTTCTGGCGTCAGAAGCGCGGCGTGGTGATAGCCGGGCGGATGAGTGCGGCGGAAGGTAAGCTTGCGGCGGAGTGGGCACAAACGCTTGGCTGGCCGCTGATTGGTGACGTGCTTTCCCAGACGGGCCAGCCGCTGCCCTGCGCCGACCTCTGGCTGGGGAACGCGAAAGCGGTCACCGAGCTGGCGCAGGCGCAGATTGTCGTCCAGCTGGGATCGAGCCTGACGGGGAAGCGTCTGCTCCAGTGGCAGGCCACCTGTACGCCTGAAGAGTACTGGCTGGTGGACCCGCTCGAAGGACGCCTTGACCCGGCGCACCATCGTGGCCGCCGCCTGGTGAGCGATATTAACAGCTGGCTGGAATTGCATCCGGCGGAAAAACGCAAACCCTGGGCGGTGGAGATCCCGGCGCTGTCACGTCAGGCGTGGGAACTCACCAAAGCGCAGTGCGAGGCGTTCAGTGAAGCCGGGCTGGCGCACCGTATCCGCAAATATCTTCCCGAGCAGGGACAACTTTTTGTCGGTAACAGCCTGGTGGTGCGCCTGATTGACGCCTTTTCGCAGCTGCCGGCGGGTTATCCGGTGTACAGCAACCGGGGCGCGAGCGGCATTGACGGCCTGATCTCCACCGCCGCTGGCGTACAGAGGGCCAGCGCGAAATCCACGCTGGCGATTGTGGGGGATCTCTCAGCCCTCTACGATCTCAACGCGCTGGCGCTCCTGCGTCAGGCGTCGGCCCCGTTCGTGCTGATTATTGTGAACAATAACGGCGGGCAGATTTTCTCGTTGCTGCCGACGCCGCAAAGCGAGCGTGAGCGCTTCTATCTGATGCCGCAAAACGTGCAGTTCGAACACGCCGCCGCCATGTTCAGCCTGAAGTACCATCGCCCGGAAAACTGGGACGCGCTGGAGACGGCGCTGAACACCGCCTGGCGGCAGCCTGGCGCGACGCTCATTGAGCTGGTGGTAAACGATGCTGACGGCGCGCAGAAGCTGCAACATCTGCTGGCGCAGGTGAGTCACCTGTGATCCTCGCAGGCGTCACCCAGCCAGGAAATCCAGGCTACCCCTGGCTGGTTTTCCTGCACGGTTTTTCCGGCGACTGTCGCGAGTGGCAGGCTGTCGGGGCGTCGCTGCATGACTACCCCCGGCTCTACCTTGACCTGCCCGGGCACGGTGGTTCAGCGGATACGGACGTGACGGGGTTTGCAGAGGTGAGCGATTTGCTCACGCACACCCTTTTTAGTTACAACATACTAAAGTACTGGCTGATAGGGTACTCCCTCGGCGGCCGCATTGCGATGTTCCATGCCTGCCAGCATCCAGCGGGGTTAGACGGGGTTATTGTGGAAGGTGGACACCCGGGCCTGCAAGACCCCGATGCGCGCCAGGCGCGGCTGACCTCTGACCGCCGCTGGGCATCACGTTTACGCAGTGAGCCGCTGGAGGCCGTCTTTGCCGACTGGTATCAACAGCCGGTCTTTGCCTCCCTTACTGATGAACAGCGCAAGGCGCTGATCGCGCTGCGCAGCCGGAACAACGGCCCGAGGCTGGCAGAGATGCTGGAAGCCACCTCGCTTGCCGTTCAGCCTGATTTACGTCCCGCGCTCACCGCGCGTGATTTTTCTTTTGACTATCTCTATGGCGAACGTGACGGGAAGTTTGCAGCTATCGCCGCTGAACTTAACGCCACGCGTCATGCTATCCCTCACGCCGGACACAACGCCCACCGGGACAACCCGGAAGCGGTTGCCGCGAGTCTGGCTCAGATACTGCGTTATCGAACAAAGGACACGCTATGATCTATCCTGATGAACACATGCTTTACGCGCCGGTTGAATGGCAGGACTGCTCCGAAGGCTATACCGACATTCGTTACCACAAATCCGCCGATGGTATCGCCAAAATCACCATCAACCGTCCACAGGTGCGCAACGCGTTTCGTCCGTTGACCGTAAAAGAGATGATCCAGGCGCTGGCGGATGCCCGCTATGACGACACTGTCGGCGTCATCATCCTCACCGGGGAAGGGGAGAAAGCCTTCTGCTCCGGCGGCGATCAGAAAGTCCGCGGTGACTACGGCGGATACCAGGATGATGCGGGCACGCACCACCTGAACGTGCTGGATTTCCAGCGCCAGATCCGCACCTGTCCAAAACCGGTGGTCGCGATGGTGGCAGGGTATTCCATCGGCGGCGGTCACGTGCTGCACATGATGTGTGACCTGACGATCGCGGCGGAAAATGCCATTTTCGGTCAGACTGGCCCGAAAGTCGGCTCTTTCGACGGCGGCTGGGGCGCGTCCTATATGGCGCGCATTGTCGGCCAGAAAAAAGCCCGCGAAATCTGGTTCCTGTGCCGTCAGTACAATGCGCAGGAAGCGCTGGATATGGGGCTGGTTAACACCGTGGTGCCGATCGCCGATCTGGAAAAAGAGACCGTGCGCTGGTGTCGCGAAATGCTGCAAAACAGCCCAATGGCGCTGCGCTGCCTGAAAGCGGCCCTCAACGCCGACTGTGACGGTCAGGCGGGCCTTCAGGAGCTGGCGGGCAACGCCACCATGCTGTTCTATATGACCGAAGAGGGTCAGGAAGGGCGCAACGCGTTCAACGAAAAACGCCAGCCAGACTTCAGCAAATACAAACGGAACCCGTAATGCGTCGCGCGCAGGTTTACCGCTGGCAGATACCGATGGACGCGGGCGTGGTGCTGCGTGAACGGCGGTTAAAAACCCGTGACGGCTTTTTCGTGCATCTCCGGCAGGGCGAGCGGGAAGGGTGGGGCGAAATCGCCCCGCTTCCGGGTTTTAGCCTGGAAACGCTCGACGAGGCGCAGGCTGCGCTGATGGCCTGGACGTACGAATGGCGTGAGGGAGCAGATCCGGCGCTGCCGGACGTTCCTTCCGCCGCGTTCGGCATCAGCTGTGCGCTGGCAGAGCTGGACGGCAGTTTACCGGACGCGGCGAACTATTGCGCCGCACCGCTCTGTACCGGCGATCCGGATGAACTTTTCGCGCTCCTTTCCGCGATGCCTGGCGAGAAGGTGGCGAAAATAAAGGTTGGCCTGTACGAAGCGGTGCGCGACGGGATGGTGGTTAATCTGTTACTGGAAGCCATTCCCGATCTGCACCTGCGCCTGGACGCCAACCGCGCCTGGACACCGCTCAGGGCGCAGCAGTTTGCGAAGTACGTCAACCCGGCGTACCGCAACCGCATCGCGTTTCTCGAAGAGCCGTGCAAAACGCGCGACGACTCTCGCGCCTTCGCCCGGGAAACCGGCATCGCCATTGCCTGGGATGAGAGCCTTCGCGAAGCCGATTTCGCGTTTGCCGCCGAGCCGGGCGTCAGGGCCGTGGTGATTAAGCCAACGCTGACCGGCAGCCTCGACAAGGTGCGCGAGCAGGTTGCGGCGGCCCATGCCGCAGGGCTGACGGCGGTGATCAGTTCATCCATCGAATCCAGCCTCGGCCTGACGCAGCTGGCGCGCATTGCTGCATGGTTAACGCCGGACACCGTTCCCGGTCTCGATACGCTAAACCTGATGCAGGCCCAGCTGATTCGCCAGTGGCCTGGCAGCACCTTGCCGTGCCTCGACGTCGGGGCGCTGGAGCCATTGCGATGAGTTTTACCGACTGGCCGTGGCGGCACTGGCGCACCCGGCGTGCCGATAAACCCGCGCTGCGTTTAGACGATGTAACGCTCAGTTGGACTCAGCTGGGCAAGCGTATCGATCGTCTGGCAGCCGGTTTTCAGTCTCAGGGCGTTGCTGACGGTGACGGCGTCATGCTGCTCGCCCACAACCACCCGCAGACCCTGCTGGCCTGGCTGGCTCTGCTTCAGTGCGGCGCCCGCATTTTGCCGGTGAACCCTCAGCTTCCCCGTCCGCTGCTGGACGTCCTCCTGCCGCAGATGACCCTGCGTTTTGCGCTGGTGCTTAACGGTGAGTATGACGGTCTGCCCGCGTTGGCATTAAGAGAGGGCGAGGGGCAGGGGGGCGTGACGTGGCGGGCAGAACGACTGGCCTCAATGACGCTCACCTCCGGCTCCACCGGTTTGCCAAAAGCGGCGGTGCACACCTGTGCCGCCCACCTTGCCAGCGCAAAAGGGTTGCTGGCGCTGATGCCTTACGGCGATAGCGACGACTGGCTGCTCTCTCTGCCGCTGTTTCACGTCTCCGGTCAGGGGATTTTGTGGCGCTGGTTACAGGGCGGAGGCCGTCTCACCGTGCGCAAAAAACAGCCGCTGGAGCAGGTGCTACAGGGCTGTACCCACGCCTCGCTGGTGCCAACGCAGCTGTGGCGACTGCTTAATTCACACCATCCCGTCGCGCTGAAAGCCGTGCTGCTCGGCGGGGCGGAAATCCCCGTTGCGCTGACCGAACAGGCGCGCGAGCAGGGGATCCGTACATTCTGCGGCTACGGTCTGACCGAGTTCGCCTCCACCGTCTGCGCCAAAGAGGCCGACGGCGCGCCGGACGTGGGCAGCGCGCTGCCGGGCAGAGACGTTCAGGTGGTAAACGGTGAAGTCTGGATCCGGGCGGAAAGCATGGCGGCGGGCTACTGGCGAGACGGCGCATTATGGCCGCTGGCCAATGCGCAGGGCTGGTTCGCCACCCGCGATCGCGGCGAGTGGCATGACGGACGCCTGACCATTCTGGGCCGAATGGACAATCTCTTTTTCAGCGGCGGAGAAGGGATCCAGCCGGAAGCGCTGGAGCGCGTTATCGCCACGCATCCGCAGGTAAGCCAGGCGTTTGTCGTTCCGCTGGATGATGCTGAGTACGGGCAACGTCCGGTGGCGGTAGTGGAATGCGAGCCGGGCACGGATATCACGCTGCTGCCGGAGTGGGTTCAGGGCAGGCTGGCGCGCTTTGAGCAGCCGGTACACTGGCTGGCGCTGCCGTCAGAACTGAAAAATGGCGGGATTAAAATCTCCCGCCAGGCGTTAAAGCAGTGGGTCAATGCCCTGTTGAGGGGCTAATCAGCCGATATCCGGCTGCGGTTTGTGCTGGCGTCGGCGGATCCAGCGCAGCACCGGCGGCACGACAATCACCATAATCGCCATTGCCAGCAGGATCTTCGTTACGCTGCTCTCCCACAGGATCCCCATGTTGCCGTTGCTGATGGAGAGGGCGCGGCGCAGGTTCTGCTCCAGCATTTCCCCCAGCACAAACCCTAAAATCAGCGGCGACATCGGGAAGTGCATCTTGCGCAGAATGTAGCCCAGCACGCCGAGCAGCACCATCAACACCAGGTCGAAGGTGGTGCTGTGCACCGCGTACACCCCAACCGCAGAGACGGCGGCGATGGCCGGGACCAGGAACCACAGGGGAATGGTCAGCATGCGGGTGAACAGGCCGATCAGCGGGATGTTCATTACCAGCAACATCACGTTGGCGATCAGCAGGGCGGCAATTAAACCCCAGACGATATCGGGCTGCTCGGTAAACATCGCCGGACCCGGGGTGATGTTATAGAGCGTCAGCGCGCCCATCATTACCGCCGTGGTGCCGGAGCCCGGCACGCCGAGGGTCAGCATCGGGATAAACGAGCCGCAGGCCGAGGCGTTATTCGCCGCCTCCGGCGCCGCCACGCCGCGGATATCGCCTTTGCCGAAGCTGTCGCTGTTACCGCTCAGCTTTTTCTCGGTCATGTAGGTGATGGCGCTGGCGATAGTAGCCCCCGCGCCGGGCAGAATGCCGACGAAGAAACCGATCACCGACGAACGCAGGGTGGCACCCACACACTGCGCCCCCTCTTTGGCATTAAAGAGCATACGTCCGGTTTTACGCACCAGCGTCTGCCCGCTGCTGGTATGTTCCAGCATCAGTAAGATTTCTGAGACAGAGAACAGACCAATCACCACGACGATAAACTGCACGCCGTCGGAGAGATGAACGCTGTCGAAGGTAAAACGATAAACCCCGGTGTTGGCATCCACGCCGACGGTGGCCAGACTGAGGCCAATCAACGCAGACAAAAACGACTTCAGCGGATTCTGCGCCATCATGCTGCCGAGACAGGCGATGGCGAACACCATCAGGGCAAAATACTCGGCCGGACCAAACGCCAGCGACCACTGGGCCAGCGCCGGGGCGAAGAGGATGATGCCGCCAATGGCGATCAGGGAGCCAAAGAACGAGCTGACGGCGGAAATAGAGAGCGCCACGCCGCCGCGTCCCTGCTGCGCCATTGGATAGCCATCCAGCGCGGTCATAATGGCGGCGGCATCGCCGGGCACGTTAAGCAGAATCGAGGAAATACGCCCCCCGTATTCGCAGCCGATATAAACCGTCGCCAGCAGGATCAGCGCCGATTCCGCAGGCAGGTGCAGCGCAAAGGCCAGCGGCAGTAAAATCGCCACGCCGTTGATAGGTCCAAGGCCCGGCAGCAGGCCGACGATGGTCCCGACGAAACAGCCGATCAGGGCGATCACCAGGTTTTCCGGGGTCATCGCTACCGCGAACCCCTGAGAGAGATAGATCCAGGTATCCATAGCGTGCTCCGTTAGTTAAACCATGCGCCAAGCGGCAGGGTCACGTCCAGCAGGCGGTCGAAGGCGTACCAGAGTAAAATGCCCAGTACGACCCCGGAGATCCCCGCCGCAGGCAGCGAGGCGTTAAATAGTATGCCAATCACCATCGTCAGCAGGGCGGTGGCAATCGGGAAGCCGAGCCACTCAAAGCCCCACGCGTACATCAGCAGGACAATCACCATTACCAGCAGACGTTGCAGCGTTCGGCGTGGCGGCCACTCCACGGTATCCGGATGGCGCAGCAGCAGCGCTACCGAGCAGAGCAGCATCAGGCCGACAATGCCGACGGGAAAGGGGCGTGGCCCCACGGGTTCATAGCTGTATTCGCTGTGGATCTGCCAGGCGACGAACATGCCGCCAATGCAGAGCAGCAGCCATATCCCGGCAAAAATGCGATCGCTCATAGCGCCTCCGGTTATTTCGCCAGGCCAAAGGCTTTCGCCTGTTCGCGGTAGTCATTCACCTGTTTTTTGACATACTCGTCCAGCTGCTTGCCGTTCAGGTTGAACTCAAACAGCCCGCGCAGATCGCGCTGTTTTTTGAACTCCTCGGTTTGCTGAAGTTTTGCGAAGGTATCCACCCACCACTGGTATTCGGCGTCGGTCACTTTTGGCCCGACGAAGAAGCCGCGGATGATCGGCCAGACCAGGTTATAACCCTGCTCTTTGGCGGTTGGGACGTCTGCCAGCTGGCCCGGCAGACGGTTTTCTGAGAAGACCGCCAGCACACGGATCTTATCCCCGCTCAGGTAGGGCACCATTTCGCTGAGATCGCCCGATACCGCCTGGACGTGATTGCCCATCAGCGCCGTCACCGGCTCGCCGCCGCCTTCAAAGGCCACGTAACGCATCTTGTGCGGATCCACTTTGGCCTGCTGCGCCAGCAGCGCGGCTTTCATCCAGTCCTGGCTGCCAATAGAGGCGCCCGCGCCAATGACCACGCTGTTCGGATCTTTTTCCATGGCGGTAAGCAGATCTTTGAGGGATTTCCACGGAGAGTCCGCGCGCACGGCGATCATGCCGTAATCGGTGCCTACGGTGGCGAGCCAGCGCACGTCATTCACGTCATAACGACCAAATTTCCCCTGTGACAGGTTCAGCAGCGAACCGCCGGAGAACGCCACCACGGTGCCCGCTTCGGCAGGGCGCTGGGCGACGATGGCGTTATAGGCTACCGCGCCCACGCCGCCGGGCATGTAGGTAACGCGCATCGGTTTCTCAATGGCCTTCGTCTCCAGCAGGCTGACCTGAATCAGCTTACAGGTCAGGTCGAAGCCGCCGCCGGGTTTGGCCGGGGCGATACATTCGGTACGGGATGGCGCGTCCTGCGCCTGGACGACAGAGGCACTCAACAGCAATACGCTTGCAGCAAGGGTAGAAAGTAATTGTTTTTTCATCGTTTATCCTCACGCCGGAGAACCGGGAGTACGGGTACGGGTGTCTTTTTTCTGATTATGTGAACCACCTTGTAGCGGTTCCGTTGCGTGATTGTTAAAACAATAACCTTTCATTTCCCTTTCACTGCGACACCAACTTTACAGGATGTGATATGCGTCTCTTACTGGCGGAAGATAATCGTGAGCTGGCTCACTGGCTGGAAAAAGCGCTGGTACAAAACGGATTTGCCGTGGATTGCGTCAACGATGGACGGGCGGCCGATCATCTTTTGCAGGGAGAAAACTATGCCGTCGCGATCCTTGATATCGGCATGCCCGGTTTCGACGGGCTGGAGGTGGTGCATCGGCTGAGAAAGCGCGGGCAGACGTTGCCCGTGCTGTTTCTTACCGCCCGCAGCAACGTGGCAGACAGGGTTAAGGGGCTGAATGCCGGGGCGGATGACTACCTGCCGAAACCGTTCGAGCTGGAGGAGCTTGATGCCCGCCTGCGTGCGCTGCTGCGCCGCAGTGAAGGGCGAACCCAGGAGCGCCAGCGGCTGGGAGAGCTGGAGTATGATGATGAAGGCTTTTTTCTGCTGCGCGATGAACCCCTTTCCCTCACGCCGCGCGAACTCTCTTTGCTGAAGGTGCTGATGCACCGTCGGACCCGTCCCGTCTCCCGGCAACAGCTTTTCGACCAGGTGTTCAGCCTGAACGACGACGTCAGCCCCGAGAGCATCGATCTCTATATTCACCGCCTGCGTAAGAAGCTGACCGGCAGCGGCGTGCGGATCACCACCCTCCGGGGGCTGGGCTACGTGCTGGAGTGCGGCGATGAAGTGGGTTAAGCCGCAGTCGCTTTACCTGCAACTTTTGCTTTTTCTGGGTTTGCCGCTGCTGCTGTTATGGGGGCTGTCAGCCTTTAACAGCTACGTTAGCGCGCTACAGGCGGCGACGCAGGCCTATGACCGCACGCTGTTATCCTCGGCGCGCACGGTGTCAGAGCGGCTGGTGGTGCACAACGGCAAGCTCCAGGTGAACGTGCCGTGGGTCGTGCTCGACAGCTTCGAGCTGAACATGAACGATCGCCTCTACTACAAGGTCGTGGACCCTGACGGGCGGACGATCTCCGGCTATGACGATCTGCCGAATATGCCCCCCTCCACGTCGCGCACCTCCCACTATCCGGCGCTGGCGTGGTTTTATCATACCGAGTATCGCGGGCAGGCGATCCGCGTGGCGAAGCTGCTCCAGCCGGTTAACGAGGACAGTGTGTTCGGCATGGCGGAAATCTACGTCGCCGAAACGTTGCAGTCGCGGCGCTATCTGGCCACTCAGCTGCTGTTTTCCTCGCTCGTGTCGCAGGGGCTGCTGGTGCTGCTGACGCTGGTCCTGACCGCGTGGCTGCTGCGTCGCGTGCTGCGCCCGATGCGGCAGCTCTCTTCGCTGATGGTGCGCCGTGAGCCCGGGCTACTGGCCCCGCTGCCGGAGCTGCTGCCCTGGTCGGAAACGCGGCTGCTGATTGTGGCATTTAACCGCTATATCGACAGGTTACGCGGCGTGCTTTCGCGACAGGCGCGCTTTAATGCTGACGCCTCACACCAGCTCAAAACGCCGCTGGCGGTGCTGAAAACCCAGGTATCGGTTGCCCTGACGCGTAACGATCCGGCCCTGTGGCAGGAGAGCTTACGGGCGATGAACGTCACGCTGGATAACACCATCGTGCTGACGGAAAGGCTGTTGCAGCTTTCAGCGGTGAAGCGAAAAGAGCAGGGGGAGCGACAGTTTGCCCCTGTCGATCTGGTGCAGGTGGTGC
This sequence comes from Enterobacter cloacae complex sp. AR_0002, assembly GCF_001922365.1. Classification (NCBI taxonomy): domain Bacteria; kingdom Pseudomonadati; phylum Pseudomonadota; class Gammaproteobacteria; order Enterobacterales; family Enterobacteriaceae; genus Enterobacter; species Enterobacter cloacae complex sp. AR_0002. The sequence goes on from NZ_CP018814.1 coordinate 409,270, forward strand.
AAAACTGCTGCTTTTCCCGGCTGGCGCAGGCGCGCAGCAAGGGTATCGATCTCGGTTATGACGGCGTACAGCAACCGGTAATGATTGAGGGTGATGACGTGCTGCTGGGTGAACTCTGCGCCAACCTGCTGGAGAACGCGATCAAATACACGCCGGAGCAGGGCATCGTGACGGTGTACCTGCGCACGGCTAACGATGCCGTTGAGCTGAGCGTGGAGGACAGCGGACCGGGTATTGCTGAAGACCAGATCTCCCAGGCCATGCTGCCGTTTCATCGTCTGGAAAACGTGGGTGATGCCGCCGGGTCCGGCATTGGCCTGGCGCTGGCTAACGATATTGCCCGCCTGCACCGCAGCCATCTTCAGCTGATGCCCAGTGAAAATCTGGGTGGGCTGAGCGTGAAAATGCGCTTTCTGATGCTGATATAAATGCCGATATTATCAAATCGTTACAAACTAATTGCCTGCCGCACGCGGAGTCCATTGATCACACAGGCAGGCAGGTTAAAATCTCGCGGTTTTTGGACATCTCTGAATAAATTGTGCGGGATCACGACAATGAAAAAAGTGGCATTAATGGGCTTAAGCGGCCTGATGTTTGTTTCAGCAGCGGCAAACGCAATTTCCTTCAACGGCTCGGCGGGACAAGATTATACCCATCTGGGCTTCGGTCTTGGCACGGACAGCGCAGGCCTGGCAATGACCGGCGGCTGGACGCATAACGACGACGACGGCGATGCGGCAAGCCTGGGCCTCGGCTTCAACGTGCCGTTGGGTCCCTTCCTGGCGACCGTCGGGGGTAAAGGCATTTACACCAACCCGAACGACGGCGACGAAGGCTACGCGGCGGCAGTGGGCGGCGGCTTGCAGTGGAAAATTGGCGACAGCTTTGGCCTGTTCGGTGAGTACTACTACTCCCCGGATTCCCTCTCCAGCGGCATCGACAGCTATCAGGAAGCTAACGCCGGCGCGCGCTGGACCATCATGCGTCCAATCACCATCGAAGCGGGTTATCGCTATCTGAACCTGGCCGGTAAAGACGGCAACCGCGACAACGCCCTGGCAGACGGCCCGTACGTTGGCGTTAGCGCCGGTTTCTAATCCTCTCGGCGCGGCGTTCAGTCGCGCCAGTTTCTCTCTTCCCCCGGTCTTTGATTGCGCTATAGTGTTTTGACCATTGAAATGGGAGAACACAATGATAAACGTGGAAATGTTATCCACTGGCGACGAAGTGCTTCATGGGCAAATCATTGATACCAATGCCGCCTGGCTCGCCGATCTCTTCTTTGAGCAAGGATTACCGTTAACGCGCCGCAACACCGTAGGTGACAACCTTGAGTCGCTGGTCAACGTTCTGCGCGAGCGCAGCGAACGCTGCGACGTGCTGATTGTGAACGGCGGGCTGGGACCTACCAGCGACGATCTCAGCGCGCTGGCCGCCGCCACGGCCAAAGGCGAAGGCCTGGTCCTGCATGAGGCGTGGCTGGCGCAGATGGAGCGCTTTTTCTCCGGGCGTGGCCGCGTGATGGCCCCCAGCAACCGCAAGCAGGCTGAAATTCCCGCCAGCGCGGAACTGATTGATAACCCGGTCGGCACCGCCTGCGGGTTTGCCGTTCAGTTGAACCGCTGCCTGATGTTCTTCACTCCGGGCGTGCCGTCGGAATTTAAAGTGATGGTCGAGCAGCAGATCCTGCCGCGCCTGCGCGCGCGCTTTACGCTGCCTGAACCGCCGCTGTGCCTGCGTCTGACCACCTTTGGTCGCTCGGAAAGCGATCTGGCTCAGAGCCTCGATCACCTGCAACTGCCTCCCGGCGTGTCGATGGGCTATCGCTCCTCCATGCCGATTATTGAACTGAAGCTGACCGGACCGGCGTCAGAGAAAGCCGCTATGCTGGCACTGTGGCCGGAAGTGCGGCGCGTCGCCGGGGAAAGCCTGATTTTCGAAGGCACGGAAGGGCTGCCGGCGCAGATCGCAGCGCATTTGCAGTCCCGCCAGCTGAGCGTGACGTTAAGCGAGCAGTTTACCGGTGGGCTTCTGGCGCTTCAGCTTACCCGGGCGGGTGCGCCGCTGCTGGCCAGTGAAGTGGTGCCGTTCCAGCAGGAGACGCTGGCGCAGACGGCGCGCTGGGCATCCGAGCGCAGAGTGAAGCATTTCGCCGGACTGGCGCTGTTTGTGGGCGGGCTGGATGAGGAGCACCTCAACTTTGCCCTGGCAACGCCGGAAGGAACGCACGCCCTGCGCGTCAGGATGAGCATTACCCGCCACAGCCTGGCCGTACGTCAGGAGGTGTGCGCGATGATGGCGCTGAACATGCTGCGCCGCTGGCTGAACGGGAAAGAGGTCGCCAGTGAGCACGGCTGGATCAACGTCGTGGAATCGCTGTTCGTAGAGTGAGAGTGTGCCGGGGCAGTGTCCCCGGCAACGGTTACGCCAGCGCTTTTGCCAGCAAGGTAATGGGATGTTCACAGCGTTTGCTAGTGGACATCTCGATCTGCCACTTGCAGGTTTCACAGTCCGTCACCACGATATCTGCGCCGCTCTCTTCAATCTGCCGGAACAGCGGCGCGCCAATGGCCTGTGACGTTGGGTAGTTTTCACGCTTGAATCCGTAGGTGCCAGCGATGCCGCAGCAGCGTGAGTCCAGCACCGTCAGCTCCAGCCCCGGGATCAGCCGCAGCAGCTCAAGCGTATAGATCGACCAGCCCATCTTCTCCATATGACATGGCGTGTGATATACCACCTTCAGCGGCAATTTGCCCAGCGGTAACGTCTGCCCGCTGTCCAGTTTGCGCCAGAGAAAACGGGTCGCCAGCTCAATGTGCTCGCGCAGGCCGGTGTTATCCACATCCAGCAGATGCGGATATTCATCGCGCAGCGTGAAGGTACAGGTTGACGACGTCGCCAGTACCGGTATCCCTTTGTCGACGATCGCCTCACGTAAAGAGGTGACGTTGCTGCTCGCCTGCTTGCGCGCTTTGTCGATGAAACCGTTGGCAATCAGCGGAACGCCGCAGCACTTTTCTTTGCTCAGCAGCTGAACGCCCGTCCCCATGGCGTTCAGCACTTTCAGCAGGTCTTTTCCCAGCTGCGGATGGTTGTAGTTCACGTAGCAGCCGTGGAAGAAGGCGACCTGCTCAGCGAACTGCGCCTGTTCTGCCGCCACGGATTTATACCAGCGGCGGAAGGTGCCGTGAGAATATTTCGGCAGACTGCGGTGATGGTCGATTTTGAGCGTCGCATCCAGCAGCCTGCGCACCGGCTTCAGGGCGGTGGCGGCATTGACGGCCGGTGCGAAAGGCGTCGAGAGGCTGCCCATTAGATCGGTGTGGCTCAGTATCGCGTCACGCAGCGTCGGTTTTTGCGTACTGTAGCGGGCGCGGGCGCGCTGGATGATATCGCCTATTTTCACGTCCGACGGGCAGGCAACTTCGCAGCGTTTGCAGTTGATGCAGTATTTCAGCGCCTCGTCGTAGAGCGCACCATCCTTCAGGCGCAGACGCTCCCCGTCGGGACCGGCCTGTTTCGGGCCGGGATAGCGCGGATCGACGCCGCTGACCGGGCAAACCGTGGTGCAGACCGTGCATTTGATACAGCTTTCAAATCGGGTGTCGTTCATTGTGCTCTCTCCCTGCGCTGGATAATCTGCTCCGCGACATGCAGCGCGGTGACGGCGCAGACGCCGCCACCGCAGCCCTGCGCCACGGGATCGTACCCGCCCAGAACCGAGCCGATGGCGTAAATATTTTCAACCGGTTCCCCGCCCAGCCGCGGGCGCAGTTGGCTGTCGACGATCACGCCGAACTGCTGCCAGGGCTGCGGGGTGAAGAAATCGCTTTGATACCAGTCCGCGCGGGAAGCGCTTTGCCGGACATCCAGCCCGAGTATTGCCTCACGCACGCCATCCCGGCTGCTTAGCAGACCGTTACTGAAGAAACTGCCGCTTGCCAGCACCGTATAGCGTGCGCGAAGCGGGATGTCGCCGTGGTTGCGGGTCCAGATATCGCTTACCGCGCCCTCAACCAGGGTGATTTTTTTCACTTCGTCGCCTGCCATCCAGACGCCACCCTGGGCGACAAACTGACGCTGAAGCTGGGTATGCAGACGAATGCCGGGCACGGAAGGGGGGAGCGTCGGCAGTAAACCGAGCGTACAGGGCAGGCGCGCCGAGAGCCAGCGCCAGAGCCGGTTGTCCGTTAAGCCAAAACAGGCGGGCATAAACAGGGCGTCGCAGGTCTCGCCGAGCGGTTGAAGCGCCGCGTACAGCTGCGGCCAGTAACTTTCATTATCCAGCAGGCGGGCAATGTTCACCGCACGAAACTCGCTGGGGTTTTCGCGCAGCACGTCGAGCTCGGGGAGATCAATCTCCGCTGTATCCACCTGAACCCCCTGCTGTCTGAGAGACGCGGCGGCCAGATGTGGCTGGAAATCAAGGAAACCGCTGATCCCCACCACCCGCACGCGCTCGGCAGCGATGGGAGCGACAGGCACCTCTTCTGGGCTAAGCCAGGCGGCGCGCAGGGTGCCGAGTGGCGTGACGCGCTGATGGTTTTGCTCGGCGTCACCCTGCATGCGTGCGCCGCAGGCAGTGAGCAGGTGTTCGGTTTCGCAGGCAAAGCGGGCCATATTCTCTGCGCCCGTCAGGCGGTAGGGATGTTCAGGCGGCAGATCGGCGAACGATAGCGCGCCCAGTAAATCCAGCGAGCCGGAGGAGAAGTGCAGAGCACTCTGACCGCGAGTGACAATGGCGCAGCGCAGACCCCGCTGCGTCAGTTTGAGGCCGCACAGCAGGCCCGCCAGCCCCCCACCCACAATCACGGTATCAAATTTCATGGTTGTGCTCCTTCTCCAGACCGCAAAGCCCCTGATAGACCCAGCGGGTAAACTCGCTTTCGCGCAGGGCATCGCCCCAGGCGACGGGCTGAATGCCTTTCCAGCGCTCGTTTAAAAAATCGCTGAGTTGGGCAAGCGACTGGGTTGACGTGGTGGCGTGAAAACGTTGCAGCAGCCCGGCGGCACGGCAGGCGCATAGCTCCCCCTGACAGGTGCCCATCCCGACGCGCGTGCGGCGGCGTAAATCGAGCAGGTTGTTCACCGTCAGGTTTTCCACGGCATACTGCACCTCGCCTGCGGTCACGGCTTCGCATTCGCACACCAGGCTGCGGCTGAGTCGCCCTTCACCGAGCCAGGTCGGGGTGCGGTCGCCGTGGCGGTAAATCGCCGAACCGCGAAGCGGGGCAGGGAGTGAAATGATTTTGTGCAGCGTTTTTTCTGTCGATTGCTGCGAGCCGGGCAGGGCCTGTTCCGCCGTCACGCACGGCGCGGTGTTGCCGAGCTTACGGCAGACGGCATCGGTGGCCCACTGGGCCATCAGCCGGTAGGTCATCAGCTTGCCGCCGGTAATGGTGATAAATCCGTCCATGCCGTCACGTTCGGCGTGATCGAGCAGTACGATGCCGCGGCTGACGTTACGCCCGCTCGGATCGTTATCGCTGGCGACGAGGGGACGCACGCCCGCGTAGGCACGCAGAATACGCGTCTGCGCCATCACCGGGGCCAGCTTTTCCCCTTCGCGCAGCAGGATATCCACCTCTTCAGCGGTGACGCGGTTGTAATCAATTTCGCTGTAGTCCACATGCATTGAGGTCGTGCCGATTAACGAAATGGTGTCCCCCGGCACGAGGATATCGGCGTCAGACGGTTTACGGCAGCGGTTGATGACATGGTTATTGATGCGGTGGTCGAGGATCAGCAGCGAGCCTTTCGCCGGGAACATGCGCACCGACAGGTCCGCGTATTCCGCGATGCGCTGGCCCCAGATCCCCGCCGCGTTGACCACGACGGCGGCATACAGCTCGCGGTGTTCGTTGTACTGCGCATCAAACACGCGCACTCCGCGCACGGTATTCCCTTCGCGAATAAGCCCGGTGACGTGATGCCCGGTCAGGATCTGGGCGCCATGTTCCCGCGCGTCGAGCATATTGGCGGCGGTCAGGCGGAAAGGATCAACGGTTCCGTCCGGTACTTTTACCGCGCCCAGTAACGCCGGGTTTACCGAGGGTTCAAGACGGCGCGCCTGCGCAGGATCGATCGCCTCGGCCTGAATGCCTGCCGCCGTGCAGGCGGTGATAAAGGTTTGCTGAAAGCCGAGGTCGTCTTCTGGAAGGGTGATAAAAAGACCGTTGGTCGGTTCAACGCAGTGGCGGGCGATGCGCCTGAGGATCTGGTTTTCAGCGATACACTCGCGTGCTGACTCAGCGTCAGTGACCGCATAGCGGGCGCCGCTGTGCAACAGACCGTGGTTACGTCCCGTCGCGCCGGTGGCGATATCGTGGCGTTCCAGAAGCGTGACGCTCAATCCCCGCAGGGCGCAGTCGCGTGCGATGCCGGCACCCGTCGCGCCACCGCCAATGATAATCACATCGCTGAAGCGTGGATCGTGAATTGTCATTGCCTTTCCTCTATGTTCGTTTTTTTGCATTTAGCCACATTGATCGTGTGGTTTGTTTGATTTCGAACATAAACGCGCGAAATTCGAAAGTGAAACGTGATTTCATGCGCTTTTTTGCGCATTCTGTCATATTTCTGTAACAATCTGTGCGTTGATTCACAGTAACATTCACCGTGATTTCTTAACATCGCCGCCTCTGTAGCCGGGCGCGAGATGCCCGGTCATTTTTTGAAAGGCCACGGAGGCTGTTATGCTCAGTATCTTTAAACCTGCGCCACATCGGGCGCGACTGCCAGAGGCAGAGATTGATCCTCTCTACCGCCGTCTGCGTTGGCAAATCTTCCTCGGGATCTTCTTCGGGTATGCGGCGTACTATCTGGTACGTAAAAACTTTGCGCTCGCCATGCCGTACCTGGTGGAGCAGGGCTTCTCTCGCGGCGATCTGGGATTTGCGCTGTCGGGGATCTCCATCGCGTACGGTTTTTCAAAGTTCATTATGGGGTCGGTGTCGGATCGTTCGAATCCGCGCGTGTTCCTGCCCGCCGGTCTGATCCTCGCGGCAGCGGTGATGCTGTTCATGGGCTTTGTGCCGTGGGCGACCTCAAGCATTGCCATCATGTTCGTGCTGCTGTTCCTCTGCGGCTGGTTCCAGGGGATGGGATGGCCGCCATGCGGACGCACCATGGTTCACTGGTGGTCACAGAAAGAGCGTGGTGGAATTGTATCGGTCTGGAACTGTGCGCATAACGTCGGGGGCGGGCTTCCGCCGCTGCTGTTCCTGCTGGGGATGGCCTGGTTCAACGACTGGCATGCCGCGCTCTATATGCCAGCCTTTGGCGCCATTCTGGTGGCGATTATCGCCTTCGCTCTGATGCGCGACACCCCACAGTCCTGCGGCCTGCCGCCGATCGAAGAGTATAAAAACGACTACCCGGATGATTACAGCGAGAAGCACGAAGAAGAGCTGACGGCAAAGCAGATCTTCATGAAGTACGTGCTGCCGAACAAGCTGCTGTGGTACATCGCGGTGGCGAACGTGTTTGTCTACCTGCTGCGTTACGGCATCCTCGACTGGTCCCCGACTTACCTGAAAGAGGTGAAGCACTTCGCGCTGGATAAATCTTCCTGGGCCTATTTCCTGTATGAATACGCGGGCATTCCCGGCACGCTGATCTGCGGCTGGATGTCGGACAAAGTGTTTAAGGGCAACCGTGGGGCAACGGGCGTGTTCTTTATGACGCTGGTGACCATCGCGACGGTCGTTTACTGGCTTAACCCGCCGGGTAATCCGGGTGTGGATATGGCCTGTATGATCGTCATCGGCTTCCTGATTTATGGTCCGGTTATGCTGATCGGCCTGCACGCGCTGGAGCTGGCACCGAAGAAAGCGGCAGGCACGGCTGCGGGCTTTACCGGTCTGTTCGGCTATCTCGGCGGTTCGGTCGCGGCGAGCGCCATTGTGGGCTATACCGTTGACTTCTTCGGCTGGGACGGCGGCTTTATGGTGATGATCGGCGGAAGCGTGCTGGCGGTACTGCTGCTGGTTGTTGTGATGATTGGTGAAAAACGTCACCACGCCGAAGTGCTGGCGCGTCGTCAATAAGGAGCATTGCGATGAAATTAACTCAGTTAGCAACCGGCCTGCTGCTGGCGGGCCTGATGACAGGCTCCGCGCTGGCGGCAGATAAGATCGTGATCGCCCACCGTGGCGCCAGCGGTTATCTGCCGGAGCATACGCTGCCGGCAAAAGCGATGGCCTATGCCCAGGGCGCGGATTATCTGGAGCAGGATCTGGTGATGACGAAGGACGACCAGCTGGTCGTCCTGCACGACCATTATCTTGACCGCGTGACGGACGTGGCAGAGCGTTTCCCGGATCGCGCCCGTAAAGATGGTCGCTACTACGCTATCGACTTCACGCTGGCGGAGATCCGCTCCCTGAAGTTCACCGAAGGCTTCGAGATTGAAAACGGCAAGAAGGTGCAGGTCTATCCGGGACGTTTCCCGATGGGCAAATCTGACTTCCGGATCCATACCTTCCAGGAAGAGATTGAGTTTGTTCAGGGACTGAACCACTCCACCGGTAAAAACATCGGCATCTACCCGGAAATCAAAGCCCCATGGTTCCACCATCAGGAAGGGAAGGACATTGCCGCGAAGACGCTGGAGGTACTGAAAAAGTACGGCTACACCAGCAAGCAGGATAAGGTTTTCCTGCAGTGTTTTGACGCCGCCGAGCTGAAGCGCATCAAAACCGAGCTGGAGCCGAAGATGGGGATGGATCTCAATCTGGTGCAGCTGATTGCCTATACCGACTGGAATGAAACCCAGGAGAAACAGCCGGACGGGAAGTGGATGAATTACAGCTACGACTGGATGTTCAAGCCGGGCGCGATGAAGCAGATTGCGCAGTACGCTGACGGCATCGGGCCGGATTATCACATGCTGGTGGCGGAAGGCTCAACGCCGGGTCACGTGAAGCTGACGGCGATGGTGAAAGAGGCGCATGCGAGCAAGATGCAGGTGCATCCGTATACCGTACGCGCAGACCAGCTGCCGGAGTATGCAACGGACGTGAATCAGCTTTACGACGTGCTGTATAACCAGGCGGATGTGGACGGGTTGTTTACGGATTTTCCGGATAAAGCGGTTGAATTCATTCACCGGAAGTAGGTTTTGTAGGTCGGGTAAGGCGAAGCCGCCACCCGACAATCAGGCTCTGCGGCCTGATGCCCTCACCCTAACCCTCTCCCACAGGGAGAGGGAATAAGGGCAATCACATCTCGATTTCGATATCGCCTTTTGCCCGGCAGCAGCAGGGCAAAATTTCCCCTTCACTGATAAAGGCCAGCGGTTCGGTCAGCCAGTCCACCTGGCCTGCGACCAGACGGCAGCGGCAGGAACCGCAATAGCCTTCACGACACTGGTACTCTACCTCAACCTGATGCGCTTCAAGCGCCACCAGCAGAGAAGGATGCTCTTCCTGGCACAACACCTCTGTACCAGAAAGGCTCAGCGTTACGCGGCTCATCAGAGCTGGAAGTCGCTCAGGTCGTCGGTGTTGACTTCAGAATCAATCTGACCGACCAGATAAGAACTCACTTCCACTTCCTGCGGCGCAACCTGCACGTTATCGGATACCAGCCAGGTATTGATCCACGGAATTGGGTTAGAGCGCGTCTGGAATGGCAGATCGAGACCCACAGCCTGCATGCGGATGTTAGTGATGTACTCCACGTACTGGCACAGAATGTCTTTGTTCAGGCCAATCATGGAGCCGTCGCGGAACAGGTAGTCTGCCCACTCTTTCTCCTGCTGGGCGGCCTGCAAGAACAGGTCGTAGCACTCCTGTTTGCACTCTTCGGCGATTTCCGCCATCTCCGGGTCGTCCGCACCGCTGCGCAGCAGGTTTAGCATATGCTGGGTGCCGGTCAGGTGCAGGGCTTCGTCACGGGCGATCAGACGGATAATTTTGGCGTTGCCTTCCATCAGCTTGCGCTCGGCAAAGGCGAAGGAGCAGGCGAAGCTGACGTAGAAGCGGATCGCTTCCAGCGCGTTAACGCTCATCAGGCACAGGTACAGCTGTTTTTTCAGCGCGCGCAGGTTCACGGTGATGGTTTTACCGTTCACATGGTGAGTGCCTTCGCCCAGCAGGTGCCAGTAGCTGGTCATCTCGATCAGCTCATCATAGTAATGGGCAATGCCTTCCGCGCGCTTCTGGATCTGTTCGTTGGTGACGATATCGTCAAACACCACCGCCGGATCGTTCACGATGTTGCGGATGATGTGGGTGTAAGAGCGGGAGTGGATCGTCTCGGAGAACGCCCAGGTTTCTACCCAGGTTTCCAGCTCAGGAATCGAGATTAGCGGCAGCAGCGCCACGTTCGGACTACGTCCCTGAATGGAGTCCAGCAGCGTCTGGTACTTCAGGTTGCTGAGGAAGATGTGCTTTTCGTGTTCCGGCAGCGCCTGGAAATCGATACGGTCGCGGGAAACGTCAACTTCTTCCGGACGCCAGAAGAAGGAGAGTTGCTTTTCAATCAGCTTTTCGAAGATGTCATATTTTTGCTGATCGTAGCGTGCCACGTTGACCGGCTGGCCGAAGAACATCGGCTCTTTGAGCTGGTCGTTTTTCGTCTGTGAAAAGGTGGTATATGCCATTGCGGTGAGTCCTGTGGTGTTATTTCCCCTCACCCCGGCCCTCTCCCACAGGGAGAGGGGGAAAGAGTTCCCTCTCCCTGTGGGAGAGGGTTAGGGTGAGGGAATTTATTAGATCTTACATGCGCCGCTTTCGCAGCCATCGTCCTGAATTGACGGCGCCAGGTCGTCCTGGGCGTCTTCCGCACCATCACGGGTGTTGTGATAGTACAGCGTTTTCACGCCAAATTTGTAGGCGGTCAGCAGGTCCTTCAACAGCTGCTGCATCGGTACCTTGCCGGACGGGAAGCGCGTCGGGTCGTAGTTAGTATTGGCAGAGATCGACTGGTCGATAAACTTCTGCATGATACCCACCAGTTGGAGGTAGCCGTCGTTGTTTGGCATTTCCCACAGCAGCTCGTAGTTGTCACCCAACGTTTCGTAATCCGGTACCACCTGACGCAGCACGCCGTCTTTCGACGCTTTAATGCTGACGTGCCCGCGCGGTGGCTCAATACCGTTAGTGGCGTTGGAGATCTGCGAAGAGGTCTCGGACGGCATCAGGGCAGAGAGCGTGGAGTTACGCAGGCCGTGAGTTTTAATGGACTCGCGCAGGCCTTCCCAGTCGAGGTGCAGCGGCTCGCTGACGATCGCATCCAGGTCTTTTTTATAGGTGTCGATCGGCAGAATGCCTTTCGCGTAAGTGGTTTCGTTGAACCACGGGCACGCGCCTTGCTCTTTCGCCAGCTCGTTAGAGGCTTTCATCAGGTAGTACTGGATCGCTTCGAACGTCTGGTGCGTCAGATTGTTGGCGCTGCCATCGGAGTAACGCTTGCCGTTTTTCGCCAGCCAGTAGGCGAAGTTGATTACGCCGATACCTAAAGTGCGACGACCCATTGCGCCGCGTTTTGCCGCCGGGATTGGGTAATCCTGGTAGTCCAGCAGGGCGTCGAGGGCACGAACAGCCAGCACCGCCAGCTCTTCCAGCTCGTCCAGGCTCTTAATCGCACCCAGGTTGAACGCAGAGAGCGTACACAGCGCGATTTCGCCGTTTTCGTCGTTCACATCGTCCAGCGGTTTGGTCGGCAGGGCGATCTCCAGGCACAGGTTGGACTGGCGCACTGGCGCAACCACCGGATCGAACGGGCTGTGGGTGTTGCAGTGGTCAACGTTCTGGATGTAGATACGGCCGGTAGAAGCACGTTCCTGCATCATCAGGGAGAACAGATCGACCGCCTTCACGCGCTGCTTACGGATGCTGTCGTCTTTTTCATATTTGGTGTACAGACGCTCGAACTCATCCTGATCGGCGAAGAACGCGTCATACAGGCCCGGGACGTCGGATGGGCTGAACAGGGTGATGTCTTCCCCTTTCAGCAGGCGGGTGTACATCAGCTTGTTGATCTGCACGCCGTAGTCCATGTGACGCACGCGGTTGCCTTCCACGCCGCGGTTGTTCTTCAGAACCAGCAGGCTTTCCACTTCCAGGTGCCACATCGGGTAGAACAGGGTCGCAGCGCCACCGCGCACACCGCCCTGAGAGCAGGATTTTACTGCCGTCTGGAAGTGCTTGTAGAACGGGATACAGCCGGTGTGGAACGCTTCACCGCCGCGGATTGGGCTGCCAAGCGCACGGATACGACCGGCGTTGATGCCGATACCGGCACGCTGGGAAACGTATTTCACGATGGCGCTGGAGGTCGCGTTGATGGAATCCAGGCTGTCACCGCACTCGATCAGCACGCAGGAGCTGAACTGACGGGTAGGGGTGCGCACGCCAGACATGATTGGCGTAGGCAGAGAAATTTTGAACGTTGATACCGCATCGTAGAAACGCTTCACGTAGTCCAGACGGGTTTCGCGTGGATAATTAGAGAACAGGCAGGCGGCCACCAGAATATAGAGGAACTGGGCGCTTTCGTAGATCTCACCGGTTACACGGTTCTGAACCAGGTATTTGCCTTCGAGCTGCTTCACCGCCGCGTAGGAGAAGTTCATGTCGCGCCAGTGATCGATAAACCCGTTCATCTGCTCGAACTCTTCTTCCGTATAGTCTTCCAGCAGATGCGTGTCGTATTTGCCCAGCTCAACCATTTTCACTACGTGATCGTAAAGCTTCGGCGGCTCGAACTGACCGTAGGCTTTTTTACGCAGGTGGAAAATCGCCAGACGCGCAGCGAGGTACTGATAATCCGGTGCGTCGCGGGAGATGAGGTCTGCCGCTGCTTTAATGATCGTTTCGTGGATATCAGACGTTTTGATGCCGTCGTAGAACTGAATGTGAGAACGCAGTTCAACCTGGGAGATAGATACGTTGTTCAGTCCTTCTGCTGCCCAGTCGAGAACTCGATGGATTTTGTCCAGATTGATACGCTCGGTGGTACCGTCGCGCTTTGTCACCAGCAGACTCTGATTCATGTGGGTTTTTACCTGTCCGTGAAATAAAAAATATCCCCCGCTTATCCACAGACCCGTCTTGTGACTAACTCTGTGGATAAATACTACATATAGGGGTTTTGCGATAAGAAGAACGCTATATGGTGAGTATTCTAGTAAGGATTCTTTTCAGTACAAGGGTTGATTTTGACGTTAAATTGAGGTTGTGAAAGGGTAAAAAAGGCTAAGTCCTCGTGCCGTAAGGCCTGGAAGAGATGTCAATAATTAAGAAAAAAAATTCAAAATTTGATCGAGTGCTGATTTCTTCAACGGGAGGTCAGAATTGCGCAACATGATGTCGCGCAATCTTTATAAGAATAACGAATGACGTTAGTCGTTTTTGGCGGTTGTGTGCAACATATAGTTAACATCCACGCCCGGGGCAAGTTTGAATTTATCGGTCAACGGGTTGTAGTGCAGGCCCGTCATGTGCTGCTCCTTAAGCCATGTCTGGTCAACCCAGCCCAGCAGTTCGGCAGGCTTGATGAACTTCTTCACGTCGTGCGTCCCTTTAGGCACCATGCGCAGCACATATTCCGCGCCTACCACGGCCATCAGCCAGGCTTTGCCGTTGCGGTTGATGGTCGAGAAGAAGACCTGTCCACCCGGTTTCACCAGGTTTGCACAGGCGCTGACGACCGACTGCGGATCGGGAACGTGCTCCAGCATCTCCATGCAGGTCACCACGTCATACTGGTGCGCATGTTTTGCCGCGTGCTCTTCCACGGTTTCCTGAACGTATTCTACCTGTATGCCGGACTCCAGCGCATGAAGACGCGCAACCTGTAGAGGTTCGAAGCCCATGTCCAGACCGGTGACGGTGGCCCCTTCACGCGCCATACTTTCCGCCAGGATGCCGCCGCCGCAGCCGACGTCGAGCACTTTCTTACCGAACAGACCGCCGGAACGCTCCGCGATATAGCCCAGACGCAGCGGGTTAATACGATGCAGAGGTTTGAACTCACCTTCGAGATCCCACCAGCGGGACGCCACCGCTTCAAATTTGGCAATCTCTTCGTGGTCAACGTTGTGAGCCACCGGGGATTTTTCGGCATTCATGGGCGCTTTTACTCCTTATTTAGCAAGACAAATGAGTATATCAGGCAATCCCTGTGAATAAAGCGTATAGGTTTACCTGTATCACCGCGGCTGTGTTATAATTTGCGACCTTTGAATCCGGGATACAGTAGAGGGATAGCGGTTAGATGAGCGACCTTGCGAGAGAAATTACACCGGTTAACATCGAGGAAGAGCTGAAAAGCTCCTATCTGGACTATGCGATGTCGGTCATTGTTGGCCGTGCGCTGCCGGACGTCCGCGATGGCCTGAAGCCGGTACACCGTCGCGTACTATACGCCATGAACGTATTGGGCAATGACTGGAATAAAGCCTACAAAAAATCTGCCCGTGTCGTTGGTGACGTAATCGGTAAATACCATCCTCATGGTGATTTCGCGGTGTACGCCACCATTGTCCGTATGGCGCAGCCCTTCTCGCTGCGTTACATGCTGGTAGATGGTCAGGGTAACTTTGGTTCTATCGACGGCGACTCCGCCGCGGCAATGCGTTATACGGAAATCCGTCTGGCGAAGATTGCCCATGAGCTGATGGCTGACCTGGAAAAAGAGACGGTTGATTTCGTTGATAACTACGACGGCACGGAAAAAATTCCTGACGTCATGCCAACGAAGATCCCAAACCTGCTGGTGAACGGTTCGTCCGGTATCGCCGTCGGTATGGCAACCAACATTCCGCCGCACAATATCACGGAAGTGATCAACGGCTGCCTGGCCTACATTGACGATGAAGACATCAGCATTGAAGGGCTGATGGAACACATCCCTGGCCCGGACTTCCCGACGGCGGCAATCATCAATGGCCGTCGCGGTATTGAAGAAGCGTACCGTACCGGTCGCGGCAAGATTTACATCCGTGCCCGCGCCGAAGTGGAAGCGGACGCCAAAACCGGCCGTGAAACCATTATTGTTCACGAGATCCCGTATCAGGTGAACAAAGCGCGACTGATTGAAAAAATCGCCGAGCTGGTAAAAGAAAAACGCGTTGAAGGCATCAGCGCGCTGCGTGACGAGTCTGACAAAGACGGTATGCGCATCGTGATTGAAATCAAGCGCGACGCGGTGGGTGAAGTTGTGTTGAACAACCTTTACTCCCAGACTCAGCTTCAGGTCTCCTTCGGTATCAACATGGTTGCGCTGCACCATGGCCAGCCGAAGATCATGAACCTGAAAGAGATCCTGAGCGCGTTCGTGCGTCACCGCCGTGAAGTGGTGACTCGCCGTACCATCTTCGAACTGCGCAAAGCGCGCGACCGTGCCCATATCCTTGAAGCACTGGCCGTTGCGCTGGCGAACATCGACCCGATCATCGAGCTGATCCGCCGTGCGCCGACGCCAGCAGAAGCGAAGGCGTCGCTGGTTGCGCGTTCATGGGATCTGGGCAACGTGGCGGCGATGCTGGAACGTGCCGGCGATGACGCTGCGCGTCCTGAGTGGCTGGAGCCGGAATTCGGCGTGCGTGACGGTAAGTACTACCTGACTGAACAGCAGGCCCAGGCGATTCTGGATCTGCGTTTGCAGAAACTGACCGGCCTTGAGCATGAAAAACTGCTCGACGAGTACAAAGAGCTGCTGGAGCAGATTGCCGAGCTGCTGCATATCCTGGGTAGCGCAGAGCGCCTGATGGAAGTGATCCGTGAAGAGCTGGAGCTGGTTCGCGATCAGTTCGGCGACGAGCGTCGCACCGAAATCACGGCCAACAGCTCTGATATCAACATTGAAGATCTGATCAACCGCGAAGACGTGGTAGTGACGCTGTCTCACCAGGGCTACGTGAAGTATCAGCCGTTGACCGACTACGAAGCTCAGCGTCGGGGCGGTAAAGGCAAATCTGCGGCGCGTATTAAAGAAGAAGACTTCATTGATCGTCTGCTGGTGGCGAACACCCATGACACGATCCTCTGCTTCTCCAGCCGGGGCCGTCTGTACTGGATGAAAGTCTATCAGCTGCCGGAAGCAAGCCGTGGCGCGCGTGGACGTCCAATCGTCAACCTGCTGCCGCTGGAAGCGAACGAACGTATCACCGCCATACTGCCGGTACGCGAGTACGAAGAGGGCGTGAACGTCTTTATGGCGACCGCGAGCGGTACCGTGAAGAAAACCGCGCTGACCGAATTCAGCCGTCCACGTTCCGCCGGGATTATCGCGGTGAACCTGAACGAAGGCGACGAACTGATCGGCGTGGATCTGACGTCCGGTTCTGATGAAGTGATGCTCTTCTCTGCCGCCGGTAAAGTGGTGCGCTTTAAAGAGAACGCCGTGCGCGCAATGGGTCGTACGGCGACCGGCGTGCGTGGTATCAAGCTGGCGGGTGAAGACTCCGTTGTTTCCCTGATCGTTCCTCGTGGCGAAGGCGCAATCCTGACCGTCACCCAGAACGGCTACGGTAAACGTACGGCGGAAAGTGAATACCCAACCAAGTCACGCGGCACGCAGGGCGTTATCTCCATCAAAGTGACCGAGCGCAACGGTTCCGTTGTTGGCGCGGTGCAGGTGGACGACGCGGACCAGATCATGATGATCACCGATGCCGGTACGCTGGTGCGTACCCGCGTGTCAGAGATCAGCGTGGTAGGTCGTAACACCCAGGGCGTTATCCTCATCCGCACTGCGGAAGATGAAAACGTCGTCGGTCTGCAACGCGTTGCTGAGCCGGTGGATGACGAAGAGCTTGACTCTATCGACGGCAGCGTCGCGGAAGGGGATGATGAAATCGCCCCGGAAGCGGACACCGATGATGAAGCAGCGGATGACGCTGACGAGTAACGTCTCCTGACGCATAAAGGGCCGGTTTCCGGCCCTTTTGTTTTGCGCAAGCAGACAAGTGAACGTTGCGACAAGCCGCGTTTACCGCTACCTTAACCACATTCTTTTTGACCCCGACGGCGGAGCCTCGCCCCTTTGAAATACCTCGTCTCCTTTCGTACCACGTTAAAAGTCTCCCGCTATCTGTTTCGGGCGCTTGCGCTACTGCTATGGTTGCTGGTGGCACTGCTCTCGGTGTTTTACATCGTTAACGCGTTACACCAGAAAGAAGCGGAGATCCGCCAGGAGTTTAATTTGAGCTCGGATCAGGCTCAGCGCTATATCCAGCGTACGTCTGACGTGATGAAAGAGCTTAAGTATATTGCTGAGAATCGACTGACGGCGGAGAACGGCATTCTTGCCATCCGCGGTCGGGATGAAAAAACCGAAGTGCCTGATTTCGAACCGCTCTTCCCGGATTCCGATTGTTCCGCCATGGGCAAAGCCTGGCGTGGTTCACTGGAGTCCCTGTCATGGTTTATGCGCTACTGGCGCGATAACTTCTCGGCCGCTTACGATCTGAACCGTGTCTACCTGATTAGTAACGAAAATCTCTGCATGGCAGATTTCGGCCTGCGGGATATGCCCGTCGAACGTGAAGACGCGTTGAAAAGCCTGCATGAGCGCATAGTGAAATACCGCAATGCGCCTCAGGAAGAGCGCGGGAACAACATCTTCTGGATAAGCCAGGGGCCGCGCATGGGCGTCGGCTATTTCTATGCCCTGACTCCGGTTTATCTCGGAAACCGCCTGCAAGCGCTGCTGGGGATTGAACAAACCATCCGCATGGAAAACTTCTTCACGCCGGGCAGTCTGCCGATGGGCGTGACCATTCTGGATGAAAACGGCCATCCGCTCATCTCCCTTACCGGGCCTGAAAACCGCCTGAAGGTGGAACCCAGCTGGATGCAGGAGCGGTCATGGTTTGGCTATACCTCCGGGTTCCGCGAGCTGGTGCTGAAGAAAAGTTTACCGCCATCGTCGCTGAGCATTGTCTACTCGCTGCCGGTGGACAAGGTCCTGGAGCGCATTCGCATCCTGATACTTAACGCCATTTTGCTGAACATCGCGGTAGGCGTCGCGCTGTTTATGCTGGCGAGAATGTATGAGCGGCGGATCTTTATTCCGGCGGAGGCGGATGCTCAGCGTCTGGAGGAGCACGAGCAGTTTAACCGTAAAATTGTCGCCTCGGCGCCGGTAGGGATCTGCATCCTGCGTACTCAGGACGGGACAAATATCCTCAGTAACGAGCTTGCCCATAACTACCTGAACATGCTCACGCATGAAGACCGTCAGCGGTTAACGCAGATCATCTGTGGGCAACAGGTTAACTTTGTGGATGTGCTGACCAGCACCCACACCAACCTGCAAATCAGCTTTGTCCATTCGCGCTACCGTAATGAAAACGTGGCGATTTGCGTGCTGGTGGACGTCTCTGCGCGCGTGAAAATGGAAGAGTCGTTGCAGGATATGGCGCAGGCGGCGGAGCAGGCCAGTCAGTCGAAATCGATGTTCCTCGCGACCGTCAGTCATGAGCTGCGTACGCCGCTGTACGGTATTATCGGTAACCTCGATCTGCTCCAGACCAAAGAGCTGCCGAAAGGGGTCGACCGGCTGGTGACGGCCATGAACAACTCGTCCAGCCTGCTGCTGAAAATCATCAGCGATATTCTCGACTTCTCTAAAATTGAATCCGAGCAGTTGAAAATAGAGCCGCGCGAGTTCTCCCCGCGCGAGGTGATGAACCATATCTGCGCCAACTATCTGCCGCTGGTGGTGCGTAAACAGCTTGGGCTGTACTGCTTTATCGAGCCGGATGTGCCCCTGACGCTGCATGGCGATCCGATGCGTCTGCAACAGGTCATCTCAAACCTGCTGAGCAACGCCATCAAATTCACCGATATCGGCTGTATTGTGCTGCACGTCTGTCGGGCAGGGGAGTACCTGACCATTCGCGTGCGCGACACGGGGGTGGGGATTCCGGCGAAAGAAGTTGTTCGCCTGTTCGATCCGTTCTTCCAGGTGGGAACCGGCGTCCAGCGTAATTTCCAGGGGACCGGGCTTGGTCTGGCTATTTGCGAGAAGCTTATCAGCATGATGGACGGGGATATCTCCGTCGATACTGAGCCGGGTATGGGCAGCCAGTTCACCATTCGTATTCCGCTCTATTCGGCGCATTATCCGGCGAAAACCACGGTCGACGGCCTGAGCGATAAACACTGCTGGCTGGCGGTGCACAACGCCTCCTTACATGATTTCCTGACCTCAATGCTGACCAGCAGCGGCGTGCGGGTTTCGCGCTACGAAGGCCAGACGCCGGGCGCGGATGACATGCTGATCACCGACGTTGAGCCGGAACAGGCGTGGGCGGGGCGCGGCGTGGTGATGTTCTGCCGCCGTCATATCGGTATTCCGCTTGAGCGTTCGCCTGGAGTATGGGTGCACAGCGTGGCGACACCGCACGAGCTGCTGGGCTTGCTGGCGCGCATTTACAGCGTGCAGCTTGAAGACAGCGACGGCGCCACCGTGCTGGCTTCCCCTGATGAGCTGGCGTCGGTGAATGACGATATGATGATTCTGGTCGTCGACGATCATCCGATTAACCGTCGTCTGCTCGCAGACCAGCTTGGCTCTCTGGGCTATCAGTGTAAAACGGCCAATGATGGCGTGGATGCCCTGAATGTCTTAAGTAAGAACCATATTGATATTGTGCTCAGCGATGTGAACATGCCTAACATGGACGGCTACCGTCTGACGCAGCGTATCCGACAGCTGGGGCTGACGCTGCCGGTGGTGGGGGTGACAGCCAACGCGCTGGCGGAGGAGAAGCAGCGCTGTCTGGAGTCGGGAATGGACAGCTGCCTGTCGAAGCCGGTCACGCTGGATGTACTGAAGCAGACGCTATCCGTCTATGCGGAGCGGGTACGAAAAGCGAGACAATAAAAAAGGCCCGAAAGGGCCTTTTTTATGTGCCCGGCGGCGCTGCGCTTGCGCGGGCCTGCGGGGTTTGTAGGCCGGGTAAGCGCGAGCGCCACCCGGCATAGACAGCGAAGATCAGTCTTTGTCCGTTGCGCTCAGCGTCACGGAAGAGAGATAGTTCAGCAGGGCGATATCGTTATCCACACCCAGCTTCATCATCGCGGATTTTTTCTGGCTACTGATGGTTTTAATGCTGCGGTTCAGCTTCTTGGCGATTTCAGTGACCAGGAAACCTTCAGCGAACAGACGCAGAACTTCACTCTCTTTAGGCGAGAGACGCTTGTCGCCATAACCACCCGCGCTGATTTTTTCAAGCAGGCGTGAGACGCTCTCAGGAGTGAATTTCTTCCCTTTCTGTAGCGCCGCCAGCGCTTTTGGCAGATCGGTAGGTGCGCCTTGTTTCAGCACAATCCCTTCAATATCGAGATCCAGAACGGCGCTCAGAATCGCCGGGTTATTGTTCATGGTCAGAACAATGATCGAAATGTCCGGGAAGTGGCGTTTAATGTATTTGATGAGCGTGATCCCATCACCGTATTTATCTCCAGGCATGGAGAGATCGGTAATGAGCACGTGCGCATCAAGTTTAGGCAGGTTGTTAATGAGGGCTGTGGAATCTTCAAATTCACCGACTACATTCACCCACTCGATCTGTTCAAGTGATTTGCGAATACCGAACAGTACAATCGGATGGTCATCGGCAATAATTACGTTCATATTGTTCATGTATAAGGCTACCTTGCTACAGCAAGCTCTTGACGTAAGCGTCAATGTCGCTGATGTATTTTTCAATGCCAGAGGCATCTTTCTCACGAATTAGATGTTCCAGCGTTTCACATAACTGCTTGCCGGGAACCAGATTAAGCATGGCAAACACCCCTTTAAGCCGGTGTGCTGTCTGTGCCAGCGCTGCAAAATCCTGCGCAGCGGACTCAGTATACAACCGCTTAACATCATCTGGTACTGTATCAACGAAGAGCGAATAATATCCGCTGGCATGGAGTTCGGCATTTTCATCGCCGCCTAACGGTGACTCCAGGATTTCTTCCTGCGCCAGATTCTCTTCAATCAGTTGTAATACAGCTTCCTGCATTGCATTGCTCATATTAAAGTTGACGCGCAGCTGCCCAGGGCCGATTTTCCGCACGCCTGGCTCATCATCGCTTAAAAGCAAGCCTGAGGCAGTAAGATTAGACGGATTATCAGTTAAAAATAGATCAAATTCTTGACTCGCGAGCCTTTCGTCCGGAGTAATGCAGGACGCACCCCAGTTTTCCAGCTGACGTACGACGATATTTCGGATCTCACTGGAGGTCACATCCACCATCACCACCACATCGTCCAGCAGACGCTCTTCATCCTCTTCCTGTGGATTCGCCGCCATTTTAACGTGTAAAGAGTAGCGGGTGCCGAGGGATTCGCGCGCCTTAATGTTCAGATGACCGCCCAGCTTACGCGCCAGCTGATCGCAAAGCCAGAAGGTGAGGGCATTCGCCTTACCGTAGTGGTCGCGCTGGGTATCGTTCAGGAACGGGAAGTGCAGGTTATCAATTTCGCTCACGGTCACGCCTTCGCCCGTATCCAGGATGCGGAACGTCAGACGATCGTCGGTGGACTCATCGGTGCTGACTTCAAGGGTGATCTTGCCGATCTGCGTCGTGGTGACGGCATACTGAATCAACATCATCAGGATGCGACGCAGGGCATCGCGATCGCCATGACGTTCGTCGTTGGCCGGTAAATGGTTGTTGATCAGCAGCTGGAGTCCCTTGCGCTTGATCACCGGCAGGACTTCCGGCACCACCTCATCAATCAGGTCCTGGATGGAGAAGAGCGTAGGGGTGCCCTTCCAGATGTCATTCTCCAGCATGTTCGCAAGCTGGATTTCGTCCACCAGACGAACCAGTGAATCGGCCTGGCTGCTTAGCTGTCGGCTTTCTGGCGTGCTCAGATCAGCAATCTGCGTGGCGAGTGACTTCAACGGCTGTTTAAAGGCATCGCCAATATTTTGCATAAACGCGGCGCGGCCATGCTGGTTTTTCTCGTACAGCCTTTGCGCCTGCTTGAGCTTTTTATTCACCAGCACTTCGCGATCCTGATCGCGAATGATGAAGATTTGCGTGCGCGACGCGACCTGACTGCGGAACTGACGGATCTCATACAGTTCATTATTAATGGTGGCCTGGATGACACCCTGATGCTGGTCCGCCATGGCCGTAATATTTTGCAGGTTAAGATGCGGCAGAAGGTGATCGGCAATTTTATTGCTCATTACCGTGCGGTTTGCCTCCTGATCGTGAACGAGCACCCCAAGCGGCAGCACGGAAATAATCTCTTCATTCAGGGCACGAAGAATGCGCAGCTCGTTGCTGGTCCCGGCTGATACCGACGTCGAGTCGCTCTGGCGGCCCGACTGGAAACGGAAGGTGCTGTAACCAAACAGCGCCAGCGCCAGCAGGCCGATATTCAGCAGCAGCGGCAGCAGAATGTTTTGCAGAGTATCAAGCATCAGGGTGCCAAAAGGCACCTGCCACACCAGACGCATACCGGTTGAGTTGAGCGATGAGGCAATCTCAATCTTTGAGCCATTAAATGAGATGGCTACGCTGTCCGCGCCTTCTTTATCCGACGGCGAGCGCATATTTTGGGTGCTGTTGTCTGGCTCCAGACGGAAGCTGTCCAGCGGCATATCCGGTGGGATGAGATCGTTAATCGGCAGGTCGAAGGCAACCACGGTCGCCAGATGGCCCGGCTGGTTAAAGGTGGTTCGCAGCGTGAAGTAGTGACCATTCTGCCAGGCAAGACGGCGTAATGACGAGAAACTTTCGCGCTCGTCCAGCGCGTTGGCCTGTTGCAGCATTTCTGCCCGACGGGAATCGACAATACTGCCAACGGTGGTCTCTTTAAAGCCCGACGAGAGATCCTTAAGCGGCAGGGTCGAGATCAGGATCATGCTGTTGTCCTGACCGTTCAGGTAATACATGGACCACGGTACGGTCTCGGCGCCCCACAGGGTGTCCAGATAGGAGGAGATCCGCTGCGTCATCTCAAGCGTTGCGCTGTCGTGCGAGCCGAAAATCAGGGCTTCCGTCTTACGCTGCGGTTTTTCAAGGTAATACACATCCTGCTTAAGGCGCGTTTCCTGCAACCCTTCGCCTGACGAGGTGGCAGGCGCGGCAGCGATATTGTCGTAGATTTGCCAGGTCGCATAGCGCCACGTATCAATGCGCTTATGCACCGCATGGGTGATATCGACGATTTGATAGCTTTTATCTTTAAGCCAGGTGTTAACGGCGCTCTGGATCATCACTCCCATTGTGACTAACAGCACAACGATCAACAGAAGAAAGAAACGGGTGATGCTGCCCGGTAGAAGGGAGAATTTGCTCGGGGCGGTAGTTTCAGTCTGACTCATCGATGTGTTTAACCCGTAATGGCCGCGCGGTAATGGGATAGGGCAGTATAAAGGGTAATAACTGAATTTCCAGCGTCGTTATCGGTATAACCTTGACTTTTTATCCGGGTAACCGGCTTCAATGTCCCCGCGTGAAAGGTGTACAAAACCCCGTGAAATGTATAAATAAGCCGCCGCACCGGCAGAAAAATAGCACGAATAAACAAGAAATTAATTTCGATAGCATAAAAACAATTAAGTGTAAGCCGTATTCGGGATTTAGTTAATAGTCGTTATCATTACCCAGCGGTAGCACATTAAATGTAGGGTGACGTAAAGAAAGGTAAAAAAAAACCGAATGCGAAGCATCCGGTTCAATTAGGGATAAACAGACATTCAGAACTGAATGACGGTAATAAATAAAGTTAATGATGATAGCGAGGGTTATTTTAGTGGTGTTGAAGGGAATTTTTTTGTCATTCAGTGCTGTACTGTTTTTTACGGCAATTTGCTGAATTTAATGCGATATATTTTTGTTTTGATTATCCGTGCTATATTTTTAAACTATTAATGCTCTGTAAAAGTTCCTCAAAATTTACAAATTGAAACATCTTGATGGCAAAGTGAAACATCTTCAAAGTTTTCGTATCATATTCCTGTTGGATTATTCTGCATTTTTGAGGAGAATGAACTTGCCGACTGGTTAAGAGGGTTGACCAGTAAGCAGTGGTAAATAATAAGGCATATAACAGAGGGTTAATAAAATGAAAGTTAAAGTACTGTCCCTCCTGGTACCAGCTCTGCTGGTGGCAGGCGCAGCAAATGCGGCTGAAATTTATAACAAAGACGGCAACAAATTAGATCTGTACGGTAAAGTGGATGGCCTGCACTATTTCTCTGATGACGACAGTGCAGACGGCGACCAGACCTACATGCGTCTGGGCTTCAAAGGCGAAACTCAGGTTAACGACCAGCTGACCGGTTACGGCCAGTGGGAATACCAGATCCAGGGTAACTCTGGTGAGAACGAAAACAACTCATGGACGCGTGTGGCGTTCGCAGGTCTGAAATTCGCTGATGCGGGTTCATTCGACTATGGTCGTAACTACGGCGTTGTTTACGATGTAACTTCCTGGACCGACGTTCTGCCGGAATTCGGCGGCGATACCTACGGTTCTGACAACTTCATGCAGCAGCGTGGTAACGGCTTCGCGACCTACCGTAACCAGGACTTCTTCGGTCTGGTTGATGGTCTGAACTTCGCGTTGCAGTACCAGGGTAAAAACGGCAGCGCAAGCGGCGAAGGCCAGACCAACAACGGTCGTGAGGCACTGCGTCAGAACGGTGATGGCTACGGCGGCTCTCTGACCTATGATCTGGGCGAAGGCTTCGCTATCGGTACGGCAGTCACCAGTTCTAAACGTACTGCTGACCAGAACGCTGCGGGCTACTACGGTGAAGGCGATCGCGCAGAGACCTACACCGGTGGTCTGAAATATGACGCGAACAACATCTACCTGGCTGCACAGTATACTCAGACTTACAACGCGACCCGTGCGGGCGACCTGGGCTGGGCTAACAAAGCGCAGAACTTCGAAGTGGTTGCGCAGTATCAGTTCGACTTCGGTCTGCGTCCATCCGTGGCATACCTGCAATCTAAAGGTAAGGACCTGGAAAACGGCTACGGCGACCAGGATCTGCTGAAATATGTTGATGTTGGCGCGACTTACTACTTCAACAAAAACATGTCCACCTACGTTGATTACAAAATCAACCTGGTTGATGAGAACGACTTCACTCGCGCAGCAGGTATCGGTACTGACGATATCGTCGCGCTGGGTCTGGTTTACCAGTTCTAATTGCTCATACAGCGACAAAGGGGCCAACAGGCCCCTTTTTTCATGCTTTTTTAGGGTCTTACAAATACGCTGTTTTAGTGTACTCTTGCCGCCCTGGCATGAGGATAATAACCAATGGATATGACTTTTTTACGCGCCAGCGTTCTGGCGACTTTTTTACTCCTGACCGCGTGTGACTCTTCCACACAGCCCGCAAAAATCGACGCACCCGCCGCGACGGTGCTGGAAGGGAAAACCATGGGGACCTTCTGGCGCGTCAGCGTGATGGATATTGATAAATCCCGCGCTGAAGAATTACGCGGTAAAATTCAGGCGCAGCTGGATGCCGACGATCAGCTACTCTCTACCTATAAAAATGACTCAGCGCTGATGCGTTTCAATCGCTCCAGCAGCACCTCGCTGTGGCCGGTGAGCGAAGCAATGGCCGATATCGTCACGGAAGCCATGCGCGTGGGCTACAAAACCAACGGCGCAATGGATGTGACCGTGGGGCCGCTGGTGAACCTGTGGGGATTTGGCCCCAACAAGCAGCCGGTGACTACACCCGATCAAGCCGCCATCGACGACGCCCGCGCGCGTACAGGGTTACAGCATCTGGCGGTGATCTCCCAGTATGGTCAGCAATACCTGCAAAAAGATATTCCCGACCTGTTTGTGGATCTCTCCACGGTAGGCGAGGGGTATGCTGCGGATCATCTCGCGGCCCTGATGGCGCAGGAAGGCATTCCGCGTTATCTGGTTTCCGTCGGGGGCGCGCTCGTCAGCCGGGGCATGAACGCCAGCGGCAGGCCGTGGCGAGTGGCCATCCAAAAACCAACCGATCAGCAAAACGCGGTGCAGGCGATTGTCGACATCAACGGGCATGGTATCAGCACCTCCGGAAGCTACCGCAACTATTACGAGCTGGATGGCAAACGTATCTCGCACGTGATTGATCCGCAAACCGGACGCCCGATTACCCATAACCTGGTGTCCGTGACGGTGATAGCCCCAACCGCGCTGGAGGCGGATGCCTGGGATACCGGATTGATGGTGCTCGGCACGGAGAAGGCCAAAGAGGTAGTGCGTCAGGAAGGGCTGGCCGTCTATATGATCACTAAAGAGGCTGACGGGTTTAAAACCTGGAGTTCGCCGCAGTTCAATAGCTTCCTGGTGAGCGAAAAAAATTAAAAAGCAAGGTTGCGGGTTTTTGTTCGGTGGCGTTCAGGCAAGCTGAGCGTATGCTTGTAAGAGGAGCCGATAATGAAAAACACAACCTATCTTACCGATGAGGATCGCTGGCAGGCCGTACTGGCCCGCGATCCGCGTGCGGATAACCAGTTTGTCTTTGCCGTGCAGACGACCGGCATTTATTGTCGTCCGTCCTGTCGCGCCCGCCACGCGCTGCGTAAAAATGTCTGCTTTTATCCTGATGCTCACCAGGCCGCGCAGGCGGGTTTCCGCCCCTGTAAGCGCTGTAGGCCGGACCAGGTCGACCCTATGGCGCAGAAAAAGGCCAACATTGCGCTGGCCTGTCGACTGCTTGAACAGGATGCCGCGCTGAACCTGGAGGCACTGGCGCAGCAGGTTGCCATGAGTCCGTTCCATTTCCACCGCTTGTTTAAATCCGTCACCGGCATGACGCCGAAAGCATGGCAGCAGGCCGCGCGTGAACAACGCCTGCGCACCCTGCTTGCACAGGGCGGTAAAATCACCGACGCCGTACTGGCCGCTGGCTTTCCGGACGGCAGCAGTTACTACCGTAAAGCCAACGGCGCGCTGGGCATGACGGCAAAACAGTACCGCAACGGAGAGGCTGCGGTCCGCTATGCCATCAGTGACTGCTCGCTAGGCCGCTGTCTGGTGGCGGAAAGCGAGCGCGGGATCTGCGCAATACTGCTGGGTGATGACGACGCCGGGCTGACGGCTGAGCTGCTGTCACTGTTTCCGCTTGCCGTCCGTGAACCGATGGAAGGCGCATTTGCCGGGCGTGTACGTCAGGTGATTGCCTCTGTCGACAGCCGCGCGACGCCGCTGACGCTGCCGCTGGATATCCGGGGTACCGCCTTCCAGCAGCAGGTCTGGCAGGCGCTGCGGGCTATCCTCTGCGGTGAAACGGCAAGCTATCAGCAGGTGGCAAAGGCCATTGGTAAACCC
The DNA here is from genome assembly GCF_001922365.1 of Enterobacter cloacae complex sp. AR_0002. Lineage (NCBI taxonomy): Bacteria > Pseudomonadati > Pseudomonadota > Gammaproteobacteria > Enterobacterales > Enterobacteriaceae > Enterobacter > Enterobacter cloacae complex sp. AR_0002. The sequence continues at coordinate 436,540 of NZ_CP018814.1, forward strand.
AATGCCGTACGTGCCGTGGCGGGGGCCTGCGGTGCCAACAAACTGGCGATAGTCATCCCCTGTCACCGCGTGGTGCGTAACGACGGCGCGCTGTCGGGTTATCGCTGGGGCGCAGCGCGTAAGGTGCTATTGTTGAAACGTGAGGCGAACAACCCGGAGGAATAATGCTCGATCTTTTTGCTGATGCTGAACCCTGGCAGGAGTCGCTCGCGCCGGGGGCGACGATCCTGAGACGCTTCGCGCTTTCCCGCGCGGCGGCGCTGTTCGACGGCATTAAAGCCGTCACCGCCCGTTCGCCGTTTCGCCATATGGTTACGCCAGGCGGGTATACCATGTCCGTGGCGATGACCAACTGCGGCGAACTGGGATGGGCGACGAATGAGCGGGGCTATGTATATGCCGCGTACGATCCGCTGACGGATCAGCCGTGGCCGCCGATGCCGGAGGCGTTTCAGGCGCTGTGTCACGATGCCGCCGTGGCGGCCGGCTATCCTGATTTTCGACCCGATGCCTGTCTTATTAACCGTTATGCCGTTGGGGCAAAGCTCTCCTTGCATCAGGATAAGGACGAGCCGGACCTGCGCGCGCCGATTGTCTCGGTATCCCTTGGGCTGCCCGCTGTCTTTCAGTTTGGCGGCCTGCGGCGCAACGACCCGCTCAAACGGCTGATGCTGGAGCATGGCGATGTGGTGGTCTGGGGCGGGGAATCACGGCTTTTTTATCACGGTATTCAGCCGCTTAAACCAGGCGATCACCCGGTGGCGGGGGCGTTTCGCTACAACCTCACGTTCCGCCAGGCAGCGTACAGAGAATAAAAATAAGAATTATTCTTGATGTGTGTGAAAGGCAGTTTACACTGCTGGCTGATTTTTCTTGTCCGGATTGCTCTGCATGCAACTACTTCTTCTTGTCTGGCGGCAGTATCGCTGGCCTTTTATCGCGGTGATGGCGTTAAGCCTTGCCAGCGCGGCGCTGGGGATCGGCCTGATTGCCTTCATTAACGTGCGTTTGATCGAAATGGTCGACACGTCACTCTCCGTCCTGCCGGAATTTCTGGGTTTACTGCTGCTGCTGATGGCAGTCACGCTCGGGTCACAGCTGGCGCTGACCGCGCTCGGCCACCACTTCGTTTTCCGTCTGCGCAGTGAGTTCATCAAACGGATCCTTGATACTCAAGTGGAGCGCATCGAACAGCTGGGAAGTGCTTCTCTGCTGGCGGGGCTGACCAGCGATGTGCGCGCCATTACCATCGCCTTTGTGCGCCTGCCGGAGCTGGTGCAGGGGATCATCCTGACCTTTGGCTCGGCAGCCTATCTCGCCTGGCTCTCCAGCAAAATGCTGGCGGTAACGGCGCTGTGGATTGTTATTACCATCTGGGGCGGGTTCCTGCTGGTATCACGCGTCTATAAGCACATGGCGGTGCTGCGCGAAACGGAAGACAAGCTCTATAACGATTACCAGACGGTGCTGGAAGGGCGCAAAGAGCTGACGCTGAACCGCGAGCGCGCCGAACATATCTTCAACCATCTCTATATCCCGGATGCGCACGAATATCGTCATCACATTATTCGCGCCGATACGTTCCACCTGAGCGCCGTGAACTGGTCCAACATCATGATGCTGGGCGCGATTGGCCTGGTGTTCTGGATGGCGAACAGCCTGGGGTGGGCGGATACCAACGTGGCGGCAACCTACTCCCTGACGCTGCTGTTTTTACGCACGCCGCTGCTGTCGGCCGTTGGCGCACTGCCGACGCTGCTGAGCGCACAGGTGGCCTTCAACAAGCTGAAGAAGTTCGACCTTGCGCCGTTTAAGGCTGAGTTCCCGCGCCCGCAGGCCTTCCCGAACTGGCAAACGCTGGAGCTGCGTAACGTTACCTTCCGCTATCAGGATAACGCCTTCTCCGTAGGGCCGATCAACCTGACCATTCACCGCGGCGAACTGCTGTTCCTGATCGGCGGTAACGGCAGCGGCAAATCCACGCTGGCGATGCTGCTGACGGGCCTCTACCAGCCGCAGTCGGGTGAAATTTTGCTGGATGGTAAAGCGCTGAGCGCGGAGAAACCGGAGGACTACCGCAAGCTCTTCTCGGCGGTATTTACCGACGTCTGGCTGTTCGACCGGCTGCTGGGACCGGAAGGGCAGCAGGCGGATCCGGCGCTGGTGGAGAAGTGGCTTGCGCACCTGCAAATGTCGCACAAGCTGGAGCTTCAGGATGGCAAAATCCTGAATCTCAAGCTGTCGAAAGGGCAGAAGAAGCGCGTGGCGCTGCTGCTGGCGCTGGCCGAAGAGCGCGACATCATCCTTCTGGATGAATGGGCCGCCGATCAGGACCCGCACTTCCGTCGCGAGTTTTATCAGGTCCTGCTGCCGCTGATGCAGGCGATGGGAAAAACCATTTTTGCCATCAGCCATGACGATCACTACTTCATTCACGCCGACCGTCTGCTGGAGATGCGCGACGGCAAGCTGAGCGAGCTGACCGGCGATGAGCGCGATGCGGCGTCACGGGACGCGGTGGCGCGCACGGCCTGATTGCAATTGTGCCGGGTGAACCCCGGCACACTAATTTTTCATATATGCCGTTTTTTTCTCCATCCCGACCCGCCGTTTATTCTTATTTACATATCCCCGCGCTATGCTTAACGCCAACTCATTTAATGGATTTATGATTGATGTCGGTATTAAAGAAAAACAGCGCCAGGCAGCGTGACCAGGAGCGTGCGCGGCTCATCTGGCTCCTGACGACCGATAAAGCGGTCACGTCAACGTTATTGGGTAAGCTAACCCTGGCTGAGCAATATGATGTCGGCACGCTGGCCGACGATATTGCTGAGGTAGGTGCGCTGGTTGCACATTTACCACCTCCGGATCTGGCGGACACCCTGGAGGCATTGCCTTCCGAGGAGCGCCACGCCCTGTGGCGGCTGGTGCAGGATCACGAGCGCGGTCAGGTGCTGCTGGAAGCCTCGGAAAACGTCTGGGATGACCTTATCGATGAGATGAGCGACCGGGACATTCTTGACGCACTGCAAACGCTGGATATCGATGAGCAGATTTACCTCGTTCAGCATCTTCCGCGCAACCTGACCGGACGCCTGCTGGCTTCCCTGCCTGCCGAAGAGCGGGCGCGCGTGCGTCAGGTGATGCACTACGAGAAAAACAGCGTCGGCGCGATCATGGAGTTTGGCGTCATCACCGTGCGTCCGGACGTCACCCTGGGTACGGTGCAGCGCTATCTTCGTCGCCTGGGCAGTATGCCGGACAACACCGATAAACTGTTCGTCACCTCGCGGGATAAAACCCTGCTCGGGGAGCTGGAGCTGAAAACGATCCTGCTGAACAGCACCCAGCAGCGGGTGAGTGAGGTCATGGAAACCGAGCCGATGGTCTTCTCGCCGGAAGACGATGCCGAAAAAGCGGCGCGTACTTTCGAACGTGATGACCTGGTGAGCGCGGCGGTGGTGGATTCGGTGGGCAAGCTGATGGGGCGTCTGACCATCGATGAGATCGTTGACGTGGTCTATGAAGAGACCGATAACGACCTGCGTGCCCTTGGCGGGATCAGTGCCGAAGACGATGTTCATGCCTCCGTCGGCAAGGCCGTCAAAACCCGCTGGGCGTGGCTCGCCATCAATTTATGCACCGCGTTCGTGGCGTCCCGCGTTATTGACGGCTTCGAACATACCATTTCCCAGCTGGTGGCCCTGGCGTCGCTGATGCCGATTGTGGCGGGGATCGGCGGGAACACCGGCAACCAGACTATCACCATGATCGTTCGCGCCCTGGCGCTGGAAAACATTCAGCCGGGTAATTTTTCGTGGCTGATTTTCAGGGAGATGGGCGTCGCGCTGATTAACGGCCTGGTCTGGGGCGGCATCATGGGCGGCATTACCTGGTGGCTGTACGATGATATGGCGCTGGGCGGGGTCATGATGCTGGCGATGGTGCTGAACCTGCTGGTGGCGGCGATGATGGGCGTGATTATCCCATTGACGATGACCCGGCTGGGGCGCGACCCCGCGGTGGGGTCGAGCGTGATGATCACCGCCATTACCGATACCGGCGGTTTCTTTATTTTTCTTGGACTGGCGACGATTTTTCTTCTGTAGCCAGTGCTTTTTGCTTAAGTCGGGCAGGGAGGATGAACATCATCACAATCCCGCCCAGCACGCCAATCGCCAGGTTGCCGGTGTAAACCGTTGCCACAACCGTCACCAGCATCACGACGGTTTCAGCCACCGGCGCGTTTTTCAGCGTTCCGGGCTGAACGCTATGCCAGCTAAAGGTCTTGACGGCCACAATGGCCATAATACCCGCCAGTACCGCCATCGGGATTTTGGCCATCACCTCGCTGAGCGCCGTAACCAGCACCAGCAGTACGATACCCGCCGCAAGGGTGGAGATACGGCTTCTGCCTTTCCCCATCTCCACGTTTACGATGGTCTGCCCAATCATCGCGCAGCCCGCAATGCCACCGTAGAACCCGGCCATAATATTCCCCACGCCCAGACCGATGCTTTCGCGACGCTTACTGGAGGGGGTAGCGGTCAGTTCATCCACCAGTTTTGCCGTCAGCAAGGATTCCAGCAGGCCAACGAAAGCGATACTTAGCGCGCACGGCCAGATAATGCTCAGGGTTTCCAGATTGAGCGGCACCAGCAGTTGCGTAAAGCCCGGCAAACCGCCGCTCATGGAGCCTTCATCCCCTACCGTCGGCAGAATTTGCCCGCTGGTGACGGTGAACAAAGTCAACAGCACAATGGCAATCAGCGGGGAGGGCACGCTTTTGATATAGCGTGGCACCCACAGCACAATCAGCAGCGTCAGCACGAACAGGCCCACAATCAGCGGGCTTCGGCTCCAGAAATGGGGCACCTGGGCAAAGAAAATCAAGATGCCAAGGGCGTTAACAAACCCGGTCATCACCGACTGGGGAATAAAGCGCATCAGCCGCGCCATACCCAGCGCACCGAACAGGATCTGAATCATGCCTGCCATCACCACCGCGGGCAGAATGTACTGTACGCCGTGTTGATGGACCATCGGGCCAATCACCAGCGCGACGGAACCTGCCGCCGCCGTCACCATGGCCGGACGCCCGCCGAGCAGGGAAAGGGCGAAACAGAGCACCACGGAGGCGATAAGACTCACTTTCGGATCCACGCCCGCGACCACGGAAAACGAAATCACTTCCGGGATCAGCGCCAGCGCGGTAATCACACCGGCCAGGGTTTCGCGCATCAGACGGTGAGGCGAACGTAAAACAGTGGCGACATGGCCTTCTTGAGGTACAGACGAGTGGGGTAATGACATAACAATTCGCTGGTAGGGGCAGGCTTCCGTGCGCGCGATCACAAAGTGCAGCATCATAGCCAGGAAAATCGTCGGGTGCCAGCCTGTCTGCCAAAACCCTACAAACAATCCATCATTAAATTTCACAATTACAATAATTTCGTAACCTTTAAACAATATTTAAAAGTTGCTACCGTGCCACCGCAGCGTGTTTCACCTGTAATTTCCACGCATCAAGCACTATTCAACTAAGGCATAAATGATGAAAAAAATGACTGCCGTGCTCTTTTCTCTGGCCGTGGGGCTGAACGCCGTCTCGCTGGCGGCGAAGGCTGACGCACCAAAAGAGCAGGAAACGGATGTCCTTTTAATTGGTGGCGGCATCATGAGCGCCACGCTGGGAACGTATCTTCAGGAATTAGAGCCGAACTGGTCCATGACCATGGTCGAGCGCCTCGATGGCGTGGCACAGGAAAGCTCTAACGGCTGGAACAACGCCGGGACGGGGCACTCGGCACTCATGGAACTGAACTATACGCCGCAGAAAAAGGACGGTTCCATTAGTATCGAGAAGGCGGTAGAGATCAACGAAGCGTTCCAGATCTCACGTCAGTTCTGGTCTCACCAGGTGAACAGCGGTGTGTTGCACAATCCGCACTCCTTCATCAACACCGTACCGCACATGAGCTTTGTGTGGGGCGATCAAAACGTCAACTTCCTGCGCGCGCGCTACGCTGCCCTGCAACAGAGCACGCTTTTCCGCGGGATGAAATACTCTGAAGATCACGCTCAAATCAAAGAGTGGGCGCCGCTGGTCATGGAAGGCCGCGATCCGAACCAGAAAGTGGCGGCGACCCGCACTGAAATTGGTACTGACGTTAACTACGGTGAAATCACCCGTCAGCTGGTGGCCTCTCTGAAGAAAAAAGAGAACTTTAACCTGCAACTCAGCTCCGAAGTGCGTGGTTTCAAGCGCAATGCGGATAACAGCTGGAGCGTGACCGTTGCCGATCTGAAAAACAACGAAGCCGAGCATGTGATTAAGGCCAAGTTCGTGTTTATCGGTGCGGGCGGCGCGGCGCTGAAACTGTTGCAGGAGTCCGGTATTCCGGAAGCGGACGACTACGCGGGCTTCCCGGTTGGCGGCCAGTTCCTGGTGTCGGAAAACCCGGAAGTGGTTAACCGTCATCTGGCTAAAGTGTACGGTCAGGCCTCCGTTGGCGCGCCACCGATGTCGGTTCCCCATATCGACACCCGTATGCTGGACGGTAAGCGCGTGGTGCTGTTCGGGCCGTTCGCTACCTTCTCCACCAAGTTCCTGAAAAACGGTTCCCTGTGGGATCTGTTGAGCGCGACCACAACGTCAAACGTCAAGCCAATGATGGACGTGGGGCTGGATAACTTCGATCTGGTGAAATACCTGATTAGCCAGGTGATGCTCTCTGATGAAGAACGCTTCGAGGCGCTGAAAGAGTACTATCCGCAGGCGAAGAAAGAAGACTGGCGTCTGTGGCAGGCAGGTCAGCGTGTGCAGATCATCAAACGCGATCCGAAAGAGGGCGGCGTGCTGCGTCTGGGTACCGAAGTGGTAAGCGATAAGGATGGCACCATTGCCGCGCTGCTGGGGGCATCTCCGGGGGCGTCTACCGCTGCGCCAATCATGCTGCACCTGATGGAAAAGGTGTTTAAGGACAAAGTATCCAGCCCGGAATGGCAGGCGAAGCTGAAAACCATTATTCCATCCTACGGTACGAAGCTGAACGGTAACGTTGAGGCCACGGAACAAGAGCTGGAATACACCAGCCGCGTTCTGCAACTGCAATACGTCAAACCGCAGGCTGCGGATGCTGCGCCAAAGGCAGAGCTGAAGCCTCAGGCGGAAAGCAAGCCGGTAGCGGATATCGCGCTGTAAGATAAACGCAAAACGGTAACATCCGTTACCGTTTCTAGTGTTTTCTCCCTCTCCCTGTGGGAGAGGGTTGGGGTGAGGGCGCCAGAACGCACCCTTTCCAGGTCGGGTAAGCGTGAGCGCCACCCGACTTATTTTTAACGAACTACCGCTTGTCCTACCGTCTCATCCGCCTTCCATACGCGATATTTCACATCCACGTTTTCCGGCGTATATACGACGATCGGCAGCTTGCTGTTATAGCGCAGCAGACTGTTATCGCCCAGATACGCGGTAATAAATTTCTTCTCTTTCTTGCCGTCCGGGCACGCCATCATGGTGGAGACTGGCGAGGTTACTTTGTCGAAGACATAGTAGTCATAGCCCCAGCCTTCCAGCGTTTTGCTTTCCAGTTGGCCGCCCAGACGATGCTGGTTGCAGTCCACTTCCAGCGTCTGGCCGATTAACAGCTCAACTTTGAAATTTGCTTCATCCTGCTGAGCCGGGAGCTGAATAACCTGGCGCTTCATCCCTTTGTCCGCTTGCGGATACGGAGCAACTTTTTCCAGCGGCTGCTCTTTCTGGGTTTCGCTGGCGAAAGCACTGCTGCTGGCGCACGCAGCGGCGATGAGGGCGATGGCAAATTTAGGTGCGTTTTTCACTGTCATTCCTTTTTGTTAAAACGATCCTGGAAAGACTAACATAATATACGTGAATGGTTGGCGTAATTTACTCACATTTTCATTTTCAACGGAGTAATGCACTGCTTTTGTGTTCTTTTATTGGTATTTAATGCTGTAGTGGAGTCGGTGCGGCGATCGTGTTATTTTACGCGTTAATTATTGTTATTTATCTGTAAAGGGAGGAGAGATGGTACGGGAAAAACTGAAGACACCTGAAGGCCGCAAGTTCCTGCTGGCGTTACTGGTTGTGTTTATGATTGCTGCTGCATGCGTGGGGCGAGCAACCATTGTCGGTGTGATTGAGCAGTACAACATCCCGCTCTCTGCCTGGACAACCAGCATGTTTGTCCTGCAATCGGCGATGATCTTTGTTTACAGCCTGGTGTTCACCGTGCTGCTGGCGATTCCGCTGGGGATTTTCTTTCTCGGTGGGCGTGAAAAACACTAAGCATTGCGCATGCGGAGACAGGCAATAAAAAACCAGCCATAAGCGGCTGGTTTTTTTGTGTAGTTTTGGTCGGCACGAGAGGATTTGAACCTCCGACCCCCGACACCCCATGACGGTGCGCTACCAGGCTGCGCTACGTGCCGACGCATAAAAGGAATACTACTCTATTCCTTTTTGAATGCAAGGGGCAAGCAACGCTAACTGATTCATAAATAATCAGTTAGCGATAAAGCGCTTCTCGTCTGTCAGCACCTGCAACAGCAAACTGAGCTGCGGTTTCTGGTCTTTCAGCTTCTCACCTTCGAGGCTATACGTCTGGTAATTGCCGTTGCTGTTCAACACCAGGGACAACGTCGGTGTGGTCACCACCAGCGTGTTTCCGCCAGCAGCCGTGACCCAGTTATGACGCCGCGTGGCGCTAAAGAGGTCTTGGCCCTGCGAGTACTCAATTGCCGGTGTGCTGACGTGCAGCAGCCGCTGCATTAACGTGGTCATGACGTCTTTATGGTCGGTCAGCATGTTGATGCGCTGCGCGGGAGTGCCCGGCCAGTGGATCACCAGGGGAACATGCAGGTTCGGACGCGACCACTCCATGCCCTTCGCCTCGTCGCCGAGCGGCACGCCATGCCCCGCCGTGATAATCACGACCGTATTATCCAGCTTGCCCGCGTCGCGCAGGGCGGTCAGCACGCGGCCGATCTGCGCATCAACATCGCCCGCCGCACGGCTATAGCGGCGCGCGAAGCCTTTCTGATTGCTGTCATCAAGCGTTGTGCCGTTAAACGCAACCCAGGAGAACCAGCGGTTATCTTCCTGCGCATAGCGCTTCAGCCAGTCTATCCACTGGTCAGCGGTCCGATCGTCAGACTGGCTCTGCGCGGCGGGCAGTGAGAAATCAGACAGCAGCGCCTGGCGGTACAGCGAGCTGTTGAAACCATCAGAGGCGAACAGCCCCAGCTGGTAGCCCTGCTGATTAAGCCCGGTAATCAATGCCGCCGGAATACGGGCCGACAGCACGCCGTCCATATAGCTCGGTGAAATGCCATAGAACAGGCCGAAAATACCCGCGTCGGTCGAATTACCGGAGCTCATATGCTGAGTGAATACGATATTGTTCTCAGCGAATTCTGCCAGCGCTGGCATCTGCTTCTCATAGCGGGAATAGTTCAGGCCATCGACGGTAATCAGCAGCACGTTCTGACCGCGCCCCATGTCGCGATATTTCAGATCGCTCAGGGGATACTGCACGCTGACCGCTTCCGGATTACCCTGTTCGACCAGACGACGCTGATACTCCTGCGCGTCCAGCAGGCCGTGTTTTTCGAGGAAACGACGCGCCGTCATCGGATAGGAGAGCGGCAGGTTTGCGCGCTGCATGGTAATCGGGCGGTAGAAGTTCGCATCTGCCCAGATATACATCAGGTGCGAACCGATAAATGAGGCGAAAAAGAGCGCCGCGACGGGCTTCGCATAATGGCGGCGTCGGGTCAGACTGCGGAGTTTTTGCCAGCTCCACGTGGCGAACAGCATTTCGATCAGCAGGATAATCGGCACGCTGATAAACATCAGCTGCCAGTCGCGCGCGGTCTCGTTCTGATCCGGGTTAATCACCAGCTCCCAGACGACAGGATTCAGGTGCAGGTGGAATCGGGTAAAGACTTCGCTGTCGATCAGCAACAGCGTCATGCCCGCCGTTGCAAGAATGGCAGACAGGAAGCGCATCAGCCGCTGCGACATGACGATAAACGTCAGTGGGAACAGGATCAGCAGATAGGTGGCGAAGACCAGAAAGCTAAAGTGACCCACAAGGCTCATCCACGAGTAGACGCGCCCGGTTAATGTGGTTGGCCAGTCCGCCACAAACAGATAACGGCAGCCGAGCACCATCGCCAACAGAATGTTGAACAGGGCAAACCAGTGCCCCCAGCTGACCATCTGGGAGACTTTTTCACGGTAGCGCTGACGATTCGTCACCATAAACTGTTGTTCGTTTCCCTTAGTGTGCCTGGTCGTCGCTAACGGAGGACTGCAAAGCCTGGGCGAAAGATTTGGCGATCGCCTGACGCTGAGCCGGAGCAACGCTGGTATTGATCAGGTTGGTAACCATATTTCCCAAAACCATCAGGGAGAGATCGGTTGGCGTTTTATGTTTTTCCAGTACGTTGACCAGCTCACTGAGCAGTTGTTCAACGTGTTCGTCACTGTAGCGGGAATGTTGTGGCATAAATCAAAATCAGTTTGTTGGGAGAAGGGCGACATATTACCGTAGCAACAGCTTTTTTTCCCCTTTTTTATCTTCTGTTGCACACATGCGTTGGTGGTGGTTGAATACCGCCCGGTCTAAAAGGAGAGTTTATCATGAGTCTGGAAATCAACCAGATTGCCTTGCACCAGCTTATCAAGCGTGATGAGCAAACCCTTGAAGTGGTGCTGCGCGATTCGTTACTGGAACCAACGCCTACCGTTGTCGAGATGATGGCGGAGTTGCATCGCGTCTACAGCGCGAAAAATAAAGCCTATGGCTTGTTCAGCGAAGAGAGCGAACTGGCGGATAGCCTGCGCCTGCAACGTCAGGGCGAAGAGGATTTCCTGGCATTCAGCCGCGCTGCTACTGGCCGTCTGCGTGACGAGCTGGCGAAATATCCCTTCGCCGATGGCGGTATCGTCCTGTTCTGCCACTACCGCTATCTGGCGGTAGAGTATCTCCTGGTCACCGTGCTGAATAACTTAAGCAGCATGCGCGTGAACGAGCAGCTGGATATCAGCTCAACGCACTACCTGGATATCAACCATGCGGATATTGTGGCGCGTATCGATTTAACCGAATGGGAAACCAACCCGGAATCGACGCGCTACCTGACCTTCCTTAAAGGTCGCGTGGGCCGCAAAGTGGCCGATTTCTTTATGGACTTCCTCGGTGCCAGCGAAGGGCTGAATGCCAAAGCGCAGAACAAAGGTCTCCTCCAGGCGGTGGATGACTTTACGGCTGAGGCGCAGCTTGATAAATCTGAGCGTCAAAACGTGCGTCAGCAGGTTTACAGCTACTGCAACGAGCAGTTACAGGCCGGGGAAGAGATTGAGCTGGAGTCGCTGTCCAAAGAGCTGGCAGGCGTCAGCGAAGTCAGCTTCCAGGAATTTACCGCGGAAAAAGGCTATGAGCTGGAAGAGAGCTTCCCGGCGGATCGCAGTACGCTGCGTCAGCTGACGAAATTTGCCGGTAGCGGCGGTGGGTTAACCATTAACTTTGATGCCATGCTGCTCGGGGAACGTATCTTCTGGGACCCGGCCACCGACACGCTGACCATTAAAGGCACGCCGCCGAATCTGCGCGACCAGCTTCAGCGTCGCACCTCAGGCGGTAAGTAACAGCCATAAAAAAACCCCGCAAACGCGGGGTTTTTCTCGACAGGTTTGCGATTACGCGCGAACGAAGTCGATGTGAGTCAGTTTTGGCTTGAACGCGTGACGCTGAACAGCCTGAACTTTCACTTTTTCTTCTTTACCGCCAACAACGATGGTCAGAACTTCGCTGTAGAACTCAGCTTTGGTCTGCATGTTCCATACTTTGTCGTGATCCAGTTCAATAGCAACTGGAGCAGCTTCGCCACCGTAAACGATAGCCGGGAACTTGTTTGCGGTACGCAGGCGGCGGCTCGCACCCTTACCCTGCACGTTACGTACTTCTGCTTCGATAGTGAACATTGATTTCTCTCTGTATTTAAAACCCTACTACAGGCGACCCAGCAGCAGGTGAGTGTTCTGCCTCACGGATGTGAAGCGGGCGGCATTTTATACTCAAATGGCTCGCGCATCAACGAAAAGTCCCGTTAACCACGCAATTCGTTTGCCCGGCGAAAGCGTCCTTCATAGTCAAAGACCTTCTCACGTACCTGCCAGAACTGCCCTTTTTTGCGGGCGACAACAAAATCAGGATGCCGCAGCAACGCCTGCTGGCGCACGATATCGGCAACGGTTAGCCAGCGCAGCGGCACGCCAGGCGTGCGGGTATGCGGGCGGATAAAGAGCTGCTCGAACGCGGTGCGCTGGGCGGGCGTCTGGACCCGGAACCGCTCGCTGACGTCTGCGCCATCCTCGTCGTAATAGGTGATTTTTAGCCACTCGCCTTTTTCATCCGCGCCGGGGTATAAGGCCATGCCGGAACAGCGCAGCACCAGTGCATCCTTTAGTTTCAGCGCTGCTTTCAGCATGTCGTCCGGGTCGACCAGGACCGTGTCGCACTCCCGACAGCGGCGGGCGGCAATGTCGTTTTCAGCGTTGCACTGCGGGCAGTTTTTGAAGCGGAAGCGGAAATCACACTGTTCGCGATGGCCTTCATCGTCTTCAAACCAGCCCTGACAGCGGCGGCCAAAATGTTCAATCAGCGTGCCGTCGGCGGTGGTTTTCCCCCAGAAGGTGTTGGCAAACCCGCAGGCGGGGCAAAAAACCTGAACGGGAACGTTGTCGCTCTTGCCTTTTGGCGTGCCTACTTCCGGCGAATAGAGATCGTGCGGGTTACCGGCGTAATCAAGGATCAGACAGTCGGTTTTGCCCGGCGCCAGACGCAGCCCGCGGCCAACAATCTGCTGATACAGGCTGACGGATTCCGTCGGGCGAAGAATCGCAATCAGGTCGACGTGCGGGGCGTCAAAGCCGGTGGTTAGTACGGAGACATTCACCAGATAGCGGAACCGCTGAGCTTTGAAGTCCTCAATCAGGCTGTCGCGCTCCGGGCCGGGGGTTTCACCGGTAATTAACGCCGCGTCGTCGGCGGGCAGCAGCCCCGTAATTTCACGCGCGTGTTCGACAGTGGCAGCAAAAATCATCACCCCTTTGCGCGTTTGTGCAAACTCTTCAATCTGGCTGATGATATGCGGCGTGATCCGCTTCTGTTTTTTCAGCTCATGGTTAAGATCTGCCTCGCTGAACAGCCCGTTGCTCTGCGCCTGTAAGCGGCTGAAATCGTACTGCACGACGGGCATATCCAGCCGCTCCGGCGGCGTCAGGTAGCCGTGCTTGATCATGTAGCGCAGCGGAAGCTCATAGATACAGTCGCGGAACAGGGCCTTTTCATCGCCACGCACCATGCCGTGATAATGAAACTGATAAATCCAGCCCTTGCCCAGACGAAACGGCGTGGCGGTGAGGCCAAGCAGACGGAGGTGAGGATTCACCTTTTTCAGATGAGTGAGGATTTGCTGATACTGGCTGTCGTCGTCATCGCTGATGCGATGACACTCATCGACAATCAGCAGGGAAAACTCGCTGCGAAACAGTTCCAGGTTGCGCGCAACGGATTGTACGCTGCCAAACACCACTTTTCCGTGGCTCTCTTTGCGCTTCAGTCCGGCGGCAAAAATGTCGGCCTCCAGGCCGAGCGCGCAATATTTGGCGTGGTTTTGCGCCACCAGCTCTTTGACGTGCGCCAGCACCAGCACGCGTCCGCGGGCCAGGCGCGCCAGTTCGGCAATCACCAGGCTTTTGCCGGCTCCGGTCGGGAGTACGATGGCGGCGGGCTCCCGATGCTTGCGAAACCAGGCGAGGGTGGCATCAACGGCTTCCTGCTGATAGGGGCGTAATGTGAACGTCATGGCTTCTCTATTCAGTTAACTCGCATATAGTATGCCACGAAACTTTTTCCCTTGAGTGGCGCAACCAGACCATTATACTGAACTGTTTCTGACTGCTTCTTTTTCGGACGCGTAGTCCGACTTCCAGCACCATTAAGGCTAAAAAGATTTCATGCGACTTGATAAGTTTATCGCTCAGCAACTCGGCGTAAGCCGCGCTATTGCCGGGCGTGAAATTCGCGCCAGCCGCGTAACCGTGGACGGCGACATTGTGAAAGACAGCGCTTTTAAACTCCAGCCTGAGCACCAGGTGGAGTATGACGGCAACCCGCTGACCCAGCAGAATGGCCCGCGCTACTTCATGCTCAACAAACCGGAAGGTTACGTCTGTTCAACGGACGATCCGGATCACCCGACGGTGCTCTACTTCCTCGACGAACCTGTGGCGCACAAGCTGCATGCGGCAGGGCGACTGGATATTGATACCACCGGCCTGGTGCTGATGACCGATGACGGCCAGTGGTCGCATCGCATCACCTCCCCGCGCCATCACTGTGAGAAAACCTATCGGGTGACGCTTGAGTCTCCGGTCTCGGATGACACGGCAGAGCAGTTCGCAAAAGGCGTTCAGCTGCATAATGAAAAAGATCTGACCAAACCGGCGGTGCTGGAAATCATCACTCCAACTGACGTGCGCCTGACCATCAGTGAAGGCCGCTATCACCAGGTGAAACGGATGTTTGCCGCCGTGGGCAACCACGTTGTGGGGCTGCATCGTGAACGTATCGGCGCGATTGAACTCGATCCAGACCTGGCGCCAGGGGAATATCGCCCGCTGACGGAAGAAGAGATTGCCAGCGTCGGGCTGCCTTCACGCTAAATTCAGGAGAACCCTGTGACCACCAGGCCACACTCGTCGTTTAAAATTGTATTTATCCTTGGCCTGCTGGCCATGCTGATGCCGCTGTCTATCGATATGTATCTGCCCGCGCTGCCGGTGATTTCCGCGCAGTTTGGCGTACCGGCAGGCAGCGCGCAGATGACGCTCAGCACCTACATTCTTGGTTTTGCCCTCGGTCAGCTCTTTTATGGCCCAATGGCCGACAGCCTGGGGCGTAAACCAGTTATTCTGGGGGGGACATTGATATTTGCCGCGGCGGCGGTGGCCTGCGCGCTGGCGCAGAGTATCGATCAGCTGATTGTGATGCGTTTCTTCCATGGCCTGGCGGCGGCTGCGGCAAGCGTGGTAATTAACGCGCTGATGCGCGACGTCTACCCGAAGGAAGAGTTCTCACGCATGATGTCGTTCGTCATGCTGGTCACGACAATTGCGCCGCTGGTCGCCCCCATGGTGGGCGGGGCGGTGCTGGTTTGGTTCAGCTGGCATGCGATTTTCTGGATCCTGGCGATTGCCGCGCTGCTGGCCTCGGTGATGATCTTCGTCTTTATCGATGAAACGCTGCCGGTCGAGCGACGTCAGAAGTTCCACGTTCGCACCACGCTTGGCAACTTTGCCTCGCTGTTTCGCCATAAGCGTGTGCTCAGTTATATGCTTGCCAGCGGCTTCAGCTTTGCCGGAATGTTCTCGTTCCTGAGTGCGGGGCCGTTTGTGTACATCGAACTGAACCATGTGTCACCCCAGCATTTTGGTTACTACTTCGCGCTGAATATTGTGTTCCTGTTTGTGATGACCATTATCAACAGCCGCTTTGTCCGGCGGGTTGGGGCGCTGAATATGTTCCGCGCCGGGCTGTGGATCCAGTTCGTGATGGCTATCTGGCTGGTATTGAGCGCGTTGCTGGGCGTCGGTTTCTGGGCGCTGGTGGTGGGCGTGGCGGCGTTTGTCGGCTGCGTGTCGATGGTTTCATCCAACGCGATGGCGGTGATCCTCGACGAATTCCCGCATATGGCGGGCACCGCCTCGTCGCTGGCAGGAACGTTCCGTTTCGGGATAGGCGCGATAGTCGGGGCGCTGCTCTCGACGGCAACGTTTAATACCGCCTGGCCGATGCTGTGGGCGATTGCCCTCTGCGCGACCTGCTCCATTCTTTTTTATCTTTACGCCAGCCGGCCGCGAAAGACGGCGCATAAATGACCATTTAAGGCCCGATACGGGCCTTTTTGTTGACCCATATCAACCAACCCTACGTTCGTTTACCCTGTGTTTGTTTCTTTTATGTAAAATCTATTTATGTAAAAAGTCACATCATTGTATTTAAAAAGGTTGAGTTAGATCGCAGAAACGGGTACATATAGCGCCGACGCGAGCCTGCAACGCCTATAAAATCCGCTAAACAGTGCAGGTTGGCGATGATGTGTTACTATAAATGTAAATAAATTGTGAAGTAAATTTGCTTCCGGGGATCTGAACGTGAATACATTACAACTCTCCATTGTCCATCGCTTGCCCCAGAGCTATCGCTGGTCGACGGGTTTTGCAGGTTCGAAAGTTGAACCGATTCCGCAAAGCGTTGCCGGGGAGGATAATTGCCTGGTGGCGCTCAAACTGCTCAGCCCGAGCGATGAAAATGCGTGGCCGGTTATGGAACGTCTCAGCCAGGCGCTGACGGACATCGAAGTGGACAGCTCCGTGCTGGAATGCGAAGGTGAGCCGTGCCTGTTTGTTAACAGCCAGGATGAGTTTGCCGCCACCTGTCGTCTGAAAAACTTCGGCGTGGCCATTGCCGAGCCGTTCTCCGGTCAATACCCTTTCTGAGTGCTAGTCAGCGGACAATAGCTGGCGCGTGTAATCCTGCGCAGGCGCAGTGAATACGCGCTGGCACTCTCCCTGCTCCACGACTTCTCCCTGCCGCAATACTACCACCTGATGGCAAAGCGCACGCACCACCTGTAAATCGTGGCTGATAAAGATATAGGCCAGCCGATGCTTTTCCTGTAGCCCCTTCAGCAGCGCCAGAATTTGCGCCTGCACGGTGCGGTCCAGGGAAGAGGTTGGCTCGTCCAGCACGATCAGCTCAGGTTTCAGGATCAGTGCGCGGGCAATCGCTATACGCTGGCGCTGTCCGCCAGAAAACTCAGCCGGATACCGGTGCCGGGTCTCGGGATCTAAACCCACTTCCTCCATCACCCGCTTCACGTCGATTTCACGCTGTTGCGCCGTCATTGTCGGCTGGTGGACGCGCAGGCCCTCTTCAATAATCTGTAATACGCTCAGGCGCGGGTTAAGCGAAGAGTTTGGATCCTGAAATACCACCTGCATCCGCGGGCGGACAGGAAGCATCATCCGGCGATTCAGGTTTTGCAGCGGCATGCCGTCAAAGACAATGCTTCCCTGAGAGGCGATCAGGCGCAGCAGCGCCAGGCCGGTGGTGCTTTTGCCCGAGCCGGATTCGCCCACAAGCCCAAGCGACTCGCCCGGACGCAGAGCGAAACTCATGTCTTTCAGGACATGATTGTGATCGACCACGCGACGGAGAATGCCTTTGCGGATCGGGAATGACACCGACAGCCCCTCAACCCTCAGCAACGGCGCGCTGTCAGCGTTAAGCGGAACCGGGTCGCCAGCGGGTTCGCTATCGAGCAGGCGCTGTGTATACGGGTGCTGAGGCGCGCTCAGCAGGACGGATGCCCGGTTCTGTTCCACGCAGCGGCCGTTTTGCATCACGGCCACCGTGTCAGCAAGCTTTTTCACGATGCTCAGGTTGTGCGTAATGAACAACAGGCTCATTTTCAGCTCGTCGCGAAGCTCGCGCAGCAGTTGCAGAATTTGCGCCTGCACCGTGACGTCCAGCGCGGTGGTGGGTTCATCGGCAATCAGCAGTTCGGGGCGCGTGAGCAGGGCCATTGCGATCATCACGCGCTGGCGCTCGCCGCCGGAAAGCTGGTGCGGGAAATCGTTCAGCCGTTTCGCCGCATGACGAATACCGGTGCGTTCAAGGCAGTCCAGAATTTCACCCCGCGCTGCCTCTTTACGCATTCCCCGATGAAGGGACAGCACTTCATAGAGCTGTTTTTCCAGCGTATGCAGAGGGTTGAGCGACACCATCGGCTCCTGAAAAATCATGGCGATGTTATTGCCACGAATGCCGCGCAGGGTTTGCTCGTCAGCGTTCAGCAGCGATTGTCCATGGAACAGAATATCCCCCTGCGGATAGCTGACCGGCGGGGAGGGGAGCAGGCGCAGCACCGAAAGTGCCGAGACGCTTTTACCGGAACCGGATTCCCCGACCAGCGCCAGCGTCTCTCCGCGCTGGATCTGCAACGATAAATCCGTCACTACCGTGCGTGATTCGCCCTGCTTTGAAAACGCAATCGACAGGTTTTCTATGCTCAGAAGAGGCCGGGTCATGTCATACCGCCTTGTTGGGATCGAAGGCATCGCGCACGGCTTCGCCAATAAAAATCAGCAGGGAAAGCAGCACCGCCACGGAGAGGAATGCGGTGATGCCCAGCCAGGGGGCCTGGAGATTGTTTTTGCCCTGCAACAGCAGTTCGCCAAGGGACGGTGAGCCCAGTGGCAAACCGAAACCAAGAAAATCAAGCGACGTCAGGGTGGTAATGGAGCTGCACAAAATAAATGGCAGGAAGGTGAGGGTCGCCACCACCGCATTGGGAAGCATGTGGCGGAAGATAATTGCGCGATCGCTCACGCCTAACGCTTGCGCGGCGCGAATATAGTCGTAATTCCGCGTGCGCAGAAACTCCGCGCGCACCACGCCGACCAGCGCCATCCAGCCGAACAGGACGGTGATCCCGAGCAGCCACCAGAAGCCAGGCTGTACCACACTGGACAGCAGGATAATCAGAAACAGCGTTGGCATACCGGACCAGACTTCAATCACGCGCTGTCCCCATAAATCTATTTTACCCCCGTAATAGCCTTGCACGGCGCCCGCCACAACGCCCATTACGCTGCTAAAGAGCGTCAGCATCAGCCCAAACAGGAGCGAGATGCGGGTGCCATAGAGGATACGCGCCAGCACATCGCCGCCGTTGGCGTCCGTTCCCAGCCAGTTTTGCGCGGAAGGCGGCGAAGGGAAGGGGGTAGACGTGGCGAAGTTAATACTGTTCGCGCCAAAACGAATCGGTGCCCAGATAGCCCAGCCGTGCTGCGCTATCTGCTCACGTAACCAGGGATCCTGGTACTCGGCTGGCGTCACAAATGGGCCGCCAAAATCGCTTTCGCTATAGGTAGTAAGCACCGGTACATACCAGCGGTCTTTGAAATGCACCAGCAGGGGTTTATCGTTGGCAATCAGTTCCGAACACATACTTAAAGCGAACAGGACGGCGAAGATCCACAGCGACCAGTAGCCGCGACGGTTGTGGCGAAAGCGCGCCCAGCGGGCCTGATTGACGGGGCTTAAACGCGACATCAGCGGCCCTCAAAATCGATACGGGGATCGACCAGCGTATAGCTGATATCGCTGATGATGTTCAGCAGCAGGCCGATCAGGGTGAAAATGTAGAGTGTGCCAAACATCACCGGATAATCACGGGAGACGGTGGCCTCATAGCCCAGCAGCCCTAATCCGTTGAGCGAGAACATCACTTCTATCAGCAACGAGCCGGTAAAAAACATACTGATGAACGTGGCGGGGAAACCTGCAATCACCAGCAGCATGGCGTTACGAAAAACGTGCTTCCACATGATCTGCTTTTCACCGACGCCTTTGGCGCGCGCGGTGACGACGTACTGTTTGCGGATCTCATCAAGAAAGGCGTTTTTGGTCAGCATCGTAAGCGCCGCAAAACCGCCGATGACCGTCGCCAGCACCGGCAGCGTGATGTGCCAGAAGTAATCGGTGATTTTCTGATACCACGGCAGCGTGCTGAAATCCGCGGAGACCAGCCCGCGCAGCGGGAAGAGGTCGAAATAACTGCCGCCTGCGAAAAACACAATCAACAGCACGGCAAACAGAAACGCCGGAATAGCGTAGCCGATGATAATAAACGTACTGCTCCAGATATCGAAACGGCTACCGTTGTAGACCGCTTTCCTTATCCCCAGCGGAATGGAGACCAGATAAATAATCAGCGTCCCCCACAGTCCGAGCGTGATGGAAACCGGCAGGCTTTGTTTGATCAGGGTTAACACCGAGGCGCTGCGAAACAGGCTGTCGCCAAAATCGAAACGGACATAATCCCATAGCATCCTGAAATAGCGCTCGTGCAGCGGCTTGTCAAAACCATAGCGATGGGTGATCTCGGCGATCACCTCCGGATCCAGTCCCCGACCGCCCCGGTAGTGGCTTTCGCTGATGTTGCCCACGCCCGTCCGGGCATGGCTGGCCCCCATTCCTTCGCCGCCGCCGCCCGGCATGCCGCCAGCGTGACCAAATTCTATTGCCGCAATCGCCTGGTCCACCGGACCGCCGGGGGCGATCTGGACGATAAAAAAGTTAATGGTAATGATGGCCCACAGCGTCGGGATCACTAACAGCAGCCGGCGGATAAGATAAGCGCCCATCGTCACTCCTTAACGCCGCTCTGCGGGCAATTTTGCGGCTTTATTCACGTCATACCACCAGGTGTCAAAGCCGAGGGTGTAAACCGGGCGAACGGCAGGCAGGGAGAATTTATCCCAGCGGGCCACGCGATCTTCGCCCATATACCACATCGGCAGCATGTAATAGTTCCAGGTTAATACCCGATCGAGCGCGCGGCCAAGCGGCAGAAGCTTGTTCTTATCGCCCTGAGCGGCCACAATTTTTGCAATCAGCGCATCAATCACCGGGCTCTTTACGCCCGGGGCGTTGTAGGAGGAGTCGATATACCCCGATGCCCAGGAGATTTGCAGATCTGAACTCGGCCACGGCTGGGCGGCCCACAGGGTCTGCATCATATCGTAATCGCGACTGCGCTTGCGGTTAGTCAACTGGGCCATATCGACCTGGCGGATATTCATAGTGACGCCAAGCCGGGCAAGGTTCTTCTTAAACGGCAGCACCCACTGATCGTTTGCGCCAGAGGCAATCAGCAGTTCGAAGCTGAGCGGTTTACCGGTTTGCGCATTAACCCGTTGCCGATTTTTCAGCACCCAGCCAGCGTCATCCAGCAGGTTGCTGGCTTTCAGCAGGTTGTCCCGGTCGAACCCGTTTCCGTCGGATTTGGGCGGTTCAAATATGCGGGTGAACACCTCCGGCGGTAGCTCCGCTTTCATTGGCGCCAGCAAAACCAGCTCGTCCGCGTGGGGATAATCACGGGCGGCATATTCAGTATTCTGGAAATAGCTGTTCGCCCGGCTGTAGGCTCCGTAAAACAGCGCTTTGTTCATCCATTCGAAATCAAACGCCAGGGTAATGGCTTCACGCACCCGACGATCGGAAAAAAACGGGCGCTGAATATTAAACGCCAGCCAGCGCGTGTCCTGCGCGGATTCGTTTTTGTGTTCGTCTTTAACGATATAGCCTTTCGCGAAATTTTTTCCGATATAGCGGGTCGCCCAGTTTTTGGCGCTGTTCTCGACACGTAAATCAAATGCGCCTGCCTTAAATGCCTCGAAGGCCACGTTATCATCCAGGTAGTAGTCGTAGCGGATTGTATCGAAGTTCCAGCGGCCCCGGTTTACCGGCAGCGTGGCTGCCCAGTAATCTTTCACACGGGAATAGATCACATACTGGCCCATTCGCCAGTCGGTAATGCGATACGGCCCTCCGGCCAGCGGCGGGGTAGAGAGGGGATCGCTCAGCTTATGGTTTTTCCAGAAGGATTCGGGCATGACGGGCAGGGAGAACAGGCTCAGCATATTCTCTTTGTTCGCCTCAGGGAGTTCGATTCGCACGGTCAGCGGGGCGATGGCTTTCACCGTGGTGCCCTTGTACACCAGACGAAACTGTGGCACGCCTTCGGTCATAAATTTATGAAAGGTGAACGCCACGTCGCGGGCGCTAACCGGCGTACCGTCGTGAAAACGCGCCCGCGGATTAATCGCGATTTCTGCCCAGCTGAAATCTTCGGCGTAACGTACGTTCTCGGCGACCAGGGGATAATAGCTGCCGGGCTCGTCGTCGGAGGTGACGAACAGCGTGTCATAGAGGGATTCGGTACGCGCTGCCGCTACGCCGCGCAGGGCAAAGCGGTTAAAGTTGTCAAATGTTCCCGTGGCGGAAAGCGTCACGTTTCCGCCTTTCGGGGCGGCTGGGTTGACGTAATCGTAGTGGTTAAAGTTAACCGCGTACTTCGGCTCGCCAATGACGGCAAAGGCCGTGCTCTCTTTGATGGTCTGCGCCTGGCTCGACAGGCTCACCAGCGCCAACAGCGTCAACACAACGCGCATAATCATAGTGCGGCGGATCCCTTTGTTCACAGACAGGCTCGGTTGAACAGAATAATAAGGGACAGCGCCGTGATTGTGAAATTATTCCCCGAGCGTGATATCGGGTTGCCACGTCCTGAACTGCTCCAGCGGCATCGGGCGGCCAATCCAGTAGCCCTGAAGATAGTTTACGCCATGCTCGCGCAGCCACGCCGCCTGCTCGGGCGTTTCAACACCCTCGGCGACGGTTATCATATTCAGACGTTCTGCCAGCGTCAGCACCGCGTCAAGCACTGGCGAGGTGACGGTTTCAGTCCCGATGGCATTCACGAAGCCACGGTCAATTTTCAGGTAATCCATCGTGAAGCGTTCCAGATAGATCAGCGCGCTGTGGCCAGTGCCAAAATCATCGATAGCGATTTCAAAACCTTCATTGTGCAGCCATTCGAACAGCTGATTTGCCTCGCGGTGGTTAATCATGTCGCGCTCGGTTATTTCCAGCACAATCTGGAAGTGATCGGGCGGAAGGGCGGCGAGAAACGCGCGCATATCACCTTTAAAGCTTTCCGCATGCAGATGCCCGGGCGCGATGTTGATCCCAAACTTGGCCCCAGGCGGGAGCACCGTTTGCAGAACAGGGGCATCGCGGATAATCAGGTCAAAAAGATGCAGCGTCAGCGGGACAATCAGCTTCTGCGCTTCAGCGAAGTTAATAAAGGCATCCGGTGGAATTTCGCCCATCACCGGATGCTTCCAGCGCATCAGGACTTCCAGCCCGGTCATTCTGAGCGACTGCGCATCCACGACGGGTTGATAGACCACGTAAAACTGGTCGTGCTTGATGGCCGTGAGGATCTCTTTTCCCGGATTGAGACGGATAGTAAGAATATAGAAATTCAACAGGCCCGCCGCGATACCGCAGACCAGGCCGAAAAACACCGCGTAGAGCAGTTCATCGGTTGTCCAGGCTTGCGCATAAACGTTAACGGTCAATGGAATATTTTTCAGCGTGGCGCTACGGGCAGGGACGTCAGGCAAATCCCGCGCCTGGATCAGCATTCCGGACTGTGTAGATAACGCGGAATCGCCAATGACGATCGATATCCCGGCAAATTCATCCTGACGTGACGTATAGAGAAGATAAGGCGACAGGTTGAGGTTGACGGACGTAAACACGCCGCCGTCTTTCACCAGCGGATTGCGATACCAGATGGCGATCGCGGGCTTATCCGGCAGCATTGGCGTGCCCGGCAGGAGCGCGATATCAACAGGTTTGCTGATATGTAGCTGAGGGATAAGCTTTTCCATCGGGGTATTCATCGGGCCTGTTGCCGAGGAGCAGAAGGCCTGTTTATCCCTGACCAGCAAAAAGGCGCGCACGTTGATGCTAAAGGCCGCCCGGGAGGTCAGGGCGGCACTCACTTCCTCGCAGCTGTTCAGCGTGAGTGGCTGGAGCGTATCAATCGACATTTTGAGCTCATCGAAATAGCTCTCCATGTAAACGCTTAAATCGGTAATGAGAGTATCGAATCTGACGTCTCGCTTGTGATAACTCCAGTAAAACTGTAATGCTCCCAGAAGCAGGGCAGTGAATAACCCTGTAAGGAAACTGATAAACAGTATCTTGCGGTTGCTGGAGAAGTAGCGGGTTAACATAGATGTCGTGATTCCTGAAATGCCGCTGGATAGTTATCAGTGTAACGGGCAAAAAAAAACACTGCCGGAGCAGTGCTTTTTTTATCGTATCGCCAGCCAAGGGATAACCAACGATACGACAACAATATTAACTACGGCTCAGAACGCGGCGAGCTTCGTTGTAGCGTTTCTTCCAGTAAGGTTCGTTCATGCTGGAAATCGTCACACCGCTGCTGGTGGAAGCATGGACAAACTGATCGTTACCGATATAGATGCCAACGTGTCGACCGGTTGAACCTGCTCTGAACAGGACTAAATCGCCCGTGCGTAGTTTAGTACGCGAAATGGACTTGCCCATTTCCTGCTGTTCATAGGTAGAACGCGGAAGGTCTAACCCAAACTGCTCACGGAACGTACGCTGTACGAAAGCGGAACAATCGATGCCTTTCTTGGTGCTGCCGCCCAGACGGTAACGCACGCCTTTCCAGTCAGCATACTGATCCATAATACGCGACTTAACGTCGAGATTACGTACCATATTTTCAAATTCATCCTGAGAGGCTTGCAGTGAAGAGGAATCTTCCATTCCCACAACACGCGTCTCAGGATGCATATTCTTCGCGGTATTCGTCGTACTACATGCCGAAAGCAGAACCGCCACTGCAATCGCCGGGATCCCCCGCAAGATATATCTCAAGATTGGTTGAGATTTGACCATTTTGTTTGTTTTCCCTTGAAGTCCTTAACGAAAATATCGTTATAAAAATGCCAACCGTGACGAGACTAATTATCTGTTCACAATGAGACAATTCTTTATGGTGAAAACTGTGGCTCAACGCACAAAATTATTCACCATGA
The DNA here is from genome assembly GCF_001922365.1 of Enterobacter cloacae complex sp. AR_0002. NCBI lineage: Bacteria > Pseudomonadati > Pseudomonadota > Gammaproteobacteria > Enterobacterales > Enterobacteriaceae > Enterobacter > Enterobacter cloacae complex sp. AR_0002. Next base: position 461,132 of record NZ_CP018814.1, read on the forward strand.
TAATAATTATCTCAGTGGGGCAAAACGAGTTCGAGGTTAACCGATTGCACGGGGTATTGCGAGCAAAAAAGTCCGATTTTTTATAAGAAAATGTGATACACAAAGTTACAGCGCGGAATTGCTCAAAATGCCGCCATTCATACCGATAATCCCTGCAATTGCTTCATTTTTATCACGAATTGTATGACAGGATGATGACAGCGTTGAATGACGCCGGAAAGAAGAGACTCAGGGACCGAAAACGATCCCCGATGAATGGTGTTAATTTGCGTTATTTATTTGTTTCTGACTTGTTTAAATTTACCGGGAAGATAGCGATCAAAAATACCTATTACGCGATCGCTCAGTGGGGTCATCAGCACCCACGGTAAACCAATTAACACCGCCGTGAGGGAGCCTACGGCGATATCTGTCAGCCAGTGAGCACCAATCATCACTCGCGGGAATGCAAATACCACCACAATAACCAGGGCGATGGCGAAGGCTTTTTTACCAAAATAGCGCAGCATGAAGCCTGCAAAAATTAGCAGCATCATACCGTGGTCGCCCGGGAAACTGTCCTTCGAGGCATCTTTGGTTGGAATATGAAGCAGCTCGCTGACGCGGTTAATATTCGGGAAAAAGAGCGACGGACTGGCGCGTTTAACCGGCATCAGATGCTGCGCCAGCTGGTTGATAATCACGGCCGTCAGCAGCATCACCAGGCCGATAATCAGAATACGGCGACGACCCGTTTTGTCTTCCTTCAGCCAGAAGGAGAGCATCAGACAGCCCATTGCCAGCAGCGAACAGCCGTCAAACGCGCGGTTGTTGGTGATCGCCACCAGCCACAGGAAGGCTTCACTCTTCGCCAGCGCCTGGTTAAAGAAGTGGAACAGCCCGGAATCCAGCGGGAACCAGAAACCGTGATCCGCCGGGATATACCAGGAGAAAAAGAGCGCCAGACCGGCAGCGTTGAGCAATAAAATAGCAGGAAGTCGAGTCGTCATAGTCTTCAGCAATGTGTGAAATCAGGGGCAACGTTAGCCGCCCAAACTTAAACGAAGCTTCAACAGGCTTGACTGGAGAGCATTCCAGTCGGTATTAACCGCACTAATTAACTCTATCCGGCTGTCGGGTGGCGCGACATTCTGGGTTTCAATAAAGAAATCCTCGCCCTGACGGTTAATGCGCACCAGACCATCCGGAGTGCGCATGATCCCTTTTACCCGCTCAACCGGCGCCAGTCTCGCCCATTCCAGTATACCAATGGTGTCGAAAACCGTATCGGCATCGAAGATCCACCCGCAGGCCTGGTGCCCCTGACCGCTGTTCAAATTTCGACGCCAGCGCTGATGTTCCGGCAGGCTCAGTGCAGCCAGGCCTTGCTTCGCGCCGTGGCTATGCGAATGCTCTGCGCTGGCAGGCAGTTGCGTCTGGTTGAGGCGGGGAAGATCGAGCAGGGCGCCATCAATGTTGCCCTGGGTGGTCTGCACGTATTGACGTCCACCGCCAGCCTGCTGCCACCAGGACTCGAACGCGGCCTGACTCTCAGCCGTCGCGCGATCGGATTTATTCGCCACGATAATATCTGCCGAGGCGAGCTGGTCGCGGAAATTGTCGTTGTTGATCGTTTTTTCATCCAGCAGCTGGCGGGGGTCGAGCAGGCAAAGCGTCGCACGCAGCTCAAGCCACGGCTCGTAGACCGGGGCGGTCAGTAAATCAAGGATTTGCTTAGGATGACCCAGCCCGGTAGGCTCAATCAGCAACCGGTCCGGCTTGCCCTGACGCAGCAGCGTATTCAGCCCGACCTGCATCGGCAGACCATTCACGCAGCACATACACCCGCCCGGGATCTCTTTCACCATCGCGCCGCTGTCGGCGAGCAACGCGCCGTCGATGCCGACTTCGCCAAATTCGTTGACCAGCACGGCCCACTTTTCCGCCGGATCTTTATTGGCCAGCAAATGCAGAATGGACGTAGTTTTACCGCTGCCGAGAAAACCGGTGATCAGGTTGGTTTTGGTCACGTGCGCTCCGATAAATAATTGTGATGTAGTAACAACTACCTATCATCCTGACGAAAAAATCGGGCATTGAGAAGAGGGAGGGCGAACGGAGCGTAATGCCGTTCGCCATAAACGCAATAATCGTTAAATTTTTAACGTTTCGATAACGGCCTGACGCGCGCCGAGGCGGGTGATGCGCCGGTACGCCCCGGCTATCGCGTCGACAAAGACAGGGTTTTGCGGCAGGTCGTCGCCAAAAATTTCTTTCAGCGTCAGCAGGGCGTTAACGCGCTCCGCGTCGCTGCTGGCTTCAGCAATCGCATTAAACTTTTCGCTCAGCGGATCGCGCACGTCAATGGCGTTGCCCTGTTCGTCCGTCCCGCTGACGTAGCGCATCCAGCCTGCGACGCCCAGCGCCAGTAATGGCCAGGCGGTGTTACGCTCAAGATGCATGCGGATCCCATCCAGCATGCGCTGAGGCAGCTTCTGGCTGCCGTCCATGGCGATTTGCCAGGTGCGGTGCTGTAGGGCCGGGTTGGCGAAGCGGTCAAGCAGGCTGTCAGCATAGGCTGTCAGATCAACGTTGGTGATGCGCAGCGTAGGGGCCTGCTCATTCAGCATCAGCCTGCGGGCAGCCTCGCGGAAGCTGTCGTCCTGCATACATTCATTTATGTGTGCGTAGCCGGCAAGGTAGCCCAGATACGCCAGGAAGGAGTGGCTGCCGTTCAGCATCCGCAGCTTCATCTGCTCCCAGGGCAGGACATCCTCAACCATCTGTACGCCTGCCACCTCCCACTCCGGACGTCCGGCGACAAAGTTATCTTCCACTACCCACTGAATGAACGGTTCACAGCTGATGGCGCAGGGATCTTCAACGCCAAGTTCCTGGGTGATTTCCGCGAGTGAGGCGTCGGTGGCGGCGGGCACGATCCGGTCGACCATGGTGCCAGGGAAGCTCACGTGCGCCTCGATCCATGCGGCCAGCTCTGCGGAACGCTTTCCGGCCATGCCGAGAACGGCATTTTTCACCACGTGGCCGTTGTCGGGAATATTGTCGCAGGAGAGCACGGTAAACGCCGGCAGGCCACGCTCGCGGCGGCGATGAAGCGCTTCGACCAGAATACCCGGTGCGGAATGTGGTTCAGACGGATGCTCGAGATCGTGCAGGATACGGCTGTTCTGCATATCCAGTTTTCCCATCGCCGGATCGATGCAGTAGCCTTTTTCGGTAATGGTGAGGGAGACAATTGCCACCTGCGGTTCGCAGAATTTCTCAATAATGGCTGCCAGCGAGTCGAGTTTGGCGTTAAGGCACTCTTTTACCGCACCGATAATAATGGGCTGATTGCCTTCGGCACCTTTCTCCAGCACGGTAAACAGATGATCCTGCGCCCGGAGCTGGCCCATAAGGACATCGCCGCTAAAGAGGCTAATCTCACAAATTCCCCAGTCGCCTCCTCTGGCATTCAGTACCCGGTTTGTTAACAACGCCTGATGCGCCCGGTGGAACGCGCCAAAACCGAAATGGACGATGCGGGAGCGTAACTGCTCGCGATCGTAGCGGGGCTGCTGGACATGAGCAGGAAGCGCGGTGGAGGCAATAGTCTTCATGTAGTACACACCTGATTAACCATTAATTAACAATGCCAGTGTAAAGTTATATGACAACAAATTAAATTGGTAAGCCGTAAATATCCCTGTTATGTGAGTTTGATCAATCAATGTCACGCGCTGTATTGACCACTTCGATTAAACATGTATGGTAGTCGTCATTGAGGTAACACATATTGGTATAACAACTTGAGAGGGTGGGGCAATGGAACAAACCTGGCGTTGGTACGGGCCGAACGATCCGGTTTCTCTTGATGATGTGCGTCAGGCTGGCGCAACGGGTGTGGTCACGGCGCTGCATCATATTCCGAACGGTCAGGTGTGGCCGGTGGAGGAAATCCAAAAGCGTCAGGCTCAGCTGGCAGAGAAGGGGTTAACCTGGTCTGTTGTGGAAAGTATTCCGGTTCACGAAGATATCAAAACCCACTCCGGTGAGTGTGATACCTGGATTGCGAATTATCAGCAGAGCATTCGTAACCTGGCAGCCTGCGGTATTGATACCGTCTGCTACAACTTTATGCCGATTCTGGACTGGACGCGTACCGACCTGGAATATGTAATGGCCGATGGTTCGAAGGCGCTGCGTTTCGATCAAATCGCTTTTGCGGCTTTCGAGCTGCACATTCTGAAGCGTCCGGGGGCGGAAGCAGACTACACCGCCGAAGAGCAGCAGCAGGCGCTGGCGTGGTTCAATGCCGCCAGTGAAGCGGACATTGAGAAGCTGGTTCGCAATATCATCGCGGGCCTGCCGGGGGCGGAAGAGGGCTATACCCTCGATCAGTTCCGCGCGCGCCTGGCGGAATATGGCGATATCGATAAAAACCAGCTGCGTGAAAACATGGCGCACTTCCTGCGCGCTATAGTGCCGGTGGCAGAAGAAGTCGGCGTGCGGCTGGCGGTTCATCCGGACGATCCACCGCGTCCTATCCTCGGCCTGCCGCGTATTGTGTCTACGATTGAAGATATGCAGTGGCTAAAAGAGACGGTGGATAGCATCTACAACGGCTTTACCATGTGTACGGGCTCGTATGGGGTGCGGGCGGATAACGATCTGGTGCGGATGATCGAAACCTTCGGCGATCGCATTCATTTCACCCACCTGCGTGCAACCTGCCGTGAAGAGAATCCAAAAACCTTCCACGAAGCAGCCCATCTTGGCGGCGACGTGAACATGGTTGCGGTGGTGGATGCCATTCTCTCTGAAGAGGTTCGTCGTAAGCAGGCAGGAGATGTTCGTCCTATCCCGTTCCGTCCGGATCACGGGCACCAGATGCTGGACGATCTGCGCAAGAAAACGAATCCAGGGTATTCGGCGATTGGCCGTCTGAAAGGGATGGCGGAAGTGCGCGGTATCGAGCTGGCGCTGAAAATGACGAAGTATCCTGAACTTCTTTAAGTCTCATTGCCCGGTGGCGCTACGCTTACCGGGCCTACGAAAAACCGGCTCTGAGGCCGGTTTTTGTGTTTTTGTAGGCCGGGTAAGGCGTAGCCGCCACCCGGCAAATGCCACAATCAGTCAGCACGACCCATATAGCGTTTTTCTTCGATATGGATACGGATTTTCTCGCCCGCCGACAGGTACTCTGGCACCTGTACGACCAGACCGGTAGTCAGGGTAGCCGGTTTGTTACGCGCACTTGCAGACGCGCCTTTGATGCCCGGTGCCGTTTCAACAATTTCCAGATCAACAGTCTGCGGCAGCTCCAGCGCCAGCAGCACGCCATCCCAGGTCAGCACCTGCATGTCCGGCATCCCACCTTCAGGAATAAACAGCAGCTCTTCTTCGATCTGATCTTTGGTGAAGATATACGGGGTGTAATCTTCTTTATCCATGAACACGTATTCGTTGCCGTCAATGTAGGAAAAATCAACGTAGCGACGGGTCAGGGTTACGGTATCGACGATATCGTCGCCTTTAAAACGTTCTTCCACTTTCAGGCCGGTGCGGACATCGGAGAAACGCATTTTGTACAGCGTTGCTGCGCCACGGGCGCTGGGTGCCTGAATGTCGATATCTTTCACAATCAGCAGTTTGCCGTTGTAATTCAGTACCATACCTTTCTTAATTTCGTTCGCTCTTGGCATTGCAGTAATCCTGTTTACGGGAGGTAAAAAATATCGCGCCAAATTACTCGCGCGCGGCCTTTCAGGCAAGCGGAATTCGTGGGTTTTGCTATCAATACATAAAAGGTGTTACTGTGCGCGCAATGCCCGACTGCGCGGGCATCTGCCACCAACAGAGAGCATGTATGGATTGTCGTTCCGACTGTGGCGCGTGCTGTACCGCACCGTCCATCTCAAGCCCCATTCCAGGCATGCCGGAGGGCAAGCCTGCCAATACCCGCTGCGTTCAGCTCTCTGACACTAACCTGTGCATGATCTTTGGCTCGCCCCTGCGCCCGAAGGTGTGCTCCGGGCTCCAGCCAACCGCCGAAATGTGCGGCAGTACGCGGCAGCAGGCCATCACTTATCTGCTTGAGCTGGAAGCGCTCACCGCGCCTTAAACGTCTTTGATCCGCGTCAGGCAGCTCAGCGTCATGACGCACATCACCAGCGCAATCCAGAACACCGTATGATAGTTCCAGATTTCAGCCACAACGCCCGCCAGTGAGCCTGCAATAATCCAGCCCACGCGGGTGGTATTCGTATAAAGGGTGGTGGCAGAGCCTGCCTGACCCGGCATCAGGTCCTGAAAGTAGAGCATGCCGATACCGGCCAGAATACCGATGTAAATGGCGTTCAGCAGCTGTAAAGCCAGAAGCAGGGCTGGCGTATGAACCGTCAGCATACCGACATAAAACAGCAGCCCGGCTACGGCGGCGACGCGCATCAAAAAGCGCTTGCCGAAGCGCTTCGCGTAATAACCCGCAATCAGCATGGTGGGGATCTCAAGCCCCGCGGCGGTTCCCATCATGATCCCGGCCAGCTTCTCCGGCAGATGCAGCTCATCAATAATAAACAGCGGCATATTAATGATATAGAGGCTGTTCGTTCCCCACATCAGCGTACAGATAATGAATAACAGCAGTGCGTCGCGGCGGTTGCGTCGCGGAGCTTCCAGCGTACCAGTCGCCACTTTCGGCTCTTTACGCATGGAGGGCAGGAAGAACCAGACCATCGCGCCGCATACCACGAAGGCCACGGCTGCGCTGAGGTACATCACCGTAAAGCCAAAACCCATCGCCAGCGCGTAGGCAAGCGGGGGGCCAATCACCCACGCCAGCGACACCTGCGCGCGCAGTATCGAGCTGAACATCACCGCTTCCCGCCCGGTGTGGTCGGCATGCTCGCGGGCAAGGGCGAACATCTGCGGGTTGGCGGTCGAGCCGAAGCTGCTCAGGAAGACGCCCACGAACAGCAGAATGAAGTAGTTACGGTTCCAGGCAAACAGCAGGCAGGCAAATACCCCGAGCAGGCAGCAAAAAACGATCAGGCTTTTGCGATCGCCTTTGCGGTCTGAACGACCGGCAAGAAACTGGCTGACAAAAATGCCAATGATGGCGCTCCCGGTGAAGAAGAAGCCAACCATCGCCGGGCGGGCGTGGACTTCGTTGGTCAGAAAGAGGCTCAGCGTAGGCGTTTGTAACGCACCGGCAATACCGGTGAGGAAAGCAACGATCAAAAACGCCGTTGACGTCAAATCAAAAGGCTTTGGTGAGGCGGCAGCGGGGGTGTTATGCATGTTCAGTCTTTGCGAGTAACAGAGAGAGGCGGAGTTTACGCCGCCTGTCATTAAATAAACAGAGGGCAAAATCAAGATTGCCACAATAAATCAAAATAGCATTTCAGTTTATCGCCGTTCCGCTGAAGCGTGCTGAACCTGTTTGCTGAACATCAGCAAAATCCCCTGAACTGAAGAAGAAATGTGCTGCACTTCTAAATTCTGCAACAAGAAATGTAACTTTTCTTGCAACCTTTTGTAGAAAAGACAAGACTTCTTGAAACGTTTCAGCGCTATCTTGCATGTCCTGAAGAAGCAGGCTAGCGCCTATTTTCTCAGTTAAGCTGAAACGATTCAATTACAGCAGGAGAGGAGAATCATGTTCCAGTTATCTGTTCAGGATATTCACCCGGGCGAACAGGCCGGGAACAAAGAAGAGGCTATTCGCCAGGTCGCCGCTGCGCTCGTGCAGGCTGGCAACGTGGCTGACGGCTACGTCAACGGCATGCTGGCGCGTGAACAGCAGACCTCCACCTTCCTCGGTAACGGTATTGCAATTCCGCACGGCACCACGGACACCCGCGATCAGGTGCTGAAAACCGGTGTGCAGGTCTTTCAGTTCCCGCAGGGCGTGCTGTGGGGCGAGGGTCAGGTGGCTTATGTGGCGATCGGCATCGCGGCCAGCGGTGACGAACACCTGGGCCTGCTGCGTCAGCTGACGCACGTACTGAGTGATGATGCCGTCGCGGAACAGCTTAAATCCGCCACCACTGCTGAAGAACTGCGTGCCCTGCTGATGGGCGAAAAACAGAGCGAAGCGCTGAAGCTGGATAATGAAACCCTGACGCTGGACGTCGTTGCGTCCGATCTGGTAACGCTCCAGGCGCTGAATGCGGCTCGCCTGAAAGAGGTCGGTGCGGCAGATTCCGCTTTTGTGACGCGCGCAATCAATGATAAGCCATTAAACCTGGGTCAGGGCATCTGGCTGAACGACAGTGCTGAAGGTAACCTGCGTAGCGCTATCGCGGTCAGCCGTGCTGCGGTTGCCTTTGAGACAGACGGCGAACGCGCCGCGATGCTGGTAACGGTTGCCATGACTGACGATCAGCCGGTTTCCGTGCTGAAGCGTCTGGGCGATCTGCTGCTGAACAATAAAGCTGAAAAACTGCTGAACGCAGACGCGGCGACGGTGCTGGCTCTGCTGACCAGCGACGATGCGCTGACGGATGACCTGCTGAGCGCAGAGTACGTGGTGCGTAACGAACATGGCCTGCATGCCCGTCCGGGCACCATGCTGGTGAATACCATTAAACAATTTGAAAGTGAGATCACCGTGACCAATCTGGACGGTTCGGGTAAACCAGCCAACGGGCGCAGCCTGATGAAAGTTGTCGCGCTGGGCGTGAAGAAAGGCCATCGTCTGCGCTTTACCGCGCAGGGTGCGGATGCTGAACAGGCGCTGAAAGCGATTGGCGACGCCATCGCGGCCGGTCTGGGGGAGGGCGCATAATGAGCAGACGTGTTGCGACCATTACGCTGAACCCGGCTTACGATCTGGTGGGCTTCTGCCCGGAAATTGAGCGTGGCGAAGTTAACCTGGTGCGGACGACCGGCCTGCATGCCGCAGGAAAAGGGATTAACGTGGCGAAGGTGCTGAAAGATCTCGGCATCGACGTCACCGTTGGCGGTTTCCTCGGTAAAGACAACCAGGACGGTTTTCAGCAGCTGTTCAGCGAGTTGGGCATCGCCAACCGTTTTCAGGTTGTGCAGGGCCGTACCCGCATTAACGTTAAGCTGACCGAGAAAGACGGTGAAGTGACCGATCTGAACTTCTCCGGCTTCGAAGTGACCCCGGCTGACTGGGAGCGCTTTGTTGCCGATTCCCTGAGCTGGCTGGGCCAGTTTGACATGGTGTGCGTCAGCGGCAGTCTGCCCTCCGGCGTCAGCCCGGAAGCGTTCACCGACTGGATGACGCGCCTGCGCAGCCAGTGCCCGTGCATTATTTTCGACAGCAGCCGCGACGCGCTGGTCGCCGGTCTGAAAGCCTCTCCGTGGCTGGTTAAGCCTAATCGCCGCGAACTGGAGATCTGGGCGGGCCGTAAGCTGCCAGAATTAAAGGATGTGATTGACGCTGCCCATGCGCTGCGCGAGCAGGGTATCGCTCACGTGGTGATTTCGCTGGGTGCAGAAGGTGCCCTGTGGGTTAACGCCTCCGGGGAATGGATTGCCAAACCGCCTTCAATGGAGGTGGTCAGCACCGTGGGTGCCGGGGATTCGATGGTTGGCGGTCTGATCTACGGTCTGCTGATGCGCGAATCCAGTGAACATACCTTACGTCTTGCTACCGCCGTTGCGGCCCTGGCCGTGAGCCAGAGCAATGTCGGTATTACCGATCGTACCCAGTTAGCCGCGATGATGGCGCGCGTTGACTTAAAACCTTTTAACTAACAGCAGGAGAGGAATAATGAAAACGCTGCTGATCATTGACTCCGGTCTCGGAAAGGCTCGTGCCTATATGGCGAAGACCCTGCTGGGCGCGGCGGCACAAAAAGCGCACCTGGATATCATTGATAACCCGGGTGATGCTGAAATGGCGATTGTTCTGGGCGACAAAATCCCCGCTGACAGCGCCCTGAACGGCAAAAAAGTGTGGCTGGGTGATATTAATCGCGCGGTGGCACATCCTGAACTGTTTCTGAGCGAAGCAAAAGGTCATGCGACGGTTTACAGCGCACCTGTTGAGGCGGCGCCGGTTGCCGCCGTTGGGCCGAAACGCATTGTTGCGGTAACGGCCTGCCCGACAGGTGTGGCGCACACCTTTATGGCGGCTGAAGCCATTGAAACCGAAGCGAAAAAACGTGGCTGGTGGGTGAAGGTTGAAACTCGCGGCTCTGTTGGCGCGGGCAATGCCATCACGCCTGAAGAGGTGGCGGAAGCCGATCTGGTGATTGTGGCGGCGGATATCGAAGTGGATCTGGCGAAGTTTGCCGGCAAGCCGATGTACCGTACCTCTACCGGCCTGGCGCTGAAGAAGACCGCGCAGGAGTTTGATAAGGCGCTGGCAGAAGCCAAACCGTATCAGGCAACCGGTGCGGCTAAAACTGCGACTGAAGGGAAAAAAGAGTCTGCGGGTGCGTATCGTCACCTGCTGACCGGCGTGTCCTACATGCTGCCGATGGTGGTGGCGGGCGGCCTGTGTATTGCGCTCTCCTTCGCCTTTGGTATCGAGGCGTTTAAAGAGCCGGGCACGCTGGCGGCCGCGTTGATGCAGATTGGCGGCGGCTCCGCGTTTGCGCTGATGGTGCCAGTGCTGGCGGGCTTTATCGCCTTCTCCATTGCTGACCGTCCGGGTCTGACGCCGGGTCTTATCGGCGGTATGCTGGCCGTGAGCACCGGTTCTGGCTTTATCGGCGGCATCATTGCCGGTTTCCTCGCCGGTTATGTGGCGAAGCTGATCAGCTCGAAGCTGAAGCTGCCGCAGAGTATGGAAGCGCTGAAACCTATCCTGATCATCCCGCTGATTTCCAGCCTGGTGGTCGGTCTGGCGATGATTTACCTGATTGGTAAGCCGGTCGCGGGCATTCTGGAAGGTCTGACCCACTGGCTGCAAACCATGGGGACGGCGAATGCGGTGCTGCTGGGCGCAATCCTCGGCGGTATGATGTGTACCGACATGGGTGGTCCGGTGAACAAAGCGGCATATGCGTTTGGCGTTGGCCTGCTGAGTACCCAGACCTACGCGCCGATGGCGGCGATCATGGCGGCAGGTATGGTGCCACCGCTGGCGCTTGGCCTGGCGACGATCATTGCCCGTCGTAAGTTCGATAAAGCGCAGCAGGAAGGCGGTAAAGCTGCGCTGGTGCTGGGCCTGTGCTTCATCACCGAAGGCGCAATTCCGTTTGCGGCGCGCGATCCAATGCGTGTTCTGCCGTGCTGTATCGTGGGTGGTGCGGTGACGGGGGCTATCTCCATGGCCGTAGGTGCGAAACTGATGGCGCCGCACGGCGGTCTGTTCGTCCTGCTGATCCCTGGCGCCATCACGCCGGTGCTGGGTTATCTGCTGGCGATTGTTGCCGGTACGCTGGTGGCAGGCCTGTCTTACGCGGTGCTGAAGCGTCCGGAAGCGGAAGTGGTCGCAAAAGCAGCCTAAAAGAGGTGTCGGGTGGTGGCTTCGCCTTACCCGACCTGCAAAAAGAGCCGGGGCGCGTTACGCACCCGGCTTTTTTTATGCCGCCTGTTCAGCGGTCTGCTGCGCCTTCAGCCAGGCTATCTCTTCCGCCCAGATATCCGGATTGATGGTTTCCAGCACCATCGGAATACCGTCGAAGCGAGCGTCCTGCATGATAAAGCGGAACGCATCGTGGCCGATGTTGCCTTCGCCCAGGCTGTGATGGCGGTCAACGCGGCTACCAAAGGCGCTTTTCGCATCGTTTAAGTGCATACCGCGAAGATATTTAAAACCAACAATACGCTCGAACTCCTCGAAGGTATTTTTTGTGGCCTCGGTTGTGCGCAGGTCATAACCGGCCGCAAACGCGTGGCAGGTATCAATGCACACGCCCACGCGGGATTTGTCTTCCACGCCGTCGATGATCGCCGCCAGATGCTCAAACTTAAAGCCGAGGTTGCTGCCCTGACCGGCGGTATTCTCAATCACCGCCGTCACGCCCTGGGTTTTATCCAGCGTCATGTTAATTGACTCGGCGATGCGCGCCAGACAGGCGTCTTCGTCGATTTGCATCAGATGGCTGCCGGGATGGAAATTCAGCAGCGTTAGCCCCAGTTGCTCACAGCGCTGAACCTCATCCAGGAACGCTTCGCGGGATTTTTCCAGCGCCTCGGCAACCGGGTGACCGAGGTTAATGAGGTAGCTGTCATGGGGAAGGATCTGGCCAGGCCCGTAGCCGTATTTCTCGCAGGCGGCTTTGAAGTCATCAATCACTTCCGCGGTGAGGGGAGCTGCGCGCCACTGGCGCTGGTTTTTGGTGAACAGGGCGAAAGCGGTCGCCTCGATTTCGGCGGCGCGAATGGCGGCATTCGCAAGGCCACCGGCAGCGCTGACGTGCGCTCCAACATATTTCATAAAAAGACTCCTGTTAACCCGAAATGCCTATGATAACGGGTTAACAGGAGAAGGACGAGATGGTTTATGCCAACAGGCTGTGTACCGCAAGGTTAATCGCACCGCCGCCAACTATCAGCCAGATGAACAGCACCAGCGCCATCAGCAGCGGTTTCGCCCCGGCTTTTTTCAGCGCGCTGACGTGCGTGGTGATGCCCAGCGCCGCCATTGCCATCGCCAGCAGGACCGTATCCAGCGTGACCAGCATATCCACCATCGCTTTTGGCAGCAGGTGGAAAGAGTTGAAGACAGCGACCACGATGAACAGGATCGCAAACCACGGAATGGTGATTTTGCTTTTCTCGCTGCCGCCTGCCGGAGCAAGCTGTTTAACCCGCGCCGCGAGGAAAATCAGGAACGGGGCCAGCATCATCACGCGCAGCATTTTGGCGATGACCGCCGCGTTTTCCGCTTCCGGGTTAATGGCGTGACCTGCCGCCACCACCTGCGCCACTTCGTGCATGGTTGAGCCGATATAAATGCCGTAGGTTTCCGGACTAAACCAGTGCGCCACCAGCGGATACATGGCCGGATACAGGAAGATCGCCAGCGTACCGAAGATAACTACCGTCGCGACGGCAACCGTGACTTTACTGGCTTCGGCTTTAACGACGGGTTCTGTTGCCAGTACCGCCGCCGCGCCGCAGATGCTGCTACCCGCACCGATCAGCCAGCTGGTCTGTTTGTCCAGCCCAAAGATCTTCTGGCCGATAAAGCACGCCAGTAAAAAGGTGCTCGAAAGGGTCAGGACGTCAATGGCAATCCCGCTGACCCCCACATCCGCAATCTGCGAAAAGGTGAGACGGAAGCCATAAAGGATGATCCCGAGACGTAATAAATGCTGCTTGGCGAAAATCACGCCGCCGTCGCAGGATTTCCAGATGTGCGGGTAAACGGTGTTCCCGACCACCATGCCGAGCAGAATGGCCAGCGTCAGGGCGCTGAACCCTGCACCGGCAACCGCCGGTATACTGCCGCCCCATAAGGCCACGCCGGTAACCACGGCGCTGAGCGCGAGACCCGGCACGAAGTGCCACACTGTACGATGATGTTGTAAGGTGATTTCTGACATAACCTTCTCCTTTGTCTGGCTAAAGGTTACGGCGCTCTGGCTTAAAAATAAAATTGATTATATATTTATAATCAATCTTTATAAGTGGTAAGCAACCATGCACATTACATTGCGTCAGCTGGAAGTTTTTGCCGAGGTGCTGAAAAGCGGCTCGACAACCCAGGCGTCACAAATGCTGGCGCTCTCGCAGTCCGCCGTTAGCGCGGCCTTGACCGATCTTGAAGGGCAACTGGGCGTCCAGCTTTTCGACAGGGTAGGGAAGCGGCTGGTGGTGAACGAACATGGCCGCCTGCTGTATCCGCGTGCCCTGGCTTTACTGGAGCAGGCGACGGAGATCGAACAGCTGTTCCGCGAGGACAACGGCGCTATTCGCGTCTACGCCAGCAGCACGATCGGTAACTACATCCTGCCGGAAGTGATTGCCCGCTACCGCCGGGATTTTCCGACCCTGCCGCTGGAGATGAGCGTCGGCAACAGCCAGGACGTGATCAACGCGGTGATTGATTTCCGCGTGGACATCGGGCTTATCGAAGGGCCGTGCCACAACGTGGATATCATTGCGGAGCCCTGGCTGGAGGATGAGCTGGTGGTGTTTGCCTCTCCGGCCTCTTCTTTACTCCAGGGCGAGGTCACGCTGGAGCGGCTGGCGCAAGCGCAGTGGATCCTGCGAGAGCAGGGCTCCGGCACGCGTGAGATTGTCGATTATCTGCTGCTGTCCCATCTACCGCAGTTCCAGTTAGGGATGGAATTAGGTAACTCCGAGGCCATTAAGCATGCCGTACGCCATGGTCTGGGCATTAGCTGTCTTTCCCGACGGGTGATTGCCGAACAGCTGGAAACCGGCTCACTGGTTGAGATCCCCGTTCCGCTGCCGAAGCTGGTGCGCACGCTGTGGTGCATCCATCATCGTCAGAAACACCTTTCCAGCTCGCTCCAGCGTTTTCTGCGCTACTGCGAGATGTAAAAGCGCCCCTCACCCTGGCCCTCTCCCCAAAGGGGAGAGGGAAAAATTATGCTTTACTTATAATCCTGGCCGAGTCATGAAGCTCTCTTATAACTGAGTATTTCTGCCGGAAGCAACGCAGATCGTCTGCTACAATCGCGCCTCATTTATTGAATGGACAGCATTTTCACATGGTTTCAGAAACTAAAACCACACAAGCGCCCGCGCTACGTCGCGCACTTAAGGCGCGTCACCTGACGATGATCGCCATTGGCGGCTCCATCGGTACGGGTCTTTTCGTTGCCTCTGGCGCAACAATTTCGGCAGCCGGCCCGGGTGGGGCATTATTCTCTTATATCCTGATTGGCCTGATGGTCTACTTCCTGATGACCAGCCTGGGCGAACTGGCGGCATACATGCCGGTGTCTGGTTCGTTTTCGACCTACGGACAAAAATACGTTGAGGAAGGCTTCGGCTTCGCGCTGGGCTGGAACTACTGGTACAACTGGGCGGTGACCATCGCCGTTGACCTCGTCGCGGCACAGCTGGTAATGACCTGGTGGTTCCCGGACACGCCCGGCTGGATCTGGAGCGCCCTGTTCCTGGCGGTCATCTTCCTGCTGAACTACATCTCCGTGCGCGGTTTCGGCGAAGCGGAATACTGGTTCTCTTTGATTAAAGTGGCAACCGTCATCATCTTTATCGTCGTCGGTGTGGCGATGATCGTTGGTATTTTCAAAGGGGCTGAACCGGCGGGCTGGAGTAACTGGACAATAGGCGATGCGCCGTTTGCCGGGGGCTTCTCGGCGATGATTGGCGTGGCGATGATTGTCGGCTTCTCCTTCCAGGGTACCGAGTTGATTGGCATTGCGGCCGGTGAATCCGAAAACCCGGAGAAGAATATTCCGCGCGCGGTGCGTCAGGTGTTCTGGCGTATCCTGCTGTTCTATGTCTTCGCGATCCTGATTATCAGCCTGATCATTCCGTATACCGACCCAAGCCTGCTGCGTAACGACGTAAAAGATATCAGCGTCAGCCCGTTCACGCTGGTCTTCCAGCACGCGGGTCTGCTCTCAGCCGCGGCGGTGATGAACGCGGTGATCCTGACGGCGGTACTGTCTGCGGGTAACTCCGGGATGTACGCCTCCACCCGCATGCTCTACACCCTGGCCTGCGACGGTAAAGCGCCGCGTATTTTCTCGAAACTGTCTCGCGGTGGCGTGCCACGCAACGCGCTGTATGCGACCACGGTGATTGCGGGTCTCTGTTTCCTGACCTCCATGTTCGGCAACCAGACGGTCTACCTGTGGCTGCTGAACACCTCTGGTATGACGGGCTTCATTGCCTGGCTGGGCATTGCCATCAGCCACTACCGTTTCCGTCGCGGGTACGTCAAGCAGGGGCATGATCTGAATAACCTGCCGTACCGGTCAGGATTCTTCCCGCTGGGGCCGATCTTCGCCTTCGTTCTGTGCCTGATTATTACCCTGGGTCAGAACTATGAGGCCTTCCTTGCGGACACCATTGACTGGGGCGCCGTCACGGCCACCTATATTGGCATTCCGCTGTTCCTGATCATCTGGTTTGGCTACAAACTGACGAAAGGAACACGCTTCGTTCGCTACAGTGAAATGGATTTCCCGGAACGATTTAAATAATAACCGCACTTCCTCTCTTTTAGCCCGCTCAGTTGAGCGGGCTTTTTTATGGCAGATCAGAAGCTGTAGGTCATGCCAACGGTATAGCGGCGGCCATCCAGCACGGTGTCATACGTATCGTAATCAATCTGCTTATCGAGCACGTTATACACACCGGCAGTAACCAGCAGGTTTTTGTTGGCGTTGTAGCGCATACCGACATCAACCTGAGTGTAGGACGGCGTACCCTGGGACATTGACGTGCGGCTCAGGTACTCAGACGTTTTACCGCGCAGGTTCAGACGGCTCCAGAACCCGACGTCTGGCGTCGCCTGCCAGTCCAGGGTGGTGTTGAACATGTGTTTCGGCATTTTGTTCAGCGGCTTGCCGGAGAACTGGCCGCTCTTCTGCTCGGACTCTGTATAGGTGTAGTTTGCAGTCCAGTTCACATCACGCGTGATCTTCCACCCGAAGGAGGACTCCACACCGCGCATGTTGGCTTTGTCCACGTTGACGCGATCGCTGACGAAATCATAGCTGTGACCGCCAATCGTACAGGCGGGATCGGCGCTGCTGTTACAGCGGCGAACTTCCGTAATTTTGTCCTTGAAGTCGGTATTAAACAGCGTTACGCCGGCATTCAGGTTATCGTTGTTATCCCAGAGCAGGGCGAGCTCTTCGCTCAGGCTCTTCTCTGGTTTCAGATCCGGGTTGCCGACGATGATACCGTCAAGACGGCCGCCACCTGTCACCTGGCCCCAGCTGGCAGACGACTGACGCAGATCCGGCGCACGATAGCCAGCAGAAACCCCGCCTTTCAACGTCCACTGATCGGCCAGGTGCCATACGCCGTAACCGCGCGGCGTCCAGTTAGTACCGTAGTTTTGGTCTTTGTCCATACGCAGGCCGCCGGTCAACGTAAAGCTTTCCGTCATTGACCATTCATCTTCGGCAAACAGGGCCCAGCTCCAGCGCGTCAGTTTGTTCAGGCCGTCAGCAGCTTCCAGCTGATTACCGTTGTCGCGCAGTTTCTCATAGCGATACTGCCCGCCGAGGGTCAACGTATGATCGCCGAGGAAAATCTGGTTCTGGTTGTTGAAGGTGGTGTTATAGGAGCGCATTTCGCGACCTGGATTATTGGTCTCTTCCTGCTGGATATAGCTGGTGGTATTGAAGTCTTCGTAATAACCACTGTGGGTTAACGAGTAGGTCGTGTGCTCATAGCGCGAGTCGCTTTTGGTATTTGGCGTACAGGTTGTTCCCCGGCAGGTTTCAGCCGCTTTCGACATCCCCGGGGTGCTGTTTCTGTCCTGAAGTTCGCGAGCAAAGTCGAGGTCGAAATCGTTCTTCTCGTCCGGCGTGAAGTTCAGCGTAATGCCACCGTTACGCATTTTCTGCTCGTTATAGCCGTTCACGATTTTATCTTCTGCGCGGCGTGACAACAGCCCCGTCACCTTTGCGCCCAGAAGTCCTTCGATCAGGGGACCAGAGGCGTAGGCGTTGGTCTGGAAGATATCGCCGGAATCATGATTTTCCTGGAAGGTTGCATCGCCATGCAACGAACCGGTCCAGGCTTTGGTGTTCGAGACTTTTTTGGTAATGACGTTAATGACGCCACCCATCGCATCGGAGCCGTAAAGCGAGGACATCGGGCCGCGGATGACCTCGATGCGCTCAATGGACTCAAGCGGCGGCAGCCAGCCTTGTTCAATACCCGAGTTGTCGCTGTTGGGGCGGGTGCTTCGCGTACTGACGCGTTTGCCGTTCACCAGGAACAGGGTGTACTGAGAGGCCATGCCGCGAATACTGATATCACTGCTGCTTCCGCCGCCAGTGACGACAACACCCGGGACATCTCTCAGGGCATCGGTAACATCACGGTAGGCTTTATCTTCAATCTGCTGTTTCGAAATCACAGAGATGGAGGCGGGGGCATTCTGGATCTTTTGTTCAAAACCCGTTGCAGTGACGACAACGGTGTCCTGATCGGCTGCGTGAACGAAGGGGGAACATGTGGCAGCGCCAATGGCGACGGCCAGGAGCTTAATGCGTGGTATTGTCATTTGTACATTCCGTATAAAAATGAAAAAAACTCCATCGGGATAACCCTGAGAACTGTATGTTTTTGTCTTGTAAGAACTCTTTGAGATGGAGAAGAGTCTGGAATTGTACAAAAGAATGTAGAATTGTAAACACAAATGATAATTGAAATCATTTGTGTTTGAGTGATGACGACGGAAAACAGGCTGGATTCAAGCGGATAGAAGTATGTAAAGAGGGGGAGGGGAAAGACCCGGCAGGCAGGAGGCGCTACCGGGCAAAAGGCGGAACTTACCTGAACAGATGTTCCGCATGGAAGCGGAGATGATCCTCAATAAAGGACGCCATGAAGTAATAGCTGTGGTCGTATCCCGGTTGAATGCGCAGCGTTAGCGGCCAGTCCTTCTGGCGCGCGGCTTCCGCCAGCACCGCAGGCTGTAACTGCCCGGCGAGGAACTGATCGGCATCACCCTGATCCACCAGCATCGGGATAGCGTCTTCTGACTGGCTCGCCAGCATCAGCGCGCAGCTATCCCATTCCTGCCATTTCTCTACATCTTCACCCAGATAGTGCCTAAAGGCTTTTTGCCCCCACGGCACCTGCGTTGGGTTCACAATCGGCGCAAATGCGGACACGCTGGTGTATTTCCCCGGATTTTTTAGCGCCATTATCAGCGCCCCGTGGCCACCCATCGAATGTCCGCTTATCGCGCAGCGCTCGCTGACCGCGAACTGAGAGTGCACCAGGGCAGGCAGTTCATCGCGAATGTAGTCATACATGCGGTAATGGCTCGCCCACGGTTGTTCCGTGGCGTTGAGATAGAAGCCAGCGCCTTTACCCAAGTCGTATCCGGCATCGTCGGCCACGTCCTCGCCACGCGGGCTGGTATCTGGCATCACCAGCGCAATGCCCAGTTCGGCGGCAATACGCTGGGCGCCCGCTTTGGTGGTGAAGTTTTCGTCGTTGCAGGTCAGGCCTGAAAGCCAGTACAGCACCGGTGGATTGTCCGCAGGGGGCAGGAAAATGCTGAACGTCATAGCACAATTCAGCGTGGTGGAGTCGTGCCGCCAGCGCTGCTGTCGACCTTCAAAACAACGATGCTCTTCGAGCAGTTCCATGCAGGGCTCCTTATACGAAAGACTATTCATAAAACGCATAATACAGAGTTTTCATTGACCTGTGAGCAACTTTCACTTTCGCAGGACGGCGAGATGTTGCATCATAAATTTACTTTTCTTTAACAATTGGAGCGATCATGGCGCTGCGTATCGCGCTCAGCGGATTTGTGGTTCTGGTCGTGGCGATGGGGATAGGACGCTTCGCCTTCACACCTCAGGTGCCGCTGATGATAGCCGCCGGGCAACTCACGCTTACCAGCGCGGGGCTGGTGGCGGCAATGAACTATCTGGGCTATCTGGTAGGGGCATGGGATGCCATGCGCGCCCATCGCTTCGTTGAAACACGTCTCTGGCTTGGCATCACCGGTGCGGTGGCGCTGACGCTGCTCTCCGCGGCGGCAGAGAATGCCGTTGTTCACGGTCTGCTGCGCTTTGTGATCGGCTGCATGAGCAGCTGGTCGATGGTGCTGATTGCCGCCTGGACCAACGAGCGGCTGGGGCAGCTGGGCAAACCGGGACTCAGTGCGGCCGTCTTTGCCGGACCCGGGGCCGGCATCGCCCTGAGCGGCCTGCTGGCGGTCTATATTCAGGCGAAATCCTTGTCCGCCGGGGCGGCATGGCAAATCTACGGCGTACTGGCGCTGGTGCTGATCGTACTGGTGGCGCGCTACCTGCCGCGCGCAGGTCAGCTTCATCGCCCTGATACCGCGCCTGAGCCGTTGCTGCTGACTGCGGATCTCAGGCGTCTGGTCTGGAGCTACAGCCTGGCAGGGTTCGGCTATATCCTCCCGGCGACCTTTTTATCGCAAATGGCGGCGGTGCGTTTTCCCGGCAGCCTGTTTGCCCAGTTTGTCTGGCCAATATTTGGCGCCGCCTCGGTGGTGGGGATTGCGCTCAGCATTGCCCTGCGGCATACATCAAGCGCTAACCGCAGGCTGGCGATTGTTCTTTGGTTACAGGGGATTGGCGTGCTGGCGGCCTGGTTGCTGCCGGGCATAGGCGGCTTGCTGACGGGTGGGCTGCTGGTGGGCGGCGGGTTCCTCTGCGCCGTGCAGCTCTCTCTTCTGTACGGTCGCGAGCTGGCGCCAGACCACACGCGTTACATGGCGGGGCTGCTCACCACCGGGTATGCCATTGGTCAGCTGGTGGGTCCGGTCACGTCGGCTCTGTCGACCTGGCTCACGCACCGTCTGGAACCTGCGCTGGGGCTGGCGGGGATCGCGCTGTTCGTTGGCGGAGCGTTAGTCTGGAACCGTCAGGCTGAAAGGCAACAGCAATTGCAATAATTATCGTCGTGAATACTGGATTATGTGCGTCGCCTCACGCACAATGAGCGCACACTTTTGCCACAACGAGGGCAAAAGACGCCACACCTGCAGGAGAAAAGAATGTCATCACTCAGTAAAGAAGCAGCCCTTGTCCATGAAGCGCTGGTTGCGCGCGGTCTTGAAACGCCACTGCGCCCGCCCGTGCAGGAGCTGGACAATGTTACCCGCAAGCGTCTGATCGCCGGCCATATGACGGAGATCATGCAACTGCTGAATCTCGATCTGAGCGACGACAGCCTGATGGAGACGCCGCACCGCATCGCGAAGATGTACGTCGACGAAATTTTCTCCGGCCTGGATTACGCGAACTTCCCGAAAATCACCGTCATTGAAAATAAGATGAAGGTCGATGAGATGGTGACGGTACGCGATATCACGCTGACCAGCACCTGCGAGCATCACTTTGTGACCATCGATGGTAAAGCAACGGTGGCCTATATTCCAAAAGATACGGTCATTGGCCTGTCCAAGATCAACCGCATCGTGCAGTTCTTTGCCCAGCGTCCGCAGGTGCAGGAACGTCTGACGCAGCAGATCCTGACCGCACTGCAAACCCTGTTGGGGACTAACAATGTGGCTGTGTCTATCGACGCGGTGCACTACTGCGTGAAAGCGCGCGGCGTGCGTGATGCTACCAGCGCAACCACCACCACTTCGCTGGGCGGCCTGTTCAAATCGAGCCAGAACACCCGCCAGGAGTTCCTGCGCGCCGTGCGTCACCACAACTAATCAGACAGGGCAGGGACCATGGAGCGAAACGTCACGCTCGATTTTGTTCGCGGCGTCGCCATTCTCGGTATCCTGCTGCTGAATATCAGCGCCTTCGGTCTGCCGAAGGCCGCCTATCTGAATCCTGCGTGGTATGGCGACATCACGCGTAGCGACGCCTGGACGTGGGCAATCCTCGATCTCTTTGCACAGGTTAAATTCCTGACCCTCTTTGCGCTTCTGTTTGGCGCGGGACTTCAGCTTCTGCTCAAACGCGGTACGCGCTGGATCCAGTCGCGTTTAACGCTGCTGGTTATCCTCGGTTTTATTCACGGGCTGCTTTTCTGGGACGGCGATATTCTGCTCGCGTATGGTCTGGTGGGCCTGATTTGCTGGCGGCTGATCCGCGACGCACCCGGTGTGAAAAGCCTGTTTAACACCGGCGTGATGCTCTATGTCATGGGACTGGCCGTGTTATTGCTGCTTGGCATGATTGCCGATGATTCCACCAGTCGTTCATGGATCCCGGATGCGGCCAACCTGCAATATGAGCAGTTCTGGAAGCTGAAAGGCGGCATGGAAGCGATCGGCAACCGGGCCGATATGCTCGGCGATAACCTGCTGGCGCTGGGCGCGCAATACGGCTGGCAGCTGGCGGGGATGATGCTGATGGGTGCAGCCCTGATGCGCACCGGCTGGCTGAAAGGGAAATTTAGCCTGCGACACTATCGTCGTACGGGTGCAGGGCTGGTGCTGCTCGGCGTGATCATCAACCTTCCGGCGGTGATGATGCAGTGGCATCTACAATGGGATTACCGTTGGTGTGCGTTCCTGTTGCAGGTGCCGCGCGAACTGAGCGCGCCGTTCCAGACCATTGGCTATGCGGCGCTGATCTATGGCTTCTGGCCCCAGCTTTCTCGCCTGTGGATCGTCAGTGCGGTGGCCTGCGTCGGGCGGATGGCGTTAAGCAATTACATCCTGCAAACGCTGATATGCACCACGCTTTTCTACCGATTCGGCCTGTTTATGAAATTCGATCGCCTGACGCTGCTGGCGTTTGTTATTCCGGTCTGGATTGTTAACGTGGTGTTTTCAGTTGTCTGGCTGCGTTTTTTCCGTCAGGGCCCGCTGGAATGGGCATGGCGACAGTTAACCGCTCGTGCTTCGGGCGTGTCATTGCGTAATACATCCAGATAACGATCTGGATCACAATCATTAACAAAACGGATGTAAGCGTTTTCATCTGTGTGAGCTTCTTCACGTAGTCTCCTCTCTCTCGCTGCCAGAATAGCCACCTTGCTAAACACAGGGGGTGTCTGTGAGTTGCTGCAATCCTTTAAAGGGTGGTGAATATGATCACCATTCGTGACGTCGCCCGCCAGGCGGGTGTTTCTGTTGCTACTGTCTCCCGTGTGCTGAACAACAGTGCGCTGGTCAGCCCTGAAACGCGTGAAACCGTGATGAAAGCCGTGACCCAGCTGGGGTACCGGCCAAACGCCAATGCCCAGGCGCTGGCGACGCAGGTCAGCGATACCATTGGCGTAGTGGTGATGGACGTGTCGGACGCTTTCTTCGGCGCGCTGGTCAAAGCGGTGGATGTGGTTGCCCAGCAGCACCAGAAATACGTGCTGATTGGCAACAGCTATCACGAGGCTGAAAAAGAGCGTTATGCCATTGAGGTACTGATCCGCCAGCGCTGTAACGCCCTGATTGTGCACTCAAAAGCCCTGAGCGATGAAGAGCTGGCCGGGTTTATGGAGCAGATCCCCGGCATGGTGCTGATCAACCGTATCGTCCCCGGCTACGCGCATCGCTGCGTCGGTCTGGATAACATCAGCGGCGCGATGATGGCGACGCGGATGCTCATCAGCAACGGCCATCAGCGCATAGGTTATCTGGCTTCCAGCCACGGTATTGAAGACGACATGATGCGCCGCGAGGGCTGGCAAAACGCCCTGAAAGAGCAGGGCATTGCGCCGCTGGAGAGCTGGGTAGGTACCGGTTCGCCGGACATGCAGGGCGGTGAAGCGGCAATGGTTGAACTGCTGGGGCGTAATCTTCAGCTGACGGCCGTGTTTGCCTATAACGACAGCATGGCGGCAGGTGCGCTTACCGCGCTGAAAGATAATGGCATTGCGGTGCCGCAGCATTTATCGCTGATCGGTTTTGATGATATCCCGATTGCCCGTTACACCGATCCGCAGCTGACAACGGTACGTTATCCCATTGCGTCGATGGCGAAACTGGCGACAGAGCTGGCGTTACAGGGGGCGGCTGGGCTGTTAGATCCGGACGCAACGCATTGTTTTATGCCGACTTTAGTACGCCGCCATTCGGTCGCTATCCGGCAAACTGTGGCTCCGATCACTAACTGATAACATCACGTGATGTAACCGTTTTCAATCTGTGAGTAAATTCACAGTATCTTAACAAGCCGCTGTCTATGATGTCAGCGTTTTAGGGGCTGAAACACAATGTAACGGTGATTATTCACTTTTACCGTTATCACCATGCCTCAAACAACGAATAAAACGCATTTCTGGAGCGTTACCGAACACGGAAGCTGGACATTTTATAAGTGAACTTCGGCGTTCAGTAACGTTTTATTAACATCTGCCCGCCGACCGTTTTTCACAAGAACTACCCTGCATAAAAAAAACCGGAGATACCATGAATAAGAAGGTGTTGACTCTGTCTGCTGTCATGGCAAGCATGCTTTTTGGCGCAGCAGCACACGCAGCGGATACCCGTATTGGCGTGACTATCTATAAATACGACGATAACTTCATGTCCGTTGTGCGTAAAGCAATTGAAAAAGATGCTAAATCAGCGCCAGACGTGCAGCTGCTGATGAATGACTCCCAGAATGACCAGTCCAAACAGAACGATCAGATTGACGTTCTTCTGGCAAAAGGCGTGAAAGCGCTGGCTATTAACCTGGTTGACCCGGCTGCGGCAGGCACGGTGATCGAGAAAGCGCGCGGCCAGAACGTGCCAATTGTCTTCTTCAACAAAGAACCTTCCCGTAAAGCGCTGGACAGCTACGACAAAGCGTATTACGTGGGTACCGACTCCAAAGAGTCCGGGATTATCCAGGGCGATCTGATTGCGAAACACTGGGCGGCGAACCCAAACTGGGATCTGAACAAAGATGGTCAGATTCAGTTCGTTCTGCTGAAAGGCGAACCGGGCCATCCAGATGCTGAAGCACGTACCACCTACGTTATTAAAGAGCTGAACGACAAGGGCCTTAAAACCCAGCAGCTGGCGTTAGACACCGCAATGTGGGATACCGCTCAGGCGAAAGATAAGATGGACGCGTGGCTGTCCGGCCCTAACGCCAACAAAATTGAAGTGGTCATTGCCAACAACGATGCGATGGCAATGGGTGCGGTAGAAGCGCTGAAAGCACACAACAAATCCGCGATTCCTGTATTCGGTGTGGATGCCCTGCCAGAAGCGCTGGCGCTGGTGAAATCTGGCGCTATGGCCGGTACCGTACTGAACGATGCCAACAACCAGGCGAAAGCCACCTTCGATCTGGCGAAAAACCTGGCCGATGGTAAAGGTGCCGCTGACGGGACTAACTGGAAAGTTGACAACAAAATCGTTCGCGTTCCTTACGTGGGCGTAGACCAGTCCAACCTGGCTGAGTTTATCGGTAAATAAGTTATCTGCATTGTCTTCACTGGGCGCAATTCGTTGCGCCCTTTTATAACGCGATATGCGAGGCCAACAAGGTATAATTATGGTCAGCACAACTACTCAGTCGTCCGGTGAATACTTGTTGGAAATGACCGGTGTCAATAAGTCATTCCCCGGTGTTAAGGCGCTCGATAATGTTAATTTAAAAGTTCGTCCTCACTCTATTCATGCATTAATGGGTGAAAACGGTGCGGGTAAATCAACATTATTAAAATGCCTTTTTGGGATCTATCAAAAAGATTCTGGCAGCATTCTTTTTCAGGGAAAAGAGATCGACTTCCATTCAGCGAAAGAAGCGCTGGAGAACGGTATCTCGATGGTACACCAGGAATTAAACCTGGTCCTGCAACGTTCAGTTATGGATAATATGTGGTTGGGTCGTTATCCAACCAAAGGTGTCTTTGTCGATCAGGATAAAATGTATCGCGACACCAAAGCCATTTTTGATGAGCTGGATATTGATATCGACCCGCGCGCCCGCGTCGGGACATTATCCGTTTCCCAGATGCAGATGATCGAAATTGCCAAAGCGTTCTCCTATGATGCGAAAATTGTGATCATGGATGAACCGACATCGTCATTAACGGAAAAAGAGGTTAACCACCTTTTTACCATTATTCGTAAGCTGAAAGATCGCGGCTGTGGCATTGTCTATATCTCACATAAAATGGAAGAGATCTTCCAGCTGTGCGATGAAATCACCATCCTGCGCGACGGTCAGTGGATTGCCACCCAGCCGCTGGAAGGGCTGGACATGGACAAGATCATCGCCATGATGGTTGGCCGTTCTCTGAACCAGCGCTTCCCGGATAAAGAAAACAAGCCAGGCGAAGTGATTCTGGAGGTGCGTAACCTGACCTCGCTGCGTCAGCCGTCTATCCGCGATGTCTCTTTCGATCTGCACAAGGGGGAGATCCTTGGCATCGCAGGGCTGGTGGGCGCTAAGCGCACCGATATCGTGGAAACCCTGTTTGGTATCCGTGAGAAAGCCGAAGGCACCATTACGCTGCACGGTAAGAAGATCAACAACCACAACGCCAACGAAGCCATTAATAATGGCTTTGCGCTGGTGACGGAAGAGCGTCGTTCCACCGGTATTTACGCTTATCTGGATATTAACTTTAACTCGTTAATTTCTAATATTCGCAATTACAAAAACAAGGTCGGGCTGCTGGATAATTCCCGCATGAAGAGCGATACCCAGTGGGTGATTGACTCCATGCGCGTGAAAACGCCGGGCCACCGCACGCAAATTGGCTCACTTTCGGGAGGAAACCAGCAGAAAGTCATTATTGGTCGCTGGCTATTAACCCAGCCTGAAATTCTGATGCTGGATGAACCTACGCGCGGTATCGACGTGGGTGCAAAATTCGAGATTTATCAGCTTATCGCAGAGCTGGCGAAAAAAGATAAAGGGATCATTATTATTTCTTCCGAAATGCCGGAATTGTTAGGGATCACAGACCGTATTCTGGTTATGAGCAATGGTCTCGTTGCCGGTATTGTTGAAACCAAAACGACAACGCAAAACGAAATTTTGCGTCTTGCGTCTTTGCACCTTTAAGATCAGGGGCTCCTCATGAGTGCGTTAAATAAAAAAAGTTTTCTCACTTATCTGAAAGAAGGCGGTATTTACGTTGTTCTTTTAGTCTTGCTGGCGATTATTATTTTCCAGGACCCTACGTTCTTAAGTCTGCTGAACTTGAGTAACATTCTGACCCAGTCTTCCGTACGTATTATTATCGCGCTTGGCGTGGCGGGACTTATCGTTACCCAGGGGACTGACCTTTCGGCAGGGCGCCAGGTGGGTCTGGCGGCGGTCATTGCGGCGACCCTGTTGCAGTCGATGGAAAACGCCAACAAGGTATTCCCGGAGATGGCGACCATGCCGATTTTCGTGGTGATCCTGATCGTGTGTGCCATCGGCGCGGTAATTGGCCTGATTAACGGCATCATCATTGCTTACCTGAACGTGACGCCATTCATCACTACGCTTGGCACGATGATCATCGTTTATGGTATCAACTCCCTGTATTACGATTTCGTCGGCGCGTCTCCAATATCTGGCTTCGACAGCGGCTTCTCGACCTTCACGCAGGGGTTTGTTGCGCTCGGCAGCTTCCGTCTCTCCTATATCACCTTCTATGCGCTGATTGCGGTGGCATTCGTCTGGATCCTGTGGAACAAAACCCGCTTCGGTAAAAACATCTTTGCTATCGGCGGTAACCCGGAAGCGGCGAAAGTCTCCGGGGTCAACGTGGCTCTGAACCTGCTGATGATTTATGCCCTGTCCGGGGTCTTCTACGCCTTCGGCGGGATGCTGGAAGCAGGCCGTATCGGCTCTGCAACCAACAACCTCGGCTTTATGTACGAACTGGATGCGATTGCGGCCTGCGTGGTTGGCGGCGTCTCCTTCAGCGGCGGCGTGGGTACCGTGCTGGGCGTGGTGACCGGTGTGATCATCTTCACCGTTATCAACTACGGCCTGACCTACATCGGTGTGAACCCGTACTGGCAGTACATTATCAAGGGTGCGATCATCATCTTCGCAGTTGCCCTGGATTCACTGAAGTACGCGCGTAAGAAATAAGCGCTGGAATGAAAGAACCCGCAGCGATGCGGGTTTTTTTATGAGAAAAGTGAAGCGATAAGCGATTTTGAAACGGGCACTAGTCCGGTTTGAAGCCCAAAGGGTTTAAAGATTTTATTTATGACGTCAGCGGAATAATTGCCTCTGTTATTTTCTACATCCGACAATGTTTTCCGGGATACGCTGACCAGCTTTGCATATTCATCCTGCTTCAGCCCTAACACCTCGACCCTGAGCCTTTTCAGCGCCTCTCCCTGTGTGATTTTCCCCAGCAAAATGTCCCGTATGGCTGCATGCAGTACAGCCTGGCGATCGAGAGTACTAATCCGCGTTAAGCCTTGTGTAACGCGTTGCCTCTTCACTACCGATGGCTTATCCGGCTCTTCCGCCTCGTCATGATGTCGCTTTTTATTTACGCTGCGTACTTGAGCTAATGTCTGTAAAAGCTCTGATTCAGCTTCATTAGGTGTTTTCATAATAAACCCCAACGGGAAAGTTTATCCGGGATGTAGCGAAAACCCATCGCGGGCATTTCCATTATCTGTTCGGGAACGCCTCGCGCCGCCAGCCTTTCCGGGAGATCAATAAGCTGAACGGCTGTTTCATGCAGAGCATCAAGTAATGTTGCGGGAGGGATCCACTCCGCCAGCGTTTGTGCGATAGTGTTGAAATTATAATCCCCCCCTGATTCGCAAGATAATGACCACTTCAGGGTTCTTGGTATCCCTTCAGGATCGGCTTTCATCGGCGCAAAGTCATATACAGGGGAGAGCATAATTTGATTTTCAGCCTTCACAAAGGCGGTATTTCGCCCATGGTTGTCACTATTTCCAAAAATAATATTTAGCAGATCGCGACGCACCCATTCTGTTACAAATCCCGGAATATCAAAATGATAACCCTGCTGCTGGACCATATGGCTGGAGGTGATTTTATTAATTAACGCGCGCAACGTTGTCTCATGATCAAGGAGGGTGCCGGGTGCCTTTTGTAATAGCGAATACACCGATTCCATACCCAGCCTGACCAGTTGGTCCTGCTCATTTCTCACTATGTCGAAACGCGGTAACCACAGAGACGGGTAATGGCTACCTTCTTCAAGGCGCATTGTTTCCACTGGGATCGTGGAAAAACCCATCGCGTTAATCTCATGATAATAATGGAATTCAGCTCGCAGAATATTACAATCCACTTCTGTCCTGTTACCGCGTGGATATTTAACCAAATAATAGCGGTCCCGGTTATCCGGCTCGTTTTGCCAGGTATCGATCCAGATGGCATCAGTTTCACTACAGCGCAGCAAAAGTTTAGGCGCTTCACCGCCAGCACCGGTTGCACCACCCGCCGCCGCGCCTCTTTCCTGGGCATAATCCAGAAAATCGGCCGCACGATCGATGACGTCCGCAACCGTAAACGTTTTAGTGCTGGCGAATTTATTCCATTCTGGGACGGATTCCTTTATGCGCAAATTCCCCACAGGGGACATTGTGCCAAATTTCAGCAATAAGAAATTTTGCTGGCCAACGGGTAACTCACTGATGTCGAGCGCATTAATCCAGTAACGGCGGCTTGCTCCGGCGGGAATGATATCGTCGATAAATCGCAGCCAGCCCGGTTGGCCATGGTCATCAAAAAAGAGTGATACAGGGTGATTGACTGAGACTGCGTGAAAATCATCATAGTCGAGAAAATTAATCGCATACTCAGTAAGATAGTCTAACTGCGTGATATTCCAGTCATTTTTTTCACTTCCAGGATATTTGATGAGAGCGATATCCGTCCATGTTTCGTTCAGATATGCCTGTACGGTTAACGTCTCCATCTCACCTCCATAACGCGACAATGTGTAAAATATTACTCATAGTCAGTGATATAAACAAGTATTGCTACTTATATCACTCATTAGGTATCTAAAAAGAGAGTAATGCGTTTTATATCACGCACTGTAGATCTGGATTACTTCTTCTGAATTTCCAGCAACTGCTCTGGCGTTACCGCCGGATAACCCTGCGCATCCTCCGGCACTTCGTGCATCGTTGGGATCGGCACCAGCGGGCCTAAAAAGCGCGGTTCACGTTTGAACAGGTACAGGTCAGCCAGCGCGCCGAAACGGGCGCCAAACTCACGCACGCGCACGCTCAGCATATCTTTTGGCGATGGCACCGCATAACACTGCGCCTGAATGCCCATATGCAGGGCGATAAACAGCGCCCGCTCGCAGTGGAAACGCTGGGTAATGATGATGAAATCATTGGTGTCGAACACCTTGCGGGTACGCACGATGGAATCAAGCGTGCGGAATCCGGCGTAGTCGAGCACGATATCGGCCGGGTCGACGCCTGCGGCAATCAGATCTTTGCGCATCGTCACCGGCTCGTTATAGCTTTGCAGCGCGTTATCGCCGCTCAACAGCAGATAGTTCACCTTGCCGCTGTTATAGGCGTTCAGCGCGCCCTGAATACGATACCGGTAATACTGATTTATGACGCCGGTGCGGTAATACTTGGCGGTGCCAAGCACCACGCCAACCTGACGGTAGGGGAGGTCCTGTAGGTCATCAAAAATGTAGGGGGCTGTTTTCCAGCTCATCCAGCGGTCGAGACCCAGCACGATCAACAGCAGTATGCCGACCAGGACAGACAGGCTGTAAAACACGCGCTTTAACATGCAGATGGCTCGTACCGATGATGAAATTTCCCTCAGGCTACTGTACCCGCCTGGTTAGCGCAAGAAACAGCGATTCAACTGAGGGGTTTTTCGTCAGACTGGCGGGCAACTCTGCCCGCCGAACAGATTATGCCAGCAGCACGCGGTCAATGGTTGAACAGCCCAGCGCTTTCAGCGTGGCTGCGGTCGCGTCCCACTGGATCAGCGGCGCATCGGCCTTTTCAGCCAGGATTGCGCGCTGAATATCCGGGTAGTCATACCCGTTCAGGCTAAGCAGGTTCAGGGCGCCCTGAAGCGGAGGCAGCGTCGGGTTAAACGCGGCGTTCTCTGCGTAACTGCCGGTGAAGATGCGGCCGTCGCGGCACTGAAGGGCGACGCCGCTTGGAGATTTGCTGTATGGCGTGTGGCTTTTATTGGCGGCGGCAATGGCCGCTTCGCTCAGCTCATCCCCTGAGAGCGCATAACAGTGGTCCTGCTCGTCCATCAGCAGGGTTTTGATCTCAAGATCTTTCGGGCCGAAAGCATCCGGCAGGTAATCACGCAGCGTATGCGGTGCGCGTCCCGGCAGGTTGATACGCAGTTCAAGACCGCTGTTCAGCTCATTCATAAACTGGCGGCAGTGGCCGCAAGGGGTATAGTTGACGGTGATGGCGCGCAGGGCTTTTTCGCCGCGTAGCCAGGCGTGACTGATGGCGCTCTGCTCCGCATGGACGGTTTGCTGCATGGTCGCACCGAGAAACTCCATGTTTCCGCCGAAGTACCAGGTCCCGCTCACACCGCGCGCAATTGCGCCTACGTTAAAATGGGAAAGGTCAGCGCGGGCGCAGGCAGCCGCCAGGGGCAGCAGGGCGAAAGCCAGCGCGTCTTCGTCCAGCCCCGTTGCCTGTTTAAGCGTCGTGACCTGATCTGCCGTCAGCAGGGCGGGGAAATGCGCATCCGCCAGAACCGGAGCCAGGGCTGATTGCAAATTCTCTGCAAGCTGAGAGAAAGCAGCTTGAAAACGTGGATGCATGACGTTGCCTCATCAAGGTTAATGGATCGGTAGTGTACGGAGCCGTACGGCCTTTATATGTGATCCAAATCTCATTATGTGTGCAACTTATGAAATGAAAATGAAATTTGCGCGACGCATCGCAAATTTTAGCCCATTACTGCCAGAATAATCGGGAAGATAAACGGCGCGACCAGGGAAGTGATAATCCCGCAGATCACCAGCGCCAGCGAGCTGAATGCCCCTTCCTGATAATCCAGTTCCGCGCAGCGTGCGGTGCCCAGCGCGTGCGAGGCGGTACCCATCGCCAGACCGCGTGCCGCTTTGGTACGAATTTTCATGATATTCAGCAGCGTATGACCAAACACCGCGCCCAGGATACCGACGAAAATCACGCACACGGCGCTGATGGCCGGAATGCCCCCGATGCTGCCGCCCACGGCCATGGCAATCGGCGTGGTGACGGATTTAGGCAGGATAGAGGCGGCGATCTGCGGCGATGCGCCCATCATTAAGGCCACCGAGGTGCCGGTGATCATCGCAACAAGGCTCCCCACGAAGCAGATGGTTATGATGGATTTCCAGCGCGCGCGGATCTGATGCAGTTGCTCATATAAAGGAAACGCCAGCGCCACCACGGCAGGCTGCAACAAATCGTTAAGGATCTTGCTCCCGGCGAAGTAACGCTCATAAGAAATGCCGGTGAGCAGCAGAAAAGGAATAATCACCACCATGGCGACCAGCAGCGGGTTGAGCAACGGCATTTTGAAACGCACCGCAAGCTTACGCGCAGCAAAGAACACCACCAGGGTTAACGGCAGGGACCACCAGATATTCGCCATCATTTTTTTGTTTTCTCCCCGACGACCTTACGTTCGCCATGCACAATGTGTGAACTCCAGCTGACGACCAGGAAAACCACCAGCGTACTGATGGCGCAGGAGACCACAATCGGGCCGAACTGCGCTTTAAGCACATCGTAATACTGCATAACCCCAACGCCGATAGGCACAAAAAGCAGGGCCATGTAGCGAATGAGAACGAAGCACCCTGGGTTGACCCATTTTGCGGGCAGCACCTGTAATGCCAGCAGTACAAACAGGATCAGCATGCCGATAATGCTGCCGGGTATCGTAATCGGCAGCAGCGAAGCGATAAAAATGCCGGCGTACAGGCAGGCATAAATGAGGACGAAGGCGCGAAGGTATTGCCAGATAGTATTCAGTGATTTGCTCATGGTGAAAGTCCTTGCTGAGACGTATTCATCATACAATTAAACCTGAAAATGTGCCACGGATCACATCATGAATTTTGGGCATATCAGACATTCCGGAATGGAACGCCGGGCTTTCAACATACATAGAGAGCAGCTACTATAGCGCGTCTTTTTTCACAGGTACTCAGAATGCGTGTTTTACTGGCCCCGATGGAAGGCGTGCTCGACTCTCTCGTGCGCGAGCTGCTTACCGAGGTGAACGATTACGATCTCTGCGTGACGGAGTTTCTGCGCGTGGTCGATATGTTGCTGCCAGAAAAATCATTTTATCGTCTCTGTCCGGAACTGCATCGTCAGAGCCGCACGCCGTCCGGTACGCTGGTGCGCGTCCAGCTGCTCGGCCAGTATCCTGAGTGGCTGGCTGAAAACGCCGCCCGCGCGGTAGCGCTTGGTTCGTACGGCGTCGATCTTAACTGCGGCTGTCCGTCAAAGCTGGTCAACGGCAGCGGCGGGGGGGCGACGCTACTTAAAGATCCGGAGCTGATTTATCGCGGCGCAAAGGCCATGCGTGAGGCAGTGCCATCGCATCTGCCGGTGACGGTCAAAGTCCGTCTGGGATGGGACAGCGGCGATAAGCAGTTTGAAATTGCTGACGCGGTGCAGCAGGCGGGCGCCACCGAGCTGGTGGTGCACGGGCGAACCAAAGAGGATGGTTATAAAGCCGAGCGCATTAACTGGCAGGCGATTGGCGAGATCCGCAAACGGCTTACGATTCCGGTGATTGCCAACGGCGAAATCTGGGATTACGAGAGCGCGCAGGCCTGCCTCAAAGAGACCGGCTGTAATGCCGTGATGATTGGCCGCGGTGCGCTGAACGTGCCGAACCTCAGCCGGGTGGTGAAATATAATGAACCGCGGATGCCGTGGGCGGATGTGGTGAAACTACTGCAAAAATACACGCGGCTGGAAAAGCAGGGCGATACCGGCTTGTATCACGTCGCGCGCATTAAACAGTGGCTGAGTTATTTGCGTAAAGAGTACGACGACGCGCTGGGATTATTTCAGGAGATCCGTACCCTACAGACGTCTGCGGATATTGCCCGGGTGATCCAGTCGAAGTCCTGAGCGAAGTGTGAAGAGTTTGCCCGGCGCGGAGCCGGGCAACGGAATCAGAAAATCATCTTGAATACGCCGGTTACCACCAGCAGCCCTATCAGAAATATAATCAAAATAACCCACAATAATATTTTCATTCGCCTCTCCTGCGTATGTCTGTCGAAGTAAGTGTAGCAGTCAATTCATAATTAGCATGAATACATGAAATTAACTCATTGTCTTGGGGAATAAATTTCCGGATATGAAAATGTATAACAATATGCGGATTGCCACGCGTTACTAAAAAACGGAACGTCAGTAAGCGTAAGTTGCGCCTTTATTTTTTTTGAGTTCATGGCGTAATGAAACGTTCTCTTACTTTATCTCTGAGTGCTCCTCTTGTTTTTATGCTGGCCGCCTGCGCGCCGGAACATGCCACGGTGTCACCAGTAAAAACGCAAGCCGCCGCCGCAACTGTAAATACCCAACTGCGTCATGCCGACTGGCCAAAAAGCGAATGGTGGAAAGACTTTAACGACCCCCAGCTCAACGCGCTGATCGACAAAGCGCTGGCGGATGCGCCGGATATGCAAATTGCCCGTCAGCGTATCACCCTGGCGGAAGCACAGGCGAAAGCCGCTGTCGCTGCTGAGGGTCCACAAATGGATTTTTCCGCAGATGTGGAACGGCAAAAGATGTCGGCAGAGGGGTTGATGGGGCCATTTGCACTGACCGACCCGGCAGCGGGGACCACCGGCCCCTGGTATACCAACGGCACCTTTGGTCTGACGGCGGGTTGGGATCTGGATTTATGGGGTAAAAACCGCGCCCAAATTGAGGCCCGCATCGGTAAGGTGAATGCGCAAAAAGCGGAGCTGGAGCAGACCCGCCAGCTGCTCGCCAGCAGCGTCGCGCGGCTGTACTGGGACTGGCAGACCGAGGCCGCGGTGGGTGACGTGCTCGCGCAGATCAAACGGGAGCAGGAAAATATCATCGGTGCCGATAGGGAGCTTTATCAGCACGGCATTACCTCCTCGGTGGAAGGGGTTGAAACGGATATCAGTGCCAGCAAAACCGATGAACAGCTCGCTGACGTGCACGGCAAAATGAAGGCCATTGAGGCGCGTCTGAATGCGTTGACCAATACCCCTTCAGTCACGCTCGCACGGCATGCCTTACCTGACGCAGAGGCATCGCTGCCATCAACGCTCGGTTATGAACTGCTGGCTCGGCGCCCGGATTTGCAGGAGGCGCACTGGTATATCGAAGCATCCATGAGCGAAGTCGATGCCGCCAGAGCCGCGTTCTACCCTGACATCAATTTGATGGCGTTTTTGCAGCAGGATGCATTGCACCTGAGCGACCTGTTCCGCTCATCTGCGCAGCAAATGGGCGTAACCGCGGGGCTGACGCTGCCAATTTTTGACAGCGGTCGGTTGAATGCGAACCTGGATATCGCCCAGGCGCAAAACAACCTCTCCGTGGCGAACTACAACAAGGCCGTGGTAGATGCCGTAAACCAGGTCGCCCGGACGGCCAGCGAAGTGGAAACGCTGACCGCCAAAAATCAGCACCAGCAGCAGATCGAAAAAGATGCGGCGCGCGTCGTCGCGCTGGCGCAGGCGCGCTTCAGCGCGGGGATCATTGCCAGCTCCCGGGTGAGTGAAGCAAAAATTCCGGCGCTCAAAGAGCGTATTGCCGGGTTGATGCTGAAAGGTCAGTACGTGGATGCCACGCTCCAGCTCACCTCCGCGCTGGGTGGCGGATATCATCGCGGCTAACATTGCGCATTATCTATACTTACCTCTTTGCAGATTTTCAGGAGGTGAGTATGACGCGAGTCGCAATTGTTACCGCATCGGATTCAGGAATTGGCAAAACGACGGCCCTGATGCTGGCCGAGCGCGGGTTTGATATCGGGGTGACCTGGCACTCAGATGAGGAAGGGGCGCTGGCAACCTGCCGTGAAATTGAAGCGCGCGGGCAGCGTGCCGAGGCCATTCAACTCAACTTAAGCCATTTACCGGAAGGCGCAAAGGCCATTGAAACCCTGATTACGCGTTTCGGGCGGCTGGATGTGCTGGTTAATAATGCCGGGGCGATGAACAAAGCGCCATTTCTGGACCTGTCGTTTGACGACTGGCGGCACATATTCACCGTTGACGTGGACGGCGCGTTTCTCTGCTCGCAAATCGCGGCGCGTCAGATGGTGAAGCAGGGGGAAGGGGGGCGGATCGTGAACATCACCTCGGTGCATGAACATACGCCATTGCCGGACGCCAGCGCCTATACGGCGGCCAAACATGCGCTGGGCGGGTTAACCAAGTCGATGGCGCTGGAGCTGGTTAAAAATAAGATTCTGGTGAACGCCGTTGCGCCCGGTGCGATCGCCACGCCGATGAATGATATGGACGACAGCGAAGTGAAAGAAGGCTCAATGCCGGAAATCCCGCTGGCACGGCCAGGGCATACCAAAGAAATTGCCAGCCTGGTGGCCTGGCTATGCGACAGCGACGCCAGCTATACCACCGGACAGTCGTTTATCGTCGATGGGGGTTTTATGCTGGCGAACCCGCAGTTTAAGCCAGCGGAATAAGCATTCCCTTCACCCCGGGAGAGGGCCGGGGTGAGGACCGCAGGCCGAACTCACTCTTCATCCCGCCGCTTTTCACGATGCTTCAGCCACAGCCGTACCCCAATCACCGCCACAACCACCAGGATCAACCACGCCCAGTGTTTAAGATGCTGATCGAGGTTATGCAGCCACGGGCCAATCACTTCGCCACCCGCGTAGCCAAGCGTGGTGAAAATCAACGCCCAGGCAATCGCCCCGAGAATGTTCAGCGGCAGGAAAATTTTCGGTGGTAAACGACTCGCGCCAATCAGTATCGGCCCAATGATGCGAAAACCGTACATAAAGCGGGTGCCAATCACAAACAGCCAGGGACGTCGCTGGATAAGCCGCTGAGCACGGCGAATTTTCTTTTGATGCCTGGCAAAACGTTGCAAAAGCGTCGGGCCAAAGCGCAGCCCCAGAAAATAGAGCAGCTGATCGCCAATCATACCGCCCAACGCGACGGCGGCGACCACCAGCGAGAATTTCAGCAATCCCTGGTGTGCGGCCACCCCGCCCAGCAGCGTGATGGTTTCGCCTTCCGCCACGCTGCCGATCACCAGCGCGGCGTATCCATATTGTTCAATAAGACCGTTGATATCCATTACGTAAACGTCGTCTCCCTTACTGTGCCTGCGTTAATCATATACCCCATCCATTAACCGCGCGGCAATCAACGGAAATTTCCCACTGTACATAAAATAATCTAAAGCCTGCATTATACTTAAGCTATCGCTGACGGGCCGACAACAAGGGGGCGTTATGAACCATGTCTGGGGACTTTTCTCCCATCCCGATCGTGAAATGCAGGTCATCCGTAACGAGAACGAAACGGTCGCGCATCACTATACCCACCATGTCCTGCTGATGGCAGCGGTGCCGGTGGTCTGCGCATTTATTGGTACTACGCAGATAGGCTGGAACTTTGGTGACGGCACCGTGGTTCAGCTTTCCTGGTTCACCGGACTGTACCTGGCCATTCTGTTTTATGGCCTGATGCTGGCCGGGGTGGCGGTGATGGGGCGGGTCATCCACTGGATGGCGCGCAACTATCCGCAGCGCCCGTCGCTGGCACACTGTATGGTCTTCGCCGGATACGTCGCGACCCCGCTGTTTTTAAGCGGTATTGTCGCGCTCTATCCACTGGTCTGGCTGTGCGCGCTGATCGGTACGGTTGCCCTCTTTTATACCGGTTATCTGCTGTATGTAGGGGTGCCAACCTTCCTCAATATCAATAAAGAAGAGGGCCTGAGCTTCTCCAGCTCTACGCTTGCCATCGGCGTACTGGTCCTGGAGGCGCTACTGGCCCTGACAGTTATTCTTTGGGGTTATGGATACCGTCTCTTCTAAGTTCCCTGCATTGCTGGCGTAAATGCCAGCAATGCAGCATCTGGTCATGATTCTCCGCTGGCGACAACGCACGGTGACCGCTATGATGCCGAAGCCAGCCTGTGTTTATCCGTCGACACAGGCGGTGTACGTCATAACGTGCGTGAATCATTATCAGAAGTCTCATCATGCTGAAATTTCGAGTGTCACTCCTTAGTCTTGCGCTGCTGTTGGGCGTCTCCGCTACCGCGCCAGCCATCGCCAAAACGACCGCAGTCGCCACCGCTGCTGCGCAACCCCAGATTGCGTCCGGCAGCGCGATGATCGTTGACCTGAATACCAACAAGGTGATCTACGCCAGTCATCCGGATCTGGTGCGCCCGATCG
Organism: Enterobacter cloacae complex sp. AR_0002; assembly: GCF_001922365.1. Classification (NCBI taxonomy): domain Bacteria; kingdom Pseudomonadati; phylum Pseudomonadota; class Gammaproteobacteria; order Enterobacterales; family Enterobacteriaceae; genus Enterobacter; species Enterobacter cloacae complex sp. AR_0002. The sequence continues at coordinate 498,955 of NZ_CP018814.1, forward strand.
CTTCCATAACCAAAGTCATGACCGCGATGGTGGTGCTTGATGCACGACTGCCGCTGGACGAAAAGCTAAAAGTGGATATCAGCCACACGCCAGAGATGAAAGGGATCTACTCTCGCGTGCGTCTGAAAAGTGAAATCAGCCGTAAAAATATGCTGCTGTTGGCGCTGATGTCCTCAGAGAACCGCGCGGCGGCGAGCCTTGCCCACCATTATCCTGGCGGTTACGACGCGTTTATCCGCGCGATGAATGCCAAAGCCAAAGCGCTGGGGATGAAAAATACCCATTTCGTGGAGCCAACCGGTCTGTCGATCCATAACGTCTCGACGGCGCGTGATTTAACAAAGCTGCTGATCGCCAGTAAGCAATACCCGCTGATTGGTCAGCTCAGCACCACGCGTGAGGAGATGGCGACATTCTCGAACCCGGCGTATACGCTGCCGTTCCGCAACACTAACCATCTGGTGTATCGCGATAACTGGAATATTCAGTTAACCAAGACCGGATTCACCAATGCGGCAGGACACTGCCTGGTGATGCGCACCGTATTTAACGGTAAGCCAGTGGCGCTGGTGGTGATGGACGCCTTCGGCAAATATACCCACTTCGCGGATGCCAGCCGCCTGCGTACCTGGATTGAAACCGGGAAAGTGCAGCCGGTGCCGGCTTCAGCGCTGGCGTATAAAAAGCAGAAAGCGGAACAGATGGCGACGGCGCAGAACGATTAGGAAAAAGCAAAACGGTAACGCATGTTACCGTTTTTTATGTTTTCTCCCTCTCCCTGTGGGAGAGGGCCGGGGTGAGGGCACCAGACCGCACTGCGTTTATTCCGGCAGCGTCCAGTCCCCGTCGTTGAGCGGGCGCTGCATCATCACCGTGTCCCGCCAGTCGCCTTTTTTATATCCCACACTTCTGAGCTGACCCACAATTTCGAAACCGTGCTTTTTATGCAGCCGCAACGACCCGGGGTTATTTTGCCCGTCGCCGACCACGGCAATCATCTGCCGCCACGGTCCTTGTTCACAACGGGCGATCAGTGCCTGGAGTAAGGCCGAGCCAAACCCGCGGCCGGTGGTGCTGGCATCCACATAAATGGATTCTTCAAGGGTATAGCGATAAGCCTGGCGTGGACGATAAAACGTGGCGTAGCAGTAGCCGACAACAATGCCGCGATACAGCGCAACCAGCCACGGTAAACCGCTGTCGGTCACGCTCTTCATCCGCTGACGCATCTCATCGACGGTGGGGGGAACTTCCTCGAAGGACGCACGGCCATGAAGTACATGCCAGGCGTATATCGCCGAGATGGCATGCGCATCGTCAGGAAGGGCGTCGCGCACCTCGATTTCAGTTTCGGGGAAAGTTTCTACAGCCGACATGTTCTGCCCGCTCCTTGTTTGGAAAGCCAGAGAAACGTTTCTCTGGCAACAGGCAGATACTCTAGTACGTTTGAGGAGAGCTTAACAATCTCTTAAATTTGGCTATATGAGTTCATCAGAGGCTTGCGTATTGTGCTGCTCTGATTCGGCACTCTCTTTCCAGTATTTCTTCCGCGTTGTCTTACCAATGCCGGGGTTCATACTGTTTGTAGGGTCATTTTTGCGATAAAACTGTTTAAGCGTCTCCGGCGCTTTATACAGGTGTCCCACGTTGTGCTCGGCAGGATATTGCGCGCCACGCTCGTGCAGCAGCGCCAGCATCTGTTCTTTCAGCGCGTGTGCATCAACCCCTTTTTTCACGATGTAATCCTGGTGGAAGACATAGCACATAAAGTGGCCGTAATAGAGCTTATGCACCAGCTTGCTGTCGATCTCCGGCGGCAGATGTTCAAACCACTCGGTATCGTTGCGACGCAGTGCGATATCCAGCGCCAGAATATCCTCCACTTCTTCGGAATGCACCGCCTGATAACGGATAGCGGCACCCGCCGCGGCGAAACGATGCAGGAAGGCTTTGCTGCCTTCTTCCGGCGTGCAGGCAAAGAAATCCCCGTCGGCGGTTTTGAAGAATTCGGTGAGCCAGCTCTGCGCTTCGTCAATTCCGTCCCCGGCCATTTTCAGCAGCAGATGGTGCTCATACTTGTCGCGCCAGGTCTTCATCCGCTCCGGTAAATGCGCCGGGAAGACGTTGCCCAGCTTCTGCATAAAGCGGTCGGTGAAGTGCGGCTTGAAGAGCGACACTTTCTCCAGCATCGCATCGGTGCGGCCCTTCATGGTGAAGAAGAACGGCATTTTGTCGGTGCCGAGCTTGTCGATCATCAGGAAGGTATCTTTGCCGTAGCGCTCGGCGATGTCGTAAATGTCCCGGTGCATATACTCGCCCGCCACCGGCAGGTGAGTGAACTCGGCCAGAATATGACGGCGGATCTCCGTCAGCACCTCCGGCTGATTGGTGCCGATGTAAAACACCTGCTGCTTTTTCTCTGCCGGGAAGGTATCGAGGCGCACCGCAAAAACGGCCAGCTTGCCCGCGCAGCCGGAGGATTCAAACAGGCGATCCGGATCGGCGTTATAGCGCGCCGGTGTATCGGCATTGATATCGCGCACGCGGGTGATGTAATCGTGGTCATGCGCGTGACGGCCATCGTGCTGAACGTCTTCGTCCTTCACGCGGTCATCGTCAAGTTTGCTGAGGATCTGCTCTGGCGTTACGCCCAGATCGATCCCCAAATGGTTAACCAGCGTCAGCTTGCCGTTTTCATCGATACGGGCAAACAGCGACATCTCCGTGTAGGCCGGGCCGCGCTGCACCAGCGAGCCGCCGGAGTTATTGCAGATCCCGCCGATCACCGAGGCACCAATGCACGACGAGCCGATCACCGAGTGCGGTTCGCGACCCAGCGGCTTAAGCGCCTTTTCCAGCGAGTAGAGCGTGGTGCCGGGGAAGGCGAGTACCTGTTCGCCCTTGTCCAGCAGGTGCAGTTTGTCGAGGCGCAGGGTGCTGATAATCACGATGTCACGATCGTAATCGTTGCCGTTCGGCGTGGAGCCTTCAGTCAGGCCGGTGTTAGCAGCCTGCATTAAAATAATCTTGTCTGCCGCAACGCAGGCGCTGAGCACGCGCCACAGTTCGAGCAACGTACCGGGGAAGACCACCGCCAGTGCCTCGCCCTGACCGGAGCGGAAGCCCTTGCGGTAGCGGGCGGTTTTAGCCGGGTCGGTAAGCAGGTGAGAGTGACCAACCAGGCGCGACAGTTCGTTAATAAATGTAGTGTTATCGTCAGTTCGAACAGAAGACATCTTCCACTCCTTGTGGTGGGGCAAATTTCTCGCTGTAAAGCATAGCGCGATTAGCCGTTGAGCGGTCGGGTATTCATGAGAAAAATCAGAGAATAACCCTGCAAGGTTTTCAGGCTTTGTGGCACACTGCGCTTTTCGCACGGTCTGGCCGGGTGCTTCCCGCGGTTATTGATGAGAGAGAATAACAACATGAAATGGCTATGTTCTGTAGGTGTCGCCGTCAGCCTGGCGCTGCAACCTGCGCTGGCAGAGGATTTGTTTGGTAATCACCCGCTCACGCCCGAAGCCCGCGACGCCTTTGTCACGGATTTACTCAAAAAGATGACGGTCGATGAGAAAATCGGCCAGCTGCGCCTGATCAGCGTCGGCCCGGATAACCCGAAAGAAGCCATTCGCGAGATGATCAAAGACGGGCAGGTAGGAGCCATTTTTAACACCGTTACCCGCCAGGATATCCGCAAGATGCAGGATCAGGTGATGGAGCTGAGCCGCCTGAAAATCCCACTGTTCTTCGCTTATGACGTGGTGCACGGCCAGCGTACCGTCTTCCCGATTAGCCTCGGCTTAGCCTCCTCCTTTAACCTCGATGCGGTGAAAACCGTCGGGCGCGTATCGGCATATGAAGCCGCAGACGACGGCCTGAACATGACCTGGGCGCCGATGGTTGACGTCTCCCGCGATCCGCGCTGGGGCCGCGCTTCGGAGGGCTTTGGAGAAGACACGTATTTAACCGCCACGATGGGCAAAACCATGGTGGAAGCGATGCAGGGCAAAAGCCCGGCAGATCGTTACTCGGTGATGACCAGCGTCAAGCACTTCGCCGCCTACGGCGCGGTGGAGGGCGGTAAAGAGTACAACACCGTCGACATGAGCCCGCAGCGCCTGTTTAACGACTACATGCCGCCATACAAGGCAGGGCTGGACGCGGGCAGCGGGGCGGTGATGGTAGCGCTGAACTCGCTGAACGGCACGCCTGCCACCTCCGATTCGTGGCTGCTGAAAGACGTGTTGCGCGACCAGTGGGGCTTCAAGGGCATCACCGTTTCTGACCACGGCGCGATTAAAGAGCTGATCAAACACGGCACGGCGTCTGACCCGGAAGATGCGGTACGCGTGGCGCTTAAGTCCGGCATCAACATGAGCATGAGCGACGAGTACTACAGCAAATACCTGCCGGGGCTGGTGAAGAGCGGCAAGGTGACGATGGCGGAGCTGGACGATGCCGCTCGCCACGTGCTGAACGTGAAATATGACATGGGACTGTTTAACGATCCTTACAGCCATCTGGGGCCGAAGGATTCAGACCCGGCGGACACCAACGCCGAAAGCCGTCTGCACCGTAAAGAAGCCCGGGAAGTAGCTCGCGAAAGCCTGGTGCTGTTGAAAAACCGTCTCGACACGCTGCCGCTGAAAAAAACCGGCACCATTGCCGTGGTCGGTCCGCTGGCCGACAGCAAGCGCGACGTCATGGGCAGCTGGTCCGCCGCAGGCGTGGCGGATCAGTCCGTTACGGTGCTGACCGGCATTAAGAGCGCCGTGGGTGATAACGCAAAAGTGGTTTACGCCAAAGGTGCGAACGTCACCGACGATAAAGACATCGTGACCTTCCTCAACCAGTATGAGGAAGCGGTGAAGGTGGATGCGCGCACGCCGAAAGAGATGCTCGACGAAGCGGTTAAAGCCGCGAAGCAGTCCGACGTGGTGGTCGCCGTGGTGGGTGAAGCGCAGGGGATGGCGCACGAAGCCTCCAGCCGTACCGATATTACCATTCCGCAGAGCCAGCGCGATCTGATCGCGGCCCTGAAAGCCACCGGCAAGCCGCTGGTGCTGGTGCTGATGAACGGGCGCCCGCTGGCGCTGGTGAAAGAAGATCAGCAGGCTGACGCCATTCTGGAAACCTGGTTCGCCGGTACCGAAGGCGGTAACGCCATTGCCGACGTGCTGTTTGGCGATTACAACCCGTCCGGCAAGCTGCCGATGTCCTTCCCGCGCTCCGTCGGGCAGATCCCGGTTTACTACAGCCACCTGAACACTGGTCGTCCGTATAACGCCGACAAGCCGAACAAGTACACGTCCCGTTACTTCGACGAAGCTAACGGCCCGCTCTATCCGTTTGGCTATGGCCTGAGTTACACCACCTTCAAGGTGTCTGACGTCAAAATGTCGGCGCCGACCCTGAAGCGTGACGGCAAAGTGACCGCCAGCGTAGAGGTGACCAACAGCGGCAAACGCGAAGGCGCGACGGTGATCCAGATGTACGTTCAGGACGTCACGGCCTCCATGAGCCGTCCGGTGAAACAGCTGCGCGGCTTCGAAAAGGTCAACCTGAAACCGGGCGAAACCAGAACGGTCAGCTTCCCGATTGACGTAAATGCGCTGAAGTTCTGGAATCAGCAGATGAAATACGATGCTGAGCCTGGCAAATTCAACGTCTTCATCGGCGTGGATTCCGCCCGCGTGAACAAAGCCGAGTTCGAACTGCAATAATCTTACCTTTCTCCCTTTCCCCCGCCTGGCGGGGGATGCCTCTCATCTTGTACGAAAAACGGTTAAATTCACTGTTTTAAGCTACGCTTTTCTCTCAAGCCTATGAAAAAGGCCACAAAATAATGAGGAAAGCAGAATGACGATGATTAAGGGGATAACAGGGTCGGCGGTGCTTCTGGCGGCGCTGAGCCTGCCGTTACAGGCCGCAGAGCCGGTTAAGGTGGGTTCCAAAATTGATACCGAGGGCGCGTTGCTCGGTAATATCATTTTGCAGGTACTCGAAAGTCACGGCGTGAAAACGGTCAATAAAGTACAGCTTGGCACCACGCCTGTCGTGCGCGGTGCCATCACTTCCGGCGAGCTGGATATCTACCCGGAATACACCGGCAACGGGGCATTCTTCTTCAAGGATGAAAACGATCCGGCCTGGAAAAATGCCAAAGCCGGGTACGAAAAAGTCAAAAAGCTGGACGCAGAAAAAAATAAGCTGGTCTGGCTAACGCCGGCACCGGCCAACAACACCTGGACCATCGCGGTGCGCAAAGATATCGCCGAGAAAGGCAAGCTCACCTCGCTTGACGATCTCAGCCGCTACCTGAAAGAGAAGGGCGAGTTTAAGCTCGCGGCCTCGGCAGAGTTTATCGAGCGCGCTGATGCCCTGCCAGCGTTTGAAAAAGCCTATGATTTCAAGCTCGATCAGGCACAGCTGCTCTCTCTGGCAGGCGGCGACACGGCAGTGACCATTAAGGCGGCGGCGCAGCAAACCTCCGGCGTCAACGCGGCGATGGCCTACGGCACAGACGGCCCGGTCGCGGCGCTTGGCCTGCAAACCCTGACCGACCCGAAAGGCGTTCAGCCTATTTACGCCCCAACCCCGGTCGTGCGCGAGGCGGTGCTGAAAGCCTACCCGGATATTGCGGAATGGCTCAAACCGGTATTTGAAAAACTGGATGCGAAAACGCTGCAACAGCTGAATGCCAGCATTGCCGTTGAGGGGCTGGATGCCAAAAAAGTGGCTGCCGACTTCCTGAAACAACAAGGGCTTGTGAAGTAACGGGATAAGGCTGTGCCAATAAAATGCCATAACCGCGTCCTGCTGCTGTTGGCCTGTGTGGCCATCGCGGCGGTCGCGTTACCTTTTGTGAATGTCGCGCCAAACCGTCTGGTGTCGGGCGAACCGCGCGCGCTCTGGCAGATCTGGGCATTTACGCCGCTGCTGCTGGGCGCGGCGCTGGCGAGTACTGTTGCTTTAGCCTTCTGGCCGGGGCGAACCGCCCTGTGGCTGACGTTTTTGCTCAGCGAAGCGCTGTTTATCGTACTGTTCTGGAGCGCGGGACAGGCGGCAACGCAGATGGCCGCGGTTGAAAGCCCGCTGGCGCGCACGTCGGTTGGTAGCGGGCTGTGGCTGTGGCTGGCACTTTGTCTGCTGGTCTGTAGCGATGCCATTCGCCGTCTGACGCCGCAACCCGTCTGGCGCTGGCTGCTGAACGCGCAATTCTGGGTTATCCCTCTGCTGATCCTCTTCAGCGGCGATCTGAATCAGCTCTCGCTGTTAAAAGAGTACGTCAACCGCCAGGAGGTATTTGACAACGCGCTGGCGCAACATCTGACGATCCTGTTCGGGACGCTGATCCCGGCGCTGCTGCTGGGCGTGCCGCTGGGCATGTGGTGCTACCGACATACCAGCCGCCAGGGCGCCGTCTTTACCGTGCTCAACGTTATTCAGACCATCCCCTCCGTCGCCCTGTTTGGCCTGCTGATTGCCCCCCTCGCCGGTCTGGTGAAATCCTTCCCTGCGTTGGCTGCGGCAGGCATTGCCGGAACCGGGCTGACGCCAGCGCTGATTGCCCTTGTGCTGTATGCGCTGCTGCCGCTGGTGCGCGGCGTGGTGGCGGGGTTAAGCCAGGTTCCGCCCGACGTGCTGGAAAGCGCCCATGCGATGGGGATGAGCGCGCGCCAGTGTTTCTGGAAAATACAGCTGCCGCTTGCGCTTCCGCTGCTGGTTCGCAGCCTGCGGGTGGTGACAGTGCAAACCGTGGGGATGGCGGTGATTGCCGCGCTGATCGGGGCGGGCGGCTTTGGGGCACTGGTCTTCCAGGGGCTGCTCAGTAGCGCGCTGGATCTGGTGTTGCTGGGCGTCGTGCCCACAATTGCGCTGGCGGTCGTACTGGATGCCCTGTTTGCCCTGTGGCTCGCGCTGCTCAGGAGAAGAGCCAATGATTGAATTTCATGATGTGAGTAAAACCTTTGCGGGCCGTCCGGCGGCAAGCCACCTTAATCTGCATTTTGCCGAGGGGGCGTTCTCGGTATTGATCGGGACATCGGGGTCGGGAAAATCCACGACGCTGAAGATGATCAATCGGCTGGTGGAACACGACAGCGGGACGATTCGCTTTGCCGGAGAGGAGATCCGCAGCCTGCCGGTGCTGGAGCTGCGGCGGCGTATGGGCTACGCCATTCAGTCCATCGGCCTGTTTCCCCACTGGACGGTGGCGCAGAACATTGCCACCGTGCCACAGCTGGAAAAATGGTCCCGGGGGAAGATCAATGAGCGTGTCGACGAACTGATGGCGCTGCTGGGCCTGGACGCGTCGCTTCGTAACCGCTATCCGCACCAGCTTTCCGGCGGACAGCAGCAGCGGGTCGGGGTGGCGCGCGCGCTGGCCGCTAACCCGCAGGTACTGCTGATGGATGAGCCCTTCGGCGCACTGGATCCGGTCACCCGCGGCGCACTTCAGGCCGAGATGAGCCGCATCCACCGTATTCTCGGGCGCACCATCGTGCTGGTGACGCATGATATCGACGAAGCACTGCGGCTGGCCGATCGTCTGGTACTGATGGATCACGGCGAAGTCGTCCAGCAGGGTACGCCGCTTGAGCTGTTAACCTCGCCGGCGAATGATTTTGTGCGTGAATTTTTTGGCCGCAGCGAGCTGGGCGTCAGGCTGCTCTCGCTGCGCACCGTCAGGGACTATCTGCGTCCGCAGGATGCGCAAATCGGTGGTGAACCGCTGCACGATGGGATGAGCCTGCGCGATGCCCTGTCGGCGTTTGTCGCCCGGCAGTGTGAGGTGTTACCCGTTTCGGACGGGCAGGGGACACCATGCGGGACGATCCATTTTCGCGATCTGCTGGCGGGGGAGGTGACGCGTGAAGTGGGTCCGTGATCCGTTACTCTGGCTGACAGGGCTGTTTATCGCCTTACTCTACCTGATGCCGCACAGCGCGGCGCTGTTTAATGCGCTTATTCCCGGGCTGCCACGTCCGGTATACCAGCAGGAGAGCTTTGTTAATCTCACCCTGGCGCACTTCTGGCTGGTGGCGGTGTCAAGCGTGATTGCTATCGTGCTGGGCACAGGCGCCGGTATTGCGGTGACGCGGCCTGCGGGCAGGGAGTTCCGTCCGCTGGTGGAGACCATCGCCGCAACGGGGCAGACCTTCCCGCCGGTGGCCGTGCTGGCGATTGCCGTGCCGGCGATCGGTTTTGGGCAGGAGCCTGCCATCATTGCGCTGATTTTGTACGGCGTGTTGCCCATTCTGCAAGGGACGCTGGCAGGGATTGCGGCGGTGCCTGCATCGGTGCTGAGCGTAGCGGAAGGAATGGGGATGAGCGCCTGGCAGCGGCTGGTGAAGGTCGAACTGCCGCTGGCCGCTCCGGTGATTATCGCTGGCGTGCGAACGTCCGTGATAATCAACATTGGTACGGCAACCATCGCCTCGACGGTCGGAGCCAATACGCTGGGAACGCCGATCATTATCGGGTTAAGCGGGTTTAATACGGCTTACATTATTCAGGGGGCGATTCTGGTTGCGCTGGCGGCAATTGTGGTGGATCGCCTGTTTGAACGCCTGGCCGGATACCTCAGCCAACACCGCCGCGAACAATAAATGAATAACCTGCAAGCATAACGCCACCGATACCGCTGACAGCCATCAGTGCAAAAAGGGTAATTACGGCCAGTTTCGTTGCCTTCATCATGTGCTCCTGTTGTTAACGGAACAATTATACGGTGAAGCGCAGCTGTTAATGAACCATTAAATGCCGTTACGACGCATTTGGACCCAGTGAGTAAACGGGATAACCATGTTCGCGCCACTCCGTAAGGAGCTGCTGCTGGGAAGCGGAGGGGACTTCGCCGCACCAGACCAGCAGCGTCTGTCCCTCAAACAGTTCCGGCCTGAGCTGGGCCAGGGAGTGGGCAAGCACGTCAACGCGCCAGCCCTGCTGGGTGGCAATCCAGGCTTCGAGCCACAGCCGGGTGGTATCGTGTACGTTCCAGCCGATCACCAGTGCATCTTTGCTGTTTTTATTCCGCGCTGAGGCAAGACAGACGGAAATATAGTTAATCAGCACGCCATCAAGCATGCTGAGCAGCGCCTGTAAGGTGGTTTGCTGACACTGAAGCCGACGCCGTAGGGGAATAAAAAGATGAGTGATCAGGGTTTGCGCCGGGTAGTCTCGACCCTGTTCTTTGATCCAGCCGCGCAGACGCTGCAAATTGCCACTCTGCAACAGCCTCAGCAGGGTTTCCTGCTGCTCGCGCCAGAGATGCTGCGTATCAGGATCGTCCTGGCTTAGAAGCGATTTTACCTTGCCGACCTGTACGCCGTTGTCGATCCAGCTTTTTATCTCGCGGATCCGGTCAATATCCGCATCGTTAAACAGGCGGTGCCCGCCGTCCGTTCTTTGCGGCTTAAGCAATCCATACCGTCGCTGCCACGCCCGTAGCGTAACGGGATTGATATCACACAGGAGTGCCACTTCACCTATTGTGTAAAGCGCCATTTTCGCCCCCAGGCTTGCGCGTCCCCAGTTTAACTGTAGACCCACTTTGCGGAACCAGGAAGATTTGATTCTTTTTTGTACAAATTATACGAAAGAAAGGTTATCTCCGGCAAAAGGTGTGATGACGGACACGATTTATCGCTTTTTTGGCACGTTTCAAAGAAAGTTAACCGCTATCAGTGTATGTTACGCGTTTTTAGAATGTGCGGTTTGTGAGTATGTACGAGTTTAATCTGGTGCTGCTGTTGCTTCAGCAGATGTGCGTGTTTCTTGTCATCGCCTGGTTGATGAGCAAAACGCGTCTGTTCATTCCGCTGATGCAGGTCACCGTCCGTCTGCCGCACAAATTCCTCTGCTACGTCGTATTTTCCATATTCTGCATTATGGGGACCTGGTTTGGTCTCCATATTGAGGATTCCATCGCCAATACGCGCGCCATCGGCGCGGTAATGGGCGGGCTGCTCGGAGGCCCGGTCGTGGGCGGTCTGGTGGGGTTAACCGGCGGCCTGCACCGCTATTCGATGGGCGGTATGACGGCGCTAAGCTGCATGATCTCCACCATCGTCGAAGGGCTGCTCGGTGGTCTCGTCCACAGCTATATGATTAAGCGCGGACGCCCGGATAAAGTGTTCAGTCCCTTTACCGCAGGGGCGATTACCTTCGTGGCGGAAATGGCGCAGATGGCGATCATCCTGCTGATCGCGCGCCCGTTTGAGGATGCGTTACATCTGGTCAGCAGCATTGCCGCACCGATGATGGTCACCAATACCGTAGGTGCGGCGCTGTTTATGCGCATTCTGCTCGACAAACGCGCCATGTTCGAAAAATACACCTCGGCATTTTCTGCCACCGCCTTAAAAGTTGCGGCGTCGACGGAAGGGATCCTGAGGCGGGGATTCAACGAGGAGAACAGCATGAAGGTGGCGCAGGTGCTGTATAAAGAGCTGGATATCGGGGCCGTGGCGATTACCGATCGCGAAAAGCTGCTGGCGTTTACCGGCACCGGCGACGACCACCATCTGCCGGGCAAACCGATCTCATCGGCCTATACCCTGCGCGCTATTGAAACGGGTGAAGTGGTGTATGCCGACGGAAATGAAGTGCCGTACCGCTGTTCCCTGCATCCGCAGTGCAAACTCGGCTCTACGTTGGTCATTCCCCTGCGGGGCGAAAATCAGCGCGTTATGGGCACCATTAAGCTTTACGAAGCCAAAAACCGCCTGTTCAGCTCCATCAACCGCACGCTGGGGGAGGGGATCGCCCAGCTGCTTTCGGCGCAAATCCTGGCGGGGCAGTATGAACGGCAAAAAGCGCTGCTGACGCAGTCAGAAATTAAGCTCCTGCACGCTCAGGTGAATCCGCATTTCCTGTTTAACGCGCTTAATACGCTGAAGGCGGTGATCCGCCGCGACAGCGATCAGGCCGCGCAGCTGGTGCAATTTCTGTCGACCTTTTTCCGCAAAAATTTGAAGCGTCCCTCGGAGATCGTCACCCTCGCGGACGAGATTGAGCACGTAAACGCCTATCTGCAAATTGAAAAAGCGCGCTTCCAGTCACGTTTACAGGTGTCGTTATCCGTCCCGGATGAGCTGGCGTATCAGCATCTTCCGGCCTTTACCCTGCAACCGATTGTAGAGAACGCCATTAAGCATGGGACCTCGCAGCTGCTGGGTACCGGAGAAATCATGATTTCCGCTTCCCGTTTTAACCACCATCTGGTGCTGGATATCGAAGACAACGCGGGGCTGTATGAAGCTTCCGCGTCAGGCGGTCTGGGCATGAGCCTGGTGGATAAACGCCTGCGCGCGCATTTTGGTGACGACTGCGGTATCACCGTTGCCTGTGAGCCAGACCGCTATACCCGAATTACCTTACGATTGCCGCTGGAGGAGAACGCATGTTAAGAGTGCTGATTGTTGATGATGAGCCGTTAGCACGGGAAAACCTGCGTGTCCTGTTGCAGGAGCAGAGTGATATCGAGGTTGTGGGGGAATGTGCCAATGCCATTGAAGGCATCGGTGCGGTGCATAAACTGCGCCCTGACGTGTTGTTCCTCGATATTCAGATGCCGCGCATCAGCGGGCTGGAGATGGTCGGCATGCTCGACCCGGAGCACCGTCCCTATATCGTCTTTCTGACGGCCTTTGATGAGTACGCGGTAAAGGCGTTTGAAGAGCACGCGTTTGATTATCTGCTGAAACCGATTGAAGAGAAACGGCTTGAAAAGACCCTGACCCGTCTGCGCCAGGAGCGTACCGCGCAGGACGTGACGCTGCTGCCGGAGCATCAGCAGCCCCTGAAGTTTATCCCCTGTACCGGGCACAGCCGGATTTACCTCCTGCAAATGGACGACGTTGCTTTTGTCAGCAGCCGTCTGAGCGGGGTATACGTCACCAGCGCCGAAGGCAACGAAGGCTTTACCGAGCTGACCTTGCGCACGCTGGAGAGCCGCACGCCGCTGATCCGCTGCCATCGTCAGTATCTGGTGAATATGGCGCACCTGAAGGAGATCCGCCTGGAAGATAACGGCCAGGCCGAGCTGGTGTTACGTGCCGGGCAAACCGTTCCCGTCAGTCGTCGCTACCTGAAAAGTTTGAAAGAGGCGATAGGGCTGTAAAACTGATACACTGCGCGCCATTGCATCATCGACATTCGAAGGCTCTATGCTAAGTAACGATATTCTTCGTAGCCTGCGCTACACCCTGAAAGCGAACAATAATGACATGGTGCGCATTCTTGCGCTCTCCGACATGGAATCCACGTCCGCCGGGTTCGACACCTGGATGACTAAAGAAGATGAAGAGGGTTTTGTTCGCTGCCCGGACATCATTCTGTCGGGCTTTCTGAACGGCCTGATCTACGACAAGCGCGGCAAAGATGAATCTGCTCCTGAGCTGGCGCTGGAGCGTCGGGTGAATAACAACACGGTGCTGAAAAAACTGCGTATTGCTTTCTGCCTGAAAACTGACGACATTCTGGCGATCATGACCGAGCAGAAATTTCGCGTGTCGATGCCGGAAATCACCGCCATGATGCGCGCGCCGGATCATAAGAATTACCGCGAGTGTGGGGATCAATTTCTGCGTTATTTCCTGCGTGGGTTGACGCAGCGGGTGCATAACCAGAAGGGGTGATTTTTAGCCGGATGGCGGCTTCGCCTGACCCGGCCTACAAAACCCGTCGGCCCGTGCAAGCGTAGCGCCGCCAGGCAAAAAAAAGCCGGATTCTCATCCGGCTTTTTTATTACTTCACCTGCTGACCCGGCTTCGCGCCTTCGTCAGGGCTTAACAGGAAGATGTCTTTTCCGCCCGGGCCTGCGGCCATCACCATCCCTTCGGAGATGCCGAAGCGCATTTTACGTGGCGCCAGGTTTGCCACCATCACGGTCTGACGACCGATCAGCACCTGCGGATCAGGGTACGCGGAACGAATGCCGGAGAAGACGTTACGTTTCTCGCCGCCCAGATCCAGCGTCAGACGCAGCAGTTTGTCAGAGCCTTCCACGAACTCCGCGTTTTCGATCAGCGCCACGCGCAGGTCGACTTTAGCGAAATCATCAAAGGTGATGGTCTCCTGAATCGGATCGTCCGCCAGCGGGCCGGTCACCGGTGCGGCAGCCGCTTTCACCTCTTCTTTGGATGCTTCCACCAGGGCTTCAACCTGCTTCATCTCGATGCGGTTGTACAGCGCTTTAAAGGTGTTCACCTTGTGGCCGAGCAGCGGCTGCTGGATGGCATCCCAGGTCAGTTCGGTGTTCAGGAATGCTTCCGCGCGGGCTGCCAGCTGCGGCAGAACCGGCTTCAGCCAGGTCATCAGCACGCGGAACATGTTCAGACCCATGGTGCAGATCGCCTGCAAGTCGGCGTCGCGACCTTCCTGTTTCGCCACCACCCACGGCGCCTGCTCGTCCACATAGCGGTTGGCCACGTCTGCCAGCGCCATGATTTCGCGAATGGCTTTACCGAATTCACGGCTTTCCCAGGCTTCGCCAACCGCAGCGGCGGCGTCGGTGAAGGTTTTATACAGCTCAGGATCGGCCAGTTCGGCAGAAAGCACGCCGTCAAAGCGTTTGGCGATAAAACCTGCGTTACGTGACGCCAGGTTCACCACCTTGTTGACGATGTCCGCGTTCACGCGCTGCACGAAATCTTCCAGGTTCAGGTCGATATCGTCGATGCGGGAAGAGAGCTTCGCGGTGTAGTAGTAGCGCAGGCTGTCCGCGTCGAAGTGGTTCAGCCAGGTGCTGGCCTTAATAAACGTCCCGCGAGATTTAGACATCTTCGCGCCGTTCACCGTTACGTAGCCATGTACGAACAGGTTGGTCGGCTTGCGGAAGTTGCTGCCTTCCAGCATTGCTGGCCAGAACAGGCTGTGGAAGTAAACGATGTCTTTACCGATGAAGTGATACAGCTCGGCATCGGAATCTTTCTTCCAGTATTCGTCGAAGCTTACGGTGTCGCCGCGCTTGTCACACAGATTCTTGAAGGAGCCCATGTAGCCAATCGGCGCATCCAGCCAGACGTAGAAATATTTGCCCGGCGCGTTCGGGATTTCGAAGCCAAAGTATGGCGCATCGCGGGAGATATCCCATTGTTGCAGACCGGATTCGAACCACTCCTGCATTTTGTTCGCGACCTGCTCCTGCAATGCACCGCTGCGGGTCCACGCCTTCAGCATTTCGCTGAACGACGGCAGGTCGAAGAAGAAGTGCTCGGAGTCACGCATCACCGGCGTCGCGCCGGAAACCACGGATTTCGGTTCGATAAGCTCGGTGGGGCTGTAGGTCGCGCCGCACACTTCGCAGTTATCGCCGTACTGGTCCGGGGATTTACATTTCGGACAGGTGCCTTTAACGAAACGGTCCGGCAGGAACATGCCTTTTTCCGGATCGTACAGCTGAGAAATGGTGCGGTTTTTAATGAAACCGTTCTCTTTCAGACGGGTGTAGATCAGCTCCGACAGCTCGCGGTTTTCGTCGCTGTGTGTGGAGTGATAGTTGTCATAGCTGATGTCAAAGCCAGCAAAATCGGTCTGATGCTCCTGACTCATTTCGGCGATCATCTGTTCCGGGGAAATGCCCAGCTGCTGCGCTTTCAGCATGATCGGCGTGCCGTGGGCATCGTCCGCACAGATAAAGTTCACCTCGTGGCCGCGCATTCGCTGGTAACGGACCCAGACATCAGCCTGGATATGCTCCAGCATGTGGCCGAGGTGGATTGAGCCGTTGGCGTACGGCAGGGCGCACGTTACCAGAATTTTTTTCGCGACTTGAGTCATAGTAGGCATTACTTCTTTTAACTGTGAAAAGGGTTTTCGATATTACCAAAAGGGGCATTATTAAGTAAGCACAAACCGCGGCCTTTCAGGTAAACTTGTTTGTCTAAGGTCTTATTCACAAGAACAAAGGAGTCGGGATGAGTTCTCAATCCCAGGCCAAATCACCGGAAGCCTTACGAGCAATGGTCGCCGGGACGCTGGCTAATTTTCAGCATCCAACCCTGAAGCACAATCTCACGACGCTGAAAGCGCTTCATCACGTCGCATGGCTGGACGATACGCTGCACATCGAGCTACAGATGCCGTTCGTCTGGACCAGCGCCTTTGATGCCCTGAAAGAGCAAACCAGCTCTGAGCTGCTGCGCATTACCGGCGCAAAAGCAATTGACTGGAAGCTAAGCCACAGCATCGCCACGCTCAAGCGCGTGAAAAATCAGCCGGGCGTTAACGGCGTGAAGAACATCATCGCCGTCAGCTCTGGCAAGGGCGGGGTGGGTAAATCATCTACCGCCGTGAATCTGGCGCTTGCACTGGCGGCAGAAGGGGCGAAGGTCGGCATTCTGGATGCGGATATCTATGGCCCGTCCATTCCAAACATGCTGGGGGCGGAAAACCAGCGTCCAACTTCGCCGGACGGCACCCACATGGCGCCAATCGTGGCGCACGGTCTGGCGACCAACTCCATTGGATATCTGGTTACTGACGATAACGCGATGGTCTGGCGTGGCCCGATGGCCAGCAAAGCGCTGCTGCAAATGTTGCAGGAGACAATGTGGCCTGACCTCGATTATCTGGTGCTGGACATGCCGCCGGGCACCGGTGATATCCAGCTGACGCTGGCGCAGAACATTCCGGTTACCGGCGCCGTCGTAGTCACCACGCCGCAGGATATCGCGCTGATCGACGCCAAAAAAGGCATCGTCATGTTCGAGAAGGTAGAGGTGCCGGTACTGGGTATCGTCGAGAACATGAGCATGCATATTTGCAGCAACTGCGGGCACCATGAGCCCATCTTTGGTACCGGCGGTGCGGAGAAGCTGGCTGCGCAGTATCACACCCAGCTGCTGGGGCAGATGCCGCTGCATATTTCCTTGCGTGAAGACCTGGACAGCGGGAAACCAACGGTGGTCAGCCGCCCGGACAGCGAATTTGCCCAGATGTATCGCCAGCTTGCAGGGCGCGTTGCGGCGCAGCTCTACTGGCAGGGGGAAGTGATCCCGGGTGAAATCGCCTTCCGCGCGGTGTAACGCCTCTGCGCGTTAGTGCCGGGTGACGGCTTTGCCTTACCCGGCCTACCTCGATTTTGTAGGTCAGGTAAGCATAGCGCCACCTGACTTTACCCAAGCCGATAGTGCATCAAATAATACTCCCCGTCCGGAGAATCTCCCGTCGCTTCAATGTGCCAGCCGTGGCGATGGTAAAACGCAATAGCCCGTTCATTCTTCACCAGACACTTCAGCGCGCCTGTACTGGTAAACGTCTTCTGTACCTGTTCCAGTAACAAATGACCCACTCCCAGACGCTGATACTGCGGATCGACAAACAGGTTGTGCAGAAAATTATCGTTCGTCCAGACTGAGGCAAAGCCAAGTCGGTGCCCATCCTGCTCCGCCACCCAAATCTCTTCGTCCAGGGTTGCCGCGTCAAAATCTTCAAGCTGCCACGCAGAACTGTCCAGCCACGGCCAGGCTTCACGCCGGGCGTGGAGGAACAGCGTGCGCAGGAAAGGGCGATCGCTCTCCTGCCACGGACGGATTAGGATCGTATCAGCGGTGATAGAAAATATCTCCGTTATAGGCTTTGTAGATTTTGCCATCGGCATCGCCAATCAGAACATAATTCTCGCCCATGTAGGTCCAGTGTGTGCCGGCATCGGGCGCAGGAAGGTTACGTAGCTGGTACTGTTTGATGGTGTACTCGGGCGTCTGATACTGCGCGGGCGCGGTGTCGCCAATTTTGAACTTCGTAAAATCGGCAATAAACTCTTGTTCTTCGTAGGCCTTGATGCCGGAAGGCGCTGTCGACGCTTGCGGTGCAGCGTGCGCGGCCCCCGCCAGTGACACTAATACACCCAGAAGCAACAATTTACGCTTAGCCATTTTTTCTCCAGTCATATCGTTACTGATACTTTTTGTGTGCAGATCCGCAAACGGATGGCAGACAGTTCATTTTAAGTATCCTCACAGGGTGAGTTTGCAAAAAATGTAACAAAAGCGCACGGTTTTGTGTAGTCGCAACCGTCATTAATTATTTCTTCGATGAATAAATATTGGCTTACGCAGATAACATAATTATGGGTTTATTAATTAATTCTGAAAAAACTTTTTCAAAGCAAATTTACAAAGATCCAGGCATGCATTAAACGAATAGAACATTTAAGATTGCCCGAAACCCTCTTTCCTAATCCGTAAGTCAGACGATGCATGGCTGTAAAAGCCAGGCCGCAGGAATGCTGTGGTTTTTTAAATATTACTGCCATCACTGTTAATTAATTTAGCGGTAAGGGGTTGTTTTAGAATGGAAAGAATCATTTCGGTACGTATTCGATAATCAATACTCTAAAAAGATATTTTTACTCAATGAAAAACACAACAGTCTTTTCGATATTGTTTTTAATTATTACGCCATTATCTGGCTGCGTATTTTCACCGGGTCAGCATCTGGATCTTGCTGGAAAACAGGTGATGACCACAGAAAATGCAAACGATCGTCTGGAGAAGCGGATTGATGTTTATCCTCTTACGCCTTCGTTAATTGAAAAATTGCGACCATCGGCCCTGAAATCTCAGGCAAATCCTAAGCTGGATGAACAGGTCAAAAACTGGGAATACCGTATCGGCGTTGGGGATATTTTGACCGTCACCGTCTGGGATCACCCTGAACTGACAACCCCGGCAGGGCAGTATCGCAGCGCCAGTGACACCGGTAACTGGGTTAATGCCGACGGTACGCTTTTCTATCCTTATGTCGGTAAATTGCAGGTGGCAGGCAAAACGGTCGCACGGGTACGCGAGGAGATCACGGCCCGGCTGAACAATGTCATTGAAAGTCCGCAGGTGGACGTCAGCGTCGCCTCTTTCCGCTCGCAAAAAGCCTATGTGACGGGCGAGGTGGTGAAGTCGGGGCAGCAGGCTATCACCAATATTCCGTTAACGGTAATGGATGCCGTGAACGCCGCAGGGGGGCTCTCTGCCGACGCGGACTGGCGCAATGTCGTGCTGACGCATAATGGGAAGGATATGCGCCTCTCGCTATATGCGCTGATGCAGCATGGCGATCTCACCCAAAATAAGCTGCTCTATCCCGGCGATATTCTGTTTGTCCCCCGTAACGATGCGCTGAAAGTGTTCGTCATGGGCGAGGTCGTTAAACAGAGCACGCTGAAAATGGATCGCAGCGGCATGACCCTGGCCGAAGCGCTGGGCAATGCGGGTGGGCTGAACCAGAATATGGCCGATGCCACCGGAATTTTTGTCATTCGTTCGCTGCCGAAAAGCGAGCGTTCAGAGAAAATTGCCAACATCTACCAGCTCAATGCTCAGGACGCATCAGCCATGGTGTTAGGCACCGAGTTTCAGCTTGAGCCTTATGACATTGTCTATGTCACCACTGCACCACTGTCCCGCTGGAATCGCGTGATATCACAGCTTGTTCCGACCATCAGCGGGGTGCATGACCTTACCGAAACGGTTCGTTACATCAGATCGTGGCCGCAATAATGTTCAAATCAATACTCGTGGTTTGCACCGGAAATATCTGCCGTTCTCCGATTGGGGAGCGGCTTTTACGCCAGCACCTGCCCGACAGACATATCGCCTCGGCGGGGATATACGGGCTTGAGGGGTGCCCGGCGGATGACAGCGCCCAGGACGTCGCCTGGCGGCATGGGATCTCCCTCGACGGTCATGTGGCGCGCCGGCTGACACGCAATCTGATGCAGGGATCCGATCTTATCCTGGTGATGGAGCCGGAACATCTTCGCTTCATTGCGGCCATGGCGCCGGAGAGCAGGGGAAAGTCGCTGCTTTTTGGGCAATGGCTGGAGCCGCAGGATATCTCCGATCCCTACCGTAAAAGCCGGGAAGCGTTTGAATATGTGTTCGGGCTATTGGGTAAAGCCAGCCAGGAATGGGCACGTCGTTTAGGTCAGAAAGGAATGAAGCATTAATGTCGTCTTACACAACAGACAATTATGGTGCAGCGGCACCCCAACAACATGAAGTCGATCTCGTTCGTTTGCTCGTCGAGATGATCGACCACCGCACGATGATTCTGTGCGTAACATTCCTGTTCACCCTATGCGCCGGTCTCTATGCCTGGGTTACGCCCCCTGTTTATCAGGCGGATGCCATGGTGCAAATAGAAAGCAAACAGGATAACAGTCTGCTTAAAGGGTTGAGTCAGCTGGGCACCGATGTTTCGCCGGATGTTGCCCCTGAAATTTTACTGCTGAAATCACGCATGATCCTCGGCGAGACCGTCGACAAATTAGGTCTGACGCAGCAGGCAAAGCAGCGCGTTTTGCCTGTGGTGGGGCGTCTCTGGCAGCGTCTGCAAGGGCGCGGGCAGGGTAAGATCACGTTAGGCGAACTCCAGATCCCGCAGGTGGAAGGCAAGGCGCAAGGGCTCACGCTGACCGTACAGGAAGCGGGAAAATATCACCTGACGGGCGAAAACATTGAGGCAGACGGTCGGGTTGGGAAAACGCTGGTCACGCAAGGGATCGTTCTGCTGGTGACGTCGATTGAGGCGACGCCAGGCACGCAATTTTCGCTTAAATCGTTGACGCGGCTGGAGACGATCAACGCCCTGAAGAAGAGCCTCACGGTTGCGGAGTCGGAGAAACAGAGTGGTATCGTGACCTTAACCCTGACGGGTGAAGATCCTGACAACATCGCCCGGGTGCTGAATGCGATTGCTGACAATTATCTTCAGCAAAATATCGCGCGCCAGGAGGCTCAGGATTCTCGTAGTCTGGATTTTTTACAGGAGCAGTTGCCGAAAATCAGAGCGGATCTGGATCAGGCTGAAGCACGGCTGAATGCTTATCGGGCGCAGCGTGACTCGGTGGATCTGTCTTTAGAGGCAAAATCCGTACTGGATCAGGTAGTGAACGTTGAGAACCAGCTAAATGAGCTGACGTTCCGGGAGGCAGAGATCTCCCAGCTCTTTAAAAAGAGTCACCCTACCTATCGTGCATTGCATGAAAAGAGACAGACCCTTGAGCGGGAACGGGATCGCCTGAATAGCCGTGTGTCAGCTATGCCCTCCACGCAGCAGGAGATTTTACGCCTGAGCCGCGATGTTGAGTCGGGCCGCACCATTTATTTACAGCTATTGACGCGTCAGCAGGAGCTGAATATTTCCCGCTCCAGCGCTGTCGGGAACGTGAGGATCATTGATGAGGCGGTTACGCACCCGGATCCGATAAAGCCGCGAAAAGCGTTAATCATCATTCTTGGCGCGCTGTTCGGCCTAATGCTCGCAATGGGGACCGTGCTGGTACGCCAGGCGTTCAAACGTGGGATCACGCTTTCCGAGCAGCTGGAAGCGCAGGGGCTGCCGGTTCTGGCTACGTTGCCACGTTCCCAGTGGCTGTGGAGTAAAACGCATTTGCGCAGAAAAAATCCGTTCTCTCGTCGCTGGAAACACAAAACCTCGGATGTGCCTTTCCTGCCCGTCGATCGCCCTGCTGATATGTTTGTTGAAGCGGTACGCGGGCTGCGAACCAGTCTGTATTTCGCCATGATGGAGGCTGAGAACCGCATTGTGATGATTTCTGGCCCCACTCAGGACTGCGGAAAAACGCTGGTGGCGACGAATCTTGCGGCCGTCGCCGGGCAGAGCGGTCAGCGGGTGCTGTTTATTGATGCGGATATGCGCCAGGGCTATGTTCATAATATTTTTGGCCTGGAGAACCGCTACGGATTGTCCTGCCTGCTCGAAGGGAAATGCGACTTTACGGAGGTCATTCAGCATGCTGAAAAAGCGGGAATTGACGTCATCACCTGCGGCCCGGAACCCCTGCGCCCGTTAGAATTGCTGTTAAGCGAACGCTTCCTTGACATCATGTCCTGGGTTAACGAGCAATATGACATTGTCATCATCGATACACCGCCAGTCCTGGCCGTCACCGATGCCTCGCTGGTCGCCAGAGCAGCCGGAACAACGCTAATGGTTGCCCGTTTCGATAAAACCAGCGTGAAAGAGATGGAGAATACCGTTAAACGTCTCCAGCATGTTGGTGTGAAGGTCAGCGGCACAATCCTCAACGATATTGTTAAATCCGCAGCGCTGTTTTACAGCTCGGGGTACAGCCAGTGTGACTACGGTTATGCTTCGAGGAAAAAAGGAGACAGGCGTTAGCGCGGGAAAAACAATCCCTCTCCCGGGTGGGAGAGGGATAAGCATTACTTCGCCATCACTTCCTGCGCGGTACGCTCAACCAGAGACAGCAGGATTTTTACGTCCTCCAGCGTCACGGTTGGGTTCAGCAGGGTCAGCTTCAGGCAGGTGATACCGTTATGCTCGGTCACACCGACGTTTGCACGGCCAGACTCCAGCAGCGCATCGCCAATTTTCTGGTTCAGCAGGGCAATACCGGCGTCATCCATTTGCGCCTGCGGACGGAAGCGGAACAGCACGCTTGCCAGCTGGGGTTGCATCACCAGTTCCAGAGCAGACTGCTCTTTCACGTAAGCCGCAACCTGCTGTGCCAGCGTCACGCCGTGATCGATGATTGCCGCGTATTGCTCCTGACCCAGCGCTTCCAGGCTCATCCACAGTTTCAGCGCGTCGAAACGGCGCGTGGTTTGCAGAGATTTGGAGACCAGGTTAGGTACACCCGCTTCTTCATCGAACTCAGAGTTCAGATAGGCCGCCTGATAGCGCATCAGCTCATAGTGACGCGCTTCCTTCAGCAGGAACGCACCGCAGCTGATGGTCTGGAAGAACTGCTTGTGGAAGTCCAGGGTGACGGAATCCACCAGCTCGATACCGTCCAGGTAGTGACGATACTGCTCAGACATCAGCAGCGCGCCGCCCCAGGCCGCATCAACGTGCACCCAGATATTGTGTTTCGCAGCCAGCTCAGCAATAGCACGCAGCGGATCGATAGCACCCGCATCGGTCGTACCGGCCGTGGCCACAATCGCCAGGATCTGCTCGCCGTTCGCGTTGCACTGTTCGATTTTCGCCGCCAGATCGGTGAGATCCATGCGGGAAAATTCGTCCGTTTTCACCTGCACCACGGACTGGTAGCCCAGACCCATCAGCGCCATGTTTTTCTGCACGGAGAAGTGTGCGTTTTCCGAGCACAGCACGCGGATCTTACGCAGATCGCCTGTCAGACCGTCCTGCTGAACCGAGTGGCCCTGACGCGCAAAGAACGCGTCACGCGCCAGCATCAGCCCCATGAGGTTACTCTGGGTGCCGCCGCTGGTGAAGACGCCTGCGTCGCCAGCCTGATAACCCACGCGGGTACGCAGCCACTCGATCAGTTTGATCTCGATGATGGTTGCGGACGGGCTTTGATCCCAGGAGTCCATACTCTGGTTGGTGGCGTTAATCAGTACTTCCGCCGCCTGGCTAACCACCAGGCTTGGGCAGTGTAGATGCGCCACGCACTGCGGGTGATGAACGGACAAGCTGTCTTTCAGGAAGAACTCCACGGCGCGTTCAATCGCCGCTTCGTTGCCCAGCCCTTTCGGGTTGAAATCCAGCTTAATACGGTCGCGCAGCTCCGCGACCGTTTTGCCCTGGTACATCTCAGGCTGTTTCAGCCACTGCATCACAGCCTGAGTGCTTTGTTCAATCGCCTGCTGGTAAGCTTCAATGCTCTGCGCAGAGGAGAACAAAATTGGGTTTGAATCAGACATCGTAATCAATAACTCCGGTTACGCCGGGCTAACGCCCGCAGCAAGCAGTGCCTGCTCGAATTTATCCAGGAAGACTTTCAGCTCGTCATCGCTGATCAGCAGAGAAGGCAGCAGACGCAGAACGATACCGTTACGGCCGCCACGCTCCAGAATCAAGCCTGCTTCGAAGCACTTCTTCTGAATCAGTGCAGACAGCTCGCCGTCGCCCGGGAAGCAACCCATGTGGTCAGCGGCTTCGTGCGGCTTAACGATCTCAATACCGATCATCATGCCCAGACCGCGAACGTGACCGATAACCGGATAGCGTTTCGCCATCTCTTTCAGCTGGCCTTTCAGCCATTCGCCCTGTGCGGCCACTTTGCTCGCGATATTCTGGTCTTTCAGGATCTTCAGCGTCGTCAGACCGGTTGCCATCGCCAGCTGGTTGCCGCGGAAGGTACCGGTATGGTGGCCTGGCGCCCATGCATCGAACTGCTTTTTGATACCGAGCACGGCCAGCGGCAGACCGCCACCGACTGCTTTAGACATCACGATGATGTCTGGCTCGATACCTGCGTGTTCGAAGGCAAAGAATTTACCGGTACGGGCAAAGCCAGCCTGGACTTCGTCGAGGATCAGCAGGATACCGTGTTCCTGAGTGACTTTACGGATGCGCTGCAACCACTCAACAGGTGCCGGGTTCACGCCACCTTCACCCTGAACGGCTTCGAGGATCACCGCGGCAGGTTTACGCACGCCGCTTTCAACGTCGTTAATCAGATTTTCGAAGTAGTAGGTCAGCGCCTTCACGCCCGCTTCACCACCGATACCCAGTGGGCAACGGTACTCGTGTGGGTAAGGCATGAACTGGACTTCTGGCATCATACCGTCAACCGCTTCTTTAGGAGACAGGTTGCCGGTGACGGACAGTGCGCCGTGGGTCATACCGTGGTAACCACCAGAGAAACTGATGATACCGCTACGACCGGTCACTTTTTTCGCCAGCTTCAGCGCCGCTTCAACGGCGTCAGCCCCGGACGGGCCAGTGAATTGCAGGCAGTACTCTTTGCCCTGACCAGGCAACAGAGAGAGAAGGTATTCTGAAAACGCGTCTTTCAGCGGCGTGGTCAGATCCAGGGTATGTAACGGCAAGCCGCTGGTAATGACATTTTGGATGCTTTTCAGCACATCAGGATGATTGTGTCCAAGCGCGAGGGTGCCTGCGCCTGCTAAACAGTCAAGGTATTCTTTATTATCTGCATCGGTGATCCACACGCCTTCTGCTTTTGTGATCGCTAAAGGCAGTTTGCGCGGATAACTCCTGACGTTAGATTCAAATTCGGCCTGACGGGCCAGATAGGTTTCGTTGCTTTTGTGGGCATCTACGGTGTCAATACGGACTTTATCCGTCATCATATCACTCCTACAACCGCCGCTTCGTTATGAGCCACGATTGAATAAAAAGTTAAAAAACAGATGGGGCCTGAAAAAAACGCCGCCAATATAGAGCCTTTTGTCACCGGGCTCAATGGTTAATTTGTTTACTGTTTTGTGACACAGGGCACAGGGCAGGGAAGAACGCCGTTTGTATGGGGAAGATTGCACTTTATGCTAAATAAAAACAGCAGCTTACGTATGATTTGTCAGCATTGTAAAATCAGACAAAAGAGTGTGACAAATCGTGCGATTGGCAGGCGAAAAGGAGGCAGAGAGCCTCCTTAGGCTGTTTATTTCTGACTAACGCGTAAAACGCCGTGTTCGCGTCCCTTCGTTTTATTCCATGACGCGTCCGTAATACCGTTTTCATCCAGGCTTATCGATATCACAAAACCGTTACCATGGATCTCATAGAAATTCGCATTCAGACGTTTAACGCTGGCTTTTTTGCCGTTCACGGTAGCGCTAAAAAAGCCGTTAGAAAGCGTGGCGTTAACCGTATCCGACGAGAACGAGGCTTCACGCAGGGGATCGTGAACGGATGCCGTTGGTTCGTGTTGTGCCGTGTTTTCCGCTTTGGTTTTGCTGACATCGCAAGAGCCATTGCCAGCGCTAATTTGCGTGCATCCCGAACGTTCTAATTGAGCGCGATAATGGGCGTTTATGGCGTGCGCAGGCGAGACACAACCTGCAAGCACGGTACCACTTATGACTAACATCATTAATTTTTTCATTTTATTGCCTTAAAAACGACACAAATACCAGGAGACATACATCACGCCGATCCAGATCCCGAACGAAATCAGCATTAGGTACAGGGCTACCG
The DNA here is from genome assembly GCF_001922365.1 of Enterobacter cloacae complex sp. AR_0002. Classification (NCBI taxonomy): domain Bacteria; kingdom Pseudomonadati; phylum Pseudomonadota; class Gammaproteobacteria; order Enterobacterales; family Enterobacteriaceae; genus Enterobacter; species Enterobacter cloacae complex sp. AR_0002. The sequence continues at coordinate 524,860 of NZ_CP018814.1, forward strand.
AAATAAAAATATATTTAGACATCTTTTTGTATCAACGAAATGCTCATCCGCAAAATGAGGCTTTATACTTGTCCCGACGATTGTTTTACGCTTTAAAAGCCCATACCAATCCCAACCGAAGCGCCCATATTATTCGCAGTGTCATCTGAGAAGCTCACTTTCGCGATGACATGGGAATTAAAGTTAACGGACGCACCGACAGCAAGCGCGCTCTCACCGTTGTAAGTCGCACCACCAGCAGAGAACATGACGCGCTGATTGGTTTGCACTTGTGGCAAACCCGCCATCGCCATCGCCCCTGAAATACCGGCATTGGCCTGCTTCTTATTATTGTCCACTTCATCACGCAGAGATTTAAATTGCTGGCTGGTGTTAGTATTCATTGCCTGTAATGACTGCCTGGTGGCTTGCAGATCCTGCGTGGCGGCAGTAACAGCCAGGCTATTTTTAGCGACCTTCGCCTGGGTAGCCGTATCCAGCTGTCGTTGTGTCACGGTGGTTGTCACACCATCTTTACCGTTATGACCGTCTGCACCGTCGCGACCGTTTCTTCCCGCAATGCCTTGTGCGCCAGTATCACCCTTATCACCTTTCATACCTGTCGCGCCAGCATCGCCTTTTTCACCCTTCGCGCCAGTTACACCGGTATCCCCTTTATCGCCCTTTGCGCCAGTCGCACCGGTATCCCCTTTATCACCTTTCGCTCCATCTGCACCGTTGATGGGTTTAGGTGCATTTTCGAGAGCAGTAAGGCGGCTATCCTGAATATTATCGACGTGTTGAAGGTTGATAATGGCTGTGCCGTTAGTCGCCACACCCTGTAAGGCCGTCTCACTTTTCAGACTGGCGGTATCGGCAAGTGCGCCAGCAAGCAACGCTTTCTGATGTGCGTCGTTAGCCATTTTATCCACGACTAACACGCCCAGTTTTGTGGACTGAAGGTCGTCGTTAACCTGCGTTAAGCGGTTATCCGTTGCGCTATCACGGTTAATACTATCAGCGTTGTTTTGTGTAATTTGATCCTGATGGTCATTTACAATATTAGTGATTTGCTGATCGTCCCAAACCGTATTCGCGGCTTCAGCCTGGCTCATTGTACCCGCTAAGACAATGCCCATTACAAAAATAGCAGTAAAATTTTTATTCATAGATTTCATTTAAAAAGCTCACATCATTAATTATCGAAAATACTGAAGCTGAACAGCTTTATTTTTTGGATTTAAAAAACGGTTGAAGGTTGTCTAAATCTTATTTAGTAACGCGAGTGAACTATCAATTAAACGCAGACCAATGATGTTGATCTAAGTCATAAATACTATGAATGGTTCCGAGGGCGTAAAAGTCATTTTGCGGTTGTTATTAATGTAAACATTAAAGTGAAAATGACGAGGGAAATGAGAGGGTCAGATTAAGTAATTGACAGAAATAAATTTCTGCAAAATAAATGTTTACATTGATGCCTGAGTTTATTTCATACGAAAGCAGGTGGGCTGTCTTATAAAATCACTCCCGGTGAGTCATTATGGATAAAAATAAAATTTCTCAGCACAGAAAGTGAATATTATATTTAATGAGTTCTTAACAAATATGGCGGGATAATTAACTGAACAATAATGTATACATATCGAGCGTAGTTAATATCTTGTCGTTTATTGTTCGTTACAGGGGGTTAACGGACAGCCCAAAACTCCTTGCACCCGGGTTACCCCCCGGTTACACTACATGACTACGAAACGCCATTTTGTAAGTAACTGTTTTATAAGTAATTTGACTCGGGGTGCCCTTCTTTGTGAAGGCTGAGAAATACCCGTATTACCTGATCTGGATAATGCCAGCGTAGGGAAGTCAGATGCCTACCCGGTCATCGCTTCTTCACGCACGGCAGGAGCGAAACCATGCAGCCTGACCTGCTCGACTCACACGTTTTACATCAATTCCGAACCCGTTCCCCGCTCACGCACTGTATGACCAACGATGTCGTGCAGACCTTCACCGCCAACGTGCTGCTCGCGCTGGGCGCTTCCCCGGCAATGGTGATCGAAGCCGAGGAAGCGGAACAGTTTGCCGCGCTTGCCGATGCTCTGCTCATCAACGTGGGTACACTCACCGCACCGCGCGCCCAGTCGATGCGTCGGGCTATTGAGAGCGCTGTAGCCGCGGGCACACCCTGGGTTCTGGATCCGGTTGCGGTTGGCGCGCTGGCGTTCCGCACCCGTTTTTGCCAGCAAATATTATCCCTTAAACCTGCGGCCATTCGTGGAAACGCCTCCGAAATCCTCGCCCTTGCCGGAATGAGTGCGGGCGGGCGGGGGGTTGATTCCACCGATACGGCAGCGAGCGCGTTGACCGCTGCGCAGACGCTCGCCCGTCAGACCCATGCCGTTGTGGTCGTCACAGGAGAAGTGGATCACATCACTGATGGTCAGCGAACCCGTACGGTCGCGGGCGGCGACCTGCTGATGACCCGCGTGGTAGGAACTGGCTGTGCGCTCTCGGCGGTCGTCGCCGCCTGCTGCTCGCTGCCTGGCGACAGGCTTGATAACGCGACGGCTGCCTGCGGCTTTATGAAGCGCGCAGGGTCAGTTGCCCTGACTCAAAGCCGGGGGCCCGGCAGCTTTTCCTCCGCGTTTCTGGACGCGCTTTACGCGCTGGAGGAACAGGTATGACACGCATAAATGCCCTGACTATTGCGGGAACCGATCCCAGCGGCGGAGCGGGGATCCAGGCAGACCTGAAAACCTTCTCTGCGCTCGGCGCTTACGGATGTTCGGTTATCACCGCGCTGGTGGCGCAAAACACGCGCGGTGTACAGTCGGTGTATCGCATTGAGCCGGATTTTGTCGCCGCACAGCTGGATTCGGTATTCAGCGATGTACGTATCGACACCACCAAAATTGGCATGCTCGCAGAGGCGGACATTGTTGAAGCGGTCGCGGAACGTCTCAAACGTTATCAGATAAAAAACGTGGTGCTCGATACCGTGATGCTGGCCAAAAGCGGCGATCCGCTGCTCTCCGCCTCGGCCGTCGACACCCTGCGTAAAAAGCTGCTGCCGCAGGTGGCGCTGATCACGCCAAACCTGCCTGAGGCCGCCGCGCTGCTGGATGCGCCACACGCGCAAAACGAACGTGAAATGAAAGAGCAGGGCAATGCGCTGCTGGCGATGGGGTGTCGCGCGGTACTGATGAAAGGCGGTCATCTCGATGATGCAGAAAGCCCGGACTGGCTCTTCACCCACGATGGCGCGCAACGTTTCACCGCCCCGCGCGTACAGACCAAAAACACCCACGGCACGGGCTGTACGCTCTCGGCGGCGCTGGCGGCGCTGCGTCCCCGAAACGCGAACTGGGCGGATACGGTACAGGAGGCGAAGATCTGGCTCTCGGACGCGCTGGCAAAAGCCGATTCTCTGGAAGTGGGTCACGGTATTGGGCCGGTTCACCATTTTCATGCATGGTGGTAAGCCGTATACTGGCATAAAACCTTATGCCAGAGAAAAACAGAGATGGAACAAGCGCATACCCGGTTAATTGCTCAACTCAAGGAACGAATTGCCGCACCGGACAACACGCCGCTGTATCTGAAATTTGCCGAAACGGTTAAAAACGCGGTACGCAGCGGCGTGCTCGCGCACGGTAATATTTTGCCTGGCGAGCGCGATCTGAGCCAGCTTGCCGGTGTGTCGCGCATTACGGTGCGTAAAGCGATGCAGGCGCTGGAAGAGGCTGGCGTCGTCACCCGCGCGCGTGGATACGGTACGCAAATCAACAATATCTTTGAATATTCGCTAAAAGAGGCGCGCGGGTTTTCTCAGCAGGTGGTGCTGCGGGGCAAAACGCCCAACACGCTGTGGGTTAATAAACGCGTCGTGAAATGTCCGGAGGAGATCGCCCGCCACCTTTCCCTTGCGCCAGACAGTGATGTATTTCTGCTTAAGCGCATCCGCTATGTGGATGACGATGCAGTATCGATAGAGGAGTCCTGGGTACCAGTAGGATTAATTCCCAACCCGGACGACATTGGCGTCTCGCTTTATGATTACTTCCGCAGCCAGAATATCTTTCCGCAGCGCACCCGGTCCCGCGTCAGCGCCCGGATGCCGGACAGCGAGTTTCAGGCGCATATCAAGATGGACGATAAGATACCGGTGCTGGTGATCAAGCAAGTCGCGCTCGATCAACAGCACCGGCCAATTGAGTACAGCATCAGCTACTGCCGCAGCGACCTATACGTCTTTGTGTGCGAGGAGTAGGGCCTCGCGCGTGGGGGCGCAGTCGCCACCGCGATGGCTGACTACCCAGGCGGCTACGGCATTGCCAAGCTGCACCGCCTCTGGCAGTGACCATCCCGCGGCCAGACCGGCAAGGGTACCTCCCGCATGGCTGTCACCCGCGCCGATGGTATCGACCACGGTAGCAGGAAACGCCGGAACGTGTCCGGAAGCGTCACCGTCATACCAGACCGCCCCGTCTTTATCATGGCGTACGATCAGCGCAGCGCCAAACCTCTGCTGCCACCGTGTGCCGAGCTCTTCCACGCTTACGCCAAGCCATTCTGCGGCAAGTTCCGCCTCCTGACGATTAAGCGAGACCATCGGTTTGCAGGCCATAATCCTTGCCATCAGCGGGTCGGGAATATCCGCGATGCGCGGACCGAAATCGATAAAGAGCGTCGCATCCTGAAGACTTTCCAGCCAGGCCGTCAGCAGCTCACCGCTGGGGGACGCCAGCTGGTAGCCGGACAAAGAGATCAGGCTCCCTGCCGGCACGCTTAACCCGTCCAGCCAGCGCTGCTGCCACTGATTCTCCACGCCGCTGAACGACATAAAGGTCCGTTCACCGTCAGGCTCCACCAGCGCCAGGCACCAGCCGTTATCGCCCGTTTCCGCTTCCACGGCGCTGTGCAGATCCTGCTTCGCCATGGCGTTACGGATAATATCGGCCCACACGCCGTGGCCGACAGGAAGCGCGTTTTGCGCAGCAATGCCGAGCCGCTTCAGGGCGATGGCGATATTCAGCGCGCAGCCGCCAATATTCACTCCCTGTTGCTTCAGTTCGATATCACACCCGCGCCAGGGCAGAGCGTAGGCGTCAGCAATCACGTCGATGACCGCCGCGCCGAGCACCGTTACGGGACGCGTGGCGTGAAGGGTTTCGAGACGGCGGGCAAAAGCACTCATACGCCCTCCCTGTGCTCCCGGAAGTGCAGCAGTTTTTCACAGTAGTGGCCGAAATCGAGCCGGTTTACGGCATCAAGTTCGTTTTTGAGTGCCGGATCAATGGCCTGTACACCGTGCAGCGCGCCGCAGATGGCTGTTGCCATCGCGCCGATAGTGTCAGTATCACCACCTAGGTTGGCGCATAACACCGCGCAGCGGTTCGGATCGGTGCCCGCGAGTTCGACCATCGCAATCGCCGCCGGAACGGACTCAAGGGTGCTCGTGCCCGCGCCAATAAGCTGATAGATCTGCTCGCTGGCGGACTCGGTACCGTTGGCTTCGCGCACGGTTTTCAGGGCCAGCTCAATACGAGCGGAAAGCGATGCGCTGAAGGTGGTCGTGTTCGCCTCCTGCGCCGCACGGGCAATACCCGGCAGGGCATCGGCGATGTGATGCCAGCGCTCGCCGTCGATAGCGCGTGAAACCGCCCAGGCGATCACCACCGCACCGGCGATGGCGAGATCCGATTTATGGGTCGGGCTGGAGGCTAACGCAACCTGTTCCACAAAGTGCGCCAGACGCGTGGCCGGCAGCAGGCATCCCAGCGGGGAGGCGCGCATCGCCGCACCGTTGGTGACGCCGTTGTTCTCCAGCTGGCTCACCGGCTTGCCGTCACGGATGGCGTTCAGGGCAATTTTGGAGGTCGGGCCGAGCACATTCTTATTGAACGCGTCAAAATCCAGCGCCCAGTCCAGAATATGCTTACCGATAACGTCAGGGTTAATTTCCCCGTCGCATTCGATAATCGCGTCGGCCAGGCACAGCGCCATTGACGTATCATCCGTAAATTCGGCCTGCTTAAAGTAACAGGCGGCATTATTCTCAGCCGGGCCGGGTAAGAAACGGTCGATCCAGCCGAAGTGCGCTTTCACCCGCTTGCGCGGCCACAGCTCCGACGGCATCCCCATCGCATCCCCTAACGCCTGCCCGTAAAGAGCACCGAGAATACGGTCTTGTTTCATTTAACTTCCCCTCGTGTCAGCGCGGTATCGCCATCAACCACCTCAATTGCGGTGATCTCTTTATCCGATTCGCGGAAAAACAGCATAAACAGCACGGCAATCACCACAATCATGATTGCACCAAACGTCCACATTCCGGCCCAGTTGAAGGTCAGCCCATTCACCGGCTCTTTATATGCGAACATTTTTTCCATCATCACGCCGCCGAGACGGTAACCTAGCAGGCTACCAAAGCCCTGACAGCACAGCGTGATCAAGCCCTGCGCCGCGTTGCGCATATGCACGGGCGCTTTTTTATCCACGTAGATGTACGCGGTGACGTAATAGAAGTCATAGCTTACGCCGTGCAGCAGAATGCCGAGGAACAGCAGGGCGTAGGTGAAGTATTGCTCGGCGCCGCCGTAAACAAAGAAACCGTAGCGAATGGCGGCGGTGATCAGACCCAGCAGCAAGACCTTCTTAATACCAAAGCGTTTGGTAAAGAACGGCAGAGCGAGCATGAAGAAGATTTCAGAGAACTGGCCGAGGGTCATCCAGCCGGTGGCGTTTTTCATCCCCACTTCGGTGAGATAGCCGTTGGCAAAGATGTAGTAGAAGGCCAGCGGCATGGCGAACAGGAACGAGCAGAAGAAGAACACCAGGAAGTTTTTATCGCGCAACAGGATCAGTGCATCCAGCCCCAGCATCACTTTGAAATCCAGCTTGCCGGTACTCTTCGGCGGGGTATTCGGCAGGAACAGCGCGAAGACGCCAAGCAGAAGGGAGCTGGCAGCGGTCATAAGCAGCGGGATATTGGTGTCAGAGATGTCGCTATAGCCCATCATCTGCGGCAGGAAGCCGCACGCCAGGCCGGAGGCAATCCAGCCGATGGTGCCCATCACGCGGATGCGCGGGAAATCAGCCTCTACGTCATCGACGTTCGCGAAGGCGATGCTGTTGGTCAGCGCGATGGTCGGCATATAGGTCAGGGAGTAGGCCAGCAGCAGCGGGAAGAAGGTGCTGAACTGGGTTTGCTGCGCTGCGAAATACATCAGAATCGCGCCAGCGAACATCAGCACGGCCAGCACTTTCTGAGCGGCGAAGAAACGGTCCGTCAGCGAGCCGACCAGGATAGGAGAGAGGATCGCGGCAATCGCGGTACAGGCATACGACCAGCCAATTTCCCCGGCGGTGAACCCGCTCTTACTCAACCACAGCCACAGCGGCACAAACCATGCGCCCCAGATAAACCATTCAACGAACATCATGAATGACAGTTGGACTTTCGTTTTCATTTTTTAATCCTGCATGTCAGAGGTACGCATGTAACATACCATGTGATAATACCTTTTAAATACCTTTAAGGCGATTGTTTGATCAGTGTAACAAAAATGTTGTACACGAAACGAGCCAGCAGATTGTGCTTAAAAAAGTTGCAAATGGTGGAAAATAGGTTAAGTCGGTACCAGGCTTAGTCTGCCTGCAAAAACGTGGGCTTGGATCACACGCTCCGACATCATGTCGGACTTACGGGAGCATCACTATGACTGATATTGCGCAGCTGCTTGGCAAAGACGCCGACAGCCTTTTACAGCATCGTTGTATGACCATTCCAGCCGACCAGCTTTATCTGCCTGGCCATGATTACGTAGACCGGGTCATGGTCGACAACAACCGTCCGCCTGCCGTACTGCGAAACATGCAGACGCTTTACAATACCGGCCGTCTGGGCGGGACCGGCTATCTCTCCATTCTGCCCGTTGACCAGGGCGTAGAGCACTCGGCGGGAGCGTCGTTTGCTGCTAACCCGCTCTACTTTGACCCGAAAAACATTGTCGAGCTGGCGATTGAAGCAGGGTGTAACTGTGTGGCATCGACGTATGGCGTGCTGGCCTCCGTTTCTCGCCGCTATGCTCACCGCATTCCGTTCCTCGTCAAGCTGAACCACAACGAAACCCTGAGCTACCCAACCGAATATGACCAGACGCTGTACGCCAGCGTCGAGCAGGCGTTCAATATGGGCGCGGTGGCGGTCGGGGCAACCATCTATTTCGGCTCTGAACAGTCGCGACGTCAGATTGAAGAAATCTCCGCGGCGTTCGAGCGTGCCCACGAGCTGGGCATGGTAACCGTGCTGTGGGCCTATCTGCGTAACGCGTCATTCAAGAAAGACGGCGTGGATTACCACGTATCAGCGGATCTGACCGGTCAGGCAAACCACCTGGCGGCAACCATCGGCGCGGACATCGTGAAGCAGAAAATGGCCGAGAATAACGGCGGCTATAAAGCGGTGAACTTTGGCTATACCGACGACCGCGTGTACAGCAAGCTGACCAGCGACAACCCGATCGATCTGGTGCGCTACCAGCTGGCGAACTGCTACATGGGCCGCGCCGGGCTGATTAACTCCGGCGGTGCGGCAGGCGGTGAAACCGACCTGACCGACGCGGTGCGCACGGCGGTCATTAACAAACGTGCGGGCGGTATGGGGCTGATCCTGGGCCGTAAGGCGTTTAAAAAATCCATGGCCGACGGCGTGAAGCTGATTAATGCGGTTCAGGATGTCTATCTGGACAGTAAAGTCACGATTGCCTGACGCCACCGTATCCCTCTCCCCCGTGGGCTGAGGGTTCCTCACAAAATAATGCCTGCACAAACGGCCCCCTCTCCCTTGAGGGAGAGGGGGGCTCAGTCGCCACCACCCTGGCGACCCGGGCTCCCGGCGGTAAATCGCCGCTTCGCGGTCCCTTCGGCTTATTCCTTCCGGCTTATCGGGGGACGGGCGGAAGTAACATCCCTGTACAGCCCGCCCTCTCGGCGCATCCCTGCGCCTCGCCCCGGCCTACAGGAAACGCCTCAGCGATTTACAGCCGGACCGAGGCATCGCTGAAAGCCCTCAGTGATTCTGAGGCAATGTTATAGCTTTTGCTTTCAAATTACTGGGGAACCCTCAGCCCTGTGGGGAGAGGGCATTATCGCGCACGCTGTAAAAAATCAGCGCAACAGCACGCAGTCCGGCGGCAATCGGCACTGCAACGCCCCGGGCAACACCTCAATGCGGAATCGCTCGCCGCTGAGCGGCTCTCCGTCGAGGTTAAAGGTCATGCCGTGTGGGGCGATCACTTCAAACCACGCGGATTTCCCGTCGATGATATTGGGGCTCTCCTCTGGCTGCGTCAGCGTCGTAAACAGCGCAGGCAGCAGCCCGTCGCCGGTAAAAATACGCAGCTGTAATTGACCGTCGTTGATCAATGCTTCCGGGCAAAGCTGTTGACCGCCCCCCGCCTGCCGCCCGTTGCCGATACCAATCACCAGCGCGTCGCCCTGCCAGTGGAAGTTCTCACCGTGAATTTCACAGCTGTCGGGCTTGAGGGTGTCCATGCGCATTAGGCCGTGAATGAGATACGAGACGCCGCCCAGCGCGGCTTTCAGTTTTTCCGGTGTTTCGCTGGTGATCCGCGTGCCGAAACCGCCCGTTGCCATATTGATAAAGCAGGTTCTTTCATTCACCTGCGCAATATCGACGGCGGTCGCTTTCCCGAGGATAGCCAGTTGCAGTGCTTTGCCTAAATCCTCAGGTATACCGGCGCTGGTGGCAAAATCGTTGGCGGTACCGAGCGGTAAAATCCCCATCGCCGGGCGAGCTGCGGCGTTGAGGTCAATGAGCGCACCGGCGATCTCGTTGATCGTTCCGTCGCCGCCGCCGGAAATGATGGTCTCAGCGCCTAACCTGATACCTTCATCGATATAGCGCGCCGCATCGCCTTTTTCAAAGGTCACCCGCACGTGAATGCGCGCGCCATCTTCACGCAATTCGGTAATCGCCTGGCGCAGCAGATCGTTGCCTGCACTCTTGCCGTTAAGAATTAATAAACTGTCTGGATAGGTTGCCATCCGGGTTGCTCCCTTTTTTAGCTATAGAAAGAGTGTATCCCAGAGAGGGAAAAAGCGGGTAAGAACAGGATGAAAGGCAAAAAATAAGCCCGCGTAAGGGCTTTGAAATCGACTAAAGAACCCCGTAGCGCTTACAGTGCATACTACTGCCGCTCAATTGACTATTGTGGTCAACGTTTGAGGTGTGACATTGGCCTTGCCTCGATTTTGAGCTGCTTACGCCAGACCCGATTATGTAGCGTTAGCGCAATGGAGCGGTAAAAAATCGATGAATTCATCCACATAATGTTCAGAAAGAAACATCCCAGCCCCAGCAAAGAGGTTATTTGCGGTGTGTAGTTCTCAACAGGGCCGAATAAAAGCGAAATCCCCGTCCAGATGAAATAAATGATGCTCATTATGCCTGTCAGCGTAATGACGAAAATATGCAGTTTATATCCAGGTAAAGAACCTCGTGTAGTCAGAAACATCGTGCTCATCACTACCAGACAATACACAATCGCTGCAATGAATACTCCCATCATAACCTTAAATTCGGGTAAGCCGAGCCAGCGAAACAGCAACAACCAGAGGGACACTTGCAGCATGGCGTAGCAAAAAATAGCCAGTAACGTGCTCACTGCCAAAGGAATTCCTGTCATATGGACGCCCACAGGAACGCCGAACCGATCTTTTAACTGTTCTTTTAATGTTTCAAGCTGGTTGAGATCATCGGTCGCCATTTTACTTTTAACCAAAGCACTTAATGCAAGGCTATCTTTAATGTATTTCATCATGGACGGGTCAATAACTTCCTGTAAATGAAAAAGACTGAATTAAACCAAAAATGTATTTACCCGTTTGTGCAACATTCTGTGGATTTCTGATATTTCCTGAGATGGCACTTCCAACGAAGGCAGAAGAATTTGAAATGGTATTCAGCAACTCACGCTGTAAGAGCAACTGCAACGCTTCTGACGGATAACGTTTGGGATACACGCCTGCCTTCATTGCTGCTTTTACACCTGAATTCGAGATGCCGGGATTGCGGATACGAATAATCTCCTCTGTTAATCGCGTACGGTCGGCCCGGCTCATTTTTTGTAATAAGGAGAGCAAACTCTCAGACGATGAACGGTTAAGAAGGCGATATGTTAATGCAGCGCTTTTTAAACCCGCAGCAGCCCCGGCAAGAGAAATCGCATCCAGGGCTGTGTTGGTTGCTGTATACCACTCCTGGGAGTCCATCCACGCAACGTAATCATCATGATTCATAGCAATCAACGATAGTCGGCCAAGCCCATTTGCACATTGAATTCCAGTTGCTACACCACCGGCTAAAATCACAGCGGCTATAGCACCGGAAGACCCTGCAGTGAGAGGTATAGCCATACCGGCCCCTGCCGCAAGTACAACAGTAAGAATTGCGGCTCCGCAGGAAATTGCCGTTGAACCAATTTCAGTTGCCAGGGAAGGGGAATTAATCGTCGCCGTTGTTGCCTGAACAGGGTTAACTAATGCGGCATTTACTTTGGTTATGACTACATGACTAACCGAGCTTTCGTTTGGTGTCGCAATCCTTCTTGATGGCCGTACTAGCCACTGACGTGTACCGTCTGAGTAGATAATCCCGGCCTGGCTAAAATTTCTGCTACAGTCCAGTTGACCTGCAAGTGCTGTGAAATTTATATCGCCGCCAGAGGCAAGACCAAGACTGCGTGCGAGTTCGTAATCTGGAAGATCCTTTGAAAATTGTCCTGTGAATGTCACTTCATCTCTCCGTCCGTGTGAAACGTTGATTGTTAATAAATCAAGAGTAAAGGTCCTGTTAACACTTAAAATTAGGAATGTTCCGAATAGTGTTCATCCCTCTCAAATCCATTAAAAAATGTGATTAGGATCCTTTGTTCGTTCGATTTGCTTAGATGATACGCCTAATGCTGACACAACCTTTCCCGGGTCAATGCAACGCCATATTTATCAGGGGGAAAAATTTCAGGAGTTAACAAAAAAATAAGCCCGCGTAAGGGAGATTACGCAGGCTAAGGAGGTGGTTCCTGGTACAGCTAGCATTTATGGGTTATGTTTTTCAGCGGGGGGGATAATACCCGTATTGAACGAAGCGGTATGTGATCCGATTCTAAGAATTATCCCAGCGTGAAAAAATCCCGTTGATTGACTATTTGCCGTGTGGATTTCGGGTATTTTCACCTTCAAAATTACGCATCAGCAGCGCAAACTCCAGCTCCACCTCTTCAGGAACCGGCAGCCAGACCACATGGCCGTCGCCAGGTGCGACCTCAATCGCCTCACCTTTTTTGTTTTCCAGGTGCTCCAGCCGGAAGTTCATGTTGCCCTGCGGCGTCATCAGCTCCAGGCTGTCGCCTTTAGTGAATTTGTTTTTTACGGCGACGGCGGCCAGCGGGCCTTTACGCTCGCCGGTGAAGTCGCCTACAAACTGCTGGCGTTCGGAAATCGAATAGCCATGCTCGTAGTTCTGGTAGTCGTCGTGAGTGTGACGACGCAGGAAACCTTCGGTATAGCCGCGATGCGCCAGACCTTCCAGCGTTTCCAGCAGGCTGGTGTCGAACGGTTTACCGGCAGCGGCATCGTCGATGGCTTTGCGATATACCTGTGCGGTACGGGCGCAGTAGTAGTAAGACTTGGTGCGGCCTTCAATTTTCAGGGAGTGTACGCCCATCTTGGTTAAACGCTCGACGTGCGCGATGGCGCGCAGATCTTTAGAGTTCATGATGTAGGTGCCGTGCTCGTCTTCGAAGGCGGTCATGTACTCACCCGGACGTTTGGCTTCTTCGATCATAAACACGCTGTCGGTAGGCGCGCCGATACCCAGCGTTGGCTCAACGTTGGTGACCGGGATCGGCTCGTGTTTATGCACGATGTTACCGATGTCATCCTCTTTGCCTTCCTGAACGTTATATTCCCAGCGGCAGGCGTTGGTGCAGGTGCCCTGGTTCGGGTCACGCTTGTTGATATAGCCAGAGAGCAGGCAGCGGCCGGAGTAGGCCATGCACAGCGCGCCATGAACGAAGATTTCGATCTCCATATCCGGCACCTGGGTGCGGATCTCTTCGATCTCTTCGAGGGACAGCTCGCGGGACAGAATGACGCGGGTCAGCCCCATCTGTTTCCAGAATTTCACCGTTGCCCAGTTGACGGCGTTAGCCTGCACTGAGAGGTGAATGTCCATCTCCGGGAAATTCTCCCGAACCAGCATGATTAAACCCGGGTCCGACATGATCAGCGCGTCCGGCCCCATCTCCACGACCGGCTTCAGGTCACGAATGAATGTTTTCAGCTTGGCGTTGTGCGGCGCGATGTTCACCACCACGTAGAATTTTTTGCCCAGGGCATGCGCTTCATTGATGCCGAGCTGAAGATTCTCGTGGTTGAATTCGTTGTTACGCACGCGCAGCGAGTAGCGCGGCTGGCCCGCGTAGACGGCGTCGGCGCCATAGGCGAAAGCGTAACGCATATTTTGCAGCGTTCCCGCCGGGGAAAGGAGTTCCGGTTTAAACATGTTTGTTCTCGTTCTGATGACAGGTCAGATCCGCATGCACCTGATGCAGCGGTAAGGGGAGATCCCCCACTTTAAGGGCGGGCATTGTAGCGCTGCGGGGAAGAGAGGTAAAGCTTTGCCCCTCACCCTAACCCTCTCCCCTTTGGGGCTGAGGGTTCCCCACAAAATAATGCCTGCACAGACGGCCCCCTCTCCCTTGAGGGAGAGGGCTGGGGTGAGGGGGAACATACGGCTCTGGTGGTCATTCCGTTCACGTTATGTTCCTTGCTACTCTGTCACGACATGGCCGGTGAACGTGCCAGGGTGGCTCAGTCGCCACCACCCTGGCGACCCGGGCTTCCGGCGGAAAATCGCCGCTTCGCGGTGTCTTCGGCTTATTCCTTCCGGCTTATCGGGGACGGGCGGAGGTAACATCCCTGTAAAGCCCGCCCTCTCGGCGCATCCCTGCGCCTCGCCCCGGCCTACAGGAAACGCCTCAGCGATTTACAGCCGGACCGAGGCATCGCTGAAAGCCCTCAGTTATTCTGAGGCAACGTTATAGCTTTTGCTTTCAAATTGCTGGGGAACCCTCTCCCTTTGGGGAGACGGCAGGGTGAGGGGGGTTATTCAGGCAATCCTGCACGCATCCGCTTCCCAGCGATACCCCACGCCGTACACCGCGCGAATAAACGACTGGTCGGCGTCCAGCGCCTCCAGCTTGCGGCGCAGGTTTTTGATGTGGCTGTCGATGGTGCGGTCGGTCACCACGCGGTAATCGTCATACAGATGGTTGAGCAGCTGCTCGCGGGAAAACACTTTGCCCGGCTCGTGGGAGAGCGTTTTCAACAGGCGAAACTCTGCGGGGGTGAGATCCAAAAGTTTGCTGCGCCAGCTCGCCTGGAAACGGCTTTCGTCGACGATCAGCGGGCTTTGCGCATCCAGCACCTGCAATTCACGCTGCGGCTTACAGCGGCGGAGGATGGTTTTCACGCGAGCGACCACCTCCCGCGGGCTGTAAGGCTTGCAGATGTAATCGTCAGCGCCGATTTCGAGCCCCAGCAGACGATCGATCTCTTCGATTTTGGCCGTCACCATCACGATGGGCACATCGGAGAAACGACGAATTTCGCGGCACAGGGTTAGGCCGTCGGTACCCGGCAGCATCAGATCCAGCAGGATCAGATCCGGCGGCGTCTGGCGCACGTAGGGCAGCACCTGGTCGCCGTGGCTGATAAGCGTTGGCGCGTAACTCGCAGCGCGCAAATAGTCGATCAGCAGTTGCCCAAGTTTAGGCTCGTCTTCCACGATCAAAATACGCGGTGTGTTGTCGTCAATCGGTAACTCGGTCATGCTTCCCTCGATAAATCCCGTTCCAGAGGTAACTCTACTGTAATGCTAACCCCGCCAAAAGGCGAATGGGCGGCGCGGATGGTGCCGCCATGGGCCTCCACAATGTTAACGCAAATGGCCAGCCCAAGGCCGGAACCGCCGCTGGCGCGGTTGCGTGAACCTTCGGTGCGATAGAAGCGCTCGAACAGTTTTTCCAGCTGCGCATCCTTCACGCCAGGGGCGGAGTCCGCAAAGGTCAGGGCAAAGCGCCCGTTTTCCTGCCTGCCGGAGATATGCAGCGCGCCGCCGCCGTCGGTGTAGCGGAGGCTGTTCTCCAGCAGATTATTGAACAGCTGCATCAGGCGATCTCTGTCGCCGAACACCACCGCACTGTCCGGCAGCGAAAGGTTGATTTTCAGGTCACGGCTGGCGAAGCGCTCGCGGAATGCGCCGGTCACGACTTCAAGGATATTGATCACATCGATCGGTGCTTTCTGGTAAGCCAGGGCGCCTTCGTCGGACATGGAAAGCTGATGCAGATCGTCCACCAGTTTGGTCAGCGTACCGACTTCCGCCTGAAGCGAGGCCACCGACTCGGGGGTGAACTGCCGCACGCCGTCCTGAATCGCCTCCAGCTCGCCGCGCAGCACCGCCAGCGGGGTGCGCAGCTCGTGCGAAATGTCGGCCATAAAATCGCGGCGCATCTGCTGGTTTTTTTCCAGCGTGCTGGCGAGCTGGTTGAAGTCCTGCGCCAGCTTGCCCAGTTCATCCTGGCTGCGGGTGTCCACGCGGGTCGAGAAATCACCCGCCGCCAGCTTGTGCGTGCCTTCCACCAGGCGCTTAACCGGCGCCAGCAGGCCGCGCGCCAGCGGGAAGGTGGCGAGCGCCGCAAGCAGGGTAGAAAGCGCGACAATCAACCAGCTGGTCTGACGCTGCTGGCGGTCAAAGTTGATGTCGGTGTTGCGCGTCAGCCGCTCGACCGGGGAGGCGATAACCCAGCCCACCGTGGCGCCGTTCGAGGTAATGGCGCGCTTTGTGCCGTCCGGCGGTACCGGAGAGCGTGGGCCAACGAGCACGCGCATCTCCTGATCAATTACCCAGAACTGGGTGCGCCAGCCGTGCGGCGGCATGCCCGGTCCCGGACGGTCGTCGTCATTATCGTGCTCCAGCGAGCGCAGAATTTGAAATATAAAGCGATCGTTGTTGCGCAGAAAACGCCAGTTACCGTGCAGGCTATACTGTTCCCCCAGCGCGTCGCTTAAGCCCTGTAAACGCTGTTCGTTACCGTGCTTGATGTAGTCAATAAAGCCGCGCTCAAAGCTGACCCGCACCGCCCAGTGCATAGTAATCAGCAGGACGATACAGGTGGCGAAAATCGCCACAAAAAGCTTACCGGTGATCCCCGGACGCCAGAATTTCATGGTGCACTCCTTTTGCCGCGTCGGATCACGACGTTTTTGGTCGTGTCATTCGGCACTCTGGCAAAGATAAAAGCGGGCAGAGCGATAATTACCGCCATGCTGAGGTAAGTGTATAAAAAGACCTGATGCGCGACGGGGGTGTCGGCGCTGAGATGGTGCTGACCGTACATGCCGAGCAGCAATCCGGCAACCGTGACCCCCACGCTCATGGAGAGCTGCATGATCATCGACAGCAGACTGTTACCACTGCTTGCCAGCTCGTCCGGCAGATCTTTCAGCGTCAGGGTGTTCATCGACGAGAATCGCATGGAGTTGATGATCCCCTGGCAGAACAGCACCAGCGGCAGGATGTAGTACCAGCCCAGCAGCGCCACGGCCATAAACAGCAGGCAGACCAACGCCAGCCCGATCGTGGCGGCCACCAGCACGCGGCGATAGCCAAAGCGGTTCACCACCTGCACCACAATACGCTTCATCCCCATGCTGCCAAGTACCATCGGGATCATCATCAGCCCGGCATGGAACGGCGAGAAGCCCATCCCAATCTGTAAAAATACCGGCGTCATAAACGGCAACATGCCGCTGCCGATGCGTCCGGCAAAGCTGCCGAACAGACCAAGACGGTAGGTGGGATTCTTGAACAGATTCAGGCTGAACAGCGCGTTAGCGTTACCTCTGGCATGCCACAGATACCAGAGAATGGCGGTGACACCCAGCGCTACCAGCAGGGCGAGCGACAGGGAGGAGATCCCCAGCCCTTTTTGCCCGTCGAGCGCGAGGGTAAGCGTCGCCATGCCAGCTGCCAGCAGGATGAAGCCAAAGAAATCAAAGCGCCGGGTCTGCATTTTATAGTTCGGCATCAGCGTCAGGGTGGCAATCGCGCCGATAATACCGACCGGCAGGTTGATCAGGAAGATCCAGTGCCAGGAGGCATACTCCACCAGAATCCCGCCCAGCGCCGGGCCAAGCAACGGGCCGACCTGACCGGGCAGGGTGACGAAGGTCATCGCCGCCATATACTGCGCGCGCGGAACAATTTTCATCACCGTTAACCGCCCGACGGGTACCATCATCGCGCCGCCGACGCCCTGTAGCACGCGCGCCATCACCAGCTGGTCGAGGGTATTGGCCTGGGCGCAAAACAGCGACCCGGTGGTAAACAGCACAATGGCGGTGAAGAAGATGTTTCGCACGCCGACTTTATCCGCCAGCCAGCCGCTGGCAGGCAGCATCACGGCGACCGTCAGCACATAGGCGACAATCACCATATGCATGTGCAGCGGGCTCTCCCCCAGGCTTTTCGCCATCGAGGGGAGGGCGGTGTTCACGATAGTCGTGTCCAGCGACTGCATAAAGAAGCCGAACGCGACGATCCACAATTGCCAGCGAACGTTACTGGGTAGGTCGGTCATTTACTCGGTCACCGTGGTTCTCTTTTTACGCGAAAAACGCAGCCGCAGGCGGTCAAAGAACAGATAGACTACCGGCGTCGTGTAGAGCGTCAGCAGCTGGCTCATCACCAGGCCGCCAACGATCGTGATCCCCAGCGGCTGGCGTAGTTCAGAGCCGTCACCGCCGGATATGACCAGCGGCAGCGCGCCGAACAGCGCGGCCAGCGTGGTCATCATGATCGGGCGAAAACGCAGCAGACAGGCCTGGAATATCGCCTCGTCCGGCGTCAGGTTGCCGTTGCGCTGGGCGTCCAGGGCAAAGTCGACCATCATTATCGCGTTTTTCTTCACGATGCCAATCAATAGCATGATCCCGATAAGCGCGATAAGACTGAATGGGGCACCGAACAGCTCCAGCGCCAGCAGCGCCCCCACGCCCGCAGAGGGAAGCGTGGAGAGAATGGTCAACGGGTGCACGTAGCTTTCGTACAGCACGCCCAGCACGATATAAACCGTGGCAATGGCCGCCAGAATCAAAATAACCTGCGAGTTCATGGTGTCCTGGAACACCTGCGCCGTACCGGCAAAGCTGCCGCGCACCGAGGAGGGCACCCCGAGCTGGGTCATGGCGCGATTAATGGCATCGCTGGCCTCAGACAGCGACGAGCCGGTTGGCAGGTTAAACGAGACGGTCGAGGCGGCGGAAAGCCCCTGGTGGTTCACCGACAGCGGGGCGTTCGACGGCTGCCAGCTGGCGAAGTACGACAGCGGAATCGCCTTACCGTCATCATTGATCACAAACATCTTGTCCAGCGCGCTGATGTCCTGGGTGTAGCGCGGATCCACCTCCATCACCACCTTGTACTGGTTCATCGGCTGATAGATGGTAGAGACTTCACGCTGCCCGAAGGCGTTGTTCAGCAGGCTGTTGGCCGCCTCCACGTTAATGCCCAGGCGGGCCATGGTTTCACGATCGTAGGTGAGCGCCATCTCCGCACCGTTGTTTTGGCTGTCAGAGTTCACGTCCGCCAGCTGCGGCAGCGCGGCCAGCGCTTTACGGATCTTCGGCTCCCACTCGCGCAGGGCGGCTAAGTCATCCGAGAGCAGGGTGTACTGATAGCTGGCGTTAGCCTGTCGTCCGCCGACGCGGATATCCTGAACGGCCATCAAAAACAGATTTGCCCCCGGCTCTTTGGCAAGCTTCAGCCGCAGGCGGTCAATGATCTGCTGCGCCGTTTCGTGACGTTCACCGCGCGGCTTAAGGGTAATAAACATCATCCCGCTGTTAACGCGCGAGCCGCCGGTAAAGCCGGTGACGTTATCCACGGCCGGATCTTCCCGGATGATTTTCATAAAGTCTTGCAGTTTGCCGCGCATCGCCTGGAACGAAATGCTCTGGTCCGCCTGAATGCCGCCCATCAGCACGCCGGTATCCTGCTCCGGGAAGAAGGTTTTCGGGATAGTGATATACATCCAGACGTTGAGGACGATGGTGCCGATCAGCACCAGCCCGACAATACGCGTGTGGTTCAGCACCCATTTCAGCGATTTGCCGTAGCCGGACTGCATCGCCATCAGGACGCGGCCAAAGCCTTTCCTGCGCGGCTGCGAGTGCGGTTGGCTGCGCTTTAGCATCCAGCCGCACATCATCGGCGTCAGCGTCAGCGAAATCACCAGTGAGATACCAATGGCGACGGAGAGCGTGACGGCAAATTCGCGCAGCAGTCGCCCCGGCAGGCCGCCCATCAGCAGCAGCGGCAGGAATACCGCCACCAGCGACAGGCTCATGGACAGGACCGTGAAGCCCACTTCGCGCGTCCCCTGAAGCGCCGCCTGGAGCGGCTTCATGCCCGCTTCCAGATGGCGCGAGATATTCTCCAGCACCACGATGGCGTCATCCACCACAAACCCGGTGGCAATCGTCAGCGCCATCAGCGACAGGTTGTTAAGGCTAAAGCCGCACAGGTACATGGCGGCAAAGGTGCCTATCAGCGATACCGGCACCGCCACCGCCGGGATCAGCGTCGCGCGCCCCGAGCGCAGGAACAGGAACACCACCAGGATCACCAGCGCGACGGAGATGATCAGCGTTTGCTCTACCTCCTCAAGCGAGGCGCGGATGGTGGGGGAGCGGTCCTGCGCAATCTGGAGATCGATGGCCGCCGGAATCGTTTCCTGAAGCTCCGGCAGGCGCGCGCGGATGCTGTTCACCGTCTGAATGATGTTGGCTTCCGGCAGCTTGCGGATCATCAGCAAAATCGCCGGTTTGGCGTTGGTCATCCCGGCGTTACGCACGTCCTGCACCGAATCGGTGACGCTGGCGACGTCGCTCAGGCGCACCGCCGCGCCGTTGTTGTAGTGAATAATCAACGGCTGATACTCGGCGGCGGTTTTCAGCTCGTCGTTAGTCTGGATCTGCCAGCGGTGGCTGTTGTCCTCAATCGCGCCCTGCGGCTTACGCACGTTGGCGTTGCTGATGGCGGAACGCACGTCGTCCAGCGACACGCCCTGGTTAAACAGCGCCTGCGGATTCAGCCCCACGCGCACGGCGGGCAGGGAGCTGCCGCCGACGTCCACGTCGCCCACGCCTTCAATCTGGGCGATGGTTTGCGCCAGCTGGGTGGAGGCAAAATCGTACAGCTCGCCCTGGGAGTAGGTCTCTGACGTGAGCGTCAGGATCATGATCGGCGCGTCGGAGGGGTTGGCCTTGCGATAGGTTGGACGGCTCGGCATGCCGCTCGGCAGCAGGCTTTGGGCGGCGTTAATCGCGGCCTGCACGTCACGCGCCGCGCCGTTGATGTCCCGGTCGAAATTGAATTCCAGAATGATGCGCGTGCTGCCCAGCGAACTGCTGGAGGTCATCTCGTTAATCCCGGCAATTCGACCAAGCGAGCGCTCAAGCGGCGTCGCCACCGATGAGGCCATGGTTTCCGGCGAGGCACCCGGCAGCGAGGCGCTGACCATGATCACCGGGAAATCGACCTGCGGCAGCGGGGCCACCGGCAGCAGCCGGAAGCCCAGCACGCCGCACAGGGTGATAGCGACGGAGAGTAAAATCGTCGCCACCGGACGGTAAATGAAGAGGGCGAAAAACTTCACTTACGCCTCCTCTTCACGTTTCGGGAAGCGGCTTTTCGTCCACAGGGCCAGACGGTCAAACAGCAGGTAGATAACCGGCGTGGTAAACAGCGTCAGCACCTGGCTTACGAGCAGGCCGCCGACCATCCCGATGCCCAGCGGACGGCGCAGTTCGGCCCCCACGCCGGTGCTCAGCATCAGCGGCAGCGCGCCCAGCAGGGCGGCGAGGGTGGTCATCAGGATCGGGCGAAAACGCAGCAGACAGGCCTGGTAAATGGCCTCGCGCGGCGCCATACCCTGCTCGCGCTCGGCGGCCAGCGCAAAGTCGATCATCATGATGGCGTTTTTCTTCACGATGCCGATAAGCAGAATGATGCCGATGATCGCAATCACGTCCAGTTCGCTCCCCGCCAGCATCAGCGCCAGCAGTGCCCCCACGCCCGCCGTCGGCAGGGTGGAGAGAATGGTGATCGGGTGGATAAAGCTTTCATACAGCACGCCAAGCACGATATACATCGCCACCACCGCCGCGACAATCAGCCAGACGGTGCTGCCCAGCGCGGCCTGGAACGCCAGAGTACTGCCCTGGAACTGGGTCTGAATATCGGACGGGAAGCTGAGTTCTTTCTCCGCACCCAGAATGGCCTCCACCGCTTCGCCCAGGGAATAACCGTCCGGCACGTTGAACGAAATGGTGGTGGATGGGAACTGATCGAGATGGTTAATCGACAGCGGGGTGTGACGCTCTTCCACGCTGGCAATGGCGCTGAGCGGCACAATCCCGCCGTCTTTGCTGGTCAGGCGTATCGAGTCCAGCGCGGCAAGCCCGGGCGTGTTCTCGGTGTTATGTTCCAGCACCACGCGATACTGGTTCGCCTGGGTGTAAATGGTGGAGATAAGGCGCTGGCCAAAGGCGTTATACAGCGCGTTATCCACGTCGGACATGGTAATGCCCAGACGGCTGGCGGTGTCGCGGTTGACGTTTACGTACGCCGCCAGCCCTTTATCCTGCCAGTCGCTGCTGACGTCAGAAATCTGCGGCAGTGCTTTCAGCTTGTCCACCAGCTGCGGCACCCAGGTGCTGAGTGCATCAAGCGAGGTGGCCTGGAGCGTAAACTGGTACTGCGTGCGGCTCACCTGCGTATCAATGGTTAAATCCTGGATCGGTTGCAGATACAGCTCAATGCCCGGTACGCGCGCCACAGCGCTTTGCAGACGCTCAATAACCGCGTTGACGCGATCGTCACGGTCATCGAGCGGTTTAAGGTTAATTTGCAGGCGCGCGCTGTTAAGCGACGGGTTGGTGCCGTCCACGCCCACGTAGGCAGTCAGGCTTTCCACCGCCGGATCTTTCATGATGATCTCAGACACCTGCTGCTGGCGCTGCGCCATGTTAGCGAAGGAGACCGTCTGTGGCGCCTGAAGCGTGCCCTGAATAATGCCGTTGTCCTGAATCGGGAAGAAGCCTTTCGGAATGAAAATCCACAGCATGACGCTGAGCGCCAGCGTGCCGAGGGCCACGCCGAGCGTCGCCCAGGGATGGTTCAGGACTTTCGCCAGCACGCGGCCGTAGGCGGCAATAATGCGCTCGAACATCCGCTCGGAGGCGAGGGAGAAGCGGTTTTGCTTGCGCAAAGATTCGTGGCTCAGCATGCGGGCGCACATCATCGGCGTCAGCGTCAGCGACACCACGGCAGAGATCAGAATGGCGACCGCCAGCGTCACGGCAAACTCGCGGAACAGCCGCCCGACGATATCGCCCATAAACAGCAGCGGGATCAGCACCGCAATCAGCGAGAAGGTGAGCGAAATAATGGTAAAGCCGATCTCCCCCGCGCCCTTCAGCGCGGCGGCTAACGGCTTTTCACCTTTCTCGATATAGCGCGAGATGTTTTCGATTACCACGATGGCGTCGTCCACCACAAACCCGGTGGCGATGGTGAGCGCCATCAGCGTCAGGTTGTTAATCGAGAAGTCGAGAAATACCATTACCGCGAACGTCCCGACCAGCGAGAGCGGCACGGCAACGGCGGGAATGATGGTTGCCGGAACGTTGCGCAGGAACAGGTAGATGATCATCACCACCAGCGCAATCGCCAGCATCAGCTCGAACTGGGTGTCAGTCACTGACGCGCGAATATTCGTGGTGCGGTCAGAGAGCACTTTCACGCTGACCGATTTTGGCAGGCTTTCCACCAGCTGCGGCAGCATGGTGCGAATGCTGTCGGCGGTATCAATAATGTTCGCGCCCGGCTGGCGCTGAACGTTCATGACAATCGCCTGCTGCTTATTAGCCCACGCCCCGAGCCAGCTGTTTTCCGCGCCTTGTTCGACGGTTGCCACGTCGCCCAGGCGGATCGGTGCGCCGTTCTGGTAGGCAATGATCAGCTGACGGTATTCATCGGCGGACTGCATCTGGTCGTTGGCGGAGAGCGTGACCGCGCGGGTCGGGCCGTCCAGCGAGCCCTTCGCTGAGTTAACGTTGGCGCTGCTGATGGCGGTGCGAATGGTTTCGCTGGTTAACCCCAGCGCGGCAATGGCCTGGGCATTGAGCTTAACGCGCACCGCGGGGCGTTGTCCCCCTGCGAGCGTCACCAGCCCGACGCCTGTCACCTGCGAAATCTTCTGCGCCACGCGGGTTTCGACCATGTCTTCCACCTGCGTCATCGGCATGGCGGAGGAGGTGACGGCAAGCGTCATGATCGGCGGGTCTGCCGGGTTCACCTTGCTGTAAACCGGCGGGTTCGGCAGGTCAGACGGCAGCAGGTTGGTGGCGGCGTTAATGGCGGCCTGCACCTCCTGTTCCGCGACGTCCAGCGACAGCGCGAGCTGGAACTGAAGCGTGACGACCGAGGCACCGCCCGAGCTCTGGGAGGACATCTGCTTCAGGCCAGACATCTGGCCAAACTGACGCTCCAGCGGGGCGGTGATGGCGGACGTCACCACATCTGGACTGGCGCCCGGATAGAGGGTGACAACCTGAATAGTCGGGTAGTCCACTTCCGGCAGCGCCGACACGGGCAGAAAACGGTAGCCAATGATCCCGGCCAGCAGGATCGCCACCATCAACAGGGTCGTCGCAACCGGTCGTAAAATAAACAGGCGTGATGGCCCACCTGTAGAGCTCGGCGGCATCACCTGCATCAGGCTTTTGCTCCTGTATTCTGCGCTTCCACCACCTCGACCTGCGCCCCTTCGGTCAGCCGGTCAATACCGTCGGTTACGACGCGGTCGCCTGCGGACAGCCCGGCGCTGATCACCACCGTCTGACTGTCCTGGATCCCGGTTTTCACCAGGTGTTTGCTGACCTTGTTTTCGCTGTTCAGCACCCAGACAAAGTTGCCTTCACTGCCCATTTGCAGGGCCGCCGTCGGGATCACCACGGCGTTTTCTTCGGTCGCGACCAGCATTCGCGCATTGACGAACTGATTCGGGAACAGGGCATCGTCCTGATTGTTGAAGCGTGCTTTTAACTTGATGGTGCCGGTGGTGGTGTCGATCTGGTTATCCAGGCTCAACAGCGAACCTTCGCTCAGCTTCTGCTTGTTGGTGCGATCCCAGGCTTCAACTACCAGCGATTTTCCGGCCTTCTGCGCCTGTATCACCGTCGCAATGTCGCTTTCCGGCAGGGTAAAGACGAGATCGATAGGGTGCGTCTGGGTGATCACCACGATGCCCGTGGTATCGCCGCTGGAGATTTGGTTCCCGATATCAACCTGTTTCAGGCCCACGCGGCCGTCAATCGGCGCGGTGATCCGGCTCCAGTCGAGCTGGAGCTGGGCGCTGGCGACCGCGGCTTCGTCGGCCTTGATGGTGCCCTGAGATTCACTGACCAGAGATTGCTGGGTATCCAGCTCCTGGCGCGACACGAGGTTGGTTTTTACCAACTGCTGATAGCGGGCTAAATCGCGGCGGGCATTGGCGAGGGTGGCTTTGTCTTTCGCGAGTTGCCCCTGCGCCTGCGCCAGGGCCACCTTAAACTGGCTTGGATCGATTTCCGCCAGCAGATCGCCCGCTTTCACCTGTTGACCTTCCTGGAAGTGGATGGCCATCAGCTGACCGTCCACGCGGCTACGTACCGTCACGGTGTTGGCGGCAGTGATGGTTCCCAGCCCGGAGAGATAACGAGGCACCGCTTTATTCACCGCCGTTGCCGCCTGCACCGGTGCCAGCGCACCGCCGCGCATACCGTGGCGCCCGCCGCCCGTTGGGCGATGTGAGGGGCTACTGGCGCCAGCAGGTGCCGTGGAGTTCGCGGACTGGCTGTGCCAGTACCAGGCGGCGGCCAGGACCACCACAATCAGACCAGCGGCGATTGCCCAGCGGGATTTGTTACTGCCTTTCATCGTTATACGTTCTCATCCTGAAACTCTTTCGGGGAATGATACTAGTTTAGTCAGGTAACACAGTGGAAAAATGGAGGAAATATGGAAGACTGTCAGGAATGGTCTGAGTGTGGTGCCGCGGTTTCGCCTTCGCCGGGTGGCGCTGCGCTTACCCGGCCAACGGTTGGAGGATCTTGTTGGCCGGGTAAGGCGAAGCCGCCACCCGGCACAACTCCATTAGCTAAACACCACCTGCGCCCAGCGCGCCAGCCCTGCTGTAACGGAGCCAAAGTCATCGCCGCCGGCAATCGGGATCCCCGGCAGCTGTTCCGCCAGCGCTTTCTTGATCAGCGGCGAACGGGCGCTACCGCCGGTCAGGTAAATCACGTCCGGCTTCACTTTGCCATTCTCAAGCGCCAGCTGCACCTGCTCCAGAATACGCTGAAGCGGCTGAGTCAGCGCCATTTCCAGCCCTTCCTGGGTGATAGCCGTAGCCAGATCGTCACTGATAAACGGCAGCGAAACCGCATGCTCAGGACGATCGGAAAGGGCGATTTTGCTCTCTTCGGCGGTGCGCACCACGCGGTAGCTCAGGCGCTGACGCCACACCTTATACAGCAGCGCGACCTTCTCTGCATCCTGTGCATCACGCACCAGATCGTTGAGGAAACGGCCATTCGCGGTGCTGTAAAAATCACTCTGGGCAGGGACGTCGTTGATGGCAATCGCGTTCCACCACGGCAGGATCGGCAGGGCGATGCCTTTCTCGGTTTGACCGCCCATGCCGAGCAGTGGCATCAGGCTCTTGAATGCCAGGGCAATATCCAGATCGTTACCGCCCACTCGGCAGCCGCTGTGCCCCAGCAGACTGTTTTCACGATCGCGACGGTGATGCCACTTCGGACCCATCAGCAGTAATGAGCAGTCCGTCGTTCCGCCGCCGATGTCCACTACCAGCACCCGTTGTTCTTCCGTCAGCGTGGCTTCAAAATCCAGCCCCGCTGCAACCGGCTCATACTGGAATACCACGTCACGGAAGCCAGCCCGGTGCGCTGCACGCTC
Source organism: Enterobacter cloacae complex sp. AR_0002 (assembly GCF_001922365.1). Classification (NCBI taxonomy): domain Bacteria; kingdom Pseudomonadati; phylum Pseudomonadota; class Gammaproteobacteria; order Enterobacterales; family Enterobacteriaceae; genus Enterobacter; species Enterobacter cloacae complex sp. AR_0002. The sequence goes on from NZ_CP018814.1 coordinate 551,018, forward strand.
AAGGATCCCCTGCGCCTGCTGGTTGGCTTCGTCGCCGCCCAGCCCCTGGAAGTTGATCGGACGGCCAATCACCGCCTGGGTGATGGCATCCGGCACCTGGGACTGCGCCTGATTGCGGATGTGCAGCATCATCGCGCAGACCAGATCTTCAAACATCGCCACTTGCTGTGGCTTCAGGCCGCTGGCGCCGAGGAAGGATTTCGGCGATTTAACGAAGTAGACCTCTTCCGGATCTTCAATGTACTGCCCGAGGGAAGAGAGGCCGAACTGCACGCTGGAAGGGGTAACGTCGATATCTTCCTCGCGGTTAAAGCTGACCGCACGGCGCAGCAGCGCCTGGGTTTCCGCTGCGGTAGCAGGAACCTGATGATGGCGGAACAGCCACTCGCTCACCGCTTCACGCGTCGGCGCACAGAGCATTGACGGCAACAGCGTACTGCCGTTTTCCATTTTCAGGAGCTGCGGTTGTCCGTTTTGCATTATCGCAACCGAGCAGTTTGCGGTGCCGTAGTCGAATCCAATAAACACAATAAATCCCCATGCCGGTGAGAAGGGGCGAGACTTTAGCGAAATGTCTGCCAGGCGACAACAGGAATATGAAAGCAAGGCGCAACGCGATCTTTCGGTTTATGCTGAGGTAAATTCAAAAGGAGAGACAATGTACACCCTGAACTGGCAACCGCCTTACGACTGGTCGTGGATGTTTGGCTTTCTTGCCGAGCGTGCGGTCACGGGGGTTGAGACCGTTACGAAGGATTACTACGAGCGCAGTTTTGGCTATGCCGGGCACAAGGGCGTTTTCCGGGTTACGCCAGACAGCGCAACCCATACGCTTGCGGTGTCGCTTAGCCCTGGCCTGATCCCGGTGGCGGATATCTGCCTGGACCGCATCGCCCGCCTTTTTGACCTCGATTGCGACCCGCAGCACATTGCACAGACCCTCGGCGATCTCGGCGCGGCGCGGCCGGGGTTACGTTTGCCCGGCGCAATGGATGCTTACGAGCAGGGCGTGCGCGCCATTCTTGGACAACTGGTAAGCGTGGCGATGGCGGCTAAACTGGCGTCACGGGTGGTGGCGCTGTGCGGTGAACCCATCCAGGACGCGCCGGGCTACCTCTGCTTTCCTCCGCCAGAGGTACTGGCCGCGGTGGATCCGCTGGCGTTGAAAGCCCTCGGGATGCCGCTCAAGCGTGCGGAGTCGTTGATTCATCTGGCGCAGTCGGTGGTGGACGGTGAATTCCCGCTGTTCCCGCCCGCGAACGTTGAGGACGGGATGAAGGCGCTACAGCAGCGCCCCGGCATCGGGCGCTGGACCGCGAATTATCTGGCCCTGCGCGGCTGGCAGGCGAAGGATGTTTTCCTGCCGGATGATTATCTGATTAAACAGCGCTTTGCCGGTATGACGCCCGCGCAGATCCGTCGCTACGCCGAGCGCTGGCAGCCGTGGCGCTCGTATGCGCTGTTACATATTTGGTACACCGACGGCTGGTCGCCATCAGTTGATGGCGAAATAGCTGGTATTCAGCAGTAGATCGAGCGGCTGCGCTTCCCCAATGGTGTCGCCGTAGATAAAGTCAACGCCGATGCCCGACAGCGTATTCATCATGATCGACTGATGGCATGGCCCGGCAATGGTTTTTATGCCCAGACGCTGGGCATGGCCCTGAATGATGGTCACCATCATCTCGTCCATCAGATTGCCGTGGACGTTGGTCACCACGTCTGCATCCAGCAGCAGATAATCAGCGGTGTTGGCGCTGAGCTGGCTGAAGACGTTCATATCGCGTCCAACCCGCGTCAGCACCACGCGACAGCCAGCCTGACGAAGCTTTTGCAGACCCTGCTGCACGTTTTCATCCGTATTGCTCAGCACATCAGCGGCGATCGCCAGATGCAGCAGCCGCGCCGGCAGCGGACCTTTGGTAATGAGGTCGAGCAGCTCATCCACCAGCGTGACGCTGGCTAAACCCGCTTCTGAGAGCGGCAGCGCGACGCCCATTCCTTTGGCCGCCACCTGTGCGGCATAGGTACGGAAGAATTCGCTGAAGATACGTCGGTCCAGGGCGTGCAGCAGCTCCGGCTCCGCCAGCCCGGCGCGGAAGGCATGCTCTTCCAGCACTTCCCCCTGGCTGGTCCACAGCCGCAAGGAAATCAGCCAGAAGCTACTGCTCTCGGGAATGCGCGGCGAGGCGACGCTGCGGGCGATCATCAGCAGATGGTTATCTTTAATCATGTGCCACTGCTCATCCAGCGACATCATGCTGCGCGTGCTGTGGATCCGCTCCTGCTGGGGTTCGTAGACGGTGACTACACCGCGCCCGCTGTTTTTCGAGGCGTAGCAGGCGATATCGGCCTGAGACATCACTTCCGCAGCCTGATAATTGGTGTCGTCAATCAGCGTAATCCCCGCACTGGCACCAATACGGTGCAGGCGTCCTTCCCAGGAAAAATGATAGTTGTTGATGGCGTCGATCAACCGGCCCGCAATGTAGCGTGCGCTTTCGACGTTGCAGTCCGGCAGCAGCAGGCCAAACTCGTCGCCGCCCAGACGCGCCAGCACGTCGCTTGAACGCAGCATAGTCAGCATCAGCGAAGAGAGTTCGCGCAGGAGCGCGTCGCCCGCCGCGTGACCTGCGGTATCGTTCACCGCCTTAAAACGGTCAAGATCGATAAAGACCAGCGCGTGATGCTGATGGGTCTCCTGTACTGTCTGCAACAGACGCTTCAGATGGTTTTCAAAGCTGACGCGGTTCGCCAGGTGGGTCAGGGCGTCATGTGAGGCGCTGTAACTCAGCTGGCGCAGCATTTTGCGCGACTCGGTCACGTCCTGAATCACCAGCACCGAGCCGATGGTGTTACCTTCCAGAGTGCTGAGGGGGGTAATGCTGTAATGAATGTCGAAACTGCCGCCATTGCGGCAGTTAAGCACCACGTCCTGTTCTATATCGGTACGGGACATATCGCCGCTGTGGATGTTTTCCATTAACGGACCGTTCTCGCCGAAGGTAATGTGCAGCACCTTCAGAACGGGCTGACCCAGCGCTTCGCTTTGCGACCAGCCGCTCATCTTCTCGGCGACCGGGTTCATAAAGGTGATGTTCATGTCGATATCGGTGCACAGCACCGCTTCGCCGATGGAGTCGAGGGTGATATGCAGGCGCTCTTTTTCCTGGAACAGCGCCTCGTTCAGCTGCTTCACCTCGGTCATATCCATGTTGATCCCTAACAGCCGCTCCACTTCGCCCTGTTTGTTCAGTACCCGGTTCGCCAGCGAACGAATGTGGCGGATGCCATCCTTGACGCGAATGCGAAATTCCAGCTTGAAAGGCACCCTGGCCTGAAGGGATTCTCGCAGCACCTGTTCGGCGTGGGGGCGATCTTCAGGCACCATGGCCGCATGCCAGAGCTGCCAGGTGGGTTTAATGTGCGGGGGGATCTCGTACAGCTCAAACATCCGCTTATCCCAGCTGATCACGTCCGGCTCGAGATCCCACTCCCATATCCCGATGCCACCGGCTTCGTTCGCGAGGGTGATACGCTCCATCAGACGCTTATTGACCCACTCGGTCTGTTTCAGGTCGTTGATATCTTCAATCTGGGCAATAAAGTAAAGCGGGGTGCCGTCGGCATGGCGCACAACGGAGACGGCCAGCAGCGCCCACACCACCTCGCCGCTGCGAGTGTAGTAGCGTTTTTCGAGGCTGTAGCTATTGATCTCCCCGTTAATCAGCTGTCCCAACTGCTCCAGGTCGGTATTTAAATCTTCTGGCCAGGTTAACTGCTGAAACGTGAGCGACTGGAGTTCAGACTGGCTGTAACCGAGGAAATTGCACAGCGCCTTGTTGGCCTGGAGCCACTGGCCCTCAATGCCCACCAGCGCCATACCAATCGCGGAATATTCCATCGCATTACGAAAACGTTCTTCGCTTTCCGTAATATGTTTACGCTCGGCCCGGAAGGCATACATCACCATCGTCATAATATTGGCGGGGAGCAGCATCATCAGGAAGGGGAGCCACGGCGCGTTGAAGGTGACGATCATGGAGGAGGGCGTCATGGAGAGCGGATTTCGCGCCATCATCAGGGACACCATCATGATGGTGAATAAAAATATCAGGAACGCTTCCATACGCGGCAGACGTACCGCGCTCCACATCAGCAGAACGATGATGCAGGTGAATGGCCACGGCAGCCAGGTGATTGCCGTCCAGCAAAGAACCAGCGTAACGACCAGGGTCACCAGCGTTTCCAGCAGCAGTTTCGGATTGCGGTGGCGCAGCAGGTAATGCGGTTTAAACAGCAGACCTAAAGGCACCAGCGCCAGCGCGCCAATGGCCTCTGAAAGTACCCAGACAAGGAAATTACGCAGCGGCTCCGCGCTCGGCACCAGAAAATGAACCAGAACGCCCCCCACCAGCGGCGGCACAAGGGCACTGCCGAGGGCAAGCCGGACCCAGTCGTTGAGGTTTTGCAGCGGATTATACCAGGGGAGCAGTTTACGCAGTAACAGCGCGCCAACCGTGGCCTCAATGATATTGATCGCCGTGTAGGTGATGTTGAGCGATTCCCATGAGAAGAGCATCCACGAGGCAAAGATATTGCCAAAAGAGCAGGCGAGGGCAATGCCGGGCCACATTTTTCCCGCGTGGCGGTAAAACGCTACCATCATTATTGAAGTCGGGAACCACAATGGCGCCAGCAGCGTACCGAAGCGAGTCAGCTCGAGGGAAAATAAGGTGAAGATGAACGTGACCAGACCCAGACAGACAAGCCGCAGTAAAGGATGTGGGGTAGTAACCAAAACCCGCTGGTATTGTTTATTCATTACCGCTCTATCCAGGGACGCCATGTTGTCAGGAGCCAGGTCCGGACGCGTGAAATTAATAATTTGGTTTATGCTAGTACAAACATTTTACAATTCATATGCCGAGTGCTCAGATTTTGACTTCATAGACTTATAAAATAGTTACTCTGCGAAGAATGGTGATGAAATGGTGAAAATCCGCGCGTAAAAATTTCGCTAAAGGCGTGAAACGTCGCTTTTCAGCCCGCCTCGCATAACCTGCGCATTCGACTGGTATCACGCCCCCGAAATCCCTATAATTGCCGCGTTTGACGCTCCGGCGTCGTCCTTCCTTACATCCAGGTTAATCAGGTCGCTAAATTTATGACTGATAAGTCTCATCAGTGCGTCATCATAGGCATCGCCGGCGCATCGGCTTCAGGTAAAAGTCTTATTGCCAGTACGCTTTATCGCGAACTACGTGAACAAGTGGGTGATGAGCATATCGGTGTTATTCCCGAAGATAGCTATTACAAAGATCAATCCCATCTTTCGATGGAAGAGCGCGTAAAAACCAACTACGACCACCCCAGTGCGATGGATCACAGCCTGCTGTTCCAGCATCTGGAAGCGCTAAAGCGCGGCGAGGCAATTGAGCTGCCCGTCTACAGCTACGTGGAACATACCCGCACCCAGGAAACGATCCGTATTGAGCCAAAGAAGGTGATTATCCTTGAAGGGATTTTGCTGCTCACCGACGCCCGTCTGCGCGAATCAATGAACTTCTCGATTTTCGTCGACACTCCTCTGGATATCTGCCTGATGCGGCGTATCAAACGCGACGTTAATGAACGTGGCCGCTCCATGGACTCGGTGATGGCGCAATATCAGAAAACCGTTCGCCCGATGTTCCTGCAATTTATTGAGCCTTCGAAACAATACGCCGATATTATCGTGCCTCGTGGCGGTAAAAACCGTATTGCCATTGATATCTTAAAAGCGAAAATCAGTCAGTTTTTTGAATAAGCCGTGTGAATTGTGTACCGTTCAGAGATAACCTGGTTTTGCCCTGACGCCGTAAGGCTTCAGGGCGCGATGCACGAAAGGAGAAAGTGCCATGCGTCTTTGTGACCGCGATATAGAAGCCTGGCTGGATGAAGGCCGCCTGTCTATCACCCCGCGTCCGCCGGTTGAGCGTATTAACGGCGTGACCGTCGATGTGCGTCTGGGGAATAAATTCCGCACCTTCAGCGGCCACACGGCACCGTTTATCGACCTCAGCGGGCCGAAAGACGAAGTCAGCGCGGCGCTGGATCGCGTCATGAGCGACGAAATCGTCATCGACGAAGGAGAGGCGTTTTATCTCCATCCTGGCGAACTGGCGCTGGCGGTGACCTTTGAATCGGTCACGCTGCCTGCGGATCTGGTCGGCTGGCTTGACGGACGCTCTTCCCTGGCGCGTCTGGGCCTGATGGTGCACGTCACCGCGCACCGTATCGATCCGGGCTGGTCGGGCCGTATCGTGCTGGAGTTCTTTAACGCCGGTAAACTGCCGCTGGCGCTTCGTCCGGGAATGATGATTGGTGCGTTGAGCTTCGAACCGCTGACCGGCCCGGCAGACCGTCCTTATAACCGCCGTCAGGACGCAAAATATCGCGACCAGCAGGGTGCGGTTGCCAGTCGTATCGATAAAGACTGATCTGTGAGTTCACTGAGGAAGCCATGAGAAGAGTTCTGACAACGCTGATGATTTTGCTGGTGGTGCTGGTGGCTGGCCTTTCAGCGTTGGTGCTGCTGGTTAACCCGAATGACTTCCGGGCCTACATGGTGCGGCAGGTGGAAGCGCGCAGCGGGTATGAACTCAAGCTGGACGGGCCCCTGCGCTGGCACGTTTGGCCGCAGCTCAGCATTCTCTCCGGACGTATGTCGCTCACCGCGCCGGGCGCCGCGCAGCCGCTGGTGACGGCGGATAACATGCGTCTTGATGTTGCGCTCATCCCGCTCTTATCCCATCAGCTCCAGGTTGAACAGGTGATGCTGAAAGGGGCGGTGATTCAGCTTACGCCGCAAACCGAAGCCGTTCGTCAGGCGGATGCGCCGGTCGCACCGCGTGAAAACACCTTGCCTGACGTCCCCTCTGATACCGGCTGGTCGTTCGATATTGGTAATCTGAAAGTTGCTGACAGCGTGCTGGTTTTCCAGCATGAGGATGACGAACAGATCACCGTACGCAATATCAATCTCAGGATGGAGCAGGACGCCAATCATCACGCCACCATGGAGTTCTCCGGGCGGATCAACCGCAATCAGCGCGATCTCAACATGTCGATGAACGCAAACGTGAACGCTTCTGACTATCCGCACCAGCTGACGGCGGACGTTCAGCAGCTCAACTGGCAGCTGACCGGCGCGGATTTACCCGCGAAGGGGATTGCCGGCCAGGGCACGATGCAGGCGGTGTGGCATGAAGAGCGCAAACAGCTCGAACTGAACGCGCTCAACCTCCAGGCCAACGACAGTTCCCTGAAGGGGCAGGCGAGCGTCACGCTTGATGAGAAACCTAAGTGGGTGCTGGATCTGCAATTCGACAAGCTGAATCTCGAGAACCTGCTTCCGCTCCAACCGGTGAACGCGACCGATGAGGGAGCTACGCAGGTAGGGCAAAGCCAGGCCACGCAGTCGCGTCCGGTGATCTCCTCAAATCTCGATCTGCCTGACTACAACGGCCTGCGCGGATTTACCGCCGACATTCTGCTGAAAGCGAACAGCGTGCGCTGGCGTGGAATTGATTTTACTGACGTCAGCAGCCAGATGTTCAACCACAACGGCCTGCTGGTCATCTCCGAGCTCAGCGGAAAAATGGGAGCAGGGAACCTCTCGCTGCCGGGCACGCTGGATGTACGCAAAGACGTTGCCAGCGCCGCGTTCCAGCCGCGTCTGGAAAACGTTGAAATTGGCACCATCCTGAAAGCCTTTAATTACCCAATTGCCCTCACGGGGCAGCTGTCGCTGGCAGGGGATTTCTCTGGCACGAAGATTGATGCGGATGCCTTCCGTCGTAGCTGGCAGGGGCAGGCGCACGTTGAGCTGAAAGATACGCGCATGGAAGGGCTGAACTTCCAGCAGCTGGTGCAGCAGGCGGTAGAGCGCAGCAGCAGCGTGAAAGCGAATGAAAACTACGACAGCGCAACCCGTCTCGACAGCTTTACCAGTGAGCTTGCCCTCGACAACGGTCAGCTCTCGCTTGACGACATGCAGGGCACTTCGTCACTGCTGGCGCTGACCGGAACCGGCGCGCTGGATCTGGTGAAAGAGACGGCAGACACCCGCTTCAACGTCCGCGTGAAGGCTGGCTGGGAAGGCGAAGGCCAGCTTGTAGAGTTCCTGAAAGAGACGCCGATACCGCTGCGCGTTTATGGAAAATGGCAGGCGCTGAATTACAGTTTGCAGGTCGATCAGATCCTGCGTAAGCACCTTCAGGATGAAGCGAAACGTCGGCTGAATGACTGGGCGGACCGCAATAAAGAGACTCAGTCAGGTAAGGACGTGAAAAAACTGCTCGATAAGCTGTGATGCCTGTTGTTCCGGGTGGCATGTACGGCCTGATGCCCTCACCCCGGCCCTCTCCGACGGGGAGAGGGAGCAAACACTAAAAACGGCAACGAGGTTGCCGTTTTGCTTTTTACCTACACCTCTAAATCCATCTCATCTTCACCGCGCAGCGGTATCAGCTGCACCTTCTGCACGCGATGGCTCTCAACCTGCAAGGTTTTGAGCATGTAATCCCCCACCTGGACCTCTTCCCCCGGCTGCGGAATACGTTGCAGATTTTCCATCAGCAAACCGGCGATGGTGTGGTATTCGCGCTTCTCGTCCAGCGGAAGCGGAACGAACTGCACCAGATCTTCAAGCGGCATATGGCCGTTGGCGGTCCAGCTGCCGTCGGCGTTTTTCTGAATATCGTGGCGCGCATCGATCTCATCCACCTCATTAGGCAGATTACCGGCGATGGTTTCCATCACGTCGCTGAGCGTCACCAGCCCTTCCACAGAACCAAACTCATCAACGACAAACGCGAAGTGGGTGCGCGCGTTGCGGAACTGCTCCAGCGCGGAGAGCAGCGGCAGCGCTTCCGGGAAGACCAGCGGCTGGCGTACCAGCGCGCGCAGGTTTAGCGGCTCGCCGTGAAGCTGCTGTTGCAGCAGGTCAATCACGTGTACCACGCCCAGCAGCTCTTCTTCCTCTTCACCGCCGGTCACGACCACGCGGGTGTGCTGGTTTTTATCCAGCAGGGCACGGATCTGCTCTTCCGGCGCCGTCAGGTCAATATGCTCAATGTCATGGCGGGAGGTCATGATACTGCTCACTGTGCGCTGGTTGAGGTTAAGCACGCGCTCTATCATCCGGCGTTCCTGCGGGTTGAAGATCTGCCCGTCGCTGTGGTCGGCAAGCATCGCCGCGGATTCAGCATCCAGCTCGGCATCCTCTTTTTTGCCGCTCAGCAGGCGCATCACCGTATCTGCGGTGCGCTGCCGTAATGTCTGGTTCGCGGAAAGAAAACGGCGACGGTTGAAAATGGCCAGTTGGTTGAGAAACTCAATCAGCACCGAGAAACCAATGGCGGCGTACAGATACCCTTTCGGGATATGGAAGCCAAAACCATCCGCTACCAGGCTAAAGCCAATCATCAGCAGGAAGCTCAGACAGAGGATGACGATAGTCGGGTGACTGTTCACGAAGCGCGTCAGGGCTTTACTGGCGAGCACCATCAGGGTGATGGCGATGATCACGGCGGCCATCATCACCGCCAGATGGTCAACCATCCCGACGGCCGTGATCACGGAGTCGAGAGAAAAGACGGCATCCAGCACCACTATCTGTGCGACCACCGGCCAGAATTTAGCGCCGCGTCGCTGGGTGGGGTTTTCACTGTCTTTTCCTTCCAGCCGCTCATTAAGCTCAACCGTGGCTTTGAACAGCAGGAACAATCCGCCGAAAAGCATGATCAGGTCGCGGGCGCTAAAGCTCAGACCCTGCACGCTGAATAAGGGTTTGGTCAGCGTCACCAGCCACGAGATTGAGGCCAGTAACAGCAGACGCATCACCATGGCGAGCAGAAGACCCGTCACGCGGGCGCGGTCGCGTTGTGAAGGGGGTAATTTATCGGCAAGGATGGCGATAAACACCAGGTTATCAATGCCGAGCACTAATTCGATGACGACCAGCGTCACCAGCCCGGCCCAGATTGATGGATCGGCAATCCATTCCATAGTAAATGCAATACCTTCTGTTATATGACTAATGTCACACTTCGATCATGGATAAAGCCGACGGAAATTGCAATGCCGGGGTGAGATTTCTCTTAATGCTACACTCAGGTAAACCCCATTTGCCGGGCGGTGTAAATAAGTTAATTGCGAAGATTTAATTACAGAAGTCGTTATTTAGGAAATATCGCAATAAATGGTCCGGCGATCTATTTTGTCAATATAAAGAAAATCCGAAAACCTTAAAACTTTGCTCTTAATATTAATCTTAAAAACGAATATTAGGACGGTTGTCTCCTTGCCTGCTATTAGGTTAGCTGCAACAATTCTTCCAGCATCAAATGTTAAAACTCCTTGTTGCTATTTTTGTTTCGGTCTTTGGTGAAGGTTATACATTATCAATCGCCCCTGTGAGGCGTTTGATATATTTCGCAAAAGGCCTTATCCAAGAGGGTGTCTAACCATAACGCATTGTTTAGTCAGTGGATTGGTAACTGAAAGCCAAGGGCGGTAGCGTGCCTGAAAGCGTGTGAATCAGCCTCAATTATTCTGTCAATAGCCAATGGATGAATAAGCTTTTTTTAGGACTGATGCCAGTTATATTGCTAAATGATTAACTGCATTCTGATTGTCACCACGACCCGCGCTTATTTTAATTGCACAGGATAATTACTCTGCCAAAGTGATAAATAATCAATGATGAAATCCAAAATGAAATTGATGCCATTATTGGTGTCTGTGACCTTGATGAGTGGTTGCACGGTCTTTCCCGGCAGCAATATGTCGACAATGGGCAAGGATGTGATTAAACAGCAGGATGCTGATTTTGATCTCGACAAAATGGTGAATGTGTATCCATTAACCCCACGTCTGGTGGAACAATTACGCCCACGTCCAAATGTTGCTCAGCCAAATATGTCCTTGGACCAGGAAATTGCCTCTTACCAGTATCGCGTGGGTCCGGGTGACGTCATTAACGTGACCGTCTGGGATCACCCGGAGCTGACCACGCCTGCGGGCCAGTACCGTAGCTCAAGCGACACCGGTAACTGGGTACAGTCCGATGGCACCATGTTCTATCCCTACATTGGCAAAGTGCACGTCGCGGGTAAAACGCTTGCTGAGATCCGTAGTGATATTACCGGCCGCCTGGCGCAGTACATTGCTGACCCGCAGGTGGACGTTAATATCGCCGCGTTCCGATCCCAGAAAGCCTATATCTCTGGCCAGGTCAATAAATCCGGCCAGCAGGCCATCACTAACGTCCCGCTCACCGTTCTCGATGCGATCAATGCCGCAGGCGGCTTAACCGACGGCGCTGACTGGCGCAACGTGGTGCTAACCCACAACGGCAAAGAGCAGCGCATTTCGCTTCAGGCGCTGATGCAAAACGGTGACCTGACCCAGAACCGCCTCCTCTATCCGGGCGACATTCTGTACGTGCCGCGCAATGACGATCTGAAAGTGTTCGTGATGGGTGAAGTGAAGAAACAGAGCACCCTCAAGATGGACTTCAGCGGTATGACCCTGACCGAAGCGCTGGGCAATGCGGAAGGCATCGACCTGACCGCCTCCAACGCCAGCGGTATCTTCGTGATCCGTCCTATCAAAGGCGAGAACGCGAAGGGCAAGATTGCCAACATCTACCAGCTGGATATGTCCGACGCGACGTCGCTGGTCATGGCAACGTCGTTCCGTCTCCAGCCGTACGATGTGGTCTATGTCACCACCGCGCCGGTTGCCCGCTGGAACCGTCTGATCAACCAGTTGCTGCCTACCATCAGTGGCGTTCGCTACATGACGGATACGGCGAGCGACGTTCATAACTGGTAAGCCGCGATGTTTAACAAAATTCTGGTGGTGTGCGTGGGGAACATTTGCCGTTCCCCCACGGCTGAAAGGCTGTTGAAAAATTACCAGCCTGCGTTAACGGTCGACTCCGCAGGGCTGGGCGCGCTGGTCGGAAAAGGTGCCGACGAACGTGCCGCAAGCGTTGCCCTTGAGCATAACCTCTCACTCGACGGGCACGTTGCCCGTCAGGTCTCTGGCCGGATGTGCCGGGAATATGACCTGATCCTCGCGATGGAAAAACGCCACATTCACGCGCTGTGCGATATCGCACCGGAGATGCGCGGCAAGGTGATGCTGTTTGGTCACTGGGATGGTGAGCGCGAAATTCCCGATCCGTATCGCAAGAGCCGCGAGGCCTTTGAGGCGGTATACACCTTACTAGACCAGTCTGCCCGTCAGTGGGCGCAGGCACTGAAAGCTCAGCAGGGATAACAATGACAGAAAAAACAAGACCTTCTGCCGCCCCGACGTCGGGCAGTGATGAAATCGATATCGGTCGCCTGGTCGGGACCGTTATTGAAGCGAAATGGTGGGTGCTGGGTATTACCGCCATTTTTGCCGTGGCGGCGATCGTTTATACGCTGTTCGCGACGCCTATTTACAGCGCCGACGCGCTGGTGCAGATCGAACAAAATACCGGAAACTCGCTGGTTCAGGATATCGGCTCGGCGCTGGCCAACAAGCCGCCGGCATCGGAAGCCGAAATTCAGCTGATTCAGTCGCGCCTGGTACTGGGCAAAACGGTTCACGACCTGGGGCTGGATATCGCGGTCACCAAAAACACCTTCCCGGTGTTTGGCGCAGGCTGGGATCGCCTGATGGGGCGCAGTAACGATACGGTAAAAGTGACCGACTTCGTGATCCCAAAAGGGGCAGGGGACCAAACCTTTACCCTGACCGTGCTGGGACCAAAACAGTATCAGCTGACCAGCGACGCGGGCTTCAGCGCGCGCGGCGAGGTGGGGCAGATGCTGACCAAAGAGGGCGTCAGCATCAAGGTCAGCGCAATTCAGGCGCATGAGGGCGGGGAGTTTACGGTCACCAAATTCTCGACGCTCGGGATGATCAACAACCTGCAAAACAACCTGACCGTCACCGAAAACGGCAAGGACACCGGCGTTCTGAGCATGACCTTCACCGGTGAAGACAAGGATCAAATTCGCGACATCCTCAATAGCATCACCCGCAACTATCTGGAGCAGAACGTTGAGCGCAAGTCAGCGGAAGCCGCAAAAAGCCTGGCGTTTCTCAGTAAACAGCTGCCGGAGGTGCGCGCCCGTCTGGATGACGCTGAGAACAAGCTGAACGCGTACCGTCAGGACAAGGATTCCGTCGATCTGCCGCTGGAGGCGAAATCGGTTCTCGACTCCATGGTGAATATTGATGCGCAGCTGAACGAGCTGACCTTCAAAGAGGCGGAGATTTCCAAGCTCTATACCAAACGTCACCCGGCGTACCGCACTTTGCTGGAGAAACGTCGTACCCTGGAAGAAGAGAAGGCGAAGCTGAATGACCGCGTGACCGCGATGCCGAAGACGCAGCAGGAAATTGTACGCCTGACGCGTGATGTGGAATCCGGCCAGCAGGTTTACATGCAGCTGCTGAACAAACAGCAGGAGCTGAAAATCACCGAAGCCAGCACCGTCGGCGACGTGCGTATCGTTGACCCGGCGATTACCCAGCCGGGCGTGCTGAAGCCGAAGAAGGCGCTGATTATCCTCGGCAGCATTATTCTCGGCCTGATGCTTTCCATTGTCGGCGTGCTGCTGCGCTCGCTGTTCAACCGCGGTATCGAAAGCCCGCAGGTGCTGGAAGAGAACGGGATCAGCGTGTACGCCAGCATCCCGCTCTCCGAGTGGCAGAAGTCCCGTGACAGCGTCAAAACCGTTAAGGGCGTCAAGCGTTACAAACAGAGCCAGCTGCTGGCCGTGGGTAACCCGACTGACCTGGCGATTGAAGCGGTGCGCAGCCTGCGTACCAGCCTCCACTTCGCCATGATGCAGGCCAAAAACAACGTCCTGATGATGACCGGCGTTAGCCCATCAATCGGTAAAACCTTCGTCTGCGCCAACCTGGCGGCGGTGGTGAGCCAGACCAACAAGCGCGTGCTGCTGATCGACTGCGACATGCGTAAGGGCTACACCCACGAGCTGCTGGGGACCAACAACGTTAACGGACTGTCGGAAATCCTGCTCGGTAAAGGGGAAATCAGCGAGAGCGCCAAGCCGACGTCGATTCCGAAATTTGACCTGATCCCGCGTGGCCAGGTGCCGCCGAACCCGTCTGAACTGCTGATGAGCGAGCGCTTCACGCAGCTGATTGAGTGGGCGAGCAAAAACTACGACCTGGTGCTGATCGATACCCCACCAATTCTGGCGGTCACCGACGCTGCCGTGGTAGGGCGTCATGCGGGCACCACGCTGATGGTCGCACGCTATGCGGTGAACACCCTGAAGGAAGTGGAAACCAGCCTGAGCCGCTTTGAGCAGAACGGTATTGAGGTGAAGGGGGTCATTCTGAACTCCATCTTCCGCCGCGCGACCGGGTATCAGGATTACGGCTATTACGAGTACGAATACAAGTCTGACAGTAAATAACAAAATGCACCCCACACCCCTCACCCTAACCCTCTCCCCAAAGGGGAGAGGGGACTGTTCGGTGCTGGATTTGGGGGACGAACGTAATGATAACCACTGGATGCCTTTCACCCTCTCCCCTATGGGGAGAGGGCCGGGGTGAGGGGAAAATATGACCACACAACGCCCTTTGATTTCTATCTATATGCCGACATGGAATCGTCAGCAGCTGGCGATCCGCGCGATTAAATCGGTCCTGCGTCAGGATTACGATAACTGGGAACTGATTATCGTGGATGACTGTTCCTCCTCTTACGAACAACTGCAAAAGTTTGTTGAAGACCTGAACGACCCGCGCGTGGTGTACACGCACAACGCTATCAACTCCGGGGCGTGTGCGGTGCGCAACCAGGCGATTATGCAGGCGAAAGGGCAGTATCTGACCGGTATCGACGACGATGACGAATGGACGCCAAACCGTCTGTCGATCTTCCTGTCGCACAAAGCGCAGCTGGTGACCCACGCGTTTCTG
Source organism: Enterobacter cloacae complex sp. AR_0002 (assembly GCF_001922365.1). Taxonomy (NCBI): domain Bacteria; kingdom Pseudomonadati; phylum Pseudomonadota; class Gammaproteobacteria; order Enterobacterales; family Enterobacteriaceae; genus Enterobacter; species Enterobacter cloacae complex sp. AR_0002. The sequence continues at coordinate 566,027 of NZ_CP018814.1, forward strand.
TATGCCAATGACTATGTCTGCCAGGGCGAGGTCTATTCGCAGCCGGCCAGCCTGCCGCTGTATCCGAAATCACCGTATTCCCGACGCCTGTTCTACAAGCGCAACATTATCGGCAATCAGGTGTTTACCTGGGCATGGCGCTTTAAGGAGTGCCTGTTCGATACCGAGCTGAAGGCCGCGCAGGATTACGACATTTTCCTGCGGATGGTGGTGGAGTACGGCGAGCCGTGGAAGGTGGAAGAGGCCACGCAGATCCTGCACATCAATCACGGGGAGATGCAAATCACCTCGTCGCCGAAGAAATTCTCGGGCTACTTCCATTTTTACCGCAAGCACAAGGACAAGTTTGACCGTGCCAGCCGGAAGTATCAGCTCTTCACCCTGTATCAGATCCGTAACAAGCGCATGAACTGGCGCACGTTGCTGACGCTGCTGTCGGTACGTAACGGCAAGCGTCTGGCTGACGGGCTTCGGGGGAAATAATGTTTCTGGAAGATTGTCGCGCTAACAGCTGGAGCCTGCGCCCGTGCTGCATGGTTCTGGCCTACCGTATTGCGCACTTTTGCTCGGTGTGGCGCAAAAAAAATGTGCTGAACAATATCTGGGCCGCGCCGGTGCTGGTGCTGTACCGCATCATCACCGAATGCTTTTTTGGCTATGAAATTCAGGCCGCAGCCACCATTGGCCGCCGCTTTACCATTCATCACGGTTATGCGGTGGTCATCAACAAGTTCGTCGTCGCGGGTGATGATTTCACCATTCGCCACGGGGTGACGATCGGCAACCGCGGGCCGGACAGCCTGGCCTGCCCGGTCATCGGCAATAACGTCGAGCTGGGCGCCAACGTGGTGATGATCGGGGACATTACCGTGGGCAATAACGTGACGATTGGCGCAGGCAGCGTGGTGCTGGACAGCATTCCGGACAACGCGCTGGTGGTGGGCGAGAAAGCCCGCGTGAAGGTGATAAAATGAACATTCTGCAATTTAACGTACGCCTCGCAGAGGGCGGGGCGGCAGGCGTAGCGCTGGATCTGCACCAGCGCGCGCTGCAAAAAGGATTACAGTCGCGCTTCGTTTACGGTTACGGCAAAGGTGGCAAGAAAAGCGTCAGCCATGATAACTATCCGCAGGTGCTGAAACAGACGCCACGTCTGACCTCCATCGCCAATATCGCGCTGTTCCGCCTGTTTAACCGCGACCTGTTCGGCAACCTGAATAATCTCTACCGCACCGTCACCCGCACTCGCGGCCCGGTTGTGCTGCACTTTCACGTGCTGCACAGCTACTGGCTGAATCTGGAAGAGGTGGTGGCGTTTTGTGGCAAGGTGAAGGCGCATAAGCCGGATACCCGATTCGTCTGGACGCTGCACGACCACTGGAGCGTGACCGGACGCTGCGCCTTTACCGACGGCTGCGAAGGCTGGAAAGATAACTGTCAGAAATGCCCTACGCTCAGCAACTACCCGCCGGTGAAGATCGATCGCGCGCATCAGCTGGTTGAGGATAAGCGTCAGCTGTTCCGCGATATGCTCTCGCTCGGCTGCACCTTTATCTCCCCAAGCCAGCACGTGGCGGATGCTTTTAATAGCCTGTACGGAGCAGGGCGTTGCCAGATCATCAACAACGGTATTGATGTGGCGACGGAAGCGATCCTGGCCGAACTGACGCCCGTAGCCGTTACCGCCGGTAAGCCGAAAATTGCGGTCGTCGCCCATGACCTGCGTTACGACGGCAAAACCAACCAGCAGCTGGTGCGCGACATGATGGCGCTCGGCGACAAGATTGAGCTGCATACCTTTGGCAAATTCTCCCCGTTTGAAGGCGCTAACGTGGTGAACCACGGGTTTGAAACCGACAAACGCAAACTGATGAGCGCGCTGAACGGTATGGACGCGCTGGTGTTCAGCTCCCGCGTGGACAACTACCCGCTGATCCTGTGCGAAGCGCTTTCCATCGGCGTGCCGGTGATTGCCACCCACAGCGACGCCGCGCGGGAAGTGCTGGAGAAATCCGGCGGTAAAACCTTCAGTGAAAACGAGGTGCTGCCGCTGGTGCAGTTGTCGAAGGCCGATATCGCGCAGGCTGTTTTTGGCACGGACCTGGAATCGTTCCGCAACCGCAGCCGTAAAGCGTACAGTGGACAACAGATGCTGGAGGAGTATGTCTCGTTCTATCAGAATCTGTAGTTATCTGCTGCTGCCGCTGATCTACCTGCTGGTCAACGTTAAGATTGCCCAGCTCGGCGAAAGCTTCCCGATCACTATCGTCACCTTCCTGCCGGTTCTGCTGTTGCTTTACGTTGACAAGCTTAACCTCAAAAAGCTGATGATTGCGCTGGGCATCGGGTTTGGTCTTACGGCGTTTAACTACATCTTTGGTCAGTCGCTGGACGCCAGCAAATATGTCACCTCCACCATGCTGTTTGTTTATATCGTTATCATTATTGGCATGGTGTGGAGTATTCGCTTTAAAACTATTTCTCCGCACAATTATAGGAAAATCCTCAGGTTCTTTTATATTGTCGTCGGGCTGATTGTTGTGCTTGCGGCAATGGAGATGGCGCAAATTATTCTCACAGGCGGAAGCAGCCTGATGGAAATAATTTCGAAATATCTTATATACAGTAACAGCTATGTACTGAACTTCATTAAGTTTGGTGGCAAGCGTACAACCGCGCTCTATTTTGAACCGGCGTTTTTTGCTCTGGCATTAATCTCAATTTGGCTCAGCATCAAACAGTTCGGTATCAAAACCCCCAAGACCGATGCTATGATTCTTGCAGGAATCGTTCTGTCAGGGTCGTTCTCCGGGGTAATGACGTTTATTCTGTTTTACCTGCTGGAGTGGGCGTTCCAGTACCTGAACAAAGAGGCGATTAAGAAAAAACTGCCGCTGGCGATAATCTCTCTGACGGTATTTTTAGTGGGCGTGATATTTGCGTTTCCGTACATTTCTGAGCGTCTGGGTGATTTGGGAACGGAAGGGTCATCGTCCTATTATCGCATCATTGGTCCACTGGTGATGGTGGGTTATTCCTTAACCCATATAGATGGCGTAGTAAGATTCGGCTCACTTTATGAATATGTTGCATCATTCGGAATCTTTAACGGTGCGGATGTCGGTAAAACCATAGACAATGGTCTGTATCTGTTAATTATCTATTTTTCCTGGTTCGCCGTACTGTTGACACTGTGGTATCTGTTTAAAGTTTTCAAAATGATGATTAACGCGTTTGGTGATAACCAGAACTTTCGCGTGCAACTTTATCTGTTCACACCGGTGTCGTTGTTTTTTACCGGGTCAATATTTAGCCCGGAATATGCATTCTTAATTGTATGTCCGTTTATTTTGCGCAAGGCGCTGAATATTACGAGCGTATGACGAAATGAGGTGATTTATGTTTCTTAGCGTCATTACTGTCGCCTTTCGTAACTACGAAGGGGTGGTAAAAACCTGGCGCTCGCTGCGCAACCTGGCGCGCGATCCGAGCCTCACGTTTGAGTGGATCGTGGTCGATGGCGGCTCGAACGACGGCACGGCGGAGTTCCTGGAAAAACTCAACGGTGAGTTTAACTTACGTTACATCAGCGAGAAAGATAAAGGCATTTACGATGCCATGAATAAAGGCATCAACATGGCGCAGGGGCGTTACGCCATCTTCCTCAATTCCGGCGATGTGTTCCATGAAGATGTGGCGCTGTTTGCCCGTCAGCTGGCGCGCCAGAAAGAAGATGCCATGTTTATCGGTGATGCGCTGCTTGATTTCGGCGAGGGGAAAAAAGCGCTGCGCGGTGCGAAACCAGGCTGGTATATCTACCACAGCCTCCCGGCCAGCCATCAGGCTATTTTCTTCCCAATGAGCGGCCTGAAAAAACAGCCTTACGATTTGCGCTATAAAGTGTCATCAGATTATGCCCTGGCCGCCAGCCTTTACAAATCTGGCTACCCGTTCCGTCGAATTAAAGGACTGGTATCTGAATTTTCAATGGGCGGCGTGTCAACCTCGAATAATCTGGAACTGTGCCAGGATGCGAAAAACGTGCAGCGTAAAATATTACGCGTGCCGGGGTTCTGGGCGGAATTATCTTATTTCTTACGTCTGAAAACGACGGGTAAAGCGAAAGCCTTATATAACAAAGCCTGAGATATAAGGAAACGTAATGCAGGAATTAAATGGATTCTCCGTACCGAAAGGTTTTCGGGGCGGGAGCGGTATTAAAGTTCAACTGTGGTGGGCTGTACAGGCAACGTTATTTGCCTGGTCGCCGCAAATACTGTACCGCTGGCGCGCATTTTTACTGCGTCTGTTTGGCGCAAAAATAGGAAAAAACGTAGTCATTCGACCTTCGGTGAAAATTACTTATCCCTGGAAATTAACGCTTGGGGATTACGCCTGGGTTGGGGATGACGCAGTGTTATATACCCTTGGTGAGATTACGATTGGCGCAAATTCGGTGGTTTCACAGAAGTGTTATTTGTGCACCGGCAGCCACGATTTTATGAGCCCGCATTTTGATATTACCGCTTCGCCTGTTGTGATCGGTGAAAAATGCTGGCTGGCAACAGACGTCTTTGTTGCACCCGGTGTTTCTGTTGGCGATGGCACGGTAGTCGGTGCCCGCAGCAGCGTTTTTAAATCGCTTCCGGCAAATAAAATTTGCCGTGGCAACCCCGCAGTGGTGATACGCGAACGCGTTGAAACTGATTAAATTCATAAGTAGAGGAATATAAACATGTCTAAAGTCGCTCTCATCACCGGCGTTACCGGGCAGGATGGTTCTTACCTGGCAGAGTTACTGCTGGAAAAAGGGTATGAAGTTCACGGTATTAAGCGTCGTGCCTCTTCATTCAATACCGAGCGTGTCGATCATATTTACCAGGATCCTCACGCGGCGAACCCGAAATTCCACCTGCATTACGGCGACCTGACCGATACCTCCAACCTGACCCGTATCCTGCAAGAAGTACAGCCGGATGAAGTCTACAACCTGGGCGCGATGAGCCACGTTGCGGTCTCCTTCGAATCCCCGGAGTACACCGCTGACGTGGACGCCATGGGTACGCTGCGTCTGCTGGAAGCGATTCGCTTCCTGGGTCTTGAGAAGAAAACTCGCTTCTACCAGGCATCCACCTCTGAGCTGTACGGTCTGGTGCAGGAAATTCCGCAGAAAGAGACCACGCCGTTCTACCCGCGTTCTCCGTACGCTGTGGCGAAACTGTACGCCTACTGGATCACCGTGAACTACCGTGAATCCTACGGCATGTACGCCTGTAACGGCATTCTGTTCAACCACGAATCTCCACGTCGCGGCGAAACCTTCGTGACCCGCAAAATCACCCGCGCGATCGCTAACATCGCTCAGGGCCTGGAGTCTTGCCTGCACCTCGGCAACATGGATTCCCTGCGTGACTGGGGTCATGCGAAAGACTACGTGAAAATGCAGTGGATGATGTTGCAGCAGGAGCAGCCAGAAGACTTCGTGATTGCGACCGGCGTGCAGTACTCCGTACGTCAGTTCGTTGAGATGGCTGCGGCACAGCTGGGCATCAAGCTGCGCTTTGAGGGCACGGGCGTGGAAGAGAAGGGTATCGTTGTTTCCGTGACCGGCCATGACGCACCGGGCGTGAAGCCAGGCGACGTGATTGTCCAGGTTGATCCGCGTTACTTCCGTCCTGCTGAAGTGGAAACCCTGCTGGGCGACCCAACCAAAGCGCACGAGAAACTGGGCTGGAAACCAGAAACCACCCTGCAAGAAATGGTATCCGAGATGGTGGCCAAAGATCTTGAAGCAGCGAAAAAACACTCCCTGCTCAAGTCTCATGGCTACGAGGTTGCCATCGCGCTGGAGTCCTGAGAATGACAAAACAACGTATTTTTGTCGCCGGTCATCGCGGAATGGTGGGTTCCGCGATTGTTCGCCAGCTGGAACAGCGCGGTGACGTGGAGGTGATTGTTCGCACCCGCGACGAGCTGAACCTGCTTGACAGCAAAGCGGTGCAGGACTTCTTCGCCAGTGAACGTATCGACCAGGTGTATCTGGCGGCGGCGAAGGTGGGCGGCATTATCGCTAACAATACCTACCCGGCGGATTTCATCTACGAGAACATGATGATTGAGAGCAACATCATTCACGCGGCGCATCTGCACAACGTGAACAAGCTGCTGTTCCTCGGCTCATCTTGTATCTACCCGAAAATGGCGAAGCAGCCGATCGCCGAGAGCGAACTGTTGCAGGGCACGCTTGAAGCCACCAACGAGCCGTATGCGATTGCCAAAATTGCCGGGATCAAGCTGTGTGAATCCTACAACCGTCAGTATAACCGCGACTATCGCTCGGTGATGCCGACCAACCTGTACGGACCGCACGACAACTTCCACCCGAGCAATTCCCACGTGATCCCGGCGCTGCTGCGTCGTTTCCACGAGGCGACTGCCGAAAACGCCCCGGACGTGGTGGTGTGGGGCAGCGGTACGCCAATGCGCGAGTTCCTTCACGTGGACGATATGGCGGCGGCCAGCATTCACGTCATGGAGCTGGATCGCGAAGTGTGGCAGGAAAACACCGAGCCGATGCTGTCGCACATTAACGTCGGGACCGGCGTGGACTGCACCATTCGCGAGCTGGCGCAGACCATCGCGCAGGTGGTGGGCTACAAAGGACGCGTGGTGTTTGACGCCACCAAACCGGACGGCACGCCGCGCAAGCTGCTGGACGTGACCCGTCTGCATCAGCTGGGCTGGTATCACGAGGTCTCACTGGAGCAGGGGCTGGCCAGCACCTACCAGTGGTTCCTGGAAAACCAGCACCGCTTCCGGGGGTAATGATGTTTTTAAGTCAGGAAGATTTTGCCACGGTAGTGCGTTCCACTCCGCTGATCTCAATTGATTTGATCGTGGAGAACGAACGCGGCGAGTTCTTGCTGGGGAAACGAACCAATCGTCCTGCACAGGGCTTCTGGTTCGTGCCCGGCGGGCGCGTGCAGAAGGATGAGACGCTGGCAGATGCCTTCGAGCGTCTCACTCTGGCGGAACTGGGCCTGCAACTGCCGATGGCAGCGGGCCAGTTTTACGGGGTCTGGCAGCACTTCTATGACGATAACTTTTCAGGCACCGGGTTCACCACGCACTACGTCGTGCTGGGGTTCCGCCTGAAGGTGAGTGAGGCAGACCTGCGTCTGCCTGATTCTCAGCATGACGATTACCGCTGGTTAACGCCAGAGGCGCTGCTGGCAAGCGACAACGTCCATGACAACAGTCGGGCGTACTTCCTTGCGGAACGTCAGGCCGAGGTGCCAGGTCTATGAAAATCCTCGTCTACGGAATTAACTACTCGCCGGAGCTTACCGGTATCGGGAAATACACCGGCGAGATGGTCGAGTGGATGGCGAGCCAGGGACATGACGTGCGGGTGATTACTGCCCCGCCGTATTACCCGGAGTGGAAGGTAGGCGAACGCTATTCCAGCTGGCGCTACCGCCGCGAAGAGGGCGCCGCGACCGTCTGGCGCTGCCCGCTCTACGTGCCGAAACAGCCCTCGACGCTGAAACGTTTAATTCATCTGGGCAGCTTTGCCCTGAGCAGTTTCTTCCCGCTGATGGCGCAGCGTCGCTGGAAGCCGGATCGCATCATCGGCGTGGTGCCGACCCTGTTCTGCACGCCAGGCATGCGCCTGCTGGGAAAACTCTCCGGCGCGCGCACCCTGCTGCACATTCAGGATTATGAAGTGGACGCCATGCTCGGGCTGGGTATGGCCGGGAAAGGCAAGGGCGGCAAGGTGGCGAAGCTCGCCAGCGCCTTTGAGCGCAGCGGCCTGCACAACGTGGATTACGTCTCGACCATCTCGCGCTCGATGATGAACAAGGCGCAGGAGAAGGGCGTCCCGGCGGAAAAAGTGATCTTCTTTCCGAACTGGTCCGAAGTGGCGCGCTTCCGCGATGTGACAGACCAGGACGCGCAGGCGTTGCGCGCGCAACTCGGGTTGCCTGCTGAGCAAAAAATCATTCTTTACTCAGGCAACATCGGCGAAAAACAGGGGCTGGAGAGCGTGATTGACGCCGCGCTTCAGCTGAGCGAACACCCGTGGATGTTCGTAATAGTCGGGCAGGGCGGTGGTAAAGCGCGGCTGGAAAAAATGGCCAGCGAGCGCGGACTGACCAACATCCGCTTCTTCCCGCTTCAGTCTTATGACGCGCTGCCCGCGCTGCTGAAAATGGCGGACTGCCATCTGGTGGTGCAAAAACGCGGCGCGGCGGATGCGGTGCTGCCGTCCAAGCTGACCAACATTCTGGCAGTGGGCGGAAATGCGGTGATTACGGCAGAAGCCGCAACAGAATTAGGCCAGCTGTGCAACAGCTACCCGGGCATTGCCGTTTGCGTAGAGCCTGAATCGGTTCCTGCGCTGGTGACCGGAATTGAGCAGGCACTCGCCATGCCAAAAGAGAACACGGTGGCACGTGAATATGCCGAACGCACGCTCGAGAAAGAGAACGTGCTGAGCCAATTTATTGCAGATATACGGGGATAAATCATGAGTCAAACCACTTTGTATCCGGTCGTAATGGCGGGTGGATCCGGGAGCCGGTTGTGGCCACTGTCCCGCGTGCTTTATCCAAAACAATTTCTGTGCCTGAAAGGCGACCTCACCATGCTGCAAACGACGGTTAACCGTCTGCACGGCGTGGAGTGTGAAAGCCCGGTGGTGATCTGTAACGAGCAGCACCGCTTTATCGTTGCCGAGCAGCTGCGCCAGCTGAACAAACTGACCGAAAATATCATTCTGGAGCCTGCCGGACGCAACACGGCGCCTGCCATTGCCCTTGCGGCGCTGGCAGCAAAACGCAGCAGCCCGGACTGCGACCCGCTGATGCTGGTGCTGGCGGCTGACCACGTCATCCAGCAGGAAGAGGCCTTCCGCGACGCGGTACGCGCCGCGATTCCTTACGCTGAGAACGGCAAGCTGGTGACCTTCGGCATCGTGCCGGATCTCCCGGAAACCGGCTATGGCTACATTCGCCGCGGCAGCGTTACGCCTGGTGAAGGCGACAGCGTGGCCTTTGACGTGGCGCAGTTTGTCGAAAAACCGAATCTGGAAACCGCGCAGGCGTATGTCGCCAGCGGTGAATACTACTGGAACAGCGGTATGTTCCTGTTCCGCGCCGGTCGCTACCTGGAAGAGCTGGAAAAATATCGCCCGGATATCTTAAGCGCCTGCGAAAAAGCGATGGCGGTGGTGGATCCGGATCTCGATTTTATCCGCGTGGACGAAGAAGCCTTCCTCGCCTGTCCGGAAGAGTCCATTGACTATGCGGTGATGGAACGTACGGCAGATGCGGTAGTGGTACCGATGGATGCGGGCTGGAGCGACGTCGGCTCCTGGTCGTCACTGTGGGAGATCAGCGCGCATACCCCGGAGGGTAACGTCCATCACGGGGATGTGATCAGCCACAAAACGGAAAACAGCTACGTCTACGCCGAATCTGGCCTCGTCACTACGGTAGGGGTGAAGGATCTGGTGGTCGTGCAGACCAAAGACGCGGTGCTGATTGCCGACCGTAATGCCGTGCAGGACGTTAAAAAAGTGGTGGAGAAGATCAAGGCCGATGGCCGTCACGAACACCATATTCACCGTGAAGTCTACCGCCCGTGGGGCAAATATGACTCCATCGACGCCGGCGAGCGTTATCAGGTGAAACGCATCACCGTGAAGCCGGGAGAAGGGCTGTCGGTGCAGATGCACCATCACCGCGCCGAACACTGGGTGGTGGTGGCAGGGACCGCCAAAGTGACCATCGACGGTGAAGTGAAGCTGCTCGGTGAAAACGAGTCCATTTATATTCCGCTGGGCGCCACGCACTGTCTGGAAAACCCGGGGAAAATTCCGCTCGACTTAATTGAGGTGCGTTCCGGCTCCTATCTGGAAGAGGACGACATCATCCGCTTCCAGGATCGCTACGGGCGCGTGTAGCACTCCGCATCATGCCCGGTGGCGCTGCGCTTACCGGGCCTACGAATGAAAAAAATAAATTTGGCCATTACATGGTCAGGGCCAACTGTTGCCTGAAAAAGGGGTCATCATGGAAAAATTAACCTGTTTTAAAGCCTACGATATTCGCGGCAAGCTGGGCGAAGAGCTGAACGAAGACATTGCGTGGCGCATCGGCCGCGCGTACGGCGAATACCTGAAACCACAAACTATCGTGCTTGGCGGCGACGTGCGTCTGACAAGCGAATCCCTGAAGCTGGCGCTGGCGAAAGGGCTACAGGACGCGGGCGTCGATGTGCTGGACATTGGCCTTTCCGGTACCGAAGAGATCTATTTTGCCACCTTCCACCTGGGCGTGGACGGCGGTATCGAAGTGACCGCCAGCCATAACCCGATGGACTACAACGGCATGAAGCTGGTGCGCAAGGGCGCGCGTCCTATCAGCGGCGACACCGGTCTGCGTGACGTGCAGCGTCTGGCCGAGGCCAATGACTTCCCGCCGGTGAACGAAGCGAAGCGCGGCAGCTATAAGCAGATTAACCTGCAAAAAGAGTACATCGACCACCTGCTGGGCTACATCAATGTGGCAAACCTCAAACCGCTGAAGCTGGTGATTAACTCCGGCAACGGCGCGGCAGGCCCGGTTGTAGACGCACTTGAAGCCCGCTTTAAGGCGCTGAACGTGCCGGTGACCTTCGTCAAAGTGCACAACACGCCAGACGGCAACTTCCCGAACGGTATTCCTAACCCGCTGCTGCCGGAGTGCCGCGACGACACCCGCAACGCGGTGATTGAGCACGGCGCCGATATGGGTATCGCCTTTGACGGCGACTTCGACCGCTGCTTCCTGTTCGATGAGAAAGGGCAGTTTATCGAAGGCTACTACATCGTTGGCCTGCTGGCGGAAGCGTTCCTCGAGAAAAACCCGGGGGCGAAAATCATTCACGATCCGCGTCTTTCCTGGAACACCGTCGACGTGGTGAAGGCCGCGGGCGGCGAGCCGGTGATGTCCAAAACCGGCCACGCGTTTATCAAAGAGCGTATGCGTGAGGAAGACGCCATCTACGGCGGCGAGATGAGCGCCCACCACTATTTCCGTGATTTTGCCTACTGCGACAGCGGGATGATCCCGTGGCTGCTTGTGACCGAGCTGCTGTGCCTGAAAGGGCAGAGCCTGGGCGAACTGGTGCGCGACCGCATGGCGGCGTTCCCGGCGAGCGGTGAGATCAACAGCAAACTGGCACAGCCCGCTGAGGCCATTGCCCGCGTGGAACAGCACTTTGCCATTCATGCGCTGGAGATTGACCGTACCGACGGTATCAGCATGGCGTTCCCGCAGTGGCGCTTCAACCTGCGCTCGTCCAATACCGAGCCGGTGGTGCGCCTGAACGTGGAGTCCCGCGCTGACACCGCGCTGATGGAAGCCCGAACGAAGGACATTCTGGCGCTGTTGAATCAGTAATAACTGCCCCTCACCCCAGCCCTCTCCCCAAAGGGGAGAGGGTGTTCAAGTTCCCTCTCCCGTTTGGGGAGAGGGGTAGGGTGAGGGGTAAGGTTTAGAACTAAAGGAACAACGATGACAAATCTAAAAAAGCGCGAACGAGCGAGAACGAATGCATCGTTAATCTCTATGGTGCAGCGTTTTTCTGATATCACCATCATGGTCGGCGGACTGTGGGCGGTGTGTTGGGTCAGCGGGCAGTCGTTTTTATACATGCACTTGCTGATGGCGTTGATTGCGCTGGTGGTGTTTCAGATGATCGGCGGCATGACCGATTTCTATCGTTCATGGCGCGGCGTCAAAATGACCACCGAACTGATGCTGCTGCTCCAGAACTGGACCTTAAGCCTGATTTTCAGCGCAGGCCTGGTGGCGTTCAGCCATGATTTTGATAACCGTCTTGTGACCTATCTCTGCTGGTATCTGTTAACCAGCATTGGCATGGTGGTCTGCCGCTCGCTGATCCGCTTTGGCGCGGGCTGGCTGCGCAACCGCGGGTATAACCGTCGCTTCGTTGCCGTGGCGGGCGATCTGCCGGTGGGGCAGGTGTTGCTCGACAGCTTCCGCAAAGAGCCGTGGTTAGGTTTTGAAGTGGTCGGGATTTATCACGACGCGAAGCCCGGCGGCGTGCCGTCCGACTGGGCTGGTAACTACGAACAGCTTATTGACGATGCGAAAGCCGGCAAAATTCATAACGTCTACATCGCCATGCAGATGAAAGATGAATCCCGCATCAAGAAACTGATGCGCGAGCTGGCGGATACCACCTGCTCGGTGATCCTCATCCCGGATGTCTTCACCTTCAATATTCTCCACTCCCGTATTGAAGAGGTGAACGGGGTACCGGTTGTTCCGCTGTACGACACGCCGCTGTCGGGGATTAACCGCGTGCTGAAGCGCGTGGAAGATATCGTGCTTTCGTCCCTGATCCTGCTGCTCATCTCCCCGGTGCTGTGCTGCATTGCGCTGGCGGTGAAGCTCAGCTCGCCGGGGCCGATCATCTTCCGTCAGACCCGCTACGGCATGGACGGTAAGCCGATCATGGTGTGGAAATTCCGCTCCATGAAGGTGATGGAGAACGACAAGGTGGTGACCCAGGCGACGCAGAACGATCCGCGCGTCACCCGCGTGGGTAACTTCCTGCGTCGTACCTCGCTCGATGAGCTGCCGCAGTTCATCAACGTGTTCACCGGCGGGATGTCCATCGTCGGGCCTCGTCCTCACGCCGTGGCCCATAACGAGCAGTACCGTACCCTGATTGAAGGCTACATGCTGCGCCATAAGGTGAAGCCGGGCATCACCGGCTGGGCGCAGATCAACGGCTGGCGCGGCGAGACCGACACGCTGGAAAAAATGGAAAAACGTATCGAGTTCGATCTGGAGTACATCCGCGAGTGGAGCCTCTGGTTCGATATCAAGATTGTTTTTCTGACCATTTTCAAAGGTTTCGTGAACAAAGCGGCGTACTAAGATGAGCTTACGAGAAAAAACCATCAGCGGTGCGAAATGGTCAGCCATGGCCACCATCGTCATCATTGGCCTCGGCCTGGTGCAGATGACGGTGCTGGCGCGCATTATCGATAATCACCAGTTTGGTCTGCTGACCGTCTCGCTGGTGATTATCGCCCTGGCCGATACGCTGTCGGACTTTGGTATCGCCAACTCCATTATCCAGCGCAAAGAGATCAGCCATCTGGAGCTGACCACCCTCTACTGGCTGAACGTCGGGCTGGGTATCTTCGTTTTTGTGCTGGTGTTCCTGCTGAGCGATGTGATTGCCGGCGTGCTGCATAACCCGGACCTGGCGCCGCTGATGCGTACCCTGTCGTTCGCTTTCGTGGTGATCCCGCACGGGCAGCAGTTCCGCGCGCTGATGCAGAAAGAGCTGGAGTTCAACAAAATCGGCATGATTGAGACCAGCGCCGTGCTGGCGGGCTTTACCTTCACCGTGGTCAGCGCCCATTTCTGGCCGCTGGCGATGACCGCCATCCTCGGCTACCTCGTTAACTCTGCCGTGCGCACGCTGCTATTCGGCTTCTTTGGCCGTAAGATTTATCGCCCGGGGCTGCATTTTTCGCTGGCGTCTGTTTCATCCAACCTGCGCTTCGGCGCGTGGCTGACGGCAGACAGCATTATCAACTACGTAAATACTAACCTCTCCACGCTGGTGCTGGCGCGCATTCTGGGCGCGAGCGTCGCGGGTGGCTACAACCTGGCGTATAACGTCGCGGTTGTCCCGCCGATGAAGCTCAACCCGATTATTACCCGCGTCCTGTTCCCGGCGTTCGCCAAAATCCAGGACGATACCGAGAAGCTGCGCGTGAACTTTTACAAGCTGCTCTCCGTGGTGGGGATCATCAACTTCCCGGTCCTGCTGGGGCTGATGGTGGTCGCCAGCAATTTCGTACCGCTGGTGTTTGGCGAGAAGTGGAACAGCATCATCCCAATCCTGCAACTGCTGTGCGTCGTGGGGCTGCTGCGCTCGGTGGGGAACCCGATTGGTTCTCTGCTGATGGCAAAGGCGCGCGTGGATATCAGCTTCAAGTTCAACGTGTTTAAAACCTTCCTGTTTATTCCGGCAATTATTGTGGGCGGGCACATGGCGGGCGCCATTGGCGTGACGCTCGGCTTCCTGCTGGTGCAAATCTTCAATACCGTGCTGAGCTACTTCGTGATGATCAAACCGGTGCTGGGCTCCAGCTACCGTCAGTACATCCTCAGCCTGTGGCTGCCGTTTTATCTCTCCTTGCCGACGCTGGCGGTGAGCTACGGCCTGGGCGTGGTGCTCAACGGGCATCTGCCGCTGGCGGCACTGCTTGCGGTGCAGGTCGCGGCAGGCGCGCTGGCGTTCGGCGTGATGATTGTGCTGTCACGCAATGCGCTGGTGGTCGAGATGAAGCGCCAGTTTTGCCGTAACGAAAAAATGAAAACGCTGCTTCGCGCAGGCTAATTTTACGAGGCCATTATGAAATTACTTATTCTTGGCAACCATACCTGCGGCAACCGTGGCGACAGCGCCATCCTGCGCGGTTTACTGGATGCAATTAACACCCTTAAGCCTGAGACTGAAGTGGATGTGATGAGCCGTTATCCGGTCAGCTCATCCTGGTTACTGAACCGCCCGGTGATGGGCGACCCGCTCTACAGCCAGATGAAACAGCACAACAACGCTGCGGGCGTGATGGGGCGCGTGAAGAAAGTCCTGCGTCGCCGCTACCAGCATCAGGTGCTGCTTTCTCGCGTGACCGACACCGGCAAGCTGCGCAACATCGCCATTGCGCAGGGCTTTACCGATTTTGTGCGTCTGCTGTCCGGCTATGACGCCATTATTCAGGTGGGCGGTTCGTTCTTCGTCGATCTCTACGGCGTGCCGCAGTTTGAGCATGCGCTTTGTACATTCATGGCGAAAAAGCCGCTGTTTATGATCGGCCACAGCGTCGGGCCATTCCAGGATCCGCAGTTCAACCAGCTGGCGAACTATGTCTTCGGCCACTGCGACGCGCTGATCCTGCGTGAATCGGTCAGCCTCGACATGATGAAGCGCAGCGAAATTGACACCACCAAAGTGGAGCACGGTGTAGACACCGCCTGGCTGGTGGATCATCAGGATGAAAGCTTCCAGGCCAGCTACGCGGTACAGCACTGGCTGGACGTGGCGGCAAAGCAGAAAACCGTCGCCATTACCCTCCGTGAACTTGCGCCGTTCGATAAACGCCTCGGCACGACCCAGGCGGCGTACGAAAAAGCCTTTGCCGACGTGGTGAACCGCATGCTGGACAGCGGTTACCAGGTGCTGGCGCTTTCCACCTGTACCGGTATCGACAGCTACAACAAAGATGACCGTATGGTGGCGCTCAACCTGCGCAACCTGGTGAACGATCCGTCCCGCTATCACGTGGTGATGGACGAGCTGAACGATCTGGAGATGGGCAAGCTGCTCTCCGCCTGCGACCTGACCGTGGGCACGCGTCTGCACTCGGCCATTATCTCGATGAACTTCGGCACGCCAGCCATCGCCATTAACTACGAACACAAGTCCGCGGGCATTATGCAGCAGCTCGGTATGCCGGAAATGGCCGTCGATATTCGTCATCTGCTGGACGGGTCGCTGGGTGCGATGGTAGGTGACACGCTCGGCCAGTTGCCTGCGATCAACGAACGTCTGGCGGTGGCGGTAAAAGCCGAACGCGAAAAAGGTATTGGCATGGTGAAATCCGTACTCGACCGCGTCCGGGAGGGGAAATGAAGGTTGGTTTCTTCTTACTGAAATTTCCGCTGTCGTCTGAAACTTTTGTGCTGAACCAAATCACCGCGTTTATCGATATGGGGTATGACGTGGAGATTATCGCCCTGCAAAAGGGCGATACGCAAAACACCCATGCGGCGTATACCCGGTATGGGCTGGAGGCAAAAACCCGCTGGTTGCAGGACGAACCCGCCGGACGGATGAACAAACTGCGCCATCGCGCCAGCCAGACGCTGCGCGGCCTGCATCGCGCCTCGACGTGGCGGGCGCTGAATATGTCGCGCTATGGGGCGGAGGCCCGCAACCTGATCTTATCCGCCATTTGCGGGCAAACGGCCCAGCCGTACCGGGCCGATGTCTTTATCGCCCACTTTGGCCCGGCGGGCGTAACGGCGGCAAAACTGCGTGAGCTGGGGGTGATTGACGGCAAAATCGCAACCATTTTCCACGGTATCGACATCTCCAGCCGGGAAGTGCTGAACCACTACACGCCGGAATATCAGCAGCTGTTTCGCCGTGGCGACATGATGCTGCCGATAAGCAACCTGTGGGCCGGGCGCCTGAAAACCATGGGGTGCCCGAGCGAGAAAATCACCGTTTCACGCATGGGCGTAGACATGGAACGCTTTACCCAGCGACCGGTCAAGGTGCCGGGCAAGCCGCTGCAAATTATCTCTGTTGCCCGCCTGACCGAAAAGAAAGGGCTGCACGTAGCCATCGAAGCCTGTCGCCAGCTGAAGGCGCGTGGTGTGGACTTCCACTACCGCATCCTGGGTATCGGGCCGTGGGAGCGTCGCCTGCGCACGCTGATTGAACAGTATCAGCTGGAAGACGTGGTCGAGATGCCGGGCTTCAAGCCGAGCCACGAAGTGAAAGCCATGCTTGATGACGCGGATGTGTTCCTGCTGCCTTCCGTAACCGGCGCCGACGGCGATATGGAAGGCATTCCCGTGGCGCTGATGGAGGCGATGGCGGTCGGCATTCCGGTAGTCTCGACCCTGCACAGCGGCATCCCGGAGCTGATAACCTCTGAGCATTCTGGCTGGCTGGTTCCTGAAAACAATGCGCTGGCGCTGGCGGATCGTCTGGCCGCGTTCAGTGATATCGATCAGCAGACGCTGATCCCTGTGCTGCAAAATGCGCGGCAAAAAGTTGAAGCAGAATTCAATCAGCAGGTGATTAATCGCCAGTTAGCGAGCCTGCTGCAAACGCTGTAACGCTGAGGTTGTATGCTGAAAAAGATTACCCGACGCCGATTTGTCTCTTCTTTATCCGTCCTGGCTGCCATGCCGCTGCTGTCGCCCCGCGCTGCGCGGGCGGCAACCGGGAAGACGGTTTCTGTCGATCGCTACAACAATAACGACTGGATCGCCGCCTTTAAGCAGGCATTTACCGAGGGCGATACCGTTGTTGTTCCCGCCGGGTTAACCTGTGAAAACATCAATACCGGCATTTTCATTCCTGATGGCAAAACCCTGCTGATCCGCGGTGCGCTGAAGGGCAACGGGCGCGGGCGGTTTGTGCTCCAGGAAGGCTGCAAGGTCATTGGGGAAGGAGAGGGGCGCACGCATAACATTACGCTGGACGTGCGTGGCTCCGACTGTGTCATTAAAGGGCTGGCGATGAGCGGCTTCGGCCCCGTCACCCAGATCTACATCGGCGGTAAAAAGCCGAGAGTGATGCGTAACCTGCTTATCGATCGCATTGCCGTGAGTCAGGCCAACTACGCCATTCTGCGCCAGGGTTTCCATAATCAGGTGGACGGTGCGCGCATTACCAACAGCAAATTCAGCCACTTGCAGGGTGACGCGATTGAGTGGAACGTGGCGATTAACGACCGTAATATCCTGATCTCTGACCACGTGATCGATAACATCAACTGCACAAACGGCAAGATCAACTGGGGCATAGGCATTGGGCTGGCTGGCAGCACGTACGACAATGACTATCCGGAACAGCAGACCGTTAAAAACTTCGTGGTGGCGAATATCACCGGCAGCAACTGTCGGCAGCTGGTGCATGTTGAAAACGGTAAACACTTTGTGATCCGTAATATCAAGGCCAGCAATATTACTCCCGACTTCAGTAAAAAGGCCGGAATTGATAACGCAACGGTAGCTATTTATGGATGTGATAATTTCGTTATCGATAATATCGATATGGTGAACAGCGCCGGAATGTTAATCGGGTATGGCGTGATCAAGGGCGATTATCTGTCGATACCGCAAAACTTCAAACTTAACGATATTCGCCTGGATAACCGACAGCTTGCCTATAAGCTGCGCGGGATACAGATTTCCTCCGGCAATGCCACGTCGTTTGTTGCCATCACCAACGTCAACATGCAGCGAGCAACGCTTGAGCTGCATAACAAACCCCAGCACCTTTTCTTACGTAATATCAACGTGATGCAGGAGTCAACGACGGGGCCGGCTTTGAAGATGAAGTTCGATTTGCGCAAAGACGTGCGCGGGAAGTTTATGGCTAAAAACGAGACGTTGCTGTCGCTTGCGAACATAAAAGCGGTCAATGAAAAGGGGCAGAGCTCGGTGGATATTGATCGGGTCGATCAACATGTGGTGAATACGGAACGGTTGAATTTTGCGCTGCCGCACAGGTAATCGCACAGACTATTTTGCGACTATTCCTGGAACAGAATCGCGATCTATTCAGATTACAACTACTGTAATTTGTGGTGGGGTGACCTAGGATTACTTCATATTTACGGCAAAACATGCTGGCGAAAACAGGTTTAAAAGCTATAATTCGTCAACCATTTTAAGGTGGAAGAAATAATGATTAATTTGAAAGCAGTCATACCGGTAGCGGGTCTGGGCATGCACATGTTGCCCGCCACAAAGGCCATTCCTAAAGAGATGCTGCCGATCGTTGACAAGCCGATGATTCAGTACATCGTCGACGAGATTGTTGCTGCGGG
The DNA here is from genome assembly GCF_001922365.1 of Enterobacter cloacae complex sp. AR_0002. NCBI lineage: Bacteria > Pseudomonadati > Pseudomonadota > Gammaproteobacteria > Enterobacterales > Enterobacteriaceae > Enterobacter > Enterobacter cloacae complex sp. AR_0002. Next base: position 584,697 of record NZ_CP018814.1, read on the forward strand.
GATCAAAGAAATCGTTCTGGTGACGCACTCTTCTAAGAACGCCGTCGAGAACCACTTCGACACCTCTTATGAACTCGAAGCGCTTCTTGAGCAGCGCGTTAAGCGTCAGCTTCTGGCAGAAGTTCAGTCTATCTGTCCTCCTGGCGTGACCATCATGAACGTGCGTCAGGCGCAGCCGCTGGGTCTGGGCCACTCAATCCTCTGCGCGCGGCCAGTGGTGGGCGATAACCCGTTCATCGTGGTTCTGCCGGACATCATTATTGATACCGCATCTGCGGATCCGCTGCGTTACAACCTGGCGGCGATGGTGGCGCGTTTCAACGAGACGGGCCGCAGCCAGGTGCTGGCGAAACGCATGGATGGCGATCTCTCTGAGTACTCTGTCATTCAGACGAAAGAAGCGCTGGAGACGGAAGGGCAGGTGAGCCGCATTGTTGAGTTCATCGAAAAGCCGGATCAGCCTCAGACGCTGGACTCCGACCTGATGGCCGTTGGCCGCTATGTTCTGAACGCGGATATCTGGGCCGAGCTGGAAAAAACGGAGCCAGGCGCCTGGGACCGTATCCAGTTGACCGATGCGATCGCTGAACTGGCGAAAAAACAGTCCGTAGATGCCATGCTGATGACCGGCGATAGCTACGACTGCGGTAAGAAAATGGGGTATATGCAGGCATTTGTGAACTACGGCCTGCGTAACCTGAAGGAAGGGGCGAAGTTCAGAAGCCGCATTGAGAAGTTGCTGGCTAACGACTGATTCGTCTCTGTCTATTTGAAAAAGCGGCAGTTATCATTTGGTATGTGTAAACATAACCAAAATGGTAACTGCCGTTTTTCGTTATTAATTCTAGTGATAACATGGAGTTATCTGATTCAAAAGTGGACTGATTTGTAACGATTTGTGCTTGTTTCCGAGTCCATTTAGGACGACAATTAACGCCAGTTTTTTGTCTGTAATCAGACCTCAAAATCCTTTATTCAACATTCGCTCAGTGCACTGGTAGCTGTTAAGCCAGGGGCGGTAGCGTGCCTTTTTTACACACAATCTAGTATTGAGCAAAGCAGGAGAAGCAGGATGTTACTTCCAGTGGTGATCGCAGGAGGAACAGGGAGTCGACTATGGCCGATGTCTCGCGAGTTGCAGCCTAAGCAATTCCTTTCATTCCATCAGGGCGGATCGATGCTGCAAAATACGATTTCACGCCTCGACGGTCTGGATGTGACCGATCCGATTGTTATCTGCAATGAAGATCACCGTTTTCTGGTGGCCGAGCAGTTGAGACAAATGCATAAGCTCGCCGGGAATATCATTCTTGAACCTGTTGGGCGCAATACGGCACCGGCTATTACTCTGGCTGCCCTCCATGCACTGGAAACTGGTGAAGATCCTGTCATGCTCATTCTGGCTGCCGATCACTTGATTGCCGACACAGCCACATTCCATTCCGTCATTACCAACGCCATTCCTTTTGCAGAACAAGGCAAATTGGTTACCTTCGGTATCGTGCCTACGCAGCCAGAAACTGGCTACGGCTACATTCAGCGTGGTGAAGAACAACATGCCGATCAGTCTACCGCCTGGAAAATCAAGCGCTTTGTTGAAAAACCGGATCAGGCGACCGCTATCTCTTACCTCGAAAGTAAAGAGTATCTCTGGAACAGCGGTATGTTTATGTTCCGGGCCTCTTCCTATCTGAACGAAGTTGCGAAATTTTGTCCGTCGATCCTTGATGCATGCAAAAATGCCATGCAGCAGCCCGTCAGCGATCTCGATTTTATCAAACTCGATAAAGAGACATTCACCTGTTGTCCGTCTGATTCCATCGACTATGCGGTGATGGAACATACAGACCTGGGCATTGTGACGGCGATGGATGCAGGGTGGAACGACGTGGGCTCGTGGTCAGCGCTATGGGAAACCTCGTCGCATGATGCTAATGGCAACGCGCTGATTGGCGATGTTTTCACCCATCAGACCCGCGATTGTTATATCCGCAGCGAAGGGAAATTAACCGCAGCGTTAGGGTTGGACGACCTTATTATTGTTAATACCAAAGATGCGCTGCTGGTTTCCCATAAGGATAATGTCCAGGATGTGAAAGTTGTTGTTGAGCATCTAAAAGCCCATTCACGTGCTGAATGTCGCGAACATACCACGCGTTATATGCCCTGGGGCCATGTCGAAACGCTTGTTCGGGATACGCGTTACCGGGTTAACCGTGTAACCATTATTCCTGGTGGTGAGCTCTCGCTTCAGCTGCATCATCATCGTATTGAGCACTGGGTTGTGCTGACCGGAACGGCGCTAATTGGTGTCGAAGGGAACGAAATTTATCTCACTGAAAATGAATCAACGACAATCCCTGTGGGAAAAAAACATAAGCTCTCGAATCCAGGAAAAATAAATCTGGAAATTCTGGAAATTCAGTTTGGTAGTTATTTGGGTGAAGATGACGTACTAAGGATTTCATAATGGAAAATAACAATAAAAAATTAAGTTGTTTTAAGGCCTATGATATTCGGGGGAAATTAGGTGAAGAGCTTAATGAGGATATTGCCTGGCGTATTGGTCGCGCTTATGCGCAATGTCTGGAACCAAAACAGGTTGTTGTCGGCGGCGACGTTCGTCTGACAAGTGAGTCTCTGAAGCTGGCTCTCGCGGAAGGCTTGATGGCGGGCGGCTGTGATGTGCTTGATATTGGACTTTCTGGCACAGAAGAGATTTACTTCGCCACCTTCCATCTGGGCGTTGATGGCGGTATAGAAGTAACGGCCAGCCATAATCCGATTGACTATAACGGGATGAAGCTGGTTCGCAGCGGTGCCCGGCCGATCAGCGGTGACACGGGTTTGAAAGAGATCCAGCTCCTCGCGGAAATAAATGATTTCGCCCCATCTCAGCGTATGGGAAGCTATAAAAAGATTAACGTTCTTAATGAGTATGTTGATCATTTACTGGGCTATATCAATCTCGACAATTTCCGCATTAAACCGATTAAGTTAGTCATCAACTCCGGTAATGGTACCGCGGGGCACGTTATTGATGAAATTGAAAAGCGTTTCAAAACGGCCGGCATTCCTGTCGATTTTATAAAAGTTCATAACGATCCGGATGGTACTTTCCCGCACGGTATTCCAAATCCACTTCTGCCAGAAGCACGCCAGGATACCGCCAATGCGGTTGTTACAGCTGAAGCGGATATGGGTATCGCGTTTGACGGAGATTTTGATCGCTGCTTCCTGTTTGACGAGAAAGCCAATTTTATCGAAGGTTACTATATCGTTGGACTCTTAGCAGAAGCCTTCCTGAATAAAGAGCGTGGCGCGAAAATCATCCACGACCCGCGACTGACCTGGAATACGGTTGATATTGTCGAGCGCGCGGGCGGGATCCCTGTGATGTCTAAAACCGGTCATGCTTTTATTAAAGAGCGTATGCGCAAAGAGAATGCGGTATACGGCGGTGAAATGAGCGCTCACCATTATTTCCGTGAGTTTGCTTATTGTGACAGCGGCATGATTCCATGGTTGCTGGTTGCTGAACTGGTAATAACATCCGGACGCTCTCTTGGCTCGCTAGTGGAATCACGTATCGCACGCTTCCCTGTATCTGGTGAAATTAATCGCAAAGTGGTCCATGCTTCTGCGTTAATTGATGAGATTGAAAACCGCTACTCCTCCCTGGCTGTGGATATTGACTACACGGATGGACTGAGCATGTCTTTCCCGGGCTGGCGCTTTAACATTCGCACCTCCAATACCGAACCGCTGCTGCGTCTAAATGTGGAAGCAGATGCCGATCTGGGTTTAATGGAAGCGAAACGAGATGAGCTGTTAGGGCTGATAAAAAGCTAATTTCTAAGTTGCCTAATCGCGTGGGAAAATATTAATGTTAGAAGTCTTATTAGCGGCAATCGTAGGTTTAATTTTCTTTTTTGTTTTCCTCGCTCTGCACCTACGCATCAGGTTGTTAATGGTGCTGGTATGTAGCATTCCGCAGCTCTATCTGGTGCAATTAGGTGGAGCCGATGTTCCAATGGCATTTCTGCTTCCGGCATTGCTCCTGCCTGAATTTATTATTAATGCAAACCGGTTCTTAGCAAAAGCAACGAATATTATGCTTCTTGGCCTGATACTCATCAGCACCCTGAGCCTTGCGTGGTCGGTTGAGAAATCGATGGGTATTCGTGATATTGCCTATTTGTGTGAATTTATCGTCATCTCAAACGCCGTCTACGTTTTAGCGGTGAAAGATCGAGTTGCATTGTATAAAACTATCAACGTTATGCTGTTTTTTGTTTGCTTGCAGGCGATTACGGTCATCACCTTTAGATTTAATGAGTCACTCGAATTGGCGGTAGTGTTGTCCCCTATAAGTAAATATACGATGGGAATGAATACGCTTCAGAGCTTATTAGATGGAGCCAGGAATAACTTCTACGATCCGGTTAAAGCGGGTGGGGTTTTGTTCGTTAATGCCAATGCTGCTGCCTGTTATGCAGGAATCTCATCCTTTATGGCTTGGGGCATTTACAAGGCGTTGAAATCAAAAATCACGCTTATGATGGCTATTCTGCTCTGGGCAACCGTATTTTTTACCGGCTCCAAAGCGGGCGTCCTTTTCGCGATACTTATCCCGGCATTTATTTTCTATCTGAAACTTCAGCGTTCGACACGCGTCATTTTGAGTTCAGTAGGCGCCTCGTTTGCCATAGTATTAATCGCTATAAGCGTTGTTTTCAGCATTACCGAACAAAGCGTTTTTTTAAAAGAATCCACGGATACGGCTGAAACACGTTACGAGATATGGAACTATGCATTTGACGCATTTTTAAATAATCCATTGATGGGGCAGGGCTACGGTGGTTGGGAAGCCGATTACAGTAAGCACACTGATTATTTCCTTCCGCCACACAACACGCTTATTTATCTTTGGTCTAAGTCAGGAATTATTGCTTCAATGCTGGGGCTAGGTTTTATCCTTTGCAGCATTGGGGTTGCTTTGAGAGCAATACGAAGTACAAATAATGAACAAAAAAACATCGGCTTTTCCTTCCTGATGGTGCTTTCCTGGCTTTTTGCTCACGGATTTGGCGAAAACTTTGGCTTAATAGGTGAGCAACACCAGATGATCGTGTTAGCCGTAATGCTTGGGCTTTGCCTGGCAGCAAATTTACCAATTAATCGGCATAATAGGGTACAGGAATGAAGACGGTCGGTATTTTCAGAAACCAGCTTTTTAAGGGTTCGGAAGTTTTTATTCAGCAGCAGGCTGAAGCATTACAGTGTTTTGATAAATGCTATATCGGCAGACGCCTCATCGGGACGAAACCAGAAGGCTCAGTCGCATGTGTATTGAATGAACATGGAAATGTTTACGGTAAACTCGCAGAAATGGTGAATGCGATCACCACGTCGCAGCTGCCTTATCAGTCTGTTTTAAAATCACAGCCCTTAGACCTCATTCATGCACACTTTGCGATCGATGGACTTTATGCTTTAAAGCTGGCGCAGAAGAAAGGTATTCCTTTGGTGACAACACTTCATGGATTTGATGTGACGGTCAGTAATAAGGATTTACTGGCGTCACGGTCACCCGCCTGGATTAATTATCTTCTTCATCAACATAAAGTAAAAAGTCAGGGTGATAAGTTTATTTGTGTTTCAGATTTCATTGCCCGCCAGGCTCTGCAACACGGTTTCCCGGAAAGCAAAATCATTCAGCACTATATTGGTATTGATGTGAATAAATATCAGCCGCGTGCAAAAGAGGACGATCAAGGCATTATCCTTCATGTTGCAAGGCTGGTAGAGAAAAAAGGGACAGCCGTTTTAATCAATGCAGTCAAGCAGGTAAAGTTATTAAATCCTGATGTTAAGCTTGTGATTATAGGAGAAGGGCCGTTATTGGATGGGCTGAAGGCTCAGGTCACATCCCTTGGTCTGGATCAAACCGTTACTTTTACAGGCGCGTTGCCCCACGTCGATGTTATGGCATGGATGCGTAAAGCTAGCATGTTGGTTTTACCGAGCATTACAGCGAAAACCGGTGATGCTGAAGGGTTGGGTATGGTTCTTCTTGAAGCAGCAGTGACCGGTGTTCCCGTTATCGGTACTCAGCATGGTGGGATACCAGAGGCGATTATAGATGAGCAAACTGGATTTTTAGTTAAAGAGCGAGATGATAAACAATTAGCGGAAAGAATCTCCTTTCTAATGAAGGATGAACATAAGCGGTTTGAAATGGGTAAAAATGCCCGTATTTTCATTAGCGAAAAATTTAATTTGTCCAAACAAACCATAAAATTAGAAAAAATATATCAGGAACTGATTCATGGCTGAGGAAGTAATCATATTTGCTCGTTCTCTTCCATTCCATCATCTTGGCGGAATGGAAGTTGTAGCATGGGATTTAGCGGTTCAGCTACAGGTTAAAGGTTTTAAGGTTACTGTAGTTACCACGGATTTTGATGAAAATATTCCTGTTTTAGAAAATAACCCACAAATAATAAAGCTAAAAAATATCCCTAAGGCTGCATATTCGGCCGGTTGGTGGACTGAGACTGAAAAAATCATTGAAACATGGGGAACTAAAGATAATGTCAGTGCGGTAATTAGCATTAGTGCAGGTGCATTCAGTACACTTAAACACAAAAAATCTTTCCCAAATGCAAAGTTTATTATGCAGGCCCATGGCACATCAATTGGAGAATTAGTTTCTAAGATAAAAACACGGAAAATTAAAAAGATTTTATCCAGTGTTAAAAACATATTTGGTTTTTATTTAGATGCCAAACATTACTCTTACTTCGACTGGGTTGTTGCTGTTGGAGACGCTGTAAAAAAAGATCTAACGTCCTTTCCAACAACGCTTATTTGCAGTTACGATAAAATAGTTAAAATCGAAAATGGAATTGATGAGTCTTTGTTCTCTGATGATATATCCCAGCGAAATACTGTGCGCGAGCAGTTAGGCATAAGCTCTGAAGCAAAAGTATTCATGTCAGCATCACGCCTACATGAGCAAAAGGGGGTTGATAAAAATATCGATCTTTTTGCTGAAATAAAAAAAGTTAACGTAGATGCGAAACTTCTGATTTGTGGTAATGGACCTTATGAAAAACAGTTGCGAAAGAAAGTTGATGAACTTAAGTTAAATCATGATGTGATTTTCTTGGGGGCTAAGACGCGAACTGAATTGGCAAGAATAATGCAAGGTGCCGATATTTTTCTATTCCTTACCAAAAGAGTTGAAGGATTGCCATTGAATGTACTGGAGGCCATGAGCTCAGGATTACCTCTTATAATATCGGAACATCTTACATTCAATTCGGGTGATAAGATATTCAAGTGCAATCCGAGTCATATTCCTTTTAAAGATGTGCAGACTTATATTAATACTCTCAGCAGCAAGGAAAGAAGATCGTTTATCCCCGACAAAAATACATTAAGTCACTCTGTAAGCGAATATACCTCATTATTCTTAAGAAATTCTAAATGAAAAAAGCTATTAGCCAGCTGCTTGGCGGCAACATGCTTTCGAAGGTTCTTGGATTGGTCAGGGAAGTTTTGATGGCAAAATTTTTTGGTACAGGAGATATCAACGGGGCTTACCGTATTGCGCAAACGGGAACCCTAGTACCAATAAACTTCATGACCAGTGACAGCCTTAATTCAGCATTCATCCCATTATATAAGAAATATCTCACCGAGAATGAATTTCGTGCTTCGACCTTCAAGCTCTGTATGTTTATTTTTTTTGCACTGATATCTGTACTTATATTTATTGTGCTGTTTTTTTTATCAGACTATTGGGTCGGTATCATGGCTCCCGGAATTGGCGGGAATGCGCGTGAGATGTCGACTGAGTTACTTAAGATAATGGCAATTTGTTGTCCTTTCTATCTTTTTTCAGCGCTGATAAATTATTTATCCATGGCACATGGAGATTATAAACCCATATCTATGCGGGCCTCCATTCAGAATGTCGGCATGCTGTTGGGAGTGGTTGCTGCATATTATTATAATAATTATCTATTACTTGCATGGGGTTTTACAGGTAGCTATATAATTTTTAGTATCTGGGCGCTTATCCGTGCAAGAAAGGGAACTATTCTAGCCCTCCCTGGTCGTTTTGATGCGGCCGAAGTCAAATTGGTAATGAAGAGTTTTTGGATAACGCTTCGGCCCTTGCTTATACTACCTCTAATATTGCAAGGTAATATTACTCTGGAAAGGGCTCTAGCATCATTAATCAGTATTGATGTAGTGTCCGGACTCGATTATGCCCGGTTTATTACTGACACTGTTGTTTTTATTTTGTCTGTGCCAATAGCATTTGCTGGATTATCTGAATGGTCATCGCAAAAGCCAGAAGTTGTTCGAGATAAGATAAGGTTTATTTATAATTGGCTGGCACTGCTTGTTATAAACATGTCTTTTTTCATTTTTTTCTATGCAAAAGACATCGTTATTCTACTGTTTATGCGTGGTGCATTTGATCAGCACTCCGTAACGGTAACAACTGATATTATTCAAGGAATGTGCATAGGCCTTTGGGCTCAGGTGATAGGTTATATATTCATTAAGGCATTGAGCGCACATCTCAATAATAAGAAAGTATTGGTTGTGATGATGGTTGCATTGCTGAGTAATGCGGTTGTCAACCTGGCGACGTATAAAATGTGGGGTGCATTTGGGTTAGGGCTAGGGAATTCGATATACAGTTTAATGATGTTTATCCTTAGCGCGTGTTACTTAAGAATTGCAAAAGATCTTTTTCCTGTGTTAATTAAAATTTCTTTGGGATTAATTCTTTATACATCTATTATCTTGACTCTTGGGCATTATATTATTCAACCTGATAATGTTATTTTCCGACTCTTGATTAATGGCGCAATATTTGTGATGTTTAGTCTGTTATGGGCAATGTTATTCCCATTGTACCGAAATGGTATTAAAGGGATTTTCCAAAAAAAGGGACTGAGATAGCGTATTTTTATGAACAAAAATAAAGTTATAAAAGACATCGTCGTCTTATCCACGGCAGACTGGGACAACCCATTCTGGACAAATAAACAGCATGTTGCCTTAGAGCTGGCAAACCGTGGGCACCGTGTTCTTTACATAGAGTCTCTGGGACTGCGCCGACCTAGTGTAAATAAGAAAGACCTTTCGCGTATCTTCCGCCGGGTTCTTAAAGCGATTAAAGCACCTCGAAAAGTGCGCGACAATGTCTGGGTATGGTCACCAATTTCCATCCCATTTAATAACTACGCTATTGTGCGTAAGCTTAATAAACTGATTTTGAGCAGCGCGCTCAAATTCTGGTGCTGGCGTTTAAAATTCAAAGACGAAACGCTATGGACCTATAACCCGTTGACCACGCGTTTTCTGGAGCCGGGTGATTTCGGTTATGTTGTTTATCATTGTGTCGACGAAATTAAAGCTCAGCCTGGAATGCCGGTAGAGATCCTTCAGGATGCAGAGGAAGAGCTTGTACGTCGCGCAGACATTACCTTTGTCACTTCTCTGACGCTTCTGAAGTCAAGAAAGCATTGGAGCGATGAGGTCTATTACTTCTCTAACGTAGCTGACTATAATCACTTTTCAAAAGCGTTGGATGATCAACTGCCCGTTCCTGCCGACCTGAAGGCGATCCCGGAGCCAAGAATTGGCTTTATTGGCGCTATTAGCGGCTATAAGGTGAATTTCTCTCTCCTGGAAGCGATTGCAGAAGCTCATCCTGAGTGGTCGCTAGTGATGATTGGCGATGTTGGCGAGGGAGATCCGAACACTGATGCGACTCAACTTACCCGTCACAAAAATATTCATTTAATTGGGCCAAGGGCGTACCAGCAGTTGCCTGGTTACCTGAAGGGCTTTGCCGCAACTTTGCTGCCGAATAATTTGAATGAATATACTGCTTCAATGTTCCCTATGAAGTTCTTTGAGTATCTGGCGGCAGGGAAGGCAGTGGTGAGTGTCGATTTAGCGTCCTTGTGTGACTTTAAAGACTATTTTCGCGTTGCCCACACCCCCGTTGAGTTTATTTCAGCTCTGGAAGATATTACCTCTGGCGATCGGATTTCTGTGGATAAATGTCAGGAGCTTGCCCGAGAATATACTTACCAGTCACGCACTGAAAAAATGTTTAAGCTAATTGATGAGAAGCGCAATGAAAGTAGCAATCGTTCATGAGTGGTTCAGTTCCTATGCGGGTTCTGAAAAAGTGGTTGAGCAAATTTTACGTTGTTATCCCGATGCGGATATTTTCGCTGTATGTGATTTCTTAAAGCCAAAAGAAAAACATTTTCTTAATAATAAAAAAGTCACTACAACATTTATTCAGCGTTTGCCATTTGCAGCAAAAAAATTCCAGTCTTATCTGCCGTTGATGCCGTTGGCTATCGAACAGCTTGATATGTCTGCTTATGACGTAGTTATTTCAAGCAGTCATGCTGTTTCCAAAGGGGTGATCACTGGCCCTGACCAGATTCATGTGTCGTATGTCCATTCTCCTATCCGTTACGCGTGGGATTTCCAGCACCAGTATCTGCGGGAATCCGGCCTGAACAAAGGTCTGAAAGGGTGGCTTGCTAAGTATCTCCTGCATAAGATTCGTATTTGGGATTACCGTACCGCTGCGGGCGTTAATCATTTTATTGGTAACTCACGGTTTATTGCGCGCCGCATTAACAAGGTTTATGGCAGACAAGCAGACGTCATCTATCCGCCGGTGAATACGGATAAGTTCGAATTCAGTGACAAAAAAGAGGATTTCTATCTGGCTGCTTGTCGCATGGTGCCTTATAAGCGTGTTGATCTTATTGTTAGTGCGTTTGCCAAAATGCCTGATAAAAAGTTAGTGGTTATCGGTGATGGTTCTGAGATGGATAAGATCAAACAGCTGGCGATGGATAATATCACGCTACTCGGCTATCAGGATGACGCTGCAATGGTCGACTATATGAAGCGTGCTAAAGCTTACGTATTTGCTGCAGAAGAGGATTTTGGTATCTCGCCTGTAGAAGCACAAGCAAGCGGTACGCCGGTCATTACTTTCGGTAAAGGCGGGTGCCTCGAAACGGTTAAACCCCTTGGTAGCGATAAACCGACTGGGCTGTTCTTCTTTGAACAAACCGCAGACGCCATATGCGAAGCAGTGAATACCTTTGAAAAATACGCCGATGAAATTAAGCCAGAAGACTGTCGCGAACATGCTTTAACATTTTCAGAGCAGCGTTTCCGTGACGAGATTAGTCAGTATGTCGATAGTGCCTGGGCTCAATACTCTGAGTCGCTGATCAATACTCAGGCTGCGCGAGTACAGAACAGTTATACTCATCCGGAAAAATAATGACCACGGCATAAATCAGCCGATTTATGTCAGGATTTAAACAATGAAAATCAGCGTATTTAAAGATCAAAAGAAAGAATTTATTTGCCGTGGGGCCTTAATTGCATCGGATTTATTTTGGCTTAATGTTTCTTTGGGGCTTTCCTTTTTAACCGTTATGTTTTTTATTGGCGACCTGAATACCTTTATGCCAATTCTACAAATTGATGTGAGGGTGTTGTCACACTTTATTCTGACAGTAATGTGTGTTTTTTGGTTTGGCGTCCGCTTACGTCATTATGCACAAAAGAAACCCTTCTGGTCTGAACTTAAAGAAACACTGCGTACTATTGTCATCTTTTCGATCTTCGATCTTGCATTAGTGGCATTTTCTAAATGGCACTTTTCTCGCTATATTTGGGCCTACTGTTGGCTATATGCCATCATTATGGTTCCGTTATCGCGTGAAATTACAAAAATCATTCTTAACAAATTTGGCTACTGGAAAAAGCGCACCGTTATTTTAGGTTCCGGACGAAATGCGCGTGAAGCCTATTATGCTTTACAAAGCCATGAGGTGTCTGGTTTCAAAATTGATGCGTTTTGTGATTTTGATGCGACAGCCGATATTATGGAAGAGTGTCCGATCGTTAAAGATGAAGAGACATTGCTTACTCATTATAATTCGTTTTCAACTCAGTTCGTAGTCGCGTGCGATTTTGACGAAAAGGATAAATTTGAAAACTGGTTACGATTCCTTGCGAAACATAAGTGCCGTAACGTTATAATAATTCCTTCTCTGAGAGGATTTCCTTTATACGGCACTAGTATGTCATTTATATTTAGCCACGAAGTATTACTTCTTCAGGTTCACAATAATCTGTCTAAACTGACCTCGCGCTTTATTAAGCGTACCTTCGATATCGTCTGCACCTTAAGCATTCTTCTTGTTTCATCGCCACTGCTGGTTTACCTGTGGTATAAAGTTTCCCGTGATGGTGGGCCGGCTATCTATGCTCATACGAGAATTGGGCGCCGTGGTGAGAAATTTGACTGTTATAAGTTTCGCTCTATGAATATCAATTCAAAAGAGATCCTTGCAGAATTACTTGAGAAAGATCCTGAAGCTCGTGCTGAATGGGAAAAAGATTTTAAGTTGAAAAACGATCCGCGTATTACTGCCATTGGTCACTTCATTCGTAAAACGAGTCTTGATGAGTTACCTCAGTTATTTAACGTACTTAAAGGTGAGATGAGCCTGGTCGGCCCGCGTCCGGTCATCCACGAAGAGCTGGAACGCTATGCCGATGACGTTGAATATTATCTGATGGTAAAGCCAGGCATGACTGGCCTGTGGCAGGTGAGTGGACGTAACGATGTTGACTACACCACGCGTGTTTATTTTGACTCTTGGTATGTCAAAAACTGGTCTTTGTGGAATGATATCGTCATTCTCTTCAAAACCGTCAATGTGGTTCTGTTGAGAAAAGGCGCTTACTGAATTAAGCACATTGGATATGGCCTCTAATACGGAGTTTTAATGAAAGCCTTTGTTTTTGTTAATGATAACGGCGCTGCTTTTAGCCGTTATAAAAAAAATGAGATCCCTGCGCAGTTCGTGTACGGCGTATCCAAATTAGAAAAGATGGGCTTTGAGGTAATGGTCGGTCGGGGGAATTTACTTAATGATCTTATTTCATTTTGGAAGTTCAAACCAGATTTGTTCTTTATGCCTTTTATTAAAAGAAAAACGATGCTTTTTTATATTCTGGCACGTATTTTTTTATTTAAAACAAAGTTTGCGGGTTGGATGCATCTCGATGTTTTCGCCCCTCCAGTGTCTCGATTAAAGAAAGTAATATATTCATTGCTTCTGCCATTTTTAAAGTGTTATGTAAGAAAAATTGATGCGATTTTCTTTCTTTCGGAAAAGTCACGCGATGAAATCAAGGCCTCAAGGGGACTTCATTCTCATCAATGTCACTTTATATCATGGGGAGGGGATGCAACTTTCTATGCGCCTTTTATTAATGGATTACATAACGAGAATATAATTTCGACAGGGCGTGAAAATAGGGATCTGCCGTCTGTAATGTCATCGGTAAAAAATAGCGACGTTACAATTGATATCTATACCAGCGATTTAAATTTGCCTGATAGCTATGCAAATGTAAATGGCGACATTAGGATAAATAAAGGTCGCTGGGCATATACAGACTTGCTTGAGAAAGTAAGTGCATCAAAGAGTATGATTATACCTATTAAAACAGATAAGATCAATTATTGTGTCGGATTGTCTTCATTGATTGAGGCTATCGCTTTAGGCGTGCCAGTTATTGCTACATACAACCCTTACTGGTATGTCGATATTGAGAAAGAGAAGTGCGGTATTTATATTAAAGATAATTCTTTAATTGAATGGACGCGCGCTCTAGAAAAGTTAAATAGGGATCCCGAATTGGTTGCTCAAATGTCTAAAAATGCATTGAAAACATTCGTAGAAAAATGTGACTTTGTCCGTACGGAAGAGATGCTTGCAATGCATATAGATAATATACTCAAAAAAAAGTGATCCTTTAAAAGCTTATAAAGAATTGTATGAGTCAGTTGAGTATAGAGCTCCTCTGAATAACTAACAGAAAGTGAAAACTATGAAAATTCTTGTCACTGGTGGTGCTGGTTTTATTGGTTCAGCCGTGGTTCGGCATATTATAAATAATACTCAGGATTCAGTATGCGTGGTTGATTGTTTAACCTATGCAGGTAATGTTGAGTCTCTGGCACCAGTTGAAAAAAATTCGCGATACTCATTCTCTCTAACTGATATTACTAATGCGAAAGCTGTTGCGGATATTTTCAATTCCTTCCAGCCTGATATCGTGATGCATTTAGCTGCTGAAAGTCATGTTGACCGTTCTATCGACGGACCCGCGGCCTTCATCCAGACTAACGTAATAGGTACATTCATTCTTCTTGAAGCATCGCGTCAGTATTACGCATCACTTGATGACGATAGGAAGAAGGTTTACCGCTTCCATCACATCTCTACTGATGAAGTTTTTGGCGATCTTCACGATGCTGACGGATTATTCACTGAAGAAACACCTTATGCGCCAAGTAGCCCTTACTCGGCCTCTAAGGCGGGTAGCGATCATTTAGTTCGCGCCTGGAATCGTACCTATGGTTTACCAACGGTGATTACCAACTGTTCTAACAACTATGGCCCCTACCATTTTCCAGAGAAGTTAATTCCGCTCATTATTCTTAATGCTTTGTCGGGAAAACCGCTCCCGGTCTATGGGAACGGCGAGCAGATCCGCGATTGGCTGTATGTTGATGATCACGCCCGCGCACTGTACAAAGTGGCTACAGAGGGCAAGATCGGTGATACATATTGCATTGGTGGTCATAATGAACGTAAAAATATTGATGTCGTAAAAACTATTTGCGCAATTCTTGATAAAATCATCGATAAAAAACCAAACGGTATTGTCAATTTTGCAGAGCTTATAACTTTTGTTGCCGATCGTCCTGGACATGATCTTCGTTATGCCATTGATGCAACTAAAATGAAAAATGATCTCGGCTGGGAGCCTCTAGAAACCTTTGAAAGCGGGATCGAAAAAACTATTCAATGGTATCTTAATAATGAAGGTTGGTGGCAGCGTGTTCTTGATGGCTCTTACGCTGGTGAACGTCTTGGCCTGAACAAATAATCGAGGTATAGCGTTATGAAAGGAATTGTTTTAGCTGGCGGTTCAGGTACACGCCTGTACCCGATTACACAAGGTGTGTCTAAGCAACTGCTCCCTATATATGACAAGCCTATGATTTTTTACCCAGTATCGGTACTCATGCTTGCCGGTATTCGGGATATCCTCATTATCACCACACCTGAAGATATGCCTGCTTTCCAGCGCTTAATGAAAGATGGCTCGCAGTTTGGTGTTAATTTCACCTACGCCGTGCAGCCCTCACCAGATGGCCTGGCACAGGCATTTACTATCGGTGAAAAGTTTATTGGCGACGAGCCTTGCGCATTAGTGTTGGGTGATAATATTTTCTTTGGTCAAAGTTTCGGTATGAAGTTGAATGCGGCGGCAAAGAAAACGTCAGGGGCAACTGTGTTTGGTTACCAGGTTCAGGATCCGGAGCGCTTTGGTGTTGTCGAGTTCGATGAACATTTCAAAGCATTATCTATTGAGGAAAAACCCCTCAAGCCTAAATCAAACTGGGCAGTCACTGGACTCTATTTCTATGACAATAATGTTGTCGACATGGTTAAGGAAATAAAGCCCTCTGCTCGCGGTGAGCTTGAAATCACAACTCTAAATCAGATGTATCTTGACCGGGGTGAGCTTGAGGTGGAGTTATTAGGTCGTGGATTTGCCTGGCTCGATACAGGTACTCATGATAGCTTGATTGAAGCTTCTCAGTTCATTCATACCATTGAAAAACGGCAGGGTATGAAAGTGGCATGCCTTGAAGAAATTGCATTCCGTAATAAATGGCTCAGTTCGGACGAAATAGCTGTTCAGGCCGATCTGCTTCAGAAAACATCTTATGGTCAATATTTGAAAATGTTGATTGGACAATAAACCGGCATGCCAATGAAAATTTTACTTGTAGGAAAAAACGGGCAGGTTGGATGGGAATTACAACGTTCTCTTTCCACTCTTGGAGAAGTCATCGCAGTTGATTATTTCGACAAGCATTTATGTGGTGACTTGACTGACCTTCCTGGCATCGCACAAACCGTACGATTGGTGAAACCTGACGTTATCGTTAACGCGGCAGCGCATACCGCTGTGGACAGAGCCGAACAAGAACGTAACCTGTCTGAGTTGCTCAATCAGAAAGGGGTTGCGGTTCTCGCTGAGGAGTCAGCGAAATTAGGTGCGCTCCTAATTCATTACTCTACAGATTATGTGTTTGATGGTGAGGGCGATCATTATCGGCTGGAAGATGAGGCGCCAGCACCGTTAAATGTCTACGGTGAGACTAAATTAGCAGGCGAGTTGGAAATTACGCGCCTTAATCCCCGACATCTCATATTCCGCACCAGCTGGGTTTATGCCACTCGTGGTAATAATTTTGCGAAAACCATGCTGCGTTTAGCTCGTGAGAAAGAGAGGTTGTCCGTTATCAACGACCAGCATGGCGCTCCGACAAGTGCTGAATTATTGGCTGATTGTACTGCACTGGCAATTCGAGAAGAGCAGAATAATAAATCTGTTGTTGGTAAATACCATTTAGTCGCAAGCGGGGAAACGACCTGGTTTGATTATGCAAATTTTGTTTTCGAAACGGCTAAAGCTCAGGGTGAGCCTCTTCTTATCCAGGAAGTTAACGGCATTTCTACCAGTGAGTATCCTACACCTGCTACTCGTCCGTTGAATTCGCGACTCTCAAATCAGAAATTCCAGCGTGTGTTTAATGTGACACTTCCAGACTGGAAACAAGGTGTTGAACGTGTGGTAATAGAAGTTTTGGGGAAATAAAGAGTTAATAATGAAAGTCATTGATACTGAAATTCCTGATGTAAAAATTATCGAGCCGGTCACTTTTGGTGATGAACGGGGTTTCTTTATGGAAACCTGGCAACAAAAGAAATTTTGTGAATTGGTATGCGAACGTAACTTCGTGCAGGATAAACACTCAAAATCTGCAAGGAATATTTTGAGAGGTTTACATTACCAGACTCAAAATCCACAAGGAAAATTGGTACGTGTTGTCAGCGGAGAAGTCTTTGATGTTGCTGTTGATATGCGAAAATCATCAGCCACGTTTGGGCGCTGGACAGGTATTATGCTTTCCGCTGAAAACAAACGTCAACTTTGGATCCCTGAGGGATTTGCTCACGGTTTTTACGTCTTGTCTGAAAGCGCTGAGTTTGTCTATAAGTGCACTGATTATTATAACCCTTTGTCTGAACATTCCCTATTGTGGAATGATGATTCTGTTGGGATTAAGTGGCCACTTATTGATGGTGAGTTACCCCTGCTGTCATCCAAGGATAGTTTAGGCAAGACGTTCGCCGATTCCGTCTATTTTGACTAAACGATACACTGTTTGCCTATCTCGCGGCCGTTAGCGCACCAAAGGCTATCCATAAGTAACAGGCTTGAGTTAACATCGTATATACATTCAAACTGCATCGCACCGCAGTGATTATCCCCAAGACAGGAGTATGTAATGTCAAAGCAACAGATCGGCGTTGTCGGTATGGCAGTGATGGGGCGCAACCTGGCGCTCAACATCGAAAGCCGTGGTTATACCGTCTCCGTTTTCAACCGCTCCCGTGATAAAACTGAAGAAGTCATCGCTGAGAATCCAGGCAAGAAGCTGGTTCCTTTCTATACGGTTAAAGAGTTCGTTGAGTCTCTGGAAACGCCTCGTCGTATCCTGTTAATGGTGAAAGCGGGCGCGGGTACCGATGCTGCTATCGATTCCCTGAAACCGTATCTGGATAAAGGCGACATCATCATTGATGGCGGCAACACCTTCTTCCACGACACCATTCGTCGTAACCGTGAACTGTCTGCGGAAGGCTTTAACTTCATCGGTACCGGCGTTTCCGGTGGTGAAGAAGGTGCACTGAAAGGTCCTTCTATCATGCCTGGCGGCCAGAAAGAAGCGTACGAACTGGTCGCGCCTATCCTGACCAAAATTGCAGCCGTTGCAGAAGACGGCGAGCCGTGCGTGACCTATATCGGTCCTGACGGTGCTGGCCACTATGTGAAAATGGTTCACAACGGCATCGAATACGGCGATATGCAGTTGATTGCCGAAGCATACTCCCTGCTGAAAGGTGGCCTGAACCTCTCTAACGAAGAACTCGCCGAGACCTTCACCGAGTGGAATAAAGGCGAGCTGAACAGCTACCTGATCGACATCACCAAAGATATCTTCACTAAAAAAGATGAAGAGGGTAAATACCTGGTTGATGTGATTCTGGATGAAGCAGCGAACAAGGGGACCGGTAAATGGACCAGCCAGAGCTCTCTGGATCTGGGCGAGCCTCTGTCCCTGATCACCGAATCTGTGTTTGCACGTTACATTTCCTCTCTGAAAGAGCAGCGTGTTGCCGCTTCAAAAGTACTGTCTGGCCCTCAGGCCAAGCCAGCGGGTGATAAAGCTGAATTCGTTGAGAAAGTTCGTCGTGCACTGTATCTGGGTAAAATCGTCTCTTATGCACAAGGTTTCTCTCAGCTGCGTGCCGCTTCAGACGAAAACAACTGGGATCTGAATTACGGCGAAATCGCGAAGATCTTCCGTGCTGGTTGCATTATCCGCGCTCAGTTCCTGCAGAAAATTACTGATGCGTACGCTGAAAATGCCGGTATCGCGAATCTGCTGCTGGCACCGTACTTCAAGAAAATCGCGGACGAATACCAGCAGGCGCTGCGTGACGTGGTTGCTTACGCTGTGCAGAACGGTATCCCTGTTCCGACCTTCTCCGCTGCGGTGGCGTACTATGACAGCTACCGTGCTGCCGTACTGCCAGCGAACCTGATCCAGGCGCAGCGTGATTACTTTGGTGCGCATACGTATAAACGTACCGATAAAGAAGGTGTGTTCCACACCGAATGGCTGGATTAATCTGATTTAACTCAGCCTGATAACAAAGCCCGGTGATGTTCACCGGGCTTTTTTTATAACGGATAAGCCCATCTGGACTTGCTTTGTCCAGCGAGTGTCTTTAAACACCCTATAAACCACTGCGTTTTCTCATTTCTGCAGCTAGGCATTCGCCTTGACAGCCGCTCAACATAAGAGGTAAAAACCTCAACAGTTGTTTATTGCGGTGGTGTGCTTACGCCTCCTGAAACCTAAACTTGAAGAAGTTGAACGAATGAAAATAACTATTTCCGGAACAGGCTATGTAGGCCTATCAAACGGCATTCTGATCGCACAAAACCATGAAGTGGTGGCGTTGGATATCGTTCAGTCCAAAGTGGATATGCTTAATCAAAAGCAATCCCCGATTGTTGATAAAGAAATCCAGGAATACCTTGCTAATAAACCGCTGAATTTCCGTGCTACGACGGACAAAGAAGACGCCTACCGCGACGCAGATTTCGTCATCATCGCCACACCAACGGATTACGACCCAAAAACCAACTACTTCAACACCTCAACCGTAGAAGCGGTGATCAAAGATGTTATCGCAATCAACCCAAAAGCGGTGATGATCATCAAATCGACCATTCCGGTAGGCTTCACCAAATCGATTAAAGAAGAGTTGCGTATTGATAATGTCTTCTTCTCGCCAGAGTTTCTGCGCGAGGGCAGGGCGTTATACGATAACCTGCACCCATCCCGTATCGTGATCGGTGAGCGCTCTGAGCGTGCGGAACGTTTTGCCGCACTGCTGCAGGAAGGCGCAATCAAGAAAGATATTCCGGTACTGTTCACTGACTCTACCGAAGCCGAGGCGATCAAGCTCTTCGCCAATACCTATCTGGCAATGCGCGTGGCCTACTTCAACGAGCTGGACAGCTATGCAGAGAGTCTGGGCCTGAACACCCGCCAGATCATCGAAGGCGTGTGCCTCGACCCGCGTATAGGCAATCATTACAACAACCCGTCGTTTGGCTACGGCGGTTACTGCCTGCCGAAAGATACCAAGCAGCTGCTGGCAAACTATCAGGCGGTGCCAAACAACCTGATTTCCGCGATTGTGGATGCCAACCGCACGCGTAAAGACTTCATCTCTGATTCTATCCTTGCGCGTCAGCCGAAAGTGGTGGGCGTCTATCGTCTGATCATGAAGAGCGGCTCTGATAACTTCCGCGCCTCATCTATTCAGGGGATCATGAAGCGTATTAAGGCGAAAGGCGTGCAGGTCATTATCTATGAACCAGCGATGCAGGAAGATGAATTTTTCCACTCCCGCGTGGTTCGCGATCTCGACGCTTTTAAGAAAGAAGCGGATGTGATTATCTCGAACCGTATGGCGGAAGAGCTGGCAGACGTCGCTGATAAGGTCTATACCCGCGATCTGTTTGGCAGTGACTGATGTTAGCGTTATGAGCATAAAAAACCGGTCATCGCGCCTAATGCCGTTCAGTTAAGGATCGGTTGACCGATCCCTTGTTTGTGTAAAAATCCGGACATACTCACACGTTTCCGGATTTTTTATGCTTCTAAGTCAGGCTCTCAACACCGTTCATAATTTTACGCCGGTGGCGTTTTCTGCGCTTTCTGAACTACTCTCACCTGAACTTATTGATGAATGTCTCACTGATACCGGTATCGTCACTATCCGCAAACGTCGGCTTCCGCTGGAGATGATGGTCTGGGCTGTAACCGGGATGGCATTGTTTCGTTCCCTGTCCATGAACCAGATAGTCTCACGCCTCGATATTCTTCTTCCCGGTAAACGTCCCTTTGTGGTGCCCAGCGCCGTTGTTCAGGCTCGTCAGTGGCTGGGGGCTGATGTTATTCGCCGGGTCTTTGAAAAAACGCGCCAGCTCTGGTTTGAAAAAACACCCTTGTCACACTTGAATGGACTCACGCTGCTGGCAGTGGATGGAACGTTATGGCGAACCCCAGATACACCAGAAAATGATGCCGCCTTCGGACGCACGGCGAATGCCAGTTCCCGCTCTGAGTGGCCCCAGGTTCGCATGGTCTGCCAGATGGAAGTCACCAGCCACCTTCTGACGGGAACGGCTTTCGGCAGCGTATCGGCGACCAGCGTAATTGACCTTGCGGCACGGCTCGCGGAGCGAACGCCGGAACATACGCTGACGCTCATGGACAAAGGCTTTTACGCTCTGGGACTGATGCACCACTGGCAGTCATTGGGTGTGGAGAAACACTGGTTAATCCCGCTCAAAAAAGACGGCAGTATCAGGTAATACAGAAACAGGGCAAAGAGGATGACATCGTGGAGCTGAATGTATCTCCACAGGCGAAACGCAAATGGGACGGCGTACCGCCAGTACTGACGGCGAGGCTGGTCAGTAAAGAGGTAAACGGGAAGATGGTGCGTATCCTGACGTCAATGAATGACCCGCTGAGATACCCTAAAGCAGACATTACCGAGCTGTACGGGCATCGTTGGGAAATAGAGCACGGGTTCAGGGAGATGAAGCAACATCTTCTGAATAATGAACAGGTGCTAAGAAGCCGGAAACCGGAACTGGTGGAGCAGGAACTGTGGGGCGTGGTGCTGGCCTATAACCTGCTGCGATTTATGATGGCGCAAATGATGTATAATCTGAAAGGGATAGAGCCATATCAGATAGATTTTAAGCAGGCGAGTCTGTATCTGTCGGCCCAGCTAAGTCTGTTACCAGCGGTCTCACCGGGTAAAATCCCGAAGATAATAAATGAGATACTGGCCATGGCGGAAAGTTTTGTGCTACCGGGACGCAGGAAGAGGCATTACCCACGAGCAGTAAAAAAGAAGCCGCAACGCTACGCGTTACGGCAATCTTCAAAAGCTTAACTGACAAGCATTAGGCAATCTGCCGGGTTTTTTGTTTTTAAACGTTATAGAAGTTGCGGTACCAGTCGACGAAGTTTTTCACGCCTTCTTTGACTGAGGTTTGTGGTTTAAACCCAATAACGTCATACAGCGCTTTGGTGTCCGCACTGGTCTCCAGCACGTCCCCCGGCTGGATCGGCATCATATTTTTCACCGCTGCCTTGCCCAGCGCCTCTTCAAGCGCGGTGATGTAATCCATCAGTTCGACAGGTGAACTGTTGCCGATGTTATACACGCGATACGGGGCAGAGCTGGTTGCTGGCGAACCGGTTTCGACCGTCCAGTCGGCATCGGCCTGAGGAATGACGTCTTGTAGGCGAATAATCGCCTCCGCAATATCATCGATATAGGTGAAGTCGCGCTTCATCTTGCCGTAGTTGTATACGTCGATGCTGTTGCCTTCAATCATGGCTTTGGTGAATTTGAACAGCGCCATGTCCGGTCGGCCCCATGGGCCATACACGGTAAAGAAGCGCAGGCCAGTGGTCGGCAGATTGTACAGATGCGAATAGGTATGCGACATCAGCTCATTGGCTTTTTTGGTTGCGGCATACAGCGATACCGGATGATCCACGGAGTCGTCAGTAGAAAACGGCATCTTACGGTTGAGGCCGTAGACAGAGCTGGATGAAGCATACAGAAGATGCTGAACCTTATTGTGGCGACAGCCTTCCAGCACGTTCAGGTGACCTACCAGGTTTGCATCTGCGTAGGCATGCGGGTTTTCCAGCGAGTAACGCACGCCCGCCTGGGCAGCAAGATGGATCACGCGGTCAAATTTCTCATTGGCGAAGAGCGCAGCCATGCCCTCGCGATCCGCTAAGTCCAGCTTGTGGAAAGTGAAACTCTCGGATTTGAGCAGTTCGAGGCGAGCGAGCTTGAGGTTAGGGTCATAGTAATCATTCAGATTATCAATCCCAACAACTTCATGCCCTGCATCAAGCAGGCGCTTACTGACATGAGAACCGATAAAGCCCGCGGCGCCCGTTACAAGAAATTTCATAGCTTCCCTCATTCACAGTGTTCTTGTTGATGTCCCAGGACATCAGAATCCGTCTATGATAGCGCGTCGCACTTCACTTACATAACCCATCTTTCCGATATAACTCATCGGATTCTTATAGAAAAATCGCCAGCAACAGATACACTATGGAAACAAGATTGTTTTTGCCCTTTTTCATCTGTTAGGGATTGTATGACGCACAACAACGATAACTTGGTCACACGCAACAATGACCCGGAGCAAATTGATTTACTGGATTTAGTGCTACAGCTGTGGCGTGGAAAGTGGGTGATTGGGGCATTCGTTGCTGCTTTCATTGTTCTCGCCGTTGTTTACATCACTGTAGCTAAAGAAAAATGGACATCCTCTGCCATCATAGCCCAGCCTGATGCGGCACAAATCGCCACCTATTCCAATGCGTTGAATATCCTCTATGGTGGCGCAGCGCCTTCTATGCTGGATATTCAGAATCGTGCTATTGGTCGTTTTAATTCCTCTTTCTCGGCATTAGCACAGGCTCTGGAGAATCAGGAAGATCCGGAAAAACTGACTATTGAGCCTACCGTAAAAGGGCAAAGTTTACCTTTAACCGTAAGCTATCAGGGCGAATCCGCTGATGCAGCTCAAAAGCAATTAGCTCAGTATATTCAGCAGGTTGATGAGCAGACGGCTAAAGAACTGACGCTTGACCTCAGAGATAACCTCAAGCAGCAGATCACAACCCTGAACGACTCCCTTCAGAACCAGGAGAAAGTAGCACAGGAGCAGAAAGATCTGCGTATCAAACAGATCTCTGAAGCTTACAAGAATGCGGAAGCTGCTAAGATTAGTACTCCACAGCTCCAGCAAACGCAGGATGTCACTCAGGAAACCATGTTCCTGCTGGGTACCGTAGCGCTCAAGTCAATGATTGATAACGAAGCGTCACGTCCGCTGGTCTTTTCAGGCGCTTACTACCAGACCAAACAAAACTTACTGGATATTCAGAACCTCAACGTTAACCCAGACACTATTCACGTCTATCGTTACGTCATGAAACCTAATCTGCCTATCCGTCGTGACAGCCCTAAAAAGGCCATTACCCTCATCCTTGCCGTTCTCCTCGGCGGGATCATCGGTTCTGCTGTCGTCCTCGGCCGTAACGCGCTGAGAAACTACAAACCAAAAACCTGATTTACACATAAAAAAGACCGGGTCTCCCCGGTCTTTTTTTATTTATGTCGTTTCCGCAAATTCTCAATCACCGCTGATAAATCCAGCTCCTGATCCTGAAGCAGTACCAGCAGGTGATACATTAAATCCGACGCTTCGTTCGTCAGCTCCTCCCGATCATGCACGGTGGCCGCCAGCGCCGTTTCAACGCCTTCCTCACCCACTTTCTGCGCAATACGTTTGGTGCCGCTGGCGTACAGCTTCGCCGTGTATGAGCTCTCAGGATCCGCTGATTTACGCTCTGCCAGCAGCTGTTCCAGCTGATAGAGGAACAGCCACTGGTGGCTCGCCTCGCCGAAGCAGCTGCTGGTGCCCTTATGGCAGGTCGGCCCAATTGGGTTCACCAGCACCAGCAGGGTGTCGTTGTCGCAGTCTGGCGTAATGCTGACCACATTCAGGAAGTGACCCGAGGTTTCCCCTTTCGTCCACAGGCGCTGTTTGGTGCGCGAGAAAAACGTCACCTTGCCGCTGTCGAGCGTTTTTGTCAGTGCCTCCTGGTTCATGTATCCCAGCATCAGCACTTCGCCTGAAACGGCATGCTGTACAACCACCGGCAGTAATCCGTCAGTTTTTTCCCAGTCCAGCTGCGCCTGTTGTTGCTCTGTTAACATACCCTGATCTCCACGCCCTGGTCGGCCAGGTACGTTTTTAACTCACCAATATTGATAATCTGTTTATGGAACACGGAGGCGGCCAGCGCGCCGTCCACGTTCGCATCGCGGAAGGCTTCAAGGAAGTGTTCCATGGTGCCTGCGCCGCCGGAGGCAATCAGCGGAACCTGGCAGACCGCGCGCACTTTTTTCAGCTGCTCGAGGTCGTAACCGTTACGAACGCCGTCCTGGTTCATCATGTTCAGCACGATTTCACCTGCACCGCGTTTTTGAACTTCCTGCACCCAGTCCAGCGTCTCCCATTGGGTGACGCGCGTGCGGCTTTCATCGCCGGTGTACTGGTTAACGTGATATTTGCCCGTCGCGGTATCAAACCAGGTGTCGATCCCCACGACAATGCACTGTACGCCAAAGCGGTCCGCCAGACGCGTAATCAGCTCCGGATCTGCAAGCGCAGGGGAGTTAATCGAAATTTTGTCCGCACCGAAAGAGAGAATTTTCGCCGCATCGTCAGCAGATTTAATCCCGCCCGCTACACAGAAGGGAATATCAATCACCTCTGCCACGCGCGCCACCCAGCTTTTGTCCACCACGCGGCCATCGCTGGAGGCGGTGATATCGTAAAATACCAGTTCGTCTGCGCCTTCTTCGGCATAGCGTTTTGCCAGCGGAACGATGTCGCCAATGATCTCGTGGTTGCGGAACTGCACGCCTTTTACAACCTGACCATCACGCACGTCCAGGCAGGGAATTATCCGTTTTGCCAGCATTGAATCGCCTCCTTCACCGTAAATTTGCCTTCCAGCAGCGCGCGACCCACGATCACGCCGCGTACACCGGTTCCGCGCAGAGCGGCGATATCCGCCAGGTCGCCAATACCGCCAGAGGACTGGAACGCCACCTGCGGATAACGCGCGCAAACCTCTTCATACAGCGAGACGTTAGAGCCTGCGAGCGTACCATCGCGTGAAATATCCGTGCACAGGACGTGCTTCAGCCCTACGGGGAGATACATCCCGACCAGCTCTTCCAGCGTTACGCCGGAGTTTTCCTGCCAGCCGCTGACCGCGACCTGCTTATTACCCTGCTCGTTAATGCGTACATCCAGCGCCAGCACCAGCGCATCCGCACCGAAGCGGCGTAACCAGCCCTTGACCGTCTCAGGATCTTTCACAGCGGTCGAACCGACCACCACGCGCGCCACGCCCGCGTCCAGTAAGGCGGCAACATCGGCTTCCGTACGCACGCCGCCGCCCACCTGCACCGGGACGTCCACGCCAGCCACCAGTGTTTTAAGCAGCGGGATCTGGCGCTTCGCCGGATCTTTCGCGCCGGTCAGATCGACCAGATGCAACACCTCAGCGCCCTCGGCGGCGTAAGCCTGTAACCGCGGCAGCGGGTCGTTGCCGTAGTCGCGCTGCTGCCCGTAATCGCCCTGGTGGAGACGAACAACCGTGCCGTCAATTAAATCTAAAGCGGGAATTATCATCACATCTCCAGGAAATTTTTCAGCAGTTGCGCACCGGCGGCACCGGAGCGTTCCGGGTGAAACTGCACGCCGTAAAAGTTATCTTTCTGCACGGCGGCGGTGAACGCCTCGCCGTAATTGCACTGGGCGATGGTGTAGGTATTCACGGGCATGGCGTAGCTGTGGACGAAATAGAAGTACGCGCCGTCTTCAATACCCTGGAACAGCCTGTTGCCCGCTTTCGGATAAACGCGGTTCCAGCCCATGTGCGGCAGCGGCAGGCCGTGGTCGGTCATTTTCGGCACGTCTTCTTCTATAATGCCCAGCAGATCGACACCGTTGCTCTCTTCGCTGCGGCGGCCAAGCAGCTGCATCCCGAGGCAAATGCCCAGCACCGGTTGAGTACAGGCTTTGATGAGATCTACCAGCTCGCGCTCATGGATCTGATCCATCGCCGCCTGGGCGGTGCCAACCCCCGGCAGAAAGAGTTTATCTGCGCGCAGCACCACGTCCGGGTCGCGGCTCACCAACGGCTCGTAGCCGTGGCGCATAATCGCCGACTGTACGGAGTTCAGATTGGCGCATCCGGTGTCCAGAATCACCACGTTCATTACAGCACTCCTTTCGACGAGGGCAGGGCGTCACCTTCCACGCGGATCGCCTGGCGCAGGGTACGGCCAAAGGCTTTGAACAGGCTCTCGACGCGGTGGTGATCGTTTTTGCCTTTGGTTTTCAGGTGCAGCGTCAGGCCCATAGTGTAAGAAAGCGAGCGGAAGAAGTGTTCCACCATCTCGGTGCTGAGATCGCCCACGCGCTGGTAGGTGAAGTCAGCTTTATATTCCAGGTGCGGACGTCCGGAGATATCCATCGCGCAGCGCGCCAGGCACTCGTCCATCGGCAGAACAAAGCCGAAGCGGTTGATGCCGCGCTTGTCGCCGAGCGCCAGCTTCAGGGCTTCGCCCAGCGCCAGGCCGGTATCTTCCACGGTGTGGTGATCGTCGATATACAGGTCGCCCTTAACCGTGATCTCCATACGGAAGCCGCCGTGCGTGGCGATTTGATCCAGCATGTGGTCAAAGAAACCGACGCCGGTGTGGATCTTGCTGCCGCCTTCGCGGTCGAGCCAGACCTTCACGTCGATCTGCGTCTCTTTGGTGTTGCGTTCAACGTGGGAATAGCGGTCGCGTCTGGTGAGCTGCTCGCCAATCATCGCCCAGTTTAGCGTGTCGCGGTTATAGCGCAGACCCGCAATGCCCATGTTTTCCGCCAGCGTGATATCCGTGACGCGATCCCCGATCACATAGCTGTTGGCTTTATCCAGCGCCTCTTCAGCCAGATAACGTTCAACAAGCTTCAATTTCGGCTTCCGGCAGTCACACTCGTCGGCAGGCATATGCGGGCAGATAAGCACCTCGTCGAAGGCGATGCCCTGCGAGGTCAGCACCTGCATCATCAGGTTGTGCGGGCCGTCAAAGTCCGCCTGCGGGAAGCTGTCGGTGCCCAGACCATCCTGGTTGGTGATCATCACCAGCTTATAGCCTGCTTTCTGAAGCTTCAGCAGCACCGGGATCACATCGGGTTCAAAGGCCAGCTTGTCGAAACGATCGACCTGAAAATCGCTGGGTGGCTCCGAGATGATGGTGCCGTCACGATCGATAAAGAGATACTTCTGACTCATACTTTCTCCGCTTTCAGGGCGTCAATCACGCGCTGGCTCTCTGCACGGGTGCCGACGGTAATACGCAGGCAGCCGCTCAGGGTAGGTTGTTTATTCTGGTCTCGTAAGATAATGCCCTGATCCCACAACGATTTAAATATCGCGCTTGAGGCGGTGAAGCGCACCAGGATGTAGTTGGTTTCCGAGTCGAACACCTCTTCCACGCACGGAATCGTTTTCAGGGCATCGACAAGATACTGACGCTCTTCCAGGATCTGCGCCACACGCTCGCGCATCGCGCTGATGCCCTGCGGGGCCAGCGCCTGTGCCGCAATATCGGCAACCGGCGTCGAGAGCGGATACGGGGCGATGACTTTCAGCAGCAGGTCGATAATTGCTTTATTTGCCAGCGTAAATCCACAGCGAAGGCCGGCGAGGGCGAAGGCTTTGGAAAGGGTACGCAGCACAACGAGATGCGGATACTCTTCAAGCCAGCCAGCAAGCGTGGCCTGCGGACAAAACTCAATATAGGCTTCGTCAGCCACGACCAGCGCTTTGCCGCGCGTCATTTCCAGCAGGGCACGAATATCCTGCGGATTGATAATCTGCCCGGTCGGGTTGTTAGGGCTACAGACAAACACCACCTTCACGCCGTCGAGGTTATCGGCGATGCCCTGCAAATCCAGCTGCCAGTTGTCCAGCGCCTGCACGTTGCGGCAGGCCACGCCAAAGGTTTCGGCGCTGACGCTGTACATCCCATAGGTGGGCTGGCAGTACATCACCGCGTCTTTACCCGGCTCGCAGAAGGCGCGGATCAGCAGCTCAATCCCTTCATCCGCCCCACGGCTGACCAGCACCTGCTCAGGCTTTACGCCTGCATACTGCGCATAGTTCTCGATCACCGCTTTCGGCTGACACTCCGGGTAGCGGTTCAGCGTCTGCTGCGACAGCTCAAAGGCCACCGCCGTGGGATATTCGTTGGCATTCAGCCAGACGTCGCCGTTGCCGCCCAGACGACGCGCAGACTGATAGGGCGTCAGGCGACGGACATTTTCGCGGGCTAATTCTTCGATGTTCATGCTTGCTCCTTCAGGGCGGCAACGCGCAGCGTCACGGCATTTTTGTGGGCAGTCAGGCGCTCGGCGGCGGCCAGGGTTTCAATGGTCGACGCCAGCGAGGCAAACCCTTCGCGGGAGAGTTCCTGCACAGTCATGCGCTTCTGGAAATCCGCCAGCCCCAGGCTGGAGCAGGTTGAGGTATAGCCATACGTGGGCAGCACGTGGTTGGTGCCGGAGGCGTAATCCCCGGCTGATTCCGGTGACCAGTCTCCGAGGAACACTGAGCCTGCGCTGGTGATGCTGTCGACCAGATCGCGCGCGTTACGGGTCTGAATAATCAGGTGCTCAGGACCGTACTGATTGGAGATGGCGATGCACTGGTCAAGATCGCGGGCCACAATCAGGCGGCTGGCGGATAACGCCTGACGCGCCGTTTCCGCACGCGGCAGGTCAGCCAGCTGACGCTCAACGGCGTCGCCCACGCGTTTTGCCATGTCGGCATCTGGCGTCAGTAAAATCACCTGCGAGTCAGGGCCGTGCTCGGCCTGCGAGAGCAGGTCAGAGGCCACGAAATCCGGTGTAGCGCCGCTGTCGGCAATCACCAGCACCTCAGACGGACCGGCAGGCATATCAATCGCCGCGCCGTCCAGACGCTGGCTGACCTGGCGTTTCGCCTCGGTCACGTAGGCATTGCCCGGGCCAAAGATTTTGTCGACCTTAGGAATGGATCCCGTCCCGAACGCCAGGGCGGAAATCGCCTGCGCACCGCCCACTTTATAAATTGCCTGCACGCCGCACAGCTTCGCCGCGTACAGGATCTCGTCGGCGATCGGTGGCGGAGAGCAGAGCACCACCTTCTGACAACCGGCAATACGTGCCGGGGTGGCCAGCATCAGGACGGTCGAAAACAGCGGAGCAGAGCCGCCGGGAATATAGAGGCCAACGGACGCCACCGGGCGCGTCACCTGCTGGCAGCGCACGCCGGGCAGGGTTTCCACATCCACCGCCTGCAATTTCTGCGCGGTGTGGAAGGTATCAATATTTTTCACCGCGACGGCCATCGCCTGTTTGATGTCATCACCCAGACGATTGCTGGCATCATTGATTTCCTGCTCGGTAACCTGTAAAGCGCCGACTTCCGTCTTGTCAAACTTTGCGCTGTACTCGCGCAGCGCGTCGTCCCCGCGGGCTTTGACGTTATCGAGGATCTCCGCCACGGTGCGGGTGATGCTCTCCGAAGCGGAAATTGCCGGGCGCATCAGCAGCTCGCGCTGTTGCGCGTCGCTACAGGTATTCCAGTCGATGATTGTGTTAAAGCTCATGGTCGTTACTCCATCATCTTCTCAATTGGCAGCACCAGAATGGAGCTTGCGCCCAGCGCCTTCAGTTTTTCCATGGTTTCCCAGAACAGGGTTTCGCTGCTCACCATGTGCATCGCCACGCGCTGCTGGTCGCCCGCCAGCGGCAGAATGGTTGGACGCTCAGCGCCCGGCAGCAGGGCAATCACTTCCTCCAGACGCTCGGTTGGCGCATGCATCATGATGTATTTGGATTCACGCGCCTGAATCACGCCCTGAATGCGGGTCAGCAGTTTGTCGATGAGCTGCTGTTTGGCGTCGGCCATCTCGCCGTCGCGCTGGATAAGGCACGCTTTGGAGCGGTAGATCACCTCCACTTCGCGCAGGCCGTTCGCTTCGAGCGTGGCGCCGGTGGAGACGAGGTCACAGATGGCATCGGCCAGGCCCGCACGCGGCGCCACTTCAACAGAGCCATTCAGCAGACAGGATTTAAACTGCACGCCTTTTTGATCGAGGTAACGCTTCAGCAGGTGAGGGTAAGAGGTGGCGATACGTTTGCCGTTCAGCGCGGCCGGGCCGTCCCAGGCTTCATCGACCGGCGTGGCCAGCGACAGGCGGCAGCCGCCAAAGTCCAGACGACGCAGGGTAAAGTAACGCGGATCTTCGCCCTGCGCGCGGCGGGTTAACAACTCTTCTTCCAGTACGTTTTCGCCGATGATGCCGAGATCAACGACGCCATCCATCACCAGGCCCGGGATATCGTCATCACGTACGCGCAGAATGTCGATCGGCATATTTTCAGCCAGGGCGATCAGGCGCTGGGTGTGCAGGTTGATTTTAATCCCGCAGCGGGCCAGCAGTTCGCGTGAATCGTCGCTTAAACGGCCTGATTTTTGAATAGCTATGCGTAAACGTGAGTTATCTAACATTCTGTGTTCCTCGTTAACCTGTTTTAACCTGTCTGAATGCGGTCCAAAAAAAAGCCCCCGGAAGAAGATCTTCCGGGGGCTTTTTCATGCGTTCATGCACCACTGGAAGATCCAAACGTCTTCCAGCACACATCGCCTGAAAGACTAGTCAGGATGATGGTGATGATGGTGGTTTTTAAAAGGAACGCGTGTCATATAAATTCTCGTTGAATGCTTATGCATTTGATGTCTTTTAACCTAAACCAGTTGTACGCCATAAAGCAAGGGCTTTTTTTGATCATTAATTCATTTCATATTGATGGTATGAATTGTGCGTTCCACCAGGCTGGCGTAGCCTTATAACAGGCATCGTTAAGCGGAGAATGTAATGAAAAAGGTCGCGATTGTCGGGTTAGGATGGTTAGGAATGCCACTGGCGATGTCATTAGCCGCGAAAGGCTGGCAGGTGACAGGGAGTAAGACCACCCGAGATGGGGTTGAAGCGGCACGCATGTGCGGCATTGATGGTGTCGAGCTGCGTCTCGAACCCGAGCTTATCTGCGATACCGACGAGCTGGATGAACTGATGAATGTGGACGCGCTGGTCATTACCTTACCGGCGCGGCGCAGCGGCCCGGGCGAGACGTTTTACTTGCAGGCGGTGCAGGAGATTGTCGACAGCGCCCTGGCGCACCATATCCCGCGCATCATTTTCACCAGCTCCACCTCCGTCTATGGCGATATCGACGGTACGGCGAAAGAAAACACCGAGCGCCGTCCGGTGACCGCCAGCGGCCGGGTGCTGAAAGAGCTGGAAGACTGGCTGCACAATCTGCCTGGCACGCAGGTGGATATTTTACGCCTCGCCGGGCTGGTGGGGCCGGGGCGTCATCCGGGACGCTTCTTTGCCGGTAAATCCGCGCCGGATGGCCAGCACGGCGTTAACCTTGTACACCTTGAAGATGTTATCGGTGCAATAGAGCTGCTTTTACAGGCTCCGAAAGGGGGGCACATCTATAATATATGTGCGCCTTCGCATCCGCCGCGTAGTACCTTTTATCCGCTGATGGCGCGCCAGCTTGGCCTGGCGCCGCCGGTATTCAGTGATGCGCAGGGGGAGCGCAAAGGCAAAATTATTGATGGCAATCGTATTTGCCATGAACTGGGATTTGAATATCAGTATCCCGATCCGCTGGTAATGCCCATGGAATAATTGCGCCGGCGGAGACAATCGCACACCGCAAGGGGGCGAAGATGAAACCGCTGCTGGATGTTCTTGTTATTCTGGATGCGCTGGAAAAAGAGGGGAGCTTTGCCGCCGCCTCGGCGAAGCTCTATAAAACCCCTTCGGCTCTGAGCTACACCGTGCAAAAGCTCGAGAGCGATCTTAATATCCAAATCCTTGACCGCACCGGGCATCGCGCGCGTTTCACCCGTACAGGGCAGATGCTGCTGGAAAAAGGGCGTGACGTGCTGCATACGGTTCGCGAGCTGGAAAAACAGGCCGTTAAGCTTCACCAGGGCTGGGAAATGAGCTGGTGATTGGGGTTGATGATACATTCCCTTTCTCCCTGCTTACCCCGCTTATTGAGGCGTTCTATCAGCGCCACAGCGTCACGCGGTTGGTTTTTATCAATGGCGTGCTGGGCGGTTCCTGGGAGGCCCTGACGCAGGGAAGGGCGGATATCATCGTTGGCGCGCTGCATGAGCCTCCCCAGTTGAGCGAATTTGGTTTTGCGCGGCTGGGTGTTCTGGAGCAGGTTTTTGCCGTTGCGCCTCATCACCCGCTGGCGAATGAACCGGAGCCGGTTACCCGACGCGTCATTAAAAACTATCGTGCCATTGTGGTTGGAGACAGTTCTCGCCCCGAGTGCGGCATTTCATCGCAGCTGCTGGATGAGCAGGAGGCCATCACCGTTTTTGATTTTAAAACCAAGCTGGAGCTGCAAATAAGCGGCCTGGGGTGCGGTTACCTTCCCCGTTATTTAGCGCAGCGGTTTATTGACAGCGGAGCGCTGGTGGAAAAACAAGTTTTAGCGCAGAGCAGTAACGAATCGGTATGGGTGGGCTGGAATGAACAGACCGCCGGCCTTGCCAGCGCCTGGTGGCGAGACGAAATTTTAGCAAATAGTGCTATCGCGACAGTTTACACTCAGGCAGATGATGGTAAATCAACCACTTAGAAAAATTATTTTATGGGCAGGTTTCTCAATGTATTGCCTTTTGTATCTTGAATAGGGCAAAATGCCGCCGCTGCAAACAAATAAATAATCGACGATATAAAAGGCGTCGGTTATTTTTTTTTGCATGTACGAAACGAAACTAAAAACCAAGAGGCCGGGCTTCGTACCGGATAGATACTTACTAAAATCCGACAGTTGTTGTCGCTGAGGAAGAAAGAAATGGGGCAATTTTTCGCTTACGTGGCGGTTATCACCGTAAAGGAGAATAACTATGTCGCATAACGCAACTCCAAACACCTCTCGCGTGGAATTACGTAAAACGCTTACGTTGATTCCGGTTGTCATGATGGGCCTTGCCTATATGCAACCGATGACGCTGTTCGATACATTCGGTATCGTTTCAGGCCTCACGGACGGTCATGTGCCGACGGCTTACGGCTTTGCACTGATTGCGATCCTCTTTACCGCGCTCAGCTACGGTAAACTGGTGCGCCGTTATCCGTCTGCCGGTTCCGCCTACACCTATGCCCAGAAATCCATCAGCCCGACGGTAGGCTTTATGGTGGGCTGGTCTTCGCTGCTCGACTATCTGTTCGCGCCGATGATCAACATTCTGCTGGCAAAAATTTATTTTGAAGCGCTGGTGCCATCGATTCCATCCTGGATGTTCGTCGTGGCGCTGGTGGCCTTTATGACGGCCTTCAACCTTCGCAGCATCAAGTCCGTTGCCAACTTTAACTCCGTTATCGTTGTGCTTCAGGTTGTACTGATTGCCGTGATCCTCGGCATGGTGATTTACGGTGTGTTCCACGGTGAAGGCGCGGGCACTCTGGCGAGCAGCAAGCCGTTCTGGTCTGGTGATGCGCATGTGATCCCGATGATTACCGGGGCGACGATTCTGTGCTTCTCCTTTACCGGTTTTGACGGTATCAGCAACCTGTCTGAAGAAACGAAAGATGCAGAGCGAGTAATTCCGCGTGCAATCTTCCTGACGGCGCTGATTGGCGGCCTGATCTTTATTTTCTCGACCTATTTCCTCCAGCTGTACTTCCCGGATATCTCTCGCTTCAAAGATCCGGATGCTTCTCAGCCGGAAATTATGCTCTATGTGGCGGGTAAAGCGTTCCAGGTCGGCGCGCTGATCTTCTCCACCATCACCGTACTGGCGTCCGGTATGGCCGCGCATGCAGGCGTTGCGCGTCTGATGTACGTTATGGGCCGCGATGGCGTATTCCCGAAAAGCTTCTTCGGCTACGTGCATCCAACATGGCGTACCCCGGCGATGAACATCATTCTGGTCGGTGCGATCGCGCTTCTGGCGATTAACTTTGACCTAGTGATGGCAACGGCGCTGATTAACTTTGGTGCGCTGGTGGCGTTTACCTTTGTTAACCTGTCGGTGATCTCTCAGTTCTGGATCCGTGAAAAGCGTAACAAGACGCTGAAAGACCACTTCCAGTATCTGTTCCTGCCGATGTGTGGTGCTATGACCGTGGGCGCGCTGTGGGTTAACCTGGAAGAGAGCTCAATGGTGCTTGGCCTGATTTGGGCAGGTATCGGCCTGGTTTACCTGGCCTGTGTGACGAAGAGCTTCCGCAACCCGGTTCCTCAGTACGAAGACGTCGCGTAAGACTGCGTCGGGTGGCGGCTACGTCTTACCCGACCTAAATACCCCGCAGGCCCGCGTAAGCGAAGCGCCATCGGGCAAAAAAAAAGCCGGAGACATCGCCTCCGGCTTTTTTGTACCCGCTATTCAGACAATCTCTTGCGCATACTGGAACAGCGCTTTCAGCAGCGCCTGCTTCTCAGCATTCCCTTCATACTGACCGTAAAGCATCTCCAGCTCCTGGGCGTAGCTATTAAGAAACTCCGGCGTAAACACGTTGCGCCGATGCTGTAACCAGCGCTCCTGCTCTGCTTCATCCAGCGTGCCGGGATAGTTGCGCGCGCGATAATTAAACATCAGCTTCTCAATGCGCTTATCTGCGAAGGTGATATCCAGCGCGGGCAGGTTACGCGGGTCGGTTTGCAGCACGATATTCATCGCCGCGCGATCGGCGTCGCTGAAGAAGCCGTTATAAAGCTGCGCATCCACATTCTCAGACGGCACGAACGGCTCTGCTTCGGCAAAAATGGCGACGACTTTCTCGCGCACCTGCGGGTTGTCGCGCAGCACTTTCAGGTTATCGAGGCAGTGCTGACGGTTAATCCCCAGCCGGTCGGCGTCTTCCGGGCGTAGCGTGTTGGCCTGCGCCAGCACCGGGCACTTATTAATGTGCACCAGTTTTACCGGTACGGCTGGCAGGTCACCCAGCGCCTCTTTCGGCGTATAGAGCCGTTCACGTAAGGTGTCGCTGTCGAGCTCAAGCAGCGGGGAGATATCTCCGGCAAGATCCACCATGATGACGGCGTTACGGTTGTCCGGATGCCAGGCAAGCGGCGCCACCCAGCTTGTATTCCCGCGCCACGCACCGAACATCCCTGAAATATGCACCAGCGGTTTCATCTGCGGCACGTCAATTAGCGTCATCAGCTTTTGCTTGCTGCGATGGCTCAACAGATACTCAAACAGGCGCGGCTGCGCGGTTTTTACAAGTTTCGCCATAGCGATGGTCGCGTAAACGTCTGCCATCGCGTCGTGGGCATTGCTGTGCTCAATGCCGTTGGCCCGCGTCAGGTGCTCGAGCCTGAAGCTCGGCAAGCCGTCGTCGTTCTCCGGCCAGTTAATCCCCTCCGGGCGCAGCGCATAGCAGGCGCGCATGATATCCAGCAAATCCCAGCGTGAATTACGGTTCTGCCAGCTCCAGGCATACGGATCGTAGAAGTTGCGGTAGAAGATATTGCGCGTCACTTCATCGTCAAAACGGATATTGTTGTAACCCACCACGCAGGTATTGGGCACCGTGAACAGGTCGTGGATGCGACGGGCAAATTCTGCTTCGCTAACGCCTTTATCCCGCGCTTCCTGAGGCGTGATGCCCGTCACCATCACCGCGCCCGGCTGCGGCAGATAGTCATCGGCGGGCTTACAGTAAAACACCTCGGGTTCGCCGATGACGTTAAATTCGTCATCGGTACGGATAGCCGCAAACTGCGCCGGTCGGTCCAGCGCCGGATGGGTGCCAAAGGTTTCGTAATCGTGGAACAAAAAAGTCGGGCGCGCGGCAGAGTCAGACACCAGTAATCTCATCCTGTTAAAAGTTGACGTCTCTATGGTAAACGATTGGGGTGAGCAGTCCGAACAAAAAGCACCGTCAGGCAAGAAATTTGCGAGATTTGTTCCGAAAAAATCTGCGTTCTGTCACATTTTTTTGCAATTAAGGCAGGTAACGACATCAGAACTCCCGTAAAAAGGTCATCGATTTTTACTGACCTGAGGATATACCGTTGAAACGCCGTCTGTTTATTGCTGTTTCTTTACTCGCTTCGAGTATTTCATCCGCGCTGGCTGCCGAGCCGCTGGATTTTTCACCTCAGCCGCCTGCCATCCAGGCTGGCTCCTGGGTATTGATGGATTACACCACGGGTCAAATCTTAACGGCGGGCAACGAACATCAGCAGCGCAATCCGGCGAGCCTGACCAAACTGATGACGGGGTACGTTGTCGATCGCGCCATTGATAGCCACCGCATCAGCCCCGATGACATTGTGACGGTCGGACGTGACGCCTGGGCAAAAGGCAATCCGGTCTTTGACGGTTCGTCGCTGATGTTTCTGAAGGAGGGCGATCGGGTTTCCGTGCGCGATCTCAGCCGCGGCCTGATTGTTGATTCCGGCAATGATGCCTGCGTGGCGCTGGCGGATCACGTGGCGGGCGGTCAGCCGCAGTTCGTCAGGATGATGAATGACTATGTTGAAAAACTGAACCTGCGCGATACCCACTTCGAAACCGTACACGGGCTGGATGCACCGGGTCAGCACAGCTCCGCCTACGATCTCGCCGTGCTTTCACGGGCCATCATTCACGGCGAGCCTGAGTTCTACCACATGTACAGCGAGAAGAGCCTGACCTGGAACGGCATCACCCAGCAGAACCGCAACGGCCTGCTGTGGGATAAGACCATGAACGTGGATGGCCTGAAAACGGGACACACCTCGGGCGCGGGCTTTAACCTGATTGCCTCAGCGGTGGACGGTCAGCGTCGACTGATTGCGGTGGTGATGGGGGCAGACAGCCCGAAAGGACGTGAAGATCAGGCGCGCAAGCTGCTGCACTGGGGACAGCAAAATTTTGATACGGTGCAGATCCTGCATAACGGTAAAAAAGTGGGAACCGAGCGCATCTGGTACGGCGATAAAGAGCAGATCGCGCTGGGCACGGATCAGGACTTCTGGCTGGCATTACCCAAATCGGAAGTGCCGAACATCAAGGCGAAATACGTGATGGATAAAAAAGAGCTGGAAGCGCCGATCGCCGCGCATCAGCGGGTAGGGGAGATCCAGCTGTACGATCGTGACAAGGTGGTCGCGCACTGGCCATTGGTTACGCTGGAAAGCGTTGAAAAGGGTGGACTTTTCTCCCGTCTTGGCGATTATCTGCATCATAAACTCTAACCTTTTCGGGCAGACTGGCAGTGTTGCGAGTCTGCTCACATAATAAACACTCCTGGATTGCCGATAATCTCGATTCTGCTTTACAGTGTATATATATACAGTAATAAACGGAGGCAGCATGGACTACAGCATCAGGCAGCAACAGAAACGTACGATTGCAGGCTTTCATCTCGTGGGGCCGTGGGAAAAGACGGTCAAGCAGGGATTTGAACAGCTGGTCATGTGGGTAGATGGTCGTCATATTCAGCCGCAGGAGTGGGTGGCCGTTTATTATGACAATCCGGATGACGTGCCGGCAGAAAAGCTCCGCTGCGTTACCGCCGTAACGGTAGTAGACGATTTCACTATTCCTGAAAACAGCGAAGGGGTGATGATGACCGAAATTGCTGCCGGAGAGTATGCTATTGCCGCCGCGCGCGTTGAAAATCATGATTTCGCTACTCCATGGTATCAGTTCTTCAACTCCCTGCTGGAAGACAGCAAATTCCAGATTGCACCAAAACCCTGCTTCGAACGCTATCTGAACGATGGCAATGCTGACGGCTACTGGGATATTGAGATGTTTGTACCGGTAGAGCACAAAGTGGGATAATCCTGCGAAACGCAGGGTTTTTCAGCCGGGCGCGATCCACCCGGCTGAAAACACAGTACAATTGTGGTTTGCCGTAGAGCTGGAGACGGGTGTGCGCCCCGACAAGTCATTAACCCCTTTTGAAATTCGGTTATACAAACATTATCGCGTGGTGCACGGTTGCCGCATTGCGCTGGCGTTTGTGTTGACCTTCGTACTGGTTCGTTTGCTGGATATCCCGGAAGGGACGTGGCCGCTGATCACGCTGGTGGTGGTGATGGGGCCGATCTCATTCTGGGGGAACGTGGTCCCGCGCGCTTTCGAACGCATAGGCGGTACCGTTTTAGGCTCAGCGCTTGGGCTTATTGCCCTGAAGCTGGAGCTGATTTCATTTCCGTTCATGTTGCTGTGGTGCGCGGTGGCGATGTTTCTTTGCGGATGGCTGGCCCTCGGCAAGAAACCGTATCAGGCGCTGCTGATTGGCATTACGCTCGCGGTTGTGGTCGGCGCACCTGCGGGCGATATGACCACCGCATTGTGGCGAAGCGGGGACGTAATCCTCGGCTCGTTGCTCGCCATGCTGTTTACCGGCATCTGGCCGCAGCGCGCCTTCCTGCACTGGCGCATTCAGATGGCAAACTACGTCACGGCATTTAACCGGGTCTACCAGGCCGGGTTTTCGCCGAATCTGATTGAGCGTCCGCGGCTGGAAAAGCATCTGCAAAAAATCCTCAATGATGTGGTCAAAATGCGCGGGTTAATTACCCCGGCAAGCAAAGAAACCCATATCCAGAAAGCCATCTTTGAAGCTATTCAGACGGTCAGCCGTAATCTGGTCTGTATGCTTGAACTGCAAATCAATGCCCACTGGGCCTCACGCCCCAGCCATCTTCTGATGCTCAACGCGCATACGCTGAAAGAGACGCAGCAGATGACGCAACAAACCCTGCTGACCATCGCTCATGCGCTCTATGAAGGTAACCCGCAGCCGATACGGGCGAACAGCGAGCGGCTGAACGAAATCGTCGCCGAGCTCAAACAGCTGATGAATGAGCGCCAGGGCGACAATGTGGCGGAAACGCCCATCCACGGTTATGTCTGGCTGAGTATGGAGCTGGCGCGGCAGCTGGAGTTGTTATCGCAGCTGATTTGCCGGGCTCTGCGCAAATAAAAAGCGTATGTGATGCCTGCTGCTTCGATTCAGCAACAATTAGGGTTATGATGGTTTTAAACGATATACTCATTGTCATTCGCAGCCGCTGTCTGTTAAAACGGTTGCTTTAACGAATCCGAATCTCACATTATCAGGGGTGTAAAAATGGAAACTACCAAGCCTTCGTTCCAGGATGTTCTGGAGTTCGTCCGCCTGTTCCGCCGCAAAAACAAGCTACAGCGCGAAATCCAGGACGTAGAGAAGAAGATCCGTGACAACCAGAAACGTGTCCTGCTGCTGGACAACCTGAGCGACTACATCAAGCCAGGTATGAGCGTTGAAGCTATTCAGGGCATCATCGCCAGCATGAAGAGCGATTATGAAGATCGCGTTGATGACTACATCATCAAAAACGCTGAGCTGTCCAAAGAGCGTCGCGACATCTCCAAGAAGCTGAAAGTGATGGGCGAAATCAAAAACGTCGACGCGAAAGGCGAGTAATCGCACACTCTGTTGCCCGGTGGCGCTGCGCTTACCGGGCCTACAGGACTGTTATCACGTAGGTCGGGTAAGGCGAAGCCGCCACCCGAAAATTTTACCGAACGCAAAAAAGCAAAAAGCCTGCTCTAAAAGCAGGCTTTTTAAATTTGGCTCCTCTGACTGGACTCGAACCAGTGACATACGGATTAACAGTCCGCCGTTCTACCGACTGAACTACAGAGGAATCGTTGTGGAGGCTTATCTTAGCGGCGAAAAAACTTTTGTCAAACCTGATCTCAGGCAAAAGCGTTTGTTTGATGATTCTGTCGTCATTTTGTTGTAAATCCAAACATAATTTTATGGAAAATACTTTGCAGGATACGCATTTCTGCCCCATCATTTGAAATGGAGTTTCAACTTTCTCGCTAAGGTCCATTTTGAACGTCACCGCACCCCTACGCCAGGCGATTATGCGCACGCCCTGGTATGCAAAACGTAAGAGTTATCGAGTTCTCTTCTGGCGTGAAATCACCCCCCTTGCTGTGCCTATTTTCCTGGAGAATACCTGCGTCCTGTTGATGGGCGTGCTGAGCACATTCCTGGTGAGCTGGCTCGGTAAAGAAGCTATGGCCGGGGTAGGGCTGGCGGATAGTTTCAATATGGTGGTGATGTCCTTCTTTGCCGCTATCGATCTCGGTACGACGGTGGTGGTGGCGTTTAGCCTGGGTAAGCTCGATCCGAAGCGTGCCCGCGAAGCGGCCAGACAGTCGCTGATGATCATGACCCTCTTTTCGATCATCCTTGCGGCGGTTATCCATTATTACGGCAAAGAAATTATCGACTTTGTCGCGGGAGAAGCGACCAGTGAGGTGAAGGATCTGGCTCTCACCTACCTGGAAATGACGGTGCTGAGTTATCCGGCGGCTGCCATCGCGCTGATTGGTAGCGGCGCGCTTCGTGGAGCAGGGAATACCAAAATCCCGCTGCTGATCAACGGCGGCATGAACATCCTGAACATCATTATCAGCAGCGTTTTGATTTATGGCGTCTTTTCCTGGGAGGGGCTGGGCTTTGTCGGCGCGGGTTTAGGACTGACCATTTCCCGCTATATTGGTGCGGCGGCGATAATCGGCGTACTGATGGCGGGAATTACGCCATCGCTGCGCCTGACGCTGAAAAGTTATTTCCGTCCGCTTAACTTCGCCATTATCTGGGAAGTGATGGGGATCGGGATTCCGGCCAGCATCGAATCCGTGTTGTTTAACGGCGGGAAACTGCTGACGCAGATGTTTGTTGCCGGGATGGGAACAGACGTCATCGCCGGCAACTTTATTGCCTTCTCCATTGCCTCACTCATTAACCTGCCGGGAAACGCGCTGGGGTCGGCGTCGACGATCATCACCGGCAGACGTCTCGGAAAGGGGCAGATAGGGCAGGCGGAACGGCAGCTTCGGCATGTCTTCTGGCTTTCAACCATTGGACTGACGGCGATTGCGTGGGGAACTGCGCCTTTTGCCGGGCTGATGGCCTCGTTCTATACGCATGAAAATGACGTGAAAGAGGTCGTGAAGGTGCTCATTTGGCTCAACGCGGCGTTTATGCCAATCTGGGCCGCGTCCTGGGTACTTCCTGCCGGGCTGAAAGGGGCGCGCGATGCCCGGTTTGCGATGTGGGTCTCCATGCTCGGCATGTGGGGCTGTCGCGTCGTGGCGGGCTACACGCTGGGGGTAATGTTAGGTATGGGCGTTGTCGGCGTCTGGCTGGGGATGTTCCTTGACTGGGCCGTGCGCGGCGCGCTGTTCTACTGGCGCATGGTGAGCGGGCGCTGGCTGTGGAAATATCCGCGAAAAAAACCGGAGCAGGAGGTTTCGGAAACGGCAAGTGCCTGACAAATGTGCGAAGTGGAGAATAAATCGGCAAACGATTGAAAATCTGCATTCACCCTTTGACATCCTCAGGGCGCATCGATAATATGCGCCCCGTTCACACGATTCCTCTGTAGTTCAGTCGGTAGAACGGCGGACTGTTAATCCGTATGTCACTGGTTCGAGTCCAGTCAGAGGAGCCAAATTTAAAAAAGCCTGCTTTTAAAGCAGGCTTTTTGCTTTTCTGCGTTCGGTAAAATTGTCGGGTGGCGGCTTCGCCTTACCCGACCTACGAAATCCCAGGCCGGGTGAGTGGTATGCGTGATGTGTCCTTGTTATCAGCGGAACGGTGGCTCATTGAAGGTGCGCAGCTTGCGGGAATGCAGTTTGTCGCCCTCTGCACGCAGTAAATCGATGGCGCGAATACCAATCTGAAGGTGCTCTGAGATCGCCCCTTCGTAAAAACGGTTCGCCTGGCCCGGCAGTTTGATCTCGCCGTGCAGCGGTTTATCGGACACGCACAGCAGCGTGCCGTAAGGGACGCGGAAGCGGTAGCCCTGCGCGGCAATGGTGGCGCTTTCCATATCGATTGCGACCGCACGGCTAAGATTGAAACGCAGGGCGGAGGCGGAATAGCGCAGCTCCCAGTTACGATCGTCGGTGGTAACGACCGTACCGGTACGCAGGCGCTGTTTCACCTCTTCACCCGGCATGCCGCTCACCTCTTTGGTGGCGTCGTACAGAGCGCGCTGCACTTCCGCGATACTCGGGATAGGAATATCCGGCGGCAGAACCGCGTCAAGAACATGGTCGTCACGCAGATAAGCGTGGGCGAGGACGTAATCGCCAATCAGCTGGCTTTCACGCAGGCCGCCGCAGTGGCCGATCATCAGCCAGACGTCCGGGCGCAGTACCGCCAGATGGTCGCAGATGGTTTTCGCATTCGACGGGCCAACGCCGATGTTAATCAGCGTAATGCCCTGACCGTCGGCGGTGATCAGGTGCCAGGCTGGCATCTGGTGCTTTTTCCACGCCAGGTCGGAGATGGCCTCTTCCGGTGCTTCGGTTTCGGCGGTGATCCAGATCCCGCCCGCGCAGGAGAGGGCGACGTAAGGGCTGTCCGGGTCGAGGATCTGGCTACAGCCCCAGCGGACAAATTCGTCTACATAGCGGGTGTAGTTGGTAAACAGCACGAACGGCTGGAAATGTTCGGCTGGCGTGCCGGTGTAGTGGCGCAGGCGTGCCAGCGAGAAATCGACACGGCGGGCATCAAAGTGCGACAGCGGTGAAAACTCTGCCGGGTGATAGATCCCGTCCGCCGTCTCATCGCCAATCTGCGACAGCTCAGTGGTCGGGAAATGACGGGTCAGCCCTGCGCTCATGGAGCGATCCAGCGTCAGCGCTGAGCCGTCTATCACGTACGGGTAAGGGATCTCGTGCAGGGACGGCTCAACGCTGATATGCGCGCCGTAATCCTGATACAGCAGGGTAAGCTGCTCTTCCAGGTAGGGGCGGAACAGCGCAGGTCGCGTGATGGTTGTGCTGTAACAGCCGGAGTGGGTGAAACGCGCATAGGCGCGGGTTTTCGGATTACTGCTGGCGCTGCCGTCCCAGGTGACAGAGAGCGATGGATAAACAAAAAGGCCCTGGGTTCTGGCCTTTTCATCGGGAAGTTTCCCTGTTTCGATATAGTCACTGATGGCGCTGCGCAGTGCATTGACGGACTGTTCATACAGCGCGTCGAGTTTTTCCAGCGCCTGAGCCGGGGTCAGGCTGGAGCCCTTATTATTCATGTCTGTCTCCTTGTTCCACAGGTGTGCGGCTATACCCGATAGTATGCCACACGCCTGTGAAACAAAAGTGAGGAGATCAGCTGTGCGCGGTTTCATTCATCAACAGGGCGGTGGCAGCAGAAAGCAGGCAACCCGCCAGCAGATAAATCGCCACGCTATGCCAGTTACCGCCGGAGAACGTCACCAGCGCGGCGGCGATAAACGGCGTAAACCCGCCGCCGACCACGCTCGCCACCTGATATCCCACGCCCGCGCCGCTGTAGCGGTAGCTTGCGCCAAACAGCTCGGTGAACATTGGCTGCTGCACGCAGACCACCATGTCGTGAGCGATGTTCGCAAGCATGATCGCGAAGAAGACAATCCAGAAGACCGACTGTGCCTCCAGCGCCATAAAGAACGGCCAGGCGCTAAGTGTGCCGATGAGCGCGCCCGTGATATACACCCGTCGACGCCCATAGCGATCCGCCAGCCAGGCGAAGCAGGGGATGGTCAGGCAGCTGATCCCGCCCACCACCAGGCCAATATTCAGGAACAATTCC
This sequence comes from Enterobacter cloacae complex sp. AR_0002, assembly GCF_001922365.1. NCBI lineage: Bacteria > Pseudomonadati > Pseudomonadota > Gammaproteobacteria > Enterobacterales > Enterobacteriaceae > Enterobacter > Enterobacter cloacae complex sp. AR_0002. The sequence goes on from NZ_CP018814.1 coordinate 628,883, forward strand.
CGCGGCAGGCCGAGGTTTTGCGTGGAATAGTTGAGGGCAAAGGCGGTGACGATATACATCGTCAGCAGTTCGCACAGGCGCAGGGCGATAATTTTCAGAAAAGCGCCAGGGTGCTGCACCAGCGCTTCCATCACCGGCAGCCGTTTTTTGGCGACCGGTTTTTCGCGCTGCTGCCGCTCAAACTCAGCCGACTCTTCCATGCCGTTACGGATCCACAGGGCCACCACGACCAGCACAATGCTGAAGATAAACGGAATACGCCAGCCCCAGCTCAGGAACTGCTCGTCTGTCGTGAGCTGGCTTATTAGCGACACCAGACCCGTGGAGAGCAGCAGACCCACGCCATAACCTACCTGCACGCCGCTGCTGTAGAACGCTTTCTTGTTCTTCGGCGCGCTTTCCACGGACAGCAATGCTGCGCCGCCCCATTCGCCGCCAACGGCAAAGCCCTGAATGGCGCGCAGCGTCACCAGCAACACCGGGGCCCACCAGCCAATCGATGCAAAGGAGGGCAAAATACCGATTAGCGCGGTGGCAATACCCATCATCCACACGGTGAGCATCAGCATACGTTTACGGCCAAGGCGATCGCCGAAGTGGCCGAAAATTATCCCGCCCAGCGGACGAAACAGAAAACCGACGCCGAAGGTGGCAAACGCAGCAAGCGTACCCATGGCGGGGCTGATCTGGGGAAAGAATTCACGGTTAAAGACCAGCGCAGCGGTAATACCGTAGAGCAGAAAGTCATACCAGTCGACGACGGCGCCTGCGAAGCTACCTAAAGCGGCGCGGCGGGCGCGGTTAAGCGAAGGTGTCTCCTCGTTGCGGCGAGCGGAGATAAGGGTGGAGTCCATAGTTGTCCTGTCTGTACTGATTTTTAATTATTGGTATAAGAAAAGGTCACTCACATCACGGCCGTCATATTGGCGGAACGTATGAGACTACCGCGACACGCGGCCTGAGAAAACGTTTTTATCTTTCCTGAAAGCGCAGAATAAATAAATTTCATCTTATCGGGCGACAACATAAATCAGCCTGTTTGGCTCCGGTTAGGGCTGAATGGTTTACAGTAATAATGATCGCTGTGTGACGTAAGCTGAGGGAATAACGATGCAACGCCTCTTTCCTGCACTGTGGGTAGTCCTGTTTTTAGTCGTATCTCCGCTGCATGCGGAGCAGAAAGTCTATGGCGAACAGCGTATTCATCGCTGGTGGGATGCAGTAACGGACGATATTGCGCAAACCTGGGAACAGCCGGATCGTTACGATCTCTACCTTCCGTTTTTGAGCTGGCATGCACGCTTCATGTATGACAAAGAGAAAACGGATAATTACAACGAAATGCCGTGGGGCGGGGGGCTGGGCGTGTCTCGCTACAACGACGAGGGCAACTGGAGCGCGCTGTTTGCCATGATGTTTAAAGATTCCCACAACGAGTGGCAGCCCGCGATGGGTTACGGCTGGGAGAAGGGGTGGTATCTGGATAACGCAAAAGATTTCCGTCTGGGGCTGGGGGCCGCCGCGGGGATCACCGCGCGCGACGACTTTGCCAACTATGTCCCGCTGCCGTTTATCTTCCCGCTTTTCTCAGCCGGATATAAGCGCGTCACCGTCCAGTTCACGTATATTCCTGGGACCTACAACAACGGCAACGTGCTGTTTGCCTGGCTGCGCCTGGGCTTTTAGAGGGTGATCACTTTTTTGGCCACTGTGTTGGACAGGATCAGCAGCGAAAACAGGACCGACGTAACAAACGTAAGCACAATCAGAGCAAGTTTGGTGCTCAGGGACGTCACCGGAATGAGCGCGGTCAGCAGGTGAAACACCGAGTAGTGCATGATATAGACCCCGGTCATCGTTTTGCTAATGGCGGCCAGCACGGACTCTTTAAACTCCGCATTGCGGCGAAACCGTACGCCATTTGCCGCAATCACCAGGGCAATAATCAGAATGTAAATTTGCGATCCGGTGAGGATAAAGGCGTTTCTGTCTGCTTTAAATAGCGTAAAAAAGAAGTGCCGTTCGTAAAACCATGTGAAGAGATAGATAAACGGTATCGCAATCACCGCGGCCCTGACCACGTTTTTGCGGCCGATCCACGCCGCGATCTGCGGATCGCAAAAGAGCTGGCCTGTCAGATAAAACAGCAGCCACGTCCACAGGCGATACTGCGGCGACAATGAAAGGACGTGGGCATCAGGATAGAGGGCCGACAGCAAATCGTACCCGTATGAGAAAAGCAGCAGGGCGGCAATCACCCCGCTAAAGAGCGTTCGTCGCTGGCTGAGCCGCTCCACCACCGGGTGAAACGTGTAAATCACGATAAACGCGAACACGAACCACGGCTGGATCAGATATCCGCGCTGGTAGGGCTCCCACAGGTAGTAAATGGTTACCCAGAACAGAAAGACGATCACCAGGCGTTTGATCTTATCCAGCTGCCAGCGCGTGCCGTGTCGGGATTGCCCGTCCAGATACCCTGCAACCACAAAAAATAACGGTGTGGCGATGGTCGAAATGAAGGTTAAAAAACCGAGGATCCAGTGATAGTCATAATCGTAATGATCCCAGGTGTTGTAGATGGTGAAAAAGGTAACCGCCGTCATACAGCCCAGCGTCTTGATGATATTCAGCCCTGTCGCATTCATTGTTGTTCAGCTTTGTCCTTACGATGGAAACACGCGTAAATTACGGGGAGTACCAGCAGCGTCAGGATTGTAGCAAACCCAAGCCCAAACATAATCACAACGGCCATGCTCTGGAAGAACACATCCAGCAGCAGAGGGGCGAGGCCGAGTACGGTCGTAAAGGCGGTGAGGAGGATGGGACGCAGGCGCGACGTGGCGGCGTAAACGATCGCACTGTGCTGATCCTGCTGCGCTTTCTGCTGTTCTATCTCTTCCACCAGCACAATGCCGTTGCGGATCAGCATCCCGCTCAGGCTCAGCAGGCCAATCAACGCCATAAAGCCAAAGGGGATGCCGGTAATTAAAAACCCCGGCGTCACGCCGATCAGCGCCAGCGGCACGGTCAGCCAGATAGCGACGGCGTTTTTCACCGAACTGAACATCAGCACCGTGATCACAAACATCACCAGATACCCGATCGGCAGCGTGGTAAATAGCCCCTGCTGCGCTTCGCTGGAATTCTCCGCGTCCCCGCCCCACTCAATGCTGTAGCCGTGGGGCAGGGGCAGGGCATCTATTTGCGGCTTCACGCGGGCGAGAATATCGCCGGACGTTTGCTGGCTCAACGGGTCAGGGTCGGTCTGCACGGTCAGCACGCGCGAGCGGTCGCGACGCAGGATCAGCGGATCTTCCCACTCCAGCGCGAAGCCGCTGACGACGTTGCTCAGCGGAATATACTGCTGCCGGGTCTGGCTCCAGACCAGGACGTTGTTCAGGTGGTTGGCGTCCAGCCGCTCGCTTTCCGGCGGGCGCACCACCACGGGTAACAGATCGCTTCCTTCTCTGTACAGTCCTGCCCGGCTGCCGGAGAAATTCATCTCCAGTGCGTTATCGACGTCCTGCTTATCCACGCCAAGCTCACGTCCGAGCGCGGTGACGTACTGCGGGCGGATCACTTTGCTGCGGTTTTGCCAGTCGTTCCTGACGCTGTCCGTCGCCGGATCGCGCGTAAGAATGTTGTCTACCTGGCTGGCGATCAGACGCAGCCTGTCGGGATCGGGGCCTTTAATACGCACTTCAATAGCGCTGTCGCCGGAGGGGCCAAACATCACCCGCTTCGTGCTGGCGTTAACCTGCGGATAGTTCCGGGCGATGTACTCATCAACGTGGCGGGTCAGGGCGGGGATGTTACGCTGGTCGTCCATTCTCACCATGATTTGCGCATAGTTGCTGTACTGCCGCTGTCCGCTGTAGGTCAAAATAAATCGCATACTTCCCTGACCAATCGTCGAGACCGTGGTTTCCACGCCAGGCTGGCCGTTAATGGTTTTCTCGATATCACTGGTCATCTTCTCGGTCCATTTAATGTCGGTACCGTAAGGGAGCCAGAGGTCGACAAAGAAAATCGGCGTGCTGGAGGAGGGGAAGAAGTTCTGCCGCACCGAGCCAAAGCCCCAGATGGCGGCTGCCAGCAGTGCGGCCATCACCACCAGCGTTGGCGCTTTACGCCGTAACAGCGCGTTGAGCACCGCCTGATAGATCCGATAGATGCGTTTGTCATAGGGATCCGTTTCGTCAGCCTCTGGCGGCGCAGCGTCCCGTTTAAACAGCCACCATTTGATCAGCACCGGTGTAATGGTGAGGGCAGAGAACCAGCTCAGCATGAGCGAAATCAGCAGAACCTGAAACAGCGACTTACAGTATTCGCCGGTAGAGTCCTGCGACAGCCCGACGGGCGCAAAGGCCAGGATGGCGATCACCGTCGCACCCAGCAGCGGCAGCGCAGAACGGCGAATAATGTTGCTAATGGCGTTCATCAGGGACGAGCCCTGCTGCCGGGCTATCAGTACCCCTTCGACAATAACAATGGCATTGTCGACCAGCATGCTGAGGGCGATGATCAGCGCGCCCAGTGAAATGCGCTGTAGTTCAATACCCCAGAGATACATGATCAGCAGCGTACCCAGCACATTAAGCGCGAGGGAAAAGGCGATAATGATCCCGCTGCGTAAGCCCATAAAGATCAGCAACACACCGACGACAATCGCCAGCGCCATCAGGAAGTTAATGATAAATCCGTTAACGGAATGCCCGACCTCCGCCGCCTGATCGTAGAACAGGTCGATATGGATACCTGCCGGTTTCTCGGCTGACATCTGCTCAAGCTTCGCCTCCAGGGCATCTCCCACGTCGATCACGTTAACGCCGGGGATAAAGGAGACGCCCATGATGACGGCTTCTCTGCCGTTGGCATGGTAGATGCTGGCAGGGGAGGCATCCAGCCCGCGTGAAAGGGTGGCAATATCCCGTAAGCGGGTAGCCGCCCCAACGCCCGGCGGGGTCACGATGAGATCGGCCAGCTCGTCAATACTCTCGAATTCACCGGTAGGATGCAGACGAATTGACTCGGTACCGGAGGGGATCTCTCCCGCGCTGGAGACCACGTTCAGCCTGCTGAGCTGGGCAGAAAGCTGGTTCAGCGTTATCCCGCGCGCGGCCATTTTGCTCAGAGAAATATCCACGTTAATCTGCTGGGTGAGGGCTCCGCCGATGGCCACTTTGCCCACGCCTGGCACGAGGACCAACTCCCGGCGCAGCTGCTCGGCATACCGGACCAGTTCCGGATTGCTGAATTCATCGCCGGAAATGGCAAAGAAAAAGCCGAACACATCGCCAAAATCGTCATTCACAAACGGGGTCACTACGCCGGGTGGAAACTGTCGGGCGGCATCACCCACCCGGCGACGCAGTTCATCCCAGATTTGCGGCAGCGCATTTGAGTGGTAGCGCGAGGCTATATTGACCGTAATCTGCGACAGGCCGCTGGAGGAGATGGAGCTGACGTTATCCAGGTAAGGTAATTGCTGAAGCGCGTTTTCCAGCGGCAGGGTGACCTCTTCCTCAACCTGCTGCGCCGACGCGCCCGGATAATGGGTGATCACCACCGCCGTTTTGATGGTAAACGCCGGATCTTCCAGTCTGCCGATGTTCAACAGGGCAATAATGCCGCCTACGCCCAGCAGCAAAATCGTCAGCCAGACGCGAACCGGGTTGCTGATAAACTGACGAGAGATATCCATTACAGTCCCCGTTCACGCGTCCAGATACGTACCGGCTGGTTGGGATGTAACTCCCCAACGCCTGCGGCCACCACGCGTTCACCCGCCTTAAGCCCACCGACGATGATGACCCCCTCAGCGCTGACTTGCCCCACGCTGACCTTACGATCTTCAAGGTGCAACGTATCGTCTTCGCCCGCCACCACCCAGACGTGTGGCTCATTGCGCGGGCGGTTATCCGGGTTAAAGACCGCTTCAACCGGCACCACCAGCGCCTCACTGCCCACGCCCGCCGGTAGGTTGGTTAAATTGATGGTGACCGTTCCGCTGACGCCGCCCACGACGGGAAAATCATCCGGGCGGGGCATGGTTAAAATTACCTGCCAGGTCAAAGTGTTGCTGTCGCTACTGCCTGAGTGCTCTTTGTACACAGCGGTAAACTCGCGACCGGGCAGGGCGTTGATCCTCACTACCGGTTTGTACTGCGCATTGCGAATATCGAAGGTGTTAAACAGGTTCTCTGGAAGGCTGAACACCACGTCCAGCAGATCGGTACGGGTCAATGTGACGACGGGCTGGCCGGCTGAGACGACCTGATGATTTCGCACATGTACGCTGGCCGCTGTCCCGCTAAAGGGGGCGACGAGCGTCATCTGACTCAATTCTTCGCGTGCAATCTGAAGCGCGGCGTTTGCAGAATCGCGGTTTGCGCGCTGGACATCCATCTCGGCCTTCGACACGGCCTGGCGTCCTGCCAGGGTCTGGAAGCGGTCGAATTGCCGCTGAGCCAGGGTCGCCGTCGTTTGCCTGTCGTTCAGACGCTGCCGGGCTTCGCGATCGTTAAGACTGGCGAGCCGTTGCCCCTGTTTGACAACGGCACCCTGGCGAATGTCCAGGGTCTCAATCTGCCCGGCACGTTTGAACGCAAGATCCGTGGCGTCGCCGGATTCGATACGGGCGGGAAAGACGCGCTGCTGCGCGTTGCCAGCCTTCACCACCTCTGCGACTTTTACCATTTTCGGCAGGGGCGCGGCGCGGTCGGATTTCGGATCGCACGCCGTCAGCAGCAATAAAACAGCAGGCAGAAGAGAGAGGTAGCGCTTCACAGTATTCCCCTGATAATAATTGTTTTATTTATTTCGTCATCAATGCTGGGGTGGCGCTATTCTGCCAGGGCCGAGACGACCACATAGGTAAATAAACCGATTGCTGTGCTGGCGATAATGGCGAGCGCAATAAACAAACCAAGGCGAATCAGGCTTAAACCGTACATGCATTCCTCCATGAGGTTGAAGGTGGCGCGGGATAAAGAGAATGAACGTATTGCATGCCTGACTATGAGCATAGTCGGTGAATAAATAAATGTTAAATAACCATTATTAGTGGCGTGACATACTCAGGCTATACAAGCGTTACGATAGCGTATCCCCTTTGAATAACATCCTGATATTCCTGTGCTACGTTTAATAGCATCCATTCCTTTTTTCCGTAAAAGGCATTCACGCCTGTACCCATGGGGTTGATGCGATCTCTCCTGATTCACTCACTGTTGTGTTGGTTATAAAAAGGATGCTTGATATGTATAAAACGATTCTGGTGCCGGTGGATGTATACGAAACAGCGTTGTCTGATAAAGCGCTACAGCATGCCCAATTCCTGGCGCAAAGCGCATCGGGTAATGTCCATCTGCTGTACGTTATGCCAAAGTTCTCGGCGGAACTGACCCGCGGTTTTATTGCAGACGCGAGAAAGATGGATGAATATATGATTAATAATGCTAAAGAAAAACTGGCTGCGCTGGTAAAAAAAATCAACCTGCCGGAAGCAAATGTCCATCTGCATGTTCGCAGCGGGAATATACGTGATGAGGTAATCAAACTGGCGGATGAACTTAACGTCGGTGCGATTATTGTGGGATCGCGTAATCCCAATATTCAAACCCATTTATTAGGGTCAGAGGCGGCGAGTATCGTTCGTTATGCGCATGTTCCTGTTTTCGTTATTCGTTAATGACATGAAAGCAAGGTGATTTCTGAAAAGAACCCGAGGAAGGAACGATGATAACAGAAAAGCCTCACCGCCCGTATTATCAACAGACCGTTGATGAAACCCTGACAAATATCCAATCCAGCCTCGACGGACTCAGCAGTACAGAAGCGACCGCCAGGCTGGAAAAATACGGCGAAAACGCCTTACCGCAAAAAACGGGTAAACCCGGCTGGCTGCGCTTTCTGGCCCATTTCAACGATGTCCTTATTTACGTCCTTCTGGCGGCGGCGCTGCTGAAGCTGATAATGGGACACTGGGTGGATATGTTTGTCATTCTTGGGGTGGCTATCATTAACGCCCTGATTGGCCATATTCAGGAGAGCAATGCGGAGAAATCGCTGCAAAGCATTCGTAATATGCTCTCCAGCGAGGCTGTGGTCATCCGGCAGGGCAACCATGAAACTATCCCGACGACAGCGCTGGTGCCCGGAGATATCGTCGTGATACGCGCCGGGGATCGCATTCCTGCCGATCTTCGCGTGATAGAGGCGCACAACCTGCGGGTGGAAGAAGCTATTCTCACCGGCGAATCCACGGTAGTGGAGAAAAGCAGCGATGTGCTCAGCGGCGAACTCCCGTTAGGTGACCGTTACAATCTGCTGTATTCGGGCACCACCGTCAGCTCCGGCGGGGGAAAAGGGCTGGTGGTGGCAACCGGTGGGGAGACCGAACTCGGCCATATCAACCAGATGATGTCAGACATTGAAAAACACCGTACCCCGTTGATGGTGCAAATGGACAAGCTCGGCAAGACCATTTTTATCACCATTCTGGTGATGATGCTGGCGCTGTTCGTTTTCAGCCTCATCTTCCGCGATATGCCCGTTTCAGAGCTGGTGCTGTCGCTGATTAGCCTTGCGGTGGCGGCGGTGCCGGAAGGATTACCGGCCATTATCTCGATCATCCTCTCGCTGGGCGTGCAGGCGATGGCGCGTCGCAAGGCGATTATTCGCAAGCTGCCTACCGTGGAAACGCTGGGGGCGATGACGGTTATCTGCTCGGATAAAACCGGCACCCTGACCATGAATGAGATGACGGTAAAAGCGGTGATTACCGCGGACACCACCTACCGCGTCGAGGGAGACAGTTACGAACCGGTGGGCGCTATTCACCCTGTTGACGATCCAACACCGGTCACCGTGACCCAGGGGTCTGTGCTTGAGCGCTATCTGCGCACCGTCGATCTCTGTAATGACAGCCAGCTGATCAAAGATGAGCAGGGGCTGTGGAAAATCACCGGCGGGCCAACCGAAGGCGCGCTGAAGGTGCTGGCGGCCAAAATCCCGCTTCCGACAATTGACGCCGAATTGCGCAGTAAAATCCCATTCGATTCGCAATATAAATACATGTCCACCCTTTATCGCCTGGGCGACGAAGAGGTGATGTTAATCACCGGTGCGCCGGACGTCCTTTTCCGTCTTTGCCAGCACCAGCAGACCCAAAACGGGCTGGAGCCGTTCAACCTGCACTATTGGGAAGAGAAGATTGAAGAGTATGCGCGCGAGGGATTGCGCATGGTGGCTGCGGCCTGGAAACCGGCCGCCAGCGGGCAGCGCGAGCTGACGCATGCGGATCTGCAAGAGGGGGTCATACTGCTCGGCATTGCGGGCATGATGGATCCCCCGCGCCCGGAAGCCATTTCGGCCATTGCCGACTGCTTGCAGGCGGGCATTCGCGTGAAAATGATTACCGGGGATCATCCACAAACGGCGATGAGCATTGGACAGATGCTGGGTATTGGCAACGCGGCGAGCGCCATTACCGGGCGCGAGCTGGAAGCGATGGACGACCACCAGCTGAGCGAGGCGGCGCAAAAATACGATATCTTTGCCCGAACCAGCCCGGAAGATAAATTCCGCCTGGTGCAGGCGCTGCAAAGTAAGCAGGAAGTGGTCGGAATGACCGGGGACGGGGTGAACGATGCGCCTGCGCTGAAGCGGGCGGATGTCGGCATCGCGATGGGGATCAAAGGTACTGAAGTCACCAAAGAAGCCGCCGATATGGTGTTAACGGATGATAACTTTGCCACCATTGCCCGGGCGGTCCATGAAGGGCGTCGGGTCTACGACAACCTGAAAAAGACCATTTTGTTCGTTATCCCGAGCAACATCGCCCAGGCCCTGCTGATCATTATTGCCCTGCTGGCGGGGAACCTGATCCCGTTAACGCCGGTACTGATCCTGTGGATGAACATGGCAACCTCGGCAACGCTGTCGTTTGGCCTGGCGTTTGAAGCGGGTGAGAAGGACATCATGAACCGGCCGCCGCGTAAGTCTAACCTGCATGTGATGGACGGTTATGCCATCTGGCGAGTGGTGTTTGTCGGCCTGATGATTGCCATCAGCGCCTTTGTGCTGGAGGCCTGGCTGCAACCTCGCGGCTACTCGCCGGAGTTCATCCGCACCGTGTTGCTGCAAACGCTGGTCACCGCCCAGTGGTTTTACATGCTCAACTGCCGCGTCACCGACGGCTTCTCCCTGAGTAAAGGTCTGCTGGCTAATAAGGGGATATGGATCGTGAGCGGCGTACTTCTGGCCCTTCAGCTTCTGATCATCTATGCGCCGTTCATGCAAATACTGTTCGGTACCGAAGCGCTACCGTTCCGCTACTGGATCATTACCTTCCTGATTGGGTTTGCGATGTTCATGATTGTTGAAGCAGAAAAAGTCCTTACCCGGAGATGGCGCACGACGAAAAGATGACTGAATGAGCAGGCTAAGCCTGCCCACCGGCAGGCTTTCTCTTTGACTGAGTACAGAACACTATGATTCGATTTGCCTCGTTCGTTTTTACGCTTGGTATTCTGGTTCCCGCTGCATCTGCTGTAACCTACCCCCTCCCTCCGGAGGGCAGCCGCCTGGTGGGGGCGCCGATCACCATCACCGTGCCTGAGGGCAATACTCTGCCGCTCGAAGCGTTTGCAGCGCAGCACGGACAGGGGTTGAGCAATATGCTGGAAGCCAACCCGGGGGTGGATCCGTTTTTACCGCGAGCCGGAACACAGCTGGTGGTACCCCAGCAGCTTATTCTGCCGCCAACGGTGCGCGAGGGAATTGTGGTGAACGTCGCGGAAATGCGACTTTACTATTATCCACCCGGCAGCAACACGGTTGAGGTGCTGCCTATTGGCATCGGTCAGGCCGGGCGCGAAACGCCGCGTAACTGGGTAACCGCCGTTGAGCGCAAACAGGAAGGCCCAACCTGGTCACCCACGCCAAATACGCGACGCGCTTACGCGAAGGAAGGGAAAACGTTGCCCGCGTTCGTTCCCGCCGGGCCGGATAACCCGATGGGGCTGTATGCCCTTTATATCGGCAGGCTGTACGCGATCCACGGTACTAACTCAAATTTCGGCATTGGTCTGCGCGTCAGCCAGGGCTGCATTCGCCTGCGTAATAACGATATCAAATACCTGTTCGATAACGTTTCGGTGGGGACGCGGGTACAGCTTATCGATCAGCCCGTAAAAGTGACCACGGAGCCGGACGGTAGCCGTTGGGTAGAGGTTCACGAGCCGCTTTCACGCAATCGCGCGGAATTTGAATCGACAAATAAGGTGCCGCTGCCCATTTCAGCCGCACAAAGGACGCAGCTGATAAGTGAAGGGGCGGGCGCTGAACTGGAACGGCGGTCGGGGATGCCGGTGAAGCTTGCTATGACTGGTAGCGCTTCGCTTGCCGGGCCTTGAGTACCGTAGGTCGGGTAAGCGGAGCGCCACCCGACAAACTTACCGAACGCAGAAAAGCAAAAAGCCTGCTTTAAAAGCAGGCTTTTCAAATTTGGCTCCTCTGACTGGACTCGAACCAGTGACATACGGATTAACAGTCCGCCGTTCTACCGACTGAACTACAGAGGAATCGTGTGAACGGGGCGCATATTATCGACCTCCGTACGCCTTGTCAAAGGATGGATCGCCCACTTTAGACTGTTTGCTGACAAAACCAGCAAAGTGACGTTTTTGCCAACGGAATGCACCATTATTGTGCAGATATACCCCGAATGGGGCAGATCGGAAACCGTTGTCCCCATCTCAAAACAGGCATCAGTGATTGGCTTTCCTTATTTTCAGCCGCTTAGCAGAGACATACACCCGCTGCAAAAAACTGGCATCCATATTGCAAAACCTGTTTAACAACACAGCCGTTACCGGCACGCTATTTTCGAACAGGGGGCAACATGAACTTAAGACGACTGAAATACTTCGTAAAAATCGTCGATATCGGCAGCCTGACCCAGGCGGCTGAAGTGCTGCATATCGCGCAGCCTGCGCTGAGCCAGCAGGTCGCGACTCTGGAAGGCGAAATGGACCAGCAACTGTTGATCCGCACCAAGCGCGGCGTAACGCCTACCGAAGCGGGAAAAATTTTATATACCCATGCCCGCACGATCCTGCGTCAGTGTGAACAGGCGCAGCTGGCCGTGCACAATGTGGGTCAGACCCTGAGTGGCCATGTCTCCATCGGGCTGGCGCCGGGAACGGCCGCATCGTCGGTAACCATGCCGCTGCTTCAGGCGGTGCGCGCAGAGCTACCGGAAGTGCTGGTTTATCTGCATGAGAACAGTGGTTCCGTGCTCAATGACAAACTGCTCAACGGTCAGCTGGATATGGCGGTGCTGTACGATCGCTCCCCGGTTGCCGGGATCACCAGCCAGCCGCTGCTGAAGGAAGATCTTTATCTGGTCGGTACCCGTGATTGCCCTGGCCAGAGCATTGATTTAACCGCTGTGGCAGAGATGAACCTGTTTCTGCCGCGCGACTACAGTGCCGTGCGCGTGCGCGTTGACGAAGCGTTCTCGCTGCGCCGTCTGACGGCGAAGATCATCGGCGAGATTGACTCCATCTCCACGCTGACTGCCGCCATTGCCAGCGGCATGGGTGTAACGGTTCTGCCCGAGTCTGCCGCACGTTCACTGTGTAGCGCGGCAAACGGCTGGATGGCCCGTATCACCACGCCATCCATGAGCTTACCGCTGTCGTTAAATATGTCCGCGCGCGGCTCCCTGTCACCGCAGGCGCAGGCGGTGAAAGAGATCCTGATGTCTCTGGTCAGTAAGCCGTCGCTGGAAAATCGCGAGCTGCAACTGGTCAGCTGATATTCCAAATAAGCATAAGATGCTGGTTTTTATTATTTGTTCTCCAGCCCGGCTGACTCTAACAATAGCCTTATGTCAGATGCGCCGGAGTGAATTGTGAATTTCCAGCAACTTAAAATTATTCGTGAGGCGGCCAGGCGGGATTACAACCTGACCGAAGTCGCCAATATGCTTTACACCTCTCAGTCGGGCGTCAGCCGGCATATCCGCGAGCTGGAGGAGGAGTTAGGCATTGAGATTTTTATCCGTCGCGGCAAGCGCCTGCTGGGTATGACCGAGCCAGGCAAGGCATTACTGACCATCGCTGAGCGCATTCTCAACGAGGCCAGCAACGTTCGCCGGCTGGCGGATCTCTTTACCAACGACGCTTCCGGTGTGCTGACTATCGCCACCACCCATACACAGGCGCGCTACAGTCTTCCGACGGTTATCAAAGCATTTCGTGAGATCTTCCCGGACGTACGTCTCGAACTGATCCAGGGCACGCCGCAGGAAATCGAAGTGCTGCTGCATAACGGCGGAGCCGATATCGGTATCGCCAGTGAACGGCTGAGCAACGACCCGCTGCTGGTGGCGTTCCCGTGGTTCCGCTGGCACCACAGCCTGCTGTTACCCGCCGATCACCCGCTGAATCAGGTTTCGCCGTTGACGCTGGAAGAGATCGTCAAATGGCCGCTGATTACCTACCGGCAGGGCATTACCGGGCGCTCGCGCATTGATGAAGCGTTCAAGCGTAAAGGGCTCACGCCGGACGTGGTGCTGAGCGCGCAGGATTCCGACGTGATCAAAACCTACGTCGAGTTAGGGCTGGGGATTGGCCTGGTGGCCGAGCAGTCTGGCGGAGAATATGAGGCCGGAAATCTGGTGCGTCTGGATACGCGTCACCTGTTCGATGCGAATACCGTCTGGCTGGGGCTAAAGCGCGGGCAGCTTCAGCGTAACTACGTGTGGCGTTTTATTGAGCTATGCAACGCGGGCCTGTCGGTGGATGAGATCAAACGCCAGGTGATGGAGCCGGAAGAGGTGGCGATTGATTATCAGATTTAGTCGCTAATCAGTAGGCCGGGTAAGGCGCAGCCGCCACCCGGCAAATTTACCGAACCCACAAAAGCAAAAAGCCTGCTTTAAAAGCAGGCTTTTCAAATTTGGCTCCTCTGACTGGACTCGAACCAGTGACATACGGATTAACAGTCCGCCGTTCTACCGACTGAACTACAGAGGAATCGTGTGAACGAGGCGCATATTATCGACCTGCGTGCGCCTTGTCAAAGGGGAAAACACCGTTTTTGTTCGTTTGTCGACAATTTCAGCAAACCGATGATTTAATAGCAAATTTGCTTTCAAATTGCACAGCAAATCGCGCCGCCCGCAGACAGGCGGCGCGCAGGATCAGAACAGAACGGAGTAGTTCAGACCAAACGTACGTCCACGGCCTTTATAAGTATAAAGACCCGGTGCGCCGTAGGTTGGGCTATACAGCCCCGGTGCGCGCTGGCCCCAGGCGGTGGTGTAGTCTTTGTCCAGCAGGTTCTCCACGCTGAAGCTGACTTTGCCCACCGGCAGGGCGTAGCTACCCAGGAAATCAACGGTGTTATAGCCATCAATCTTCTTACCGTCGGCGTCAGACACGTCAAAGGTTTGTGTGCTCTGCACGCGTAGCGTCCAGTCGCCCGGCGCCCAGTTGACCCATGCGCTGGCTTTAGACGGGCTGGCGCTGTCGACCGTCAGCTTCTCCCATTTACCGTTTTCACGCGTTTCGGACTTGATGGCGTTAAAGTTCGCCCCGGTGCTCCAGTCGCTGTCGGTGAAGAAATAATCCACCTGGCCTTCAACCCCATAGATACGACGTTTGTCGTCCTCCAGGTTGATGGTCATGTCGCTCTTGTTGATGGTGATGGTTTTATCCGAGAGCGAGTAGTATGCCGCCACCTGAGTACGCAGGTTATCGCCGGTGAAGCGCCAGCCGAGCTCGTAAGCATTGACCTTAATCCCGTCCAGCGTTGAGTCGTTCACATTGACGCTGTTTTGCAGACGATAGTGACCATCGACCAGCTGATAGGTGCCGGAGCCGTAGTACTTCGCCAGGTCCGGGATCTCGAAGCCCTGGGAGAAGTTAAACCACAGCTGTTGCTGTTCGGTCAGACGTCCAAGGATCCCGGCGTTAAACAGGAAGTTGTTGTAGTCGGTTTTCCCGCCCGGCACCGCGTCAGCGGAGGTGGCTTTGCCCGTGGCGATTGCCTGCTGCTGGGCGTAACCGACAAAATCGTCCACCTTGTTTTCGGTGTACTGATAACGCACGCCGCCGCTCAGGGTGATGGCGTCAATGTCATAGCTGGCTTGCAGGAACGGCGCGAGGTTGGTAATGCTGTAACCCGGATAACGGCCCACGTTGTAGGCATTGTCCAGCTCCATGCCGCCGCTCGCCGCCGCTTTGCTTAAGTCGAAGAACTGCTGGTTGGCATCGAACGTTTCATGGTCGGCATCCACGCCCCAGGTGAGGGTCAGGTCGTCCATCGGCTTGCTGTTCAGCGTCAGCTTGCCGCCGTAAAAATCGGTTTTCTGCTGGGACGCGCCAATGCTGGTCACCGCGCCTTTGCTCAGCGTCGGGAACGGGTAGTAGGTCAGGCTCTCGTCACGGTAGTAAATCTGCGCAACCAGATCCTGACCCCAGAAATCGGTGTTCGAGTATTGCAGGTTGATCAGGTGACGCTCTGTGCCCGGGATACGGTCAGAGTTCAGGTTGTCTTTGTTATAGGCTTTGGCATCGCCCGTGACCGCAGCGAAATTCTCCCCAAGGAACAGGCCGTGCTTGCCGTCAGATTCGCTCTTGTAGTACTGCGTGGTTAACTGGAGCTGCTGATGATCGTCGATGTTGATGGTGCCTGTCCCCATCACGTCGATACGGTCGGAATACTGCAAGCCGGTCTGGGTGTTATCGATAATCACCTCGTCGCCGTTGCCGTCATACCAGCCGCCGTAGCGCTGATAGGAGACCGACAGACGACCAGAGGCGTTGTCATTGCCGCCGCTCACGGCTGCGGAGACGTTCTCATCATGGTCGTTATGGCTGTTAAACCCGCTTTTTGCCCCGGTCTGGAACTCCACTTCGGTCTCCGGCTGGCCTTTTTTGGTGACGATGTTCACCAGCCCGCCGGTACTGCCGCCGCCGTACAGCGAGGTGGCGCCGGAGATCACTTCGATGCGGTCAATGTTGAACGGATCGATAGAGTCGAGCTGGCGGCTGTCGCTGCGGGACGAGTTCAGACGTACGCCGTCCACCATCACCATCATGGAGCGACCGCGCAGGTTCATGCCGTAGTTGGTACGTCCCTGGCTGCTGACGTCCATGCCGGGGATCAGCTGGGCCAGAACGTCTTTAATCTCTTTCCCGCCCTGAACCTGCTGCTCAATTTCCGCCCGCTCAATAACCCAGGTGGTTTGCGCCATCTCTGCCACGCTGCGATGTGCCCGGCTGGCGGAGACCACAATATCTTCTTCCTTTTGTTCTTCCGCCCACGCAGAGGTAGAAAGCATGGCAAGCAAGCACGGATTTAAAACCCAAAGATGAGAACGTTTCATTGTTATGTTGATCCTGAATGTGTGTGTCAGTACTCGGTGGTCTTTATTAATGATTTAATAACCTGGCTGCTCTCCGGGCTGGTGGTGCTCCGCCAGTGGATCACGCCGGGGGTGGTTGCCAGCTCAAACGGCTCGTCATCGTGAGCGCGATTCAAAATTCGCGCCGCGCGCCAGGCCATCAGGCTGAGCTGGGGTTCGGCAATACCGAGACGGTGCATCCCGGCATTCACGGCAAACAGGCGGTTGCTCTGCGGGCCGTCCCATTCAAGGGTAAAATCGTTGTTGATGCAGAAGGCTTCATCCTCATCCAGACGCAGTCGGGAAGAGAGCGGGGCGAGAAAAGCAGGCTGTACGGCGCGGTAGCCGGTGGCGAAAATCACCACGTCGCTTTCAAGCTGTTCGCGCCCGCCGTCCAGGTGATGCTGGATGCTGAGGCGAGGTCCGGTTTCCTGGCGCGTCAGCGCCGTCACCGAGCGGGACGGCATCAGGTGCGCCCAGGGTTTTTCACGCAGCACTTCGAAACGGTGGTACATGGCGCGGTAAATCGCCAGCAGGGACTCGGTGGTGATCCCGTCGGAGGTCATTTTCTGCTCCTGCAACATCTGACGTCGGGCGTCGTCACCGAGGGTCGAGAAGCTGTCCACATACTCTGGCGTGAAATACTCGTTAGCAAACGCGGCTTCATCCAGCGCGTTGTAGTTGTTGCGGCGCGACACCCAGTTGAGGCTCAGCGGCTGGCCCCATTCCCCACGGAAGATATTCAGGAACAGATCCGCACCGCTCTGGCCGCCGCCGACGACGGTGACGCGCTTGCCCGCTAAATCCGGCGTGCGCAGCATCATTTCGCTGGCGTGGAAGCAGGTATCGTCCTGCGCGGTGACGCAGTCTGGCAGATTGATCTGCTTCCCAATCCCCACGCAGACGTGCCGCGCCAGGAAGCGATCCCGCTGGGTCACGATCTCAAACAGGCCGTTTTGCTCATCAAAGCTGACCTGCTGTACCTGCTGGCTGAAGGCCAGGTTGGTGAGGTTATCCGCCGCCCAGCACAGGTAGTCGGCAAACTCCTCGCGCGACACGGTTCGCTGCTCGGTGGTGAGGAAACGGTAGAACTTTTTGCGCTGTACCAGGTAGTTCAGGAAGCTGTGGCGGTTGGTTGGCTCTACGGCGCTGACCAGATCCTTCAGGAAGCTGGTCTGCATATGGCAGTCCGGCACCATCATCCCCGGGTGCCAGGAGAAGTGCGGCTTGCGTTCAAGAAACAGCGAGCTAAAACCGTCCAGCCCCTCCGCCAGCGCGGCAATACTGAGGTTGAACGGACCGATACCAATGCCGATGAAATCATAGGTTTTCATTGCGCTGACTCCCGGGAGACCAGAAAAAGAGGGTTATCAAGATCGCAGACGTAGTTCGGCAGCATGCGGCTGCCGCCGTCGTGTTCAGAGAAGGTCAGTTTGACCGGGTTGAGGATCACGCGAATAATCTGCGGCTTAAACAGGTCGAACTTCGCGAAGCGCGCCGCAAGATCCGGATGGGCGGCCATATAACGATGTAACACCAGCGCCAGGATCTGATAGAAGCGGGTTTCATTCACGCCGCATTGCAGGGTGAGGCGGGATATAAAGCGCAGCACCGTGACAAAGTTGCCGGTTTGCAGGTCGTGGATGATGTAATCCGCGCTGAGGCGCGCCGTCACCGCTTTTACCTGCTCCGGCAGGCTCTGCGCCTGCGGGAAATCTTCATCCACCAGGCGCATATCGCCCTGGAAATCCTTCAGCAAAATGCGCTGCGGAACGTAATCTTTCATCACCAGCGTGACGTTCTGGCCGTGGGCGATGAGCGCCACCCCGTAGCGACAGAGCAGGTGATAGAAGGGGATCACCGTCGCCTCAAACAGCTTTTCCAGCCATGCGTCAGCGGTTAACCCCGAGCGTTTGATCCATGCGTCAATCAGCGGGCGCCCCTGATTATCGGTTTCCATCAGCGCCGCCATCAGCACCGCCTGTTCACCATCCTGTAAATAGCAGGATGGGTTCTCGCGCCAGATCACCCCCAGCATCTCCTGATAGCGGTACGGCGCCTCAGGCAATGCGGCATAACCCGGATGCGACAGATATCCGGCAGCGGGTTCGCCAAGCACCTGCGCCCCGGAGCGAATCAGCGTGGCATCGCTGGCAAACTGCTGCTGTAGCCAGCGCGAGGCCAGCGGACCGGCGGCAATATACTTGCCCGGAATACCGCGATAGCAGGAGGTGTTGTAGATGGTCAGCGGCAGCTTGATGTCATACGGCGCGCGACGGCTGGCGTTGGTCAGCGTGCGCAGGGACTGCTGCGCCAGATACTCATCGCCGAACTCACCCAGCTCCACCATTTCACCGCGTGCGAGCTGCGCCAGGAAATGAATGGCAATTTTTTGCTGCCACTGCCACGGGTGCAGCGGCACCGGCAGCCAGCTATCATCCAGATCCAGCTCCTGCCAGCGGGCGTCGAACCGCTCGCGCTCGGCATCGTCCATGGCGCTGGAGAGCAGGGCGTTAATATCGCAATCGGCGTCGCTGCTCCAGACCAGACGATCGCGCTGCACGGCGACCCAGTGCAGGCGAAAACGCCCGCGATATTCCGGCGCGTACAGGCGCAGGGCATCCAGCCCCCAGCCGCGGCGTCCCTTATTGAAAATAAACTTCGGGTGACCGCGCATCAGGCACTGTAGCTCGTCCGGGTCAAGGTGGATCAGCGCATCGGCATCCAGCGTTTCACGCGCCTGCAACAGCTGCATGTCGCCCCGCAGCGTGGCGTAGAGATCTTCCATGTGCTCCGCCGTTTGCGCGTCGCTCATCTCCAGTACGGTGGCCAGTTGCAGCAGCGCGTTTTCCGCTTCGACCGCCGCGCCGCTGGTGGTGGTCAGGGTATCAGGGTCAATATGCAGCCAGCCCCAGATCCCACGCGTGGCGCGAAACTGCCAGCACGCGTTGCCCATACTGATGCGCCAGTAGTCCGCCGAATCCGGCTCGGCGCGCAGGGTGCGTTCATATTCCAGTTCGGCGAGGATCTTCGCCACCATCTCGCGGTTCACTTTCTGCCAGAGCGCGTTCACAGTTCCACCTCGTGGAAGAAGCGATGACGCTCGCTCATGATGAGACGGGAGCGTTTGTGCGGGAAGTCGAACTCTTTCACCGTGTCGAAACCGGCGGACGCCAGATGGCGGAACAGACGCTGGTTGTCGAAGCGCGGTTCCGTCACAATGCGCGCCGTGCGCGGTTCATCGAGATACAGATAGTGGCTCAGGCCGCGCAGCCAGCTGCGGATATACTGCGCTCCGCGCCAGTTCTCTTCGCCCACCAGCATATGCAGCCCGCGGTCAAAGGGCTGCCAGCGATAGTGGCGGCCAATGCGGTCTTCCGCCGCCCAGTAGAGTTCAAAATAGCCGAATGGCTGATCGTCAAAGCAGCCGATCACCGGATAGCAATAGGTCGAGTCGAGCTGGCGACGCAGGTAGTTCTCCTGCTCGGCCTGCGGGCCGGCCATCTCCCAGAAAGCGTTCACGCGTGGGGTGTTCATCCAGCGGGTAAAACGCTCGCCGTCCAGCGCCACGTCCGCCACGCGGAAGCTCAGGGTGCGCTTAATCTGCGGATCGTAACGGCGATACACCTCGCCCTGCGGGCGGTGAGGGCGCAGCGGGAAGTACAGCTGACGGCTTTCATCAAACTGCATTCCGCCGCTCGCCTGCGGACGCTCGCCTTTCAGCCACAGCGGCAGCTGCCAGAAAATTTCACGCGCCAGATAATCTCCGTGAACGAGGCTAAACAGCGCCTGCGCCTGAGGTTCATCCTGCCAGGCTGCCCACGGCAGGGTAATGCCGGTCAGGGCGGGCGCGGCAACAAACAGCTGGTCGAGGGCGTCCACCAGCCAGCCGTCCGGGAGCCCGGTCAGCCGCTCCAGCACCGCGCAGCCGTCGAGACCCAGCGTCAGCGGCAGGTTTTGTTCCGTGACCGTGCAGCGAAAGCCGTAGCCGGAATGGACGATATTCGCGTTTGCCATCACGCCTTCTCCTTATAAAACGGGTTGCTAAAGTCGAAATAGATCACCGCCGGATCGACGATGGTGTTTTCGTTGCGATCGTGCAGGTAGCAGAAGAAGTTGCCTTTGCAGTTCCAGGTCGGGCTGTCGAGCACATAATCAAGGCAGCGGGTCTGCTTCGCCGTCGTGCGCAGTTCGGCCAGCGCGTCACGCACGCGGGACATCAGGTTCTCTTCGCTGTCGAAACCGGCAGCGGCGAGCGCGGCGGTGACGGCAAGGGTAGAGTTCAGCAGCAGGTAATAAGGGAAGTAGCGCAGCAGCTGGCTCTCACCGAAGCGGTTTTCAACTTCGGTTTCACCTGCCTCATTCAGCCACGCGTCGGCCCCTTCGGTCCAGGCGCTGCCCTGGCAGTCACGGTAGATCAGCCCAACGGGGAAATCCTGCTGCATCTCAACGAGGATATTTTGCTGGTGCGCCAGCAGGACCAGACCGTAGTCCGCCTCGGCGCTGAACAGCGGAAGCAATACGCGGTCGCAGTAGGCATCCAGCCAGCAGCGCGCGGCCTGGGCGAGGGGTAAGTCCAGACGCTGGCTCAGACGACGCACCGCCGCGGCGAGCAGGCTGTCGCCGCCGTCCGGCGCGGCCTGGGTCAGGCTCACCAGCACGTTGGTTTGCGTTTCAGGGGTATCGAACAGCAGATTGACGCGCAGGGCCATCAGGCTCTCTTCCTGAATGACGCCGTGCTCATCGCGCAGCCCCGCCCAGCCGTCCTCCTGCATCACGCGCATGGTCGGGTAGCGCGCCTGAAGTTCCTGCCAGCGTGCCGTTTTCGCCAGCCGCGCCAGGCGCATGCCGCGCTTAACCTCTTTCACCGACAGCGTGCGCACGGAGTTGGTCAGGCGCACGCTCAGGGAGAATTTAATCATGTCGCTGTTGGTTTCACTGTACAGCGAGCGGGAAGAGCTGGTGGGTAGCCATGGCGCACCGGCTTCGCCCAGATCGCGCAGGGCGCCTTTTTCTACAAGACGCTGGCACCAGTCCTGCTCCAGCAGATAGTCGGCCTGCCACGGGTGCATCGGCAGTAGCCAGCAGGTGTCGGTGAAGTGACCGAGAAGAGCCGGCGCGCTCTGCGCTGCAAAGCGCAGCAGACGTTCCCGCAGGGAGACATTCAGGCTGTCGCCGGTAATCAGCTCATGCTCAACCGCAAACCAGCGCAGCGGGAAGCGGGAGGCGAAATCCGGCAGATAGCGACGCGCCTCGGCCTCGTTAAACGGCTCGTGCGACTTTGGGGCAGGATGAAAAGCATGGCCGACCAGCAGCGCCTGTTCCGCTTCGGCAAAGGTCAGCGGCTTATCGCGCAGGTTTGCCCAGTTGTGGCGTAAATCAATGGCCTGCCAGGTGTGTGTATGGCTTTCCAGGACGCGCTGCTTAAAGCGAGCCAGCGTATCGGCATCCAGAGCGCCTTTAACCGTCTCTTTTTCAATAATTAAATCAATCAGTTGATGGAATGTGACCGTGTCACCGCCGTCGCTGTCGGCCTGAATCAGCGTTGCCGGGAAAAGATACTGGTGATGCTGTGTGGGGGAGAAATAGCGTACCGGAACCCGAATGGCCTGGGTTGGGGAGAGCGGGATATGAATCAGTGATAACTCATCCGCACGGGTTGCGGGAAGATAGTGCCAGTCCTTCGTTTCGCGCAGCAGCGCGTTCAAAAAACACTGGGCCGCAACATCTGTACCGGCGGAGCGGGGCAGAGTACGCATAGTTGTACCTCATTCCATGACTGATAATAATTCTCGTTATGATATTCATTCTGTTTACAGTGGCAACTATTTTTGCAATATTTGTTTTCATAAACTTCATAATTTCCACACATTTATTGACATTATCTTCACAATTTTATGCGCACCCGTACCGAGAATCTCACTGACGTTGTGGCCCCCAAAGCTAACTGGCCCCTGGCACTGGGCGCCGGTTTATTAGGTATTGGACAAAACGGTTTGCTGGTCATGCTGCCGCAGCTGGTCTCCCTGACCGGATTGTCGCTCTCCGTCTGGGCCGGGCTGTTGATGTTCGGCTCGATGCTCTTTTTACCCGCATCGCCCTGGTGGGGACGCCAGAGCGAGCGGCACGGCTGTAAGATCGTTATGCTGGCCTCGCTGGGCGGCTACCTGGCGAGCTTCGTCGTGATGGCGCTGGTAGTCTGGGCGATGGCGAACGGCGCGCTGAATGCCCTCTGGGGAATGGCGGGCCTGGTTCTGTCGCGCATGCTGTACGGCCTGACGGTATCAGGGCTGGTGCCTGCGGCCCAGACGTGGGCCATTCAACGCGCGGGGCTGGATAAAAGGATGGCGGCGCTGGCGACGATAAGCTCTGGCCTGAGCTGCGGGCGTCTGCTGGGACCGCCTCTTGCCGCGCTGATGCTCGGCGTCAGCCCGGTCGCACCGCTCTGGCTGATGGCGCTGGCGCCGTTGATCGCGCTGCTGCTGGTGCTGCGCGAAGCCGCCGATCCCCCGCTGCCGCCGGTGGCGCACCAGTCGACGCGGTTACAGGCCTCCATGCTGCCTTTCCTGGTGCTGGCGCTGCTGCTGGCAGCGCTGGTCAGCCTGATGCAGCTTGGCTTATCGCCGCATCTTCATCCGTTATTCAATGGCGATGTCGTGCAAATCAGCCATCATGTCGCGCTATTGCTGAGTCTGGCCGCCCTGGCGACCCTGGCGGCGCAGTTTCTGGTGGTACGCCCGCAGCATTTTACCCCGAGAGTTTTACTCTTAATTGCCGCAGTGCTGATGGTGGCGGGTCTTGGGCTGATGTCTCTCGCCAGTTTAGCCCTGTTCTACGTGGGCATTGTCATCACTTCGCTGGGGGCCGCCATGGCAACGCCGGGATACCAGCTTTTGCTCAACGATCGGCTGACGACGGGCAAAGGCGCAGGGGTGATCGCCACCAGCCATACGCTGGGCTACGGGGCCAGCGCGCTGCTGGTACCCGTGGTGACGCGCTTTTACGGTGAGCAGTTTTTGATTACTGCCGCATGGGGAATGGCGCTGCTGTTTCTCGCGGTGAGCGTGTGGGTACGATCGACCGATCGTACCCCTTAAACATTAGTGGAACGGATGAGAGGATGTGCTGGCTGCGTCCTCACTTTGCCGCAGACGCTGGAGTGGATCCTGCTGATAAAACTGGCAAAAACGCTGCCATAGCGCCGGGAAGCGCGGGGCAAAAAGCTCAGGTGCGCTAAAGAAATACTCGGACAGCACCGCAAAGCACTCGGCGGGATCGGTCGCGGCGTAGGCATCAATGCTGGCCGCGCTTTCACCCACCAGGTCGATCTCATCCTGAATGTTTTCCATCGCCGCGTGCAGGTCGTGCTCCCATCCCGCGACTTCACGCAGCGGGATCAGCGGCACGCCGCTGGCGCGATCGCCGTTACGGGTATCCAGCTTATGCGCCACTTCGTGAATGATCAGGTTGAAACCCGAGGCATCGAACGAGTCTTGAATATCCAGCCAGTTGAGGATGATTGGCCCTTGCTGCCAGCTCTGCCCGGACTGCACCATACGCTGGTTGTGCACCAGCCCGATGTCATCCTCCCACTCATCATCGACGATGAACGGCGCCGGGTAGATCAGCACTTCGTGGAAGCCATCCAGCCATTCGATACCCAGCTCCAGCACCGGCAAGCAGAAGAGCAGGGCGATGCGCGAATTTTTAAGCGGATCCAGTTCGAAGCCCTGTAGCGGTACCAGCCGTTTTTGCTGTAAAAAACGCTCGGCCAGCTGAATCAGCTTTGATTGCTCTTCAGGCAAGAGATTCGCCAGCACGGGGATCGCCAGAGCCTCATCCCAGGGGAGCGCCATATTTCGACCAGCGTCGTTCGTTTTCCAGGGCCACTTAATCATCGCTTTGCTCGTTACTCGCACGTGAACAAAATGGAAAGGTCAGGGGCTGTTAGCATGCCAACATACTCTGTTAAGCAGTATGACACTCCTCATCGGCTGCATGCAGAGTGGCGGCCTGTTTAAGAGGAATCCAGCCCGCATAAACTATCACTATGTGCCGTCATGTTGATAGCGCTTTAGGGGTATCCCCTTCATTTTGTGAAGTATGTCGTGCGCGGCTATGATAAATCTCTTCTTACCCTACCGTGCTTAAGGATCCCGTCAGTATGCCCGTCAATTTTGACCTCAACGATCTCTATGCCTTCCGCGCTTTACTGGAATACGGCAATTTCCGTCTTGCGGCAGAATCTATCTGCCTTTCCCAGTCGGCGTTGAGTCGCAGAATTGAAAAGCTGGAGGCGGCACTGGGGACAAAACTGTTCGACAGAACCACCCGGCGCGTCACGCTGACCCTGTATGGACAGACCTTTGCCGACCGGTGCGGGCAACTGCTTGCTGACGTGGAGTCCATGCTTTCGGATATCGATAAGGCCAGCGAAGAGCGCACGGGGCTGATCACCGTGGCGACGGTGCCGTCAGCCGCCTGTTACTTTATGCCGGATGTGATCCGCCGCTTTCAGTCCCGTTACCCCCGCGTGCGCATAAAACTGATCGACAGCAGCGCCGGAAATGTTATCGAGGCCGTCACCCGCGGACAGGCGGATTTTGGTATCTGCTTTGCCCGGAGTTTGCAGCCCGACATCGAGTTTGTCCCGCTGGTGGAGGATGTCTACGTGGCCGCCTGCCGACGCGACAGCCCGCTTGCAAAAAGAAAAAGCCTGACGTGGCAGGCTTTTTATCAGCAGGATTATATCGGTCTGGATAAGACCTCCGGCAACCGCAATCTTCTCGACCAGCGGGTCGGGCATATTCGGCCTGAGCGCCCCAGCATCTGCGAAACGCGGCACGTGACGACCATGCTGGGGATGGTTGAAGCCGGGATCGGCATTGCGGCCGTTCCCGCCATGTCAATGCCCCGCGCAGAGCATTCGCTGCTGACGTCGGTACCTTTAACCGAGCCTGAAGTCAGGCGAACCGTGGGGCTGATCCGCCGCCGCGGTCGGATCCAGTCCTATATTGCTGCCGAACTCGAAACGCTGATTACCGAGCAGTATCGCGAGGTGCACTGACGGGCGTTAAGCCCGTTGCCGTAATGACGCTGGCGGCCTGTGGCGAGGCGAGAAAAGTCAGCAGCGCTTTTCCCTGTTCAGGATGGTCGGCCTTCTGCGTTACGGCTCCGGCGAAACGGGTAATGTACTGAATGTCGTCAGGCAACTTACCGACAAACGTCACCCCCGGGACCGGCAGAAGCTCGCTCACCTGCTGAAAGCCGAGGTCGTATTTCCCTTTTGCCACTTCAGACGCCACCGGGATACGCTCAACCCGGTGCGCTTTATCGTGGACCTGGCCGTCTATGCCCAGCTTACGGAACAGCTGGCTCTCAACATACCGGCCGCTGGCGCTGTCGGAATAAGCCATGGAATGCGCCTTCAGCAGCGTTTGCCGCAGGGCAGGCACCGTACTGATATCCGGCACCGGCGCGCCCGCTTTGACGACCATCCCGACGGGCGAATCCGCCAGCTCCACGCGGGAGCCCGCCGCCGTCCTGCGATCCTGTTCCAGTTTCGCCAGCGCATCGCCCACCATAATCACCACGTCCGCTTTTTCGCCCCGGGCGAGCCGGGCCGGAATGGCCTGCGGCGTTTTGCCCATCGACGGGCCGGAGATCACAATGAGCCTGTCGCCGCTTTGCGCTTCGTACTGCGGCGTCAGCTTCTCCAGCGCCGCTTTGAAGCCGCCAGAAATCATCACCGTCACATCCTGCGCAAGCGCGCCCGCGCTGAGGGTGGCGAAGGTCAGGGCGGCAATCACCGTTCTGAATGTAAGCATGAGGGATCACTCCTTAACGGCAGTTTGCAGGATTAACGTGCGACGACGATAGAGATAGAGCGTTGCCAGCAGGGCGCAAACGGCGGCAAAGCTCATCCAGTAGCCCGGGGAGGCTTTGTCGCCGGTGTACTCAATTAAGGCGGTCGAAATCACCGGCGTGAAACCGCCAAAGACCGCCGTTGCCAGGCTGTAAGCCAGCGAGAAGCCCGCCACGCGCACCTCTGCTGGCATGATCTCAGTCAGGGCCGGGATCATCGCGCCGTTATACAGACCGTAGAGGAAAGAGAGCCACAGCAGCACGGTCAGCATCATTGAGAAGCTCGGAGCTGCCGCCAGCATCGTCAGCGCCGGATAGCTGGTTGCCAGCGCCAGCAGCGTCATGGCGATCAGCACCGGTTTACGCCCGAAGCGATCCGACAGCGCGCCGCCCACCGGCAGCCAGATGAAGTTGGACACCGCCACCAGCAGCGTGACCAGAAGACTGTCCGACGCGCTGAGCATCAGGACTTTTTTACCGAAGGTCGGCGCGTAAACGGTGATCAGGTAAAACGCGGTGGTGGTCATCGCCACCATCAGCATGCCCGCGACGACGACCGGCCAGTTGGCGAGCAGCGTTGTGAAGACCTGACGCATCGCCAGATGGTGGCGACGGGCGCTGAATTCCTCGGTCTCTTCGAGCTTGCGGCGCAGGAAAAAGATGAACGGCACAATCAGACAGCCAAACAGGAACGGAATACGCCACCCCCATTCGCGAATGGCACTCTCTTCCAGCACCACATTCAGGGCGAAACCCATCGCCGCCGCGATCATAATGGCGACCTGCTGGCTACCTGACTGCCAGCTGGTATAGAAACCCTTGCGGCCCGGCGTGGCGATCTCCGCCAGATAAACCGAAACCCCGCCCAGCTCGGCACCTGCCGAAAAACCCTGCAACAGGCGGCCGGTCAGCACCAGCAGCGGTGCCCACAGGCCAATGCTCTGATAAGAAGGGATCAGCACAATCAGAAAGGTTCCGGCGGCCATAATCGACAGGGTGACGATCAGCCCTTTACGGCGGCCCACTTTATCAATGTAAGCCCCCAGCACAATGGCCCCGATCGGACGCATCAGGAAGCCCGCGCCAAAGACGGCGAAGGTCATCATCAGTGACGCAAATTCACTGCTTGCCGGGAAAAAAGTATGGGCGATGTAGGTGGCATAAAAGCCGAACAGAAAGAAGTCGAATTGCTCAAGAAAGTTGCCCGACGTGACGCGGAAAATCGCGCCCGCTTTCGCACGAACCGTTGCAGGTGAGGTTGAGGAAACCATGATTATCTCCAGTTTTATAGCGACGTTATGCTCGTCTGTTTTTGAAAACTGGATCAGGAAGTGGAAATTAATAAGCGCAAATAGCGCATAAACCGATGCGTGTGGTGCATTAATGACAATGCGTTGACCAGTATTTACATATTCAACAATAACTTAACATTTCGATGACCTTTTATTTACTACGTTTCGCTAAGTCGCTGATATATCAGTTTTGTGACACCGCGCAGATGAGAAGCCAGGCGGGGCCTGGCTTGGGATTATCAGCGCAGCGCGTTCGCAATCGCGCTAAACATCAGCGACGCTTCCAGCGGCTGGGCGCTGAATGACGGCTCTGCCTGCGGCCAGGTGGACCACTGGACGATAACCAGATTTTCTTTCTGATTAACCATGATCATCTGCCCAAAAATACCCAGCGCCCACAGGGAATCCTTCAGCGAATTTTCGACTTTCGGCTCCACATTTGTGGCGATGGCTGGCACTTCGTTGTTCCACCACTGGTAGCCGTACAACCCCTTCGGATGCGCCTCGGACACCGATCCTTTGGCCTGTGTCCAGGCTGAGGACTGTTTCACCCAGCCCTCGGGGAGGATCTGCTTTCCGTCCGGCAGGGTACCGTTATGCAGGATAAACTCCCCGAAACGCCCCCAGTCTTCCAGCGTGGCGTTGAACCCATGCGCACCCACGTCGTGCTGGCCTTTGCTGTAGGCATGCCACACGCCGTCGCTCGCCATACCGTACGGCTGCCAGATGCTTTTCTCAAGATACGCCGCGAGCGTCATGCCGGTGGCGCGCTCAAGCACATCGCCTAACAGCCAGGCACCACCCGAGGAATAGGACCAGTTTTCGCCCGCCGGGTGTTCACGGTGTAACCCCTTCACCAGGGTGCGCACACAGTCGTAGGTGCCCGGTTTCGCTTCGCATTCGGTAAGCCGGGCGAAGTCAGACTGCCCGTTGGTGTAATCTTCAGTCCACGCCACGCCCGAGGTGTGGGTGATGAGCTGTTTCAGCGTTACGCCCTCCCAGGCGGTGCCTTTTAAATCCGGTTCGTATTGGGTGACAAGGTCGTCCAGGGAGTGGATTTTCCCTTCTTTAATCGCAACACCCACCAGCGCGGAGACCACGGATTTGCCCACGGAACGCGACGTCCAGAGCGTAGAGTCGGTATTGCCTTCTCCCAGATATTTATAGGCCACTTTGCCATTTTTCAGCACCAGCATGCCGCTGACGTTCTGGCGTTTCAGGTAATCCTGAAGATTGTAAATCTTACCCTTCACCTGATAGCGGGCATCGGTGAGCGGTTTTTCTGCGGGCAGCAGTGGCGTAGCGTTGCCGTGGCGGAACACATCGCCCGCGTAGTTGCGGTAGTCATTGCGAAAGCCCACCACGCGATCGGCCTGGCTCCAGGTGAGCATGGTATGTGCGTCTGGGAGTCTGGCATCGAAAGGCGCCGGACAGGTCGTGAGGTCGGTACCGTTGCAGGCCGCCATGACGGCGGGCGAGAGCAGGCTGCTGATAACCAGCGCCGCGAGCAGTGTGCGGTTTGTTTTGATTTTCATATTTATCACGTTTGGCTCAGGAAGGACTTCAGTTTAAGAACCTGAGGCCTATAATAAAAAACGCGTTATGGGGGAAAATCCCCCGGAAAAATCGCGTGGAGAATGACGTGGCATCACTGATCTATTCCTTTGCCCAGCTTGAGGCGTTCACCGCCGTCGCTGAGCACGGCAGCCTGATGAAGGCGGCCAGTAAACTCGGCAAAGATCGTACAACCCTGCGGGATCTGATCGATTTCCTTGAGGATGGGCTGGGCTACGCGCTGTTCCTGCGGGAGGGGCGTAGCCTGCGCCTGACGCCGGAGGGGGAGCAGCTTCAGCGGCAGGCGCACCTGCTGATGCGGCAGGTCAAAGCGTTTGAGGCGTTTGCCCGTACGGTGCCGGACAGCGCGACGCAGGACATTGCCCTCGTTTACGATCCGTTCACCCCCAGAGCCTTTTTGCAGGCGCTGATCGCTACGCTGGCGACGAAAAAGATCCGCCTGAGCCTGACCAGCGCATCGCGCGATGAGGCGGAAGCCATGCTGGCGAACGGTCAGGCCGATCTGGGGATCTGCCAGGCGCGCAACCGCAGCGTGGGCAATGAGATGGAGTGGCGGGCGCTGGGGGCGATCGAAATGGATTTTTACGCCGCAACGGCGCTTTTTGCGGAGGTTGCGTCGCCAGTGTCGCTGCTCGATCTCTCTCTGGTTCCACAGGTGGTTATGCATGCCGCGTCAGACGAGCCGGTTGCCCGTCGCCTGCAAATTTCAGGGCACACGCTTTTCACTAACGAACTGGAGATGCTGCGCGGCCTGCTGGAGCAGGGCTGCGGCTGGGGATTTTTGCCGACCCATCTTCACGCAACGCAGTGGAAAAACGTAAAAAGGCTGCCCACCGAAGTGGGCAGCCAGGGGATAAGCCAGACGATGGTCACCATCTGGAAGCCGGGCAGCGACAAGCGCGGGTTGATCAACGATACGCTGTCGCAGCTTCCGGCTTTATGGAAACGCTCAGCGCTGTGAGCACCCTTTGCACTGTTTATTCTGGATCTCCTGGAAGAAGTCGTTGCCTTTGTCATCCACCAGGATAAACGCCGGGAAGTTCTCCACTTCAATTTTCCAGATGGCTTCCATTCCCAGTTCAGGATACGCCACGCACTCCAGACTCTTGATGCTGTTTTGCGCCAGTACCGCCGCCGGGCCGCCAATGCTGCCGAGGTAGAAGCCGCCGTGCTTATGGCAGGCGTCGGTGACCTGCTGGCTGCGGTTACCTTTGGCCAGCATGATCATGCTCGCACCGTTGGATTGCAGTAAGTCTACATAGGAGTCCATACGCCCGGCGGTGGTCGGGCCTAAGGAGCCAGACGCGTAACCTTCTGGCGTTTTCGCCGGGCCTGCATAGTAAATCGGGTGATCTTTAACGTACTGCGGCAGTTCTTCCCCGTTGTCGAGCAGCTCTTTCAGCTTCGCATGGGCGATGTCGCGCGCCACAATAATGGTGCCGTTCAGCGACAGGCGGGTGGAGACAGGGTGCGCGGAAAGCTGCGCCAGAATGTCGGGCATCGGCTTGTTCAGATCAATGCTTACCACGTCGCCTTCTCCCTGCTGGCGCAGGGATTCAGGAATATACTGGCCCGGATTGTGCTCCAGCTTCTCAATCCAGATCCCCTCGCGGTTAATCTTCGCCTTGATGTTGCGGTCAGCGGAGCAGGAGACGCCCATGCCGATCGGGCAGGAGGCGCCGTGGCGCGGCAGACGGATTACGCGAATATCGTGCGCGAAGTATTTCCCGCCAAACTGCGCGCCCAGGCCGAGGTTTTGCGCTTCCTGAAGCAGTTCCTGCTCGAGCTGGACGTCGCGGAACGCCTGGCCGTGCGCGTTGCCTTCGGTTGGCAGGCCATCGTAGTAGCGCGCAGAGGCGAGCTTGACGGTTTTCAGCGTGGCTTCCGCAGAGGTGCCGCCGATAACGAAGGCGATATGGTAAGGCGGGCAGGCCGCGGTGCCCAGGGTCCGCATCTTCTCAACCAGATATTTTTTCAGCTTCGCCGGGGTGATCAGCGCTTTGGTTTCCTGATACAGATAAGTTTTGTTGGCGGAACCGCCGCCTTTCGCCATGCACAGGAATTTATACTCGTCACCATCAACGCTGTAGAGGTCGATCTGCGCGGGCAGGTTGGTGCCGGTATTCACCTCTTTATACATATCCAGCGCCGCGTTCTGTGAGTAGCGCAGGTTGTCTTCAATATAGGTGTTATACACGCCCTGACTCAGCGCCGCTTCGTCGCCGCCGCCGGTCCAGACGCGCTGGCCTTTCTTACCCATAATGATTGCCGTACCGGTATCCTGACAGGTGGGCAGCACGCCTTTCGCCGCAATTTCGGAGTTGCGCAGGAATTGCAGGGCAACGTACTTATCGTTCTGGCTGGCTTCCGGATCGTTAAGAATGGCGGCAACCTGCTTCTGATGAGACGGACGCAGCATAAACGCGGCGTCATGGAAAGCCTGCTGCGCCAGCAGGGTCAGGGCTTCCGGCTCCACTTTCAGCACTTCCTGACCATCGAACTCGGCAACGGAGACATGCTCTTTGGTCAGCAGATAGTATTCGGTGTCGTCATGCGCGAGAGGGAAGGGGTTCTGGTAAATAAAGGGTTTGTTTGACATAGCTTGCTCCACAAAAATAAAACCGCCGGAGGATATGTCCGGCGGTCAGGAATCAGAACATCATGGACATCCACGGGTAGCCAATCAGCAGCAGGGCCGCCAGGAAGATGGCGCCGAAGATGGTGCCGAGGCGCCAGTAGTCTTTGGTTGGCAGGTAACCGCTACCGTAGTAAATCGGGCTTGGACCCGTACCGTAGGGGGTGATGATCCCCATCACGCCCAGAGAGGTCACCATCAGCAGGACGAACACTTCCATATTCATGCCCGGAATGGTGGAGGCGATGGTCAGCATCGCCGGCAGCAGCGCCGTGGTGTGCGCGGTGGTGCTGGCAAACAGGTAGTGCAGCAGGTAGAACGCCAGCAGCAGCACGATGGTGGCGACACCCGGAGAGATACCGCTCATCAGCAGGCCGCCTTCTTTACCCAGCCAGCTGATAAAGCCGGTGGAGGAGAGGCCGTCCGCCAGCGCCACCAGGGTGGCGAACCAGACGAAGGTGTTCCACGCGGCTTTGTTACCGGTGATGTCGTTCCACTCCAGCACGCCGGTCCACAGCATCAGGCCGACGATGAGCAGGGCAGCCATCGCGGGCTCAATCCATGCGGCGGCGAAGATCCACATCAGCAGCGCACAGCACACGAACACCAGCAGCAGGATCTCATTGCGCGACAGTTTGCCCAGTTTTTCCAGTTCACGGGTCGCCCATAACGGTACTTCGTTGTTTACCTTCACTTCCGGCGGGTAGAACCAGTAAGCCAGCAGCGGCATGGTCAGGATCAGCAGAATACCCAGCGGCAGGAAGGCGAGGAACCAGGTCCCCCATGAGATATCAATTCCGACCGTGCTTTTTACCAGCGCCAGCGCCAGCAGGTTAGGCGCCAGAGCGGAAAGGAACATCGAGCTGGTGATACAGGCCGCGGTAATTGCCACCCACATCAGATACGAACCGATTTTGCGCGCGCTTGGGTCGTTGGGTTTTGAACCGTACAGCGGCGGCAGGTTGGCGATGATCGGGTAGATGGTCCCACCGCTGCGCGCGGTATTGGACGGGGTAAACGGGGCCAGCAGCAGGTCTGCGAAGGTAATGGCGTAACCGAGCGTCAGGCTGCGACGGCCCAGATATTTCACCAGTATCAGCGCCAGGCGGCGGCCGAAGCGGGTTTTGTCGTAGCCCGCAGCAAACATAAAGGCACCGAAGATCAGCCACACGGTGGAGTTACCAAACCCGCTGACCGCCCATTTAAAGGAGGCGCCCGCCAGCTTGAATTTTGGGTCAGCCAGCTGTTCCGGGCTAAAGAGCACCCACTGGCTGCACAGCGCAATCGCCACCACGCCGGTAAGACCGATCACGGCGCCCGGCAGCGGTTCGAAAATTAACCCGACGATGACGCCAACAAAGATGGCGAAGTAGTGCCACGCATAAGGCGGCAGCCCGTCCGGAACGGGAACAAACAACAGCAGGACGGCAACAATGACGGGCAAAGCCATCATCAGCAGTCGTTTTGCTGTTCCATTTGATGCCAGATTCGCCGCAGGAGGCGTTACAGCAGTTTTTGTTTTCATAGTTTCACGTCTTAAGTTGTCAAAAATTCGTCGTACAGCGAAAACACAAATTCGATTGCTTTATTCGTTTTGCTTTTTTTAGTTATTTAAGGTGCGTTTTTGTGTTTTCAGTAATAGCGATTTAACGCATTTTTGTTTGCGCTAAATAAAAAATGATGATGTTTTTATATTGCTCTTTTGAATGCCATAACTATTGATCACGATCAAAAAAACGGAACTGAATGGCTATTTTTATATTTTTTATAATAACCACTCTGAGTAGTGTGGTTATTCGCTGATTTTACGCATTTTATGTATCAAAACTATAACATTTAAATTTTGGTGCTTTTTCTTATTGTTGTTTTATTTGGTTTTTTTGTAGTTGTGGTGTATTGGTTTGACCTTTTGTGATTTAACTTTTTTTAAATTATTGTGAACGAGTGAAACATTCGCGCTAACACCAATGTGTTATTAATGTTATCGAAGGGATTAAATAGTTTATTAACTAACGTAATGGCTTTATAAACTAAAAAAAGCTTTATATTACTATCATGACATCGGCAAAAAACACGAAATAAAAAAATCATCCCGATAACGAATTCTTAATTTTTAAAGTTTGGAGTTTCTATTATGAGCACTAACGAACGTATTTTAAGCCCCTTCACATTACCGAATGGTACTGAACTGAAAAACCGTTTGTTAATGGCCCCGATGACAACCTGTACCGGTTATTACGATGGCACCGTGACCAGCGAGCTGGTGGAGTACTACCGCGCCCGCGCGGGCAGCATCGGCACCATCATCGTTGAGTGCTGTTTTGTTGACGATCTCGGCCTGGCGTTCCCGGGCGCAATTGGCATTGATAACGACGAGAAAATCGCCGGGCTGGCAAAAATCGCTGACGCCATCAAGTCAAAAGGCTCCAAAGCCCTGCTGCAAATCTACCACGGCGGCCGTATGGTCGACCCAAAACTGATCGGCGGTCGCACGCCGGTTGGCCCAAGCGCCGTTGCCGCGCCGCGTGACGGTGCCGCCACGCCGGTTGCCCTGACCGCGGAAGAGGTGGAAGGCATGATCGGCAAGTTTGGCGAAGCCGTGCGCCGCGCAATTCAGGCCGGGTTCGACGGCGTCGAAATCCACGGGGCGAATACCTATCTGATCCAGCAGTTCTTCTCCCCGAACTCCAACCAGCGCGACGACGAGTGGGGCGGCAGCCGCGAAAACCGCGCGAAATTCCCGCTGGCGGTGCTGGACATTACCCACAAGATGGTGCGCCAGTACGCGGACGACGCGTTTATCATTGGCTACCGTTTCTCTCCGGAAGAGCTGGAAGTCCCGGGCATTCGCTTCGAAGATACCCTGTATCTGCTGGAAAAACTGGCCGCGCGCGGGGTGGATTATCTCCACTTTTCCCTTGGCGCCGCCCTGCGTCCTTCTATCGTCGATACTCAGGACCCGACGCCACTTATCGAAAAATACTGCGCCATGCGCTCAGACACGCTGGCTCAGGTACCGGTGATGGGCGTTGGCGGCGTGGTGAATGCCACGGATGTGAATGAAGCGCTGGATCACGGTTACGACCTGATTGCCGTTGGTCGTGCCACCATCGCCTATCCGGACTGGACCGATCGCATCGCGGCGGGCGAAAGCCTGGAGCTGTTTATGGACAGTACCCGACGCGAAGAACTGAGCATCCCGGAACCGCTGTGGCGCTTCTCGCTGGTGGAAGCGATGATCCGCGACATGAGCATGGGCGAATCTAAATTCAAACCGGGCACCTTTATTGAAAAAGTGCAGGACGATGCTAACGAACTGGTGATTAACGTCAGCCTCGAAACCGATCGTATTGCCGATATCGAACTGGCCTCCGGCCCGAGTGAAGACGTCGAGTTTGTCACCAGCTTCGAAGAGATCCGTACCCGAATTCTTGATGCCAATACTCCGCACGTGGATGCTATCACCGGCGCGACCAGCCAAAGCGAGGCGGTGAAAAAAGCGGTCTCGAAGGCGATGCTGAAATCCAGCAAAGCGCTGGCGGCAGAAGAGGGCGCTGACCCGAATGAGACTAAAAGCGTGGACGTGGTGGTGGTCGGCAGCGGCGGCGCCGGTCTGGCGGCGGCGATTCAGGCTCACGACGAAGGCGCGAGCGTGCTGATCGTTGAGAAAATGCCTACCATCGGCGGGAACACCATTAAAGCCTCTGCCGGGATGAACGCGGCGGAGACCCGCTTCCAGCGCGTGAAGGGCATTCAGGACAGCAAAGAGCTGTTCTACCAGGAAAGCCTGAAAGGCGGTGGCAATAAGAACAACCCTGAACTGTTGCGTCGCTTTGTCGAGAACGCGCCGCAGGCCATCGAATGGCTGGCAACGCGCGGCATTATGCTGAACGACATCACCACCACCGGCGGGATGAGCATCGACCGTACGCACCGTCCGAAAGACGGTTCCGCAGTGGGCGGGTATCTGATCAGCGGCCTGGTGCGTAACGTCAACAAGCGCAACATCGAGGTGATGCTGGATACCTCCGTGAGCGACATCATCTTCGAAAACGGCGAAGTGACCGGCGTGCGTCTGACCACCGAAGAGAACGAAACCCTCACCGTGGCAACCAAAAGCGTGATTGTCGCAACGGGTGGCTTCAGCGCCAACAGCCAGATGGTGGTGAAATACCGTCCGGATCTGGCAGGGTTCGTTACCACTAACCACAAAGGGGCGACCGGGGGCGGTATCGCGCTGCTGGAGCGTATCGGTGCAGGCACAGTGGATATGGGCGAAATTCAGATCCACCCAACCGTTGAGCAGAAAACGTCGTATCTGATTTCCGAATCCATCCGCGGCGGCGGGGCGATTCTGGTAAACCAGCAGGGCAACCGCTTCTATAACGAAATGTCGACCCGCGATAAAGTCTCGGCGTCAATCATCGCGCTGCCGGAGAAATACGCTTACATCGTCTTTGACGAGCATGTTCGCGTCAAAAATAAAGCCGCGGATGAGTACATCGCGAAAGGGTTTGTTACCAGCGCCAGCTCGCCAAAAGCCCTGGCGGAAGCGCTGGGGATGGATCACCACCAGTTCCTGGCAACGCTGGAACGCTACAACGTCTTTGTGGAGAAACAGCACGATGACGACTTTGGACGTACCACCGCGCTGCGTGCGCCAATCAACGAAGGGCCGTTCTACGCCATTCAGATTGCACCAGGGGTTCACCACACCATGGGCGGCGTGACCATCAATACCGATACCTGCGTGCTGGACAGCAACCACAACGTATTGCCGGGAGCGTTTGCTGCGGGTGAGGTTGTCGGGGGCATCCACGGCGGTAACCGCATCGGCGGTAATGCGGTGGCAGATATCATTATTTTTGGTACGCTTGCAGGACATCAGGCGGCTATGCGTTCGAAAACACGGTAAGGCTCCTGTTTCCCCGGCGGCGCGGTGCCTGCCGGGGCTACACCTGAGGACTCATGCAATGCCTGATAGCCATCGCGTTTACAGCTACTCCGCCGTTCTGATGGGCTCGCCCATCCTCCTGAAACTCTTTTCCCATGACGAAGCGCTTGCCTCCCGCGTGTTTCGCCTGATCAAACAGTACGAAGATCTGCTCACCGTTAACCGTGCGCACTCCCAGGTAATGGACATCAACCATGCGGCTGGTCAGCATCCGGTTGCCGTCAGTCGTCCGGTGTTTGAGCTGATCCGCTGCGCGAAAGCGGCAAGCCTGCTTAAAGACAGCGCCTTTAACCTGGCGATCGGCCCGCTGGTGAAATGCTGGAAAATTGGCTTTAAGGGGGACGCGGTACCGCCCGCGGACGAGATCGCCGCCTTGATGGGCATCACGGATCCTGCGGACGTGGTGCTGGATGAAGCCAATAGCAGCGTGTTTCTTACTCGCCAGGGAATGGAGATCGATCTGGGTGCTATTGCTAAAGGCTATATCGCCGACAGGGTGCGGGATCACCTGCATAAAGAGGGCGTTGAACTTGGGCTGATCAACCTTGGCGGCAACGTCCAGACGTTAGGTTCGCCGGAGGGCGGCTGGCGCGTCGGCCTGAAAAAACCGTTCGCCGGTGACGCGCTGATTGGCGCTATGACGGTAGAGAACCGGTCGGTGGTAACGTCAGGCACCTATGAGCGCTATTTCGAGCAGAACGGCAAACGTTATCACCACATACTTGACCCGCGCACCGGCTACCCGCTGGATAACGAACTGGACAGCGTGACGATTATTTCGCCAGACTCTCTCGACGGCGATATCTGGACCACGCTGATCTACGGCATGGGTGTGGAAAAGGGCTGCGCCGCGCTGCGTTCGCGCCCCGATATTGAAGCCATTTTTGTCACCAAAACAAAAGAAGTGGTGATCTCCTCGATGCACCACTTCCGTTTTACCCTTCTGGACGACAGCTACCGAATTACTGGCAGTACTGTTTGAGCAGTCCGACCTGTTCCGGCTGCAAACGGTAGCGATATACCGGTCGGCCGGTAGCGCCGTAATGAATGCTGGTGAACAGGATATTAATTTGCGCCAGCCAGATCAGGTATTTGCGGCAGGAGACGCGGGAAATGTTGACCGCATTCGCCAGATCGTCGGTGGAAAATTCTATCTCCGGATGGCTGTCGATCCACTGGCAAATGGTGCGCAGCGTCTGCGGCGTTAGGCCTTTCGGTAATTTTTTGCTGTCAGCCAGCTCCGGCGCGCCGCCGTGGATCAGCCTGTCGACGTCGGCCTGTTCATAATACTGATGCGATCCCATCAGGTTGCGCTTTGCCTTCCAGCCGTTCAGCGCCTCTTCAAAACGCGGGAACTGGAACGGTTTAATCAGGTAATCCACCACGCCATAGTGCATGGACGTCTGGATTGTTGCGGCGTCGGAGGCCGACGAGATCATGATGACGTCAATCGGGCGGCCCGACGCGCGAATGATGGGCAGCAGATCCAGCCCGTTATCCTGCTGCATATAGACATCCAGCAGCACCAGATCGATCGGCTGGCCTGGGTTGGCGATCAACGCCTCGGCCTGGTTGAGCGTGGAAGCGACGCCGCAGCAGCTAAAACCCTCAACGCGATTAACATACAGACGGTTGAGGTCGGCTACCATGGCGTCATCATCGACAATTAACACATTTATCACGCGATATTCCTCTCGCTATCCCAGGGGATCTGAACAAAAAATTGGGTAAATACGCCAGGTTCAGACTCGACGGTAATATCTCCGCCCAGATTCTGGATCTGCTGACGCGCAAGGAACAGCCCAACGCCGCGGTTTTCACCTTTTGTTGAGTAGCCCTTTGTAAAAATAGCCTCCAGCCGCTCGGGATCAATACCGGGACCGTCATCGCTGACCTCACCGCTCAGCCAGCCGTTCTGATAATGCAACAGCAGGCCGATCTCGCCTTCCGGCTGGCCTTCCATCGCATCAAGGGCATTTTCGATTAAATTGCCCAGCACGGTGATCAGCACCGCAACCTGCTCTTCATTGGCGGTGTCAGGAAGCTGACTCTCCTCCGCCAGCGTCAGGGTCACTCCGGCCTCTTTGGCGCGGTTAATTTTACCCAGCAGGAAACCCGCAATGACCGGCGATTTAACTTTGCGCTGTATCGCGCCGATATCCGTCTGATAATTCTGCGCGGTCTGGATGATGTACTCCTCCAGCTTATCGTAGCGCTTCATGTGCAGCAGGCCGAGGATCACGTGCAGCTTGTTCATAAACTCATGCGTATGGGAGCGCAGGGCATCAACATAGTTGACCATGCCATCGATACGCTGCATTAACTGGCTGATTTCGGTCTTATCGCGGAAGGTGCTGATTGCCCCGATCACCTGATTCTGGCTTTTCACGGGGACCATGTTGCACAGCAGTAGCCGTCCGTTACAGCCGATCTCCTGATCCTGGCGAGCAATGCCGGTTTTCGCCACTTCCCGCAGGCTGGCCAGCAGTGGTTCGCCGCTGCTCTCGGAGTGCTCACCCGAGCTCAGGAGCAAAATCTCTCTGGCGGTGTGGTTAATCATCGTCACGCGGCCGTGCATATCCACGGCCATCACGCCTTCGCGCAGGGACTGCAACATGGCCTGGCGCTGCTCAAAGAGGGCTGAGATCTCGTAAGGCTCCAGCCCGAAGAGGATACGCTTCAGCACCCGGACCAGACCCCATATCGCCACTGAGCTCATCAGAACGCTGAATAAGATGGTCCACACGGCGTTGAGCCGCCCGCGGGCAATCTGATCTTCAACTTTATTCAGCGAAATGCCCACCACCACCACGCCGATCTGGTCGTGCTGGTCGTCATACACGGGGGTAAAGACGCGCAGCGCTTCCGCGAGCGCACCGCGGTTAACGGAGAAATTCTCTTTCCCTTCCAGGGCGGGCGTCAGATCGTCGCCAATAAAATGCAAACCTAACAGCGCTTCGTTTGGATGGGAATAG
Source organism: Enterobacter cloacae complex sp. AR_0002 (assembly GCF_001922365.1). NCBI lineage: Bacteria > Pseudomonadati > Pseudomonadota > Gammaproteobacteria > Enterobacterales > Enterobacteriaceae > Enterobacter > Enterobacter cloacae complex sp. AR_0002. The sequence continues at coordinate 668,604 of NZ_CP018814.1, forward strand.
CGGATCCCACGCAGGTCGGTGACCACGGTAAACAGCAGGTCGTTGCGCTTCGTCACCGCCTCGGCTATCGGCTGGATGATGCCAGCCTGCGGCGATTCCATCAGGCCACGCTTGATCTCCGGGCTGTCGGCCAGCGTCCGGGCGATACCCAGCGCTGTATCTTTCACGTCATCGCGCGTGGCGCGGGTGATCTGCACAGAGTAGAGCGCGAAGACCACCAGCAGCACCGAGCCGATAATCGCGCACACCATCAGCGTAACCAGCGTATTCAGCTTCATAGGGCGCTTGCGCGTCGGGGGGAAGGGCTGCAAATCGCTCATTAACACTCCGCGATGAAAAAGAAAGGGCTAATTATCGCTGATGACGGGCGTTTCATAAAGCCATGTAAAGAGAGGCGTTTCGTGAGCCTCCTCTCAGGTGACCTATATAAAACACTTTATAGTGTGTGGGTACTCATAATAAGGAGGCAGTTTATGAGCATTATGCTTACCGGTACGGCCAGGGAAAGACGGCACGCCAGCACGATGAACATCGACAGATTATCGACGCTGGATATGCTTAATGTCATACACCAGGATGACGCACAAATCACTTCTGCACTTACCCCACACTTAAGTATGCTGGCCCGCGTGGTGGATAACGCGGCGGCGACGCTTAGCCACGGCGGACGTCTGGTGCTGACCGGCGCGGGCGCGTCCGGACGCGTGGCTGAGCAGGCGGCAGAAGCGTTTGCGCCGGGCAAACACCCCGTCATTGCGATGACAGCAGGCGATAACGCCGGAAGCTACGCGAGCGGCGTTGCCGACCTTCAGACGATAGAATTTGGCGAGCATGACATGATGCTGGCGCTGTCCGTCAGCGGCAAAACCCCATGGGTATGGGGCGCGATGCGTCATGCGTGGTCTCTGGGCTCAACGGTTGCGCTCATTACGGAGGATGCGCAAAGTGAAGCGGCGCAGCTGGCGAGTATGGTCATTGCTCCCGATCTGGGCGCGGATGTGGTGGCCGGGTATACCAACGCTAAAGCAGGCATTGCGCAAAGCATGATCCTGCATATGATCACCACCGGTCTGGCGGTACGGACAGGACGGGTGTACAGCAACCTGCGCGTTGATATGGAGGCAAGCAACACCAGATGGGCCGAACGACAAATTGCCATTGTGATGGAAGCGGGGGGATGTAGCCGGGCGCAGGCGAAGGCCGCGCTGGAAAGCTGTAACCACCAGTGCAAAACGGCGGTACTGATGGTGCTGACGGGTCTGAATGCCTGGAAAGCGCATGAATTGCTGGCGCAGAATAACGGGTTTGTTCGCCTGGCCTTGCAGGAAGCGTCATAACATTTCAGTGTCAAATAAAAAAAGCCCGCATCGCGGGCTTTAATTTTGATAGTGCTTAGAACTGGTAGGTCATGCCTACGCCAACGATGTCATCGGTAGAAATACCGTTGTCATTGTAGAAGGCATCATCTTCGTCCAGCAGGTTGATTTTATAATCAACGTAGGTGGAGAAGTTCTTGTTGAAGCTGTAGGTCATGCCCACGTCGATATAGTTAACCAGATCCTGGTCTACATAGTCATAACCATTGCCTGGATGATAATCGTTACCACCCAAATCGATGCCTTTAGAATAGACCCACGCCAGGGATGGACGCAGACCGAAGTCAAACTGGTACTGTGCTACGGCTTCAAAGTTCTGGGTTTTGTTGGCGATGCCATCGTTGCCGTACGGAGTCATGTTACGGGTTTCCGCATACATCATGGCCAGGTAGACATCATTAGCATCGTATTTAGCGCCGATTGTCCACGCTTCCGCACGTTCACCGCCAGCATATTTGCTGAAGCGGTTATAGGTGCCAGCGCCGTAAGCGACCTGGTCGTTAGTACGGTCAGAGGAAGAATAAGCCGCACCCAGCGTCAGGCCGAAATCGAAGTCATAGGTGGTAGACATACCGAAGCCGTCGCCGTTCTGGAAACGAACATCATCATGACCGTTTTTGGTGCCTTCCTGATTTTCGTTTGCGTTAGCACCTTCGTTAGCACCCTGGTATTGCAGCGCAAAGTTCAGGCCGTCGACCAGACCGAAGAAGTCATTATTACGGTAGGTCGCCACACCGTTAGTACGGCCAACCATATAGTTGTCGGTCCAGGTATAGGAGTCGCCACCAAATACCGGCAGCATATCTGTCCAGGCTTCAACGTCATACACGACGCCGTAATTACGGCCATAATCGAATGAGCCATATTCGCCGTATTTCAGGCCAGCAAAGGCCAGACGGTTAAAAGAGGTGTCGCCTGCGCCTTCGGTATCGTTAGCGTAGGTTTTATATTCCCACTGGCCGTAACCTGTCAGGTCGTTCGTGATCTGCGTTTCGCCTTTGAAACCCACCTGTACATAGGTTTCATCGCCGTCGTCGCCTGGGTTGTCGGAGAAGGTATGACGCGCATCAACCTTACCGTACAGGTCAACTTTGTTGCCGTTTTTGTTATACATTTCCGCTGCATTTGCTGCGCCAGCCATTAATAACGCGGGTACGAGAATTGCCAGAACTTTTCTTTTCATTATATATTCCCTTTAAATATAAATTGTCTGAATATATGTAATTACCCTCCGTAACTACATGGCTGATACTATTCTATGGATTATTATTTAGGTTCAAAAATAAATGTAATTAAACTGGTAAAAATATTACAAAATATTTCTTTTTATCTCTTTATTTTTCATGTGAATTAATTAATTGAAAATATAGCGGGTAATTATTATTAAGTATTTCGTAATTCTATTTATTAAAGATTTTGATTCGGATGTATTATAATTCACTCTCTTTTGAGCAACAGGATGGGATGATGGAACTTGCGCAGTGGCAGCACCGTTATGAGCGCTGGCTCGACGAAAATCATTTTACTGATGATGCGGCGCACGATATCGCCCATTTTCGCCGCGTCTGGATGACGGCGCAGGGTATTATGGCTGACGAGGATAGCGATCCGCTGGTTGTGTTGACCGCATGCTACTTCCATGACATTGTCAGCCTGCCGAAAAATCACCCGGAACGTAGCCACTCCTCGCGGCTGGCAGCGCGAAAAACGCGCGAGATCCTCAGTCGCGACTTTCCTGATTTTCCGCTGGATCGTTATGCAGCCGTTGAGCATGCTATTGAAGCGCACAGCTTCAGTGCCGGTATCGCGCCGCAAAGCCTGGAGGCCAAAATTGTGCAGGATGCCGACCGGCTGGAGGCGTTAGGCGCTATCGGCCTGGCGCGCGTCTTTGCCGTCTCCGGTGCGCTGGGCGCCGCGCTGTTTGATGCCGACGACCCGTTCGCCGGAACACGAGCGCTGGATGATAAAGCCTTCGCGCTCGACCACTTTCAGACCAAACTCCTGCGTCTGCCGGACACTATGCAAACCGCGCGGGGGCGCAAACTTGCGCGTCACAATGCCGATTTTCTGATCCAGTTTATGGCGAAGCTGAGTGCCGAATTACAGGGCGATTACCTCGGAACCGACAGCCAGATATTGACCCATTTCCGTCGCAGTGTGCGATCCTGAACTGTGGTACTCTGTTTTCTGTCTTTATTGTCCGGTTAAGAGAATGCAGGAAAATCGATCAGTGACTGTGCCCGCGCCTGAGCGGGTTGAGAAATCAACGGCAGCCGTGCAGGCACTCCTGCGTCAGCTGCTGGAAATGTATGATGCTAAAACGCTGGCAAACCAGCTGGTGGCCCATGGCGAGAGTCACTGGAGCCCGGCGATACTCAAGCGGTTGCTGATAAGCGACAGGGCAGGGCACCGCCTGAGCGACGGCGAGTTCCGTTATCTGCGCAACCTGCTGCCGCGTCCTCCTGCTGCGCATCCGAATTATGCCTTTCGATTTATCGATCTCTTTGCCGGTATCGGCGGCATTCGCCATGGCTTTGAAGCTATTGGCGGACAGTGTGTGTTCACCAGTGAATGGAATAAACATGCCGTCCGTACCTATAAAGCCAACTGGTATTGCGACCCCGACGCGCACCAGTTCAACGCGGATATTCGTGATGTCACGCTGAGCCACAAAACTGGCGTCAGCGATGAAGAGGCCGCCGAACACATTCGCAATACCATTCCGGCGCACGATGTGCTGCTGGCAGGCTTTCCGTGTCAGCCGTTCTCGCTGGCTGGCGTGTCGAAAAAGAACGCGCTGGGACGCGCACACGGCTTTGCCTGTGATACGCAGGGCACACTGTTTTTTGACGTTGCCCGGATTATTGATGCCCGCCGCCCGGCAATTTTTGTGCTGGAGAACGTCAAGAATTTAAAGAGTCATGACGGCGGCAAAACCTTCCGCATTATCATGCAAACGCTGGATGAACTGGGTTACGACGTGGCGGATGCAGAGGATATGGGGCCGGACGATCCGAAAATTATCGACGGTAAACACTTCCTGCCACAGCACCGCGAACGTATTGTGCTGGTGGGCTTCCGCCGCGATCTCAACCTGAAAGGCGATTTTACGCTGCGTGATTTGCCTTCGCTGTATCCGGCGCGCCGCCCGACGGTAGCCGATCTGCTGGAGCCGGCCGTCGATGCAAAATTCATTCTGACCCCGGTGCTGTGGAAATACCTCTATCGCTATGCCAAAAAGCATCAGGCCAAAGGCAATGGCTTTGGGTTTGGCATGGTCAATCCGCTTAATCCTGACAGCGTGACGCGTACGCTGTCGGCGCGCTATTACAAAGATGGCGCGGAAATTCTTATCGATCGGGGCTGGGATAAGGCGCTGGGCGAAAAAGATTTCGACGATCCACAGAACCAACAGCACCGACCGCGGCGCTTAACGCCGCGCGAGTGCGCTCGCTTAATGGGCTTTGAGACGCCGCAGGGCTACAGTTTTCGCATCCCCGTGTCGGACACCCAGGCCTATCGTCAGTTTGGCAACTCGGTGGTAGTGCCCGCCTTTGCCGCCGTCGCAAAACTGCTGGCCTCACGTATCAGCAAGGCCGTTCAGCTTCGTCAGAGTGAGGCCGTCAATGGCGGACGTTCACAATAAGGCCACGCGCAGTAAAAACATGCGTGCCATCGGCACGCGTGATACCGCGATCGAAAAACGGATCGCGGGCCTCCTGACCGCCGTCGGGTTTGAATTCAGGGTTCAGGATGCCACGCTTGCCGGGCGTCCTGATTTCGTCATCGACGCGTACCAGTGCATCATCTTTACCCACGGCTGTTTCTGGCATCATCATGACTGCTATCTGTTTAAAGTCCCGGCGACACGCACCGACTTCTGGCTGGACAAAATTGGCAGGAACGTCGAGCGTGATAAACGCGATGTTTCGCAGCTTTACGCTCAGGGCTGGCGGGTGATGATTGTCTGGGAGTGCGCGCTGCGCGGAAGAATGAAGCTGAATGACGTGGAACTGACGGAGCGGCTGGAAGAGTGGATCTGCGGCGGCGGTCAGGCCGCGCAGATCGATACCCAGGGCATTCACCCGATCACGGTTTCTCCACCTCACACCTCGTAACAATCGGTTTCGCGGGCAGCAAATATTTACCCAGCGTGACCAGCACCACGGCAAAGACAATCACGCCCAGCGCCAGCCATTCAATCGTCGACAGCACTTCGCCCGCAAAACCGGTACCCAGCAGCACGGCAACCACCGGGTTAACGTAGGCGTAGCTGGTGGCAACCGCCGGTGAGACGTTGCGAATCAGGTACATATAGGCATTGATGGCGATAATGGAGCCAAACAGCGCCAGATACCCGACGGCCAGGAAACCTGAAAGGTCTGGCATCGCCGTCAGTTTTTCACCCGTCAACGCGGAGGCCATCAGCAGCACAATGCCTGCCGCGAGCATCTCAATGGCACCCGCCATCATCCCGGAAGGCAGCTCGATGCGGGAACCGTAGACCGAGCCGAAGGCCCAGCTCATGGAGCCGATCATGATCAGAACGGCAGCCCAGGGGTTCCCGCTCAGGTTACCGCCGCTGTTCAGCAGGATGATACCCACAAGCCCAATCGCGATGCCCAGCCATTCGAGCTTACGGGTGCGGATCCCGAAGAGACGACTAAAGCAGAGCGTAAACAGCGGCACGGTCGCGACGACCACGGCGGCGATGCCCGACGGTACGTTCTGGTGCTCGGCGACGGTTACCGCGCCATTGCCCACCGCCAGCAGCAGCAGGCCAATCAGGGCGGCGTTAAGCAAGGGACGCAGCGGCGGTAGCCTGTGGCCGCGCAGCAATAAAAACGCCATCAGCAGCACGCCGGCCGTAAGGAAACGAATACCGGCCATCATCAGCGGGGGCCAGCTTTCCACGCCTATACGAATGACAAAATAGGTGGATCCCCAGATGATATACAGAGAAAAGAGTGCTCCAATGAGCGGTAATAAATGCCGAAAACGCATAGTCCCTCACGACGAAATAAAAAGTTCGCTCATAGTTAACGCCAAAACTATCGGGCTGGCGAGTGCTTTAATTGTGTAGTTAATGTGAAATTTTTGTTGACGTGAGGTGCCTGTTTCCGGGCGGTGAGTTTTGTTCCATACTATTCACTTAATTAGCAAAAAAAGAAGGATAGAGATTTTGGCAGGAAGTAGCTTATTAACATTGCTGGATGATATCGCCACCTTGCTGGATGACATTTCGGTTATGGGAAAACTGGCGGCGAAAAAAACCGCCGGGGTACTGGGAGATGATTTGTCGTTGAACGCGCAGCAGGTCAGCGGCGTGCGGGCGAACCGTGAGTTGCCGGTGGTGTGGGGCGTAGCGAAAGGGTCCTTTATTAACAAGGTGATCCTCGTTCCGCTGGCGTTGCTGATTAGCGCCTTTATACCCTGGGCCATTACGCCCCTGCTGATGATTGGCGGGGCGTTCCTGTGCTTCGAGGGTGCCGAAAAAGTGTTGCATATGTTCGCTGCACGCAAAGAGAAAGACACCCCGGAAATGCGCCAGCAGCGTCTGGAAGCGCTGGCCGCGCAGGATCCAAAAACGTTCGAGCGCGATAAGGTCAAAGGCGCGATCCGTACTGACTTCATCCTCTCGGCCGAAATTGTGGCGATTACGCTGGGGATCGTCTCAGAAGCCCCTCTGATGAACCAGGTGCTGATCCTGTCCGGCATTGCGATCCTCGTGACGATAGGGGTTTATGGTCTGGTCGGGCTGATCGTCAAGCTGGACGATATCGGCTTCTGGCTGGAAAAAAAATCCAGCGCAATTGCGCGCGGCATCGGGAAAAGCCTGCTGGTGGTAGCGCCGTGGCTGATGAAAACCTTATCGGTGGTAGGAACCCTGGCAATGTTCCTGGTCGGCGGTGGAATTATCGTGCACGGTGTTGCTTCGCTGCATCACATGATTGAACATTTTGCGTCAGGCCAGGGAGCGGTAGTCGCTGCGATCCTGCCCACACTGCTTAACCTCGTGCTGGGCTTTATCGTCGGTCTGATTGTGGTAGCCGTTGTTAAGCTGGTTGAAAAAGTACGCGGGAAATCGCATTAATTATTGCTGACCCCGGGTGCAAAAAGACTATTCCTCGTCTAAATTGAAAACGTTTCACCCTGATACAGGAGGCAGGTATGGTCTTTTTGATCAGTGATGAAGTTAAGCCTAAAAATGGTGGTCCAGGCATGATCGTCACCGGGTATTCCAGCGGAATGGTGGAGTGTCGGTGGCATGATGGATACGGCATTAAGCGGGAGGCTTTTCGTGAAGACGAGCTTCAGCCTGCTAATAAAAGGCAAAAACGCGACAAGGCTTAATCACACAACGCCCGGCCTTGCCGGGCGTTTTTACTGGCAGAAGACTTATCATATCGGATGGTGAGCGACAATCAGGGAGTGTGTGTGCAGCACGATACCTTTGTTGTAAAACAATCTTTTTTGCAGTGGCTGCATAAGCGTAGCAATCCCAGTTTGATTGTTAACCTCTGTTTTATCGTTGTCCTGATTTTTTCCACTCTCCTGACCTGGCGCGAAGTTGTGGTACTGGAAGATGCTTATATCTCCAGCCAGCGTAACCATCTGGAAACGGTTGCCAGTGCGCTGGACAGACAGCTTCAGTTCAGCGTCGATAAAATGCTGTTTTTTCGCCACAGCATGCATGATGCGCTGGAAACGCCGCTGGCGTTTGGCGCGCTGCATGATGCGGTAAAGCGTTTTGCGCATTTGCGCACGTCTCCCACCTGGCAAATTGCGGTTGATAAACGGCGCACATTACCGATCAACGGTGTTTCGGATGCCTTCGTTGAAAAGACCACTCTTCTGAACCGTGATGATGAGTACCTTGATAATGAATTGTCCGCGGCGCTTGAAGTGGGGTATTTACTGCGTCTGGCATCCAGCCCTTCCCGCAACGAAGAGCGCGTGATTTATGTCTCTCGCGCCGGATTCTTTCTGGAAACGGATACGCCGGGAAATTCCAGCGATATCGTGCAGCGCTATTATCATCTGGTCACTCAGCCCTGGTTTACCCAACAGTCCGAGCGTGAAAACCGTGCGCGTGCCGTGCGCTGGTTTATCTCGCCGCCTTCCTCTTTTGTGGGCAAAAAGCCGCTGATTACCGCCAGCGTGCCGGTTTATTACCATCACGTCTGGTATGGCGTGGTGGCGATGGATTTCACCTTTGCCACCCTGCGTCGCCTGCTGGTGGAAGCCGTGGGCGATAACCCGGAAGGGGAATACCAGCTGTATGACAGCCGGCTTACCCTGCTTGCGACATCTGAGTCACCTGCTGTGGACGTTAATCATTTTGACGCGCGCGAATTAGCCCAGATAGCGCACGCGATAGAATCGGATTCCGAAGGCGGCATTCGTCTGGGGAGTCGTTTTGTCAGTTGGGAGCGTCTTGACCATTTTGATGGCGTCATCCTGCGCGTGCACACCCTGGATGAAGGGGTGCGCGGCGATTTCGGTAGCATCAGCATTGTGCTGGCATTGCTTTGGGCGCTGTTCACCGCGATGCTGCTCATCTCATGGCTGGTGATCCGGCGCATGGTCAGTAATATGTATTCGATGCAGAACTCGCTGCAATGGCAGGCCTGGCATGACCCTCTGACCCGGCTGAATAATCGTGGATCGCTGTTTGATCAGGCGAAAATACTGGCGAAGCAGTGTGAACAGCAGTCGCTGCCTTTCTCGGTCATTCAGATCGATCTTGACTGCTTCAAGAGTATCAATGATCGGTTCGGGCATCAGGCGGGTGATAAGGTGTTGTCCCATGCCGCGGGGCTGATTGCCAGCACCCTTCGTGATAAAGATATTGCCGGACGCGTCGGGGGGGAAGAGTTCTGTGTGGTGCTGCCCGGCATGACGCTTGAAGAGGCGGCGGAAGTCGCAGAGCAGATCCGCGAGCGTATCGACAGCAAAGAGATCCTGATTAAGAAAAGTACCACCCTGCGCGTGAGTGCGTCGTTTGGCGTCTCTGGTGCGCAGGAGAAGGGCAATTATCACTTCGAAAATCTGCAATCCACCGCCGATGCGCGTCTGTATGAGGCGAAACAGCGCGGGCGTAACCGGGTCATCTGGCAAGATCACCTCAAAAAGTAATCAAGTCCCTCGCACCAGCCGGTCGGCCCGGTGTGCTGAGTGTGATAAACCCGGGCTGGATCGTTGTTTATAAGGCTGATGCCCTCCCGGTTGAAGCCTTTCACCACCACGGCGAAGCCTACGCTGTCCAGCAGCGGGGCATCATTGGGGCCGTCGCCCAGGCCTAGCGTCGTCGGTTCGTAGCCCTCGTGCAGGCGATACTGGTCCACAAGCCAGTGAACCGCCACGTCTTTGCCGCAGCAGGTGTCCAGAATATGCCAGAAGCGTGCACCCTGGACGATCTTCAGCCGCTGCCGGGCGAGTTCGGCGGCAAAGTATTTCATTTGTTCATCACTGTCACGCCAGATCAGCGTCACGGAAGCCTCGTGCTTGCGCGCAAGCACCGAACGGGGACGACTCAGCCCGGTCCATTCGGCGACTACGTGCTCGTCCACATCATCGAAGGTGGTGAATTTCAGATGCATCTCCTGGCGTACCCGGGCAATACACTGCCGGATCTCGTCATGCTTCTTTTCTGAGATGAACCGTGCGGCGTTTTCCCACCGTACGTCAGGCTGGATCACCGCGCCGTTTTCCGCAATGTAGGGCAGCCCGCCAAGCCCCAGTTCCTGCTGGATGTCATCCATCTCGGACGCGGTTTTGCTGCTGCACAGAATGACCGGTATCTGTTCATCCATTAATTTTTCCAGCCACGGGGCCGCAGGCTGCCAGTCAAGGGTGTGAAAATCCAACAGCGTGCCGTCGAGGTCGGTAAAGACAAGAAGAGTCTCCTCAAGCGAAGGCATAATGTCTCCCGGATGATGATTTTTCCTAAGAAAAATCTTAAAAAAAATAGGCATTGAAGCGCCGTTTAAGTGGAAACGATCCCGACAAACCCACACGCGGCGCAGGTTTATACTCATAACCAAAATTCACATGTATAAAATATAATATTCGCTAAGAGAATATATGCTTGTAAGACAATTCTGTTGGGGATAATGTCTTACCTGCATCAGATTTCCTGGTGTAACGAATTTACAAGTGCTTCTTGCATAAGCAAGTTTGATCCCGGTCATCCCCATGACCGGGATTTTTTTCGTCTTAGCGGTTCGTTTCCGAGACGCTAAAGTCATGGATATCCAGCTCGAATGCTTCAGCCAGTTCACGGTAGGTATGGTAATCCCGACCATTGACCACGACACGGTCTGAATTATCCTCCGCGCGATGAACTTCGGACTCACTAATTTCATTGATGGCGGCAAGCAGGGCATCGACATCCACTTCAACCTCACGCTTAATGGTGTCGCTGTACTCTTTGTCAGTCTTCATGGCGGGCTCCTCATTTAACCGTCTCAACAGCTAAGTATAGACCGCACACAAAAACGCCATTCGCGCCAGGCGGCGATGCCAGGCAATGTAATTTGTTCTACACTGGCTCAAAACCACAGGAGGAATGTATGAAGGTCAACGATCGGGTAACCGTCAAAACGGACGGTGGGCCGCGCCGCCCGGGCGTGGTTCTGGCAATAGAAGAGTTTAATGAAGGCACAATGTATCTGGTGTCGCTGGAAGATTACCCGCTCGGCATCTGGTTCTTCAACGAACTGGGGCACCCGGATGGGATCTTTGTGGAAACGGCGGAATAGGGCGGCGTCGGGGGCGTCTTCTCCCCGGCTCCGGCTGCTTAAAAGCAAAATCTCTGGCCAGGCCAGAGATCAAGGTAGGGTACAACATGGCCGTGCAAATTAGCGCATATTAACGAAAATCCCATTCGTCACATTATCTGTCAGGCGTACGACATGGTATATCACTTGCTTATTATGCGTTTTAATTTTCCTTTTAATATTTCCTTTGTGTGACGATACTGTTTTTGCCTTGATATTCATCTGGTCTGAGATCTGAATTGTCCCTTGTCCAGCCATCCACATTCTTAGCATACTTGATTCAGTTCTGCTTAATGATAGGGTGGGTAAGTTAATCGCCCCTACATTCTTAACTTCTTTATTCAAATAATCGCCCAGAATGTCATCAAGTGACTCTGGTTTAATCGATTTCGAGCTGATTAATAAGTTTTTACGCACCAACAAATACTCATCGAAATGAATATTGGCGATCGCCATAAAAACAATAAACAGGGTCTTAGGATGCTGATTAATGATCTGCTTAATGTGCTGACTGTTAGCGGGGTCGTGAATGAAACAGTCCTCATTAATAAACACCACGCCGGGCTTGTGGGCGTCACAAGCGGCTGCGAGTTCTTCAACGGTGTGTGCATCGTTGATGTCTCTCTTTCTAACCCCTCTGCTTGCTAAGTACCCGGTTAACCCTAGCCGGGTGTAGCTGCATAAATCCATAATGATCGTTGACATGGCATACCCTCACTCAATGCGTAACGATAATTCACCACCTGCCTGAGAGCTCATAAACAGCCATACGGGATGGAAAAAATCTAATAAAACCTGTGAGCATGACAAAGACTTTCAGGCGAACTCACTATCCCGTAAAGTTACGTATAATTTGCCAGGAATCATCTTAAAGTAAAGTAAATATTAAGTATTGTGAGGTGGTTAGAAACATTTAAACCGCGTCAGATATATCCTGGTAGATGTTTTTCGAGATTATTTTTAGGAATATCCTCAGAAAGACATTGCAAACACTGCGGGTTATTATTTGCGTGGAAGTTCGCTAACAATATCCGCTAACAGATTGAATATCTCACTGAATAAATGTTCGCAGAAGGGGGCGATAAGTGGCATCAATAATGACATTAATAAAAGGCCAACCGTCAACGTCACCGGAAAGCCGATGACGAATACCGACAGCTGCGGAGCCATTCGGTTGAGTAAACCTAATGCGAGGTTAACGGTGAGCAGCAGGGTAATGATCGGCAGCGCCAGCATCAGCCCGTTGAGGAAGATCAGCCCGGCAGCCCTCACCAGCGCCAGAAACGCGTTGCTGTTGACCGGGTTGTCGCCAATCGGCAGCGTGTGGAAGGTGTCCACCAGCATCGAGATGAGCCACAGGTGGCCGTTGAACGAGAGAAACAACAGCATCGCCAGCAGGTCGATAATACGTGCCAGCACGGGCATATTCAGGTGGCTGCCCGGGTCAACGAACGTCGCGAAAGACAGGCCCATTTGCAAACCGATAAGTTCACCCGCCGTTCGTACCGCGGCGAAGGCGAGCTGCATCGTGAACCCGACCGCCACGCCAATCATCACCTGTTGCAGGGCAATCCAGATCGCATTCGGGGAAAAGATCGGGATATCCACCGCCGGCAGGGAAGGGGCAACGATAATCGTGATAACCATGCCCAGCCCAACTTTGACGCGTTTAGGCACCGACTTTTCACTGAGTATGGGGGCGGTGGAGATCAGCGCCATGATGCGCAGCATCGGCCAGAAATAGATCCCGAGCCACTGAACAAACTGATCGCTGGTGAAATGCAGCATCGTCCGTCAGCCGATGATGTAAGGCAGATTGGTGAACAGGTTGCGCATATAGTCCAGCAGCAAATTGAGCATCCATGGCCCGGCAACGATAATCGCCACGAAGACGGCAATGATCTTCGGGATGAACGACAGGGTCATTTCGTTAATCTGCGTGGCGGCCTGGAGAATACTGATAATCAGACCGGTGACTAGCGCAACCAGCAGCAGGGGCGCGGCGACAGCAATCGCGACTTTCATCGCCTCCGTGCCCATCATCATGACCGACTCAGGCGTCATTGCGCGCTCCTCAACTGTAGAAACTCTGCGCCAGCGAGCTGACCAGCAGCTGCCAGCCGTCGACCAGCACGAACAGCATGATCTTAAAGGGCAGGGCAATGGTCGCGGGCGGAACCATCATCATCCCGAGCGCCATCAGGACGCTGGCGATCACCAGGTCGATAATCAGGAACGGAATGAAAATGGTGAAGCCAATCTGGAACGCGGTTTTCAGCTCGCTGGTGACATACGCTGGCAGCAGGATGCGCATCGGCACCGCTTCCGGTCCCTGTAACTCGCCCGTGTTAGCGAGACGGGCAAATAGGGCCAAATCCGCTTCACGCGTCTGGCGAAGCATAAATTCACGTAATGGCTGAGCCCCCTTTTCCAGGGCAACCTGCATGGAAATTTTATCTTCGCTGAACGGCTGGTACGCCTCGGTGTAAATCTTGTCGATAACCGGCGACATAATGAAAAAGGTCAGGAACAGGGCTAAACCCAGCAGCACCTGATTGGGCGGTGCGGACGGTGTGCCGAGCGCATTTCGCAGCAGACCAAACACAATGATGATGCGGGTGAAGCTGGTCATCATCAGCAGGATCGCCGGGATAAAGGTCAGCGAGGTGATGAACACCAGCGTCTGCACGGACAGGGACCAGCTTTGTCCCCCGTTCGCCAGCGGCGTGGAAACCAGCCCCGGCAGTTGCGCATACACAGAGGGCGCGAACAGGCCCAGGCCTGCCAGCGTAAGGAATAACAAACGGCGCATCAGGATCTCCCGGGACGCTTGAGCAAACTCTTCATAACGGACTGGAAATCCGCAGGGGCCTGGGCGTTAGCCTCCACCGTGGCAGGCGCAGGGGGCAGCGTGTGAAGAACGTTAATGCTGGAGGCGGTCACGCCCAGCACCAGTCGCGCATCTTCCACCTCCACAATGACCACGCGTTCGCGCGGTCCTAGCGGGGTGCTGGCGCTGACCTTCAACCCGCGGGTACCGGCCGTTTTCCCCGCCAGACCGAAACGCTTTGCCAGCCAGGCGGCGATAAGGATAAAGGCAATAATACCGAACAGCGCGCCGCTCACCTGGAGCAGCGGTGAGCCGGGTACGGCGGAGGGCGCGGACAGTGTTGCCTGGGTTTTCATACTTAACGGCTCAGACGACGCATACGTTCGGAAGGGGTAATGATGTCGGTGATACGTACGCCGTATTTATCGGCCACCACCACCACTTCGCCTTGTGCAATCAGGTAGCCGTTGATTAGAATATCCAGCGGCTCACCCGCTAAACCGTCAAGCGCCACCACGGAACCCTGCGTCAGGCGCAGCAGCTCTTTAATGGTCATGCGGGTGCGACCCAGCTCAACGGTCAGCTTGACCGGAATGTCCATAATCAGGTCGATGTCCTGCAACGTGCCGCTGACGTCGCCGCCGCCTAACTGCTGAAAGACCGCGTCTGCCGCGCTTTTCGTCGGCGTTGTTTTCTGCTCGTTTAACGCGTCAGCCCACAGATCGTCCAGTGCTCCGCTGTTTTCATCGGACGGATTGTTCATGTCACTCATTTGGGCTGTTCCTCATTCAGCGAATTCAAAATCGGGTTGATCAAGTGCTCAACGCGTAACGCATACTGGCCGTTAATCGTGCCGTACTGGCTTGTCAGCACGGGTACGCCATCCACATGGGCAATAATGCGGTCGGGTTTATCTATCGGCAAAACGTCGCCGGGTTGTAATTTCAGGATCTGCGATAACCGCATGGAGATGTCGGCAAAGTTGGCTACCAGCTCCAGCTGCGAGTGCTGCACCTGACGCACCAGGTTCTCACGCCAGTTCTGATCTTCGTGACGTGAGTTCTCCAGCGGCGGGTTCACCAGCAGTTCGCGCAGCGGTTCAATCATGCTGAACGGCAGGCAGATGTTGAACTCGCCCGTCAGGTTGCCGATCTCGACGTGGAACGGGGTATTCACGACGATGTCATTCGGGGAGGTGGTGATGTTGGTAAATTTCACCTGCATCTCGGAACGCACGTACTCCACTTCCAGCGGGTTAATCGCTTTCCACGCGTCGCTGTAGGATTCCAGCGCCAGCTTCAGCATGCGGTTAATCACGCGCTGTTCGGTATGGGTAAACTCGCGGCCTTCCACTTTGGTCGGGAAACGACCATCGCCACCGAACAGGTTGTCCACTGCGATGAACACCAGGCTTGGCGAGAACACCACCAGGCCGGTACCGCGCAGCGGTTTCAGATGGATCAGGTTAAGGTTGGTTGGCACCGGCAGGTTGCGGGCAAACTCATGATACGGCTGAATGCGGATGGCACCGACGGTGATATCCGGGCTACGACGCAGCAGGTTAAACAGCCCCATACGGAACTGACGTGCGAAACGTTCGTTGATGATCTCCAGCGCCTGTAAACGCTCGCGCACCACGCGACGCTGGGTATTGGGATCGTAGGGACGAATATTATCGTCGCCGGTCAGACCCGGTTTCGGTTCGTCACTCTTATCGCTGTCGCCGTTGAGCAGCGCATCGATTTCTGCCTGAGAAAGAATACTGTCGCCCATGTCGTTACCGCAGAATGAAGGCTGTATACAGAACGTCAGTGACTTCCTGCTTAGGTTGGCCGTTTACCAGCGGGGTCGCCAGCGTCTGTTTGATGGCATCGACCAGCTTTTGCTTGCCCACATCGGTGGCGAGCGCGGAGGCATCCTGACGAGAAAACAGCAGCAGCAGACGGCTACGCACTTCTGGCAGGTAGTCGTTCAGACGTGCACGGGTCGCTTCATCTTTCAGACGCAGCGTAATACCCACGTAAAGCACGCGATCCGCATCGCCCAGGTTCACGGTGAACGTATCCAGCGGGTAGAAGACCGGCGCCGGTGGAGGCGGCGCTTCAGCTTTGGCGGCCGCGCTGGAGGGTTCCTGCTGCATACGCCAGTAACTGTAGCCTGCGGTGGCGCAGGCCGCGAGGGTAATCAACACCAGCAGCGGGATCCAGATGGAACGCTTGCTTTTTTTGGTGATAGCGGAGTCTGTCATCTGATACGAGCTTCCTGTTTCGGTACAGCTTAATACGGTGATTATCCCGTGTCCGGCTTAGGTCAAAGCGTGGAAAAGACGGGGATAATCACGTTACCTCTGGCGTTTAGGCAAAGATGTCTACGGCACGGCTGCCGCGCGCGGCGGATTGCAGGGCGGCAGGGGCAGGCAATAACTCTTCACTCTCATCGTTAAACCCGCCATGCTGGCCGGAACGCGAAGCGTGCTGTTGCTGCCCGGATGAGGACTGCTGCTGCCCGGCAAAGCCCTCGCTGCTGACGCTGCTTTGGGAAAGCTGAATGCCGTTTTCCGCAAGCTGCGTGCGCAGGATCGGTAGGGCCGCTTCCAGCGCCGCGCGAACGTGGCTGTGGGGCGAAACCATCTGCAACTGTGCCTGGTTGTCATCCAGCTTAAGCGAAATTTGCACCTGACCCAGATCTTCCGGGTGCAGACGCAGCTCTGCGGTCTGCTGTCCCTGTCTGGTGAACAGGGTGATGTGCTGGCTCAGATTCTGCTGCCATTCGTGCGTGCCCAGCGGCTGGCTTAACACCGGCGCTGTCGCAACGGTAGCGGCAGGCTGTGAAGGCGCCAGGTGACTGACGATCGGGGCCAGCGTCGCGGTTGGGCTGGCGGCAGGCGACGCCGCGCTCGCTACGTCCTGCTTCTCCGCGACGGCGGCGACGGCTGGCGTAACGGCTGCCGTGGCGGGCAGCGAGGTGTCGCTGTCCTGAACCGGCATTTTTTCCTGACCCGTTAACGCATGGCTAAGCGGCTGATGCTGGCCGTTATCCGTCTGGGCTAGCGCAGAGGGGAGGGCGGCACGGGGGGCGATCTCCCCGGTGCTCGCAGGCTGCGTCGCTACCGGGGTGGTGGTCTGCTGGTGCGGTAACATCGCCATCAGCGCGCTTAACCCGGCCAGCTCCTCTTCTTCAGTCGTGGTCTCGCTGTTTGTTTTCGCCTCCGGCTGGGTTAGCGCCTTCAGCGCATCCGTATTCGCGGCGGGTTTCAGGCCGGAGACGAGGCTTTGCAGGGAGACGGCGGTATCTTCACCGGTCAGCGTCTCCTGGCGGGAGAGCAGCTCGGCGATTTTGGCCTGGAGCGTGGTATCACCGTTTTTTTCCTGTGCCGCTGTCGACAGCTTGCTTCCCGCCGCTTTTAGATCGGCCAGCGTCAGCGGAGCATCTTTGCCTTTGCCAGTGGTCTCGGTCAGCGCGCCCGCCAGCAGAGAGAGAAAATCTTGCGCGCCCTCAGCGCCTTTCCCGGCAAGCGTGCCGCCGGACGGGTCGCTGTCGGTCATCAGCAGTTGTTGCAGTGTGATCATTCAGGTTTCCTCATTGATGCGCGCTGGGCAAACTCATCCATTTTTTTCTGATCCAGACGGTTTTCCGCCAGGGTCGAGGCTGCAATCTGCCGGTCCTGTAAGGTTTGCCAGGCCTGCAACCGCTGTTTTTTCTCGCGCCAGAAATTCAGCGCGGTATCGACTTTTTGCGTCCACTGGTTAAGCTGCTGGCGATGCTGCTCAATCGCCTTTTCCAGCGTCTGGATAAACTGCTGATAGTTAATCCAGCGCTGGCTACCAATGCCCTGCGTCATGTCGGTGTTAAGGTTGGTGCGATATTCATGCTGATAGTCGATTAACATCTTCAACTGTTCTTCAGCCTGCTGGCACCCGCGTCGCATTGCGCCAAGCTGCAATGCGGCATCATCAACTTCTTTTTCAGCCAGATCTTTCAGCGTTGATAACGCGCTGTTCTGCGCCATGACCTTCGCCCTCCACCTGTGTTACACCTGCGGGAAAATCAGCTCCAGTGCCTGGAGGGAATCTTCCCAGTCGGCGCGTTCAAAAATACCCTGTTGCAGAAATGCCTCCAGCTGCGGCCAGAGGGCAATCGCTTTATCGAGCATCGGGTCGCTGCCTTTGGCGTACGCCCCGACGCTTACCAGATCGCGGTTGCGCTGGAAGCTGGAGAGCAGTTGTTTGAAGTTACGCACGCGGGCGTAGTGTTGCTCGGTGATCAAGGCCGTCATCGCACGGCTGATCGACGCTTCAATATCAATCGCCGGGTAGTGCCCGGCTTCGGCCAGACGGCGCGACAGCACGATATGGCCGTCGAGGATCGCGCGCGCGGAGTCGGCAATCGGGTCCTGCTGGTCATCACCTTCGGTCAGTACCGTATAGAACGCGGTGATGGAGCCGCCGCCGCTGATGCCGTTCCCCGCGCGCTCAACCAACGCCGGGAGCTTGGCGAAGACCGACGGCGGGTAGCCTTTGGTCGCGGGCGGCTCGCCGATGGCCAGCGCAATCTCACGCTGCGCCATCGCGTAGCGGGTCAGGGAGTCCATAATCAGCAGCACGTGCTGGCCCCGGTCGCGGAAATCTTCCGCAATACGCGTGGCGTAGGCGGCACCCTGCATACGCAGCAGCGGCGACACGTCCGCAGGCGCCGCGATCACCACCGAGCGGGCGCGGCCCTCCGTACCCAGAATGTTTTCAATGAAATCTTTGACTTCGCGACCACGCTCACCAATCAGGCCAACGACGATCACGTCAGCCTGGGTATAACGCGCCATCATGCCGAGCAGGACCGATTTACCCACGCCGGAGCCGGCAAACAGCCCCATACGCTGGCCGCGTCCCACGGTGAGCAGGGCGTTAATCGGCCGCACGCCGGTATCCAGTACGTGCTCGATTGGCGTGCGTTGCAGCGGGTTGAAGGGTTGGGTGATCAGCGCGCCGGTTTCGGTGGTATCAGGGGAGGGCAGGCCATCAAGCGGTTTGCCGCTTCCGTCCAGGACGCGGCCCAGCAGCGCCGGACCGAGCGGCAGCTGTTTGCTGCTTTGCAGGCCGTCACCGCTGATGTTTTTCGCGTAGACGCGGGCGCCGGGCAAAATCCCTTCCACTTCTTCAAGGGGCATCAGAAACAGGCGCTGACCGTTGAACCCGACCACTTCGCTTTCCACTTCACGCGTCTCCCCCCCGTCCTGCCGCTCAATCACGCAGGTGGCGCCGAGCGGAAGTTGCAGCCCCGTGGCTTCCAGAACCAGACCGGTGGCGCGCGTCAGGCGTCCATAACGACGAACGGATGGCAGCTGCGCCATCTTCGTTTCAAAATTATCAAGCGTGTTAAGCCAGCGCGTAAGGCGAGCGGTCATCAGACGACTCCCGGTGCCGCCAGGCGGCACAGTTCTTGCCAGCGGGTCGCGACGCTGGCATCCAGATCGCCCTCATCCGCCGAGACCTTACAGCCTCCGTGATGAAGTGACGGATCGCCGCGCAGCCGCCAGCCGTGCAGGCTCAGCGTCGCGCCGAGGCTCTCTTCCACGCGCTGCAAATCATCAGGATGAACGCGCAGCTGCGGTTTGCCGCTGAACAGCGGCTCCTGCTGGAGTAGCCCCTGGATCTGCTTAATCAGCGCGGCGTTATCCACTATCGGCGTCTGGCCGATCACCTGACGGGCCGCCTCCAGCGCCATCTGCATCAGGCGCGAGGCAATCACGCTGTCGAGCGCATCCAGCGTATGCTGAAACTCGCTCACCAGCTGCTGCATGCGGGCATGTAGCGGCGCCTGCTGCTGGCGCGCCTGCTCGATGCCCTGCTCTAAACCTTTCGCCAGCCCTTCCTGATAACCCTGTGCGTGCCCGGTCTGACGGCCTTCGTTCATCCCTGCATTGAAGCCCTGTTCGTGCGCCTGCATTTGCATCTGGGCCAGCAACTGGGCGCGCTGTTCCTCTTCACTCAGCTCGGGTTCGCCCGCCCCGGCGTCGCCCTCGTCGGACGACACAACGGCAGGGTTGAACTCTGCGCTGGGAGGGGAGAGGTCGTCAGGCGTCCAGCGCTTCCACGACAGTTCATCAGACATAGGTGTCGTCTCCGCTGCCAATCACCATCTCGCCGGTTTCGGCCAGTCGACGAACAATAAGCAGGATCGCTTTCTGTTCGTTTTCCACCTGAGACAGACGTACCGGGCCACGGTTGGCCAGGTCGTCGCGCAGGATATCGGCCGCACGCTGGGACATGTTGCGCAGGAACTTCTCGCGCAGCGGCTGCTCGGCGCCTTTGAGGGCGATAAGCAGCGATTCGGAGTCCACCTCCTGAAGCAGGCGCTGGATGCTGCGGTCGTCCACTTCGACCAGGTTTTCGAACAGGAACATCTCGTCGATAATTTTCTGCGCCAGCTCGCCGTCGAACTCGCGTACCGCCGTAATAACCGCCTCTTCCTGCTGCGTTTTCATCAGGTTGATGATTTCCGCTGCCGTTCTCACGCCGCCCATTTTGCTGCGCTTGAGGTTCTGGCCGTCGAGCAGGTTGTTCAGCACTTCGGTCAGCTCCGCCAGCGCGGCTGGCTGGACGCCGCCGAAGGTGGCGATACGCAGCATCACGTCGTGGCGCAGGCGCTCGTCGAACAGCGCCAGAATATCGGCCGCCTGGCCCCGTTTGAGGTGGACCAGAATGGTGGCGATAATCTGCGGGTGCTCGTCGCGAATAAGATCGGCGGCGCTTTGCGGCTCCATAAAGTTGAGCGTTTCGATCCCACTGGCGGTGTCGCGCGTTTCGAGAATATCTTCCAGCAGGCTGGCGGCGCGCTCTTCGCCCAGCGCCTTAACCAGCACGGAGCGCAGGTATTCGTTGGCGTTGACGTTGAGGGCGGCAAACTGCTCGGCTTCCTGCTCAAACTCCGCCAGCACCTCGGTCAGCTGCTTGTTAGAGATCTGGCGCACGTTGGCCATCGCCGCGCTGAGGATCTGCACTTCTCGCTGGGAGAGGTGTTTAAACACCTCCGCCGCGCGATCTTCCCCAATGGTCATCAGCAGGATGACGCTCTTATCGGTGCCTGTAAGCGTATTACTCATGTTCGTTACCCATCCAACCGCGGATGACCAGCGCGACGACGCGCGGATCGTTATCTGACATTTCGCGAATGCGCTGGCTCATCACCTCTGCGCCCATGCGCTGGTTAGCACGACGCTGCTGCATCTGTTCATCTTTGCTGAGACGAACTTCAACCGCTTCTTCCTCGTCCGGACGCGCGTTCTTCTGTTCCAGCGCGGCTTTCTCGGCTTCAGCACGACGCTGTAGCTGAGGACGAACGCCCTTACGCCACAGCAGCCACGCGACAATCAGCACCAGCAGCCAGCGGCCTGCGGACATCAGCTGATCGAAGAACGCCTGCTGTTGCCAGAACGGCAGTTCGCCACCGGTCTCATCCACCGGGTTGAACGGTGAGTTCACAACGTTGAGGGTATCGCCACGTTTTTCAGAGAAGCCCATCGCTTCGCGGGTCAAATCTTCGATCTGCTTCATCTGCTCCGCCGTGAGCGGCAGCGGTTTACCGTCCGGCAGCGTTTTGTAGTTCACCACCACGGCAACAGAGAGACGCTGAATATCGCCCGTGTTCAGTTTGGTATGGCGGATGGTCCGGTCGACTTCGTAGTTGGTCGTTTCGTTACGGCTGCTGTTACGCGGGCCGGCACTGTTCGCGGTCGAGGTCGTCTGCTGATTCGTTTGCTGACCGTTCTGCGGGTTTGCCGGCGGGGTGGAGATTGGCGCGGCGTTGGCAGGCGCAGGCTGGTTAGAGAGCGCGCCCGGCACACCGCCAGGATACTGGCCGCCGACCTGTTCCGTCTCATTGATCTGACGCGAGCGTAACACGGCGCGGGAGGCATCCCCGTTCGGAGCGTACTGCTCTTCGGTCTGTTCTTTATTCGAGAAATCAATCTGCGCGGTGACCTGCGCGTGCACATTGCTGCTGCCGACCACCGGGCCCAGAATCGCTTCGATGCGACGCTGGAGACGGCCTTCCACATCCGCGGCGTATTTCAGCTGAGCGTCATTGAGATCGCGCCCGGCGGTGTTGGACTGCGTCAGCAGATGACCACTCTGATCCACCAGCGTGACGTTACCTGGTGGCAGACCGGCCACCGCGCTGGAAACCAGGTGCGTAACGGCGCTGATCTGCCCTTCATCCAGCGCACGGCCAGGTTCGAGGTTAACGGTCACAGAGGCAGAAGGGGACTTTTGTTCGCGGACAAACAGGGACGGCTTAGGCATCGCCAGGTGCACACGGGCACTTTTCACCGGGCCTAAGGTTTCAATCGTACGGGCCAGCTCACCTTCCAGCGCGCGTTGGTAGTTAACCTGCTCGCTGAACTGACTGATGCCGAATTTTTCCTGATCCAGCAGCTCAAACCCAACCGCGCCGCCTTTCGGCAGCCCCTGCTGGGCGAGACGCAGGCGAAGCTCGTGCACTTTATCTGCCGGTACTTCAAGTGCACCGCCGTTATCGGCAAAGCGATACGGGATGTTCATCTGGGTCAACTGGGTGACGATGGCACCGCCATCCTGGTCGGAAAGGTTGCTGTAGAGCGTGCGGTAATCGGGGCTTTTTGCCCATAAGACCATCGCGACAACGATCGCAATGGCGGCAGCGCCTGCCACAATCAACGGGATCTTAGGGTTGGCGCGAAGGCGGTTCATCCACTCGAGTGATTTATTCTGTGGCGCTGTCGATGCTGCTGTCGCACTCATTGCGCACCTCTTAAATCCTGGTGGTTTACGTTATTCGTGTAGAGAAACAAAACTGACTCCCGGGTCGGCAAACACGACAAAAGTTCCATACTGATGGCCCTGCCATTATTTGATGATTCGGGATTTTCTATGCGTCAAATAACCTGGTTTTTTAACGCTATTTACCGCCATTATCTTATTGACAAGCTGTTAGTCTTGACCTCGTAAAAAACCATCCAGGGGAGAGTCATGGCTATACAGGGCATTGAAGGGGTACTCAGTCAGTTACAGGCAACGGCGATGACCGCCCGTAATCAGAGCGTGGCTGACCAGCCGCCGGGCGTCAGTTTCGCCGGTCAACTGCATGCGGCGCTGGACCGGATCAGCGACAAGCAAAACGCGGCCCGTACCCAGGCTGAGAGATTTACCCTTGGCGAACCCGGCGTGGCGCTCAACGATGTGATGGCCGATCTGCAAAAAGCGTCGGTGTCATTGCAGATGGGGTTGCAGGTGCGTAACAAGCTGGTGTCGGCATACCAGGAAGTGATGGGGATGCAGGTTTAATCAATACCTATCTTACGCTGGCAGCCTGATGGCTTTAATGCCACAATATTTTTTTCTTCGCATGCAGGAAAGATGATGAAAAAAGTAGCAATTGTGGCTGCAATGCTGACGTTAGCGGGATGCGTTCAGGTCGAAAACTATCAGGAAGTGGTTAAGCATCCGGCACCTTCGCATCTGGCAGGTTACTGGCAGTCGAAAGGGCCGCAGAGCGCGATGGTGAGCCCGGAGGCGATTGCCACGCTGGTGGTGACGCCAGAGGGGGATACCCTGGATTGCCGTCAGTGGCAGCGCGTTATCGCGGTGCCGGGTAAGATCATGCTGCGTTCAGATGATTATTATAACGTGACGCGTAAGCTGGATGTCTATCCGCTGGAGCGTGATGGGGCGGCGCTGGATTATGACGGTATGGAACTGTACAAGGTTGACCGTCCAACGGTGGAATGCGCAGATTACCTGAGTAAGAATCCGCTGGAGAGTAAGCTTCCGTAACTTTTAACCCGAAGCAAAAAACTTGTTTGAGAACGACTGAAGGCTTTCAGCGATGCTCTGGTCCGGCTGTAAATCGCTGAGGCGTTTCCTGTAGGCCGGGGCGAGGCGCAGGGATGCGCCGAGAGGGCGGGCTTTACAGGGATGTTACCTCCGCCCGTCCCCGATAAGCCGGAAGGAATAAGCCGAAGGCACCGCGAAGCGGCGATTTTCCGCCGGAAGCCCGGGTCGCCAGGGTGGTGGCGACTGAGCCACCCTGGCACGTTCACCGGTTATGTTGTGACAGAGTAGCAAGGAACATAAAGTGAACGGAATGACCACCAGAGCCGTATGTTCCCCCTCACCCCAGCCCTCTCCCTCAAGGGAGAGGGGGCCGTCTGTGCAGACATTATTTTGTGAGGATGGCGTACGCTTCGGGAGCGGGTCCGCAGACCGCACTGTTCCAGCCCTACAGCGCGTCCTCAATCACCCAGACGCTGACGCTTCCCCCGTTACAGAAGAACGTCCCTTCGCCATCCGCCGCCGTGGTCACGGTTTCCTCGCGGTTGCCTAAAAAATCACGCCAGGTCTTATTGCCGTAATTTTCCCCGAGGCAGATCGTCTTCTCGCCGTCATCACCATTCGACAGCACCACCACACAGCCCGGGTGCTCCTCAGTCCCGCTGCGGCTGAACGCAATACAGTTTGGATGATCGAAAAACAGCGTCTGCACGCCGTGGGCAAAACGCTGCCGGGCGAGGATAAGCTCGTGGAGTTGTTCAATCACCGGCATATCGATGTGATACGTCTCGCCATCCCCGCCGGTGTCGTCATAGCTGGCGCCAAAAAGATCCGGGTAGAACACGCTCGGCACGCCGTTTTCACGCAGCAGGATGAGCGCGTAGGCCAGCGGTTTGAACCAGGCTTCAACTGGGGCTTCCAGCGCCTGCAAGGGTTGGGTGTCGTGGTTGGCAACCAGCGTCACGGCATGGAACGGATCGGCTTCCACCAGCGTACCGGTGAAAATCTGGCTCATATCGTAGTCGCGTCCCTGGCGTGAGGCTTCGTGAAATTTCATTTGCAGTGGCGCATCAAACAGCATGGTTTTGCCGTCCACCTGATTGATGTAGTGCTGCAATTTATCCACTTCGTGTGACCAGTATTCCGCCACGATAAACAGCGGCTGCGGGGCCACCTCCTGGACGTGCTCAATCCACTCTTTATAGAACCAGGCCGGGATGTGTTTTACCGCGTCAAGGCGGAAGCCGTCGCAGTGGGTTTGCTCCATCACCCAGCGCGCCCAGTATTTGATCTCCTCCGTCACCGCGTGGTTGCGAAAATCAATATTTTCACCCATCAGGTAATCGAAATTGCCCATCTCGTCGTCGACCTGATCGTTCCAGCCTTCGCCAGTGTAGTCGTTCACGATTTTGAAGATACCGTCCTCATTGGGGTTTTCAATGTGGTCGATACCGCTAAAGCATTTGTAATCCCAGATGAACTGCGAATACTGGCCGGCCCGAACGGGAAAGGTGTAGCGCGTCCAGGCTTCGCATTCGATGATCTCATCGCTGATTTGGGTGCGATCCTGCGCATCCACGCGCTGCACGCGGACGGGTTCCTTCTCATCGGCCCCCATTTTGTGGTTGACCACCACGTCCAGAAGCACCGCAATCTGGTTACTTTTTAAGGCGTTGATGGCCTCCAGCAACTGGGCTTTATCGCCGTATTTGGTGGCGACGCTGCCTTTCTGGTCAAACTCACCGAGGTCGAAAAGGTCATAAGAGTCATACCCGACGGAATAGCCGCCGGATGCCCCTTTGTAGGCCGGCGGTAACCAGACCATATTGATGCCGATTTCGTTCAGATTGGGGGCTAATGCCGTGACTTCTCGCCACAGTTCACCGCCGGTGGGGTAGTACCAGTGAAAACATTGTAAAAGTGTTGGGTTGCGCATGCACCATCTCCATGAGGTCGCGAAACTCAAGTATGGAGCAGGTTTGGCAGAAATGCCTGGCGAACGAAACGGTTAACGTTTGCCCGCCAGTTAAATGGCTAATTGATATCGCTATTACTTTGCGGAACCAGGACATGACCGCCCTGGTTACCGTAGGTGGAGAGAACGGTTTTCTGGATGGAGGATTGACCAACCAGCTTCGCCAGTTCATCCATTCTGGCTTGCAGCAACGTTTTTACCTGGCCTTCGTTGTCCAGGATCACCCGCAGCGTCGGGCGAAGCTGCTCCTGAATCTGCGTCGAAGGTTCACTTTCCTGAGTGAGACGAGCCAGTGAGTGCACCGCATTAACATAGTCGGTTTCACAGATGATCAGATCATCCCATAGTCCCTGCCGGGCCAGTCGCAACATCAACTGGCTCTGCTCAAGGAGTTGCTGATAAAGGGCATAAAGTTGCGGTGCGTTACTCATTAGACGGCGTCCTGCATCAGTTGTGGCGTACCGGCAACCTCCTTCCACCCGTCAGCGATATTGCGCAGCAGGTTTTCCACCTCTTCGATGGCGCTGGCGTCGTTATTCACGTTGGCGTGCAGGAGGCGACGTACCATATAGGCATAAAGGGCAATCAGGTTTTGCGTAAGCTCATCCCCGTTATTTTCCACCAGGCCAACCTTCAGCCCGTTTTCGATAATGTTGATGGCTTTTGAGAGCGCCAGCCCTTTTGCCGGGATATTACCGTCTGCCAGGAACAGACGCGCGCGTACCAGCGCGCTGAGGGCTCCATCAAATAGCATGATAACCAGCTGCTGCTGGCTGGCGCTCATCACCGCGCTTTCAACTTCTATCTTTGCGTAGGCTTGCGTGCCTTTTGCGCCGTACATGTTATCCCCCTCGGGTCTGATTAGCGTTTACTACTTGTTGCTGGACGTATTTTCGAACTGCTGCGTCAGGTAGCTGCTGGTGTTGTTCAGCGAGGTCATCAGTACGTCCAGCTGGGTAAACTGGGCTTTGTACTGTGCCACTCTTGCGTCAATACGTTCGCTCACGGCGTTATATTGATCCGTTAACTTGTTCAGCGTTTTGCTGACGCCATCTTTGGCTGCCTGGATAATGCCTTTACTGGAAAGCCAGTCAGTCAGATGGGTGGCCATGGTGGTGGTGATCCCGGTGGTTTTACCGTCACCCACAACCAAATCTTTCACGGCAGACGGGTTCTCCGTCAGCGCTTTTTTCAGCTTGTCGCTGTCCAGCTCCAGCTTGCCCGTGCTTGGATCTGAAGTAATACCGACCTGAGACAGCGTTTTATAGGCGGTTCCGCCGACAGAGTTGCCCAGCATGGTTTTCAGCTGCGTCTGGATAGTACGCAGCGTACTGTCTCCGAGCAGGGCGCCGTTGCTGGAGTCCTGCGCATCTGTACCTGCATCAACAGCCGTATATTTGGTTAATGATGCAAAGCTGTCCTGAAGGGTGTTGTAGGCATCCACCCAGGCTTTCATCGCCGTTTCCGCTTTCGACGTATCTTTAGCGATCGTCAGCGTCTGGTTACCGGTGGTGACATCGTTCAGGTTCAGGGTGATATCTTCCAGCGCATCGCTTATGGTGTTGCTGCTGTTTTCGATATCGACGTTATTCACCTTCAGCTTCGCGTTCTGCGCGGTGACGCTTTCCGTCATGCCGTTGCTGGCATCGGTGCTGGTGCCGTTGTAACCCATAAAGGATTGCAGGGCGCTGTCGCCGCTCACGCTGATGCTGACCGCGTTGTCCGCCCCGGTTTCGGTGGAGGTGATGGACAGACGATACTGACCATTACCGACGTTAATAATACTGGCGGTCACGCCGGCGTCAGCTTTGTTAATCGCATCGCGAATGCCGGTCAGCGAGGAGTTTGCCGCGCTGATATCGACGGTCACCGGATCTTTACCGTTACCGGCGGTAAAGGTGATCTTGCTGTCAGCCGTGGCAATGGCCGTTTTGGTATCCGGCTGCGCATTTTTGGTCGTCAGGGTTTGCGCCTGCGCCAGCTGCGACACGCTGATGGTGTATTTACCGGCAATCGCGCTGCCGGTAGTGGTGGCGCTGAATGCCGTGGAGCTGCTCGACGTGCTGGTCGCCGTAAACAGGTCGGCTTTATTCAGCGCGGTGTTGGCAGTCTGAAAGGCTTCCAGTGAACTCTTCAACGTGCCGTAAGCGCTCAGCTTGGCGGTATAAGATGACTGTTGTTTGGAAATCGGCGTCAGCTGCTCTTTTTCGGCCTTGGTCAGACTATCCAGAATGTCTGCTAACTTAAGACCCGATCCAATCCCCAATGATGAAATACTTGCCATATTTATTCCTTAATCTATCGACACGTAGAACGAATAGTGGGGTTATCGGCCTTAATGGGGGAAAGTTTACGGTTAATTTCTTTTTTTTAATGGCGGGAATAACGGTAATAGAGAAGAGCTTTTCCGTGGCTAAAAAAATTAACGCGATCCTGAAAAAAAATCTAAAGGTTGTTTTGGACCAGACGATAACACCTTTGACGGCGATGAAGCCGAAGGGTGGAAACCCAAATCTAACCAAACAGATTTGATGAACAACAGGAATCGAAATCATGGCACAAGTCATTAATACCAACAGCCTCTCGCTGATCACTCAGAACAACATCAACAAGAACCAGTCCGCTCTGTCTTCTTCTATCGAGCGTCTGTCTTCTGGTCTGCGTATCAACAGCGCGAAAGATGACGCTGCGGGCCAGGCTATCGCTAACCGCTTCACCTCTAACATCAAAGGTCTGACTCAGGCTGCACGTAACGCTAACGACGGTATCTCTCTGGCGCAGACCACTGAAGGCGCGCTGTCTGAAATCAACAACAACCTTCAGCGTATCCGTGAGCTGACCGTTCAGTCTCAGACTGGCACCAACTCCGATTCTGACCTGTCTTCAATCCAGGACGAAATCAAATCCCGTCTGTCTGAAATCGACCGTGTATCTGGTCAGACTCAGTTCAACGGCGTGAACGTGCTGGCTAAAAACGGTTCTATGTCAATTCAGGTTGGCGCGAATGATGGTCAGACTATCAACATCGACCTACAGCAAATTGACTCTTCAACGCTGGGTCTGAACGGTTTCTCTGTTTCCAAAAATAGCCTGTCAGTGGGTGCGAGCATTACTCAAGTTGTCGACAATGGTTCAACTGGTACAGCCGGTTCTATGGTTGACGTTAATCTGAGCGATGTTGCTAAGAACTTGGGTGTTGATGCAAGCACGCTGTCTCTGCACAATGTTACTGGTACAGATCAGTATGTTGTTCAGTCTGGTAGTGATTATTACTCAGTGTCTGTTGGCGATAGCAGTGTAACTGCTGGCGATGCTGGTAAGGTGAAATTAAACACCACTGATGTTACGTATGGTGATTATGCGAATGGTATTGCTTCTAACGGAGCAACTATGAGCGATCAGTACATTAAAGTTGGTGTTGACTCTACCACGAAAGCTGTATCTGCTTTCGTTACCATTCAAGGCAAAAACTTTGCAGTTAATGCTGATGGCCTGGATAACAGCAAGAACTCTGCCGCAGCGACAACTGCTACCACAACTGCTAATATTGAACTTAGCAATATTACTAACGCCGCGGGTGCTGTTACTACTGCTGCAACTGGTCAGTTCAGTGGTTCCGCATCAGCAGATCCACTGGCTCTGCTGGACAAAGCAATCGCGTCCGTAGACAAATTCCGTTCTTCACTGGGTGCGGTTCAGAACCGTCTGAGCTCTGCCGTAACCAACCTGAACAACACCACCACCAACCTGTCTGAAGCGCAGTCCCGTATTCAGGACGCCGACTATGCGACCGAAGTGTCCAACATGTCTAAAGCGCAGATCGTTCAGCAGGCCGGTAACTCCGTGCTGTCCAAAGCTAACCAGGTTCCTCAGCAGGTTCTGTCTCTGCTGCAAGGCTAATCGCCTGATTACGCTTAAACCCCGCTTCGGCGGGGTTTTTTCTGTCCGCATTTACGCGTAACCCCCCAAATAACCCCTCATTTCACCCACTATTCACCCGATTAAAACCCCTCCAGAATCGGATAATCATGCCGATAACTCAACTAACGCAGGGCTGTTTATCGTGAATTCACTCTATACCGCTGAAGGTGTAATGGATAAACACTCGCTGTGGCAGCGTTATGTTCCGCTGGTGCGTCACGAAGCATTGCGCCTCCAGGTGCGTTTGCCGGCGAGCGTGGAACTGGACGATCTGCTACAGGCGGGCGGTATCGGGTTATTGAATGCAGTTGACCGGTACGACGCTCTGCAAGGAACGGCATTTACGACTTACGCAGTGCAGCGTATTCGTGGTGCGATGCTGGACGAGCTGCGCAGCCGCGACTGGGTGCCGCGCAGCGTTCGCCGCAACGCGCGCGAAGTGGCGCATGCGATGGGGCAGCTGGAACAGGAACTGGGGCGCAACGCGACGGAAACCGAAGTGGCGGAGCGTCTGGGCATTCCTGTAGAAGAGTATCGCCAGATGTTGCTCGATACCAATAACAGCCAACTCTTCTCTTATGATGAGTGGCGCGAAGAGCATGGCGATAGCATCGAGCTGGTGACGGATGAACATCAGCAAGAAAACCCGTTACACCACTTACTGGAAGGGAATTTACGCCAGCGCGTGATGGAAGCGATTGAAGCTTTACCGGAACGTGAGCAACTGGTGTTAACCCTCTATTACCAGGAAGAGCTCAATCTCAAAGAGATTGGCGCTGTGCTGGAGGTGGGCGAGTCACGGGTGAGCCAGCTGCACAGCCAGGCCATTAAACGCCTGCGCACAAAACTGGGTAAGTTATAGGTGAGTCATTCGCCTTGGAAATGCCGCACAACGTATTGACAACCAGGAGTTATCATGACGGTGCAGCAATCTAAAAGACGGCCTTTAAGCCGCTACCTGAAAGACTTTAAACACAGCCAGACGCATTGCGCCCACTGTAAAAAATTACTCGACCGCATCACGCTGGTTCGTCGCGGTGAAATCGTGAATAAGATTGCGATTTCCCGCCTCGATACGCTGATGGATGAAGCCGCCTGGCTTGAAGAGCAAAAAGAGTGGGTAGCGCTTTGCCGTTTCTGTGGCGATCTCCATTGCAAAGAGCAAAGCGACTTCTTCGATATTATCGGCTTCAAGCAGTTCCTGTTTGAACAAACCGAGATGAGTCACGGCACCGTGCGTGAATACGTGGTTCGCCTGCGCCGCCTGGGTCAGCATTTGACCATGCAAAATATCTCCCGCGATCTGCTGACGACCGGATACCTGGATGAAAATCTGGAGCCCTGGCTGCCCGCCACCAGTACCAACAATTACCGCATCGCGCTGCGAAAGTATGCACAATATAAAGTCCAGATGCCGGGCGTCATAAAGCAGAAAGTCCGCGCCGGAACAACTTCTGATATATATTAAAAAAGAATAAGATGTAGCGCAGCCGCCTTTGACGTTGCAGGCGATTTCTCTACACTACTCAAAAATTCCACTGTATCGGAGTACTTATGAAATTAGCACTTCTGGGTCGTCAGGCGCTGATGGGGATAATGGCCGTTGCGCTGGTCGCGGGGATGAGCGTGAAAACGTTCGCGGCAGAGAATCTGCTCAACAAAGTTAAAGAGCGCGGCACGCTGCTGGTTGGGCTGGAAGGAACCTATCCTCCGTTCAGCTTCCAGGGTGACGACGGTAAACTGACCGGTTTTGAAGTGGAGTTTGCGCAGGAGCTGGCAAAACACCTCGGCGTTAAAGCCTCCCTGAAACCCACCAAATGGGATGGGATGCTGGCGTCACTGGATTCCAAACGTATTGACGTGGTGATTAACCAGGTAACCATTTCTGACGAACGTAAGAAGAAGTATGACTTCTCCACGCCGTACACCGTGTCCGGTATTCAGGCGCTGGTGAAGAAAGGTAACGAAGGCAGTATCAAGTCCGCAGCGGATCTGAAAGGTAAGAAAGTCGGCGTCGGTCTGGGCACCAACTACGAAGAGTGGCTGCGCCAGAACGTGCAGGGCGTGGACATCCGTACCTACGATGATGACCCGACGAAATACCAGGATCTGCGCGTAGGCCGTATCGACGCCATTCTGGTTGACCGCCTGGCAGCGCTGGATCTGGTGAAGAAAACCAACAATTCCCTGGCTGTCGCGGGTGATGCGTTCTCCCGTCAGGAGTCCGGCGTGGCGGTGCGTAAGGGTAACGAGGATCTGCTGAAAGCCATCGATGGCGCCATTGCTGAGATGCAGAAAGACGGTAGCCTGAAGGCGCTTTCTGAGAAGTGGTTCGGCGCAGACGTGACGAAATAAGTCTCTGACTGACAAAAAAAGGCGCTTTTAAAAGCGCCTTTTTTATTTCTCGCGCGTCTGCGTGCATAATGAAATAACAATTGTTTGCGTGACCGGAGGAACCATGTCACTACAGAATTTAACGCGCTTTCCCCGTCTGGAATTTATCGGCGCACCCACGCCGCTGGAGTTTCTCCCGAGATTTTCTGACTATCTGGGGCGCGATATTTTCATTAAGCGTGACGATGTGACGCCCATGGCGATGGGCGGGAATAAGCTGCGCAAGCTGGAATTTCTCGCCGCCGATGCCCTGCGCGAGGGGGCGGATACGCTGATCACCGCCGGGGCAATTCAGTCTAACCACGTTCGCCAGACGGCGGCAGTGGCGGCGAAGCTGGGGCTCCACTGCGTAGCCCTGCTGGAGAACCCGATCGGGACGCAGGCAGAGAATTACCTGACTAACGGTAACCGTCTGCTGCTGGATCTGTTCAACGTGCAGGTTGAAATGGTCGACGCGTTGACCGACCCGGCAGCACAGCTCGACGAGCTGGCGACGCGTCTGGAAGCGCAGGGTTTTCGTCCGTACGTGATCCCGGTTGGCGGCTCGAATGCGCTGGGTGCCCTCGGCTATGTTGAGAGCGCGCTGGAAATCGCTCAGCAGTGCGAAGGCGCGGTAAGTTTATCCTCGGTGGTGGTGGCGTCCGGCAGTGCGGGGACCCATGCCGGTTTAGCGGTCGGGCTTGAGCAGCTGATGCCGGAGGTCGAGCTGATTGGCGTGACGGTTTCCAGAAGCGTTGCGGACCAAAAGCCGAAAGTCGTCACCCTGCAACAGGCGGTGGCTGAACAGCTTGCGCTTCAGGCGAAGGCGGAAATATTGCTGTGGGATGACTATTTCGCGCCGGGCTATGGCACCCCCAATGATGAAGGGATGGAGGCCGTTAAGCTGCTGGCCCGTCTCGAAGGTATTCTGCTTGACCCGGTCTATACCGGTAAGGCAATGGCGGGCCTGATCGACGGCATCGCCCGGAAGCGCTTTAAGGATGAAGGACCTATTTTGTTTGTTCATACTGGCGGAGCGCCTGCGCTGTTTGCCTATCATCCTCATGTCTAAAAATCAGGTAGAAAAATAATAATGCAAGAAAGTATTCAACTGGTTATTGATTCGCTGCCGTTCTTGCTTAAAGGCGCGGTGTTTACTTTACAGCTCAGTATCGGCGGGATGTTCTTCGGGCTGGTGCTCGGGTTTGTGCTGGCACTGATGCGCATGTCCAACATCTGGCCGGTGCGGTGGCTGGCGCGGTTTTACATCTCCGTGTTCCGCGGAACGCCGCTTATCGCTCAGCTGTTTATGATTTACTACGGGCTGCCACAGTTCGGTATCGAGCTGGATCCGATCCCGGCGGCGATGATTGGCCTGTCGCTGAATACGGCGGCGTACACCTCTGAAACGCTGCGTGCGGCGATCTCCTCCATCGATAAAGGGCAGTGGGAAGCGGCGGCCAGTATCGGGATGACCCCGTGGCAGACGCTGCGCCGGGCGATCCTGCCCCAGGCGGCGCGCGTGGCGCTGCCGCCGCTGAGCAACAGCTTTATCAGCCTGGTGAAAGACACCTCCCTTGCGGCGACCATTCAGGTGCCGGAGCTGTTCCGTCAGGCGCAGCTGATCACCTCGCGTACGCTGGAAGTGTTTACTATGTATCTGGCGGCCTCGCTGATTTACTGGGTGATGGCGACGGTGCTGTCCGCTCTGCAAAACTATTTTGAAAACCAGCTTAACCGCCAGGAGCGTGATCCAAAATGAGTGCAATTGACGTCAAAAACCTGGTGAAAAAATTCCACGGGCAAACGGTGCTGCATGGCATTGATCTTGAGGTTGAGCAGGGCGAAGTGGTGGCAATTATCGGCCCGAGCGGGTCAGGCAAAACCACGCTGCTGCGCAGCATCAATTTACTGGAGCAGCCCGAAGGCGGGACGATCCGCGTGGGTGATATCACCATTGATACCGGGAAACCTATCAGCCAGCAAAAAGGGCTGATTCGCCGCCTGCGCCAGCATGTCGGCTTCGTGTTCCAGAGCTTTAATCTCTTCCCGCACCGCACGGTGCTGGAAAACATTATTGAAGGGCCGGTCATCGTCAAGGGGGAACCTAAGGAAGACGCCACGGTCCGCGCCCGCGAGCTGCTGGCGAAGGTTGGCCTGGCAGGGAAGGAGACGAGCTATCCGCGTCGCTTATCTGGCGGGCAGCAGCAGCGTGTCGCTATTGCACGCGCGCTGGCGATGCGCCCTGATGTGATCCTGTTTGACGAACCCACATCCGCGCTCGATCCTGAGCTGGTCGGGGAAGTGCTGAACACCATCCGACAGCTGGCGCAGGAGAAACGCACGATGGTGATTGTGACGCATGAAATGAGCTTCGCCCGCGACGTTGCCGATCGGGCTATTTTCATGGATCAGGGGAGAATAGTTGAGCAGGGGCCAGCTAAAGCGCTGTTTGCCAATCCGCAGCAGCCCCGTACCCGTCAGTTCCTTGAAAAATTCTTGATGCAGTAGCATTTTAGCGTTCAATTTGCTCCAGATGCCGCTTCTGGAGCAAATAATCCTCCCTTAAACTCCGTTCTGTTGCTTTTTTATTCCGCCTGAAGTGGATAAGCCATCGCCAAATTAAAGATAATCTGCCTGTGGCCGATATTTTATATAAATAATCATGCTAAATGTGTTAGGTTATATTCACCATAATAATGATTATCTTTATCAGAGGCTTCATTCGGCAAGTATGAGGGATATAGACTTTTTCACCTGGCGACGGGAATGCGTCCTCCGGTTTCAGCAAATGACCTGTGCTGACGAGGTATATCAGGAACTTCAGCGACAAACGCAGGCGCTTGAATTCGATTATTATGCGCTTTGTGTTCGACACCCTGTGCCATTTACCCGCCCGCGAACATCCGTCCATTCCAGTTATCCGCAACAATGGATGGCGCAATATCAATCCGAGAATTATTTCGCCATTGACCCGGTACTGAAGCCGGAGAATTTCATTCAGGGACATTTGCCCTGGACGGATGAATTATTCACGGATGCCCAGCAATTATGGGACGGCGCGCGGGACCACGGTTTACGCAAGGGAATAACGCAGTGTCTGATGATGCCAAATCATGCGCTCGGTTTCCTTTCCGTGTCATGTACCAGCTTACAGGCACACTCGATATCCAGTGAAGAAGTTGAGCTGCGTTTACAAATGCTGGTCCAGATGGCGCTCACTACGCTGTTGCGCTTTGAACATGAGACGGTGATGCCGCCTGAAATGAAATTCAGCAAGCGTGAACGGGAAATTCTGAAGTGGACCGCAGAAGGGAAGACGTCGGCAGAAATCGCCATCATTCTTTCCATCTCGGAAAATACCGTCAATTTCCACCAGAAGAATATGCAGAAGAAATTCAACGCACCGAATAAGATCCAGATAGCGTGTTATGCCGCGGCGACGGGACTTATCTGACTGATATCATGTTCTGCGTGTCAGACGAGAAAACGGCTGAATGCTTTGCATCCAGCCGTTTTTGTTACTGGCGGTAGGCTTGTTTAATTTGCTTAACCGTATTGGCAAAAACAGCGGATTCCGCCTGGTCTTCCATCTGCGCGATCTGTTTTTCCATTTTAATGATCACACGACCAGCATCAGCCTGGCCCATCGCCTGTAGCATAAGCGTCAGCAGCGACTTCAGGCAGTTTACTTCCTGTGCCAGTTCCTGGTTATTCTCGGCAGTGGCAAATTCAGGTGTGCTCATTTATTTTCCTCATTATAAAACAGCGCATGAGCGCGACGATGAAAGTTAAGGCGGCGGAGTATACCACAAGCTATGGCAAAAAATGCAGTGGTTGTTTTTTATACTTGTCGCGCCGCGATTATTGGTCGACGCGGATTATGAAGGTACTCTGTCCAATATGTTAGCGGTAATTAAATGTTTATCCCCGGTTCGTCATTCGTTAATTGTTGTTACAAAAAATCGCGCGCTCTTTTTCGTTTGAGTTAACAACTGTTTTAGTAACTTTTTGAATATCGATGCTAGAAAATAGCGGTAAAAGCCCAGCGGACAAGGGTTTTCTTTCCACTTGCTGTACAGCCTAATTTCCAAAAACGAGACCAGAATCGTATAGCCGATTTTTTAGCGTTTTAATCTTGCATGGAAAACCGTTAATATAAACCCAATTAGCAGTCAGTAGCGTTATCCCTATTCTGGAGACATTTCCTTTGATCAACGTCCTTCTTGTTGATGACCACGAACTGGTGCGCGCAGGGATACGACGCATTCTTGAAGATATAAAGGGTATTAAAGTTGCCGGCGAGGCGTGCTGTGGCGAAGATGCCGTCAAATGGTGTCGCGCTAACTCCGCAGACGTGGTGCTGATGGATATGAACATGCCCGGTATTGGCGGGCTTGAAGCCACGCGCAAAATCGCGCGCATGTTCGTTGATACCAAAGTTATCATGCTGACCGTCCATACCGAAAATCCGCTGCCTGCCAGGGTTATGCAGGCGGGTGCTGCCGGGTATCTCAGTAAAGGCGCCGCGCCGCAGGAAGTTGTCAATGCGATCCGCACCGTATACGCCGGGCAGCGTTACATCGCTTCTGATATTGCTCAACAGATGGCTCTGAGTCAGATTGAACCGGAAAAAACGGAATCTCCGTTTGCCAGTTTGTCTGAGCGCGAATTGCAGATTATGCTGATGATCACTAAAGGTCAGAAGGTGAATGAGATCTCAGAGCAGTTGAATCTCAGCCCGAAAACGGTCAACAGCTATCGCTATCGGATGTTCAGTAAATTGAACATTCACGGTGATGTCGAACTGACTCACCTGGCCATTCGCCATGGTTTGTGCAATGCGGAGTCGTTAATAAGTCAGTGAGTGAAGCGTTCGATTCAAAAGCATTTCTAAAAACCGTCACCAGCCAGCCGGGCGTCTACCGAATGTACGACGCTGGCGGTACGGTTATCTATGTCGGTAAGGCAAAAGATCTGAAAAAACGCCTTTCCAGCTATTTCCGCAGCAATCTTGCCTCTCGTAAAACCGAAGCACTGGTCGCACTCATCCACAACATTGATGTCACCGTGACGCACACGGAAACGGAAGCGCTGCTGCTTGAGCACAACTATATCAAGCTGTATCAGCCGCGCTACAACGTCCTGCTGCGCGATGATAAGTCCTACCCGTTTATCTTCCTGAGCGGTGATACCCATCCTCGCCTGGCGATGCATCGTGGCGCTAAGCATGCGAAGGGTGAATACTTTGGCCCTTTCCCGAACGGTTATGCCGTACGCGAAACGCTGGCGCTGTTGCAAAAAATCTTCCCCGTTCGCCAGTGTGAAAACAGCGTCTACCGCAACCGTTCCCGGCCGTGCCTGCAATATCAGATTGGCCGCTGCCTGGGGCCGTGCGTTGAAGGGCTGGTAAGCGAAGAAGAGTACGCGCAGCAGGTGGAATATGTCCGCCTGTTTTTAGCCGGGAAAGACGATCAGGTGCTGACGCAACTGATTACTCGTATGGAAAAAGCCAGCGCGGCGCTGGAATTTGAAGAGGCCGCACGCATCCGCGACCAGATCCAGGCGGTGCGCAGGGTGACCGAGAAGCAGTTTGTTTCTAATACGGGCGACGACCTCGATGTTATCGGCGTAGCCTTTGACGCCGGTCTGGCCTGTGTTCACGTGCTGTTCATTCGTCAGGGCAAAGTGCTCGGCAGCCGCAGCTACTTCCCGAAAGTGCCGGGCGGCACTGAGCTGGGTGAAGTGGTGGAGACTTTTGTCGGCCAGTTTTATTTGCAGGGCAGCCAGATGCGTACGCTGCCCTCGGAGATCCTTCTAGACTTCACGCTCGACGATAAAACCCTGCTGGCAGATTCGCTTTCAGAGCTGGCAGGCCGCCGGGTGAATGTCCAGACGAAACCGCGGGGCGATCGCGCGCGTTATCTGAAGCTGGCGCGAACCAATGCCGCCACGGCGCTGACCACCAAACTGTCCCAGCAGTCGACCGTCACCCAGCGTTTAACCGCCCTTGCTACGCTGCTCAAGCTGCCGGAAGTGAAACGCATGGAATGCTTCGACATCAGCCATACGATGGGTGAGCAGACCGTGGCGTCGTGTGTGGTCTTTGATGCGAATGGCCCCCTGCGGGCAGAGTATCGTCGCTATAACATCACCGGCATTACGCCCGGTGACGATTATGCCGCCATGAACCAGGTGCTGCGCCGTCGCTATGGTAAAGCGATTGAAGAGAGCAAAATCCCGGACGTTATCCTTATCGACGGCGGGAAAGGGCAGTTGGGGCAGGCGAAGGCGGTATTCGAATCGCTCGACGTAGAGTGGGACAAGAACCATCCGCTGCTGCTAGGGGTAGCGAAGGGGGCAGATCGTAAGGCTGGCCTGGAAACGCTGTTCTTTGAGCCGGAAGGCGAGGGCTTTAGCCTGCCGCCGGATTCCCCTGCGCTGCACGTGATCCAGCATATTCGCGATGAGTCGCACGATCATGCTATCAGCGGGCACCGTAAAAAACGGGCGAAAGTGAAAAATACCAGTACCCTTGAGACGATTGAAGGCGTCGGGCCAAAACGTCGCCAGATGCTGTTGAAGTATATGGGCGGATTGCAAGGATTACTCAACGCCAGTATGGAAGAAATTGCAAAAGTGCCGGGTATTTCGCAAGGGCTGGCAGAAAAGATCTACTACTCGTTGAAACATTGAGGGCTCTGTAGCAACATAGAGCTAAATTTTACTGACAACAGACAGTTACCGTCATCATGCGATTTAATATCCCTACGTTGCTCACTCTCTTTCGCGTTGTGCTCATTCCGTTCTTCGTCCTGGCATTTTACCTGCCGGTCGTCTGGGCGCCTTTTGCCTGTGCGCTTATTTTCCTGATCGCTGCCGTGACGGACTGGTTTGACGGTTATCTGGCGCGTCGCTGGAACCAGAGCACCCGCTTTGGCGCATTCCTCGATCCGGTTGCGGATAAGGTGATGGTAGCAATCGCGATGGTGCTGGTGGCGGAACATTATCATACCTGGTGGGTGACGCTGCCTGCCGCGACCATGATTGGACGTGAGATTATTATCTCTGCCCTGCGCGAGTGGATGGCGGAGCTGGGTAAACGCAGCAGCGTGGCGGTGTCCTGGATTGGGAAAGTTAAAACCACTGCGCAGATGGCGGCGCTGGTGTGGATGCTGTGGCGTCCGAATGCCTGGGTAGAGTGGGCTGGCATTGGTCTGCTGTGGGTTGCGGCGGTGCTGACATTGTGGTCAATGCTGCAATATTTGAACGCTGCGCGCGGTGATTTGCTTGAACAGTGATCGTTTCGGCTTAATTTTCAGCAAACGATCCTGAGATGCAAAAAATAACGTTGACTCATAACGTCATATCAGTAGAATGCAACGCATCGAACGGCGGCACAGTTAGCCGGACGATAATGAAATCAAGTGGTTAGGAAGTCGTTAAATAGTTACTTGATGACATGCGGGAATAGCTCAGTTGGTAGAGCACGACCTTGCCAAGGTCGGGGTCGCGAGTTCGAGTCTCGTTTCCCGCTCCAGATTAAAGCATCGGCAGTTTGCGGGTGCAGGTCGAAAGACAACAGATTTAAGGCGCGTTAGCAAAGCGGTTATGTAGCGGATTGCAAATCCGTCTAGTCCGGTTCGACTCCGGAACGCGCCTCCACTTTCTTCCTTGGCCGGATGGTGGAATCGGTAGACACAAGGGATTTAAAATCCCTCGGCGTTCGCGCTGTGTGGGTTCAAGTCCCACTCCGGCTACCATGGGAAAAGTAGAATAAAATCAATGATAAGCAGTGTCGTATAAACCACCGAAAGGTGGTTTTTTTATGCCCAAAATTTGTTTTTCCGAAGATGCGTCCGAAGATTATTTTCCCGCGAACGCATATTCAATCAGTTTTTTTGCCCTCCAACTACTGGCACCACTTTTACCTTTCTGTCATAAATTGCTGTTTGTCTCGAATTTTTATGGCCGGAAATTGCCTGTTTCTCTTCAAGGCTACCCTCGAGATCAGAGATCCCTTTTGCTTTAAGATCGTGGAAAGTAAAATCAATCGACAGGTGAGGGTACTTAGCCTGGGCTGCGAGTTTTGCCTCGCGCCAGCGCGAGTTAAAGCCATCACGTGTGTATTTGCTTCCACTGGGTTGGTGGATAAGAAACAGGCTCCCTATGCCTGGTTTTAGCGGCAGCGCGCGAGCCAGCGAAACCGCTGCATGTAAACGAGGTGTCCATGCCTTGATCTGCTTCACGCCAGTTTTACCTTGGCGGATAAATATCCCCATGTCGCTGATCTGCTCTTCACTTAAAGACAGGACATCGCTCTGCCTGGCAACGCATAAATAAGCGATCTCCATTGCAGCACGGACCACATTAGCCCCAACCTCATACACTGCATTATATTCTTCATCCGTCACGTAGCGTTCGCGCGAAACCTCCTTGAATTGCTTAACCCCTTGACATGGGTTTCTTTCGACATATCCACGTTCGTAGCCCCAACGGAATACCCGCGAAAGGAAACTCTTTTCCCTGTTTGCCTGCGTTCGGCTTGATACACCACGCTGATCCATGTAGCGTCGGATGTGTTCAGGTTTTATTTTGTTGGGGTCAGTTTTGCCGAAAACAGGTAATACCTTGCCCGAATATTTCGTGTAATCCTTTCTGGTTTCTGGTGACAAATCCATAAAGTCGGGGGAGGCCATAAACATATCTGCGAGGGTTTGGAATGTATTTTTCCTGACTTCTTCGCCCACGGCTTTTTCATACGCGAGCCATACCGATGCCTGCGTTTCGTTAAGAGCGCACAGGCGAACGGCTTTATTATCTTTAGTCCGAAATTCATAAGCTGCTTTACCGCGATATACACGCGGTGGCATCCAGCTGTCAGCGGGGTTTTTACGCTTTCCGGCCATCAAATACGGCTCCGAAGTCTGGTTCTTCATCCTCGCGCACCGGAGTGATTTCCTGGTTGCGGTATTTAATGGGGTTCATGAAATGCCCCCATGTTGTTTTTGGGTGGCCGTCCGCTCTTTCCATAAAGAATATCCCGGCCCGACGCAGAGCATCGCACTGTTTTGATTTAAGCGGAGTCCCCGTCAGTTCTATCATCTCTTCTCTGGTGATAATGTCGTGATCGTGTCTCATGGTCTTTCCTCAACATGCGGTATATCGCATCGTCAGCGTCACTGCAGGCACGCTCTATATCCGACCTGGTCAGGGTCTTCTTTCGTACGCTTGCTGATAATTTCCCGATCTTGGTATCAAAGTCTGAGAGCAGAATTGCTCCGGGTTGCCAGTGCAGCATTGTGGCCTCCGTTGATTAATTGGGGCCACAATGCTATCGGCAGAGAGGGATTAATTCTGATTACGCTTAATCAGGTTTCCTTCCAGAAACGCACCTTTCTCACGTTTAACCTTGACGTTCTCCGGAAGATGTAACCCCAACTCGCTGCGGCTACGTGCTTCGATGATCCCGTTTGTTCCATCAGGAAACACCACGTGTACCGCATCACCTCTTTTGAGAGTCAGTTTTAGCATGATTAGCGCACCTGTAATGAACGTTCGCCGACTTCCAGATGCGCACCCGGTACCGGATTAAGTAACTCTTCAGGTACCTCACCACCATCGGCTTTGATTTGTTCCGCTGCGGCTTCGGCTGCCTCTATCCTTTCTTTGATGGCCTTCTTGTCAGGGGCGATTACTGTCTGAACTGTGACCACTTCGTCAGGTAACGCATCAACATTGTCGACCACCACGCTTACAGTACCCTGACGAGCAGTAAAGGTGTTTCTGGGGGTTTTCAGCTTATCCAGGCCAGCGCCTAACAGGCATGACAGAATGTACTTGCGGAGGTGCTTGTCTTTATTTTCGAAAGACTTTTTGCGCTCAGCCAGACGCTTCATCTCTTCGTCACAGGTTTTCGCGTTGCCCAGGTTATTGCGCGCCACCACCATAACTGCATCCAGGCGATCGGCCAGCTCACCTTCAATCCCTTCCAGGGTGTCGGCGATCATTTCCGGCGTCAACTCGTCAGAGGTTTCCAGCAGGTTTAACAGGCTGGAGTAATCATTTGCTAATGCGATTGCGGTTACCTTGCTCATGCTGTTTTCTCCTGGGCTTTGTTCAGTTCTTTCAGACGTTCATCTTTGATGGTGGTCAGGCGACGCAGACGTTTACTCAGATAATTGGCATGCTGGCTGTCGCCTTTGGCCTCAGCATCTTTACGGTGCACCTCCACTTCGCGGGCGATAGATGCGAATACTTTGGTCACTTCGTTGGCAGAGACACCGGTTGCCAAGGTGTTTGCAACTCGCGTAAGTTTGTCGTCCAGCTCCTGGCGCAAGCGCGCAGCATCTTCTGCATTATCGCTGGCGATTTTAAGGGCGAATTCTTCTTTGTTTTTCTGTCGATATTCAGGGTTATCATAGAGACCCATGAAGATATCAGCGCTGAAACCGAGAGAAGAGAGTGCCTTTTTCGTCGCATCGGTAAGTGATTTCTTTGTCGCTTCACCGTCGCAGAGTGGGCCGTATTTACTCCCGTAGAGATACGGGGTGCAGCCGAATGAAATCTCTTCACCGCGCACGCCGCCACGCACATACCAGAGACGGATCTTAATCACGTGATGTTTCTCTGTGAGGTAGCCGCCAATGCCGTCTGGAATAAGCTCCCACGTATTGTTCCCGTCCTGGCCTTTGACTGTACGGGTTATCGGCGCGCCATTGTCAAAACGTTCTTCGAGAATATCAACGCCCCAGCCAATACCTTTAGGGCCAAATTCACGAGTGGCCAGCATCGTCATGTAGGTGCCGTTGATCGATGTGCCACCACCGTTCTGAGTAAACTGTTTTGTGAAACGTTCATCAGTTTTGAAAACGCGCTTCCACAGGTCGAGATTTTCCATCTCGGTACCGGTGCGTTCGGTGATACTTTTTTCAACGTCATTAACGTTAGGGCGAGGTTCTTCTTGCACCAACGACTCTGCTGATTGCTCTGCACTATTAACTTGCTCGCTGTTGCTCTGCTCCTGCTCTGATTCACTGGCGTAAACGCTGTAGCCCATTTTATTGAGCGTTTCACGCGCGGCTTCTGCCTGCGAATCAGTAACCGCTTCCACTTTTTCCGCCTCATTTGAGGCGTTCTGCACTGTGGTCTGCGTTTCTGTTTTTACCCATTTGGGATCGGTAGGGTCACTGATACCGTCAACATACTCGCCACGCCCGGCTGCCAGAGATTTACTGGTTGCTTCCGAAACATTAGGGCTCTGTTCGAACACACCATTTTCGGCAAGCCAACTGTCGATAAAGCGGCGTAATGAATCGGGGAAGTGATGCGTATCTTTCGCTGGCACATTCTGGATAACGCCAAAAATAGTGTCGCGGGAATATTTGAGGATCTGCTCAGTAGTGCGCAGCGCCATAGACCAGCGCTTAAAGTCTTCCCGGTCTTCTTCAATGATACGTTCCGCCTGACGCAGAGCGCTGACAGATACAGTGGTCGCAGGCTCTATTGGCAACAGTGCGAGAGCGATCTCCTGATCCAGAGTGGCATATGTGTGTTTGTAACCGCGCTGTGGTGCAACCTGAGCGTGGGTATTATCTTCCGTGCTGGTGCTGGTGCTGTTCTGAGGCAGCATTTCTTCACGTTTGCCCGGGTTGTCAGTCCATTTTTTAATAAATGAGTAAAGCGCGGCGCCGCCGGGTAACTGGTTCTCAAACTTCACATAAATTGCCTGCAGGAGATTATTAAGCCCCTCCTGGTGCATGTAGTGAACAGGCGGGTGCGCTTCCATCGCATTAATGATGTAACGATTTAAGCGATCATCCTCCTCGTCACCGTACTGGCTGGTGTTTTCGAGATTATCAAGATAGTCACAAACCTGAGAATAAATTTCCCCATCCAGCTGGGCAAGGCCAAATAACACCACCGTTGCGAAGCGTTCGCGCGGTGAAATAGTCATAAAGTCTAATTTTTCATCATTGTCAGGAAGGTGGCTCATCCCGCCAGTTGTTTCGACGTTTACCATCCATTTTTCGCCATCGAACGTATGGGATTTAGCAAAGTGCTCGTCAAACTTGCCGATCTCAGGGTGAGGCTGATCAGCTGTGTTTTCCCATATTTCAGGTTTAAAGAAGTTATCGCCGTTCGCCGGATAGTGCTCCCAGAGCTTACCCGTCACGATGCTTTCTGCGATTTTTTTGTTGGGTGCTTCCACGCTGATCGCCAACGCAACGGCACCATCTTTGATGGCCGATTTTTTCGGCTTAAACAGGCAGTTGTAAATTGAGATTGTCACTTGGTCTTTCCTCTTCGGTTACTGGCGCGGGTCAGGCGCCGTTATCAGAACGGGATATCACTTTCCTGGATTGTTGAATGGTCGATGCACAGCAGCTGCTGGATCTTGTCTTCAATGAAGGCGACACGCTGGTGAGCCCGATCGACAATCGACGCCTTTTCTTTCTGAAGGCGTTCGACTTGTTTACCGATGATATCTATCGGTTCTGGCT
Source organism: Enterobacter cloacae complex sp. AR_0002 (assembly GCF_001922365.1). Lineage (NCBI taxonomy): Bacteria > Pseudomonadati > Pseudomonadota > Gammaproteobacteria > Enterobacterales > Enterobacteriaceae > Enterobacter > Enterobacter cloacae complex sp. AR_0002. Next base: position 713,167 of record NZ_CP018814.1, read on the forward strand.
GGTTTATCTCAAGGCAAACAGTGCGCGTTTCCAGCAGCACGTAAAGATCTGGATAGTTCTGTGACATGTCACAGGTATGAACCAGATAGAGTGCAGGGAAGTGGGGATTGGCAGATACGTGGATGTACAGTGTTACCTGTAGGGGTAGCGCTTCCATAGCGGCTCCTTACTGATGTATAATTCGAGCCGATCAGCGGCTCATGTCGTTGGTCTTTCCTCGGTACAGGGTTGGTCCCCTGTACCACCTCCGGGCGGTTTGGTCACTGTCCCGGGTAAAGAAGCCCACCTTGGTGGGTTTTTTTACATCTGTTGCCCGTCTTTCCGGGCTGTCAGGGCTGGTCATGCCCGTTGGTCTTTCCTCACAGGGCCCCTCTCTTCGAGGGCTTCGGTTTTCACCGAAGGGTCACTAAATTCTTCACCGTGTTAAAAAAAATGCCCCTCATGGAGACGAGGCAAAGACTACACACAGCAATTTTGGATTCGTTGCGGTCTTTCCCGCATGTCATCGTACTGGCGGCGACCCGCGAATTTGGTGCCTGTCTTTCCAGACTGTCAGAACGTTTTTCTGAACAACTGCCGCGTGGTTAGTGCGTCGTTGATGTTGCAAAGCATAACCAAAGGTATTTTTTCTGGCAATGATTTTTTATAACAAAAGTTAGTTTTGTGAGCGTAAAAAAAGGCAATGCTTTGAAAACATTACCTTTAATTTTATTTCTTAATGGTGTTTTTTTTCTTTTTAACCATTAGCAATTCATCAAACAACCTCTGGAAATCATTAACTTTTTCGCTTAACTCACTGATATGTCTTTCTTTTTCTGATTCAGGTAATGAATCAAAGAGATCGAGTAACTTTTTTTGCCTTTCATCAAGCTCGGGTGAAAGTTGATCTGCCCTCAGTGGTTCATCCTCCTCAGTTCCGTAAAGCAACCACGTCGGAGTACATCGGAGTGCCTCGGCAAGTGAGAAAAGATTTTGCCCTTTAGGTGTCGTTATGCCCGCTTCCCACTTATAGACGCTCACGGCGGATATACCAACGGCATCGGCAAGTTGCTGTTGGGTTAATCCAAGCTCTTTACGTCTTGAGGAAATTCGGTCGTTAAAGGTCAATTTTTTCATACCCATAATATAAGTTAACTTGACATAACTTTCGTTAGTATTTATGTTCCTAACTAACGTTAATAGGAGGAACAATGAAAACTGAAACTGTTATCAGCTTTTTCGGCACCAAAACTGCGGTTGCGCGTGCTTTAGGTATCTCTCAAGTTGCCGTAACTCGCTGGGGGCCTGTAGTACCTACGGCATGCCTGACGATCCCTCATCATTTTTCGTACGCGCCGGTGCATTTCTGCGCAGCGCTAACTTCGTCACCAAACTGGGTGGTATGACGGTTTCCGCTATTCCTGATCTCGCGCGCGGTGTGATGGTTAATGGCTTTGGTAATACCATGCGTGGTTACTCTGCGCTGATCACGCGGTCACCGGCATTCAAGGCCAGCCGTGCCGAACAGTTAAAAATGGCCGTCGGGCTGGAGACCATCCTCCATACCCGTGCGCGTACGATGGGCGACCTGGTGGATGGCTCTGCCAGAACAACGGCGGTCGAAGCGGGTATGGAGCGCGTCACCGATGCATTCGGCAAGCTCACGCTGATGGGTCACTTCGATGATATGAACAAATCGGTAAACGGCATGATCACGTCCGACGGCATTCTCTCCGGTACGTTCGCTGGCCGCCGTCTGGCTAAGCTTGGTATTAACGACAATATGGCCGCGCGTATCCGCAGCGAGTTTGAAAAACACGGTGAGGTAATCAACGGCTGGCATATCGGTAATTTTGAAAAATGGGACGATCAGCACGTTGCTGGCGTCTTCCAGTCGGCGGTGCTCAAAGACGTTAACAATACCGTTATCACTCCGGGCATCGGCGATACACCGCTGTGGGCCAGTACACCTCTGGGTAAAACCATCTTCCAGTTTAAATCCTTCGCTACCGCATCCTATAACCGCGCCACGCTGGGCGGCCTGCAGGAGGGAACCGGGCAGTTTTATTACGGTACGGCTTTCCAGATAGGACTCGGCGCGCTGACATACGCGCTTAAGCAGTCTGCAAATGGTAAGGAGGTTGACTGGTCTTCGCAGAAACTGGTCATTGAGGGGATCGACCGTTCAGGTATTCTTGGCCCGTTAATGGAATATAACAACATGGCAGAGAAAGCCTCTGGTGGTATGGTGGGGCTGGGCGCATTGCTCGGTACTGGAACACAGTCACGTTATGCCAGCCGCGGCTTTATCGGTTCTGCGCTGGGGCCGACGTTCGGTCTGCTCGATACCATTACTGATGTGACAGCTGGCGTGCTCAACGGCGATGCCGGTGATCGGGTAATGCATAACGTGCGTACGCTACTGCCGGGAAACAATCTGTTCTGGATAGCACCGTTGATAAACCAGATTGATCCTGGTATGCGTTAGTTGTGCAGGTTTGGGGCTCTGAACTAAACGCTCAGTTCAAGTCCAGTAGGCCAGAAATTTTTAGTTGTGTGCTATTCCTTGTATTGGCGTACGGCACTCTGAGCAGGTATAGTTAACCTAATTTTACTTCGATGAATACTTAAAATGCCTCTTGCGCTGCCGAAAACCAATGAACTTGTTGGAAAAATCAAACCGTCTTTAGTCTCTGGAGAACTCTTGTTGAGTCCTTTTGAGCTTAGACTGTTGGCGCGTGAAGCCGATAAAATCGATGTTCCACATCATCGGTGGTGCATTCAGGGGTTGTTGGCTTTCCTCAATGAAAATGATGAGGAGGGCATTGCACTTTGTGAACAGGCTGTCGCTTATGACCCAAACGTTTCACAGTCATGGTGTAACTATGCCTCGGCTTTGAGGTACCGACATCTGCTCAGTAAAGAGTGGGAAGTTGTCAACCGTAGTGTAGAGTATAAGGGGTTATTGACCTTATCATATGCACATACTCTTGCTTCTTATTGGGTAGATATTGAACTGTTGAATCATACGACAGAAATTATTGAATCCATGGAAATGCCTAAAAGATTCAATAAAGTCCAGTTAGATCTATTTGGAAGCGGTATGGTAACGAGACAATTGTTGCGTGATGCAGGTCCTGCCGTTGCATCTGATTTGCGCGCCTTAGGCGCAGTTGTTCGTCAGATAGCTGAGGAAGAAAGATTACCACGCCTTAAACGACGTATCTCTTGTCATGAGGGTGAGTATGCATGTGTTTATGCAATTGACACTGATGATGTAGATTATTTGATTCGATTGGATGATTTATTATTTGATCGAATTGTTTCTGCTGGGATTAAGTCCAAAAATTGTATCGCTTTTTTTGAACCTAAATTAGGGGATGATAATTAATGGCGGTGCAATTTGATTGCTTTCTGAATGTAGCTAAAGACTCTCTTGATAAGAGTGGTGAAACCTGGACTCGCAACGCAATCAGTAGAGCCTATTATTACATGTTCCATGCAGTCCGTGATGTAATTAATAAGCCAATTCCAAAGAATGATAAAAGTGGAAATCCCTTTCCCTTTGGTGAGCATAAAAGGCTTTCAGAATACCTGTGCAATGGTGATGCAGCGACAGACTATAATTTTGACGCGGCTCAACTTGAGAAAATTGGTTTAAAGCTTAGAGCTGCGCATCACAAGCGATGTGATGCAGACTATGAGCTGCATTTGAAAATGAATAGGTTAGAGGCAATAAAGCTATTAGCGGTCGCAGAAAATATTAAGCAAGAAGTCGATAAGCTCAAACAGCCAGAATAGTCAGGATTCCGACCTTAAACCCGCGCCATCATAGCCCTGTATTCACTACGGGGCTTTTTTATGCATCAGGATTACAAAACACGCCTTACCGCGCTGAGCGACAAACTTACTGACGTGGTGCTCGAAGAAGCCGATCCGGCTCACTGGCCGGGTGCCGGTAAGAAACCGAGCGAACTGACCAAAGATGAACGCGGCGACCGTTACTGGGATAAGAAGAACGCAGCTGCATCACTGACGTTGCTGATTAAGGTGCACTCACTGATTGGCATGCAGACGCGTGGCGGTACGCCAAATGATAATCCTGGTCAGGATGATGAAGCCTTTGCGCTGGGCCAGCAGGTATCGAAGGCTGAACGTGAAGCGGCCGCCATTATAGAGCGTCTCCAGAAAGGCAAAAAATGATCTCCTTCCTCGCCTTCTTTCTGATGTGGGCGGAACGGATGCAGTGGAATGTACCGGACTGTCACTATAAGGCCTGCCACTGGCTGGAGCATCGCGGTAATCTCGCGGTGCTTCGTTGTTTCCGTGGGTTCGGTAAATCAACGCTCCTTGCTGTCTATAATGCTTGGCGGTATTACTGCGATCGGCAGTATCGCATTTTGCACCAGTCTGAATCCGATGGTACCGCATATAAAACCAGCCGAGATACTCAGAACGTACTACGTAACCATCCATTGACCAAAGGCATGCTACCCGACGGGCAGGGGACGGTAGAGCAGTGGTGGGTCAATGGCGCGCTGGATTTACGTAACGGCAGCATGTACGCCAAAGGGATTCTGTCTAACGTTACCTCCGCCCGTGCCAACGAATGCCAGAACGATGACGTAGAAGTACCCCGCAATATCCAGACGCCGGAGGCGCGTGAAAAGCTGCGCTATCGCCTGGGGGAGCAAACGCACATCCTGATCCCTGGTGGCCGCAAGCTCTACATTGGTACGCCGCACACGCATGACAGCCTTTATGATGAGGTGGAGTCTATGGGCGCTGATTGTCTTACCATCCGGTTGTTTGAGAAAGAAAAACGCATAGAGGCGAAAGACGCAACGCAGCTGCGCTACGAGTTATCTTTCCGGCCGGAATATGTTTTCGCCGGTATCCATAAAAGTGCCCGCCTTCTGGTCGCTGATGTCGATTACAAAATTACGGCCAGCGGCGTTGAATTTGCTACCGCGCCCGATACCGTTATCGATTTTTATGCCGATTGCGCATGGCCTGAGCGCTTCACGCGCGAGGAAATGGAGAATCGACGCAAAGAAACGCGCACGATTAACGAGTGGGATAGCCAGTATCAGCTGCACAGTAAACCTGTGGGCGACGTTCGCCTCGATCCAGACCGCATCCGCGAATACAACATTCATCCTCAAATCCGGTATGCGAACCGTACGGCCTCGCTCTGGCTTGGCAATGTACAAATCGTTGGCGCGGTCGCCTGGTGGGACGTGGCCACAGGCAAAGTTAAGGCCGATGCTTCGGCGTTCTCTCTGATGCTTACCGATGCGCGTGGACATCTGTACTGGCACATTTGCCAGGAACTCACCGGAGAACTGGCGGAATTCGATGACAACGACAAAATCACCGGCGGGCAGGTCGCGCAAATAAAAGATCTGGTGCTCAAATACCAGATACCGGTGGTTTGTGTCGAAGTTAACGGCCCGGGCAGCTTCGCGGGTAAGTTACTGCGTCAGGCGCTTAAGGGTACCGGCTGTGGCGTTCGGGAAGAATTCAGCATTACCAACAAACAGAAACGTATTCTCGATGCGTTTGAAGCGCCGCTGTCGTCGCGGTTCCTATGGGCGCATACCGATGTACTTGATGGTCCTGTCTATGACCAGATGCGTGACTTTAACCCAGCATTGACCAACCAGCCAGACGACTTTATAGACTCTGGTGCTGGCGCAATCAGTCAGACACCAGTACGTATCGGGAAAGTGGTCGGGATTCCGACCGGGCATGCGCGCGAAGATTGGCAGTTAAGTGACGGAGATCATCTGGTCGACGTCGATTACTAACCTGCCAGAGGTTTCGCATCATGTCGGTACCCAACCAGACTCCCTATATTATTTACAACGCCAACGGTCTGACGACCCTTTTCCCCTTCGAGTTCTATATCATCAATGCCGGTGATATTCAGGTATCAATCAACGGTACTGTCGTTACCAGCGGATATTCCGTATCAGGTGTCGGTAACGTCGGCGGGGGTGACGTGGTTTTCGTTACCCCACCTGCAAGCGGTGCAGTGGTCATGCTGGAACGTGTTGTTCCTACCTACCGGTTAACGGATTACCAGGACAACGGCGATCTGTTGGCCGACACAGTGAATAAGGATTTCGACCGCCTCTGGATGGCAATACAGCGTGCCTTTATTTATCTCGGGCTAGCGCTGCGCCGTCCGCTATTTGGTGGTCCGTTCAATGCAGAAGGTTATAGGATCGCGAATCTCGGTGACCCGATAAATGCGCAGGATGCAGCGACCAGGAACTATGTCGATAATGTCAGCCTGGTGCGTACGCTGCGTGTTCCTGAGTCTTCAGTCTCCATTCTGCCCCCTGTTGATCAGCGCGCAAACAAGCTGCTGGCGTTTAACGCTGCAGGGCAACCAATCGTCGTTCTGCCAGCTTCTGGTTCGGCGTCCGATGTAATGATAGAACTGGCTAAACCCGATGGCGAAAAGTACATCGGCGAATGTCCAGACATTGCAACGCTACGGACAATCGAGCCATCTTTCGACAAGCAGCGTATTACGGTTAAAGGGCATACTGCCGGTACGGGATACGGTGGTGGACAGTTCAGAGCGGTACTTGCTGGTTCAGGTTACACCGACAATAACGGTACGGTTATCAAAACATCAGGTGGGGCTGCCTGGGTCCGGATGAATGTTGGGTACATTTCTCCGTATATGTTCGGTGCGCTCCCAAGAGTTGATGCTACTACTCCTACGGCGCATACAGCAATTAACGCAGCAATAGCAGCTGCCATTTCACAAAATACAATTATTGATGGATTAGGCGCAACATTTAACATTAATGCTGGATGCTTCGTAAATAACACCTCATCAGTGATCTTACAAAACTTTGGAATTGTTGTTACTAATCCAGAAAGTTTCAATGATGCAGTTTTGAGGGTGAGAAATGCGGACCATGTTGTTCGGCGTATACGTATTGAAGGAAGCAACGGCGCAACAGTTCTTGGAATTAATGTGGAATCTACAGCACCCGGCACAGTTGTTGAGAGTTGTAGAATTGTGAATACCGGACGCACAGCTATCTACAGCACCGCTTCTCGTGTTGTTGCACGAAACAATGTCATAGATAGTTGCGGGCTGCTCGGCATAGGTAATTACCGCTGTAGCATCTGGTTCAACGAGAACGAACATGCCGTTATGGAGGGTAATATTTGCACCCATTGCGCATGGGGTATTTTGATGAGGAACCAGATTGGAACATCTCAAGGTTACTTTAATACCATGCGTAACAACATTGTTGTTTCCGCCTCTGGCACAGATTCTTCCTGTCAAGGGATATCTGCATCTGCGCAGTTCCATTTAAGCACCACCGATAACGTTGTGCGTGGATTTCCAAATAATGCGATAGATCATCAAAACTGTTTTGGTATGATTATCACTGGGAATCAAATCCACCAGTGTAGTGATGGCGTTTTTATAGGTGACCGTTCTTGCGGGCGCATTATTATCTCTAATAATAATATTGAGGCATGTGTTACTGGTGTGAGATATTACAACCCAGTAAACTCAGTTCCCGATTATCAGAACCAAACATTTGCAGATGTACAAATCACAAATAATGTTATCTACACCTCTACGCTTCGTGCAATTCATGTAACGATGGCAGGAACCACTAGCGCCAACTTTATGACTAATGTTAACGGTAATATAGTTGATGGGAACGGCTCAGCAGGTCTTGGTATTGTTATGGATACCGTGACATTTGGCAGTGTTAGCCAGAACCAAGTACGAAGAGTTAGAGGTCATGGTATTGACTTAATATCTTGTGAGGGGCTGCGAGTTCTGGGTAATAGCATCTTAGATGCCGGGTATGCCACGACTGCTACATATAACGGAATCAATCTAAGTAATTGTTACCGTTGCAATGCGTCAGATAACTATGTAGTCGGGGCGACAATGATTTATGCTGTGGTACTTGGGGCTGGTGGATATAATATGGCTTATACAAACCATGCAAGGTCAACAACTGGTACAGCGGCCGTTAGTATATCCGGTGGTACTGGGAACGTAGAATCATTGAATATTAAGTCATAATTAATGCGCCCCTAATGGGGCGCAACTATTCAGATTGGCATACCATACTTCGCATTCATTTCTCTGTCCGGCTGGATTTTTATCTCAATGTTACGAGGTATTAATCCATTTGATTTGAGAGTTTCTGATATGGCCTTTCCTCTTGTTACCGGGAATGGCCAGTTGTCATTGTTGTCACCCTTAGGGACATGCAGTGTCATCGTCCTCTGATTGCTTTCAACAGCTCTCTGAACCTGAACAATCATATCTTGTCCGATAGCATTCGCAACGGAGAAAGGAACGTTTCCGTTGTGAGACTCACGCAAAGAATTTGATTGGTCTGTAGCTTTGTTAATCAAGCAAAGTAAAACTATTGGGGCAATATATTGAACGGTCTTAAAGCGCTCAATGAAGTAACCAAGTCCTATGCTAGCTGCTACTATCAGGTACATGAACGAACCCCACATTGCTACAGGTCGAGTCGCATAGTTAGCGCTAGCCTTTGCGCATACCAGAATAAGGGCTAATGTGGTAATGGCTCCAGAAATCACTGATACCCAGAAAGCGTATCTTTTCCCTTCAGTTGTCTCATCTGATTTTCTTCTTAGCAAGAACACCACGCCGCAAACCAATCCAACAGCCAGCACAACGAAGAAGGTGCGATCTGTTAATTTAAGCAGTGAGTAAAATGCATTGACTGTACCTGAAATATCCAGATGATCTTTTGCCATTCGGTCCGCTCTTCCTCCGTTCATTTCAAAGAGAGCAGAAATAACCCACATCGCCAGAGTAATGCAGTGGAAAGGGTAAGCCTTAATCGTCTCAACAATTTTAAATCTGTTGCTAATGAGGTTCAGAAGAAGTACCACACCGCACATTACTGCAAGCACAACACTGGCAAAAATGTTCGAAAATACACATAGGTAAATGGCGAATATCAGCACGCCAGAAAAGATCGCTCTTTCGTAAAAGAAGGGTTTTAATGTTGCCGACATTCTTAAAACGTAAAGTGCCAGCGTGCCGTTTATGAGGGCTGGAACAATATAGTGATAATAACAAGTAAGATTTTGCTCCCATAACAGGTATGGACTGTTGTTATTATTGAGAGTTCTGAACAGGCCAAACATGCACAGTAGGTATAAGATAACCATGACTGAGCTAGTGTATGTTGACAACCCTGCGGTTTCTCTCATCAAAACATAGAATTGATAAAGAAACGCCACAACAAGAATCGCAACTAAAACCGCTGTCAAATAGGCGATAGCTTCAAGGAAAGTAAATCCAAGTGGCATTACGACCGATGAGGCAATGTTACCAAAGAGTGGGAAAGCAACCTCAGGCACAACCTTAATTGGATTAAAACCTCCCCACTGTGGATATGCCTGCCTTCCGGAAGAAAGATTGATCCACTCATCACCAGAGATAATTGTCACCGGATGGATAGCAGTAAAAAACACAGCCACTACAGCAAAAACAAAAGTGAATAACACCCACTTTAAATGAGTTTCTTTTTCCAAAGCCTGATTAATCATTTCTCTTCCTTCCGATTATCCTTGAGATCGTTTTTGATGATATAACGAGGTCTTCCCTTAACTTCAACATAAATCCTGCCGATATACTCCCCAAGCACACCTATACCTATCAACTGAACTCCGCCAAGGAAAAGTATTGAGACAAGCATTGATGGATAGCCGCGAACCGGGTTGCCGAATGCTAACGTGTCGACGATCATCCATGCGCCATAGATGAAGGCCAGGCCAGCAACGAACAACCCGATATAAGTCCACATGCGCAACGGGAACGTAGAGAAACTTGTGATACCTTCAAGTGCAAGGTTCCACAGTTTCCAGCCATTAAACTTAGAATCCCCGGCAACTCGCTCTGCGCGAGCATACTCAACAACATCAGTGCGGCCACCAACCCAGCTCAAGACGCCTTTCATGAAAAGGTTGCGTTCTGGCATTAGCTTGATGTTTTCAACCACATCCCGGGACATCAGGCGGAAGTCGCCAACGTTTTCCTCGATCTGCGGATTGCTGATTTTGTTGTGCAGCTTATAGAACCACTCTGCGGTCTTGCGTTTGAGTCGTCCATCCGTAGAGCGGTCTGTTCTCTTAGCAAGAACCATATCCGCGCCGGCCTGCCATTTCTCTATCAGGTGCGGGATAACCTCAATTGGGTCCTGCAAATCAACATCTATCGGGATAATAGCTTCACCGCTTGCATGGTCCAGGCCTGCAAACAGTGCAGGTTCTTTACCGAAATTGCGGGTAAAGGAAAGAGGAATGACAAGCGGGTCGGCCACAGCGAGCGCATTTATGATTGATTCTGTCGCATCTTTACTGCCGTCGTTAATGAAGACTATTTCAACTTCATGCTGCAGAAGCCCTTCAAACTCCCGCACGGTTTTATAGAAGATTGGAATTGCTTCCTCTTCATTAAATACCGGAACGACCAGAGAAATTTTCATTTCGCATCCCTAAAGACAATGAATTTTGAGTAGATGAACCCGGCAACCAGGCTAAAGCCGGAAAATGCTAACAGGGTAACAACGGGAGGAGCGCCAACAGTATCAGCGAGGTAACCCGTCAGGCCTGCCATGATCCCCATGAATAATACGAACGCGAGATAGCGCCCGGAAGTGGCCTGCGATTTGAACGTCCATTTCGCGTTCGCGAAAAAACTAAACGTTACTGCAATGCAGAATGCCAGAACATTTGCAATCGCCTGGCTGATCCCAAAGAAATGAAGCAGAGCGCCAAAACACAGCCAGTGTAAGGCTGTGTTGAGCACGCCAACGGAAACGTATCTACTAAATAGCTTTAACATTATAAAAATCAGTCAATTCTGAAAGCCAAGAAGTTTAGCACTTGTTGTTAACCTTTTCGACCTCCTCTATATGGTCGGGATTCCGACCGACCTACGCGCTTACCCTCATGCCACGATACGATTTTCCCCACCGGGGGTGAGGCATGAGGATGAATAACGTTTCAGACGTGGCGGCGGGACTTTCCTACGGCACATCTATTGGCAGTTTTGGCTACTGGCTTTTGCAACTGCTCGATAAAGTCAGTCCCAGCCAGTGGGCTGCAATTGGCGTTCTCGCCAGTATTCTCTTTGGTCTGCTGACTTATCTGACAAACCTTTATTTCAAAATTAAAGACGATCGTCGCAAAGAGGCTCGGGACAATGGCTACCAGCAAGACTAAACTCAGCGCCGCTGTTCTGGGTCTGGTGCTTGCCGGCGCTCCGGCGTCGGTCATCCTCGATCAGTTCCTGAATGAAAAAGAAGGAAACAGCCTCACGGCGTACAAAGACGGCGGCGGGATCTGGACAATTTGCCGTGGTGCCACAACTGTGGATGGCAAACCGGTGGTGCAGGGCATGAAGCTGACGCAGACGAAATGCGACCGGGTAAACGCCATCGAGCGCGATAAGGCGCTGGCGTGGGTTGACCGGAATATAAAGGTGCCGCTGACCGAACCACAGAAAGCCGGTATTGCTTCGTTCTGCCCGTACAACATCGGCCCGGGTAAATGTTTCCCCTCGACGTTTTATAAGCGCATCAATGCTGGTGACCGCAAAGGTGCATGCGAAGCGATCCGCTGGTGGATTAAAGACGGCGGCCGCGATTGCAGACTGACCAAAGGCCAGAAGAACGGTTGCTATGGTCAGGTCGAGCGCCGGGATCAGGAAAGCGCACTGACGTGCTGGGGGATAGACCAGTGACCATTAAAGCAAAGCTGTTAGCGCTGGGCGTTCTGCTGGCGCTTTTCGCTGTTACCTTTTACGCGGGTTATCTGAAAGGCTGGTATGCGCACAGCGACAAGGTAAACAGCGAGCATGCAGCGAAAAACAAAAAAGCGGAGAAAGCCGTCGCCACTAGTGAGCAGAAAGCGGCAGCGGCCAGCGCAGAAGGAAAAGTGATTTACCGGACCATTTACCGAGACGTGGTGAAATATGTTAACGACCCGAATCATACTAAGTGCGATTTTGACGATCACGCTGTGCAGCTGCGGCAGCGAGCAATCGACGCGGCCAACAATATCCCAGGATTTGATGAGCCCGCCGTGCAAGGCAAGTGACGCCGGACGAGATAGCGATGAAGACCTGCAGGCAGATACTCAGACGACGGAATGTGTGCGCGAGCTGCGGACAAATATCTATCGCTGGCAGGCGTGGTACAGGGCTGCTGACTAGTGAATATCTATTCACTAACCATTCCGAAGATTGATTGCAAATAGGTTGTAAGTTCATGTATTTAAAGTGTTGTAGTTTTGCTCTATGTTCGGAAAAAATCTACAACCCATTGATTTTATGAGTTTTAACAACCAATTTAAAATCCCTCGGCGTTCGCGCTGTGTGGGTTCAAGTCCCACTCCGGCTACCATGGGAAAAGCAGAATAATCAAAGCAATAAGCAGTGTCGTGAAACCACCGAAAGGTGGTTTTTTTGTGCCTGCAATTCCCCCTTCCTGACAACAAATCTTATTTTTCGTGCCTGACCCATGCACAACCATAATTTTTCGATCATTATGCGTCGAGGGCGTTTCCTTATCGCGTAAATTCTTATATCTCCGTTTCATCGATTGCCCTGCGGCAGCTTCGCAGATAACTTCATTTGGATTTTCCTTAGAAAAAGTGGAAGAGCTTGCAAATGGGCTGGGCAAGGGTATCAACAAATGATCAAAACATTGTTCTCCGGCGACAAGCTCTCGAACGTACAGGATATGAACTACGGTTGACAAGAGGCATCTAAAACCGCAATGGCGCTGGATTTGACCACTGGGAGCATTACGGGATGGCAGATGTACCAGATAGCTAAAGAGAATTGATTATGTCACAAGAATTAGAATTTTCGCTTCATCCACCCGTTTGGCCTGCCATCGTCTATTTTGTTGTATCTGTTGCAATTTTTTTCTTGCTTTATCTCGGGAAACTAAAAGTTAACAGGCTGCATAAATACCCGCTATTTATCGCATATATGGTGTTTGTAATCGCTGTTGCAGCCGTTCAGATAAACATCTTTGCTAATGGCTACGAGTTTGTCCGCAGCTTTTTGCATATCGATTTTGACCCCTATCGATATGACTCGGTATATTGGGGATCATTGTTTTTCTCCATAATTTACTTGCTGGCGTTGCCCCGGAACAAGTTTTAGCATAATGAAATTTTCATTTAAGGGACGTTATGTCTTTACCGCCATTGTATGCACTGCGTGCGTTTGAAGTTGCTGCGCGGTTGAACTCCTTCAGTAAAGCCGCTGAAACGCTCAATATTACGCCGGGTGCGGTCAGCAGACATGTTCGTACCCTTGAACTGTGGTTCGACTGCGAGCTTTTCAAAAGGCAAGGTCCTCGCGTGGAGGTCACTGAAGCCGGGCGAGTGCTTGCCGGACAGCTGAACGAGAGCTTCACGAGCATTGAATGGGCCTGCCGGGCATTTCGCAGTGAAAACCACCTGCTGCGGTTAAAAGCACCCAGCACCCTGACCATGAGATGGCTTCTCGACGTGCTGCGATCTTTTCGCAACAACCATGCAAAACCACAGGTTGAGATTGCCAGCGTCTGGATGGACATTGATACCGTTGATTTCAATCTTGAGCCCTACGACTGCGCCATCCTTCTTGGTAATGGCCGTTTTGGTGACACAACGGAGAGTCAGCTGCTTTTTCATGAATGGCTTATCCCGGTTTGTACCCCATCACTTATCGAACCGGCCCGGCAACGGCTTCCGCAATGCGATTTGATCCATCCTTCACCGGACAGACGTGACTGGCGGCGCTGGCTGCGAAGAACAGGATTGTTCCCGGGGCTCGATATGAGCAGCGGTATGGTGTTCGATACCCTTGAACAGGGAAGTATTGCCGCGATGAACGGGCACGGCATCGCTATCGCCGACCTGCATCTCACGCTTGATGCCCTGAAAAGTGGCCTGCTGGGCCTGCCGTTCAGGGAAGCTATTGCGACGGGGGATGGCTACTACCTCGTCTGGCCAAAAAATTCACTCAAAAGAGAGAGCATTCAGCATCTTCTGGCCTGGCTGCAAAACCATACCCCGGTCGTTCCGGCGCTGGATATCGATTATCTGGAATACGATGACAGTCGGGTTTATTAATACCGTTATGAATAAGATATGTTTGCCATCTTTTTATAACGTTCTGGCAAAGCGCTGTTCAGGCTGAGTATCTTATCCAGAATATAAAATGCTGGCGTGTTTTTCTGTTGCTCAGCGTCAATGATTGCCGCACGTAATAGCGTGGCGGCAGACGAAATTCTGTGAAAATATTCTTCAGTCTCGGGCGTCTGTAATTCACCCGACGTGGCGTAACGCACGTCCGGCCAGCCGGAGAAGTCGAGCAGCGGAAGGGGCTTTCCTGCTTCAGGATGACAGGCTGAAATCAGCGCAGCCGCTTGCTTAGGGTCGCGATGGGCAACGGATAGCATGTATACGCGCTGCGCAAACGGTGACAGAGCCTCAGAGTGATGTTTCGTCGCCATAAGCATGGCCATAAAATCCTGTAAATCATCGGCTGAATCGGTGTCAGGTGGTAATACAGTTTTCAATAACTGATATAACGCATCAAGTGTCATATTTGCCCCGGATCCTCTTATCATTATTATTCAGTTTGCGGCTGAACGTTTTATCGACCCGCGCAAAGGCGGGTCGTGAAGATGATATTTGAATGCGGTCGCATCAGAAAAACGATTAATAATGGCAATCACTGTGAGTTTTTCTCACTATAGCCTTTTCGTTTCACACTCCACCCAGGTACGCCTTCCTCACCTCCGGATCCTTCAGCAACGCCTCGCCGCTGCCGCTTAACCGAATCTGGCCGTTAACCATCACATAGCCGCGGTCGGACAACTTCAGCGCGTGGTGCGCATTCTGCTCGACCAGAAAAATCGTCATTCCGTTACGGGCCAGTTCGCGCAGCGTCTGGAAGATCTGTTTAACCACGATTGGCGCGAGGCCGAGGCTGGGTTCATCCAGCAGCAGAAGTTTAGGACGGCTCATCAGCGCGCGGGCGATAGCCAGCATTTGCTGTTCACCGCCTGAAAGCGTCATCGCCCGCTGGTTACGTCGCTCTTTGAGGCGAGGGAAGAGGTCGAACATGCTTTGCATATCTTCCGCTGCATGCTGATTGCCGACGGGGATTGTCCCCATCAGCAGGTTCTCTTCTACAGACATATCCGGGAAAATGCGTCGTCCCTCAGGTGCCTGCGCGATGCCGCCGGTGGCAACATAGTGGGTAGATTTGTGGCTGATATCCTCGCCGCAGAAGAGGATCTGCCCGTTGCGGATCCGGGGCTGACCAAAGACAGACATCAGTAATGTTGACTTCCCCGCGCCGTTAGCGCCAATCAGGGCAACGGTTTCCCCTTCGTTAACCTCAAGCGAAACCTGCTTCAACGCCTGGATCACCCCGTAGAAAACATCCACATCCTGAAACTGAAGCATCGGTTCGCTCACAGATTTACCTCGCTTTCGTCGGTGCCCAGATACGCGGCAATCACTTTTTCATTGTGCTGAATCTCAGCCGGTTTACCTCTGGCAATTACATCGCCGTGATCGAGCACAATGATGTCATCTGAAATGCCCATCACCATCCCCATATCATGCTCGATCAGCAAAACCGTGATGTCATGGTGGTCGCGCAGGAACCGGATGATCTCACTCAGCTTGTGCGTCTCCACCGGGTTCAGGCCGGCAGCAGGTTCATCGAGACAAATCATCTCCGGGCCGGTACACATGGCGCGGGCGATTTCGAGGCGTCGTTGCTGACCATAGGACATTTCCCCGGCCAGACGGTTCGCGCAATCCACCAGATCCACCACCTCCAGCCAGTAAAACGCCCGGTCCAGCGCATCGTTTTCTGCCCGACGATACGCAGGGGTATTCAGCACACCCGCCAGCAGATTGCGGTTGACGCGCATGTGCTGTGCCACCAGCAGGTTTTCCACAACAGACATCTCGCGGAACAGGCGGATGTTCTGAAACGTGCGCGCAAGACCCGCGCGGTTCACCAGATGCGTGCCGCCAAACATTTTATAGAACAGGCGTTGACCAAGCTGCGCCGGGTTGAGCCAGTCGCCCGGCTGGAATTTCTGGCCGAGCACCTGAATGACATTGGTGGTTTTATTTCGTGCATTGAACAGAATGTTGCCGCCGGAGGCCCGGTAGAAACCGGTCAGGCAGTTAAAGACGGTCGTTTTTCCTGCGCCGTTAGGCCCAATCAGTGCGGTAATGGAGCCGCGCTGCACCTCAAGATTGACGTCGTTTAAGGCC
This sequence comes from Enterobacter cloacae complex sp. AR_0002, assembly GCF_001922365.1. Lineage (NCBI taxonomy): Bacteria > Pseudomonadati > Pseudomonadota > Gammaproteobacteria > Enterobacterales > Enterobacteriaceae > Enterobacter > Enterobacter cloacae complex sp. AR_0002. Next base: position 729,490 of record NZ_CP018814.1, read on the forward strand.
TTGATCCCGCCGAAGTGCATCATCAGATGTTCTACACGTAAAATCGTTGCGTTCATGGCGCCACTCCTTTACGCACGGTAAATCCGCTGCGGTTGATGCGGATCAGACCGCGAGGACGCCAGATCATCATCACCACCATCAGCATGCCAAACAGCAGCGCCCGGTATTCCGCAAAGCTGCGCAGCAGTTCCGGCGTGACGGTCAGCACAAAGGCGGCCAGTACGACGCCGACGGTGGAGCCCATCCCGCCCAGGACCACAATGGCGAGGATCAGGGCCGATTCAAAAAAGGTGAAAGAGGTCGGGTTAACAAACCCCTGGTAGGTGGCAAAAAACACCCCGGCGATACCTGCCGTCGATGCGCCCAGGGTGAAGGCCGAGAGTTTGACCAGAACGTGATTCAGCCCCATGGAACGGCAGGCAATCTCATCCTCACGGAGCGCTTCCCACGCCCGTCCAATGGGCATTCGGGTCAGCCGGTGTTTAATGTAGAGCACCAGCATGACTACCAGGAAAAGTACCGCATAGATGAAAATAAACTTCATGTTGGGGTTATAGGTCAGGCCGAAGAACTCGTGGAAGGGGACGCCGCCTTCTTTGGCGCGTCGGCCAAACTCAAGGCCAAAAAAGGTTGGGGCAGGGGCTGAAACGCCGTTTGGCCCGCCGGTGAAGGTGAGCCAGTTGTTCAGCACCAGGCGGATGATCTCGCCAAACCCGAGCGTGACGATGGCGAGATAATCCCCGTGCATGCGCAACACCGGAAAGCCAAGCAGGGCGCCTGCGCCCGCGGCCATTAGCGCCGCCAGCGGCAGCATGCTCCAGAACCCAAGCCCCAGATACTGATACCCGAGCGCCAGCCCGTAAGCGCCGATGGCATAGAAGGCGACATAACCCAGATCCAGCAGCCCTGCCAGGCCAACAACAATGTTCAGCCCAAGACCGAGCAGGACGTAGATCAGTCCGAGAATGGCAACCGTCAGAAGGTATTTCGTTGCTACAAACGGGAAGCAGATCGCCAGCGTGACAATCAGCGGAATGATCCAGCGCATGCGGCTTTTATACGCCGGCGGCCGGACATACACGCCCGCATTGTCGGATTCAAACCGCGTCTGTAAACGTCTTCCGGCCGCCGTAGCTGAAAAGGCGCTCAGCAAAAAACGTCCCACCATCACCGTGCCAACAATCCACGCCAGCCGCTGGCCGTCAAAGGTAAAGCTGTAACCATCCAGTATCACACCCGCAATCGGGCCGAAAATAATCAGGGCGATCATTCCAGAAAAAATTGCGTCCAGAATGCAGCGCTTCAGGGAAAAACCGTCAGAGGTCATCGCGTTGTTCCTTACACTTTAGCCACGACAGGGCGGCCCAGCAGCCCCTGAGGACGGAAGATCAGAATTAAGACCAGCAATCCAAACGAGAACACGTCTTTATAATCCGAGTTCACCATCCCGGAGAATTGCGCTTCTGCGACGCCCAGAATCAGCCCGCCAAGCATCGCACCGGGCAAAGAGCCGATGCCGCCCAGCACCGCCGCCGTAAAGGCCTTGATGCCGATAACAAACCCGACGTAAAAATCAAAGGTGCCGTAATTCATGGTGATCAGCACGCCCGCCAGCCCGGCCATGGCTGCGCCGATAACAAACACCAGCGAAATTATTCTGTCAGTGTTGATACCCAGGATGGAGGCCATCTTACGATCCTGCTGTACCGCACGGCACATGCGTCCTAAGCGGGTACGGTTGATAATCCAGGTCAGCACCAGCATGCCCGCGAACGAGGCGATGAGGATAAAGACTTTGGTATAGGTTATCTGGACAAACCCTTCGCCAAGGTGAAAACGCAGCACGCCATCAAGCATGGTGGGCACGCCCTGCTGGCGCGGGCCCTGGCTGAGCTGGACGTAGTTTTGCAGTATCAACGACATCCCGATGGCCGAAATCAGCGGCGCCAGACGCGTCGAGTTGCGTAGCGGCTTATAGGCGATGCGCTCAATCGTCCAGCCATAAACGCCAGTGACCACGATGGTGAAAACCAGCGTTCCCAGGATCAGCAGCGGAAAGGAGTGGAGTCCAAAAAACGCCAGCAGGGCCAGGCCAATGGCCGAGAGATAGGCGGAGATCATATACACTTCGCCGTGAGCGAAATTGATCATACCGATGATGCCGTACACCATGGTGTAGCCGATGGCGATAAGACCGTAGACCGACCCCAGCGTTAAGCCATTAATTAATTGTTGCAGAAAGAATGTACTCATGGTCGCGCACCTGAATAAAGGGTTACGCCGACAGTCAGACCTGCCGGCGCTGAGCAGATTCCGTCCCGTTATGGCACTTCTTTATATTTGCCTTTGTCATCCCACTGGTAGACCACGTAGTCAGAGACTTTGAGGTCACCTTTGCTGTCCCAGGCTTTTTTACCCATCACCGTGTCGACAGGGTTGGCCTTCAGCCACTCGCTGGCTTTTGCGGAATCCGTCCCTTTCGTGGCCTTGAATGCCGCCGCGATAGCCTGCACAGACGCGTAGGCGTAGAGGGTGTACCCTTCAGGTTCAAATTTACCGGTGCGGAATTTCTCGATGACGGCTTTTCCGTCCGGGATCAGGCGCGGATCTTTACCGAAGGTCATGTAAATACCGTTGGTGTACTGTGCCCCACCGGCGGCGGTGACCATCTCTTCATTGACGATACAGTCTCCCGAGAAGAACTTCGCCTGCACGCCCTGTTCACGCATCTGGCGAACCAGCGGGCCCGCTTCCGGGTGACAGCCCCCGAAGAACACCACGTCCGGTTTTTGTGCGCCGATTTTGGTCACCAGCGCGTTAAAGTCTTTCTCCCCGCGGGACAACCCTTCGTACATCACCTCCTTAACGCCGCGTTTCGCCAGCGCCGCTTTAGTGGCATCCGCCAGCCCCTGACCGTAGGTGTCTTTATCGTGGATGATGACCACCCGTTTGGCTTTCAGCTTATCAAGAATAAAATCGCTGGCGACCTGGCCCTGCTGGTCGTCACGTCCGCACATGCGAAATATGTCGCTCATGCCACGTTCGGTAATCAGTGGGTTCGTTGAGCCGGGAGTGATGGAGAGGATCCCGGCATCGCTATAGACCTCGGAGGCGGGCATGGTCGACGAAGAGCAGAAGTGGCCGACGACCGCTTTCACCTTATCCTGATCGACTAAGCGGTTGGCAACGGCGACGGCCTGTTTGGGCTCGCAGGCGTCGTCGCCCTGAACCAGTTTGATTTTCTCACCGTTGATCCCGCCGGCGGCGTTAATGTCTTCCGCCGCCTGCGTAGCGCCATGCCAGTATTGATCGCCGTAGGTTGCGTTCGGGCCTGTGAACGGCCCGGCCACGCCGATGACGATATCGGCCTGCGCGGAAAAGGCCGTCACCAGACAACCGGCCAGCACCAGGGAGAGGGGAGTTTTGGTAAATTTCAGCGACATTATTATGTTCCTTAGCAAAGAGGTTTTTGCACCAGGTATAAACCCGAACGCCTGATGGCATCGTAAATCCAAAAACAAGAGCGAGAACAAAATGCACTTTAGAAGCAATCTCATGCTTAATACGGCGAGGATCCCACGCACCGCGAAGCGCGCAGAACATTAAGCAAAAAGGTTGCCAGAATGGTTAATCCCTTGACCGGGTCACAACACGTTGAGTATAGAGCGCCGTTTTATGCGCCTTTGCGGGATGAGATGAATTTACAGCGGAGATCACATCTCCTTAACAACAAAGCCCATAAGTTGTGCAACGGTCACGATTTGCACGTTTTTGCAGCAATAAAGACCTAAACTTCAGATAGGCACGCGCGGCGATATATGTCAGGATCGTTTTTTTTATCAGGAGTATCAGCAATGGCTGAAGGCCCATTAAATGAAAGCGAGATGGCGTGGCTGGAAGAGACATTAATCTCTTACGGTCACGACGATGCATCCGTTATTGACGTGTCCGAACTGGACGGCATGCTTACCGCAGTACTTTCCGGTCCCGTTGTGGTGGAGCCCGACACCTGGCTGGTGGCGGTCTGGGGTGGTGAGAAATATATTCCTCGCTGGAAAAACGATCGTGAGATGAACCGTTTTATCGATCTCTGCTTTAAGCACATGAACGATATTGCCGAGCGTTTGAGCGAATACCCGGATCAGTTTGAACCGCTGTTTGGCTATAACGACGTTGACGGTCAGAGCTATACCGTGGTGGAAGAGTGGTGCTATGGCTACATGCGCGGCGTGGCGCTGACGGACTGGTCATCCCTGCCGGAAGCGCTGGAAGCGGACCTGGCGGTGATTGCCCTGCACGGGACGGAAGAGAACAGCGAGAAGCTGGATGCGCTGACCGAAGAGGAGTATATGGCCAGCATCGAGAGCATTCAGCCTGCGGCGCTGCGCTTGTATAACTACTGGGTGGCTAACCCGCAGCAGCCGGAAGCGAAAAAGCCGATCGTGAACGGGTCGAAGGTGGGGCGTAACGACCCGTGCCCGTGCGGGAGTGGGAAGAAGTTTAAAAGCTGCTGCCTGCATTAAATCATTAATTACTGTGGCCTGAATGGGGCACGGGTGTTGAGTCCCCGCTAAAATCGGCGAACCGGAGACCAGATGACAAGGGCTGGACGCCATGGATGGCGGCCAGAGGCGAATCGAGACAGGATGTCGAGTTGAGCCGACCGCAGGCAGATGGTCGGGAGGTGAGCGCAGTGCGAAGCACCGATTTTCCGCGGGGCCGCGGGGATTGATAAGGGGGCCGCGGCGGCCCCCTTATCCCGTTCACATGCTGTGAAAAAATTATATTCTGTTGATCTTAAGGTGAACGGAACAGTACCTCAGGACCTGTATAAATAAGTTATCCCACTTCCGGCAGCATCCCCGCTGCAATCAAAATCTGCACCAGAATAATCGCCACGCCGCACCCAAACACCACGCACAGCATTGGCGTACCGCCCGCTACGCGATACCCCTGCTGCGGATGTTGCTGGCGGCTCTTCCACGCCAGCAGGGAAGGCAGCAGCAGGGCCAGTACCGATAACGCCACGCCGGCATACCCCAGCGCCATCACAAACCCGCGCGGGTAAAAGAGCGAGAAGGCCAGCGGCGGCAGGAAGGTCATCGCCCCCGTCTGTAAGCGTCCCGCAACGTTATTGCGACGCTGGAACAGATCCGCCATATAGTCAAACAGACCAAGCGCCACGCCGAGGAAGGAGGTTGCCAGCGCCAGGTCTGCAAACAGATGTACCGCCAGCTCCACGTGTGAAGAGGCCACCACGTTACGCAGGGCAACCAGGAATCCATTCAGACCAGAATGCTCTGCCATCAGGCCGATAAAGGTATTGGAATCAATACTGCCCAGCGTCACCAGCTGCCAGAACAGGTAAGCAATCAACGGAATGGCGCTGCCGATAACAAAGACGCGGCGTAGCTTGCGAATATCACCGTTCATATAGCTCACGATGCTCGGTACGCTGCCGTGAAAACCGAAGGAGGTGAAAATAACCGGGATGGCCGAAAGCGCCAGACCTTTCTCCAGCGGGAGGGAGAGCAGGTTAATCTTGTGAACATGCGGTGCCAGCAGCACCAGCATCACAACAAGGAAAAGAATTTTGGCGCTGAACAAAAAACGGTTAAACAGATCGACCAGCGATGTGCCCGCACAAACCACGCCGCCACCAATCAGCGTAAAGACAATGGCGCCTGTTTCCGGTGAAAGCAACGCACCGAAGCCGTCATTGATACTTGACGCAATCAACTCTCCGGCGCCGCTGATGTAAGCGGCAGTCAGGGCGTACATCAGGAACATCATGCTGAAACCGGTGATCCACTGCCCGTAGCGTCCAAGATAGCGTGCAGCCAGGGAGCCTAAGCCAGTATCGGCAGGGACATGCTGATAAACCTCCAGCAATAATAGCGCGGTGTAACACATCAGGGCCCACAGACCGCCCAGCAGCACTACGGTAACCCCAAACCCGACGCCAGCGGCAGCCAACGGCATGGCCAACATTCCTGCGCCAATTGTCGTTCCGGCGACGATAAAAATACTTCCCAGAGTTCTGTTCTTCACGCTTTCCTCTACAACGCTTCCATACCGCGACTCATTCTGCGGCGCAGAGTAAGGGAAAAGCCCGGTCTCGTCAAATCACCGTTACATAGGGTGTAAAAATTAATTTACAAAAAGAAAAGGGTAACCTGAGCCAGCGCAAAGCGTGCCGTGGAGGGAGCGTTTAGTCTGCTTTTTTATTTACGAGAGGTAACCATGTCAATTCACGGACACGACGTGCTGAATATGATGATTGAGTCAGGTGAGCGGTATACTGAGGAGAGTCTGGTTGAGGCGATACATGCCCGCTTTGGCGAAGCGGCGCGTTTCCATACCTGTTCAGCTTCAGAGATGACGGCCGCGGAGCTGGTGGCGTTTCTGGCGGCGCGCGGAAAATTCATTCCGGCAGCAGACGGATTTTCCACTCACGAAAGTAAAATTTGCCGTCATTAAATAAAACGGTGCTGAAAACTCAGCACCGCTTTTCTGTTAATTCTGCGTGTCGAGCGTCGACAGCTCTTTATCAATGAAGTACAGACCTTCCCCGGATTTACCTGCCAGAGATAATTTATCCAGCACGGATTTAAACAGCTTCTCTTCTTCGTGCTGTTCAGCCACATACCACTGAAGAAAATTAAAGGTTGGATAATCCTGGCTGGTCATGGCGGCATGAGCCAGTTCATTAATTTTCTGGGTGATCAGCTGTTCGTGCTCATAGGTGGCGCGGAACAGTTCATCAAGAGAGCCGTATTCGGCAAAAGGGGATGCCACGTTATCAATACGCGGCAGGCTGCCGGTGTCCGTCAGGTAATCAAACAGACGCTGCATGTGCGTCATCTCTTCCTGGGCATGACGACGCAGGAAGGCGGCCGCTCCTTCAAAGCTGTGATAGCTGCACCAGGCGCTCATCTGCTGATAAAGCAGGGAAGAAAAAAGCTCAAGATTCATTTGCGCATTGAGCTTGTCGATCATTTCAGTTTTTAACATGGTGCAGCTCCGGTTTATTAATTCTGGTTCACGATGAGCGACACTATAATTTGTTATTTAATTATTTGCAAAAAGTAAAATAAATATTTCTTTATTAAAAATACGAATGGGAATAAAACGCATTGCCGATATTTATATTTATTAATGAGAATTGTTTTAGTTCTTATTAAATAAACTGCCAGCGTGACTGGCAGTAGCGGTTAATACCACGGATTCTGGCTGGAAGAGGTAACAGCATATCCCTGACATTTATACTGAATGGTCACACTTTCGTTCAGACAGAGTGAACCGCTGATCAGGGTGCAGGTTTTAATTGGCTGCCCGTAGGCTGACGCGGTGGCGTAGCCCATATGTTGACAGGCTTTGGTTGCCGTACCGTTATTAACATACTCATCAGACCAGGCGTTTTGCAGCATGGCCTGGCCATAGTCGAGGCGCACAATTCCGTTTGGGGCATCCGTACTGCTGATTTCTGCCTGACGGTTGATACTGCACCCGGCGAGCAACAGGATCGTTCCGGCTATGATTATACGTTTCATGGTTCACTCTGCGTGACGGGAAATACGCCATTGTAACCAACGCGATGTGACGCAATGGCCGGAATAGCCGGAGGATCTGCCCTCTCACTGTGCAACGAGCCGGGCCACCCCGCGAAATTGTGAGCGCATCTTTGTTTTTTAAAACAAGTTTTCACTTAATTTGAAAGTGTGTTTGTTTGATAGTAAGGTTAAGTGGAAAAAGTATCCACAGCGGGATCGCCCGCCATGCATTCAGGAGAGACAAGATGAAAATTGCACTGATGATGGAAAACAGCCAGGCCGCTAAAAATCCCATCATCCTTAATGAGCTGAAAGCCGTTGCTGATGAGAAAGGTTTCCCGGTCTATAACGTCGGTATGAGTGATGAGAACGATCATCATCTCACCTATATTCACCTGGGCATCATGGCGAGCATTCTGCTTAACGCTAAAGCTGTCGATTTTGTTGTCACCGGCTGCGGTACCGGGCAGGGCGCGTTGATGTCCCTGAACATCCATCCGGGTGTGATTTGCGGTTACTGCATCGATCCTGCGGATGCCTTCCTGTTTGCGCAAATCAACAACGGTAACGCGCTTTCTCTGCCTTTTGCAAAGGGCTTCGGCTGGGGGGCAGAACTGAACGTACGCTTTATCTTTGAGAAAGCGTTTACCGGACGCAATGGCGAAGGTTATCCACCAGAGCGTAAAGAGCCGCAGGTGCGTAACGCCGGGATCCTGAACCAGGTGAAAGCGGCGGTGGTGAAAGAAAACTATCTGGATACCCTGCGAGCAATCGATCCTGAGCTGGTTAAAACCGCCGTCTCAGGCCAGCGCTTCCAGCAGTGCTTCTTCGAGAACTGCCAGGACAAAGAGATCGAAGCCTTCGTGCGCGGTATTGTTGGCTGATTCCGTTTTGCCGGGCGGTGCGTTGCCTGCCCGGCAGATAGCGTTACTTTTTCGATGAGACCGCGCTGCCTGCATCTTTGGTCAGACGCAGCGTGTCAACCATTCCCACCAGGCAGATTAGTGCGATCGCCACAAATGCCAGCCGGAAGCTCATTCCCGGCATGCCGGCAATCCCCATCGCCTCACTGACTTTTTCCCCGATACGAATACCAATCGCCCCGAGCGTGATCCCAAGCCCCACGGCAAGCTGCGTTGCGGTTGAAAACAGAGTATTGGCATAGCTCATCTGCACAGATGGCACATCCGCAAAAGCCAGCGTACTGATGGCTGTAAACTGAATCGAACGGAAAACGCCGCCCAGATAGAGGATCAGCATGACGAGCCACGCGGGCGTCTGCGGCGTCAGAAACGCGCAGGCCAGCAACGCCAGGACATTCAACGCACCGTTAATCAGCAACAGCCGCTTAAACCCCAGGCTGCGGATAAGCGGCGTCGTCGCCGGTTTAATGGTGAGATTGCCAACGAAAACCGCCAGCACCAGCAGGCCCGAATGGAACGCGTCCATGCCAAAGCCGACCTGGAACATCAGCGGTAACAGGAACGGAACCGCGCTGATGGAGGCGCGAAACAGCGATCCGCCATACAGGGTGACGCGAAACGTCGGCACCTGCATCGCATCGAGTCTGATCATCGGCCAGGTTGCCCGCTTAAAGTGACGCAGCGCCAGGCTTAACGCGACGATACCGACGATAAACAGCGTGGCGGTTAATCCTGTTCGCAGAGGCTCTGCGCCCATCAACTCCATCGCATAAACCAGGCTCACCATGGCAAGGGTGGTGACAACAAAACCCGGTAAATCAAACGGTCGGCGCGTATCTTCATGCAGGTCTGGAATGATGCGCAGTGCCAGCAAAATGGCGATTATCCCCAGCGGCACGTTAATAAAGAAGATCCAGCGCCAGTCGGCATAGCTGGTAATGAACCCACCCAGCGGCGGGCCGATGATCGGCGCGACCAGCGCAGGCCACGTCAGGGTGGCGATTGCCGTGATGAGCTGATGTTTTGGCGTGGTGCGTAGCACGGCCAGGCGACCCACGGGCACCATCAGCGCGCCACCCATGCCCTGAAGGACGCGCATCGCGACGAACTGATCGAGCGTGGTGGACAGGCCGCAAAATACCGAGGCCAGCGTGAAGATTGCCAGCGCGAGGGCAAACACTTTTCGCGCGCCGAAGCGGTCGGCGATCCAGCCGCTGGCGGGGATCAGCACGGCCAGGGTGATCAGGTAGGCGCTGATGCCGATATTCAGATCCACGGCCTGTACACCGAAGCTTTTTGCCATGTCCGGCAGCGCGGTGGCAATCACCGTCCCGTCCAGAAACTCCATAAAGAAAGCACCGGCCACCAGCAGCGCCGCAGGCGATAATCCACGGCTCTCTTTGCCGGATACGTTTTCACTCATTCTCTTCCTGCCCGCTCAAAAAATTTTATAAACATTTACTGGAATTTATAAGACTGTAACGTGCAGATTTATCATGGCTTTTTTTAACAAACCAGCAGCACTGAGGGTTTAATAACCGTGATGCAGGTCACAAAATGGTTGATTTTTGTGATGGTGGTCATATTATAAGCGTATTGACAATAACACCTGCATAACACGTTACTGGAGCAACATAATGAAACTGCGCAAAATCCTGAAAAGCATGTGGGCAAACTACTGCACAACGTTTAAAGACGTCCCACCGGGTGCGATGTTCTGATAAAAAAACCTGCTTCGGCAGGTTTTTTTATGTCTGCGGACGACGAGAGGGAGATGGAAGGGCGTCTGTTTTGCTACTATGGCGGCCTTTGAATAAGGAGAACCCTATGTCACAAAACCTGAGCGCCGATCAGGAACTGGTATCTGACGTCGTCGCCTGCCAGCTGGTTATCAAACAAATCCTTGATGTGATTGACGTTATCGCGCCGGTTGAGGTACGCGAAAAGATGTCGACCCAACTGAAAAACATCGATTTCACCAACCATCCTGCTGCGGCGGACCCGGTTACGCTCCGCGCGATCCAGAAAGCGATTGCGCTGATTGAACTCCGCTTCACACCGCAGGGTGAGTCACACTAAAATAAACCGATGTTTTAAAATTAGAAACCCTTTTCTGCTTTTACGTCGAAGGGCGACAAAGCCTGTCGCCCGCAGAAGGATCAGAAGAACGTCTGCACCAGCAGATAGCTCACCACGCAGGCACAGCTGACGCCAATCAGCCCCGGCAGAATAAAGCTGTGGTTGATGATGAATTTACCGATGCGGGTGGTACCGGAGCGATCGAATCCGATACAGGCCAGATCGCTCGGATAGGTCGGCAGCACAAAGTAGCCGTAGGATGCCGGGAAGAAGGCCACCAGCATTTTCGGCTCGATGCCCAGCATCAACCCCATCGGGGCGACCGCGGTCAAGGCCGCAGCCTGGCTGTTGACCAGTTTTGATACCAGGAACAGCACGATGGCATACGTCCAGGGATGACTCTTCACCACCCCCTCCAGCGCCATTTTCAGCTCGTCGAGATGCGCCTGAAAAAAGGTATCGCTCATCCACGCCACGCCAAACACCGAGAAAATCGCGACCATCCCCGCCTTAAATACCGCCCCGTTTGAAATGGCCGACGCATTCACCTTGCAGGTCATCAGCATGATGGCCCCGGCGATCAGCATCATCATTTGAATGACAAGGTTCATCGACAGTGCTGTCATTTTCCCTTTGATCTCAAACGCCGGACGCAGCTCGGGCAGCGCACCCAGCAGGACCACTACGGCAATTCCGGCGAAGAAGATCCACGTGGACCAGTAGGCCTGTTTCGGGAAACGCTGATCCATCAACGTCTCCGTTCCTCCATAGATAAACTCCCGCTGTTTCGGATCTTTCAGCTTTTCCTGAAATTCAGTATCGTCTGCGAGGTTTTTCCCCCGGCGCAGGCTCCACAGTGCCGCAATGGCGACGCCAGACAGTGAGGCCGGTACGGAAACGGCGAGGATTTCGAGGATCCCCCACGCGTGACCGATGCCGTGCTGCGCACCCAGAATCGAGACCAGCGAAACGACGGCCACGGAAACGGGGGAGGCGGTGATCGCCATCTGAGAGGCCACCGAGGCCACCGCCATCGGCCGTTCCGGGCGAATGCCTTTTTTCAGGGCGATATCCGCGATAATGGGAAACATGGTGTAGACGACGTGACCGGTCCCGCACAGGAAGGTCAACATCCAGGTGGTAAACGGTGCGAGAAGGGTGATGTGTTGGGGATGTTTACGCAGCAGGCGCTCTGCAAACTGCATCATTACATTAAGGCCACCGGCGGTCTGTAGCGTGGCCGCACATCCGATGACGGCGAGGATTGTGAGCATCACGTCAACGGGCGGTTTACCGGGTTGCAGACCAAAGACAAAACCTAAAATAAACAGGCCGATACCGCTTATCAGCCCCAGGCCCATCCCGCCGAAGCGGGTGCCTATCAGCAGGCAGAGGATAATGACAATAAACTCAATGGTGATCATGATGCTCCCTCGTCAATGAATGTAATTAAACAAATCATTACACGATGTGTGGTTATTCATTGGGAGCAAGATCTGATTTGTTAAATGTCAGCAAAAGCAGGGAGTTGGTACCCACCCCCTGACGGGAGCGGGTGAAGGGACTTAGTGGTGTTGCACGGTAGCTATGTCGAGAAGATGGCGGTCCGTCTGCTCCAGACAAATCCCCGCACGTTTCGCGTTGCGGATTTCATCTGCGAGCGTCTTCAGCAGCATGCCATCCTGCTGCTGCTCTCTGTCCATATCGCGTAAAAACGTGAGGGTAATGATGTCCCGTTGCGCTTTGGCTTCATCAGCCAGTTTGCTCAGCTTCGCACAGCGTTGCTCGTACTCTTCGAGCGTTTTCTGGAACAGTTCTTCCAGAGAAGTGTAATTATCTTCAATCGTTTCAAGCTCTTTGACGGTAGGGTTTGCCCCGACAGCTTTCAAAAAGTTAAAGACACGCATCATGTGCGTGACGTTACTTTGCGCCTGAGTACGAAAGAAGGTGGCAGTGCCGTTGAGGCTTTTTCTGGAACACCACGCGCTCAAATGCAGATGCAGATTTGAAGCATAAAACTCCAGGTTCATCTGGGCATTCAGTTTTTGCATCATCGTTTGGGTAGTCATTCTCATATCCTTATTGACTGTGGGACTTGATGTCCGCTACTTAACCTGACCCGGCAGGTATTGACGATTGAATGGCAGAAATAGATTTCTGCAAGGTAAAAACTCGAAAATTCACTTCCTGTGTTCGATTTAAATAAGCATACGCTTCTCTTCGACTTAAGAAAACTCTTAATTGGGCTGTGTTTACCATAGATTACAAATTTAAATATAGCCCAGAATAGAAAGAAGGTTACGAGATTGGTAATTATATAACATGTTGATTTAAAAGGGTGTAAAATTAATTTTGCTCATTTTTATCGTTTCAGTAAACGTTCTTTGGCGGGAAATTCTGTAAAAGTGATAAATCAGAAATAATATTTGCAAATATATCCTGTCGTATCAAATTTGAGCTAAATCAATTTTCACTCAATATACGGTTCTGTGATCGCGGCGCAAGATTGTGATCTGATAACGCGAGAAAATGAAACGATGTTTTACATTGTTTCATTATTTGAGGTTTATGATGGCTAACGTTGCGGTGCTGCTGGCACCTGGTTTTGAAGAAGCAGAAGCGATTATCACTATTGATATTCTGCGGCGTTTACAGATTGAGGTGGAGACGCTGGCCTGCGCGGAGTCCCGTGCGGTAGTGAGTTACCATAATATCCCCATGGTGGCTGCCAGTACGTTAACGGAGCGCATTAATAGGCTGTATGACGCGGTCGTGTTGCCCGGTGGGCCGCAGGGGAGCGTCAATCTTGCTGCTAACCAGGAGGTGATCCGCTTTGTTTCCGCCCATGACGAGCACGGCAAACTTATCTGCCCGATCTGCTCTGCGGCCGCGCGGGTGCTGGGCGGTAACGGGCTACTGAAGGGGCGCCGCTACGTCTGTTCCGGCGATCTGTGGCAGAGCGTTGATGATGGAGTATATGTAGATGCGCCGGTCGTGGAGGATAATAACCTCATCAGCGGCAAGGGGCTGGGGCACGCTTTTGACTTTGCGCTGACGCTCTCTGCTCGTTTGTTGGGTGACGACACCCCCGTGCGCGATCATGCTGAACACATCTATTACCGCTGGTAAATTTTCTGCCGGACGCTAAGGCGTCCGGGTTACAGGGATTTCTTAGCTGACCTTATGGATAATCCTGCTTAACTCCTTTCCATTTGTAGGACAATTACGTCCTTTTTTATGTCATTTTCCGCTGAATTTATGTACGCAATTACTGTAATTCTGCGGTGTGATGTCGCTCTCTTATGGATGATTAATTTCCCGCTAAAACTATCTCCAGCAATAACGCTTATAACAAGGTAAGCGCTAATGCCTTGTTTTAAGTCCGATTAAATAAGTTGTTCGCCATTATTCCCTACAGATAAGAATGCTTAAGCTGGAGTTTACCATGCACAAATTTACTAAAGCGCTGGCGGCCATCGGCCTGGCTGCCGTTATGTCACAATCCGCTATCGCTGAAAATTTAAAGCTCGGTTTTCTGGTTAAACAGCCTGAAGAACCGTGGTTCCAGACCGAATGGAAATTTGCTGATAAAGCCGGAAAAGATTTGGGATTTGAGGTAATTAAAATCGCCGTACCTGACGGTGAGAAAACGCTGAACGCCATTGATAGCCTGGCGGCCAGCGGTGCGAAAGGTTTCGTTATCTGTACGCCGGATCCAAAACTGGGGTCAGCGATTGCCGCGAAAGCGCGCGGTTACGACATGAAAGTGATTGCGGTGGACGATCAGTTCGTGAACGCCAAAGGTAAACCGATGGATACCGTTCCGCTGGTAATGATGGCGGCCACTAAAATCGGTGAGCGTCAGGGCCAGGAGCTCTATAAAGAGATGCAAAAACGCGGCTGGGATGTCAAAGAGACCGCCGTGATGGCCATTACCGCTGACGAGCTGGACACCGCCCGTCGTCGTACCACCGGGTCCATGGACGCCCTGAAAGCGGCTGGCTTCCCGGAAAAACAGATCTACAAAGTCCCGACCAAATCCAACGATATTCCGGGCGCCTTTGATGCGGCGAACTCCATGCTCGTCCAGCATCCGGAAGTGAAGCACTGGCTGGTGGTGGGGATGAACGACAACACCGTACTGGGCGGCGTGCGTGCAACGGAAGGCCAGGGCTTTAAAGCACCGGACGTGATCGGGATCGGCATTAACGGCGTTGACGCCGTGAGCGAACTGTCTAAAGCGCAGGCGACCGGCTTCTATGGCTCACTGCTGCCAAGCCCGGATGTCCACGGCTATAAATCCAGCGAAATGCTCTACAACTGGGTGACCAAAGGGGTTGAACCGCCGAAATTCACTGAAGTGACCGATGTGGTGCTGATCACCCGCGATAACTTCAAAGAGGAGCTGGCGAAAAAAGGACTGGGCGGTAAGTAATACGCTGTGATTGCGCCCCTCCCTCACCGTGAGGGGCCAGACGTACACACTACAGGAATCACGGAGTCGTTATGCAACAGTCTGATCCGTATCTCTCCTTCCGCGGCATCGGTAAAACGTTCCCCGGTGTAAACGCGCTGACCGATATCAGCTTCGACTGCTATGCCGGCCAGGTTCACGCCCTGATGGGGGAGAATGGCGCGGGAAAATCCACGCTGCTAAAAATTCTCAGCGGCAACTACACGCCCACCACCGGCACGCTGGCTATTCGCGGCGAAGAGGTGGCCTTTGCCGACACCACGGCAGCGTTAATTGCGGGCGTCGCCATCATCTATCAGGAGCTGCATCTCATTCCTGAAATGACCGTGGCGGAGAACATCTATCTGGGCCAGCTTCCGCATAAAAGCGGCGTGGTTAACCGCTCGCTGCTCAATTATGAAGCGGGCTTGCAGCTCAAGCACCTTGGGCTGGATGTCGATCCGCAAACGCCCCTTAAGTATCTCTCCATCGGCCAGTGGCAGATGGTGGAAATTGCCAAAGCGCTGGCGCGTAACGCCAAAATTATCGCCTTCGATGAGCCAACCAGCTCGCTCTCGGCGCGTGAAATAGAAAATCTCTTTCGCGTGATCCGCGAGCTGCGCAAAGAAGGCCGCATCATTCTGTACGTTTCTCACCGTATGGAAGAGATTTTTGCCTTAAGCGATGCCATCACCGTGTTTAAAGATGGACGCTACGTGCGCACCTTCACCGATATGCAGCAGGTTAATCACGATCAGCTGGTGCAGGCGATGGTCGGACGCGATCTGGGGGACATTTACCACTGGAAACCGCGCGAGTATGGCCCGGAGCGTCTGCGTCTGGATAACGTCAAAGCCCCAGGCGTGCGCACGCCCATTTCACTCTCGGTGCGCAGCGGCGAAATCGTCGGGCTGTTTGGCCTTGTGGGGGCAGGGCGCAGCGAGCTGATGAAAGGGCTGTTTGGCGGGACGCGCATAACCCAGGGCCAGGTTTTCGTCGACGGGAAAAAGGTCGATATTCAGAAGCCTGCGCAGGCGATTAACGCGGGGATTATGCTCTGCCCGGAGGATCGAAAGGCAGAGGGCATTATTCCGGTGCACTCGGTGCGCGACAACATCAACATCTCTGCCCGGCGCAAGTTTATCCGCGCGGGATGTCTGATTAACGACGGCTGGGAGGCGAGCAACGCGGATCACCATATCCGTTCGCTGAACATTAAAACCCCCGGCGCTGAACAGCTGATCATGAACCTGTCCGGCGGTAACCAGCAAAAAGCCATTCTGGGGCGCTGGCTATCGGAAGATATGAAGGTCATTTTGCTGGATGAACCAACGCGCGGTATTGACGTGGGGGCGAAACACGAAATCTATAACGTCATCTATGAACTGGCAAAACGTGGTGTGGCGGTCCTGTTCGCCTCCAGCGATCTGCCCGAGGTGCTGGGCGTCGCCGACCGCATTGTAGTGATGCGTGAAGGCGAAATTGCCGGTGAATTGCTGCATGAACAGGCGAATGAACAACAGGCGTTGAGTCTCGCCATGCCTAAAGTTAGCCAGGCTGTCGCCTGAGTAAGGAGTCAATGATGTCCTCTGTTACTACATCCGGAGCGCCGAAGTCGGCTTTCAGTTTTGGCCGCATCTGGGACCAGTACGGCATGCTGGTGGTCTTTGCTGCCCTCTTCGTCGCCTGCGCGATTTTTGTGCCGAACTTCGCCACGTTCATCAATATGAAGGGGCTGGGGCTGGCTATCTCCATGTCCGGCATGGTGGCCTGCGGAATGCTGTTCTGCCTGGCCTCCGGTGATTTTGACCTGTCGGTCGCCTCGGTGATTGCCTGTGCAGGCGTCACCACTGCCGTGGTGATCAACATGACCGAAAGCCTGTGGATCGGCGTGCTGGCCGGGCTGCTGCTCGGCGTGTTGAGCGGCCTGGTGAACGGGTTTGTCATTGCGCGCCTGAAGATTAACGCCCTGATTACGACGCTGGCGACCATGCAAATCGTGCGCGGTCTGGCCTATATCATCTCCGACGGCAAAGCGGTCGGGATCGAAGACGAGCGTTTCTTCACGCTGGGCTATGCCAACTGGCTGGGGCTGCCTGCGCCAATCTGGCTGACGGTAGGCTGTTTGATCCTGTTCGGTTTCCTGCTCAACCGCACCACCTTTGGCCGAAATACCCTGGCGATTGGCGGCAATGAAGAGGCGGCGCGTCTGGCGGGTGTCCCGGTCGTACGGACCAAGATCATTATCTTCGTGCTTTCCGGGCTGGTATCGGCGGCGGCGGGGATTATTCTGGCGTCGCGCATGACCAGCGGCCAGCCTATGACCTCCATTGGTTATGAGCTGATCGTCATCTCAGCCTGCGTTTTGGGGGGCGTTTCCCTCAAGGGCGGCATCGGAAAAATCTCATATGTGGTGGCGGGGATCCTGATTCTGGGGACCGTAGAGAACGCCATGAACCTGCTCAATATTTCTCCGTTCTCTCAGTACGTCGTACGCGGCCTGATCCTGCTGGCAGCGGTGATCTTCGACCGTTACAAGCAAAAAGCGAAGCGTACCGTCTGATTTATTTTTAGCCACTAACCTGCTCAACTATTAACCATAGTTGACCCCCTGACCGGCCCGCCAGTTTTGTTGACGGGCCGGTTGCTAAATGGCGAGCACCGTCACACTGTCTATACTTACATGGCTGTTTTGTTCACTGTAAGGAGGATTAGGGTGGCTGACTTGTTAACCGCACCGCCTGTACTGCCCGGAAAATTTGCTTTCTTTTTTGACCTCGACGGGACGCTCGCCGGGATTGAACCGCATCCGGATGACGTTGTTGTACCGGACACGGTGTTAGAGAATTTGCAGCAGCTCTCCCGACAGAACGAGGGGGCACTGGCATTGATTTCAGGGCGCTCAATGGCCGAGCTGGACGTGCTCGCCAGTCCTTATCACTTTCCGCTGGCCGGTGTGCACGGAGCGGAGCGCCGCGATATCCATGATCAACTGCATATAGTTTCACTCCCCGACACGCTGATTCAGGCGCTGCATGCGCAACTCTCTTCGGCTCTGGAAATGCTTCCCGGTACGGAACTGGAAGCCAAAGGCATGGCTTTTGCGCTGCACTACCGTCAGGCGCCCCATCATGAGGCGGCGATATTTTCGATAGCAAGAAGCGTGGCCGAAGCCCATCCGGAGCTGGCGTTACAGCCGGGTAAATGTGTGGTCGAGATTAAACCGGCAGGAATTAACAAAGGCGCTGCCATTGCAGCGTTTATGGCGGAAGCGCCGTTCAAAGGGCGTACGCCAGTCTTTTTTGGGGATGACCTGACCGACGAGGCCGGGTTCAGGGTGGTAAACCAGGCCCAGGGCATGTCTGTCAAGGTTGGATCTGGTGAAACCATTGCCGGATGGCGGCTGGAAAATGTCGCCAGCGTCTGGCAGTGGATATCTGACGTCGCTAACCAGCAACAACAACAAATAGCGCAAAACAACGGGAGAAATCATTATGGGTCGCTTAGTCGTCGTCTCTAATCGCATCGCACCGCCGGATGATAAAAAAGCCAGTGCCGGTGGCCTGGCGGTCGGGGTATTAGGTGCCCTCAAAGCCGCGGGTGGTCTCTGGTTTGGCTGGAGCGGGGAAATCAGTAATGAAGAGAAACCGCTAAAAAAGGTGTCACGGGGCAATATTACGTGGGCCTCCTTCGCCCTTAGCGAGAAGGACTATGATGAATATTATTCCGAGTTCTCAAACGCCGTGCTGTGGCCAGCGTTTCACTATCGTCTGGATCTGGTGAAATTCCAGCGTGAATCCTATGAAGGCTACATGCGCGTCAACGCGCTGCTGGCAGATAAACTACTGCCGCTGATCGAAGAAGACGATATCTTATGGATCCACGATTATCATCTGCTGCCCTTCGCCAGGGAGTTGCGGAAACGGGGTGTGAATAACCGAATCGGTTTCTTCCTGCATATTCCGTTCCCGACCCCGGAGATCTTTACGGCGCTGCCGCAGCACGAGGAGATCCTGGAGGCGCTGTCAGATTACGACCTGCTCGGTTTCCAGACGGAAAATGACAGGCTGGCCTTCCTCGACAGCGTGTCGGGCAAAACCCGGCTGGTCACTCACGGCGGTAAATCTCATACTGCGTGGGGACGAAATTTCCATACCGAAGTCTACCCAATCGGTATTGAGCCAGACGAAATTGCCGAGCAGGCCTCCGGTCCGCTGCCGCCGAAGCTTGCCCAGCTCAAGGACGAACTCAAGCACGTTAAGAATATCTTTTCGGTTGAACGACTGGATTATTCCAAAGGGTTGCCGGAGCGATTCCTCGCCTATGAAACCCTGCTGGATAAATTCCCGCAGCATCATGGCAAAATCCGCTACACCCAGATAGCGCCGACCTCGCGCGGTGAGGTTCAGGCCTACCAGGATATTCGTCACCAGCTTGAGACCGAAGCAGGGCGCATCAACGGGCGCTATGGCCAGCTCGGCTGGACTCCACTTTTCTATCTGAATCAGCATTTTGAGCGTAAAATCCTGATGAAAGTGTTCCGCTATGCGGACGTCGGGCTGGTCACGCCGCTGCGCGACGGGATGAATCTGGTGGCAAAAGAGTATGTAGCAGCACAAGATCCTGCTGACCCGGGCGTGCTGGTGCTGTCCCAATTTGCCGGTGCGGCAAACGAGTTAACCTCAGCGCTGATTGTGAACCCTTACGATCGCGATGACGTGGCAAATGCCCTGAATCGCGCGTTAACCATGCCGCTTGCGGAACGCATTTCACGTCATTCGGAAATGATGGAGACCATCGTCAAGAATGATATCAACCGCTGGCAGGCGCGTTTTATTGACGATTTACGCGCGATCCAGCCGCAAAGTCAGGAAGGTGATCTGCAAAAAAAGATCGCGACCTTCCCTAAACTCGCCTGATTTCCTTCGGGGGCATTAATTGCCCCCGAGAGGCACCAGCAGGACATCCACCTGGCTTGACGAAACGATGGATTTTGCCGAGCATGCCGCCCGGGAAAAAAAGCTCTGGTTATGATTTCCGCAAATGACCAAATCAATATTCTGTTTGCGACAAATGTCGAGAATATGTTCACTTAATTCCCCGGTGGCAATCACCGTCTGATGGACAGGATAGTTTGCCCGCTCAACCAGCTCGCGCAGAAATTGCTGCGTTTCTTCCTGAAGAACCTCACGAATATCTTCCAGCATAGGCGCTGCCAGTTGGTTATACATTTCGGGTTCAGCTGCCAGGGTGATCAGACTTATGCGGGCGTTGTTCGGGCGGGCAATGGAAACTGCACGGGCGACGAGTTGATGACTTTCTGGGGAAACCGCAACAGAAACAAGAAGATGGGAGTAACTCATCACACACTCCTTTTATGTCAGAATGACACGTTTCTCAAGCTTTACCGCGAATCTGCCGCTTCTGCAAGAGCTACATGCGACAATAGTGTGAACCTTATCATAATTATTCATTAATTATTCTTATAAGAAGAATAACGAAATGGGAGCGCAAAATGAAAGTAATTAACAACTTAACGTAAATCACACATTTAGCCTTCCGTGCTGTTAAATCGCGTTAACCGATCGTCAACGCAAGCGTGATGCTGACCCATGGAAGCTCCTGTCTCGAATTGAAAGCTTAACCTGCTGTTTTTACTTAATTAAATCTGGCTGTTCCCTGACGTTCGCGCCCGTTCAGACGCGGAAGGGCAGCGCTTCTCCGACATAGCAATTTTCATACCCGATCCACTCATCCCTCTGCATGAGTATTCGTTCCATAAGAATATAACCAAGCTTCGGTTGCTCAATAAACAGTCAAATTACAAGTCGCGCTGATGGATTTATGGGTTACATTCGCGTAAATTATGTGACGAAGATCACATTTTTTTTAAATTCCAGGGGGGGCTGCATTGTATGTGTCAAAACTGACGAGTAGAGTTTGCGTCGAATTAGGAAAAATCTTAGTTATTTGTAAGAAAAGATAAAATGTGTAACCGACATTTTGGCCATGTTAACCGGTCACGCGCTTTACGACGTACAAACCTAAATTCAACTATGCATTTGGCCTTTTCTTTTTATACCGGGTGATTTCCCGGCGACATCACGGGGTGCGGTCTTTCCGCATAAAAATAATAGTTGGTTATTCGGGATGGGAAAAATGCATACATCCGAGTTGCTAAAACATATTTATGACATCAATTTGTCGTATTTATTGCTCGCGCAGCGTTTGATTAGTCAGGACAAACCGTCAGCGATGTTTCGTCTGGGTGTTAACGAAGAGATGGCAACCATGCTGGGTGGATTAACCCTCCCGCAAATGGTCAAGCTGGCTGAAACCAATCAACTTGTCTGCCAGTTCCGTTTTGATAACCCGCAGACCATTACGCGTCTGACTCAGGAATCTCGCGTGGACGATCTGCAACAAATCCACACCGGTATTCTTCTCTCCACCCGTCTGCTCAACGAAATCAGCCAGCCTGATGACGTAGCCCGGAAGAAAAGGGCTTAACAATGAGCGAAAAAAGCATTGTTCAGGAAGCCCGTGATATCCAGCTGGCAATGGAACTCATCACGCTGGGCGCGCGTTTACAAATGCTGGAAAGCGAGACGCAGTTGAGCCGTGGTCGTCTGATCAAGCTGTACAAAGAACTGCGTGGTAGCCCGCCGCCAAAAGGCATGCTGCCGTTTTCCACTGACTGGTTCATGACCTGGGAGCAGAACATTCATGCTTCCATGTTCTGTAATGCCTGGCAGTACCTGCTTAAAACGGGGTTATGCAGCGGCGTTGATGCCGTGATCAAAGCCTACAAACTTTACCTTGAGCAATGCCCGCAGCAGGAAGAGGGACCTCTGCTGGCGCTGACCCGCGCCTGGACGCTGGTGCGTTTTGTTGAAAGCGGCATGCTTGAATTGTCGCGCTGCAACTGCTGTGACGGCAATTTTATTACCCACGCGCATCAGCCTGCGGGCAGCTTCGCCTGTAGTTTGTGCCAGCCTCCATCCCGAGCCGTAAAAAGACGTAAACTTTCCCGGGATGCTGCCGATATTATTCCACAACTGCTGGATGAACAGATCGAACACGCTGTTTAACCCGAACCTGTGGGCAAGATTCCAGCAGCGGTAAGCGATTACCGCTGCTTTTTTTTACCCTGCGTTCAGGTCTCGCGCTCGAAATGAACGTCCTGCCATAGTCACTAGCGGAAGGATGATGTCGTGCTTATCTTATTAGGTTACCTGGTAGTTCTCGGTACAGTTTTCGGCGGTTACATGATGACCGGCGGGCACCTTGGAGCACTCTATCAACCGGCTGAACTTGTCATCATCGGCGGTGCAGGGGTAGGGGCTTTTATCGTTGGTAACAACGGTAAATCGATCAAGGGCACGCTGAAGGCGATTCCGCTGCTGTTTCGTCGCTCGAAATACACCAAAAGCATGTATATGGATCTGCTGGCGCTGCTCTATCGCCTGATGGCGAAGTCACGTCAGCAGGGGATGTTCTCGCTGGAGCGGGACATCGAAAATCCGAAAGAGAGCGAAATTTTCGCCAGCTACCCGCGTATTCTGGCCGACGCGATGATGCTCGATTTTATCGTCGATTACCTGCGCCTGATCATCAGCGGCAACATGAACACCTTCGAAATTGAAGCCCTGATGGACGAAGAGATTGAAACCCATGAGAGCGAATCCGAAGTGCCGGCCAACAGCCTGGCGCTGGTGGGCGACTCGCTTCCGGCGTTCGGCATCGTGGCGGCGGTAATGGGCGTGGTACATGCTCTGGCCTCGGCGGATCGCCCGGCGGCTGAGCTGGGCGCGCTGATTGCCCACGCGATGGTGGGGACGTTCCTCGGTATTTTACTTGCCTACGGCTTTATCTCCCCGCTGGCGAGCGTGCTGCGCCAGAAGAGCGCCGAAACCACCAAAATGATGCAGTGCGTGAAAATTACGCTGCTCTCAAACCTCAACGGTTATGCCCCGCCGATCGCCGTCGAATTTGGTCGTAAGACGCTCTACTCCAGCGAACGTCCGTCGTTTATCGAACTGGAAGAGCACGTGCGCGCGGTGAAAAACCCCAACCAACAGACGACAACTGAGGACGCATGAAAAACCAGTCCCATCCGATCGTCATCGTAAAAAAGCGCAAGCATAAGGGGCACGGGCACGGTTCTCACGGCTCCTGGAAGATCGCGTACGCCGACTTTATGACCGCCATGATGGCGTTCTTCCTGGTGATGTGGCTGATCTCCATCTCCAGCCCGAAAGAGCTTATCCAGATTGCGGAATATTTCAGGACGCCGCTGGCGACGGCGGTCACCGGCGGGCCGCGCATTTCGAATAGCGACAGCCCGATCCCCGGCGGCGGTGACGATTACACCCAGCAGCAGGGCGAAGTGAAAAAACAGCCTAACATCGACGAGCTGAAAAAACGGATGGAGCAGGCGCGCCTGAAAAAACTGCGCGGTGACCTGGATCAGCTGATTGAAGCGGACCCCAAGCTGCGCGCGCTGCGTCCGCATCTGAAAATTGACCTGGTACAGGAAGGGCTGCGTATTCAGATCATCGACAGCCAGAACCGGCCGATGTTTAAAACCGGCAGCGCCGAAGTCGAGCCCTACATGCGCGATATTCTGCGTGCGATTGCACCGGTGCTGAACGGTATTCCTAACCGCATTAGCCTGTCCGGACACACGGATGATTTCCCGTACGCCACGGGAGAGAAAGGATACAGCAACTGGGAGCTTTCTGCCGATCGCGCCAACGCCTCGCGTCGCGAGCTGGTGGCGGGTGGGCTTGATGATGGCAAGGTCCTGCGCGTGGTCGGCATGGCTGCAACCATGCGCCTTACCGACCGCGGACCGGATGACGCCATCAACCGTCGTATCAGTCTTTTAGTGCTGAACCAGCAGGCGGAGCAGGCCATCCTGCATGAAAACGCCGAAAGTCAGAATGAGTCACTGGACGATTTAAAACAGCCTGGGGCCGTCCCTTCGGCTGCCGTTCCAACATCGCCACCAGCCAATTCGAGGTGATAGCGTGAGCATGGATATTACCGATTTTTACCAGACATTTTTTGATGAAGCCGACGAATTGTTGGCCGATATGGAGCAACATTTGCTGGATCTGGTGCCCGAGGCGCCGGACTCAGAACAGCTCAATGCCATCTTCCGTGCGGCGCATTCCATTAAAGGCGGAGCCGGAACGTTTGGATTTACCATTTTGCAGGAAACCACCCATTTAATGGAAAACCTGCTGGATGAAGCACGACGCGGTGAGATGCAGCTCAATACCGACATTATCAACCTGTTTTTGGAAACGAAAGATATTATGCAGGAACAGCTCGACGCCTATAAAAGTTCGGCAGAGCCTGATGCCGCCAGCTTTGAATACATCTGCAACGCGCTGCGTCAGTTAGCGCTGGAAGCCAAAGGTGAGGCGTCTGCGCCCGCTGTCCCTGCGGCAAAACTGAGCGTTGTTGACGCCGTGGCCGAACCCGCTACGGCGCCTGACGCGCCCGCAGGAAAACTGCGCGTGGTGCTGTCACGTCTGAAGGAGAACGAGGTCAACCTGCTGGAAGAGGAGCTGGGGAACCTGGCGACGCTCAGCAACGTGGTGAAGGGCAAAGACAGCCTGGCCGCGACGCTTGACGGCGGGATCGGTCAGGATGACATCGTGGCAGTGCTCTGCTTCGTCATTGAAGCGGATCAGATTGCGTTTGAAACCGAGGCGGGGGGCGTTGAAGCGCCAGCTCCGGCAGAGAATACCCCTGCGGTAGTTGCCGCTGCCCCGGCACTGAAAGCCGTGCCAAAAGAGACGGCTGCCCCGGCCCGCGGTGAAAAACCGGCGGCGCGTTCCAGCGAGTCCACGAGCATTCGCGTGGCGGTGGAGAAAGTGGATCAGCTAATCAACCTGGTGGGTGAACTGGTGATCACCCAGTCGATGCTGGCCCAGCGTTCCAACGAGCTGGACCCGGTGACTCACGGCGATCTCATCACCAGCATGGGCCAGTTACAACGTAACGCCCGCGATTTGCAGGAATCGGTGATGTCCATCCGCATGATGCCGATGGAATATGTCTTCAGCCGCTTCCCGCGCCTGGTGCGCGACCTGGCCGGCAAGCTCAACAAACAGATCGAACTCACGCTGATGGGCAGCTCCACCGAGCTGGACAAGAGCCTGATCGAACGCATTATCGACCCGTTAACGCACCTGGTGCGTAACAGCCTCGACCACGGCATCGAGCTGCCGGAAAATCGCGTGGCAGCCGGAAAATCGCCCGTGGGCAACCTGATCCTGTCAGCGGAACATCAGGGCGGCAACATCTGCATCGAAGTGACCGATGACGGCGCGGGCCTGAACCGCGAGCGCATTCTGGCGAAGGCGATCTCGCAGGGAATGGCGGTCAACGAAAACATGACGGACGAAGAAGTGGGCATGCTGATTTTTGCCCCGGGCTTCTCAACCGCAGAGCAGGTCACCGACGTTTCCGGCCGTGGCGTGGGCATGGACGTGGTGAAACGTAACATTCAGGAGATGGGCGGTCACGTTGAGATCCAGTCTAAGCAGGGTGCAGGCACCACGATTCGTATCCTGCTGCCGCTGACGCTGGCCATTCTTGACGGCATGTCCGTTAAAGTGGCGGACGAAGTCTTTATTCTGCCGCTGAACGCGGTGATGGAGTCCCTCCAGCCGCGTGAAGAAGATCTGCATCCGCTGGCGGGCGGGGAGCGCGTGCTCGAAGTACGCGGCGAGTATCTGCCGCTGGTGGAACTGTGGAAAGTGTTCGAAGTGGACGGGGCAAAAACCGAGGCCACGCAGGGTATCGTTGTGATCCTGCAAAGCGCCGGACGCCGCTACGCGCTGCTGGTTGATCAGCTGATTGGTCAGCATCAGGTGGTGGTTAAGAACCTGGAAAGCAACTACCGCAAAGTGCCGGGGATCTCTGCTGCCACCATCCTGGGTGATGGTAGCGTCGCGCTGATCGTCGATGTATCGGCACTTCAGGGATTAAATCGTGAACAACGTGTGGCGAACACAGCCGCCTGATTAAGTAAAAGGTAATAACATGACCGGTATGAGTAACGTAACGAAACTGGCGGGCGAGCCATCGGGGCAGGAATTCCTGGTTTTCACTTTAGGTGATGAAGAGTACGGTATCGACATCCTGAAAGTGCAGGAAATTCGTGGTTACGACCAGGTAACGCGCATTGCGAACACGCCAGCGTTTATCAAGGGTGTGACCAACCTGCGCGGTGTGATTGTGCCTATCGTGGACCTGCGCGTGAAGTTCAGCCAGGGCGATGTGGAGTACAACGATAACACGGTGGTGATCGTCCTGAATCTGGGGCAGCGCGTGGTGGGGATCGTGGTGGATGGCGTGTCTGATGTACTGTCGCTGACCGCAGATCAAATCCGTCCTGCGCCGGAGTTTGCGGTCACGCTGTCGACGGAATACCTGACGGGGTTGGGTGCGCTCGGCGAGCGTATGCTAATTCTGGTGAATATTGAGAAGCTGCTGAACAGTGAAGAGATGGCGCTGCTGGATATTGCGGCGAATCATGTAGCATAAAATGAAGCCGGGTAAGCGTCAGCGCCACCCGGCTCTTTTGTATCCTTACGCCTCCTGCTCCACCAGCTCTGCCTCC
The DNA here is from genome assembly GCF_001922365.1 of Enterobacter cloacae complex sp. AR_0002. Taxonomy (NCBI): domain Bacteria; kingdom Pseudomonadati; phylum Pseudomonadota; class Gammaproteobacteria; order Enterobacterales; family Enterobacteriaceae; genus Enterobacter; species Enterobacter cloacae complex sp. AR_0002. The sequence goes on from NZ_CP018814.1 coordinate 756,139, forward strand.
GCTTCCCGCGCCCCTTCATTCTGCGACAGCATCGCCGTCGCAATCCCGTTCCCCAGCACGTTAATGGCGGACCGTCCCATATCCAGGAAATGATCAATCCCCATCAGCAGCAGGATCCCGGCCACCGGAATATTAAAGCCCGGAATGGTTGCCGCCAACACCACCAGCGACGAGCGCGGTACACCCGCAATGCCTTTCGAGGCCAGCATCAGCGTTAACATCAGCACCGTCACCTCGGTGAAACTCAGGTGAATGTTGTACGCCTGGGCGATAAACATTGAGGCGAACGAGCAGTACACCATGGAGCCGACCAGGTTAAACGAGTAGCCGATCGGCAGGACGAAAGAGGCGATATTCCGTGAACAGCCGAAGCGCGCTAACTGCTCCAGCGTTTTCGGGTATGCCGCTTCAGAGCTGCTGGTGGTAAACGCGACCAGCACCGGATCTTTCAGCATCGCCACCAGACGAAAAATCTCTTTTTTCAGCACCATGTAACCTACCGCCAGCAATACCAGACAGGTCAGAAGGATCGCCACATAGTAACCGCCAATAAACGAGGCATAGTTCAGCAAAATGCCCAGCCCCTGGGTGGCAATGACGGACGAAATTGCGGCAAAAATGGCCAGCGGCGCAACGTACATCACGTAGCCCGTCACCTTCAGCATAATGTGGGAGACCACATCCAGCGCCGCGACCAGCGGGGCGTTGAATTTTTGGCCCAGTGACGCGCCGCCAATGCCGAAGAACATCGAGAAGACCACAATTTGCAGGATCTCATTGTTCGCCATCGCGCCGGCAATGCTGGTTGGAATGGTATGTGACAGGAAGGCTTTCAGCGACATCCCACTAACGGCCAGGCCGGTATCAACCGTCTCTGTGGGAATGCTCAGGTTCAGACCGCTGCCGGGTTGTTCAAGGGTAACAATAAACAGCCCCACCAGAATGGAAAGCACAGATGAGCTGATAAACCACACCATCGCTTTACCCCCGACGCGCCCAATCGTCGACGTTTCACCCAGCTTCATAATGCCCACCGTCAGGGTGCTGAACACCAGCGGGGCAATCACCATCTTAATCAGCCGCAGGAAAATATCGGTCAGTAGCGTAATGTTCTCCGACCAGGCCTGTATCGCGTCGGACGAAGCATACTCATGGATCGCCGCACCTGAAAGAATACCCGCCAGCATGAAAATCACGATGAAGAGCGTGAGTTTGTTTGCACTTGCCACAAAAAGATCCTCTATGCGCTAAAAGAGTTTCCTGCGTCGATGCATACAAAATTTTTATTTAAGCGCAGGAAAATATTCGAGGCATAAATTGAAGTAAAGCTGCGTGAGTTACAACTTGTTTTTAATTTTTATGAAATTCGTTGTTTTTATCATAACGATATATTGTGATGCAGATCACATTACACGCGATATATCCTCAGATTAAGCAAGAATAATGCCCGTTTTATTTTGCTAACTCTTTGTAATGTTTGTTAATAGTCTGTTAATTGGGGGCGGGTGTCTCACCTTCGTTGAAAGTGGTTGAAGCGTAAACCATAAACTAAATTCTCAGTAACCGCGCCGGGGAATGTTTAAGCGGGGCTAACATACTGAACAGTATGAATAAAATATGGCAAGCGGACCATTATTTCTTCTGGAGGGTGGTAAATGAAAAGAAAACTTCTTTTTATCTGCGCGGGTACACTGCTGACGGCGGCGACTGTCGGTCAGGCGCTGGCAGTCACCAGTAGCGGTACTATCGGGGCGACGCTGACGTTGACGAACGGTTGTTTGATCAACGGCTCGCCAACGCAAAACGGCATTAACTTCGGGACACTCGATTTCGGGACCCATCCTGCGACATTCTCCACCCTGACAACCCAGTTAACCGGGGCCAGCGGCGGAAATACCTTTACCATTCAATGTACCACTGCCAGTTACACGGTGGCGATCACCGGCAACACCAACGCGACCGCACCCGGAACTGTTGTCGGCACCCCCGGCACACCCGCCCGATATCTGGTGAACACCGCCAATGCGGCACAGGGCGTGGCATACAGCCTCTATAGCGACAGCGGGTACAACAACGTGATTGCTAACAACGCCGCGTTGCCCGTAGCTTCCACAGCGGGCGGGGTGAACAGCTATACCCTCTACGGGCGCATAACGGGCGGCGGCAATAGCGTAACGGTTGTACCGGGAACCTATACCGACACGATTAACGTCAGCGTCACCTACTGATTCAGCCATGAAGGCATTGTGTTTATGTCTGCGCGAAAGCGCAGAGGGCGTCGTGCACCCTTTTTTGGCCCTGATCGTCGGGCTGATGATGATCTGCGACGCCAGGGCGGTGACATCCCAGTCCTTCAGGGTGAGCGCGACGGTAGTACCAGGATGCTCGGTGAGTACCGGCACGGGCGGGCGCTTTGGGACGCTGGATTTTGGAACCCGCAATGGCGTGGACAACACGCCGGTCAGCACCAGCTTTGTCGCCGACGGCGCGTTGTCCATCGCCTGCACACCGGGTGTGGCGCTAAGTATGAGCATTAACGGCGGTCAGAATTATAGCTCTGTGAGGCGGATGACGCGTTCAGGCGGGACAGAGGTGGTCGGTTACCGGCTCTACAGCAGCAGCTCACTGGCCGCGAACAGTGAAATTGGCGTTAACCAGGCCATACCGATTACCTATACCAACAGCAATAACATCGCGCTGCCTCTTTTTGGCGTCGCGCTCCTGACGGGGTTTAGCCTGCCGGGAACATATTCAGATCAACTCACCGTGACCTTGTCATGGTAGGAAAGGGAGAACATCGATGAAGCCATTTTTCAGGCGATCAGGCCTGGTGGGTCTGTTGGGGGCAACGGCTCTGGCAGCGGGCCAGGCGCAGGCAGCGGCAACCATTCTTTTGTGGCCCATCGATCCGTGGCTTTCGGCAGAGGCCAGAGCAACTGAATTGTGGATCCAGAATCAGGGCAACAGCGCCACGACAATGCAGATACGCATTGTGCGCTGGAAACAGGAGGGCGGATATGAGCGTTACACCGCCCAGCAGGATGTGGTCGCCAGCCCGCCGATCGTGACTATCGCTAAAGGCAGTAAACAGCTTATTCGCCTGATCAAGCAGGGGACGATCCCGTCGGGGGTTGAGCAGGCCTACCGCATTATTGTGGATGAAATTCCCCAGCCGGATGCCAAAGCGGAACCGTCCATGGGCCTCAAACTGCAAATGCGCTATTCGATTCCTTTATTTGTTTATGGGCAGGGGATCCCCACCCTCAACGAAGGGGCACACCACGCGCTGGCGAATACCCAACAGCTGAGCTGGCGGGTCGTTCAGGAGGGGGGGAAACCCGCGCTTCAGGTCCGTAATCAGGGGGATGTTCACGTCCGGCTCAGCCAGGTTGCGGTTGAGCAGGGCGGGCAAAAACGCACGGTTGCCGAGGGGCTGCTGGGTTATGTGCTGCCAGGCAGCACCCGAAGCTGGCCGCTTCCGGCAGGGATTTATCAGCCGAACCGGATGAGCGCGCAAATTAATGCCAGGGATACGCAATGGCAATCGACGCCCGTCAACTGAAACCGGCGATGATGATCCTGCTTTGCGTCAGTACCAGCGCCTTTGCCGAAACCGGTGACGACAGTTTACCGCCGCCGCCGGATGCACGGACGATGAACGGCGAAGCAGTATTCCAGCTCGCCCTGGTGCTGAACCACTATGACACGGGTCTGGTGGTGCCGGTGACGCAGCGCGAGGGTGCCTGGTTTATTTCGGGCGCGGATTTGCTCCGCGCCGGGCTGCCGCCCGCCCATGTGCCTGCCGGAGAGGTGAATCTCTCGACGCTTACGTCGGTACGCGCAGAGTACGACAGCACGGCCCAACGTCTGTTGCTGACGGTCCCCCGGGACTGGGTCGCCGCGCGGATCACGCCGTTCAGCGAACAGAACACGCATAGCAAGCCGCACTATGGCCGCGGCGCGCTGCTCAATTACGACGTTTATACCAACCATTCCGAGCACACGGGCGGCCAGGCGTCGGTCTGGCACGAGTTCCGCTATTTCAATGAGGATTATTCGTTTTCATCGACGGGTTACGCCCGGCAGAATTTCACCGGTAACAGCGGGCAGCAGGAAGGGTACGTGCGCTACGACTCAACGTTTCTGATCACCAACGAGGAAGATGCCACCACCTGGACCGTCGGGGACGTCATCAGCGATGCGCTGAGCTGGAGCACCAGCGTGCGCATGGGCGGGATCAGCTACGGGCGCGACTTCTCCCTGCGTCCTGATCTGGTGACCTGGCCGCTGCCGGCGTTTTCCGGCGAGGCGGCTGTCCCGACCTCGGTCGATCTCTTTATTAATGGCTACCGTTCCGGCTCCACCCGCCTTCAGCCGGGGCCGTTTACCCTCACCAATCTGCCGTATATCAACGGTGCCGGGGATGCGGTGCTGGTTACCACTGATGCGCTGGGTCGTCAGGTGAGTACCACGCTGCCGTTTTATGTCAGCAGCGATCTGCTTAAGCAGGGGTTAAGCGACGGCGCCGTGACGCTGGGTAGCCTGCGGCGTAACTACGGTATTGAGAATTTTGACTATGGCCCGGCGGCGGGCAGCGGATCGTATCGCTACGGGGTGACCGACTGGCTGACGCTGGAGGGGCATGCGGAAGGGGCGGAGTCGCTGGCGCTCGGCGGTGCGGGCACGGTGCTGAAGCTCGGGCGTTTTGGCGTGGTAAATACCTCGTGGACCCAAAGCCGCATGCGCGGCGATAGCGGCGGCCAGATAAACTGGGGCTATCAGTACAACACCAGCGAGTTTAGCGTAGCGACCCAGCATACCCGGCGCGACCGTGGCTTCGGCAACCTCGCCCTGTACGATCAGCCCACCGTTTATGATGAAAATGATAACCCCGTTGCCAGCCTGAGCCGCAATACCGACCAGTATTCCTTAACCTTTAACCTCGGCGGTTACGGCAATATCGGCGCGGCGTGGATCGGGGTTGAAAGTTTTGACAGCAAAAAAACTGAGCTGCTCAACCTCTCCTGGAGCCGTAATTTGTGGGGCTCAAGCAGTATTTATCTGGCTGCCAGCCGTGACCAGCAGCGGGGCGACTGGACGGTTGCGCTGTCGTTGCAGGTTCCCCTCGGCGAACGTGACAGCGCCGCCGTCACCTTTGAAAACACCCCTGACGCAGGCAGCACTCAACGCATTAACTACAACCACTCGATGCCTTCAGACGGCGGCTTTAGCTGGAACATGGCCTGGGCCAACCAGTCGCGGTCGAGTAACTATCAGCAGGCCACGCTCGGCTGGCGGAATAACAACGTGGAGCTACAGGGCGGCGGCTACGGTGAGAAGGGCATGATGACCTGGTGGGGCGAGGCGATGGGTTCTGTCGTGCTGATGGACGGTGAGCTGTTTGCGGCGAACAAAATCAACGATGCGTTTGTGGTGATCAGCACCGACGGACATCCGGACGTACCCGTCAGCTACGAAAACCAGCCGGTTGGTAAAACCAATAACAAAGGTTATCTGTTGGTCAGCGGCGTTTCCGCCTATTACCCGGCAAGCTACCGCATTGATACCCTGAACTTACCTGCGGATACCCGGCTGAAAGAGACCGAGCGTCGGGTGGCGATTCGTCGGCATAACGGTTATCTGGTGGATTTCCCGATGGAGCAGGAGCGGGTTGCCAGCGTCATTCTGCACGATGCGCAGGGCAATGCGATCCCGGTGGGAAGCCAGGTCAGACGCGCATCCCGCAGCAGCGCGGTTGTCGGCTATGACGGCCTCGCCTGGCTGGAAAACCTCAACGATGTGAATCCGCTTGAGGTCATCACCCCGGAGGGTAAACGCTGTACGGCAACGCTGACCGTTGGTGCAAACCCTGAGCATAAGCTGCAAACCTACGGTCCGCTGACCTGTCGGGAGGCGCCGTGAGACGCCTGTTAATCGCGCTTCTCCTGCTGTGCTCCGGCGGCAGCTGGGCGGCCTGTACCGTCAGTACGGTGAATGCCTCGTTTGGCAGCGTCACCTCGTTCGCACTCAGCGGCACCGGGGAAGTGGAAACGACGGGCACGCTGGTGGTGACCTGCGATACCGTTCTCAACCTGTTAACCAACGACTCGGTGACGCTGAATTACACTTCGGCATCCGTCTTTGCGAATAGCCGGGCGACCATGAAGCGTACGGACAACGCGGCTATTACCGATGTCATTCCTACGCGCCTGTGCGGGGCGTCCGGCTGCGGCGGAAACAGTGAAATACAAATCAGCAAAGCCTATACCTGGAGCGGAAACACGCTGCTCGGGCTGCTGGGTTCAAGGCGCTACAACATTCCCCTTTATTTCCGGACCGTAATGGGGCAGAACGTCACCGCCGGGCCGTATCAGGTGTTGTTAACGTTCAGCATTAACTACAACGTGTGCGCCGTTGGCGCGGTCGGAGCGTGCCTGACCCCGCAAACCGGCACGGCAACCACCTCGATCCTCCTCAACATGACCGTCACCAACGATTGCAGCACCATGACCACGCCGGACGTGAATTTTAACAGCGCGCCGCTGGTGCAAAATTTTCCCACCGTTTCACAGTCGGTTGCCGTCACCTGTACCAAAGGCAGCACCTACACCATAGGCATTAATAATGGGGCAAATGCCCTGAACAACGTGCGTCGTATGGTCAGCGGCAGCAACTTCATGAGTTACGACATCTACAAAGAGGCGACCAGCAACCGCTGGGGTAGCAGCGGCAGCGAGCGCTGGGCCAGCGCCAGCTCATCGCAGGTCAGTACGGACGGGCTTTTACGTACCTACAACTACACCGCCAAAGTTCTGACCAGCCAGGCCACGCCGCCTGCCGGAACCTACACCGACACGCTGATTGTCGACGTCGCATTCTGACTCCCGCGCTTTTCCCTTTCGCAAATGTAAAGTTCCTGTGGCCTGTGCCGATAACACCGTTAATAAATCTATGAGAAGGTGTTGTATGTTGAACCGTATCCGCGTTGTCACAATGCTTATGATGGTGCTGGTCATTTTCGCACTTCTTCAGCTTACTTCTGGCGGCCTCTTTTTCTCGTCGTTAAAACAGAACCAGGACAGCTTCGCGGCCTCGAACGATTTGCGAATGCAGCAAAGCGAACTGACCACGACCTGGGATCTGATGTTGCAGACGCGTATCAACCTGAGCCGCTCGTCTGCCCGCATGATGATGGACCCAAATAACCAGCAGAGCAGCGCAAAAACGGAACTGCTGAAGAATGCGCGCGCCACGCTGGCAGACGCGGCGAAACATTACGACGCCTTCAAAAAAATCGCCCCTCAGCCGGCAATGGCGCAGGCGAGCGCGAACATAGATGAAAAATATCAGGCCTACTTCGCCGGCCTCACGGAGCTGGTGCAGTTCCTGGAGAAGGGCAATATGGACGCCTATTTCGCGCAGCCGACCCAGGGAATGCAGAACGCCCTCGGCGCGGCGCTCGGCGAGTACGCTAAAGCCAGCGGCGAGCTTTATCACTCCGCGTTCACGCAAAGCCAGAACGACTACCGTTTCGCGAAATGGCAGATGGCGGTTCTCGCCCTCGCGCTGGTCATAGTGCTGGTGGCCGTGTGGTACGGCATTCGTCATATCCTTCTTAACCCGCTTGGCCGCGTCATTGCCCATATCCGTGATATTGGCCGGGGCGATCTCACGAAAACGCTGTCCGTTTCTGGCCGCAATGAGATCACCGAGCTGGCAACCAGCGTCGACCATATGCAGCGTTCGCTGATTGATACCGTCGCCAACGTGCGCGAGGGGGCGGATGCCATCTATACCGGCACGAGTGAAATCGCGATGGGCAACAACGATCTTTCGTCCCGTACCGAACAGCAGGCGTCCGCTCTGGAAGAGACGGCGGCCAGCATGGAGCAGCTCACCGCGACCGTGAAGCAGAATGCCGACAACGCCCGTCAGGCGTCGCAGCTTGCAGAAAGCGCGTCCGATACCGCCCAGCGCGGGGGTCGGGTGGTCGACGGCGTGGTGAAAACCATGCATGACATTGCCGACAGCTCGAAGAAAATCGCCGACATCATCAGCGTTATCGACGGCATCGCCTTCCAGACCAACATCCTGGCGCTGAACGCGGCCGTTGAAGCGGCGCGTGCGGGCGAGCAGGGCCGCGGGTTTGCCGTAGTCGCCGGCGAAGTGCGTAACCTCGCCAGCCGCAGCGCCAATGCGGCGAAAGAGATCAAAGCTCTGATTGAAGACTCTGTTTCACGCGTGGATACCGGCTCGGTGCTGGTGGAAAGTGCGGGTGAAACCATGAATGACATCGTGAATGCCGTGACGCGCGTGACGGACATCATGGGTGAAATCGCCTCTGCATCGGATGAGCAGAGTCGTGGTATTGACCAGGTCGCCCTGGCGGTATCGGAAATGGATCGTGTGACGCAGCAAAACGCCGCCCTGGTGCAGGAGTCCGCTGCCGCGGCCGCTGCGCTGGAGGACCAGGCGAGCCGCCTGAAAATGGCCGTCTCGGCGTTCCGTCTTACTTCAAAAACAACAAATACGGTCAGCTCGCGGTCGGTGTACGGCGAAGCAGCCCCGGCGCCCGTGACAGCACGTACGCGCGCAGCGGTGACCGGACAAGATGAAAACTGGGAAACATTTTGACTGACAATTAAACCGCGGCTGCTTGCCGCTTGATGGGAGCGTGGATGTTAAATCGTATTCGTATCTCGACCACACTGTTTTTGATTCTGATCCTGTGTGGGGTTTTGCAGGTTGGCAGTAACGGGTTGTCTTTCTGGGCGTTTCGCGATGGCTATCAGAATTTGCAGGAAGTTGAGACGAGTAATCAGCAGCGCTCCGCACTGGCACAAACGCGTGCCGTGCTGTTGCAGGCAAGCACTGCGCTGAACAAAGCAGGGACGTTAACCGCGCTGAGCTATCCGCCGGAGGATATTAAGGGGCTGATGGTTGTGGCCCGCAGCAGCCTGAAGCAGGCCGACGCGCAGTTTAAGGCTTTTACGGCGCAGGAGGCGGTCAGTGAGAAAGAGAAAGCGCTCAAAGTCGCCATGAAAAAGACCTTTGATGTGTGGTACGGCGATCTCGACCATCAGGCGACGTGGCTGGAGAACAACCAGCTTTCTGACTTCCTGACCGCGCCGGTGCAGGCGTCTCAGGCGGCGTTTGACGACAGCTTTAACGCATGGCAGCAGGATATTAACCAGTTTGTGGCGCGTGCCGGTGCGGACAGCCGTACCAGTTACCGCATGTCAGGGGTGATATTCCTGACTATGGTAATCCTGGCGGCCCTGCTGACCGGCGGCTCGCTGTGGTGGTCGCGCAAAATGATCGTCCAGCCGCTGGCCATCGTCAGCAGTCACTTCGACAGTATTGCGAAGGGCGACCTGGCGCGTCCGGTGGCCGTGTATGGCAGGAATGAAATATCAGCGATTTTCGCCAGCCTGAAGGCGATGCAGAGTTCGCTGCGGGAAACGGTAAGCAACGTTCGCCAGGGCAGTTACGCCATGCATACCGGGATCTCCGAGATTGCGGCAGGCAATAACGACCTCTCTTCCCGTACTGAACAGCAGGCGGCATCGCTGGCGCAGACGGCGGCCAGCATGGAGCAACTGACCGCGACGGTAAGCCAGAACGCCGATAACGCGCGTCAGGCGTCCGACTTGTCAAAACAGGCCGCGATGACGGCGAAACGTGGGGGCGATCAGGCTTCTCACGTCGCCAGCACGATGCAGGAGATTGCCGCCAGCTCGCAGAAAATTGGCGACATTATCAGCGTTATCGACGGTATCGCGTTCCAGACCAATATTCTGGCGCTGAACGCGGCGGTGGAAGCGGCGCGTGCCGGCGAGCAGGGGCGCGGGTTCGCGGTGGTTGCCGGTGAAGTGCGTAACCTGGCCAGCCGCAGCGCCAATGCGGCGAAAGAGATCAAAGGGCTGATAGAAGAGTCGGTCTCCCGCGTACAGCAGGGCTCCGCGCTGGTGGATACCGCCGCGCAGACCATGCACGAGATAGTCACCTCCGTGACGCGGGTTAACGACATTATGGGCGAGATTGCCTCGGCGTCTGATGAACAACGCCGTGGTATTGAGCAGGTGGCGCAGGCCGTTACACAGATGGATCAGGTTACACAGCAGAACGCCTCACTGGTGGAAGAGGCGGCGGCTGCGACCGATCAGCTGGCAAACCAGGCGGATCACCTTACCGGGTTAGTCGCCGTATTTAATGTGAAAGAGCACGTTGAAGCAGTAACAGAAGTCGGACGGTCACAGGCCGTGCCCGTTGTATCCTGAATGTGATTGAGAAGGCGCTATGACATCACCCATGCCCTCAGGGCAAACGTCATTATTGTTGCAGATGACACAGCGCCTCGCGCTGTCCGACGCGCATTTTCGTCGGATATGTCAGTTAATCTACCAGCGTGCGGGGATCGTGCTTGCGGACCATAAGCGAGACATGGTCTACAACCGGCTGGTGCGGCGCTTGCGCACGCTGGGGCTGGACGATTTTGGCCGCTATCTGAGCATGCTCGAAGCGAACCAGAACAGCGCCGAATGGCAGGCATTTATCAACTCATTAACCACCAACCTGACCGCGTTTTTCCGCGAGGCGCATCACTTCCCGGTGCTGGCGGAACACGCCCGTCGCCGTAGCGGAGAGTATCGCGTCTGGAGCGCGGCGGCCTCTACCGGGGAAGAGCCGTACTCGCTGGCCATCACCCTGGCGGACACCCTGGGCATGGCGCCGGGTCGCTGGAAAGTGTACGCCAGCGACATCGACACGGAAGTGCTGGAAAAAGCCCGTAACGGCGTTTATCGCCAGGATGAGCTGAAAACGCTGTCTCCCCAGCAGCTACAGCGTTACTTCATGCGCGGTACCGGCCCGCATGAAGGACTGGTGCGCGTACGCCAGGAGCTGGCGAACTGCGTGGAATTTGCCCCCGTTAATTTACTGGATAAGCAGTACAACGTGCCGGGGCCATTCGACGCCATTTTTTGCCGTAACGTGATGATCTATTTTGATAAAACGACGCAACAGGACATTTTGCGTCGCTTTGTTCCGTTCCTCAAGCCTGACGGTTTACTGTTTGCCGGGCACTCGGAAAACTTCAGCAACCTCGTGCGTGAGTTTAGCCTGCGTGGGCAAACGGTATATGCGCTGAGTAAGGAAAAAGCATGAGTAAAATCAGGGTATTGTCTGTCGATGATTCGGCGCTGATGCGTCAGATCATGACCGAAATCATCAATAGCCACAGCGATATGGAGATGGTGGCGACAGCGCCCGATCCGCTGGTCGCGCGGGATTTAATCAAAAAATATAACCCCGACGTGCTGACGCTGGATGTTGAAATGCCGCGCATGGATGGCATCGATTTCCTGGAAAAATTAATGCGCCTGCGCCCGATGCCGGTGGTGATGGTGTCATCTCTGACCGGTAAGGGTTCAGAAATCACCCTGCGCGCGCTGGAGCTGGGGGCGGTGGATTTTGTCACCAAGCCGCAGCTCGGCATTCGCGAGGGGATGCTGGCGTACAGCGAGATGATCGCCGAGAAGATCCGCACCGCGTCCCGGGCGAAGCTTGCCGCGCATAAACCGACGGCAGCCCCGGCAACCCTGAAGGCGGGGCCGTTACTCAGCTCGGAAAAGTTGCTGGTGATTGGCGCGTCAACCGGAGGAACAGAGGCAATTCGCCATGTACTCCAGCCATTGCCGCTCTCAAGCCCGGGTATTCTGATTACGCAACATATGCCGCCGGGCTTTACCCGCTCGTTCGCGGAGCGCCTGAATAAGCTGTGCCAGATCAGCGTGAAAGAGGCGGAAGACGGCGAGCGCGTGCTGCCGGGTCACGCCTATATCGCCCCGGGTGACAAGCACATGGAGCTGGCGCGCAGCGGGGCGAACTATCAAATCAAAATTCATGACGGGCCGCCGGTTAACCGGCACCGTCCGTCGGTGGATGTGCTGTTTCATTCGGTGGCGAAACATGCGGGGCGCAACGCCGTTGGGGTGATCCTGACGGGGATGGGTAACGACGGCGCCGCCGGAATGCTTGCGATGCACCAGGCTGGCGCCTGGACGATTGCGCAGAATGAAGCAAGTTGTGTGGTGTTCGGCATGCCGCGCGAGGCCATCAATATGGGTGGCGTAAGCGAAGTGGTCGATCTTAGCCAGGTAAGCCAGCAGATGCTGGCGAAAATCAGTGCCGGACAGGCAATACGTATTTGACTCAGGAGTATTATTTTATGGCGGATAAAGAGCTTAAGTTTTTGGTTGTGGATGACTTTTCCACCATGCGTCGCATTGTGCGCAACCTGCTGAAAGAGCTGGGCTTCAACAATGTTGAAGAAGCAGAAGACGGGGTGGATGCGCTGAACAAGCTCCAGGCTGGCGGGTTTGGTTTTGTGATTTCCGACTGGAACATGCCGAACATGGACGGTCTCGAACTGCTGAAAACCATCCGCGCGGATGCAGGTATGGCCTCTCTGCCGGTACTGATGGTGACCGCAGAAGCGAAGAAAGAGAACATTATTGCCGCTGCACAGGCGGGCGCAAGCGGCTACGTGGTGAAGCCATTCACCGCGGCGACTCTGGAAGAGAAGCTCGGGAAGATCTTCGAGAAACTCGGCATGTGAGGTGATGGATATGTTGCAACCTGCTATGAAACCCGTTGAAGAACATTCTCCGAGCGACATTATTGCCCGCATTGGTAGCCTGACCCGCATGCTGCGCGACAGCCTGCGTGAGCTGGGGCTGGACCAGGCGATCGCCGAAGCGGCGGAAGCCATCCCTGACGCGCGCGACCGTCTGGACTACGTCGTGCAGATGACCGCGCAGGCGGCCGAGCGTGCGTTGAACAGCGTTGAAGCCTCGCAGCCGCACCAGGATGCCATGGAGAAGGGTGCGAAAGCGCTGAGCAAACGCTGGGATGAGTGGTTTGAGAACCCTATTGAGCTGGCGGATGCCCGCGAACTGGTAACGGATACCCGTCAGTACCTGGGTGACGTGCCGGGCCACACCAGCTTCACTAACGCCCAGCTGCTGGACATCATGATGGCGCAGGATTTCCAGGACCTTACCGGCCAGGTGATCAAGCGCATGATGGATGTGATTCAGGAGATTGAACGTCAGCTGCTGATGGTGCTGCTGGAGAACATTCCGGAACCGGCTGCCCGTCCGAAACGCGAGAACGAAAGCCTGCTCAATGGTCCACAGCTTGACACCAGCAAAGCGGGCGTGGTGGCAAGCCAGGACCAGGTGGACGATCTGCTGGATAGCCTTGGTTTCTGATTGCCCGTTCTGCCTCAGGTCGTTAACGCGGCCTGAGGCAGCTCAGAACAAAAACAGCGAAAAGAGCCCGAATAAACGGGCTTTTCCCGCCATTGGATTTTCTCTGCGCTGGCATGATACCCGTGAATTAATGGGCTGCGAGCAGGCACAGTGGCAGAAGAGAACGACGACAAAACAGAAGCCCCCACACCCCACCGACTTGAAAAAGCCCGTGAGGATGGGCAGATCCCCCGATCCCGAGAGCTGACATCCCTGCTGATCCTGGTGGTGGGCGTCTGCATAATCTGGTGGGGCGGGGAGATGCTCGCCCGCAGACTGGCGGGAATGCTCTCTGCTGGCTTACGTTTTGATCACAGCATGGTCAATGACCCCAATCTGATCCTCATTCAAATCATCAACCTTGTGAAAAGCGCGATGATCGCCTTGCTGCCGCTGATCGCGGGCGTGGTCATCGTGGCCCTTGTTTCGCCGGTCATGCTCGGTGGCCTGGTGTTCAGCGGTAAATCGCTGCAACCGAAATTCTCCAAGCTCAACCCGCTACCCGGTATTGCGAAAATGTTCTCCGCGCAAACCGGGGCTGAGCTTCTTAAAGCGATCCTGAAATCGCTTCTTATGGGCAGTACAGCCGGGTTTTTTCTGTGGCACCACTGGCCGGAGATGATGCGCCTGATCAGCGAGTCCCCGATGACGGCGATGAAAAATGCCCTGAACCTGGTCGGGTTATGCTCGCTGCTGGTGGTACTCAGCATTATTCCGATGGTGGCGTTCGACGTTATCTTCCAGATCTATTCCCATATCAAAAAGCTGCGAATGTCGCGTCAGGACATCCGCGATGAATATAAACAGATGGAAGGCGACCCCCACGTTAAGGGCCGTATCCGGCAGATGCAGCGTGCCGCCGCGCGTCGGCGCATGATGGAAGATGTGCCGAAAGCCGACGTCATCGTCACCAACCCGACCCACTACTCCGTGGCGCTTCAGTACGACGAAAACAAAATGAGCGCGCCGAAAGTGGTGGCGAAAGGGGCCGGGCTGATTGCGCTGCGCATTCGTGAAATCGCGACGGAAAACCGCGTACCGATCCTGGAAGCACCGCCGCTGGCCCGTGCGCTGTATCGCCACGCGGAAATTGGACAACAGATCCCGGGCCAGCTCTACGCCGCTGTCGCAGAGGTGCTGGCCTGGGTGTGGCAACTGAAACGCTGGCGTTTAGCCGGCGGTCAACGACCTGTAAAACCTGAGAACCTTCCGGTGCCTGAAGCACTGGATTTTTTGAACGAGAAGGACACTGATGGCTAATCTGGTGGCAATGTTGCGCCTGCCCGGCAACCTGAAATCGACGCAATGGCAGATCCTTGCCGGACCGATTCTGATCCTGCTAATTCTGTCGATGATGGTGCTGCCGTTACCGGCATTTATTCTCGACCTGCTTTTCACCTTCAACATTGCGTTGTCCATCATGGTGTTGCTGGTGGCGATGTTCACCCAGCGCACGCTGGAGTTCGCCGCGTTTCCAACGATCCTGCTGTTCACCACGCTGCTGCGTCTGGCGCTGAACGTTGCCTCCACGCGTATCATCTTGATGGAAGGGCACACCGGCGCGGCGGCGGCGGGCAAGGTGGTCGAAGCCTTCGGTCACTTCCTGGTGGGCGGCAACTTCGCCATCGGTATCGTGGTGTTCGTCATTCTGGTGATTATCAACTTCATGGTTATCACTAAAGGTGCGGGGCGTATCGCAGAAGTAGGCGCGCGCTTCGTGCTCGACGGGATGCCGGGTAAGCAGATGGCCATCGACGCCGACCTGAATGCCGGGCTGATCGCGGAAGATGAAGCAAAAAAACGCCGTGCCGAAGTGACCCAGGAGGCAGATTTCTACGGCTCCATGGACGGTGCGAGTAAGTTTGTGCGCGGTGACGCCATCGCGGGCATTCTGATCATGGTGATTAACGTCGTCGGCGGCCTGCTTGTCGGCGTGCTGCAACACGGCATGGACATGGGCCACGCAGCGGAAAGCTATACGCTGCTGACCATTGGTGATGGTCTGGTGGCGCAGATCCCGGCGCTGGTGATCTCCACCGCGGCGGGTGTGATTGTGACCCGCGTCAGCACCGATCAGGATGTAGGCGAGCAGATGGTGGGGCAGTTGTTCAGCAACCCGCGCGTTATGCTGCTCTCCGCGGCGGTACTGGGCCTGCTCGGTATGGTGCCTGGCATGCCAAACCTGGTATTCCTGCTGTTTACTGCCGCGCTGCTGGGCCTTGCCTGGTGGATGCGTGGCCGTGAAACGCAGCCTAAGGCAGAGCCAGCGCCGGTCAAAATGCCTGAGAACACCCAGGCGGTGGAGGCCACCTGGAACGACGTTCAGCTCGAAGATTCGCTGGGGATGGAAGTGGGGTACCGCCTGATCCCGATGGTGGATTTCCAGCAGGATGGTGAACTGCTTGGCCGTATCCGCAGCATTCGTAAAAAATTCGCCCAGGATATGGGCTTCCTGCCGCCGGTGGTCCACATCCGGGACAACATGGATCTCCCGCCCGCGCGCTATCGCATCCTGATGAAAGGGGTAGAAATCGGCAGCGGTGATGCGTACCCCGGCCGCTGGCTGGCAATTAACCCGGGCACGGCCGCAGGCACGTTGCCGGGTGAGCAGACGACCGACCCGGCCTTTGGTCTGGCGGCAATCTGGATTGAGAGCGCTCTGAAAGAGCAGGCGCAGATCCAGGGTTACACGGTTGTTGAGGCCAGTACCGTGGTGGCGACGCACCTCAACCATCTGATTGGCCAGTTCTCTGCGGAACTGTTTGGTCGTCAGGAGGCGCAGCAGCTGCTCGACCGCGTAACGCAGGAGATGCCGAAACTGACCGAAGATTTAGTGCCGGGCGTGCTGACCTTAACCACCCTGCATAAAGTGCTGCAAAACCTGCTCGACGAGAAGGTGCCCATTCGCGATATGCGTACCATCCTTGAGACGCTGGCCGAACATGCGCCGCTGCAAAGCGATCCGCACGAACTGACGGCGGTGGTACGCGTGGCGCTCGGACGCGCCATTACCCAGCAATGGTTCCCGGGAACCGGCGAAGTGCAGGTCATTGGCCTGGATACGCCGCTGGAACGGCTGCTGCTTCAGGCGTTGCAGGGCGGTGGCGGGCTGGAGCCGGGTCTGGCGGACAGATTACTGGCGCAAACCCAGGAGGCGCTGGCGCGTCAGGAGATGCTGGGCGCGCCGCCGGTGCTGCTGGTGAATCATGCGCTGCGTCCGCTGCTGTCGCGCTTCCTGCGCCGGAGCCTGAACCAGCTGGTGGTGCTGTCGAATATGGAGCTGTCCGATAACCGCAATATTCGCATGACGGCGACCATAGGAGGGAAATAATGCGGAAGTGGCTGTGGATCTTACTTTTCCCGCTGGCGGCGCAGGCCGCAGGCGAGGGGGCATGGCAGGCCAGCAGTATAGGCTTAACGCTCAACCATCGCGGGGAGTCGATCTCCTCCCGTCCGTTGTCCGCCTCTGAGCCCGTGTCCGGGCAGATGACGCTGGTGGCCTGGAATTACACCCTGACGGGACCCACACCAGCCGGGTTGCGGGTGCGTCTGTGCTCGCTGACCCGCTGCGCGGAAATCGAGGGACAAAGTGGCACCACCCAGGCCTTCAACGGGGTGTCTGCTCAGGAGCCTTTACGCTTTATCTGGGAAGTGCCAGGCGGTGGACGTCTGATCCCGGCGCTGAAAGTTCAGCGCAACGAGGTGCTCGTCAACTACCGCTAACTGCCTGCCTTTTCACCAGTCTTCAGGCATTTCTGAAGGCTGGCTCGCAAAATTGACCTTCCCTTTTGATACAAAAGAAACGCTGTTTTATAAATCAGTGACACGCGTATTGACACTCTTTGCATTTTTGCCATTCACCCCTTTGTGATGGCAGAAACAGAAAGGTATCAACAGGTCGATACTTTTACTGTAGCCGTGTAAAAACTCCCGGACGAGGTTTGCTTACAGGGAGTCTCCCAAAACTGATTAGGGTTGACGGCAATGAAAACACGTAAAATTGGACTCGCAAATTATCTTGCTTACGGGTCAGGGGACTTCCTCGGGGCGGGAACCACCGCCCTGACGGCCGCCTGGCTTTTGTATTTTTATACCACCTTCTGTGGACTCACACCGATTGAAGCAACCTTTATCTTCGCCGCCGCAAGGGTGCTGGATGCGGTTGTCAGCCCGTTAATGGGCTTTTTAACCGATAACTTTGGCACCACCTGGCTGGGCAAGCGTTTTGGCCGTCGTAAGTTCTTCATCCTGCTCGGTATTCCCTGCGTTTTCAGCTACTCGCTGATGTGGGTAGGGGACATGAGTTTCTGGTACTACCTGCTGACCTATCTGATCTTTGATATCGTCTACACCATGATCCTGGTGCCATACGAAACGCTGGTGCCGGAGATGACGGACGATTTCAAACAGAAAACCAAATTCTCCGGGGCGCGTATCTCTATGGCGCAGATGTCCGCTATTCTGGCTTCCTTCCTCCCGGGGATCCTGCTCACGCATTTCGGCAAAGACAACGCGATCTCCTTCTTCTATGCAAGCCTGGTCTTCTCCGTACTCTGCGCACTGATGCTTACGTTCGTCTGGTTCTTTACCTGGGAGCGCCCGCGGGAAGAGTGGTCTGAAGCGGCCCTGCGTGCCGAAGAAGAGAAGAAAAAGCTGACCCTTGGGCAGAGCCTGAATCGCCTTTTTGTTGAATTAAGTTCGACGCTGCGTATCAAGATTTTCCGCCAGCATCTGGGGATGTACCTTGGCGGCTACATCGCACAGGACGTCTTTAATGCCGTGTTTACCTATTACGTGGTATTTGTGCTGATGCAGGAGGCGTCAATGGCGTCCAACCTGCTGGGCACGATGGCCATCTTCCAGTTCCTCGCCGTGATCGGCATGATCCCGCTGTGCATTCGCTTCGGACCTGCGCCGTCTTACCGCATGGTGGTCGTGCTGTTTGGTCTGGCTTCGCTCTCTTACGCGGTACTTTATTACGCGGGCCTGAGCGACGTTTACGCTCTGCTGCTGCTGATCTCTGCGGTTGCCGGTCTTGGTCGCGGGGGGATCAACTACGTACCGTGGAATACCTACACCTACATTGCGGACGTGGACGAAGTGATCACCGGTCAGCGTCGCGAAGGGATCTTCGCGGGCATCATGACGCTGACCCGTAAAGCGTCTCAGGCCGGTGCGGTGATGCTGGTGGGGATCGTGATGCAGATGTCGGGCTTTGTCAGCGGGCAAAAAGTGCAGCCTGCGGAAGTGAGCCACACTATCCTGATGATCCTGAGCGTCGGCACCATTCTGGTACTGTTCTGCGGCTTCCTGGTCTCCCTGCGCTTCAAACTCAATTTGCAGACCCACAGCACCCTGCGTGAAGAGACCGCGAAAATGCGCGAGTCCGGCCATGCGATGCCAGAGGCGGTGACCCCGCAGGCCCGCGCCACCGTGGAGATGCTGGCCGGTATGCCGTATGAATCCCTGTGGGGCAACAACAATATCGGTTATCTGAATCGCAATAAGCCGGCGGCCCCTTCGCTGAAGGATCGCGCGGTACTGAATTCGACATACAACAGAGGTTAAGATGATGAAAGTTTGGCCTGTCAAACATAGCCCGTTACTGCGTCAGCCTGAGCGCTTTATCGCCAGGGATGAGCTGAAATCGCTGATTCAAAAGGTGACGCATAACCTGGTCAATATCCACGACAAAACGGGTGAGTTTTTGCTGCGGCTGGACGACGGGCGCGTGATCGACACCAAAGGCTGGGCCGGATGGGAATGGACCCACGGCGTCGGTTTATACGGTATCTGGCAGTATTACTGCCAGACCGGTGACGAAGGCATGCGCGAGGTTATCGACAGCTGGTTTACTGACCGTTTCGCTGAAGGCGCAACCACCAAAAACGTGAATACCATGTCGCCGTTCCTGACGCTGGCGTATCGCTACGAAGAGACCAAAAACCCGGCCTGGCTGCCGTGGCTGGAAAGCTGGGCGGAATGGGCGATGAATGATATGCCGCGCACCGAACATGGTGGCATGCAGCACATCACCCTGGCGGAAGAGAACCATCAGCAAATGTGGGATGACACGCTGATGATGACGGTGCTGCCGCTGGCGAAAATCGGCAAGCTGCTGAACAAGCCGGAGTACGTCGAGGAGGCGATCTATCAGTTCCTGCTCCACGTACAGAACCTGATGGATCGGGAGACGGGGCTGTGGTTCCACGGCTGGAATTACGACGGCAATCACAACTTTGCCCGGGCCCGCTGGGCGCGCGGCAACAGCTGGCTGACCATCGTGATCCCGGATTTCCTCGAGCTGGTGGATCTGCCGGAAAACAACGCCGTTCGTCGCTATCTGGTGCAGGTACTGAACGCGCAGATCGCCGCACTGGCAAAATTTCAGGACGAGAGTGGCTTGTGGCATACGCTGCTGGACGATCCTGAATCTTATCTGGAGGCGTCGGCCACGGCAGGGTTTGCCTACGGCATTCTGAAAGCCGTGCGCAAGCGTTATGTCGGCGCAGAGTACGCAGAGGTGGCGGAGAAAGCGATTCGCGGTATCGTGAAAAACATCTCGCCGGAAGGGGAGCTGCTGCAAACCTCGTTCGGGACCGGGATGGGAAGCGATCTGGCGTTTTACCGCCAGATACCGCTCACGTCGATGCCGTACGGGCAGGCGATGGCGATACTGTGCCTGACGGAGTATTTGCGGAAGTATTTCTGATAATAAAAAACCCGGCGCTTGCCGGGTTTATTTTTTACATACGCTCTACGGTTTCGATACCCAGAGTATCCAGACCGAGCTTCAGGGTCTTCGCCGTCAGCTGCGCGAGCTTCAGGCGGCTGTGGCGCACCGCTTCGCTCTCGGCAGAGAGGATAGGGCAGTGTTCGTAGAAGCCAGAGAACAGACCGGCCAGATCGTACAGGTAAGCACACATAACGTGCGGCGTACCGTCACGCGCGACCACGGAGAGCGTCTCTTCGAACTGAAGCAGGCGGGCAGCCAGCTGTGCTTCACGGTCTTCGGTAATAGACACCGTAGCATTCGCCAGCACGCTTTCGTCGATATTGGCTTTACGGAAGACGGAGAGTACGCGGGTATAAGCGTACTGCATGTATGGCGCCGTGTTGCCTTCAAACGCCAGCATGTTGTCCCAGTCGAAGATATAGTCGGTGGTACGGTTCTTGGAGAGATCCGCGTATTTCACCGCGCCAATTCCCACCGCGTTAGCAAGTTTCTCCAGCTCGTCAGCAGGCATGTCCGGGTTCTTCTCGGCCACCAGGCGACGCGCGCGTTCCAGCGCTTCATCCAGCAGATCGGAAAGCTTCACGGTGCCGCCCGCACGGGTTTTGAACGGCTTACCGTCTTTACCCAGCATCATGCCGAACATGTGATGTTCCAGCGGCACGGAATCCGGCACATAACCCGCTTTACGCACGATAGTCCACGCCTGCATCAGATGCTGATGCTGACGGGAGTCGATGTAATACAGCACGCGGTCCGCATGCAGGGTTTCGTAACGGTATTTCGCACAGGCGATGTCGGTGGTGGTGTAAAGATAGCCGCCATCCTTTTTCTGGACGATCACGCCCATCGGTTCGCCTTCCTTGTTTTTATACTCATCAAGGAACACCACCGTTGCGCCTTCGCTTTCCACCGCCAGATTTTTAGCTTTCAGGTCCGCCACAATGCCTGGCAGCATCGGGTTATACAGGCTTTCACCCATCACGTCGTCACGGGTCAGGGTCACGTTCAGACGATTATAGGTAAGCTGGTTCTGGGACATGGTAATGTCCACCAGCTTGCGCCACATCTCGAGGAAGTACGGGTCGCCACCTTGAAGTTTCACCACGTAGCTGCGCGCGCGCTCGGCGAAGGCTTCGTCTTCGTCATAGTGCTTTTTGGCTTCACGGTAGAAACCTTCCAGGTCTGCCAGCGCCATTTCGCCTGCGTTTTCCTGCTGCTGTTTTTCCAGATACGCGATCAGCATGCCGAACTGCGTGCCCCAGTCGCCTACGTGGTTAGCGCGGATCACCTTGTGACCAAGGAACTCCAGGGTACGCACTGCCGCGTCACCGATGATGGTGGAGCGCAGGTGACCGACGTGCATCTCTTTCGCCACGTTTGGCGCGGAGTAGTCAACCACCACGGTCTGCGCTTCTGGCTGAGCCACGCCCAGACGGTCAGATTTCAGCGCCGCGTCAACGTGGCTTGCCAGGAATGCAGGCTCAAGGAAAATGTTGATAAAGCCTGGACCGGCGATTTCGGTTTTGCTGGCGATGCCGGTGAGATCCAGATGCGTCAGTACCTGCTCAGCGAGCTGTCGCGGCGGCATGCCCAGTTTTTTAGCCACTGCCATCACGCCATTAGCCTGATAGTCGCCAAACTGTACTTTCGCTGACTGACGAACCTGTGGTTCGCAATCCGCAGGCGCACCTGCGGCAATCAGTGCCTGACTGACTTTTTCTGAGAGAAGAGCCTGAATATTCACCTGGATACCTTACGTTTTTGATGCGGGTAAAAAACACCCACGCCAGTTTAAGAATTTAGGGCGGGAGTATACTGCAAATGCCTTCGGGCGTCAGCCCTGCGGGGGGCGAAGATCGCTCAGAATCCAGGCGAAGACGGTATGCATAATCATGCAGTCGAAAAAACCGTGATTCTGCGGTTGGTCGACAGGGGGCAACAGAGTAAATTAGCGGCTTTGCTACACGAAACGAGACTGACCTATGGCGAACTGGCACACCATTGACGAACTGCATGATATTTCCGCAGATTTACCGCGCTTCACCCAGGCGTTCACAGAACTTGCCACCCGTCTCGGGCTGGATATCGCGCCGCTTGAGGCCGATCACATCTCTTTGCGCTGCCACCAGAATGCCACCGCCGAACGCTGGCGGCGTGGCTTTGAACAGTGCGGAGAACTGCTGTCGGAGAATATCATTAACGGTCGCCCGATCTGCCTGTTCAAACTTCATGCGCCGGTAACGGTGGCGCACTGGCAATTCACCGTTGTGGAACTGCCCTGGCCAGGAGAGAAGCGTTATCCGCACGAAGGCTGGGAGCATATCGAAATTGTTCTGCCTGGGGAGCCCGAGACGCTGAACGCCCGTGCGCTGACGCTGCTTTCCGACGAGGGGTTAAGCCAGCCGGGTATTTTCGTCAAAACCAGCTCGCCAAAAGGGGAGCGCGAACGCTTACCGAACCCTACGCTTGCCGTAACGGACGGCAACGTGACGGTGAAATTCCATCCCTGGACTATCGAGCAGATCGTCGCCAGCGAAGCGTAAGCATTGTGAGCGTCGATCCAGACACCAATCGGGCAACGTGCCACGATGATACGTTGAGTGAAATTTAAGGAGGATGACATGGCGCTGCTGGAAATTTGTTGTTACAGCGTGGAGTGTGCCGTCACTGCGCAACGGCACGGGGCCGATCGCATCGAGCTTTGCGCGGCACCGAAAGAAGGAGGATTAACCCCGTCCTCTGGCGTGCTGAAATCAGCCCGTCAGGCCATCACTATTCCGGTGCACCCGATTATTCGCCCGCGCGGCGGTGATTTTTGTTATACGGCGGGTGAGTTCAGTGCCATGCTTGAGGATATCGCCCTCGTCCGTGATTTAGGTTTTCCGGGGCTGGTGATCGGTGTACTGGACGAAGACGGCAACATCGATCTTCCGCGTATGCGTCAGGTCATGCGCGCCGCCCGGGGGATGGCGGTCACTTTTCATCGTGCGTTCGATATGTGTCAAGATCCGATACAAGCCTTTGATACGCTGGCAGAACTGGGCGTGGCGCGCGTTCTGACGTCGGGCCAGCAGTCCTCGGCTGAAAAAGGACTGAAATTAATTACGGAACTAAAAGCACATTCCGGTGTTCCAATAATCATGGCGGGCGCAGGAGTACGCGCCAGCAATCTGGAACTGTTTTTAAACGCAGGGGTGGAAGAGCTGCACAGCTCAGCGGGTAAATGGATACCTTCACCCATGCGTTATCGCAATACAGGGTTGTCAATGTCGACGGATGCTGAAGCGGATGAGTACTCGCGCTACGGTGTGGATGGAGAGTCGGTTGCGGTAATGAAATCGTTGATTGAACGTCATCACGTGTAGCAACGTACCGGTTTTTACCGCGCATCATGTCGCCCAATATGATGCTTGCTTGTACCAGGCCCCTGCAAATTACACAGGGGCCTTTTTTTCTCCTTCATATTTCAAGCCGCAGCCGCGTTGGCCGCCTCGCTCACCCCGGTCACTTACTGATGTAAGCTCCCGGGGATTCGCTGCGTTGCCGCCTTGCTGCAACTTGAACTATTTTGGAGAAAACGTGCGACGCGTAGGCCGGGTAAGGCGCAGCCGCCACCCGGCACAAACTACGGCTTCGTCGCAATCAATACCGCACGCATCGGGGCCGGATAGCCTTCGATGGTTTTACTGTGATCGTCCGGGTCGAGGAATTGCTCCAGCGATTCGGTGATCATCCAGTCGGTGCGACGCTGTTCTTCAATCGACGTCACGCACACATCGGCGATGCGTACATCGACAAACCCACATTTCTCCAGCCAGTTCTTCAGCGCCAGCGCGGAAGGGATGAAGTAAACGTTGCGCATCTGCGCATAGCGATCGCCCGGCACCAGAACGGCATGTTCATCGCCTTCGATAACCAACGTTTCGAGCACCAGTTCGCCGCCGCTGACCAGCTGATCTTTCAATTGCCAGAGATGCTCCAGCGGGGAACGACGGTGGTACAGCACGCCCATCGAGAAAACGGTATCAAAGGCTTTCAGGGCAGGGAGTTGCTCGATACCCAGCGGCAACAGGTGCGCACGCTGGTCGTTACCCAACAGCTTACGCACCGCTTCAAACTGGCACAGGAACAGCTGCATCGGATCGATACCGACGACCAGATGCGCGCCTGCGCCGATCATGCGCCACATGTGATAGCCGCTACCGCAGCCCACGTCCAGAATGGTGCGCCCGGTCAGGTCGGATAAATGCGGCAGAACGCGATCCCACTTCCAGTCAGAGCGCCACTCGGTGTTGATGTTTACGCCGTAAAGTGAAAACGGCCCTTTGCGCCACGGCATCAGGTTGCGCATCAGCGTTTCGATGCGGTTGATCTGCCCGGCCGGGAGCGGCTCTTCGCTCTCCGCCGTCACGCTGTGCAGTAAATCCAGACGATGAGGCGTCAGTTCAGGCAGAAACTCCACGGCGTTGGACCACTGCTTCAACAGACCATGCTGCTGATCGCGCTGCCAGGTGGCAATTTGCGCAGGCAGGGTTTCCAGCCAGTGGGAAAGATGGTTTTTGGCAATCAGCTGATAGAAATTACCGAACTCGATCATGCTGCGTCTCCGGCTTTCAGCGCCACCAGAGAACCAAAGTTAAAGCACTGGAACCACAGTTCGCTGTGTTCAAATCCGGCTTTGCGCAGGCGCGCTTTGTGGGTTTCTACGGAATCCGTCAGCATGACGTTTTCAAGCATGCTGCGCTTCTGGCTGATCTCCAGCTCGCTGTAGCCATTTGCACGCTTGAAATCATGGTGCATGTTGAACAGCAGTTCGCCCACGCTGGCATCTTCAAAGCTGAATTTCTCAGATAACACCAGCGCGCCGCCCGGGTTCAGGCCTTGATAAATTTTATCCAGCAACCGCTGACGATCGTCCGGCACCAGGAACTGAAGGGTAAAGTTCAGGACCACCATCGAGGCGTTCTGGATGTCGATATCGCGGATATCGCCTTCTACCACCTCCACAGGCGTAGGGGCTTTATACGCGTCAATGTGGCGACGGCAGCGTTCGACCATGGCCGGTGAGTTATCGACAGCCACAATCTTGCAGCCTTCGTGATGAACGTTACGACGAATGGACAGCGTTGCCGCTCCCAGCGAACAGCCCAGGTCATAGACCTGCGTGCCGGGTTGAACAAAACGCTCCGCCAGCATGCCGATCATGGAGATAATATTGGAATAACCGGGAACAGAGCGCTGGATCATATCCGGGAAGACTTCGGCTACCCGTTCATCAAAGGTCCAGTCGCCCAGGCTGGCGATAGGCGCGGAAAAAAGCGTGTCGCGATCTGACATAACGTAAAAATCCGGGAAAAATAAAGGGGCATATTGTGCGCTAATGGAAGGAGAAAACCAACTCCCACGGCATATACCAAAGGTTAGCCAGCACCATCAGCAAAAGCGAGCACCAGGTCGCGCTCATGCCGGAACGACGCCAGCGGATCAGGCGGTGGTGAAAACCATAATAATGCATCAAACGCCCTGCTATCAGCAGCAGCCCGCAGACGTGCACCATCCAGGTTTCAGCGCCATCCATCTCCATTAACAGCAGTAAAATTAACGCGGCGGGAATGTACTCGACGGCGTTGCCGTGGATCCGGATTGCGCTTTGCAGCTCAGAAAAGCCCCCGTCACCGTACGAGACGCGGTACTGCATTCTCAGGCGCACAACATCAAATGAAAACTTAATCAGCAGTAATGCACCTAACACCGCATACAGCGCGCTGACCATACTAACTCCCTGTTTTTGGCAGATGGCACGTCTCTATGATAGGGGGTGATTTCAGAAAAGAGAAGATTGTTGTGGGATGGACGGCGCGGGGCCAACCGACGGAACCGCCTGCTGCAAGGCCTGCCAGAGAGCATCGACCAGTTCAGGCGCCTGTGCGATATCCGGCGTATGTAAAAAAAGGTACGGCGTGGTGGTGTGCTCCCATTTCGCCAGCGTTTGCAGCCAGACGGCGAACATCTCCTCATTTTGCTGCATGTTATCGCTGCCGATAAACCGGACCATCGGGTTCTGCGCCGTTACGATCGCATGGACGGGCACTTTCGGTTTTTTGCGCTGGGCATCAACAACGGCTTCGCTGTGCGGGATTGCGCTGTGCACGGGGCGGCTGTCGAGGATCACGCGGTTGACCGATCGTTCATGCAGGCCGCGATTGAGCGCTTTCTCCGCGTCGCCTTTGGCAAAGAATTCCGGATGCCTCACTTCTACGCCGTAGGTGAAATCAAGTGGCAGGGCCTCGAGAAACTGCCAGAGGGCGGGCAGGTCGCGTGGGCCAAACGCGGCGGGAAGCTGGAGCCAGTACTGGCCAATACGGTTGGCCAGAGGCGACATCCGGGTGAAAAACTCGTGGGTTAAATCATCGCAGTTGCGCAGCGCGGCGTTGTGGGAGATGGTCGCCGGGAATTTAAAGCAAAAGCGGAAGTCGTCGGTGGTTTGCTCACGCCAGCGTTCGACGATCTCCGCGCGGGGCAGGGCGTACAGCGTGGTATTGCCCTCCACGCAGTTAAAGTGTCGGGCATACTCTTCAAGGCTGGTAATACCCAGGCGCACCCATTTCGGGTGCGACCACTGGGGCAGGCCCACGTACATCATAGCGCGCTGAGGATCTCATCCGTGCTGCGCACGCGACCGATACGCGGGAAGATATGGGTCATGCTGCACTGGTGCTGATCCGCAGAGGCTGCGCTGCACGCATCTTCCGCGATCACCAGGTTAAAGCCCAGCTCCCAGGCGTTACGGGCGGTGGATTCCACACCGATATTGGTGGAGATCCCGCACAGAATAATCGTGTCGATCCCGCGACGGCGCAGCTGGAGCTCCAGGTCGGTGCCGTAGAATGCGCCCCACTGGCGTTTGGTGACTTCTATATCGCTGTCGCGTTTACCGAGCGAGACAGGATATGTCCACCAGTTGTCCGGCAGCGCCTGCGCCGGGGCCTGAGCATCAACCGGCTGTTTTAACGCTTCGGCGAAATCAGCGGACCAGCCGACGCGCACCATAACAACAGGCGAGCCGCTGGCGCGGCATTTTTCTGCCAGGCGCGCAGCGCGGCTGACCACATCGTCAGCGGTGTGCGGACCACCGGCAAAAGGCAGAATGCCTTCCTGTAAATCAATGACCACAAGGGCGGTTTTGGTGGCATCAAGTGTAAACATCGTCGCTCCCGTCAAATGATTGCTTTTCTACACCTTACGACGTGATGGCCTGTTATCGGTCGGATAATTTTGTTAATTTTTGTGAGAATAGGCAATAAGAGTTCAGCAAACGCGCGTCAGGTCGTGCTTCGCTCTTATCGTGCGGCAGAATTTCCAGTATAATAGCCGCCTTTTTTCATCCAGTTGTGACATACAGAAAGCTGCGACATCGTAGCCTGCGAGACAGGCGACAATCAGCCTGCGGCTAATTAAGGGATATCTCATGCGTACAGAATATTGCGGGCAGCTGCGTCAGTCCCACGTCGGGCAGCAGGTCACCCTGTGTGGTTGGGTCAATCGTCGTCGCGATCTTGGTAGCCTTATCTTTATTGATATGCGTGACCGCGAAGGTATCGTTCAGGTGTTCTTCGATCCGGATCGCGCTGATGCGTTGAAGCTGGCTTCTGAGCTGCGCAATGAGTTCTGCATTCAGGTGACGGGCACCGTGCGTGCGCGTGACGAGAAAAACGTCAACGCCGACATGGCGACCGGCGCTATCGAAGTGCTGGCGTCCGATCTGACGATCATCAACCGCGCGGAAGCGTTGCCGCTGGACTCCAACCACGTCAACACCGAAGAAGCGCGTCTGAAATACCGCTACCTGGATCTGCGTCGTCCGGAAATGGCTCAGCGCCTGAAAACCCGTGCGAAAATCACCAGCCTGGTGCGCCGTTTTATGGATGACCACGGTTTCCTTGATATCGAAACCCCGATGCTGACCAAAGCCACGCCGGAAGGCGCGCGCGATTACCTGGTGCCATCCCGCGTCCATAAAGGCAAATTCTATGCGCTGCCGCAGTCTCCACAGCTGTTCAAACAGCTGCTGATGATGTCTGGCTTCGATCGCTACTATCAGATCGTGAAATGCTTCCGCGACGAAGACCTGCGCGCTGACCGTCAGCCAGAATTTACCCAGATCGATGTGGAAACCTCCTTCATGACCGCTGAGCAGGTGCGTGAAGTGATGGAAGCCCTGGTACGTAGCCTGTGGAACGACGTGAAAGGCGTCGAACTGGGCGATTTCCCAATCATGACCTTCGCGGAAGCCGAGCGTCGCTACGGCTCCGACAAACCAGACCTGCGTAACCCGATGGAGCTGGTGGACGTGGCAGACCTGGTGAAAGCCGTTGAGTTCGCGGTCTTTGCTGGCCCGGCTAACGATCCGAAAGGCCGCGTGGCGGCACTGCGCGTGCCGGGCGGAGCGGCTCTGAGCCGTAAGCAGATCGACGACTACGGCAACTTCATCAAGATCTACGGCGCGAAAGGTCTGGCCTATATTAAAGTGACCGAGCGTGCGAAAGGTCTGGAAGGTATCACCAGCCCGGTGGCGAAATTCCTGAACGCGGACATCGTGGAAGCGATCCTGGAGCGCACCGGCGCGCAGGACGGCGACATGATCTTCTTCGGCGCAGATAACAAGAAAGTGGTTGCGGATGCGATGGGCGCGCTGCGTCTGAAGCTCGGCAAAGACCTGAACCTGACCGACGAAAGTAAATGGGCGCCGCTGTGGGTGATCGACTTCCCGATGTTTGAAGACGACGGTGAAGGCGGCCTGACCGCGATGCACCACCCGTTCACCTCGCCAAAAGACATGACGCCGGCAGAGCTGAAGGCAGCACCGGAAGACGCAGTGGCAAACGCCTACGATATGGTCATCAACGGCTACGAAGTGGGCGGTGGTTCCGTGCGTATTCACAGCGGTGAAATGCAGCAGACCGTGTTCGGCATCCTGGGCATCAACGAACAGGAGCAGCGCGAGAAGTTCGGCTTCCTGCTGGACGCGCTGAAATACGGTACGCCTCCGCACGCGGGTCTGGCTTTCGGTCTTGACCGTCTGACCATGCTGCTGACCGGCACCGATAACATCCGTGATGTGATCGCCTTCCCGAAAACCACTGCCGCCGCGTGTCTGATGACCGAAGCGCCAAGCTTTGCCAACCCGGCCGCACTGGCTGAGCTGGGCATTGAGGTGGTGAAGAAGGAAGAGAAAAACTGATATGGCATATAAGCGTCCCGTTTCGGTTCTGGTGGTCATTTATGCAGAAGACACGAAGCGGGTGCTGATGTTGCAGCGGCGCGACGATCCGGATTTCTGGCAGTCGGTTACCGGCAGCCTGGAAGAGGGGGAGACCGCACCGCAGGCCGCCGCGCGTGAAGTAAAGGAAGAGGTCGCCATTGATGTTGCTTACGAGCAACTGACCCTGAAGGACTGTCAGCGCACGGTGGAGTTTGAAATTTTTAGCCATTTACGTCATCGCTATGCACCGGGAATTGAGCGCAATACGGAATCATGGTTCTGCCTTGCGCTTCCCCATGAGCGGGAGATCGTGTTCACGGAACACCTGACCTACCGCTGGGTGGATGCGGCGGATGCCGCCGCACTGACCAAGTCGTGGAGCAACCGGCAGGCGATTGAAGAATTTGTAATTAACGCTGCCTGAGAAGGCGCGATTTTTGGAGAACTTTTTATGGCAGGTCATAGTAAGTGGGCCAACACCAAACACCGCAAAGCGGCACAGGATGCCAAACGCGGTAAAATCTTTACCAAAATCATTCGTGAGCTGGTGACAGCGGCGCGTCTGGGCGGCGGCGATCCGGCCTCTAACCCACGTCTGCGCGCAGCGGTGGATAAAGCCCTGTCCAACAACATGACGCGTGACACCCTGAACCGTGCAATCGCACGTGGCGTGGGCGGTGATGAAGACGCGAACATGGAAACCATCATTTATGAAGGTTACGGTCCTGGCGGTACGGCGGTGATGGTTGAGTGTCTGTCCGACAACCGTAACCGTACCGTTGCGGAAGTGCGCCACGCGTTCACCAAAACCGGCGGCAACCTGGGCACTGACGGTTCTGTAGCGTACCTGTTCAGCAAAAAAGGCGTCATCTCCTTCGAGAAAGGCGACGAAGATGCGATCATGGAAGCGGCGCTGGAAGCCGGTGCGGAAGACGTGGTGACCTACGACGACGGCGCTATTGATGTTTACACCGCATGGGAAGAGATGGGTGCCGTGCGCGATGCGCTGGAAGCGGCTGGCCTGAAGGCGGATAACGCTGAAGTCTCCATGATCCCGTCTACCAAAGCGGACATGGATGCGGAAACCGCACCGAAACTGCTGCGTCTGATCGACATGCTCGAAGACTGCGACGACGTACAGGAAGTGTACCACAACGGTGAAATCTCTGATGAGGTTGCAGCGACTCTCTGATGAGAGCGTGTAGATCCGTTACAGGAGACGCGTGATGTCGATTATCCTCGGGATTGACCCAGGCTCACGCGTCACCGGGTATGGCGTTATCCGTCAGGTGGGACGCCAGTTAACCTACCTCGGCAGTGGGTGTATTCGCACCAAAGTGGACGATCTGCCGTCGCGCCTGAAGCTCATCTATGCGGGCGTGTCGGAGATCATCACTCAGTTTCAGCCGGACTATTTCGCCATCGAGCAGGTCTTTATGGCGAAAAACGCTGACTCGGCGTTAAAGCTCGGTCAGGCGCGCGGCGTGGCGATTGTTGCCGCCGTGAACCAGGATCTGCCGGTGTTCGAGTATGCGGCCCGTCAGGTTAAGCAGACGGTGGTGGGCATTGGTAGCGCGGAGAAAAGCCAGGTGCAGCACATGGTGCGTACCCTGCTGAAGCTCCCTGCGAACCCGCAGGCCGACGCCGCGGATGCGCTGGCCATTGCGATTACCCACTGTCACGTCAGCCAGAATGCGATGCAAATGAGCGAGTCGCGGCTCAATCTGGCGCGAGGCAGGTTACGATAATGACAAATCAGGCTGGATGTTTATCCAGCCTTTTTTTATTATGTCGGCAGATAATTTCTTCCAGAACGCAGGAGCGTCACGTGATAGGCAGACTCAGAGGCATCATCATTGAAAAACAACCCCCGTTAGTGCTGCTGGAAGTGGGTGGCGTGGGCTATGAAGTCCATATGCCGATGACCTGCTTCTACGAGCTTCCGGAGGCGGGCAAAGAGGCGGTTGTCTTTACCCAGTTTGTGGTGCGTGAAGACGCTCAGCTGCTGTACGGATTCAATAACAAACAGGAACGCACCCTGTTCCGCGAATTGATCAAAACCAACGGCGTCGGGCCGAAGCTGGCGCTTGCGATTCTGTCCGGTATGTCAGCGCCACAGTTTGTGAACGCCGTTGAGCGTGAAGATCCGGCTGCGTTAATTAAACTTCCGGGCATCGGGAAGAAAACTGCCGAGCGTTTAATTGTCGAGATGAAGGACCGCTTTAAAGGTCTGCATGGCGATCTGTTCACGCCGGCAGCCGATCTGGTGCTGACTTCCCCGGGCGCGCCTGCATCGGATGATGATGCCGAGCAGGAAGCGGTTGCCGCGCTGGTGGCGCTGGGCTATAAACCTCAGGAGGCCAGCCGGATGGTGAGCAAAATTGCTAAACCGGATGCCAGCAGTGAAACCCTGATTCGTGAAGCGCTGCGCGCTGCATTGTGAGGTAAAGGATGATTGAAGCAGACCGCCTGGTATCGGCAGGCACCATTCAGCCAGATGACGTGGTGGATCGCGCGATCCGTCCCAAACTGCTGGATGAGTATATCGGCCAGCCGCAGGTTCGTTCTCAGATGGAGATTTTCATCCAGGCGGCAAAGCTGCGCGGCGATGCGCTCGATCACCTGCTGATTTTTGGTCCGCCGGGGTTAGGTAAAACCACCCTGGCGAATATCGTCGCCAACGAAATGGGCGTTAACCTGCGTACCACTTCCGGCCCGGTACTGGAGAAAGCAGGGGACCTGGCGGCGATGCTGACCAACCTCGAACCGCATGACGTGCTGTTTATCGACGAGATCCATCGCCTGTCGCCGGTGGTGGAGGAAGTGCTCTATCCGGCAATGGAGGATTACCAGCTGGATATCATGATCGGTGAAGGTCCGGCCGCGCGCTCGATCAAAATCGATCTGCCACCGTTTACCCTGATTGGCGCCACGACCCGCGCCGGCTCGCTGACCTCTCCACTGCGTGACCGTTTTGGTATCGTGCAGCGTCTGGAGTTTTATCAGGTGCCCGACCTTCAGCATATTGTGGGGCGCAGCGCGCGCTACATGGGGCTGGATATGAGCGAAGAGGGGGCGTTTGAAGTGGCGAAGCGCTCCCGCGGTACGCCGCGTATCGCCAACCGCCTGCTGCGCCGGGTGCGTGACTTTGCCGAGGTGAAGCACGACGGCACTATATCGGCCGAGATCGCCGCCCAGGCGCTGGATATGCTGAACGTCGATGCTGAAGGTTTTGACTATATGGACCGTAAGCTGCTGCTGGCGGTGCTGGATAAGTTCTTTGGCGGGCCAGTAGGGCTGGATAACCTGGCGGCGGCAATTGGCGAAGAGCGTGAGACTATCGAAGATGTGCTGGAGCCGTATCTGATCCAGCAAGGCTTCTTGCAGCGTACCCCGCGCGGTCGTATGGCGACGGTGCGGGCGTGGAATCATTTCGGCATTACGCCGCCCGCGATGCCGTAAGTAGCGATAAATTCTAGCCCCGGTAAGCGAAGCGCCACCGGGGACATGCTGACTACTGCGCGGTCTTTTTCATCATACTGAAAATAAACAACACCGCCGCGCACAATACCACCGACGGCCCCGCTGGCGTGTCATAAAACGCCGAGAAGGTTAACCCGCCCGTCACCGCAATCATTCCGATAATCACCGCGATACCGGCCATTTGCTCCGGCGTACGCGCAAAACGGCGCGCCGTGGCGGCAGGGATTATCAGCAGCGACGTGATGATCAGCGCGCCGACAAACTTCATCGCCACACCGATGGTTAACGCCGTCACCAGCATCAACAGCAGCTTCACGCGCTGAAGCTTCACGCCGTCGACAAAGGCCAGATCCGGGCTGACGGTCATCGCCAGTAAACTCCGCCACTGCCACAGCAGGATCCCGAGCACCACCGCCACGCCAATGGCAATGGAAATGAGATCTTCGGGCGTGACGGCCAGCAGATCGCCAAACAGGTAGGCCATCAGATCTACGCGGATGTTTGACATCAGGCTCACTACCACTAGGCCCAGCGACAGGGCGCTGTGCGCCATAATGCCGAGCAGGGTATCAATTGCCAGGTGAGGGCGTTTTTCCAGCCAGACCAGACCGGCAGCCAGCAGCAGCGTGACGACAATCACCGCATAAAACGGGTTCACGTCCAGTAATAAACCAAACGCGACACCCAGCAATGAAGCATGGGCCAGCGTATCGCCGAAATAGGACATTCTGCGCCAGACGACAAACGAGCCGAGTGGACCCGCGGCGCAGGCAAGCATAATCCCGGCCAGCCAGCCGGGCAGTAACAGTTCAATCATGAGTGTCCATTTCCCCGACGCAGGACAATTCGTCCCTGTAAATCATGGCGGTGATTGTGATTATGGCGATAGATGCCCAGCTGTTCGGCGCCACGATGGCCAAACATGGAGATAAATTCGGGATGCATTGACACCACTTCCGGCGTGCCGGAACAACAAATGTGATGGTTCAGGCACAGTACTTCGTCGGTTTTGGCCATCACCAGATGCAGATCATGGGAGACCATCAGCACCGCGCAGTTAAGCTCCCGACGGAGCTGGTCAATCAGATCGTACAGCGCAACCTGACCGTTGACGTCAACACCCTGCGTCGGCTCGTCCAGGACCAGCAGCTGAGGGCTGCTGAGCAGGGCACGGGCAAGCAATACGCGCTGGGTTTCACCGCCCGACAGCTTTTGCAAGGGCGCCTCAACAAGATGTCCCGCCTGAACGCGTTTCAGCGCCGGGAGGATATCCGCTTTACGCGTACCGGGACGGAGGCGCAGGAAGCGGCTCACCGTCAGGGGCAGGGTGGCATCAAGATGTAATTTTTGCGGCACATAGCCGATACGCAATTTGTCTTCGCGGACGATAACACCTGCGTCAGGGGCTACCAGGCCTAATACGACGCGCACCAGCGTCGATTTGCCTGCACCGTTAGGGCCGAGCAGCGTGAGTATTTTGCCGGGCTTCAGATTCAGCGACACGTCAGAAAGGACGCGGCGCTGGCCGAATGAGACCGAAACATTTTCAAGAGAAACTAAAGTCGTCATGTCAATTTAAGCTTGCAGAAGTCATCGAATGTTATAATATCACATTCCACGCATTCATTACGATGATTAGTCGCATTATGTTACAGAAAAATACGCTTCTTTTCGCAGCTTTATCCGCTGCTCTTTGGGGTACAACAGCACAAGATGTTAACGCCGCTGTTGTCGCTTCGCTTAAACCGCTTGGATTTATCGCCTCTGCCATCGCGGACGGGATCACTGAGACACAGGTTCTGCTGCCTGACGGGGCTTCCGAGCATGATTATTCTCTGCGTCCATCTGATGTAAAACGCTTACAGAACGCGGACTTAGTCGTCTGGATTGGTCCTGAGATGGAAGCGTTCATGCAGAAGTCAGCCAGACAGCTTCCCGCTGAGAAACAGGTGACGATTGCCGGGCTGTCCGGCGTGAAACCGTTACTCATGAAAGGAGCTGAGGACGAGGGTGATGAGCATGACCACGACCATGCTCATGGTGAAAAAGGTGACGACCATCACCATCACGGTGAATACAACATGCATCTCTGGCTCTCCCCAGAGATAGCGCGGCTTACAGCGGTTGCAATCCACGACAAATTAGTGGAACTTATGCCGCAAAGTCGAATCAAACTCGACGCCAACCTGAAGGATTTTGAGGCTCAATTAGCCGCAACCGACAAACAGGTGGGTAACGAGCTCGCACCGCTTAAAGGAAAAGGGTACTTCGTTTTTCATGATGCCTACGGGTATTACGAGAAACATTACGGTCTGACCCCGCTGGGGCATTTTACCGTCAACCCTGAAATTCAGCCTGGTGCGCAGCGTTTACATGAAATCAGAACACAGTTGGTTGAGCAAAAAGCGACATGCGTTTTTGCTGAGCCACAGTTCAGGCCAGCGGTCGTAGAAGCCGTGGCCAGGGGAACATCCGTGCGCATGGGAACCCTTGACCCGCTAGGTACGAACATCCAGTTGAGCAAAGCGAGCTATTCGCAGTTCCTCAGCCAACTGGCGAATCAGTATGCGAGCTGCCTGAAAGGAGATTAACGAGGAAGTGAATACGTGCAACAGATAGCCCGCTCTGTCGCCCTGGCATTTAACAATCTGCCTCGACCCCACCGCGTTATGCTGGGGTCGCTTACAGTTCTCACATTAGCGGTCGCCGTCTGGCGGCCCTATGTTTACCACCCGAGTTCCGCCCCAATCATCAAAACCATCGAACTGGAGAAGAGCGAGATCCGCTCTCTGCTGCCCGAGGCCAGCGAGCCTATCGATCAGGCCGCTCAGGAAGATGAAGCGATTCCCCAGGATGAGCTGGATGACAAGATCCAGAATGAAGCTGGCATTCATGAATATGTTGTATCCACTGGCGATACGCTGAGCAGCGTCCTGAACCAGTACGGTATCGACATGGGCAACATCAGCCAGCTCGCCGCATCCGATAAAGAGCTGCGTAACCTGAAAATTGGTCAGCAACTTTCCTGGACCTTAACGCCCGACGGCGATCTGCAACGTCTGACCTGGGAGATGTCCCGTCGCGAAACCCGCACCTACGATCGCACTGCAAACGGTTTCAAAATGACCAGTGAATTGCAGCAGGGCGACTGGGTTAACAGCGTCATGAAAGGAACCGTCGGCGGCAGCTTTGTTTCCAGCGCACGCGATGCCGGCCTGACCAGCGCTGAAATCAGCTCGGTGATCAAAGCCATGCAGTGGCAGATGGATTTCCGCAAACTGAAAAAAGGCGATCAGTTCTCTGTCCTGATGTCCCGCGAAATGCTGGACGGTAAGCGCGAGCAGAGCCAGCTGGTGGGCGTTCGTCTGCGTTCAGACGGCAAAGACTACTACGCTATTCGCGCGGAAGACGGTAAGTTCTATGACCGCAGCGGTACGGGTCTGGCAAAAGGCTTCCTGCGTTTCCCAACGGCGAAACAGTTCCGCGTCTCCTCCAACTTTAACCCGCGTCGTCTGAACCCGGTAACGGGCCGCGTAGCGCCGCACCGTGGCGTTGACTTCGCTATGCCGCAGGGCACGCCAGTGCTGGCGGTAGGAGATGGTGAAGTGGTCATGGCGAAACGCAGCGGTGCTGCTGGCTATTACGTTGCTATTCGTCACGGTCGTACGTACACCACCCGCTACATGCACCTGCGTAAACTGCTGGTCAAACCGGGCCAGAAGGTGAAACGTGGCGATCGCATCGCGCTGTCCGGTAACACCGGCCGGTCGACGGGGCCGCACCTGCACTATGAAGTGTGGATCAACCAGCAGGCGGTTAACCCGCTGACGGCGAAACTGCCGCGCACCGAAGGGCTGACCGGGAAAGATCGCAAAGATTACCTGGCGCAGGTGAAAGAGGTGATGCCGCAGCTTCGCTTCGACTAAGCTCTCCTGATTTAAAAAGCCGGCGTCAGTATGCGCCGGCTTTTTCTTTTGTGCGCGGGCGGCAGCCTCGCTACACTATCCGCATATATTTTTGCGTCACCAGACCCTGGAACCCGCATGGAAACCAAAAAAAACAATATTGAGTACATTCCTGAGTTTGAAAAATCTTTTCGCCACCCGCGTAACTGGGGCGCCTGGATTGGCGTATATGCGTTTGCTGGCATGGCGTTGCTACCTGCTTCCCTTCGCGATCCGGTGCTCGGTAAAGTGGGGCGCCTGGCAGGGCGCTTGGGTAAAAGCGCGCGCCGACGCGCGCAAATAAACCTGTTGTACTGTTTCCCGGATAAAAGCGACGCTGAACGCGAAGCAATCATTGATGACATGTATACCACTGCGCCGCAGGCGATGGCGATGATGGCGGAACTGGCACTGAAAGGGCCGGAGAAGATCGTCGAACGCGTTGACTGGAAAGGGCTGGAGATCATCGACGAGATGCGTCGCAATGATGAAAAGGTGATTTTCCTGGTGCCGCACGGCTGGGGGGTCGACATTCCGGCGATGTTAATGGCGTCGCAGGGCCAGAAAATGGCGGCGATGTTCCATAATCAGGGAAACAAAATCTACGATTTCGTCTGGAATACCGTGCGCCGTCGCTTTGGCGGACGCTTGCACGCCCGAAACGATGGCATTAAGCCTTTCATTCAGTCGGTACGTCAGGGTTACTGGGGCTACTATCTGCCCGATCAGGACCATGGTCCTGAGCACAGCGAGTTTGTCGATTTCTTCGCAACCTATAAAGCCACGCTACCAGCGATTGGTCGCCTGATGAAAGTCTGCCGCGCCCGCGTGATCCCACTGTTCCCGGCTTATGACGGTAAAACGCATCGCCTGAGCATTGAGGTACGTCCGCCGATGGACGATCTGCTGACCGCAGACGATCACACCATCGCACGACGCATGAATGAAGAGGTGGAAGTGCTGGTGGGGCCGCATAAGGAGCAATATACGTGGATCCTGAAGCTGCTCAAAACGCGTAAACCTGGCGAAACAGAGCCGTACAAGCGTAAAGAACTTTTCCCGAAGAAATAGGAAACCTTCACCCCTCTCCCCTTAGGGGAGAGGGGATCAGAGCTTACTCTACGGTCAGTACGCGGGTGGTATTGGTTGAGCCGATGGTGCTCATCACGTCACCCTGCGTCACGATAACGATATCACCGGATACCAGATAACCTTTGTCGCGCAGCAGGTTCACGGCATCGTGCGCGGCGGCCACGCCGTCGTTGGTGCTGTCGAAGTATACTGGCGTCACGCCGCGATACAGCGCCGTCAGGTTCAGCGTACGCTCGTGACGGGACATGGCGAAGATCGGCAGACCGGAGCTGATACGGGACGTCATTAGCGCGGTACGGCCAGATTCGGTCATGGTGATGATCGCCGTGACCCCTTTCAGGTGGTTGGCTGCGTACATCGCGGACATCGCAATCGCTTCTTCCACATTGTCGAACTGGATATCCAGGCGGTGCTTGGAGACGTTAATGCTTGGGATCTTCTCTGCACCCAGGCAGACGCGCGCCATGGCGGCCACGGTTTCCGCCGGATACTGGCCCGCCGCGGTTTCCGCTGACAGCATCACCGCGTCAGTACCATCCAGCACGGCGTTCGCCACGTCCATGACTTCTGCACGGGTCGGCATTGGGTTGGTGATCATGGATTCCATCATCTGGGTGGCGGTGATCACCGCGCGGTTCAGCTGACGCGCGCGACGGATCAGCGCTTTCTGGATACCGACCAGTTCAGGGTCGCCAATTTCCACGCCCAGGTCACCACGGGCAACCATCACCACGTCAGACGCCAGGATCACGTCGTCCATCGCGTCCTGATCGCAGACCGCTTCAGCGCGTTCCACTTTTGCAACGATTTTCGCATCGCAGCCTGCATCGCGCGCCAGGCGGCGAGCATAGTTCAGATCTTCACCGCAGCGCGGGAAGGAGACGGCCAGATAATCCACGCCGATCTGCGCTGCGGTCACGATATCCGCTTTGTCTTTATCGGTCAGCGCTTCGGCAGACAGGCCACCGCCGAGTTTGTTGATGCCTTTGTTGTTGGAGAGCGGGCCGCCGACGGTCACTTCGGTGAACACCTTCATACCCTGAACTTCCAGCACTTTCAGCTGTACGCGTCCGTCGTCCAGCAGCAGGATGTCGCCAGGCACAACGTCAGCAGGCAGACCTTTGTAGTCGATACCCACTTTTTCCTTATCGCCTTCGCCTTTGCTCAGGTTGGCGTCCAGCAGGAATTTATCGCCGATGTTGAGGAAGACTTTGCCTTCTTTAAAGGTCGATACGCGGATTTTTGGACCTTGCAGGTCACCGAGGATAGCAACATGGCGGCCCAGTTTAGCTGCGATTTCACGCACTTTGTCGGCACGTAATTTATGGTCTTCTGGCGTACCGTGAGAGAAGTTCATACGCACCACGTTAGCACCCGCGGCGATAATCTTTTCGAGGTTATTATCGCGGTCGGTGGCCGGGCCTAAGGTGGTGACGATCTTGGTTCTGCGAAGCCTTCTGGACATGTAATACTCCGTTGACTGAAACAACTTTGGTGTTGCGTGAACATAGAATCGGCCTTCATCTATCGCAAGGCAGTAGCGAGGGGACCGAATGCCGTAAATCGTACTTCGTCGTTATTAGGGAACATCGCTCTTTATAAGCAATTCTTTATCAAAACGCGATTCTTTCAGGGCTTCCTTGACCCGCTTCAAGTTATCCCGGAATTTTGCGCCCCGGCGTAAGGTAAAACCGGTCGCCAGTACGTCGATGACCGTCAACTGCGCCAGGCGGGAGACCATCGGCATGTACATGTCGGTATCCTCCGGTACGTCCAGGGTAATGGCGAGCGTCGCTTCCCGGGCGAGCGGCGTACCTGCCGTCGTCAGGGCGATGACCATCGCATCGTTGTCACGCGCGAGCTGCGCCAGCTCCACCTGGCTCTTGGTGCGGCCCGTATGAGAGATGAGTACCACGACATCATCTTCGCTACAATTCATACAGCTCATGCGTTGCAGCACAATGTCATCGGAGTAAATCACCGGCACGTTAAAGCGAAAGAACTTATTCATGGCGTCATGCGCCACGGCGGCGGACGAGCCAAGGCCAAAGAAGGCAATCCGTTTGGCCTGCGTGAGAAGATCGACCGCGCGATTTACTGAACTCATGTCCAGAGACTGGCGAACGTGGTCGAGCGTGGCCATTGCCGATTCAAATATTTTTGCGGTGTATGCATCAACGCTGTCGTCTTCATCGACATTGCGATTAACATACGGGGTGCCGTTTGCCAGACTTTGGGCCAGATGCAGTTTAAAATCAGGAAAGCCGCGCGTGTCCAGACTACGACAGAATCGATTGACCGTCGGTTCGCTGACGCCCGATTCCTGTGCCAGAGCGGCGATGCTTGAATGAATCGCCTGAGCGGGCGCGGCGAGAATAACTTCAGCCACTTTGCGCTCGGATTTGCTAAGGTGTTCCAGTTGAAACTGGATTTTTTCCAGCATGTTCATTGTTAACAAGACGCTCATGAGGGCATAAACGATTTCATAAAGAGATGAAACCTTGATTCGATTTAGCCGATATTACCCCCAGGACTCCCGAAAGGGTAATCGTCGACAAGAAATGTTGTTGTTTTTTTTCATTACTTGATCGACGTCGGGTTTTGCTCTGACCCCGTTGCGCAAAGAATCGACGTTTGTTGCGTCATCAGACGGGCGTAATGGCCCAGGCGACGAAAAATCACCGTATCGCACGCGACGTTAAGCGCTAATGGTTTCAGGAAACGCGTAAAAGCAGTACAGTGCATTGTAATAAAATTACAACGATACCTGGCAGAGTACCAGGCGATCTAACTGAGGAGAATGACATGGCGGTAACGCAAACAGCCCAGGCATGTGACCTGGTCATTTTCGGCGCGAAAGGCGATCTTGCACGCCGAAAATTGCTG
This sequence comes from Enterobacter cloacae complex sp. AR_0002, assembly GCF_001922365.1. Lineage (NCBI taxonomy): Bacteria > Pseudomonadati > Pseudomonadota > Gammaproteobacteria > Enterobacterales > Enterobacteriaceae > Enterobacter > Enterobacter cloacae complex sp. AR_0002. The sequence goes on from NZ_CP018814.1 coordinate 796,855, forward strand.
CCTTCCCTGTATCAGCTCGAAAAAGCGGGCCAGATCCATCCCGACACCCGGATCCTTGGGGTAGGGCGCGCAGACTGGGATAAGGAGGCTTATACCAAAGTCGTGCGTGAGGCGCTCGAAACGTTCATGAAAGAGAAAATCGATGAAAGCCTTTGGGATAAGCTGAGCGGGCGTCTCGATTTCTGCAACTTGGACGTCAACGATGTAGGCGCCTTTACCCGTCTGGGTGAAATGCTTGACCAGGAAAATCGTGTCACTATTAACTATTTCGCCATGCCGCCAAGCACCTTCGGCGCCATCTGCAAAGGTCTGGGCGAGGCGAAGCTGAACGCCAAACCGGCGCGTGTAGTGATGGAGAAACCGCTGGGTACGTCGCTGGCGACCTCGCGTGAAATCAACGACCAGGTAGGCGAGTTCTTTGAGGAGTGTCAGGTTTACCGTATTGACCACTATCTGGGCAAAGAGACGGTACTGAACCTGCTGGCGCTGCGTTTTGCCAACTCCCTGTTTGTGAACAACTGGGACAACCGCACTATCGACCACGTGGAAATTACCGTGGCGGAAGAGGTGGGCATCGAAGGCCGTTGGGGCTACTTCGACCAGGCCGGCCAGATGCGTGACATGATCCAGAACCACCTGCTGCAAATTCTGTGCATGATTGCCATGTCTCCACCGTCAGATCTGACGGCCGACAGCATTCGTGACGCCAAAGTGAAAGTGCTGAAATCACTGCGCCGTATTGACCGCTCCAACGTGCGTGAGAAAACCGTGCGCGGCCAGTACACCGCAGGTTTTGCCCAGGGGAAAAAAGTTCCTGGCTATCTGGAAGAAGAGGGCGCGAACAAGTCCAGCAACACCGAGACGTTTGTGGCGATCCGCGTGGATATCGACGACTGGCGCTGGGCCGGTGTGCCGTTCTACCTGCGTACCGGGAAACGTCTGCCAGCAAAATGCTCCGAAGTGGTGGTCTACTTCAAAAATCCGGAACTGAACCTGTTCAAAGAATCCTGGCAGGAACTGCCGCAGAACAAACTGACCATCCGTCTGCAACCGGACGAGGGTGTGGATATTCAGATCCTGAACAAAGTGCCGGGTCTTGATCACAAACACAACCTGCAAACCACCAAGCTCGACCTGAGCTACTCTGAAACCTTCAACCAGACGCATCTGGCCGATGCTTACGAGCGTCTGCTGCTGGAAACCATGCGTGGTATCCAGGCGCTGTTCGTCCGCCGCGATGAAGTGGAAGAGGCGTGGAAGTGGGTCGACTCCATCACCGAAGCGTGGGCAGCCGACCAGGACGCGCCAAAACCGTATCAGGCGGGAACATGGGGACCTGTCGCCTCCGTTGCGATGATCACCCGTGATGGCCGCTCCTGGAACGAGTTTGAATAACCACCTTCTCTAGCCCAAAGGTGTTATTTTACCGGTAACATGATCTAACACAGCAAGTGGCATAATTTTTATCTTTTAAGCTCCGCGTGGATTCACCCGCGGAGCTTTTTTTATTACACTCCCTTCAGATATTTTGCCCCTGTGCTCCGGATATCAGGCGTTTCAGCGTTGTTAACAACCGTCAGAAACTGTGTAAACTCCCGAGCCTGGACAGATAAATTAGAGGAGCTTTTATGAATCCGACATTGTTACGCGTAACACAACGCATTGTTGAACGCTCGAAAGAGACCCGTGCTGCCTACCTTGCCCGCATCGAACAGGCGAAGAGTGAAACGGTCCATCGCTCACAGCTGGCCTGCGGGAATCTGGCCCACGGCTTTGCGGCCTGCCAGCCTGGTGATAAAGACGCGCTGAAAAGCATGTTGCGTAACAATATCGCCATCATTACCTCCTATAACGACATGCTTTCAGCCCACCAGCCGTATGAGGTCTACCCGTCTATCATCCGCAATGCGCTGCACAGCGTGAACGCAGTGGGCCAGGTTGCAGGCGGCGTGCCGGCCATGTGTGATGGCGTAACCCAGGGCCAGGACGGTATGGAGCTGTCCCTGCTGAGCCGCGAAGTGATCGCCATGTCAGCGGCAGTGGGCCTGTCTCACAATATGTTTGATGGCGCGCTTTATCTGGGCGTGTGCGACAAAATCGTCCCGGGGCTGGTGATGGCCGCGCTGTCGTTTGGCCACCTGCCAGCGATTTTTGTGCCGTCAGGCCCGATGGCAAGCGGTCTGCCAAACAAGGAAAAAGTCCGTATCCGTCAGCTGTATGCCGAAGGAAAAGCGGACCGTCAGGCACTGCTGGAAGCGGAAGCCGCGTCTTATCACGCGCCGGGCACCTGTACGTTCTACGGTACGGCCAACACCAACCAGATGGTGGTGGAGTTTATGGGGATGCAGCTACCGGGCTCGTCGTTCATCCAGCCGGATGCGCCACTGCGTAAAGCGCTGACCGAAGCCGCAGCCCGTCAGGTGACGCGCCTGACCGGTAACGGCAACGAGTGGATGCCAATGGGCAAAATGGTGGATGAAAAAGTTATCGTAAACGGGATTGTCGCCCTGCTGGCGACCGGCGGTTCAACCAACCATACCATGCACCTTGTCGCGATGGCGCGCGCGGCGGGCATTCTGATTAACTGGGATGACTTCTCCGATATCTCCTCCGTGGTACCGCTGATGGCGCGTCTGTACCCGAACGGTCCGGCGGACATCAACCACTTCCAGGCCGCGGGCGGCGTGCCGGTGCTGATGCGCGAGCTGCTGAAAGGCGGCCTGCTGCATGAGGATGTCAACACGGTGGCGGGCTTTGGCCTGCATCGCTATACCCTTGAACCCTGGCTGAACAACGGTGAGCTGGACTGGCGCGAAGGGGCGAGCGACTCGCTCGATCCTCAGGTTATCGCAACCTTCGAACAGCCATTCTCTCCTCACGGCGGCACCAAAGTGCTGAGCGGTAACCTTGGACGTGCCGTGATGAAAACCTCTGCCGTGCCGGAAGAGAATCAGGTGATTGAAGCCCCGGCGGTGGTGTTTGAAAGCCAGCACGACGTTTTACCTGCTTTTGACGCGGGTCTGCTTGATAAAGACTGTGTGGTCGTGGTGCGTCATCAGGGACCAAAAGCGAACGGGATGCCAGAATTACATAAACTTATGCCGCCGCTTGGTGTATTATTGGACCGCCGTTTCAAAATTGCACTGGTGACCGATGGACGCCTCTCGGGGGCATCCGGTAAAGTGCCTTCAGCGATTCATGTCACCCCGGAAGCCTACGACGGCGGCCTGCTGGCGAAAGTGCGTGATGGTGACATGATCCGCGTTAACGGTCAGACAGGCGAGTTAACCCTGCTGGTGGACGAAGCAGAGCTGGCGGCGCGTCAGCCACATATTCCTGACCTGAGCGCATCCCGCGTGGGTACCGGACGCGAAATGTTTGGTGCATTGCGTGAGAAACTCTCCGGTGCGGAGCAGGGCGCAACCTGTATTACGTTTTAAGACGACTTGATTTTAACGATCTGGCGAGAGAAAACTCTGATGAAAAACTGGAAAACAAGTGCAGAAGCAATCCTGACTACTGGCCCTGTCGTGCCGGTTATTGTGGTAAACAAACTGGAGCACGCTGTCCCAATGGCGAAGGCGCTGGTTGCGGGTGGCGTTCGTGTTCTGGAAGTGACCCTGCGTACGGCCTGTGCGATGGATGCGATTCGCGCTATCGCCAAAGAAGTGCCGGAAGCGATCATCGGTGCAGGTACGGTTCTGAATGCGCAGCAGCTGGCGGAAGTGACCGAAGCGGGCGCACAGTTTGCCATCAGCCCGGGGCTGACCGAGCCCCTGCTGAAAGCCGCAACCGAAGGTTCTATTCCGCTGATCCCGGGTATCAGCACCGTTTCTGAACTGATGCTGGGCATGGACTACGGCCTGAAAGAGTTCAAATTCTTCCCGGCTGAAGCGAACGGCGGCACCAAAGCGTTGCAGGCGATTGCGGGCCCATTCTCCCAGGTGCGTTTCTGCCCAACGGGCGGCATCTCTCCGGCCAACTACCGTGACTACCTGGCGCTGAAAAGCGTGCTGTGCATCGGTGGCTCCTGGCTGGTTCCGGCGGATGCGCTGGAAGCAGGCGACTGGGATCGCATCACTAAACTGGCTCGCGAAGCGGTAGAAGGCGCGAAACAGTAACAAATGCCCAATGCATAAAGCAGGCCCTCTGGCCTGATGCTGGTCACTTTATGTGACCAGCATGTATAAGTTCTTCTTCTCTACACAACATTTCTAATATCCCTAACCCCAGGCGTATTATTTTTCATTATTAAATAATCCTTCACTTATATATTTGATGAATAAATCATTCTGAATTTATGTGTGATAAAATTGTCTGGTCCTTTTTTATTTATTCTGTGAATAGATTCACTTCCCGTGAATTAATTCAACCTGAAGTTGGGTATTTTAATGGGGGAGCGATGGGTGTATTGTTTTTAATGAACGGAATGTTTGTTAAAAGGATAGCTAATAATGTCAGGGGAATCTGAGGTAGCTCAAAGGCAGGACGCGTTAAACAGATATTTATTGTATTTCCCGCGTAGCAAAAATGTTATTTCAGATGTTCATTCTTTTACAGGAAAAGAGATATTAAGCGAGCCTTATCGCTATACCATTCGCTTTACCAGTCCGGATCTAAACATTGCCATTAATGCTGTTCTTAATCAAAGGGCTGAGTTTATTCTGCGTGCACCCAATCTGGAAGCCTCATGGCATGGGCAAACCTCCTGGCTGCCGGTTCGCCAGATTAATGGCACGATCACCCAATTTTCGCGGCTGATGTCTTCAGGTGACGAAGCACTGTATGAATGCGTGCTGGAGCATGAGCTGGCGCTGCTGGATCAAAATTACCGTTCTGCGGTTTACATGAACATGACAGTCCCGGAGCTCGTTACAAAGCTGATGAAGGACAGTGGTCACTTTGACGGCTACAACATTGATTTTGACCAACTGAGCCACAGTTATCCACGACGGGAAATGATCGTTCAGTGGAAAGAAACCGATTTGCGGTTCATCCGTCGGCTGCTGGCAGAGATAGGGATCTGGTTCCGATTTGAGAATCACAACAAAGTGAAAACGGAAACCGTCGTTATTTTTGGGGATTCTGCGCGTCGTTACAACTTCAGCGACAAACAGATGCCTTATGTCCGACATTCAGGCATGACCAGTTATAGCGAATACATTACCGATCTGGAGGAGCAGCACGGCCTGATCCCCAAAAATGTGTTGGTTCGCACCTATAACTACCGTGACCCGCAATCGCCGCAGACGGATAAGACCGTTAAAACGAGCGATATTCCCGAAGGTGTAACGACAGGCCAACACTATCACTATGCCGATCACTATCTGACTGCGGGGGATTTTCACGGTGAAGAGGCGGAAACCGCCGCATTTTACGCTCGTCTGCGTTATGAACGCCTGTTGAACGGACAGAGTCTTCTGGGGGCGACAACCAGCGATCCCGAGCTTCAGCCAGGCATTATGTTTTATCCCTCAGGGCCTGTACCTGACGGGTTTAAGTCCGGGTTTGTGATAACTGCGATGACTATCCGCGGCAGCCGTGCTGAACACTATCGCGCCGTACTTTCTGGGATCCCCTATATCCAGGGCTATAGCTTCCGTCCTGAATACTTATCCCGGCCGGTGATAGCCGGAACCTGTTAGCCAATTTTACAAGATCTTCACCAAAAAATTCATACATCCATCGGAGCGTTATATAGCTATCCCTACCTGGGGCTCTCCAGGAACAATAATTTCAAAAGATTATGGTAAAACCTGGTCCCCTCAGTTTTATTCAGCGGGTTCTAACGAACCAAATGGAGATTCTTCACCGCCCTACGATGACATTATTTCCTTTACTGTTGTTAAGGACCAGGGATTTATGCTGACCAAACACCGGCTGTATATGTCGTCAAAACCGTTTGAAGACCCGCGCATTCTGCCCGGCGGGCCGGGGATTGCCTATACCGTGGATGACGGAATGGGAAATAAAGTCAGCGGGAAGCTGGACCCCCGTTCCCCTGGCTGGGCGTGGGGAATGGTCTACATGACTAAGCAGGGACTCGAGGGCAGCACGCAGCAACTTAAGGCTAACTGGCAAGATTTACCCGACAGCGTACCCGAGGTGAAGGGCTATACCGGCTGGGATCATATGCGCTGTGATATGGATGCGGGGCGATAACTGATGAAAGGATTATGTACCGTTCTCGCAGCCACGTCTGTTGTGCTGGTGACCGGATGCCTGGCGAAAGAACCGCCGACGCAGGTAGTTTATCGATTCGATGATCACCGTTATCTCGAACTGAAAGGGTGGGATTGTGAAGGCGAACTCTGGTACACGGATACTAAGCGAGGCATTCACACCGAACCCGTAAGTCAGTTTTATCGACTCTTTACCCGTAAATTTATTCATCCATCAGAGCGATATATTGCACTGACGGGATGGGGAGTGAGTGGATTCATAGTATCTAAGGACTATGGGAAAACGTGGCGCTCTGTAGCGTTTTCACCAAATCATAATGAACCCAATGGTGATGACTACGCGCCGTATGAGGATATTATTTCTTTCACCGTCGTCAACGATCAGGGTTTTTTACAGACCAAACACCAGCTGTATATGTCGTCAAAACCATTTGAAGACCCGCGCATTCTGCCCGGCGGGCCGGGGATTGCCTATACCGTGGATGACGGAATGGGAAATAAAGTAAGCGATACGCTGGACCCCCGTTTCCCTGGCTGGGCCTGGGGAATGGTCTATATGACTAAGCAGGGGCTTAAGCACAGCACGCAGCAATTTAAGGCTAACTGGCAAGATTTACCCGACAGCGTACCCGAAGTGAAGGAGTACACCGGCTGGGATCATATGCGCTGTGATATGGATGCGGGGCGATAACTGATGAAAGGATTATGTACCGTTCTCGCAGCTACGTCCGTTGTGCTGGCGACCGGATGCCAGGCGAAAGAACCACCAACGCAGGTGGTGTACCGATTTGATGATCATCGTTATCTCGAACTGAAAGGCTGGGATTGTGAAGGCGAACTCTGGTACACGGATACTAAGCGAGGCATTCACACCGAACCCGTAAGTCAGTTTTATCGACTCTTTACCCGTAAATTTATTCATCCATCAGAGCGATATATTGCACTGACGGGATGGGGCGCGAGTGGATTCATAGTATCTAAGGACTATGGGAAAACGTGGCACTCCGTAGCGTTTTCACCAAATCATAATGAACCCAATGGCGATGACTACGCGCCTTATGAGGATATTCTTTCTTTCACCGTCGTCAACGATCAGGGTTTTTTACTGACCAAACATCGGCTGTATATGTCGTCGAAGCCATTTGAAGACCCGCGCATTCTGCCCGGTGGGCCGGGGATTGCCTATACCGTGGATGACGGAATGGGAAATAAAGTCAGCGGGAAGCTGGAACCCCGTTCCCCTGGCTGGGCGTGGGGAATGGTCTACATGACTAAGCAGGGGCTCGAGGGCAGCACGCAGCAACTTAAGGCAAACTGGCAGGATTTACCCGACAGCGTACCCGACGTGAAAGGCTACACCGGCTGGGATCATATGCGCTGTGATATGGATGCGGGGCGATAACTGATGAAAGGATTATGTACCGTTCTCGCAGCTACGTCCGTTGTGCTGGCAACCGGGTGCCAGGCGAAAGAGCCACCGACACAGGTTGTTTACCGGTTCGATGATCACCGTTTTCTCGAATTGAAAGGCTGGGGCTGCGAAGGTGAACTCTGGTATACGGATACTCTTCGGGGTATTCATACCAGGCCCGTCAGTCAATTTTATCGGATTTTCACCAAAAAATTTGTTCATCCTTCTGAACGATATATTGCCATACCCACCTGGGATGACCCAGGAACAATGATTTCAAAAGATTATGGTAAAACATGGTCTCCCCAGTTTTTTTCGGTAGGGCCTAATGAGCCCGATGGTACTAACCAACCATCCTATGAGGATATTATTTCTTTCACCGTCGTCAACGATCAGGGCTTTTTACTAACCAAACACCGGCTGTATATGTCATCAAAGCCATTTGAAGACCCGCGCATTCTGCCCGGCGGGCCGGGGATTGCCTATACCGTGGATGACGGAATGGGAAATAAAGTAAGCGATACGCTGGACCCCCGTTTCCCTGGCTGGGCCTGGGGAATGGTCTATATGACTAAGCAGGGGCTTAAGCACAGCACGCAGCAATTTAAAGCTAACTGGCAAGATTTACCCGACAGCGTACCCGAAGTGAAGGGGTACACCGGCTGGGATCATATGCGCTGTGATATGGATGCGGGGCGATAACTGATGAAAGGATTATGTACCGTTCTCGCAGCGACGTCCGTTGTGCTGGCGACCGGATGCCAGGCTAAAGAACCGCCCACACAGGTTGTTTACCGGTTCGATGATCACCGTTTTCTCGAATTGAAAGGCTGGGGCTGCGAAGGTGAACTCTGGTATACGGATACTTTTCGGGGTATTCATACCAGGCCCGTCAGTCAATTTTATCGGATTTTCACCAAAAAATTTGTTCATCCTTCTGAACGATATATTGCCATACCCACCTGGGATGACCCAGGAACAATGATTTCTAAAGATTATGGTAAAACATGGTCTCCCCAGTTTTTTTCGGTAGGGCCTAATGAGCCCGATGGTACTAACCAACCATCCTATGAGGATATTATTTCTTTCACCGTCGTCAACGACCAGGGTTTTTTACAGACCAAACACCGGCTGTATATGTCATCAAAGCCATTTGAAGACCCGCGCATTCTGCCCGGCGGGCCGGGGATTGCCTATACCGTGGATGACGGAATGGGAAATAAAGTCAGCGGGAAGCTGGACCCCCGTTCCCCTGGCTGGGCGTGGGGAATGGTCTACATGACTAAGCAGGGGCTCGAGGGCAGCACGCAGCAACTTAAGGCTAACTGGCAAGATTTACCCGACAGCGTACCCGACGTGAAAGGCTATACCGGCTGGGAGCACATGCAATGCAACATGGATGCGGGAAAATAGGGAGATAAAGCGATGAAAGGCGTCATTAGGTTAAACGATCCGCTGATAAGCGGAGGAAAAGTCACTAAGGCCTCTGGGGCAGACTTTATGGGGCAGCCCGTGGCCTTAAAAGATGATCTTGCGCAGTGTCCGCTCCATAAAGGGACGTTCGCAATCACTGAATGTCACCCAACCTGGACCATGCATGGCCGTGGGGTTGTGGTAGATGGCTGTCGCGCGGCGTGTGGATGTGAAATCAAAAGTACCTTACCTGTGGCGGGAGCTTCGTAATGCGCGCGTGGTGGTTATACAAACAACAGCCAGACCCGGATTCCACTGTGCCAGTCGTCATGATTGTTTTCCTCTATGTGATAGCCGTCGCAATGGGCCTCGCGATCCGGGCTCTCACCTGGCCTGAACAGGAACACGTTACGGCTCTCTTTTTTGTGCCTTCAGTTATTCTGCCCATCTGTGTTGTATCGTTGCTAGTTTTTACAAGTTTCATATTTCATGACGCCAACATTCATTATGCTGAAACCCGAAAATTCATAGCAAAAGAGCAGGAGATTAATTTAAAGGCGTATGCGCGAAAAAATATCGCTATCGCAGCATGGTCTGCAATCACCCCCCTGGAGGAACCCGCGCTGAATATGTTGAAACTGGAAGGCGAATTTCCGCTGGCACCGAAAACGCCGGTTAATATTCAGCTGGAAGATCGCTTCGACCAGACCAGGAATGAACAGATGTTTTACCGCTTACTGGACCCGATGGCAGAAAAATTGAAGGACTATAACTACCGTATTTTTGAAACCGTTGTCTGGGTTCACGGAGGGAGTGGATCCTGCATTGATGAACTGAGGCGCACTCTGGAGCGGTTGGGTATTGAAACGGCAAGCACGTGTAAAATTGAGTACAGCACAGAATGTCCTGACTACGCGATCGTTAGCCAATGGATGAACTTATCTGATTACAGAGTTGAAAACCGGTTGATTGTTATCGTTGATTTACATGAAGAAAGCGGCGAATCAAAGAGCATGGAAAATGCATGTGCATTCCTGCTAACCAGTCATTATGTCCGGGAGGAGGGCGAAAAACCGGTATATTTATATCAGCCTATGTCTGACGTGACCGATGTAGAGGACAAAATGGCGGTCTTCCTTGAGACGGGTTCGGTACTTACGCCGAAAAATCTCTGGTATACCGGGCTGTCCCGTATTGAAAAATATCCATTAATGCAGGCACTGGATAAAAAAGCGCTCACGGTGGAACGGCTGGATATCGATGCCTCTCTGGGCGCAAAGAGTGCCGGGTATCGGTGGCTGGCTCTGGCATTTGCGGCGGATGCGGTCAAATATGCCCAGGGGGAGCAACTGGCAGCTTATTCAGACAAAAACAAATTTTGTATTACTTCGCTTTCCTCCATGAAGACAGCTATCCCAAAAAAACTTACCTGGTGTAACTGGAGTAATCCCCTTTATCCTGCGGGGATGGCGGCTTTATTCTGCGTGTTATCCCTCATTGCCTATCGTATCAGTTTCCTGGCGCAAAACGATCCGCCAGCAATCTGGGAACTGATTGCGAGCATCATCATTCCCTTCGTTATTTTTATTGGCCTCGGTATTTTTGTTTTCATCTCGAAAACGAATGAAGCCTACGAGGATATGGAATACGAATGGAAGCGATAGAAACGGAACAATGTTAATCATGTAATGTGGCTGGTCGCTTAGTTGACCAGCCTATAGTTATTTACCCTGTCACTTTTACCGCAGTGGCCGCTATTTTCGCTCTCGCGACGGCTTCGTCCACGTTTTCCCCGGTTGCTAATGCCACGCCCAGACGACGGCTTCCGTCGATCTCCGGTTTACCGAACAGTCTGACCTGTAAGCCTGCACCAACCGCACCTTCGACGTTATCAAAGGTGACATTCTGGCTGGTCAGCTGCGGCAGGATCACCGCGGAGGCTGCCGGGCCGTATTGACGGATGCCGCCAACCGGCAGGCCGAGGAAAGCGCGCACGTGCAGCGCGAACTCGGAGAGATCCTGTGAAATCAGCGTAACCATCCCGGTATCGTGCGGGCGAGGGGAGACTTCGCTGAAGATCACCTCGTCGCCGCAAACAAACAATTCCACGCCGAACAGGCCGTAGCCGCCCAGCGCCAGCACCGTCTTGCGGGCGATCTCCTGCGCGCGTGCCAGCGCCAGCGCGCTCATCTGCTGCGGCTGCCAGGATTCTCGATAATCGCCGTCTTCCTGACGATGACCAATCGGGTCGCAGAAATAAACGCCGTCCACGGCACTGACGGTAAGCAGGGTAATTTCGAAATCAAACTTCACCACGCCTTCCACGATGACGCGCCCGGCACCGGCACGACCGCCCTGCTGGGCATAGTCCCAGGCCTGGTCCAGCGTGCTGCTGTCGCGGATAAAGCTCTGCCCTTTGCCGGAGGAGCTCATTACCGGCTTAATGATGCACGGGTAGCCAATCTCTTCGACGGCCTGGAGAAACGCAGCTTTATCCCCGGCAAAACGGTAGCTGGAGGTCGGGAGCTGTAATTCTTCTGCCGCCAGGCGACGAATGCCTTCCCGGTTCATGGTCAGTTTTGCCGCAGTGGCGCAAGGCACTACGCGCTGGCCTTCCTGCTCAAGGGCAACCAGCATCTCAGTGGCAATGGCCTCAATTTCAGGCACCACGAAATCCGGTTTTTCCTCGGCAATTAACGCCCGCAGGGCATTGCCGTCAAGCATATCGATGACGTGCGAGCGATGCGCAACGTGCATGGCAGGGGCGTTCGCGTAACGGTCCACCGCAATCACCTCCACGCCCAAACGCTGGCATTCAATGGCCACTTCTTTACCCAGTTCACCCGATCCCAACAGCATGACGCGCGTCGCGGCAGGGCGCAGCGCGGTTCCTAAAAGAGTCATAAAAATCCCCCTGAAAAAGATGCGGGTAGTATAAACGAAAACGTTTGCGTCTGTCTTGTATGGGGATAACCGGACAAGGGGGAAATTTGCGCTTCTTTAGCACTGACAGACATTTCCTGACACCCGCTCGCTTAGGCTGTGAAGGTTACGCACTGTTACGTGAGGAAAAATATGTCAGGCTGGATGAATCAACTGCAATCCCTGTTGGGACAAAAAGGCTCGTCGTCGGGCGAGCAGGGTCTAAGCAAGCTGCTGGTGCCGGGTGCGCTTGGCGGGCTGGCCGGTTTGCTGGTTGCCAATAAATCATCGCGGAAACTGCTTACCAAATACGGTACCGGCGCGCTGCTGGCGGGCGGAGGGGCTATTGCAGGCTCCGTCTTATGGAACAAATACAAAGACAAGGTGCGCAGCGCGCATCAGGATGAACCGCAGTACGGGAAGCAGGTATCACCGTTAGATTTACGCACCGAGCGCCTGATCCTCGCCCTGGTCTTTGCAGCCAAGAGCGACGGGCATATTGATGCCAGTGAACGTGCCGCAATTGAACAGCAGATGCGGGAAGCGGGCGTTGAGGAGCAGGGCAGGGCGCTGGTGGCGCAGGCCATTGAACAGCCGCTCGATCCGCAGCGTCTGGCGCAAGGCGTGAAAAACGAAGAAGAGGCGCTGGAACTCTATTTTCTGAGCTGTGCCGCCATCGATATCGATCACTTTATGGAGCGCAGCTACCTGAACGCCCTGGGCGATGCGCTGAAGATCCCCCAGGACGTTCGCGAGGGAATTGAGCAGGATATTCAGCAGCAGAAGCAGACTCTCGCGGGCTAGAAGGCCATGTTTCGCTTGCATCATACGCGTGTTTTGCCAACCTTATAGGATGTAAAACGAAAAAGTAAGAATGCCATGCCTCCAAAAGCCCGACGTACTCCTTATGCGATCACCACGCATGGCGATACGCGTATCGATAACTACTACTGGCTGCGGGACGATTCTCGTTCCCGGCCAGAGGTGCTCGACTATCTGCACGAGGAAAACGACTATGGCCGCCAGGTCATGGCCAGCCAGCAGGCGCTTCAGGATCAGCTCCTGAACGAAATGGTGCAGCGTATCCCCCAGCGTGATGTCTCTGCCCCGTGGTGCAAAAACGGTTATCGCTATCGCCATATTTATGAGCCGGGAAACGAATATCCCATCTACCAGCGCCAGTCTGTGCTGAGCGCCGAGTGGGACGAATGGGAGATCCTGCTGGATGCCAACAAACGTGCTGCCCACAGTGAGTTTTATATGCTGGGCGGCATGTCCATTTCCCCCGATAACGCCATTATGGCGCTGGCTGAGGATTACCTCTCCCGCCGCCAGTACGGTTTGCGTTTCCGCAATCTTGAAACGGGAAACTGGTATCCCGAAATGCTGGATAATGTCTCCCCCGATTTCGTCTGGGGTAACGATTCAGAAACGGTCTACTACGTTAAAAAGCATGCCTCAACGCTGCTGCCTTATCAGGTCTGGCGTCATACGGTGGGGACCGATTCCGCCGACGATGAATTAGTCTACGAGGAAAAAGACGAGACGTTCTATGTCAGCCTGCACAAAACGTCGTCTCGCCACTACGTGATCATTTTCCTCTCCAGCGCCACCACCTCAGAAGTGCTGCTGCTGGATGCAGAGCTGCCGGATGCGCAGCCGCTGTGCTTCCTGCCGCGCCGTAAAGATCATGAGTACAGCCTGGATCACTTCCAGCACAGCTTTTACCTGCGTTCGAACCGCGAGGGCAAAAACTTTGGCCTTTATAAAACCAAAGTGCGCGATGAACGCAAATGGGAAGTGTTAATTCCCGCGCGCGATCAGGTGATGCTGGAGGGGTTCACCCTGTTTACCGACTGGCTGGTGGTGGAAGAGCGTCAGCGCGGACTGACCAGTATCCGCCAAATCAACCGCAAAAACCGCGAAGTGGTGGGCATTGCGTTCGATGACCCGGCTTACGTAACGTGGATCGGCTTTAACCCGGAACCGGAATCGTCCCGCCTGCGGTACGGCTATTCGTCGATGACCACCCCGGATACGTTGTTTGAACTGGATATGGACACCGGGCAGCGTCAGGTGATTAAACAGGCTGAGGTCCGGGGTTTTGAGTCGGAAAATTATCGCAGTGAGCACCTGTGGGTGACCGCACGCGACGGCGTTGAAGTCCCTGTATCGCTCGTCTATCACAAGGCGCACTTCAACAAAGGTAAAAACCCCATCCTCGTCTATGGCTATGGCTCCTATGGATCCAGCATGGACGCCGATTTCAGCAGCAGCAGGCTGAGCCTGCTCGACCGCGGTTTTGTTTATGCGATTGCCCATATTCGCGGTGGCGGCGAACTGGGTCAGCACTGGTATGAAGACGGAAAATTTCTCAAAAAGAAAAATACCTTTAACGACTACCTTGATGTCTGCGATGCGCTGATCGCGCAGGGTTATGGCGATCCGCAGCTCTGCTTTGGCATGGGGGGCAGCGCCGGGGGCATGCTAATGGGTGCCGTCATCAACCAGCGGCCTGAACTGTTTAAAGGCGTTATCGCCCAGGTGCCGTTTGTGGACGTGGTGACGACCATGCTGGATGAGTCCATTCCACTGACCACCGGGGAGTTTGAAGAGTGGGGGAACCCGCAGGATGAAACCTATTATCGCTACATGAAAGAGTACAGCCCGTACGATAACGTCGAGGCGAAAGCCTATCCGCATATGCTGGTGACCACCGGCCTGCACGATTCCCAGGTGCAGTACTGGGAGCCCGCGAAATGGGTGGCGAAGCTGCGTGAGCTGAAAACTGACGATAATCTGCTGCTGCTGTGTACCGATATGGACTCAGGGCACGGAGGGAAATCAGGGCGATTTAAATCCTATGAAGGGGTGGCGCTGGAGTACGCCTTTTTGATTGGCCTGGCGCAGGATACGCTGCCAGGCCGGGCGGGGACTCAGGCTTCGCCTAAATAATGCTTCAGCGTCAGGCGCAGTTCCGGGCTCATTCTGTCGAGGTTGTTGTACAGCCAGCGCAGATAGCCCGGATCTTTGTCCGCCACTTCCGATACTGGCTTCCCGCGATATTTACCGAACGTAAAGGTAGTCAGTAGCGCGGGGCGCCCGGTAATGGTCGCCATATCGTCTGGCGTCCAGCCGGAAGTATTCATGATATCAATCAGGAGCGCTGCGGTGATGTAGCAGTCATAGAGGGCACGGTGATGATGCAGCCCTTCCGGCGTTCGCACGCTGAGTTTGCGCGACTTATACAGCGCCATATTGCTGTATTTGATCCCTGGCCACAGACGGCGCGCCAGCTTCATGGTGCAAATCCATTCGCCGGGCATCTCCGGCAGCACGCGGCGGTCAAAGCTGGCGTTATGGGCGACATACCACTGGCTACCGTGGTAAAGAGGGATGATCTCTTCAATCCACGGCTTATCCGCCACCATCGATTCCGTAATGCGATGTATAGCCATCGCCTGCGCACTGATGGGACGATCCGGGCGCACCAGATGGCTCATTGGGTTGACTATCTTTCCGTCAATCACGTCGACAGAAGCGACTTCCACAATTCCACCCTGCAAATCACAGGTTTCGGTATCGATAACGCGCAGCATTGATCGCTCCTGATCCTAAAATGCCTAGCCTAATGGAATGATATTGCCTTGCCAACCCTGTTGGCCTAAAGAACCGGTTAGCAGCAGTTCTCCCTTATCGGCACGTACAATCAGCTGACCTTTTTCATCCCATAACGCGCTACCGCCGCGCGCGTTCGCCATTAATACCGCGATGGCGTACTTGTGCGCGAAGCGTTGTAACGAACCGATCGATTGTCGCCAGCGGTGCTCGCCCACGGCCAGGCTGCTGGTGAACAGCGTTGCCTCCGGGTCCAGTTCCGGGGCGTCAGCCTGGTTATCCACGATGGTTAACCTTTTATCGCCAGGAATAACACCCGCACCGTTGCCCTGCGGATAACGCCGGATGGTCGACAGGTTAGGGGTGAAAAGCGCGAGTCCTTTCTGGCGCTGGCCGTGTTGCTGGAGCGTAATACCAGCAATCACCGTGATGAAACGTGACTGGGCGGCGTGAAGGAGGGGGGCAAGCTGCAAATCGTCAGGAGGTGGGGGTAAGGATGTTCCGCCTGGGCCGGTAAGCGAAAGCTCCGGAAAGACGATCAAATCGCACCCATGCCAGGCAGCTTCGGCAATAAAGTGCAGGTGATGTTTTACGTGCTCATCAACACAGTTGTGCCGCGGGGCATACTGAGCCGCGGCAATATTCCATCGTGACATCGTGACTTCCTTATACACTAAGTCGCTGGGATTTTAAGATTACACCTAAATTTATCAGGGTTTTCTTATCCTGCCACATAACGCGTAAGGAAGTGTAACGAGACGTTAAGCTTATTTAACTTTAGGTTCGTACGGCAGGCGCGAGAGATTGACGGAGGCGAGGCGATGCGCAATGAGACGTTCGCGAAACCAGTCGCGCAGATGTGCGGGTTGTTCACGCTCTACCACTTCAGCTACGACGGGCATGTTGTAACGCTCTTTGAATGCGACACCCGCGGCGGCGAGATCGACATTCACTTTGTCCATCTCGTCCTGAGGAAGGGCGGCCAGGTTAACGTTCATTTCCTTCTCCTTTTTCTGCGGCGGCAACGTTACCGCGATTGTTCAACGATGACAAGGGAGCAAAGGATGTTCCTCGACTCGTTAATT
The DNA here is from genome assembly GCF_001922365.1 of Enterobacter cloacae complex sp. AR_0002. Classification (NCBI taxonomy): domain Bacteria; kingdom Pseudomonadati; phylum Pseudomonadota; class Gammaproteobacteria; order Enterobacterales; family Enterobacteriaceae; genus Enterobacter; species Enterobacter cloacae complex sp. AR_0002. The sequence goes on from NZ_CP018814.1 coordinate 813,486, forward strand.
ATACAGAGTTATTCTTTAGCATTCAGGCATAACGAAAAGGAATGATTGTGATGCACTTTACCCCTTCCCGCGTCGCGTGCGCGCTGGCATTTTTGCTCTCTTCAGCAACCGCGACCTCAGCTCTGGCCCATGCGCATCTTAAGCAGCAATCCCCGCAGGAAAATACCGTTGCGGTGGCACCAGAGGTCATTACCCTGAACTTCTCGGAAGGCATTGAGCCTGCCTTCAGCGGCGTGGTGGTGACGGACGCGCAGCAGCACAAGATCCAGACCGGCGCGGTGAAGCGTGACGAGAAGGATAACGCAAAGCTGATTGTTCCTCTTGAGAAACCGTTGACGACCGGCACCTACACGGTGGACTGGCATGTGGTCTCCGTGGACGGCCACAAAACCAAAGGCAGCTATCACTTTAGCGTGAAATAGTATGCTGGCCCTGAGCTACGTCGCGTTACGCTTTATCCATTTTGCTGCGCTGATGCTGCTTTTCGGCAACGCGCTTTACAGCGTCTGGTTTGCACCGTCTTCGTTGCAGCGCCTCATGACCCGGCGTTTCCAGCGGCAGCAGAAACTCGCGGCCTTAATCAGCCTGATGGCGGCTCTGCTGATGTTTGGCCTGCAAAGTGGGTTGATGGGCAACGGCTGGAGCGATGTCATTCGTCCGGCGGTCTGGCGCAGCGTGCTGGGAACGCAATTTGGCGGCGTCTGGTTGTGGCAAATGGTGCTGGCCGCTGTGACGGCGGGCGCTGCATGGCTTACCCCGCAAAAAGGCTCACGGCTGTTACTGCTCGTGATGGGGCAGCTGGTGCTGTTGGCGGGCGTGGGACATGCCGCGATGAACGGTGGCGCACCGGGAGCATTGCATCGTCTCAACCATGCGCTTCACCTGCTCTGCGCCGCGACCTGGGTGGGTGGTTTACTGCCGCTGCTGTTTTGTATGCGTCTGGCGAAAGGCCGCTGGCAGCCAGCCGCTATCTTTACCATGATGCGCTTCTCCCGCGTGGGGCATTACGCCGTGGCAGGCGTGCTGCTGACCGGGATAATCAATACGCTCTTTATTGTTGGCATAAACGTGCCGTGGCATGCGCCTTATGTCCAGCTGTTGTTGTTCAAATGTGCGCTGGTCATGATGATGGTGGCAATTGCGCTGGCGAATCGGTATTTTCTTGTGCCACGCTTTCGCCCGGAGGCCGGGCGGGAACAACAGATTTTTATCAGGATGACACAGGCAGAGGTGGTGCTGGGCGCGCTGGTACTGGCGGCCGTCAGCCTGTTCGCGACCTGGGAACCCTTCTGACAAGGTTAAATAACATATGAAAAAGACACTGCTTTCTCTTTTACTTCTCACCTGTGCCAGCAGTGCGCTGGCCGCGCCGCAGGTCATCACCGTCAGCCGGTTTGAAGTGGGCAAGGAGAACTGGGCATTTAATCGTGAAGAGGTCATGCTCACCTGCCGTCCCGGTAACGCGCTGTATGTCATCAATCCCAGTACGCTCGTGCAGTATCCGTTAAATGACGTAGCGGAGCAGCAGGTGGCCAGCGGGAAAAGTAACGGACAGCCTGTCAGCGTGATCCAGGTGGATGACCCGGCAAACCCCGGGCAGAAGAAAAGTCTGGCACCGTTTATTGAGCGCGCTGAAAAGCTCTGCTAGCCGTCAGGTTTCCAGTAAAAAAAAACCGCAGGTGCTTGTAAAAGCTCTGCGGTTTTTCACATTTAGTGATGTTCTGACGCTTTTTTTCAGACCACTTTTACTGTGGACTGGAAAACCTGACGTCGTCATCTATTCTTAAAGGGCAAGGCGATTGAGCCTGCATTAATGCCAACTTTTAGCGCACGGCTCTCTCCCAAGAGCCATTTCCCTGGACCGAATACAGGAATCGTATTCGGTCTCTTTTTATCCGCATGAAAATAAACGATAAAATCCGGTTTTCGTCTCAGCAGAAGGTTCACTTCCTGTGCGCCTGCCTCAAACATACCACAACCCGGCAGGCGTAAGTCCAGTCCTTTTTGGCTGTTTTGTTAAATTTTTGTTTGTATTTTGCCTGAGACGACTGCGGGATCAATGCGCGCCTGTACGGAAGCCGCAATATCATCAAGTAACGCAAAGCGGCGACGGTATTCGGCGCGTTTTTTGCTGGCAATCTCCTCCAGTGCTTTACGCTCCATCTGGAGCGGCAACTGCCAGCAGAAGGGGGAGAGTTTCTTTCCGTTCAGGCCTTCCCAGAACTCGTCGTAGCTGGCGTGAAAATGACGGCCTTTGCTCAGACGGTAGCGCAGCGCGCGGAAAACATGGCCTTCATCGCTGACGGCAAAAATCGCGCTGATGTTCGAGCGTGAGGCAAGCTGGAAGATCACCTCCATCAGCACGCGTTTCGGGAAAAGACCATGGCAGGCACGGGTAGCCTGTTTAATCACCTCCCGTGAAACATGACGACGTGGACCCTGAAGGCCGCCGATCACCAGCACCGTACGGCCGTTACTGCGTGCGACACAGAACGTCAGGCTGGCAAGCAGCGTATTGTCATTGTCGTGCAGCCAAAGCGTGCTTTCGCCTTCGCGTTCGGCCTTACCTGCGGACGAGGCGTGGACTGTATAGATTTCGCCGTTTTTTGCCTCGAACCGGACAACCGGCACCTCTTGCGGGCTGGTCAGCGCGTGGGCGAGGGCGATGTTTTTCAGACTATCAATCCACTGATAGTGGCTGACGATAGCATCGGCCCGGTCGTTTGAGTTCAGGCCGCGCATCAGATACTGGCGGTGAGTTTTACTCGGCAAGGTAATTTGAGAGGTGAGCAGCCTGTCGAAATCATCGCGCCCGGACAGGGCCTCCAGCATGCGATGGGTGGAGGACCAGAATAAAAGCGAGCGCAGAAGGAACTTTAACCGGTAATCACGTTTGTGCCAGATTGGGCCGGGAACGCGTTTTCCTCTCACCAGTTCAGAAATAATATTTGTGCGATGCGGATAAAAAACATCGTTTTGCAGGTGTATGTTTGACACGTGAAAATCCCTCTTTTTATTCCGCTCTATTTTAAAGGCCAGGGAATAAGGGATTAATAGCGCAGCGATCTTTATTTCCGGCTGGTTTATGGTTTGTTTGGATTCGCGAAATCCGACGCCAGTTCATGACATTTTCTGTGGCAGCTATACTTCTTACAGGAGGCGTTATGTATCAGAAAATAGAGGGAGAACACTGGCGTCATGTCTGGGTTGTCAGCGATATTCATGGTTGCTATCAGTGGCTTATGGATGAGCTGAAACGACGACATTTTAATCCTGATACGGATCTGCTGATCTCGGTGGGGGATATTATCGACCGCGGGCCTGACAGCGTAAAATGTTTACAGCTGATGCAGGAAAACTGGTTTTATGCGATACGCGGTAATCACGAGCAAATGGCGTTAGATGCGCTTAAAAATAATGATTTTAGTCTCTGGTCGATAAATGGTGGTAACTGGTTTACCGGTCTTAAGGACGCTCAACAAAAACAGGCGAAGGGTTTACTCGACGCGTGTCGGGACTTACCGCACATTATTGAAATAACCTGCAAAAACGGTCTCAACGTGATTGCTCATGCGGATTATCCCTCCGCCGAATATGGCTGGCATAAGCCGGTGGATGCCCAGCGCGTGCTGTGGGATCGCGACCGGTTAATGGGCTTTATGGTGGGCAAAGGGCAGGGCATTAGCGGCGCGGATCACTTCTGGTTTGGACATACGCCTGTGGACAAACGCTACGATTTTAACAATCTGCACTACATTGATACGGGGGCAGTATTCGGGGGCTTTCTGACGCTGGCGCAGCTTCAGTAATAAATAACCCGCCTTCGGGCGGGTTCTCTTTGGGTCAGGCAAGACGCAAGACCCAGGCATCGGTTTTACTGTCGTAATGCTCACGGTACAGAACGGAATGTTCCCCATCAAGGATTGCCGGGACGCTGGTATCTGCATCCCAGGCGTCCAGCTGCATGCACAAATCCGGATCGGATTTGCAGGGAATACTTAACGTTCGTTCGCCTTGTGATTCGCCGCGCAATTCAGCGTCGTCGATTTCAAAAGCGCCAATGCGTACGCTGGTTTTCGTCATAATGCTCTCCGGTTTGTTGCCCAAAATCTGGTATGACCAGTGCAGTCACCCATTTTTGATCCTAGACAAGGAGAGCGAAATCGCCAGTAAAAAAATGCGCTTTTTTTCAGGCGCTGCGGTTGTTACCGGTAAACAGGCGGCCATCGCGTACCAGTTCGCGCGGATAGCTGTTTTTCAGCCGCGAGCCGACTTTTTTCGCCAGCCCCAGCGGATAGCCCTGATACGTCACGATGACTTCATCCTGTAACGGGCCGTCTTCCGGGTAAACGTCACGACCGCGATACCACTCTTCCGCTTCCTGATGCGTCAGGGCAAAGGTGTTCTCACTGCCGGCCAGCGCAATGACCGCTTCGTGCTGCCAGCGATAGCCTTTGTTGTGGATCTCCGCCAGGCGAATACCGAGGCGGGAGAAACGCACCTTACCAATCAGCGGTTCGATGTTGACCGGGAACAGCCACAGCTCTTTGTCACGCATCCAGAGGCGCAGGCTCTCATCCCAGTGCAGGCCGACTTTGCTCGCAGCCGCTTGCGCCTGTGCCGCCTCACGGCCTTTGACCGGCGCGAACGGGAAGTTGCCGACCTTAAACTTAGGGGCAGGCAAGGGATCGACGGCGCGGGTTTTACGCAGACGGGCAACAAAGAAGCCTTCGCAATCGTAAATCTGCGGGAAGACATGCAGGAAGCCTTCAGGCGTGGCCGCATGGCTGGCCGAGTCGAAGAGGGTGTCCAGCGGCAGAAACTCGACGGCATCCACATAGCGTTGCTTGAGCCACAGGCAGACGTCCTCGTTTTCATCGCGATTCAGCGTGCAGGTAGAGTAAACCAGCGTCCCGCCTGGGCGCAGGGCATGAAACGCGCTGTCGATCAGTTCGCGCTGCGTGGCGGCGATCTGCAGGTTGCTTTCAACGGACCAGTTTTTTAACGCATCAGGATCTTTACGCACCACGCCTTCGCCGGAGCAGGGCGCGTCGAGCAGGATGGCATCAAAGGCTTCCGGCAGGGCAGCGCCAAACACGCGACCGTCGAAGTGCGTTAACGCGACGTTGTGGATCCCGCAGCGGCTGATATTGGCGTGCAGGACTTTGACGCGGCTGGCGGAAAATTCGTTGGCGAGGATCGCGCCGCGGTTGTTCATCCGGGCGGCAATCTGCGTGGTTTTAGAGCCCGGCGCCGCCGCGACATCCATAACCCGCTCAGGCTGGTTCCCGTCGGCAAACAGCGCAGCAACCGGCAGCATGGAGCTGGCTTCCTGAATATAAAACAGCCCGCTCAGGTGCTCGGCGGTGCTGCCGAGCGGCAGGCTCTCCTCGTCATCCCGTTCGATCCAGAAACCCTCTTCACACCACGGCACTGGCGTTAATTGCCAGCCGTAGGGGGAGACGAGATCCAGAAACGCCCCGACGCTGATTTTCAGCGTATTGACGCGAATACTCCGGCGCAAAGGGCGCTGGCATGCGGCGACGAAATCGTCGAAAGAGAGATGAGCTGGAAGCGCCTCGCGCATCTGTGCGAGGAATTGTTCGGGAAGAAATACGGAGTTTTGAGCCACGGGCACACCACAGGGAAACATTCAGGTGCGCAGTGTAACATAAAGGCTCCGGCGCGTTGACACCGGAGCCTGCGAGATTAACGCGGCAGCGCCGTTCCCCATTCGCGCCACTCTTTCGGTTCACTTTCCAGCAGCAGGAAGTGTTTACCTGCCTGCGCCTTAGGCGCCAGAGGCGTGCCAGGCGGCGTCGCGAAGGCAATGCCGCCGCGAATGAACTGGTTAAAGGTCCCCGTTTTGACCACGCCACCGGTCAGGCCGAAGTCCAGCGAGTAGCCTGAAGCGAGCCAGAACACCGAGTTGTTGCGAACCAGATGCTGATAACGCTGGCTGATGCGCAGGCCGACCATCACGCGATCGGACAGATTACCCAGCGTCAGGCTTGTTACTGTCCCCACTTCAATGCCGCGGAACAGGACCGGCGTACCGATGCCCAGCGAACCGGCTTCCGGCACTTCAACCACAATGCTCAGACCGTCCAGATAACGGGAGTCGGTGATGGTTGCCTCCTGCAACTCAAATTCACGACGCGCGTTGCCGCGACCCGGTTCAACGTTTATGTACGGTTGAAGTATGGTGTCGAGATGCTCAACCCCTGCGGCAGAAATTTGCGGCGTAACCACCGAGAAGCGCGAGCCTGCCCGGGCGAACGTCTGCACATATTCCGGATAAAGCACGGCGGTCGCCTGAACTTCGTTGCGCGCGGTGATCAGCGTCAGCTTCTGGACCTGCCCGATATCAATGCCGAGATAGCGGATGGGCATGCCTTCAGCCAGTTTACCGGCATCAAAGGTGTGCAGGGTAATCTGCCCCCCGACCGCGCGCGCCGCGGTTTCGGACGGGAAGAGGATCCGCTTGTCACCTTTACGCATGTTGCCGCCCGCGCCGCTCAGGTTATCGAAGCTGATCGCACCGCGCAGGGCACGGGAGAGGGGAGACGCCTGTACGGTCAGCCCGCTGCCGTTGAGCTGCACTTTCGCGCCGCCTTCAGCCCAGAACACGCTGTTTGGCGTGAGCAGCTTGCGGTACTCCGGCTTGATATGCAGTTCGATATCAAACGCGTCCGCACGAGGACGAACGGTGATCACTTCCCCGACTTCAAACTTACGATAAAGCACGACGGAGCCTGCCTGGACGTCCGGCAGCGTTTCAGCGCTTAAGGTCAGCGTGGTGGTCGGCAGGTCGCCAAGGCTGTTTTCAATGGCTTTGTCCAGATTGGCGAACAGCGGATAACTCTCGCGCAGCGCACCTTTGCTGCCCGGCAGAATGCGGATCCCGCCGTTAACCCACTCGCTGGCGCTGGCGCCGAGGAACTCAACGCCGTCCAGACCCACCTTCACGTCGACCCGGCTGTTAACCACAAATTTACTGTCGCCGTGAACCAGATTGCTGTACTGCGGATCGATGGCGGCGGAGAAGGAGACCCCTTTTTCTGTCAGCTTACGTTCGAGGACCTGGCCCACCTGCACACCGTGCAGGATCAGCGGTTGCCCGGCTTCGATACCGTAGCTTTCCGGCGCATTCAGCGTAACCGTCAACACGCCCGGTTTTTGCAGCAGGGCTTTATCCGCCGGGGCGATAACAAAGTTTTTGTTCGGCGCGCCTTCACCGGGGATCAGCTCAAAGGTGCTTCCCGTCAGCAGGGAACTGATGCTGGCGTCGCTGAGGGAGAGCTTCGGATTACGCAGTTCAATGCGCGTTTTTTCCCGCAGGAGATCCACCACGCTCGGATCCACCGTCATTTCGCCGGTAACGGAGCCGCCCGCATTGAGGGTTAATTTTGTCAGTTGCCCGACCTCTAAACCCTGGTACATCAACGGGGTCGAACCGGCTTTCAGGCCTTTGGCATCCGGCAGGGTCAGCTTGACGATGACACCGCGCTGGCTGTGCGCCAGGTCGGCGTACAGGCCAAAGGTATCTTCTGCGGCGGCAGGGCTGGAGTCAGCAGGTGAGTCGAAGGCGATAGCGCCATTCACCAGCGCCGCCAGGCTCTCAAGCTTCACTTTCGCACCGCTTAAGCTCAGGTCGGCATCGACGCCGGAGACGTTCCAGAAGCGGCTGCCTTTTTTCACCAGGTTGGTAAAACGGCGCTCGATGAGTACATCAATGGTCACGCCATCTTTGTTCGGGTTAATGGCGTAGTCGTAAACGCGACCAACCGGAATTTTGCGGAAATAGACCAGAGAACCACTGTTCAGCGAGCCCAAATCCGGCGCGCGGAGGTGGATCATCAGATCGCCGTTATTCAGCCGATATTTCGGCTGGGTATCCAGCGCAACAAAGTGATCCTGTGGCTCGCCTTTGCCGGGCATCATGCCGATATAGTTACCGCCCACAAGCGCATCCAGCCCGGAAACGCCGGCCAGGGAGGCTTTAGGCGTGACCAGCCAGAACTGCGTTTCGGCGCGCAGGGCATCCTGCATATCAGACTTAATGCTCGCCCGGACCTGAATTTTGTTCAGCCCTTTGCCGAGGGAAATATCCTGCACGGTACCCACTTCCACCCCCTGGAAGCGAACGGGGGTACGTCCGGCGACAATGCCGTCCGCAGACTGGAAATCAATCGTGATGGTACTTCCGCGATCTTCATAGCTCGTCCAGATAAGCCAGCCTGCGATCATCAGCGCGATGACAGGTAGCAACCAGAATGGCGAAATGCGGCGTTTTGTTTTAATTCTCGCTTCAGTCGGCGAAGCGGGCGTTTCCTGACTCATGTGCGTCCCAAAGTAAGCGGCTGTCCAGCCATTCCACTGCAAGAATAGTCAATATCACCGCAGAGCCGAAATAAAAAGCTGCGGGTCCCATGGTAAAAGCAAGTAACTGATCGCGATTGATGAGCGACATCATCAGCGAAATCACGAACAGATCCAACATCGACCAGCGACCAATCCAGGTCACGAATCGCAGAAGCAGGATGCGGGTGCGTAGTCCTTGTTCGCATTTAAAGTGAATGCTGATAAGCAGCGTAAACATCACCACCACTTTGGTAAAGGGCACCAGAATACTGGCGATGAAAACAATGGCGGCGACCCCCACGTTACTGTGCGCCAGAGAGATAATCCCTGAAAGGATAGTATCTTCCTGACGGGCGCCGTTCACATAAATTACGGAGATCGGCAGCATGTTGGCCGGGAACAAAAATACCAGGGAGGCGATAAGCGCCGCCCAGCATTTTTGCAGGCTGTTGTTGCGTCGCAATCTTAACGGAATGTGGCAGCGCGGACATCTCCCGCGTTTATCCGGAAAACCGGTGTAATGGCACCCCAGGCAGACGCGCAGGTTGTCATCAGGCCGGGTCGCGGGACGCTGCGGGTAAAATCGCTCCCAAAGCTGTTCAACATTGAGATGAATCAGGGTCAGAATACTCAGCAGGACCAGTGAAATAAACGCAAAAAGGCCAATGCCAGGTTGTAAAAATGCATAATCCTGCACCTTGATAGACGCCACGCCGACGCCCACCAGATAGATGTCCAGCATCACCCACTCCTTGAGCTTTTCCAGCATGAGCAGGACGGGGCGCAGGTTCATCCCCAGTATGTTGCCAAACCACAGGTAGGCAATTGCCGCGACCAGCACCAACGGCGCGCCGACGACGCAGAACAGCACCATGGCGGCCGTAAGCGGATCGCCCTGGCGCGTCATCTGCCAGATCCCCTGCAACACGTTAGCGTCAATACGCACGCCAAGCAGGTATAGCTTTAACAGCGGCTCGGTCCAGGCGAAGGGCATCAGCAGCAGCATGGTTACCGCCATTGCCGCCAGACGCGTCAATGACCAGTCCCGGCCATCGCGAATTTTGGCATCGCAGCATGGACAAAAAGCACTTTGGTGCGATTTCATCTTCGGCAACATAAAAAGCGTATCGCACTGGGGACAACGCTGATAATGTGCACGGGGCAGAGCCTGGCTTACCGTACGGACAACGATCTTTCGTGTCGGCGTAATTTGGGGTGTTTTTAGGGCCATCAGTCGCACACAGATTAGTATTGTTGAAAGTTATAATAACTCATGAACGGATTCATCTTGAGCATGAGCGCATTTAATGCTTATTTTAATAGGCTATGCGGTAACTATGTAAGATAACTAAGTGATTGAATAATGAACAAAACAGAATTCTACGCGGATCTGAATCGCGATTTTAAGGCATTAATGGCAGGGGAAACCAGTTTCTTAGCCACTCTGGCAAATACCAGTGCGTTACTGTTCGAACGCCTTTCTGACGTGAACTGGGCGGGCTTTTATCTGCTGGAAGGCGACACGCTGGTACTGGGGCCTTTCCAGGGGAAACTCGCCTGCGTGCGTATCCCGGTAGGTCGCGGCGTGTGCGGTACCGCAGTGGCGACCCGTCAGGTTCAGCGTGTCGAAGATGTTCATGCGTTTGACGGCCACATCGCCTGCGATGCCAGCAGCAATTCTGAAATCGTACTGCCGCTGGTGGTTAAAAATCAGATTATTGGCGTTCTGGATATCGACAGCACGGTCTTCAGTCGCTTTACTGCCGAGGATGAGCAGGGGCTGCGCGCGCTGGCCGCAAACCTGGAAAATGTTCTGGCAGACACCGATTATCATAAATTCTTTGCGAGCGTCGCAGGATAATCAACGGATAACGTAGCATTTACTGATAGCGTCATTATAATGTCGCCTGTTCATGCCTGCGCTTGTTGGCAACGTCCGTTGTAATCAGGAAATTTCATGGAAAATCAACCTAAGTTGAATAGCAGTAAAGAAGTTATCGCATTTCTGGCCGAGCGTTTCCCGCAGTGCTTCAGCGCTGAAGGTGAAGCGCGTCCTCTGAAAGTCGGTATCTTTCAGGATTTGGTCGCGCGCGTTGAGGGGGAGATGAACCTCAGCAAAACGCAGCTTCGTTCTGCCTTGCGCCTTTATACCTCGAGCTGGCGTTACCTGTACGGTATCAAGCCGGGTGCGACCCGTGTCGACCTTGACGGCAACCCGTGCGGTGAGCTGGACGAGCAGCACGTAGAACATGCGCGTAAGCAGCTTGAAGAAGCCAAAGCTCGCGTGCAGGCACAGCGTGCGGAACAGCAGGCGAAAAAACGCGAAGCCGCAGCGGCAAACGGTCAGGAAGACGCCCCTCGTCGCGAGCGTAAACCGCGCCCGGCACCGCGTCGTACTGAAAATAACGATCGCAAACCGCGTGCTGACAAACCAGCAGCTAAAGCCCCACGTGCGCCGCGCGAAGAGCCGCGCCACACCCCGGTTTCTGACATCAATGCGCTGAGCGTAGGTCAGTCTCTGAAGGTGAAAGCGGGTAACAACGCGATGGACGCCACCGTACTGGAAATCACCAAAGATGGCGTTCGTGTACAGCTGACTTCTGGTATGTCAATGATTGTACGCGCAGAACACTTGTTGTTCTGAAACGGAGGCCGAGCCTGGCATGAACACTTTTTTTAAGCTCACCGCGCTGGCTGGCCTGTTTGCTATAACAGGCCACGCTTTCGCTGTGGACGATATTACGCGTGTTGATCAAATTCCGGTTCTCAAGGAAGAGACTCAGCACGCGACGGTGAGTGAGCGCGTGACGTCGCGCTTTACTCGTTCGCACTATCGTCAGTTCGATCTCGATCAGGCCTTTTCGGCCAAAATCTTTGACCGTTATCTGAACTTGCTGGATTACAGTCATAACGTACTGCTGGCCAGCGATGTCGAACAGTTCGCTAAACGCAAATCCGAAGTGGGTGATGAGCTGCGCTCCGGAAAACTCGATCTGTTCTACGATCTGTACAACTTATCGCAAAAGCGCCGTTTTGAGCGTTATCAATACGCGCTGAAAGTGCTGGAACGTCCTATGGACTTCACCGGCAACGACACCTTTAATCTGGACCGCAGCAAAGCGCCATGGCCGAAAGACGAGGCTGAACTGAATGCGCTGTGGGATGGAAAAGTCAAATATGACGAACTGAGCCTCAAGCTCACAGGCAAAGACGAGAAAGAGATCCGTGAGACGTTAAACCGTCGCTACAAGTTCGCTATTCGCCGACTGGCGCAGACCAACAGTGAAGATGTTTTCTCGCTGGCGATGACCGCGTTTGCGCACGAAATTGATCCGCACACTAATTATCTCTCTCCACGTAACACCGAACAGTTCAATACCGAAATGAGCCTGTCTCTGGAAGGTATCGGTGCTGTGCTTCAGATGGACGATGACTACACCGTAATCAACTCCATGGTGGCCGGTGGCCCTGCATCGAAAAGCAAAGCGATCAGCGTAGGCGACCGTATTGTCGGTGTGGGCCAAACCGGAAAGAGCATGGTGGACGTGATTGGCTGGCGTCTTGATGACGTAGTTGCGCTGATCAAAGGGCCGAAGGGCAGCAAAGTTCGCCTTGAGATCCTGCCAGCCGGTAAGGGGACCAAAACCCGTATCGTTACTCTGACCCGTGAGCGTATCCGTCTGGAAGATCGCGCGGTGAAAATGTCGGTGAAAACCGTGGGTAAAGAGAAGGTTGGCGTTCTGGATATCCCAGGTTTCTACGTCGGCCTGACCGATGATGTGAAAGTGCAGCTTCAGAAGCTTGAAAAGCAGAATGTCAGCAGCGTGATCATTGACCTGCGCAGCAACGGCGGCGGGGCATTGACCGAGGCCGTCTCGCTTTCCGGGCTGTTTATCCCGTCTGGCCCGGTGGTACAGGTGCGCGATAACAACGGTAAAGTGCGTGAAGATGCGGATACCGATGGTGTGGTCTACTATAAGGGGCCGCTGGTGGTGCTTGTCGATCGCTTCAGCGCCTCTGCATCGGAAATCTTCGCTGCTGCCATGCAGGATTACGGCCGGGCGTTAATCGTCGGCGAACCGACGTTTGGCAAGGGCACCGTTCAGCAGTACCGCTCTCTGAACCGTATTTACGACCAGATGCTGCGCCCTGAATGGCCGGCTCTGGGCTCAGTACAGTACACCATTCAGAAGTTTTACCGCGTCAACGGCGGCAGCACGCAGCGCAAAGGCGTGACGCCGGATATTATGATGCCGACAGGTACCGAAGAGACGGAAACGGGCGAGAAGTTTGAAGATAACGCGCTGCCGTGGGATAGCATTGATGCCGCGACATTCGTGAAATCGGGTGATATGAAACAGTTCGGACCGGAACTGCTGAAAAATCACAACGATCGCATCGGGAAGGATCCGGAATTCCAGTACATCATGAAGGACATCGCGCGTTTCAACGCCCTGAAAGCAAAACGGAACATTGTGTCTCTGAACTACGCTCAGCGTGAGAAAGAGAACAATGAAGATGACGCGACACGTCTGGCGCGTATCAACGATCGCTTCAAACGTGAAGGCAAGCCTCTGCTCAAAAAACTGGACGATCTGCCTAAGGATTACCAGGAGCCCGATCCGTATCTGGACGAGACGGTGCATATCGCGCTTGATCTCGCGAAGCTGGAAAAAGAGAAACCTGCTGTGCAACCTGCTCCGACAAAATAATCCCCCAACAGGCACAAGAAATTGTGCCTGTTTCTTTTTGTTCCTCATCCTTCCGTCAGGCAGATTTCCAATTGTGTAAAGTTGTGTCTTTCTGGTGACTTACGCCGTCTGGATGCTTGAAAATAGCCGTAATACCCATACGATGTGGGTAATCGCATAGTGCGTTTTGTTAAACTGAGGTTAAAAGAATATTATGATGCGAATCGCGCTCTTCCTGCTCACCAACCTGGCGGTGATGGTGGTATTCGGGCTGGTGCTAAGCCTGACGGGAATTCAGTCGAGCAGCGTTCAGGGTCTGTTGATTATGGCGCTGCTGTTTGGTTTCGGTGGCTCTTTCATTTCACTGCTAATGTCGAAGTGGATGGCACTGAAATCCGTGGGCGGTGAAGTTATTGAGCAACCGCGTAACGATATGGAGCAGTGGCTGATGAGCACGGTTGCTCAGCAGTCAAAGCAGGCAGGCATTGCCATGCCGCAGGTAGCCATCTACCACGCGCCGGATATCAACGCGTTTGCTACCGGTGCGCGTCGTGACGCGTCCCTGGTGGCCGTCAGCACCGGTCTGCTGCAAAACATGAGCCGTGACGAAGCGGAAGCGGTTATTGCTCACGAGATCAGCCACATCGCTAATGGCGATATGGTCACCATGACCCTGATCCAGGGCGTGGTGAACACCTTCGTTATCTTTATTTCCCGTATTCTGGCGCAGATTGCTGCCGGGTTTATGGGTGGCAACCGTGATGAGGGTGAAGAGAGCAACGGCAACCCGCTGATCTATTTTGCTGTTTCAATGGTGCTGGAGCTGGTGTTCGGTATCCTGGCAAGCATTATTACCATGTGGTTCTCCCGTCATCGTGAGTTCCATGCGGATGCCGGTTCCGCGAAACTGGTGGGTCGTGAAAAGATGATTGCTGCGCTGCAACGTCTTAAAACCAGCTACGAGCCGCAGGAAGCAAACAGCATGATGGCCTTCTGCATCAACGGCAAGTCAAAGTCGCTGAGCGAGCTGTTTATGTCTCACCCGCCGCTGGATAAACGTATTGAAGCGCTGCGTAGCGGCGAATATCTGAAGTAACGTAATCGGGTTGAAAACAACCGGGCAGGAGTCCTTCTCCGCCCGGTTTTTTTATGCCTGCGCCTTTGGCTGGGTGACACGAAGACCGCTAATGACAGCCGCGAGGGTCGCCAGTGTCCCTGCGGTAATCAGCGCAACGTGTGTCGCATTCTGCCCGGCCAGGTTAAACATCAAGGCTACCAGTGCGGCCCCGGTGCTTTGCCCTAACAGTCTTGCCGTGCCCAGCATCCCGCTGGCGCCACCGCTGCGATGACGTGGGGCAGAGGTGATAATCGTGTGGTTATTAGGGGACTGGAACAGACCAAAACCGGCCCCGCACAGGATCATGCGCCAGATAATATCCAGATCCCCTGGCGAGGCGGGCAGGAGCGCCAGTGCAAACAGTCCCACCGCCATGACAACCAGCCCAATCGCCCCCAGAAGCCCGGCATGAACGCGCTCAATAAGGTAACCGGCCAGCGGGGCCATCACCATGGTTGCCAGAGGCCAGGGCGTGAGCAGCAAGCCTGTTTCCACTTCCGAACGGCCAATCACGCTCTGCAAAAAGAACGGCAGCGCAACCAGCGCCAGCATCTGGGCGCAGAACGAGCAAATGGAGGTACAAATGGATAGCGAAAACAGCGGAATACGCAGCAAATCCACCGGCAGTAACGGCACGGGCAGCGCCAGCTGACGTCGTACGAAGAAAAATCCGATGATAAGCATGGCAACGATTTCTGCGGCAATGAGCGACAGAGACTGCCCCTGCGCAAATCCGCTCAGCGCGGTAATCAGCAGGCCAAAGGTCAGCGCGTTCATCACGGCGCTGGGCAGGTCAAAACGCGGCATGGTGTTTTTCGGACCATTTTCCGGAAGATAGCGCAGGGCGAAGAAGATCGCCACAATACCCAGCGGCACATTAATGGCAAACAGCCACTGCCACGAGGCAACGGACAGAATGGCGGCGGCAATCGTCGGCCCGGCAGCGGACGACACGGCCACAATAAAGGAATTAATGCCCATGCCGCGCCCCAGGTGGCGGTGAGGATAGATAAGCCGTATGAGGGCCGTGTTCACGCTCATTAGCGCCGCGCCGCCAAAGCCCTGCGCGATACGCGCCAGGGTGAGGGTGTGCAGTGAATCGGAAAGGGCACAGAAGAGCGAGGTGAGGGTAAAGACCACCAGCCCGCACTGGTAAACCCGGCGATAGCCAAACATATCGCCCAGGAAAGAGAGTGACAGGAGGGAAATCACAATTGCTATCTGGTACGCGTTCACAATCCAGATGGAGCTTGCGGGAGAAGCATTAAGGTCTTTTGCAATGGTAGGAAGAGCAACGTTGGCAATCGCACCGTCAAGGACAGCCATCGAAATACCGATGACAATAGTGGCAATTGCCCCGTACCTCTGCGGTAAGGGCAGGCCATCAGAAACGTTTTTTTGCATGGGAAAAGAATGACTCAGCGTGAAATTATTTTCAGAGTAACTATTTTAGCATCGTTATTTCGGTTTTATGTCGCAGATTTGTAACGAAGTAAACCCAGATAGATTGCAGCACGCATCACACGAATTTATAATAAAAACCGGTTCTGATTTTTATAAAACACTCTCCATGAGGTGATAAATGGCAATCGCAGATTTGGATAAGCAGCCAGATTCTGTTTCTTCCGTGCTGAAGGTGTTTGGCATCTTGCAGGCGCTCGGAGAAGAGCGTGAAATTGGTATTACAGAGTTGTCGCAGCGTGTGATGATGTCGAAAAGCACCGTTTATCGCTTTTTGCAGACGATGAAATCATTGGGTTATGTCGCGCAGGAAGGAGAATCAGAAAAATATTCTCTGACGCTGAAACTGTTTGAACTGGGCGCCCGCGCTTTGCAAAACGTGGATCTGATCCGCAGCGCTGACATTCAGATGCGTGAACTTTCACGATTGACGAAAGAGACAATTCACCTCGGTGCGCTGGATGAAGACAGCATTGTTTACATCCACAAAATTGACTCCATGTACAACCTGCGCATGTATTCACGCATCGGTCGTCGTAACCCGCTCTACAGCACCGCAATTGGTAAAGTACTGCTGGCCTGGCGCGATCGCGAAGAGGTGAAGCAGATTCTTGACGGGGTGGAGTACAAACGCAGCACCGACCGCACCATTACCAGTACGGATGAACTGCTGAGCGTGCTGGATAATGTGCGTGAGCAGGGTTACGGGGAAGATAACGAAGAGCAGGAAGAGGGGCTGCGTTGCATCGGTGTGCCGGTATTTGACCGCTTCGGCGTTGTCATTGCGGGCCTGAGCATTTCGTTCCCAACGCTGCGTTTCTCTGAAGAGCGTCTTCATGAATATGTGGCGATCCTGCATACCGCAGCGCGCAAAATTTCAGAGCAGATGGGCTATAACGATTATCCGTTCTGATCGACGCTTTCAATAAAAACGCCGCAACAGTGCGGCGTTCTTGTAAGCGAAATTCAACGCTGATTAACCGTTATCAATCACATCAGATGATTTACGCAGCACAGGACAGTTGGTTAACCCGATGATCCCGCTGTCGGAATGGATGTACTGCGCCGTGCTTACCCCCCGGGCGGTAAGATATTTACACTGGATACCCAGACCCGCGGCATTTTCTTTGCTTCCCATTAATACGCCGTACCCACTTAATAACAGGCCGATCCACACAATGGCCAGTACAATTACTGTACGAATAAGTAAACGCATCGTTGCCTCTTTTTTCTTTGTTGTCATGGAGTAAGCGTAACGGGTTTACGCAGTGAAACAAGTGCACGATTCCGAAAAGCGTCTGTTGAAGGTACAGTTAGCCCCTGTTTAAGATAACCGTGATAACCTGGCTGCATCAGGTCATAAGACGGAGTGTGGAGTGAAAAAAATACGCTGGGTAATTCTGATTATAGTGTTGATAGCTTGTGTGGTGCTGTGGACGCAGACTATCAATGTGATGTGCGATCAGGATGTACAATTCTTTAGCGGCATTTCTTCAATCAATAAGTTTATCCCCTGGTAGAGGCCATTTTTACGCTGAGTGATGTCCTTACGTGGCGGCAGTGGTAAAATGACTGTTTTTACTGAGGTGGTGAAATGGGTGAGTTACTGAATTCGGGGCTGCTGAGCATTGCATCCCTGGTAATGTCTTTGGTGGTGCTGGTCGTTGGGCTGGTACTGTGGTTCTTCGTTAACCGCGCCAGCTCCCGCACAAACGAGCAGATTGAACTGCTGGAAGCATTGCTCGATCAGCAGAAACGGCAGAATGCGTTGCTGCGTCGTCTGTGCGAAGCCAACGAGCCGGAGGAGAAAGCGGTACCTAAGGACGCTGTTGCTCAACAACAGGACGAGGAAGACTTCATTCGCCTGGTAGCCGAACGATAGTTTGCCCGGAAAGGGAGGTGGCCTGACGTACGGCGTAAATCCCCTCCCTTATCAAATGTGATCCACAACATCCCAACATATAATTAAGCAGCAGTTAACTATTGTTTCAGCATACTGAAAACTGGTGAATATTTATCCTTATTCGATAATTACCGTTTCGTTGAATAAATTGTGTGTTTTATCTTTCCCGAAGTGTTTTATTTTTATCGAAACGTTTTGCTTGCCTTGTTTTGAGGCAGAGTCATAAAAATTTCATTATTTTGGTGCAGAATAACGCTAATTAAATGGTGGATTTTAATACAATTAGCAAAATGTAATTAACATCGTATATTCCCTGACACATGTCGGTGCGTTGCAATGTTTTCAGCATAACTTTTCACAAAATGTTCTAACTCAGTCATTCTTTTAAAGAAAATCAGGGATTGGGATGGACGCTTTGAAATGATTGAGCTATGTTTAAAAAGTCTTTGATTACAGGGCGCGTCAACGCACCCTGCGGGCAGTGAGGTCAGGTAGCGCTTCATTTGACAATTCGCATAACTGTGCAGATTGTTATGGAGTAACACCTGAATTTGTGCGGCGGATCGAGACATGTTTAAAAATGGCTTGCCATATTAAACGTTGTGTGTGATAACACGTTTTGGGTCAAACGAGGTACAGTTCTGTTTATGTGTGGCATTTTCAGTAAAGAAGTCCTGAGTAAACACGTTGTCGTTGAATACCGCTTCTCTGCCGAACCTTATATTAGTGCCTCAAGCAGTAATGTCTCAGTTTTATCTAAGTCAAAGCCTGCGGGCTAAGAAAACACTCTAAGGAATTTTGCAAATGGCAAAGATTAAAGGTCAAGTTAAGTGGTTCAACGAGTCTAAAGGTTTTGGTTTCATTACTCCTGCTGACGGCAGCAAAGATGTGTTCGTACACTTCTCTGCAATCCAGGGTAACGGCTTCAAAACTCTGGCTGAAGGCCAGAACGTTGAGTTCGAAATTCAGGATGGCCAGAAAGGCCCAGCTGCGGTTAACGTAACTGCTATCTGATCGAATCACTGCTGACTGAAGCGCTCAGCGCTTCGATCCCAGACATAAGCCTCGCCGATGCGGGGCTTTTTTATTCGCTTATTTTTCAAAATATTACGTAATCCTCCGCTGTTATTATCTTGTTGCAAACCCGCGAGAATATTAGCATTGTTTTCCCGCCTTCTTATCCGCTTTTCCCGTTAAATCAGGGCGTTGATCAACAGCCCTGGGGTTAAGGTGAAAAAAAAGACAATAACGACCACCGGAAACTTTACTCCGGCACGTTTTGCACTTCTGTGTCTCGCTATCTTTTGTAGTCTTGCGTTTTTGCTGGGCCGCGTGGCGTGGCTGCAAATTATCAAACCGGATAATCTGGTTAAGCAGGAGGATATGCGCTCCCTGCGCGAAGTGGCGATAGACGCCCCGCGGGGGATGATTGTGGACCGTGAAGGACGACCCCTTGCGGTGAGCGTACCTGTCCAGGCCGTCTGGGCCGATCCCAAAACAGTGCTTGAAAAAGGGGGGATCGGTTATGATTCGCGCTGGCAGGCCCTGGCAAATGCCTTACACCTTTCTCTGAGCACGCTCGCATCGCGAATCAACAGTAACCCGCACGGGCGATTTATTTACCTTGCCCGTCAGGTTGATCCCTCCCAGGCAAAGTGGATCGATAAGCTGCGTCTTCCGGGTATCAACCTTCGCGATGAGTCCCGCCGCTTTTATCCTGCCGGGCACGTGGCGGCGAACCTGATTGGCTTCACCAATATTGATGGTCAGGGCATTGAGGGTGTCGAGAAAAGCTTCAACACGCAGCTTACCGGGAAGGCAGGCGTGCGGCTGGTCAGGAAAGATCGCTACGGACATGTGGTGGAGAACCTCACGGAGGTGGCTCCCGTACCTGCACATAATATCCAGCTTAGTATCGATGAACGCCTGCAAACTATCACCGAAGACGCGCTGGATAATGCCGTGGCGTGGAACAAAGCTGAGTCAGGCGCGTCGGTGCTAATTAATATCCAGACGGGCGAAATTCTGGCAATGGCGAGCTTCCCCGACTTCAACCCCAACAACCGGGAAGGGGCAACGCTGGATGATTTTCGCAATCGCGCGATCAGCGACACCTTTGAACCTGGCTCTACCGTTAAGCCTCTGGTGCTGATGACGGCGCTACAGCAGGGGCTGGTACAGCCTGACAGCGTCATAGACACGCATCCCTACACCATTGATGGCCATCGTATCCGCGATGTGGGCTACTATCCCGAGCTGACGATGACCGGCATCCTGCAAAAATCCAGTGACACGGGCGTGTCCCGTCTTTCGCTGGCGATGCCTGTGCAACGGTTACTGGATACCTATAAACACTTTGGCTTTGGCGAGAGTACCGGGCTTGGCTTAACGGGAGAAAGCGCAGGTTTACTGCCGCAGCGGAAATTCTGGAGCCAGTTAGACCGGGCGACCTTTGCCTTTGGATATGGCCTGATGGTAACCCCCCTCCAGCTGGCGCATGTGTATGCCACCATCGGCAGCTATGGCATTGAACGGCCTCTGTCCATCACCCGAATCGATCCGCCGGTGATTGGCAAGCGGGTGATGCCCGAGGAAATTGTTCACGAGGTGGAGCACATGATGGAGAGCGTCGCATTACCCGGCGGTGGTGGAATCAAAGCGGCGGTGCGTAACTATCGCGTGGCGATAAAAACCGGGACGGCCAAAAAAATCGATGAACACGGTAAGTATGTGGATAAATACGTCGCCTATACCGCAGGCGTTGCGCCTGCCAGCGATCCCCGTTTTGCGCTGGTGGTGGTGATTAACGATCCGCAAAACGGTGCCTATTACGGCGGGGCCGTTTCCGCGCCCGTTTTCAGCGAAATTATGGGGAACGTTCTGCGTCTGGAAAACGTAAAGCCTGACGGGCTGCCGGCAGATTCTGACCATCTGATCGTGATGCATCACCCAGCCGTTTATAACCCTGGCGAATAGCGGTACACTTCGCCTTTTGGTTTACGCCCTGGAGCTGTCATGTCTTTCAGTTGTCCCCTTTGCCACGCGCCGCTGACGCGCGCGGAGAAAACGTTTATCTGTCCACAGGGACATCAGTTTGACCGGGCGAAAGAGGGCTATGTAAATCTTCTGCCGGTACAGCACAAGCGCTCCCGGGACCCGGGTGACAGCGCGGAGATGATGCAGGCGCGCCGGGCGTTTCTCGATGCCGGGCATTATCAACCGCTCAGGGATGCCGTTGTCGCCATACTCCGTGAATATCTGACAGAAGGCGCATCCGCCATGCTGGATATCGGCTGCGGCGAAGGCTACTACACCGCCACGTTTGCTGACGTAGCGGCTGAGAAGGGCGCCGAAACTTACGGGCTGGACGTATCTAAAGTGGCAATCCGTGCGGCAGCCAAACGCTACTCAGCGGTAACGTTCTGCGTGGCCTCCAGCCACCGCCTGCCGTTTGAAAAAGCGAGTATGGACGCCGTGGTGCGTATCTATGCGCCGTGCAAGGCAGAGGAGCTGGCGCGCGTCGTTAAGCCCGGCGGCTGGGTTATCACCGTTACGCCAGGGCCGCGTCATCTGTTGGAGCTAAAAGGGCTGATCTATGATGAAGTTCACCTGCATGCGCCGCACTCTGAACAGCTGGCGGGCTTTGCGTTAAAGCAGGCGCAGTCGGTAGCGTATGAAATGACGTTGCAGGGAAGTGAAGCGGTGGCGTTACTGCAAATGACGCCGTTTGCGTGGCGGGCAAAACCAGAGGTGTGGGAAACGCTGGCAGCGCAGACAGAATTTCGCTGCCAGACGGATTTCAGCATCCATTGCTGGCAGCGCGAAGGTTAACCCGCGAAGTGTGCCCAAAGGATTTGGGCACCAATCCCGATCAACACGATACCGCCCAGAATTTCGGCGCGTTTGCCTAACAGCGGGCCAATGAACCGACCCACCATCATCCCCAGCGTTGACATGATCAGCGTGGCGCAGCCAATCGCCAGCGCGGTGGCGATAATATTGACCTGCATAAACGCCAGACCGACACCCACGGCCATTGCATCCAGGCTGGTTGCGATGGCGGTTGTCACCAGAAGCCAGAAGCCGTGGCGTTGCAGCGGCGCATCATCTTCATCGCCGTTGCCACGAAAACCTTCAATCACCATACGTCCGCCGAGGAACACCAGCAGCACGAAAGCAATCCAGTGATTCCACTCCAGCACAAACTGGCTGGCGAGCATCCCCAGTCCCCAGCCGATAAGCGGCGTCAGCGTTTCGATAGCGCCAAAGATGAGACCGGTACGCAGGGCTTCGGAAAATTTAGGTTTATGGAGAGTGGCACCTTTGCCGATAGAGGCGGCAAATGCGTCCATGGACATGCCAAAAGCCAGAAGGATCGTAGCGGAGATATTCATAAGAGCGTCCAGACCGGGGATATCCATATGACACATCACTGCCCCCAGTAAACAGCAGTTGATGTATCTATGGTCTCGCCTGATCGCTTCTGGCACAGTAATTGTGCTTAAAAACGATCCGTACGCGCCACGTTTTTCAACGAGTATGTTGACACGTACATTTCCCGCAGGCAGGAAATCGGCTACTCCCCAACGACGGGCGCAACCTTAACATATTTTGAGAATATAAAACAACAACGAAGATGGCTTTATATAGCCACTATGTTGATAACGATTTTCATTTAGATTTATGCGTGAAAATATCGTTAATAAATATAAGTCAATTAACAGAGGAGATATAGCACCGGCTATATTGCTGGTTCAAGAATAATGCAATATATAGCCGATGCTATAATGATAAATCATTGAGTTTTAACAAGTAATTTGTATATCTTTTCCAGGTCATCAATATTTCTGACCCGGATGAGCAGGCGGCGTTGTTCTAATTGCATCACCAGAACCCCGTCTTCGGATAAATTCATCTCTTTAATACGGTTATATTCTATCCAGACATTGGCGAAGAAGAATCCGTGTTTTTTAAAAATGAGTTTTGGCGAGCGGATCCAGAACAGGTAAATCGCCATTAATGCCAGCGCACATAATAACCATGTGGTTAATATTGCGCCGTGGCTGGTCACATTATTGTAAATGAGGATGACTACCAGACCGGCGAAGATAAACGCATCAATGCGTCCACGGCGTAAGAGGGGAAGGGTCAGCAGCGTCTCGCCGTGGCGGCGAGGCATAATAAACTCGTCATAGATCGCGTAAGCCAGAAGGGCAACAATAAATAAAACCAGTACGGTGTCCGTGACAGTCATTCATCCTCCAGATAAAAAGACCGGGGGCAAGCCCCCGATCAGTAACGCATTTTATTACAGACCCAGCAGGCCGACAGCGTAGCCCGCGATACCGATGACGAAGAAGCCAACGATGATCCAAAGCGGGTTCACTTTCTTACGCAGCAGCCACATACAGGCGAAGGTTAACAGCAGCGGTACCAGGCCCGGCATCAGCTGGTCCAGAATGGTCTGCACGGTGGTAACGCGCGTCTGACCATCCTGACCGGTGATCGTTGATACCACCAGCGGGATGTTTACGTGCGTCCACTTGTTAACCAGCGCCCCCATTACAAACAGGCCGAGAATTGACGCCCCCTCAGTCAGTTTTTGCAGGAAGCCGCCGCCCATATCCTTAACGATATCCACACCTTTACGATAGCCGTACGCCACGCCGTAGTAACGGGTCAGCAGACGCACCGCGTTGAACAGGATGAAGAACAGCAGAGGACCGAGCAGGCTGCCGCTCATGGCGATCCCGGCGCCCAGCGCCGCAAAGACCGGACGCACGGTACCCCAGAAAATCGGGTCGCCCACGCCTGCCAGCGGCCCCATCAGACCAACTTTGATACCGTTGATGGCACCATCGTCGATTTCAGCCCCGTTCGCACGCTGCTCTTCCATCGCCAGCGTCACGCCCAGAACCGGCGCCGCAACATAAGGATGGGTGTTGAAGAATTCCAGATGACGCTTAATTGCCTGACGGCGTGCTTCGTTGTTTTCCGGATACAGGCGTTTGATGGCCGGCACCATGGAGAAGCAGAAGCCGAGCGCCTGCATACGTTCGAAGTTCCATGAACCCTGAAACAGGTTAGAACGGATGAACACGCCACGAATATCACCCGGAGTGAGTTTTTTCTCAGTGGTAGTTTTTGTCATATCAACCATTTCGCTCACCTGTTAGTCCAGTTCGTTATCGAGATCGTTGTTACCAGCAGCCTGCGCAGGGGCACCCGCGACACGGTTGTATTTCGGGCTGAGCTGGATATAAAGAATCGCCATCACCGCACCAATCACACCCAGCGCAACCAGGTTGAAGTTGGTGAACGCAGCGGTAACGAAGCCGAGGTAAAAGAATGGCATCAGGTAGCCCGCGCGCATCATGTTGATGACCATCGCATAACCGACCACCACGATCATACCCCCGGCGATATTCAGACCGCTGGTGACCACTTCAGGGATCGCATTCAGCATGCCCTGAACTTCGCTGGTACCGACAGAAATCGCCACGATAACCGCAGGGATCGCGATACGCATCGCTTGCAGGAACAGGGAAGAAACGTGGATCCAGGAGAGCGCGGTGAGGTTGCCGTTTTCGGCCGCCTTATCCGCCGCGTGCTGGAAGGCCACGGTAATAGTACGGACGATAATGGTCAGCACCTGACCCGCTGCGGCCAGCGGGATGGCCAGCGCGATACCGGCACCGATACTCTGATGACCGGCGATAACCAGAACGGTCGAAATAATGGACGCCAGCGCGGCATCTGGCGCAACTGCCGCACCGATGTTCATCCAGCCGAGGGCGATCATTTCCAGGGTACCACCGATGATGATACCGGTTTTCATGTCACCGAGAACGGCACCAATCAACGTACAGGCCACCAGAGGGCGGTGGAACTGAAATTCATCAAGTACGGACTCCATACCCGCAATACACGCGACGATGAACACCAGCACAATCTGAAGAGTAGTAATCTCCATTGCACTTCTCCTATTACATAAGCTCTATATGAAAAACCGGCCCGGGCTTATTTCCCCACTTTGCCGATCAAATCCATCATTTTCAGTTTCTGATCCGTGGAAACCTTACGGGCTTCCAGCTCGATACCGCGTGCATTCAGCTTGTTGAAGGCCTCGATATCTTTCGCATCCACTGAAATCGCGTTGTTGACCTGCGTTTTGCCCTGACGGAAAGCCATACCGCCAATATTAACGGAGGTGATTTTCACGCCGCCTTCAACAATGCGTTCGACGTCTGTCGGGTTGGTGAAGAGAAGCATCACGCGCTCACCCGCATATTTCGGGTTGTTGTAAACGCGGATCATTTTGGCGACATCCACGACGTGCGCGGTGACGCCCGGCGGTGCAACCTGGGTAAGAAGGGTTTTACGGACAGTGTCGGCGGCCACTTCGTCACTGACCACGATGATGCGTTGTACGTTGGTCTCTTTGGTCCAGCGCGTCGCCACCTGGCCGTGGATCAGACGGTCATCAATACGCGCAAGGCCGATAACCATGTAATCGTTCGGACCCATTGGCTTCGCCGGTGCAACGGCTTTTGGTGCAGCAGGGGCAGGGGCAGGTTTTTCGACCGGCTGCGCTTTCAGCGCCTTCACCCCTTCGCGACCGGTTTCCACCGCCAGCGCCACCAGCTCGTCAAAGCCTGGGTTGTCGTCACGCGCCATGAAGGTTTCCACCAACATCGGGATATTCACCCCGGCGACGACTTCATAATGCTCTTTATCGACGACAATGCGGCTGGCAGCGTTGAACGGGCTGCCGCCCCATGTATCCACGAGAAACAGCACGCCTTTGCTGGTATCCAGCTTCTCAAGCTGAGCAGTGTATTTTTCAATCAGCGTCTCGGCATTTTCACCGGGAACGAAATCGATCCAGCCGACGTTTTCCTGCTCGCCCAACAG
The DNA here is from genome assembly GCF_001922365.1 of Enterobacter cloacae complex sp. AR_0002. Taxonomy (NCBI): domain Bacteria; kingdom Pseudomonadati; phylum Pseudomonadota; class Gammaproteobacteria; order Enterobacterales; family Enterobacteriaceae; genus Enterobacter; species Enterobacter cloacae complex sp. AR_0002. The sequence continues at coordinate 838,936 of NZ_CP018814.1, forward strand.
CATTTCTGCCGTTTTGAGTAACTGCTCCGCAGCCCAACCATGTGTGCCTATGACAATAGCAATGGTCACTTGCTACCTCCTTTTATTATCATTTATACGTCTGCCAGGCAGGCGTACTGAGAATCGTATTGGCGAACCGAATCGATTCAGATAAGGGTTAGAGTTCAAAAAAACTAAGACTTCCGCGAATTATTTTAGATAGTGAAAAAATAATTTATGTGATGAAGATCCGTAATTTAGCTACGCCTTACAGATTTTTCTCTAAGATAATCCGCGTGTGTTACAGAAGTTTGCAAAGGAACGTAAATCTTTGCTAAAAACCAATTGTCTCTGATATGTTTAGCGTCCGTTTAATTATTCAGGAGTATAGGGCTACAGCCCACTATATGGACCGTCACCGACGTCAGTCATCTTCCAGGCCATTCCGCGCCTTAATCACCGGCGATCTTCGCCACGCATCGACTCTCATTCCCTTTGAAATGCCCGACATTAGCGGGGCACCGTTTTGTCATTCCTTTAGCAGGAGCGTGTCATGGAATTCTTAATGGACCCGTCAATCTGGGTAGGCTTGCTTACGCTGGTCGTGCTGGAGATCGTTCTCGGTATTGATAACCTGGTGTTTATCGCCATCCTCGCAGATAAACTGCCGCCGAAACAGCGTGATAAAGCCCGTCTGATCGGCCTCTCGCTGGCGCTGATCATGCGTCTGGGCTTACTGTCTGTTATCTCGTGGATGGTCACCCTGACGAAGCCCCTGTTCACCGTCATGGATTTCACCTTCTCCGGCCGCGATTTAATTATGCTGGTAGGGGGACTGTTCCTGCTGTTCAAAGCCACAACAGAGCTGCATGAACGGCTGGAGAACCGGCAGCACGATGATGGCCACGGTAAGGGTTATGCCAGCTTCTGGGTGGTTGTTCTCCAGATTGTGGTGCTTGATGCGGTCTTCTCACTGGATGCGGTGATTACGGCGGTCGGCATGGTGAACCATCTGCCGGTGATGATGGCGGCGGTGGTGATTGCGATGGCGGTAATGCTGCTGGCGTCGAAACCGCTGACGCGTTTCGTCAACCAGCATCCGACGGTCGTTGTGCTGTGTCTGAGCTTCCTGCTGATGATTGGTCTGAGCCTGGTGGCAGAAGGGTTTGGCTTCCATATTCCGAAAGGCTACCTGTACGCCGCGATTGGCTTCTCGATTCTGATCGAGCTGTTTAACCAGATTGCGCGCCGTAACTTTATTAAGCAGCAGTCGAATCAGCCGCTGCGAGCCCGTACCGCAGATGCGATTCTGCGACTGATGGGCGGGCGTCGTCAGGTGAACGTGCAGGCTGATAACGAGAACCGCAACCCGGTTCCGGTGCCGGAAGGCGCGTTTGTGGAAGAAGAACGCTACATGATCAATGGCGTGCTTTCGCTGGCTTCCCGCTCCCTGCGCGGTATTATGACGCCGCGCGGCGAAATCAGCTGGGTGGACGCCAACCTGAGCGTCGACGAAATTCGTCAGCAGCTGCTCTCCTCGCCGCACAGCCTGTTCCCGGTCTGCCGGGGTGAGCTGGATGAGATCATCGGTGTGGTACGCGCGAAAGAGATGCTGGTGGCGCTGGAAGAGGGCGTTAACGTCGAGGCCGTAGCGGCCGCGTCGCCCGCAATCGTGGTGCCTGAAACGCTGGATCCGATCAACCTGCTGGGCGTATTGCGTCGTGCTCGCGGGAGCTTTGTTATCGTCACCAACGAATTTGGTGTGGTACAGGGCCTGGTGACGCCGTTGGACGTGCTGGAAGCCATTGCCGGTGAATTCCCTGATGCGGATGAAACCCCGGAAATCGTTGCCGACGGTGACGGCTGGCTGGTGAAAGGCACCACCGACCTGCACGCGCTCTCGCACACGCTGGGCGTCGAAAACGTGGTCAATGATGATGAAGACATTGCCACCGTGGCGGGGCTGGTGATCTCCGTTAACGGGCAGATCCCGCGTATCGGTGATGTGCTGGAGCTGCCGCCGCTGCAAATTACCATCGTCGAAGCCAACGACTATCGCGTTGATATGGTGCGTATTGTTAAAGAGCACTCTGCGCACGACGAAGAAGAGTAACGTTATCTAGCGTAACGGCAGTAAGGGCACGATGTGTCCGTTGTGACGGGCTGGCGGAGAGTGGCTTTCCGCCAGCCATTTCGGAAACTCGCGCAGCGGCATTGGCCGCGCATACAAGTACCCCTGCAAAATATGTACGCTGTGACGGCGCAGGTAGCGTGACTGCTCCTCGGTTTCCACCCCTTCCGCAACCAGTTCAATATTCAGCCGCTGGCCAAGCGCAATAATAATATCTGTTACCGTTGAGTTCACGGCGTCGGTGCCGATCGCGGTGGTGAAGGATTTATCAATTTTCAGCACATCCGGATGCAGTTTTTCTAGCCATGAAAGTGAGCTGTTGCCGGTACCAAAATCATCAATCGCAAGTTTCACCCCTTTGCGGTGCAGCTCCCGCACGATGCGGTAATCCACATCCAGCAACGCATCGCGTTCGGTTAACTCCACGATCAACTGTTGAACAGGGCTGGCGTTAAACCAGATGCGGTTGAGATCCTGGATAAGCGCAGCGCGGCGAAAATGGCTGGCGGCCACGTTAATGCCGATATGGAAATCGCGCGAGGCAGGGAAATAGCCTATCTGCCGCACCGTTTCGCTGATGACGTAGCGGGTAAGCGGAATAATCAGGTTATGTTCTTCGGCCAGAGGGATAAAGACATCGGGCGAAATCCATCCCTGACGCGGGTTGTTCCAGCGCAGGAGGATCTCGACGCCGACGCATTCCCGGGTGCGGGCATTCACCAGCGGCTGGCAGAAGAGTTCAAACTCCCGGGCCGCAATTCCCATGTTGATTTCCCAGGTGAAACTGATTCGCCGCGCCGTGGCGAGCCAGGCGATATAGCCCATCAGTAAGCTGAGCATCAACGCCAGCGGCAGCTGGGTGGGCAGATTTTTTAACGCCATTTCGCCAGGCCCGGGGCCGCTCACCGTGACGCTGAAAGGGTAATGTTGTGACGACTGTTCCAGCAGGGAGGCGTTTTCATCGAAGGTCGGCGTAGTCGTCACCTGTTGCCCGTCGCGGAGGAAGTTATCTCCTACTCTCAGGACAACGTCGGTGATCTGCGGCCGCTGCGGCTCGAGAATCATTTTAGTGATGAGATCGATATTCACCACCTCCATCACCCCGTCGTTGCCGTCGCCCGCAACGGGAGACCACTGAATCAGTACCGGGCTGCCTTTTACCAGCCACCGGTCAGTCGACAGCAGCAGCCTGGATTCACTGACTGGAAGCTCCGGCACAAACTCACTGACGAGCACATTACGGCTGCCAAAGACGCTTGAGCAATACAGTATTCCGTCTTGAATGAGGGCGATGGAGCGTACGGTCTGGAGGATCGCCGCCTGTTTTCGCAGGATCAGATTTGCTTCGGAACAGGGTATGCCAACCAGTGAAAGTAGCGTTTCACGCTGGGCCTCTAACGAGAGAAGCACCTTATCAAGCGCACGCACGGTGTGTTGGGTAAAGTCGTGGATCCGATCCTGATTTATGTTGCGCTGTGAAATAAAGCGAATGCCCAGCGTCAGGACGAGCGTAACGAGCGCAACCGTGACACAGACGATAACGCGTTTTCGGCGATAGTCTTTAATGATCGTTTGTGCAGTTTGCATGAACGGTCGCCTGTTAAGCACCGGCCAGAAAAGCCAGACGCAACAGTGACAGTGTAGTGGGGAATACGTGAAGCGACGAGACGAGAGGGGAAAATTCGCCCATCCGTTGCAGATGGGCGAAAGGAAGGCTTAGTCGCACTGCACCTTAATGGCCAGACCGCCGCGCGAGGTCTCACGGTACTTCGCGTTCATGTCCTTGCCGGTTTCGTACATGGTTTCAATAACCTTATCCAGCGACACGCGTGGCTCGCTGGTACGGCGCATCGCCATACGCGAGGCGTTGATCGCTTTGACGGAGGCGATGGCGTTACGCTCAATGCACGGCACCTGCACCTGACCGGCAACCGGGTCACAGGTCAGACCGAGGTTGTGCTCCATACCGATTTCCGCCGCCACGCACACCTGCTCAGGGCTGGCGCCCAACAGTTCCGCCAGACCCGCTGCCGCCATAGAGCAGGCCACGCCCACTTCACCCTGACAGCCTACTTCGGCACCAGAGATGGACGCATTCATTTTGTACAGCGCGCCGATAGCGCCTGCCGCGAGGAAATAACGGATATAGATATCCGGTGTCACGGGCTCAATAAAGTGATCGTAATAGGCCAGCACCGCCGGAACGATACCGCACGCGCCGTTGGTCGGCGCCGTCACCACGCGACCACCCGCTGCGTTCTCTTCGTTAACCGCGAGGGCAAACATGTTCACCCAGTCGACCACGTTCATTGGGTCATTGGAGAACTTGTCGGTGGTGACCAGCATGCGGCGCAGCGCAGAGGCACGACGCGGTACGCGCAGAGGCCCAGGCAGAACACCCTCGGTGTTCATCCCGCGGTCAATACAGGCGCGCATGGTTTGCCACACGTTAGCAAAATAGTCTTCGATCTCTTTCTTGCTGTGCAGCGCCAGTTCGTTCTGCATCACCATGCCGGACAGGGACAGACCGGTCTCTTTGCAGTAGCCCAGCATCTCGGTGGCCGATTTAAACGGATAGGGCACATTGACGTCGCCCGCGCTCTCTTTACCAAAGTGTTCTTCGTCAACGATAAAGCCGCCGCCGATGGAGTAGTAGGTTTTACTGTAGATCTCTTTTTCGCCGCTCCAGGCGTGGATGGTCATGCCGTTTTCATGCAGCGGCAGGTTGTCGCTACGAAAACGCATCCCGTCATCCTGCGGGAAGTCCACTTCGTGCTGACCGTTAGCCAGCAGTAAGCGTCCGCGCGTTTCCACGTCGCGGATAAATGCCGGAATGGCATCAATATCAACAGTGTCCGGCATATTGCCTGCCAGACCCATAATAATGGCGATATCGGTGTGGTGGCCTTTACCCGTTAATGACAGTGAACCGTAAACGTCTACGGCGACACGGGTAACGCTTTCCAGTAATCCTTTTTCGACCAGATCATCGACGAACTGTTTACCGGCCTTCATCGGCCCTACAGTGTGGGAAGAGGAAGGACCAATCCCCACTTTGAACATGTCGAATATACTAATCACTTTCACACTCCTGACAGGGTTACTGGGGTTCCAGTAACGATGTTATAACTGCGCATAGTGTAAGAGGGAACACCAACCTCGGCTTAACTATTCACATGAATTAAACTAATGGTTAACGATGGTTTTGCTAATAGCGCGACGCCGATCGCAAACCTGCCAGAAAAGGGTGGAATGTAAAGTATAGTCAAGGCTTCAGGCCGATTTGCAGGGCCAGCTCACGAATGATGCCTGCCGTCATGCCCCAGACAAAATAATGCTGATACCACGACAGCCAGACCCGATGATCGTGTCCGCGGCGGTGAATATCCAGTGGGTGATAGCGGCCCAGACGAAGGGCCTCTTCCAGCGGCATTTCGAACACCGCTGAAACTTCATCGACGTTGGCGTGATACTGAAGATCGGGCGGAATAATGCCAACGACCGGCGTGACCTGAAAACCGGTTACGCTGTCCACTGGCGGCAGCACGCCGATCACCTCGACTGTCTCCGGGGGGATCGCCACTTCCTCATGCGCTTCACGCAGTGCGGCGGCAATCAGGGATGCATCGGTGCTGTCCACCGCGCCGCCCGGAAACGCAACCTGACCGGCGTGTTTTCGCATATGCGGTGAGCGCTGGGTAAGCAACAGACCCGGCTGCTCACGGCGCACGACCGGGATCAGCACCGCCGCCTGACGTTGATTCAGCGTGGCGCGGCTAACCTGGGGCCGCAGAAGCTGAAAGCGTGACAGAAAATCATCCAGCGTCAGGTTGTCTTTCTTCACCGTGAGTTCTCCAGTTGTTTCAGGATACGATTCACTTTATCAAAGGTTTCCTGATATTCCGCCTCGACCTGGCTATCGGCCACAATGCCACCGCCTGCGGAACAGTACAGGTTACCGTCGCACGCCGTCAGGGTGCGAATAGTGATGCTGGTATCCATGGTGCCGCACAGACTCACATAGCCGATGCTGCCGCACCAGGCGTTGCGGCGATGTGGTTCCAGTTCGTCGATGATCTCCATCGCCCGGACCTTCGGCGCGCCGGTGATGGAGCCGCCCGGAAACGCGGCGCGGAGCAGATCGCAGGCGGTTCGCGAGGCCGGCAGGCGTGCGGTGATGGTGCTGACCAGATGATGCACCGCCGGGAAAGGCTCCACGACGAACAGCTCCGGCACGCGCACGCTGCCCGGCTCGGCGACGCGACCAATATCATTGCGCATCAGATCGACAATCATCAGGTTTTCGGCACGATCTTTGGGAGAGGCCGCCAGCGTCTCCGCCTGCTGGCGGTCGGCGTCGGCGTTGGCAAGGCGCGGCAGTGTGCCCTTTATTGGGCGGGTCTGAATCATACCGTCAGCCAGGTGGATAAAACGCTCAGGCGAAAGGCTGAGTATGGCGCCGTGTTCAAAGCGTAAAAATGCACTGAACGGGGCCTTATTGCTGGCATTGAGGCGGGTAAACGCCTGCCATTCGTCTCCCTTGTACGCCGCCTGGAAACGCTGGGCAAGGTTGACCTGATAACAGTCGCCACTGTGAAGATACGCCTGCACACGGGAGAATTTTTCCGCGTATTCCTCCGCGCTCATGTTCGAGCGCCAGCCGGAGGTCAGCATAAAGTGTTCCGGGGCGGCGGGCCGTTGCGCCTCAAGCCAGGCCAGACGCGCCTGTACGTCCCGGTGGCTCAGCAGAGAAACCGTCTGCTTACGGTGATCCACGATCAGCGCCCAGTCATACAGCCCCACCGCCATATCCGGCAGGGAAATATCCGCCTGCGCATGCTCGGGCAGCTTTTCGAAACGGCGACCCAGATCGTAACCAAACAGGCCCAGCGCGCCCCCCTGGAAAGGCAGATCCGGATCCGGTGTGGCAGTTAAGCCCAGAGCATCGATCTCGTTCTGAAGCCGCATCAGCGGATCGTCCGTTGGCGACAGCGCATCGGTCGTCAGCGTTTTAACCGGGTCGGCCACCAGAATATCAAAGCGGCTGTAGGGGTGATCCGCATGGCCGGAGTGCAGCAGCATGGCAAAAGGAAGGTGGCTCAGACGGGCAAACCAGAACTCCGCGGCGTCAGCACGCCAGGGCAAGGTCATAACAGTGGGGAAGCGCATGTTCATGTATGGCATACTACCGGGCAGCGTGAAATAATTAGCGCGAATAATTTAGCAGGAGTTAACGATGTTTGCAGGTTTACCTTCTCTCAGCCATGACCAACAGCAGAAAGCCGTTGAACGTATTCAGGAGCTGATGTCCCAGGGGATGAGCAGCGGACAGGCAATTTCCCAGGTCGCGGAAGAACTTCGCGCCACCCATACCGGCGAGCGGATCGTGGCGCGCTTTGAGGATGAAGATGAAGAATAACCGGCTTACACTGCCGCGATAATCTTGATCTCAACCTTATATTCCGGTTTCATCAGCGTGGCCTGTACGGTGCAGCGTACAGGCGCGTGACCCGCCACCACCCACGCATCCCATGCTTTATTCATCGCCGCGAAATCGTCTTTATTCGCCAGAAAAATCGTCGCATCCAGAATGCGGGATTTGTCGCTGCCCTGTTTTTCCAGTACGGCGTCGATCTGCGCCAGGGTGTTGGCGGTCTGCTCGAAGGCGTCGGCGTCCAGATTGGCAGGGACGCCGGTGTAGTACAGCGTCTGGTTGTGGATCACCACATCAGACCAGCGGGCTTCGGCATCAATGCGCGTAATTGTCATAAACGTATCCTCGTTATCTTTCGTCGTCAGGCGGCAAGACTGCCATAATGTTCCGCCGTCGTCACTATTTGGGGTGGCACCGGAGAGAAGGGGCTGACATAATCCCTGTGCAAAAATACAGTGAGAGAACACCGTGGCAGACGATTTTTCCCCAGAGGGTCAGTTAGCACAGGCTATTCCCGGCTTTAAACCGCGCGAACCCCAACGTCAGATGGCGCATGCCGTTGCGCACGCTATCGACAAGGCGCAGCCGCTGGTCGTGGAGGCCGGTACCGGTACGGGGAAAACGTATGCTTACCTCGCTCCTGCGCTGCGGGCGAAAAAGAAGGTGATCATCTCTACGGGATCAAAAGCGCTCCAGGATCAGCTCTACAGCCGCGATTTACCCACGGTGGCGAAAGCGCTGAAATACAAAGGGCGTCTGGCCTTGCTGAAAGGGCGTTCTAACTACCTGTGTCTGGAGCGTCTTGAACAGCAGGCGCTGGCGGGCGGCGACCTGCCGGTACAAACCCTGAGCGATGTGATCGTCCTGCGCGCCTGGGCCAACCAGACGGAGGAGGGGGACATCAGCACCTGCGCGAGCGTGCCGGAAGACTCCCCGGCCTGGCCGCTGGTGACCAGCACCAATGACAACTGCCTCGGCAGCGACTGCCCGCTGTATAAAGACTGTTTTGTGGTGAAAGCGCGTAAAACCGCGATGGACGCCGACGTGGTGGTGGTGAACCATCACCTGTTTCTTGCGGATATGGTGGTCAAGGACAGTGGTTTCGGCGAGCTGATCCCGGAGGCGGAGGTGATGATCTTCGATGAAGCCCATCAGCTACCGGACATCGCCAGCCAGTATTTTGGTCAGTCGCTCTCCAGCCGTCAGCTTCAGGATCTGGCGAAAGATATTACCATTGCCTATCGCACCGAACTCAAAGATACCCAGCAGTTGCAGAAGTGCGCGGACCGCCTGGCGCAATGCGCACAGGATTTCCGCTTACAGCTTGGCGAGCCGGGCTATCGCGGCAACCTGCGCGAACTGCTCGCAGACAAAAATATCCAGCGCGCGCTGCTGCTGCTCGATGATGCCCTTGAACTCTGCTACGACGTGGCGAAACTGTCCCTCGGACGTTCAGCGCTGCTGGACGCCGCCTTCGAGCGCGCCACGCTTTACCGTGGGCGGCTGAAGCGGCTGAAAGAGATCAACCAGCCGGGCTACAGCTACTGGTACGAATGTACCTCGCGCCACTTCACCCTGGCGCTCACGCCGCTGACCGTTGCTGATAAATTTAAAGAGGTGATGGCGCAAAAGCCCGGCACCTGGGTCTTTACCTCGGCCACGCTGTCGGTCAATGACGATCTGCACCACTTTACCGAGCGCCTCGGCATTGAGCAGGCGGAATCCCTGCTTCTGCCGAGCCCGTTCGACTATGAGAGACAGGCGCTGCTGTGCGTGCCGCGCAATCTGCCGCTGCCTAACCAGCCGGGCGCGGCGCGACATCTGGCGGCCATGCTGAAGCCGATGATCGAGGCCAACAACGGGCGCTGCTTTATGCTCTGCACCTCACACGCCATGATGCGCGATCTGGCCGAGCAGTTCCGCGCCACCATGACGCTACCGGTGCTGTTGCAGGGGGAAACCAGTAAAGGCCAGCTGCTCCAGCAGTTTGTCAGCGCCGGTAATGCCCTGCTGGTGGCGACCAGTAGTTTCTGGGAAGGGGTAGACGTGCGCGGCGACACGCTCTCGCTGGTGATTATCGATAAGCTGCCGTTCACATCGCCGGACGATCCGCTTCTGAAAGCGCGCATGGAGGACTGCCGTCTGCGCGGGGGCGATCCGTTCGACGACGTCCAGCTGCCGGACGCGGTCATCACGCTTAAACAGGGGGTAGGGCGACTGATCCGCGACGTCACCGATCGCGGGGTGCTGGTGATCTGCGACAACCGCCTGGTGATGCGTCCCTACGGCGCGACCTTCCTCGCCAGCCTGCCGCCCGCGCCGCGCACGCGGGATATTAAACGCGCGGTCCGCTTCCTGGCGAACCCGACGGCGGAGTAATTCTTCCCGGAGTGTGTTAAGATGCGCGCCATTTTGTGACTGACCATTGCGAGAGCGCGACGACTGATGCGAATTCTGGCTATTGATACCGCGACAGAGGCCTGTTCCGTTGCCCTGTGGAACGACGGTACGATTTTTGCTCATTTCGAAGAGTGCCCACGGGAACACACCCAACGTATTCTGCCCCTGGTAAAAACCATTTTAACCGAGGGCAACACCGCCCTGACTGACCTCGACGCGCTGGCCTACGGCCGTGGTCCGGGCAGCTTTACGGGCGTACGTATCGGGATTGGCATTGCGCAGGGGCTGGCGCTGGGCGCTGACCTGCCGATGATCGGCGTCTCCACGCTTGCGACCATGGCCCAGGGAGCATGGCGCATGACCGGCGCCACCAGCGTGCTGGCTGCGATTGATGCCCGCATGGGGGAAGTCTACTGGGCGGAGTACACCCGTGACGAAAACGGCGTCTGGCACGGCGAAGAGACGGAAGCGGTGCTTAAACCTGAAGCCGTCACCGGGCGCCTGAAACAGCTCTCCGGTGAGTGGGCGACGGTCGGAACCGGCTGGGCGGCATGGCCTGAGATGGCGAAGGACACCGGCCTTACGCTGGTGGACGGTAACATGCTCCTGCCCGCCGCAGAAGATATGCTGCCGATTGCCTGTCAGCTACTTGCCGCAGGAAAAACCGTGGCGGTTGAACATGCTGAACCGGTTTATTTACGAAACACCGTCGCGTGGAAGAAACTTCCTGGCCGCGAGTGAATCTCAGTAACAGGAACTGAGAAAAAGGAGTCGCATCATGGCGGTTCAGACTAAAGTTGTACGCTTTCTTATGGCAGGCGCGGTTGCCATAGCACTGAGCGGGTGCGTCACCGTTCCTGATGCGATCAAGGGCACCAGCCCGACGCCACAGCAGGATCTGGTACGCGTGATGAATGCCCCGGAGTTGTATGTCGGGCAGGAAGCGCGGTTTGGCGGCAAGGTGGTTGAAGTGCTAAACCAGCAGGGGAAAACCCGGCTGGAGATTGCCACTGTCCCGCTGGACGACGGCGCGCGGCCTGTTCTGGGTGAAGCCTCGCGCGGGCGGATCTACGCTGACGTCAGCGGCTTCCTCGATCCGGTAGATTTCCGCGGGCAGCTTGTAACCGTCGTCGGGCCGATTACCGGTTCGGTGGCGGGGAAAATCGGCAATACGCCATACAAATTTATGACCATGCAGGTGAACGGCTACAAACGCTGGCGTATTGCCCAGCAGGTGGTGATGCCGCCACAGCCAATCGATCCGTGGATGTGGGGACCGCATCCGTATCGTTACGGCTACGGTGGCTGGGGTTGGTACAATCCAGGCCCTGCACAGGTTCAAACAATAGTAACTGAGTAAGTTACTGTTATTGCTAGGAAAGAGACAGCGGCTCAGCCGCTGTCTCTGTTTTTTTACGGATAAAACGAAAAAAAAGAGTGACGCGCTTCGCAACCTGCAATCTGAACAATTAATAAACTGGTACGCTGAGTTAATATAATGTTAACAAACTGTTTATTATCGGGGCTGTGATGACGACGAACACTCATTTCAGAGGTGATGCATTGAAAAAGGTTTGGCTTAACCGTTATCCCGCGGATGTCCCTGCGGAGATCAATCCTGACCGTTATCAATCCCTGATTGAATTATTTGAACACTCGGTACGGCGCTACGCTGACCAGCCCGCGTTCGTGAATATGGGCGAAGTGATGACCTTCCGTAAGCTGGAAGAGCGCAGCCGGGCGTTTGCGGCCTATTTACAGGAAGGGTTGGGCTTGCAGAAAGGGGATCGCGTCGCGCTGATGATGCCAAACCTGCTGCAATACCCGGTGGCGCTGTTCGGCATCCTCAGGGCAGGGATGATCGTGGTTAACGTTAACCCGCTCTATACCCCGCGCGAGCTGGAACATCAGTTGAATGACAGCGGCGCGGCGGCGATTGTGATTGTCTCCAACTTTGCCCACACGCTGGAAAAAGTCGTTGAAAAAACTCAGGTTAAGCACGTCATCCTGACGCGCATGGGTGACCAGCTCTCTACCGCGAAAGGTACGCTGGTCAACTTTGTCGTTAAATACGTTAAGCGGCTGGTGCCGAAATACCACCTGCCGGATGCCATCTCTTTCCGCCGTGCCCTGCATGCGGGCTACCGGATGCAGTACGTGAAGCCGGAGATCGTGTCCGAGGATCTGGCCTTCCTGCAATACACGGGCGGCACCACCGGCGTGGCGAAAGGGGCGATGCTGACCCACCGTAACATGCTGGCGAACCTTGAGCAGGTTAACGCCACCTACGGGCCGCTGCTGCACCCGGGCAAGGAGCTGGTGATCACCGCGCTTCCGCTGTATCACATTTTTGCGCTGACCATGAACTGCCTGCTGTTTATCGAGCTTGGCGGTCAAAACGTATTGATCACCAACCCGCGCGATATCCCGGGGCTGGTCAAAGAGCTGGCGAAATACCCGTTCACCGCCATGACCGGCGTGAACACCCTGTTTAACGCGCTGCTTAACAATAAAGAGTTCCAGCAGCTCGATTTCTCCACGCTGCACCTCTCCGCGGGCGGCGGGATGCCGGTTCAGCAGGCTGTTGCCGAGCGCTGGGTGAAACTCACCGGGCAGTATCTGCTGGAAGGCTATGGCCTGACGGAGTGCGCCCCGCTGGTCAGCGTTAACCCGCATGACATCGACTACCACAGCGGCAGTATCGGTCTGCCGGTCCCGTCGACGGAAGCAAAACTGGTGGATGATGAGGATAACGAAGTGCCTCACGGTGAGCCAGGGGAGCTGTGCGTCAGAGGGCCGCAGGTGATGCTGGGCTACTGGCAACGTCCGGATGCCACGGATGAGATCATCAAAGACGGCTGGCTGCACACGGGCGACATCGCGGTGATGGATGACGAAGGCTTCCTGCGCATCGTCGATCGCAAGAAAGACATGATCCTGGTGTCAGGGTTCAACGTCTATCCGAACGAAATCGAAGACGTGGTGATGCAGCACAGCGGCGTGCTGGAAGTGGCGGCGGTGGGCGTTCCTTCCGGCAGCAGCGGTGAAGCGGTGAAGATATTTGTGGTCAAGAAAGATCCTTCTCTGACCGAGGATGCGCTGATAACGTTCTGTCGCCGTCAGCTGACGGGCTATAAAGTGCCGAAGCTGGTGGAATTCCGGGATGAGCTGCCGAAATCCAACGTCGGGAAGATATTACGACGAGAATTACGTGACGAAGCCCGTGCCAAAGTGGACAATAAGGCCTGAGCTTCACGTTAATCGCCCAGACGCCGGTTAAGCCGGCGTTTTTTATGGGGGCAAACAAAAGAGAGTCCGATTTGAATTACCAGATGATCACTACCAACGACGAGCTGGCTTCGCTGTGCGAGGTGACGCGTGAATTTCCCGCTATCGCCCTGGATACGGAATTTGTCCGCACCCGAACGTACTATCCGCAGCTGGGTCTGATTCAGATGTATGACGGCAAACACGTGTCATTGATTGACCCCCTCGGCATTACCGACTGGGCGCCAATGCGCGAGCTGTTGCTGGATACCGCCGTGACCAAATATCTGCACGCGGGCAGTGAAGATCTGGAAGTCTTTCTCAACACTTTTGGCATCATGCCGCAGCCGCTGATTGATACCCAGATCCTCGCGGCGTTCAGCGGTCGTCCGCTCTCCTGGGGCTTCGCCGCGATGGTGGAAGAGTACACCGGTCTGACGCTGGATAAGAGCGAATCGCGTACCGACTGGCTCGCGCGTCCCCTAACGGCGCGTCAGCTTGAATACGCCGCGGCAGACGTCTTTTACCTTCTTCCAATTGCCGGCCAGCTTATGAAAGAGGCTGAGGCGTCCGGCTGGCTGTCTGCCGCACTGGACGAGTGCCGCATGACGCAGCAGCGTCGTCAGGAAGTGGTTGATCCGAAAGAGGCCTGGCGTGACATCACCAACGCCTGGCAGCTGCGCACCCGCCAGCTGGCCTGTCTGCAACTGCTGGCTGACTGGCGTCTGCGTAAAGCACGTGAGCGCGATCTGGCGGTTAACTTCGTGGTGCGTGAAGAACACCTGTGGGCGGTGGCGCGCTATATGCCGGGTAGCCTTGGCGAACTGGACAGCATTGGCCTTTCCGGGAGTGAGATCCGTTTCCACGGTAAAACGCTGCTCGCGCTGGTAGAGAAAGCTCAGCAGCTGCCGGAGGACGCACTGCCAGAACCACTGCTTAACCTGATGGATATGCCGGGCTACCGCAAGGCGTTCAAAGATATCAAAGCGCTGGTGCAGACGGTGGCGGGGGAAAGCAAACTCAGTGCCGAACTGCTGGCTTCACGTCGTCAGATTAACCAGCTGCTGAACTGGCACTGGAAGTTGAAACCGCAAAATGGTTTACCGGAGCTGGTCGCCGGATGGCGGGGGGAACTGATGGCCGAACGCCTGAATACCCTGCTGGAAGGGTATCCGCGCTAAAGAATTGTAGCCCCGGTAAGCGCAGCGCCACCGGGGAAATTGCCGGGTGGCGCGTTGCTTGCCCGGCCTACAAAACCACAACCGGATTAACGCGACTCTTCCGCTTCCGGAAGCGTGACGTTCAGCTCCAGAATCGAAATATCCCCGTCTTTTTGCTCCAGCTGAACGGTGACCATTTCCGGGTCAATCTGCACGTATTTGCAGATCACTTCCAGAATGTCTTTGCGCAGCTGCGGCAGGTAGTGCGGTTCGGCGTCGCTACGACGACGTTCCGCCACAATGATTTGCAGACGTTCTTTTGCGATGTTGGCGGTGCTTTTTTTCCGCGAGAGAAAAAAGTCCAGTAATGCCATAACTTATCCTCCGAACAGGCGTTTGAGGAAACCTTTCTTCTCTTCTTCAATGAAGCGGAAAGGACGTTCTTCTCCCAGCAGACGGTCAACGGTATCCGCATACGCTTTACCCGCGTCTGCCTGTGTATCCAGGATCACGGGCTCGCCCTGGTTAGAGGCGCGCAACACGGACTGATCTTCCGGGATCACGCCAACCAGTTTGATGCGCAGGATCTCCAGCACGTCTTCCATGCTCAGCATGTCACCTTTGTTCACCCGGCCCGGGTTGTAGCGGGTCAGCAGCAGGTGCTCTTTGATTGGCTCCTGGCCATTTTCCGCGCGACGGGATTTCGAGGCCAGAATGCCGAGAATGCGGTCGGAATCACGTACTGACGAGACCTCCGGGTTGGTGGTGATGATGGCTTCATCCGCGAAGTAGAGCGCCATCAGCGCGCCGGTTTCGATACCGGCCGGGGAGTCGCAGACCACGAAGTCGAACTCCATCTTTTTCAGATCGTCGAGCACCTTTTCCACGCCTTCGCGGGTCAGGGCGTCTTTATCACGTGTCTGGGACGCCGGAAGAATGTAGAGGTTCTCGGTACGCTTATCTTTAATCAGCGCCTGGTTAAGGGTGGCATCGCCCTGAATGACGTTCACGAAGTCATACACCACGCGACGCTCGCAACCCATGATCAGGTCCAGGTTACGCAGACCGATATCGAAGTCGATTACGACGGTTTTCTTTCCCTTCTGGGCCAAACCAGTAGCGATGGCCGCGCTGGAGGTGGTCTTGCCAACGCCTCCTTTACCCGAAGTCACAACAATAATGCGTGCCATAGAAATTCCTTGTTAAAAGGGATCAATTTAACGGTTGAACGGTCAAAGCGTTATCTGCCAGTTGCAGACGGGCCGCTTTGCCATAAAATTCGGCTGGGATTTTATCGCTCAGCCAATATTCACCTGCGATAGACACCAGTTCTGCCGTCAGGTGAGTACAAAAAATTTGTGCTTCTCGATCGCCGCTGGCGCCCGCAAGCGCACGTCCACGCATCATACCGTAAACGTGAATATTGCCATCTGCAATCAGTTCAGCGCCCGCACTGACGTGGCTTGTAACAATCAGATCACAGTTTGGCGCATAAATGCGCTGACCGGAACGAACCGGCAGATCAATCAATCGCGTTTTTGTGACTGGGGCTACATTTTGCGCCGGAGGCGGGGGAGCGGGAACGGTTGCAGGCGTTGCACGTGGGGCTTTTTCTTTGCCCTCGTTTAACAAGGGCAAACCCGCGCGTTCAATTTCGGCTTTTAACTCTGCGTCTTTGCAGCCGCTAATGCCCACGATGCGCAACCCCGTGGAGGCGACGGCCTGCTGGAGCCGCTTCCAGTTAATCGGCCCCTCAAGGTCGCTTACATTGACGACGACAGGAGCATGCTTAAGAAAAGCGGGAGCCTGCGCGATTTTGTCTTCTAACGCCTGACGAATAACCTCGGGTTTTGCATCATGCAAATGAACCACTGATAAGGTGAAGCTACTGCCTTTAAGCTCGATGGGCGTATTTGACATCCTGGCCTTACTCAATTTGCTATTAACCGCAACACATCGCCGCGATATTCCGAAGAGTATCAGGCATGTTATAGTCAGGAGTATATTGAGGCAAGCAACCACCCGTTAATTCAGAGTAAAAACATGTTTTGTGTGATCTACAGAAGTACCAGCCGCGACCAGACCTACCTTTATGTCGAAAAGAAAGACGATTTTTCCCGCGTGCCTGAAGAATTAATGAAAAGCTTTGGCCGACCGCAGCTGGCGATGCTGCTGCCGCTGGACGGCCGTAAGAAGCTGGTGAACGCCGATCTGGAGAAAGTCAAAAAGGCGTTAACCGAGCAGGGCTATTATTTACAGCTTCCGCCGCCACCGGAGAATTTATTAAAACAGCATCTTGAGGTGAGCGGAAAGAAATAAGCCCGGGTCCTTCCGGGAACAACTCATCAACCGATTAGGGGTCGACCATGTATCAACATCATAACTGGCAAGGTGCATTACTGGATTATCCCGTCAGCAAAGTGGTCTGCGTGGGCAGCAACTATGCAAAACATATTCAGGAGATGGGCAGCGCCGTGCCGGAAGAGCCGGTTCTGTTTATTAAGCCAGAAACCGCACTGTGCGATATTCGCCAGCCGCTGGTTCTGCCGCAGGGACTGGGCTCGGTGCATCATGAAGTGGAGCTGGCGGTGCTGATCGGCGCGACGCTGCGCCAGGCGACCGAAGAGCATGTAGAGAAAGCGATTGCGGGTTACGGTGTCGCGCTTGACCTGACGCTGCGTGATGTTCAGGGCAAAATGAAGAAAGCGGGGCAGCCGTGGGAAAAAGCGAAGGGTTTTGATAATTCATGCCCGATTTCCGGTTTCATTCCGGTGAGTGAATTTACCGACGATCCGCAGAACACGCCGCTCAGCCTGAAGGTCAACGGCGAGATCCGCCAGCAGGGAACGACCGCTGACATGATCCATAAGATCGTTCCGCTGATTGCCTACATGAGCCGCTTCTTCACCCTGAAACCTGGCGACGTGATCCTCACCGGCACTCCGGAAGGTGTGGGGCCGCTGCTTAGCGGCGACGAACTGGATGTCAGTTTTAACGGCCTGTCGCTGAAAACCCGCGTGCTGTAAAAGCACCTTGCCGCCTGAAAAGGGCGGCAAAACTTGCATCAACGTGCCAGACTCGTTATAAGGTGCGCTCTATTTTGACGTGTGGACATCCCGATGAACGACATTCCTTTCTGGCAAAGCAAAACTCTCGACGACATGACCGACGCGGAGTGGGAATCGTTGTGTGACGGCTGCGGGCAGTGCTGCCTGCATAAGCTGATGGATGAAGATTCGGACGAGATCTATTTCACCAACGTAGCCTGCAAGCAG
The DNA here is from genome assembly GCF_001922365.1 of Enterobacter cloacae complex sp. AR_0002. Taxonomy (NCBI): domain Bacteria; kingdom Pseudomonadati; phylum Pseudomonadota; class Gammaproteobacteria; order Enterobacterales; family Enterobacteriaceae; genus Enterobacter; species Enterobacter cloacae complex sp. AR_0002. The sequence goes on from NZ_CP018814.1 coordinate 856,582, forward strand.
TTAAACATCAAAACCTGTCAGTGCCGCAACTATGAGCGCCGTTTCGAATATGAGCCGGACTGCATCAAGTTAACCCGTGAAAATCTACCGACCTTTGAGTGGCTGCCGCATACCTGCGCGTATCGCCTGCTGGCGGAAGGGAAAGATCTGCCCACATGGCATCCGCTGTTGACGGGGTCGAAAGCGGCGATGCACGGCGAACGTATTTCCGTGCGCCACATTGCGGTGAAAGAGTCCGAGGTGCGGGACTGGGAAGACCACATTATGAATCACCCTAATCGGTGATAATAAAAAACCCGCCGAGGCGGGTTTTTTATTGTTCACAATTGTGTCGAGTGGCGCTGCGCTTACCCGACCTGCAAAACTGACGTTGCCGTTCTGCTTTTACCTTCCAAAAAGATCGCGTTTCTTTGGTTTGAACGGCTGGGCAATCAGCACCAGCAGCGCCACCACAAAGTAGGCGACAAAAATGCCCACCAGCCACTGCGGCATCTCCAGCGTCAGGAATTCCCACTGGCGTACAGAGCAGTCACCGGAGGCCACAAACACCTGCGGCAGCCATTTATCCAGCGGCAGCCAGCTCGGGAAGCGGGCGGCAAAATCGCAGGTCATAAACGGCGACGGGTGAAGCTGCATTTGGGTGTGCTCCCAGGCAAGCGCAATGCCTTTCCCGGCGCTGTACAGCCAGATGGCAATTGCCGCATAGCGTAACGGTGATTTGGGTGCAATCGCACCTACCAGACCCGCGCCCATAATGCCGAACAGCGCACAACGCTCATAAATACACAGTACGCAAGGTTTCAGCCCCATCACATGCTGAAACCACAGCGCGACCATTTCCAGCGCAAAGGCGGTCAGGGCCATCAACAACCACGCTCCGCGACCGCGTGAGCACTGGTTCAAAAATCGCAACATAATCATTTCCCTGGAACATGCTTAGACAGCGCAGTGTAAACGAATTTTAATGCGCCGCAAGTATACCTGCTTGCAATAACCATTGCGTACAGGGAACGAGAGTAATTTTGATGCACAGTAAACCAACCAGGGTAAGCACCAGCGTATACGGCAGCGCCATCCAGACCATTCTTCCATAAGAAAGTCGTATGAGTGGCGCCAGCGCCGAGGTCAGCAGGAAGAGGAATGCCGCCTGACCGTTCGGGGTTGCCACGGAGGGGAGGTTGGTTCCGGTGTTGATCGCCACCGCCAGCAGCTCGAACTGTTCACTGCTGACAATCCCTTGCTCCATCGCGGCTTTGGCCTCATTGATGTATACCGTCCCGACAAAGACGTTATCGGATATAGAGGACAACAGACCGTTAAACAAATAGAACAGCGTTAGCTGCGAATCTGGCGTGGCCTGAAGCACAAACGCGATGATCGGCGCGAACAGATGTTGGTCAATAATCACCGCCACGACGGCAAAAAACACCGCCAGCAGGGCGGTAAACGGCAGCGCTTCGGTAAAGGCTTTTCCGATAGCATGTTCGTCCGTAACGCCGCCCAGGCTGGTTGCAAGGATAATTACCGACAGGCCAATCAGCCCCACCTCGGCAAGGTGGAAGGCCAGCGCAGCGATAAGCCACACGCCGATGAAGCCCTGTGCAATCAGGCGCAGCGTCTCCTGGCGCGTGCGTTGTTTGCGGCTCTGCTCGTCAAACTTATGCAGCTCCTGGCGGACCTGATCGGGCAACGTCGCGCCATACCCAAAGAGGTTGAATTTTTCGACCAGCACACAGGTGGCTAACCCGCAGACCAGCACGGGTACGCTGACCGGCGCCATGCGCAGGAAAAATTCGCCAAAATGCCACTCAGCTGCTTTGGCGATAATCAGGTTTTGCGGCTCCCCGACCATGGTCATCACGCCGCCCAGCGCCGTCCCCACGCCTGCATGCATCATCAGGCTGCGCAGAAATGCGCGGAACTGTTCCAGCACATCGCGGTTGTGCGCCTCAACGTGGCTGTCGTCCTGCAAGTTATCGCCAGGACGAGACGAGGCCACCCGGTGGTAAATCCCGTAAAAGCCGACGGCGACGCTGATCACTACCGCCACGACCGTCAGCGCATCCAGGAAGGCAGAGAGGAAGGCTGCGGCGAGGCAAAACGCCAGCGAGAGCAGCGTTTTCGACGGAATGCTCAGCAGCAAACGGGTGAAGATAAACAGCAGAAGCTGCTTCATAAAGTAGATCCCCGCCACCATGAAGATCAGCAGCAGCAGGACTTCAAGATTCGACGCTATCTCGTTTTTAACATGCTCCGCGCTGGTCATTCCAATGACCACGGCTTCCAGCGCCAGCAGCCCGCCGGGCAACAGCGGATAGCACTTCAGCGCCATCGCCAGGGTAAAGATAAACTCGGCGACCAACATCCACCCGGCAACGAAGGGATCCAGCAAAAAGATAACGGGATTAACGACCAGGAATACCAGTAAAGTGAGTTTGTACCAGTCAGGTGACTGACCTAAAAAGTTGCGCCACAGCGCGCGCCCAAATGAAATTTCCACGACAGACGTCCTTTCCCCGTCAAATAAGACAAGACATCAGTATACGCAAAAATGGCGGCAGAGCGGGGGATTAAGCCATTTGTAAATTTCATAAAAATGAAACGGCGATCCCTCTTTTCTGTCTCTGCTGCGCTATCTGCCTCTGCACGCCTCTGGTATGATGAGTGTAATTTGCTAAAGCTGTGTAATGGAAATCTCACTATGGTCATTAAGGCGCAGAGCCCGGCGGGTTTCGCGGAAGAGTACATCATTGAAAGCATCTGGAATAATCGTTTCCCTGCGGGATCAATTCTACCTGCTGAACGCGAACTCTCTGAACTGATTGGCGTCACCCGTACCACGCTGCGAGAAGTGCTCCAGCGTCTGGCGCGCGATGGCTGGTTGACGATACAGCATGGCAAACCCACTAAAGTGAATAACTTCTGGGAAACGTCCGGGCTGAACATTCTGGAAACGCTGGCGCGTCTCGATCACGAAAGCGTACCGCAGCTGATTGATAATCTGCTTTCCGTGCGCACCAACATCGCCACCATTTTCATCCGCACCGCGTTTCGCCAGCACCCTGAAGATGCGCTGAAGGTACTTGCTACCGCCAATGAGGTGGAAGACCACGCGGATGCCTTTGCGACCCTGGATTACAACGTGTTCCGTGGTCTGGCGTTTGCTTCCGGCAATCCGGTTTACGGTCTGATCCTGAATGGAATGAAAGGGTTATATACGCGCATTGGTCGTCACTACTTTGCTAACCCTGAAGCCCGCAGTCTGGCGCTTGGCTTCTATCATAAACTGAGCAAACTCTGCACCGAAGGGCTGCACGATCAGGTCTATGAAACCGTGCGTCGTTACGGCCACGACTCCGGTGAAATCTGGCACCGGATGCAGAAAACGCTGCCGGGTGATTTAGCGATTCAGGGCCGGTAAAAGAAAAAACCTCTCGATTGAGAGGTTTTTTTTCGCCGGGTGGCGGCTTCGCCTGAGCCGGCCTACAGGTCCCGTAGGCCCGGTAAGCGTAGCGCCACCGGGCAAAAAATCCCACTACAGCGTATTCAACCGCGCCGGACACCGCTCCAGCAGCTCCACGCTGCCATCTTCGTTCTGCTGTTCCAGCAAGACGTCAAATCCCCACAGGCGATGCACATGCTTCAGCACTTCCTTACGCCCCTTATCCAGCGGCGCGCGGTTGTGCGGAATATAGCGCAACGTCAGAGAGCGATCGCCGCGCAGATCCACGTTCCAGACCTGAATGTTCGGCTCAAGATTACTCAGGTTGTACTGGGACGACAGGCGCGAGCGGATCTCGCGATAGCCCTCTTCGTTGTGGATCGCGGAGATCTCCAGGAAGTTGTTGCGGTCATCATCCAGTACGGTGAAGAAGCGGAAATCACGCATGATCTTCGGCGACATGAACTGGCTGATAAAGCTCTCATCCTTAAAATCACGCATCGCGAAGTGCAGCGTTTCCAGCCAGTCGGAACCGGCAATATCCGGGAACCAGTATTTGTCCTCTTCGGTGGGCGACTGACAAATACGCTTGATATCCTGGAACATGGCAAAGCCGAGCGCGTACGGGTTAATACCGCTGTACCACGGGCTGTTATATGCCGGCTGGAACACCACGTTGGTGTGGCTGTGCAGGAACTCCATCATAAACCGTTCAGAGACTTTTCCCTCGTCATACAGGTGGTTCAGAATGGTGTAGTGCCAGAAGGTCGCCCAGCCTTCGTTCATGACCTGGGTCTGCTTCTGCGGATAGAAATACTGGCTCACCTTGCGCACGATGCGCAGGATCTCACGCTGCCACGGCTCCAGCAGCGGGGCGTTTTTCTCCATAAAGTAGAGCAGGTTTTCCTGCGGCTCGGAAGGGTAGCGACGCGCCTCGGCGACGGTTTTCTCCTCTTCACGTTTTGGCAGGGTGCGCCACAGCATATTCACCTGGCTTTGCAGATACTCCTCGCGGCTTTTCTGCCGGGCTTTCTCCTCCTGCAAGGAGATCTTCTGCGGACGCTTATAGCGGTCAACGCCGTAGTTCATCAGCGCGTGGCAGGAGTCCAGCAGTTTCTCAACCTCGTCCACGCCGTAGCGCTCTTCGCAGTCGGTAATGTAGTTACGGGCGAAGATGAGGTAATCAACGATTGAGCTGGCGTCCGTCCAGCTGCGGAACAGATAGTTATTTTTGAAGAACGAGTTATGTCCATAGCAGGCGTGCGCCATCACCAGCGCCTGCATGGTAATGGTGTTCTCCTCCATCAGATAGGCAATACATGGGTTAGAGTTAATGACGATTTCATACGCCAATCCCTGCTGCCCGTGCTTATACAGCCGCTCTGTCTCAATGAATTTTTTACCAAACGACCAGTGCGGATAGTTAATCGGCATCCCGACGCTGGAGTAAGCGTCCATCATCTGTTCCGAGGTGATGACTTCAATCTGATGGGGGTAGGTATCCAGACGATAGAGTTTGGCCACCCGGTCGATCTCCGCCAGGTAGACATCCAGCAACTCGAAGGTCCAGTCGGGTCCATCGCTCAGACGGGTGCTGTCCCTGGACATGGAATCTAGTGTAGCCATTAGCGCGCCCTCGTTGTTGGTCGCTCTCTCTGACTGGAGAGCCTCCTTTCAAGCATAGATCACCCCATTCAAATACGCGGGGCGCAGAAATTTTTTCTTTGCGATTTCACGTTTTCGATACGGCAAAAAAAGCGGTGCTCACAGAATTTTCTACTGGTTAAAAATAACGCGCAGCAGGAGATCCCAAATAAGCGCTATCCCCTGATACAGCGGGATATGTGAGTTGAGTCACCATAAAAAAGTCATATGTTGAATAATATTTTCAACTAGGTTATCAATCTGTAATTAGATGATTGTTCTTTTGCTCATAATGGAGTGGCTATGCGTGTTGTCATACTGGGAAGTGGTGTCGTTGGCGTAACCAGCGCCTGGTATTTAAGTCAGGCGGGACATGAGGTTACCGTTATCGATCGCGAATCCGGTCCGGCGCTGGAAACCAGTGCGGCGAATGCGGGGCAAATCTCCCCGGGCTACGCTGCGCCGTGGGCGGCCCCGGGCGTTCCGCTGAAGGCGATCAAATGGATGTTTCAGCGACATGCGCCGCTGGCGATCAGCCTCGACGGCACGCAGTTCCAGCTTAAGTGGATGTGGCAGATGCTGCGCAACTGCGACACCCGCCACTATATGGAAAACAAAGGGCGCATGGTGCGTCTGGCGGAATACAGCCGCGACTGCCTGAAGGCGCTGCGTGCCTCAACGGGCATTGAATATGAAGGACGCCAGGGCGGCACGCTTCAGCTGTTCCGTACCGCGCAACAGTACGAAAACGCGACCCGCGATATCGCCGTGCTTGAAGATGCGGGCGTACCGTATCAGCTGCTGGAAGCCAGCCAGCTGGCGCAGGTGGAGCCAGCGCTTGCCGAGGTCGCGCACAAGCTGACGGGCGGTCTGCGTTTACCGAACGATGAAACCGGCGACTGCCAGCTTTTCACCCAGCGTCTGGCGCGCATGTGTGAGCAGGCCGGGGTGAAATTCCGCTTCAATACTTCTGTCGACAAACTGCTGTCGGAAGGGGAGAAGATTTACGGCGTGAAGTGTGGGGAAGAGGTAATCAAAGCCGATGCCTACGTGATGGCGTTTGGCTCCTACTCAACCGCGATGCTGAAAGGGATCCTGGATATCCCGGTCTATCCGCTGAAAGGCTACTCCCTGACCATTCCTGTGAAAGAGGACAGCGGTGCGCCGGTCTCGACCATTCTTGATGAAACCTACAAAATCGCCATCACCCGCTTCGATAACCGGATCCGCGTCGGCGGCATGGCGGAAATCGTGGGCTTTAATACTGAGCTGCTTAAACCGCGTCGTGAAACGCTGGAGATGGTCGTGGGCGATCTCTTCCCGCGCGGCGGCTTCATTGAGCAGGCGACGTTCTGGACCGGCCTGCGCCCAATGACCCCGGACGGCACGCCGATTGTGGGCCGTACGCCATACAAAAATCTGTGGACCAACACCGGCCACGGCACGCTTGGCTGGACCATGGCCTGCGGTTCGGGCCAGCTGCTGAGCGACCTGATCTCAGGGCGGACGCCGGCAATTCCGTTTGACGATTTGAGCGCCGCACGCTATCAATCAGGGTTTACCCCATCGCGTCCACAACACCTGCACGGCGCGCATAATTAAGGAGTCGCAATGTCCCGTCCTATTCTGGCCCAGCTGGATTTGCAGGCGCTGAAGGATAACCTGCAAATTGTTCGCCGTGCTGCGCCGGGTTCTCGTGTCTGGTCGGTGGTGAAAGCCAACGCCTACGGTCATGGTATCGACCGTATCTGGAGTGCGCTCGGCGCCACCGATGGTTTTGCCCTGCTGAATCTGGAAGAGGCCATCCTGCTGCGCGAGCGCGGCTGGAAAGGACCGATCCTGCTGCTGGAAGGATTCTTCCATGCGCAGGATCTGCCTCTGCTGGATAAGTACCGCCTGACGACCAGCGTTCATAGTAACTGGCAGATCAAGGCGATTCAGGACGCGAAGCTGCATGCCCCGCTGGATATCTATCTCAAAGTGAACAGCGGGATGAACCGTCTGGGCTTTCAGCCTGAACGGGTGCACACGGTCTGGCAGCAGCTTCGTGCGCTGAAAAACGTCGGTGAGATGACGCTGATGGCGCATTTCGCCGATGCGGAAAAGCCGGACGGAATTGCCGATGCCATGGTCCGCATTGAGCAGGCGGCAGAAGGGCTGGACTGTCCACGTTCGCTGTCGAACTCAGCGGCAACGCTCTGGCATCCTGAAGCGCACTACAACTGGGTGCGTCCGGGGATCGTTCTGTACGGCGCGTCACCCTCAGGTCAGTGGCAGGATATCGCCAACAGCGGCCTGAAGCCGGTGATGACGTTACGAAGCGAGATTATCGGCGTGCAGACGTTAAAAGCGGGCGATACGGTGGGCTATGGCAGCCGTTATCGGGCAGCGGGCGAACAGCGTATCGGTATCGTGGCGGGGGGCTATGCAGATGGTTATCCGCGCATCGCCCCGAGCGGCACGCCGGTGTGGGTCGATGGCGTGCGCACCGGCACGGTAGGCACCGTCTCAATGGACATGCTGGCCATTGATTTAACGCCGTGTCCCCAGGCGGGGATCGGGTCACCGGTTGAGCTGTGGGGCAACGAAGTTAAAATTGATGATGTGGCCGCTGCGGCGGGCACCGTTGGGTATGAGCTGATGTGCGCGCTGGCACCCAGAGTGCCTGTTGTGACGGTGTAACTTGTGTATGTGCCGGGTGGCGGCTTCGCCTTACCCGGCCTACAAAAGCCCGAAAGTAGGTCGGGTAAGCGTTATCGCCACCCGGCAAAAAAGCAGCTACTCCGCCTCTTCCTCCATCGGCCTTACGCCGACTTTGCGCACCGCATTATCTTCTTTCTCGGCTACCGTCCAGATCATCCCGGCAAACTCCACCTGGTCACCGACGACCGGCGCAGCCCCTAATAATTGCTGAATAATTTCACCCAGTGTTTGCTGGTTATCGCGATTCTCCAGTCCACCTTCCAGGCCATAAATCAGCGCCACATCCGCAAAGCGGGCGCTGGCTTCGAGGATAAAATCGCCGAAGAAACGCTGATCCAGCGCCACCGGGGGCGACTGGCTGAACAGCTTGCCGAGGGCAGGCAGGTCGCGCTCGCGGCCAATCACGCAGAGAATATCGTTCTCACGCAGCCGCGTGCTGCCGGTCGGGTGAAGCAGGGCGTTATCCCGGAACAGGGCGGCAATGCGCGTTTCAGCGGGCATATGCAGATCGCGCAGGGACGCGCCCACGCACCACTTATCGGAGCTTAGCTGGTAGACAAACTGTTCCCAGGGATTCTCAGGGTGAATATCTAGCCCCACGCGGGAGACCGGCCAGCCAATGGGCGGTACCACCACTTTGGCTTTTTTCGCCGCCCAGCCCAGCGACGTCCCCTGGAACAGCAGCGACACCAGCACCACGAAGAAGGCGACGTTAAAGAACAGGCGGGCGTTGTCCAGCCCGGCCATCATCGGGAACACTGCCAGAATAATCGGCACCGCGCCGCGCAGACCCACCCAACTGATAAATATCCGCTCACGCAGGTTAAACCCGCGGAACGGTAGCAGCCCGGCAAACACCGACAGCGGACGGGCGAAGAAGATCATCCAGGCCGACAAAAGCAGCGCCGGTACGGCGATAGGCAGCAGGTCCGACGGCGTCACCAGCAGGCCCAGCACCAGGAACATGGCAATCTGCGCCAGCCAGGCCAGACCGTCGAAGTTCTGCAAAATGGCGTGACGGTTGCGAATCGGTCGGTTGCCCAACAGGAAACCGCAAAGGTAAACCGCCAGAATACCGCTGCCGTCCAGCGCGGTGGTGACGGCAAAGATCAGGATCCCGCCGCTCAGGGCCAGCAGCGGGTAAAGGCCGGAAGGCAGCGTAATACGGTTGATCGTCTGCTGTAACAGGTAACCGCCGCCGAGACCAATGATAATCCCCAGGCCAAACTGCTGGAGGATGTGCCAGGCGAACATCCAGCTCAGGCCGGTTTCGTGCTGCTGGATCATCTCAATCAGAGTGATGGTCAGGAACACCGCCATCGGATCGTTACTGCCGGATTCAATCTCCAGCGTGGAGCCAACGCGTTCGTTCAGCCCCTTGCCGCCGAGCAGCGAGAAAACCGCTGCCGCATCGGTCGAGCCGACAATCGCGCCAATCAGCAGGCCTTCCATAATATCGAGGTTAAACAGCCAGGCCGCCATCATACCGGTCAGGCCAGAGGTGATCAGCACCCCGACGGTCGCCAGAGACAGCGCCGGGCCTAAGGCCACGCGGAACGAACTTGCCTGGGTGCGCATACCGCCGTCCAGCAGGATGACCGCCAGCGCGAGGTTACTCACCATATAGGCGAAAGGGTAATTATCGAAGGGGATACCGCCGATTCCGTCGACTCCCGCCAGCATGCCGATAGCCAGGAAAATGACAAGAATAGGTATGCCAAGGCGCGATGAAAATGAACTTAATAAAATGCTGAAGGTTACCAGGATGGAACCCAGAATGAAAAGACTGATTATCGCTGTGGCACCCAATGTCGTCTTACTCCCACCTCAATGTGAACGCTGTTATTAAAACCCTAACATATTAACAACGGTAACAGCGTTTTATTGAGGGGGAATAACGGCTTTTTTATGCCTTTAAGACCGGATGACCGCTGATTGTTAACCGACTGCCTGAATTATCGTGTACAAGGTGCGCCCGGGCGCCCAGCGGCAGCGTAACGGTTTGCTGCTCATGGCCGAAATCCAGGCCAGCGATCACCGGGATATCCAGGCGGGAACGAATGAAATCAATCATCGTCTCCAGGGAATAGCCCGCATCGTAATCGTTGGGGGCTGAACCGCTAAAACTGCCCAGCACAATGGCCGACTGCCGATCCAGGATCCCGGCGTGATACAGCTGCAACAGCATGCGTTCGACACGGAACGGGTGTTCATTGATATCTTCCAGCACCAGTATGCCATCCGTGATCTGCGGCAACCACGGCGTACCAATTAGCGACACCATCATCGCGAGGTTGCCGCCCCACAGCTGTCCTTCACATTCCCAGTGCGGTCCATTGCCTTGCCACTCGATGGTGAACGTCGGGTTTTGCAGGGCGCGCCAGAAATGGTCCTGCGTAAACGCATCCAGCTCCGGCGCGCCAAAGTTACCGGCCAGCATCGGGCCGCTAAAGGTAATGACGTTATGCAACGCCAGCAGGCCGAGCTGGATCGCCGTGAAATCGCTGTGTCCGCAGATTAACAGCGGATCCTGCTGCTGGCGCGCGGCCAGCCCGGCCCAGTCGATGCTCTCCAGCAGCCGGCTTGCGCCATAGCCGCCGCGCACGGCCAGCACAATGGTGTTTTCACCTTCCAGCGTCGCCAGGCTGTTGATATCGCTCAGTCTCTGCGCCTCCGTACCGGCAAAACGCTGCATGCGGCGGGGGATAATTGTCTGATTTTCTACCTGATGGCCCATTTCCAGCAGGCGTTGAACGCCCCGCTGTGCCGCCTCCTGATTGATGCAGTAGCCTGACGGTGCGATGAGATGAAACTGAGGCATGGCAATTCCTTGCTGAATGAGAATCTAATTGTCTATATCATGCCGCTTATACGCCGCCTGCTTCAAGGGGCGACGTACCGCGATGACCGGCTATAAGGATAGATGACGTGAAATTGAGATGGTTTGCTTTTTTGATTGTGCTGCTCGCTGGCTGTAGTTCAAAACATGATTATCAAAATCCCCCCTGGAACCCTGAAGTGCCGGTAAAGCGGGCCATGCAGTGGATGCCGATCAGCGAACAAGCCGGGAAGGCCTGGGGCGTGAGCCCGCGTCTGATCACGGCGATCATTGCCGTGGAGTCCGGCGGCAACCCGACGCTGGTGAGTAAATCGAATGCGGTGGGGCTGATGCAGTTAAAAGCCTCGACGGCGGGAAGAGAGGTCTATCGCTACATGGGCTGGAAGGGACAGCCATCCACCAGCGAGCTGAAAAACCCGGAGCGTAATATCTCTATGGGAACCGCTTACCTGAGCATTCTCGAGCATGGCATTCTGAAGGGGATTGACGATCCGGAAGTGATGCAATATGCACTGGTGGTGTCGTACGTTAACGGAGCCGGCGCGCTGCTCCGAACCTTCTCATCCGATCGCAAAGAGGCGATAGAAGAGATTAACGATATGGATAAAGATGAATTCTTCGAGCACGTTGTGAAGAATCATCCGTCAGCACAGGCTCCACGTTATATCTGGAAAGTCCAGAAAGCGATGGACGCTATGTAACGCCTTTGTCGGGCGGCAGCACGCTGCCCGACGCCTTTCAGCGCACTTTATTCGCGCGTTCCCGCGCTTCACGCTCCAGTGAAAAAATGATGCGCTGTAGTTCGCGCTCGGCGCCTGGCCCGACATTCAGAAAGCGAAAGCTCAGTCGCGGCGTGGTAATGGTTTCGTTTTTGCCGTCCACCACCTTGCGCTCGCTGATGGCAATCAGTTGGGCGTCAAACCAGAAGCGTCCCCATCCGCCCATATCCAGCTCGATCTGACTAAAACGCATACCTTCCACCAGCCCTTCCGGCTTCGGCGTATCCATTAACGCGCCCATGCCGCCCAGCGACAGGTCGAAGAGACGAAAGCGGATCTCTTTTTTGTCCGGCATTTTTGCCTTACAGAAATAGGCCGGGTGAAGCGGAGCGCTGATGCGAAAAAACTCCCGGCGTTGCACGAACCAGAGGTTAGCGGGCAGGGGAGCGATAAACGCAGGCAAACCCTGGTACGCGATCGTGGTCAGACGAGGCAGCACAAACTCGACTTTCGCCCCCTGCGTTTCGGCCATCACCGAGAGATTCTCTGCCTGTAGCGCGGCACGGTTTTCATCGCTCTGGCTACCCAGATCGACGATCAGGTGCTCTGCCGTCACGTCCAGGATCTTGCTGATAAACTGGCTGGTTGACCAGTTGATGCGCAGCGGCACCTCGCCTTTTTTCAGGTCGCGTAACACCCCTAATACAGCCAGCGGATTTTGTTTCAGGAACTGCTCACTGTAGCTACTCACGCCAGATGGCTCCTCGATAGATCACAGACTGTCTCTGGGTTATCGGCACGCGGGCATGAAACTTAATACAAACGATCTGTTTTTCTCCGCCGATATTGATTTGCTAATGGAAATGATAATAATTGCCGTTCCCAATACCATCTAATAACAAGACGACACTATGAGCACTTCACGTTTTGCGTTATGCGCGTTGGCAGGCGCCGTCACGCTGGCATTGCAAACACAGGCTTTCGCAGAAGAATCCACCATCGTGGTGACAGGCACAGAGCAGGGCAGCGCGCTTCCTGCCTGGACCAACAGCGCCACGAAATCAGCCGTCGCGGAAAGTAAAACGCCGCAGGTGATCAACACCATTGCCGCTAAAGAGATTGAGCAGCGGCACGCCAGTTCGGTAAACGAGATCCTGCGCTATGCGCCGGGCGTTTCCACGGAGGTGCGCGGGAGCACCTCTTACATGAGCGAGTACAAAATCCGCGGGTTCAACGTCGATCAGGAGTTCTACAACGGCCTGCAACTTCCCTATAACGTCACCGGGAACACCAAAGCGCGAATCGATCCGCTGCTGATTGAGAGCGTCGATATCCTGAAGGGGCCGTCATCCGTGCTGTATGGCGGCGGCTCACCGGGCGGGCTGGTCAATATTCAGAGTAAAAAGCCGCAGAAAGAGGCGAAAACGGAACTGGGCTTTAATACCAGAAACCGCAATCTGAAAGAGGGATACCTGGACTCCACGGGGCAGATCGCGAACAGCGACTGGAACTATCGCCTGCTGGGCAAAGCGACGGAAAGTGACGAACAGGCGCACACCACGCGCTATGAAAACTATCTGGTGGCCCCCTCCGTGACCTGGCAGCCTGATGACAAAACGCGCCTGACCATTGACGCGCTGGCGCAAAATACGCCGAGCCTGACGCCGTCTGATCCGATGCCGCTAAGCTATCTGCGGTCTAAATACGCCGATCGTCGTGACTATGCCGGGGATGAGTGGAGCGGCTTTAAGCAGCGCCAGTGGATGCTGGGATACAGCTTTGAGCATGAGTTTGACAGTGGCTGGGGCTTTAACCAGAAAGCGCGCTACTTTGACGTGGACACCCACCAGCGCAGCGCCTATTCCACCGGGACGGGCAGCGAGGTCTACCAGCTTAACCGCTTCGCCTATACCACGGATGAAGATTTGCAGAGCTTCAATATTGATAACCAGGTCACCCGAACCGTCGCGCTGGGGGACTGGAAACATCATCTGCTGGCGGGCTTTGACTACCAGAAGCTGAACTCTCACTTCCATTATCGTTACGCCTCATCCACCCCGGGTATCGATATGCGTCATCCGGATCACTCGCAGATCGATAACGATGCGCTGGGGCTTGAAACCGCGCAGAAAAACCGACTCAGCTATCAGCAGAATGGCTATTACCTCCAGGATCAGATTGCGTTTGGCGGGCTGAACGTGCTGGCCAGCCTGCGCTATGACGACTACCGTTCCGTCACCACTAACTATCTGCAAAACGGTGACAAAGCCTGGGTATCGCAGGATCGCCTCACCAAACGACTGGGCGCGCTTTATGCCTTCGACAATGGACTCTCGCCGTTTATCAGCTATTCAGAAGGGTTCGCCCCAGTATCGCCGCAGGGCACGCTGACCGCGAAAGACGTTAAGCCCACCACCAGCAAGCAGGTGGAGGGTGGGGTGAAATACCTGCTGGCGGAATACGCAACCACCTTCACCGCCTCGGTGTTTAACATTCGTCAGAAAAATGTGGTGACCAGCGATCCGGGCTTCCTCAACTATCGCCAGACCGGGGAAGTGGAATCGAAAGGCGCGGAGCTTTCCGCTATGAGTCGTCCAACGGATAACCTGACGCTGATTGCCAACTATGCCTACACCCACGCCATCAATACCGAAGATGAAAAGTACCAGGGCAAACGACCGACGCAGGTCCCTGAGAACGCCTTTAATCTGTGGGGCGATTACACCTTCGACAGCACGCCGCTGAGAGGGGTAACGCTGGGGGGAGGCGCACGCTACACCGGGCCGATGGAGATCTCGCCAGCCAACGACGCAGGCAAGCTGGGCGGTACGACGCAGTACGATCTGGCGGCATCTTACCGCATGGGTGAACTGGCGCCATCGCTGGAGGGGCTGACGCTGAAAGCGAGCGCGCAGAACGTCACCAACAAAGAGACGCTCACCTGCTATGACGCGACCAACTGCTGGATAGGCCGCGACCGCACCTTCCAGGTCGGGGCGAGTTACAGCTTCTGAAAAAAGCCCGGTGGCGCTAGCGGGTCACTTTATTGCACGGAACCTGACCCTCGCCCCTTTGGGGAGAGGGTCAGGGTGAGGGGCGCTACTGCGCCGCCTGTTTCGCAGGTGCAACATCATCGTTTGCCGCAGGCTGATTCTCCGGTACGGTGTCGCATGGCTTCTCTTTCGGGCAGACTATGTCCAGCATCCTGAGCGTCACGCCGTTACTCCAGCCGAAACCGTCCTGCAACGGATACTCACCGCCGCCACCGCCGGTACCGGTCGAAGAGACATCGTACTTCTCAACCAGTTTCTTCTCGCGATCGTAGGTATGCTGAACGTTTTTCAGGAAACGCCAGGTCACGTCCATCGCCACTTTCTGCTGACCATAGTTCTGCAACCCTTCCACCGCTACCCACTGCAACGGCGCCCAGCCGTTCGGCGCATCCCACTGCTGCCCGCTGTTGATGGTGGTGGTAGAAATACCGCCCGGTTTCAGCAGGCGCGACGATGCGGCTGCGGCCACTTTATCGGCGCGATCCTGTGATGCGGCCTTCACATACAGCGGGAAGAGGGCCGCGGCAGTCAGCTGATTACGCACCTTCCTGGTTTTCAGATCGTAATCCGCATACCAGCCCTCTTTATCGTTCCACAGGTGGCTCTCCATGGCTTTCTGACGTGCGGAGGCCAGCGCGTCATATTTACTTGCGCTGGCGGTATCCCCGTCTTCCTGGCTGGCACGGGCCAGCAGTTTTTCCATCTTAAACATCAGCGCATTCAGATCCACCGGCACGATGCTGGTGGTGCGGATGGTATCCAGCTTCTGAGGATCGTCCATCCAGCGGGAGCTGAAATCCCAGCCCGAGGCCGCGGCAGAGCGCAGATCGCGATAGATCTCGGTGGCCGGACGGTTAGGGTTATTTTTGGCGGTGGTGACGTCATCCAGCCACGACTCAGGGCGCGGCGTGTCCCGATCGTCCCAGTAGCGGTTGAGGATCGCGCCATCATCCAGCTTCACCACGCGTTTGTTCGCCTGACCAGGCTGGATCCCATCAGCCCCCTCCATCCAGTAGGCATACTCTTTTTCCATCTGCGGACGGTATTTCTTTAACGCGTCGCTGTCATGCGTGGCCAGCAATTCCACCATCAGCGAGAAGAACGGCGGCTGAGAGCGGCTCAGGTAGTAGGTGCGGTTACCGTTAGGGATATGGCCCCAGGTATCAAGCTCGTAAGCGAAGTTGTCCACCATGTCGCCGATCTTATCCCAGTGGCCGCTCTCGGCCAGCCCCAGCATGGTGAAATAGCTGTCCCAGTAATAGACTTCGCGGAAGCGTCCTCCCGGCACGACATAGGGTTTTGGCAGAGGCAGGAGGGAGTCCCATTTGTTCGCTTTGTCGGTGGTGCGGGTCAGAACAGGCCACAGATCGTCTATGTGTTCGCGCAGGCTCTGGCCCTCAGGGGGAACATATTTCTCACCCTCCTTCGGCAGGATAAAGTTCATCTCCACGAAGTGGCGCAGGTCAAAACCGGACTGGGTATGCTGCATCCGGTAATCCGCCAGGATCATTAGCGGGTCGCTTTTGGGAACGGCATCCGCGAAGGTTTTCTGATCCGGGAAGAGTTTGGCGCTCTGTACGTCATTAAAGAGGGGGCCAAGAAGGATATCAGGTGAGCTTTGCTGGCTCGTTGGCTGGTCTTCAGCATAACCAAATGCGGTAACACCGAGTAGTGCGCCTGCCAACGCAAGGGGTAAAAAAGCGGGGCGTCGTGCGCGAGGTCTTATCATCGGTTCGTCTCCTGTCTTCACTGAGCAGCGTGACCGCTGTTGTCAATTACCTGAAAACCTTAGACGAATATCGTTAACTTCGCGTGTTGAATATCCCATTTTTCACATAACCAGATAATTCGGGTGCGCTTTCACAACACCGGGGGTGGTTTACTTAATTTTTAACCACATCACAGAAAGGCCGGGTAAGCTTCAAGCCACCCGGCTTAAGCCCTACAACCCTTTTTTATCCATAAGCACCGCCAGATCCACCAGACGGTTCGAGAAGCCCCATTCGTTGTCATACCACGACAGGATCTTCACCATATTCCCGCCAATCACCAGCGTTGAAAGCCCGTCGATGATGGATGAGCGCGGGTCGCCCTGATAATCACGGGAGACCAGCGGTTCATCGCTGTAGCCCAGGATGCCTTTCAGCGGCCCGCTGACGGCGGCCTGACGGAACGCGTCATTCACCTCTTCGGCGGTCACGTTGCGGCTCAGCGTCACCGTCAGATCGACAATCGACACCACCGGAACCGGTACGCGCAGGGAATATCCGGTGAGTTTACCGTCAAGTTCGGGGATCACTTTCCCGAGCGCTTTTGCCGCGCCGCTGGAGTAAGGCACAATGGATAATGCTGCCGCGCGCGCGCCGCGCAGATCTTTTTCCGGCTGGTCATGCAGCGCCTGGCTGTTGGTGTAGGCATGCGTGGTGTTCATCAGCCCGTGTTCAATGCCAAATTGCTGGTGCAGCACCTGCGCCGCTGGCGCCAGACCATTAGTGGTGCAACTCCCGTTGCTGACTACAAAATGCTGGGCCGGATCGTACAGCGTGTGGTTCACGCCCATTACCACCGTCAGATCATCATTTTTAGCCGGGGCGGAAATAATGACGCGTTTTGCGCCGCCGCTCGTGATATGCACCGCTGCTTTTTCACGTTCGGTGAAGAAGCCGGTGGCTTCGATTACCACCTCAACGCCAGCGTCTTTCCACGCAATGTTTGCCGGGTCGCGTTCACTGAATACGATGATGCGTTGCCCGTCAACCTGTAGCGCGCCGTCCGCCGCTTCAACGGGCACCGGCAGCGTGCCGAGCAGAGAGTCATATTTCAGCAGATGGGCGAGGGTTCTACTGTCCGTCAGATCGTTAATGGCCACAATCTGGAGATCCGGGTTGCCCAGCGCCGCGCGAAGAACATTACGTCCGATACGGCCGAAACCGTTAATACCGACCTTAACCATGATGCACTCCTAATCTGTGTTGTCTGGAGTGACTTTAGGCGTCAGGTCGGATGGCGTAAATGACAAAAAAGGATCAGATTACGCCATTCTGCGGCAGTGGAAGCGCTGGCGATATTCGCCCGGCGTGAGATGAAGCTGCTTTTCAAAAACGCGGCGCAGGTTGATGCTGGTCCCAAACCCGCTTTTTTCGGCAATGACCTCAAGCGGATACGAGGTCTGCTCCAGAAGCTGTCGTGCGGCGGCCAGGCGCGCTTCGGTGACATAACGGGCCGGAGGTACACCGACGTCACGCGTGAACACGCGGGTGAAATTGCGCGGACTCATGGCGACCCGTTCGGCCAGCCTTTCGACGCACAAATCTGCGGTGAGGTTTTGCAGGATCCAGCTTTGCAGTTCGCTAACCGGTCCGGTCGCGCCGGACTGCTCCAGTTTATAGCGGCTGAACTGTAGCTGGCCGCCAGGCCGACGCAGGTACATCACCATATCCTGCGCCACGTTGCGGGCGAGGGTGAAGCCGTAATCATCCTCCACCAGCGCCAGCGTCAGATCAAACCCGGAACTGACGCCGCCGGACGTCCAGACGGGGCCATCCTGAACATAGAGCGGGCCGCCCTCAACGTTGACCGCAGGATAGCGGGTTTTCAGGGTTTCCAGCAGCCGCCAGTGGGTCGTCGCCCGGCGCCCATCGAGCAGTCCGGCCTGTGCCAGCAGCAGGGCCCCGCCGCAGACAGAGGCGACGCGGCGCGCATGCGGCGCGGCCAGGTGCAGCCAGTCCACCACCGCGGTGCTTTCCTGTTCATTCATGCCACGACCGGTAATGATGATCGTATCCAGCGGCTCGCGCGGATCCAGCTCCGGCAGGCGATAGTCCGCCAGCAGGTTTAAGCCGGACTGGCCGTGGATCACCAGGTGAGGCTGGGTGGTGGCGATAATGATGCAGTAGCGGGGCTGCGCCAGGCCGTCCGGGTGCAGCCGGTTGGCCTGCATCAGAATGTCGGCGATACCGGCAGCCTCAAACAACATGCCACCGTCAGGTACGATAATCAGGATCTTCTTCATGTCCTGAAAAGTACCTTTATCACAAAATAAGTCAAGCGGCAGACAAACACCGTCGCAGAGACAAATGAGGCGTGCCGGGTGAAAGCGTGGAACGGCAGATGTTGGAAAGAAGTAAAAGAAATATGTAGTAACGGTAAAACTTTTTGCGTTAGGTTTACTGTTACTGCCGCTGAAACCCCCAGTTTATGGGCTGCAATGAAGTGTTCTGAACAATAAGAGAACAAAAAGATGTAGCCATGCTTAATTATTAAGGCTCAAAAAATAACCTCGGAGGATAATTTCGAGTAGGTTATTTCGGATCGCAAAATTAAATCCCTGCCATTTTCTTCACCGTCATTTGTTAATGCGGGATGCACGCACCCAATAAAAGTTATCTTCCAGATGCAACAATGAAAATATCCCAGATATATCCCACAGCGCACAGAAAAAATGAAATTCTACTAATTATGGTAGTGGCGATAATAAGGGGTTACGTTAATGATAGTGGTTCTCTTTTGCCTTTTTAGCCATTAATTTTCATACAGTTACGCTAGAAATTCGTCTAAGAAAAAGACGATTTCAGCTAAGTGCGCATTTTTTATGAGATTAATCCTATAATGCATTGGGCGTATCATTAAACGCCATTAAGCAGGCAAGAAATATTGAATTGATGACAAGCTCATGTAAACTTGTCTACCGTTTGTCAAAATATGTCAGGAGCATGCTGGGCCCATTTCTGTTGGGTTCGTGCGGTAGCTATGCCTTAAAATAGTTACCTGCTGAAAATATCCCGACTATTTTAACAATAGCACCTAAGTCAAATTTTATCCCCCTCTCTTCATCCTCTAAATATCGCTACGGAAAAGCATATGAAACTGCGTGTATTGTTATCACTTCTGTTTGTTATGGCGGTGGCGGGCTGTAAGGCGCCGCAAAAACCAGCGATCACCGATGATACGATTGTGACCAGCCAGGTGAATGGCATCACGCTGACGCACCGTCACGCTGTTACCCCTCCGGCGGAGTTCACTCAAGTGAATGAACCGTATCGTGCCATGTACCCGGCATCCCTGATGAGCCGTCCTGACTACGGTGGAAAAGTGATCCGTACGCTTGAGACCGGCAAAACTTACGTCGTGCTGGGGCAGGTTGAACATTTCTGGATGGCGCTGGCCGATGAAGGGAGTGAACAGCTGATTGGTTATGTGCCGATGCGTGCCGTGATCAAGGCTGACCAGTACGAAGCCACCGTGCGTAAACAGGCACTGCGCCCGAAAGCGCGTAAGAAAACCACCTGTGTTGATGTCGATGGCAACAGCAAAGCCTGCAAAGACAGCGCGAACGGTACCTGGATCCTGAACTAAACGGGTTTCACGAGCATATTTTTATGAATAATAAAAATTTTCATCGGATGTGGTTCCCTTTTTTTGCGTTGATTTTCGCGCTGATCGGTGGTTGTACGTCGTCTTCACACAGCGACCCCTCCCGCTACAATCTTCAGTTTCAGGCTCATCCTCAAATCAATGATTCTGCGCCGCTTAAGGTCAGAGTGTTGCTGCTGAAATCCGATGCGGATTTCATGTCCAGTGACTTCTACTCCTTACAGAACAACGCGTCAGCCACGCTTGGCGCGAATCTGCTGAACAGCGATGTGTTCTTCCTGATGCCGGGCCAGCTTTCGAAAACCCTGAGCGGGCAAAGCTCACCGGAAGCGCGTTATATCGGCGTGATGGCGGAATACCAGGCGCTGGACGGCAAAAAATGGCGCGTCTCACTTCCTTTGCCTGTTCCCGGCGAAAACGCGATTTACCAGTTCTGGAAATGGTCCGCAGATGAACTCCAGGCCAGCGTCTTCCTTGACGTAAATGGTATCCGGGTCATCAGCCAGTAACGCCCTTCATAACAGGAAAGAGATCATCATGACGAAAGCAGAAAAGGTCGTCTGGACCGAGGGCATGTTCCTGCGTCCCCACCATTTTCAGCGGACAGAAAGTTACCTCCTCAACCACGTTCGTGAGTGGGGGGCCTTGCAGCGTTCGTATCTCTGGGGCTTTCTCGACCTTGAGCTGGATGAAGCGATGCTTCGCCAGGGCTGTATTGCCCTCAGCTACTGTAGCGGTTTGCTGCCTGACGGCACCTTTTTCCAGGTGCGCAGCGACCGCAACGGTCCGGCTACGCTAAAAATCCCCGATAATCTCACCAATGAAAAGGTGGTGCTTGCGCTGCCGGTTCGTCGCGGTGGCCGTGAAGAGGTGATTTTCAGCGAGGAGCAGTCTTCTCTGGCGCGTTTTATTACCTTTGAACAAGAGGTGGAAGACGACAACGCGATGTCGGTCGGGGAGGCGACGGTTCAGTTTGGCCGCCTGCGTCTGACCCTGATGCTGGAGAAAGATCTGACGGCAGAATGGACCGCCATCGGCGTGGCGTACGTCGCTGAAAAGCGCAACGACAACCACGTGCGGCTGGATAACAGCTACATCCCGCCAATGCTGAACGCCAATAACAGCCCGCAGCTGTTCGGCATGATCAATGACCTGCACGGCTTGCTGGTGCAGCGTAGCCAGCAGATCGGCGGCCGCCTGCGCCAGCCGGGGCGTTTCAATACGTCTGAGATGGTTGAGTTCACGCTTCTCTCGCTGATCAACCGCCACCTTGGCGATGTCTCACATTTAAAAACGCTGCCGCTGCTTCATCCGGAAGCGCTCTGGCGCAGCTGGCTGCCGTTTGCCACGGAGCTCGCCACCTGGACGCCGCAGCGTACCGCAGAGAGCATACTGCCGGTATACGACCATGACGATCTCGCCGTTTGCTTCAGCAAACTGATGCTGATGCTGCGTCAGGGACTGTCGCTGGTGATGGAAGATCATGCCATCCAGCTGCCGCTGCACGAACGCTCCCACGGTCTGAACATCGCCACCGTGCCGGAGACCAGCATGGTCCGCGAATTTGGCTTCGTGCTGGCGGTAAAAGCCAATGTCCCCGGCGAACACCTGCAAACCCATTTTCCTGCCCAGATGAAGGTTGCGCCAGTCTCGAAAATCCGCGATCTGGTTCAGCTTCAGCTGCCGGGCATCATGCTTCGGGCAATGCCCGTCGCGCCGCCGCAGATCCCGTGGCATGCAGGCTACAGCTATTTCGAACTCGAAAGGGGCAGCGAACTGTGGCACGAGATGGACAAGTCCGGGGCATTCGCGCTGCATCTCGCAGGGGAATTCCCGGGTCTCGATATGGAGTTCTGGGCCATCCGTAGCCCGACAGAATAATAAAGCGAGCGCTTAATATGCAGGAACGACAGGATACCGGCAGTGATGCCGTGTTTACCGGAGCCAGTGGGAACAATCAGCTGGTGGCGGCCGCCAATCCGCTGCTCAATGCGATTCCGCAAATCCGTCATTCGGTTTCCCACGACGATCAGGTCGGGCTGCGCCAGCGCCTGATTGACGAAATTCGCCGTTTCGAGGTGCGATGCCAGCAGGCGGGCTTACCGTATGAAGTGATTGTCGGCGCGCGCTACTGCCTCTGCACGGCGCTGGACGAAGCCGCCGCGCTGACTCCCTGGGGAAGCAGCGGCGTCTGGTCAAGCAATGGTCTGCTGGTGACGTTTCATAACGAAACCTGGGGCGGCGAGAAGTTTTTCCAGCTGCTGGCGCGTCTGTCGCAGAATCCGCGCGAACACATTCTGCTGCTGGAGATGATCAACTACTGTCTGCTGCTCGGCTTTGAAGGCCGCTACCGCGTGCTGGACAATGGCCGGACCCAGCTTGAAACCATCAAACAGCGCCTGTGGCAGATGATCCGTGGCGTGCGCGGCAGCTACCCGCCGCCGCTCTCGCCGCACCCGGAAGATCGCCCCGTTCTGCGCAAGCTCTGGCGGCCGATGATCCCACTCTGGGCGTGCGTGGCGCTGGTCGGCTTTATCGCCTGCCTGTTCTATATCGTGCTGAACTGGCGTCTGGGTGATAACACCAGCCCGGTACTGGCGAAAATTTACCAGTCCCAACTGCCGGAAACCACGATCCAGCAGCCTGCGCGTCAGCTGCCGGCAGTGCTGAACCTGCGCGGCTTCCTGAAACCGGAAATTGATGCCGGTCTGGTGGCCGTTAAGGATGAGGCGGATCGCAGCGTGGTGATCCTGAAAGGGGACGGACTCTTTGCCTCGGCCTCAACGGTGGTGCGCGATCGCTATGAGCCGGTCATCGACCGCATCGCCCAGGCGATGAATAACGTCAGCGGCAAAATTCTGGTGGTTGGGTACAGCGACAACGTGCCGATCCGCAGCGCACGCTTCGCCTCCAACTATGAACTCTCGCTTGAGCGCGCCCGTTCGGTGCAAAAACAGCTCCAGGGTAGCCTCTCGCAGCCTGAGCGCGTCAAAGCCGAAGGGCGGGGCGAGATCAACCCGGTAGCGCCTAACACCACGCCTGAAAATCGCGCCCGTAACCGCCGCGTGGAGATTACGCTGCTGGTGTCGCCTGACAATACCCAGGCCGAGCTGAACGGATTGCCGCAAGGAAACTAAGGATGCTGACTACTCTACTTTCTATACTGACCAATCGCATTCTGTGGAGCTTCCTGGGCGTAACGGCGCTCGCGGCGGTCATCTGGATGATTGGCCCGCTGTTGTCCATCGTAGATACCCGCCCGCTTGAATCAGAGCAGAACCGCGTCATCAGCATTGCGGTGGTCTACCTGATTTGGGCCCAGAGCCACATTCTGCCGCGGATGTATAACGCCTGGCTGAACCGTAAGCTGATGGACAAGCTCAACGAAAATACCACCAGCCCGGAGGCGGCCGATCCGCAGAAACGTCTGAACAGCGAGGAGCAGATCCTTGCCGGGCGTTTCGATGAAGCCGCCCAGATGCTGAAAAAAGCCCACTTCAGCAAAGCGGGACATGGCGCACAGTGGACGCAGCGCTTCAGCACGCAATACCTCTATCAGCTGCCGTGGTACGTCATTATTGGCGCGCCAGGTTCCGGTAAAACCACCGCGCTGGCCAACTCCGGGCTGCAATTCCCGCTGGCGGATCGCTTCGGTAAAACCGCGCTGCGCGGCATTGGCGGCACGCGCAACTGTGACTGGTGGTTTACCAACGAGGCGGTTCTGCTGGATACCGCGGGGCGCTATACCACTCAGGAGAGTGAGCAGGTTCAGGACGCCGGGGAGTGGCTGGAATTTATCAACCTGCTGCGTAAATACCGCCGTCGCCAGCCCATCAACGGCGTGATTATTACTATCAGTATTTCCGACCTGCTTTCGCAGTCCGCTGAGGCCTCCCGACAGCAGGCGGTCAACCTGCGCCAGCGTCTCTCCGAGCTGCATGAACAGCTGGGTATTCGCTTCCCGGTTTATGTGATGGTGACCAAAGCGGACCTGCTTAAAGGCTTCCGCGCCTGGTTTGCGGATTACGACAAAGCCCAGCGCGACCAGATCTGGGGCTTTACGCTGCCGTGGGAGCAGACCAAACACGCCGATTACGATCTTATGGGCAACTTCCAGCAGGAATTTTCCCTGCTGCAACAGCGTCTGGATGCGGGCCTTCCGGAAACCATGCTCAAAGAGCATGACGCCAAAACCCGTGCGGAAGCCTATCTCTTCCCGCAGGAGTTCGCCGCGCTGCGTCCGCTGCTGGCAGACTACCTGAGCACGGTCTTTGCCCGCTCAAACTTCGAAACCGAATTTTCGCCGCGCGGCATCTACTTCGCCAGCGGCACCCAGGAAGGGATGCCGTTTGACCGCGTGATGGGCGAGCTGAACCGCGCGCTCTCCTTACCTGAAGGGGAGGAAAGCACGCGCTGGGATTCGGTGAGCAAAGAGGCGCCGATCCCGGGCGCGAAGGGTCAAAGCTTCTTCATTAAGAACCTGCTGCAAAACGTGATTTTCCAGGAAGCGGGCATCGCCGGGGAAAACCGCTGGTGGGAGCTTCGCAACCGCGCCGTGATGTGGTCCGGCTACGCGGCGCTGCTGGCTCTGCTGGTGATCCTGGGTGGCCTGTGGCTGACCAGCTACGCTAAAAATAAAGCCTATCTGGAAGAAGTGGACGCAAAAGTGCCGATGCTGGAGCAGCAGAGCAAGGCGCTGCAAAACCAGCCCCAGCGCGATCTGTTTGCGCTTCTGCCGCTGCTTAACAGCCTGGTGGATCTGCCGAAAAGCGATGCCTTCGACGTTAACGACCCGCCGGTTTCCCGCCGCATGGGGCTTTATCGCGGGGATGACGTCAGCGATGCCTCGCAGTCTCTGTATCAGAAGGCGCTGGATCAGATGCTGCTGCCTGCTGTGGCGATGCACATTACCACCTGGCTGCGCAACGACAACGGCAGCGATGTGGAGTATAGCTATGAGGCGCTGAAAGCCTATCAGATGCTCTACCAGCCGAAGCACTATGACGGCAAATTCCTGCACTCGTGGGTAATGCTCAACCTGCAACGCAACCTGCCGCAGAACGTGACGCAGGCGCAGCTTCAGGAGCTGGAATGGCACCTGACCCAGCTGCTGGAGCCAAAAATTCAGGCTTCACCGTATGCGCAGGATGAGGATCTGGTGGCCCGTGAAAGGGCGCTCATCAACCAGCAGCCGCTCTCCACCCGCGTATATGGCCGCCTGAAACGTCTGCTGGAGCATGATGAGAACCTGAAGCCGGTTTCGCTTTCAGATCTCGGCGGCCCGCAGAGCGAGCTGGTGTTTTCCCGTAAGAGCGGCAAGCCGGTGAGTGAAGGCGTACCGGGTCTGTATACACCGGACGGCTACTGGAAGAGCTTCAACGACCAGATCGACAGCGTGACCACCGCCCTGCACGAAGATGATGCCTGGGTGCTGGGAGCAACCGCTGCCCAGGAAGATAAACAGCAGATCGATAACGCCGTGCGCCAGCTCTACATGCGCGACTTTATCGTCAACTGGGATCGCTTTCTCGCGGACATACAGCTCAACAACAGCGCCGATCTTTCCCAGCGCATCAACACCGCGCGCCTGCTTTCAGGCACCAACTCGCCGCTGCGCCGTCTGGTACTTAACCTGAGCAAGGTGCTGACCCTGTCGCGCACTGCGCCTGCCCCGGAAGATGCGCAGAAAGCGGAAGACCAAAGCAACCGCGCCACCCGTACGCTGGAAGCGCTGTTCAGCAACGGTGACAATGCCCCGACGCAGGGCGCGGTTGTGACGCAGGCGCCTGAGCAACTGGTGACCGACCACTATGCGCCGATGATTGAGCTGGCGCAGCCGCTGGAGAAGGGCGGTAAGACCATCGTCTTTGATGATTTTCTCAAGCAGGTTGACGAGCTTTATCGCTACCTGACAGCCGTTCAGGATGCAGCAAACAGCGGTATGCCCGCGCCGGGCGGCGATGCCATCAGCCGCCTGCAAGCCAGCGCGGGCCGTCTGCCGGGCGGGCTGCAAACCATGTTCAGTAATATGGCCGTGGGCGCCAGCAGCGATACCCAGCGTCGCGATCTGGAGAACGTGCGTAAGCGCATCAACGTGGAAGTGGGCGGGTTCTGCCGTCAGGCGATTGCCGGGCGTTACCCGCTGGTGCGCAGCGCCAGCACCGAGGTGACGCCGGACGATCTCGCCCGCATGTTCGCGCCGGGCACCGGACTGATGGACACCTTTTTCCGCGACAACCTGACCAACAAGGTGGACACCACCCAGGCGAACTGGCGCTTTATGCCGGGCATTGACGGTAAAACGCTGCCGGGCAGTGAAGGGCTGCTGCGTCCGTTCCAGCAGGCGCAGTCTGTCCGCGATGCCTTTTTCGCCAACGGCGCGACCACGCCATCCTTTAAGGTGACGGTGCGCACCGTGCGGATGGACAACACCATTCTGAACCTGACGCTGGACGTGGACGGCCAACTGCTGCGCTACAGCCACGGTCCGCAGGCGGTGCAGATCATGACCTGGCCGGGGCCGGGCGGGACGAACCAGGTGCGTATGCAGCTCGGTCTGGCCAATGGCAGCACCGCAACGCTGGTGACCAACGGTTCCTGGGCGCTCAACCGCTTTTTCGACAAGGCGCGCACCAGCCCTGGCGCGGGTAGCCTGAGCCGTCAGGCCACGTTCAACGTCGACGGACATCAGGTCACGCTGGAGTTTGCCCCGAACAGCATCCGCAACCCGTTCCAGCTTCCCCGTTTCTCATGCCCATAACCGCAAGGACAGCCGTATGACGAATACCCCTGCGATGAACCGTTATAGCTGGTATGGCAAATTACCCAGCGCCGGAGATTTTTTGCAGCGTCGCTTTCCGGATACCCTGCAACGCCAGTGGTCGCACTGGTTCCAGGTCGGCCTGCTGGCCTGGCAACAGGAAGAGCAGCGCAGCGGCGAGCGCCCGTTTTCTAAAGCCCCGGTGTGGAACTTTGTCGTCCCGCCGATGCTCGGTAGCCAGATGATTCAGATGGGCTGCCTGCTGCCGGGCCGTGACAGCGTAGGCCGCCACTATCCGGTATGCCTGCAACTGAGTTTCACTCCCGCCGAGTGGTCATCCCGCCTGCTCGGGCAGGCTGAGAGCTGGTACCAGCAGCTTGGTCGTCTGGGGCTGCACGCGGTGCGTAACAGCTATTCTGCCTCCCAGCTGGATGAAACGCTGATGACCATCCCGGCGCCCCAGCCGGTTGAGCCGCAAAAGCGCTCCGACATTCTCGACGTGATTGGCTATGACGACGAGGGTCAGAGCACGCTGGGCTGGCCGCAGGCGGCGGAGTGTTTTGATCCGCTGCGCCAGACCAGCTACTGGTGGACAAACCGCTGCGACGGCTATCCGCTGTACACCCACGTCCACAGCGGAAACTTTACCGGGCAGCTCTTTACGCTGCTGTTCGATCCGGCAGGCGGCGCCCGTCCGGGCCGCCACGGTCTTTACCCGCCTATGTTTGAATAAGCAGGGATCTTATGAATATCGATGAATTTCTCGCGCCGATAAGCCCCGACAACCCCTGCGGTGAAAACCTGGAGTACGACGCTGATTTCCAGGCCATGGGGCAGGCCAGTCAGGGCAAAGCCGAGCAGCAGTTTGGCGACACCATCATTCCGGCAGAGCCTGCCGACTGGAACACGGTGGAAAAACTCGCCACCAGCCTACTGGGACGCACCAAAGATCTTCGCGTCATGCTGGCGTTAACCCATGCCTGGACACGTCGTCGCGGGCTGGCAGGTTACGCCGACGGGCTACTGCTGGTGCAGGAAGCCCTGTCCCGTTACTGGGAGCAGCTTTACCCGCTGCTGGAAGAGTATGGCGAAACCGATCCGTTCTACCGCATCAACGCCCTCGCCGGGCTGAGT
This sequence comes from Enterobacter cloacae complex sp. AR_0002, assembly GCF_001922365.1. Taxonomy (NCBI): domain Bacteria; kingdom Pseudomonadati; phylum Pseudomonadota; class Gammaproteobacteria; order Enterobacterales; family Enterobacteriaceae; genus Enterobacter; species Enterobacter cloacae complex sp. AR_0002. Next base: position 884,249 of record NZ_CP018814.1, read on the forward strand.
GATAAATCTGACCTGACGGTAGCGGTACGTAACGCCTCACTGCTCCGCTCAAACGGCGATGAGATTTCGCTCCGTGACGCCCAGGCGCTGCTTGACGGCAGTAAAACCGAGTGTCCGGATTATCCGGGCGGGCGTCCACGACTGATCGATGAGCTGGCCCGGGGCGATCAGCCCGGCACCGAAGCGGTAATCGTGATCAACGAACGCCTGCTGGCCATCCGCGAACTGCTTACCGGCTATCTCGGGGAAAGTGGCGTACCGGAGATGGAACAGCTGCTGAAAACCGTCGGGCTGGTCGCCAGCGCGTGTCAGGTGACCGACATCAGTAAGCTGCTGTCGAACCGTGACGCGCAGGCTGAACAGCACGCTGAGCCGCAGCCTGCGGCAGCGCAGCCCGTTCAGCCGGTCACCGACTGGCGCAGCGTGCAGGTGACCAGCCGCGCCGACGCGCAGCTAATGCTGGAAAAAGCGAAACAGTACTTTGCGCAGTACGAACCCAGCCATCCCGCACCGCTGATGATTGAACGGGTGCAGCGGCTGTCTGAACTCAACTTTATGGACATTATTCGCGACCTGGCGCCAGACGGCGTTAACCAACTGGAAAACATCTTTGGACGCCGCGAATGACGCGTCCTGGCATTATGGCGACAGGCATGGAGTCTGCCGTTTCACCTTCACCGCGCATCTTTGATGGAGAACATCATGGCAATGAGTAACAGTGGACAGAAATTCATCGCACGCAACCGTGCTCCCCGCGTGCAGATCGAATACGACGTAGAGATCTACGGTGCAGAACGCAAAATTCAGCTGCCGTTTGTGATGGGCGTTATGGCCGATCTGGTTGGCAAGCCGGTGGAAAACCTGCCAGCCGTCGACGAGCGTAAATTCCTGGAAATCGACATCGACAACTTCGACGAACGCATGAAGGCGCTGAAGCCGCGCGTGGCGTTCCAGGTGGATAACACCCTGACCGGCGAAGGTAAGCTCAACGTCGATCTGACCTTTGACAGCATGGACGACTTCCTGCCGGACGCGATGGCCCGTAAAGTAGAGCCGCTGAACAAGCTGCTGGAAGCCCGTACCCAGCTCTCCAACCTGCTGACCTACATGGACGGCAAAAACGGCGCGGAAGAGCTGATTGCAAAAATCCTTCAGGATCCGACGCTGCTCAAATCCCTGAGCCAGTTGCCGAAAAATGACGAAAGTGCGAAAGGTAGCGAGGAATAATCGATGAGCAACCAGACTCAACAACACGATCAGCAGGCGGGCCAGGCGTTCAGCCAGGACGAGTTCAGCGCGCTGCTGAATAAAGAGTTCCGCCCGAAAACCGATCAGGCGCGCTCTGCCGTAGAAAGCGCGGTTAAAACCCTGGCGCAGCAGGCGCTGGAAAACACCGTGACCTTCTCAAACGATACCTACCGCACCATTCAGAACCTGATTGCCGGTATTGACGAGCAGCTTTCGCAGCAGGTGAACCAGATCATTCACCACGAGGAGTTCCAGAAGCTGGAGAGCGCCTGGCGCGGCCTGAGCTACCTGGTGAACAATACCGAAACCGACGAGATGCTGAAGATCCGCTTTATGAGCATCTCCAAGCAGGAGCTGGGCCGCACCCTGAAGCGCTACAAGGGCGTGGGCTGGGACCAGAGCCCGATCTTCAAAAAAATCTACGAGCAGGAGTACGGCCAGTTCGGTGGCGAGCCGTTTGGCTGCATCGTAGGCGACTACTACTTCGACCACAGCCCGCAGGACGTTGAGCTGCTGGGCGAGATGGCGCGCATTGGCTCCGCGGCCCACTGTCCGTTCATCACCGGTACCGCACCGGGCGTGATGCAGATGGAGTCCTGGCAGGAACTGGCTAACCCGCGCGATCTGACCAAAATCTTCCAGAACACCGAATACGCCGCCTGGCGTTCACTGCGTGAATCGGAAGATGCCCGCTATCTGGGCCTGGTGATGCCGCGCTTCCTGTCGCGCCTGCCGTACGGCATTCGCACCAACCCGGTCGACAGCTTTGATTTTGAAGAGCAGACCGACGGCGCGAACCACAACAGCTACTCCTGGGCGAACGCGGCCTATGCGATGGCGGCCAACATCAACCGCTCCTTTAAAGAGTACGGCTGGTGCACCTCGATTCGCGGCGTCGAATCCGGCGGGGCGGTGGAAAACCTGCCGTGCCACACCTTCCCGAGCGATGACGGCGGCGTGGACATGAAGTGCCCGACCGAGATCGCCATCAGCGATCGCCGTGAAGCGGAACTGGCGAAAAACGGCTTTATGCCGCTGGTTCACCGCAAAAACTCCGACTTCGCCGCCTTCATCGGCGCGCAGTCCCTGCAAAAACCGGCCGAGTATCATGACCCGGACGCCACCGCGAACGCGCGCCTGGCCTCCCGTCTGCCTTACCTGTTCGCCTGCTGTCGTTTTGCTCACTACCTGAAGTGCATCGTGCGCGACAAAATCGGCTCCTTCCGCGAGCGCGAAGAGATGGAACGCTGGCTGAACGACTGGGTGATGAACTACGTCGACGGTGACCCGGCGAACTCCTCCCAGGAAACCAAGTCCCGTAAACCGCTGGCGGCGGCGGAAGTGCAGGTGCAAGAAATCGAAGACAACCCGGGCTACTACGCCGCGAAGTTCTTCCTGCGTCCGCACTACCAGCTGGAAGGTCTGACCGTTTCCCTGCGTCTGGTATCTAAACTGCCGTCGCTGAAGACGAAAGACGCGTGATAATAATTGCCGGCCCGCAGGGGCCGGCCATTTGTGCGTAAAAGCTTAACTTATTTCTGTCAGTGAATAAGGATATACGGTGAAACATATACTTGTGATCGCGACCAGTTTGCTGGCAGTTTCTACTCTCGCAAGCGCGGACGCCGGAAATTATAAATACCCTCAAGCGGAAGCATTGCCTCAGGATGACACATCAAACTTCCAACGCGATCCGACGCTGTTAACAGGGTACGATTTAAATCTGAGTGCAGAGCGTTTTGCTAAAGCCTGGCTGTCGAAAACGAATGAACGTGAACGCATTAAGGCAAATATGTATCTTCTCGGCGTAGTCGACGCGTCTGAGGGCACTGCATGGTGCAAGGGCAGGCCTTTTTTGCCAAATACAATACATGAGTTTCTCTATTCTCGTTTTGCGAACTTATCGAAACAGCAAGGCGAGGAGCGCGCTTCAAAAATCATCATTGACGGCATGAAAGAATTACGCCCGTGCAAAAAAGGAGAGTGACAAATGAGACCATTATACGAACAACTTAAACGTCAGCATTACTCTTCAAATCACACACGCGCGGGTTTTGCCTCGGGTGAACAGGTTTTTTCAGAAATTGGCTACGATTATTCGACGATTATCAAGCAACAACCGGCATACGAAAATACCTGTGCGGTAAGAATGAGCCTGGCATTGTTAAAATGTAATGTTGAATTTACAGGGCGTTTACCCATAAAGACCGGTCCCTATAAGGGAAAAACAATCGAGCCTGGCGCAAAATTACTTGCCGATCAGCTTTATAAATCCCATGTGTTTGGCAAGGCAGAAATCTTTAAAGACCGCGAGGCTGGTGCACGCTCAATGTTGGGCCGAAAAGGTGTTGTTTTCTTCAATAAAATTGATGGGTATGGCGGTGGTCATATCGACCTTATCGAGCCTCTGAGTAATAATTCGTTTATATGTAACTCCGATTGCTTTCCGTACTGTCAGGAAATCTGGTTTTGGGAATTAAAATAATTATATTCAGGTGTTTAAAGACCGTATTTCTTTTGCTCACTTGCTTATCTTTTTCTGCTCGCGGTGACAACCCTTACGTTGATTTTTATCAGCAGCAAACATACCGGCAGGTGGTTAAAGATTTTGTCCTGGCGCGCTGCCTTGCGCAGGTAGCAGATAAAGGCAGTCAATTTTCTGCTGATGCGGCCCGCAGTGCGAGCGCATTTATTGAATGGATACCGTTTGATGCTGAAAACGGTACTGACAAAGTTAACGCCATTATTGGGAAGTATAAAAACCAAATTAATGGTTTCCACTCGGAGCGCAAACCTGATGTAAAAGGCGTAACCTTAAATTGTCTACGTCTTTATCATAGTGACGAACTGAATAAACTGGTTCCGCAGCTCATCATTGGCGATCCTGATCGTACCTGGATTCAGGATAATCCGCAGTAGTAAAAGACTTCACATTCTTTCCTTTCATTCAGGGGGAATGTAAGACTGTCAAATGACACGGGTCGTTTGATATGAGGCAGAGGTAAAATATGGACGGTTTTATTCAGCCCCATGCTTTCCTGTTTGCCATATAAGGGCTTTTTCGAAAGCAATATTGTTCATCCACGAAGAGTAGATATTATGGCTATTGATATGTTTCTGAAGGTCGAGGGTGTTACGGGCGAATCTAAAGATTCTAACCACACCGGCTGGACTGACATTACCTCCTTCTCCTGGGGCGCGTCCCAGCCAGGTAATATGAGTGTGGGTGGTGGCGGTGGTGCCGGTAAGGTTAACTTTAACGATCTGCACGTTAACGCTCTGATCGACAAATCCACTACAGCAATCCTGAAACACTGCGCAAGCGGTAAACACCTGACCAAAGTTGAACTGTCCGTCTGCAAAGCGGGTGGTCAGCAGGTTGAATACACCCGCATCACCCTGGAAGACGTTCTCGTGACTTCCGTTCAGTACACGGGTGCAGACAACGGCGATACCGTTGGCGTGACCTATGCATTCCAGGCTGCGAAAGTGAAACAGCAGTACTGGGAGCAGACCACTGCCGGTGGTAAAGGTGCTGAAAGCAGCGCTGGCTGGAACATCAAAGAAAACAAAGAAGCGTAATTGCGCGCGTGACCGGGGAGTTTTCCCCGGTCATTATTTACAGAGACTTAATTTCGTTTGCAAAGGGATGTCAATATGAGCGTAAAATCAACGGTTGCTCCTGGTTATTGTGTTGTTCAGCAGGCTGGTACGTTAGATTTCCAGGCAAGACTACTGTTCAATAAACCAGACAGTGAAGCGGCACGTTATTTTATGCAAGTGAACAGGGACACACGGTGGTTAAAACCCGGGCAAATATTGATCCTTAATGCTCCGGGTGCTGAAAATGCGGTTCAGCTAAAACAATTACAAAATGCAAAGCAAAAGGTTAATGGAGCATTGGCAGAACTGAATACAGATGAAGCTAATTTCTTTAACAAGCATTTTAGTACCATCGCAGCATTAACTAATTTTATGGATAAATCTCTCGGGGTGGTTGCTGATGCAGGTGAAAGGTACTTTAGCGAAATAGAAAAGAAATTAAAAGCTATCGAACTGGCTTATCAAAATCAATACAGAACGCAAGGCACATTGATCGGGCAGCAGTTTTTTGTTGAAAGGCAAAAACTTTTTTCTGAGCTGGACGTTTTATTAAATAAGCTGTCCAGACTAACGCTGAAACTGAAACCTTATGAAGAAATCAAGCACGCTTTAGGTTTATCAAGCAGGTCAATTGTCCACGAATGGAGTACTGCGGGTGTTGCCTCGATACGAGGGTATTCAACATATGTAGACAATGCTTCAAAAGCTGCCCGTTTTCTGAAAATGGGAGGATGGCTTGCTATCGGCTTCGCTGGTGCAAACACAACCAATGAAGTTTACGATGCCTGTACAGTAGGTAGAGAGCAGAGTTGTTCCAAAGTCGCCGTTAAGAAGTACAGTCAATTTGGCGCCAGTCTTGCGGGCGGGATTTATGGCGGAAAATATGGCGCCATGGCTGGGGCTGGCGTATGTGTTGCATTGGGCGTGGCAACAGGTGGTGTAGGGTTGCTCGCGTGTTCTGTGGTAGGAGCCGCTGCGGGTGGATACATTGGTGGCGAAGTTGCCGGTGGAGCAACTGAATATGTCATGGATAAGCTATGGTGAATTTAGAAAATATTCTTTTATTTCTGATTGTTGTTTTATTTTTACTTGTCGTAATTATGGACTTCATCAGTTCCCGTTATTTTAAAAAACACGAGGCCGAATATAATCAGCTTCTTTCAGAATATAGGCAAAAAGGCTACGATCTCGATCTGGTGACATATTACGCATCATTTTTTGGCTCGCTGGCAAACTATCAAAAAATAATCTGGTTTGTTCGTCTTCGCAAAGGCGTGAAGATGAAATTTACCAAAGACAGAAATGTTCAGGACGATGCCTATAAATTCGTTCAGGCATTACCGGAAGAGAGAATCGGCTGGATATTAAAACTGCATCGACGCTATAAAGCTCAGGCCTTTCTTTTCACGCTATGGCTGCTTATTGGCATTATTTTCCTGAATGTAGTCAAATAATTTTAATCAGCCCATAACCCCCAAACCCCGCCGTTTTCACCCCCGAGAGCGGCAGCGTTTGAGCGCTAATCATACCAGCAGGAATACGCCATGCGATTCACGATTATTTCTACGAAACCCGGTCATCAGCCGCCGCAAAGCAGCTGTGATTTTTATGCCCCGGGCGGCACCATTGGGCGCGGTACGGATAACAATCTGGTGCTGCCGGACAATGACCGCACCATCTCGCGTTTGCAGGCCATCGTTCACGTCGACGCCAGTGCCGAATGCCGCGTCACGAACCGCGGCAGCGTTACCCGCGTGGTACTGAATGATATCCCGCTGGAGCGTGGGCGTCAGGTTGAGCTTCAGGATGGGGATATTCTCGGTATTGATGATTATCGCATTGAAGTCAGCGAACTCATTCATGACACCCAGCCCGTAAGCCGCATGGCGGCCAGCATGCAGCAGGCGCGCCCAGCTGCGACACCTGCTCCGGCGCCACAACCGAAACCGGCCAGCGCCGCGCCTCGCGGAAAAGCTGAACCTACGGCCGTGCCGTCGGAAATCTGGGACAGCCTGATGCAGGAGTTTTCCATCTCCGACAGCATCTCCAGCAACCGGGCAAAACCACAGCCCGCGGCATCCCACGATCCGTTCTCTCAGCCTGCGGCCCCGGAGCGGAATGCCGAAGATCCGCTGGCAATGTTTAACGACGCCGAACCGTCGCTTGAACGTAAAAACGTTGACCCGGACACGCTGTTCAGCGATGAAGCGTTGTTTAAAAAAGAGAGCATCTTTGACGATGTCACCCCTTCAACGCTGGTACAGCCGGACGAAAGCAAACCTGCCCAGCCAAAGGAAGAGGCGTCGGACGAACTTGATCCGTTAGCCCTGTTTGGCGGGTCGGCGAGCGCACCTGCCGCGCGTCACGATGACCCCCTCGGCCTGATGGGTGGCGCGCCGTTAACCCATCCGGATGAAATCGTGGCCGATAAGCCGGAGCCAAAGCCTGAACCGCAAGCCGCACAGGAAGAGGATGCGCTGGCCAGCTCACCGCTGTTCGATCCGGAACCGACTGAACCACAGGATGCGCCGCGCGCGGAAGAAGAGCCCGCGCGTCCCGATTACGCTGGCTTCACCATGCCAACGCCGCAGGCCGTGGCGCGCAGCAACGCGCAGGCGCCTAAAGGCCGCCTGCGTATCGACCCGGTTAAAAACGCTGCTTCGCCTGCTTCCTCCGCGCAGACCGGCGAGCGGGGCGAGGTGCTTCAGGGCGAACTGCTGGAGGCGCTGCTGGAGGGCATGGGCCTGAGCGAAATGCAGCCGGTGCCGCAGTTTGACCGGGAAAATATGCGTCAGCTGGGGCAGATCCTGGGCATGTTCTCGCAGGGGACCGTGGCGCTGCTCTCCTCGCGCTCCATCCTCAAGCGTGGGGTGAAAGCCGATATGACCATGGTGCTCGACGATGCGAACAACCCGTTCAAACTGTTGCCGACCGGGAAAACGGTGCTGATCCAGATGTTCGGCACGCCGATGCCGGGCTTTATGCCGCCGACCAAATCGGTGCGTGATGCGCTAATCGATCTCCAGGCGCACCAGCTGGGGATGATCTCCGGTATCCGCGCCATTATCGCCGCCATGCTGCAATCCTTTAATCCGGAACAGCTGGAAGAGCAGGCGAAGCAGAACGGGATGACGTCACGCCTGGCGCTGCCGGGCAGCCGTAAAGCCGCGCTGTGGGATTATTTCGTTCGCAGCTATGGCGAGACGGCGGGCGAGATCGAGGACGACTTCCATACCCTGTTTGGCGAAGCCTTCCTCCATGCCTATGACATGGAGGTCAATCAGTACAAAGACTCACAAAGCGGATCGGAAGAAAAATGAATATCGCAACGGCTTCTCTCTCCCGCCAGGGGACGCGCGCCAGCAACCAGGATCAGACGGGAGAAACCATCGGGGAACGTTCAGCCTGCTTTGTCGTCTGTGACGGCATCGCGGGCCTGCCGGGCGGCGAGGTGGCCGCTGAGCTGGCCCGCAACAGCATTATTTCCCGCTTTGACGGCGACAAGCACCTGAATGCGCAGCATATTCGTGACTACGTCCAAACGGCGAACCGCACCATCCTCAGCGAACAACAGGCCGTGCAGGACTATCGCCGGATGGGCACCACGCTGGTCAGCCTGTTTATCGACAGGGATTACCGTCTGGCTTACTGGGCGCACGCCGGAGACAGCCGCCTGTACCTGTTTCGCCGCGGCTGGCTGTGGCATGTCACCACCGATCACAGCCTCGTCCAGCAGATGAAAGATGCCGGGCATCAGACCGACGATCTCAACAGCAACCTGCTGTATCTGGCGCTGGGTATTGAGAATGGCGGACCGGAAGCGAGCTACAGCGATGTCGTGCAGGTCGAGGACGGTGATGCCTTCCTGCTCTGCACCGACGGTTTCTGGCACGGCGTCAGCGAAGAGCAGATGAAGCAGTCGCTGCACATGGTCAATACGCCACAGGAGTGGCTGACCTTAATGAACCAAATCATTCAAAAGAATGCCGAACAGGAGGGCAATGCTCAGGATAACTATACCGCCGTGGCGGTGTGGATGGGCAACCCTCAGGACACCACTTTGCTGCATACGCTCTCTGACGCAGCACAATTTCTTCCCTGCGGAACTGATTAGACACACAAGGATTGATATGAAACTTTGGCTATCGGGTTTGGCTCTTCTGACGGTGGCGACCACCGCACAGGCTGAAAACTTCCGCATCGTGCAGTCTCCTGCGCAGAAGCTGGATATCTGGATCGACAACATTAAAGACAATACGCCGCAAAGCTGGTGTAAGGCGGACGTGGCGCTGCGTATCGTGGCGAACGGCAAGAAAGAGGTTTCGGTGCTGGAAAACTTCGTGCCGCGCCTTGGCTCGCTGCTGGAGCACCAGTGCAGCAAGCTGAATACCCTGAACTGGACGCTTAACGATCCGGAAGGCACGACGCTTGCCCGGGGCACAGCGGCTAAAGCGCAGGACTGGGCGCTGGTGGTGAAACAGCAGGAAACGGCGGCGGCAACGACCACCACCTCAGGCGCGCTGCTGCCGCCTGACCAGAATCCGGAGACGCACACCGTGGCGGCAGATCGTACGCCATGGCAGGAGTTCACCCTTCAGGACGGTTGCCACCTGCGCACCTTCTGGGAGGGCGGTTCCTCCGCGCCGGCGCTGTTTATTCCGGATTCCGACACCACCCGCTGCGGCAACGGTAGCTGGCTCAGCGGCCACACCGTGGTGACGCAAAATCGTAACGGGACGCAGAAAGCGATTCCGGTCACCTACATTCACGGCTTCCCGGTGATGGGACTGAACAACGCGGTCGATCCTGAAAAGGCGCTGATCACCTCCGTTAACAAAGAGCGCATGGTCTTCAGCACCCCGAACAGCGACCAGAGCTGGATGATCCTGCCGTACGACAGCACTCTGAACGGCTGGAAGAGCAACGGCACGGTGGCGGTGGAAATCACCCGTGAGATCGCCAGCGACGACGCCAGACTCCAGGCGCGTATCGCAGAGGTGAAGAAGATCTGGAGCGCATGGGTTGCACCGGGCGCGGAGCTGAACGTTGTTCTGATTGACACGCTGCGTCCGCAGCTGCGCGATCCGGCAGTGGGCACCTGGCGCGCGACGAATTAAGGAGGGGCTATGAATACGCTTTATCAACGTCTGGCGGGTGAGTCGATTAGCGACGCGCTGCTTCGCCTGGAAGCCGAAATCAAAGCTCGTCCGGCGGATGCCGATCTGCGCGCCGCGTTTGTGCAGTTTCTGATCCTCAGCGGCAACTGGGCGCGCGCCCTGACCCAGCTGAAGAGCTGGCTGGCGCTGAAGCCGCAGGCAAAACCAACCGTAACGCTGCTGGAGCAGGCCATTCAGGGTGAACAGCAGCGGGCGCGCGTGTTCGCGGGAGAGGCGCGACCGGCAATGCCCGAGGCGCAGTGGCCGTGGCTGTCGACGTTAGCCCAGGCGCTGACCGAACGCGCCGGGCAAGCGCAAACGCTGCGCCTGGAGGCACTCGAACAGGCCCCGGCAAGCCGCGGGCAGGTCACGCTGGAGAATGAAGAGAGCCACACCTTTGAATGGCTGATGGACGGCGATGCCCGTCTTGGGCCGGTGTGTGAAACCCTGGTCAATGGCCGCTATTTCTGGGTGCCGTTCTGCGCCATCGATGCGATCCGTTTTCAGGCTCCGGCCAGCGTGACCGATCTGGTGTGGCGTCATGCGCTGGTCCGCCTCACGGACGGCACCGAGCAGGTGTGTCAGATCCCGGCGCGTTATCCGTTTGCTGACGGCGCTTCCGATAGCGTTAGACTGGGGCGCACCACCGAGTGGCTCCCGCTCGACGACGACGGTGTCCTGTATGAAGGCATGGGGCAGAAAGCCTGGCTGAGCGAGCAAAGCGAAAGCCCGCTGCTTACCCTGAGCCTGGTGACATTTACCTCGGATGGTGCGGATGAGTAATACCGCTGGCGAAGGCGATCTGCTGCGCAGCGGCTGGCAGGCCCGCAGCAGGCAGGAGAAAGTGGGGGCGCGCGACAAAATGCAGCCCTCACTGCTGGATCGCCTGACGGATAACGATCCGGAAAAAAAACGCGAGTCCGCCAACAGCAATCTGATTACCCACGCCGCGCTGCGTCGTAACGTCCTGCGGGATTTACAGTGGTTGTTTAATACCATCAACCACGATACCTCCAGCGATCTGAGCGGGCTGACGCAGGTGAGCCGTTCCGTCGTTAACTTCGGCGTCGCGCCGCTGGCGGGGAAAAGAATGTCTGATATCGAATGGCACGACATTCAGCGCAAGCTCACCGAAGCGATTATTAACTTTGAACCGCGGATCCTGCCGCAGGGGCTTCAGGTTCGCTGCGTGTCCGATACCTCCTCGTTAGATCTGCACAACGTTCTGTCTATCGAAATCAAAGGCCGCCTGTGGTGCGTGCCGTATCCGCTGGAGTTTCTCTTTCGCACCGACGTCGATCTGGAAAACGGCCATTTTGAACTGAAAGATGCGGGGTAATGATGGAAAGCAAACTGCTCGAATATTACAACCGTGAACTGGCCTATCTGCGCGAGATGGGCGCGGAGTTTGCCGAACGCTACCCGAAAGTGGCGGGGCGGCTCGGCATGCGCGGCATCGAAGTGGCGGACCCGTACATTGAGCGCCTGATGGAAGGTTTCGCTTTCCTGACCTCCCGCGTGCAGATGAAAATGGACGCCGAATTCCCGCGCTTTTCACAGCGTATGCTGGAGATGATTGCGCCAAATTATCTGGCGCCTACGCCGTCGATGGCGATCGCTGAAATTCAGCCCGACAGCAGCCGGGGCGACCTGAGCAAAGGCTTTATTGTGCCGCGCGGCACCATGATGGACAGCCTGGCGCTGAAAAAAACCGGCGTTACGTGCAGCTATACCACGGCGCATGAGGTGAACCTGCTGCCGTTAAAAATTGAGCGGATCGAGCTGGGCGGCGTTCCCGCCGATCTGCCGCTGGCCCAGCTCGGCCTGAGTCAGCGGGGGATCAGCAGCGCCTTACGGGTCCGCATTGCCTGCGATGGCCCGCAGCATCTCGGGCACCTGGATTTTGACCGCCTGGAGTTCTTCTTAAGCGGCCCGGACATCGAGGCGCTGAAGCTGCTGGAGCTGGTGATGGAGCACCACGCGGGCATCGTCTGCCAGACGGTCAGCAAGCAGCCCCAGCGCCAGCTGCTGTCGTCTGACGCCCTGCGTCAGGAAGGCTTTGATGCGGACCAGGCCCTGCTCCCGGACGATCTGCGTAACTTTGACGGCTATCGCCTGTTGCAGGAGTACTTCGCGTTCCCGGCGCGTTTTCGTTTCATCAGCCTGAGCGGGCTGGGCAAGTTGATCCAGCGCTGCGAAGACGAAAAAGCGTTTGATATCTTCATTCTGCTCGACAAGAGCGACGATCAGCTGGAGCGCGTGGTGGATGCCAGCCACCTGGCGCTGCACTGCACGCCGGTGATCAACCTGTTCCCGAAAGTGGCGGCCCGGCAGAAGCTGAGCGAAAACCAGCATGAATACCACCTGGTGGTGGATAACATCCGCCCGCTGGATTATGAAATTTATGCCGTGAAAAAAATCTATGCCAGCGCGGATGGTCAGCGGGACGACCAGACGTTTCGTCCGTTCTGGAGTACCTGGAGCGGGGACGCGGGCAACTACGGCGCCTATTTTTCCCTGCGCCGTGAGCAGCGCGTTCTCTCCGAACACGCGCTGCGCTATGGCACCCGCACGGGCTATATCGGCTCGGAGGTCTTCGTCTCGCTGGTGGATGCGCAGCACGCGCCGTGGCAGGAAAACCTGCGCTATATCTCCGCCGAGGTGCTGTGCACCAGCCGTGACCTGCCGCTGATGCTCCAGCAGGAGCTTGGGCAGTTTATTATGGCCGACTCCATGCCGGTGAAGGCGTTAACCCTGCGTAAAGGCCCGACGCCGCCGCGTCCGGCACTGGCCGAAGGGTTCAGCACCTGGCGGCTCATCAGCCAGCTGCAAATGAACTACCTCAGCCTGATGGACAGCGAAAACGAAGAGGGCGCTGCCGCGCTGCGTCAGCTGTTAGGGCTATACGCCAACCTCGCCGAGACGCCGGTTGCCCGTCAGGTGGATGGCGTTCGTCACTGCGTGCTGGAGCCGGTGCACCGCCGCGTGCCGGAACCCGGCCCGGTGGTGTTCGCCCGCGGGATCGGCATCACCCTGACGGTGGACGAACGCGCCTTTTCCGGCGCCAGCCCGTGGCTTTTCGGCAGCGTGCTGGAGCGCCTTTTTGCCCGCCTGGTCTCCATCAACAGCTTTACGGAGTTCACGCTCAAGAGCCAGCAGCGCGGCGAAATCGGCTACTGGGCGCCTCGTATGGGTAAAAGGGCGCTGGTATGAGTGAAGTTGCCCCTGCAACGCTGCGCGTGCATCGCCTGACGCCGCTGCCCGATGCGTTCTGGCGCGGAGTGCGCGAGACGCCGTGGCGCTACGATCTGTTCCAGCTGTTAAGACGCATTGATGCCCAGGGCGGCGAGCGTTACCCGCTGGGGCGCGCACCGCTGCCTAAATTTGAGCCGCTGCGTATTGGTCAGCAGCCTTCAATGGGCTTTGCGCCGTCAACGGTTGCTGAGGTCCGGCAGCGGGAAGAGAACGGACTGCATGAGGTTTCCATTCTGAGCTTCGGCCTGTTTGGTCCTAACGGCCCACTGCCGGTGCACATGACTGAGTATGCCCGCGAGCGTATTCATCATCATCAGGATCACAGCCTCAGCGCGTTTGCCGACCTCTTTCACCACCGCCTGACGCTGCTGTTCTACCGCGCCTGGGCGGACGCGCAGCCTGCCGTTTCACTGGATCGCGACGACAACAGGCGCTTCGAAGGGTATCTGGCATCGCTGATTGGCATGGGGCAGCCTGCCCAGATGTCGAAAGGCAGCCTGAGCGCGCATGCCCGCTTTACTCACGCCGGGCACCTGACCCGCCACGGGCGGGACCCGGAAGGGCTGGAGAAAATCCTGCGCAACTATTTCAACGTGCCGGTCAGGCTGGTGGCCAACGTCCCGCAGTGGATGCCGCTCTCAACGCGGGAGCAGGCACAGCTGGGTGAGGGGCGTCGCCTGCCGCGCATGGGAGAGTCCGCTTTTCTCGGCATTGCGGTACGCGACGTGCAGCATAAATTCCGGCTTGAGATTGGCCCGTTGAGCGCAGACGACTACAACCGTTTTCTGCCGGGCGAAGGATGGGTGACCGAGCTGCGCGACTGGGTGCGACAGTACGCCGGGGTGGAATTTGAATGGGAAACACGGGTGATCCTGCGCGCCGATGCGGTGCAGGGCGCCACGCTCGGCAGCGCCGGGCGATTAGGGTACAACACCTGGCTCGGCCTTCAGCCTCAGCCTGTTCCGCGTGGCGATCTGGTGTATCGCGCAGAGCGATAATCCTTCCGTATACCGAATCATTGTTAATGGAAACTAACATGTCAGAAATTAGCCGTGCCGTGCTTTTCGGCAAACTGGATACGCTGTTATTTACCTCTCTGGAAAGCGCGACTGCCTTCTGTAAGCTGCGCGGCAACCCGTACGTTGAGCTGGTGCACTGGCTGCATCAGCTGATGCAGCAGCAGGATGGCGATCTGCAACAGGTCATCCGTCACTTCGCCCTTGATGAACAGCAGCTGACGCGCGATATCGTGGCGGCGCTGGATGCCCTGCCGCGTGGCGCGAGTTCCGTGTCTGATCTTTCCGAGCATATCGACAGCGCCGTCGAGCGCGCCTGGGTCTACGGCTCGCTGAAGTTTGGCGTCAGCCGCATCCGCGGCGGCCATTTGCTGATCGGCATATTGAAAACGTGGAATCTGGCTAACGTGCTGAAAAGTATTTCGGCGCAGTTCACCCGTCTTAACGTTGAGGTGCTGGTCGAGCAGTTCGACGCCATTTGCGCCAGCAGCAAAGAGAGCCAGCAGGCCGCCGCCGCTGCGGACGCGCCTGCCGGGGCAGTACCGGCTGCGCAGGGCACGCTGGCGCAGTATGGTCAGGATCTGACGGCGCGCGCCCGGGAAGGCAAGATTGACCCGGTGGTGGGGCGCGATGAAGAGATCCGCCAGATGGTCGATATCCTGATTCGTCGTCGCCAGAACAACCCCCTGCTGACCGGGGAAGCCGGCGTCGGGAAAACCGCAGTGGTGGAAGGGCTGGCGCTGCGTATCGCCGACGGCGACGTGCCGGAGCCGCTGCAAAACGTTCAGCTGTGGCTGCTGGATATCGGCATGCTTCAGGCCGGAGCGGGCATGAAAGGGGAATTTGAGGCGCGCCTCCAGGCGCTGATTAACGAGGTGCAGTCCAGCGCCACGCCAATTATTCTGTTTATCGATGAGATCCACACCCTGATTGGCGCAGGCGGACAGCAGGGCACCGGCGATGCCGCTAACCTGCTCAAGCCAGCCCTGGCGCGCGGGCAACTGCGCACCATCGGCGCGACCACCTGGGCGGAATACAAAAAATACATTGAGAAAGATCCTGCGCTGACCCGCCGCTTCCAGACCGTACAGGTTCACGAGCCGGATGAAGCGAAAGCCGTACTGATGCTGCGTAGCACCGTGTCGCCGCTGGAAACCCATCATCAGGTTTTACTCCTCGACGAAGCGGTCAGCGCGGCGGTGAAACTGTCGCATCGCTATATCCCTGCGCGTCAGCTACCGGATAAAGCGGTGGCGCTGCTGGATACCGCCTGCGCGCGCGTGGCCGTCAGCCAGAGCGCGCCGCCTGCTCAGCTGGAAGACTGTCTGCGTCACCTTGCTGCGCTTGACGTGGAAATTGAGATCGCAGAACGCGAAGCGCGCGTGGCGGCCGGTGATGCCGAGCGCGTCACGGCATTACGCGCCGAACGCGACGCGTATGAGACAAAACGCGAAGCCCTGGCCCGACGCTGGGAAGAAGAGCGCAGCCTGGTGCAGGAGATTATCCGTCTGCGTGCCGCGCTGTTTGCGGCGGTAGATGAGGATACCGCCGAGCTGCACGGCCAGCTGGCAGAACAGCAGCAGGCGCTGAAGATCTTACAGGGTGACGAACCGCTGCTGTTTGCCGCGGTGGATGAGAACGTGGTGGCTGCGGTGGTCTCAGACTGGACCGGGATCCCGCTGGGCCGGATGGTGAAAAATGAGATTGACGCGGTGCTGAACCTTGCCGACACGCTGAACCAGCGTGTTATTGGCCAGCGTCACGGTCTGGATCTGATTGCCCGCCGCGTGAAAACCTCGCGGGCGAAGCTTGATGATCCGAACAAGCCGGTGGGCGTCTTTATGCTGTGCGGTCCGTCCGGCGTCGGTAAAACCGAAACCGCGCTGGCGCTCGCCGAATCCCTGTACGGCGGCGAGCAGAACGTCATCACCATCAACATGAGCGAGTTCCAGGAAGCGCACACCGTCTCCACCTTAAAAGGTGCGCCTCCGGGGTACGTAGGGTATGGTGAAGGCGGGGTATTAACCGAGGCCGTCCGCCGCCGTCCATACAGCGTCGTGCTGCTGGACGAAATTGAGAAAGCGCACCCGGACGTGCACGAGATCTTCTTCCAGGTCTTCGACAAGGGCTGGATGGAAGACGGCGAGGGGCGCCATATTGATTTCCGCAACACCATTATTATTCTGACCTCCAACGTCGGCACCGAGCTGATTAGCGCCATGTGCGCCGATCCGGACCTCATGCCGGAGCCTGAGGCCTTAAGCGGCGCGCTGCGCCAGCCGCTGCTGGAGGTGTTCCCACCGGCGCTGCTGGGCCGTCTGCTGGTGGTGCCGTACTACCCGCTCAGCGACGAGATGCTGGGGCAGATTGTGCGTCTTCAGCTCAGGCGCATTCAGCGTCGTCTGGAAGAGAATCACAACATTATTTCTGAATTTGACGACAGCGTGGTCGAACAGATTGTTCAGCGCTGTACCGAGGTTGAGTCGGGCGGGCGTATGGTGGATGCGATTCTGACCAATACGTTGCTGCCTCAGATGAGCCAGATTTTACTTACCGCCAGCCGCAGCGACCAGCAGTACCGACGTCTGCATGTCACCTGCGAGCAGGGCGAGTTCCACTGTCAGTTTGCCGCGTAATAATCATCAAGAGAACTGTAAAAGATGACGGATAATGATAACAATCGGACTGTCCCAAACGCGCTCCCGGTCGGGTACCGTTTCAATGAGTTTGAGATAAAAGAGGTGATTGGCGGCGGCGGATTCGGCATCGTCTATCGCGCCTGGGATCACCAGCTCGAACGCACTATCGCTATCAAAGAATTTATGCCTTCCTCCCTCGCCGTGCGCGGCGAGGATATGACGCTGGTGCTGCGCAGCGAGCGCTTCGGCAAAGCGTTTTCTGCCGGTCTGAACAGCTTCATCCAGGAAGCCCGCCTGCTGGCGCGCTTTAACCACCCGAACCTGCTGCACGTACTGCGTTTCTGGGTGCAAAACGACACGGCCTATATGGGGACGCTGTTTTACAGCGGTACCACGCTGTCGCGTCTGCGCGAAGAGAAACCGGAGCTGATTAACGAGGCGTGGATCCGCCGCATGCTGCCAATGCTCTTCGGCGCCATCAAAACGATCCACGACGAGGGTTATCTACACCGCGACATCTCGCTGGATAACATTCAGATTCAGGATAACGGCCTGCCGGTGCTGCTCGATTTCGGATCGGCGCGCCGCACCATCGGTAATCTCTCGGATGAGACGGAAACCATGCTGCGTCCGGGCTTCGCGCCTATCGAGCAGTATACCGACGACAATGAAAGCGAGCAGGGGCCGTGGACGGATATCTACGCGCTCGGCGCCGTATTGCGCACCCTCATCGTGGGCTCTCCGCCACCGGTCAGCGTGGTGCGCTCGATTCAGGACACCTGCAAACCGCTGGTGGAGCTGATGCCGCAGGGCTATTCCATCCCGCTGCTACAGGCCGTCGACAAGGCGCTGGCGCTGCATATGGAAGACCGTCCGCAATCCATTGAGGAGTTCGCGGCGCTGATCGAGATGCCCGTCGCCGGTATCGACGAGGTGCTGACCGCGAAGAAGACCGGCACGATGCTGGTGCCGGTGGAAGAGGAGGCATCTGCTTCCGCGCTGGACTGGCGACGTTACAAGCTTCCGGGGCTGGTGGCCGCGGGCGTGCTGGTTGGGGTGGTTGCCGGTGCGATGCTGTTCGGCGGCGGCAGTCAGGAAACGCCAGAGCAGACGGCGCAAACCCCTGCCGTGAGCCCTCCGGCTGAGACCTCATCCCAATCGGAAACCAGACCGGCAACGGCAGACGTGAGCGAGCCGGTAGCGCCACCTGCTACGGCGCAGCAGAGTGCGCCGCCTGTCGACGCCAGCCCGGTCGCGCTGGTCTACATCCGCATGCTTGATGGCGAGACGCTGAAGGTGAACGGCGAGTCTAAAGCGCTGCGTCCGGGGAATAACGGTTACGCATCGCTGAAATTGCCTGCGGGCGAGACCCGCATTGAACTGGAAGGCAATGGAAGAACGCGTACCCAGACGCTGGATATTGCGAAGCCAGGCACCTGGCTGGTGAATCCGTAAGCCTGCGGGTAACAGGACGGAGCGAATGTATAACATCAAGTTTGTCTATCTGTTCCACGAGAACGTCTCGCCAGCGCTGTTTGCGAAAATAATCCGCCCGTCCGTTGCCGGACAGTGGATTATGTCGGTTCCCGACCATTCGCTGCGCTCACTCTTCACGCGCTACGATCTGCTGCGCACGATCACCGGTGCGAATCCTTATCAGTCCGGGCGCGATACCCGTACGCTGATCGCGCAGGATTTAGAGATGGGCAGAGTGGTTGCCATTGACGAAAGTTTTCGTGACTGGTCATCAGTAACGGAAATTTTTTATATCAACGCCAAAGGGCAACTCCAGGCTGCCTCGCTGGTCGGCCTGGGCTGGTATCCGGTGAGTACGATTGTTGACCGCTACGAAACTATGGTGAGAGCGTACGGATCTCGCCCTGCGCCAACGGTACTGCCAAAACAGGTGGTGAAATCTAAAACGGCACAGGTGCCGGATGAACCTACTCCGGGCAAGGACGGTAAAACCTATGCCGGGCAGCTTCAGAAGATGACCAAAGCAGAACGCTGGCAGGCGCGTAAAGATCTGATCGCGAAGGGGAGCAATAGCCTTTATCCGGATGCCCAGATCGCCGCGAAACGTCTGGCGGCGAATAATATCGCGGTGGAAAAAGCGAAGCTTGCGGAAAATATTTATAAGACCGTGAACCCGCTGGAAACCACACCGGGCGTGCCGGAGGGATGGACGGATATCAGTAATGACGATGTGCTGTTAGGAAAGTTCGGGCTGAATAAATCCATGCTCTTTGACGATGATACGTCCCCCAATTTTCTGGCGCGCGTCTATCAACCGAAGCCGGAAGTGTTTGGTGCAGATATGAACCCCACGCTGGTATTCAGGGGATCGCGCGAGCCTGGCTTCGCCTCTCTGTCTGAGAATGTCTCCTCTCTACTGACCAAAGGGGAACTGGCGCCGGTGGTAAACGGGGCTGACTGGTCGAACAACTTCTCACAGGGCATGGGTATGGCTTCAGATTATTATAAAAAGGCCGTGAGTATCGGTAAGGAGCTGGCAAGGTCAGGCCAGAATATTGATATTGCCGGTCATTCCCTTGGCGGTGGTCTCGCCTCTGCAACCTCTATGGGCAGCGGGAAAGCGGGGTGGACGTTTAACGCCGCCGGCCTCAATGCCGGAACCGTAGAAAAATACGGCGGTAAGATATTAGGCAGTACGGATAATATCCAGGCGTATCGGGTTGAAGGTGAACTGCTGACGAAGATTCAGGAAGTTAACCCCTGGGAAGATCTGAAAACGATGAAAGGGCATGTCCCTTCGTGGATCCTCAAAGAGGAAATCTCTGCGCTGAGCCCTAATGCTGCCGGAATACCCCATGACCTTCCCGGTGGAACCGGAAGTGCGCTGGACCGCCACGGGATTAATCAGGCGATTGATTGCATAGAGCAACAGAAGGATGAGGATATTTCGATAATCGGGAGTCGATTGTGAAAAAAGGGTTGATGGCTTTTGTCGCGTTATGTTTTTTATTCATGATTCAGGGGTGTAAGCAGGATATGGACCTTAATCCACAGGACTACTTCAGCGGTCAGCAGCTTGAACTGGCGAAAGCGATTGAAGAAGGCGATGTCGACGCGGTGAAGACGCTTGCACCAGACAGCGATCTTAATAAACCGGGAAAGCAGGATATGACCCTGCTTTTTTGGGCCATCGGCAACGCGATTAATGATAAAAAGACATCGCCCCATTTAAAGGTGATTACGTTGCTTGTTAAGGCTGGCGCAGATCCGCTCCAGCCTCGACCGCAGGGAAAAAGCAGTCCTGCCGAATTTGCCCTAAAGGGAGACAGTGCGGACTGGATCGACGCGATGCTGGACGGTGGCCTCTCACCCAACGTGAAAGATAAGGTTTTCCACGAACCCATCATCTTCCAGTCGCTAAAAGCGAAAAATACAGAGACGCTGGAAGCCATGCTCAATCGCGGTGCTGACGTCAACTCAACCAACTCACTGGGTAAAACGCTGGTGTTTGATGCGCTGGATAACCAGGCTTACGATCATGTCTTGTTGCTGCTCGATCGTGGAGCGGATCCGTCAATTAAGGCCAAAAATGGCTGGTCGATGAGCAATGCGCTCGCGGACGCGCTTAATGGACTCGAGCGAGGCAGTGAGCAATACGAGAAATTAAACGAAATAAAAGAGAAGCTCATCCAGAAGGGGGGCGAATGGCCACCCGCGCCGGTTAAGTGATTGCTCAACTGTCATGAACGCCAGAGATAAGGTTTTCGTTTTCTGGGGATGCATGGATGCCCTGGCCGTTGTCTTATATTGTGCCCAGTCCTTGCGGCATGACAAGATCCCTTTTATTTCCGATATACACGCCTTCAGTACGGTTGTGAACACGCTGTCTGCTGGTGGGTATAGCGCTCTGGTTATTCTTTTCTTTATTCTCGATTTTTTGTTGTTGCTCTCTTTTATTGCCTCAGCATGGTGCTTCTTCGCCCGGAATTTATACGCGAGCAGACTGGCACTCTACCAGGAAATACTGCGTCTGGTTGGGTTTCGCTACTCAGTTTCCCTTTTTCCCCTGGTGTTAAGTTTCACGGGCGTGATGAATGTCTGGCTAAATGGATTTTTATTCATTTTGTCAGAGTTTCTGAAAATCTATTTCCTGTGGATTTATAAATATGAAGGGGAAAGGCCCCCGGTTAAAGAGTAAGACGGCCAATAACCAGAACATTCACGTTTAAAAAGCCTTGCGTTAAAAATATTCTCAGCATAAACCATTACGGAATAAAGATTATGCTCAACCGAATTACCGTTCAGCTCCCGGTTGAGGGGCTGCTTTTCTGGAAACTCTCCGGCCGCGAGGCGATGTCCGAGTCGTTCGCGCTGACGCTGACCGTGCTCGGCACGGACGCGCGCATTGACCGCACTAAGCTGCTGGGCCAGCCGGTCACGGTGACCATCCCGACGCAAAGCCTGCTGACGCCCCGCTATATAAACGGCAAGATTACCCGGGTGGCGGTCAGCGCCGTTGAGCTGACGGGCACCCGCTATGCGGTGTACCAGCTGACGGTGGAGCCGGACCTGTGGCCGATGAAGCGCGACCGCAACCTGCGTATCTTCCAGGGCCAGACGGTGCCGCAGATTGTGAAAACCCTGCTGGGTGAGCATCAGGTTAACCTCGAGGACAAACTCACCGGCAGCTACCGGGTGTGGGACTACTGCGTGCAGTATCAGGAATCGAGCCTGGACTTCATCAGCCGCCTGATGGAGCTGGAGGGGATTGCGTACTACTTCAGCCACGAGGCCGACAAACACACCCTGGTGCTCACCGACGCCGCCACCCAGCACCAGCCGTTCAGCGGCTATGAGGTCATTCCTTACCACCAGACGCCGTCCGGCGGCAGTACGGACGAAGAGGGCATCAGCCAGTGGGCGCTGGAGGACAGCGTGACGCCGGGGATTTACAGCCTCGACGACTATGACTTCCGCAAGCCGAACGCGTGGCTTTTCCAGGCGCAGCAGAACCCGGCGTCACCGAAACCGGGCAGCATCGACGTGTACGACTGGCCGGGGCGCTTTGTGGAGACGGGCCATGCGGAATTCTACGCCCGCATCCGTCAGGAACGCTGGCAGGTGGAGCATCAGCAGATTCAGGCGACGGCCACGGCGGCGGGCATTGCGCCGGGCCACATCTTTACCCTGACCAACGCCCCGTTCTTCAGCGATAACGGGGAGTATCTGGTCACGGCGGCGGGTTACCACTTCGAGGAGAACCGCTACGCGAGCGGTGAGGGGGAAACCATTCACCGCACCGATTTCACCGTTATCCCGGCGTCGGTGTCCTACCGTCCGGCGCAGAGCACGGCGTGGCCGCGGACCTACGGCCCGCAGACGGCGAAAGTGGTGGGGCCGCAGGGGGAGAGTATCTGGACGGACAAATACGGTCGCGTGAAGGTGAAGTTCCACTGGGACCGTCTGGCGAAGGGCGATGACACCAGCTCCTGCTGGGTGCGCGTGTCGAGCGCGTGGGCGGGCCAGGGCTACGGCGGGGTGCAGATCCCGCGCGTGGGCGATGAGGTGGTGGTGGACTTTATCAACGGCGACCCGGACCGTCCGATCATTACCGGGCGCGTGTACAACGACGCGAGCATGCCGCCGTGGGCGCTGCCGGCTGCTGCGACGCAGATGGGTTTTATGAGCCGCAGTAAGGATGGCCACAAAGATAATGCCAATGCCCTACGATTCGAGGATAAGGCTGGGCAAGAGCAGATCTGGATTCATGCTGAAAAAAACATGGACACCGAGATCGAGAACTGCGAGACACATGACGTAGGGGTAGACCGTAAAAAAATTATCGGCCGGGATGAGCACGTAACGGTTAAGCGTAACCGGGACGTGAACGTGGGGGCGAATTCAACCAGCAACACGGGTAATCAGCACAAATTCAATGTAGGTAAAAACCAAACCGTATTGACTATGGATAAAGAGGGAAATGCTCTGCTGGAAGCGACAACCTCGATTAAGTTAAAGGTGAATGATAACTACATTCTTATCACGCCATCGACAATTGAAATTATCGTTTCCGAAGGGACACTCAAGGCTGAGAGTATTACTGTGGCATCCTTCAAAGGGACGGAGTTGACGAAGTTAGGCGGCGGAATAAATGCCGAGATGAAAGCTAATGATACTCTTCATCTCAATGGTACAAACCTGACAGATATTAAAGGCGCTGTTGTTAAAATTAACAGCTAATATGTAGAAGGATTTTTGAACATGGGACAGCCTGCCGCCAGAGCGACCATAGATGTCAGCGCACATTCGGGGCCAATACAGTCGGGAAGCCCGGACGTCATCATCGGTGGTTTTCCCGCCGCTCGAAAGGGTGATACGTTATCCTGCTCGACGCACGGCAGCGGTATTATTGTGGGGGGCTCCGGTACTGTCTTCGTTAACGGTATGCCACTTGCACGTCAAGGAGACAAGACGAAGTGTGATGTTAGCGGCTCACCGGCACCTGCCATACCGAAAGCAGCAGCACCTCAATATTGGGGGGGCACGCTGGCGAAAAATGCCGGCGAAGATGGGATGATGCACGGCGAACATTTTGATGCTCGTGTTCTGGGTGCGTACGCCAGCCTCGAAGATAAAAACCTCAACGGTGATTTTGATACCGCTTCAGCTGGTTTTGCGTTGGCGGATATTACAATTGGGAATATGAAAAGTAAGGATCTGCTACGGGCAGAAATGCGTAATAAACTCGCCGTCGCCAATGCGACGGGGTCTCTGTATGGTGGCGGCAACGATATTTATGGCTTGAATGCGAATGCCGCTGCGACAGGTGAGCAATACGGTGGTTCGGTTGCTGCGGGTAAAGAAGGAACGTTGTATGGTGGAGTATCAGGGGATATAACTATTGGTACAGCAGAAGCTAAAGCCGTATTAGAAGTTTATACCGGCAATGATGGGAAGTATGGTTTGACTGCTGACGCCGGTGCGGAAGCGAAAGGAGTGAAAGGCGAAGTTTCGGGTAACCTTGATATTCTGGGCATCGTTTCCGGAGAAGCAAAAATCGACGGTAGCTTTGGGTCTGCTGGTCTCGCGGGAGGTGGAAGCGCTTTCTGGGACACTAAAGATTATTCCGTTAACGTCAGGGTGACTGGTGGGGCTGCAGGGCTTGTAGGGCTTAAGGGTGATGCAAGTCTGAAAGTGGCATTTAAGCCTATACTGGATTTCTTTGACTATTTGTATGGCGAAGAGGATGAGCCAGCCGTCACCTCTGTTCCGACAGAAAGCGGGGATGGGACAATTATTACCGGGTGTGTTACTGTTTTGATAGGCGATTAAGGGATGTGAGAGGACAATGAAATAATGAAATGGGCTGGCTTAACGATTTTTATTTTAATCACTTTGATCTATATCTGGAATGGAAAAGATCTGTATACAAAAGAAGAATGGCGTGGCTTTGGAATAAAATTCATTTCAGTACTGATTGGTGCATTTGTATTGGTCATTGTTTTGGTTGGCTTTTCTAAGTTCATCCCGTTGCTTACCAGAGAAACTGCACGATCATTATCAGTAATAATACCAGCTTCCTTTATGGCAGTGCTTCTGTCGAAGTTTTTTGTCGTGATGTTGAATAATATTTTCGATATTATTATGCGATTCCACAAGCGCTATAACACTGCAGCAAACTATACAAAATTATTATCACTATCTGGTAAGTATGGGGCAAAATTACGCCTGGTAGTAAAGTGTCTAGCCTCGTTAGGCTGTATCTTAATGTTCTATGGTATCTGGTTTGGCAGCACTGTCTGAGTTGAAGAGGTTTTATGAACACTGGTAATAATTATGCTTTTCCCATCGTCTCAACCGCAAGCAATGAAGAGATTAAGGCGAACTACTGGAAATGCCTGTATACCTCTGCTGATAAAAAAATGCTTCAGTACTGGGTGATTTTGCCAAATCGTGTTAAGCCAGCTGAACTGACCCCGCAGCACCTTCCTGAGGTCGGCTTGACTAACTTGGGTCGCTATGCCACCGATGATGCGCAACCCTATATGGAAGTTTGGGCCGCTTATGAACGCTGTCAGTGGGAGATGAATCCCTCTGATTGGCTGTTTAATAAACTGGAACTGATGGGCGAGAAAGTGTTGAATCAGCGCTTAATTGCGCATCCTTCCGGTAGTGGCCTTTTTGCAGATGTGCTAACTCTCAAAACGCACTCGTCCGGCGACGAGGTCATTTCACGTTATACCGTACAGAAAGATTACAATCCGCAAGAAGGAGGCGGAAATTATTTCCTGATTAAAGCGGCCTGTGCCGCTCGCGACTACCCTGCGCTGGCGAATGATATTTACTTTACTGTAGTGAACTGGGATTTACTGCATCGTAGTAACTTGGTTCTGGCTGAACTGCTTAAGACCGTGAACCTCAGTGCTAAAAACAGCAGTGGATTTAAAGTACCGGAATCCTGGCAGGTGAATCCCCTTACAGAAACGCGCCTGGTGGTCGAGCACTCGTTTGATGGCATTAACTACGGTGTCATTAATCTTTGCTTTTTTTCGCAGGAGATGTTGTTTACCGCGCAGGATGTTTTTAGCGTTTCGATTAAACGGTTTCACGATCGAGAACCTGCCGTTACGCTTAAGACTGAAGCACTTGCTACTATTCCAAATGAGTTTAATCCATCCCTCGGAAAAACACTGTGGACATGCCGGGGGGAAATGTTCAGCGCAGAGGAAGAAATGCGCGCTGTTTACCAGTGCTATATTTTTAGCGTGGGCAAAGTCTGGTGCTATGCAGAACTGATTGGCAGACACCGTAACTATCATGATTACCACTTCGAGGCGAATAAACGCTGCCTCGAAATCATCCTGTCAACATTCCATATAGAAAATGTCTAATCTTTGACTCGATATTCAGGACAAATTCATGCGTACGCGTAGCTTTTCTTTTTTTAGATGATCGGTGACTTTGTCGGTTTCCCTGCCCTGTCAATATCATCTCCACCATAAACCGTCACTATCAGGAATCGAGCCTGGACTTCATCAGCCGTCTGATGGCGCTGGAGGCATTGCTATGCCGATATCCGTCAGGAGCGCAGGCAAGTAAGTCGGGCATCAGAAAATTCACACCACCACGGCGGCAGTGGTTACGCCAGAGCACGCTTTCAAAGATTCTTTCAAGTGAAAAGGATATATTTAAGGTGGATCATGAATAAAGAAAATTATACCGCGTTGGATTATATCAATGATGCTATTGATGCAATTAATAGTCGATTAGAGCAATATCCTACATTTCTTTATATGTTATGGAGAAGAATCAGTAAGATTATATTAAATCTATTCTTATTGGTGTTGAAAAATATAAAAGTAAATTACACACATTGAATCTCGGAGTGCGTGCGTCCAAAGAGTTTGATACTACTGATGACGAAATTTCTCAGCATTGTCCAATGCTAGGTATATAGCTTCGCAAATGGGACAAGGATTTAAGATTATTCTTCCTCATGAGCAAGGCGTAGAATACTTAAAAAGGCAAAAAAGATATCGCAAGTGATGCGCAGTCTTTGATTACAATCTCCCTTCTTCAAATTAATCAAAGATTTTTTGGTAAGAGAAAAGATGAATAATGGTCTGTCATATGACCCCCCCTGTTGCTCTATTTAAAGGGTGTGTGATGCAAGATCTTCACAGTAAAGACTCAGTAACCAATCATTATGCCGATCGTTATCAATGTTATATGCCAATTGATGTCCGTAATGGATTAAGAAGCAATAGTATAGATGCGTCGAATTCATCTCTCCCATGGGATGTAACATTACCTTTAGTCACGACTGAAGATGTTTCACGTGATAAAGCGCTTGGGGCGTTTGTGGGATTGGCTGTTGGGGACGCCGTCGGCACCACTCTTGAGTTTAAGAAAAGAGACAGTGAACATGTAGCAGATATGATTGGTGGGGGACCTTTTCAATTAAAACCTGGTGAATGGACAGATGATACGTCCATGGCATTATGTCTGGCAGAGACTTATCTTTCAGAAAACAGAATGCACACCGATGTGCTTAGAAAATATCTCCTGAAATGGTATCTTGACGGAGAGAATAGCAGTAATGGTCGGTGCTTCGATATCGGCAATACGACGCGGTTCGCGCTTGAACAGTATATGCGTGTCGGACCTTCCTGGTATGGTAATACAGAGAAACACACTGCTGGTAATGCTGGGGTTATTCGTCAAGCACCGGTATCTATCTTTCGTCGAAAATCACTGCGTGCGATTTACTTCGAATCACAGGCTCAGAGTCGAGCAACGCATGGCGCGGTAGAATCAATTAACGCATGCCAATTTCTCGGATTGGTATTGCACTATTTAATCAACGGTTATCAAAAAGAAGAAGCTTTTTCGCCTCATGTTTTCCCACTGTGCGCGCGTGTAATGATCATAAACGCGGGTGAGTATAAGCAAAAAACTCGCGACCAGATTCGTTCAAGTGGTTATGTTATCGATACGCTTGAGGCTGCGATGTGGTCCGTATGGAATACGGATAATTTCCGTGATGCCATTCTGCTGGCAGCCAACCTTGCCGATGATGCTGACAGCGTTGCGGCGACGGCGGGACAAATAGCGGGGGCGTTGTATGGTTATTCCGCTATCCCGCAGGACTGGAAAGATAAACTCGTACAACACGAACGTATTGCCACAATGGCGGGTAAACTATTCGATAGAGCACCTGAGGATAATTTTTTATAGTTAGAATTACCAAGGGTAAGCGAGGGCATATGATGACTTGCGATCAGGTATGGAATTTTTAGTTAACTGAATCTACTGCAATGAATGAAATGACAATGTTTGGTTACGTTGATAGAGCATTAACTTTAGCACAGAAAAGATATGCAGACGTCAAGAATCGTGATCCCCAATCCCCGCTTTTGCAAATGTACGACTCTATTGTACAACAATTATTATTTCTACGGGATTTAATCGAAGGCAAGGAAAAGGATAGAGCGAAATTATGGGATATGACGTTCGGTATGTATGCAGGGAAGGAGTTTGATCATTCTGATGAGTTGTTTTTTGAAAGGTTGTCAGATGCCTGGTTTATTGTGGATCAAATCCGCCGAGGGTTAAAGGTTAGGCTGCCGCATGAGGTCGATACCAACTATAATAAAAAGAAACAAAACCTCATGAAGAAATTCCCTGATGAATTTTAGTATTTCATATGAATAATATTTTTTATTATGGGTGAAAGGTGATTAACTTACATGCTGATTTAAATGCCTTGTTAAAATATGTTGATAGATATCGTAAATACTTACCCATTAGCAGACCTTCAGTCCAGCGAAGGATGCAGTATACGTATGATAATAAGCCATTAGAGTCATCCTCAAATAGTGATGTACAAAAACAATGGGATTTACCACCACCATGTAATATCTCACTAGCGCAATCACGGGATCGTGCGGTAGGTACGCTTATTGGTCTTGCTGTTGGAGATGCTGTAGGTACGACGCTCGAATTTTTGCCTCGTGACAGAGCATACGTCAAAGATATGACAGGAGGTGGGCCATTTCAACTTCGTGCAGGCGAATGGACGGATGATACATCCATGGCATTATGTCTTGCGGAAACGCTTCTTGAGAAAGGCGATGCTGATACTATATGTTTCAGGAATAAGCTTCTGGAATGGTATCAGCATGGTTATAACAGTTCAAATGGCGTCTGTTTTGATATAGGTAATACAACGCGATTTGCTTTAGAGCAATATTTAACAATTGGCCCAGGATGGAGCGGCAATACTGCTCCAGAAACTGCGGGTAATGCTTCCATTATCAGACAAGCCCCTGTCTCTATTTTTTTTAGAAAGTCATTAAGCAAAGCGTTTTATGAAGCTAAAAAACAATGTATCGCAACACACGGTGCCGCGGAAGCAATCAATAGCACGCAGTATTTAAGTTATTTGCTTGTGCATATGATTAACGGTAGCAATAAAGATTTTGTTTTTTCTCCGCACGTTATGCCGCTTCAGCCACGCGTAATGATTATCAACGCGGGTGAATATAAGCAAAAAACTCGCGATCAGATTCGTTCAAGTGGTTATGTTATCGATACGCTTGAAGCCGCGATGTGGTCCGTATGGAATACGGATAATTTCCGTGATGCCATTCTGCTGGCAGCCAACCTTGCCGATGATGCTGACAGCGTTGCGGCGACGGCGGGACAAGTAGCTGGAGCATTATATGGTTATTCCGGTATTCCGCAGGAGTGGAAAAACAATCTTGTACAACATGAACGTATCGCCAAAATGGCTGGTGAATTGTTCGATAGAGCCCCCGAAGACACTTTCTTATAACTGTTTATCTCAATGAAACTACAGGAAAAGTAGTTTTATTTTGTGGCAAGCGAAGTCAATCTTACAGCTACTCATTATCACATCAACGGCGTTTCCGCTTTGCATACTGAGATGAGTTAACTTCTGGCACTGAGATTCGTCCATAGTGGAATAAAGATTATGCTCAACCGAATTACCGTCCAGCTCCCGGTTGAGGGGCTGCTTTTCTGGAAACTCTCCGGCCGCGAGGCGATGTCCGAGTCGTTCGCGCTGACGCTGACCGTGCTCGGCACAGACGCGCGCATCGACCGCAGCAGGCTGCTCGGCCAGCCGGTCACGGTGACCATCCCGACGCAGAATCTGCTGACCTCCCGCTATGTTAACGGCAAGATTACCCGCGTGGCGGTGAGCGCCGTGGAGCTGACGGGCACCCGCTATGCGGTGTACCAGCTGACGGTGGAGCCGGACCTGTGGCCGATGAAGCGCGACCGTAACCTGCGTATCTTCCAGGGCCAGACGGTACCGCAGATTGTCAAAACCCTGCTGGGTGAGCATCAGGTTAACCTCGAAGACAAACTCACCGGCAGCTACCGGGTGTGGGACTACTGCGTGCAGTATCAGGAGTCGAGCCTGGACTTCATCAGCCGCCTGATGGAGCTGGAGGGGATTGCGTACTACTTCAGCCACGAGGCGGACAAGCATACCCTGGTACTGACCGACGCCGCCACCCAGCACCAGCCGTTCAGCGGCTATGAGGTCATTCCTTACCATCAGACGCCGTCCGGCGGCAGTACGGACGAAGAGGGTATCAGCCAGTGGGCGCTGGAGGACAGCGTGACGCCGGGGATTTACAGCCTCGATGACTATGACTTCCGCAAGCCGAACGCGTGGCTTTTCCAGGCGCAGCAGAACCCGGCGTCACCGAAACCGGGCAGCATCGACGTGTACGACTGGCCGGGTCGCTTTGTGGAGACAGGGCATGCGGAGTTCTACGCCCGCATCCGTCAGGAGCGCTGGCAGGTGGAGCATCAGCAGATTCAGGCGACGGCCACGGCGGCGGGCATTGCGCCGGGCCACATTTTTACCCTCACCAACGCGCCGTTCTTCAGCGATAACGGCGAGTATCTGGTGACGGCGGCGGGCTACCATTTCGAGGAGAACCGCTACGCGAGCGGTGAGGGGGAGACCATTCACCGCACCGATTTCACCGTTATCCCGGCGTCGGTGTCCTACCGTCCGGCACAGTCCACGGCGTGGCCGCGGACCTACGGCCCGCAGACGGCGAAAGTGGTGGGGCCGCAGGGGGAGAGTATCTGGACGGACAAATACGGTCGCGTGAAGGTGAAGTTCCACTGGGACCGTCTGGCGAAGGGCGATGACACCAGCTCCTGCTGGGTGCGTGTGTCGAGCGCTGGGCAGGCCAGGGCTACGGTGGGGTGCAGATCCCGCGCGTCGGCGATGAGGTGGTGGTGGACTTTATCAACGGCGACCCGGACCGTCCGATTATCACTGGTCGCGTGTATAACGAAGCCAGCATGCCGCCGTGGGCGCTGCCTGCTGCCGCGACGCAGATGGGCTTTATGAGCCGCACCAAGGACGGTTCCGTGGACAACGCCAACGCCCTGCGCTTTGAGGACAAGGCGGGCGC
The DNA here is from genome assembly GCF_001922365.1 of Enterobacter cloacae complex sp. AR_0002. NCBI lineage: Bacteria > Pseudomonadati > Pseudomonadota > Gammaproteobacteria > Enterobacterales > Enterobacteriaceae > Enterobacter > Enterobacter cloacae complex sp. AR_0002. Next base: position 915,106 of record NZ_CP018814.1, read on the forward strand.
AGAGCAGGTGTGGATCCAGGCCGAGCGCAACATGGACACCAGCGTTAAAAATGATGAAACGCACACCGTTGGCGGCGCGCGCAGCCATTACGTGAAGAAAAATGAGCTGCATCGCGTGGAGGCTAATCAGATCCAGGCCGTGAAAGGCGGAACCGAGATCCTGACGGGTAAAGGCAAGCTGGATGCAGCGGTGGAGCAGTACGTCATTGCTTCCGGGACGAAGCTGCGGCTGGTCTCGGGCGAGAGTGCTATTGAGCTTAACGCTAACGGCAAAATTAACCTGATCGGCAAAGAGTTTAACTTCTTTGTGGAAGGGGATGGGTATATCACCACAGGCGGTAAGCTGCATCTGAATACGTCGGGCACCAAGCCGGGCACAACGGCGCCGGGATCGGGGCATAAAGGGGATATTGATGCGGCGGTGCAGGAGAAGTTTTCTCCGAATAAAAGTGCTAAGAATCCGGCTCCCGCAGCTTCAGCGCCAGCAGCAACCAGACCAAAACCAACAACAAAATTTGCATCAGCGCCACCATTAAAAGGGAGTTACGTCTATCAAAATAATTCCTACAACTCTGATGTGATGCCCTTCAGTGAAGATGTAGTTAAGGAAATCAATAAGTCACCAACGCTTCAGACACAATTAAAAGATCTAAAAGATAAAGGGTGGGCTATTCAGCCGGGAGCAGCAGGAGGGGGGAGTTACGCTGATACGAATAACAAATTGATTGTCATGGACCCTGAACACATGGAAGATACAGCAACAACGGTGCAAACTCTGGCACATGAGGCAGGGCATGCAACTTATCCTGTTGCGGTAGATTCTTCGAGTAAGGAAAGCTTCATCAACAGCCAGCTTATGGATGAAGGTGGAGCAACGCTGAATAACATTAAAATACAACGCGAGATCCTTGCAAACGGCGGTATTGATATTGATATAGCGGGAAGTGCCGAAAACCTAAAAGCATATAATTCTGCCTATGATAAAATGGTAAGTGGTGAGTTATCTCGCATTGATGCAGCCAAAGCAATAGGAAAAGTGTATGGTAAAGGCGAAATAGCCTCAGGGACTAATCTAAATTATAATGATTACTATGGAGGATTCTATGGAAAGTAGGATGATTAAAGCTACATTCCTCATTGTTCTTCCACTATTTTCAATATTTACCTATGCAGGGCATAATAAAATGAATCAAGATTCGTTGTGGCAAATGATTAAAGAAATGAAATCAGTGTGGGGTAAACAAGTTGAGGATGTCAGTAAACTGTTTAACCAACCGCTGATTAATAATACACAGGAGAAAGAAGACCGTTATACTTCAGCTCCCTTTACGTTAACTGATGGCACACGGATCAGTAATGTGGATGTTCGTTTATGGGGAAATGGTGATAACAGCGTATCTTTGGTTTCTTTCGTAGTTAATCAACCATGTATTACTCTTGATCAAGTCAAATCTCATTTTCCGGATCTGAAATTGTCTAATATCCCTCGCGGAAACACGCCGGGACAATCAGTTGGATATCGCACCCCTACCGATGAACGCGGGCTGGCATGGGCATTTAGCTTTCCAGTTCTGAATCAGGAATGCCTGGGCAGGGTAGTTATGTCACGCTACGAACAATAAGTTGCGAGGCAATTTTACGGGCTGTGAAAGAAGATAATTATCAAACGGCCAATAATATCGCTGCCCCTAAAGTTTTTGCGGAAAAAAAGAAAGTGCTAACGTTCTAATGATCATATTTCTCTGAGTCGCTAAGCAGTAATTAATATTGGCGGTATAAATTTTAGCGCTTTTAATTTTATTTTTCTAATAAATCATCCCGAGTTCACTTATGAAATACACCCTCCAGGAAGGTTCCTTTACCCTTTTTCCTGCCGCCTGGCAGGACAACAGCATGAACATCATTCGCGATGACGAAAGCGGGCTGTCCGTGGTAGTCAGCCGCGGCGTCATCCCGGATGGTAGCGATTACGAACAAGAGTTCCACCGTCAGTGGGAAGTCCTGCGCCCTCAGATGGGGGAGATCGCCCAGAGCGAATTTCAGCACGTAAAAGCCGGGCCAGACGGAAACATTAGCGGACTGGAAGTTGAGACCACCTTTGACCGTAACGGCCAGCGCCTGTGGCAAAAACAGCTGGCCGTGCAGACGCCGGGCAAACCGGTACTGATGATTTTTACCCTCTCGGCCTTAAACGCCTTTACGGAAGAGGACGAGGCGCGCTGGAGCGCACTGAAGCAGAGTCTGACGCTAAACGACAACCGGAATGTGTAAGGCATGAGCGATAACAACGCGGCCCGTAAGGGCGACGAGATTATTCACTCCAGCATTTTTGCTGATATTACCAGCATTGTGGCGGAAGGCGCTGCCTATGCGGTGATTGGCGCGGCGGTGGGCGCGGCAGCGACCGTCGCGACCCCACTGCTGGGAGCCGGGGCCGCAGCGGCAGGCGTGGCGGCAATTGGATCCAGCTGTCTGTTGAGCGGCATTATTGGTGGGGTTCTGGCGAACGTCGCGGGGATCACCGACGATATCAGCAATGCTGCTGAAGGGCTGGGCAACGCGCTTTTTCCGCCGTCGCCTGCGGGTAAGATCACCACCGGTTCGAGCAATGTTCTGACAAATAAACTTCCCGCTGCACGCGCCGCCGGGACGTTAACGCCTGCCGATACCCCGTCTCCTGAGCCGCAGTCGCCGGGCAGCTTTGCCGACTACGCGGGTATGCTGCTCTCCGCTGCCGGACAGTTTGGCAGCGAAATGTGGCAGCCGAGCGTTGCCTCAGCCGCCGCAGGGACCTCGCCGCTGGAAGAAGACAAGGTGGCGTGTGATAAACACTCCGGGCCACAGTATCTGGCGGAAGGCTCCAAAAGCGTCTTCATCAACGGACAGCCTGCGGTGCGCGCAAAAGATCGCACCACCTGCGAAGGCACCGTTTCCGACGACGTCTCCCCGAACGTGATCATCGGCGGCGACACCCTCACGGTCCGCGATATCAAAAGCGGTAAAACGCCGGGTCTGGCGTTGGGGATGATTGCGCTCTCCCTGCTGCGCGGGCGTCCGGGCAAGATCCTGAAAAACATGCCCTGCGCGCTGGCTGCTGCCGGTGGCGGGATGCTGGCTGATATGGCCGTCAACGCCGTGTTCGGCTCCTCGCACCCGGTTCACGCCGCTACCGGCGTGAAGGTGCTGAACGACGACGATGAACTCGATTTCTCGCTGCCGGGGCGCTTTCCGCTGCGCTGGCAGCGCAGCTACAACAGCCTGACCATCCGCGAAGGGCTGTTTGGTCTGGGCTGGGCTACCACCTTTGACAGCTATCTGACGCTGGAAGAAAACAATGCCACCTGGTTCGATGAAACCGGGCGCGAGCTGAGCTTTGAACTGCCGCCGGTCGACCGCGCGTTTTACAGCATCAGCGAAGGCATTATCATCCGCCGCAATGAGAGCGGCGACGTGGCGATTGCCGACGATGACGGCGCGGTGTGGCGTCTGTATAAACCGACCCGCGCTAACCCCTCCATCCTGCGCCTGGCCTCCCTCAGCGACGAGTACGGCAATGCGCTGCTGACGGCGTGGGACGAGCACGGCAGGCTGGTTGGTATCCATGATGAGTCGCGGGCGATCGACGTCACCCTGCGCTATGACGATGAACGTTTCCCGCAGCGTGTTACCGCAGCCAGCCATCTCGACGGCAACAAAACCTGGCCGCTGATGCAGTGGGGGTACGATGCGCGCGGCCAGCTGGCGAGCGCGACGGATGCCTCCGGCGTGGTGACGCGTGAATACCGTTACAACGACCACGGCCTGATGGCCTGGCACCGCTTGCCGGGGGGGCTGGAGAGCGAATACCGCTGGCAAAAATTCGACCACTGGCGCGTGGTGGAAAACCGCACCAGCACCGGCGACGGCTGTCGCTTTACCTATGATCTAGCCGCCGGGCTGACGACCGTCGAACACTACGACGGTCAGACGCGAAAGCATTACTGGAACGCGCAAAACCTCATTGTTCGCTACGTTGACGAGAGCGGTGAGAACTGGCGCTACGAGTGGGATGACAACGAACTCCTAACGCGTCGCATCGATCCGCTGGGTAATGCCGTTACCTTCGTCTATGACGACATGGGCAACCGGGTGCAGGAGATCGACGCCGACGGCAACACCCGCACCACCACCTGGCTGGAGCACCGCGCGCTTCCCGCGGCCATTATCGAAGCTGACGGCAGCGCCACCCGGTTCTGGTACGACGAACATCACGGGCTGAAGCGCGTGGTGGACCCGATGGGGCAGACCACGCTGCTGCGTCGGGACGAGTTTGGTCAGGTTGTGGAAGAAGTCGATGCCGCCGGGAACAGCCGCTACCAGGAGTACAACGAGGCCGGGCAGATGGTGCGTGCGACGGACTGTTCGGGCCGTGTGACACAATACCGTTATCATCCGCTGGGCTGGCTGGTGGCTGAGACAGCCGCCGACGGTGAAGAGACTCGCTACCGCTACGACGCCGCAGGGCGTCCGGTGCAGCTCGATCGCCCGGAAGGCTGGACGGAATCGCTCAAATGGAACGAACGTGGCCTGCCGGTGAAGCATGCGGGCGCCGACGGGAAAGAGAGCGAGTTCAGATACGACGAAGCGGGGCGCTTAACCGCCACCCGAAATACGCAGGGTGAAGAGGTGCGCCGCCGCTGGGACAGCCGCGGGCGTCTGATTGCCCTGGAAAACGAGAACGGCGAAGCGTATCAGTTCCGCTGGGGGCCAGACTCGCTGCTGCTGGAAGAGGTGGGGCTTGATGGCGTGGCCTCGCAGTATCGCTATGACGCCTGCGGGCGCACGATTGCGCGCACCTTTGCCGCCGGACATCCGGAGGCCATTACCCATTCCTTCGCCTGGAGCGCGAGCGGCCAGCTGGTCGCCCGCACCACGCCGGAGGGGCAGACGCGCTACCACTACACGCCGTCCGGGCTGTTAAGCCGGATTGGACTGCATCCCGCGCTTTCAGCCGATGCCTGGAGTGCCGAGGCCGAGCAGGAGCTTGTGTTTGAGTATGACGCGCTCGGGCGCGTCACGCGCGAAGCTGGCGAGCACGGTGAGCTGGCGTGGGAGTATGACGCGCTGGGCAACCGCACCTCCGTCACGCTGCCCGATGGCCGCGAGCTGAAGCAGTTCTACTACGGCAGCGGGCATCTGCTCAGCATTGCGCTCGATAAGCTGTCGGTCTCCGACTTTACCCGCGACGAACTCCACCGGGAGACCAGCCGCACCCAGGGGCTGCTGACCACCCGCAGCGAATACGATCGTCTTGGCCGACTGCATCGCCGGGACGTCTTTACCGGCAATGCGCAGCGCCCGTCGCCGCGCCGCTGGTCCCGCCGCTGGGATTACGACTATCGCAATAACCTGGTCCGCGAAGAGCGGGACGATAATCCGTTCAGCTGGTACCGCTGGCAGTACGACAGCGCAGGCCGGCTGATGGTTCAGGACGGCACGCTGCCCGGTCAGGAGCAGTGGCGCTGGGATGCAGCCGGTAACCCGCTCGAAGGATCTGTTGAGAAGGTCACGCACAACCGGCTGACGCAGCTGAACGGCATTCGCTGGCGCTATGACGTCCACGGCCGCACCGTGGAGAAAGATAACGGACAGACCCGCTGGCACTACCGCTACGACGGCGAGCACCGCCTGACGGAGGTCATCAGCCAGCCGCGGGACCGCAACAGGCCGCAGACGCAGGTCAGCTTCCGCTACGATCCGCTCGGGCGACGCATCAGCAAAACGCGCCGCCAGATGCTGGGCGGACAGCCAGCCGGCAAGCCGGTCACCACGCGGTTTGTCTGGGAAGGGTTCCGGCTGTTGCAGGAAGTGCACGGGGAAGTGCCTCTGACCTACGTCTACAGCGATCAGGACAGCTACGATCCGCTGGCGCGTATCGACGGCGTTGATGCCCCGGAAATCTTCTGGTTCCACTGTCAGCCGAACGGCACGCCGGAACGGATGACGGATAGCGAAGGACAGGTGCGCTGGGAAGGGGTAAACAGCGCCTGGGGCAAGCTGCTGCGGGAAAGCGAGACGCAGGTATCAGGATATTCCCAGAACCTGCGCATGCAGGGGCAATACCTGGACCGCGAGACAGGGCTGCACTACAATCTGTTCCGGTATTATGACCCGGACTGCGGACTATTTACGCAGCAGGACCCGATAGGGCTGGCGGGAGGGATTAACCTTTACCAGTATGCGCCGAATGCGCTGGGGTGGGTGGATCCGTGGGGGTTAAAATGTGGTTTTTCTCAAAAAGATCGTATAACACAAAGATGGGTGGATAGATTAACAGGGAAAAAACCCGCTGATGTTCATAATATTTTGACATCCAAAGGTTGGACGAGAACATATCCACAAGCCAATAAACCAGGAGCTATCCAACATATTCAATATGTCAAAACAACAAAATCAGGTACTACGTACAAATTAGATTATCATCCCGGAGGGACTCCAACTCAACCTAATATTCATGGTAATGATTACTGGAAAGTTTATCGCGAAGTTGATGGTGCTGATGTAGTATATGGGAGAATTGGTCATGGAGAGTTTAAAAATTATGATTTAATAACCGATTCACCTGTTTATGTTGACGGAGTTTTACTTAATGGGGGGGGTATAAAATGATTGATTTTAATGCTGATATTTTATCAGGAAGAGCACTAGGTAACGTTTTTTTGGGGGATAATATCAGTAAGTACATAAGCGAGTTATATGCTGGCTATAAGGTAACTTACTTTGATTATTTCTTGCCTGATGATAATAAAAGGCTTGCATATATTGTAGATGACACAATGACAATCGCTACCCTTGAAGATGGAACGATCATTTCTATTGGTTGTAACGTAAACTATAAGGGGAGGTATAATAAAATATTACAAACAGGTCAAACGATGGGGGAAATAATAGGGTTGACTTACAAACAGCGTATATTTAATGGCTGTATTATTATAAATGACGACTTTGGTTTTTCATTCGAGTTGCCAGCGCCATATGATGAAATTGCAGATAGCATTGCACATGTTCCACTAGATCTTGTTCTTAATGAAATCCGTGTTGCTGATTACTCTGATTGGAACCCACAAAAAATAAAACGCTGAAGTGTGGGTTAGGGTTGATCCCTCGGATTATTTACTTTACCTAAAACCCTAGGTAAGCATTTTCTGGAGTCATGACATCCACTGTCGTAAGTAAAATACCCAGCGCCCGTCGCAGCGCCGCTGGGATTACTACTACCGCAATAACTTGGTGCGCGAAGAGCGGGACGATAACCCGTTCAAATGGTACCGCTGGCAGTACGACAGACAGTGCCGAGCGTCTCCTGGTTCAGGACGGCACGCTGGCCGGAGAGGAGCAGGGGGTCTGGGATGCAGCCGCTAACCCGCTCGAAGGTTCTGTTGAGAACATTACGCACAACCGCCTGGCGCAGCTGAATGATATTCGCTGGCGTTATAATACCCATGCTTGCACTGTAGAGAAGGATAACGGCCAAACCCGAGGAACCGCAAAAAACCGCAGACGCAGGTCAGCTTCCGCTACGATCCGCTCGGTCGCCGCATCAGTAAAACGCGACGCCAGAAGCTGGGCGGACAGCCAACCGGCAAGCCATCACCACCCGGTGTGTCTGGGAATGACTGCCTACTGGGGGAAGCGCACGGGGATGTGCTGTTCACCTACGTCGACGAAAGTGGTCAGGACAACTACGATTTGCTGGCGCGTGTAGATAGTGTTGATGCTTCATATATCTTCTGGGTCCATTGCCAATCCAACGGCACGGCACAACTTATAACTGATATCTAAAAGCAGTAATTTTGGTGCAGGTTCGAGTATTGGTAATGTTTTTCCATAACAATCATATGGAACAAGAATAAAGTCTAGGGAATATAATGAGTGATAAGATCATGCAAACAGTAGATCTGCTAATTTCACATAGTCAAATATTGTTACGATCCAGAGACTATGACGAAAAGCTGAGTCAGTGGGGAAAAGGTAATGCTTCTCAAGGCGCTGTTTTACACAAGGATTATGTTGTATTCGATCCATTACCAGAGGACGCATTTGGAGCAAACGTCAATATCAAAATAGATAATGCTTTTAAATTAGATCAAAATGCACAACGCTGCATTGTTGTTCCATTTTTTATTACGGATAAAAATAAGATCCAGATCGCATCTGCGACAGAGAAATTTGATGTAAGCATTAACGTAACCGGCAAGATTTATTCGCTCCTTTATGAGGTTTGTGAGGGGGACGAGATTTATTATAATTTTACTCTTGTGCCTGAAAAAGAAGCAATCCCTGCTAAGTTTTTATTAGACGACCCTTGGGGAGGGAAAAAATACAATCCTCTAAAAGAGGGTTTTTTTTAAAGTTAATAATAACTAAATCGAATGAAAAAAAATCATACGTTAAACAAGAAGTTCACCACATGAACCTCGTTAACGAAGTAATCTTTCCCTTCCGTACGCATCTTGCCTGCTTCTTTCGCGCCTTGCTCACCCTTGCAGGTGATAAAGTCTTAAAACGCGATAGTCTGCGCACGAATGAAGCCCTTCTCAAAGTCGGTGTGGATCTTACCGGCCGCGTGAGGCGCAGTCGCACCGACAGGGATGATTCACGCGTTCACTTCTTTCACGCCCGCGGTGAAGTAGGTTTGCAGGCTGAGCAGCTCATAGCCCGCGCGGATCACGCGGTTCAGCCCCCGCTCGGCCATGAACTCTTTATGGTCGCCGTCGATGATTTCAGCGATATCGGATTCAACCGCGGCGTAAACCGCTACCTCTACAGAACCTTTACCGCTTGAAGACTCTGCTGAGAAGGTCACGCACAACCGTCTGACGCAGCTGAACGTCATTCGCTGGCACTACTGTTATGACGGTGAACATCACCTGACGGAGGTCATCAGCCAGCTGCGGGACCGTAACAGGCCGCGGACGCAGGTCAGCTTCCGTTACCCTCATACATTGTGACATTCCCAACAGTCAATCAATATAGAGGTGATCCTTTGGGTTATCATCAAGCGTTACAGGTAAAATTAGATGTAACTGGCTTAGATGTAATTGAACCCCGGAAAAATACATTTTTGATCTTAAACACAAAAGATCTCATTGTCTCTAAAAGAATTGTTAAAAGTGGGAGGAGTTGTGGTTGAGGTGAAAATATATTATAAAGGAAGTGTTGATTTTATTGCAGGTGAAGGGACTATTCTCAATGAGTTCATAGGAGAAGTAGCCACGCGACAAATAAATATTATAGATGGAAATTATTATGCTTCTTCCTCTTTGCTAGATAAAAAAGAAAAAGTTGGCTTCCTGCTGTATGATGGTAAGAAAAGCGACCTGAACTTAAGTGACGCCGAAGAAATTTCAAATGAGGAATTTGAAGTTTTCTGGCAAACATCAACGGGTTCATTGCAAGAAAAAAAGCGAATAAAATACTTGTCTGGAGATGCTGTGGAACCTTTGAAAAAATCCACAGTTATTGCTCATATTGTGAATAATAAAGGGAAGTGGGGTAAAGGTTTTGTTCTGTCCCTTTCAAATAAATATCCTGCGGCAAAAAAAAGCTATCTTAGTTGCTTCAAAGAAAATAACTTCCCAGAATTAGGGGTGATTGATTTTGTTATGGTTGATGCTCAGGAGAAGATATTTATTGCGAATATGTATGCGCAGGATGGTATAAAGAAAAATATCAACGACAAAAAACAATACGTATGTTATGACTCTCTGAAAGTTTGTCTTGAAAAATTATCTGACTTTGCTTTAGTTAATCGCCTTTCTATACAAATGCCAAGGATAGGAGCTGGCCTCGGTGGTGGTGATTGGAATGTTATAGAGTCCTTAATACTAAAAAATATTTGCTATAAAATGATTGATTGCAATGTAATAAATTTATAATTTTAAATAAAATTTAACCATAGATTATGGTGTTTTTGGCGGTTTCTTAGGCAAAGTTTTTTATTTAAAAGGACAAGATCTTAAGTATTATAATATCTATAACAATATACTATTGATCAAGGGAACGAGTTTCACGACAACCAAAAATACGCCGAGGCTTTAGAGCAAAACCAAAAAGCCTGGCAAGCGCTTCCTGAGCCAAAGCTCGAATGGGAACTCGCCAACTGGATCGCTGCCTGCATGTACAGCGCATGTTTTGATCTTGCGGATTATGCTGAGGAAAACAAATGGGGAAAAACGACATTACGGACACGTGGATCGGATATAGACACTGCACCCTTAATCGATCTCGGCATGGTCTGTTATGAGTGAAATCAATTCGAGGAAGCGTATAAATATTTTAACGATGCTTATAACTACAGCAAAGAGCGTGCGTTTCAGGATAGACCTAAAAAATATCTAGAGTTCTATCTGCGCAAAAGGGATAAGTTCGTTACTCTATAAAAAAATCAAACATTACGCGTGGATCCGACAACGCCAGGTAGGTCGTGTGAATTACCATCGATATGGGCAGAATGGCTTGAAGAAGTAGCGATTCCAGGCTCCGGGAATGTAAGATAGGTTACTATATGAATATCAATAAAGATGACGAACTCCTTGTGATAGTTAAGTATGAAGGAAGATTTTATTGGTTCGTTGCGTTCAAGGAAATGTGGGTCTTAGACAGAGTAAAATGGGTAGAGGATTTTGTGAAAAGTGGGGTGGAAATAAACCTACAGAATACCCATAAGGAAAGATATGACATACCAGTTGTAAATGAAGAAAACGCGCAGATATTCATTGATGGTTTAATTAACGATGGTTATTCATACGATAAGGATGACATTGCTGAGGAGTTTTATAAAAGGCTTTCGCAAAAAACAATTTGGTGGGATATATATGAACTTATGCCGGATTTATTTATAGACTTTGATAATAAAAGATTATATTCGGAATATGTTGAGAGTATGCATTATCAAGAATATGTTCCTGATGGTTGGCAAGGTGAACTTGTTGATTTTTGCAGTAATGGATCGTTACCTCAAGATGAAATGTTCTGGATAAAAAATGAAACTGATCATAGAAGCGTTTTGATCGCTAAAGGATAAAATATATTTTCGGCAAACCATTTTTAGACATTGCAATGGTCGATTCAACACGCCAATTTGTGTTTGTGTTAAGCGAGACAAAGCCGTTACCAATCGTTTTGACCATCTTCAACGCTCAGGGTGAAAAACTATTTTGGTCTGCATCTCCTGAAAGTGCTATTTTCTATTACTTAACATTAAACCAGTCAAAGGAAGTGGTTGTTGTATGTAATTTTACAGTAATACAAAATGGCTGGCATAATTGGTTTTATTCTTGGGATATGAAGCGTAACGCGTTGTCTAGATCAGGACCTTCGTACTAAATTCACATTTAACATTAAAATTACAGCGACAAGAGTGCCTGAAACTGGCGTACGCAAAGGGGGTATACCTGCTAAAGGTAAGAGACTTGCCTGACCAGCAGAGCGTTTACACCAGCACCCTTTTCAGACGTTAAAATTTGCGACTGCCGACATCATTCTCTTTACCATGTAAAAAAAAATCCACGCCCAAGCGGGGATTTTTCCCATTAAAAACAACTCAAAGGTTAAACAAGAAGTTCATCACATCGCCATCTTTAATGATGTAATCTTTGCCTTCCGCACGCATCTTGCCTGTTTCTTTCGCGCCTTGCTCTCCCTTGTAGGTGATAAAGTCTTCAAACACGATAGTCTGTGTACGAATAAAGCCTTTCACGAAATCGGTGTGGATTTTATCGGCCGCCTGAGGCGCAGTCGCACCCTCAGGGATGGTCCACGCACTTCTTTTACGCCCGCGGTGAAGTAGGTTTGCAGGCTGAGCATCTCATGGCCCGCGCGGATCACGCGGTTCAGACCCTGCTCGGCCATGAAATCTTCACGATCGGCGTCGTTCATTTCAGCGATATCGGATTCAACCGCGTTCCAAAACGCTACCACAACAGAACCTTTATCGCTTGAAGAGTCTGCTGAGAAGGTCACGCACAACCGCCTGACGCAGCTGAACGGCATTCGCTGGCGCTATGACATCCACGGCCGCACCGTGGAGAAGGATAACGGCCAGACCCGCTGGCACTACCGCTACGACAGCGAGCATCGCCTGACGGAGGTCATCAGCCAGCCGCGGAATCGCAACAGGCCGCAGACGCAGGCCAGCTTACGCTATGACCCGCTCGGGCGACGCATCAGCAAAACGCGTCGCCAGATGGTGGGCGGACAGCCAACCGGTAACCCAGTCACCACCTGGTTTGTATGGGAAGGGTTCCGGCTGTTGCAGGAAGTGCACGGGGATGTGCCGCTGACCTACGTCTACAGCGATCAGGACAGCTACGATCCGCTGGCACGTATCGACGGCGTTGATGCCCCGGAAATCTTCTGGTTCCACTGTCAGCCGAACGGCACGCCGGAACGGATGACGGATAGCGAAGGACAGGTGCGCTGGGAAGGGGTAAACAGCGCCTGGGGCAAGCTGTTGCGGGAAAGCGAGACGCAGGTATCAGGATATTCTCAGAACCTGCGGATGCAGGGGCAATACCTGGACCGTGAGACAGGGCTGCACTACAATCTGTTCCGGTATTATGACCCGGACTGCGGAAGGTTTACGCAGCAGGACCCGATAGGGCTGGCGGGGGGGATAAACCTTTACCAGTATGCGCCGAATGCGCTGGGGTGGGCAGATCCGTGGGGGTTGACTCCTGACGATCTCATTCGTTACCGGCCACATGATTCTCTTTCTGCTCAAGGTGGAGCTAGAAGCTCTGCTATTTCTAGGGCATGGGTGCAAGAAAAAGCCTTATTGCAGGATGGTGGGGCTGGCACAAGAAATTGGACAGCGCAAGAGAGGGATTTAATTTTGAAGACTCCCAACAAGAGCCTAACCTCTGTGATGTCCCGGGCAGGCTATACCGGGCATCATATCAATTCGGTAGAAGGCAATGGTACACTTGGTTCCAAATGGCAAGGTGATCCGAGGAACATTGTATTCTTGAAAAATCATAACCATCCCGACAAGTTCAATGAGCATGTCCATGGTGATCAAGGACATAGAGGGAATACTAAGAACTCGACGCGTGGGCGCTTAATCGATAGAGAAAGAACACTAAAATCTAGACAACGATGTAAGCAATTATAGGTGGAAAGATGAACATAAAAAATGCAGTCCAAGATCTTGTGAACAAATTTAAAATGAATGAATTGAATATGGGAGAGATAGACTATACAGACGATGAAAATGAGACTTCTTTTCCCGTGAATTTAAATGGGGAGGTTGATTTTTTTTATCGTCATTTGATTTTAAATGACAGTCCAACATTTGATGGTACTTTTTATTTACAGATTATTGAACCTCAAGATCTCAACGAAATATTATCCGGTTGGCGAGTTCAAAATGATACGGCTTGGCGCGATGAATATATAATCTTTGCTGAAAGAAATGGTGACGTTCTTTTTTGTGACACCCAAAATCTAACATCTCCTGTTTATGGTAGCATTCAAAAACGAAACTTTATAATTTCTGGTTCCTTAGCTGACTTTTTGAATGCTTTTTGTTCTGCTATTGAGATGGAACAAAATAATTATGATGGTGATGCTACAGATGATGAATTTAATTTAAGAGAAGATTTTCTGGAAGATATCGATGTGATGCTTAAAACTAAACTAAAAGATGTTGAGGTTGAAGGGTTTAAGAAATTCTTTTTTGGTTAGTTTTTAAATTTTTTAATAATAAAGATTTACTGTCTTAGATACCTCCTTGCTTCTAAAAGCATTTATTTCTTATTCCCCTTTTTATAGGTGAGGAGGTTTATTTGCTATTGCTAATGAATAAACACATGAATAATATTTACATCTCTTATAGAAAAAGGAAACGAATTTCATGATAAAAAAATAAGCCGAGGCTTTAGAGCAATAACAAAATGTCCGGCAGGCTCTTCCTGAGCCGCAGATCGAATGGAAAATTGCCAACTGCAACTCTGCGTACATGTACAGTGCTTGCTTTGCTCTCAAGGAGAACGATGAGGCGAAAAAATGGGGGGAGAGGATACTTAGTACACGTGGATCGGATATAGAGACAGCGCCGTTAATCGACCTCGGCATGGTTTTTTATGAGTTGAATCAATTTGATGAAGCGTACAAATATTTTAATGATTCTTATAACTACGTCAAAGAACGAACGTTTCAAGACAGAGCTGAAAAATACCTTGAGTTCTATTTTCCTAAGGGTGCGCAAGTTCGTTTTTTTCATAAAAAACAAATCAAACTTTAAACAAGAAGTTCATCCCATCGCCATTTTTAACGATTTGATTTTATGCTTTCTGCACGCAACTTACCTTTTTCTTTACGTCATGCTCATTCTTTTAAGTGTAAAGTCTTTAGATATTAGACTCTGAGCATTTAAAAGTCTTTTACCAGCTGTACGCAATAATGAAATTATGACAACTGCGATCGTCTGCTGGTAATCCACCTCGAACGACTTGCTGGAAAGTACACGCACAACCCCCTGACGCATGCTTAATCCGTTAAATCAAGGGGTATTGGCTCCTAAGCACGTTGATCCAACAACGCCAGGTAGATCGTATGTATTACCATCAGTATGGGCAGAATGGCTTGAAGAAGTAGCGATTCCAGGCTCCGGTAATGTAAAATAGGTTACTATATGAATATTAATAAAGATGATGATCTCCTTGTGATAGTAAAGAAAGAAGGAATATATTATTGGTTCGTGGCGTTCAAAGAAATGTGGGTTTTAGATAGAATTAAATGGATAGAGGATTTTGTGAAAAGTGGGGTGGAAATAAATCTACAGGATGTCCATAAGGAAAGATATGACATACCCGTAGTAAATGAAGAAAACGCGCAGATTTTTATTGATGGGTTAATTAAAGATGGCTATTCATTCGATAAGGATGACATAGCTGATGAGTTTTTTAGTAGGCTTTCGCAAAAAACAACTTGGTGGGATATATATGATCTTATGCCGGATTTGCTTATAGATTTTGATAATAAAAGACTATATTCGGAGTCTGTTGAAAGTATGCATTATCAAAAATATGTTCCTGATGGTTGGCAAGGTGAGCTTGTTGATTTCTGCGGTAATGGAACGTTACCTCAAGATGAAATGTTCTGGATAAAGAATGGAACAAATCATAGAAACGTTATCATTGCTAAAGGATAAAAAAAATTTCAGCATACCATTTTAGATTATGCAATGGTCTTACAACACGCGAGTTAATTTTTGTGTTAACCGATAAAAAGCCATTATTAACCGTTGTAACCCTATTTGATGCTTAGGGCAAAAGCTTCTTTGCCTGCACTGCCACGAGGCACATTTTTCTATTACTTAAAAATCATCTGAACGAAGAAGGGGTTGTTGTCTTTAGCTATGTGGAAAACCAAAATGGCTGGCATGATTGGTTTTATTTAAATGGTATGAAGCGTAACGCGTTGTCTCGATCAGGCCCTGCTTATTATGATAAAATGCGATTCAAAACTTTTAACGATTCCCGCTCGCAAAAAAAAGGATTTAGAAGATATATTATTGTCGACCGGCAGACCTCTCCTAAGAAACGGTGGTGTCAGCCTCGCTAAGTATTAGAGTCTGGCCTTACTTGTTGAGTGATTAATCGAGGTGCCTTTTCAGACGTTAAAGCTTGCGACTACACAAATCATTTCTTTGGAGGTGAGCAAGAAGTCAGATCTCTAAGATATTTTTTTGACTCCCTAATAAAAAATGTACGTGAAAGCGTGGATTTTTCCCGTTCATAAAAATTAAACGTAAACAAGAAGTTCATCACATCGCCATCTTCAACAATGTAGTCTTTTCCTTATGCACGCATCTTGCCTCCTTCTTTCGCGCCTGGCCCTTCCTGACCCAGCTCTTCCATAAACTCTTCACGGTCGGCATCGTCCAGTTCAGTATTATCGGATTCAACCGTGGCGCAAACTACTAACACTAACGAACCCGCAGCGAATATGACCGTCTTGGCCGCCTGCATCGCCGGGATATAGTTACCGGTAATTTTCAGTGCTCTTGGTTGCACCGCTGGGATACTACCGGTAACCCGCTCGAATGATCTGCTGAGAAGGTTACGCACAACCGGCTGACGCAGCTGAACGGCATTCGCTGGCGCTATGACGTCCACGGACGCACCGTGGAGAAAGATAACGGACAGACCCGCTGGCACTACCGCTACGTCGGCGAGCATCGCCTGACGGAGGTGGTCAGCCAGCCGCGGGACCGCAACAAGCCGCAGACGCAGGTCAGCTTCCGCTACGATCCGCTCGGTCGCCGCATCAGCAAAACGCGCCGCCAGATGCTGGGCGGCCAGCCAACCGGTAAGCCAGTCACCACGCGGTTTGTCTGGGAAGGGTTCCGGCTGTTGCAGGAAGTGCACGGGGATGTGCCGCTGACCTACGTCTACAGCGATCAGGACAGCTACGATCCGCTGGCGCGTATCGACGGGGTTGATGCCCCGGAAATCTTCTGGTTCCACTGTCAGCCGAACGGCACGCCGGAACGGATGACGGATAGCGAAGGACAGGTGCGCTGGGAAGGGGTGAACAGCGCCTGGGGCAAGCTGCTGCGGGAAAGCGAGACGCAGGTATCAGGATATTCTCAGAACCTGCGCATGCAGGGGCAATACCTGGATCGTGAGACAGGGCTGCACTACAATCTGTTCCGGTATTATGACCCGGACTGCGGACGATTTACGCAGCAGGACCCGATAGGGCTGGCGGGAGGGATTAACCTTTACCAGTATGCGCCGAATGCGCTGGGGTGGGTGGATCCGTGGGGGTTGAGCCGCGAGTGTAGCGGTAAAACAAAACCTGATTTCTATGTTGGTCCAAATGGCCCTAGTTCGACTATGCCTTCTACAGCATATCGTTATATGGATAGCAAATATGCTCCACAGACAATAGAAAATAAATCAGCCCCGTTAAGTTATTTTGGGTATACGAAATATAAATCTGCACATGAAGCCAGGGACGCCTATCAAATTTTTTATGAGAAAGGTAATCCTGATTCATGGAGTGATGCACGTTTATTAGGTGAGTTTGATACATTACAACTGTATAAAAATGGAGTGCCTCAGGTGCAAGTACCTCTTGCCAATGGTGGTCGAGGGCCTGGATATGAGCTTCTCACCAGTGCATATCCTGAGTATGGTAAAGGTGGGGCATTACAGTTGCTACCAATCGAACGTAATTACCCTGTTATTTTTGAACGTGTTACTATAATTCCGGAGTAAAAGCGATGACAGATAAAGAGTTACGAAAGAATCTTGTTTTTTTAATAAAAAAATATGTTCCGGAAAGTCAACAAAAAGCATTTTATGATGATATATCAAAGTCTACTGTGCCAGTGAAAGGTATTTTAGCTGACTTTAATAAAATCAAAACCAGAACTGTTGATGAAGTTGATGGAGATTTAATACGGGATATTTACTTTTATTTTTGTTGACAGATAATTACGTGGGGGATTTATTTTTCCGTTCGTTTTTTATATTTTTTTGGTTGGGAATGGCTCGGTAAAGAGATGAAAATTATCTTTACCGGCAATCAAAATATCAGCAATGGCGTTTAGGAAATTATTAGTTACGCTGATCTCACAGAAAAAATAATTGAAAATATTTAATTATGCTGGTGATTTGTATAATGGAGAGGACTAAATCAGGCGGTTAGTTGTTGCCGAATATCCTAATTAAACTATAATGGGGGTTTCAGGGTTTGCGCTTGTTACTAACCTGCTGCTCAAAGTTTGAGCAGCAGGGGAAGGGTGCTTCCCCTATCAGTTTTCATATTACAGCTAATCATTAACCCCTTAAAGAATTTCACAAGCATTTTATTTTTAATGGACTGACCCCACATTATCGGTAGAACGATAATAAAAATCGAGGTAATGTAATGAATGATAAAAAAAATACAAATAGTTGAGCTACTGATTTCACATAGTCAAATGTTGTTACGATCCAGAGACTATGACGAAAAGCTGAATTACTGGGGAAAAGGCAATGTTTCTCAAGGTGCTGTTCTTCACAAAGATTATGTTATATTCGACCCATTACCAGAGGACGCATTTGGAGCCAACGTCAATATCAAAATAGATAATTCTTTTATATTAGATGAAACTGCTCAACGCTGCATTGTAGTGCCATTTTTTATTACAAATAAAAATAAGCTTCAGGTCGCATGATTGAATTTAAATTCAACCCGATTACCGGTGAGCTAAACCTTGATGGTCTTCCTTTAAAAATAGATACTGAAGAAGGCTTTTGTAAGTGTGATTTATACCACGAATTAGTAAAACGCAAAGCTGTAAATAAAAATATGTCGAATCACTACCTTGTTGACTCAGTAATGTTTTTCGATAAAGAATTTCAAGTTACTATACGCCCGGTGTGCTATGGTTTTCATTTTATGCTTCATCTTGTTGATAAAAATAGTCAATACTATAAATCATTAAATGATTGGAATGCACGAACTATTGTTCACATGCTAAATGAATCAGTGAAAAGCCTGTCTGATTGGCTGAAAGAATCACTGAACCTGGACACGCCTGATACCACGGAAACAGACATCATTAGGTGGAACTTTGAGTGGGGGCGGGTTTCAGTCTCATATGAGACAAAGTCATTTAATCATGGGGTATATATAGTTTGGAATATAAAGTAGTCACTTCCAAAAAAGGTGGTTTAGATATGTTAGAAATGAAACTTGATGTTCATACTGGATTTGTAGAAATTAACAACTACCCCATCGAATTAAAAGATGTTGATACTTTTAAAAATTCCGCATTTTACAAGTTTTTCTCGCCATTGACTACAGTAGGTCCTTTTTATTTCGCTATCGATAATGTTAAATGGAAAGATCAAGTTTTCATTTTGGAACTGAGGCCTTCAGCATTTTCTTTTTCTCCATCATTATTCCTTACTAGTAAGGATGGAAGTTTTTATAAAACGTTAGAGGATTGGGATAAAAGGGCTAGTCTGAGTAATTTATCGGATGAGCAGCAGCGTTTGACAGTATGGGTTGAGAATGAAATAACATCAAAGCCTAATCTTAAAATTAACAATCCCCCATATGGATTTCAATGGAGGCATGAATGGGGAAATATTGTTGTACAGTCTAATGAAAAAAGCTTCGATTGTGGTGTTTATATAGAATGGAATGTTTGACTAAATGATGTTAATGATTAATAAAATCCTCCATTTCTTATAGCCTTACTTTTTTATTGATAAACTTAAAATTTAAATAATGAAACTTACTAATCGACTGAAAAAGAAGTTATTAGTCCTTGATGGCATTGACAATGATTTCATAGAGTATGGAAAGGAAATAACATGCCCTGAATGCGAGGGGGTAATAGTCTACTCTATCGTAAACTCATATGAGTTTGACACGCTCACAGAAGAGGTAAAATGCTTTTTGGTTAAGAAAATGAGAGGTGTGAAGCTTGATAGTGAACATAAGAAATATAGCTATGATGAAAGCCAATTAGATGTTTCGAAAAACACATGTTCAAAGTGTTTAAAAGAGTTTTCCGCTATATTAACGTATAAAGAAGTGCAGCCAGCCCGATACCGGGTATATCTTGTGGGGCTTTTTGAAGGTGATTTGAAGCAGATCAAACTTTAAACGTTGAGGTTTACCAATGATTGAAAATCTCATTTGTATTAAAGAAAAAGACCTGCTTCAATGGGCGTGTGGTGAAAGTAACATACTGGTTAGTGTGCCATTTTTAAGCTATGCATTGGTCGACTTAACACGCCAGTTAGTCTTTGTGTTAAGCGAGCCTAAGCCATTACCAACCGTTTTGACCATCTTCAATGTGCAGGGCGAAAAACTATTTTGGTCTGCCCCTCCTGAAGGTGCGACTTTCTATTACTTAACATTCAACCTGTCAAAGGAAGTGATCGTTGTCTGTAGCTATCCAGCAAAAAAAAATGGCTGGCATGATTGGTTTTATTCCTGGGATATGAAGCGTAACGTGTTGTCTCAATCGGGCCCTGCGTATTAAGTTCAAAAGCGCCAAAAAAATGATAACTATAACCGGTGGCAAAAAAGGAACTGTATCAGCAGTTATATCAAGCAGTTTAAAAAAGGCTACGAGGAAAAAGATGACTACGGTTTACATTGTCATATTGACGTATATAAACCCCTTGAGGAGGTTGACGCAACGATACCTTCTCATGTTGAGTGACTAAAAAAGGGTATTCAGAGGGGATATTTCTGACTTCCGGAAGACGGATCCCAAGAACTGGTGGGGTCATTCTCGCTAAATCTGAGAGTCCTGCATCTCTTAAAGAGCGCTAGCGCGAGGGCTCTTTTCAGGCGTTAGGCTTGTGTCTGCCGAAATCATTCCCTTAGATTCCAGCATGAAAACTGATCTCTTAGACAATGTGTTTTAACCTCACAATAAAAAAATCCACGCCAAAGCGTGGATTTTTTTTATTCAAAACAAATCAGACGTTAAACAAGAAGTTCATCACGTCGCCATCTTTAACGATGTAATCTTTCCCTTCCGCACGCATCTTGCCTGCTTCTTTCGCGCCTTGCTCACCCTTGTAGGTTATGAAGTCTTCAAACGCGATAGTCTGCGCACGAATGAAGCCTTTCTCGAAGTCGGTGTGGATCTTACCGGCCGCCTGAGGCGCGGTCGCACCCACAGGGATGGTCCACGCACGCACTTCTTTTACACCAGCGGTGAAGTAGGTTTGCAGGTTCAGCAGCTCATAGCCCGCGCGGATCACGCGGTTCAGGCCCGGCTCTTCCAGACCCAGCTCGGCCATGAACTCTTCACGGTCGGCGTCGTCCAGCTCTGCAATATCAGATTCAACGGCAGCGCAAACCGCAACCACTACAGAACCTTCAGCCGCGGCAATTTCACGCACTTTGTCCAGATACGGGTTGTTCTCGAAACCGTCTTCGTTAACGTTGGCGATGTACATGGTTGGCTTCAGGGTCAGGAAGCTCAGGTATTTGATCGCCGCTTTGTCTTCGTCAGTCAGGTTTTTCAGCGCGCGCAGCATGCCGGCATTTTCCAGCTGTGGCAGACATTTTTCCAGCGCAGCCAGTTCCGCTTTCGCGTCCTTGTCGCCGCCTTTGGCTTTCTTCTGCACGCGGTGAATGGCGCGCTCGCAGGTGTCGAGGTCAGAGAGGGCCAGCTCGGTGTTGATGACGTCGATGTCGTCAGCCGGATCCACTTTGTTGTTTACGTGAATGATATTGTCGTTCTCGAAGCAGCGCACAACGTGGCCGATCGCTTCGGTTTCACGGATGTTGGTCAGGAACTGGTTGCCCAGGCCTTCACCTTTGGAAGCGCCTTTTACCAGGCCCGCGATGTCCACGAACTCCATGGTGGTTGGCAGAATGCGCTGCGGCTTCACGATTTCCGCGAGCTGGTCCAGACGCGGATCGGGCATAGGAACAACACCGGTGTTCGGCTCGATGGTACAGAACGGGAAGTTCGCCGCTTCAATACCTGCTTTGGTGAGCGCGTTGAACAGGGTGGATTTGCCCACGTTTGGCAGACCGACGATACCGCATTTGAATCCCATTTCTAAATCACCTTAATCTCTTGATAATCAATCCGTTAACGATAACCGATTGAAGAAAAGTAAATAACTACGCCTATTATACACGTAACCCACGTGCCGCGCGGTAAAAATGCCGCAGGGCCTTGTTTATTGCGCTTTGAAAGCGTGCAGTCGATTGGTGGCTTTCGTCAGGCCGTCCTGAAGCCAAATCTCGGTGCAGCGGGCCGCTTCGTCTACCGCTTCGTCAATCAGCTTCTGCTCAGAAACCGGGGGTTTACCCAGTACGAAACCAACAACTTTGTTTTTATCGCCCGGATGGCCGATTCCCACGCGCAAACGGTGGAAATTAGGGTTATTACCCAGTTTGCTGATGATGTCTTTAAGGCCGTTGTGGCCGCCATGACCGCCGCCCAGTTTGAACTTCGCCACCCCTGGCGGCAGGTCCAGTTCGTCGTGGGCCACCAGGATCTCATCCGGATTGATGCGATAAAACGTTGCCATAGCTGCCACGGCTTTGCCGCTCAGGTTCATAAAGGTGGTTGGCACCAGCAACCGCACGTCAGCACCCGCAAGATTGATGCGTGAGGTATACCCGTAAAACTTGGGTTCTTCACGCAGGGGAGCGCGCAAACGCTCCGCCAGCAGATCAACATACCAGGCACCGGCGTTATGGCGGGTAGCAGCATACTCTGCGCCCGGATTGGCGAGGCCGACAATCAGTTTAATCGTCACGATTTACTTCCTAATGGGTTCCAGATCTGGCGCGTAGTTTACTGTCTGGCGCGCCGCTTGACAAAGTTCTGCCTGCTGTACACCGAAATGCGAATAATTTCTTCTTTGAACAATTAGAATTTCAAGCTGTTCAATGTCTTATTTGTAAATTTTTGTCCGGGAGTTATCAGTAAATGTGATCATTCACGCAACTCATATAAGAGGCGTTGTCTATACTTTACACACAAGGAGAAGGGGCTTTTCCCCTGACAACCCAAAGTTCCGGAGGTGACATATGAAACGCAAAAACGCTTCAATGCTCGGTAACGTGCTAATGGGGTTGGGACTGTTCGTGATGGTCGCCGGTGTCGGTTATTCAATCTTAAACCAATTACCGCAGCTTGACCTCCCACAATACTTTGCGCATGGCGCGGTGCTGAGTATCTTCCTCGGTGCGGTACTGTGGCTCGCCGGGGCGCGCGTGAGCGGACATGAGGAAGTCTGCGATAAATACTGGTGGGTGCGTCATTACGATAAACGATGCCGCCGCGACCAGCGCAAGCATAGCTAGTGCCCCATAAAGAACACCGAAACGACTTCATCTGAAGTCGTTTTTTTTTGCATGACGCATTGACCCTCACGTAACGTAAGGCTTCAGAGTAACGACACTGGCAGAACAAAAGGAGCCGTTATGTTGATACAGGTGGGAGAACTGGCGAAACGTGCCGGGATCACCGTGCGGACTTTGCATCACTACGAGCAAACAGGGCTGTTGTTACCTTCTGCCAGAAGCGCGGCAGGCTACCGGCTTTATAACCTGGCGGATGTGCAGCGTCTGCATATGATCCAGACGCTGGCAAAAGCCGGGCTGGAGCTTGCCGAAATCAGGGATTTTCTGAAACAGCGTTCGCTGTCATTAGCCGAATTACTCGACGGGCAAATCACTCTGCTGGACAAGCAACTGCGTAGTATCCATACGCTGCGCAACCGGCTGGTGGAATTGCGTACCGGGCTGACCGACGATGCGACGCCGGATCTGGAATCCTGGCTACAGACTCTGGAGTTAATGAATATGTACGATCGCTGGTTTAGCAAAGAAGAGTTGCAGCAACTGCCGTTTGCGATAGAGAAAGAGGCGCTGGCGGATATCTGGTCGGGGCTGGTGAGGGAGGTTAAACACTTGCTGGAACAGAACGTCAGCGTCACGGACGCGCGGGCGACCGATTTGGCTTCACGGTGGATGGAACGCCTGGAGCAGGATACCGCAGGCAAACCGGAATTTTTGACCCGCCTGAACGAGATGCACAGCGTGGAGCCGCAGATGCAGGAGCAAACCGGCATTACGCCGGAGATAACTGATTACATCACGCGGGCGTTTGCCGAATCAAAGCTCAGCATCTGGGAGAAATATCTCACTGCCGAAGAGATGGCCTTTACCCGGGCGCACTACTTTGACCGGATGATGGAGTGGCCGCCGCTGGTGGCGAAGCTGCATCAGGCACAGCGAGATAATCTCAGTCCCGCTTCTGACGATGCGCAAAAGCTGGCAGAAAAGTGGCTGGTTTTATTCCAGTCCTATGCAGGAACAAACCCGCAGACCCAGCAAAAATTTCGCCTCGCCATGCAGCAGGAGCCGCATCTGATGAAAGGCACGTGGATGACGCCTGCCGTGCTTGAATGGCTCCAGCAGGCGATCGGGGTGATGATGCAAAGACGCGTCTCTGCATCAGATGACTCACAGATCCGCTAATGCAGCTTCACGGTTAGGGTAGAAGGACAATCGGCCAGGGATCGGCTGCACGCCTGCGCGCGCCATGGTGCGCAGGGGCTGGAATTCGAGGTTACTTATCCGCAGCTCGCAGCCTTCCGGCAGGCGGGCAACAAAGCGCTGGAAGGCATCCAGACCGCCGGCATCCAGCACCGGGACGGCATCCCACTTCAGCACCACAATCCGTTTGCCCGCGATGCGGGATTCCAGATCGCTGAACAAACCTTCCGCTGCGGCGAAGAACAGCGGACCAATCACGCGCAGCACCAGCACATCGTCAGGCACCTCAACGTTAACCGGGGAGAGACGCGTCATCTGCGCGATGCGGCGCATAAACAGCAGCGAGGCCAGCACTATGCCGACGCTGATAGCGATAACCATATCGAACAGCACGGTCAGCGACATGCAGATCAGCATCACGATAATGTCGTCTTTCGGCGCGCGGCGCAGCAGGTTAACCACCTTATGCGCCTCACTCATGTTCCAGGCCACCATCAGCAGCAGCGCAGCCATGGCAGAGAGCGGAAGCCATGAAAGCAGCGGGGCGAGGATCAGCAACGCCATGATCACCAGCAGGGAGTGAATGACCGCCGAAACCGGTGATGTCGCGCCCGCACGTACGTTCGCGGCGGAACGGGCAATCGCAGCCGTAGCGGTAATACCGCCGAAGAACGGTACAACGATGTTCCCCAAGCCCTGGCCGACCAGCTCGCTGTTGGCTTTGTGCTTAGTGCCGGTCATGCCGTCGAGCACGACGGCGCAGAGCAGGGATTCGATCGCGCCCAGCATTGCCATGGAGAATGCGGCGGGCAGCAGAGCGCGAAGGGAATCCCAGCTCAGGGTAAAGCTGGAACCCGGCATGTCCCACGGCAGAACCAGCTGCGGCAGCAGCTGCGGAATGCCGCTGCCCTGTGAGCCGTCCGCCAGAACATAGTGGAACTGGGAGCCAATGGTGGCGACCTGTCCACCGAGCAGGTTGACGACGCCCATCACCGCGCAGCCCAGCAGCAGAGCGGGCAGATGCCCCGGGAGACGAATGCCTAAGCGAGGCCAGACGATAAGTGTGCCGAGGGTAACGATGCCAATGGCCGCATCGCCCAGGTTGGCCGTCGGCAACGCCATAAACAGCGCGCCCACTTTCTGTAAATAGTGCTCCGGAACATGGGCCATTTGCAGGCCGAGGAAATCCTTGATCTGCATGGTCCCGATGGTAATCCCTATCCCCGAGGTGAACCCCAGCGTTACGGAAAGGGGAATATATTCAATCAGGCGACCAAAGCGGGCCAGACCAAACAGAATTAAAAAGATGCCGGACATCAGGGTGGCAACCAGCAGGCCTGCCAGACCAAACTGTTGGGAAACCGGGTAGAGGATCACCACAAAGGCGGCCGTCGGGCCGGAGACGCTGAAGCGGGACCCGCCCGTCAGCGCAATCACAATCCCCGCAACGGCCGAGGTGTACAGCCCGTACTGCGGCGCGACGCCGCTACCAATCGCCAGCGCCATCGCCAGCGGGATGGCAATAATCCCGACGGTGATCCCGGCTATCAGGTCACGAACAAAGCGTGACGACGTGTATTTCTCTTTCCAGCAGGCGTCGATGAGGGCGCGAAAGGGCAGAACATGTGAGGAGGTTACTTTTTTCACAATTATCTATCATCCGTGTGCGCATCATCTGTCATATGAATGGCAGGTGAAGGTGGCATAAGTCATACAAATAAATACTATAAACAAAAAAACCCGCCGTAGCGGGTTTTTTGGCCGTGTTCGATCAGTGTTCGAACATTGCAGAGATCGATTCTTCGTTGCTGATACGACGAATTGCTTCGGCCAGCATCCCGGACAGAGTCAACGTACGCACGTTTGGCAGCGCTTTGATCTCGTCGCTCAGTGGAATGGTATCGCACACCACAACTTCGTCAATGACGGAGTTACGGAGGTTGTTTACTGCATTGCCGGAGAAGATCGGGTGAGTGGCGTAAGCGAATACGCGTTTCGCACCACGCTCTTTCAGCGCTTCAGCGGCTTTACACAGCGTACCGCCGGTATCGATCATGTCGTCCACCAACACGCAGTCACGGCCAGCCACGTCACCGATGATGTGCATCACCTGAGAAACGTTAGCGCGCGGACGGCGTTTGTCGATGATCGCCATGTCGGTATCGTTCAGCAGCTTCGCGATAGCACGCGCACGTACCACGCCGCCGATGTCCGGAGAAACCACAATCGGGTTGTCCAGATTCAGTTGCAGCATGTCTTCCAGCAGGATTGGGCTGCCGAATACGTTATCAACCGGCACGTCGAAGAAGCCCTGGATCTGCTCTGCGTGCAGGTCAACCGTCAGTACGCGGTCAACGCCGACGCTGGACAGGAAGTCAGCGACAACTTTAGCGGTGATTGGCACACGCGCGGAACGGACGCGACGGTCCTGACGTGCATAGCCAAAGTAAGGAATAACAGCAGTGATACGGCCAGCAGAAGCACGACGCAGCGCGTCGACCATAACAACCAATTCCATCAGGTTGTCATTCGTTGGAGCACAGGTGGACTGGATGATGAAAATATCACCACCGCGTACATTTTCATTAATTTGTACGCTGACTTCGCCGTCGCTAAAGCGACCTACAGCGGCGTCGCCGAGGGAAGTGTACAGGCGGTTGGCAATACGTTGTGCTAGTTCCGGGGTGGCGTTACCAGCAAAAAGCTTCATATCAGGCACGAGAAGAACCTCAGGCATGCGTCCAGTGGTGGATAGCGTTCGCCGCAAACTGCGGGGCCTAAGCAAACGCTATCCAGGCGGTGTATTAAAGAGCGCGATGCAACGTCTGGAACAGGGTGACGTTGTCACCGAAACTCAGTCTGCGCCAGAATGGCCTGCTGTAGGGGGGAGATGTTCATCCCGCGTGCTACAAAACCATGCAGCCAAACCGGCGCTTGCTCAAGCACCTGACGGGCGGCGGTTTCG
Organism: Enterobacter cloacae complex sp. AR_0002; assembly: GCF_001922365.1. NCBI lineage: Bacteria > Pseudomonadati > Pseudomonadota > Gammaproteobacteria > Enterobacterales > Enterobacteriaceae > Enterobacter > Enterobacter cloacae complex sp. AR_0002. The sequence goes on from NZ_CP018814.1 coordinate 942,104, forward strand.
GTGTCAAATTCAGCAAAGACACAGGCCCCTGTACCGGTCAGGCGCGACGGCGCGTATTCTAACAGCCAGGAAAGCACCGCATCAACCTCGCGAAAACGTTTTCTTGCGATATCCTCGCAATCGTTGCTGAATTCACAATTTAATAACGTTTTTATTGACCGTACCGGGGTATTTCTTTTCAGGTCAGGATCTTTAAAGATGACCGGGGTAGGAATGCTCACGCCAGGGTGAACGATCAGATACCATTTTTCCGGCGGATCGACCGGCGTGAGGATTTCACCGACACCTTCAGCGAACGCCGCGTGGCCGCGCACAAACACCGGTACATCGGCGCCCAGCGTCAATCCTAACGCTGCCAGTTCGTCCGTCGTCAGACCGCAGTCCCAGAGGTGGTTAAGCGCCACCAGTACGGTCGCGGCGTTCGATGAACCGCCACCAAGACCGCCGCCCATTGGCAGGCGTTTGTCGATACGGATATCCGCACCGCTTCCCGCAGGCAGACGACCCGACGACGACGCCGTTTTCATCAGAAGGCGAGCAGCGCGCACGATCAGGTTATCCTCATGCGCCACGCCGTCGACCGGCGTCAGCAGGTGAATCTGCCCGTCCTGACGCGGTTCGATGGAGATCGTGTCGCCGTAATCGACAAACTGAAACAGCGTTTGCAGGGTGTGATAGCCGTCAGCGCGCTGCCCGGTAATGTAGAGAAACAGGTTCAGTTTTGCGGGAGAGGGCCAGTGGGTCATCATTTAACGATCCAGTTGTCCATTTTCAGCTTGATACGCTGGCTACCCTGCGTCAGCTCCATATTGGACGGCAGCGACGGTTGAGTCTTGCTGTCATACGCGCTGTACACCACTTTCCAGGTTTTACCGCCCTGAGTGTAATTTACCTGGCTCAGACGGTATTGATCGTCGAGCGTGTAGTCGGTTGCGTCACCCGGCAGGCCAAGGATCCACTGGCGCAGACTATTGAGCGGAATCGGCATCCCGGTCAGCTTGCCAATCATCTCTTCGGCGTCGGTTGCCGTGTAGTGCTGGCCTTTGTTATCGGTAATCTGCGCTTCGCCAGGCTTCGCGTTCAGCTCCAGTTCGGTGCTGCCCAGCGGGTTCAGCAGCAGCAGGCGATAGTTGTCCTGACCCGTTTGCTGCCAGAAGAAGCGAGCGTAAACTTTTTGCTCGTCAGAGAGATAAGCAAATGCACCGCGGGTCTGATACTGGCTTAATTTCAGCACGTCCTGCTGGTGCTGGCGCCACTGCGGTGAGTCAGGGCTTTTGCCCGGGCCTTTCGGCTGATGAACGGAACAGGCGGTCAGAACCAGGGCCGCCAGAGGCAGCAGGCGAATCATTCGGGTCATAATGATGACAAATCCTTGAGATACGTTGCAGTTATAACTGTTAATGCTAGCGTTGAAGGGTGCCACCGTCTACGTTCAAATTATCTCAAAGCGTGGCGTAAGCTATTACTCCGAAAGGGGGCAGTCTCTTTTATTGATCTCGCGCATCCTGTATGATGCGTCCTGCTAACCTTATTAACGCTGGTACTACTCCCGCTCAACATGACCCTATTAGCACTCGGTATTAACCACAAAACGGCCCCGGTTTCACTGCGAGAACGCGTTACGTTTTCGCCGGATACGCTCGACCTGGCGCTGGACAGCCTGCTTGCACAGCCGATGGTGCAGGGTGGCGTGGTGCTGTCGACGTGCAACCGTACCGAGCTCTATTTAAGCGTGGAGGAGCAGGACAACCTTCATGAGGCGCTGATCCGCTGGCTATGTGACTACCACAACCTCAACGAAGAAGAGCTGCGCAACAGCCTGTACTGGCATCAGGATAACGATGCGGTCAGCCATCTGATGCGCGTGGCCAGCGGTCTGGATTCGCTGGTGCTGGGCGAGCCGCAGATCCTCGGCCAGGTGAAAAAAGCCTTCGCGGATTCCCAGAAAGGGCATCTGAAAGCCAGCGAACTTGAACGAATGTTCCAGAAGTCATTCTCCGTGGCGAAGCGTGTGCGAACCGAAACCGACATTGGCGCCAGTGCGGTTTCGGTTGCTTTCGCGGCCTGTACCCTTGCCCGTCAAATCTTCGAATCGCTGTCGACCGTCACCGTACTGCTGGTGGGGGCGGGCGAAACCATCGAGCTGGTGGCGCGCCATCTTCGCGAACACAAGGTGAAGAAGATGATCATCGCCAACCGCACCCGCGAACGTGCACAGGTGCTGGCAGATGAAGTGGGCGCTGAGGTGATTGCGTTGAGCGACATCGATGAACGTCTGAAAGAGGCGGACATTATTATCAGCTCTACCGCCAGCCCGCTGCCGATTATCGGGAAAGGGATGGTCGAGCGTGCGCTGAAATCCCGCCGCAATCAGCCGATGCTGCTGGTGGATATCGCCGTTCCGCGTGATGTCGAACCGGAAGTGGGCAAACTGGCGAACGCCTACCTGTACAGCGTGGATGACCTGCAAAGCATCATTTCGCACAACCTTGCCCAGCGTAAGGCGGCGGCTGTGCAGGCGGAAACTATCGTTGAGCAGGAAACCAGCGAATTTATGGCCTGGCTGCGCGCGCAAAGCGTCAGCGAGACCATCCGCGAATACCGCGGTCAGGCGGAGCAGGTGCGTGATGACCTGACGGCCAAAGCGTTAGCGGCCCTTGAACAGGGCGGCGACGCGCAGGCGATTATGCAGGATCTGGCCTGGAAACTGACCAACCGCCTGATCCATGCACCAACCAAATCTCTTCAGCAGGCTGCCCGTGACGGGGACGATGAACGCCTGACAATTCTGCGCAACAGCCTCGGGCTGGAATAGCGCCCTATACCCATTTTCTAAGACAAGGTGCATTTACGCCTATGAAGCCTTCTATCGTCGCTAAACTGGAAGCTCTGCACGAGCGCCATGAAGAAGTCCAGGCGCTGCTCGGCGATGCCGGGACCATTGCCGACCAGGAACGTTTTCGCGCGCTGTCGCGTGAATACGCGCAGTTAAGTGATGTTTCAAAATGCTTTACCGACTGGCGACAGGTCCAGGAAGATATCGAAACCGCGCAGATGATGCTCGACGATCCTGAGATGCGCGAGATGGCGCAGGAAGAGTTACAGGATGCGAAAGCGCGTTCAGAAGAGATGGAGCAGCAGCTTCAGGTGCTTCTGCTGCCGAAAGATCCGGACGATGAGCGTAACGCCTTTGTGGAAGTCCGCGCCGGTACCGGCGGCGACGAAGCGGCGCTGTTCGCCGGGGATCTGTTCCGTATGTACAGCCGTTATGCCGAATCCCGTCGCTGGCGCGTGGAGATCATGAGCGCCAACGAAGGCGAGCATGGCGGCTACAAAGAGGTTATCGCCAAAATCAGCGGTGACGGCGTGTACGGTCGACTGAAATTTGAATCCGGCGGTCACCGCGTGCAGCGCGTGCCTGCGACGGAATCGCAGGGGCGCATTCATACCTCGGCCTGTACGGTGGCGGTGATGCCGGAGCTGCCGGAAGCGGAACTGCCGGATATCAACCCGGCGGATCTGCGCATCGACACCTTCCGCTCTTCAGGGGCAGGTGGTCAGCACGTTAACACCACCGACTCCGCTATCCGTATTACTCACCTGCCCACCGGGATTGTGGTTGAGTGTCAGGATGAACGTTCCCAGCACAAGAACAAAGCTAAGGCGTTATCCGTGCTGGGCGCCCGTATCCACGCGGCGGAAATGGCGAAACGCCAGCAGGCGGAAGCCTCTACCCGCCGTAACCTGCTGGGCAGCGGCGACCGTAGCGATCGTAACCGCACCTATAACTTCCCGCAGGGGCGCGTAACCGACCACCGCATCAACCTGACGCTGTACCGTCTGGATGAGGCAATGGAAGGCAAGCTCGATATGCTGATTGAGCCTATCGTGCAGGAATACCAGGCCGACCAGCTGGCGGCACTGTCCGAGCAGGATTAATGGATTTTCAGCGCTGGTTACGCCATGCCGCCAGTGAGCTTTCCGCAAGTGAAAGCCCGAAGCGCGACGCCGAAATTCTGCTTGAGCATGTGACGGGTAAAGCCCGCACGTATCTGCTGGCTTTCGGCGAAACCGCGCTGACCGCTGAACAGCAATCGCAGCTGGAGACGCTGCTTGCCCGCCGTAAAACCGGCGAGCCGGTGGCGCATCTGGTTGGCGAGCGCGAGTTCTGGTCCCTTCCACTGTACGTCTCAGCGGCCACGCTGATCCCGCGCCCGGACACCGAGTGTCTGGTGGAGCAGGCGCTGGCGCGGTTACCAGCGCAGCCGTGTCAGATCCTCGATCTCGGCACCGGCACCGGGGCGATTGCGCTGGCGCTTGCCAGCGAGCGGCCAGACTGCACCGTGACGGCGGTAGACGTGATGCCTGATGCGGTCGCCCTCGCGCGGCGCAACGTTGAACGGCTGGGGCTGAACAATGTTTCCGTTCTGCAAAGCAGCTGGTTTGCCGCGCTTGAAAGCCGCATGTTTGAAATGGTTGTCAGCAATCCGCCCTACATCGACGAAGACGATCCGCATCTCGCGCAGGGCGACGTGCGTTTTGAACCGTTGACCGCGCTGGTCGCTGCGAATCAGGGACTTGCGGATCTCGATCACATTGTGACAACGTCACGGCAACATTTGCTTCCCGGTGGCTGGCTGCTGGTGGAACATGGCTGGACGCAGGGAGAGGCGGTGCGAGCGCTGTTTACGCATGCCGGATACGCTGCCGTGGAAACCTGCCGGGATTACGGCGGCAATGAACGTCTGACGCTGGGGCAGCGGTCATGAGCATGTTTACGCTGCTGATCTCCGTTCACCTGGTTTCCGTTGCCCTGACCATTGGCTTTTTTATTGCCCGCTACTGGTGGCGCTACAACAACAATCCGCTGATTAACGCCCGCTGGGTACGCATCGCCCCGCACTGTATCGACACGGTGCTGTTCCTTTCCGGAGCCGGGTTAATGTGGAAGACCGGCTATCTGCCATTTACTGATAAAGGCGCATGGCTGACTGAAAAGCTGTTTGGCGTTATCATCTACATCGTTTTGGGTTTTATCGCGCTTGGGCGTCATCGTCCGCGCAGCCAGCAGACAGGGTTTATCGCCTTTTTGCTGGGTCTGGTGGTGCTGTACATCATCATTAAACTCGCCACCACAAGAATACCGTTACTGGGGTAAGTCATGAGGTCCTTAGCCGATTTCGAATTTAACAAAGTGCCGCTCTGCGATGGTATGATCCTGATTTCAGAGATGATCCGCGACGATTTTACGTCACAGTACGTTTACGCTGAACTGGAGAATCTGGTCAGCCTGGCGCGCGAAGAGATCAATCAGGCACGTCCGCAGGACTGGCAATTAGAGAAGCTGATTGAGCTTTTCTACGGCGAATGGGGTTTCTGCGACACGCGAGGCGTGTACCGCCTGTCTGACGCACTGTGGCTGGACCAGGTGTTGAAAAATCGTCAGGGCAGCGCCGTCGCGTTGGGCGCCATTTTACTGTGGGTTGCGCACGAGCTGGAGATTCCACTGGTGCCGGTCATTTTCCCGACGCAGATGATTTTGCGGGCGGAGTGGCTGGACGGTGAGATGTGGTTAATCAATCCGTTTAACGGCGACACGCTGGATGAGCATACGCTGGACGTCTGGCTGAAAGGCAACATCAGCCCGATAGCTGAGCTGTTCAATGAAGATCTCGATGAAGCCGATAACGCCGAAGTGATCCGCAAGCTCCTGGATACGCTGAAGTCTGCGCTGATGGAAGAGCGTCAGATGGAGCTGGCCCTGCGCGCAAGCGAAGTGCTGTTGCAGTTCAATCCGGAAGATCCGTACGAAATCCGCGACCGCGGCCTGATTTATGCGCAGCTCGACTGCGAGCACGTGGCGCTGAATGATTTAAATTATTTCGTCGAACAATGTCCGGAAGACCCGATCAGCGAGATGATCCGCGCGCAGATCAACGCGATCGCGCATAAACACATTACACTGCATTAATCTTAATTCCGATTCACACCTGAATAAGGCGATCCTATGAAACAAAAAGTGGTTAGCATTGGTGATATCAACGTGGCAAACGACCTGCCGTTCGTGCTGTTTGGCGGTATGAACGTGCTGGAATCCCGCGATCTCGCTATGCGCATCTGCGAACACTACGTGACCGTGACCCAAAAACTGGGCATCCCGTACGTGTTTAAAGCCTCTTTTGACAAAGCCAACCGCTCCTCCATTCACTCATACCGTGGCCCGGGCCTGGAAGAGGGGATGAAGATTTTCCAGGAGCTGAAACAGACGTTTGGCGTGAAAGTGATCACCGACGTGCACGAGGCGTCTCAGGCACAGCCGGTGGCTGATGTGGTAGACGTGATTCAGCTTCCGGCGTTCCTCGCTCGCCAGACTGACCTGGTAGAAGCGATGGCGAAAACCGGTGCCGTGATTAACGTGAAAAAACCGCAGTTCGTGAGCCCAGGCCAGATGGGTAACATCGTCGACAAGTTTATCGAAGGCGGTAACGACCAGGTTATCCTGTGCGACCGTGGTTCAAACTTCGGTTATGACAACCTGGTTGTGGATATGCTGGGCTTCAGCGTGATGAAGAACGTCTCTAACCAGTCTCCGGTGATTTTCGACGTGACCCACTCCCTGCAATGCCGCGACCCGTTTGGCGCCGCGTCTGGCGGGCGTCGTGCGCAGGTGACCGAACTGGCGCGCGCCGGTATGGCAACCGGCCTGGCGGGTCTGTTCATTGAAGCGCACCCGGATCCGGCTAACGCGAAATGCGACGGTCCATCCGCGCTGCCGCTGGATAAGCTGGAGCCGTTCCTGAAACAGATCAAAGCGATTGACGATCTGGTGAAGAGCTTCGACGAGCTGGATACCAGCAACTAATAAAAAAACCCGCTTCGGCGGGTTTTTCTTTGCCCGGCGGCGCTACGCTTGCGCGGGCCTACGGGTTTTGTAGGCCGGGTAAGCGCAGCGCCACCCCGCAAAAAAATTACGCAAATATTGTCATCAGATACGCAATAAACAGCGCCATATGCGCCGCGCCGTTCAGCACATTGGTGCGGCCGGTGGAGAAGGAAATCTGGCACAGCAGCAAGGATGCCACCATCACAATCATCTCTGGCGCACCCAGCGCAAACTGCAATTCATTTCCCGTCATAAAAGCAATCAACGTCACCACCGGAACGGTAAGGGAGATGGTCGCCAGAACAGAGCCAAAGAACAGATTCATCGCACGCTGCACCTGATTATTGAGCACCGCTTTCAGCGCTCCCAGGCCTTCTGGCGACAGGATCAACAGGGCCACCAGGAAACCGGTAAAGGCGACCGGCGCGTTCAGTTCAGTTAACAGCGCCTCCAGCGGGTTCGCATTCATCTTGGTGACCGCAATAACGGCAATCAGATGCACGATCAGCCAAACCGTGTGCCACGCGCTGCTGTGAGCCGACGGCTTACCGTGATGCGGGTCATCGTCGTCACCGTCGTCTTCATGCTCGTAAACAAACAGGCTCTGGTGCGTTTTGGTCTGGATCAGCAGGAACACGCCGTACATCGCCGCGGAAATCAGCGCCACCAGCAGCGCCTGGCCGGTGGTGAAATTTGCACCCGGCAGCGCCATCGGGAATACCAGCACAATAATCGCCAGCGGGAACAGGGCAATCAGGTACTGTTTAATGCCAAAAAGGTTCATGTACTGGGTGGCAAATTTGCGACCACCTAATAAAAGTGAAAAACCGACCAGGCCGCCGGTAACAATCATAATGATGGAATAGAGCGTATCGCGCATTAGCGTTGGCGCGGCGTCGCCGGTGGCCATTAATGCGGAAATGAGACTGACTTCAAGAATCACAACCGAAAGGCTTAAAATTAATGACCCATACGGCTCTCCAAGACGGTGGGCTAAAACATCCGCATGGCGTACCACGCTAAATGCGCTGGTTAAAATACCCACCAGAGCCAGAATATTGATCCCCACAACCACTGGCAATGACTGACTGCTTCCCCAGAAGAGCAGCACAGCCAGTGCCAGAACCGGGAAAATGAGAGAGGTCTCCTTGTGGCGGGTTTTCACCGCCTCGTGTGTTGCTGTCATGTGTTTCTCCAACAATGCAGGTGCTTGTAATTATAGATAGATTTTAAAGGTATTAAACTAACAGAAATCTGTTAAATACCCTGTATTTTTTACTTAGTTTTACCCTTTATTATAATTTTTATGCCTGAGGCTTATAATGGCCTATCTCTGTTAAATATTAATTTAATAACAATGACTTGCATTTTTATATTGTTCATTTCTTTCTGTTGGCTGGCACCCTCGCGTATCGTCGTCCACACTTATCTTTTAGCCAAAAGAGGGGTTAACGATGCCATACAAATCGAAAAGCGAATTACCAGATAACGTGCAAAACGTATTGCCTGCCCACGCCCAGGAAATCTACAAAGAAGCCTTTAACAGCGCCTGGGATCAGTACAAAGATAAAGAAGATCGCCGGGACGATGCCAGCCGCGAAGAGACGGCCCATAAGGTGGCCTGGGCCGCCGTAAAAAATGACTATGAGAAAGGGGACGATGATAAATGGCACAAAAAGAAATAGCCGCGAATAATACGCTGCCTCCCTTTTGACATTTCAGGCGGTTGACCTGCCGCTGTATTGCATCTGGCCCGCGAATTGCTTATCGTTGCTCAACTGCTGTTAAAATGAACAGCACAGAATGCCGGGAAGGCGAATTACAGATGTCGCAAGGAAGCATGCAGTGGCGGAGGTGGAATGTGTTAACGCGTGATTTCTTGATGAAGGCAGATTGTAAGACGGCATTTGGTGCTATTGAGGAATCGCTTCTGTGGTCGGCTGAACAACGTGCGGCGTCGCTTGCGGCAACGCTGGCCTGCCGCCCGGATGATGGCCCGGTCTGGATCTTTGGTTACGGCTCGCTGATGTGGAACCCGGCGCTCGAATTTGTTGAATCGGCAACCGGAACGCTGCCTGGCTGGCACCGCGCCTTCTGTTTGCGCCTGACCGCCGGACGCGGCAGCGCGTGTCAGCCAGGACGCATGCTTGCACTAAAAGAGGGCGGGCGCACCACGGGCGTGGCATACCGGCTGCCGGATACCACGCTGGAAGATGAGCTGACGCTGCTGTGGAAGCGCGAGATGATCACCGGCTGCTATATGCCCAGCTGGTGCAAGCTGGAACTGGATGACGGCCGCACCGTCAACGCGCTGGTGTTCATTATGGATCCGCGCCACCCGCTGTATGAAGCCGACACCCGAACCCAGGTGATTGCCCCGCTGATTGCCGCCGCCAGTGGACCGCTGGGTACTAACGCCCAGTACCTTTTCTCGCTCGATCAGGAGCTGACGCGTCTCGGTATGCAGGACGACTGTCTGAGTGAGCTGGTGGTGAAGGTGAAAGCGCTGCTGGAAGGGAACCCGCTCAGCAATACGCTGCGGCCAGGTTTTGCCTGATAATACGCCCGGCTGGCCGGGCGTTTATGGTTATGCTGCCACGTAACTTACGGAATGTTCGAGCGACTGGCTGTGGCTGTCGATCAGCACATCCCAGGTGCCGGTGTAAGGCACCGTCAGCCAGGCCTTATCGTCCTGGACGGTAAGGATATCTGCCTGCGATTGTTTCTGTCCTTTCGAACTTATCAGATGGATGCGGCAACGCTCTGAGCAACGCACCACTACCGTATCCCCGCCAAACAGTTTCAGACTTGTTTTAACTCGTGCCATTTTATACCCCGTCGTTTTTGCCCATCCCGAGCGTGATGTTGTTCACAATTTACTCATTGCATAACACCAAAGGGGCAGGAGTGGGATGCTGATTTCGATCAAAAAATGGCGCAACGATTAAACAAAAATGACAAAATCCCTGAAACCTTTCAGCGGACGCACTTTTTCCCTGTTTAACGCGCGTCCGGGAAAAATTATATGCGGAAATGGCCTGCGGTCTCAGCAAGGTCGCCCGCCTGGCTTTGCAGCGCGCTGGCCGCCGCAGCAGACTGTACAACAAGCTCGGCGTTCTGCTGCACCATGCGATCCAGATGAGTCACCGCGTGGTTAATTTCATGGATCCCTTTCATCTGCTCGCGGGTGGCAATAGATATTTCACGCATTATGCCTGACACGCTCCCGACGCTGGCGCGGATCTCATCCATGCTGTCGCCCGCAAGGTGCACAAACCGGGAGCCGGTTGCAACGCTTTCGGTGGTGGAATCAATAAGGGATTTGATCTCTTTCGCCGCCTGAGCGCTGCGGCTGGCCAGGTTACGTACTTCCCCCGCAACGACCGCGAACCCACGGCCTTGCTCCCCGGCACGTGCCGCTTCCACCGAGGCGTTAAGCGCCAGAATATTGGTCTGGAAGGCGATGCCGTCAATGACGCTGGTGATATCGCCGATTTTCGCGGAAGCCAGTTCGATGGACTGCATGGTGCTGATGGCCTGAGCGACGACGTCACCTCCGCGGGATGCGGCGGCAGAGGCCTTGCTCGTCTGTTCATTCGCTTCTGCTGCCGACTCGTTTGACTGCGTAACGGAGGCCGTGATCTCTTCCACGGCGCTGGCGGTTTCGCGAAGGCTTGATGCCGCCTGCTCGGTACGCCCGGAAAGATCCTGATTACCCGCCGCAATCTCATGCGCGGCGTTTTTCACTGAGGCGCTCGCATCACGCAGCTGGACCATCACCACAGAAAGCTTATCGCTGAAGGCGTTAAACGCCTGCGCGATTTGCGCCACTTCATCGCCCCCCTTATCCGGCAGACGCTGCGACAGATCGTTAGTACCGTTGGCAATGTTGTTCATCGCGTCACGGATACCGAACAGCCGCTTAAGCAGGCGGGCAATCAGGAGGTGCATGAGGGCTCCGCTCAGCAGGGCGAGGATTGCCAGCGACAGTGCAGATGCTTTAAGCAATGAGCGCATCCCGGCGGTGGCATCGCCGTTATCAAGCGCCACAACCAGCAGCCAGTGCGTCCCCGGCACGGCGGTGGCCAGGAACGTTTTTTCGCGTCCGTTTGACGTTCCGTCAACCAGGTTGCCGCTTTTCAGAGTGGCAAAATCGGTCCCTTTGATCGTTTCAGTAAACGGCTTAAGCGTCAGCGCAGGATCGCTGCCGGCAATTACGGTGCCGTTGCTGTCCAAAAGCAGTCCACTGCTGGCCGGAGTCGGGTGAATACCGCGCACGTTAGCCACCACGCTGTCCATTGCCACATCGCCCGCCACCACCGCTTTCAGGGCGCCTTGCTCTTTAACGGGTACCGCGAACGTCACCACCAGTTTCCCGGTGCCCGCATCCACATAGGGTGCAGTCACTACCGGGCCATCAGCGCTGACGACCTGCTGATACCACGGGCGAAGGGTGGGATCGTAATCAGCGGGCACCCCGGTTGGGTCAGAAAATTTAGCCGTTTTGCTGGCATAACCCACGTAGACGTTGGTAAATCCACCCGCCAGTGCAAGCTGTTTAAACACCGGAACCGGATCGTCGCTGAGCGCGACCGACTGCGCCGAAGTGATGACGGTTATTTTGCTGTTCACCCAGTCGGCAATCGCCATGTTGTGGCTGGCGCTGGTGCTGGTCAGAATATCGCGCTGCGACTGCTGATTATCCTGGCGCGTGACCTGAAAGTTAATAATGGTATTAAGAAGAAGGGCGACGACCAGACAGCCTGTCGTCGCGGCAATGATGCGGGCGCGAATGGATCTGAACATAAGTGTAATACCTGCTGTGTTGTTTCCATGCCTATCGGCAACGGTGCAGGTAAACTTGATGCTGAAACCGCGTCCATAAGAAAATAATATTTTTAGCGGGTTATTATTAAAAAGTTAATACTTTATCGGCGGAAAGCGTCCATTCAGCCAGCTCCACCAGCGTACCAATTTCCACGCCATCAATCAGCGGCAGCCCGGTAATGCCGCGCCCGTCGGTACAGGTTTTGCACAGTTTGACCGGAACGTTTTGCGCGGTCAGGATCTCCAGCATTTGTTGAATGTTGTAGCCCTCTGCGGGTTTTTGCCCCTTCAGCCCGGCCGTGACGGCGTCGGACATCAAAAAGAGGCGCAGCTCCAGCTCACTCTCCTTATCGCGCAGCGCGATTGCCAGGCGCAGGCTGTTAAAAAGGGATTCACTGCCGTAGGCCGCACCGTTGGCGACGATCACAATCTTCTGCATGTTGACTCCTGTTCTTTGAAAAGGCACGAATATTGCTTCTCGTACCGAAGAATACGTATCGGGGAGAGAAACGATGACGATAGTGGCTGGCAGTTCCCCTGGCGCAACCGAATGGTTCCAGCGTGCGAGAATGTTGCGCGAGGAACAGCTCGGCAGACTGGCGCAGCTGGGCGCACTGGTGAACGGCATCAGTCGACTGGTGCATATGCTACAGTGCGAGCGCGGTGCGTCAAATGTCTTGCTCTGCTCGCAGGGCAAATTGTACGCGCCTGAATGCAAGGCCAGCAGGGCCCTGGTGGATGAAAACCTCGCCGCATTGCACCTTCAGTTTAACGAACCGCTGCCGGGCAGCGCCCTGTGCGAACGTATTGCCAGCGCACTGCACGGCCTTGAGACGCTAACGGCGCTGCGTGATGGCGTTACAGGTCAATGCGTCACCGCGCCGCAGGCGATGGAACATTACAGCCGCATACTGCGTCATTTGCTCAGTATCGTACCCCAACTCAGCGACAGCATTGACGATCCGCACATCGCGGGCCGATTTGTGGCCCTTTACAGCCTGATGCAGGGCAAAGAACTTGTGGGACAAGAGCGGGCGCTGGGGGCTATTGGTTTCACCCAGGGATTCTTTGACGATGAAACCCGCCAGCGGCTGGTGGATCGCATTGATGGCCAGCAGGCCTGCTTTGAGGTTTTTATCTCCCATTGCACTCCAGACGTGCAGGAGTCATTTACCCTCAACTGCCTGCCGGGTCTGGAGACTGAAAAACTCAGGCGTGAAGCGTGCACCCGCCAGCCTCCGGCAGATAACGGTGATACCGCCCTCAAATGGTTTGCCCTGCAAACCGCGCGCCTTGAGCACCTGCGCACGCTGGAGGAGGTGGCAATTGCCGATCTGATGACGGCAGTTGAGGAGCGCCGCTATAGCGAAAACCTGCACGCAGACGATGAACACGACGATATCCTGGCGCGATTTCCGGATAAACCGCTGCTGCCGCTGGTGCGCCAGCAGGCGCGTGAAATTGAGCAACTCTCCCGTCAGCTTGCTTCCCTGCGCGACACGCTGGAGGAGCGTAAGACCATCGACAAAGCCAAAAGCGTGCTGATGACGCACCAGAACATGAGCGAGGAGCAGGCGTGGACCGCCCTGCGCAAAATGGCGATGGATAAAAACCAACGCATGGTAGATATCGCCCGTGCGCTGCTTACGGTGAAAAATCTGTGGAAGATACCCCCTGGGGAGTAGTTGCACAGTCAGTGGGCAATTTATGCCTGATTGAGGTGCGTAATACAGCGCTCTTCTTGCAGAAACCCCGTAACGCCGGGGATGAAAAGCTGGCATTACCTTTGCATTAACAGATTAACCATTTTCGACGATGCGCCAACGGCGGTGCATGCGTCTTCAGGATAAAGGCGTCCAGCGGTGCTTCAGCACCGTCGGGCGCTTTTTTTTGCCTTTTTTCAGGAGCAATTATGGCGGATTTGTCGAGACGGCGGTTATTGCAGGCCAGCATGCTGGCGAGTGGTGCGATGCTGTTGCCGGGTGTCATGCAGGCCGCATGGGCGGCGGGGTCAGATAAGCCGGAGCAGGATACCGTGCGTATCGGGTTTATACCTCTGACCGACTGCGCGCCCGTGGTTATCGCGGCCCTGAAGGGGTTCGATAAAAAACACGGCATTACTATTGTGCCGACCAAAGAGGCGAGCTGGGCGGCGGTGCGCGACAAGCTGGTGGCGGGCGAACTGGACGCCGCGCACATTCTTTACGGCCTGCTGTACGATCTGGAGCTGGGTATCGCGGGCAAGCCGCAGCAGATGGCGAACCTGATGACCCTCAACCAGAACGGTCAGGCCATTACGCTCTCCAGCGATCTGGCGGAGAAGGGCGTTCGTGACCTCGACGGGCTGAAAAAGCTGATTGCGCAGCAGGCGCCGGGAACCTACACCTTCGCGCATACCTTCCCGACGGGAACGCACGCCATGTGGCTCTACTACTGGCTGGCCAGCGCGGGGATTAACCCGTTTGACGACGTGCGCACCGTGGTGGTGCCGCCGCCGCAGATGGTGATGAACATGCGCATTGGCAACATGGTCGGGTTTTGCGTTGGCGAGCCGTGGAACGCGCGGGCGATTAACGACCGCATCGGATTTACCGCCGCTACGTCGCAGTCCATCTGGGCCGATCACCCGGAAAAGATCCTCGGCACCCGACGCGACTGGGTGGCGAAAAATCCGCACACCGCACGGGCGCTGGTGAGCGCCGTGATGGAAGCCGCGCGATGGATCGAGGCGTCAGCGGAAAACAAACGCGAAACCGCGCAGATCCTCTCGCGCCGCGCCTGGCTCAACTGCAAGGAACAGTATCTCACCGGACGCATGCTCGGCGAGTACGACAACGGGGTCGGTCAGCGCTGGCAGGATGCGCACCCGATCCGTTTCTTCAACGAGGGTGCCGTGAGCTACCCGTATCTCTCCGATGGCATGTGGTTCTTAACCCAGTTCCGCCGCTGGGGCTTGCTCAACGCCGCGCCGGATTACGCGGGCATTGCACAGCGCATTAACCAGACCGCGGTCTGGCAGGATGCCGCGACCGCCGTGGGCGGCATGTCCACACCGTCATCACCGTATCGCAGCAGCACCCTGATGGACGGCACCGTCTGGAACGGCACCGATCCGGAAGGGTACGCCAACCGCTTCGCCATTCACCGTAAAGGGGCCTGAGTATGCAGCATCTGCAAAATACAAAACCACAAGAGACGTCAGAGAGCGGGGAAGTGATAGTCCTGCCTCCGTTACAGGTTCGCCGTCGTGCGCCCGCGTTTACGCGTCGGATGAATGATTTTTTACAGCGCGTCATCCCGGCGCTGCTCGGTCTCGGCCTGCTGGTGGTGCTCTGGCAGCTGGCGGCGATAAACAGTAAAGGCTTTCCGACGCCGCTCAGCACGCTCGATTCGGCCATGACCCTGTTTGCCGATCCGTTTTATCGCGACGGGCCAAACGATATGGGCATTGGCTGGAACGTGCTGGCGTCGTTGCAGCGCGTCGCCATCGGCTTCGGTCTGGCGGCGCTGGCGGGCATTCCGCTGGGCTTTTTGATTGGCCGCTTCACCTTTTTCTCCCGCATGTTCAACCCGCTGATCGCGCTACTGCGTCCGGTCAGCCCGCTGGCCTGGCTGCCTATCGGCCTGCTGCTGTTCCAGAAAGCGGAGCCTGCATCGAGCTGGACTATTTTTATCTGCTCCATCTGGCCGATGGTCATTAACACCGCCGAAGGGGTGCGCTGTATTCCGCAGGACTACCTCAACGTGGCCCGGGTGCTGCAACTCTCAGAGTGGACCATCATGCGCCGCATTCTTTTCCCGGCCGTGCTGCCTGCGGTGCTGACCGGGGTACGTCTTTCCATTGGCATTGCCTGGCTGGTGATTGTCGCCGCCGAGATGCTCACCGGAGGTTTAGGCATTGGCTTCTGGATCTGGAATGAGTGGAACAACCTCAACGTCGAAAACATTCTCATCGCCATCGTCATCATTGGCGTGGTCGGGTTGCTGCTGGAGCAGGGGCTGATGCTGATCGCCCGTCGCTTTAGCTGGCAGGAAAAATAAGGAGTGAAGATGAAACCGTTAATTCAGGTCCAGGCCGTGAGCCAGCGTTTTTCCACCGCCAGCGGCGAGTTTCTGGCGCTGCAAAACGTCTCTTTTGATATCCACGAGGGCGAAACCGTCAGTCTTATTGGTCACTCCGGCTGCGGCAAGTCGACGCTGTTAAACCTGATCGCCGGGATCACGCTGCCGACGGAAGGCGGGCTGATTTGCGACAACCGCGAAATCGCCGGGCCGGGGCCAGAGCGCGCGGTGGTGTTTCAGAATCATTCGCTGCTGCCGTGGTTAACCTGCTTCGACAACGTGGCGCTGGCGGTGGATCAGGTCTTCCGTCACACCATGAGTAAGGCCGAGCGCAAAGCGTGGATTGAGCACAATCTCGACCGGGTGCAGATGGGCCACGCGCTGCATAAGCGCCCCGGGGAGATCTCCGGCGGTATGAAGCAACGCGTCGGTATTGCCCGGGCGCTGGCGATGAAGCCGAAAGTGCTGCTGATGGATGAGCCGTTTGGCGCGCTCGATGCGCTGACGCGTGCCCATCTTCAGGATTCGGTGATGCAGATCCAGCAGGCGCTGAATACCACCATCGTGCTCATCACCCACGACGTGGACGAGGCGGTACTGCTCTCTGACCGCGTACTGATGATGACCAACGGCCCGGCGGCCACCGTGGGTGAGATCCTGCGCGTCGATCTGCCGCGCCCGCGCAACCGGGTGCAGCTGGCGGACGACAGCCGCTATCACCACATGCGCCAGCAGATCCTCCATTTCCTCTACGAAAAACAGCCGAAAGCGGCGTAATGAGGGGGCACAATGCGACTGGTCATTATCGGTAATGGTATGGCGGCAACCCGGCTGATTGCGTCGCTCACCGGGCGTGTTCCCGGTCGTTTCGCTGTCACCGTCATCGGTGACGAGCCGGAGCAGGCATACAACCGCATCCAGCTTTCGCCAGTGCTGGGTGGCGAAAAGCAGGCGGAGCACATCTGTCTGCACGATGAAGACTGGTACACGGCACGAGGCGTGACGGTGCTGCGAGGAGAAACGGCGCTCGCAGTAGACGTCAACGCGCGTGAAGTGCATACCTCTGCTCGCACGCTGGGCTGGGATGCGCTGGTGTTTGCCACCGGTTCTACCCCTGTTGTGCCGCCGATCCCCGGCGGCGATGCGCCGCATGTGTTCACCTTTCGCACCCTGGCAGAAACCCGCGCCATCCAGAATATCTCCGGGCCGGCGGTAGTGCTGGGCGGCGGCGTACTCGGCGTGGAGGCAGCGGCAGCGCTGGCGCGCAAGGGTGACAACGTCACGCTCGTGCATCGCGGTCCGTGGCTGATGGAACAGCAGCTGGATCAGCAGGCGGGACTGTTGCTGGAAGAGGCGCTGGCGGCGCGGGGCGTTAGCTGTGAACTCGCCTCCGGCATCACCGCCATCGCTGACGATGCCGTGACGTCGCTCGACGGACGCCGCATTGCCGCCACGCGCGTGGTGCTGGCAACCGGCGTGCAGCCCAACGTTGCGCTGGCGAATGCCAGCGGCATTCGCTGCGCGCGCGGCATCGTGGTGGATCAGGAGATGCAAACCTCCGTGCCGGGTATCTACGCCATCGGCGAGTGCTGCGAAATTGACGGCCAGACGTTTGGCCTGGTGGCTCCCTGTCTGGCGCAGGCGGATATTCTTGCCGCGCGGCTGGCCGGGGAGGTCACCGCGCCGTTTACCCTGACCGACAACGGCGTGCGCCTTAAGGTGACCGGCGTGGATCTGTTCAGCCTCGGGCGCGCGACGGCGCAGGCGGACGATGTGGTCTGGAGTTCATGGGATCCGCTGACCCGTCACTATCGACGTTTACTGATCCATCAGGGGGCGCTGGCTGGCGTGCTGCTGCTGGGTGACTGCCGCAGCGCGGCAACCTTTACCGATTTACTGGCAACGGCTGCGCCCGCCCACGCGGACTGGCTGTTCGATCGTTTCACAACGCAACCGCAGGTTGCAGGACAGAACGCTATGACAAAACCTACTCTGGTGGTGGTTGGGCACGGTATGGTCGGCCATCATTTCCTCGAAGACTGCGTTAACCGCAATTTGCATCAGCAGTATCAGATTATTGTTTTTGGCGAAGAGCGCTATGCCGCCTATGACCGCGTGCATCTGTCGGAATATTTTGGCGGACGCAGCGCGGACTCGCTCTCGCTGGTGGCGGGGGAGTTCTTTGCCGATAACGGCATTGAGCTGCGCCTCTCGCAGCAGATCGTTGCTATCGATCGTGATGCAGACGTAGTGCGTACCGCCAGTGGCCATGAGACTCACTGGGACAAGCTGGTGCTGGCGACCGGCTCGTACCCGTTCGTACCACCCGTTCCGGGCAACGATCTGCCGGGCTGTTTTGTCTACCGCACCCTCGACGATCTGGACAACATTGCGGCCCATGCGGCAGGCTCTCGACGCGGCGTGGTAATTGGCGGCGGCCTGCTGGGTCTGGAGGCGGCGAATGCACTTAAGCAGCTCGGGCTGGAAACTCACGTGGTGGAGTTTGCGCCGAACCTGATGGCGGTGCAGCTCGACAGCGACGGCGCGGCAATGCTGCGCAAGAAAATTGAGGCGCTGGGCGTAGGGGTACACACCAGTAAATCGACGACGGAGATTGCCACCGCAGACGACGGGCTGGTGCTGCGCTTTGCCGATGGTGAACAGCTGGAAACGGACATGGTGGTCTTCTCTGCTGGTATTCGGCCGCAGGACGCGCTGGCGCGCAGCAGCGGGCTGGCTGTCGGCGAGCGCGGCGGGATCTGCATTGACGACGGCTGCCGGACCTCCGATCCGGATGTGCTTGCCATCGGGGAATGCGCGCTGTGGGAGGGGAAAATCTTTGGCCTGGTGGCACCGGGCTACCAGATGGCGCGCGTGGCCGCCGCTGTGCTGGCGGGTGAGGAGAAGCGCTTCACCGGCGCAGATATGAGTACCAAACTCAAGTTGCTGGGCGTGGATGTGGCGTCGTTTGGCGATGCCCACGGGCGCACGCCGGGCGCGCTGAGCTACCAGTGGACGCATGGGCCGCAGCAAATCTACAAAAAGATTGTGGTCAGCCACGACAGCAAAACCCTGCTGGGTGGCGTGCTGGTGGGCGATGCCAGCGAATACGCCACGCTGGTGCAGATGATGCTCAACGGCATCAGCCTGCCAAAAGAGCCGGAAACGCTGATCTTACCCGTATCGTCAGGCAGCGCGCCGAAAGCGCTGGGCGTGGCGGCGCTGCCGGAAAGCGCGCAGATCTGTTCGTGTCATAACGTCAGCAAAGGGGATATCTGCCAGGCGGTAAGCGCGGGCGCAACGGATATCGGCGCCATTAAGCAGTGCACCAAAGCGGCGACCGGCTGCGGAGGCTGTAGCGCGCTGGTGAAGCAGGTGATGGAGTTCCAGCTTGCGGAGCAGGGCGTGGAGGTGAAGAAAGATATCTGCGAACACTTCCCGTACTCGCGTCAGGAGATTTACCACCTGGTGCGCGTCAACCATATCCGCACCTTCGACCAGCTTATCAGCCGCTACGGTCAGGGGCACGGGTGCGAGATCTGTAAGCCGCTGGTGGGATCGGTATTGGCTTCCTGCTGGAACGAGTATCTGCTGAAACCGGCGCATCTGCCGTTGCAGGACACCAACGACCGCTTTTTCGCCAATATTCAGAAGGACGGAACGTACTCCATCGTCCCGCGGATGCCTGCGGGTGAAGTGACCGCCGACGGGCTGATCGCCATCGGCCAGATCGCGAAACGCTATAGCCTTTACAGCAAAATTACCGGCGGGCAGCGTATTGACCTGTTTGGCGCCACGCTCGAACAGTTGCCGGAAATCTGGCAGGCGCTGGTGGAGGCCGGGTTTGAGACCGGACATGCCTACGGGAAATCTCTGCGCACGGTGAAATCCTGCGTCGGGTCGACCTGGTGCCGCTACGGCGTGCAGGATTCCACCGGCCTCGCGGTCAGGCTGGAGCACCGCTACAAGGGCCTGCGCGCGCCGCACAAAATCAAAATGGCGGTCTCCGGCTGTACCCGTGAGTGCGCAGAGGCGCAGAGCAAAGACGTGGGGGTGATTGCCACGGACAAAGGCTGGAACCTCTATCTGTGCGGCAACGGCGGGATGAAGCCGCGCCACGCGGACCTCTTCGCCAGCGATCTGGACGACGAAACGCTGATCCGCACCATTGACCGTTTCCTGATGTTCTACATTCGCACGGCAGATCGTCTGCAACGTACCAGTACCTGGATGGATAACCTGGAAGGCGGCCTCGACTATCTGCGCGAGGTGATCCTCAACGACAGCCTGGGGATCGCCCACGAGCTGGAGCAGGAGATGGCCCGGGTGGTGGAGACCTACCAGTGCGAATGGCAAACCACCCTCAACGATCCTGATCGCCTGGCGCTGTTCCGCACTGCGGTGAACGTCCCCGCCGCGGAGGAGAACAAGCGCTGGCAGGAAATTTGTAATATCGATGAGATCCCGGAGCAGGCGGGCATCGGTGCGCATCTTGGGCGCAAACCGATTGCGCTGTTCCGCTTTGGCAAAAACGTTTATGCCCTCGACGATCGGGAGCCGGGTAGCCGCGCGAACGTGCTTTCACGCGGCATCCTCGGCGATGCGGCGGGGGAACCGGTGGTGATCTCGCCGCTCTACAAGCAACGTATTCGTCTGCGCGACGGCTGTCAGGTGGAGAATGGCGAACCCGTGGTGCGCGCCTGGCCGGTAAAAATTGAAAACGGCAAGGTATGGGTTGGAAATGAAGAGCTGGTGATGCGTGCGGAGGCCTCATGACCGAAACCCGGACAACGTGCCCTTACTGCGGGGTGGGCTGCGGCGTGGTCGCCAGCGCAGACGGTGAAAAGGTGAGCATTCGGGGGGATGAAACTCATCCGGCGAATTTCGGTCGTCTGTGTGTAAAAGGATCTGCCCTCGGGGAAACCACGGGGTTGCAGGGACGCCTGCTGCGCCCGGTGGTCGATGGCCGGGAGGTGGCATGGCCGCAGGCGCTGGGCGAAGCGGGCGAGCGGCTACGGAACATCATCAACGAATGGGGGCCGCAGGCGGTGGCGTTTTATGCCTCCGGCCAGCTGTTGACCGAGGATTACTATGCCGCCAACAAGCTGATGAAAGGCTTTATCGGGGCGGCGAACATTGATACCAACTCGCGGCTGTGCATGTCATCGGCGGTGGTGGGCTACAAACGCGCCTTCGGTGAAGACGTGGTGCCGTGCAGCTACGAGGACGTGGAAAACAGCGATCTGGTGGTACTCGTTGGCTCAAACGCGGCCTGGACGCATCCGGTGCTGTATCAGCGGCTGGTGCAGGCAAAGCACAACAATCCGCAGATGAAAGTGGTCGTGATCGATCCGCGTAAAACCGCCACCTGCGATATCGCCGATCTCCACCTCGCGCTCAGACCCGGCAGCGACGCCGGGCTGTTTGTGGGGTTGCTCAATCTGATTCAGGGGCGGGGCGAGTGGCCGATCCCTCGCGTGGCGGCGTTTTGCGATCTGCCTTCAGACGAGATTAGCACCTTCTACGACTGGTTTATCACCGCGCCACGCGCGATCACGCTCTACACCATGGGGATCAACCAGTCCTCCACCGGCAGCGACAAGTGTAACGCCATCATTAACGTGCATCTTGCCAGCGGGAAGTTCAACCGTCCTGGCTGCGGCCCGTTTTCGCTGACCGGACAGCCAAATGCCATGGGCGGGCGGGAAGTGGGCGGGCTGGCGAATCAGCTGGCGGCGCACATGAACTTCGAGCCGGACGATCTTTCGCGCGTGGCGCGTTTCTGGGGAACGGAACGGCTGGCGCAGACCCCGGGCCTGATGGCGGTGGAATTGTTTGACGCCATTGCGCGCGGCGAGGTGAAGGCGGTGTGGATCATGGGCACCAACCCTGCCGTGTCGCTTCCCGACAGCCACGCGGTGTGTCAGGCTCTGGCAGCCTGCCCGCTGGTCATGGTATCTGAGGTGATGCAGGAGACGGACACCAGCCGGTTTGCCCATATCCGTTTTCCCGCCCTGGGCTGGGGCGAGAAAAACGGCACGGTGACCAATTCTGAACGCCGTATCTCCCGCCAGCGTGCCTTTCTGCCTGCGCCGGGCGAGGCCAGACCGGACTGGTGGATAATCGCCCGGATGGCAGACCAGCTCGGTTATGGCGATGCCTTCGCCTGGGAACACCCTCAGGAGATATTTTGTGAACATGCGGCGCTGACGGCGTTTGAAAATAACGGCGAACGGGCGCTAAACCTGCGCGAACTGGCGTCGCTGTCGCGAGAGGCGTGGGACGCGCTGGCGCCTTATCAGTGGCATGCCGGTGATTTCCCGCAAAGAAATCTTGTACCGGTTGATCCTTCCTCGCATGGGGCAGGCGTCGACGAATTGTACCCCTTGATACTGAATACCGGGCGGATCCGCGATCAGTGGCACACCATGACGCGCACGGGGTATGTTCCGCGCCTGATGCAGCATATTGATGAGCCTTTTGTTGAGATGAACGCAACCGATGCGGCGCGCGCTGGGCTGACTGACGGCCAGCTGGCGCGGATAAGCTCCCCGCGCGGGGTGATGGTTGCCAGAGTACGTATCTCCACCGCGCAGCGTGCGGGCGAGCTGTTTGCGCCGATGCACTGGAACGCGCAATTTGCACGGCAGGGGAAGGTCAATGCGTTGGTAGAAGGGCGGATTGATGCCGGTTCCGGCCAGCCGGAGAGTAAACAAACCGCGGTGAGGATCATGCCCTGGCTACCGGCCTGGCAGGGTGAACTGTATGCCCGCGAGCTGCCAGCGCTGCCGCCGTCGGTCTGCTGGTGGCGTAAAGCCTCACGTCTGACGGTGGCGGGGGAGCAGCCGTTGCTGTCGTGGGTCAGGGCGTACGCCAGCGGTCGGGGCTGGCAGTTACAGGTGGCACAGACGGGAGAACGCAGCAGCGTGCTCGCCTGGCATCACGGCGAGCTGATGCTGGGCTACTGGGAGGGCCATACGCTGCCGGCGCTGGCGCATGCGTTTATTGAAGAAGCCTTTGCTGCTGCACCCGTACAACTCGCTGAACGCCATGCGCTGCTGCACGGACAACGGCCGGGCGAAGATGCCGATCCCGGGCGAATTATCTGTAGCTGCTTCAGCGTGGGTGAAAATACGATACGTAAGGCGATAGCCGGAGGCTGTGATTCTGCCGCAGCGCTGGGCGTGAAGCTGCGCTGCGGCACGAACTGCGGCTCCTGCGTGCCGGAGCTGAAAGCGCTGTTGGGATAATAGTGCAAGGGCGTCGGTTGGCGGCTTCGCACCGGTACGAATTTGTAGGTCGGGTAAGGCGAAGCCGCCACCCGACAAATCTTTTCAGGATATTCCTGAAATTTCTGTTAAGACTGGTTTTCAGGGCTTATGGCGTTAACATAATAAGTGTTTGTTCATAAACACAGGTTCTGATTGACGACGTTGAAGGCTGTATCGTCCCGCATCCGTTTTTTGCTGTTACTCCCCCTTTTTACGGCTGGAGCCGTTCACGGTGCGCCGAAATCCTTCGTGCAGCAGGCGCAGAATCCGTTTGATAATAACGGCGATAGCCTGCCGGATCTCGGTATGGCGCAACCGACCACCGAAGGCGAAAAGCATCTGGCTGAAATGGCAAAGGCCTTCGGTGAAGCCAGTATGACCGATAACGGCCTGACGGCCGGGCAGCAGGCGCGACAGTTCGCGTTTGGCAAAGTGCGGGATGCCGTCAGTGGGGAAGTCAACGAGCAGATTGAATCCTGGCTTTCACCCTGGGGAAACGCCAACGTCAATGTACTGGTGGATGACGACGGCAACTTTAACGGCAGCAGCGGTAGCTGGTTTATCCCCTGGAACGACAACACCCGTTATCTGAGCTGGAGCCAGCTTGGCCTGACGCAGCAGACAGATGGGCTGGTGAGCAATGTCGGGATCGGGCAGCGCTGGGTTGCCGGAAACTGGCTGCTGGGCTACAACACCTTTTACGACAACCTGCTGGAAGACAACCTGCAACGTGCCGGGCTGGGCGCAGAGGCGTGGGGTGAAAACCTGCGCCTGTCGGCCAATTACTACCAGCCGTTCGCTGGCTGGCAGCCGCGTTCCGACATCCGCGAACAGCGCATGGCGCGCGGGTACGACGTAACGGCCAAAGCCTGGCTTCCCTGGTTTCATCACCTGAACACCAGCGTCAGCTTTGAACAGTATTTTGGCGATAACGTCGATCTGTTTAACAGCGGTACGGGGTATCACAATCCGGTTGCGGTCAACCTGGGGCTGAACTATACCCCCGTTCCGCTGGTCACCCTGACGGCTGCCCATAAGCAGGGGGAGAGCGGCGTTAGCCAGAATAACCTCGGGCTGAAGCTCAACTATCGCTTTGGCGTGCCGCTGGCGAAACAGCTTTCCGCCGGGGAAGTGGCGGCGACGCGCTCGCTGCGGGGCAGCCGCTATGATTCACCTGAGCGCGATAATCTGCCCGTGATGGAATTCCGTCAGCGCAAAACCCTCTCGGTATATCTGGCCACGCCGCCGTGGGATCTTAAGCCAGGCGAAACCGTGATGCTGAAGCTGCAAATTCGCAGCAAGCACGGTATCCGGCAGATCCACTGGCTGGGTGATACCCAGGCGCTCAGCCTGACCTCACCGGCAAACGGCAACAGCAGCGATGGCTGGAGTGTGATCATGCCTGCATGGGATGATTCAGAAGGGGCGAAAAACGCATGGCGGCTAACGGCCGTGGTGGAAGATAAGGATGGGCAGCGTGTCTCCTCCAATGAGATCACGCTTTCCGTGGTGCAACCGCTCGTCGCAATGCCTGCCGACGATCCACGGTGGAAGTTGCTGCCGGATGAGTAAGTTAAAAAATGCGCTCCTGATGCACCCAGACGGCGGCTTCGACGCGGGATTTTAACTTCATTTTTTTCAGCATGTGTTTGACATGCACTTTGACCGTGCTCTCGGTGATGTCCAGACGGCGGGCGATCATTTTGTTCGGCAGCCCCTGGGCAATCAGCTTCAGAATGTCACGCTCGCGCGGGGTCAACTGGCTGACGTCACGATCAGACGTGGCGCGGTTCGCACGCAGGCTGGCGGCCAGTACCGGCGTTAACGCTTCACTCAGCACCATCTCGCCTGCGGCAGCCTGTTGCAGCGCCTTGAGCAGATCTTCCGGCTCCATATCTTTCAGCAGATAGCCGTCTGCCCCTCGCTTGAGGGCGGTGACCACGTCTTCTTCATGGTTTGAGACGCTGAAGACCACCACCCGGCCAGAGAGGGATTTCTCCCGCAGCTTGTCGAGGGTTTCCAGGCCATTCATGCCCGGCATGTTGAGATCGAGCAAGATCAAATCAGGATCGAGCGATTCGGCAAGTTCAATACCCTGTTCGCCGTTGCTGGCTTCCCCGACGACGGTGATATCTGGCGCCATGCTGACAAGCTGTTTAACGCCAGTGCGCAGCATCGGATGATCGTCAATCAACAGGATAGATGCCGGTTCCTGATTAGTCATGGTTTTCTCCTTGAGCAGTTATGAGGGGCTTTTCGGGTATAAAGGTGACCACTACTTCGGTGCCACCTGACTCTCCCCGGCGAACCTGGCAATCACCGCGCAGGCTTTGCGCGCGGTCTCGCATGATAATTAAACCATAATGGTTCGTTCGTTCGGCATTTTCCGGCACGCCGCGGCCGTTATCCTGAACCCTGAGCCTCACCTGATTATCCTGGCAGCTGACGGTGACCGTAACGGCCGTCGCCTCGGCATGCTTGAGCACGTTGCTCAGGGCTTCACGGGCAATTTGCAGCAAATGGATCGCCTGGTGAGAGGGGACAAAACGCGGTGGCAGCTGGTAATCCAGCTTCACCGGGAAGCCCAGCCGGGCACTAAACTCCTGACAGCTGGACTCCAGCGCAGGGCGCAGCCCCGGCTCGGTGAGCTGCAAACGGAAGGTGGTCAGCAGCTCGCGAAGCTGAACCCACGAGGTGTTAAGCTCGTTGCGGATCTGGCTGAGCAGCTGTTTGCTGCTCTCGGGCATGCCTTCGTCCTGCATTTGCAGGCAGCTCACCTGCATCTTCATGCAGGAGAGGGACTGGGCGATGGAGTCGTGCAGCTCGCGGGCGATGGTGGCACGCTCCTCCATCACGATCAGCTGCTGCTGTTTCTCCTGGTGGCGGTCGAGCGCCAGCGTGGCCGTGAGCTGCTCAACAAGCGTATCGACCAGCTGCTGCTGGTCGTGGCTCAGGTGACGTCCGGCGGGCAGGGTGGCCAGCAAAATACCGTACTGGGTATGGCTGTCCATCAGCCGCCACTTGAGGGTCGTGCCGCTGGTGGTAAGCGGCGGCAAGCCGCGCGGGCACAGATGACACCCTTTATCGTCGCAGGAGATGTCCGACTGACAGGTAAATTCCTGATGGTTTTCCTCATCTTCAACGTCGTAAACCCGAAGCTCAAGATCGCGGAGCAGAGTCAGGTTTTGCAGGCCGTTCAGTACTGGCGAGAGACGTTCGCAAAGCGGTACCTGCATATGCAGGCGACGGTTCGCCTGCCAGAGGAAAGAGAGGATCTCGTTTTTTTGCTCAAGCCCGGCGGTTTTCTCCTGGACGCGTTGTTCCAGTACCGCGTAGCTCTCTGATAGCTCTGCCGACATGGTATTGAGCGCCTCGCCAAGCATCGCCATTTCGTTGCGCCCGCTGATGTGCGTGCGCTGGGTAAAATCGCGCTGTGTGACGGCGCGGGCCATCGCCAGGAGCTGTTTCCAGGGGTTAAGCAACCGCGCGCGCAGCCAGATAACCGTGAAAATCAGCAGCAAACCCATAAACAGCGCCATTGCGCGGTGAACCATCACCACACGGTCAATGCGTAACTCTGTGGTGCGATCGAATGAGGAGACAAGATGATCGATGCGTGACACAAACCCGGCGACATCCTGGGCGACCGTTTCCCGGTCTTCCGCCCGCTTTAAGCCGGGCTCCAGCTGGGTATGCCAGTAGCCCTGAAGCGCCTTAAGCTGAGATTGCTGACCGTCACGGATGGCGGCTC
Source organism: Enterobacter cloacae complex sp. AR_0002 (assembly GCF_001922365.1). Taxonomy (NCBI): domain Bacteria; kingdom Pseudomonadati; phylum Pseudomonadota; class Gammaproteobacteria; order Enterobacterales; family Enterobacteriaceae; genus Enterobacter; species Enterobacter cloacae complex sp. AR_0002. The sequence goes on from NZ_CP018814.1 coordinate 968,898, forward strand.
TTTCCAGTTCAGGGCTGAATGCGGTACGCTCCATTTCGTCGATAAGCGGTTGGTCAGCCTGCGTCAGCGGCACCGACGCCAGTAGCCGGTAACTCTGCATACGTAGCGAGCCTGCCTCGTTGATGGCATGCGCGTTACCCTGTACACCCTGTACCAGCCAGCCAGAAATAGCCATGCCGGTCACACCGATAGCGGTGGACAGCAGAACAATAAGCGCCAGCTGGTTAACCAGCGTCAGCGGAGATAAACATCTTTTTAACATAGAGTTGCCGGGCTCCTGACGTGACCTGATTGCAGGAATGGCGCTATTCTGGTGCATACCCTGGAGTATACCCATACCAATAAAGGATTACCTCTAAATTGCCAGAGGGGTAACGGTTAGTGGGTGGACGAAGCAGGGATGCCTCAGCACCGTGAAAAACCACACCTTTTTTACGTTTTGCATCTACTCATTAAGAGTGATGGCTTTTTTTTTGCCGCAAAACCTCCCACTTTTCCTTTGATTTATATCAACTTACCGCCGTCCTAAAGCCCTAATGTTTGCAGCATCATTCGAGAATCAGAGGTGTCTATGAGTCACTCTTCCGCTCCCGAAAGGGAAACTGGTGCCGTTATTACAGACTGGCGTCCAGAGGATCCGGCGTTCTGGCAACAGCGCGGCCACCGTGTAGCAAGTCGTAATCTGTGGATTTCCGTTCCATGTCTGTTACTGGCGTTTTGCGTCTGGATGTTGTTCAGTGCGGTTGCGGTTAACCTGCCAAAAGTGGGCTTTACCTTTACCACCGATCAGCTGTTTATGTTGACCGCGTTGCCGTCGCTTTCAGGCGCACTGCTGCGCGTTCCTTATGCGTTTATGGTGCCGGTCTTTGGTGGTCGTCGCTGGACGGCTTTCAGTACCGGGATCATGATCATACCGTGCGTGTGGCTCGGTTTTGCGGTGCAGGATACCTCCACACCGTTTAGCGTGTTCGTGATTATCTCTCTGCTGTGCGGTTTTGCGGGGGCGAACTTTGCGTCCAGTATGGCAAACATCAGCTTCTTCTTCCCGAAAGCGAAGCAGGGTGGCGCGCTGGGCATTAACGGCGGTCTGGGTAACATGGGCGTGAGCGTGATGCAGCTGATTGCCCCGCTGGCGATCTCTGTCTCCATCTTTGCGGCCTTTGGCGGCGGCGGTGTGACGCAGCCCGACGGTTCCGTGCTGTTCCTGCAAAACGCCTCCTGGATTTGGGTACCGTTCCTGGTGGTCTTTACCCTGGCGGCGTGGTTCTTCATGAACGATCTGTCCGCGTCCAAAGCGTCACTGAGCGAGCAGCTGCCGGTTCTGAAGCGTGGCCACCTGTGGGTGATGGCGCTGCTGTATCTGGCGACCTTCGGCTCGTTCATCGGTTTCTCCGCAGGCTTTGCCATGCTGTCTAAAACCCAGTTCCCGGACGTGCAGATCCTTCAGTTTGCCTTCTTCGGTCCGTTTATCGGCGCGCTGGCACGTTCGCTGGGCGGGATGATCTCCGACCGTCTGGGCGGGACGCGCGTTACGCTGGTGAACTTTGTTGTAATGGCCATCTTCTGTGCGCTGCTGTTCCTGACGCTGCCTGCGGGTGGTGAGGGGGGTAACTTCTTTGCCTTCTTCGGCGTCTTCATGGTGCTGTTCCTGACCGCCGGGCTGGGCAGTGCGTCTACTTTCCAGATGATCTCTGTCATCTTCCGCAAGCTGACCATGGACCGCGTGAAAGCGCAGGGTGGGAGCGACGAGCAGGCAATGCGTGAAGCCGCCACCGATACCGCTGCGGCGCTTGGGTTTATCTCTGCGATAGGCGCGATTGGCGGCTTCTTTATTCCAAAAGCGTTCGGTATCTCACTGGATCTGACCGGCTCTCCGGCGGGTGCGATGAAAGTATTCCTCGTCTTCTATATCGCCTGCGTGGTCATCACCTGGCTGGTATATGGCCGTAATACCAAGAAAAACAAGTAAGCTTGATTATCCGTTTGCGCGGCCTGAGTGCCGCGCTTTTTTTAATCGCTGAATAGTTACAACATACTAATGGCGTTACCCGTGGTCACCCGCAGGTCACGCTGTGATCGCCATCGCTTTACAGGTGTTTCTACCCCTTAATACCTAAGATGTTAAATTTTGCCTCGCTTATTGTACGATAAATAAAATATATCTATATAAATCATAATGTTAAAAAATATTAACAGCTACCGCTTTGGTGGTATTTGATCTAATACCCCCCCTCAGAGTCCCCCTTCGTCTTGATCGTTATCAATTCTCACCATCTTTCATAGCGTTACCTTCGCTGCAAATCAGCAATGTCGATTTAGAGAGCCACAGGCTCCACACAGGAGATACCCGATGAGCAAATTTTTGGACCGGTTTCGCTACTTCAAACAGAAGGGTGAAACTTTTGCCGATGGGCACGGCCAGGTTCTGGATACCAACCGGGACTGGGAAGACGGTTACCGTCAACGCTGGCAGCATGACAAAGTTGTCCGTTCTACCCACGGCGTAAACTGCACTGGCTCATGTAGCTGGAAGATTTTCGTTAAAAACGGTCTGGTGACCTGGGAAATGCAGCAGACCGATTATCCGCGTACCCGTCCGGATATGCCGAACCACGAGCCGCGTGGCTGCCCGCGTGGGGCCAGCTACTCCTGGTATCTCTACAGCGCAAACCGACTGAAATACCCGCTGATGCGTAAACGCCTGATGAAAATGTGGCGTGAAGCGAAAGTGCAGCACAGCGATCCGGTTGATGCCTGGGCCTCCATCATTGAAGATGCCGACAAAGCGAAAAGCTTCAAGCAGGCGCGTGGTCGCGGTGGTTTCGTTCGCTCTTCCTGGAAAGAGGTGAACGAGCTGATTGCGGCTTCCAACGTCTACACCGTGAAAACTTACGGTCCTGACCGTGTGGCAGGCTTCTCGCCAATCCCGGCGATGTCGATGGTCTCTTACGCCTCCGGCGCGCGCTACCTGTCACTCATCGGCGGTACCTGCCTGAGCTTCTACGACTGGTACTGCGACCTGCCGCCAGCGTCGCCACAGACCTGGGGCGAGCAGACCGACGTGCCGGAGTCCGCTGACTGGTACAACTCCAGCTACATCATCGCCTGGGGCTCTAACGTTCCGCAGACCCGTACCCCGGATGCGCACTTCTTTACTGAAGTACGTTACAAAGGGACCAAAACCGTTGCCGTGACCCCAGACTACGCCGAAATTGCCAAGCTGTGCGACCTGTGGCTGGCGCCGAAACAGGGTACCGATGCCGCCATGGCGCTGGCGATGGGCCACGTCATGCTGCGCGAATTCCACCTCGACAAGCCAAGCCAGTATTTCACTGATTACGTGCGTCGCTACACCGACATGCCAATGCTGGTGATGCTCGAAGAGCGTGACGGCTATTACGCCGCAGGCCGTATGCTGCGTGCCGCAGATCTGGTGGACGCGCTGGGTCAGGAAAACAACCCGGAGTGGAAAACGGTCGCCTGCAACAGCAACGGCGAGCTGGTGGCGCCAAACGGCTCTATCGGCTTCCGCTGGGGCGAAAAAGGCAAATGGAACCTGGAGCAGCGTAACGGCACCACGGGTGAAGAGACGGAACTTCGTCTCAGCATGCTGGGCAGCCAGGATGAGATCGCCGATGTCGGCTTCCCGTACTTTGGTGGTGAAGGTTCCGAGCACTTCAACAAGGTTGAGCTGCAAAACGTTCTGATGCACAAACTGCCGGTTAAGCGCCTGCAACTGGCGGACGGTTCTACTGCTCTGGTCACTACCGTCTACGATCTGACCATGGCGAACTACGGCCTAGAGCGCGGCCTGAACGATGAAAACTGCGCGACCAGCTATGATGACGTGAAGGCTTATACCCCGGCCTGGGCGGAGCAGATCACCGGCGTGCCACGCGCGCAGATCACCCGTATCGCGCGTGAATTTGCGGAAAACGCCGACAAAACCCACGGTCGCTCCATGATCATCGTCGGTGCCGGTCTGAACCACTGGTATCACCTCGATATGAACTATCGCGGCCTGATCAACATGCTGATCTTCTGCGGCTGCGTCGGGCAGAGCGGCGGCGGCTGGGCGCACTACGTGGGCCAGGAAAAACTGCGTCCGCAGACCGGCTGGCAGCCGCTGGCGTTTGCCCTTGACTGGCAGCGTCCGGCCCGTCACATGAACAGCACCTCCTACTTCTATAACCACTCCAGCCAGTGGCGCTACGAGACGGTTACCGCCCAGGAACTGCTGTCGCCGATGGCGGATAAATCCCGCTACAGCGGCCACCTGATTGACTTCAACGTGCGCGCTGAGCGTATGGGCTGGCTGCCGTCTGCGCCGCAGCTGGGCACGAACCCGCTGCGCATTGCGGAAGCGGCGAAGAAAGCGGGCATGTCACCGGTTGACTACACCGTTAAATCCCTCAAAGACGGCTCAATCCGCTTCGCGGCAGAACAGCCGGAGAACGGTAAAAACCATCCGCGTAACCTGTTCATCTGGCGCTCTAACCTGCTGGGTTCGTCCGGTAAAGGCCATGAATACATGCTGAAATACCTGCTCGGTACCGAAAACGGTATTCAGGGTAAAGATCTCGGCAAGCAGGGCGGCGTGAAGCCAGAAGAAGTTGAATGGAAAGACAACGGTCTGGACGGCAAGCTGGATCTGGTGGTAACGCTGGACTTCCGTCTGTCCAGTACCTGCCTGTACTCCGATATCGTGCTGCCTACCGCCACCTGGTACGAAAAAGACGACATGAATACGTCGGATATGCATCCGTTTATTCATCCGCTGTCTGCGGCCGTTGACCCGGCATGGGAATCAAAAAGCGACTGGGAAATCTACAAAGACATCGCGAAGAAATTCTCCGAAGTCTGTGTAGGGCACCTGGGCAAAGAGACCGACGTGGTGACGCTGCCAATCCAGCACGACTCCGCTGCCGAACTGGCGCAACCGCTGGACGTGAAGGACTGGAAAAAAGGCGAGTGCGACCTGATCCCAGGCGTAACCGCGCCGCACATTATTCCGGTTGAACGTGATTACCCGGCAACGTACGAGCGCTTTACCTCTATCGGCCCGCTGATGGAAAAAATCGGTAACGGCGGGAAAGGGATCGCCTGGAACACCCAGAGTGAAATGGACCTGCTGCGCAAGCTCAATTACACCAAAGCGGACGGCCCGGCGAAAGGCCAGCCGATGCTGAACACGGCGATTGATGCGGCGGAAATGATCCTGACCCTGGCCCCGGAAACCAACGGCCACGTGGCGGTGAAAGCCTGGGCGGCCCTGAGCGAGTTTACCGGTCGTGACCATACGCACCTGGCGAAGAATAAAGAGGAAGAGAAAATCCGCTTCCGCGATATTCAGGCCCAGCCGCGCAAGATTATCTCCAGCCCGACCTGGTCTGGCCTCGAAGATGAACATGTGTCCTATAACGCCGGATACACCAACGTTCACGAGTTGATCCCATGGCGCACGCTGTCTGGCCGTCAGTCTCTGTATCAGGATCACCAGTGGATGCGTGACTTCGGTGAAAGCCTGCTTGTGTACCGTCCGCCAATCGACACCCGCTCCGTGAAAGCGGTGATGGGTGCGAAATCGAACGGTAACCCTGAGAAGGCGCTGAACTTCCTGACGCCGCACCAGAAGTGGGGTATCCACTCCACCTATAGCGACAACCTGCTGATGCTGACCCTGTCGCGCGGGGGGCCAATCGTCTGGATGAGCGAAGCGGACGCCAAAGATCTGGGTATCGAAGATAACGACTGGATTGAAGTGTTCAACAGCAACGGTGCCCTGACGGCACGTGCGGTAGTGAGCCAGCGTGTACCGGCCGGGATGACCATGATGTACCACGCGCAGGAACGTATCGTTAACCTGCCGGGGTCTGAGATCACCGAACAGCGCGGCGGTATTCACAACTCCGTGACCCGTATTACGCCGAAGCCGACCCACATGATCGGTGGTTATGCCCAGCTGGCCTACGGCTTTAACTACTACGGCACCGTAGGATCGAACCGCGATGAGTTCGTGGTGGTACGTAAGATGAAGAATATTAACTGGTTAGATGGCGAAGGTAATGACCAGGTACAGGAGAGCGTAAAATGAAAATTCGTTCACAAGTCGGCATGGTGCTGAATCTGGATAAATGCATCGGCTGTCATACCTGCTCAGTCACCTGTAAAAACGTCTGGACCAGCCGTGAAGGTATGGAGTACGCCTGGTTCAACAACGTGGAAAGTAAGCCGGGCACCGGCTTCCCGACCGACTGGGAAAACCAGGAGAAGTGGAAGGGCGGCTGGATCCGTAAAATCAACGGCAAACTGCAACCGCGCATGGGTAACCGTGCCATGCTGCTGGGTAAAATCTTCGCTAACCCGCATCTGCCGGGCATCGATGATTACTACGAGCCATTTGATTACGACTACCAGAACCTGCACAACGCGCCGGAAAGCAAACACCAGCCGATCGCCCGTCCTCGCTCGCTGATCACCGGCCAGCGCATGGACAAAATTACCAGCGGTCCAAACTGGGAAGAGATTCTGGGCGGCGAGTTCGAAAAACGCGCCAAAGACCAGAACTTCGAGAACATGCAGAAGGCGATGTACGGCCAGTTCGAAAACACCTTCATGATGTACCTGCCGCGCCTGTGCGAACACTGCCTTAACCCGGCGTGCGTGGCGACCTGCCCAAGCGGCGCCATCTACAAGCGTGAAGAAGATGGCATTGTGCTGATCGACCAGGACAAGTGCCGCGGCTGGCGTATGTGCATCACCGGCTGCCCGTACAAAAAAATCTACTTCAACTGGAAGAGCGGTAAGTCTGAGAAGTGCATCTTCTGCTACCCGCGTATCGAAGCCGGTATGCCGACCGTCTGCTCAGAGAGCTGCGTAGGTCGTATCCGCTACCTCGGCGTGCTGTTGTACGACGCGGACGCGATTGAAAATGCCGCAAGCACCGAGAACGAGAAAGATCTGTATCAGCGTCAACTGGATGTCTTCCTCGATCCAAACGATCCGAAGGTTATTGAGCAGGCGCTGAAAGACGGTATTCCGCAGAGCGTGATTGACGCCGCACAGCAGTCTCCGGTGTACAAAATGGCGATGGACTGGAAGCTGGCCCTGCCGCTGCACCCGGAATACCGCACGCTGCCGATGGTCTGGTACGTGCCGCCGCTGTCTCCGATTCAGTCTGCGGCGGACGCGGGTGAACTGGGCAGCAACGGCATTCTGCCGGACGTGGAAAGCCTGCGTATCCCGGTTCAGTATCTGGCCAACCTGCTCACCGCCGGGGATACCCAGCCGGTACTGCTGGCGCTGAAACGTATGCTGGCGATGCGTCACTTCAAACGTGCGGAAACCGTTGACGGCGTGAACGATACCCGCGCGCTGGAAGAGGTTGGTCTGACCGAAGCGCAGGCGCAGGAGATGTACCGCTATCTGGCAATCGCTAACTACGAAGATCGTTTCGTGGTGCCGAGCAGCCACCGTGAACTGGCTCGCGAGGCCTTCCCGGAGAAAAGTGGGTGTGGCTTTACCTTTGGCGACGGTTGCCACGGGTCAGACAGCAAATTCAACCTGTTCAACAGCCGCCGCATCGACGCGATGGATGTGACCAGCAAAACGGAGCCGCACCAATGATTGAACTCGTCATTGTTTCGCGTCTGCTCGAGTACCCTGATGCTGCGCTTGTGCAGCATCAACAGGAACTCTTTGATGCACTCGCGTCATCTGAAAACCTGGATAAAGAGGATGCCCAGAAGCTGGGCGTTTTCCTCCGCGATCTGCTGGCGCGCGATCTTCTTGATGCGCAGGCGGACTACAACCAGCTGTTTGACCGGGGGCGTGCCACGTCTCTGCTGCTGTTCGAACACGTTCACGGTGAATCCCGCGACCGTGGTCAGGCGATGGTGGATCTGATGGCCCAGTACGAGCAGCACGGTTTGCAACTCGACAGCCGCGAGCTGCCGGATCACCTGCCGCTGTATCTGGAATATCTGGCGCAGTTGCCGAAAGAGGAAGCGCTGGGCGGGTTGCAGGATATTGCTCCCATTCTGGCGTTGCTCGGCGCGCGTCTCCAGCAACGTGAGAGCAGCTATGCACTCCTGTTTGATCTGCTGGTGAAACTGGCTAACGCCTCGGTTGACAGTAAAAAAGTGGCGGAAAAAATCGCGGATGAAGCCAGGGACGATACCCCACAAGCACTGGATGCCGTCTGGGAAGAAGAGCAGGTGAAATTCTTTGCTGACCAGAGCTGTGGCGAATCTGAAATCTCCGCGCATCAGCGTCGTTTTGCCGGAGCGGTGGCTCCGCAATATTTGAATATCTCTAACGGAGGACAGCACTAATGCACTTCCTGAATATGTTCTTCTTTGACATTTACCCGTATATCGCGGGCACCGTGTTCCTGGTGGGAAGCTGGCTGCGTTATGACTATGGCCAGTACACCTGGCGTGCTGCCTCCAGCCAGATGCTGGATCGTAAAGGGATGAACCTGGCGTCAAACCTGTTCCACATCGGGATTTTGGGGATTTTCGCCGGTCACTTCCTGGGGATGCTGACCCCGCACTGGATGTACGAAGCGTGGCTGCCGATTGACGTGAAGCAGAAGATGGCGATGCTCGCCGGTGGCGCCTGCGGCGTGATGACCCTGGTGGGTGGTCTGTTGCTGCTGAAACGCCGTCTGTTCAGCCCACGCGTGCGGGCTACCACGACCGGAGCGGACATCCTGATCCTCTCCCTGCTGATGGTGCAGTGTGCGCTTGGTCTGCTGACCATTCCATTCTCTGCGCAGCATATGGACGGCAGCGAGATGATGAAGCTGGTGGGATGGGCGCAGTCTGTCGTGACCTTCCGCGGGGGCGCCTCTGAGCATCTGGACGGCGTGGCGTTCATCTTCCGCGTTCACCTGGTGTTGGGTATGACCCTGTTTGTGCTGTTCCCGTTCTCTCGCCTGGTGCACATCTGGAGTGCGCCGGTGGAGTACCTGACGCGCAAATATCAGGTTGTGCGTGCTCGTCGCTGATTCGCTGTATTAATACAACCCCGCATATGCGGGGTTTTTTTTGTCCCCGATCCAGGGTTTCGTGCGGATGCCGGGTGGCGGCTGCGCCTTACCCGGCCTACAGAATTCACTATGCTCGAATCGAACCCTGGTCGAAGCTTCTTATCCTTCCCCGCATGGGAGAACCATGGGGCATTGTGCTTTGAGAGAGTGCTGTAGCATCTGGAAGTGATGGTGGTGGGGGAAGGATTACTCAGCGCTTCGCGCTTCGCCCTTCGGGTCGTTGCCTGCGGCAACGCTTTCTCGCTACGCTCGAATCGAACCCTGGTCGAAGCTTCTTATCCTTCCCCGCACTGAAGAACCATGGGGCATTGTGCTTTGAGAGAGTGCTGTAGCATCTGGAAGTGATGGTGGTGGGGGAAGGATTACTCAGCGCTTCGCGCTTCGCCCTTCGGGTCGTTGCCTGCGGCAACGCTTTCTCGCTACGCTCGAATCGAACCCTGGTCGAAGCTTCTCATCCTTCCCCGCACTGAAGAACCATGGGGCATTGTGCTTTGAGAGAGTGCTGTAGCATCTGGAAGCAATGGTGGTGGGGGAAGGATTCGAACCTTCGAAGTCGATGACGGCAGATTTACAGTCTGCTCCCTTTGGCCGCTCGGGAACCCCACCAGGGGTAATTCATATTTTGAGGTAAAGCTGGATATGGTGGTGGGGGAAGGATTCGAACCTTCGAAGTCGATGACGGCAGATTTACAGTCTGCTCCCTTTGGCCGCTCGGGAACCCCACCACGGGGTAATGCTTTTAACTGGCCTGCTTACTGTTGGAAGCGGGGCGCATCATATCAAATGAGACGCCCCTGTAAAGCATTCCTTTAGGAAAATGAAGCTGTTTGCCTGCTTTTTATCCGCAAAGGCGTAAAGCTAATCAATTCATTTTCCGAGGGATTAAAGAATAATCGTTCTGTTGCCGTACACAAAGACGCGCTGGGCAAGTACCTGATACAGCGCACGGCTTAGTACGTTCTTCTCAACGTCACGGCCAGCACGCATCATATCTTCTGCCGTGTAGGTGTGATCCACGTGAATCACGTCCTGCATGATGATTGGGCCTTCATCCAGATTATCATTCACGTAGTGCGCGGTTGCGCCAATGATCTTCACCCCACGCTCGTATGCCTGGTGATACGGACGCGCGCCAATAAAGGCTGGCAGGAAGGAGTGGTGGATGTTGATAATCTTGTTCGGGAAGCGCGCCACGAAGGATGGCGTCAGCACGCGCATATATTTCGCCAGCACCACGTAGTCCGGGTTATGCGCTTCAATCGCAGCAGCCATCAGGTTGTCGTGCTCTTCACGGGTATGGCCTTCGTGACTGACCAGCTCAAACGGAATGTCGAAACGTTCAACCAGTGTACGCAGCGTCTCGTGGTTGCCAATGACGGCGGCAATTTCGACGTCCAGGCCACCGTAGTTGGCTTTCATCAGCAGATCGCCCAGGCAGTGCGCCTCTTTGGTGACCAGAATGACAATACGGCGACGGCCCGCCGGGTTCAGCTCGCGCACCGAGCCTTCCGGCAGGGCGCTGTCCAGATCGGCAAGCAAGGTTGTGTCGTTGAAAATGCCTTCCAGTTCAGTACGCATAAAGAAGCGACCAGTACGGTGGTCAACGAACTCGTTGTTCTGCACGATATTCAGTTCATGCTTGTAGCAAATGTTGGTAATTCGTGCGATCAGCCCTTTTTGATCGGGACAGATAGTGCGCAGAACTTTACGTTGTAATGATTGCATCGCCGGGAAATCCTGTTTATGTATTTGCGAAGTCTGAGTTGTCAGGCATTACTGCCGCAACACTTTTTAAATTTTTTTCCTGAACCACAGGGGCAGGGATCGTTACGACCGAATTGCGGACGTGTGCCGTCAATATAATACCATTGCCCGCTGTCCTTTAAGAACCGTGAGCGTTCAATGATGGTGCTGGGTTTGTTTTGTTCGCTAAAGCGGGCGACAAAACTGACATAGCCCTCGTTCGCATCGCGGCCGGGAGCGGCTTCAAAGACGGTGAGGCCCAGCCAGACGGTGTTAGCAAATCCGGCTTCAATCTCTTGGCGAAAATCGGCAGCATGGCAGGACGGATGCCAGGTCTTAATCAGGTAGTCTGCGTTTTTGATCACAAAAGCAGTATACCGCGAGCGCATAAGGTGTGACGGGTCTGGTGCAACCTGCTTGCCAGAAAGATATCGCTGGCAACATAGGCTATACTCCAGAGCGCTACCACAGGGGCAGAGTTGAGACACGATTCTCTTCCTGGAACAAAAAATAAGGCGTTAAACGCTTAAGGTAGCAATATGTTAACTGAGCAGGTGCGTTGACGCTATGTCGGGAATCCAGGGGAAGTAAAACAGGGCTAATGAGAAAGGTAAAAATTGGACTGGCGTTGGGCTCAGGTGCTGCCCGGGGTTGGTCACATATTGGCGTTATCAATACCTTAAACCAGATGGGGATTGACGTTGATATTGTTGCAGGATGTTCTATCGGGTCGCTGGTCGGATCTGCGTACGCCTGCGGTAAGCTCCCGGAGCTTGAAAGCTGGGTGCGCTCCTTCAGTTACTGGGATGTGCTGCGCCTGATGGATCTCTCCTGGCAGCGTGGCGGCCTGCTGCGCGGCGAACGCGTGTTCAATCAGTTTCGCAAGATAATGCCCCTCGCTGACTTCAGCCACTGCCAAATGCCTTTCGGGGCCGTTGCAACCAACCTCAGTACGGGCAGGGAGTTATGGCTCACCGAAGGGGATATTCATCTCGCCGTTCGTGCATCCTGTAGTATGCCTGGGTTAATGGCGCCTGTGCCTCACAACGGCTACTGGCTCGTTGACGGTGGTGTAGTGAATCCTGTCCCTGTCTCTCTGACGCGCGCCATGGGGGCGGATATCGTTATTGCCGTGGATTTACAGCACGATGCTCACCTCATGCAGCAAGATTTGATGCCGGTTAATCTTCAGAGCGATGATGCGGAAGAAGAGAAACTTGCCTGGCATGCTCGATTACGCGGCAGAATAGGGCGCCTGGCTGCCCGTCGCGCGGTGACCGCACCGAACGCCATTGAAATCATGACGACCTCTATTCAAATTCTTGAGAATCGCCTCAAGCGAAACCGTATGGCTGGCGATCCTCCGGATATTCTTATTCAACCCTATTGTCCACAAATCTCTACCCTTGATTTCCACCGGGCTGAGGCCGCCATAGCAGCGGGCTCGTTAGCCGTCGAAAAGAAAATAGATGAACTGTTGCCTTTTGTGCGTACAGCACGTTGAGCACTTTTTTGATTACTTCAGCAAAATCTGACAGGCGATAGTACCAATAGCATGCCACTATTGAGTAACTGTCAGCCAGGGGAGGAACCATGACACAGCCATTGGCCGGAAAACATATTTTGATAGTAGAAGACGAGCCCGTTTTCCGATCGCTACTGGATTCGTGGTTATCCTCACTGGGTGCAACCACGTCCCTTGCCGAAGATGGCGTCGAGGCACTGGAAAAAATGGCCAGCATGGCGCCGGATCTGATGATCTGCGATCTCGAGATGCCGCGCATGGACGGATTAATGCTGGTAGAAAACCTGCGTAATGAAGGTTATCAGACACCGATACTGGTGATCTCGGCCACCGAAAATATGGCGGATATTGCTAAGGCGTTGCGTTTAGGAGTGCAGGATATCCTGCTCAAACCGGTTAAAGATTTAAACCGTCTGCGCGAAACGGTGTTGGCCTGCCTGTATCCCAATATGTTCAATTCCCGGGTGGAAGAAGAAGAACGTCTTTTCCAGGACTGGGATGCTTTAGTCAGTAATCCGCTCGCGGCCGCGAAGCTGCTTCAGGAACTTCAGCCGCCGGTGCAGCAAAATATCTCTCATTGCAGAGTAAATTATCGCCAGCTGGTAGCGGCTGACCAGCCTGGACTGGTGCTGGATATTGCGCCGCTCTCGGATTCCGACCTCGCTTTTTATTGCCTCGATGTTACCCGAGCGGGAGATAACGGCGTTCTGGCGGCCTTATTACTCCGGGCGCTGTTTAATGGATTGCTACAGGAACAATTATCCCATCAGGGGCAACGACTTCCTGAGTTAGGCAGTTTACTAAAACAGGTCAACCAACTTTTTCGCCAGGCCAATTTACCGGGGCAGTTCCCGCTTCTGGTTGGCTATTATCACAGCGGGTTGAATAACCTTATTCTGGTGTCTGCGGGATTAAATGCCACACTGAATACTGGCGAACACCATATTCAGGTGAGTAACGGCGTGCCGTTGGGTACGCTGGGAAATACTTACCTTAATCAAATTAGCCATCGCTGCACCTCCTGGCAGTGCCAAATTTGGGGTGCCGGAGGGCGGTTACGCTTAATGTTGTCCACGGAGTAAGCAGTCAGATTTTATTTTTCAGATTGCTTTACCTGTGTTTTTGCTGGCAGTGCTACTATCGCTGCCAGTTTCATGCGTATTTGTCTTAATTGATCGGCAACGCGTTCTTTTCAGACCCGTATTAGTGGCTGAGACTGTATACTTAACGCGTTATTCAATGCATAAAAGTTCAAAACTTGAACAGTTCAGGAGAATTTCAATGGCTGCCCTTAATTCGAAAGTCAGAAAGGCCGTTATCCCGGTGGCGGGATTGGGTACCAGGATGTTGCCAGCGACGAAGGCAATCCCAAAAGAGATGCTGCCTCTGGTTGATAAGCCATTAATCCAGTATGTCGTGAATGAATGTATTGCAGCAGGTATCACCGAAATTGTGCTGGTGACGCATTCATCTAAAAACTCTATCGAAAACCATTTCGATACCAGTTTCGAACTCGAAGCAATGCTGGAAAAACGCGTTAAGCGCCAGCTGCTGGAGGAAGTGCAGTCTATTTGTCCTCCACACGTTACCATTATGCAGGTTCGTCAGGGCCTGGCGAAGGGCCTGGGGCATGCAGTATTGTGCGCACATCCTGTAGTGGGTGATGAGCCGGTCGCGGTTATTCTGCCTGATGTGATCCTTGATGAGTACGAGTCCGATCTTTCCCAGGAAAACCTGGCGGAAATGATTAAACGCTTCGACGAAACCGGCAGCAGCCAGATTATGGTTGAGCCAGTCGACGACGTGACCGCTTACGGCGTGGTTGACTGCAAAGGCGTTGACCTGCAACCTGGCGAAAGCGTACCGATGGTTGGCGTTGTTGAAAAACCTAAAGCGGACGTCGCGCCGTCTAACCTTGCTGTTGTTGGTCGTTACGTACTGAGCGCTGAAATTTGGGCGCTGCTGGCGAAAACGCCTCCGGGTGCGGGCGATGAAATCCAGCTGACGGATGCTATCGATATGCTGATCGAGAAAGAGACCGTGGAAGCCTACCATATGAAAGGTAAGAGCCATGACTGCGGGAATAAGCTCGGTTATATGCAGGCATTCGTCGAATATGGTATTCGCCATAACAGCCTGGGTGAAGAATTTAAAGCCTGGCTCAAAGGTAGCGTGGGTATTAAGTAATAAACTCACCAGCCTGTGAACAAGACCGGTGTGGCGTCGCCCACCGGTTTTTTTATGCCTGTCACTCTGTAAATGACGGGGGATTGTCAAGGACGTTAAATACGGAGCCTCACAATATGACAGAATGTAAGGAGATGTTCGGGCGGATATTACAGGCATAAAAAATCCCGCATTAAGCGGGATTTTTCAGAATCTTTCCAGATTAATCCTTGATCAGGAAGTCATCCAGTTGTTTACCTTGTTCGTCCATTGCTTTCTTGATTACAGCAGGAGTACGGCCCTGGCCAGTCCAGGTTTTCTCTTCGCCGTTCTCATCGATGTAGCTATATTTAGCAGGACGTGCCGCGCGTTTTGCTTTGGTACCGGTTTTAGCCGCAGCCATGCTGTTCAGCAATTCGTTTGGATCGATACCATCGGCAATCAGCATTTCGCGATACTGTTGCAGTTTACGTGTACGTTCTTCGATTTCAGCCGCAGCTGCGCTTTCTTCTTCACGACGTTCGTTAACTACAACTTCTAATTTTTCGAGCATTTCTTCAAGCGTCTCAAGGGTACATTCTCTTGCCTGCGCACGAAGAGTACGGATGTTGTTCAGAATTTTAAGTGCTTCGCTCATTGTAGTAATCTCAAACTTATAATGGGGGTGGGTTTGTTGTCCTAATAATAGAGCCTTAATTTCACTTATGCAATAGGTGGGAATGTAAGGAATTCAAAAAATACAAAATAAACGACGCTATTATTAATTACGCTAACTTAAATTTCATTGTTTGTTGGGGCTGCGAGATATCGTTTCAAACGGCAAAAGCGCGTCATTTGCATGTTTGTTTTGTGACTTTTACCTCAGGAATTATAGTTGCGGTTGATAAATATCAGCCTTTTGTATTACCCCGTGTAAACGCAGCGAAGCCAGGAATAGTTAATAAATAGTGAATTTTAATGAACGAAGAAGACACTATAAAAAGAAGTGTTATCTCTGGTTGCGGTCTCACCTTATTGTCAGTGTTTAATGCCTTTACTGCCTGTTTTAACGCATTATTTTGCGCTACTCGCGAAGGATTTACCGGTGCATGGCAGGTTGGAGTGTGCTGCTCGCCGCAGCTGACGGTACAAAATATGGTACAATGATCCATCGGGAATATTTCACATTGATTAGGGTTCTTCGGCCAATGGCACAACTTTATTTCTACTATTCGGCAATGAATGCAGGGAAATCGACGGCGTTACTGCAATCCTCATACAATTATCAGGAGCGGGGGATGCGTACCGTTGTTTATACCGCCGAAATCGACGATCGCTTTGGGGCAGGGAAGGTAAGCTCAAGAATAGGGCTTTCATCGCCTGCAAGGCTGTTTAACCCTCAAACGGACCTGCTGGAGGACATTCGTGTCGAGCATGCCTCTAAGCCTGTCCATTGCGTGCTGGTAGATGAAAGCCAGTTCCTGACCCGTGAGCAGGTCCATGCGCTTTCAGAGGTCGTTGATGAGCTGGATATTCCCGTTCTTTGCTATGGATTACGTACCGATTTTCGTGGGGAGTTATTTGCCGGCAGCCAGTATCTGCTCGCCTGGTCGGATAAGCTGGTTGAGCTGAAAACAATCTGCTTTTGTGGCCGCAAGGCAAGTATGGTTCTTCGCCTGGACCAGTCGGGTAAACCCTATGCTGATGGCGAGCAGGTGGTGATAGGAGGCAATGAACGTTATGTCTCGGTCTGCCGCAAGCATTATAAAGAGGCGCTGGCTGTAGGCTCGCTGACGGCGTTACAGGGCGACAATCGAAAATAACAAGAATGTTTTACCGATCCTCAGATATAAAAAAACCCGCTGCTGGCGGGTTTTTTATCACACTGTCAACTAAGCGTTTTTCTTCGCTTTCTTGTCAGCCTTTACAACTGCGGGGATTTCAACTTTTACGGCTGCGACATCGCTTTCAGTGAAGTTACGACCGTAATAAGTATCCAGCAGGATCTGTTTCAGTTCGGAAATCAGTGGGTAGCGCGGGTTAGCACCAGTACACTGGTCATCGAATGCATCTTCAGACAGCTTATCTACGTGAGCGAGGAAGTCAGCTTCCTGAACGCCTGCTTCGCGGATAGATTTAGGAATACCCAGTTCCGCCTTCAGACTTTCCAGCCATGCCAGCAGTTTTTCGATCTTCGCGGCAGTACGGTCGCCCGGTGCGCTCAGACCCAGGTGATCGGCGATTTCAGCATAACGACGGCGCGCCTGTGGACGGTCGTACTGGCTGAATGCAGTTTGCTTGGTTGGGTTGTCGTTGGCGTTATAGCGGATAACGTTGCTGATCAACAGGGCGTTCGCCAGACCGTGAGGAATGTGGAACTGTGAACCCAGCTTGTGCGCCATAGAGTGACAGACACCCAGGAAGGCGTTAGCAAACGCGATGCCCGCGATTGTTGCCGCACTGTGTACACGTTCACGCGCAACAGGGTTTTTCGAACCTTCGTTGTAAGAAGCTGGCAGGTTTTCTTTCAGAAGTTTCAGCGCCTGCAAAGCCTGACCGTCAGAGAACTCAGAAGCCAGTACGGAAACGTAAGCTTCCAGAGCGTGAGTTACCGCATCCAGACCACCGAACGCACACAGTGATTTCGGCATTTCCATGACCAGGTTGGCGTCAACGATAGCCATATCTGGCGTCAGTGCGTAGTCAGCCAGCGGGTATTTCTGACCGGTTGCGTCATCAGTCACAACGGCAAATGGCGTCACTTCTGAACCAGTACCGGATGTGGTGGTGACGGCGATCATTTTCGCTTTCACGCCCATTTTCGGGAACTTGTAGATACGTTTACGGATATCCATAAAGCGCAGCGCCAGTTCTTCGAAGTGAGTTTCCGGATGCTCGTACATCACCCACATAATTTTCGCAGCGTCCATTGGGGAACCGCCACCCAGTGCGATGATCACATCAGGTTTGAAGGAGTTCGCCAGTTCAGCGCCTTTACGTACAACGCTCAGGGTTGGGTCAGCTTCAACTTCAAAGAAGACTTCAGTTTCCACGCCAGCCGCTTTCAGAACAGAGGTGATCTGGTCTGCATAGCCATTGTTGAACAGGAAACGGTCAGTCACGATGAGCGCACGTTTGTGGCCATCAGTAATCACTTCATCCAGCGCGATTGGCAGAGAGCCGCGGCGGAAGTAGATAGATTTCGGAAGTTTGTGCCACAACATGTTTTCAGCTCGCTTAGCAACGGTTTTCTTGTTGATCAGGTGTTTTGGACCAACGTTTTCAGAGATGGAGTTACCACCCCAGGAACCACAACCCAGAGTCAGGGAAGGTGCGAGTTTGAAGTTGTACAGATCACCGATACCACCCTGAGAAGCAGGGGTGTTGATCAGGATACGTGCCGTCTTCATCTTCTGACCGAAGTAAGCAACACGCTCAGGCTGGTTATCCTGATCGGTGTACAGGCAAGAGGTGTGGCCGATACCGCCCATTGCCACCAGTTTCTCTGCTTTTTCTACCGCGTCATCAAAATCTTTCGCACGGTACATTGCCAGCGTTGGGGAGAGTTTCTCGTGAGCAAACGGCTCACTTTCATCAACGACTTTCACTTCACCAATCAGAATCTTGGTGGTAGCAGGGACGCTAAAGCCAGCGAGTTCAGCAATTTTATACGCTGGCTGACCTACGATAGCTGCGTTCAGCGCGCCATTTTTCAGGATCACGTCCTGAACGGCTTTCAGTTCTTTACCTTGCAACAGGTAGCCGCCGTGGCTGGCGAAACGTTCACGAACGGCGTCGTATACCGAATCAACCACGACAACAGACTGTTCAGATGCGCAGATAACGCCGTTATCGAAGGTTTTAGACATCAGCACAGAAGCAACTGCACGCTTGATATCTGCCGTTTCGTCGATCACAACAGGGGTATTACCTGCGCCGACGCCGATGGCTGGTTTACCGGAGCTGTATGCTGCTTTAACCATACCAGGACCACCGGTCGCCAGAATCAGGTTAATGTCCGGGTGATGCATCAGAGCGTTGGACAGTTCAACAGAAGGTTGGTCGATCCAGCCGATCAGATCTTTTGGCGCACCCGCCGCAATGGCAGCCTGAAGCACGATATCTGCTGCTTTGTTGGTGGCGTCCTTCGCACGTGGATGCGGAGAGAAAATGATTGCGTTACGTGTCTTCAGACTGATGAGAGATTTGAAGATGGCGGTAGAGGTTGGGTTAGTGGTTGGAACGATACCGCAAATGATGCCGATCGGTTCTGCGATGGTGATGGTGCCGAAAGTATCGTCTTCTGACAGCACACCGCAGGTTTTCTCATCTTTATAGGCGTTGTAGATATACTCTGAAGCAAAGTGGTTTTTGATCACCTTATCTTCAACGATACCCATGCCGGATTCGGCAACGGCCATTTTAGCGAGAGGGATTCGAGCATCAGCAGCAGCCAGAGCGGCCGCGCGGAAGATTTTATCAACCTGTTCTTGGGTGAAATTGGCATATTCACGCTGGGCTTTTTTTACGCGCTCGACGAGGGCGTTCAGTTCAGCGATATTGGTAACAGCCATAATGCTCTCCTGATAATGTTTAAACTCTTTTAGTAAACCAGCGCTCGATACGTCTGACAGTATAGTCAGAGCCGATCCCACTTGCGTAACACACAGTAAAACAAAGGATTACTCACTGCTCCAGCTCACTAATTTACTAAAAGAGCCTTACCTTAGCATCATACCTTTTTGATAGGTGATCTCCCTGGCGGCGTAACCAAGATTACTCACTTCTGAGTACGAAAATTATGATCAAGATCAATTTTGTCCTAAGCTGATACCTTTCAGCAGGGTTATTTTGTGCTAATTATTCTACTGTTAAATAATTAAGTAACTATTGGAAGCGGCAATATCATTGATTACACAAATGTTTAACATCATGAATTGATAACGTTTAGGAACAGATTTCTGGTGAAGTGTGCGGCTAAAAAGCGTATCTTCAGCGCGGATTTATCATGACACGCAGTTTCTCCCTGGACATGCTCAATTGCGGAGCTTAATGTGATTCAAACGCTCTTTGATTTCCCTACATATTTCAAGTTTTTTATCGGCTTGTTTGCTCTTGTTAACCCGGTAGGGATCATCCCTGTCTTCATCAGTATGACCAGCTATCAGACGGCTGCGGCACGAAATAAAACCAACCTGACGGCAAACCTGTCGGTGGCGATCATCCTACTTACGTCTCTTTATCTCGGGGACGCCATTCTTCAGGTCTTCGGCATCTCGATTGATTCGTTCCGTATAGCAGGCGGGATCCTGGTGGTGACGATTGCCATGTCGATGATCAGCGGCAAGCTGGGGGAGGATAAACAGAACAAGCAGGAAAAATCAGAGACAGCAATCCGCGAGAGCATTGGGGTTGTGCCACTGGCGCTGCCGCTGATGGCGGGCCCGGGGGCGATCAGTTCCACCATTGTCTGGGGAACGCGCTACCACAGCCTGATGCACCTGATTGGCTTTTCCGTCGCCATTGCGCTGTTCGCGCTGTGCTGCTGGGGCGTATTTCGTATGGCGCCATGGCTGGTTCGCTTGCTGGGACAAACGGGCATCAACGTGATTACCCGTATCATGGGTCTGTTGTTAATGGCGTTGGGCATCGAATTTATCGTTACCGGCATAAAAAGTATTTTCCCCGGGTTAGTACACTGACTTTCATTTGAAAGAGCGGAGCCAGCGGCTCCGTTTTTTTTACGTGATTATCTGCAAATCATATAAATAAAGTTGAAATAGGCGCCAGTCATAATAAGTTCTACTAATAACTCTCTTTTGTTGTTTTTCAAGAGGTTGTTTATTTTCATTTACCCTTGCCGCGCATAAATCCCTCAAACACTCTGTTATTTTACTCACATGATACTCTGGGGCTTGCTGACAGATAACCGAAATGATATTAGTAATTTCGATGCTGACTCAGACGAATGTGCTAAATAATAATCAATTGTTAAATTATCGTGAAAAGTCGTTCAACTAAGCCATGTCGTCGCGTTTGGAGCAACAAAATTTCTTATCTGTATGAATTATATCTCTTTTTGTTGATTTCGGCGTAAGCCAAGGTTGGCGCCTTAGTTATGCCAGCCATCGTAAAAGAGAAATGCTTAACAAATTTGCAAAATGTATTGGCGAGAGTTGGCACCATTTGGTACTTTCCGGCCTTATATTTTGCAGCATTAAACAAGTTGATGAGAACTATTTTCATATAGCCCTCACGTAAGATATCCAACGCATCTCTCTGACAGGGGAGCGGTGTAAAGAATCGACGCAAGACCGCCGTTCGAGCGGTCAGTAATAATGAAGTCGGTGATAGCAAGAAGTAAAAAAAGAACCTGACAGTAGCAAAAAAACTCCTGCGCTGTACAGGCCCCAACAGGGGATTACACAACTGGCGAAGGCCAGTCATTATAATGAGTGGAGTATCAACACAATGTCCATCATCACAAAAAAAAGTCTGGTAGCGGCGGGGATTTTAACTGCGCTAATCGCGGGCAACGCTGCAATGGCTGCGGACGTTCCTGCTGGTGTTCAGCTGGCTGAGAAGCAAACGCTGGTACGTAATAACGGTGCGGAAGTGCAGTCTCTTGATCCGCACAAAATTGAAGGTGTTCCAGAGTCTAACGTTAACCGCGATCTGTTTGAAGGTCTGCTGGTGACTGACGTAGACGGCCACCCGGCTCCGGGCGTGGCGGAAAAATGGGACAACAAAGATTTTAAAGTCTGGACCTTCCATCTGCGTAAAGATGCCAAATGGTCCGACGGTACGCCGGTTACCGCCGAAGATTTCGTCTATAGCTGGCAGCGTCTGGCGGATCCAAATACCGCCTCCCCGTATGCGAGTTACCTCCAGTATGGCCATATTGCCAATATCGATGACATCATCACGGGTAAAAAGCCAGTAACCGACCTGGGCGTAAAAGCCATCGATGCCAATACCTTTGAAGTGACGTTGAGCGAACCTGTTCCGTACTTCTATAAGCTGCTGGTTCACCCGTCCGTCTCCCCGGTACCAAAATCCGCGGTAGAAAAATTTGGTGAAAAATGGACGCAGCCTGCGAATATCGTGACCAACGGTGCATATAAGCTGAAGGACTGGGTCGTTAACGAACGTATGGTGCTGGAGCGCAACCCGCAGTATTGGGATAATGCGAAGACCGTTATCAATCAGGTCACCTACCTGCCAATCTCTTCTGAAGTGACGGACGTAAACCGCTACCGCAGTGGTGAAATCGACATGACCTATAACAACATGCCGATTGAACTGTTCCAGAAGCTGAAAAAAGAGATCCCGAAAGAAGTTCACGTCGATCCGTATCTGTGCACCTACTATTACGAAATTAACAACCAGAAAGCACCGTTCACCGACGTACGTGTTCGTACCGCACTGAAGCTGGCTCTGGATCGCGACATTATCGTGAATAAAGTGAAGAATCAGGGCGACCTGCCAGCTTACAGCTACACCCCGCCTTACACCGACGGTATGAAGCTGGTTGAACCTGAATGGTTCAAATGGTCCCAGGAAAAACGTAACGAAGAAGCGAAAAAACTGCTGGCTGAAGCTGGCTATACCGCCGACAAGCCGCTGACCTTTAGCCTGCTGTACAACACCTCTGATCTGCATAAAAAACTGGCTATTGCCGTCGCGTCTATCTGGAAGAAAAACCTCGGCGTGAACGTGAAGCTGGAAAACCAGGAATGGAAGACCTTCCTCGATACGCGCCACCAGGGAACCTTTGACGTGGCACGTGCAGGATGGTGTGCGGACTATAACGAACCGACCTCATTCCTGAACACCATGCTGAGCGACAGTTCGAACAACACCGCACACTATAAGAGCCCGGCGTTTGATAAGCTGATTGGCGAAACCCTGAAGGTGGCAGATGACGCCCAGCGCGCCGATCTGTACGCGAAATCAGAACAACAGCTCGATAAAGACTCTGCGATCGTTCCGGTTTACTACTACGTTAACGCCCGCCTGGTGAAACCATGGGTAGGGGGTTATACCGGTAAAGACCCGTTGGATAATATTTCCGTTAAGAATCTTTATATTATCAAGCATTAATGGCAATACGTGGGGCGAGCGAGCTTGCCCCACTGTGTCTATTTTGTAACATTCATCAGGCACACGCCAGAAGGTACGGGCAATGTTGAAATTTATCCTGCGTCGCTGTCTTGAAGCGATTCCAACGTTATTTATTCTAATTACAATTTCCTTCTTCATGATGCGTCTTGCACCGGGCAGTCCTTTTACCGGTGAACGCACGCTTCCGCCAGAGGTTATGGCCAACATCGAAGCGAAATACCATTTAAACGATCCTATCACTACGCAGTACTTCAACTATCTGAAGCAACTTGCACACGGTGATTTTGGTCCGTCATTTAAATATAAAGACTATTCCGTTAACGACCTGGTGGCGTCCAGCTTCCCGGTATCGGCTAAATTAGGAGCTGCTGCATTTATCCTGGCCGTTGTTCTCGGTGTCACTGCGGGCGTTATCGCCGCGCTTAAACAAAATACCCGATGGGATTACGCCGTAATGGGGGTCGCAATGACCGGGGTGGTTATCCCCAGCTTCGTTGTTGCGCCGTTGCTGGTCATGATATTCGCCATAACCCTGAAATGGCTTCCCGGAGGCGGCTGGAACGGCGGGGCGCTGAAGTTCATGATATTGCCGATGGTGGCATTATCTCTGGCCTACATCGCCAGCATCGCCCGTATTACCCGCGGTTCAATGATTGAAGTCCTGCACTCGAACTTCATCCGTACCGCCCGTGCGAAAGGGCTGCCGATGCGCCGGATTATTTTCCGTCATGCCCTCAAGCCTGCACTGTTACCGGTACTCTCCTATATGGGCCCTGCTTTCGTCGGCATTATCACGGGTTCAATGGTGATTGAAACCATTTATGGTCTGCCGGGCATCGGGCAGCTGTTTGTTAACGGGGCGCTTAACCGTGACTATTCGCTGGTGCTGAGCCTGACGATCCTCGTGGGTGCGCTGACCATTCTGTTTAATGCCGTTGTCGATGTGCTGTATGCCGTTATCGACCCGAAAATCCGTTACTAACTGGAGCACGCCATGATGTTGAGTAAGAAAAACAGCGAGGCGCTGGAAAACTTCAGTGAAAAGCTGGAGGTTGAAGGTCGTAGCCTTTGGCAGGACGCCCGCCGTCGTTTTATGCATAACCGTGCCGCCGTTGCCAGCCTGGTCGTGCTGGTGCTTATTGCGCTGTTTGTCACCCTGGCGCCAATGCTCTCTCAGTTCACCTATTTCGATACGGACTGGGGCATGATGTCCAGCGCGCCGGATATGGAATCCGGGCACTATTTCGGCACTGACTCCTCCGGGCGTGATTTGCTGGTGCGTGTGGCGATTGGCGGCCGTATCTCCCTGATGGTTGGCATCGCGGCGGCGCTGGTGGCGGTGATCGTCGGCACGCTTTACGGTTCGCTTTCCGGATACCTCGGCGGGAAAGTGGACTCCGTGATGATGCGTATGCTTGAAATCCTGAACTCCTTCCCGTTCATGTTCTTCGTCATTCTGCTGGTGACCTTCTTTGGTCAAAATATCCTGCTGATCTTCGTGGCGATCGGGATGGTGTCCTGGCTGGATATGGCGCGTATTGTGCGCGGCCAGACGCTGAGCCTCAAACGTAAGGAGTTTATCGAAGCCGCACAGGTTGGTGGTGTTTCTACCGCCAATATTGTGGTGCGTCATATCGTTCCTAACGTGCTGGGCGTGGTTGTGGTATACGCCTCCCTGCTGGTGCCAAGTATGATCCTGTTTGAATCTTTCCTGAGCTTCCTGGGATTAGGTACGCAAGAGCCGCTGAGTAGCTGGGGCGCTCTGTTAAGTGATGGCGCAAACTCCATGGAAGTGTCACCGTGGTTACTGCTGTATCCGGCGGGCTTCCTGGTCGTCACCCTGTTCTGTTTCAACTTTATCGGCGATGGCCTGCGTGATGCCCTCGACCCGAAAGACCGTTAAGGAGCGCCGTCATGACTATTATTGAAACGGCAACCGCGCCACAGGCGCAACAGCGGACCAGCGCACTGCTGGACGTTAAAGACCTCCGCGTGACGTTTAAAACCCCCGACGGTGATGTTACTGCCGTTAACGATCTCAACTTCGACCTGCGTGCCGGTGAAACGCTGGGCATTGTGGGCGAATCCGGTTCCGGTAAATCCCAGACCGCATTCGCGCTGATGGGCCTGCTGGCATCAAACGGCGTGATCGGTGGTTCGGCGACGTTTAACGGAAAAGAGATCCTGAATTTGCCGGAACATGAGCTGAATAAGCTGCGCGCGGAGCAGATTTCAATGATTTTCCAGGATCCGATGACGTCCCTGAACCCCTATATGCGTGTGGGCGAACAGCTGATGGAAGTGCTGATGCTCCACAAAGGGCTGGGTAAAGCCGAAGCGTTTGAAGAGTCCGTCAAAATGCTGGATGCGGTGAAAATGCCTGAGGCACGTAAGCGCATGCGCATGTATCCGTACGAATTCTCCGGCGGTATGCGCCAGCGCGTCATGATCGCGATGGCATTGCTTTGTCGGCCAAAACTGCTGATCGCTGATGAACCGACCACCGCTCTGGACGTAACCGTCCAGGCGCAGATCATGACGTTGCTGAACGAGCTGAAGCGCGAGTTCAACACCGCCATCATCATGATCACCCACGATTTAGGCGTCGTTGCCGGGATCTGCGACAAAGTGTTAGTCATGTATGCAGGCCGCACGATGGAATACGGTAATGCCCGCGATGTGTTCTACCAGCCAGCCCATCCGTACTCTATCGGGTTGCTGAATGCCGTACCGCGCCTTGATGCGGAAGGGGAGTCGCTGCTGACTATCCCGGGTAACCCGCCAAACCTGCTGCGTCTGCCAAAAGGCTGTCCGTTCCAGCCGCGTTGTCCGCATGCGATGGAAATCTGTAACAGCGCACCGCCGCTGGAAGCGTTTGTCCCAGGCCGTCTGCGCGCCTGCTTTAAGCCGCTGGAGGAGCTGGTATGAACGCAATTGACGAAAAAAGAAATGTGCTGCTCGAAATCGCTGACCTGAAGGTCCATTTCGATATCAAAGACGGTAAACAGTGGTTCTGGCAGCCTGCCAAAACCCTGAAAGCGGTGGATGGCGTCACGCTACGCCTGTACGAAGGGGAGACCCTGGGCGTGGTGGGTGAATCTGGCTGCGGCAAATCGACATTTGCGCGTGCGATCATCGGCCTGGTGAAGGCCACCGACGGGAAAGTGGCCTGGCTTGGCAAAGATCTGCTGGGGATGAAGCCGGATGAATGGCGCGACGTGCGCAGCGACATCCAGATGATTTTCCAGGATCCGCTGGCGTCCCTGAACCCGCGTATGACCATTGGCGAAATCATTGCCGAGCCGCTGCGCACCTATCATCCGAAGATGCCGCGCCAGGAAGTTCGCGATCGGGTGAAAGCGATGATGCTCAAGGTGGGTCTGTTGCCTAACCTCATCAACCGCTACCCACATGAGTTTTCCGGCGGTCAGTGCCAGCGTATCGGTATCGCACGCGCGTTGATCCTTGAACCAAAACTGATTATCTGTGACGAGCCGGTTTCGGCGCTGGACGTCTCCATCCAGGCCCAGGTGGTTAACCTGCTACAGAAACTGCAACGGGAAATGGGGCTGTCGCTGATCTTCATCGCCCACGATCTGGCGGTGGTAAAACACATTTCGGACCGTGTGCTGGTCATGTATCTGGGCCACGCCGTGGAGCTGGGTACGTATGATGAGGTGTACCACAATCCGCTGCACCCTTATACCAAAGCGCTGATGTCTGCGGTTCCCGTTCCGGATCCCGATCTGGAAAAAAATAAAACCATTCAGCTTCTGGAAGGTGAACTGCCTTCGCCAATCAACCCGCCTTCAGGCTGCGTATTCCGTACGCGATGCCCAATAGCCGGGCCGGAATGTGCAAAAACACGGCCGGTTCTGGAGGGCAGTTTCCGACATGCGGTTTCCTGCCTGAAAGTAGACCCGTTATAATCGCAAGGGCTGACATGATGTCAGCCCTTATTTTTCGAGGTTAATGTGTCGCGATTATTCACGTCGGCCCGTCAGCGGCTGTATCACCTTTTATTTGATCCTGAGACGGTTTCCGGTCGCCGTTTCGAAGGCCTTTGTGGTTTATTTGCCCTGATTAGCGTCATTATTATCTTTATCGAATCCGGCGCCGGAACGCAGTACCATATGACGTATGAGGAGTGGCACGTTTTCGTCTGGCTGGAATTGATTGTCACGCTGGTGTTTACCGCGGAATATGTGCTGAGGGTCATTAGCTGGCCAAATCCGGCGAAATACGTTTTCAGCTTCTGGGGGTTTATTGATTTAGCCACCATCCTGCCGCTGTATGTCATGTGGCTGTGGCCTGAGATCAGCCTGAATTATGTGTTTGCCTGGCGTGCAATGCGGGCGATTCGCGTGTTACGAATTCTCAAACTGCTGCGCTTTATGCCGTCGCTGCGGGGTTTTTGGGTCGCCATTGTCAGCGCCCGCCACCAGCTGATTCTCTTCTATTCGTTTATTGCTATCGTGATGATCGTTTTTGGCTCCCTGATGTATTTAATCGAAGGGCCAAAATACGGGTTTACCACGCTTAATGCGTCTGTTTACTGGGCTATCGTCACGGTGACCACCGTGGGCTATGGCGATATTACCCCGCATACGCCGCTCGGACGTATTGTGGCATCGGTTCTTATCCTGATCGGCTATTCAGTAATAGCGATACCAACGGGGTTAATTACCACCCATATGAGCAGCGCCTTCCAGAACAGCAAGCAGCAACGCAAATGTCCGAAGTGTCAGCAGGGGAATCATGAACCCGGCGCGCGGTTTTGTCACCGCTGTGGAAATGCTTTACCGGATTAAATAAAAAAGGCTGCGCGGGCAGCCTTTTTTATTATTCGCGCCAGAGAATATGGCACAGTTTGTGGTCTTTCTCGCGGCACAGCAGGACGCGGGCAAAGATGTCGTTAATTTCTCCGCCGTCTTCATCTGCCAGGCCAATCACCACCTCGGCGAAGAAGTCCGGATTGAGGTCAAAATCGACGTGTTCGGCCCAGTCTTCAGACGGATCGAACAGCTCAGCACCGCCACGCTCTTCAAATTGCAGGTTGAAAAGAATGACGTCAGCAGGGTCGAGATTATCGACCGCCAGCTCGAGAAAAATATCGTAGGCCTGTTCGAGCGTTTCGTCTTCGGTCAGGCGATTGTTCAGATCCATTTCCATGATGACTACCTGTTAAACATCGTTGGGCACGTTTTACAGCAACGGGCTAAAGAAGTAAAACAGTCGTTCGGCAATTCGCTGCCAGAGCGGACGTTTCGCCCACAGTCTGGCGTCCAGCAGGCGTGAGCGGGAGATATAATCGTCCTGAACCGCCGCCAGATCGCCACCGAACCCGGCGTCATCAATGACCAGCGTAATTTCAAAATTCAGCCACAGACTGCGCATATCGAGGTTGACGGTACCCACCAGGCTCAGCTCTCCGTCCACCAGCACGCTCTTGGTGTGTAACAGCCCGCCTTCGAACTGATAAATTTTAACGCCTGCGGCCAGCAGCTCACTAAAGAACGCGCGGCTTGCCCACCCGACCAGCAGCGAATCGTTCTTGCGTGGCATAATAATGCTCACATCCACTCCGCGCTGTGCCGCTGTACAGATGGCATGCAGAAGATCGTCGCTGGGAACGAAATAGGGCGTGGTCATGATCAGATATTCCCGCGCGGAGTACGCGGCGGTCAGCAGTGCCTGATGGATCAGATCTTCCGGGAAGCCAGGACCGGAGGCGATAGTGTGGATAGTGTGCCCGCTGGCTTCCTCAAACGGCATGATATTGCCATCCGGCGGCGGGGGAAGAATGCGTTTCCCGGTTTCAATTTCCCAGTCGCAGGAGTAGACGATGCCCATTGAGGTCGCGATCGGTCCCTCCATCCGCGCCATCAGATCGATCCATTGCCCCACGCCGGAATCCTGCTTGAAGAAGCGGGGGTCAACCATGTTCATGCTGCCGGTGTAGGCGATATAGTTATCGATCAGAACCATTTTCCGGTGCTGGCGGAGATCCATGCGGCGCAGAAAGACGCGGAAAAGATTCACTTTCAGCGCCTCGACCACCTCGATACCGGCGTTGCGCATCATGCCTGCCCACGGGCTACGGAAAAAGGCCACGCTGCCGGCGGAGTCCAGCATCAGGCGGCAGTGGATACCGCGACGTGCAGCGGCCATTAGCGATTCGGCGACCTGGTCCGCCATGCCGCCCGGCTGCCAGATATAAAACACCATCTCGATATTATGCCGGGCGAGCTGGATATCACGGATCAGCGCCTGCATCACATCATCAGAAGAGGTCATCAGTTGCAGCTGATTGCCTTTTACCCCAGCAATCCCCTGGCGGCGTTCGCACAGCTTGAACAGAGATGCGGCCACGCTGCTGTTCTCTTCAGCGAAGATATGCTTGCAGGCTTTAAGGTCGGCAAGCCATTTCGCCGTGGAGGGCCACATGGCGCGGGCGCGTTCGGCGCGGCGTTTACCCAGATGAAGTTCACCGAAAGAGAGATAGGCGATGATGCCCACCAGCGGCAGAATGTAGATAATCAGAAGCCAGGCCATGGCGGAAGGTACCGCTCTGCGTTTCATCAGAATGCGCAACGTCACCCCGGCAATTAACAGCCAGTATCCTAAAATGACCAGCCAACTCACCACGGTGTAGAAGGTTGTCATAAATAAAAAATCCTTTTGAAAGCGTATTGTTATGAGTTTACGCATCAGGATTCATCTGGCAAATAAAAACGGCAGATAAAAGCGCTGGTTTGCCGCCTGCTTAGGCATATAATGGCATCTCTGTTAGAGAAAGAGTTGTAGACATGAAGCGCAGTAGAACTGAAGTTGGGCGCTGGCGCATGTTGCGACAGGTGAGTCGTCGTAAGGCTCGTTGGCTGGAAGCACAATCCCGCCGCAATATGCGTATCCACGCCATCAGAAAATGTGGCCTGAACAGACACCGTAACGCGCTGTTGTTCGCAGTCCAGGACATCTGAAAAGCATGAAGGGCACCGTAAAGGTGCCCATTAAACATCCAGGCTATCAATTTTTGCAGTCTCCTTCCGTTTGCTTTCCGCGATATACTAAGTCCCCATAACGTCATGATATTAAAAGATGAATCCTTATCTCTGGATTTTTATTGTACTTTTGGCGCTGGATGCGCTCAGAGAAGATTTAGGACTTTCGTCATTTTCCTCATTGGCAGATTATGTTTTCGCATGGGGAATACATTGGCTTTATTAAAGGAAAAAAGGATGAACGGAAAAGTAATGGCAGCACTCTTTGGGATTGCGATATTAAGCGGTTGTGCCAGCAGCAAAACCTCACCCGAACGGCACGCGTTTTATTTCGTGTCGCATCAGTCCAGCTTTACTGGCGGCAATTACACCTCCAGCGTGCAGAAAAATTATCAGCTGAACGTGGCGCAGTTCCGCGAGCTTTATGCCCGGGGCAAAGCTGACCGCGCGGAAGGGCGGACTCAGGCTGAAGCCAGTGAATACGCGCAAAGCATTCGCGATCAGCTGAAAGAAAATGCGAAGTCGCAGGAATTGTTCGCAGGCAACGCGAAGGATAAATGGTCTTCGGACATGGACAGTAAAGACGCCCTGTTATTTGGTAACGAACTGGCCGCGACTTATCTTGATGGCTATAACGGCGTACAATAGCGCAACTGATTCAGGGGATACCGTAATTACCGGTATCCCCGCTGTTTTTGAGCGAAAGGAGTGAGACGTGTTTGCGGAGTTTGGTGTACTGAATTTCTGGACCTATGTTGTCGGCGCATTTTTTATCGTGCTGGTTCCAGGACCGAACACCTTGTTTGTGCTGAAAACAGGGATTGGCCACGGCGTTAAGAAAGGCTATCTGGCAGCCACCGGTGTGTTTATTGGTGATGCCGTGCTGATGTTTCTGGCCTGGGCAGGCGTCGCCGCGTTGATCCAGACCACTCCGGTATTATTTAATATTGTCCGCTATCTGGGCGCGTTTTATCTGCTGTGGCTGGGCGGAAAAATGCTCTGGTCCGTTATGACGCGTCAAAAAAATGCGCACGAAAGTAGCGCCGAACCGGCAAGCGCAATCCTTAAGCGTTCGCTGGTGCTGAGCCTGACGAACCCGAAAGCGATTCTCTTTTACGTGTCGTTCTTCGTACAGTTCATTGATGTCAATGCGAAGAATACCGGCACGTCGTTCCTGATCCTCGCCACAACGCTTGAGCTGATCAGCTTCATGTACATGAGCTTCCTGATTTTCTCAGGCGCGTTTGTCACGCGTTACCTCAAAACCAAAAAGAAACTGGCGAAGCTGGGGAACGGGCTGATAGGTCTGCTGTTTGTCGGATTTGCGGCGAGGCTGGCGTCGCTGCACTGAATGAAGAAAAGGCTCCTGAGGGAGCCTTTTTAATATCTGACGTAGCTGGAAAGCCGCGCCAGACAAGGCTTCACGTTTTACTACTAGCAATCAAAAGCCATAAAAAGCGGCTAGGGTGTGGACACATTGTGGACACTCTTACGACCATTTGCACCCTTCAACGGGTTAAGCGAAATCGCGTCCTGCAGGTACTGAGGAGCGAAGTGCGCATAGACCATTGTCTGCGCAATTTTCGTATGACCTAAGATCCTCTGCAGTGTGATGATGTTGCCCCCGTTAATCATAAAGTGCGTGGCGAAAGAGTGTCGCAGCGCATGTGTCGCTTGCCCGGCCGGTAAATCTGGCTTAACCGCTTTGAGGATTCGCCTGAATTCAGCATAACTGGCCTCAGCAAACAGAAAGCCCCTTGTTTTACCGACTATGTAAGCCGCAACGTCGTCAGAGATCGGAACCGTTCGCGGTGTGTTGGTTTTCGTCTTAACGAAAGACACCCGGTTATGAATCACGTTCTCCGCTTTCAGCCTTGCAGCCTCTCCCCATCTTGCCCCGGTACTCAGACACAAGACGGCAATTTTACGATTGTCTCCTGATAGCGCTGCCAGTAAGGCGTCAATTTCCTCAAGAGTGAGATAGCCCGTTTCGGCAGTCTGCTCTTTCAGTTTTTTGAACCCTCTGAACGGATGCTCGCCGTTATACATTTCTGACTCAATCAGGGTTGTGAACATCCCACCTAGTGTGATCAGGTCGCGGTTGATGGTAGTTGGCTTAATACCTTCACCCCGGCGTTGAGCACAATATTGCGTTATCAGGCTCTTGGTGATCTGGAAAGCGCATGGGTTACCGGTCATCGTTTCGAAACGCTCAATTTTCCTGAGGTACGATTGACCGTGTTCCTCGTGTTTACCTTTCAGCTTCCACCATAACTCTTTCAGTTCTGACAGTTGGCGTTTGTCCGTGGGTTTTGAAAGCCATTCCTTTGAGTGATGGTTATATTGAGTATGCTTTTCAAAAGCCATCGCCTCGCTTTTCTTGTCGAACTTCCGACGGATGCGTTTTCCGTTACGCCCAGCCGGTCTAATGTCCACTTCATATCGACCATCATCGAGCTTTTTAACAGACATAAAGCCTCCCGATGATGTTACTGCGTACTTCAATTTCCTGATTTAGATAACAAAAACTCACAGTGCATTTTCTGCACAAATAAGCCCCATAGATGGTTAGCCAGTTTTCTGGTCTGAGTGGGGTGACGTTGTTGTCTGCTGCCCAAAGTGCGCGAGAGCCGGTGCAATCTGCCCAGCTTCGGGTGTTATTTGATCAGTCATAAACCACATGGTGTATTTCGTGAAGCGCGGGTGCTGGAGGATTTTCATGATTTGTTCGATTCCCGGCTTTTTGTCGCCGGCTTCATAACTACAAAAAGAACCGTAAACGATTCCAGTTAACTCACTGAATTGTCTCCTATTTAACCTTTCTGACTCTCTTATCAGCTTGATTTTTTCATGGATCTGTATTGACATAAAATCACCTATAGTTGAACATTATCACCTATCGTAGATTTATATAATCGATAGGTGAATCACCTTTTAGAGCAACTAAACCCTATTTAGAGCAATTAATCACACTAAAGGAGAATCGTAACAGATGAGTAACCAGCTTGTAAGCAGAACAGATGCGGTTCCATATCAGGAATTTGCCCGTCTTATTGGAAAAACTCCCGCAGCGGTTAAAGGGATGATTGAGAAGGGCAAGTTGCCTGTTGTTGAGATGACCGATCCGCAGTCAACGAGTGGGCGCGCAGGGGAATATTGGGTTTATCTGCCTGCCTGGAACAAGGGTATGAAGATGGCATATGACAGCCGCCCGAAGGAAATTCGTGATGGTTGGCTGATGTGGCTCGGATTAGGGGAGCCAGTATGAATAGTGAACCTCGCTGTATTGCACAGTTGCTTCGAAGAGAAAGTCCTAAACCTACCAACTTCACTATTACTCACGGTCGTGGACGCAAGGGCATCATCATCCGAACCCGAAAGCTGGGCGTTATCGAGAAACTTCGCCGCTTGGTCAAAAAGAGAGGACTGTGGTTATGACGGTAATGACACTTGACGTGATCCAGAAACAACCAATAGCGCTTCGCGGTCTAGTCTGCAAGTATCTGGCTAAGCCTCGCTGGCAGGACACTTGCGATTTTTACAATCAGATGATGGAGCGGGAGCGTCTTACGGTTTGTTTCCACGCTCAATTAAAACAGCGTCACTCTGTTATGCGCTTAGAGGAAATGACCGAAGCCGATCGTGAGCGTCTTGTTTGTGCGCTTGATGAATTGAGAAATGCATTTGCCCGGCACCGCCAACTTGGCGCGTCAAAAGCAACTTTCATCAGCCGCCTGACCGTCAGCCAAAGACGCTCATTGTTTCTTCATGCTGGACTGACAGAGCAGGAATTTATGATGCCGCACTGGCGTTTGAATGAGGAGGACTGTTATTGGCGTGACAAACTTTTCCGCGCTCTGCGAGAGCTGTTTAGCCTTTTTGAGTACGCACCAACCATTTTAACCTCGGTAAAACCTGAGCAGTATTTACATTAATTAATCTGGATTCGATTTATTACGCGCCTTACAGCGTGGGGACTCCTTTTGTCCGGAGATAGGCAAATGCAAAAGCAAAATACAGCGCAGCGGGGGATGTATTCGGCACTTCTGGCGCAGGCAGTAAGCGAGGCACAGCGCGACTTGGCGACCCGTTTCTCTTCTCAGTTTGATGGGCTTATCGCGTACATCAGTAAGTCAGAACTTAATCGTACCGAGATTATCGAGTTATTAGGCCAGGAGTCGGAAAAGTTACACAACTCAATTTTCGGTAGAGCTGGTTAACCACTGTTAACAGGAAGCAAAAATGAGCATACACATCGAGATTAATAACCAGTACGTCATCACCAGTGACCGCTATCAATTCATTTTGCAGGAAAAAAAGACCGCAACATCCGGGAAGAATGAAGGTAAGGAATGGTTGGACGTTGTGGGTTACTACCCAACTATCCCTAAGCTTATCTCAGGCTTGGTTTTGCATGATCTTTTGACCAGCGATCTTACCGGCTTTTCAGCTTTGGAAGCTCGGATTGAACGCATGGGGAAGCAATGTCTGGACGCTTTTAAATAATATGTCCAACGAACCTCGGGGGCGTGTTGCCCCCTCGCCACCACCACCATTTTTGAAGGGCGCCAGTGATTCATTCGTTGGTGCTTATCCCTGGAATAACGTCATCAAAGAGGCCATTGGCCGCGACAGACCCCTTACACGTGCCGAACTCCGTCAGGTGCAAGGTGTTTTAAACCGGATTGACCGTCTGCCGTTTTTCCTGCAAACGCTGTTTACATCGCGTTATAACTTCATCCGCCGTAAAAAGAGCCCTTTAGGTGGGCTGTATTTCCTTAAAAACACGTTTGAGCGCAAGCTGCTGCCGCGTCTTGAGCGTGTTAATGAGTTGTGCGGGATGAATGAATCCGCCTCGATTGGTTTCCTGTCCGAGCGCGACCAGTATGCGCGCTTACCAGATATGAATGACAAAGAACTCAGGAAATTTGCGGCCAGAATTGCCTCTCAGCTCTGGAGCAAATACGAGGAGTTAAGCGACGCCTGGGCGGAGGCGCACGGCGGGAAAGAAACACTTTTCACCGATGAAGCTCAGTCGCACCTATACGGTCAAGTGGCCGGTGTTGCTCGCGCTTTTAACATCACCCCTATGTACTGGAAAAAATACCGTAAGGGTCAGATGACGATCCGCATGGCATTTTCCGCTATTTCACGACTGATTAAAGACGAGTGGTGGGTTAACCAGCTCAAGGCGCAGCGTATGCGCTGGCGCGAGGCGCTGCTCATCGCTGCCGGTGAGGTCAACAAAGACCGCTCCCCCTACGCCAGCAAAATGGCGATCCGCGATGTTCACGCGCGCCGCCAGGCTAATCTCGAATTCCTGAAATCCTGCGAGCTGGAAAACAAAGTTACCGGCGAACGTATCGACCTCATCAGCAAGGTCATGGGGAGTATTTCAAACCCTGAAATACGTCGCATGGAGCTAATGAATACCATCGCCGGGATTGAGCGCTACGCGGCCAGCGTTGGTGACGTGGGGATGTTTATCACGCTGACCACTCCATCGAAGTATCACCCGACCCGTCAGGTTGGCAAAGCTGAAAGCAAAACTGTGCAGCTCAATCATGGCTGGAACGAAACCGCATTCACGCCAAAAGACGGCCAGCGCTATCTCTGCCGAATCTGGAGCCTGATGCGTACCGCTTTCAAGGACAACGATTTGGAAGTGTACGGGATGCGCGTTGTCGAACCGCACCACGACGGCACGCCACACTGGCACATGATGCTGTTTTGCAAACCCGGTCAGCGTAAAGCCATCAACGAAATCATGCGTCGTTATGCCCTCAAAGAGGACGGACACGAAAAGGGCGCAGCAAAACAGCGCTTTGAGTCCCGTCATCTTAATCAGGGCGGCGCGGCGGGTTATATCGCTAAATACATTGCCAAAAATATCGACGGCTATGCGCTCGACGGCCAGCTGGATCACGACACTGGCAAACCTCTTAAAGATACGGCCGCCGCCGTTACCGCATGGGCGTCTACATGGCGCATCCCGCAGTTTAAACCAATTGGCCTCCCGACAATGGGCGCTTACCGCGAACTGCGTAAGCTGCCGCGTGGCGTAAGTATTGCCAGCGACTTTGACGACAGGGTCGAGGCCGCGCGAGCTGCTGCAGATGAGGGTGACTTTGAGCGGTACATCATCGCGCAGGGTGGGGCAAACGTTAAGCGTGACGCTCAGGCCGTTAGGGTCGCGCGTAAGGTGACGGATGAGGTCAACGAATACGAGGAAGATATCGAGAGGGTGGTCGGGATTTATGCCCCTCATCTCGGGGCTGACCGTGTCCATGTAACCCGTACAGCCGAATGGCGAATCGTTCCAAAGGTTTTGGTCGTTGAGCCTTTGACCTTAAAAAGCGGCTCTGCCGCGCCTCGGAGTCCTGTCAATAACTGTGGAAAGCTCACCGCCGCTGGCGATCCAGTTATGACACCCACACCGTCTGAGCAAGCCGCAGCGGTGTTAAATCTGATTGAGCGCGGGGTTATCGGCTGGAATGAGCCGGACGTCGTGAAGGTGCTTAACAGGGCGTTAAAAGCTGGCGCACCGCGCAAAAATTGGCAGCAAAGAAGCAATGCGCCGCTCAAAACCAGCGAGCAAGCGCCATCAGCCAGGATGACAAAACCCGAAAGGGATCGCGTCGCAAAAATTCGTTTCGATTTAGCTCAGGAGGGCATTTCCCCGGAACGGTGGGAGCTCGATGCGCTGACTCGTGGGGCAATGGTGATTTATGGCGATAAAAAATTCAGATATCCGGTTGCTGATGAGTGGCCGGGAAATTCAACTAAAAAGGAGTGGGCTTTATGAAAACTTATTACATCCATCCGATGGCATTCGGTAGCACACAAGACCCAGGACACGGCCATGTGCACGTTGTTAAGGCTGATGAAGCAGAGAAGCGCATAGCAGAACTGCAGGCGCGGGAGGTGAAATTACCTGAACGTTATGAAGTTGAAATGTGTCCCACGCCGTCCCCGAATGGGGAAGTGCGCATTCTCTACGCAGCCCTTAACAGTACACCAACGATAGCAACGCCACCGGTGCTGAAACTTGCTTTCAGTGCCGGTGGTGTTGAACAACGTTATTAATCAGATATCTGCAAAAAAATTGCTCGCTTTGACATTTTGCATTTACGGGACGAATTATTTAGATATAGGATTAGCTCAGGCTGACAAGAGCATGACTTTATAAGTCATTAATTAGTATATAATTTATGAGCATTTAAAGGTGTAATGATGTCAAAATTCGATGAACTATGCGCGGCATACAAAAACTTTAGGTCTGAATATTCATCTGTAAGGGAGGATGCAATTAGTTTTTCAGGCTGGCTAGTTGCACAATATCTATCATATTTGGGGATAGACCACAGCTCACCCGCATTCAGGTTGATACCTTTAGTGGGTGAGGAAAAGGTCAATTCAACATACAGCCCTTTCGGCGCAACACATCTTGGCGATGATGGCTACTGGTGTATGGGGATTAGGCTTACAATTTACGAGCAGAAAAATATGCACCCTCAACTTCCTTTGCAAATCGGGATCAAGTTCCTCCGCAACATTGATAGTTCTCATACTGTAGGTCTCTTGGGCTCGGACTCAACATTTAAGGTATCGCGTGATGATGACGGGCGTGAATTGAATGTCTTCTTCGATTCGATACAAAAAGAAATCCAAAAAGTCCTAAAGGCTCAGGCTGATTTTTTGCATGGAAAAAATAATAAAATGAGCACCATCGGATTTATACAGCAACAAGTTGATGATGATCTCAAAGCAGAAAGTAGCGGGGAATAATGAGTTTTAGCTGGCCTTTTTGGGGCCAGCTTTTCACTGTTAGTGTCAAAGATAGCTGCGCATGAATCAGGTGCATTAGATTGCATGCGATTAGGATATTTATTAATAGCATTTAGCGCCAGCGCTGGCGCGGGTCGGCTCTCCCGTTGCACCTGCATGAAAAGATATACATCAAGCGGGCAGGCGAGGCGGGGATAGCACTGCGCGCCAGAGGCGGTGACAGGATTTATTTTGCGCGTCTGCGCGCGTCGTGGTGGCGCTCTGTGGTATGAGGTCGGTCAATGGAAAGTTCACGCGCTTGCGTTGCATGTGCGTCGTCTGGCTTGCTCTGATGATGTGCCGCCCGGAGGCGACATTTAAGGCGGGGTTTACTCTGTATCGATGTTGTAATCCTTAAAGCGGATCTCCTAAGAGGTGACCGGCAGTATCGGCTCGCAGTTGTCGGATATTCGTTAGTGATGAAGTGGTGCATCCGATTGTTGCGGGGGCGCGCATTCGTCATTGCAGTGGAATGTTCGCTGTAAAAAATGGGCGACTGCAAATCGTGAAAGCCCGGCGTTCCGGTGAAAAGGATAAACCTGCGATCGAATATCTAGTATTAAAAGAACTTATTACCAGATGGAGGAAGGCGGCCAAAAAATAGGCCGCCGCATATGAAGATTTTATATATGATTACAGCCGCTATAAAAAATATTTGTCATGAGATGATTGCTGTTGCGTATAGGCATTGAGTTGTGGGATTAAACCTCTGCTCCATAGAGAGGTTTTGTTTAAATTGATACTGTCCAATTTAACTAATCGATTGTGCAAGGCAATGAATTCATTTTTGAAATTATCAGAAGAAACGATTTTCGGGCAGAATGAAGAGTAAAGTGAACGGTTGCTCAAGCCGCAAGCTTTAGCAAGTTCATCTTCAAAGTTTTCTATCTGCTGAAATAAATGAATGTTATGTTTTTTTGCCAGTAAAAGATTTATGTTCTCTTTAAATCTTTCTAAGTTTTCAATCCTATCTGTGTCGAAAGTTATAATGATGTCATTAACTTCAGTTAATGAAGGTATGAATTTTTTTATGCCAACATTCCACAAGTTTACAATGACTATTTTTTTTATAGGATATCCATAGATTGATTTGAAATCCTTGAATAATGCTTTTTCAGTCTCTCCCTCTACGAGGACGATAGCAAATTTTTTGGCCGCCATAATCAGTCCTCGAACAACATTTCTTCAATCAATGAAACATCTGGAATGGTTCCAAAACAGTCATTCTTAACCAAGCTCAAAAGATTTCGGTCATTTTTTTTATGCTTGGCAGTAGCTTCTACAAAGGTGGTTAGCCCCTCTACTTTTTTTGTGAAAGTAAATGAATGCGTTGGCAAATCTAAACTCAATATATCGTAATTATGAGTTGTATAGATGAACTGACCATATCTACACAATTTTGAGATTATCAAAGTTACCATCATTTTTTCTAATTCGGTATGAGTAAAGGCCATCTTTTCATCTAGAAAATAAAGACCGCTACAAGGGAAATTCATTGCAGCCTCTTCATCCTTATCCTCCAGAATACCAGAGAGTAGATGGGTTATTTTTACAGCCTCATATGTGCCACGTGACAATCTATCTTTATTTGTTATTTCACCTTCCATATCAATAATGACTTTGTCACCATTATTGAAAAGTAAAGAGTACCCCTGAAGTTCTTCCTTGCCTTCTTCATCTTTAACTATAAGTCCTGAAACCGACTTAACGGTATTGTCAAAGGTTTTAAGTATGCTTTTTAATACGTTCTTCTTTATGCGTGATATTTTATCTGTATTCTCTTGGTTTTCAGAGAGAATAAAATGCCAGCCTAAAATAAAATCCAAGTCTTTTATATATTGGGTAAATTCTTTAGGGTTAGATTTCTCGGTAGAGAAGTATTTACTTGTTCCGTTAAGCTCAAATTTTTGTGTATCCCAGACAGAATCCAATCTTTTGGTTGTTTTAGCGCATGAATCCAGTTTCCTCAATTCAACGGACGCTATAGCAATTTTTTCTACAGAAACAGACTCATCACTTGCCTTAAGCCAAATACCAACCCTAAAAAGAGATTTTAAATGAACCTGAAAGAAATCAGCTTCAATGTATGCAGGCTTAGTTTTATCCGTCACCCTCAGTGGATCAGGATTGAATACACCGTTACTGATTAAGCGCACAACTGAGAGCATGACACGACCTAAAGATGTCTTGCCCGAAGCGTTTGCGCCTGAAACCACGCACACTTTTTTAAAGTAAAATTTTTCAAAGCCTTCGATGTACTCACCTTCCAGTGAGCTGTTGATCGGCGATCTGGAAAAGCTCAAATCAAGAATGCTGTTTTCAAAGCAAAAAAGATTGTCGATTTTGATTTTTGTAAAAGCCATTTTGTTCCACCTTTTGGAAGTAAATCCAACTATTGATGGAGTGTACATGTAAAAGGGAAGTAATCAACACATGATCAATAAACAGCGCACAATAGCGCACGGATTTGCACAATTTTTATGATGCACTTTACTCCCTTTAAGCCCATGCTGGGCGGGGGGCTGAGGCCATTTTTTTGTATGCACGGAAATTGAAGGGATTGCTGCGCGCAGGTGAGGGGGCAAGCACTGCGCGCCAGAGGCGGAGACAGGATTTATATTGTGCGTCTGTGTGCGTCGTCTGGCTTGCTTTGAGGATGTGCCGCCCGGAGGCGGCATTTTAGGCGGGGTTTACTCTTTATCGATGTTGTAATCCTTAAAGCGGATCACCTCCATTCCGAGCCAGTCGTTTATCTCTTTGAAACGCTCCTGCAGCGGTGTCAGCTCGTTGCGTACAAACACCCGCGCCACCTTCTCGATATCCCCCATCGAGCCGATGTTTTCAGGCTTGCCGCCCATGAGCTGGAACGGCACGCGGTGCGCATCGAGCAGGTCAGCGGCGCTCACTTTTTTGATGTTGAAAAAATCATCCTTTGTGGCGACTTCACTCAACGGCACAATCTTGATGCCATCCGGTTTCCCGTTCGGGGCATAGAAAAACAGGTTTTTAAAATTCCCGAGCCCTTTCGAGTCGCGCATCGCAGAGCGCAGCGCCTCGAGGTCGGTGCTGCTTTGCGCCGCGTCGGTCACGTACATGATGTAACCCGCGTGCGCGCCGTTCTGATAATACTTGCGACGAAACAGCGTGGCGGATTCATTCAGCCAGGCGGAATTGAGCGCGCTCAGGTATTCCGGCATCCCGTAGAGCTCCTGATTGATATCGGGCTCAAGCAAATGGCACACCGAACCGGGGGCGAACTGGTGCGGGCGCGTGTAGTCCGACACGTACCAGTAAACGCCATCCTCAACGCCACGTCGGGTGTATTTGGCCGGGGAGGTTTCCAGTTTAAAGAGCTGGCCGGTCACGCTCATGCGCTTTTCGAGATAGCCGTTGGCAAACACCAGATAATCGAGCACAAGGCGGCTGAAGTCCTGACGCGACAGCAACGGGTGCGGGATAAAGGTACTGGTCAGAATGTTGCGCTTTACGTAAATCGGGGAGCTGTGGTGTACGGCGGCGCGCAGGCTTTTTGCCAGTCCCGAGAAGTTGACCGGCGGCTCGTACCATTTGCCGTTATTGATGCACTCGACATAGTCGAGGATGTCGCGGCGATCCAGAACGGGTGACGGCTCACCAAAGGTGAACGCCTCCATTTTCTGCGGCGCGCTGGCGGTCATGCTGGTCTGTTTTGGCTGTTTGTTTTGGCGTTTTTTCATCTTAGTTAATATCCAGAATGGAGGCTGATTGCATACCGCTACCGGCGGAAAGCGGCTCGTTTAGCAGGGCGTGCATGGTCGCCCACGCGATATCCGCGTGGCTGGCTTCCTCGCTGCGGCTGGCTTCATAGGTGGCGCTGCGGCCGCTGCTGGTCATGGTTTTGCGGATAGCCATAAATGACTGCGTGATGTCGGTTGCACCGGCGTCGTATTCCAGACACCCGCGGCGAATGGTGTCTTTTGCTTTCAGCACCATTGCGGTTTTCATTTCCGGCGTGTAGCGGATGGCGCGCGCCGCCGGGAAGAATGAGCGCACGAGCTGGTAAACACCCTGGCCGATGCCGGTCGCATCGATGCCGATATAGTCGACGGTGTATTTCTCGGTCAGTGCCCGGATGGCCTCGGCCTGCGCGGCAAAGTCCATACCTTTCCACTGGTGACGCTCAAGGATGCGGAACTTGCCACCGGCAACCAGCGGCGGAGCCAGTACCGCGCACCCGGCGCTGTCGCCGGTGTGTGACGGGTCATAGCCAATCCAGACCGGGCGCCAGTTAAACGGACGGTCGGCGAACGGCTCGAAGTCTTCCCATTCTTCCATCGCATCGACCATGCAGCGCTGCAGCTCCTCGAACGGGAATACCGACGCCTTATCGTCAACGAATTCGCACATAAACAGGTTACGGAAGTCATCCGCGCTGTTTTCCTGCTTAAGCTGGTCGAGGTTAAACAGGGTGCAGCCACCGGCGAGCGCGTCCTCAATGGTGACAATCTGCCGCCACTGGCCGTCCCCGCACAACATGCCACCGGCGAGCGCCTGATGACTGATGTCGATGTCGACACGTTCCTCGCGGTTGCTACGGCCACGGTTAAACAGCTCGCCTGACCAGAACGGGTACGCGCCATGCGCCAGCGTCGACGGGGTCGAAAAATAGGTGGTGCGCAGGTGTGACTGCGAGGCCATGCCCGAGGCGACTTTGCGCAGCTTCTGAAAATTGGGGATCCAGAAAATTTCATCAACGTACAGGTCGCCGTTGTGGCTCTGCGCGGTGTTGGAATTGGTCCCGAGAAAAATCAGCTCAGCGCCATTGTTACCGATGACGATCGGGTCGCCTGACAGGTCGACGTCAACCAGACGGGCAAAGGCGATGATGTACTTACGGAACACGTAAGCCTGCGTTTTACTGGCCGACAAAAATATCTGGTTTTGCCCGGTTTTGAGCGCGCGCAGGAGGGACTCGCGCGCAAAGTAGAACGTCGCGCCAATCTGTCGCGATTTCAGGATGTGGCGGATGCGGTGCTCTAATCCCGCTCTATGCCAGCGGAGCTGATAGTCAAACGACTGGTCGAAGAAAATCTCTTCCAGCTTTTCAATCGCTTCATCACTGAAGAAATTGCGTTTCGGCTTTTTGCGATCCCCTTTGTTACGGCTGGCGATATTGGGGTTTAAATCCACCTCGTTTCCGGTCTGGCCGTAGCGGTTAACGCGCGCGAGCCGCTCCATCTGGCGCGACAGAAAATCAGCGACTTTGAAGTCATGCGCGGTCAGGTCTGGCTTTGCGTAGAGCTGAATAAGCCGCGCCTCTAACGTCGATTCCACGCGGTTAATCGGGGCGGTTTCCTCCCATCCATCGCGCTGTTTCCAGCTTTGCACCGTCGGGCGCTTGAGCTGCAGCATGTCGCAGATTTGCGGCACGGCGAACCCCTGCCAGTACAACAGGCGCGCCTGTCGTCGCGGGTCATTGAGCAGTGAAAGGTCAGTTGAAATGGTCATGCTTGCCTCGTTTTTGGTGTTACGTGGCAAGGCTAAGGAAATGGAGGGTAATTCGCGCTAAGTGCCTGTTGTGTCAGATCTAATCAGATCGTAAGCGGTGGCTGATACGGGTCAGAGTCGGGAAACTAAACCCGACCCGAAAACCCAACATCAGGACACCTGAACAATGGCAAAGAAAATCTCTAAATGGTTTCGCATCGGCGTCGAGGGTGACACCTGCGATGGCCGTGTCATCAGCGGCGATGATATTCAGGATATGGCCGACACGTTCGACCCGCGCGTCTACGGCTGCCGCATTAACCTCGAACATATCCGGGGGCTGATGCCTGACAGTCAGTTTAAACGTTATGGCGATGTGACCGAGCTCAAGGCGGAGATTATCAGCGATGGCTCAGCGCTCGATGGCAAAAAAGGGCTGTTTGGCAAAATCGCCCCGCTCGACGAGCTGGTCAGCATGGTTAAGGCCGGGCAGAAGGTTTACACCTCCATGGAGATCCGCCCGAACTTTGCTAACAGCGGCAAATGTTACCTCGTTGGCCTTGCCGTCACCGATGACCCGGCAAGCCTCGGCACTGAATACCTCGAATTCTGCAGCCGCGCCGCGCAGAACCCGCTTGCCGGTAAAAAAGACCAGCCGGACGACGTTTTCTCTGTGGCCTCACTGGCTGTGCTGGAATTTGAAGACGTCCCCGACACCATGCTC
The DNA here is from genome assembly GCF_001922365.1 of Enterobacter cloacae complex sp. AR_0002. NCBI lineage: Bacteria > Pseudomonadati > Pseudomonadota > Gammaproteobacteria > Enterobacterales > Enterobacteriaceae > Enterobacter > Enterobacter cloacae complex sp. AR_0002. The sequence continues at coordinate 1,012,508 of NZ_CP018814.1, forward strand.
AACAGCCTGACCGATAAGGTTAAGGCCATTTTCAGCCGCAAGCAGGCCAGCGATGACATCCGTTTCGCCGATGTGCATGAGGCGGTGACCACCGTCACCGAACTGGTGCAGACCAACCTCACCGCCACCGACCAGCGCGTCACCGAGCTGGAGACCGAACTGGCGCAACTCAAGCAGTACGTGACCAGCAAGGCGGAAGAAAGCGCGCAGGCATTTAACGACCTCAAAAGCTCCCTCGATAACACCGAAAGCCAGCGCCAGCCGCGCCGCGAGCTTTCAAAAGGCGGTACGGGCGACGAGCTGCTGACCAACTGCTGATAACACGCCGGGCGTGCTGCCCGGCCTGAACCCTTTTACCCGAACAGGAAAAACCATGCGTAAAGATACCCGCTTCAAATTTAATGCCTACCTGTCCCGCGTCGCGGAGCTGAACGGTATTTCCACCGATGACGTGGATAAGAAATTCACCGTCGAGCCGTCGGTCACGCAAACCCTGATGACGACCCTGCAGATGTCATCCGCGTTTCTGACCAAAATCAACATCGTGCCGGTCGACGAGCTGAAAGGCGAAAAAGTCGGGGTTGGCGTTAACGGTACGATTGCGAGCACTGCCGACACCGCCGGTGATGATGAGCGTAAGACCGCTGATTTCACCGCGCTGGAGTCATTCAAATACGAGTGTGACCAGATTAACTTCGATTTCCATATCCGCTATAAACAGCTCGACCTGTGGGCGCGATTCCAGGACTTCCAGACCCGTATCCGTGACGCCATCATTAAACGTCAGTCGCTGGATTTCATCATGGCCGGTTTCAACGGCATCGAGCGCGCGGCGACGTCCAACCGTAAAAAATATCCACTGCTGCAGGACGTGGCGATCGGCTGGCTGCAGAAGTACCGCAATGAAGCGCCAGCGCGCGTGATGTCCAAAATCACCGACGAGGACGGCAAGGTTATTTCCGACGTGATCCGCGTGGGCAAAAACGGCGACTATGCGAACCTCGACGCGCTGGTCATGGATGCCACCGGCAACCTGATTGACGAGATTTATCAGGATGACCCGGAGCTGGTTGTCATCACCGGCCGTAAGCTGATGGCGGATAAGTATTTCCCTATCGTCAACAAAGAGCAGGAAAACACCGAGTCGCTGGCCGCTGACATCATCATCAGCCAGAAGCGTATCGGCAACCTGCCAGCCGTGCGCGTGCCTTACTTCCCTGCAAATGCCCTGATGGTGACGCGTCTCGACAACCTGTCTATCTACTTCATGGATGACGCGCACCGTCGCAGCATCATCGAGAACCCGAAAAAAGACCGCATCGAAAACTACGAGTCAATGAATGTTGACTATGTGGTCGAGGCTTACGCCGCCGGTTGCCTGATTGAAAACATCAAGCTCGGTGACTTCACTGCACCTGCAGCGCCGGAAAGCGGGGAGTAAGCCATGACGAGTCCCGCAGCGCGTCACATGATGCGGGTCTCGGCCTCTGAAACAGCGCGGCGGGCTGCTGTCCCGCTGCGCAATGCAACTGCCTATGAGCAGATGCTCGTTAAGCTGGCCGCAGACAACCGCACGCTAAAACAAATCAGCTCCAAAGAGCGCAAAGCCGCGAAAAAGCGCGAGCTGCTGCCGTTCTATCTGCCGTGGGTCGCTGGCGTACTCGAAAACGGCAAAGGCGCGCAGGATGACATCGTTATGACGGTGATGCTCTGGCGTCTCGATGCTGACGATATCGCCGGGGCGCTGGAAATCGCCCGTTACGCCATGACCTACGGCCTCACCATGCCGGTCGGTCGCCGTCCGACGCCGTGCCTGCTGGCCGAAGAAGTGGCACTGGCCGCGCAGCGCCTGCTCACGGCAAAACAGCCGGTCAGTCTGGCGAACCTGCTCGACACTATCGCGCTGACTGAACGCGCGGATATGCCCGATATCGTGCGTGCGAAGCTGCACAAAATCACCGGCTACGTGCTGCGTGACGCGGAGCAACTGCCCGAGGCACTGGCGCACCTGCAGCGTGCGATCCAGTTAGAAAGCACTATCGGGGTGAAAAAGGATATTGAGCAGCTAGAGCGCCAGCTCAGGCCAAAACCCGAACCGGCACCAAAAACCAAAACGACTCAACCGCGCACGCGCAAAACTGCCGCTAAACCGGCGGCACGGCGCGGGCGTCCACCAAAAGCGGCAAAAGCCGCTGGTTAACCGAGCGCTCCCCGAGCCGGGCGGCACGCCGGTCAATGCGGGTATCAATTGCCCTGACTGCGACCGGCGTCCACCGCCCATCCATTACCCGAGGTTGTCATGAAGACGCTGATTATTGAGCCAAAAAAAGAGCCGCAGGATGTGCCGGGCGTGGTGATACCGCCACCGGGCGTGAGCGAGCCGGTAATCAAAAACACCCCGTTTTTTCCTGATGTTGATCCGAAGCGCGTGCGGGAAGAAATGCGTTTAGAGCAGACCGTTTCCCCCGTGCGCCTGCGCCGGGCGATTAAGACCGCGATCGCGGAGACTAACGCGGAGCTGAGCGACTGGCGCGAAATTCAGCTCGATGCCGGTTACGCCACGCTGGCGGATGTCCCGACCGACAAGCTCGACGGCGAGAGCGTGCGCGTTTTCCACTATTTCAACGCCGTGTGCTCGATGACGACGGCCACGCTTTATGAGCGTTTTCGCGGCGTGGATGCGACTGCCAAAGGCGACAAAAAGGCCGACAGCATCGACAGCACTATCGATGAAATGTGGCGGGATATGCGCTGGTCTGTGGCGCGCATCCAGGACAAAGCGCGCTGCATTGTGGGGCAAATCTGATGAAAGCCTACGCGCTGCAGGGCGACACCCTCGACGCAATTTGCGCCCGGTACTACGGGCGCACCGTGGGCGTGGTCGAAACTGTCTTAGAGGCAAATCCCGGCCTGTCTGAGCTCGGCGTCATCCTCCCGCACGGCACGCTAATTGAGCTGCCCGAGACCGACAGCGCGGCCAGAACCGAAACGGTGAATCTATGGGACTGAGTATGGAAAAAATCACCACGTTTATCGCCTACTGGCTGGCCGTGGGGCTGGCGTATGTCGGGGCAATGTCCCCCGAAAAGATGGCGCTTTACGTGGGCGGCGGATGCGCCATTTTTACCGCGCTGACGAACTACTGGTTTAAGCGCAAGACGTACCTCTATCTGATATCGCTCGGACTCGATAAAGGGGCTATTCGTGAAATCAATCGTTAAAAAATGCAGTGTGGCCGCCGTGCTGGCGCTGGCAGCACTGATGCCTGACTTTCGTCTGCTTAACACCTCGCCCGGGGGGCTGGCGCTGATTGCCGACCTCGAAGGTTGTCGCCTGACGCCTTACCAGTGCAGCGCGGGAGTGTGGACGTCGGGCATCGGCCACACTGCAGGCGTCGTGCCGAAAGGGGAAATCACCGAGCGGCAGGCGGCGGCGAACCTCGTCGCGGATGTGCTGAACGTCGAGAAACGTCTGGCGGTCTGCGCGCCGGTGAAAATGCCGCAGCACGTTTACGACGCGCTGGTCAGTTTCTCATTCAACGTGGGAACCGGCGCGGCCTGCCGGTCGACGCTGGTCTCGTATATCAAACGCCAGCAATGGCCGCAGGCGTGCGACCAGCTCACCCGCTGGGTTTACGTGAATGGCGAAATTAACAAGGGGCTGGAAAACCGTCGCGCGCGCGAGCGTGCCTACTGCCTCAGGGGGATTGAATGAAAGTGATGTTGTTTTTACTGGCCGCGCTTATTGCGGTTGTGCTCTGGCAGCGTCATGAAAACGGCAACCTGACGCGCTCGTTTGAACGGGCAAACAGGGTCGCTACGGAACAAAAAACCGCGATCGGAATGCTGAAAAATCAGCTTTCCGTTTCGCAGGGTATTGCCAGGCGAAATGAAACCGCGCAGGTCAGTTTACGCGGCGAACTGCTGGCCGCCGGTGCGATGGCCGTGCGGCGTGAAGAAACCATTACGAGGCTGATAAATGAGAATGAAACCCTACGCCGCTGGTATAGCGCTGAGCTGCCTGATGTTGTGCGTCGGCTGCACACCCGCACCGCCTGCGCCTCCGCCGGTCATTGTTTACAGCGCCTGCCCGAAGGTGAGCTATTGCCCGATGCCGGGAAGCGACCCGGCCACTAATGGCGACCTGAGCGCCGATATTCGCAGGCTTGAGCACGCGCTCGCCGCGTGCGCGCTGCAGGTTGAAACCGTCAAAGACTGTCAGGATAAACTCGATGAAGAAAGCACGCAGCCTGCGCGAAGCGCTGATTAAAGCCGTCCCGCAGCTTGAAACAAATCCCGAAATGATGCGCATATTTGCCGATGAGGGGAATATCGATGCGCGTCTCGCGGCCACCCTGTCGCATGAGAAAATTTACACCCTGAATGTGATCGTGTGTGACTTTGTGGGCGACCCTGACCTGATTTTCGTGCCGGTGGCCGCATGGCTCAGGGAAAACCAGCCGGATATCTGCACGCTCGATGACGGGCGCAAAAAGGGCTACCGTTTCCAGATGGATTTAAACGACGGGGACAGCGTCGATATCAGCATCAGCCTGCAGCTCACCGAGCGCACCCTCATCAAAGAGGAAAACGGCGCGCTGCACGTAAGCTATGCCCCTGAGCCGCCGCTGCCGGAGCCCGTCGCCCGGCCAAAGGAGCTCTATATCAACGGCGAACTGGTGAGCAAATGGGATGAGTGAATTTAAGCCCTTTGACGACCGGCTCAATGGTCTGATTGCTGCCCTGTCACCGGCAGCGCGCCGCAAGCTGGCCGGGGAGATTGCAAAGGAGCTGCGCAAGTCGCAACAGCAACGCATCAAGCTGCAGAAAGCCCCGGACGGCTCACCGTATCAGGCGCGAAAACGTCAGCCGCTCAGGGCAAAAAACGGGCGGATAAAACGGGCGATGTTCCAGAAACTCCGCACAAGCCGGTACATGAAAGCCACTGGTCACGAAAACAGCGCGATGGTTGAATTCACCAGCAAAGTGCAGCGTATTGCTCGGGTGCATAATTACGGCCTAAAAGACCGGCCAAACCGCAATAGTCGGGATGTGCAGTACGAGGCGCGCCCACTCCTCGGTATTCCCTATGACGATACCAAGATGATTGAAATTGTTATAATAAAGAATCTAAGTACTTAATTGCTTTAAATTATAACAGGAACTGGGGTGTGGCCAGTTCCTGTAAATAGATGACTATTTCGAAGGGGGTTAAAGTATGAAGTTTAACCCTAGCTCTGTTTTTGCAATTTGTAATACGCTTTCTGAATTGCTCCAATTACCATTTTGATCACCACAACACTCAGGGCTTAGGCATATAGTCATGCAGGTTATTTTTTTTGTTTTCATGCCTTCGTTCAAAATTTTGAATAGATTCTGGATGAACTTGGTGTCGATAAACCTAAAATATTTCTCGTCCTTGTCAGTAAAGAAGTAATCAAGATCAATGTTGATAATGATTTTTTCATGGTTGTTAATAGCACTTTCTAAAGCTTCCAAGAGTTCGTAAGGCTCAACGTTTTCGAAGCAGTGCTGGAAAGGGTTGTTAGGATATGTGCCGTCTTTATGGGTTGCAAAGTATATGGCAGCGATGTGATTTTGTAGTGCGCTGTCAGAAATGAAGTAAGAAAGGTAATTATCCCATCGAATTAAAGGCGAGTTTTGGTTGTTAGATTTGACTGTTAGGCCTAGGTAATCCTTAAGAGAGTTTAAATTAAAAACGCCCGGAAATTGTGCAGCGTAAGGCCCATGCAAAGGAAAAGTGTCATAGTGCCTGTCAATATGGAACAAAGCAATATCCTGATTCGGCTTTAAGTGCTGCATCCAGCACCAAAGAGCAGTTCGGTGGTTATCGCTAATGTATATACCATTTTCTTCTACTAAGAAATTTACATTGAATGCACCGGAGGTGCTTTTTTGATTTAAAGGAATCAGCCAATTCATATTAACTCCACATTCTAGATATTTTCAAAGGAAATTCCAACACAAAGGTAAAGCGTCACTGCGAGTTGTGCTGGCCGTGATAGAGAGTGACGAATTAGAAAACATACGATGTTAACTTCACAATAGTGCTCATGAATACACTGAACAGTCTACAAGAAATCGCACGCGCGATCCGCAACCTTATCCGCACCGGCATCGTGACCGACGTCGACCACGACGAGGGGCTTTGTCGTATCCAGACCGGCGGTATGGAAACCACCTGGCTGAACTGGCTAACCTGCCGCGCCGGTCGCTCGCGCGTATGGTGGGCTCCATCCGTTGGCGAGCAGGTGCTTTTGCTGGCGATCGGCGGCGAGCTCGATACGGCATTTGCGCTGCCCGGTATTTTCTCTGATGACCATCCCGCGCCGTCTGCCTCCCCTGATGCACTTCATGTTTCCTTTCCTGACGGGGCGGTTATTGAGTACGAGCCCGAAAACGGCGCGCTCACTGTGTCAGGCATCAAAACCGCAGACGTCACCGCGTCTGAGTCCATCACGGCCACTGTGCCACTGGTACTGGTGAAAGCCTCGACCCGCATCACGCTCGATACGCCGGAGGTGGTGTGCACCAACAAGCTGACGACCGGCACGCTCGAAGTGAAGAACGGCGGGAAGATGAGCGGGAATATCGAGCACACCGGCGGGACACTGAAATCAAACGGCGTGCAGGTGGATAACCACGCGCACGGCGGCGTCGAACGGGGCGGAAGCTGGACGGAGGGCATCAAATGACGGTGCGTTATCTGGGAATGAACAGCCAGACCGGCCTCAGTATCTCTGAGGTTGAGCATATCCGGCAAAGCGTGCGCGACATTCTGGTCACACCGGTTGGGTCGCGCGTCATGCGTCGTGAATACGGCTCGCTTCTGTCGCAAATGATTGACCAGCCGCAGACCCCGGCGCTGCGCCTGCAGATTATGGCCGCGTGCTATTCCGCGATCCAGAAGTGGGAGCCCCGCGTAAATCTCTCGACCATCACCTTTGAACGGTCGGAGACCGACGGTGGGCTGTATGTCGACATCACCGGCACCCGCTCCACCGGCGGCCAGCCTTTTTCACTCACCATTCCACTGAGTTAAACGCTATGGCAATTGTTGACCTGAGCCAGCTCGCCGCGCCTGACGTCGTGGAAGAACTGGACTATGAAACCATCCTGAGCGAGCGAAAGGCTACGCTCGTCTCGCTTTATCCCGAGGAACAACAGGAGGCCGTTGCGCGCACGCTGATGCTTGAATCAGAGCCGATTGTTAAGCTGCTGGAAGAAAACGCCTACCGGGAAGTAATCTGGCGACAGCGCGTCAACGAGGCCGCGCGCGCGGCCATGCTGGCCTACGCCACTGGCGCAGACCTCGACCAAATAGGCGCAAATTACAACGTCAAGCGCCTTGTTATCATGCCTGCAGACGACACCACGTTACCGCCAACGCCTGCCGTGATGGAGTCGGACACAGACTATCGTCTGCGCATTCAACAGGCATTTGAGGGGCTGAGTACCGCAGGCTCTGTCGGCTCATATCAGTTTCATGGCCGCAGCGCTGACGGGCGTGTCGCCGATATTTCGGTCATCAGTCCCGCGCCTGCGTGTGTCACGGTCACGGTGCTGTCACGCGAAAATAACGGGATAGCTTCTGACGAGCTGCTCGCCATCGTGCGCACCGCGCTGAACGATGAGGACGTCAGGCCGGTCGCTGACCGCGTGACCGTGCAGTCGGCGAACATTGTCGACTATAAAATCACCGCATCGCTTTACCTTTATCCCGGTCCCGAAAGTGAGCCGGTACTCAGTGCGGCAAAAGCAAAGCTGCAGGCGTATATCACCGCGCAGCACCGGCTCGGGCGTGATATCCGCAAATCTGCAATTTATGCCGCGCTCCACGTCGAGGGGGTACAGCGCGTTGAGCTGGCCGCGCCGGTGGCCGACATCGTGCTCGATGACACGCAGGCGTCATGGTGCACCGAGTACAGCGTGACCATCGGGGGCAACGATGAATAATACCCGACTGTTGCCGGTGGGCTCGTCGCCGCTTGAGGTGGCGGCGGCGCGCGCCTGCGCTGAAATCGAAAATACTCCCGTCCCCCTGCGCCGACTCTGGAGTCCTGACGACTGCCCGGCAAATCTGCTGCCATGGCTGGCGTGGGCGTTTTCCGTTGACCGCTGGGATGAGAGCTGGCCGGAGGCTACAAAAAGGGACGTGATCCGCGCGGCGTGGTACATCCACGCACACAAGGGGACGATTGGCGCAGTGCGCCGCGTGGTGGAGCCGCTCGGCTATCTGATTAACGTCTCTGAGTGGTGGCAAACAAACGACCCACCCGGCACGTTTCGCCTCGATATCGGCGTGTTAGAGACGGGCATCACCGAGGAAATGTACTACGAAATGGAGCGGCTTATTGCCGATGCAAAGCCAGCCAGCCGCCATTTAATCGGCCTCAATATTATTCAGGACATTCCCGGCTATCTGTACACCGGTGCCCTGAGCTATGACGGTGACATCATCACGGTTTACCCCGGATAAGTGAGAGCACAATGACAGTGAAATACAAAACGGTCATCACCAAAGCCGGTGCGGAAAAACTCGCGGCGGCGACCGTCCCGAACGGGAAAAAGGTGAATTTTACGGCGATGGCCGTGGGTGACGGTGGCGGCACGCTGCCGGTGCCAGACCCTAACCAGACAAAGCTTGTCAAAGAGGTCTGGCGTCACACACTGAACAAAATCAGCCAGGACAGGAAAAATAAAAATTATGTCGTGGCAGAACTGCTTATCCCGCCTGAAACCGGCGGTTTCTGGATGCGCGAGCTCGGGCTCTATGATGACACCGGCACGCTGATTGCAGTCGGTAACATGGCCGAAAGCTACAAGCCAGCGCTGGCAGAGGGCTCAGGCCGCGCGCAGACCGTTCGAATGGTCATCATGGTGAGCGACATCGAGTCAGTCGAGCTGACCATTGACACCTCAACGGTGATGGCTACGCAGGACTACGTTGACGACAAGCTCGCGGAGCATGAGCAGTCCCGCCGCCATCCTGACGCCACCCTCACTGCAAAGGGTTTCACTCAGCTAAGCAGTGCGACCGACAGCACGTCTGAGGCGCTCGCAGCGACGCCGAAAGCGGTTAAGGCGGCGTATGACCTTGCCAAAGGGAAATACACGGCTCAGGACGCCACCACGGCGCAAAAGGGCATCGTCCAGCTCAGTAGCGAGACCGACAGCACGTCTGAGGCACTGGCTGCGACACCGAAAGCCGTTAAAGCCGCAAATGACAATGCCGCTGCAGCAAATAAAAATGCCAGTGAGCGAGTCAGTAAATCTGGCGACAGCATGACCGGAACGTTAAATCAGGACTCAGTAGCGCAGGCAACCTATAACCTGACGGCACTTTCCAACGCTGTTACAGGTAATAAAAATTATCTGCGTAAAATGCGCGGTGGCGGGACGGATACTATCTGGCATGAAACCGTTCAGGGTGGCGAGTATCGTCTGGCGACAGGGAGCACTGATGCACAGGAAGAGCTGGCAATAAGTACCAGCGCCGGTGTCAGAACGCGAGGGAATTTCACCTCGCAAACTGGCGGGTTTTATTCAGGAAACGCCAAAAAGTTTTCCTTTGTTTCTTCAAATACTTCTGACAAAAATGCCACCTTGCGCCTTTGGGGGAATGCTGACCGGCCAACAGTAGTTGAATTGGGGGACGACACCGGCTATCACCTTTATTCTCAGCGAAGTAAAGATGGTTCGTTACAATTTCAGTATAACGGCGCAGGGCTATTTAGCGGTTATTTACGCGCAGGCGGGGAAGTGCAATCAAGTTCGGCCAATAGTTACCGCATAGCATATGGCGCTTTTGGGACGTTCTGGCGAAATGATGGCGGAAGCCTTTATTTGATGCTGACAAACAAAGATGACCCGTGGGGGAATTACAACGCCCTGAGACCTTTCCGGGTAAGTCTCAATAACGGTGAAGTAATAATCAGCAAACTCAATTTATCTGACTTCGGATATTTTGATGCGCGTTATTATACTAAAGCACAATCTGATGCGGGCTATATGCCCAAGACTGGCGCATACACAAAAGCCGAGTCTGACGGGCGTTTCCAGCCGAAAGGGAATTACACCCCTGCAGGTCAGGCGTATACAAAAGCAGAGTCGGATGCGCGTTATGGGGTGGTAAATGGTATTCGCCGTGGTGGTCAACAAATCAGAAACCCGACTGATGCGTGGTTTGGCAACTGGGAGTCACCTGCCGGTTGCGTAGTGACGGGTATTCAAATGGACGGCAGAAGTGATGGCCGAAAACTAGGGGTATATTTCCGTCAAATGCAGTACCTGAACAAGCAAACTGGCGCATGGGTTAACATTGGGGATTAAATATGGATACGTTTATTAATCCAGTTATTTATAAATACGAACACATTGAAGTAAGCGGAATAATGCGTACCGGACTTTATTTTCATGATGAGCATGGCCGGGACTGGTACGAAACTTTAACCGGCTGGAAAGGTGCTGTTTCTCTGGATGATGACGGGATTGTCGTGGCTTACGAGCAGGATGTTTCGTATATGGGGATGGAAGAAGGCCGCAATGTCTATGAGGTCGACCCCCTGAGTGTGCCGGTAGATGTGTTAGGGAATTACAAATATGTGGATGGTATTTTTTACGATATCCGCCCTGATGCGACGACGCTTGCCGAACAAACCCGAAAACAGCTCATTGAAGATGCGGGGCTGATAATTTCAGTCCTGCAGGGCGCAGTCGATGAGTCGATGGCTACTGATGCTGAAAAGGCCAGCCTATCAGCGTGGAAGAAATACCGGGTTTTACTTTACAGAGTTGATACCAGTAAGCCCGAAGAAATTGAATGGCCTGAGCTACCACCGAAGAATTAATAAAAAAACCCGCGTTAAGCGGGTTTAATCGTAGGGGCATTCTTCATAGTCTTTTTCAGTTTCATCACCGGCAAACAGCCTGAGCCAGCAAAAGCCAAAGAGGCACCATGCAGCCAGACCACCACCAACCCAGAGTAATATCGTCATTCTCGCTCCCTCGTTAATGGCGAAACGATAGCGACAATATCCCTTCATTGATAATGGTTATCAGCGATCAATTCCAGGAGATTGATCGCTGAAAACGATCAATCACCATTTCCGCACGCTTCACCGGTTCACTGCGCGTTGTACTGTCCCCCCTCCAACGGCATTACGTTTCTTGCACCTCGCGCACAACAGAAAATAGTCGCACCCCTAACAACGGAGTTAAACGGATGAGCGACTATCATCACGGCGTCGAGGTCATCGAGATTAACGATGGCACGCGCACCATTTCCACCGTCTCGACGGCCATCATCGGCATGGTCTGCACGGCCAGCGATGCTGACGATTTAACATTCCCGCTTAATGAGCCGGTGCTGATTACCAGCGTGCAAAACGCTATAGGTAAAGCCGGTAAACTTGGCACCCTGTCAAAATCCCTGCAGGCCATCGCCGACCAGTGCAAGCCGGTCGTTGTGGTTGTACGCGTTGCCGAAGGTATCGACGACCCGGATGACCCGGAAGCGGCACAGAAAGAAACCATTTCCAACATCATCGGCACGACCGACGAAAACGGGAAATACACCGGTCTTAAGGCGTTGCTGGCCGCGCAAACCGTCACCGGCGTCAAGCCGCGCATTCTCGGCGTGCCGGGGCTGGATTCTCTGGAAGTGGCGACCGCGCTCGCGGCAACCTGTCAGAGCCTGCGCGCGTTTGGTTACATTAGCGCATGGGGCTGCAAGACCATTTCTGACGCCATCAAATACCGTGAGAATTTCAGTCAGCGCGAGCTGATGGTCATTCACCCTGATTTTCTCGCATGGGACACCACGGCGAACGAAACCGACATTGCATGGGCGACCGCCCGCGCGCTCGGCCTGCGCGCCAAAATCGACCAGGAAACCGGCTGGCACAAAACGCTCTCTAACGTCGGCGTGAATGGCGTCACCGGCGTCAGTACCTCGGTCTCATGGGATTTGCAGGAGAAGGGAACTGACGCGAACCTGCTGAATCAGGCCGGGGTGACAACGCTCATCCGTAACGACGGCTTTAAATTCTGGGGCAACCGTACCTGCTCAGATGACCCGCTTTTCCTGTTTGAAAACTACACCCGCACGGCACAGGTGCTGGCCGACACGATGGCTGAGGCGCACGCGTGGGCGATTGATAAACCCGTTACCGCAACGCTTATCCGCGACATTGTCGCCGGTATCAATGCGAAATTCCGCGAGCTGAAAAACAACGGCTATATCGTTGACGGTACGTGCTGGTACGACCCGGAGTCGAACAGCGTGGAAACCCTGAAAGCCGGGAAGCTGTATATCGATTACGACTACACCCCCGTCCCTCCGCTGGAAAACCTGACCCTGCGCCAGCGCATCACCGATACCTATCTGGCAGACCTGTCAGACTCGGTCAACAGCTAAGGAGCTCAGAGCATGGCGTTACCACGCAAACTGAAATACCTGAACATGTTTAACGACGGTCTCAGCTATATGGGCGTCGTTGAATCCGTCACCCTGCCAAAGCTGACCCGTAAGCTTGAGAAATACCGCGGCGGCGGGATGCCGGGCTCGGTGTCGGTTGACCTCGGCCTCGACGACGACGCGCTGTCGCTTGAGTGGACGCTGGGCGGCCTGCCCGACGTCGAGCTGTGGGCGCAGTACGCGTCACCGGGTGCCGACAGCGTGCCGCTGCGCTTCACCGGCTCATTCCAGCGCGATGACACCGGCGCTATTTCCGCTGTTGAGGTGGTCATGCGTGGCCGTCACAAAGAGTACGACGGCGGCGAAAACAAGCAGGGCGAAAGCGGTACGACCAAAATCGCGACCGAGTGCTCGTATTACCAGCTCACGATTGACGGCAAAGAGGTCATCGAGATTGACGTCATCAACATGGTGATGAAAGTCGACGGCGTCGACCGTCTGGCGGAACACCGTAAGGCGATTGGCCTGTAACCCCTTAACCGGTCAGTCAGGCTGGCCGGTCACTTAACTTTGACGAGAGCAACATCATGGAAAACATCAACGAAATCAACGAAACCGAAAACTCAAACATTGTGATCCTCGATAACCCCGTCATGCGCGGTGAGCAGAAAATCGAACAGGTGACCGTTACAAAACCCAACGCGGGAACCCTGCGCGGTGTGAGTCTGGCCTCGCTGGCAAACTCTGACGTTGACGCACTGATTAAAGTGCTGCCGCGTATGACGTACCCGGCGCTCACCGAGCATGAGGTCATGCGTCTGGAAGCGTCAGACCTGATTTTGTTCGCCGGTAAGGTGGTTGGTTTTTTGTCACCATCTTCGGCTCGCTGACATTCCCGGATAACCTTTCGGTCGATGACCTGATGGCGGATATCGCGGTGATTTTTCACTGGCCGCCATCAGAGCTCTATTCCCTGAGCGTGACCGAGCTCATCACATGGCGCGAAAAGGCGCTGCAGCGAAGCGGACACCACTATGAGCAATAACGTCAGGATTGAGGTACTGCTGAACGCAGTAGACCGGGCAAGCCGACCGCTCAAAGCTATCCAGAACGCCAGTAAATCACTTGCTGGCGATATCCGCACTTCTCAAAACAGCCTGCGCGATCTGAATGCGCAGGCTGGCCGAATTGACGGATTCAGGAAAGCGAGCGCACAGCTTGCCGTGACCGGCCAGTCGCTTAACAGGGCGAAACAGGAAGCCGCCGCGCTGGCCGTTCAGTTTAAAAACACGCTGAACCCGACTACCGCGCAGGCGCGCGCGATGGAGGCGGCGAAGAAATCCGCCGCTGAACTGCAGCTCAAATACAACAGCCTCAGGCAGTCGGTGCAGCGCCAGCGCACCGAGCTCGCGCGGGCTGGTATTAATACCCGTACCCTGTCGGCGGATGAGCGCCGCCTGAAAACCAGCATCAGTGAGACGACCGCGCAGCTCAACCGGCAGCGCGGGGCACTGGCGCGGGTCAGTCAACAGCAGGCGCGACTGAGTCGCATTAAAGAGCGTTATCAGGCCGGTAAATCCATTGCCGGAGGCGCTGCAGCGGCAGGCGCGGCGGGCGTCGGTACCGCCACGGCGGGAACGATGGCCGGAGTAAAATTACTCACGCCCGGTTATGACTTTGCACAGAAAAACTCTGAGCTGCAGGCCGTGCTCGGGGGCGAAAAACAGTCGCCCGAAATGGAGGCGCTGCGCAAACAGGCGCGCCAGCTCGGGGACAATACCGCTGCGTCTGCAGACGATGCGGCGAGCGCGCAGATTATCATTGCGAAAAGCGGCGGGGATGCCGCAGCGATTCAGGCGGCGACGCCGGTCACGCTGAATATGGCGCTGTCTAACCGTCGCTCGATGGAAGAAAACGCCGCGCTGCTGACGGGTATGAAATCCGCGTTTCAGATGTCAAACGACCAGATCGCACACATTGGCGACGTGCTGTCGATGACGATGAACAAAACGGCCGCTGACTTTGACGGGCTGAGCGACGCGCTGACGTATGCTGCGCCGGTGGCAAAAAATGCCGGGGTCAGTATCGAGCAGACCGCCGCAATGGTTGGCGCGCTCCATGACGCCAAAATCACCGGCTCGATGGCGGGAACGGGCAGCCGTGCCGTCCTGAGTCGCCTGCAGGCTCCGACCGGTAAGGCATACGAGGCCATCAAAGAGCTCGGCGTTAAAACGTCTGACAGCAAGGGCAACACGCGCCCGATATTTGCCATTCTGAAAGAAATGCAGCGCAGTTTTGAGAAAAACAATCTCGGAACAAGCCAGCGCGGCGAATACATGAAAACCATCTTTGGTGAGGAAGCCAGCTCGGCGGCGGCGGTACTGATGACCGCTGCCTCAAGCGGTAAGCTCGATCAGCTCACGGCGGCGTTTAAAGCCTCGGACGGCAAAACCGCTGAGCTGGTCAAAATCATGCAGAACAACCTCGGCGGCGACTTTAAAGAATTTCAGTCAGCCTATGAGGCCGTTGGTACTGACCTGTTTGACCAGCAGGAGGGGTCACTGCGTAAGCTCACCCAGACTGCCACGAAATATGTGTTAAAGCTCGACGGCTGGATCACCAATAACAAAACACTTGCGTCAACAATCGGCATCATAGCAGGCGGCGCACTGGCAATTATTGGCATCCTCGGGGCAATTGGTCTGGTCACCTGGCCGGTCATTACCGGCATTAATATTTTGATTGCCGGTGCATCACTGCTGGGGACGGTTTTCTCTGCGGTGGGCGGTGCCATCATGACCGTGCTCGGGGCGCTTACCTGGCCGATTGTGGCTGTTGGCGTTGCCATCATCGCCGGTGCGCTGCTCATCCGCAAATACTGGGAACCAATAAGCGCATTTTTCTCAGGCGTAATGGAGGGGATAAAGCAGGCTTTTGCCCCTGTAGTGGAGTTATTCGAACCGTTAAAGCCGGTTTTCGACTGGCTGGGTGAAAAACTCAAAGCGGCGTGGCAGTGGTTTAAAGACCTGATCGCACCGGTTAAATCGACGCAGGAGACGCTCGACAACTGCAAAAATGCGGGTGTGATGTTCGGTAAGATGCTGGCCGAAGCGCTGATGTTACCGCTCAAAAGCTTTAATACATTGGGTACCGGCGTTAACTGGTTACTGGAAAAGCTCGGGGTCATCAAAAAGGAGTCGGGCGAGCTCGACCAGACGGCCGCAAAAGCCAACGCCGCCACCGGCTCGCAAAAGGGGTCTTATATTCCGGCCACCTCGGCATATGGAGGATATCAGGCCTATCAGCCAGTAACGGCTCCTACCGGAAAGACTTACGTCGACCAGAGCAAGCCAGAATATAACATCAACCTGAATGGTGGCATTGCGCCGGGCAGCGACCTTGACCGGCAACTCCGCGAGGCTGTCGATAAACTCGACCGGGAAAACCGTGCGCGTCAGCGCTCAAGTATGCGTCATGACTGAGGGGGATAAAGCATGTTAATGGTTTTAGGTTTGTTTGTGTTTGAGCGCCGCACGCTGCCCTATCAGTCTATGCAGTATTCGAAGGATTACCGCTGGGCGTCAAACGACCGTATCGGAAAGCCACCGGCTTACCAGTATCTCGGGGAAGGGGAAACCACGCGCACGCTGTCGGGTGTCCTCTATCCCGAAATTACCGGCGGGCGTCTATCACTGACCGCCATCGAGCTGATGGCCGACGAGGGGCGCGCGTGGCCGCTGATTGACGGGACGGGCATGATCCACGGCATGTATGTTATCGACAAAGTGACGCACACCCACACTGAGCTATTCAGTGACGGTGCTGCCAGAAAAATCGAGTTTAGCCTGTCCCTTAAACGGGTCGATGAATCGCTGGCGGCCATTTACGGCGACCTTAAAACGCAGGCCGACAATCTGGTCACGTCTGCCGGTGAATGGCTGGGAGGGCTGGCAGGATGATTACGGGAATGAATATTCAGGCCGGGGCGAAGATAGCCCCGGCGTTTATGCTCAAGCTGGATAACGAGGATATCACGCAGGATTTCAGTGACCGCCTTATCAGCCTGACCATGACCGACAATCGCGGATTCGAGGCCGACCAGCTCGATATCGAGCTCGATGACACTGACTGCCAGGTAGCAATGCCGCCGCGCGGCGCAACATTGACGCTGTGGTTAGGCTGGCAGGATTCCGCGCTGATAAAAAAAGGGACGTTCACGGTCGACGAAATCGAGCACAGGGGCGCGCCTGATACGCTGACCATCCGGGGACGCAGCGCCGATTTTCGCGGGTCGCTGAACTCGCGCCGGGAACAGTCATGGCATGACACCACGCTCGGGCAAATTGTCGAGACGATTGCGGCACGCAATAAGCTGACGGCCAGCGTGGCAGACACGCTGAAAGCCGTCGCCGTGCCTCACATTGACCAGTCGCAGGAATCCGACGCGGTATTTCTGTCCCGCCTGGCTGACCGGAACGGGGCGGCGGTTTCGGTAAAAGCGGGGAAACTGCTATTCCTGAAAGCCGGGGGCGGTAAGACGGCCAGCGGAAAACCTATTCCGCAGATGACGCTTGAGCGCGGCGACGGCGATCGTCATCAGTTTGCCATTGCTGACCGGGAAGCCTACACCGGCGTGACGGCAAAATGGCTGCACACCAAAGACCCCAAGCCGCAAAAGCAAAAGGTTAAGCTCAAAAGGAAGCCCAAAGAGAAGCACCTCCGCGCGCTGCAGCATCCGAAAGCAACCAAAGCCCCGGCAAAGACTAAAGCCAAAAAAGAGCAGGAAGCGCGCGAGGGTGAGTACATGGCCGGTGAGGCTGACAACGTGCTGGAGCTTACAACCATCTACGCGACAAAGGCGCAGGCCATGCGCGCCGCTCAGGCAAAGTGGGACAAGCTGCAGCGAGGCGTGGCGGAGTTTTCAATCTCGCTTGCGATTGGCCGTGCAGATTTGTTTCCTGAAACGCCAATCGCGGTGAAAGGCTTTAAGCGCGTCATAGACGATCAGGCGTGGATAATCAGCCGGGTGGTGCATAACCTCAACGGGAGCGGCTATACGACGGGCTTAGAGCTTGAGGTTAAGGTTTCGGATGTGGAGTACGAAAGCGAAGAATTAACGCAATGACATACACTTAACTGTTTGTTATATAATGATAAAATGAGTAAAATTAACGCATCGGAAATTAAATGAGGTGCTCGCCATGTTTCACTGTCCAAAATGCCATTTCGCCGCTCACGCCCGCACAAGTCGCTATTTTACTGACACGACCAAAGAGCGGTATCACCAGTGCACAAACATCAACTGCAGCGCGACGTTTGTGACCACTGAGACGGTTGAGCGCTTTATCGTTTCGCCGGGGGAGGTGGTGCCAGTGTCGCCGCATCCAACAACGTCAGGTCAGCAATCAATCAACTGGATGTAATTACGATGAGCCTTTTGAATAAAGGCTTATTGTTTTTATTATTAAATAGTAGTAGTTTTGCTATAAAAGTTGAGGAATCAATTCATACCGAAACCAATTGTCAGAGATAGATAATCATGTCAATTTATTATGATCTTCCTGAAGATCAAAAAACAATAACTAAAAATGATTTAACCACTCGGCCAACTGAATTTCAGATTGAAGTTATGCGCACATGGTTTTTTCAAAGATATCAAGATCCTGTTCATGAGTGTCCATATATCAGCGATGAAGGTGGATACCTATTTATTTATGGGGGGCCCTACGATGCAAGAGAAGAGTTATTTGGAGAGTTTACTAATATAATACCCGACGAAGTAATTGAAATGTTGGCAGATGAATTGGATAATGAAGGTATAGAATGGTCTGGCATATCAAAACCAGAAGATTTTGATGATGATTATTTCTTCGATACATCAGGTAGTACAATTGATCCATATAAAGATTTCCTTGGTTCAATTAATAACCTCCGAGCAATGATGTCACTAAATATTCATGATGAAACACAAAAGCAAACTTACTTGACTATGCTTTTTATTAATTCCATAACTATTATGGAAGTTTTTTTATCCGAGTATTTTATAGGGCGAATTGAAACTGATAAATGTTACCTCAGACGGTTTATTGAAACAAATAAAGATTTCACAAAGGAAAAGTTTTCGTTATCAGAAATTTTTTCTAAAATGGATGAGATTGAAAAATTCGCAAAAGAATATTTGATGGGGTTGCTATGGCATAACTTGCCTAAGATTCGAGCGATATACAAACATTCTCTTAATATAGAATTTCCTGAGTCACTGGAGAATCTTATTAAAGCAACGCATATTCGACATGATTTAGTCCATAGAGCTGGCAAGACTTCGGAAGGAAAAAAAATTTCTCTTTGCATGAATGACATAGATGTATTACTAGATGAACTTGAAGCATTTGCATCACACATAGAGAAAAATAATTTCCCGGAATTTTAATTGTGCTATATCACAGGTTGATGTGGATGTTTTTATGTTTATTTTTAAGGTGAAACATGGATAATAGGGTATTAACTTTTTTTAGCGCTAGTGACATATTTGATCATATGGTTACCCGGCAATTAAGTCATATAAAATCTAATTGGGAATTAACTTGGGATGATATAGAAGAACAATTTGAAGTAGAGGAAAATAGTTATGCCTCTACATTAAATGATTTATTGATCGAACTAAGTTTGCTTGAACCTCCTAGAGCTTACCATGATAATGAGGATCAACTTGCAGAATACTGCAAAGAAAATCTTAATTGGCCAATTTATAAAGAAGGACGATTTTGGCGCGGTATGGAGTATGTTTCTATTTTGGAACAAGGAGGCTTTGACGATGAAGATCAAAAAAACTTGTGCCTGTCCGTTGCCGGGAGATTAGAAGCTGCATTGGTGCGAGAACAACTCCATTTTGATGAGATGGAAGAATCTCACCAGAAAATATTAGCTGACGTTATGGCGATCATTCTTTACCACCGTAGTTAATGTGTAAATCGAAGAAATTAAGGAAGCCCCGTTTCGTAGGGCTTCCTATACGATGTGGTCAACATGTGGACGTAACCTGAAATAAATCCTTTTATTTCATTGTGTTGAATCGTTTAAAAAAGCTCCCGAGGGAGCCTTTCGTTTCAGAATACTTTTTTATACGGACGAACCGTGACTTTCTCGTACACGCCGGCTGCGACGTACGGGTCTGCTTCTGCCCAAGCCTGCGCGGCTTCAAGAGATTCAAACTCGGCAATCACCGTGGAGCCGGTAAAACCCGCCGCGCCCGGATCGTTGCTGTCAACGGCAGGCATCGGGCCTGCGGTCAGCAACCGACCTTCATCCTGTAGCAACTGTAAACGCGCCAGATGGGCAGGGCGAACGGAAAGACGTTTTTCCAGAGAATCAGGTACATCTTCAGCGTAAATCACGTAAAGCACGGCAAAGCTCCTTAACCGGTAAAAGTGACAATTACGTTATGTGAAAGCACAAATGACTGCAATGTAAAGATAATAACAATGTTAAAACCCTGATCTGGATGCCCCTTTTTTGCCCTCATGTACGCTTAAATTGCGCCAGGACAAAGTGTCTTATTGAATATGATTGCTATTTGCATTTAAAATCAAGGTTCGGTTTTTTAACGTTGATGATTATGACTTCGATGACCCTTGATTTACCTCGCCGCTTTCCATGGCCGACGCTGCTTTCCGTCGTTATTCACGGTGCTGTCGTGGCGGGTCTGCTCTATACCTCGGTTCATCAGGTTATTGAAATGCCGGCGCCAGCGCAGCCAATTTCTGTGACCATGGTATCGCCTGCGGATCTTGAGCCGCCGCAGGTTGCGCCGCCGCCGCCACAGCCCGTTGTTGAACCCGAGCCGGAGCCAGAGCCCGAGCCGGTTCCTGAACCGCCGAAAGAAGCGCCGGTGGTGATCCATAAGCCGGAGCCGAAACCTAAGCCGAAGCCAAAACCCAAGCCGGTCAAAAAGGTTGAAGAACGTCCGAAACGCGAAGTGCGTCCGGTTGAGCCACGCGCCACGCAGCCGGTTGAAAATGCCGCCCCGTCACGTCCGCTGATGAATAACACCACGACCGCGACAAAACCGACGGTAACGGCGCCAGCAGGCCCGCGCGCGCTGAGCCGTAACCAGCCGCAGTACCCGGCACGTGCTCAGGCGTTACGTATTGAAGGGCGTGTACGGGTGAAATTCGACGTTACGGCCGATGGACGTGTCGATAACGTGGAAATCCTGTCCGCACAGCCGGCGAATATGTTTGAACGTGAAGTTAAATCGGCCATGCGCAGGTGGCGCTATGAAGCCGGTAAACCCGGCAATGGGTTGATTGTGAACATTGTCTTCCGCCTGAACGGCGGGGCACAGATGGAATAAAAGAAGCCTCCGCAAGGAGGCTTTTTTTTACCTGAGGATCAGCTCCGTGGAAGCTGGCGGGGCTTACCGTCGCTATCCACCGCCACATAGATGAACAATGCCTCCGTCGCCTTATAGCGCTGACCAATCGGTTCAGAAGAGACTTTTTTCACCCAGACTTCAATGTTGATGGAGACAGACGTAGTGCCGCGTTTTACGCAGCGTGCATAACAGCACACCACGTCCCCCACCGCGACAGGACGCAGGAAGGTCATGCCATCGACCCGGACGGTTACCACGCGCCCGTGTGCAATCTCTTTTGCCAGGATTGCACCGCCCATATCCATCTGCGACATCAACCAGCCGCCAAAAATATCGCCATTGGCATTCGTATCCGCAGGCATTGCCAGTGTGCGTAAAACCAGTTCGCCCTGTGGGGCGTCATTTGTTGTCATTGTTTTTAAACTCGTAACTGAAGACTTCAGGCGGGATGCTACTATGATTTCTGGCTGGAGAGAATAGGGTTAGCGCCCGCAGAGCAGGCGCCTTAGGGTCAGAAGGACAGGGTCACGCCTGCGTAATACGCACGGCCTGGTTCGTTATAGGTCGATGCACCGTCATTTTCACGGTAAATCTGCTTGTCAAAGAGGTTGCTGATGCCGGCATTCAGGCGCAGGTTTTTGGTCAGCTGATAGTTACTGCCGATACCCACGATGGAATACGCGCCGATCTCTCTGTTGGACATCGCATTTTCCTCTTTGCGGATTTCAGCGTTTTCTCTGGGCTTCTGGCGGCCGTACATCGTCCAGCTTACGTTGGCTGAAAGCTTGCTGTTAACCTCCCAGTCCAGCATGGTGTTGACGGTATATTTGGGGATAATCGACAACGGATTACCGGTGTCTTTACTTTTAGACTGAATCATATACGTCGCATTAGTACGCCAGGTTAGCGTGTCGCGAATAACAGGGACGGTGAGGTTGCCTTCCAGCCCTTCAACAACGGCCTTTCCTCCGTTCTGCCACTGAAGGATATTTGCGCCGCTGCTTGTCTGGCCCAGCACATCCGTTCCTGAAACGATCTTGTTTTTGTAATCGTTGCGGAACCAGGTTATGCCAGCCTCGTAGCCTTCCAGCGCAAAGGCCAGGCCAATCTCTTTGTTCACGCTGATTTCAGGATCCAGATCCGGGTTGCCTAACAAATAACAGCTTCCTTCGGAAACGTTGTTCGGGCAGCCATTGCCGCGGGTGGAAAGCAGATAGCCTTCGCTGGATTGATACAGGTTTGGCGCTTTAAATACCCGAGCGATACCCGCTTTAACCTTGAACATGTCACCCAAATCCTGAGAGACGTTCAGGCTAGGGCTCCAGTTGCTGCCGAACTGATTGTGATAATCAAAGCGGATCCCTGGGATCAGGTTGGTGCCCTGACGCGCTTCAATATTGTCCTCAAGATAGATGCCGGTGAGGTCAGCGCTGTTTTTGCTGTTGCGCTCAGAAGCCGTGCCGGGAACGCCGTTAATCACTTCTCCCGACACATTTGTCGCCTGCATTGAGGCCGGATCGTTCAGTTCATCACGGTTCCATTCTGCACCCACGGTTAGCGTCTGTTCGACCAGCCAGAAGAAAGGAATGTTCAGCTCACCCGTTGAACGGTATGACTCCAGCCGGCTGGTATCGTATTTATCGCTATTGATCATCCCCTCAACTTTGCCCGTAGAGCCTTCTTCCAGGCGGGTGTTGTTGGTCTTTTCATAATAGACACCGAACTTTGACTGACCCCAGTCCCAGATGCCGTTGTGCGTAATGCCATAAGACTGGCGGTACATTCGGTTGGTTTCGTGTCCATACAGGGACGACACCAGACCGTCAGGGCTGACGTTGCTGTTGCTGTATTGAGTATCACCCGCGTAGATATTGCCCTGGCGGCTGTAGCTGTAGTCGAAATCGATAATCTGCTGTGGCGTGAGTTTCCAGGAGAGCAGGGCATTGATGTCCTTGTTGCGCACGCCTTCACGTCCGGCGGCGTAAGAGCCATTTTGCGCGGTGTTGATGTCCTGAGCATCTGCGTCAGTTTTATTGATATTCCCGTACAGGCGCATCGTTAACGCATCGCCCGCAAGAGGGCCGCTCAGATCAAAATTAGCGCGTTTCGTCGCCCCCTCTTTATCATTTTCAGGCTGGTTAGTGTACAGGGAGAGCGAGCCGTGCCAGTCGTTGGTCGGGCGTTTGGTAATGATGTTGACGACGCCGCCGGCCGCCCCCGAACCATAGCGGGCGGCAGCAGGTCCCCGGAGCACTTCAATGCGCTCAACCATCTCTGGCGGAACCCAGTTAGTATCCCCGCGGGTGTCGCGCTCCCCGCGCCAGCTGTAGCGCACCGAGTTACGTGACGTCACCGGCACACCATCAATCAGAATCAGCGTGTTCTCCGGCCCCATACCGCGGATATCGATCTGGCGGTTGTTGCCGCGGCTGCCTGTCGCGCTGTTTCCGGTGAGGTTAACCCCGGGCATTTTGCGAATAATTTCTGAAAGATCGTTAACCGGTGGATCCTTTTCTATGTCCTTTGCCGTGATGATGGAAACCCCCGGCTGTTGCTTCAGCGCCTCTTCAGCGGTGGCCTGAACAACCATTGTTTCACCATCGGCGAGAGGATCTTCCGCTGCGTGCGCGCTCTGGTATAGCGTTGAAAGAATGGCGAGCGTAAGTGTAGCCGGGGCAAATCTTATTATATTATTCATCAACTCATTTCCATTTGTTAAAAATGCGATGACGAATATTAATGATAGTCATTCTCATTACAATCAAATGACAGCAATCTCCATAAAATCTTCATGATTCAGACATTTTCGCAGGAAGGATGTAGAGAAAAGAGAAGGCGGGAAAAGAGGCCAGACCGCGTGGCGATCTGGCCAGAAGGATCAGTGCTTGTCATCCTGCGGCATGTGGCGATAAATATAAACGCCGCTGAGCAGGGTGAAGATAAGGGTCAGCGCCGTCAGGCCAAACACCTTGAAGTTGACCCAGATATTCTGCGGCAGCCAGAATGCGATATAGATATTCGCCAGACCACACAGAATAAAAAATAGCGCCCAGGCGATATTCAGACGCTCCCACACAGCCTGCGGCAGGGTCAGTTCTTTCCCCAGCATGCGCTGGATCAGCGGCTTCTTCATCACCCACTGGCTGATGAGGAGTGCGCCCGCAAACAGGCCGTAAATCACCGTGACCTTCCATTTGATAAATTCATCATTGTGGAAGAACAACGTCAGGCCACCAAACACCGCCACCATCAGGAAGGTGATGAGCGCCATCTTTTCAACTTTGCGATAGCGAACCCAGCTGTAAATCAGCACCACAGCCGTTGCCACAATCAGCGCCAGCGTGCCGGCATAAATGTCGTACAGCTTATAAAAAGCGAAAAATACGATCAGCGGTAAAAAATCAAGAAACTGCTTCATTCTGCGATCCCAGTTACTGACGAATTAACATGTACAGGCGGAACAAATAGACCAGCAGCACGGCTGAAATCAGATTGCTCAGCGTATTGGCGACAACCGCTCCGACATTTGGCGTTAACACCGCAAAATTCGGCGCAAACAGCAACAGCAGAGTCTTGGCCAGCAGCCAGCTGATAACGGCCGGGGCGACCAGTCGCATATTGGCCCATGCGAGCCTGATGCTGCTGCGCATGGCGGTGAAAATGCCCAGTTTGTCCTGCACAACCATTACTGGCGCGAATGAAAGCACGATAGCCAGCAGCACGCCCGGCACGACCACCAACATGATCCCCATCTGGACCAGCAGCGTGGTCAGGAAGATGAGGATAAACAGCTTTGGCAGCACCGGAGCACTGGCCCCGATTGCACGTAACGCGCTGACGCGTTGGCCGGCAGATACCAGTTGGATCATCAGCAACACGCCACCCGCCAGAATGGCGTTGCCAATCAGACCCGAGAAGGTAGATGCCGCAGATGCGCGCAGCAAGATTTGCTGTTGCTCTGGCGTCATATTCTGCACAAGGTCAAACAACCCTGCGCTGCCTGCAAGATGATCCCCCTGGCTCAGCGTGGCAATCTGTTCATCACTGGGTGAGAACGCATGACCCAGCACCACCGTAATAAAGGCGCACAACAACGCGATCAGTAAAAAGGTAATGAACTGATTGCGGAAAAAATTTCCCGTGTCACGGTAGACAGACTTCGCCGTGATAGACATGCACTCTCCTTGAGTATTGCAGGTGTTAATTAGCCGGCAATTGTACACCGGATAACACGTTGGTGGCAGCATCAAGGCTTGTATGGAAAAGCATATCTTTGTAAAGCGGCGGTAATCCATAGCGGGCGCGGGCGCGATTGCATGCCTCATTGACCTGCCCATCCTCTCCCGACATCGCGAAAGTGCGACACGGGCTGGGGCGATCCGCGTAAATGGAGCAGCGGGTGGATACCCCAGGTTCACCTTCCAGTGCCACACAGCGGCTCTGTTTTTGATTGGTGCCGCGCATACAGCGCAGAAAAGGGGTTAAGGGTTCAGTGAGATCGACCGGAACGGTGCCGCCGCCATCGCTGGCTTCAGCCCAGTAGAAAGAGACTCGAAAATACGCACAACAGGCTCCGCACGTCATGCACGGGTTATGATCACTCATGGCACACCTGCAAAAGTAGAACGCATCAAATCACATTGTGAGAGCGATAAATTATCCAGCCGCTACAGGAAGCGCAAGAGAGGG
Source organism: Enterobacter cloacae complex sp. AR_0002 (assembly GCF_001922365.1). Classification (NCBI taxonomy): domain Bacteria; kingdom Pseudomonadati; phylum Pseudomonadota; class Gammaproteobacteria; order Enterobacterales; family Enterobacteriaceae; genus Enterobacter; species Enterobacter cloacae complex sp. AR_0002. The sequence goes on from NZ_CP018814.1 coordinate 1,038,009, forward strand.
AAAACAGAAAATTTTGTAACCATGAAATGCCAAAAATTGACGCGGTAACAACTTATTGCTTTATGAGGCGTCACCAAAAATTAACCTAGATCAATGAATGTTAACTTACTGGTTTTAATGTGATCTGTGTTAGATCACTTATTACTCATTTGTGAGTATATTCTCCTCCGCAATTAAAACCACAACGATGGAGCGGATATGAAAAAATTAGCGGTGGCAGCCCTCATCTTAAGCAGTCTCTCTGGCGGCGCTTACGCGCATGAAGCAGGTGAATTCTTTATTCGTGCCGGTTCGGCAACGGTACGTCCAACGGAAGGGTCCGACAATGTGCTGGGTATGGGCGGGTTTAACGTTAGCAATAACACCCAGTTAGGCCTGACGTTTACGTATATGGCAACGGATAACATTGGCGTCGAGCTTTTAGCCGCCACGCCATTCCGTCACCGCGTCGGTTTAGGACCGACCGGGGACATTGCCACGGTGCACCATTTGCCACCAACGCTGATGGCGCAGTGGTACTTCGGCGATTCCAGCAGCAAGGTGCGCCCTTATATTGGTGCAGGCGTTAACTACACCACCTTCTTTGATGAGAAATTTAACGATACTGGTAAAGAGGCCGGGCTCTCCGATCTCAGCCTGAAAGACTCGTGGGGCATGGCGGGACAGGTTGGTCTGGATTATCTGATTAATCGTGACTGGCTGATCAACGCCTCTGTCTGGTATATGGACATTGATACGGACGTGCGCTTTAAAGCTGGCGGGCAGCAGCAAAGTATCAATACCCGTCTGGATCCGTGGGTATTTATGTTCTCAGCAGGCTATCGTTTCTGACAGAAGATATATCCCCTGTCAGCCGGTGATTGCTGTATGGTGGTTGTTCCACACACCTGTCTGGAGGGGATATCCCCAACATCAAATTTGAGTGTCCGGTTTGTGCAGGTAAACAGTTTCAGTTCACGACGTTCAGCCCAGCACATAGCCTACCTCACGGTGCTATCTGTTCCGTTTGCGGAACACGTCTCACCATTCATTCATGCCTGCCGAAGCTCAGACGACGACGGTGGCCAAAGCCAGTAAACTAGAAAAGGCCTCTGAGAGGCCTTTTTCGATCGTGAAATCACTTCTGAATTAAATAACGAATGGTTGGTCCGTCCTGCTGGATATCCAGCACGGTATAGCCGTGATTTTTGGCATCAAGCGGAATGTTATTGATCGACTGGGGGCAATCGCTCACCACTTCCAGAATTTCACCTTTCTTTAGCTGCGGTAGCGCTTCAAGCGTGGCGACGGCCGGGTAAGGGCAAGGTTCACCCACCATATCGAGACGATAATCAGGCACGATCTCTTTCATGCGGCATTCTCCTGAGTTTCAGTTTTGGCGGTGGCGCGTCGGAAGAAGCGCTTCTCATGTGCAACAACCAGTAAGAAGGCGATGAGCAGCAGGGCATAGGTCACCAGGAGCCCCCCGAGTGGACCAAAGGTTTTCAGCAGGTTGACCTTGTCCCAGTTTGTTGCCAGCACCGGAGAGACGTCATCCCAGTAGCAGGCCAGAAGGGTAGAGCCAATCACGTTACCCAGACCCACCCACCAGTAATGCACCTGGCCTTCCACAGCGCGATACATCCAGCCGGTTTCACACCCGCCCGCCAGCACGATGCCAAAGCCAAACAGCAGCCCGCCAATCACGGCATTTGGGCCCGCCCACATAATTTTTGGCTCCACGCCGAGCTGAACATAGCTGAAGATGCCAATTGCGCTCACGGCCATGCCGGCAATGATCGCCTTCGCCATCATGGTGCGTCCGGTGATCCACATATCGCGAAACGCGGAGGTAAAGCAGATCTGCGCGCGTTCAATCAGCAGACCAAAGCCGACGCCGAACAGCATGGCCAGACCGAGTTTGGGCTGATTCATTGCCGTGCAAATCGCCCAGGCAACCATAGCAAAAAAGACCAGCATACCGAGGCGGAAACGACGACGCGCCTGATCGGGTTTTTGCGTTAACGGAGAGGCAGCGCTAACTTTCGTCATTTTCACCGGAATGCGGAACAGCGGCAGCAGGGTGAATTTAGCACCGAAGTAGGAGCCGATGGCGGTGGCGACGGCAAAGAACCAGGCATGCAGCGAGAACTGCGGAATGCCGGTAAAGAACGCGGCCAGATTACAGCCCATCGCCAGACGAGCGCCAAACCCGGCAATGATGCCGCCGACCACGGCCTGCATAATGCGGATGCGGCTTTTCGGCATGCGCAACTTAACGTTGTTGGCCCACAGCGCGGCCGCAAAACAGCCGCCGAACATGCCAATGATCATCATTCCGTCGATGCGGGTCAGCGGTGTGCCCTCAAGATGGATCAGTTTGAAGTAGCCCCACTCTTCGGCATGGACGCCTGCCAGCTGTAATAGCTGCCCACCCCAGCGGGTAAACTCGCCCGTAACAGCCCAGAAGGTGCCGGTAATACCGAAATAATAGGTAGAGAGAATGCCTGCCGCGATAACGGCCGGAACAGGTGACCAGAACTTAACCAGGTAAGTCTGTTTGAAGGAATACCATGACATGAATAACCTCTGAACTCAGAAGGGTAACGCTAAAAAGAGCCCAGATCATACGCTTACGCGAAAGTTTGGAAAGTCATTCACACCGAAAATATCGACAGGATCAATTTTGACCTGCTTCTTTCAGGAAGAGAGGAGGGAAAACCGCCTGACGCCGGGGCCAGACGGTGTTAACGGTTACGCCTTGCGCGTGGCCGCTTTCATGGATGTGACGAATGCGTGTAATTCAGCCAGCATCTGCTGTGGCTTATCCACGTTCTTCTCGATAATTTTCACGATAGCCGAACCCGAAATGGCCCCGGCGGCTTTCGCGTCAATCGCCGCAGTAACCTGATCCGGTGAGGAAATGCCAAAGCCCTGAAGCGGCGGTGCAGCATGGTATTCTGCAAGCTTCTCCACCAGATGATGCAGCGGCAGCGCGGCTTTGTTTTCCGCACCGGTGACGCCCGCACGGGAGAGCAGGTAGGTGTAACCTCGTCCGTAAGAGGCAATCTGGCGCAACAGATCGTCATCGGCATTCGGTGGACAGATGAAAATCGGCGCGACGTTGTGGCGCATTGCCGCCTGACGGAATGGCGCAGACTCTTCAACGGGCACGTCAGCCACCAGCACGGAGTCAACGCCCACGCGGGCGCACTCTGCGTAAAACGCATCAATGCCGCGGCTGAACACCAGGTTGGCGTACATCAGCAGGCCGATCGGAATGGTCGGGTGCTTCTGACGGATCGCCGCCAGCATTTCAAAGCACTGGCTCGGCGTCACGCCCGCGGCAAACGCGCGTAGCGTTGCGTTCTGAATGGTCGGGCCATCCGCCAGCGGATCGGAGAACGGAATACCGAGCTCCAGCGCGTCGGCACCGGCATCAATCAGGGTGTCGATAATCTTCAGCGACTGCTCCGGGCCGGGGTCGCCCAGCGTCACGAAGGGAACGAACGCGCCTTCCTGGCGGGCTTTCAGTTGTGCAAATGCGTTGTCGTAGCGTTCCATCAGATTTCCCCTCGTGCTTTCAGAATATCGTGAACGGTGAAGATATCTTTGTCACCGCGACCGGAAAGGTTTACCACCAGCAGCTGCTCTTTTTCCGGGTTTTCCTTCATCATTTTCAGCGCGTGCGCCAGCGCGTGGGAAGACTCCAGCGCCGGGATGATCCCTTCATTGCGGCACAGCGTTTTGAAGGCCTCCAGCGCTTCGTCATCGGTGATGGAGACATAATCCGCGCGGCCGGTGCTGTTCAGGAACGCGTGCTGCGGCCCTACGGACGGGAAATCCAGCCCGGCAGAGATCGAGTAAGACTCCTCAATCTGCCCTTCATCGGTCTGCATCATCGGGGCCTTCATGCCGAAGTAGATCCCCACGCGGCCATGCTTCAGCGGCGCACCATGCTCGCCCGTTTCAATGCCGTGGCCGGCAGGCTCAACGCCAATCAGCCCAACGCTGGTTTCGTCGATAAAATCGGCAAACATGCCGATGGCGTTAGATCCGCCGCCAACGCAGGCGATCACCGCATCCGGCAGGCGACCCTCTTTTTCGAGGATCTGCGCTTTAGTCTCTTCGCCGATCATGCGCTGGAATTCACGCACGATGGTCGGGAACGGGTGCGGGCCCGCGGCGGTACCGAGCATGTAGTGGGCGGTTTCGTAGCTGCCAGACCAGTCGCGCAGCGCTTCATTACAGGCATCTTTCAGCGTGGCAGAACCGCTGTGCACCGGGATCACTTCCGCCCCCATCAGACGCATACGGAACACGTTTGGCGACTGGCGCTCAACGTCCTTCGCCCCCATGTAAATGCGGCATTTCAGGCCGAGCAGGGCGCTGGCGAGCGCTGAGGCCACACCGTGCTGCCCCGCGCCGGTTTCGGCGATGATTTCGGTTTTACCCATCCGCTTCGCGAGCAGCGCCTGGCCCAGCACCTGGTTAGTTTTATGCGCGCCACCGTGCAGCAAATCTTCACGCTTAAGATACAGCGTAGTTTTAGTGCCTTCGGTCAGGTTGCGGCACTTTGTCAGCGCCGTCGGACGACCGGCGTAGTTTTTCAGCAGGTCAGTAAACTCCGCCTGAAACGCCGGATCTTTCTGTGCGCTCACGAACGCTTCTTCCAGCTGGCGCAGCGCGGGCATCAGGATTTGTGGGACATACATCCCACCGAACTCACCAAAATACGGGTTAAGTAATGTCGTCATCTTCTCTTCCTTAATATGCACGCAGAGTTTTAAATACCGATGCCAGCTTGCTGGCGTCTTTAATGCCCGGTTGGGACTCTACGCCTGAATTGAAATCGAGGCCGGCGCAGCCGGTTTTGGCCGCTTCCACACAGTTATCGGGGCTTAATCCCCCCGCCAGCAGGACATTGTCCAGCACTTCGCCACGCAGCAGTGACCAGTCGAAACGCTGCCCCGTGCCGCCCTGGCCGTTGTCGAGCACGTATTTATCAACATGCTTCAGGTTACGCGCGGGCAGGGTGGCGCCAACGCTTTGCGCTTTCCAGATCTGAACCTGAGGCGCCAGAGCATGTCGCAGAGCATCAATGTACGCCTGATCTTCATCGCCATGCAGCTGAACCGCGCTCAGGGATAACGCGTCCGCTTTAGCCGCAACGTCGTTAATATCCGCATCGCGGAACACGCCCACGTAGTTCAGTGGCGCAGCCGCCATCACCTTGCGCGCCTGTTCCTCATTAACGGCGCGAGGAGAGGACTCAACAAAGATCAGACCACCATAGATTGCGCCCGCTTCATATGCGGCCTGCGCATCCTGTTCACGGGTCAGGCCGCAGATTTTGTTCTCACCCAACAGCACGCGGCGCACGGCCGCATTAAGATCGTCGTGTTCCATCATCGCGGAGCCGATCAGGAAACCGTTGGCAAAGTGGCTGAGTTCGCGCACCTGAGCGTAGCTGTTTATCCCGGATTCGCTGATCACCGTGACGCCCGCGCCCAGACGCGGCGCAAGCTGGCGCGTACGGTTGAGGTCAATCGACAGGTCGCGCAGGTCGCGGTTGTTAATGCCGACCACTTTTGCTTCCAGCGTGATGGCGCGCTCCAGCTCCTCTTCGTTGCTCACTTCGGTCAGCACGCCCATATTCAGGCTGTGCGCGACGGCGGAGAGCTGGCGATACTGCTCGTCATCCAGCACGGAGAGCATCAGCAGGCAGGCATCGGCCTGGTAAAAGCGCGCCAGCCAGATCTGATACGGGTCGATAATAAAGTCTTTGCACAGAATCGGCTGCGGCGCGATGCCGCTGACTACGGGCAGAAAATCGAAGCTGCCCTGGAAATATTTCTCATCCGTCAGCACAGAAATGGCAGACGCATGATGCTTGTAAATACCGGCAATACGCGCCGGGTCGAAATCGTCGCGGATCACGCCTTTGGACGGAGACGCTTTTTTACACTCCAGAATAAACGCGGTACGCGCGCCCTGGAGCGCATCATAAAAACGACGGCTGCTCGGAACGACGTCATTCTGAAAACTGGCGAGCGGCTGCTGTTGCTTGCGGGCTTCCACCCAGATGGCCTTATCGGCGACGATTTTCGCTAAAACGGTCTGCATTATTTACCCTCTTGCCGCAAGTGCGGTAACGCGATCGTAAGCTGCACCGGAGCGCAGTACGTCCAGAACTTTTTGGGCGTTGGCTTTTAGATCTTCCTCGCCATGTAAACGCATCAGCATGGCTACGTTGGCCGCCACGGCGGCCTCATGGGCGGCCTCACCTTTACCTTGTAATAAGCGCGTGAGAATGTCACGGTTTTCTTCCGGCGTGCCGCCCGCCAGGGCGTCCTGATGGTACGGGGTCAACCCGAAGTCAGCGGCCTCAAGCTGATAGTTCAGCACTTCGCCGTGATTCAGTTCGGCCACCAGCGTGGGCGCATGCAGGGAAACTTCATCCATCCCGCCGCTGTGTACCACGGCGGCGCGTTGGTAACCGAGGACGCGCAGCGTCTCCGCAATCGGCAGGACCAGCTCCGGGCTGTAAACGCCAATCAGCGCCAGCGGCGGATGCGCCGGGTTAATGAGTGGACCGAGCACGTTAAACAGCGTGCGGGTTTTAAGCTGCTGGCGAACCGGCATCGCGTGGCGGAAACCGGTGTGATACTTCGGCGCAAACAGGAAACAGACGCCCAGGTCATCCAGCGCTTCACGGGAACGCTCGGCGTTCATGTCCAGGTTGATACCGAAAGCCGCCAGCAGGTCGGACGATCCGGAACGGCTGGACACGCTGCGGTTGCCGTGTTTCGCCACTTTCAGACCGCATGCCGCGGCCACAAAGGCGCTGGCGGTGGAAATATTGATACTGTTACTGCCGTCGCCACCGGTCCCAACGATATCGGCAAACGGATAGTCCGGGCGCGGGAACGGGGCGGCATTTTCCAGCAGCGCGGTTGCCGCCCCGGCGATCTCCTGAGGGCTTTCGCCGCGCACTTTCATGCTCACCAGCGCAGCGGCCAGCTGCTCAGGCTTCAGCTCGCCGCGCACGACGGCGGAGAACAGCTGGTGGCTCTCCTGCTGGCTCAGGGTCTGGGCCTGATAGAGTTTTTCCAGAATCGGTTGCAGGGTGTTGGTCTGCTCCAGCTTTTGCAGCGCCCAGTCGAGCGTTTGCTCCAGCAGGCGCGCGCCGTTGGACGTCAGGATAGATTCCGGGTGGAACTGCATCCCGCAGACGCGATCCGCATCATGACGCACCGCCATCACCATCCCTTCAAACGAGGCGTTAATGGTCAGCCCGGCCGGAATGTTGCTGCCAACCAGCGAGTGGTAACGCGCTACCGGAAGCGGGTTCGGCAGCCCGGCAAACATCGCCTGACCGTCATGTTCAATGCTTGACGCTTTACCATGCAGGATCTCCCCCGCCTGACCCACGTAACCGCCGTAGGCTTCGACAATCGCCTGATGGCCAAGGCAGATGCCGATAATCGGCAGCTTGCCGCGCATACGGGTCAACAGCTCAGGCATACAGCCTGCTTCGCTCGGTGCGCCTGGGCCCGGGGAGAGCATCAGCACCGGGTTTTGCATGGTCGCCAGGCGGTCAATCAGCGTCTGGGCCGGAACGTGGTTGCGATAGATAACAACGTTGTGACCATTCGCACGCAGCTGATCTGCCAGGTTGTAGGTAAAGGAGTCGATATTATCGAGCAGCAGAATGTCAGCCATCAGAAAATCTCCTGTGCATGGTGTGCGGTAGCAATGGCGCGCAGTACCGCGCGCGCTTTACTGCGGGTTTCGTCGGCTTCCGACTGCGGAACAGAATCCAGCACAATCCCGGCCCCGGCCTGGACGGTGGCAATGCCGTCCTCAACGTAGGCGGAGCGGATCACGATGCAGGTATCAAGGTCACCGTGAGCGGTGAAATAGCCCACGGCACCACCGTAGCTGCCGCGACGGCGTCCTTCCGCTTCGGCGATCAGCTGCATAGCGCGGACTTTCGGCGCGCCGCTCAGGGTGCCCATGTTCATGCAGGCGCGGTAGGCGTGCAGAACGTCGAGGTCGTGGCGCAGTTCACCCACCACCCGGGAGACCAGGTGCATGACGAAGGAGTAGCGGTCGACTTTGGTCAGGTCCGCCACGTAGCGGCTGCCTGGCGTGCAAATGCGTGCCAGATCGTTACGCGCCAGGTCAACCAGCATCAGGTGTTCGGAGAGCTCTTTATGGTCGGTACGCATTTCCAGTTCGATGCGGCTGTCGAGATCGCGGTCCAGGGAGCCATCGGCACGACGGCCACGTGGACGGGTTCCCGCTATCGGGTAGATCTCAATCTGGCGGCTGGTGGCGTCGTACTTGAGGGAGCTTTCCGGCGACGCGCCAAACAGGGTGAAATCATTGTCCTGCATAAAGAACATGTACGGGCTTGGGTTGCTCTTTTTCAGCACATCGTAAGCCGCCAGCGGCGACGGGCAGGGCAGTGAAAAGCGACGGGACGGCACCACCTGGAAAATCTCCCCGGCACGAATCGCTTTTTGCATCTGACGCACCACCGCGCCGTACTGATCGTCGGTCTGACTCACCTCGCAGGTCATCTTTTCAACACGCTGCACCGGCAGCGCGGGCGGTGCTTCCGACATCTGCTGTTGCAGTTGGGCGATGCGCTGCGCGAGGCGATTTTTCTCAGACGCAGACGGCGTGAACAGGCTGGCCTGGATGCGGGTGTATTTTTTCTGATGGTCGATCACCAGCAGGGTTTCGGCCAGGTAGAAGCAGTAGTCCGGGCAGCGGTTACCCTGCTCGGTTTCCGGTAAATCTTCAAAGCCAGCAACCAGGTCGTAAGCAAACAGCCCGCCAAAGAACATCGCTTCGCGCTCATCTTCCGGCATGGCCACCAGATTTTGCAGCAGACGGAAGGCGTCAAAAACGGAGAGCGAGCAGAGGCGGGCATCCTCATCCAGCAGCTGGCTTACCGGTGGGAAATGCAGAATTCGCAGGTCCGGATGACGCTCATTTTCAATACCTGAAGGCAGAGCCGCATCCAGCAGCGGCAGCAGCGATGCGCCATTCTCAGATAACGCCTTAATGGTGACGGTGTCACCCGACGCGGTAATGCGCAGCGCGCTGTCAACCAGCAGCAGGCTTTTAAGATCGTCCTTGCTGTCAATGTCAGCAGATTCCAGCAGCAGCGTCGCGGGACGTGCGCCGCACACCTGATGAAACAGCGCGGTAGGGTTATGGCGATAGGCCGCCTCGCAGGTCAGCAGTTCGAGGTGGGGTTTGGCTGTTTGCATGTTGTTGTTCTCATATTCTGTTCAATAAAAAGCCCGCTGGGTAGCGGGCCGGGTATCTGTTTGCTTATCGCAGACGCGTAACACTGCCCGAAGATCAGGAAGTACGCCACCAACCGTGCAGAGCGAAATGTGCTGTCATTTTCAGATACCTTTCTCGTGTGAACTTGCGTACTAGTTAACTAGTTCGATGACGTGTTGTCAACCCCTGATTTCAGTATTTCACGGTTAGTCGGTATCATAGGGGCTTCGGATGTCTCCAACCTGTTATGGGAAGTGCTTTGAGCGATACCACCTACGCCGTAATTTATGATTTACACAGCCATACGCAGGCTTCAGATGGCCTGCTGACACCCGAAGCCCTGGTCCATCGCGCCGTTGAAATGCGTGTCGGCACGCTGGCAATAACCGATCACGATACCACTGACGGCATTCCCGCCGCGCGCGCCGAGATTGTCCGCAGCGGACTGGCGCTGGATCTGGTGGCCGGGGTCGAGATCTCGACGGTCTGGGAAAACCACGAAATTCATATCGTTGGTCTGAACATCGATACAGAACATCCGGCCATGCGTGCTTTTTTGCAGGAACAAAAAACACGCCGCAATCAACGCGCGGAGATGATTGGCGAACGTCTGGAAAAAGCGCATATTCCCGGTGCGCTGGAAGGCGCGCGAAAGCTGGCGAACGGTGGGGCGGTGACGCGCGGCCATTTCGCCCGTTTTCTGGTGGATGCCGGTAAGGCGACGACCATGGCGAATGTCTTTAAAAAGTATCTGGCGCGCGGGAAAACCGGATACGTTCCCCCACAGTGGTGTACAATAAAACAAGCTATTGATGTGATTCATCATTCTGGCGGTAAGGCCGTGCTGGCCCATCCGGGGCGGTATAATCTTTCTGCTAAATGGCTGAAAAGACTGCTGGCACACTTTGCCGAATGCGGCGGTGAGGCGATGGAAGTTGCCCAGTGTCAGCAGGCACCCAATGAGCGTTCGCAGCTCGCGACCTACGCCCGTCAGTTTGGCCTGCTTGGCTCACAGGGTTCAGATTTCCATCAGCCCTGCGCGTGGATTGAACTGGGGCGCAAGCTCTGGTTACCCGCGGGCGTTGAGCCTGTCTGGCAGCTCTGGGAACAGCCACAGCAAATTGAAGAGAGGGAAGTATGAGTCAGTTTTTCTATATCCATCCGGATAACCCCCAGCCACGTCTGATTAATCAGGCCGTGGAGATCGTCCGCAAAGGCGGCGTTATTGTCTACCCAACCGATTCTGGCTACGCGCTGGGCTGTAAAATTGAGGACAAAGGGGCGATGGAGCGCATCTGTCGCATCCGCCAGCTGCCGGACGGCCACAACTTTACCCTGATGTGTCGCGATCTCTCTGAACTGTCGACCTACGCTTATGTTGATAACGTGGCCTTTCGCCTGATTAAGAACAACACGCCCGGTAACTACACCTTCATTCTGAAAGGGACAAAAGAGGTGCCGCGTCGTCTGTTGCAGGAAAAACGTAAAACCATCGGCATGCGCGTGCCGTCGAACCCGATTGCCCAGGCGCTGCTGGAAACCCTCGGCGAGCCGATGCTCTCCACATCGCTGATGCTGCCGGGCAGTGAGTTTACCGAGTCCGACCCGGAAGAGATCAAAGATCGTCTGGAGAAGGTGGTGGAGCTGATTATCCATGGCGGCTATCTTGGCCAGCAGCCGACCACCGTGGTGGATCTCACCGAAGACGCGCCAGAAGTCATTCGTGAAGGCGTGGGCGATGTTAAGCCTTTCTTGTAAGGGTGTAAGCAGATATACTACGCGGCCATCAAAGCAGGGCGCCGCCCTGTTTTTGACCTGATTCGACGCCTGTGAAGGCGACACCTGAGGAAGCTCAATGAGCGAGAAGTTACAGAAAGTGCTGGCGCGTGCCGGCCACGGTTCGCGCCGTGAAATCGAAGCCATTATTGAAGCAGGCCGCGTGAGTGTGGACGGTAAAATCGCCACGCTCGGTGACCGCGTTGAAATCGTACCGGGGCTGAAGATCCGCATTGACGGCCATCTTATCTCCGTGAAAGAGTCTGCTGAACAGATCTGCCGCGTGCTGGCTTACTACAAGCCGGAAGGCGAACTGTGTACCCGCAACGATCCGGAAGGTCGCCCGACGGTGTTTGACCGTCTGCCAAAACTGCGTGGCGCCCGCTGGATTGCCGTAGGACGTCTGGACGTGAACACCTGCGGCCTGCTGCTGTTCACCACCGATGGTGAACTGGCAAATCGTCTGATGCACCCGAGTCGTGAAGTGGAACGTGAATACGCCGTTCGTGTTTTCGGCCAGGTTGATGAGAACAAACTGCGCGACCTGTCGCGTGGCGTTCAACTGGAGGACGGCCCAGCGGCGTTCAAAACCATCAAGTTTACCGGTGGTGAAGGCATTAACCAGTGGTACAACGTTACCCTGACAGAGGGACGTAACCGCGAGGTGCGTCGTCTGTGGGAAGCGGTCGGTGTCCAGGTGAGCCGTTTGATTCGCGTCCGCTATGGCGACATTCTGCTGCCGAAAGGCCTGCCACGTGGCGGCTATACCGAGCTGGATCTGACGCAAACCAACTACCTGCGCGATCTGGTTGGCCTGACGCCAGAAACCACGTCGAAAGTGGCGGTAGAGAAAGATCGTCGTCGCATGAAGGCGAATCAGATCCGCCGTGCGGTGAAGCGTCACAGCCAGGTTAGCAGCAATCGCCGCTCTGGCAGCCGTAATAACAACGGTTAATCGAAAAGCCCGGTGAATATACCGGGCTTTTTTTCTTCAGTAATCAATCCCCATTTGCGCTTTGATACCCGCATCGAACGCATGCTTAACCGGACGCAGCTCGCTGACGGTATCGGCCAGCTCCAGAATATCCCGATGACACCCGCGCCCCGTGACGATAACCGTCTGATGCGCTGGGCGGTTTTTCAGGGCAGCCAGCACGGCCTCCAGAGGCAGGTAGTCATAAGCCACCATATAGGTGATCTCATCCAGCAACACCATGTTCAGCGACGGGTCAGAGAGCATCCTTTTGGCATGCTCCCAGACGGCGAGGCAGGCTGCGGTATCGGTTTCCCGGTTCTGGGTATCCCAGGTAAAACCGGTCGCCATCACCTGAAACTCAACGCCATGCGGCTCGAGCAGATTACGCTCGCCGTTGGGCCATTCACCCTTGATAAACTGGATCACGCCCACTTTCTGCCCATGTCCGACTGCGCGGGTGGCGGTACCAAATGCGGCGGTGGTTTTTCCTTTACCGTTGCCGGTGAACACGATGAGGATCCCGCGCTCGTCCTGAGCGGCCGCCACGCGTGCATCAACCTGTTCTTTCAGACGCTGCTGGCGCTGCTGATGCCGATCTTCACTCATTGCGATATCCCCGGTTTGCGGCCTGGCTGGGCATCGAATGTCATTCCGGTTTTACGACGGCTGTCGTCACCCATCAGCCACAGGTAAAGAGGCATAATATCGGCCGGGGTTTTAAGCTTTTGCGGATCTTCTGTCGGGAAGGCGCTGGCACGCATTTTGGTGCGCGTACCGCCCGGGTTAATACAGTTAACCCGCAGGTGGCGGCTTTGGTACTCTTCGGCCAGCACCTGCATCATTCCTTCGGTGGCAAATTTTGAGACGGCGTAAGCCCCCCAGTTCGCACGCCCCTGACGCCCCACGCTGGAGGAGGTAAAGACCAGCGAGCCGGAATCGGAGTTGAGTAATAAAGGAAGCAAGGCCTGGGTCAGAAAAAACGTCCCGTTGACGTTAACCTGCATCACCTGCTGCCAAATCTCCGGATCCTGTTCATCCATCGGGCGCACTTCGCCCAGTAACCCCGCGTTGTGCAGTACGCCATCCAGACGCGGATAATGCGTGCTGATACGCTGGGCAAGGGCCTGACATGACGCTGGCGTACAGGTCAGCAGATCGAGCGTATACCAGGGCGTGGGGGTACCGCCGGCGTTTTCGATTTCACGGGCGACGGCCTTGAGCTTTTCTTCATTACGTCCCAGCAGAATAAGGCTCGCACCGTATTCAGAATAGGTCAGCGCCGCTTCGCGACCAATCCCGTCGCTGGCACCGGTAACCAGAATGATGCGGTTCTGTAGAAGGTTTTTTTGTGGCTGATAATGCACGGTGGCTCCTCAGGCGCATTGGGCGTGACTTGCACCTTTATTTATGACTTTTCGGCTTTATGCCCGAAACAGCGTCAGAATTCAATCAGTCTACAGGACAGATCGCTGGGAAATTAACAATTTGCAAAGATTTAAACCAGAAACGGGGGATTCCTGAAGCCGCCTCGCAGAGGTAATGTCCAGAGCGAGACGCCTGCGCAGGGCTGTTGTACACTGGCGTGAAAGATTCGTGGTTAAATCAAGGTGGAACGCGTGGAATTACTTTCTCAGTATGGGTTGTTTTTGGCCAAAATCGCGACGGTGGTTATAGCTGTCGCGGTGATTGCCGTCCTGATTGTTAACCTGACGCAGCGTAAGCGTCAGCGTGGTGAGTTACGCATTACCCGCCTGAGCGAACAGTATAAAGAGATGCAGGAGGAGATGTCTCTGGCGCTGCTTGACGATCATCAACAGAAGCTGTGGCTAAAAGCCCAGAAGAAAAAACATAAGCAGGACGCCAAAGCTGCGAAGGCGAAAGCTAAACTCGCCACGCCACAGGCTGACGCAAAACCGCGCGTCTATGTGCTCGATTTTAAAGGTAGCATGGATGCGCATGAAGTCTCCTCACTGCGTGAAGAAGTGACGGCGGTGCTGGCCGTGGCGACAGCCCAGGATCAGGTGGTGGTACGCCTTGAAAGCCCGGGTGGCGTAGTGCATGGGTATGGACTGGCGGCTTCGCAGTTACAACGTCTGCGGGATAAACAGATCCCGCTCACCGTGGCGGTAGATAAGGTCGCGGCGAGTGGCGGCTATATGATGGCGTGCGTGGCGGATAAAATCGTCGCGGCACCGTTCTCCATTATCGGCTCGATTGGGGTAGTCGCGCAGATCCCTAACTTCAATCGTTTCCTGAAAAACAAAGAGATCGACATTGAACTGCATACGGCGGGCCAGTACAAACGTACGCTGACGCTGCTCGGCGAAAATACTGAAGAGGGACGGCAGAAGTTCCGGGAAGATCTGAACGAAACCCACCATCTGTTCAAAGATTTCGTGCACCGCATGCGCCCAACGCTGGACATTGAGCAGGTGGCTACGGGCGAACACTGGTACGGCACGCAGGCGCAGGAGAAAGGGCTGGTGGATGAAGTGGGTACCAGCGACGACCTCCTGCTCAACCTGATGGACGGCCGTGAGCTGGTGGGGGTGCGCTTCACCCGACGTAAGCGCCTGCTCGACCGTTTTACCAATAGCGCGGCAGAAAGCGCGGATCGCCTGCTGCTACGCTGGTTGCAGCGCGGACAAAAGCCGCTGTTGTAAAGAAAAACGCGAGGCAGATGCCTCGCGTTTTCGTTTTAATCGACCAGGTGGTACTTCTCTGAGAGGGTATGCGCCAGGTATTTAAACATGTTAAATACGGCGGTGCTTTTTGGGGTGGGTAATCCTTGTTCATCAAGGAAGTATTCACCGCTGAACACCAGCACGCCATTACGTTGTTCCACGCCAGTCGCTTCAATCCCCGCCAGGGTGTCTTCATGGTCGCGAATGAGTTTGTTTGCTTCGATAAGCAGTGAAGCTCGGTCAATGGGTTGGGTCGTATTCTGCATATTCCACTCCTTAAACAGTGACAATAGTCTACGCCTGGGTCGCTTCGGGGGCAAATTTTCCCTGTTATCCGAGGGGATAAGGAACAGGGGCTGGCTGGCGGGATTTGCTTTTGCATGCTAATAAAGTTGCGTAACGAATTTTATCAGGTACAGTGTGCGCTTTCGTCATTCTGGCAACAGAATTGCTTGACATTCGACCGGGAATTCGTCACGAATGAACTTTGATGTGAGAAAAATACCCGAAAACTCAATGACCTGGATGTCGCCATTCTGACGTTCGGTAACACATAGGGGTTGATATCCCCTGACGACGTCGCAATATCAATGGCTCGTCGTCAGCGGAAGGGAAATCAACGTGCGGCGTATTCCTGGAAGAATTAAATTAGGTAAAGGTGAATATGGGTAAAGCTCTCGTCATCGTTGAGTCCCCGGCAAAAGCCAAAACGATCAATAAATATCTGGGCAATGACTACGTGGTTAAGTCCAGCGTTGGTCACATTCGCGACTTGCCGACCAGTGGCTCAGCCAGCAAAAAGAGCGCAGACTCTACCTCCACCAAAGGGGCTAAAAAGCCTAAAAAGGATGAACGTAGCGCGCTTGTCAACCGCATGGGTGTTAACCCATGGCACAACTGGGATGCACATTACGAAGTGCTGCCAGGCAAAGAAAAAGTCGTTAACGAGCTGAAACAGCTTGCTGAAAAAGCAGACCACATTTATCTCGCAACCGACCTTGACCGCGAAGGGGAGGCCATCGCATGGCACCTGCGGGAAGTGATCGGGGGTGATGACAAACGCTACAGCCGTGTAGTGTTCAACGAAATTACAAAGAATGCGATTCGTCAGGCGTTTGAAAAGCCGGGTGAACTGAATATCGACCGTGTTAACGCTCAGCAGGCGCGTCGCTTTATGGACCGCGTTGTTGGCTACATGGTCTCGCCGTTGCTGTGGAAAAAGGTCGCTCGCGGCCTGTCTGCGGGGCGTGTGCAGTCTGTTGCTGTTCGTCTTGTTGTTGAGCGTGAACGCGAGATCAAAGCGTTCGTCCCGGAAGAGTTCTGGGAAGTGGATGCGAATGTCACCACGCCGGGCGGCGATGCGCTGCCGTTGCAGGTGAGCCACCACAACGACAAACCGTTCCGACCTGAAAATCGCGATCAGACCATGGCCGCCGTGGCGCTGCTGGAAAAAGCGCGTTATCAGGTTCTGGATCGTGAAGACAAACCGACCAGCAGCAAGCCTGGCGCACCGTTTATCACGTCAACGCTTCAGCAGGCGGCGAGTACGCGTCTGGGTTACGGCGTGAAGAAAACCATGATGATGGCCCAGCGTTTGTATGAAGCGGGTTACATCACCTACATGCGTACTGACTCCACCAACCTGAGCCAGGACGCTGTCAACATGGTGCGCGGCTATATCGAGGACAACTTCGGTAAGAAATACCTGCCGGACAGTCCTAATCAGTACGCCAGCAAAGAGAATTCTCAGGAAGCGCACGAAGCGATTCGACCTTCTGACGTTTCCGTTCTGGCAGAATCGCTGAAAGATATGGAAGCGGACGCCCAGAAGCTGTATCAGCTGATCTGGCGCCAGTTCGTAGCCTGCCAGATGACGCCAGCGAAATACGACTCCACCACGCTGACCGTCGGCGCGGGTGATTTCCGCCTGAAAGCGCGCGGCCGTATTCTGCGCTTCGACGGCTGGACAAAAGTGATGCCTGCGCTGCGTAAAGGTGATGAAGACAGAACGCTGCCTTCAGTCAACAAAGGTGACGAGCTGTCGCTGGTTGATCTGGTCCCGGCTCAGCACTTCACCAAGCCACCTGCGCGCTTTAGCGAAGCATCGCTGGTGAAAGAGCTGGAAAAACGCGGAATCGGTCGCCCGTCCACCTATGCGTCAATCATTTCGACCATTCAGGATCGTGGATACGTTCGCGTTGAGAACCGTCGTTTCTATGCTGAAAAAATGGGGGAGATTGTCACCGACCGTCTGGAAGCGAACTTCCGCGAGTTGATGAACTATGACTTCACCGCGCAGATGGAAGACAGCCTCGATGAGGTTGCCAGCCATAAGGCAGAGTGGAAGAAAGTTCTCGACAGCTTCTTCAGCGATTTTACCAATCAGCTTGAGAAAGCCGAGAAAGATCCTGAAGAGGGCGGCATGCTGCCTAACCAGATGGTACTGACGAGCATCGACTGCCCAACCTGTGGCCGTAAAATGGGGATCCGTACCGCGACCACGGGCGTGTTCCTCGGTTGCTCTGGTTATGCGCTGTCACCGAAAGAGCGTTGCAAAACCACCATAAACCTCGTGCCGGAGAACGAAGTTCTCAACGTGCTGGAAGGTGACGATGCGGAGACCAACGCACTGCGCGCCAAACGCCGCTGTAAGAAATGCGGCACGGCGATGGACAGCTACCTGATCGATCCAAAACGCAAACTGCACGTTTGTGGTAATAACCCGACCTGCGATGGTTATGAGATCGAAGAAGGTGAGTTCCGCATTAAGGGCTATGACGGTCCGATCGTTGAGTGTGAGAAATGTGGTTCCGAAATGCACCTGAAAATGGGACGCTTCGGTAAGTACATGGCATGCACCAACGACGACTGTAAAAACACGCGTAAGATCCTGCGTAACGGTGAAGTGGCGCCGCCGAAGGAAGATCCGGTTCCGCTTCCTGAGCTGCCGTGCGAGAAGTCTGACGCGTATTTCGTGCTGCGTGACGGTGCTGCCGGGGTATTCCTCGCGGCCAATACCTTCCCGAAATCGCGCGAAACTCGTGCGCCGCTGGTAGAAGAGCTGTACCGCTTCCGCGACCGTCTGCCGGAGAAACTGCGTTATCTTGCCGATGCGCCACAGCAGGATCCGGAAGGCAACAAAACCGTGGTGCGCTTCAGCCGTAAAACGAAGCAGCAGTACGTGGCGGCAGAGAAAGAGGGCAAAGCGACCGGATGGTCAGCCTTCTTCGTCGACGGGAAATGGGTTGAAGGCAAGAAATAATCTTCCCTTACCGTAACTTACCTGTGAAAGGGCCGGACTTCCGGCCCTTTTTTATTACGTAGTTATTATTTTTTGTTCCGTACTATACAGCCTGGCTATAAATGATATAGTGGTTATAGTTAACCCGTTTCTTATTATCAAATCGTCTTAAGCGATTGACGCATGCGCTAAATCGGATGGTCTGGCATGAAATTACAGCAGCTTCGCTATATCGTTGAGGTCGTCAATCATAACCTCAATGTCTCTTCCACCGCAGAGGGTCTTTATACCTCGCAGCCCGGCATCAGCAAGCAGGTGCGTATGCTGGAGGATGAGTTAGGTATTCAGATCTTTGCCCGCAGCGGTAAGCACTTGACTCAGGTCACGCCGGCTGGACAGGAAATCATACGCATCGCACGGGAAGTACTCTCCAAAGTCGACGCCATTAAATCCGTTGCCGGGGAACATACCTGGCCGGATAAAGGCTCTCTGTATATTGCCACCACGCACACCCAGGCGCGTTATGCGCTTCCCGGGGTGATCAAAGGTTTCATCGAACGCTATCCCCGCGTTTCCCTGCATATGCATCAGGGCTCACCGACGCAAATCGCAGAGGCCGTGTCTAAAGGCAATGCAGACTTCGCTATCGCGACGGAAGCCCTCCATCTGTACGATGATCTGGTCATGCTCCCGTGCTACCACTGGAACCGCTCTATTGTCGTGACCCCGGATCACCCGCTGGCGGGGAAGGGCGAAGTGACAATCGAAGAACTGGCGCAATACCCTCTGGTGACCTATACGTTCGGCTTTACGGGCCGTTCTGAACTGGACACCGCGTTTAACCGCGCCGGATTAACGCCACGGATTGTCTTTACGGCGACGGATGCGGACGTCATAAAAACGTATGTGCGTCTGGGCCTGGGCGTTGGGGTTATTGCCAGCATGGCGGTAGATCCTGTCTCAGACCCAGATCTGGTGCGTCTGGATGCGCATGATATTTTCAGCCACAGCACCACCAAGATAGGTTTTCGTCGGAGCACGTTCCTGCGCAGCTATATGTATGATTTTATTCAACGCTTCGCGCCACATTTAACGCGCGACGTGGTGGATACAGCTGTAGCGTTACGCTCCAATGAAGACATCGAAGAGATGTTTAAAGACATTAAACTTCCCGCCAAATAATCACACCCGGTATCTTTCTGGTACGGAAAGATACCGTCATTCCCCTTTAAACCTGAATTAGAATTATCATCATCTACGTCCACTGTCATATATCGTCATAACCCATTAAATGACTATGGTTTTACTGTCGCAAATTTGCGACAAAAGTAGAAACTAATTTACAGGTGTGCAAATTATTCTTTTCAATTATTTATTTCGGGTCAAAAGATTGAATTTTCCCAGGCCCAGATACGTAAATTCACTGGCTTTTCGGCTAAAGTTTCTTTAGGATTTATCTCATCAGATGATTACTTGTGCCAATTGTTTGGTCTCTAAATGATAAGCGATGTCGATTGTATGAGGTTAGCAATGCCGTCAGGAAGTGAAGAACCGCAAAGGGATCCCGCGCTTAAGCGTAAAGCCTGGCTGGCGGTCTTTCTTGGCTCTGCCCTGTTCTGGGTGGTGGTTGCTCTTCTTGTCTGGAATTACTGGGGTTGATTATGGTCATGACGGTGCGTACAGAAGCGAGAAAAGAGATGTGTCAGCTTCGTGACAATGCTCACAAAGCCCGTAAGGCGCCAGCAACCAGCGTGCCAGCTTCCTGGAAACTGACGCCACAGCAGCAGGCCTTTATTGATGTGTTCGCGGAAGACGAACCCAAAAAACAATAATTTTGAATTTTGCGTAATGATGCAAATAGTCTGAATAAAGACTGTGCGCTTTTGTACTCCTTAATAAATACACATCAGCAATATAGAACGAGGGCAGACCTCGCAACCTTAAATAATTAAAGTCTGGTGTCCCTATGATGAATAACATGACAACCGTAAAATACTGGTCATGGCTCGGCGTATTCTCAGCGTCGATCCTCTTCTGGTGTCAGCTCCTCTGGCTGGCCTTGCACTAAATCGTAAAAACCTCGCCACGGCGGGGTTTTTTGTTTTATCCCTCGTGTTGGACCATTCCTAAATTTATCAATTTGGGTTGTTATCAAAACGTTACGACATCTTTGTGTTATCTTTAATTACAGCCCTGATGATTGTCAGGACATCCCTGTTTTTAAGGAGGAGCTTATGTCGTTAACCCTACGCGAAGCCAGTAAGGACACATTACAGGCGGAAAATAAAACCTGGCGCTACTATAGCTTACCGCTGGCTGCCAGAACGCTTGGGGACATTTCGCGGTTACCCAAGTCGTTGAAAGTTTTACTGGAAAACCTCTTGCGCTGGCAGGATGGCGACTCGGTTACCGAGGAGGATATCCAGGCTCTGGCAGGGTGGCTGAAGAATGCACATGCAGACAGAGAAATTGCCTATCGCCCGGCCAGGGTGCTTATGCAGGATTTCACCGGCGTACCAGCGGTTGTGGATTTGGCTGCCATGCGTGAAGCCGTTAAGCGTCTCGGGGGCGATACTGCTAAGGTTAACCCCCTGTCCCCGGTAGACCTCGTCATTGACCACTCCGTCACCGTCGATCACTTTGGTGACGACGATGCTTTCGGCGAAAACGTCCGTCTGGAGATGGAACGTAACCATGAACGCTACGTATTTCTGAAATGGGGTCAGCAGGCGTTCAGCCGCTTCAGCGTTGTTCCACCGGGCACCGGCATTTGTCACCAGGTCAACCTGGAATATCTCGGCAAAGCCGTCTGGAGTGAATTGCAGGATAAAGAGTGGGTGGCTTACCCGGATACGCTGGTGGGCACCGATTCACACACAACCATGATTAACGGCCTTGGCGTTCTGGGTTGGGGCGTCGGTGGTATTGAAGCGGAAGCGGCCATGCTCGGCCAGCCGGTATCAATGCTCATTCCCGATGTGGTGGGCTTTAAGCTGACCGGTAAATTGTCCGAAGGCATCACCGCCACGGATCTGGTTCTGACGGTCACCCAGATGCTGCGTAAGCATGGTGTGGTGGGTAAATTCGTTGAATTTTATGGCGATGGTCTGGATTCCTTGCCGCTGGCGGACCGGGCCACCATCGCCAACATGGCGCCGGAATATGGCGCGACCTGCGGCTTTTTCCCGATTGATAGCGTTACGCTGGAGTATATGCGCCTCAGTGGTCGCAGCGAGGAGCAGGTGGCCCTCGTTGAGGCCTATACTAAAGCGCAGGGCATGTGGCGTAACCCGGGTGACGAGCCGGTATTTACCAGTACGCTGGAACTGGATATGGGCACCGTTGAGGCAAGCCTCGCAGGGCCAAAACGTCCGCAGGACCGCGTCGCCCTGAGCAACGTTCCCAAAGCCTTTGCCGCCAGCAATGAGCTGGAGGTTAACGCCGCGCAAAAAGATCACCGTCCGGTGGACTATGTTCTGAACGGGCATCAGTATCAGCTTCCTGACGGCGCCGTGGTGATCGCCGCTATCACTTCCTGTACCAACACGTCCAACCCGAGTGTGTTAATGGCTGCCGGGCTGTTGGCAAAAAAAGCGGTAGAACTGGGGCTCAAGCCACAGCCGTGGGTTAAAGCCTCTCTGGCGCCTGGTTCGAAAGTGGTTTCCGATTATCTGGCGCAGGCCAGACTCACGCCTTACCTCGACGAGCTGGGCTTCAACCTGGTGGGCTACGGCTGTACGACCTGTATCGGTAACTCTGGTCCACTGCCTGAGCCTATTGAAGTGGCGATCAGGCAGGGTGATTTGACCGTTGGCGCGGTACTTTCCGGTAACCGAAACTTTGAAGGGCGTATTCATCCGCTGGTGAAAACCAACTGGCTGGCCTCGCCGCCGCTGGTTGTAGCTTATGCGCTGGCCGGAAACATGAACATTAACCTGGCGACCGATCCGATTGGTCACGATCGCAAAAATGAACCGGTCTATCTGAAAGACATCTGGCCATCATCGCGTGAAATTGCGCGCGCGGTAGAGAAAGTTTCCACCGAGATGTTCCGCAAAGAGTATGCGGAAGTGTTCGAAGGCACAGCGGAATGGAAAGCGATCGACGTGGTGGGTTCCGATACCTATGACTGGCAGGATGATTCCACCTATATTCGCCTGTCGCCATTCTTCGACGAAATGCTGGCGGAGCCTGCACCGCTGAAAGATATTCACGGCGCGCGGATCCTGGCGATGCTGGGCGATTCCGTCACCACCGACCATATCTCTCCGGCGGGGAGCATCAAGGCGGACAGTCCGGCAGGTCGGTATCTGCAAAGCCGTGGCGTGGAACGTCGCGATTTCAACTCCTACGGTTCGCGCCGTGGTAACCACGAAGTGATGATGCGAGGGACCTTTGCCAACATCCGCATTCGCAATGAAATGGTTCCGGGCGTGGAAGGGGGCATGACGCGCCACCTGCCGGATACAGAGGTCATTTCAATTTATGACGCAGCCATGAAGTATCAGCAGGAGGGGACGCCGCTGGCCGTTATTGCCGGTAAAGAGTACGGCTCCGGTTCCAGTCGCGACTGGGCGGCAAAAGGTCCGCGTCTGCTCGGGGTTCGCGTGGTGATTGCCGAATCCTTTGAACGTATCCACCGCTCAAACCTGATCGGCATGGGGATTTTGCCGCTGGAGTTCCCGCAGGGCGTGACGCGTAAAACGCTGGGTCTGACCGGGGAAGAGCAGATTGATATCAGCGGTCTGCAAAATCTGCAACCGGGTAAAACCGTTCCGGTGAAATTAACGCGCGCAGATGGTACGACAGAAGTGCTGGATTGCCGGTGTCGTATTGATACGGCAACAGAGCTGACCTATTACCAGAACGACGGCATTTTACATTATGTAATTCGTAAGATGCTGGACTGATAAAAACGCCCGGCACATGTGCCGGGCGTTTTGCGTTTACTCGCTCAGCAGATGCCCCATTTTGGCGGCTTTAGTATCGAGGTAGTGCGCGTTTTTCGGGTTGCGGCCGACAATCAGCGGCACGCGTTCCACGATATTGATGCCCGCTTCAGTGAGGATTTCCACTTTCTTCGGGTTATTGGTCAACAGACGCACTTCGTCCACGCCCAGCAGCTTGAACATATCTGCGCACAGGGTGAAATCGCGCTCGTCAGCAGCAAAGCCGAGCTGATGGTTCGCTTCGACGGTATCGTAGCCCTGATCCTGCAACGCGTAGGCGCGGATTTTATTCAGCAGGCCAATATTGCGTCCTTCCTGACGGTGATACAGCAGAACGCCACGTCCTTCCTCTGCGATATGAGAAAGGGCGGCTTCAAGCTGGAAACCGCAGTCGCACCGCAGGCTGAACAGCGCGTCACCGGTCAGACACTCTGAATGAACGCGGGACAGCACCGGCGTTTGCCCCGAAATGTCGCCGAATACCAGGGCGACGTGATCTTGCCCGGTTGCCAGTTCTTCAAAACCCACCATCAGGAAATCGCCCCATGGGGTTGGCAGTTTGGCTTCTGCCACACGTTTAAGCTGCATGTGATTCTCCAGACCAGGCTGACACGTTTCGTGCCTTTGCCCCATTATGCTTTCTGTATTGGACTATTTTGCCACAAGCCCGGCAACTTCACCTAATCACCACCACGCTTTACAAACGTTAAACGCACAATCCGACATATCCACCTGAATGAAGAAATTCAGTTATGATTGTGGTGCTTAGTGAAAAAGGAGAGGACATGCTTTCGATTGCCAGACGAACGGCCGCAGGTGCCGCCGTATTGCTCGTTATACCCCTGGTCGTTTGGTTCTCCGGCTGGATGTGGCAGCCCGGACAAAACGAGACGTGGCTGAAAGCCCTATACTGGATAACCGAGACGGTCACCCAGCCGTGGGGGATTATTACACACGTGCTGCTCTGTGGCTGGTTCCTGTGGTGCCTGCGCTTTCGCCTTCGTGCGGCGCTGGTACTGTTTGCCATTCTCGGCGGGGCCATACTCATCGGGCAGGGGGTGAAGTCGTGGGTGAAAGATCGCGTGCAGGAACCCCGTCCTTTCGTCGTCTGGCTGGAAAAAACGCACCATGTTCCGGTGGATGAGTTCTACAATTTAAAGCGTAAAGATCGCGGTGCGCTGGTAAAGGAGCAACTTGCGGAACAGCAGGATATCCCGACCTTTTTACGCAAACACTGGCAAAAAGAGACCGGCTTTGCGTTTCCTTCCGGGCATACGATGTTTGCTGCCAGCTGGGCGCTACTTGGCGTAGGACTGCTGTGGCCGCGTCGGCGTACCCTCACGATTGCGATTTTGCTGGTCTGGGCGACAGGCGTAATGGGCAGCCGGATGCTGCTGGGGATGCACTGGCCGCGTGATTTGGTGGTGGCAACGCTGATCTCGTGGGTACTGGTGACGCTGGCGACCTGGCTTGCACAACGTTTTTGTGGACCCCTGACGCCGCCGCCGGAAGAGAAGGAAGAAATAGCCGAAAGGGAGTCTGGCGGAACCTGAAGGTTGATATTCCGCATTTTGACCATAAATCCATGTAGGGCGCATTACTTTTTCCATTTCGCGCCCGCCACTAAAATGGTAGCTTATAAGGCTGATTGCAGTGAGTTGAACACGCTTTATACGCTCGAACCACATAACGGGAAGTCATGTGAAATATTTACTCATTTTCTTACTGGTGTTGGCGATTTTTGTCATTTCAGTCACATTGGGCGCGCAAAACGATCAACAGGTAAGTTTCAACTATCTGCTGGCGCAGGGCGAGTACCGGGTGTCGAGCCTGCTGGCTGTGTTATTCGCGGCGGGGTTTGTCATCGGCTGGCTTGTATGCGGCCTGTTCTGGCTTAAGGTTCGTGTTTCTCTTGTTCGCGCTGAACGTAAAATTAAACGACTTGAACATCAACTTACGCCTGCGTCTGACATTCCGGCGAGCTCTGGTGTGCCGGTAGTCAAGGAATAATCGAATATGCTGGAGTTGTTGTTTCTGCTTTTGCCTGTCGCCGCAGCCTATGGCTGGTATATGGGCCGCAGAAGCGCGCAACAAACAAAACAGGATGAAGCAAACCGACTCTCCCGTGACTACGTAGCGGGGGTGAACTTCCTGCTGAGCAATCAGCAGGATAAAGCGGTGGATCTGTTCCTCGATATGCTTAAAGAGGATACCGGCACCGTTGAGGCGCATCTCACCCTGGGAAACCTGTTCCGCTCGCGCGGAGAGGTTGACCGTGCCATTCGTATCCACCAGACCTTGATGGAAAGCGCTTCGTTGACCTATGAGCAACGGTTGCTGGCCGTGCAGCAGCTTGGGCGGGATTACATGGCCGCGGGGCTTTACGATCGCGCCGAGGATATGTTCTCTCAGCTGGTGGATGAGACGGACTTCCGTATCGGTGCGCTTCAGCAGCTTCTGCAAATCTATCAGGCCACCAGCGACTGGCAAAAAGCGATTGATACCGCTGAACGGCTGGTCAAACTCGGCAAAGACAAACAGCGCGTCGAAATTGCCCACTTCTATTGCGAGCTGGCTCTCCAGCAGATGGGTAGCGATGACATGGATAAAGCCATGGCACTGTTAAAGAAAGGCGCAGCGGCCGATCGCAACAGCGCGCGCATCTCGATCATGATGGGGCGGGTCTTTATGGCTAACGGTGATTACGCCAAAGCCGTGGAGAGCCTGCTTCGCGTTATCGATCAGGATAAAGAGCTGGTCAGCGAAACGTTGGAAATGCTGCAAACCTGCTATCAGCAGCTCGGTAAGCAGGACGAGTGGGTTGCGTTTCTGCGTCGCTGTGTTGAAGAGAATACAGGTGCCACAGCCGAGCTGATGCTGTCAGATGTCGTCGAAGAGCATGAAGGGAGCGATACCGCCCAGGTATACATTACCCGTCAGTTGCAGCGTCATCCTACCATGCGTGTCTTCCATAAGCTGATGGATTACCACCTTAATGACGCAGAAGAAGGGCGCGCTAAAGAGAGCCTGATGGTGCTGCGAGACATGGTGGGTGAACAGGTGCGCAGCAAACCGCGCTATCGCTGCCAGAAATGCGGCTTCACCGCCTATTCGCTCTACTGGCATTGCCCTTCCTGCCGGGCGTGGTCCACCATTAAGCCAATCCGAGGTCTGGACGGACAGTAATTTTTTAAAACGCTGCACTTTAGTTACAACATACTAATGGTTACAGTAATTCCATCAGCACCGTGCGGTCTGGGGTTCAGCAGGAAAAGCATTCGATTCTGTTCATTTACCCCGAGGGCAGGTAGAATGCACGCCGTTTATCTGTTCCGCGCCGCTGCGCGCCCATAGACGAAAAGGGCTGGTCATGACGTCTGTTACATCCTCCACTTCCCGCGTAGTTACCGATTCTCCCGTAGTTGTTGCTCTGGATTACAATAACCGTGACGCCGCACTGGCCTTTGTTGATGGCATTGATCCCCGCGATTGCCGTCTGAAAGTAGGCAAAGAGATGTTTACGCTGTTCGGCCCACAAATCGTCCGCGATCTGCATCAACGTGGTTTCGACGTTTTCCTCGACCTGAAATTCCACGACATTCCAAATACCACTGCGCACGCCGTTGCTGCGGCAGCTGAACTCGGCGTGTGGATGGTTAACGTACATGCATCGGGCGGGGCACGCATGATGACGGCTGCGCGCGAAGCGCTGGTGCCGTTTGGTAATGACGCTCCGCTTCTGATCGCCGTCACCGTGCTGACCAGTATGGATGAATCCGACCTGCGCGACCTGGGTGTGACGTTGTCACCTGCCGAACATGCAGAGCGTCTGGCGCGCCTCACGCAACAGTGTGGTCTCGATGGCGTGGTCTGTTCGGCTCAGGAGGCGGTTCGCTTCAAATCTGAGTTAGGCCGCGATTTTAAACTGGTGACGCCAGGTATTCGTCCAGCAGGCAGCGAGTCAGGGGATCAGCGACGTATCATGACGCCAGAGCAGGCGCTGAGCGCGGGTGTAGACTATATGGTGATTGGTCGCCCGGTGACGCAATCCGCTCATCCGGCAGAGACCCTGAAAGCGATTAATGCATCACTGAAAAAGGGGGCATAATGCGTGACGCCAACAGTCGTCTGGTCTATTCAACGGATACCGGGCGCATTGAAGAGCCAAAAGAGAAAGCTGAACGTCCAAAAGGCGATGGTATCGTGCGAATTCAGCGCCAGACCAGCGGCAGAAAAGGGAAAGGCGTTTGCCTTGTCACCGGCATTGACCTGGATGATGCAGACCTGGTAAAGCTCGCCGCTGAGCTTAAAAAGAAGTGCGGATGCGGTGGGGCAGTAAAAGACGGCATTATTGAGATTCAGGGCGATAAACGAGATTTAATTAAAACGCTGCTGGAAGCCAAAGGAATGAAAGTCAAACTGGCGGGCGGCTAAAATAAATGAGCCACGGACATTGCCGTGGCTCTTTTTTTTACGTGCGTAAGTCAGACCTGAAAATACTTAATATATTATTATGCCGGTGAGAGCCGTTATGGTGATTATTTGCCCACCTGGTGACCGATAATACCACCTACGGCAGCACCACCTAATGTACCCAGCGTACTACCATCCGTTAATACTGCACCACCAAGCGCACCAGCACCGGCACCAATCGCGGTGTTACGGTCACGTTTAGACCAGTTAGAGCAAGCGCTCAGGGACATTGCTACAGTGATTGCCAGAACAGCGGCGGCTAATTTTTTGCTGGTAAAGGTCATAATACTTTCTCCTGAATTATCGATTCACGGAAAGGAATGCACTTTAAGTATAGACAATATCCATACTTAAATTCTGTTCCCGTGAAAGCTGGTCGCGCAGGCGTTTCATCATCACGCAGGTGATAGTCACTTCCTGTTATATCGCTAATACTAATTTTACGTGTTTAGAACGGTTTCAACAGGTAAAAACTCTTAAAGGAAGGGTCGGAATACTCTCAGAGAAAGGTTTAAGTGCGCCCATTATTCGGGCGCAGCAGGATAATCAGGCCGTTTTTTTTACAATATCGACAGTCAGACCGTCTTGTTCTAATTGCTGGCGATATTCATCACTCAAACGCTCATCCGTGATCACACGGCTGAAGCGCGAGGCCGGCCCCATCGTATAAGGGTGTACGGCGCCAAACTTAGAGCTGTCGGTCAGCACAATCGCTTCACACTCTTTGGCGAGTACGGCGTTAACCACGTCTGAACGCATCATGTCGCGGCCGGTAAAGCCGGTGTCGGGCTGCCAGCCATCAATACCTATGAATGCCTTACTGAAGTGAACTTGCTGAACATATTGGCGCGTTAATGGCCCCACCATGCTTTCGCTTTTCTTCTGGTAAATGCCGCCCAGCAGAATCACCTCGCAGCGAGTTTCCTTCAACAGATGGGCAATATAGCTGCTTACGGTGATGATGGTAACGTCTTTTTGATCGGCAAGCGTGCGCGCCAGAAGGGCGTTACTGCTGCCATTTTCAATAAAGACGGTCTCACCGTTATTCACCAGGGATGCAGCAAACTCCGCCAGCTCCCGCTTGAGCGCATAATTGTTCATCATGCGGGTTTCAACGTCGTCGCTGTCCAGTGGAACGGCATATCCGTGCGCACGCCGCAGGTAGCTCTGTTTTTCCAGAAGATTCAGATCCTGACGAATGGTGACTTCAGAAACGCCGGTGGCTTTAGCGAGATCGACCACGCTTACGCGTCCCTGATCGATCACCATCTGCAAAATGATTTGTTGTCGGGAGTTCATAGCATCCATTTAAAAGGCAAGGTCGGAAACGACGTGGTTACACTTCCCACGGGGCTTTAGGTTGAGTGGATTCTGGAGCGTTATCAGCGCCGTTCTCAGCCAGCAGTTCAGACTTGAGGATCTCAAGATTACGGATAGCAGAGTGATAATCGCCTGCGACAAGAATATCCAGCACAGTATCAATACGCTGCGCCACGGCTGTTGCATCAATGTTAGACATAAGCTCACCCTGAAGCGAAAAGTTAATATTATCAATGATGCAGAAAATTGATTCAAAAGAGAAGGTAAAAAATGCAATAACCAAAGCCCATAAATGAAAGTGATAAATTTAACCCCCGTCTGCTGCGGGTTGTAGGGGTGGATTAGTCTAAAACTGCGCGCAACGCGCTTTTTTATAAGAGGAATTCGACTATGACAGTTATCAACCAGACAACCTGCACATTGTTTACTGATGCTGAACGATTCACTCAACTGGCGGCTTATTATGAGGCCGAACGGCGTACGGTGTGGATGATGTTACGCGCCACGCCACGGCCTTGCTTCAACCATGTGCTGATCGAGGAGATCATGAATCTCTCCTGGCTGGTTCGACAGTCCGGATTTGTCGTTGATTTTTGGGTCACCGGATCGCTGGTCCCCGACATCTACAATACCGGCGGTGATTTACAGTTCTTCGTTGAGTGCATCAAAAACAACCGACGCGAAGCGTTACGCGCCTATGCCCGGGCCTGTGTGGACTGCGTTCATGCCGCCTCGCGAGGGTTTGATACCGGCGCTGTCACGCTGGCTATGGTGGAAGGAAGCGCTTTAGGGGGCAGGTTTGAAGCCGCGCTGGCGCATCATTTCATTCTGGCCCAGCGCGATGCCCGATTAGGCTTTCCGGAAATCGCGTTCAATCTGTTCCCGGGCATGGGCGGCTATTCACTGGTGGCGCGTCGTGCCGGCATGAAAATGGCGGAGGCGCTGATCTACAAAGGTGAGACGCATACGGCGGAATGGTATGAGCAGCATGGTCTTGTGGATCTCTTATTTGAGCCGTTACAGAGCTATGTTTCGGTGCGGACGTTTATCGACACGCTACAGCCGAAGCTGAACGGCGTAAGGGCCATGCTGCGTGCACGTACGCGCGTGCTGCCACTTCCGCGAAGCGAGTTGATGGACATTACTGAGGATTGGGTTGATGCCGCCTTCTGCCTTGAACCGAAGGATATCGCCTACATGGAGCGGCTGGTTATGCTGCAAAATCGCCATCAGGCGACGGGCTTACGCAAAGCCAGCTAACGGACATTCCTGGCCTGATAACGTTTTAGCCATCGCTCGAATGCGGCAGCGGGCATGGGCTTAGCAAAAAGATAACCCTGCCGTTCGTTGACGCCATTCTTCGTCAGAAAGGCGTCTTCTTTTGCACTTTCCACCCCTTCAGCAATGACCTGCAAATTTAACGCCTGGGCCACGGCGACTATCGCACGCACCAGCGACTGTGAAATGGACTGCTTATGGATATCCCGCACGAAAGACTGGTCAAGCTTAATGGCATCGATAGGGAAGCGCGCCAGTTGCGACAGGGAAGAGTACCCCGTACCAAAGTCATCCAGATGAATTTGCGCTCCCAGGCGGCTAAATTGCTGGATCACTGACAGGGCCAGTTCTTCATTTTCAATGAGACAGCTTTCGGTTAATTCCACGTCAATCGGGCAGTATTCAAAATTCAGGTCTTTCAGCGCCTGCTTCAGGTCACTGAAGATGGTCTGGTCCGCCAGCTGACGGGCGGAGACGTTGACCGCGACGCGCATGTTGATCCCCTTGTCGCGCCATTTTGCTACCTGGCGCACCACATCAAGCATAACCCAGCGGCCCAGAGGCACAATCAGCCCTGATTCCTCTGCATAGGAGATAAACTCCATCGGCGGGATCAGGCCACGCTCTGGCGACTGCCAGCGCACCAGCGCCTCCAGACTTCTGACTTCGCCGCGCCAGGTCATTTTGGGCTGGTAGTGGATTAACAGCTGATCGTTATCCAGCGCTTTACGCAGGTTGGTATCCAGCCACAGGTATTCAAATACGCGCTGGTTCATCTCTGGCGAGAAGACGCAGAATTTGCCCCGGCCATTTTCTTTGGCGGTGTACATGGCGGTGTCGGCATTGCGAATGACGCTTTCGCGATCGTTACCGTGCTGGGGCGCAAGCGCGATGCCCAGCGAGCAGCCGGTGTAAACCTCAATCAGCCCGATGCGGAAAGGTTGACGCAGTCGGGTCAGTATTCGCGACGCCATCGCTTCCAGCGCGCCCTGCGAGGTATCGGTGGCCATCACGATAAACTCATCCCCACCCAGGCGCGCCAGGGTTTGTCCTTCGTCCAGGCAGCTCAGGATCGCCAGCGCAACGGCCTGTAGCAGCTGGTCGCCAAACATATGCCCATAGGCATCGTTCACTTTTTTAAAATTATCCAGATCGAGATAAACTACGCCAACCTGCGTGTCACCCCGAGCGGTGATGGCATCAGAGATCAGCTCATGGATGGCATTTCGGTTAGGCAAACCGGTAATCGTATCCGTATTGGCGAGAACGCGCAGGCGCTCCTGAGCCCGACGCTCCTCGGTTATGTCGGTACCTGAACAGATGAGGAAAATTTCATTTTTTCCGCTGCCGCTGTGAACAAATTTATTTCTGAAGAGAAACAGGCGCTGCCCCTTGCGGGTCTTGATCCAGCGTTCAACTTCGTAGGAGCTGCCGTTACGAAAAAAACCGGTGATGTTGCGTTTGGAGGCCGCGGCTTCGCTGCGGCTCATAAACAGTTTGAACACGTTTTGCCCGATAACTTCCTGTTCCTTCAGGCCCGTATATTCTTCACTTAAACGGTTGAAGCGCTGAATATTCCCGTTCTGGTCGAGGATCACAATCACGGAGTTAGCCTCGGAAACTACCTGTTCGGCGAAGGAGAGCCCCTGCGCCAGGTCGCGCGCAACGGAAGGAGTATCGTTCCAGGCTGATGCCGTTCCTGCCCACTCATTTTTGTTAATTTTACGGCCGACAAGATGAACGGGAACGTCCACACCGTACAAAGGCAGGGTCATGGCAATGCTGGAGGTGATTACGGTGAGCTGGCGGATCAGCGCGGCCTGTTCATCATCCAGCGCAACCACCTGAATGATGTCAGCGCTTTCACTGGCAGCAAGATGCAGAGCATTGCTGTCTGCTGTCAGTCGCCACCAGGGGCTATGCGTACCCATGTAACGAAACAGCAAATTCTGCTCCAGATCGTCCATCACGTTTTCTCCCGCGGCTGCTGAGTAGCGCACAAATTATTCATCTGCAGTCGACAATGACGGCTCTCTTTTACTGTAGATAATTCTGGAGAAATGTGGCGTTGGGAAACAGAAAAGTGTGAGAAAAAACGATGATTTTGCGGGAGATAATTCAGGAGAGAACTCCCGGCCATCCCTTAACGGAACGGCCGGAAGTTTACGCGGTTATCAGGCGACAGGGCGCGCGATAATACTGCGGGTTTCCATGCGCACTTCAGCGATGGTGACATCAATCACGTCAGTGACCTTGTAAACCGTTTCGCCTTTAATTTGCACGGTCCCGTTTTCCTGGCTACAAACCAGTTCGTCGCGGACGGCATGCAGGAACGGGGCAGGAATAAAGGCAACGGCGCCATTATCCACCAGGCGAACGCGCATACCGCCGCGGCTGATGTCAATGATTTCAGCCGGGAAACGGGTATCAGTCCCTGCCTTATCATTCAGGAAGCGCGCGTACAACCAGTCGCCGACATCACGCTCCGCCATACGGTTGAGACGGCGACGTTCTGCCATCTGCAATGTCGTATCATCCTGTGGGCGGGCAACAGATTCCCCTTTGATGATCGCTTTCAGCAGACGATGGTTAACCATGTCGCCGTACTTACGGATCGGGGAGGTCCAGGTCGCGTAAGCCTCAAGGCCAAGGCCGAAGTGTGGGCCAGGCTCGGTGCTGATTTCCGCAAAGGACTGGAAGCGGCGAATACGGCTGTCGAGGAACCCTGACGGCTGTGCGTCCAGCTCGCGGCGCAGTTTGCAGAAACCTTGCAGGGTCAGCACTTCCTCAGGATCGACGTGTACGTCATGGGTTTTCAGCAGGGCAGCCAGCGCTTCGGTGTTCGCCGGATCAAACCCGGTGTGCACGTTGTAAATGCCAAAGCCTAATTTGTCGCGCAGCACGCGTGCAGCACAAATGTTGGCGGAAATCATCGCTTCTTCAACGATGCGGTTGGCAATACGGCGCGGCTCAGCGACGATATTCAGCACTTCACCTTTTTCACCCAGCACAAAACGGTAGTCCGGACGATCTTTGAAGACCAGCGCGTGAGTTTGACGCCATTCGCTGCGGCTCAGGCAGACGCGGTGCAACAGACGAATTTGTGCGGCAATGTTGTCCGACTCGGGTTTCCAGTTGCCCGTGTTCTCCAGCCAGTCGGACACGTCGTCATAGGCCAGCTTGGCTTTGGATTCGATGGTGGCGGCGAAGAATTCAATATCTTCTTCAATGGTACCGTCAGCCGCAATGGTCATCCGACATGCCAGCACCGGACGTACTTCATGCGCACGCAGCGAACAAAGATCGTCGGAAAGTTCACGCGGCAACATCGGAATGTTAAAGCCCGGCAGGTAGTTGGTGAACGAGCGCACTTTGGCCATCTCGTCCAGCTTGCTGCCTTCGACAATCCATGCGGTAGGGTCGGCGATGGCGACGGTCAGATGCAGTTTGCCATCGGCTGTCTCTTCGGCATACAGCGCATCGTCCATATCCTCGGTGCTGGCGCTGTCAATGGTGACAAAGTCCAGCGCCGTCAGATCGCGACGTTCCAGACCTTCGTCCTGCATTTCAGTCGCCACGCCATCAGGCGCTTCTTTTTCGAGGTTGTGGCGCGCCAGCGTCACCCACCATGGGACGAAATGGTCGTCGCCGAAGGTAATGTATTGGGTAAGCTCGGCGTAGAAACCGCGATCGCCTTTTAAAGGATGACGGCGCATCTCAGCAACCGCCCAGTCACCCTCAACAAAATCATGCTCAACGCCACGCGCGGCGCGGCACGGAATAGCATCTTTCAGGAGAGGATGGTCCGGCACGACGGAAAGACGATCGTCTTTTTTATGCACTTTCCCGACAAAGCGGGTCAGGAAAGGTTCGATCAGTGCTTCCGGCTCGGCAGACTCTCGTTCCTTTTCGGTATGAATAACGGCCGAAATACGGTCGCCATGCATCACTTTCTTCATCTGAGGAGGCGGAATGAAGTAGCTCTTCTGCCCGTCAACTTCAAGAAAGCCAAAGCCCTTTTCCGTGGCTTTTACGACCCCTTCTGCACGCGGCGTCTGGGAATGCAGTTGCTGTTTAAGCTGCGCTAGCAGCGGGTTGTCCTGAAACATAATGTTCTATTTTCGTAGCCATTGAGCGGCTGACAGTTTTACGCGAATCTCACTGCTACAGCAAGCGCTCTTTAGGTAAAGAGTATGGTTATTCCTCTTTGCCGAGCGCCACACGCAGACGGTCCAGCCAGCCATAAAATGCATCTCGGGTTAGCAGATTGATGGCCTTCTCTGGCGAGAGACCTGACCCAGTCAGGGGCGTTAACTGAGCGGCGCTAAAGCGATCCGGAGAGGCGACGAGCAGCGCACGAGCGGCTGAGATCATCGAAGACGCGGGACCTTCACTTAGCGGATGGTTAAGCAGAATTTCGCCCGTCAGATTAAGTAGCATCGGCTCATGACACAGCACAGGGGTGAGCGCTTCAAGCGCCGGTTCCGCCTGCCAGCGTGAGAGCGCCTCAAGCTGAAGCGCACTGGCATATTTTAGCTCTACCGCGGGTAGCGTGGCGGTCCATCTGCTGAAGCTGACCGGCAGCGTATGGGGCTGAATGTGGTGCCCGGGCAACCAGCGTACCGGATGGCCAAGCAATGCCTGAAATACCGCGACCACTCGCGCCTGAAAACCGACAAAGCCGATGATCTGGTTGATAAGCACAATGTCATACGTTGTGAGTCCAACCTCATCAAGCTGGTTTTGGGCTTTGTCATCGATCACATCGGGTGAGCTTGCTAACTGGCGGGCATACTGGGTAATTTCTGCAAGGCGTCGATTGCTTTCCCGGGAGGAGTCCGGCCCCGGAAGAGGGGCAAGCAGGGCAGCGTAGTGGTTACAGAGCCGCTGAACACCACACGCCTGGGCAACCGTTAATGCCGTGCTCAGCCTGTCGTAGGCGCTGAGCGTATGCAGACGGTTCACGGGAGTATCAAGCGGGAACAAAAGATGACACAGGGTTCGGGCAGGCGTAAGCCAACCAGCACAGCTTGCGAGAATGTCATCGGGCAGGGCTAAATCGAGCAAAAAACGGTCGTCGACGTTAGCGGCTTCGGGCACCAGCGGCAGAACGTCCGTCTGCGAATGATTCGACTGGGTTTCATGATACCAGTGGCCTTTGCCGGAAAAACGGCGTTGTTCCATGGGCGTTCCTTGATCTCAAAATGGCGATCAATATCCTGGCGTAAGGCGGATGAGGGGAAAAATATTGTTAGGTGATAACAAATAGCAGAACGGAATAACGAGGAGCGGGGCGGGGAGAAACTCTCTTCCCTGGCGGGAAGAGAGTGACAAGCTTATTTGATTTCCAGCTCGTTCATTGCAGCGATGTTGAAGCCGCCGTCAACGTGAACCACTTCGCCGGAGATACCTGCGGAAAGGTCAGAGCACAGGAATGCCGCAGAGTTACCCACATCTTCGATGGTAACGGTACGACGAATCGGGGTAACCGCTTCGCAGTGTGCCAGCATTTTACGGAAATCTTTGATACCGGAAGCGGCCAGGGTACGGATTGGACCCGCAGAAATAGCGTTAACACGCACGCCTTCAGGACCCATTGCGTTCGCCATGTAGCGCACGTTGGCTTCCAGAGACGCTTTCGCCAGACCCATAACGTTGTAGTTAGGGATAGCACGTTCTGCGCCGAGGTAGGACAGGGTCAGCAGGGCTGCGCCCGGGTTCAGCATCGCGCGGCAGGATTTTGCCATTGCAACGAAGCTGTAGGAGCTGATGTCGTGGGCGATTTTGAAGCCATCACGGGTAACCGCGTTCACGTAGTCGCCGTCCAGCTGGTCGCCAGGAGCGAAGCCGATGGAGTGAACAAAACCGTCGAATTTCGGCCATGCTTTTGCCAGTTCAGCAAACATGCCATCAATGCTTTCGTCTTGTGCAACGTCACATTCCAGAACAATGCTGGAACCCAGCTGCGCGGCAAATTCTTCAACACGGCCTTTCAGCTTGTCGTTCTGGTAGGTGAACGCCAGCTCAGCGCCTTCGCGATGCATTGCCTGTGCGATGCCGTATGCGATGGACAGTTTGCTGGCAACGCCAGTCACCAGAATGCGCTTACCGGAAAGAAAACCCATAGCTTTAATCCTTATATTCATTGCTTATTTTGCCTTGTAATTCATAGCGTTACAGGCAGTATTTCAAAATCATTCGAAATTAGCTCGAAATTATAGCCCACTCACAGCCCCATGTGTCACGATATTTCTCGCTCCTGCGCCGTGAATGGGCTCACGGAAGAGGTTGAACTGACTCTTCATCAGGCCGTTTCGTGTGTATCCCAGCAGTATATCACCGCACGCGGGGTTCGCCTCATCCAACCAGCGGGCACCGTGACGCCGCCCTCATGCTGATGTGTCCAGCGCCTTTTGCGCAAAATGATCCGTTTAGCCCTTTAAACGCTTTAAAATTGCGCGAGGGTCGATAACGGCTATGCCATTTTGCGTCTTTATCTGTGTGCGGTAAGAAGGAAGATGAAAAATATAACGTTGGCCGAAAAACTGATCATGCTGTCAGGTGCGGCGCTTTTTGCGCTTATAATCGCGGTGAACTCCTTTTGCGTGAATGATAATCCTGGTTTCAGGGTGCCTATGACCACCTATTTGATCGTCATGATTGCGCTGTTCTTTCTGGATACCATTATCTTTATTTTTATCCAGATGCTGTATGCCTCCGACCGATCGCGTTTTTCCTTATTCATTCTGAGCCTGGCATTTCTTAGTGGGCTGGTTTATTTCATTGAGACGATCATTGTCATTCAGCTTCCGGAGCATGCTGGTTTTACCCAGGCGGCAAAAACCAACGATACGGCGGTATTCTATTTTTTTCGGCAGCTGAGCTTTATCGTATTACTGGCGCTGGCGGTCCGTGTGGAAAAAATCACGAGACGATCCACGCTCAGATTCCGAAATAAGATCAGCATGACGTTAGCATTAATGATGACACTGGTTATGTTTCCGATGCTGGCCCATTATCTCAGCAGCTACCATCCGGCCTGGACATTAACGATTGCAGCATACGAAGATGAACATCATTATCCTGTCTGGGATATCAGGTACTTAAACGTTCTGATCCTGCTCTGGTCGGCTTTACTTTGTTATATGATCTCTGTTACACGCCTGGCGTCCGGGATCTGGAACAGTATTATTGTGGTTTGCCTTTCCGCCATCGTTTACAATTTTTTCCTCTTACTGCTTGATACCTACAATCTGTCGCTCTGGTATATCAGCCGGGCAGTAGAGGTCCTCAGCAAATTATTTGTGATTTGTACCTTAATGTTCCATGTCTTTAACCTGTTGAAAATTTTCGGCGATCGGGTTGATCGCGATCCGCTTACTCAGATCTACAACCGTAAATATTTTTATGAGGCACTTCCGCGGGTCCGCTCCCTCAGGACAGAAAAGGGGACCAGCATTATGATGCTGGACATCGACAACTTTAAGTCGATTAACGATAACTGGGGCCATCTTGTGGGGGATCGCGTGATTCTGGCGGTCGTGGATATTATCAAAGACAGCATTCGCGATAACGACATCTTTGCCCGACTGGGAGGCGAGGAATTTGGTCTGCTGCTGCCGGATACCGACGGTAAGCAGGCTATTGCCGTCGCAGAGCGTATTCGCCAGAACGTTCAACAGCGCACCGGGCCGGGCTATCATTATGCTCTCCCTGTAAAGGTCACATTAAGTATCGGCGTGTGCTCAGCCATTCAGAATAACGTCAACGGCAATGATATTATGCGTGACGTGGACGAGGCGTTGTATGAGGCTAAGCACAACGGTAAAAACAGAATTGTTACCAGACAGGCTGAATGAAGCTGAGGTTACAGGATGGGGATGAAAACATCAAAATCGACACACTCATCGCTGTACCCATTAATTTTCATCAGGTAAATACCGTCGCGCAACGTCAGGCGTTGATTTACCATCGCCTTAACGAAGGCAATCTTGTTAAACGCGCTGTAGATTTCCCAGCTACCGCTAAAGGGCATTCTTGCGTATCTCCCACGCACAATGCAGGATTTTTTATTTGTCACCGTGTCGCTTTGTAACGCGTACGATATTAATACCTCGACCAGATACGATCGGCTTTTGCCTAACTCGGGGCGGCGGGGCATCAGAATAATTTTATCGATATCATGGCGGTTTTCTGTCAGGAGCTTTTTGATTTTTTTAGTAATATCATGCACTGAGGTATCAAAAAGATGATCGTGTTCGATAAATTCATGCGTATAGATAAACGTTTCATCCAGATAGCATACCTCGAGCTCAGGCGTTTCATGTTCGCTTAATAAAAAAGAGGGCTGTAAGATGTCAAAATTCCACCCTCTGGCACATCTGTACTCAGAGGGTGTCAGCCCCATCATTTTTTTAAAGGCTCTGGAAAATCCCTGACTGCTCTGGTAATGGAATAAATACGCAATATCCGTCACCGGAATCGACGTCATTCTCAGCATAATGGCGGCACGGCTTAACCTCCGTCGGAGAATATATTCACCTAAAGAGAGCCGATACTTCTCTTTAAACCATGTTTCGATGGTTCTTCTGCTGTATCCAATATCTGCAACCAAATCACCGATGTGTAAAATAGTAAAGTTATTTTCTTCTACCCAGGAGAGAATATAGTTGCTGATGCTGTCTTTCATTTGTGCGTCAGTGATAGCTTAACGGTAAATCAGTTTGCTGCCAGATGTTAATTCGCGGGCGTAGGGATCCTGGCGATAACCTTAATTTCGAAATCAAAACCCGCAAGCCAGTTAACGCCTATTGCTGTCCAGTTTGGGTAGGGGGGGTGCGGAAACGCCAGTTTTTTTGCCTCCATGATGGCGGGGAACTGGTTTTCAGGATCGGTATGAAATGTCGTGACATCAATCAGATCGTCAAAAGTACACCCTGCGGCTGCCAGAGTCGCCCGTAAATTATCGAACGCCAGCTGCACCTGAGCTGGGAAGTGGGGTTCAGGTGTGCCATCGCTGCGGCTGCCAACCTGACCGGAAACAAATAACAGATCGCCAGAGCGGATTGCTGCTGAATAGCCATGCTCTTCATAGAGGGCATGTCGATTAGCCGGAAAGACGGGGTCACGTGGATGCATGGCTTTTCCTTTTCTGTCAGAGGTATTGTTGTGGTTACGCAGTAGAAGTAACATACGCGATGTATGTCAAAAATGTAATCCACATAC
The DNA here is from genome assembly GCF_001922365.1 of Enterobacter cloacae complex sp. AR_0002. Taxonomy (NCBI): domain Bacteria; kingdom Pseudomonadati; phylum Pseudomonadota; class Gammaproteobacteria; order Enterobacterales; family Enterobacteriaceae; genus Enterobacter; species Enterobacter cloacae complex sp. AR_0002. The sequence continues at coordinate 1,077,216 of NZ_CP018814.1, forward strand.
GCCGCGTATGTCAAATTATAATTACCGCTTAATGAAGGAAGTCCCATGGCTACAAAACGTCGTGCTGAAACGGCCCAGGAAAATCGCGAGAAAATGATTCAGGCGGCGCGGAAGGCATTTGCTGAAAAAGGCTATGCCGCAGCGTCAATGGATGAACTCACGGCAAGCGTGGGGTTAACACGCGGCGCGCTATATCATAATTTCAACGACAAGAAGGGATTACTGGCGGCGGTGGTCGCGCAGATAGACAGCGAAATGGCAGCAAACGCGAAAGCGATTGCCGCCGCCGCCGATGATGACTGGGAGCGACTGCTGGCGGAGGGCATCGCCTATATCAAAATGGCGCTCGTTCCGGAAGTTCAGCGTATCGTCCTTCTTGACGGCCCGGCTGTTCTGGGCGACCCGGCGCAATGGCCCAGCCAGAACAACTGCCTTGAGTCGACCCGTCAGACCATCGAAAAAATGATGGAGTGCAACGTAATCAAAAAGATGGATGCCAGAGTCGCAGCCCATCTGCTGAACGGCGCTGCGCTGAATGCGGCTCTGCTTATTGCCGCGAGTGATGAACCGCAGAAGACCCTTCCGCATGCCATAGAGGTGTTTACTCTGCTGGCAAGCGGGTTACGCAACGGCTAACGATCTTTACGCCACGCGTCCGCCGTCAATGCTTCACCAAAGTGTCCGGCAATCAGGCGTTTTGTCAGGTCATGGAGCGGGGAGGCCAGTACGTCAGCGGTACTGCCGCGCTCGACCACTTCTCCCTGGTGCATCACCAGCACCTGGTCGCTGATGTGTTTCATCATGCCCAGGTGCTGAGTCACGTAAATATAAGAGATCCCCTGCTTTTCCTGTAACTCCAGCATCAGGTTAATGAGCTGCGAACGCATCGACATATCCAGCGACGCCAGCGCTTCGTCGGCGATAATAACTTTCGGGCGCAGGATCAGCGCGCGGGCCAGACCGAGACGCTGTTTTTGGCCCGGGGCCAGCATGTGCGGGTAATAGCTGACATGGTCGGGCAGGAGGCCTACCAGACGCAGGGTTTCGACAATCCGTTTGCGACGCGCTTCCGGCTCCAGGTCGGTATTCAACCGCAGCGGGAAATCCAGGATCTGGGAAATACGCTGGCGCGGGTTCAGGGACGTCGACGGATCCTGAAAAATCATCCGGATGCGCTGACTGCGAAAAGAGTAGTCCCCAAATTCCAGAGGATGATCGTCAATCAGTATTTCACCGCCGCTTGGCTCGACCATGCCCGCGAGCATTTTTGCCAGGGTCGATTTGCCCGAGCCGTTTTCACCGATAATCGCCAGCGTCTGCTTTTCGCGCAGCGTAAAGCTCAGCGGTTTAACCGCCTCGACGGTCTGACGGTGAAACAGGCCGGTGCGATAGCGAAAGGTCTTACTCAGGTTACGTACTTCCAGTAAGGTTTCGACCATTTCACTCTCTCTCCATGTTCAGCGGGAAATGACAGGCAAACAGATGGTTTTTCGGCCCTGTCAGGCGCGGTGTTTCAATGCATTTACGCTGAGCATACGGGCAACGTGGTCCCAGACGGCAGCCAATGGGCAGCGATTCCAGCAGCGGTATCGCGCCAGGCAGCGTATTCAGACGGCTTTTGTGCGGCATCGCGCTGCCAAAGTCCGGGATCGCCCTGATCAGCGCCTGCGTGTAGGGATGATGTGGCGTCGTCACCAGGTCTTCACTTGGCGCGGTTTCTACCGTCTGGCCGCAATACATTACATCAATTTTATCCGCCCACTTGCTCAGCATTTGCAGGTCGTGACTGATCAGCAAAATGGTGGTGTTGTTATTCTGGTTCAGACGCGTGAGCAGGCGGAAAATCTGCGCCTGGGTGGTTGGCTCCATCGCGTTCGTTGGTTCGTCCGCAATCAGCAGACGCGGCTGATTCGCCAGGGCGATGGCAATCATCACTTTCTGGCATTCACCGTCGGTCAGTTCGTAGGGGAAACTGCGCATCGCGTCTTTATGGTCTTTGATCCCGACACGGTGCAACAGCTCAATGGCACGACGTTTACGCCAGCCGAAACGCTGCCACCAGAGGCCTTTATAGGTCCAGCCGGGGATGTTCTGCATCAGCTGTTTCCCGACGCGCTCGGACGGATCGAGACAGGATTGCGGCTCCTGGAAAATCATCGAGACGTTATGGCCCACCAGTTTGCGGCGTTCGCGCGGGGAGAGACGCAACAGATCGATGTCGTCGAAGCGCATACGATCGGCGGTCACCCGCCAGTTGTCTTTCGCCACGCCGCAAATGGCCTTGGCGATCAGACTTTTCCCCGAACCCGATTCGCCCACCAGCCCGCGGATTTCGCCCTCTGCGAGCGTAATGCTGATGCGATCCACGGCCTTGACCCAGCCTTCGCCCGTTTTAATTTCTATTGTGAGGTTGCGGATATCGAGTAACGGCATTATTGCACCCCTGCATTGATTGCGCGGCGGATCCCGTCGCCCAGCAGGTTAACGAGCAGCACGCTCACCATGATGGCCGCGCCCGGCAGCATGACCGTCCACGGCGCAACGTAAATCAGCTCCAGCGCATCGCCGAGCATGGCGCCCCATTCCGGGGAGGGAAGCTGCGCGCCAAGGTCCAGGAAGCCCAGCGCTGCGATATCCAGAATCGCCATCGACAGGGCGCGGGTGATCTCCGTCACCAGCCCGGCGGCAATGTTAGGCAGCACGGCAAACCACAAAATATTAAACGTGGTGGCGCCATCCAGACGGGCGGCGACGACATACTCTTTTTCCAGCTCGTCGTGAACCAGGCTGTAAACCGAACGCACCATGCGCGGCAGAATGGCCAGCCAGACGGCGAACATCGCATGGGTGAGGTGCGGCCCCGCGAAGGCCACGACGATAATCGCCAGCAGCAGTGAAGGAATAGAGAGCAGGGTATCAAGAATATGGTTAAGCACGGCCGACCGCAGCCCGTGGGTTGAGCCGGCAAAAATGCCCAGCGCCAGGCCGCAGATCGCGGCAGCCAGGGTGACCACGAACGCGCCGCCTACCGTAGGTGCGGCGCCGCTCAGTAAACGACTTAGCACGTCACGTCCGAGATCGTCAGTCCCCAGGAAGAACGAAACCTCCCCGTAACGCGACCACGACGGCGGTAAAAGCTGATAACCAAGGAACTGCTGATCGATGCCATACGGTGCAAACCACGAACCCAAAACGCACAGCAACACGAGGCCAATGCAGCCGTAAAAGCCGATCATCGCCGTGGTGTCGCCGTAAAAATTACGCCACACGGTACGTAGCGCACCGGGCGTGCGCTTTTCGCTGTAGACGTTATCGTAAGGCATACCATTCCTTATGCTTCAATGGGTTGGCCATGGCACCCAAAATATCGGAAACAACGTTAACAATAATGACCAGGGAGCCAATCACCATCACGCCGGCAGAGATCGCCGCGTAATCCTGCTGGCGAATGGCGTTGATCATCCAGCGTCCAAGGCCCGGCCAGCTGAAAACCATCTCGGTGATCATCGCCAGCGTCAGCATGGTTGAAAATTGCAGCCCAAGACGTGGGATTACGGGTGGCAACGCATTGTGCAGCACATGGCGACGGAGAATCGTCAGGCGAGACAGTCCGCGCGTGGCGGCGGCCTTCACATAGTTTTGATCGAAGACGTCGATAGTGCTGATACGCATCAGGCGAATTACTTCGGTCGTCGGCGCGACGGCCAGCGTGAGCACCGGCAGCACCATGTGGCGCAGCGCGCTCACGATCATTTCGTCGCGCCAGACTGAATCAGAAAGCCAGGCGTCAACGATGGCGAAGCCGCTCACCGTTTGCACGTTATACAGCAGATCAAAACGGCCAGATACCGGCAGCCAGCCTAACGTCAGTGAGAAGAAGAGGGTAAGCAGTAGCGCCAGCCAGAAAACAGGGATGGAAAAGCCAATTAAGGCAAGCGCGCTGATGAATTTATCCTGCCACTTATTACGATAAATGCCCGCCAGCATCCCCACCGGGATCCCCACCATGAGGGCAAAGCCAAAGGCGAGTACACACAGCTCCATGGTGGCCGGGAAAACCACTTTCAGCTGCTCGGAGATGAGCTGTCCGTTAATGCTGGACACGCCAAAATCCCAGTGTAGCAGGCCATTAAACCAGAACAGCCAGGCGTCCCAGAGGGATGAGCCCTGAAGCGGGGCGTGCGGCGTAAAGTAGCTCAGGCTAAAGCCGACAAAGGTCAGGAAGAACAGGGTGACCAGCAGTAACAGCAGCCGACGCAAGGTAAATATAATCATGGTTTCTTCACCTCTCGTTCTTTCTCACGGGTGACGCCCGCGAAGGAGGCGTTACCAAACGGGCTGAGTACCAGCCCTTTAATATCGTAACGGTAGGCCTGGAGGCGCAGGGAAGAGGCAAGCGGCAACACGGGAAGTTCTCTGGCCAGAATATTTTGCGCTTCATCATAGGCCTCAATGCGTGAGGCAAGCTGTTGAGACGCCAACGCTTTTTGCAGCACGGCATCAAATTCCCGGTTACACCAGTGGGCGTAGTTGGTCTGGGAGTTGATTGCCGCACAGCTCAGCAGAGGACGGAAGAAGCTGTCCGGGTCGTTACTGTCGGTGGACCAGCCAGCCAGCGTTAAGTCGTGATTCATGTCCATCAGACGCGCCTCCTGGAAACGGCCTTCGACAGGCACGATGATCACCTTAACGCCCACCTGCGCCATATCAGCCTGCAACAGCTCAGCCGTTTTAAGCGGGCTGGGGTTCCACGCCTGAGAGCTGGTGGGCACCCACAGCTGTAGCGTCAGGTTTTCTGCCCCCAGCGCTTTAAGCTGTTCGCGCGCTTTCGCCGGATTATATTCGGTAATCTTCGCCTCGCCGTCATAGGCCCAGGAGGCGCGCGGAAGAATAGAGGCGGCGGTTTCCGCGGTCCCGTAGTAAATCGACTGCATCAGACGCTGATTGTTGATCGCTAACGCCAGCGCATGGCGCACGGCCGGATTATTCAGCGGCGGCTTATCGGTGTTAAACGCCAGATAAGCGATGTTCATTCCCGGGCGCAGGGTCAGGCGCAGGCGTGGGTCGTCGCGCAAAATGGTCAACTGGCTGGCCGCAGGCCAGGCAAGCACGTCGCACTCGCCGGTCAGCAGTTTGGAGAGTCGGCCTGTTCCACCTGAACCCAGATCGACAATTACCTGCGGCATCAGCGGTTTGCCGCGCCAGAAACGATCGTGGCGTTGCAGGCGAATGTATTGTCCGGCGCGGTACTCTGCTAACTGGAACGGACCTGTGCCCACAGGCTCACGATCGAGACGTTCCTGACGATCCTTTTTCGTCAGCTGATCTGCGTATTCGGCTGACATGACCGAGGCGTAGTGCGTCGCCAGATGCCAGAGGAAGGAGGCGTCCGGGCGAGTCAGGCGAAACTCAACCGTGCGGTTATCCAGCTTACGAACGCTTTTGACCGAGTCCGCGAATTGCAGACTGTCGAAATAGGGGAAGTTCCCGCCATTAACGTTATGCCACGGATGATTTCGGTTGAATATGCGCTGGAAGGTGAAAACCACGTCATCCGCGTTGAGTTTACGGGTTGGCGTAAACCACGGGGTGTGCTGAAAGGCGACATCATCGCGTAGACGAAAGCGGTATGTAGCACCGTTATCAAGCACTTCCCAACTTTCAGCAAGCTCCGGAACCAGCCGATAGGTATAAGGATCGACGTCGAGCAGGCGATCGTAGAGCTGTGCGGCCAGCGTATCAACAATCAGGCCGCTCCCCGCTTTTTGTGGGTTAAAGGTATCAACTTGCCCGCTGACGCAATAGACGAAACCACTCTCTCGGATATCAGGGGGCACAGCGCGATCGGGCGCAGCAAAGGCCAGATTGCTGAACAGACCGAGTGCAAACAGGGACGATAAAACCAGGCGCATAGTTTTTAAGGTTTTTAGATTCGATCTGCAAAGTGTATCGCACTTACGCCTGCTTCGTAAAAATGTCTGGGGGTAAGTGCTGATAATGTCAGCGCATTTGATGTTTTTTGAGCAATGCCCTTAACTGATGGTAGGTCAGGCCCAGCAGTTCAGCCGCCCGTTTCTGATTATATTTCGCCTCTTTCAGGCTCTGCTCGAGCAAGTTTTTTTCCTGCTGATGCTGGAACTGGCGTAAATCGAGCGGCAACGCCGGATCCTGCTGGCGCGTCGCCGGAGCCGGGGGCTGTTTATCCTCGCGACGAAACGGATCGAGAATAATGTTGTCCAGTTCGGTCTCGCTGCTGCCATGCCGGTAAACGGACCGTTCCACCACGTTTTTCAGTTCACGAATATTGCCCGGCCAGTGGTAATCGAGCAGGGTCCCGGTGGCCCGTTCGCTGAAGCCCGGAAAGAGCGGCAGACCCAGTTCCCGGCACATCTGAATGGCAAATTGATCGGCTAGCAGCATGATATCGCTGCGCCGCTCCCGCAGCGGCGGCAGCTGAACGACATCGAAAGCCAGCCTGTCCAGCAGGTCGGCGCGGAATTTGTCTTCTGCCACCATCGCGGGCAGGTCGGCGTTAGTAGCGCACACCAGGCGAACGTTAACCTGGAGCGGCTGACTGCCGCCAACGCGTTCCAGTTCGCCATACTCAATGACGCGCAGCAGCTTTTCCTGCACCAGCATCGGCGCGGTCGCCAGCTCGTCGAGAAAGAGCGTTCCGCCATCGGCGCGCTCAAAGCGTCCGGGATGGCGTTTTTGTGCGCCGGTAAAGGCGCCAGCTTCATGACCAAACAGCTCGGTGTCGAGCAGATTTTCATTCAACGCCGCGCAGTTAAGGGAAATAAAAGGGCCGTCCCAGCGGCCAGACAGAAAGTGCAGGCGGTTAGCGATAAGTTCTTTACCCGTTCCGCGCTCACCGATAATCAGCACCGGTTTATTCAGCGGCGCGAGGCGCGAAACCTGTTCAAGCACTTCCAGGAAGCTGTTGGCTTCGCCAAGCAAATTATCTTTATATTCAGCCATGATGAAATTAACCACTCCTTAGTGATATTCACCAGGTGAGAATAGCCGCTGGATGGATAAATATCAATCACATTGAGTAAAATCAATAAGATAAAAAGTTGGCATGGGATTTGTATTATCTGTTCAGCAGGGCATCGCCCGATAACAGAACTATGAGGATTGAATTATGGGTATTTTTTCTCGTTTTGCCGACATCGTGAACGCCAACATCAACTCGCTGCTGGAGAAAGCGGAAGATCCGCAGAAGCTGGTGCGCCTGATGATTCAGGAGATGGAAGACACGCTGGTTGAAGTACGCTCCACCTCCGCCCGCGCGCTGGCAGAGAAAAAGCAGTTAACACGTCGTATCGAGCAGGCGACTGCCCAGCTTAACGAGTGGCAGGAAAAAGCGGAATTGGCGCTGCGTAAAGATAAAGAAGATCTGGCCCGCGCTGCGCTGACTGAGAAGCAGAAGCTGACCGACATGGTTGCCACGCTGGAACATGAAGTGACGCTGGTGGATGATACTCTGACGCGTATGAAGAAAGAGATTGGTGAGCTTGAAAACAAACTCAGCGAAACCCGTGCACGTCAACAGGCGCTGGCGCTGCGCCACCAGGCTGCAAGCTCGTCCCGCGACGTGCGTCGCCAGCTGGACAGCGGCAAACTGGATGAAACAATGGCGCGTTTCGAATCGTTTGAACGTCGTATCGACCACATGGAAGCGGAAGCCGAAAGCCACAGCATCGGTAAGCAGAAAACCCTGGATCAGCAGTTTGCTGACCTGAAGGCCGATGATGAAATTAGCGAGCAACTGGCTGCGCTGAAAGCCAAAATGAAACAAGACAACCAATAATAATTCCTGCGGCACCTGAGCGTGCCGCATCGTTAGACAAGGAGTACACATGAGCGCGCTTTTTCTGGCTATACCCCTGACCATTTTCGTGCTGTTTGTTCTGCCCATCTGGTTATGGCTGCACTACAGCAACCGCTCTTCACGCGGTGAGCTGTCGCAGAGTGAACAACAGCGGCTGGCGCAGCTCTCTGCCGAGGCAAATAAAATGCGCGAACGTATTCAGGCGCTGGAAGCGATCCTGGACGCGGAACACCCGAACTGGAGGGAACGGTAATGGCTGGACTGATTCTGAATAAAAAACTGTGGCGGATCCCACAGCAGGGCATGGTTCGGGGCGTTTGCGCCGGGCTGGCGCACTATCTGGATGTCCCGGTAAAACTGGTGCGTGTGGTCACGGTATTGTCGATTTTCTTCGGCCTGGCCTTTATTACGCTGGTGGCCTACATCATTCTGTCGTTTGTACTCGATCCTATGCCGGAAGGTGAGCTGAATGCTGAGAACACGCCAACCGGCAGCGATCTCCTTAACGCGGTGGATGAACAGCTGAGCGCAGGGGAGAAGCGATTGCGCGAGATGGAACGTTATGTCACCTCCGATACCTTTACGCTGAGAAGTCGTTTTCGTCAGCTTTAAGAGAGAACTTACATGAAACAAAACTGGCAACAGGCCGGTCAGAAGGTAAAACCCGGCCTGAAAATCGCAGGTAAACTGGTTCTGATGACGGCGTTACGTTATGGCCCGGCCGGTGTGGCGGGTTGGGCGATCAAGTCTGTTGCCCGCAAGCCGGTCAGAATGATGCTGGCGGTCGCTCTGGAGCCGCTGTTACAGAAACTGGCAAAACGCGTTTCCCGGCGCTACCTGTCACGCTAGTTCCTCCCGCATAAGCCCTTTCTCCCCCAGAGAAGGGGCATGACTTTCCTTTCTGCGTTTCTTCTGCTTTTCTGCTTTCTTTGCGGCAGCTCACAATAATGCGTTGCGCTGCGCTGAGAATGCTGCTTTCTGCCCCCGGGTCCGTTGACAGATATTTTTCATGGGAGTAGATTGCCACTCCGTGGGACCGCTACCATGGAAAATAATGTGAACGCAAAAATTAAAAAACTCATCAATCATATCTACGGTGAATCATTTTCAGATGCACACCTTAACGTGTTATTAACTAAGCTTGAAAAAGCGGCGGCTAATATTACGGAAAAGCGTAAGTCAGGCTGGGATGAAAAAGACGTTGTGCTGATTACCTATGCCGATCAGTTCTCCACAAAAGGGGAGCAAGCGTTGCCGGTATTTACCCGGTTCTATAATGAATGGCTTTCTCGTACGTTTTCCCATGTCCATCTGTTACCTTTTTATCCGTGGTCTTCGGATGATGGATTTTCCGTTATTGATTATCACGAGGTTGCTCCTGAAACAGGAACCTGGCGAGATGTCGCGGAATTAAAACATTCAGCCAGCTTAATGTTTGACTTCGTTTGCAATCATATGTCAGCGAAAAGCGAATGGTTTGCTAATTATCTTGCGCAGAAGCCGGGCTACGAAGATTTCTTTATTTCTGTCGACCCCGAAACCGATTTATCCGCGGTGACGCGTCCACGCGCATTACCGCTGCTGACGCCGTTCACGCTTCATGATGGCAGCGTTCGTCATCTGTGGACCACATTCAGCGATGACCAGATCGATCTCAATTTCGCCTCGCCGCAGGTGCTGATTGCCATGGTTGACGTTCTGCTCCATTACCTCATGGAAGGGGCGCGTTATATCCGTCTGGATGCGGTCGGGTTTATGTGGAAGATCCCGGGAACCACCTGTATCCATCTGGAACAAACCCATTGCCTTATCCAGCTGTTCCGCGCCATTACGGACGCTGTGGCGCCTGGAACGGTGATCATCACTGAGACAAATGTTCCCCACAAAGACAATGTCTCTTACTTCAGTGATGGTGAAAATGAAGCCCAGATGGTCTATCAGTTTTCCTTACCTCCGCTGGTGCTGCATGCTGTTCATCGTCAGGATGTTAAAGCCCTATGCCAGTGGGCGGGGTCACTGGCGCTGCCTTCAACTCAAACCACCTGGTTTAATTTCCTGGCCTCGCATGATGGTATCGGTTTGAACCCGTTACGCGGCATCCTTCCGGAATCAGAGATCCTCTCGCTGGTTGAAAAGCTTCAGCAGGAAGGCGCGCTGGTCAACTGGAAAAATAATCCTGACGGTACGCGAAGCCCCTATGAAATTAATGTCACCTATCTTGATGCGTTGAGTTTGCGAGACAGCTCAGATGATGAGCGCATTGCGCGGTTCATCCTGGCGCATGCTGTGTTGTTAAGTTTTCCTGGCGTACCGGCTGTATATATTCAAAGCATTCTCGGTTCGCGTAACGATTATGAAGGTGTCGAACGTCTTGGATATAACCGCGCAATAAACAGGAAGAAATACACCGCAGGTCAGGTTGATCTGGAACTCAATAATAAGAAGAGTATTCGTTATCAAATTTATTCTCGTTTGAGTGAGCTTATTGCTATTCGTCGCGGCGAGAGTGCGTTCCATCCGGATAGCCAGGCTATTTTTGACGCAATCGGCGAACATATTCTTAAAATTGTTCGTGTTGCTGAAAATGGCGAGCGAATGACAGCATTATTTAATTTTAGCAATAAAATGCAGACCATTTATGGACAAACGCTCTTTGGTAAGGAATTACTATCAGGACACGATATTAGCGGTACGGAACTGAACCTCAATCCATGGCAGGTAATGTGGATTAAAGAAAACTAAAAAGGACCCTAAAATGAAAATGCCCAAAATTGTGCTGTTATCAGCACTGGTTTCGTGCGCCCTGTTATCAGGCTGTAAGGACGATAAAGCATCTCAGGTCACAATTGAGTTTATGCACTCGTCGGTAGAACAGGAGCGTCAGGCAGTTATTACGAAACTGATCGAAAAATTCGAGAAAGAGAACCCGACTATTACGGTGAAACAGGTACCCGTTGAGGAAGATGCCTATAACACCAAGGTCATTACGTTGGCCCGTACCGGCGCGCTGCCGGAAGTGATTGAAGTCAGCCATGACTACGCCAAAGTCATGGATAAAGAGCAACTGCTGGACCGTGACGCGATCGGCAACGCGATTAAAGCCGTCGGTGAAGATACCTTTTATGACGGCATTTTACGCGTTGTTCGCACTGAAGACGGCAAGGCATGGACGGGGGTGCCGGTTAGCGCCTGGCTGTCCGGCGTCTGGTATCACAAAGATGCGCTCGCGGCAGCAGGAATCGAAGAACCGCACAACTGGGAGCAACTGCTCAAGGCCAGTCAGTCGCTCAACGATCCGGCGAAAAAACATTACGGTATCGCGCTGCCAACCGCAGAAAGCGTCATGACCGAGCAGGCTTTCTCGCAGTTTGCGTTGTCAGGCGGAGCCAACGTCTTTGATGCAAACGGCAACGTGAAAATCGATACCCCTGAAATGTCGAAAGCGCTGGCGTTTTATCGGGCACTGGCCGCGAACACCATGCCGGGCTCGAATGATGTCATGGAGATCAAAGACGCCTTCATGAACGGCTCTGCGCCGATGGCCGTTTACTCCACCTATATCCTGCCCGCGGTCTACAAAGATGGCAATCCGGCCAACCTGGGGTTCGTGGTCCCGACGGAAAAATCATCAGCCGTGTACGGCATGATCACCTCGTTGACGATCACGACCGGCCAGACCGAAGAGGAAACGCAGGCGGCAGAAAAATTTGTGACCTGGATGGAGCAGGCTCAAAACGCGTCTGACTGGGTGATGATGTCCCCTGGTGCGGCGCTGCCGGTGAACAAACTCGTGGTGGGCACTGAGAGCTGGAAAAACAACGACGTGATCAAAGCCTTTGGTCAACTGCCTTACGAGCTGATTGCGCAGTTCCCGAACGTCCAGGTATTTGGCGCCGTAGGCGACAAAAACTTTACCCGCATGGGAGATGTTACCGGGTCCGGCATTATCAGTTCTATGGTGCATAACGTAACGGTGGGACAAAAAGATCTCAATGCGACGTTAAGCAACAGCCAGAAGAAACTGACTGACCTGATCTCACAACGATAGGAGCGCTTTGCGAAGGGAATTATGAAGACGTTGTTTTCTGGTCGTTCAGATATGCCTTTCGCCATGCTGCTGTTGGCCCCCAGCCTGATTTTGCTGGGGGGCCTGGTGGCCTGGCCAATGATTTCCAACATTGAAATCAGTTTTTTACGTTTACCGCTGAACCCGCGTATTGATGCGGTGTTCGTCGGCCTGGATAGCTACATTCGCATTCTGGGCGATGCTGCGTTCTGGCACTCCCTGTGGATGACGTTCTGGTATACGGCGCTGGTCGTGCTCGGCAGCACAGGGTTGGGACTGGCCGTAGCGATCTTCTTTAACCGTGAATTCCGCATGCGGAAAACGGCACGTTCACTGGTGATTCTGTCCTACGTGACGCCGTCTATTTCACTGGTATTTGCCTGGAAATACATGTTCAACAACGGCTACGGGATTGTGAACTACCTGGGCGTTGATCTGCTGCATCTCTACGATCAGGCGCCGCTGTGGTTCGATAATCCTGGCAGCAGTTTTGTCCTGGTTGTGCTGTTCGCCATCTGGCGTTACTTCCCGTACGCCTTTATCTCATTCCTCGCAATTTTGCAGACCATTGATAAATCATTGTACGAAGCGGCAGAGATGGACGGAGCGAATGCCTGGCAGCGTTTTCGTATCGTGACGCTGCCCGCCATCATGCCGGTGCTGGCCACGGTGGTCACGCTGCGAACCATCTGGATGTTCTACATGTTTGCGGATGTGTATCTGCTCACCACCAAGGTCGACATTCTGGGCGTATATCTCTACAAAACCGCCTTTGCGTTCAATGACCTGGGTAAAGCAGCCGCCATTTCCGTTGTGCTGTTTGTGATCATCTTCGCGGTCATTCTGCTGACCAGAAAAAGGGTAAACCTCAATGGCAACAAATAAACGCGTTCTGGGCCGTATCGGTTTTTATCTGGGACTGGCGGTATTCCTGATTATCACGCTGTTTCCGTTTTTTGCAATGTTGATGACGTCATTCAAAAGCGCGAAAGAGGCGATCTCGCTGCACCCGACCATTCTGCCGCAGGAGTGGACGCTACAGCACTACATCGACATCTTTAACCCGCTGATTTTCCCGTTTGTGGATTACTTCCGTAACAGCATGGTGGTGTCGCTGACCTCCTCGGTCATTGCGGTGTTTCTCGGTACGCTGGGCGCGTATGCGTTATCCAAACTGCGCTTTAAAGGGCGCACGACGATCAATGCGAGCTTCTACACCGTCTATATGTTCTCCGGGATCCTGCTGGTGGTGCCGCTGTTCAAAATCATCACCGCGCTCGGCATTTATGACACCGAACTGGCGCTGATCATCACCATGGTGACGCAGACGTTGCCTACCGCGGTCTTTATGCTGCGCAGCTATTTCGACACCATCCCGGACGAAATCGAAGAAGCCGCGATGATGGACGGCCTGAACCGCCTGCAAATCATCTTCCGCATCACCGTGCCGCTGGCGATCTCGGGTCTGGTGTCGGTCTTTGTCTACTGCTTCATGGTGGCGTGGAATGACTATCTGTTCGCCTCCATTTTCCTGTCCAGCGCCAGCAACTTCACGTTGCCGGTGGGGCTGAACACGCTCTTCAGTACGCCAGATTACATCTGGGGTCGCATGATGGCGGCATCGCTGGTAACGGCACTTCCGGTCGTCATTATGTATGCCCTGTCTGAACGTTTCATTAAAAGTGGTTTGACCGCCGGCGGCGTGAAGGGCTGAGGCGGCCGATATTAACAAGGAGTCAGTCATGAAAAAATTAGTTGCGACAGCGCCTCGTGTAGCGGCGCTGGTGGAATACGAAGATCGTCCTGTTGCAGCACATGAGGTGAAGATTCGTGCCCGTTATGGTGCCCCGAAACACGGCACCGAAGTCGTGGATTTCCGCGCGGCAAGCCCGTTCATCGATGAAGAGTTCAACGCTGAGTGGCAGATGTTTACCCCGCGTGAAAAAGGTGCAGCGCGCGGCATCGAATTTGGTAAATTCCAGCTGGGGAACATGATCGTCGGCGACATTATCGAATGTGGTGCGGACGTGACGGAATACCAGATCGGCGACAGCGTCTGCTGCTACGGCCCGTTGCAGGAAACGGTCATCGTAAACGCGGTGAACAACTATAAGCTGCGCAAAATGCCGCAGGGCGCATCCTGGAAAAACGCCGTTTGCTACGATCCGGCGCAGTTCGCCATGAGCGGCGTGCGTGATGCTAACGTCCGCGTAGGGGATTTCGTCGTGGTTGTGGGGCTGGGCGCGATTGGCCAGATTGCGATTCAGCTGGCGAAAAAAGCCGGTGCGTCAGTGGTTATTGGTGTCGATCCTATCGAACATCGCTGTGAGATCGCCTGCCGTCACGGTGCAGACCACTGCCTGAACCCAATCGGTACCGATGTCGGTCTGGAAATTAAGAAACTGACCGGCAAGCAGGGCGCCGATGTGATCATCGAAACCAGCGGATTTGCAGATGCGCTGCAATCTGCGCTGCGCGGTCTCGCCTACGGTGGAACGATCTCCTACGTGGCTTTCGCCAAGCCGTTTGCGGCAGGCTTCAACCTTGGTCGCGAAGCACACTTCAATAACGCCAAAATTGTCTTCTCCCGCGCATGCAGTGAACCCAACCCGGATTATCCGCGCTGGAGCCGCAAGCGTATTGAAGAGACCTGCTGGGAATTGCTGATGAACGGTTATCTCAATTGCGAAGATCTGATCGACCCGGTCGTCACCTTCACCACCAGCCCGGAAAGCTATATGAAGTATGTCGATCAGCACCCGGAACTCAGTATCAAAATGGGCGTCACTTTTTAAGCTAAGGACAGCAATCATGAAAATCGCAACACAAAACCAGGCCTTTTTCCCGACCGCTATCATGGAAAAATTCGAATACATCAAAGCGATGGGATTTGATGGCTACGAAATTGATGGCCGACTGCTGGTGGAAAACCTCGACGAAGTAAAAGCGGCTATCAAAGCCACCGGCCTGCCGGTCACGACGGCCTGTGGCGGATACGATGGCTGGATCGGGGATTTCATTGAAGAACGCCGCCTGAACGGTCTACAGCAGATTGAACGCATTCTGGAAGCGCTGGCAGAAGTGGGCGGAAAGGGGATTATCGTTCCGGCTGCCTGGGGGATGTTTACCTTCCGTCTGCCGCCAATGACTTCGCCACGTAGTCTGGACGGCGATCGCAAAGCGGTCAGCGCTTCCCTGCGCTGGCTGGATGAGGTGGCAGCGCGCACCGGTACTACCGTCTACCTGGAGCCGCTGAACCGCTATCAGGATCATATGATCAACACTCTGGCCGACGCGCGTCGTTATATCGAAGAGAACGGCCTGAAGCACGTGCAGATCATCGGTGATTTCTACCACATGAATATTGAAGAAGACTCCCTGACGGAAGCGCTGCATCAGAACCGCGACCTGCTGGGTCATGTGCACATTGCTGATAACCACCGCTATCAGCCGGGCAGCGGCAGCCTCGATTTCGCCAGCCTGTTCGATCAGCTGCGTGCCGATAATTATCAGGGTTACGTCGTGTACGAGTGCCGGGTGCGTGCCGACGATCCGGCTCAGGCCTATAAGGACTCTCTCACTTACTTGCGTGAATGCTAAGGATGACGAGCGTGATGAGTGCTTCTACACCTTTGCCTCTGCGCGTCGCCATCATTGGCGCCGGGCAGGTTGCAGACAAAGTGCATGCCTCGTATTACGCCACGCGCAGTGATGTTCAAATGGTGGCTGTCATGGACAGCCGCCTTGAGCAGGCACAGGCGTTCGCGGAACGTTATGCTATTCCATCGGCATGGCAGGACGCTCACGAGATGTTGCAGGAAGTAAAACCGGATGTGGTGAGCGTCTGTTCGCCTAACCGGTTCCATTTTGAACATGTGATGGCGGCTCTCGAAGCAGGTTGTCATGTGATGTGTGAAAAGCCGCCGGCGATGACGCCGCACCAGGCGGATGAGATGCGTCTCGCGGCGCGCAAGGCCTGAAAAGTCCTCGCGTACGATTTTCACCATCGCTTTGCGCTGGATACCCAGCTCCTGCGCGATGCGGTAATGAACGGAACGCTCGGTGAAATTTACTTCACCTCCGCGCAGGCGCTGCGTCGTTGCGGTGTGCCGGGGTGGGGCGTTTTCACCAATAAATCGCTCCAGGGCGGCGGGCCGCTGATCGATATCGGCATTCACATGCTGGATGCCGCGATGTATGTGCTGGGTTTCCCGCCCGTGAAGCGGGTAACCGCGCACAGCTTCCAGAGACTGGGGAACCGGAAACACACCGGCCAGTTTGGCGAATGGGATCCTGCGCAGTTTACCGTGGAAGATGCCCTGTTTGGCACGATTGAGTTCTGCAACGGTGGCATTCTGCGTCTGGATACCTCTTTTGCGCTTAATATCCGCGAGCAGTCGATCATGAACGTCTCTTTCTGCGGTGAGAAGGCGGGTGCAACGCTGTTCCCGGCACACATTTATAACGACGAAGCCGGTGTTTTACAGACGCTGACCCAGCGGGAAGAAGCTGACGATCGCCGACATCTGCGCAGTATGGACGCGTTTGTTCGCCACGTATTGCGCGAGCCGGTCATGATTGCCGATGCGGAGCAGGGGCTGGTGATCCAGCAATTAGTCGCGGCGTTATATGAAGCCGCGGAAACAGGGGAAAGCGTGACGTTATGCTGAACCAGTCTGTATTAACCGATCCGAGCTTTTGCCCGCATAGCCTGAATAAGTACGCGTCCATTATGGCCTGCGGCAATGGCTACATGGGCATTCGCGCCACGCATGAAGAAGATTACACCCAGCAGACCAGAGGCATGTATCTCGCGGGGCTGTATCATCGCGCGGGACGCAACGAAACCACAGAGCTGATCAATCTGCCGGATGTCACCGGGGTTGAAGTTGAGCTGGACGGCGTCAATTTCACGCTCCTTTCAGGCGAAATTCTTGAGTGGCAACGCGAGCTGGCCTTTGCTAACGGCGAACTGCATCGTAACGTTGTCTGGCGTTCGCCGGACGGAAAACGCTATCGCCTCGAGAGCCGTCGTTTTGTTTCGCTGGACCAGTTGCCCTTAGTGGCAATGCGGCTCTCGATTACACCGCTTGATGGCGCCGCTCAGGCCGTGCTGAAAACCGGCATAGATGCGACACAGACGAACAGCGGCAGGCAGCATCTGGATGAAATCTCGGTCAGGGTTTTTGACCAGCACTACATGCAGGGTGTGTATGAAACGCAGGACCGGGCGTCTGAAGTTGTTGTTTCGGCGTTTTGTCAGCTCTCCGCTCAGAGCGACAGCTGTTTCACCGCCAAAAATCGTCGCCTCAGCGTTCATCATTCTCTGACTATCTCGCAAGGTGACACCGTCACGCTTGAGAAGATCGTCTGGCTGACCCATCGCAGCGATAAAGCGCTCTCACAGGAGTCTTTCGCCCGCAACGCGCTGGCCGATCTCAAAGTCTGCGCGGCAAGAGGCTACGATGCGTTGCTTGAAAGCTCAGCGTACGCCTGGGAAGCGGTCTGGCGTGACGCTCGGGTGGAAGTGACTTGTGCAGAACAGCAGGATCAGCTTGCACTGGATTATGCCGTCTGGCACCTGACGACAATGACGCCAGCCCATAGCGAAAGAAGCAGCATTGCCGCGAAAGGGCTGACGGGGGAAGGGTACAAAGGGCACGTCTTCTGGGATACCGAAATTTTCCTGTTGCCGTTCCATCTGTTTACCCGTCCACAGATTGCCCGCAGCCTGCTGCGCTATCGCTGGCTGAATCTTTCTGGCGCGCGTGAAAAAGCACGCCGTAACGGTTGGCCGGGCGCGTTGTTCCCGTGGGAAAGCGCCGCCAGCGGAGAGGAAGAGACGCCAGAATTCGCAGCCATTAACATCCGCACCGGGGTTCGCCAGAAGGTCGCCTCCGCACTCGCTGAACACCACATCGTGGCTGATATTGCCTGGGCCGTTGTCGCTTACTGGCAGGCAACACACGACGATGCCTTTATGCGCAATGAGGGTCTGACGCTGCTGATGGAAACCGCTTCGTTCTGGATGGGACGCGCGACGGAAATTAATGGTCGTCTTGAGATCCATGACGTGATCGGACCGGATGAATACACCGAGCATGTCAACAACAACGCTTACACCAACTATCTGGCCTGGCACAACGTGGCCTGCGCGCGTCAGTTTATGGCGAAATTTGGGCGTGAAGATGCGCGTTTTACGGAGAATGCCGGTAAGTTCCTGGCGCGCCTGTGGCTGCCAGAGGCCGACGCAGAGGGTGTGATCCCGCAGGATGATACCTTCATGGCAAAACCTGCCATCGATCTGAGCCGCTATAAAGCCAAAGCGGGTAAGCAAACCATTCTGCTTGATTACTCTCGCGCGGAAGTGAACGAGATGCAGATCCTGAAGCAGGCCGACGTGGTGATGCTTAACTACCTGCTGCCGGAACGGTTTACGCCGCAGCAATGTGCCGCCAATCTGGCGTTCTACGAGCCACGCACGATCCATGATTCATCCCTGAGTAAAGCCATTCACGGCATCGTGCTCGCACGCTGCGGTGACACCGAGGGGGCGTATGCCTTCTGGCGCGATGGGATTGCCATCGACCTGGGGGACGACCCGCACAGCAGTGATGACGGTATTCATGCCGCCGCCACCGGTGCGATCTGGTTGGGCGCCATCCAGGGATTTGCTGGCCTGCACATTAGCGAAGGGGAGCTGCATCTTGCGCCGAAGCTGCCTGCTCACTGGCAGAAACTCGCCTTCCCGCTGCGGTGGCGGGGCGCAACAATGCACATTACCTGTGAAGATGACCAGTTAACCATTGAAACCACCGCACCTGTCACGTTGACGCTGTGGGGTGAAACGCTGCATGTATCAGGGCGAAAGGTCTGTGAGCGTAAGGACTTTCTTGTACCTGTTAATGGGACCGCTACCACGGAGGGGCGCCATGACGCTTAACGCTGTTGTATTCGATCTGGACGGGGTGATCACCGATACCGCGCATCTTCACTTTCTGGCCTGGCGCGCCGTGTCGGAGGAGATTGGTATCACCTTCGATGAAGTATTTAACGAACAGCTGAAGGGAATAAGCCGTATGGACTCCCTCCAGCGCATTCTGAAACATGGCGGGAAAGAGGGGATGTTCAGTGACGAGCAGCGCCTGGCGCTGGCGACGAGAAAAAACGCGCTTTACGTCCAGTCGCTGGCATCACTGACGCAGGATTCGCTGCTGCCGGGTATTCGCGACGTGCTGGCGGATATTCGCGCCGCGAAGGTCAAAATTGGCCTGGCATCCGTATCGCTTAATGCTCCTGGGATTTTGCACGCGTTGGGTATTCATCAGGCTTTCGATTTTTGCGCCGATGCTTCGCGTATTAGCCGCTCAAAGCCGGACCCGGAAATCTTCCTTGCGGCCTGTAAAGGACTGAACGTGCGTCCTGAAGAGGCCATTGGTATCGAAGATGCCGCCGCAGGGGTAGATGCGATCAACGCCGCAGGAATGCTGTCGGTCGGGATTGGGCCTGGCCTGAACCATGCGGGATTACAACTTCATTCAACGCAGGAACTGACCTGGGAACGCCTGACGGCTTTCTGGGCATCCCGGGCGTATTGATAAGGAATTAATAATGGCTCAACTGTCTCTGAAACACATTCAGAAAATTTATGATAACCAGGTCCACGTGGTGAAGGATTTCAACCTCGAAATTGAAGACAAAGAATTTATCGTCTTCGTCGGTCCATCGGGTTGTGGGAAATCCACGACGCTGCGAATGATTGCCGGCCTCGAGGAGATCAGCGCGGGTGAACTGATTATTGACGGGGTTTGCATGAATGATGTTCCCGCAAAGTCCCGTGATATCGCGATGGTCTTCCAGAACTATGCGCTCTATCCGCATATGACGGTCTACGACAACATGGCGTTTGGCCTGAAAATGCAAAAAATTGCGCCCTCCGTCATTGAAGAACGCGTTACCTGGGCGGCACAGATCCTGGGCTTGCGCGATTATCTCCAGCGTAAACCTGGCGCGTTGTCCGGCGGTCAGCGTCAGCGCGTGGCGTTAGGCAGGGCGATAGTGCGCGAAGCGGGGGTGTTCCTGATGGATGAGCCCTTATCCAACCTCGATGCCAAACTTCGTGTGCAGATGCGCGCTGAAATCAGCAAGCTGCATCAGAAGCTTAATACCACCATGATTTACGTGACGCA
Organism: Enterobacter cloacae complex sp. AR_0002; assembly: GCF_001922365.1. Lineage (NCBI taxonomy): Bacteria > Pseudomonadati > Pseudomonadota > Gammaproteobacteria > Enterobacterales > Enterobacteriaceae > Enterobacter > Enterobacter cloacae complex sp. AR_0002. The sequence goes on from NZ_CP018814.1 coordinate 1,097,305, forward strand.
CGATCAGACGGAAGCCATGACGATGGCGACCCGCATCGTGATTTTAAAGGACGGCATCATTCAGCAGGTGGGCGCGCCGAAGCAGGTCTACAACGAACCGGCGAATATGTTCGTTGCAGGATTTATTGGCTCACCGGCGATGAACTTCATTCGTGGCGCAATCGACGACCGCTATTTTGTGACGGAAACGCTGCGTCTGGAGATCCCGGAGGACAAGCTGGCCGTACTGAATGCGCAAGGTTACCAGCGTAAAGCGGTTGTCTTTGGGATCCGTCCGGAAGATATTCTCACCGTACAGCAAAGCGGCGAAAACATCACGGCAAAGATCAGCGTTGCTGAGCTGACCGGGGCTGAATTTATGCTTTATGCCACCGTGGGTGGGCATGAACTGGTTGTCCGTGCGGGAGCGGCGGATGATTACGTTGCCGGAGATAATATCGGCATCCAGTTCGATATGAATAAGTGCCATTTCTTCGATGCTGATACTGAAACAGCTATTAGATAAGAAAGGTATTCGCCGGAAATGAAAGTTTCCGGTTTTTTGTATGTTAATTATAAAGGAATATTTTAATGAGTACTCTACTAAGAAGTGCTGCGCTCGTCCTGTGCGCAGGGGTGAGCTGCGCGCAAGCAACTGAATCAGCCAAACAGTGGGAATTTAATATTGGCGCCATGTATGAAATTGAAAACGTCGAAGGTCAGGCCGACGATAAAGATGGATTATATGAACCCTCCGTGTGGTTTAATGCCACTTGGGATGCATGGACCATTTCGCTGGCTATGTATCAGGAAGGGCCGGTTGATTACAGTAGCATGACGCGCGGCACCTATTTCGATCGTCCCGAAGTAGAATTACGCTATCGTATTATTGGTACCGATGATTTCACGCTGGGACTGACGGGTGGTTTCCGTAATTACAGCTATCATTTCAAAGATGAGGATGGCGCGAAAGCGGGCAGCGCAAATATGCAGCGCTATAAAATTCAACCGGACTGGGATGTAAAATTAACCGATGACTGGCGTTTTGGCGGATGGTTTGCCATGTACCAGTTTGCGAATGACCTGGCAAAAACCGGTTATTCTGACAGCCGTGTTGAAACGGAAACCGGTTTTACCTGGACAATTAACGAAACCGTCTCTGCAAAAGTTAATTACTATTTAGAGCGGGGTTTCAATATGGACAGTTCACGTAATAACGGTGAATTCTCCACTCAGGAAATCCGTGCGTATATGCCTGTTTCATTAGGACAGACAACCCTGACGCCGTATACTCGTCTTGGGCTTGACCGCTGGACAAACTGGGACTGGCAGGACGATCCGACACGTGAAGGGCATGATTTCAATCGTCTGGGATTGCTCTATGCTTATGACTTTGCGAATGGCCTTTCCATGACGCTGGAATATGCCTACGAATGGGAAAACCATGACGAAGGCGAAAACGATCGCTTCCACTATGCGGGGATCGGCGTGAATTACGCGTTCTGACAGGATGTTACCAGGGGCGTTTGCCCCTGGTTTTTAGCGTAATGAAGCCGCATCTGAAAAATGCGTTTCAACCAATACCTTATGCGGGGCAGGTTTACCCGCAATGCACCTGAACAACAAATCGCAGCTCTCTTCGCCCAGCTTTCTCGTGGGGATATCAAAACCGCCTGGTGCAGGGGTTAAAATGAGAGATAGCATCGGGTCGCTGTATCCTGCCATTGCGACCTGTTCCGGGATCGTCAGATTTAGCTCATCCGCGGCACGATAAAGACTCAGCAATTTCATGCTGTCCGTCGCAAAAACCGCATCGGGCGGGTTGTCTGATGAGAGTAGCTGACAGGCCGCCTGAAGCGCGCTTTCATGGGTATATCCGCCATCAATAACCCAGTCCGGATTAATCGCAATACCGTGCTTCTCAAGGCTCGATTTATAGCCCGCCAGGCGATCGATAGAAACGTGATAATCTAGCGGGGCATGCAGGCAGGCAATTTTAGTGCGACCATGTTTGATAAATGAGTCGGTTAATATGGCGCTGTCGTGGAAATTATCCGTGTCGACAGAATAGATATTCTGGTAATTGCCTTCCACTTTACCAATAACGACCACGGGCACACCGTATTCGTCCAGCGTCGCGAAAAAAGACTCGTTCGCCGGCGAGCTTAGCATGATGATCCCTTTGATCATCTTCTGCTTTATTTTACCCACGCATTTTTGCAGATCATCTTCGCTGCTTTTGGACGTTTGTAAAATAACATCAAAACCTTCTTCTTCTGCTTTTGCCGTTATGGCATGCAGTACATCAGAGAAAAACGGATTCCCTGCGGTGGTTTTGGTTGAACGGGTCGAAATAACCATAATGGCGTCGAAGCCAGAAGAGGTGAGTGCGCGGGCAAGTTTATTCGGTTGATAATTTAATTCTTCTATCGCCTTCAACACCTTTTCGCGCGCTTCAGGAGAAATATTCGTTTGTTTATTCAGAACGCGCGACACGGTTGATTTCGAAACGCCAGCAACACGGGCAATATCATAGATGGTGGGTGACATACACCTTACTCACTCCAGACGGACAGCAATTGCGCCCATCTTACTGGAGAGAAAACGGCAATAGCAATAATTAAGAATTGATAATCAACGATCTGCCCCAATTTACTGTATTCTGAAGTGACTTTTTTCAGGGTTCCAGGCAATGAAGGACGGCGATGAAGCGACTTAAAAACGAATTCAATTCTCTGGTGAACCGTGGCGTTGATCGCCATCTGCGTCTTGCCGTGACGGGGCTGAGCCGCAGCGGTAAGACAGCATTCATTACGGCGATGGTCAATCAGCTGTTGAACCTGCATGCAGGGGCGCGCCTGCCACTGCTTAGCGCAGTGCGCGAGGAGCGGTTGCTGGGGGTGAAACGCGTACCGCAACGTGATTTTGGCATCTCCCGTTTCACCTATGATGAAGGTCTGGCGCAGTTATACGGGGAACCTCCCGCCTGGCCCACCCCGACGCGTGGCGTGAGCGAAATCCGTCTTGCGCTTCGTTTCCGCTCGAATGAATCCCTGATGCGTCACTTCAAAGAAACGTCCACGCTCTATCTCGAAATTGTGGATTATCCGGGAGAATGGCTGCTCGATTTACCGATGCTGGCGCAGGATTACCTGAACTGGTCCCGACAGATGACCGGTTTGTTGCAGGGGCAGCGGGCAGAGTGGTCGACCAAATGGCGCCAGCTTTGCGAAGGGCTGGACCCGCTGGCGCCGGCGGATGAAAACCGTCTGGCCGTCATAGCCGAAGCCTGGACGGATTACCTGCATCAGTGCAAGCAGGAGGGGTTGCATTTTATTCAGCCGGGCCGCTTCGTTCTGCCGGGTGATTTAGCCGGTGCTCCCGCGCTACAGTTTTTCCCGTGGCCGGACGTTGACAGCATCGGCGAATCGAAACTGGCGCAGGCGGACAAGACCACCAACGCCGGTATGCTCCGCGAGCGATACAATTATTACTGTGAGAAGGTGGTTAAGGGCTTTTATAAAAATCACTTTTTACGCTTTGACCGCCAGATCGTGCTGGTGGACTGCCTGCAACCGCTCAACAGCGGGCCGCAGGCGTTCAATGATATGCGGCTGGCGCTGACGCAGCTGATGCAAAGCTTTCATTATGGCCAGCGTACGCTGTTTCGCCGTTTGTTCTCGCCGGTCATCGACAAGCTACTGTTTGCCGCCACAAAAGCTGACCATGTGACGGTCGATCAGCACGCCAACATGGTATCCCTGCTGCAACAGCTGGTGCAGGATGCCTGGCAGAATGCGGCCTTCGAAGGGATCAGCATGGACTGTCTGGGGCTGGCGTCCGTACAGGCTACGCAGAGTGGGTTGATTGACCTGAATGGCGAGAAAATTCCGGCCCTGCGGGGCAACCGTCTCAGCGACGGTGAGCCGCTCACGGTCTATCCGGGGGAAGTTCCGGCGCGTCTGCCGGGCCAGGCTTTCTGGCAAAGCCAGGGTTTTCAGTTCGAAGCCTTCCGTCCGCAGAGCATGAACGTTGATCAGCCATTGCCGCACATCCGTCTGGATGCTGCGCTGGAGTTTTTAATCGGAGATAAATTGCGATGACGGAACCGTTAAAACCTCGCATTGATTTTACCGGCCAGCTTGAGCAGACGCCCCATGAGGCGTTCAAAACGGCGCAAACCTTCAGCGGCCCGCAGGCTGACAACTTTGCTCCCGTGCTGGCAGACGAGCCGATGGTTGAAGAGGGGCAGGCGGAAGCGGTGGTTGATGCGGCACTGCGCCCGAAACGCAGCCTGTGGCGTAAGATGGTGACCGCCGGGTTAGCCCTTTTTGGTGTGAGCGTAATCGGCCAGGGCGTGCAGTGGGGCGTCAATGCCTGGCAAACGCAGGACTGGGTGGCGCTGGGGGGATGCGCCGCCGGGGCGTTGATTGTTGGTGCGGGCGTTGGCTCAGTCGTCAGCGAGTGGCGTCGCCTCTGGCGTTTGCGTCAGCGTGCCCACGAACGCGATGAAGCGCGGGATCTGCTGCACAGTCACGGCACAGGAAAAGGGCGTGCTTTTTGTGAAAAGCTTGCGGCTCAGGCCGGGATAGATCACTCTCACCCGGCGCTTCAGCGCTGGTATGCGGCGATCCACGAAACCCAGAATGACCAGGAAGTGGTCACGCTCTATGCGCACATTGTTCAGCCGGTACTGGATGCGCAGGCTCGTCGTGAGATCAGCCGTTCGGCGGCGGAATCTACCCTGATGATCGCCGTCAGTCCGCTGGCAATGGTGGACATGGCCTTTATCGCCTGGCGCAACCTGCGTCTGATCAACCGCATCGCCAGGCTGTACGGCATTGAGCTTGGCTATTACAGCCGACTGCGCCTGTTCAAACTGGTGTTGCTGAATATCGCCTTCGCCGGGGCAAGCGAACTGGTACGGGAGGTCGGGATGGACTGGATGTCGCAGGATCTTGCGGCGCGTCTCTCTGCCCGGGCGGCGCAGGGGATTGGTGCCGGTCTGCTGACGGCACGCCTGGGTATCAAAGCGATGGAGGTTTGTCGTCCACTCCCCTGGATCGATGGCGATAAGCCGCGGCTGGGGGATTTCCGTCGCGAATTGATTGGCCAGCTTAAAGAGACGCTCAATAAAAAACCTGCTCAGTGAGGTTTTGTTTACTAATCGTGCGGGCTGTCAATATTTGTTGACAGCCACCTTCCCGAACACCGTGATCTGACATATCATTTTACTGTTATTGGCTTAAACGGTGAATTTCCCATGCGTCTGGAAGTCTTTTGTGAGGACCGTCTCGGTCTGACCCGCGAGTTACTCGATCTTCTTGTTTTACGTAGCATTGATTTACGTGGCATAGAGATCGACCCTGTCGGGCGAATTTACCTCAATTTTGCCGAAATTGAATTTAATACCTTCAGTAGCCTGATGGCGGAAATCCGCCGTATCGCTGGCGTTACGGATGTACGTACCATCCCCTGGATGCCGTCCGAGCGGGAACATCTTGCGCTGAGCGCGCTGCTGGAAGCAATGCCGGAGCCGTTTCTCTCTCTCGATCTGAAAAATAAAGTCGAGCGCGTTAACCAGGCCAGCTGCCAGCTGTTTGCGCAGACTCAGGAAAAACTTATTGGGCACCACGCCACGCAACTGATCACCGGTTTTAATTTCCAGCGCTGGCTGGACAGCAACCCGCAAAATACCCATAGCGAGCATGTCGTCATCAACGGACAGAATTTCCTGATGGAGATCACGCCGGTCTACCTGAAAGGGGAAAATGCCGCGCGGGTGCTGACCGGCGCAGTGATCATGCTGCGCTCCACGGTGCGAATGGGGCGTCAGTTACAGAACCTTTCCAGCCAGGACGTCGGCGCATTCAGCCAGATTATTGCGGTGAGCCCGAAGATGCGTCATGTGATCGACCAGGCGCGCAAGCTGGCAAATCTTACGGCGCCGCTGCTGATTACCGGGGATACCGGTACGGGGAAAGATCTGCTGGCGCATGCTGTGCACATGGCCAGCCCGCGTGCGGCAAAACCGTATCTGGCGCTGAACTGCGCCTCTATTCCTGAAGATGCCGTTGAAAGTGAGCTGTTCGGGCATGCGCCGGAAGGTAAAAAAGGCTTCTTTGAACAGGCGAATGGCGGCTCGGTGCTGCTGGACGAGATTGGCGAAATGTCGCCACGCATGCAGGCGAAACTGCTGCGTTTCCTCAATGACGGCACGTTCCGCCGCGTGGGGGAAGATCATGAAGTTCACGTGGACGTGCGCGTCATCTGCGCCACCCAGAAAAACCTGGTGGAGCTGGTGCAGAAAGGGGTATTCCGCGAAGATCTCTACTATCGTCTCAACGTTCTGACGCTCAATATTCCGCCGCTGCGCGATTGCCCACAGGACATCATGCCGTTGACAGAACTGTTCGTGGCCCGTTTTGCCGATGAGCAAGGCGTGCCGCGCCCGAAGCTCTCTGCCGACCTGGGCACCGTGCTGACGCGTTACGGCTGGCCGGGCAATATTCGTCAGCTTAAAAATGCGGTCTATCGCGCATTAACTCAGCTTGAAGGGTATGAACTGCGCCCTCAGGATATTCTATTGCCGGATTACGATGCCGGGACGGTCTCGGTAGGCGAAGAGGCAATGGAAGGCTCGCTGGATGACATCACCAGCCGTTTCGAGCGTTCGGTGTTAACGCAGCTATATCGCAGCTATCCGAGCACGCGCAAGCTGGCTAAACGTCTTGGGGTGTCACATACCGCGATTGCGAATAAGTTGCGCGAGTATGGGTTAAATCAGAAGAAGGGTGACGAATAAATAAAAAAGCCTCTTTGCAGAGGCTTTTTTACGTTTAGGCTTTAAGCGCCTCAAGTGCAGCGGTGTAATCCGGTTCGGTAGTGATTTCGTTAACCAGCTCACTGAAAACAACGTTGTCGTTTTCGTCGATCACCAGCACCGCTCGAGCAGCCAGACCCTTCAGCGCGCCTTCGGAAATGGCAACACCGTATTTCTCCAGGAAATCCGGGCTGCGCAGAGTGGAAAGGGTGATGACGTTGCTCAGGCCTTCAGCGCCGCAGAAGCGGGACTGGGCAAACGGCAGATCAGCAGAAATGCACAGCACTACGGTGTTGTCCATTTCGGTCGCCAGCTGGTTGAATTTACGCACTGATGCAGCGCAAACGCCAGTATCGATGCTTGGGAAAATGTTCAGGACTTTACGTTTGCCAGCAAACTGGCTCAGCGTGACGTCAGACAGATCTTTAGCCACCAGAGTAAAAGGCTGTGCTTTGCTGCCAGACTGTGGGATGGAACCTGCAACAGCAACCGGGTTGCCCTGGAAATGAACGAGTTGTGACATAGGTATCTTCCTGTTTACAAATAGTTAACGTCGTGGCTAGTGTATGTCATCCGCAGTTAGCACGGCAAACCAATTTTCTGCCTTTCCGGCCTGCAAGGAGTCAGTGATGAGAAGCGTTAAGGTCTATGAAGAAGCCTGGCCATTGCACACCCCGTTTGTGATCTCGCGCGGCAGCCGTAATGAGGCCTGCGTGGTCGTGGTTGAATGTGAAGAGGACGGCGTAAAAGGCGTCGGGGAATGTACCCCTTATCCTCGCTACGGAGAAAGCCTGGCGTCAGTCATGGCGCAAATTATGACGGTAGTGCCCGAGTTGCAGGCGGGCCTGACGCGTGAGGCTCTTCAGCTTCGGTTGCCGGCCGGCGCGGCACGCAACGCGATTGACTGCGCACTCTGGAGTCTGGAAGCGGCGAAACGACAAAAACCGCTGCCTGCGCTGCTGGACGTTACGCTGCCGCAATCGATCGTCACCGCGCAAACGGTGGTCATCGGTGAACCAGAGCAAATGGCCGCCAGCGCTCAGGCGTTGTATGCCACAGGTGCAACATTATTAAAGGTGAAGCTCGACGATCGTCTGATTAGCGAACGCATGGTCGCCATTCGTGCGGCGGTACCTGATGCCACTCTTATCGTCGATGCGAACGAATCATGGCACAGCGAAGGGTTGGCAGCCCGTTGTCAGCTGCTTGCCGATCTGGGCGTTGCCATGCTGGAGCAACCCCTCCCGGCAGAAGACGATGCCGCGCTGGCGAATTTTATTCATCCGCTTCCCGTCTGTGCAGACGAAAGCTGTCATACCCGTGAGAGCCTGTCAGCCCTCAAGGGACGTTACGAAATGGTGAACATTAAGCTGGATAAAACAGGTGGATTAACCGAGGCTCTGGCTCTGGCACAAGATGCGCAGGCGCAAGGCTTTGCTCTGATGCTGGGCTGTATGTTGTGTACGTCCAGAGCGATCGGCGCTGCACTCCCGCTGGTGAACAGCGTGCGCTTTGCCGATCTGGACGGCCCAACCTGGCTGGCGGTTGACGTCTCACCCGCGCTGAATTTTACCTCCGGCGTACTTCATCTTTGAGGCTGCCAGCGCAGGAGATCTGTCATCGCCCGCAGGTATTTTTCGCTCGCTTCATCCGAGGAGATGGGCGGAAACTCTGCGGTGATACAGTGAAGGCTGAGGTCTGCGCACCAGCTGCCAAACGACCCGGGTGTTTCATAGCCAACGCTGCTCACCAGAGGTAGAGCAAACGCATCCGCCAGCCACTGCCCGAGCGCCGTATGACGAGGATCTTCAATACAGGCGAGGGGATCGTGGAAAGAGACAACCCAGGCCGGGTGGATCTTATGAATAAGCTGGCACAGCGCCTGAGTCTCCGGTTCGGAACCGGGTTTGTCTCCTGTGAGCAGGACCACATCTCGCTCCTGCGCCGAACTGTTCCAGCGATACACCGTTTCACCGGCGCGCCAGTTTGCCGCCGGGAAGTTCCTGTTCAGGTCAACGCCGCGTGCATTCGCCCGTAATCCAAGCTGACAACCGTCCGGGTTGACGGACAAAATCACATGATGACGTCGTAAATCGGGGGCCAGCGTACGTAGCGCGCACGAGAGCGTCACGACAGACGAGTTTTCATCGCCATGCGTGCCTGCAATGATTAAGCCGCTATTGCGATCGGCCTTGGGGGCCGGAAACCAGATCAGCGGCGCGCCTAAAAATGAGCGTCCATAATGTTCAGTTCCTGGCGGGAAGGCACCGCGTTCCGTTCTTGGTCGGGTAGTTGCCATAGTAAACCCTGATGATAAAGTCACTTCTGGCAGTGTTGTGCAAAAGCCGCGCTTAATCAAATAGTTTCCGTGTGTGTGGAAAATTGCCTGACATCAACTTTCCGGAGGAAGCATTTGCATTTCTCCGTTTCGAAACAAATAATTACGCATCTGCCTGTTACCTGACATCATTAAGGGGATCGTATGAAGCATCCTGTTTCGCTTCTTTGTACTGCGCTGTGGCTGTGCGGGCTTTCTTCACTTTCATATGCCGCGGAGGTTCCCGAAGGAACGGTTCTGGCGCAAAAGCAGGAGCTGGTTCGACATATCAAAGATGAGCCCGCTTCGCTCGATCCGGCAAAAGCGGTGGGGTTGCCCGAGATACAGGTGATCCGCGACCTCTATGAAGGGCTGGTGAATCAGAACGAAAAAGGGGAGTTAGTTCCCGGCGTGGCGACGCGCTGGCAGAGCAATGACAATCGCGTCTGGACGTTCACGTTGCGGGATAACGCTAAGTGGTCTGACGGTACCCCGGTGACGGCACACGATTTTGTCTATAGCTGGCGTCGTCTGGTTGATCCTAAAACAACGTCACCTTTCGCCTGGTTTGCGGCGCTGGCGGGCATTAACAATGCCCAGGCCATTATCGACGGCAAAGCTGCTCCGGATACGCTCGGCGTGACGGCGGTGGATGCTAAAACGCTGCGCGTGCAGCTTGACAAACCGCTGCCCTGGTTCAGCAATCTGACGGCTAACTTCGCGTTTTATCCTGTTCAAAAGGCCAATGTGGAAAGCGGTAAGGAATGGACGCGCCCTGGCGCGCTCATTGGCAACGGTGCGTATGTGCTGAAAGATCGCGTGGTGAATGAAAAACTGGTGGTTGAGCCAAATTCTCATTACTGGGATAACGGCAGGACGGTGCTTAAAAAAGTCACCTTTGTGCCGATCAACCAGGAGTCCTCAGCGACCAAACGCTATCTTGCGGGCGATATCGATATTACAGAATCGTTTCCGAAAAACATGTACCAGAAGCTGCTTAAAGATATTCCGGGACAGGTATATATACCGCCACAGCTTGGGACCTATTACTACGCGTTTAACACGCAAAAAGGCCCAACCGCGGATGCCCGCGTACGTCTCGCGCTCAGCATGACTATAGACAGACGTATTATGGCGGAAAAAGTCCTGGGGACCGGTGAGAAACCGGCCTGGCATTTTACTCCCGATGTCACTGCGGGCTTTACGCCGGAAACCTCGCCATTTGAGCAGATGTCACAGCAGGAGCTGAATGCGCAGGCGAAAACGTTGTTGCAGGCGGCAGGCTATGGCCCTCAGCGTCCGCTAAAATTAACGCTGCTGTATAACACGTCTGAAAACCACCAGAAAATCGCGATTGCCGTTGCATCCATGTGGAAGAAAAATCTGGGTGTTGACGTTAAGTTGCAGAATCAGGAGTGGAAAACCTACATCGACAGCCGCAATACCGGGAATTTTGACGTCATCCGTGCATCGTGGGTAGGGGACTACAACGAGCCGTCGACATTCCTGTCGCTGCTGACCTCCTCCCATAGCGGGAATATCTCACGATTCAACGACCCTGCTTACGATAAGATTATTCATCAGGCGACGCTCGAAACCACTGAAAAAGCGCGTAATGCCGACTACAACATGGCCGAGAAGATCCTCACCGAGAAAGCACCGATTGCCCCTATTTATCAGTACACCAATGGACGTCTCATCAAGCCATGGGTTAAAGGTTATCCGATAAATAACCCAGAGGATGTTGCGTACAGCCGTACAATGTATATTGAAAAGCATTAAAAAGAGGTCAGGGCGCTACGTGATTATGGTAAACATCCATTAACCGCATAAGCGCCCGCTCTCAGGGGGCATGATTTTACAGCCTGGTTAATACCGTATATCCCCTTCATATCAGCCCATCACTCATTGTCATGATGAATATCTTCAGAGAGATTCTTTCTCCCGTTTATCGAAAAACGCGTAGTCATTTATTCGCCATTCCTGTAGCAGTATAGTCATTACTGTTTTCAAGATTAAATTTGTCCGATACAGGATTTTTTCATATTCAGGCCATTTATTGAATTAAAACCTTATTTCTCTGCGCTGTTACGGGGCGTGTTAATAAATGCATTGATGTAAATCAATTATTCAACCTTATGGAACAATAAGTTCAATATTTCCAAACAAAGCAGTCATTCCTGCCAAATTAATGTGAACAAATGGTTAATATTTACTGTATGTCATGTATCTATGGCATTTATGAGTACAATAATTTAGTGGAATATTCTTAAGAAAAGTCCAATGGTAGATCTTTGATCTGAGAAGTTGATTTTAAATGGGCTTTTGCTCTAATATGGTTTTGTAAAGAAACGTCACTCACTTAACATTTATTTCTTTTAAAGAAAGGGACTGCTATGGCCGATTCATTCCAGAATGAGGTGCCCAAGGCACGCATAAATTTAAAGCTGGCTCTGCATACAGGTGGCGCGCAAAAGAAAATCGAACTGCCGCTTAAACTCCTCACCGTCGGTGATTTCAGTAATGGAAAAGAGAATCGCCCATTATCGGAAAGGGAGAAAATTAACGTCAATAAAAATAACTTCAACAGCGTACTTTCGGAATTTAACCCGGAAGTGAATCTGACGGTTCCTAACACAATGGCCGGGGATGGCTCGGAAGAAAGCATAAAACTGAATTTCTCCGATATTAAGGATTTCGAACCTGAACAGGTTGCCCGCCAGATCCCCCAGCTCCGCGCCATGCTGGCCATGCGTAATTTATTACGCGACCTCAAATCCAATCTCCTTGATAACGCCACTTTCAGAAAAGAACTCGAGAAAATTCTTAAAGACCCGGCGCTGTCTCAGGAATTACGCGACGAAATGAGTGCACTGGCCCCGAAATAAGCGGCATGTGTAATTTAATGGATTAACCGGGAATATGCTGATGTCTGTGAATACTGAAACCGCCTCCGCGCAGGGGCAGACCACCGTACTGGAAAAAGAGGGCGTTTACGCCTCCCTGTTTGAAAAAATCAACCTGACCCCGGCCTCCAGCCTGGGGGATATCAATGCGTTTCTGGATGACGCCGCGCTTTCTGACGCTCCGGCGGGTGAACGCCTGACGGCGGCGATGCAGGTGTTTATGGACTGCATCCGCAAATCCGGTCAGCCGGTGGAGAAGCTCGACAAAACGCTGATTGACCACCATATCGCTGAGCTGGATTTCCAGATCAGCCGTCAGCTGGATGCCGTAATGCATCACCAGGAGTTTCAGAAGGTGGAGTCCCTGTGGCGCGGCCTGAAGCAGCTGGTGGACAGCACCGACTACCGCCAGAACGTGAAAACCGAAATTCTGGATGTGTCGAAAGAAGATCTGCGCCAGGACTTTGAAGACGCGCCGGAACTTATTCAGAGCGGCCTCTACTGGCACACCTATACCGCCGAATACGACACCCCGGGCGGCGAGCCGATTGGCTCCGTGATTTCATCCTATGAATTTGACGCCAGCCCGCAGGATGTGGCGCTGCTGCGCAACATCTCTAAAGTGTCAGCTGCCGCACATATGCCGTTTATTGGCTCTGTCGGTCCGAAATTCTTCCTGAAAGACTCCATGGAAGAGGTGGCTGCAATTAAGGATATCGGCAACTACTTCGACCGCGCCGAGTACATCAAGTGGAAATCCTTCCGCGACACCGACGACGCCCGCTACATCGGCCTCGTGATGCCGCGCGTGCTGGGGCGTCTGCCGTATGGCCCGGATACCGTACCGGTACGCAGCTTTAACTACGTTGAGCAGGTGAAAGGCCCGGATCACGAGAAATACCTGTGGACCAGCGCGTCGTTCTCCTTCGCGTCAAACATGGTGAAGAGCTTCATCAATAACGGCTGGTGCGTGCAGATCCGTGGCCCGCAGGCGGGCGGGGCGGTGAAAGACCTGCCTATTCATCTGTACGATCTGGGCACCGGCAACCAGGTGAAAATCCCGTCTGAGGTGATGATCCCGGAGACCCGCGAGTTTGAGTTTGCCAGCCTCGGCTTTATTCCGCTCTCGTATTACAAAAACCGCGACTATGCCTGCTTCTTCTCGGCAAACTCCGCGCAGAAACCGGCGCTGTATGACACCGCAGATGCCACGGCCAACAGCCGCATCAACGCCCGTCTGCCGTACATCTTCCTGCTGTCGCGTATTGCGCACTACCTGAAGCTCATCCAGCGCGAAAACATCGGCACCACCAAGGACCGCCGTCTGCTGGAGCTGGAGCTGAATACCTGGGTGCGTAGTCTGGTGACGGAAATGACCGATCCGGGCGATGAGTTGCAGGCTTCTCATCCGCTGCGTGACGCGAAGGTAGTGGTGGAAGATATCGAAGACAACCCGGGTTTCTTCCGCGTGAAGCTGTTTGCGGTGCCGCACTTCCAGGTGGAAGGCATGGATGTGAACCTGTCTCTGGTGAGCCAGATGCCGAAAGCGAAAGCGTAACGTAAGGCAGGAAGCATGAGAACGGAACAACCGTTATGGGGCAGGGGCCAGATGGTCTCTCCCCAGCACTTCCAGCAACAGGCCGCCTATGCGGCCTGGTCTGCGGAATGTATCGCCCGACTGGGTCTCTCCCATCCCTGGGGGGGGATTAATGCCACTTTCGAACCGGATGTACTGAAGTTGGGCCGTCTACAGGCCCGTCATCTGCACCTCCGGTTCCCTGACGGGACATTAATCGATACGGATAATGCTGACGACCTGCCACCGGTGCTGGCGCTTGAGAGTGAAACACAGGACGTGGTGGTGGTTCTGGCTCTTCCGCTGCTGCGCGCGAATGGTGGCAACTGCCTTAAGCCCGATGAGGTGGCCGCGCGTCCTGTTCGCTATCGCCAGCGCTGGCGGGATGTCCGCAACCTTTTTGGCGATGACACCCGTCAGATTGCAGTGATGCGGCCAGAGCTGACGTTGCGATTTGCCCATCAGAACAACAGCGATTACCTGACCTGTCCGGTTGCCCGCCTGCAACAAGATTCGCAGGGGAACTGGGCACTTGATGAGACATACCTTCCGCCGCTGCTGGCGTTGCTGGGCAGCCGCTGGCTGATGACCCAGCTGGAGCAACTGTTGACGCAACTGCGCGCCCGTCTGGGCCGCCTGATGGACATGCGCCGGGAAAGTAATGAGCGCATGGCGGATTTTGCCGTAGCCGATGTTTCATTGTTCTGGCTGCTCAATGCCCTGAACAGTGCTGAGCCCGTGCTGGGTCAGTTTCAGCGCCACCCGCAAAGCCCGCCTGAGCGTCTCTATCCGGAGCTGGCAAGGCTTGCAGGCAGCCTGTTGACATTCTCGCTGGAGCATCAGGTCAGTGCGATCCCGGCATGGCAGCATGAGCAACTGAATAACGTCTTCCCGCCGCTGTTTGATTTACTTGGCGATCTTCTGGAAGCCAGCCTGCCGTCGCGGGTGGTGGCGATTGAGCTTGAGCATGATGACCGGCTTCACTTCTGGCAGGCCCGTCTGCATGATCCACGTCTGCGCGAAGGCGCTGATTATTACCTCTCCGTGCGTTCACCGATGCCGGTGGCACAATTGCAGGAGCAGTTCCCGCGCCAGTGCAAGGTCGGCAGTCCCGATCATGTCAGGAGTATCGTCAATTCATCGCGGGTGGGCGTCCCTCTGATGCCGCTGCGCCATGTGCCGGCAGCCATTCCACTGCGTCTGGAAAATCAGTATTTCAGCCTTGATGTCTCTCATCCCCTGGCCATCGAAATGTTCCAGAGCGGCACCTGTATGTTTTACGTTCCGGGAATGCTCGCCGAGCCTGAACTTGAACTCTTTGCGGTACTGAGAACATGAATGATCGTAAACGCGCTACTGCCGCGTTCATTGATATTGATGCCCTGTTACAGGACACCTGGCTACAGGTGATCAGTCTGCGTCACGGCCCGACATTCCAGGACGGGGAAGGGCGTACGCTTTGGGAGCGCTGCATTGATGATGTCGGGCGTGTGCAGCGAGAACTGAAAGCGAGCGAACTCGATGAAGCCAGCTGCCAGCATATTCTTACGGCACAGTGTGCGCTGCTTGATGAGGCAGTCAAAGGTCGCGGTGTGGAGGATGACGCCTGTATACAGTGGTATGACATTCCCCTATCAGGCTGAGGAGAATCTGAACGCTCTGAGTGACATGTTGCAGCGCCTCGAACTTAAGCATGCTGCTCAGCTTGATGCCCTGCGCTCGATGATGCAGAACGCAGCAGTGCGTCTGGAAAACAGCGAAAATACGGGCGTAAGTCTGCCGGGGAACGCGGTGGGGGCCGCGGAACTCCACCTCACAGAACCGACAGAGCGTTGTAAAAGGGTTTATGTGGTTCAGCCCGAGCCGTTGCTGAATAAAGAGCCTCCTGTATCCGTGAAGCAGTGGAAGCCATTTGCTGCGGGTATGTTGTCCATGCTGGTGGCTGCCAGTGTTGTCGCAGTGGGATGGCAGATGATGCATGCGCCAGATTCGGCGCAAATGCAGCTGGCCGCGTCCCTGGCTCCTATACCTGAAGGACTCTCTACAGCACAGTTGCAGGCGCTGCAACAAACGTCACCGCCACCTGAACCGGGGATCAGTAAGACACAGCAGATGTTAGCGCAGCTTTTGCATCTGAAACCAGACTGGGCAGTAAGCTACGGCGACCGTCTGGTGCAGCAGGCGCTGACGCTGTGGCCTGAAGAGGCCAAATCCCTGGCGCAACAGTGGCACACGCAGATTAGCGTTGCCGGGCTTGCAGAGTCAGATCTGAATGGCTGGCATCAGGGGATGACGCAGTTACAGCAGTTGACGAACAGGCTGAACGCGCTGGATGAACAGAAGGGGAAGTACATGACGGTGAGTGAACTGAAATCAGCCGTGTTTGCCATGTCGCAGTCCTTCAGCCATACCGTTCCGCTTGAGGAGCAGCTTCGTCTGCTTTCCATTTTACCTGCCGGGCAACCCCTGTCAGCAGCGCAGCTAAACCAGACCGAACAGCATCTTCAGCAGTTGATTGCCAGCTATGCTCTGCTGAAGCACCAAAAAGAATAATGAGACTGGCGAAAAACACGGAGTTGACATGTCAGCAAGAGAGCGTTTTTTTAAGAAAGTGCAGCAGAGCATCGGGGACAAACCGATCTATGTTAATACGGCTGAGGCCGAAGTCAGGGCGTTTTGTGAGCGGATGGAGGATCTTGCGCAGCAAATCATTACATGGTTTGAAGGTTCTGGTATTGAAATATTTTTATCTAAAAAACATATCACCGATTTAAGTACGGTTGGCTACAGCCTTAGTAGCGGTATATGTCGTTATGCTATTACGACGATCATTTTGCAAAATGGGGATCGCAGCGTCACCATTTTGCCAGAACAGGTGATCAGGGGGGCGGAGAAGGGGTGTGTGACGATGAGTATTACTGTCCCCGATAGTCTGTCGGGGCGAGGATATTCCATTTAAGCATGGCGCCTGAAGCAGGCTGGTATATTCGTCGCGGGCATCAAAGTGCAAAAGAGAATATCCTCATGACTGAGGACTGTTTTTTCCAGGCTATCGACTGTCTGGCCTGAACGTCAGCCACCCTAACGGAAGGGGCGTGCAATAACGTAGTTAATATATATTAACTACGTTAACTTATTAAGCACCACTAAACATCGGCACTCTACAGTATCTCTCCTTAAATATATAATTACCGTTATTGAAGGAGTATCAGTAACCAAACGACAAGCCAGATATTTACCGTAACACATGCTTTTTATCCGCCTTAAGTAAAACTGCACAAATCAAACTGCAAAACAACAAACCAGCGACGAACGTGAGGACAAATTCGTATGGCAATGCTATAACCCTTAATGCCAACCAAAATATAATGCCCCAGGAAAACGTATGCTAAGAAATATTAGTGTCAGAACGTTCATTGTCTATTTCCTTTTATGTGTATTTTTGGTAAGTGATGGAGTTATAGCGCTATTTTCACGGAATTCTTCGCTTTTTATTGCAGTCATAATTGTACAATTCATCGCATTATTTTTACTCTGGGCGTACATGACAAAATATCTTGTGACGCCGATCAATACTGTGAAAAAAAGTATTGAAGAAGTGACGTCAGGCAAACTTGGCGTGTCGATACCTGAATTTGGCAACAACTGTGCGGGACGTCTGATCCCGGGGATTAATAGTCTCTCCAGCAACATTGCAACGCTGGTCCGTGAGATCCGCGCCTCCTCGCAAACCGCGATGACCCTGTCAGATCAACTCTCTTCACGCAGCGCGCAGCTTTCCGTCAAAACAGAACAGCAGTCAGCTTCGCTGGTGCAAACGGCAGCCAGCATGGAAGAGATGGCTGCAAGTACAAAAAATAATGCCGACAATACCCGTTTAGCCAGCGAACAGGCGAATCTCGCGACGTTGCAGGCGCGTAAAGGCGGAGAGTTAATGGGGCAGGTCGCGAACAATATGCAGTCGATTACCGACTGCGCCCAGCAAATGACAGAGATTATCTCGCTGATTGACGGTATCGCTTTTCAGACCAATATTCTGGCGCTTAACGCCGCCGTTGAAGCGGCAAGAGCGGGCGACCATGGTAAAGGGTTTTCTGTGGTCGCGGGCGAAGTGAGAAGCCTTGCGCATCGTAGCGCCGAAGCGGCAAAAAATATTAAGTCATTGATTGAAGTTACCAGCCATAACGTGACACAGGGCGTTAACGTGGTCTCTGAAGCCGAAAAAAATATGCATGATATTGTTACCGGTTCGGGCAATGTGAGCAGACTGATGGATGAAATATCCGCCTCAACATCAGAACAGGAAAAAGGTATTTCACAAATTACGCAGGCATTGTCTGAGCTTGAACGCGTAACGCAGAGCAACGTGTCGATGGTTGAAGAACTCAATGGATCGTCAGATGTGCTGCGCAATCAGGTGATTGAGCTCCAGACACGAACACGTAATTTCCGTCTGGAAAATGAGCTCCAGGCTGACAATGCGTTAAGAAGCCGCGAATGGGCGGTGAATTCCTGAGCGTATTCAGGACGATGCCTCACATAATTATTGCTTAACCCTCGGCGAAAGCTAGACTGACACCGAAAGAGATAAAACGGTGGAGGCGCTGTGGAGAGCATCGAAGGGTCTGAGGTTAACGTACCTGACGCAGTTTTTGCATGGGTGTTTGATGGACGTGGCGGCGCAAGGCCGCTTGAAGATCAGGATCATATCGACAACGAACATCCATGCTGGCTGCACCTCAACTACACGCACCCGGACAGCGCCGAGTGGCTCGCGTCCACGCCGCTATTGCCCAACAACGTTCGGGATGCGCTGGCGGGAGAAAGTCTCAGACCCCGCGTCAGCCGGATGGGTGAGGGGACGTTAATTACGCTGCGTTGTATAAACGGCAGTACGGATGAGCGTCCGGATCAGCTGGTGGCCATGCGTGTTTATATGGATGAACGGCTGATTGTTTCCACCCGCCAGCGAAAAGTGCTGGCGCTGGATGACGTCATTAACGATCTGAAAGAGGGCACGGGACCAACGGATTGCGGCAGCTGGCTGGTGGATGTGTGTGATGCGTTGACCGATCATGCCAGCGAGTTTATAGAAGAACTTCACGATAAAATCATCGATCTGGAAGATAACTTGCTCGATCAGCAAATCCCCCCACGTGGTTTTCTGGCGTTGCTGCGTAAACAGCTCATCGTGATGCGCCGCTATATGACCCCCCAGCGCGACGTTTATGCGCGACTGGCCAGCGAACGCATGAGCTGGATGAACGACGATCAGCGCCGCAGAATGCAGGATATCGCTGACCGGCTCGGACGTGGTCTGGACGAGATTGACTCATGTATTGCCAGAACGGCAGTCATGGCGGATGAGATAGCCCAGGTAATGCAGGAGTCGTTAGCCAGGAGAACGTACACCATGTCGCTGATGGCGATGGTCTTTTTACCGAGTACCTTCCTGACGGGGTTGTTTGGCGTAAACCTCGGAGGGATCCCCGGCGGTGAATATCACTATGGCTTCACGACATTTTGCGTCATGTTAGTGGTTTTGATTGGCGGTGTTGCGTGGTGGTTGCATCGTAGTAAATGGCTGTAAATTTACGCTTTTCTGTGGCAGAGTCGGCTTCAAAACGACATTTTAATTGAGCGAAGTCAATAAACTCCGACCATGTTAGGTGCAATATTACTCCCGCAGGTGAATGCAACGTCAAGCGATGGGCGTTGCGCTCCATATTGTCTTACTTCCTTTTTTTGAATTACTGCATAGCACAATTGATTCGTACGACGCCGACTTCATAGTCGGCTTTTTTTTGCCTCCTGTTTATCTGCGTCTACCCTTTAGGGGTCAGCACCCTAATCTGGAGGAAAAGATGAGTATGCTACTTGCCCTGCAACGCCTGAACACCTGGCAGTCCGATCCGGTGCCCACCGATCCGACGCCGATACCCGATCCTGTCCCACGTCCGCAGCCGATGCCTGATCCACCACCGGATGAAGAGCCGATTAAATTGTCGCATCGTTAGCGCAGATCTGCGAGGATACGCGCCATCTGACTGCAATCATTACTACGAGAGTATATTGTGACCGCTTTTTCCACGCTGAACGTTCTGCCTGAAGCCCAACTGGCTAACCTGAATGAGTTGGGCTACCTCACTATGACCCCTGTCCAGGCCGCCGCGCTGCCGGCTATCCTTGAAGGCCGTGACGTGCGCGTGCAGGCGAAAACCGGCAGTGGAAAAACGGCTGCATTCGGGCTAGGCCTGTTACAACACATTGATGCAACCCTGTTTCAGACTCAGTCCCTGATACTCTGCCCGACGCGCGAGCTGGCCGACCAGGTCGCGGGTGAGCTGCGTCGTCTGGCGCGTTTTTTGCCTAACACTAAAATTTTAACGCTCTGCGGCGGGCAACCGTTTGGTGCGCAGCGCGATTCCCTTCAGCACGCGCCGCATATCATTGTGGCAACGCCGGGCCGTCTGCTCGATCACCTGCAAAAAGGCACCGTTTCACTCGATGCACTGCAAACGCTGGTGATGGATGAAGCTGACCGCATGCTGGATATGGGCTTCAGCGATGCGATTGACGAAGTGATCCGCTTTGCGCCAGCCACGCGTCAGACGCTGCTCTTTTCTGCCACCTGGCCTGAGGCGATTGCGGCGATCAGCGGGCGCGTGCAGAAGAACCCGCTGACCATTGAAATCGATACTGTCGATGCGTTGCCGGCGATTGAGCAGCAGTTCTTCGAGACATCGCAGCAGGGCAAAATTCCACTGCTACAAAAATTGCTGAGCCAACACCAGCCAGCGTCCTGCGTGGTGTTCTGTAATACCAAAAAAGACTGTCAGGCGGTGTGCGATGCCCTGAATGATGCCGGGCAGAGCGCATTATCGCTGCATGGTGATCTGGAACAGCGCGATCGCGATCAGACGCTGGTGCGTTTTGCTAACGGCAGCGCTCGCGTGCTGGTTGCAACGGATGTGGCGGCCCGTGGCCTGGATATTAAATCGCTTGAGCTGGTGGTGAATTTCGAACTGGCATGGGATCCGGAAGTGCATGTCCACCGCATCGGGCGTACTGCGCGTGCGGGTAACAGTGGTCTCGCCATCAGCTTCTGCGCACCTGAAGAGGCGCAGCGCGCTAATATTCTTTCGGAAATGCTGCAACTGAAACTCAACTGGGTGAATACCCCAGGTAATATCAGCATCGCTCCGCTGGCGGCGGAAATGGCCACCCTGTGCATCGACGGCGGTAAAAAGGCCAAAATGCGTCCCGGTGACGTTCTGGGGGCGTTAACAGGGGATATCGGTCTCGACGGGGCAGATATTGGCAAGATCACGGTCCACCCTGCGCATGTCTACGTAGCGGTTCGCCAGTCGGTTGCGCATAAGGCCTGGAAACAGTTGCAGGGCGGGAAGATTAAAGGGAAAACCTGCCGCGTTCGACTGCTGAAGTAAGCTTAAAACGCGTCTCAGAAACGATATCTGAGACGCTGCCAGGTTACTTGACTTCTACCACGTTCAGGCGCAGTTCATCGAATTGCGCATCCTCTTCCTCTGGCTGCCAGCCAGCAGGCTGCATCGGGATCTCTTCGCGATCAAACGCCAGATCCCCGCCATTCACCACCTCTGAACCGTGGTTAATCCCTTTGAAATCGAACAGTTCAACGTCGGCGAGGTGCGAAGGCACCACGTTCTGCATGGCGCTGAACATGGTTTCGATGCGGCCCGGATAGCGTTTATCCCAGTCACGCAGCATGTCGCCAATGACCTGACGTTGCAGGTTCGGCTGTGAGCCGCACAGATTGCACGGAATGATAGGGAAGGCTTTGGCCTGAGAGAAACGCTCAATGTCTTTCTCGCGGCAGTAGGCAAGTGGGCGGATCACGATGTGTTTGCCGTCGTCGCTCATCAGCTTCGGTGGCATTCCCTTCATTTTGCCGCCGTAGAACATATTCAGAAACAGCGTTTGCAGAATGTCGTCCCGGTGATGGCCAAGCGCAATCTTGGTGGCACCCAGTTCGGTTGCGGTGCGGTACAGAATGCCGCGACGCAAACGTGAGCAGAGCGAGCAGGTCGTTTTGCCCTCTGGGATCTTCTCTTTAACAATGCCGTAGGTATTCTCTTCTACGATTTTGTACTCAACGCCCAGGTTCTCAAGGTACTCCGGCAGGATATGCTCCGGGAAGCCAGGTTGTTTCTGATCGAGGTTAACCGCGACCAGGGAAAAGTTCACCGGTGCGCTTTGCTGTAGATTACGCAGGATCTCCAGCATGGTGTAGCTGTCTTTACCGCCCGACAGGCAGACCATGATGCGATCGCCTTCTTCAATCATGTTGAAGTCTGCAATGGCTTCGCCCACGTTACGGCGCAGTCGCTTTTGCAGTTTATTCAGGTTGTACTGTTCTTTCTTTGTATTTGATTGATTTTCTTGCATTTATTGCTACCTTCGGAGCCGATAGGGGCATAATAGGGGCAAAAATTTTTCAGCGTGCCAGCTTATTGTTAAGCATCAGCACCTGTTCGCCATTCATTTCTTCAATCCACGCACCGTAGACTTCATAAACCATTTGCGCGTTTTCATGCCCCATCTGGCTGGCTATGAAAGACGGGTTAGCGCCGGCAGATAAAAGCCAGCAGGCAAAAGTATGCCGCGTATGGTACGGATTCCGGCGGCGAATACCAGCACGTTTTACAGCTGCGTTGAATCTCGCACCGATGCTCGATAAAGAGTAGTAGGCTTTCTGTATGCCCTTGCGCATCCTGGGCATGAAAACAAAACGCAGGTTTTGATATTCCATCGCACCATACTCACGATGATGAAAAACAATCTCGGTTTTTGGCTGTACCGAAGTCAGTGTACGCTGTGCCTTCAAGGCCTCTAGTGCTGGCTCTAGTAGCGTGATAACTCGATCACCTGCATCGGTTTTTGGTGGGACGAACATTGAAGTGGTCAACTAAAACTGGCCACGGCTTTAGAGTTTTTCCAGTATCGGTTTTCCGATTCGTTTGGGGGTGACTCACCGTTATAGTCATGCGGCCTTACCGAACTGTAATACCCGACGATATAGTCTGTGATCGCATGAGCTGCTTCGCTAAAGTTTATATAGCCTGTCACTGGCACCCACTCGTTTTTCAGACTTCTGAAGAAGCGTTCCATCGGGCTGTTATCCCAGCAGTTTCCGCGTCGGCTCATACTTTGCCTGATCCGGTAACGCCACAATAACTGCCGGAACTGCCTGCTTGTGTAGTGGCTACCCTGGTCACTGGGGAACATTACTCCCGCTGGTTTACCTCGGGTTTCCCACGCCATTTCCAGCGCTTTGATGGTTAGCTTGCTGTCCGGTGAGAATGACATTGCCCAGCCTACCGGTTTCCTGGCGAACAAATCGAGAAAGTGGGTGGGTTGCTGACAACTAACCAGTCCCAGTTCTTTCATGAGTCTGCCGGCAAGCCAGCGTCCCATTCTGAAACCTCTCAGGGTTGCCATAATGGCGATACTCCTCGCGTCAGCAGAGCCATGGCTAATGTTATGCAGCTCCAGAACCTGGCTACGTAATACAGCCCGCTTGCCGTCTGGCTTTTCGGGGCTTTTCACCCAGTATTTGTAGCTGCTGCGATGAACCCCGAACACCTGGCAGAGTGTGACCACAGGATACTGCGCTCTGAGTTTTTCGATTAACGAGAACTGTTCAGGGAGTCTGACATCAAAAGCGCGGTAGCCTTTTTTAATATGTCGTTTTCCATTTCAATGCGTTGTAGCTTTTTCTTTAGCTCACGTATTTCAATCTGTTTCGGGGTTATAGGGGAGGCTTTAGGTATTTTACCCTGTCGTTCATCCCGTAACTGCTTTACCCATCGCGTCATGGTAGAAAGCCCCACGTCCATAGCACTGGCCGCAGCTGCAACGGTGTAGTTCTGATCAAGGACCAGTTGAGCGGATTCGCGTTTAAACTCTGCGCTGAAATTTCTTTTTTCATTGGGACACCTGTATTGTTCTGAGATGAGCATATCACCTCTGTTCAGGTGGCCAAATTCAGTAAACCACTTCAGCCGGAAGCGAAAGGTTGATGGAAGTGCTCGATCACCTGAACGCTAAAGATGGAAAAGGCACGCTCTACTTTGCCGGGCAGGGAATACAGCAGCAGTGGCAAATGAAGCGAGAAATGCTGTCGCCTCGATATACCACGAGATATTCAGATTTGCTTAGAGTCCGATAAATAATACTGATGTCTTAGTCCGCTCTGTGCCAGAAGCGGACAATGGAATGTGAAAGTTGCAGTACTTCCAATACGTTATGTAAGTAGTCCGCACATCATGTAATCGAATGTGCAGACCACATTAGATCTGGCCTTCACTCGTTCATGATAGGAATCTTCTTAAGAAACTCTTTAAGATTCCAGGCATCCCAAGGCAAATGCTCAGTAATACCAATGATCACGATTTCGGTTTCAGCAGATACATCACGGATTATTCTAAGCGTCTGGGCGAGATTTAATTTTCCTACTGGATACACCGCCTGCCAGTCAAACTCAGGCTCGGGTTCGGCGAACAGCAGTGAACGGAAGACGTCCGGATTCAATACATCCAGATCCAGATGCACAGCAAGTTTGCGGATATTCTGTTCTTTTATCCAGCTAGTAATCTTGTCGCTGTTCTCGTAAAGCTCGCCCGGTCGGGCTATCCGCAGACCAAGTGCGTTGATAAAGGCTGTCTCCTGCTCAGTCAGCCCCTCTTCAATCAGACCGGCATACATAACGCGAGAGGGCTTCACCGGGGTCTTCACTTTAGAAGCGAACTCCGGATCGCCACCGCCCAAAAGATTTCCCAGCACCATTGTATGGCCGTTGGTAAAGTCGACTGGTGTTTTCACATCAGGGTGTGAATCGATCCACAGTACACCCATGTCACCATTGTGCCTGTCGTTCATCCAGGCAAAGGGAGCCTGGTCAGCAAGACAGTCACCGCCAAACACCACAATATGATCTGGCTCTTCCTTTTCCAGGATAGCCAAGGCCTCATCATGCTGGCTGAGTAACTGCCAGCGATAAAGCAAACCTTCTTCAGGTTCTGGCGTGTCCGGATTGAATTCCGGTATGCTTATGGTGTGCAGAGGAGCGCACGTCTCTGGAGAGAGCCAGTGCAGCAGCCGGGCACCAAATCCGTAGAGATCCTGATTGCCTCCCTGCCACTGTGGAAATAAAATCCTGATCGTCTTTTTCGTCTTTTTCGTCTTGTCAGTCATTTTGACGTCCTTTATTAGTGCCGATGGTAAATAACAATTAAAATCGTTCTTTTTCCTTGATGTCTGCAACCGGTGAAAGAATATCGTCAGGCAGATCGTGAAGCGGGAGACCGCAACGGACCTTTCGTGGCCAGTCAGGATTTGCTAATGCTGCCTTGCCGATAGAAACAAAATCTGCGCCCATATCCAGTAATTTTTCTGCCGTTTCACCGTCATCCAGCCCACCGTTAGCAATGATGATGGTCTCCGGAGCGGCTTCACGGGCAAGCTCAACAAGGCTCTTGTCGCTGCTCTCGAATGCAGGCAGCCAGGATTTGTATTCGGTCACATGGATATAGTCCACGCCGGCATCGGCGAGCAGACCGAAGATTTTCCTGGCACCGTCCTCACCTTCTTTCCATTTATGATGAAAATCGTTTACTTTTCCCTGCGAAATCCTGACGCCCAGCGTCTTTTCTGCGCCAATTTTACCGCGCACGGCACGGATAACTTCCAGCGTAATGGCCAGACGGTTTTCCAGGGAACCGCCCCATCCATCAATACGCTGGTTGGTATAGTCTGTCAGGAACTGGTCAAGCAGGTACCCGTTCGCCGCATGGATCTCAACGCCGTCAAATGTTGCATCACTGACGGCGAGCTCCGCGCTGTCGGCAAAGCTGGAGATGATGTCGCGGATCTGCTCTTCACTGAGTGTCCGGGGAGTGCGGTATTCCCCGGAACCATAGTAGAACTCAAGCTGCTGCCCTTTAGGTTTCACGGCGGAAGGACCTGCAGAGTCCGGACGGTAGATATTTTTCTGAGACAATGCGCCGGCATGAATGAGCTGGGCTATGACCCGTGCACCGCGCTGATGTGCTTTTTCGACAATATTTTTCCAGCCGCAGATCTGTTCTTCATTCACGATGCCTGGCTGAAACGCATAGGTCTGTGACCACGCCTGGTCAATGTAGATCCCCTCGGTGATGATGGCGCCGAAACCTCCCCGGGCAAAGCGGGAGTAGTATTCCTGCATCTTTTCACCCGGTACGCCGGTTTCAGACGCGGAGATACGCGTCATAGGGGCAACCATGATGCGATTGCGGAACAGAGTGCGGTTAATAAATGTGGCTTCGAATAATGATGCGTGGCGCATGGTGACTCCTTGGTAACAATTATAATAAAAATAATTATAATGCCGTTATCCGTAACGTTATACTGGTAAGAAATGCATCACTGTATAACGGAAATAGATAAAATGAATCTTCGTGACGTCGAACTGTTCATCGTTCTTGCGGAAACCTGCAATCTTTCTCAGGTCGGGCGCAGGCTTGGCATGAGCGCGATGAGCGTGTCGCGACATCTCGCCCAGCTG
This sequence comes from Enterobacter cloacae complex sp. AR_0002, assembly GCF_001922365.1. Classification (NCBI taxonomy): domain Bacteria; kingdom Pseudomonadati; phylum Pseudomonadota; class Gammaproteobacteria; order Enterobacterales; family Enterobacteriaceae; genus Enterobacter; species Enterobacter cloacae complex sp. AR_0002. The sequence continues at coordinate 1,123,492 of NZ_CP018814.1, forward strand.
GAAAAGGATTTAGGCGCGCGTCTGTTTCAGCGCACGACCCGCGCGGTGTCGCTGACCAGCGAGGGTGAAGAATTTCTTCCCTATGCCAGAACCATGATGGAAGCAGAGCAGGGCGCACGGATTATGTTCAGCGAGGACGCTGGCGGGGCGTCAGGCCTGCTGAAGATCACGGCACCCTCCGGCATCGGCCGGTGTTACATACTTCCCCTGCTGCCTGACCTCATGGAACGGAATCCAAAGATGAAAATCGATCTCAACCTCAGTGATGACTTGGTGGATATCGTGGGTCAGGGGTACGATGTGGCCATCAGGGTTGCCCCGCTCAGGGATTCGAACCTGATTGCCCACAGGCTCAGCAGCAACCCCCGGGTCCTCTGTGCCTCACCTGCTTATCTGTCCCAGCACGGGATTCCCACCACTCTGGCAGAACTGACCAATCATCAGTGTTTGAGAACGGCAATGGTGTCTCAGTGGACATTTGTGAAAGATGGGAACCTACTCAGTCATTTATTTGAGCCACGGTTCATTTGTAACAATGTAGAAGGTGTCCGAAGTATGTGTAAGGCCGGAGCGGGCCTGGCACAACTAACAAAAGCAGATATTCACTCTGAACTGGCAACCGGAGAACTCGTCGAAATATCACTTAGTGATGCGGATTGCCACATGCTGGCAATATGGGCGCTGTTTCCGACAAAGCGCTACCTGCCATGCCGCGTTACTGTCTTTCTAGATGCTTTAAAGTCTTCGCTGAAGAGACTTATGTCATGAATATTAAGTTCAACTTTTGTAGAGAGTGATAAAGTCATAATGTCCGCATTTCGCTCATTTCGAACATGACAGATTTCTTTTGACCTTACTATTTTGATGCCTTGACTAGCTCCGGACCCTGGTTTTTCACATTCCCCATGGCACGCGTCACGGCGTGCCAGATAAACTTGTCGGCTGGCACAGCGCCGTCGGCTGCTATCACTTCAGCTTCTTTACCGCCTAGGTCCTGACGCATCCACTCACGTGCCGCTTCTGCAGACAGAACCAAGGGGCGGCGGTCGTGAATGTCGACCAGTCCTTTATCAGCTGCAGACGTCACAATCAGAAATCCCTCTGCTTCATCTCCACGTTCGAAAGGCGTGCTGCCGATCGTTGCCATGATAATGGGTTGGCCGTCGGCGCGGTGAATGAAGTAGGGCTGTTTCTTGTCTCCTTCCTTTTTCCATTCGAACCAGCCATCAGCAAAACAGATCGCCCGGCCATGCTGCCAAAGAGGTTTGAACATTCGGCTGGTGGCCGCGGTTTCGACGCGCGCGTTAATCAGTGGCGGCTTATCCCACCACCCGGGCGCTTAACCCCAGAGCACCGGATCGAGGTGCAGTTGTTCGTCGCGTTCGCTCAACAGCAGAACCTTGGTTCCAGGCGCGACGTTGTACCGGCCAATAGGTTCCGGGTCATAGGCAATGTCACGATCGGCTTCATCGGCCAGGTAAGCAAGATATTCTTCACGGGTTTGGGCTTGTGCAAAACGTCCACACATAGAAACTTCCAGTCAGTCAGACTGAAAGTATATGGCAGGGAGAAAAAGGAGGGCACACTGGCTAAAGTTAGGGGCAAATTTAGGGGCAAAACTGAGGAATAGGGGCAAAAAAAGGGCATTAAAAATGTATTACTGGGTAGCTTTAGGGAGAAACTGCTATGCTTTAACTAATTGAATAAATTGACAAAACGAAAGCAATCAATGAGTTAACAAAATCAGCGTAGCTTATTCAGGTTGTACTGTTCTTTCTTGTTAATCTCTTGATTTTCTTGCATCTATTCGTTACTCAGATCTCAAATGGGGCACAGGGTGAGGAAAACGATTTCAAAGCGTCAGCTTCGTGTTCATCTCTTCTATCCATGTAGCATAGATTTCATACACCATCTGCGCATTTACGTGCCCCATCTGGTTAGCGATAAAAGACGGGTTTGCGGCTACCGGTAAAAACCAGCATGCGAAAGTGTGTCGTGTATGGTACGGATTGCAGCGCCGAATGCCAGCACGATTTACAAATGAGCCCCACAGGAGAAGTTTGGTTAAGACTGAAGGGTTGTCTACACTTACAGCTTACGCAGTAAAAACGGAGGTGAAAATGACTGACCGTCCCGTTCATGGTGACCATCCTGATTATAATCCCAGCCCGGATAACCCGGACAAGGATGGAAGAAAACCGAAAGATGATCCTGGCTCAGCGCCTGAATCAGGCGATAAAGATCCAGAGTAATGACCAACCGCCTTTACGAAGGCGGTTTTAACACCCATTACGGCCTCTCTACGCGCACCGCTATTCACGTTATCCTCATCAACGTCGTCTGATAACCGCTCAGAATCCATCCCTTTTTTGCCGGATGAACGGGTGAGATAAAGCACGGATTTCATTCCCGCGTACCAGCGCGTTTTACAGTTCTCCTGCTACGCTTTTGAGGGGGACAAGGGAGCGCTTCTATGAAAAATAAAGACGAGCAGACAGGATTAGTTGGGCTGGCGATTGGTGCCGCCGTTATCGGGCTGGTTTCATCCCAGAAGATCATCAATCGTGAAAGTATTGTCGATGAGCTGGTAAGGCTCGGCAGGCAGAAGGGGGATGGTGTCGAAGATGAGGTCTTTTTAAAAGCGGCTGAGTTAGTGAGAAAAGGGGTATAAGCGATGGCTGACATTCGTCATGCACAGTGTCATTGTGGGGCGGTGAAATTTACGGTTGAGCTGACGGACGGCCTGAATACCGCACGTCGATGCAGCTGCTCGTTTTGCAGGATGCGTGGGGCGGTCGTGGTTTCAGCGCCTTTGACGGGCATTAAGGTGACGCAGGGCGCGGACACGCTCACAGAGTACCGTTTCAACACCGGCACGGCGCGCCATTTCTTCTGTTCGATTTGCGGTATTTACACGTTCCACCAACGACGTTCCAATCCCAATGAATATGGTGTGAATGTCGCCTGTCTGGAAAATGTCACGCCATTCGACTTCCCGGAAGTGGCGGTAATGGATGGAGTAAATCACCCTATGGATGGCGACAGCGGGGTATTTGGCTATCTCTCTTTCCGTAAAGAACAGACGAAACAGCGATGAAAACTAGCCCGCAGATCGCTGCGGGCTAACGGGATTAGAACTGGTAAACCAGACCCAACGCTACAATGTCATCCGTACCGATGCCATTGTTTTTGTAGAATGAATCATCTTCATCCAGCAGGTTGATTTTGTAATCAACATAGGTGGACATGTTTTTGTTGAAATAATAGGTAGCACCGACGTCAGCATATTTTACCAGGTCTTTATCGTCCTGGCCATTGCCCAGGTCTTTACCTTTAGACTGTAAATAGGAAATGGCCGGACGCAGACCGAAATCGAACTGATATTGTGCGGTGACTTCGAAGTTCTGGGTTTTGTTTGCCACCGCATCTGCATTGTCGCCGTACGGCGTCATATTGCGGGTTTCGGAATACATTGCCGCCAGATAAATGTTGTTGGCATCGTATTTCAGACCTGCGGTCCATGCATCCGCAGTATCGCCGCCCGCAGTAGTGTAATTTACCTGATCGTTGGTACGGTCAGATGAAGTATATGCTGCACCTGCGCTGAAGCCCATGCCGAAATCGTAGGTTGCGGATATACCGTAACCGTCACCATTTTCATGACGTGTATCACGACCGTTGTTGGTCCCTTCATTGGTAGAGCAGAAATTCTCGTCGCAGTTATTACCTTCATTATTACCCTGATACTGCACCGCGAAGTTCAGACCCTGCACCAGACCAAAGAAGTCGGTGTTACGGTAGGTCGCCACGCCGTTTGCACGACCGGTCATAAAGTTATCGGCATAAGTATAAGAGTCGCCACCAAATTCTGGCAGCATATCGGTCCAGCCTTCAACGTCGTACAGGACGCCATAGTTGCGGCCGTAATCGAAGGAGCCGTAATCGCCCACCTTCACGCCCGCGAAGGCCAGACGCGTCCAGGACTGATTGTCAGAACCTTCGGTGTTGTTTGCCTGAATGTTGTATTCCCATTGGGCGAAGCCGGTCATCATGTCATTGATTTGGGTTTCACCTTTAAAACCCAGACGCATATAGGTTTGATCGCCATCTTTAGACGCGTCGTCAGAGAAATAATGCAGACCATCTACTTTGCCATACAGATCCAGTTTATTGCCGTCTTTATTATAAATTTCAGCTGCGTGAGCGGCTCCAGCCATTAACAAAGCGGGGATCATCAGTGCCAGTACTTTTCTTTGCATTTTGATTATTCCTTTGCAGTTATTTTTTATTGCTTAGTGAACTTTCCGGGCTGGAAAGGTGTCCCATGCTAAATCACTCTGGCGGCGGATGAATAAAATATAATTGTTACGGGTTAAGTAAAATCTAAACTAAATGATGCGGTTGAAATAATGATAAACGTCATGAATGGATTATTATAATCAATACAAAATAAAAATTATTAATTACGAGGAAAACAAGGTAATCTCCACGCCGTTATATGCCTTTAAGATTATTTCATCCATAATTCACGTGAATATTGTTCAGAACATTGAGGCAATTTTCACCGATCTTCTGGATTCGCCCGGTGCACGTGCATCGGGCTTTTTTATAGCAAAAAAATGCCCGGACAAGCCGGGCATACAGGTTATTCACTGGTCGATTTTTCGGCTTTTCCTGCCAGTTGCGCCAGAAAGTCATAACGCTTCTGAAGATCCGCTGCCGCATCCTTCCATAGCTGCTCTGCTACTTCAGGCTGCTGGGCGTTCAGCCTGCGGAAACGCTGCTCCTGAAGTAAGGTTTCGGCAAGGGCGTCTGACGGCGGACGCGAATCCAGCGCCAGCGGCAATTTCCCTTCATCGGCACGGCGCGGGTCAAAGCGGTACAGTGGCCAGAAGCCGGTTGCGGTGAGCTGACGCATCTGGTCGTGGCTGAGTGCCAGATCGTAGCCATGCTCCTCACACGGACTGTAGGCGATGATCAGCGACGGGCCTGGCTTCCTGAATGGCTTTCACCGTCTGGTTGAGCTGCGCCCCAAGCGAAATTTGCGCGACGTAGACGTGCCCATACATCATCATGCTGACGCCCAAATCTTTACGCGCCTTGCGCTTGCCGTGCTCACCAAATTTCGTGACCGCTCCCAATGGCGTTGCTTTCGAGGCCTGTCCGCCGGTGTTGGAATAACACTGAGTATCGAGCACCAGAATATTGACGTTTTCGGTCAGGCTCAGGACATGATCAAGACCACCGAAACCAATATCGTAGGCCCACCCGTCGCCGCCGATCAGCCAGATAGATTTTTCAACCAACGCGTCAGCATCAGTCAGGAGTTGTTCAGCCCCTTCAACACCCTGAAGCGCGTGGCGCAGTTCAGCAACCTGCGCGCGACGAACGTCAGGTGTGGCCTCCGCATGCAGGGCATCATTCAGTTCTGCCGGGATCTTATCGGCAAACTGTGCCAGCAGACGCATTATGCGGGCGCGGTGCTGATCGACCGTCAGACGGAATCCCAGACCAAATTCTGCGTTGTCCTCGAAAAGCGAGTTTGCCCACGCCGGGCCGCGACCGTTTGCGTCGGTAGTGTACGGCGTGGACGGCAGGTTACCTCCGTAGATCGACGAGCAGCCCGTCGCGTTGGCAATCAGCATCCGGTCGCCGTAAAGCTGGGTAAGCAGTTTGATATACGGTGTTTCGCCGCAGCCGGAGCACGCCCCGGAGTACTCGAAGAGCGGGGTGATGAGCTGCGAGGTACGAATGTCAATGCGTTCCAGCTTGTTGCGATCGATTTCGGGCAGGTCGAGGAAGAAATCATAATTCACTTTCTCTTCTTCAACATGTTCAAGACGCGACATCATATTGATGGCTTTGATTGACGGGTCCTGACGATCTTTCGCCGGGCACACCTCGACGCACAGGTTACAGCCGGTACAGTCTTCCGGCGCCACCTGAAGAACATATTTCTGACCACGCATATCGCGGGATTTTACATCCAGCGAGTGCAAACTTTCCGGTGCGCCATCTAACGCTTCTGGTGACACCACTTTGGCGCGAATAGCCGAGTGCGGGCAGGCCGCCACGCAGTGGTTGCACTGGGTGCACAGCTCTTCTTTCCAGATAGGGATCGCTTCGGCAATGTTGCGTTTTTCCCAGCGGGTCGTGCCCATCGGCCAGGTGCCGTCAGGCGGAAGCGCAGAGACGGGAAGGGTGTCTCCCAGTCCGGCAAGCATCGCCGCCGTGACGGTTTTGACGAAATCCGGGGCGGCGTCAGACACCACTGGCGGGCGGTTCGGACTGCTGGCATTGACCGGCTGCAACGGCACCTCGAACAGCGATTCGCGGGCCAGCGCCAGCGCCTGCCAGTTGCGCTCAACCAGTTCCTGACCTTTGCTGCTGTAGCTTTTGGCGATCGCCCCCTGGAGTTCCATCAGCGCGCTGTCGCCCGGCAGAATATTGGTCAGGTGGAAGAACGCCATCTGCATAACCGTATTGATGCGCGCCGCCAGGCCGCATTCGCGGGCGATCTTCGCGGCGTTAATGACATACAGGCGCGCCTGTTTCTGGTTAAGCACTGCCTGCACTTCCTGGGGCAGGCGTGCCCAGACCTCGTCGGCGCTGTAAGGGGTGTTGATCAGGAAAATACCGCCAGGCTTCAGGCGCTCGGCCATCTGATATTTATCAATGAACTGGAGCTGGTGACAGCCAACAAAATCCGCCTGAGAAATCAGGTATGCCGAGCGGATCGGGTGTTCGCTGACGCGCAGGTGGGAGACGGTCAGTCCGCCCGCTTTTTTGGAGTCGTAGACGAAATATCCTTGCGCATACCACGGCGTAGAGTTGCCGATAATTTTGATGTTGTTCTTGGTCGCCGAGACGCTGCCGTCGCTGCCCAGACCGTAGAAAAGCGCTTCCAGTTTCGCATTCGAGGGCAGGTTGTTTTCCGGCAAAGGGAGAGAAAGGTTAGTCACGTCATCATAAATGCCGACCGTAAAGCGCGGCTTCGGTTTTGCCTCGCGCAGTTCAGCAAATACCGCAAGGACGCACTCCGGCCCGAACTCTTTTGAAGACAATCCATAACGCCCGCCAATGACGCGCGGCAGCGTTTCGCGCTCACCGCGGTTAAACGCCTCAGCCAGTGCGGTCATTACATCCAGATAAAGTGGCTCAGCCTGTGCGCCAGGTTCTTTGGTGCGGTCCAGTACTGCCACGGCACGCGCGCTGTCCGGCAGGGCTGCGAGCAGGTGTTTCGCTGAGAAGGGACGGTAGAGGCGAACTTTGAGCACGCCAACTTTTTCACCACGCGTCAGCAGCTCATCGACCACCTCTTCGCAGGTGCCGATGGCAGAGCCCATCAGGACGATCACGCGCTCGGCCTGCGGATGACCGTAATATTCAAACGGCTTATATTCGCGGCCCGTCGCAGCGGCAAAATCGTCCATCGCCTGTTCAACGTGCTCATACACCGCGTTGTACCACGGGTTTGTCGCCTCGCGGGACTGGAAATAGGTATCCGGGTTCGCAGAGGTACCCCGGATCACCGGATGTTCCGGATTGAGGGCGCGAGCGCGATGCGCATCGATGTCAGCCTGCGGCAGCAGATTCAGAATGGTGTCGTCCGGCAGTGGAACGATTTTGTTGATCTCGTGGGACGTGCGAAAACCATCGAAGAAATGAATAAATGGCACTCGGCTTTTCAGCGTAGCGATATGCGATATCAGCGCGAAGTCCTGTGCTTCCTGTACGCTGCTGGCGCAGAGCATAGCGCAGCCGGTCTGACGCACGGCCATCACGTCTGAGTGGTCGCCAAAAATAGAGAGAGCGTGAGTGGCTACGGTGCGTGCGGCAACGTGCAACACAAACGGCGTTAATTGCCCTGCCAGCTTGTAAAGCGTGGGGATCATCAACAGCAGCCCCTGAGACGACGTAAACGAGGTCGACAGGGCACCGGTCTGCAACGCACCATGCACGGTGGCAATGGCCCCGGCTTCGGACTGCATCTCAACAACCCGCGGGACATCGCCCCAGACGTTTTTTATCCCATTACCAGCCCAGGCGTCAGCCTGTTCAGCCATCGTGGAGCTGGGAGTGATGGGGTAGATGGCGATCACTTCGCTGGTACGAAACGCAACAGACGCGACTGCACCATTGCCGTCAATAGTTTGCATAGGACAACACCCTTACATTGCGCAAAAAGAGGGGTCTGTAAAACGACGACAGACCCTGAATATTATCTGTGTATTTTAGCAAAGCTCAGGTTTTACGATTTTCGCTTTTGTGTCCTTGGTATGCGCTGTATCAATGACTCGAAGGCTATTCGCGTTAAAAAATTGCGAGAAATTGTTACCAGGGCGCATAAATACGCACATCCGCTCTCGACGATGCGGCGCGTGATGCCTATTATGCATAGGTTTCGCGTTAATTATGGGGAGGAAGGTATGCGTTCAGCATTTTGGGTCGGATGTGCCGCGTTACTGTTGTCGGCATGCAGCAATGAACCAGTACAGCAGGCGACAGCGGCACACGTTACGCCGGGTATGCGAGCGGCTATGTCCAGTTCAGGTCAGGCCAACTGCGCAATGATCGGCGGTTCACTCTCCGTTGCCCGTCAGCTCGACGGCTCAGCCATCGGCATGTGCGCGTTGCCAAATGGCAAACGCTGTAGTGAGCAGTCGCTTGCCGTTGGTTCGTGCGGAAGCTACTGAGTTATTCAACTCGCTTAAACATCAATGTCTTATTGGCTGTCGCCAGCGTTAACTGGTCTTCGGTCAGGTCTACCTGTGCGCCTGTGCGTAGCATATCGGCGATGGTCTGATCCAGTTCATTTAGCTGCGGCTCGGTGCAGAGTTTCCGCGTCATTGCCAGCGTTTTGACCGTCAACTCTCCTTCGGACAGTTTACCCTGGCCGTTGAAGCCGTTGCACATTGTGCCGGAGACGACAATGTTGTTGATCAGGCTGATATTGGGTTGCGCACTGAAGCGAATGTCAGGCTGCGTTTTCCCGCCTTTGACTGCTTTGCCATCCACATTTTCAAGAACGAAACGGTGATTCTCTAACTGATCGGTCTGAACGGAGGCTTTACCAGGATTAACGCATCCAGCCAGTACAAGGTTGATTAAACTTACTGCCGCGAGCTTTTTCATTTTTCTACTCAAACTATCAATGCTGTAAATATTTTTTCAGTGTAACCATACCCTCCTGGGTGTTAATGGGGTTTATCTGAAAGTGCGGGAAGGGACCGGGCGGCGGCGCGCCCGGTCAGCGAGTTAGTGCGATTTAAATCCAGCTGCGGCCATCAGCATTTTAAAGAGCAAACTTACGCAGGCCAGCGCCAGGACGCTGCCGCCCCAGATGATGGCAAGCCACATCAAACGTTTCCATACAGGTTGTTGCATCAGTGATAACCCTCCCCATGCTGTACTTTTCCGCGAAAAACGTAATAACTCCAGAAGGTGTAGACCAGAATCACGGGAATGATCAACAGTGCACCCACTAACATAAAGCCCTGGCTTTGGGCTGGCGCAGCGGCCTGCCAGAGGGTAATGTCCGGCGGGATGATATGTGGCCAGATGCTGATCCCAAGCCCGCTAAAGCCAAGAAAAACCAGCCCTAACGTCATGATAAACGGCAGGGTATGGCTCGCAGGATCGTGCAGGCAGCGCCACTGGCATAGACTCAGGATCGCAACCAGCGCAGGAACAGGCAGCAGATAAAACAGATTCGGCAGAGTAAACCAGCGCGCAGCAATGGCTGGTTGGGCGAGAGGGGTCCAGATACTGATTATCGCAATGAATACCAGAAGCAGGGGCAGAAGCACTTTCGATAGCTGACGCATCCGCTTTTGCAGGGCATTTTCGCTTTTCATTACCAGCCACGTTGATCCTAACAGCGCGTAAGCCACCACAAGACCCGCTCCGCAGAAAAAATTGAACGCGGTAAACCAGTCAAACGGACCACCGCTGTAAGCTCGACCGGTGACGCTGAACCCCTGGATGACCGCACCGACGGTGATGCCCTGGCTGAAGGTCGCCACAATTGACCCGCCAATAAAGGCCTTATCCCAGAACGGGCGGTGCGCCGGAGTGGCCTTGAAGCGAAATTCGAAGGCGACCCCACGAAATATAAGCCCGATCAGCATTATTGTCAGTGGAATGGTTAGCGCGTCGATGATAACCGCATAGGCGAGAGGAAAGGCGCCAAACAGGGCCGCACCGCCAAGCACCAGCCAGGTTTCGTTGCCATCCCAGACGGGAGCCACGCTGTTGACCATCACGTCGCGGTCGTCCGCATTCGGCGTTGCCGGAAACAGGATGCCTATCCCCAGATCAAAACCGTCCATCACGATATACATCAACGTGGCGAAAACGATAATCACGAACCAGATAATGGAAAGATCGATACCCATTACGGTTACTCCTTAAATTCAGTGGTGACGGCAGAAAGCGGACGAGCAGGGCGGCCATCGGATTCAGTTGCGAAGGATTCATGGGGCTGCGGCCCTTTTTTAATCAGACGCACCATATAGCTGTAACCCACGCCGAATACCGCGGTATAAACCACGAAGAAGGCCAGCAAACTGATGCTCATGTGCAGATCGCCATGCGCGGAAACCGCATCCTTCGTACGCTGTAGTCCATAGACGACCCACGGCTGGCGGCCGACCTCCGTTGTTACCCATCCGGCGAGGATCGCGATCAGCCCGGACGGTCCCATCAGCAGGGCAAACCACAGGAAGGAACGTGATGTATAAAGGCGCTGTTTGTAACGCAGCCAGATTGCCGTCACGCCCAGGAGCAGCATCAACATCCCCAGGCCGGCCATGATGCGGAAAGACCAGAAGACAATGGTGGCGTTCGGGCGATCTTCTTTTGGGAACTCCTTCAATGCCGGAACCTGTTTATCGAGACTGTGGGTCAGGATCAGGCTGCCGAGAGCGGGAATTTCCAGGCCAAAACGGGTCCGTTCCTGCTCCATATCCGGCCAGCCAAACAGCAGCAGTGGAGTAGGCTCACCCGGCGGATTCTCCCAGTGACCTTCGATGGCGGCTATTTTCGCTGGCTGGTGTTTTAAGGTATTAAGCCCGTGCATATCCCCCACCAGCGCCTGGACTGGGGCCACGATTAACGTCATCCACAACGCCATGGAGAACATAGTGCGAATAGCGGGGGTATTGTTTCCGCGCAGCAAATGCCAGGCCGCGGAGGCACCAACAAACAGTGCGCTGCTGAGAAATGCCGCTATCGACATGTGCAGCAGGCGGTAAGGGAAGGAGGGGTTAAACACCACGGCAAACCAGTCCACCGGAACGACCTGACCGTTGATGATTTCATACCCTTGCGGTGTCTGCATCCAGCTGTTTGACGAGAGGATCCAGAACGTAGACATGAGGGTCCCCAGTGCGACCATGCATGTCGAAAAGAAGTGCAGCCCCGGCCCGACCTTATTCCAGCCAAACAACATCACCCCGAGGAACCCCGCCTCAAGGAAGAACGCGGTAAGCACTTCATAGGTCAGCAGGGGGCCGGTAATACTGCCCGCGAACTGCGAAAACCCGCTCCAGTTGGTGCCAAACTGATAAGCCATCACCAGGCCGGAGACCACGCCCATCCCAAAGTTGACGGCGAAGATCTTTGACCAGAAATGGTACAGCGATCGCCAGACGGGATTTTTTGTTCTCAGCCACAGCCCTTCCAGCACGGCGAGATAGCTCGCCAGGCCAATGGTTATCGCCGGAAAAATAATATGAAAGGATACGGTAAAGGCGAACTGTATTCGCGCAAGATGAAACGCATCTGGACCAAACATGCATTGCCTCAATGTTAAACGGTGTACTGTTATGATAAAGAGGGGGGGAATGAGATATCAGAAGCAGAAATTGATAATTTATCTATAACAGTTGTGTGAAAAGGTGAACTTTATCTGGCTGATATAGCTAACAAGTAAGAATAAAAAATTTCTTTTTATGATTATTATGCATTAAACAGCTTGCTTTGTCGCCAGCAACATGCGTTAATGGATTTCTGGTTTTGAATCCAAATAAATATCTGACGTAGTTTTATAAAGCAGTTCTCATCACGTTGTGCCTCTCCGCAGCCTCTCTTGGGTCTTTATCTACATTCCGATTAGTTTTGTATCGAACCATTTTTTGCCTGATCGGCTCATGAGTAATTTACGTTTTTACGTTTACAGGAGAATCCTATGACTTCTTATATCCATTTCCGCTGCCCATGCTGTCATGGCTCGCAGTACCGCACCTCAGCTTTTGATGTGTCTGACAAAAACCCGTTCGGCGCGAAATGCATTTTCTGCAAATCGCCAATGATCACGCTCGACCACCTGGCCGCAGCGCGTTCGGCTCAGAATCACATTACTGAGTACCGCAAGTAATCTGCCGCGTTTCCCATAACAGTTAGCAAAATCTTCTCTTTTTCTCCTGCTGATATACACTGTCAGCAATAAGGAGAATCTGATGAAAAAATACCAGCGTCTGGCGCAACAAATTATCTCGCAGATTGAGCTTGGCGTATGGTTGCCGGGCGATAAGCTGCCTTCTCTGCGAGAGCAGGTGGCAAGCAGCGGCATGAGTTTTATGACCGTGGGCCACGCGTATCAGATGCTGGAAAGTCAGGGGCGCATTGTTGCCAGACCGCAGTCAGGCTATTACGTTGCCGCCCGCCCGACCCCACACCAGCCTGCACCGCCCGCGCAGGTGATGCGCGATGAAGTGGTCGACATTAACACCTATATCTTCGACGTGCTACAGGCCAGCCGCGACCCCTCCGTTGTCCCTTTTGCCTCGGCGTTTCCCGATCCGCGCCTTTTCCCGCTTCAGCAACTCAACCGATCGCTGGCTAACGTCAGCAAAACGGCTACCGCCATGAGCGTGATCGAAAACCTGCCGCCGGGTAACGTCGACTTACGTCATGCCATTGCCCGTCGCTACGCTCAGCAGGGAATGAATATCTCCCCGGATGAAATTGTGATCACCGCGGGCGCGCTTGAGGCGCTCAACCTCAGTTTGCAGGCTGTGACTGAACCAGGGGACTGGGTTATCGTTGAAAATCCCTGTTTTTATGGCGCACTCCAGGCGCTTGAACGTCTGAAACTGAAAGCGCTGTCGGTTGCCACTGACGTGCGTGAGGGCATCGATCTCAGTGCCCTTGAGCAGGCGTTAAAAGATTATCCGGTGAAAGCCTGCTGGCTGATGACCAACAGTCAGAACCCGCTCGGCTTCACGCTGAGTGCAGAGAAGAAAGCTCAGCTGGTGGCCTTACTCACCCGGCATAACGTCACGCTGATTGAAGACGATGTTTACAGCGAACTCTACTTTGGCCGCGAAAAGCCGCTTCCGGCAAAGGCCTGGGATAAGCAGGATATGACGTTGCACTGCTCCTCATTCTCCAAGTGTCTGGTGGCTGGTTTTCGTATTGGCTGGGTGGCGGCGGGAAAACATGCGCGCCGTATTCAGCAGTTGCAGCTGATGAGTACGTTATCCACCAGTTCTCCCATGCAGCTGGCGCTGGTGGATTACCTGGCGACCAAACGTTATGACGCCCACCTTCGCCGCCTGCGACGCACGCTTGCTGAACGCAAACAGCAGGCCTGGCAATCGCTTTTGCGCCATATGCCTGCCGGCGTCAAAATCCATCATAACGACAGCGGCTACTTTTTATGGCTGGAACTGCCTGAACAGCTGGATGCGGGGCGGTTGAGTGAGAAGGCGTTAACCCATCAAATCAGCATTGCGCCCGGCAAGATGTTTTCCACCTCCAATATCTGGACACCGTTTTTCCGTTTCAATACCTCATGGGGATGGGGCGAGCGGGAGGAGCAGGCGGTCGTCCAGCTGGCGGGGGTAATCCGCGAAATGATGCTGCACCCAGTCACACCTTGATGAAAATTCCTGAAGCGACATGACGCGCGGTCTACCTTTAGTAAAGGAGTGCGGATTGGTGACGTGACGTTGTCACGTACATGTCCGCCAGAACGTGTGCTGACAGCGAAAACAATGTCGATTTCAACAGGACGATGCTATGCAAAATCAATTGCTGATTAATGGTGAACTGGTGGCCGGCGAAGGTGAGAAGCAGGCGGTTTATAATCCTGCCACGGGTGATGTGCTGCTGGAGATTGCTGAAGCGTCGGAAGCACAGGTGGACGCTGCCGTCCAGGCTGCCGATCGCGCGTTTACAGAGTGGGGACAAACGACGCCGAAAACGCGCGCCGAATGTCTGTTGAAACTGGCTGATGTGATAGAAGCCAACGCTGACGCGTTCGCAAATCTGGAATCCCTTAACTGCGGGAAACCGCTGCACTGTGTCCAGGGGGACGAGATCCCGGCCGTGGTCGATGTGTTTCGCTTCTTTGCCGGGGCCGCCCGCTGCCTGAACGGGCTGGCTGCCGGAGAATACCTCGAAGGACATACTTCGATGATCCGCCGCGACCCGGTTGGCGTTGTCGCCTCTATTGCGCCCTGGAACTATCCTCTGATGATGGCGGCGTGGAAGCTGGCGCCCGCGCTGGCGGCGGGAAACTGTGTCGTCATCAAGCCGTCTGAAATCACCCCGTTGACGGCGCTGAAGCTGGCGGAACTGGCGAAAGATATCTTCCCTCCAGGCGTGCTGAACGTGCTGTTTGGTCGCGGAAAAACCGTAGGAGATCCGCTGACCGGCCACGAAAAAGTCCGTATGGTTTCTCTCACCGGCTCTATTGCTACCGGAGAACATATTATCGGGCATACCGCATCTTCAGTTAAACGTACCCATATGGAATTGGGCGGAAAAGCGCCGGTCATTGTCTTTGACGATGCAGATTTGGATGCCGTGGTTGAAGGCGTGCGTACGTTTGGTTTCTACAATGCTGGTCAGGATTGTACCGCAGCCTGTCGTATCTATGCCCAGAAGGGGATTTACCCCGCGCTGGTCGAAAAGCTGGGCGCAGCCGTTGCCAGCCTGAAAATGGGCGTGCCGGACGATGCTTCAACCGAGCTGGGCCCGCTCAGCTCCGCAGCGCATCTTTCCCGCGTTTGTGCTGCCGTGGACGAGGCCAAAACCCTTGGACATATCCGCGTCGTCACCGGTGGCAGTAAAAAAGAGGGGGCAGGATATTACTTCCAGCCAACGCTGCTGGCCGGGGCGAAGCAGGAAGATGCGATCGTCCAGCGAGAAGTGTTTGGCCCGGTGGTCAGCGTGACAGAATTTGAGGATGAAGCGCAGGTGCTGAACTGGGCTAACGATTCGCAATACGGCCTGGCCTCGTCCGTCTGGACAAAAGACGTCGGACGCGCCCATCGCCTCAGCGCACGGTTGCAGTATGGCTGCACCTGGGTCAATACCCATTTTATGCTGGTGAGCGAAATGCCGCACGGCGGGATGAAGTTATCCGGTTACGGAAAAGATATGTCGGTCTACGGACTTGAGGATTACACGGTAGTCCGACATGTCATGTTTAAACACTAAACCCTCATGCCCGGCGCAGTGCCGGGCGATTCAGCTTACCAGCCACATACCTCGTGTTCATTTTCCGTATCGTAGGCGCGAACGGTGTTCACCAGATCCTTCACGACATCTGCCGCGACGTCCGGGATCAACAGCTCCATTGGCGCTTCTGTTTCATAATCCACTGACACGCCGTTGCTGTTGTTGGTGACGGTCACAGTATAGGTAGCCTTACCCATTATTTACTCCTTATGCGTGTTGACCACTTTACCGATGCCCGCACCGCTGAGCGTGACGGCAGGATCCGCGAAAAAGTCGATATTAAAATAGGTGTCGTCGGTCAGTAGCTCAATGCGGTGCCATTTTTGTGGTGGGGAGATGCCAAAAGAACCGGCCTCAATGACCACTTCCAGATCGGGCTCGGTGGCGTCGCCATCGGCAAAGCCAAAGTAACGCACCGCACCCTGCATGACGGACAACCGACCGTACACGCCGGCTTTGGTGTTGTGATGGGTAAAAAGCGCTTTTGGGGCGGTCTCTTTATTCCAGAACGGCGTCGAGCGGGTATGAACAAAGTTTTCAGGAATACGTAACATCATAGTTTCCTTCATGTTAGCGGGCGCTTAAAGGGACTTAAGCACCTCAGGTTCAACAAAGAATTCAATATTGAACAGGGTGTCGTCGGTCATCACCTCAATGTGGTGCCATCTCTCTGGCGGGAAAACGCCGAAACGACCCGCTTCAATGACGAGCTCGCTGTCAGGCTCAGGTGTAAATTCATCAGCATAGCCCAGATAACGCACTGCGCCACGCATCACCGACAGGCGAGGGTAAACGCCCGGGCGCGTGCCCGTATCAAGGTGACGTTTAAAAATGCCGGCGGGGGCCGTTTCTTTGTTCCAGAAAGGCGTGGAACGGGTGTGAATGCAACTCTGCGGAATGCGTAGCATGTTTCCTCCCTTAAAAGCCTGCTGTTATTAAACTGCTTTCTGCGGGGATGAATTTATCAATAAGTGCATTTAATATGCATCTTATCAATAATAACCGTTTTGCTTTACCCGGCGTTGTTACACAAGGTACTCAGTTGTTATTATCCTTAGTATTTAAGTGGTTATGATGTAACGAAAAAACTTGATCTGTGTCAACATATGACGCATATTGCGTGCGGTTATTTTTCGGCTCAGGTAAACAGAATGACGTTGTATCAAAAGATGTTGGTGTTCTACGCAATCATGGCCTCCATCTGCGCATTAATCACCTGGTTCCTGTCTAAAGATAGTAAACGTATTCGCCTGTTGAGCGCATTCCTGGTGGGTTCCACCTGGCCGATGAGCTTTCCTGTTGCCCTGTTGATCTCTCTTTTCTGAAGCACGCTTCCAGAATCGGCATCCAGACATAGCATTCCATACATTGAGGCTGTATAAATATACAGTCCGTCATACATGGAGTGCTTATGAACAGTTTCTATTCGCAGCAAGCAGGCTGCACTGTGCGCTGGCAGGATCTTCCCGGTTTCGGTGACCCGGTTGTGTTTATCCACGGGTTGGGCTGTGCATCGTCGTATGAATATCCTCGTATTGTCTGTGATACCCGTTTCGGGGGGCGCAGAGCCATTCTGATCGATCTTCCCGGTAGCGGTTACAGTGACAAACCTGACAACTACCGTTATCGCACGAGCGAACAGGCGCAGGTGGTGGTTGAACTGTTAAACCATCTCGCCCTGGATAGTCTCTGGCTGTATGGTCATAGCATGGGGGGGAGTATCGCGATCGAAACGGCAGCACTGTTAACGTCGCGCGTTAAGGGCCTGATAGTATCTGAACCCAATTTTCATGCGGGTGGCGGGATGTTCAGCCGAGCAATTGCGGCCCAAACGGAACAACATTTTCTGGCTCAGGGCTATGATGACATGCTGCGGGCGGAAACGTCGCCGTGGGCTGGAAGCCTTCAAAGCAATGCCCCCTGGGCCGTCTGGCGCGGCGCAACAAGCCTGGTCGAGGGCGTTAAACCTGACTGGGCACACCTGTTCTTGTCATTGAGCTGCCCGGTAATGTTAGTTTTTGGTGAGCGCTCCCTGCCTGATGACGATTTTATTCGCCTGCAACAAAACGGCGTTGCTGTAAAAATTATCCCTGATGCGGGCCATTCAATGTCCTGGGAAAACCCGTCAGCGTTGGCTCAGGCTTTGTCTGGCTTCATAAACGGCTCATGAAGGGGTAGCCCGCATTGCTGCGGGCTGCAATGATTAAGACAGCAAGGCAGACAAGGCTTTCCGCGCAGCAGGCTGAACGTCATACGGGCACTGATAATCCATGTTCTCAATCGCGCGGGTGTAGAGCGCAACCAGCCAGTCATAAACATAGGCTGTCGCCGCATGGACAGGCTGCTCGCCAAGTCGGGTAAGACGGGGAGAAGCGCTGCTCACAACTGGCGTCACAAAAATTGGCTGACCTTTGCGGATCCGGCTTGCAGGCCGTTCAGAAACGGGCGTCATTTCATAGCCAAGCCAGCTAATGAAATTGCCTGTCGCGGCATGCAGCTGCGCGGCGCTGCTTTTATCTTTTTCTGCAATGCGTTGCAGTTGCAGCGGCAGATCCAGCCGATAGCTGGTAACGATCAGCACATCCGCAATCTGCTGTAATACCTCTGCGTCCAGGCCCAGACGGGCAGCCGCCGCGTCGTTGCGACTCCACTGACGAAGATGGTTAACCCACACGTTATGGGCCAGCCGCGCTTTGTCTTTGGTCTGCAACGCGCCTGGATTTTCCTGCGTCTCTTCCGCAAACAGATCGATAACATCGTTAAACAGGCCGTTGACCTGTTCCTCACGAGGCTGGTGGACGGTCAGCAGCGTCTCAAACGCGTTTAACGGCGGCAGAAGCCCCTCAAGCAGTTCACCATGACGAGCGGCACTGCCTTGCAGCGTTCGGACCATTTTTTCGGCCATTGCCCGCCCTGCGCCTGGCTCCTGAGTGAGAGGCGCGACATATGGGCGCATCAGCGTTGACAGCGACTCTTGTAACAGCCTTTTCAGCGCGCGGAGACGCTTCTGGCGCTGTGCCGGCAGGGTAGCCTGCGACAGCCACTCAATCACTCGCTGCATGCTGTGGCTATCGAGCGCCTGAAGCGTGCCCCAGCGCAGACCCGGCTGGCCCAGCAACTGCTGCACCGCTTCGTCCAGATTCTGCTTTGTGGTAAACCGCGCATCATGAGGGGTAATGGCCCAGACCAGCCCCGGCAACGCGGATTCTTCAACCGGCTGCGTCTCTTTGACCCAGTTTTGCAGGAGCCTTGCCGTTTTCGCGGTCTGCTGGTGATGCGCCGTTGCATTGCAGATAACCAGGACATCCGGCTGAATGTGCTGACGATAATGCTCCAGCAACCACAGGCATTTTGCCTGCATCATCAGCGGCGTGTTTTCCTCAGGAATGGCCGGAATATCAATGACGTCAACGTTATCCAGCACGCAGTTCTCAACGGGCAGCACCACTTCGCGGGTCAGAGATGCCAGTACATCAACGGGCAGGCTAATGGCGTTAAGCAGCTCGCCGTTTTTTATCGGATGAAGCAGTGTTTCCTGTGCTTCCGGCACGGTAAACGCCCCGTGAGTAAGAAAGCCTTCGCAGGGTAGACCAAAGCTGTCCACCAGCAGACTCAACGGCGCCGCAAGTGCGCTGGCATGGCTGGTTTGATGCAGCACCTGGGCGAATTTAAGCCACTGCTGGGTTAACTCCTGCTGCTCACCCCACAGCAGAGACCAGACGCTGGCGCGGGTGCTGAGATCAAGCGACGGAACCAGCAGAGCAAACTGGTGCCACAGGGCATCATCAATATGCTGCTTAGCGCCGGGTACTACGCTTTGCCAGAATCGGGCTATGGTCGCGACTTCCCGCGCCGTCATTCCCGGCACGCTCTGCGGTTGACGCAGCGCCCGCCACTTCTCAAGCCGTGCTTCAATCACCGATTTATCCACCGCGCGGATCTGCGGATCCAGCGTGGTGCGCGCGATAAACAGCTGCACCAGCTCGGCCTCCGTTACCAGGCGCAGGCGCAGGGGAAACGCGTCGTCTGCGACCTCGCGGGACGCTCTGCTGAAACGCACGGCCATGTTGGTCGGTGCATGCCCGGGGTTAATATGCGAGAAGTAATCAAACGTGCGTTGACCCGGCGTTACGTTCAGCCGTTCGTCCCCGCTGCCGCACAGGGCAGCCAGCAGGTGCGCTTTCGCGGCCTGCGAGTGGCCATATAGGCCGATACTGCCCTGGCTGACAAGTGCGCGATCGAGCGCCTCTTCACGCGCGCTTAGTGCGTTAAGGCGGGCAAGCAGGGCGTCGGCTTCGTTATCCAGCATCGGGGCGTGCTGTCGCGTCTCGTTGATCCACCCGATTAAGGCCTGAGTGGTGGCAGTCGTCGCAGTCATTTGAGGTATACGCTCCCGCTGTCGATCCAGTAGTGGCTGCCGCTGTGTCGGCGATCGGCCAGAGTATTCAGTTTAAAGGTTAGGGCATCCGGCGGCACTGGCGTGCCGTCCTGTAGCCAGGCATCACTCAGCTCGAAAGATTCCGGACCTTCCTGCTTAGTGCCGCCACGCAGCTTCAGGCGCACGTTCAGTACGCCGTCGCCCGCAATGGCTTTCGCCAGCTCGGCAGAGTTGATGCTCAGGGTATAGAGCGGCGTCGCGGGCCAGCGGGCATTGGCCAGCTGCCGGAAGCCGAGCGTAACGTTGCCGCGCAGCGGGAAGTGCAGACGGGCGTCCAGTTTCGCGCCGGGTTTATCGAGGTCGATATCGTGATACCAGACGTTCTCGTCCCGCAGGGTATTGATCGTGTTATCCAGCACGCCCAGATAGCGCACCGTAGAGTACGCGCCGATATCCGCTGCTTTAAAGTTAAAACGCGGCAGACGAAGATCCAGCGCCAGGCTACAGAGCATCGCTCCTACCGCAGCGGTGGATTTCGGGTTGCCGATCCGTCCCTGCTGGCTGAACGGATACCATTCATGAACCTGATATTTATCCAGCCAGACGATGCGGTTGACGGGCACCGGTTGCAGGTGGCGAATCAGGGCCTGAACGCCCGGCAGGCAGCCCGGCCGTCCCGTGATCAGCAGGATATCGCAGCTGTAGTGAGAGATCGCCTCACATACCGCATGAAGCGGGGCGGCAAGCGTGAACTGACCCGCCAGCATGGCGTCCCGCATCTCCCGAAAGCTGACGTGCAGCGGTACGCTGAACAGATCAAAGTGTTCTGAGCCGGCAGGCAACGCATGGTCAATCGCCTGCTGGAGATAATTCATCACGTTGCGCGTCGGTTTTTGCGTAAGCAGGTCGCCAAAGGTGGCATGCAGCCCGGCCAGCGGATCGTCAACATCGCTCGATTCCCACGCCGCCAGGATCGCGTGACCTATCGGCATAAAAAGCTGAAGCGCCGTCTGCTGGCGCAGGACCGCCTGGGTATCGATCCGCCCGGAATCACCGAACAGGGATGCCATCAGTTGGGAGGCATCGGCTATGCCGGATTTCTGAAGCTGGGTTTGCAGCGCGGGCAGAACGTAGCGCTGGATCACGTCCAGCAGCGTATCATCGCCAGCGACCTTGAACCCTTCGCGGAACAGCAGCTGCGGGGTGATTTTGACGTTATTTCCGGAACCATCATCTAACTGATAGTGCGTGATGGCCATATCCGTCGTGCCGCCGCCGATATCAATCGAGGCCACGCGCAGCGCACGCCCCGGCAGGACGCCAGGCTCAGGCGCGCGATCCGGACGGGCGAGGGAGGCGAAAAAGGCCTCGGTCTGGCCACCGAAATGGGAAATGGCTTCGTTATACAGCCACACCAGCTGGCCGCAGCTGGCCTCGTCCCACTCCATCTGGATCTCAGGGACCGGCACCACGCTTTTTTCCTGCTGCTTGCGGCTGGCAAAATCTTCATCCTGCGGGTGCCAGCCCATCGCTTTCCAGACGATGGCGATGGCTTCGAACATGCGGCGACGGAAAATCTCGCGCTCCTGTTTCGGCATTGCTGAAGGCAGGGTGAGGATCAGCGTCCGCAGCTGGCGGGGAGAGGCCGGGAAGCCGAGCCGCAAGCGGGTGGCCACGCTGTTAATCTGGCCAAGCGCCTGAGCCAGCAGCTCGCAGAGCATGTGCGTCATCAGGGTGCTGCGGCTGTACTGCGGAGAGAACACCGGCAGACGCTCATCCTGCGGCAGCGTAAAGAGTGGTTCCCCGTCGTCGTTCATCAGGTTCATCAGCGGAAACGCAGTTGCCAGCGGTTCGCGCTGGGTTTTGCTGTTCATCTGGCTAAAGCGCCAGTCCTGCACTACCGGCGTCTCGTCCCACAGATAGCGACGCGGGCTGGAAATTCCACTGTTGCCTTCCGTGCCCAGACGCTGCATTGCCAGCTTACGCGCTTCATCACCCACGCGGACAATGGACGGCCAGACGAATGCATCCTCCCGGCCGCTTTCCACCGAGAAGTGCTGCTTGCCAAAACGCGCTTCGGAAAATTCAAGACGGCTGGTAAACAGCGGCTCATTCAGGAACTGTGGCTCACTCAGAGATCGTACCTGAAGTTCAGCAGTCTGGCGCAGGCCGTCGTTGGCATCACCATGATCTTCAATAATCACGCCGCAGGTGTGGGTGTTGCCTACGTCAAGGATCAGATCGACAGGAATAGCAGGGGTGCTCAGGGTATGGGTGACAAACTTCACTTCCGGCACGGTGAGTTGTTCCCCGAGCATGGAGAGCAGGTTGAGCCAGTGTGCCTGATATTCAAAGCTGCGCATGGCCTGATGCAGCTCCCGCTCGGAGCGTTTTTCAACCCCGTCGGCAAACTGCGTAAAGGCTTCGCGCAGCCAGCCGTCAATCCAGGTCTGGTCAAGGAAACTCTCAACCTCACTGTCGCGCCAGGCGAGCGCGAAACGCGTGCCGTTAAGGATATCGTTTTCAACCGGCGACAGCGCAGACGTCGCATGCTCTGCAATCTGGCTGTCGAGCGCGACGGTGACCCGGTGCGTATTGCCAGCCGCGTCGGGCCTGGAAAGCTTTCGTACCTGGACGCGCGCCCAGTTATCCGGGCCATCAACAAACGTCCGCGGCGGGTTAAAGCGCAGGAAAGGGAGCGGCAGCCAGACGCCGTCCAGCACGTTCAGGGAGTTATGCAGTGGAATGGTGCTTTCAGGCTTGACCACTTCCGGCTGCCCGCCATCGGTGGCAGGCAGCGTGTACCGGCCGTTAACCAGATCAAAATCCAGGCGCAACAGCGGGCCATTTGCCGTTTTACGCACGAAACGCCCGTTGCTGGCAGTGTCCTGCGGAGTCAAGCCAAAATCGAGAAACTGCACGCCGCTGTTAGCAATCAGCGTCACGCTCTGTTTATAGTCGCAAAGATTAACCAGCATAGGATCAGACACCTGCTTTCTTGAACGTCAGAGGAACGATGGTGTTGGCATCGTAACGTGCGGTGCATTCCGCCACGTCGCTGGCACCTGCCTTACAGGTCACTTCCGGCATCGGATAGCGTGAACCGTCGGTGCAACGAGCGTTTCCGCGCGTTTTGATCAACAGCTCGCCGTTGCTGTGTAATCCGGAAAAGACGTCTACCCGGCAGACAATGTTGTCGCCATGCACAACCCGGGCGAAACCTGTATTGTTCTGGATCTGATAGCGCAGCGACGGCGGTTTGCCGGTGAGCGGATCCTGCACATCGAGAAACGCGCGCCAGGTGCCATTCAGGAAGCGCGTTAACCCCGCTTTGACCTGGTTTGCCTCCATCACCATCGCATCTTTCGGTATCGCGGTAATGACCACTGGTTCGGCTGCCGGTGCAGGCGTTTTCACCTTCGGCTCTACCACTTCGGCCTGGTGCAGCGGGAGTTTCAGCTCAAGCGGCTCGACCGTCTTTACGGGGGCCGGAGCAATGGCGACAGGCACTGGCGCTGGTGTGGCAACAGGCGCTGCGGTCGGGGCCTGTTTTGGCCAAAGCAGCGGGGTGGCAATGGCCGCAATAATGACGGCGGCAACCGGCAGCAACCACAGGGGGGAGCGACGTTTTTTCTGCATGGCCGCCGGTGCGGGCTCTGGCGGCGCGGCGTTCATGCGCACCGGCTCTGGCGTATACAGTTCATCTTCGGTGATACGGACGGAAGCCACAGGCGTGATAAGCGGCGCGTCGGCCTGCTCAAAGGTCACTACCGGGGCCGGTTCTTGCTCCTGTTCAGGTTCAGGCTCGTTAATCACCACTGGCTCAGGTTCAGGGACCAACGATTCGCGCAGGCAGTCCAGCACGTCGTCGCGCGCGTTCTCGTTAAGATTGACGAAACCCCAGAAGCAGATCACCGGTTTGCCATCCACCAGGAAAACAAAGTTTTCACCGGGAAACTGAAAGGCTTTTGAGAGCAGAGAGCCAAACAGTTGCTGCGCCGTTTTCGGTGACTGAAGGCATTTTTTACTCAGCGACTCCACGCTGGCGAGCGTGTTTTCCAGATAGCGTAGGGCGCGATAACGATCATCTTCATCCGCCGCCTTCCAGCTGGAGACGGTTCCCTCAACCGGGGAGTACCAGTCAACGCGATCGCCGCCGTCGTAGACCTGGGGGATGGCCAGACAATCGACGATAGCCTGTTGTTTGCGCAACCGAAGCGCTTCGCGGATTTGCAGCGCTGATTCAAAAACGGCCTGTCCGCCGCCACCAACGGCCTGAAAATCATCCAGATTACCGCTGCGTAAAAGTGTTTTTGTCACGATTTGGTCCTGTAGACTTCTTCACGCCATTACTTTAACGAAACAGCTAAGCAAGCAAACGGCGGAGGAGACGATAAAAGGGACGATTTCTTGCGGCATTGATCGTGATGGTTGTGCTTGACGAATAATGAACCTTAAGGCAAATCGGTTTCTGCGGGGTGATGCTAAAACCAGCGAAATGTACGGCTTAAGAATAACCTGATAGTGATTCGTTATTTGTCAGGCCAATACGTCTGTGCTGTTATTACTGTTCACTATAATAAAACCGAAAGGGTAATAACCATGTCTACAGGGAAAACCGTGCTCGCCCTCGCGCTGAGCGCGCTGCTACCGGCAAGCGCCGCATGGGCGGCAAATAAAGACACCATTATCTACTGCTCCGAGGCGTCGCCGGAGTCGTTTAACCCGCAGATCGCCAGTTCTGGACCTTCGTTTGTCGCCAGCTCGCAAACGCTGTATAACCGTCTGATTAACTTCGACCCGGTAAAAAACACGCCGGTGCCTTCCCTGGCCGAGTCGTGGACCATTTCGCCAGACGGCAAAACATACACGTTTACCCTGCGTAAAGGGGTAAAATTCAACAGCAATAAATACTTCAAACCTACCCGTGATTTTAACGCTGATGACGTTATTTTCTCCGTTATGCGTCAGAAAGACCCTAAGCATCCCTATCACAATGTTTCCCAGGGTAATTACGAATACTTTAATGACGTGGGCCTCGACAAGCTCATTCAGGATGTGAAAAAGATCGACGATTATCACGTCCAGTTCACGCTGAGCGGACCCAACGCGGCGTTCCTGGCCGACTGGGGAATGGACTTCGCCTCGATCCTCTCTGCCGAGTACGCGGACGCGATGCTGAAAAAGGGGACACCTGAAAATGTGGACACCTGGCCAATCGGCACCGGCCCGTATGTGCTTCAGCAGTACAAGGTGGATTCGCTGATCCGCTACGTCGCCAATCCGAACTACTGGGACGGTGAGGTGCCGACCAAACACCTGATCTTCTCCATCACGCCAAACGTTGAGACGCGTCTGGCGAAGCTGCAAACGAACGAGTGTCAGATCATTCCTGCGCCGTCGCCGGTGCAGTTTGAAGCGATCAAGAAAAACAAAGACCTGACCCTGCACTCGGTGGATGCGCTGAACGTGGGGTACCTGGCGTTCAACACGGAGAAAAAACCGTTTGATAACGTGCTGGTGCGCCAGGCTCTGAATTACGCGACGGACAAAAAGGCCATTGTGAACGCGGTCTTTATGGGGTCTGGTACGGTCGCTAAATCGCCGATCCCGCCGAACATGCTCGGCTTTAATAAAGACCTGAAGGATTACGGCTACGATCCGGAAAAAGCGAAAGCGCTGCTGAAGCAGGCGGGTCTGGAAAAGGGCGCGGAAGTGACCCTCTGGTCCATGCCGGTTCAGCGTCCGTACAACCCGAACTCACGACGCATTGCGGAGATGATCCAGGCTGACTGGGCGAAAGTGGGTGTGAAGGCGAAAATCGTCTCTTACGAGTGGGGTGAGTACCTCTCCGGCATGCGTAAAGGCGAGCATGATTCCGCGCTGTTCGGCTGGATGTCTGATAATGGCGATCCGGACAACTTCGCCGATGTGCTGCTGGGTTGTAACAGCATCAAAACCGGATCTAACGCCGCGCGCTGGTGTGATAAGGGGTATGATGAGCTGGTGCAAAAGGCCAAACTGACCAGCAACCCGGACGAACGTGCGAAGCTGTATGGACAGGCACAGGAGATTTTCTATCAGCAGGCACCGTGGATTGCGTTAGCTAACGGCAAAACGTTCTACGCGACCCGCAGCAACGTGACCGGGTACAGCGTGAGTCTGATGGGCAGTGACTTCTCGAAAGCGAAGCTGAACTGATCGTATTCTTGCCGGGGGGCGGCTATGCCTTACCCGGCCTACAGTTAGCACCCGGCACGTGATAAGGAGTGACAATGTCACATTTAAACAAAGTTATCGCCCGCGTCGATGCCACCATCGAAGAGAGCGTGATTACCCACATGAACGAACTGCTGAACGAATTAAGCGACGATGCAGAGCTCAGCCGTGAAGATCGTTATACCCAGCAGCAGCGCCTGCGTACCGCGATTGCGCATCATGGCAAGCAACATAAAGAAGAGGCGGAGGCACGCCATGCCCACCTCACGCAGGGTGGGACTATCCTGTAAGGGTTAAAACTGGCGCCGTGCCACCAGCCAGGCGCCAACCACCAGCATCACTGCGCCGCAGACCGGGCCAACCAGCGCGCGCAGGGGAACGCCGTTGCTCTTGAGGATGTCCATCACCAGACCGCCAATCAGCTGGCTTGCCACCAGTACGGCAATGGTCGTTGCCGCGCCCACATTCTGATATCCGCTAATACTGGCAAAGACAAAAAATGACCCCAGCAGGCCGGGGATCAGTGTCCACCAGCGCACCGTTGACGCCAGTTCGTTAAACCCCGCCATGCCATTTTTCACCAGCAACATGCTGACAAACAACACAATCCCCACCAGCGAGTTCAGCAGCATGGCGATAAGAATGGTGGAAGAGGATTGCGTAATGCGCACCATAAGGGTGTTTTGTACCACCAGCCCAATCCCGGCGGCCACCAGAAATGCTAACGTCAACGATTGATTCATGGCAGAGCATCCGGATCGCTGCGCTCATCGAGCTGGAGTTGCATAAAGGTTAAATCCAGCCAGCGACCGAATTTGGTTCCTACCTGCTGCATATTTCCGGTGGTAATAAAGCCCAGGGTTTCATGCAGATGAATCGACGCCTGGTTCTGCGCCTCAATACCGGCAACCATCACATGTTTACCTATCTGGCGGGCTTCCTTAATTAATTCCGTCATTAGCAGTCGACCAATGCCTTTGCCCTGATGATCGGGATGAACGTAAACCGAGTGCTCCACCGTATGGCGAAAACCGTCGAATGCTCGCCAGTCGCCAAATGAGGCGTATCCCGTCACTACACCTTCTTCTTCACTGACCAGCACCGGATAACCCAACAGCGTGCGCGCCTCAAACCATGCAATACGGTTATCGGTATCGACAGTTGTATCGTTCCATATTGCGGCGGTGTGCAGCACCGCATGGTTATAAATTTCACCGATAGCGGCACAATCTTCTTTGCAGGCATGACGAACAATCATGGTTAACCTCTGGCTGTGTTGTTCACTATAGTAGTATGGTTTTGTCACAATACTACACAGTTCATGTATTCCATCGCTACGACAAAATCCCTGTTTTTTTGTCACAAAACTCCCCCGAAAAACCATCCGTACACTATAGTATGACGTCATGAATACAATGACAGACAATATGAATCAACGCATTAGCGCCCGCATACGCCTTGAACGCGAGTCGCGTGGCTGGTCATTAAGCGAACTGGCCGAACGGGCAGGTATCTCACGCGCCATGATCCATAAGATTGAACGGGGTGACAGTAGCCCAACGGCGACGCTGCTTGCGCGGTTATCCGGTGCCTTCGGTATTAGCATGTCTACGCTCATTGCGCGCGCGGAAATGCAGGAGGGCAAACTATTACGTCTGGCGAACCAGCCCGTCTGGCGCGATCCGCAAACCCACTATTTGCGTCGCCATGTGTCGCCGCGCACCGATATGCCTATCGACCTCGTCCAGGTGGAGCTACCCGCAGGCAGCGATGTGCCGATGCCCGCTTCCTCTTACGCGCTGGCGCGACAGCTGATTTGGTTGCAGGCAGGTGAACTGGTCTTTCTGGAGGGGGATACCCGCCATGAAATGAAGGCCGGAGATTGTCTGGAACTCGGGCCGCCGAACGACTGCCGGTTTATCAACGAAACGGATGAATCGTGCCTCTATCTGGTCGTGCGGCTTAATCAGTCCGGCTCATAATGCAAAGGCGATCCGCAGGATAACGTGCCAGACTTGAATGACATTTTCAGCAGTAAGGAGCGAAGAATGAATCAATCAACTACGCAAAACCGACGCTGGGTACTGGCTTCCCGTCCACACGGCGCGCCGGTTGCCGAAAATTTCCGCCTGGAAGAGCAGCCGATCCCCACGCCCGCAGAGGGACAGGTATTATTACGCACCGTATGGCTCTCGCTTGATCCGTACATGCGGGGCCGTATGAGCGATGCGCCATCCTATTCACCTCCTGTCGAGATTGGCGCGGTGATGGTGGGCGGCACGGTAAGCCGCGTCGAGACCTCCCGCCATCCGGATTATAAAGAGGGTGAATGGGTGCTGGGTTACAGCGGCTGGCAGGAGTATGAACTGTCCGACGGGCAGGGGCTGGTGAAGCTGGGTGAAAACCCGTCGCATCCTTCATGGGCACTCGGCGTGCTCGGGATGCCGGGCTTCACCGCGTATATGGGGCTGCTCGATATCGGCCAGCCTCAGGCAGGAGAAACCCTCGTCGTGGCGGCGGCCACGGGGCCGGTTGGCGCAACGGTGGGGCAGATCGGAAAAATCAAAGGGTGCCGGGTCATCGGCGTGGCTGGCGGGGAGGAGAAATGCCGTCATGCGGTCGACGTGCTCGGTTTCGACGCCTGTCTGGATCACCATGCGGATGATTTTGCCGAACAGCTGGCGAAAGCCTGCCCGCAGGGCATTGACGTGTATTATGAAAACGTCGGCGGTAAAGTCTTTGACGCCGTACTGCCGCTCCTGAATACCTCCGCGCGCGTGCCGGTTTGCGGACTGGTCAGCGGCTACAACGCGACCAACCTGCCGGAGGGGCCGGATCGCTTGCCGCTGCTGATGGGGACCATCCTGAAAAAACGCATCCGCATGCAGGGCTTTATCATCGCTCAGGACTATGGTCATCGTATCGGCGAGTTCCAGCAGGAAATGGGACGCTGGGTGAAGGAAGGCAAAATACACTATCGCGAGCAGGTCACCGAAGGGCTGAACGCGGCGCCGGAGGCGTTGATTGGGCTGCTGGAAGGGAAAAACTTCGGCAAGGTCGTGATCCGCGTGGCGGCGGACTAAACAGAGCATCGGTTATGGCGGGCAAAGTCCGCCATAATTATTTGTGAAGATACGATATATTGTCTTTAATTAATCCATAAGCATTGCGCGCCATCGGCCCAGCTGAGCCAGAAGTGGTAAACGTAATAGTAATTGAACAATTTTTATTTTAACGCGCGCCCTTCATACCAGGCATGACGATACAGGATATATCAAACCGGCGATGTTTTTTTAAACAGTCGCTGAAAATGGCATTTTGTTTTGGCTACGGGAATTAAACATGCTTGATTTGGAAAACCTGGAAAAAGCACAAAGAATCAGTCTGACGATGCAAGTTGAGAACAGTTTAAAGGGAGCGTTAATTACGGGCTCATTAAAACCTGGGGCTCGACTCATCACGAAAGAGATTGCGGATAAATTAGGCACCAGCATCACACCAGTGCGCGAAGCCCTGCTGCGTCTGGTGTCGGCAGGCGCATTACAGGCCACGCCTGCTCAGGCGTTTTTGGTGCCAGAGGTTACGCTGGAGCGTTATAACGAAATTAACGCCATCCGAAAACAGCTTGAGCCGATGGCCGTTGCGGCGGCGTGTCAGAATATGACCGAGACCAAACTGGATGCATTACGCGCGCTGTCAGATAACTTCAGCACCGCCATGCATCAGGGCGACGTGCAGAAGGCGATCCATGCCAACCGCGTGTTCCGGTTTACGCTCTATCAGTATGCCGAAATGCCGACCCTGAACTCGCTGATTGAGCAGCTATGGGTACGGATTGGTCCGTGTATCAACTACCTGCACGAAGAGATGAAAGATATCCCTGCCACGACTTACCATTATGCCGATCTGCTTTCTGCGCTTGAGCAAAGGGACGTGACGGCCAGTCGGGAAGCGATCGACCGAGCCATTGATGAAGCCAATATCCTCCTGCAACGGCAATACTACAGTTAAGGATCGCACTGGCGCACTTATTTTTTTATTCGTTTTAAACTTCCCTGAGTATATTCCCGGCGCTTAAGGCTACCGGGAATGATGTTATTTTTTTACCGGCAACGTGCGCTGCCGGAAAATGTTTTACTCAAAGCGATAAGAGACCGACAGGCCCACGCCATAGTTACGGCCAGGGGCGGGTTCGTAATAGCGATTGTAGCCTGCGTTTACAATCTCTGAACCGACGTACTCTTTATCGAACAGGTTATCGACGCGACCAAAGATGTCCATTCCCCATTTGCCGTAATTGAGTTTATACCCGGTATTCAGACCGACCACGGTATAAGAGGGCGCTTTGGCGGTATTGGTGTCGTTTGCCATCACGTCGCTCATGTAGCGGGCATCTGCCCCCGCGTACCAGCCTTCCTCAGGCTCCCAGCCAAACGACGCATACCCCATGTTACGGGCAATCCCCGGCATCCGGTTGCCGCTACAGTCTGCATTGCTACAGACGTTGGTACGGTAGGTCGCATCGAGATAGGTCCACGCCATTTTCAGCTTCCAGTTTTCGGCAAACTGCTGGTCGAGCGCAATTTCCACACCCTGACGGCGCGTTTTCCCCGCATTTTTGTAGGTAGTGCGACCATCTTTGTTTTCGTCTACCACGATCTCGTTGTCGTTATCCGTGCGGAACAGCGCCGCCGTCAGGATGCCATTGCCGATGCGGGTTTTGCTGCCAATCTCATAGGTGTTGTTGGTTGACGGTTGCAGGTTGATATTGAGGCCGCCTTTGCCATCAGAACGGTATGAGAGTTCGTTGATGGTAGGGGTCTCAAATCCCCGTCCCGCCGCGGCATACAGGTTCCAGGCGTCGGTCACGGCGTATTTCACCGCACCAGCCGGGAGCCATTTATGGTAGCTGGCGTCACCGCTGTCATCGCCGTTTTGCGGGGTAATGTAATGATCGTTGGAGTCAAACCAGACGGAGCTGTAACGCACGCCCGCCTCAACGGACAGCTTTTGCGTGAGCTGCCATTGGGTTTGCAGGTAGGGATCAAGGTTCCACATCAGGTTACGTTCGTCACGGCGTTTGTTACCCTTCACGCCAAAATCCGGCACGCCGTTGTTCATCACGAAGTTTTCATACCCGCGGCGATTTTCACTCATATTTTCGTAGTTCAGGCCGGTGGTAAACGTTACCGGCACCAGCAGCTCACCGCGGTGGGTCCAGCGGGTATCAATACCCTGATAGTGGCGCTGCATATCAATTACGCCACCCGAATGCGAAGGATTTTCAGTCTGCGCGGTATCCGGAATGGACTGGTACTGGGTCATTTCACGCTCACCGGCGTACATCATCACGCTGAGGTCGTCCTGTTCGCTCAACTGACGGTCGTAGCGGATCCCGGCCTGGGTCTGCTTAATGGTTTTACGCGTGTTGTACTGATCGCCACGGGGTGACTGGCGTGGGTTGTTCTGCCACTCCTGATAACTCAGTCCGCCCGGATCGTTGGCTTTCATGTCGACGCTGTTAAAAATCAGCGTTAGCTTGCTGACATCATCAATGCGTACGCCCAGTTTCGCATTGGCGAGGTTTTTCCGTGCGCCGCTGTGGTCGCGATAGCCATGGGTGGTGAAGCGGGTTGTGGATACCGCATAGTCCACATCCCCCGCCTGAGTCCCGTCGCCCACCGCACCGGTGGCCTTCATGCCGTAACGCCAGGTGCCGTAACTGCCGTAATAGCTGCTGGCTTCAATTGTGGCTGGCTGTTGTCCGGTCTGGGTGTTGATGTTGATTACGCCGCCGGAGGCATTGCCGTACAGGGCAGAGAAGGGGCCGCGCAGCACGTCGACGCTCTCAATGCTGTTGAGGTCTATGTTTGACGTCTGCCCCTGGCCGTCGGGCATGGTTGCCGGAATGCCGTCCACGTACATGCGGATCCCGCGTACGCCGAAGGTTGAACGCGCGCCGAATCCGCGAACGGAAAGTTGCAGATCCTGAGCATAGTTCTGGCGGTTCTGGATTTGCAGGCCAGGCACGCTCCCAAGGGATTCAGAAAGGTTGATGCGCGGTGTGGCATGTCGCATATCCTCGCCGCTCACCACGCTGACTGCGGCCGGGGTGTCCAGTTCGGAGACAGTTTGCGGCGTGGCGCTGACGATCAGGGTCTGTTCATCCGCGGCCATCGCACTCAGCGGGCCAAAAATGACGGGAGCGAACAGCAGGGGTAGTGATGCCTTGCGGGCAGTAATAATTTTCATGGAGTAAACCGGTTAAGAAAAATTCGAACCAAATCAACTGGAACCTGTGTATATATGTTAAATCCTTTGTAAATGTTATGAAAACTATAACCGCACATTTCGTGAATGTAAGGCTTTGAAGGAAAGAAATACTCCACATTCAACTGATTAATGATTACTATTCTCATTAAAATAACGGCAAAGCGATGACTTTGCCCACCGGAAGTGATGTCAGCGGTAAATCTCCTCATTTAAAAAGGAATTGTTATGTCTTTACGTCATCTGTGCTCGCCGCGCCTGCGTGGGTCTCTGCTGTTGGGCTCTTTACTGTTTGCCGGTACGTTCCAGGTTCATGCCGCTGAAGAGATGTTGCGCAAAGCGGTCGGCAAGGGCGCGTATGAAATGGCCGTCAGCCAGCAGGAAAACGCGCTGTGGGTTGCGACGTCACAAAGCCGCAAAACCGATAAGGGCGGCGTGGTTTATCGTCTGGATCCGGTCACGCTGGAAGTGACGCAGGCGATTCATAACGATCTCAAGCCGTTTGGCGCCACGATCGATAACGCCACCCAGACGCTGTGGTTCGGTAACACCGTCAACAGCGCCGTGACGGCGATTGACGCCAAAACGAGCGAGGTTAAAGGGCGCCTGGTGATGGACGATCGCAAGCGTAGCGACACGGTGAAGCCGCTTCAGCCGCGCCAGCTGGTGGCCGATGACACGACCAATACGGTGTACATTACCGGCATCGGCAAGGAGAGCGTGATCTGGGTTGTTGATGGCGCAACGCTGAAGCTGAAGGACACTATCACGAACACCGGCACGTTCAGCACCGGACTGGCGCTGGATGCGAAGGCAAAACGCCTGTATACCACCAATGCGGACGGCGAGCTGGTGACCATTGATACGGCAACCAACAAAATCCTCAGCCGTAAAAAAGTGCAGGATGACGGAAAAGAGCACTTCTACCTGAACCTGAGCCTGGACACTGTCGGCCAGCGTGCGTTTGTGACGGATTCAAAACAGCCAGAAGTGCTGGTGGTGAATCTGAAAGATGGCAGCGTGATGCAGAAAATCGCCGCGCCAGAATCGCTGGCCGTACTGTTTAACCCGGCGCGTAACGAAGCCTATGTGACGCACCGCGAGGCGGGCAAGGTGAGCGTGATTGACGCCAAAACCTACAAAGTGACCAAGACCTACGATACCCCGGTTTACCCGAACAGCCTGGCGCTGTCTGCGGACGGTAAAACGCTGTACGTAACGGTGAAACAGAAATCAACCCGTCAGCAGGAAGCGACCCAGCCTGACGATGTGATTCGTATCGCGCTCTGATGTGGGATTTGCCCGGTGGTGGTGCGCTTACCGGGCATAAAAAAACCATGAAATGCAGGCCGGGTAAGGCGAAGCCGCCACCCGGCTTTTTTATTAACGCGACGTCTCTTCCACCAGCGGACCGTCCTGTTTGTCATCTCCAGGATGAACCGGTGCGGTACTGTGGATTTCATTCACGCGTTTACGAACGCCAAACCAGCCAGCAATCAACAGCACCGCCAGCAGCGGTATTGTGGCGATGGTGTAGGTACCGTTCGGGTAGTCGAAGGCCATCAGCACCAGCACGCTCAGCAGGAACAGCAGGGTAAGCCAGGAGGTCACCGGTGCGCCCGGCAGCTTGAAGCTGACGTCAGCCGCTTTTCCTTCTTTGATCGCTTTGCGCAGACGCATCTGACACACCACAATAAAGGCCCAGGAGGCAATAATGCCCAGTGCAGCGACGTTCAGCACGATCTCAAACACCTGAGACGGCACCAGATAGTTCAGGAACACGCCAAAGATATACACCACCAGAGTGGCCAGAATACCCGCGTAAGGCACCTGCTGCTTGCTCATCTTCGACATAAACTTCGGCGCAGAGCCCCCCATCGACATGGAGCGCAGGATACGGCCCGTCGAATAGAGTCCGGAGTTCAGGCTGGAGAGCGCGGCGGTCAGTACCACGATGTTCATGATGCTGCCCACGTACGGCACGCCCAGCTTAGAGAAGAAGGTTACAAACGGGCTTTGGCCCGCCTGGTATGCGTTCCACGGCAGCAGCAGAACCAGTAGCACCACGGAGCCCACATAGAACAGGCCGATACGCCAGATCACGCTGTTGATGGCTTTTGGCACCATCGTCTGCGGATCTTTGCATTCACCTGCCGCCGTACCGACCAGTTCGATGGAGGCAAAGGCGAACACCACCCCCTGCACCAGAACCAGCGCTGGCAGCAGGCCGTGCGGGAAGAAACCACCGTTATCGGTAATCAGGTGGAAGCCGGTTGCGTTACCGTCCAGCGGTTTACCGGTGCCGAGGAATACGGTACCGACCACCAGGAAGATCACAATGGCCAGCACCTTAACCAGCGCGAACCAGAACTCCATTTCGGCGAACCATTTCACGCCGATCATGTTCATGGTCCCGACAATTGCCAGCGCTCCGAGGGCGAACACCCACTGCGGCACATCGCCAAACGCGCCCCAGTAGTGCATATACAGCGCAACGGCGGTGATATCGACAATACCGGTCATTGCCCAGTTAACGAAGTACATCCAGCCCGCGACATACGCGGCTTTTTCACCAAGAAACTCGCGGGCGTAAGAGACAAAGCTGCCGCTGGAAGGGCGGTGGAGTACCAGTTCGCCGAGGGCACGAAGGATGAAGAAAGAGAAGATCCCGCACACCAGATAGACCAGGGCGAGAGCGGGGCCAGCCATTTGCAGACGTGCGCCTGCACCTAAAAACAGACCTGTACCGATAGCGCCGCCGATGGCGATCATCTGCACCTGACGGTTGCCCATCGCCTTGTGATAGCCCTCTTCATGAGAGTTCAACCAGCGACGTTTCGCAGCATGATGATCGGCTGCGCTTTTATTGCTTGTTTTCATTGAGTTACCTGTTTGCCTGTCTGAACCATTAACGTGATAGTCCTGCCTGGCAGATGCCGAAACAAACGATTGCTTCTGCGCAGACACATGCTGCCTTTCCAGTCATTCTGTGTATGGATAAGGCAAAACATGGCGAGGCATCCTACCCGCAATTGATAAGCGACGCAAAATATAACCGTGCCGAAAGTGATGCACGTCGAAGGAAATCGTGTGGTCAGAGCAGACGGGGATCACAACGCGCTGAATCGTGGCGTTTTTTTAGGCAAAAAGGTCTGCGAATGCTGATTTAATCATCAGGTTTACTTAATAGTTACTTATAGGTAGAGACTATGTATGCCGCAGGGCTGCAATAAGTAATGCAAAGGCGGTAGTGTGCTGGCGGCGGCTCGGATAATACAGATGGTATCCCGTAAAAGCCGGACACCAGGCTTCAAGCACACCCACTAACCGGCCCTTAGCAAGGGCGTCCTGAACCGCATCTTGCGGAACATACGCCAGCCCCAGACCGTTTTCGGCGGCATCGATGCGCTGCGGCAGGCTGTTGAGGATCAGCTGGCCGTCAACCCGCACGCGCAGCTCACGTCCGTCCCGTTCAAATTCCAAGGCATATAATCCGCCGCGTGTGGGCAGGCGCATATTAATGCAGCGGTGCTGATCGAGCTGCTCCGGCGTTTTCGGTATGCCGAAACGTTGCAAATACTCTGCTGACCCGACAACCGCCATGCGCATGTCCGGCGCAATACGTACCGCAATCATATCTTTCGCCACCTGCTCACCCAGACGCACCCCTGCGTCAAAGCGGCCATCAACAATATCAGTCAGCCCATTGTCCACCGTGACTTCAACGTTGATGTCAGGATACTGCGCCATAAAGGGTTTAAGCACAGGCCACAGCACTGTAGACATGGCGTGTTCCCCGGCGTTAAGGCGAATATTCCCGGCAGGTCTGTCGCGGGTATCACGCAACGCGGTGAGTTCCTGCTCGATCTCCAGCAGATGGGGGCTTAAGCGCATGAAGAGTTGCTCACCGGCCTCGGTAGGGGCTACGCTACGGGTGGTGCGGGTTAACAGACGGACTTCCAGCCTCGCCTCCAGATTGCGCATTGCGTGGCTGAGTGCCGACTGAGATACCCCAAGCTGCGCCGCGGCGCGGGTAAAGCTGCGCTCCCGGGCGACGACCATAAAGGAAAGCAGATCGTTGAAGTTGTCTTTTAACATGGCGGCTTACTCGATTTATGAATTGAACTCATGGTTCCTTTCTGATTATGCACTCTAATGCTCCCCATGGCTTTACGCTACTGTTAACGCAACAGCAAACGAGGAGTAAATCATGAAAATTATCCGTAGCGGTTCGTTACCTTCCGTTCAGGGTCCAGAGGCCTGGTTTACCGGCAGCGTGCGCATTGACGCGCCTTTCCAGGCGACTGAACCGGCAAAAGTCGGTGGCGCGACCGTCACCTTTGAACCCGGCGCACGTACCGCCTGGCATACGCATCCTCTTGGACAAACGCTGATCGTGACGCAGGGGCGCGGCTGGTTACAGGAGTGGGGGAAAGAGGCGGAACCGCTGAATCAGGGGGATATCGCCTGGATCCCACCCGGCGTGAAGCACTGGCACGGCGCAAGCGCGCAGACGGCGATGACCCATATCGCCATCGCAGAAGCGGTCGAAGGGAGTCCGGTGGCGTGGCTGGAGAAGGTCACCGACGAGCAGTATCCGAACGAGTAGTCTGGCGTTTCGTAAACAAATTATTAACGTTATGATTCGATCCGTTTTCTTCAGCATTTGCAGGCGGAACGGTGAAAATCAATATCATAGGTACCAGCGGAAGTGGGAAAAGCACGTTTGGCAGGCGAATCGCGGAGGCGCTGGCTATCCCTTACATTGAGATGGACAGGCTTTACTGGCGAGCGAACTGGCAGGGAACACCGGACGATGAGTTTCTTGCAACCCTGGAAAAAGCGCTCGCCGCCTCGCCTGACTGGGTCCTGGACGGGAATTACAACCGCACACGCGACGTTAAGTGGCGCGACGTCGATCTGGTGGTGTGGATAGATCGTGGGTTTATCCGCACGCTCTGGCAAGCGGTGACGCGGGCCTCCAGACGCGCCTGGCACAAACAGGAGCTCTGGCCCGGCACGGGGAACCGCGAAAGCTTTCGTCGGTCGTTCCTTAGCAAGGACTCTATTATCATCTGGACGATCAAAACCTGGCGCAGCAACCGCAAACGCTATCAAGCGGATATGCAAAACCCGCAGTACAAACACATTCGCTTTCTCCGCATTACCCGACGGCAGGATGCCGAAAGACTCATTGCCTCGCTTAAATCACGCCGATGACAGACTCTCTATTGCCGTTTTCCGGCAATCCAAATGTAAATTAATTGTTTCTCAGAGGTGAAATCCGCCTTTAATAATGACGACATGTTAAGTCAAACGAGAACGCAACATGTCATGGCGAATCAGCATTCTGGATAAAAGCCCCGTCGCAGAACACGAAACAGCCGCCGATGCGCTGGCGCGAACCTTAGCACTGGCGCAGCAGGCAGAAACGCTGGGTTATCACCGCTTCTGGATTGCCGAACACCACAATACCCCGCAGCTTGCCAGCCCCTCGCCGGAGCTGCTGATTGCCTGGATCCTCGGGCAAACAAAGCGTATTCGCGTGGGCTCAGGCGGCGTCATGCTGCAACATTACAGCCCCTACAAAGTCGCCGAAAATTTTAACGTACTGGCCGCCATTGCGCCGGGCCGGGTTGATCTGGGCGTTGGCAAAGCGCCCGGCGGTCTGCCGCTCTCTACCCGCGCCTTGCAGTACGGCCTAAATCCGCAGGAGAAAGGCAGCTTTGCGGACCAACTGACGCAGCTTGATCGCTGGATCCGCCCTGAAAATCAGTCAGCGGAGGAGGACGTTCGCGCCACGCCGCTGCCACCGGCGCCTGCCCGGGGATTCCTGCTGGGCGCCAGTACCGAAAGCGTGCTGCTGGCGGCCTCCCTCGACTGGCATTTTGTCTTTGCCGCCCATCTGAATGGTGACCCTGAGCTGCTGCGCGACGTCGTCACAGCCTGGCGTCAACACAGCGTCCGGGAGGTGATTGTGGCCGTGCAGGCCATTGTTGCCCCAACCCAGGCTGAGGCCGATGCGCTGGCGCAGAAGGTTGAAGTGTGGGGCGTGGAGCTGGCAAACGGACAGCGCGTCACCGTCGCCAGCGAAGAACAGGCCTACGCCTTTGCGCGGCAGGCGGGGAGTGAACCGGTGCGCATCGCGCGTCGGGCGCAGTCTCTGCTGGCCGGAACGGCGGCGTCGGTGCATGAACAGCTCAACGCGCTGCATCAGCAGTGGGGGATTGACGAATTTATCATCGACACGCCGGTCGCTGATGGCGCAACGCGCGTGCAGTCCCTGCGACTGCTGGCCGAGGCGCGTCTTAACAGGGAGGTTACCGTATGAGCTTTAGCGAACAACTGATTGCCTGGCGCCGTGAGCTGCACCAGAACCCTGAACTCTCCGGTCAGGAGGTCGAAACAACGGCCCGCCTGCGCGAGTGGCTGACGGCAGCCGGGATTGCACCGCTGCCTTACGATCTCCAGACCGGGCTGGTTGCGGAGATCGGCACGGGCAACGCACTGGTTGCGCTGCGCGCCGATATCGACGCGTTACCCATCGACGAGCGCAGCGGGGTGCCGTTTAGCTCCCGGCGTGCCGGGGTGATGCATGCCTGCGGACACGACATTCACACCAGCGTGATCCTCGGCGCCGCGCTAAAGCTGAAAGAGCGGGAAGCCTCGCTCAACGGTCGCGTGCGGATCCTGTTCCAGCCTGCGGAAGAAAATTTCGGCGGAGCGAAAAGCATGGTGCGTGCCGGGGCGTTACGCGACGTACGCGCGATTTTCGGGATGCATAACGAGCCGTCACTGCCGGTCGGCGAGTTTGCCACGCGCGGCGGCCCGTTCTATGCCAACGTTGATCGCTTCGTTATTCACGTGACCGGCAAAGGCGCGCATGCCGCACGTCCCCACGAAGGCAACGACGCCATCGTGCTGGCAAGCCAGCTGGTAACAGCGCTGCAAAGCGTAGCCAGCCGTAACGTCAACACGCTGGATTCGGTTGTTCTGAGTGTGACGCGCATCGCCGGGGGGAATACCTGGAATGTGCTGCCGGAAAGCGTTGAGCTGGAGGGCACGCTGCGCACGCACCGCACGGAAGTGCAGCAGAACGTGAAAGCGCGCGTCGGTGAAATCGCCGCCGGATTTGCCAGCGCCTTTAGCGCGCAGATCAACATCACCTGGTACGCCGGGCCCACCGCGCTGGTGAACGATGAGCACTGGGCCGTGTTTGCCACCTCGGTCGCGCGCGAAGCGGGATATGAAACCCGGCATGCGGAACTGCACATGGGCGGGGAGGATTTCGCGGTCTATCTGCAAAACATACCCGGCGCGTTTGTCAGCATTGGCAGCAACAGTCCGTTTGGGTTACATCACCCGGCATTTAACCCGGACGAAGCATTAATCGAACCCGCTGCCCGCTATTTTGCTCAGCTCGCGGAAAAAGCCCTGCAACACGTTTAATTAATTTGAGGTGAATATGACTGCACATCGTCAATTGCGGCTGGGGACCATTTTGCATGGTGCATCCGGTAATATGTCTGCCTGGCGCCATCCCGCGGCGGTCGCGGATGCCAGCATTAATTTTGATTTCGTTAAAGAAACGGCTTTAAAAGCAGAAGAGGGCAAGCTCGACTTTATATTTGTGGCCGACGGTCTTTATATTAACGAGAAATCCATTCCGCATTTTTTAAACCGCTTTGAGCCGCTGACGGTGTTGTCCGCGCTGGCGAGTATCACCTCGCGCCTGGGACTGGTCGGCACGTTGTCCACCTCCTACAGCGAGCCCTTCACCGTTGCACGCCAGTTCGCCAGCCTCGATCACCTGAGCAACGGACGCGCGGGCTGGAACGTGGTGACCTCACCGCTGGAAGGGTCAGCGAAGAACTTCTCACGTGAAAAACACCCGGAGCATGCGCTGCGCTACCGCATTGCCGATGAGTATCTCGACGTGGTGAAAGGACTGTGGGATTCCTGGGAAGGGGATGCCTTTATCCGCAATAAAGAGAGCGGACAGTTCTTTGATGCGTCGAAACTGCATACTCTGGATCACCACGGTGATTTCTTCCAGGTTTCCGGCCCGCTGAATATTGGCCGCACGCCGCAGGGACGTCCGATTGTCTTTCAGGCTGGCGCGTCCGACGACGGTAAAAAGCTGGCGGCAAAACACGCTGACGCCATCTTTACCCACCATGACACGCGGGAAGAAGCCCAGGCTTTTTACCGCGATGTTAAACAGCAGCTGGAAAGTCACGGCCGTCGCGCAGGGGATTTACATATATTCCAGGGCGTCAGCGTGATTGTTGGAAACGACGCCGATGACGTAGAAAACCAGTATCAAACTACGGCGGCACTGGTCTCCATTAATGATGCGCTGAATTACCTCGGACGATATTTCGAGCATCACGACTTCAGCCAGTATCCCCTCGACGCGCCGTTCCCGGATATTGGCGATTTGGGCAAAAACAGCTTTCGCAGCACCACCGATGAAATCAAGCGTAACGCCCGTGAGCGCAACTTAACTCTGCGTCAGGTCGCGCTGGAAGCCGCATCGCCGCGCCCGCGTTTTTCCGGCACACCGGAGCAGGTGGCCGATGGTTTACAGGCCTGGTTCGAAGAGAAGGCGGCGGATGGCTTCATCATTCAGGGCGGCACGCCGGACACCTTCCCGCGCTTTGTCGACCAGGTGGTGCCCGTTTTACAGGCGCGCGGCCTGTTCCGCACCGACTATCCCGGCACCACGCTGCGCGAAAGTCTGGGCTTAGACGAGCCCAAAAATCAGTTCACACAACAATAAAAGAGAAAAACGCTATGCAGAAATCATCGCTTATTCTGGCGCTTGCGCTGGCCTTTACCCCTGCCGTCTGGGCAGAGAACGTCAATATTAACGGCACCGGCGTGAGCATTGAGGCCAATAAAACGCCGATCAATACCGCCAAAAACAGCGATGCGATCGCGCAACTGCCGAAAGACTATCGTTTTGCCGTGCCGGGGAAATTTACCGTGGCGGTGGCGGGACTGAATCAACCGCCACTGACGGTCTTTTCCGACGACAACAAAACTCTGCTGGGAAGTGAGGTCGACATCGCGCGTCTGGTAGCGGACAGCCTCGGACTGGAGCTGAACGTGGTGCCCACCTCCTGGGAGGACTGGCCGTTGGGGGTTGCCTCCGGGAAATACGACGCGGCTATTAGCAACATCACCGTCACTAAAGCGCGCAAAGAGAAGTTCGACTTCGCCACCTACCGCAAGGATTCACTTGGCTTCTACGTGAAATCCACCAGTCCGATCAACTCGCTTGTGAAGGCAGAGGATATCGCCGGGCTGCGCATCATCGTAGGTTCCGGCACCAACCAGGAGGCCATTCTGCTGGCATGGAACGAAGAGAACCTCAAAAAAGGGCTTAAACCCTTTACGCCGATCTACACCAAAGACGACGCGGCCCAAACGCTGGCGCTTCAGTCCGGACGCGCGGACGCCTACTTTGGCCCGAACGTGATCGGTGCCTGGAAAGCGGCGCTTAACGGTAAAACCAAACTGGTCGGCAGCGTCGATGGCGGCTGGCCGAAGGCAGCGCATATCGCGGTGACGCTGAAAAAAGGCAGCGGCCTGGTCGAACCGGTTCAAACCGCGCTGAATGGCGCGATCAAGAACGGAGATTACGACAAGGTGCTGAACCGCTGGGGGGAAGGCGTGGAGCGTATCCCCAGTTCCGAAGTTAACCCGGCGGGTCTGGGCGATTAAGGAGGCGCTATGCGCGAACAATTTCGTGACGTTTCGCCGGAAGATGCCGATCTTCAGCCCATTATCGAGGGGCTTTTTGGTGAATACGCCGCTCGTTACGGCGACTACTTTTCAAAGGATGCGGAAGTCGAGCTGACAGAGTGGTACCTGGCGCCGCAGGGGCTGTTTATCGTTCTGGAGCGCGATGGCGAGATCATCGCCACCGGGGCGTATAAGCCCTTCGACGAACATACGGCAGAGATCAAACGTATCTGGACGAATAAAACGCTGCGCCAGCAGGGGCTGGCCGCGCGCGTGGTACAGGAGCTGGAGCGCCGGGCGGTGCTGGCGGGCTACAGCCACATCTACCTGACCACGGGGTTTCGTCAGCCGGAGGCGGTGCGGCTCTATCTCAGCCAGGGGTTTCAGCCGCAGTTCGATCTCAACCGCGACCCGGAAGAGTACAGCCAGCCGCCGTTCGACGGTCGGCTGCGTTTCACCAAGACGCTGATCCGCGAAGCGCTCAGCAAAACCGCATAAGGAGCGACGATGAGCAACGTTGAAACCATAAAAGTGGTCCCGGCACGTTATCCGCTGCGCGCTGCTGGCGCCGTGGTGGCGCTGTTTGTGCTGGCGGTCGTGATCCAGTCCGTGGCCTTTAATCCGCGCTGGGAGTGGGCGGTATTTGCCCGCTGGTTCTTCGACCCGGTGATCCTCGAAGGCGTCGGCCAGACGCTGCTGCTGACGTTGATAAGCACTGTACTGAGCGTGGTGATTGGCGGCATGCTGGCGCTGGCGCGGCTCTCGTCATCATGGCTGTTGAGCAGCCTGGCGTGGGGTTACATCTGGCTGTTCCGATCGCTGCCGCTGATCGTGGTGCTGATTATCCTCTATAACTTCTCCTATCTCTACGACACGCTCTCTCTCGGCGTGCCTTTTACCGGCATTACCTGGGGCAGCTTTGAAACCATCAACGTTCTCGGGCAGTTTTCTACCGCCATCGTGGGGCTGACGCTGGTGCAGAGCGCCTATACTGCGGAGATCATTCGCGGGGGCTTCCTTGGGGTCGACCACGGTCAGTATGAGGCGGCCGCTGCGCTAGGTCTGCCGGCGTGGCGTCGCACCGTGCGCATAATTCTCCCGCAGGCGCTGCGCACCATCCTGCCGTCCGGGTTTAACGAAATTATCAGCCTCGCAAAAGGGACGGCGATGGTGTACGTGCTGGCGATGCCGGAACTGTTCTACACGATCCAGATGATCTACAACCGCACCCAGGATGTGATCCCGCTGTTGATGGTGGGGGCCGTCTGGTATCTGGTGATCACCACCGTACTGTCTGCCATCCAGCATGTTATTGAGCGTGGACTCGCCCGCAGCGAGCGCCGCTCCGCCGTAAACCAGAACCGGGCGGCGAGTCGCTCGCGTTCGGTCACCACTTCGCCAGCACAGGAGCCTGTTCATGCAAGCCTCTCCTGAAGGACACATTTCCATTACCGGCGTCAGTAAGTTTTTTGGCCGACATAAAGCGCTCGATAACGTCACGCTTGAGATCCCGCCGGGCTCCGTGACGGTGATCCTCGGCCCCTCTGGATCGGGAAAATCGACGCTGCTGCGCGCCATTAACCATCTGGAGCGCGTAGACGAAGGCTTTATTCAGATTGACGGGGATTACATCGGCTATCGCCGTCAGGGTGACAAACTCTACGAATTAAAAGAGAGAGAGATCCTCAAACAGCGCGTCAACGTTGGGTACGTGTTTCAGAACTTCAATCTTTTTCCGCATCTCACGGTGCTGGAAAACCTGATTGAAGCACCCATCGCGCATAAAAAGTTCAGTAAAAAAGAGGCTGTTGAAAACGCCTACAGCCTGCTGGATGTGGTAGGACTGCGCGATAAAGCCGATGCCTGGTCGCGTCACCTCTCCGGCGGCCAGCAGCAGCGTATCGCCATTGCCCGCGCGCTGGCGCTGCGCCCGCGCGTGATGCTGTTTGATGAACCAACCTCGGCGCTGGATCCGGAACTGGTTGGCGAAGTGCTGGACGTGATTAAAAAACTCGCCCGTTCCGGCACTACGCTGGTGGTGGTCACCCATGAGATCGGCTTTGCCCGGGAAGTGGCGGACCAGGTGGTATTTATGGTCGACGGTAAAATTGTGGAG
This sequence comes from Enterobacter cloacae complex sp. AR_0002, assembly GCF_001922365.1. Taxonomy (NCBI): domain Bacteria; kingdom Pseudomonadati; phylum Pseudomonadota; class Gammaproteobacteria; order Enterobacterales; family Enterobacteriaceae; genus Enterobacter; species Enterobacter cloacae complex sp. AR_0002. The sequence continues at coordinate 1,167,696 of NZ_CP018814.1, forward strand.
CAGGGCAGCAGCGATGACGTTTTAAACCGACCGTCTCATCCGCGAACGCGCCAGTTCCTCTCAAAAGTGCTGTAAGGAGCGCAGATGAAATATGGACTCCTGGCGGGGCTGGTCTTCACGACGGCGAGCCACGCCAGCATTGATTTAAAGGCCAACGAACAGCCGCTGCCGGTGACGGTTGATCAACAGGCAGTGGCGAAAATCCCGGCGAACTATAAATTTGTTGAGCCGGGTACCCTCACGGTGGCGATTTCAGCCCTGAATTCTCCGCCGCTTGCGCTGCTGGCCAGTGATAACCGCACCCGTATTGGCAGCGACCCGGATATCGCCCGGTTGCTGGCGGGCAGTCTGGGGCTGAAGCTGAAGCTGGTGCCAATGGCGTGGGAAGACTGGCCGCTGGGGATCACTTCCGGGCGCTATGACGTGGCGTTGGTGAATATCGCCGTCACCGAGCAACGTAAGGAGAAGTTCGATTTTGCGACCTATCGCGTCGATTCCCTGGCCTTCTCGGTGAAATCCACCAGCAACGTACAGTCGATCACCAGTGCGAAAGATCTGGCCGGGAAAAAGGTGATTGTCGGGTCTGGCACCAATCAGGAGCGTATTCTGCTGGGCTGGAACGAAGAGAATAAAAAGGCCGGGCGCGAGCCTGCGTTGCCGGTTTACCTGACCGACGACGCCTCAGGCAATCTTTATATTCAGTCCGGCAGGGCGGATGTGTTCTTTGGACCGCAGTCCGTTTCGGCCTATAAAGCCGCGTTAACCGGCAAAACCCGCGTCGTGGGTTTAGGCCCGAAGAAAGCCTATGTCGCCACCACAACCAAAAAAGGTAATGGGCTGGTGTATGCGTTGCAGGCTGCGCTGGACGGTGCGATTAAGCGCGGGGAGTATCAAAAGGTGCTGGCGCGCTGGGGGGAAGCGGGCGAAGCGGTGACGTCTTCAGACGTTAATCCGCCCGGGATAACCTACTAATGGTGCTCTACACTTAGGGTTTTCATCCCTGAGGGGGCAACATGATCAAACTCTATGGCGTACCTGGCTGGGGATCGGCAATCAGTGAAGTGATGCTGACTCTGGCAGACATCCCGTATCAGTTCGTCAACGTGGACGGGTTTGACCAGCCCGGCCCGCAGCGCGAATTGCTGTTGAAACTGAACCCGCTGTGCCAGGTGCCGACGCTGGAGCTGGAAAACGGGGCGATCGTGACGGAAACCGCGGCGATCGCCCTGATGGTGCTCGACAGACGTCCCGACCTCGCGCCGCCCGTTGGGCAGGCCGAGCGCCAGCAGTTTCAGCGCCTGCTCATCTGGTTTGTGGCGAACGTCTATCCCACCTTTACGTATGCAGATTACCCGGAACGCTGGGTGCCTGATGCCCCGGAACAGTTGAAGAAAAACTGCATTGAGTACCGAAAATCGCTTTATCTGTGGTTCGACAGCCAGCTCAGCGCCTCGCCGTTTGCGTTTGGCAAACAGCTGACGCTGCTTGACGTCTATATTGCCGTTGCGCGTACCTGGGGTCCACGCCATGAGTGGTTTGCCACCAACACGCCTAATATTACCGCCGTCGCGGATGCCGTCTGCGCGCTGCCGGAACTGCACAAGGTGCTAAAAGCTAACGATATAATCTGATAACGTGGAACGCTCACCTATAAAAGGAGCCCTGCCCATGCCACACGTTGATATCAAATGTTTTCCACGCGATCTGACTGACGAACAAAAAACGGCCCTGGCGGCGGATATCGCCGAAGCGATCGCCCGTCATCTGAACAGCAAAGATCGCTCAATCTCCGTGGCGCTTCAGGAGATTCAGGAAGCTGACTGGAAGGCGCAGGTCTGGGATACCGAGATCGGCCCGAAACTGGATGAACTGATTAAGAAGCCCGGCTATTCGATGTAACTTGCCTGCCGGGTGGTGCAATATCACCCGGCGATCCCCACTTTTATTCCCTTTCGCAAAAATCGATAATAAAAACCATAACGATTCCGCTACAATTCATCCTTCCGAACAATATTCGTTAAATCAGCAGGTAAGCACTGCAACTGCACCAGATTAAGTACAAATTAGTAAAAGGATAATTTTTCCATGACAAAATTACCTCAGTTTTCACTCGCCTTTATTCATCCTCGTTACTGGCTCAGCTGGGCAGGCATTGCCGCGCTCTGGTGCACGGTTCAGCTTCCGTACCCGCTGCTGTTGAAAACAGGTCACAGGCTTGGGCGTCTGGCTATGCGCCTGCTTCCACGCCGCGTGGAGATCGCCAGACGAAATCTTGAGCTTTGCTTTCCTGATATGAAAGAGGACGAGCGCGAGCGTTTACTTGAGCGTAATTTTGAATCGGTTGGAATGGGCGTCATCGAAACCGGGATAGCGTGGTTCTGGCCTAACTGGCGCGTGCGGAAACACTTCAGCGTGACCGGCTACGAACATATGGAACAGGCGCGGGCGCAAGGTAGGGGCGTGGTGCTCATTGGCATGCATTTTCTCACGCTGGAATTAGGCGCACGCATCTTTGGCATGCTCAACGCGGGTATTGGTGTGTATCGTCCCAACAATAATGCGTTGCTCGACTGGCTGCAAACGCGCGGTCGTCTGCGTTCCAATAAAACCATGCTTGACCGCTATGACCTGAAGGGCATGATCCGCGCACTGAAGCAAAACGAGATCCTGTGGTATGCCCCGGACCACGACTATGGCAAAACGAATAGCGTGTTTGTGCCGTTTTTTGCCGTCCCGGACGCCGCGACAACTGCCGGGAGCTACATGCTGGTGAAAAGTGCCAGACCGGCCGTGATCCCGTTTGTACCGCGCCGAAAAGCAGATGGCACAGGGTATGAGCTGCTTATTCTGGAAGATATCAGCGATACCTTGCAGGGAGGCGATAAAGCGTCGGTGGCCACGCAAATGAACAGAGCGATTGAGCGCGCCGTGATGATGGCGCCTGAGCAATATATGTGGCTGCATCGCCGGTTCAAAACCCGCCCTGAAGGCCAGCCGGACCGGTATAAACGCAAAAAACAGGTCGCGTCTACTGCAAGAACCTTATCTGCCAGCGATATTTCGGACCGGTCGAGTATCCAGCAGTAGTCGGTCAGGGCGGATGCCGGTGCGCTCCGCCCTTTATAAATCCTGCCGCGCTGGATAGAATTAGCGCATCCACATTGACGGGATGCCCCACATGACCGGAAGAGTCGATTATCATCTTGAAAAATACCTCCTTACCGAAGCCGGCGAGCCCGAACGTCTGACGCGCCAGTGGGCCGAGGTGATGCGCGAGTGTCATGACCAGAAATCCGGGGCAGAAGAGCGGCTGCGTCTCGCGCTGCTGAACGTGGATTATGTGACCAGCTTTGAGCTTCCCTTCCGGTTACTTCTTACCCGTGCACCGCAGCTGATTGATGGCATCAGAAATGAGTTCCAGCTCAGTCAAAAAAATGTCCTGTTCAACGGCAAGCGGTTTGGCTGCGTTTACAGCCTTAAACAGGATTTGAACGGCATTCCAGATGAATTTACCTACCACCTGAAGACCCGTATTCAGCGGATCGATGCCTCCGGCGGTTCGGAAGTGCCTTACCGGCAAATCGCTCAGCAGGTGAAAGCCCCCCGCGAGCGCCTCCAGCTGGCGCTGGAACAGGGGCTTGCGGTCACCGCGCTTGACGGGCTTTTCTGGTTTGGCCTCCAGCGCATAGCCGCCGACGTGCAGCGGTTAAGGAAGACGGGGATGAGAATAGTGACGTCCGATACAGAGGTGTTCGACACCCTTACCGGAACAACACGGCGCATTCCGGTTTATCGTCTTGAGGACGCTGCCGCTACTTAGCCTGGAGCAGGATCGCCAGCAGTCCCGGAAAGCGGGCGTCCAGATCCTCTCTTCTCAGTGAAATCATATTCTCGCGCCCCTGCGGGCGCTGCCAGATCACGCCGCTGTCGCGCAGCACGCGCCAGTGGTGAGTCATAGTGGATTTCACCACCTCTTCCGGGCGCAGCGCGTTACAGCTCAGTTCGCTGCCGTCGGCCAGCCTGCGAATAATCGCTAATCGCAGCGGGTTGCCGAGGGCGAACAGCACATTTTCCAACACTATTTGTTCAGGTTCCGGGTGGTTTGGGATCATCGTTTTCCTGCGTCTCGCGTGAGATTGAGCTATATCAACAATAGGTCAACCGTTAAAAAATAGTTCGATAATACACGTACAATGGGACTATTATAACAAACGAACGAATACGCGACCATCCCGGTCGTCACAAACCAGTCTTGAAGACTTAAGGAAATATCATGCCCCGACCCATTCCACTCGAACGTTATCGCAACATCGGTATCTCCGCGCATATCGATGCCGGCAAAACAACCACCACTGAGCGCATCCTGTTTTACACCGGGATGAGCCACAAGCTGGGTGAAGTACACGATGGCGCGGCAACCACCGACTGGATGGCGCAGGAGCAGGAGCGCGGGATCACCATTACGTCGGCGGCGGTAAGCTGTTTCTGGCCTGGTATGGACAGAGGCTTTGAACCGCACCGCATCAATATTATCGACACCCCCGGGCACGTGGATTTCACCATTGAGGTGGAACGTTCCATGCGTGTGCTCGACGGCGCGGTAATGGTCTATGACTCCGTCGGTGGCGTGCAGCCGCAGTCGGAAACCGTCTGGCGTCAGGCGAATAAATATCATGTTCCGCGTCTGGCATTCGTCAACAAAATGGACCGCCCGGGCGCAGATTTCTTCCGCGTGATGCGGATGATGCAGGAGCGGCTGAAAGCCAATCCTGTCCCGATTGTGATCCCCGTGGGGGCAGAAGAACACTTCACCGGCGTGGTGGATCTCATCAAGATGCGCACCATTCTGTGGGACGATGCGACGCAGGGCATGGCATTTAGCTACGCGCCGGTGCCTGACGATCTGCTGAGTACCGCCCAGACGTGGCGAGAAAAAATGGTCTCGTCTGCGGCAGAAGCCAGCGATGAGCTTATGGATAAGTATCTTGAGACGGGGGAACTGGATGAAGCGGAAATCATCAAAGGACTGCGGATCCGGACTATCTCCGGTGAAATACAGCCCATGCTGTGCGGCAGCGCTTTCAAGAACAAGGGCGTGCAGCGCATGCTCGACGCGGTGATTGAATTGATGCCGTCTCCACTGGACGTGCCCGCTATTGATGGGGTAGACGAAGACGGACAGCACGCCGAGCGCCACCCAAGCGATGATGAACCGTTCTCGGCGCTGGCCTTCAAGCTGATGAGCGATCCGTACGTCGGCCAGTTGACCTTCATCCGCGTCTATTCCGGCATACTGCGTAAAGGCGACGCGGTGTACAACCCGGTGAAGGGCAAAAAAGAGCGTATCGGGCGCATCGTGCTGATGCATGCCAACGATCGCCATGAGGTGGACGAGCTGCGCGCAGGGGATATCGCAGCCTGTGTCGGGCTGAAAGACGTCACCACCGGTGACACGCTGACCGACCCGAATGCGGTGATCACCCTTGAACGGATGGAGTTCCCGGATCCGGTTATTTCGCTGGCGATTGAGCCGAAAACCAAGGCCGATCAGGAGAAAATGGGGATCGCTCTACAGCGCCTGGCGGCGGAAGATCCGTCGTTCCGCCTGCACACGGACGAAGAGTCCGGTCAGACGATTATCTCCGGGATGGGCGAGCTGCATCTGGAGATCATCGTCGACCGCATGAAGCGCGAGTTTGGCGTTGAGGCGAACATTGGTCGTCCGCAGGTCACCTACCGTGAAACCCTGCGTAAAGCGGTGAAAGATATAGAAGGTAAATTTGTCCGACAGTCCGGCGGGAAAGGGCAGTACGGTCATGTGGTCCTGAGCCTTGAGCCGTTAGCAGCCGGGAGTGGTTTTGTGTTTGAAGATGCCACCAAAGGCGGGGTGGTGCCGCGGGAGTACATCCCGTCGGTGGAAAAAGGGTTGCGAGAAGCCATGAATACGGGTGTGCTGGCGGGCTATCCGGTGGTGGATGTGAAAGCGACCCTGACGTTTGGTTCTTACCATGACGTTGACTCCTCGGAGATGGCCTTCCGCATGGCGGCGATCCTCGGCTTCAAAGAGGGCGCACGGCGGGCGGACCCGGTTATTCTTGAGCCGGTCATGCACGTTGAGGTGGAAACGCCGGAAGAGTATGCCGGGAACATTATGGGCGATCTCTCCTCCCGTCGCGGCCTGGTGCAGGGGATGGCAGAGCAGTACGGCAGCCAGATTATTCGCGCTGACGTCCCGCTGGCTGAGATGTTTGGTTATGCCACCACGCTGCGCTCGATGTCCCAGGGGCGCGCGACGTATACGATGGAATTCCATCATTTTGCGGAAGCTCCGCGGAATGTGGCGGATGAGATTATTGCGAAGCGTGTGAAGAGTTAATTAATTGCACATGGTAGTCATTTGGCTACCATGTGTCTTTATTATCGCGACAGGGAGTTTATGCCTGTTACTTAATTAGCGTCGCCGATCGCACTTTCCATTTTCCTTGCTCTTCAACGAGACAATCTGCAATAACATGATCTTGCTTCTTACCAAATGCGACATAGACGTTTGTGCAAACGGCGTCAAAATCAGAATGTAAGACGGTTATCTGATTCCAGTCATCATCCCAGTCCTGCGCTTTGATAAACATATCCGCATCGGGCATATCTTTATCGTTACTGTCGCCAGAGTACATTTCTTTAATTGCTGCAATGGTCCCTGAGGCTACGTACTCGTTCATAATGTCTGGATTGAGTACGGGTGGTTTGTTCTGATCTAACTGCGCTATATACCATTGATTGAATTTAAGTGCCGCCTGACCCGGTGCATAAATATTTTCTGCGGCCGCGAGCGGAGACAGGGCGAAAAGTAAAAAGTAGAGTGGTTTCATTAATCATGCCTGAACAGTTCGTAATGAGGTTGTATGTTGCGGTAAGCCTGCCCAGGATACATGGTGCGTTGCACAAAATCGCTGATCCACTGTTGACCATCGTATATACAAACGTGACCGCTATCATGACCAACTATATTTTGGATAACTGCGACGTCACCAGCATGGGGTTGATCATATACCAGGTGAAAGCCTGCATTGACTAATGTGCGCCCCATATCTTTTGCCAGACGCGTGTTGGGGAGTTTTAATCGACCACCCGCTCTGATCGCTTCTGTTACGTAACGAGCACAATAACCCGTGCTGCTGGGCTGCGCGTGTGATTTCGCATATGATATTGCGCCATCTTTGTTCCATGACATGGATATTTCCTTTACGAAAGATTGTTTATACAACAGCTTCTGAAATATCCTCCGTTTAACATCGTCATGATAAACATAAAATGCCATAGAAATTTTATATAATTCATATGGGTATAATTAAAAAATCATTCCAGCGCCTTCACCATTTTCCCGCTCGCGACAAACGTACCCGCTCCCAGATGATGCAGCGTATTCAGCTTATCCCCGTCAAACTGCCAGCGTCCGGCGACAAATGCGCGTTCATCCGCCGCGGCGGAAACCACTTCGCCAAACAGAGTGTCATATTTCTCTGCCGCAGAGGTGACAGGTAATAACCGGCACTCCATCCAAGCCAGACATTTCTCTTCTATAACCGGCAGGTCAAGCTCAGGGCCATAAATAACCGGGATCCCGTAGCAGTTAAATTTATCCTCGTCGCGCCCGCTGACGCTGCCGACCGCCCAGGTCCAGTTGGCTGCCGCCACGCCGGGGATCACAATGCCGAATTTCCCGCTGCGTTCGATCAACTCCCGTGACCACGCGCTTTTGTCTACCACAATCGCGATACGCGGGGGTTCAAATTCCACCGGCATAGACCATGCGGCGGCCATGACATTGCGACGATCGATGGTCTTATCCCGGCTGGTGATGAGCACGGTTGGACCGTGATTCAGAAGGCGGCTGGCGTGACGTAATTCAACAGGGCGAAAGTGGCTCATAGGATCTCCTCGTGTACACGATGAGTATGACGAAAAAGCACTTTTACGCATATGCAAAAGGGAAAATAGTTTATAAACAGGGGATATCACATCCTGGAGCAAATCATGTCCCCATTTCTGAGTGCTTATTTTGCCCGCACGGGCTGGCAGCAGCCCGTACAGGTTAATATCGATACCCTGCGGGGGCTGCATTTACACCATAACTGCGCGATCCCCTTCGAAAATATCGACGTCGTTTTGCCGCGGGAAATCCATCTGGACGACGGGTGTCTGGTGGATAAACTGGTCACCGCACGTCGAGGGGGGTATTGCTTCGAGCAAAACGGCTTGTTTGAGCGGGTATTGCGCGAAGTCGGGTTTACGGTGCGCAGCGTGCTGGGGCGGGTTGTGCTGGCCAATCCGTCGCAGATGCCGCCGCGTACGCACCGGTTGCTGATGGTTGAGCTGAACGGCGAGGGCTGGATCGCCGATGTGGGATTTGGCGGACAAACGCTGACGGCGCCGATTCGTTTGATCGCCAACGAGGAACAGGAAACCCCGCACGGGCGTTATCGTTTGCTGAGCGAGGGTAACGACTGGATACTGCAATTCCGCCATCACGACCACTGGCAGTCGATGTACCATTTTGACCTGGCGACCCAGTACTTCAACGATTACGTGATGGGAAACTTCTGGTCGGCGCACTGGCCGCAGTCCCATTTCCGTCATCACCTGCTGATGTGTCGCCACCTGCCGGACGGGGGCAAGCTAACGCTGACCAACTTTAATTTTACCCACTGGCAGAACGGTCATGTGGAAGAGCAGATCCATTTGCCGGATGCGGAGGCGCTGTATCAGCTGATGCAGGCGCGGTTTGGCCTGGGCGTTGATGACCCGAAGCACGGCTTTACCCTGGCAGAGCTGACGGCCGTGATGGCGGGGTTTGATACGCATCCGCAGGCGGGGAAATAGCCCGGTGGCGGCTACGCCTTACCGGGCCTACGGGAGTGTGAACGTAGGTGGAATAAGGCGTAGCCGCCACCCGACAAAATCAACGGCGCGATCTCACAACCTGATAGCGACGGGTAAAATACTCAAACGGCGCGCTCCACACGTGCACCAGGCGGGTGAACGGGAAGATAAGGAAGATCGTCATCCCCAGCACCAGATGCACGCGGAAGATCGGCGCGACGCCGCTCAGCATTTCCGACGAGCCTCCCTTAAACGTCACGATCCCCTGCGCCCAGCCGACCAGCTTCATCATCTCGCTTCCGTCAGGATACTGGGCGGAGAAAGGAATGGTCGACAGCCCAAGGATGCACTGAAGCAGCAGGATACTCATGATGATAATATCCGGCGTGGTGGACGTGGCGCGCACCCGCTGGTTGAACAGGCGGCGGATCAGCAGCATAGAGCCGCCAATCAGCGTTAGCACCCCGCAAATACCCCCCGCAATCATGGCTAACTGCTGTTTAACCGCGATGGGTAAAAACCAGGCGTACATCCAGTGCGGGGTTAACATGCCGAACAGGTGCCCGAAGAAGATCCCCAGAATGCCGATATGAAACAGGTTCGAAGCCCAGTTCATCCCGCGCTTGCTGAGCATCTGGCTCGACGAGGCGCGCCAGGTGTACTGCCCGTAGTCGTAGCGCAGCCAGCTGCCAAGGAAAAAGACGGTGGCGCAGATGTACGGATAAATGTCATAGAAAAACACGTTCAGGTAATGAGTCATTTTGGGCCTCCGGCGCTGACGTCCACGTACTGCGGCGCGACGTCCTGGCTAAAGCGTCGTTGATATTGCTGCATCGGCGAACTGTCGCACGATGTGGCGTTGTCTTCGATAAACTTGACCTGTTCCTCTTCCCACACGGCGTCCAGCGCCTGACGGGTATCATCCCGTATTTCACCGGACACCTGTTTCGCCACGCTGTCGCTGGAAAGCCGTGTTTCCGCCAGCGACAGCAGGGCGTCAAACAGCTGGTAATGCGCGACCTCGCGCTGTTTCAGGCGGCCTCCAATCAGCGCCAGTATAGGCGCGACGTTTTGCAGCCCTTCACGTGCCTCGTCGTCGCTGACGATACTGAGATATTCCAGATAGAGCGGCAGATAGTCCGGCAGCTCGCGGCAATCCAGCTCCAGCCCGGCTTTCTCATACTGGCTCATCAGGTCGACCATCGCCTGACCGCGATCGCGCGACTCGGCGTGAACGTGCTCGAACAGCAGCAGCGACGTTGCGCGTCCCCGCTCGAAGACTTCACACCATTCGGCCTGCTTATCCAGCAGCGGGGCGCTCAGGTGCTGCTGCGCAAACGGCAGCAGCATGGGCGCATCCTGTTCCACCAGGGAAAGCGCTTCGTCACGGTTTTCCCATAGCAGCTCATCGGGATACTCAATGAGCAGCGCGATGATTTTGAGGATTTGCATTACTCTCCCTCCCCGTGATCGCGCACTTCGGTGATGTTGATCGCGTCGATGCGGCTGCTGTTGAAGAGGTTGAATTTTGTGTCGGAGCCGTGACAGCCGTCGCCGAAGGTGAAGCCGCAGCCGTTTTTCTCCGGGAAAGCGTCGCGTGCCATTTCGCGGTGGCTGGTGGGGATCACGAAGCGGTCTTCGTAGTTGGCAATCGCCAGATAGCGGTACATCTCTTCAACCTGCGCTTCGGTCAGGCCGACCTCTTCAATGGCGCGGGTATCGGTCACGCCTTCCACGGTCTGGGAGCGCTTGTAGTGACGCATTGCCATCATGCGCTTCAGGGCGCGCAGCACCGGGCCGGTATCGCCCGCGCTGAGCATGTTTGCCAGGTACTGCACCGGGATGCGCAGGCTTTCTACCGCAGGCAGTACGCCGTCGCTCTGCGGCAGACCACCCGCGTCCGCGTAGGACTGAATCGGTGACAGCGGCGGCACATACCAGACCATCGGCAGGGTGCGGTATTCCGGGTGTAGCGGCAGGGCGAGCTTCCAGTCCATCGCCATTTTGTAAACCGGGGAACGCTGTGCCGCGTCGATGACGTTCTGCGGAATACCCTGTTTCAGCGCTTCCTCAATCACCGCCGGATCGTTCGGGTTAAGGAACACGTCGCACTGGCGCTCATACAGATCGGTTTCATGCTCGGTGCTGGCCGCCTCTTCAATGCGGTCTGCGTCATACAGCAGCACCCCGAGATAGCGGATGCGTCCGACGCAGGTTTCCGAGCAGACAGTCGGCTGGCCGGACTCGATGCGCGGATAGCAGAAGATGCACTTCTCTGACTTGCCGCTTTTCCAGTTGAAGTAGATTTTTTTGTACGGACAGCCGCTAATGCACAGACGCCAGCCGCGGCATTTGTCCTGGTCGATCAGCACAATGCCGTCCTCTTCGCGCTTGTAAATTGCACCGCTCGGGCAGGTGGCGACGCAGCTCGGGTTCAGGCAGTGCTCGCACAGGCGCGGCAGGTACATCATGAAGGTGTTTTCAAACTGACCGTACATCTCCTTCTGGATCTTCTGGAAGTTGCGGTCGCGGGCGCGTTTTTCGAACTCGCCGCCCAGCAGCTCCTCCCAGTTTGGTCCCCAGACGATCTTATCCATCCGCTTACCGTCGATCAGCGAACGTGGGCGGGCGGTAGGGAGGTGATCCCCCTCCGGGGCGCGGTGCAGATCCTGGTAATCGAAGGTGAAAGGTTCATAGTAATCGTCAATCTGCGGCAACACGGGGTTGGCGAAAATTTTCGACAGGACGCCCATTTTCCCGCCGAGGCGTGGGGTCAGCTTGCCGTGAATACCGCGGATCCAGCCGCCTTGCCACTCATCCTGATCTTCCCAGTTTTTCGGATAGCCGATGCCGGGTTTGGTTTCGACGTTATTAAACCACGCGTACTCCATCCCTTCGCGCCCGGTCCAGACGTTCTTACAGGTGACCGAGCAGGTGTGGCAGCCAATGCATTTATCGAGATTCAGTACCATGCCAACCTGTGAGCGTATTTTCATTTTTTCGCCTCCTGTACTTGATCCCGACCTTCGCCGTCCAGCCAGTTAATGTTTTTCATTTTGCGGATCATGATGAACTCGTCGCGGTTCGAGCCGACGGTGCCGTAATAGTTGAAGCTGTACGCCAGCTGCGCGTAGCCGCCGATCATGTGGGTCGGTTTCGGGCAGACGCGGGTAACCGAGTTGTGGATCCCGCCGCGCCGTCCGGTTACTTCTGAACCCGGAATGTTCAGGATTCGCTCCTGAGCGTGGTACATCATGGTCATGCCCGGCGGCACGCGCTGGCTGACCACCGCGCGGGCGGTGAGGGCGCCGTTGGCGTTGAAGGCTTCAATCCAGTCGTTGTCCTCAATGCCCAGCTCGCGCGCGTCGGTTTCGCTGATCCAGACGATGGGCCCGCCGCGCGACAGGGTCTGCATCAGCAGGTTTTCGCTGTAGGTGGAATGAATGCCCCATTTCTGGTGCGGCGTCAGAAAGTTAAGCGCTTTTTCAGGGTAGCCATTCGGCGGGATCTCGCGCATATGGGTGACGCTGCGGGTATCAATCGGTGGACGATAGGCCACCAGACTTTCACCGAAGGCGCGCATCCAGGCGTGATCCTGATACAGCTGCTGGCGGCCGGAAATCGTGCGCCACGGGATCAGCTCGTGAACGTTGGTATAGCCTGCGTTATACGACACGTGCTCGCTCTCAAGGCCGGACCACGTTGGGCTGGAGATAATTTTGCGCGGCTGCGCCTGAATATCGCGGAAGCGGATTTTCTCGTCTTCTTTGTTCAGCGCCAGATGGGTGTGATCGCGCCCGGTCAGTTCGCCGAGGGCCTCCCAGGCTTTGACCGCGACCTGACCGTTAGTTTCCGGCGCAAGAGCCAGGATCACCTCTGAAGCATCAATGGCGGTTTCAATGCGCGGACGGCCTTTCGCCGGGCCGTCGAGCTTGACGTAGTTGAGCTTGCCGAGGAAATCGACCTCATTCTGGGTGTTCCACGATATGCCTTTTCCGCCGTTGCCGAGCGTGTCCAGCAGCGGGCCAAGCGCCGTAAAGCGCTCGTAGGTTTCCGGATAGTTGCGCTCGACGACTGCAATGTTTGGCGCGGTTTTGCCGGGGATCAGATCGCACTCGCCTTTGCGCCAGTCCAGAATATCAAAAGGCTGCGACAGCTCCCCCGGGGAGTCATGCTGTAGCGGCTGTAGCACCACGTCAGTTTCGGTGCCGAGATGTCCGACGCACACTTCAGAGAAGACTTTGGCGATGCCCTTGTAAATCTCCCAGTCGCTGCGGGACTCCCACGCCGGGTCAACGGCGGCGGAGAGCGGGTGAATAAACGGATGCATGTCCGAGGTATTCATATCGTCTTTTTCATACCAGGTGGCGGTGGGCAGGACGATATCCGAGAACAGGCAGGTGCTGGACATACGGAAATCAAGCGTCACCAGCAGATCCAGCTTGCCCTCAATGGCGGCGGTTTGCCATTCCACCTCTTCAGGTTTCACGTCGTCCGTTGAGCCTAAATCCTCACCCTGAATACCGCTCTCGGTGCCAAGCAGGTATTTCAGCATGTATTCATGGCCTTTCCCGGACGAACCGAGCAGGTTAGAACGCCAGACGAACAGGTTGCGCGGGTGGTTCTTGCCGTTGTCCGGCTGTTCGCAGGCGAAGCGAATATCACCCGATTTTAACGCCTGCACGGTGTAATCCTGCGGCGACATCCCGGCGGCGTCGGCGCGAGCTTTCACGTGCAGCGGGTTGAGGTTGAGCTGCGGCGCGGAAGGGAGCCAGCCCATACGCTCGGCGCGGACGTTGAAATCAATCAGGTGACCGGTAAACTTCGATGCGTCTGCGAGGGGAGAAAGCAACTCCCTTGCGGTGAGCTTCTCATAGCGCCACTGGCTGGCGTGGTTGTAAAAGTACGATGTGCTGTTCATCTGGCGCGGCGGACGGTTCCAGTCCAGCGCGAAGGCCAGCGGCAGCCAGCCGGTTTGCGGGCGCAGCTTTTCCTGGCCGACATAGTGCGACCAGCCGCCGCCGCTCTGCCCGACGCAGCCGCAGAAGACCAGCATGTTGATCATCCCGCGGTAGTTCATGTCCATGTGGTACCAGTGGTTCACACCGGCCCCGAGAATGATCATCGACCGTCCGTGGGTCTTATGCGCCGTGTCGGCAAATTCACGGGCGATTTTTTCTATCAGATAAGCGGGGACGCCGGTAATTTGTTCGCCCCAGGCCGGGGTGTAGGCTTTTATCTCGGCGTAGTTTGTCGCCGCGTTACTGTCTTCCAGACCGCGATCGAGGCCGTAGTTTGCGAGCACCAGATCGTACACGCTAACCACGCGTCTCTGGCTGCCGTCGGCCAGCGTCAGGGTCTTACTCGGTACTCGGCGCGTCAGCACCGGCTCCTGCTTCACGCTGCGGAAATGCGGGTTCTCGTTGCCCCCGAAGTAAGGGAAGGCCACGTCTGCCACGCTGTCGTGGGTGATGAGCAGGGAAAGCGTCAGCTCGGTTTCCTGTCCCGCGGCCAGCGACTCCAGGTTCCATTTGCCTTTTTCACCCCAGCGGAAGCCGATGGAACCATTCGGCGCCACCAGATTTCCGGCCACGTCAAAGGCGATGGTTTTCCACTCCGGATTATTGGTTTCACCCAGCCCGTCGGCCAGATCCGATGCACGCAGCATGCGGCCCGGCACCACGCGACCGTCAGCCTGTTCATCCAGCAGAACCAGCATCGGCATGTCGGTGTAGCGGCGGCAATAGTTGAGGAAGTAATCGCTCGGGTTATCAAGATGGAACTCTTTGAGGATCACATGCCCCATCGCCATGGCAAGGGCGCTGTCGGTACCCTGTTTGGGGGCCAGCCATTGGTCGCTGAGCTTTGCCACCTCCGAGAAGTCCGGCGTAATGGCGACGGTCTTGGTGCCTTTGTAACGCACTTCGGTAAAGAAGTGGGCGTCGGGGGTACGCGTCTGCGGCACGTTCGAGCCCCAGGCAATGATATAGCTGGAGTTGTACCAGTCCGCCGATTCCGGCACGTCGGTCTGTTCGCCCCAGGTCATCGGCGACGCCGGAGGCAGATCGCAATACCAGTCATAGAAGCTCAGGCAGGTGCCGCCGAGCAGGGAGAGATAGCGCGTACCGGCGGCATAAGAGACCATCGACATGGCCGGGATGGGGGAAAAACCGGCTACCCGATCCGGGCCGTAGTTTTTGATGGTCCAGACGTTGGCGGCAGCAATCAGCTGGTTAAGCTCTTTCCAGTTTGAGCGGATAAAACCGCCTTTACCGCGCGCCTTCCTGTAGCTCTGCGCTTTCTGCGGATCGTTCTGAATGGCGTCCCAGGCCAGCACCGGATCGGTATGCTGCGCCAGCGCCTCGCGCCAGAGTTCGATCAGCCGACGGCGCACCAGCGGGTATTTCAGGCGGTTGGCGCTGTAGAGATACCAGGAGTAGCTTGCGCCGCGCGGGCAGCCGCGTGGTTCGTGGTTAGGCAGGTCAGGGCGGGTACGCGGGTAGTCGGTCTGCTGGGTTTCCCAGGTCACCAGGCCATTTTTGACATAAATCTTCCAGCTACAGGAGCCGGTGCAGTTAACGCCGTGGGTGGATCGCACAATTTTATCGAACTGCCAGCGTTGACGGTAGCTGTCCTCCCAGTCGCGGTTGGTGTGGTACACCTGCCCGTGCCCATCGGCGAAACTGTCGCCTTTTGTTTTGAAGTAACGGAAGCGGTCCAACAGTTTGCTCATGACATTTCTCCTGCTTCGATAGCATGGCCGGAGGGTGAGGCATCACGCTCCGGCGAAGATGTAGTTATTATTTTTGTGAGGATTTGCGGCCGTACACCAGCCAGGTGACGAGTACGCAGACGATGTAAAACACGAGGAAGACTTTCATGGCGCCCACAGGGGATCCGGTCATCGCCAGGGATGTGCCAAAGGCTTTGGGAATAAAGAACCCGCCTACCGCACCGATGGCAGAGATAAAGCCCAGCGCGGCAGCCGTTTCGGTCACCGCTTCATGCTGTGCCTGTTCGTCGCTCCCGCCCTGTTTTTTTATGCGGTCGAGGGTGATTTGGCGAAAGATAATCGCGATCATCTGGAAGGTCGAGCCGCTGCCCAGGCCTGCGGTCAGAAACAGGCCCATAAAGACCAGATAGAAGGCGATAAAACTGCCTGAACCAGACCCGGGGAGTGTCAGGAAAATCAGGGCGCTAAAGATGGCCATAAAGACGAAGTTGATCAGCGTCACCCGTACGCCGCCCAGCCTGTCTGAAATCATCCCGCCAGCCGAACGCGCCAGGGCGCCAATCAGCGGGCCAAAGAAGGCGAGGTGGAGGATATTTACGTCCGGAAACTGGGTTTTCAACAGCATGGCAAAGCCTGCCGAGAAACCGATAAACGAGCCGAAGGTTGCCAGATAAAGCAGGCTCAGCAGCCAGAGGTGAAAGCGCTTAAGTACCGGAAGCTGGCTGGCAATGGATGCTTTCGAGCTGGCGATGTCGTTCATGCCAAAAAACGCCGCAAGGGTGGCCAGAATCAGCAGCGGCGCCCAGATCCACGCCGCGTTCGCCAGCCACATCGTCGAGCCATCCTCCTGGGGGACGCCGTGAACGCCGAGAAAGGTAAACATCGGCAGGAAAATCACCAGCGGCGCAACCAGCTGCATCACGCTCACACCCAGGTTACCCAGCCCGCCGTTAATGCCCAGCGCGCTGCCCTGTCTGGCTTTCGGGAAGAAGAAACTGATGTTTCCCATGCTGGAAGCGAAGTTGGCGCCGGCAAAACCGCACAGCAGTGCAATGATGATAAAGACCCAGTAAGGCGTGGCGGTATTCTGGATGGCGATCCCAAGCCAGACACAGGGTACGACCAGGATAACGGTGCTTAACACGGTCCAGTAACGCCCGCCAAATATCGGCACCATAAAAGAGTAGGGGACACGCAATATCGCGCCGGAGAGAGAAGGTAATGCCGTTAGCATAAAAAGCTGATCGGTGCTGAAATTAAATCCGACCTTATTAAGGTTTACCGCAATAGCGCTAAACAACATCCAGACACAAAACGCGAGAAGCAAACACGCCACGGAAATCCATAGGTTTCTTCGTGCGATATGTTTCCCTTTATTCTCCCAAAATTGCGCATTTTCCGGTTTCCAGTTACTCAACAGATGCTGGTTACTCTTCTCGCTTTGATGTGACATATCACCCTCTTGCTTACCCAAGTGGAGAGAAAAAATTAAATAAAAACAGAAAGATACCTGTCGGTAGCTTGTAGGAATTATTGGATGTTATGGGATACATCTGAAAGGATAGATAAAAAAGCGAATCCCTGAGTTTGGAATGGGAATCTGGGTTCGCTTTATGTGTTACTAATTGTAACTTTTTGCGGAAATTAATACCCCGATGGGAGTATTAAAACAATTCGAGGGAGATAAGTTTATCCAGATGCTTATTAAAGGCCGCGTCGTCCATTTCAGGCATATTTAATACGTATATGCCATCCAGGCCACATACCAGACCAATTAAACGCCAGGCGATATTTTCCGGCTGGTCAGCAAGCGTAAAGGCGTTGGCCTCCGCCCCGGCCCTGATAATCGCAACCGTTTCCTGGTGCCACATCTCCATAGTCAAAACGTAGGCGCCTTTAATATCGCTATCCCGGCTGGCGAGAATTTGCGCCTCTCGCCACAGCCGAATGTAGGGCTCAAACCCGCCGTCATCGCTGCCGAGCATGGCATGCAGGCGCTCGCGCCAGCCAGCGTTTTCGCCAACGATTTCAGCATCCAGCAAATCGCGGATTAGCCGGACAAACGCCAGCGACTTAAGCTCGCCCGCCGACGCAAAGTGGTGATGCAACTGCCCGGTGGCGACGCCCGCTTCGGTGGCGATGCGGCGCACGGTCATTGCAGCGAATCCTTCGGTCAGCGCCACGCGCATCGCGGCCTGGAGGATCTCTTCCCGCCGCTCGTCCTTGCTCAGATAACGCATAATTTCTCACTCTCAATGGCAACGAAACGAGTGTAACAAAGAGCTGGACAAGTGTTCAACTTTACGTAGGATCGCAATCTGGACATGTGTCCAGTTTTTAACTGAAAAGGAAATTTATGTTTCGTCAGTGGTTAGCGTTAGTGATTATCGTGCTGGTATATATCCCGGTGGCGATTGACGCGACGGTGCTGCACGTGGCGGCACCAACATTGAGCATGACGCTGGGTGCCAGCGGCAACGAATTGCTGTGGATTATTGATATTTACTCGCTGGTGATGGCGGGGATGGTGCTGCCGATGGGCGCGCTGGGCGATCGCATAGGTTTTAAGCGCCTGCTGATGATCGGCAGCGTGCTGTTTGGCCTGTCATCGTTAGCGGCGGCTTTTGCGCCGTCCGCGGGCTGGCTGATTGCCGCCCGCGCGTCGCTGGCGATAGGCGCGGCGATGATTATTCCGGCTACGCTTGCAGGGATCCGCACGCTGTTTATTGATGCGCGGCACCGTAATATCGCCCTCGGCGTCTGGGCTGCCGTTGGGTCGGGCGGCGCGGCGTTTGGCCCGCTGATTGGCGGCATGCTGCTGGAGCACTTTTACTGGGGTTCGGTGTTCCTGATTAATGTGCCGATCGTGCTGATGGTGGTTTCGCTTGCTGCGCGCTTTGTGCCTGCTCAGCAGGGGCGGCCCGAGCAGCCGCTCAATATCAGCCATGCCATTATGCTAATTGTGGCGATTTTACTGCTGGTCTATAGCGCCAAAACCGCCCTGAAAGGGGTGCTGTCGCCGTGGATGGTGACCATTACGCTGCTTACCGGGGCGGTGATGCTGTTTATCTTCGTCCGTATCCAGCTGCGCGCGCGCGTACCGATGATCGACATGCGTCTGTTTTGCCATCGCATTATTTTAAGCGGCGTGGTCATGGCGATGACCGCCATGATTGCGCTGGTGGGCTTTGAACTGCTGATGGCGCAGGAGTTGCAGTTTGTGCATGGTTTTACGCCGTTTGAAGCAGGGATATTTATGCTGCCGGTGATGGTGGCGAGCGGATTTAGCGGGCCGATCGCGGGTGTGCTGGTCGGGCGTCTGGGGCTGCGCATTGTCGCGGCCGGAGGCATGGGGCTAAGCGCAGTCAGTTTTATCGGCCTGTCGATGCTTGATTTCAGCACCCAACAGTGGCAGGCGTGGAGCCTGATGGTGCTGTTGGGCTTCAGTGCCGCCAGCGCACTGCTGGCATCGACGTCAGCGATCATGGCTGCCGCGCCGAAAGAGAAAGCGGCCGCCGCAGGCGCGATCGAAACCATGTCCTACGAGCTGGGCGCTGGTCTGGGGATCGCCATTTTCGGTTTGCTGTTAACCCGCAGCTTTTCGGCGTCTATTGTACTGCCGCAGGGGCTGAGCGCGTCGCTGACCGATAAAGCCTCGTCGTCCATCGGTGAAGCGATGAAGGTGGCGCAGGAGCTGACGCCGTCACTGGCCGAGCCGGTGATGACGGCGGCGAAAACTGCGTTCATCACCTCGCACAGCGTGGCCCTGGGCAGTGCGGGAGGTATGCTGCTGATTCTGGCGGTCGGGATCTGGTTTAGTCTGGCGAAGGTCGGAGGGCAGCAGTAATAAAAAAGGCCAGCCGCGAGGGCTGGCCTTTTGAACTAACAGATCTTAGAACTGGTAGGTCAGACCTACAGCCACGATGTTGTCGGTAGCCACTTTGGCATCTTTGGTGAACTGGCTGTCATCCACGAGGTTGATTTTGTAATCAACGTAGGTGGACATGTTTTTGTTGAAGTAGTAGCTCGCGCCAACGTCAACGTATTCAACCAGATCCTGGTCGCCATAAGAACCGATGTCTTTACCTTTGGATTTCAGGTAAGCGATGGATGGACGCAGACCGAAGTCGAACTGGTACTGCGCCACAACTTCGAAGTTCTGCGCTTTGTTGGCAACGTGACCGTTACCGAACGCCGTCATGTTGCGGGTTTCAGAGTAGGTGGTTGCCAGGTAGATGTTGTTCGCATCGTACTTCAGGCCAGCAGCCCAGACTTCTGCGTTTTCGCCACCGGCGTTCAGGTTGCTTGCAGCACGAACCTGACGGTCAGTACGGTCAGATTTCGCGTAGGTCGCACCCACACCGAAGCCGTCGAATTCATAGGTAGAAGACAGACCCCAGCCGTCACCGTTGGATTCGGTGATCTCTGAACGGTCGTTTTTACCCTGGTACTGAGCAGCCACGTTCAGGCCGTCAACCAGACCAAAGAAGTCGGTGTTACGGTAGGTTGCAACGCCAGTGGTACGGCCGGTCATGAAGCCATCAGTCTGCGTCCAGGTATCGCCACCGAACTCTGGCAGAACGTCAGTCCACGCGCCGATGTCATAAGCCACACCGTAGTTACGACCGTAGTCGAAGGAACCGAATTCATCGAATTTCAGACCAGCGTAGGCCAGACGGGTTTTGTTGCCGTCGGAACCCTGAGCTTCGGAGCGATTGCCCTTGAACTCATATTCCCACTGGCCGTATCCGGTCAGCTGATCGTTGATCTGAGTTTCACCTTTGAAGCCCAGACGAACATACGTTTTGTCGCCGTCGCTACCAGCATCATCAGAAAAATAGTGCAGACCAGTAACTTTGCCGTACAGATCCAGTTTGTTACCGTCTTTGTTAAAAACTTCAGCCGCGTTAACAACGCCAGCTGCCAACATGGATGTCACTGCCACTGCAACTAATTTAAGTTTCATCTTAAATAATCCTTATAATTTTATTTAGGTATTTCCTACGCCACCTGAGCGATTTTTAAACGAGGCTTATCGTCAATGGCAGACTATTTTTAAAATTCCGTAGACTGCTTTCAATAATAAGTTTCAAAATATTAAAGATAATTTCAATTAGTGTGATCCCGATCGGGTAAATTGCCCTTAAATCGCTCAATCAGGTTAATATATAGACATAAATTGATTATTAACAAAGCACGATAATATGGCTGTAAATAATTTCTGGACGTTTTAGTTTTTCTGGGGAATTAAAGGAATTTGACAGAGAGTATCAACGTGTGGGGCGCGATAACATATTATAAAACAGCGGATTATGAATTTTCCGGTGAGCCAGTGTCTGTTTTCTAAGTGAAATATTCAGAAATAAACTATTGCACTTTGTGCTATATAGCGCGGTAATATTGGCGCTGAACTAATTACCTGTGTTGTCAGTTTATGTCAACTTCCACAACGGCTCTGGCTATCTGTGGGCATTCTATACAGAAATTTTAGTTGTCTCGAATGTTACTAATTATATTCGAGGGTGTGATCACACATTAAATAATTGTTAATTTTGTGCCGGGCATATTGGGTACCCGGCAAAAAATAAAAATACTATTTGCGGGTGGCATACCAGCACAGTAACGATCCGGCGCACACCATTAATGCCCCTTGCCAGAATGAGAATGAAAGCGGAGAGCTCAGCACAATAGCCGCCAGCGCGGCGGAAAGAACGGGCGTGAAATAAGAGACAGCCGCAAGCACCGTGACGTTACCGTGAAGAATACCGATATTCCAGGCGGCGTAGCCAAAGCCAAGCGCAACCCCACACATCAATAGCTTCACCACAACCGGGACGCTGAACACCATTTCGGGCTGATCGCTGACGGCATATTTGACCCACAGGCTCAGGGCGGTCAGCAGGACGAAAAGGGTAATGCCATTTTGCCCTTTGGCATACTTGCTGGTGACGGTGCAGTAGGCGGCCCAGATAAAAGCGCCAGCAAACGCCAGCCCATAACTCAGCGGACTTGAAACGACGTTCTGCATGATGTCATTCAGTTGCAGACCGTTTTCGCCACCTAAAACCCAGCACACCCCCAACAGCGAGATGAGAAGCCCAGGGATGACCCACAGGGTGGATTTTTGCCCGTTGAACAAAATCGCGAAGGCAATCGTCAGGCTTGGCCACAGATAATTGACCATACCGACTTCAATCGCCTGTGAGCGCGTCGCGGCATATCCCAGCGACAGGGCCAGGCACATCTCATAGCTGACAAACAGGATGCTGCCCGCAAGAAGATAGCGCCTGGAAAAACGCCGAAGATCGGGAAAACCCACCGTTACCAGACACAGCAGCCCGCTGACGGTGTAAATCATCGCCGCGCCGCCCACCGGGCCCAGTCCTTCACTGACGCTGCGGATGAGACCCACCATGGTGCTCCACAGCAATATGGCCGCCAGGCCTGTCAGCGTTGCTCTTTTTCTGTCCATTACCCTGCCAGTCTTCAAAAAATCAAAGGAAAAACTTATAGCATCTATCCGCTTCACCTGGCGAATTTTCTACGGGGTAGATACCCCGAAAAGAGTAGCAAATCGTACCAGCGGTGACTATTTGGGGGGCTAAGTATAGCGACCTTGATTTGACGCAATAAAAAAAGGGGCTTTGCTGTTAGTTTGCCGCGCGAAGTCTTATCAGATAACGAGGACAACAATGGACGTCAGCCGCAGACAATTTTTTAAAATCTGCGCGGGCGGTATGGCCGGAACAACAGCCGCGATGCTGGGATTCGCTCCCAAAATGGCGCTGGCTCAGGCACGCAACTATAAACTGCTGCGCGCGAAAGAGATCCGTAACACCTGCACATACTGCTCCGTGGGTTGTGGGCTATTAATGTATAGCCTGGGTGATGGCGCGAAGAACGCCAAAGAAGCGATTTATCATATTGAAGGGGACCCGGACCATCCGGTGAGCCGCGGGGCGCTTTGCCCGAAAGGGGCGGGGCTGCTGGACTACGTCCACAGTGAAAACCGTCTGCGCTACCCGGAATATCGTGCGCCGGGGTCTGACAAATGGCAGCGTATCTCCTGGGACGACGCTTTCTCCCGAATTGCAAAACTGATGAAAGCGGATCGCGACGCCAATTTTATTGAGAAGAACGAGCAGGGCATCACGGTAAACCGCTGGACCTCCACCGGGATGCTGTGTGCCTCTGCGGCAAGTAATGAGACCGGCATGCTGACGCAAAAATTTGTGCGCTCCCTCGGCATGCTGGCGGTTGATAACCAGGCGCGCGTCTGACACGGACCAACGGTAGCAAGTCTTGCTCCAACATTTGGTCGCGGTGCGATGACCAACCACTGGGTTGATATCAAAAACGCAAACGTCGTGGTGGTTATGGGCGGTAACGCCGCTGAAGCCCATCCGGTGGGGTTCCGCTGGGCGATGGAAGCGAAAAACAACAACGATGCGACGCTGATTGTCGTCGATCCACGCTTTACGCGTACGGCATCGGTGGCTGATATCTATGCGCCGATCCGCTCCGGTACGGATATTACGTTCCTTTCCGGCGTACTGTTGTACCTGATCGAAAACAATAAGATTAACGCGGAATACGTTAAGCATTACACCAATGCCAGCCTGCTGGTGCGGGAAGATTTCGCTTTCGAAGATGGTCTGTTCAGCGGCTATGACGCCGAGAAACGTCAGTACGATAAATCATCCTGGAACTATCAGTTCGACGAAAACGGCTACGCGAAACGCGATGAGACCCTGAGCGATTCGCGCTGCGTGTGGAACTTGCTGAAACAGCACGTTTCCCGCTATACGCCGGACGTGGTGGAAAACATCTGCGGTACGCCGAAAGCGGACTTCCTGAAAGTGTGTGAAGTGCTGGCCTCCACCAGTGCCGCCGACAGAACCACTACTTTCCTGTACGCGCTGGGCTGGACGCAGCATACCGTGGGCGCGCAGAACATTCGCACCATGGCGATGATCCAGCTGCTGCTCGGCAACATGGGGATGGCCGGTGGCGGCGTGAACGCCCTGCGCGGGCACTCTAACATTCAGGGCTTAACCGACCTCGGCCTGCTGTCGACCAGCCTGCCGGGTTACCTGACCCTGCCGTCCGAGAAGCAGACCGACTGGCAAAGCTGGCTTGACGCCAACACGCCAAAAGCGACGCGTCCGGACCAGGTGAACTACTGGAGTAACTATCCGAAGTTTGCCGTCAGTCTGATGAAATCGTTCTACGGCGACGCGGCGCAGAAAGAGAATGACTGGGGCTTTGAGTGGTTGCCGAAATGGGACCAGGCTTACGATGTCATCAAGTATTTCAACATGATGGATAAGGGCGACGTCACGGGGTATATCTGCCAGGGCTTTAACCCGGTGGCGTCATTCCCGGATAAAAACAAAGTCGTTCGCAGCCTGAGCAAGCTGAAGTACATGGTGGTTATCGATCCGCTGGTCACCGAAACGTCTACGTTCTGGCAGAACCACGGTGAATCAAACGATGTCGATCCGGCATCCATTCAGACGGAGGTGTTCCGCCTGCCATCGACCTGCTTTGCGGAAGAGGACGGTTCTATTGCCAACTCTGGCCGCTGGCTACAGTGGCACTGGAAAGGTCAGGATGCGCCGGGTGAAGCGCGTAATGACGGCGAAATTCTGGCCGGGATTTACCATCGTCTGCGCGAGATGTACCGCACAGAAGGCGGCAAAGGCGCTGAGCCGCTGCTGAAGATGAGCTGGAACTACAAGCAGGCGGATCATCCTGAGTCCGAAGAGGTGGCAAAAGAGAACAACGGTGTGGCGCTGGCCGACCTGTACGATGCCAACGGCAATCTGGTGGCGAAGAAAGGCCAGTTGCTCAATAGCTTCGCGCTGTTGCGTGACGACGGTACCACCGCCTCGTCCTGCTGGATCTACACCGGCAGCTGGACTGAGCAGGGTAACCAGATGGCCAACCGCGATAACGCCGATCCGTCAGGCCTGGGTAACACCCTGGGCTGGGCATGGGCGTGGCCGTTAAACCGCCGCGTACTGTACAACCGTGCCTCCGCAGACGTGAACGGTAAGCCGTGGGATCCGAAACGCATGCTGATCGAGTGGAACGGCACGAAGTGGACGGGGAACGATATCCCGGACTTCAACACCGCCGCGCCGGGTAGCAACACCGGGCCGTTTATCATGCAGCCGGAAGGGCTGGGACGTCTGTTTGCTATCGACAAACTGGCGGAAGGGCCGTTCCCTGAACACTACGAGCCGATGGAAACGCCGCTCGGCACTAACCCGTTGCACCCGAACGTGGTGTCAAGCCCGGTGGTACGCATCTACGAAGACGACGTGCTGCGTTTAGGTAAAAAAGACAAGTTCCCGTATGTCGGCACTACTTACCGCCTGACCGAGCATTTCCATACCTGGACCAAGCACGCGCGGCTTAACGCCATCGCGCAGCCGGAACAGTTTGTGGAGATAAGCGAAACCCTGGCGAAGGCGAAAGGCATTGCCAATGGCGATCGCGTGAAGGTCAGCAGCAAGCGCGGCTTTATTCGCGCGGTGGCGGTGGTCACCCGTCGTCTGCAAACGCTGAACGTGCACGGCCAGCAGGTGGAAACGGTGGGCATACCACTGCACTGGGGCTTTGAAGGGGTAGCGCAGAAAGGCTACATCGCCAATACCCTGACGCCAAACGTCGGCGATTCCAACTCGCAAACGCCGGAGTATAAAGCGTTTCTGGTCAACATCGAGAAAGCGTAAGGAGCGATTAAATGGCGATGGAAACACAAGACATTATTAAACGCTCCGCGACCAACCCGATAACGCCCGCGCCTCGTGCGCGGGACTACAAGGCAGAAGTCGCCAAGCTGATCGATGTCTCTTCCTGCGTGGGCTGTAAGGCCTGCCAGGTGGCCTGCTCGGAGTGGAACGATATCCGCGACGAGGTGGGGCACTGCGTAGGGGTCTATGACAATCCTGCTGATCTGAGCGCCAAGTCCTGGACGGTGATGCGCTTTAGCGAAACCGACCAGAACGGCAAGCTGGAGTGGCTGATCCGTAAAGACGGCTGTATGCACTGTGAAGATCCGGGCTGCCTGAAGGCATGCCCGTCTGCCGGGGCAATCATTCAGTACGCCAACGGGATCGTCGACTTCCAGCAGGATAACTGCATCGGCTGCGGTTACTGTATTGCGGGTTGTCCGTTTAATATCCCGCGTCTCAATAAAGAGGATAACCGGGTCTATAAATGCACCCTGTGCGTCGATCGCGTCAGCGTCGGCCAGGAGCCTGCCTGCGTGAAGACCTGTCCTACCGGGGCGATCCACTTCGGCACCAAAAAAGAGATGCTGGAAGTGGCGCAGCAGCGGGTGGATAAGCTCAAAGCGCGCGGCTATGACAAGGCCGGGATTTATAACCCGCAGGGCGTGGGCGGCACGCACGTCATGTATGTTCTGCACCACAATGACCAGCCGGAGCTGTATCATAATCTGCCGAAAGATCCGGCGATCGATACATCAATCAACCTGTGGAAAGGGGCGCTTAAACCGCTTTCAGCGGCGGGCTTTATCGCCACCTTTGCCGGGCTGATTTATCACTACATCGGTATCGGGCCGAATAAAGAGGTGGATGACGACGAGGAGGAGCATCATGAGTAAGTCGAAAATGATAGTGCGCACAAAATTTGTCGATCGCGCCTGTCACTGGACGGTAGTCATCTGCTTCTTCCTGGTGGCGGTATCCGGCATATCGTTCTTCTTCCCGACGCTACAGTGGCTCACGGAAACCTTCGGGACACCGCAGATGGGGCGCATTCTGCATCCGTTCTTCGGCGTGCTGATTTTCGTGGTGCTGATGTTTATGTTCGTGCGTTTTGTTCATCACAACATCCCTGACAAGCAGGATATTCCGTGGCTAAAAGGGATTGTTGAGGTTCTGAAAGGCAACGAGCATAAAGTCGCGAAGGTGGGGAAATACAACGCCGGGCAGAAGATGATGTTCTGGACCATCATGAGCATGATTTTTGTGCTGCTGGTGACCGGGGTCATCATCTGGCGTCCGTATTTTGCGCACTATTTCCCGATTCAGGTAGTGCGTTATGCGCTGCTGATCCACGCGACCTCGGCCATTATTCTGATCCACGCCATTCTGATCCATATGTATATGGCCTTCTGGGTGAAAGGATCGATTAAAGGCATGATTGAAGGGAAGGTGAGCCGCCGCTGGGCGCAAAAACACCATCCGCGCTGGTACCGGGACGTTGAGCGTCTTGAAGCGCAAAAAGAGAGTTCGGAAGGGTTGAAGTAAACCTTGCGCCGTCGGCATTGTCCGGCGGCGCTGCGCTTGTGCTGGCCTGCTTCCCCGTATCAAAATCGCTCTGCAATATACCGGAAGGGATATTTTGTAGGCTTCACTTTGCCGATCTTGCGTTTCGGTAAATCCACTTTGTCTACGTGAATTTCTTTATAGGGGATCTGTGAAAGCAGATGCGAAATAATATTCAGCCGCACCCGTTTTTTATCTTCTGAGCGCGCCACAAACCACGGCGCCCAGGCGGTGTCGGTCGCTTTAAACATCGCGTCACGGGCGAGGGTATATTCATCCCACAGATTAAAAGATTTTATGTCCATTGGAGACAGCTTCCAGATCTTGCGACCATCATTAATGCGATCGCGCAGGCGGCGTTCCTGCTCTTTTGGCGTTACTTCAAGCCAGTATTTCAACAATATGATCCCGGCATCGACCATCGCTTTTTCCATTACCGGCGTTCCATCAAGAAATTTTTCGGTCTGCTCTTCAGTACAGAAACCCATTACTTTTTCCACCCCCGCGCGGTTGTACCAGCTGCGGTCAAAAATAACGATTTCCCCGGCAGAGGGCAGATGAGGAACGTAACGCTGAAAATAGAGCTGACTTTTCTCTTTATCGGTGGGGGCCGGTAACGCAACAACGCGAAACACCCGGGGGCTGACGCGTTCGGTGATGGCTTTGATGACGCCGCCTTTACCGGCGCCGTCTCGCCCTTCAAAAACAATACAGACTTTTAACCCTTTGGCGACCACCCATTGCTGGAGCTTAACCAGTTCAACATGGAGGCGGCGCAGCTCTTGCTCGTACGTTTTGGTTTTGAGCGGCGCGTTTTTAACGACATCATCAACAACACGGGTTTTCTTCTTACTGACCATGGCGGGTCTCCCTATGGGTCCGGTCGCGGGATCGAGGCCGTACTAAGCGTGTAATCGGCCTGAATGAATGGATTAATGTGTCAGAAAGCTGATTTGAACTGGTTCACCATACAAGTTTAATCAATAATGCACGCTGCGTATTTTTTAACAGTGGTCGCGGTATGAAAAAGACAATTTTTTCGTTAGCACTGGCTACCTTTGGTCTGGGGATGGCTGAATTTGGCATCATGGGCGTGCTGACAGAACTGGCCCATGATACGGGCATTTCGATTCCCTCTGCCGGAAATATGATTTCGTTTTACGCTTTTGGCGTGGTGATCGGCGCGCCGATTGTGGCGCTGTTCTCCAGCAAATTTTCGCTGAAAACAACGCTGCTGTTTCTGGTGGCGATGTGCGTCGTTGGTAACACACTCTTTACCTTCTCTGACTCCTACGTGGGGCTGGCGGCGGGGCGCTTAATCTCTGGTTTTCCGCATGGCGCGATTTTCGGCGTGGGGGCGATAATCCTGTCAAAAATCGCACCGCCGGGTAAAGTGACGGTCGCTGTGGCCGGGATGATTGCCGGGATGACCGTTGCCAACCTGCTTGGCGTACCACTCGGGACGTGGCTGGGACATGAATTTAACTGGCGTTACACCTTCTTTTTGATTGCGGTCTTTGACGCGCTGGTGATCCTGTCTGTTCTGCTGTGGGTGCCAGACATTCACGACACGACAACCACCCGGCTGACAGAACAATTCCATTTCCTGAAGAAACCGGAACCGTGGTTGATTTTTGCCGCTACGATGTTTGGCAATGCCGGGGTGTTTGCCTGGTTTAGCTTCGTGAAGCCGTTTATGGTCAACGTGTCAGGCTTTTCCGAGGGCGTGATGACCGCGATCATGATGCTGATGGGGCTGGGCATGGTGCTGGGAAATGTCTTCAGCGGCAAGCTGTCGTCGCGCTTTAGCCCGCTGCGCATTGCTGCCACCACCGACCTGGTGATTGTGGCTTCGCTGCTGGCGTTGTTCGCCTTTGGCGAGCTTAAAACAGCTTCACTGGTAATGGGATTCGTGTGCTGCGCCGGGCTGTTTGCGCTCTCTGCGCCGCTGCAAATTCTGCTGCTGCAAAATGCGAAAGGCGGCGAGATGCTGGGGGCCGCAGGCGGACAAATGGCGTTTAACCTCGGCAGCGCAATTGGCGCGTATTTCGGTGGAATGATGATTACGCTCGGCTTTAGCTGGAGTTATGTCACGCTGCCGGCAGCGATCTTATCCTTCTCAGCGATGACCTCTCTGTTGATGTATGGTTATTTATGTGCCAAAAAGCGTCAGGCCAACGCAGGAGCGCTGGCCTGATTCCACATGTTGCCCGCTGGTCGCGGTGCTGGAGTGGACTACACGAATTTCGCCAGCGGGTCAGCGGCGGCAAAAGCAACCGCTTTGTCTGCTGCTGGCGGGTAAATCAGTTCGTTGGTGATGGCGACTTTGATCTTTTTGCCTTCCTCGCGCACGGATTTAATGCGCTGGTCCCAGCCCTCGGTGTATACCGCGCCCCAGCTACCCAAATCCAGACAGGTAACGTAGTTCACCTGACGGTAAGGGTACGGCTCCACATTTAACAGGCTGGCCGCCGCGTTGTGTCCGGCGAATTTCCCCAACTGGATCGCGTGCTGGCAGGTCATCAGCGCCGTGTTGCCCACATCGTCCGTTTTGGCATGCGCCATATCACCCGTCACGTAAACCTCCGGATGCGCAGGAACCTGCAATGTGTCGGTGACGATAAGGCGTCCCTGAGTGTCGCGTTCCCCGTCAATTTGCAGGCTGAGGGGGTTAGCTTCTACCCCTGCCGTCCACACTACAGTGGCGCTGGCAATGCGTTCTCCGTTTTTCAGCGTTACGCCGCTGGCATCGATGGCTTCAACTTCACTGTTTAAACGCCATTCAACGCCCAGCGCGCTGCTTGCTTCTTCAATGGTGTTTCTCAGCGCCTCGCTGTAACGCCCGCCAATGGTTGCACCCCTTTCAACTACGATTACTTTAGTCTTTGTATTGGCGCCGAAGCGAGTGCGGAGCCGGGCAGGGAGTTCCGTTGCCAGCTCGATGCCGGTAAAGCCGCCGCCACACACGACCACGGTATTACGCTCCGGGGTGGAGGGGCGCGAAACCAGCGAATCAAGATGTTGCTCGAATAACCTGGCGGAGTCGAGTTGGTCGATATCAAAGGCGTATTCAGCCAGACCGGCAATTGGGGGGCGTTTAGTCTGGCTACCGGTTGCGAGGATCAGACGTTCCCAGGCGACGTCAGCAATCACGCCGTTTGAATTGCGATATAAAACGGTTTTAGACGAGGTATCAATACGTTGTGCTTCGCCCGCAATAAAGTTAATGCCCAGCTCAGCAAACAGTTCGGTCAGAGGTGCGACCATCATCGACACGTTCTCTTCATAAAAGCGTGGGCGAACGCGCAATTCCGCAACAGGGGCCAGCACGGCAATGCTGAGGCTATTGTTACCCTCCAGAGCAGAAAGGCGCGCGGCGCTGACCGCAGCCCACATACCGGAAAACCCACTACCCACAATTAAAATCTGCTTTTTCATACTCGATCCTTTAGTGCGTCAGGCTGTATGTCTGACATAACTGCCACTATACTTGTCGGAGTTAACTACGACAACTTCTTTCTGAGTTAAAAATCGTTATAATGCAGCGAACAATGACCCGGAGTGAGCCATGGCGTTTTACAGTTCTGGTGTGGAATATGGCATTCATAGCCTGATGTGTATGGTGGATGCAAAAGGCAATGAACGTGAGATGAGCGTCCGGGAGATGGCGGCCTTGCAGGGCGTGCCCTACGACTATCTTGGAAAAATCTTCACCCGTTTATCACGCGCGGGGCTGGTTATCAGCACCGAAGGCAAAGGGGGAGGCTTCCGGCTGGCGCGTCCGGCAGAGCTGATCAGCGTGCTGGACGTGGCGCACGCCATCGACGGCGAGAAGAATATGTTTGAGTGTCGGGAAGTGCGTCAGCGCCTGGCGGTGTTTGATGAAACGCCACCTGCCTGGGTCTGTGACGGCCCGTGTGGGGTGCGCTCGGTCATGGATAGCGCGCAGCAGCGGATGGAAGAGGAGTTAGGGCGCCATACCATCCTGGATCTGGCGCGGAAGATGTATCGAAAAGCGCCTGACACGTTCCAGATCGAGGTTCAGGAGTGGATTTCCGATCGCCGTTCGTCCACGTGAAAAGCCGGGCAGGGCAAAGCCGCTACCCGGCCGCCGCGGTTAAGAACGTAAATCAATCACCATACGGCCACGGATCTGGCCCTGTTCCATCTCTTTGAAGATAGCGTTGATATCTTCCAATGGGCGCATCGTGACTTTCGGAACCACCTTACCTTCAGCCGCAAACTGGAAGGCTTCGAGCAGATCCTGACGGGTACCCACCAGAGAGCCCACCACTTGAATCCCATCCAGGACCAGACGTGGAATATCCAGGCTCATCGCTTCCGGCGGCAGGCCAACAGCCACCACGCGGCCTCCGGCGCGAACCGCGTCAACGGCAGAGTTGAAGGCCGCTTTCGCTACTGCCGTCACCACCGCCGCATGCGCACCGCCGGTTTTCTCCTGAATCACTTTTGCCGCATCTTCACTGCGGGAGTTCACGGTTAAGTCTGCGCCCATGCTGGCAGCGAGCTTCAGCTGCTCGTCATTCACGTCAATGGCGATAACCTTCGCATTGAAGACATTTTTGGCGTATTGCAGCGCGAGGTTGCCCAGACCGCCCAGGCCATAGATCGCAATCCACTGGCCGGGTTTGATGTCAGAGACTTTTACCGCTTTGTAGGTGGTGACCCCGGCGCAGGTGATGCTGCTGGCTGCCGCGGAGTCCAGCCCGTCCGGGACTTTAACCGCGTAATCCGCGGTTACGATGCACTCTTCCGCCATGCCGCCGTCAACGGAGTAACCCGCGTTTTTCACGTCACGGCACAGCGTTTCGTTGCCGGTATTACAATATTCACAGTGGCCACAGCCTTCAAAGAACCACGCCACGCTTGCACGGTCGCCTACTTTTAGCGACGTGACGCCAGGACCAATCTCTTTGACGATACCAATCCCTTCGTGGCCGAGGATCACCCCGGTTTTGTCGCCAAAATCGCCATTCTTAACATGGAGATCGGTATGGCACACGCCACAGCACTCCATCTTCAGCAGCGCTTCACCATGTTTAAGCGCGCGTAAGGTTTTCTCTGTAACATTAACCTGATGATCCTGAGTGACAACAGCAGCCTTCATGTGTTTCTCCTTTCATGATGAGTATCTGCATAGCAGGTGTAATACCCATTAAGGATTAATACTTTGACGCTGTAATGCAAGGCAACCGCAACATAATGTCATCATTTAGCTCAGTTTCAGATTAAGAATACGGCGATCCTCTAATAATCAGTAGGGAAAAACACTGACGTAAAAAAGACCCGGCGTAATGACCGCCGGGTACAGGCTTACAGTTGGGCTTCTATCTCCTCAATCTCTTTTCGCCATTGCGCCTGCAACTGCGGTTTTTGATGTTTGGGCTTACGCGCCAAATCTTCTTCCAGCAACGTTTCCAGGGCGACAAGGCGTTCGAGCAGATCGTCTGACGCTGAAGAGGGTGCCTTCAATGCGGCGTTCGATGCCTCAGGTACAGCCGGACCGGCGTCCTCACGCAGGCGCTCAAAGACCGCCTCCGCATCGTGCCATTCGCTCAGCCTGCCGTCCTCAATCAGCCAGAAGCGGTTACAGCACTGGCTAATTAACTGACGATCGTGGCTCACCAGCAGCACTCCGCCTTCAAACTGTTGCAGCGTTTCCGCCAGCGCCTCTTTGCCCTCCATATCCAGGTGGTTGGTCGGTTCATCCAGCATCAGCAGGCTATAACGGGCAAGGGTCAGGCCGACGAACAGCAGGCGCGAACGTTCCCCGCCGCTCAGCGTACTGACTTTTTGCCCGTGCCGCGCCCACGGGAAGCCGGCACTGATGAGTGCCATTTTACGGGTTTGCGGATCTGGCGCGAAAGGCTCCAGCGCATCAAGCAGCGCCGTATCGTCTGGCAACTGATGCAGCGTCTGGTCGTAGTAGCCGGGTGAAACGCGCGGATGACGCTTAAGCCGCTCGTCCGAGATCTCGTCGCGAAAATGTCGCCAGATAAGCTTCAGCAGCGACGATTTTCCGCAGCCGTTATCACCCAGCAGGCCAATGCGGTCGCCTTTTTTCAACGTAAAGGAGAGAGAGTCGAAGAGCGTGCCAAACGCGGTATCAACACGTAAAGAATGTGCAGTGAGTAGAGTGCTCATTGTTGCTTACCCAGGAGTTACAGGCATGTTTATGCCTCGTCAAACATCGCTGACGATAACTCAGTAAGCCCGAGAGAAGGGATTTCAGGGGTTAGTGTCTTCGCTCAAGCGGTAGTTATCGCAGCACGATACCGATAACGCTTGAGCTGGTGCGATCACCAAATGTATGTGAAACATTGAAAATTTCACAGTACAGCATAATTGGCCTCCTTATATATTCAGTAGGTTAATGGATGAAGGGAGTGTAGCGGGGGAAAATGGGTTTGGCTAGTGGGAAGTGCCGTATATTCCCCTCACCCTAACCCTCTCCCCAAAGGGGCGAGGGGACTGTCCGGTGCGGTTTTCACCCTCTCCCCTTTGGGGAGAGGGCTGGGTGAGGGGCGATGCTTAAATCGAAGTACGACGATAGCTACGGTATTCCGGCATCCAGAAATTATCATCAATCGCTTGCTGCAACGCATCGGCAGAGGTTTTCACCGCGACGCCTTGCTGCTGCGCCATTTTGCCTACCGCGAAGGCAATTGCGCGGGACACTTTATGAATGTCTTTCAGCTCCGGCAGTACCAGGCCTTCACCGTTATTCACCAGTGGTGAGTGACCTGCCAGCGTTTCGCTCGCGGACATCAGCATTTCGTCGGTGATGCGGGACGCGCCGGAAGCGATCACTCCCAGACCAATACCCGGGAAGATATAGGAGTTATTGCACTGCGCAATGGGGTAGAGCTTGTCCTTCCACACCACCGGATCGAACGGACTGCCGGTCGCGACCAGCGCATTGCCTTCGGTCCAGGCGATGATATCCTGCGGCGTCGCCTCCACGCGTGAGGTAGGGTTCGATAGCGGCATCACGATAGGGCGTTCGCAGTGCTTATGCATCTCGCGAATGATCTCCTCCGTGAAGAGGCCGGTCTGCCCGGATACGCCGATCAGAATATCCGGCTTCACGTTGCGCACCACGTCAAGAAGCGAGAGCACCTCGTTATCCGTATCCCAGTTTTTCAGGTTCTCGCGCTTCTGCACCAGTTTGGTCTGGAACGGGAGCAGGTTAGGCATACCGTCGGTCAGCAGGCCAAAACGGTCCACCATAAAGACGCGGGAGCGGGCGAGCTCTTCGCTTAAGCCTTCGCGCTGGGTCTGGGCAATAATTTGCTCGGCGATGCCGCAGCCCGCGGAGCCTGCACCCAGGAAGACAATTTTCTGATAGCTGAGCTGGCTGCCTGCCGCACGGCTCGCAGCAATCAGCGTACCGACGGTCACTGCCGCAGTGCCCTGAATGTCATCGTTGAACGAGCAGATCTCATCGCGGTAGCGGTTCAGCAGCGGCATGGCGTTTTTCTGTGCGAAGTCTTCGAACTGCAACAGCACGTCCGGCCAGCGGTGCTTCACGGCCTGGATGAAATCATCCACAAACTGATAGTACTCGTCGTCGGTAATGCGCGGGTGACGCCAGCCCATGTACAGCGGGTCGTTCAGCAGTTGCTGGTTGTTGGTCCCCACGTCCAGGACCACCGGCAGGGTGTAGGCCGGGCTGATCCCGCCGCAGGCGGTATACAGCGAGAGCTTACCGATGGGAATACCCATCCCGCCAATGCCCTGGTCGCCAAGGCCCAGAATACGTTCGCCATCGGTTACCACGATCACCTTGATGTTGTGGTTCGGCACGTTTTGCAGAATGTCATCCATGTTGTGACGGTTCTGATAAGAGATGAACACGCCGCGGGAACGACGGTAGATCTCCGAGAAGCGTTCACATGCCGCGCCGACGGTTGGGGTGTAAATGACGGGCATCATCTCTTCGAGATGGTTCTGCACCAGGCGGTAGAAGAGGGTTTCGTTGGTGTCCTGGATATTACGCAGGTAGATGTGCTTATCGATTTCGGTTTTAAAACCCTGATACTGGATCCAGGCGCGTTCCGCCTGTTCTTCAATGGTTTCAACCACTTCAGGCAGCAGGCCCAGCAGGTTAAAGCTGCTGCGCTCTTCCATGCTAAAGGCGCTGCCTTTGTTCAGAAGGGGAAACTCCAGTAAAACCGGACCGGCGTAAGGAATATAAAGGGAACGATGTTTTTTCAGTTTGTTGTCCATGTCACTCACTCTTTTTAAGAAGATCCGTCCCTGACACTGCTGTTTGTCATCTTTCTGGCCTGTGCTACGGGGTGCGGTCGGTTGGTATTATAAAGGAGCTGAATATTAATTACCGCAACACATAAACAAAAACACCATCGGGATTACCGATGGTGTTGTGAATATCGTGCCGGAACTTACTTGCCGGAAGGGCGTTTTCTGCCGGTAGCGTGGGTAACCTGCGTTTCGCTACCCTCCTCAATAACCACTTTACGCTTGTTAGAGAGCTTGTAGTTCAGTCCCAGAATGTGGCGTGCCTGACGGTTCGATTTCATTTTAACTCCTCAATCCCGTTGATAGTTTTAAGGACAAGTTTGCTCACGCAAACGAAATGTAACCCCTTAGGTTGCAGATCCAGCTTAGCAGGTTTTTACAAAGGTGCATTTTGCCCGCTGACCACATAGTTGATGGTTTGCTGGTAGATGTCACTGAGGATGTCATTGTCTGTGGCTTCCACCCACTTGGTCAGTTCCATCAAAATGTCATCTTCGGTAACAACGCCGTGCTCTGCCTGAAGACCCTGCGCAATCGCGTTAACGAGTTCGGGTTGTGCTGCTGTGGTATGTGCCGGGTAATAAGTAAACATGCTGCCTCCGTGTCGTTGTCTGTTTAATGTTACGGCGTGCAAAATCGTAATTCACATTCAGATTGGCAAATATTTTCGCCGTTGTGGTTCAGATTCGTCCTAGAAATAAAAATATCATCTATCCTGGCACACAAATAAAATTCAGGGTTTCCAGCGGCGTAAATTTGTCGTTTTTTCATAAGGCATGGGCGTCGGCCAGGAGATCAATTCCACAATGCTGCCCCAGGGGGTCTGCCCATAGCAGAAAGCATTCCCTTCACCTTGCTCATCCGGAAACGTGAGCGGCTTTGGCGCGGTAAACATCTCCCCGCCGGCAGCGGTGAAAGCGGCTATCGCCTTATCAAAATCATCAACATAAACAGCAAAATGCTGGAGGCCAAAGTCGCTGGCGCGGGCGGGCATTCCCTGTTCAGGGCCATGCATTTCGAAAAGTTCAATGCCGGGTCCATGGGGCATAACAAGCATGCGAATGGCGTGAATTTTTGTGCCGGGAAATAATTTTAAGGTGTGCTGCTGGGCGGCCTGATCAATATTATCGGTTTCCGCATCGACAGAATGATATAAAACCTGTGCGCCGAAAGCGCGTTCAAAAAATAGGGTGGCTTTTTCAATGTCGGGCACCGTAATACCGATATGGTCGATGCCCCTTACTGACGATGGCATAGTAAACTCCTGCTATAAAAAATTTAAATATAGCAGGAGATAATCAGGATATTACCACTTCATTTCGCCGGTATTCACTTTGGCACTCAATTCCAGCGAACTGGCTTCCGCCAGATTCGGCCACTGTTTTTTCATCGTGCTAATGACGCCGGTTGACGCTTTATGTGTCATGAGGGCCTGTTCAAACTGATGTAGATAGCGACGGGTAAAGTCGATAGCGCCGGTACCCGCTGGCGGTGTCCCAAGGTAGTGGCCCGGAATAACGTGTTCGGGCTTAAGGGCTGCCATGCTATCCAGCGTCTGCTGCCACTGTTTGCGGCTTTCCGGCGTTTGGGTATCCGCCGTCCAGACGTGAATACCCCACGAGACGCCCGTGCCGCCGAGGATGGTTTTTGCGGATGGGATCCAGACGTACGCCGCATAGCTCTCAGGCTCTTCAATATTCACTCTTTCACCATCAATCATAAAGGTGGTTGAGGCAAGCACTTGCGGCACGTAGAGCTGTGACGGCGCGCCGTCTTTCATCTGTGGCCCCCAGAAGGCGAGCTTCGCGTCTTTTGTGGCCCTGATATGGTCCACCACCTGTTACGTGGCGACAACTTTGGCATTAGGGAAGGCTTTCACCAGCGGTTGCAGGCCGAAATAGAAATCCGGATCGCCGGAGGTGATCACGATTTTGTTCAGCGTTTTACCGCTGTGGCGAATTTTTTCTACCAGCGCTTCGCCATCTTTCACGCTGAACTGGGCGTCAAACAGTACCGCCTCTTTCGGGCCAGACACCAGGGTGGAAGAAACGGCAAAAATGCCTTTTTCCTGCGGGTTGTACGTATCAACGGTCAACGGCGCGGCAAAGACGGCCGGAGTGAAAAGGGTTGTCAGCAAAGCAAGGCGGGCGATAGTCATGGTCATGTCTCTGTTCTTCAGGAAAGTCTCTATTGTACGGATCTCTTCATTTGCCAGAATTCCTGAAACAGGAGATGCTTAGTTTCATAAATCGAGCAAATGGAGGTCAAAATGGATCGCGTTATTGCCGCCCAGGTGTACAACCGCATCTGTGAGCTGGGGAGTTTAAGCGCGGCGGCGCGGGCGCTGGGGATCTCCCGTCCGATGGTGAGCCGTTATCTGGAGCAGATGGAGAAGTGGGCCGGGGCGCGGCTGGTGAACCGCTCCACCCGCAAGCTGACGCTGACGGCGGCGGGGGAGAAGGTCCTGCAAAAGACCCGCACGCTCTCGCAAATTTCTCAGGAAATTGAAGATCAGTCAGTGAAGGATTTACCCTCAGGCACGCTTCGTGTCGCCTGCGCGCACTTTACGGCGATGCATATTATCGTTCCGGTGCTGCCCGATCTGTTGCAGCGTTACCCTCAGCTGCGCATTGAGCTGGATGTTAACAATCATCCGGTAAGTCTGGTGGGCGAGCGAATTGACGTGGCGATCCGCATCACCGATAACCCTGAACCGGGCATGATCGCCCGCCGACTGGGAGAGTGTCGGTCCGTACTTTGCGCCTCGCCGCACTACCTTGCCAGTCGGGGCGTTCCAGAGCAGCTGGAGGATTTATCCCGGCACAACTGCCTGCATTACAGCTTTTTTGCCGGTCAGTCGTGGCGTTTTTTGACGCCAGAAGGGGAGTCGGTCACGACGGCGGTCAGCGGCAATCTCAGCGCCAGTATCTCGTCATTGCTGATGGAGGCGGCGATAAACCACTGTGGTATTGCCATGCTGCCCGAGCGCGAGGCCGACGCGGCGCTACGGCAGGGCAGCCTGGTGCCGGTGCTCGGCGCCTTTACGCCAAAACCGATCGGTATTTTTGGTATTTATCAGTCGCGAGACTATCAGCCTGCGGCGCAGCGTGTGTTCCTGGATGCACTTGCAAACCACCTTGCCACGCGCTCGGACTAGTCTGTCTTCCCTGCAAAATGGATTATGCGTCCTATACTTATCCCTTTGTAAGCCAAAAGGAGAGCAAGAATGACGATTCATAAGCACGGTTCAGCACACTGGTCTGGCGACATCAAACGCGGCAAAGGGACGGTCTCAACAGAGAGTGGCGTCCTTAACCAGCAACCTTACGGCTTTAACACCCGCTTCGAGGGCGAAAAAGGGACTAACCCGGAAGAGCTGATTGGCGCAGCGCACGCGGCCTGTTTCTCTATGGCCCTGTCTCTAATGCTGGGCGAAGCGGGTTATACTGCCGATTCCATCGATACCACGGCGGATGTCTCGCTGGATAAAACCGACAGCGGTTTTGCCATCAGCAAAGTGGCGCTACAAAGCAAGGTGACGGTACCGGGTATCGATCCGCAGCAGTTCGACGGCATTATTCAGAAAGCGAAGGCGGGTTGTCCGGTATCGCAGCTGTTGAAAGCCGAAATCACGCTGGATTACAAACTGAACTGATATCAGGCCGGGCAAATGCCCGGCTAACCTTTCACTGCCGCAGGGAAAACCTCGGCAAGCCACGCAATAAACACTCTCAGGCGATGCGTTAAATGCCGACTCTGGGGATAGACCACGTGAAAAGGATACGCCTTAGGACGCCAGTCGCTCAGGATCTCTACCAGCGCGCCCGTTTCCAGATGCGCTCTCGCAGCATAGCCAAACGTCTGAATAATCCCTAAACCCGCCAGCGCCGCGGCCAGATGTGCGTTGCTTTCATTGACCCCAAGGTGGTGCGGAACGCTGATCTCCAGGGGCTCACCCCGGTCAAGGAAGCGGAACGGAAATGCGCGTCCGGTAACCGGGGAAAGGTAGCTAATCAGCTTATGACCGTTGCGCAGCTCCTGCGGATAGGCAGGGATGCCGTGAGCTTTAAGATAGCCCGGCGCCGCGCAGGCGATCATCCCGGCATCACCGATATGCCGCGCGATAAGCGAAGAGTCATCCAGCGGGCCGCCGCGGATCACGCAGTCCACGTTTCCGCTGATTAAATCTACCGGACGATCGGCTACCCCCAGGTTAATGCGCAGATCCGGGTAGCGCTGAAAAAAATCCGGCAGCAGGGGGATCAGCACGTCCCGGGCGGTTGAGCCCCCCACGTCAATACGCAAATGGCCTTTGGGCGTGCAGCACGATGCGCGAAAGGCGGTATCAATGTCCTCTATATCAATTAATACCCGTAGCGCTTTCTCGTAGTATTCCATGCCTTCTGCCGTCGTGACCACCCGGCGCGTCGTGCGAAGCAGCAGCCGTGTTTCCAGGTGCGCTTCAAGTGATTTTACCAGCTTGCTCAGCGTGGCTATCGGCATGTTCAGGGAGTCTGCCGCTCGGGTAAAGCTTCCGGATTCAACCACCCGCGTAAAGGCACGCATTGCCATTAGCTGATCCACATAGATCTCCTCTGATTATTTCCTGCTGTGAAAATTCATTTTCATTTTTGCCCGTTTATCGCTAATCCCGCAAGGTCTAAAGTCTGCCTGACGCGGGCAAACGCTCCTCTTTTACATCACAACAAAGGTTATGAGTATGAATACAACGCTTGCAGGAAAAATCGCTCTGGTGACCGGTGGCAGCACCGGTATTGGTCTCGCAACGGCACAGGAGCTGGCGGCGCAGGGAGCGAAGGTCTATATCACCGGACGTCGTCAGGCCGAACTGGATGCTGCCCGGGCAGACATTGGCGCCGCGGCGGTAGCTATCCGCGCGGACGTCTCCAGAATGGCCGATCTGGATGCGGTTTACGCGCAGATTGCTAAAGAAGAAGGACGACTCGATATTCTGTTCGCCAACGCCGGGGGCGGCGACATGCTGCCGCTGGGCGCTATCACCGAAGAGCAGTTTGACCGGATTTTTGCCACCAACGTGCGCGGCGTGCTGTTCACCGTCCAGAAAGCGCTGCCGCTGCTCTCATCTGGTTCATCCATTATCCTCACCGGATCGACGGTTTCGATTAAGGGGACGGCGAATTTTAGCGTCTACAGCGCCAGTAAAGCCGCCGTGCGTAACTTTGCCCGCTCTTGGGCGCTGGACTTACAGGGCCGCGGGATACGCGTCAACGTCGTCAGCCCTGGCCCCGTGAAAACGCCCGGTCTTGGCGATCTGGTTCCCGAAGAACAGCGTCAGGGATTATACGATGCGCTGGCGGCCCAGGTACCGCTGGGTCGCCTGGGCGCGCCGGGCGAAGTCGGGAAAGCCGTGGCGTTTCTGGCGTCCGATGCCGCCAGCTTTATTAACGCCACGGAGCTGTTTGTCGATGGCGGGATGGCGCAAATCTAGCGGTTACGCCAGCAGCGTACGCTTCGGCCTTCGGCTGCGGGCTGAAGCGGCTGCGGCCGTTCACATCCCTGCATCGCCAGCGGGCAGCGGTCGCGGAAGTAGCAGCCATCGGGCAGGTGGCGATTACCGGGAAGATCGGTTTTGCGTAATGCCAGATCTTCGTCCAGCGGTTCTCCGGTACGGGGAACGGAGTCAAGCAGCAGCTGCGTATACGGATGCCGCGGCTGACTCAGCACCTGGTCCGCCGGACCCAGCTCCACGATCTGCCCCAGATACATCACTGCCACCCGGTCGCTCATGTGCCGGACCACCGAGACGTTGTGCGAGATCAGTACGTAGGTCAGATTTCGCTGTTGTTGCAGGGCAACCAGCAAATTGAGGATCTGCGCCTGGACAGAAATATCCAGCGCGCTGGTGGGTTCATCCAGCACGATGATGTCAGGATCTGAAGAGAGCGCCCGGGCGATAGCGATGCGCTGGCGCTGTCCGCCCGAAAACGCATGCGGCAGGCGGTCAAGATATTCTGCTCGAATGCCCACCTGCTGCGCCAGCGTCTCAGCCAGCTGACGACGCTCCCGTTCGCTGCGGCGTTGCTGTATCCACACCGGCTCGGTGATTATGCGCCAGACGGGTAAACGCGGATCGAGGGACGAGAGCGGGTCCTGAAATACCATCTGCATACCGCCTGCCGCATTTGCGCGCTGACAGGCACCTGTAATCGGTTTGAGCATGCCCATCAGCAGTTGCGCCAGCGTGCTCTTTCCACAGCCGG
Source organism: Enterobacter cloacae complex sp. AR_0002 (assembly GCF_001922365.1). NCBI lineage: Bacteria > Pseudomonadati > Pseudomonadota > Gammaproteobacteria > Enterobacterales > Enterobacteriaceae > Enterobacter > Enterobacter cloacae complex sp. AR_0002. The sequence goes on from NZ_CP018814.1 coordinate 1,209,137, forward strand.
ATTCCCCCACAACGCCCAGCGTTTCGCCGCGATGGATCCGGAGATCCATGCCGTTGAGGGCGTGTACCTGCTCCGTCACGCGCCCCAGCCAGTTTTTGCGCGCAGGAAAATTCACATGCACGCTATCCAGTTCCAGCAGTACCTCAGACATGGCGTCTCTCCTGTTGTGGGTACCAGCAGGCAGCCTGTTGGCCTTCTGCGCCCGTGGAAATTAAGCGCGGCGTTTCGCTGCATTTCGCCCCGGCAGCAAAACAGCGTTCGCGAAAGGCACATCCGCGCGGGAGGTGGCTGAGGTTAGGCACCGTGCCGGGAATGGCCGGGAGGATCTCGCGCGGTTCACCATTTTCCGGGGCACACCGCAGCAGGCCAATCGAATAGGGGTGTACAGGATGGTGGATCAAAGTCTGCGTGCTGCCGCTTTCGATCACGCTGCCCGCGTACATAACGTACATCCGGTCACAAAGCTGCGACACCACCGCCATATCGTGACTGATAAACAGCACCGACGTCCCGCTGGCGCGCGCTTTGTGTTTCAGTAGCCGCAGCACCTGACGCTGAACGGTCACGTCCAGCGCGGTGGTCGGCTCATCGGCAATGATCAGCTCCGGCTCGCAGGAGAAGGCAAGGGCGATCATCACCCGCTGGCGCATGCCGCCGGAAAGCTCAAACGGATAGCGTTCCATCACCTGTGCCGCATCCGGGATTTGCATCTCGCCCAGCAGGGCGATCGCCTTCTGCTGCGCGTCGCGGCGGGAAAGCGACTGATGCTGGCGGATCACCTCCACCATTTGTCTGCCAATCCGGCGCGTAGGGTTAAGCGCCGTCATCGGCTCCTGAAAAATCATCGCCACCCTGGCGCCGCGCCACTGACGAAGCTGTTTTTCCGACGCGTTCAGGACATCTTCCCCGAGCAGGGTGACCCGGCCATGGTGAACATGGTAACTGCCTTCCGGCAGCAGGCGCATCGCCAGCATCGCGGTGACCGATTTTCCCGAGCCGGATTCGCCCACCACGCCGACAATTTCACCCCGGCCAATCTCCAGCGAGACGTGGTTGAGCGCGTGGACGTCACCGCGAAAAATGGGGAAGCTCAGATGCAAATCTTCAATCGATAATACGGAATCACTCATGACTGCTTCCCTCCTGATTTGGGATCCAGCAGGTCGCGAAGACCATCGCCAAACAGATTAAACCCAACCGCCGTGATCAGAATTGCCGCCCCCGGAAACGCGCAGTACCACCACTGGTCAAGCACGTAGTTACGCCCCACGGCCACCATCGCGCCCCATTCGGCGGTCGGCTGCTGCGCGCCTAATCCAATAAAGCCCAGCGTGGCGGCCATCAGAATGGCGCTGCCGATATCCAGCGACGCCTGTACGATCAGCGGCGGAAGGGCGTTACGCAGGATATGCCAGCTGATCAGGTGCCAGCGCGATGCGCCAAAGGTGCGGGCGGCCTGCACGTAGGTGAACTGGCGCACCAACAGCGTTTGCCCGCGTGCCAGCCGCACGTAAAACGGAATGCGTACAATCGCAATCGCCAGCATCGCGTTAAACAGGCTTGGGCCGAGCGCGGCGGCCAGCGCCATCGTCAACACCAGCGAGGGGATGGAGAGCATAATGTCCATGATACGCATAATGATGGCGTCGCCGCGTCCGCCGAGTACGCCGGACAAACAGCCGAGCAGAGAACCGATGCCGCCCGCAATCACCACCACCGCCAGCCCCGCCGTGATGGACTGCTGGCTGCCCACCAGCACGCGGCTGAACAGATCCCGGCCCACCTCATCGGTGCCAAACCAGTGCTGGGCTGAAGGCGCCTGCAATCGCGCGGTCAGATCCAGCGCATTCGGATCGTGCGGGACTATCCACGGCGAGACCATCATCATCAGCAGCATCACGATCATAATCACCCCGCCGATCAGCGTGAGCGGGCTTTTGCGTAACATCCAGAATAGCTTTGCCCAGTTAATGCGCTGTTTAGCGGTGCTGACAGGGACGGGCGTTTCCTGAGTTAACATCATTCGGCACCTCCGCGCCCGATTCGCGGGTCGATCCACAGATACAGCAGATCCACCACCAGATTGACGAAGACATAGGCCAGCGATACCACGACCGCGAAGCCCATGACGGCAGGGAAGTCCAGCGCCTGAATGGAGGTCACCACCCAGGCTCCCATTCCCGGCCAGGCAAACACGGTTTCGGTAAGGACTGCCCCGTACAGCAGATCGCCCAGCGCCAGCCCGAGCACGGTAATGGAGGGGATCATGGCGTTGGGTAAGGCGTAGCGCAGCACGATGTACCACCCCGGCAACCCGCTCGCGCGGGCGGTACGAATATAATCCTCGCTCAGTTGCTCCAGCATCGCGGAACGTACCTGACGCGCCACAATACCCAGATGCACAAAGGCCAGGGTCAGGGAGGGTAGAATCAGGTGCTGTAGGGCGTTGAAAAACACCTCGCCGTTGCCTTCCAGCAGAGCGTCCAGCAGATAAAAACCGGTAACGTGGGCGGGCGGATCGAGCCAGTCGTCCAGCCTGCCGCCGCCGGGCAGAATTTGCAGTTGCCCGTAGAACAGAACGATAACACCCAGTCCCAGCCAGAAGGCAGGCGTCGAGATGCCCGTCATCGCCATCAGTCGCACCAGGTGATCCAGCCAGCGGTTACGGTACACCGCCGATAAAATGCCCAGCGGCACGCCAATCACCAGGGCCAGCAGCAAAGAGCAGAAGGCCAGTTCCAGCGTGGCGGGGAAAAAGGCTTTCAAATCTTCCGCAACGGGGCGACCGGTGCGAATGGATGTGCCCAGATCGCCATGCGCCAGCGCCTCTACATAGCGGCCAAACTGAATATAGAGCGGTTGATCCAGCCCCAGCTGCTGGCGGATGCCCTGCACGATTTCATCGCTGGCGCGGTCACCGGCCAGCAGGCGGGCCGGATCGCCGGGGATCAGGTGTGAAATAATAAAAGTAATAATACAGACACCGGCCACCACCAGGATTAACCCCCAGCAGCGCTGGCGCACAATGCTCCAGAACGTCATACACTTCCCCCCGGCGTGGGCCGTTACTTACTCATGGTGGCGATGTTAAAGACCTGCTCAAGCATCGGATTAAAGGTGAAGCCTTTGACCTCTTTGTTCATCGCCAGCTGATAGTTCTTCTGGAACAGATAAACGTAAGCCGCCTCGTCAATCACCACTTTCTGCGCCTGCTGGTAATCTTTGGTGCGCTCCGCCTGATCGGTGGTTTTCAGTGCCGCCTGCAACAGCGCATCGACCTCTTTGTTCTCATAGAATGAGCGGTTACCCGGCAGCCCTTTTTTGTCCGATTCGAACCAGTAGTTCATGAACATGTACGGGTCAGCGAAGTCCGGGCTCCAGTTACCAATCGCAATGTCATAATCACCTTTGCCGACGCGGTCGCGCATGGTGGCGTTCGCCAGTTTCTCGAGCTTGACGTTAATCCCCAGCTTGCCCAGGCTCGCCTGCGTGGAGAGGGCGATAGGCTCCCAGTTCGGGTCGTTATCGGAGTAGAGGAACGTCAGGCTGGCGGGTTTCTCGTTGACTTTTTCCAGCGCCGCTTTGGCTTTGGCCTCGTCAAAGCTGTACTGCATGGCGTTCGCATCAAAGCCCCACATGCCCTCCGGGATCGGGCCGCGCATCTGCTTGCCGTTCCCGCTGAGAATGCCTTTCACCATCCCCTGATAATCGGTCGCCCAGGAGACCGCGCGGCGCAAATCCACCTGATTCATCGGAGGCTTACTGTTGTTCAGATAGAGGTAGGTCACCCGCAGGGACGGGTATTCCGCCACGGCCACTTTGCCTTCCTGCTTCAGAGCGGCAAGCTGATCCACCGGCAGGGCGTCGGCGATATCCAGATCGCCACGGGAAAGTTGCAGGCGACGCGAGGCGCTTTCACCGATAATCTTCACCGAGACACGCTTGAAGTGCGGCTTTTCACCCGGCCAGTGTGGGTTGGGCACCATCACCAGCTGCTGACCTTTCCGCCAGCTTTTCAGCATAAACGGTCCGGAACCCGCGGTGTTTTGCGCCAGGAAACCGCGTGCGTCGTCGGCGGCATTGGCTTTCAGCACCGCCGGGTTGACGATCGACGCGCCGTCATTGGCCAGCGTGTAGAGGAACGGGGCGAACGGCTGGCTGAGGGTGAATTTCACCGTATGCTCATCCACCGCGTCCACTTTCAAATCTTTCGGGAACGCTTCGGAAGGTCCCTGGTTAATTTTCAGCAGACGTTCAAACGACAGCTTGACCGCTTCGGCGGTCACCGGCGTGCCGTCGGAGAATTTTGCATTATCTGCCAGGGTGAACGTCCACTCTTTCTGGTCGTCAGACGCCTTCCAGCCCGTCGACAGATCGCCTTCCACCTCCGTGGTGCCAGGCTTGTATTTCACCAGACGCTGGTACGAGGGGTAGGTCACCGTCCAGTCGTTGTTATCGATAGTGACCGCCGGATCCAGCGTTTGCGGATCGGCAGCTTTCCCAATCACCAGCATATCTTTTGGCACCGCCGCCAGCGCGAGAGGGGCGCTCAGGGCGAGCGTAGCGGCAATCAGGGTTGTAAGCAGCGTTGTTTTCATGGCGGGGCTCCAGAATTACAGTGAGTGTGTGGTCGGATAACAGGCGAACTGGTCATCTAACAGCGGGTAGCTGGCGGCATTCGGCAGTTCGAAATGCCACCATTCGCTGCTGATGCCCACAAAACCGCCGCCGTACATAACGGCGTTCAGGAGCAGACGATTTCGCTGCGCCTCAGGCGGAACGGAAGGGTGCCAGGCATGAGAACGGTCGTGCATTTCGTCAAACCCGGCACCCATATCCAGCACGTTGTCGTGTTCATCCATCAGCGTGACGTCAATGGCGGTGCCCCGGCTGTGGTTAGAGCCAATTGCGACATCCACCACGTATTCCGGATTGGGGCAGGCATCCCAGAGTTGCGACTGCGCCTGCTGGGGGCGGTAGGCGTCGTAAACCACCAGCTTCAGACCGGCCAGCGCGGCGATGCCGATCGCTTTCGCCAGCGCGGTGGCGGCATCCGTATGCAACAGGCACGCGGCGTGCTGGTAGATCGGGCGGCCAGTGATGTTATCGGCGGTCGCGTATTTCAGATCGATATGCAGCGTGGGAAAGGTTTTCGCCACATCAATCAGTTGACTCTCTTCAGGCATAGCTCCGCTCCTTTAGCGTTCAAATTGACCAAACTCTTGTTGTAGTTGTCGGTTGATTGCCAGACGTTCCGGCAGCGCATCCCCCAGCGCCTCCACAACGCCCGACAGCAGCAGGTTGAACAGACAGCTCACCGGCGCCAGCGAATCCCAGAAATGGCCGGTATCGGTCTTCACCTGGAGTAAATCAATCGGGTAATCCCGCGCCCACGGGCACCAGATATCGGTGATCAGCGCCATCGCCAGGCCTTTTTCGCTCGCCACGCGGCAGTACTGGCGGGCAATGGCGGAGTAGGCGCGGGTATCCGTCAGCACGATATACGGGTTCGCAAAGCCGGAGTTAAGCGACTCCACCCAGCTACCGGAGAGCCCTTCTGAATAGCTCACCCGCGGGCGCAGATACTCCAGATGGCTGAAGAACGCATTGGCGATCCCGCGCGTGGACTGGATCCCCAGCACGAAAACGGCGTCGGCATGGGTAAGTTGCTGGACCACCTGCCTGAACGTTTCGCTTTGCGCCAGCTGGTAGACATGGGCAATGGCGTCCACCTCCAGCGACAGGGAGTTCTGAAGGCGATCCGACAGCGGCTGTTGCTGCTTCCAGGAGTCGAGACGCTCGTTAATGCCCCAGGGCTGGTGGGGATCGCGCAGGCTTTTTTTGGCGTCGTCCAGGTTGCGATAGCCCAGCTTGCGCAGAAAGCGTCCGACGGTGATCCCGCTGGTGACCGTGGCCAGCGCCACGCTCTCTGCCGTTTCAAAGGGGATCTGCCCGACGTGCGCCAGCATCCAGCTTGCCACCCGTTTTTCGCTCGGGGTGAGCTGGCTAAAGGTCGCTTCGATACGGCTCAACACCTCAGGTTTGGTCGTCATACCGCCTCGCTGTTAACTGGCTGTCAAAGGCCGGGTTTCTGTTACCGGATTAACAATGCAGGACGCGTGCCATGTTCACATTGCGGCGAAAACGCGCTGTGCAGCAAAGTTAATGCAATATTTGTTTAACATGTGATCAACATTTGTGCAGCGTAGTTCACTTTTGGTGCAGTGTGCAGGCTGAAGGGTATCTATTTGGTGAATACGTCAGCCTCTTCACATTTTTTGGTAAGATGAAAGCTCTGGGAAAAAAGAGGGAGCCTTACATGGCGAATTCGCCCTGGCGGGTCAGCGTGCGCCTGATGGCTCTCGCAAAAAAAATAGCGATGGTCATCGGGATCATTGTGCTCGTTCTGCTTTCGGTGCGGGTTTATCTTTCGCAGCAGGGGCCAGCCCTGCATCACTGGCACACCTGGCGGGCTGATGAAATGTCCGTGCAGGAGATGGATAACGCGACCTTCGTAGCGTATGTCGCGCGGGAAAACGCCATCTTCACCGCTCTCGACGCTGAGGTGACGGCGAAAGTCACCCCCGCAGAGCGCACGCCGCTGAACCGTTATTACCGCCAGAGCCTGGTGTGGCCAGGACACTTTTCCCCGGATGCAAACCGGTCGTTCGTGCTGATGCCTGCCGGAAAGCCGCGCGGGGGGGTGGTATTGCTGCACGGTCTGACGGATTCGCCCTACAGCGTCAGGCATCTGGCAGAGAATTATCAAAAGCACGGCTTTGTGGCCGTAGTGCCTCGTTTGCCCGGACACGGCACGGCACCGGGCGCGCTGACAGACGTTGACTGGGAGGCGTGGCTGGCGGCAACGCGCCTCGCGGTTCGTGAAGCGACACGCCTGACGGGGAACGATCTCCCCCTGCATCTGGTGGGCTACTCCAACGGCGGGGCGCTGGCGATGAAATATGCCCTCGACGCCCTTGATGCGCCTGCACTGCGTCAACCTGAGCAGATCGTTTTGCTCTCACCGATGATTGGCGTCACGGCGTTTGCGCGCTTTGCCGGATTCGCCGGGCTACCGGCTATGTTACCGGCGTTTGCCAAAGCCGCGTGGCTCAACATTTCGCCAGAATATAATCCTTATAAATACAATTCGTTCCCGGTGAATGCGGCACGTCAGTCCTGGCTGCTTACCCAGGCGCTGCATGAGCAGATAAATCGCGGTGTTCATGATCACAAACTGGCGCAGCTTCCGCCGATACTTGCTTTCCAGTCGGTCATGGATTCAACGGTCAGTACCCGCGCCGTGGTCAGCGGGCTGTTTGACCAGCTTCCGGCAAACGGCAGCGAACTGGTGGTTTTTGATATCAACCAGGCCGGGAGTTTCCGTCCACTGTTCAGGCCATCATCCTGGACGGCGGTGGCTGACCTGCTACCGGAGGCAAAAAGACGTTACAGTGTCACAATTGTGACCAATGCCAGCCCCGACAGGTTTGATATGGTGGCAAAGACAACGCCAGCGGGCAGCACCCGGGAAACGGTGATGCCGCTGTCGGTCGCGTATCCGCAGGAGGTTTATTCCCTGTCACATGTTGCCATTCCGTTCCCGCCTGATGACGATCTTTATGGCCGCCATCCTGCGGTGAAAAACCGCTACGGTATCAGCCTCGGGACGATAGCCCTGTGGGGAGAAACATCGGTTCTGAGCGTCGGCAAAGATGCGCTGATGCGCGTGACGTCGAATCCGTTCTACGACTATATGCAGACGAGGATCGACAGCCGTATCGGGGAGAATTAAGCCCGACGTGGAATAGATTAGGTCACACCGGGGAACTGTGTTAAACAGTACCGTTCAGGCGTATACCCCATACCGGACCCCGTTTCTGTGCTGACAACTCTCATTTATCGAAGCCAGCTGAGCTTAACCTGCACCTCCGCAGCGTTAAGCGCGCTGGTTGAACAGGCCAGGATCCGTAACACGGAGCAGGGCATCTCAGGCATTCTTCTCTCCCGTGGACGTGACGTTCTGCAAATTCTCGAAGGCACGGAACAGCGCGTCGTCGCGCTTTTTAACTCCATCCGTGCTGATGACCGGCATACCGGCGTAGTGGAGCTGATGCGCGATTACGGCCCGCGCAGACGTTTCGAAGACGTGGGAATGCTGCTGTTTGACCTGGACGTTCAGACCCCGAAAGCGGTTCTGGCGTCGGTTCTGCATTACAGCAAGCTGGAAAGTTATCTGACTTCTGAGGATCGGGTCTTCAAATTCATTCAGACCTTTATCACCGGTAAAACCGCTATCCCACCCGCTTCGGACTATGAGCCCGATAAATGGACGCTTTCGCGAGAGCGCGCGCCGTTTGGTAAAGGGTTAGGTCTGCTGGCGGGACAGCCCTGCCAGTTTGCGCTGCAACCCATTGTCGAGCCGTCCGAAGGCAAGATCAGTTCTCTCGAAGCGCTTATACGCGGAAACGACGGCGGCAGCCCGGAGCATTTCTTCCGTAGTCTCGATCGTGAACTGATTTACGAAGTCGACCTGCAAACCAAAGCCTGGACCTTTGCGCTGGCGCAAAAGCTCGGCATCGGCAGCCACAAACTGGCGGTGAACCTGCTGCCAATGTCGCTGGTTAACGTGCCGGGCGCGGTAGAGTTCCTGGTAACGCAGATCAAAAAGCACAATCTACAGCCGGAGCAGGTGATCATTGAAGTCACTGAGAACGAGATGATCTCAGGCTTCAACCAGTTTAACAGCGCGATTAAACAGCTGCGGGCGGAAGGGGTTGGGCTGGCGATAGATGATTTTGGTTCCGGCTATGCTGGTCTTTCGCTGCTCACGCGGTTCCAGCCGGATAAACTCAAAATCGACAGAGAGATCGTCAGCGATATCCACCTGAGCGGGCCCAAGCAGGCGATTGTGAAGTCGATAATCAGCTGCTGCACCGATCTGGAGATTACGCTGGTCGCAGAAGGCATTGAGAAGATAGAAGAGTGGTGCTGGCTTGAATACGCCGGTATTCGCCGCTTCCAGGGCTTTTTGTTCGCCCGCCCGCAGCTCAATGGCGTGGGTGATATCCACTGGCCCCATCGGGTGGGTTAAGCAAATTTTTCCTCGCCATATTTCCCCGACACCCTGCCTGTGCTTAAATAGCTAAACCGGTTTAACATGATTTAGCTAAGAAGGTGATATGGAGACGATCTGGGTACTTGGCGATGCAGTGGTGGATCTGTTGCCCGACGGAGAGGGCAAACTGCTGCAATGTCCTGGCGGCGCACCGGCCAACGTCGCGGTAGGGGTAGCGCGTCTGGGCGGCAGAAGCGCCTTTATAGGCCGGGTGGGCGACGACCCCTTCGGGCATTTTATGCAAAAAACGCTTGCGGATGAGCAGGTTAATACAGAATGGCTGCGGCTGGACCCGCAGCATCGCACCTCCACGGTGGTGGTGGATCTCGATAACGACGGTGAACGTTCCTTTACCTTTATGGTTCGCCCGAGCGCTGACTTGTTCCTCGACGCCGCCGACCTCCCGTCATTCCGCGCCGGGGAGTGGCTGCACGTCTGCTCTATCGCGCTCAGCGCCGAACCCAGCCGTTCCGCGACGTTTCAGGCGATGGCCGCGATCAGACAGGCGGGGGGATTCGTCAGCTTTGACCCCAATATCCGCGCCGATCTCTGGCACGATGAAGTCGAGCTGCGTCAGTGTCTTGAGCGGGCATTAGCCTGTGCAGATGTGGTGAAAATCTCGGTGGAAGAGCTGGCGTTCTTAACCGGAAATGCGCAGGTCCATGAGGGGCTGGCGGCGCTGATGCGCACCTGTCCGGCCAGGCTGGTGCTGGTAACGCAGGGAAAAGAGGGCGTCACCGCCTGGCAGGAAGGCGCGTTGACACACTATGCTGCATCACCCGTGGAATGCATTGATACCACTGGCGCGGGGGATGCTTTCGTCGCAGGGCTACTGTTCGGTCTGGCACGTTATGGCCAGGCCCGTCTCTCAGAGGTCATCACGTTAGCGCAGCGCTGTGGGGCGCTGGCGACAACCGCAAAAGGGGCAATGACCGCGCTGCCTTATCATCACGAACTGTAATTCACCTCTCCAGGCCACCATTCGGCGGCCTGAATTGTCGCCTCGATCACACTTACTAAAACGGTTTAGCAAAAAACATTGCCGATCTAAAATTCAACGGTTTAGTATCACCAGCCTAAACCGGTTTAGCAATTTAGCACTTTCACCGATAGTTATTAGGGATGCGACAAAATGTATAAAAAACGCAGACTTGCCGTGATGATAGGCATGCTGGCCGGCAGTACCTCTGTTTTTGCCCAGACGGATATGACCCGTATCGAAGCGCGCCTGGCGGCGCTGGAGCAGCGTTTGCAGGAGGCGGAAACTCGCGCGCAGGTTGCTGAAAAGCGCGCCACGGCAGCGGAACAGAAAACGCAGCAGCTGGTGGCTGCGCAGCAGGAAGCGCAAACCTCCACACAGGCGGTGGCGCAACGCACCACGATGCTGGAAGAAAAAGCCGACCGGACAGGCGGTTTTGAATTTCACGGTTACGCCCGTTCCGGCCTGCTGATGAACGACGCGGCCTCCAGCAGCAAAAGCGGCCCTTATCTGACGCCCGCCGGGGAAACGGGCGGGGCCATCGGGCGTCTGGGGAACGAAGCGGATACCTACGTTGAGCTGAATGTTGAGCACAAACAGACGCTGGAGAATGGCGCGACGACGCGCTTTAAGGCGATGCTGGCCGACGGTCAGAAAACCTATAACGACTGGTCGGCAGACAGCAGCGACCTGAACATTCGTCAGGCCTTTGCCGAGCTGGGCAATTTGCCGGACTTTACCGGCGCGCTGAAGGGCAGCACCTTCTGGGCGGGTAAGCGTTTTGACCGCGACAACTTCGACATTCACTGGCTGGATTCCGACGTGGTATTTCTCGCCGGGACCGGTGGCGGCGTCTACGACGTGAAGTGGAACGATACGCTGCGCAGTAACTTCTCCCTTTATGGCCGTAACTTCGGCAGCGAAGAGGAGATCGACAACAACGTTCAGAACTACATCCTCAGCATGAATCACTTCGCCGGGCCGGTGCAGATGATGGTCAGCGGCTTACGGGCAAAAGATAACGACGACCGTAAGGACAGCAACGGCGATCCGATTAAAACCGACGCGGCCAATAACGGAGTACATGCGCTGGTTGGTCTGCATAACGAGAGCTTCTACGGCCTGCGGGAAGGTTCCGCCAAAACGGCGCTCCTTTACGGCCACGGTCTGGGCGCCGAGGTGAAAAGCATTGGTTCAGACGGCGCGCTGCTGTCAGAAGCCGATACCTGGCGTTTTGCTAGTTACGGTGTCACGCCTCTGGGCGGTGGCTGGCACATTGCGCCCGCCGTGCTGGCTCAAAGCAGTAAGGACCGCTACGTGAAGGGCGACAGCTATGAGTGGGTCACGCTCAACACGCGTCTGATCAAAGAGGTGACCCAGAATTTCGCCCTCGCGTTCGAGGGCAGCTATCAGTACATGGATTTAAGCCCGGAAGGCTACAAGGATCGCAATGCGGTTAACGGTAGCTTCTACAAGCTGACCTTCGCCCCGACGTTAAAGGCGGGCAAGATTGGCGATTTCTTCAGCCGTCCGGAGCTGCGTCTGTTCGCCACCTGGATGGACTGGAGCAGCAAGCTGGATAACTACGCCAGCGATGACGCCTTTGGCAGCAGCGGCTTTAACGCGGGCGGGGAATGGAACTTTGGGGTGCAGATGGAAACCTGGTTTTAACCCTTCACGCTCCCGCATCGCGGGGGCGTTTCAAACACCATAAAAAGAGGTCAGGAAGAGGTATCTATGGATTTTAATCATATTGCGCGCGAGCTGATTCCGCTGCTCGGTGGCAAAGAGAACATTGCCAGCGCGGCACATTGCGCCACGCGCCTTCGTCTGGTGCTGGTCGATGATGCGCTTGCCGACCAGCAGGCTATCGGCAAGGTTGAAGGGGTGAAAGGCTGTTTTCGCAACGCCGGGCAGATGCAGGTGATCTTCGGCACCGGGGTGGTGAATAAGGTTTACGCCGCGTTTATTCAGGCGGCAGGAATTAGCGAGTCCAGTAAATCGGAAGCGGCGGATATTGCGGCCCGCAAGCTGAACCCGTTCCAGCGTATCGCGCGTCTGCTCTCCAACATCTTCGTGCCGATTATCCCGGCGATCGTGGCCTCGGGTCTGCTGATGGGCCTGCTGGGGATGGTTAAAACCTACGGCTGGGTTAATCCGGATAACGCGCTCTATATCATGCTGGATATGTGCAGCTCGGCGGCGTTTATTATTCTGCCGATCCTGATTGGCTTCACCGCCGCGCGGGAGTTTGGCGGCAACCCGTATCTGGGGGCAACGCTCGGCGGCATCCTGACTCATCCGGCGCTGACCAACGCCTGGGGCGTAGCGTCCGGCTTCCACACCATGAACTTCTTCGGTCTTGAAATCGCCATGATTGGCTATCAGGGAACCGTATTCCCGGTACTGCTGGCGGTGTGGTTTATGAGCATTGTGGAAAAACAGCTGCGCCGGGCAATACCGGATGCGTTAGATCTGATCCTGACGCCGTTCCTGACCGTCATTATCTCCGGCTTTATCGCGCTGTTGATTATTGGCCCGGCGGGACGCGCGCTGGGCGACGGGATCTCCTTCATTCTTAGCACCCTGATTGCCCACGCGGGCTGGCTGGCCGGGCTGTTGTTTGGTGGGCTCTATTCGGTGATTGTCATTACCGGCATTCACCACAGCTTCCACGCCATTGAAGCCGGACTGCTGGGTAATCCGTCGATTGGCGTTAACTTCCTGCTGCCGATCTGGGCGATGGCGAACGTGGCGCAGGGCGGGGCGTGTCTGGCGGTGTGGTTCAAAACCCGCGATGCTAAAATCAAAGCCATTACCTTACCGTCGGCGTTTTCCGCGATGCTGGGCATCACCGAAGCGGCAATTTTTGGCATCAACCTGCGTTTTGTGAAGCCGTTTATCGCGGCGCTGATCGGTGGTGCGGCGGGCGGTGCCTGGGTGGTGTCGGTGCATGTCTACATGACCGCCGTTGGCCTGACCGCGATTCCCGGTATGGCTATCGTTCAGGCCAGCTCGCTGCTCAACTATATTATCGGCATGGTGATTGCCTTTGGCGTGGCGTTCACCGTCTCTCTGCTGCTGAAATATAAGACGGACTCTGAATAATGACCTTACCTTCCCGCTGGCCTGCCGTGTTGCAGGCCGTGATGCAAGGCCAGCCGCGTGCGCTGGCGGACAGCCACTATCCGCAATGGCATCCCGCGCCGGTGACGGGGCTGATGAACGATCCGAACGGCTTTATCTGGTTTGCCGGACGCTATCATCTGTTTTATCAGTGGAACCCGCTGGGCTGCGATCATCGCTACAAGTGCTGGGGACACTGGAGCTCAGCAGATCTGGTGCACTGGCAGCACGAGCCAATGGCGCTGATGCCTGACGAAGAGTATGACCGCAACGGCTGTTACTCCGGCAGCGCCGTGGATAACAACGGCGTGCTGACCCTGTGCTATACCGGCAACGTTAAGTTTGACGATGGCGGCCGCACCGCCTGGCAGTGTCTGGCGGTGCAAAATGACGACGGCACGTTTGCCAAACTGGGACCGGTGTTGCCTCTGCCGGACGGGTATACCGGGCACGTCCGCGATCCGAAAGTGTGGCGCCATGACGGGCAGTGGTACATGGTGCTCGGGGCGCAGGATCGGTATAAGCGCGGCAAGGTGCTGCTGTTTACGTCAGCCGATTTACACACCTGGGCGCCCTGCGGCGAAATCGCCGGTCACGGCGTCAACGGACTCACGGACGCGGGCTATATGTGGGAGTGCCCGGATCTGTTTGCGCTTGATGGCACACACGTCTTGATCTGCTGCCCGCAGGGGCTGGCGCGCGAACCGCATCGCTATCTCAACACCTATCCGGCCGTCTGGATGAGCGGGGCCTTTGATTATCAAACGCCTGCATTTACGCACGGCGAGCTGCATGAGCTTGACGCCGGATTCGAATTTTACGCGCCGCAAACCACGGTGGCAGAAGATGGCCGCCGCCTCCTCATCGGCTGGATGGGCGTGCCGGACGGCGAAGAGATGCTCCAGCCTACGCGGGCGCACGGCTGGATCCACCAGATGACCTGTCCTCGCGAGCTGCGCTACCGCGACGGTAAGCTCTGGCAGACCCCGGTCCGTGAGCTGGAAACGCTGCGCGAGGATGAACACCACTGGCAGGGACGCGCCAGCGATGCCCCGGTGCTGGCGGGAGCGCGTCTTGAGTTCGAACTGAGCGCCTCGTGCGTGAACGTGGATTTTGCCGGCGCGTTGCGACTGATTGTGGATGATGCGGGGATCCGTCTGGAACGCGCCAGTCTGAAAACCGCAGACACGCTGACCCGCTACTGGCAGGGCACTGTTCATCATTTACGCGTGCTGTGTGACCGTTCCAGCGTCGAAATTTTCATCAATCACGGTGAAGGCGTCATGAGCAGCCGCTATTTTCCTGACCATCCGGCCCAGGTACGCTTCGAAGGTGCGTCCGACATCAAATTACGCTACTGGTCGCTGCGCAGCTGCATGATAGAATAGAGGTTTTGGCAGCCGGATCTAAGTCGTTGTGAGAAAAACAAAACGCGTCACCATTAAAGATATCGCGGAGCTCGCGGGGGTATCAAAAGCCACCGCCAGCCTGGTGCTGAACGGCCGCAGCAAAGAGCTTCGGGTGGCGGAGGAGACACGCGAGCGCGTGCTGGCGATTGCCAAAGAACATCATTATCAGCCCAGTATTCACGCCCGTTCGCTGCGAGACAACCGCAGCCACACCATTGGTCTGGTGGTGCCGGAAATCACCAACTACGGGTTTGCCGTTTTTTCTCATGAGCTGGAGACCCTCTGCCGCGAGGCGGGTGTTCAGCTGCTGATCTCCTGTAGCGATGAAAATCCGGGCCAGGAGACGGTGGTGGTCAATAACATGGTGGCCCGCCAGGTGGACGGGCTGATTGTCGCCTCCAGCATGCTCAACGACGCGGACTATCAAAAGCTGAGCGAACAGTTGCCCGTTGTGCTTTTTGACCGTCATATGAACGACAGTACTCTGCCGCTGGTCCTCACCGATTCAATTACCCCAACCGCCACACTGGTGGCCGACATCGCGCGCCAGCATCCGGATGAGTTCTACTTCCTCGGCGGCCAGCCGCGGCTTTCCCCGACGCGTGACCGTCTGGAAGGGTTTAAGCAGGGGCTGCGTGACGCTGGCGTCGAGTTACGTCCGGAGTGGATCATTCATGGTAATTACCATCCGAGCTCCGGCTACGAAATGTTTGCCGAGCTTTGCGCACGCCTGGGCCGCCCGCCAAAAGCCCTTTTTACCGCCGCCTGCGGTCTGCTGGAAGGGGTGTTGCGCTATATGGGGCAACATAATCTGCTGCAAAGCGATATGCGTCTGGCCAGCTTTGACGATCACTATCTCTATGATTCTCTGACCATTCCTGTCGATACCGTTCGTCAGGATAACCGCCAGCTCGCCTGGCATTGCTTTGATCTGATTGGCAAACTGATTGAAGGGGAAACGCCGGAGCCGATCCAGCGTAAGCTGGATGCCACCCTGCAACGGCGATACAAGGCCGTAGAGTGACAGGGTAACGTCTGAGGGTGACATCAATAACTTTAATTAATTAAAGATTGGATTCAGCCGATAACCAAAGGGAAATTATATCCCTGAGGTGTGTTATGTCGTTGAAAAAATCATCCCTGATTATCCTGTTTTCCCTGCTTTTCTTCTTTGTGGCCAGCACTATCACCAGCGTTGGGCTCATCATTAAAAGTAATACTTCGCTGGATAATGTGAACAAAGAAATTCAGGTGGTTCTGTCCATTATTGATCCCATTAACCACAGCCGAACCCTGCGCGTCAGGGTTATGGAGTATGTGAAAATGGTGGAAGCGGGGGACGCTACCGACCCGTCTGCGAAACTGGCCTCGGTTAAAGAGGCGCTGACCAAAGCCGATAGTGCATTTTCGGCGTTTATTGCCTCGCCGCGTTTGCCGGACGAAGCCCCACTGGTCACTGCCTACCAGGAGGCGTGGCAAAACTACCGTAACCAGGGACTGGCACCGCTGATTGCCGCTGCCGCCGCTCACGATGTGTCGCGGTTCAACGCTCTTATTCCCGTGGTGTCTCAACTCGATCGCCAATATGAAATTGTGCTCGATCAGGTTCTCTCCGTTCACCAGAAGTACGCCAAAACGCTGAACGAGGATGCGAGCCATAATTTTGTGTCGGGTCTGGTTATTATCGCCAGCATTGCGGTGCTATTCGTGGTGGTGATCTTCGCCGTCAGCCTGCTGATGAAACGCGTGGTCTTTGCGCCGGTGAACCTGGCGCGCGAGCACTGTCGCCAGATTGCGGCCGGGAAGCTGGACGTACCGGTACCGATCAAGCGTGATTCCGGGAATGAAATCGATCACCTGATGTCCTCAATGGAGCAGATGCGCCAGGCGCTGCTCTCCACCATTTCTCAGGTGCGCGATGCCAGCCACACTGTGACGCATGCGGCGCAGGAAATTGCCTCCGGCAATATCGACCTGGCCTCCCGTACCGAGCAACAGGCTTCGGCCCTGACCCAGACGGCCGCCAGCATGGAAGAGCTGAGCGCGACGGTGGCGAATAACACCGACAACGTTTTCCAGGCCGGTAAGCTGGTGCAGGATGCCGTGAAAAATGCCCATACCGGTGAAGCGGTAACCCGTGAAGTCATCGAAACGATGAATACTATCGCGTCCAATTCGAAGCGTATTGAGGACATCACCAGCGTCATCAACAGCATTGCTTTCCAGACTAATATTCTGGCGCTAAACGCGGCCGTTGAAGCGGCGCGTGCTGGCGCGCAGGGGCGAGGATTTGCCGTGGTAGCAAGTGAAGTGCGCACACTGGCCCAGAAAAGCGCGGTGGCGGCGAAAGATATCGAAAGCCTTATCGCCCAGTCTGTTTCCAGCGTGAAAAACGGTGCACAACTGGTGAATCGTTCGGGAGAGGTGATTGATTCTATTATCAGCTCTGTGAATAAAGTGCATACGCTGATGGAACAGATTTCGGTTGCCTCAGAAGAGCAGAGCCGCGGGATTGGTCAGGTTGGGCAGGCCGTAACGGAGATGGACGGTGTGACCCAGCAGAACGCGGCGCTGGTGCAGCAATCCGCCGCCGCCGCGGCCTCGCTGGAGGAGCAGGCGCAGCAGCTGTCCCAGAGTATCTCGAGCTTTAGTTTGCCTGCTACGGCGTGATGTTCAGAGAGGCTCCTGAGGGAGCCTTTTTAATGTCTGCATGTAGCCGCTGCACAATCTCCTTCAGCCATTACTGTTATCCGTACAAAGCCGCTATCACATAAATTTTATCTTTCCCCGGCAATATTTCTGTTCCTCATCCGTCTACCTCATCAGAGACCATAATCATTCAATATAAACGAGGTACACATGAGAAATTTTGATATGCACGGAAAAGGTCACGGGCGTGGTTTGGGCCGCCATCGTATGGGTAAGGGCATCGTGATTGGCACAGTCCTGTTCGTGGTGCTTGGCCTGCTGGTCATGTCCCTGTGGAACGCGTTGCTCCCGGCCATCCTGGGGGTTAAAGCCATTGGCTTCTGGCAGGCGCTGGGGATCCTGCTGCTGAGCCGCATTCTTTTCGGTGGGCTGGGTTTCCGTCCGGGCATGTTCGGTGCGCACCGCCGTATGCACGAACAATGGATGAATATGAGCCCCGAACAACGTGAGGCCTTCATTCAGCAGCGTCGGGCGGGATTTGGGCGCCACGGTCATTGCCGGTGGCACGATGGCCGGGATGAAAAGCGAGATGATAACGGTGCAAAAGCGCCGGAAGCCGAGTGAGCGATATGAAAGCCGGTGAGGCGGGGGAATCATTACTGATCTCGGCACTCAATGCCTGCCGCACGCGGCTAAAAGCCTTCATTCGCGGAAGGACTGCGGTTCGTGATGATGTCGATGATATTCTTCAGGAAGTGACCTGGCAGTTGATGAAAGTGGAACAACCGGTCGAGAACGTCGCCGCCTGGCTGTTTCGCGCCGCACGAAATGAGATGATCGACCGGGCGCGAAAAAAGCACGAGGTTTCACTGCCGGGGTACCTGACAGCAGTTGACGAGGACTTTCCGGAGCAGGAGATTGCAGAAACGTTATTCGGCGTACCGCAAACGCCGGAAGAGGAGTATCTCAACATGCTGCTATGGGAAGAGTTGGGGCAAGCCCTGTCGGAACTGCCGCCACCTCAGCGCGAGGTGTTTGAAAAAACGGAATTTGAGGGCTACAGCATGAAGGTGCTGGCAGAGGAAACAGGCGACAGTGTGCAGGCGTTATTATCCCGTAAACACAAAGCTGTGCGATTTTTGCGTAGTCGCCTCAAGGATATTTATGAAGCGTTGACAGGGCAATAAACTTCGACCACTCTGAAAAACAATATCTTAGAGGGGGCGTTATGCTTCAACGGTTAGCAAAGAAAAAGGTGCTGTTACTCTCTGCTCTGATGGTTTCGGGGCTGGTCAGGGCAGAGGAGTCGCTTCCGGATGTGGTGAAGCACTTCAGTGAACAGCAGGACATCAAGATCATTAAGAAAATTGACGCACCCGGCGGCGCGCCAGCGTGGCTGGGGCAATATCAGGACATGGGCGTGACGCTCTTTCTGACCCCTGACGGAAAGCACGTCGTGTCTGGCTATCTGTATGATGAGAAGGGAACCAACCTCAGCGAGGCCTTTTTCCAGAAAGAGATCTACGCCCCGATGGGCCGCGAGATGTGGAAAAAGCTCAATGCGGCGCATCCCCTGAAGGAGGGCGCGGAGAGTGCCCCGCGCAAAGTCTTCGTCTTTGCCGACCCGTTCTGCCCGTACTGCAAGCAGTTCTGGGCTGAAGCGCAGCCGTGGGTGAAGGCTGGCAAGGTCCAGCTCAACACGCTGCTGGTTGCGTTTCTTAACCCGAACAGCGGGCGTAACGCCTCCGCGATCCTGAATGCGAAAGATCCGGTGTCGGCCTGGAAAGCGTACGAGCTGTCCGGCGGTAAAAAGCTGCCGAAACCTGAAGCTGCGGCTTCCCGGGAAACCGTTGAGATCCTGCAAAATCACCAGACGCTCATGGACAGTCTTGGCGCGAATGCCACACCGGCTATTTATTACCTGAATGAGCAAAACGAACTGCAACAGGTCGTGGGTATGCCAGACGCAAAACAGCTTGAGGCAATGTTCGGACCGAAGCCGTAAAAAGAAAGGCAGAAACAGGACGTTTCTGCCTTTTTTCAGTCAACTACCCCAGCGTCCCCGAAGGTAATTTACTGCTTCCTGCGTCTGCGGCTGGTTAAGATAGTCTTCACGGAACAGGATGGTGCCCTTAACGTCTGGCAGTGAATCATTGAGGTCGAGCTGTTTTTTCAGCTCCGGTACGCCGCCGTTCACCGTCCAGTCCGGTTCGTTTCTGGAAGGCGCGCCCACTTTGTAGAACGCGATCCCGATATACAGACGGGTGTGGGTCGGTTTCACCACGTCAGCCCACCATTTTGTCAGCACATCGTAACGTGCCGCGTCGCGGGCGAAGGGCCAGTAGATCTGCGGCGCAATGTAATCCAGTAATCCCTGCTGTACCCATTTGCGCGTGTCAGCGTAGGATTCATCATAGGCTGCGGCGCCGCGCGTGTCCGAGCCTGCCGGGTCGAAGGAGCGATTGCGCCAGACCCCCGCCGGGCTGACGCCAAATTCGACCTCAGGTTTAGCCTGCTTGATCGCCCTGGAGACCTGCACAATCAACTGCTGCGTATTGTGTCGACGCCAGTCCGCTTTTGACGCAAATCCTTCGCCATAGCGCCTGAAGGTCCAGGCATCATTCAGGGGGGAGCCCGGCGTCTCGGTGTAAAAATAGTCATCGAACTGAACGCCGTCGACAGGGTAATGATTTACCACTTCCATCACCACCTGGGGTATCCAGTCCCGCACCTCGGGAATGCCCGGGTCGAGAACAAAACGATCCCCCGAGGTGCGGATCCACTCCGGATGCAGGACGTACACGCTCGAAGGATGAAGCGACGAGGTGCGGTTAAGCGCGGCGATGGTCGACGGCTTCGTGTTGGTGGAAACGCGGTATGGGTTAAACCAGGCATGAACCTTCATCCCACGCTTGTGCGCTTCATCCAGCATAAACTGAAGCGGATCGTAACCGGGATCTTCCCCGATAGTCCCCGTCAGGGTATCTGACCAGGGCAGTATTTTAGAAGCCCACAGCGCCGTACTGTCCGGTTTTACCTGAAAGAAGACGGTGTTGATCCCAAGATTTTTCAGCTTATCGAGCTTGTCCGTCAGCGCCCGCTGTTGCTGGGCGATGCGCTGGTCCGCGCTACGGCCATTCACCGATGAAACGGGAGGCCAGTCGAGACGGGAGACGGTCGCCAGCCAGATCCCGCGCATGGGTTCGTTAGTCTGCTGTACAGGTTTCGCCTGCGGCAGCGGGGTTACGAGTGATTTAGGTGGTTTGGAAGTGCAACTTACCAGTAAAAGCGCGCAGCCAAGCAGCGCGCCAGTCCGTTTTACGTGTCGCATCATTTGCGTGTTAGCTCCTGGGTGTCCGGCTATCCGTCCAGGGATTAAACGCCGGTTCGTCCTGCTCCCCGTTACCGTCATCGTGAAGGGAGTCGAGGTAGAGGGCTTCAACTTCCGCCCGCGCCCATGGGGTGCGGCGCAGGAACTTCAGACTCGATTTAACACTCGGGTCCTTGCGAAAACAGTTGATTTTGATTCGGTTGCCCAGTTCATTCCAGCCATATCGCGCAAGCAGCGCGTTAACCTGCATTTCGAGCGTTACGCCATGCAAAGGATCGTTGGAAACATGTGCTGTCATAGGCGTCCGGTAGTCTCATTTTTTATGGGGATGTGATAAACGCTCAAAGGTTACAAGAAAGCAGGGGACGCGGCAATTTCAGCGTGAGGTTCTTCACCCGTGAAGGGTGAAGAAGATTTTCCGGTTAACGCTATTTTTTAAACAGTTCAGGTGCCCACGGCGTTGGGTCTACCTCCATAAAGGGCGCACGCTCAAAGCGGGACTTCAGCGCCCAGGGCACCGTACAGTCGAAAATCGTTTTGCAGGTGATCCCGTTGCCACGAATGGAGGGGCTGTAGTCCGGCGCCTGAGACGGATCGAGCTGGTGTCCGCGGATCCCCGGCAGATGGGTGATGCTGACATCGCCCTGCATACGGGTCGTCATCGCCCACAAGATGTCGTCGCTGTCGAAAATATCCACATCTTCGTCGACGAGAATAATGTTTTTAAGCTCGGAATAGGTGGCTAACGCAATGAGAGCCGCCTGACCCTGACGCCCTTCGTCAGAGGGCTGGCGTTTTTTCACCTGCAATATGCCAAGGAACTTGCCGCCGCCAGCGGTATGCGCATAGACGTTTTGCAGAAAACCGGGAATGGCTTCTTCCACCGCATTACGGATGCTGGCCTCCGTTGGCAAACCGGCCAGCGTGGTGTGCTCTTCGCCCGGTCCTACCAGGGTTTGCAGGATCGCCTGATGACGCATCGTGACGGCCTTCACTTTGATTACCGGTAAGGAGGGGTTAGCCTCCCCGCAGTAGCCGGGAAATTCCGGCATCGCGTGCCCGGTGTGGGTATGCTGATCTTCTTCTACGCGCACGCCCGGCAGCAGTTCGCCTTCGATGATAATTTCCGCACGCGCAATCGCTTTTTCATTTACGGCCACACCCTGCACCAGCTCGACGGGGGTCTGACGTAACGCACCGGCGACACCCAGTTCGTTGTAGCCGAAGGGCGTGGTAGGGGCTTCGAAACAGGCGCCAATATAGATAGCGGGATCGAGACCCATATTGATCGTGACCGGCAACGGTTTACCCGCCTCCTCGGCTTTCTTACGGAACACTTCAATATGGCGGCCCGCGGCAAGAAACATGGAGAGCTCATCGCGCTCCTGAACGCAGAGACGGTGAATAGTGACATCGGTCAGTGAGGCATCTTCCGGATCACTTGCCAGCACCAGCCCCAGACAGAAGAACGGACCGGCATCTATCGGCGTGTTGGTCGGTGCCGGAAGCAATTTACGCAGATCGAAGTCCGGATTGTCGGCATAAAACACCTGTTCCTGACACGGCGCCTGGGCCGCCGGGACGACAACGGGAGCAATCGGGTTTTTCACGGCCTGGCCGACATGTTTTGCCAGTTCAGAGGGTTCGCAGCCCAACAGGAGCGCCGCCCGCTCGCGGCTGGCGTGCATTCCGACCAGAATACGGGAGTCGGGGTATCCCTTAATAGCGTTAAACATCATCGCCGGGCCAATGCGCGTCGGACGTTTTACCGTGCCGCCAGCACCAATATGCCGGTACACACCCGCCAGCTCCGCGTCAGGATCGACCGGATGGCTGGTTTCAAGGTATTGACCTTCATGGCGTTTTAGCAGTTCGATAGCACTTCTGAGATCGTTGATGTGGTTTTCCATATTTTTCCCCCCTCGGATGAATGCATCCATTCTTAACCGGACGAAGAGGGCTATCAATTGCATCATTTATGCTATTTTAATATGAATTTTATTATCAATAATAAAGGCATGGTATGCAGTTTCGACTGATGCGCAATTTTATCGTGGTGGCGGAAGAGCTTCACATGCATCGAGCGGCGGAGCGCCTTAACATGGCGCAGCCCGCGCTGAGTCAGCAGATAAAAACGCTTGAAGATCGTCTGGGGGTAATGCTCTTTAGCCGGGCGAATCGTCGCCTGACGCTGACGCCAGCCGGTGAGGCGTTTCTCAGTAAAGCCAGAGTCGCGATTTTAATGACCGATCAGGCGATTCTGGATGCCAGACAGACGGCCAGAGGAGAACAGGGCGTGCTGAATCTCGGATGTGTTTCAAGTGCGATATTCGACAGTAAGCTGCCCGCCGCGCTGCGGCTTTTACATGAGAAATGGCCCGCCATCAGCCTTTCCATGATGACGGGAAATGTGCAAACCCTTTATACCGGCGTGCAAAGCAACCAGCTGGATGTGGCCATTATTCGTGCCCCGTTACCGCTGCTGCCTGACGATCTGCAAAGCCGTCCTTTCACAACGGAAAAAGCCGTGCTGGCCTTACCTCGTCAACACGGCCTGGCGGGCTCCGCCGCGCTTACGCTTGCGTCGGTGAAAGAGGAGAAGTGGATCGCCCTGCGCGACCCGGAGGGGATGGGGCTGGAGCAATATTTCTATGATGCCTGCCACAGCGCGGGCATACAGCCTGACGTTGTGCAAAATGCCACCGATGTCCCCACGGTGATAAGCCTCGTCTCGGCAGGGTTTGGCATCGCCATGCTGCCGGCTTCAGCGAAGGCGATATGCGTACAAAACGTCGTCTTTGTGAATATTCTTGACCGACTCCGGGAGAGCGAGCTGACGCTGGTTTGCCACCGGATTATTCGCTCTGAGGTGCTGAAAAAATTGATGAGTATCCTCGATCATACCTGACGTCCGGCGGCCTGAAGAAGCTGTTCTCGCAGCCAGCGGTTAGCCGGATCCTGGCTGTTTTTCGGGTGCCAGTACATACCGATGACGATCGGTGGGAGATCCAGCGGCGGCGGAAAAATATCAAGCGTTTGCGTAAACCGTAGCAACATGCGTCTGGGTAAGGTGCAGAGCAAATCGGTACCGGCAACAATCGCAGGCGCCATCGCATAGCTTTGCGTCGACATCACTACGTTACGCTGGTGGCCAAGCCCCGCCAGATGCTGATCGACAAAGCCCGCGAACGGGTCGCCCTCGGATGAAACCACCAGGTGGGAAAGGCTACAATAGCTATCCAGATCCATCGGACTCGTACCGCGCGGATGGCCTTTTCGCTGGGCTGTGGCATATTCATCGTCAAACAGCTTGCGTCTGACCCATGCATCGTGCGCCACCGCGTTAACGCCGACATAAATATCCACATTGCCATTTTCCATCTGCGCTGGCAGCAGTTGGGTTTCCGGGAGCGCAAAACGCAGGCGGATACCTGGCGCCGCACTGCTAATCTGATTCTGCAACTCTGCCCCCAGCATCAGCGCCGGGTTCTCGTGCAGGGCAATCACAAAGGTGCGGTTGCTGTTCTGCGCGTTAAACGTGGTGGGTTCAAGCATCGCCGATATACCCTGCAAAACCGTCGCGACCTGCGGCCTTAACCCCTCGGCGCGCGGCGTCGGTAACACCCCACGTCCGTGTGGGGAAGGGACAAACAGCGGCTCACCAAACAACACGCGCAGGCGCGCAAGGCGGCCAGACATCGCCGGCTGGCTGATGCCCAGCCGCGCGGCGGCATGGGTGATATTCTGGTCCCTGAGTAACGCATCCAGCGTCAGGATCAGGTCCATATCCATATCGGAGGGGGACATCTTATTTTGCGTCACGGTTGGTATAGGTCACCGGAACCCACGCGTAGCCGTCCCGCTCACCTTTCGTCACATAGCCGATCCCGGGGAAAGGCAGATGTGGCGCCGCAATCAGCGCTTTATTTTTCACAAACTCAGCGAAAGCAGCGTTGCGCACCCGGGCGGCGCCGTCCTGATCCTCATCGTAAGCAATCGTCACGTTGGGCTGTGGGAACTGAACCGCGGCAACGTGAATGATGTCGCCGACAAAAGTCATTTTTTCACCTTTGCTCTCCAGCGTGTAGAACGCGGAGCCTGGAGTGTGACCCGGGTGAACCGTACCGCTGATGCCCGGCAGAAGCTGTTCCGTGCCGGAGAAGGTCGTCACTTTTCCGGCATCCAGATAGGGCTTTAAGGTCTTGTGCGCGACGTCGAAGTAGTTCTGGTCATAGCCAGACTTTTTCTGGTTCTCGTCGTTAAAGAAGAAATCGATATCCGGTTTGCCGACATACACCTGCGCGCGGGTAAACACGCGCTGACCGTCTTTAACCAGGCCGCCAGCGTGATCGGAGTGCGCATGGGTGATCAGAATATCGGTAATATCTTCGGGTTTGATGCCCTGGGTCGCCAGGCTCTCAATCAGCCGCCCGCCTTTGCCGGGGCCAAACAGCTGACCGGAACCGGTATCCACCAGAATTTTGTGGCCGGGGATGGCGATATAGAACGCGTTAATCGACGCTTCCACCGGATTGGCCTGGAAGTTTTTAGCCAGTAACGCATCGGTATTTTCCGCCGTCGTCCGGCGCAGTAAGGCGTGCAGATCCTGCGGCACGCTGCCGTCCGTAAAGGCGGTGACAATCGTATCGCCAACCTGAACGCTGTAGCCGCCAGCCTGCTGTTTCACCACATGCTGCGGAACGCTGGCCACCGCGTGGATAGCGGGAAAGAATAAAACCGAACCGGCCAACAGGGTTGATATCGCAAGTTTTTTCACAGTAAACATGATGGGCTCCTCAATAGTAAGTTCATCATAGTTCAACTGCGATTTTTGAGAACCGCCGGGAAGTGAATGTGACCTATCCATGGAATGGATAGGTCTGAGAGGATGCTTTACAGCACGCCGGTACCGCCGTCAGAGCACCACACTTGCCCGGAGGCGTATGAGCAGGTATCGGAGGCAAACAATACATACAGCGGTGCGATTTCAACCGGCTGGCCCGGTCTGCCCAGGGGCGTATCTTCCCCGAACTTCTGAACTTTGGACTGCGGCTGGCCGCCGCTGGACTGAAGAGGCGTCCAGTATGGACCTGGCGCGACGGCATTCACCCGAATTCCACGCGGTCCCAGCTGCTGGGCCAGAGACTTGGTAAAGGCTACGTTACAGGCTTTGGTCTGCGCATAGTCCACCAGGATCGCGCTCGGTTTAAACGCCTGAACGGAAGTGGTGTTAATGATCACGGCGCCTTCCTGCAAATGGCGTAGCGCAGCTTTGGTGATCCAGAAGGGGGCATAGACGTTGGTCTTAAACGTCGCGTCAAAATCTGCCGTGGTGAGATCGTCGATAGATTCACAGTACTGCTGGCGTCCGGCGTTATTCACCAGAATATCCAGGCCGCCCAGTTCGGCAACGGCTTTTTCCACCAGCGTGTCGCAGAACGACTCCACGCGAATGTCGCCCGGAATGGCGACCGCTTTACGGCCTTCAGCCTGAATCAGCGCAATGACCGATGCCGCATCGGACTCCTCTTCCGGCAGATAGCCAATAGCGACATCTGCGCCTTCACGGGCATAGGCGATCGCTACCGCGCGACCAATTCCGGAATCACCGCCGGTAATCAGCGCTTTTTTTCCTGCCAGTTTTCCTGACCCGATATAACTTGTTTCACCATGATCCGGTATTGGCTTCATTTCCGATGCCAGCCCGGGGGCCCTTTGCGGTTGTTCAGCAAACGGTGGACGAGGGTAATGCAGCGTGTGATTATTTCCTGTAGACATACCGGCCTCCTTAATAGTGAATTCCAAGATTAGTCGTTAATTAAACGTAAGCGGGCAAAATTGACAAATTCAGACAAATCTATCTTCCGGTAGCGGATATAAAATATTTTCTCAAGCCAGCATGTAATACCAGAAAAGGGCGACCTCATCTTTTTCCGGCAGGGCGTTGTAAAGGTAGCGATCGTAACCGCCGAGAATAAACCCATAGTGACGATAAAAAAGACAGGCAGAAACATTAACGTTCTGCGTCTCCAGCCGTAACCCGGGCGCATTGAGGCTTCGCGCCCAGACGTGGGTGGCGGACATCAGCTTGTGCGCCGCGCCCGTACGACGCTTTGAACGCTCCACGGCAATGTAATCCACCGATATAAATTTATTCCAGTTGCAGGACGCGGTAATAAAACCGGCGATTTCACCGTCATCCGTTTCGGCGATAAGAAATATTGAATCCGGATTAACACAATGATTTTCCAGCGTCTGGAGATCCAGTTCATAGGTTTTAAGATAAGGTTCGGTCAGCGCCTCGATATGCAAATCACCATTGAGAAAAGGCTCTCTGGCAATCTCATCGACCGTAAAAGAAAAATCACAGCATTCAAGACGGGCAAGGTCGGTGCTTAATCCTTTTCGAATATGCATAGTATTCCTTAAGTGGGAGTTATAAATAGATAATAGACGAAGCGGCATACTCTGCTGGCATAACACTCTGTAGATCCTGGTCTAAGCTTGTATTTCGTTCCGCGTAAAATGTGGTCATTCGAGGACAATGAATGGAATTCAGAACATGTCGCAGGCACTGGGGTGCTGAGTTTATTTCCGATGACGTTGTACGTTTTCGCGTCTGGGCAGAAGGGCAAAAAGATCTCACGTTGCGTTTAACCGATACCGACATTCCCATGGCGGCGGTGGGCGACGGCTGGTTTCAGATTGACGTGCCCGGCATCAGGCACGGTACGACGTATCAGTTTGTTTTACAGGATGGAATGGCGGTGCCGGACCCGGCCTCGCGCGCGCAGCAGGCTGACGTCAATGGCCCGTCGGTGGTGATCGACCCGCGTCGCAGCCTGCCCGCTCAGCGCGAATGGCAAGGACGACCGTGGGAAGAGACGGTGATCTACGAGCTGCATATCGGCACCTTCACCGGGGAAGGAACCTTCAGGGCGGCCATCGACAAACTGCCTTATCTGGCCGAACTGGGTATTACGCAACTGGAAGTGATGCCCGTGTCCCAGTTCGGGGGCGCGCGCGGATGGGGGTATGACGGTGTACTGCTGTATGCCCCGCACTCGGCTTATGGTACACCGGATGATTTTCATGCCTTCATTGATGCCGCCCACGCGCTCGGGCTTTCCGTGGTGCTGGATATCGTACTCAACCACTTTGGCCCGGAAGGGAATTACCTGCCGTTGCTCTCGCCGGCGTTTTTCCATCAGGATCGTATGACCCCGTGGGGCAACGGTATTGCCTATGAGGTTGAAGCTGTCCGGCAGTACATCGCTGAGGCGCCGTTATTCTGGCTCTCGGAGTATCATCTTGACGGTCTGCGCTTCGACGCCATCGACCAGATCCATGACGACGCTGAGACCCATATTCTTCCCGAGATAGCGCAACGGATCCGCGACGCCTTTCCGGATCGGCATATCCATCTGACCACCGAAGACAGTCGCAACGTGATTTTCCTGCATCCGCGTGATGAGCATGGTCAGACGCCGCTTTTCACCGCCGAATGGAATGATGATTTTCACAACGCCGCGCATGTCTTCGCGACGGGAGAATCACACGCCTACTATCAGGATTTTGCCTTTGAGCCGGAGAAAAAACTGGCGCGGGCGCTGGCAGAAGGCTTTGTCTACCAGGGAGAAATCTCGCTTCAGACCGGAAAATCGCGCGGGGTAGAGTGTCGCGAGCAACCCCCACAGTTTTTTGTCGATTTTATTCAAAATCACGACCAGGTCGGCAACCGTGCCCAGGGGGAGAGGCTTATCTCTCTGGCTGGGGCGGATAAAACGCGCGTGCTGTTCGCGGCGCTGCTCCTGTCGCCCCATATTCCGCTGCTGTTTATGGGCGAGGAGTATGGCGAAACGCATCCGTTCCTCTTTTTCACCGACTTCCACGGCGACCTGGCGAAAGCGGTGCGGGAAGGGCGCGCGAAAGAGTTTACCGGCCATGCCGGGCACGATGAAACCGTACCGGACCCCAATGACGTAAATACCTTTATGCGGTCGAAGCTTGACTGGAACAAGGCAGACACGGAGGAAGGCAGGGCGTGGCTGCACGTCACGCGCGAGCTGATTGTGCTGCGTCAGCGCTTTATCGTCCCGTTACTGAAACAGCGGGGCACCGTGGAGGGTAACGTCCTGCAAACGGCGCTCGGCATGGTTGCCGTGAGCTGGCGTTTTCCGTCCGGCACG
Source organism: Enterobacter cloacae complex sp. AR_0002 (assembly GCF_001922365.1). Classification (NCBI taxonomy): domain Bacteria; kingdom Pseudomonadati; phylum Pseudomonadota; class Gammaproteobacteria; order Enterobacterales; family Enterobacteriaceae; genus Enterobacter; species Enterobacter cloacae complex sp. AR_0002. Next base: position 1,237,938 of record NZ_CP018814.1, read on the forward strand.
TTGTCGCTGGCGTTGAATATCGGCAAAAAGCCGCTCGCCTTACCGGACCTGCCCGGAAAAACGATCTTTAGCTGGCCGGAGGCAGTCGAAAACCTGCCGCCGAACAGCATTGTTGTTCGCTTTGCTGATGGAGAAGCAGCGCTATGATCCCTTCCTCTACTTACCGAATTCAGTTTCGCAACGGCATGACCTTTGACCGCGTTGCAGACCTGATTCCGTATATGAAAGACCTCGGTATCAGCCATCTTTACGCGTCGCCTGTTTTCACCGCAACCACGAATTCCACCCACGGCTATGACGTGACCGACCCCAACGAAATTGACCCGGCGATTGGCGGGCGGGAAGGGTTTGACCGCATGGCGGCGGCGCTGAAACAGGCGGGGATGGGGCTGATTCTGGATATCGTTCCTAACCATATGTCGACCTCGCTGGAAAACCGCTGGTGGCGCGATGTTATCGAACATGGCGGGCAGAGCCGCTATGCGGCGTATTTTGATATCGACTGGTCCCGACCGCTGACGTTGCCGTTTCTTGGCGACACCTTTGAAGCCGAGCTGGAGCGGGGGACTATCACCTTAAAACGTGACAGTGTCACAAACAGCGCAGCGCTGGTTTACTATGATACCGCCTATCCGCTTAATCCCGGCACGTATGCCGAAGGCAAGAGCATCGCTGAGATCCACGAGGCGCAAAGCTGGCGGCTGATGTCCTGGCGTGAAGCGCCGAAACAGCTTTCATGGCGTCGCTTTTTTGAAATCACCGGGCTGGTCGGCGTGCGGGTAGAGGATGAGGCGGTATTCGCAGATACGCACCACCTGATCCTTGAGCTTGTCCACGCCGGGGTTGTCGACGGCCTGCGCATTGACCATGTGGACGGGCTTGCCGATCCGCTGGGCTATTTGCAGCGACTGCGTGCGGCTACCGGACCGGATTGCTACATCACGGTGGAAAAAATCCTCGCCAAAGGGGAACAGCTTCCTCCGGAGTGGCCCATCTCAGGTACTACGGGTTATGAGTTTATCGCCTCCCTGGCGGAAGTGCTGGTGGATGATACCAACCTCTCGCGGCTGGAGATGCTCTACGACGAGACGCTGGGTACGACCGTGGACAGGCAGGCGGAACTTCGCAACGCCAAAGGGCTGATGACCGATCGTAATTTTGAGGGTGAATTTACCACGTTGCTCAAAATAGCCAGCGAGCTGGCCGGGCATAACGGCGCCGAAGTGGAGCATGATGATATCCGCCATGCCCTGCGTGAGCTGCTTATCGCGTTTCCGGTGTATCGCACCTACGGCACCGCTGAGGGACTGACGCCACCGGATGTGGCGCTGCTCAGCCGTGTGGTCGCCAGCGTCAACGCCTCTGAACCCGCTCTGAGCCTGATCGTGCGTATTCTTACCGGCGATCTGCCGGAGCATGACCACGCGCTGGCCTCGCTTTTCCGCACCCGTTTTCAGCAACTGACCGGGCCGCTGATGGCAAAATCGGTAGAGGATACGCTGTTCTTCCGCCATAACCTGGAGCTGGCCCTGAACGAAGTCGGCGCCGACCCGACGCCGCGCGCGTTTTCACTTTCCCGTTTTCATCAGGAAATGCGCATTCGTCTTGCCCGCCAGCCCGATGCGCTGCTGGGAACCTCCACCCACGACACCAAACGCGGCGAGGATGCACGAGCTCGTCTCTATACGCTGACGGAAGCGCCAGATCTGTGGGGAGAAAATCTGGCGCGCTGGCGGCAGATGAACCAGACGCAGGTCCGATTCCTCAACGATGGCACCGCGCCGAACGCCGCCGACACCTGGATGATCTTCCAGGCGCTGGCGGGCGTCTGGCCAGCAACCCTGTCGCCTGAGGATCGTGATGGCCTTAAGTCACTGGAAGAGCGTTTCCTCGGCTTTATCGAGAAAGCCCTGCGCGAGGCCAAGCAGCGTACCGACTGGATCGACAGCAACGAAGGTTACGAGAGCGTGGTCCTGGACTACGTGCGCCATCTGCTTTCCCCGGATAACACCCTGTTCCTGCGTGATTTCAGTGCCGCACTCCAGCCGTTTATTCGGGCTGGGTTAATGAACAGCCTGAGCCAGACGGTGATCAAGCTGACTGCGCCTGGCGTACCAGACATCTACCAGGGCAGCGAGGGGCTTAACTTCAGCCTCGTCGACCCGGATAACCGCCGCGAACCGGATTTCGCCGCACTGGCGGAAAACCTCAGCGTAGCGGATGGCACCGTTTTTAACGATGCGCAACGCTGGCGAGACGGCAGCGTGAAGCAGTACGTTACCGCCACGCTGTTACGGCTTCGGCCACATTACCCCGCACTTTTCCGCTACGGCGACTGGCTGCCGCTGAAGGTAACCGGTGAGCGGGAGGAGAATCTGATCGTTTATGCCCGCATAAAAGATGACGAGGCGCTGATCGTCGCCGTGCCGCGTCTGGTGTTTGACGTCACCGACAATGCGTTGCTGTGGGCCAACACTATCGTGGCCATACCCCAGGAGTTGGCCGGGAAGCACTACCGGGATCTGTTTACCGGTGAGCGTCGCCTTCTGCCAGAGACGCTGGATTTAACGTCTGAAAAGGGATGTTTGTTGGTTCTGCTTACCTGGGACTAATCGAGGAGAACAAAAATGCCAAAGGATACAACGTTTGAAATTCGGGCCGGTCATGGCCAGCAGTTGGGCGCAAATTATGACGGGAAAGGGGTAAACTTCGCCCTGTTTTCCGCCCACGCGGAGCGGGTGGAGCTGTGTCTGTTTGATCCTTCGGGAAAAACAGAAATCGCCCGACTGGAACTGCCGGAATATACCCATGAGGTCTGGCACGGCTATGTGCCGGATCTGAAACCGGGGGCGCTGTATGGCTACCGTGTGTATGGCCCCTACGATCCGGAGAACGGTCACCGTTTTAACCCCAATAAGCTGCTTATTGACCCCTATGCCCGTGAACTGGTGGGTGACATTGAGTGGAACGATGCCCACTTCGGCTATGAGCTGGGACACGATGAGCTGGATCTCAGTTTTGACACGCGAGACAGCGCGCCATTTACGCCCAAATGTAAGGTCATCGACCCCAATGCCGTTGACTGGCAGGACTCACGCCGGCCCGATATCCCGTGGCCGCATACCGTGGTCTATGAAAGCCACGTAAAAGGCTTTACCCAGCTTAACCCGGCTATTCCGCCTGAACTGCGCGGTACGTTTGAGGGGATGGGGCATAAAGCCTCGGTGGAGTACATCAAAAGCCTCGGCATTACCTCGGTCGAGCTGCTACCGGTTCACTGGTTCCCTGACGATCAGCACCTGCTCGATCGCGGCCTGAAAAACTTCTGGGGCTATAACTCGCTCGGTTTCTTTGCGCCAGCGTCCCGCTATTACGGCCCGGCGGGCATCCAGGGTTTCCGCGACATGGTGCGTGCCTATCATGACGCGGGCATCGAGGTGATCCTCGACGTGGTCTATAACCACACGGCGGAGGGCAACGAGCTGGGACCAACCCTGTCGTTTAAGGGGATTGATAACTTCTGTTATTACCGCACCATGCCGGATCAGCACCGGTATTACATCAACGACACCGGCACCGGGAACACCGTTAATACTTCGCACCCGCGCGTGTTACAGATGGTCATGGACTCCCTGCGCTACTGGGCGGAGTCGATGCAGACTGACGGTTTCCGCTTTGACCTCGGGACCATTCTCGGACGTGAGCCAGAGGGGTTCGATCCGCGCGGCGGCTTCTTTGATGCCGTGACCCAGGATCCGGTGCTGTCGAAGCTGAAGCTCATCGGTGAGCCGTGGGATATCGGCCCCGGCGGGTATCAGGTGGGGGGCTTCCCACCTGGCTGGGGTGAGTGGAACGACAAATACCGCGATACGGTACGTGAATACTGGAAGGGGGATAACGTTTCTAACGATTTTGCCGCCCGTCTGTTAGGGTCCGGTGATTTGTACGATCTGCGCGGGCGTCGTCCGTGGGCCAGCGTCAATTTTATCACCGCGCATGACGGCTTCACGCTGAACGACCTGGTATCGTACAACGAGAAACATAACGCCGATAACGGGGAAGATAATAACGACGGACATAACGATAACCGTTCGTATAACTACGGCGAGGAAGGGCCGACGGAAAACCCGGATATCATTGCCACCCGCGAGCGGCAAAAGCGCAACTTCCTCACCACGCTCTTCTTCTCGCACGGCACGCCGATGCTGCTGGCAGGCGATGAGTTTGGCCGGACGCAAAAGGGCAATAATAACGGCTATTGTCAGGACAGCGAGATCTCCTGGGTAAACTGGGAAGGACTCACTGAAAACGACGAGAAGCTGCGCGACTTTACCCGTCGGTTGATTGCCCTGCGCGCGACGCAGCCGCTGCTGCGACGTGAGAACTGGCGCGACGGGCTGGAGATCCGCTGGTTTAACGCCGGCGGCGGACCGCAGCAGTCGGAACAGTGGGACGAGGGTTCCACCCTTGGTCTTGCCATCAGCCGTCCTGATCTTGAGCAGGAAGAGGGCGTCTGGCAAGACGTGCTGATGCTGTTTAACCCGTTTGAAGGTACGGTGCCATTCCAGATCCCGCAGTTTGGCGAAGGGGGTTGGGTGCTCGAACTCTCGACGTCGGAGGATGCCCCCACGGGGGAAATCATCACTGAATCTGTCGATTACGAGCTGGCCGGGCGGAGTATCACCCTGTTCCGCCGTCCTTAAAGCGAGGCCGCCGCGCGTGCGGCGGTATCATACAGGGAGGAGATCGCGCGGAGTAACTGCGCGGTCTCGCCAATCGACGCGCCCGGAATACCGCTTTCCGCATGAATGTTGATCAGGCAGGCCTCCCGCACCTCCCGGTACTTCATGCACAGCGCTTTTCCCTCCTCCGTAGTGGAGAAAAAAAGCTCTTTTCCCGCTTTCTCGCTGGTGACGTAGCCCGCCTTGACCAGCTTTTTCAGCGCATACGTCACCACGTGGGTATCTTCCACGTTCAGCACAAAGCAGATGTCAGCCAGCTTTTTCTTACGGTTGCGGTGATTCACGTGGTGCAGAAGCGAAACATCAAAGGCCCCCATATCCGGTTCACCCGCTGCGGTCATGCAGCGCACCATCCATTTGTTAAACGCATTGCTGGTCATGATCAGCGCATATTCCAGCTCTGATAATTCAGCACACCGCTCTGAGACGAGATGACGGGAGGAGACGATTCGCCCGTCCGCAATATCGTCGTGGTTTAACGCTGTCGTCTTTTTCTTTACTGTCATAACGATCCTTCCCCCGAAATGTAAACCCGTCGATAAAATAAGAACATTTTATTGATAAATTGTTTACATGTTTTTGACGTTCAGATATAGCTTTTTAGTGCAGGTTCTGTGGAGCCTCACGCAAAACACAACATCGCGCGCCGTAATGCACCGGCTTCGCTCTGCTGCGAAGTATAAAAAATAGCCGTCGGCGCGCAACGCTCACTTTGGATAGGGTAACGTTTATGGACAGTTCTACACTGTTGCCACTTATCGGGATTCCGGTGGTGGTTATTGGTTTTGCACTGCGTTTCAACCCGCTGCTGGTTGTCGTGGTGGCGGGCCTGGCGACGGGCCTGCTGGTTGGCATGGATTTCGGTATGCTGCTGGAAACCTTTGGCGAAAAGTTCGTGAATAGCCGCTCGCTTGCCACCTTCATTCTGATCCTGCCGGTGATTGGCCTATTGGAGTATTACGGGCTGAAAGAACGCGCCCAGGCCTGGGTCGCGAAGATCGCCAGCGCCACCTCGGCGCGTATCCTGATGCTCTACTTTGTTGCCCGCGAAGGGACGGCTGCGCTGGGCCTGATGTCGCTTGGCGGCCACGCGCAAACGGTGCGTCCGCTGCTGGCGCCGATGGCGGAAGGGGCAGCTCTGAATGAATACGGGGAACTGCCGCAGACTATCCGCGACAAAATCAAAGCCCATGCCGCCGCGTGTGACAATATCGCGGTTTTCTTTGGGGAAGATATTTTTATCGCCTTTGGCGCGGTACTGCTGATTGATGCGTTCCTGAAAGAGAACGGGATCGAGGGGATCGAACCGCTGCATATCGGCCTGTGGGCCATTCCGACCGCCATTGCGGCACTGATCATCCATATGACGCGTCTGCTACGCCTCGATGCCAGCATTCGTCGCGACGTGATGGCCTGGAAAGCAGAGCAGGGTACGCAGGAGATCGCACCATGATGACCCTCATCACCATTAACCGTGTGTACTACCTGATCGGCTTCGTCGTGATGCTGCTGGTTGTGATGACCCTTCGCGATCGCGCTAACCCGAAACGCTATACCACGGCGCTGTTCTGGTTTCTGTTTGGCGGGATCTTCCTGTTTGGCGATCTGATGGTGCAGGAGCTGGGTAAGTCCCTGGCGTATCGCATTATTGGCGGCGCCGTTATCGTGATTGCGCTGCTGGCCGGTTTCGGGCTGGTCGGGAAGGGGCGTTATAAAATGTCCACCGAGGAGGAGCGCGTTGCCTCGTCGAACCGGCTGAAAAACTGGCTGTTTTTACCGGCACTGATGATCCCCGTGGTAACGGTCATCGGGACGCTATTTCTGAAAGGCGTGTCGATTGGCGGTGTCTATCTGCTCGACCAGAAACAGCTTACGCTGGCGGCACTGTGCGTAGCCTGTGTGGCAGCTATCCTCACCGGCTGGTGGCTGACAAAAGGTACGCCGCTGCATGCGGTTCGTCAGTCGCGTCGGCTGGTCGATACCATTGGCTGGGCGGTTATCCTGCCGCAGATGCTCGCCATGCTCGGCGGGGTGTTTGTGGTGGCGAATACCGGCGAATCGGTACAAAAGGTGGTCAGCCTGTTTGTGAACCCGGACAGCCGCTTCATGCTGGTGGTCATTTATTGCGTGGGGATGGCGCTGTTTACCATGATCATGGGTAACGCCTTCGCAGCCTTCCCGGTGTTAAGCGCCGGTATCGCTCTGCCATTCCTGATTAACGTCCATCACGGTAACCCGGCGCCGCTGCTGGCTATCGGTATGTACGCTGGCTATTGCGGCACGCTGATGACGCCGATGGCCGCCAACTTCAACATTGTGCCCGCCGCGCTACTGGAGCTAAAAGACAAATATCAGGTTATCAAGATCCAGATCCCGACCGCGTTAACCCTGCTGGTGGTGAACGTGTTCTTAATGTATTTCCTCGTGTTTCGCTAAGGAGCTGCAATGGAATTAACGCAACATCAGGCTGACGCCTTCGCCAGAATGCCGTTGACCTATTTACGTCAGGAATACCCGAACCACATTATGCATCTGCTCAACGATGACGGCGACGTTCTGCCGCCTCGCGAGCTGCACCCGATCTTTTACGGCTGTTTTGACTGGCACTCTGCGGTGCACGGCTACTGGCTGCTGCTGCGCTGCCTGCGTCTCTGGCCCGAACTGCCGTGCCGGGAAGAGATCATCACTCTGTTCGAAGAACACCTGACCGACGAGAAGGTGGCGAAGGAGTTGGCCTATTTTACCGCGCCGTTCCGCGCGTCGTTTGAGCGGCCTTATGGCTACGGCTGGCTGCTGGCGCTGGCGCAGGAGCTGAAGCAATCGTCACTGCCGCAGGCGGAGCGCTGGTACCAGACGCTGCAACCGTTAACGCGGGATATTCGCCAGCGGCTGGTGGATTACCTCAGCAAGCTTACCTATCCGATCCGCGTCGGGACGCACTACAACACGGCGTTTGCGCTCGCGCTGGGGCTGGATTATGCCCGGGCGGTGAACGATGACACGCTTGAGCGCGCCATCCTGGACGCGGCAACGCGGTTTTACCTCGCGGACACGCAATATCCTGCGCATTATGAGCCGGGTGGCGACGAGTATATCTCCGGAGCGCTGACCGAGGCCCTGCTGATGAGTAAGGTGGTGGAGGATTTCCCGGCCTGGTTCGATGCGTTTCTGCCTGAAGTGGGCGCCGTTTCTGCGCTGATGAACCCGGCAGAGGTGAGCGACCGCACCGACCCGAAAATCGCGCATCTGGACGGTCTCAACCTCAGCCGCGCCTGGTGTATGAAGCACATTGCCCGTGCTCTGCCGGAAAATCATCACGCCCGGAAGCCATTACACGATGCCGTTGCGCGCCATCTCTCGGCAAGCGTGGAGCATGTTGTCGGCAGTCACTACAGCGGCGGGCACTGGCTGGCGAGTTTTGCGCTACTGGCGCTGGAGTAGCGCTTAGTTATATTTTCGTGCTCATCCTGTTTCCGCAGGATGAGTGATTTTACGCAACCGACTCGCGCTGACGACGACCGCTACCGCAGAAGCCGCGGCGGCGACCCACAGTGCAACATGAATTGACCTTTCATCTGCGGCCAGCAGAACGGCCACGGCGGCGGCGCCCAGACACTGCCCGAACGTGCGCATAATGGATAAAACACCGGATGCATAGCTCGCATGCTCACGAATAACGTTGGAGAGCATTTCCCGGTTATTGGGACTCTGAAAGCAGCCAAACCCCATGCCGCATACCAGATTCCGCAGGCAGATATCCCACATTGTAGGGCGGTCGGGTAATGTCGCAAGAAGGATCAAACCCACGACAAAAATCACCAGCCCCAGGGTGGATATCGCCGGGGCTGAAATCGTGTCCGCCCACCGGCCTGCATGCGGCGCAATCAGTACGATCCCTAGCGGCCACGGCGTAAACAGCAGGGCAGACAACACCGGACTGTAGCCGTATTCGCTCTGAAACAGGAAAGGCAATGCAATAAAAGTGATCCCCTGGCTGACAAAAGCAATCATTGACGTGAAGGCCGCGAGGGTAAAACGTTCATTTTTAAACATCGTCGGCGGCAGTAAGGGGTTATCCGTGCGGCGTATCTGCCAGATAAACGCCATGCCGCTCAGCGCAGCGAGCACCGTCCAGCAAAGACTGCCGGGGTGATAAGTAGCCTCCTGGAGGCTGTTCGCCGCCATGATCGTCGACCCCAGCAGCAGCGCCGACAATATGGCGCCCGGGGTGTCGAAGGGCGCTTGCTTTCGAACCGCATCCCGCGGCAGCGCTTTGACCGCCAGCAGTAAGGCGAGGGTGCCGGGAACCACGTTTATCGCAAACAGCCATTGCCAGCTCAGGGTGTGAAGGATCGTCCCACCCAATACCGGCCCGATAGCGGAGCTGGAGGCGATGAGCAGAGCGTGTAACCCCAGAATGCGGCCAAGTAATCGCCCGGGAAATACGGATCGCAGGATTGCGGGGGCAATACTCAGCGTCGCCGCGCCGCCGATCCCCTGAAGCACGCGCATACCGATGAGCACTTCGGGCGTCTTCGCCAGCGCGCAACCCAGCGATGTCAGGGTAAAGGTTGTCAGACCTGCCAGAAAAACGGGGCGATAACCCAGGCGGGCTGCAAGCGCCGCGAATATCGCCAGCGACATCGCGGCCGCCAGCAGATACCCGTTGGCGAACCAGACGGCAATACTGGCAGGTACCTGCATCTCCTGAGCCATGGAGGGCAGGGCAATGTTGATCATGGTGCCATCAAACACGCCCATTAAGGTGGTGGTCATAATTGCGGCCATCACCCGTGCGCGCGCCGCGCCAGGCAGTCCTTCGTCGCCGGGTTGACTGGAAAAGAGCGTCATCAGGTTGTCCTCTGAGAAGAGTGTATGGATGACAAAACTATAAAGATGGATTTTACAGGGCGGAAGGCGCACCATTTGCACTTTATCGTTGCATGAAACGCCTTATCTGAATGTACAGGAATGAGCGCTATGACCGATCCTGATTTTAATTTACTGATTGCACTCGACATATTGCTGAGCGAAGCGAGTGTCGCAGGTGCGGCACGTCGTCTGAACCTCAGCACCTCGGCCATGAGCCGGACATTAAGCAGGTTACGCGACGTTACAGGCGACCCGATCCTGGTGCGCGCCGGGCGTAACATGGTACTAACCCCGTGGGCCGAAGCGACCCGGGATCGCGCCAGGCGTGCAGTGCACGAGACCAGGGCGGTATTGCAGCCCTCAACTGAAACGTTCAGCGCGCGAAGTCTGGCGCGTCTTTTTACCATCAGGGCAAACGATGGTTTTGTGGTGGCGTTTGGGCCTGCGCTTATAGCGGCTGTGGCCGACGCCGCGCCGGACGTCTGTATACGCTTCGCGCCGAAGCCGGAAAAAACGTCGCGCTATCTTCGGGAAGGGCTGGTTGATCTGGAGATTGGCGTCCAGAGCAATATGGGGCCTGAAATACGGCTGCAACGACTGTTTGAGGATCGGTTTGTGGGCGTCGTGCGTAAGGGGCATCCGCTGGCTAATCAGGCAGAAATAGGGGTGAAGGATTATGTCGCCTGGGGCCATGTGGTAGCGTCACCTGAGGGCGCGTTGCACGGTTCCGTTGACGATGCGCTGGCCGAACTGGGGACAAAACGTAAAATCGCCAGCGTCGTACCGGGATTTCCGACGGCGCTGTCCGTGGCGCTGGCATCAGATCTTATTGCCATGATACCCGCGCTCTATTTACTCAATCAGCAGATAACGGAGCAGTTACACGTTTTCGAGCTGCCGTTCAAAAGCCGTCGTATTACGGTTTCACAGATGTGGCACCCAAGAATGGAACGCGACCCTGGTCACCGCTGGCTGAGAGAGCAAATTCTTGCGATATGCGGTGTGGAGAGGTCAGACATGATAAAGAGCGCTGTATAGCGATTGCTATACACGCCGCTTATGTTATGCTTGTAAAGCAATTGCTATACAAGAGGTATACCCATGAAATCAGATGTTCAACTCAATCTCAGAGCCAAAGAATCCCAGCGGGCGCTTATCGATGCCGCCGCAGAGATCCTCCATAAATCACGTACAGACTTCATTCTGGAGATGGCCTGTCAGGCAGCCGAGAATGTGATCCTCGATCGACGTGTATTCAATTTTAACGATGAACAGTACGCAGAGTTCATTGACATGCTCGATGCCCCGGTCGCGGACGATCCTGCCATAGAAAAACTGCTGGCAAGGAAACCGCAGTGGGACGTGTAACAGCGCCAGAGCCCTTATCCAGCGTCCATCAACTGGCGGAGTTCGTCAGCGGAGAGGCCGTGCTTGACGAATGGCTAAAACAAAGAGGTCTGAAAAACCAGGCGCTCGGCGCAGCCCGAACGTTTGTCATTTGTAAAACGGGCACGAAGCAGGTCGCGGGATTTTACTCACTGGCTACCGGCAGCGTTAACCATACGCAAGCGACAGGTAATCTGCGGCGTAACATGCCGGATCCCATTCCCGTGATTATACTTGCCCGTCTGGCTGTTGATGTCTCGTTACGCGGAAACGGGTTGGGAGCCGATTTACTCCACGATGCGGTTTTACGCTGTTATCGGGTAGCTGAGAATATCGGGGTGCGGGCGATCATGGTTCATGCACTCACTGAGGAAGCCAAAGCGTTTTATATCCACCATGGTTTTAAAGCCTCGCAGACTCAGGAACGGACACTGTTTCTCCGGCTTCCTCAGTAGAGGCAAAGGAAAGGGTGGTATGCGATGGGCTTATCTGAGGAGTGATAGGATTCATAATATCTTATTTAACATAATATACATTATGCGCACTAAGATTGTAATGGCTCAATAGTAATGTCCGCCTGTGGCTCAATTCAGATGTCCGCGCTATGGTAAGCTTCACTGGTCCGTTTAAACTACCGGGAGGCATATCATGAGCGCAGAAAGCTCAGGAGTGTTTACTTTGAAAGAGATCAACCGGATCAAGATTATACAGGACGTCATTGAACGTCGCATCACAACGCGCCGTGCGGCCGAGCACCTCGGTATCAGCGACAGGCAATGCCGCAGACTTCTTGCCCGTTACCGTGAAGGCGGACCGCTTGGTATGGCCAGCAGACGATGTGGCATGCGTGGTAACCGCCAGTTGCCACCCGGGCTCGCAGATCAGGCTCTGGAACTGATCAAGACGCGTTATGCTGATTTCGGTCCGACTCTGGCGCGTGAAAAGCTCGAAGAACTCCACGGACTGTTTCTTGGCAAAGAAACTGTCCGGCGCATCATGGTGCGGGCTGGCTTATGGGTTCCCCGTAAACAACGTGCCGCAAGGATCCCTCAACCACGGTACCGGCGTCCGTGTACTGGTGAGCTGATACAAATAGATGGCTGTGATCACGACTGGTTTGAAGGCCGTGGCCCGGCCTGCACCGCGCTGGTCTATGTTGATGATGCAACCAGCAAACTGATGGAACTGTTGTTTGTTAAATCGGAGTCCACGTTTTCTTACTTCGAAGCCACGCGGCGCTATATCGATAAGCATGGTAAACCGCTGGCACTGTACAGCGATAAAGCCGGTGTTTTTCGTGTTAACAATAAACACGCCACAGGCGGAGACGGGCATACTCAGTTTGGGCGAGCCATGCATGAACTGAACATCCAGACTATCTGTGCAGAAACCAGTCCCGCCAAAGGGCGTGTAGAACGAGCTCACCTCACTTTACAGGATCGTCTGGTCAAAGAGCTGCGGTTACAGGGCATTTGTTCAATGGAGGCTGCAAATGACTTCGCTGAGGCCTATATGGCTGACTATAACCGCCGTTTTGGCAAAGTACCGCGACATGATTTTGACGTACACCGTGCTGTAGAACATGATGAGGACCTGGGGCTTATTTTCACTGTTCGTGAAAAACGTAAAGTCTCAAAATCGTTGACGATACAATATGATAAAATGTTGTACCTGATTGAAGACAGCGAACTGAGTCGCCGTGCAATAGGTAAATATATCGATGTGTATCACTATCCTGATGGCAGAAAAGAGCTGCGCCTGAACGGTACGCTACTTCCCTACTCTACCTACGACCGACTGTCAGAAATCGACCAGGGCGCGATTGTCGATAACAAGCGTCTTGGCCGAACCCTGGAGTTTATCAGTCTGGTGCAGAGCAAGCGGGATAACACGCGCTCTCAGTCAATTCCCGCTGGAGATGGCCCTTCCCGACGACGGCCAAAGCAGGAAGGGAAGAAATCCCAGCGCTCACTGGATAATGATGACATGCTCGAAGCACTCAAACAGCTTCAGTCACGTTCAGAGGACATTTTTGGTAAAAGAGCCCGCTGATGGTACTCACTGGCCGGACAGTGGTTGCTCACCAGTTGATATTGTCCGGCCAGACCCATGATGTATTATTCATTTCGTTCAGCATCTTTATGTCCTGCTTTTCACGGGCATACTTACCCCATAATGAATGAAAAGAACGAACAATACTGATTAACTGCTTTTTTCTTTGCTCCGGAGATAGGCTGATAAAATAGCAGCACCTGCTGTCAATATTATCCTCAATGAAATTAAAATCAGAGTCTGATGCATATTTTACTGTTAGCATAATATCATTCGACGTTGTTCTCTCAGACTCTGTTAATGCTGATTCTATCAGGTATTCAAAGGCATACATGACAGACAGCTGGTTTTTGTCTGTCTGAATATAACCCATTGAGTTTCTGAGTATTGAGGACTGTACCAGGACCAGAGGCCATAAAAGCTCAACACCATAAAGCTTATATGTATCATGTTGATCATACTGATGTTGCTCAACACGACGATTACCTTCCCGTGCTTTACGAATATCATAGGCAAGGGATAACATAAATCCGTCTTTAACTTTAATCAGTGGGCTTTCATCCACGATGTAATGAATGAGTTCATGTAATTCATTCAGGGCTTCTGAATCTCCCCACAGTATAAAACCTGCATTGTTCGGCGTTAACTCGTATCGAAGCATGGGCTCAATCATCCTGTTGTTTCAGTCGGAGGAAAGTCTATCGGCTTTGTTGAATAAATCGAACTTTTGCTGAGTTGAAGGATCAGATCACGCATCTTCCCGACAACGCAGACCGTTCCGTGGCAAAGCAAAAGTTCAAAATCACCAACTGGCCCACCTACAATAAAGCCCTCATCAACCGTGGCTCCATAACTTTCTGGCTGGATGATGAAGCTATTCAGGCCTGGTATGAGTCAGCAACACCTTCTTCACGAGGCAGACCTCAGCGCTATTCTGACCTTGCCATCACGACTGTGCTGGTCATTAAACGCGTATTCAGGCTGACCCTGCGCGCTGCGCAGGGCTTTATTGATTCCATTTTTTCTCTGATGAACGTTCCGCTACGCTGCCCGGATTACAGCTGTGTCAGCAGGCGGGCAAAGTCGGTTAACGTCAGTTTCAAAACGGCTTTGTTGAATAAATCGAACTTTTGCTGAGTTGAAGGATCAGATCACGTATCTTCCCGACAACGCAGACCGTTCCGTGGCAAAGCAAAAGTTCAAAATCACCAACTGGCCCACCTACAATAAAGCCCTCATCAACCGTGGCTCCATAACTTTCTGGCTGGATGATGAAGCTATTCAGGCCTGGTATGAGTCAGCAACACCTTCTTCACGAGGCAGACCTCAGCGCTATTCTGACCTTGCCATCACGACTGTGCTGGTCATTAAACGCGTGTTCAGGCTGACCCTGCGCGCTGCGCAGGGCTTTATTGATTCCATTTTTTCTCTGATGAACGTTCCGCTACGCTGCCCGGATTACAGCTGTGTCAGCAGGCGGGCAAAGTCGGTTAATGTCAGTTTCAAAACGCCCACCCGGGGTGAAATCGCGCATCTGGTGATTGATTCCACCGGGCTGAAGGTCTTCGGTGAAGGCGAGTGGAAAGTCAAAAAGCATGGCCAGGAACGCCGCCGTATCTGGCGTAAGCTGCATCTCGCCGTTGACAGTAAAACACATGAAATCATCTGTGCAGACCTGTCGCTGAACAATGTGACGGACTCAGAAGCCTTCCCGGGTCTTATCCGGCAGACTCACAGAAAAATCAGGGCAGCATCGGCAGACGGCGCTTACGACACCCGGCTCTGTCACGATGAACTGCGGCGTAAGAAAATCAGCGCGCTTATCCCGCCCCGAAAAGGCGCGGGTTACTGGCCCGGTGAATATGCAGACCGTAACCGTGCAGTGGCTAATCAGCGAATGACCGGGAGTAATGCGCGGTGGAAATGGACAACAGATTACAACCGTCGCTCGATAGCGGAAACGGCGATGTACCGGGTAAAACAGCTGTTCGGGGGTTCACTGACGCTGCGTGACTACGATGGTCAGGTTGCGGAGGCTATGGCCCTGGTACGAGCGCTGAACAAAATGACGAAAGCAGGTATGCCTGAAAGCGTGCGTATTGCCTGAAAACACAACCCGCTACGGGGGAGACTTACCCGAAATCTGATTTATTCAACAAAGCCACGTTGTGTCTCAAAATCTCTGATGTTACATTGCACAAGATAAAAATATATCATCATGAACAATAAAACTGTCTGCTTACATAAACAGTAATACAAGGGGTGTTATGAGCCATATTCAACGGGAAACGTCTTGCTCGAGGCCGCGATTAAATTCCAACCTGGATGTTGATTTATATGGGTATAGATGGGCTCGCGATAATGTCGGGCAATCAGGTGCGACAATCTATCGATTGTATGGGAAGCCCGATGCGCCAGAGTTGTTTCTGAAACATGGCAAAGGTAGCGTTGCCAATGATGTTACAGATGAGATGGTCAGACTAAACTGGCTGACGGCATTTATGCCTCTTCCGACCATCAAGCATTTTATCCGTACTCCTGATGATGCATGGTTACTCACCACTGCGATCCCCGGGAAAACAGCATTCCAGGTATTAGAAGAATATCCTGATTCAGGTGAAAATATTGTTGATGCGCTGGCAGCGTTCCTGCGCCGGTTGCATTCGATTCCTGTTTGTAATTGTCCTTTTAACAGCGATCGCGTATTTCGTCTCGCTCAGGCGCAATCACGAATGAATAACGGTTTGGTTGATGCGAGTGATTTTGATGACGAGCGTAATGGCTGGCCTGTTGAACAAGTCTGGAAAGAAATGCATAAGCTTTTGCCATTCTCACCGGATTCAGTCGTCACTCATGGTGATTTCTCACTTGATAACCTTATTTTTGACGAGGGGAAATTAATAGGTTGTATTGATGTTGGACGAGTCGGAATCGCAGACCGATACCAGGATCTTGCCATCCTATGGAACTGCCTCGGTGAGTTTTCTCCTTCATTACAGAAACGGCTTTTTCAAAAATATGGTATTGATAATCCTGATATGAATAAATTGCAGTTTCATTTGATGCTCGATGAGTTTTTCTAATCAGAATTGGTTAATTGGTTGTAACACTGGCAGAGCATTACGCTGACTTGACGGGACGGCGCTTCCCTACCCTCATGGCCGCCTCCCAGGAATCGACCCAGGTGCTTATCGTGGACATAATCCTTTACTCATAAATTTATCTTATTCCATTATTGTACCTGTCGCGCAAAAGTTGCAGAAAAGCCATAAACGCAGGAGAATCCTGTCGGCGGTGAGGATAATAAATATGGTAGCCGTCAAAATATGGACACCACTCGGTCAGAACAGCAATCAGCTTGCCGCTTTTGATATATCCATCTGCAACATACTCGGGAATATAGGCAATCCCCAGCCCGTCTAATGCTGCATCGAGCTGATGAATCGTGCTGTTCGCAATATATTGCCCTTTGACTTTCAGACTGAATTTCTGAGCATCTTTCTCGAATTCCCAGGCGTACAATCCACTCGTATCAGAATAGCGGACGTTAATGCAGTTGTGGTTCAAAAGATCCTGCGGCTTCCTGGGCTTAGCATAACGCTTAAAATAATCTGGTGCAGCAACAACAAGCTGGCGCCAGTTCTGGCTTATTTTTGCGGCAATCATATCATTATTCAGAACATCGCCCGGACGAATCCCGGCATCAAAACGCTGATCAACAATATCTGTAAATCCATAGTCAATGCCGATTTCAATCTGAATATCTGGGTAGCGACTCAGAAAGTCCGGTAATACAGGACGGATCAAATACTGGATAACATCATCTGCCGCCGTGAGGCGTATGACGCCAGTGGGTTTTTCCCTAAGCTCACTCAACCGACTAATAGCATCATCAACCTGTTCCATTAACGGGCCAACTTCGTTAATGAGCCTTTCACCTGCTTCCGTAGTGGAGATACTGCGGGTGGTTCTGGCCAGCAGGCGGATCCCAAGCCTTTCCTCAAGAGATTTCACCGTGTGGCTGATGGCTGAGGGTGTCACACCTATTTCAGCTGCGGCTTTGGTAAAGCTTTTCAGCCTGGCCACTGTTAAAAAAACCTTTAATTCATCCACACGATTCCTCCTCCTCGGTCCCTACTGGAGACGTCAGCGTACCAGTCTGTCATTAATTATCAAATAAATTTCACAAGTAAGTGAAATTTATGTTGATTAATAAATAAAATTCAAAATGGTACTTTATATTCCACGACGTGAATATGTCCTCGTTGTAGTGACGGCTTTTAATTCTGAAAATGAGGTAATCATTATGCAAGATTTTATCTATCATAATCCGGTAAAAATTCTTTTTGGTCGCGATCAAATTTCTGCGTTAGCACAAGAAGTCCCGCAGGGTAAAAAGGTCATGATTGTCTATGGCGGGGGCAGCGTTATAAAACACGGTATATTGAAACGCGTAAAAGAGTCCCTGACAAACACCCTGGTTTATGAGTTTGGCGGTGTAGAAGCAAACCCTCATTATGAAACCCTGATGAAAGCCGTTGAGATTGTCAGAACAGAAAAAATTGATTTTCTTCTGGCCGTGGGCGGCGGTTCAGTGATCGACGGGACTAAATTTATTGCCGCCGCAGCCCTCTACGAAAATGATCCATGGGAGATCGTCAAGAGTTATGGCGGCGTGGTGAAACAAGCTCTCCCTTTTGGATGCGTGCTGACCCTGGCGGCCACGGGTTCAGAGATGAATAACACGGCGGTGATTAATCGGGTGACCACCCAGGATAAACTCTTTTTCACCTCCCCTTACGTTATGCCGAAATTTTCAGTGCTCGAACCGGAAATGACCTACACGCTGCCTGAACAACAAACCGCAAACGGGGTTGTTGATGCCTTTGTCCACGTTCTTGAGCAATACATTACTTACCCGGTTAACGCTAAGGTGCAGGATCGCCTGGCGGAAGGACTGCTGAGCACGCTGAAAGAAGAAGGCCCAGTAGCCCTTAAAAATCCACAGAACTACGACGCCAGAGCTAACATCATGTGGGCTGCGACGATGGCCCTGAATGGAATGTTGAGCGCAGGTGTCCCAACTGACTGGGCTTCTCACATGATTGGCCAGGAAATTACTGCATTATACGGAATCGACCACGCCCGTACCCTCGCTATCGTTATGCCTGCACTATGGCGCTTGTGCAAAAAGGAAAAAGCAGAAAAGCTGGCTCAGTACGGTGCGCGTGTCTGGAATATTCCTGAGTCTGATAGCGAAAAAATGGCCGATGAGGCTATCAATGCCACCGTGGAATTTTTTGAACTGATGGGCGTTAAAACCCGACTTTCTGATTATGGTCTGGGCGCGGAAGATATTTCAGCTGTTATCGGCAAGTTAAAAGAACATGGGCACATCGCATTAGGTGAACATGGAAAAATTACTGCTGAAGTGGCGGAAACAATACTGAACATGGCACTTTAATTGACTAACGATCTACTCTATTAGGCGCTAAGCCTGCGCACCTGGCAGGCTTAATTAAACATTAACGGTATTGCAAAATGCAGAAAATGAATGACACATTTCCCTATATGCCATTAATGGCTTTTGCGATGACCGGATTTATTTGCATCATGACGGAAACTATTCCAGCAGGATTATTGCCAGAAATCAGTAAGGGAATGAATATTTCGCTGGCTAGCGCAGGCCAGTGGGTCACCGTCTACGCCCTCGGGTCATTATTTGCCGCTATTCCGTTAACTATCGTTACCCGGTCGTGGAATCGGAAATATGTCTTATTAATGACCGTAGCGGGATTCTTCATTTTTAATACCATTACCGCACTTTCATCAAATGTTTACCTGACCCTGTTAGCGCGTTTGGGGGCCGGGGCGGCTGCGGGACTGGCGTGGAGCCTGCTGGCGGGGTTTTCACGCCGAATTGTTGAGCCGCTTCATCAGGGTCGGGCTATGGCGATAGCCATGGCTGGGACACCGCTGGCGCTCTCACTAGGCGTTCCGCTGGGAACCTGGCTTGGGCATTATCTTGGCTGGCGCCTGACGTTCGGTATTATGTCAGTACTTTCGCTGTTACTAATGATATGGATCCGTATCAGCGTTCCGGACTCTGCGGGGCGGCTTTGTTGAATAAATCGAACTTTTGCTGAGTTGAAGGATCAGATCACGCATCTTCCCGACAACGCAGACCGTTCCGTGGCAAAGCAAAAGTTCAAAATCACCAACTGGCCCACCTACAATAAAGCCCTCATCAACCGTGGCTCCATAACTTTCTGGCTGGATGATGAAGCTATTCAGGCCTGGTATGAGTCAGCAACACCTTCTTCACGAGGCAGACCTCAGCGCTATTCTGACCTTGCCATCACGACTGTGCTGGTCATTAAACGCGTATTCAGGCTGACCCTGCGCGCTGCGCAGGGCTTTATTGATTCCATTTTTTCTCTGATGAACGTTCCGCTACGCTGCCCGGATTACAGCTGTGTCAGCAGGCGGGCAAAGTCGGTTAACGTCAGTTTCAAAACGTTCACCCGGGGTGAAATCGCGCATCTGGTGATTGATTCCACCGGGCTGAAGGTCTTTGGTGAAGGCGAGTGGAAAGTCAAAAAGCATGGCCAGGAACGCCGTCGTATATGGCGAAAGTTGCATCTGGCAGTTGACAGCAACACACATGAAATCATCTGTGCAGACCTGTCGCTGAACAATGTGACGGACTCAGAAGCCTTCCCGGGTCTTATCCGGCAGACTCACAGAAAAATCAGGGCAGCATCGGCAGACGGCGCTTACGACACCCGGCTCTGTCACGATGAACTGCGGCGTAAGAAAATCAGCGCGCTTATCCCACCCCGAAAAGGTGCGGGTTACTGGCCCGGTGAATATGCAGACCGTAACCGTGCAGTGGCTAATCAGCGAATGACCGGGAGTAATGCGCGGTGGAAATGGACAACAGATTACAACCGTCGCTCGATAGCGGAAACGGCGATGTACCGGGTAAAACAGCTGTTCGGGGGTTCACTGACGCTGCGTGACTACGATGGTCAGGTTGCGGAGGCTATGGCCCTGGTACGAGCGCTGAACAAAATGACGAAAGCAGGTATGCCTGAAAGCGTGCGTATTGCCTGAAAACACAACCCGCTACGGGGGAGACTTACCCGAAATCTGATTTATTCAACAAAGCCAAGTCTATCAGTAAAGAGAATGAGAGATCAAAGTGGTCATTTTAATTGAGCTGGATAACGGACATTTCAATTGAGCCTTGACAAAGATTAATTAAGAACAAATCCAGCCGTTTCGGGCCCAGCCTTAGTTCTGCTCATTCAGCGAATTATGCCCATAGATTCTATGCCATCAACGTTCATAACTGTCGTTACAGTCTTGCGTGTTCTCTACGGCGATCACCTGCACATCCTGAAAGCGCAACCCATCCACACCGGAAATTTTCCCAAACTCTGTCGCGTCAATAAAAATCCCCTCCAGCGTTAACCCGGCCACAGGACGCTCCGGATACCCCGCAATGAAAAATGCCCGCGAGAAATATTTGTTGTCTGAGCGACGCGCCGTCATATTTTTAATCGTCAGTCCGCTGACCTCAGTAAGACCGGCTTCGCCCTCAACACCTTCAGCCAGCTTGCGCCAGTGTTCTGGTTTATCAGATAAATTGCTCTGGTCGCCATAGCTGTACTGCGGAAACCAGTTCAGCTGGATCAGCACCGGAAAACGTACGTCCGTAAGACGTAAATTTTGGACGGTGATATCACGGATAAACCCGCCACGGTTGCGGGCCGACTTAATGCGAAACCCGACGCCCGTTCCGTTAAACGCGTTATCTTCTATCAGGACGCGTTCAATGCCACCTGAAGTTTCACTCCCCAGCGTGATCCCGGATCCCTTATTCAGCGTACATCCTCGAATCACTATATCCCGCGCGGTACGTGCTTTTTGCGCCGCTTCGCGTCCTCGTCCAGATTTGATGCAAATATTGTCGTCATTGCAGGACACAATGCAGCGTTCAATCCGCGCCTGTTCGCAGGAGTCGACGTCAATCCCGTCGGTGCTCGGCCCCGCAGAATTGCTGATTTGCACACCCTCAACCGCGATACGGCGCGAATAACAGAGGTGTATGTTCCAGAATCCGGACTCCCGACTGGTAAAATCACGCAGCAGAATGTTCTGGCTTTCAAAGACCAGGATATTGCGCGGGCGCTGACAGTCGTAATCAACCACCCAGCGTAATCCTCTGGCGCTGTAATCGCCAACCATGCCGCTGCGTTCGTCATCGCCCCAGAAGCGTTGCCACCAGATGACACCCTGCCCGTCTATCGTGCCTGTACCGGTAATGCTGACGTTTTCACAATCAATGATATTAATAATGCCTGCCGGCCAGCGCATATCAATGCCGGCCACCCGGGTGTTTATCAGGGGATAATCAGCCAGATCCTGGCTTCCAACGAGCTGTGCGCCAGCATCCAGGCGAAGCGAAACACCGCTTTTCAGAAACAGTGCGCCGGTCAGAAAACGGCCTTGCGGAATAACAATGACATCGTTCTCTTGAGCACTGTTTATGGCCTGCTGAATGGCAGACGTTGACAGGCGTTGCGCGGTTGGGTCCGCGCCACACGCCAGAATGGAGATCGCTTTCATGGCTTGTCCTTAAACAGATGAAAGCCTTAGTCTAGAAATCCGCGTGAAGGATAACCTTTGTCTGTTTGACAGCCTGGCGGTCAGGCTGGCAAAAAAGCGGATATTTACTGGCTTGCGATCACCGTAACGCCCTTTTCTTTCATGGCGCTCACCCAGCGTTCATCCGTTGTGTTTTCAACAACCAGCGTATTCACCAGCGACAGGTCGCCAATCACGAACGCCGAGGCCGTGTTGATCTTTTCCGGTGAGGCCAGTACCACCGTTTCCGCCGCTCTGCCGGAAAATGCACGTTTGATGCACGCTTCTTCATAATCTCCGGTGGTCAGCCCGGCCTCAGGATGCACGCCGGTGACACCCATGAAAAACAGATCCGCATGAATATTATTGATGCCTTCAATTGCGGCCGCGCCGACCGTGACGATGGAGTGTTTATACAAACGACCACCGATCAGGATCACCTCTATGCTCGGATGGCCGACCAGACCCAATGCGATACCCGGGCTGTGCGTCACCACGGTTATCGGTAAATCGGGTGGCAAGAATGTAATAAGTTCGGAGGTGGTCGTCCCGCCATCAATGATCACCACCTGCCCCGGTGAAATGAGCTGCGCGCCTCGCCGTGCCACGCGTTTTTTTGCATCCATTTTGACGGACTGACGCTCGGCAAAAGGCGCAATCGCTGAAGATGCTGGCAGTGCACCGCCGTGAACACGCTGCAAACGCCCTTCTGCCGCCAGTTCACGTAAATCCCGGCGGATAGTGTCCTCAGACACCGAGAAAAAGAGGCTGAGTGCAGTTGACTGGACCTGGCCTTCCGCCTCCAGTTTTTCCAGAATCAACTGTTTACGCTGGCTTGTAAGCATGATTTATTCCTGATGTTGCACGATATGTCTTGTATTTGCGCGATAGTGCTGTTTATGATGCTTACTCTACGAGAGGAGAGACAAACGTGCAATCAAAACGTGCAGATATACGCATCATCAACAGCGAAACGTTGTCCGACAACTGGTATAACCTGAAAAAATACACTTTTGACCTCCAGCGCAGCGATGGCGACTGGCAGCGGCAAGAGCGTGAAGTGTATGACCGGGGGAATGGCGCGACGATCCTGCTCTATAATCGCGACAGCAAAACCGTCATTCTGACGCGTCAGTTCCGTTTCCCGGTGTTTATCAATGGTCACGAAGAGGATCTCATTGAGGCGGCCGCCGGGTTGCTCGATAACCTTGACCCGGAAAGCCGGATTAAGGCCGAAGCGGAAGAAGAAACCGGGTTTAAGGTGACGCGCGTAGAGAAAATTTTTGAGGCCTATATGAGCCCGGGCTCGGTTACCGAGAAACTCTACTTCTATCTGGCGGAATATCATCCGCAGGATCGGACCAGCGCGGGCGGCGGCGTTAAAGCTGAGGGGGAAGATATCGACGTGCTGGAAATGACGCTGGACGACGCGCTTCGGGGCATTGAAAATGGGCAGATCGTCGACGGAAAAACCATCATGCTGCTCTATCACCTGGCCCTCAAAGGCATTTTATAATCTCACCATTAGCCAGATACCTGCCCCGGCGCAGGTATTTGCCTGTGCTATTCTTGCTGAACACCTCAACATGGAGATGCGAAAATGGCCGACTGGGATCCCTCTCTTTATCTACAGTACAGCGCAGAACGCACACGTCCCGCCGCTGAGTTACTGGCCCGGGTGCCGCTTGCTGACATAACCTCAGCCGTGGATTTGGGCTGCGGGCCAGGCAACAGCACCGCGCTGCTGAAACAGCGCTGGCCTTCTGCGCAGATCGCCGGCGTGGATAACTCCCCGGCCATGCTGGAGGAAGCCCGACAGGCCCTGCCAGACTGCCACTTTGTTGAGGCGGATATCCGGCACTACAAACCTGACCAGCCGCTCAGCCTGATCTACGCCAACGCCTCATTGCAATGGATCCCGGACCATTACCACCTTCTGCCACACCTGGTTTCACTGCTCCAGTTAAACGGCGTGCTGGCGGTGCAAATGCCTGACAACTGGCTTGAGCCGACGCACGCCCTGATGCGTGAAGTTGCCTGGGAACAGGGCTACCCCGATCGTGGCCGCGAGCCATTGCCGGGTATCCATGCCTACTACGATATTCTGACGGAAGCGGGATGTGACGTGGATATCTGGCGCACCACCTACTTCCATCAGATGAGCTCTCATCAGGCGATTATTGACTGGGTCAGCGCGACGGGGTTACGGCCGTGGTTACAGGAACTCAACGAAAGCGAGCAGAAAAACTATCTGAAACGCTACCTTGAGCTGCTGGAAGAGCAGTATCCGCTCCAGGAGAACGGGCAGATACTGCTGGCTTTTCCGCGCCTGTTTATGGTGGCTCAGCGGGTTCCGTAAGCCGGATCAGGAACGCGCTTCCTTGAGCAACTGCTGAATCACGGCCTCCTGCTTGTCGTAGTTACCTTCGCCAAACGCGGTGTAACGCAGTTGCCCTTTCGCATCGAAATAGTAATGCGCTGGCCAGTACTGATTTCCGAACGCGCTCCAGATTTTGTAGTTATTATCCGTCACTACGCGGTACGGCAGCTGCCATTTATTGACCGCGTTTTTCACCGATGATAACGGCTTTTCCCAGGGGTATTCCGGGGTATGGACGCCAATCACCACCAGACCTTGTGACTCATATTTCTTCGCCCAGTCTCGAACATGCGGAAGGGTATGCTGGCAGTTGATACAGTCCCAGGTCCAGAAATCGATAAGCACAACTTTCCCCCGCAAGGCCTCAGACGTGACAGGGTCACCGTTTACCCAGCCCGTACCGCCGCTTAATGATGGTAGCTGGCTGCTCGTTGTTGCGTCAGCGACTGGTTGCAGTTTCACCTGCGTGGAGGATGGTTGCGCAAGGCTCAACAGAGCGTTTTCCAGCTGGTCGGCAATACCGTTGGCACCTTTCAGGGCTGAGGTCATCCCGCTGGCGTTGAACGCAACGGCAGCTAACATCATCACTCCCGCTCCCTGACGCAAACGCGCCATCAATGCGGATTTGGCTCTCAGAGGGGTTATCAGCTTACGGCCCCCCGCGACAAGCAGCCCCAGCATCAACGCGCATCCACTGCCGTAAGCGGCTAACAGCGCTCCGGTTGCGATGGCCGAGTGGCCCGCAATATTAATGCTGAAGATCGCCCCGAGAATCGGTCCGGCACAGGGGGACCACAGAAGTCCAACGGCCAGCCCTGCCAGAAAAGCCGAAACCAGGCCGCGTCGCTGAACGCTGTGGGTGTTGAGAACGTTTCCCGCACTGACCGCCGGACGGGCAATGCGCTGAGCAAACTGCGGGAAGATCAGAGCCAGGGCGGCAATGCTCAGTATCAGCAGCGCAATCCAGCGACCGATAACGGTGGCGTCAGCGATCCACTCGCTGGCAACCGTTACTACCATCGCCACCAACGTGAACATCACAATCATTCCCGCCAGAAGCGCCAGAATGTGTTTGCGCTGCCCCTGAAAGCCAGCGAACAGCAGAGGAATGACGGGAAGCGTGCACGGACTGAGCAGGCTAATCATGCCGCCCAAAAAAGCGATTATCAGAAACATAACGACCTCACGATACGGTTGCTGCGAAGGTGCAGTGAGGTTATTTGACCGTACGAATGTGTTCAGGCCGTGTGCGAAAAGCTGAATTTTGTCTGCCTGCGTATCGGCACGGGGTGCAGATACACAGGCGTACAATTAACCGCGCGGAAGAGTCACGCTTACGACCAGCCCGCCCTCTGCCCGGTTTGCAAGATGCAATTTCCCGTCAAGCTGGGCGGTAAGCTGCGCGGCAATGGCGAGGCCTAACCCGGTGCCGCCCGTTTCGCGGTTGCGCGACGTTTCAACCCGGTAGAACGGCTGTAACACCGCCTCCAGTTCTGCCTCCGGGATGCCGGGGCCGTTATCCATAATACGGATCGCTACCTGCCTTTCATCTTCATCAATCTCTATAACCGCGCTATCGCCAAACTTGAGCGCATTATCCAGCAGATTGGTCATTACCCTGCGCAATGCCTGTGGACGAGTAACGATCGGCAGACGCGCATTGCGTGCATGAAACTGCACGTTTTTACCAATGTCCTGATAATCACTGGCGATGCTGTTAACCCACGCGTTCAGCTCCAGCTTCAGCGTGGTCTCTTCCAGTGATTCTGATGACCGGGCATAGGCAATCCCCTCCCGTACCAGGCGCGACATATTATCCAGGTCGCTCAGCAGCTTATCGCGGAGTTCGGGCTGATCTGCCATTTCGATCCGCAGCTTCATGCGCGTGATGGGCGTCTGGAGATCGTGAGAAATGGACGCCAGAATCTGCGCGCGTTCACGCAGATACGTTTGTATCCGCGACTGCATCTCATTAAAAGCGTGTGCAGCCTGGCGCACTTCAACCGGTCCTTTTTCAGTCATCGGTGAATGGGCCGCAGGATCGAGGGAATCAACCGCACGCGTGAATTGCAGGAAAGGCCGGACAACCTGGCGTACGGCAATCCAGGAGCAGAGCGCGACAAGTAACAGCTGAAGAACTAGCACCACGGGTAACCAGCTGGCGACAGGCGGCATGCGCGGGATCAGATCGATAGTGAGCGGTGCGCCGTCGCGGAGCGTCAGATGGGCCTGAATATGGGAGATCGGCCCTGGCACCGCCGTAAACTGGAGCGGATATTGGGCTGAAAGCGTCTCTTTCAGGGTGCGAATTGCATCCCGCGAGCGCTTGTCCGTTGGTGCGGCGCCTGCCTCGCCGGGGCCAAGGATATAACGATAATTACCGCGACTGAGCCGTTCCAGCCACTCTGGCCGCTCTTTGGCCGGAAGCCGGTCGAGAATGGCCACGCTGGTCGCCACGTCATTCTCAAGATTGCCCAGCATAACCGTGCGCGCGCTGTGCATTCGCTCAACCATGACCAGCGTCAGGCTGAGCGCGTTAGCCAGTAAGAGTCCAAGCAGCACAATGATCAGCAGCCGGGCCAGTAAGGTGCGGGGCCACAGCGTCATTCATTGGCCTCGACGATGGTCACCGGCATGGTAAAAACGTAGCCTTCGCTGCGAACGGTTTTAATGTAGGCCGGCGTGCGGGCATCTTCATTCAGGCGCTGTCGCACGCGGCTCACCAGGAGATCAATCGAACGCTCAAACAGCTCGGCATCACGTCCCTGCGTCAGGTTCAGCAGCTGATCGCGGGTCAGCACCCGTTGAGGATGATCGAGGAATACGCGCAAAAGGCGATATTCCGCCCCGCTGAGCGCCACAACCATCCCCTCGTTATCAATCAGATGACGCGCCACGGTATCCAGTTGCCATTCACCGAACACCACCAGGCGCCCTGCCTCGGTCACCTGAAGATTAGGCGGCATAGTACGAAAACGACGCAGGATAGCTTTGATACGCGCCAGCAGTTCGCGGGCCACAAACGGTTTCACCACATAATCGTCGGCGCCCATCTCCAGTCCCAGGATCCGGTCCGTGTCCTCGTTGCGCGCGGTGAGCATCAGGATCGGCAGATCCTTATGCCTGCTGCTGCGCAGCTGTCGACACAGCGTCAGGCCATCATCGCCGGGCATCATCACGTCCAGCACCACCAGGTCGATATGCTGTTTGTCGAGCACTACGCGCATCTCTTTCCCGTTCGCCGCGCCAGAGGCGTGGTAGCCGGATTTCACGAGGTAATCGACAATCAGTTCACGAATATCCCTGTCGTCATCGACGACAAGGATGTGATCAATATGCTCCACCGCAGGCTCCTGATTAAGAGGTAACGGATTGAAAATAGCACATATCAGAGCTTATCCGCGTCGACAACGGCTTTAACAAAGTCCTGCGGATCTTCCTGCGGCGGGTTGTGGCCAACCGTTGCGCCGAAAGTACGGTGCTCATATTTTCCGGTGAATTTCCCCGCATAGGCTGCGGGTGCAGGATGTGGTGCTCCGTTGTTACCACCCTCGATGGTGATGGTCGGCACCGTAATATTCGGCAGCGTAGCTAGCTTTTGTTCGTAGGCGTCATATTTCTGCTCACCCTTCTCCAGCCCCAGACGCCAGCGGTAATTACTGAGCGTGACGGCAACGTGGTCCGGGTTATCGAGGGATTTGGCGCTGGCATTGAAGGTGGCATCGCTGAATTTCCAGTCAGGCGAAGCCTGGGACCAGATCAACCGGGCAAAATCGTGCGTATTTTTAGCATAGCCCTCCGCCCCGCGCGGCGTGGCGAAATAGAACTGATACCACCACTGAACCTCTGCCTTCGGCGGTAAAGGCTGTTTGCCAATCGCCTGGCTGCTGATCAGGTAGCCACTTACCGAGACCAGCGATTTCACCCGTTCCGGCCAGAGCGCTGCAACGATATCTGCCGTACGCGCCCCCCAGTCATAACCGGCAAACACCGCCTGTTTGATATTCAGGGCGTCCATCAGGTTGACGATGTCTTTTGCCATTGCCGAAGGCTGGCCGTTTCGCGGCGTTTTATCAGAAATAAAGCGTGTGGTGCCGTACCCGCGCAGGGACGGCACAATGACACGATACCCCTTCGCGGCCAGCGCGGGGGCCACTTCTGCATAACTGTGAATGTCGTACGGCCAGCCATGCAGCAGGATCACCGGTTGCCCCTCTTTTGGCCCGATATCGACGTAACCGACGTTCAAATCGCCAGCGTTAATCTGTTTAACCTGGTTAAAGGCCGACGCGTAATCCTTACCCGTCGCTTCTGCCTGGCAGGACATCACGGTGCCAAGTGATACGGTCAGGGCGACGGCTGAGTATGCGAGTTTATTAAACATGATGTTATCTCCGGGTAAGTTCAGTTGACGGAGATATAACACCATGCGTTTGTACAGGAGATGTGTGCGGATGCGGTTTTATTGCATACCTGTGTATGTATCACAGAGGCAGATACAGTGTGATACAAACCCAGGTATTAAACGACTAAAGCGAGATTCGGTACCGGACGTAATCGTCGGCTTCACCATAGTGATCATACAGCTTACGCGCCGGATTGTTCATGCGGGTTACCCAGTAGAGTTTTGACCACCCTTCCCGCTTGCCTTCATCGATCAGGGCGTCGATAAGCGCTTTACCCGCCCCTGCGCCACGTTCGGCAGCGTCAACAAACAGATCTTCCAGATAGCAAACGGGCGCGGTTGACCAGGTCCCTTCATGCAGGACGCACATGGCGAAGCCGATGACGCGGCCGTCCTTCTCCACGACACGGCAAAACAGAGATGATGAATCTGCGAGCGCCCTGTCCCAGGTGGCCGCGGTAACGGACTCGTCAAGGTAGCACTCATAAAAATGGGTATAGCCATCCCACAGCGGTCGCCATTGTGGGTAATCTTCTGTCTGTAACGGGCGTACGATGAGTGTCATGTGTTCCTCACATTATCCTTGCCGCTCTTTAGGCGCATGATGCGAGCCAGCGTGGCAAGACGCTTCGAACGACAATATAGCGTGAACAGCACAAAGCCTCGACTGTTTAACACCATACGGCTAATTACCAAAGCGATCGTTGCAATGATCAGCTGCCAGCTACTGCCATCAGAAATGGTCAGATAGTGAAGCCATTGCAGTACCGTTAATGTCAGCAGGATGATGAAAAGCGCTAAAAACCCTGATAGCCCTGAAGTGTATCCCCGGGCAAGGAAGGCACTCGCGAGCATCAGGAAGATAAGTATCGCTAGCGATGGGACAAAAAAACTGAGTGTATGTAGCGTTGGCGACATACTGGATATTGTCTGGAGAAATGGCAGCAAATTAAACGCAAAAATCACCAGAAATAGCGGTAATAATATCGCTACCGGATAAGCATTTTGCCGTGGCAGCTCACTAAGCGGGCGTGAAAAATACCGCTCCAGTTCGGGTGTGGAATGGTTTAATAAATCATTGTCATGGCGGGCAATAGCGTCCTCAATCCGTTTTCCGTGTTGCAGGAGCTCGTAAGAAACGTGTCCGGTTAACAAGTGCAGAATTTTCATCAAAAAACCGCCAGTGACTGGATAGTACCGATAATGTATTCCTTCACCTTTTCAGGCCGGTTGATTACGTTAACTCAACATCGTTTTCATCGTATCTAAAGTACAGTACATCGCAACAGAATGTTATTAAGATGAAAATACCAGAACCCAAACAAAAGCATAACGCTTAATTATGGAGATCAGGGGATGACCATACCCACGCTTACCACCGAGCGCCTGATATTACGCCCCCTGATTGCAGAAGATGCCGTCCAGATCCAGCAAAGCTATCCGCGCTGGGAGATTGTCCGCTATATGGTGGCTTCAGTCCCCTGGCCCTACCCGGAAAACGGTGCAGAAAATTATGTCAACAACGTTGCACTGCCCGATATGGCCAAAGGGATTGCGTGGTTCTGGACGATTCGCCGTCGCGAAGCGCCTGACGAACTGATGGGGTTGATTTGCCTGTATGACGTGGAGGACAACAACCGGGGCTTCTGGCTCGCGCCGGAATTTCAGGGCCAGGGATATATGCGCGAGGCGAGCATTGCGGCCACGGATTACTGGTTCAATACGCTTAACAAACCGGTGTTGCGCGCGCCGAAAGCGGCTGCAAACAGCCGCTCCCGACGTATTTCAGACAGCAGCGGCATGCGGCTCATCAGGACGGAGAAGAAAGCCTATGTCAGCGGCCTGCTGGATTCGGAGCTGTGGGAAATCACCCGCGACGAGTGGAATGCCCGTCAGGTCAGCTGATAATGCTTATCCGGCATCAGTCTTTCAGGGATGTTCTCTTCATCGTTCATCTGCAACAGATCGCGCTCCATCATGTTGCAGATGGCGTCCAGCGGCAGATCGTTATCTTCCGTCCCAAACGGATCTTCCAGCTCTTCCGCCAGCGTGTCCAGCGAGATAAAGGTGTAGGAAATCAGTGCAGAGACAAAGGGCGTCATGTAATGCAGATCAACTACCAGCGCAAACGGCAGCATGATGCAGAACAGATACACCGTCCGGTGCAGGATCAGCGTATAGGCAAACGGGACCGGCGTATTGGCGATACGCTCACAGCCAGCCAGCACGATGGACATATCATTCAGGCGGTTGTTGAGGCTGTGAAACAGAATGTCTGAAAGGTGCCCGCTACGCCGCCGTACGGCCAGCCACTCCCCCATGATCAGCAGGATACGGTTCGCCGGCGAGTTGGCGTCCATCACTTTGCGTAAATCGTCTGGAGCCAGATAGCGGGACAGCTGATCGGCATTGGTTTCTCTGCGCAGGGTCATTCGCAGACAGTTAGCAAACGCGATTTGCAGGCGGACAAACTCTCCAAGATGTTTATCATCCGGCAAGGTGTTTTTTACCTCGCGAAACAGCGAGCGCGCCGCTATCATCAACTGCCCCCAAAGCAGACGCGCCTCAACGTAGCGCGAATAACAGGCGTTATTGCGAAACCCCAGGAAGATGGCGATAGCCACACCCAGAATGCTGAACGGCGCGACGGTAAACCGGATACCCAGCGAGGTGTACCACGGCAGCATGACAATCACGGCGATGGAAAGCAGGAAGTTAAGCAGCAGTCGGGTATAAATTTTGGGAAGTACCGAACCATGCCAGACAAAAATCAGTTGCAGCCAGTGCTGTTGAGGACGAACAATCATAATCAGCTTCAGAAAAGTAAAGAGCGCGGCTATTAAACGTGATCCCCCTCACGGTTGCAAGCATGTTAATAGTTCATTGCATTTTCTGACCTGTTAAGCCTGAACCGCACGGTGCCGCAAGTGCGTTCTAAAAAAAGAACGGATAGTATGTTGTAACTAAATAGGGTCTTTAAAATACCCGGCAAACGCCGGGCATTATGATTAGCAGAGCGGTTTCACCGCATCGCGCATGCCTTTGCTTAAAATCGCATCCAGATCCAGCGCAACCTGGTCTACCAGTCCGTTAACCAGAGTGAGATCCTGTTCCCAGTGTTCGCTCACGCTTAACACCGACGATACCAGTTCACGGGTAGTGACCTGTTTGTCGTGATGTTGCGTCCACAGCTGCTGGTAACGTTCAAGCCAGTGCGCATCGTCCTGCACCGGATAGCGCTCACCGTTGCGCTCGGCACGGTAAAATGCAATCAGCGCCGCCAGAGCAAAGGTCAGACGTGCTGGCAATTTGCCGGTCGCCTTCTGCCCTGCCAGCAGTTGCGGCAGAATACGGGTGCGGTACTTGGTCATCCCGTTCAGTGCAATCGACAGCAACTGATGCTTAATGTACGGATTACGGAAACGCCCCGTTACGGCACTGGCGAAGGAGTGCAGCTCGTCGCGCGGCAGATCCAGGACGGGAATAATTTCCTCATAAATAGCCTTCTCGACGAACGCGCAAATTTCCGCGTCGTTCATGGCTTCCCCTACCGTATCCAGGCCGGCCTGAAAAGCGACCGGAACCAGCGCCGTGTGCGCGCCGTTGAGGATCGCCACCTTACGCTCTTTATACGGTTTAATATCGTCAACAATCAGGACGTTAAGCGAGTATTTATCCAGGCGCAGTTCTGCTGCAAGTGATTTTGGCCCCTGAATAACAAACAGATAGAAATGTTCTGCCGTGTCGAGGAAGCTGTCTTGATAGCCCAGACCAGCTTCCAGCTCTGCCACCTCATCACGCGGATAGCCGGTAACAATGCGGTCAACCAGCGTCGAGCAGAAGGTGTTAGCGTTATTCAGCCACGCAATGAATGCCGCCGGCAGCGCCCACTCCTGTGCATAGCGCAGCACCAGTTCACGCAGGGCATCGCCGTTGTAGTCGATAAGCTCACAAGGAATAATGATCCAGCCTTTATCCGCAGCCCCGTTAAAGTGGGTAAAGCGCTCGAACAGCAGACGCGTCAGTTTGGCCGGATAGCTGGCAGCAGGCGCATCGTCATACTTATCGCCCGCGTGATAGCTGATGCCCGCTTCCGTGGTGTTGGAGAAGACAAACCGCATGTCCGGGTTATGGGCGAGCGCCAGAAATTCATCGTACTGGCTGTAGACGCTGATTTCACGATTTACGGAACGAATAAGACGCGCATCGCTTACCGCTTCTCCCTGCTCATTCAGACCACGAATAATTGTGGTATACAGACCATCCTGGGTGCTCAGCGACGGCGGAAAATCGCTCTGGATCGGCCGCACAATCACCACACCGGCATTGAGATCGGTATGCTCGTTTAAGAGGTCGATTTGCCAGTCAACGAACGCGCGCAGGAAGTTACCTTCGCCAAACTGGATGATACGTTCAGGGTAGCACGCACCGGGGAAATCACGACGGTTGAGAGTGTTCACAATGGAGGTCCTTTATGATTAGTCATACAGCCTGATAAGATTGGTGTGATAACTTATCAAAACTTCAGGACCAGAACCCCTGTCTGGATCAACTCAGGACGCGATGGTGAAAAATATCAAAGAAATTTATAGAACATCGAGGTCGCAGTCATGTCCCCGTTCGGCATCAGGGCGTAGCGTGGGATCTCCCCCGCCTTTTGCCAGCCCGCTCTCTGATAAAACGTCTCCGCGCCGCTGCCGGTTGAGGTATCAAGCACCAGCACCGTAAGCGCTTTTTCACGCGCAACCGCCTCCAGGGATTCCATCAGCGCCATTGCCGCCCCTTTACGGCGCGCTTTCTCATGAACCAGCAGTTTCGCGACATCAGCACGGTGCGGCTGGTTTTCAGGCTGATCGGTGATCAGCTGGACCGTGCCAACCAGCCCCTGCTCCGCATCAAAACAGCCCAGGACGGTACGCTCGTCGCGCCCGACGCTGTCTGCGACGCCGAGCCAGAAGGTTTGGGCTTTCCCGGCAGAAAAAGGCAGCATAAAGCTGACGGAGGCGCCGCCGTTGACACAGTTGACGAGAATATCGTTCAGGGCATCAATGTGGGTGAGGATGTCCTGTCGGGAGAGAGGTTTAATCAGCATGGGAGAGTTCATTGCGCGTCCTTAGGTTGAATCTCTCCACTTTGCTATTAACATTTTTGTAACGCAATAAGCGATGACATAGGATTTCGTTATGTCATTTTTCGCCGTGGTGTTGCCGCTTCATGGCGTACATTTGCGCATCCGCGTGTTTTAACCATGCCTGAATATCGTTGCGGTGATGATCGAACTCGCTCAGCCCCCAGGAGAACTGTAACGACCAGGGATGCAGCTGACGCGCGTTATACTTTTCCGTTTGTTCGACGAGATACTGCATGGCGATCCAGGCGCCAGGCTCATCGGTATCCGCAAACAGCACCGCGAACTCATCTCCCCCGAAACGTACCAGCAGATCGGCCTCGCGGAACGAGGAACGCATCAGGGCGGCCATCGCTTTCAGAGCTTTGTCACCCTCCTGATGTCCGAAGCGATCGTTAATGGTTTTGAAATGGTCCAGATCCAGCCAGCCAAGGGTTAACGGTTCTGCCCGACGCTGCGAAACCGACAGTGCAAACTGCGCAAACTGGTTAAACCCGCGACGGTTAAACAATCCCGTGAGTTCATCGGTCGTGGCGGCGCTAACGGCTGCAAATTCATCCTCCGCCAGCGCGCTGAGATCGGCCAGTACGGCGGCATCCGCCGCGGTAAACTCCCGCGGCGCGTAATCAATGAGACACAACGATCCTACGCACGCCCCGTCGCGTAAACGCAGCGGGAAACCGGCATAAAAGCGCACGCCCGGATCTCCCGCCACCTGCGGATTATCCGCGAAGCGTTCGTCCAGGAGCGTGTCACTCACCACCAGCGGCGCGTCACCCAGGATCGTATGACCGCAAAACGAGAGGTCGCGAGGCTGGCTAGCGAGTGCCCGGCCGTCAGCAGATTTCACGATCGCGGCGTGGTCATCCACCAGCGTAATCATCGCCAGCGGCACCCTGAAAAAGCGTGTTGCCAGCCGCGTAAGACGATCAAACGCGGGATAATTGTCGATCTCAAGCAGACCGGATTCGCGCAGCGCATTCATGCGCTCCGCTTCATTAACGGGAATTTGAGGTGCCTTCATAACGTCTCCTGACGCTGAGCATTAGTAAAAGCGTAGCTTAAACAGAGACATTGTCAGTTCAGGAGGCACGATTTACCTCTATGACCAGCCAATGATGGATTACGTTGACGATATACTGTTGTTGCTGCGCACTCAGCGGCACGCCCTGCGGAATAGCGTGCCACTTAGCCAGACAGCCCCGACAGCAGGTTGCCGTGGCATGCTGGGCGATAAAAACCGGATGGCCGCGCATCGGCGTCTGCTTACCGTCATTCACCGGGTGTGCAGGCGCCAGCCGCGCGGCGACAAAATCGGCGGCATGCTTATCGATAGTCTCTGCGCCCTTATCCCAGCAGTATTGCCGCTCTTTCGTCCCTAAATGAAATCGTGAACGAAACGTGGAGCGAGCCAGGCGCGCGAACAGAGGATCTAACGTGGACATCAGTATACGGACCGTCCAAGACGTTTGGTCAGCTGTTCCAGCGCCGCTACGCCCGCCAGTGAATTTCCGGTCTCGTCCAGTTCCGGGCTCCAGACGGCAATCGCCATCTCGTGGGGGACAATCGCCACGACCCCACCGCCAACGCCGGATTTAGCCGGCAGCCCCACGCGCCAGGCAAACTCCCCGGCATTCTGATACATTCCGCTGGTTGCCATTAAGGCGTTGATCTGCCGGGCCTGCATTGGGGAGACAACGTCCTCGACCAGATGAGGGGCATGGCCCTGATGCGCCAGAAACAGAAAAGTCTGCGCCAGTTCAACGCAGTTCATCTTCAGCGCGCAGTAATGAAAATAGTTTTGCAGCACCGTGGCAACGTCATTATGAAAGTTGCCGAAGGACTTCATCAGCCAGGCGATGGCGGCGTTACGTGCAGAGTGTTCAAACTCAGAGCGCGCTACCACCGGATCGTAGGCGATGTCCTGCACGCCGGAAAGCTGCCGCACAATCTGGAGCATCCGCTGGCGCGGCGCGCTCAGCCGGCTTTGCAGCATATCGCACACCACCAGCGCCCCGGCGTTAATAAATGGGTTACGCGGCTTACCCTGTTCGATTTCCAGCTGAAGAAGGGAGTTAAACGGCTGACCGGACGGATCTTTGCCCACCCGCTGCCAGATCTCCTGCTCGTCATACTGGCGCATGGCGGCAACGAGGCTAAGCACTTTTGAGATCGACTGAATGGAAAATCGCTCCAGCGCGTCTCCCGCCTGAAAACGCTGCCCGTCGACAGTACAAATGGCGATGCCGAGCTTATTACCGCTGATCGAGGCCAGCGCGGGAATGTAATCGGCAACCTTACCCTGCCCCAGTAACGGACGAACCTGCGCCAGAATCTCGTCCAGCATCTCATTATGGATGACCGCAGCCACACTTTGCTCCTTGCCCTCAGGCTAAAACGGGCTGCGAGTATAACAGAGGCTTATACGTCACGTCAGGCAGGGAGACGAAAACGCGAGACGGCCTGCAACAAAAGATCGGACTGTTGATGCAGGCGCTCAGAGGCATTTGACGCTTCGCTAACCAGCACATCAGTCTGACGTGATACCTGATTCAGCGCCTGAAGCTGACGGGTCATCTGATGGATGCTATCCCCCTGATTCAGGGTGGCCAAGGAAATATCATTCAGCAGGCTGCTCAGATTCGCCACCAGCCCGGTGACCTGTTGCAAATTCTCTTCCAGACGGTTTACCACCTGAGATCCTTCCTCAATGCCCTGAAGCGAGTGGTTAATCAGCGCCTGGATGGTTTGCGTAGAGTGACTGCTTTTTCTGGCCAGCAACCCCACTTCCCGGGCGACCACCGCAAATCCGCGCCCCTGCTCTCCTGCATGGGCGGCTTCAATGGCAGCATTGAGGGCGAGAATGTTGGTCTGAAACGCCACGCTGTCGATCATCGCGACGATCCCGCGCATCTCTGAGGATCGGTCGACGATCGTCTGCATCGAGCCATTCACCGCCGTCATCATTTGCTCCCCGCCTACGGCAGCCTGTCGGGCTTCATCCGCGCGCGAGCGGGCGAGTTTTGCATAACCTGTGTTCCCCTCAACGTGGGTTTCGAGATCGGCGATATGCGCGGTCACCTCCTCCAGCTCTTTGGCTTGTCGCGT
The DNA here is from genome assembly GCF_001922365.1 of Enterobacter cloacae complex sp. AR_0002. Taxonomy (NCBI): domain Bacteria; kingdom Pseudomonadati; phylum Pseudomonadota; class Gammaproteobacteria; order Enterobacterales; family Enterobacteriaceae; genus Enterobacter; species Enterobacter cloacae complex sp. AR_0002. The sequence goes on from NZ_CP018814.1 coordinate 1,274,663, forward strand.
AGACTGCTGATAAAGCTTCTGATTCCCCTGCGCAAGTGACCCAATATTTTCAACCATGGCGGTAGTGGCCTCGCTGACCTGAGTCACCAGCTGCTGTAGCCCAAGCTGCATGGCGGTAATACTGCCGCAGAGCTGGCTGATTTCACGGTTAAAGCGCACAACGTCAGGCGGCGTGCCTGATAAATCCCCTGCCGCAAGCTGGTTAATATGGATAATCAGACGGCGTAGCGGGGATATCACCCACTTCGCCATCCCAAACCAGACGGCTATGGCAATGGCCAGCAGCACCAGCGGCGCAAACAGGAACAGCCGTTGCAGGCCTGAGAGTTGTTCCATGAGCGACTGACGCCCCTGTATCGCCTGCTTCTCACTCCGTTGCTGATAGCGTGCAAAGTTGTCATTAAAATCGGTCTGAAAGGCCTGGGCGGGTACAGCAAAAAAGAGGTCGATGCTGTTGGTTTTCACCAGCCCTTCCGCCTGCTCGCTAATGGCACCGAAGAACAGCTGATAGCTGTTAACAAGCCCCTCGTCCTGCGGAGGATTAAGTGCGAGCCATGCTTGCCATGCCTGTTTAGACGCCGCCAGGGATTTTTGCGCCTCGTCCATCAGGCTATGCCAGCTCCCTTCCGAGCCGGTCTCTTTATCCTGCATAAAGTACACGCCGGAGCGGTTGAGCAGATCGCTTGCGGCCAGCAGAGAAATACGGGCCTGATCCAGCCTGCTCTGCTGCTGCCAGGCCAGCTGATTGCGCTGTTCGTTACGCTGGGCTTCATTCAGGGAGGCGGTGAGCAGGAAGGAGGAAGAGAGTTGCAGGGCGGAGAAAAGGCCAATGATACAAAAGATGCCGGTCAGCAGGCCAAACTGACGAGGAATAAAGCGCGGCGCAAGACGACTAAAAATTTGCGTTAGGTTCATAATTTTCTTCTGTAACAATACGTTAGACGCGGCGAGTCTACGAAACGAAAATGACAGAACCATTACGCAAAAATGACAGGAAACGTGAATTGCCGGGTAGCGGCCTGGCCTTACCCGGCAACAATATTAGATGCGGTCCTTCCACACCGTCTGCACATTACAGAACTCATGCAGACCGAAATGAGACAGCTCTCGCCCGAAGCCGCTCTTCTTCACTCCGCCAAAGGCAACGCGCGCATCGCTGGCGCTGTAGCCGTTGATAAACACCCCGCCGCACTCCAGCTCGCGAGAGAAGGTTTCAGCCAGCTCATCGTTCGCGGTAAAGACCGTCGCCGATAAGCCAAAATCGCTGTCGTTAGCCAGCTGCAACGCGTGCGCCGCATCATTGGCGACGGTAATCGCGGCCACCGGGCCAAACAGCTCCTGACGGAAGGCCGTCATCTGTGGGGTGACGCCGCCGAGTACGGTTGGCGCATAATAGTTACCGCTCCCGGCAAGCTTCTCTCCGCCGAGCAGCAGGGTCGCCCCTTCCGCCAGCGTAGCCTGCACCTGCTGATGCAGTTCATCGCGAAGATCAAATCGCGCCATCGGGCCAATATAGTTATCTTCCTCATCCGGTGCGCCCATCTTCAGCGCCTTGACCGCGTCAACAAAGCGTTGGGTAAAGGCGTCCGCTACGCCCGCTTCCACAATAAAGCGTTTTGCCGCCGCACAAACCTGTCCGGTATTCTGATAACGTCCGGCCACCGCCGCGTTGACGGCCAGATCAAGATCCGCATCGTTCAGAACGATAAACGGATCGGAACCGCCCAGCTCCAGCACGCATTTCTTCAGCGCCGCGCCCGCCTGCGCGCCAATTGCCGCACCAGCCCGAACGCTGCCGGTTACGGTCACCGCCGCGATACGCCGATCGTTAATCGCCTGGCTGACGCCGTCATTCGTCGCGTTCACCCAGCCAAAGACCCCCTCCGGGAAACCGGCATCCGCGAATACCTTCCCGATCAGCTCCGCCGAGCCGAGCACATTTGGCGCATGTTTAAGCAGATAGCTGTTCCCTGCCAGCAGGATCGGCACCGCACCGCGCAGCACCTGCCAGAGCGGGAAATTCCACGGCATCACCGCAAGAATAGGTCCCAGCGGACGGTACTCAATCACCGCATTTTCGACCTGGGTTGATTCCGGGTTCAGCATCGACGGGCCGTGTTCAGCGTACCAGTCGCAAAGGCTGGCGGACTTAGCCACCTCCGCACGCGCCTGCACAATGGGCTTGCCCATCTCCCGGGAGATAGTCTGCGCCATCTCTTCCGCACGACTACGCAGCGCCGCACCCAGATCGCGAAGTTTTTGCGCCCGGTGCGCCACGCTTTCGCGTCGCCATTGACGAAAACCGGTATCCGCCTGTGCAATGGCACGCTCAACGTCACGGGACGTTGCCCACGGGTAAGCAGCCAGCGTTTCGCTGGTAGCCGGGTTGACAGAGTGGGCATGGGTAGCAGATGAATACGTCATGATGTCCTCCACGTAATAACAGTTGATTGATTGTGGCCTACTCTGCTATTTCTTAAAAATGAATAATACTCACCACCTTATTCACGAATCGAGAACAGCATGGACTTAACACAGCTTGAGATGTTTAACGCCGTCGCACTGACCGGCAGCATTACCCAGGCGGCGCAGAAGGTACACCGGGTGCCCTCAAACCTCACCACCCGCATCCGACAGCTAGAAGCGGATCTCGGCGTGGAGCTGTTTATTCGCGAGAATCAGCGCCTGCGGCTTTCCCCCGCCGGGCACAATTTTTTGCGCTACAGCAAACAGATCCTGGCGCTGGTCGACGAAGCGCGAATGGTCGTCGCCGGGGATGAACCGCAGGGATTATTCTCGCTCGGCGCGCTGGAAAGTACCGCCGCCGTACGCATTCCGGAAAGTCTGGCGCGGTTTAACCAGCGCTATCCGCGCATTCAGTTTGCGTTATCCACCGGGCCTTCCGGTACGATGATTGACGGCGTGCTTGAAGGGACGCTTAGCGCCGCCTTTGTCGACGGGCCGCTCTCGCACCCGGAACTGGAAGGAATGCCGGTTTACCGGGAAGAGATGATGCTGGTCACCCCTGCGGGCCACGCGGAAGTGTCAAAAGCCACGCAGGTGAGCGGCAGCGACGTGTATGCCTTTCGCGCCAACTGTTCTTACCGGCGTCATCTGGAGAGCTGGTTCCATGCCGACCGCGTAACGCCGGGAAGGATCCATGAGATGGAGTCCTACCACGGGATGCTCGCCTGTGTGATTGCCGGGGCAGGCATTGCGCTGATGCCCCGCTCCATGCTGGAGAGCATGCCGGGGCATCATCAGGTGGCGGCGTGGCCGCTGGCGGAAAACTGGCGCTGGCTCACCACCTGGCTGGTGTGGCGACGCGGGGCGATGACTCGCCAGTTGGAGGCATTTATCGCGCTGCTGAACGAGCGTCAGCCACCTGCGCCCAGTTGTTAAAGTTGAACGTAGTCCTGGAGTCGAAGGAAAATTTTTCCCTTCATATACAGCGTGGCCTGCCCGCCAATCAGCACGCGGTCGCCTTTCAGCTCGCAGCGCAGATCCCCGCCGCGCAAGGAGACCTGGCGGGCCGACATCTGCGTTTTACCAAGCTTTTCGCTCCAGTACGGGATCAGCATGCTGTGAGCTGATCCCGTCACCGGATCCTCCGGCACCCCTTCCCCCGGACAGAAGAAGCGGCTGACGAAATCATACTCATCTCCCGGCGCTGTAACGCAGACCATTTTCCCCAGCGGGAGCATGGCAGTGATATCCGGCGTCAGCGCCTCCACCTGCCGCTGGCTGTCGAGCACCACCATGTAGTCACGCCCCACACGCACCTCGTTTGCCGCGTTAATGCCCAGCGCGCTGAACAGCACTGGGGGTGGAGTATCGACAACCTCGGTTGACCACGCCGGGAAATTAAGCGTCAGCCAGTCGCCGCTGCGTTGTACCGTCAGTTCGCCGACAAAGCGCGTGGTGAAGGTGATTTCCGTATGCGGATAATCCAGGTATTCAAAAATAACGTGAGAAGCCGCGAGGGTTGCGTGGCCGCAGAGGTTAATTTCATCCTGCGTGGTAAACCAGCGCAGCTCAAACCCGTTATCCGTTCGGACAAAAAACGCCGTCTCTGACTGATTATGCTGTTTCGCCATCTTCAGCAGCGTCTCATCCGGCAGCCACGCTTCCAGCGGACACACCGCCGCCGCATTGCCGCCGAACGCCCTGTCGCTGAAGGCATCTACCAGATAAAAATCAATTTCCTGCATCATTTGTTCCTCTTAGATTTATTCAGCGCAGAAATACTGTGCCCTTCAGATACAGCGCCGCCTGCCCGCCCATCCGCACGCGGTCGCCCTTGAGTTCGCAGCGTACGTCTCCTCCACGGGCGGAAACCTGGCGGGCAAACATCTGTGTTTTGCCAAGCCGTTCACTCCAGTAAGGGATCAGCATGGTGTGCGCGGAGCCGGTGACAGGATCTTCCGGCACGGCCACGCCCGGCGAGAAGAAACGGCTGATAAAGTCGTATTCTCCTTCGTCCCGGGCGGTGACGGCCACTTTATGCTCCCCCGGCGTCATGGCGGAGAAATCCGGATTAATGGCTTCCACCTGCTCGCGGCTCTCCAGTACCAGCACCCAGGCGCGGCCTTTTCGCGCCTCGACGTAGCGGGTGATACCGAGTGCGGTGAGCAACTCCGGTGGCGGCGTCTGTGCCTGCGTCGGGCAGGCCGGGAAGTCCAGCGTCATCCAGTCACCTTCACGGCTGACGGTCAGGCGACCAGAGGCAGTGTCAAAATGAAGGCGTGAGTCCGGATAATCCAGTTCGTTAAACAGAACATACGCCGCGGCAAGCGTCGCGTGACCACACAGATTAACCTCGGTTAGCGTGGTGAACCAGCGCAACTCGATCCCCCCTTTGGTACACACAAAAAACGCGGTTTCCGACTGGTTATGCTGTTGTGCCATCCGCAGTAACGTCTCATCCGGTAGCCACGCGTCGAGGGGGCACACCGCCGCCGGGTTGCCGCCAAAAGAGGACGCGCTGAACGCATCTACCAGATAAAAATCAATCTCCTGCATTGTGTTACCGCCTGTTTTTGTTGTGTTGTTCTTTATCTTCAATGAAAACAACCGCGTTCGCTACCGCTGCATGAAGGTAAATTTTGTGATTCATATCACATAACGGTTGAGTTTTCGCCGTTTAAGGCTTTAAGATCGTCTCCTCATCTTTCAGGCAACGAATCCCAGATATCCCTATGACAACACACACGGTTTCCCGCAGGGTCGCGTGGCTACGCGTGGTCACGCTCGCCATCGCAGCGTTTATTTTCAACACCACGGAATTTGTTCCGGTTGGGCTGCTGTCCGACATTGCAGCCAGCTTCCATATGGAAACGGCACAGGTTGGCATTATGCTGACCATCTATGCATGGGTGGTAGCGCTGATGTCGCTGCCGTTTATGCTGCTGACCAGCCAGATGGAACGTCGTAAGCTGCTGATTGGGCTGTTTGTGGTGTTCATTGCCAGCCATGTGCTGTCATTTATGGCATGGAACTTCACCGTGCTGGTCATCAGCCGCGTCGGCATCGCGTTTGCCCATGCCGTTTTCTGGTCGATCACCGCATCGCTCGCCATTCGTCTGGCCCCGGCGGGGAAACGCGCCCAGGCGCTGAGCCTGATTGCCACCGGAACGGCGCTGGCGATGGTGTTAGGCCTGCCGATCGGGCGCATTGTGGGTCAATACTTCGGCTGGCGCACCACCTTCTTTGCCATCGGCATGGGGGCGCTGATCACCCTGGTGTGTCTGATCAAACTGCTGCCAAAACTGCCCAGCGAACACTCCGGCTCGCTGAAAAGTCTTCCGCTGCTGATGCGTCGACCGGCGCTGATGAGCATCTATTTGCTGACCGTGATTGTGGTGACCGCCCATTACACGGCCTACAGCTATATTGAGCCGTTTGTTCAGGTTGTGGCGGGCTTTAGCGCTAACTTTGCCACCGTTCTGCTGCTGATCCTGGGCGGCGCGGGGATTATCGGCAGCATCCTGTTCGGGAAGCTGGGCAATCAGCATGCGTCTGCGCTTGTAAGCAGTGCGATTGGCCTGCTGCTGGCATGTCTGCTGTTGCTGATGCCTGCGGCAGGCAGCGAGAGTCATCTGGCGATCCTCAGTCTGTTCTGGGGCGTGGCGATCATGATTATTGGTCTGGGAATGCAGGTCAAAGTGCTGGCGCTGGCCCCGGACGCCACGGACGTAGCGATGTCGCTCTTCTCCGGGATTTTTAATCTGGGGATTGGCGCCGGTGCGCTGGTGGGAAATCAGATCAGCCTGCATGTATCGATGTCGGCCATTGGCTATCTCGGGGCGATTCCGGCGCTGATCGCGCTGATCTGGTCGGTGATTATCTTCCGTAAATGGCCGGTCGCGATGGAAGAGCAGTCCAGCCACGGTTGACGTTTGTTGTGCCGGGTGGCTCTGCGCTTACCCGGCAACGTTTTCAATGATACGTCTTAACAATCTCCAGCACGCCGTTAATAATAAACTGCACGCCCATACAGACCAGCAGGAAACCCATCAGACGGGAGATAGCCTCAATCCCCCCCTTGCCCACCCAGCGCATAATCGCCCCGGAACTGCGCAATGACCCCCAGACAATAATGGCAATAAGCGCAAAAATGATCGGCGGCGCAACGGTGATAACCCAGTGCGGAAATGTCGACCCATCACGTACCGTTGAGGCGGAACTGATGATCATCGCAATCGTTCCCGGCCCTGCCGTGCTCGGCATGGCTAACGGCACAAACGCGATGTTGGCGCTCGGTTCGCTTTCAAGCTCCTCCGATTTGCTTTTGGCTTCCGGGGATTCGTGCGCTTTGTGCGCCGGGAACAGCATCCGGAAACCAATAAAGGCCACGATCAGCCCGCCAGCGATACGCAGACCGGGAATCGAAATACCAAAGGTATTCATCACCAGTTGCCCGGCGTAATAAGCCACCATCATTATGGCAAAGACATACACAGAGGCCATCATCGACTGCTGATTGCGCTCCGCGCTGTTCATGTTCCCCGCCAGGCCCAGAAAAAGCGCCACCGTCGTTAACGGGTTCGCTAGCGGCAGCAACACCACCAGCCCAAGTCCCACTGCTTTAATCAAATCCAACATAATGCACCGCAGTCCTTATCCTTATTCAACATCGCAATTATAGGGGCAAATCCTCGTCCGTAGCCATCCGCGCAGCGTAACCATAATTGTCTCTCGTAATTGATAACCCCAGATTATCTGTATGATTTAAAAGCGTACATAATGAGTTCCTGAAGCGTTTTAGCATTTCGTGGCATCGGCCGATTCATTCAGTTGACTTATACTTGCCTGAGCAATAATATCTGCCGTGACTAAACTACTTGCCAGGGCAACCATTGTGAAAAGCACCAGTGACCTCTTTAACGACATAATCCCACTGGGTCGTCTTATTCATATGGTTAATCAGAAAAAAGATCGCCTGCTCAATGACTATCTGTCACCGCTGGATATCACCGCAACACAGTTTAAAGTGCTGTGTTCCATTCGCTGCGAAGTGTGTATCACGCCGGTTGAGCTGAAAAAGGTGCTCTCTGTCGATCTGGGTGCGTTAACCCGCATGCTGGATCGTCTCGTCTGTAAAGGATGGGTAGAACGAAGCCCTAACCCAAATGACAAACGTGGCGTACTGGTGAAACTGACCAGCGATGGCGCGGCCATGTGTGAGCAATGTCATCAATTAGTAGGACAAACACTGCACCAGGAACTGACAAAAAACTTAACGGCGGATGAAGTGGCAACGCTTGAGCTTTTACTCAAGAAAATCCTGCCGTAAACAGAAAAAGAGGTATGACGATGTCCAGACGCAATACTGACGCTATCACCATTCATAGCATTTTGGACTGGATCGAAGATAACCTGGAATCTCCGCTCTCCCTTGAGAAAGTGTCTGAGCGTTCAGGTTACTCAAAATGGCACCTGCAACGGATGTTTAAAAAAGAGACCGGCCATTCATTAGGACAATATATTCGCAGCCGCAAGCTGACGGAGATTGCCCAAAAACTGAAAGAAAGCAATGAGCCGATCCTCTATCTGGCGGAACGTTACGGATTTGAATCGCAACAAACCCTGACGCGTACGTTCAAGAACTACTTTGACGTGCCGCCTCATAAGTACCGTATTACCAGTATGCCGGGTGAATCCCGTTATCTGTATCCGCTTAAACATTGCAGTTAATCATCGCCTGTTAAGACGTAACCGAGGAAATCATGAAATTTATCGCCTCCGCCGCCCTCACCTTGCTGGTGCTGGTTTCCGGCCAGAGCTTCGCGGAGCAAACCCCCAGTGCGGGGCAGCAAAATAATCGTGACACCATGATTATGCCGTCCACGCAAAACCAGTCGCCCTGGGACTTCAATCACATGGGCGCTGGCAGCGACAAATCCGACGAATTAGGCGTGCCGTATTACAACCACGACCTGTAATTCGTTTTTGCCCCGCTAATGCGGGGCTTTTTTCTGCCTTAACTCTGCACCCGCGTCGCCCGACGCACCCGCAAGCCAAAGACGTTGATATACAGCCCGGCCATAATCAGCCCTGCGCCACACAGTTGCAGCACGCTGAGCGTTTCATCCAGCAACAGTGCGGCGCTGGCAAGCCCGACCACCGGTACCAGCAGCGATAACGGCGCCACGCGCCAGGTTTCATAGCGTCCGAGCAGCGATCCCCAGATACCATAGCCAATGATTGAGGCAACGAACGCCAGGTAGATCAGCGACAAAATAGTCGTCAGGTCGATCTCCACCAGGCTTTTCAGCATCGCCTGCGGCCCCTCCAGAATAAATGACGCGGCCATAAACGGTACGATGGGGATCAACGCGCTCCAAACCACCAGCGATAAGACCGCCGGACGCGCCTCGTGCTGCATTATCAGCTTGTTAAAGATATTGCCGCACGCCCAGCTCAGCCCCGCCGCCAGGGTGAGCATAAAGCCCAGCAGCGCGACATGCTGACCGTTGAGGCTGCCTTCAATCAGCACCAGCACGCCAAAGACCGCAAGGCTAATGCCCGCCAGCTGCTTGCCCTGCAAGCGTTCGCCAAAGACAAACGCGCCGAGAATGATGGTAAAGAACGCCTGCACCTGAAGCACCAGCGAAGCCAGGCCCGCAGGCATACCGAATTTAATAGCGCAAAAAAGAAACGCAAACTGACCAAAGCTGATGGTGAGGCCGTAGCCCAGCAGCAGCTTGAGGGGAATTTTCGGGCGGGCGACGAACAGCAGCGCCGGAAACGCCACCAGCAGGAAGCGCAGACCCGCCAGCATCAATGGAGGCATGTTGTGCAACCCCATTTTGATGACCACAAAATTGAGTCCCCACGCCACGACAACCAGCAACGCTAACAGCCCGTCTTTCCGCGTCATTTTCCGCCCCTGAAATATTAAAATTTTGTAAACACTTCAAGGTAACAGAAAAAATAGCCCCGCGAGAAGATCATTAATTCTGGTACTGAAGAGAAGCACTTGCGGATAAATTGGGTGCTATACAAGCTGCCGATCCCATGATAATCCTGTAATAACACAACAAAAAAGCATAAGCATTTGTCGGGCAGGAAAATGAAACCATCAATCAGGCGCTCAACCGCAGCGCTGCTGGCATCGTCATTGTTATTAACAATTGGCCGCGGGGCAACGCTGCCCTTTATGACCATATATCTTACACGCGTGTACGATATGAGCGTGGAGAATATTGGCTATGCCCTTACCGTGGCGTTGACCATTGGCGTGGTGTTTAGCCTGGGGTTTGGCATCCTGGCGGATAAATTCGACAAAAAACGCTATATGCTGATCGCCATCGTCGCCTTTATCGCCGGGTTTGTGGCCATTCCGCTGGTGAATAACGTGACGCTGGTAGTGCTGTTCTTTGCCCTGATTAACTGCGCCTATTCCGTCTTCTCAACGGTGCTGAAAGCATGGTTTGCCGACGTGCTGACCTCCAGCGAAAAGGCGCACGTTTTCTCACTCAACTACAGTTTCCTGAACATCGGCTGGACGATCGGGCCGCCGATCGGCACCCTGCTTGTGATGTACAGCCTGCAACTGCCGTTCTTGCTGGCGGCCTTCTGCGCCGCACTGCCGCTCGGGTTTATCCATTTCTTTGTGCAGAAAAGCATAGCCTCGGACAGCCCTGAGGAGAAAATGCCATGGCAACCCTCGGTGCTGCTGAAAGACCGGGCGCTGTTCTGGTACACGCTTTCCGGGCTGCTGGCGTCGTATGTGGGTGGATCGTTTGCCACCTGCATTTCCCAGTATGTCCTCGCTGCACATGCGGACAGTGATTTCGCAGAAAAGGTGGTGGCCGTTGTGCTGCCCGTCAACGCGGCGGTGGTCGTCACCCTGCAATATGCGCTTGGACGGAAGATCACCGCCAGCAATATCCGTCCGCTAATGACCGCCGCGACGCTTTTTTTCATCCTCGGGCTGGGGGGGTTTATGCTTTCCGGCGAGAACCTGATTTACTGGGGGATCGCGGCAGCGATTTTCACCCTGGGTGAGATTATTTATGCACCGGGTGAATACATGCTGATCGACAATATCGCCCCGCCGGGCATGAAGGCGAGCTACTTCTCCGCACAAGCGCTGGGCTGGCTGGGCGCGGCGGCGAACCCGATGATCACCGGGCTCATCCTGACCCATCTGCCGCACTGGTCATTATTTATCATTATGATGGCCGCCATCATTGCGGCCTGGCTGATGATATTGCGCGGGATGCGCGTGAAAAGTGAAGATAGAGTGTCGAGTAGCGCTGCGCTTACCCGACCTGGAAAACCCTAATCCCAGGCCGGGTAAGGCGAAGCCGTCCCCCGGCAAAACCAACACCTTAGTGGTGCAACATCTCCTCCACCACCTGCTCCTTGTACATCTCATTCGGGTAGTAGGTCGGCCAGTTATCCATCTCTTTCAGCAGCGCCTCGTGGGAGGTGTTGCCCATAAAGATATGGAAGTGTGAAGAGGCTTTCGGCCCGATGATATGGTCGCTGAACTGCACAAACTTAGGCGCCTCGCTCGCGTTATCCTTGCACTCAAACAGGTAGCGCACACCTTTTTTCCCCGACGCATAGGTTAGAATTTTGTAGCCGCTGTAGTCGTAGCGGCAGCTGCTCACCGTTTTGCCTCGGTGGAATTCCATCACGTTGTTTTCAATGCCGATGGCGTCCACGTCCGTCGCGTAACCCTTGCGGTAGTAGGCCTTCACCTCGGCAGCAGATTTTTCTCCCTTCTGCGCTTTCTTTTCGAAAACCGGATCCAGCGAACCATCAAGCAGGAACGGGTAAACAGACTGCCATGTTCCGTCCCAGTCAGACAGCTTCCTGTCCCTGACGTCTTTATCCTCAAAGACGCCGTTTGCCGCCTTCTGTTCCGCCTCCGTCATCTGATGACCGTGCGAATGGGCAAAAAGCGAGCCGCTTACCAGCAGCGTTCCCAAAGTCAGCGCAATTTTTCCAGGTTGTGCAGCCACAGCAAAATCCTCATTCCGTTTTATAAGAATAGGGATGTTATATTATAACATTTCAGATCGCAACCAGCCCGCGAACGCCCTCCCGCTCCATATTCTCCCCGCGCCCCTGCTGGACGATGCTGCCGCGCGACATCACCAGATAGCTGTCGGCCAGCTCTGCCGCAAAATCATAAAATTGCTCCACCAGCAGGATCGCCATATCCCCCCGGTTCGCCAGGCTGCGGATCACCTGCCCAATCTCTTTAATCACCGACGGCTGAATACCTTCCGTGGGTTCATCCAGAATCAGTAACTGTGGACGGCTCGCCAGCGCGCGACCAATCGCCAGCTGCTGTTGCTGACCACCGGAAAGATCGCCTCCGCGTCGGTGCTTCATCTCCTTCAGCACCGGGAAAAGCTGCCAAATCTCCTCCGGTACGCTCCTTGCGTTTCCCGCTGAGAAGCGCGTCAGCCCCATCAGCAGGTTTTCTTCTACGGTCAGACGCGGAAAAATCTCCCGCCCCTGCGGAACATACGCCACGCCGGACTGTACCCGCTGGTGCGGTTTACTGTGAGTGATGGTCTTTCCCTGCCAGACCACCTCCCCGGCTTTCACCGGGATCAGCCCCATCAGGCACCTCAGCAGCGTGGTTTTGCCCACCCCGTTGCGCCCCAGCAGGCAGGTCACTTCCCCGACGACCGCCTCAAAGCTCACCCCGCGCAGAATATGACTTCCGCCGTAGTACTGATTCAGTTCGCTAACCTGTAACATCCCCTCTCCTTAGCGTCCCAGATAGACGTCAATCACCTGTTCATTGGCCTGTACCTCGCGAAGCGAACCTTCCGCCAGTACGCGCCCCTGATGCAGCACCGTGACGTGGTCGGCGATGGTCTCAACGAAACCCATATCGTGCTCAACCACCATCAGCGAATGCTTGCCTGCCAGGGTGCGGAACAGCTCGGCAGTGTATTCCGTCTCGGCGTCGGTCATACCGGCGGCGGGTTCGTCCAGCAGTAACAGGTGCGGGTCCTGCACCAGCAGCATGCCGATCTCCAGAAACTGCTTCTGTCCGTGGGAAAGCAGTCCGGCACGGCGATCGCGCTCGCTGCCAAGCCGCAGCAAAACCAGCATCTCATCAATGCGGTCGCGCTGCTCGCCGCTGAGCGTGGCCCGCAGGCTCGCCCAGACGGACCTGTCGGCTTTCATGGCGATTTCGAGGTTTTCCCCTACGGTCAACGCTTCAAACACGGTCGGCTTCTGGAACTTACGGCCAATGCCCTGACGGGCGATGGCCGCCGGTTCCAGGGCAGTCAGATCGATGGACTGATCGTAAATAGCTTTCCCGCTTTTTGGCCGGGTTTTGCCGGTGATCACGTCCATCAGCGTGGTTTTACCGGCGCCGTTAGGGCCAATGATGCAGCGCAATTCTCCGACGCCGATATTCAGCGAAAGATCGGTCAACGCCTGAAAACCGTCGAAACTGACGTTAATGGCCTCGAGCTGCAACACCGGATCGGTCTGCTCACGGTAACGATCGCCCGGTAGCTGGCGGGTAAAGAGTCCTTCAGAGGGCTGCATTAATTCTCTCCCTTACGAAACAGACCGAACACGCCGCGTGGTAAAAACAGCGTCACGGCGATGAAAATCAGCCCCAGAAACAGCTGCCAGTACTCCGGCATCGCCACGGTGAAAAAGCTCTTCGCACCGTTGACCAGCGCCGCGCCAATCACCGGGCCCACCAGAGTGCCGCGCCCGCCCAGCGCTACCCAGATGGCCGCTTCAATCGAGTTGGTTGGCGACATTTCACCCGGGTTGATAATGCCCACCTGCGGAACGTACAGCGCCCCCGCCAGGCCACACAGCACGGCGGAAAGCGTCCAGACCAGCAGCTTGAAGCCGCGCGGATCGTAGCCGCAGAACGTGAGACGGTTTTCCGCATCGCGCACCGCCGTTAAAATGCGGCCAAATTTACTCTTCGCCAGCGCGTAGCCTGTGCCCAGGGCCAGAAGCAGCAGCACGACCGTTGCGAGAAACAGCGCGATCCGCGTGGTGGTCGCCGTGACGGAAAATCCGAGCAGCGTGGTAAAGCCGGTAAAGCCGTTATTGCCGCCAAAGCCGGTTTCGTTGCGAAAGAACAGCAGCATGCCCGCATAGGTCAGCGCCTGGGTCATGATGGAGAAATAGACCCCTTTGATCTTCGAGCGGAAAGCAAACCAGCCGAAGACCAGCGCCAGCAGGCCGGGTATCGTCACAATTAACACCAGTGCCCAGGCAAAATGCTGCGTTCCCCACCAGAACCAGGGCAGTTCGCTCCACGAGAGAAACGACATAAACGCGGGCAGCCCGTCTCCGGCCGCCTGGCGCATCAGGTACATGCCCATCGCATAGCCGCCCAGGGCGAAGAATATGCCGTGCCCCAGCGAGAGCATACCGGCATAGCCCCAGACCAGATCGAGGGCCACGGCGACCACCGCGTAGCAGAGGATCTTGCCGATGAGCGTCAACATCCACGTGGAAACGGCCAGCGGATGGGTGGCGGGCAACAGCGCGAGAAAAGGCAGCACCAGCAGCGCCGCAACCAGCAGACTGCCGAAGATTTGCGCGGTGCGCGGTGCCCTGCGCGCCAGTGTTAAGGTCAATGGCTGGCTCATCAGTCTGTCACCCTCCCTTTAAGTGCGAATAACCCCTGCGGACGTTTCTGGATAAACAGAATGATCGCCACCAGAATCAGGATCTTGCCCAGCACGGCGCCCATCTGCGGTTCAAGAATTTTATTGAAGATCCCCAGACCAAAGGCCGCCGCGACGCTACCGGCCAGCTGGCCGACGCCGCCGAGCACCACCACCAGGAATGAATCGATGATGTATCCCTGGCCCAGCTCCGGTCCCACGTTCCCCAACTGGGATAACGCCACGCCGCCCAACCCGGCAATGCCGGACCCGAGGCCAAACGCCAGCATATCTACCCGTCCGGTGGGAACGCCGCAGCAGGCCGCCATGCTGCGGTTTTGCGTCACCGCCCGCACGTTCAGACCCAGACGCGTTTTGTTCAGAATGAGCCAGGTGAAGAACAGCACCATCAGCACAAACCCGAGCACCACAATACGGTTCCACGGCAGCGTCAGGTTGGCGAAAACCTGCACCCCGCCGGACAGCCAGGCCGGGTTAGCGACCTCAAGGTTTTGGGCGCCAAAGGTCATGCGGACCAGCTGGATAAGCATCAGGCTGATCCCCCAGGTGGCGAGCAGGGTTTCCAGCGGGCGGCCATAAAGATGGCGGATCACCGTGCGCTCCAGCACCATCCCGATACCTGCCGTCAGGCAAAACGCCACCGGCAGCGCCACCACCGGATAAAGCGCCAGCCACTGAGGCATCCACTGCGCCATCACCTGTTGCACCATCCAGGTGGCATACGCCCCGAGCATCAGCATTTCACCGTGGGCCATGTTAATCACCCCCAGCAGACCATAGGTGATAGCCAGCCCGAGCGCGGCCAGCAAGAGTACCGACCCCAACGACAGGCCCATGAAGGCCTGCCCCAGCAGTTCACCCCACATCAGCCGGTGCTGAATACGGTCCAGGCTCTCAGCGGCGGCGGCACGTACCCGTGCGTCCGGCTCGGTTTGCGCCCGGGTGAACGGCGTCAGCGTGGCCTGAACGTCCGGATCGTCAGACTGTCCCAACAGTTCAACCGCGTTGAGGCGCGTTTCCGCCTGCGGACTCGCCAGCTGAAGATTTGCCAGCGCCAGCCTTAGCGACTGTCGGGTGACGTCGTCCGTTTCGCGATTAGCCCGCTGTTGCAGAAACCCGAGCATATCCGGCTGGGCGTCACGCTGAAGTTGCCGCGCGGCATGACGCCTTTCTGTGACACTGTCACTAACAAGCTGATGCGTCGCCAGCGCCGTGACGGTTAACACGCGCAGCCGGTTGGTCAGCCGCACGGCTTTGGTCGTTCCTTCGGCGCTCTTTGCCGCGCCCAGGGCAACCATTTCGCCGTCGATGCGGGTAAATGCCTTCTTCTGGCTGTCGGTATAAAGGTTCTCCTGTTGTAGCGCCTTAAGCAGCGGCAAACGTGCAGGTTCCGGCGTGGCTGCCCAGCGGGTCAGCATGGCGGTTTGCTGGCTGCGGCTAGTGGCAACGAAATCATCGGCATCCGATGCCTGCGCCATCCCTGGCAGCAGTCCGGTAAGCCACACAATCGCAATCATCATGCGTATGGCGTTCATGACGTCTCTCCCTGGTGGTGGCTTAGTTGCTGGCGGTTTTCATCGGCTGGTCAGGTTTTTTGTCATTCCCGGCGATAAACGGGCTCCACGGCTGAGCGCGTACCGGCTGTTCGGTTTGCCAGACGACGTTGAACTGGCCGTTGCCTTCGATTTCACCAATCATGACGGGCTTATGCAGGTGGTGGTTGGTGGCATCCATGGTCAGCGTAAAGCCGGACGGCGCGTTGAACGACTGGCCCGCCATTGCCGCGCGCACTTTGTCCACGTTGGTTGTCCCCGCTTTTTCAACCGCCTGCGCCCACATATGCAGGCCGACGTAGGTCGCTTCCATCGGATCGTTGGTGACGACGGTATCGGCATTCGGTAGCTTATGGGCTTTCGCGTAGGCTTTGTAGGCCGCGACAAAGGTCTGGTTGGTCGGGTTATCGACGGATTCAAAGTAGTTCCACGCCGCCAGGTTACCCACCAGCGGTTTGGTATCAATGCCGCGCAGTTCCTCCTCGCCCACCGAGAACGCCACAACCGGCACGTCCGTGGCTTTCAGCCCCTGGTTCGCCAGCTCTTTATAGAAAGGCACGTTGGAATCACCGTTGATGGTGGAGACCACCGCCGTTTTACCGCCCGCAGAGAATTTCTTGATACTGGCGACGATGGTCTGGTAATCGCTATGACCAAATGGGGTGTAGACCTCTTCAATATCTTTATCTTCCACGCCTTTCGAGTGCAGGAAGGCGCGCAGGATCTTGTTCGTGGTGCGCGGGTAAACGTAGTCCGTTCCCAGCAGGAAGAAGCGTTTCGCGCTGCCGCCGTCCTCGCTCATCAGGTACTCCACCGCCGGGATCGCCTGCTGGTTAGGCGCCGCGCCGGTATAGAAGACGTTAGGTGACATCTCTTCACCTTCGTACTGCACCGGATAGAACAGCAAACCGTTCAGCTCCTCAAAAACCGGCAGAACCGATTTACGCGATACGGAGGTCCAGCAGCCAAACACCACGGCGACCTTATCCTGGCTCAGAAGCTGGCGGGCCTTTTCGGCAAACAGCGGCCAGTTGGAGGCCGGGTCAACCACCACCGGCTCCAGCTTTTTCCCGAGCACGCCGCCTTTGGCGTTAATTTCATCGATGGTCATCAGGGCGACATCTTTCAGGGGCGTTTCTGAAATGGCCATCGTGCCGGAGAGTGAGTGCATGATCCCGACTTTAATGGTCTCTGCGGCCTGAACGCCAAAACTCACTCCCATGGCGACCACGGAGGCGGACAAGGCGAACGCTTTTATAAAGGTACGACGGTGCATATTTTCACTCCTGAAAAAGAAAGCTGTGCGAAGACGTCCGTTACCGCCCGGACGCAGAAAAAAGTAACGTCAGTTTCAGGAGAGCAAAAAGAGTGCCAGGTTGCAGAGGCAGGATTTAAACGGGTTCGAAGAGAGGATCTACGGGAAACGACTCAGAATGGTACAGCGCTGCACTGTAATAATGCAGCGCTGTAAACGATGTTACCAGACGTCGCTGGCGATTTGCGTCACCAGGCGAACTTTATCCCACTGCTGGGCTTCGCTCAGGCTGTTACCCTCTTCCGTGGAGGCAAATCCGCACTGCGGGCTGAGGCAAATCTGCTCTTTCGCCACGTAGCGCGCGGCCTCTTCCAGACGCGCTTTCACCCCTTCCGGTTTCTCCAGCTCACCGTGCTTGGTGGTGATCAGCCCCAGCACCACCTGCTGTTTACCCGGGCGCACAAAACGCAGTGGCGCGAAGTCGCCGCTACGGTCGTTGTCGTACTCCAGGAAGAACGCGTCGACGTTCACCGTGCCGAACAGCACCTCCGCCACCGGCTCATAGCCGCCTTCGGAAATCCAGGTTGAGCGGAAATTACCGCGGCAGACGTGTAGCCCGATGGTCAAATCGTCCGGTTTGCCCTCCAGCGCCTTATTCAGCACCCGGGCATAGGTTCGGGCAAGTTCGTCTGCATCATCACCGCGCTCGCGGATCTGGCGGCGCTGGTCTTCTGAACAAAGGTAGGCCCAGACGGTGTCATCCAGTTGCAGATAGCGGCAGCCTGCATCGTAAAAGGCCCGAATGGCATCGCGCCAGGTTGTCGCCAGATCGTCAAAGTAATCCTTCAGATCCGGGTAGACCGTGGCATCAATATCCTTGCGGCCACCGCGGAAGTGCAGCACGCTCGGGCTCGGAATGGTCATCTTCGGCTGTGCGTTACCGCTGATGCTTTTGAGGTAGCGAAAATCTTCCAGCATAGGATGATCGCCGAAGCCCAGTTTGCCCGTTACGCGCACGCCGTGGGCTTTGGTCTGCACCCCGTTGAACTGAATGCCCTGCTGCGAATCATAACGCTCTACGCCCTGTAGCCCGTCAAAGAAGTCAAAGTGCCACCAGGCGCGGCGGAATTCACCGTCCGTTACCACATGCAGACCGCAGGCGCACTGCTGTTCGACAACATGGCGAATGGCCTCGTCCTCAACCGCGCGAAGCTGACCGGCATCGATCTCACCGCTGGCAAATTGCAGACGGGCCTGTTTAACAGAGTCCGGGCGTAAAAAACTGCCGACTACATCGGCGCGGTACGGGGCGTGGTGTCGCTGCATGGAAATCTCCTCTGTCTGTCGGCGTTAATTGCCCACAGTGATAATTCATCTCTTGAACATTTAGACTTCTGGATGTCTAAACGTCCTAAAAAGATGTCATACCGGCTCGCCGCCGACAAACGAGAAAATTTCATCTGTGATGAAATAAATTCATGTTCACAGGGCGGGCGATGAAGATCCTGCAAACGCGAACCGCTCATCTTCCCAGCCGGTCATGCCCCCGAGCATAATCTTAACCGGCAGACCCAGACGCGCCAGCTTCAGCGCCGCCCTGTCCGCCCCGTTGCAGTGTGGGCCTGCACAATAGACGACAAACAGCGTGCCCTCTGGCCACGCTGTCATCCGCTCGGCGGTGATCTGGCTCCAGGGTAAATGCAGCGCGCCGGGCAGATGCCGCCGGGCAAAATGTTCAGGCTTCCCGACAACGTGCAGCAGAACAAAGTCCTGCTCACCGCTGGATACCGCGTGATGGACATCGGCGCAGTCCGTCTCGACGCTCAGACGACGCAGAAAATGCCCCACGGCTTCCTGCGGCTCAGCAGCCGGAAATTCAGTAACATAGCTCATGAATCTTCCTCATTTGTGGTGTTTGTGTTAACACTACTCTATCCCTTAATTCAGAACATGAATGCGTCCGCCTATGCCAGAAAACAGCAAAAAGATGACAAACTTAAGACATCCCTCGCCGCGCGCGGTCGTGCTGGCATATGACGGTTTATGTACCTTTGAGTTTGGCGTGGCGGTAGAAATCTTTGGCTTGCCGCGCCCGGAGATGGGCGATGACTGGTATCAGTTCGCCGTGGCGAGCGTGGATGGCGGCGAGCTCCGGGCAACGGGCGGGATCCGTATTCTGGCCGACGGCGATCTGCGTCTGCTTGAAACGGCGGATCTGGTTGTTATACCCGGCTGGCGAGGGCTGGATGAACCCGTACCCGAAGCGCTCTGCCAGGCGCTCCGCGCGGCGCATGCCCGCGGCTGCCAGCTACTCTCGATCTGTTCTGGCGTTTTCGTTCTGGCAGCCTCAGGCCTGCTTGACGGGCGGAAGGCAACCACCCACTGGCGCTACACGCAAGCTCTGAAAACACGCTTTCCCGCCATCACCGTGGTCGAAGATGTGCTCTACCAGGACGAAGGCGATATTCTCACTTCCGCCGGCAGCGCCGCGGGGATTGATCTGTGTCTGCACGTGGTGCGCCGGAATTACGGTATGGAGGCAGCAAACCGCGTGGCGCGTCGACTGGTGATCCCGCCCCATCGGGACGGCTCGCAAACCCAGCAACTTAGCCGACCGGTGGCTCAGTTGCGGGAGAGCCAGCGCCTGGGCCAGCTGTTCGATTATCTTCATCAGCATCTGGCCGTTTCCCATACCGTCGAATCGCTGTCCCTGCGGGTGGGTATGAGTCAACGCACCTTTCTGCGCCGTTTCCAGGACGCGACCGGGACAACGCCCGCGCGCTGGTTATTGACTGCGCGATTGCAGCGGGCAAAAGATTATCTCGAAAACAGTCGGCTCAGCATTGATAATATTGCGGAACAAACCGGATTTGGACAAAGCGCCACGCTGCGCCACCATTTCCGGCAGCAATTTGCGCTTTCGCCCGCGCAATATCGCAAACAATTTTTACAGCCGGTACGATAAACGGGCAAAAAAAAACCGCCATAATCTGGCGGTAAATGCTTGCATGGATAGATTTGTATTTTGGTATCTACGCTCCGGTATTCCCTACCGGGATGTGGATCACCAGCAATCTACCACTGTGAGCCTCAACGAAGCATAAACGAATCGATTAACCCGCTTTGGTATTAATTTGCAGATAACGCATCAGCCCCTGATCTGCACTCTGGCGGGCATCATCATTAATCGCTTCGAGATAAAACGCACGAGAGACCCCATACGGTGCCTGCTCGGGTGGGTAAACGGCGAACTGGAAGGTTTTGCCTCTCGCCTTATTGGTACAGCCCAGCTCCCAGCGCTCTTCACTTACCTGGGTGCTATTACATTCGACACGTCCGTAATCGCTGGTTAAATACGATCCGACACGGCTTTTTGCTGACTGAATATATTCTGGTTCTTCATTTGAATAGATGCTGGCCGCAGCACCCACCGCAACCACTACGCCCAGAAGTGATAGCACGATTATTTTTTTCATTTATTCGATCCAATCCTTAGCCAGAAAAATCTTATTGTAAATGATTTCCCAATAAATCTAGTTGTTCTTTGCATACCAGAAATGGGAGTTTACAACGTCGATATCGCTTTTAAGAATAGTCTTAAGCGCGTTTTATTGCGACCACAATTTTTGACACTCTATTTTTTCAAATTTAAAGAGTCGAATAATTACTCTATGAAATTATCCCTACGATGACCGTAGCGTATTTTCAGGGGATAAATGATGTTCAGAAAAGAATTTTCGCTACTGCTGGTGATTAGCGCCCTGTTCTCAGGACAGATTATGGCGGAGCACAAAGGGCATGAATTTGTGTATGTGAAAAACGCCGACCATCAGCTTCGTCATGAAGCTGACAGCGACGAGTTACGCAGCGCGGCTGAGGAGTCTGCGGAGGGGTTGCGCGAGCACCATACCTGGCAGAAATCGCGCAAACCGGATACCCACTCTGCGGGTTAGCTGCCTTTACGCTTCGGCAGGGTCTTCATCAAATCGTCAGGGCTGACGGAGGCCACAATGCTTCCCGGCGGCGGCATTTTGAAGATGTGATTCTTCATCTTGCCGATAACGTGCATTTCACACGGACGGCAGTCAAACTTCAGCGTCAGCACTTCATCGCCATTCACCAGCTGCATCGGCGTCGCTTTCCAGCTTTTAATATTGCCTTTCGCCTGTTTCGGACAAAGGTTAAAAGCAAACCGCAGGCAGTATTTGGTGATCATCACCGGCACATCGCCCTTCTCTTCATGCGCTTCATACGCGGCGTCAATCAGCTGCACGCCGTGACGATGATAAAACGCACGCGCTTTGTGGTTGTATACGTTCGCGAGGAAAGAAAGATGCGTGTCCGGGTAGACCGGCGCAGGCACCGCTTCGGCCTTACGGCTGCCGTGCGAATAGTTCGCCAGGCGTACTTCATCCAGCATCTCGGCCGTTTCACGGCGGAACTGGTTCAGCAGGCTGTTCGGCACGAACAGCGCGTCCGGCAGATTCACCTCAATATTGCGCGCGTAATAAATGGTCTGCCCCAGCTTCGCCACGCCATCCTTGAGGTTGTTGAGCGCTTTCTCCGCATTGTTCGCCACCTCGAACAGGCCGTCGAGCGTATGCGTGACGCTGATGCCGTCTTCGCAGGTCATGGTCAGGATCAGCTGCTCTTCCCAGCCCCCCAGCGCGATATCCACCGCAATGCGGCGCTCGCTGGAGGTCTTGAGCAAGGCCTGCTGCCAGTTGTGATCCAGGTTACGGTTAAGCGCCGCATTAGGACGGGCTTTGTAGAGATCGGCAGGCATTTCGTTCGGCCAGACGCGATAGCGATTTTCGCCGGTTTTCTCCACCGTATTGGCACGGAAACCCACCACTTCACGTTTGATCATCACGTTGAGACCATCGCCATTCGCCAGCGGCTCTGTCACCTGAACGTCAAGATGATCTTTCGCCACTTTCAGCACTTCACCCACCGGCAGGCCGATAAACTTCGGTGAGTCGAACGCGCCAATATCCCCTTTACGGGCATTCACGAAATAGTCCGTGCTGCCGCGGTGGAAGGTTTTGTCCGTAGACGGAATAAAGAAATGCTCTGTACGCCCGGCGGAGGCGCGCGCCAGATCACCGCGATCGTCGATGATGGCATCCAGCATCTGACGATAATGGGCGGTGATATTTTTCACGTAGCTCATGTCCTTGTAGCGCCCTTCAATTTTGAAGGAGCGTACGCCAGCATCGATCAGCGCACCGAGGTTCGCCGTCTGATCGTTATCTTTCATCGACAGCAGGTGTTTTTCGAATGCCACCACGCGGCCCTGATCGTCTTTCAGGGTATACGGCAGACGGCAGGCCTGAGAGCAGTCGCCCCGGTTAGCGCTGCGCCCCGTCTGGGCGTGAGAGATATTACACTGCCCGGAATAGGCCACACACAGCGCACCGTGGATAAAGAATTCAATGGTCGCGTCGGTCGCCTGATGGATATCGCGGATCTGGTTCAGGTTCAGCTCGCGCGCCAGCACAATCTGCGTAAACCCGACGTCCGAAAGAAACTTCGCCTTCTCGACGGTGCGGATATCGCACTGGGTGCTGGCGTGCAGCTCAATCGGCGGGATATCCAGTTCCAGAACGCCCATATCCTGAACGATCAGGGCGTCAACGCCGGTCTGGTAGAGATCGGTGATCAGACGCTGCGCAGGCTCCAGCTCATCATCATGAAGAATGGTGTTCAGGGTCACAAACACCTTCGCCCCGAAACGGTGAGCGAACGGTACCAGCTCGGCAATGTCGCGCAGGCTGTTGCTGGCGTTATGCCGGGCACCGAAGCCAGGGCCGCCAATGTAGACGGCATCCGCACCGTGAAGAATGGCTTCACGGGCAATGGCGGCGTCGCGGGCCGGGCTTAGCAGTTCAAGATGATGGGAGTGCAGGCGCATACTTCGTCGTTATCCGTTATGGTCAAAATGGCGGCTATTGTAGTCAGAAGTCTGTGTCAGTGAAACCGTTTTGCGACGCTTTAGCGGGGATAATGGATCAGGGAGTGAAAATGCACCGTACGGGCGCTGCTGTTGCGGTACGCGTGCGGTTTATCGCCGGCAAAACGCACGCCGGAATCAGCGTATATTGTGCGCCAGACACCGTCGATCTGCATATCCAGCTCACCGCTTATCACCACCACATGTTCGATCACCCCGGCTTCGTGCGGCGTGGACTCGCTCAGCGCGCCGGGCGACAGGGTGATGGAGAAATGGTCGAACTTAAGCTGTTCATCCCAGGGGAAAAGCGGTTTCACCACCATCGCCTGCTGCTGCGGATCGAATACCGCCTGCGGTTCGCTTTCTGGAGTGATAAACGCCGAAAAAGGTACGTTCAGCCCGGTGGCGATTTTCCACAAGGTAGAGACCGTCGGGCTGGACTCATTGCGTTCGATTTGCCCAAGCATCGCTTTCGACACGCCCGTCTCTTCCGCCAGTTTTGACAGGCTCCAGCCCCGCGCCAGACGCAGCGCTTTCAGTGTGGTTGCAAGGTGTTGAGTGATATCCATAGTTCCTCCCGTTGCGGCAAAGCATACCACTTGTACGCTATAGCGCACAGTGATACCTTATCCCGGACGTTATAACGCACAACGGAGTTTCCATGCAATCGACTGCCTCTCTCTTTCCTGCCGTGCTGGCCGGTTTTGTTGCCGTTCTGGTGGGCTATGCCAGCTCTGCCGCCATTATCTGGCAGGCGGCTGCGGCGGCTGGCGCCAGTACACAGCAAATCGCCGGATGGATGACCGCGCTAGGGCTCGGGATGGGGATCAGCACGCTGGTATTGTCGTGGTGGTATAAAGCCCCCGTGCTGACCGCCTGGTCGACTCCGGGCGCGGCGTTGCTCGCCACCAGCCTGCATGGCGTGACGCTGGCGGAAACCATCGGGGTATTTATATTCGCGAATACGCTGATTCTGCTGTGCGGCGTCACCGGCCTGTTTGCCCGGTTGATGAAACTGATCCCGCACTCGCTTGCCGCCGCTATGCTGGCGGGCGTGCTGTTACAGTTTGGCCTGAAGGCATTCAGCAATCTTGAGGGACACATTTTTCTTTGCGGCAGTATGCTGGCCGCCTGGCTGGTGGCCAAAGCTGTAGCGCCCCGGTACGCCATTGTCGCCACGCTGCTGGTGGGCGTGTTCGTTGCCTGGGCTGGAGGTGACGTTGTCACGAACAGGATGACGTTATCGGTCATCATGCCGGAATTCATTGCCCCTGCGTTCACCTTCACCAGCCTGATCAGCATCGGCTTACCCTTCTTCCTGGTGACCATGGCGTCGCAGAATGCGCCCGGCTTCGCCACCATGCAGGCATCGGGCTATCCGCTGGCGGTCTCACCGCTGATCGTTGCCACAGGCGGGCTGGCGCTGCTGTTGTCCCCCTTCGGCGTCTATTCTATATGCATCGCCGCCATCACCGCCGCCATCTGCCAGAGCCCGGACGCCCACCCGGATGCCAGTAAACGCTGGCTGGCTGCGGCGGCCGCAGGTGGGTTTTATCTGCTGGCGGGGGTGTTCGGCGGGTCGATTTCGGGGCTGATGGCCGCCCTGCCGCTGAGCGGCATCCAGACGCTGGCCGGGCTGGCCCTGCTCGGCACTATCAGCGGGAGTTTGTATCAGGCACTGAATCATGAAGCAGAGCGCGACGCGGCGATCGTCACCTTCCTGATGACCGCCAGCGGCGTCACGCTCCTGGGGATTGGCTCCGCCTTCTGGGGGCTGGTGTTGGGAGGGATCTGTTACGCCGTCTTCTCACGCCTTCGCCGCGCGTAGCTGCGACGGCGTAATGCCGGTCATGCTGCGAAAACGGTTACTGAAATGGCTGGCGGAGTTAAATCCGCAGGCCAGCGCGATGTCGGTGAGCGGCGTGGTCGTGTGCTGCACCATCGCTTTGGCCTTCTCCATGCGGCGCTGCATGACGTACTGATGCGGCGCCAGGCCCATCGACTGGCGGAACATCCGCGCAAAGTGATACTCACTGAGTGCGGCCTGGCCCGCCAGTTCCGCCAGCGTTAAGGGTTGCGCCAGGTTTTCCTCGATAAAGGCCAGCACGTTGCGCAGCACAAACGGCGATAACCCGCCGGTCACTACCGGCAGCTTCCACTGTACGCTGGAATAGTGCTGGACTAAATGCGTCAGCAATAAGGTCGACGCGGTGCTCAGGGTGAGCTGATTGGCGTTTTGCTGCCAGTCGCAGCCGAGCAAAAACTGGCGATAAAGGGCGGTGATTTTCGGATCGCTGCCGAATATTTTTTCCTCCAGCGTCAGCGATAGCGGTCTTTTATCCCAGATTTTCTCCCCCACGTCCCGCAGGTGTTCATCGGTGCAGTAGAGGTGCACGAACGACAGGTCGTCACGAATATCCCACGTGGATTCGCTCTCTTCCGGCATCAGACAAAAACGATCCGGCCCACCGCCATTTTTCCAGCCACCCGGCGTTTTTTGATAGCTTTCATAGCCATCTGCCACGTACAGGCTAAGGGTGTGATGGTTGCTTTTCACGGTGATCGTGTCGTGCTTGTTGTACCACGCCGCCAGTTGAATGCCAGTATTGAGCGCGACGGTTTCCCGCAGCACCGCATTTTGTTGGCGTAACGTTTCAAAGGTGTCGTAAACGAGAGACATGGCCGTAAACAGGTGATTAATCAGACTGTCAGTCTAAGAAGTGTTGCAGCCTGTTACCAGCCATTGTGCGAGAAAAAAGCGCAAGAATTTGCAAGTCCGGCGCAAGGCGATGAAAGCCGGGTCCCTCTTCTTTCGCCACACTGTTGTTTTTCGCGGTATGAGAAGAGAGACACCATGAACGCATTACTCTATGGGCTGGTTGTTGTTATCTGGGGCACGACCTGGATCGCCATTTTTTTACAACAGGGGCCGGTTGCAGCGCCGGTCTCCATTTTCTGGCGCTTCGCCGTGGCCAGCGCCACGATGATGATCGTCCTGGTCGCCCTTCGCCGCCTGCGCAGGCTGGCGCTGCGGGATCATCTCTACTGCATGCTACAGGGCTGCTGCGTTTTCTGTTTCAACTTCTGGTGCTTTTACACCGCCGCCGCCCATATCAATACCGGCCTTGAGTCGGTGATTTTCTCGATGGCCGTGCTGTATAACGCCATCAACAGCTTTATCTTCTTCGGCCAGCGTCCACCCGCACGCTTCTGGACGGCGGCAGCGCTGGGGCTTATCGGGATCATTACCCTGTTCTGGAACGATCTGCTCGCCAGCGGCTGGAGCGCGTCGTTGCTTACGGGCATCGGGCTTTCCGCCCTCGGCACCTACGGCTTCTCGCTGGGGAATATGATCAGCATGCGTCATCAGCGAAACGGGCTGGAAACCATGACCACCAACGCCTGGGCGATGCTGTATGGCACCGTCGTGATGGGACTTATCGCCCTCTTCAGAGGCGATAACTTTATGCCGGAATGGACGGTGAGCTATATGGGGGCGCTGCTCTATCTTGCGCTGTTTGGCTCGGTGATTGCCTTCGGCGCCTACTTTACGCTGGTAGGCCGCATTGGTCCCGGTAAAGCCGCCTACAGCACCCTGCTGTTCCCGCTGGTGGCGCTGTCGATTTCAACGGTGTACGAGGGTTACGTGTGGCATCTCAACGGGATCGTCGGCCTGTTGTTGATACTGGGGGGGAATATGGTGATGTTTACGAAGCCGGAAACCTGGTTCCGCCGCCTGCGGACGGCATAAAAAAACGGCCTGCGAAAATGCAGGCCTTTTTTTATTAATTTGCTGTCTGATGAACATCAAACATAGTGGCATCCGTTGCCATGTCATCCACAACCTGCTTCAGGGTGCCGAAGCCCATTGGCGTATTCTCGTTCGCCAGCTCTTTCCCTTCCCCCTTACGAACAACCTTAATCACCGGTTTGTTCGTAGCCGCGTCGATTAACTCACCTTCGAAGAACAGATGCGTATCCATGGTACGATGGCCCGTGGCCATCTGCGTACCCGCAACCAGCAGCGCGACAGGCACCACTTCATAGAACTGCAAACCTTCTTTGTCTGAGCTCACACCCGTGATGGCGCCGCGGAAGATCAGGCTATGTTTGCCCGGCGTCGTCACAATCGGCTTACGCTGGCCAATCGCGGTTTTCAGTTTGGTATTGGTATAATTCAACAGCTCATCAAGCGTTTTTTGCCCAAGCTGAGTGGTCGGTTTTGGCGTCGGATAATAGGTTATCGGCGTCCAAATAATGCTGTCATAATTCGCCTCATTATAAGAAGGATCAACCCAACGCAGGGTTGGCTTCCCGGTTGCAGATTTCATCTCCTGCAAGCCTGAGTAATCTTTTAAAAAGCCTGAATATTGATCGGGGGCTGCGACTTTTGACGCACAGCCTGAAAGGGCCAACAGACCAGAAAGCACTGCAACTTTAAAAAAAGTGTGAGTACGCATGATGGTATTCCATGTTATCTGCAAGTATGCACTTGAAGTTATAACAAAAAATGGGGCGATGTGTTGTGGCAAAAAATGACGAAGACAGCACAAATAGCGAAAAAACTGCCCGACCGAAACCGGGCAGTGAAAATTACTCTTTCAGGTCCACTTGCCAGAACAGGTGTTTGCCGAAGGGATCAATTTCATAGCCCGTGACCTCTTTACGGACTGGCTCAAAAATCGTTGAATGAGCAATCATTACCGCCGGCATTTGATCGTGCATCATCTGCTGCGCCTGCTTGTACAGCGCCACGCGTTTTTCGCGATCGGTTATCGATTTTGCTTCGGCAATCAGGTTATCAAACGGCTTATAACACCATTTCGCCGAATTCGACCCGCCGTTGGCGGACGTACAGGTAAACAGCGGGCCGAAGAAGTTATCTGGATCCCCCGTCGCCGTTGTCCAGCCCATCAGCGCAGCCTGATGCTCCCCGCCCTTCACGCGCTTCAGGTATTCGCCCCATTCGTAGGTCACGATTTTGGTCTGCACGCCAACTTTCGCCCAGTCCGCCTGGATCATCTCCGCCATACGCTTCGCGTTCGGGTTATACGGCCGTTGCACGGGCATGGCCCACAGATCGATGCTTACGCCGTTGGCAAACCCCGCCTCCTTTAACAGCGCTTTCGCTTTTTCTGGATCGTAATCGTAGTCTTTCAGCTCACTGTCGGCACTCCAGACGCCAGGCGGCAGCAGGTTTTTCGCCGCCGTGCCGGTGCCGTGGAAAACCGCCTCAATGATGGCCGGTTTGTTAATCGCCATCGCCAGCGCCTGGCGCACTTTTACGTTATCCAGCGGCGGCTTTTGCGTGTTAAACGCCAGGAAACCGGTATTCAGACCGGCCTTGCTCATCAGGTTGATGTCTTTGTTAGCCTTCATACGCGGCAGGTCCGCCGGGTTCGGGAACGGCATCACCTGACACTCATTCTTCTCGACTTTGGCAAAACGTACCGAGGCGTCCGGCGTGATGGTGAACACCAGACGATCCAGCTTCGATTTTCCCTGCCAGTAGTCAGGGAAAGCGGTAAAGAGGATGCGGGAATCCTTCTGATATTGCGACAGCTTAAACGGCCCGGTGCCAATCGGCTGCATATCGACCTTTTCTGGCGTGCCCGCTTTCAGCATGGCATCGGCGTACTCCGCCGACAGAATGGAGGCAAAGTACCACGCCAGGTCAGCGACAAACGGCGCTTCCGGATGCGCCAGGGTGAAGCGCACGGTGCGATCGTCAACTTTATCAATGGCGGTAATCAGGCTGCCGAACTCCAGACTTTCGAAGTTGGAATAACTGCCGTTGGAGACGTTATGGTAAGGATGATTCACATCCTTCTGGCGCATAAACGAGAAAATCACGTCGTCCGCGTTGAAGTCGCGCGTCGGCGTGAACAGCTTATTACTGTGGAATTTCACCCCTTTGCGCAGGTGGAAGGTGTAGACCTTGCCATCCTCGCTTACCTCCCAGCTTTCCGCCAGGCTCGGTACCAGTTCGGTAGTGCCCGGTTTGAAATCGACCAGACGGTTATAAACCGGTACGGCGCTGGCGTCCACGCTGGTCCCCGACGTATAGAGCTGAGGATTGAAATTTTCCGGCGATCCTTCGGAGCAATACACCAGCGTTTTTGCCGCGACGGTGGAACTGACCGTCAGTGCAGCAAGCGCCAGCGTTATCATTGTGAATGTGCTTTTCATCATTTATTCCTGTCTTTTTAATTCGACGGCTAATTACTTCTTTTGCCATTTCATAAATAACATTAAAGTGATGGCGCAAACACATGAAAAATAAATACAGAAGGAAACACTATGGGCTCGGAACTCTCCAGACAATTAACCCAACGCTTTTTCCGCTATCTCGCCATCACCAGCCAGAGCGACCCGAAAGTCAAAACCCTGCCCTCCACCCCGGGCCAGCACGACATGGCGCGGGAGCTGGCGAAGGAGCTGGAAACGCTGGGGTTAGACGATATTGTGATTGATGAGTTCGCCACCGTTACCGCCGTGAAAAAAGGTAATGTTCCCGGCGCGCCGCGTATTGGTTTTATTACCCATATCGACACCGTCGACGTCGGTTTATCCCCGGATATTCATCCACAAATATTAACATTTACGGGGGATGATCTCTGTCTGAATAAAGAGAAAGATATTTGGCTGCGCGTAAAAGAGCACCCGGAAATTCTGGCTTATCATGATGAGGAGATTATTTTCAGCGACGGAACCAGCGTATTAGGCGCAGATAATAAAGCGGCCGTCACCGTGGTCATGACGGTGCTGGAAAACCTCACCGCTGAGCACAACCATGGCGATATTGTGGTGGCGTTTGTGCCCGATGAAGAGATTGGCCTGTGCGGCGCGAAAGCGCTGGATTTAAAGCGCTTCGACGTCGATTTTGCCTGGACCATCGACTGCTGCGAGCTGGGCGAAATTGTTTACGAGAACTTTAACGCGGCGGCGGCTGAAATTCGCTTTACCGGCGTCACGGCGCACCCGATGTCCGCCAAAGGGGTGCTGGTCAATCCGCTGCTGATGGCAACGGATTTCATCAGCCATTTCGATCGCCGGCAAACCCCGGAATGCACCGAGGGGCGCGAAGGTTATATCTGGTTTAACGGCATCCAGGCCGGGCAAAACGAAGCGATACTGAAAGCCAACATTCGTGATTTTGACAAAGACGGTTTTGCCGCCCGCAAGCAGCAAATTGCCGATGTGGCGGCGCAAATAGCCGCGCAGCATCCCACGGCAAACGTGGAGTATCGCATTGAAGATACCTACAGCAATATCAGCAATGCGATTGGCGAAGACCGCCGCGCGATCGACCTGATGTTCGAGGCGATGGAGTCGCTCGGCATCACCCCAAAACCGATCCCCATGCGCGGTGGCACGGATGGGGCGGCCCTGTCAGCTAAAGGCCTGCTCACCCCGAACTTCTTCACCGGCGCCCATAACTTCCACTCGAAGTTTGAGTTTTTACCGCTGTCGTCGTTCGAGGCCTCCTGTCGCACTGCACTGCAACTCTGTCTGCTGGCCGCGCGTTAAGCGGGCTTGCGTGCGAGCATGGTGGCGAAGCGCAGCTTGATACGGTTCCCGTTGGCATCGGTACGGTGGAGTTCCCCCACCTCTTCGTTGTACTTGATCAGCTCCCAACCTTCGTAGTAGTTACTCAGTTCACCGGGTTTGAAGGCAAACGGGAAGCCGACGGTGCACGGATAATCTTCCGTATCCATGGCGGCAACGATCAGGTTATAGCCGCCTGGTTTAGTGCAACGCTGCATATTGGCGATAAGACCAGGGATGGTATTCGCTTCGAGGAACATCAACACGACGGTGGAAAGAATAAAGTCGTATTCGCCGTCAAAGGTCAGGTTGTTCAGATCCTTGATCGCCGTTTGCAGATTCGCGATCCCTTCCGCCGCCTTAATGCGCTCAATGTTATCGATGCTCATCGGGTTTTTATCCCACGCCGTCACGTCATAGCCATTGGCAGCGAGGTAGAGGCTGTTACGGCCATTTCCGCAACCGAGATCGAGCGTTTTTCCCGGCTTAACAATGTCCGCGCTGAGCAGCACCTCTGAGTGCGTGCGGGTCAGCCCATATTTCTCAGTAAAGTAGTTTTCATCGACAGTCATTATTTTTCCTCAGATTGCATAAGCAGTGCCTTATCAGCGCGCACCAGAAGTTTGCCCTGCATCAGCAAGATAAAAGTACGGACCAGCAGCATCGCGATGGTGACGTTGGTGAAAATAAACAGGGGAACAGCGAGGGCATGAAAGAACCCTGACGGACTGCTCTGCCCAAGATGTAAACCGGTGGTCGCCAGCGCCGACACCCCGAACGAGAAGCTCCAGAACGACGCGTTGAACGGCTGCGACAGATACCACGGCATCAGACGCAGCATAAACAGGAGTTGCAACAGGCCATAGCCGAAAAGCATTTTGGCGAAGGTGTCCGCTTCGCCGCCGTTGACGCTAAACCAGGCGCTACAGGCCACCAGGGCAGGCGCAAGCTGGATCCCGAGCGAGGTACGAAGGGCAGCGGGCAGCTCGCCCGCGCTGCGCAGGCGTTGTAAAATGACCGGCTCCAGGCTCAGCCAGGAAAAGACCCCGGCACCAAGGAACACCAGCCCCGCGTCGTGGAAGCCTAGCGCACCGCAGGCCATCGCGCTGATAAAATTGTTCGCCACCGTCGGCAGATAGAGTCCCGGCGTCGTGGCTTCTTCCGGATGCTTGCCGCGCCACAGCCCGGCGCTTTGCCAGGCGGCATACGCAAGCTGGATCACCACGCCCACGCTAAACAACCCCAGCGCCACCGGGCGATACCACGGCACAAAGCCGATGGCCACCAGCAGCGTTGTGGCAGGAAACAGGCTGACAAAACTGCTCATTACCGGATGCCGCATCTCGGCCAACACGCTATGTGGAAACCGTACCGCACGGGTAAGAAACGCCACGCTCAGAAGGAACCAGATCGCCACCGCCAGCGCCACCAGGATCTCGCCCGGCCAGCGCGTCACCGGCCAGATGGTGCTGGCATAACGCCAGGCGAACCCCATACCTATGGTCCCGAGGACCATACCGAAATACCCGGCGGGCAAGTTAAGAACGCGTTGGTTTAGGCTATGCATTTTTTTTAAAGTTTAAAATGTATTTTAAATGCCATTTTAAGGGGTTTCCTGAGCGGATGCCAGCACTTCGAAAAACCAAAACTTTGCTACGTTTATTGAAAGGCAATTCAGGGATAACACGATGACAAAATATCGGCTCAGCAATGAAACGCGTCTCTGGCGCTGGCAGGACGGATCAATGCCGTGCACAACGCCTCTAAGACAAATTATTGCCGTGAAGGATTTTAACGATGTGACCAGCGGGACTAAAGGCGGTTGGGTTGAGGATGAACACGCGCTCGCCCAGGACGGGGATTGCTGGGTTTACGATGAAAACAGCGTGGTGTTAGCCGGGGCCAGGATATCCGGTAACGCCCGCCTCACCCAACCCTGCATCGTAAGCCACCGCGCACACGTTGGCGGCAACGGCTGGCTTGACGCGGCTGAGGTGAGTCACGGCGCGGTAATAAGTGACAACGTCACCATTCAGCACTCCACCGTACGCGGGGAATGTCGTATCGCGGGTGACGCGCGGGTGCTGCATAACAGCCTGGTGATTGCAGCCAAAGGGCTGACACCCGACCGTGAGCAGATCCTGCAAATCTATGACAGAGCCACGGTCAGCCAGTCGCGTATTGTGCATCAGGCGCAAATCTACGGCGATGCCATGGTGACCTGGGCCTTTGTTGAGCACCGTGCCGAGGTGTTCGAACGCGCCATTCTTGAGGGCAACGCGCTGAATAACGTCTGGGTGTGCGACTGCGCCAAAGTGTACGGCAACGCCCGTTTGCTGGCCGGTCTGGAGGATGATGCCATCCCGACCGTGCGGTACAGTTCACAGGTCGCGGAAAACGCCCTCGTAGAAGGCAACTGCGTCATTAAACACCACGTATTAATAGGCGGCGAGGCGTGGTTACGCGGCGGGCCGATCCTGATTGATGACAAAGTGGTTATTCAGGGGCGGGCGCGTATCAGCGGCGATGTCCTGATCGAGCATCAGGTGGAAATAACGGACGATGCGGTTATCGAGGCGCTGGAGGGTGAAAGCATTCACGTCCGGGGAGCCAAAGTGATCAACGGCGACACGCGGATCACCCGGACGCCGCTGCTGGGGGCGCTATAGCGGGAAGATTTTGGCGTACAGGTTCACGTCATCGTAACGCCCGTTGAGCATCTCCGCTTCCCGCAAACAACCTTCCAGCGTGAAACCGTTGCGCTGCGCCACCCGGTTACTGCTCTGGTTATCCACGCGACACTTGATCACAAAGCGGCGGATCTCGCCGCGCTCAACGTAATAGCGCATAAACGCCTGGAGCGCCTGAGAAAGAATACCCTGCCCCTGATGCGCCTCGTCAAGCCAGTAGCCAATGTACCCGGTTTTATTCGCAGGCTCGATCGCGTTGAAGGACAGCACGCCCACCAGCTCGTCCTTCATGAAAATCAGGAACATTTTGGCGTAACCGCGCTGGTGCAACATCTGATTGCTCTGCACGTTGCGGCGCGTGTCCTCTTCGCTGCCGACATGCTGCGCCCAGTCGAAGGCGGTTTGCAGCCAGGTTTTGTTTTTGATTACGAGGTTATGCAGATCGGTGGTATAGCGCTCTTCGACTGCGCGAAGCTCGATTTCCTGGTTAACGGGGATGATTTCTGAAGACATAGTGCCTCTTAATTGCCGGGTGGCGCTAACGCTTACCCGGCCTACAAATGCGTCCAGAGCAGGCCGGGTAAGGCGAAGCCGCCACCCGGCACAAACCCATAAGGACTAGCGCATGATCCGGTCGTCAACGTAGTTACGTTTGTCCGGCGCGGGCGGGAAGTACTGGTACAGCCAGGTCTCGCTGATGGCATCGCCCTGACAGCGCAGGAACAGGCGCATATCCACCGGCTCGGTGGAGTCAGAGGTTGGATACCAGTCAAATAGAATGCGATACCCGTCGAACGGTTCGACATAGAGGATCTCCACCTGCTTCGCTTCACCGCTGGACAGGGTAATCACCGGCTCAATGCCCTTCGGTGCGGCGGCCTTCAGATCGCCCCCGACGAAGTCAATGGCAAAGCGACGGGCCCACACTTTCGGGTAATTTTCACCCGGCGCCCAGCCCTCCGGGAAGCCGCCCATACCGGTACGGGTAGCGTAGACGTTTGCCAGCGGGGAACGCACCGGCGGCTGCGCGCTCCAGTAGAGACGGTATTTGAAGTCCAGCTCATCACCCGCCTGCACCGGTTTCTCCGGCTGCCAGAAGCAGACCACGTTATCGAGCGTCTCGCCGGTTGTCGGGATCTCCATCAGGGCAATAGAACCTTTCCCCCAGTTGTTGCGCGGCTCGACCCACAGGCTTGGTCGCTTGTTATACCAGCCCATGACGTCCTGGTAATGGGAGAAGTCACGGTCAAGCTGTAACAAACCAAAGCCTTTCGGGTTTTTATCCAGGTAGGCGTTGAATTGCAGCTTTTGCGGGTTGTTCAGCGGTCGGCAGATCCACTCCCCGTTACCGCGCCACATCGCCAGGCGGTCTGAATCATGGATCTGCGGATGTATGGTGTCGCACATGCGGCGTTCGTTGTTGCCGCAGCTGAACATGCTGGTCATTGGTGCGATGCCGAGCTGCTTGATGTCTTTGCGCGCATAGAGATGGTTTTCGACGTCCATGATCACCTGACTCTTCTCACAGTGGATCACAAACTTATAGGCACCGGTAATGCTCGGGCTGTCCAGCAGCGCATAGACGGTAAAGGTGGTATCACCCGGCTTAACGGTTTCAAACCAGAAGGAGGTGAAATCCGGGAACTCTTCCGGGGTGTCGGTAAAGGTATCCACCGCCAGCCCGCGCGCGGAAAGGCCGTACTGGTAGGTATCATCCACTGCGCGGAAGTAGCTCGCGCCCAGGAACGAAACGATATCGCGTCGCGCCAGTTCCGGCGCTTTAAAGACGCGGAATCCGGCGAAGCCGAGGTCACTCTGCCCTTCAAGCTGTTTGGTATCCACGCCCGTATCGCCATAGCTGAACAGCTCAGGCCGGAAGTGGATCTCACGCGCCTGAGAGGTGGTTTGATCCAGCGAGAACATGCGCACGCGGCGGCGGAATCCCATCCCCATATGGAAGAACTGGGCGTCCAGCTGACGGCCTTCAATGTTATTCCACAGCGACTGCTTCTCATCGTAACGGATGGCGTTGTACGCCTGCGGCGTCATGGTGGCCAGCGTTTCCGGCAGCGGACGCGGCGCACCGCCCCACGGGGTTTTCGCCAGATCGTGCGCCATGGATTGCAGAACAGAGAAATCAAAGCGACGGCTCTGACCGTCGGCAATGTCGGAGTCAGCAGCATACGCCGCCTGGGAAAACAGAGATGCAAGGCCAGAAGTGCCGCTCAGGGCAGCCATTGCCAGGGAACCTTTGAGAAAACGTCTGCGATTCATGCCTGAGAAAACGTCCTTATGGTCGTGTGAATGAGTTTCGCGCGCAGCGAAATGACGGCAAGAAAGAACGCACAGCCTAAACAAAAACGGTTAAGAATCCAATTGTTGGCGGGTGATTATCTGAACAAACCGAGAAATATTTTCTGTCGACCAGAACGGCCTGAAAAAGGGGTAAAGTTATGTATAAAAATGCCCCGGCTGGACATCGACAGCCGGGACCAACGAGGCGGTTATTTTACGCTGACATCGATACCCGGGAAGTACTTATCAGCCAGTTTAGCGATCGTGCCGTCGGCACGTACTTTATCAATTGCGGCATCAAGCTGCTTTTTGGTGGCCTCATCCCCTTTACGCAGCCCAAAGCCGATCCCACTGCCGAGGATGGTGTCGTCCGACACCGGTTTGCCGATAAAGCCAAACCCTTTACCCTGCGGCTTACTGAGGAAACCTGCCTGCCCGGCCGCTGACATGACCAGCGAGGCATCAATGCGGCCATTCAGCAGATCTCCCCAGGCCATATTCTGATCTTTATAAGACACCACGGTGACACCGTGCTTTTCCCAGTGCTCTTTGGCGTAAGTTTCCTGAATTGAACCCTGGAGAACGCCGATGGTTTTGCCCTTCAGCCCTTCGGGGGTAGCCTCTACCGCAGAACCGGCTTTGCCCACCAGCTGGGAGGGAATGCGATAGATGGGCTGGGTGAAATCAATGCTTTTGCGACGCTGCTCGGTGATGTTCATCGCCGAGTTTATGGCGTCGAACTTTTTCGCCACCAGACCGGGGATCAGCGCATCAAACGAGGTTTCAACCCAGCTGCACTTCAGCGCGGCGGCTTTACAGATGGCATTTCCCAGCTCTACATCAAACCCTTCCAGCTCCCCTGACGCATTGCGGCTTTCAAACGGTGGATATTCCGCTTCCAGCCCGTATCGCAACTCGGTGGCGGCAAACGACGAGAATGAACACAACAGTCCCATGCCGACAACTAACGCGCGTAATTTCATCTCAAATTCCTTAACGTGGTGTAACCCGACAAAGGGCCTGGGCACCTGCCCGTAACGTCGCCTCATCTTTCGCAAAAGAGAGACGGATTAACTTATTGTCCGTGCCATCGGCATAAAACGCCGACAGCGGAATGGTGGCAACCCCGTACTCGACAATCAGCCTTTTCACCATCTCGCTGTCGCGCTCGTCGCTAAAGCCGCTGTAATCCGCCAGCAGGAAGAACGAACCGGCACTTGGTAGCAGCCTGAACGGTGAGTCGGCGAGCAAACTTTGCAGCAGATCGCGCTTGCGCTGATAAAACGCCGCCAGCGACAGCCAGGTTTGCGGATCGGTCATGTGTTCGGCAAACGCGTACTGCATCGGCGTATCGGCCGAGAACATTAAAAATTGATGGACTTTACATATCTCATCCATCAGTTCCGCGGGTGCCACACAATAACCCACGCGCCAGCCGGTGACGTGATAGGTTTTTCCGAAAGAAGAAATAATCACGCTGCGCTCCGCCAGCTGCGGGTGCGTCGCCATTCCGTGGTGCGGTTCGCCATCAAAAACGACGTGCTCGTACACTTCGTCAGACAAAATGATGATGTCGGTGTGGCGCGTCAGCGCTGCCAGCTGGTGCAGATCGGCGGCTGAAAACACCTGTCCGCTCGGGTTGTGCGGCGTATTGACGATGATCATCCGCGTGCGTGGGGTTATAGCCGCCCGTACTTCATCCCAGTTCACGGCAAAATACGGTACCGTCAGTTTAATGGCAATCGGCGTCGCTCCTTGCAGACGGACAATCGGCGCATAGCTGTCAAAGGAGGGCTCGAAATAGATCACCTCGTCTCCAGGATGAACCAGCCCGCTGATGGCTGAGTAAAGCCCTTCGCTGGCGCTGGCGGTCACCAGCACCTCACTCGCCGGGTCATAGTGTGTGCCATAGAGCGTGGCAATTTTGTCCGCGATGCGCTCTCTGAGCGGTTGCAGACCGGTCATGGAGGCGTACTGGTTATACCCTGCCTCCATGGCGCGGGTCACGCCGGAGATAAGTTTTGGGTCGCAGGAAAAATTCGGCGCACCCTGAGAAAGGTTGATGGCGTTATGCCGGGCTGAAAGCTGGCCGATAACGGTAAAAATGGTGGTTCCCACATCGGGCAATTTGGATCGTGTCTGCACCGGCGTTTTCAAAGTCATCCTCTGTCCCTTCTCGTGGTGAATGCATAACTATTCAAACAACAACTTCATTGTCGGGACAATCGAATTGTTGTCATAATAGCCATGACAAAAATGCATAGCTAAGGTGAGATATGTCGCGTCGTTCATTTCCGCTTAATGCCGTAGAGACGTTTATCGTGACCGCGCGTCACCTGAATCTTACCCATGCCGCGAAGGAGCTTTGTCTGACGCAGGGGGCGGTAAGCCGTAAAATCGCCTCGCTGGAAAGCTGGTTCGGCTTCCCGCTGTTCGAGCGCCATGCGCGCGGCCTGCGTCTCTCCTCACAGGGAAGCGCCCTGCTGCCGGAGCTGCAATCTGCCTTTGAGCACCTGCTGAACGTTGCTGAACAGGCGCGAACGCACCAGACCGTAATTCGGCTGAAAGCGCCGACCTGCGCGATGCGCTGGCTGGTGCCGCGTCTGCTACAGGTGGAGCGCGAACAGCCGGAACTCCAGATTGCGCTGACCACCACCACCGATCATAACGTCAATTTCAAAACCGAATCCTGTGACGCGGCGATTGTGTTTGGGACGCACATGAGCGCCGGCGATCTGCTGTTCGAAGAGGCCTTAACCCCGGTGATGAGCCCGCTACGGGCCGGCTCTGCGCTGGAAGCACTCACCTTCCTTCACCCCACGCGGGACAAAACGGACTGGACGCTGTGGCTGGCGAAACAGCCGGGTCCGCCGCCAGCTATGCTCAAAAATCAACACTTCGAAACCATGGATCTCGCCATTACCGCCGCCATTCAGGGACTGGGCATCGCCATCGCGGATGAAACGCTGGTGGAGGAGGACGTGCGCGCCGGACGGCTGATGCGCCCTTTTGACACGAGCATAAAAACGGGGGCGAGCTACCGGCTGGTATTACGCGACGCACCCGGCCCTGAAAACGGGCTGGATGCGTTTCGCGCCTGTCTGCTCAGTCGAGGCTGACGTGGTGTTTCATCACCCGTTTGAAGAGGCTCATACGGGCACGCATGAAGCGGTTTTCAAGCCGAAAACCTGCATGTTTATTCACACCAATACGTAACAGCACGTCCCGCCCTTTCCGGCAGGCGGGCCAGCGCGTGGGCCCTGCCAGGCTATCGCGTGCCCCCGCATCCCGGGCGAAGCTCACCCAGTAGTCCGCCACCTGAGCGGCAAAGGCCAGATCGCGTTCATTCACATACTGCCGCGAAGGTTCCACCTGTCCAAGGGTATCGAAGACGTAGGGCACTTCGTTGCCGTGCCAGGCGCCGTTGATGTACGTCGCGTGCTCCGCTTCGGCCACATAATCAAACCAGTATCGCCAGCACATGCCGCCCGCCCGTTGCTGGGCCTGCATTACCACGTATCCCATGGTGGTAAAGGCCATGTCGCGGCATACCTGCCTGCCAAGTTCCTCATCGCCCTTCACGCCAGGATAAAGCAGCTTAATTAGCCCCAGGCCAAAGCGCCGCTCACGGCGAAGCTTCTGGATCTGGCCGGCCAGATCGACCCCGAATACCGACATCACGCTGGCTTCGTCGCTGTTTGACCCAATCATCACCGGTACAGGATGCTGACGGGCCGCGAAAAAGACGTCGAGCATGGCCTCAGGCAAAACGCAATCCCCCACGATGGGCGCAGGGGCGATATTCAGCGGCGAGGTCAGCGGCCAGAACGCCTCAGGCGGGATCGCGCGAAGCTGTTCCGCGGTAGCATTGTGCAGGCCGAAATGGGCGGCAATCGCTTCGCCTTTATGCATGGCCTGCTCGCGCGGGGTGTCGGGCAGCGTGTACCCGCTTTGCACAATGGCTTTATGGAACAGTCCTCCCGCAAGCGGGGAAGCCATCAGCGACAGCACGCTGCGCGCACCGGCCGACTCGCCAAATACGGTGATGTTCTCAGGATCGCCGCCGAACGCGGCAATGTTATCGCGCACCCATTCCAGGGCCTGGATCTGATCGAGCAGTGCAAAGTTATGCACCACGCGCTCTTCCTCCCCCTCCAGCGCCGGATGGGCAAAAAAGCCGAGGTGGCCGAGACGGTAATTGATCGTCACCACCACCGTGCCACGCTTCGCCAGCGCCCTGCCGTTATACGGAGGCAGCCCGCCAGCGCCGAGGGTAAATCCTCCGCCGTGCAGCCAGACCATCACCGGAAGCGGAGCGGCGCGAGCCACTGGCGACCAGACGTTAAGATACAGGCAGTCTTCAGAGAACTGGCCGGGGTCGCCGCCGCCCAGCTCCTGGCAGCTTTCGCTGCTCTGCCAGCTGGAGGCGGAGAACGCCGTCGCCGGACGCACGCCATCCCAGCGTGCAGGGGGACGCGGGGAGCGCCAGCGCCACGGGCCAACAGGGGGTGCCGCATAGGGAATGCCACACCACACATGGGTATCGCCTTCAGTAAAACCAATCAGTGCGCCCTGGCGCGTTTCAACCACAGGGGCGGAGGGATTTTCCATACCAACCTTCTTTTTCCATCACACCCTCGCAGAGTAACGGTTTCAGAGCAAACCGCAACGCTGTTTGCTGCGCGCTTCCGCCTCCTCGTAAAGCGAAAACTCGTCGTACACCGCACAGCCGAGCGCGGCTTCGAAGGCATTGCGGCTGGCATTGCCGTGGCTGCGCGCCTGCGTTTCATTGCCAAGATTCGACTGGAAGATCCCCGCCGCGCTGACGGGCAGAAAATCCTCGTAGGTGATGGGCTGTGCCACAACCCAGCCGCGCTCGATCAGCGGCTGCGGATCGTCGCCGGGACGAAAAGCGTGGCGATGCGCCTCACCTGTCGGGGTCAGACGGTAGCGGAAATAAGCCAGCCCCTGACGGCGCAGGAACATTTCACTGTCCGGGAAGGCGCTGAAGATCTCGCGCAGGTGAAGCTGGTGGGTCAGGTTGTCTTTGCCGGTCCCGGCCTGGTTTAACAGGCTGTCGTACAGCTCGCGCCCTTTCGGCGTAAGCGCCACGCCGCGCTGCTCAATCTCACCGAAACGCGCGGTATGGGTGCCCTTGTGTTCCCCCGCGAACAGCACCGGCTCCTCCAGCGCCTTAAAGCTGGTCTGACGCAGGAGGATCGGCACCTCGCGGCGCGGCGGGCCTTCAATCAGGATTTTCGGCTCGATGCCGTACTTCGGCATTAGCTCCTGCACCCGGTCGATATCCAGCGTGCGCGGCGTGAGATGGTTGATGTGGCACCCCGGGAAACAGACCACGTCGGCAATCAGGCGATGTTCGTTGCTCAGCGCCAGATAGGTTTCCTGATCGACCGTCGCATGGCGATGCCAGCGGAAGGTTTCTAAGGCTTCCTGCACAAATTCGCGCGCCTGTGCCTCGGTAAAGTGTCCCTGCGCATCATGCAGGTCGATCAGTTCCAGACAGCGCGGCGTAAAGATGTTGCGCCGGGAGAGGATCTCCGCCGCCCTTTCGCGCAGCGCAACGTTTTCAATCAGCTCCAGGCGCAGCAGCGAGGTAAAAATGCGAAACGGATTACGGCAGAGCGCCGCATCGTCTGTCGGACGAAACGCCGTCGAGTGGACGGGCACGCCCGCCTGGGAGAGATCGTAGTAGCTGACCGGGTACATGCCCATAATGGCGAAGATCCGGCGCAGGGTGGAAAGCTCCTGCGCGGTGCCAACGCGGATCGCACCGTGACGTTCAACATTCAGGCGCGCCAGTTCGTCTGCGTTCGCCAGTTGTTCATGTAAAAGTGGGTTATTTTCCAGAACCGCCAGGTTAACGTCCGCCACCAGTTCCAGCAAGGTGCCGTACTGCGGAACTTCCTGCTGGTACATCGCCGACATAGCCTGCGAAAAGTGTTCCCGAATATCATCAGCCGTGATGGTGTTCGCCATGATGTCATGCCTCCAGTGAATACTACCTGGAGTGTAGAGAAGCCCGTTCCTTTCGTTGGGAAGAATTTACGAATTGTGATCCAGGCAGACGAGTGGTCAAAGCGTGGGCATTTTCGAAAAACGGTTGTAACTCAAACAGATCAAATGTTAAAAATATTTTGCTATCAGGTTATCAAATTCAAACATCTTAACTTGTCACCCGCGTCGCTCTGTTTTTAACATCGCCTATGGAAAAAAATGGTCTGTTCAGTCAGCGCATACGCTTGCGCCATTTGCATACATTTGTGGCCGTCGCTCAACAGGGAACGCTGGGGCGAGCGGCTGAAACCCTTAACCTCAGTCAGCCTGCACTCTCCAAAACGCTGAACGAACTGGAACAGCTTACCGGAACCCGCCTGTTCGATCGCGGCCGTCTGGGGGCTCAGCTTACACTCGTGGGCGAACAGTTCCTGACGCATGCCGTTAAAGTTCTCGATGCCCTCAATACCGCCGGTCAGGCGTTAAACCGTAAAGAGGAGCCGGCCAGCGACATCGTGCGCGTGGGCGCGCTGCCAACGGCGGCGCTGGGCATACTGCCTGCGGCGATCGGCCAGTTCCACCGTCAGCAAAAGCACGCCACGCTTCAGGTCGCGACCATGAATAACACCATGCTGCTGGCGGGCCTGAAGTCAGGCGAGCTGGATCTGGGCATTGGGCGGATGTCCGATCCGGAACTGATGAGCGGCCTGAACTACGAGCTGCTGTTCCTGGAATCGCTGAAGCTGGTCGTGCGTCCGAATCATCCTCTGTTGCAGGACACCGTGACCCTGAGCCGTGTGATGGAGTGGCCGGTGGTGGTCTCACCAAAAGGAACCGTTCCGCGTCAGAATGCGGAAGCGTTGCTGCAAATGCAGGGCTGCACGCTGCCTTCCGGGTGTATTGAAACGCTCTCGGCGTCGCTGTCGCGCCAGCTTACGGTGGATTATGACTACGTATGGTTTGTGCCGTCCGGCGCGGTGAAGGACGATCTGCGACGCGGCGTGCTTACGGCGCTGCCGGTAACATCGCCCGGCGCGGGAGAACCGATTGGGATCCTGACGCGGGTAGAAGCCCCGCTCTCTGAAGGTGCCCAAACGCTGTTAAGCGCCATTCGTAAATCAATGCCTCTCTGACCATAAACGCAGAACCCGCCGCGAGGGCGGGTCTGTCTTACTCAGAACGTTTCCCAGTTATCACCTGAGACGACCGCCGCCGGGGTTAAAGGCGCGGGTTTCGCTGCGTTTGCAGCGGCTGTAGTCCGTCCTGCGTGCGCCCCGTTGAGACGAAACGCGCCAACGGCTTCCGTCAGACGTGCGCCCTGCTCCTCCAGCGAAGCCGCTGCCGCAGAAGCTTCTTCCACCAGCGAGGCATTCTGCTGCGTCACCTTATCCATCTCGGAAATCGCCTGGCTCACCTGAACGATGCCGCGGCTCTGCTCATCGGACGCCGCTGCAATCTCCAGCATGATATCGGTGACGCGTTTAACCGCCTCGACGATTTCATTCATGGTATTGCCCGCTGCAACCACCTCCCCGGAACCCTGATCGATAAGCGATACCGATTCATTAATCAGGCTTTCAATCTCTTTCGCCGCGTTTGCGCTGCGGCTTGCCAGGGTGCGAACTTCACTCGCCACGACCGCAAAGCCACGTCCCTGTTCACCCGCACGCGCCGCCTCGACCGCCGCGTTGAGCGCCAGAATATTGGTCTGGAACGCGATGCTGTTAATCACGGCGGTAATTTCAGAGATCTTCTTCGAGCTGGTGGAAATATTACCCATGGTTTTCACCACGCCGGAGACCATCTGCCCCCCGCGGCTGGCCTTCCCGGAGGCATCTTCTGCCAGTTTACTTGCATGATGCGCGTTATCGGCGTTCTGTTTCACCGTCGCGGTGAGCTGCTCCATGCTGGCCGCCGTCTGTTCAATCGCCGCCGCCTGCTGCTCAGTACGGGAAGAGAGATCGGTGTTACCCGCGGAGATCTCGCTGGTTCCCCGGTAGATCTCCTCCGCCCCTTGCCGCACGGTGCCTACGGTGGTCACCAGCGCGTGCTGCATCGTTTGCAGATCGCGCGTAAGGCGGCCAATTTCACTGCGCCCGGTCGGTTCGTCCGGCATGGTCAAATCGCCTTTCGCGATATTTTCGATACGCGTAGCGGCTCGCTGGAGCGGGTTTATCACCGTACGGCGCAGCACCACAAAAGTGATCACCGCCAGCGCCAGCGCCAGGCCAAACGCGCCGAACATAAACATCAGCCCCAGCCGGGTGCGGGTGTGAGCCTGCGCCGTCAGCGCGTTGGCGCGTTCGGTGCGGATTTTTATCGCCTTCAGCAGCACCGCGTTATAGGCATCGTCCAGCGGACGCGCGGTCTCATTTTCGTGGTTAATAATGGCTTCAAACATGCCGTTTTTGGCATATTTCAGCATCGGCTGCATACCGGCGATGTAGGCGTCATAGCGGGCTTTCAGATCGCCGTCCAGCGCTTCATCAGCCGGTGTGCGAATAGTGCGCTTCATATAGGCGGCAAATCCATCCTGCGACTGCCTGATGCGGGTCTCAGCCTCAGCGATGTTTTGTTTCA
This sequence comes from Enterobacter cloacae complex sp. AR_0002, assembly GCF_001922365.1. NCBI lineage: Bacteria > Pseudomonadati > Pseudomonadota > Gammaproteobacteria > Enterobacterales > Enterobacteriaceae > Enterobacter > Enterobacter cloacae complex sp. AR_0002. Next base: position 1,318,699 of record NZ_CP018814.1, read on the forward strand.
TCGCCTCCATCTCCGCGATACGGCTCGCCGCCCCCGCGTGGATCATGTTGATACGGGCGGTGCGTAAATGGTTGGAACTGTTTGACAGCCCGGTGCGCACCTGGATTTCTGCCGTAACATCCTGCTGATCGTTATCGGCCTGGAGCAGGAAATAGCCTGCGAGACCCGAGCTCAATGCAAACAGGAGAATAATGCCACCGAGAATGGAGGAAAACAGCGGAACCAGCCGGATGTGATGCAAGAAACTCAGCTTATGCTGCGCCTGCATCGATGTTGTGTTGTCCATGACCGTCGACTCTCTTATAGGTAAGATGCGTAAAAACACGCCTGTAAAAGAGTCATCGGCACTGCGTAGAATTAGATTACGGTTAAAAGCGCCAGACAGGTCACACTTTAGAAAAGATCAGGGAAGAAATGCCAGCGGAAAAAACCGCTGGCAGAATAATCAGTTGTCGCCGAAATGGATAACGGTACGAATAGATTTTCCTTCGTGCATCAGATCGAAGGCTTCGTTGATCTGCTCCAGCGGCAGGCGGTGCGTAATGAACGGGTCGAGCTGAATTTTACCGACCATCGCATCTTCAACCATGCCCGGCAGCTGGGTACGGCCTTTCACGCCGCCAAATGCCGACCCGCGCCATACGCGCCCTGTCACCAGCTGGAAGGGACGGGTTTTGATCTCCTGACCCGCGCCGGCCACACCGATAATGATGCTCTCGCCCCAGCCTTTGTGGCAGCACTCAAGCGCTGAGCGCATCACATCGACGTTGCCGATACATTCGAAGCTGAAGTCCACGCCGCCGTCGGTCAGCTCAACGATCACCTCCTGAACCGGTTTGTCGTAGTCTTTCGGGTTGATGAAATCGGTCGCGCCCATCTCACCTGCGAGCTTAAATTTTTCCGGGTTGGTATCCACAGCAATGATGCGGCCAGCTTTCGCCTGTACCGCGCCCTGGATGACTGCCAGACCGATCCCGCCGAGGCCGAACACCGCCACGGTGTCACCCTCTTTCACTTTCGCCGTGTTATGCACCGCGCCGATACCGGTGGTGACACCGCAGCCGAGCAGACAGACTTTATCCAGCGGGGCCTGCGGATTCACTTTCGCCAGTGAGATCTCGGCGCACACCGTGTATTCGCTGAAGGTGCTGGTCCCCATGTAGTGATAAATGGGCTCGCCGTTATAGGAGAAACGGGTGGTGCCGTCCGGCATAAGACCTTTACCCTGCGTGGCGCGCACGGCCTGGCAGAGGTTAGTTTTGCCGGATTTGCAGAACTTACACTCACCGCACTCTGCGGTGTAGAGCGGGATCACATGGTCGCCGGGCTTAAGGCTGGTGACGCCTTCACCCACTTCCACCACCACACCGCCCCCTTCGTGGCCGAGCACCGCCGGGAATACGCCTTCCGGATCGTCACCAGACAGGGTAAACGCATCGGTATGGCAAACGCCGGTATGGGTAATTTTGATCAGCACTTCGCCTTTCTTAGGCGGAGCAACATCAATTTCAACGATTTTCAGCGGCTGGCCTGGGCCGAACGCGACAGCTGCGCGAGATTTCATGATGTCTTTCCCTTGTTGTGAGGTGTGTGGATTTATTTTAGATAAGAGCGCAGTAAATGGCCGACTTCCGCCATCCGCACAGCCCGCTGATCCGGGGTGGTCTCCCCCGTCACCAGCTCATCTTTGAGGTGAATTTCAACCATTTCCCCCATCAGGCCATTGGCAGCGCCGCGCACGGCGGCGATTTGCTGCAAAATGGCGAGACAGGGATCGCCCGATTCCAGGGCGCGTTCAAGGGCATCAACCTGGCCCCGAATGCGGCGGACGCGGGTCAGAATACGTTTTTTATCTTCGGGTGAATGCGGCATACGCCCTCCTGATACTATAGGGGGGTATTGTATCTGTTAATACGATTTTATGTAAACACGAAGTTTATTGTGGGTTTTAAGTAGAACCGTAGGTAATGTGAAAAATCAGCGAGTTAATATTAGTGACTCGCTGATATATCAGAAGTGGGCAATCAGGTGCGTCAGGAGCGAAAAGTAGGTATTGCTATAAAAAGCAGAATTTTTAGAATTCATGCTTCATAACATTTTTTCCACGTTGTCTAACCAGTCGGGAAGATGTTCTCTGTACCAGTTGAGATACAAGGGAAATGCACTCTTTTGCCGCATATGAAGCAGGACAATCACTTCCGTGACAATCCAGGCTTTGACAATAGCAATTTCTCTGGCCAGCTCCCTGATATTTTGATGGGAGGATAGCTGGCAATAGCGTCCTGCAAGGTCTATAAATTCTTGTTTTGTCCCCATTCCCCTTATGAGGGGAGCCAGGTCAATAGCAGGACTCCCTTTGCCAAACCTTTCCCAGTCAAAAAGAACTAAATTACCGCTTTCTCTTCTTCCCCAGTTGCCTGCATTGCTGTCGCCTGAAACCAGGCTTTGGCAGGCGAATAACGCATTACTATTCTGCTGAAATCGTCGAAGCTGCCGGGCATTTTTTTCAGGTAATGCCAAAAGCATGAGAGCGTTTTCAAGCGCTGTTTCTGTCCACGTATACGTATGATAGAGCCATTCAGAATTTGCAGGATAGCGATGCAGGCGCCCCAGCATAGCTATGGCATAATCGTTTGCCACAGCGGTCTGATCAACCTTATAAGGAATATACTCCAGTCTTAACTTGCGTAAGGTGGCATCAGCAGACAAAAGCGTTGGCGTAGCAATCCCTGCCTGATTAAGCTCTGTTGCCGCGTAGAGATAAAAGGCCCACTCAACATCGCTGACAGGCCACTTTTCTATAACTATCTGATTGCAATCACTGGTATTCAGCACCACTTTGGCAGTGCCCATTTTGGATAAATCCATTGCAGCCATGCACTGTCCCTTAAAAATTAACGTGTTGGTTGTTCTTGTTATTGAGTGTAATGCAAGTGTGCTACAGATGAAGTCATACATCATCATTCTTTCTTAAAAATCCTACTTTAAAAGACTTGTGCAATCACACTAACCCCCACTAAAGAACGTAGGTATCATAAGAATACGAAAAAGAATAGACTAATGCTGTTGGATATATTTATCTTTGATAACATTTAGCCTGTAGTAAACAAAATAAGTCGGGTGCAGCATGTTCGGACAGAAAACATTGCTGAAACTGGTCCTGATCCGGTTTATCCAAAAGAATTTTTATACACTCTGATAAATATTACTATCACAATTGGGTTTTACATATTGAATTCGGATCACAACGCTTCATCATTAAGGAATGACTAAGTATGAAAAGAATTGTTCTCGCCTCTTTGGTTTTATCTTTTTCGTTATCAGCTATCGCTAATCAATTAAGCATTGATGACCAAATTAATAATGCTTGTGCTAAGGCCTTAAGCGGTGATAAAGAACCTTTGGGTAACTTCCCACCAGATAGTTTTGCTGCAACAGTCAGTCCGAAAGTTAAAGAAGCTTACAACGAAGTTTTAAAATCTCGTTCTTCTATTGTAAACGACCTGAGTTTACAGAATGCAACCAGTTGCGCCAACCTGGTTAGAGATAAACTGAAATCAAAAGGTGAGTACAAAGAAGAAAAATAATTCCCAGGGTGGAGAAACAGCATTTTTGTGGAACTGAACGCTTTCTCAATCAGAGTATGTTCTTAAGAAAACATCGACAAGATAGTTCCGCAGCTGTGTTTTCCACCTCTCGCTGGTCCCTCAATACCCTGACATCCCGTTGCCTGATGGCACCCTCCGCAATGACATCGCCCCGCCTAAACAGCACAGACGTTGTTGACGATATTTACGCTTTCGTCTCGTCGTGACCAACCCTATTTAGCTCGAAATGTTAAAAATCCGCACCTATATGGCACAATGTGGACAGAAATAACATTCTCGTCACCTAACATACTCGCTACAAACAAAATGGTGGTGTTAATGATTGTACTAAAGAGCTTTTTATTCTTCGTTGGCGCAGCGGCCGCTTGCGCACTTATTGTACTTTGTCTTTGGGTAGATATGCGGTTTGTCGGCCATGATATTCCGGAATTATCACTGACCGAAATTATGCAGGAAACGGTATTAGCGACTATTGTCTTTCTCCATTTTCGTCTGGCGAAAATGTACGAATCCATGCGTTACTGTAATATTCTGGTGGGCGGATTTTTCCTGACAATGCTAATTCGTGAACTGGACGCGCTTTTTGATCTCATTTCTCATGGGAGTTGGGTGTGGTTCGCGCTGATTGCCGCTCTGCTGGCGTTAATTCGCCCCGTTATGCATTTTCGCGCTACCCTGGAACAGCTGGCAAAATATACCCAATCCCCCTGGTACGGTATTCTGTTGAGCGGCCTGCTGGCTGTACTGGTCTTCTCCCGCCTCTTTGGAATGCAGGTGCTGTGGCACGCCATCCTGGAGCATGGCTATATGCGTGTCGTGAAAAACGCCGTGGAGGAAGGTTCGGAATCGTTCGGTTATATGCTGTGCCTGGCCGCATCCCTTGGTTATTACGTTACCTTTCCCGCTCACGCACGACAAAAATAATCTCTTCGCACTGCGTAGAGAGACGGCGAGGGAAATAGTGATCAACAACATCCTAAGGACGTTAGGGTTGTCATGTAAGAAAGACATATCCTAAAAAGGGGCAATCAGGCGTCGATTTCAGCGAATTCTCGCTCACGCCTGAAATCAGCGTCTATCCTTAGACTATCAACAAAAGGAGGCTGGAATGTCTGATTTCGACACTGATAAAAATGCACAATACGCTGGCGATAAAGCCAAAAACAAACTTGATGAATTATCCGGCTCTGCGCAGCAGCAGTTTGGTGAATTCGTTGACTCCCCTAAACACCAGGTGAAAGGTGCAGCGAAAAAATATGCTGCCCAGGCCAGTGATGCCGTCTCGGATGTTACTGAAGCCGTCAGAAATAACCCGTTAACGGGCTTAATCGCTGCGGGTGCGGTAGGTATCGTTCTGGGACTTCTGCTGGGACGTAAATAATTTCAGGCCCTCCGGGGCCTTTTCTTTTCCCCCTCTTTCCTTCTCTCCCCCCTAATTTTGATAGTTCTCCTGTTAAAAGCCCGATCCATACGAAAAAGTTGTACAATTTTGATGTACAGATTTGACCATATAGTATAAATTCGATGCCAGTGATGTTACAAAATTGTTTGTTAACGGTGGAAAATTATGCGTCGCAACCATGCTCCCTCTACAGCAGAAAGCGCTATAACCTTGTATTTTAACAAGGATAACGTCCCAACACAGCAGGAAACCCTTGGTGCCATCGTCAGTGAGATCATCAAAGAAAATGTACAACTGAGCAGAATGACAATTTGTACAAAGCTGTTGCGCAGAATTGAAGAATCCACGTCTGACGTTGAGAAAGCGCACTACAACGGTTTGATAGCCCTCTTCTTCGAGCGTTAACCTGAACACTGTTTTTTAACTTACTAAGTTAGTCATGCTGAGTGAGAATAGAGCTTCTGAATGCGATGACTAACCCCATGCTACAGCCTGCCGCGTGTAGCAGAGTGAGATTGAAGGTATGCATAGAACTAAATTTGAACGACTTAAGGATGACCTTATCGGTGAGGCCGTATTATCCATACTGAAAGAGAACGGACCTATTACCTTTGTGTCTCTTGCTAATCGCCTGCGGGCGATGGCTAACGTTGAATCAAATGATGAACGTAAAAATGCATTGATTGCCGCTGAAGATGAAGTGCGCCAGCGTGTAACCGGCGTCTCGCACGACCGGGGAAGAGTGATGGGCAATTATGACATGGGTCGCATGCGATCTCTCTTTACTCACAACACGCTTTTGACCCCAGACAAGAAACACTAATTTTAACCGAAACGGTGACCACCATGAGTAAAGCGATTATGCAGCAGACGTATAATTTTGAAGCCTTGCACGATAAAGGACTGGCGGAACATTTTCTTAATGCAGGAAAACATCTCAGTGGTGAGGTTGAAGTGTTGGGCTCGGCAATACGCTGTATTATGCTGACCGGTGACAATCTCTCTAATAAAGAGATTATCCTGCAACTGATTCACGCCCTCGAAATTACCGAGGAGCCCGAAGCCTGCGATGTCATTCGAAATACGCTTGAAATTGTTGTCGGTTTTACGCGCGATGATATCTGATAACAGATTATTGCGCTGGTGAGTAACTGTTTTTGCTGGTGGTAGAAAAGTTTCTCTGTCGTACCACCAGCATAGTGAACCCATTAACTAAATAGCCGTACCATTCGATCAAGCTCTTCTTCTTTAACCGCCCGGGAAAGATAATATCCCTGAAAGCGTTTAACACCTAACGCGACAAGTTTTTCAAATTTTTCTTCGCTATCGACGCCTTCCGCAACGCATTCCCTTCCCGTCATGTCGCTGTATATCTGTATCGCTTTAATAATGCTATAGTCATTGTCGTTAGCAACAAAGTGCTCAACTATATCGCGGTCAAGCTTCAATCCGTCAACATTAATCTGTCGGATGGGTAACATAGCGTAATCTCTGGAAAAGCAATCATCCAGAAACAGCCGACACCCCTCGGCGCGTAAACGCTGAAGAGTGACAGGAATATTTGGATCCTTTGTCACATCAATCGCTTCAGCTAATTCAAAGACAAGTTTCCCGGCCCACTGCGGCTTCAGTAACATCTCAACGGCTTTTTTCGCCATTCCCGGCAGCGCGTTCCCGGTAGCCAGTGGAGGCGGAATATTAACCGAAAAATAATATTTCCCATTGTATCTGTTGATACCTGACACGGCCGCGTGGATGACTAACGCCGTCAGCTTGAGCCATATTTCGCCATTTTTCACCCCACCCAGAAATTGGGCAGCCTTCAGAACCTGACCGTTTTTATGCCAGCGCAGCAGAATTTCAAAGCCTACTCCTTTTTTATCGCCATCGGTAATAATTTGATAAGCCGCAAAGATTTCCCGCTTATGTAACGCCTGCAAAATATCAATTTCCGCATCCGAAAACCCCTGCGGATTATTTTTTACTGCACAGACTTCATCTCTGAAAACACGTGCATCGCTAAACCACACCCTGATAAGATATAATTTATCCAACCCCACTTTTCTATGGGTATAAATGGTTTTATCTGACAACCCTAACCTCGCAGACTGCTCTTTTATCGAAATACCCCGATAAAAATTCAGCAATACGGTTAATTCGCGCTTTGTTAAACCATTCAGACTTTCTTTACCTTCTTTCTCGGGTCCATCACGCAATATGCGTGACGAATCGGTATGCACGTCATAAATGTTGTCTGCACAGTCCATTACGTCTGAAATATTCGCTATCCTGATCATCGATAACGATTTGGTATTATTAACGAGACTACACAACGTGGCATAAAGCCATCTCTCTGGTATTGCGCCATACAGCGTCACGCTACAAATAACCGGCAGCGCATTCAGCACCGATACCAACTGCTTCAGGCTTTCAAGAAAGGCAGCGACGTCGCGACCAAGAAAAACAGCAACTTCAGGTGGTTGATTTTGCATCATTTTATGAACATCACCTGAGCAAACTTCATCCTCTTCAAAATGGAGCCGCGTGGCGTTTACGCCACGTGACTTCAGAAGCAGGCTATACCCCTCGAAGGTGAAACCGCAGGCTGAAATAACAAACCGTTGCTTGTAGCACGTACCTTGTATAAAAGGTAAATTTTGAGACATAACCTGCTCCTGAGAATGCAAATAGTATTCCCATCTGTAATTAAAGCCAATACTCTTTGTCGCATTGAATAATTTTACCGCACCCTGTTTGGTTAATAAACCGTTATCAATGTTATGCACAGGAACATTTTTGCGTTAATCAACCGACTCATCCATATGCAGCATAAATATTACTTTCTTTTCATATAACGACAGTAAATATGCATTTCTCGAGGTATAATGAAAATTCCGAAAAAGAAGACCGGACACTTCATCTTATCGGCCCAGACAAAAAGAGAAAATGCTATGGATAATCACATCTCATCCAGGGCTTTGCTACATCGAAGGGATGTCATTAAAAACAACCCGCGATTTGGTGAAGCTATAACAGAACACTACAGAATTAATGATGTCATTTATAAAAAACAACCCTTGTTCTACAAAACGATGCTTCAGGAATCACGCTTCAACATAATATTGTCCATGTGTTGTTTTGTTTTTGGCAATCAGGCTGAGTCAGTTTCAGAGATTAAGGCGCTATGCACCCGTTACAATATCGCCAGCCCTAACAGTGTTATCGCGATCATTACCATACTTAAAACTACCGGGCGAATAAAGACCTGGCGCTGTAGTGAAGATCGCCGAAAAACAAAAATTGCGCCGACGGAAAAAGGACTCGATGAGCTTAAACGCTATATGTCCGGGGCGTTTACGCCTGTCAGCATTCTTTATCCGGCATTCAACATTAATGTTAACCTTCTCGACAATGACATTCTGAGGCACAACTTTTTCCGGCGCGCCGCAGAGTACCTTTTCCGCGGATTAACATTCAGGAAAGTGCTTCCGGAGGTGGGTTTATTTATTGATAAGGATGGTGGACGAATGATTATGCTCTATCTCTATTTGCAGGCCATTAAAAACAAAACAGCACACGGTGCCATAATAGCGTATTCAGCCAGCACGCTGGCAAAAGAATTTTTCGTCTCGCGTATTCACGTCAACCGCATTATCAAATCGGCGCAGGAGGCAGGTTATCTTAAAGATCGCGGCGATGGCCGGATGTCAATTTATCCGGCCTTTATCGAGCTTGTCGAAAATTATGCCGGATTATATTTTGCGTATGTCACACATTACATCAATGTGGTACCAAAAGAACGACGCCATGCTGTCAACATGACGCCTACACTCTGATCTGACGGGCGTTCGGTTTGCTGAACGCCTTTTTTACCGCTCGCGCAGCGCCTCTTTTGCCTTATTCAACGGTTTCAGCAGATAATCAATGACGGATTTACTGCCGGTTTTGATATCAACTGTGGCTATCATGCCCGGGAACGCCTTGCCCTGCCTGTTGGTCAGATGGTTACTGTCTGTACGAATATAAACGCGATAATAATAAACATCCCGTTTCACCTCGTCCTGAAGGGTATCCGGGGAAATCATCGTCACCTCCCCTTCCAGCCCGCCGTAGATCGAGTAATCATAGGCGGTGATTTTCACCAGCGCTTTTTGCCCGGGATGGATAAACGCGACATCGCGCGGCGAGATTTTCGCTTCTATCACCATCTGGTCATCAAGCGGTACCAGGCTCATCAGTTTGCCGTTCGGCGGGATCACCCCGCCCACCGTCGTCACGTCAATATCCTTCACGATGCCACGCACCGGCGCATTAAACGTTAAGCGGGTGAGTGAATCTTCGCGTCCTTTCATGACCGAACGCTGCGCCTCTATTTCTGCGTTCGCTTTCGCCAGTTCTTCGCGGGCGCGAACGTAGTACTGGTTTTTCATCTCGGTGATTTTGCTCTCCAGCTCATTTTTTTGGCGTTCAAGGCGTAAGACTTCGACCTTACTGGCCGCCCCCTGCGTCACCAGCGGGCGCGTTAATGCCAGTTCACGCTGCACGAGATCCGCTCCCTGGCGTAAACCCGCCAGCCCTTTTTCAAGGCTTTCGCGACGTGACTGATAAAGCGCCGTTTCCTGTTTGACCAGCTCAACGTCGTCATCCAGCTCTGCCGGGAATGTCAGCCCGGTGTCGTTCACCTCAGCATTCAGACGCGCGGCCGTCGCCATTGCAGCGTTTAATCGAGACTCGCTCTCCAGCACGCTGGACTCGGTTTTCGTCCGGTCCAGTTGGGCAAGCTGTTGACCACGCTCGACGATGTCGCCTTCGCGCACCATCAGACTGTGAATAATCCCCCCTTCCAGGGACTGGATCACCTGCTCGTGGGAGGACGGGATCACCTTGCCACTGCCCGTCGTGACCTCATCCAGCTGGAACAGGCTGGCCCAGGTAATAAACACCACCAGCAGGGCAAACAGCGACCATGCCACCAGCGACGAACGCGGCAGGCGGGGCTCCTTCAGTCGGCTATTAAAGCGGGAGAAATCATTCATGCCACGCCCTCCGTTTTCAGTTTAACCGTACGCTGCGGCGCCTGATGCGGGGCCATTCCGTGCTGGCGTAAAATGGCATCACGAGGGCCATCCATCACCACTTTGCCGTTTTCCAGGACGATGATGCGGTCAACCAGGTCCAGAATCGGCAGGCGATGCGTCGCCACCACCAGCGTCCGGCGCTTACCGAGCCACTGGTGCAGATGCTGGATAAACTGCTTCTCGCTGACCTCATCCAGCCAGGCGGTGGGTTCATCCAGCAGCAGAATATTCGGCGAGGTGATCAGCGCGCGCGCCAGCAGCAGCGCCTGACGTTGCCCGCCGGAAAGCCCCGTTCCGCCCTCGTTGATGATGGTGTTTAGCCCCATTTTCTGCTTGCGCACATACTCCAGCGCGCCGCTGTTGACCAGCGCCTGATGGATTTCCTCGTCTGTCGCCAGCGGATTACCCATCAGGATGTTGTCGCGTACGGAGCCGAAGAACAGCCGCGCCTGCTGGCTGAGCAACTGCATATCGCGGCGCACGTCGGCCGGGTCAAGATGATTGAGAGCAATATCGTCCAGCAAAATGCTGCCCTGCTGCGGCTCCTGCATTCCCGCGAGGAGGTGCAGCAAGGTGCTTTTCCCCGAACCATTCCGCCCGAGCACCGCCACGCGCTCCCCGGCGCGAATGCGTAGTTTGCTGATATTCAGCACGGTGAGCTTCTCTTCTTCGTCGTAATAAAACCCCACGTCGTCCAGCAGATAATCACCGCGCAGGTGGGCTTTATGCACCTTCTTTCCGTGCTGGGGATCGTCAATCGGGCGCTGCATCAGGTCATCCAGTCCCTTGCGGGCCACCTTTGCTGACTGCCAGCGGGAAAGCACGCCAGAAATTTGCGACAGCGGCGCAATGGTCCGGGACGCCAGAATCGAGGTGCCCACCAGCGCACCGGTGGTCATGTCACCGCTGATGACCAGGTAACACCCCACCAGCAGCACCACGGCGTAGACGATAGATTGCACCTCCTGGGTCCAGGTTAGCAGCAGCCCCGTCAGCCAGCGCTGCTTCATGCCGACGCTGGCGGCAACGTCATTGGTGTTATTCCACTGGTTCTGGAACCGCTGCTCAGCGCGCATCAGCTTGATGTCCTCAAGCCCCTGCACCGCTTCCACCAGCGTGGCGTTGCGAATCGCCGATTCACGCATCCCTTCGCTGGAGAGTTTCCCCAGCGGGCGCTGCACCAGCAGGCCGGGAATGAGCAGCAGCGGTACGGCCAGCAGCACCACCAGCACCAGCGGGCCGCCTATCATCCACAGGATGAAGACGAACAGCAGGAAGAACGGCAGATCGGAGATAGCGGCAATGGTGGTGGAGGTGATCAGCTCCCGCACCGATTCCAGCTCGCGGATCTGCGCGATAAACGATCCGGTTGATTTCGAGCGTGCGCCGTTTTTAATCCGCAGCGCGTGGGCAAAGACGCGTTCAGAGATGCGCAGATCGGCGCGCTTCCCCACCACGTCAGAAATGTGCACGCGCAGCATGCGCATGATGAATTCGAACACGATGGCAATCATCACGCCGCCAAACAGCACCCACAGCGTGGCTTCTGACTGCGACGGTACCACCCTGTCGTAGACCTGCATGGAGAAGACCATGCCGGAAAGCGCCAGCACGTTGGCGACCAGCGCCACCAGCATAATATCGCTGTAACGACGCCAGTCTTTCAGCGCCAGCTGCCAGAACCAGTTTTTCTCATAGGGTTTGATGTAATCATCCACGCGCGCATCCGGCGTGGACTCCAGGGGACGCAGCACCATCAGCCCCTTTAACCGCGAACCGAGCTCGTCCCGCGTCAGCGTTGTCTCCAGGCCGCCGTCGCCGCTAAACTGCACGCTGACGTTCCCATCGTTGTCCATACGGTTGATGACCGCAATTTGCCCGCCGGTAAACTCCGCCAGCAGCGGTAAACGCCAGGGATCGAGCGATAGGGCTTCCGCCGCCACCCACCGCATCCCCAGCCCAAGCTGGCGCGCCATCTCCTCCAGCACCAGCTGGCGTGGCGACTGGCTTTCATGGTTAATCGTGACCCGAACATGCTCCGCCGAAAAATCCAGCCGATAATATTTCGCGATGATGAGCATGCCCTGCAACCAGGGTTCGTACTGTGGATGTGTCTTCATAATGCTACGTCCTGTTCAGGGCGATGATTTCGCACTGAAATGATACCTTTCCGGGATGATTAGAAATCGAACACTGTCTAAACGAGCCCGCAAAATAATCTTGTGAAATATAGGGTTATGGCTATTCGTGTAAAGAAACGCAAAAAGCCGCGAGGATCGCTCCCCGCGGCAGTGTTTTACGCAATTAACAGCTGGTGGTTCGCCAGCAGCGTCGCCAGATCTGTCTGCACCCCGTTCAGCGTCACCAGCGTGGTGGGCGAGAACTGACCGCCGGTGCCGTCCAGGTCAACCTGGATCTCGGTGTTGCTGCCGTTCTGCACCACGCGGATGTAGTCGGCGATGTTGCCCGCGCTGCTGTCCAGCGTCGCCACGCCGTTGACGTAGCTCGCCGAGCCGGTGCCGGTATAACCGCTGTCGGAAAGCAGGTCGCGCAGGTCGATACGGTCCGTATCCGCCGTCCCTTCCCAGGTGCCGACGGTAAAGCCGTTCACCACATCGCTGCCGTTGCCGCCCGTCGCGTCAGACGCGTTGATCAGCTTATAGAGCAACGTATCGTGACCGCCGCTGCCGATGTTGAAGGTGTCGTTCCCGCCCCGGCCTTCGAACTGGTTATCACCGCTGTTGCCGGTGATCACGTCGTCATAGTCGGAGCCGTTGATGCCTTCAATATTCACCAGTGTCGCGGTATCGAATCCGGTACTCTGCGCCGTAGAGCGTCCTAAATCGATGGTGACGCCGGAAGTGGCGTTGCGATAATCCACGACATCCATGCCGCCCGTACTGCTCCACGTGTCGTGTTCAGAGGTCGTCGTCCAACCACCGGAACCGTTGTAGGTATACGTCCCTGCTTCAGCGATAAAGGTATCGTTGTAGCCGGTACCTGTCAGGGTGCCCTGGTGACCGCCCGTAGCAGCTTCAGCCGTCAGGGCGTAACTTTCTTTACCGTCTCCTGCCGTCAGCCCGTCCCAGGTTACGTTACTCGAAACACCGTTAACGGCACGAACCAGCACCGCGTGATACGTCTCGCTGGGATCCAGGCCGTAAAAACTGATGAGCGACGAGGAATCGTTAATGCCAATCCCGGACTGGGCATTGATGATTTCACTGGCGACCAGCTGGCCTGCCGCGTTGTACAGCTGGACAGTGTTGCCAAAGAAGGCGTTAATCCCTTCGCTGTCGACAATCTTCAGATGCAAGGCCGTACCTGGTGCGACCGTATTGGTATTCCGCTCCAGTAAAACCGTACCGTTTTGACGGAAAATGAGCAGATCCTGTGCGCCATCCCAGTCGTAATCAAGCAGAGCCGCGCCGGATACCCGAGTTGACGTAGCGGTACTGAATTTCGAAGCAGTAAAGCTTGCAGTACCTGCCAGTCCATCATTGGTGTAAAGATAAGACTGCCCGCTATTCGCCAGCTTGATGATGTCCGTGTGACCGTCGAGGTTCCAGTCCACCGCCACGCTGACGTTACCCACAAACTTATCCGTGGTCGCCGTTCCAACCGCGGTGCCGGCCAGAAGGTTGCCGCTACCGTCGTTCAGCATTAACACCCCGCCCTGACTGGTTCCGCTGGAGGTACGGGACATGCTCATATACAGGTCCATGTAACCATCACCGTTAAAGTCGGCCCAGGTCATACTCACGGCATTGGACGCTGCGGCGGAACCATAGCCGCTGTACATGGTATTGGTGAAGTTTTGCCCCCACGTAAATGAGCCATTGCCCTGGTTAAACATGGTCGACAGGGCATAGTTGTTGCCCCCGTTGGTCGTATGCTGGGCAATATCCACTTTCCCGTCGTTGTTCAAATCCACACCGGACGTTTCAATCAGACTGTTGTAGTTACCTACCGTTGATCCCGATACGAAACTGGAGTACGTACCGGACTTCGAACTGCCCGTCAGCGTGCCGTTGTTATTGAGCATGACGGTGCTGGAATCAGGCCCGCCAGCATCGCCGATGACAAAGTCAGTGTAACCATCGCCCTTGATGTCAATGGCGACCACCGCGCCATACCACACCGCAGCCCCCATATTGGTCAGCGTACTGGAGGTGTATGTACCGTCTCCATTGTTAATCAGCTGCACCATGTACGAGTAACTTGTCCCTTCCGCCAGCACGTCAGCCAGCCCGTCGCGGTTGATATCCGCGTAAGTACCGGTTGTGTAACTCCCCGTCATTGAGAAATTGCCTGAAACGGTGTAAGCGTTACGGCTACTGGTATTGGCGGATGCGAATTGCTGGTTGGCCATAATCGTCCACAGCCCATCCGAATCCAGCATATAGCTGGCAGAATAGGAGTAGTTCGCGGCGGTAAATGACCAGGCCGGCGTCAATGATTCTTCACTCCCTACAATCAGGCTACCGGTAGTCAACCCAGCGGTATTACCGTTGCCGGCGCTGCTTTTCACCTGTGCCGTAACATCATAATTCTTCACGCTCAGCGCATCGCCGTCAGGGAGCTGCAAATACCATGTGTTGTTCTCCGGATCGACCACGACCGCACCGCCAGTCTCTGAGGTGTAGGTTTTATCGTTCACGGTGATAACCACGTACTCGCCGTTGGTCAGTCCCGCCGATACAAGTCCACTCAGAATCGGGGTGCTATCTGTCGTCGTCTGAGGGTTAATGGTCACGGTGGTGGTCGGGATGCTCGTATCCACTTTCAGCACGAAATCATCTGAGTCGGTGAAGTTACCTGCCAGATCGGTAACACGCAGCATATAGACGTGATTACCGTCATTCAGACCACTGTCCTGGAAATACCAGCTGGCGGCGCCGTTCATCGTCACCTGTCCCAGCAGCACACCGTCACGATACAGTTGCACGATCTCGCCATTGTCCGGCGCACGGTTAAGCGTCCCGTTAATCACTGGAGAGTTGTCATCTGTTGCCACCGAAGCGCCGAAGCTGCCCTGACGTTCGCCTTCCCCGTCGGTATAGCTGACCACCGTTCCCACCGTATCAGGCGGCGTGGTATCAACCGTTACCACCTGCGAAGTGGTTGAGCCGACGTTGCCCGCCTGGTCGATGATCCGCACCTGGTAGTTGTAATCCCCGTCCGCCAGATCGCGGGTGTCCGTATAGCTCCAGCGCTGGTTAGTGACGGTAGCGTCAATCCAGGTATTGCCGCCGTCGAGGCTAATCTGTACGCGCTCGTCGCTGGCCAGCGCGCTGCCCAACGAACCGTTGATTGTCAGCGAGGTGTCCATGGTGATGAAATCACTTCCGGACTGCCCGGTATCTTCGCTGATGCTGTCAATGGTGATGCCGTACTGCGGCGCCTGGGTATCCACCGTCACGTCCTGCGTGGTGGTGGCCCCGACGTTGCCCGCCTGATCGACAACCCGCACCTGATAGCGGTAGTCGCCGTCGGCCAGGGTGCGCGCGTCGGTATAGCGCCACTGGGTACCGCTTACCGTGGCGTAAACCCAGGTGGTGCCGCCATCCATGCTCACCTGCACATACTCACCCGCCCCGAGTTCGGCCCCGAGCGTCCCGTTGAGCGTGTACGAGGTCGAACTGGTCAGGAAGTCATTGTTATCGAAACCGGTATCGACGGTGATGTTATCCACGGTCACCGTAATCGCCGCATCCGGCGCGACCGTATCGACCGTCACCTGCTGATGAGCGCTGGCACCCACGTTGCCCGCCGCATCCACTACGCGAACGTAGTAGTCATAGGTCTGGTTACCCAGCGTGCGGCCGTCCACGTAGTACCAACTGTTGCCGGTGACGATCACGTTCTGCCAGGTGACGCCGCCGTCGATGCTGATCTGGGCATATTCGCCGTCGGCCAGCGTCGCGCCGAGTGAGCCGTGCAGGGTCAGGGACGTGTCGCGAGTGATAAAGTCGCTGCTGCTCAGGCCGGTATCGTCGCTGATGCTGTCGATAGCGATCGTTTTGCTGGCGTCCGGCGCGACGGTATCAATGGTCACCACCTGGCTGGTGGTGGCGCTGATATTCCCCGCGTCGTCAATCACGCGCAGCTGGTAGTTGTAATCCCCGTCGGTCAGCGTACGGCCATCAATATACGTCCAGCTCAGGCCGCTAACGCTCACGTCAGTCCAGGTCGCGCCACCGTCCAGGCTGATCTGGGCGTGGTCGCCGCTGCCCAGGGCCGCGCCGAGCGTCCCTTTCAGGCTGATCTGGTTGTCGCTGGTAATGAAGTCGCTGTCGGACAGGCCGGTATCCTGCGAGACGGAATCCACGGTAATGGTCGCCGCCGCAGGCTTCGTCAGATCGATTACCACGTCCTGGCTGTCCGTTGCCCCAACGTTGCCCGCGTTATCAATCACGCGCACCTGGTACTGATACGTACCGTCCGTCAGGGTGCGGCCATCAGTGTAGCGCCAGGTGGTGCCGGTGACGGTCAGGTCGATCCAGGTGACGCCGCCGTCAAGGCTGATCTGCGCCTTCTCGTTATTGCCGAGCTGCGCGGTCAGGGAACCATTCACCACCACCTGGCTGTCGTTGGTGATGAAGTCATTCGCGCTGAGGCCGGTATCGTTTTGCAGGGAATCAATGCTGATCCCCATCGACGGTGCGGTGAGATCCACGGTTACGGTGTGGTTATCGCTGACGCTGTTGCCGATGGCGTTGCTCACCTGCGCGTTAATCACGTACGAACCGCCGTCCGCCAGCGCGGTCACGTCTGCGCTGCCGACCGTATAGCTCCAGGTGCCGTCATTTTGAACGGTAGCCGTGTAGGTTTTACCGTTAAGCGTAATTGTCACCGTCTGGCCCGCTGGCGCATCGGTGGTGCCGCTGATAACCAGTGGCGTGCCATGTTCGGCGGCATTTACGATATCGTCCTGCGCAAAGGTGTTAATGGCGATGGTCGGCACGTCGCCGTTAAGCGTCACGTCGTGCGTTGCGCTGCCCGGGTTACCTGCCTTATCGCTCACCGTAGCCGTAATGGTGTAATCCCCGTCGCTCAGGCCAAGGAAATCACGCCCCGGCACGAAGACCGACCAGGAGCCGTTAGCCGCCACGGTCGCCTGATAGCTGTGGCCGTTGAAGGAGACGGTCACCGTCTGGCCCTGTTCCGCGGTGGTGGTCCCGCTGATGGTCTGTCCCGCCAGCTGCTCGGCGTTGTTGACGATATCGTCATCAGCCACGGTGCTAATGGTGACGGCTGGCGCGATGGTATCGACCGTTAAGGTATGCGTCGTCTGGCCGCTGTTACCGGCTTTATCGTTGACCGAGGCGGTCACCGTCAGCGCCCCCTGGCTCAGTGCAGCCAGATCGACTGCCGGAACATCCAGCGTCCACGTCCCGTCGTTTGCCACAAGCGCAGTGTAGGTTTTGCCGCCCAGCGTGACGGTCACCGTCTGGCCTGCTTCCGCGCTGGAAGAGCCTTGTACGGTGAGCGCCTGCTGGGCTTCCGCCGCATTCAGCACATCGTCGCCCGACAACGTGTTCACGCTAATCACCGGCGCGGTGGTGTCCACGCTGATGGTGTGCGTCGCCGAGGCGCTGTTCCCGGCGCTGTCCTGCGCCGAAACAGAAACCTGGTAGCTCGCGCCGTCGGCCAGGGTGCCCACGTCGGCGGCCGGTACGGTGGTTGTCCAGGAGCCATCGCTCTGGATAGTGGCCGTATAGCTCTTACAATTCAGGGTGATAGTGACCTGCGTACCGCTGGCGAACTGCGCGCTGGAGCCGTTGATGACCAGCGACACGCCCGCTTCTGCCGCATTGATCACGTCATCACCGCTGAGGGTGTTGACGGTCAGCGCGACCGATGCGGTATTTACCACCACGTCGTGGGTCTGGGTGCTGCTGTTACCCGCACTGTCGGTGATAGTCGCGCTAAGGGTCACGGTGCCGTCGGTCAGCGCGGAAATCACGCTGGCCGGAACGCCCACGCTCCATTTGCCGCTGGCGTCAACGGTGGTGGTGTACTGGTTCGAACCGATGGTGATGACCACCTTATCGCCGACGCTGGCGCCGGTTGCGGTGCCGCTGACGATCTGCGCCTGCCCGTGCTCCACGCTGTTGATGACGTCATCGCCCGCCACAACGTTAAAGCTGACGGTCGGCGGCGTGGTATCAAGCGTAATCGCTTTCCCCGCGCTGCCCGGATTACCCGCGGCGTCACTCACGCTGGCCTGCACGGTGTAACCGTTATCCGCCAGTGCGGAAAGGTCTGTGCCCGGCACGTTCATGCTCCAGACGCCGCCCTGCTGAACCTGTGCGGTGTAGCTGTTTCCGCCCAGCGTCACGGTGACCGTCTGACCGACTTCAGCCGTGGTGGTGCCGGAAATGGCCACGCCCGCAGCCGCTTCGCTGCCGTTGATCACGTTGTCGCCGGCTACCGTATCAATGGTCACGGTTGGCGCAGTCGCGTCCACGCTGTATTCGCGGCCCGCCGAGGCGCTGTTGCCGTGCGCGTTGGTGACGCTCACCTGCACGCTGGCGTCACCGTCCTTCAGGCCCGCGAGATCGGCGGAAGGCACGGTGGCCGTCCAGTTACCGTCAGCATCCACCTTCGCGGTGTACGTCTTGCCGCCGAAGGTAACGGTAACGGTCTGGTTTTCCTCCACGTTCGAGGTGCTGCCGGAGAGCACCAGATCCACGCCTTTCTCCGCCGCGTTAATCACGTCGTCGGTGGCAATCGCATCAATGCTGATAGCCACCGCCGCCAGATCGACGGTCACGTCATGGCTGATGGTCACCGGGTTGCCCGCCGCGCTCTGGCCTGCCACGGTCACGGTGACGGTACCTGCTGCGAAGGCCGCGACGTCTGCCGCCGGGATCGCCGCGTTCCAGGAGCCGTCTGCCAACATGGAGGCCGCATAGGTTTTGCCATTGACGGTCACGGTGAGCGTTGTGCCTGCCGCCAGCCCGTCGCTGGTGCCGGAGACGATCAGGTTTTGAGTATGTTCGATGCTGTTGATCACATCGTCGCCCGCTACCGTATCGACGCGCAGGCCCGGCAGGCTGGCGTCTATAACGACTTCGCGCTCGCCCGTTCCCGTGTTGCCGTGGCCGTTGGTCACAGTCGCAGACACCGTCAGGTCGCCGTTGCCCAGCGCCGTCAGGACGGTTTCCGGCACGTTCACGGACCAGGTCAGATCGCTCTGCACTGTTGCGGTGTACGTGTTGCCGCCAATGGTCACGGTGACGGTATTGCCCGCCTCCGCGTTCGCTACCTTGCCGCTGAGGGTCTGACCCGCGGCCACTTCCGCCGCGTTGATGACGTTATCGCCCGCAATGGTGTTGATGGTGACGGTTGGCAACGCGGTATCTACCAGCAGGTTCGCGGTGTTGCTCACGCTGTTGCCCACGCCGTTGGTGGCCGTCGCGTTCAGGGTGTAACTGGCCTGACCGAGACCGGTCAGATCCGCAGCCGGAACCGTCAGGCTCCAGGTGCCGTCTGCCGCAGTTGTCGCCGTGTAGTTTTTACCGTTCAGGGTCACGGTGACCAGGGTGCCTTCCGCCAGGTTGGCGCTGGTGCCGCTGACGCTCAGATCCTGGCCTTTTTCAACGGCGTTCAGGACGTTGTCATCGCTGATGGCGTTGAAGCTGACCGATGGCAGACCGGTATCGACGGTCACATTATGCGTGCCGCTGCCGGTATTGCCCGCCGCGTCGGTGACTGACACAGAGACGGTCGCGGTGCCGTCGCTGAGGCCTGAAATCACATTCGCCGGAACGCCCACGCTCCAGTTACCCGCCGCGTCCAGCACGGTGGTATAAGTCTGGCCGCCGATCGTGACGGTGACCTTATCGCCCGCCGCCGCGCCGGTGGCGGAGCCGCTGATAATCTGCGCCTGATTGTGTTCAGCCACGTTAATCACGTCGTCGCCTGCCACGGTGTGGATGGTCACTGCCGGAACGGTGACGTCCACCGTAAGGTTGTGGTCCGCCGACGCCGGGTTACCCGCCTTGTCGCTCACGCTCGCGGTCACGGTGACGCTGCCGTCGCTTAATCCTGCCAGATCCGCCGCCGGAACGTTCAGCGTCCAGCTGCCGTTCGCGCTGACGGTTGTGGTGTAATCTTTGCCGTTCAGCGATACGGTCACCGTCTGGCCCGCTTCGGCGGTGCTGGTGCCGGAGATTGCCAGGTCGGACTGCGCTTCTGAGGCGTTGAGGATATCGTCGGTGGCAATGGTGTTGATGGTCACGGACGGCGCGGTAGCATCCACGCTGTACTCACGGCCCGCCGAGGCGCTGTTGCCGTTCACATTGGTGACGCTCACCTGTACGCTGGCGTCACCATCCTTCAGGCCAGCCAGATCCGCTGACGGCACGGTGTAAGTCCAGTTGCCGCTGTCGTCCACGGTGGTGGTGTAGATCCTGCCGTTCAGACTAATGGTCACGGTCTGCCCGGCTTCCACGTTGGTGGTCACACCGGACAGCACCAGATCCGCGCCCTTCTCCGCCGCGTTAATCACGTCGTCGGTGGCAAGCGCATTGATGCTGATGGCAACGGTAGCCAGATCAACGGTCACGTCGTGGCTGATGATGATCGGATTACCCGCCGCGCTGTCACCGGTAACGCTGATTTTCACGGTGCCTTCCGGCCACGCGCTCACGTCGGTGGACGGGATCGCCGCGCGCCAGGTGCCGTCTGCCAGCACCGTTGCCGCGTAATCTTTACCGTTGACGGTAACCGTCAGCGCCGTGCCCGGCGCCAGCCCGTCGCTGGTGCCTGAAACAATCATATTCTGCGCGTGCTCGATGGTGTTGACCACGTCGTCACCCGCCACGGTATCGACGCGCAGCCCCGGCAGGTTAGCGTCGATAGCGATCTCGCGTTCGCCGGTGCCGGTGTTGCCGTGGCCGTTGGTGACGGTCGCGGTTACGCTCAGGCTGCCGTTGCCGAGTGCGGTCAGCACGTCAGACGGCACGTTGACGGACCAGGACAGATTATTCTGCACCGTTGCGGTGTAGCTGTGGCCGCCGATAGTTACGGTCACGGTGTTGCCCGCTTCGGCATTCGCCACGGTGCCGCTCAGGGTCTGACCCGCGGCCACTTCCGCCGCGTTGATGACGTTGTCGCCCGCCACGGTGTTGATGGTGACGGTTGGCAGCGCGGTGTCGACAAGCAGGTTCGCAGAATTGCTCACGCTGTTGCCCACGCCGTTGGTGGCCGTCGCGTTCAGGGTGTAACTGGCCTGACCGAGACCGGCCAGATCCGCAGCCGGAACCGTCAGGCTCCAGGTGCCGTCTGCCGCAGTTGTCGCCGTGTAGTTTTTACCGTTCAGGGTCACGGTGACCTGGGTGCCTTCCGCCAGGTTGGCGCTGGTGCCGCTGACGCTCAGATCCTGGCCTTTTTCAACGGCGTTCAGGACGTTGTCATCACTGATGGCGTTGAAGCTGACCGATGGCAGACCGGTATCGACGGTCACATTATGCGTGCCGCTGCCGGTATTGCCCGCCGCGTCGGTGACTGACACAGAGACGGTCACGGTGCCGTCGCTGAGGCCTGAAATCACATTCGCCGGAACGCCCACGCTCCAGTTACCCGCCGCATCCAGCACGGTGGTATAAGTCTGGCCGCCGATCGTGACGGTGACCTTATCGCCCGCCGCCGCGCCGGTGGCGGAGCCGCTGATAATCTGCGCCTGATTGTGTTCAGCCACGTTAATCACGTCGTCGCCTGCCACGGTGTGGATGGTCACCGCAGGTACGGTGACGTCCACCGTCAGGGCGTGGTCAACCGACGCCGGGTTACCCGCCTTGTCGCTCACGCTCGCGGTTACGGTGACGCTGCCGTCGGTTAATCCTGCAAGGTCAGCTGCCGGCACGTTCAGCGTCCAGCTGCCGTTCGCGCTGACGGTTGTGGTGTAATCTTTGCCGTTCAGCGATACGATCACCGTCTGGCCTGCTTCGGCGGTGCTGGTGCCGGAGATTGCCAGGTCGGACTGTGCTTCTGAGGCGTTGAGGATATCGTCGGTGGCAATCGTGTTGATGGTCACGGACGGCGCGGTAGCATCCACGCTGTACTCGCGGCCCGCAGACGCGCTGTTGCCGTTCACGTTGGTGACGCTCACCTGCACGCTGGCATCACCGTCTTTCAGACCAGTCAGATCCGCAGACGGCACCGTGGCGGTCCATTTACCCTCAGCGTCCACCGTGGCGGTGTAGCTCTTGCCGCCGAAGGTGATGGTGACGGTTTGATTTTCCTCTACATTCGCGGTGGTGCCGGAGAGCACCAGATCCGCACCCCTCTCGGCGGCGTTGATCACGTCGTCGGAAGCGATGGCGTCAATGCTGATCGCGACGTTTGCCAGATCCACCGTCACATCATGGTTGATAGTCACCGGATTGCCCGCGCTGCTCTGGCCTTCAACGTTCACGGTGACCGCGCCTGCGGCAAGGGCACTCACGTCCGCAGAAGGGATCGCCGCGCTCCAGGTGCCGTCTGCCAGCACGGTGGCTGCATAGGTTTTACCGTTTACGGTGACGGTCAGCGCTGTGCCCGCCGTCAGGCCGTCGCTTGAACCCGTGATAATCAGATTCTGCCCGTGTTCGATGCTGTTAATCACGTCATCGCCCGCTACGGTGTCCACGCGCAGGCCCGGCAGATTCGCGTCGATAGTGATATCGCGCTCTCCGCTGCCGCTGTTGCCCACGCCGTTCGTGACGCTGGCGGTCACGGTCAGATCGCCATTGCCCAGCGCGGTGAGCACAGATTCCGGTACGCTGACGGACCAGGTCAGATCGCTCTGCACCGTTGCGGTGTAGTTATGGCCGCCAACAGACACAGTCACGGTGTTGCCCGCTTCGGCATTCACCACTGTGCCGCTAATGGTCTGGCCGGTTGCCAGCTCCGCCGCGTTGATCACGTCGTCGCCCGCCACGGCGTTAATGATGACGCCAGGCAGCACGGATTCCACGTTCACGGTGTGCGAGGTGCTGGTGCTGTTGCCGACGCTGTCCGTTGCGGAGGCCGACACGGTGTAAAGCGCTTCACCCAGTTGCCCCACCTCGCTCGCCGGAACGGTTGTGGTCCATTGGCCATTGGTATCCACCGTGGCGCTGTACGCTTTGCCGTTGAGCATCACGGTGACCACCGCGCCCGCGGCCAGCCCGGAAGCCGTACCTGTGATGGTCAGATCCTGCGTTTTCTCACTGCTGTTGATCACATCGTCGCCGGACACGGTGTCAATGGTCAGCACCGGCGCAGTGAGGTTGACTTCAACCTCGTGCGTTGTGCTGTTGCTGTTTCCGGCTTTATCGGTCAGTGCCGCGGTGATGGTGTGATCCCCGGCGGTCAGGGCACTCACGTCCGCCGCAGGCACGCCCACGCTCCACCTGCCGGAAGCGTCCAGGGTCGCCGTGTAATCTTTGTTATTGATGGTGACGGTCACTACGTCGCCCGCCGCCGCACCGGTCACGGAACCGGTGACAATCAGCGCCTGCGCATGCTCGGCGCTGTTGATCACGTCGTCGTCGGAAACGGTGTTAATGGTCAGCTGTGGCACCGTGGTATCCACCAGCACATCGCGGTCCGCCAAGGCCGGGTTACCCGCCTTATCCGCGACGGCTGCCGTGATGGTGTAACTGCCGTCGGTAATCGCGCCGATATCCGCAGACGGTACGGTGACGCTCCAGCTGCCGTTCGCCTGTACGGTGGTGGTGTAGTCCACGCCGTTCAGCGTCACGGTGACGGTCTGGCCCGCTTCGGCGTTGGAGACACCGTTAACGACCAGATCCTGCTGCGCTTCGGCCGCGTTGATGATGTTGTTGTCGCTGACGATCTCGATGGACACCGTCGGCGCGGTGGCGTCCACGCTGTACTCGCGGCCCGCCGAGGCGCTGTTGCCGTTCACGTTGGTGACGCTGACCTGCACGTTGGCGTCGCCGTCTTTCAGGCTACCTAAATCGGCAGACGGTACGGTCGCCGTCCAGTTGCCGCTGGCATCCACCGTCGCGCTATAGGTCTTACCGCCGAAAGTGATGGTAACGGTCTGGTTTTCTTCCACGTTGGTGGTGGCACCCGACAGCACCAGATCTGCGCCTTTTTCTGCCGCATTGATTACGTCGTCGGTAGCGATAGCGTCAATGCTGATAGCAACCGTCGCCAGGTCGACCTTCACGTCGTGGCTGATAGAAACCGGGTTGCCCGCTGCGCTCTGGCCTTCAACGGTCACGGTGACGGTGCCTTCGCTCAGCGCGCCGACGTCTGCTGCCGGAACGGCGGCCGTCCAGGTACCGTCTGCCAGTACGGTGGCCGCGTAGGTTTTACCGTTAACGGTCACCGTCAATGCTGAACCCGCTGCCAGACCGTCGCTGGAGCCGGTGATAATCAGGTTTTGTCCGTGTTCGATGCTGTTGATCACGTCGTCACCCGCCACCTTATTGACCCGCAGGCCAGGCAGGTTGGCATCAATCGTGATGTCGCGCTCGCCGGAGCCGGTATTACCGTGGCCGTTAGTGACGCTGGCGGATACGGTCAGGTTGCCGATGGCGGTTAACACGTCAGACGCGACGTTAACCGACCAGCTTAAATCGTCCTGCACGGTTGTCGTGTAGGTATTGCCACCCACCGAAATTGTGACAGTGTCACCACTCGCGGCACCGCTCACTTTCCCGCTCAGGGTTTGTCCGGAAGCCACTTCCGCCGCGTTAATGACGTCGTCGGTGGCAACCGCATTAATGGTGACCTGCGGCAGCGCGCTGTCGACCAGCACGCTATGGCTGGTGTTCGCACTATTACCCGCAGTATCGGTCACGCTGGCCGTCACGCTATAGCTCGCTTCGCCCAATGCCGAGACATTTGCCGCCGGAACGGTGACGCTCCAGTTACCGCTGGCATCGGTGGTGGCGGCGTAACTGATACCGTTCAGGGTTACGGTGATGCGGGTCCCGTCCGGCTGGTTGCTGGTACCGGAGATCAACAGGTCCTGGCCTTTCTCGGTCGCGTTGATCACGTCGTCAACCGCCAGGGTATTGATGGCAATCACCGGCGCGGTCAGGGAGACGTCAAACGCGTGCGTCGCGCTGGTGCTGTTGCCCGCTTTATCGGTGACCGTGGCGGAGATCGTCTGATCGCCGTTAGCCAGCGCGCCCACGTCTGCCGCCGGAACGCCCACGCTCCAGCTTCCGGCACCGTCCAGCATCGCTGTGTAGTCTTTGCCGTTCAGGGTCAAGGTAATCACATCGCCCGCCTGCGCGCCCGTCACCTTGCCGGTGACAATCAGCGCCTGGCCGTGCTCGGCAATATTAACAATGTCGTCGCCCGCCACAATGTCGAAGGTAATCTGCGGCACGGTAGTGTCGACCAGCACGGACGCCCCTGCACTGGCCGGGTTGCCCGCTTTATCGGACACAGTCACCGTGACCGCCGCGCTGCCGTCGGCGATGCCTGCCATATCCGCCGCCGGTACGTCCAGCGTCCAGCTGCCGTTTGCCTGCACCTGGGCGGTGTACTGATTGCCGTTGAAGGCCACGGTGACCGTCTGGCCTGCTTCGGCAGTAGACGTCCCGCTCAGGGTCAGATCCTGCGCCGCCTCTGCCGCATTTAGCATGTTGTCGCCGCTGATGGTGTTGATGGTGACCGCTGGCGCGGCGGTAGCGACGCTGAATGCCTGCGAGGAAGAGGCCGCATTGCCGTTCACGTTGGTTACGCTGACCTGTACGCTGGCGTCGCCGTCCTTCAGGCCGCTCAGATCGGCAGCCGGTACGGTGCAGGTCCAGTCGCCGTTGGAATCGACCGTCGTGGTCCAGGTTTTACCCGCAAAGATAATGGTAACGGTCTGGCCCGCTTCAACGTTCGAGGAGGAGCCGGACAGCACCAGATCCTGGCCTTTTTCTGCCGCGTTCAGCACGTTGTCGTCCGTCACGTTGTTAATGCTTATCGCCACCGGGGCGAGATCGACATCCACCACGGTGCCGATGTTCACCGGGTTGCCGGAGGTATCCTGCGCGCTGGCGCTGATGGTGAGCGACCCGTCCGCCCACCGGGAGACGTCTGCGGCCGGAACCGCAGCCTGCCATGTGCCGTCCGCCAGTACCGATGCGGAATAACTCTTGCCGTTGATGCTCACGGTGACGGTGCTACCCGCCGCCAGGTCGGTGCTGGTGCCGGAGATAACCAGGTTCTGCGCGTGTTCAATTATGTTAATGACGTCGTCACCGGCGACGGTATCAATGCGCAGGCCGGGCAGCTCGGCGTCAATGGTGACATCCAGGGAAGACGATCCGGTATTGCCGTGCGCGTTCGTCACGCTGGCCGACACGGTCAGGTCGCCGTTGCCGAGCGCGGTTAACTGACTCTGGGTTAACGGCAGGCTCCAGGTGAGATCGTCCTGTACGGTAGCCGTGTATGTCTGCCCGCCGAGGATAATCGTGACGGTATCACCCGATGCCGCGTTAGAAACCTTTCCGGTCAGGGTTTGCCCTGCGGCCACTTCCGCCGCGTTGACGATATTGTCGCCCGCAAAGTTGTTGAGGGTAACAACCGGCAGCGAGCTGTCCACCAGCACATCGTGCGTGGCAGCGGCGCTATTGCCCACATTATCGGTGACGCTCGCCGTTACGGTGTAATTGGCTTCACCCAGCGCGCTCACCGCAGAGGCGGGTACGGTAACGCTCCAGTTGCCGCTGGCGTCGGTGGTGGCGGAGTAGTTGATACCGTTCAGATTAACAGTGATGGTGGTTCCTTCCGGCTGGTTGCTGGTACCGGAAAGCAGCAGATCTTCGCCCTTCTCTGCCGCATTGATCACGTCATCCGCTGCCAGCGTGTTAATACCGATAACGGGCGTCACAGTATTGACCACCACATCCACTGAACTGCTGCCGGTGTTGCCGGACCGATCGGTCACGGAGACGTTAATAGTCCAGGTGCCGTCCGTCAGCCCCTGAATGACGGACGCAGGCAGGCCGAGACTCCAGTTTCCTGCCGCATCCACCACGGTGGTGTAGTCCACGTTATTGATGGTGATGGTGACCAAATCGCCCGCCGCCGCGCCGGTGACGGAGCCGCTCAGGATCTGCGCCTGAGCATGGGCCAGCTGGTTAACGGTGTTGGTGTCGGTGACGAAATCGTTGATGGTCACCTGCGGTACGGTAGCATCCACCAGCCCAACGCGGTCCGCGCTGCTGCTGTTGCCCGCCACGTCACTGACGGTGGCCGTCACGGTGACATTGCCATCGGTCAGCGCGCCCACGTCGGCGGCAGGCACGTTCAGCTGCCAGCGACCGTCCGCCTGTACCGTGGTCTGGTAAGATTTACCGTTCAGCGTCACGGTGACCGTCTGGCCCGTTTCAGCGGTTGTGCTGCCGCTGAGCACCAGATCCTGCTGCGCTTCTGCCGCATTAATGATGTTGTCGTCGGTCAGGTTATCAAGCGTAATGGCTGGCGGCTGCGTATCGACGATCACCACGCGTGAGGCGTCCGCGCTGTTGCCGTTGACGTTAGTCACGCTGACGCTCACCTGCGCACGCCCGTCGATCAGCGTTTCCATCGCGCTCGCCGGAACGGTCAGGTGCCAGGAGCCGTCCTGCTGCACCTGTGCAGTAAAGGTTTGATCCGCGAATTTCACCACCACGGTCTGCCCGGCCTCCACGCCCTGCGTCTGACCAGAAAGCGTGACATCCGCGCCTTTTTCTGCCGCGTTGAGCATATCGTCAGTGGTTACGGTATCGATGGTGACAGCCACCGCATTCAGGTCAAGCTCGATCGGGTGTTCAGCCGCCACGGTGTTGCCCCAGGCATCTTCCGCGCTGACGCTGACGGTGATGCCTCCCGCCGTCCATGCCTGAAGGTCCGCCGCCGGCACGCCAATCTGCCAGCTGCCGCTGGCGTTAACCGTGGTGACGTATTCGACATTATTGATGGTAACGGTGATCTGTGTGCCTTCGGCCAGATGAGTGCTGGAGCCGGTGACGGCCAGATCCTGCTGCTGCTCGATGGCGTTAATCACGTCATCGCCAGAGATCGTGTTCACGCGCAGGCCCGGCAGTTCGGCGTTGATGTTGATATCACGTTCGCCGGTGCCGGTATTGCCGTGCGCATTAGTGACAGAGGCGCTGAAGGTTAAATCGCCGTCGCCAAACGCCTGGAGGTCGGCCGATGGGATCGTCACGCTCCATTTCAGGTCGCTGCCAACCGTCGCGGTGTAGCTCTTGCCGCCCACGGTGACTGAGACGGTATCGCCCGCCGCCGCGCCGGTGACGCGTCCACTGAGGGTTTGGTCAACCGCCGCTTCGGCGTTATTGACCAGGTTATCCCCGGCAAAGGTGTTGACGATCACCTGCGGCAGCACGGTGTCTACCAGCAGATTCGCCTCGGCGGAGCCGCTGTTACCCACGCTGTCGGTGCCGCTGACGCTGACGGTGTAAAGGGTATTCGCCAGATCCAGCACGTCGGAAACCGGCACCTGAACGGACCAGCGACCGTTCTCAACGGTGGCCTGATAGTTAACGTTGTTCAGCGTCACGGTGACAGCGCTGCCGTTCGGCAGATTACTGGTCCCGCTCAGGCTCAGGGGCTGCATGGCCTCCTGCGCATTCAGGACGTTATCCTGGCTGATGGGATCAAGGGTAAATTCCGGCGGGTTGCCGCTCAGCGTAATGCCGTGCGTCGCGCTGCCGGTGTTGCCCGCCGCATCGGTCACGGCGACCGAAATGCTGTGGCTACCTTCCCCCAGCGCGCCAATGACGGAGGCAGGCACGCCGACGCTCCAGCTGCCGTCCGCCTGGACGACACCGGTAAAGGTCTTGCCGCCAACGGTCACGGTGACAACGTCGCCCTCCGCCGCGCCGTTCGCCTGGCCGGAAATAATCTGCGCCTGCCCCTGCTCGCTGGTGTTCAGAATGTCGTCGCCCGCGACGGTGTTGATAGTGACCACTGGCGCTGCGGTATCGACCGTGAAATCGGCGGTGATGGAGGACCCATTACCCGCTTTGTCGCTGACGTTTACCGTCAGGGTGTGCTCGCCGTTAGCCAGCGTCTGTACTTCACTGGCCGGAAGCGTAACGGACCAGCTGCCGTCGCTGCCCACGGTCGCCGTGTGATTTTTGCCGTTCAGCGTGACCGTCACAATCTGGCCCGCTTCCGCATCGGTTTTCCCCGTCAGCGTCAGCGGCTGATTATGTTCAGCCGCGTTGATGATGTTGTCCTGGGCGATCGTGTCGACAGAGATCACTGGCGAGGCGGTATCCACGCCAATCGTCTGGCTGCCGGACACGGTGTTGCCCGCCGCGTCTTTTCCGCTGACGTTGACCGTCCAGGTACCATCGCCCAGCGCCTGTGCGTCGGCAGCAGGGACCTTCACGCTCCATGCGCCGTTTGCCCCCACTTCTGCGGTATAGGTTCTACCGTTGAGCGTGACGGTAAGCGCCGTTCCCTGCGCCAGGTTTTTGCTGGTGCCGGACAGCGTAAAGCCCGCGGACTGTTCGCTGGCGTTGATCACGTTATCACCCGCCGTGGTGGCGAGCGTCACGCTGGTATCCGCTGTAGAAACGGTTACGTTAATACTGCCCGCAGAGGTCGTTTTACTGCCGTCGATCTGTACGACGGACCAGGTATGTTCCCCGTCCGCCTGGGTCGGGAGTGTTACCGTCCAGGTGCCGTCCTTCGCGACCATGGTGCTGGCGATGGTGCTGCCGCTGCCGTCTTTAACCTGAATGGTCGCGCCCGGCTGCCCGGTACCGCTGAAGGTGGGGGTGTTATCATCCGTGACCTCTTTTGCACTCAGCACGCCCTGCTTGTCACCCGCGTTGTCCGTCAGCAAAAATGTCGGCGTGGCGCTTTCGACTTCTTTTGTATTATCAATAACCTTCGTTTTGGTTTCGCCATCGCCGCCGTGAGCCAGCAGTGCGCCGATCGCACCGCCCCCTAACGCCGCACCGGCAATCCAGCCCCACGGCGCATCGCTTAATACGCTTCCCTGCTCCAGGAAAGGTTCAATGCTGCTAATGGGTGCAGCCTGGGCGGTTAATTCGGTGGCGGCAACGCCTGATGCTTCCCCGGCATCGGCAAATGAAATATGCGTCAACGCCTGGTTATCGTTAAATACCAGTTCGGAATGATTATGGGTTTCCGTGTCTTCGACAAAATAATTATTGCAGCGGATCACGCTGCCATCTTTCATATAAATGAGGAGGTCATTCCCCTGGCGGACATAACGCACCACGTCCTGAGCAGAACCCTGAATTTCAATCACGCTCGGTGAGGAAATAGAAACCGAGAGATTCCCTTCACCGGTTAATTTCGTCTTCTCTGCCGTTTTGCGAATGATGACATCAACAACTTTTGCGGTACTCATATTCTTCTCCTTGCAGGTGCGCGTATTCCTGTGGATATGTCCACCAGAGGGATGTAGCTATCCTTGGGAAAAATCACCCATTATTGTCTGACTTATTTCGCGCAGAAAGGCGCGCCTTTTTTAACTTAAATCAGGTAATTTCGCGGCAGCGTTTTTCTCTATTCCGATAAGCGGCATGAGATTATCCACCGCAGAGGCGTAATTAATCGCCGCACTCCAGCCATCGTATTCAGCCATTATTTTCGCGGAGGTGGCAGACCAGACATCCTGCTCCACGCTGAGCAGATCGTTAATGCTGCGCTTGCTCAGGGTATATTCATTTTTGTAGACATCGCGGGCGCGCAACGCATTTTCCAGCTGACGTTTCCCGGCTTCCATTCGTCCACGCGCCCCGGTCCAGTCGGCCTGTGCGACGGAGGCTTTTTGCAGGACATCAAAACGGGCCTGATCGACCTGAGACGATGCCATTGCCCTTGCGCCCTCGGCCTGACGGACGCGCGCCGAGACCGCGCCGCCCTGATAAAGCGGTGCGTCAATATTGAGCTGGATCTGATCATCCCAGTACGCGCGATTATCCGACTCATAGCGGGTGCGGCCCCCTTTCAGGCTTAAGGTCGGCCAGTGCTGAGACTTCGCGGTTTCTACGCCGTACTGGGCTGAACGCTCCATGTTCTGCGCGGCCATCACCGTTGGGATCAGTAATAATCAATCCGATTGAGAGAATCCGGCTCCACGGCCAGACCTCCCGGAACCGGTGAATAGCGTTCAGCCTGTATGCCAGTTAATACCGCCAGCCGCGCGCGGGCGCTGTTCAGGGACGCATTGTACTGCTCTACCGTCGCCTGCATCCCGGCAATACGGGTGCGGGTCTGAAGCTCATCAGAGGTGGAGCTTACGCCAGCGTCGGCGCGGAGTTTTGCCAGCTGCTCAACGTTTTTAAGCGCCTGCACGTTCTCTTTTGCCGCCTGCAACAGATCGCTGTAGCGTTTCACTTCCACATAGCTGAGGGCTGTTTTTTCCGCGACGGCAGACATCGTGCTCATCAGCTGGTAGCGATAGCTGTCACGCTGAGCTGAAGACTGGCTGATGCTGTTGTTGGTCTTGCCAAAATCGTACACCAGCTGCGTCAGACTCAGGCCCCAGGCTGCGGAATTTCGCAACGAGCCGCTTGAATCGGTGGTCTGGCTGTGACCTGTACTCCCGTTCAGGGCTATTTGTGGCATCCAGCCACTGCGCGCTTCGTCTATTTGTGCCTGGCCGATCCCCAGCTGTGCCGCCTGCTGACTCACCGAGGGGTCGCGATCGAGAGCGAAAAGAATACTTTCTTTCATCGTCATTGCCGCAACGGGAGATATCCCCGCCTGGCCGTTATTTGCATTAGCCGCAGTCACCACCAACGAAATTAAGGTCAGGGAGGCAGATAATCTGAGTAACCTGTTATTGCATTTCATCTTCATAATATCCCCCGACTCCAGGTGATAGCCAAATAAATACCCAGGAAGAGGTACAAATAATTCGCCAGTAATCCATTGCCCCTTCTCCATTAATTCCGGGCAAGAGTTCCCCTAACCCATTTCAATTGAGACGAGAGCCGTTCAATCCTTTTTTTCTTTTAAGAATTTACTTAAATATTTATTGATTCGCAGCATAACAAAATGTGATATAAGCAACCACACCCGCAATGTTAATGTGTTGTTACAAATAAGAAAAAAGATGGGGTTTCTGGACAAAACGTTATAAAAGACCTTTCAGATGAAACAAATAAACCCCCTGTAATATAAAGAAAATTCTAAAATACCCCGGTGTACATTTTTGCGTTAATTTCACCCCGAATCAGACACAAAGATTTTCAAAGAAATGTCAACTTAAGTAATCCACCGAATAAAACTGGATTATTTTACTTTATAAACACAGATTGTTAGATATATGCACTAATTTATAATTACAAATTAGTTATAAATATCAATTAGGCGCTGGAATGTGGCAGCTTAAGCCAAATTTATAAGTAAAACATAGCGATAACAACATACCTAAAAGATACATACATGTTTTTGATGACTGATTAATGCGATATCAATAATCACACCATTAAACTGTTTTTGGATAACATCCCGCGCCTGTCCCGATTCCCTTTTCTGCAAAATGCTGTAAAATGCGAAGTATTGCGACATTTTGCAGGATACTGCGCCCATGCATAAAACCGCCAGACAGAAATATGTGCTTGATATCATTACTGAACAAGGCCAGGCCAGCATTACCGAGCTGGCAGATCGATTGCAGGTTTCAGCGGACACTATCCGTCGCGATCTGACCGACCTGGAAAAACAGGGACTGGCACAAAAAAACCATGGTGGCGCCATCGCGCTGAATCTCTCGACGATGAACCGGGTTAGCAGGAATACCTTGCTGCCTGAAATCAAGCAGCGGCTGGGTAAACAGGTTGCGCAATGCGTGCCTGCGGGCTCGACGCTGTTTCTGGATGCCGGAAGCACACTGCTGGCCGTTGCCTCTTTCCTTCATGGGCCGCTGACCATCATCACCCCTTCTCTTGATATCGCCCAACAGGTGAGCGATCGGGAAGGTATCGACCTGATCCTGCTCGGTGGAAAGTGGGATCAGAAACAGCGCCTGTTTGCCGGAAGCGCCACCCTTTCACTGCTCTCTCGCTACCGGGCGGATATTGCCATCCTTGGCGCATGCGCCATCCATGCCGAACTCGGATTGAGCGCCAGTCAGGAGGCGGATGCCGAAGTGAAGCGTGCCATGCTGGCCGCAAGCCAGGCGCACTGGGTAGTCGCCGACCATCTAAAACTCAACCAGTGCGAACCGTATCTGGTGTCAGGGTTATCCGAGATTCATCAACTGTTTTTAGATCGTCCCTGGGCAGAGCTCGGGGACCATAGCGCCGTGCAGGTTACCGTTTGCGCACATTAACGTGGAGAAGGTCATGAATAAAGTGAAGACAATGAATATTGCGCTGATCGGGTATGGTTTTGTGGGTAAGACGTTCCATGCCCCGCTGATCCAGTCCGTTGACGGCCTGAAGCTGGCGGTGATCTCATCCCGGGATGAAGAGAAAGTGAAACGCGATCTGCCGGACGTGCTCGTTGTCGCCACGCCGGAAGAGGCCATTCAGCACCCGGATATCGATCTGGTGGTTATCGCCTCCCCTAACGCGACCCATGCGCCGCTGGCCATCCTGGCGCTCAATGCCGGCAAGCATGTGGTAGTAGATAAGCCGTTCACGCTGGATATGCAGGAAGCGCGGGATCTGATTGCGCTGGCTGAAGAAAAACAGTTGCTGCTTTCTGTCTTCCATAACCGCCGCTGGGACAGCGATTTTCTCGGCATTAAGCAGGTGATTGCGCAAGGCAGCATCGGCAAGGTGAAACATTTTGAGTCGCATATCGATCGTTTCCGCCCGGAGGTTCGCGTGCGCTGGAGAGAGCAAAACGTTCCCGGCAGCGGCCTGTGGTTCGACTTAGGCCCGCACATGATTGACCAGACGCTACAGCTTTTTGGTCTGCCGCAGTCGGTACAGGGCAACATCGCCACCCTGCGTGACGGCGCGGAGATTAACGACTGGGCGCACGTGGTGCTGAATTATCCGGAACACAAAGTGGTCCTCCATTGCAGCATGCTGGTGGCGGGCGGCGTATCCCGCTTTACCATTCACGGTGACAAGGCTAGCGTGGTGAAAGCGCGCATCGATCAGCAGGAAGCCCAGCTGCTGGCAGGCGTCATTCCGGGTAGTGAACGCTGGGGTGAAGACAGCGACGCTATGGTGCTGCTTAATGCCCAGGGTGAAGCCAGCGCTATCCCTGCGCCAAAAGGCGACCAGCGGCAGTACTATATAAACGTGCGCGATGCCCTGAACGGCAAGATTGACAACCCGGTCCCGCCGGTGGAAGCCCTGGCGGTGATGGCGGTGCTGGAAGCGGCGGTAAAATCTTCAGAAACGGGTACAACTCAGGAACTGGACTTAACGGCGCAGGAGCGCGCGCAACTGCAATAAGCCGCAAAAAATGCCCTGCGGGTTCGCAGGGCATTATCGGTTACTGACGCTTTTTTGGCATCATCCGCAGCAGCGTGTTGTCTTTCCAGAAATAGTGATGCATCAGCGCGGCAAAGGCGTGCAAACCAATCACGAAATATCCCAGATTCGCCAGCGTCACGTGCCACGCTTTTAGCGTATCCACCAGGTCAAAATTCCCCTCCGCCGCATGCGGCATCGTCAGGCCAAACGCAAACCAGTCATTTCCCCGGTTATACATCATCACCATGCCGATCAGCGGCAGCGCAATGAACAGCAGGTAGATAACCAGATGCCCCAGATGGGACAGCCCGGTGATCATCGCTTTTGGTTTCGGTTGAATAGGCGGAGCCGGGAATTTGAGGCGGATAAGCAGGCGCGCCACCATCAGCACCAGGATGCTGATCCCGCAGGAAACGTGGATCATATTAATGAGCGGACGATCGCTTCGCGGGAACCATCCCCTGAACTCCATGGCGCAATAGGCCATAATAACTAACAGAAAAACCAGCCAGTGAATGCTGATTTGCAGACCCGTATATTTTGTGCGCATGTTGTTTCCCGATAAATAACCATTATCGCGCCAACATAACCACCTTTCCTGAAAATGTGAACCCCCTCGCATGGAGGGGGCTCCTGATTACGACTGTAAATAGACCACCTGCGTCTGCAAATACTCATTCAGACCGTGTTTACCATCTGCCCCGCCGATACCGGATTTCCGCCAGCCCGCATGGAAGCCCTGCATCGCTTCAAAGTTTTCACGGTTAATGTAGGTCTCGCCGAACTTAAGCCCCTTAATGGCTTTCATGGCGACGTTCAGGTCCTGCGTATAAACAGACGAGGTTAAACCGTAGTCGCTGTCGTTGGCCATGTTCAGGGCCTCTTCCAGGGTGTCGAAAGCCACCACCGGCAGCACCGGGCCAAAGGTCTCTTCGTGCATGATGGCCATATCCTGACGCACGTCCAGCAGCAGCGTTGGGGGATAAAAATACCCTTTACCTTCTGCCGCTTTACCGCCAAGGACCACTTTGGCCCCCTCCTGCACCGCGCGCGCCACCTTCTGCTCCACGCGCTCCAGCGCGGCGGCGTTGATCAGCGGCCCCATGGCAATATCCGTTCGCTCAGCCGGATTGCCAAACTGGACGGCTTTCATTGCCTCGCCCAGACGATTCACAAAGCGGTCGTAGATCCCCTTCTGGACATAGACACGTTCCGCGCAGTTACACACCTGCCCGGTATTGATGACGCGTGAATCCACAATGGCCTTCACGGCCAGCTCAAGATCGGCATCGTCCATCACGATGGCCGGGGCTTTACCGCCCAGTTCCAGCCCCACTTTGGTGATGTTTTTCGCAGCCGCAGCCATGATCTTTTCACCTGCCCCGACGCTGCCGGTCATGCTGACCATCGCCACTTTCGGATTCCCGGCCAGCTCCTGTCCGACGGTTTCACCCCGGCCCAGCACCAGGTTAAAGACGCCTTTCGGCAGGCCAATCTCATCGACGATTTTGGCAAACGCAATGGCGTTGTTTGGGGTAAATTCGCTCGGTTTGATAACGATGGTGTTGCCGGTGATCAGCGCGGGAGCAAGCTTACGGGCAATCAGGAAGAAGGGAAAGTTCCACGGCAGAATGCCGGTGGTGACGCCAAGGGCACGCTTAAACACCAGAATATTCTCGCCCGGACGGTCGCTCTGAATGATTTCCCCTTCATACCGGCGCGCCCACTCGGCCATATAGTCGATGTAGTCAGCGGTAAAGTTCACTTCCACTTCCGCCAGCTGCTGGATCTTGCCGCCTTCGGCCACAATCAACGCGCTGATTTCACTGACGCGCTCGCGGATCCCGGCGGAAATTTTGCGTAGCCAGCTGGCGCGTTCAATGGCTGGCAGCGCCTCCCAGCCAGCCTGCGCGTGCTCTGCCGCGTCAATGGCTTTGCGGGCGTCCTCGGCGGTGCCGTCGGGAATACGGGAAATGACCTCTTCCGTGGCCGGATTGATCACGTCAATCCATGCATCACCCTGCCAGGCAACAAACTGTCCATCAATATACATAGGATGTTGTACGGGTACTGTCATAACCTGCTCCTGTAATCACACTGTTTTTAACAAGTAAACTTATTGTTAAAAACTATAATTACCGGGGCAATTGCCTACTCTATGAATCTGTTTTTGTGAGATATCTCATAAAAGATACGGGTCAGCCCGTTTCCAAAATCACAAATCGGCAACAAAGGCTGCCCGTTTGCGTGAAAGATGGCGCAAACGGGCAAGAGCATTACAACAGAGAACGGCTCACCAGCGCGTCGGTGAGAATGACGTCGTTTCGCAGGATCTGCCACGCGGCGTCCACGTCGGCAGGGATATCGACATGGGCAATGAAATCACGTCCCGCCGGACCGTAGCCGTTGATGTCGTCCCTGAGTCGCGGAAATTCACCCAGCACCAGCGACAGGTAACGTTCTACCGGCCATAACCCCTCGGCCGGGCCGCTAAACACCAGACCGTCGTCGCTGTTTTGCAGCACGGGCGTCAGGCCGGGATGACTCACCCATGCGGGCGCTGCGGCCTCGTCGCGGCATACGCGGGCAAACGTAGCCATTGTGCGCCGCTGCATCGTCGGGTCCTGCACCACCAGCACCCGGGCGGCGTTCAGTCCGGATTGTTTCATCAACGCCCGGCTGAAGCGGGCGTTTTCACCACAGTTGGTCGACTGATCCTCAACGTGAAGATGCTCAGCCGGAATGTTCCAGAATTCACGGGCGATGTCGGCCAGAATAGCTGCCTCAGCCCGCCCGGTGGTGGGTATCCTGTTATAGCGGGGGTGTTTCGCAATCGCGGCGTAGAGGAAGGTCGTCGAGTGACCGATCCCGCCGCTGATGATCAGAGGAACACCCTGTTCAGCCGCGTTTTTACAGGCAGCATCAATCGCGGGGATCACCGCATTACCCGCCAGAATCACCAGATCAACGGACTGATTGTCCTGATAGTCGTCCTGAGCAAGCCACGCCCCAACGGTATTCACGGCGTCGAGTGTTGTGCCAGGCAGACAGGGGAAAAGTGCCATTGTCATCGTAACCTCCTTACAGCATACAGAGTCATCGATTATCCCCCTTTCTGCGCGTCATGCTATGGCATGAATGCTGAAAAAACGGGCTGGAACGTTCTCAAAAAGCACTCACATTTGATTAACTTGAGAAAATCGTATTCACTTGAATTATGATTTGCGTCAGCCTTAGAATCATTAGCCCGCTCACAATTCAACAT
Organism: Enterobacter cloacae complex sp. AR_0002; assembly: GCF_001922365.1. NCBI lineage: Bacteria > Pseudomonadati > Pseudomonadota > Gammaproteobacteria > Enterobacterales > Enterobacteriaceae > Enterobacter > Enterobacter cloacae complex sp. AR_0002. The sequence goes on from NZ_CP018814.1 coordinate 1,356,432, forward strand.
TTTGAAAGGTAAACCACGTTATGCGCCTGCCCCAACGCGACCCTTATGCTCCTCGCGAGTGGCAGCCACACGAGAAACCCGCCCTGCTGGGTTCCCCTTCCACCCCGGAACATCCAACCCCAAAACGGATCGCCTATGGCGTGGTCGGCCTGCTGGTATGTCTGACCGGGGCGCTGGGTAACGCGGTCGTCACCGCTAATCTGCAAAATCTGCAAGGCACTTTTGGCGCCTGGTCGACTGAAATCGCCTGGTTGCCTGCCGTCTATGTCATGACCAACGTGTCCATCAACCTGCTGCTGGTAAAGTTTCGCCAGCAGTACGGTTTGCGCGCCTTTACGGAAGGCTTCCTGGTGCTGTATGTGCTGGTCACCTTTTTCCACCTGTTTGTGAACGATCTTAGCTCGGCGCTGATGGTAAGGGCGGCACACGGGATGGTCGCCGCCGCGCTCAGCTCGCTCGGCATTTATTACCAGATCCAGGCCTGGCCCGCAAAGCATCGACTGAAGGCGCTGACCATTGGCATTACCGGGTCGTCGCTGGCGATCCCGCTGGCGCGGCTGTTCTCCACCGAGCTGTTACAGCTTGATGAGTGGCGCGGGCTGTACTTCTTCGAGCTGGGTCTGGCCCTGATCTCCCTGGCCTGCGTGATGGTGCTAAAGCTGCCGCCGGGCGATCGGCGCAAAGTCTTCGAGAAGAAAGATTTCATTACCTTTTTTTTGCTTGCGCCCGGCATGGCGCTGCTGTGCGCGGTTCTGTCGTTAGGGCGTCTGGACTGGTGGTTTGAAGCGCCGTGGATCGGCTGGGCGCTGGCCCTCTCGCTGGTGCTGATTGTCTCTGCGATCGTGTTTGAACATAACCGCAGCAACCCGCTGCTTAATACCCGTTGGCTGTCCAGCGGCAGCATCGTACGCCTGGGGCTGATTATGCTGCTGATCCGCATCGTACTGGCGGAACAGAACACGGGCGTCATCGGCTGGCTGCAATATGTGGGCCTACAGAATGAACAGATGACCCATCTGGCGTGGGCTATTTTCGCCGGGATCGTCTGCGGTATCGTCACCAGCTGTCTGACGATTAAGCCCACTAAACTGGCCTGGCCGATAATCACCTCGCTGGTGCTGATGATCGTCGCCTCGCTGCTGGACAGCCAGTCCAACAACCTGACCCGGCCGGATCAGCTTATTTTCAGCCAGTTCCTGCTGGGCTTCGGCAGCGCTTTCTTCCTCGCGCCTGCGATGCTGGCCGCCATTGGCGGGGTGATCGCCGACCCGCGCAACCTGGTCAGCTTTTCCGTGATGTTTGGCATGAGTCAGAACCTTGGGGGCCTGCTGGGTTCCGCGATCCTCGGCACCTTCCAGACCTGGCGCGAGAAGTACCATTCCAGCCTGCTGGCTGACCAGCTCACCACCCTTAACCCGCTGGTGAACGAACGTATTCAGCTTTACACCCAGATGTACAAAAGCCTGATTGGCGACAGTTCCCTGCTGGGAACCCAGGCCATTACCCAGCTCCAGACGGTGACGGCGCTTGAGGCAAACATTCTGGCTTACAACGATACTTATCTCCTGACGGCGAGCATTGCCACTGCCACGCTGGTCTGGATTTTATGGCGCTTGCTGCGCCTGCGCATCACCGCCCGTATGGCCCTTAAGAACGCCACTGGCAACAAGTAATGACTATTTTTCAGGAGAGGTTATGAGTCAGCAGGATGCCGCCAAAGAGCAGGCCAACACCCGTAAAAACGTGCGCGTCGTGTCCATTTTCACCGCCGCGGCTATCGGCATTGTCGGGGTACTGGTGATCCTTTATGCCTGGCAGCTGCCCCCGTTCACGCGTCATGCCCAGTTTACCGATAACGCCTACGTGCGCGGCCAGACTACGTTCATCAGTCCTCAGGTAAACGGCTACATTACCGAGGTCCATGTTCAGGATTTCGCGCAGGTTAAAAAAGGCGAACTGCTGTTGCAGATAGATGACCGTATCTATCGCCAGCGCGTCCATCAGGCCGAGGCGCAGCTGGCAATGAAAATTGCAGCTCTTAATAACAACCTGCAACAGCGCAGAAGCGCGGAAGCGGTGATTGCCAAAAACGAGGCGGCGCTGAAAAACGCCCGTGCCCAAAGTCTGAAAACCCAGGCGGATTTGAAACGCGTGAAAGAGCTGACCGCGGACGGCTCCCTTTCCATTCGCGAGCGCGATTCGGCACTGGCCAGTGCCGCCCAGGGGAGCGCCGATATCGACCAGGCGAAAGCAACGCTTGAGATGTCGCGTCAGGATTTACAAACGGTTATCGTCAATCGCGGTTCGCTGGAGGCCGACGTTGAGAATGCGAAAGCCGCGCTGGAGCTGGCGCAGATCGATCTGCAAAACACCCGGATTGTCGCGCCGCGTGATGGTCAGCTCGGGCAGATTGCAGTGCGTCTGGGGGCGTACGTCGCCGCCGGGACGCACCTTACCACGCTGGTCCCGCCGCAGCACTGGGTGATCGCCAATATCAAAGAGACGCAGCTGGCGAATTTACGCGTCGGACAGCCGGTGAAATTCACCGTCGATGCCTTAAACGATAAAGCCTATCAGGGCCGCGTGGAGAGCATATCCCCGGCCACAGGCGTCGAGTTCAGCGCTATCACCCCGGATAACGCCACGGGCAACTTTGTTAAAATCGCCCAGCGCATCCCGGTACGCATTGAAGTACTCGGTGAGCCGGAGGCGTACCGGCTGCTGCGCCCTGGCATGTCGGTGCAGGTGACCATCGACACGCGGGAGGCGAAACAATGACGCTTCGCCCGATAGCCGGCCTGCTGATGATGGCTATCCTGGCGGGATGCCAGTCGGTTGACGTTGAGCCCGCCAAATCGTCCCTGCACATACCGGCCCAATGGCGCGCGACGTCGGGGCCAGCCAGCCCGACAGAGCAGCTCTGGTGGCGAAATTTTCACGACAGCAATCTGAACCGCTATGTGGATCAGGCGCTGAAGAACAACAGCGACGTGCTGATTGCACGCGAGCGGATTAACGAGTACCAGGCCCGGGTGTTCGCCGCCGACGGCAGTCTGTTCCCGTCGCTTGACGCGGGCGTGACCGGGACGCGCGCGCGCTCGCAGTCCGCCGCCACGGGGCTTCCGGTATACGGTACGTTGTACAAAGGCAGCCTGACCGCCAGCTACGACGTGGATATCTGGGGCGTAAACCGTAGCACCTCCCGTGCCGCTGAAGCATCGCTGGAGGCACAAAAGGCGGCGGCAGCGGCGGCTGATCTTACCGTCGCATCATCGGTGGCCTCCGGGTATGTCACCCTGCTGTCGCTGGATGAACAGCTTCGCGTTACCCAATCCACGCTGAAGTCGCGTGAAGAGGCGTTCAATCTCGCCAAACGACAATTTGAGACGGGATACAGCTCTCGCCTTGAGCTGATGCAATCGGATTCTGAGCTGCGCGCCACCCGCGCCCAGGTTCCACTGCTTCAGCACCAGATTGCACAGCAGGAAAATGCGCTTAGCCTGCTGCTGGGCAGCAACCCGGGTGACGTTGCGCGCGGTGAAAGCTTTGATGCCCTGACGCCGCTGAAACTGCCCTCCCAGCTGCCGTCGACACTACTCAACCGGCGCCCGGATATCGTTCAGGCGGAACGTCAGCTGATTGCGGCAGACGCGACGCTGGCGGCATCGCGCGCCAGCCTGCTGCCGTCGATCAACCTCACGGCCACGGGATCGGTGCAGGATCGCACGCTGTCGGGATTGCTGGATAACCCCCTACAGCTCTGGAGCGTGGGCGGCAGTATTCTTGCGCCGCTGCTGAACCGTCAGGCGCTGAATGCGCAGGTGGATATCTCCCAGTCCCAGCGGAATCAGGCTCTGTATAGCTACGAAAAAACCGTGCGTAACGCGTTTGCTGAGGTGAATGACAGCCTTGATGCCATCACCCGCTATCAGGAACAGCTTACCGAGCTGCTGGCACAGCAGGCGGTCGCGCAGGAGACGCTGCGGATTGCGCAAAACCGCTACCGCAACGGGTACTCTTCTTATCTGGATGTGCTCGATGCGCAGCGCACGCTGTTCTCGGTGCAGACCAGCGTGGTACAGGTGAAAAACAACCTGTTGCTGGCGCAAATTGATTTGTATAAAGCGCTGGGCGGCGGTTGGAGCAGTGCGTGAAAACATGCCGGGTGGCGCTGCGCCTTACCCGGCCCACATGCTCTCCCGTAGGCCCGGTAAGCGCAGCGCCACCGGGCAACGGTTTTAGCCGGAGATCTGCTCCATCGCCTGCAAGATACGCTTATCCGAAATCGGATACGGCGTACCGAGCTGCTGGGCAAAGAAGCTGACGCGCAGCTCCTCGATCATCCAGCGGATCTCCCGCACGTCGTCGTCATCGCGACGCGCTGGCGGCAGTTTGTTGAGCCACTGCTGCCACGCCTGCTGCACGTTTTCGACTTTCAGCATCTGCGCGCGATCGCGATGCGGATCGACCGCCATTTTCTCCAGACGCTTCTCAATCGCCTGCAAATAACGCAGCGTATCGCCCAGACGCTTAAAGCCGTTGCCGGTGACAAAGCCGCGATACACCAGCCCCGCCATCTGCGCCTTCACGTCCGACAGCCCCAGGGCCATGGTCATATCCACCCGACCCTTCAGGCGCTTGTTGATATTGAACACGGCGGTAAGGATCTGCTCGACCTGTTTGGCAATCTCCACCACGGTGTCGTTCAGCTCCGCGCGCACCTTTTCATGAAGCTGAGCAAAGCCCTCTTCCGTCCAGACCGGACCGCCCGCCTCGTGGATCAGCTTATCCACACCGCAGGAGATGCAGTCGTCGATCAGATCCAGCACCTTACCGTACGGGTTAAAGTAGAGCCCCAGCTTGGCTTTGTTCGGCAGCTTCTCGTGCAGATACTTAATCGGCGACGGGATGTTAAGCAGAAGCAGTCGACGCAGCCCGCGCCACATCATCTGCTGTTGTTCCTGCGGATTGTCAAAGAGCTTAATCGCCACGCTGTCGCGCTCATCAACCAGCGCGGGCCAGGCTTTGACCTTATAGTTCCCGCGCTTCTGCTCATAGCTTTCCGGAAGCTGACCAAAGCTCCAGATGTGCAGCCCGCTCTGCTCGATACCGTCGTCCGCCACGGCAGACAGGGTTTCCTGCACTTTGCCCTTCAGGGCGTCCTTCAGTTCCGAAAGCGAGCGGCCTTCCAGCAGCTTTTTGTTTTTATCGTCCACCACGCGGAAGGTGATTTTCAGGTGATCGGGCACCTGATCCCAGTTCCAGTCGTCGCGGTCGATGGTGGTCCCGGTCATGCGTCGGAACTCACGCTCCAGCGCGTCCAGCAGCGGCAGCTCCAGCGGCGTGACGCGGCCCAAAAACGCTTCGGCGTAGTTCGGCGCCGGCACAAAGTTACGCCGCACCGGTTTAGGCAGGGATTTGATTAATGCAATGACAAGCTCGCGGCGCAGGCCGGGAATTTGCCACTCAAACCCGCTCTCGTCGACCTGGTTTAACAGCGGCAGCGGAATATGAACGGTCACGCCGTCCGCGTCGGCCCTTGGCTCAAACTGATAGGTCAGACGCAGCTTGAGGTTGCCCTGATGCCAGAAGTTCGGGTAGTCGAGCTTGCTGACCGACTCCGCGCCCTCTTTGATCAGCATGCTCTTTTCGAAGTTGAGCAGGTCCGGGGTCTCTTTGCTGGCTTTCTTCCACCAGCTGTCGAAATGGCGCGCCGAGATCACATCGTGGCTGATGCGCTGGTCGTAAAACTCAAACAGCGTCTCGTCGTCCACCAGAATGTCGCGGCGGCGGGACTTGTGCTCAAGCTCTTCCACCTCGGCGCGCAGCTTCAGGTTTTCGCGGAAGAACGCATGACGCGTCTGCCAGTCGCCCTCCACCAGCGCATGGCGGATAAACAGCTCGCGACTCAGCGCCGGATCGATCTGGCTGTAGTTAACCTTACGCGCAGCGACCACCGGCAGGCCATAGACGGTGACTTTTTCCGTCGCCATCACCGCGCCCTGCCCGCGCTCCCAGTGCGGCTCGCTGTATGAGCGTTTCAGCAGGTGCTGCGCCACCGGTTCAACCCACTCCGGATCGATACGCGCGGCGATACGCCCCCACAGACGGCTGGTTTCCACCAGCTCGGCGACCATGGTCCACTTCGGCGGCTTTTTAAACAACCCGGAGCCCGGGAAGATGGAGAAACGCGCGTTGCGTGCGCCGGTAAATTCCTGTTTATCCGCATCCTTCATCCCGATATGGGACAGCAGGCCGGTCAGCAAGGCGATATGAATTTCGCGGTACTCCGCCGGTTCACTGTTGACCGGAATGCCCAGCTCTTTTACCACCTGGCGCAGTTGGGTGTAGATATCCTGCCACTCGCGCACGCGCAGGTAGTTGAGGAAATCCACCCGGCACTGACGGCGGAACTGATTTGAAGAGAGCGTTTTTTGCTGCTCGCCCAGGTAGTTCCACAGATTCACAAAGGCCAGAAAATCAGACTCTTTATCGTGGAAGCGACGGTGTTTTTCATCCGACGCCTGCTGCTTGTCCATTGGGCGCTCGCGCGGATCCTGAATGGAGAGCGCCGAGGTGATGATCATCGCCTCGCGCACGCAGCCGTGTTTTTGCGCCTCCAGCACCATGCGCGCCAGACGCGGGTCGACCGGCAACTGGCTAAGCTGGCGGCCCAATGGCGTTAGCTTGTAGGCCGTCGCCTGCTCGTCGGTGGTGATGGCCCCCAGCTCTTCCAGCAGGCGCACCCCGTCCTGAATATTGCGTTTATCCGGCGCTTCCACAAACGGGAAGGCGGCGATATCGCCCAGCCCCAGCGCGGTCATTTGCAGGATAACGGATGCCAGGTTGGTCCGCAGAATTTCCGGATCGGTAAACTCCGGGCGCGACAGGAAATCGTCTTCCGAATAAAGACGAATACAGATCCCTTCCGACACGCGGCCGCAGCGGCCCTTACGCTGATTAGCCGACGCCTGGGAAACCGGCTCAATCGGCAGGCGCTGAACTTTGGTTCGGTAGCTGTAGCGGCTGATGCGCGCCGTACCCGGGTCGATCACGTATTTAATGCCCGGCACGGTGAGCGAGGTTTCGGCCACGTTGGTCGCCAGCACGATGCGGCGTCCGCTGTGCGGCTGGAACACGCGGTTCTGCTCACTGTTGGACAGGCGCGCGTACAGCGGCAGGATCTCGGTATGGCGCAGATCGCGTTTGCTGAGCGCATCGGCGGTATCGCGGATCTCGCGCTCGCCGCTCATGAAGATCAGAATGTCGCCAGAACTCTCGTTGCCCAGCTCGTCGACGGCATCGAAGATGGCCTGAAGCTGGTCGCGCTCGGTATCGTCCGCCTCTTCCACAATCGGGCGATAGCGCACTTCAACCGGGTAGGTTCGGCCTGAGACTTCAATAATCGGCGCATTGTTGAAATGTTTTGAGAAACGCTCCGGGTCAATGGTCGCAGAGGTGATGATGATTTTCAGATCCGGACGCCGGGGCAGCAGCTCTTTCAGGTAGCCGAGCAGGAAGTCGATGTTCAGGCTGCGCTCGTGCGCTTCATCGATGATGATGGTGTCGTACTGCATCAGCAGACGATCCTGCTGGATTTCCGCCAGCAGGATACCGTCGGTCATCAGCTTAACCATGGTGTTATCGCTGACGTGGTCGCTGAATCGCACCTTGTAGCCGATGCAGCCGCCCGGCTCCGTTTGCAGCTCTTCCGCAATACGGTTCGCCACGGTGCGCGCCGCCAGACGACGCGGCTGGGTGTGACCGATCAGCCCTTTCAACCCGCGGCCCAGCTCCATGCAGATTTTCGGCAGCTGGGTGGTTTTACCTGAACCGGTTTCCCCCGCGACGATCACCACCTGGTGGTCGCGTACGGCCTCAAGAATGTCCTGTTTCTTCTGGCTGACGGGCAGGTTTTCCGGATAGGTAATCTCCGGACGTGCGGCTTCACGCAGCACAACTTTCCCTGCCGCCTGTTCAATCTCTTTGGCCATTTCCTGGTAAATGGCCTGTTGTGCATCAGGATTTTTAACCTTCTTAACGCCATGCAGACGGCGCGCAAACCGCTGTTTATCGCGCAGCATCAGTGAATCAAGCTTTTGCATCAGCATGGAGAAGGTCAATTTTTGGTGTTCTGTCATAGCGTTAACGGGCAGTGCACTGCCGGATAAAATCTCTTTTTAATGATTGCTATAGAGTACCACATCAGCGCTTTTCTCGCCTTATTCAAAAAATTCGAACATAGGCTTCGATATATTGCGCTATCCCTGTGGCAGGATTGTGAATAAAGTGTCAACAAGCAACGGGGCAACCCCCTCAATCAAATACAAAACAGGAATTTCCCATGAGCAAAGTATTAGTGTTGAAATCCAGTATTCTGGCAGGGTATTCACAGTCTGGTCAGCTGTCTGACTATTTCGTTGAACAGTGGCGTGAACAGCACAGCGCGGATGAAATCACCGTGCGTGACCTGGCGGCAAACCCAATTCCTGTGCTGGACGGCGAGCTGGTTGGCGCGCTGCGTCCGAGCGATGCGCCTCTTACCCCGCGTCAGCAGGAAGCCCTGGCGCTCTCCGACGAGCTGATTGCTGAGTTGCAGGCGCACGACGTTATCGTGATCAACGCCCCAATGTACAACTTCAACATTCCTACCCAGCTGAAGAACTACTTCGACCTGGTGGCGCGCGCTGGCGTAACCTTCCGTTACACCGAGAACGGCCCGGAAGGTCTGGTAAAAGGTAAACGCGCTATCGTCCTGACCAGCCGCGGCGGTATTCACAAAGATACCCCAACCGACCTGGTGGCGCCGTACATGACGCTGTTCCTCGGCTTCATCGGCATTACCGACGTGAACTTTGTGTTCGCTGAAGGTATCGCTTACGGCCCGGAAGTGGCTACCAAAGCTCAGTCCGACGCGAAAGCCGCTATCGACAGCCTGGTCGCTGCCTAAGATCTCCCCCTCTCACCGCCCGGTGGGAGGGTTTTTCTTTTCCTGCATATTTCGTTATCATCCGCACCCACTCTCCAGCCGGGCGGCCTGATGTCTGTCATAATCGATACGTTTATTGCACCACCCTGTCACGACGACATTGAGATCCTCTGGCAGGACGAGCATCTGCTGCTGATCAACAAACCTTCCGGCCTGCTTAGCCTCTCGGGAAAAAATCCGCAAAACCGTGATTCCGTTCACCATCGTCTGGTGCAAACCTTTCCCGGCTGCACGCTGGTGCATCGCCTTGATTTTGGCACCTCGGGCCTGATGGTCATTGCGCGTAACAAGGCGATTAACGCCGCGCTTTGTCACCAGTTCAGCCAGCGCGCCGTGAGCAAGGTTTACACCGCCCTGTTGTGCGGACATGTGGAACAGGACGAAGGGACCGTGGATGCCCCGATTGCCAAAGATCCGGCACTGTTTCCGCTGATGACGATCTGTGCCCGCACCGGTAAGCCCGCTCGCTCTCGCTATCGGGTGATGGAACGTATTTATCAGGATACGACAATGCCATTGACGCGGGTAGAGCTTACCCCGGAGACCGGTCGCACCCACCAGCTGCGCATTCACTGCCAGCAGTTAGGCCACCCTATTCTGGGGTGCGATCTGTATGGTGGTCTGGAATGGCCGGGCGCGGAAGAAACGCCCCGGCTAATGCTGCATGCCAGCGTTCTGAATTTTATTCATCCGCTGAGCGGCGAGACGATAAACGCCCGTCACGCCGCGCCATTCTGAGCGGGGATTACCACATTAAATCGTCAGGGATTTTAAAGTCTGCGTACGGATCGTCTTCGTCCTGCTCTTCCTGACTCAGCGCGCTGTTAAGCACAATGCTGTCCGCATCGCGCTGGGCAATTTTATCCGCCACCACCGCCGGGATAATCGCGTAATCACAGTCGCCCTTCGCATTAATCACCAGTCGGGCAATCGCCAGACGGCCGTTGATCAGCTGGGTTTGCGTCTGCTTATCGACCTCGATTTTTTTGATCAGGTTGCCGTCGGTAAAGTTAAAGGTAATGTTGCCCTTCGCCACGGTGATGCGGTTCATCTCAATCAGCTGCTTCACCTGCGCCCTGAACTCTTTTGCCAGCACCGCCTGTTTTTGCTGTTCGCTCAGCTGCTTATCACGCTCCAGCTGGGCTTTCTTGTTCTCTTCAACAGCCTCTCTCGCCTCGCGAGCCTGGACGCGGGATTTTTTCGCCGTGCGCTGGACCTTCGCCATCTTTTTACTGCTGACTAAGCCCGCTTTCAGCATCTGCTCTTGTAGGGTGAGTTTTGTCATGTTCGTTTAAACCGGTTGGAAATGTCGGGGGATTATACCTGAATCGCGCAGTTCATGAAGAACCCTCATGTTGCAGTGAAATTAAGTCACTTCCCCTGCGCCAGGGGCTCAGGCATAAATTATGCATTGATAACGTTCCGGCAACATGAACTTAGGATGCATAACCAAATGAGTCAGGCTTTCACATTTACCCTTAAGCGCAGTTGCTTTGATGAAAATTATAACCCGTCAGAAAACACGCGTACCACCACCAACTTCGCCAACCTGGCGCGTGGCGAGAAGCGTCAGGAGAACCTGCGCAACACGCTGGTGATGATCAACAACCGCTTTAACGCGCTGGCGAGCTGGGATAACCCGAAAGCTGACCGCTATGCCGTCGAGCTGGAGATTATTTCAGTCGATATGAATATCGGCGGCGATTTTACTTTCCCGGCCATCGAAATTCTGCAAACGACAATCGTGGATAAAAAAACCCACGAGCGCATCGAAGGCATCGTCGGAAATAACTTCTCATCGTATGTTCGTGACTATGATTTCAGCGTCCTGCTGCTGGAGCATAATAAAGATCAACCCCGTTTTACCCTCCCCGAGAATTTTGGCGAGCTGCACGGCAATATCTTTAAAAGCTTTGTTCATTCTGCGGAATATCAGGCGAACTTCAAAAAAGCGCCGGTGATCTGCCTGAGCGTCTCCAGCAAAGACACCTATCGTCGTACCGGTAACCACCACCCGGTGCTGGGGTATGAGTACCAGCCGGACGGCGAGTCGCTAACGGAACAGTACTTCGCGAAGATGGGCCTGAAGGTTCGCTATTTCATGCCGGAAAACAGCGTCGCGCCTTTCGCCTTCTTCTTCACCGGCGATTTACTGCGTGATTACACCAATCTGGAGCTGATCGGCACCATCAGCACCATGGAGACGTTCCAGAAGATCTATCGACCGGAAATTTACAATGCCAATTCCGCTGCGGGACAGTGCTATCAGCCCGACCTGAATCAGCAGGATCACTCATTAACAAAAATCGTCTATGACCGTGAAGAGCGCAGCCGGCTGGCCATTGAACAGGGGAAATATACCGAAGAGCGGTTTATCAAACCCTACAAAACCCTTCTTGAGCAGTGGTCTCATCACTTCACGCTTTCATTTAATACGGATAAAAGGTTCTTCTCATGAAAACATTGCTCCCGACATCGACGGCTGGCAGCCTGCCGAAACCCACCTGGCTTGCGCAGCCGGAAACGCTCTGGTCGCCGTGGAAACTCCAGGACGAGGAATTACTTGCAGGGAAACAGGATGCGCTACGTTTGTCTCTGGATGAACAGATTCGCGCCGGGATTGATATCGTCAGCGACGGGGAACAAACTCGCCAGCATTTCGTCACCACCTTTATTGAACATCTCAGCGGCGTGGATTTTGAGAACCGTCAGACGGTACGCATCCGTAACCGTTACGATGCGAGCGTGCCGACCGTGGTAGACGCGGTGGCGCGTCAGAAACCGGTGTTTGTTGACGACGCGAAATACCTGCGCCAGCTGACGGACAAGCCGATCAAGTGGGCGCTGCCCGGCCCGATGACCATGATCGACACGCTATACGATGCTCACTATAAAAGCCGTGAAAAGCTGGCCTGGGAGTTCGCAAAAATCCTTAATCAGGAAGCCCGCGAGCTGGAGGCGGCCGGTGTCGACATTATTCAGTTCGATGAACCTGCCTTTAACGTCTTTTTCGACGAGGTGAATGACTGGGGCATTGCCGCGCTGGAGCGCGCCATTGAAGGACTGAAATGCGAAACCGCGGTACATATCTGTTACGGGTACGGCATCAAAGCCAATACGGACTGGAAAAAGACGCTCGGCTCCGAGTGGCGCCAGTATGAAGAGGCGTTTCCTAAGTTGCAGACCTCAAAGATCGATATTATCTCGCTGGAGTGCCACAACTCGCGCGTGCCGATGGATCTGCTGGAGCTTATCCGTGGTAAAAAAGTGATGGTCGGGGCAATTGACGTCGCCACCCAGACCATCGAAACGCCTGAAGAGGTCGCCGATACGCTGCGCAAGGCGTTGCAGTTTGTTGATGCAGATAAGCTCTATCCGTCCACCAACTGCGGTATGGCTCCCCTTTCCCGCCAGGTCGCCAACGGTAAGCTGAAGGCGTTAAGCGCCGGGGCTGACATTATCCGTCGCGAGCTTGCCCGCTAACCTTCAGGTTTGCCAGTACAGCGGCGTACCGAATCGCTCAATATAGTAATCAATCACCGCCCTGACGTTCAGGGGCGGATGACGCGCGTTCGGGTAAATCGCCGCAATCGTCAATGGCTCCGTATTAATTGAACACTCCATTTCCGGCAGCAGTGCCACCAGCTCACCGCTTTTGAGTCGTTCGCTCACCATCCAGTCCGGGAAAAGCACAACGCCCATACCGCCCAGCGCCGCAATCAGGAGCGTTTCCGCGTTATTGGAAGTCATCAGCGGTACGATGGGATAGTGAACCCACGCCTCGCCCGGCTGTCGGATCAGCCAGCGGTTAGGCCCGGACGAGCCGCGGTAAACCAGACAGTGGTGACGGCTGAGATCGTCCGGCCCCTCGGGCGCGCCATGTTTTTGCAGATAGTCCGGCGAGGCCGCCAGATGGTAGAACTGCTGCCCGAACACCCGGGCGTGAAACGAGGAGTCCGTCAGCGCGCCGATGCGGAAGATAACGTCCGCGGCGTCACGGTGCGGATCGATAAAATCGTCGGTGAGGGTCAGTTCAATGGAGAGGCGCGGGTAACGCGCCAGAAGCCCCGGCAGGCCCGGCGCGATGTGCCTCTGTCCGAAAAAGACCGGGCCATTGATACGCAGCGTGCCCGACGGCTCGCGGGCGCGTTCATCCAGCTCGCGTCGCGCGTCCTCCATATTCCCGGCCATCGCCCTGGCATAGCGCACAAAAAGATGCCCGCTCTCTGTGGGCATAATTGCCCGCGTGTTGCGGTAGAAAAGCTGTTGCCCGAGGGCGTCCTCAAGCTGGTGGATCACGCGTGAGACCTGCGACGCAGAAATCCCTTCCCGCCTCGCCACCACGGAGAAATTCTGCGTTTCATAAACGTCGATGAAGATCAGCAGCGCGCGAATGCTGATATGTCCGGCATCCATCATTAATGCATTTCCTGCACAGGTGTTTTCTGCATTATGGCATTTTTCTCAATGATGTTCAGACGTAATCTTCTCCGCCTGGAAAAAGGAGAAAAAGCGTTATGCACATTATTTTAATTTTACTGGTGATCGCCGGTGGCATGGGGCTGTCCGTGGAAGCCGGGCTGCTGGGGCCGCTGGGCGCAGAGGTGGGCGACCTGTGGGCGGCGTTCAGCATATTCAGCGTGGGAACGGGGCTGACGTTTCTGCTGATGCTGTTTTTCAGCCCCCGCAACAGTCCCTCATTTTTTGCGCAGCCTTCATGGCACCTGTTAGGCGGCGTGCTCGGCCCGGTTTATGTCATCATTCTCACCATTGCCACGCCTGCGATCGGCATTGCCATGACGATGATCGGCATTCTGGCAGGCCAGGTTTTTAAAAGCCTGATTATTGACCACTATGGCCTGCTGGGTACGCCGCACCGCAGGATCGATACAAAACGCATTATTGCGCTGGGATTTATCATCGCCGCGCTCATTCTCGTGGCGCAGGGGTAACGTTATGACAGTGATTATGATTATTCTGGCGGTGATTGGCGGCGCAACGCTGAGCATTCAGGCTGCCATTAACGGGCAATTAGGCAGCAGCGTGGGGGTATTCAAAAGCGCGTTTCTGACGTTTTCCGTCGGCGCGCTGGTGACCGCCCTGCTGATCTTCTTTTTTGAGCCGAAACAGGCGGTCAGCCTGATGGATGTACCCAAATGGCAGCTTCTGGGCGCCCTCTGCGGCGTGCCCTATATCGTGATTATGGTGCTCGCGGTGCAGCGCATCGGGACCGCTGTTGCCACAGTAGCGGTTATCCTGGGCCAGCTGGCCATGAGCATGCTAATTGATAACTTTGGCTGGCTGAACAATGAAGCCATTCCGTTTTCAGTGAGCCGTTTCGGGGCCGTCGTCTGCCTGAGTATTGCGCTCTTCTTCATCTACTCAAGCAGTAAACCTCAGCCCGAAGAGGATTAACCGCCCTCTTTGCGGGTAAAGAACAGCGTCACCGTGGCGACGGTGACGCCAAATTTCTTCATCTCCGTTTTATTGAACAGACGGGTGCTGTCCTGCAAATACATCCAGTCATCAAAGTGCAGCAGCCAGGTTTTGCCGTCCGCCTTCACGTTCATGCTGTAGCGCCAGTTAAGGGCATTGCCCGCCGCCTGGCCTGTCGCGACACCTTCTATGTCACCCGCCGTGCCTTCATAGCGATTCTGCCCAACGCGGCGGATATGCCAGACGCGCTGCTGCTTTTCGCCGTCATCGTAGACAAAATGCTCGTTCAGGGTCAGCGTATCGCCGATAACATCCCCGGCGATCTCGACTTGAAAACGGCGGATCTGCTTACCGCTGCGATCCTGCACCATCCCCCACGCCTCGGTTTTCCCCTGGAAGTAAGTAAAAATATCAAGCCGTGGCTGCTGCTGACGATACTCTGTCACCTCGGTGCTACATCCGGCCACCAGCATCGTCAGGGCAAGCGCCACTAGCAGGAAACGTTTCATTGTGCTCCTCCAGTTAACTGCTGACGCAGTTCAGGATATTCGGTGCGGGGATCGAGCCATATCGCCAGAAAGCGTGAGCTAAACGCTGCCGTCTGGCGTGGCCCGAGTGGCGTAAATTTTTTCTGCGACGCCGTGGGGCGATACCAGAATTGTCCCTGGCCGTTATTAACCACAAACGCGAGCTGCGTGCCGGGCGTGACGTCGGGCCAGAGCGCTTTTAGCATCCGCAGCCAGGCTTCACTCTGCGGCTCCTGCTGCAAAATGCCCTGCGCCTGCCATTGGTCACGGGTCGCCTCGACCAGGTCGTCACCATCGATGTCCCGGGCATAGGTGATAATCAGCGCATTATCGCCGTCTAATCCTGTATAGCTGCCGTCGGGCGTCAGAAGCTGAGAGGTATAGACGGTAAACGGCCCCCAGGTGAGGGTGGCGTCACCCACCTTGCGCCAGCTCAGCCAGTCTGCCGCCTGCACGGTATAGGTGAAGACGGATAACGCGAGCATCAGTACCAGATTTCTCATTGTTGTCTCCCCATCAACAGGTGGAAAAACAGCATTAGCACCAGCCAGCCGGGGAACATCCAGCTGACGACGATAAAGGTCGGCTCCTGAAACGTAATGGCCCCAAGATGCTCGCCGATCAGGTAGGCTACCGGTCCGCCCAGAGTCGCCAGCACCGTTAGCAACCATCCTGGCAAGGTGGTCGTGCGGGTCAGGTGCGTCCAGACGGTGGCAAACATTAGCCACAGCGCCACCATCCATAGCGGCATCAGGGACGCGCCCGTGAACGCAATCAGCCCCGTCAGCGCCCAGAGGGCGTCCAGCAACGCACCCGACGCCGCCAGCACAAGGGCGTATACCCGGTGTGATGGCGGTAATAACAGCCAGGCAAGCACCGCCAGCGCGATCCAGATGACCAGCCCCTGCTCGCGAAACAGCACCACCAGCGTCCAGTAGAGATCAAAACCGATGGCCAACAGAAATACCTGCCCGTAGCGCTTCATACGCGTTCCGCAGTCAACTGCACCACGCTGATGGTGCGGGCATTAAACCCGGCTTCACAGTAGCCGAGGTAGTACAGCCACATCCGCCGGAAACGGTCATCAAACCCGAGCTTTTCAATCTCCTGCCAGGCGTGAACGAAACGCTGACGCCAGTGCGCCAACGTGCGGGCGTAGTCCGGCCCCATATCGAAGAGGTTACGCACCACAAAATCGGTATGGCGGGTCATCAGTTCATTCATGGCGGTGATGCTGGGCAAAAAGCCGCCGGGGAAGATGTAGCGCTGAATAAAATCGACGCTTTTGCTGTAGTCGCGATAGCGCTGATCCTGAATGGTGATGGCCTGAATCGCCATCCGCCCACCTGGACGCAGACGCGCCTGACAGGTACGGAAAAACGTTGGCAGGTAGCGTTGGCCGACGGCTTCGATCATCTCAACCGAGACCAGTTTGTCGTAAACCCCGGTCAGATCGCGGTAGTCGCAAAGCAGCACCTCAACGCGATCCTGCAACCCTGCCCGGGCGATCCGCGCGGTGGCCCAGTGGTACTGCTCCTGCGACAGCGTGGTGGTGGTCACCCGACAGCCGTAGTGACGGGCGGCGTACTCCGCCATCGCCCCCCAGCCGGTGCCAATCTCCAGCAGATGATCGTTTGCCGTGAGCGCCAGCTGGTCGCACAGCCTGGCCATTTTCGCCTGCTGAGCCGCGTTCAAATCCTGCTCGTCCCCGTTAAACAGCGCGCTGGAGTACAGCAGGTCTTCATCAAGGAAATGGGCGTAGAAGGCGTTGCCCAGATCGTAATGGGCGGCAATATTTTCACGCGCCTGAGCGCGGGAGTTGCGCCGCATCCAGTGCCGTAGCCGCTCCACCGGTTTCCCGAGCAGGCGAAACCCTTTTTCCAGTTGCCCGAGGATTTGGCTATTACGTGCAATCAGCTCCAGCAGCGGCGTCAGGTGGGGCGTCTCCCAGTCGCCATCCATCCACGCTTGTGCCGCGGCGAGGCTGCCCCCGGTTAAAATGCGCCAGTAGACGCCCGGAGCAAGTACCTGCACCTCAGCATGAAGCGCGGCGGAGGCGTCGCCGAACTGGAACGTCTGCGCGCCTTCACGCAGCGTCAGCGAGCCACCGCGCAGACCGTTCAGCAGGCGGAAGAGCAACCATCGCGCGACGCGGACGTTGCGCGGGATATCGGGTTCAAGCGCAAAGACGGGATCGGTCATGAGCGTTCACTCCTGCTGAGGGGATGGTTATGCAGCGGCACGCGCTTCAGCCACAGCCTGAGCGCCTGCCAGTAAATGGCGAAAACGGTTTTGAGGGTCATCAACGGGATCCGCGCCAGCAGCGAACGCAGCGCTGCGCGCGTCAGCGGCGCCCGGCGCAGCGTCAGGGTGGCATCAAACACCTTCGTCTCCTGATGGTTTTCGATATGCATGCGCAGCGTGCTGTCCGGGCTGTTGAAGCGCCAGTGGTAAACCATATCCATCGGATTAAAGGGCGAGACGTGAAACGCTTTCTGCGTCGGCGGGGCGTCCCGCCCCGCTACCGCGTAGTAATGTCGTTCATTCCACGGCGTGTTACGCACTTCGGCGAGAACCCAGCGCAGAGTGTCTTCGCCGTCATAGCAGTAGTAAAAATTGACCGGGTTGAAATGAAAACCGAAATAGCGCAGCTGAGTCAGAAGCATGACCCGCCCCGCCGGACGCTCGCCGGTCAGCTTTTCCAGACGCTCAAGGACGCGCTCTTTGAGCGGCGTGCCCAGCGGGTAGTCCGCATCATAAAATGCCGCGGGCGCAACGCGGTTACGACGCACGCCGACAGAGGGCAGCGCGTCCAGCTCATCGAGATCGAGCCACGCCATAAACACGCTATAGGTAAAATGGTGCGCTTTCGGCGCAAGCCGACGATGGCGCAATGTACCGTGGTAAAGGCAGCTGTTCATCTCAGTTGCCCTCCCCGGCCGCGATAGCGTTTACCACATCCAGCGCACTGCGTACGCCATCTTCGTGGAAGCCGTTGTACCAGTACGCGCCGCAGAACCAGCTCCGCTGGCGACCGTTTATTTCTCCGCGTCGGGCCTGGGCTTGCCAGCTTTGCGGGTTAAAAAGCGGATGCTCATAGACAAAGCGGCGCAGCACAAAGCGTTCCTCCACCGGCGTTTCCGGGTTGAGGGTGACGCAAAACAGCGGGCTACCCGGCGGCAGTCCCTGCAAGATATTCATGTTGTAGGTGACGCAGGCGCTAGCCCGATCCTGCTCGCTGAGGCGGTAGTTCCAGCTCGCCCACGCGCGCTTGCGCACCGGCAGCCAGCGCGGATCGCTGTGAAGCACCACCTCGTTACGCTGCCAGCCGATATCACCCAGCACCTCACGTTCAGCCTGCGTTGGGCTGGCGAGCATCGCCAGCGCCTGAGCAGAGTGACAGGCGAAGATCACCTGATCGAAGGTATGAGTGACGCCTTCCCGCTCAATATCGACGCCACGATCGTGGCGAACAACCTTCTGAACCGGCGCGTTGAGGTGCAGCGTCAGGCGATCGCCAAGCATGTCCATCATCGCGCGGATATACTCCCGGGAGCCGCCTGGCACGACGTACCACTGCGGACGATGGGTAATGTCCAGCAGACCGTGGTTTTCAAAAAAGCGTAAAAAGAGCGGCAGCGGAAAGCGTTTCATCTCCTGTAGCGACGACGACCAGATAGCCGCTCCCATTGGCAGGATGTAGTGGCGCGCAAAAAAGGGCGTAAAGCGGTGCTGGCGCAGGAATGTTTCCAGCGTGGCGGATCCATCGACTTCGCCCCGGAGCGTCTGTTTCGCCAGCCGGTTAAAGCGCACTATCTCCTTCAGTAGCGTCCAGAAGGCAGGGTTCAGCAGATTACGACGCTGGGCGAACAGCGACGTCAGCGTGTGCCCGTTATACTCCAGCCCGCTCTGCGGGTTGTGCACCGAAAAGCTCATCTGCGTTTTTTGCCCGCTGATGCCCAGTTCGCTGAGCAGCCCCATGAAGCGCGGATAGGTGCGGTCGTTGTAGACGATAAAACCGGTATCGATGGCAAAGGTGCCCTGGGGCGTGTCGACATCCACCGTTGCGGTATGGCCGCCCGGGGTGGCCTGCGCCTCAAACACCGTGATCTGATGATGTCCGGCGAGCCGCCAGGCACAGGTTAACCCGGCGATGCCGCTGCCGATAATTGCGATTTTCATGGTCGCACCATCCCGCGCAGCAAAGCGCGCTGAAGTACATCGGGCAGGCCGGAAAGCAGGCGCAGCGCCAGGCTGAACCCGGCGGGAAACGCGATGTGATCCTTCCCTTTTGCCAGACCGCGACGAATGGCGTGGACGGCGTCCCCCACGCTGACCCGGCCCGGCATCGGGAAATCGTTTTTGCGGGTCAGCGGCGTGTCGACAAAACCGGGTGAAACGACCGTGACGGCAATCCCTTTCGGTTCCCAGTCGAGGCGCAGCGTGTCGGCAAACCAGGTTAATGCCGCTTTAGAGGCCCCATAGGCTTCGGCTCGCGGGAAGTGAAGCCAGTGCGCCATCGAACTGACCAGCACCACGCGGTTGCCGGATACCAGCTGCGGCTGCAACGCCGCAAGGCAGTTTACCGGCCCCATGAAATTGGTGGTCATGACCCGCGCCACCAGCTCGGCATCCACCTCGCCGCGGTCGAGATACTCGCAGGTTCCGGCGCAGAGAATCACCGTGTCGGCAGCACAGTCCGCCAGCGCCTGGCGACAGGCGTCCCTGTCTGTCATATCGAACAGGCGCACCGTGATGTTGGGGCTGTGCTGATGCACAGCGGCCAGACGTTGCGCATCGCGCCCGCAGGCAATCACCCGGTAACCATCGTCGGCAAAAGATTTCGCCAGCCCCGCCCCGATGCCCGAGCTTGCGCCGGTGATCAGAACCGTTTTCATGATTTCACTCTCCGCTTCACGCCGCGTACGGCCCAGCCGAGTATCGGGAGATGTTCGTAAATCATCTCTCCGGCATCGTAGTAATCCCGCTGGCGAACAATGCGATCGTCGCGCATGTCTACCACGGAGCAGCCCGGCAGCTGTCGCACTGCACCCCGGGCAATACGCGGGTGCGACCAGTGCATTATCCAGGTGACCACAAAGCGATCGCCCTGCTGCAACGGCGCATCAACGGTAAAGCGACAGTGCTGGACGTTAGCCAGCAAGTGGGTGAAATAGCGCTGGATCGCGAACACCCCGCTATGTTCGCCAAAGGGATCGATAAGCGTGGCATCGGCGCGATAAATCCCCGCCAGCGCCGAAGGTGGCTGGGTATCCAGCGTGGCGTAGTACTCAACGAACCGACTGATGACGGACGGCAACGTGCTCATGGGTCACATCCTGGGTGTAAACAACGTAGCGAAATCGCATAATTTAAACTTACACAATTAACGTTATTTGTCCAAGTTTGCGCAGATATATTTTTTATTCTTATTATTTTTCAAAGACCTGAAATGTTACCTCGCGCAACCATTTTGAGCATAAAGTTGAATTTCGCCGCCAGGCTGCCGTTTTTTTAGGGATAACCTTAAGGCAAAGGTGCCATTTATCTTCCAGACTTATCCTTTTAATTCATAAGGATGTCACGCGATGAAACATTTACTGATGACGCTCTTTTCCAGCCCGGAATCCTTGTTGCAGGTCATGAGTCACCAGGAAATTATCGAAGCCGTAGAGGATGGCGACCGCATCATCATCGATCAGGATGGAAACGCCTCGGTTAACTACAAAAGCCACGAGGTGCGGCAGGACTTTCTGCGCCATGTCAACGCGCTGAAGAGGGCCTGAAATGGGTACGGCAATATTCATGGTATTGATGGTATGCGGCTATTGGTACACCAGCCGCGATCTCTCAACCCGGTTCAAAATTAAGCGTTCATTCGGCTGGGACGTCTATTTCCTTGTGGCGCTGTATGGCTGCATTTTCGTTTTACAGGGCGTGATCGCCACCGGCCTGCTCTGGCTGTTGTTGTTCGCCCTCTCCGCCGCCGACAACACGTTCCATTTCACGTCTGCAAAATATGCCGACTGGCAAATTGATTTTATGAACTGGAGCTTCCTGGGGATTCAGGCCCCGGTGGTGGAAATGCTGACCTTCGCGATCCTGTTCTGTCTCTACCGCTCGAACTGGGCCGGGAGCGCGCGGCTGGACGGCGAAGGCCGAAAAAAGCTCTACAAGCGGCTGGCGCAATCGAGCGGGATTGAACAGCTGCTCTATCAGTGCATGGAGGAAGGTGAACTGGCGCACGTCACGCTGAAATCGCGGCGGATCTATATTGGGATGATCCATACCGCCACGCTGGAGTATGAAAAAACGGCCAATATCGTGCTTATTCCGATGCTGAGCGGCTACCGTGACGGGAAAAACATGCAGCTCTGTATCGAACATAACTACAGCAAATGGTATGCCGAGCATGATATTACGCTCGATTCAGAGCCCAAAAGCGCCATGGATTTTCGCAAAGTGATCATGCTGGATCAGATCGAGAGTATTTCGCTGTTCGATCCGGCAAGCGCCAGCGCGCTGGCAATGCGTGAATAAAAAAATGGCGCCTTATCGCAACAAGGCGCCAGGATTAACCAGGATGAACGCTAAACTTATGGCGTCACAATATTGAACCAGAAGTCAAATGTGTCCATGTAGCTCAGCATCTCTTCCAGCTTCGCCCCGTTTCCGCTCACCTTCACGTCACCCTTATCCATCGCCTGCTTCAGCGTCTCTTTCTTAAGGATGATGTTGTTCAGCGTGGTACGGTCCAGCGTGATGGTTGCGTCAGCATCCTTCGCCTGCGCGTTGGCGGTATGGTTCAGCACGCCGTTTTCCAGCTCCAGCTTGTATTTGCCGCCATCCTTACCGAGATCGACATTGAAGACCGCCTTCGCGTTACCGGCCCGCACCCCGTTGATGTGCACACCCAGGTAGTCGAAGAACATTTCCGGGGTCATCGCCCGCACGGTATCCGGGCTGGCGGTGTTCGGCGTCGGTAGCTTCTTCACGCCATTACGCAGTTCTTGCGCGCCGGTCAGGTAGAAGTTACGCCAGGTGCCCGCTTCCGCCTGGTAACCTAACTGCTCCAGCGCGTCGGCTTCCAGATTACGGGCAGCCTGGTTGTTAGGATCGGCAAAGACCACTTTGCTTACCACCTGAGCAACCCAACGGTAATTACCCTGCTGATAATCCGCTTTGGCTTTCTGCATGATGGCATCAGCGCCGCCCATGTACTGCACGAACTTCTTCGCAGCCAGTTCAGGCGGCAGCTCGTCGAGGGTTGCCGGGTTGCCGTCGAACCAGCCGAGATAAAACACGTAGGTGGCTTTGACGTCGTGGCTAACGGAGCCGTAGTAACCGCGGCTTGCCCACTGTTTTTCCAGCGATTCCGGCAGTTTAAACTCGGCGGCGATCTCGTCGCGGGTCAGCCCCTTGTTTGCCATACGAAGGGTCTGGTCGTTGATGTAGCGGTACATATCGCGCTGGCCTTTCATCAGCTTGACGATATTCTCGTTACCCCAGGTCGGCCAGTGGTGCTGCGCAATAATCACTTCCGCGTCCGCGCCCCAGCGCTCAATGGCGGCGTTAATGTACTTAGACCAGGCCAGCGGGTCGCGGATTTTCGCGCCGCGCAGGGAGTAGGTGTTGTGCAGAGTATGGGTCACGTCCTCTGCGGCCTCGATCATTTTCTTCTCTTTGACATACCACAGCATCTCCGACGGAGCTTCTGAACCCGGCGCCATCATAAAGTCGTAGGTCAAACCGTCGATCACTTCTTCCTGACCGGTATGGGTAATGTAGTCGGTCGGCGGGATGAGGGTGACAGTACCCGCAGAGGTGGTGGTGCCAAGGCCTGCACCCACCTGGCCTTTTGCATTCGGCTTCAGCAGGTTGCCGTACATATAGCTCGCACGGCGGCTCATCGCGTTTCCGGCCATAATGTTTTCGGAAACCGCCTCTTTCATAAAGCCATCCGGCGCGTAGATTTTCACTTTGCCAGACTTGACGTCAGCTTCGTCAACCACGCCGCGCAGGCCGCCATAGTGGTCAACGTGGCTGTGGGTGATCACCACAGCGACGACCGGTTTCTTGCCGCGGTTTGCATAGTAGAGATCCAGCGCTTCTTTCGCCGGTTCAGCGCTTAACAGCGGGTCGATAACGGTAATGCCCTTCTCGCCCTCAATGATGGTCATGTTGGAGAGATCGAGATTACGGATCTGATACACGCCGTCGGTGACCTTAAACAGCCCGCCAATGTTGATCAACTGTGACTGACGCCACAGGCTCGGGTTTACCGTATCCGGGGCTTTCTCACCCTCTTTCACGAAATCATATTTCGCCGGGTTCCAGATAACGTTCCCCTGCTCGCCTTTAATCATGTTTTGTGGCAGCGGGGCGATAAAACCTTTATGGGCGTTCTCAAAGTCGGTTTTATCGGCAAACGGTAATTTGTTATACAGGGCGTTATTTACCTGCCGGGTCGTGGCAGTGGCATCCTGCGGCTGCACTTCCGCAAACGCGGAAAGCGACAGCGACGTCAACACACCGGCAAGCGCCAGATGTTTAGCAATTAGGGTTAATTTCATTGAATGGCCTCATAGATTAATTGCGCCGCCTGGATATTTACTGTTGGCGGATAATTTTAATGCGAACTCATTGACGACCATTCTAAACAGAATACCTTTCCATCATAGTCCCATATGGGACTGGTTATTTATGGGTTCGCAATTCGGGGCCTATTGCTGCTATACTCGCTACCACGGCAAACGTTGCGGGGAGAGGCTTAGCGTGAATTTTCAGGATATCCATACCTATTATCAGCAACTCAATATTGGGCAATTTTTTCCGCACATGCTTTGTAAAGGCGAGGCCTTAACCGTTGCCGCAAATAAAAAACTCACCGTCGAGCCTGGCTATATCTATTTTTGCACTGAAGGGTCGCTGACGATATTAATGCCTGATGATGGCCTTAATATTGGCAATACTATCGAGTATATGCCGATAGGGTTAATGGAAAGGTATTGTCCACTGGCGAAGTATGAATATCGCAGCAGTGCGAAGGTGAAGCTGGTGAGAATATCCTGGGTCGACTTCGACCAGATATTTTTCCAGGGCGGGCCTGAGCGCATGCAGGCGCTGGCCACCATACTGACCTACATGTCCATATTTACCATCGACCTGCACAATGAACGCAGGCAGGTCACCAGCTACCAGACCATCAAACCAATGCTGTACCGCTATCTCTATCGGCAGGAGACCCACACGGGAGAGAATGAGGGCCTGGCGCTGTTTATCATCAAGCGCACTAACCTGTCACGAACGCATGTCTTTCGCGTGCTGGCAGATCTTAAAGCCGGGGGATATATCACCATGAAGCGCGGAAAGCTGGTGTCGATTGACCGGCCCCTGCCGGATGCGTATTGAGCTCATTTTCACGCCTTGATCAACGTGCGGGAGCGAACAGCCTTATTTATCCCGGCCAGCCGACTTAGGCCGTAAATTCTCATCGAAGACCAGCCGTTTGCGTCCTGGCTCTTCTTCACGCAGCGGCTCCACCTGGTGCAGCGTCTGCTTACAACGGTCCACCAGCACCTGATACTCCCGCGTGCCCTGCTTTTTCCACTCTATTTCCTGCGCGCTTAGCTCACGAATCGCTTTCGCCGGACTGCCAAGAATTAAGTGATTCGCAGGCATTTCCGCTTTGGCCTTCACAAACGCCGCCGCCCCAACGATGCTGTTTTCGCCGATCGTCGCCCCGTCCATCACGACCGCATTCATCCCCACCAGCGCATTACGGCGGATAATGCAGCCGTGCAGGATCGCGCTGTGGCCGATATGCCCGTCCTCTTCCACCACCGTGTCCTGCTCCGGAAAACCGTGCATCACGCAGTTATCCTGGATGTTCGCGCCGTCTTTCACCACGATCCGGCCAAAATCACCGCGCAGGCTGGCGTTGGGACCCACGTAAACGCCTTTGCCGAGGATCACGTCGCCAATCAGCACCGCGGTCGGGTGAACATAGCTCTCTTCAGGCACGACCGGCGTCAGACCATCAATTTGATAAACAGGCATACCCTCTCCTTATGTGATATTCAGACCACCAAAACGCTGGTGATAAAGCGTGCCGGGAGCGGGCAGCTCGCCCACGGAGGTTTCCCCCTTCTCACTGACAAACGCCAGGGCTCCCGCCGCCACGCGCTGGTAGATGTTAATGCACAGCTGTCGCGCGCTCTGTCCCGCCCAGTGCGCAGGAAGTAACTCCTCCGGCAACAGCGGATCTTTCAGCACCACGCGACGATAAAAATGAATGAGTAACAGCTGGATCTGGAAGCAGCGTTCCGGGGTCAAAGCCTCAGGCGGCGCTTCTTTCAGCAGCGGCAACAGCGGACGGAACGAGCTGATAAACGTTTCGTACATCGCGTTTTGTTCGGTCAACTGCCAGCACTCTTCCACGCGGGCTCGTAACGCCGCACGTGATAAGGCCAGCGGTGAATGGGCCTCAAAGAAAATGACGTTTTCCGCCACGCCCGCGTCATGCAGCAGAGACTGCACGTCCGCCAGGTTCTGCGACGGCGAGGCCATCAGGCTCGGCGCCAGCGTGCCGAACCCTTGCCAGATGAGCTGTTTTTTCACGTCCGCGAGGGTGGTTTTATCCAGCCCCTCGGAGAGCAGCAGCAGCCATTTACCATCCCACGCCGGCAGTTCCGCACGGTAGATTTTATTTTCCGCGCGGCGGGTCAAACGCAGCCCCTTGTCGCTGAGACGGTAAAAGCTGCGGCGGCCAATGCGGGACACGTCCAGCCAGCCCTCTTTGTTGAGGCGAAACAGCGCGGTGCGCACAAAGCGCTCGCCAAATCCCATCCCTTCCAGCAGGGCCGCCAGGCTGCCGAGCCAGATCTCTCCGCCGCGGTGCGAAAGCGCGTCGCCATACAGTGAGGAGATAAGCGACGTTCCGCTGACGGGAACAGAGCTGACTGCATGCTGGATAAAGGCATCAAGTTTATTCATGTGATTCATTCTGTTGTTATTTTTTTCCTGGATGAATCATAGCATACGAATCTGGGGTGTACCCTCTCCCAAAGGGAGAGGGAACTCAATACACCCTCTCCCTTTGGGAGAGGGCTGGGGTGAGGGGAATTCAACTGTTGGCTGCCACTTTACGCAAATCAAACACCCGGCAGGCTTTACCCTCGGAGCGCGGTATGCTGCCACAGTTAACGATCATCACGTCGGTCGAGATCCCCACCATCGATTTAATCCGATGACGCAGCTGATGGCAGACCTGACAGCGCTGCTCATGGGTCAGCGTTAAGCTGCTCTGTTTCAGCTCGACCTTCACCGAAAGTGAATCAAGATGCCCGCGGCGGTTCACCTCCAGCTGATAGTGTGGCGAAAGATGTTCGAACTTAACGATCTCCTCTTCCAGCTGTGACGGGAAGACGTTCACGCCGCGAATGATGAGCATGTCGTCGCTGCGCCCGCTGATGCGATCCATCCGGCGCATGGTGCGTGCAGTGCCCGGCAGCAGGCGCGTCAGGTCGCGGGTGCGGTAGCGGATCACCGGCAGCGCCTCTTTGGTCAGGGTGGTGAATAGCAGTTCGCCCTGCTCGCCGTCAGCCAGCGGCGTGCCGTCATTCGGGTTGACGATCTCCGGGTAGAAGTGATCTTCCCAGATGGTCGGGCCGTCAGCGGTTTCAAGACACTCCATCGCCACGCCCGGCCCCATCACTTCGGAGAGACCATAGATATCCAGCGCGGTAATGCCCAGCCGTTTTTCAATTTCGCGGCGCATCGCCTGCGTCCACGGCTCGGCGCCAAACACGCCGACGCGCAGGGAACAGGCGCTGGCGTCACTGCCCATCTGACGCTCCAGCTCTTCAATTAAATTCAGGCAGTATGAGGGCGTCACCATGATCATATCCGGCTGAAAATCGCGGATCAGCTGCGCCTGCTTCTCCGTCTGGCCGCCGGACATCGGGATCACCGTCGCACCCAGACGCTCGGCACCGTAGTGCGCCCCCAGCCCGCCGGTGAATAGCCCGTAGCCGTAGGCCACGTGAATTTTATCCTTCGCGCTGCCCCCGGCGGCGCGCAGGGAACGGGCAACTATATTGGCCCAGTTGTCGATATCATTCTGGGTATATCCCACCACGGTCGGCTTTCCGGTGGTGCCCGACGAGGCGTGGATGCGCACCACCTGCTCCATCGGCACCGCAAAGGTATCGAACGGGTAGTTGTCGCGCAGATCCTGCTTGGTGGTGCACGGGAATTTTTGCAGGTCCGCCAGCTCGTTAAAATCGTCAGGGTGAACGCCCGCGGCGTCAAACTTGCGTTTGTACATCGGAACGTTGTTGTAGGCGTGGTTCAGCGTCCACTTCAGGCGCGCGGTCTGCAACGCCTGCAATTCATCAATGGACGCGGTTTCGATCGGATCAAGCTTTGTTGTATTTATCATCGCAGGGTACTCACATTATTGTTCGCTCAAACACGCTCAAGGATCATGGCAATGCCCTGACCCACACCGATGCACATCGTACACAGCGCGTAGCGCCCGCCGCGTCGGTGCAATTCATTGCTCGCGGCCAGCGCCAGTCTGGCACCGCTCATTCCCAGCGGATGACCTAACGCGATCGCCCCGCCATTCGGGTTCACATGCTCCGCGTCATCCGGCAAACCCAGCTGACGCAGCACGCCCAGCGCCTGTGCGGCGAAGGCTTCGTTAAGCTCAATGACGTCCATATCGGTGATACTGAGTCCGGCACGTTCCAGCACCTTACGGGTGGCGGGAATCGGGCCTAATCCCATCAGGCGCGGCTCGACGCCCGCGGTCGCCATGGCCACAATGCGTGTGCGCGGCGTTAACCCCTGGGCAAGCGCCATCGGCTCGCTGGCGATAATCAGCGCCGCCGCCCCGTCGTTCACGCCGGAGGCGTTCCCCGCCGTCACCACACCGTTCTTGCGGAACGGAGCTTTCAGCGCGGCAAGCTGTTCAAGGGTGGTTTCGGCGCGCGGATGCTCGTCCACGCTCACTTCCGTTACGGCACCTTTTTTCCCCGCCAACTGTACCGGGATAATCTCCTGCGCCAGAACGCCATTCTGCTGCGCCCGCGCGGTGCGCTGCTGGCTGCGCAGGGCAAATGCATCCTGATCGGCACGGCTTATATTTAACAATTCCGCTACATTCTCTGCCGTTTCCGGCATGCTGTCAGTTCCGTATTGCTGATGCATGAGCGGATTCACAAATCGCCAGCCGATGGTGGTGTCGAAGATCTCCGCCTGACGCTGAAACGCCGCGGTGGCTTTGCCCATCACGAACGGCGCACGGGACATGGATTCGACGCCACCGGCGATCAGCAGATCGCCATCCCCGGCCTTAATGGCGCGTGCCGCAAAGCCAAGGGCATCCAGACCGGAGCCGCACAGGCGGTTAATGGTGGTACCGGAAACGGTCTGAGGCAGCCCGGCCAGCAGCGACGACATGCGCGCTACGTTGCGGTTATCCTCTCCGGCCTGATTTGCGCAGCCGAAGATCACATCATCTATGCGCTCCAGATCGAGCTGCGGGTAACGCGCCAGCAGCGCACGCAGCGGCACGGCCCCTAAGTCATCGGCACGCACGCTGGATAATCCTCCACCGTAGCGACCGACCGGGGTACGCACACCCTCACAAATAAATGCGTCACGCATCAGGCTTCTCCTGTCACACTGCCGCCGGTGCGGTGCGATTTCCCGCGAAAAAGAGCGACGGTTTTCTGTTGTTGGTTCTGAATTTCAATGTCGTATACGCCGGTCAGTTTGCCCTGATGCTTCACCCACGCGGTAGCGGTCAGCTTATCGCCGGCAAAGCCCGGACGCAGAAAATCGATGGCGCAGCCTGAGGCCACCGCCGCCAGCCCCTGACTGTTGCAGGCGTAGGCAAAGGCGGTATCGGCCAGCGAGAACAGCTGTCCGCCGTGGCAGGTTTTATGCCCGTTGAGCATCTGCGGGGTGATGGTCATGGTCACCACCGCGTAGCCCTCGCCCATGTCGAGAATGTCCATCCCCATCGCCTGCGCGCAGGCGTCCCGTTCGTACATCGCACGGGCGTTATGCCAGGCGTTATGACTCATAGCTACTCTCCAGAAGCGCACGCTGGCGCAGCAGTGAACAGGGGCGATAGCGTTCCTCGCCGTAGTGACGTTGCAGGTTCTCCAGCAGCGTTAACAGACGCTGCCAGCCAAGGCGCTCGCCCCAGGCGATGGGCCCGCAGGGATAGTTGACCCCTAAGCGCATGGCGGTATCGATGTCTTGCTCGCTGGCGACCCCTTTTTGCAGGGCGTCCAGCGCTTCGTTGGCAATCATCGCTACCGTGCGCCAGACCAGCAGACCGGGGTAATCCGCAATCTGGACCACCCGTTTCTGCTGGTGCTGCAACCAGTAAATGGCTTTCTGCGTGGCGGCGTGCGGGTTGCCGGGTGCGGCGGCTATCACGGCCACATCCCGCTCGATGCGGTCGACCACCACCACCGGGCAGCCATGGCGCAGCGCCAGCGACTGCGCGGTTTCACCCTGCGTTTCGATCAGCAACAGATCGTCAATTTCCGTGACACCGTCACTTCTTCGCTGTACGCGCATGGGGTTGAAGCTATCGCTGACCGGGGCGAGCCATCTGACGGCGGGTTTGTCCTCCAGCCAGCGGTAAACGCCCTGCCCGCTTTTCTTACCCAGACGCCCCGCCAGCACCAGCTCCTGCTGCACCAGCGACGGCAGAAAACGACGCTCCTGCCAGAAGGCATTAAACACGGAGCAGGTCACGGCAAAGTTGACATCCTGACCAATCATGTCCGTCAGCTCAAGCGGCCCCATCGGGAAGCCTCCGCCGTCTCGCAGGGCGGCGTCAATCACCTCGGGCGTTGCCACCTGCTCTTCCAGCGCGCGCCAGGCTTCCGAGTAGAACGGGCGCGCCACGCGGTTGACGATAAACCCCGGCGTGGACTGGCAGCGTACCGGCTGCTTTCCCCAGCTCAGCGCCAGCTCGCACAGCGCATCGGCCACTTCTGGTGAGGTCGCCAGCCCGCTGACCACCTCCACCAGCTTCATCACCGGGGCAGGATTGAAGAAGTGCAGCCCGGCGACGCGTTCAGGGTGGTTTATCTCCGCCGCAATCGCGGTAACGGAAATGGACGAGGTATTGCTGGCGAGCAGCGTCTGCGGCGGGCAAACCTCTGCCAGCTGGGTAAACAGCGCCTTTTTCACTTCAAGCCGCTCGGAGGCCGCCTCGATCACCAGATCGGCTTTCGCCAGAGCACTGATATTCGTCACCGGCGTCAGGCGGGCGAGGATCTGCTCCCCGGCGTCGGCAGAGAGTTTTCCACGCGCAACGCGTGAGGACAGCCGCTGGCGAATGCCGTCGACGGCGCGGGAAATCGCCGCTGCGTCAATGTCGTACACCAGAACCGGATGACCGTGGCTGGCTGCCACTTCGGCAATCCCGGCGCCCATGGTGCCGCTGCCAATGACGGCGACCGTATGGATATTCACCATATTATTTCCCCGTAAAGTTCGGCGCGCGTTTTGCCAGGAACGCGCTGACGCCTTCCCGGTAGTCGTCGCTGCGTCCGGCCAGGCGTTGATAGTCGCGCTCCAGATCAAGCTGGGCGTCGAGGGTGTTGGTTTCGGCGGCGTTGATCGCCTGCTTGATCAAGCCCAGGCCAAAGGTCGGCTGCGAGGCAAAATGCAGCGCCATCTGCTGTGCGGTGGCGGAGAGCTGCTCGTCGTCCACCACCTGCCAGATCATTCCCCAGGCCTGTGCCTGCTCAGCGCTGAGCTTATCGCCCAGCAATGCCAGCCCCATGGCGCGGGCGCGTCCGGCCACGCGCGGCAGCAGCCAGGTGCCGCCGCAGTCCGGGACGAGGCCGAGCTTGCTGAAGGCCATCACAAAACTGGCGGAGCGCGCCGCAATCACCATGTCGCAGCCGAGGGCCAGCGTCGCCCCCGCGCCCGCCGCCACGCCGTTAACCGCGCAAATCACCGGCTTCGGCAGTTTTGCCAGGCGGCGCACCAGCGGGTTGTAAAAAGTCTCAACGGACATGCCCAGATCGGGCGCCGGGCCGTTCGGGTCGACGTTACGGTCGTTGAGATCCTGCCCGGCGCAGAAACCGCGTCCTGCCCCGGTGATCAGCAGGCAGCGGATGGCGTCATCGCGCTCGGCCTGCTTCAGGCATTCGGAAAGCTGCTGGTGCATGACGTCGTTAAAGCTGTTCAGGCGCTCCGGGCGGTTCAGCGTAATGGTCATTACGCCCTGCTCAACATGGCTCAGAATAGATTCCACAATTAGCGTCCTTTAAAGTCTGGGGTGCGTTTTTGTAAAAAGGCGTTGATCCCTTCCCGGCGATCGTCGGTGGCCGCGAGCAGCGCAAACAGCTGACGCTCCTGCGCCAGCCCGGCCTGAAGCGGGACTTCCTGCGACTGGCGAAGCGCCTGCTTCGCCGCCTGTAGCGCCAGCGGCGAATGGCGCGCCATCAGCGCTGCCTGCTTCAGGGCGTACTCCAGCGTCAGCGAGGCCGGATAGACGTCGCTGACCAGCCCGGCGCTGTGCGCCTGCACCGCCGTGATGCTTTCGCCCGTCAGCACCATTTTGCTGGCCAGCGATTTGCCTACGCTGCGGATCAGCCGCTGGGTGCCGCCTGCGCCCGGCATGATCCCGAGGGTGATTTCCGGCAGGCCAAAACGGGCGTTATCGCCAGCAATCACGACATCGCAGAGCAGCGCCAGCTCACAGCCTGCCCCCAGCGCGAAGCCGTTTACGGCGGCAATCAGCGGTTTGGTGAAGGCGTTGATCCGCGCCCACAGCTGCGGACGGATATCGTTCAGGGTGGCGGGCAGGTCTTTCTCCGCCATTTCGTTGAGATCGGCCCCGGCGGCAAAGCAGCGTTCGTTGCCGTACATCACGCAGACGGCGATCTCAGCATCCGCGGCGGCGGCCTCAAGCTGCTCCGCGATTTGCAGGAGCAGCGCATTGTTGAGCGCGTTGCGCGCCGCCGGACGGTTAAGCGTTAGCTGCAACACGCGGCCATGACGGGTAACAATCAGTTCGCTCATGCCATCCCCTTCGCATCAAAATCGACGATAACGTCGGCGGTTAACGGCAGCGCCTGACAGCTCAGCACATAGCCTGCGGCCAGCTCGTCCGGCTCCAGGCTGTAGTTGGTCGCCATATCGACTTTCCCACGCAGCACTTTGCATTTGCAGGTGGCGCATACGCCGCCCTTGCAGGCGTAAGGCAGATCCGCCCCCTGACGCAGGGCCGCGTCAAGAATGCTTTCGTCGTCCGCCGTCAGGGTGATCTCCCTGTCGCGCCCGTCCTGACGGACGGTGACCTTCTGGCCATCGGCCTGCACGCTGGCTGTCCGTTTAACGGCGGTACCCGGCGTGTTAAAGCGCTCAAGATGGATCGCTTTTTCCGGCATACCCAGCGCTTGCAGCGCCGCTTCGGCCTCATCCATCATCGCCGACGGGCCGCAGATGAAGGCTTCATCGTACTGACGGAAATTCACCAGCGTTTTTGCCAGCGCCTGGAGCTTTTCCCCGTCAATGCGGCCATGGAGCAGATCGCTGTCGAGCGTCTCCTGGCTGAAGATGGCGATCAGCTGCAAACGCTGCGGGTATTTATCTTTCAGGTCCGCCAGCGCCCGGCGGAACATCATGCTCTGGCTGCTGCGGTTGCCGTAAATCAGGGTGAAGTGGCTGTGGGCTTCAGTGGCCAGCGTAGCGGACATAATCGCCAGCATCGGGGTGATCCCGGACCCGGCGGCAATCGCCAGATAATGGCCTTCGCGTTCGGCCTGCGGCTGGTAGCCAAAATGCCCCTGGGGCACCATCACCTCCAGCGCCATGCCCGGTTTGATCTCGTCCCGGGCATAGCGGGAAAAACGTCCGCCCTCGATGGCTTTGACCGCCACGCTGATCTCACCGCACGCGGTGCTCCGGCAGATGGAGTAGCAGCGGCGCAGTTCATCCCCGCCAGGGCTGGCTTTCAGGGTCAGATGCTGACCGGGACGGAAGCGGTACGCCTCCTGTAACGCCTGCGGCACCGCGAAGGTAATGGTCACCGCGTCGCGGGTTTCGGGTTCCACTTTTGCCACTGTTAATGAATGAAACGTTGTCATGGCAGCCTCAAATACATTTGAAATAGTCGAAGGGCTCACGGCAGGTATTGCAGCGGTAGAGCGCTTTGCAGGCCGTGGATCCAAATTCACTGATAAGCGAGGTATCGGTGCTCGCACAGCGCGGGCAGCTCACCTCCGCGGGAACGTGGGCATGGCAGCTATGACCAACAGGCGGGCTGATGCCATATTCACGCAGGCGCCTGCGGGCATCGTCGGTCATCCAGTCGGTGGTCCAGGCGGGCTCCAGTTGCAGCACAATATGTACCGGGCTAAAGCCGTTTCCGGTCAGGGTTTCGCGGATCGCCCCCAGCAGATGCTCCGTTGCCGGACAGCCCGAATAGGTTGGCGTGAAGCCGATAACCCAGCCTTCCCCCTGTGCCTTCACGCTGCGCACCATGCCCAGGTCGGTGATGGTCAGCACCGGCACTTCCGGGTCGGGGATCTGGCTTAACAGCGCCCAAATCTGCGGGATTTGTGCAGGCGCGATGTCGACGAGGCGTTGCATGGCGTCCTCCTTTACCACTGCTGGCCGGGGTAAACGCGCTGGAGATACTGCATCTCTGCCAGCATCGGCCCGAGGTGTTCGGTATGTAGCCCCTTCTTACCGCCCGTGCGATACGCCACCTCTTCGGGCACGCGGAGGGTGGCTTCCGCCAGGCCAGCAAACACTTCGCGCTCCCACGGGTCCCGCAGGTCGCGCGGATCAACCGCCACGCCGTCATCAATTAGCGCCAGCTCGACCTCGTCAGCGTCGAACAGTTCAGCCGTAAAGCGCCACAGGCTATCCACCGCCTGCTGCATTTTTTGTGCGGAGGTTTCTGTTCCGTCCCCCAGCCGCACCAGCCAGCCGCGGCTAAAGCGCAGGTGATAGCGCGTCTCCTTAATGGCTTTTGCCGCGATGGCGGCAAGCTGACTGTCGCTGCTGTGGATCAGCCGCTCGTAGAGCGCCACGTTCAACGCATCCATCAGATACTGACGGGCAATGGTGTCGGCGAAGCTGCCGTTTGGCTGTTCCACCAGCAGCAAATTGCGGAACTGACGCTCATCGCGGCCATAGGCCAGGGTATCTTCATCACCCTTACCTTCACGTTCAGCGGCGTAGGTCAGGAAATTGCGCGCCTGCCCGAGCAGATCAAGGCCGATATTGGCGAGCGCCAGGTCAATTTCCAGCTCCGGCGCGTGGCCGCACCAGGCGCCCAGACGCTGTGAGAGCACCAGACCGTTGTCGCCCAGACGCAGGGCATAAGCAGATACGTTGTTCATCCCCAACCTCACATATGCTCGATACCATCAGGGATGGTGTAAAACGTCGGATGGCGGTAGACCTTGCTTTCCGCCGGATCGAAAAACTCCCCGCTCTCTTCCGGCTGGGAAGCGACGATTTCACTCGCCTTCACCACCCAGATAGAACAGCCTTCGCTGCGGCGGGTATAGGCATCGCGCGCGTTTTCCAGCGCCATGCGGTCGTCGGCAGCGTGAAGGCTGCCTACATGCCGGTGCGACAGCCCCTGCTTCGAACGGACAAAAACTTCGTATAACGGCCAGTAAACGTTGCTCATGGTTGATTCCTCTTATGCGGCCTGGCGGGCGCGTTGTTTTTCCGCGTGGGCCAGAGCGGCTTCACGCACCCATGCGCCGTCGTCCCAGGCTTTACGTTTTGCGGCCAGACGTTCGTGGTTGCAGATCCCGCGCCCGTTGATCACCTCGTCAAATTCCTGCCAGTCGATTTCGCCGAAGCGGTAGTGACCGCTCTCTTCATCGAAACGCAGGTCGGGATCCGGCACGGTCATGCCGAGCATCTCCACCTGAGGCACCGTGTTGTCCACGAAGCGCTGGCGAAGCTCATCGTTGCCAAAGCGTTTGATCTTCCAGGCCAGACTGCGGGCGCTGTTTGGGGAGTTGTCGTCGTTGGGTCCGAACATCATCAGCGCGGGCCACCAGAAGCGGTTGATGGCGTCCTGCAACATCTGCCGCTGGGCTTCGCTACCCTGCGCCAGCGCCATGCAGGCCTCAAAACCCTGACGCTGGTGAAAGCTCTCTTCTTTACAAATCTTCACCATCGCCCGGGCATACGGGCCGTAAGATGTACGGCACAGCGCCACCTGGTTCACAATGGCCGCCCCGTCCACCAGCCAGCCAATGACCCCGATATCGGCCCAGCTCAGGGTTGGATAGTTGAAGATGGAGGAGTATTTCATCTTGCCGTCGAGCATCTTTTGATAGATGTCCTCCCGGGCGCAGCCCAGCGTTTCCGCCGCGCTGTAAAGGTACAGGCCATGTCCGGCTTCATCCTGCACCTTCGCCAGCAGAATGGCTTTCCGGCGCAGCGTCGGTGCGCGGGTGATCCAGTTCCCTTCCGGCAGCATGCCGACAATCTCAGAGTGGGCGTGCTGTCCAATCTGGCGGATCAGCGTCTTGCGGTAGGCATCCGGCATCCAGTCCTGCGGCTCGATGGCCGTCTCCTGTGCGATGCGTTGCTCAAAGCGTTGTTCTTGCGTCACATAACCACCTTTGTGATTCGTTAAATCACCACAAATAGCAAAATGGTGAATCATTTGGTTTCTTAAAAGTTACACAAAGGTTAAATATAACCCCAAGAAGCGTTTGTTTATTTTGTGACGACGCTCGCAAGCCTTTTCATGAAAGGCCGATGGCGCAAGGCTTTCTGTTGGTCAGGCCAAGCAATACAGATCACAACGTTAACAATTCATTAAAACTCAGCTTGATTTTTATGATTCGAGATCAAACTATTTATAGTGAAATCACGAAACATCTGGAGAGAAGAAATGCAGCAGTTAGCCAGCTTCTTGTCCGGCATCTGGCAATCAGGCCGGGGCCGCGAGCGCACCATCACCCACGCCATCAGCGGGGAAACGCTATATCAAGTCACAAGCGAAGGGCTGGATATGGCGGCCGCGCGCCGTTACGCCATTGAACACGGCGGAGAAGCGCTCCGCGCAATGAGCTTTATCGAGCGCGCCGCCATGCTGAAGGCGGTGGCCAAACATCTGCTGAGCCAGAAGGATCGGTTTTATGCCCTGTCAGCCCAGACCGGCGCGACGAAGGCTGACAGCTGGGTGGATATTGAAGGCGGTATCGGCACCCTCTTCACCTACGCAAGCCTCGGCAGCCGTGAGCTGCCGGACGATACCCTGTGGCCGGAGGATGAGCTGATCCCACTGTCGAGGGAAGGCGGCTTTGCGGCACGTCACGTGTTAACGTCGAAATCCGGCGTGGCGGTGCATATCAACGCGTTCAACTTCCCGTGCTGGGGGATGCTGGAAAAGCTCGCGCCCACCTGGCTTGCCGGGATGCCCGCCATCATCAAGCCCGCCACCGCCACCGCGCAGGTGACTCAGGCGATGGTGAAAGCGATCGTGGAGAGCGGACTGGTGCCGGACGGCGCCATCAGCCTGATCTGCGGTGGCGCGGGCGATCTGCTGAACCACCTCGACAGCCAGGACGTGGTGACGTTTACCGGGTCGGCCAGCA
Organism: Enterobacter cloacae complex sp. AR_0002; assembly: GCF_001922365.1. Lineage (NCBI taxonomy): Bacteria > Pseudomonadati > Pseudomonadota > Gammaproteobacteria > Enterobacterales > Enterobacteriaceae > Enterobacter > Enterobacter cloacae complex sp. AR_0002. The sequence continues at coordinate 1,393,010 of NZ_CP018814.1, forward strand.
CCGGGCAGAGCCTGCGCGTCCACCCGAATATCGTCGCACATTCCATTCCGTTTACCATGGAAGCAGATTCTCTTAACTGCTGCGTGCTGGGTGAGGACGTGACGCCGGAACAGCCGGAGTTTACGCTGTTTATCCGCGAAGTGGTGCGCGAGATGACCGCCAAAGCCGGGCAAAAATGTACCGCCATCCGCCGCATCATCGTGCCGGAAGCGCAGGTTGAAGCCGTCAGCCAGGCGCTGATTGCGCGGCTGGTGAACGTGGTCGTCGGCGATCCGGCCCAGGAAGGGGTGAAGATGGGGGCTCTCGTCAACAGTGAGCAACGTGCTGACGTGCAGGAAAAAGTCGATCATCTGCTGGCCTCGGGCTGCCAGATCCGTCTGGGTGGTAAAGCTGATTTGCAGGCGCCTGGCGCATTCTTCCCACCCACCCTGCTGTTCTGCCCGCAGCCGGACGAAACCCCGGCCGTTCACGCCACCGAAGCCTTTGGCCCCGTCGCAACCCTGATGCCCTGCCGTAACACCGAGCACGCCATGCAGCTGGCGCGGGCGGGCGGCGGCAGCCTGGCGGGAACGCTGGTTACGGCAGATACCCGCGTGGCGCGGCAGTTTATTGCCGGTGCCGCGCGCGCCCACGGACGCATTCAGATCCTCAACCAGGAATCCTCGAAAGAATCTACCGGCCACGGTTCACCGTTGCCGCAGCTGGTGCACGGTGGTCCCGGACGTGCGGGCGGCGGCGAAGAGCTGGGCGGCCTGCGCGCTGTGAAGCACTATCTTCAGCGCACGGCCATTCAGGGCAGCCCGTCCATGCTCGCCGCGATCGGTAAACAGTGGGTCCGTGGCGCGGAGGTGCAGGAAGATCGCGTTCATCCGTTCCGTAAATACTTCGAGGAGTTACAGCCGGGCGACAGCCTGCTGACCCCGCGTCGTACCCTGACGGAAGCGGATATCGTGAATTTTGCCTGCCTGAGCGGGGATCATTTCTACGCCCATATGGACAAAATTGGCGCGGCGGAGTCGATTTTTGGTGAGCGCGTGGTACACGGTTATTTCCTGATTTCCGCCGCGGCGGGGCTGTTTGTCGATGCCGGGGTTGGGCCGGTTATTGCCAACTACGGCATGGAAAACCTGCGCTTTATCGAGCCGGTCAAGCCGGGTGATACCATTCAGGTGCGCCTGACCTGTAAACGTAAAACGCTGAAGAAACAGCGCACTGCCGAGGAAAAACCCACCGGCGTGGTGGAATGGGCTGTGGAGATCTTCAACCAGCACCAGCAGGCCGTGGCGCTCTACTCCATCCTGACGCTGGTGGCGCGCCAGCAGGGTGACTTCTGACACACCTCTTTCTTGCCGGGTGTCGCTCCGCTTACCCGGCCTACAACTACCTGACCGGGGGTGTGATGCACCCCCGCTCTTTTTTAACCTGGCAAGACTGACAAACAACCTGGCAGATGCAGGCAAACGCTTTTCGTGCGCGCCTGTCAGGATAACGCTGACACTACACAATAAACACAACAAGATGAGGTCTGCGATGGGAAGCAATTCTTCTTTTTCTGCCCGTAGAACGGCACTGGCCATGGCCGTTGCGCTCTGTTGCGCCTGGCAATCCCCTGTTTACGCTCACGGCAGCGAGGCGCATATGGTCCCGATGGACAAAACGCTTCAGGCGTTTGGCGCGGACGTGCAGTGGGATGATTACGCCCAGATGTTCACCATCGTCAAAGACGGTGCCTTTGTGAAGGTCAAACCCGGCGCAAATACCGCCATCGTTAACGGCAAACCGCTGACGCTCCAGGTGCCCGTGGTGATGAAGAACAATAAGGCGTATATCCCGGAGACCTTTATCAACGATGTCTTTCAGTCCGGTCTTGATCAGACATTCCAGGTTGAAAAAAGCCCCCACCCGTTAAACGCGCTGACGGCTGATGAAATCAACCAGGCCGTAGCAATCGTGAAAGCCTCAGCGGATTTTAAACCCAATACCCGCTTTACCCAGATTGCGCTGGCGGAGCCAGAAAAGGCCAAAGTCTGGGACTTTGTGCTTAACGGCACGGCGGTGGATGCGCCCCGCCAGGCCAATATCATCATGCTTGATGGTAAACACATCATCGAAAGCCGGGTGGATCTGAAGGAGAAAAAGATCCTCCGCTGGGAGCCGATCAAAGACGCGCACGGCATGGTGCTGCTGGATGACTTCAATACCGTGCAGCAGATCATCAATGAAAGCCCGGAGTTTGCCGCCGTGCTGAAAAAGCGCGGCATTACCGACCCGAAGAAAGTGATCACCACCCCGCTTACCGTCGGCTTTTTTGACGGCAAGGATGGGCTGAAACAGGAAGACCGCCTGCTGAAAGTGATCAGCTATCTCGACGTGGGCGACGGTAACTACTGGGCGCACCCGATCGAAAACCTGGTTGCGGTGGTGGATCTCGAGCAGAAGAAAATCCAGAAGATTGAGGAAGGCCCGGTCGTGCCGGTGCCGCTCACGCCGCGCCCTTATGATGGCCGTGACCGCGTTGAAACGGTGAAAAAACCGCTGGAGATTATCGAGCCGGAAGGCAAGAACTACACCATCACCGGGGATAGGGTGCACTGGCAGAACTGGGATTTTCATCTGAGCCTGGACTCACGCGTCGGCCCGATAATCTCCACCGTGACCTATAACGACAACGGCAAAAAGCGACAGGTGATGTATCAGGGGTCGCTCGGCGGCATGATTGTGCCGTACGGCGACCCGGATATCGGCTGGTACTTTAAAGCCTACCTGGACTCCGGCGATTACGGCATGGGTACCCTGACCTCCCCGCTCGTGCGCGGCAAGGATGTTCCGTCTAACGCCGTGATGCTCAACGAAACCATCCCGGATTACACCGGCGCGCCAATGGAGATCCCCCGGGCGATCGCCATTTTCGAGCGTTACGCCGGGCCGGAATATAAGCATCAGGAATTAGGAAAACCCAACGTCAGCACCGAACGCCGCGAGCTGGTGGTGCGCTGGGTCAGCACCGTGGGTAACTACGATTACATCTTCGACTGGGTATTCCACGAAAACGGCACTATCGGCATTGATGCAGGGGCTACGGGCATTGAAGCGGTGAAAGGCGTGCAGACGAAAACCATGCATGATGCCACCGCGAAGGATGACACCCGATACGGAACGCTGATCGACCATAATATTGTCGGTACCACCCACCAGCACATCTACAACTTCCGTCTGGATATGGACGTGGACGGCATCAACAACAAGCTGGTGGCCATGGATCCGGACGTCAAACCGAACACTGCTGGCGGACCGCGCACCAGCACCATGCAGGTTAATCAGTATGATATTGATACCGAACAGCAGGCGGCGCAGAAGTTTGACCCGGGCACCATCCGCCTGCTGAGCAATACCAGCAAAGAGAACCGCATGGGCAACCCGGTCTCATATCAGATCATCCCTTACGCGGGCGGTACACACCCGGTAGCGTCCGGCGCGAAGTTTGCCCCGGACGAGTGGATTTATCACCGCCTGAGCTTTATGGATAAACAGCTGTGGGTAACGCGTTACCATCCCGACGAGATGTACCCGGAGGGAAAATACCCGAACCGTTCCACGCACGATACCGGCCTCGGCCAGTACAGCAAAGATAACGAGTCGCTGAACGACCAGGATAACGTCATCTGGATGACCACCGGCACCACCCATGTCGCCCGTGCCGAGGAGTGGCCAATAATGCCGACGGAATGGGTGCACACGTTGCTCAAGCCGTGGAATTTCTTTGACGAGACGCCAACGCTCGGCAAGAAAAAAGAGCAGAAATAACCCACCGACCGGGCGTAATGCCCGGTTTTTCATCCGCTTACTTGCTGAATTACTCTCCCCGATTATAGTTATTGTTACCTCGCTTAATCCTTTTGCATTTCTTGACACACTTTCACCAGGATTCGAAGTCTCCACAAACAACGTCACAGTTTACTGAGAGGTTTTAGGATGAGAATCAATGAGACCGTCAGGAGTCTCGCGCTGGCGGGATGTTTTATTTCTACCAGTTCCGCCTGGGCCGCAGAAGCACCTAAGGATGCCAGCGCAGCAACGCAACAGGCCAACAACGCACTCTTCAACCAGCTTCCTTTCTCCGATAACACCGATTTTACCAACGCCCACAAAGGGTTTATTGCCCCGCTGCCTCAGGAAATTATCAAAGGGGAGCAAGGCAACACCGTCTGGGATCCTCAGCAGTACGCTTTTATCAAAGAAGGCGATAAGGCGCCCGACTCGGTTAACCCGAGCTTATGGCGTCAGTCCCAGCTGATCAACATCAGCGGTCTGTTTGAAGTGACCGAAGGCGTCTACCAGATCCGTAACCTCGACCTGTCAAACATGACTATTATTGAAGGTAAAGAAGGCATTACCGTGGTCGACCCGCTGGTGTCGGCAGAAACGGCCAAAGTCGGGATGGATCTTTACTATAAAAATCGCGGTAACAAGCCTGTGGTCGCCGTTATTTACACCCACAGCCACGTTGACCACTATGGCGGCGTGCGCGGCGTGGTGGATGAAGCAGATGTGAAGTCCGGCAAGGTGAAAGTCTACGCGCCCGCCGGATTTATGGAGGCCGCCGTCGCGGAGAATATCATGGCGGGTAACGTCATGAGCCGCCGCGCCAGCTATATGTACGGCAACCTGCTGAAGCCGGATGCGAAGGGCCAGGTCGGCGCGGGTCTCGGCACCACCACCTCCGCCGGGACGGTGACCCTGATCGCACCGACCAATATCATCGAGAAAGATGGTCAGAAAGAGGTGATCGACGGCCTGACCTATGATTTTATGCTCGCGCCGGGATCGGAAGCGCCTTCTGAGATGCTCTGGTATATCGAAGAGAAAAAGCTGATCGAGTCTGCGGAAGATGTCACCCATACCCTTCACAACACCTACTCCCTGCGCGGTGCGAAAATTCGTGAACCGCTGCCATGGTCGAAATACATCAACCAGGCAATTGTACGCTGGGGTGATAAGGCCGAAGTTATCATGGCGCAGCACCACTGGCCGACCTGGGGCAACGAGAATGTGGTTAACCTGCTGAAAAGCCAGCGCGACCTGTATCGCTACATTAACGACCAGACCCTGCGCATGGCGAATGAAGGGCTGACGCGTGACGAGATCGCCGCCAACTTCAAGCTGCCGAACTCCCTGGCCAATACCTGGGCCAACCGAGGCTATTACGGTTCAGTCAGCCATGACGTCAAAGCCACCTACGTGCTCTATTTAGGCTGGTTTGACGGCAACCCCGCGACCCTGGATGAACTGCCGCCTGAAGAAGCCGCGAAGAAATTTGTGGAGTATATGGGAGGCGCGGATGCCATCCTGAGCAAAGCTAAAACCGATTTTGACCAGGGGAACTACCGCTGGGTGGCTCAGGTGGTCAGCAAAGTGGTCTTTGCCGATCCAAATAATCAGGCCGCGCGAAACCTGGAAGCGGATGCGCTGGAGCAGCTGGGTTATCAGGCTGAATCAGGCCCGTGGCGTAACTTCTACCTGACCGGCGCCCAGGAGCTGCGTAACGGCGTGGTGAAAGGACCGACCCCGAACACCGCCAGCCCGGACACCGTGCGCGCGATGACGCCAGAAATGTTCTTTGACTATCTGGCGGTGCACATTAACGGTGAAAAAGCGGCGGATGCAAAATCGGTGTTTAACATCGACCTCGGCAGCGACGGCGGTAAATACAAGCTGGAACTGGAAAATGGCGTGCTGAACCACACGGCGAACGCCGAAGCGAAAGACGCTGACGCGACCGTGACCCTCAACCGCGATACGCTGAATAAAATCATCCTGAAAGAAGTGACGCTTAGACAGGCGCAGGATAATGGCGATATCAAAGTGACCGGCGATGCCGCAAAACTCGATGCCATGCTCGGTTACATGGATAAATTTGAATTCTGGTTTAACATTGTGACCCCGTAAAGGCAGCACTCGCGGGCGGAGGTTCCGCCCGCTCAAGGAAAATTCTCTTCAATGGAAAAAAGACATCCAGCCACACCCGAACCCGCGACATGGCCTACCCGTAAATCAATGGTTGTTCACGGGCTGGCCGTGAACCTGCCGTGGCTCGCCTTTGTGAATGCCAGCTTTGCCCTTATGGTCCTGCTGCGCAATTCGCTGTTCGGCCATATCGATGCCCTCCTGCACATCAGCCCGCCTCTGCGGCAGATGATAGACGCCTCCATGCTGGGCGTGGTGATCCTTTCCGTGGCGCTGGTGATCATGGCCTGGCGCCACATCCGCGGCGTCAGCGCCGTTTTGTTTATGTGCAGTCTGCTGTGGTCGATAAGTTGTTACTGGTTTATCAACGTGTTACATCTTCCGCATCCCTGGCCTATATTCGTTACCCTGCTGATGGCCGGTATGACCGCGCTCTATTTTCACCCGGTGGCACTGCTCTGCTTCACCGTTCCGCTATGGATAAGCCTGCCCGTTGCCAGCATGCTGCTGAATCAGGAAATTAATTATCGCTTCGCCGGGCTGTGGGTGGTGTTCACCTTCATTCTCGTGTGCGGGCGCTATATCCTGTTGAGTTGGTTTGAAGAGGCGTGGCGTCGCAACCAGCAGAATCAGCGTTTAATTTCGCGGCTGGATGCGCTGGCCCATCAGGATCCGCTGACGAAAACGGCCAACCGGCGGGCGATGGAGCTGGTGCTGGAAAACGCCGTGGAGCAAGGCAAACGCTTCGCGGTGCTGATGCTGGATGTCGACTACTTCAAACTGTATAACGACACCTATGGTCACCAGGCAGGAGACGCGTGTCTCGCGAGGGTGGCAGAGGTGCTGAACACCTCGGTGCGCACGCCAGAGGATGTGGTTTCGCGCTACGGTGGTGAGGAGTTTGTGGTGATCCTCTTTGACTGTGAAGAAAGCGTTGCTGAGAAAGTCGCCGCGCGGATCCAGGCTGGCCTGCGCACCGCAGCCATTGCGCACAGCGCGTCGAAGGTGAGTGAATGTGTGACGGTGAGTATGGGCATTGCCGGCTATACCCCAGGACTGGCCGGCCCGGAAATCATCGCCCGCGCCGATGCGGCGCTGTACAGGGCGAAGGAGTCCGGGCGGGATAGGTGGTCGCGTTAAATAATGCCGGGTGCCGGCTTCGCCTTACCCGGCGTTTTATTAATACCGCACACACACCGACTTGGTTTCACACCAGCCATCCAGCCAGTCGGGACCGAAATCGCGCCCGGTGCCAGACTGCTTCATGCCGCCGAACGGCAGGTTGGCGTCTATCAGCGTGTGGCTGTTCACCCACACGGTTCCTGCCTGTAACCTGTCGGTATACGCTAGCGCTTTACTGATATTCTGCGTCCAGACGCTGGCCGTTAAGCCGTATTCAGTGTCGTTCGCCAGCTGAAGCGCCTCTTCCCCGTCGTCCACACGAACCAGGTTCACCACCGGCCCGAAGACCTCTTCACGCGTCAGTCGCAGATGATTATCCGGGTTGACCACCAGCGTTGGCGAAACGTAATAGCCTTTGCCGTCTGGCCCCCGGTTCCCGGCGATCAGCTCCGCATTGTGCGCCTTCGCCTCATCCAGGAACGCCTGAACCTTATCGCAATGGGCGCGCGACACCAGCGGGTTGATAAACGCATCCGGCGACATGCCCGGCCCGACGCTCAGAGATTTCACGGCCTGTTCAAAGCCGCTGACCAGCGTGTCGAACAGCGGAGCCTCAATATAAATACGCGAGCTGGCCGCGCAGACCTGCCCCTGATTCAGGAAGCTGCCGGTCATCAGCCCTTCAATTACCCACGCCGGATCGGCGTCTTTCAGCACGATGGCCGGGTTTTTGCCGCCCAGCTCCAGCGTCACGCCCGTTAGCGTATCCGCAGCCACGCGGGCAATCTGCTTGCCCGTCGCCGTCGAACCGGTAAAGCTTACTTTGGCAATGCGCGGGTGCGAGGTTAGCGCCGCGCCACAGACGGCGCCACTACCGGTCACCACGTTGAACACGCCATCCGGGATCCCCGCCTCGCTCGCCAGTTCCGCCACCCGTAACAGGGTGAGCGGCGTGGTTTCCGAGGGTTTGATCACGATGGAGCAACCTGCCGCCAGCGCGGGCATTACTTTCCACATGCCAATCATCAGCGGGAAGTTCCACGGCACAATCCCCGCCACGACTCCCACCGGCTCTTTACGCGTCCACGCCTGATAACGCGCGCCCTGCGGCAGTGGAATCGAGAGATCGAGGGTTTTACCGGCAATTTTGGTGGTCAGCCCTGCCGTGTAGCGCATCCAGTTCAGGGTGCATCCCACCTCGAAGGCGCGGGAGATGTTAATGGATTTCCCCTGCTCCAGGGTTTCGAGCTGTGCCAGCTCTTCGCCATGCTGTTCCACCAAATCGGCAAACCGCAGCAGGATGCGTTCCCGCTCTGCCGGCAGACGCCCTGCCCAGCTTCGGGCGACAAAGGCGCGCCAGCCAGACATCACCGCACGATCGACATCATCGACGCTGGCATCGGCGGTGGAGGCAATAACCTCTCCGGTCGCCGGGTTGTAGACGTTCAGGCGCTTTTCGCTGTCGGATGCCGCCTGACGCCCTTCAATCCACAGGCCGTGCTGGCGATCTAAAAACTGCTGCACGCCTGGCAGGATGGCGACGTGTGATTCGGACATAGGATACTCCTTCGTTATGCTTCGCAGGGTGTGTATGCAGTCTAAGAGGGGAATCGCATTCCTGCTTTTGTCTGTGTGACATTCGCTTTGTCAGCTGTGACAGGCTCCGCAAATCGTGATAATTCCCGCTTATATTGCTGTAACCGTTGAGTGTTCTTTCCTATAGTCAGCCTCGTAGCCCTGACAAAATGCAACATAAATGCAACAATGCGAAAACAGTGACGGTGCAGCGAGAACATCAATGGCGTGTGCAAGCGAACAGGACAATTTTCAGCAGTGGCTGGCGCAAATTAACCAGGTTTGTGGGCGCTTTGCGGCACGTCCGTTAGAGGGGGCGTTTCTCGGCGAACTGGAAACCAGCTATACCCAAAGTCTGAAGCTGAGCACGGTGACCGCCGCAGGCGTTAACCTTTTTCGCACCCGTCAGGAGATCAAAAACGGCAACGACGCCTGGTTCTACACCGTGTTTCAGCTGGAAGGCAGCGCCGGAATCGAACAGAACAACCAGCGCGCGATGCTGAAAGCCGGGGATATCACGCTGATTGACGCCTCCCGCCCGTGCTCCATTTACTGGCAGGAGCGTTCCCGCCAGATTTCGCTGCTGCTCCCGCGACAAATCATTGAGCAACACGCGCGTTTTCAGGAAGTGAGGTGCGCGCTGCCCCTCTCCCGCAGTCTGCCTACCGTACAGCTGAGCTACCGGCTGCTACAGGAGAGCATGGGCAATGCCGATCTCAGCGCCAGCGAAAGCGAAGCGGCGCTGGAGGCGATGGTGTGTCTGCTGCGTCCGGCCTTCCAGCAGCAACACGAGGTGCTGCCGCGCAAGGAGCGTCAGTTCCGCCACGTTCTGTCCCTGATTGATGATCATATTCAGTCGGAGGCGTTAAGACCGGAGTGGATAGCCTCAGAGAGCGGCATGTCCGTGCGGAGCTTGTACCGCATGTTTGCCGGGAAAGGGCTGGTGGTGGCGCAGTATATTAAGAACCGTCGCCTCGATTTATGCGCTCAGGCGCTGCGTTCCATCAGCGATGACGAAAAGCTCGCGGGCATTGGCTACAGCCGGGGCTTTACCGACCATAGCCATTTTTCCACCGCCTTTAAGCAGCGTTTCGGGGTTTCGCCGGGCGAATACCGTAAGCGTTACCGCTAGTTACTTTTTTAGCCACTTGCCGTTAATCCCCTTCACGTATTCACCCGGCTGGGCGCGCGCCACCAGCTTTTGTCCCGCCATTTTCGCCACCTCGTCGACGGGCAAATTATTGCTGTCAGCTAACTGCTGGTAACTTTCCGTGCGTGCGGCGTTGATACGGCTCACCAGCGCCAGGGTTTCAGCGTCGTGCTGAACGGGCGCAAGATAGCCGCTCAGGGTTTCCCCTACGCGCCCCTGGGCACGTGCATCGTTGAGCGTAAGCGTGGCGGCGTGAACGTTCATCCCCAGCGCCAGTAACATCAGAGCTAATCGTTTCATGGCATCCTCAGAACAGATCGCTGCGGGATTTCAGCAGGGCTTCAACGTCTTTATCCACCTTGATATGGATTTCATGCTCAATTTTCACGTTCATGTTGATAGTGATCGGCTCTTTGGGCGCCGCCACTTCAATGCGCGGCGTGCAGCCTGACAGCAGCGCGACGACGGCCACGGTGAGTACACCAGCCCTCTTTTTCATTGTTGTTCCTCACTTTCCTTGCCTGTCGAACCGCGGAGAAGGGGTATCGCCGCATGTTGCTCAAACCATGTTTGCAGATTGTCCCCAAAGCGCAGGCTGCGCCAGAGGGTAAAAATGTTCTCTTCATGGGTGTAATTCAGGTTTACGAAACTGCTTTTGCCCTCGACGCGGCTGGTGCCTTTAATGGCCGCCTGCATGGTTAACACACCCAGATTATCCACATTGAGTTTTGTCCACGACTGCGAAATTTCCATATAGCGGAGCCAGTTGATCGCCGCCCCGGCAACCACGTTGTCTTTCACAATGGCATCCGCCGTGTCCTGGTCGATGCGCAGCGTCATCGGCCCCGGGTTGGTCAGCCAGCCATCTTTAATGATCCATTTTTCATTGTCCAGCCAGAACGGCAGCGCGCCGCTCACCGGGCCGGACATGGCAAACTGCTTCGGATTCACCGCGCTTATCAGTTCGCTGGAGGAAATATTATCCACGCGTAGTAAAGCCGGATCGTGCTGCGGCATTCTCAACTGCTGCATGGTGATTTTCCCGCCGAGCGCTTCCACCTTCACGTTGGTGAGCAGGAGCGGGTTCGCTTCGGTCCAGGGATAATCGCCCTGGAGATCCGCGGTGATATTTCGGGCTGTGACCAGGTTTTTTACCTCGTCGATTCGTAACGTTACCGGCCCGCGCGTGCCCAGCGACCAGGTACCCTGGCTTAAGCGGAACGGCAGAACAAAATCAACGCCGTTGATTTCGTTATCCGGCATCCACGCGCTGCCCGCTTTCAGCACCCCGTGCCCCCCGGCCTCAAACCCCTGATCGGAGGCCGCTGAGAAAGCCACCTGTGCGTACATTTCGCCGCCGCGCAGGGTCAGTTTCCAGTCTGGCGGGATCAGCGGCTGGAACACCGTAAGAGACTGTTTTGGCCACCAGGCCTGACCGCGAAGGCGTTCGCCATCCCAGCGTCCATTCACCTGGACCGGGCCGATGTCGTCCGCATGCAGGTTCCCTTTAAACTGGAACACCGTCGGGTCTGTCCCGTCAACGCTGAAGGTCAAAACGGACGGCGGCAGCACGCTTCCGCCCGAGAAGCTTGTTTGCCCGGCATTGAGCGCGAGCGCGCCGCTAAAGGTGGGGTTATCCGGGTCCCGCGACCAGCGCACCGGGTGATCCAGCACCAGGCGCGGCTTGCTGACCAGCATCGTACCGTACTGCAATTTGTCGAACCCCGTGGAAAGATCGGTCAGTTCGATAACGTTGTCGCGCCACTCCCCGGTTCCCCGGACATCCCAGCGCGCATTCATCGGCGTGAAATTCCCTTTACCCCAGTAGCGCCACTGCCACAAACCGTTGTCCGGTAAAAAGTCGTTAGCCTGGCCGTCCAGATGCAGCTCAAAATCGCCCATCTCGTTTTCATGCGCCCGCAGAATGGCTTGCAGGCGGCCGTCCACGCCCTTCTGCGTGAGCTTCACGCCTGCCAGCGGCCAGCGGATCTCATCGATATCCAGCGAGTCGATGATGCGCCCGCGCGAGCGCAATAATGCGCCGGGTTCAAACGTAAGCTGCGGATCGTAAAGGCTGCCGGTCAGCTTCGCCGGGAGTCTGGCATACAGGATCAGATCGTTTTGCTTGGCTTCCCCGCTCAGGTGCAGCGGCATAGCGCTGTTTTCCATACTGAGCGAGCCGGGACCGATATTCAGCACCGCGTTGCCCTTCCCCGCATCCCCCTGGGTCAGCACATTGAGCCGCCCTGTGAAGGTGGCTTTCTCTAGCCCCTGCTGCCAGTTATCCACTTTCAGCCCGACGCGACCGCTCATCGGCATACCGGAGGCTGACCAGTTCCAGCGTCCGTCGCTGACGGTTAACTGCTGAGCGGCGATCTGCCACGGTAAATCGAGCAGTGGATCGGGGTTGTCCCGCGCCATGACTACCAGCTGGCCCTGATTGTCCTCCCAGTCCAGATCGGCATCGACCAGCGAGGATAACTGTGGCACGTTAAAGGTCGCGACCGTATGCCCTTTCACCGGCACGCCGTCCGGTACCAACGGCAGGGTAAATTCACCGATCAGCTTCACGGGCTGCGGCTGATCCGGCAGTTGCACATCGAACTGGCTGATGGAGAGCGTCTGGCCGCGCAACTGCCCCTTAATGCTCACCTGCTCGCCGTTATAAGTGATGTCCTGGCGGGCTGGCGTGAGTGAAGCATGCAGCTCACCCTCCCACTGCTGCCAGGGAGAAAGGGTAAAGCGGTGGATGGTCAGCCAGGTGTTGGGCAGGATGGCCTGCCACTGCGCCAGCGTTTTCGGCGCCACCGTTGAGGACGCTGACTGCGGTAATTTGCTCAGGCAGACAGAATTAAGTTCAAGTGCGCCAATATCCAGATCCCAACGGCTGGGGTGTGACAGGGTCACGTTTTCCACGCGGGCAATTTCGCACTCTTCTACCAGATAGCGGAGATCGGGGACGATCAGGGCGTGGCGCGTGAGCCGTGGGCTTTCTTCAAACGCGATGCGCGTTCCAACAGGGAGCCAGATCCCGGCGAGCGTGGGTACCCACTGGGCGAGCGTCATCAGCAGCGTCAGCGGCACGAGTAATAGCAGCAGTAATAGCGCGATTGCGGCTTTGTATTTACCCTTCATGGGCAGTTAATATCCTGATTTTGCGAAAAAAATAAGCCGTACTTGCCGCTCATTGTCGCATGTTTAGCCAGTCAGTTGAAGGTAATGCCATTTTTAAGAGTAGATGCTCTACAATAATTCATAGAACTTATTGATTTCAATGAATTTTGAAAAATTGTAAGATAATTTTAAACATGCTAACGTGGTTCCAAAATCACTGGAGAAAGTCTTATGAAACTCGCGGTATACAGCACAAAGCAGTACGACAAAAAGTATCTGCAACATGTTAACGAGACGTACGGTTTCGATCTTGAATTTTTCGACTTTCTGCTGACAGAAAAGACGGCTAAAACCGCTCACGGCTGCGAAGGCGTGTGTATCTTCGTTAACGACGACGGTAGCCGACCGGTGCTGGAAGAGTTGAAAAAACAGGGCGTGAAATACATTGCCCTGCGCTGCGCGGGCTTTAACAACGTCGATCTCGATGCCGCCAAAGAGCTGGGTCTGAAGGTCGTTCGCGTCCCAGCCTATTCTCCGGAAGCCGTGGCTGAACATGCCGTCGGGATGATGATGTCGCTCAACCGTCGTATTCACCGTGCCTATCAGCGTACCCGTGATGCTAACTTCTCTCTGGAAGGGCTGACCGGCTTTACCATGTATGGTAAAACCGCAGGCGTGATCGGTACCGGCAAAATTGGTGTGGCCGCCCTTCGCATCCTGAAAGGATTTGGCATGCGCCTGCTGGCGTTTGATCCGTACCCTAGCGCCGCTGCGCTGGAGCTGGGCGTGGAGTATGTCGATCTGAAAACGCTCTTCTCGCAGTCTGATGTTATCTCCCTGCACTGTCCGTTGACCCCGGAAAACTATCACCTGCTTAACCAGTCGGCGTTCGACCAGATGAAAGACGGCGTGATGATCATCAATACCAGCCGCGGTGGACTGATCGACTCTCAGGCCGCTATCGAAGCGCTGAAAACGCAAAAAATTGGCGCGTTGGGTATGGACGTGTATGAGAACGAACGCGACCTGTTCTTTGAGGATAAATCTAACGACGTGATTCAGGATGACGTGTTCCGTCGCCTGTCGGCCTGCCACAACGTGTTGTTCACCGGCCACCAGGCGTTTCTGACCGCCGAAGCGCTGATTAGTATATCGGAAACCACGCTGGGGAATTTACAGCAGCTTGATAAGGGCGAAGCGTGCCCTAACGCGATCGTTTAAGACCGTCAGGCCGGGTGGCGGTAACCTCTGCCCGGCCAATAACAAGCCCATCAGAAAAATAAGCACAGGTTAACTATTAAGATGGGTAACGTTCATCGTAAATATAACAATCAAGGATATGACTGTTCCGGTGTGACCATATCAGAATGAGACTCTGATGAAGGCTGCGTGATTTGCTGCACTATCGTAACCAGTTGTTCAAAAACAGCTCTCATTTGCGTCGGGTAGGTTAAAGACAACCAGGTTGCCAGCACTGCTCCAGCCAAAAAGCCCAACTTCGTATACCTTCCCTAATAAATTCAGCGAGATACAAGCTTTAACGTATGTGTGGTGCCGGGTGCCTCCCGGTGAGTCGTTGGTCAGCCACCTTGACCCGCTACTGATTGCCTAAGCTACACGTGCTGTTTAGCCCCTCCGCACAGGGGGATTCACCACGCGAGAAAAATAACACAGTGCCCCGGCTGGTTTAGGGGATATTTCGTTTAAAAATAAATAATGACCATACAAATTTAATCTATAACTGTTTTCAGGAACCCTTCTACACTTTAAGCGGATATATCAGTAATAAGATTAATATAAGTCAGTTTTATTACGTCCCTAAATGCTGGGCTATTTACTTAGCCTTCACACGTTTTTGCCATTAGCAGAGGAGTCTGAAATATGGCATTCGTAACAACGAAAGATGGTGTCAGTATTTATTACAAAGACTGTGGTCCGAAGGATGCGCAGCCGATCGTTTTCCATCACGGCTGGCCGCTGAGCGCCGATGACTGGGATAACCAGATGCTCTTTTTCCTTGCAGAAGGCTTCCGCGTCATCGCCCTCGACCGTCGTGGTCATGGTCGTTCCGATCAGGTAAGTGAAGGTCATGATATGGATCATTATGCCTCCGACGCCTCGGCCGTGGTCGAAAGCCTTGATTTGCGTAATGCAGTGCACGTCGGCCACTCCACCGGCGGAGGCCAGGTCGCCAGATACGTTGCGAAGTACGGCCAGCCTCAGGGGCGGGTGGCCAAAGCGGTACTGGTCAGCGCCGTTCCTCCGCTGATGGTAAAATCAGACACGAACCCCGGCGGAACGCCCATTGAGGTGTTTGACGGCTTCCGCCAGGCGCTGGCCGCTAACCGCGCCCAGTTTTACCTCGACGTCGCCAGCGGTCCTTTCTATGGATTTAACCGAGACGGAGCAGAGGTTTCGCAGGGCACAATCCAGAACTGGTGGCGTCAGGGAATGATCGGTAGCGCCAAAGCCCACTATGAAGGCATTAAGGCGTTTTCAGAGACCGACCAGACGGACGATCTTAAAGCCATTACGGTTCCCGTCCTTGTGTTGCAGGGTGATGACGATCAGGTCGTCCCCTATAAAAATGCCGCCCTTCTACAGGATAAGCTGCTCGCAAACAGCGAACTCAAAATTTATCCAGGCTTCCCGCATGGGATGCATACCACGCATGCAGATACCATAAACGCCGATATACTGACATTTATTCGCTCATAAAGACGATGATTATCCATAATACAACCGGGCATCACGCCCGGTTCTCTTTTGCGGCAAGAATTGAGCGACCATTTCAGGAAGAAACGCTTACAGGAGTTTGATTTTTACTTCATACCCCTCGAGGCCCGTCATGGCCTCACGAGCGATAAACTCTATTTCAGAAACTTCCTGCCCTGTTTTTTTTCGTAACTCTGCAATTTTTTTGGCTATAAGCGCTGAAATCTCTTCCTCTGCTTTTTGTGTCAGTGCGTCAACTTTCATCTTTACCTCTTACGACCGTTAACTGTATCCATTCTCTAAATGGTTTTAACCATAACCCTATGTAAAGCGTAGACTATCTGCGTTACGTATGCTGCATTAACCTTGAGATGAGCAGCCTGATGGAGCCGTCACATTTAAACATGCATTTATGTTGCATTATTTGAACAAGCTGTTATTGTCCCAAAGCCTTAGAGCACATAAACATAAGAAAAGTTTTGACTTAAACTCGCCCCGCATCAGGGGCATTTTTTTGGCTGTCTGTAAGCAAAAAACCCGCCAGAAGCGGGTTTTTGTGGTATTCGAGAAAATTATTTAAAGACTTCTGCGACGGCCTGGAAGTTAGGGCCATGCTCGCGGGCAGCGATAATGACGTAGTATTTCCCGCCCTTCTCGTCTGCCAGTTTTGAGAGTTTTTGATGAAGATCTGAAGGTGAAGAAATTTGTCCACCTGAAGCCCCTACAGATACATTACCAAGGTATTCAAGTTTGAAGTGGTGCGCTTCATCCTTGGAAATCATATCTGCCGCAGATGCGCCGAAGCTTGCTACTGTTAAAGCCAATACACTCCCTAATAGTGCTTTTTTCATATCATTCCTCCTGTTGATGAATCTATATATTTAACATTAGCACCAAATATGTAAATGATCCGTATCAATATTGTAGAAGGATTGAGCATCACGACCAGCCATCACTGACCTGAACAGCGGGTGCAGCAGTTTCATCTACTATACTGACCCTTGTAGTGAGCATTTATCTGTCCGGTTGCGCCTGAAGCAACCGAAACTTACCTGTACCATGACCATCAGGAGAACAATATGCACACGAGTAAAACCCTGAAAAGGCTGCTAGCCGTATCAGCAGTTGCAGCAATGTTCAGCACCGTTGGCGTACAAGCCCAGACGACAAGCGCCGCACAAACTCAAACTGCGGGCAAGGCTCAACCGGACGCCAAACTCAGCTCCGGCGACGAGAAAGCGTTGAAGGACATGGCGCAGGCCAATATCAACGAAGTCGCCGCCGCCAGGCTCGCCCTGGACAAGGCCCAAAGCAGTGAAGTGAAAATATTCGCTCAGAAAATGGTCGACGATCACGGCGCCGCGCTGACCAAAGTCCAGACCGTTGCCCAGAAAAAGGGCGTGGAGCTGCCGACCGAACCAGACGCCGCGCATAAAGCCCTGAACTCAAGGCTGGAAAACCAGCGTGGTGACGCTTTTGACAAAATGTATATGGAATATGCTGGCGTGAAGGACCACGAGAAGGTGCTGTCGAAGCTTAAGAGCGACGCCAGTAAAATCGACGATCCGGATGTGAAGGCTCTGGCCAACGAGCACACGCCGGTCGTTGAGCAGCATCTGAAGTCCGCCGAGCAGATGTCAACCCACTCCGGCGCATCAGTCGATAAATAACGCGTCGGTAAAACGACAATTGCAAAACAAAGTGGGGCCCGCAGGCCCCACGCTTATTTCCCCTTCCTGATGAATTATTCCGGCAAGGCGTAGACCACCACCTGATCGCCCACCTGATCCTTCAGGATCGTATTCCCGCCAGCCACAAAGGCCACATACTGGCGACCTTTATATTCATAGACTGACGGGTTCGCTACTGCCGGCGCTTCTGCCTGATCGGACCACAGCTCTTCACCGCTCTCGACCGAGTAGGCACGCACTTTGGCATCCATTGAAGCACCGATGAAGATCACGCCACCCGCCGTCACTGCCGGGCCACCAATGGTAGGTGAACCCCAGCTCTCCGGCATGAAGAAGCCATACTGCTGGGAGGCGCCAACCGGACGACGCCATTTCACATCGCCCGTATGCATGTCCAGCGCCACGATTTCGCCAAACGGCGGCTGCCAGCACGGCATGCCCAGCCAGTTGCTCGCCACCAGCAGACGCATACCGTACGGGGCGCCTTCCTGTGGGGCAAAGCCGCTTTCGTTACCGGAGTCTTTGTCTGCGTTATCGTAATCTTCGCGGCTGTAGAGCTTCACGTACTGGACGATATGCGAGGTGTTGACGATGGCGATCTGTTTTTGCGGATCGAACGCCACCCCACCCCACTGTACGCCGCCAGCGCTATCAGGATAGGTTAGCGTGCCTTCGCCCTTTGTGGTCGGCGGAGTATACATTCCCTCATAGGTCAGGTTATCCCACAGACGGGAGCACTGGCCGCCACCGACGATATCCGCCAGCTTCCAGATTTCCGGTTTTTTCGACTGGTCGAGCAGCGGCGCGGGTTTGGTCGGGAACGGCTGCGTGGGCGAGAGAACTTCACCCTGAACCGAACCATCACCCTGCGGAACCGGACGTTCTTCGATTGGCCATACGTCCTCCCCCGTCAGGCGGTTAACCACGAACAGGAAACCCTGCTTGGTGGCCTGAATCAGCGCCGGGATCTGCTTGCCGTCTACGGTGATGTCCATCAGCGTCGGGGCGGAGTTAATATCGTAATCCCAGACGTCGTGGTGTACCCATTGACGGGACCAGACCACTTTACCGGTGTTGATGTCCAGCGCGGTGGTCGAGGTGCCAAGCGGAATAGCGTCCACGCGGTTGCCGCCCCAATAGTTGGGAGATGGCGATGAAACCGGGAGATAGACCAGCCCGTTGGCCTCATCGGCGGACATGTGCGTCCAGACGTTGGCGGTACCGGTACGCTTGCGGATCTCTGCCGGGATCGCCTCAAAGGTCCATTCAAGCTTACCGGTCTGGGCGTTGACTGAAAATACGGTGCCCGGAGGGGCTTCGGCATAGGCCCAGTCCTTCCCGGCCCAGCCCACCAGCAGATGGTTGCCGACAACGGTTGGCGGTTGCAGGACAGAGAGCGGATACTTCGCGTTAACGGTATTCCACTGGTTCAGATCCAACACGCCGTTATTCGCAAAGCCGCTGCAAGGTTTGCCTGAATCGGCGTCCAGCGCAAAGAGCTTGCCGTCAACGGTGCCCATATAAACCATCTTCTGGCATGCCTCTCCGCTCACCGGATTTTTGGCCTGCCAGTAGGAAACGCCGCGGTTTTTCAGCACTGGCTGGGTCAGCGCCTTGCGCGACGATTTCGTGTCATAATGCCACTTCTCTTTACCCGTCCCCGGATCCAGCGCAATCAGGCGATCGAATGGCGTGCCAATGTAGAGCGTATCGTTGGCGAAAATGGGCGTTGCGGACCAGACGGTAGCTGGCGTATCGCCTTTACCATCCGAGACGTCGCCGGTATGGAATTCCCAGACTTTCGTTAATTTCCCGACATTATCCGCCGTAATTTGGGTCAGGGGGCTGTATTTCTGCGCGTTAAGCTGGCCGTGGAAGCTGTCCCAGGTGGGCGTGCCGGGCACCAGCGGCGTCGCGGGCTGGCTGGCCGAGGCGACTTTCTTTCCGTCACCGCTGCCGGTTGAGGCATCGTCGGTGGTTTTTGTGGTTCCGGGTGCCTGCTGATCGGCGGCATCAATGTTAAGTGATTCCTGGGTCCCCTGAGAGGCCTCAGTGGCCTTATCCTGCGCCTGTAGCGCGAGCGGAGCGACCAGCAGCGCCAGCGCCGTCATGCTGACTTTTATGAAGGGATAATGCTTATCGTTGTGCACGGGCGGCTCCTCAGCTTCTGACGCGATGGTTGTAACGGGCGGAATGGCTGCTCAGCATAATCAGACCAATCAGGCCGACCACCATGGCTGCCGTTATGATGTATTGGTGCAGCAGCGCGGCGGCAAAACCAATACCCGCCAACACCACCAGGGTGACAATAATCAGGAAAACGCGCGCCCCGCGGCGCGATGCCGCGCGTAGCATAACGGTCAGGATCGCCAGCACTACGCTGGCAATGACCACGCCCAGTGCGCCAATGGTGCCAGTGACGCCGGTAAGCGGCGTCCACCAGGCGTATAGCGCCACCGCGAAGGCTATTATCGCGGTCAGCAGCAGCAACATGCTGCCGACCCGCGAGGATTGAGAATGCAACATACCAGGAATCCCCCTCTAAAAATGCAAAATTGACCATTATTAAGGCGTTTTCGTGGATATATGCCCCTGCTGCCCGCCGCTATTAAGGCAACGCGACGTGTGGAGCGGCGGCATATTTCACTAAACGTAACTGAGTATAGAAGAGGATTTTTTTATGGGGCGTTTAATAGCAGGCATACGACGCCTTGTGCCCCTTCGCCACCATAAAGATAGCGTTATGTTACAAGACAGTTCGAAAGCTACGAGCAGGTTACGTGATTGTCTATATCCTGTTTTTTAATTTGAGGCATAACGGGATAATTTTCCATCCAATAAAATAATTAAATAAGCCCCCCTTCAATATGATGGCGCCTTATGTTACTTAATAAAACAGGGTTTTTATTTTTTAATTAACAGACGTGCAGGCAGGGAAAGTCAGTCGTTATTTGTTCGTTAATTTAACAAATCCCCTTCTTAATTAACCGCCTGTTAAAGCATCGTCAAAGAATAACGATAGTTATTGCAGGCATACACATAAGGTTTACGGTATGCGAAATCAAACCCCTCCCACCCGTGGTGTAATGGCGCAGCAACGACTACAGGCAGATAAAAACTAAATAAGTCGTCGCTCCTCTAACAACGCGGTAAATATGATGAATAAAGCCACCACTCTCTCAGCTAATATTACAACACGCTCTAACTGGCACTGGCAGGATAACATCTGGACGCTGGGCCTCTACGGTACAGCCGTCGGGGCGGGAACGCTGTTCCTGCCCGTGGAAATCGGCACCCGTGGTCCGGTTATTTTCCTGGTCATGCTCCTGCTGGGGCTGCCGTTATCCCTGATCCCCCATTTACTCCTTTGTCGTGTGTATATGCGAGAAGAGAAGAATGAAAACGGCACGTTGCCGATCTTCGGCTCCTTCTTCAGCGGACGGGGTGAAAAGCTGATCACCCTGTTCTATTGTGTGACCTTCTTCCCGGTAACCCTGGTTTACGGGGTGGCGCTGATTAATGCGCTGAGTAATTTACTGGTGGAGCATCTGCATATTACCGCCCTCAGCCGTGGGCCATTGTCGTTTATCGTGGTTGCCGCACTTTATGTGGTGCTTAGCAAGGGCCGGGACAGAGTCGTGGCCATTATGAGCGCGCTGGCGCTGCCGTTCGCGGCATCTGTACTGCTGATCGCCGTATCACTTATCCCGGGATGGCATCTGTCTAACCTGACCGATACGGCCGCTGAAATGAACGCCACGCCGCTGCCGGTAACGCTGAAAAATATCTGGCTGACGCTGCCGCTTATTACCTTCTCGTTTTGCTGTGCGCCTATGGTCTCCCCGCTGAGCTCTTACTACCGGGAGAGGAAAGCGGAGGGCGAGAAAAAGGCACTGTTCGTGATCCGCATCGCCTATTTAGCCATCTTCGCCAGTATCCTCTTTTTCGTGCTGAGCTGCGTGCTGGGGATCCCGCATGACAACTTTGTACGGGCGAAGGCGGAAAACCTGAATGTGCTGTCCGTGATGAAAGGAAACGGTGATGTCAGCCTGATTTACCACATTGCCCCGCTCATCGCTATCATCGGTATGACGAAATCCTTTCTCGGCGTAGGCCTGTCGGTCGCACAAACGTTTGGTCAGCTGGCTGCCAGCGTATCCGGCAAAAAGGCCAGCGCCAGCAAGCGGCTGGCCTCTCTGGCGCTGTTCCTGCTGACCTATGGCATTGTTTATGCCAATCCGGATGTGCTCAGCCTGATTGAAATGTTCTGCGGACCACTGATCGCGGTGATCCTGTTCCTTATCCCTGCGTACCTCATATACACCCGCCCCTCGCTGGCGGAGCTTCGCGGCGTGACGGTGTTTCTGGTTGTTCTGGGCGGACTGGCAACGCTGTCTGCATTGCTCTGGACAATGCTTTAGCCTGAACGCCGTTTGACTGTACCCATATACAGTAGTATTTTACGTTCAGGCTGAATCACATGCGTAATATCCATAAGGTAAACAATCATGTTTGTGGAACTGGTTTATGACAAGCGAAACGTACAGGGGCTGGAGGGAGCCAGGGAAATCATCCTGGCCGAGCTGACAAAACGCGTGCACCGGATTTTTCCTGATGCCAGCGTGACGGTTAAGCCAATGCAAGCGAACGGCCTGAACAGCGACGCCAGCAAAAGCGACCGTGAAAAGCTTAACCGCATGCTCGAGGAGATGTTCGAAGAGTCGGATATGTGGTTGATACAAGAGTAACCGGGCGCAAAGCCCGGCTCTGTTTTCAACTAACAATACCCCTGTGTATTCAGGCCGCGATTTTCCAGCATCGGTTCAATCTCAGAAGCATGCCCGCGCGACTTTTTCTCCCTGCCCTATACTTTCAGTCTGACTGACTGGAGGTTTCTATGTGTGGACGTTTTGCACAAGCCCAAACCCGTGAAGAATATCTGGCTTACCTGGCCGACGAAGGCGAACGCGATATCGCATATGACCCTGAACCCATTGGCCGCTACAACGTTGCGCCCGGTACCAAAGTGCTGCTGTTAAGCGAACGTGACAAACAACTGCACCTCGATCCGGTATTCTGGGGCTACGCGCCTGGATGGTGGGACAAAGCACCACTGATTAACGCGCGTGTAGAAACCGCAGCCACCAGCAGAATGTTTAAACCTCTTTGGCAGCATGGCCGGGCGATCTGCTTTGCCGATGGGTGGTTCGAATGGAAAAAGGAAGGCGACAAGAAACAGCCGTATTTTATTCATCGGGCCGACGGGCAGCCGATATTCATGGCGGCGATCGGCAGTACGCCGTTTGAGCGCGGCGATGAAGCCGAGGGATTTCTCATAGTGACCTCTGCTGCGGATAAAGGCCTCATTGATATACACGATCGACGGCCGCTGGTTCTGTCGCCAGAAGCAGCAAGAGAATGGATGCGACAGGATGTTGGCGGGAAAAAAGCGGAAGAGATCATTGCCGACGGTACAGTACCCGCCGACGAGTTTATTTGGCATGCTGTAACTCGCGCCGTGGGGAACGTGAAGAATCAGGGGGCGGAGTTAATCGAGGTGGCTCATAAAATGGAAAAATGAGCTGCATACCCATTATGACTAGGAAGCAATGCCGCTCGGCGTTAATCCTGGAGAATCGTTCATTCCCTTTCTTCAATCCAGTTCACAAGCTCCGCAAACTGAGTTTCTGAAAATACCGCAATACCATGCTCGGAGAGTAATGACGCTGCCACTCCCATACCCGATTTACGCTGATTACTGAAAGAACCGTTGTAGATAAACTGAGTTCCGCACGTTGGACTACCATCAGTTAACAAAGCAGCAGTACATCCTGCTTCTTGTGCTGCTCGCAGTGCCAGCCAGGCTGCAAGTTGATAATGCCCGGTAACATCTGTTCCGGTGTTTTCAATTATTCTGGCTTGTCCACGCATTACGTCTTTACCCTCAGCAGACATAATCTCAGCGGGTGGTCTCGGAACAGGTAGCCCCGCAGCCAACTCAGGGCAGTGGATCACCAGGCGCTGCTCCTGTTGCCAGCGAGCAAGTTGATGAGTCATCTGCGCTTTCTCTTTCCCGTTATAACGGACTTTAAGGCCCATCAGGCAGGCACTGACCAGTATTTTATTTATCATTGTTTAATAGTATTAAGATCCAAAACGCCTACGACTTTAACACCTTAACCCTTCTCATGAATTAAAGAATTTGACGTGGCAGCGTCTTTAGCTGGTACATAGCTGACGCTATGATCGGTGCCCTGTCCCGTGGAACTTTTTGAATAATGCCGGGTGATAATACGAAGGTGGCTGTCCTGTGACACGGCGGAACATCGTTGCGAAGGATGATGCATTATCGTATCCAAGAGTCAAGGCTACTTCATTTACGGGTTTTCCCGTTATCAACAATGCCAGCGCGCTAACCACGCATGCTCGTTGGCGCCAGACAGAAAATGACATGCCCATTTGCGTAAGGAAATGGCGACGAAAGGTGCTGTCGCTCATGAACAGCGCATTTGCCCAGCGCTCTGCTGGATCATGGATTGAGGGATTGAGTAAAAACGCCTGACAAAGAGCCAGTAGGGCCGGATGTCGCGGCAGCGGAATATCGAATTCGCGAACCGGCATAGCCGCCAGCTCCAATATCATCAGATTTATCAGTGCACGGTCACGCGTGCTTTCATACAGTGGCGGTAAATCCACTGACTCAAGCAATAGCTGACGTAATAATGGCGATACGCTAATAACTTCACAACGAGGATATTTTAAGAAGGCATTCACGAACTCTGGTTCTATATACAGACTGCGAGTGGTCACGCCAACAAATTTGACGGCGTGCATAGTTTCGGGTGGGATCCAAACAGCATGTTGTGGAGGAACAATCCACTCTCCATCCTTAGTTATGACATGCATTAATCCGGTCGCGCCATATAGCAGCTGCGCGCGGCGATGTTTGTGCTGTGGCAGCATAAATCCCTGCACATAGTCATTGCCTATCGCTACCACTTCACGATCTAGCTGCTCGACCTCTTCAATCTTTACGTTGCGCACACCCGTCTCCTTATGACCGATTTACAAAGGTAATTGAGCGCGGCGCGAATGGGAAGCAGGATGCTACCGGTATAAGCTGCGAAATCATTTTCAGGTCGAGGGTATGATTTTGAATGATATCGCAATCATTGCGCTGGCAGGCTTTACTACCGGTATTACCACCGTGCTTTTTGGCTTTGGCGGCGGCTTTGTCGTAGTACCATTCGTTTATCAACTAATGCTACGGCAGACCGAACTGGCACTAAACGCCATGCATATCGCGGTTGCTACCTCTACATCGGTGATGATATTTAACGCGGGCTGGGTCACCTATCGAAACTGGCGAGCTTGCGAGCTTTCATCGCAAATGTTATTCCCGTTACTATGGTTTATAGCCATTGGGGCTATCGTGGGTTCCTGTCTGGCAGGAATATTTAGTGAGAGTGTTGTTCGCGCGCTGTTCATTTTCTACATGCTGGCAACAATCAGCGATTGTTTGTTGCGTAAGGGTTTTCTCGGAGGAAGTTCTCTGCGTCGCTTGTCATTTCCTGTAGTAACGGGCGGCGGAGTGACCATTGGTATGATAGCCGCATTGCTTGGCGTGGGCGGAAGCGTAATGACGGTACCCCTGTTACGGCGCCATGGTTATGCGATGCGTGAATGCATTAGTGCTTCTAATCCGCTTTCCCTGCCCGTCGCGCTATGTGGTGCCGTGACGTATGCAGTTATTGGCTGGCAAACTATACCTGTGAATGGATTTCTCGGTTTTATCAACCTGAAAATTTTAGGTATGTTGGTACTAACAGGCTGGGCAGGAATAGTTTTTAGCCGTCGGGTTATACCTGCTGTACCTGATATTTGGCACGCACGAATCTATGTCATGCTGCTGTTCCTGGTGTTACTGGCGATGCTATTTCAGTAACCCTCTTTTAAGCGACTAATGGCCCGTAATTATACTTGTCTCAATGTTCCTTTCAGACACAAAGCGGACCAAAGCGTACAAAAAACCGGGCCTCGCGCCCGGTTCTGTTTACACACTAAAAAAGCCTTACGCACTCAATCCGCGATTCTCCAGCATCGGTTCGATCTTCGGATCGTGCCCGCGCCAGTTCCGGTAAAGTTCAGCTAGATCAGTGCTGTTGCCGCGGGACAAAATCGCCTCGCGGAATGCCTGTCCGTTTTCGCGGGTCAAACCACCCTGCTCGACAAACCACTGATAGCCATCGTCCGCCAGCATTTGCGTCCACAGGTAAGCGTAATACCCCGCCGCGTACCCGCCGCCGAAGATATGGGCGAAATAGCTGCTGCGATAGCGCGGCGGTACGGCTGGAAGATCCACCCCCTCTTTTTTCAACGCGGCGGCTTCAAAGGCTTCCACGTCTTCAACGGGCTCCTGAATGCCGTGCCAGTTCATATCCAGCAGCGCGGCGCTCAATAGCTCCGTCATGTCATAACCCTTGTTAAACTGGGTCGCATTGAGCATTTTTTCCCGCAGCGCATCCGGCATCGGTTCGCCGGTTTGATAATGACGAGCAAAGTGCGCAAACACCTGCGGATGGCTGGCCCAGTGTTCATTGATCTGCGACGGAAATTCAACGAAATCACGCGGCGTGTTGGTGCCTGAAAGCGTGGCATAGCGCTGGCTGGCAAACAGACCATGCAGGGTATGGCCAAACTCGTGGAACAGGGTAATCACATCATCCCAGGAGATCAGCGCGGTTTGCCCGTTCGCCGGTTTTTGATAGTTGCAGACGTTATAAATCACCGGACGCGCAGCAAACTCGTAAGACTGCTCAACAAAATTCCCCATCCACGCACCGCCCGCTTTGGAATCACGCGCGAAAAAGTCGCCATAGAACAGCGCCATGCCTTCACCCGTATGGTCGAAAATCTCCCACACGCGAACATCCGGGTGATAAACCGGAATATCGAAACGCTCGACAAAACGGATACCGAACAGCTGCGTGGCGGTCCAGAATACGCCATCTTCAAGCACGGTATTGAGCGCGAAATAGGGTTTGATCTGCGACTCATCCAGCGCGTATTTCGCTGAGCGCACGCGTTCGGCATAAAACGCCCAGTCCCAGGCCTGCACCGTAAAACCGCCCTGCTCGTCGTCGATGACTTTCTGAATATCCGCCTGCTCCAGCGCAGCCCTGCCGCGCGCCGCAGGCACTATTCCGCGCATGAATTCGAGCGCGGCTTCCGGCGTTTTCGCCATTTGATCGGCAATGCTCCAGCTCGCATAGTTGTCAAAGCCGAGCAGCTGCGCCTGTCTTGCCCGTAACGCGGTAAGCCGACGGATCAGCTCGCGCGTATCGTTTTCGTCGCCTTTCTGAGTGCGTTCCCAGCCCGCGCTGAACAACTTTTTACGGGTCTCGCGCAACGCCAGCGCCGCCAGCGCGGGCTGTTGCGTGGTATTCAAAAGCGGGATCAGCCAGCGTTCCTTCAGCCCTTTTTCTGCGGCAGCGTGAGCCGCGGCAGCCATCTCCTCCGCACTGAGCCCGTCAAGCTGGTGAACATCGTCCACCACCAGCCCTCCCGCCTTATTCGCCGCGAGCAGGCGCTGGTTGAACTGGCTGGTCAGGGTGGCGGCTTCGGTATTCAGAGATTTCAGCTCGGCTTTTTCATCGGCGTTCAGACGCGCGCCCGCAAGAACAAAGTGCTGATACGTCTCCTCCGTCAGTCGGCGGGATTCGGCATCCAGCGCCTCGCGATCCTGCCAGACGGCTTCCACGCGGGCGAAAAGCGTATCGTTTAGCCAGATATCGTTCGCCAGCCCGGCCAGTTCGGTGGAGAACTGCTCGTCCAGTGCCTGAAGATAATCGTTGGTGTGTGCGGACGTCATGGCGAAGAATACGCTGCTCACGCGCGACAGCATGGCCCCGCTTTTTTCAAGCGCCAGCACGGTGTTATCGAAGTCCGGCGCGGCGCGCTGCGCGATAATCGCGTCAATGTCTGCACGCTTCAGGCGCATTGCTTCATCAAACGCCGGGCGGTAATGGCTGTCGTTGATCGCATCAAAACGTGGCGCCTGATAAGGCAACAGGCTAATTTCAAAAAAAGGATTGTTGACCGACATCGTTTACTCCTGAGCACGGTATTTCTCCCCAGAGTAGGCCAGCCTGCGCCAGCCTGCAATGGCGTCATACAAATGTTGCCTTAACGACGTGCCGGAGAGCGTGCTATGTTAGTACAACACAAAAAGCGTTGAGGAACAGTGAGATGATTATTTTAGTTACCGGGGCGACAGCGGGTTTTGGTGAAAGCATCACGCGTCGCTTCGTCGCCAACGGACACAAAGTGATTGCAACGGGGCGTCGTCAGGAGCGTTTGCAGGAGCTAAAAGACGAGCTGGGTGACAGCATTCTGACCGCACAGCTGGACGTCCGCAACCGCGCCGCCATTGAAGAGATGATTGCCAACCTGCCTGCCGAATGGCGTGAAATTGACGTGCTGGTCAATAACGCTGGCCTGGCGCTGGGTATGGAGCCTGCCCACAAAGCCAGCGTGGAAGACTGGGAGAACATGATCGACACCAACAACAAAGGCCTGGTGTACATGACCCGCGCCGTGCTGCCGGGCATGGTTGAACGTAACCGTGGTCATATCATTAACATCGGTTCCACCGCCGGAAGCTGGCCTTACGCGGGCGGCAACGTCTATGGCGCGACCAAAGCCTTTGTCCGCCAGTTCAGTCTGAACCTGCGCACCGACCTGCACGGAACTGCGATCCGCGTGACCGATGTTGAGCCGGGTCTGGTAGGCGGAACCGAATTCTCCAACGTGCGTTTCAAAGGCGATGACGCGAAAGCGGATAAAACCTATGAAAACGCGAATGCGCTGACGCCGGAAGATATCACCGAAACCGTCTGGTGGGTCGCGAATTTGCCGAAGCATGTCAACATCAACACGGTTGAGATGATGCCCGTCAGCCAGACCTATGCCGGACTCAGCGTGCATCGCGGGTAATTCACCCTTCCCGGCCTGCGGGCCGGGTATGTGATGGCAGGGAAAAGAATGGTAGTATGTTCAGGTTAACTCTCTGAGAAATCACAACCCATGGCCGCTGAATCGCAACTTAATCCTACCCAGCCCGTTAATCAGCAAATATATCGCATCTTACGCCGTGATATTGTTCGCTGCCTGATCCCACCAGGAACGCCACTCTCAGAAAAAGAGGTTTCGGTACGTTTTGACGTTTCCCGTCAGCCCGTGCGCGAGGCGTTTATTAAACTCGCAGAAAACGGCCTTATTCAGATCCGCCCACAGCGCGGCAGCTATGTAAATAAAATTTCGCTTTCGCAGGTACGGAATGGCTGTTTTGTTCGCCAGGCCATCGAGTGCGCCGTGGTGCGTCGCGCCGCGTCGCTCATCAACGATAACCAGTGCTACCTGCTGGAGCAAAACCTGCATCAGCAACGAATCGCCATCGACCGCAAACAGTTAAACGACTTTTTCCAGCTGGACGACGAGTTTCACCAGAAACTGGCGCAGATCGCCGAGTGCCAGCTCGCGTGGGATACCGTTGAAAACATCAAAGCGACCATCGACCGCGTGCGCTACATGAGCCTCGACCATGTTTCTCCGCCAGAGATGTTGCTGCGCCAGCATCATGATATTTTCAGCGCGCTGGAAAAACGCGACGTGGAAGCCGTAGATAAAGCGATGACGCTTCACCTTCAGGAAATTAGTGAGTCAGTTCAGTTAATTCGTCAGGAAAACCGCGAGTGGTTCAGCGAAGAATAAAACCTCGCCGCCCCCTTTCGGTTGCGGCGAAGTAATTAGCGGACCACTAACACCGGAATAGTGGCGTAGCGCAGGATAGTTTCAGCATTTGAACCCAGCAGATGGGTTGTCATGCTCGGATTTCTTGATCCAATAACAATAACGTCATATTTCCCCTCTTTGCTGAGCTTGATGATTTCATCGCGTACGTTGCCGAAGCGAACTTCACAATCAATATTTTCCGGGGACATATCAAAGAGCCGTTTCAGCGCCTTCATCTTCTTATCAGACTCGGCGGTCATATACTCTTCGAACTTCTTAATATCGGCATTGAACCCCCGCAGTAATGAACGGCTGCTGTTAGGGAGAATGTTGACCAAGGTGATCGTCGCGCCTTCCGCCTTCGCGAGGTTGACCGCATGGCGTACCGCTTTATCGCTCAAATCCATTTCAAACACGTCAACAGGCATCAAAATTTTCTTATACATAAGCCTGACTCCTTTTCCGATGAAGGGTTATTTTCTGTCTCCAGAATGACATTGTGGATATAAACAAAGCCTAAACACTTGCATCCGGAAACTATCAATTAAGGAAAATAACTGTCCGCTTTGTAAAGTGGTGTCCTGAACCGTCAACGCCTGCATGAAATAAGAAAAAAGTGTGAGCTTGATCAAAAGCAAATAATTTCGTTAAAGAGAGGCGTATTAATAGTGCCCCGTGAACGGCAGCCGTCGAATTAGCGCCGTAGCGGATAAGTACGAGAGGAGAAAATACCATGATGACATACGACCGTAACCGAAATGCAATCACCACTGGCAGCCGCGTCATGATTAGCGGCACAGGTCAGTTCGGCGTGATTAAAGCGATCCACAGCGACGGCCTTAATGCCGAGCAGGTGCGTCGTGGTAAAACGGTTGAAGTGGAAGGATGCGAAGGTAAGTTCGAACCGATTGAGCTGATTCGCCTGGGGATGCACTAAGCTGCGCCCCGACATGCCGCCGCGGACGGCGGCATGTCATAGCGTTAAAGCCGGGTGGCGTACTCAGCAACCGTGGCCTTCGCGCCTTTTTGCAGCAACGTCTGATAAGCCTGCTTGACCGCCGCCACAAACACCGCGTTCTTCGGCAGCTCGTTACCGAAAATAGCCTCAATGCCCAACAGCGCATTAACGCGGCTTTCGCCTTCAGCGCTACCGTTTACCGCCGCCTGAATCACCGCCAGCTGCGGGTCACTCACCTCAATCGGGTTACCCTGCTCATCCACACCGCCGACATAACGCATCCAGCCCGCCACACCGAGGGCCAGCAGCGGGAAGGGTTTCTGGTGGACCAGGTGCCAGCGCACGGAATCGAGCATCCGCTGCGGCAATTTCTGGCTACCGTCCATGGCGATTTGCCAGGTGCGGTGACGCAGGGCCGGATTGCTGTAGCGCGCGATCAACAGGTCAGCATAGTGAGCTAAATCCACCCCCTTTACTTTCAGAGTCGGCGCCTGCTCTTTCAGCATCAGCGCATGCGCGGCTGCGCGATAATGTTCATCTTCCATGCAGTCGTTAATGTGCTGATAACCGGCAAGGTAGCCGAGATAGGCCAGGAACGAGTGGCTGCCGTTAAGCATTCGCAGCTTCATCTCTTCAAACGGAATGACATCAGAAACCAGTTCCGCACCGGCCTTTTCCCACTTTGGACGTCCGGCGACGAAATTATCTTCCACCACCCACTGGCGGAACGGCTCGCAGGCGACACCTGCCGGATCGCGTACGCCGGTCAGCTGTTCGATTTTATCCAGCGTGTCAGCCGTGACGGCGGGCACAATACGGTCCACCATGGTTGACGGGAAGGTGACGTTCGCTTCAATCCAGTCGGCCAGTTCGCCGTCAACAGCGCGCGCGTAGGCGCAGGTGACATTGCGCATCACGTGGCCGTTCTCCGGCATGTTATCGCATGACATCACGCTGAATGCTGGCAGCCCCGCCGCCTTACGCCGCGCCAGCGCTTCAACCACAACGCCCGGCGCAGATTTCGGCTGATGGGGGTTTTGCAGGTCGGCAACGATTAACGGATGATCGAACATCAGTTGTCCTGTTGCCGGGGAATGGCAATACCCTTTCTCGGTGATGGTCAGGGAAACAATGGCGACCTGTGGCTCGCACAGCGCCGCCAACACGGTTTCCAGCCCGTCGACCTGCGCATGCAGCGCGTTTTTGACGACGCCGACCACGCGCGCTGTCCACGCATCGGCAGACATCTCTGCCACGGTATAAAGGTTATCCTGTGCCTTCAGATCGGCGATCTGCTGTTCGCCGCCAATCAGGTTAACTTCGCAGTAACCCCAGTCGCTGCCCTGTTCTGCGGCGAGTATATCGGTGTACACCGCCTGGTGTGCGCGGTGAAACGCGCCAAACCCTAAATGAACAATGCGTGCCTTGAGGCTGTCGCGATCGTACTGAGGACGCGTTGCCTTCGCCTGTAATAACTGGTTTTCCATGATTGAGACTCGTTAATTAATGAAAGCTGTGATCCGCTGCCGCTTCCTTTTAAGAGCGGCAGCGCCTGCTGACTATACCAACTAGAATGGCAGTCGGAGTCAAAAACGCTGCCATTAACCATACTGATACGTCGTTTTCAGATCTTGATTTACATTAACTTTTCGCCATGTGGTGTGACATCAGTGAAAAGTTGTGTGACAGGTAGCGCAAGATATAAACCATTAACGCCGTGAAGAGAGCGCGCCGTAGGCTACCGCTTCTTTACGCGGCGCTTCGGCTGCATCTTCGGCTTCACTCAGATCGCGGTCGCGCACTTCCGGCATCAGCAAAGCGGAGACCAGCCCAATCAGCGAGTACGCCACCAGCATCGCCACAATTGGCCACCAGGACCCGGTCATATTGCAGAAGATCCCCGCCAGCACCGGACCAAAGCCTACGGCCACCAGCCCTCCCGCCTCTTTCGAGATTGCCATGCGGGTAAAGCGGTTCCGCGAACCAAACATCTCTGCCATGGTGATGTTTTCCAGCGCAAACAGCCCGAGGACCGCAAAGTTATGAATAACGATGATAGAGAGCATAATCACGCCCGGCGCGTAACTCTTATCGACGATAATCGACAGCATCGGGTAAGCCAGAATAATGGCTGAAATGTTAAGGAGAATATACGGCAGACGGCGCCCCACTTTATCGGACAGCCAGCCCAGCAGCGGGATGGTGAGGAAGCCGAGAATCGAACTGATCATCAGCGCATCGGTTGGGATCGCCTTATCAAATAACAGCGTCTGCACCAGATACCCGGCAAGGAAGGTCTGGATAAGCCCAGAGTTACCGGCCTGGCCAAAGCGCAGCCCCGTCGCCAGCCAGAACGATTTGCTCTTAAACATCGCGCCTAATGAGGTATCCTGCGCCGCCGCTGGCGCAACGGTTTCGGCGTCGTTAACCTTCTCAAACACCGGGCTCTCTTTAAGGTTCATACGCAGCCAGATGGCGAAGATCATCACCACCACGCTGGCGAGGAATGGCACGCGCCAGCCCCAGGCAATAAGTTCTTCACGATCGAGGGCAAAGAACATCACGGCCCAGATCGCCGTGGCGCTCAGCGTTCCGCAGTTGGTGCCCATGGCCACCAGCGAGGAGATGATGCCGCGTTTACCCTTCGGCGCGTACTCCGCCAGCATGGTGCCCGCACCGGAGATTTCTGCCCCCGCGCCCAGCCCCTGAATAATACGCAGCGTCACCAGCAGCACCGGTGCGAAAATCCCGATCTGCGCGTAGGTCGGCAGCACGCCGATTAAGGTGGTGCAGATCCCCATCATGGTGATGGTGATAAACAGCACTTTTTTACGGCCAATTCTGTCGCCCATTCTGCCGAAGATAAATGCCCCGACGATACGCGCGATGTAGCCTGCGCCGTAGGTGCCCATCGCCAGGATCAGCGCCATGGCCGCCGATTGCTCAGGGAAGAAAATTTCATGAAACACCAGCGCGGCGCCAAGGGAGTAGAGCTGGAAATCCATAAATTCCAGGGCGGTGCCCAGCCAGCCAGATACGGCGGCTTTCACCAAATCTGACGTACTTCTTTGAGGTTGTGCTTGAGTCATAATGGCTATCTCTGAAAGGTAAGATGCGTACCACTTAGAGCCTGTCTTCGCAGGCTCTTAACCGCGTGAATTATTATTGGTCGAACGTGAGCAAGACTTTGCAGCACTGCCGCTGGTCTTTTTCAAACAGTTCGATGGCGTCTGTAACGTGGTGATAGTCAAATGTATGGGTGACCAGTTTTTCAGGGTCGATCAGCCCTTTTTCCAGCCAGTCAATGACCACCGGGAATTTGTTGGCATTCAGGCGCGAAGAGAAGATCGACAGCTCTTTGCCGGTGATCCCCTGCTGCACGATCTGGCTCGGGTCGCTGGAAAATCCCATCAGCACGATGCGCGCCGCCGGAGACGCCAGCGTAATCGCTTCCTGCAAAATGGACGGATGACAGGCAGCATCGATGATTAATGTCGGCTTGATGCCTTTTTCATCCAGCGCAGTCTGTAACGACTGCTCGCCGTTGTTGAAGACCCAGTCTGCGCCGCTGCGTTGCGCCATCTCCAGCCGCTCATCAATGCGATCTACCACGATGACCTGCTTCACCTTGTAAACGCCCTTCAGCGCCTGCACGGTGACCAGCCCCATCGGGCCTGCGCCGTAGATCAGCGCCACGTCCTGTTCGGTGGGTTTCGCCTGCCCCGTCACGTTGGCGGCAATGGTGAATGGCTCAACCATCACCGCGTGTTTGTCAGGGATCGCATCCGGAATGTGCCAGGCATTTTTCGCCGGCACGACGGCGTATTCGCTGAAACCACCGTCGCGATGGACGCCCAGCACCACCAGCGAGGTGCAAACGTTCGGTTTACCAACGGAACAGGGGTAGCAGTGCCCGCAGCTGATCACCGGATCCACCGAAACGCGCTGACCCAGTCGGGTGCCCTCCACGCCTTCGCCAACCGCGTCTATTTCGCCAAAGAATTCGTGACCGATTACCCGCGGATATTTTGCAAACGGGTTATGCCCGCGATAGATATGGCTGTCTGAACCGCAGATACCGGCGAGCTTAATTTTGACGCGGACGTCGCCTGCCCCCGGCAACGGGAGAGGACGCTCCTCAATCTCCAGCGCATTCGGCTGTTGGATCACTACGCTTTTCATCATTCGCTCCTCGTTTACCAGTTCCAGAGAGTGCCGTCTTCCAGACGGGCCACCGGCAGATAAGCCGGATCGTACGGGTATTTCGCTGCCAGCTTCTCATCAAACTCAATGCCCAGCCCTGGCTTGTCGCCCGGGTGCATATAGCCGTTATCGAAGCGCCAGCTGTGCGGGAACACTTCCAGCATCTGCTCTGAATAACCCATATACTCCTGCACACCAAAGTTCGGTACCGACAGGTCAAAATGCAGCGCCGCGGCGTGGCAAATCGGCGACAGATCCGACGGGCCGTGTGAGCCGGTACGCACCTGGTAGAGTGAGGCAAAGTCCGCAATGCGACGCATCCCGGTGATGCCGCCCGCATGGGTTATGGTGGCGCGGATATAGTCAATGAGCTGCTCTTCAATCAGCTGCTTGCAGTCCCAGATGCTGTTGAACACTTCCCCCACCGCAATTGGCGTGACGGTGTGCTGGCGGATCAGGCGGAAACACTCCTGGTTTTCAGCGGGAGTCGGATCTTCCATCCAGAACAGGCGGTAATCTTCAATACTTTTGCCGAACCGCGCCGCTTCGATGGGCGTCAGACGGTGGTGCATGTCGTGAAGGAGATGTTCACTGAAACCGAACTGGCTGCGCACTGCGTCGAACAGTTTGGGCGTGAAGTCGAGGTATTTCTCGGTGGACCACAGCTGCTCTTCCGGCCAGGCGCCCTTGGTCGCAGGTTCATACGCCAGCCCTTTGCCTTTGGCCATGCCGTAGGTGGTTTTCATTCCCGGCACGCCGCACTGCACGCGAATTGCCTTGAAGCCCATCTCTTTATGACGGGCATAATCTTCCAGCACGTCGTCAATGGTGTGCCCGGTGGTGTGACAATAAACCATCACCCCTTCCCGGGAAGCCCCGCCCAGAAGCTGATAGAGCGGCATGTTCGCGGCTTTCGCCTTAATGTCCCATAGCGCCATATCCACGGCAGAAATCGCTGACATGGTGACCGGACCACGACGCCAGTAAGCGCCTTTATAGAAGAACTGCCAGATATCTTCGATGCGGTGCGCATCGCGGCCAATCAGCTGAGGGCACAGGTGATCTTTCAGGTAAGAGGCAACGGAAAGTTCGCGTCCGTTCAGCGTGGCATCACCCAGGCCGACAATGCCTTCATCGGTCGTAATTTTAAGGGTGACAAAGTTACGCCCCGGGCAGGTGACAAATACTTCAGCCCCGACAATCTTCATAATCCATTTCCTTACATCGCTCGTTGTGATGGAGGAAATTTACGCAACTACACTACTACCATACAAGTATAATGATCGTAAAATCAGCGGGCGATCACACTATAAGGACGCTTATGCGCGTCCCCAACCGGCCACGATGATCAACATGCCGCACAGGGCAATCAGCGCGCCTGCCCAGTCATACAGGCTTAGCCTGACGCCATCGACAACGCGCAGCCACAGCAGCGCGGTACAGACATACACTCCGCCGTAGGCCGCATATACCCGCCCGCTGGCGGCCGGATGCAGGGTGAGCAGCCAGACAAAAAGGGCCAGGGACACACCCGCCGGGATCAGCAGCAGCGCGGAAGCGCCCCGCTTTAGCCAGAGCCACGGCAAAAAGCATCCGATGATTTCGCACAGCGCGGTCGCGAAAAAAAGCAGCGTCGTTTTGAACATTTTTCTCGTTTCGTGAGGATTGATTTAGACATCATACGCGATAATGTTCACATCGTTCCCATACCTGCCGCGCGGGTATGACACCCTTTCGGATTGGTGTAGAATCCAACGGGGTAATCCGATTGTCTGCACCCGTTTAAAGGAAACGCTATGACTACATTAAGCAAACGCCTTTGTCTGACAGCCGCACTGGCACTGTCCTCGTTCGCCTTCGCCGCAACGGCATCAGCCGAAACCAGCAAACTCATCATTGAGTCTGGTGACAGCGCGCAAAGCCGCCAGAATGCTGCCATGGACAAAGAACAATGGAATGACACCCGCAGCCTGCGTCAGAAAGTGAATAAGCGCGTGGAGAAAGAGTGGGATAAAGAAGACGTCGCGTTTGATGCCCGCGACAAATGCCAGCAAAGTGCCAACGTCAACGCTTACTGGGAGCCTAACACCCTGCGCTGTCTCGATCGTCGCACTGGCCGCACGGTAGCACCGTAATGTCGACGCCGTGTGACGTTAAGCTCCGTCCGCTGGAGCGCGAAGATTTACGCTTTGTTCACCAGCTCGACAACAATGCCAGCGTGATGCGCTACTGGTTTGAAGAGCCTTATGAGGCGTTTGTCGAGCTGTCCGATCTCTACGATAAGCATATCCACGATCAGAGTGAACGCCGGTTTGTGGTGGAGTGCGAAGGTGAAAAAGCCGGGCTGGTTGAACTGGTTGAGATCAACCACGTTCACCGTCGGGCGGAATTTCAGATCATTATTTCACCGGAGCACCAGGGGAAAGGTCTTGCGTCGCGAGCGGCAAAGCTGGCGATGGATTACGGGTTTAACGTCCTGAATCTCTACAAGCTTTACCTTATCGTCGACAAAGAGAACGAAAAAGCGATTCATATCTACCGTAAGCTGGGCTTTATGGTGGAAGGTGAACTGATCCATGAGTTCTTTATTAACGGCGAATACCGTAACACCATACGCATGTGCATTTTCCAGCATCAGCATCTGGCCGGGCATAAGTCCTCCTCCGCCAGCCTGCTTAAACCCACCGCGCAGTAACCTGCGCGGTTTTATTCTCAATAATATTCAATGCTGTTTTTGATGGTGTACTTGCGCTCAACGGCAGGTTTGACGCTGTCATCTGTTATCAGCAGCTCACAGTTCACCGGGTTGTTGTGGCGATCGTAATCACAGCTCTGCTTTACATTGCCCATCGGTTTATCGTTCAACAGGCTTACCGCCGTATAATCCATGCGCTTGCGCAGATCTTCCGAAGGCACCGACTTGACCGATAAACGCTGGTCGCCGGAAACCGTAGTTTTAACCAGCGGGTAGCCGTCGGCGTCATACTGGTACTTCACTTCCATCTCTTTACTGTGCGCTGCAACCACAAACCCGTTATCGTCGGTGTCCCACGTCAGGCCGGCAGACGGCAGTTCCGCCAGCTGGCATTTCCCCTGCAACTTTACCTTCTGCTGCTGGGTTTCCGCATCGACGTAGTAGTTAGCATCCAGCACCAGCGCAACGCCCGTATTCGCTTCGAGATCGTGCAGTTCCAGCGTATCGAAACACCCTTCCGTTGACATCGTGCCGGTCACACGTTTAGAGACTTCACCCTTATCGTTAAACAGCGTCTGGGTAAAATCCTTCACCGGCCCGCGCAGAGGATCAAAGTCAAACTCGTTCGAAAAGCTCGCCATCTCCGGCGTAAATGACAGCGGCGCGGTGTTGTTGTCGCATCCCACCAGTACCGTTGCCAGTAGCGTTATCGCTGCGTATTTGTTCACATCATTTACCAAAAGGATGAAAGGATAGTGGCACTTATAGTAGCAAATAGTATGGTAACGATGTTGAATTGATTCAAATACTGGTAAAATGTAAGAATGTAGATGTAGTCCAGTCAAACAGTCTTTAAGGAACGTTCAAAGGATGAGAACTTTTATAATCAATCTCAAACACTCGCTCGAACGTCGTGCAAAAATGGAATCTCAACTATTAAAGCTGAACATAGCACACGAATTTATCGAAGCAATTGATGGTCGGAAAATGGCTGAAGCTGAACGCAAAAATGTTACGCGCGAGGTAAATTATGCTTTTCTCCCGGGTGAAGTTGGTTGCGCATTAAGTCATCAGGAAATATATAAAAAAATAATATATGAAAATATCGACGCAGCTCTCATCCTCGAAGATGATGTTGTAATAAATAATGATTTACGTGAAATACTCGACAACGTAACGCTTAGCGCGACTAAACCTGAGATTATACTTCTTAGTCGAGTTAATAAATATTACAAAAAGCCTCTTAAAAGCATAAGCGGCTCATATAGCATTCATAAAACTCAACAAGCCACGACTGCTCACGCTTATATTATTAATCAAAAAGCTGCCAGTAATCTCCTTCAAAACCTATATCCTGTGTGGATGGTTTCTGACAAATGGACCTTGTTTGAAGATTTATCTTTAGCGAAAATTCATTCAATCGTGCCTTTTCCAGTACGTCTTTCCGAAGAAGCGAACGCCTCGACTATTAATGAATCGAAAGGCGATGCTGCTTTAGATGCCAAAAAGAAAGAAATCTGGGAGTTGCTGATGCGGGAAAGACCTTTAGCTGCAAAGCTTCGCCACCGTTATCGACGCGCGATTACGCCACTGTTCAATACAATAATTAATCAAGGGAAAGGGTAAGCTTATTATTCTTTTTGATTACAGCGCGTTTCAGCACCACCAGGACAATTCAGAAAGACAGACCCAAAAACAAAAGCTTACCCTAGCCCTGCTATGCTTACAGTCTACACAGTGAAAAGGAGCTACAGATGAAACGGTTACCCTGGATTACCGCCCTGCTGTTAATGAGTGCTTCACCCGCTCTTCTTGCGGCCCCGGATTCCTGCGAGCGCGTGAAAAGCGACATTCAGCAGAAGATTATCAACAACGGCGTACCGGAGTCTGGCTTTACCCTGAACATCGTCCCGAACGATCAGGCCGATCAGCCGGATGCGCAGGTCGTTGGGCATTGTGCCAACGATACTTTCAAAATTTTGTATACCCGCACCAGTAGCGGCAACTACCCGGTGAGCGGCGCAGGTACGCAGGAGAATGCGCCCGCTGAGCCGCAATGATTTCCCCACTCAATTCACCTGATTTGACGAGGATTAATATTTAATACCTCTAAATAAGTAACACTCCCCCCATCATTAGCCCGGTTGTAGTCACGGGTGAAAATAATTATTAACAATGATGGGGTGAGTCATGTCCGAAGTTGAACATCACGGCGGGATAAGCCGTCGAACTCTGGTTAAATCTACTGCCATAGGATCTCTGGCGCTTGCCGCCGGTGGGATCGCATTACCTTTTGGTCTAAAAAGCGCCGCCGCCGCTGTGCAGTCCGCTATTCAGCCCGCAGATGACAAAGTCGTCTGGGGCGCCTGCTCGGTAAACTGCGGTAGCCGTTGTGCGCTGCGTCTGCACGTTCGCGATGACGAAGTCTATTGGGTTGAAACGGATAATACCGGCGAGGATGTTTACGGCAACCATCAGGTTCGCGCCTGCCTGCGAGGCCGTTCAATTCGCCGTCGCATCAATCACCCAGACCGTCTGAACTATCCGATGAAACGCGTGGGCAAACGCGGAGAAGGCAAGTTTGAGCGTATCACCTGGGAAGAAGCGCTGGACACCATCGCCACGAGTCTGAAAAGCGTGGTCGAAAAATACGGCAACGAAGCGGTCTACATTAACTACTCCTCCGGAATTGTAGGCGGCAACATCACCCGTTCCTCCCCTTACGCCTCGCTGGTCGCGCGCCTGATGAACTGCTACGGCGGCTTCCTCAGCCACTACGGCACCTACAGCACCGCGCAGATCGCCTGCGCAATGCCCTACACCTACGGCAGCAACGACGGCAACAGCACATCGGATATCGAAAACACCAAACTGGTGGTGATGTTCGGCAATAATCCGGCGGAAACGCGCATGAGCGGCGGCGGGATCACATACTTCCTTGAGCAGGCGCGCGAACGGTCAAACGCGCGGATGATCGTTATCGATCCGCGTTATACCGACACTGCCGCAGGGCGTGAAGACGAGTGGATCCCGATTCGTCCGGGCACCGATGCCGCGCTGGTGGCAGGTATTGCGTGGGTGCTGATTAATGAAAATCTGGTCGATCAACCTTTCCTCGATAAATACTGCGTGGGTTATGACGAAAAAACCCTGCCGGAAGGCGCACCAGCTAATGGTCATTACAAAGCCTATATTCTCGGCCAGGGTGATGACAAAACCGCGAAAACTCCGG
Organism: Enterobacter cloacae complex sp. AR_0002; assembly: GCF_001922365.1. Classification (NCBI taxonomy): domain Bacteria; kingdom Pseudomonadati; phylum Pseudomonadota; class Gammaproteobacteria; order Enterobacterales; family Enterobacteriaceae; genus Enterobacter; species Enterobacter cloacae complex sp. AR_0002. The sequence continues at coordinate 1,433,222 of NZ_CP018814.1, forward strand.
ATTGGGCGTCTCGCATAACGGGCATCCCTGCCGAACGCATCATTAAGCTGGCCCGTGAAATCGGTTCGGCGAAACCGGCCTACATTTGCCAGGGCTGGGGCCCGCAGCGTCAGGCAAACGGGGAGCAAACGTCCCGCGCCATCGCCATGCTGCCGATCCTGACCGGCAACGTCGGCATTAACGGCGGTAACAGCGGCGCACGCGAATCGACCTACACCATCACCATCGAACGCATGCCGCTGCCGGAAAATCCGGTGAAAACGCAAATCTCCTGCTTCAGCTGGACGGATGCCATCGTGCGTGGACCGGAGATGACCGCCCTGCGCGACGGCGTACGCGGCAAAGATAAGCTCGATGTGCCGATCAAGTTCATCTGGAACTACGCGGGTAATACCATCATCAACCAGCACTCCGATATCAACAAAACTCACGACATTTTGCAGGATGAGAGCAAGTGCGAAACGATCGTCGTCATTGATAACTTCATGACCTCGTCTGCGAAGTATGCCGATATTGTTCTGCCGGATCTGATGACCGTCGAGCAGGAAGATATCATCCCCAACGATTACGCCGGCAACATGGGATACCTGATTTTCCTCCAGCCGGTTACCGCCCCGAAGTTCGAGCGCAAGCCCATTTACTGGATCATGAGCGAAGTGGCGAAACGCCTCGGACCGGATATCCATCAGAAATTCACCGAAGGCCGTACGCAGGAGCAGTGGCTGCGCTACCTGTACGCCAAAATGGTCGCCAAAGATCCGCTGCTGCCGTCCTACGACGCGCTGAAAAAAATGGGTATTTATAAGCGCAAAGATCCAAATGGACATTTTGTGGCCTATAAAAAATTCCGTGACGATCCGGATGCCAATCCGCTGAAAACCCCGTCGGGCAAAATCGAGATCTACTCCAGCAAGCTGGCGGATATTGCGGCAACCTGGGAACTGCAAAAAGACGAAACCATCACCCCGCTGCCGGTCTATACCTCAACCTTTGAAGGCTGGGACGCGCCCGAGCGCAGCAAATTCCCGCTGCAACTGTTCGGTTTCCACTTTAAAGCCCGTACCCACTCCAGTTACGGCAACGTAGATGTGCTCCAGGCCGCCTGTCGCCAGGAGGTGTGGCTTAACCCTGTGGATGCAGAGCAACGAGGTATCAAACTGGGGATATGGTGCGCGTCTTCAACGACCGCGGCGAAGTGCGCATTGCTGCGAAAGTCACCCCGCGCATCATGCCCGGCGTAAGCGCGATGGGCCAGGGCGCCTGGCATGACGCCAACATGAACGGCGATCGTGTCGATCACGGCTCCTGCATCAATACCCTGACCACGCACCGCCCGTCACCGCTGGCGAAAGGCAACCCGCAGCACACGAACCTGGTGCAGATCGAGAAGGCATAAGGATTAACCGATGACAACCCAGTATGGATTTTTTATTGATTCCAGCCGCTGCACCGGGTGCAAAACCTGCGAGCTGGCCTGCAAGGATTACAAAGACCTGACCCCGGACGTTAGCTTCCGTCGTATTTATGAATATGCGGGCGGCGACTGGCAGGAGGATAACGGCGTCTGGCATCAGAATGTCTTCGCCTATTACCTGTCGATTGCCTGCAACCACTGCGAAGATCCGGCCTGCACCAAGGTCTGCCCGAGCGGGGCAATGCACAAGCGCGACGACGGTTTTGTGGTGGTGGACGAGGATGTCTGCATCGGCTGTCGCTACTGCCACATGGCCTGCCCGTACGGCGCGCCGCAGTACAATGCCGCCAAAGGCCACATGACCAAGTGCGACGGCTGCCACAGCCGGGTGGCGGACGGCAAAAAGCCCATCTGCGTCGAGTCCTGCCCGCTGCGCGCGCTGGACTTTGGCCCGATTGAGGAGCTGCGCAAAAAACACGGCCAGCTTGCTGCCGTCGCGCCGCTGCCGTCTGCGCACTTCACAAAGCCGAGTATTGTGATTAAACCTAACGCCAACAGCCGTCCGACGGGGGACACCACCGGCTACCTGGCAAACCCGAAGGAGGTGTGAGATGGGAAGTGGATGGCATGAATGGCCGCTGATGATCTTCACCGTTTTCGGGCAGTGCGTGGCCGGCGCGTTAATCGTGATGGGCTTCGTCTGGCTTAAGGAAAATGATGACAAGGCCAGAATGCGCATCGTGCGCAGCCTGTTTTTTCTCTGGCTGGTAATGGGTATTGGGTTTATGGCTTCGGTGCTGCATCTTGGCTCCCCGCTGCGTGCCTTCAACTCGCTTAACCGCGTGGGCGCGTCAGCGCTGAGTAATGAGATCGCGGCGGGTTCGCTCTTCTTTGCCGTGGGCGGTTTCTGGTGGCTGGTGTCGGTTATCGGTAAAATGCCCCCAGCTTTGGGCAAAATCTGGCTGGTTGTCAGCCAGCTTCTGGGTATCGTTTTTGTCTGGGCGATGACCCGGGTCTATCAGATAGAGACTGTCCCGACCTGGTATACGGGTTACACCACGCTGAGCTTCTTCCTGACGATGGTCCTTGCTGGTCCTCTGCTGGCCGCACTGCTGCTACGCGTCGCAAACGTGACATTCAAAGGTACTCTTGCCGCGTCTGTCAGCGTACTGGCAATTATCGTCTGCGTGGCGGTCGTCGTGTTGCAAAGCAATACGCTGGGGACGATACAGAGTTCCATCCAGCAGGCCAGCGCCCTGCTGCCAGATTATGGTTCGCTTCAGGTATGGCGCATCGCGTTGCTGGCGGCGGGTTTAGGCTGCTGGATCTGCCCGCTTATTCGTCGTCAGGAGCCAAAAACACTCGGCCTGTTTGCAGGTGTCGTTCTGGTGGCGCTGGGTGAACTGATTGGCCGTGGGCTATTTTATGGTCTGCATATGACCGCAGGGTTAGCAATTGCAGGTTAACACAGGTGCGCGGGGCTACCCGCGCGCAAGTAAGGAAAGTTGTAATGAATGATGTCTCACACCGCGAATCGTTCGCGTTCAGCGCCCGGGTACTGGGCGCGCTGTTTTATTTCGCCCCAGACAGCGAGCAGATCGCGCCGCTGGTGAGTGCCCTGACCGCAGGTGACTGGGTTCAGGACTGGCCGCTGGCGGAGGAAAACCTGCTGCCTGTCGCCAGTATGTTTAAGACCCCATCGGATGAAGCGTTGAAAGACGCCTGGCAGCGTCTGTTTATTGGCCCGTATGCCCTGCCCGCCCCCCCGTGGGGCTCGGTCTGGCTTGATCGCGAGTCAGTGCTGTTTGGCGATTCGACCCTCGCGTTGCGTCAGTGGATGCGTGAAAACCATATCGCCTTTGAGATGCAGCAGAATGAGCCTGAAGATCATTTCGGAACGTTGCTGATGCTGGCGGCATGGCTTGCCGAGAACGGTCGCGAAACAGAACGCGACCAGCTTCTTGCCTGGCATCTGCTGCCATGGAGCACGCGTTTCCTTAGCGTATTCGTTGAAAACGCGGCCCATCCGTTCTACACCGCGCTGGGTAAACTTGCCCAGCTGACGCTGGCGGAATGGCAGTCCACTTTGCTGATCCCGATTGCCGAAAAAACGCTGTACCGATAACAGCACCTGGCTTGTCCACCCGTTGTGCAGGCCAGGCTCGCACATTTTTGCTGCAACACAACGTCACAACTGCTATACTGTATATAATTACAGTATACGGGGGTGCACAATGGCTGTTGAAACAAAATTTGTTGTCGTAAGAAAAGGTGAAGAAAAAATGACATTTGCCAGTAAGAAAGAGGCTGACGCTCACGACAAACTGCTCGATATGGCAGAAGCGTTTACCGACTGGCTGTTGCAAAGCGGAATGCAGATGGATGAAACGCAGGCGGAGAACCTAGGTCTTTATCTCGCCGAGCAGAAAGAGTCCGTGCAGCATATCCTGCGTACCAGCAAGCTTCCCGAGCTCAATGCTGAAACGGATAAAACAGCATCAGATGCGGACAGCACCAAAAAAATCCGGGCCGTCAAAGCCGCCTGATCGTCAGAACGTCTCATCACCTGTCCTGCCGCCGCGGGCCGGAAACGGCTCGCGGCTTAATCATGCATTATTTCGATCTTCTCGAAAACAATGCGATTGAATATTTTAATCTGTTCTGGCGTAAAATTTGGTTACAGCATTTCCTCTCGTCAGACGTATGTTAAAAACACGTGAATCACACGTTCGGCGCCTCTGAATGGTGTGGTAAATTATCACATAACTCTTGCAACTCGTTGATCATCCTGGCTACATGGAAGCCATCACAAACAGAATGATGGACCTGAACGGCGAAAGGCAACAAGACTTTTTCATCCTGGTTATAGTATTTTCCAAACGTGAACATGGGCGCAAAAAAATTCCGCATGTTAGCGACGTTGACGTTAAAACTGCTAAAACTGACCCACGGAATATCAGATATGAAAAATATATTCTCCCGGGACTCTTCTTTGGGCCAGTAGGCAAGATTATCACCATAGCGAGAAACGTCTTCTGCATAAACGTTCTGAAAGTGATGAATATTCCCGTCGAAGTGACTCCATAATGATGAAAACGTCTCCGTCTCTTTATGGAAAAGGGTATAGCTTGGATGAACCTCATTCCATATTACAAGCTCATCATCCTTTATGGCCATACGGAATTCCGGATGCCGGTTTACGACGTGAGAAATAAGGGAAATAATCGCAGGATAAAATTTCCAGCCAACCTCTTTGATATGCTTTAGCAGCACGGTAATGTCCAGCTGAACCGTTTGGTTAAATGTAGATTGAGCAAAGCCCTGAAATACTTCAAAGTGTTCCTTTCTTGCCCAACGTGATAAGTCAACTACCGTATATTCTGGCGTTATTTTTGTCATTTCAGAGCCTTAGTTGAGCTGCGCTATATAAAATAGTAGCGTATCACAAACGCAGGGGCTGTATAGACCGTAGCGCAGAGGCACTCTAAATTTTCAGCGTATCAATCACCGCTCTCAGCGCCGGGGACACGTTGCGGTGTGGATAATAGAGGTACAGTCCGTCCATCCGCAGGCTATAGCGCTGTAAAACGCGTATAAGCGTGCCACGCTCCAGATCGTCAGCCACCAGCTCAACCAGGACATAGGCCAGCCCGAGTCCCAGCCGGGCCGTTTCGGCCTCCATGTAGCTGTCGGAAAAGGCCCATTGCCCCTCCGGGCGGTGAGTCACTCGCTTCCCATCCTGCACAAGCTCCCATTGATAGTGGTTACCGTCGGCGAACTGGTAGGCAATGCAGGGATGAGCATCCAGATCGGCGGGCGTCTGCGGAAAACCATAGCGCCGAAAATGCGCCGGAGCGGCAACCACAGCCATCTCCATATCGGGCGTGATGCGCACGGCAATCATCCGGCCCCAGCCGGACGCCAGCGTCGAATGAAAACATTCACCCAAACTGTCCGCCGTGCTGCTATGCGCATCATTAAGTTGAGTTAAAACAATGAATTAGTAAGAAACACGAAATCCTGACGCCCGCGTTTCGATGGTGACAACCTGGGATAAGACCTTCGCCGAGAGCGATAAAGTCGACCACCGCAAGGTGACGTTCGAGAACCGATACGGGATCACCCTGGCTGGCGATCTGTACATTCCCAGGAACATCGGCGACCAGATGCTGGCTTCTCTTCTCGTCGTTGTGAATTACACCTATGTCTACACTGAATCAAATCTCATCCCGCTCCAGCGAGCATGCATACTGGGCCGGTATTTATGCCCGCCAGTCTGCTCGCGTCATCAGCAATAAAGCATTATATTAACAAGGTTATTTTATTTAATTACAAAACCTCGCACTCCTCCCGTTGAAATAATAATTAAGCAATATCCTGGTCAGCCAGCGACATCGCTTTGTTAGCTTGAGCGTTCAGGCAAAGCTCAAACCGGAGGTATTCTTTGCTGATTAAATTAAAGAAAGAACGAACGCATCAGGAGGATCGTCGTCTTGCCCTCTGGCTGGCGACCTCCGCGGGACTGCTGAATGCCATTGCGCTGGGCGCATTCGGCTTTTTTCCCTCGCATATGACGGGCAATACCTCGCAGCTATCCAGCGAAGTTTCCTCCACCGATCTCAGCGATATTCTTTTCTTCGGCGCCATTATTCTTTCGTTTGTCTCAGGTGCCATCGCTGCGCGGATTATTGTTATCTGGGGGATTATCCATAACATCAGGCTGGTATTCAGCCAGGTTCTGTTTGTTGAAGGGCTATTACTGGCAGGGGTATCCCTGTACGAAATGTATTTTCACTCCTTTGCCACGAATCAGGAGATTATTATTTTCCTGTGCGGGTTGATGGGAATTCATAATTCCACCTCCACTCAGCTATCCGGTGGACGGGTAAGATCCACACACATCACCGGCACGCTGACCGATGCGGGCATTTCGCTGGCCTCCGTTATGATCGCCATGATGCGCCGGGATTATTCCAAAGATACGGCCGCGCTAAAGAGTCAGCTCAAAACCCATTTAACTACCCTTTTCTCCTTTATCAGCGGAGGTATCGCGGGGCTGATCCTGTTCAGAGAGTTTGGATTCCACGCGATGCTGGCGCTGGGCCTGATGCTGGTAGTCGTCGCCGCCTTCTCTATCGTCCGCATCTCGTGGCGGGTACGAAAAGTGCGCGCCGCGCTTAGTCGACAGGTTTAATCAGCACGCCTTACGTGACATTGTCACGTAAGGCGTGCTTCTTTAAGACTATTCTGCCTGCCCACTGACAGCCCTTATGCCATAAGGCTTCACCCAGGTTGTCACTAATTTCATAGGGTTACTGTTTTACCCCCTTCGCTGGAACCCTTCCGTTTCGCTTGCTATAGGTGAAGTACCCCTGCCGAAACATGGCATAACAACAGGCAACCGGTGGTTGCTATAACGCATGCGCACAGGGAGACACACCGCAATGCACCCATTACTTAAACGTTCGCTGCTTTTTGTCGGCGCGATTATCGTGGTTCTCGCTCTCCTCACCTGGGGAATTGGACTGGAGACGATTAAGGCGCGCCAGGTTGACCTGATCTACCTCGGGCAACAGCACCTGATTCTGGTCTTTTCATCAATGTTCTTTGCCCTGCTGGTGGGCATTCCAAGCGGTATTTTGCTGAGCCGTCCAGCCGCGCGTGGTATCGCCGAATATGTGATGCAAATCTTTAACGTGGGTAACACCCTGCCGCCGCTGGCCGTTCTGGCGCTGGCGATGGTGGTGATTGGCATCGGTGATAAACCGGCCATTATCGCCCTCTTTCTGGCCTCTCTGCTGCCGATTGTGCGTAACACCTATGCCGGGCTGTGCTCTGTTCCCGCGTCGTTGCTGGAAGCGGCAAACGGTATCGGCATGACCAAATGGCAGCGCCTGCGTCAGGTTGAGATCCCTAACGCGTGGCCGGTGATGCTTTCTGGTATTCGCATTGCCACTGCGATTAACGTCGGTACCGCACCGCTGGCATTCCTGATTGGCGCCAGCAGCTACGGCGAGCTGATTTTCCCTGGGATCTACCTGAATGACTTCCCGACGCTGATCCTGGGCGCGGCGGCCACCGCCCTGTTCGCCCTGATTCTGGATACGCTGCTGGCGGCACTGGGTCGACTACTGAGCCCGCATCTCGCGCGATAATTATAACAAGGAGCTTCTATGAGACTGTTTTCCGGCCTGACGGCGCTATGCGCCGCCGCGCTCTTCACCAGCCAGGCGCTCGCCGCGCCGCTGATCCTGGCAACCAAGAGCTTTACCGAGCAGCACATTCTCTCGGCCATGACCGTGCAGTATCTGCAAAAGAAAGGGTTTCAGGTGCAGCCGCAGACCAATATTGCAACGGTGATTTCCCGTAACGCGATGATCAACAAGCAGATTGATATGACCTGGGAGTACACCGGCACGTCGCTGATCATCTTCAACCACATCAACAAACGCATGTCGCCGCAGGAGTCATACGAGACGGTGAAACGCCTCGACGCGAAGCACGGTCTGGTGTGGCTTAAACCTGCCGATATGAACAATACCTATGCCTTTGCCATGCAGCGCAAGCGCGCCGAGGCTGAACATATCAATACCATGTCTGAGATGGTGGCAAAGATTGAGCAGATCCGTAAAACCGATCCGGATAACAACTGGCTGCTGGGCCTTGACCTGGAATTTGCCGGACGCAGCGACGGGATGAAACCGTTGCAGGCGGCCTACAAGATGGAGCTGGACCGCCCGCAGATCCGCCAGATGGATCCGGGCCTGGTCTATAACGCGGTGCGCGACGGGTTTGTCGATGCGGGGCTGATCTACACCACCGACGGGCGCGTAAAGGGCTTCGATCTTAAAGTGCTGGAAGACGATAAAGGCTTCTTCCCGAGTTATGCCGTGACGCCAGTTGTTCGAAAAGACACGCTGGAGGCTAACCCGGGGCTGGAGGAGGCGCTGAACACCCTCTCAGCCCAGCTCAATAACGACGTTATCACCGACCTGAATAAGAAGGTTGATATCGACCATCAGTCACCGCAGCAGGTCGCCCGTGATTTCCTGCGTAGCAAACAGTTGCTGTAGGAGGCGCTATGGAGACGATTCACTATATTCTCGACAACTGGGACTATCTCTTAACCCTGACGCTGCAACACCTGTGGCTGGTGGCACTCGCCGTCGGCCTGGCGATTATTATTGGCGTGCCGCTGGGCATTTTAATTGTCCGCCATAAATGGCTGGCAACGCCGGTGCTGGGGATTGCCACCATTGTGCTCACCATCCCGTCAATTGCGCTTTTCGGCCTGATGATCCCGCTCTTTTCGCTGATCGGTCAGGGCATTGGCGCCCTGCCCGCGATTACTGCGGTGTTCCTCTATTCGCTGCTGCCGATTGTGCGTAACACCCATACGGCGCTCGACAGCCTGCCCCCCGGCCTGCGAGAAGCGGGACGCGGCATCGGCATGACCTTCTGGCAGCGTCTGCGCTGGGTGGAAATCCCGATGGCGCTGCCGGTGATTTTTGGCGGCATCCGCACCGCCGTGGTAATGAACATCGGCGTCATGGCGATTGCCGCCGTGATCGGTGCGGGCGGGCTGGGCCTGCTGCTGCTTAACGGTATTGGCGGGAGTGATATTCGTATGTTGATTGCGGGCGCGCTGATGATTTGTCTTTTAGCGATTGTGCTCGACTGGTTGCTGCACCGTTTGCAGGTGGTACTGACTCCGAAGGGGATTCGATAATGATAAAACTGGAAAACCTCACCAAACAATTTTCACAGAAACACGGCCAGACGTTTAAGGCCGTCGACAACGTCAACCTGAACGTGCCTGAAGGGGAAATGTGCGTGCTGCTCGGCCCGTCCGGCTGCGGGAAAACCACTACCCTGAAGATGATCAACCGTCTCATTACGCCAAGTAGCGGGACAATCCTGATTAACGGCGAAGACACCAGCGGAATGGACACCGTGACCCTGCGCCGCAACATTGGCTACGTGATCCAGCAGATTGGCCTGTTCCCGAACATGACCATCGAAGAGAACATTACCGTCGTGCCGCGCATGCTGGGCTGGGACAAGGCACGCTGTAAATCCCGTGCCGAAGAGCTGATGGATATGGTGGCAATGGATCCGCATAAATTCCTTCACCGCTATCCGCGCGAAATGTCCGGCGGGCAGCAGCAGCGTATCGGCGTCATCCGCGCGCTGGCAGCCGATCCTCCGGTCCTGCTGATGGATGAACCGTTCGGTGCAGTCGACCCGATCAACCGTGAGGTGATCCAGAACCAATTCCTTGAGATGCAGCGCAAGCTGAAAAAGACCGTGATGCTGGTGAGCCACGATATTGACGAAGCGCTGAAGCTGGGCGACCGTATTGCCGTCTTCCGTCAGGGGCGTATCGTGCAGTGCGCCAGCCCGGACGAGCTGCTGGCGAAACCCGCGAATGAGTTTGTTGGCTCGTTTGTTGGTCAGGACCGGACGTTGAAACGCCTGCTGCTGGTATCGGCGGGCGACGTCACCGACCAGCAGCCTACCATTACGGTACGCGAATCGACGCCGCTGCCGGAGGCCTTCGCCACCATGGATGACAACGATATTCGCGCCATTACCGTGGTTGATGAGCACGGCAAACCGCTCGGCTTTGTGAAGCGCCGCGAAGCGCGTAACGCCAGCGGCAGCTGCGGGGATATTCTGCATCCGTTCCGTATGACCGGTAAGGCCGAGGATAACCTGCGCGTGGTGCTTTCTCGCCTGTATGAGAGCAACACCAGCTGGATGCCGATTGTGGACGAGGACGGACGCTATAACGGCGAGATATCCCAGGATTATATTGCGGAGTATTTGAGTTCAGGGCGTACGCGCCGGGCATTAAATATTCATAGCGAGAGTTAAGCATTCAGGCCGGGTACTGCCCGGCCATTTTCCGCACGCATACCTTTTGCTAACCTCCCGATTTCCCGCCACAATATTGTATCGTCCCCGTTAAATCACGACTTCATGCAACGTCTTCACGCTTACCCCGACATCCGCGCGATGTTTCGCCGTCTCCTGATTGCTACCGTCACCGGCGTGCTGGCGGCGCTGGCCGTTGCGGTGTTCCGCCACAGCATGTATCTGCTGGAGTGGCTATTTCTCAGCAACGAAAGCGGAAGTCTGGTGAACGCCGCAGCCGCGTTATCGCCCTGGCGGCGGGCGCTGACGCCTGCGCTAGGTGGTCTGGCCGCGGGAGTGCTACTGTGGGGATGGCAGCGCATGACGGCACAACGTCCCCACGCCCCCACCGATTATATGGAAGCGCTGGAAACAGGTGACGGCCAGTTTGATTACGGCGCCAGCCTGGTGAAATCCCTCGCGTCGTTGCTGGTGGTCGCCAGCGGCAGCGCCATCGGCCGTGAAGGTGCCATGATCCTGCTCGCCGCCCTCGCCGCCTCCTTTTTTGCACAACGTTGTACGCCAAAATCCGAATGGAAACTGTGGATCGCCTGCGGTGCCGCCGCCGGGATGGCCAGCGCCTATCATGCGCCGCTGGCGGGCAGCCTGTTTATCGCAGAGATCCTGTTTGGCACGCTGATGCTGGCCTCCCTCGGCCCGGTGGTGATTGCCGCTGTAGTGGCCCTGCTGACCACCCGCCTGTTAAGTCCCGGCGCGAATACGCTATATGATGTCCATCTCAGCGAGATGCTTACGGCGGTGGATTATTTCCTGATCGTTGGCGTGGGCCTGCTGGCTGGCGTTTGCGGCCCGCTGCTGATGTGGCTGATGGCGGCCAGCCACAGGCTGTTTCTGCGTCTCAAACTCTCACCGCCGTGGCAGCTGGCGCTGGGTGGTCTGATCGTCGGGCTGCTGTCGCTGCTGACGCCGAAAGTATGGGGGAATGGCTATAGCGTGGTTCAGGCGTTTTTGCAGTCGCCGCCGCTGCTGTCGGTGATTGCCGGCGTCTTTATTTGCAAGCTGCTGGCGGTACTGGCAAGCAGCGGGTCCGGCGCGCCGGGAGGCGTGTTCACGCCAACCTTGTTCGTTGGTATGGCAACGGGAATGCTGTTTGCGCAGATCTTTGCGCTGTGGTTTCCTGGCTCTGAGACGGCGATCCTGCTTGGGCTGGCGGGAATGGCGACGCTGCTCGCCGCCACAACGCATGCGCCAATCATGTCGGCCTTGATGGTCTGTGAGATGACCGGGCAGTATTTTTTACTTCCCGGTTTGCTGGTTGCCTGTGTTGTGGCATCGGTATTGTCGAGAACGCTACGCCACGACTCGATCTATGGCCAGCATACCGCCGAAAGCCGAGAGATCGATATAGTGCGCTAATTCGCGCTGCTCTGCGCGGGGCAGATAAGGCAGTTCGCCTACCAGCGGGCCAGGCAGCTTTTTGCTCAGCACGTCGATGATTTCAGCGTAGTGCGCAAGGCCCGGGTTAATACGATTCGCCACCCAACCAATCAGCGGCAGGCCGTCATTAGCGATAGCCTGCGCCGTCAGCAAGGCATGGTTGATGCACCCTTCCTGGATGCCCACGACCATAATCACCGGCAATTGCTCCTGCACCACCCATTCGGAAAGGGGACGTAAATCGTTCATCAGGCTGCGCCAGCCACCGGTCCCTTCAACGACAACGTGGTCAACCTTTTCACTCAGATTTGCCAGGCCATCAGAAAGCAGGCTGTAGTTGATAAGCCCACTGTGAGCGACGCTGCTTTCCTCTTCGCTTAACGCGATAGGATTGACGGCATCATAAGGCAGTTCCAGAGACGAGACGCTTTGCAGAACCAGGGCGTCCTTATTGCGCAGCCCTTCTGGCGTCTCTTTACTGCCTTTTGCAACCGGCTTGTATCCTGCAACGCGTTTACCGCTTGCCGCCAGGGCCTGGAGTAACGCGCGGGATACGACTGTCTTCCCGACAGACGTATCCGTACCAGTAATAAAGAAACGCTTAAGCATGACTCATTCCACCTCTTGGGTATGCTTCAAAATATAAACCAGGTAAATAATTCAGTGGGGAAAGTCTACGGGATGCGTGCGCTACCGGGCTTGAGATAGCGCAATTTTTCGTACATCTCTGGAAAAGAGTTAGCCCTGTAGCAAACGAATCAGTAACGAGCCGTTGTACATCGCATCTTTTACCAGCGCGGCGCCGGCCATGGTGCCCTGGTTGGAAAATTGCGTACTTTCGACCACGATGTTTTTACTGTACGCGGGAAGCGCCTGCTGATTGATGCAGGCGGAAATCGCCGGAAAGAGGATATCCGCCGCCTGGCTGAGCGGGGAGCCGATCAGTATTTTTTGCGGGTTAAACAGATTCACCATAATGGCCAGAATGCGCCCGACATTATTGCCCACGCCGGTAATAATGTCCTTCGCCAGCAGATCGCCCTGCCTTGCCGCAGCGCACAGTGCCTCGACGCTTAACGGTTGACCGTGCAGCGTGGAGCTCATCGACTGGCTGAGCCGCACTTGCGCCAGCTCCAGCACGCTTTCGACGCTGGCAATCGTCTCCAGACAGCCATGGTTACCGCAGTAGCAGCGTTTTCCGTACGGATCGACCTGCGTATGGCCGATCTCCACCAGGCTACTGCTGCCAGCATGCAACAGACGCCCGTCGGTAATCACACCAGCGCCAACGTTATGATCAATCACCACCTGAATCACGTCGCGCGCGCCCCGGGAAGCGCCAAACAACGCCTCCGCCATCGTCCAGGCGCTGATATCATGCTGAATGTAGACCGGTACACCGGTGTGGTTTTCCAGCACGTCGCCCAGCGGCATCTCTTTGACGTTTTCATAAAACGGCATGCGGTGCACAATGCCATTTTCGGTATCAATAATTCCCGGCAGGGTGATCGCAATCGCCGTTAAACGTTCAAGACGCTGCTGGTGACGAATAAAGAACTGGTCGATGTGGGTCAGAATGGCATCGAGAAGTGGTTGCTCTGCATTAAGCGGGAGTTCCAGCCGGTCTTCCACCACCAGCTTGCTGCTGAGGTCGCGCAGCGCGAGGAAGATTTCCCCGCGGCTAATCCGCAGCGACAGGTAGTGCCAGGCTTCCGTTTCCACCACCAGCCCTACCGCCGGACGGCCACGACTGCCCGGCTCCTGAATTTCTGTCTCCTGAACCAGATGGGCTTCCAGCATTTCGCGGACAATCTTGGTAATACTGGCGGGTGCCAGTTGTGCCAGGCGCGAAAGATCGATACGCGAAACCGGACCAAGCTGATCAATCAGGCGATAAACGGCACCCGCGTTGGTCTGCTTGATCTGATCGATATGCCCTGGCTGACTATCAGCAACCACCTCGTACTCCCTTATTTTCGAGCTTCGAAATAAACTGAGGGCTATGGTGAAGCACTTCAATGGCTGACGTCAAATTTTTACTTAGCCATGTGATTTACTGCACATTTTCGCCCACTTTTCCCTATAAATAATGCCCGCGAGAAGCGGTAATTAATTGTTCTTTGAAACGCTGTGCCGCATGGCTCTGTTCATGATGTTTAGACCACACCAGCCACATCTCTGAGACTGCATCCTGCTCGGCTATCTTCACCCAGCGCATTTCCGCCAGTTGTACCCGTTTAAATGAGGCCGGGAGAATCGATACGCCAAGCCCTGCGGCAACGAGACCAATGATCGTCATGGCTTCCCCCACCTCCTGCGCGATAGTCGGGACAAGGCCATATCGCCGCATCAGACCAAGAATATCGTCATACAACCCGGTACCCACCTGTGGGTCAAAAAAGACAAACGGCTCTTTCGCCAGTTCAGCCAGCGTGACGCTGTGCTGCGCGGCGAGCGGATGATCCCGGGGGATCATCGCCATCAGCGGTTCGCGGAGGATCACCTGCCACGCCAGGGTATCAGGCAACTGCGTGTTACGCATCAGCCCCAGGTCGAGCGATCCTTCGTTAAGCGGCGATATCTGCTCCCGGGTATTTATTTCGCGCGTCTGAATATGCACATCCGGAAAGTTACGGCGAAACGAGGATAGCGTTTGTGAAACAGCGCTGATAAAGGGGGCCGATGAGGTAAACCCGATGCGCAGCTCTCCCGTCTCCCCGAGATAAAGCCGTTCCGCTCTGGCGGCGGCGTCCTCCACCATACTCAGGATCTGTCGGCTATCGGCAAGAAACTGTTTTCCCGCCGCCGTCAGGCTCACGCTGCGGTTGGTTCGCGCCAGCAGACGCGCCCCGACCTGCTGCTCCAGGATCTGTATCTGCTGGCTTAGCGGTGGCTGAGAGATATTCAGCCTTGCCGCCGCACGACCAAAATGCAGCTCTTCGGCGACGGCGACAAAATAGCGTAGATGGCGCAGCTCGATATTCATATTTTTAAAGTATCATTTGAGATTATTAATATATTAGACAGAATATTTACATTTTCCTACCCTAATCTTGTGGTCATACCCGTCACCAGAAACCACGGGGATGTTTAAGCAAGGATTATGTGTGAGCCGTACAACGACCGTTGATATCGCGCCGGCCAGCGACATTGATGATTTACCCGCAGCACCGCAGCCGGTTCAGTTTATTAAACGTGGTACCCCCCAGTTTATGCGCGTCACGCTGGCGCTCTTCTCAGCGGGTCTCGCCACTTTCGCCCTGCTCTACTGCGTTCAGCCGATCCTGCCGGTCCTGTCGCATGAATTTGGCGTGTCGCCAGCCAGCAGCAGTATTTCGCTCTCCATTTCAACCGGGATGCTGGCGATCGGTCTGCTGTTCACCGGGCCACTTTCGGATGCCATCGGGCGTAAGCAGGTTATGGTAACGGCGTTAATGCTGGCCTCCGTGTGTACCTTGCTGTCCACCATGATGACCAGCTGGCACGGCATTCTGGTCATGCGCGCGCTGATTGGGTTATCCCTGAGCGGCGTGGCGGCGGTCGGGATGACCTATCTCAGCGAGGAGATCCACCCGAGCTTCGTGGCCTTCTCCATGGGGCTGTACATTAGCGGGAACTCTATCGGCGGGATGAGCGGACGCCTGCTCAGCGGTGTGTTTACTGATTTCTTTAACTGGCGCATTGCGCTGGCCGTTATCGGCTGCTTCGCCCTCGCTTCGGCGCTGATGTTCTGGAAAATCCTGCCGGAATCGCGCCATTTCCGCCCGACCTCCCTGCGTCCGAAAACGTTATTTATCAACTTTCGCCTGCACTGGCGCGATCAAGGGCTGCCCCGTTTGTTCCTGACCGGTTTCCTGCTGATGGGCTCGTTCGTGACGCTGTTCAACTACATTGGCTATCGTCTGATGCTTTCACCGTGGCATCTTAGCCAGGCATTAGTGGGTTTGCTCTCTGTGGCATATCTCACCGGGACATGGAGTTCGCCAAAAGCGGGCGCCATGACCGCGCGCTTCGGCCGTGGTCCGGTGATGCTGGTATCCACCGCCGTGATGCTGTTCGGACTGCTGATGACGCTTTTCTCTTCCCTGTGGCTGATTTTTGCCGGAATGCTGCTCTTCTCTGCGGGCTTCTTTGCCGCGCATTCCGTTGCCAGCAGCTGGATTGGCCCACGCGCGCGCCGCGCTAAAGGTCAGGCTTCGTCACTGTATCTGTTCAGTTACTATCTTGGTTCCAGCATAGCCGGTACGCTCGGCGGGGTGTTCTGGCATAACTACGGCTGGAACGGCGTGGGCGGATTTATTGCGCTGATGCTGTGCGCGGCACTGCTGGTGGGCGCGAGCCTGCATAAACGACTGCATTAAATTTAATTGCACTGACGATATTGCATATTACGAAAGGCCAAATTTGATGGCCTTTCTTTTTAAATGACTTAAATCAACGAGTATTATAAGCGGCAATACCTGCGCCAACAATAGCCAATACACCCACCACTGCTTTAGCCTCTTTTACATGCTGGTTATGCATTATTGCTGCTTTATTAGCATTAACCGCGTTAGGGTCCAATGTAATAACATTGCTAAAATGATTCATGCAAGCTTCATCAACAGTTCCATTGAAGGTGCCCGAAAGTACTTTATCAGTTTTATTATCTATTGATAATGACAATGCACAAATATGGGTTGCCGTAGCACTGCCATAATTTCCAGTGGTGTCAGATGTTCCAACCGCCCCCCCAGAAAAACCGTTACCATATCCCTGATAACTGGAACCACTCACCGTCACAGCATTAGTATCAGTGCTAAAAGAACCGACAGACGTTGTCCCCTGATTACTATCCCACTGATACATCGTCTGACTGCCATTGATGGGCATTGTACGTGTTGGTATCCCTAAATCAGTCATTGCTTCTGCCTTACTATGCCCAATAAGGGTAATTGTGGCATTTCTATACTGAGAAGGAACGGGTTGCATCGCGCAGCCACTTAGCAAAGGCGCTGCAATCGCGCAGAAAATAAATTTATTCATTATAAGAGTTGCCTATTAATTGACTTTGACGCATTGAATATCGCGCCAGGTAAGAATATTCCTATACACTCTTCTATATTTGACTATGAGAGCTATTTTCAACATTCAAATAATTCACCCAATCAATATAAACAACAATATTTATTTGCGCAGATTATTCGATAACATAGAATATCAACGTCATTTGAATAAGTAACATATGTTTTAATCAGATATGAACCTCTGTATGCTCGTTATGACATTCAAACACAACGAGAGCACAGAATGAAAAATAACCATTTTTATCAATCTCTTACAAAAACCTTCCAGCGCCTCTCCCGCTTCTCTCACCTCTCCTCCATCGCCAGCTGGGACATGTTCACCATGATGCCGCCAGGCGGCAGCGCCGCGCGCGGTGAAGCGCTGGCGGAGATGAGCGTCCTGCAACATCAGATCCTGACCGATAAAAAAGTGGGTGAATGGCTGGCGGCGGCGGCAGACGAAGATCTGAACGACGTTGAGCTGGCCAACCTGCGTGAAATGACGCGCCACTACCAGCAGGCAACTTTACTGCCGGAATCGCTGGTGGAGGCCAAATCGCTGGCGGGCAGCAGGTGTGAACACGCGTGGCGCACTCAGCGTCCGGCCAACGACTGGCAGGGCTTTTCAGCCAACCTGAAAGAGGTGGTGAAACTCAGTCGTGAAGAAGCCCGCCTGCGCGCTGAAGCTAAAGGCTGCACGCCTTACGACGCGCTGCTGGATATCTTTGAACCCGACATGACCAGCGCTCGCCTGGATGTGCTGTTCGGCGATCTGAAGTCCTGGCTACCGGAGTTGCTGGCAAAGGTTGTGGAAAAACAGGCTCAACGATCGTTCGTTCCGCCACAGGGTCCCTTCCCGACCGCCACGCAGCGCGAGCTGGGCCTGGAAGCGATGAAAATGCTTGGCTTCGATTTTAACGGCGGTCGTCTGGACGTTAGCGCCCACCCGTTCTGCGGCGGCGTGCCGGAAGATGTGCGTATCACCACGCGTTACGATGAAGATGAACTGCTCAGCGCGCTTTTCGGCGTGATCCACGAAACCGGACATGCCCGCTACGAGCAAAACCTTCCGCGAGCATGGGCCGGTCAGCCCGTTGCGCTGGCGCGCTCTACGGCGATCCATGAATCCCAGAGCTTGTTCTTTGAAATGCAGCTAGGCCGCAGCGACGCTTTCCTGAAGCATCTGCTTCCGGCGGTTCATGCCCGTTTCGGCAGCCAGGCGGCATTCAGCGAAGAGAATTTCATTGCCTGGAACCAGCGCGTGAAGCCGGGCTACATCCGCGTTGATGCGGATGAAGTGAGCTATCCGGCGCATGTGGTGCTGCGCTATGAGATCGAGCGCGCGCTAATCAATGGCGAAATTGAAGTCGATGATATTCCCGCGTTATGGGATGAGAAAATGCAGGCCTGGCTTGGGTTATCCACCAAAGATAACTACCGCAACGGCTGTATGCAGGATATCCACTGGACCGACGGCGGTTTTGGCTACTTCCCGTCTTACACGCTGGGAGCAATGTATGCGGCACAGCTGTTCCATGCCGCCAAAACTGCGCTGCCCGGGTTGCAGGCATCCATCGCCGGGGGCGATTTCTCGGCGCTGTTTGACTGGCTGCGTCAGAATATCTGGCAGCACGGCAGCCGTTTCAGCACATCGCAGCTCATCACCCAGGCCACGGGTGAAGATCTGAATATCCGCTACTTCCGCGAACACCTGACATCCCGCTACCTGTAACCGAATGCGCCGGGGATCTGCCCCGGCGTTGTACATACGGTTACACGCCGATACCAATCACTCACGGAAACCCCGAATTTACAGGGATATAGTTATTTCAACGGCCCCGCAGTGGGGTTAAATGAGAAACCAAATTCGAGGGTATGAAAATGAAAAAAGTATTAGCTCTGGTTGTTGCCGCTGCTATGGGTCTGTCTTCCGCTGCATTCGCGGCTGAAACTACCGCCACCGCAGCGCCTGCGGCTTCCACTGCTGCTCCGGCCAAAACGGTTCACCATAAAAAACATCACAAAGCGGCTAAACCAGCGGCAGAACAAAAAGCGCAGGCCGCTAAAAAACACCACAAAAAAGCGGCAAAACCAGCGGTAGAGCAGAAAGCCCAGGCGGCTAAAAAGCATCACAAAAAAGCAGCAAAACACGAAGCGGCTAAACCTGCTGCACAGCCAGCAGCGTAAGAGTACAAGCTTAACCGTGCCCTTCGGGGCACGTTGGTAAACCGGCGCTGAACGGGTTTGCGGTCAGCGCCGTTTTTTTATCCGGAGGGCGTATGCTGCGGCGCTATCGGTTTGAGTTCATTCTTATCCTGCTAATTTTATGCGCGCTCATCGCCAGCCACTTTTATCTTTCCTGAATGTAGCACGCTGATTTTACTCCCACTTTCTCGCCGTCGCGTCTATAGTATTTTTATAGGGATCACTTTTAATAATCATAATTACCCCCACCAGAGTGTGATATGCGTAAATCTGTTGTGTTGTTACTGGGAACGTTTAGCCTTTTTGCTGGCTTTTCACATGCGGATGATGGCGACGATGACGCCATTAGCGCCAAAGAGGTAAAGACGCTGTTTTTTGGTCATGACGATCGTACGCGTGTCACCGATCCTACCGAATCGCCCTGGGATGCCATCGGGCAACTGGAAACCGCCAGCGGCAATTTATGTACTGCAACCCTCATTACGCCACGCCTTGCGCTGACGGCGGGTCATTGCCTGTTAATGCCGCCTGAAGGCAAACCGGATAAAGCGATCGCCCTGCGCTTTGTGTCGCAAAAAGGAATATGGCGCTACGAAATTCACGGTATTGAGGGGCGGGTGGATCCGTCGCTTGGCAAACGCCTGAAACCGGATGGTGATGGCTGGATTGTGCCGCCCGGGGCGGCCTCCTGGGATTTCGGGCTGATCGTTTTACGTTATCCGCCGTCCGGGATCACCCCGCTGCCGCTCTTTGATGGCGATAAAGCCGCGCTCACCGCCGCCCTGAAAGCCGCCGATCGAAAAGTAACGCAGTCAGGCTACCCTGTTGATCACCTCGATTCGCTGTACACCCATACGGACTGCGTGGTGACGGGTTGGGCGCAAAACAGCGTGCTGTCGCATCAGTGCGATACGCTACCGGGTGATAGCGGATCGCCGCTGATGTTAAAAACCGATAACGGCTGGCAGCTGATTGGCGTTCAAAGTTCTGCGCCAGCGGCGAAAGACCGCTGGCGCGCCGATAACCGGGCGTTGTCGGTGACCGGTTTTCGCGACCGGCTGGAAGCCCTGGCGCAGCAGTAGGTCACTCAGGCCAGTTTAATCATGATCATGCCGGCGAGCAGTAATACCAGCCCTATCCAGCCTTTATTGTTTAAACGCTGCCCGAACATAATCCAGCCTGCCGCCAGGGTGGCGGCAATACCGAAGCCACCCCACAGCGCATAGGCCACGGACAGATCGATGCCTTTCACCGCCTGCGACAGGGCGCTAAACGCCCCCAGAACCGCGGCAATCGATAACAGGCCGTAGGCTTTGCGACGAAAACCGTCGGAGAACTTCAGAAAGACGTTCGCAATAATTTCCAGAACGATGGCGAAAGCCAGCCAGGCCGCGTGGATCCATTCAAACTGCTGCATGGGTCTGCTCCTTCTGCTGTTTTGCCGGTTTGCGTGTACCCGATTTAATCAGCACGATACCCGCGACCAGGGTCGTCAGCCCGGCAATTTTCATTGTCGTCAGGGTTTCATCAAATAACATGACGCTAAACAGCGTAATCAATAAAATACCAACACCTTCCCACAATGCGTATGCCACGCCCAGCGCGATTTTTTTAACCGCGAAAGAGAGGAAAATATAGGAAAGCGTAATCATGACCAGCATCAAAATAAAACCGGTGCTGCCATCACTCACGCTCGCCCATTTCATCGACAAGGTGCCGGTAATTTCAGCGACGATCGCCAGAGCTAATAAAATCCAGTAAAACATGTTTTTTCTCCTGCTTGAGAATATAATCCATCGAGGCTCACTGCGGACAGCAAACCAAAAAATTGGGAATTAAATCAGTTAGCTAAGCGCATAGCGCCAGCTCAGGCAGAAGACGTGACTATAGGGCGGAACGCCAGTGTTGCTCACCAGAAAGCAGGCAGAGGGAGGTTGAAAACAGAGCAGAGTTGTTTGAAAAATACGTCCTGAACAAATTGTCCATAAAATTACAATTATCCGCGGTGTTGCTTCTCGTCTTTGCGGATGAAAATTGTCCTCGGTAGTTGAACACGCCTGATTTGTATCATAAGCCGGGAATTTACTCAAAGCCTTTTCATTTCTTTACCCAGTCTGTTTGATTTTGGTTAGTTTTTTTAATCCGCTTTCCCCTCTATTATAAATAAAAAACTGTTCAGGAACGTCCATGGCCAAACCTATTATCACCCTCAACGGGCTTAAGATCGTCATCATGCTGGGCATGCTGGTGATCATTCTGACCGGCGTTCGTTTTGCGGCCGATATCATCGTGCCTTTTATCCTGGCGCTTTTTATCGCGGTGATCCTCAATCCACTGGTGCAGCGAATGGCGCGGCTGCGCATCCCGCGTGTGCTGGCGATAAGCCTGCTTATCAGTATTATTATCGTTGCGATGGTGCTGTTAGTCGCCTATCTGGGAACCTCCCTGAACGAGCTGGCGCGGACGCTACCGACATACCGCTCTTCCCTGGCGACCCCGCTGCTGCAAATTGAACCCTGGCTGCAACGCGCGGGTATCGAAGTCTCGGTTGAGGAACTGCTTAAATACATCGATCCGAATGCCGCCATGACGATTGTCACCAGCCTGCTGGCACAACTCTCCAACGCCATGACCTCGATTTTCCTGCTGTTCCTGACGGTTGTGTTTATGCTGCTGGAAGTTCCACAGCTGCCTGCAAAGCTCCAGCACATCATGGTGCGTCCGGTAGAGGGAATGGGCGCCATTCAGCGCGCGCTCGACAGCGTTTCACGCTATCTGGTGCTGAAAACGGCCATCAGCCTGGTGACGGGATTAGTGGTCTGGGGGATGCTCGCCGCGCTGGATGTGCGTTTTGCCTTCGTCTGGGGGCTGCTGGCCTTTGCGCTCAACTATATTCCTAACATCGGCTCCGTGCTGGCGGCGATCCCCCCTATCCTTCAGGTGCTGGTTTTCAGCGGTTTGTATGATGCCCTGATTCTGCTGGCAGGCTATCTGGTGATTAACCTTGTCTTCGGGAACATTCTCGAACCACGGATAATGGGACGCGGGCTGGGGCTTTCAACCCTTGTTGTGTTCCTGTCCCTGATTTTCTGGGGCTGGCTGCTCGGGCCTGTCGGCATGCTGCTCTCCGTTCCGCTGACAATTATTGTCAAAATTGGCCTGGAGCAGACCGCCGGTGGACAAAGTATCGCTGTACTGCTGAGCGACATGAGCCATAAGGCCGATTAATTGTCCATCGACAGCATGGGCTTACCCGTTCTTCCCGCTTCGCGATAGTTGCCCACTGCCCGCTGCCATTCCGACAGCGGGTAGAGGGTGACATCGCTGCACTGGCTGGCGCGCAGTTTAGGCCAGATGCGCCGAAACTCCGCCTGCCACGCCTCAGCGCTCAGCGCGTCCAGATAGTTACGAATGTGAAACCACGCCACGCGCGGCAACGGCCGCTGCTGCCGGAAGGTCTGCCCGGAGAGTAGCCCGTAGCAGACAAAGGTGCCGGTTTCGGGCATCACGCTCAGGATCGTCTCCGCCAGACTGCCGCCCGTGGCGTCGTACACCACCTCCGCTTGCGCGGCGGCAGCGTTGACGGCGGTCGTATCATGTTGCGCAATCGGGACGATCCCCATTTCAGCCAGACGTTGAGCGTGCACGGGCGAACGATGGATCCCGTAAACCGCCTCCGCACCCGCCTGGCGTGCCCATTGCCCGAGCAGAACGGCGCAGTCAGAACCGGCAGCGGTGAGCAGCACCGTTTTCCCGACCGGAGGATAGCGGTCCAGCATCATCTGTGCGGCAAGCGGGTTGATATACGCCCGCGCGGCAAGTAGCGAGTCGACGTCGTCCGGGACGGGAACCGCATACGCCGCCGGGCAGTCGACATAGCGCTGCCAGGTTCCCTGCCCCCGTAACGGCAGGACCCGCTTGCCCAGCAGCGCCGGATAAGCGGCGGGCGTTTCGGTCACTATTCCGACCCCTTCATAACCGGCTATCGCAGGCAGCGGCGTGCGATGGCGATATGCCCCGGTGATGGGGATGAGATCGGAGGCGTTCACCGGGGAAAAAAGCATGCGCACACGTATCTCTCCCGGCTGTCGCGGGGACAATGGTGTGGTTTCCGCTTGCAGTACCGATTCAGGCTCACCAAACCGGCGATACCAGAGGGCCAGATTAAGCATTGCGATCGCGCCATCCCATTTCCGGTGCGACATGTTTCAGGATGGACTCGATCACATGTGCGTTGTATTCCACGCCCAGCTGATTCGGCACGGTAAGTAACAGCGTATCCGCTTCCGCGATCGCTTCATCCTTTTTCAACTGTTCAATCAGCTTGTCTGGCTCTGCGGCATAGCTGCGTCCGAAAATGGCCCGCGTTTTCTCATCCAGATAGCCCACGCTGTCGCTTTCATTGCGGCTTGAACCGAAATACATCCGGTCGCGATCGTCCATCAGGGCAAAAATACTGCGGCTGACCGAAACGCGTGGCTGACGGGTATGCCCTGCCTCAGCCCAGGCCTGTCGGTAGGCACGGATCTGTTTTGCCTGCTGAATATGGAACGGCTCGCCGGTTTCATCATCTTTCAGCGTTGAGCTTTGCAGGTTCATCCCCAGTTTTGCCGCCCATACTGCCGTTGCATTAGAGCCAGCCCCCCACCAGATACGATCGCGTAAGCCTTCTGAATGCGGCTCCAGACGCAACAATCCCGGCGGGTTTGGGAACATCGGCTGTGGGTTAGGCTTTGCAAACCCTTCACCGCGTAATACATCAAGCAGTACCTCAGTGTGGCGGCGCGCCATATCTGATTCGTTTTCCCCTTCCTGCGGCACGTAACCAAAATAACGCCAGCCATCAATCACCTGCTCCGGGGAACCCCGGCTGATACCAAGCTGTAATCGCCCGCCGGAGATGAGATCTGCCGCGCCAGCATCTTCCGCCATATACAGCGGATTTTCATACCGCATGTCGATCACGCCCGTCCCGATTTCGATGCGTTTGGTTTTCGCGCCTATTGCAGCCAGCAAGGGGAATGGCGAACTGAGCTGGCGGGCAAAGTGATGCACACGGAAATAAGCCCCGTCCGCGCCCAGCTCTTCGGCGGCGACCGCCAGATCGATGGACTGTAGCAGCGTGTCAGCCGCGGTTCGCGTGCCGGACTGGGGTGACGGCGTCCAGTGACCAAACGACAAAAATCCGATCTTTTTCATAGTGGAGTATCCTGATAAAGCATTGCGTTATCCCTACTCTACGCATTAACGAATGAGAATAAATGGTGATTATTTAACGGAATGCTTCAAATAAACTGACAGAAATACGCAAATCGCACGCTGCCTTCCCGCAGAGGAGGCATTCTCCTGACATCTCATAATGGGATATAGTGTGAATTATTCTCTTTTTAACAGGTAACATCAGCAATGGCTCTGATCCCCAAAAACTACGCACGGCTGGAAAGCGGCTACCGTGAAAAAGCGCTAAAAATCTACCCCTGGGTTTGTGGACGCTGCTCGCGTGAGTTTGTTTATTCAAATCTTCGTGAACTCACGGTGCACCATATCGACCACGATCACACCAATAACCCGGAAGATGGCAGTAACTGGGAGCTGTTGTGCCTGTTTTGTCACGATCACGAACACTCAAAGTACACCGAAGCGGATCAGTATGGCACCACCGTTGTCGCGGGTGAGGATGCGCAAAAAGACGTGGGTGTCGCCACGTTTAACCCCTTTGCCGATCTCAAGGCGATGATGAACAAGAAGAAGTAATATCGACGGCTTCACTGCCCATACCTGTCGTATGGGCACTTATATTCCTTAAACATTTCATTAAATACCCTTTCCGCCAGATTTGCCTCGCCGCCATTCTGAACATAACCCTCTCCCTCCTGCACCCGTACGACGTCACTCCTCGTTCCCCCTTGATCTTTGCTATCAACATACAATACTGTATATAAATACAGTCTTAATTAACGGTGATCATAATGCAGTTTTTCACCCCTCCTGGCGATACCAGAGCGAGCTGACCATGTTTGCACTGTGTGATGTGAACGCTTTCTATGCTTCCTGTGAAACGGTTTTTCGCCCGGACCTGAAGGGACGACCAGTGGTCGTCTTGTCCAATAACGATGGGTGCGTCATCTCTCGCTCCGCTGAAGCCAAACCCTTTGTGAAAATGGGTGAACCGTACTTCAAACAGAAAGATCTCTTCAGGCATCATGGCGTGGTTTGTTTCAGCAGTAATTATGAACTTTACGCGGATATGTCCAACCGGGTAATGAACACGCTTGAAGAGATGTCGCCTCGTAGCGAAATATACTCAATTGATGAGATCTTTTGCGATCTTACCGGCGTGCGTAATTGTCGCGATCTTTCCGATTTTGGGCATGAAATGAGAGCGACCGTACTGCAACGCACCCATCTGACCGTCGGGGTGGGCATCGCACCCACAAAGACGCTGGCGAAACTGGCAAATCACGCGGCGAAACGCTGGCAGCGCCAGACGGGAGGCGTTGTTGATTTATCCAATGTAGATCGTCAGAGAAAGCTGATGGCGGCGCTACCCGTCGAAGACGTTTGGGGGGTAGGACGTCGCATAGCGAAGAAGCTTGAGATGATGGGGATTAAGACCGTCCTGCAACTGGCAGACACCGATATCCGGTTCATAAGAAAACATTTCAATGTCGTGCTGGAGAGAACGGTGCGTGAATTACGGGGCGAATCGTGTCTTGAACTGGAAGAGTTTGCCCCGGTAAAGCAAGAAATCGTCTGTTCGCGCTCGTTTGGCGAACGCATCACCGAATATGACGATGTACGCCAGGCCATCTGTAGTTATGCCGCCCGGGCAGCAGAAAAACTTCGCAATGAGCATCAGCATTGCCGCTTTATCTCCGTATTTGTTAAAACCTCGCCCTTCGCGCTTAACGAGCCATATTATGGCAATAGCGCGTCGGTAAAACTGCTCACCCCAACCCAGGATAGCCGGGATATTATCGGCGCATCAGTTCGTTGTCTGGATGCGGTCTGGAAGAACGGCCATCGGTACCAGAAAGCCGGAGTGATGCTGGGAGATTTTTATAGCCAGGGCGTCGCGCAACTTAATCTGTTTGACGACAACGCACCCAGGAAAAACAGCCAAAAGTTAATGGATGTATTAGACCATCTGAATGCTGAAAATGGCCGTGGCACGCTTTACTTCGCGGGACAGGGTATACAGCAGCCGTGGCAGATGAAACGGGAAATGCTTTCACCCCGCTACACCACCCGCTTTGCGGATCTCCTCACTGTTAAGTGATATTAACAATTGCTGCTAAGTTGTAATTTTCCCCTTGCCGGACCGGACAAATCGGTTATCGTGCCAGGCAACTTTCGCAGCAATAAAAGACAGTGGGATGCGCTATGGCGATTTTTGATGGTCACAATGACCTGTTGCTTAATTTATGGCTTCACCATCGCCAGGATCCGGTAACGGCCTTCTTCTCCGGCATTGAGAAGGGACACCTCGATTATCCACGCATGCAGCAAGGCGGATTTTCCGGCGGGCTGTTCGCGCTGTTCGTGCCGCCGCAGGAGTATATCGCCCGCATGGCGCCACAATACGCCAGCGAGCCGTGGCAGCCGGTCGACATTCTCTGGCAGCAGCTGACGATCCTTAAGCAGCTTGTCGCCCACTCCGACGGCCG
This sequence comes from Enterobacter cloacae complex sp. AR_0002, assembly GCF_001922365.1. Classification (NCBI taxonomy): domain Bacteria; kingdom Pseudomonadati; phylum Pseudomonadota; class Gammaproteobacteria; order Enterobacterales; family Enterobacteriaceae; genus Enterobacter; species Enterobacter cloacae complex sp. AR_0002. The sequence continues at coordinate 1,459,867 of NZ_CP018814.1, forward strand.
GGCGCGATTGTGCCTGAGCGCGGCGGATATCGAACGCTGCCGTCAGGATAAGGTGCTGGCGATGGTAGCGCATATTGAGGGCGCGGGCGGTTTTGACGGCGAGGGAGGCGATCTACAGGCTTTCTATGCCACCGGGGTGCGTAGCATTGGGCCTTTCTGGAACATTGCTAACCGTTTTGGCACCGGCGTTAACGGGGTGTTTCCCGGCAGCCCGGACAGCGGCCCAGGGCTTACCGCAGAGGGTATCGCCCTCATTAAGCACGCTAACGCCCTGAACATGCTGATTGACGTTTCGCATATGAATGAAAAGGCGTTCTGGGATACCGCTCGTCATTCCTCATCACCGCTGGTCGCCACCCACTCCAACGCCCATACGCTGTGCCCGCAACCGCGCAATCTGACCGATCGGCAGCTGCTGGCTATCCGCGACAGCGGCGGCGTGGCTGGCGTCAATTTCGGCAACGCGTTTCTGCGCGCCGACGGTAAACGCGATAGCGATACCCCGCTGAGTACGATTGTTCGCCATATCGACTATCTTATTAACATCATGGGTGACGATCATGTCGCGCTGGGCTCCGATTTTGACGGTATTACGTTGCCTGATGACTTACACGATGTGAGTGGTTTACCACGGCTAATCAGCGCGTTGCGTGACAGCGGCTATGATCAATTTGTGCTGAATAAGCTGCTGTGGGGTAACTGGCAAAAGGTATTGCAAAATGTTTGGCAACAATAGGTTACGTTGTAAACATTAAGTTAATTCCTTACATCTTTCGGGTTGAGCTTTGCCCTCCTGTGACGCATTATTTGATGACCATCACAAAACTGGCACAAACAATGGCGTTGGTGCTGCATTTTTAAAGAGGAAAAAACGATGTGGAAGAAACCTGCTTTTATTGATTTACGTCTTGGCCTGGAAGTGACCCTGTACATTTCCAACCGCTAATCGCTCTGCCCGCCATCCGTGCGGGCATTTTTGTTTGACTACCTGGCCCATCTTCATGTTTATTAAAGTCCTCGGTTCCGCCGCTGGCGGTGGTTTCCCCCAGTGGAACTGTAACTGCGCCAACTGTCAGGGTTTGCGCGACGGTACCCTTCAGGCGACCCCTCGCACCCAGTCGTCGATCATCGTCAGTGATAACGGCAAAGAGTGGGTGCTGTGTAACGCCTCCCCCGATATCAGCCAGCAGATTGCCCATACGCCAGAACTGAATAAGAAAGAGGTTCTGCGCGGCACGCATATTGGCGGCATTATTCTCACCGATAGCCAGATTGACCACACCACCGGGCTGCTCAGCCTGCGCGAAGGGTGCCCACATCAGGTATGGTGTACGCCGGAGGTGCATGAAGATCTTTCCAGCGGATTCCCGATTTTTACCATGCTCCGGCACTGGAACGGCGGCCTGATTCATCACCCGATTGCGCCGCTCACCGCCTTTAGCGTGGAAGCCTGCCCTGATTTGCAGTTTACCGCTGTCCCCATCGCCAGTAACGCACCGCCCTATTCGCCGTGGCGCGACCGCCCGCTGCCGGGGCATAACGTGGCGCTGTTTATCGAAAACCGCCGCAACGGTCAGACGCTGTTCTACGCACCGGGTCTCGGTGAACCCGATGACGCTATCCTGCCGTGGCTCAAAAAGGCGGACTGTCTGCTGATTGACGGCACCGTCTGGCAGGACGATGAACTCCAGGCCACCGGCGTCGGGCGCAATACCGGCCGCGACATGGGCCATCTGGCGCTCGGCGATGAACACGGCATGATGGCGCTGCTGGCCTCGCTGCCGGCAAAGCGCAAGATTCTGATCCACATTAATAACACCAACCCGATCCTTAACGAGCAGTCGCCGCAGCGTCACGCCCTTGCGCAGCAGGGAATAGAAGTGAGCTGGGACGGGATGAACATCACGCTTCAGGACTAACTATGCACATTCGCGAAACGCTCTCGCCGCAAGAGTTTGAGCACGCCCTTCGGGCGAAAGGCGCCTACTATCATATTCACCATCCGTACCATATCGCGATGCATAACGGCGAGGCCAGCCGCGAGCAGATCCAGGGCTGGGTGGCGAACCGGTTTTACTACCAGACGACGATCCCACTGAAAGACGCGGCAATTATGGCGAACTGCCCGGATCCGAACACGCGTCGCAAATGGGTGCAGCGGATCCTCGATCACGACGGCAGCAACGGTCATGACGGCGGTATCGAAGCCTGGCTACAGCTGGGCGAAGCCGTGGGGCTCAGCCGCGAGGACTTAATCAGCGAGCGCCACGTGCTGCCCGGCGTCCGTTTCGCCGTCGACGCTTACGTTAACTTCGCCCGCCGCGCCAACTGGCAGGAGGCTGCATCCAGTTCGCTCACCGAACTGTTCGCCCCGCAAATCCATCAGTCGCGTCTCGACAGCTGGCCACAGCACTACCCGTGGATCAAAGAGGAAGGCTATTTTTATTTCCGCAGCCGCCTCAGCCAGGCCAGCCGTGACGTTGAACACGGTCTGGAGCTGGCGAAGCGTTATTGCGATAGCGCGGAAAAGCAGAATCGGATGCTGGAGATCCTTCAGTTCAAACTCGATATCCTGTGGTCGATGCTCGACGCGATGACCATGGCCTACGCGCTACAGCGTCCGCCTTATCACACGGTCACCGACAAAGCGGCCTGGCACACAACCCGACTGGTATAAGCATGCAAAAAAACTCCATCGTCGCCTTTCGTCGCGGCTATCGCCTGCAATGGGAAGCCGCTCAGGACAGCCATGTCATCCTCTATCCGGAAGGCATGGCTAAACTCAATGAGACCGCCGCCGCGATCCTCGAACTGGTCGATGGCCAACGCGACGCGGCGGCCATCATTGCCATACTCAACGAACGGTTCCCGGAAGCCGGCGGCGTGGATGACGACGTCGTAGAATTCCTGCAAATCGCTTATCAACAGAAGTGGGTTATTTTCCGTGAGCCAGAATAAACCTGCCGTCAATCCACCGCTGTGGCTGCTGGCGGAGCTGACCTATCGCTGTCCGCTACAGTGTCCTTACTGCTCTAACCCGCTGGACTTCGCCCGGCAGGATCAGGAGCTGACCACTGAACAGTGGATTGAGGTTTTCCGCCAGGCGCGGGCGATGGGCAGCGTGCAGATAGGTTTTTCCGGCGGCGAACCGTTGACGCGTAAAGATCTGCCGGAGCTGATCCGCGCCGCCCGCGATCTCGGTTTTTATACCAACCTGATCACCTCGGGAATTGGCCTGACGGAAAGCAAGCTCGACGCATTCAGCGAGGCCGGTCTGGACCATATCCAGATTAGCTTCCAGGCCAGCGATGAAGTGCTCAACGCTGCGCTGGCGGGGAATAAAAAAGCCTTCCAGCAGAAGCTGGCGATGGCCAAAGCGGTTAAAGCGCGCGATTACCCGATGGTGCTGAATTTCGTCCTGCACCGGCATAATATCGATCAGATCGATAAAATCATCGAACTGTGCATCGAGCTGGACGCCGACGACGTCGAACTTGCCACCTGCCAGTTCTACGGTTGGGCGTTCCTTAATCGTCAGGGGCTTCTGCCGACGCGGGAACAGATTGCCCACGCGGAACGCGTGGTTGCCGAATATCGGCAAAAAATGGCCGCCAGCGGCAATCTGACCAACCTGCTGTTTGTCACTCCCGATTATTACGAGGAGCGGCCCAAAGGCTGCATGGGCGGCTGGGGGTCGATTTTCCTCAGCGTGACCCCGGAAGGCACGGCGCTGCCCTGCCACAGCGCGCGCCAGCTGCCGGTGGAATTCCCCTCGGTGCTTGAGCAGAGCCTGGAATCCATCTGGTATGACTCTTTCGGCTTCAACCGCTATCGCGGATTTGACTGGATGCCGGAGCCGTGCCGCTCCTGCGATGAAAAAGAGAAAGACTTCGGCGGCTGCCGCTGCCAGGCCTTTATGCTCACCGGGAATGCGGATAACGCCGATCCGGTGTGCAGCAAATCGCCGCATCATCATAAAATCCTCGAGGCGCGACGCGAAGCAGCCTGTAGTGATATGAAGATCGGTCAGCTTCAGTTTCGCAACCGAACCCGTTCTCAGCTTATCTATAAAACCCGGGAACTGTAACGATAATGACCATCCGCATCGTGGAACTGGCAGGCGGTTTACGCGCAACGCTGGTGCATCAGCCGCAGGCGACACGCGCGGCGGCGCTGGCGCGCGTGAGTGCCGGAAGCCATCACGAGCCACCGCGATTCGCCGGTCTCGCGCATTTGCTTGAGCACCTGCTGTTCCGCGGTAGCCAGCGCTATCAGGGCGATGATCGACTCATGGCCTGGGTCCAGCGCCAGGGCGGCAACGTCAATGCCACCACGCTGGCTCGCCACAGCGCTTTTTTCTTCGACGTTGCCGCCGATAACCTGTCCGACGGCGTCGCGCGACTGCGGGATATGTTGCAGGCGCCGCTGCTTTCCCGGCAGGACATCCAGCGCGAAGTGGCGGTCATTGATGCGGAAAACCGGCTTATCCAGCAGCATGATCCCGCCCGGCGCGAAGCCGCGGCGCGCCACGCGATGGAACAACCGGAGGTTTTTCGCCGTTTTCAGGTGGGTAGCCATGATTCTCTGGGGCAAGACACGGGATCGCTGCACGCCGCGTTGCGCGGATTTCATCGCCGCTATTATGGGGCCAGACACCTGCAATTGTGGCTACAGGGACCGCAAACGCTGGATGCGTTAGCCGAGCTTGCCCATACGTTTGCGACAGGTTTTGCTTCAGGTGGCGTGCCTGAAGCCGCCCCCCCGTTACGCCTTAGCGCTGAAGCAGATTATCAGCTGGCAGTGACGGAGCGACCCGCGCTGTGGCGCTGTCCGTTGATCCGAAAAAGTGACAACGTCACCTTGCTTCGGGAATTTTTGCTGGACGAGGCCCCCGGAAGCCTGATTGACGGGCTGCGGGCGCGCGGGCTGGCAGAAGAGGTATCGCTGGACTGGCTTTATCAGGATGACGATTACGGCTGGCTGGCGCTAACGCTTGACGGCGAACGGCCCGAGGCCATAGACGCGCAAATCACGCGCTGGCTGCGGGCCCTACAGCAAACGACGCAAGAGCAACAGCGGCATTATTATAGGCTGGCACAGCAGCGCTTTAGCGCCCTGTCGCCCCTTGACCAGCTTCGCCAGCGGGCGTTTGGTTTTGCGCCCGGCGCGGCGCCGGTTGATTTTTCCGCCTTCTGTGCCGACTTACTGGCGGCGCCCACCTCGTATCTGGCCTGCAAAAAAATGGAAACCGCTGAAATTATCGCCAGCCAGGGATTTGCCCTGCCGCTTAGCCACTGGCGTCGCCAGCCGGTTGCGGATGAGAGCCCCATCGCGTTTTCCTTCTACCCGCAGGCTACCCAATATTCTGCCCCAGCCCTGACGCCAGAAGCCGTTCCGCTGCTGCATTTACCGGCGCAGGCACAAGCGCCGACGCTGATCCTCCGCAGGCCTTTTTATTCGCGCGTAAGCGAGTCACAGGGGGTGGCGATCGGCAAACAATTACGCCCTCTTCTAGCTGAAATGCGCCATATCGGCAGCAGCGGCGAGTGGCAAACGGTTGACGGTAGCTGGCAGCTAACCCTGCGGCTTCCTGACGCCGTGGTGATGGCGGAACCCATCATCGGGGCGATAATCGATCGCCTCTCCCGCCCCACACCGGCTATTACGCCTGCGCCAGATGGCATTGCGATCCGTCAGTTGCTTAAGCAATTGCCTGAACGACTGGCATCGGAACCGTCACGGAATGGCTGGCTGGCGGCGTTAGCTGGCGGCAGCGCCGGACACGCGCACGGGTTAGCCCGGCAGCTTGGCCTGCTCCGGGCGCCGGTTAACGCTAAGCCGTTGCCGTTAAGCGATTGTCCCGGCGGGGTCGAACACATTCCGCACGCCAGCGAGGATTCGGCGCTGCTGGTGTTTATTCCCCTGCCGCCGGGTGCGTCGCTCGCCGCGCTGCGGCTGCTGGCGTTATGCTGCGAACCGCGATTTTTCCAGCGCCTGCGCGTGGAACAGCAGATTGGCTACGTGGTCAGCTGTCGTTATCAGCGTATTGCCGATCGCGATGGCCTGCTGCTGGCGTTACAGTCGCCTGATCGTTCTCCCGTGAACCTGTTGGGTTGCTGCAAACGATTTTTGCGAGAGCTGACGCTGTGCGATGAATCCGAGTTCAGCCTATTGCGACAGCAGCTGGCGACGCAGATCCGCTCACCGATGGATGCCAGCGCCACGGCAGTGGCCGCCCTGCGCCAGCGCTATGGTTTGCCGGTGTTAACGCCGCAGGCTATTGATGCCCTGCAACCTGACGAGATAGTCGCGCTATGGCGCGAGATGACTCGCCGTCGCCGACGCTGGCGGGTGCTTTTCACGGGCTGACCGGAACCGCAGCTTTCTTCCTGTGCGTGGTTTTCAGTCAAAAAAAAGCCCCGTACTACGACGGGGCCAGGCTGTTTATTTCGCTGTTATTTATCCAGCGCGTAGGCAATCACGTAGTCACCACGATCCGGCGACTGGCGTGCACCGCCAGCAGAGATCAGAATGTACTGTTTGCCGGTTTTCGGTGATACATAGCTGATAGGTCCGCCCTGGCTACCCACCGGGAGACGCGCTTTCCACACTTCTTCCCCCGTAGAGGAATCAAAGGCGCGCAGGTAGTAATCCTGGGTTCCCGCAATGAAGACCAGACCGCCCTGCGTGGCCAGCGTACCGCCCAGCGTCGGCATACCGACAGGCATCTGCATACGCATTTTTACCCCAAACGGACCGGTATCCTGAACGGTACCGACCGGCACCTGCCAGACGATTTTCTGTGTTTTCAGGTCAATCGCAGAGAGAGAGCCAAACGGTGGTTTCTGGCACGGAATACCCAGCGGTGACATGAAACGGTTTTTGTTGACCGAATACGGCGTTCCTTTCATCGGAACAGCGCCCATACCGGCGTTCACGGCTTCACCGCCCGTGTTTGCCACTGCGCTTTGCGGATCTTGTTTAATCAGCTGGACCCACAGACCCAGACGCATGTCGTTGACGAAGATGTACTGGTTGTTCGGATCCGTGGACAGACTACCCCAGTTCATTCCCCCCAGCGAGCCCGGGAAGCTCAGGGAAATATCGGTTCCCGGCATCGTGTACAGACCGTCATAACGCATTGATTTGAAGCTGATACGACAGGCCAGCTGGTCAAACGGCGTCGCCCCCCACATATCCGATTCTTTCAGGGTTTCCGCGCCAATCTGCGGCATCCCCACAGAGCGCGGCTGCGTTGCCGGGTACTGTTCACGTGGAATATCCGCTGGTTTTACCGGAACCTCTTTCACTTCAGTGAGCGGTTTACCCGTCAGGCGATCAAGAACATAAATTTGCCCCGCTTTGGTGCCCACCACCACCGCGGGCTTGTTGCCCTCTTTTGTCGGGAAATCAACCAGGCTCGGCTGCATCGGGATATCGAAATCCCAGAGGTCGTTATGCACGGTCTGGTATACCCACTTCTCTTTCCCGGTAGTCGCATCCAGCGCGAGGATTGAGGTGGCGTATTTATGATCTTCCGGAATACGGTCAGCGCCCCACAGGTCGACGGAGGAACTCCCCATCGGGATAAACACGGTATTCATCGACGCATCCCAGGACATAGGGGCCCAGGAGTTTGCAGAGCTACGTTTGTAGTGTTCGCCCGGCTTCAGAACATAGTTCGGATCCGGATTACGCGAGTCGAACGCCCAGCGCAGCTGGCCGGTGATCACGTCATAACCACGTATAACGCCTCCCGGCATATCGGTGCTGACGTTATCCGCAACGCGGCCACCAACGACAACCGTCGTACCCGCCAGCGTCGGGGCCGACGTCAGCACGTAGGTGGGATCTGACGCGTCGCCCATCCCTTCATGCAGGTTAACGCTGCCGTTAGTACCGAAGTCCGGACAGAATTTGCCGTTATCGGCGTCTAACGCGATCAGCTTACCGTCAATGGTATTCATCAGGATACGGCGCTGGCATGCAGCGCCCGGTGCGACCTGCGCTGGCAGAACCGGCGTGGAGCCCGCTACCGTTGGCTGCGCCAGCGGTTTGGTGGCATCAAAGTATGCCAGGCCACGGCAGCGCATCCAGATTGCAGATTTGGCGTTGATTTCCGCTTTCCAGATCTCTTTCCCACTATCGGCATCCACGGCGATCACGTTGTTATGCGGCGTACAGAGGAAGACACGATCGCCAACCTGTAGCGGCGTTTGCTGATCTTCTGCGCCATTGCCGTCCGGACTTTCCGGTACGTCACCGGTATGGTAGGTCCAGACCGGTTTCAGGTTTTTCACGTTGTCACGGGTTATCTGGTCCAGCGCCACAAAGCGACTACCGCCGGCCGTATTACCGTAGTGATCCCAGTTCTGCTGTTTCGCATCATCTTTTACCGGTACCAGCGGACGTTTTTCACCGCTAAACGGCACGGTCGGATGGGGTTGAAACATCTGAACAAAGGTGACGCCCATGGCGATAATAAGGACCGCGCAGACCCCCAGGGCCCCTTTTGCGCAGGACGGTTTTCCTTCACGTTTACGCAATGCAGGCCAGGTGGCAGCTGCCAGCACCATCAGCCCGGCGGGTACCATTAAACGGGAAACCAGCGGCCAGAAGTCGAGCCCGGCATCGAAAAATGCCCAAATCAGGGTGCCAAGAAACACCAGGGCAAACAGCCCCACGGCAGAGGACTTGCGGCGGAAGAACTGAATCGCAGAGAGCAGAGTGATAACCCCGGCGATGAGAAAATACCAACTCCCCCCCAGGGAAACCAGTTTAAAACCGCCGATAGCAAAAAAGAGCCCCGTTACAAGAAGTATCACACCCACCAGCAGGCACCACGGGCCTAACCAGCCGGATGGGCGGGGATTATTGTCTGACATAAAAATGAATCTCCTGATTACTTTATAACAGCAGGGTTTTATTGACTGCCACGATGCTAAAACCCTGCGTAACATCAATTGTTCGTGTGCGAATCATAAATTAAAATTATAATGTAGACAAAATGTATTCTGTCGGAAGAAAAGAAAACTCACTAAAGTGCAGGAACATAACAAAATAAAAAAAATGGGATATCACTCTGTAATTCGCCAATACCAGAATATTTGACCAGTCAGTTCCGGCTTATGCGATGAATATCAGGTTTGCCGACAAGACAGCCCAGGTGACGTAAGATTTTTGCATGATGAGAATTAACTTATTGCCTATTAATTAAGCTTCACAAACACGATCAGCTCGCGGATTTCACGATATACGTCACTACACCAAAGATATCGAGCGTATCGTCGCTGCCGACAATAATCGGTGAATAGGCGCTGTTCATGGGGTTGAGTTGAATATTGGGACGCAGCTGGAGGCGCTTCACGGTAAATTCGCCCTCTACCGCCGCAATCACGATATCGCCATGCTCAGGCTTGCGGGAACTGTCCACCACCAGCAAATCACCGTTATTGATCCCCCCTTCTATCATCGAGTCACCGGCGGCTTTGACAAAGTAAGTGGAGCTGGGATGGGCCACTAATAACTCGTTTAAATCGATACGCCGCTCTACATAATCCGCTGCCGGGCTGGGGAAGCCGCACTGTACTAAGTCGCTGAAAAGTGGAATAGCAACGATTTCACGCAACTCTGCGGGTCTGAAAAAGATCATGATAAACACCTCCATACTGTTTTTATATACAGTAGTTTTAACTGAGGTATCGATCAAGCCATGTCAGCGTAAGCGGCTGGCTACGCCTTAACCGCTTCGCTTATAACCCCCTATAGCAATGAAGATTATTTGTTTTGTAAATTTTTACGCACAGACAAGTGTAACGCGTCATAAAACATCACTACGCAATGACTTTCAAATGACTATAAAAACAAAACAAATTAACAACAAGTCACTCCACCTACACTGTACGTTGACTTTCTATTTAGACTAGCGCATATTTTACAGCACAAATTAACAAGACAATTTTTGGAGGACGTTTTCTATGCCCGCCCGTGATTATCCCGATAAGCGTGTTGCTCGCGGTGTCGCAAAGGAGGCCGAACTCAGGATGTTAAGTGCGCGCATCGATCCTGCGCTGATGGAGTACATCCGCATTACTGCGTATGAAACACGGAAAAGTAAGCAGGAAATCGTGGCAGAAGCGTTAGCGCTTCACCGCCAAAGAAGTCAGATTGGATCATAAACAGCAAAAGCCCGAAAAATCCTCCGGGCTTTTGCTGGTATCGGGATTACCCCACCAGAGAATTTAACGTCTCCAGCGCCTCAGGCGGCAATACCAGATCGACTGCCGCCAGGTTTTCACGCAGATGCGCCACCGATGAGGTTCCCGGGATCAAGAGGATATTTGGCGAGCGTTGCAGCAGCCATGCCAGCGCCACCTGCATCGGCGTCGCGCCCAGTGAATCCGCCACCGCCTGTAGTCCGGAAGATTGCAGTGGCGTGAAACCACCCAGCGGGAAGAACGGCACCCAGGCAATCCCCTGCTGCGCCAGCGAATCAACCAGCGCATCGTCACCGCGATTCACAACGTTGTACATGTTCTGTACGCACACCACGGAAACCATCTTCTGCGCTTCAGCAACCTGCGAAGCGGTGACGTTGCTCAGCCCAATATGACGAACCAGCCCCTGCTGTTGCAGCTCCGCAAGGGTGCTCAGCGGCGCGGCAATCGAGCCTTCCGCCGGTCCGTGGGCGCTAAACATGATCCGCAGGTTAACCACGTCCAGCACATCCCGCTTCAGGTTACGCAGGTTATCATGCACCGCCTGCGTCAGCTCCTGCGCGGAAAACGCCGGCAGCCAGGAGGCATCCTCGCCGCGTCGGGCTCCGATCTTGGTCACAATCGTAAGGTCGTCCCGGTACGGATGAAGCGCCTCGCAGATAAGCTGGTTGGTCACATGAGGTCCGTAAAAATCGCTGGTATCAATGTGATTCACACCCAACGCCACCGCTTCACGCAGCACTGCCAGCGCCGCATTTTTATCTTTTGGCGGACCAAAAACGCCAGGCCCGGCAAGCTGCATCGCGCCATAGCCAAATCGTTTAACCGTACGCGTTCCGAGCGTGAACGTTCCGCTTTTATCTATGCTGCTCATGCTGACCTTCCTCATAAAAAATGATCCGGATTTACAACAGGTTCCGCAACGAAACCATTAGTTAAGCAATAGTAAAATTAAAGTTTAAATTCGCTACGACGATAGTATTGATGTAACCCTGCCTCTTCTCTTACGGATGACCGCCATGCTGAAAAATCTGCACGTGATTACCGGTATTATCTTTGCCCTCACCATATTCTGTCTGCTGCAAGTTGTCACGGGAGGGTTGTTCTACTCTGCCGTTAACAACGATCGTCACAACTTTCAGAACTCCGGGTTACTCAATGCCCAACAGGAAAGCCTGAGCGACAGCGTTAACACGCTGGTGAAAACGCGCGTTACCGTTACCCGCGTGGCGATCCGCTACCTGAAAAACCAGCGCGATCCGGCCTCTCTCGCGGCGATCAACACGCTGCTGGGCACCGCCAACGGTTCGCTGGCCAAAGCCGAAGACTATTACAAAAACTGGCTGGTTATTCCGCAGGTGAAGGGCCAGAATGCCGCGCTCACCGAAGAGATGCAGAAAGCCTGGAAGCAAATGCACGAGGTGATGCGCTTGTCCATTGAGTATCTGCGCGCAGATAACTATCAGGCCTATGGCGACCTGGACGCCCAGCAGGCGCAGGATGAGATGGAGGCGGTCTATACCCGCTGGCGCGCTGAAAACAACGTTCTGCTGAAAGCCGCCGCCGAAGAGAACCAGAGCAGCTTTACCCAGATGCAGTGGACGCTGGCGGCGATCTTCCTGACCGTGATCGCCGTGCTGGTGGTGATCTGGCAGGGTTTACAGCACCTGCTCCTGAAACCGCTCAACGCCATCATGAACCATATTCGCACCATCGCGAGCGGCGATCTGACGCAAAATGTCGCGATTACCGGGCGCAACGAGATGGGCCAGCTGGCTGCTGGTCTGCACGAGATGCAGCAGTCGCTGGTGAGCACCGTCAGCGCCGTGCGCGGCAGCACAGATTCTATCTACACGGGCGCAGGAGAAATTGCCGCCGGAAGTAACGACCTTTCCGCCCGAACCGAGCAGCAGGCAGCCTCGCTGGAAGAGACCGCCGCCAGCATGGAAGAGCTGACTGCCACGGTGAAACAGAACTCGGATAACGCCCGCCAGGCGACGCTGCTGGCGAAGAATGCGTCTGAAACCGCCGCACGCGGCGGTCAGGTGGTGGATAACGTGGTGCGTACCATGAATGACATTGCCGACAGTTCTCAGCAAATTGCGCATATCACCGGCGTTATCGATAGCATTGCCTTCCAGACCAATATTCTCGCGCTCAACGCGGCGGTTGAAGCCGCCCGTGCCGGGGAACAAGGTCGCGGCTTTGCGGTCGTGGCAGGTGAAGTACGGACGCTGGCCAGCCGCAGCGCGCAGGCGGCAAAAGAGATCAAAGGGCTTATCGAGAACTCTGTCAGCCGGGTGAATACCGGCTCGGAACAGGTGAGCGAGGCGGGTGCGACCATGAAAGAGATCGTCGCGGCCGTGACGCGCGTAACCGATATTATGGCTGAGATTTCCTCGGCGTCTGACGAGCAGAGCCGCGGTATAGAGCAGGTCAGCCTGGCAGTCTCGCAGATGGACAGCGTCACGCAGCAAAACGCCGCGCTGGTACAGGAGTCGGCAACGGCGGCGGCGGCGCTGGAAGATCAGTCTGAACAGCTGCGTCAGGCCGTGGCGGCATTCCGGCTGAACGCTCAGGCATCGCCGGCGGCTCGCCCTAAAAACGTGAAAACGCCCGTACTGCTGCGCCCGTCAGCGGCAGGCGCGAATACAGCTGACGCGAACTGGGAAACCTTCTGAGTGACAGGCGGGCATATCGCCCGCCTGCCTGATTAGCGGCTGCGCTTGGCGTGGCGTTCCCAGTTATCTCGCTTCGCATCCTCTGATTTACGCAACGAGACATAGCATGCTCCGCTGCCGCCGTGATGCGGCTGCGCTTCGCAAAAGGCCTGTACTTCGTCGAACTCGGTCAACCAGCGCGCAAGATAGCTGCGCACTACGTTAGGGTGCGACTGCTGTTCACGCCCTTTATCATGCACGATGATCAGGTTGCGTAGCCCGTCACGTCCGGCCTGGCGAATAAAGGAATAGACCAGCTGGCGGCATTGCTCCGCAGGCTGGCGTAACAGCGTTAAGCTGGCCTGACGGGAATATTTGCCGGAACGCAGCTTATCAAATACCCCCTGCTGTACCCCTTCACGCTGGAACATCAGCGGCTCGTCAAGGGGCAACAGTTCCAGAAACCCCAGCGTCAGAAAGTTATCGAGCTGCTCAGTATCTATTTCCTGACGCGCCCGCGTGTTGCGGCTCTGCTGCCAGTGAATATCCGCGCAGCGTTTGAGCGGCTGGACATCCTCCATGGCGTCAAGAAAAAGTGATTTGTCGTCAGGGTTCATGGAAATCCTCCGGCTACATCTGAGTGATGTACTATACCTGCGCCCGTTGCGGGTCTCAATCACCCGGGCACGGGTACAAATAATGGCTTAAGGAACAGATAATCGCAGACGCAATAAATTTAATCTAACCTTAACTTAAATTTCAGCCGTAATTAATTAAATAAATACGTTAAAAAATCGTGAAATCAATCACTCAACGTCCTTCTCTTTTAAGAAAAAGCTGTTATAACTTAATAAACCTGCCCAATGGATAATGCATGTAGGATCCGCGAAAGGATGCACGACTGTGTGTTCTGTGGAGTCTGTCTGATGTCGGGCAGACTCTATTTTTTATTGTTGTTATTTTTATTAAATTAATTTCCTGGCCTCTCTTCGAAACTGCGTGATTAATGATTCGGCAAGCGGTGTCTGGCGAGAATCACGACGCTGAATTAAATAATATGCCGCTTTAGGCAGGGTTTCGACAACCGGCAGCATTATCAGACGGTGCGCCAGAAGCGGATCGCAGCCCAGCTCTTGCGGTAAAATGCTGATGAAATCGCTTTGTGCGACGAGGCTAATACAGGAGGAAAAGGTCTCACAGACAACGCCAATTCGCGGTATTTGAGAGCGATGGTTAAAAGTATCCTGTAACTGCTTATAATAACTTCCCCGGGGCGTAGGCATCGTCCAGTTATATTGCAGAAGCTCATTAATTGAGGTCGCCCCTGTCGCCGGATGTCCTGCCCGACAAAATACGGCAAAAGGCTTTTCGAACAGCTTTTCAAACGTAAATTCGTGATCGTACGGCCCCTGATAATAGGTATTGATGGTAAAGTCCAGCTCACCCTGACGTAATTCATTAATCATCGACACCAGCTGGCCTTCCATAATCCGGACGTTGACCTGAGGATGCTGCGCATGAAAACGCGTAATGACGGCTGGCATCAGGCTGCGTGAAATGCTGGCTCCCATCCCAATATTGATCTGTCCGGCAAGCTCGCCCTGTCGCTGGCGGATGTCATCCTGCGCCGCGCGCAGCTCTTCCAGAATCAAATTAGCGCGGTGATAAAACCCTTCCCCGCACTCGGTCAGCGCGACGCCTTTACTCCGGCGCACAAATAGCTGGGCCGCCATACCCTCCTCCAGCTCTTTAATGGATTTGGTCAGCGCGGGCTGCGAAAGATTAAGCGTCCGGCTGGCGCCGCGAATGCTGCCCTGACGCGCCACCTCGACAAATGCCCTGATTTGATGAAATTTAATCTGAAATGACATAACGAGACCGATAACCGTTGTTTATCAGAGTAAAGAAACTGTCATCTACTTTAATGGAAACGGATGTGCGAGGGTAATTCCTGAACGGTTAAAACTGTGAAAAAACGATTAGTGATAAGTAAAAACTATCACAGCGTGAAGCAGTTCACATATTTTAATGATGACAGGAAAAGATATGAACGCACTGGCGCAGTACATCCAGACATTAGCCCCACAACTGAGCGCATGGCGTCGCGATTTCCACCATTTCGCGGAATCCGGTTGGGTGGAGTTTCGCACTGCGGCAAAAGTGGCGGAGATCCTCGCCTCACTGGGTTACGAGCTGGCGATGGGTCGCGACGTGGTCGACGCCGAAAGCCGTATGGGACTGCCCGATGACGCCACCCTTTCGCGAGAGTTTGCCCGCGCCCGGGCGCAGGGCGCGCCGGAGAAATGGCTGGCGCCGTTTGAGGGCGGGTTCACCGGCATTGTCGCGACCCTGAATACCGGCCGCCCGGGCCCAACCCTGGCGTTTCGCGTGGACATGGACGCCCTTGATTTAAGCGAAGCGCTCGACGACAGCCATCGCCCGTTCCGCGACGGGTTTGCCTCCTGCAATCCGGGAATGATGCACGCCTGTGGCCACGACGGGCATACCACCATTGGTCTGGGGCTCGCGCAGGTGCTTAAGCAGCATGAAGCGCAGCTCAACGGCACCATCAAACTGATCTTCCAGCCTGCCGAAGAGGGTACGCGCGGCGCGCGCGCTATGGTCGCCGCAGGCGCGCTGGACGGCGTAGACTACTTTACCGCCATTCATATCGGAACCGGCGTTCCGGAAGGGACGGTGATCTGCGGCAGCGATAACTTCATGGCGACCACCAAATTTGACGTGCGCTATACCGGAGTCGCCGCACACGCTGGCGGTAAACCGGAAGAGGGCCGTAACGCCCTGCTTGCTGCTGCCCAGGCCGCTATCGCGCTGCATGGCATCGCGCCACACAGCGAAGGCGCGTCCCGGGTTAACGTCGGGGTCATGCAGGCGGGCAGCGGACGCAACGTGGTTCCGGCTGATGCGTTACTTAAGGTTGAAACCCGCGGCGAAAGCGAGGCCATTAATCAGTATGTCTTTGAGCGCGCGCAGGCGGTAATTACCGGCGCGGCGGCGCTCTATGGCGTAACAGCCGGGATAAACCTGATGGGGGCGGCGACCTCCAGCGTCCCTTCCCCGGCCTGGGTCGATTATCTGCGCGAGCAGGCAAGCCAGGTGCCCGGTGTGACTCATGCCATTAATAAGGTCAAAGCGCCTGCGGGCTCTGAAGACGCCACGCTAATGATGGCCCGCGTGCAGCAGAACGGCGGCATGGCCTCGTATATGGTTTTCGGCACCCAGCTGAGCGCCGGACATCACAACGAAAAATTCGATTTTGATGAGCAGGTGATGAACGTTGCCATCGAAACGCTGGCGCGAACTGCGCTTAATTTCCCGTGGACGCGAGGTGTGTAATGCAGGAGAACTACGCTTTTATCGCTGATGCCATCGACACGCGATGTCAGACGTTTACCGATATTGCCGACGACATCTGGGATCATCCCGAAACGCGCTTTGAAGAGTTCTGGTCCGCCGAACGCCTCGCCAGCGCGCTGGAAGCCGAGGGCTTTACCCTGACGCGGGAAGCCGGAGGCATTCCCAACGCCTTTATTGCCAGCTACGGCAGCGGCAAGCCCGTTATCGCCCTTCTGGGCGAATACGATGCCCTGGCCGGGCTAAGCCAGCAGGCACACTGCGCGACGGCGCAATCCGCCACCCCGGGGGCGAACGGCCACGGCTGCGGGCATAACCTCTTAGGCACGGCTGCCTTTGCCGGGGCGGTGGCGGTGAAAAGCTGGCTGGAACAGCACGGCGGCAGCGGAACGGTGCGTTTTTACGGCTGTCCCGGCGAGGAAGGCGGCTCCGGTAAAACCTTTATGGTGCGTGAAGGATTATTTGACGACGTGGACGCTGCCGTGACATGGCACCCGGAAGCCTTTGCCGGGATGTTTAACGTCAGCACGCTGGCCAATATTCAGGCCGCCTGGCGGTTTAAGGGGATCGCCGCCCATGCCGCTAACTCCCCACATCTGGGACGCAGCGCGCTGGATGCCGTGACGTTGATGACCACCGGCACAAACTTCCTCAACGAACACATCATTGAAAAAGCGCGCGTTCATTACGCCATCACCGATACCGGCGGAATTTCGCCTAACGTGGTGCAGGCCCAGGCCGAGGTGCTGTACCTGATCCGCGCCCCGGAGATGGCCGATGCGCAGCAGATCTACGCGCGCATCGAGAAAATCGCCCAGGGCGCGGCGATGATGACCGAAACCATCGTCGAGTGCCGCTTTGATAAAGCCTGCTCCAGCTATCTGCCGAACCGAACGCTCGAAGCGGCGATGTACCGCGCATTGCAGCATTACGGCACGCCGGCCTGGACGGAAGAGGAACGCGAATTTGCCCGTAAAATCCGCGCTACGCTCACGGCAAACGACCTGCAAAACAGCCTGAAAAACATTGCCGCAACGGGGGCCGAAGAGGGAAAAGCGTTTGCCCGACGCCATCAGGAGACGCTGCTGGTGGATGAAGTTGCCCCATATGCCATCACCGATAACGTGCTGGCAGGTTCCACCGATGTGGGGGATGTCAGCTGGAAGATGCCTGTCGCACAGTGCTTTAGCCCCTGTTTTACCGTGGGCACCCCGCTGCATACCTGGCAATTAGTGGCGCAGGGGCGTACCTCTATTGCCCATAAAGGCATGTTGCTGGCCGGAAAAGTGATGGGCGCGACCGCGCTGCATCTGCTTCAGGATGCCGACCTGTTGCGAAAATGCCGGGAAGAGTTCGAACAACACATAACAGAAAAACCGTACGAGTGTCCGATCCCGCAGGGCGTGACACCGTCACCTTTAAAATAAAAAAACACAACACAACAACACAACAACAGTCCCGAGGAACGCCCATGAGTATGTCTTCCATACCTTCGCATTCCCCATCCGGTAAGCTCTATGGCTGGGTTGAAAGGATCGGCAATAAAGTGCCGCACCCTTTCCTGCTTTTTATCTATTTAATTGTCATCCTGATGGTCGCGACGGCCGTGCTGTCCGCCTTTGAGGTGAGCGTGCGCAGCCCGGCCGACGGCAGCATGGTGGCAGTGAAAAACCTGCTCAGCGTTGAAGGGTTGCACTGGTTTTTGCCGAACGTGATTAAAAACTTCAGCGGTTTTGCGCCGCTGGGCGCCATCCTGGCGCTGGTGTTAGGCGCGGGACTGGCCGAGCGCGTGGGTCTCCTGCCCGCGCTGATGGTCAAAATGGCCTCGCACGTCAGCGCGCGTTATGCCAGCTATATGGTGCTGTTTATTGCCTTCTTCAGCCATATCTCGTCCGACGCGGCACTGGTGATCATGCCGCCGATGGGGGCGCTGATTTTCCTCGCCGTTGGTCGTCATCCTGTTGCGGGCCTGCTGTCGGCGATTGCGGGCGTCGGCTGTGGGTTTACCGCTAACCTGCTTATCGTGACCACCGATGTGCTGCTCTCCGGCATCAGCACAGAGGCAGCCAGCACCATCGATGCGACCATGCACGTCAGCGTGATCGACAACTGGTACTTTATGGCCAGTTCAGTGATTGTCCTGACGATTGTCGGGGGTCTGATTACCGATAAAATCATTGAGCCGCGCCTGGGTAAATGGGAAGGCCGGAGCGATGAAAAGCTGGAGACGCTGAGCAAAGAGCAGCAGTTCGGCCTGCGCGTAGCCGGGATCGTCTCGCTGGCGTTCATTGCGGTGGTGGCGCTGATGGTGGTACCGGAAAATGGCGTGCTGCGCGATCCGATCAAACACACCGTACTGCCCTCGCCGTTTATTCAGGGCATTGTGCCGCTGATAATTCTCTTCTTCTTCGTCGTTTCGCTCGCGTACGGCATCGCCACCGGCAAAATCCGCCGTCAGGGAGATCTGCCGCACCTGATGATCGAGCCGATGAAGGAGATGGCGGGTTTTATCGTGATGGTGTTCCCGCTGGCGCAGTTTGTCGCCATGTTTAACTGGAGCAACATGGGCAAGTTTATGGCCGTGAGCCTGACGGACGCGCTGGAGGCGGCGGGGTTGAGCGGTGTTCCGGCGTTTGTCGGCCTGGCGCTGCTGTCGTCCCTGCTGTGCATGTTTATTGCCAGCGGGTCGGCCATCTGGTCGATTCTGGCGCCCATCTTTGTCCCCATGTTTATGATGCTCGGCTTCCATCCGGCGTTCGCCCAGATCCTGTTCCGTGTCGCCGATTCCTCGGTGATCCCGCTGGCGCCCGTGTCACCCTTCGTTCCGCTGTTTTTAGGCTTCCTGCAACGCTACAGACCGGAGGCTAAGCTGGGTACCTACTATTCGCTGGTTCTGCCCTATCCGCTTATCTTCTTAGGGGTATGGCTGGTGATGCTGGTGGCGTGGTATCTTGTCGGCCTGCCGATTGGACCGGGTGTTTACCCGAGGCTGAACTAAGGAGTACTGATGCTGAGATTACTCGAAGATAAGATTGCGACGCCGCTGGGGCCGCTGTGGGTTATCGCGGATGAAGCGTTCAATCTGCGCGCGGTTGAATGGGAAGAGCACAGCGACCGGATGGTTGAGCTGCTCAACATCCATTATCGCGCCGAGGGATACGAGCGTGTTACTGCCCGTAATCCTGGCGGGCTGAGCGATAAACTGACGGCCTACTTCGAGGGCGATCTCAGCATTATTAATACCCTGCCAACCGCCACGGCGGGCACCCCTTTCCAGCGCGAGGTGTGGCAGGCGCTGCGTAATATTCCCTGCGGGCAGGTGATGCACTACGGTCAGCTGGCAGAACAGCTTGGTCGTGCCGGCGCGGCGCGCGCGGTCGGTGCGGCAAATGGCTCTAACCCCGTCAGCATTGTGGTGCCTTGCCATCGCGTGATTGGGCGCAACGGCACCCTCACCGGCTATGCCGGGGGCGTACAGCGCAAAGAGTGGCTGCTGCGTCACGAAGGGTATTTTCTGCTGTAATTCCCAGGCTTTTTGTGCTTAATTTTCTTCCTGTTAGGTTCATAATCCTTAATCATTCTGTGGAATTTCAAGGAGATGGCAACACGCTGCCGTCTCTTGTCTTTATTGGGGGTTTGCCAGACTTACGTCCTTACCAAAAAGATGTTAAAATTGACCAATATCAATTAAGGCTTGAGCAAACCTATGATCCCGGAAAAGCGAATTATACGACGCATTCAGTCTGGCGGTTGTGCTATCCATTGCCAGGATTGCAGCATCAGCCAGCTCTGTATCCCGTTTACTCTGAATGAGCACGAACTCGATCAGCTTGACAATATCATCGAGCGCAAAAAGCCTATTCAGAAAGGGCAGACGCTGTTTAAGGCGGGAGACGAACTGAAGTCGCTCTATGCTATCCGTTCTGGCACCATCAAAAGCTACACCATTACCGAACAGGGCGACGAGCAGATCACCGGCTTCCATCTGGCAGGCGATTTAGTCGGCTTTGACGCCATCGGCAGTGGCCATCACCCGAGCTTTGCTCAGGCGCTGGAAACCTCTATGGTCTGCGAAATTCCGTTTGAGACGCTGGACGATCTGTCCGGTAAGATGCCGAACCTGCGTCAGCAGATGATGCGTCTGATGAGCGGTGAGATCAAAGGCGATCAGGATATGATCCTGCTGCTTTCTAAGAAGAATGCCGAAGAGCGTCTGGCCGCCTTTATCTATAACCTCTCCCGCCGTTTCGCGGAACGTGGCTTCTCCCCGCGTGAATTCCGTCTGACCATGACGCGCGGTGATATTGGTAACTATCTGGGCCTGACCGTGGAAACCATCAGCCGTCTGCTGGGTCGCTTCCAGAAGAGCGGAATGCTGGCGGTTAAAGGTAAGTATATCACCATCGAAAACGGTGAAGCTCTGGCCATTCTGGCGGGTCACTCACGTAACGTGGCATAACTCTCCCGGATATCTTATGCCAGGTCGATAAATTTTCATGATTATTGATCTGGCAAAAACTTCCCCCCTGTTTCATTCAAGATATATAGGTTACTCTTTTACTTACAGACTGTGGTGACAGTAGTAAGGAGACCTGTATGGCAAAGTATCAAAACATGCTGGTGGCTATCGATCCTAATCAGGACGATCAGCCGGCATTACGACGTGCTGTGTATTTACATCAACGGATTGGTGGCAAAATTAAAGCCTTTTTGCCGATTTATGACTTCTCATACGAGATGACCACCCTTCTGTCGCCTGACGAGCGCACCGCTATGCGTCAGGGAGTGATCAGCCAGCGTACCGCGTGGATCCGCGAGCAGGCGAAGTATTACCTGGAAGCGGGCGTACCGATTGATATTAAAGTAGTCTGGCACAACCGCCCCTTCGAAGCCATTATTCAGGAAGTGGTGGCCGGTGGGCATGACCTGCTGCTGAAAATGGCGCACCAGCATGACAAACTGGAATCCGTGATTTTCACTCCAACAGACTGGCACCTGCTGCGCAAATGCCCTTGTCCGGTATGGATGGTGAAAGATCAGCCGTGGCCTGAGGGCGGGAAAGCCGTCGTGGCGGTCAATCTGGCCAGCGAAGAGGATTATCACAATTCGCTGAACGAGAAACTGGTGAAAGAGACGCTTCAGCTTGCAGACCAGGTTAACCATACTGAAGTCCATCTGGTGGGCGCCTATCCGGTTACGCCAATCAATATCGCCATCGAGCTGCCTGAATTTGACCCGAGCGTGTATAACGACGCGATTCGCGGTCAGCATCTGCTGGCCATGAAAGCGCTGCGCCAAAAATTCAGTATCGATGAGAACATGACCCACGTAGAAAAAGGGTTACCGGAAGAGGTTATTCCGGATCTGGCGGAGCATTTGCAGGCCGGGATTGTGGTGCTGGGCACCATCGGCCGGACCGGTATTTCTGCCGCGTTCCTGGGAAATACCGCCGAGCAGGTGATCGACCATCTGCGCTGCGACCTTCTGGTCATCAAACCGGATCAATATCAGACGCCGGTTGAGCTGGACGATGAGGAAGACGATTGACCCCAAAATGAAAGCCCGCCGGTAACGGCGGGCTTTTTTTATTGCGCTTCGCTCAACCGTTGCGCAGATGCCTCGTCGCCGGCATTCATCCAGGGCGCGTGCAGAACCATGCTCGGTAGCGCCAGCTTGATCTCCTGCTGGTTCAGCCCCTCCAGGATACGAATATTGATCTCCTGCTGAATATCCATGTACTTGTTGTAATCCGCCGTATTAACAATATGAACCACCTCGAAGGTCAGGCGATCGCGATCGAAGCCCAGGAAATGGGCGCGGTCAAACTTCGTTTCCCCGACGTCGGTAATGATCTGTTTGACCATCTCACCCACTGAACGCAGTTTTTCCGGCGCCGTGTCGCTGGCGACTCCGAAGGTAAAAACAATCCGCCGCGTTTGCATCCGCTTATAGTTATGCAGCGTCTGTTGCAGCAGGATGGCGTTCCCGCAGACAATCTGCTCCCCGCTCAGGCTGCGGATACGGGTGGTTTTCAGACCAATGTGCTCTACCGTCCCGGCGACATCGTTAAACACCACAAAATCGCCGATTTCGAACGGCTTATCAAAACCGATGGAGAGCGATGCAAACACGTCGCTCAGGATCGTTTGCACCGCGAGGGCGATAGCAATACCCCCTACCCCAAGGCTGGCAACCAGAGCAGTGATGTTGACGCCCGCGTTAGCAAGAATAGACAGCAGCATCACTGACCAGACAATGGCACGGAGGATAAGCCCCGTGATCACCAGCGTCACCGGGTTTTTATGGCTTCCCGGCGCCAGCATGACGTGACGAAGCCACGACACCACCCCCTGATCCATCCACAGCGCCACCTGGATAGCGAAGACCAGGAACCAGGCGTGGCTCACGGTACCAAAGAGATGATCCGGTAAGTCGACGAAACGCAGGCTGAACAACAGCGCCACGACAAAAAGCAGGACGCGGCTGGTGCGGTTAAGCATATCCGTCAGGATAAAGCGCATCCGGTTGGTGCTGGGGTGCTTGTCGCCCCAGGTGGTGATCCCTTTCTTAACGAAGGCGATCAGGCGCGTCAGCAGCCAGTACACCAGCAGAGTCACAAAGACCACCGTGGCGACGCCGATCCAGAAAGACGGCGTCATCATCAGCTCGATGATGTCGAAGCGGGACAAAAATCGCATTACACCTCCTCGTATTACACAAAGGGTAAAGTATAGACAGAGGAGAAAAGCTGGCCGCAGAAATAAGAAAACCGCCCCAGGGGGCGGTTTGTCAGGATGAAGCGAAATTACAGCGCTTTCAGGATCGCATCCACGCTGGCCTTGGCGTCGCCAAACAGCATGTGGGTGTTATCTTTAAAGAACAGCGGGTTCTGCACGCCAGCATAGCCGGTGTTCATAGAGCGTTTGAAGACAATAACGTTCTGCGCCTTCCACACTTCGAGAACAGGCATACCCGCAATCGGACTACGCGGATCGTCCTGCGCCGCCGGGTTAACGGTGTCGTTGGCGCCAATCACCAGCACGGTGTCGGTGTCGGCGAAATCATCGTTGATCTCGTCCATTTCCAGCACGATGTCGTAAGGCACCTTCGCTTCCGCCAGCAGCACGTTCATGTGGCCTGGCAGACGCCCCGCCACCGGGTGAATACCAAAGCGAACCTTGATACCGCGCGCGCGGAGTTTCTCGGTGATTTCCGCCACCGGATACTGCGCCTGCGCCACCGCCATGCCATAGCCTGGGGTGATGATGACGGAATGCGAGTTTTTCAGCATCTCTGCGGTGTCTTCCGCGCTGATTTCACGGTGTTCACCCACTTCCTCATCAGAACCGGTTGATGAGCCGTCAGAACCGAAGCCACCCGCGATGACGCTGATAAACGAACGGTTCATCGCCTTACACATGATGTAAGACAGGATCGCACCGGAAGAACCGACCAGCGCACCGGTGACAATCAGCAGGTCGTTGCTCAGCATAAAGCCTGCCGCCGCCGCCGCCCAACCGGAGTAGGAGTTCAGCATGGAAACGACTACCGGCATATCTGCTCCGCCGATAGACGCCACCAGATGCCAGCCGAACGCCAGCGCGATGATGGTCATCACCAGTAACGCCAGCACCTGCAAGCCTACGCTTTCGGTACGCACGAAGACCACCAGCAGCACAAAGGAAACGACCAGCGCCGCCAGATTCAGCTTGTGGCGGTTAGGCAGCATCAGCGGTTTGGAAGAGATCTTCCCGCGCAGCTTGCCGAACGCCACAATCGACCCGGTGAAGGTCACCGCACCGATGAAGATGCCGAGGAACACTTCGGTCAGATGGATGTTCACCAGAATCGGCTCCAGGCCCGGTTCGTGGTACAGGTAGCTGTTGAAGCCCACCAGCACCGCCGCCAGACCCACGAAGCTGTGCAAAATAGCAACCAGCTCCGGCATCTCGGTCATTTCAACGCGTTTCGCCAGACGAATACCAATCGCGCCGCCGATGATCATCGCCACCAGGATCCACGCCACGTTGCCGGTGTCCGGCCCAAAGATGGTGGCAATCAGCGCAATCGCCATACCGGCGATACCAAAGTTATTTCCCTGCTGAGACGTTTCGTGTTTGGAAAGCCCCGCCAGACTGAAAATAAACAGGATTGCAGCAACAATGTATGCGGCTGTAACTAATCCTCCAGACATATGCTACCCCTTAGCCTTTACGAAACATTTTCAGCATGCGCTGAGTCACGGTGAAACCACCGAAAATATTGATACTGGCGATCAGCACCGCAATGAAGCTCAGGAAGCTGATCCAGCCGCCATGACCAATTTGCAGCAATGCCCCGACCACGATAATCCCGGAGATGGCATTGGTGACCGACATCAGCGGGGTATGCAGCGCATGGGAAACGTTCCACACGACGTAGTAACCCACCACGCAGGAGAGCGCGAAGACGGTGAAGTGGCCAAGGAACTCTTTTGGCGCGACGTCCGCCAGCCAGCCAAACAGGATTATGACCAGCGCCATGATGGCGTATTTGCGCCACGGCGACGCAGGTTTTGCTGGCTCCGCGGGCTCTGGTGCCGCTTTCGGCGCAGCCTGAGGTTGAGCGGAAACCTGAATCGGCGGTGCAGGCCAGGTGATTTCCCCTTCACGCACCACGGTAACGCCACGCACCACCACATCATCAAAATCAACGGTAATGTTGCCGTCTTTCTCTTTGCAGAGCAGCTTCAGCAGGTTAACGAGGTTCGTACCGTACAGCTGAGAGGACTGGGTTGGCAGACGCCCTGGCAGGTCGGTATAACCGATCACCTTCACGCCGTTCGCGGTCGTCGTGACCTGATTTGGCACGGTATACTCACAGTTACCGCCGTTTTGCGCCGCCAGATCGACTATAACGCTGCCCGGCTGCATGGAATCCACCATCTCACGGGTGATCAGCTTCGGCGCCGGTTTACCCGGAATAAGCGCGGTGGTGACAATGATGTCTACCTCTTTTGCCTGCGCCGCAAAGAGCGCCATTTCCGCCTTGATAAAGGCTTCAGACATGACCTTCGCGTAACCATCACCGCTGCCCGCTTCTTCCTTGAAGTCCAGCTCAAGGAATTCGGCGCCCATACTCTGCACCTGCTCCTTCACTTCCGGCCGGGTATCAAACGCGCGAACAATAGCGCCCAGGCTGTTTGCGGCCCCGATAGCGGCAAGACCTGCCACACCGGCACCAATCACCATCACCTTCGCGGGTGGAACTTTACCTGCCGCCGTAATCTGACCGGTAAAGAAGCGACCAAACTCATGCGCAGCTTCGACAATGGCGCGATAGCCGGCAATGTTCGCCATGGAGCTCAGCGCATCCAGAGACTGCGCGCGCGAAATACGCGGCACGGAGTCCATCGCCATCACGGTGACACCGCGTGCCGCCAGCTTCTCCATCAACTCCGGGTTTTGGGCTGGCCAGACAAAGCTCACCAGCGTAGTGCCCGCGTTCAGCAGTTCAATTTCACTCTCTTCCGGTGCGTTTACCTTCAGAATGATGGGCGATTGCCAGACCTCAGCACCGTCCACGACGTCCGCGCCAGCCTGAGTAAAGGCCTCGTCATCGAAACTCGCCAGTGTGCCCGCGCCGCTTTCAATCGCGACGGTAAAACCCAGTTTAAGCAGTTGCTCCACCGTTTTTGGTGTTGCCGCTACGCGGGTTTCATTGGCTAACCGTTCTTTTGGTACCCCAATACGCATAGTTTTCCCTTCCATCGGTTTTTGATGATGGTTTGTCGATAATTGCCCGCGGTTTGTATCAATTTTCACCATCGAGATAACGACGGAGAATGATTAACCCCGGAAAATAAAACAGTAACAAACTTTCTATAACCTACTGAAAATAGCGCCCGTGATCTACAGCCAGAAAACACTATTTCTTACTTTATCTGTGAAAAATAAGCGATCGGGGTTACTGACAGAGATATTTACCTTAAATTCGCCTTCAGGACCGATAAATCGCGCAAGCGAAGCGGTAAAAACATGATATAGCGCCATAATAGAACAACTCATTAACATTAAATTAACTTGTAAAAGTCATATGCTTAATCAGTTTTTCTTGTGAAACGCCTGTTTTTTCCACATATCACAAAATGTTATCGAATCAGGTCCTTTGGTGAGCACAGGCTGTGAAAAATGCCGCAGACAGCGATGGGTGTTAAATGCCATAATCGGGACCGTCTCAAATTAACAACAACACCAGTACATGGTTTGCGCAAGGCGAAGGATTATTTTTATGAAGCTTAAGAACACACTCCTGGCGTCCGCACTTCTTTCCGCGACCGCCCTGTCTGCGAATGCCGCGACAGAGTTGACGCCGGAGCAAGCGGCAGCGTTAAAACCTTTTGACCATACGGTCATTGTGGGTCGCTATAACTCTATTGGCGATGCCGTCGCCGCCGCATCAAAAGCCGCCGATAAAAACGGCGCTGCCTCGTTTTACGTTGTTGACCAGTCCGATCAAGGCAACAGCGGCAACCAGCGCGTGACGATTGCGCTGTACAAAGAGAATGCCCCAAAAGCAGATGAACAGAAAAACCGCGTGATTAACGGCATTGTTGAATTGCCGAAAGATCAGGCTGTTCAGCTGGAACCGTATGACACCGTGACCGTTCAGGGCTTCTACCGCAGCCAGCCTGAAGTTAACGATGCCATCACCAAAGCCGCGAGAGAAAAAGGCGCTTACGCGTTCTATATCGTGCGTCAGGTTGATGCCAACCAGGGCGGAAACCAGCGCATCACCGCTTTCATCTATAAGCAAGATGCGAAAAAACGCGTAGTGCAAAGCCCGGATGCCATTCCAGCGGATTCAGATGCGGGACGTGCCGCGTTAGCGAAAGGCGGTGAAGAAGCGAAGAAAGTGGAAATTCCGGGCGTAGCAACGTCTGCGGCACCAAGCGCTGAAGTGGGCCGTTTCTTTGAAACCCAATCCACCAAAGGCGGTCGTTATACCGTTACGTTACCAGACGGCACGAAAATTGAAGAGCTGAACAAAGCCACTGCCGCGCAGATGGTGCCGTTCGACAGCATCAAGTTTACGGGCAACTATGGCAACATGACGGAAATCTCCTATCAGGTGGCGAAGCGTGCTGCGAAGAAAGGCGCGAAGTATTACCACATCACCCGTCAGTGGCAGGAACGTGGTAACAACCTGACCATCAGCGCCGATCTGTACAAGTAACAAAACGGTTTCATAAAGGCGGCGCAGTGCCGCCTTTTTTGTTACTTTTTTTCTGATTTCTGCCACACGTCATTGCATGCATCCTTCACACTCCGTAAAATCCCGCGCCTTAGCGTGATCCACCATTTTTATGCGCCTTAGCGAAATAATTATTCTGGATTTGGACTTTTCATAACAGGAAGCCAATGGAAAAGAAACTTGGCCTGAGTGCGTTAACTGCACTTGTATTAAGCTCAATGCTGGGCGCGGGCGTATTCAGTTTGCCGCAGAACATGGCGGCCGTCGCCAGCCCGGCCGCATTACTGATTGGCTGGGGCATTACCGGTGTCGGGATTTTGCTGCTGGCATTCGCCATGCTGCTGCTGACCCGTATCCGACCGGATCTGGACGGCGGAATATTCACTTACGCCCGGGAAGGTTTCGGCGAGCTGATCGGCTTCTGCTCCGCCTGGGGTTACTGGCTGTGCGCGGTGATCGCCAACGTATCCTATCTGGTTATCGTCTTCTCAGCGCTCAGCTTCTTTACCGATACGCCCGAACTGCGCCTGTTTGGCGACGGTAATACCTGGCAGTCCATCGTCGGCGCCTCGGTCCTGCTGTGGATTGTTCACTGGCTGATTTTGCGCGGCGTCCAGACCGCGGCCAGCATTAACCTCGTGGCAACGCTGGCCAAGCTGGTGCCGCTTGGCCTGTTCGTCGTGCTGGCCTTCCTCGCCTTCCGTCTCGATGTCTTTACGCTCGATTTCAGCGGCATTGCGCTGGGCGTTCCCGTCTGGGAACAGGTGAAAAATACCATGCTGATCACCCTGTGGGTGTTCATCGGCGTTGAAGGTGCCGTCGTGGTCTCTGCCCGCGCGCGTAACAAGCGCGATGTGGGACGCGCCACGCTGCTGGCCGTACTGGCGGCGCTGGGCGTTTATCTGCTGGTGACGCTGTTGTCGCTCGGCGTGGTGGCACGCCCTGAACTGGCGGAGATGCGTAACCCGTCCATGGCCGGGCTGATGGTGAAAATGTTGGGTCCCTGGGGAGACGTGATTATCGCGGCGGGTCTGATTGTCTCCGTTTGCGGCGCCTATCTGAGCTGGACCATTATGGCAGCGGAAGTGCCGTTCCTGGCCGCCACGCATAAAGCGTTCCCGCGCCTGTTTGCCCGTCAGAACAAAAACAGTGCGCCATCGGCCTCTTTGTGGCTCACCAACATCAGCGTGCAGGTCTGTCTGGTGCTGATCTGGCTCACAGGATCGGACTATAACACGCTGCTGACCATCGCCTCCGAGATGATTCTGGTACCCTATTTCTTAGTGGGCGCATATCTGTTAAAAATTGCGACCCGCCCGGCACACTATGCGGTAGGTGTCGGCGCCTGTATTTACGGTCTATGGTTGTTGTATGCTTCCGGACCGATGCATCTGCTGCTGTCCGTGGTGCTCTACGCACCGGGCCTGCTGGTGTTTATCTACGCTCGCCGTACGCATCAGCTTGATAATGCCCTTAAGCGCCGCGAAATGGCGTTGATAGGTTTGCTGTTAGTCGCTGCCGTACCGGCAACGTGGATGTTAATGGGATAGCGTCGCCTGTCCCATTGTTGAACTGAAAAGGAGATTACGATGGGACACACGCAGCAACGCCCAATATTGATCACTGGCGCAGGCCGTCGCATCGGCCTCGCCCTCGCCCATCACTTTCTCAACCTTCGCCATCCGGTTATCGTCAGTTACCGCACGGAATATCCCTCCATTGAAGGTCTACGAAATGCCGGAGCAGTCTGCATTCAGGCGGATTTCTCCACGGATGAAGGTATACTCGCCTTCGCGGACAAAGTGAAATCGACCACCCACGGGCTGCGGGCGGTTATTCACAACGCCAGTACCTGGCTTCCCGAAAAAGCAGGACATTCGCTCAGCGAAACGCTCGCCTGCATGATGCAGATCCACGTTAATGCGCCTTATCTGCTCAACCATGCCCTACAGGATCTGCTGCGCGGACACGGTCATGCCGCAGGCGACATTATCCATTTCACCGATTACGTGGTAGAGCGAGGAAGCGACAAACACATCGCCTATGCGGCCAGCAAAGCCGCCCTGGATAATATGACCCGCTCTTTCGCACGCAAGCTGGCGCCCGAGGTAAAGGTCAACGCGATTGCTCCGGCGATGATTTTATTTAACGAAGGCGATGATGCCGAGTATCGTCAGCAGGCGCTCAACAAGTCGTTAATGAAAATTGCGCCCGGTGAGAAAGAGGTGATCGACCTGATCGATTATCTGCTGACCAGCTGTTACGTCACGGGCCGAACGTTTGCCGTGGACGGTGGCCGCCCGCTGCGCTAGTGAAAGCGGCTCCAGAAGAAGATAAGCACCCAGGCGCTGAGGCTCCAACAGACCACCGCCCCGCCCAGCGCCAGGGGCAGACGCAGAAAACCGGTGAAGTACCACAGCGACAGCAGATAGATAAAATACGGGATGATCGACCACATCCCGAACACAATGGTGGCGCGCAGCGCCTCAATACCCCGCTCAGAGGCCACAATATAGTGCGCGATTAACGCAAAGGTGGGAAACAGCGGGATCAGCCCGGCAATGTAGTAGTTCTTCGTTTTAGCCAGCACCCCAATCAGCAGCACGACCAGCGCACCCAGCGTGGCTTTTATCACCAGCCCCATTCTTTTCCCTTAACAATCAAATAACATTCCCGTGCAGGATAACGGAAGTCCGGCTAATTTTGAAAGATTAATGGAAGGTTAAGATTGCGCGGTGTATGTTGACGTTTTTTGCGATGACAGACGTTGTATGAATAAGATTGTTTATGTTGAAGATGAACCCGAGGTGGGGCAACTGATCGCCGCTTATCTGGGTAAACATGATATGGAAGTGGTTGTCGAGCCTCGTGGCGATCGCGCTGAAGACGTCGTGACCCGCGAAAATCCGGACCTGGTGTTGCTGGACATCATGCTGCCCGGAAAAGATGGTATGACGCTATGCCGGGATCTGCGCACGAAGTGGGACGGTCCGATCGTGCTGCTGACCTCTCTCGACAGCGATATGAATCATATTCTGTCGCTTGAGATGGGCGCGAATGACTACATCCTGAAAACCACGCCGCCGGCAGTCCTGCTTGCCCGTTTGCGCCTCCATCTGCGTCAGCGTGCCAGCGGCGCGGAGCGTGAAGCGTCTGCCCCCTCTTTAACGCCGCACAAAGCGATGCGCTTCGGCACGCTTTCTATCGACCCGGTCAACCGACAGGTTATGCTTTCCGGGGAGCTGATTGCGCTCTCAACCGCAGATTTTGACCTGCTGTGGGAGCTGGCAACCCATGCAGGTCAAATTATGGACCGGGATGCATTACTGAAAAATCTGCGCGGCGTAAGTTACGACGGAATGGATCGTAGCGTTGATGTGGCGATTTCGCGTCTGCGTAAAAAACTGCTGGATAACGCCACGGAACCTTACCGCATTAAAACCGTACGCAATAAGGGCTATCTGTTTGCACCGCACGCCTGGGAAACCTGAAAAAAGGAACAAAACAGGAATATTCGAAAAATAACTCACGATGCATCGGAATTTTTATCAGTACCCGTCGAAAGTTATCGATTATATGCATCGTCAGTTATAAAATACCCCTTGTTCTCATTCCTTCCTTGTATGCTATTTCTCTGGGCATTTTTCGCCTAAACAAAAGTATTCCTAATGTATTTCAGTGCTGTAGTACAATATATATTCAGCAGTGCAGGCGCCATCATCGATCAAAAATCCGTCACTTAAAAGCACATTGGGCTAAAAATAATCTTTACAATTGCTTTAATCATTATCTTATCCTTTTGAAAACAAAGGGGATAGTGGCGAACGTATAAATAATATCGATCTTTTTCAATAGCTTACGTGTTTGCAGATATCTAATTCTCATGCTAAACCTTATACTCTCTCAATTATTTAATGAAAGAGGTATAGCAATGTCATGGAGAGTCATTAGCTCGGTAATTTGTCCTAACACGGGAATCGTTTATTCAAGCATCTTGGGACTCAAGTTCTTGAAACTCATTATTTGGTATGAAAGCGATGTCTATTTGTACCCCGGTGACAGAATATATCCGACAAAAAATGGCGTCTTCATTAATGGTGTGTTCAAGCCTATATCGATATATAACATATCACCTTATAACGAGATGTTGTGGAGTGAAATTAAAAACAAGATGGCATGCCCATACAACCGAAACCAGCAAGAAGAGATATGCACATACGCGGTGCATTGCAACGCGCGGAAATGCCCGCATGGGTTTACCACGAATCCACTGATTGTCAGCACAGCTAAATCCAGACATTAACGAAAATCGATAATGCTCAGGTTACAACGCTAATTATCTCTGTCGCACCGTTTGTGCCGGATCCCTCTCGCTGGTTAACGCCATTAAATAAAGCCACCCGCAGGTGGCCTTTGTCATTGTTATTACGGATCAATAATACGCAATCGTAAATAAACTCGTTTAACTGAAACGTAAACGGATTTTCCGGGCATTGATGGAATAAAGCGATGCCGCGCTGAAATACCTCTCGACAATTACCCTTTTCAACTCATCATGCCTGACTTGCGCCCATGGCGACCCTGCTGGTAAAAGACGTGTAGTGAAGCCCCTGTTTCGGTGAGATTAATGAAAAAGCTGTTTGTGCAGTTTTACCTTCTGCTGTTTGTCTGCTTTCTGGTGATGACCATGCTGGTCGGGCTGGTCTACAAATTCACCGCAGAGCGCGCGGGCAGACAATCCCTCGACGATCTGATGAAAAGCTCGCTCTACCTGATGCGTAGCGAGTTGCGAGAAATACCACCTCATGACTGGGCGCGCACGTTAAAAGAGCTGGATCTGAATCTGTCGTTTGATCTGCGTATCGAACCCATGAAGGATTTTGACTTAGCGCCGCCTGCGATGCAGCGTCTGCGCGATGGAGACATCGTCGCGCTGGACGAGAAATATACCTTCATTCAGCGTATTCCGCGCAGCCATTATGTCCTGGCCGTCGGGCCGGTGCCCTATCTCTATTACCTGCACCAGATGCGCCTGCTGGATCTCGCCCTGCTGGGCTTTATTGCCATCTCGCTCGCTTTCCCTGTATTCATCTGGATGCGACCGCACTGGCAGGACATGCTGAAACTGGAATCCGCCGCACAGCGTTTTGGGGAGGGTCATTTAACTGAACGCATACATTTCGACAGTGGTTCCAGTTTTGACCGGCTCGGTATTGCCTTTAACCAGATGGCCGATAACATCAACGCCCTGATTGCCAGCAAGAAGCAGCTGATCGATGGCATTGCGCATGAACTGCGCACTCCGCTGGTACGCCTGCGTTATCGCCTGGAGATGAGCGAGAACCTCACCGGGGCGGAATCGCAGGCGCTCAATCGGGATATTGGCCAGCTTGAAGCGCTAATTGAAGAGCTGCTGACCTATGCCCGCCTCGATCGGCCTCAGACGGAGTTGCACCTCAGTACACCGGATCTCCCCGTCTGGCTACAGACGCATATTAACGATGTGCAGAGCGTTAACCCTCAGCGAAAACTGCTGACAGCCATTACCCCCGGCACGTACGGCGCACTGGACATGCGCCTGATGGAACGCGTGCTGGATAATCTGATGAACAACGCCATGCGCTACAGCGAAACGACGCTGCGCATAGGTTTAGATTTGCAGGGAAGCCAGGCGATTCTGTGTGTGGAAGACGATGGCCCCGGCATTGAGCCGGCGGAGCGTGAAAAAGTTTTTGAGCCGTTTGTGCGCCTCGATCCCAGCCGCGACCGGGCTACCGGCGGCTGTGGTCTGGGGCTGGCTATTGTCCGTTCTATTGCCCAGGCGATGGGCGGTTCGGTTCGCTGCGAAGCGAGCGAGCTGGGTGGGGCCCGGTTCGTCTTTAGCTGGCCGATCTATCACAACATTCCCCTTCCCGTACCTGCCTGACCTAAACCGCACGCTGGCCTGACCCGGCGTGTTGTGCTATATCAATAGTATGTTGTAACTAATTAAGGGCTGCCATGACAACTTACGATCTCATCGAAAGGCTTAACACCACGTTTCGGGAAATAGAGCAGGCGTTACTGACCCTCACGGGGCAACTTCAGGACTGCCGCCTGCTGGCCGCCCGCGTCTTTTCCCTGCCCGAGGTGGCAAAAGGCGCAGAGCACGACCCGCTGAACACCATTGAGGTGACGCAGCATGTTGGCAAGGCGGCGCTGGAAATGACGTTGCAGCACTATCGTCGCCTTTTCATCCAGCAGCAGTCCGAAAATCGCAGCAGTAAGGCCGCCGTTCGCCTGCCTGGCGTCATCTGCCTGCAAACGGATGCCGCAACGCGTGAAGGAATTGAGGCGCAGATTACGCATATCAATACGCTGAAAGCCGCCTTTGAGAAGATTGTAACCGTTGAGTCCGGGCTGGCACCGGCTGCCCGTTTTGAATGGGTGCATCGCCAGCTTCCGGGGCTGATCACCCTGAATGCCTACCGCACGCTGACGGTACTGCGCCATCCCGCCACGCTGCGCTTCGGCTGGGCCAACAAGCACATCATTAAAAATTTCGCGCGGGACGAGATCCTGGCGCAGCTGGAAAAAAGCCTGAAATCGCCGCGAACGGTCGCCCCGTGGTCGCGGGAACAGTGGATTGAACGGCTGGAGCAGGAGTACCACAGCATTGCCTCCCTGCCAGCTGATACCCGTCTTAAAATAAAGCGTCCGGTGAAGGTGCAGCCTATCGCCCGTGTCTGGTATGCCGGTCAACAAAAGCAGGTGCAATACGCCTGCCCGACGCCGCTGATTGCGCTCTATGATGCCGATCAGGGTGCGGTGGTGCCGGATATCGGGGAACTGCTGAACTACGATGCTGAAAACGTTCAGCATCGCTATAAACCCCAGGCGCAGCCGCTACAGCTGATTATTCCGCGGCTGCACCTGTATGTGGCGCAGTGATTATCTGAGGCTGCCCACCATCGCTTCCGGTCGGACCCAGGCATCAAACTCGGCGTCCGTCAGGTAGCCCAGCGCCAGCGCAGAGGCTTTCAGGGTAAGCCCCTCTTTGTGCGCTTTTTTAGCGATTTCGGCCGCTTTGTCATAACCGATATGGGTGTTTAGCGCCGTTACCAGCATCAGAGACTCATTCAGCAGCTGGCTGATTCGCTCGCGATTAGGCTCAATGCCCACCGCGCAGTGCTCGTTAAAGCTCTCCATGCCATCGGCCAGCAGACGAATCGATTGCAGTACGTTGTGGATCACCATCGGTCGATAGACGTTAAGCTCGAAGTTACCCGACGCGCCGCCCATGTTAACCGCCACGTCATTACCCATCACCTGACAGCACAGCATGGTCATGGCTTCGCACTGGGTCGGGTTCACTTTGCCCGGCATAATGGAGCTGCCCGGCTCGTTTTCCGGAATGCTGATTTCGCCGATGCCGCAGCGCGGGCCGGAGGCCAGCCAGCGCACGTCGTTGGCGATTTTCATCAGCGAGGCCGCCAGCCCTTTCAGCGCGCCATGGGTATGCACCAG
Source organism: Enterobacter cloacae complex sp. AR_0002 (assembly GCF_001922365.1). Taxonomy (NCBI): domain Bacteria; kingdom Pseudomonadati; phylum Pseudomonadota; class Gammaproteobacteria; order Enterobacterales; family Enterobacteriaceae; genus Enterobacter; species Enterobacter cloacae complex sp. AR_0002. The sequence goes on from NZ_CP018814.1 coordinate 1,494,857, forward strand.
GGCATCACAGGTCGCCAGCGCTTCGAATTTATTCGGAGCGGTAACAAACGGCTGCCCGGTAATCTTCGCCAGCTCTTCGGCCACGCGCACCGCGTACTCGGGATGGGTGTTTAACCCAGTGCCCACCGCCGTTCCGCCGAGCGCCAGCTCCGCCAGATGCGGCAGGCTGTTGTCGATATGCTTAAGGTTGTGCTCCAGCATCGCCACCCAGCCGGAGATCTCCTGGCCGAGCGTCAGCGGCGTGGCGTCCTGAAGGTGCGTACGACCAATTTTAACAATGTCGCGGAAGGCCTGCGCTTTCTCGTTAAGCGTAGATTTAAGCACGTTGAGCTGCGGGATAAGCTGCTCGCGGATTGCGATGACGGCCGCCACGTGCATGGCCGTCGGAAACACGTCGTTGGAACTCTGGCTTTTGTTCACGTCATCGTTCGGGTGGATCTTGCGCTCCATGCCGCGTACGCCGCCAAGCAACTCGCTTGCGCGGTTCGCCAGCACCTCGTTCATGTTCATGTTGCTCTGGGTGCCTGAGCCGGTCTGCCAGATGGCAAGGGGGAATTCGTCGGGATGTTTGCCCGCCAGCACTTCGTCGGCGGCATTGATGATGGCGGTGGCTTTTTCGGCATCCAGCAGGCCCAGATCCTGATTGACTTTGGCGGCAGCGCGTTTGGTCAACGCCAGCGCCTGGATTAGCGAGACGGGCATTTTCTCTGTCGAAATGCGGAAATGCTCCAGCGAACGCTGGGTTTGTGCGCCCCATAGCTTGTCGGCCGGGACGTCGATGGCGCCCATGGAGTCTTTCTCGCGGCGATGCATTGTCATTACTTACTCCTTGATAACAAAGATGGGATTGCTCACATGCTTAAGAGATAAGTATTGATGACTTCTGAGAAACGTTATGGCGCTTTGTGCGCTCTTTTTGATGTCGGGTGGTGGCTGCGCCTTACCCGACCTACGAGTATGTAGGCCGGTTAAGCGTCAGCGCCACCCGGCAATTTACAGAATTACTTCACACACGCCGAACACTGGGAAGACTGGATCTGTTTGAAGAAGTCGTTACCTTTGTCATCCACGAGGATGAACGCCGGGAAGTCTTCCACTTCAATTTTCCAGATCGCTTCCATACCCAGTTCCGGGTACTCCACGCACTCAAGGCTCTTGATACTGCCCTGCGCCAGCACCGCCGCCGGGCCACCGATGCTACCGAGGTAGAAGCCGCCGTGCTTGTGGCACGCGTCCGTCACCTGCTGGCTGCGGTTGCCTTTCGCCAGCATGATCATGCTGCCGCCGTTGGCCTGTAACTGGTCGACGTAGGAGTCCATACGGCCCGCCGTGGTTGGGCCTAACGAGCCGGAAGCATATCCATCAGGCGTTTTTGCCGGACCTGCGTAGTAGATCGGGTGATCTTTAATGTACTGCGGCAGCCCTTCGCCGTTGTCCAGGCGCTCTTTCAGCTTCGCATGGGCGATGTCGCGGCCCACGATAATCGTCCCGTTCAGGGAAAGGCGCGTCGAGACCGGATACTGCGAAAGCTGCGCCAGAATCTCTTTCATCGGACGATTCAGGTCCACGCGAACCGCTTCCCCCTCGCCCGCTTTACGCAGTTCTTCAGGGATGTATTTGCCCGGGTTGTTCTCCAGCTTCTCGATCCAGATGCCGTCGCGGTTGATCTTCGCTTTGATGTTACGGTCCGCTGAACAGGAAACACCCATCCCCACCGGACAAGAAGCACCGTGGCGCGGCAGGCGGATCACGCGAATGTCATGCGCGAAGTATTTGCCGCCAAACTGCGCGCCCAGCCCCAGGTTCTGCGCTTCGGCCAGCAGTTCCTGCTCAAGCTGCACGTCGCGGAACGCCTGACCATGTTCGTTACCTTCCGTTGGCAGGCCATCGTAGTATTTGGTTGAGGCCAGCTTAACGGTTTTCAGGGTGCTTTCGGCAGACGTACCGCCAATCACAAATGCGATATGGTACGGCGGGCAGGCCGCGGTGCCGAGGGTACGCATCTTCTCGACCAGGTAGTTTTTCAGCTTGCCCGGGGTAAGCAGCGCTTTGGTTTCCTGGTAAAGATAGGTTTTGTTGGCTGAACCGCCGCCTTTGGCGATGCAGAGGAATTTGTACTCGTCACCGTCGACGCTGTAGAGGTCAATCTGCGCAGGCAGGTTAGTGCCGGTGTTCACCTCTTTGTACATATCCAGCGCCGCGTTTTGCGAATAGCGCAGGTTGTCTTCGGTGTAGGTATTGTAAACGCCGCGCGCCAGCGCCGCTTCGTCACCGCCGCCGGTCCAGACGCGCTGGCCTTTTTTACCGGTGATAATCGCCGTGCCGGTGTCCTGGCAGGTCGGCAGAATGCCTTTCGCCGCGATATCAGAGTTACGCAGGAATTGCAGGGCAACGTACTTATCGTTCTCGCTGGCTTCCGGGTCGCTCAGGATATCAGCAACCTGCTGCTGATGCGCCGGACGGAGCATAAAGGAAGCATCATGGAAGGCTTGCTGCGCCAGCAACGTCAGCCCCTGCGGGTCAACTTTGAGGATCTCCTGCCCTTCAAACTCAGAGACAGTAACGTAATCGCGGGTTAACAGATAATACTCGGTCTGATCCTGACTGAGGGGGAAAGGATCCTGATAATGGAAGGGTTTATTCGACATTGTTCTCTCACTTACTGCTTCGGTCTGTTTATTCAGGGCAGATGTTCCGCTGCCCGGCTTAAAAGCGAGTCAGCTTATCCTACACAATTTTTTAACAAAAACTGAGACTAGTACGACTTTTTACATCCGCAGGTTACTTCCATTCGGTTTATTGCTTTAATACGCGGAGTTAATTCCACATATGAATCAGGGCTTGATAATGCAAAAACTCATCAACTCAGTGCAAAACTACGCCTGGGGAAGTAAAACTGCGTTAACGGATCTCTACGGTATCGCCAACCCGGACAACCTGCCGATGGCAGAGCTGTGGATGGGCGCGCACCCGAAGAGCAGCTCAAAAATTGAAGATGCCAGCGGTCAGGTTCGCAGCCTGCGTGACGTCATCGACGCCGACAAAGCCGCACTGCTCGGCGATAAAGTGGCGAATCGTTTTGGTGAGCTGCCGTTTCTGTTCAAGGTATTGTGCGCCGACCAGCCGCTCTCCATTCAGGTTCACCCGAACAAAAAAGCCTCTGAGCTGGGCTTTGCCAAAGAAAATGCCGCCGGTATTCCGTTAGACGCCGCAGAGCGTAACTACAAAGATCCTAACCACAAGCCGGAACTGGTTTTCGCCCTTACCCCTTTCCTGGCGATGAATGCCTTCCGCGAGTTTTCCGAGATCATCTCCCTGCTGCAACCGGTCGCCGGGGCTCACAACGCGATCGCCCACTTCCTGGAAAACCCGAACGCAGAAGCCTTGAGCGAGCTGTTTGCCAGCCTGCTGAATATGCAGGGCGAGGAAAAATCCCACGCGCTGGCGGTGCTGAAAGCCGCGCTGAACAGCCAGCAGGGTGAGCCATGGGACACCATTCGCGTAATTTCCGCGTTTTATCCGGACGACAGCGGCCTCTTCTCTCCGCTGCTGCTGAACGTGGTGAAGCTCAACCCGGGCGAAGCGATGTTCCTGTTCGCTGAAACCCCGCACGCCTACCTCAACGGCGTGGCACTGGAGGTGATGGCTAACTCCGATAACGTACTGCGCGCGGGCCTGACGCCAAAATACATCGACATCCCTGAGCTGGTTGCCAACGTGAAGTTTGTGGCGAAACCTGCTGCGGAGCTGCTTACTCAGCCGGTGAAAAACGGCGCAGAGCTGGACTTCCCGATTCCGGTTGACGATTTTGCCTTCTCCCTGCACGACCTCAGCGCAGACGAAACCGCCATTGCACAGGAGAGCGCCGCGATCCTGTTCTGTGTGGAAGGCGAAGCGACGTTGCACAAAGATAGCGAGCGTCTGGTGCTCAAACCGGGTGAATCCGCCTTTGTCGCAGCAAACGAGTCGCCTGTCCGGGTGAGCGGCACCGGTCGCCTGGCGCGTGTTTTTAATAAGCTTTAGGGACTTACTGAATTTTTTAACAACTCTTGCTAAGCTAGTAACAGGCGTTGTAACACCAGGCGGTTTTAACCGCCTGGTTTCATTTTAGGGATAATCGCAATGAAAAAATCGGTCGTAGCGGTAGGAGTGATTGTTGCTTTAGGCGTAATCTGGACGGGTGCTTCCTGGTATACCGGGAAACAGCTGGAAAGCCGTCTGGCAGAGATGATGACGCAGGCAAACAGCGAGATTAAGCGCAGCGCGCCTGAAGCAGGTCTGGAGCTGAGCTATCAGAACTACCAGCGTGGCGTGTTTACCAGCCATATGCAGGTGGTGGTGAAGCCGGTTGCGGGTAATCAGAACGCCTGGCTGAAACCGGGCCAGAGCGTGGTGCTGGATGAAGTGGTCAGCCACGGTCCGTTCCCGCTGGCGCAGTTGAAAAAGTTTAACCTGATCCCCTCTATGGCATCCGCCAGAACCGTACTGGTGAATAACGAGGTGACGAAGCCGATTTTCGATATGGCGAAAAATGAGTCGCCGTTTGAGATCAATACCCGCATCAGCTATGCCGGTGATACGCATTCCGACATCGACCTGAAAGCCCTGAATTACGAACAAGGCACTGATAAAGTCGCCTTCAGCGGCGGTAATTTCCAGCTTGATGCCGATCGCGACGGCAAGAATGTCTCCCTGACCGGCGATGCCGCCAGCGGCCTGGTGAATTCAGTCAATGAATATAACCAGAAGGTGCAGCTTACCTTCAACAACCTGAAAGCCAGCGGCAATAGCCGTATGACTGATTTTGATGAGCGTATCGGCGACCAGAAACTGAGCCTCGATAAGATCGCCATTGCGATCGAAGGCAAAGAGATGGCGGTGCTTGAAGGCATGGATCTGGACGGTAAGTCTGACGTGTCCAAAGACGGTAAAAGCATCAACACCCAGCTAGATTACAGCTTGAAAAGCCTGAAAGTACAGAATCAGGATCTGGGTACCGGTAAGTTGTCCCTGAAAATCGGCAACATTGACGGCCAGGCGTGGCACGAATTCAGTCAGAAATACAGTAAAGAGAGCCAGGCTCTGCTGACCGATGCCGCCCTGCAACAGAACCCACAGGCTTACCAGCAGCAGGCGATGACGGTGCTGTTTAATAACCTGCCGATCCTGCTGAAGGGCGAGCCGGTGATTACCGTTGCGCCACTGAGCTGGAAAAACGGCAAAGGCGAAACCAACTTCAACCTGTCGCTGTTCCTGAAGGATCCGGCAGCCACGACCAGCGAGCCGCAGACCCTCGCGCAGGAAGTTGACCGCAGCGTGAAATCGCTCGACAGCAAGCTGACCATCCCGATGGATATGGCAACCGAGTTCATGACGCAGATTGCGAAACTCGAAGGGTATGGTGAAGAAGATGCAGGTAAACTGGCAAACCAACAGGTGAAAGGCCTGGCGGCGATGGGCCAGATGTTCCGCATCACGAAGGTGGAAGACAACACCATTTCCACCAGCCTGCAATATGCTAATGGCCAGGTGACGCTCAACGGCGACAAAATGCCGCTGGAAGAGTTTGTCGGTATGTTTGGTATGCCGACGCTGGGCATGCCTGAACCGGCTGAACCGGCTGCGCCGCCGGCAGTACCGCAGCAGTAAACGAAAAACCCCTCGCATGAGGGGTTTTTTATTGCCGGGTGGCGCTGACGCTTGCCCGGCCTCCGATCCTGAGCCGTTGTAGGCCCGTGCATGCAAAGCGGTTACTTCACCGTCACTAAGCGCGCAGCCACAATCTGATGCCCGGCCTGCACGTCCGTATTTTCAATGCGCTGCATAATTCGTTCTGCCAGGGTGTACCCCATTTCACGAGCCGGCGTCGTCGCCCAGACGATGGGGAGATCGTCTAACGCATTTTCACCGACATCTGCAAACGCCCCCAGCGCCACCTGATGGCCGAAGAACGTTTCTACCCCGCCCTCACCGCTCTGGCGTCCGGCGCGGATCAAACCGAACCACGCCCCCATCGCAATAACGTCGTTATAGCAAATCACCGCGCTGATCGTCGGGCTGTTGCGAAGCAGCGTGCCGATGGCTTCCGCGGCTTTTTTCTGGCTGGATTCACACTCCACCACCCATTCGCTGTGAAACGGCAGGCCATATTTGATGAGCGTGGAGCAGTAACCGCCCACCCGCTCGGCACGCGTCAGGGACGAGCTTTTACCGCCGAGCCAGGCGATGCGCTGATGGCCGCGATGAATAAGATGCTCGGTCAGCATTTGCGCGGCCTGCATGTTATCTGGCCGAAGGGTATCGGCTTCGTCGAGATAGCTGGCGCGCGACGCAAACACCAGCGGTACGCCTTTCTGCGCCGCGCGCTCACACAATTCACTGCCCACGCCGGACGCGCCGGCCACGATCACCCCATCCACCCCTTGCGTCAGCAGCAAATCCAGCCTGGAGAGCAGTTGCTCCGGTTCGCGCCCACCGTGGAGCAGGAAAACCATTCGCCCCTGCGCTTCAAGCGCCTCGGTCAGCCCGGCGGTCAGTTCTGCATAAAACGGCGACGCGAGATCGCGAACGATCAGCCCTATCACCCCGCTTTGCCCACCGCGCAGCGCCGACGCCTGGCGATTACGCACAAAGCCCAACTGCTCAACGGCCTCGTTGACGCGCTGACCCGTTGCAGGAGAGATGCGCCCCTTCCCGCTTAATACCAGCGAAACGGTGCTGACGGAAACCCCCGCCGCCAGCGCGACATCGTTGATGGTGATCTTTTTCGCTACAGCCATGTGGTGGCGTGACTCCTTGATAATGAGATCGCTAAAACGTTTTATCAATACGTTATCTTTATACTACCAGTAAAAGCCTGAGAATGTGATTTAGCGCGCACTAAAGTTTGATAAAACGTTTTATCTTCTCGCCCCATCGAGGTCGTTAAATCTCTTTCTACCATTTAAGGAGTCGTTTTATGACGACGAAAGCAGCACAAAAAATATCGCTGTGGGAGTTTTTCCAGCAACTGGGTAAAACCTTTATGCTGCCCGTGGCGCTTCTCTCTTTTTGCGGGATTATGCTGGGGATCGGCAGCTCGTTAAGCAGTCATGACGTCATTACTCTGATCCCTTTCCTGGGAAATCCGGTACTTCAGGCGATCTTCATCTGGATGAGCAAGGTCGGATCGTTTGCCTTTAGCTTCCTGCCGGTAATGTTCTGTATCGCCATTCCTCTGGGTCTGGCGCGCGAAAACAAAGGCGTGGCGGCGTTTGCGGGCTTCGTTGGCTATGCGGTCATGAACCTTGCGGTTAACTTCTGGCTGACCGCCAAAGGGATCCTGCCGACGACCGACGCGGCGGTACTGAAAGCCAATAACATTCAGAGCGTGATTGGTATTCAGTCCATCGATACCGGGATTCTTGGAGCCGTGATCGCGGGGGTGATTATCTGGATGCTGCACGAGCGCTTCCACAACATCCGCCTGCCCGATGCGCTGGCCTTCTTCGGCGGGACCCGCTTTGTGCCAATCATTACGCTGGTTGTGATGGGTCTGTTTGGTCTGATCATCCCTCTGATTTGGCCGATTTTTGCCATGGGGATCACCGGGATTGGCCGCATTATCAACGGCGCGGGTGATTTCGGCCCGATGATTTTCGGTACGGGTGAACGTCTGCTGCTACCGTTTGGTTTACAGCACATCCTGGTTGCCCTGATCCGCTTTACGGAAGCAGGCGGCACCATGGACGTTTGCGGTCATTCCGTTAGCGGCGCGCTGACCATCTTCCAGGCCCAGCTGAGCTGCCCGGCCACTCACGGCTTCTCTGAAAGTGCGACGCGTTTCCTTTCTCAGGGTAAAATGCCTGCCTTCCTCGGCGGCCTGCCGGGTGCTGCGCTGGCGATGTACCACTGTGCCCGTCCGGAAAATCGTCATAAAATTAAAGGTCTGCTGATCTCCGGCGTTATTGCCTGCGTGGTGGGCGGTACGACAGAACCTATCGAGTTCCTGTTCCTGTTCGTGGCACCGGTACTGTACCTCATCCACGCCGTACTGACGGGCCTGGGCTTTACCGTGATGGCTGTGCTCGGTGTGACCATCGGTAACACCGACGGTAACGTGATTGACTTCGTGGTATTCGGTATCCTGCACGGCCTGTCCACCAAGTGGTATCTGGTGCCGGTTGTGGCCGCCATCTGGTTCGCGGTTTACTACGGGATCTTCCGCTTCGCCATCACCCGCTTTAACCTGAAAACGCCAGGCCGCGATGCCGATACGGCCACCAGCGTTGAACAGGCGGTGGCCGGTACCGTTGGGAAATCCGGATATAACACGCCGGCTATTCTGGCGGCGCTGGGCGGTGCGGATAATATTACCTCTCTGGATAACTGCATCACCCGCCTGCGTTTGTCGGTGGCGGACATGTCCAAAGTGGATACCAACGCACTTAAAGCTAACCGGGCTATTGGCGTAGTACAGTTAAATCAGCACAATTTGCAGGTCGTCATTGGCCCGCAGGTACAGTCAGTGAAGGATGAGCTGGCAACCCTGATGCGAACCGTCGAAGCCTGATGCCTCGCCCCCCCTCGTCATGAGGGGGTTTTACTTTACGGAGCACCGTCATGTTTGATTTTTCAACCGTCGTGGATCGACACGGCACCTGGTGTACCCAGTGGGATTATGTCGCTGACCGTTTTGGCGCAGCCGACCTGCTGCCCTTCACCATCTCTGATATGGATTTCGCCACCGCCCCCTGCATTACCGATGCGCTGCACCAGCGAATAAACCACGGGGTGTTTGGTTACAGTCGCTGGAAAAATGAAGAATTTCTGGCCGCCGTGGCGCACTGGTTCCGGCAACGCTTTAACAGTCAGATTGATACCGAAACCGTGGTGTATGGGCCGTCGGTCATTTATATGGTCTCGGAGCTGATCCGCCTCTGGTCCTCGCCTGGCGACGGCGTGGTGGTCCATACTCCGGCTTACGATGCCTTTTATAAAGCCATCGAAGGCAACCAGCGTACCGTTGTTTCCGTGCCGATGCAGAAAACAACGCATGGTTGGGAGGGGGATATGGCCTCGCTGGAAGCGGCGCTATCAAAACCGGAAAACAAGGTGTTGCTGCTGTGTAGCCCGCAAAACCCGACCGGAAAAGTCTGGACTCGGGAGGCGCTGACCACAATGGCGGCCCTGTGTGAACGTTATGACGTAGCGGTGATCAGCGACGAAATTCATATGGACATGGTATGGGGCAAGCATCGTCATACCCCGTGGAATGAGGTTGCGCGCGGTAAATGGGCGCTGCTGACCTCGGGTTCCAAAAGCTTCAACATTCCGGCGCTGACGGGCGCCTGGGGGCTTATCGCCGATGACGCCAGCCGTAACGCCTATCTGAATGCATTAAAAGGTCGGGACGGACTCTCTTCCCCTTCCGTGCTGGCGCTGACCGCGCATATTGCTGCTTACCGACAGGGCGAACCCTGGCTGGACGCGCTGCGGACCTATCTCGAAGAGAATCTGCGGTATGTTGCTCGCGAATTAAACAGTGCATTTCCGACACTCAACTGGCAACCGCCCGAGGCAACCTATCTGGCCTGGGTCGATCTCAGCCCGCTTGGCATTGATGACAAGACGCTGCAAAACGTGCTGATTGAACAGCAAAAAGTGGCCATCATGCCGGGATATACCTATGGGGATGAAGGTAAAGGCTATGTGCGACTGAACGCTGGCTGTCCGCGTAGTAAGCTTGAACAGGGCGTTCAGCGCCTTATCGCTGGCATCAACACTCTGCTGTAAATCATTTGCGCAACGGAATATTCCCTTGCGCAAATAGCTTTTTACCCCGTTTTGTTTTTATAATATGGCGCACTTTAACCAGCAAAGAGTGCGACCATGATTGATACACGCCTGCCTTTAACTGATATTCACCGCCACCTCGACGGAAACATTCGTGCCCAAACCATTCTCGATCTTGGTCGCCAGTTCAATTTAACCCTCCCTGCCGAAACGCTTGAAACCCTGATCCCCCATGTTCAGGTCACGTCGAACGAACCGGATCTGGTGAGCTTTCTGAGCAAGCTCGATTGGGGCGTGAAGATGCTGGCCTCGGTCGATGCCTGTCGCCGTGTCGCCTTTGAAAACATCGAAGATGCCGCGCGCAACGGCCTGCACTATGTCGAACTGCGTTTCTCCCCGGGCTATATGGCGATGACCCACAATCTCCGCGTAGCGGGCGTGGTTGAAGCGGTCATTGAAGGCGTGCGTGAAGGCTGCAAAACCTTTGACGTTCAGGCGCGTTTGATCGGCATTATGAGCCGTACCTTCGGTGAAGCGGCCTGTCTTCAGGAGCTGGAAGCGTTACTGGCGCATCGCGACCAGATCACCGCCATCGACCTGGCCGGTGACGAGCTGGGCTTCCCGGGCAGCCTGTTCCTGTCTCATTTCAACCGCGCACGTGATGCAGGATGGCATATTACCGTTCATGCAGGCGAAGCCGCGGGGCCGGAAAGCATCTGGCAGGCCATTCGTGAACTGGGTGCGGAACGTATTGGTCACGGCGTGAAAGCCATTGAAGATCGCGCGCTGATGGATTTCCTCGCCGAACAACGTATTGGAATCGAATCCTGCCTGACCTCCAATATTCAGACCAGTACAGTGGCATCGCTGGCGCAACACCCGCTGAAAACCTTCCTTGAACACGGGGTGCTGGCTTCACTGAACACGGACGATCCGGCGGTTCAGGGCGTGGATATTATTCACGAATACAACATCGCCGCGCCGCAGGCCGGGCTGAGCCGCGAGCAGATCCGTCAGGCGCAAATCAACGGGCTGGAGATCGCCTTCCTGACGCCTGAAGAGAAACAGGCGCTGCGCGATAAAGTTGCTCAGTAGTCCTCTTTACTGCCGGGTGGCGCTGCGCTTACCCGGCCTACGAAAGCGTTTGGCACTTATGCCAGACAGAGCGTTGCGCGATGTTTGGCAGATTCGATCCCCAGCTCAATGAGCTCCATAATCTGGATTGCCTGGCTTGCGGGAACCGGATTTTCACCTGAACCGTTCAGCGCGTCACGAATGGCGGCGTAATACGCCGGATAGTTCCCCGGCAGGGTCAATACCGTCTCTTCAACCAGCGCCTCACCCTTCGCACGCGTCACCACCCCGTCGCGCATGTCGTAGCCCCAGTCCTCCTGCGGTAAGCGTTCGCCATTTTTGAGGCGCTCTTCCTGCGGATCCAGGCCGAACTTCACATAGCTGCCGCGCGCCCCATGAATGATATAGCGGGCCGATTCCGCCGCCGCAAGCATTGTCCCGTGCAGCACAATGCGCCGCTGCGGATAACTCAAAATGGCATGGAAATAGTCGGTGGTCTGCGCCCCCGGCCTGAGCTGCGCTAAATCGACCGTCATGCTTACGGGCAGACCAAACAGATGAACGGCCTGATCGAGAAGATGCGGCGCTAAGTCATACCAGATGCCGCTGCCCGGTCCCGCCTGCTCGCGCCAGCGATCTCGCACCTGCGGACGATAACGATCGAAGTGCGACTCAAAAAAGGCAATTTCGCCGAGCGTGCCTTCGTTGAGCAGCGCTTTGACCGTCAGGAAATCGCTGTCCCAGCGCCGGTTGTGAAAGACCGATAATAACCGACCCAGACTTCGCGCCAGCGCATCCAGCTCGCGCGCCTGTGACAACGTCACGGTGAAAGGCTTATCGACAACAACATGTTTGCCTGCCTCCAGCGCCGCTTTCGCCAGGGGGAAATGAGTGTCGTTAGGGGTAGGAATGACAATAAGGTCAATATTAGGATCGTTAAACAGATGCTTAGGCTCCGTTACCACCGGCACAGCTGGCCAGTCGGCGCGGACCTTAGTCTCATCGCTGCTTGTGATGGCCGCCAGTTCCATTCCCGGCGTGCCGGCAACCAGCGGTGCATGAAAGGTTTTGCTTGCGTACCCGTAGCCAATAAGACCGACGCGGATGTTTTCACTCATCGTTTGCCCCCTCGCTGTGCGCTTATTTATCACTGGCCTTGTGCTTAACGCACACATTAATAATGTGCCCTGTGAGTTAAAATAGCATCTCACGACAGCGTTTTTTGTTACCTCGCATTAAAGTGCGCATAGGGGGCCGGGGAATCGTTCCCAAAGCGCTTGCTCTGAAGAAAAGGGCGCTGTAACATTTGTAATCTGTATTTATGGATAAATTACAAACACAAATTATGACGTCAATAATTAATCGAATCATTGAATTAGCGGGATGGATTGTCCTTGGGGTTTCAGTCGTGTTGCTCGGCATTGCCAGCCATATCGATAACTACCAGCCGCCGGAGCCTGTGACTGTCGCACAACAAAAGTAAGCCGTGTCGTCATAAAGCGTGACACATTACGTCATGGAACATATTGCCAGCCGTAATGAACGGGGTTACCCTTCTCTTTCAGGCATCTCCTGATGCCTGATTCTTCGCAAAGAAAACTCCTAATTTCGTCGCGTTACCCGAGTGGACAGTTTACGTCTTTATTAATCCGTTTATTATTCGAACGCATTACCTTTATGGGTATTACCCTTTTATATGGAAACTTATTAATATGACAGTTCAGGACTATTTATTAAAATTTCGCAAGATCAATTCCCTTGAAAGCCTGGAAAAACTGTTTGACCATCTGAACTACACGCTGTCGGATAATCAGGACATCATCAATATGTACCGCGCTGCTGACCATCGTCGCGCCGAACTGGTCTCTGGCGGTCGTCTGTTCAATGTGGGGGAAGTGCCTAAATCCGTATGGCGTTACGTTGTATAAGAAAGTAGCCTTCGGCGTGAAATGTTATATACTCTCCGCCCTGCAAATTTCTGTATAACATTTCGCGCAGACTATGGGAGAGCGTATGACCGCATTGCCTGGAGAGAGAATTGGGGGCTGGTTAATCGCCCCGCTGGCATGGCTGCTGGTGGCATTACTAAGCGCTTCACTGGCGCTGTTGCTTTACACCACCGCACTGGTTACGCCTCATGCTATCCAGACACTGATGTCCCAGAGTGCGCTCAATATTGCGACGTGGTTTGTGTCGTTCGTTTTCGCGATCGCGATGTGGTACTACACGCTGTGGCTGACTATCGCCTTCTTCAAACGCCGCAAAAGCGTGCCAAAGCATTACATTATCTGGCTGCTGGTCTCCGTGCTGCTGGCTGTCAAAGCGTTCGCTTTCTCGCCTGTGTCTGACGCGCTGGCGGTTCGCCAGTTACTGTTTCCGCTACTGGCGACGGCGCTTCTGGTCCCTTATTTCAAGCGTTCGACGCGCGTTAAGAAGACCTTTGTCAACCCGTAATAACCTTACAGTTAACCTGTTGTGGCCTGTTGTCGTTTATCCGATAATAGGCGGCTATTTTATTTCAGGCTAAATAATGACCGATTACTTACTGCTCTTTGTCGGAACTGTGCTGGTGAATAACTTCGTACTGGTGAAGTTCCTTGGCCTGTGCCCGTTTATGGGCGTCTCCAAAAAGCTGGAGACGGCAATGGGCATGGGGCTGGCAACCACCTTCGTGATGACGATGGCCTCCATTTGCGCATGGCTGATTGATACCTGGATCCTAATCCCGCTCGACATGCTCTACCTGCGCACTTTGGCCTTTATTCTGGTCATTGCGGTCGTGGTGCAATTTACCGAAATGGTGGTGCGGAAAACCAGCCCTGCCCTGTATCGCCTGTTGGGTATTTTTCTGCCCCTCATCACCACTAACTGTGCGGTGCTGGGCGTGGCGCTACTGAATATCAACCTTGGGCATAATTTCCTGCAATCGGCGCTGTATGGTTTTTCCGCCGCGGTCGGTTTTTCTTTTGTTATGGTCCTGTTCGCCTCGATTCGCGAGCGTCTGGCCGCGGCGGATATTCCCGCGCCGTTTCGCGGTAACGCCATCGCTCTGGTGACCGCAGGTTTAATGTCTCTGGCCTTTATGGGCTTTAGTGGTCTGGTGAAGTTGTAATGAGTGCTATCTGGATTGCCATCGCGTCCATCAGCGTGCTGGGACTCGTCTTTGGCATCATTCTGGGTTACGCCTCCCGCCGGTTTGCGGTGGAGGACGATCCGGTGGTTGAAAAAATTGATGAACTTTTACCCCAGAGCCAGTGCGGGCAGTGCGGCTACCCTGGCTGCCGCCCTTACGCTGAGGCGGTGGGCGTGCAGGGAGAAAAGATCAACCGCTGCGCGCCGGGTGGCGAAGCGGTCATGCTTAAAATAGCTGCCCTGCTGAACGTCGATCCCCAGCCTGTCGACGGCGATGAACAGGCCCAGGAGCCTGTTCGTGCCCTTGCTGTTATCGACGAAGCCAACTGCATTGGCTGCACAAAATGTATTCAGGCGTGTCCTGTTGACGCCATTGTGGGCGCAACGCGCGCGATGCATACCGTTGTGGCGGATCTGTGCACCGGCTGTAATCTCTGCGTGGCGCCCTGCCCGACGCAGTGTATAGAACTGCGCCCGGTTGAAACGACTACCGAAAACTGGAAGTGGGACCTTCAGACCATTCCGGTTCGCAATATTCCTGTGGAACAACATGCTTAAGTTATTTTCTGCCTTCAGAAAAGAGAAGATCTGGGATTTCGACGGCGGCATTCAACCGCCTGAGATGAAATCGCAGTCTAACGGCACGCCGCTGCGCCAGATCCCGCTGGCGACCCGTTACGTTATGCCCCTGAAACAGCATATCGGCGCGGAAGGCGAATTGTGCGTGAAAGAAGGCGATAGCGTTCTTCGCGGCCAGCCGCTGACCTTTGGTCGCGGACGGATGTTGCCGATACATGCCCCGACTTCCGGTAAGGTGGTGGCTGTTGCCCCCCATACCGTTGCCCATCCGTCGGCGTTGTCTGAGCTGAGCGTGATCATTGAAGCCGATGGTGAAGACCGCTGGATCGAGCGTGACGGCTGGAGCGACTACCGTTCCCACAGCCGTGAAGCGCTGATTGAACGCATTCATCAGTTCGGCGTGGCGGGTCTGGGGGGCGCAGGCTTCCCGACCGGCGCTAAGCTTCACGGCGGCGGCGAAAAAATCGAAACGCTGATTATCAACGCCGCCGAGTGCGAACCGTACATCACCGCCGATGACCGTCTGATGCAGGACTGTGCCGCGCAGGTGGTGGAAGGTATTCGCATTCTTGCGCATATCCTGCAACCCCGCGAAGTGCTGATCGGTATTGAGGACAATAAACCGCAGGCCATTTCGATGCTGCGTGCGGTACTGGCGGACAGCCATGATATCGCCCTGCGCGTGATCCCGACCAAATATCCGTCCGGCGGGGCAAAACAGCTGACGCAGATCCTGACCGGCAAACAGGTCCCCCACGGGGGCCGTTCGTCCGACATCGGCGTGCTGATGCAAAACGTGGGGACTGCCTACGCGGTGAAACGTGCGGTGATTGACGGCGAGCCATTGACCGAGCGCGTCGTCACGCTGACCGGCGAGTCCGTCTCCCGTCCCGGCAACATCTGGGCGCGTCTGGGTACGCCGGTGCGTCATCTGCTGGAACAGGCTGGCTTCTGCCCGGGTAGCGATCAACTGGTCATTATGGGCGGCCCGCTGATGGGCTTTACCCTGCCGTGGCTTGATGTGCCGGTGGTGAAGATTACCAACTGCCTGCTCGCCCCTTCCCTAACGGAGATGGGCGAAACGCAGGAAGAGAAAGGTTGCATACGCTGTAGCGCCTGTGCGGACGCATGCCCGGCAGATTTACTGCCGCAGCAGTTGTACTGGTACAGCAAAGGCCAGCTGCACGATAAAGCCCAGGCGCATAACCTGGCTGACTGTATTGAATGCGGTGCCTGCGCCTGGGTCTGCCCAAGCAATATTCCGCTGGTGCAGTATTTCCGTCAGGAGAAAGCTGAAATCTACGCCATCTCCATGGAAGAAAAACGTGCCGCTGAAGCGAAGGCCCGCTTTGAAGCGCGCCAGGCGCGACTGGAGCGCGAGAAACAAGCCCGTCAGGAACGCCATAAGCAGGCTGCCGTGCAGCCTGCGGCGAAAGATCAGGATGCCATTAACGCAGCCCTGGCCCGCGTGCGCGAGAAGAAAGCCACCGCCGCCCAGACGGTTGTGATCGCTCCGGGAGAAAAACCGGACAACAGCGAAGCGATTGCGGCCCGCGAAGCGCGGAAAGCCGAAGCACGCGCGCGTCAGGCGGAGAAAGCGCAAAACGCCAAACCGGAAGCCGACATCGACCCGCGTAAAGCGGCGGTGGAAGCGGCTATTGCCAGGGCAAAAGCCCGCAAAGCCGGTCAGCAGACAGTGGTGGTTGAACAGGAAGCGACGGATCCGCGCAAGGCGGCCGTTGAAGCCGCTATCGCCCGCGCCAAAGCACGTAAAGCGGCACAGCTACAACCTGCCGAAGAGAGTGAAGCCCCTGTCGATCCGCGTAAAGCCGCCGTTGAAGCGGCCATCGCCCGTGCCAAAGCACGAAAAGCGGCACAGCAGGACGAACTGCCTGCGGCCGCTAATGACGATCCACGCAAAGCCGCAGTCGCCGCCGCGATTGCGCGCGTTCAGGCAAAGAAAGCCGCGCAGCAAGCCGTTAACGAGGATTAAATGGTTTTCAGAATTGCAAGTTCCCCTTATACCCATAACCAGCGCCAGACATCGCGTATTATGATGCTGGTGTGCCTGGCCGCGCTGCCAGGTATTGCCGTACAGTGTTGGTTTTTCGGCTGGGGTACGCTTTTCCAGTTAGTTCTGGGTTGCGCCAGTGCCGTCGCAGCGGAAGCCGCGATCCTGAAGCTGCGCAAAATGGAGGTGACTCGCATCCTGAGCGATAACTCCGCCCTGTTGACCGGCCTGTTGCTGGCCATCAGCATTCCCCCGTTCGCCCCGTGGTGGATGGTGGTATTGGGAACGGTGTTTGCGGTGATCATCGCCAAGCAGCTGTACGGCGGGCTGGGCCATAACCCGTTTAACCCGGCGATGATTGGCTACGTAGTACTGCTGATCTCCTTCCCGGTACAGATGACCAGCTGGCTGCCGCCGCATGAGATCGCCGCCACGGTGCCCGGCTTTATGGATGCCCTGCACGTTATCTTTACCGGCCACACCGCGCTGGGCGCAGATATGAACGCGCTTCGCATGGGCGTGGACGGCATCAGTCAGGCCACTCCGCTCGATACCTTCAAAACCTCCCTGCGTGCCGGACAAAGCGTGGAGCAGGTGATGAAATCGTCTATTTACAGCGGCGTACTGGCAGGTGCTGGCTGGCAGTGGGTCAATCTGGCCTACCTGTTGGGTGGCGCGTTCCTGCTGCAACAGAAGGCGATCCGCTGGCATATTCCGGTGAGCTTCCTGGTGACGCTGGCCGTCTGCTCGACGCTCGGCTGGGTTATCTCACCTGAGTCACTGGCCAGCCCGCAGCTCCATCTGCTCTCCGGCGCGACCATGCTCGGGGCATTCTTTATTCTGACCGATCCGGTCACCGCCTCTACCACCAACCGTGGTCGTCTGATTTTCGGCGCGCTGGCAGGCTTGCTGGTCTGGCTTATTCGCAGCTTTGGCGGCTATCCGGACGGCGTGGCATTTGCCGTGCTGCTGGCTAACATCACCGTTCCGCTCATCGACTACTACACGCGTCCACGCGTGTACGGTCATCGCTAAGGGTCGCGCCATGCTAAAGACAATGCAAAAACACGGCGTCACGCTGGCGATCTTCGCCGCCGCCCTCACCGGGCTGACCGCGCTGGTAAATGAACTGACGAAAACCACCATTGCAGAGCAGGCAATGAAGCAGCAAAAAGCGCTGTTCGATCAGGTGATCCCATCCGATCTCTACGATAATGACCTGCAAAAAAGCTGCTTTGTCGTGCAGGCTCCGCAGCTTGGTAAAGGACCCCATCGCGTTTATATTGCCCGCAAGGGCGATAACCCCGTGGGCGCCGTCATGGAAGCCACCGCGCCGGACGGTTACTCCGGTGCGATTCAGCTGCTGGTGGGCAGCGATTTTTCCGGCACCGTACTGGGTACGCGCGTGACGGAGCATCACGAAACGCCGGGCCTTGGCGACAAAATTGAAACACGCTTAAGCGACTGGATCTTACACTTCGCCGGAAAGATGATTCATGGCGAGGACGATCCTGCTTTCGCGGTGAAAAAAGATGGCGGCGAATTTGACCAGTTCACGGGTGCCACGATTACCCCGCGCGCGGTGGTCAACGCCGTAAAGCGCGCCGGGCTGTATGCCGAAACGCTGCCCGCGCAGATCAATCATCTTTCCACCTGTGAGGAGTGACCATGAGCCAGGTTAAAGAGGTTATCGTCCAGGGTCTCTGGAAGAACAACTCCGCGCTGGTGCAGCTGCTGGGGCTATGTCCGCTGCTGGCGGTGACGTCTACCGCCACCAACGCGCTCGGGCTGGGGCTGGCGACCACGCTGGTGCTGACCCTGACTAACTTTTCCATTTCTGTTTTGCGCCGCTGGACGCCGTCAGAAATCCGTATTCCGATTTATGTCATGATCATTGCGTCGGTGGTCAGCGTCGTGCAAATGCTGATTAACGCCTACGCATTTGGCCTGTACCAGTCGCTCGGGATCTTCATTCCGCTTATCGTGACTAACTGTATTGTCGTAGGCCGCGCTGAAGCCTTCGCGGTGAAAAACAATCCGGCCATATCCGCGCTGGATGGGTTTTCCATCGGCATGGGCGCGACTGCCGCCATGTTCGTCCTCGGCTCTCTGCGTGAAATTTTGGGCAACGGTACGCTCTTCGACGGTGCGGACGCGCTGCTTGGCGGCTGGGCGAAGTCGCTGCGTATTGAGGTGTTCCATACGGACACCCCGTTCCTGCTGGCCATGCTACCTCCTGGCGCCTTCATTGGCCTTGGGATGATGCTGGCGTTAAAATACCTGATT
This sequence comes from Enterobacter cloacae complex sp. AR_0002, assembly GCF_001922365.1. NCBI lineage: Bacteria > Pseudomonadati > Pseudomonadota > Gammaproteobacteria > Enterobacterales > Enterobacteriaceae > Enterobacter > Enterobacter cloacae complex sp. AR_0002. Next base: position 1,513,713 of record NZ_CP018814.1, read on the forward strand.
GATGAAAAACGTAAACGCCGCGCCGCTGAACGCAGCGTACAGGAAGGGATCCCCGAGAAAGCAGTATGAATAAAGAGAAACGCATTGCGATCCTGACGCGCCTGCGCGATGAGAATCCTCATCCAACGACAGAGCTGAACTTTAACTCGCCGTTTGAACTGTTGATCGCGGTGCTGCTCTCTGCACAGGCGACGGACGTGAGCGTCAATAAAGCCACTGCCCTGCTCTACCCTGTCGCCAATACGCCGCAGGCCATGCTGGAGCTGGGCGTTGAAGGTGTGAAATCCTATATCAAGACCATTGGCCTGTTTAACAGCAAGGCCGAAAACGTCATTAAGACCTGCCGGATCCTGCTGGAGAAGCACGGCGGTGAAGTCCCTGAAGATCGCGCCGCGCTGGAAGCGTTGCCGGGCGTCGGGCGTAAAACGGCAAATGTGGTGCTGAACACGGCGTTTGGCTGGCCGACCATCGCCGTGGATACCCATATCTTCCGCGTCTCAAATCGCACCCGTTTCGCGCCGGGTAAAAACGTGGAAGAGGTTGAAGAGAAGCTGTTAAAAGTCGTTCCTGCGGAATTTAAGGTGGACTGCCACCACTGGCTGATCCTGCACGGACGGTATACCTGTATTGCCCGTAAGCCACGCTGCGGTTCCTGCATTATCGAAGATCTCTGCGAATACAAAGAAAAAGTCTATCCCTGAGCGTAAACCACCTTACTTCTTACCTGTTCAAGCCCTTAGAATTAACAAGGGCTCTGATATCTTCTCGATTGGCCATAAATTGCCCTCTCTTTCTCCTTTACGCATTGTCGATTCGTCGGTCATTTAACACTCAAACAGGTTAATAGTTTTTTCATCACCAAAAATTTCTATACATCTGTGATCGCGATCACTCTGATAACCTGATGTTGGATTTTTGTTGTTAAAACCCGCCCAACCCCTTTGTCAGACAAGATTTCGTCTATTCCACACCGCACATAAGACCAGTCATTTTTCAGAACATGGGCTATATCACTGCCAATCACCCGAAATAGCAGAACATATCGCCATACAGCCATTAAACAGGGTCACTCACAGTCAAAAAAACCACTAATTTTCAACCAATGAAATTTAAAGCTGCATAACATTTGCGTGAACCGATGATTATACCGCCAGAGTTATATGTAACAGATTATTACAAACGTATTGCCAGATGGGGCTGGATAGTGAACATTACCCGCCGTTTCCCCTCCCAATATAACTATAAAGCGGATGGACTACGGTCATCACGCTATGAACACCCCCGTTAATATGGGATGTAAAAAAAGAGGTATATGTGTCTACTGCAAACAATAAACCAACAGATGAGAGCGTAAGTCTTAACGCTTTCAAACAGCCTAAAGCGTTCTATCTCATTTTCTCTATCGAATTATGGGAACGTTTTGGCTACTACGGCCTGCAAGGGATCATGGCGGTTTACCTGGTTAAACAGCTGGGTATGTCTGAAGCCGATTCCATCACGCTATTCTCTTCCTTCAGCGCCCTGGTGTATGGCCTCGTCGCTATAGGCGGCTGGTTAGGCGATAAAGTCCTCGGTACTAAACGAGTCATTATGCTGGGCGCCGTTGTTCTGGCGATTGGCTATGGGCTGGTTGCCTGGTCCGGGCACGATGCAGGTGTGGTTTACATGGGCATGGCTACCATCGCGGTAGGTAACGGCCTCTTCAAGGCGAACCCATCTTCCCTGCTCTCTACCTGCTACAGCAAAGATGACCCACGTCTGGACGGTGCATTTACAATGTACTACATGTCCATCAACATCGGCTCCTTCTTCTCTATGCTGGCAACCCCATGGCTGGCCGCAAAATTCGGCTGGAGCGTAGCGTTTGCGCTGAGCTTCGTGGGTATGCTGATCACCGTTGTGAACTTCCTGTTCTGCCGTAGCTGGGTTAAAGACTATGGTTCAAAACCAGACTTCGAACCCGTGCACATGGGCAAACTGCTGGCAACCATCGTCGGCATCGTGATCCTGGCCGCTGTCGCCACCTGGCTGCTGCATAACCAGGGCGTTGCACGTGCCGTACTGGGCGTGGTTGCGCTGGGTATCGTGATTATCTTCGCGAAAGAAGCCTTCGCGATGCAGGGTGCGGCACGTCGTAAGATGATTGTGGCGTTCATTCTGATGCTGGAAGCGATCATCTTCTTCGTTCTGTACAGCCAGATGCCAACGTCTCTGAACTTCTTCGCTATCCGCAACGTTGAGCACTCCATCCTCGGTATCGCGTTCGAGCCGGAGCAGTATCAGGCCCTGAACCCGTTCTGGATCATGATTGGTAGCCCGATTCTGGCCGCTATCTATAACAAGATGGGCGACCGTCTGCCAATGCCGCACAAGTTCGCTATCGGTATGGTGCTGTGCTCTGGCGCATTCCTGGTGCTGCCGCTGGGGACGAAATTCGCGACCGACGCGGGTATCGTTTCTGTTAACTGGCTGATCCTGAGCTATGCGCTGCAATCCATCGGTGAACTGATGATCTCCGGTCTGGGTCTGGCGATGGTTGCGCAGCTGGTCCCTCAGCGTCTGATGGGCTTCATCATGGGTAGCTGGTTCCTGACTACCGCTGGCGCGGCCATCATCGCAGGTAAGATTGCGAACCTGATGGCGGTACCAGACAACGTTACCGACCCGCTGGTTTCCCTGAATGTCTACGGCACCGTGTTCATGCAAATTGGTATCGCGACCGCCGTGATTGCCGTACTGATGCTGCTGACCGCACCTAAACTGAATCGTATGACGCAGGACGACGACAAATCCGCTAAAGCGATTAAAACCGCGAACGCGTAATGTCATCGGGAAACGACTGAACAGAAGCCGCTAATTGATTAGCGGCTTTTTTTTTATCCGAACGCGCACTAACATAGCTGGAACCTCAGCAAAAAGGAGTTACCGATGAAACTGTTCTATAAACCGGGCGCCTGCTCTCTTGCTTCCCATATTACGCTTCGCGAGAGCGGTAAAGATTTCACGCTGGACGGCGTTGACCTGATGAAAAAGCGCCTGGAAAACGGGGATGACTTTTTTGCGATTAACCCAAAAGGGCAGGTTCCGGCCCTGCTGCTGGATGATGGCATCCTGCTGACCGAAGGGGTGGCGATTATGCAATTCCTGGCGGACAACGTACCGGATCGTCAGCTCCTTGCCCCCACCGGCAGCATTGCGCGTTATAAGACGCTGGAGTGGCTGAACTATATTGCCACCGAACTGCACAAAGGCTTTACGCCCCTGTTCCGCCCGGACACGCCAGAAGAGTACAAACCTACCGTGCGCGCGCTGCTGGAGAAAAAGTTGCAGTACGTTAACGACGCGCTGAAAGACGACCAGTGGATCTGTGGCTCGCGTTTCACTATCGCCGATGCCTATCTGTTTACCGTTCTGCGCTGGGCGCGCGCGGTTAAGTTGAACATGGAAGGATTAGACCATGTCGCATCGTATATGACGCGCGTGGCGGAGCGTCCTGCGGTGGCGGCGGCGCTGAAAGCGGAAGGGTTGAATTAACGGAGCGGCCTGAGGAGCCGGGTGGCGCTGACGCTTACCCGGCCTACAAATTCCGTAGGCCCGTGCAAGCGCAGCGCCGCCGGGCAGTGTCTATAGCTGCGTTGCGCTAAAATAGTGCTCCGGCTTCGCGATGCGATCCTGTGCCGCGACGACCTGGAGCTCATATTCCTGCATCGTCTTCGTCGCAATCATGATTTCATAAACGGCTGCGGTGACGTGCTCCAGCGCATCGCGCAGGCTCGCGCCCTGCAATAGCTTCACCAGCAGCAAACCGCTGGTCACATCCCCGACCCCGACAGGCTGACGTGTACCGAAATCCACCAGCGGTCGACTGATATGCCAGGCTTCATCCTTCGTCACCAGCAGCATTTCAAAACGGTCCTGGCTCAACCCTGCGCGTGCCAGGTGCTTAACCAGCACAATCTCTGGCCCCTGGGCGATCAGCTCGCGAGAGGCGCTTACAGCCTCTTCTACGCTGTTAACCGGATGCTCGCTGAGGATCTCCAGTTCAATCAGGTTGGGGGCAATAATATCGCTGGCGGGCAATGCATGACGGACATGAAACTCCGCAACGCCCGGCGCTACGATGCAGCCTTTTTCAGGATGTCCCATCACCGGATCGCAGAAATATTTCGCCGCGGGGTTTGCCGCTTTCACCTGGCGCACAATGCCGAGGATATGTTCCCCCTGCTCCGCCGAACCCAGATAGCCGCTCAGTACGGCATCGCAGCGTTTAAGCTGGTCGATATCCGCAATCCCCTGAACGATTTCCGTCAGATGCGACGGCGGCATCACGTAGCCGGTCCATTTACCGTACTGGGTGTGATTCGAAAACTGGACGGTATTGAGGGGCCAGACATTAACGCCGAGGCGGCGCATCGGGAATTCCGCAGCGCTGTTGCCAGCATGTCCAAACACAACGTGGGACTGAATGGCGAGGATGTTCTTCATGTTGTACTTACCAAACCCTGTCAAAACAAAAGGGGCGTGGTTTCCCACGCCCCTGCATACTTTTAATTACTTCCAGCAGACCAGGCAGTAATTTTTCTTACCGCGACGCAGCAGCGTGTAGCGACCATAGAGACGGTCGTTCTCGGTAAAGGTATATTCCGGATCGGCCTGTTTTTCGCCATTAATGGTGATCGCGTTAGAGGCGATGGTTTTACGCGCCTGACCGCGAGACGGCTGGAGCTCGGAGTCCACCAGCGCCTGCATCAGATCGGCGCCTTTTTCCATCTCTACCATCGGTACGCCATCCTGCGCCAGCTGTTCGAAATCCGCTTCGCTTAAATCGCTCAGGGTCCCGTTGAACAGGCTCGCCGTAATGCGTTTCGCTGCCGCCAGACCTTCTTCGCCGTGAACCAGTTTGGTTACTTCGTCCGCCAGCACGTACTGGGCGCGTGGTGCTTTACCGCTGTTCTTGTCTTCTTCTTCCAGCGCATTGATTTCTTCGATATTCATAAAGGTGAAGAACTTCAGGAAGCGATAAACGTCGGCATCCGCCGTGTTGATCCAGAACTGGTAGAATTTATACGGGCTGGTTTTCTTCGGATCCAGCCATACCGCGCCACCTTCGGTCTTACCGAACTTGGTACCGTCTGCTTTGGTGATCAACGGCACGGTCAGACCAAACACCTGATTCTGGTGGAGGCGACGGGTCAGATCGATACCGGAGGTGATGTTACCCCACTGGTCGGAACCGCCAATTTGCAGAGATACGCCGTGCAGCTTGTTCAGGCAGGCGAAGTCATACCCCTGCAACAGGTTGTAGGAGAACTCGGTGAAAGAGATACCTTGGTCGTCACGGTTAAGACGCTGCTTCACTGCTTCTTTGTTAATCATCTGGTTAACAGAGAAGTGTTTGCCGATGTCACGCAGGAACGTCAGCACGTTCATGCCACCAAACCAGTCGTAGTTGTTCGCCGCAATCGCAGAGTTATCACCGCAGTCGAAATCCAGGAACGGTGCAACCTGTTTACGGATCTTATCCACCCACTCCTGCACGGTGTCTTCGGTATTCAGCTTACGCTCAGCGGCTTTGAAACTTGGGTCGCCAATCAGACCGGTCGCGCCGCCAACCAGAGCGACAGGCTTATGGCCGGCCATCTGGAAGCGTTTCAGGCATAACAATGGAACAAGATGCCCCAAATGCAAGCTGTCAGCGGTGGGATCGAAGCCGCAATAGAGCGCGATCGGGCCTTGCGCCAGTCGCTCTGCTAACGCTTCCTCGTCCGTCACCTGGGCCACGAGGCCCCGCTCTTGCAATTGTTTAATCAAGTTACTGCTTGCCATCAAATTCTCCATGTATAAACGACTGCACCTTTGCCGGTACACGACTTTTCGCCTGATGCGAAAGGACCATAGAATAAAGCGCCAGCGCGGTGTGCGCTAGCGCTTAAATCAACAAATTTTGGGGATTACGGTGCCAGTCTGTCGATTTTCCAGCCACCGTTGTCGCGCTGGTATAAAAAGCGGTCGTGGAGACGGTGTTCACCGCCCTGCCAGAATTCCATCTGCTCAATGGGGATGCGGAACCCGCCCCAGAAACTCGGCAGCGGTACTTCACCCTGCTGAAACTTCTGTTTGAGTTCGAGGAATTTACTCTCCAGCACGCCGCGGGCTGAGATGCGGCTGGACTGTTTAGAGACCCAGGCACCGATCTGACTGTCGCGCGGGCGGCTGTGGAAATATTTCACCACTTCAAGCGTAGAGAGGCGCTCCGCCTTGCCGGTAACCATCACCTGGCGCTCAAGCATATGCCACGGGAAGAGCAGGCTAATACGCGGATTATTTTCAAGGTGATGCGCTTTACGACTGCCCAGGTTGGTGTAGAACACCAGCCCTTTCTCGTCATAATGCTTGAGAAGAACGATGCGTTGATACGGCTGACCATTTTCATCAACCGTGGCAACGACCATCGCCGTCGGGTCGGCCAGTTTCGCTTCGCAGGCCTGCTTCAGCCAGCGTTCAAAAAGCACCAGCGGTTCGGCGGGAAGATCCTGGCGTCGCAAACCGCCTTTGGTGTATTCACGGCGCAGATGCGCAATTTGCTGTAGTTCGTCGTTATCTGACATGGCGTTAGCTGAAAGTGAGATTGGGTGGCGCTATTGTGCGCGCCCCCTTCAAAAATCTCAACGCTTCGGATTTTGAAGCTGACAATCGTTCAGCACAATGCGGTCACGCTTGTAGACGGTGGCGCTGTCGCCTTTCGACCAGAAGACGTAGATCCCGTCTGAGTAGCGCGCACCGGAGGCCGACATTCCCTGCTTCAGCGTCAACAACTTATTGTCATAAACAAAGCTGGCTTCCTGACGCGGGTTGTTCAGCTTCACCGTCAGCGGTTTTTCATCACAACGATATTCCAGCGTATCGGTTTGCATACGCTCAACGAACTGGTTATAGACGCTGCATCCGGTCATAAGAAAAGGTACAGCAATGAGAAGAAGTTTTTTCATGGGCAGATTCCGAAGACTATCCTGGTCCTGGAGGGCCTAACCGCCCTCCTGTTTTTCCCTATTTTACGGGTTACGCCTCCCGCTGAATTTCAGTTAACTCTGATTATGGCGCGGGTTTGCGGGGAAAATGGCCCCGAGGACACTCGCCTCCCGCGCACCGGTTACGGAGGGTAAATTACCCGGCAGACCGGCAACCGTACGCCAGGCAAGCCAGGCGAAGGCCAGCGCTTCCATATCGTCTCCGCTGATCCCGGCTTCATCAGTGGTCGTGACTTCGGTGCCCGGCAGCAAGGCGGCGAGGCGTGCCATCACCAGCGGGTTTCGGCTTCCGCCTCCGCATACCAGCAAGCGCTCACACCCGCCGCTCAGCAACACCTGTTCAGAGATCGACACCGCGGTGAGCTCCGTCAGCGTAGCCTGAACATCCTGAGGCGCAAGGCCGGGGAAGCGCGCCAGCTGACGTTCAAGCCAGCCGTAGTTGAAATATTCCCGCCCCGTGCTTTTTGGCGCAGGCAGAGCAAAGAAAGGATCGCTTAACAGGGTTTGCAGCAAGGGAAGGATCACTTTCCCCTGGCTGGCCCACTGCGCGTCTTTGTCATAGGCTTTACCGCTCTGACGCCAAATCCAGGCATCCATCAGCATATTACCGGGTCCGGTATCGTACCCCCGCACGGGCTGCCCGGGAATAAGCATCGACAGGTTGGCGATCCCGCCGATGTTCAGGACCATCCTGCGCTCTACCGGGTGCGCCAGCAGCGCCTGATGAAATGCCGGAACCAGCGGCGCCCCCTGCCCGCCGAGGGCCATATCGCGACGACGGAAATCACCCACCACCGTTACGCCGGTTTTTGCCACAATCTGGTTGTTATCGCCAATTTGCATCGTGTGCGGCGCCTCGCCGACAGGTTCATGCCAGACGGTCTGCCCATGGCAGCCTATTGCCACGATGTCCTGCGGGTGGAGTCTTTCCTGCTGCATCAGGGCCAGTACCGCATCAGCAAACAGCGCCCCCAGACGCACATCCAGTTGGCCCAGTTGGGAAAGCGTCAGCTGTTGCCCCTGGCAGATGTTCAGGATCTCTTCTTTTAACGAGACCGGAATTGGCCAGGTCAGGCTTGCCTGCTGCGCCACCATGTTTTCATCAATGGCGGCCAGAACGACATCCACACCGTCAAGACTGGTACCAGACATCACACCGATATAGCGACCCGATTTCATGCGCTTTCCTTACGTTACATGGGCTAAGTGCAAACACTCCATCATAAATAACGCGGCTTTGCTATGCGGTGATAATAATTTTTAACAATCTCAGACCTGTAGCACAGGCGATGTTTGTTTATGTCCCGTTAAGCCCTGTTCAGGTAAAATTTATTTATTCGGCATGCAAAGATATGAACTGTGGTCAGGAATGCCATATAATTTAGCCATAACGGATGCCCCAACCGGGCGTTTTTTGGTGAACAGGAGAGTCAAATGATTTTACGTGTACTGGGCGTTTCGCTGATTGGTTTAACACTGGCGGGTTGTGTGAATGACAGTTCACTCTCCGGCGACGTATATAGTGCTTCTGAAGCTAAACAGGTACAGAACGTGACATACGGTACTATCGTTAATGCCCGTCCTGTTCAGATTCAGGGTGGCGATGACACGAACGTGGTGGGCGCAATCGGCGGTGCTGTGCTGGGTGGTTTCCTGGGTAATACCATTGGCGGCGGCACCGGACGTTCTCTGGCGACCGCAGCGGGCGCAGTTGCAGGCGGCGTAGCGGGTCAGGGCGTTCAGGGTGCGATGAACAAAACTCAGGGCGTTGAGCTGGAAATCCGCAAAGACGATGGCAGCACTATTATGGTTGTGCAGAAACAGGGTAACACCCGCTTCTCTGCTGGCCAGCGTGTTGTTCTTGCAAGCAACGGCAGCCAGGTCACCGTCTCCCCGCGTTAATATCCTGATGGATGTGGTCTTTCAGACCGCATCCATTTACCAAAATCATCATTTCCAATAATATATTGGCACAATATATTCACATGGTGAATTATTCATTTCACCCGTTCTTGTCCGTGCGCAAAGTATTTTTTATTTCCCTCGCTTAGACTCTTCGCAATCTCTTTTTCCTTTTTTAATTTTTAAATTCTCTATGCTTGCGATCTGTCGATTTGTAAAGAACCGCTTTGTGGCCTTCGCGCTTGGGTGCATTGTTATCATTGCCGTATTACAAGGTTTTTTTATAAAACTTGTTGAATGGGTTCCTTCGTTTTCACCTTTGTTTTTCCCTACGCTGACGATATTTCTTCTGGTGTTCCATCTGTTTATTGCCTGTTTTATGGCAATGAAATACTGGTGCGACAAAAGGCGATTATATCTTGTTCCCATTGCCCTGGCCTTTGCCGGTTCGGCGTTACTGATGGTGGGGACACTGGCCAGCTTCCCGGCCTGGCTTGATCTCTATCAGTTCAACGAAGCGAACTATAACGACGCCATGATTTTCTACATGTTCCGCCACTTTTTAATGGCGGTGCTGATGATCGTCGCAGCATTACTGTATACCCTGCGCAATTCTGCGCTCTCACGAAGCGCCCATGTTGGTATCGTTGTCGGCGCCTCGCTCTTTACGGGCTGTATGCTTGGGCTGGCATTGTTCTATTCCAGCCATTCAACCCTGCTCACACTGGACCTGGTGGATAATGAAACCCGACAGTTTATGGTTCTCTGGAGCCAGGCGATCAATATCATTTTGATCGTCCTGTGGGTAGTAACGTTAATCACCCTGTTGGCCATTACCCGCGTGAGGAATTTGTTTTGGGTCGGCGGCAATTTTTTATGTGTCTGTTATATCGTCACTCTGCTCATGCTATTGTTAGGCGGACACGCTGAAGATATTTCATGGTACCGGGCACGGTTATTCGAAACTGTCGCTACGTTAATGATTATTTTCATCTTACTTTCCGACGTATTTAATTTGTATCGTGACTCGCATGTAAAATATCAGCAGTCTTATCAAAATTCCATCCGCGACCCCCTCACCCGTCTTTATAATCGCAGCTATTTCTATGATTCATTAAATCACGCGCTAAACACGGCCACGGTGACACATCCGGTGTCGGTGGTCGTGAGCGATCTTGACCGTTTTAAACGCATTAACGACTGCTACGGTCATTTGCAGGGGGATAGGGTTTTACAGTTTGTCTCAAACCTGTTGACCGATTCGGTGCGACCGCAGGATATCGCGGCGCGGATCGGCGGCGAAGAGTTTGTGCTCATGCTGACAAATACACCGTCCGATGTCGCGCATCAGGTTGCCGAACGTATTCGCCTCAAGTTGAGCGGGTTTGACAAGGCCAGCAGCGGTGGGCAGCTTCCGGAACCGATTACCATTAGTATGGGAGTATTCACCGCTACCTCGCCGGAAACCAGCGCTGAAACCTGTGTGGAAAGCGCGGATAAAGCCATGTACGAGGCAAAAGAGACGGGCCGCAACCGGGTGGTGGTGTTCAGAACATGACAAAGGCCTTGCACGAGCAAGGCCAGTGAACAACGTCAGTCGCGCGACTGTAAATCGTGGATGTTTTGCTCAAGACGGGCGATGAGTCCGATCAGCATCTCCAGCTCAGCGGGTGAAATACCGGCCAGGATCTCCCCTCGCGTTTTACTGATGACGGTTTCCATCTCAGTAATAATCGGGGCCGCTTTTTCCGTCAATTTGATCCGCTTGGCGCGACGGTCGCTGGCGCAGGTTTGTCGGGAGATGAGTCCCTTCTCTTCCAGCTGGTCAAGGGTACGCACCAGGGAAGGCTGTTCAATACCAATCGCTTTTGCCAATTGGATCTGTGACTGATCGGGCGGAAGCTGATGGATGTTGTGCAGCGTAACCCAGTGCGTCTGTGTGAGTCCCAGAGGTTTCAGGCGATGGTCAATCAGAGCACGCCAGATGCGTACCAACCTTGCCAGATCAGAACCTAATGGCGATTCCAATTTCATCTCCTTATAATTAGCTTGCTAAGTGATTATAGTGATTTTAGAATAGTTTGCAGTATTTGTATTGCCAAAACAAATGCAATCACGGTATTCATCATTCCTTAAAGGATGATTTACACTGAACGGTAATGCGCCATCGCATTGAAATCTGCCATTGTGGCCCTCATTCCACCGCAAAGGATCGCTGCTTGTGACGTTGTTTTCCTTCTCCGCAGGGTTGCCCCTCCAGGATCTGATTGTTGGCGCATCGGTCTACTTTCCGCCACTGTTTAAAGCCGTGATGGTCGGTTTTGTGATCTGGCTCATTGCGCATCGTCTGCTGCGCGACTGGATGTATTCCGGTGAAATCTGGCACCCGATGTTAATGGATCTCTCCCTGTTTACCCTCTCCGTCTGTCTTGGCCTTGCCGTGTTAACCGTGTGGTGAGAATAGCATTGAAAACGTTAAAATATTTTTCCACTCTTTTCGTCTTAGCGCTGGCGCTTATCGCCGGCTGGTGGCTCTGGAATTATTACATGCAGTCGCCCTGGACGCGTGACGGCAAGATCCGCGCGGAACAGGTCAGCATCACGCCACAAGTGTCCGGCAGTATCAGCGCGCTGCTGGTGAAGGACAACCAGTTCGTTCATGCGGGTGATGTGTTATTCCGCATCGACGAGACCCCTTTTCACATTGCGGTGCTCAATGCCCAGGCGCAGCTCGCAAAAGCTCAATCCGATCTGGCAAAAGCCAATAACGAAGCCGAACGTCGCCGACATCTGTCGAGGAATTACATCTCTGCGGAAGATCTCGATACCGCCAATATCAATGTAAAAGCCATGCAGGCCAGCCTGAAGGTTGCAGAGGCAACGCTGAAACAGGCCGAGTGGCAACTGACCCAGACCGTTGTCAAAGCTCCGGTGGATGGATGGATCACGAGCCTCTCGACCCGTGTGGGGGATTACGCCACCACAGGCCAGCCGGTCTTTGCCCTGGTCGACAGCCGCTCTTTCTATGTTGTAGGTTATTTTGAAGAGACCAAGCTGCGCCATATCCGCGAGGGAGCGCCTGCCCGAATCACGCTTTACAGCGGCGCAGAAACGTTACAGGGTCACGTTAGCAGCATAGGTCGGGCAATTTACGATCAGAGCGTGGAAACCGATTCTGGCCTGGTGCCCGACATCAAACCCAACGTACCGTGGGTGCGTCTGGCTCAGCGGGTGCCTGTTCGCGTCGAGTTTGATCAACTGCCGAAAGACATTACCCTGGTCTCTGGCACAACCTGCACCGTCGCCATCGGATCGCGATGATGAACCTGGGAGCTCTCTCCTGGCGCAATACGCCGTGGATAAAAGCGACACGGCCGCAGTGGCGTTACGCGCTGCGTAACGGCATCGCCATGTGCCTTGCGCTTACGGTTGCCTATTATCTAAATCTGGATGAGCCTTACTGGGCGATGACCTCTGCGGCGGTCGTCAGCTTCCCTACCGTCGGGGGCGTTATCAGTAAAAGCCTCGGGCGCGTGGCAGGTAGCCTGCTGGGGGCAACCGCCGCACTGCTTCTTGCCGGCCATACTCTGAACGATCCCTGGCTCTTTTTGTTAAGCATGTCGGCATGGCTGGGGCTGTGTACCTGGGCCTGCGCTCATTTTACCAATAACGTTGCCTATGCGTTTCAACTGGCGGGTTACACCGCGGCCATTATCGCCTTTCCGGTCGTCAACGTGCTGGATACCACCGAGCTGTGGGATATCGCCCAGGCACGCGTGTGTGAAGTGATGGTCGGCATTCTGTGCGGGGGCGTCATGATGATGATCCTGCCCAGTACCTCAGATGGCACTACGCTTATCACCGCCCTTAAAACGATGCACGCACGTTTGCTGGAACATGCCAGCCTGCTCTGGCAGCCTGACAGCAGCGATGACATCCGCCTCGCGCACGAAAAGGTCATCGGCCAGATCCTGACCATGAACCTGTTGCGCATCCAGGCTTTCTGGAGCCACTACCGTTTTCGTCGCCAGAACACGCTTCTGAACTATTTACTGCACCAGCAATTGCGGATGACGAGCGCGATCTCGAGCCTTCGTCGGATGTTGCTGAACTGGCCTGCACCCCCAGCCCATACCCGGGAGATTATCGAGGCGCTGCTCGCTACCCTTGCGCGTTCGGATGCCGATATTTATACCGTGGCCCGCATTATCGCGCCGCTCGCCCCAGCGGATGAATATGACTACCGGCATCGCGCCTTCTGGCAGCGTCTGAACTATTTCTGCCGCCTGTATCTGCGCAGCAGCCGCTGGTTAAAAGCCGTCGAGAATGCCACGCCCGTCACCGAATTTTCCGTTCCCGGTAGTCCTGCTCTGGCGCGGCATACCGACGCAATGGAGGCGCTGTGGAGCGGTTTTCGTACGTTTTGCGCGTTGACGGCCGTAGGCGCATGGGCCATCACCACGCAATGGGATGCGGGCAGTGCGGCCCTGACGCTTGCGGCAATCAGCTGCGTGCTCTATTCCGTCGCCGCTTCCCCCTTTAACTCCCTGACGCTTCTGCTGCGTACGCTGGTGCTGCTGTCGCTGTTCAGCTTCGTGGTGAAATTTGGTTTGATGGTGCAGATAACCGACCTCTGGCAATTTCTGCTATTTCTCTTCCCGCTATTAACCACCATGCAGTTGCTCAAACTGCAAATGCCTAAACTGGCCGGTCTGTGGGGTCAGTTAATTGTTTTTATGGGCTCATTTATCTCTGTAACGAATCCACCGGTTTACGATTACGCTGATTTTCTCAACGACAACCTGGCGAAGATCCTCGGCGTGGGGCTGGCGTGGCTGGCTTTCGCCGTGCTACGCCCGGGCTCGGACGCGCGTAAAAGCCGCAGGCATATTCGGGAGTTGCGCAGGGGTTTTGTCGATCAGCTGAGCCGCAGGCCGCATCTGCGCGAAAGCGAGTATGAATCGCTGGTTTACCATCATGTCAGCCAGCTGAATAACAGCCAGGATTCACTCTCCCGTCGCTGGCTACTGCGCTGGGGCGTGGTGCTGCTAAACTGTTCGCACGTGGTGTGGCAGTTGCGCGCCTGGGAGACGCGTTCCGATCCGCTGTCGCAGGTCCGTGATAACTGTATTTCCATGCTCCGCGATGTGATGAGCGAGCGCGGGGTGCAGCAGCGCCCCCTGAGCGTCACGCTCGCCGAGCTTCAGCGTATTTGCGACACGCTGGCGCACCATCATCAGCCTGCGGCCCGCGATCTGGCATCCATTATCTGGCGGCTGCACTGCTCCCTGTCACAGCTTGAACAGGCGCCGCCACCCGGAACGATTGGCGATCAGATCACCCCGCAGGCATAGCGCGCCCCGCCGCCGCCAAGCGGTTTAGGTTGATCGGACATGTTATCGCCGCCCACGTGGATCATCAGCGCCTTGCCTTTGACCTCGTCAAGCTTTTTGAGTCGTGGCGCCACAACCGGATCGGTGGCTTTACCATCGTTATTTACCACCAGCACCGGCAGATCGCCGAGGTGCCCCATCCCTTCCGGGCCTTCATGCTTACCGGAGTTCTGCGGGTCGAGATGCCCCCCTGCGGCTTCCGCAGCTGTTGGTTTCCCCTCTTTCATCGCGGGTTGACAGCTGCCTTTAGCATGAACGTGAAAACCATGTTCGCCGGGTGGAAGAGCCTTGAGATCGGGAGCAAATTCCAGCCCTTTATCGGTTTCGGTGATTTTCACCGTCCCGATGGACTGACCTACCCCCTGAGAAGTGACGAGATTCATTTCAACGTCCTCGCTGGCTGCCTGCGCCCCTGCGCAAACAACCAGCGTGACCATTGCCAGAGCAAAACGCTTCATATGACCTCCACGGGTTATTTTTTGCACCTTAAGTCTATACCAGAGGCGCAGATTTCACCGGAAAGTCAGGTTCAGGCGTGCTCAGGGTACGTCGTAGCCCAGCGCCGCCTTACGAATGCGGAACCACTGCTGACGCGTCATATCCAGCTCCTCAGCAACAAGCGCAGCGCGGACACGCTCAATTTTGCCGGAGCCAATAATTGGCAGCGGTTTAGACGGCAGGCGCAGGATCCAGGCGTAAACCACCTGCTCGATACTCTCCGCATTCAGTTCGCGCGCCACCGTTTCAAGCTCGTTACGCAGCGGCTGGAATGCCTCATCGTTAAACAGACGGCCGCCTCCCAGGCAAGACCATGCCATTGGACGGATGCGCAGCTGTTGCAGTTGGTCGAGCGTGCCATCCAGCAGCAGCGGCTGATGAACAGGCGAGATCTCCACCTGATTCGTCGCCAGCGTAAACGGCAGGCGAGACTGCAATAGCGCAAACTGTGCCGGGGTGAAGTTAGACACGCCAAAATGGCGCACTTTGCCGCTCTGGTGCAGCGTCAGGAAGGCTTCCGCGACCTCATCCGCATCCATCAACGGGTCGGGACGGTGGATCAGCAGCAGGTCGATACGATCTGTGGCCAGGTTGACCAGTGACTGCTCGGCGCTTTTAACGATATGCGCGCTGTCAGTGATGTAATGTCCAAGCGCATGCTCCGGTTTTGCTGTGGTGGCAATACCGCATTTGGTCACAATCTCCATTCGTTCACGCAGCCCCGGCGCACGCTTCAGCGCTTCGCCAAAGGCGGCCTCGCACTGATAGCCGCCATAAATATCAGCGTGATCGACGGTGGTGATCCCGAGATCGAGATGCTCTTCTATAAAGTCCGCCAGCTGGACCGGAGACATATTCCAGTCCATGAGGCGCCAGTAGCCCATAACAAATCGGGAGAATTCCGGGCCCTGTGGGGCAAGGGTAATACGCTGAACCATAACATTTTCCTCAAGGAAGTCATGTCACCAGTATACGCAATTACCCTGCTAAAACAGTGAAGGTTGCTGAGGTTCTTCGGGTTCAACCGCTTTGTTTGCACGAATTTTACGCAGCAGACGCTGTCGGCAAAGCCGTAAGACCTCCTGCTTTTGCGCGTCGCTGAAATTTTGCCAGTTAAAACGTTCATCGCGCGTGCGCATGCAGCCACGACAGTATCCTCGTTCATCAACCTGGCAAATACCCCGGCACGGGCTCTGGACAGGGAAAAATTCCAGTTGCTCTGCCACACTTACCTCCAGAACGTCATTATTCCCTACAGTGAAGACCCTAAATGGCTTGCATGCAAGGATGTCTGCCACAAACAGGACATTAAGGTTTCGCTAATCTTCCATTCTTATACTCGCCGCATTGATATAACGAATGGTCTGCTCATCATGTGGTTCGCAAAAAAGTTACACTGTAACGATATAAAATTTACTCTGGGCTGTGCATTTTTCTTTACCGTACTGAATGCACTGTTTATCCAGCGCAGCTGGTCAATTATTGCGCCTGCGCATCTGCACGATGTCCTGTTTGCTGCCAGCGTGCCGCTGGTACTGTTCTGCGGCTGGGTGATTGTCTTCAGCCTGTTAAATATCCCCTATATTCGTAAGCCGCTCCTGATTGTCCTGACCCTGGGATGTGCCGCCGCGACCTGGTTTATGTATACCTATGGCGCGGTTATCGATCAGAACATGATTGTGAACGTGTTCGAGACTAATTCTCAGGAAGCGACAGCCCTGGTGACGCCGCAGATGATCCTGTGGCTGGTCGTAGCGGGTCTGGTTCCATCTGTTGTGTTAGCCCTGACGCGCATTCGCACCGGAAAATGGTGGTATGCCCTCCTGACGCGCTTCGCCGCTATGTTGGGTGCGCTGCTGGTGATCATCCTGGTCGCGTCAGTGTTCTATAAAGACTATGCTTCGCTGTTCCGCAATAACAAAAGCATCGTAAAAATGGTCACCCCGGCGAATTACGTGAGCGCCGTGGTGAAATACAGCAAAATGCGCTGGTTTGCCGGCGACCAGACGCTGGTCCGCATTGGCGAAGATGCTCATAAAGGCGCGCTGATTGCCAGCCAACGCAAGAAAACCGTGCTGGTTGTGGTGGTGGGCGAAGCCTCCCGCGCTGCAAACTACTCGTTAAATGGTTACCCGCGTGAAACCAACCCCGAGCTGAAAAAGCAGGATGTCATCAACTTCCCGCGGGCCTCCTCCTGTGGCACGGAAACCGCTGTTTCCGTCCCCTGCATGTTCTCCGGCATGACGCGGAAAAAATATGACGCGGACCTCGCCCATCATCAGGAAGGTCTGCTTGATGTGCTTAACCACGCCGGGTTCAACCTGCTGTGGCGCGATAACGACGGCGGGTGTAAAGGCGCCTGCGACCGCGTGCCGCACACGGACATGACCCAGTGGAAACTGGATCAGTTCTGTAAGGACAAATCCTGTATCGACGACGTTAACCTGTACCGCCTGGACAACGTGCTGGATGGAATAAAGCAGGATACGGTTCTGGTTATTCACCTGATGGGCAGCCACGGTCCGGCCTATTACAAACGCTACCCCGACAGCTTCCGCAAGTTCACCCCAACCTGCGATACCAATGAAATTCAGGATTGCGATCATCAGTCGCTGATCAATACCTATGACAACACGATTCTGTATACCGACAGCGTCGTCAGCCGAACCATCGACGCACTGAAAGCCCGGCAGGCCAACATGAACACGGCGCTCATTTACCTCTCCGATCACGGTGAATCGCTGGGCGAAAGCGGAATTTACCTGCACGGTACGCCGTATATGCTGGCCCCGGAGCAGCAAACGCATATTCCTTTTATGTTCTGGCTCTCCCCGGATTATGCGAAAAACTTCGGCGTAAACACGGATTGCCTGCGTGACCATGCCGCAAAAGAGGCGGTTTCACAGGACAATTTATTCGCCACCGTTCTGGGCATGATGGACGTGAAATCAGCGGTTTATCAGCCGCAGCTGGATATTCTGTCGCAGTGTCGTCGCTAAGCGGGCTTGCATTAGACCGAACGGTCTATTAGAGTAAGGGCATGAGCAGACACACTGAACACGATACACGAGAACATTTGCTGGCTACCGGCGAGCGCCTTTGCATGCATCGCGGGTTTACCGGGATGGGGCTTAGCGAGTTGTTAAAAACCGCTGAAGTACCTAAGGGATCGTTTTATCACTATTTTCGTTCCAAAGAGGCGTTCGGCGTTGCCATGCTGGAGCGGCACTACGCCAGCTACCATCAGCGCCTGGCAGCCCACTTCGCCAGCGGTGAAGGTGACTACCGGGATCGTGTTCTGAACTACTATCAGGAAACGCTGACGCAGTTCTGTCAGCAGGGCATCATCAGCGGCTGCCTGACGGTAAAACTGTCTGCCGAAGTGTGCGATCTCTCCGAAGATATGCGCACCGCCATGGATAAAGGGGCCAGCGGCGTGATTGCCCTGCTGGCTCAGGCGCTGGAGAGCGGGCGCAATGAAAAAACGCTCTCCTTCTCCGGCGATCCGCTCACGCAGGCACAGGTGCTCTATTCCCTCTGGTTAGGCGCCAACCTGCAAGCAAAAATGTCTCGCAGCGCCGTGCCGCTCGAAAGCGCGCTGGCGCACGTGAAAAACTGTATAACCGCGCCTGGCGTGTAGCCGGCGTTTTTATTTACCCTTTTACTAGTCGACTGGTCTACTCAGGAGCCATTATGTCCGCTGAAAAGCTGTTTACCCCACTGAAAGTGGGTGCCGTTACTGCCCCAAACCGCGTGTTTATGGCCCCACTCACCCGTCTGCGCAGCATCGAGCCGGGCGATATCCCAACGCCATTGATGGGTGAGTATTATCGTCAGCGCGCCAGCGCGGGCCTGATTATTTCCGAAGCCACGCAGATTTCTGCCCAGGCAAAAGGCTACGCCGGTGCGCCGGGTCTGCACAGCCCAGAACAGATCGCCGCGTGGAAAAAAATCACCGCAGGTGTTCATGCTGAAGATGGCCGTATTGCGGTTCAGCTGTGGCACACCGGACGTATCTCACACAGCAGCATCCAGCCTGGCAGTCAGGCGCCGGTTTCTGCTTCTGCCCTGAACGCCAATACCCGCACTTCCCTGCGCGATGAAAACGGTAATGCGATCCGCGTTGACACCACCACGCCACGCGCGCTGGAGCTGGACGAGATCCCGGGTATTGTGAATGATTTCCGTCAGGCCGTCGCCAACGCCCGTGAAGCGGGCTTCGACCTGGTTGAGCTGCACTCTGCGCACGGTTACCTGCTGCATCAGTTCCTGTCCCCTTCTTCCAACCAGCGTACCGACCAGTACGGCGGCAGCGTTGAAAACCGCGCGCGTCTGGTGCTTGAAGTGGTGGATGCTGTCTGTAATGAGTGGAGCGCAGACCGCATTGGTATTCGTGTCTCCCCGATCGGTACTTTCCAGAACGTCGACAACGGTCCGAACGAAGAAGCAGACGCGCTGTATCTGATTGAAGAGCTGGCGAAACGCGGTATCGCCTATCTGCACATGTCCGAGCCGGACTGGGCAGGCGGCAAGCCTTATAGTGAAGCCTTCCGCCAGAAAGTGCGCGAGCGCTTCCACGGCGTGATTATCGGGGCGGGCGCGTATACGGCAGAGAAAGCTGAAGATCTGATCGGGAAAGGCCTGATCGACGCCGTGGCCTTTGGCCGTGACTACATTGCTAACCCGGATCTGGTTGCCCGTTTGCAGAAGAAAGCCGAACTGAACCCGCAGCGCCCTGAAAGTTTCTATGGCGGCGGCGCGGAAGGTTATACCGACTACCCTTCACTGTAATCCCGCTTTGTACATTGATAGCGGCGACCTTTCGCCGCTATACTAAAACATCGTTTCTGTTCAAAAAGATAATCCATTCCACTGGTTAATGAGGAAATTATGCGCCTACTTCACACCATGCTGCGCGTTGGCGACCTGCAACGTTCCATCGATTTCTACACTAACGTTCTGGGCATGAAGCTGCTGCGCACCAGCGAAAATCCGGAATATAAATACTCTCTGGCGTTTGTCGGTTACGGCCCGGAATCTGATGAAGCGGTCATCGAGCTGACCTACAACTGGGGCGTAGACAGCTATGAGCTGGGTACGGCTTACGGACACATCGCGCTGGAAGTGGATAACGCCGCCGAAGCCTGCGAACGTATCCGCAGCAATGGCGGTAACGTCACCCGTGAAGCCGGTCCGGTTAAAGGCGGTACCACCGTCATTGCGTTTGTGGAAGATCCGGACGGTTATAAAATCGAACTGATTGAAGCCAAAGACGCTGGTCGCGGTCTGGGCAATTGATCCCTCAGGGCGCACTATGCGCCCGTTGTTTTGCTGCATCCCCTCTCAAAATTTGCCATAATGCGCACTGCTTTTTCCCCCTTGTAAGAGACCCTGATGTCCGATAACGCTCAATTTACCGGTCTGTGCGACCGTTTTCGTGGTTTTTATCCCGTTGTCATTGATGTAGAAACAGCCGGATTTAACGCTAAAACCGATGCGCTGCTTGAGATTGCCGCCATCACGCTGAAGATGGATGAACAGGGCTGGCTTGTACCGGACACCACGCTGCATTTCCACGTTGAACCCTTTGAAGGGGCAAACTTACAGCCAGAGGCGCTGGCCTTTAACGGTATCGATCCGACAAACCCGCTGCGCGGGGCGGTAAGCGAATACGAGGCGCTGCACGCCATTTTCAAAATGGTGCGCAAAGGCATGAAAGAGAATGACTGTAGCCGCGCCATCATGGTAGCCCACAACGCTACGTTCGATCACAGCTTCACCATGGCTGCCGCCGAGCGCGCCTCGCTGAAGCGTAATCCATTCCATCCGTTTGTGACCTTCGACACCGCCGCGCTGAGCGGCCTGGCGCTGGGGCAAACCGTGCTCTCGAAAGCCTGCATCACGGCGGGTATTGCGTTTGACGGTACCCAGGCGCATTCCGCGTTATACGACACCGAGCGTACGGCGGAGCTGTTCTGTGAGATCGTCAACCGCTGGAAACGTCTGGGCGGCTGGCCGCTGCCGATGGGCGACGAGGCCGATCTTCAATCGTAGGTTGGGTTATCAACAGCCCCCCAGGACAAAAAAAAAGCGACCAACATAATGTGGTCGCTTTTTTATATCCGCAGAAAACTTATTCTGCGTCCGGCTCTTCGGTTTTATACTTCGCCGCAGTCTCTTTGATCAGCTGTTGCAGTTCGCCGCGCTGATACATTTCAATCAGGATGTCGCATCCGCCAACCAGTTCAC
Organism: Enterobacter cloacae complex sp. AR_0002; assembly: GCF_001922365.1. Lineage (NCBI taxonomy): Bacteria > Pseudomonadati > Pseudomonadota > Gammaproteobacteria > Enterobacterales > Enterobacteriaceae > Enterobacter > Enterobacter cloacae complex sp. AR_0002. The sequence goes on from NZ_CP018814.1 coordinate 1,534,783, forward strand.
CATCAACCCACAGCTGTGGGAAGGTCGGCCAGTTTGCGTATTTTGGCAATTCAGCGCGAATGTCCGGGTTTTGCAGGATATCAACGTAAGCAAAACGCTCACCACAGGCGGACAGCGCCTGAACCGCTTGCGCGGAGAAGCCGCAGCTTGGCAGCTTCGGAGAACCTTTCATGTACAGGAGAATCGGGTTTTCAGCGATCTGGCGCTGAATTTTTTCAATAGTGGTGCTCATGTCTTGCTTCCTTTAACTTCTGTTACGGCATCAGTCTGACATTGTAGCGGGTCAGGCCGACATCGGAAAATAACATTTTTGTCACGTATAATTATTTTATCGCTTATCGCATAAAGTTGCATTGCTAATGTCGTTTATCGCCAGACGGGGTGCGGTTTTGCTTAAGGAGCGAACAGGAGTGCGTCAGAATGGTGAATTTTTTTGCACTTGCTAACGAAACATAATTTTTGAATGAAAAATGCTATTAACTTCTTCTGAATTTATGGATTAGAATCGACAGGTTTTGTAAATCTCACGCGGGTATGCATTGTGGCCTGCATTTATCAGGGGACTGCCCAGTGGCGCGGATAACTAAAATCTCGATGACGCTCTGTGCTTTACTGTTTACCACACTCTCATTTACGCCAGCGGCGAACGCCTCTGAACAGGCGCGGCATTCTGCTGTACAAAAAACGCATCTGGCAAAATCCACAGAACGTAAGAAAAAAACCACCAGCAAAACAGTTAAGAAGAAAATCACCGCTCAGACCAAAAAGACCGCCTCCAGTAAAACCAAAACTCTCCGCTCCGGCACGCACAAAACCACCCGCACAACCGCCAGCCTGGTGAATGAAAAATGCACCGTGCGCAAAGGCCATAAAACGAAATGCGCAAAAGTGACGAAGCTGGCTGACGTGCATAAAGCGCGCATGCAGAAAGCGCAAAAAACGGCGATGAACAAACTGATGGGGCAAATAGGTAAACCGTATCGCTGGGGTGGCACCTCTCCGCGCACCGGTTTTGACTGTAGTGGGCTGGTTTATTATGCCTATAAAGATCTGGTGAAGTTTCGCATTCCACGCACCGCCAATGAGATGTACCATCTGCGCGACGCCGCCCCTGTAAACCGTGGCGAACTGCAAAATGGCGACCTGGTGTTCTTCCGCACCCAGGGACGCGGTACGGCCGATCACGTTGGGGTGTATGTGGGTAACGGTAAATTTATCCAGTCACCGCGCAGCGGTCAGGACATTCAGATCACCTCTCTCAGCGAAGATTACTGGGTGCGCCACTATGTGGGTGCGCGCCGCGTGATGACGCCAAAAACCATCCGCTAGCCCCTGCCCTGCCGCCTCTGTGGCAGGGTAAGTTCCTCTTTTGCATACCCTTTCAATTTGCTATCCTGTCCTTGTTGTCTGTAGGGTTATTGGCAACGTATAAAACTATAAGGAGAGAAGCAATGTCGTTCGAATTACCTGCACTACCGTATGCAAAAGACGCCCTGGCCCCGCATATTTCCGCGGAAACCCTGGAGTACCATTACGGCAAGCATCACCAGACCTATGTCACCAACCTGAATAACCTGATCAAGGGCACCGATTTTGAAGGCAAAACGCTGGAAGAGATCGTGCGCAGTTCAGACGGCGGCGTATTCAACAACGCCGCACAGGTGTGGAACCACACCTTCTACTGGCACTGCCTGGCCCCGAATGCAGGCGGAGAACCTGACGGTGAGCTGGCGGCAGCGATTAACGCCGCGTTCGGCAGTTTCGCGGATTTTAAAGCGAAGTTTACTGACGCAGCCGTTAAAAACTTTGGCTCCGGCTGGACCTGGCTGGTAAAAGAGGCTGATGGCAAACTGGCTATCGTTTCCACTTCTAATGCGGGTACCCCTCTGACCACCAGCGCCACGCCGCTGATGACCGTGGACGTATGGGAACACGCCTATTACATTGATTACCGTAATGCGCGCCCGAACTACCTGGAACACTTCTGGGCACTGGTTAACTGGGAATTTGTTGCGAAGAACTTCGCCGCGTAAGAGACACGCAGAAGGGGCAGCCCTTCTGCGTTTTTGTTTATTCCGCCGTACACACCGCTTGAGGCTGTTTACGACCAGACATTATCACCAGCAGCAGGCCGAGTGCGGCAATGATCGCCCCCATCACCGGCACAAAGCTGTAACCCAAACCACCGGAGATCACCGCCCCGCCCGCTGCGGCCCCCAGCGCATTGCCCAGGTTAAACGCACCGATATTCACCGATGAAGAGAGCCCCGGCGCTTCGTGTGCAACGCGCATTACACGCATCTGCAACGGTGGCACCACGGCAAAGGTTGCGGCGCCCCATACCACCATGGCAATCGCGGCACCCACTTCGTTACGCGCCAGCCACGGAATCGCCACCATGATGACAATCAGCAGCGTTAAAAAACCTTTCAGCGTCCCGCTGACGGAGCGGTCGGCAAATTTCCCGCCGAGATAGTTGCCAATCGAGAACCCGACACCAATCAGCACCAGCATCGCGGTAACAAAGAGTGGCGTTGCGTGGGTTATGTCGTGCAGCACCGGGGAGATATAGGTGTAGAGCGTAAACATCGCCCCGGCCCCCAGCACCGTGGTGAGCAGCGCGGACAACACCTGAGGACGCATCAGCACCGCCAGCTCTTTACGTACTTCCGGACGTTCTCCAGCACTTCCTTTCGGCAGTGAGAAAAACAGCGCAACCATCGCGACCACGCCCAGTCCGGCGGTTGCGAGGAAAGACATACGCCAGCCGATGGCTTCTCCCAGCCAGGTGGCGGCGGGAACGCCGCCGATATTAGCGATGGTGAGGCCCATAAACATAGTGGCTACCGCGCTGGCCTGCTTATGTTTTGGCACCACGCTGGCAGCAACAACCGAGCCCAGTCCGAAGAAGGCGCCATGGTTGAGGCTGGTAAGAATGCGCGAAAGCATCAGAGTGGTGTAATCGGGCGAAATCGCGGAAAACACATTGCCGAGAGTGAAAATCGCCATCAGGAAAATCAGCGCGTTGCGGCGCGCACGGTGCGAAAGCAGAAGCGTCATCAGCGACGCGCCCACCATCACGCCGATCGCGTAGGCGCTAATTAACATACCGGCCGCAGGGATAGAGACGTCTACCCCCCGGGCGATAACAGGCAATAACCCCATCGGGGAGAATTCAGTGGTGCCAATCCCAAAGGCGCCAATCGCCAGGGCCAGCAGGGGAAAATTGATTTTCATGAAGAGACTCCGGATACCGTGCCATAACCCGGCACAGAACTAAGAAGTCAAAAGCATGACATCAATCACAAAAAATGAGAAGTTAACATTTTGGCAAAAGATTTTTGCCGGAGAGGTAACAATAGCGGCAAGAGAGGGAGAAGGTTCTCCCTCCGCCTGAATCAGTGCAGTGCAGCGGTTAAACCACCGGCAACAATCAGAGCAAGAACAACAATGGTGGTAAACAGCGAAAACTTCAGATCGGTACTCATCAATTTTTCTCCTTTTATTCACCCTACGAAAAGTGAGCTTGCTCATTTTTACACAGTTCAGGTCAAAAATCTTCCAGGATTTAAACGGATATCCACTTTACCTCTTCCCCTTTTCATCAAGATAGGACAAAATTCCACGCTAAATTTATTAGCGTACCGGCCACTGACCCCCTCCTGACGTCCTGTGTCGTTTTCCCGGCGTGTCGCAACTCATGTTTGCGTAATAAGGGTGAGAGAAGGCAAACGTTTACCTTCAATTTTTTCAGGAGCTTAGGATATGGTCTGGAGTGACATTTAATGGCAACAATTAAAGACGTAGCAAAACGCGCAAACGTTTCCACTACAACCGTATCACATGTTATTAACAAAACGCGTTTCGTCGCTGAAGAGACGCGTAATGCCGTCTGGGCGGCAATCAAAGAACTGCACTACTCGCCAAGTGCCGTCGCCCGCAGCCTGAAGGTTAATCACACCAAATCGATTGGCCTGCTGGCCACCAGCAGTGAAGCGGCCTATTTTGCTGAAATCATCGAAGCCGTTGAAAAAAACTGCTTCCAGAAAGGCTATACCCTGATTCTGGGCAATGCGTGGAACAACATTGAAAAACAGCGCGCTTACCTGTCAATGATGGCGCAAAAGCGCGTCGACGGCCTGCTGGTAATGTGTTCTGAATACCCTGAGTCGGTCCTTTCCATGCTGGAAGAGTATCGCCACATTCCGATGGTAGTCATGGACTGGGGCGAGGCGCGCGCAGACTTCACCGACTCCGTTATTGATAACGCCTTTGAAGGCGGCTACATGGCGGGGCGTTATCTGGTAGAACGCGGTCATCGTGAAATTGGCGTGATCCCGGGTCCTCTGGAGCGTAACACCGGTGCTGGCCGTCTGGCCGGTTTCATGAAAGCGATGGAAGAGGCGCTGATCACCGTGCCGGAAAACTGGATTGTTCAGGGCGACTTCGAGCCGGAGTCAGGCTATCGCGCCATGCAGCAGATCGTCTCCCAGCCGCATCGCCCTACCGCGGTGTTCTGCGGCGGCGACATCATGGCGATGGGCGCGCTATGCGCGGCAGATGAACTCGGCCTGCGCGTCCCCCAGGATATCTCGGTGATCGGCTATGACAACGTGCGCAACGCCCGCTTCTTTACCCCGGCGCTGACCACCATTCACCAGCCGAAAGATTCGCTGGGTGAAACGGCCTTCAACATGCTGCTGGACAGGATCGTCAACAAGCGTGAACAGTCCCAGTCCATTGAAGTTCACCCGCGCCTGATAGAACGCCGTTCCGTTGCGGACGGTCCGTTCCGCGACTACCGTCGTTAATCACTTTCCGGGGCCAGCTATGCTGGTTCCCGCAACCACTCCCGGTTCAGCGTTTCGCTGTCTCCCAGATAATCCAGCAGCCAGGCCATGGCGGGCGAGACGTCGTTTTGCTGCCACGTCAGACAGCATGCGGCATCCGGGAAGGGGTTTTCCAGCGTCAGAGCCACCCACTCTCCCGCGTCGATGCGCGGGCGCGCAAAATGCACCGGCACCATGCCAACGCACAGCCCCGCGCTCAGACAGGTGGCTGACGACTCCCAGTCCGGCGCGACCACGCGGCGCTGATTATCCAGCAACCAGGTAATGCGCTTGGGCAGCGAGCGGGAGGTATCTTCCAGCACCAGCGAGGGCCAGTTGCGTAATGTGTCATCGCTCAGCGGCCCTTCCAGCGCTGCCAGCGGGTGATCGCGCGCGACCACGCAGGTCCAGCTCAGCATGCCCATGTCGCGAAACGCGTAGCGCCCACCAACCGGGATCGCCTGGGTTGCACCAATCGCCATCTCCGCCCTGCCGTCCGCCAGCGCATCCCAGACGCCGTTGAACACTTCCTGCGAAACACGCAGTTCGACGTCGGAAAAATGACGATAGAAATCGACGATCATCTGCCGGGTCCGCTCCGGCTTAACAATGTTATCCACCGCGATAGCGAGATGCCCGCGCCAGCCGTTGGCGATCTGCTGGCACTGCTCACGGGTGATCTGCATTTTTTTGATGACAGACCGCCCTTCCTTCAAAAACCACGCTCCGGCAGGCGTGAGCTCCACGTCGCGATGACGCCGCTCGAACAGCGGCACCGCCAGCCACGCTTCCAGCTGACGCACCGTGTAACTGATCGCCGAGGGAACGCGATGCAGCTCCTGGGCGGCGCCGGTAAAGCTGCCGTTACGCGCCACGGCATCAACCACTTCAAGGGAATAATCTGACCACATCTTTAGCCTGCAAATTTTTTGAATGCACCCGCCAAATATTAGCGTTTCACAAGCCGCTTTGCACTCCCTACACTCTGCGCCAACGTACACCTGCCTCCTCAGGAGAAAAAAAGTGCAACCCAAGAAAGGATTTTTAGTCTGGCTCGGCGGCTTAAGCGTGCTGGGCTTTTTGGCGACCGATATGTATCTGCCCGCGTTCGCCGCGATGCAGGAAGATTTGCAAACCCCTGCCGCCGCCATCAGCGCCAGTTTGAGTTTGTTCCTCGCCGGTTTTGCTTTTGCGCAATTGCTGTGGGGGCCGCTCTCGGATCGTTTTGGCCGTAAACCCGTCCTGTTGTTGGGGCTGGCGATTTTTGCCGCAGGCTGTCTGGGCATGCTGTGGGTCCGCGATGCCGCCTGGCTGCTGGCGCTGCGCTTTATTCAGGCGGTCGGTGTCTGTGCCGCTGCGGTGACCTGGCAGGCGCTGGTAACCGATTACTACCCCGCCTCGCGCACTAACCGCATATTCGCCACCATTATGCCCCTGGTCGGCCTGTCGCCGGCGCTTGCCCCGTTACTGGGCAGCTGGATCCTGGCGCATTTCGACTGGCAGGCCATTTTCGCCACGCTCTTTGCTATTACGCTGGTCCTGATGCTGCCCGCGTTCGGGCTTAAACCGGCGCATAAAAAAGAGACGCATCCGGACGCGAAGCCCATCACCTTTACCTCTTTACTGCGGTCGAAAGCCTATCGCGGTAACGTGCTGATTTATGCCGCCTGCTCTGCCAGCTTCTTTGCCTGGCTGACCGGTTCGCCGTTCATTCTGCATGACATGGGCTACAGCCCGGCGGCTATCGGCCTTAGCTATGTACCACAGACCATCGCCTTCCTGGTGGGTGGCTATGGCTGTCGCGCCGCGCTGCAAAAATGGGAAGGCCAACAGATGCTGCCCTGGCTGCTGGTGCTGTATGCGCTAAGCGTGATTGCGACCTGGGCTGTCGGCTTTATTCCCGGCGCCGGGCTTGCAGAAATTTTGATTCCGTTCTGCGTCATGGCGATCGCTAACGGGGCCATCTACCCTATCGTTGTAGCCCAGGCGTTGCGTCCATTTCCGCAGGCGACAGGCCGCGCTGCCGCGCTGCAAAATACCCTGCAACTTGGCCTGTGCTTCCTGGCAAGTCTCGTGGTCTCTGCGTTGATTGCAACCCCGCTGCTCACCACTACCAGCGTGATGCTGATCACCGTTGCGCTGGCGGGATTGGGCTATCGCATGCAGTCCTCCGCGCTTCGCGAGCAGAATGACAATGCACAAACCGAAACGTCGCACGCCTGATTGCGCGGGAAACTATGTTAAAAACCAGTGATTAGGTAGCTAACAATTTTCTGTTGAATCACCAAATTTTGCGGCCTATACTGAATTTGGTTCGATTAAATACGATAAATATTAAGTGTTAACGGGAGCCGGAGCGCTCCCGTTTTACCATGGAAGGCATTTCGGCAAGGGTTATCTCCCTTCCTCTGTTCTACGTCGGATATTAGCCTCGCGGGCATTTACCGTGAGATTTCTCACAAACCAAAAAAGCGTCTACGCTGTTTTAAGGTTCTGATCACAGCAAGGTGATGGAGAAGCTATGAGTTCATCGTGTATAGAAGAAGTCAGCGTTCCGGACGATAACTGGTCCCGGATCGTCAGTGAACTGTTGGGACGTGCGGGCATTACGATTAATGGCTCATCCCCCTCCGATCCCCAGATAAAGCATCCCGATTTTTTCAAACGCGTGTTACAGGAGGGATCGTTAGGGCTGGGTGAAAGCTATATGGACGGCTGGTGGGAGTGTGAGCGGCTGGATATGTTCTTCTCCAGCGTATTACGCGCCGGTCTTGAAAAACAGCTCCCTCGTCATTTCAAAGATACCTTACGTATCGCCTCCGCCCGCCTGTTCAATCTGCAAAGTAAAAAACGGGCATGGATCGTCGGTAAAGAGCATTACGACCTTGGCAACGATTTGTTCAGCCGTATGCTCGATCCTTTAATGCAGTACTCCTGCGGATACTGGAAAAAAGCGACGACCCTGGAAGAGGCGCAGCAGGATAAGCTGCAACTGATCTGCGATAAATTGCAGTTACAGCCCGGTATGCGTGTGTTGGACATCGGCTGTGGCTGGGGTGGTCTTGCCTGGTTTATGGCGAAAAATTACGGCGTCAGCGTAGTCGGCGTCACGATTTCGGCTGAACAGCAGAAGATGGCGCAGGAACGCTGTCTGGGACTGGATGTTGATATTCGGCTTCAGGACTACCGCGACCTGAATGAGCAGTTCGATCGTATTGTTTCCGTAGGTATGTTCGAGCACGTGGGGCCGAAGAACTACAAGACCTACTTTGAGGTCGCCGATCGTAACCTGAAGCCTGACGGAATTTTCCTGCTACACACCATCGGCTCTAAGCGCACCGATAACAATGTGGACCCCTGGATCAACAAATATATCTTCCCGAATGGCTGTTTACCCTCTGTTCGCCAGATTGCGAACGCCAGCGAACCGCATTTTATTGTGGAAGACTGGCATAACTTCGGCGCAGATTACGACACGACCCTGATGGCCTGGCATGAACGTTTCCAGGCTGCATGGCCTGAAATCGCCGACAACTATTCGGAACGATTCAAACGGATGTTTAGCTATTATCTGAATGCCTGTGCGGGCGCGTTCCGTGCGCGGGATATACAGCTGTGGCAGGTGGTGTTTAGTCGTGGGATTGAGCACGGCTTGCGGGTGGCTCGCTGAAAAAATAACCCCGGTTTCCCGGGGTTAATTTTTATTCTTCTTCCACGGTCTTTATTATCGCCGCCTCTTTCGCCGCCAGCACGCGCTCAACGGTATCCACGACCGCCTGGGTCTGCGGATCAATTTCGATATTTACGCGCTGCCCCAATTTTTTTGCGCCAAGCGTAGTACGTTGCAGCGTTTCAGGAATTAAATGCACGCAAAAACGCGTAGGCGTCACTTCACCGACGGTCAGACTAATCCCATCGATGCCAATAAATCCTTTATAAAGGATGTATTTCATTAATGACGGATCCTGCACCTTGAACCAGATTTGACGGTTATTTTCCGAGGTCACAATTTTCGCCACTTCTGCGGTGGTCATAATATGGCCCGACATCAGATGCCCACCAATCTCATCGCTGAATTTCGCCGCGCGTTCAACGTTGATGATATCTCCCACCACCAGCTCACCCAGGTTAGTGATGCGCAGCGTCTCTTTCATTAAATCAAAGCTAATCTGATTACCGTTAATTTCGGTCACCGTCAGGCAGCAGCCGTTATGCGCTATCGACGCCCCGGTTTCAATGCCGTCGAGCATATATTCAGGCAGCTCAACCACGTGAGTGCGGAAATTCGGTTTTTCATCAATGGACACCACTTTGGCAGTGCCCTGCACAATACCAGTAAACATGCTTACAGCTCCTGTTCATTCCGAACGGCGATGACACCGTATAATCCCACCACAATAACAGTTGAAAAAACAGGTTGCCAGTGATGCGCAATTTCTGGCGATTTTTTCACTAGATAATTAGTTAAACCCCGCTACAATAGCTGGCATCCCTCTGTTTTTTCTTCTTGCTGCCAGTAACGGCGGCCTTTTTAGTCTCTCAAATAACTACAATACAAAGGTGTTCACGTGCAGAAGTATATGATCGAAGCGCGTCAGTTATTGGCACTGGCAATACCGGTGATCGTCGCGCAGGTAGCCCAAACCGCAATGGGATTTGTGGATACGGTAATGGCCGGTGGTTACAGCGCCACCGATATGGCCGCCGTGGCGATCGGAACCTCAATCTGGCTCCCGGCCATTCTGTTTGGTCACGGCCTGCTGCTGGCGCTGACGCCCGTCATCGCACAGCTTAACGGCTCCGGTCGACGTGACCGCGTGGCCCATCAGGTGCGCCAGGGCTTCTGGCTGGCCGGGTTCGTCTCCGTCCTGATTATGATCGTCCTGTGGAACGCCGGGTATATTATTCGCGCCATGCATAATATCGACCCGGCGCTGGCGGATAAGGCGGTCGGTTATCTGCGCGCCCTGCTCTGGGGCGCGCCCGGCTATCTGTTCTTCCAGGTGGCACGTAACCAGTGTGAAGGGCTGGCAAAAACCAAGCCGGGCATGGTGATGGGCTTTATCGGCTTGCTGGTGAACATTCCCGTGAACTATATCTTCATTTACGGTCATTTTGGCATGCCGGAACTCGGCGGCGTGGGCTGCGGCGTGGCGACGGCAGCGGTGTACTGGGTGATGTTCGGAAGCATGCTCACCTACATTAAGCATGCGCGATCCATGCGCGACATTCGCAACGACACCGCCTTTAGCACGCCTGACTGGTCGATGTTGACCCGCCTGACACAGCTGGGTCTGCCCATAGCGCTGGCGCTGTTCTTTGAAGTGACGCTGTTTGCCGTCGTCGCCCTGCTGGTCTCGCCGTTAGGGATTATTGATGTGGCAGGCCACCAGATCGCGCTGAACTTCAGCTCTTTGATGTTTGTTCTGCCGATGTCGCTGGCGGCTGCGGTGACGATTCGCGTGGGCTTCCGTCTGGGGCAAGGTTCTACGCTGGATGCGCAAACGGCTGCCCGCACCGGGCTGGGCGTCGGCGTCTGCATGGCGGTCTGTACCGCCCTCTTTACCGTGCTGTTGCGTGAGCAAATTGCCCTGCTCTATAACGACAACCCGGAGGTAGTGACTCTGGCCTCGCACCTGATGCTGCTGGCGGCCATTTATCAGATCTCTGACTCCATCCAGGTCATTGGCAGCGGCGTGCTGCGTGGGTATAAAGATACGCGTTCCATCTTCTTTATCACCTTTATCGCTTACTGGGTGCTGGGTCTGCCGTGCGGGTACATTCTGGCGCTCACGGATCTGGTGGTGGATCGCATGGGGCCAGCCGGATTCTGGATGGGCTTTATCATCGGCTTAACGTCTGCGGCCATTATGATGATGCTGCGCATGCGTTTCCTGCAACGTCAGCCCTCTACGGTTATTTTGCAGCGCGCTGCACGTTAATGACCCTGTAGCCGCCGGCTGGCGGCTACTTTCTCTTCACTTTGCGCGGTAATGAAGCAATCGCGTGAAATCAGAGAGAAAAATGCATTTTCCCTCTTGCCACCTTGGTGCTGTGCCGCTAATATTCGTCCCCGTTGTCACCGACAACACAATGCGTTCATAGCTCAGTTGGTTAGAGCACCACCTTGACATGGTGGGGGTCGTTGGTTCGAGTCCAATTGAACGCACCATCTTGCGTCTGTAGCTCAGTTGGTTAGAGCACCACCTTGACATGGTGGGGGTCGATGGTTCGAGTCCATTCAGACGCACCAATCTGTTTTCTCTCACATTTCATTCCCGTTCAGCCTCATGCAGAGGCAGCAAACCTTTTAAGCACATCGAAAGTGACCTCCAGCCCGCGCGTACCGGGAAAAGCGGAATGGCATAAGCCCCATCAGGTTAGCAAAACGCCCGGCGTTTGCCGGGCGTGAAAACAACGTCAGTCAACGATTACGGCTTATGTTCAATCGCCGGGTTGTTGTTGATGGCGATGCGCTGCGGTTTCTCTTCTTCCGGGATATCCTGGTGTAATTCAATTGCCAGTAAGCCGTTTTCCAGCGAAGCGCCGGTCACTTTCACATGCTCCGGCAGACTATAGCTGGCCCGGAAGTCGCTGCGGCTGATACCCCGATGGATCCACCCTTCTTCGCCGTTTTCGGTTTTCTCCTCTTCACGTTTACCGCTGATATTCAGCTGACCGCCAACGGTTTCAATTTCCAGTTCGCTCTCTTTCCAGCCCGGCACGCTGAGCGTCAGTTCATAGCGGTTATCGCCCAGCCGCCGGATATTGTAAGAAGGCGTGGAGGGCAACGGCGTACTGCCGGTTAGCTGGCTAAAAAGGCGATCGATACGGTTAAAACGGTCCGCAAACAGAGAGTCGGAGAGATCGTTCAACACGGGAAAGGTTCTGAGAGTCATCATGTACCTCCTGAACAGTAAAAAAGAATATTCAAAAAGTTCATGTCTTATGGGCAGGTGTTCCTTACCCGCTTTCTATATGTGGTTACCGCAAAATATTTCAACCTCAGGAGCCTGCAAAAATGTAGCTGGAACCTAAAAAAGCAACGGGCCGTTAAGCCCATTGTTCGTTACATCATCGCAGTTCTATAACTCTCGCCCGCTCAGCCTGCTTTCGGTAGTGGTCATATCGCTCCCGGAACCATGCCTGCTGTTTATTACTCATATTGCCGGTCACGGCATCGATATCAACTGGCTGGCCCAGGGCGTACATACGGGCAAAACTGCGTGCCAGAAAATCAAAATTCTTTAATGCGTTTATATCTTGTCGCTTCATTAGCATATCCCTTCAGTCGCTGTGGTTACTGTTCAAGGTCATATGCTTTTCTGATCTCAGTATCCGCCTGAAAAAGATCGTTTTTTGAGCGACGCGTGCGCATCCATCTGCCAGTGTTCACATCTCAGGAACGACAAAACTCTTCAGCCCTGGTCATGATTTTCCCTCCCTTTTATCACTCATGCAGAAAACATAAACGCCAGCCATGCAGTAAGTTTGCCACGTATCCGGAAGGTGCGAACGGCGTGCTTTAATGCCAGACGCTGTAACAGGTCGCCCAGCGCGTTCAGGTGGGTTTCCACCTGCAAGCGTCTTATCAGTTCGAATAACAGACAAATAACGTTTACACTGGCGGATTAATACTGATTACCTGAACAAATGGGTAAATGGGTGAATCCGGGCTTGTTGGCCATATAGAGAGGGGCGCATGTAGGTTGCCGCGGTTGTGTATCGAACTGCGCATTGTTTTCTACAACACGCTGCTCCTGGCCTTTCACGGCTATTCTCTTTTTCGTCTGCGCTTTCCTGGCGGAGGGGGAGGGTTTTACCTGCCGGGGCAGTTCGGAGGCACCATAACCTGAACAGAATCGCTTCGACTGGCTCAGACTTCCGTCATTGCAGACAAAACGACCATCCGATGTACAGTGTGCTATGCCACCTTTTGAGCCAGAGCAGGGCTGTCTTCCACGGGCGGCATCAGCCTGCATGTTAAAAAGTACACTGACCATAAGAAGGAGAATTCTCATTTTCATATCTGTATCCATGATTAACGTCATCATACTCAGGGTATCCCCTCAGCCATTGACCTTTTCGCCAGATAAAATGCAATGACTCACGGCGAAGAAATCAATTATTAATATTTCAGTACCCGCTACAGCACAAGCTTTACAATAACTCATTGAAAAGTAACTCTTTAATGTATATTTTCTGACCAGGGTAAAATAAATATCTGGTCGTTCATGTTGCCTGCTCGCCCAATTTTCATGAAGTGGTTATTTTCGCAGGCGAAACTCTGCAATATGCATCCTCGCGATGTCGGTAAAAGATGTGGGGTGGTTTTACGTGCTGAATTTCAAAATTGGCTCACAATCGGGCTGTATTATCCAGATACTGCTGTTGTTTCAGATGACGGATTAATACCCTGCCCTCGGGCATAAACTCCGTGCCGTAGCGCACTAGCCCCACCCCCTTCAGCTCCGCATCAATGGCGTAGCGGAGTTCACCGGGCTGAATCTGTTCCTGCATCACCACATTAATCCGGCTCAGGCGCGGCTCGTATTTCATCAACACAGCCGACAGTGTGGTAATCAGCTGGTGGGCGGTCCCGGGCATTCCCTGGAGGATTTTTGTCATATCCGGCAGACCGTAGTCCGGCAGGTGAGCCAGCGTACCGGCGCGGCAGTTGAGGATGCGCTGCATGTTATCGAGTACTGATAAAATCAGCTGGTTCTCCTCACTGACACTGTGCAGGTCAAGCCCGCCGGCGAAGTTACCGTACAGCATGTCATACAGAGACGGACGCGGCATCATTCCCCCTCCAGCGGTTTCAGCGTCAGACGATTATTACTGACTTCGATAACCCGCGCCTTATCCGGGTCAAGGTCGTCACGGGTCAGGGTAATACGCCAGGTATCATTTACCTGGTCCGGTGCCATAAACATCCCCGCCACCGCCACAACCTGCGCGCTCTCTTCCATCGGCATATCCAGCGTCACCGATTCGCCAGGGCGCAGGCGGATATCCTTTTCCGCCACAAGATCGGCTTTAATGGCCTGAGTGTCACTGGCGAACAGCGACGGATAATCAGTACTGTCAAACGCCTTACGCTCTTTAAGCTGGTAAATTCGCACCACCGTTGCCAGCGATGCCCCCTTCGCGTTGTTGTTCACCCCTTCGCGCGCCTGAATATCCAGGTGAAGGGTTTTCACCTGTCTGTAAAAAATGGACTTCGTGACGGCGACGGTGCCAGCCGGGCAGGCGCGGACTGTGATTCTCTTTCCACCGGATACATTTCCCTTCTGGCTGAACAATCAGCGTGAGCTGGTTAAACTGATTCATGTCGGCATACAGGGCGAAAAAACGGTTAAGCAGTTCGCCAAACAGGTGGATATCGCCCTCTCCGGTAAATCCATTACTGTCGAGCGTCACCTCCACGTCCAGCCCGCGCAGCAAAAAACCGTCCTCAAAGCGCTGAATGCGGTGGTGCCTGACATCCAGGATGGCATCGAGGCGACGGTTGTTCAGCTCGTCGTCCCGCCAGTTATAGAGCGAGAGCGTGCCGCGCAGCACCAAAGCGCTGCTCATCATATTGAGAAACCGGGAGCCCAGATGGCTCATCACCCGCCAGTGGAAACGATCCTCCGCAGGCGGGTATGCGGGCAGCGTCGGCTTGCAGAGATTACGCACGGTGAGGGGCGTGTCATAGACCTGTTCACAGCGGTCCAGCAGCGTGCTCTGCAACGCCCGGCGCGGTAACTGGCCGTTGGTGCCAGTGATGCGCAGCGAGACTGTCTCCCGCTCCAGCATCCGGTCAGCTTCCCACTGCTGGCCGCCCAGTATCAGCCAGGTATCGTGCATCCCGGTGACGCCCCGCTTCACGCGGGTGTGGTAATATCGTTCCGGCGCGTGACGACGCATCATGCCGCCCTGATGGCGAAAACTGGTGAACGGCACATAGTGCGCTTCGCCGGTACGCCCGGAGCCGTTGACGCTGTCCACCGAGTAAATCTCGGTATGCCCGTCCTGAAGACGTTTCGGGCGCAGCAGGTACTGACTTATTGACAAAGAAACGGTGACTGCGGTGCTGCTTATCCAGCAAAAACAGGAATGGCTTAAGCGTGATCAGGTACTGTGTCTGGTCGGCAGAGCCAGTAATGCGTCTGAAATGAGTAATGACACCGTGCATTTTTTTCTGTTCAGTCAGACTCTCCAGTAACCCGCCCCCCATCGTAAGGGTTGCGGGTTTACACAAAAACCAGGCAGCCTCAAGATGTTTGTCCGTAGTAGTAAAAATGATGTCATACCTGTAAATTCTGCTCAGGCCTTCAATACCGCTGAAGTCTTCCACATCAAGTGGAGAAGGACAGGAAGGAATATCCAGCCTGTAGCGGTTCAGGGTTCCCGCCCCGGATAAAACGTTTTGCAAAGAGTCAGTGAGATTCATAATTTTTCACTCCATGAACGGATCTAAAAGGGGATTTGCAGGAACCATCACGTTCGCCAGGATCAGGCTGAACATCACTGTTGTCCAACTCGCCGTACGGTCTTACCGCCTCCATGTCATTAAGCGGAATGTCGAAAATACACTCGCCGGCAATCTCTACGCGCTCACTGAGCGCGCGCACCACATCCTCACGCCGCTCATCATCCTGCGTGCGGTACTGGCGGGACGGCGCCTGGTGCAGCTCCGTCAGTACCGGCTCAACGCTGTTGAGGGCGTTCAGCAACCAGAACAGCGATACATCGGCCACCGCGAAGTCCGCCATCCGCTCGTTGCTTTCACGGCGCATTGCCATCAGGCGCTTACGCCGGGCCGCAAGGCGGTGCAGCAAATCACTCAGTTCGCTGAGCAGTAGCGGGCTGGCAGATAAAGAGAGCAGCGGCGGAATAAAGCTCCGCTCCAGTACCCACTGCCCCTGCGCGTTTCGCATCAGTCTCGCCACCGGGCAGGTAAGCCAGGCGCTGTTTTCCTGAGTCGACAGCCGCAGCGTCAGGGCATGACGAAGTACCGTCAGTTCACTGCGCTCATGCCCGGCCAGTTCCTGCACCGTCACCCGTTCAGACTGCCAGCGGCGCGGACGGGCACTGTCCTGCCCGTCATCCAGATTACCGCCGTTGGCGCTGAGGAGTGGCAGACACAGCAGCACTTCAACTGCATCACTCCCCGCCGCTGATAAATCACAGACCGGCGGCAGGTTATCCGCCAGATCTGTGTCCACCAGCGTACCATCCGCAAAGCGCACGCAAAGCCGGGTGGCATTCAGCCGTGAAAGGGCCAGAGCGCCTTCGTCGAACTCCGCACACAGCACACCCCACGGGTTCGCCAGCGCCATCCGGGCCACGGTGTCGGCCACATGTGCATCCCAGCGGGCCTGCTGCTGGAACTGCTGCGGGGCCAGGAAGGCCCCGTCTTCCCATAACGGACGATAAATTTTCATCCCTGCTACCGCCTTACGCTTTCGGCATCTGGCTCACCAGAGACAGGTTCACATCCATGCCTTCCACCTGGAAGTGCGGCACCGCAAACAGCTTCACGCGGAAGAAACCCGGGTTGTCTTCGATATCTTCCACCACCACCTTCGCGTCACGCAGCGGATGAGAAGCCTGCAACTCATCGCCCGGATCGGTCATTTCCGTCACCAGACTACGCACCCAGGTATTCAGCTCCAGCTCCAGCAGACGGCGGTCCTTGGTGGTGCCGATGTTCTCGCGCTGGATGAGCTTCAGGTAGTGCGCAATACGCGACAGCAGGAAGATGTACGGCAGACGGGCGTTGATGCGGCTGTTGGCCGTGGCATCTGCGGTGTCGTACAACGCCGGTTTCTGCGCGGAGTTCGCCGAGAAGAAGCAGGCATAGTCGCGGTTTTTGTAATACGAGAGCGGAATAAAGCCGAGGTTGGCAAACTCAAACTCGCGGGTCTCCGGGATCATCACCTCAGACGGAATTTTCACCTGGTTGCCGGTGCCCAGATCGTACAGATGAATAGGCAGATCTTTCACCGCCCCGCCCGCCTGCGGGCCACGGATCTGCACGCACCAGCCGTTATTGATGAAGCTCTTCACCATGTTTGACGCGAAGGAGAACGACGCGCTGGTCCACAGGTATTTCTCGTGATCCGGGCCTTTCACCTGCTCAACGTAGTTAAAGCTGCGTACCGGTACGGTGTCCGGGCCATACGGCAGACGCCCCAGCACGCGCGGCATCACGAGGCCGATGTAGCGGGCGTCGTCGGTGTCGCGGAAGGATTTCCACTTGATGTATTCCGCGCGGTCGAAGTAGTTGCCGATATCCTTAATTGCAGCGACCTCTTCCATCGAGTCTTTCAGGAAGAATTTCGGACCGACAGAGCCAATAAACGGCATATGTGCGGCAGCTGATACTTTAGAGATGTTGCGTAGCAGCGCCACATCCTGCGGGCTGGCGTCAAATTCATAGGATGAAATCACGGAACCAATCGGCTCGCCGCCCGGGGTGTCGTATTCGGCGGTATAGGTGTGCCAGTAGAGGCCGCTCTGAATAAGTTCCGGCGCGTCTTCAAAGTCCTGACGCAGATCTTCTTTCGACACATCCAGAATTTCGGTTTTCACATTCTGGCGGTAGTCGGTGCTGTCCACCAGCTGCTTCAGGCCGCGCCACAGGGACTCCACCTTCTGGAACTCCTGGTGATGCATTACGGCATCCAGCTGACGGCTGATCTGGAAATCCAGCTCAGCGATATGGTGGTCAATCAGCGTTTTGTCGAGCTTCTCCACCGGCTGACCGGATTTGCGGATGCAGTCCATAAACACCTGCATTGCCGCCGTCAGGCGTTCACCCGCCGGAGCGTCAGAAAGCGCGGCGTCATCCAGAAACGCATTGATATCACCCAGGCTGGAGGCCGGGGTCAGGTTGATTTTTTCAAACAGGGAGGCGTAAACGCCCTCTTTTTCCAGTACGGTGGTCTGCCCCTGCGCGGAGGCGGTTTCAGTATTCACAGACATCAGCATATTCCCGGTTAATCCATTAAATTACACATGCCGCTTATTTCGGGGCCAGTGCACTCATTTCGTCGCGTAATTCCTGAGACAGCGCCGGGTCTTTGAGAATTTTCTCGAGTTCTTTTCTGAAAGTAGCGTTATCAAGGAGATTGGATTTGAGGTCGCGTAATAAATTACGCATGGCCAGCATGGCGCGGAGCTGGGGGATCTGGCGGGCAACCTGTTCAGGTTCGAAATCCTTAATATCGGAGAAATTCAGTTTTATGCTTTCTTCCGAGCCATCCCCGGCCATTGTGTTAGGAACCGTCAGATTCACTTCCGGGTTAAATTCCGAAAGTACGCTGTTGAAGTTATTTTTATTGACGTTAATTTTCTCCCTTTCCGATAATGGGCGATTCTCTTTTCCATTACTGAAATCACCGACGGTGAGGAGTTTAAGCGGCAGTTCGATTTTCTTTTGCGCGCCACCTGTATGCAGAGCCAGCTTTAAATTTATGCGTGCCTTGGGCACCTCATTCTGGAATGAATCGGCCATAGCAGTCCCTTTCTTTAAAAGAAATAAATGTTAAGTGAGTGACGTTTGTTTACAAAGCCATATTAGAGCAAATGTCCATTTGAAATCAACTTTTCAGATCAAAGATCTACAATTGGACTTTTCTTAAGAATATTCCACCAATAAGAATAAAAAAGAACGCCGCGTAGCGGCCTGCCGAAATGCCCTTGCGCGCTTTTTGTGAGCCTGACAAAAAGTTGCTCAAAGGTTGGCTACCAGATTATTTTTTACTTTATCGAAGTGATGGAATAGTCCAGCCACGGACTATTCCATCACTCACAGTTATAAAAATAAGGATAATATTGGCCCCACTATATATTTAAATATCCTATCTCTTTTTTTAACCCCTATCACATACAGATAATCGATAAACCTGGGACCAAACAGTTATTCCTTTCAGAAAATCAGGCAGAATTATATCTAATCAGCAGGGTCAATTGAATTGACTTTCCCATAAATTCAGGAAGGGGCGCAACATCCCCTCTTCTAAACGTCTTAATTTCTCCCTTCATTGAATGACTTAGCCTTTCTCCTGCTACGCTTGTTGTATGGTTCAGAAACGCAGGAACGCTTTCGATGAAAAAAATCGCCATTATCGGCTCAGGCCCAACAGGGATTTACACCTTTTACACACTTCTTAACAACGCAGCGCCGCTTTCGATCACCGTTTTCGAAAAGGCAGACCAACCCGGTGTCGGAATGCCCTACAGCGACGAGGATAATTCCCGGCTGATGCTGGCGAACATCGCCAGTATTGAAATACCGCCCATTTTCATCACTTACCTGGACTGGCTCAAACAGCAGAATGCGGCCCGCCTTGCCCGCTATAACGTCGACAGTGAGAAGCTGCACGACCGGCAATTTCTGCCCCGTATTCTGCTGGGTGAATATTTCCACGACCGGTTTCTCGCTGTCGCTGCCGAGGCGAAAAAGGCTGGGTTTCATATCGAGGTTCACCCCAACGCAGAAGTCACTGATATTAAGGCTGATGCAGACGGCGTGGCCCTTTCAGTGAACGATGCCCCTTTCTCAAGGCGGTTTGATCTTGCGGTTATTGCCACCGGCCACGTCTGGCCTGATGAAGATGAAACCACCCGCGCATATTTCCCAAGCCCATGGTCAGGGCTGATGGAAGCGGAGGTCCGAGCCTGTGAGGTGGGGATCATGGGTACCTCCCTCAGCGGGCTGGACGCTGCAATGGCGGTTGTGATGCAGCATGGCCGGTTTAGCGGGAAGCAGTTCGTTGTCAATAAAGGCAGCGAAGGGCTAAAAATCATGCTGATGTCCCGCACGGGCGTTCTGCCGGAGGCCGATTTTTACTGCCCTATCCCTTATGAACCACTGTCGGTGTTAACGGATTGTGTGGTGGCAAGCGAAATCGACAAAGGCCCGGATGGGCTGCTTGACCGCATCTTTGCGCTGATGGTGAAAGAGCTTGAGCTGGCCGATCCGCGATGGTGTCAGGCGATAGCGCTCGGCACGCTGAATGCCGACACGCTCCGTGATGCCTGGTTTGAGGATCGTAAAAAGCACGGTCCTTTCACCTGGGCCGAAGCGAATCTGAAAGAAGTGGAGCGCAACAAGCGCGAAAAACGCACCGTTGCCTGGCGCTATACCGTGCTTCGTCTGCATGAAGTGGTACAGGCCATCGTCCCTTCACTCAATGAGCATGACAGAGAGCGGTTTAAATCCGGGCTGGAGCGTGTGTTTATCGATAATTATGCCGCCATTCCACCGCAGTCTATCCGCCGGTTACTGGCGCTGCGCGAGGCAGGGATCATTAGCGTGGTCGCACTCGGTGATGATTACGATCTGGATATCGGCAGCGATCAGACCGTCATCACCACGGCAAAAAAAAGTTACCGCTTCGACGTGTTTATCGACGCGCGCGGACAAAAGCCGCTCAGAAACAAGGACATTCCCTTCCCCACCCTGCGTAAACAGCTTGCGGGAACCGGCGATGACGTTCCGGACGTGGGGGAAGACTATACGTTGCTGGCGCCGGCATCACTGCGGGGGCGTATCGCTTTTGGGGCGATCCCCTGGCTGATGCACGATCATCCGTTTGTTCAGGGTTTGTCTGAGTGAGCTGAAATTGGTAAAGCGATGGCGAAAGCGGCTGGAAAACCTGCGTCGGGGGTGCGAAGGAAGTTACCTTACATGGAGTTTTAACAGGGCTTCCCTGCCCTGCGGTGTCGGATTACTCGAAGAAGACTTCCGGGTTTTCCGACAACGACACGAACGATTTAGTGTTCTTGTCCAGGGCAAGGATTTTGCCGCTTTCGATGTCATATACCCAGCCGTGCAGGCGAATGGCATTGTTGCGCAGGCCTACCGCCACCGACGGATGGGTCTTGATGTTGCTCAGCTGCGCAAAGACGTTTTCCTGCACCATCGCATTCACTTTATCGATTGGCTTATCCCAGGTTTTCTTCTCCACGACCGCTTTTGCCGCATCAGAATAGCGCAGCCAGTGGGAAACGGCCGGCATCGGCTCCAGATCGGCGTTGTCAGCAATCGCCTTCATCGCGCCGCAGTTGGAGTGGCCGCAAATAACGATATCGGTCACGCCCAGGGCCACGACCGCATATTCGATGGTCGCAGAGACACCGCCAGGCTCCGGCCCGAACGGAGGCACAATGTTGCCCGCGTTTCGAATGACAAAGAGCTGTCCTGGCTCCTGTTGCGTAACCAGTTCCGGAACCAGACGGCTGTCGGAGCAGGAGATAAACAGCGCTTTGGGATTCTGACTGGACGCTAAACTACGAAAAAGCTCTTTACGTTGCGGGAAAATCTCTTTTTGAAAGCTGAGAAAACCTTCAATGATATGTTGCATAGCCATTTCTCTTTTATCTGTTTTAGTTTAGGTATGATCGCGATCACACTCGTAAAATTTAACCACCGCGTCTTAGCGGAGACAAGCAATATATTTCTGGCCCGACCGCTGCACGATCTCATCTGCGTTCACCGGGATGTTCTGCCCTTCAAAGGCCCCGTACAGGCGCTGGTACGTTTTCCCGGTCAGTCGGCCGATCACCGACTCAACGGTGCGGGCAGGCAGCGGCAGCATATTCGGATAACTCCACATAAACGACACGGCGTCTTTTCCGGGTGTAACCTGCAAAATATCACCGGCCAGCAGCACGCCGTCGCCTGACTGCCAGTGCAGCACCGTGCCGCCTGCAAAATGCCCGCCCAGCCGCAGCAGAGTCACCAAAGACATAATCTCCAGGGCGTCCTCCTCCCAGAAGCGTATCGCCGGGCTGTCACGCATCACCCACTGCCGATCGCTGGCGTGCAGGTAGATCGGCGCGTTAAACGCGGCGGCCCACTCCTGCATGGTGGTGTAGTAATGCGGGTGCGAAATCGCGATCGCGCTGATGCCCCCGAGGGCGTCAACTAACGCTCTGGTCGCCGGGTCAAGATTGGCGATGCAGTCCCACAGAACATTGCCCTGTGGCGTACGCAGCAGAAGCGCGCGCTGGTTGATGGCAAAAGCGGGAACGGTTTTGATGCTGAACAGCTGCGGCTCCAGCTGTTGCCATTTGTTGGTGTGCGTGGTCGTAAGGCTGTAGAAGTCCGTCCATGCCTGGCCCGTCACCGGGACATACTGGCGCTCATCGTCGCAAATCGGGCAGTTTTTGGGCTGTTCATCGTAAGCGGTACCGCAGGTTTTACAGAGTGTAATCATCGGCTTTCCTCAGCAATAAAGCACTGAGTATGGCAGGGATTATCCATATGTGCTGAGGGGTGTCTGGCCCACTTTTTTTGACTTATACTGTGCCAGTATCAAAAACTGAATAACGCAGGTGGCACATGGAAATTGATCTCGATAACTTAGTCTTTAACGGGCTGGATGAAGCAGAAGAGCGCAACGCGGAACGTCTCGACGATGCGGATAAAAAAGCCCAGGCGATTGTCGCCGATGACGACTGCGGCGATGCCTGCAAGATCTGAAGAAAAAGCACCGGGCTCCCCGGTGCTTTTTTATGGATGCCTTTTGCTACCCGATATCAGATCTCCGGCGTTTTGCTAAACCCGGTCAGCATCAGGATCAGGCTTTGGGGAGATGAGCCCGTCTCAAACTGATAGTGATTTCCCTGACGATCGCCGCCGATATACCACGAAATTTCGGTTTTCCCTTCTGCCAGCGCCTTACGCACCACTTTATCCACGTCCACCATCCGGTATTCGCGGGAGTGGTTCAGGTAAAGCACCGCATCCGAGCGGTAGTTGCAGGACGGTCGTGAATGCCAGCTTACGGTGGCCGGATCCCAGTCGTTATTCGCCGGATAGAAGAAGATTTGATCCGCGCCGTTGGTTTCCACTTTCCCGCCAAAAATTCTTACGCGGTATTTAAACTGGGCAGGATCCTGTCCGGCAGGCAGCGGTGGAATGTGGAACTTCACCAGCGACAATGTTTCGCTGTTTTTCGTGCGTCCACCGTTCTTCCAGTTATCCTGCACCAGTAAGACCTGGGGATCGGGCTGTGAAAGTGCGGGTTCCATGCTGCTGAGCCAGACGTTGGCCTTCGCTTTTGAATAACCATACGGCACGGTGGTGCCGCAATCCATTCCGCGGTTCATGCACAGGTCGGTCATAAAGCGCGCGGCATCTTCCGTCCAGCCGTTCATGAAGTCAGCATGTGCCGTATACAGGCTACCCCACCGCTCTTCACGCTCACTGCCATGCATGATGGGGTCGAGGGAAAGCTGGACTTTACTGGTATCCAGAGAGCTAATTGTCGGGAGCACGTACGCAATATTCATGTTCACCGTCGGGATCTTCACCGGGAAGGCGGACGGACACTGTCCTTTCGTATCGTAGGTGGCGTTAGCCAGGCCGTGGGCGGGCTTCAGGTTGACCCCGTCCCAGCAGTTCGGGAACTGAATGCCGATATTAAACTGCACGGCATCCTTCGCCTTGCGTAAGCCGCAGACTTCACCCGTTCTGGTGGTGTAACCCTTGCCATTGGCGCATAAAAAGGTGATATGCGGATTTGGCGCGGTGCCGTGGTGATCGCCCGCCAGCAGCGACAGCCCCGCCGGGAACGGGTGCAGCGGCCAGGCGTCAACGTTCGATGCTTGATAATAGGTTTTTTGATAGGCGGGTTTGACCACCGTTCCGTCCGGCAATTTTAGCGACGGAGCCCAGTAGGCCGAGCTGTCTGCTTTGTTATCGCAGGTGGTCTTTTCCTGGGTACGCAGCGATTCACGGCTGGAGTAAGCATCCGTATGCACGTTACCAAAAAAATCGTGCAGCATAGCCTCGTTGGGCATGCCGAACATCATAATGGCATCATCGCCGAGGGTGTGGGAATAACTGCATACAACATGTGCCTGTGGTCCAGCGTGTGCCGCCTGCATGGTAAGCAGAAGTGCGGTGGCAGAAAGCGCGGGGGTTAATACTGTCCGTTTCATTATTATCTCCATCTGTGAAAGGAGATAGTGGTAACAAAACGGCCATCATTTACCGAGGATTAGCCTGGGTATTTTTCCCTTCATCCTCGCTTTACAGACACCACGCACAACTCATTCCAGTACATTTCGCGCGTCCGGCGCAGTTCAGCGTGACGTTTTATCATGGAACCACTCCGGGTCGATGTTGGCTACGTCCACGCCATACAGGCTGGCGACAGGCAGTATTGACTCAAGAACACGTTGCGCGCTGTTCTCCGCATTCGCTGGTCGGGGCGCAAAAAACCGCCGTAACGTGCTTATCCATTTTTTCATCGTCATTACCCTTCTCGCTTAACCTGTCCTCAGTTAAACACCCAAATTGCGCCGGGGGGAAATATCAAAATCCACTGTCGATGTGCAGGATCTGCAAATAGCGCCCCACCGTCTGCTCTCTTCTTTAACACCTTGTTCACTCATGCTTTTTTTCACATAGCAAAGAACGATTTCTTATTTGGCGATAGCTTTCCCTTATGGGAGCGTAACGGGGTAAAACAAAAACAACGGGATGGCGTATGACTATGGCTGCAAAAATGAAAGGGTTTAAAAAACGGGCGCAGGTTCTGGGATTAGTGGCAGCCTGGGGCCTGGTTTCAGCGCAGGCGCAGGCCGATCGGCTGGCGGATATCAAGGCAGCAGGCGTGGTGAAAGTGGCCACATTTGATGCTAATCCACCCTTTGGCTCGATTGATGCCAAAACGCATGAGATCGTGGGTTACGATGTGGACTTCGCCAAAGCGCTGGCGAAATCGCTCGGCGTCAAGCTTGAACTGGTCACCACCAATCCGGCTAACCGCATTCCGCTGCTACAGTCCGGAAAAGCGGATCTCATCGTGGCGGATATCACCATCACCCCGGAACGCGCACAGGTCATTGATTTCTCGACGCCTTACTTCGTCACCGGCCAGCAGTTCCTGGTCCCGGTAAAATCACCGGACAAGCTTGATGACTATAGCCGGGCACGCATTGGCGCCGTAAAAGGTACGACGGGTGAACAGGCGCTGCACCAGCGTTTTCCGCAGTCCCGCGTCCTCTCTTACGATGACATCCCGCTGGCGCTGACGGCACTGCGCAATGGCAACGTGCAGGCCATTACCCAGGACAGCACCATTCTGGCTGGTCTGCTGGCGCAGGCGCCGGATAAAGCCGACTTCAAAATCCTGCCCGACCTGCTCAGTAAAGAAGAGATTGGCGTGGGGGTGAAAAAGGGTGAAACGGCGCTGCTGAAAGCCGTTAACGATGAGCTGGTTAACCTGGAGAAAAACGGCCAGGCGGCAAAAATCTATGACGTCTGGTTCGGTCCAGGCAGCCCTGCTCCACAGCCTCGTAACTTTAAAATAGAAGCCCGGTAATATGCTCTCAGGTTTATTTTCGCACTCCGCGGCCAATGCCGCGGATTTTTCACGTCTGGAACAGGCCAGCGTTGAGTTTCGCCATGTGGACAAACGCTACGGCGACCATCCGGTTTTAACCGACATTAATCTCACCATCATGCCGGGTGAAGTGGTTGCCATTCTCGGCCCTTCGGGTTCCGGAAAATCGACCCTGATTCGGCTTATCAACCAGCTTGAAAGCCTGAGCGGCGGGGAGATTCTGGTCGACCACAAGCCGACCGGACAGCTTTCCGGCAGCAGGCTACGTCAGTTACGCAGCCGCGTCGGGTTTGTATTCCAGCAGTTCAATCTCTATGCCCACCTTACCGCCAGCCAGAACATCACCCTGGCACTGGAGCACGTTCACGGCTGGAAACCCCTGCCCGCCCAGGAGCGCGCGCTGGCGCTGCTGGAGAAGGTCGGCATGCTGGAGAAGGCGCACCGCTACCCTGCTGAACTTTCCGGCGGACAACAGCAGCGCGTGGCGATTGCCCGCGCTCTGGCCTCGTCGCCGCAAATCATTCTCTTTGACGAGCCAACGTCGGCACTCGACCCGGAGATGATTGGCGAAGTGCTGTTGGTGATGAAAGCCCTTGCCCACAGCGGGATCACCATGATTGTCGTCACCCATGAGATGCAGTTCGCCCGGGAAATTGCCGATCGAATCGTCTTTATCGACGGTGGACACATTCTGGAAACCGCGTCCCCGGCGCAATTTTTCAACCAACCGTCGCATCCGCGTGCGAGGCGGTTCCTGCAAAAAGTGCTGGATCCGCTGCGTCAGGAGCAACTGTAATGCCCGCTCTGGACTGGCAGGGGGTGCTGGCCGGACAGCCCCTGCACTGGATCCTCTCAGGATTTCTCACCACTCTGTGGGTGACGCTGGCGGGGATTATGCTGGCAAGCCTGCTCGCCTTGTTCTTTATGCTTTTGCGGCTTTCCGGGGGACGTCTCGGGACCTCGTTCGTCAGCGGCTGGGTATCGCTGTTTCGCAATACGCCGCTGCTGGTGCAGCTGCTGTTCTGGTATTTCGCCGCCTGGAACGGGTTGCCGCAGGAGCTGCGTGACGCGGTGAATGCAGACCACAGCTGGTCCATTTTGCCCGGTGACGTCTGGTGGTTTACGCCCGAATTTTTATGCTCCGCCTGGGGGTTAGGCGTATTTACCTCGGCGTTTTTAATTGAAGAAGTCGAATCGGGGCTCCGTTCCGTACCTGCCGGGCAACGGGAGGCGGCGCTCGCCCAGGGATTTTCCTCATGGCGTCTGTTTCGCTACATTCTTCTGCCACAGGGGCTCGCTAACGCCTGGCAACCCGTCGTTGGCCAGTACCTTAACCTGATGAAGCTCTCCTCGCTCGCGAGCGGAATTGGCTTCGCCGAACTGACCTACCAGGTTCGCCAGATAGAAAGTTACAACGCCCATGCCCTGGAAGCCTTTACCGTCGGTACGGTGCTCTACTTACTTACCGGGATGGTGACGGGGAGCATGCTGGGGCGCCTCGGCCCCCATTCAGGGAGGAAAAATCATGATCCCCGGATTTAACGTTATTGTCGAAAACCTGGATTATCTGCTTTGGGGACGTGCGATTGCGGGAGAACCCGGCGGCGTACTGCTCTCACTGCTGATGGCCGCTGGCGCCGCCGCGCTTGCCCTGCCCGGCGGGATTGTGCTGGCATGCGTCGCCTGGCGCTATCCCGGCGTGGTGCGCAGTGCGCTGTTTGCGTGGGCAGAGTTGATTCGCGGGATCCCCCTGATCTTCGTAATATTCTGGATGTGGTATCTGCTGCCGCTGATAACCGGCAGGGATCTCCCTGGCGCGACGACCGTCACGCTGGCGCTGGCCTGGTTTACCGCGG
Organism: Enterobacter cloacae complex sp. AR_0002; assembly: GCF_001922365.1. Taxonomy (NCBI): domain Bacteria; kingdom Pseudomonadati; phylum Pseudomonadota; class Gammaproteobacteria; order Enterobacterales; family Enterobacteriaceae; genus Enterobacter; species Enterobacter cloacae complex sp. AR_0002. The sequence continues at coordinate 1,561,822 of NZ_CP018814.1, forward strand.
CTGCGGTGATGCATTCGGTATTAGCCGGACTGAGAGCTCTACCGTCGGGCCAGAATGAGGCCGCGCTTTCTCAAGGGTTCAGTACGCAGCAAACGCTGTGGCGCGTGCTGCTGCCGCAGGCGCTGAGAAATATTCTGCCGTCGCTGGTGGGGATTTTTATCAGCCTGCTGAAGGATACGTCGTTGGCGTTTATCGTGAACGTTCCTGAACTGACCACGGTGGCGGGACAGGTCAACAACCGGGTGCAAATTTACCCGGCGGCCATTTTTATCTTTACGGGTGTGATCTATTACCTGCTCTGCAGCTCGCTTGAGCTGCTCGCGAAGCGCTGGCGCGTTAGCCGGCCAGCGCTTTAACCACCGTTTCCATCGCTTTGGTGGTCAACTCACTGCGCTTAACGCGCTGGTTCGCCAGCGCGGTACGCAGTACGCCCGCAATGACAATATGTTTCGGCTCCTGCCCTAAATCACGCATTTCGAGAACGACCTTGCCTACCACCCGACACATCTCCTGGTACAGCGCTTCGTCTTTGGTCACATTGCCCATTGCCATCACTCCGTTGCCCTAAACCGTCAGCTTAAATCATTCGTCGGCTGGATACAAAAAAGAAGCCCGGCGTGTTGTTCGCCGGGCTTCGTCTGGAAAATCAGTCGATTAGTTGTTAACCGGGATGACTGCGCCTTTGTATTTGGTGCGGATCCAGTCCTGAATCTCTTTGGAGTGCAGCACGTTCACCAGCGCGACGATATCCTTCTTCTTCTCGTCACCGCGATGAACGGTAATGATGTTGGCGTACGGGTTATTCTCACCGCTTTCAACCGCAATTGGATCGTGGACCGGATCCAGGCCAGCATCAATCGCGTAGTTGGCGTTGATCACCACCGCAGCACCTTCGTCGTTGTTGTACATCTGCGGCAGCAGAGACGCTTCGACGTTAGGGGTAAATTGCAGCTTTTTCGGGTTCTCCACGATATCGCTGATGCGCGCGGTCACTTTATCGATGCCCGGCTTCAGCTTGATCACGCCCTCTTTTTCGAAGATGGAGAGAATACGCCCTTCCTCGGAAACCGCATCACGCATGATGATTTTGCCGCCTTCCGGCAGATCCTTCAGCGATTTGTATTTTTTTGAATAGATACCGATCGGCTCAATGTGGATTGCGCCCGCACTGACAAAATCATAATCCTTATCGCCCGCGTGATCTTTCAGCACGCTGTTCAGGTAAGGGATGTGCTGGAAATAGTTGGCGTCAATGTCATGCCCCGCCAGCGCAGTGTTTGGCAGTATGTAGTCCTGGAAGGGTTTAATCTCCAGATCGATCCCCTGCTTCGCCAGAATCGGCTTAGCCTGCTCCAGAATTTCCGCGTGGGGGGTATTGGACGCCCCCACGGTGAGCGTGTCCGCCCAGGAGGCAAAGCTCAGGGCGCTCAGGGTTGCGGCGGCGATCAGTGTCAGTGTCTTTTTCATGATGTGGTTCCTGTGTGTATTTATTAGCGTTTATCTAACAGTGAAGTAATGGCATCGCCGCAGAACTGGATAATGAACACGATGATCAGAATGGTCACCGTTGCCACCAGCGTGACGTCACCATGGTTGCGCTGGAATCCTTCCAGATAAGCCAGATTTCCCAAACCGCCGGCACCTATCACCCCTGCCATTGCGCTGTAGCTCACCAGCGCAATCAGCGTCACCGTCATACCTGAAACCAGTGCGGGTGAGGATTCCGGCAATAAAACCCGAAATACTAACGTGCTCAGCCGCGCGCCCATCGAACGCGTGGCCTCAATGACCCCTTTGTCCACTTCTCGCAGGGCAATCTCGACCAGACGGGCGTAGAACGGCGCCGCGCCCACAATCAGGGCGGGCAGCGCAGCGTTAGCGCCGAGAATGGTCCCCACAACGGTCTTGGTGAACGGGATCAGCAGAACGATGAGAATGATGAACGGAATCGAGCGGAACACGTTCACCACAATCGACATCACGCTGTAGACCGTGCGGTTGTGGAATAACCCGCCGCGGGCGGTTAAAAACAGCGCCAGACCGAGCGCGATCCCCAGGACAAACGTCGCCACGCCGGAAAGCGCAGTCATGTAGAGCGTCTCCTGGGTTGCAGCCCAAAGTTGATCCCACTTCAGGTGCGGAAAGAGATTCTCAGCCATGTTTAATCACCTCGCCTTCAATATCGCTGTGCTGCAGGTCGGCGAGGATATTGTTCAGTTGTTCATCAGATGCCACGACGTGCACCCAGAGTTGACCAAACACGCCGTGAGCGGTTTGGGTCATTTTTCCGTGCAGGATGTTAAACGGCAGGCCGTAGCGCAGCGTCAGTTCGCCCACAATCGGTTTATGCGTGCTGTGCCCGGTAAAGGTCAGCCTGATAACCGTACCTTCCAGATCGTTTGCCAGTTCGGTATTGAAGGTTTCTTCTTCAGCATACTGGCTCACCTGACGGACAAACTGCTGCGTAATCGGCTGCTGCGGATGTGTAAAGACGCTCAACACGTCGCCCTCTTCCACCACCTTACCGTTCTCCATAACCGCCACGCGGTCGCAGATTTTGCGCACCACGTGCATCTCATGCGTAATGAGTACGATGGTCAGGTTAAAGCGACGGTTAATGTCCAGGAGCAGATCGAGGATCTGATCGGTGGTTTGTGGATCCAGCGCCGAGGTGGCTTCATCACACAGCAGTACGTCCGGATGATTGGCCAGCGCGCGGGCAATGCCCACACGCTGTTTTTGCCCGCCGCTCAGCTGCGACGGGTAAGCATTCTCGCGTCCCTTCAGGCCGACCAGCTCCACCAGCTCGGCAACGCGAGCCTGAATTTGCGCTTTTGGCACACCGGCAATTTGCATTGAAAAGGCGATGTTTTCCTTCACCGTGCGCGACCAGAGCAAATTAAAGTGCTGGAACACCATGCTGATTTTCAGGCGTGCCTGACGCAGCGCTTCTCCCTTCGCGGCGGAGATATCCTGACCGTTAATGGTGACGCTGCCGGCGCTGGGCTTTTCCAGACCGTTCAGCAGACGGATCAGCGTACTTTTCCCGGCCCCGCTGTAACCGATGATCCCGTAAATCTGTCCCTGCTCTATCGTCAAGTTGACGTTATCAACGGCTGTCAGCGCCAGCTTTCCGTTGTCAAAGACCTTCGAAATATTGCTGAGTACGATCATTCTTATTCGTTATCCGTTACGCATATAGCGGTTTAGCAGTATGGATGTCCAAAAGATAGTAAACAGCCGTTATCAGCTTTTAAATGACCAAAAAAGAATTTCTTATAATTCTGCGGAATAAGCAGCGAACTGGCGGGTGAAAAAGCATTTAGATGAATATCAGCAATAATTATCTGCCATTTGCATATCAGGTCACACTCTCCCGGCGAAATCGGTTAATTTTGCAGCACTTTATGCGGATTTAGCCATCCTCACATCCGGACAACTTTACGTCTTGCTGTCTTTCCATCTGAAAACACAAGGATTATTCCTTTCTGTTCTTAAACCTGGTGAAACGTTCTTTATTGAGAAAATTTCATGGTTCTATCATCCGGTCATCACCTCTTCACAGGACATGACCATGACGCTTTACCACTCCGTCACCGAACTGATTGGCCGTACGCCGCTCATCCAGCTGCACAAGCTGGACACCGGCCCCTGCTCGCTGTTTCTGAAGCTGGAAAACCAGAATCCCGGCGGATCGATTAAAGACCGCGTCGCGCTGTCGATGATTAACGAAGCCGAGCGTACGGGCCAGCTAAGGCCCGGCGGCACCATTATTGAAGCTACGGCGGGGAACACCGGCCTGGGGCTGGCGTTGATTGCGGCGCAGAAGGGCTACTCGCTGATCCTGGTGGTGCCGGACAAAATGAGCCGCGAGAAGATTTTCCACCTGCGGGCGTTAGGGGCGCAGGTCGTGCTGACCCGCTCGGACGTGAATAAAGGGCATCCGGCCTACTATCAGGATTATGCCCGGCGGCTGGCGAACGAACTGCCAGGCGCGTTTTATATCGACCAGTTCAATAACGCGGCCAATCCGCTGGCGCACCGTACCACTACCGCACCGGAACTGTTTGAACAGCTTGACGGCCAGATCGATGCCATCGTCGTCGGCGTGGGGTCCGGCGGTACGCTGGGGGGCTTACAGGCGTGGTTTGCAGAACATTCGCCGCAGACGGAATTTGTGCTTGCCGATCCGGCCGGGTCGGTGCTGGCGGACCAGGTTGAGACCGGACGCCATCACGATGCCGGATCGTGGCTGGTTGAAGGGATTGGCGAAGACTTTATCCCTCCGCTGGCGCACATCGAGGGGGTTAACCGCGCCTGGCGCATTACCGATCGCGAGGCGTTCACCACCGCCCGCGATCTGCTAAAAACGGAAGGGATCCTGGCAGGCTCCTCCACCGGCACGCTGCTGGCGACAGCGCTGAAATATTGCCAGGCGCAGACTACGCCAAAACGTGTGGTCACCTTCGCCTGCGACAGCGGCAATAAATACCTCTCGAAGATGTTCAACGACGACTGGATGCGCCAGCAGGGGCTGATTTCGCGTCCGCAGGCAGGCGATCTCTCGGACTATATTGCCCTGCGCCACGATGAAGGCGCGACGGTGACTGCCGCCCCGGACGACACGCTTTCCACCGTGCTGGCCCGCATGCGCCTGTACGACATCTCTCAGCTGCCGGTGCTCGATAACAACAAGGTCGTCGGCATCATCGACGAGTGGGACCTGCTGCGACACATCGGGGGAGATGCCGATCGCTTCTCCCTCCCCGTGACGGCGGCCATGACGCGTCAGGTCGAATATCTGGATAAGCAGGCCCCGGAGAGCGCCCTGTACGCCATCTTTGACCGTGGCCTGGTGGCGATTATTTATGACGAAAACCGCTTTCTGGGTTTGATCACACGCAGTGACGTACTCACCGCCTGGCGTAACCGCCTGACAAAATAAAAGGAGCAAAAGATGAAAAACCTGGCCACCCTCAGCGTTCACAGTGGTGAGTATCACGACCCGCACGGCGCCGTGATGCCGCCAATTTACGCCACGTCTACGTTTGCGCAACCGGCACCGGGTGAACATACCGGCTACGAATACTCCCGGAGCGGCAACCCAACCCGCCATGCGCTGGAGACCGCCATCGCCGAACTGGAAGGCGGCACGCGCGGGTACGCCTTCGCGTCAGGGCTGGCGGCCATTTCCACCGTGCTCGAACTGCTGGATCAAGACAGCCATATCGTCGCCATTGACGACGTGTATGGCGGTACGTATCGCCTGATCGAAAACGTGCGCAAGCGCAGCACCGGGTTACAGGTGAGCTGGGTTAAGCCGGACGATGTAGCCGGACTTGAGGCCGCCATTCGCCCGGACACGCGCATGATCTGGGTGGAAACGCCAACGAACCCGCTGCTGAAACTGGCCGACCTGGAGGCCATCGCGGACATTGCCCGGCGCCATAATGCGATCAGCGTGGCGGATAATACCTTCGCCTCCCCGGTCATTCACCGGCCGCTGGAGGCGGGGTTCGACATAGTGGTCCACTCCGCCACCAAATATCTCAACGGTCATTCAGACGTGGTTGCCGGGCTGGCTGTTGTGGGGGCGAATAAGGATCTGGCGGAGCGTCTGGGCTATCTGCAAAACGCGATTGGCGGCGTTCTGGATCCGTTCAGCAGCTTCCTGACGCTGCGGGGCATTCGCACCCTCTCACTGCGCGTTGAGAAGCACAGCGCCAATGCGCTGGCGATTGCGCAATGGCTGGAGCAGCATCCGCAGGTAGACAGCGTGTTCTATCCCGGGCTGGCGTCACATCCCCAGTATGCGCTGGCCCGCAGACAAATGGCGCTGCCGGGCGGCATGATCTCCGTTGTGATTAAAGGCGATGCGCAGCGCGCGACAGAGGTGATCCGTCATCTTACGCTCTTTACCCTGGCGGAAAGCCTTGGCGGTGTGGAGAGTCTGGTGAGCCAGCCCTACAGCATGACCCACGCCTCCATTCCACTGGCGCAGCGTCTTGCAAACGGCATTGTGCCGCAGCTTATCCGCCTGTCGGTGGGGATTGAAGATGCGAAGGATCTGATCGCCGACCTTAAACAAGCGCTGAAAAAGTGAGCAAAAAACGGCGGGCGTTGCGCCTGCCGTCATAAGATGACATTAGGCCTTAACGCCTTGATAACAAACTTATGTGAATCTGCACAGATTGTTTTTGAAACGCTGTTTCCATTTTCCTTTTTACTGTAAATCAGCGTATAATGCGCGCCAAATCCCTGGTGAATGGTTTCAGCGCTTGGAATACAAAAAACAACGTACAACTTCTCCTCTCCTTCGTTGGGCTGGCACTCAGGCACACTTTCTTCTGCACGCTCATTTGATGTCACCTATTCTTAGTGCGTGTCATATACTCTTTCGCAACACAGGTTTGACTCCGCGGCGGTGCGCCCCCGGAGCGAGATTTCCATATCCTTCCCAACTTAAAGACTAAGACTGTCATGAAAAAGACGAAAATTGTTTGTACTATCGGCCCGAAAACCGAATCAGAAGAGATGCTGAGCAAAATGCTGGATGCCGGCATGAACGTGATGCGTCTGAACTTCTCCCACGGCGACTATGCTGAACACGGCCAGCGTATCCAGAACTTGCGCAACGTGATGAGCAAGACCGGGAAAAAAGCGGCAATCCTGCTCGACACCAAAGGTCCTGAAATCCGCACTATCAAACTGGAAGGCGGTAACGACGTTTCCCTGAAAGCGGGCCAGACCTTCACCTTCACCACCGACAAATCCGTTGTGGGTAATAACGAAATCGTTGCCGTGACCTACGAAGGCTTCACCAGCGACCTGTCTGTTGGCAACACCGTGCTGGTAGATGACGGCCTGATCGGCATGGAAGTGACCGCTATCGAAGGTAACAAAGTTATCTGTAAAGTGCTGAACAACGGCGATCTGGGCGAAAACAAAGGCGTCAACCTGCCGGGTGTGTCCATTGCTCTGCCAGCGCTGGCTGAAAAAGACAAACAAGACCTGATCTTCGGCTGCGAACAAGGCGTGGACTTCGTTGCTGCCTCCTTTATCCGTAAACGTTCTGACGTGGTTGAGATCCGTGAGCACCTGAAAGCGCACGGCGGCGAGAACATCCAGATCATCTCCAAGATCGAAAACCAGGAAGGCCTGAACAACTTCGACGAAATCCTCGAAGCGTCTGACGGTATCATGGTAGCGCGTGGCGACCTGGGCGTTGAAATCCCGGTTGAAGAAGTGATCTTCGCGCAGAAGATGATGATCGAGAAATGTGTTCGCGCGCGTAAAGTGGTTATCACCGCAACGCAGATGCTGGACTCCATGATCAAAAACCCACGCCCTACCCGCGCTGAAGCAGGCGACGTTGCGAACGCCATCCTCGACGGTACCGATGCCGTTATGCTGTCTGGCGAATCTGCAAAAGGGAAATACCCTCTGGAAGCGGTCAGCATCATGGCGACCATCTGTGAGCGTACCGACCGCGTGATGAAAAGCCGTCTGGATTACAACAACGACAGCCGTAAACTGCGCATCACCGAAGCCGTGTGCCGTGGTGCGGTAGAAACCGCCGAGAAACTGGAAGCCCCGCTGATTGTCGTGGCGACCCAGGGCGGTAAATCTGCGCGTGCCGTGCGTAAATACTTCCCGGATGCGACCATTCTGGCGCTGACCACCAACGAAACCACCGCGCGTCAGCTGGTGCTGAGCAAAGGCGTGATCCCACACCTGGTGAAAGAGATTGCCTCTACCGATGATTTCTATCGTCTGGGTAAAGAAGTGGCTCTGGAACTGGTTGATTGTGGCCTGGCTCAGAAAGGCGACGTGGTGGTTATGGTTTCTGGCGCGCTGGTTCCAAGCGGCACCACCAACACGGCATCTGTCCACGTGCTGTAATATTTCACGAACAAATTATTGTTTTGTTAAAAAGCGTCCTTCGGGGCGCTTTTTTTATTCCCGCCTTTAACCAGAACTATTCAAAAAGCAAATCGGGTTTTTCTATTTAATCGCGATTTATCTAAGATGAATCCGATGAAAAATGCCTTTTTTAACATAGCTTTTTCGTCAAAATTGCCGATTTCGTTGCTTCTTTGAGCGAACGATCAAAAATAGGCGTAATCCCATCAAAAAAATATTCTCAACCCAAAAAACTTTGTGTAATACTTGTAACGCTACATGGAGATTAACTCAATCTAGAGGGTATTAATAATGAATCGTACTAAACTGGTACTGGGCGCGGTAATCCTGGGTTCTACTCTGCTGGCAGGTTGCTCCAGCAACGCTAAAATCGATCAGCTGTCTTCTGACGTTCAGACTCTGAACGCTAAAGTTGACCAGCTGAGCAACGACGTGAACGCAATGCGTTCCGACGTTCAGGCTGCTAAAGACGACGCAGCTCGCGCTAACCAGCGTCTGGACAACCAGGCTACTAAATACCGTAAGTAATAGTACCTGTTAATAAAATGGCGCACATTGTGCGCCATTTTTTTTGCCTTCGTCAAACCTCTACTGAAGCGCTTTCTCTCCCTCGTCTTCCGCCACCGCCGCTGAGACACGACTATTCTGAACCGACAGGACAGAATTGCTGGCTGACGAACCATTGCCTGTTGAAACGGCAACCGGGATCCCGGCTCTGCGCGCCAGGGCTTTATCGATAAGCGTTTTATCGCTACCTGACTCCGCTGCAAAAGCGGTAAACGCCGCCGAGTGCGTGAACGGCACCGTCTGTGGGTTTTCGCCCTCTGCCTGCGCCAGCGGCCTGTGCACTTCGATATAACGTTTGCCGTCCGGCTCGACGGAGAACTTCACCGGCTCATTGATAATCTGCACCCGCGTGCCGACGCGCACTTGCTCAAACAACGCTTTGATATCCGGCGCGTTCATCCGCATACAGCCCGAGCTGACCCGCAGCCCTACGCTGTCCGGCGCGCTGGTGCCATGAATAAGATATTCCCCATTCCCGATACCCAGACGAAGCGCAAAGCGCCCCAGCGGGTTATTTGGCCCTGCGGGTACCACAGGCGGCAGTTTAATTCCCTGGGCCAGTGAGCGCGCTCTGATGCCCGCTGTGGGGGTCCAGGTAGGGTTAGGGATTTTCTGACTCACACGGGTGGTGCTGACCGGTGTTTCCAGCCCAAGCTGACCAATACCCAGCGGATAGACCTGCACGATATTTTCGCCAGGCGGATAGAAGTAAAGACGCAGCTCCGCCAGATTCACCACAATGCCCTCACGCTCGGTGTCCGGCAGTAGCATCTGGGAAGGGATCGTAATGACCGTTCCTGGCGCAGGATTCACCGGTGCAATGGTATTATTGGTTTCAAGGATGAGCTGTGCGGCGGTATTAAACCGACGAGCGATAGACTGAAGTTTATTGTCCCCTTCCTGAATGGTGTATGTCTGGTTTTGCCCAATCAGGCGGCTGCCTGCGGGCGGTAAAGGATAATCAACCGCCCTGGCTGAATTAACAGCACTGAGCGAACCAAGGAGTAATAGAGTTATTAGAGACGCGCGCTTCATGCTGAGATTCCTTATTCACTGACCAAACGTCAGAAAGCTGAAAAACCAGCGAGGTGGAAACCACCCCGCGAAACAGAATGAATGCTGTTCTGTCAGTTTAGCTAAGGATTGCGGCTTTGGCGCGTATGGCGCGGATCATCGCTTCCAGTCCCTGGGATCGGGACGGGGTGAGGTGTTGGGTTAAGGCCATTTTTTCAAACCACGGGCGAACGTCAAAGGCGACAATATCCTGCGCCGACATCTGGTGATAAAGAATAAATACGACGGCAATAAGCCCCTTCACAATGGCGGCATCGCTGTCACCCTGTAAATCGATTACGCCATCATCCGTCTGCTGCATCTGGATCCAGACCTGGCTCTGGCAGCCCTGAATGATGTTGTCCGGGTTATGCGCCTCTTCGCTGAGCGGCGGCAGGCGCTGACCCAGTTCGATGATATAAAGGTATTTCTCTTCCCAGTTCGCGCAACGCCCAAAGTTGCGCAGCAATTTATCTCTGTCCGGCAAATCTGCCATCTCTCGCCTCTCCGTTAGCCAAGCAGCTGATGAATACGTTTTAATCCCGCCACCAGTCTGTCGACCTCTTCCGTTGTGTTGTACATCACCAGCGATGCGCGGCACATGGCCGGTACCTCATAATACGCCATCAGCGGCATCGCGCAGTGATGCCCGGTACGCACAGCGACGCCGTAATTATCAAGGAAACTGCCCACATCATAGGCGTGATGCTTGCCGAGGTTGAAGGCTATCACACCCAGACGGTCAGCAGGACCATATAAGGTCAGGTCCGGGACGCTGACCAGCTCCTGCAAGGCGTAATGCATCAGCAGCTGTTCGTACTCCTGAATCGCCGCCAGCCCCGTTTCAGAGACATAGCTAATGGCCGCGCCCAGCCCGATGATCCCGCCCGTGTTGGGCGTACCCGCCTCGAAGCGCCAGGGCGCACGGGCGTATGTTGTGCCGTCCGTCAGGCTGACGGTGGCGATCATTGACCCGCCCCCTTCCCACGGCGGCATGGCCTGGAGAATGTCCTCTTTCACATACAACACGCCGATGCCCGTCGGGCCATACAGCTTGTGCCCGGAGAAGACGTAGAAATCGCAGTCCAGGGCCTGAACGTCAACCGCATGGTGCATCACCGCCTGGGCACCATCAATCAACACTTTCGCACCGGCCTGATGGGCTTTGTCGACGATCAGCGCCACCGGATTTTCCGTGCCCAGCACGTTTGAAACGTGGGTCACCGCCACAAGCCGCGTTCTGTCGTCCAGCAGAGCGTCCAGCTTTTCCAGCTGGAGCGTGCCGTCTTCATTCAGGGGGATCACCCGCAGTTGCGCCCCCACACGCTCACAGAGCATCTGCCAGGGCACGATGTTGGCGTGGTGCTCCATCTGGGTGATGATGATGTTATCCCCCGCGTGCACCTGCGCATTACCCCAGCTGTTAGCCACCAGGTTGATCCCTTCGGTGGTGCCACGCACAAACACCAGCTCTTCCGGCGAACGCGCGTTGAGGAAGGCCGCAACCTGCGTGCGCACGTTTTCCATGCGCTGGGTCGCCTCGGCGCTCAGGGTGTGGATCCCGCGATGTACCGCCGCATAACCGTGGCGGTAAAACTCGGCTTCCGCATCCACCACCTGATTTGGTTTTTGCGCGCTGGCCGCACTGTCGAGATAGGCCAGCGGCAGACCGTTCACTTCACGGGTCAGTACCGGAAAATCTGCCCGGACTTTCTCTACGGGAAATGTCATGCTTCGCCTCCAGGCAGTCGCTGACCGATACGGGCCAGCACCTGCTGTTTAAGTCCGCCATCGGGCAGCGCTTCCGTCAGCTCAGCCGCAAAGGCGTAAATAATCATCTTTTGCGCGGCCTGCTGGTCTATCCCGCGCGAGCGCAAGTAGAACATCTGCTCATCGTCAATACGCCCGACCGTCGCGCCGTGACTGCATTTCACGTCGTCCGCATAGATTTCCAGCTGTGGTTTGGTGTCCACCTCTGCCAGACGTCCCAGCAAGAGGTTGTTGTTGGTCATCTGCCCGTCAGTTTTGATGGCGTGCTGCGCCACGTTGATCAGGCCGTTGAACACCGCACGTCCTTTGTCGCTGACGATGGTTTTGTGCAGCTGACGGCTGTTGCAGTAGCCTTTGTTATGCTCAAGCCAGGTGCGCGTGTCGCACACTTCTGACTTCACCGGCATCGCCAGGCTGTTAATACGCAACGTAGTGTTTTCACCGTTCAGCTGGGTGCTGGTATTGTGGCGCAGCACCGCGCCGCCAAGCAGAAAACTGTGGCTGTACGCCGCGGCATCCTGGCCCAGCAGAATATCGTTGTGGGCGAAGTGGTGACTGAGCGGATTCTCAAACGCCAGCTTGATGTGGTGCAGTTGGGCATTGGCCGCCACGTTCATCGTCAGACGCGAACCGGTAAAATGACGGGTGTCGTTAAGGCTGACGTAATGCTCGATCACCGTCGCCTCCGCCCCTTCTGCCAGCTCAAGATGGTGGCGATAGTGGGCGGTGTTAATCTCATCACCCGCAACGCCCTGGGTGATATGCATCAGCAGCAGCGGTTTCGCCGGGCGCTGGTTACGCTTAACGCGAATATGGGTGACAGATTGTGACAGGCTCTCTGTCAGGTGCAGGAAGACTTCAGGCTGAACAGGCGCGTTCAGCGACTGACGTTCATCGTTAATGACGATATCGAACCCGCTCTCCTGCACGCTGTCGCTCAGCTCCGCACGGAACAGACCGTCGACAAACACCAGACGCACGGCATCCACGCTCAGCGCCAGCATGTCGCGCTGATCGGGGCTGACCTGCGCCAGACGGGTGACAAACTCGCCGTTCAGCAGGCCATCCAGCGGGGTATATTTCCAGTTCTCATGTTTACGCGTCGGTAAACCGAGACGCAGCATCTGCTGGAGATGGTGCTGAGCCTGTTCAGAGCGCGCTCCAGCCTGCGCTTCAAACAGCCGGTGCCACTGCTGAAGTGCATTACTGCTGTTCGGTAAGCCAGCCATAACCCTGCTCCTCCAGTTGTTTAACCAGCGTAAAGTCACCGGATTTCACAATGCGTCCCTGGTAAAGCACGTGGACATAGTCCGGCTTGATGTAGTCCAGAATTCGCTGGTAATGTGTCACGATGATAAATGAGCGGTTGCCATCACGCAGGGAGTTCACCCCGTCGGCAACGATCTTCAGGGCATCGATATCCAGCCCTGAATCGGTCTCATCGAGAATGCACAGCGCTGGCTCCAGAACCGCCATTTGCAGAATATCGTTACGTTTCTTCTCACCGCCGGAGAAACCCACGTTTACCGAGCGGGTCAGCAGATCTTCCGGCATTTTCAGCAGCTTGATCTTCTCTTCCATCAGATCCTGGAAGTCAAAGCGATCCAGCGCCTCAAGGCCGCGATACTTGCGCACCGCGTTCAGCGCGGTTTGCAGAAAGAACTGGTTGCTGACGCCCGGAATTTCCACCGGATACTGGAAGGCCATAAAGATGCCCTCGCCGGCACGCTCTTCCGGCGACATCTCCAGCAGATCTTTGCCGTTAAACTCAACGGAGCCGCTGGTAACTTCATAATCTTCGCGTCCTGCCAGCGTCGCTGAAAGCGTACTTTTCCCGGAGCCGTTTGGCCCCATGATGGCGTGAACTTCACCCGGTTTGACGTCAAAATTGAGGCCACGCAGGATCTCTTTCTCTTCCACGCTAACCTGTAAATCTTTAATGCTTAACATGTGCTTTCCTTAACCGACGCTGTGTTCAAGACTAATGGCGAGGAGTTTCTGGGCTTCAACGGCAAATTCCAGCGGCAGTTCAGAGAACACGTCCTTACAGAAGCCGTTAACGATCATTGAAATCGCATCTTCTTCACTGATCCCGCGTTGCAGGCAGTAGAAAAGCTGATCTTCACCAATACGTGACGTAGTTGCCTCATGCTCAAGCTGGGCGCTGTTATTGCGGCATTCGACATACGGGAAGGTATGCGCCCCGCAGTCCGCGCCAATCAGCATGGAGTCACATTGGGTGAAGTTACGCGCGTTGGTTGCCGTCGGCATGATTTTCACCAGCCCGCGATAGCTGTTCTGGCTGTGACCGGCAGAGATCCCTTTGGAGATGATGGTCGATTTGGTGTTTTTACCGATGTGGATCATCTTGGTGCCGGTATCGGCCTGCTGATGACCGCTGGTCAGTGCCACGGAGTAAAACTCACCGATTGAGTTGTCGCCGCGCAGAATACAGCTCGGGTATTTCCAGGTAATGGCGGAGCCGGTTTCTGACTGCGTCCAGGACATTTTGCTGTTTTCGCCTTCGCACAGCGCACGCTTGGTGACGAAGTTCAGAATACCGCCGGTGTTACCGTCGCCCGGGAACCAGTTCTGTACCGTAGAGTACTTCACTTCCGCATCTTTATGGATGATGACCTCCACCACCGCCGCGTGCAGCTGGTAGCTGTCGCGCACAGGAGCGGAGCACCCTTCGATGTAGCTAACGTAGCTGCCTTCATCGGCCACCAGGATGGTGCGTTCAAACTGGCCGGTTTTTTCCGCGTTGATGCGGAAATAGGTCGAGAGCTCCATCGGGCAGCGCACGCCTTTCGGCACGTAGATAAAGGTACCGTCTGACGCCACCGCCGCATTCAGTGCCGCGAAGAAGTTATCGTTACTGGGTACCACGGTGCCAATGTACTTTTTCACCAGCTCCGGGTGATCGTGAATGGCTTCCCCGAAGGAGCAGAAAATAATCCCCTGCTCCGCCAGTTTTTCACGGTAGGTGGTTGCCACCGAGACGGAGTCAAAAATGGCGTCTACCGCCACCTCTTTGCCTTCGCGCACGGGCACGCCGAGCTGATTGAACGCCTCTTCCACCTCTTTACTCAGGAAGCTGTTCTCCGCACCGGTTTGCTGTACCGCACCGGGTTGCGAGGCGCAGGTATCATCACAGCTGCCGCAGGAGGGCGCAGAGTAATAGCTATAATCCTGATAGTTCAGCTTATCGTAATGCGCTTTCAGCCAGTGGGGTTCTTCCATCTCCAGCCACGCGCGGAATGCGCTCAGGCGAAACTCCAGCATCCACTCCGGCTCGTTACGTTTCGCCGAAATGGCGCGCACGACCTCTTCGTTGATGCCTTTCGCCAGTTCATCGGTTTGCAGCTGCGTGAAGAAACCCTCTTTATAGTTGAGGTGTCCGCCGCTCCAGGTGTTTACATCACTCGTTGCTTCAGTATTACGAGACATAGTACCGCCTATACCCCAAAGCTTTCGCCGCAGCCGCATTCGTTCTGGGCTTTCGGGTTATGAAATTTGAATAACTGGTTTAAACCTTCCCGAACGTAGTCGACTTCGGTTCCATCGATAAAAGGCATCGCCTGTAGTGCGACGTATAACTTTGCACCGTCGGTTTCAAAGACCAGATCGTCCTTTTCAGGTTCGGTTACGGTATCCAGCACGTAGCCAAATCCCGCGCAGCCAGTCTGCTTAACGCCTAAGCGTACGCCGAGGATGTCGGGATTTTTTGCCACCAGCTCATGAATATGCGCCGCCGCCGCGGGCGTCAGCGTTAAGCCACGCCAGGCAAAATCGGCCGGATTGAAGGTTTCTGAATGCAGTTCCATAGGTCCACCTCATCTGATAAGCCACCAGGGCATAACACCATGTTAGTGATAACGATTATCACTTCAACCCCCTGCGTGCAGGGGCTTTGGGCTAAACCGCCCTTTTTGGCTACTTTCATTAAGCATAGACCCTGTGACGGGATGCGGATGGGATGGTTAGATTTGTTCAATGCATTGATAAATAATGCATTTCATAAGAAAGGCGGTAAGGTGGCGGGCAATGATAAAAATTGTATTGGAAATACCTATTTTTAAAATAGCTAAAGTACGCCCAGGCACCAAATACATTATTTACGTATGCCTCCCCCTTAAGCCAGGTTCTTTTTAATCCTTTTTTGCCTTACCTGGGCGCGCATAAAGACGTTTGATGGATAAGTTAACCATTATTTATCAGTCTGATAGTGGTTAAATTCCGATCATGATTAATTACATAAACTCATCCCTTTTCGGCGTAATGTTTCCCTTGTTAACCATTTATTCAATAAGGGATTAAATTATGTGGAGTGCCCATAAAGCCGCAGTTCATGCTCGCCAGCATGCAGGTCAGTATAGCCAGAAAAGATGTGCAGAATTTGTTTCGAAATCCATTCGCGCCGGCGGTGCTAATCTACAGAACACGCATTATGCTAAGGATATGAAAAGCAATTTAATTCTGGCGGGTTTCCACCAGGTTTACGGTGAGCCTGTTGAGGGCGATGTGGCGGTGATCCAGCCCACTGCGCACCACCCATATGGCCACGCTTGCATCTATGGTGGGAACGGCGTCTGGTACTCTGATTTTGTTCAGCGAACAATGTATCCGGGAAAGGAATACCGGGAATTAAAGCCAGCATATGCAATTTACAGGCATGACTGACATGAAAAAAAAAATTCTGGCGATCCTGCTTCTGCCCACTCTCGCATCCGCTGCACAGAAGTTCCCCCCTGAGGTATCCGCTGCCCTTCAGTTTAATAAGTGGTACATCTCGCAAATTATTATCGGGAAAGAGCCCCTGAAAAACTATGAAGCGCTGAGGCCATATGTAACCCGCGAAACTATCAGCAAACTCAAAGCCATGGATAAGCTGGATCCAGATGAATATGACGTGCCTGACGTCGATATGTTCATCAAGGCTCAGGGATATGAAGATGACTGGGACATCGTCAGTGCGCGGGCGCTGGATTACGATGCCGCCTGTATGCAGGTTTATATCTCATTCGGCAAAAAGCGGGATCACACCGTGATTGACTGCATGGTCAAGGAAGATGGCGTGTGGAAAGTTGAATCCGTGGCCAGTATGAATATTTCAGACAACCTGATGATGGAATAAACCGACGATATGACAGGGGTACTGATGCTATGCATCTTCGCGGATACCCCTGTCGTATCGCCAGAAGGCAAAATCCCGCACTGGCGGTTTACCGTTGGCCCCCTTAACATCAGTGATGGATCGAAACGGCGAAACCCTGTTCACGCCAGTGGTCGAGCTGCTCCTGTTGACGAGGCGTAGGCGCTTTACCGGTCCAGACGAAGATTTTTTGCCCGGGGAAGAGTTCAGGACGTGGAGAATCAATCGGCTCAGCCAGCACGTCGATATGCCAGCCTTTGTAGGCAAGACGGGCCGCTTCCAGCCACAAATGCGTACGGTCGTCGCACTCCCACCCAATCAGCAGCGCATCCTTACCTGCTTTTTTTCGCGACTCACCCAGGCTTGCAACGGCAAACTCAATCAGGACACCGTCCAGCAGGCTCGCCATGTGACGCACCGTATTCTGGTCCTGGTTCATTCGCTGCCGCACAGGGGTGATGATGTTATCTATCAGAACATCCATCGCATGGTCACGGCGGAACTCGCCGATTTTGGCGCGCAGTTTTGCCGGGCTGGCATAGCGCAGAACGGTTAACATCTCTTCCTGAAACGATGCCCAGTTCCCCTGAGTCATCACTTCTGTATTTTCAAGAAGCGCTTTTACTTTACCGACCGAAACACCCGTTTTCATCAGGCGTTTGATCTCTTCGATACGCAGGATATCTTCATCGTCAAACTGACGATGGCCCCCTTCGCTTCGCTGCGGCTTCAACAATCCATAACGGCGCTGCCAGGCACGCAACGTAACGGGGTTGATACCGCATCGTTCGGCCACTTCGCCGATACTGTAATAGGCCATTAACTCCCTCACGCACAATACTTCCATACCTAACCAAACCAACCTTATCAGATTGTACAAATCATTTGTATAACTAACTCCTCGTTCTGAGACAAGTGAATGGCTCAAAGAACCACTCACTCGTTAATATATTGTTGTATAAATTTAGCCGTACGTACAGGTCACTTTTAACAGTTACGTACAGGTTTTTTATAAATCGTACTTTTTCTCGGGCCAGGCAATCGCCGGAATGCCCCCCAGACGCGGGCTGGCGAAAAGGTGACCCTGGAACTGAGAAATCCCGGCAGATTCCAGCCACATCCACTCTTCAGCTAGCTCTACGCCTACCGCACAGAACAGAATTTCCAGGGAGGCGCAGCATTTAATGATTGACTGAATGATTGCCTGACGCGGGCCGCTCTTGTGCACGTTAGCAATCAAATCACGGTTGATCTTGATTCTGTCCGGCTGGAACTGGGCCAGCAGTTGCAGACCGGCGAATCCCGCGCCAAAGTGATCGATGGCCACGCTGATCCCGGCGCTTTTAAGCTGTCTGACCGCGCTGGTGAACTCTTCGAAGCGCGAGATCGCCTCGCTCTCGGTGAACTCGACCACAATTTGCTCCGGCACAAAACCGTTCGCCTCAATTGCCGTCAGTAAAAAATCGACGGCGCCAGGAACATTAACCAGCGTCATCGGCAACAGATTAATGGACAACGTTTGAGTCTGTAGGCCCAGCGCGCTGGCCATCGACAAAGCCACCTGCTTACTCTTCAGATCCGATTCGTACAGCGCCTCACGCGACAGGTTGGCAAAGTAGCTTTCCGGGGACTCACCGGACGGCGTGCGGATCAGGGCTTCCCAGGAAACCACCTGCTGCATAAACGGATCGACGATAGGTTGAAATGCGAAACTACAGTCCGCGCCCTTTGCCACTACCGTTGGCTGGGAGGATAATGGCGTGTTTTCGGTGACAAACTCCCAGGCGTCAGCCGGAGGCAGCTCAAAGTAGTTGGCTTTTTCAGTGGCCTCAACGAAGGTGCGGAAAAATTGTAGGGCGCGATCGTTATAGGTCAGCTGATAGCGGGTTGTGCCTTTATCGAGTACCTTTTGTAGCACTTCGTCGGTGTCGTACTGACGAAGGTCAAAGAGCTCCATACCTACGTTGCCAAAACGTCTTGAAGGCCCGTGATCGCTTAATAATTCGACCACGTTGTGATGCCGTGGGTCACGGCAGATGAGCTGATAGATCTCCTTAACGTTATCAGCGGGCCCTTCAAGTAACTGAAAGAAGTGTGTGCCGTTAAACAGCAAAATCCCCGTCACATCGAACTGGCGATTTCTACAATTTGCAGCAGCGACCATGTCTTCCAGCGCTTTCACTGGAACGTCCTCGCAGATATGACTGCGGTAAATAATGGTTGTGAGCATGCTAATCCTGAAGATTGAGGGGGTGACCACGAAAACACGTGGGGAGAACTCTGTTATAGCACATTAATTACCCAATAAATAATTTACATCTCAACAATTTACATGACTTCTTTGCGCCTTTTCCGGGCTTGTACAACTCTGCAACGCCACTTCGAATTGTACAATATATTTTGTGAATTTAGCAGTAAGCTGTATACATATAACCATATGATAAATATATACTTTATCAAATATATTATAAAATATTTAAAAAATTGTACATTTTTAATGTACAGATTTGAAAATTATGTATACCTTAAATGTAACGTTACTGATTACGAAAATTTACAGGAGCGAAACATGCAGCAGAACGGACACCTCGCAGACACAGCAACAGCAATTGCGCAGTACTTCGAAAAAGCCGCGCTTCCAACCCAACAGGAAACATTGGGTCAGGTTGTTGTTGAAATCCTTAGCGACGGGCGGAATCTGAATCGCAAATCGCTCTGCACAAAACTGTTAAGTCGCCTTGAAAAGGCCAATGGCCCGGAAGAGGAGCATCATTATCACATGCTTCTTGGCCTGCTCTTCGAACGTTAATGTTATGAACAGCAGTGATGCGGACAGACTGATCGACCAGCTTATTGGAGAAGCCGCTCTTTCACTTTTGAAGGAGCGCGGTCCTGTAACGACCGAGGGTTTGGTTCAGCGTCTGCGTAACATGCAAGCCTGTGAGACGGATCCCCAGCGGCGGGAGACATTAGCGAGGGTGATAGCTGAAATCAGCTCTGGCACGGTCGCTTTTAAAGGTCGCAGAACCGCACAAGGACGAATTCAGAGAGAGGGATCTCTCAAAAATAACCGAGACAATGTAGTGCCGTTATTTGGAAATGGAAAACCGTCCGATCCCAAAAAGATACATTGACTACAACTTTACAGCTACGGTGAGAACAAATGAGACAAAATATTCAGCTTCAACCCGAATACCACTCCGCCTTTTTAGATAGCGCGTTGTCGGAGTATTTCCGTCACGCAGGCGATCGCTTTGCTGAAGAGTCTGCCATTTTTTCGACTGCGGTTCGTTGTGTTCTTGCTTCCGAAGGTCATCTGACCAACAAAGCGATCATTCTCTGGCTGATCCAGACGCTGGAATCCACCGATGATGTCGTTAAGGCGGATGTGATCCGCAAGACGCTGGAAATTGTCGTCGGTTACACCATGGACGATCTTTAACGCCTCACTCTTCCCATCTCTTCGGATAGCGTGTCATCGTCAATTCTGACGAACGGACTGACGATGACACGCCCTCTCTCCCCTAACGCCCTGTTAATCAAGCACGCCGAATTTGGCATGGATCCTGCTTAGTCCGCTAAGGGACTGGGCTTTCCAGTAAACATTGCTTCATTTCTTAACAGGTCTGTTATTGATGAAAAAAATCGCCAGCGTCTGCCCCTACTGCGGTGCAGGCTGCAAACTTAACCTCGTCGTTAAAAATAACCGGATTATCCGTGCCGAAGCCGCTGATGGCGTAACTAATCAGGGCACGCTTTGCCTGAAAGGGTTCTACGGCTGGGACTTTCTTAATGATACTCGGCTGCTTACCCCCCGCCTGACGCAGCCCATGATCCGCTACAGCAAAGGCGAGGCCTTTACCCCTGTTACCTGGGAAGAGGCCATTCGCTATACCGCTTACAGGCTTAAAAGCATCAAAGAACAGTACGGCCCTCGGTCCATTATGACCACGGGTTCCTCGCGGGGAACGGGCAATGAGACCAACTATGTGATGCAAAAATTTGCCCGTGCGGTGTTGAATACTAACAACGTCGACTGCTGCGCCCGCGTCTGTCACGGTCCTTCCGTTGCCGGTTTACAGGAGACCCTCGGCAACGGCGCCATGAGCAATTCCATTAACGATATTGAAAACTCAAAATGCCTGCTGGTATTCGGCTATAACTGCGCCGACTCTCACCCCATCGTCGCCCGACGCGTGCTTAAAGCACGTGAAAATGGCGCTAAAATCATTGTCTGCGATCCGCGTCATATTGAAACGGCACGCATTGCCGATCTTCATCTTCAGTTAAAAAATGGCAGTAACATGGCGCTGGTCAATGCCTTTGGCTATGTCCTGCTTGAAGAGGAATTGTACGACAAAAACTACGTTGCTCGCTTTACAGAAGGGCTTGAGGCGTACCGACTGACGGTAAAAGATTACGCACCCGAGCAGGTTGAACATCTGACGGGGATCCCCGCGCGGGATGTTCGTCAGGCAATGCGCATGTTCGCAGCGGCGCCTTCAGCAACGGTGATGTGGGGAATGGGCGTCACGCAGTTTGGTCAGGCGGTCGATGTGGTGAAAGGTCTCTCCAGCCTGGCACTGCTGACCGGCAATCTGGGCCGCCCTGCCGTCGGCGTGGGGCCGGTTCGCGGGCAAAATAACGTTCAGGGCGCCTGCGATATGGGTGTTCTGCCCAATATGTTCCCCGGCTACCAGGACGTCACTGATCCGGCGGTCAGACTGAAATTTGCCGATGCGTGGAAAATCAATGTCAACCGGATGGACGATCGCGTCGGAACGCGTATCACCGAAGTGCCGCATCTCGCGCTGGAAGGTAAGATCAAAGCGTATTACATCATGGGGGAAGATCCGCTTCAGACAGAAGCCGATCTGGGTCTGGTCCGCCGCGGCTTTGAGGCGCTCGATTTTGTGGTGGTTCAGGACATCTTTATGACCAAAACGGCAGAGCTGGCTGACGTGCTGCTCCCTGCCACCTCATGGGGAGAACACGCCGGTGTGTTCACCTGTGCCGATCGCGGCTTTCAGCGTTTCGGCAAAGCCATTGAGCCCAGCGGCAATGTCAGGCGTGACTGGGAGATCATCAGCCTGCTGGCCACGGAAATGGGCTATCCCATGCATTACGAGGATAACCAGCAGATCTGGGACGAAATGCGCGAGCTGTGCCCCCTCTTCTACGGCGTGACCTACGAAAAAATGGGCGAGATGGGTCATGTGCAGTGGCCCTGTCCAACCCTCGATCATCCCGGCACTCCCTACCTGTACAAGGATAATCAGTTCGACACCCCCACTGGCAAAGGCCAGCTATTTGCCGCCCCCTGGCGCGCCCCGGCGGAGACACCGGATGCGGATTACCCGCTGGTACTGTGCACAGTGCGCGAAGTGGGCCACTACTCCTGCCGCTCCATGACCGGGAACTGCGCCGCGCTGCAAAGCCTGGCCGACGAGCCGGGCCGGGTGCAAATTAACCCGGCCGACGCGGATGAACGGGGGATTGCCGAAGGCCAGCTGGTCTGGGTACGTTCACGCCGGGGTAAAGTGATCACCCGCGCCAGCATCAGCGAGCGCATCAATGCGGGAGCAATCTATATGACCTACCAGTGGTGGATTGGCGCCTGTAATGAGCTGACGCAGGATAATCTCGACCCGATCTCCAGAACGCCGGAAACGAAGTATTGCGCCGTGCAGCTTGAGGCAATCGAGGACCAGCGCTGGGCGGAGGATTTTGCGGCTTCCGCGTACCAGACCATGAAGACGCGGTTGATCGCTGCGGTTAACGTTTAAATGCTTGCCGGGTGGCGGCTATCGCTGCCCGGCCAGCTATCCGCTGCCGTTTCAGGCTATTTGTTGTGCATAATTATTTTCCAGGTAATCGCGAAGCAGGTTCGGCCGGCTCTTTTTCTCCATCAGCCTTCTCAACAGTACGATCAGCTCGTAATCGCTTCGCAGATTAAATTTTTGCATCATCATATATTTATGGGTAAAGACCGTTTTTTCGCTCATCTCCAGCGCCTGAGCGGTCTGCACTACCGACAGCCCTCGGTAAAAATTGACCAGAATACGAATTTGTTGCCGGGATAACCCTTTATGCTGGCAGTCGAAACAGGTCTTTTTATTCCAGGTGTAACCCGGTAATTGCGTCGTGAACCACGCAATAAACAGAACGCCGCTAATACGATCAAGCGATGCCCGGCGAGGAAGAAAAATAATGTCCTGAAAGCAGGAAGGCAGCGCCGAAAAGCGCAGCTCATCGTCGACGAGACCTATCACAATTCCTTTTTGCCGGGCCAGTAATTCCGGAAAACAGGTCAGCGTTTCCCCCTGACATAATGAAAGAACAATAATATCGGCCTGGCTGACGTTTTCATTGGTCAGCGCCAGGTGAAAAGTGATGGAGCGATGAAAGTTATGCTTAAAAAAATCTTCGAAAAAGCTCTGTAGCCCAGCCTGAAAAAACAGATCCGTTTCCTGAATCAGAATATTTAACATAGTTCACACCAACGTCTTTAAAAAAGGCTTATCACCGGCATTCAGTTGTACTGCATCGTCATCACCACAACCGCGCGGATGCTTCCCGGCGTGGCGCCCCCCGTCATGGATTTTACCGAGGCCAGCATAGCTAATGTCGCGGTTCTGTCCGCGGCAATGGTCTGGGTCATGCTGGAGCCTGTTCCTTTAAGCGCACCGGTTTGGGCATCGCGCATGGCTATCGCCACATGTGTGGCCGAACCGCTGTTCATAAAATAGTCCGCGCCCGCCTCAGGATCGGGGCTGCCGGTGAAAGCGACGGTCACACTCTGCGTTCCCGTTGGGCACTGGGTAAACAGCAGACTGAAAGGCACCGGATCCGATGTTGAGCCCGGCGTCGCCATATTGGTTGCCTGAATATTGCCCAGATTGACATCGAGATTGTTATTGCCGCCATTAAATATGCATGGCGACGCCACGATATTTCCCGTCACACCGATGTTGACGCTATCAGCGGAGCATACCTTCCCGCTGAGTAAGGCAAGTAACAGCAGTGTCCTGCATCTTATTTTCATCTTCTTACCTGCTACTGGTAGGTCAAATTCAGGGTGGCGGAGGCATTCGCTGAACCTGACTCCACGCGGGTTAACGTCTGGTAATATCGGGCCGTTAATGGCAACGTCTCTTGCCCCCCGGCAGACTGTCGCAAAAATAGTCGGCTGTTCATCGCCAGCGGTGCACCGTTATAGATTAGCTGCACCCCCACCCCTTTTGCAGTGCCGGCATTTCCCTGCCCGGTTAAGGCCATCACGCTGGTATTGGCGCTGTCCGGATTCTGTATTCCACTGAGCGAGACCGTAATATTGGTTCCGGCGGCGCAGGTTAAGCCCAGGTTTTGCGTGTTCTGTGCTCCCGCTGGCGTGGTGCCCACCACGGTGCCGAACGCCGAAGCGGGAATATCCCCTATCGGAAACGTCAGCTGGGCCGTATTCACCGTGCACGCCAGGGCATTGATGTTGCCGGAGGTGAGCTGCGTGGTCAGACCGTCACGGTAGAGGCCGTCGCTTCCCTGAAGCGTCACGACGCCAATCACCCCCGGGGTTAATGCCCCCGATGAGACCGGGCCGGTCACCACCAGCTCAATCCTCCCGCCGTACCAGTCCACATAGGAGGTCTGCGCATTGTACGAGAACGTATTGCTCGGGTTTTCAAAATAGCCGTTGGAGGAAAAGCGTATCCCTATCCCGATGACGTTCGTGTTGTAAACATGGTTGCCGTAGCTGCTCAACGTGGCGCTGTTGTAGCGCATGCTGAATCCCAGCATCAGCGGATTCGTACACCCGGTAAGATAGGAGCCTGTGGCTGACGCCGCGCCGGAAAATACCACCGTGCCGACAGGCGCATCGCGCTGCACGTTGATCGTCCCCACGGACAGGGTGGAAAGCTGCGGGATGATGGTGGTGCAGGTACCGGCACGAGCGATACTTCCCGCCGCGAGCAAACAGAGCAGCAGCATCGAGTTAAGACATTTCATGTTAGCGTTCCTGACGGCAGGTGGCGCGCATATCAGCGATCCCACCGTACATTGAGTGATTCGGCAGCGTGAAATCAGCGCGGCATTGCTGGCTGGATTGACTTCCCCATGTGGCGACTAACGTTCCCTGCTCGCGCATCCCGGTTAAATAGACCTGACCGCGATCGCCGACAATAAAACTGCCGCTTTCATCACCCACAAGGGTGACCACCGCCCCAAACGGAACGGCGCGGTCGTTGTCGGTCAAGGTCATCAGCACCCGGCGACCTGACTTCGGCAGATAATCGGCTCTCACCACCGCTCCCCGCGTCGGCGTCACCGTGCGGGTGTTGATCTCCAGCTCGACATCGTCCGGCATCGTTTCCGGGTCGAGGGTGAGATCGTTTTTCCGGTAGACAGAAAGGTTGCTCACGACCGTATATCCGCGAAAATCTGTCCGTACACCGGGCTGATTGCGGATATCCACGTCGTAGGCGCCTGGGGCTTTGATTAAGACGCTGGTCTCCCCCAGCGGCTGGGAAAGCGTGATGCCATCAGCATGGGCGAGAATGCCGCCTTGCAGCCCGTAATTCAGGCGTTCACTGTTTTTGTCATAACCATAACCTGCCGTGACTTCGCCATAGGTGCCTTTATAGTCCGCGTTCACGTTGCCGGTATTCCCCACGCCCTCTGTGCCATATCCCTGCTGGACGTTCCAGCTCAGGGCACGGTTCTCGAGTGCCACCCCGTTCAGGCCGACGTTATGCGTCGTCCCGTTATTGCTGCTGGCGTTCATGCCATAATTAGCCCATGTCTGCGGCAAAAATTTATCCAGCGGAATGCTGACGTTGAACGACAGAAGCTGGTCGTGGTCAGCGTTTTTTTGGCTTTTGCGGTTTTCTGACGCTGAGCGGACATTTTTGCTGTAGGTCCATGTCAGGCCATAGCTGATGTTGTGCCAGTAGTTGCTATAGCCGACGCTCCACGAAGCCATCGACTTACCGTCATTCCAGTAATCTTCCCGCGCCGCACTGAGGGTAAGCGCGCCCAGGTTGTCCCCCAGCGTCTGGCTCATCGTCAGCTCGGCACGGTTACGTCGCCTGTCCTGAAGCGCGCTGCTGTCGCCGTACGAACCGAGGACGTCATGCATCCCGTAATAGCCGCGGGTCGAGTAGCGATACCCGGCAATCGAAAAGTTGGTTCCGGTAGTGATAAAATTCTTGCTGTATCTGGCCCGCCACGACTGACCGTTTGTTTTCGCGGTATGCTCCGGCGTTGACCAGCCCAGGGTGACGTCTGCGGATACTGCCCCGAGATCGCCCATGTTCTTGCCCATCCCCAGAGCCGCCGACTGGTACTTATCTGCCCCCTGGACGCCGCCATAGAGCGTGATTCCGTGAGGGAGGCCGTAAATTCCGGTCAGTTGCCCGAAGGGGGTTTTCTCCACGCTACGGTTATACGAGCGATATTGCCCGGCGGTAAGGGCATATTTCAGTCGCCCCTCCCGTTGCAGGACCGGCAGCGAAGCGTACGGCAGGGTGAAATGTTGCTCACTGCCATCGGCTTCGACGATCGTGACATCAAGATCGCCCGCGCCGCCGGTGGGATACATATCCGCGATCTCAAACGCGCCCGGCGCCACGTAGCTTTGGTAGATTTGATAGCCATTCTGACGCACCACGACCTGCGCGTTAGTTCGCGCAATACCGCGCACCACCGGCGCATAGCCTTTCAGGGAATCCGGCAGCATATCGTCGTCGGACGCCAGCTGGACGCCGCGAAACGGCATGCTGTCAAAGACATCGGCAGGCGCGGAACTGTCTCCGAGCGTAAGCTGGGCTTGCAGGGGAATAATCGCGCGCTGCATCAAGGTGTAGACGTTGTCCCACTTATCCAGGCCGGACGCATCGCGGGACCAGGTGGTGTAGTTGCGTAACCGCCAGGGACCGACGTTGATCCCCGGCCGCAGGTTTGCATACTGGCTGTCGCTGCGGGTGCCTGCCCCGCTTCTTGCCCGGCTGTTTGCCCCGCTCAGGCTGTAGTTGAGCATGGCCGCGGTAATGCCTTCATCCCACATATCCGGCGGAACGTAACCTCTCGCTGGCAGGTCTATGGCCGCCTGTGGGATGCTGATCGCCAGGCGCTGGGCGCCAAACTGGAAATCCGCGCTGGCCTGTGGAATCGCCCTGAGATCGGCGCATTCTCCTTCCCCGGCGTCGAGCTGCGGGAAAAGCGCCGTTTTCACGCCCCACGCTTTTAACTGCCCGATACTCAGGCACGGCTGCAACGTTTCACTGCCGTTAGCATCCTTCACTGCCATGAAACGAATATCCCGCGTTTCCAGCAGCCGATCGTCAAGAATAATATCAACATGGTATGTCCCGGGCGCCTGCGAGCCGGATTCAAAGGCAGATAAATCCGCTTTCCCCATTCCGGGATTATCCAGCTCTACCAGTTCCGTATTAAACGTCTCACTGGCATACAGTGTGGGAGAGACACCAGCAAGCGCGAGGGCAATAAATATTGCCAGGCGCGCAGGCTGCATTGTATTCAATGCCGTTGTCATGACGAGCACCTGATTAACGCGTAAGGATCACAAACTGGCCCGGTGTAATTCACCAGGGCTGCCATAATCGTTAATGACTTTAAACGTCAGCGTATTGCCACTGGTTCCATTCGGTAACGGGAAACGGGCTGTGCCCGAAGGCATCACATACGTGACATCGTCAAGTTTCTTATTACCCAACGTAATTTCATTGAAATTGATAACGTACGGCGTTGGATTATTAACCAGAAGGGTATTTCCCGCACGACGCCAGGTTAATTTATTGGCCTGCTCCTCGGGGGTAGACGCACGAAGAGCCTCTGGTCGATAAATTAATTTGATGCGCGTTTTGACGGCAATTTGCAGCGAGTTCATCTGCTTAGAGGCTGACGGAATAGCTTTGATGTTCAGCCAGAATAAACTCTCCTGCCCTTGAGGCAGAGAGCCTGTCATGACAATACGCTCGAGGTTTTTTTGTCCGCCGTCCAGCCGATACAGCGGAGGAGTAATAATAAAAGGCGCTTTACCCGATTGTTCATCCTGAACATCTATCCACGACTGAATTAAATAAGGACCGTTATCAGGATTCGTAATATTTATTGACGCTTCTTTTTTAGCCCCATCAAAAATAACACGGGTGCCGCCAATAATTACTCCTGCACTGGCGGATGTTAACGTCAGCGGTAACAGCGCCATAACCAGGCCCGTTGTGGTGATAAAACGCATTTTTTTACCTCATAAAACAAGGGGCCAGGCGGCCCCCTGCTAATTACTGCCATTGACTTAGTTGTACACCACAGAGAAGTTCGCGACCGAGTTAGCCGGGCCCGCGGTAACGGATGCCGCGGTGGAAATATACTGCGCGTAGAAGCTCAACGTATTATCAGCCGTACTGCTGAGTGCGTAGGTATAGCTGTTGCTGCCGTGCAGCGGCAGATCGGCTTTATCTGCCGTCATCAGGTTAATCGCCACCCCGGTAGCCGCTCCCGCCACGGACGTATCAATCGCCAGCAGGCTGGCGTTGGTTAAATCCGGCGTGCCATCAAAACGGACTTTTGCATTGGTGACCGTTACCGGACAGTTTTTCAAAATAATATTAAACTGCGTCGCAGCCGTTCTCGCCCCGGTTGTCGGGAATTCCGTTTTATAATAATCGCCCAATACCACCACCTGATTCTGGGATGCCACATCAACGTCGCAGGCAGAATCCAGAATATTTCCGTTAAAATTAACGGTACCGGCCGCTGCCAATGCATTGGTCATAGTGAGTACAGAA
This sequence comes from Enterobacter cloacae complex sp. AR_0002, assembly GCF_001922365.1. Lineage (NCBI taxonomy): Bacteria > Pseudomonadati > Pseudomonadota > Gammaproteobacteria > Enterobacterales > Enterobacteriaceae > Enterobacter > Enterobacter cloacae complex sp. AR_0002. The sequence continues at coordinate 1,590,094 of NZ_CP018814.1, forward strand.
CCTGCCGCTAACATTGCCATCATCAATTTTTTATTCATAATTTTATATCCCGTATTACTCTATTTATTACCGACATTCAGTTGCAGAAATTAAACCCCTTCCGACGAGTCAAAATTTATACAACTCCTTTTCCGCATACAATCAATTTTGAGGTCTAGCTGTAGACCCTCTTTTAACAAATAAAAAACATATTCACTCGGGAATAGCTTAAGAATAATGTCCACAGTCTACTTTTAGACCTGAACAAAAAAAGTTGCAATTTCAATTAATTAACACTTAAAAAAAGATAAGTCTATAATTAGACTCGCTGCTAACATTCCCTGACCTGCTGTTTTTTAAGATAATTCTTTATGCCGATCAAAAAATGATCGCATCAGTCAGTGAGGTCTCAAATGAATACCCGATTCGCGCCTGAGTCAGAAATTGATAAATCAACAGTGCTCGGCGCTAAGCCTTTTAAGCACATTGAAAAAATAATCGATAATGTTTTGCCGCATGCGGAGAGAGGCATTATTGCCAGAGGAGAAATTATCCATTATTGCTCCGGCGATACCCGTCAATGCTTTTTACTGTTGCATGGCAGCGTGGCGTTGCACCGTCGCGGGGACGGTATCGTCTTAAATTCTGAATCTGCGCCATTTATACTCGGCGTGAGCAGCCAGTTATCGTCTGAGCACCTGTACGTCAGAGCGCTGGAAACCTCAGAGGTGGCCAGCGTTTCGCTGGCGCGTTTCAATCATGTTGTCGCACAACAGAATTTATGGGAGCACTTCTCAAACCTGCTGATCTATACCGCATCGCGCGTTTACGAACATTGCGCCCAGATATCGCAAATGTCGGCTTATGACATTATCCGCTTTCAGCTGGTTGAGTTGATGCAGGAGCCTGAAGCCATTAGACAAAACATTACCGCCGCAGCCTATATCAAAAGCCGCACCTATCTTTCACGCAGCGGCATTATGCGGATCCTCGCGGAGTTGCGGACGGGGAAATACATCACCATGGAGCGTGGCGTTCTAGTAGAGATCCATCACTTACCCCGTAAATACTGAGGCTGTATTTATCTCTGGAGAAGGTGGAAAAGAAGAGCGACACTATAGAGAGTACAGTCTCTTTCCAGGTTAACGCTATGTCTTCTGACAAACCATCGCATCGCGGATCTCCCTATGCTCAGGAACTGATTTCTCATTTACAGCCGCACTGCACCACGCATAAAACCGATCCCGGCGAGCAACTTAATCTCCAGGTAAACGGGCAGAGCATGTGTTATTTAATTCTTGACGGCACGGTCGCCATATACAGAAGAAGCGACGACATGATGCTTTCGACGGCGCGCAGTCCCGCCCTGTTTGGCCTCGCTAACCTGACGGACATCTATTTTACCGACTACCTTCGAACGGTAACGCCTTGCCTGATTGGTGTGCTCACGACCGATCGGGTGGCTGAAATTATCAAAGAGAAGGCGCTGTGGGGGCTGCTTTCTAATCATCTAATGTTTGTCTATAACCGGCTTTATCACAACGTCATGCCGAAAGGCGCGCCAACCGCGTACGAGATGATTCGCCAGCAGCTCGTGCTGCTGATGCAGGAAGATGACAGCTACCGACGTAGCGTGACGGCGGAAAGGTATATCAGGGATAAAACCCAGCTTTCCCGCAGCGGCGTAATGCGGATCCTGGCTGACCTGAAAACGGGCGGGTTCATCGAAATGGAAGAAGGCCGGCTGATTAAAATTAATAAACTGCCTGCCAGATACTGACTGTCAGACACAAAAAAGGCCGCGCTTGCGGCCTTTTCTTCACTGCTTAATGGACGTGAACGCCCAACCGCCAGGCAAAGTAGATCTCTTCTTTCAGTTCGTTTGAAGAGAGCGCCAGCAAATCCGTAAATTCCAGCTCAAGCTGTTTCAGCTTTTTCAGGTACTGCGCTGGAGACAGATTGCTTTTATCGCGACGTAAATATTCAATTGCCAGCTGTGTTGGGGTTATTTCAGTATCCATGATGTCCTCGCTTATGTTCAAAACGTGACCAGTATATCACAATCAGGCGGCTAATTTTTGACCAAAAGCAAGACATCCGGAAACTTTACACAACGGCCGTCGTCAGCCTTGATGAACAACACAGGCGATCCTGCTCGTCCAGGATATCAATCTGCCACACCTGATGGCGGCTTCCAGCATGCAGCGCCCGGCAGACGCCGCGCACGCGCCCGCTGCGAACGGAGCGGATGTGGTTGGCATTGACCTCCAGACCCACCACCTTCTGCTCTCCTTCCGTACACAGGTAGCCCGCCACCGATCCCAGCGTTTCGGCCAGCACGACGGACGCGCCGCCGTGTAACAGGCCAAACGGTTGATGAGTACGGCAGTCTACCGGCATCGTCGCTTCCAGTTCGTTGTCGCCAATGCGCGTGAACTGGATGTCCAGCAAACCGACCATGTTCTCCGCGCCCATGGCATTTAAGGCCTCCAGCGTGACCGCACGTTTCCAGATCATCCGATAATCTCCAGTAAAGCCTGCAATGGATGGCGGACGCCGTTACCTTCCACCCGTTTCACCTGGCTGCGGCAGGAGTAGCCCGTCGCCAGACAGCGGTTGCGTGGCAGGCGCTGCATCGCCTGATGCCATGACAGCTCGTAAATGCCGAGCGAATTAGCGTGGTTTTTGACTTCATGGCCGTAGGTTCCGGCCATACCGCAGCAGCCCACGTTGACGCTTTCCAGCTTCGCGCCAAACCGGGAGAAGATAGAAGCCCACTGGGCAGGCGCCGTCGGCAGCGCCGTCACTTCGGTGCAGTGCCCAAACAGGTACCAGGATTCTCCGCTGACCTCCTGAGGGGGCGTTTGCGTCAGCACCGCAGGCAGCCACTCGTGTACCAGTAAGACCTGAAAATCACCGCGCTTATCGCCGAGAGTCTGCTTATATTCGTCCCGGTAACAGAGCACCAGCGCCGGATCGACGCCCACCATCGGCATGCCGAGCTGCGCCACGCGATTCAGAAAATCTGAAGTTTTCTGCGCGGTTTTCGCAAAGCGGGTGAGGAAGCCTTTAATGTGCTGCGCCTTGCCGTTCGGCGAGAACGGCAGCACCACCGGCTGGTAGCCGATTTTCTCGGCCAGTCGGACAAAATCGGCCACCACCTGCGCATCGTAATAGCTGGTAAATGGATCCTGCACCACCAGCACCACCTTCGCTTTCTGCTCAGGGCTTAATGCTTCCAGTTGTTCCAGGGTCATATTCGCCGAGCGGTGCCCCACCAGCCGACGCTGGAGCGATGGCACCGACAGCAGCGGCAGATCCACCATGCCGATATGTTTTTCAGACAGTTTTCGCACCAGTGGCTGGTTGATAAAGAAGTTAAAGGTTTTTGGCGCACGGGCCATCAGCGGCGCGTAACTCTCCACCGTTGCTACCAGATGATCGCGCATCGGGCGCAGATAACGCGTGTGGTACAGCTGGAGGAAGCGGGAACGGAATTCCGGTACGTCAATTTTAATTGGGCACTGGGTTGAACACGCCTTACACGCCAGGCAGCCGGACATCGCCTCTTTCACCTCATGCGAGAAATCGTATTCGCCTTTGTTCGCATGCCAGCTGTTGCGGGTGCGTTCGATAAGCCCGCGCAGGCTCGCGCGTTTTTCCGGCAGCTCCTGTTCCAGCTTGAGCGGGTCAACGCCGCGGTCGGCCAGCAGGCGCAGCCATTCGCGCACCAGCGTGGCACGCCCTTTTGGGGAGTGGATGCGGTTGCTGGTGATTTTCATCGACGGACACATCGGGCTTTTCACATCGAAGTTAAAGCACAGCCCGTTGCCGTTACACTCCATCGCGCCGCGCCAGGAAGCGCGTACCGCAATCGGAATTTGGCGGTCATAGGTGCCGCGCTTAACGGCATCCACCTGCAACATCGGCGCATCAACGCCCTCCGGCGGGCAGATTTTTCCCGGATTGAGGCGGTTATGAGGATCGAACGCGGCCTTCACCTTACGCAGCTCGGCGTAGAGCTGTTCGCCAAAAAAGGCCGGGCTGTACTCGGCGCGGAACCCCTTGCCGTGCTCGCCCCACAGCAAACCGCCGTATTTGGCCGTGAGGGCCACGACCTCGTCGGAGATCGCCTTCATCAGGATCTCCTGCTGCGGATCGCACATGTCCAGCGCCGGGCGCACGTGCAGCACGCCCGCGTCAACGTGCCCGAACATGCCATAGCTCAGACCATGGCTGTCGAGCAGCGCGCGAAACTCCACGATATAATCCGCCAGATGTTCCGGCGGCACGCAGGTATCTTCCGCAAACGGAATCGGCTTCGCCGCCCCTTTCGCGTTGCCGAGCAGCCCCACCGCCTTTTTACGCATCGCGTAGATTCGCTCGATGCCGGAGAGATCGTTACACAGCTGCCAGCCAATGACGCCGCCTTCCCCCTGCGCAATCAGCTCGTCCAGACGCTGGCAGAGCGTGCTTACCTGGCTCTCAATCAGCTCTGCGTCATCCCCGGCGAACTCGACGATGTTCAGGCCGAGCATCTCTTTATCCGGCACGTCGGTAATCAGTTCGCTCACCGAATGCCAGACAATATCCTCCCGGGCCAGGTTCAGGACTTTTGAATCGACGGTTTCCACCGACAGCGCCCGCGCCTCCACCATAAACGGTGCATTACGCAGCGCCGAGTCAAAGGAGTTGTATTTGACGTTCACCAGACGGCGCACCTTTGGCAACCGGGTGATATCCAGACGCGCTTCGGTGATGAAGGCCAGCGTCCCTTCTGACCCGGTCAGTACGCGGGTAAGATCAAACTGGCTCATATCGTCATTGAAGACATGTCGCAGATCGTAGCCCGTCAGGAAGCGGTTTAGCTTCGGGAATTTGTCAAGGATCAGCTCGCGATTTTCGCGGCAGCGCTCCAGCACGGTGCGATAAATCCGTCCGCTGGTGGTGCTCTCTGCTGCCAGCGTTTCGGCCAGCTCGATCGGCATCGGTTGGGTATCGAGGATATCGCCCCCCAGCAGCACCGCCCGCACACCCATAACGTGGTCGGAGGTTTTGCCGTACACCAGTGAGCCCTGCCCCGAGGCATCGGTGTTGATCATCCCGCCAATGGTCGCGCGGTTACTGGTGGAAAGCTCCGGCGCAAAAAAATAGCCGTAAGGTTTCAAAAACTGATTCAACTGATCTTTGATCACCCCCGCTTCCACACGCACCCACCCCTCTTCCGGGTTGATCTCAATGATGCGGTTCATATAGCGGGACATATCAATGATGATGCCCTGGTTCAGCGCCTGCCCATTGGTACCCGTCCCGCCGCCACGCGGGGTGAAGACCAGGGAGCTGAAACGCTCCTGCGATGCCAGACGGGCGATGAGCGCCACATCGGCGGTAGAGCACGGGAAAACGACGGCATCGGGAAGAAGCTGGTAAATACTGTTATCGGTCGCCATCGTCAGCCTGTCGGCATAATCGGTAGCGGTGTCACCTGTAAAACCCTGTTGCTCCAGTGCCTGCAAAAAATTAAGCACCAGCTGAACGACGCCCGGTGCCTGAGAAATCTGTGGGATCATTGCTGTCGACCCTAATGAGAATAGTGTGAAATCGTTTGCGTTGTGTCTGGAAAGTTTTATCACATTTTTTTCTTATGTGCTTCGTAGAATTACGGGCAAAATCCGCCTGTCAAAAATCGCTGAAATCACTAATGATTAGAGAGATGCGGTTTATATTCCCATCAGCCTTGCTGGTGTTCATTTAAGGAAAGTTTCGTTTATGGTCAATCTTCGTCAGCCCAGGGATGTCGCGCAGATACTGCTGTCGGTGCTGTTCTTAGCCATTATGATTATTGCGTGTCTGTGGATCGTTCGTCCTTTCGTGCTCGGATTTGCCTGGGCCGCGACCGTCGTCGTCGCCACCTGGCCTTTACTCTTGCGTTTGCAGAAACTGCTGTTTGGTCGCCGCGGCCTGGCCGTGCTGGTGATGACGTTGCTGTTGTTCCTGCTGTTTATTATTCCCATTGCACTACTGGTTAACAGCCTGGTTGACAGTAGCGGCCCGGTTATTCGCGCGGTCACCAGCGGTGATATGACGCTGCCGGATCTCGCGTGGCTGAACAGTATTCCTGTTGTGGGCGCAAAACTGTACAGCGGCTGGCACAGCCTGCTGGAGATGGGCGGTAGCGCCCTGATGGCCAAAGTGCGTCCGTACATCGGCACAACCACCACCTGGTTTGTGGGGCAGGCTGCGCACATCGGTCGCTTCATGATGCACTGTACGTTGATGCTGGTCTTCAGCGCCCTGCTGTACTGGCGCGGCGAGCAGGTTGCGCTGGGGGTACGTCATTTCGCCACCCGACTGGCAGGTAAACGCGGCGATGCGGCCGTGCTGCTGGCAGCCCAGGCCGTCCGCGCGGTGGCGCTCGGTGTGGTGGTCACAGCGCTGGTGCAGGCTGTACTTGGCGGAATCGGGCTGGCGATTTCCGGCGTACCTTATGCCACCATTTTCACCGTCGTCATGCTGATGACCTGTCTGGCGCAGCTCGGTCCGCTGCTGGTGCTGGTTCCCTGCATTATCTGGCTTTACTGGACGGGGGATACGACCTGGGGCACGGTGCTGCTGGTCTGGAGTTGCGTGGTGGGCACCATGGATAACGTGATCCGTCCCCTCCTCATCCGCATGGGCGCTGACCTGCCGCTGATTCTGATCCTGTCCGGGGTAATCGGGGGGTTAATTGCCTTCGGCATGATTGGCCTGTTCATCGGTCCGGTTCTGCTAGCGGTGACCTGGCGTCTCTTCTCCGCCTGGGTGCATGAAGTACCGCCGCCGGGAACCGATCCAGACGTCATCTTAAGCGAACTTGAAGAGCTGGAAGATAAGAACGCGCAGTAAGAACGGATGCCGGGTGGCGCTAACGCTTACCCGGCCTACACTCTCCACAGCAATACTTAAACGTTGCTAAACTATTTATTCTCTGCACACTGGTCAGACCCGCCTTTTCCTGCCTAAAACCGTCATTCTCTTCAAGAAATCTTTACCTGCCTTTAACTATTGAGACGAATCCGATCGACTCAAAATCCTGGCATGCCTACTATTAAGACACGGTTATAAATCAACACCTTGATTTATAAGCATGGAAATCCCCTGAGTGAAACAACGAATTGCTGTGTGTAGTCTTTGCCCATCTCCCACGATGGGCTTTTTTTTATCCTTTTTACGCCAGTGTAATGTCACAGCGACTAAGCATCCGCCAATCCCCCGCCAGTACCCGCGTCTTTCCGCTTACCTGCACGTTCACCACCGCGCGAATATCCGCCGAGGACGCGCCAACCTGTAGCTCAAACTCCCCTGGCTCGACAATTCGCTTTCCGTCCCGGCGGGTGAAATTAAACATCTCCACCGGCAGGGTAAAGGTCAGCGTGGCGGTTTCTCCCGGTGAAAGCGTAACGCGCTGGAACGCTTTCAGCTCCTGAAGCGGACGCACCTGCGTGGCGACCTTATCGCGTACGTACACCTGTACCACTTCGCTGCCGCTGCGCTCGCCGGTGTTGGTGATATCGACGCTTAACGCCACCTCTCCGTCGATCGGGACGCGGCTTTCAGCCAGGCGGGCCGCGCCCCAGCGAAACTGCGTCCAGCCGAGACCGTAACCGAACGGGTAAAGTGCGCCGAAATGGAACGCAAACGGCGTGCCGCCGCTTTTCAGCTTGTGGTTATAGTAGTACGGCATCGCCCCGGCGTTTTTCGGCACGCTCACTACCAGCCTGCCCTGCGGCTCCGCGCGGCCGGTTAAGACATCGGCAATCGCCCAGCCCCCTTCCTGCCCCGGCGCCCAGGCCATCATCAGCGCGGCCACCTTCTCTTCCAGCCCCTGAAGGTTATAAGGACGCCCGCCCGTCATGACGACAATCACCGGCTTACCGGTTGCCACCAGCGCCTCCAGCAGCTGTTGCTGCACGCCCGGCAGGTTTAGCGAATCCGTATCCGAGCCTTCCCCCACTGTGCCGCTCTGGAATAGCCCGGCGAGATCGCCGACGCAGGCTATCACCACGTCACTCTCTTTTGCCGCGCTTACGGCGTCGGGGATCAGATCCATACGTTGTGAAACCGGCGATTGCTGTATCGGTTTACCGCCGCTGTCGCCCGGGAACACCGGCGCGCCCGCCATCCGTTTTTCGATAATGTGACACCCTTTGGCGTAACGTATCAGCGATGCGCCAAGGTACTGTTCCAGCGCCGCGCGCGGGGTGGTCACCTGCGAGGTCTCTTCAACCATATCGCTGATGATCAGGTGAACCGGGAAGCTGTAGCCGCTCAGCAGCGCCAGCGGATCGTCAGCCGTCGGCCCCACCACCGCTACACGGGGTTTTCCGCCGAGAGGTAATATGCCGTTATTTTCCAGCAGCGTGATCGATTTTGTTGCCACCTCGCGCGCCACCTGCCGGGTCGCCTCACTCTGCAAATCGATGCCGTCTTCGGCGGCGTACGGTTTTTCAAACAGCCCGAGACGGAATTTTTCACTTAGCACGCGCGCCACAATCTCATCCACTTTCGCCATTGAGATAAGCCCACGCTCTACCGCTTCTGCCAGATGACGCGCGCAGTCATCCTTCGGCAATTCCACGTCCAGCCCGGCGTTAAACGCCAGCGCCGCCGATTCCGCTGGATCGTGAGAAATTCCGTGGTGCTGGTGCAGCAGGCTGACGCCGCCGTAATCCGCCACGATAATGCCGTCGAAGCCCCACTGTTCACGCAGCACGGTAGTGAGCAGGAAATGGTCGCTGTGCCCTGGCTGATTATCAATGTCGTGATAGGCTGGCATCACCGAACCGGCGTTGGCCAGCTTCACCGCCATCTCAAACGGCAGCAGGAAGGTATCGTTTAGCTCGCTGAAACCGAGATGGACCGGCGCATGGTTGCGCGCCCCTTCGCTGAAGGAGTGGCCGACGTAATGTTTCAGGGTCGCCAGCAGATCGCGCTTATCGCCCTGCAACCCCTCCACGTACGCCGTCGCCATCACCCCTACCAGCCACGGATCTTCCCCAAATGTCTCTTCCGTCCGTCCCCAGCGCACATCGCGCGAGACATCCAGCACGGGGGCCAGCCCCTGCTGGCACCCGACGGATCGGGCCTCTTTGCCAATCTGCTCCGCCGCGCGCTGCACCAGCGCCGGGTCCCAGGTGGAACCGTAGTTTAGCGACGACGGGAACAGGGTTGCATCTTTGCACAGCAGCCCCACCAGACACTCCTCATGAAACAGCGCCGGAATGCCGAGCCGGGTCTCCTCCATCATCATGCGTTGCAGGCGGTTGGCGGCACGCACGCCGGTTTTTGCATTAACAATGTGCGTGCCGAGCGGACGGGTGATCTGCCCGACGCCGAGCTTCAGCCTTTCATTGAGGGACGCCTGTTCGCTCACGCCAGCGAATTCATCGCTCAGATCGCTGCGCTCGCGGTGGTTGCCGTGTTCATCGAGGATCAGCCAGTACGCGTGCATCTGGGCAAATTTCTCTTCCGGCGTCATACGCGCCAGTAAATCAGCGACACGCTCGTGTACGGGACGTCCCGCGTCCTTGTAGATCGCAGTCATGGTTTACTCCTGTAGTGCGGATTGGGTTGCCGGGCTGAGCTGCCCCGCATCGTTTCGACTATCGCGTTTGCTGGCCAGCTCGCGGGCGATGCTGTCCACCAGCCGGCTGTTAAGTTTGTAGATGGCAAGGAGCGCCACCATGCAGAGGAACAGCGCGCAGGGGATCAGGGTGAACAGGGCATTGATGGTTGCAAGAACATGAGGCGCCTGGTTTGCCTGACCCGGAGCGTAATCCACCATGCCAAGCACCCAACCGACCACCGCCCCACCCAGCGCCAGCCCAAACTTGATGGCAAACAGGGCGGTAGAAAAGACCAGCCCGTCCAGGCGGCGGCCGCTACGGTGTTCTTCGTAGTCCACCACATCGGAGAACATGGTCCATTGCAGCGGCGTGGTCAGGTTCTGAATAAAGCTAAACACAATATTCAGACCGAATATCAGCCACACCTGCGAAGGCGGAATGAAGAAAATCAGCGCGCCAAAAATAACGAAAGAAATAATGGTCCACTGATAGGCACGCACCCGGTCAAATTTCCCCAGCAGGCGTTCAGATAATAATGCGCCGCTTAAGGAGGCCACCATGCCGGAAACAATAAAGGCAAAAACCAGTTCCGGACGTAACAGAACATAGTTAACGTAATACATGGTCGCAGAGCCACGCGTCACGACGGCGGTTAACAGTAAAATATTAAACAGAAAAACAATTCGCCACTGGCTATTGGCGGCCAGCAGTTTTAAATCCGTCAGCATCGAACCGGAGGTGTCATTGCGCGGCGAGTAACGCTCCCGGGTCATAAAGAAGCAGCAGAAGAATAAAACAATGCCCAGCAGCCCCATCAGGCTCATGGCATAGAAATAGCCTTTTTGCACATTCCCCTGGCCTAATAATGAGACCAGCGGCAGCGCGATGACCGTTACAATCAACCCGCCGATAAACGACAGGCCAAAGCGCCAGGATTGCAGCGAGTGGCGTTCGCGCGGGTCGAGCGTCAGCGCGCCGGGCATGGCACAGTAAGGGACGTTAATCGCAGAATAGATCAGACTCAGGATGGCATAGGTTACGCAGGCATAGACAATTTTTGCCGTCTGCCCGGCATCCGGTACGTAGAAGGTAATCAGGCAGCTCACGCCAAACGGAATGGCAAACCAGAGCAGCCAGGGACGAAAACGACCGTGGCGGGTCTGAGTGCGGTCCACCAGCGCGCCAATGCACGGGTCGACAAACGCATCGACCACGCGCACCACTAAAAACATGGTGCCCATAATGGCGGCAGGCAAACCGAATACGTCCGTATAGAAATAAGCGAGAAATAACGTTGCCGTTTGCCAGACCAGCGCGCTGGCCATATCGCCGAGGCCATAACCTATTTTATCTTTGGTACGTAATACAGAGGAGATTGTCATTGTTATTTGCCTTTTTATCAGGTTAAAACGTATTTCAACCAGTCGCGCATCATCCCGACGGATGTACGCGGTAAGGCTCAAGTATTAGCAACGCACTGCCCGCTAACAATTGTCTAAATTAACAGATAAATTATGATATTTGGTTTTTTGCTTTATTTGTGATGGTGAGCATATTCGCAGGAAAATAAAAAAGGCGAGGACAGATATCCTCGCCTTTTTCAGATTATGCAGGTTTTACTTGTTCAGCTCTGCCAGGCTCAGCCAGGTCTGCACCACGGTGTCCGGGTTCAGGGAGAGGCTATCAATTCCCTCGTCCATCAGCCAGGCCGCAAAGTCTTCATGGTCAGAAGGACCCTGGCCGCAAATCCCGACATATTTACCCTGTTTCTTCGCCGCGCGGATGGCCATGGAGAGCAGCGCTTTCACCGCCTCGTTACGCTCATCGAACAGCTCAGAGACAACGCCGGAGTCGCGGTCCAGGCCGAGCGCCAGCTGCGTCATGTCATTCGAGCCAATGGAGAAGCCGTCGAAGTGCTCCAGGAACTGCTCTGCCAGCAGGGCGTTGGACGGAATTTCACACATCATGATGATCTTCAGCCCGTTCTCGCCGCGCTTCAGCCCCTGACGCGCCAGCTCATCTACCACTGCCTTCGCCTGATCCACGGTACGGACGAACGGGATCATGATTTCCACGTTGGTCAGCCCCATGTCGTTGCGCACGCGTTTTACCGCCTCGCACTCCAGCGCGAAGCAGTCGCGGAAGCTTTCCGACACGTAGCGTCCGGCGCCGCGGAAGCCCAGCATCGGGTTCTCTTCTTCCGGCTCGTAGCGTTCGCCGCCCACCAGGTTGGCGTATTCGTTGGACTTAAAGTCCGACAGACGCACGATCACGCGTTTCGGGTAGAAGGCCGCGCCGAGCGTGGCGATCCCTTCCGTCAGACGACCAACATAGAACTCTCTCGGCGAGTCGTAACCCTTCATCATCTCGCGGATTTCGTTTTGCAGTTTTGCGTCCTGGTCGTCGAACTCCAGCAGCGCACGCGGGTGCACCCCGATCATACGGTTAATGATAAATTCCAGACGCGCCAGGCCCACGCCTTCGTTCGGCAGGCAGGCGAAGTCAAACGCGCGGTCCGGGTTGCCGACGTTCATCATGATCTTCAGCGGCAGATCCGGCATGGTATCCACGCTGGAGCTTTTCACGCTGAAGTCGAGGATATCGGCATACACGTAACCGGTATCGCCTTCGGCACAGGAGACCGTCACCTTCTGGTCGTCCTTCATGCGTTCGGTCGCGTCACCGCAGCCGACTACCGCCGGGATCCCCAGCTCACGGGCAATGATAGCCGCGTGACAGGTACGGCCGCCGCGGTTCGTGACGATGGCAGCCGCTTTCTTCATGATCGGTTCCCAGTCCGGGTCGGTCATGTCGGTCACCAGCACGTCGCCGGGCTGAATGCGGTTCATCTCGCTAATGTCGTGGATCACTTTCACCGGACCGGCACCGATGCGGTGGCCGATTGCGCGGCCTTCCGCGACAATTTTGCCCTGCGCGTGCAGGGTGTAGCGCTCCATGACCTGACCGCGTGAACGGACGGTTTCCGGACGCGCCTGCACGATAAACAGCTTGCCGGTGTGTCCGTCTTTGGCCCACTCGATGTCCATCGGACGGCCATAGTGTTTTTCAATCTGCACCGCCTGCTTCGCCAGCTCTTCCACTTCGGCGTCGGTCAGGGAGAAGCGATCCCGCTGCTCCTGCGGCACATCTTCAATGGTGACCTGCTTGCCATGTTCTTGCGTCGGGGCATAGATCATGCGGATTTTTTTCGAGCCCATGGTGCGGCGTACCACTGCCGGACGGTTAGCCGCCAGCGTAGGCTTGTGCACATAGAATTCGTCAGGGTTCACCGCCCCCTGCACCACCATCTCGCCCAGACCCCATGCGGAGGTGATAAACACCACCTGGTCGAAGCCGGATTCAGTGTCGATAGAGAACATCACGCCGGAAGAGCCCACGTCGGAGCGCACCATGCGCTGTACGCCTGCGGAGAGCGCGACGCCGCGGTGGTCATAGCCCTGATGGACGCGATAGGAGATGGCGCGGTCGTTGAACAGGGAAGCAAACACATGCTTCACCGCCACCAGTACCGCCTCGTAACCCTGGACGTTGAGGAAGGTTTCCTGCTGCCCGGCGAAAGAGGCATCCGGCATATCTTCTGCGGTAGCGGAAGAGCGCACGGCAAAGGAGGCCTGCGCGTCGTCAGCGGAGAGCTGGTTGTAGGCGTCATGGATGGCTTTTTCCAGTTCCGGCTGGAAAGGTGTGTCGATAATCCACTGGCGGATTTGCGCGCCGGCTTTGGCAAGCTCGGTGACATCATCAATATCCGTTTTATCCAGCAGGTCGTAAATGCGCTGGTTTACACCGCTCTGGTCTAAAAACAGGTTAAACGCATCGGCGGTTGTGGCAAATCCGTTAGGTACGGAGACACCCATACCGGACAGATTTGTAATCATTTCACCCAGGGAGGCATTTTTGCCCCCAACTCTGTCTACATCATTCATGCCGAGTTGGTTATACCAAAGCACCAGCGGTGACGAGCCATTGTTGGACATCGAAACAATCCTTTTGTGATATTTGATCGGAGTAAGAAACACCTGACTACGTATTTATACTGGCATATTTATTTCCGCTAAAAAAACGGTGAATCGTGTAAGCAATTTAAATTTTCAACTTTTCGGACAGTTTCCCGGCATTCGCTAACCCGATGATTCCTATAGATTCCGGCAAAAACCATAGAAATAAAGCCGCTATTCGGAAAATGAAATCCACTTTTCAGGAAAATCAAAAACACCATTTCATTTTAAATTCAGATAAGTTCTTTGCTGTGAAATTAACTTTTTTAATTTATGCTTTCAGGCAATTACGTACGCTATTCAGGGTGGATAAAATGGATAATGCTGTCGATCGCCACGTTTTTTATATTTCTGATGGGACGGCGATTACCGCCGAGGTGCTGGGACACGCGGTGATGTCGCAGTTTCCGGTATCGATAAACAGCATCACGCTGCCGTTCGTGGAAAATGAGAGCCGGGCCAAAGCGGTCAAGGACCAGATCGACGCTATTTACCAGCAGACCGGCGTTCGTCCGCTGGTGTTCTATTCCATTGTGATCCCTGAGATCCGCAATATCATTCTGCAAAGCGAGGGCTTCTGTCAGGACATCGTGCAGGCGCTGGTTGCCCCCTTGCAAAGCGAACTGAAGCTCGACCCGACGCCGATCGCCCACCGTACCCACGGGCTGAACCCCGGTAACCTGACCAAATACGATGCGCGTATTGCCGCTATTGACTACACCCTGGCGCACGACGACGGGATCTCGCTGCGCAATCTCGACCAGGCGCAGGTGATTTTGCTCGGCGTGTCGCGCTGCGGTAAAACTCCCACCAGCCTATACCTGGCAATGCAGTTTGGCATCCGCGCCGCCAACTACCCCTTTATTGCCGATGATATGGATAACCTGGTGCTGCCCGCCGCGCTCAAGCCGCTCCAGCATAAGCTGTTTGGGCTGACTATCAACCCGGAACGACTGGCGGCGATCCGCGAAGAACGTCGCGAGAACAGCCGCTACGCCTCGATGCGCCAGTGCCGAATGGAAGTCTCTGAAGTCGAAGCGCTGTACCGGAAAAATCAAATTCCCTGGCTGAACAGTACCAACTATTCAGTAGAAGAAATTGCCACCAAGATCCTCGATATCATGGGGCTAAATCGCCGCATGTACTAATATGCTAGTACATTAATCCAGTTTCAGTTATTATCATGCCATCCTCGGGGCGACGTGCCCCGAACTTGAAATCAGCAGGGATTGGTTTAAGGTGATGCCCATCACTTCCCGGTAGTCTGCCGATGAAGCAAAAAATTTCTGAGACATTCCATGAACAAAACCGACGAACTGCGCACCGCGCGCATTGATAGCCTGGTCACACCGGCTGAACTGGCCCGGCTGCATCCCGTTTCCGCCGAGGTGGCGGACCATGTGACGGCCTCCCGTCGCCGCATCGAAAAAATTCTCAATGGTGAAGACAAACGTCTTCTGGTGGTGATTGGCCCCTGCTCCATCCACGACCTGGACGCGGCAATGGATTATGCACAACGCCTTCAGACGCTGCGCGGCAGGTATCAGGATCGCCTGGAGATCGTGATGCGTACCTACTTTGAAAAGCCGCGTACCGTCGTGGGCTGGAAAGGATTGATTTCCGATCCGGATCTGAACGGTAGCTACCGGGTGAATCACGGTATTGCGCTGGCGCGCAAGCTGCTGTTACAGGTTAACGAGCTGGGCGTGCCGACTGCCACCGAATTTCTGGATATGGTGACCGGACAGTTTATTGCCGACCTCATAAGCTGGGGCGCGATTGGCGCGCGTACCACCGAAAGTCAGATCCACCGTGAAATGGCGTCGGCGCTCTCCTGTCCGGTGGGCTTCAAAAACGGAACGGACGGTAATACCCGAATTGCCGTAGATGCCATCCGCGCGTCACGCGCCAGCCATATGTTCCTCTCCCCGGATAAAAACGGCCAGATGACCATCTACCAGACCAGCGGCAACCCGTTCGGACATATCATTATGCGTGGCGGTAAAAAACCGAATTACCATGCAGAAGATATTGCCGCCGCTTGCGAAACGCTGGCGGAATTTGACCTGCCCGAGCATCTGGTGGTGGATTTCAGCCACGGCAATTGTCAGAAACAGCACCGCCGCCAGCTAGACGTCTGCGAGGAAGTTTGCCAGCAGATCCGCAGCGGCTCGACCGCCATTGCAGGAATTATGGCGGAGAGTTTTATCAAAGAAGGCACGCAGAAGATCGTCGCCGGACAGCAAATGGTCTACGGCCAGTCAATCACCGACCCGTGCCTGAGCTGGGAAGACAGCGAACGGCTGCTGGAGATGCTGGCGTCTGCGGTAGATTCGCGCTTCTAACCCCTTGCCGGGTAGCGGCTTTGCATTACCCGGCCTACGATTCGTGCCCTTCTCCCTCTCCCCGTGGGATAGGGTCGGGGTGAGGGCGTCAGACCGCATCTCTCCCCCAAATTTGATCCCGTCATACAATTTTCACAAAAACGCTTGCTGTGAATTTGCAGTTTATTGATAATGATTATCATTGTTACATTGATTGTTATTTATAAACATTATGTCACCGACCGATAACAGCGCGGCAACGCCAACAAAAACACACACAGCGCCGTCCCCTGCTCCCACCGATCGCCGAATCGACAGTAAAAGCCTGTTGGGTGAGGAGGGACGGGTCATTATCGAGCATGACGGCCAGCACTACCTGCTGCGCCAGACCAATGCCGGAAAACTGATCCTGACTAAATAAACCAGACAACACATTCGCCAGCCACCCAGGTGATCCCCAGGCAGCCAGCGCTTTTCAATTCTTATGGAGAGTTGCTATGCCACACCTGCAATCCGCGTCTTTACGCCCGTCTCTTCTGGCGCTGGCGATTGTCAGCACCCTGCCGGGCGTTACGTTTGCCGCTGCAGACGAGATCACCGTCACCGCCACCGGCAATGCCCGCAGCGCCTTTGAAGCCCCCATGATGGTGAGCGTGATTGACGCCACCGCGCCGGAAAACCAGACCGCCAGCTCCGCTGCCGACCTGCTGCGCAAGGTGCCAGGTCTGACGCTGGACGGCACCGGGCGCACCAACGGTCAGGACGTTAACCTCCGTGGCTATGACCGCCGTGGCGTGCTGGTGCTGGTGGATGGCGTGCGCCAGGGCACCGATACCGGACACCTGAACAGCACGTTCCTCGATCCGGCGCTGATCAAACGTATCGAAGTGGTGCGCGGCCCTTCCGCCTTGCTGTACGGCAGCGGCGCGCTGGGCGGCGTAATTTCGTATGACACCGTCGACGCCAGCGATCTGCTGGATGCAGGTAAAAACAGCGGCTATCGCGTATTTGCTACCGGTGCAACGGGCGATCACAGCATCGGGATGGGCGCCAGCGCCTATGGCCGCACCGATACCCTGGACGGCCTGGTCTCATGGTCCAGCCGCGATCGCGGCGACATTCGCCAGAGTGACGGCGCGAGGGCGCCAAACGACGAATCCATCAACAATATGCTGGCGAAAGGCAGCTGGAAAATCGATCCGGCGCAGACGCTGAGCGGCTCCCTGCGCTACTACAACAACGACGCGCAGGAGCCGAAAAATCCGCAGACCACGGATGCCAGCAGCAGTAACCCGATGACCGATCGTTCCACCATTCAGCGCGATGCCCAGCTTGGCTACCGCATTGCGCCAGCCGGAAACAACTGGCTCAACGCCGATGCGAAAATTTACTGGTCCGAAGCGAGGATCAACGCCCAGAACATCGACGCCAGCGGCGAGTTCCGTAAGCAGACCACCAAAGGCGGAAAAGTCGAAAACCGCACCCGCCTGTTCAGCGACTCCTTCGCCTCGCACCTGCTGACCTACGGCGGGGAATACTATCGTCAGGAGCAACACCCTGGCGGCGCGACCACCGGCTTCCCGGACGCTAAAATCGACTTCAGCTCCGGCTGGTTGCAGGATGAGATTACCCTGCGCGACCTGCCGGTAACGCTTCTCGGCGGGACGCGTTACGACAACTACCGCGGCAGCAGCAGCGGTTACGATGACGTGGATGCGGATAAGTGGTCATCACGCGCCGGGTTAACCGTGAGTCCAGCCGACTGGCTGATGCTGTTCGGCTCTTACGCCCAGGCCTTCCGCGCGCCAACGATGGGCGAGATGTATAACGACTCGAAGCACTTCTCTATCGGCAGCTTCTACACCAACTACTGGGTGCCGAACCCGAACCTGCGTCCGGAAACTAACGAAACCCAGGAGTTCGGTTTTGGGCTACGTTTTGACGATCTGCTGCTCGCCAACGACGCGCTGGAGTTCAAAGCCAGCTACTTCGACACCAAAGCGAAAGATTACATCTCCACTACCGTCGATTTTGCGGCGGCCACCACCATGTCCTATAACGTACCAAATGCCAAAATCTGGGGCTGGGACATGATGGCAACCTACGCGACCAGCCTGTTCAACCTGGACGTGGCCTACAACCGCACGCGCGGGAAAGATACCGACACGGGCGAATACATCTCCAGCATCAACCCGGACACCGTCACCAGCAAGCTGGATATCCCGGTGGCGCAAAGCGGATTCTCCGTGGGCTGGATCGGCACCTTCGTCGAACGTTCAACGCACATCAGCAGCAGCTACAGCGAGCAGCCTGGCTACGCAGTGAATGATTTCTACGTCAGCTATAAAGGTCAGCAGCAGTTCAAAGGCATCACCACCACCCTCGTGCTGGGGAACGCCTTCGACAAAGCCTACTGGTCACCGCAGGGCATCCCGCAGGATGGCCGCAACGGCAAGATCTTCGTCAGTTATCAATGGTAATTCCCTTCGGGGCAACGATTCAGAAGGATAAGATTATGGGTCACTACACACGCTGGCTTGAGCTTAAAGAAGAACATCCGGGTAAGTACGCCCGTGATATCGCCGGATTAATGCACATCAGCGAAGCAGAGCTGGCATTTGCGCGTGTTGGACACGACGCCTGGCGGCTGCGCGGTGAAATCCGTGAGATTCTGGCGGCGCTGGAGTCGGTGGGGGAAACCAAATGCATCTGCCGTAACGAATACGCCGTTCATGAACAGATCGGAGCGTTTACTAACCAGCACCTCGGCGGCCACGCCGGGCTGGTGCTAAATCCGCGTGCGCTGGATCTGCGTTTGTTCCTCAACCAGTGGGCGAGCGCGTTTCACATAAGTGAAACGACCTCCCGCGGCGAACGTCAGAGCATTCAGTTCTTCGATCATCAGGGCGACGCTTTACTTAAGGTCTACACCACGGATCACACCGACGTTGCCGCCTGGGGCGACGTGCTGACCCGTTTTATCATTGCCGATAACCCCGCTCTGGCGCTAAAGGCTGTCGAGGCCCCTGCGCATTCCGACGGTGCTGATGCAGGCTCGGTGGAGAAAGAGTGGCGCGCCATGACCGACGTGCATCAGTTCTTTAGCTTACTGAAGCGCCATAACCTGAGCCGCCAGCAGGCGTTTCGTCTGGTGAGTGACGATCTGGCCTGTAAGGTGGATAACAGCGCGCTGGCACAGCTGCTGGAGACGGCGCGACAGGACAGAAACGAAATCATGATCTTCGTCGGCAACCGCGGCTGCGTGCAGATTTTCACCGGTGTGGTGGAAAAACTGACGCCCATGAAAGGCTGGCTGAACATCTTCAACCCAACCTTTACCCTGCATCTGCTGGAGGAGACTATCGCCGAGACGTGGGTAACGCGTAAACCTACGGCGGACGGACACGTTACCAGCCTGGAGCTGTTTGCTGCGGATGGCACTCAGATCGCCCAGCTCTATGGGCAGCGTACCGAAGGCGAGCCTGAGCA
Organism: Enterobacter cloacae complex sp. AR_0002; assembly: GCF_001922365.1. Classification (NCBI taxonomy): domain Bacteria; kingdom Pseudomonadati; phylum Pseudomonadota; class Gammaproteobacteria; order Enterobacterales; family Enterobacteriaceae; genus Enterobacter; species Enterobacter cloacae complex sp. AR_0002. Next base: position 1,609,507 of record NZ_CP018814.1, read on the forward strand.
GAGCCGGTGGCGTCGCCAGATTGACGCCCTGACGCCGGAAGGGCTGGCGGCATGAAAAACTGGTTTGCCCTGCTCTGTGCCCTGCCGCTGGTTGCCGTCGCCGCGCCGGAGAGAATTGTCGCCCTCGGCGGCGACGTGACGGAGATCGTCTACGCCCTCGGCGCGGAGTCTTCTCTGGTTGCGCGCGACAGTACCAGCCAGTGGCCGCAGGCGACAAACGCGCTGCCTGACGTAGGGTATCTTCGCCAGCTGAATGCGGAGGGGATTTTGTCCGTACGCCCGACGCTGGTGCTGGCAAGCGACCAGGCGCAGCCCTCTCTGGCGCTGAAGCAGGTTGAACAGAGCCACGTCCGGGTGGTTACCGTTCCCGGCACGCCTGACCTGCGCGCGATTGACGAAAAAGTACGGGTGATAGCTCAGGCGACGCATCATGAGGCGCAAGGGGAAACCCTGCGCAGCTCGCTGCGTCAGGCGCTGGCGGCACTGCCCTCAATGCCGCTCAACAAGCGGGTGCTGTTTATCCTCAGCCACGGCGGAATGACCGCAATGGCGGCCGGGCAACAGACCGGCGCGGATGCGGCAATACGCGCCGCCGGGTTGCAGAACGCCATGCAGGGCTTTACCCGCTATCAGCCGCTTTCCCAGGAGGGGGTGATGGCCAGCCAGCCGGATCTGGTGGTGATTTCGCAGGAGGGCCTTAACGCGCTGGGCGGCGAAGAAAATCTGTGGAAACTGCCCGGTCTGGCGCAAACGCCAGCGGGACGAAGCAAGCAGGTGCTGGCTATTGATGACATGGCCCTGCTGGGCTTCAGCGTCCGCACGCCGAAAGCCATACAACAGCTGCGTGCCAGAGCGGAGCAACTGCCCTGATGTCCCGGCGCATCACGTTATCGTTATGGCTTCTGGCGGGGTCGCTTACCGTCATGACGATCATGGCTACCGGTTTTGGGGCGTTACGCCTGCCGGTGAACGTGCTGTGGAGCGGCAGCGATGAGACGCTACGCCATATCTGGCTCACCATCCGTCTGCCCCGCGTGCTGCTGGCGCTGGTGATTGGCGGGTCGCTGGCGCTCGCCGGCTGCGTCATGCAGGGGCTGTTCCGCAATCCGCTTGCCGACCCGGGCCTGCTCGGGATCAGCAGCGGTGCGGCGCTGGCCGTCGCCCTGTGGGTTGTGCTCCCGCTCGCGCTGCCCGCGCTGGTGATGCTTTACGCCCCTATGCTGGCGGCATTTCTTGGGGCGCTGGCAGCCACAGGCGTGATCTTCCTGCTCAGCAAGCAGCATGACACCTCTCTGTCACGTCTGTTGCTGGTGGGTATCGCCATCAATGCTCTGTGCGGTGCGGCAGTGGGTGTGCTTTCGTGGGTCAGCAATGACGCCCAGCTGCGTCAGCTTTCACTCTGGGGAATGGGAAGTCTTGGTCAGGCTCAGTGGTCCACGCTGCTCGCCGTGACCTCGCTGATGGTGCCTGCCGCTCTGGCGATCTGGCGCTGTGCCAGTGCGTTAAATTTACTGCAACTGGGTGAAGAGGAAGCGCATTACCTTGGCGTGGACGTTGCCCTTGTACAGCGAATATTACTGTTATGCAGCGCCCTGCTGGTCGCTGCGGCTGTCGCCGTCAGCGGCGTGATTGGCTTTGTCGGACTCGTGGTGCCGCACCTGATGCGCATGTGGTTGGGCGCCGATCACCGGGCAACCCTCCCCGGCACGGTACTCGCGGGCGCGTTACTGCTGCTGGTGGCGGATACGGTCGCGCGCACCCTGGTCGCCCCGGCAGAAATGCCGGTCGGCCTGCTCACCAGTATCCTTGGCGCTCCTTGGTTCTTATGGCTCATTTTTCGTCGTGGAGAACAGCATGGCTGAACGTTATACGGCTGAAAATCTGACTTTTACCCGGTCTGGCCGCACGCTGACAGATAACGTTTCGCTGTCACTGTCGCAGGGAGAGCTGGTTACATTGATCGGCCCCAACGGCGCGGGGAAATCCACGCTGCTGCGGCTGCTGACCGGCTATCTGAAACCCGACAGCGGAGGCTGTTCGCTGGCGGGAAAAGCGTTGGATGAATGGCATCCGCAGACGCTGTCGCGCTATCGGGCGGTGATGCGCCAGCAATCTCAGCCTGGATTTGACTGGCAGGTGGAGGAGATCGTTGGAATGGGGCGTGCGCCCTGGACGCGTCACCCGGAACCGTCAATTGTGCGTGAGGTGTTGCAGCTGGCCGGTTGCCTGCCGCTGGCCGGCAGGCGCTATCATGCCCTCTCGGGGGGCGAGCAACAGCGCGTCCAGCTCGCTCGCGCGCTGGCGCAGCTGTGGCGTGACGGAACGCCACGCGGCTGGCTGTTTCTCGACGAACCCACTTCCGCGCTGGATCTCTACCACCAGCAGCATCTGCTGCGCCTGTTGAAATCGCTGACCCGTCAGGGCCATCTTCACGCCTGCGTGGTGCTGCACGATCTCAATCTTGCCGCATTATGGTCGGACCGGATCCTGCTGTTACACAACGGCAGGATTGTTTCTCAGGGCATACCGGAGACGGTTTTGCAGGCCGACGCGCTGGCACGCTGGTACGGTGCGCAGGTGCACGTCGGCAGACATCCGGCGCACGCCGCGCCGCAGGTTTTTCTCGCCCCTTAGCTTGAGCAGCTCACTTCCAGCCGCTTGCCCCAGTCCGGCGGGCGGCTGACATAGTCATCCTCCCGGTCGGCAAACGGCGTGCGCAGGGCGATATGTAGCCGATGCAGCTCGGTATAGTCCCCCTGCTCTGCCTGCTCAATGGCCCGCTGCGCCAGCCAGTTGCGCAATACCATCGCCGGGTTAACCGCCTTCATCCGCGCCTGGCGGGTATAGTCATCAATTTGTTCCTGCTGTAAACGCGCCCGGTAAGCGGCAAACCAGTCATCAAACGCCTGTCGATCGACGAACTCGTCGCGCAGCGGTGACGCGGCGCTCTGCTGCGCGGTCTGGCTCAGCATACGGAAGGTTCGGGTATAGTCGCTGCCTTCACGCGCCATGATGGCAAACAGCCCATTCAGCAGCGCGTTATCGCCTTTTTCCTGCGTCATCAGCCCCAGCCTGGTGCGCATTAACACACCGTATTCCCGCAGCAGGATCTCCTGATAGCTGTCCAGCGCATCGTTCAGGGCATCGACGTCGATAAACGGCGACAGGCTTTGTGCAAGCCGCTGAAGGTTCCACAGCCCCACCGCAGGCTGGTTGTCGAAACGGTAACGCCCCTGATAGTCCGAATGGTTACAGATGTAACCCGGCTGATAGTCATCAAGGAAGCCGTACGGACCGTAGTCAAACGTCAGCCCTAACAGGGACATGTTGTCGGTGTTCATCACCCCATGGGCAAAGCCGACGGCCTGCCAGCGGGCAATCATTGCGGCGGTGCGCGCAACAATATCACGGAACCAGAGAACATAGCGGTCCGGCTCGTTTTGCAGGTGCGGCCAGTGACGACGAAGAGCGTAATCGGCAAGCTGGCGGACTTTATCCGGCTCGCGGCGATAGTAGAAGTGTTCAAAATGACCGAAACGCAGATGGCTTTCCGCCACGCGGACCAGCATCGCTCCCTGCTCCATCGTTTCGCGGGCCACCGGCGTGTCGCTGGTGACAATGGACAGCGCACGTGAGGTAGGGATCCCCAGAGCGTGCATCGCCTCGGAAGCCAGACCTTCACGTATGGTTGAACGCAGCACCGCGCGGCCATCTCCCATGCGTGAGTATGGGGTTAGCCCTGCCCCTTTCAGGTGCCAGTCGAGCGTTTCGCCATTCGGCAGAACTTGTTCACCCAGCAGGATACCGCGGCCATCGCCGAGCTGTCCCGCCCAGACGCCAAACTGATGTCCGCTGTAGACCTGAGCCAGCGGCTTCATGCCCGGAAGCAGCGTTTCGCCGCCCCAGACGCCGGCGCTTTTTTCTGGCTGAAAAAGCGTCGAAGGGATGCCAAGCGAATCCGCTAATGCATCGTTATGCCAGATAAGACGCGCGTTTTGTAAAGGCGTTGGCTTAAGCGCGGTGTAAAAGCCGGGTAATTCATCGTGCCAGTGAGCAGTAAAAGACAGGGTCATAAGTCCTCCTGCTTTAAGTGTAGAGGGTTTCCCTGGACGTAAACACGGGCGAAGAAAGGGGTTATTGCTGTACGAGAGTCGTGACCCGCTCTGCCGGGACGGCAGGCCACAGGCTTCCCTGCATTGCACCAAAATTGAATGACAGCACGCGTTGTAAGATGCCGTGATCGTCAATTCCCGAGACCATGACCGACTGACAGTGCGGCGCGATCTGCCAGAGAATAGCGCGCATAAAAGGCTCAAACGAGAGTGCCGAGACACGCTGCTGGATAAAGTTTTTATCCAGAACCACCCGTTTGAACAGACCATCATAAACCGGCTTAAGGGACGCAGCCCCTGCACCGAAGTTAGCCAGCACTAAGGGGAAATGGATCGCCATTCTTGCCAGACAGGGATCGTCTTTCCCGTTATTTAAACCTGGATAGTTCTCATTAACAGTAAACTCAAGAAACGGATATCGTTCAAGGATTGAAACAGCGTTCTCATTAGTTAATAAAAACTCAACAATTGCAGGTGTAATATTGATCCATGCAATTAACTGATGCTGAATAAAAAATAGCTTACAGGTATCGAGTAATTGTAGTTTCTCCTGAAACAGCGCTAATTCATCTTCCTGAGAAAGATGGGGGATAACCAGTTCAGTCGGGATCCGTACGTCCGCACCCACGCCAGTAAAGTTAACCAAAATCTCTAAACCTTTAAGCAAACCTGCACTATCACGCGCCGGAAGGAGTAAAAGTTCAGACTGGTAAGCATTATCTAGCGTAATAATCATCGCGCTTGTCCTGCATTAAAGATGAGAGAGAACATCCTGGAGCAATTGCAGGCACAATTCCACTGTCTTGATTTTAATAAGATTAATTTCATTCTTTCCGTATTAATTTTCAGATTTTTCCCTGAATCTTAATTAATTTTATCCTGGTTATTGAATAATAGCCAGTTTTAGATAAAACAGGCACATGCCGCCATAAATAATTGGGCAAAAAATTTAACTTTAATCAACCCGTAAGAAAAGCCTGACGTCTATTTTCACCGCCAGGCCCTCCGCACTACATTCTTATGCAGCGGTTAAATACGTCTGGCCTGCCAGAAGTTTTTACGCCAGTAAACATTATCCAGAGAGGAGCGCATCACGCCACGGCTGGTCGAGGCATGAATGAACTGATTATCGGTGTCATAAATGCCGACATGAAGGCCGCTTTCACCGGAGCCCGTTTTAAAAAAGACCAGATCGCCGGGCAGGAGTTCGTCTTTATCAATTTCAGTGCCGATTTTCGCCTGCATACGCGTTTCTCGCGGAAGCTGGAGGTCAAATTTATCGCGGAAGGTCATCAGCACGAATCCTGAGCAATCCACCCCGCCCCGGCTCATGCCGCCGTAGCGATAAGGGGTGCCGCGCCAGTTGCTGAGCTGATCGTTCAGGCTGGCAATGACCGTAATGGAATCGGAAAGCCGTGGGTTGGGCGGAGGTGCACGATGGCTGCTGCATCCTGCAAGAAATAGCGCCGCAACAAGGAGAAACCAGAATCGCATTTCAGACGAATCCTCTGCTTTTTTTGTTCTTTCGGTAATTTAGCGTGCATCTATGCGACTGTGCAAGAAAGGTTATTCCTGCGCCGTGGAAATGAGCATCTTGTGGCCTTCAATATCCAGCCTCCGGAACGACATGTGGTAAGCGCTCGCAAGATTGGCGGCCGTCAGCACGTTGTCGCGCGTTCCGCTGGCAATCAGTTTGCCACGCGCCAGCAACCACACCCGATGCGCGTGGCGCAACGTATGGTTTAAATCATGGCTGCTCATCACAATGGCGATCCCCTTGCGACATAGCGCGCTGAGCAGGGTATCCAGCGCTGCCTGTTGGGCAACGTCCAGCCCGCTCATCGGCTCGTCCAGCAGCAGCATCCGCCCGTGAGGATTTCCCGCCGGATGGATCTGAAGGATAACGGCGGCCAGACGCACGCGCTGCCACTCGCCGCCGGAAAGCTGATTTGCCTGCCGGGTGAGCTTATCGTCTAACCCGAGCGCCGCAGCAACCTCGTTGAGCAAGCCCACCTGATTTTTATCAGACAGATGCAGCGTCAGGTAGTGCCAGACGGGCATCGCAAAGGGCGGAACCTGCTGCTGAACCAGGTAGCTTCGACGGGAGGCAAGTGTAGCGGGTAGCCAGTCGACGAGCGATTGCCCGAGAAAGGTTATCTCTCCTTCCCCGGTGGTCAGCCCCGCCATGCGAGCCAGCAGCGTGCTTTTTCCGGCGCCGTTTGGCCCAACCAGGTGAAGGATTTCACCTGCGTTGACTGCGGCAGTCACAGGCTCAAGACGTCCCTTCCCGGCAACGTCCGTGAGCTGCATCAGCAGCGTCATTATTTCGCCAGCGCCAGCTTGATTGATTCCATCACGATAGGATCTTCCGGCGTCATGTCAGGCGAAAAACGCTGCACGACCTGACCGTCACGTCCAATCAGGAATTTTTCGAAGTTCCACAGAATATCGTCCGGATAGAGCGGCGCGCGGCCTTTACTCGCCATACGCTCATAGAAACCACTCTCTTCAGGCGCAACGGCGGTCGGCGCCGCGGCCACCAGTTTGGCATACAGCGGATGACGATTTTCCCCGTTCACGTCAATTTTGCTGAACATCGGGAACGTCACGCCATAGGTTGTGCTGCAAAAGGTCTTAATTTCCTCTTCGCTGCCCGGCTCCTGGCCCAGGAACTGGTTGCACGGGAAGCCGAGTACGGTAAAGCCGTCTTTTTCCCAGGCTTTATGAATGTTTTCCAGCTGTTCATACTGCGGCGTAAGGCCACATTTCGACGCCACGTTCACGATGAGCAGCACCTTGCCCTTGTAGCCTTCCAGCGTGGTTTTCTCGCCGTCAATGGTCGTCACTTCGGTATTCAGAATATCAGACTGCATAGCATTCCCTCAGGTTGACTTACAGGTTGTGTTTTAACGTCCAGCTTTTAATAGTAGCCAGATAAAGACCGGCGCGCCCAGCGTTGCGGTCACCACGCCTATGGGCAACTCAGCGGCCGTCAGGGCGAGTCGGGCGATGATATCGGCAACCAGCAGCGTTGCCGCCCCGGCAACCGCCGAGGCCGGGAGCAGGGTTCGGTGGTCCGTCATGCCGCACAGACGCAGCATATGCGGGATCACCAGCCCAATAAAGCCAATCGCCCCCGCCAGCGCCACGCTTACGCCCACCATCCAGCCGATGGCGATAACCAGCACGTTGCGCCAGAATCCAATCGGCATCCCGAGCTGGCGAGCAGACGTTTCGCCCAGCGCGAGAATATTCAGCGGCTGCGCCTGGAAAACCATCCACAGGATAGCCGGGATCAGGAGCACCATCAGCCACCCCTGACGCCAGTCGACGCCACCAAATCCCCCCATCATCCAGTACATTAACTGGCGCAGATCGAAGGAGGTGGAGAAGTAGACGGCCCAGGTCATCAGCGCACTACAGATGATCCCCAACGCTACCCCGGCAAGCAGCAGCCGGCTGGTGGATAAATGGCGACGAGCAAAGCGCAGAAGGATAAGGGTTATCAACAGCGCGCCAAGGATGGCGCTGAGGCTAATCCCCCAGGCGGAGAGCTCGCCTCCCCCCAGCATCACGGCGGCGATAAGCCCGACGCCTGCACCATTCGAGACCCCGAGAAGCCCGGGTTCCGCCAGAGGGTTTTCAAATAATGCCTGCATGATCGTACCGCACAGCGCCAGCGCAGCGCCGACCAAAAGGACAGCCAGCGTCCGCGGCAGGCGGATCTGCCAGACAAAGAGCTGCCCTTCAGGCGTAAACCAGCTTTCCGGCCCCAGCCACCGATCGCCCGCGCACAGGCTGACGGTGGTGGCGACAATCAACAGCACCCCGAGCAGACACAGGCGGCGGAGATCGGAGCGGTGCTGAAGACGGGCAAGATCAAGCATAGACGATAGGTTATCCGGTTGAGATATCATTGATTTTACGGCGGGTTTTGCAAATAGCGCAAAGAAAAAAGGCCGCGTGAGCGGCCTTTTTAGTTAGTTCATATTACTCTGCTTTGGGCGTTGCGTTTTCGACACGGCTTTTTAACTTCTGTCCGGGTCTGAAGGTCACCACGCGGCGGGCTGTAATGGGAATATCTTCCCCCGTCTTCGGGTTACGGCCCGGACGTTGGTTTTTGTCTCGCAAATCAAAATTGCCAAAACCGGAGAGTTTAACCTGCTCACCATTTTCCAGAGCACGACGGATCTCTTCGAAAAACAGCTCTACCAGCTCTTTGGCATCCCGTTTGCTAAGCCCAAGCTTATCAAACAGATATTCTGACATTTCAGCTTTTGTAAGCGCCATAGGTTCAATCCCTCAATGATGCCTGGAATCGCTCTTTTAATGCCTCTACACATTTGGCGACGGTAGCGGCAATCTCCTCTTCTTCGAGTGTACGGCTGGTATCCTGAAGGATAAGGCTAATAGCGAGGCTCTTGAAACCTTCTGCTACGCCCTTGCCGCGGTACACGTCAAATAAGTTTACGCCAACTACCTGATTTACGCCAACTTTCTTACATTCGGCCAAAATATCTGCTGCGGGCACATTTTCAGCGACCACAACCGCGATATCACGGCGGTTTGCCGGGAAGCGTGAGACGTCCTGCGCCTGAGGAATGACGCGGTCTGCAACCGGGTTCCACTCCAGTTCGAATACGATGGTACGGCCATTCAGATCCAGCTTACGTTCCAGTTCCGGGTGAACAACCCCAATGAAACCAACACGTTTGCCGTCTAAATAGATCGCCGCACTCTGACCCGGATGCAGGGCTGGAATCGCTTCTGCGCGGAATTCAATTTCGGATAATTTACCGGTCAGATCGAGAATTGCTTCCAGATCGCCCTTCATATCGTAGAAATCAACCGTCCCTTTTGCCAGGTCCCAATGCTCTTCATAGCGGTTACCGCTGATGGCGCCGGCCAGCATGAGATCCTGACGGATGCCTAAATTCGCCTGAGTATCCGGTACAAAGCGCAAACCGCTTTCGAAAATACGCACGCGGTTTTGCTGACGGTTCTGGTTATAAACGATAGTGCCCAGCAGTCCCGTCCACAGGGACAGACGCATCGCTGACATCTCGCTGGAAATCGGACTTGGCAGGATCAGCGCTTCCTGACCCGGGTGGATCAGCTGTTGCAGCTTAGGATCAACGAAGCTGTAGGTGATCACTTCCTGGTAGCCTTTGTCGTTCAGCATGGTTTTCACACGCTTCAGAGACAGATCGGCCTCGCGATGGCTGCCCATCACCAGACCCGCCTGCACCGGCTCGTCAGGGATGTTGTTGTAGCCGTAAACGCGGGCCACTTCTTCCACCAGATCTTCTTCGATCTCCATGTCGAAACGCCAGGATGGCGCAACGGCTTTCCACTCGTCCTGACCTTCTGTGACTTCGCAGCCCAGGCGCGTCAGAATGTCGGTCACCTGCGCATCGGCAACGTGGTGACCAATCAGGCGATCCAGCTTACTGCGGCGCAGGGTAATGGTCGCACGCTTCGGCAGTGTCGCTTCGTTGGTCACATCAATTACCGGACCCGCTTCACCGCCGCAGATATCGATCAGCAGGCGAGTTGCACGCTCCATCGCTTTGTATTGCAGCGCAGGATCCACGCCACGCTCGTAGCGATGAGAAGCATCAGTGTGCAGACCGTGACGGCGTGCGCGGCCAGTGATGGAGAGCGGGCTGAAGAACGCGCATTCCAGCAGGACGTTTTGCGTCTCGTCGTTAACGCCAGAGTGCTCGCCGCCGAAGATACCGCCCATCGCCAGCGCTTTGTTGTGATCGGCAATCACCAGGGTGTCGGCGTTCAGTTTCGCTTCGCTGCCGTCCAGCAGAACCAGGGTTTCGCCCTCTTTCGCCATGCGCACGACGATCCCACCTTCGATACGATCTTTATCAAAGGCGTGCATTGGCTGGCCGAGCTCCAGCAGAACATAGTTGGTGACGTCAACCACGGCGTCGATAGAACGGATACCGCAGCGACGCAGTTTCTCTTTCATCCACAGCGGGGTTGGCGCTTTAACGTTAATACCTTTCACCACACGACCGAGGTAGCGTGGGCAGGCCTCAGGCGCGTCTACCTGAATCGGCAGCACGTCACTGATGGTTGCCTCAACCGGCGCGATCTCCGGCACGTTCAGTTCGGTCTGGTTTAGCACGGCCACGTCGCGGGCCACACCGATGATGCCTAAGCAGTCGGCACGGTTTGGCGTTACGCTGATTTCGATGGTGTTGTCATCAAGCTTCAGGTATTCGCGGATATCGGTACCGACTGGCGCATCCTGCGGCAGTTCAATAATGCCGGAGTGATCGTCGGAAATACCCAGTTCGGAGAAGGAGCACAGCATACCTTCAGACGGCTCACCGCGCAGCTTAGCCGCTTTGATTTTGAAATCGCCCGGCAGTACCGCACCGACGGTCGCCACGGCCACTTTCAGGCCCTGACGGCAGTTTGGCGCACCGCAGACGATATCCAGCAGACGATCACCGCCCACATTGACTTTTGTTACGCGCAGTTTGTCAGCGTTAGGGTGCTGACCGCATTCAACAACTTCGCCCACGACCACGCCGGTGAAGGCGCCAGAAACCGGCTCTACACCATCAACTTCCAGACCCGCCATGGTGATCTGGTTGGAAAGCGCGTCGCTGTCCAGCGTGGTGTTCACCCATTCGCGTAACCACAGTTCACTGAATTTCATTGTTCTGTCCTGCCCTTATTTAAACTGTTTGAGGAAACGCAGATCGTTTTCGAAGAACGCACGTAAATCGGTTACGCCGTAGCGCAGCATGGTCAGACGCTCCATGCCCATACCGAACGCAAAGCCGGAATACACTTCTGGATCGATACCCACGTTGCGCAGCACGTTTGGATGCACCATGCCGCAGCCCAGCACTTCCAGCCATTTACCGTTTTTACCCATCACGTCAACTTCCGCAGACGGTTCGGTGAACGGGAAGTAGGACGGACGGAAGCGAACCTGCAAATCTTCCTCAAAAAAGTTGTTCAGGAAATCGTGCAGCGTGCCTTTCAGGTTGGTGAAGCTGATGTTTTTATCAACAATCAGACCTTCCATCTGGTGGAACATTGGGGTGTGGGTCTGATCGTAGTCGTTACGGTATACGCGACCCGGCGCGATGATGCGGATAGGCGGTTCCTGTTCCTTCATGGTACGGATCTGAACGCCGGAAGTCTGGGTACGCAGCAGACGGGTAGCGTCAAACCAGAAAGTGTCGTGGTCAGCACGTGCCGGATGATGGCCAGGAATGTTGAGGGCATCGAAGTTATGGTAATCATCTTCAATTTCCGGGCCAGTCGCCACGGTAAAGCCGAGCTCACCGAAGAAACTTTCAATACGATCGATAGTACGGGTAACCGGATGCAGACCGCCGTTTTCGATACGACGACCCGGCAGAGAAACGTCAATCGTTTCTGCCGCCAGACGCGCATTCAGTACTGCGCTTTCCAGCTCGGCTTTACGCGCGTTCAGCGCCTGCTGTACCTGCTCTTTGGCTTCGTTAATCACTGCACCGGCTGCCGGGCGCTCCTCTGCTGGCAGTTCACGCAGGGTAGTCATCTGAAGGGTCAAATGCCCTTTCTTGCCCAGATATTCGACGCGGACATTGTCTAACGCGGCAACATCTGAGGCCTGGTTAATGGCGGCCGTTGCACTGGCAACCAGCTCTGCGAGATGTGACATGGTTTTCCTCATTATGTCGGTGCAGACACCGAATTGTTGGACGTATTCTCTTAACTTCAGGCACAAAAAAAGCCTCCATCGGGAGGCTTATCTGGCGCTGTTTTTCGTTTCATCTTTCACGCGCTAGCCTCCTGAAGTCAGGTGCTAAAGTAAAAGAAGAAGCGGAAAATAGCAGCATTCATGCTTGCGTTACCTTGTAGGGTAAAAACCGTTAAGACCTTATTGAAAAGCCTGCACGGATAAATGTCAATCTTCTGATGGTGTTAAATGAAAAGAGGAGGCAAAGCCCCCTCTCTCAACTGGCTTATGCCAGTGCTGCTTTCGCTTTTTCGACCAGAGCGGTGAACGCTACTTTGTCAAATACTGCGATGTCAGCCAGGATCTTACGGTCGATTTCAACAGAGGCTTTTTTCAGGCCGTTGATGAATTTGCTGTAAGAAATACCGTTCTGACGTGCTGCTGCGTTGATACGCGCAATCCACAGTTGACGGAACTGACGCTTACGCTGACGACGGTCACGGTAAGCGTACTGACCTGCTTTGATAACAGCCTGGAAGGCAACGCGGTATACGCGTGAACGCGCACCGTAGTAGCCTTTAGCTTGTTTCAAAATTTTCTTGTGACGTGCACGTGCAATTACACCACGTTTTACGCGAGCCATGTGTGCTCTCCTGTATCTATTCTAAGTTAAAAAAGTTAAACGTTAACGACTTATGCGTACGGCAGGCACGCGATGACCAGGCCCAGATCGCCTTTAGAAACCATGGCTTTTGGACGCAGGTGACGTTTACGCTTGGTAGCTTTCTTAGTCAGAATGTGACGCAGGTTAGCGTGCTTGTGCTTAAAACCACCTTTACCGGTTTTTTTGAAGCGCTTAGCAGCACCGCGTACGGTCTTAATTTTTGGCATTTTAATAACTTCCACTTCGCATTGTTAAATAAACGAAACATAGGCGAACAAAACCTATGAAACCCGAAGGCTCCACAGATTTTGCTGCTTGAAGGCCTTACTGTTTCTTCTTAGGAGCGAGCACCATGATCATCTGGCGGCCTTCGATCTTCGTAGGGAAGGATTCGACTACTGCCAGTTCACTCAGATCGTCACGGACGCGGTTAAGCACTTCCATACCAATCTGTTGGTGGGCCATCTCACGACCGCGGAAACGCAGCGTGATCTTGGCCTTATCGCCATCTTCCAGAAAGCGAATCAGGCTGCGGAGTTTTACCTGATAATCGCCATCGTCGGTACCAGGACGGAATTTGATTTCCTTAACCTGGATAACTTTTTGCTTCTTCTTCTGTTCCTTAGAAGACTTACTCTTTTCATAAAGGAACTTGCCGTAGTCCATGATACGACAAACTGGCGGTTCGGCGTTAGGGCTGATTTCAACTAAATCTACTCCAGCTTCTTCAGCCTTTTCGATCGCTTCTCTCAGACTCACAATCCCCAGCTGCTCGCCTTCCAGACCTGTTAAGCGAACTTCCTGGGCGCGAATCTCGCCATTGATACGATTCGGACGTGCCGTTTGAACTCGTTTTCCGCCTTTAATACCTTATTCCTCCAGTTGTTGAAGACTGCGGCTGCGAATCTCTTGTTGCAGCTTCTCAATCACTTCACTTACGTCCAGGCTCCCCAGGTCTTTACCACGGCGGGTGCGAACGGCAACTTTGCCTGCTTCCACCTCTTTATCACCACAGACCAACATATACGGGACACGACGTAAAGTGTGCTCGCGGATTTTAAAGCCAATCTTCTCATTTCTCAAGTCTGCTTTTACGCGAATGCCCGCATTTTGTAGTTTCTGCGTCAATTCTTTAACGTAATCCGCCTGAGAATCGGTAATGTTCATCACCACGACCTGCACCGGCGCAAGCCAGGTTGGGAAGAAGCCTGCGAACTCTTCGGTCAGGATGCCGATGAAGCGCTCCAGTGAACCGAGAATCGCACGGTGAATCATAACCGGCACCTGACGCTCGTTGTCTTCGCCAACATAAGAGGCGCTTAAACGCTGCGGCAGGGAGAAGTCCAGCTGTACCGTTCCGCACTGCCATGCGCGATCGAGGCAGTCATAAAGGGTAAATTCAATTTTCGGACCGTAGAATGCGCCCTCGCCCAGCTGGTATTCGAACGGAATACCGTTCTCTTCCAGCGCTACGGCGAGATCCGCCTCTGCGCGATCCCATGTCTCATCGCTGCCGATACGTTTTTCCGGACGCGTTGAGAGTTTGACCACGATCTTCTCGAAGCCAAAGGTGCTGTACATATCGTAGACCATACGAATACAGGCGTTAACTTCTTCACGGACCTGATCTTCAGTACAGAAGATATGCGCATCATCCTGAGTAAAGCCACGAACACGCATCAGACCGTGCAGCGCACCTGATGGCTCGTTACGGTGGCAGCTACCGAACTCCGCCATACGCAGCGGCAGATCGCGGTAGGATTTCAGACCCTGGTTGAAGATCTGAACGTGGCCCGGGCAGTTCATTGGCTTGATGCAGTATTCACGGTTCTCAGACGAAGTGGTGAACATCGCATCTTTGTAGTTGTCCCAGTGGCCGGTTTTTTCCCACAGCACACGGTCCATCATGAACGGGCCCTTCACTTCCTGATACTGGTACTCTTTCAGCTTGGAGCGCACGAACGTTTCCAGTTCACGGAAGATAGTCCAGCCGTCGTTATGCCAGAACACCATCCCCGGCGCTTCTTCCTGCATATGATACAGGTCAAGCTGCTTACCGATTTTACGGTGGTCACGCTTAGCCGCCTCTTCCAGGCGTTGCAGGTATGCGTTCAGGGCTTTCTTATCGGCCCACGCGGTACCATAGATACGCTGCAACATCTTGTTGTTGCTATCGCCACGCCAGTAAGCGCCTGCGATTTTCATCAGTTTGAAGTGATGACAGAAGCGCATATTCGGCACGTGCGGACCACGGCACATGTCGACGTATTCCTGGTGATGGTACAAGCCTGGCTTGTCATCATGAGCGATGTTTTCATCAAGAATCGAGACTTTGTAGCTCTCGCCGCGCTTCACGAAGGTTTCACGCGCTTCGTGCCAGCTGACTTTCTTCTTAATGACGTCATAGTTAGTTTCGGCGAGCTCGTGCATACGTTTTTCGAGCGCGTCGATATCTTCCTGGGTCAGGGTGTGGTCAAGGTCAACGTCGTAGTAGAAACCGTTGTCGATAACCGGGCCGATCGCCATTTTGGTGTTTGGCCACAGCTGCTTGATAGCATGGCCTAACAGGTGCGCGCAGGAGTGACGAATGATCTCCAGACCTTCTTCGTCTTTCGCGGTGATGATCGCAAGCGTTGCATCGCTTTCAATCAGATCGGACGCGTCTACCAGCTCGCCGTTTACGCGGCCTGCAATGGTTGCTTTTGCAAGTCCAGGACCGATATCCAGGGCAACATCCATTGGGCTAACAGCGTGGTCGAAATGGCGTTGGCTGCCATCAGGAAGAGTAATTACAGGCATTTTATATCCTTATTTGCAGTGATGCCCCACACATAAGAGCATATACAAAGAAAATAATCGTGATTAAACAGTAGATTACGAAACCATCTGACCAACAATCGTCAAATTGGTTCGTCATCATTCACCGGCCGATTTCAGAATAATGCGGGTTTACGACAGGCGACGTAATGGTAACACTATTGACAGGGCGAATGCACCTTCCTGCGACCGTTTTGAACCGCACATCCTGTTGTCTGCATTAATGAACTTTTGTTGACGGGTGCTCGCAATCCGAAAGTGCTGAGCTATTCTTGATCTGGTCCTTAAACATCGAAGGGGTATCACATGAACGTATCGAGTAGAACCGTTGTGATATTAAATCTACTTTCCGCTGCTGGCCTGGTATTGATTCTGGCTGACAGATTCCATTGGTTTTAAGCCGAACCGGTGTTCCGGCATAACCTGTTCTCCCTTGTTGAGCGCTTTCTGGCGCAGACTTTGGTAGACTAAGGGTATCAACTGACAAGGATTAGGTTATGCCAACAAAAAGATTTGCCGTGAAGCACTGGAAAATGGTCGTGGTGTTAATTGCTATTTGCGGCGCGATGTTGCTGCTGCGCTGGGCCGCTATGATCTGGGGCTGATATTTTGTCAGCGAAAACCTGCCGTGAATTTACTGAATAAATCTTAACTATCTTTACGATAATTTATGGTCCAAAACCGGTACGTCATTAGCCGGTTTTCGACAGGCTGTGGCAGCGTATATATTCCGTCACACGTGGCAGTTGAAATATCAGGACCACTCACCCGCCACCAGCTTATGTACATCAAATGCATCATTCATTGACTGGCCGGTAGACTGAGAGCCAGGGGCAATGTTGGAGCCTGCTTCTACATCAGAGGCTTTAGCGATCCCGATTGGGCTGTTAACGTCATTGGCAGGTTGCGTATTATCAGCAGCAAATACGCCAAATGAAAGTGCGGAAAGCACCATCGCTGCTGTAGCGGTTTTGATTTTTTTCATAATTTTATTCTCATACTTATTTAATACGATATGCCTGAGGCAAGTTTTTCGCCTGTGCCGTAAGTGTAGATCTGGATCACATTCTTGCCTAGTCAAATTATTTATCAATTCGTGTCAAATAAACTGAATAAGCCCTGGCCAGCTAATTATGGAGAAATTATGAAGATGAAACCAGACACATTATTTTAAAACGCCGTTTAATATAAATAAGCACAGTTTCAGAAAATAAAAAACGGGCCGGGATTATTCTCGGCCCGACGATATTACATTTTATAACCTAATGAAATCGTGGTTCGGCGATCGGTATGTTCCGGTGCAGAATCAGGTGGGGATGAGTTCCAGGTTACGTTGTACGCCACCTTGAGTCCAAAGTGTTCATTGATCGCCACGTTCAACGCACTTTCTGAGTTCAGCGTTGTATCTTCAGCACCAAACACCGACACACCCTGGGTGAATTTTGCGTTGTCGGTCATCTGCCATGCATAGGTGCCCGATGCATAACCCAGCGGCTGGGTTTCATCTTCGCCGTTGGTGTACTCGTCGTAACGGACACCCGGACCGAATTCAAAACGCAGGCTGTGCACCGGCCCATTGAGGAACTGACGACCATAACCCGCAGTTACGACATCACGCTGGCGATAGCCGTTGTAGCGGTCAGTCAGCCAACTCGCCTGCCCGAACAGGTAGTCATAATCGGTCATGTTGTATCGGCTACGTCCGCCTACCGCGTATTTCTCCGATGAGCGTTGATCGTTAGCAGAGGTGTTGCTGGCATTTCCCCACAGCGACCAGGCCGTGGTGTTGCCGTACCAGGTCAGGGTGCTGTCTGCGGTCAGGGAGGAGCTTTTCGTATTACCGGATTGCGCCAGATACCCGGCATTCACGTTACCTTCAAAGGGTTTTTTGGCAGTGGAGGGATCGTCCATGACAGTAAAAACGGTATCATCGGCGGTTGCATTCAGTGACGCAAATACGCCACCCGCCAGCATCAGTGCTGCGGGTACTGTCTTCAAAAGCTTCATTTTATTTAAGGAGTCCGTACAACATAAAAAGAGACCGTCACGGTCTCGGAAACTTTCTTGCGGATCAATGACAAGGCGACCATAGAAAGGTAACAAATTATAAAAAGCCGCAAATAACATAGCAATATTTTCTTCTTTCATTTTTTGAATAAGAACGATCCCAAAACGCGTTTTATTTTATATGCCCGGCGCAGCTTATTTGTCAGCATTCATATTTAAAATCATACTGTTATTTACGTTGCCTTCCTGCCAAACGGTGCCAGGCTTAAAAGAACCCATGATAAAAGGAGGTCATGATGGCTTCGATTTATACGCTGACACTCTCCCCTTCCCTCGACTCCGCGACCATGACGCCGCAAATCTACCCGGAAGGTAAGCTGCGCTGTAGCGCGCCGGTGTTTGAGCCGGGCGGCGGCGGCATCAACGTGGCGCGCGCTATTACCCATCTCGGCGGAAAAGCCACCGCCATCTTCCCCGCTGGCGGCGCCACGGGAGAACATCTGGTGGCGTTGCTGGCAGATGAACAGGTGGCCGTAGACACCGTCGACGCTAAAGACTGGACCCGGCAGAATCTGCATGTCCATGTTGAATCCAGCGGCGAGCAATATCGCTTTGTGATGCCGGGGGCGATATTGACCGATGATGAGTTTCGTCAACTGGAAGAGAAAGTGCTGACCATTGAAAGCGGCTCATTACTGGTGATCAGCGGTAGCCTGCCGCCGGGCGTCAAAACAGAGAAACTGACGGCGCTGGTTCAGGCGGCGCTCCAGCGCGGCATCCGCTGCATTGTCGATAGCTCGGGCGAAGCCCTGAAGGCGGCGTTAGAACCCGGACAACTTGAACTCGTTAAACCTAACCAGAAAGAGCTCAGTGCCCTGGTTAATCGAGAACTCAGCCAGCCTGATGACGTTCGTACTGCCGCAGAAGAGCTGGTACGTACGGGCAAAGCACATCGCGTTGTTGTTTCTCTCGGTCCTCAGGGGGCGCTGGCCGTCGATAAGACGGGCTTTGTGCAGGTTGTGCCACCGCCGATGAAAAGCCAGAGCACCGTGGGTGCCGGTGACAGTATGGTTGGCGCGATGGTGCTGAAGCTGGCGCAGGGCGCTTCGCTTCTGGAGATGGCACGCTATGGCGTCGCGGCAGGGAGTGCAGCCACCATCAATCAGGGAACGCGTCTGTGTTCGCTTGCGGATACCCAGAAAATTGTCGATTACCTCGAGAGAAGCTGAACCTGCTTCCCCTTCCCATGGAGGGGGAAGTCGCTAAACAGGGCTTATCGACTATGCTAAGAAAACTTTCAGGATAACAACGAGGTGAATTATGAGCAGTGGTGATATCACCCGCTACGTCGTAACCGTGAATATTCATGAGGCGTCGCTGACCGAACTGAATGAACTCAACAACGCGTTCACGCGCGCCAATTTTCTGCTCACGCTGACGGACGATGAGGGCAATATTCACGATCTCGGCTCACTGGCATTTGGCCTGATAAGCCCGCTGAGTCAGGAAGAGGTGAAGGCGCTGGCCAGTAGCCTGGTGGAAAGCGTGACTGACAAAGCCACGGAAATTGATGTGGATAGGTGGGAAAACTGGCATAAAAAAGAACAATAAGTGCCCTGTATAAAATTAAACCGCTCAGTTGTGCGTTAGTTCCTGTTTTTTTATAGCCGTTTTGCGCTAACTTTATGATCTGGCAGACAACATGGGAGAGACATCATGTGGCAGGCTATCAGTCATCTTTTAAGTGAGCAGCTGGGTGAAGGTGAAATTGAACTGCGTAACGAACTGCCAGGCGGAGAGATCCATGCCGCATGGCATTTACGTTACGCCGGGCGCGATCTTTTCGTTAAATGTGATGAGCGCGAATTGCTCCCCATTTTTACTGCCGAAGCCGATCAGCTTGAGCTGTTATCGCGCAGTAAAACAGTCACCGTTCCGCAGGTTTTAGCCGTCGGCAGCGATCGTGACTATAGCTTTCTGGTGATGAACTATCTTCCCGCGCGTCCTCTGGATGCGCATAACGCCTTTATTCTCGGGCAACAGATCGCCCGTTTGCACCAGTGGAGCGATCAACCTCAGTTTGGGCTCGATTTCGATAACGACCTCTCCACCACCCCACAGCCAAACGCATGGCAGCGCCGCTGGTCGACTTTTTTCGCCGAACAGCGCATCGGCTGGCAGCTGGAGCTGGCCGCTGAAAAGGGATTAGCGTTCGGCAACATCGACGCGATTGTTGAACATATTCAGCAGCGTCTGGCTTCGCATCAGCCTCAGGCTTCCCTTCTGCACGGTGATTTATGGTCAAACAACTGCGCGCTTGGGCCTGATGGTCCCTATATATATGACCCGGCCTGCTACTGGGGCGACAGAGAGTGTGACCTCGCGATGCTGCCGTTGCACCCTGAACAGCCGCCGCAAATTTATGATGGCTATCAGTCTGTCTCGCCGTTACCTGCGGGTTTCCTTGATCGTCAGCCGGTTTATCAGCTGTACACCTTGCTAAACCGGGCTATTTTGTTTGGCGGGAGTCATCTGGTAAATGCCCAGCGGGCGCTGGACCGTATTCTGGCGGCATAGCGGGAAGGGGCAGCATCACGCCCCTTCCCTTAGGATTTACAGGAAGCCAAGCAGCGTAAAGAAGAAATACCCGGCCACAATGATGATGACCGGCAGGATGTAGAGCGGGAAAAACTGCACAAAAATGGTATGACGCGGAACGACAATGCGCGATTCGATCTGCTCGCGGCTCATCCCGTCAGGGCCTTTCGCCTTCTCAAGTATCAGCTGATCTTCCACCCCTTCGCGTAAAAAGCGGGTCTGGCGACTCATGCGCGCGCCGGAGGCCTGCAACGCCATCGCGATAAATATCAACGCATAGATTATCCAGAAACCGACATTCAGCTGGTGGTGAAAATCCGGCGTGGGGGAGTTGAACCAGAAGACGTTCAGGAACGGAGTGTTAAACCGCATCATCTCAATCATGACGTGGGCAAAATCAAGCATAACGGCATTGATGCCCGGCTGTTTTTCGCTGTGATCGTACATAAATTTGAGTACGGAGATCAGCGTTGAAATCAGGGCGGGAATAAAAATAACCCAACCAGCAACACGTTTTAAGACCGCGATGCGTCCAGCTTGTTGATACGTCATTAGTTCCTCTTCATAAAGACGCGTTATTTGTGCCTAAGTCTACCTGCTGTCGGTCAATTTCGCCCGCTCTTTGCATGCAATATGCTAAATTGCTTGTGCTTAGCACCGTTCGTCTTACCCCAAGATAAGGAGATGTTGTAATGTCGACACCGCGCCAGATACTTGCCGCTATTTTTGACATGGATGGATTGCTGATTGATTCCGAACCCCTGTGGGATCGGGCTGAACTGGACGTGATGGCCAGCCTCGGCGTCGATATCAGTCGTCGTAACGAGCTTCCCGATACCCTGGGGCTGCGCATCGATATGGTGGTTGACCTTTGGTATGCCCACCAGCCATGGGTTGGCCCGGATCGCGACGAAGTTACGGCGCGCATTATCAACCGCGCCATCTCCCTCGTAGAAGAGTATAAGCCTCTGTTACCGGGCGTACGCGACGCTATCGCCCTGTGCAAGGCGCAAGGGCTGAAAGTGGGACTGGCCTCCGCCTCACCGCTGCATATGCTGGAAAAAGTGCTGACGATGTTCGGGCTGCGCGACAGCTTCGACGCGCTGGCCTCGGCCGAAAAGCTTCCGTACAGCAAGCCACATCCGCAGGTGTATATGGACTGCGCCGCGAAACTGGGGCTGGATCCGCTTACCTGTGTGGCGCTGGAAGATTCGGTTAACGGCATGGTGGCGTCCAAAGCCGCACGTATGCGCTCCATCGTTGTGCCGGCTGAAGAAGGCCGACACGATCCCCGTTTTGCCCTGGCGGATGTCAGGCTGACGTCTCTTGAAGAATTGACTGCCCGCCATCTGCGTGGGGAGTAACGCTCTTTCAGGCAGCTTCGGCTGCCTGCCCCGCAAAATCAAAACAACGTTTTACTTTATTTGCTTTTCTCATTCCAGACTCCTATTCTTACGTGCAGAATGACAATAACCTGACTTCTGAGGCGCGTATGATACTGGATGCTTTTACTCTGGCAGGAAAAGTGGCGATGGTGACCGGGTGCGATACCGGTCTGGGGCAAGGCATGGCCATTGCCCTCGCCGAAGCAGGATGCGATATCGTGGGGGTTAACCGCAAGGTTCCTGACGAAACGGCAGCGCGCGTTACGGCGCTGGGACGACGCTTTATCGCGATTCGCGCCGATCTTGGCAAGCAGGAGAGTATTCAGAGCGTGGTGGATACCGCAGTCGCTGAGATGGGCCGCATCGATATTCTGGTTAACAATGCCGGCACCATCCGCCGTGCCGATGCGCTGGAATTTAGTGAGAAGGACTGGGACGAGGTCATCGATCTCAATCTGAAATCAGTCTTTTTCCTCTCTCAGGCAGTGGCGAAACAGTTTATCGCGCAGGGTCAGGGCGGCAAGATCATTAACATTGCTTCCATGCTCTCCTTCCAGGGCGGCATCCGGGTGCCCTCCTATACGGCGTCCAAAAGCGGCGTGCTGGGCCTCACCCGCCTGCTGGCGAACGAATGGGCGCCGCTAGGTATTAACGTGAACGCTATCGCGCCAGGTTATATGGCGACCAATAACACCCGGCAGCTTCGCGATGATGAGCAGCGTAGCCAGGCGATCCTCGACCGGATTCCGGCGGGCCGCTGGGGTCTCCCGGAGGATTTACAGGGTCCGGTGGTGTTTCTGGCTTCAAGAGCATCTGATTACGTTAACGGTCATACTCTCGCCGTAGACGGTGGCTGGCTGGCGCGCTAACCGCGCGTTTGTGACAAAGAGTTACACCGTCACCTCTTTCACACACTGTATAAAAACCCTATACTGTATGAATCGACAGTTTACCGGGTTTTATCATGACGGCGGAAGGCCACCTGCTTTTTTCACTTGCCTGTGCAGTGTTTGCCAAAAACGCTGAACTGACCCCTGTGCTGGCACAGGGGGACTGGTGGCATATTGTCCCTTCCGCCGTACTTACCTGCCTGCTGCCGGACATAGATCATCCAAAGTCATTCCTTGGCCAGCGGCTAAAGTGGATTTCAAAGCCCATCGCCAGAGCCTTTGGTCATCGCGGGTTTACCCACAGCCTGCTGGCCGTATTTGGCCTGCTTACACTCTTCTATTTAAAGGTTCCGGAGAGCTGGATCGTCCCGGCGGATGCCATTCAGGGCATGGTGCTTGGCTACTTAAGCCATATCCTCGCCGATATGCTGACGCCAGCGGGCGTACCGCTGCTCTGGCCCTGCCGCTGGCGTTTCCGCCTGCCAATCCTCGTGCCGCAAAAAGGCAACCAGCTGGAGCGCGTTCTGTGCATGGCGCTGTTTGCGTATGCCGTCTGGATGCCGCAGACATTGCCCGAAAATGGTGCAGTGCGCTGGTCATCGCAGATGATCAACTCGCTGCAATTTCAGTTCAATCGTTTTATTAATCACCAGATTGAACATTAAACCGACAATATAATCACTTTTGTCATAAACCATTCCATATGGATATAAGCGTGACATCACACTTCTGATAACCTTGCGCCAACAGGTTCGGTAAAAACCGACCGTATAATAAATCAGGAGAACGGGGATGAATTTTCCACTCATCGCGAACATTGTTGTGTTCGTCGTATTGCTATTGCTTCTCGCCCAGGCTCGCCACAAACAGTGGAGCCTGGCGAAAAAGGTACTGGTCGGTCTGGTCATGGGTGTGGTGTTTGGCCTGGCCTTACACGCTATTTACGGCTCCGACAGCCCGGTACTGAAAGACTCCATTCAGTGGTTCAACATTGTCGGTAACGGCTATGTACAGCTGCTGCAAATGATCGTTATGCCGCTGGTATTCGCCTCTATTCTGAGCGCCGTAGCCCGCCTGCACAATGCCTCTCAACTGGGTAAAATCAGCTTCCTGACCATTGGTACCCTGCTCTTCACCACGCTGATTGCAGCGCTGGTGGGTGTACTGGTAACCAATCTGTTTGGCCTGACTGCTGAAGGTCTGGTGCAGGGTAGCGCTGAAACCGCGCGTCTGACGGCGATTGAGACCAACTACGTGGGTAAAGTGGCCGATCTGACCGTTCCGCAGATGGTGCTCTCCTTCATTCCTAAGAACCCGTTTGCTGATCTGACCGGCGCAAGCCCAACCTCCATTATCAGCGTGGTGATCTTCGCGGCATTCCTGGGCGTGGCTGCGCTGAAGCTGCTGAAGGACGATGCGCCGAAAGGCGAGCGCGTTCTGACAGCCATCGATACCCTGCAAAGCTGGGTGATGAAGCTGGTGCGTCTGGTCATGCAGCTGACGCCGTACGGTGTCCTGGCGCTGATGACCAAAGTCGTTGCAGGTTCTAACCTGCAAGACATCATTAAGCTTGGCAGCTTTGTGATTGCCTCGTACCTCGGTCTGGGCATCATGTTTGTTGTGCACGGCATTCTGCTGGCGGTGAACGGCGTTGGCCCGCTGAAATACTTCCGTAAAGTCTGGCCGGTGCTGACCTTCGCTTTTACCAGCCGTTCCAGCGCGGCATCTATCCCGCTGAACGTCGAAGCACAGACCCGTCGTCTGGGCGTACCGGAGTCTATCGCCAGCTTCTCGGCCTCCTTTGGCGCCACCATCGGGCAGAACGGCTGTGCGGGTCTCTACCCGGCGATGCTGGCCGTAATGGTTGCCCCAACAGTGGGGATTAATCCGCTGGATCCGGTCTGGATTGCGACGCTGGTCGGTATCGTGACCATTAGCTCCGCCGGTGTTGCGGGCGTGGGCGGCGGCGCGACCTTCGCTGCGCTGATCGTTCTGCCTGCGCTTGGACTGCCGGTGACGCTGGTTGCCCTGCTGATCTCTGTTGAACCGCTGATCGACATGGGTCGTACCGCCCTGAACGTGAGTGGCTCAATGACCGCCGGTACCCTGACCAGCCAGTGGCTGAAGCAGACCGACAAAACAATTCTCGACAGTGAAGATGATGCCGAACTGGCCCATCGTTAATCACGGCCGAAATAAAAAAACCGCCTGAGGGCGGTTTTTTTATGGCTGTTATTCTTCAACCTCTTCATCCTGGCGGGTCTGCATAGCCCATCGCTGCGCCGATTCTGGCACCGTAAACGCAGGGGAGCGACGGAAGTGCTCGCCAATCAGCACGAAGGCAACGTATTTACCCCGTAACATCCAGACATCGCGAAAACCATCCACTTTCAGGGCATGGTCAGGCGGCGCGGGTTCAACGCGGGGCACATAGCTAATAACCTGGCGGTTTTGTTGACGAAGAGGTTTCATAAGCGACGGGTTCACTAAAGCAAATTCTTAAAGCAGGAAATTTCTATCATAGCCGATTCTCCCCCCACCCGTCGCGCCTGACATGTGGCAGATGGCTCCTTTCGCTAATCACTTCCTCTGAAAACGCTTAGTTCGCCTGCTAATTCATCACATTGTTCTATCCTTAATAGGGTTTTCAGGAACGAACAAAGGAGAATCGTGCAATGTCGAACAATGATAAACCCCATCAATCCCCTATTCATGGCACCGAAGAATCTCAACCGGGAATGGACTCACTCGCCCCTGCGGATGGCTCTCATAAACCGTCGCCGGGCCTCTCCGCGCCGGGCGAGCAACCTACTGCACCGGGAAGCATGAAGTCACCCGATGCGGACAACGAAAAGTTAAAATCTCTCGACCCGCACCGCAAAGGGGGTGAAGGCTATGCGCTGACCACCAATCAGGGCGTGCGCATCGCCGATGATCAGAACTCCTTGCGCGCCGGAACGCGCGGCCCGACGCTGCTGGAAGATTTCATCCTGCGGGAAAAAATCACCCATTTCGACCATGAGCGTATTCCTGAACGTATCGTTCACGCTCGCGGCTCTGCGGCGCACGGCTATTTCCAGCCGTACAAGAGCCTGAAGGAGATCACGAAGGCGGATTTCCTTTCCGATCCGAACAAAATTACACCGGTATTTGTGCGCTTCTCTACCGTACAGGGCGGCGCGGGTTCGGCCGACACGGTGCGTGATATTCGCGGCTTCGCCACCAAATTCTATACCGAAGAGGGCATTTTCGACCTCGTCGGGAATAACACCCCGGTTTTCTTCATTCAGGATGCGCATAAATTCCCTGACTTTGTCCATGCGGTAAAACCAGAGCCACACTGGGCCATACCGCAGGGACAAAGTGCGCATGACACCTTCTGGGACTACGTCTCCCTGCAACCGGAAACCCTTCACAACGTGATGTGGGCGATGTCTGACCGGGGGATCCCACGCAGCTATCGCACCATGGAAGGCTTTGGTATTCATACCTTCCGTCTGATTAACGCTGAAGGTAAAGCGACGTTTGTGCGTTTCCACTGGAAACCGGTCGCGGGGAAAGCGTCCCTGGTGTGGGATGAAGCACAGAAGCTGACCGGGCGCGATCCGGACTTCCACCGTCGCGAACTGTGGGAATCCATTGAAGCCGGTGATTTCCCGGAATACGAGCTGGGGTTACAGCTGATCCCGGAAGAGGACGAATTCAAATTCGACTTCGACCTGCTCGACCCGACCAAGCTTATTCCCGAAGAGCTGGTGCCGGTTCAGCTGGTGGGCAAAATGGTGCTTAATCGCAACCCGGATAACTTCTTCGCGGAGAATGAGCAGGCTGCGTTCCACCCGGGCCATATTGTGCCGGGGCTGGATTTCACCAACGATCCGCTGCTCCAGGGCCGTCTGTTCTCTTATACCGATACGCAGATCAGCCGTCTCGGCGGACCGAACTTCCACGAAATTCCTATCAACCGTCCGACCTGCCCGTACCATAACTTCCAGCGTGACGGGATGCATCGCCAGGATATCGATACCAACCCGGCGAACTACGAGCCAAACTCCATTAACGATAACTGGCCGCGTGAAACCCCGCCGGGGCCAAAACGTGGCGGATTCGAGTCGTATCAGGAGCGCGTGGACGGAACAAAAATTCGCGAGCGCAGCCCGTCATTCGGCGAATATTACGCTCAGCCTCGCCTGTTCTGGAACAGCCAGACCCCGATTGAACAGCAGCACATTATCGGCGGTTTCAGCTTTGAGCTGAGCAAAGTGGTGCGTACCTACATTCGCGAGCGCGTGGTCGACCATCTGGCGCATATTGATATCCAGCTTGCTCAGGGCGTGGCGAATAATCTCGGCATCACGCTCACCGATGAGCAATGCCATGCCGCACCGCCAAAAGACGTGAACGGGCTGAAGAAGGATCCGTCCCTGAGCCTGTACGCGGTACCTGGCGGGTCAATTAAAGGCCGCGTAGTGGCTATTCTGCTGAACGATAAACCGCGCGCCAGCGACGTACTGGGGATCATGCGGGCGCTCAAAACCCAGGGCGTACATGCCAAACTGCTTTACTCTCGCATGGGTGAAGTGACGGCCGATGATGGCTCCGTCCTGCCGATTGCCGCGACCTTCGCCGGAGCACCGTCGCTGACGGTTGATGCGGTGATTATGCCGTGCGGCGACGTTGAGAGCCTGCTCGGTAACGGTGATGCCGCCTATTATCTGCTGGAAGCCTATAAGCACCTGAAGCCAATCGCTCTGGCAGGCGATGCGCGGAAGTTTAAAACTCTGCTGAAGGTACCGGATCAAGGGGAAGAAGGCATTGTCGAAGGTGATAACGTCGATGATGCGTTTATGACCCGGTTGTTTGACCTGCTCGCCGCGCACCGCGTGTGGTCGCGCAGCAGTAAGATTGACCAGATACCGGCGTAAAAAACCTGAAGCCCTCACCCCGGCCCTCTCCCCTGGGAGAGGGAGAAAACAATAAAAACGGTAACCAAAAGGTTACCGTTTTGCTTTTACCTCGCCACCGGGCTTTGCCTCAAAGATCCCTGAACGTCCCCAGACGATACCCACGCTCGGCAATCGCATACTTTAATGACGCCGATGTCAGCACATCCAGTTCTGCCAGACGCGGCCAGCAGTAGGCGCTCTTACGTACTATCTCATCGACAAACGCCGGGTGCGCCATTACCTCAAGCGAGCGCTCCCCTTTTGCGGCGGAGTCATCCAGCACCTTCAGGAACAGCGCTTCGTCGATCTCGTCGCCATAAAATGCGCTGCTGAACCCCTCCGTTGACGTCACCGCGACGTCCGGCAACCCGCGCACCTCACGATCCACGCGCATCGCCACGCCTTTACGTTGCGCAAACTCTGCCACAAGCGGGAAAATCGCCGGGATCATATGCACATGATGATGGCTGTCAATATGGGTAGGTTCGCGGCCAAACACATCCACAAAGCGGTTAAACTGGCACTCCAGCTCGCGGGCAATCTCATCGAGCGGCAGAGCGTCCTGCTCCGCCATTTCCCAAATCCATTTCCCCAGTTGTCCCTCGCGCGTCAGACCCGGCATCGGTGAAAGGGGCAACCCAAGCGTCAGCACAAAGTGCATGCCCACGCCCAGCTCGGGCAGCTCACGGCTTAACTGCGCCGCATGTTCCACCGCCTCACCGTTGATGAGCGCTGTTGTAGAGGTCACGACGCCCCGGCGACAGGCTTCAATAATGCCGTAGTTCTGCCCTTTTGACAGGCCAAAATCATCGGCATTGACGATCAGCAGGTTTTCCATCGCGCCTCCTCTTAACGGTGTGTGAGTTTCAGTTTCTCAACCGTTGCAGCAAAGTTTGGCAGCCATTTTTCATGCGCCAGGATCATCTCACTCGCGAGTTTTTCAGCGTCACGGTCAGAATGCACCAGCGGGCTGAGATTCAGCGCCAGCAGCACGTCATTCAGTTCGCCGCTCAGGGCAGCATTGCTCGCCGCCACTTCAAAGCCTTTGATGGTGTGAATCAGCCCCATCACCTTATCGTCGAAGTGGGTAATGCGGGGATGCGGTTTTGCACCCTCGCGTCCAAGGATGCAGGTCATCTCAACGGCCCAGTCTGCCGGGATATTGTCGATGTGCCCGTGATGGGGAACGTTCACATAGTGCTCGGCCTGCTTGTCATTGTAAATGGCGTTAATCACTTCACACGCCGCATCTGAATAGTATGCCCCGCCGCGCTGCTCCAGCTCTTTCGGTTTGACGTTCAGGTTCGGATCTTTATACAAATCAAACAGCTGCTTCTCTACTTTCTGCACAACCTGAGCGCGTGCGCCACCTTTGTAGTATTCGCCCATTTCAATGGCCAGCATCTCTTTCTGCTTGAAGTAGTAAAGCAGATACGAGCACGGCAGCAGATTCAGGGAGCGGATCAGCCCTTCGCTGAACGGCAGATCGAAGATGTTTTTCACCGAGGCCGCAGTCAGGCGACCAGAGGCGACGCCGTCGAGCAGTTCCGCAAAGCGCGATTGCCCGTTCACAATCACATCTTTGATAAAGACCATGTGATTCAGGCCGAACAGGTCAATGGACAGATCATCGTGCTCGGTCAGTTCCAGTACATCGCGGATGAACATCTTCATGCCAATCGGAATATTGCAGACGCCGATAAAGCGTTTGAAACCGGTATGGCGATAGACTGCCTCGGTGACCATCCCGGCCGGGTTGGTAAAGTTGATCACCCAGGCGTTCGGGCAGATCTCCTCCACGTCTTTAATGATGTCAAAAATGACCGGAATAGTACGCAGGCCTTTAAACAGGCCACCTGCCCCGTTGGTTTCCTGGCCCAGATAACCATGGCTCAGCGGAATGCGCTCGTCCAGCTCACGCGCCTTCAGCTGGCCGACGCGCAGCTGCGTGGTCACGAAGTCAGCATCTTTCAGTGCCAGGCGACGATCCAGCGTTTTATGCACGGTTAAGGGCACGCCCGCTTTTTCAACCATGCGTTTGCACAGTTCAAAAATAATATTCAGCTTCTCCTGACCTTCTTCAACATCCACCAGCCATAATTCGCTGACCGGTAATTCATGATACCGTTTCAGGAAACCTTCAAGTAATTCCGGGGTATAGCTGCTGCCGCCACCAATGGTTACGACTTTTAATTTCTGTTGCATAATATCTCCCTTAGCGTATCAGGTTAATCGCCTGCAAGGTATAGCGTGCTCTTCCCGCTATTTGGGCAAGCCATTACGTCACTGTTCCTGGCGGATAAACCGCCGAAAGTTAATTAATTACCGTTAAATTTTTGCGGTAACTGTTCGGTGTGAATGAAGTCAATTTTTTAAAGGTTTTAATAAACAGACTGGGACTGCTGTAACCCGATTCGTAAGCGATATCGGTGACAGAGTAATTAGTAATTTCCAGCTGTTTTTTGGCAAAGTTAATGCGGATTTCATTAATAATTTGCACAGGCGTTTTACGGTAATAACGCTGCGTGGCGCGCGTCAAATATTCCTGCGATTTACCCGACAGCGCCACCATATTCTCCAGGGCGTTATCGCTGAACTGTCCTTTGTCGTGCATCAGCTCCACGGTACTACGCAGCCACTGAGGAATATCATCCACCACCTGCTGTTCTTCACGGTGATGGCGGAGGCGATTCATGACGTAGAACGTCACGGTTTCAATAAATTCATCAAATTCATTGTCGCGGAAATTCAGCGAGGCGATAACCGTTTCAATCCAGGTCATAAACTCATTTTTAACGCGATACACCTGTGACGCCACAAAGCAGAACGGCACCAGCGGCAGATAATGCTTCTCGAAGAAACGCCTGCTCACGCCTACGTTCAGAATGCGCGTCGCACCAAACTCATAAAAGCTCTGGTGATAAGATCCCATCGGCAGGAAGACGAAATCGCCACGCTCAAGCAGGACGCGCTTACCGTTGATCTCCTGATAGTAGCGGCCGGTCAGAACAATCGTGAACTCGTAGTAGTCATGCTGGTGCAGACCGCTGGCGCTCTCCGTTTTGTTGTAAATCACCACGTGAAAATTCTTGCCATTAAACAGCTGCTGCTCATGTGCGGTTTTGATTTCCATCGTGCTGACCTCCTGCTACTTCATCCTGACTTATTGCATCTTCTCGTGAAGCTCGATGAGCTCCGCTACCAGCTCGCGCGCCAGCATGGAGGTCATCAGATGATCCTGCGCATGTACCAGCACCAGACTCACTTTCATCTTCCCTTCGCCCTGGTCGCTTTCGATAAGCTTCGTCTGCACCAGATGCGCTTCGTTTAACGCCGTACGGGACTGCTCCATCATGGTTTTCGCGGCAACGAAGTCGCCCTGCTTAGCCTGCTTAAGAGCCGCATACGCCAGGCTGCGTGCCTGCCCGGAGTTGATGATGAGGCCCATCACCACCTCTTCCAGATCGTTCTCTGCGGTTTCTTCGGCAACGATACTCTCTAAATCTAACATTTTTTAAGCTCCTTTCCGCTGGCGCGGGTTGCCCCGCGCCGTGCAATTTTAGAATTTCAGTGCGAGGGCGATATCCTCTTCGCTCTCTTCTTCATCGATAACCGTTGCGGCCTTGTTCGCAATCGCCACGAACGGCATGTAGAGCAGGGTTGCAATCCCGAGGTTGAATATCGCCAGCAGGAAGGCCGCCACGCTACCGTTGGTGTTGAAGAACGCGCCCAGACCAGCCGGCATCGTCCACGGCGCAATGTTGGTCACCGGCGGGATAATGCCCAGGTAGTACGCCGTCAGCGTAATCGCGGCCAGCAGCGGCTGAACCAGGATGAAGGGAATGAACATCACCGGGTTCATGATAATTGGCAGACCAAACAGGATCGGCTCGTTAATCTGGAAGATGCCTGACGGCAGGGCCAGCTTCGCAACCTGACGATGGTCGGCGCGGCGAGAAACAATAAAGACCGCGATGATCAGACCCAACGTCGCCCCGGTACCGCCCAGGAAGATATAGGAGTCAAGCATCGGCTTCGCCCACACATGGAAGGTTTTACCGGCCGCCAGCGCCGCATCGACGGAGCCGTACTGCTGGTAAAGCGCGACGTTTTCCAGTGCCCATGGGGTCATAATACCGCTGTCCAGCGCCGCCAGTGCCAGTGAACCATGCACGCCGAAGAACCACAGCAGGGAGGTAAAGATGACATACGCCCAACCGACCACGCTACCCATCGACGCCAGCGGCGTTGAGATAGAGTCCATAATGATCTGGTGGAAGTTTGTGCCCCAGTGAGAGAGCGCCCAGGCAATAATCCCCATGATGGAGAGAATAATGAAGCCCGGAATCAACGCGGAAAATGAACGAGAAACAGAGGCCGGAACGCTATCCGGCAAGCGGATAACCCAGTTACGGCGAATAATGAAGGTGAACATTTCGGCCACCACCAGCCCGATAATAATACCGGAAATGATGTTTGCCCCACCCAGCCAGTTGGCGCCAACGGCATAAGCTTCGCCCACGCTGTACGGTGTGACGGTCATGAACGCGGCAATGGACAGTAAGCCTGCCGCCAGCGGATCCACTTTACGCTCTTCCGCCAGCGCCATTCCAATAAAGAAAGGCGCCATTAGCGACATAATACCCAACGTACCGTTGTATACGTTGCCGCCAATGGCTTTTAAACCATTAAGGGTTTCAATAGTTGAAGCATCTAACCTAATTCCTAATGAATAAAAAAAGGAACCTTCTCCAAAGCTCAGAAAAACGTTGTTAATTAAAACGAACATTGCCCCGGCTAATGTCAACGGCATTAATTTAATAAAGCCGTTCTTAATGGCATTAACGTGAGGCTGCTTTCCTATTTTAACAGCAAAAGGAAGGAGTACCTTTTCAAGTGAAGCGATGACTTTACTCATAGGAAAATACCCTTAAAGGCCGCAACGACCGTTACGGCGTATTGTGTGTGAAATAACTCTTTGACGGGAAAAATAAAAAATTAATTAGCAGCTTTTTTAATCGCCGCAACGGCAGCTTTTAATACACCTAAACCATCAATCTTGCCGTATAAAACGGAATCGATCACTTCGACCGGCTTATTGGGTAGCAGACGCTGAATTTCTGGCAGCATATAAGCGATTTGCGGCCCGAGTAAAATAACGTCGGCTGTCTGACCCTTCTCGCCCGCCAGCGTTTCCGGAAACGCCTCAATCACCACAGGGACTTCATATTTTTCGGCCTGAGCGCGCATTTTGGAAACCAGCAGCGAAGTGGACATGCCCGCAGAGCAAAACAGATAGATATGTTTCTTTTCCATGATAACTTCCCTCTTGTTTGGCTACCCGCCGTCTCGCTATCACTCGACTCGCTATCCTGGCTGACGGGCAGTGTGCTGAACATTGTTTATCGTTGAAGTGAGTATACGCAATGGTACAGGGAGGGGATAATTCTGGATAGACTGAAATTGTCTCTCATTGACCTGGCTTGTTGACTACCTTCACATTTCAGGCAAATAATTCGCGCCAAGAAATAAGATTCACGTATGCATAAAAAAACCGGCCTTCCGGCCGGTTTGTTAACGCTCTCAGGCAAGCAGGCTTACTGTGCCTTAGGTGCCTGTGGGTCGGTGTCGTATTCGGCACAGGTCTGGTAACCAGAATTGATCACGTGACCCGTATCATCCAGGGCGACAAAGTAGGTCTCTGCCTTACCATCACGTTGACCCAGAATATAGGTCTGGCAGGTACCACGCGCGTGGATCATAGTAACTTCTGAAGAAGGTTTACCGGCAATGGCTGCAACCTGGGAACGCGTCATGCCTTTTTTGACGTCTTTTACCACTGGCTGTGTGAACTGATCTTTGGTGCGATCGTAAGCTGTACACCCTGCCAGCATAGTCAGTACCGCCGCTGCGCTTAAAATTCCTGCTACGTTCTTGTTCATATTCCGTCCTCTTGTTTATCAGCGTGTTAACTAAGCATGGGATAAAAATTACTATTGTTCAACTTTGCGAGTTACGCCAGACGAATTTCGGAAAATTCTAATAAAACAACGGTAAGCTGCTAAATCGCTGTAAAACAGTACACTCAAAACTGTGATCCTTGTCGTTTCCCCGACAAAGGGTTAGTTTTAACAGATCACACTTTCTGTTTGGTTCTGCATAGGGAGGGCGTAATGGCTCTGCAACAAGAAATTATTCAGGCGCTGGGCGCGAAACCTGCGATTGATGCCAATGAAGAGATCCGTCGTAGCGTTGATTTTTTGAAAGCTTACCTGTCTGCACACCCTTTCCTGAAGACGCTGGTGCTGGGTATCAGCGGCGGTCAGGATTCCACTCTGGCCGGCAAGCTGAGCCAGATGGCCATCTCCGAGCTGCGTGACGAGACCGGTGACACCGCGCTGCAATTTATTGCCGTACGTCTGCCGTATGGCGTGCAGGCTGACGAGCAGGACTGTCAGGATGCGATCGCGTTTATTCAGCCGGACCGTGTTCTTACCGTAAACATCAAAGGTTCGGTACTGGCAAGCGAGCAGGCCTTGCGTGAAGCCGGTATTGAACTGAGCGATTTTGTTCGCGGCAACGAGAAAGCCCGTGAGCGCATGAAAGCGCAGTACAGTATCGCAGGGATGACCAAAGGGGTCGTCGTCGGCACCGACCACGCCGCGGAAGCCATCACCGGCTTCTTCACCAAATACGGCGATGGCGGCACGGATATCAACCCCCTCTTCCGCCTGAACAAGCGTCAGGGCAAGCAGCTGCTGGCGGCGCTGGGCTGCCCGGAGCACCTGTATAAGAAGGCGCCAACGGCGGACCTGGAGGACGATCGCCCTTCCCTGCCGGATGAAGCCGCGCTGGGCGTCACATATGACAACATTGATGATTATCTGGAAGGCAAAACGCTCGACGAAGGTACCGCCAAAATTATCGAAGGCTGGTATCTGAAAACCGAGCACAAGCGCCGTCCGCCGATTACGGTGTTTGATGATTTCTGGAAAAAGTAAAAGCAAAACGGTAACTCAGTTTTACAGGCCGGGTAAGGCGTAACCGCCACCCGGCTCTTTTTTAACCACCGAACACCTGCTACACTGTATGCCTGAACAGTATATGGAGCAGTATGTGAGCAGGCGTCAATCCGCCCCGCGTCTTGAGTTTGAAGCGGCGGCTATCTACGAATATCCCGAGCATCTTCGCCCCTGGCTTGAGGCTCTGCCTAAACAGCCTGGCGTCTATTTCTTCCACGGCGACAGCGATACCATGCCGCTCTATATCGGCAAAAGCGTGAATATCCGCAGCCGGGTGATGTCGCACCTGCGTACGCCGGATGAAGCATCGATGCTCAGGCAGTCCCGGCGGATCACCTGGATCGAGACGGCAGGCGAACTGGGCGCGCTTCTGCTCGAAGCCCGGCTCATCAAGGAACAGCAGCCGCTGTTTAACAAACGCCTGCGCCGCAACCGCCAGCTGTGTTCCTTGCAGGTTAACGCAGGAAAACCGCAGGTTGTTTATGCCCGGGAAGTGGATTTTTCGCATGAACCCAATCTTTACGGTCTGTTTGCCAACAAACGTGCCGCACTGCAAACCCTGCAATCCCTGGCTGATGAATTACAGCTTTGTTACGGCCTGTTAGGACTGGAAGCCACCACCCGCGGTCGCGCCTGTTTCCGCTCCGCGCTGAAACGCTGCGCCGGGGCGTGTTGTGGAAAAGAGAGCGTTGAAGAACATCATGCCCGGTTTATGGCGGGCCTGGCCTCTATCAGCGTTAACTGCTGGCCGTGGGAAGGCGCGGTGGCGCTGAAAGAAACCCGCGATGCGATGACGCACTATCACATCATCCGCAACTGGCTCTGGCTTGGCGCCGTTGAAAGTCTGGATGACGCTACCGCCCTGCTGCGCACCCCTGCCGGGTTCGATCAGGATGGTTACAAAATTCTCTGTAAGCCACTATTAACCGGAAAACATGAGATCATCGTCCTCAGTGACCCGGCAGCCAGGTAATTTCACTGAACAGCAGCGACCCCTTCGTTTCCAGTAAACGGAGGGTATGACTGCCCGCTTCCCAGCTGGCACCCTGATCGGCGGTCAGTAATTTGTCGCCCAGTTGCCAGGCGCCACTTAATACAAAGACCACCCCACCGCGTGACGCGAAGGTAGTGAACGTTCGGGTAGCAACGCGCACCTTTGCCTGGCAGCAATCCCGTCGGGTCATGATGTTGAAGTCCATCGACATCTGCCCCTCTGTGAGCACGGCTTTCACCGCCAGATCGCCCGCAAATCGGTAAGGCTGGTGATGCTTCAGGGTATGACAAAACGCCCTGCCTGCATCCAGGGTCACCTCGCCGCCTTCCAGCAGCGTAATCACCCGGTCAACGCCCGGGAACGCGGAGAATTCGCCGTTACTGGCGATGGAGGCAATACTGGCCCGCCAGAAAAAATCCCGCGTCGCGGGAGGAAAACAGCAAATCTCACGCGTCTCACCCGCACCATTACGCCAGAGACTGACCGGCATTTTACGGATATCAAAGAATTCCATGACCACTCCTGAAGGACGCACCGTGCGCCAGGGCATTTTCACAGACGTATTATCGGCAGCAGTCAGGCCAGACCTTAGGCATGGGATAAAAGAAAAACCGCCGGTCCTGTCCACAGCGTTTTCGCTTTTGTAGACAGGAGCCCGGCGGTCTTAAGAGAGTGAACCGATTATTCGGTTGGTGCAGGCATTTTACCTTCCGGCGCTGCACGTTCTGTCAGACGCTTCTCAAAATTGGCATTAAATTGCTTTTTCTGTTCCGGCGTCAGAATGTTGTAAATCTTGTTCTGGGTTTCCATGTGGGCCAGCATGCGTGCTTTATGCTGCTCGGCCATTTTGTCGATCTGCGCTTCCGCTTTTGCTTTATCGAAGCTGTCGCTGGCAATGATGTCATGCATTGCGCGGCGCTCTTCCAGCGGAGGACGTTTCATCTGGTCACGCTGGCTTTTCATGATGTCGCGGATCTGCTGCTTCTGCGCATCGGTGAGGTTCAGATCTTTAAACATCATCATCTCATGGTGCATACCCGGCTTGCCTTTATGATGCATCATCATTTTGCCTTCCGTCGGCGCGGCGGTAGTGGTCGCGGTATCGGCGGCGAACGCCATGCTGGTAGCGCCCAGAGCCAGGGTAGAGGCAACAAACAGTGCAGTTAATTTACGCATAATGTCTTTCCTTACTTTCAGTTATTCTTCGGCGCTATGCCGTGTTGACGAGATTAACTTTACGGCGTTTATCGTCAATTAGTCAGAGCAACGGTAAAACAATGAAAGTGTAAAAAACAACTTTTCGCCAATTGTGGAGAAATTAAGGAAAAAGCGTGGAGAGATGAAACAAAAATATTAAACAGGATGATTTTAAAGAGATTATGGAGAAGTATAGCGAAGTGCCGTTTAATAATAAAGCAATTCTCCAGGAATATTCCGCAAACAATACCAGAGCGCTTTTAACGTTAAGAAATTTATTCTTCATTTCCCCTCCGGTCTGCGCGAGGGGAGACGATCAGGGCATTTTTTCCAGCATCAGACCTGCTCGCAAACCAAACGCGACCGACGGATTAGGAAATAAAACATATTCCGTGGATTTCTGTACCGTATAGCGCGTCTCACCATCTTCCGCCAGCAGGACGCCCTGGCGAAACGGCGTAAAGTTCAGCGTATGGGGTGCCATATGAAGCTGGAAAGCCTCGCTTTGACGCGTGATCTGCTGCACGACCCGATAGCGCACGACGGGTTCCCGGGTGGGTTCCGGCGCAACCCCGGCTAGCAACGCCCGGAGCGCCTGATGCGTAGGGGTAAAACGCGTCAGGTCGTTTTGCCCGAACGGCAGCGCTTTTCCCAGCTCCAGGGTGCAGGATAACGCGCCAACATTCTCGCAGGTGAAGTGGGTAAACGTGCCGCCTGGTGTCTGGTGGAAGACCAGTGCCTCCAGCCCCGCATCGCCAAGCCAGGTCAGAAACGCCTCATCCCACGGCTGATGACGCTGCGGTAACACGCCAAAACGCACATGGTACGAGGCGCGAATGGCCGTATGCAGATCAAGGTGCCAGCGCGTTTCCCCCGCCCCGGCAAAAAACGCCGTGACCACCTTCTCCAGCCATTGCGCGCGAGTCGTCTCATCACTCTGTGGAAACTGCGCCCAGCGACCACCAAACATGCGGTTGATGTCGCTCACGAGATACCGTTTATTTTGCGCCAGCGCAGGCGGATTTCCCAGTACCACCAGCAGACGGCAGTGCAGCGTGATCTCTGCGCGATACAGCGCGCGCAGCAATAGTTCGACAATCTCCACGGGCGCAGTTTCGTTTCCGTGAATGCCGGTAGAAAGCAGCAGCGACAGGTTATATTTCCCCGTCGGCGTCAGTTCAAGCACGCCCGGCCCGAGCCATCGCCAGTGGAACGCGGGGCCTTCCCCCTCTTGCCGCTCCGGTGTCTCTTCGGCCAGCGTCAGCGCCAGTAAGTTTTCCATATCATCTCCTTAGCGCTGGAACGGATAAACCGATCCCAGTTGCAGGATGGTTGATAATGCATCCAGCGCTTCGCGGCCTTCGCGCAGCAGCTGCGGATCAACCAGATCGGCCTGAACCAGACGGTCGCGATAATAGCGGTCCACCCAGTCATTGAGGGTATTGAACAGCGTGTCGTTCATCATCACCGCCGGATTCACGGCCTGCATCTCCTCCGGCGTTAACACCACGCGCAGTCGCAGGCACGCCGGTCCCCCGCCGTTGGCCATACTTTCCCGCAGATCGAACACGCGCAGTTCATCAATCGGGTTATCCGTCTGCACCAGTTCGCTGAGATAGCGCCAGACGCCCTGATGGTTGCGGGACTCCTGCGGCAGCACCAGCATCATGCTGCCGTCATCCCGGCTCAGCAGCTGGCTGTTGAACAGATACGTTTCGACCGCGTCCTGCACGCTTACCGCCTGCGTGGGCACCTGAATCGGCATAAATCCCGGCACGCGTTCGCGCAGCGTGGCCAGCAACTTTTCCTGATGGGCAAACGCCTGCTCGTGGCAGAACAGTACCTGACGGTTGGAAACGGCAATGACGTCGTTATGAAACACGCCCTGGTCGATCACCTGCGGATTTTGCTGGGCAAAAATCACCTGAGAAGGATTAACCTGGTTCAGCCGCGCAACCGCCTGGCTTGCGGCTAAGGTTTGTCTCGCCGGATAACGAACCGGCGCGGCGTGGCCGCCCTCTTCCCGTCCATAGATAAACAGCTGCAAACCCGGCTCGCCATAGTCGCCGCCCAGACGGTTGTGGTTTGCCGCCCCTTCATCGCCAAACATCGCGACCTGCGGCAGCGCCGAATGTACCTCGAAATGCGCATCATGATTAAAAATGGCGCGCAGCACGCGCCCGGTGGTCTCCGCTTCGCTGGCGCGGTGGAATTTGTTGTTCAGGTTAGCAACGGTCAGATGCACTTTGCCGTCCAGCGTATCCGCCGACGGCGCAACGGTGGCGGCATTCGCCACCCACATCGAGGAGGCTGAACTGGCTGCGGAAAGCAGGTGTGGCGTCTGCGTGCCTGCTTTTTCCACCACCTGTTCATCCGTACCGCTGAACCCCAGCTGGCGCAGCACGGCCACGTTTGGGCGCTCCTGCGGTGGGATCACCGCCTGCGGGAAACCGGCATCTGACAGCGCCTTCATTTTCAATAGCCCCTGCTTCGCCGCCAGCTTCGGGTTCGAGACCTGGAAACGGTGCTTCGTCGAGGCTTCATTACCGAACGACAGCCCGGCATAGTGGTGCGTCAGCCCCACGAGGCCGTCAAAGTTAACCTCACGCGCTTTCATGGGCGTCACCCTCAGTAAAATCCAGGCCCGGATTCAACGTCTCCGGCAGCGTCAGCGCCGGGGTTTCCAGGCTTGCCATCGGCCACGCGCAGTAATCGGCGGCATACCAGGCGCTGGCGCGATGGTTGCCCGACGCCCCTACGCCACCAAACGGCGCAGTGCTCGCCGCACCGGTCAGCGGTTTGTTCCAGTTCACGATCCCGGCGCGCGCTTCCAGCAGCAGCTGGTCGAATTTCTCGCGATGCGGCGATATCAGGCCGCTCGACAGGCCGTAGCGGGTATTGTTGGCCATCTCGATCGCCGACTCAAAATCGTCATAGCGCCAGACGCACAGCAGCGGGCCAAAGACCTCTTCATCCGGCACGTTGCTTGTCGCACTCATGTCAATAATCCCCGGCGTCAGCAGCGACGTGCCGGGCTGAACCAGCTTCGGCTCCAGCAGGGTTTTCGCCCCGCGCGCCACGTGCTCCTGCCACGCTTTCAGTACGTTCAGCGCCGCCTGCCCGGAGATCAGCCCGCCGATAAACGGCTGCGGCTCGGCATCCCATTTCGCGGGAACCAGACGCGCGCTCACCTCCACCAGACGCTTCAGGAACGCATCCCCCTGCGCGCCGCGCTTAACCAGCAGGCGGCGGGCGCATGTGCAGCGCTGTCCGGCGGTAATGAACGCCGACTGAATGGTCAAGTGGACCGCGGCATCGATATCCTCCGGATCTTCCACAATCAGTGGGTTGTTGCCGCCCATCTCCAGCGCCAGAATTTTTTCCGGTTGCCCCGCCAGCTGACGATGCAGCTGATAGCCCGTTCCGGCACTGCCGGTAAACAGCAGACCGTCAATGTCGCTCAGCGCACTCAGCGCCTGACCGGTTTCACGCCCGCCCTGCACCAGATTCAGCACCCCCGGCGGCAGCCCCGCCTGCTCCCAGAGTTTTACCACTGCTTCTCCGGTTAAGGGGGTTAACTCACTCGGCTTGAAGATGACGGTATTCCCCGCCAGCAGCGCAGGCACAATGTGCCCGTTCGGCAGATGCCCGGGGAAGTTATACGGGCCAAACACCGCCAGTACCCCGTGCGGACGGTGGCGCAGCGTGGCAGCGCCGTCTGGCATCTCGGTATGCTGCTCGCCGGTGCGGGTATGGTACGCCTTCACCGATATCGCAATTTTGTTGATCATCGCCGTGACTTCGGTTGTTGCCTCCCAGCGCGGCTTACTGGTTTCGCAGGCAATGATGCGGGTCAGCTCGGCTTTATTGGCCTCCAGCAGCGCAGCAAATTTCTCAACCAGCGCCTGGCGCTCGGAGAATGGCCGTTTCGCCCACGCCGGAAACGCGCGGCGTGCAGCCTGACAGGCCTGCTCAACCTGCCCGGCGCTTGCGTCGTTCCCAGACCAGAGCACCTCCTGGCCGACCGGGTTAGTTTTTGTCCGCGCGTCACCTTCGCCCGTAACCCAGTCACCGTTAATCCATAGAGTCATGCTGTTTTCTCCTCAGGGCAGAGCCGCACCAGGCGAACCGTGTCGCCAGCGTTACATTTCAGGGCATCCAGTTGCGCAGCCGTCAGTACCAGACGCTCGCATGATGGGTTGGTTCGCACCAGCATGGCGCGGAAGTTGGTGTAATTCTCGTTCGAGACCAGGCAGGCTGGCCACTCGCCCGGCGCGGGCTGGCCTTCTGAAACCTCAACCAGGCGGCTTTTACGGATGGCGCGAACGCGGTCAATGTCGCATTCCAGCGTCGGGCCGCCGTCGAAGATGTCGACGTAGTTACGGTAGCGAAATCCCTCTTTCTCCAGCACCGCGCGGGCCGGGGCGGTTTGCGGGTGAACTTCGCCGATCACCGCCTGCGCTTCTGGCGTTAGGAAATGGGTATAAATAGGATGCTTCGGCATCAACTCGGCGATAAACGCCTTCTGACCGGTGCCGCACAGGTAATCCGCCCGGCTAAATTCCATGGAGAAGAAGCGTTCGCCCAGACTCTCCCAGAACGGCGAGTAGCCCGTCTCATCAATCACGCCGCGCATCTCCGCGACCACTTTTTCGTTGAAGCGGTCGCGAAAGGCGGCCATAAACATAAAGCGCGATTTGGAGAGCAGATAACCGTTGCCCTCTTTGCGCCAGTCCGGATCGAGAAACAGGGTGCAGAGTTCGCTGGCGCCGGTATGGTCATTACAGAGGAAGAGCGTCGGCAGCGCGTTGTAAACGTTCAGCTCTTTCGAGGCGTGGACCATCGTGCCGACGCGGTAGTTGTACCACGGATCATTA
Organism: Enterobacter cloacae complex sp. AR_0002; assembly: GCF_001922365.1. Lineage (NCBI taxonomy): Bacteria > Pseudomonadati > Pseudomonadota > Gammaproteobacteria > Enterobacterales > Enterobacteriaceae > Enterobacter > Enterobacter cloacae complex sp. AR_0002. The sequence goes on from NZ_CP018814.1 coordinate 1,650,715, forward strand.
AGCCCGACGGCCACCTCGATAGCGCAAATCCCCGCCACGGTTCCCGTGTCGGTATCTTCCAGCACGAACACATAGCCCTGTTCGCTTTTTGGCAACGTCCCCTGCCAGGTTTGCAGGGCGCGCTCAATGCGCGCCGACAGCGTTTTTTCATCAGCAGGCAGCGAGGTCAGCCCGCCCCCTGTCTTACCGGCAAGCTGCATAAGCCCGGCGAGATCGCCGTGCGCAACGGGACGGATGACCATCATGATGACACCCCGGACTTCACCTGTTCGCAGGCCAGCGTAAAACGATCTAAGCCAGTTCTGACCTCTTCCTCGCTGACGATCAGCGCAGGGGCAAAGCGCACCACGTTAGCACCGGCAATCAGCACCATTACGCCCTGCTTTGCCGCTTCCTGTGAAATCAGCTTCGCTTTGCCGGCAAACTCAGGGGCAAGCTCACAGCCTATTAACAGCCCCAGACCGCGGATCTCTTTGAACAGGCCAGTTTTGCTGTTAATGGCCGTGAGTCGCTCAACAAACCACTGGTGACGCTGCTTCACGCCGTTCAGCACCTCAGGGGTGTTGATGATATCCAGCACCTGTCCGGCGACAGCGGTTGCCAGCGGGTTGCCGCCGTATGTGGTGCCATGAGTGCCCACGGTCATCACGCTGGCGAATTTATCGGTGGTCAGCATCGCCCCCACCGGGAAACCGCCGCCGAGCGCTTTGGCTGTTGAGAGCACATCCGGGGTCACGCCATAGTGCATGTAGGCGTACAGGTCACCCGTGCGGCCCACGCCGGTCTGGACTTCGTCAAAAATCAGGACCGCGTTATGCCGATCGCACAGCTCGCGCAGCCCTTGCAGGAACGCTTTCTGGGCGGGCATGACGCCGCCTTCCCCCTGCATGGGCTCGACAATCACCGCACAGGTGGTGTCGTCAATCAGCTCGCTGGCAGAGTGTAAATCGTTATACGCCGCATGACGGATATCCGGCGGCAGCGGCGCAAAATCCTGAGAATATGAGGGCTGACCGCCCGCACTGACGGTAAACAGCGTGCGGCCATGGAAAGCATTTTTAAAGGCTACGATGCCGCTCTTATGCGCGCCGAATTTATCGTGCGCATATTTGCGCGCCAGCTTCAGCGCCGCTTCGTTCGCTTCCGCGCCGGAGTTACAGAAAAAGACTTTTTCTGCGAAGGTGGCGTCGATCAGCTTCTTCGCCAGACGCAATGCCGGTTCGTTGGTATAACCGTTGCCGGTATGCCAGAATTTCGCCGCCTGGTCATTCAGCGCCTGCCGCAACGCCGGGTTTGCATGCCCCAGCGCATTCACCGCAATCCCACCTGCAAAGTCGATATACTCTTTGCCCTGCTGATCCCACAGGCGAGAGCCTTCCCCACGTACCGGAATAAAAGCCGCCGGAGCGTATACCGGCATCATCCATTCATCGAAATTTTCACGCGTAACTGACAGAGACATAGCGACCTCATCCGGTAAATAAAAGGTTGTTTAAATGTTAAATAATTGAGTGTTTGCACTGTGAATGTAGATTGCAGCGTTCGTGCCAGCCAGCGATAAAAATGCATAAATGGGTTTGGATAACAGAATATCAATGAGTTACAATATGGAGATATTCACTTATAATGCATAAATAGTGAATATTTTTACGACAAGCGGCGCTTTGCCGCATGAAAACAAGAAAGAGTATGCAGAGGCCAAATATAATTCTGGAATTGTGATCGCTCGCGAAATTTATCGGTCGTTTACGCCCTGTTCGAGGGCAAAACGCGCCGAAATGGTGCAAATATTGCACCGTTGGCATTATCTGTCGCAGTAATTGGGCGAAGCGGATAACAGACGACGTAAATTCTGCTACCATCCTTGCACTATTCACCTTGCATTGGCAGCGACTATGAAATTTGTCTCTTTTAATATCAACGGCCTGCGTGCCCGCCCTCACCAGCTTGAAGCGATTGTTGAGCAACATCAGCCAGATGTGATCGGCTTGCAGGAGACAAAAGTTCACGACGATATGTTCCCGCTCGAAGAGGTAGCGAAGCTGGGCTATAACGTTTTTTACCACGGTCAGAAAGGCCACTACGGCGTTGCGCTGCTGACCAAAGATACGCCGGTGTCGGTGCGCCGTGGTTTCCCGGGTGACGGTGAAGAGGCGCAGCGCCGCATCATCATGGCGGAAATTCCTTCCGCACTCGGCAATGTGACCGTCATCAACGGCTATTTCCCGCAGGGTGAAAGCCGCGATCATGAAACCAAATTCCCGGCCAAAGCGAAGTTTTATCAGGATCTGCAAAACTACCTGACAACCGAACTCAAAAAAGAAAACCCGGTGCTGATAATGGGCGACATGAATATCAGCCCGACGGATCTGGATATCGGTATTGGCGAAGAGAACCGTAAGCGCTGGCTGCGCACCGGCAAATGCTCTTTCCTGCCGGAGGAGCGCGAGTGGATGGAGCGCCTGCTGGGTTGGGGGCTGGTGGATACTTTCCGCACGGCTAACCCGGAAACGCAGGACCGTTTCTCGTGGTTTGACTACCGCTCTAAAGGCTTTGATGACAACCGGGGCCTGCGTATTGATCTGCTGCTGGCGAGCGCCCCCCTGGCCGAACGCTGCATCGAAACCGGTATCGACTATGACATCCGCAGCATGGAAAAGCCGTCCGACCATGCGCCGGTATGGGCAACGTTCAAGCTGTAAACTTCAGTGAATATTAAAAAAATCAGTCTCCTGTGCGCCCTTCTGGGCGCATTTGTTTTAATTGTTGTTTTGCTTCCACCGGGCATGCTCTCCCTCGACACGCTAAAAATACACCAGCAAACGTTGCTCGCTCGTGTGGAGCAAGCGCCCCTTCAGAGCGCGCTGTTCTATTTTGCGGTTTACGTTCTGCTCTCCGCGCTATCGATCCCCGGAGCCGCGCTTCTGACGCTGCTCGGCGGGGCGCTTTTCAGCCTGTGGGAGGCGACGCTGTTGGTGTCATTTGCCTCGACGCTCGGCGCCACGCTTGCCATGCTCGTCAGCCGTTATCTGCTGCGCGACTGGGTGCAGCGGCGCTTTGCCGCACAGATGAGCACGATAGATGCGGGAATGGATCGCGACGGCGCACGCTACCTTTTTGCCCTGCGCCTGATGCCGTTGTTCCCGTTCTTTCTGGTCAATTTGCTGATGGGGCTAACCCGTCTCAGGGTGCGTCACTACTGGTGGGTCAGCCAGCTTGCGATGCTACCTGCCACCGTCATTTATCTGAACGCCGGACGCGAGCTGGGAAAACTTACCTCGCTGCGAGATATTCTGTCGCCGGGACTGCTGTTCGCCTTTACACTGTTAGGGTTATTACCGCTGGTCACTCGCTGGCTGTTTTCCCGTTACATCCCTTCGATTAAAAAGTGAGGCATTATGCGCCGGGTGCGTTTTTGCGCGTTTCTGACGAGTCTGCTGCTGGCAACCTCTGCCTTCGCCGCAGAGAGCTGGCAATCCATTCAGCAACAGGCCACCGGGCAGACCGTCTGGTTTAACGCCTGGGGCGGTGACGAGGCCGTTAACCGCTACCTCGACTGGGTAAGCGGCGAGATGAAAACGCACTACGCCATCAACCTGAAGATCGTTCATCTGGCCGATGCCGCCGACGCGGTGAAGCGGATCCAGACGGAACATGCCGCAGGACGTAGCAGTAACGGGTCGGTGGATCTGCTCTGGGTAAACGGGGAAAACTTCCGCAACCTGAAAGCGGCAAACCTGCTGCTCACCGGCTGGGCGCAAACCCTGCCCAACTGGCGCTACGTCGATACCCGTAAACCGGTAACGGAAGATTTTGCCATCCCGACCGATGGGGCAGAATCCCCGTGGGGCGGCGCGCAATTAACCTTTATCGCCCGTAAAGCGAGTACGCCGACACCACCGGCAGATCCCCACGCGCTGCTGGTATACGCCCGACAGCACCCTGGCAAGGTGAGCTATCCGCGACCGCCGGATTTTACCGGCACGGCGTTTCTTGAGCAGCTACTGCTGGCGCTGACCGCCCATCCGGAGGCGTTAAAAAACGCGCCAGACAGTACCTTTGCGCAGGTCACCGCGCCGCTGTGGGATTACCTTGATACGCTGCACCCCCTGCTGTGGCGCGAAGGGAACGATTTTCCTCCGTCGCCTGCGCGCATGGATACGCTGCTGGCCAGCGGCAGTCTGAACCTGTCGCTCACCTTTAACCCCGCCCATGCGATGCAAAAGGTGGCGAGCGGTGAACTGCCTGCCGACAGCTACAGTTTCGGCTTTCTCAAAGGCATGATCGGCAACGTCCATTTTGTCGCCATCCCGGCAAACGCCAGCGCGAGCGCAGGTGCGAAAGTGGTGGCGAATTTCCTGCTGTCACCACAGGCGCAGATCCGCAAAGCTAATCCTGACGTCTGGGGTGACCCGAGCGTGCTGGATGGCGAAAAACTGCCTGCGAAAGCGGCAAAACAGCTTCGCGCCTTTACCCCATCAAGCACGCCTGATGTGCTTCCCGAACCGCACGCCGCCTGGGTTAACGCCCTGGAGCAGGAATGGCTTCGCCGCTACGGAACCCGCTAAGCGGGCTGGTCTGGGCGGCAATGGCGGTCATCTATCTGCCCCTGCTTCCCGCCAGCGGCATGCTGCTGGCCCCGGCGTTTTCTCCCGGCAACTGGGCGACGCTGTTTGCCGACCCGCAGCTGCCGCAGGCGCTGGCCGCCACGCTGGTTTCCACGCTTATCGCGACGCTGGGCTCACTGTTTATCGCCCTGACCCTGCTTGCGCTTCTCTGGCCGGGTGAAGGCTGGCAGCGCCTGAGCACCCGTCTGCCGTGGCTGTTAGCCGTGCCGCACGTCGCCTTCGCCACCAGCGCGCTGCTGCTGTTTGCGGAAGGGGGGCAGTTTTACCGGATCTGTACAGTCTGTTCGCCGCAGCTTGACCGCTACGGTATCGGGCTTGGCCTGACGCTTGCGGTCAAAGAGAGCGCGTTCGTTCTGTGGACAATCTACGCCGCGCTGCCTGAAAAGCGCCTCGTACAGCAGAAAATTGTCCTGCATACCTTCGGCTACGGACGAATGCAGGCGCTCAACTGGCTCGTCCTCCCGGCAATCGCCCCCGCGCTGGGCGCCGTGATGCTGGCGGTGCTCGCCTGGTCGCTTTCCGTGGTGGATGTGGCGATCGTGCTCGGGCCGGGCAACCCGCCTACGCTGGCGGTGCTGGCCTGGCAGTGGCTCACCCAGGGCGATGCGCAGCAGCAAACCAAGGGAACGCTGCTGTGTCTGGTGTTGCTCCTGCTGCTGGCGGCGCTTGCCGCGGTGGGATACGGCTTCTGGACGGCATGGCGGCACGCCCAGCGTGCTCCCTCCGGGGTTCGTCGCGCTTCGCATAGTGTGCTGCCCGCACGGGTGCTGGGCGGGTTACTGCCGCTGTGCGGCGTGCTCTGTGCGCTGGTTCTGCTGATGCTGGCACGCCGGGACGACATCGGCCCCGTCAGCGACAGCCTTTCACTGGGACTGCTGTCCAGCCTGACAGCGCTGGCCATCCTCATGCTCTGGCTTGAGTGGGGATCCCAGCGCGGCGCGGTGTGGATCTGGCTGCCGCTCGCCCTCCCGGCGCTGCCCCTCGTGTCCGGGCAATACGCCGTAGCGCTGTGGCTGGGCATCGACGGCCAGTACGCTGCGGTGCTCTGGAGCCATATGCTCTGGGTCCTCCCGTGGATGCTCCTGGTGCTGCAACCGGCCTGGCGCCGGCTCGATCCCCGGCTTATCCTCACCGCCAGAACGCTGGGCTGGCGGCGGGCGAAAATTTTCTGGCTAGTGAAATGCCCATTGATGGTTCGTCCGGCCCTGCTGGCCTTTGCCACCGGCTTTTCCGTGAGCATGGCCCAGTACATGCCTACCCTCTGGCTGGGGGCGGGACGTTTCACCACCCTGACGACGGAGGCGGTCGCCCTCAGCAGCGGCGGCAGCATTCCGATCCTCGCCAGCCGGGCGCTGGGTCTGTTGTTGTTGACCAGCAGCGTATTTGCCCTTGCCGCGCTGCTCTCCCGGCTCGTGGGCCGTCACAGACAAGGATTACGTTAATGCTGACCGTGAAAAATCTCACCATTGCGCCGCTCTTACATGAGGTCAACTTCCGCGTCCCGGCGGGGGAGATCGTCACGCTGATGGGGCCCTCCGGGAGTGGGAAATCGACCCTTTTCGCCTGGATGGTGGGTGCGTTATCCGCTGATTTTAAGGCGCACGGCGAGCTGTGGCTGAACGATCGTCGCTGCGATATGCTCCCCGTGGAAACGCGCGGGATCGGCATTCTGTTTCAGGATGCCCTGCTGTTTGACGCCTTCAGCGTGGGGCAAAACCTGATGCTGGCGCTGCCGGCGCACATCGTCGGGCGCGCCCGCCGCAACGCGGTCGAGCAGGCCCTGGAGACTGCCGGGCTGGCAAACCACTACACCAGCGATCCGGCGACCCTTTCCGGCGGCGAGCGCGCCAGGGTCAGCCTGTTGCGCGCCCTTCTCGCCCAGCCGCAGGCATTGCTGCTCGACGAGCCGTTCAGTCGACTGGATAAAACGCTGCGCGCCTCATTCCGGGCGTGGGTATTCGAGGTCACTCGCCAGCGCAGGATCCCGGTGGTGCTGGTCACGCATGATGAGGACGATATTCCGCCCGGCGGCGAGGTGATTGAGATTTCTCGCTGGCAATAATGTGCTAACGCAATGTTTTTGGCTTCAGGAGAGACGACAATGCCCCCCTCTTTTAATGACGTCAGGTTTTTCGATGAAACGTGTTTCTCAACTGACCGCGCTGGCCCTGATCTGCGGCCTCGCCTCACTCTCCTCCACGGCGGCTGATATGCCCCACTCCCTCACGCTGGCTCAGCTTCAGACGCAAAACGGCGCGGTAATTGATACGCGCATCAGTGCGTTCTATAACGGCTGGCCGCAGACCCTGAGCGGAACGTCCGGGCACGAGCCCGCCGCACTTAATCTCTCTGCCAGCTGGCTTGGGGCAATGAGCGATGAACAGCTCAGCGGCTGGGCAAAACAGCATCGGCTTACGCCAGACATGCCGGTTGCGCTCTATGGCAACGATAATGACAACCAGACCGTCAAAACACGGCTGGAGAAAGCGGGCTTTACCCACGTCTCCACCCTGAGCGATGCCCTGCAACAATCCGACCGTCTGCAACGTCTGGCGCATTTCGAACAGCTGGTTTATCCGCAGTGGATCCACCAGTTGCAGCAGGGCAAACCCGTTACCGCCGCACCAGCCGGAGAGTGGAAGGTGATCGAGGCTGGCTGGGGTGCGCCGAAGCTTTATCTCCTGAGCCACATTCCCGACGCGGGCTATATCGACACCAATGAAGTGGAAAGCGAACCGCTGTGGAATAAGGTCTCTGACGAAAAGCTGAAAGCGATGCTGGCGAAGCACGGGATCCGTCACGATACCACCGTCATTCTGTACGGTCGCGACGTGTATGCCGCCGCGCGCGTGGCGCAGATCATGCTCTACGCGGGCGTGAAGGATGTACGGATTCTGGATGGCGGCTGGAAGGCGTGGTCCGACGCCAGCCTGCCCGTTGAGCGCGGAACGCCTGCAAACGTGAAGCCAGCCCCTGATTTTGGCGCGCCGATCCCGGGCCAGCCGCGGCTGATGGTGGATATGGAGCAGGCCCGGGGAATGCTGCACCGTCAGGACGCGTCGCTGGTGAGCATTCGTTCCTGGCCAGAGTTTATCGGTGAAACCAGCGGCTACAGCTATATCAAGCCAAAAGGTGAAATTGCCGGTGCGCGTTGGGGCCATGCGGGCAGCGACGCGACCCACATGGAAGATTTCCACAATCCGGATGGCACCATGCGCAGCGCCGATGATATTGCCGCCATGTGGAAAACGTGGAATATCCTGCCGGAGCAGCACGTTGCGTTTTACTGTGGTACCGGCTGGCGCGCGTCTGAAGCCTTTATGTACGCCCGCGCCATGGGCTGGCAGAACGTTGCCGTCTACGACGGCGGCTGGTACGAATGGAGCAGCCATCCGCAGAACCCGGTCTCCACCGGGGAGCGCGGACCGGAGAGCGCACGCTAGCGGGGAAGTGACTTCAGCGTGATATAACCGCTCCAGATGCGCGTTGTGGTGGTCAGCCAGCACAACGCGCCAAACACCCATGCAAAGAGCGCGAAATGCGCCGGAAACAGGCTGCACAGCACAAACAGCGCGATGGTCTCTGTTCCTTCCGTTAATCCTCCAATGTAATAAAGCGACTTGTGCGCATAGCCGGGGTTGTCGATATCATGCTTCCCCGCCAGCGCGGCAAAGGCCAGAAAACTGCTGCCCGTCCCCATAAACGCGAACAGCAGCCAGGCGGCGGCGATCGCATTATCAGCCGGAGCGGCCAGCGCAAAACCAAACGGCACCAGGGCGTAAAACAGGAAGTCGAGGGCGATATCAAGAAATCCTCCCGCGTCCGTCAGGCCACGGCGACGCGCCAGCGCGCCGTCCAGACCATCCAGCAGCCGGTTCAGCACAATGGCGATCAGCGCCGCCGGATACCAGCCCAGCGCCAGAAAAGGTAACGCCAGCACGCCAATCGCAAACCCGGCGAGCGTTAAGCCATCAGGCGTGATAAACGGTTTATCCAGCGCGGCGGCCAGCTGATTTAACCCGGGTTTCAGCCGGGGGTGCAGATGTTTATCCAGCATGTGGTTTACCTTTAAACGTGGCGCACAGCCCCTGAGTCGGGATATCCAGCGCGGCGTTAAAGCGGGCGGAAAGATTCTGAAAGGCAATCAGAGCCGTCATTTCGGTGATGGTCTCTTCCGTAAAGTGGCGCTTCAGCAGGCTTTTGATATTTTCATCCACCTCAGGCGGCGTGGCGGTGACCGCTTCCGCATAGGCCAGCGCCGCGCGCTCCTCTTCGCTGAACAGGGTGGAATTTTGCCAGTCGCTGACGGCCTGCACTTTATCCAGCGCCCCGCTCCGCTCGGCCAGACGCAGGCTGTTGGCATCAATACAAAATGCGCAGTGGCAGATCTGCGAGACCCGCGTCATTAGTAGCGATCGCAGAACCGGGGTCAAACGCGCCTTGCGCCGCTCCAGATAGCCGACAAACAGCGCCACCAGCCAGAAAAGACGCGGCATACGCCCCCACCAGCGAGTGGGGTTCAGCACCGCGCCGAAGTGTTTTTTCTGCATGGCGGCGATGGGGCTAAGGCTGACGGGAAGGGTTTCCATGGGCGCAACCCAGGCGGATATCTCTTTCACCTGATTCTCCTGATGACTGGACTCTTTGGAAGGGCACGATAATATGTCGTTTTTCGCTATTAATTATTGACGAACATGCTGAAAACACTCGATGTGGTTGCGGCCATCCTCGAAAATGAGGGCAAGATTTTGCTGGCGCAGCGTCCCGAACATGCCGATCAGCCAGGAATGTGGGAATTTGCGGGCGGGAAGGTTGAAGCCGGTGAGACCCAGCCGGAAGCGCTGATCCGCGAACTGCGCGAAGAGCTCGGCATTGAAGCTGTGCCCGCGCGGTATGTGGCAAGCCACCAGCGGGAGGTGTCGCAGCGGCTGATTCACCTCCACGCCTGGCATGTGCCTGAATTTAGCGGTGAGCTGAAGGCGCATTATCACTCGGCGCTGGTATGGTGTACGCCAGAAGACGCGTTCACGTATGATTTAGCCCCGGCGGATATACCGCTGCTGGAAGCGTTTATTCTTTTACGCGACGCCAGACCAGCGGGTTTGTACTGAGGGTGCGTTCATCACGCTGGCACTGCAACAGCACGCCATCCGCCCTGACCACTGCGCCTTCGGAATAGTTTTGATCCTGATAGATACAGCACTGATTACACGGCTGCGCACGCTGGCCGCCAGCGCTAAAGACCTCTGGCGGCACGTTAACCTCGACATCCGGGCGAATGCGATCAGCCTGTGCCCCGGCGGACACCATCAAACATAACGCGGCCATTGCGTAACGGTTCATAGACTTTGTTTCCTTTGCATCGTTTATATCTATAACGGTCGATCCGGACGGGATCTTTAATGTATCTCGTCATCGCTTTTAGTTATGACGCGCGCCCTGTCATTAATTTCCCTTGCAGCATAAATTTCTGCTTGCCTCTCAAAGCGGTGCGGGTGGTATAGTCAAAAAAACGACACAAAACATCTCCGCCACACGCATAAATTATTATAAGAGGTTCTTATATCTATGGATCAGACACGCTCTCTGGAAAGCTTTCTTGCCCATGTTCAGCAGCGCGACCCGCACCAAAGCGAGTTTGCCCAGGCCGTTCGTGAAGTCATGACCACCCTGTGGCCCTTCCTTGAGGAAAATCCGCGCTACCGCCAGATGGCGCTGCTTGAACGTCTGGTAGAGCCAGAGCGCGTCATCCAGTTCCGCGTGGCGTGGGTGGACGATCGCAATCAGGTGCAGGTCAACCGCGCATGGCGCGTGCAGTTTAACTCCGCCATTGGGCCGTTTAAGGGCGGGATGCGCTTCCATCCTTCGGTGAACCTGTCGATTCTGAAGTTCCTCGGCTTCGAGCAGACCTTTAAAAATGCGCTCACTACCCTGCCGATGGGCGGCGGTAAAGGCGGGAGTGATTTCGATCCGAAAGGCAAGAGCGAAGGCGAAGTGATGCGCTTCTGCCAGGCGCTGGTCACTGAACTCTATCGCCACCTTGGGCCGGACACCGACGTTCCCGCCGGAGATATCGGCGTGGGGGGTCGTGAAGTGGGCTTTATGGCCGGGATGATGAAAAAGCTCTCCAACAACAGCGCCTGCGTCTTTACCGGCAAAGGTCTGTCGTTTGGCGGCAGCCTGATTCGCCCGGAAGCGACGGGTTACGGTCTGGTCTATTTCACTGAAGCGATGCTTAAGCGTCACGGGCTGAGCTTCGAGGGGATGCGCGTGGCGGTCTCCGGCTCCGGCAACGTGGCGCAGTACGCTATCGAGAAAGCGATGGCGTTTGGCGCGCGCGTGGTGACCGCCTCCGACTCCAGCGGCACCGTAGTGGATGAAGCTGGCTTTACGGCAGAAAAACTGGCGCGTCTGTGCGAAATCAAAGCCAGCCGTGACGGTCGGGTAGCGGATTATGCCCGTGAGTTTGGCCTGACCTATCTGGAAGGTAAACAGCCGTGGGGCGTGCCGGTGGATATCGCCCTGCCGTGCGCGACGCAAAACGAACTGGACGTGGATGCCGCCCGGACGCTGATTAGCAATGGCGTGAAAGCGATAGCGGAAGGGGCAAATATGCCCACCACCATTGAAGCGACCGATCTGTTCCTGGACGCGGGCGTGCTGTTTGCGCCGGGCAAGGCCGCTAACGCGGGCGGCGTGGCCACCTCCGGCCTCGAGATGGCGCAAAACGCCGCGCGTCTCGGCTGGAAGGCGGAGAAAGTGGATGCGCGCCTGCACCACATCATGCTGGATATTCACCATGCCTGCGTGGAGTACGGCGGGGAGGCATCGCAAACCAACTACGTGCGCGGGGCGAATATCGCCGGGTTCGTGAAGGTGGCGGATGCGATGATTGGGCAGGGTGTGATTTAAGGTTTATATCGTGCGGCCGGGTGCCCTCACCCCGGCCCTCTCCCATAGGGAGAGGGTGAAAACCGGGCGTATCAGGCCGCGCTTTTCTTCTTTTTAAACGGTTTCTTCGCACCCGCGCCTGGTGCAACCATCCCTCTGAAGCGCTTCACCGGCGTGCTGCGCGCCTGATCGATCAGCTGGTAAAGCGTCCCCACCAGCGGCTGCATAAAGTCCTGATAGCGGCACTGCTTCTCGCTGATCTGCGTCAGCACCGATTCCCAGTGCGCGGTCATGTCCGGCCTGGCGGCCAGCTCCGGCAGGGAATGAATCAGCGCGCGCCCCGGCTCGGTCGAATGGATATAGCGCCCCTTTTTCTCAAGAAAACCGCGCTTAAAGAGCAGCTCGATGATCCCCGCGCGGGTTGCTTCCGTACCCAGACCGTCGGTGGCGCGCAGGATCTTCTTCAGATCTTTATCCTGCACAAAACGGGCGATCCCGGTCATGGCCGAAAGCAGCGTCGCATCGGTGAAGTGGCGCGGCGGCTGGGTCTGTCGTTCAACCACCTCCCCCTTCTCGCACAGCAGTTCGTCGCCTTTGGCCACGACCGGCAGCGGCGTACCGTCGTTCTCTTCGTCACGCTCTTTGTTGCCGAGCAGCGTGCGCCAGCCCGCTTCCGCGAGGAAACGCGCTTTGGCGATAAATTTGCCTTTGGCAATTTCCAGCTCAATAACGCACTTGCGGAAAACCGCGTCCGGGCAGAACTGCATCAGATACTGACGTGCGATCAGGTTATAGACTTTTGCTTCGTTGTCGGTCAGGTTGACGTTGCTGGTGCGCGCCGTCGGGATTATCGCGTGGTGGGCATCGACTTTTTTATCGTCCCAGCAGCGGTTATGGGTATCCGGGTTTACCGCCGGTTGCGGCAACAGATCCGGCGCATGGACACCAATGGCGTTCATCACCGAGTGGCGTCCGGCGAAGTGTTCCTCCGGCAGATAGCGGCTGTCCGAACGCGGATAGGTGATCAGCTTGTGGGTTTCATAGAGCTTTTGGCAGATATCGAGCACGTTCTGCGCGCTCAGGCCAAACTTTTTCGCGGCCTCGATCTGCAACGCCGAAAGGGAGAACGGCAGTGGTGCGGGCTCTGATTCCCGTTTGTCGTTATAGCTGGTGACTATCGCGGGCTGGCCGGTAATGCGGTTAACCACGTGCTCCGCCAGCGGACGATGCAGCAGCCGTCCCTCTTCGTCCTGATATGACTCACAGGCATCGCTCGGCTGCCAGACGGCGGTAAAGCGTTCGTCTTTCGGCGTGACGATATGCGCTTTGACTTCGAAGAAGTCTTTGGCGACGAAATTTTCGATCTCTTCGTCGCGACGCACCACCAGCCCCAGCACCGGGGTTTGAACACGCCCAACAGAGAGTACGCCCTGATAGCCCGCATTGCGTCCCAGGATGGTGTAGGCGCGGGTCATGTTGATCCCGTACAGCCAGTCCGCGCGGGCACGTGCCAGCGCGGAGACACACAGGGGAATAAATTCGCTGTTGGCGCGCAGGCGCGAAATCGCGCGCTCCACCGCCTGCGGGTTGAGGTCGTTGATAAGGCAGCGCTGCACCTGCTGACGCTTTTCCGGCGCCAGCTCCAGGTAGTCCAGCACTTCATCGACCAGCAGTTGCCCTTCCCTGTCCGGGTCACCCGCGTGGACCACTTCCGTCGCCTCATGCAGGAAGCGCTTAATGACGTTGAGCTGTTTGGTGACGGAAGGACGCGGTTGCAGACGCCACTTTTCCGGCACAATTGGCAGATCGTTGAGATTCCAGCGGGCGTAGCGGCTGTCGTAGACATCCGGCTGCGCCTGTTCAAGCAGGTGCCCGATACACCAGGTGACCACCTGTCCGTTACCGCATTCGATAAAGCCATCACCTTTGCGATGCGGCTTGGGCAGCACGTCGGCGATGGCACGCGCCAGACTCGGTTTTTCGGCAATAAACAACCGCATCGAATTAACGGATCTCAATCATCGGGCGACCACCGCGGGCGGTCACCAGCTCACCAATGGCCGTCAGGGTGATGCCAAACTCGGCAGCCGTCGCCTGAACGTCAGCTTCAGCTTCCGGCGTCACCGCCAGCAGCAGACCGCCGGAGGTTTGCGGATCGCACAGCAGGTTACGCCATGCTTCCGGCATTTCGCCCATTAAATGGCCGTAGCTGGCGAAGTTGCGCTGCGTCCCGCCCGGAACGGCGCCCTGAGCAATGTACTCTTCCACGCCCGGCAGTTTCGGCACATCCTGATACCAGACCTGCGCCTGCACGCCCGCGCCCTGACACACTTCAGAGAGGTGCCCCAGCAGACCAAATCCGGTCACGTCGGTCATGGCCTTCACGCCGTCGATATTGGCGAATGCCGCACCGGCGAGGTTCATCTGGCACATCACTTCCGTTGCCAGACCAATATGCTCGGGCTTCAGCAAGGACTTTTTCTCTGCGGTCGTCAGTACGCCAACGCCCAGCGGCTTGGTGAGGAACAGTTTGCAGCCCGGTTGCGCCGTGCTGTTGCGCTTCACGCGTTCGGTGGGCACCACGCCGGTGACGGCCAGGCCGAAGATCGGCTCCGGCGCATCGATAGAGTGACCACCGGCCAGGGCAATACCCGCCTGCTGGCAGGCAAAGCGTCCGCCTTCAATCACGTCGCGGGCAATCTCCGGCGGGAGGGTGTTAATCGGCCAGCCCAGAATGGCGATCGCCATGATCGGTTTACCGCCCATCGCAAAGATATCGCTGATGGCGTTGGTGGCCGCAATGCGTCCGAAGTCGAATGGGTTGTCGACAATCGGCATAAAGAAGTCAGTAGTGCTGATAATGCTGGTGCCGTTACCTAAGTCATAAACCGCTGCATCGTCACGCGTTTCGTTACCGACAAGCAGGTTCGGGTCGACAAACTTCGCCTGCTCACTGTGCAGGATGGTCTCCAGCACTTTCGGGGAAATTTTACAACCGCAACCGGCTCCGTGGCTGTATTGCGTTAAACGAATGGTTTGCTCGCTCATGGACGTCTCCTGTCATCTCAATCGCGCTATGGTAGCGCTCATTCCATAAAGAGGTAAGTATGACTGTCTGAATTCTGCGGCGGATGCTCAGAATCCAGACAGTTTAGCGCGGGTAATTAAAAACGGCTGACGAAAGGCGTGGTGTCCGGCACGCTGATGGTGCTGGAGGCTTTAAGCTGCGGGGTGCCGAGATAGAGGAAGCCGACAATTTTATCGTGCTCGCCACAGGCAAAGCCATCACGCACGACCGAACTTTCGGTCAGCGGTCCGGTGCGCCAGATGCCATTGAAGCCCTGCGCGACGGCGGCCATTTGCATTGCCATTACCGCGCAACCGGCAGACATCTCCTGCTCCCAGACCGGCACTTTATGATCGGCCTGGCATTTTGCGACTACCGCGATGATCATCGGCGCACGGAATGGCGCGTTGCGGGCTTTATCAATCCCCTTCTCATCCTGGCCTGCGGCAACAGCCCCCTGCTCCAGCAGCTGGCTGAAGCGGCCGCGCCCTTCGCCTTCAATAATAAAGAAGTGCCACGGCTGCAATGTGCCATGGTCCGGCGCACGCATTCCGGCACGCAGAATGTTTTCCAGCTGCTCGCCGACGGGTGCCGGTTCGGCCAGGCGGGAAGCGCTACGACGGTTAACAAGCAGTTCAAGTGCGTCCATTGGTTAACTCCTTTCATGAAATTTACTCACAAAATTAACACGACAGCAGAATTTGTTACAGCGTGGCAGGCGATTCCTGCTGACAAGTGGCGGTTGGGTCATTACGATAACCGCACATTACCGTCCCGTGGCGACGGAAACAGTCCTTTTCTGGTTAGGGAGAATACATGCGAACCCTTTGGCGAATCTTTGCCGGTTTCTTTAAATGGACGTGGCGACTGCTCAACTTCGTCCGCAACCTGGTGATGAACATCTTTTTCATCTTCCTGGTCCTGGTATGCGCTGGTATCTGGATGCATATCAGCAACGCAAACCAGTCGCAGCATTCGACGCGCGGCGCACTGTTACTCGATATCACCGGGGTGATTGTTGATAAGCCATCGACCAGCAACCGTCTGGGCGTGATTGGCCGCCAGCTGTTCGGCGCAACGTCAGACCGTCTCCAGGAAAACTCCTTGTTTGATATTGTCGACACCATCCGTCAGGCCAAAGACGATCGTAACATTACCGGTATCGTGTTGGACCTGAAAGATTTTGCCGGCGCCGATCAGCCGTCAATGCAGTACATCGGTAAAGCGCTGCGCGAATTTCGCGACAGCGGTAAACCGGTTATTGCCATTGGCGACAGCTACACCCAGGGGCAATATTATCTGGCGAGCTTTGCCAATAAGATCTGGCTTTCGCCACAGGGCACGGTCGATCTGCATGGCTTCGCCACTAACGGTCTGTACTACAAATCGCTGCTCGACAAGCTGAAGGTCACTACCCACGTCTTCCGCGTCGGGACCTATAAATCCGCCGTGGAGCCGTTTATCCGCGATGATATGTCCCCTGCTGCCCGTGAAGCGGACAGCCGCTGGATTGGTGAGCTGTGGCAGAACTACCTCGGCACCATTGCCGCTAACCGTCAGATTACCGCTGAGCAGGTCTTCCCGGGCGCGCGCGGCGTGCTGGACGGCCTGCGCAAGGTGGACGGCGATACAGCGAAATACGCGCTTGATAACAAACTGGTCGATCAGCTGGGTTCCAGCGCTGAAATTGAAAAAGCGCTGACCAAACAGTTCGGCTGGAGTAAAGAGGACAAAAACTACAGCGCCATCAGCATGTATGACTACGCTGCGAAAAAACCGGACGACAGCGGTGACAGCATCGCCGTGGTGTTTGCTAACGGGGCCATTATGGACGGGGAAGAAACGCCGGGGAACGTCGGCGGAGACACCACCGCGTCGCAGATCCGCGATGCGCGCCTGGATCCGAAAGTGAAGGCAATTGTCCTGAGGGTGAACAGCCCTGGCGGCAGCGTCAGCGCCTCTGAAGTGATCCGTGCTGAACTGGCCGCCGCGCGCGCCGCAGGCAAGCCGGTAGTGGTCTCGATGGGCGGCATGGCGGCTTCCGGGGGGTACTGGATCTCGACGCCAGCCAACTACATTGTGGCTAACCCAAGCACGCTGACCGGCTCGATTGGCATCTTCGGTGTGATCAACACCGTTGAGAACAGCCTGGATTATCTCGGCGTCCACACCGACGGCGTTTCCACCTCGCCGCTGGCAGACGTGTCCGTTACCAAATCCCTGCCGCCTGAGGTGTCTGAGATGATGCAGCTCAGCATTGAGAGTGGCTATAAACGTTTCATCACGCTGGTTGCGGACTCCCGTAAAAAGACGCCCGATCAGATTGACCAGATCGCGCAGGGCCACGTCTGGACCGGCCAGGATGCGAAGAGCAACGGCCTGGTAGACAGCCTGGGTGACTTCGACGACGCCGTGAAGAAAGCGGCGGAGCTGGCGAAGCTCAAGCAGTGGCACGTGGACTATTATCAGGACGAACCGACGTTCTTCGATATGGTCATGGACAGCATGTCCGGCTCCGTCCGCACCATGCTACCGGAAGCGCTTCAGGCGTATCTGCCGGCGCCGGTGGCGACCGCGGCGAAAGCCATGAAAGCGGAGAGCGACAAGCTCGCAGCCTTTAATGATCCACAGAGCCGTTACGCGTTTTGCCTGACCTGCGCGAACGTGCGTTAAAAACCGTCCCCTCTTCCCGTGAAGAGGGGATTTTTTCTTTTGAAGAACAAGAACTCATTACCATGCAGAAGAAATCAATATATGTCGCCTATACCGGCGGTACCATCGGTATGCAGCGCTCAGAAAATGGCTATATCCCGGTTTCCGGCCACTTGCAGCGCCAGCTGGCGCTGATGCCTGAATTTCACCGTCCGGAAATGCCGGACTTTACCATCCACGAATATGAGCCGCTGATGGACTCCTCCGACATGACGCCGGAAGACTGGCAGCATATTGCGGACGATATTAAAGCCCATTACGACCAGTACGACGGCTTCGTGATCCTTCACGGCACCGACACCATGGCGTTCACCGCCTCGGCGCTCTCCTTCATGCTGGAGAACCTGAGCAAGCCCGTCATCGTGACCGGTTCGCAGATCCCGCTGGCGGAACTGCGTTCAGACGGGCAGATCAACCTGCTTAACTCCCTGTACGTGGCCGCTAATTACCCGATCAACGAGGTAACGCTGTTCTTCAACAACCGACTGTACCGCGGGAACCGTACCACTAAAGCGCACGCCGATGGCTTTGACGCTTTTGCCTCACCTAACCTGCAACCGCTGCTGGAAGCGGGGATCCATATCCGTCGTCTGGGCACGCCGCCCGCGCCAAATACCGCAGGCGAGCTGATCGTTCACCCCATTACCCCGCAGCCGATTGGCGTGGTGACGATTTACCCGGGTATTTCCGCCGACGTGGTGCGCAACTTTCTGCGCCAGCCGGTGAAGGCGCTGATCCTGCGCTCCTATGGTGTGGGTAACGCCCCGCAGAACGGTGAGTTCCTTAAGGAGCTTCAGGAGGCGAGCGATCGCGGGATTGTGGTGGTCAACCTCACCCAGTGTATGTCCGGCAAGGTCAATATGGGCGGCTACGCCACCGGTAATGCTCTGGCTCACGCAGGCGTGATAAGTGGTTTCGATATGACCGTTGAGGCAACACTGACTAAACTTCACTATTTACTGAGTCAGGATCTGGATATTGATTCCATTCGCCGCGCCATGATGCAAAACCTGCGCGGTGAACTGACGCCGGACGAATAAGGAGATCCCATGAAGCAACGCGCCCTGTTACTGGTCGATTTGCAAAATGATTTCTGTGCGGGTGGTGCGCTGGCCGTCGCGGAAGGCGACAGCACCGTAGACGTCGCGAATTCGCTGATTGCGTGGTGTAAAGCTCGTGGTGAAGCGGTGGTGGCGAGTCAGGACTGGCATCCGGCAAACCACGGCAGCTTTGCCAGCCAGCACAACGTTGAGCCTTTCAGCCAGGGCGAACTGGACGGGCTGGCGCAAACCTTCTGGCCCGATCACTGCGTGCAGCAGACGGAAGGCGCTGAGCTGCATCCGCTGCTGAACCAGAAGGCCATCGACGCGGTGTTCCACAAAGGTGAAAACCCAACCATCGACAGCTACAGCGCGTTCTTTGATAACGGTCATCGTCAGAAGACGGCGCTGGACGCGTGGTTGCGCCACCATGAGATCACCGAGCTGATTGTGCTGGGCCTGGCGACGGATTACTGCGTGAAGTTCACCGTGCTGGATGCGCTCCAGTTGGGCTATACCGTGAATGTCATCACCGACGGCTGTCGCGGGGTGAATATTCAGCCGCATGACAGCGCTCAGGCGTTTATGGATATGGCCGCAGAAGGCGCAACGCTGTATACGCTGGCTGACTGGATGGAGACGCAGGCGTAAGCTTTTTAGCCGGGTGACGGCTTCGCCTTACCCGGCCTACTTTCTCTGGTTTTGTAGACCGGGTAAGCGTCAGCGCCACCCGGCATTTCTTCCCCAATCCCCATAAAGTGAACTCCCTCGCATCACAAGCGAAACGGCGATGCTATTCTCTCGAGGCTGTTTTTTCGCCACGCCTTTTCTGTGGCGTGGTTATTTTTATTCAGTCAAAGAGGAAATTATATGAAACGTTTGCCCTTGCTGGCAGCATTACCCTTGCTTTGCGCGTCACTGGCTTCCGCTGCGCCCCTGATGTCCGTGGGTTACTTCAATGGCGGTGGCGATGTTACCGCCGGACCGGGTGGCGATATTCATAAACTCGACGTGCGCCAGATCACCCACCTCAACTACTCGTTTGGTCTGGTCTATAACAACGAGAAAGACGAAACCAACGCCGCGCTGAAAGATCCGGCAAAACTGCATCAAATCTGGTTATCACCCAAGGTGGCATCCGATCTGGCGTTACTTCCTCAGCTTCGTAAACAAAACCCGAACCTGAAAGTCCTGCTTTCCGTTGGCGGCTGGGGCGCGCGAGGTTTTTCTGGCGCAGCGGCAACCAAAGAGAGCCGCGCGGTGTTTATTCGCTCCGCGCAGGAGATCGTCAGTCAATACGGCCTGGACGGGATCGATCTCGACTGGGAGTTCCCGGTCAACGGCGCGTGGGGACTGGTCGAGAGCACTCCAGCCGACCGGGATAATTTCACCGCGCTGTTAAAAGAGATGCGTTACGCGTTTGGTAAGAAAAAGCTGGTCACGATTGCGGTGGGCGCGAATGCGGAAAGTCCGAAAAGCTGGGTGGATGTGAAAGCCATTGCCCCCCTGCTTGATTACATCAACCTGATGACCTACGACATGGCGTACGGTACTCAGTATTTTAACGCGAATCTGTATGACTCCAGCGACTGGCCAACGGTTGCTGCCGCAGACAAATACAGCGTCGATTTTGTGGTGAATAACTATCTGGCCGCCGGGCTGAAGCCGCAGCAGATGAACCTCGGAATTGGTTTCTATGGGCGCGTGCCGAAACGTGCCGTAGAGCCAGGGATCGACTGGAGCAAACCAGACGCGCAAAACAATCCGGTGACGCAGCCCTACTTCGGGCCGCAGGAACTGAGCCTGTTCAAATCGCTTGGCTATGATCTGACCAAAGATACCTATGTGAAATACAACGATATCGTCCGCAAGCTGCTGAACGATCCGCAAAAACGCTTTACCGAGCACTGGGACGAACAGGCGAAGGTGCCGTGGCTGTCGGTGAAATCTGCCGACGGGAAGGCGCTGTTTGCGATTTCCTATGAGAACCCGCGCTCCGTGGCGATCAAAGCGGATTACATCAAGGAGAAAGGACTTGCCGGCGCCATGTTCTGGGAGTATGGGGCTGACGACGAAAACCAGCTCGCGAAACAGCTGGCGGAGTCGCTTGGGATCCTGCATCAGTAGTAAGACAATCAAGCCCTCTCCCTTTGGGAGAGGGTTGGGTGAGGGCATAAACCCGCACCGTTATTGCATTTTCATCGTCGCAATCGGCTTCGGCGTGATGCCGAAGTCTTCTTTCAACTCGCGCTTGCTTTTCATCACCATCTGACCGTTAGTGTCGATGGTCATGTGCTGGGCGTCGGTATTGTGACGCGCCTGCCACAGCATCACCAGCTGCAAGCTGTTCTCTTTTTGCTCAGGTGTGAGCGCCACACCGTCCGGCCATTTTCCCAGCTCAACGGCCGTCACCAGACGCTGATAAACCTCCGGGGTCATACCTGCAATCATGTCATCAATATTCATGATCTCTCCCTTTCAAAGGAATAATTTGCTGAATCGTTTTTTCAACCCTTGATCTGGTCGCCGTTTTCATCATCGGTAAAGCTCATGGAAGCCGAATTTACGCAGAAACGCTCCCCCGTCGGCTGCGGGCCATCCGGGAAGACATGCCCGAGATGGGCGTCGCAGTTCCCGCAACGAATTTCGGTGCGCACCATGCCGTGCGAGGTGTCCGTCAGGTAGCGGATCGCATCATCGCTGACAGGCTCGTAAAAACTCGGCCAGCCGCAGCCAGAATCGTACTTCGTCTGGGAGTTAAACAGCGGTGCATCACACACCAGGCAGTGGTAGACGCCTTCCCGTTTATTGTGCAGCAAACGCCCGGAAAACGGCGGTTCTGTGCCGTGATTTTGCGTCACGTAAAACTGCATCTCTGTAAGGTTTTTTTTCAAATCGTCGGGGTTACGTTGGTTCGACATATGCTTACATCTCGCTGTTGAAACAGACATCTTTTAACCCAGATTCTAACAAAACATTAACACCCGCGCGTGCACTTTTGTTCTAAACTTATGTGTCGCGAAAAGGCGGTCAGGCAATTGTGATCAATTTCACATTTTAATCCTGCGAGGCCTTTAAAATTCCGGGCGCAGCCCCCATGTGGTTGCTAGCTCAAAGGGAAAGTGAGGCGAGTCAGTCGCACAAACGTTAGTCACAGGATTGATTTGTCGCAATGATTGACACGATTCCGCTTGACGCTGCGTAAGGTTTTTGTAATTTTACAGGCAACCTTTTATTCACTAACAAATAGCTGGTGGAATATATGACTATCAAAGTAGGTATCAACGGTTTTGGCCGTATCGGCCGTATTGTTTTCCGTGCTGCTCAGAAACGTTCTGACATCGAAATCGTTGGTATCAACGATCTCCTGGACGCTGAATACATGGCGTACATGCTGAAGTACGACTCAACTCACGGTCGTTTCGACGGCACCGTTGAAGTGAAAGACGGCCACCTGGTTGTTAACGGCAAAACCATCCGCGTTACTGCTGAGAAAGACCCAGCTAACCTGAAATGGAACGAAATCGGTGTTGACGTTGTAGCTGAAGCTACCGGTATCTTCCTGACCGACGAAACTGCACGTAAACACATCACTGCGGGTGCGAAGAAAGTTGTTCTGACTGGTCCTTCCAAAGACAACACCCCAATGTTCGTTCGCGGTGCAAACTTTGAAACTTACGCTGGCCAGGATATCGTTTCCAACGCATCCTGCACCACCAACTGCCTGGCACCGCTGGCTAAAGTTATCAACGACAACTTCGGCATCATCGAAGGTCTGATGACTACCGTTCACGCAACCACCGCTACTCAGAAAACCGTTGATGGCCCGTCTCACAAAGACTGGCGCGGCGGCCGTGGCGCGGCTCAGAACATCATCCCATCTTCTACCGGTGCTGCTAAAGCAGTAGGTAAAGTACTGCCAGAACTGAATGGCAAACTGACTGGTATGGCGTTCCGCGTTCCAACTCCTAACGTATCCGTTGTTGACCTGACCGTTCGTCTGGAAAAAGCTGCTTCTTATGAAGAAATTAAGAAAGCAATCAAAGCTGCTTCCGAAGGCCCAATGAAAGGCGTTCTGGGTTACACCGAAGACGACGTTGTATCTACCGATTTCAACGGCGAAGTGTGCACTTCCGTGTTCGATGCTAAAGCAGGTATCGCACTGAACGACAACTTCGTGAAACTGGTTTCCTGGTACGACAACGAAACTGGCTACTCTAACAAAGTACTGGACCTGATCGCTCACATCTCCAAATAAGTTGAGATGAGTGCTTGATCCTAAAAGGCGACTTCGGTCGCCTTTTTTATTGTTTTTAGACAGAGGATTGCTTAATGATTAATAAAATTTTTGCACTTCCGGTAGTCGAACAACTTACCCCTGTGCTCTCCCGCCGTCAGATTGACGGTGCCGATATCATCGTCGTTGATCATCCGCGCGTTAAAGCCTCCGTCGCGCTCAACGGCGCCCACCTGCTCTCCTGGAAACCAGAAGGTGAAGAAGAAGGCCTGTGGCTGAGCGAGGCCACCTCGTTCAAAAGAGGGGCGGCGATCCGCGGCGGCGTACCGATTTGCTGGCCATGGTTTGGCCCGTCAGCGCAGCAGGGATTACCGTCTCACGGTTTCGCCCGTAACCAGCAGTGGACGCTGAAAGCCCACAACGAAGATGAAAACGGCGCGGTGTTGACCTTTGAGCTCCAGGCGAATGATGAAACGCGCGCCCTGTGGCCACATGAATTCACCCTGTATGCCCGCTTCAAGCTGGGTAAAACCTGCGAGATTGAACTGGAAGCGCACGGCGAATTCGAAACTACGTCCGCCCTGCACACCTATTTCAACGTAGGCGACATTCAGGCCGTTAAGGTGAGCGGACTTGGCGATACCTTTATCGACAAAGTGGATAACGCGAAAGAAGGCAAGCTGGACGACGGCGTGCAGACTTTCCCGGATCGTACCGACCGCGTATACCTGCACCCGGAAGCCTGTAGCGTCATCCACGACAGCGCGCTGAACCGCGGTATTGATGTGGTTCATCACCACCACAGCAACGTAGTGGGCTGGAACCCGGGCCCTGCCCTTTCCGTCAGCATGGCGGATATCCCGGATGACGGTTACAAAACCTTCGTCTGCGTGGAAACCGCGTGCGTGACCGCGCCGCAGAAAACCAGCGAAGAAAAACCGTCCCGCTTAGGCCAGACGATCAAGATTGTGAAGCGCTAATATTGTTCAGGCATCATAAAAAACAAACGGGGCGCAAGCGCCCCGTTTTAATGCATTACGTTCTGGTCAGAACTTGTAGGTCACACCTACAGAGAAGATGCCAGACCAGGACTTGTCGACCATCGGGCTGTCTTTCACTTCATCGCTCAGACGAATGTAACGGCCAGTACCGTACACATTCCAGTCACCGAGGAAGTTATACGATGCGGTGAGTTCCAGGTACGGGTCCCAGCCATCATCCGCGCTGTAGCTATTCAAACCACTGCGGCGAGACTCCGCTTTAGACACGCCATAGTAGTAGTCGTTGTAATTTTCGCTGCTGTACTGCACACCGATACCCGGCGTCAGCGTCACTGCGCCGTTGGTATAGCGGTAAAGCCACGCCAGATCCCAGATGAAGCCGTTGCTGTTGTCCAGGGTATCGCCCGCCAGTGCAGTGCGCAGGAAGCCATACTCGGTATTATGGACGTAAGAAAGCCCCGCCATCAGTGAGCTTCTGCGTTTGTCCAGTTGACGAAGCGCATTGCTGTCGCTGTCGCCTGGTTTAAAGTGCGTTGGGTCGTAATAGGCCATGATGGAGAGCTTATCGGCCGTATCGTTCCACAGATAGTAGCCGCCGCCCAACCCACGGAACCAGAAGTTATCGCCTTCATAGGTGACAACGGGGACAGGATAAACGTCGCGGTCATACTGCTTGTACGGGCTGTTAATCACGCCAGCACCCGCGCCAACAGTCCACTGGCTCTCAGCCTGTACGGTGCTCGCTGCGGTAGCGGCAAGGATGCCCAATGCCAGAAGTTTGAGTTTGGTCACAATCCATTCTTTCCTGTAGTCAAATAATCAGCGGGTGAAGTGTAACCGCCATTCCCGTACATCCCAAAATTTTTTGCGCACTAATCCGTTTGATTAACCCGTTATTTTTCATTTTTCAGATGACATCCCGCTTTCATTTATGTGACCGATAAATGAAAAACCCGCTTTTCGCTTATAACCGCAGTGGAAATTTTTGGATGAGTTATTGATATGTCATTGAAAGTAGATTTTATCCGTATGCAAGTTTTGCAATTGCCATCTACGCTTTAATTTAAGAAGAGGTTTTGCTGAACACCCTGCGGTTCATAGCCTTCGACCTGGCACACAGGTTGCTGCTCTGGCAGTGAGGTGCGAAAAATTCTCTTCCGGGAGCCTCCACTACTCATACGAACGGCTCTTATCCTGTGCTAAAAAACGAAAGGACGGCATGCCATGAATATATTCGATCACTATCGCCAGCGCTACGAAGCTGCCAAGGACGAAGAGTTCACACTGCAGGAGTTTCTTACCATTTGTCGGCAAGATCGCAGTGCCTATGCCAATGCGGCAGAACGGCTATTGATGGCTATTGGTGAGCCAAACATGGTTGATACTGCCCTGGAGCCACGGCTTTCCCGTCTCTTTTCGAATCGGGTGGTCGCCCGATACCCGGCGTTTGAAGAGTTCTATGGCATGGAAGATGCCATTGAGCAGATCGTCTCCTACCTGAAGCATGCCGCTCAGGGGCTGGAAGAGAAGAAGCAGATCCTTTACCTGCTGGGTCCTGTCGGTGGGGGTAAATCCTCCCTGGCTGAACGGCTGAAAGCGCTGATGCAGCGCGTGCCGATCTATGTGCTGAGCGCCAACGGCGAGCGCAGCCCGGTCAATGACCATCCGCTGTGCCTGTTTAATCCGCAAGAGGATGCGCAAATTCTGGAAAAAGAGTTTGGCATTCCGCATCGCTATCTCGGTACGATCATGTCGCCGTGGGCGGCAAAACGTCTGCACGAGTTTGGCGGGGACATCACCAAATTCCGCGTCGTGAAAGTGTGGCCGTCTATCCTCGAGCAGATCGCCATTGCCAAAACAGAACCCGGTGACGAGAACAACCAGGATATCTCGGCGCTGGTGGGTAAAGTCGATATCCGTAAGCTGGAGCATCACGCGCAAAACGACCCGGATGCCTACGGCTATTCCGGTGCGCTGTGCCGTGCCAACCAGGGGATTATGGAATTCGTCGAGATGTTTAAAGCACCGATCAAAGTGCTGCATCCGCTGCTGACCGCCACCCAGGAGGGGAACTACAACGGGACGGAAGGTATTTCCGCCCTGCCGTTTAACGGGATTATCCTTGCCCACTCTAACGAATCTGAATGGGTGACCTTCCGTAACAACAAAAACAATGAGGCGTTCCTTGACCGTGTGTACATCGTCAAAGTGCCTTATTGCCTGCGGATCTCCGAGGAGATCAAGATTTACGAAAAACTGCTCAACCACAGTGAGCTGGTCCATGCCCCTTGCGCACCGGGAACGCTGGAAACGCTGTCGCGCTTCTCGATCCTGTCGCGCCTGAAAGAGCCGGAAAACTCCAGCATCTACTCAAAAATGCGCGTGTATGACGGCGAAAGCCTGAAGGATACCGACCCGAAAGCGAAATCGTACCAGGAATACCGCGATTACGCCGGGGTCGACGAAGGGATGAACGGTCTGTCGACGCGTTTCGCGTTTAAGATCCTCTCCCGCGTCTTTAACTTCGACCACGCGGAGGTGGCCGCCAACCCGGTACATCTGTTCTACGTGCTGGAACAGCAAATTGAACGTGAACAGTTCCCACAGGAGCAGGCTGAACGCTACCTGGAGTTCCTGAAAGGCTACCTGATCCCGAAATACGCCGAGTTCATTGGCAAAGAGATCCAGACCGCCTATCTGGAATCCTATTCCGAATACGGCCAGAACATCTTCGACCGGTACGTCACTTACGCTGACTTCTGGATCCAGGATCAGGAGTATCGCGACCCGGATACCGGCCAGCTGTTTGACCGTGAATCCCTGAACGCGGAACTTGAAAAAATCGAGAAACCAGCCGGGATCAGCAACCCGAAAGACTTCCGAAACGAGATTGTGAACTTCGTGCTGCGCGCCAGAGCGCATAACAACGGCCGCAATCCGAACTGGACCAGCTACGAAAAACTGCGCACCGTTATAGAGAAGAAAATGTTCTCTAACACGGAAGAGCTGTTGCCGGTTATCTCGTTCAACGCCAAAACCTCAACCGACGAGCAGAAAAAGCACGACGATTTTGTCGACCGTATGATGGAAAAAGGCTATACGCGCAAACAGGTCCGCCTGCTTTGTGAATGGTATCTGCGCGTGCGTAAATCGTCTTAAAACAAGTGCCCGGTAACGCGCTTACCGGGCCAACAAAATGTCCGGCACTTACGGACGCTGCAAGTTGGCAAATGCAGTACGGGGGATATATGACCTGGTTTATTGACCGGCGTCTTAACGGCAAAAACAAGAGCACGGTGAATCGCCAGCGCTTCTTGCGCCGTTATAAAGCGCAAATTAAACAGTCGATCTCCGAGGCCATCAACAAACGCTCGGTGACCGACGTCGACAGCGGCGAATCCGTCTCCATCCCCAACGATGACATCAGCGAACCGATGTTTCATCAGGGGCGTGGCGGCCTTCGCCATCGTGTACACCCAGGTAATGACCACTTCGTCCAGAATGACAGAATCGAGCGTCCCCAAGGCGGAGGCGGCGGTTCTGGCAGCGGTCAGGGGCAAGCCAGCCAGGACGGAGAAGGCCAGGATGAGTTTGTCTTCCAGATTTCAAAAGACGAATATCTCGATCTGCTGTTTGAGGATCTGGCCCTGCCGAATCTGAGAAAGAATCAGCACCGTCAACTCAACGAATACAAAACCCATCGTGCGGGCTATACCGCAAATGGGGTGCCCGCCAACATCAGCGTGGTGCGTTCACTGCAAAACTCGCTGGCGCGACGCACGGCGATGACGGCAGGCAAACGGCGCGAACTGCGCGAGCTGGAAACCAGCCTGAAAGTAGTGGAAAACACGGAACCGGCGCAACTGCTGGAAGAGGAGCGCCTGCGAAAAGAGATTGCCAAACTGCGGGCGAAGATCGACCGGGTGCCGTTTATCGACACGTTCGACCTGCGCTACAAGAACTACGAAAAACGCCCTGAGCCTTCCAGCCAGGCGGTGATGTTCTGCCTGATGGACGTGTCAGGTTCAATGGATCAGGCCACCAAGGATATGGCTAAGCGTTTTTATATTCTGCTCTATCTGTTCCTGAGCAGAACGTATAAGAACGTGGAGGTGGTCTACATCCGCCATCACACTCAGGCGAAAGAGGTGGATGAACATGAGTTCTTCTACTCGCAGGAGACCGGTGGCACCATCGTGTCGAGCGCCCTGAAGCTGATGGATGAGGTAGTGAAGGAGCGCTACGATCCGGCGCAGTGGAACATCTACGCCGCGCAGGCATCGGATGGCGATAACTGGGCGGATGACTCGCCGCTGTGTCATGAAATTCTGGCGAAGAAGATCCTGCCGGTGGTGCGTTACTACAGCTACATTGAAATTACCCGTCGCGCCCACCAGACGCTATGGCGTGAGTATGAGCATCTGCAAGCGATGTTTGATAACTTTGCGATGCAGCACATTCGTGACCAGGATGACATCTATCCGGTCTTCCGGGAACTGTTCCAGAAACAGTCATCCACCAGCAACGCATGACCCAACAGCCAGCGCTCCCGCTGGCTGTTTTCTTTCAGCCCTCTCCGTCCCGTGCTAATGTAGCAAGCTACGTATTGGCAAATCACAGGTGAAATCGTTATGTCTGATGACGTGACCGGGACGACGACCCATCAGCGCCTAATCAGCTTATTAACCGAGCAGGAGGCGCGCTTTCGCGTGGTGGCGCATGAGGCCGTTGGGAAATGCGAAGCGGTCAGTGAAATTCGCGGGACCGATCTCCGGCAGGGTGCAAAAGCACTGGTCTGCAAGGTAAAAGGCAACGGCGTTAAGAAACATATTCTGGCAATCCTTGCCGCCGATCGGCAGGCCGATCTGAGCCTGCTGGCCAGCCATTTCGGTGGGCTAAAGGCCTCTCTCGCCAGTCCGGCAGAAGTGGATGCGCTTACCGGCTGCGTTTTCGGCGCCATTCCCCCCTTCAGCTTTCATCCGGATCTGACGCTGGTCGCCGATCCGCTGCTGTTTGAGCGCTTCGATGAAATCGCCTTTAACGCCGGCCTGCTGGAAAAATCGGTGATAATGGATACCCAGGACTATCTGCGTATCGCCCGTCCTGAACTGGTGACGTTCCGTAAACAATAAATACAGCGGCTGGCTAACGGTCAGCCGTTTTCCAGCAGCAGCACGGAAGCAATCAAAATAATCGCGATGATAAAAAATGATGAGGAAATAATTAGCGTTTCGACAAACATAGGATCGTTCATGATGCCCTCTGCTTTGCCCATTTACCTCTTTTTTACTCCCCCACAATGACAGCTAAATGACAATGACGCGTCCGCGAAAAGACGATTTTTTTCGCTGAAACGATTCGCTGTTAACTATCCTCCTCCGTATAAAGTCACTGTTTAAATACTTTATTTGTTACCGGTATCACGAAAAGAAATTTACGTAACCCCGATGCCAGATCTCGCAATTGTTAACCTTTTCATCCTGGTTAACCCTGTTTACGGAGCACCTCAAAAATAAACCTTACACTGGCAAGGTGAATACAATGACCGAGATAATTACCCGTAAAGAAAAGATCAGTTATGGGTTAGGCGATATGGCGAGCCATATTGGGCTGGATAACGTCATTATTTTTCTGACGTTTTACTATACGGACGTGGTGGGGCTACCTGCCGCATTCGTGGGCACCATGTTTCTTCTGGCGAGAACCGCCGATGCCATAATAGACCCGGCGATGGGCTATATCGCTGACAGGACGCGCACGCGCTGGGGCAAATTCCGTCCCTGGATGCTGTGGCTGGCGCTGCCCTTTGGCGCAAGTTGTCTGCTGACCTACGCCGTGCCGGCGTCCCTCGATCTGCACGGTAAAATGATTTTCGCTACCGTCAGTTATACCCTGATGATGCTGATGTATACCGCAATCAATATTCCCTATTGCTCCATGGGCGCGGTGATTACGCCCGACAACGATGCGCGAATTTCCCTCCAGTCTTATCGCTTTTTCCTTGCCACTTTGGGTGGCGCGCTGTCGACATTCTTTATGATGCCGCTGGCAGAGTTT
The DNA here is from genome assembly GCF_001922365.1 of Enterobacter cloacae complex sp. AR_0002. NCBI lineage: Bacteria > Pseudomonadati > Pseudomonadota > Gammaproteobacteria > Enterobacterales > Enterobacteriaceae > Enterobacter > Enterobacter cloacae complex sp. AR_0002. Next base: position 1,680,348 of record NZ_CP018814.1, read on the forward strand.
TTAGGTGGCGACGATAAATTACTGGGCTACCGCTGGGCAATGGCCATTATGGCGACCGTCGCGGTCGTCATGTTCTGGATCTGCTTCGCCAATACGCGTGAACGTATTAAGGCTCCCGCTACCCACAATAATTATCTTGCGGAACTGCGGGATTTATTACGAAACGACCAATGGCGGATTGTCGCCGTCCTGGTATTAACCAACATTGGTTTTGGCGTTATTCGCCTTGGCGCAATGATGTATTTCGTCACTTATTATCTCGGTAGCGCAAGCTATTTTATGTGGATGCTCGGGGCGCATATTCTCGGGAAAGCCGCAGGCAGCGCGCTGGCCAAACGTCTGACGCAGAACGTCAGCAAAGTGCAGATGTTTGGATACTGTTCCGTACTGGCGGGGGTACTCAGCATCGCTCTGTTCTTTGCGCCTAAGTCGGTGCTTATTCTGGTGCCCATGACGTTTATCGTCTCCACCCTTTACCAGGCCACCACCACGCTGATGTGGGTAATGATGGCGGACGTCGCCGATTACGGCGAATGGAAACAGGGCAAACGCATGGACGGCGTGATCTTCTCCACTTTCCTCGCCGTACTCAAGTTGGGGATGGCGATCAGCGGCGCGATTGTTGGCTGGACGCTGGGCTTAAGCGGTTATGTTGCCAATGCCCCGGAGCAGACCAACACGGCCATGTACTGCATCATCGCCCTCTTCACCGTCGTGCCTGGCGTCTTGTCACTCTGCGCGTTTGCCACGCTGCGCTGGTATAAGCTCGACGACAGCACAATGCAATCCATCCATCTCGCCAAACACCCTGTTTAGAAGGACGCGTTATCCATGAGTGAGCTGATTCAACATTCCAACAGCATCGAATGGCGTTTTGAACGCCAGATCCTGCGTATTGAACCGTGGGGAGAAAACAGCCTGCGCGTCAGGGCCACCTGCTCCCCGGCTTTTGAGGACGCCTTACAGGCACTGTTGCCCGCCGCCCCTTGCCAGGCTGAGATTATCGCCGAAGCGGAAAGCCTGACGCTGCGCAACGGCAATATTACCGCGACGCTGAACCTTAAAGGTCAGCTGGCCTTCTACAATCAGCGCGGCGAACTGCTGCTGGAAGAGATGTGGCGCCAGCGTTCAACGGTGGGTATCGGTGCCAGCGAGAAGAGTCAGGATAAATATGTCAGCGCCCTGAAGCTGGATGGCCGTGAATTTAAGCCGCTAATGGGGGGAAAATATCAGCTCACCGTCCGGTTTGAATCGCGTCCGGATGAACGCATCTATGGCATGGGTCAGTATCAACAGCCGTGGCTGGATCTGAAAGGCTGTACGCTGGAACTGGCGCAGCGCAACTCCCAGGCCAGCGTGCCCTTTATGCAGTCCAGCCTTGGCTATGGCCTGCTGTGGAACAATCCGGCGATTGGTGAAGCCAGCTTTGCAAAAAATCAGACGGAATGGCGCGCCCGCGTGACGGGAGAAATGGACTACTGGATCACCGCCGCTGACACGGTGGCGGATATCACCCGCCAGTATGTAAAAGCCACCGGAACTCCGCCCGCCGCCCCGGCGTTTATCAGCGGGCTGTGGCAGTGCAAATTACGCTACCGTACCCAGCAGGAGGTGCTTGAGGTTGCGCGGGAGTATCGCCGCCGTAATCTGCCGCTGTCGGTAATGGTCATCGACTTTTTCCACTGGCCGAATCAGGGCACCTGGTGCTTCGACCCCGTAGACTGGCCCGACCCTGAAGGGATGGTCGACGAGCTGCGCGAAATGGGTATTGCGCTGATGGTGTCGGTGTGGCCAACGGTAGAGGCGCGCAGCCCTCTCTATCCGCTGATGAAAGCCAAAGGCTGGCTGGTCAGCAGTGAACGTGGCGTGCAGGTCAACCTCGACTTTATGGGCAATACCACCTTCTTTGATGCGACCCATCCTGAGGCGCGGAAATTCGTCTGGGATACGGTGAAGAAAAATTACTACGACATGGGCATTAAGCTGTTCTGGCTGGACGAAGCGGAACCGGAATACCGCGCCTATGATTTTGACAACTATCGCTACCACGCCGGTCCGGTACTGGAAGTGGGCAATCGCTACCCGCGTGATTTTGCGCAGGGCTTTTACGATGGGCTCCAGGCAAACGGTGAAACCGACATTGTTAACCTTGTACGCTGCGCCTGGGCAGGCAGCCAGCGATTCGGTGTGCTGGCGTGGTCGGGTGATGTCCACTCCTCATTCCATGCTTTTCGCAATCAACTCGCCGCGGGACTGAATATGGGGCTGGCGGGGATCCCATGGTGGACGACCGATATCGGCGGCTTCCAGGGAGGGAACGTTAACGACCCGGCGTTCCACGAATTACTGATCCGTTGGTTCCAGTGGGCGGTGTTTACACCGGTTCTGCGCATGCACGGCTATCGCGAACCGCAGATTCAGCCTCCGGAGCGCTACCGTGACGGCATTCCTCAGTGTAACAGCGGTTCGCCTAATGAGCTGTGGAGTTACGGAGAAGAGAATTACGCCATCATGCAGCACTGGCTTACCGTGCGCGAAACCCTGCGCCCGTATATTGACGCGTTGTACCAGCAGGCTCATCTGCACGGAGACCCGCTCATGCGTCCGCTGTTCTGGCACTATCCGCAGGACAAGCAGAGCTGGGCGTGTGAAGATCAGTATCTGTTTGGCGAAGATCTTCTGGTGGCACCGGTTATGCAGGCCGGCCAGCGTGAGCGCGATGTCTGGCTGCCGACGGGCAATAGCTGGGTCGCTCTCAACGGTGAGCGCTACGCCGGTGGGGAGCATATCCGGGTGCCTGCGGCGCTGGAAACCATCCCGGTGTTTATCCGCGAAGGGAGTCCGCTTATCCAGCAACTGGTGGACTGACGTCAGGCAAGTGCCCAAAAATAGACAATTTTTTCAGTAAAGCCTGCCTGCCGACGCGTTTGCGCGTAAAGTAAGCAGGCTTACTATTTTTGGCAAGGATCCCGTCATGTTCGACCCTACACTGCTCATACTTCTGGCCCTGGCTGCACTGGGTTTTGTCAGCCACAACACCACCGTCGCGATTTCCATTCTGGTCCTGATCATCGTTCGCGTCACACCGTTGAACACCTTCTTCCCGTGGATAGAAAAACAGGGGCTTACCATCGGGATCATTATTTTGACCATCGGCGTGATGGCCCCGATTGCCAGCGGAACGCTACCGGCCTCAACGCTGCTGCACTCCTTTGTAAACTGGAAATCGTTGGTGGCGATTGCGGTGGGCGTTTTTGTCTCGTGGCTTGGCGGTCGCGGCGTGACGCTGATGAGCAGCCAGCCTTCGCTGGTGGCCGGGCTGCTGGTGGGCACCGTGTTAGGCGTGGCGCTGTTTCGTGGCGTGCCGGTTGGCCCACTGATTGCTGCCGGTCTGGTTTCGCTGTTTATCGGGAAGTCGTAGTCAGGCTGGCGATATAGCGGGCCGGCGTCTGTCCCAGTCCTTTCTTAAACATGGTGATGAAGGCGGTGGTGGAGTCATACCCCAGCGCCTGCGCCGCCTGCTGGACCGACTTCCCGCCGATCAAAAACTGCAATGCGACAATCAGCTGGAGCTGGTGCCGCCAGCGGCGAAAGCTTAAGCCGGTCTCTTTCACCACCAGCCGCGCCAGATTGCGTTCGCTCATGGCAAAGTGGCTTGCCCACTGCGCCAGCGTCTGCCAGGCGGCAGGTTCGTTTGCCATGGTCTCACTCATCAGGCGAATTTTTGGATGCGGAGATACCGGCAGCTGTAGATGCTCCTGCGGTTGCAGGGGCAGTTCATCAAACAGGACGTCTACCAGCCTTCCCGTAGCGGGAAGAGGCAACTCTTCCCGTGACCTGTCCGCAAGCGCCAGCACCAGCTCCCGCACCAGGGGCGATATTTTCAGCGTACAGGTACGCGTCGGCAATTCGAGCGCACCGGGTTCAATAAACAGCAGGCAGAGCTGCGCGCCGGGCGTCGCCTTGTTGCTGTGCGGCGTTTGTCCTGGGATCCACACCGCATACTGGGGCGGCACCATCAGCATCGCGCTCTCCACTTCACAGGTGATCGCTCCACCCAGCGCCATAATCAGCTGCCCTTTGCGGTGCTGATGCAGCGGAATAAATTGTTCCTGTGCCACCACGCGGATGCGAAAGGCCACCGCCGCGTCGTGCTGGCTATCGGGATCGTAGCCGTCGAGCCCCAGTCCGTACATAAAGTTGTCCGATATTAGCGATAAACTGTCATTTTAGCCTGATTTCAACCACAACTTAAATCGGTATGGTATGCGCTCGCCTGAACGTAAGAGACAATAATGACTACTGCTATTCAACCTTCCGGGAAACAGGGTGCGCTGCTGGTTGCAGGCATCCTGATGATCGCCACGACCCTGCGCGTCACCTTTACCGGTGTCGCCCCCCTGCTCGACACCATCCGACAGGACTATGGCTTAAGCACGGCGCAAACCGGCCTGCTCACAACGCTGCCCCTGCTTGCCTTCGCCTTTATCTCTCCCCTTGCCGCAGGCGTCGCCCGGCGCCTGGGCATGGAGCGCAGCCTTTTTATCGCTCTGCTGCTGATTTGCATCGGGATTGGCGTACGTTCGCTGCCGTCGGCCGCGCTGCTGTTTATCGGTACGGCGATCGTGGGCTGTGGGATTGCGCTGGGCAATGTCCTGTTACCTGGCTTAATCAAACGTGATTTTCCGGGCCAGGTCGCAAAACTCACGGGGGCGTATTCGCTGACGATGGGGGCCGCCGCTGCCGCAGGGTCGGCGCTGATCGTCCCGCTGTCGCTGGGGAGTGGTGGCTGGCACGGAGCGCTGTTGATGCTGATGTTCTTCCCGCTGGTGGCGCTGCTGCTGTGGTTACCGCAATGGCGCCAGAGGCCGGCCGCCACCCTGACCGGCGCGGGCGCGTTGCACAACCGGGCTATCTGGCGCTCGGCACTCGCCTGGCAGGTGACGCTTTTTCTGGGCATTAACTCGCTGATTTACTATGTCATTATCGGCTGGTTACCCGCGATTTTGCTTAGCCACGGCTACAGCGAAACGCAGGCTGGCTCCATGCACGGGCTTCTCCAGCTGGCAACCGCTGTTCCCGGTCTCGCCATTCCGCTGATCCTGCACCGTCTTAACGATCAGCGTGGCATAGCCGGGCTTGTCGCTCTGATGTGCGCTGTCAGTGCGGCCGGGTTCTGGTTCGCGCCGGGGCTGGCCGTCGTCTGGACGCTGGTGTTTGGCTTTGGATCCGGCGCCACCATGATCCTCGGCCTGACGTTTATCGGACTGCGGGCCAGCTCGGCACATCAGGCCGCCGCGCTCTCCGGCATGGCACAGTCGATTGGCTATCTTCTGGCGGCCTGTGGCCCACCGCTGATGGGGAAAATTCACGATACCGCCGGAGACTGGCGCATTCCGCTGCTGGCCTGTGCGCTGGCTGCGGTAGTGATGGCCCTGTGCGGCATGCTGGCCGGGCGTGACCGGGAGATCACACCCCGCTGACATTCAAGGCAGACCTGACGGTCTGCTTTTTTTATCCCTGCGCCGCCCGCAGCATGGCCTGTACCAGCACGACAGGTCGCCCTTGAAGCGCAGCCCGCTCATGCTGGAACAGGGTGATGACAAAGAAAGGATGGGTTATCAGCTCTGCCGCGCGGATCTCGCCCTGCTCGTCCCAGCCCGTTACGCGCATGTCGCCCCGCTCAAGCTGGCTGGCAAACTCAGGTGAGACGCCGTAATTGCAGTGATACCCCTCCTGAATTTCCGGCTTGCCATACGCTTTGGCAATCAGCGTGTTATTCCGCAGCTCTATCGCGTCGGTTTTTTCTACCAGCGAGCAGGTCAGCGGCGCAATCACCATCCTTCCCTCGGTATCGGTTTCGGCATGGCCTGCATCGTGCCAGCCCAGTACATTACGCGCATACTCAATCAGCGCATGCTGGAACCCGCCGCAGGTGCCGAGAAAGGGGATGCTATTCTCACGCGCGTAACGCGCCGCAATAAACGCCGCCTCGGTGTTTTTATACGGGCTTGCCGGTACCAGCCAGATGGCATCGTACCCGACCAGGTCTTCGGGGCTGGTCAGCTCAGGCGTGGCGAGCCAGTCATAATCAGCGGTGAGATCCAGAACCGCAGCGGCGTCGTCAATCGCCAGCGGGATCGCCTGGTGCGCAATAACATCAGGATTGAAATCACCAACCAGCGCAATGCGCAGCGTCGTTTTAACCGGGGAGAGTTCCATGAGAGATTCCTTATGCCGGAGGATTTTCAGATAACATAAGGAGCCTCAGACTACCGATCTTTTGCAATTATCACAATACCTTAAATTGGGTGGATAAAAGCCGGGTGCTATAGTGTTCTTGCCGAACGTCGCACGGCAGGAGGAAAACGGATGATTCAATGTAAGCGCGTATATGAACAGGCAACGTCAGACGATGGTTACCGGGTGCTGGTAGACAGACTCTGGCCGCGAGGAATAAAAAAGACCGACCTCGCCTGTGATGAGTGGTGTAAATCGCTAACGCCGTCCAGCGAACTGCGAAAAGCTTTTCACAGTGAAACGATAGATTTCACTGCGTTCAGTGAAGCCTATCGTAAAGAGCTGGCGCAGCATCAGGATGAAGGCAAACGCCTGGCGGCCCTCGCCCGACAGCAGACCGTGACGCTACTCTACGGGGCGAAAAATAGGGAGCAGAATCACGCGCGGGTACTGGCGGACTGGCTACGTAAACTGTGATTAACCGATCGCCAGCTCATCCACGTTGTGTGGCATCTCGTCGGGAGTTAGCGGCATCAAATGTTCCGGGCGAACAAACGCAAAACCGTGCTGGTTATCAAAGGCGTAAACATCACCGGTGACCAGCCACAGCGCACGTGCTGATGTATCAGGTAATTGCGTCATGACGCCGTTAACCGGGTTTACAAAACGCTGGCCCGGCTGACAAAGGCCAAACAGCTCCACGGATTTACCGATATTTCGACGGCCTGCCGCCGTACGCGCACCCACGATCATCGCCATGCTGCCCGGTTTTAACTGAAACATACTTCTTCTCGCAAACGTACTGCCAGAAACTGGCTAAGAATAATCCTAAAGAGAAGTGTATCGCAGTTTTATTGCCCTTGTCATCTGGTTGGTTGCGGGTGATCGCGTCGGTAGAGATCCCATTCATCGATCACTTCCCCGCCTGGTAATTTGCACTCGGTACGTACACCCTGCGGGCTTTGAACAGGGATTTGCTCTCCCCCTTTCTCCAGACAGTACACTGACGCCGGGTTTGCCATACCAATAGCGTGCGGCGGTTGAGGCGCATCAGAAGGGGTGGTCTTTGTTGAGCAGGCGGCCAGCGGTACAACAAGCGCCAGGAGAAGATATTTCATTATCATGATCCTTCAGGGTGTAAAAACGTCAGAGTAACGGGTCATCGCCGTTTTCTCCATGATTTCTCCATTAAACCTGCACGATTCCCTCTTATAGTGATACCTGTTCTCACACTGACCAGAGAACATCATTCCGTAATCAAGATGTTTTGCCCCGATCTCAACATCGGGGCTTTTTTTTAGCCTCTCCCTCATCCGCTTTCAGAAGAATCTATAAAATTAATCCTGTTCATGTTTTACTATGACCGGAGTCTAAATTTTCAGCATAACATGCAGATACAGAGGTCTTCTGCATGGGAGTCAACCTGCCTCATGTCAGATATCATTCTTGCCCGTGTTTCAGAAACCCTCTCCACTGAGCAATCTCTCGACAGTCTTGTGCGTCAGCTACTGGAAATGCTGGAAATTGTGACGGATATGGAATCAACCTACCTGACCAAAATCGATATTAACGCGCGTTTGCAGCACATTTTATATGCCCGTAACAGCAAGCAAATGCAAATCCCGGAAGGGTTCAGCGTGCCCTGGGACGAAACGCTCTGTAAGCGCGCCATGGATAGCGACACTTTGTTCAGTAACGAGGTGCCTGACCGCTGGCCGGAGTGTGAAGCGGCAAAAGCACTGGGTATTACAACCTATATGAGCGTGCCGGTTCACCTGGCTGACGGTTCTCTGTACGGCACGCTTTGCGCTGCCAGCACCGCACAGAAACAGTTCAGCGAGCGTGGCGAGCAGGTGATCAGGCTCTTTGCCGGGTTAATTGGTCAGTATATTCAGAAAGAGTCGCTTGTGCTTCAGCTTCGTGAAGCAAATGCGGCGCTCATTACCCACTCTTACACCGACGCCCTTACCGGCCTGCCGAATCGTCGCGCCATTTTTGAAAACCTTACCACCCTGTTCTCACTGGCGCGCCATCTTAGCCGCAACGTCATGATTGCCTTTATTGACCTCGATGATTTCAAGCGAATCAATGACCAGTACGGGCATGAGGCGGGCGATCGCTTCCTCGTACAGGTCGGCAAGCGACTGACTCACGAGCAAACGCAGGATGAGATTATTGGCCGGCTCGGCGGCGATGAATTTCTGGTTGCCAGCCTGAGTCACAGCGATGATGGCGACACCAGTACAGAGATCAACGCAATCAAAACCCGCCTCAATGGTCTTATTGCGGGCGAATACGGGTTAGGCAATGCCACCATTCTTTATCCCGGTGCAAGCCTTGGCGTCGTTATTGTTGATCCTCACAGCACGGATGAAGATAGCGCCCTGCGCACCGCGGACCTCGCGATGTATCAGGATAAAAAAGGAAAAAGCAAAACAGGCTTTGTCGCGTTAGATTAAAACCGTACACTCTACGGCCTTATACAAACTCAAACAGGTGATGGCATGAGAATAGGGATCCTCTTTCCGGTGGTTATTTTTATCACAGCGGTGGTGTTTTTAGGCTGGTTTTTCCTTGGCGGTTACGCCGCGCCGGGGGCATAAATGAGAAAAACGACCATCATCATGCTGATTGTCGCCATCGTGGCCGTCGCCGGTACGCAGTTAGGCTGGTGGTAACGCCCAAAGTAAAAAGGCCGCCGTCAGGCAGCCTTTTTTAACACAGGTCAGATTTAGCTTTTGATTTTTCTGTAGATAAACAGAACAACCAGCGCGCCAATCACCGCGACGACAAAGCTGCCGAAGTTGAAGCCATCAACTCTGCCAAAGCCGAACAGGGTACTGATCCAGCCGCCGACGACTGCACCCACAATCCCCAGAATGATCGTGACGATGAAACCGCCGCCATCTTTGCCCGGCATAATCCACTTCGCCAGGATCCCCGCAATCAGCCCAAAGATAATCCAGGATAAAATTCCCATAGCTTTCCTCTCTGTATGGTTTTTGTCATTAAATCAACGACACAGAAAAGGATAGCACAGGATCTGAGAAAGGAAATTTGTGATAAGAATCACACGGCTCGTTTGAGTAAAATATGAGCAGTAAAAAATGTCGATCCACACTCATCCTGGGGTTGCATCTTCTACTGAGAAAGATTATCTTTCTCATTACTGAATAGTTGAGCAAATAACTCAGGTATTCAGTACGACATTGCTCACATTGCTTCCAGTATTTCTTGCCCACTTTTTAGTGGGCTTTTTTTTTTGCCTCAACCCACCAAAATCTGGCGTTTTTTCTGTGGAGGTGAAACGCTATTCTCTGTGGCTTCTGAATAACCAAAAAGCGTTGATAACATGAACGTATCGAGCAAGTTCGTCATCTGCCTTAATCTTGTTTCTGCCAGTACGCTACTGTTACTGCTCTCAACACGGTTTGAGTGGTTCTGAGTTGAAAGGAGCCTGGCAGGGTGGATTTCCTTCCGATTCCGTGCCGGCTCAACTCTCATACTTGTAGCTTTTATGACCTGTGATAAGATCCCTGCACCTCAGGACGTGGCGGGACAGCAGGAAAATGAAGAAGGCCATTGCCGTTGCTATCATCTCAACCCTAATGGTCGTCCTGTCGCTGTATGCGGTTAACGCCATTATCGTTGAGCAGCAAAAGAACCGGCAGAGGGAGATCTCCCACACGCTCTTAAGCTATTCCGAAGAGTTAACGCAAAATATCGCCAGTACGCTTAAAAATACCTCCGCGCAGGGATGCGATAGCGCCAGTCTGAACGTCTACCGAAAATTAAAGATGCGTAGTCTCTATTTCGCCGATGTGGGGTTTATTGAAAAGGGGAAAATCACCTGCACCGCGTTTTGGGGCAAGCTGGCAAATCCCATCGCCCTTCCCCCTGAGCTGCATAAAACCCAGAACGGATTCAGTCTGGCGCAGTTTTCGCAGAAAGATTTCTTTATCGGTAATGCGACAATTTATAACCACCTTATTATTTTCACCTCCCGTTCAGCCTACGATAAATTTGCCCCCGTTACCGCCAACTATTCGCTTCGTTCTTCCACTAAAGATTTCGGCCGCACCTTTTTCACCGTTACGCCGCCATCAGAAAACTTCAGCCGCTTACAGTCTCTGTTATTTACGCTGGCTGTGACAGAGTGCAGTACACGCTGGGATTTGTGCGTTACCGTCACACACCACGATGCCGGACTGGCTTCGCTCTCCCACGTAGTGATGGTGCTTCTGTGCTTGTTTTTATACTTTATCTGGGTATCCCTGACGCTGTTTTCTCTTCGACTTTATGAAGACCGACGTTCTCTGGAACGAACGCTGGTCAAAGCGGTAAAAGCGAATACCATCAGCGTTCATTTTCAGCCTGTTATTCGGGTTGCTGATAAGAAAATCGTCGGGGTTGAAGTGTTATCAAGATGGCAGGATAACAATCACAAAGAGGTTTCTCCTGAGCTGTTTATCCCGTTAATCAAAAAAATTGGCCTGTATAACGTTTATTATCAGAACATGATAAAGAAATCCCTGGCGGAAATTGCCGCGCTGGCCGCTGAACATCAGTTAATGATTTCACTGAACGTTGGCCGGACGGAAATTGAAGACGGCAAATTCCTGTCGGTATTACGTCATGCATGCTCAGAGAACGCGATTCCTTTATCGTTAATCAAAGTTGAGTTATCCGAGAATGGCGTTTCCACCTCGGCCATCCTTGAAGAGTTTTGTGAGGAGCTTAAATCGGCAGGCGTCAAAATTTCAATAGACGATTTTGGCGTGCAAAACTCTAATCTTGCCAGGCTCACAAATCTCAAATATGACGAAATCAAGGTAGATAAGTCGTTAGTGGACGGCATCAGCGAGCACTATAAACAGGATATCCTGGTGATCTTCAGCGACGCGCTCGCTAAACTGCACAAAACCCTGGTTTTTGAAGGGGTTGAAAGCGAAAAACAATTTCAGTTCATCGCGCAGAGATACCCCGATGCCCTCGTACAAGGCTGGTACTTTTCAAAGTCGCTAACCCGGCACGACCTCGCCAGGCTGCTGGCAGACTCAGCGCGATGATGCGTTATTCATTGCCCCACTGATTCAGGAAGTTCGCAATATCGTCAATGCGCACTTCGTCTATCTCCGCCTGGACAGCCATCTCCCGCTGCGCCTCTTCACTGATTTCCTCATTGTTGTATAAGCGAGTGAGCAGCAGCTGGAAATAGTGTGCCAGCGGCGTACGCTCTGCCTCTTCTACCGGTTTCGCCGTTTCAGTCGCATACTCGTCGACGATGTCATAATACTTGAGCGGGATATCATGAGTCATAGCGTTGTTTCCGTCTTGTGTGCATAAAAAACGGGAACCCTCAGGCTCCCGTTGTCATTTAACCCAGCGAGTGGATTACATGTTCGCGATAATCGCGTCGCCAAACTCTGAGCATTTCAGCAGTTTAGCGCCTTCCATCAGACGTTCAAAGTCATAGGTGACGGTTTTCGCGTTAATCGCGCCTTCCATACCCTTAACGATCAGGTCTGCGGCTTCGAACCATTCTATATGACGCAGCATCATCTCTGCGGACAGAATGATAGAGCCTGGGTTGACTTTGTCCTGGCCTGCGTATTTCGGTGCAGTACCGTGAGTGGCTTCGAACAGGGCGCACTCGTCACCGATGTTCGCGCCCGGGGCGATACCGATACCACCCACCTGTGCTGCCAGCGCATCGGAGATGTAGTCACCATTCAGGTTCATACAGGCGATCACGTCATACTCAGCAGGACGCAGCAGGATCTGTTGCAGGAACGCATCGGCAATCACATCTTTAATGATGATCTCTTTACCGGTGTTCGGGTTCTTAATTTTCTGCCATGGGCCGCCGTCGATCAGTTCACCGCCGAACTCTTCGGTCGCCAGCTGGTAGCCCCAGTCTTTGAACGCGCCTTCGGTGAACTTCATGATATTGCCTTTGTGCACCAGGGTCACAGAGTCACGATCGTTGGTGATAGCGTATTCGATGGCGGCACGCACCAGACGCTTGGTCCCTTCTTCGGAGCACGGCTTGATGCCGATGCCGCAATGCTCAGGGAAGCGAATTTTCTTCACGCCCATCTCTTCGCGCAGGAATTTAATCACTTTTTCTGCATCAGCAGAGTCCGCTTTCCATTCGATACCCGCGTAGATGTCTTCAGAGTTTTCACGGAAGATAACCATGTCGGTCAGTTCCGGGTGCTTAACCGGGCTTGGAGTGCCCTGGTAGTAACGCACCGGACGCAGACACACATACAGATCCAGTTCCTGACGCAGCGCCACGTTCAGGGAGCGAATGCCGCCGCCAACTGGCGTGGTCAGAGGGCCTTTGATAGCAACGCGATAGTCGCGGATCAGGTCCAGCGTTTCGGCTGGCAGCCAGACGTCCTGGCCATAAACTTGAGTGGATTTTTCACCGGTGTAAATTTCCATCCAGGAAATTTTACGCTCGCCTTTGTAGGCTTTCTCAACAGCGGCATCAACCACTTTCAGCATCGCCGGGGTAACGTCTACACCGATACCGTCACCTTCGATGAACGGGATAATCGGGTTGTGAGGAACGTTAATCTTGCCGTTTTGCAGGGTGATCTTTTTACCTTCCGCCGGAACAACTACTTTGCTTTCCATTAACCTCTCCTTCGAGCGCTTCTGGTTGTTACTGATCTTATGTTAATAAATTGTAATGAGCCTTCCGATAGTACCTGATTGTCCGACGCCATGAAAGGTCTTCGTTATTAGGCTATAATGCGGCAATTGATAACGCCTGAAAATACCATGACGAAAACTTCTTTTAGAAAACACCGGGTTGAGCGATTCAGCTCACGACAAGCCACCAGAAGAACGCCAGAACCCCAGCCAACGCGGGTCATACTGTTCAATAAACCCTACGATGTATTGCCGCAGTTTACCGACGAGGCCGGGCGCAGCACGCTGAAGGACTTTATCCCCGTACAGGGAGTCTACGCAGCGGGACGTCTGGATCGCGACAGCGAGGGGCTGCTGGTCCTTACCAATGACGGCGTGCTCCAGGCCAGGCTTACTCAGCCGGGCAAACGTACCGGAAAAATTTACTATGTGCAGGTTGAAGGCGAGCCGGACGACGCGTCGCTGGCAAAGCTGCGCAACGGCGTAACGCTGAACGACGGTCCCACCCTGCCGGCTGGTATTGAACGTGTGAATGAACCCGAGTGGCTGTGGCCGCGCAACCCGCCGATTCGTGAGCGTAAATCCATTCCTACCAGCTGGCTTAAAATCACCCTTTATGAAGGCCGCAACCGACAGGTCAGGCGCATGACTGCGCATGTGGGCTTCCCTACCCTGCGACTCATTCGCTACGCCATGGGCAGCTATACGCTGGACTCGCTGGCAAACGGGGAATGGCGGGATGTTACCCCTAAGGAGAACTGATGTTTAAACCTCATGTTACGGTCGCCTGCGTGGTCCACGCGCAGGGGAAATTCCTGGTGGTGGAAGAGACCATTAACGGCAAAGCGCTGTGGAACCAGCCAGCCGGGCATCTTGAAGCCAATGAAACCTTATTGCAGGCAGCGAAACGCGAGCTCTGGGAAGAGACGGGTATCCGCGCCGAACCGCAGCACTTTATCCGTATGCATCAGTGGATAGCGCCTGACCAGACACCTTTCCTGCGCTTTTTATTCGCCGTTGAGCTTAACGAAACGTGCGCCACTGAACCGCACGACGACGATATCGATCGCTGCCTGTGGGTGACCGCAGAGGAGATCCTGAACGCGCCAAACCTGCGCTCGCCACTGGTTGCGGAAAGCATCCGCTGCTGGCAGTCTACGGCGCGCCTGCCGCTGGATGTCATTGCAGAATTTAACTGGCCGTTTACAGAGGGTGTCAATGGTGGGGGGGCGTGATAGAATACGCCGCCTTGAAGTTCAATGTCGTGAGTATTCCATGTCAGATAACAGCCAGAAAAAAGTAATCGTCGGCATGTCCGGCGGTGTCGATTCCTCCGTTTCCGCCTACCTGTTGCAGCAACAGGGCTATAAGGTGGAGGGCCTGTTCATGAAGAACTGGGAGGAAGACGATGGCGAGGAATACTGCACTGCCGCTGCGGATCTCGCCGATGCGCAGGCCGTGTGCGATAAGCTCGGCATCGAACTGCACACCGTTAACTTTGCCGCAGAATACTGGGACAATGTTTTTGAACTCTTCCTCGAAGAGTACAAAGCGGGCCGCACGCCAAACCCGGATATCCTGTGCAACAAAGAGATCAAATTCAAAGCCTTCCTGGAATTCGCTGCGGAAGACCTGGGCGCAGACTACATTGCGACCGGCCACTACGTGCGTCGCGCGGATGTGAATGGCAAAAGCCAGCTGCTGCGCGGCCTGGACGGCAATAAAGATCAGAGCTACTTCCTCTATACGCTGAGCCACGAACAGATTGCCCAAAGTCTGTTCCCGGTCGGCGAGCTGGAAAAGCCGGAAGTGCGTAAGATTGCTGAAGATCTGGATCTGATCACCGCGAAGAAAAAAGACTCCACCGGTATTTGTTTTATCGGCGAGCGTAAATTCCGCGAGTTCCTGGGGCGCTACCTGCCTGCACAGCCGGGCAAAATCGTCACCGTTGACGGTGATGAGATTGGTCAGCACCAGGGACTGATGTACCACACTCTCGGCCAGCGTAAAGGTCTGGGTATCGGCGGCACCAAAGAGGGCAGCGAAGATCCGTGGTACGTGGTCGACAAAGACGTCGAAAACAATATTCTGGTTGTGGCTCAGGGTCACGACCACCCGCGCCTGATGTCCGTTGGACTGATCGCGCAACAGCTGCACTGGGTCGATCGCGAGCCGCTGAAAGGCACGCTGCGCTGCACAGTGAAAACGCGCTACCGCCAGACGGACATCCCTTGCACCGTAACCGCACTGGATGACGATCGCATTGACGTGCGTTTCGACGAGCCGGTTTCCGCCGTTACCCCTGGCCAGTCTGCTGTTTTCTACAGCGGCGAAATTTGCCTCGGCGGTGGGATCATTGAACAGCGCCTGCCGCTGCCTGCTGTTTAAACCGTTTGCACACATAAAGGAGACCGTGTGGCGAAGAACTATTACGACATCACCCTGGCGCTGGCGGGAATTTGCCAGTCAGCCCGTCTGGTGCAACAGCTGGCGCATCAGGGTCATTGCGACGCTGACGCCCTGCACGTTTCACTTAACAGCGTTATCGACCTCAACCCAGGCTCCACGCTGGGCGTCTTTGGCGGCAGTGAAACCAATCTTCGTCTCGGTCTTGAAACTCTGCTCGGCGTGCTCAACGCCAGCAACCGTCAGGGGTTGAATGCGGAACTGACCCGCTACACCTTAAGCCTGATGGTGCTGGAACGTAAGCTGAACACGGCAAAAGGCGCAATGAATACCCTGGGCGATCGCATCGCCGGGCTACAGCGCCAGCTCGACCACTTTGACCTCCAGTCTGAGACCCTGCTGAGCGCGATGGCCGGTATCTACGTTGACGTGATTAGCCCGCTCGGCCCGCGTATTCAGGTCACCGGTTCGCCTGCCGTATTGCAAAGCCCACAGGTACAGGCGAAGGTACGCGCTTCGCTGCTGGCAGGCATCCGTGCCGCCGTGCTGTGGCAACAGGTCGGCGGTGGCCGCCTACAGTTAATGTTTTCTCGTCATCGCCTGACGACTCAGGCAAAACAAATTCTTGCTCATTGTTAACCTCCCGGAGTTGCGAATTATGGAATTATCCTCACTGACCGCCGTATCCCCTGTCGATGGACGCTACGGCGATAAAGTCAGCGCGCTGCGCGGGATCTTCAGCGAATATGGCCTGCTGAAGTTCCGTGTTCAGGTTGAAGTACGCTGGCTGCAAAAGCTGGCCGCCCAGACAGCAATCAAGGAAGTTCCTGCTTTTGACGCAAAGGCAAACGATTACCTTGATAAAATCGTTGCTGAGTTCAGCGAAGAAGATGCCGCGCGCATTAAAACCATCGAACGCACCACCAACCACGACGTGAAAGCAGTTGAATACTTTCTGAAAGAGAAAGTGGCATGCGTCCCTGCCCTGCACGCGGTATCTGAATTTATTCACTTCGCCTGTACGTCTGAGGATATTAACAACCTGTCTCACGCGCTGATGCTCTCTACCGCGCGGAAAGAGGTGGTACTCCCTTACTGGCGTAAAATCATTGATGCGGTGAAAGCGCTGTCCGTGGAATACCGCGACATTCCGCTGCTGTCCCGTACTCACGGCCAGCCTGCAACCCCATCCACCATGGGTAAAGAGATGGCGAACGTGGCGTACCGCATGGAACGCCAGTATCGTCAGCTGGAGCAGGTTGAGATCCTCGGCAAAATCAACGGCGCGGTGGGTAACTACAACGCCCACATCGCCGCGTACCCGGAAGTGGACTGGCACCAGTTCAGCGAAGAGTTTGTGACCTCTCTGGGGATCCAGTGGAACCCGTACACCACCCAGATTGAGCCGCACGACTACATCGCCGAGCTGTTTGACTGCATTGCGCGCTTCAACACCATCCTGATCGACTTCGATCGTGACGTATGGGGTTACATCGCCCTGAACCACTTCAAGCAGAAAACCATCGCCGGGGAAATCGGTTCGTCCACCATGCCGCACAAAGTGAACCCAATCGACTTCGAAAACTCCGAAGGTAACCTGGGTCTGGCGAATGCCGTGTTGCAGCATATGGCGAGCAAGCTGCCGGTATCCCGCTGGCAGCGCGACCTGACTGACTCCACGGTGCTGCGTAACCTGGGCGTAGGTATTGGCTACGCGCTGATCGCCTACCAGTCCACCCTGAAAGGTGTGAGCAAACTGGAAGTTAACCGCGACCGTCTGCTGGACGAGCTGGATCACAACTGGGAAGTGCTGGCGGAGCCGATTCAGACCGTGATGCGTCGTTACGGCATTGAAAAACCGTACGAGAAACTCAAAGAGCTGACCCGCGGTAAACGCGTTGATGCTGAAGGTATGAAACAGTTTATCGACGGTCTGGCGCTGCCAGAAGAAGAAAAAGCGCGCCTGAAAGAGATGACCCCGGCAAACTATATTGGCCGCGCCATTACTATGGTTGACGAGCTAGAGTAATCGCCCTTCCCCCTTTCCATCCGGAAAGGGGGCTGTTTTACATCATCGAGTTGATGTTTTCACGTCACATTACCTGTTTTGCCGGGATTAAAGCCTGCCGTCAGGATGGTTGTTAATTTTCGTCGTGGAATAACTTTCCGGAATATACCGTTTTAAGCCGAACGGGCACAGTTTGAACTGGCACGGGGTTTCAGCCGTGCACGGACGATCCATCTCTTGCCGGTTGCCTGGACACGCGTTTTTCTGTTTGAACCCCATCCAGCCTATGGATGTAAAGGGCATTGCCTGCGCTATCCATACTCTACGGCGTCGATCGTTAATCAGGATCCCCTGGTTTGAGGTGGTGATGATTTCACCTGTACGAACGTAATAATCTCCCTTTAACCACAGGATATAATTCAGGCCATACTGTGTTTCAACTTTGCAAAAGATAGTTCCGCTTTCCGGGCTCGCAATAGTCTCAACAACCTTCCATTCCATAAAACCCTCTTTACTCGCTATATTGCTGTTTTGTCGTGTAAAAATGCTGCTTTTCTGGCACATCTTATGCAAATCTAATTTCGTACCATAAAATAAGCATAGACAAAGGCATACATAGTGAGAACATCCTTACAAAAAAAAGGGCAATCTTTACAAAACTGGCGTGACCCTTCTGTCAAAAAAGCGACTCGCCTTCAACATTTCATAAACGGATGGCTGTTTTATCCGGATTGCAGAAGCTTGCGAAAACAAGTCCGTTTATATTACCCGCGCCTGGCGTCATGCCCCCTGTGTTCTGGAGCATGCAAAAAAATCATTTAATTTCATCGCGCTGGTGTCAACCTGAATAATCAGCGTTAAACTATTCATACCATTTATAAAGGGAGAAATGATGATGCGCGTACTGGTTGTTGAGGATAACGCATTGCTACGCCATCACCTGAAAGTTCAACTTCAGGAGATGGGTCATCAGGTGGACGATGCTGAAGACGCAAAAGAGGCCGATTATTATCTCAATGAACACCTGCCGGACATCGCCATTGTCGATTTAGGGCTACCGGATGAAGACGGATTGTCCCTTATCCGCCGCTGGCGTAGCCATGACGTTTCCCTGCCGGTGCTGGTGCTAACTGCCCGTGAAGGCTGGCAGGACAAGGTTGAAGTCCTGAGCGCTGGCGCGGATGACTACGTGACTAAACCCTTCCATATTGAAGAAGTCGCCGCGCGTATGCAGGCGCTTCTGCGCCGCAACAGCGGGCTGGCGTCGCAGGTGATCTCTCTGCCGCCATTCCAGGTGGATCTCTCCCGCCGCGAATTTTCTATTAATGATGAAGTGATCAAGCTGACCGCATTCGAATACACCATCATGGAAACGCTGATCCGTAACAACGGTAAAGTGGTGAGCAAAGATTCCCTGATGCTTCAGCTCTATCCGGATGCCGAACTGCGCGAAAGCCACACCATTGACGTGCTGATGGGCCGCCTGCGTAAAAAAATTCAGGCGCAGTACCCGCATGACGTGATCACCACCGTGCGTGGTCAGGGCTACCTGTTTGAATTACGCTAAATGAAAGGGATTTTGCGTCACATTTTACCCCTTTCGCTGCGGGTTCGCTTTTTGCTGGCAACCGCCGCCGTCGTGCTGGTGCTGTCGCTCTCTTACGGGATGGTGGCGCTGGTCGGGTATAGCGTGAGCTTCGATAAAACCACCTTCCGCCTGCTTCGCGGCGAAAGTAACCTGTTTTATACCCTGGCGAAGTGGGAGAACAACCGAATCACCGTCGAGATGCCGGAAAACCTGAATCAGCAGAGCCCGACGCTGGCGCTGATCTACGATGAAAAAGGGAAATTGCTGTGGGCCCAGCGCGATGTCCCGTGGCTGAAAAAGCGCATCCGTCCGGAATGGCTGAAAACCAACGGTTTTCATGAAATAGAAGCCGATCTCAACTCCACCAGCAGCCTGCTGCGTGACGATCGCGCCTTACAGATCAAGCTTAATGAGATCCGTGCCGAAGATGACGACACGGAGATGACCCACTCTGTGGCCATCAACCTTTATCCCGCCACCCTGAACATGCCGCAGTTAACCATTGTGGTGATCGATACCATCCCGGTTGAGCTGAAACGCTCATATATGGTCTGGAACTGGTTTGTGTATGTTCTGGCTGCCAACCTGCTGCTGGTGATCCCTCTCCTGTGGGTTGCTGCATGGTGGAGCCTCCGCCCGATTGAATCCCTTGCCAAAGAGGTGCGCGAGCTGGAAGAACATCACCGCGAGAAGCTGAACCCGGAAACTACGCGCGAACTGACCAGCCTGGTGCGCAACCTCAACCGCCTGCTGAAAAGCGAACGTGAACGCTACGACAAGTATCGCACGACGCTCACCGACCTTACGCACAGCCTGAAAACCCCGCTGGCGGTGATGCAGAGTACCCTGCGTTCCATGCGCAGTTCGAAAATGAGCGTGGATGATGCAGAGCCGGTGATGCTGGAACAAATCAGCCGTATTTCACAGCAGATCGGCTATTACCTGCACCGCGCGAGCATGCGCTCCGGAAGCGCTCTGTTGAGCCGTGAACTGCACCCGGTAGCCCCGCTGCTGGATAACCTCACCTCGGCGCTGAACAAGGTGTACCAGCGTAAAGGGGTCAACATCAGTCTGGATATCTCACCGGAAATTAGCTTTGTTGGCGAGAAGAATGACTTTATGGAAGTGATGGGAAACCTGCTCGATAACGCCTGCAAATATTGTCTGGAGTTTGTCGAGGTCTCCGCGCGGGTAACGGATAACGAACTGCATATTATCGTTGAGGATGATGGTCCTGGCATTCCCCGTAATAAACGCGAAGTGGTGTTCGATCGCGGCCAGCGCGCCGATACGCTGCGGCCAGGCCAGGGCGTCGGATTATCCGTCGCCAGGGAAATTGTCGATCAGTACGAGGGCAAGATTGAAACCGGTGAAAGTTTGCTGGGCGGAGCCCGGATGGAAGTCATTTTTGGCCGCCAGCATCCCGTATCGAACGATAGTTGACCCGGAATGTGAAAAATACGCGGATCTCGCAGCCAGGGAGCGGGGCTTCCGTTATAATCCGACTCAGTAAGAGCCTGCGGAATACATAAATATGGATTATCAATTAACGCTTAACTGGCCCGACTTTATTGAACGTTACTGGCAAAAACGCCCGGTCGTTCTTAAACGCGGGATCAGCAATTTTATCGACCCTATTTCTCCTGACGAACTCGCTGGTCTGGCGATGGAAAACGAGGTAGACAGCCGTCTGGTAAGCCACCAGGACGGGAAATGGCAGGTCAGCCACGGTCCCTTTGAAAGCTACGATCACCTGGGCGAAAACAACTGGTCTTTACTGGTGCAGGCGGTCAACAACTGGCACGAACCTACCGCAGCCTTAATGCGTCCCTTCCGCGCCCTGCCAGACTGGCGAATGGACGATCTGATGATCTCCTTCTCCGTTCCCGGTGGCGGCGTGGGTCCGCATCTGGATCAGTACGACGTGTTTATCATTCAGGGTACCGGTCGCCGTCGCTGGCGCGTGGGCGAAAAAGTGCCAATGAAACAGCACTGCCCGCACCCGGATCTGCTCCAGGTTGATCCGTTTGAAGGGATCATTGATGAAGAGCTGGAGCCAGGTGACATTCTTTATATCCCACCGGGCTTCCCGCATGAAGGTTATTCCCTGGAAAACTCGCTGAACTATTCGGTTGGTTTCCGCGCGCCAAGCGGGCGCGAGATGATCAGCGGATTTGCTGACTATGTTTTACAGCGTGAGCTGGGCAGTTACCGTTACAGCGATCCGGACGTTCCGGCGCGTGAGCATCCGGCGGATATTCTGCCAGAGGAGCTGGATAAGCTGCGCGGGATGATGCTGGATCTGATCAACGAACCGGAGCACTTCAGACAGTGGTTTGGCGAGTTTATCAGCCAGTCGCGTCACGAACTGGACGTCGCACCGCCAGAGCCGCCTTATCAGGCAGATGAAATTTATGATGCGCTCCAGCAGGGCGATAAGCTGGTTCGTCTGGGCGGATTACGTGTACTGCGCATTGGCGAAGAGGTATTCGTCAACGGCGAGCGCCTGGACTCTCCGCATCGCCCGGCGCTGGAAGCGATTGCCAGCCATATGGTGCTGACTGCGGATACCTTTGGCGACGCGCTGGACGATCCCTCCTTCCTCGCCATGCTGGCCGCGCTGGTTAACAGCGGGTACTGGTTTTTTGAGGACTGAACCATGATGTTTGCCGGGTGGCAGCTACGCCTTACCCGGCCTACAAAAGCCGTTCCTGTAGGCCCGGTAAGCGAAGCGCCACCGGGCTTTTTTTACCGCTTCGCGGTTAACTCCGCTATCCGCACAATCACCTGCACCGCTTTCTCCATCCCTTCCAGCGTCACGAACTCATGCTTGCCGTGGTAGTTATATCCACCGGTAAACAGGTTCGGGCACGGCAGGCCCATAAACGACAGCTGTGAACCATCGGTTCCACCACGGATCGGTTTCATCACCGGCTCGATGTCACAATCGCGCATCGCCTGCTGGGCGATATCAAGAATGTGCGGATGTTCCATCACCTTCTCGCGCATATTGTAATAGCTGTCTTCGATGATGAGCTCAATATAGCAATCCGGATGTAGCCCCTTGCCGACTTTTTTCGCGATCTCCATCATCTTACGCTTGCGCGCTTCAAAGGCTTTGCGGTCGAAATCGCGGACAATATAGTGCATCTGCGCGCTGTCCACGGTCCCCTTGATGCTGGTCAGATGATAAAAACCCTCATACCCTTCCGTCATCTCCGGGCTCTCTTCGGCGGGCACTTCCGCATGAATACGCGCAGCCAGCGACAGTGCATTCACCATCACTCCTTTCGCAGAGCCCGGGTGCACGTTATTCCCGACGATTTTGATCGTTACCGATGCCGCGTTGAAGTTTTCATACTCAAGTTCACCCACGCCGCCACCGTCAACGGTGTAGGCCCATTGCGCGTTAAACGCCTCAACGTCAAAGTGTTTCGCGCCTTTTCCAACCTCTTCATCCGGCGTGAAGGCCACGCGGATATCGCCATGCGGGATATTTTTGCCCTTCAGCACCGCCAGCGCCGTCATGATCTCGGCGATGCCCGCTTTGTCATCGGCCCCCAGCAAGGTTTTGCCGTCGGTAGTGATTAACGTCTGCCCCAGCAGCTGATGCAGTACCGGGAACATCACTGGCGACAGCACTTCGTCGCCAATGCCCAGTGCTATATCACCGCCGCGGTAGTTTTCAACAATCTGCGGATTAACGTGTTTACCGCTAAAATCAGGTGAGGTATCGACATGAGAAATAAAGCCAATTGCCGGGATATCGCCGTCAATATTCGCCGGCAGCGTTCCCATCACGGTCCCTTTTTCGCTGAGCGTGACGTCAACCAACCCCATAGCCTCCATCTGCTCTTTCAGCAGATTTAGCAGCTTCCACTGGCCTTCGGTGCTTGGCACCTGTCGGACCCCCGGCTTAGATTGGGTATCCAGCGAAACGTAATGTAAGAAACGCTCAAGTAGTTTATCCATGCAGTCACCCTCACTTTTTGTGACAACATTATCATTAAGCAGCAAAACGCAAATATTGCGTCAGGTCACTTTTATCCCGCAAACGAGAACTTTTTACGTTTATATCGTTCTGCGTTAATAAATGTAGCTTATGAATAAGTGAGAAGGATTGGCGATTCAATGGGTTTGCCGTAGAATGTCCGCCCTCATTACGAGTCACCAAGGTGGTTACACACAAACCCCGCTTCAGTCTGCTGCCTGAGGCGTCTATATGGGACAGCGCGAAAATTGAATACACAACCCCGTTCCCTTTCACCGCTGGTGCAACTGGAACGAATTCGTAAAAGTTTCGATGGCAAAGATGTCATTTCCGACCTTAATCTGACCATCAATGACGGTGAGTTTCTCACGCTGCTCGGCCCCTCCGGCTGCGGCAAAACCACCGTCCTGCGCCTTATCGCCGGGCTGGAAAGCGTCGATAACGGCCATATCCATCTTGAGAACCAGGACATTACCCAGGTTCCTGCCGAAGATCGCCACGTCAATACCGTCTTTCAGAGCTATGCCCTGTTCCCGCACATGACCGTGTTTGAGAACGTGGCGTTTGGCCTGCGGATGCAAAAAACACCGGCCAGCGAGATCCCGCCTCGGGTTACCGAAGCCCTGCGCATGGTGCAGCTGGAGGCATTCGCCCAGCGCAAGCCTCATCAACTTTCCGGTGGTCAGCAGCAGCGTGTGGCCATTGCCCGCGCCGTGGTCAACAAACCTCGCCTGCTCCTGCTGGATGAATCCCTCTCCGCGCTGGACTACAAGCTGCGCAAGCAGATGCAGAACGAGCTGAAAGCACTTCAGCGTAAGCTCGGCATTACGTTCGTGTTTGTCACGCACGATCAGGAAGAAGCCCTGACCATGTCAGACCGTATCGTGGTGATGCGCGACGGCAAGATTGAGCAGGATGGCACCCCGCGTGAAATTTACGAAGAGCCGAAAAACCTGTTCGTCGCCAGCTTCATTGGTGAAATCAATATTTTCAACGCCACGGTGATTGAGCGTCTGGACGAGCAGCGCGTGCGCGCGAACGTGGAAGGCCGCGAATGCAACATCACGGTTAACTTTGCCGTGGAAAAGGGGCAAAGGCTCAACGTCCTGCTGCGCCCGGAAGATCTCCGCGTTGATGAGATCCACGACACGGCTGACGTCGAAGGTCTGATCGGTTACGTTCGCGAACGTAACTACAAAGGGATGACCCTCGAATCCGTGGTCGAACTGGAAAACGGCAAAATGGTGATGGTCAGCGAATTCTTTAACGAGGACGATCCGGACTTCGACCACTCGCTGGATCAGAAAATGGTCATCAACTGGGTAGAAAGCTGGGAGGTTGTACTGGCTGATGAAGAACACAAGTAAGTTCCAGAATGTGGTGATTGCCACGATCGTCGGTTGGCTTGTGTTGTTTGTCTTTCTTCCCAACCTGATGATCATCGTGACCAGCTTCCTGACCCGCGACGACGCGAACTTCGTGGCGATGGTCTTTACGCTGGACAACTACGCGCGCCTGCTCGATCCGCTCTATTTTGACGTGCTGCTGCACTCGCTCAATATGGCGCTGATTGCCACCCTCGCCTGCCTGGTACTGGGGTATCCGTTCGCCTGGTTCCTGGCCCGCCTGCCGCAAAAAGTGCGGCCGCTGCTGCTGTTTTTACTGATTGTGCCGTTCTGGACCAACTCGTTAATCCGCATCTACGGGCTGAAAATCTTCCTCAGCACCAAAGGTTATCTGAACGAGTTTCTGCTGTGGCTGGGGGTGATCGAGACGCCGATCCGCATCATGTTCACCCCGGGCGCGGTGATTGTCGGCCTGGTCTATATCCTGCTGCCGTTTATGGTGATGCCGCTCTACTCCAGCATTGAAAAGCTCGATAAACCGCTGCTGGAAGCAGCGAAAGACCTGGGCGCCAGTAAGTTACAAACCTTTGTCCGCATCATTATTCCGCTGACCATGCCGGGTATTATCGCCGGCTGTCTGCTGGTCATGCTGCCTGCGATGGGGCTGTTCTACGTCTCGGACCTGATGGGCGGGGCGAAAAACCTGCTGATCGGTAACGTGATTAAGAGCCAGTTCCTTAACATTCGCGACTGGCCGTTCGGCTCGGCCACCAGCATAACGCTGACGGTGGTGATGGGGCTGATGCTGCTGGTTTACTGGCGTGCCTCACGCCTGCTGAATAAGAAGGTGGAGCTGGAATGATCGGTCGACTGCTTCGCGGTGGTTTTATGACCGCCATTTATGCGTATCTTTATATTCCGATAATCATTTTGATCGTGAACTCCTTTAACAGCTCGCGCTTCGGGATCAACTGGCAAGGGTTTACCACCAAATGGTATGGCCTGCTGATGAACAATGACAGCCTGCTACAGGCCGCTCAGCACTCGCTGACAATGGCGGTATTCTCTGCCACCTTCGCGACGCTGATTGGCTCGTTGACCGCCGTGGCGCTGTACCGCTACCGTTTTCGCGGTAAGCCGTTCGTCAGCGGCATGCTGTTTGTGGTGATGATGTCCCCGGATATCGTGATGGCCATTTCACTGCTGGTGCTGTTTATGCTGCTGGGCGTCCAGCTCGGTTTCTGGTCGCTGCTGTTCTCGCATATCACCTTCTGTCTGCCGTTTGTGGTGGTAACCGTCTACGCGCGTCTGAAAGGGTTCGACGTACGCATGCTGGAAGCGGCGAAAGATCTGGGTGCCAGCGAGATGACCATTCTGCGCAAAATCATTCTGCCGCTGGCGATGCCCGCCGTGGCAGCAGGATGGCTGCTCAGCTTTACCCTGTCGATGGACGACGTGGTCGTGTCCTCCTTCGTCACCGGGCCGAGCTATGAAATTCTGCCGTTGAAGATCTACTCAATGGTTAAAGTCGGTGTTTCACCCGAAGTGAACGCGCTGGCGACTATTCTGTTGGTGTTATCGCTGGTTCTGGTGATTGCCAGCCAGGTTATTGCTCGTGATAAAACAAAATCTCAGGGGACACAGAAATGAAAAAAATGCTTGCCGCTGCGGCACTGGTGCTCGGAATGGGCGCTGCGCATGCTGATGACAGCAAAACGCTCTATTTCTACAACTGGACCGAGTATGTGCCGCCGGGCCTGCTGGAGCAGTTCACCAAAGAGACAGGCATCAAGGTGATCTATTCGACCTACGAGTCGAATGAAACCATGTACGCCAAGCTCAAAACCTATAAAGATGGCGCGTATGACCTGGTGGTGCCGTCGACCTATTTCGTCGACAAGATGCGCAAAGAAGGCATGATCCAGAAGATCGACAAAACGAAGCTAACGAATTTTTCTAACCTCGATCCTGAGATGCTAAACAAGCCGTTCGACCCGAACAACGACTACTCCATTCCGTACATCTGGGGCGCGACGGCAATTGGCATCAACAGCGATGCCATTGATCCCAAAACGGTTTCATCCTGGGCTGACCTGTGGAAGCCGGAATACAAAAGCAGCCTGCTGTTAACCGACGATGCGCGCGAAGTGTTCCAGGTGGCGCTGCGTAAACTCGGCTATTCCGGCAACACCACCGATCCGAAAGAAATCGAAGCAGCGTATAACGAACTGAAAAAGCTGATGCCAAACGTGGCGGCGTTCAACTCGGATAACCCGGCTAACCCGTATATGGAAGGTGAAGTGAATCTGGGGATGGTCTGGAACGGCTCTGCGTTTGTGGCGCGTCAGGCCGGGACGCCGCTGGTGGTGGTCTGGCCGAAAGAGGGCGGCATATTCTGGATGGACAGCCTTGCGATCCCGGCGAATGCGAAAAACGTCGAGGGTGCCCTGAAGCTGATCAACTTCCTGCTGCGCCCGGATGTGGCAAAAGAGGTGGCGGAAACTATCGGCTACCCGACGCCAAACCTGGCCGCACGGAAGCTTTTAAGCCCTGAAGTGGCAAATGATAAATCGCTTTATCCGGACGCTGAAACCATCAGCAAAGGGGAATGGCAGAACGACGTCGGTGACGCGAGCCGCCTGTATGAAGAATATTATCAGAAGCTAAAAGCAGGCCGTTAATGCATAACGGGCGACGCAATGTCGCCCGTTACTCTTATAGCCCCTTCAGGAGTTTATCCACAAAGGCTGGCACCACCTCGCTCGCCAGACCGTAATGTTTCTCTTCAAACTCACTCCCGACCTGGCTTGGCTCCAGATTAAGCTCCACCGTATGGGCACCTTGAAGTCGCGCTTCGTGAACAAATCCCGCCGCCGGATAGACATGTCCCGAAGTACCAATGGCGATAAAGACGTCCGCCATGGCCAGGGCGCTGTAGATCTCATCCATTCCCAGCGGCATTTCGCCAAACCAGACCACATGCGGACGCAGACGCGAAGGGAACTGACAGCAGTGGCAGCGGTCTTCGTCCAGCACGTCCTCTTTCCACTCCAGCACCTGACCACTCCATGCGCACCGCACCTTGAGCAGTTCGCCGTGCATGTGAATGATGTTGTGGTTTCCGGCCCTTTCGTGAAGATTGTCGATGTTCTGCGTGACCAGCAGAAAACGATCCCCCAGCGCTTCCTCCAGCTTTGCCAGCGCCAGGTGCGCCGCATTCGGCGCAATCTCCGGCTGCTGAAGCTGGCGACGGCGGGCGTTGTAGAACGCCTGCACCAGCGCCGGGTCGCGGGCGAAACCTTCCGGCGTCGCCACATCTTCAACTCGGTGTTCTTCCCACAGTCCATCCGCTGCGCGGAAAGTCTGAATACCGGATTCGGCGGAGATCCCCGCACCGGTCAACACCACCACTCTGGGTTTATCCATCGCTTCTGGCATCATCCTGTCTCTGAAAAAGATCCGCTGACGCAGGCGTTCACGTAAGCGGCGTTTATTTTTGCGAAAACGGCTGAGTCGACCCTGGCGACGCGACAGCATAATAACCTCGTAAACTAATCGGTGAGATGAAGGAATGCGGCTCCGCGCATGCCTCCTGCGTCCCCGTGTCGCGCACGCTCAATGCGCGGCACGCGGGCGACCGGCAATAAATGTCGGGTCAGACGCCCGGACAACTGTTCCGTAATCGCAGTGAAATTTGACAGCCCTCCCCCGATCACCAGCAGATCCGGATCGACGATAGTCAGGATATTCCCCAGACACACCGCCAGCAGATCCAGATAGCGCTCGACGTGCTCACGCGCCTGCGCATCCCCCTGCTCCCACAGGGTAATGATTTGAGGGGCCTCAAGTTTCTGATGATAGAAGTGTTCGTAAAGCCATGCAAACCCGCGGCCTGACAGGTAGTTCTCAATACAGCCGTGCTGCCCACAGCCGCAGCGGGTCAGCGGGAAATCACGTCCGACGACCTCCAGAGCATCCACCGGCAGGCGGATATGGCCAAATTCGCCGGTAATATAGCTGCGCCCGGTAATGGGCTTACCGTTAATGACAATCCCGCCACCGACGCCCGTTCCGAGGATCAGCCCCATCACCAGCGGGAAGCGACGGAATTCATCATCCCAGGCTTCAGAGAGCGCGAAGCAGTTGGCATCGTTATCTAAACGCACATCGCGTTCAAGGAGCGCGGAGAGATCGGCCCGCAGCGGTTTGCCGCTGGCGGCAGGCACGTTGGCCGCGTACAGCGTGCCATCGTCGGTTTCGGGCATACCCGGAATACCAATGCCAACGCTGCCTTTGACGCCAAAGCGTTCATCCGCTTGCGCCACCAGCGCGGCTATGGCGGTTAAAAATTCATCGTAGCTTTCGCGCGGCGTGGGGACGCGGGTTTCCCATTGTAGCTTAAGATCTTTATCGAACACGCCGAGCGCAATCTTGGTGCCGCCAATATCAAATCCGTAATACATGATGCATTCCTCTGTTTGATTCAGCGGCCAAAAGACCGCTAAACCATGACGAAATTACTGGCCACTTAATACCCTCGCCGGATCAATTCGGCTAGCGCGACGCGCCGGATACCAGCTTGCCAGCAGACTCAGTAAAAGTGCTGTAACCAGCACATAAATAACGTCCAGCCAGTGCAGTTCAGACGGCAGGAAGTCAATAAAATAGATATCGCCTGACAGGAACTGATGGCCAATAAGCGCTTCAATCCCGTTGATAATCGGCGTCAGCTGAAGGGAAACCACCACGCCGATCGCCACGCCGCAGAGGCTGCCAAACAGCCCCGCCAGTAAACCGTACCAGACGAAGATGGCGCGAATAAGACCGTCTTTCGCCCCTAAGGTACGCAGCACGGCGATGTCGCCGCTCTTATCCTTAACGGCCATCACCAGCGTCGAGACGATATTAAAACACGCCACCCCAATCACCAGCACCATCGCCAGATACATAATCGCGCGGATCATCTGGATATCACGATACATATACCCGTAAGTGCCGATCCAGCTTTTGATGTAGACATAGTTATTCGTCACGCTGCCAGCGTCACGCACCAGTTTATTGGCGTTGAAGACGTCGTTAACCTTAATGGCAATGCCCGTCACGCTGTCGCTCATATCCAGATACTGGCGTGCATCTTCCAGCGGCACCATCGCGAAGCTGTGATCGAGCTGGCCGCTCAGCTGCAAAATACCGGTGACGTGCAGACGTACGCGCTTAGGCTGCTGCAATTTGTGATCAGCGCTGGCGTTCGGGATCATGATCGAGACCCAGTCGCCCTGCTTCACCTTCAGCGCATCGGCAACGCCTTTGCCCATGATAATCTGCTGCTCGCCGGCCTTAAAGTTTGCCCATGCGCCATTTTGCACATAGCGCGGCAGCGCGCTCAGACGCTCTTCCTGACGAGGATTTACCCCTTTCACCTGAATGGCGCGCAGGTTTACCCCGCTCTCTACCAGCCCGGTAAAGTTAATGTAAGGTGCAGCCGCCGCAATGCCGGGCACCTTTTCCACTTTGTTCAGGGCATCCTGCCAGTTGGACCACGGCTGGTTAACCGGCTCGATTTCACCGTGAGGGACAACGGCCAGAATGCGGTTATTCAGTTCACGCTCAAAGCCATTCATGGCGCTTAAGCCCACAATCAGCACCGCCACGCCCAGGGCGATACCGATGGTGGAGATCACGGAGATAAGGGAAACCATCCCGCTCCGGCGACGACCGCGGCTAAAGCGTAACCCGATGAGTAACGATAACGGTGAAGCCATTACTCCGCTCCCATCAGCGTCAGTTCAGCATTCAGACGACCGTCGCGCATTTCCAGCTGACGCCCCATCCGCTTAGCCAGTTGTAAATCGTGGGTGACCACCAGAAACGCGGTTCCCTGCGCGGCGTTCAGTTCGCCGAGAAGCTGGAAAATGCTGTCTGCGTTACGCGCATCGAGGTTACCTGTCGGTTCATCCGCCAGCACCAGGCGCGGGTTGTTGACCAGCGCACGGGCGATGGCCACACGCTGACGCTCACCGCCTGAAAGCTCAGACGGACGGTGATTCCCGCGATGACCCAGCCCTACCGCTTTTAGCATGTCGCTGGCGCGGGCATTAATTTCCGCGGGTTTCTTTTTACCAATCAGCAGCGGCATTGCGACGTTTTCCAGCGCCGTAAAGTCCGGCAGCAGATGGTGGAACTGGTAGATAAAACCCAGCTCACGGTTACGCAACTCGGCTTTCGCCGTAGACGACATTTTACTCAGCGGCTGCCCGGAGAAGATCACATCGCCTTCGGTTGGCGTGTCCAGCCCGCCAAGCAGGTGCAGCAGCGTACTTTTACCGGAGCCGGAGCTGCCGACAATCGCCATCATCTCGCCTTCGCCCACGCTAAAACTCACATTGTGCAACACGTCGGTCTGCACAGTGCCTTCCTGATAGCGTTTGGACAGGTTGTCGCACTGCAACAGGATCTTATTCATAACGTAAAGCCTCAGCGGGTTGAGTGGCGGCAGCCCGCCAGGAAGGATAAAGCGTAGAAAGCAGCGCAATGGCCATCGCGGCCAACGCAATACCGACCACCTGGAGCGGCTCGATAGCCACCGGCAGCGCCGCGCCATCAAGCAGCGCGCCGATAATCGGCATGAGATTGTTGAGCTGGCTGGCGAGCAGCGCCCCCAGCGCCGCGCCGAGCAGCGCGCCGATGATGCCGGCGCTGGCACCCTGGACCATAAATACCGCCATGATCTGGCGCGGAGTCAGCCCCTGGGTTTGCAGAATGGCGACTTCGCCTTGCTTCTCCATCACCATCAGCCCGAGCGAGGTGATGATATTAAACGCGGCAACGGCCACGATCAGGCTCAGCAGCAGCCCCATCATGTTTTTCTCCATGCGCACGGCCTGGAACAGTTCGCCTTTCCGGTCGCGCCAGTCCTGCCATTTCGTCCCTTCCGGTAGCGTCTGCTGGCTAAGGGTATCCACCTTCAGCGGCGCATCAAGCCACAGACGCCAGCCGGTAATATTTCCCGCGGGGTAGCGCATCAGACGCGAGGCGTCCTGAATGTTCACCAGCATCTGGTAACCATCAACTTCGCTGTTCGCCGCAAACGTGCCAATCACGTTGAACAGGCGCTGGCTTGGCAGACGCCCCATCGGCGTAAACTGACTGGCTGACGGCACCATCACGCGCAGCTGATCGCCACGGTTGACCCCGAGCTGCCCGGCAAGCTGCTCGCCGAGGATGACGTTGTATTTACCCGCTTCCAGGTCGGTTTGTTTCACATTGACCAGGAACGGCGTCAGCGGATCTTTTTGCGCGGGATCGATACCCAGCATCACCCCGACCGCCACGCTACGGGCGCTTTGCAGCACCACATCGCCCGTCGTGAGCGGCGCAACGCGCGTGACACCCTGTAACTTCACCGCGCTTTCCGGCAGCTGTTGCGGATTAACGGAACCCTGAGTGGAAGAGAGAACGGCCTGCGGCATCAGCCCCAGGATATTGTTTTGCAGCTCGCGCTCGAAGCCGTTCATGACGGAAAGCACCGTCACCAGTGCCATCACGCCAAGCGTAATGCCAATAGTCGAAAGCCAGGAGACAAAGCGACCGAAGCGGTCCGCGGCGCGCCC
The DNA here is from genome assembly GCF_001922365.1 of Enterobacter cloacae complex sp. AR_0002. Classification (NCBI taxonomy): domain Bacteria; kingdom Pseudomonadati; phylum Pseudomonadota; class Gammaproteobacteria; order Enterobacterales; family Enterobacteriaceae; genus Enterobacter; species Enterobacter cloacae complex sp. AR_0002. The sequence goes on from NZ_CP018814.1 coordinate 1,712,200, forward strand.
ACGCATGTAACGTAAGCCTATAAAGAGTGCGACAGGTTGATACATGAAATCCGTCTGTTTGCTGATAGCAGACCCACGAGTATATAAGCGAATCCGTTAAGCGTAAATGACTGAAACCGTAAGATTCGGTAATCATTTTTCCGAAAAATTCAGATAAATCATCATGCTACTGACTGAACTTCCGCCAGACAGTCTCCACCTTTTCCGAAAATCGTCCTGATACAGACTGTTACCCATTACATCAGGGCTTCATTTTACAACAATCGGCGTTTCGTTTATGGCAACAAGGTCGTCACGCACCATGAAACAAAAAGCATTATGGATTAACCAGATAAAAGGCCTGTGCATCTGCCTGGTGGTAATTTACCACTCGGTGATCACCTTTTATCCTCACCTTGACGGGCTACAGCATCCGTTATCGGGCCTGCTCGCCAAATGCTGGGTCTACTTTAATCTTTACCTTGCCCCGTTCCGTATGCCGGTGTTTTTCTTTATCTCCGGCTATTTGATCCGTCGTTATATTGACGAGGTGAACTGGCGCACCAGTCTCGACAAGCGGATCTGGAGCATCGTCTGGGTTTTGGCCCTGTGGGGCGTCCTGCAATGGCAGGCGCTGACCCATCTGAATGCCTGGCTCGCCCCCGAGCGAGAACTGGCGACAGCATCCAATGCGGCCTACGCCGATTCCGTTTCAGGGTTTGTACTGGGAATGCTCACGGCCAGCACCAGCCTGTGGTATTTGTACGCGTTAGTGGTCTACTTTACGCTCTGTAAGCTGCTGAGCCGCTGGAAACTGCCGATGCTGGGGATTCTGGCGCTGGCAAGCATCGCCATCAACTTCCTGCCGTTACCGTGGTGGGGAATGAACAGCGTGGTGCGCAACATGATCTACTACAGCCTCGGCGCATGGTACGGCGCGCAGTTGATGGCGTGGATGAAAGGGATGAATTTGCGCCGCAGCTGGCTGGTACTTATCGCCTCTGGCGCGGTGTCGGTAGTGCTGTGGTTCGCTAATGTTCCTCTGCCGCTCTCACTGCTGTCGATCGTAGTCATCATGAAGCTCTTTTACAGCTTCGAGCAGCGTTATGCCGTTCATCCCAATAATCTGCTGAACGTCATCGGTTCAAACACCATCGCGATTTATACCACCCACCGCATTTTAATTGAGGCGTTTAGCCTGCTCCTGATTCGCGAAATGAATGCGGCGTACTGGCCGATCTGGGCGGAGTTAACGCTGATTCTGGTCTATCCGTTTATCAGCCTGCTCGTCTGCACGCTGGTTGGGCTGGGGGCACGTAAGCTCTCAACCGCCCTCTTTGGCGACCTTTTCTTCTCCCCTCCCGCGCGGCTTTCTCCACAGACTGCTACCCGTTAATCTCCTCGGCCCCCATCCGGGGGCACTTTCCCTCTTGTGCGGTTACGATTTGCTTATGCATAACGATCGAGGATAATAAAGACATTGCGTATCAGTGATATGCCCCAATACTGTTGGTATATCCCCAAGAGACTCTGACATAGCCATGCCTGAACACTATCGTTTTTCCTTGCCTGTAAAAGCAGGTGACCAACGCCAGCTGGGCGAACTGACAGGCGCGGCCTGCGCCACGCTGGTGGCGGAAATTGCCGAGCGGCATCCAGGGCCGGTGGTGCTGGTTGCCCCGGACATGCAAAACGCCCTGCGCCTGCACGACGAAATTCGTCAGTTCACCGACAGTCTGGTATTCAGCCTGGCCGACTGGGAAACGCTTCCCTACGACAGTTTCTCTCCGCACCAGGAGATCATCTCCTCGCGCCTGTCGACGCTGTATCAGCTCCCCACCATGCAGCGCGGCGTGCTGATTGTGCCGGTGAATACCCTGATGCAGCGCGTCTGCCCGCACAGCTATTTGCACGGCCATGCGCTGGTGATGAAAAAAGGCCAGCGCCTGTCGCGCGATGCCCTGCGCGTGCAGCTGGATGGAGCCGGCTATCGACATGTCGATCAGGTGATGGAGCACGGCGAATACGCGACGCGCGGTGCGCTGCTTGATCTCTATCCGATGGGCAGCGACCAGCCGTACCGTCTGGATTTCTTCGATGATGAGATCGACAGCCTGCGCGTGTTCGACGCCGACACCCAGCGCACGCTGGAGGAAGTGGACTCTATTAATCTGCTGCCCGCCCATGAGTTCCCGACGGATAAAACCGCCATCGAACTGTTCCGCAGCCAGTGGCGCGACAGGTTCGACGTGAAGCGTGATGCCGAACATATCTACCAGCAGGTCAGCAAAGGCACCCTTCCGGCCGGGATCGAGTACTGGCAGCCCCTTTTCTTTAACGAACCGCTGCCGGCGCTGTTCAGCTACTTCCCGGCAAATACGCTGATTGTTAACACCGGGGATATCGACGCCAGCGCCAGCCGCTTTGAAAGCGAAACGCGTGCCCGCTTTGAAAACCGGGGCGTTGACCCGATGCGTCCGCTGCTGCCGCCGGAAATGCTGTGGCTGCGTACCGACGAGCTCAACGCCGAGCTGAAACGCTGGCCGCGTATGCAGCTCAAAACCGATTCGCTTGCCGATAAGGCCGCCAACACTAACCTCGCCTTCCGGATGCTGCCTGACCTGGCCGTTCAGGCGCAGCAGAAATCCCCGCTCGATAATCTGCGCAAGTTTCTTGAGTCCTTCACCGGGCCGGTGGTCTTCTCCGTTGAAAGTGAAGGTCGCCGTGAAGCGCTGGGCGAACTGCTGGGAAGGATCAAAGTCGCGCCAAAGCGTATTCTTCGCCTGAGCGAAGCGACCGGAAATGGCCGTTACCTGATGATCGGCGCCGCCGAGCACGGATTCATTGATACGCTCAATAACCTGGCGTTGATATGTGAAAGCGACCTGCTGGGCGAGCGCGTCGCGCGCCGTCGTCAGGACAGCCGTCGCACCATCAACCCGGACACCCTGATCCGCAACCTGGCCGAACTGCACCCCGGTCAGCCGATTGTTCACCTGGAACACGGTGTGGGTCGCTATCAGGGGATGACCACCCTCGAAGCAGGTGGCATCAAAGGTGAATACCTGATGCTGACCTACGCTAACGACGCCAAGCTGTATGTTCCGGTGTCGTCCCTGCATCTGATCAGCCGCTACGCCGGGGGCGCGGAAGAGAATGCGCCGCTGCACAAGCTGGGCGGCGATGCCTGGGCGCGTGCACGCCAGAAAGCGGCGGAAAAAGTGCGCGACGTGGCCGCCGAGCTGCTGGATATTTACGCTCAGCGTGCGGCCAAAGAAGGGTATGCGTTTAAGCATGATAAAGAGCAGTACCAGCTGTTCTGCGACAGCTTCCCGTTTGAAACTACGCCGGATCAGGCCCAGGCCATCAACGCCGTGCTGAGCGACATGTGCCAGCCGCTGGCGATGGATCGCTTAGTCTGCGGCGACGTGGGCTTCGGTAAAACCGAGGTGGCGATGCGCGCCGCTTTCCTGGCGGTTGAGAACAACAAGCAGGTGGCGGTGCTGGTGCCGACCACCCTTCTTGCCCAGCAGCACTTCGACAACTTCCGCGACCGCTTCGCCAACTGGCCGGTACGTATCGAAATGTTGTCCCGCTTCCGCAGTGCCAAAGAGCAGACGCAGATCCTGGAACAGGCAAGTGAAGGCAAAATTGATATTCTGATCGGCACTCACAAGCTGCTGCAAAGTGACGTGAAGTGGAAAGATCTGGGGTTGCTGATCGTTGACGAAGAGCACCGCTTCGGGGTGCGCCACAAAGAGCGCATCAAAGCGATGCGCGCCAACGTCGACATTCTGACCCTGACCGCAACGCCGATCCCGCGCACCCTGAACATGGCGATGAGCGGCATGCGCGATCTGTCGATAATCGCTACCCCACCGGCGCGCCGTCTGGCGGTGAAAACCTTTGTTCGCGAGTACGACAATCTGGTGGTGCGCGAGGCGATCCTGCGCGAAGTGCTGCGCGGTGGCCAGGTCTATTACCTGTACAACGACGTTGAAAATATTCAGAAAGCCGCCGACAGGCTGGCAGAGCTGGTGCCGGAAGCGCGCATCGCCATTGGTCACGGCCAGATGCGCGAGCGCGAGCTGGAGCGGGTAATGAACGATTTCCACCACCAGCGCTTTAACGTGCTGGTGTGTACCACCATCATTGAGACCGGAATCGACATTCCGACGGCGAACACCATCATCATCGAACGGGCGGATCACTTCGGCCTGGCTCAGCTGCACCAGCTGCGCGGGCGGGTCGGGCGTTCGCACCATCAGGCCTACGCCTGGCTGCTGACGCCGCATCCGAAGGCAATGACCACCGACGCGCAAAAGCGTCTGGAAGCGATCGCCTCGCTGGAAGATCTGGGCGCTGGCTTTGCGCTGGCGACCCACGACCTGGAGATCCGCGGCGCCGGTGAGCTGCTGGGTGAAGACCAGAGCGGCTCCATGGAAACCATCGGTTTCTCGCTGTATATGGAGCTGCTGGAAAATGCCGTCGACGCGCTTAAAGCCGGACGTGAACCGTCTCTGGAAGATCTCACCAGCCAGCAGACCGAAGTGGAACTGCGCATGCCTTCCCTGCTGCCGGATGATTTTATTCCTGACGTGAATACCCGTCTGTCGTTCTACAAACGCATTGCCAGCGCGAAAAGCGAAGGCGAGCTGGAAGAGATCAAAGTCGAACTGATTGACCGTTTTGGGATATTGCCCGATGCGGCGCGCAACCTGCTGGATATTGCCCGCCTGCGTCAGCAGGCGCAGAAGCTGGGCATTCGCAAACTTGAAGGCAATGAGAAAGGCGGCGTAATTGAGTTTGCCGAAAAGAACCACGTCGATCCGATGTGGCTGATTGGCCTCCTGCAAAAACAGCCGCAGCATTTCCGTCTTGATGGCCCTACGCGTCTGAAATTTACTCAGGATCTGACGGAACGTAAAACCCGCATGGACTGGGTGCGTAACTTTATGCGTCAGTTGGAAGAGAACGCCATCGCATAACGGTTTCCCCCGCCAGCGCCCGGCTGGTGGGGGACAATTTACAAACTCTTTGCACTTCGCCCGATCTTCCCGACTATACATTCGCCATAATTATCATTAACGCCTTATAAAACAATAACCTTATCATTTGTATGGATTATCATAATGATGATTTCTTCGCGTTTTACCCGCTGGTTAACTCTGGTTGCGCTGGCCGCGACGGTTGCCGTCGCGCTCCCTGCTCGCGCCAATACCTGGCCTCTTCCGCCCGCCGGCAGCAACGTCGTAGGTGAAAACCGCTTTCACGTGGTTGAAAACGATGGCGGCTCGCTGGAAGCGATTGCCAAAAAATATAACGTCGGGTTCCTGGCGCTGTTGCAGGCCAACCCGGGCGTAGATCCGTACGTGCCCCGGGCGGGCAGCGTACTGACGATTCCGCTGCAAACCATCCTGCCGGACGCGCCGCGTCAGGGCATTGTGATTAACCTCGCCGAGCTACGTCTGTATTACTACCCGCCGGGCAAGAACGAAGTGACCGTCTACCCTATCGGTATTGGTCAACTGGGGGGCGATACGCTCACACCTACCATGGTCACCACCGTCTCTGATAAGCGCGCTAATCCTACCTGGACCCCGACGGCAAACATTCGCGCCCGTTATAAAGCTCAAGGTATCGACCTGCCCGCCGTGGTACCTGCTGGCCCGGATAATCCGATGGGACATCATGCAATTCGCCTGGCGGCATATGGTGGGGTTTATCTTCTGCACGGAACGAATGCGGATTTCGGGATCGGGATGCGCGTCAGCTCCGGCTGCATTCGCCTGCGCGATGACGATATCAAAACGCTCTACCGCGTGATCGCCCCTGGCACGAAAGTGAATATCATTAATACGCCGATTAAAGTGTCTGAAGAGCCAGGTGGCGTCCGTCTGGTTGAGATCCACCAGCCGCTATCGAAAAACATCAATGACGATCCGCAGACGCTGCCGATTAATCTGAATGCCTCAATGGTGAGCTTTAAAACGAATGCCAACACCGATGGCGCAGTGATGGAGCGGGCGATGGAAGCACGTTCGGGGATGCCAACCGATGTTACGCGGCATCATGAGGTTGCTCAGCAGTCAATGTAAAGCAGCAATAACGACAAACGCCCTGCATCAGCAGGGCGTTTTTTATTGCAGTGGCATAACGGAGGGTTGCGTTACGCTTATTTGTAGATAACTGCGGTACCGTGCAGGGTGTTAGGACCGGTCACAGAGGTGATGCGGAATGATTTCGCACCCATTTCGTCAGCTTTTTGCGCCAGCTGATCTTCCAGAGAGCCCAGGTTAGTCCCGGCAGTGGCAGAGATGGTACCGACTTTCTGCTGGTCTGCTGGAGTGGATTGTACTTCAACAGCAGCGAAGCTTGCGAAAGAGAGTGAACTCAGAACGGCGGCAGCGATGAGGGTTTTAACGTTTTTCATGATTTTATACCTTTAGGCAGATGATGTAGTGGTCGTTAGTTATTTAGTTAACGATCGATAGGTAAATGATAGATGTGATCCAGGTCACACGTCAACTCATTTTTATAATGATCGTTAAATTAATTTCATTTGCCTTATATTTCAAAAAGATAAAATTAAATTATTTTTCAGAAATCACCGCTGGTCGTTGCAGACGTTTATTTTTATAATGACTATTCAACAAAACAACAGAGGACCAACGGCACATGACAACCGATGTCACGCGTTGCGCAAAGAAAAGCCGTGGCCGACCAAAAGTGTTCGACAGGGATGCGGCGCTCGATAAGGCCATGACGCTCTTCTGGCAGCATGGGTATGAAGCCACGTCGCTTTCCGATCTCGTGGAAGCTACGGGTGCTAAAGCCCCTACCCTGTACGCAGAGTTCACCAACAAAGAAGGCTTATTCCGGGCCGTTCTGGACAGATACATCTCGCGCTTCGCGGCAAAACATGAAGCCCAGCTATTCTGTGAAGAAAAAACGGTTGAGCAGGCATTACAGGATTATTTCACGGCAATCGCGACCTGCTATACCAGCAAGGACACGCCTGCGGGGTGTTTTATGATCAACACCTCCGCGACCCTCGCGGCATCCTCTAAAGAGATTGCCAACACGGTCAAATCGCGACATGCGATGCAGGAGGAGACGCTCAGCACGTTTCTGGCTCAGCGTCAGCTGCGCGGCGAAATCCCGGCGCATTGCCGTCCGCAGGAGCTGGCCCAGTATCTGAGCTGTATTTTACAGGGGATGTCCATCAGCGCCCGTGAAGGCGCGACGCTGGAAAAATTGCAGGGGATTACGCACACAACGCTGCGCCTGTGGCCTGAACTTCTTAAACTCTGACGCAAAAAAAAGCTCCTCAGCCTGAGCGCATGAGGAGCTAAGTTCAGAGAACATCTTTTTTACACTTTGTTATTCAGTATCAGCTGACCATTGCTGTCGAGAGGGATCTGCGTACCAGGATCTTTATCCATGCGGATTTTGCCCTGCTGATCGCCAATTTTGTAGGTTACGTCGTAGCCCAACATTTTTTCAGACTTGTCATACACGGTTTTACAGCGCTGCTGCGTTGTGGTGTAGGTATCATTTTCCTGCATCGCGCCCTGTACCTGGTTACCGGCATAACCGCCACCCAGCGCACCAACCACCGTCGCGACATCCTTACCACGGCCGCCACCAAACTGATGACCAATCACCCCACCAGCAACCGCGCCCAGCACGGAGCCAGCGATACGGTTTTCATCCTGAACTGGACGACGATGGGTGACAGAAACATTACGGCACTCCTGACGAGGCGTCTTGACCGTCTCTTTGATCGGTGTAGCGGAAACCACCTGCGCATACTGCGGGCCACGATCAAGTACGTTCAGACTGGCAACGGCAGCCACACCTAACGCAGCTGCGACGCCAATCCCTATACCCGCCAACATTGATTTATTCACGGGACTTCCTCCTTTGTTGCAATTGGTAGCAATTTTGCAGCGCAATAAACGCTTCGCCAATAAGATAAAGGATCAAAATCAGGGTTGTTGGCCGGGACAACGTGGGTTTAAGAGAACTCTTAAGCGTCAGGAGGGAAATGCACAGCATGATGTGCTAAGAATTCCCTCCGGAGGGTCCGGAGGGAGAGAGAAATTAGTGCAGCTTCAGGCGTGGACGGATCACGCGGTTGATGCGGCCAACCAGCATCATCAGGCCGGTTTTGAAGTAGCCGTGCAGCGCAATCTGGTGCATACGGTACAGAGAAATGTACACGAAGCGGGCGATGCGCCCTTCCACCATCATGGAGCCGCGCATCAGGTTACCCATCAGGCTGCCCACGGTGGAGAAGTTTGAGAGCGACACCAGAGAGCCGTGGTCTTTGTAGACATAGGCTTTCATCGGTTTGCCTTTTATCTGCGCCAGGATGTTATGCAGCACGAGGCTTGCCATCTGGTGCGCAGCCTGAGCGCGAGGCGGTACAAATCCGCCTTCCGGACGTGCGCAGGAGGCACAGTCGCCGATGGCGAAGATGTCCGGATCGCGCGTGGTTTGCAGCGTCGGCTCTGTCACCAGCTGGTTAATGCGGTTTGTCTCCAGCCCACCGATATCTTTCATGAAATCAGGCGCTTTGATCCCCGCAGCCCAGACCATCAGGTCGGCCTGGATGTACTCGCCGTCTTTGGTATGCAGGCCGCCCTCATCCGCGCTCGTCACCATGGTCTGGGTCAGCACGCGCACGCCCAGTTTAGTCAGCTCGTTGTGCGCCGCGCCGGAAATACGCGGCGGAAGCGCAGGCAGAATGCGTTCACCTGCTTCCACCAGCGTCACATTCAGCGCTTCGTTAGTCAGCCCTTTGTAGCCGTAGCTGTGCAGCTGCTTGACCGCATTGTGCAACTCCGCCGATAATTCAACGCCCGTTGCGCCGCCGCCCACGATAGCAATGTTGACCTTGCCGTTAGCACCCATGTTGTTGGTGTACTTCAGGAACAGGTTAAGCATCTCCTGATGGAAACGACGCGCCTGATGCGGGTTATCCAGGAAGATGCAGTGCTCTTTTACGCCTGGGGTGTTGAAATCATTGGAGGTACTGCCCAGGGCCATCACCAGCGTGTCATAGGCCAGCTTGCGCTCAGGAACCAGCAACTCGCCTTTATCATCACGCAGCTCAGCCAGCGTGATGGTTTTGTTTTCACGATTGATATCCACCACCGAACCCAGCTGGAACTGGAAGTGGTGGTTACGCGCATGCGCCAGATAGCTGAGCGCATCCACGCCCTCATCCAGCGACCCGGTCGCCACTTCGTGCAGTAACGGCTTCCACAGATGGCTGTGGTTACGATCCACCAGCGTGATTTTGGCTTTCTTACCGCGACCCAGTTTCTTACCCAGCTGCGTCGCCAGCTCCAGTCCGCCAGCACCACCGCCGACAATCACTATCTTTTTCAATGGCGTAGTCAACGTGACCCCCTCAAATTATTAACCAATTGTTAATTAAAAGTTATATAAATAACCCTTAATTAACAACAGGTTACTGCGCTGAAACCGTTCAGATTCATTGAGAATAGCACGTCAGGCGCATTGGTCATACCAAAATTGATATGTATCAAGTTTTGATGGTTTAAAAGTAGACAACTCTGACAAAAAAGAGGCCCGGTACGCTTTCACGTACCGAGCCTTTATCAGGTTCAGGGAGATCAGCCCAGCGTTTTAAAGGCTTTAATACGCTGCAAGTGCGGGGAAATGTTTTTGAACTTGTGGGTCTGCTCTTCGTCCCAGACAATTTCGTAGTAATGGTGCAGAAGCTCGGCGGCGCGGGAGCTGTTCAGCGCTTCATCGTTGCGGGAGAGGATCACCAGACACCGATCGCGGTTCTTTTCACGGAAATTGCTCACGCATTTGGTGGCGATGTCGGCGTACTCCTCCGGGCGATCGATTTTGCCTTCCATGTTTTCGTTCGGAAACAGGTTAGGATTAAAAATGACCTGACGGATATCGCACAAAAAACCGATGCGCTCTGCCCAGTATCCTCCTAACCCCACGCCGCAGATCAGCGGGCGATCGTCGATATTGAGCTGCAACATTTTATCCACTTCTTTAAGCAGATGCTGCATGTCATGCTTCGGATGACGTGTGCTGTAACTGATCAGCCGGACATCCGGATCGATAAACTGCAATTGCAGCACTTTCTCATGATTACCAGGACTGTTTGAGTCAAAACCGTGTAAATAGATGATCATCGTCTCACCACGCTACGCCTTCCGGGATGAATTAAAGGGCTGCTTTATGTGCCTGCCAGCGCTCGTTCAGGGCTTCAAGCCGGGCGTTTACCGTTTTCCAGCGCGCCGAGTCCATCAGCTCCTGACGACTAAATGAACCTTTATGATACAATTGTGTAACACGTTCAGCATTGATCGGCGACAGGTTATCCAGCACGCTCACCGCCCCTTTACGATTATTGCAGACGAGGATCATATCGCAACCCGCATCCAGCGAAGCCTGCCCACGTTCGGCATAGCTACCCATAATCGCCGCCCCTTCCATGGATAAATCGTCAGAGAAAATTACGCCATTGAAGCCTAACTCCTGACGCAGCACGGTTTTAAGCCAGTGTGGAGAGCCGCTGGCCGGACGCGGATCGACCTCACTGTAGATGACGTGCGCAGGCATGATGGCATCCAGCTTGTTATCAGCGATCAGCGAGCGGAAAACCGACATATCTTTAGCGCGAATGTCTGCTTCCGGGCGCGGATCGCGCGGGGTTTCTTTATGGGAATCTGCCGTCACCGCCCCGTGGCCCGGGAAATGTTTGCCGGTGGTTTTCATGCCCGCAGCATGCATACCGTCAATAAAGCGCGTCGCCATTGCCAGCGCAATACGCGGATCGTCATGATACGAACGCTCACCAATTGCCGCGCTAATGTGTCCTACGTCCAGCACCGGGGCGAAGCTGATGTCGATATCCATGGCGATCATCTCGCTGGCCATCAGCCAGCCGGCATCCTGCGCCAGTTGACCGCCCTCTTCGATCCCCAGCAGCGCAGCAAAAGATTGCGCGGCGGGTAAACGGGTAAACCCTTCGCGGAAACGCTGCACACGCCCACCTTCCTGGTCTACGGCCACCACCAGGTGATTGCGCGACGCCGCACGGATCTGGCGAACCAGCTCACGCAACTGCTCCGGATCATGATAATTGCGGGTGAAAAGAATCAGCCCCCCTACCAGCGGATGTGCCAGAATTTCGCGCTCTTCCGCATCCAGCTCAAACCCTTCGACATCCAACATTACTGGACCCACACCAACCTCTCTTATCCTTTCGTTTGTAACTGACGCCAGGCATCATTTGCCAGCGCAATAAATTGTTTGTCACCTGTCTGCTGAAGGCGCATTTCAAACCATCCCGCCATCAGCATCAACACCCACGGACGCCAGCGCGCGACCTGCCGCGCAAGGGTGAGCGAATTGATGTTGGCGTTTCGGGCATAGGCGGTTATCAGCTGCTCGCGCGACGCCTCATCAGGCATCCAGACCGCAGCAAGTTCGAGCGCCACGTCACCGTCTCCGGCATATTCCCAGTCGATAAGTTTCTCGCCTGCCGTGGTATGAACGATATTCCCCGCGTGGACATCCATATGCAGCGGCGCCAGACGTAACGCCTGCGGCTCTCCCGCTTTACGCAACCGCTTAAGCTGCGCCAGCCAGTAGGGCGTGCGTCGTCCAGGCGCAGCCTGCTGCCAGTAGTGATCCAGCAAAGGAAGTAACGTTACCCGCCAGCCCAGACGCGGCTGGCGATGCAGATGATACAGCATGGCTGCCAGCGCAGGCGTATCGGGAAGCTCGCTTTTGATCTCACCCGCAATAAACGCCACCGCCATCCAGTCTCTGATAAAGAGATGAGGTTGTGGCGCAAGGTCGGCGGGCAGGCGCTTCAGGGCGCGGAACTGGCGACGAAAATGGGAGGCAGGCGCGGCGGCATCGTGATGCTGACGTAAAACCAGCCGATGGTCGCCATGCTCAATAATGCAACTCGCGCCGCCAAGCCCGGCGGGGGCTTGCGGCGCGATAACATGGTATTGAGGGAAATAACGCGTCAGGACCTCATGACGCGTGCGCTTATTGTTGCGTAACGGCACCTTTACCTGACCAGATAATTTCGCCGGTCTGAACCAGCATTAACTGCATCTGCAACGACGGCGTGTTCACGTTGCCTGTCGCGTTTGAATAAAGGACATACTGCGCGCCAACGTTGCGGGCAATACCAATCGCTTTACTGCGCGAACCCAGGCTGTCCTGAGGCGACAGACCAAGCTGCTGCTTTGCGACCGCGAGCTGCTGAGCAGAGACCAGCGTAAATTTACCGTTGTTTGCCAGCGCGTTGCGCAGGGTTTCCGTCGCTTCTCCCGCATTCAGGGAACCGTTTGTACGGTTGTTCACGCTGTCCACCAGCAGCACGCTGCCGGGCGTAACACCCTGTGCCTGCAACATTTTGCCCACCATCGGCTGCATTGCGCCATTCCAGTCATAGTGGCGTACTCGCGGCGCAGGCTGTGCGGTGTCGTCCGGATGTTCGATCGGGCCAGGCTGCGCCGGAATGGTCGGTACAGACGGCACGGTTGGAACAGGCTGCGCTGGCGTTGTTGGCTGTTCCGTTCCCGGCTTCGCCTGATCCACCGGTGCAGGTTCTTCCGTTCGCGTCACACAACCCGCCAGAAAGAGTGCAAAGGCACTCAGGAGCGCATAACGGCTCATTGTTTTAATCAAGGTTCACTCCTTACAAATAAAGATAAAGTCTCACCTTATGTGCACCCAGATAGCTGGCGCTGCCGTAGAGCGTGACCGACGATCTTGCCGGGATGGTCACGCTGCGCGGCGCCTCAAGCGGGTGCATCTCAAGACCTCTCACGTCATACCAGTAGAAGCGATAATGCACCGTCACTGGCTCTTGCCTTTCGTTATAGAGCGTAGAAGAGGCTGAAGACTGGATTTCGCTTATGGTCAGCGAAGGCTTCTCCGCCGTGATGCCCGCAGCAAGCACTGAGGACTCCATCACCAGCGTCTGTTCTTCACTGACCGGGATGGCTGGACGCGCGCTGCACCCAACCATTACCAGCGTCACGATCAGCGCTGCAATACGCCCAGTTAACATATTAAAGACCTTTATGTGCCAGCATCGGTCCCAGTGGACGTCCACCCAGCAGATGCATATGAATATGATAGACTTCCTGGCCGCCATGGCGATTACAGTTCATGATCAAACGGTATCCGTCTTCAGCAATCCCTTCCTGCTCAGCGATTTTCGCGGCCACCGTCAGCATACGGCCCAGCGCCACTTCATGCTCGGTTTTAACGTCATTAACGGTCGGGATCAGAATATTGGGAATAATAAGGATGTGCGTCGGCGCCTGGGGAGAAATGTCGCGGAAAGCCGTGACCAGTTCATCCTGATAGACAATATCCGACGGAATTTCGCGGCGGATAATTTTACTGAAAATCGTTTCTTCAGCCATGACCTTTTCCTTTTAAGTTTAATCTGGCGTCGTGCGTCCGTTGTTAACACACATTGTCTGATTTACTGCGTGACACAAGACAAGAGTATGAGCGAGTTTCTCCTGTCCTTTCAACCTTCTCCCGTGATTTCTTTCCTGATTGTCCCCCATCTGGCTGAAGAGGCATCGCTTTAGGACTTTTCTTTTCTGAAACCTTATTTCAGTTCATCCCGAAACATCTGTTTACAGCGTTAATCACAATGCGTATATTTCGCATTTGCATTTTCATGCGCATTTTTAACATAGAAAACGACGTCAGCCCGTGCTAGCGGGACTGTCGCGAAATACCTTCACCATTCACTAAGGGTTTGATGATGTCTTTCATTAATCACACCAGGGATGGGCAACGTCAGCCTGCCGCAACACCTTCGTTGCTGGCCGCCTGCATTGCTATGGCATTGACGCCAACCGCCGCTTTCGCTGCTTCAACCACCGAAGATACCGTTGTCGTTGACGGGGGTTTTGACAACACACAGGATCTTTCTGCCAGCCAGGATCAGGATTACAGCGTAAAAACCACCACCACCGGCACCAAACTGTTGTTGGTTCCCCGCGACATCCCACAGTCCGTCAGCGTTATCAGCCAGCAACGTATGGCTGACCAGAATCTGCAATCCATCGGACAGGTGCTGACGAACACCACGGGCATTACGGCCCAGGTGCAGGACAGCGACCGTACCGTGTTTTACTCACGCGGCTTTTTCGTCAGCAACTACGCCTATGACGACTTGCCAACCTCCATCAGTGAAGTGTGGAACTTTGGTGATACCGCCGCCGATACCGCGATTTATGACCGCATTGAAGTGGTTCGCGGCGCCACCGGCCTGATGTCCGGCACGGGGAACCCGGCGGCGTACGTTAATATGGTGCGTAAGCACGCGGACAGCCCGGAATTTAAAGGTAACGTCTCCGCCAGCTACGGCAGCTGGGACAAGCAGCGCTACGTGCTGGATCTCCAGGCGCCGCTGGTAGAGTCAGGTAAGGTACGGGGTCGTCTGATCACCGGTTATCAGGACAACGACAGCTTCGTGGATAACTACCACTACCGGAAGAAATTCCTCTACGGCGTGATGGACGCGGATGTCACCGACAGCACGACTCTCTCGGTAGGGTATGAGTATCAGGAAAGCCATACCGCCGACCCAACCTGGGGCGGACTGCCGACCTGGTACAGCGACGGAAGTAAGACCCACTACAATCGCAGCCAGACCGTCGCGCCTGACTGGGCCTATTCAGATAAAGACAGCACCCGCATCTTCGCTAACCTGACTCAGCGTTTCGATAATGGCTGGGAAGCGCATATCAACGGTATGCACGCTGAAACCAACTTCGACTCCAAACTGATGTATATGTCCGGCTATCCGGATAAAGAGACCGGTGCGGGCCTGGTAGGTTACGGCGGCTGGAACCGTGGGGAACGTAAACAGGATGCGGTCGACGCCTTCCTGCGCGGCGGCTTCGATCTCTTTGGTCGTCAACATGAAATGATGTTCGGCGGCAGCTTCAGCCGTCAACGTAACCATTACGACAACTCCATGCCGGATGCGGTATACGGCATGGTGGATGTCGGCAACTTTAAGAACTGGAACGGGAACATCGCCGATCCGCAGTGGACGCCGTGGAAACTCTACAGCAAGGATGATATTCGCCAGTCTTCAGCCTATTCTTCGGCTCGTTTCTCGCTGGCCGATCCGCTGCACCTGATCCTGGGCGCGCGCTACACCCAATACAATATTCGTTATAACCCGGCAGGATCGCCGAATACCCGTCTGGAAAGCACCAAAGATGATGTCACGCCGTACGCTGGCCTGGTGTATGACATCAATGAGGACTGGTCGACCTACGTCAGCTATACCTCTATCTTCCAGCCGCAGGATAAGCGCGATGCCAACGGACGTTATCTCGACCCTACCACGGGCAAAAGCTACGAAGCCGGGGTGAAGGCAGACTGGTTTAATACCCGCCTCACCACCTCACTGGCGATTTTCCGCATTGAGCAGGATAACGTCGCCAGCAATACCTATACCTACATGCCGAGCGGTGAGTCGATCTATGAATCGCTGGACGGGGTGGTCAGCAAAGGGGTCGAGTTCGAGCTCAACGGTGCCCTGACCGATAACTGGCAGCTGACCTTCGGCGCGACGCGTTACATCGCAGAAGATAAGAATGGCAACGCCGTCAGCTCCGATCAGCCGCGCACAACCATGAAGCTCTTCACCCGCTATCAGTTGCCAATGCTGCCGGAACTGACCGTGGGCGGTGGCGTAAACTGGCAGAACAAAGTGTGGACGGACGTGGAAGGCGGCCCGGCAGGACGTTCCCGCGCGGAGCAAGGCAGCTATGGGCTGGTGAACCTGTTCAGCCGTTATCAGGTCACCAAAGATTTTGCGGTACAGGCTAACGTCAACAACCTGTTCGACAAAGAGTATTACGATTACGTCGGCTCTTATGTAGTGTATGGCGCGCCGCTGAACGTCTCGGTGAGCGCGAGCTACGATTTCTGAGTGACAGAAGCCCGGTGGCGCTGCGCTTACCGGGCGTACCCATCACGTAGGCCAGGTAAAGCGCAGCCGCCACCCGGCACCACAAGCCGCAATAATAAAAAAGGCAGCCATTCGGCTGCCTTAGTCTCCCCAGGTCACAGCTTAGTTGTTGCGGATGTACTCATCCATTTCGGTTTTCAGGTTATCGGATTTCGTACCGAAGATAGCCTGAACACCAGAACCTGCAACAACGACGCCCGCTGCGCCCAGTTTTTTCAGACCCGGCTGGTCTACTTTCGCAACGTCGGCAACGCTCACACGCAGACGAGTGATACACGCGTCCAGGTTAGTGATGTTCTCTTTACCACCGAAAGCAGCTACCAGAGCAGGCGCCATTTCGCTGGTCGCACCGGCTTTGCTGTCTTCCGTTGCATCTTCACGACCCGGCGTTTTCAGGTCCAGTGCTTTGATCAGCACGCGGAAGACGGTGTAGTACACCACTGCGTAGCCTGCACCCACGATTGGGAACAGCCACAGCTTGCTGCTGTTACCGGACAGAACGATGAAGTCGATCAGACCGTGAGAGAAGGACGTACCGTCACGCATACCCAGCAGGATACAGATTGGGAATGCCAGACCTGCCAGTACAGCGTGGATGATGTACAGGATCGGCGCAACGAACATGAAGGAGAACTCGATCGGCTCGGTGATACCGGTCAGGAACGAGGTCAGCGCTGCGGAGATCATGATACCGCCCACTTTTGCACGGTTCTCTGGTTTAGCAGAGTGCCAAATCGCAATTGCGGCAGCTGGCAGACCGTACATTTTGAACAGGAAGCCACCAGACAGTTTACCTGCCGTTGGGTCACCCGCCATGTAGCGTGGGATGTCGCCGTGGAACACCTGGCCTGCTGCGTTGGTGTATTCACCAATCTGCATCTGGAATGGAACGTTCCAGATGTGATGCAGACCAAATGGTACCAGGCAGCGCTCAATGAAGCCGTAGATGCCGAACGCCACAACCGGGTTCTGGTAAGCCGCCCACTGAGAGAAGGTCTGGATTGCCGTACCGATTGGTGGCCAGATGAAGGACAGGACCACACCGGTGAAAATCGCGGCCAGACCAGAAATGATCGGCACAAAACGTTTACCCGCGAAGAAGCCCAGATACTCAGGCAGCTTGATGCGATAGAAGCGGTTAAACATATACGCTGCAATCGCACCGGAGATGATACCACCGAGAACACCGGTGTCCGCCAGATGCTTAGCGGCAATCTCTTCAGCAGGTAAATGCAGTACCAGCGGCGCAACCACAGCCATGGTTTTCACCATGATGCCGTAAGCAACAACGGACGCCAGAGCAGATACACCGTCGTTATTGGTGAAGCCCAGAGCAACACCGATAGCGAAGATCAGCGGCATGTTAGCAAAAACAGAACCGCCTGCTTCGGCCATCACGTGGGAAACTACGGCTGGCAGCCAGCTGAAGTTTGCAGAACCGACACCCAGCAGGATACCTGCGATAGGTAGTACGGATACTGGCAGCATCAGCGATTTACCGACCTTTTGCAGGTTAGCAAATGCATTCTTAAACATAATTGAGAGTGCTCCTGAGTATTTGTGCTTTTTTTACGTTTTCACGCATTGGCCCGGGGGGAGTACCGCGCCGTGGACAGGACATCTAAGCGCCCTTTATTTATTACACAGAGTAAAATAATTCCCTCTGAGTTTGTTTGACGGCTATCACGTTTCAGTTCAAGACGGCCAAA
Source organism: Enterobacter cloacae complex sp. AR_0002 (assembly GCF_001922365.1). NCBI lineage: Bacteria > Pseudomonadati > Pseudomonadota > Gammaproteobacteria > Enterobacterales > Enterobacteriaceae > Enterobacter > Enterobacter cloacae complex sp. AR_0002. Next base: position 1,729,927 of record NZ_CP018814.1, read on the forward strand.
AAACTTGCAGATATTTACATAAAGCATGTCTGGATGTGTCTAAAAACGCCATCACCGCCCCAAATGAGGCGGTGAACTTTACTCGTTTTACTTATTAATTACGAGCCTAAAAATAACAGGTGTATCAGACAGATTGCAGGCGGGCGGGGTCGATATGGAACAGGCTGGCGAAGTTTTCCGTTGTCACGCGAGCCAGCTCTTCAATACTGACACCTTTCAGAACGGCCATATACTCAGCGACATCCCGGGTCATCGCTGGCTGATTCTCTTTGCCGCGATGAGGCACCGGCGCCAGGTACGGGGAATCGGTTTCCACCAGAATACGATCCAGCGGAACATAGCGCGCCGCATCACGCAGTTGCTCAGCATTGCGGAACGTGACAATCCCCGAGAATGAAATATAAAAGCCTAAATCAAGCAGCTTACCCGCCGTTTCTCTGTCTTCTGTGAAACAGTGTAGTACGCCACCGCAATCCGTCACCTTTTCTTCCCGCAGGATCGCCAGCGTGTCGGCGCGCGCATCGCGGGTATGAACGATAACCGGCTTATTCAGCTCACGGCCAATACGGATGTGGTTGCGGAAGGATTCCTGCTGGCGAGGTTTTGTTTCGGGGGTGTAGAAATAGTCCAGACCGGTCTCGCCCATCGCCACTACGCCCTCTTCTGCGGCAAGACGGCGTAAATCCTCAACGTCGTAAGCTTCATCCTGATTCAGCGGATGCACGCCGCAGGAGAAGACGACATTATCGCGCTCGCCTACCAGTTCACGCATGGAGCGGTAACCCGGCAGCGTGGTCGCCACGGCCAGGCAAAATTTCACATCGCGCGCGGCGGCTTTCGCCAGCACGTCGTCCACATTTTTATGCAGGGATTGATAATCCAGGCCATCGAGATGGCAGTGTGAGTCGACTAAAAACATAATGTCTCTCTCAGAGGTGGGAAACCGGCGGTATGACACCCGGTTGCAGGTAGTGTTCGATACGCAGTAACTGGTCGGTCAGTAAAAGCTCGCGATTGAGACCGGTTACCGTCAAAAGTTGTTCACGACTCTGGCAGATATCATGAAGGATAGCGTGCAGCGACTGCCCTGACAGGCGATTCGCCAGTGTGGTGACCAACGCCCACACGTCAGGGTTAGTCAGAAGCGTAGCCCCCTGCTGGATTTTGAGCGCATCCAGCAGCAGTGCGGCCAGCCAGTGCAGCCGTTCCGGAGCCTGATCGCTGTTCAGCGCTGGCAGCATGCTCAGCCAGTCATGGCTGTCGAGGGCTGATTCAACCGCACGACACAGCGTTTCACGCTGGGACCACACCTCCGGCTGCAATAAGGCCAGCGCAGCCGCAGGCGCACCGCTGCACAGGCGCAACGCCGAGCGCGCCGCGTCTTGTGACACCGTCACTTCTCGCTCAAGCCAGGCGAGCGACCAGGATTCCTGAGGGACAGCGAGGTGGTGAAGACGGCAGCGACTGCGCAGCGTCGCCAGCAAGCGTTCCGGCTCGCGGCAGGAGAGGAAAAACCAGGTGTTCTCTGGCGGCTCTTCCAGGGTTTTTAACAGGGCGTTGGCTGCGGCTTCCGTGAGCAGCGCGGCGTCTTTCAGCCACACCACTTTCGCCCCGCCCAGACGCGCATATTCGTACAGTTTCTCACTGACCTCACGCACCGCGTCGATACCGAGCGTATTTTTGCCTTTCTCGGGTTCGAGGGTGTAATAGTCAGGATGCGTGCCCGCCTGCATGAGCTGGCAACCCCGGCACTTACCGCAGCTTTTATGTCCTTCCGGCTGTTGGCACATCAGAAAGCGGGTGATGGCGTAAATCAACGCATCATCACCCATTCCCGGAAGCGCCTGGATCAGTAACGCATGATGCCCCCGACCAACCTGATAGCTGCCGATCAGCTGTTCAAAGTGTGGGCGCAACCATGGATACCATTTCATGCCTGCTGCTCCTGTAGCCACTGCGTAACAGTCTGCTGAATATCACGCGTAACGTCTTCAAGAGATTGCGTCGCATCGATGGTACGAATGGTCTTGTCCTGCCCGGCCAGTTCCAGATAACGCGCACGGGTGCGGTTAAAGAAATCAAAAGATTCCTGTTCAATGCGGTCCAGTTCGCCGCGGGCACGGGCGCGCTTCAGGCCCACCTCAGGGGTCACGTCCAGATACAGCGTCAGGTCAGGACGGAAATCGCCCAGAACCGCGTCGCGAAGCGTAGCCAGCATGGTCTGGTCGATACCCCGGCCACCGCCCTGATATGCCTGGGTTGAGAGATCGTGGCGATCGCCAATCACCCATTTCCCTTCTGCCAGAGCGGGTTTGATCACCGTCTCCACCAGCTGAACGCGCGCCGCATAGAACATCAGCACTTCCGCTTTGTCGGTAATAACTTCATCGCCAACGGATTTGATATCCAGAACCAGGCTGCGCAGTTTTTCCGCCAGCTGCGTACCGCCCGGCTCGCGGGTGAAGACCATGTCGGCAACGCCAAGCGACGTAAGCGTATCCACCACCACGTTACGGGCAGTTGTTTTGCCCGCCCCTTCGAGTCCCTCAATGACAATGTATTTACTGCGCATTTTTTTCCTTAAGTGCCTTCAGATAGTCCTGAACGGAGCGATTGTGGCTGGCCAGGTTGGTATTGAACGTGTGCCCCCCTTTTCCGTCAGCCACAAAATAGAGATACGGCGTTTTGGCCGGGTGCGCGGCGGCCTTCAACGATGCTTCACTCGGCGTCGCAATCGGTCCAGGCGGCAGGCCGCTAATCACGTAAGTATTATACGCCGTTGGCGTCTCCAGATCTTTTCTGGAAATCCTGCCGTTGTAGTTTTCGCCCATGCCGTAGATGACGGTAGGATCGGTTTGCAAACGCATGCCGATGCGCAGACGGTTAATAAACACCGAGGCAACCTGGTCACGTTCGGCAGCAACGGCCGTCTCTTTCTCGATGATCGAGGCCATCGTCATGAACTGGTTTTGATCTTTATAAGGCAGGCCTTCTGCTCGCCCTTCCCAGGCAGCGTCTACCGCCGCGACCATTTTGTTGTGCGCGCGCTTCAGCATGGCCACATCCGTCGTGCCTGCCGTATACATCCACGTATCGGGCCAGAACCAGCCTTCCACCCACTCGGGATGTTCGAATTTTAAGGCGTCTGCCACGGTCTGGTAGCGGTCATCTTTCAGCGTATGCTTGATGTACGGCGCGTCACGCAGCTGCCTGAGGTAATCGCTCAGACGCATACCTTCCACGAAACGCAGCGGGAACTGGGCTTCTTTACCACTTTCCAGCAGTTGCAGCATCTCGCGCACGGTCATGCCAGGGGTAAAGCGATAGGTACCGGCCTTGAAATGGGACAGGTCCGGTTCAATACGCAGCAGCCACTGGAATACGCGTGGGCGATTGATAATTTTGTCGTCATACAGCTGCTGACCAAGCGCCTGCCGCCCGGTCCCCGCTTTCAGGGTAAAAATCGTCTCGTCTTTTATCAGGATCTGACTCTCCGCCAGCTGACGGACTTTCCACACTCCTGCTCCGCCAGCGATACCTAACGCAACGATCAGAAGGAGGACAAAGCGTAACATTTTCTTCATGACTACCTGGTTTGCTCACATAACGGGGCCAGAAACTGGAACAGCTCGCGGGATGACCAGCATTTGCGGCCATAAGCGCGAACGGGGACAACGGGCATCAGCGCATTGCAGATAACAACTTCATCGGCAGCCAACAGCGCCTCTTCCTTAGCGTTGACTTCGACAACGCGAAAGCCTGCGCGTGCCAGCTGGTGCATACAAAACTGCCGCATAATGCCGTTGACGCCGGCCTGCTCCAGCGAAGGCGTGAACACGTCACTGCCCTTCCGCCAGAGTAAATTAGCCGCACAGCATTCCGTAATGTACCCTTCGCTGTCAAGAACCAGCGCCTCCCCGGCCTCCGTCTGCTCAAGATGAGTACGAATTAGCACCTGTTCAAGGCGGTTGAGATGTTTTATGCCAGCGAGCATCGGGTTTCTTCCCAGACGTACCGGACTTAGCGCCAGGGCTACGCCCTCTTCACGCCAGTGCGCATAATGGGAAGGATAATCTGAAACGGAAAGGATCCGCGTAGGATGCAGACAGGCAGAACCGCTATAGCCCCGGCCACCGCTCCCGCGGCTGATAATGACTTTCAGGACGCCGCTTGCTTTTTCTGACGCCAGCCGACGCATCTCACTTTCAAGAATGTCCCACTGCGAGAAGGGGATCAGTAATGTTTCGCAGGCTTTTTGTAAACGAAGGATATGGGCCCCGAGCAGGCACATGTCACCGTCGAGAATACGCGCAGTCGTGAAACAGCCATCGCCAAACTGGGTCGCCCTGTCGCTTGCCGGCAGCGTGTCTTGCTCAAGGCCATTAATCAAAAACATAGTGGCTCCTTATGCGTGGAGGCTCAGTCTGGCAGGATGTGGACAGCCGGACAAGGGGATTTCGCCTAATAAAAAAGGCCCGGCAAGCGGACCTTTTTTATCGTCAGCGACTAACCAGACTCAGACCTTTTTGAAGATCAGAGAACCGTTAGTCCCACCGAAGCCGAAGGAGTTACACAGGGTATACTCCATACCGCTAACCTGGCGCGCTTCGTGAGGAACGAAGTCCAGATCGCAACCTTCATCCGGGTTATCCAGGTTGATGGTTGGTGGTACAGCCTGATCGCGCAGCGCGAGAATAGAGTAGATTGACTCTACTGCCCCCGCAGCGCCCAGCAGGTGACCGGTCATGGATTTCGTGGAGCTCACCAGCACACGGCTGGCAGATTCGCCGAAGATAGACTTAACAGCCTGCGCTTCTGCTTTATCGCCCGCAGGGGTAGACGTCCCATGCGCGTTAACGTAGCCAATCTGTGCCGGCGTAATGCCCGCATCACGGATGGCGTTTTCCATCGCCAGCGCAGCACCTGCGCCATTCTCTGGAGGAGACGTCATGTGATAAGCATCGCTGCTCATGCCAAAGCCAACAACTTCAGCATAAATTTTCGCGCCACGTTTTTTCGCGTGTTCGTACTCTTCCAGTACGATCATGCCTGCACCGTCACCCAGCACGAAACCATCACGGTCTTTATCCCACGGACGGCTCGCCGCCTGAGGATTATCGTTTCGGGTAGAGAGCGCACGCGCTGCACCGAAACCACCGACGCCCAGTGGGGTACTGGCTTTTTCAGCGCCGCCCGCAACCATAGCATCTGCATCGCCGTACGCAATGATACGCGCGGCCTGGCCGATGTTATGCACGCCAGACGTACAGGCTGTCGCGATTGAGATGCTTGGGCCACGCAGGCCGAACATAATGGTCAGGTGACCTGCCACCATGTTGACAATCGTAGACGGAACGAAGAACGGGCTGATTTTACGCGGGCCGCCATTCATCAGAGATGTATGGTTTTCTTCAATCAGACCAAGACCGCCAATCCCGGAGCCGATAGCGGCGCCGATACGGGTCGCGTTCTCTTCCGTAATCTCAAGGCCAGAATCCTGCATGGCCTGAACGCCAGCGACAATTCCATATTGAATGAAGGCATCCATCTTGCGCTGTTCTTTGCGCGAGATGATCTCTTCACAGTTAAAATCCTTTACTAAGCCAGCAAATTTCGTTGCATAGGCGCTAGTATCGAAATGGTCGATTAGGCTGATGCCGCTCTGACCGGCAAGGAGAGCTTTCCAGGTGGACTCTACGGTATTGCCGACAGGAGACAACATGCCAAGTCCGGTCACAACTACACGACGCTTAGACACGCTTGTCCTCCAGGGAGGGATAAAAAAAGAGATTCGTGGGACAACAAAAGATAAAACTCAGGCGGTCGAATGACCGCCTGGAGATGTTCACTTACGCCTGGTGACCGTTGATGTAATCAATGGCAGCCTGAACGGTGGTGATTTTCTCAGCTTCTTCGTCCGGAATCTCAGTATCAAACTCTTCTTCCAGAGCCATTACCAGCTCAACGGTGTCAAGAGAATCTGCGCCCAGGTCTTCAACAAAGGAAGCGGAGTTCACAACTTCTTCCTGCTTAACGCCCAGCTGTTCGCCGATAATTTTCTTAACGCGTTCTTCGATAGTGCTCATACTCTTAAATTTCCTATCAAAACTCGCTTTCGCGATGGTTTTCGTAGTGTATAAAATGTTGAAAAATTTGCAACTAAATCCCGGCAGGTCTTACCACGATTTTACGTTATTTTGAGGCCATTTGCCCAAATAACGCAAATATTTTCGATCGTGATTAAACCATGTACATCCCGCCGTTGACGTGGAGGGTTTCACCAGTGATGTAACCCGCTTCGTCAGAGGCTAAAAATGCAACCGCGCTGGCGATTTCTTTAGGGTCGCCAAGACGACCCGCTGGAACTGCCGCCAGCGTACCCGCACGCTGCTCATCAGTTAGCGCACGCGTCATGTCCGTTTCAATAAAGCCCGGAGCAACAACGTTTACAGTAATTCCGCGGGACGCGACTTCACGCGCCAGCGACTTACTGAAACCGATCAGACCTGCTTTCGCCGCAGCGTAGTTAGCCTGACCAGCATTTCCCATGGTACCAACCACAGAACCTACAGTGATAATACGACCATGACGCTTTTTCATCATAGCGCGCATTACCGCTTTTGACAGACGGAATACAGATGACAGGTTGGTTTCGATAATATCGTTCCACTCGTCGTCTTTCATTCGCATCAGCAGGTTGTCGCGAGTGATCCCGGCATTATTGACCAGAATATCCACTTCGCCAAACTCTGCGCGAATATTTTCCAGAACAGATTCGATAGATGCTGGTTCAGTCACATTCAGTACCAGACCTTTACCGTTCGCACCCAGATAGTCGCTGATGGCCTGTGCGCCATTCTCGCTGGTCGCAGTCCCGATCACCGTTGCGCCGCGCGCAACCAGTGTTTCAGCAATAGCGCGCCCAATACCGCGGCTTGCGCCGGTCACCAGGGCAATTTTTCCTTCAAAACTCATGGTATTCCTCTTTTATTGCGAGAGTGCCGCTTTCATGGCTTCCGGCTCGTTAATCGCCGAGGCAGTCAGGGTATCTACAATACGTTTTGTCAGACCGGTAAGTACTTTACCTGGACCGACTTCATACAGATGTTCCACGCCCTGAGACGCCATAAATTCAACAGTTTTAGTCCACTGAACCGGGCTGTAGAGCTGGCGAACCAGCGCGTTACGGATAGCCTCCGGCGCGGTTTCGCACTTCACATCGACGTTATTCACAACGGAAATCGTCGGTGCGTTAAAGGTCATTTTTTCCAGCTCAACCGCGAGCTTATCGGCTGCGGGCTTCATCAGCGCGCAGTGAGACGGCACGCTCACCGGCAGGGGCAGTGCACGTTTTGCGCCCGCAGCTTTACAGGCAGCGCCTGCACGCTCAACCGCTTCTTTATGACCCGCGATTACCACCTGGCCTGGCGAGTTAAAGTTTACCGGAGAAACGACCTGACCTTCAGCAGATTCTTCACAGGCTTTAGCGATAGAAGCATCATCCAGACCGATGATGGCAGACATGCCGCCCGTGCCTTCTGGCACCGCTTCCTGCATGAATTTACCACGCAATTCAACCAGGCGTACCGCGTCAGCGAAGGCAATCACGCCAGCGCAGACCAGCGCAGAGTATTCACCGAGGCTATGACCCGCCATCAGCGTCGGCGCTTTGCCGCCCTGCTGCTGCCATACGCGCCACAATGCGACGGATGCCGCCAGCAGTGCCGGTTGAGTCTGCCAGGTTTTGTTCAGTTCTTCAGCGGGGCCCTGTTGGGTCAGCGCCCACAGATCATAACCCAGCGCGTCAGAAGCTTCACGGAAAGTCTCTTCAATAACCGGATAGTTTGCTGCCATTTCAGACAACATCCCAACAGTTTGCGAGCCCTGTCCCGGGAACACAAAAGCAAATTGCGTCATTTTTTAATCCTTATCCTAGAAACGAACCAGCGCGGAACCCCAGGTGAACCCGCCACCAAAGGCTTCAAGCAAGACCAGTTGGCCCCGTTTAATTCGTCCATCGCGTACCGCTTCGTCAAATGCGCACGGTACCGATGCCGCAGAGGTGTTGCCGTGGCGATCGAGCGTCACCACAACGTTATCCATAGACATGCCCAACTTCTTCGCCGTCGCGCTGATAATACGCAGGTTAGCCTGATGCGGTACCAGCCAGTCGAGTGCGGCGCGGTCCAGATTGTTCGCTTCCAGCGTCTCATCAACGATGTGAGCCAGTTCAGTCACGGCCACTTTAAACACTTCGTTACCTGCCATTGTCAGGTAAATTGAACTGTCCGGATTAACGCGATCGGCGTTAGGCAGCGTTAACAGCTCGCCGTAGCGGCCATCGGCATGCAGGTGCGTGGAGATGATGCCCGGCTCTTCGGACTGCCCCAGCAGCACCGCGCCCGCGCCATCGCCAAAAATAATGATCGTGCCGCGATCGGTTGGATCGCAGGTACGCGCCAGCACGTCAGCGCCGATCACCAGCGCATATTTTACGGCGCCCGATTTTACATACTGATCGGCGATGCTCAGTGCATAGGTGAAACCCGCGCATGCTGCTGCAACATCAAATGCCGGGCAGCCTTTGATGCCGAGCATGTTCTGCACCTGGCACGCTGCGCTTGGGAAGGCATGCGTGGCAGAGGTGGTCGCCACCACAATAAGCCCGATCTGTTCTTTATCAATGCCAGCCATCTCAAGCGCTCGCTGAGCGGCTTCGTAGCCCATGGTGGACACAGTTTCGTCTGGCGCGGCGATACGACGTTCACGGATACCTGTGCGCGTGACAATCCACTCGTCAGACGTATCTACCATTTTTTCAAGATCGGCGTTGGTACGCACTTGTTTTGGCAGGTAGCTGCCGGTACCTAAAATCTTCGTATACATGTACGCTCAGTCACTTTTAGCTAATACAGATCCCAGGCGAGCGGCAATCCTCTGAGGGACTTGACGCTGCACCGCCTGCACTGCCTGTTCAATCGCGACGGTAAATGCTCGCTGATTGGCGGCGCCATGACTCTTAATCACGATGCCGCGCAATCCTAACAGACAGGCGCCATTATACTGGTCGGGGTTGAGGTGACTGAATCGCCGCGTCAGGCTTTTTTGTAACCAACGCTTTAATATAATCAGCCACCAGGACCTTTTTTTACCGTCTCCCTGCGATTTCAGCAGAGAAAGGAACATTCGTACGACCCCTTCCATGGTCTTCAACGTCACGTTTCCGGTGAAGCCATCACACACTAATACATCCGTTTTGCCCGTCAGCAACTCATTGGCTTCGAGATAACCAATATAGTTGATGGAGGGGACCTGTTTGAGTATTTCCGCAGCGTCGCGGATACTGTCCAGACCTTTGGTCTCTTCTTCACCAATATTCAATAACGCAACGCGGGGATTGTTAATCCCGAGCACGTCTTCTGCCAGCACCGACCCCATAACGGCAAACTGAGCCAGCATTGTACTATCACAATCCACGTTAGCGCCCAGATCCAGCACCACCGTTTTGCCCTTCTGCTGATGCGGTAACACCGTCACCAGCGCCGGACGCTCAATGCCCTCAATCGGCTTGAGCAATAATTTCGACAGCCCCATCAGCGCGCCAGTATTTCCCGCGCTGACGCAAGCCTGTGCTCGCCCTTCTTTCACCAGCTCCAGCGCCATTCGCATAGAGCTGCCGCGGCTATTACGAATAGCCTGCGATGGCCGGGCATCACTGGCAATAACTGACTGCGCAGGAATAATCTGCAGACGCGAACGTTGTTCAAAGTCAGCTTTTGCAAGTAATGGCGTGATTGTGTCGGGATTACCGACTAAAAGAAGTGTGAGTTGCGAATTAGAATTCAGTGCCTGCAATGCTGCAGGCACTGTCACGGTAGGGCCAAAATCTCCCCCCATGACATCTAACGCCAGGGTTAGACGTGTCAAGGTATCGTCGCAGCCTGGTTCGGTAAACTCCCCGTTTGCACGGGGAAGTTCCTCACTAAGCCTAATCACGCTGACGCGTGATTACTTAGTGATAACCTTGCGGCCGCGGTAGAAACCGTCAGCGGTGATGTGGTGACGCAGGTGTTTCTCACCAGAAGTCTTGTCTACAGACAGGCTGGTAACTGCGGTCAGCGCGTCATGGGAACGACGCATGCCACGTTTGGAACGGGTTGGTTTATTCTGTTGTACGGCCATGGACCTTACTCCTCAATTACTTACGCTTTAAGCTGGCTAATACGGCAAATGGGTTTGGTTTTTGCGCTTCATCAGGCAGTTCCCCAAAGACCATGTCCGCCTCGGACACTTCACAGTGTTCAGAATCATGCACCGGAACGACTGGCAGGGAGAGGATGACTTCATCTTCAACCAGCGCCAGAAGATCGATTTCACCGAATTCGTTAACCTCAATCGGCTCATACGCTTCCGGGAGTGCTTCAGCCTGTTCGTCAGAACGAACCGGACTAAAACAATACGTTGTGTGAACATGCTGTACAAACGGTTTCCCGCAACGCTGACATTCGAGCGTTACCGTCACCTTTGCATCACCGGTTAACACGGCGAGACGCTGGTTGTCGATAGCGAACGACATGGAGCATTCTACATCACTGTCCACACTGACTACAGATTCGGCAATACGCTCAGCCTGATCGGAAGAATAGATTCCTTCGTAATCGAGGCGTTTTTGAGCCGTACGAACCGGATCAAGAGTCAGGGGTAATTTTACCTTTTGCATAGGGCGCGCATATTAACTTTGTAACGTCATAGAGTCAAAGAAAAAGGCAACCAGAGCTGCCTTTTGCCAATTATTCGCACACATTGCGGCCTGTAGTTTAAAATGGCTGGCATCGATACGCTATATCTGGTGATAAAAATATGCCAAATCTCGTCCTTGCTTCCACTTCACCTTATCGCCGAATGCTGCTGGAAAAGCTCGGGATCCCGTTTGAATGCGCTGCGCCGGAGGTGGATGAAACGCCACAGCCGGGCGAGTCACCGCGTCATCTGGTGACCCGTCTCGCGAAAGAGAAAGCACAGTCGCTGGCCGCACGTTACCCCGCTCATCTGATTATAGGCTCCGATCAGGTTTGTGTGCTGGACGGCGAAATCACCGGCAAACCGTATACGGAAGAAATCGCCTGCCAGCAGCTTTTGCGTGCGCGAGGCAGTATCGTGACCTTTTATACCGGCCTGGCGCTATATAATTCGGCTTCCGGCCATCTGCAAACCGAGTGCGAGCCGTTTGATGTGCACTTCCGTCATCTTAGCGAACAGGAGATTATGGATTATGTGCGTCGGGAACGTCCGCTGAACTGTGCAGGGAGCTTTAAAAGTGAAGGACTAGGGATTGCGTTGTTCGACAAGCTCGATGGCCGCGATCCCAACACGCTGGTGGGGTTGCCGCTGATTGCGCTGTGCCAGATGTTAAGGCGAGAAGAGTGTAATCCGCTGACGATGTGACCGTTGCGGCCTGATGCCCCCACCCCGGCCCTCTCCCTGTGGGAGAGGGAGAAAAACATGTAGGCCGGGTAAGCGCAGCGCTACCCGGCACAAAATCAGCCGCGCAGAACTTTCAGACAGCGTTTGAGCTGCTCATCCAGCGGCGCTTCAATACGGATAACTTCACCGGTATTAGGATGGGTGAACTTCAGCGCTGCCGCATGCAGGAACAGACGCGATAGCCCCGTCCCCGCCAGCTGCTTATCAAATTCGCGATCGCCATAGCGGTCATCAAACGCAATCGGATGGCCCGCAAACTGGGTATGGACGCGAATCTGGTGAGTACGCCCCGTCACCGGACTACAGCGCACCAGCGTGGCGAATTCGTAGCGCTCTTCAACTTTAAAGCGCGTCTCAGACGGTTTCCCTTCCTGATTAACACGAACAATGCGCTCGCCGCTTTGCAGAATATTTTTCAGCAGCGGCGCCTGCACCACTTTCACGTGGGACTGCCACTGGCCGCGCACCAGCGCCAGATAATCTTTCTGCATCCCTTTTTCGCGCAGCTGTTCATGCAGTGAACGCAGCGCAGAACGTTTTTTCGCCACTAGCAGCACGCCAGAGGTATCACGGTCAAGACGGTGAACCAGTTCGAGGAAACGCGCTTCCGGGCGCAGCGCGCGTAACCCTTCAATCACGCCGAAGCTTAGGCCGCTCCCCCCGTGTACCGCCGTTCCGGACGGTTTATTCAGCACCAGAATGTGGTCGTCCTCATAAAGGATAACGTCGCTCAGGGCCGCGACTTTTTGCAGCTTCGGAGAAACGACCTCTTCTTCACGCTCTGCAACACGTACCGGTGGAATGCGGACTTCATCGCCCGCCTCGAGCTTATACTCTGGCTTCACGCGTTTTTTGTTCACCCGCACCTCGCCCTTACGCAAGATGCGATAAATCATGCTTTTTGGCACACCCTTCAGCTGGGTGCGCAAAAAATTATCGATACGTTGCCCCGCCTCGTCGTCGGCGATGGCAACCATTTTTACGGCTGGAGTCTCTGTTTTCATGGTTGGCGATTCTAAATAGCGTCAGGCATTAGCGCCACTCATTTTTCTATGCTTATATTTACTTTTATCCGGACCGCTCCCCTTTCGCGCAATCGATTTGGTGGTTATTAAACCAATCACCCCGTTGAAGTGAAGAAACTGTGAGTAACCGGGTGATAATTGGTAAAAGTCATCTTGCTATAACCCGGCGAGCAGTGGAATAATGAATCCGTTTTCCGCGTTAAATCCGGGTTTTGTAAGGATGTCGACGGAATGACCAATTTTGTCTGACCGATCATCCACGCAGCAATGGCGTAAGACGTATTGATCTTTCAGGCAGTTAGCGGGCTGCGGGTTGCAGTACTTCCCGGTATAAGGATTGTTCTCTGGAGAGTTTTCCCAGGCAATTCCCCTGATAATTGCGCTGTGTTTCCGTATGAAACACAGGCAACCGACACTCTGCGCCTCTTAAGCGAGCGACAACCGTGAGGTTGGCGACGTGAATAGACACGAGGCCATCGGTTCATACCCCGGAAAGCGTCACCTTGCCCGCAGCTTTGTCGTCAATGTAAGAATAACGAGTAAGTTACGATGAAAAGAATGTTAATCAACGCAACTCAGCAAGAAGAGTTGCGTGTCGCCCTTGTGGATGGGCAGCGCCTGTACGATCTGGATATCGAAAGTCCTGGACACGAACAGAAAAAAGCGAACATTTACAAAGGCAAAATCACCCGCATTGAACCAAGCCTTGAAGCTGCATTTGTCGATTACGGTGCTGAGCGTCACGGTTTCCTTCCTCTCAAAGAAATCGCCCGCGAATATTTTCCTGCAAACTACAACTCCCATGGCCGTCCGAACATTAAAGATGTTCTGCGTGAAGGTCAGGAAGTTATCGTCCAGATCGATAAAGAAGAGCGTGGCAACAAAGGTGCCGCACTGACCACCTTTATCAGTCTGGCAGGAAGCTATCTGGTGTTGATGCCAAACAACCCGCGTGCGGGTGGCATCTCTCGCCGTATCGAAGGTGATGACCGTACAGAGCTGAAAGAAGCGCTGGCAAGTCTTGAGCTGCCAGACGGCATGGGCCTTATCGTGCGCACCGCAGGCGTCGGCAAATCTGCCGAAGCATTGCAGTGGGACCTGAGCTTCCGTCTGAAGCACTGGGAAGCCATCAAGAAAGCGGCTGAAAGCCGTCCTGCTCCGTTCCTGATCCACCAGGAAAGCAACGTCATTGTGCGTGCCTTCCGTGATTATCTGCGTCAGGACATCGGTGAAATTCTGATTGATAACCCGAAAGTGCTTGAGCTGGCTCGCCAGCACATCGCCGCGCTGGGTCGCCCGGATTTCACCAGCAAAATTAAACTGTACACCGGTGAAATCCCGCTGTTCAGCCACTATCAGATTGAATCCCAGATCGAGTCTGCCTTCCAGCGTGAAGTGCGTCTGCCGTCCGGCGGTTCTATCGTTATCGATACCACCGAAGCGCTGACCGCTATCGACATCAACTCCGCGCGTGCAACCCGCGGCGGCGACATCGAAGAGACCGCCTTCAACACCAACCTAGAAGCCGCTGATGAAATCGCCCGCCAGCTCCGCCTGCGCGACCTGGGTGGTCTGATTGTTATCGACTTCATCGACATGACCCCGGTTCGCCACCAGCGTGCGGTTGAAAACCGTCTGCGTGAAGCGGTGCGCCAGGATCGCGCGCGTATCCAGATTAGCCATATCTCGCGCTTCGGCCTGCTGGAAATGTCCCGTCAGCGTCTGAGCCCGTCACTCGGCGAGTCCAGCCATCACGTCTGCCCGCGCTGTTCCGGGACAGGTACCGTGCGTGACAATGAATCGCTCTCCCTCTCTATTCTGCGTCTGATTGAAGAAGAAGCGCTGAAAGAGAACACCAAAGAGGTTCACGCCATTGTTCCGGTGCCGATTGCCTCCTACTTGCTGAACGAAAAACGTGCAGCGGTGAGCGCAATCGAAGCGCGTCAGGGCGGCGTTCGCTGCATCATCGTGCCAAACGACGAGATGCAAACCCCGCACTATCACGTGCTGCGCGTGCGTAAAGGTGAAGAGACAAGCACCCTCAGCTACCTGCTGCCGAAGCTTCATGAAGAAGAAATGGCGCTGCCATCGGATGAAGAGCCTGCCGAGCGTAAACTGCCTGAGCAGCCTGCATTAGCAACCTTCATCATGCCGGAAGCCCCGCCGGAAGCGACGCTGGAAAAACCAGCGGCAAAACCTGCCGTGCAAAAGGCGGCCCCTGCCGCGGCAAAAGCGCAGCCTGAGCAGCCGGGTCTCCTGAGCCGCATCTTCGGCGCGCTGAAAAAAATGTTTGCTGGCGAAGAAGTTCAGCCTGAGCAGCCGAAAGAAGCGCCAAAAGAAGCGAAACCAGAGCGTCAGCAGGACCGTCGTAAGCGTCAGAACAATCGTCGCGATCGTAATGACCGCAACGACCGTAGCGATCGTAACGAGCGCCGTGATAATCGTTCCGAGAACAACGAAGGTCGTGAACAACGCGAGGACAACCGTCGCAACCGTCGCGAGAAGCAACAGCAGAACGTTGAAGATCGTGAGATTCGCCAGCAGGCGGGCGATGAGTCCGAGAAGAGCAAACAGCGTGACGAGCAGCAACCTCGCCGCGAGCGTAACCGTCGTCGTAACGACGAGAAACGCCAGGCCCAGCAGGAAGTCAAAAACCTGAACCGCGAAGCGCCTGTTGAACAGCAGGACACGGAGCAGGAAGAGCGTACTCAGGTTATGCCGCGTCGTAAGCAGCGTCAGCTGACCCAGAAAGTGCGTGTGGGTGCTGTTCAGGCGGAAGAAAACGACGTTATCGCGGTTGAAGCAGCAGAAAGCACAACGGGTACACAGGTTGCGAAAGTTGACCTGCCAGCCGTAGTAGAAAATCAGGTTGAGCAAGACGAAAGCAGCGAAAACCGTGACAACGCAGGTATGCCGCGTCGCTCCCGTCGTTCTCCGCGTCATCTACGCGTGAGCGGTCAGCGTCGTCGTCGTTACCGTGACGAGCGTTACCCAACTCAGTCGCCAATGCCATTGACCGTGGCGTGTGCGTCACCAGAGATGGCATCCGGTAAAGTCTGGATCCGTTATCCGGTTGCTCGCCCGGAGCAGGCTGTTGAAGAACAGACTGTGACCGAAGAGGTGATTGCACCAATAGCAGCGGTGGAAGACGTCGTGACTGAAGCGGCAACCGTGGTTGAACCGCAGGTTGTTGACACAGCGGCACCGCAGGCTGTGGAAGTGGAAACGACCCATCCTGAAGTCATTGCTGCGCCGGTTGATGCCGCTCCGCAGATCATTGCCGAAGAAGATACCGTGGTGGCTGAAGAAGTCGCGGAAGACGCTGAGCCAGTCTCCGCAGCAGAAGAGACCGCAGACGTTGCCGTCGAAACGGTGACTGAAGAGGTTGTTCAGGACGTCGAGATTCAGGTTGAACCTGTTGTCGAAGAGGTCAAAGAGCCTGAAGTGAAATCAGAGCCGATTGAGGTCGTTGCAGCTGTAGCGCCTGCTCACGTTGCTACCGCGCCGATGACTCGCGCCCCGGCACCTGAGTATGTACCTGAAGCGCCACGCCATAGCGACTGGGTTCGTCCGGCATTCAACTTCGAAGGCAAAGGTGCTGCCGGTGGTCACAGTGCAACGCACATGGCTACTGCGCCAGCTACTCGTCCTCAGCCTGTTGAATAACGCACGCTAATACTGAAAGCCGACCTTCGGGTCGGCTTTTTTATGGCTGTTGCAGGGGCTTTCTCATTCCGGTAACCTCCGGCATTATCTGCCGCATCAGCTCCAGAAAACGCCGCAAGCGCGCCGGATAATAACGAGACCAGGGGTAAACCAGATGTACCGGTAGCGCTGCCGGCTGCCACTCTGGCAGTAGATGCACCAGTCGTCCTTCCTGAATATCATCCTGTACTGTCCAGCTGGATACCACCGCAACGCCTAGCCCGGTGAGTGCCGTATTGCGCGCCACATACAGGCTGTCGGTACTCAGGCGTGGCGTAATGGTAACCCGCGTCGGGGCAGATGATGCATCGTGGAAAAGCTCCACATGGCGTTGATAAAAAGAGCTGATGGCAATCCAGGGAAGCTGTTGCAAATCTTCCGGCGTTTTAACCGCGGGATAACGGGCCAGTAATTCCGGTGAAGCCACCACCGAGCGCGGCACTTCAGCCAGCAGCACGGACACGGTTGCCGGATCGACTTCCACACCCACCCGAATAGCACAGTCAAGGTTGTCGCCGAGGAAATCAACCGAGCGATCGTTGAGCATCCACTCAACAGAAAGCTGGGGATAGCGCTGCAAAAATTCGGTTAACGGTTTCAGAAGCTGATCCTGGCCAAACGCGTGCGGGGCGCGCACCCTCAGCACCCCAACCGGTTCATCTTCCGTCTGCCCTACCTCGTCTTCCAGTGCCAGCCAGCTGTCAATCACCCGTCGGGCATGCTGATAGCAGCGTTCGCCGTCATCGGTCAGCCGGGTCGTATGGGTTGTGCGCAGCATCAGGCGTACTCCCAGCATGGTCTCAAGCGACTGCAACCGTCGGCTCACCGTGGCCTGGGTTGTTGCCAGCTGACGTGCTGCCGCAGAAAGAGACCCCGCCTCCACAATGCGAACAAACGTTCGCATCAGTTCTACCCGATCTATACGCTCAGGCCTTTTCATATCATTTCCATCCATACGCTACACGTATAAGCGTTTTACCACCGCGCCCGCTACCGTCGCAAGGCGTACTGATAAAAAATAGCCGCACACGACGAATGAGGAACATCTTATGAACACAACTACCACCCGGGCTGTAAGCCGCTGGGTAATCTTAATGCTGGCGCTCGGTGCGGGCTTTAGCGTGGCATCCATCTATTATGCCCAGCCTCTGCTGCCGCTGATGGGCTCAGACCTGAACCTGAGCATCGAAGGCATGGGCATGGTCCCGACGCTTACCCAGGCGGGTTATGCCTTAGGTATCCTGTTTCTGCTGCCGCTCGGCGATCGTCATGATCGCAGAACGCTGATCCTGATAAAAAGTGCGGCTCTGGCGCTGTTCCTGCTGGGTTGTAGCCTGACCGGACAACTGCACTCCCTGCTGCTCACCAGCCTGCTGATTGGCATGGCCGCCACCATGGCGCAGGATATTGTCCCGGCCGCAGCGATCCTCGCACCGGAAGGCAAACAGGGAAAAACGGTCGGCACGGTGATGACCGGCCTGCTGCTGGGGATTTTGCTCTCCAGAACCGTGAGCGGCGTGGTGGGTGAAGCCTTTGGCTGGCGGGTGATGTATCAGCTGGCCGCCGCAAGTATTGCCTTTGTCGGCGTGGTCATGTGGGCCGTGCTTCCCCGCTTCGCCGTTCACTCCACGCTGAGCTACCCGGCGCTGATGCGCTCCATGGAACACCTCTGGCGCCGCTACCCGGCGCTGCGTCGGGCCGCGCTGGCCCAGGGTTTTCTGTCGATTGCCTTTAGCGCATTCTGGTCAACGCTGGCGGTCATGCTGCTGGAACGGTATCACCTTGGCAGCGCTGTGGCGGGTGGATTTGGTATTGCCGGAGCCGCTGGCGCGCTGGCCGCACCGCTGGCAGGTGGTCTGGCAGATAAGCTGGGCGCCGGTAAAGTCACCCAACTGGGTGCCGCGCTGGTGACCCTCTCGTTTGCCCTGATGTTCCTGATGCCGGCACTGGGTATACACGGTCAATTGATCCTGATTGCCCTCTCCGCGGTCGGTTTCGATCTCGGCTTGCAGTCCAGCCTCGTGGCCCACCAGAATCTGGTCTACAGCCTTGAGCCGCAGGCCCGCGGACGCCTGAACGCCCTGCTGTTTACCGTCATTTTCATCGGAATGGCGCTGGGTTCGGCATTAGGCAGCAATATCTACACGCTGGCAGGCTGGTCTGGCGTGGTGGCTCTGGCAACCCTGTGTGGTGCCATTGCGCTGGCTATCAGAGTGATTGAAAGCGCCCGGGTGCTGTCCGCACAGGCAGAAAGTGTTTAAAAAAAAATGCCCAACCCGGACGGGTTGGGCAGTCAAAACATGCCCAGTTTCAAGACATGTTAAACAGGTCAGAGTCTTATCTGTTCATCTGGAACAAAGACATACCCTGCATATCGCTAAAGGCTTTATACGAGGCCTGCAACGCCGCCTGCTGCATGGTGTAGGACGAAATCACCGAGTTCCAGTCCACGTCAACCAGGTTACTCATCTGCTGGGTCTGACCCAGCGCGCGGTCTTCACCCAGAGCGTCCAGCTTGCCCAGCTCATCCAGCTTGATGCCGAGGTCGGCGCGCACGGTCAGCACGTTGTTGAGGGAGTTGCTCAGGCCACGGTTGGCTTTATCAATAGCCGCCGTAAACGCCTCGGCTTTCGTTTCATCCTCCCCAATCGGCGTATTCAGCGCTTCAATTGCGGAGTCGAGGATCTTGAACAAATTCGTTTCCGGTTTACTACCATCTGGCTCTGGCTTCGCATTGCTGGTGAAGCTATCGAAAACTTCAGTGCCCGTATGGCTGATTTGCATCGTGCGCGCGGAGTCAACCTGCTGGCTGATTGGCGTTCCGCCGCCCTTATAATCACCCGTAGTCTGGTCGAAAGCCGCCGCTTCGGTCTTGTAACCGGAAAAAATATAGCGGCCGTTACCGTCCGTGCTGTTAGCCAGGTTCATGAGCTGATCGCGAATACCTTGCAGGTTCGTGGCCAGCGAAGCGCGGTCATCGTCACTTAACGTACCGTTGCCCGCATTGACAATCTTTTCCTGAGCAGCCTGGATAGCGGTTGTCACTTGCGATAACACGTTCTCTTCCAGCGAGACTTTCGTCGTAGCGAAGGAGCGCGCCAGCGCATACTGACTGTTTTGCGTTTGAGCCTGAGAGAGCACAACGGCCTGCGAGGCGGCAATCGGATCGTCAGATGGACGGTTGATGCGCTTCCCCGTAGACATCTGCTCGCCGTAGCTGAGCCAGAGACTTTGTGAGTTCGTCACGCCGCGCATGCTTTGCTCATACATCATTTGAGTACTAATACGCATTTTTTATGCCTCAGCCTTAGCGGATATTGATCAATGCATCAAACAGCGTGCTCGCCGTTTGCAGCACCTGCGCATTCGCCAGATAGTACTGCTGATAGCGTTGCAGGTTGCCATACTCTTCATCCAGGTTAACCCCGGAGATTGACTGCTGTTGTTTGGTCAGCTGCGTCACCACGTTAACTTTGGTTTCGCTGCTGGTTTTCAGCGACGCCGTGGTGCTGCCCACCGTACTGACCAGCGCGGCATAAGCATCGTTAAAGGTTTTGTTCCCCCCCACCAGCTTAGCGCTCTGCAAATCCAGCAGCTTCTGGCCATTGGTATTGTCACTTTCGCCGCTTCCTTGCGCGGAGGCCATCGCCAGTTTGGATTCGTCGCTGATCGCAACGTCCATATTCACAATGACGTCATTCACCGGTTTGACGATGAAACTGTCTTTATTATTGGCTGAGCCGCTAATCTTAACGTTAAGACCATCAAACGAAAGATTACCGCTGGCGTCAGGCTTGGCCGTGAAGCTGGTGTTGTCCGACAGACGCGTGATTGTCCAGTCAGTACCGTTATACTCAACTTTGTAATTTGTCGCCTGGACCTTGGTACTGTCCGTCATCGTTGCCGTAACGGACGCGCTTCCGGTGTTTTTGCCGTTACTCAGCACTGCCGGGGAGCCAAAATCAAACAGCTTGCCGCCTTTATCTCCGTTGGCGTCAAAGCCCGCCTGGTGCTGGGTATTCATGGCATCCGCAAACGCCAGCGCCATCTGGTTGAGGGTGTTTCGCGCCTGATCCAGATCCTGAGAACGGAACGTTAACAGCCCTCCAAGCGACCCCGTGGTGATCTGTTTTTCTGAGATCTCCACGTTGCCTGCTGCGGCATCCACATACGCAATCGTTGTACGCGCTGGGTCCGCACTGGATTTCACCGCCGCCAGCTGACTTGCGTTGCTGCCCTGTACCAGGGTGTAACCGTTGGCGATAGAGATGTTATACGTGCCGCTGTCCTGTACGGTAACGTCCACACCGACAATCTTGTTCAGTTCACTCACCAGCTGATCGCGCTGATCGAGCAGTTCGTTCGGGGATGCGCCCGCCCCTACGCCAGTCAGCCGGGAGATCTGATCGTTAAGGTTAGCAATCTGCTTCGCATAGTTATTGATCTGATCGACGCTGGTAGAAATCGCCGTATTGACCTGCGCATCCTGATCGCGGAGATATTGATCGTTGGTTTTAAACTGGTTTACCAGACCATCCGCCTTACCGAGCACCGTCTGGCGTGCAGCCGGATCTTCTGCGTTACTCACCAGCGTTTGCAGGCTTTTAAAGAAATCCTGGAGGTTGGCAGAAAGCGAGTTCGTGGTATCCGACAGCACGTCGTCAATTTTTGACATCTGCTGGTAGCGCGTGGTCAGCCCACTGCTCTGGTTCTGCGCCGCACGCAGCTGGTTGGTGATAAACGCATCATATTCACGCTGAACGCCGGAGACATAGACCCCGTTACCCACCCAGCCACCACCGGCCAGGGTGCTGTTTGATGCCCCCAAAATGGTGGTCTGGCGGGTATAACCTGCCACGTTGTAGCTTGAAATATTATTACTGACGGTATTGAGTGCCGACTGCGCAGCACTGAGGCCACTCATGGCGCTGTTAATCAAACTGGACATGGGGGTTCCTTTTATACGTTCAGACACGAGTCCTGATGAAGGTTATCGGCAACCTCCTCCGGGACTTGAGAACTTTCAGAACAGATTTTCGAGATCTGTGCTATATGCTTTGCTGACCTTCTCAGACATGGATTTCAGCTGCTGGATCATGCTGGTCAGCTTGCGTGCATAGTTTGGATCGGTCGCGTAGCCGGCATTCTGCAATGCCTGAGCGCCCTGCTCTGGCGTGGCGGCCTGGGTCACCGCAGTGTAGCGCGGGTTCCGGCTCAGCAGCCCGACATAATCCGACAACGCTTCCAGATACGAGCTGTAGACGCGGAATTTGGCTTTCACCTTCACTGCCGCACCGTTTTCATATTCGGTGGTGGTGATTTCCGTGGTCGGCCCTTTCCAGCTGGAGGTGGCCTTCACGCCAAAGATGTTGAAGCTCGGCTCGCCGTTCTCCCTGCGGATCTGACGTTGCCCCCAGCCCGACTCCAGCGCCGCCTGCGCCAGAATCAGATGGTGCGGCACGCCGCTCTCTTCACTGGCAAGACGCGCCGGCAGGGAGAGCTGCGCCAGGAAGTCTTTGCTGTCGCCGGAGAGCGGCTCGTCACGCGTTTCTGCCGGCTTCGGCATCGCCTTACGCACCATCTGCGTTAGCGCCTGATTTTGATAACTGGTCACCTTTTCCAGATCAAACTTCAGCGGCACCTGCGGCGGGGCCTCTTCAGGCGGGAGTCCCTGAGCGGCTGCGGTCTGCTTCACGATCATGTCCGCCAGGCCGAGTCCCTTTCCGGCGGTCATTTGCTGGGCAATCTGCTGATCGTACATGCTGGTGTAAAGCCGCGTGGAATCACTGCTGAACATGCCGTCTTTCGGCAGAGTTTCACGCATGCTTTTCAACATCATCTGCACGAACATGCCTTCCACCTGACGGGCAACCGGGCGGATATTCGCCGCCGGATCCTTGCCCGCTTTGGTTTTCAGCTCGTTGAGCGACTGGGCATCCCAGGCGGCACTGGTCAACAGTTTGCTATCGGTCAGCATTTAGATGATTTCCAGTTTAGCGCGCAGGCAGCCTGCACTTTGCATGGATTGCAGAATGGACATCAGATCCATTGGCGTTGCACCCAGCGCATTCAAGGCACGCACCACGCTGTTCAGGTTGGCGCTGGAGCGCACGCTCTGCAACGAACCGCCGCTCTGTCGTAAATCAATCTGCGTTTGCGGGGTCACTACCGTCTGACCGCCACCAAACGGGGTATCCGGCTGGCTGACGTTGGCCGAGCGGTTAACCGTGACGGAGAGATTGCCCTGCGCCACGGCGCAGCTGTCCAGCGTCACTTCGCGGTTCATCACCACCGAGCCGGTTCGGGAGTTGATAATGACTTTCGCATCCTGAACCGGCACGTTCACTTCCATATTCTGGATATCGGCCAGCATTCGCACCTGGTTGCTGCTGCCGGTTGACGTGCGGATCTGCACGGTGCGGGCATCCAGCGCGGTGGCGCTGCCGTAGCCCCGGCTGCGGTTGATGGTGTCAGCGATCTGCTGCGCCATCGTAAAGTCTTCGTTATTCAGTTGCAGGTTAATGGTGTTGCCGGTGCCGAACTGGGTCGGCAGCTCACGTTCGATGATCGCGCCGTTGGTAATACGTCCCCCGTTCAGCTGGTTCACCTGCACGCTGCTGCCGCCCGCCGACGCACCTGCTCCGCCAACCAGAATGTTGCCCTGCGCCAGAGCATACACCTGGCTGTCGACGCCTTTCAGCGGCGTCATCAGCAACGTACCGCCACGCAGGCTTTTGGCATTACCCATCGACGAGACAACCACGTCGATGGTCTGCCCCTGACGCGCAAAGGCCGGATAAGACGCGGTCACCATCACGGCCGCCACGTTTTTCAGCTGCATGTTGGTCCCGGCCGGTACGGTAATACCGAGCTGCGAGAGCATGTTGTTCAGGCTCTGGGTGGTGAACGGCGTCTGGGTCGTCTGGTCACCCGTCCCATCCAGCCCCACCACCAGGCCATAGCCAATCAGGGAGTTTTCGCGCACGCCCTGCACGCTGGTGAGATCGCGTATGCGATCGGCCTGCGCAACGGTGGCGACCAACGACAGCGCCACGGCGAAGAGAAATTTATACATAGGTCACCTCGCTTACATCGGCGATAGATTAAGGAAGAAGCGTTGCAGCCAGCCCATATTTTGCGCTTCGTTGATGTAGCCGTTGCCGACGTACTCAATGCGCGCATCCGCCACCTGGGTGGACGGTACGGTGTTGGTGCCGCTGATAGTGCGAGGGTTAACCACACCGGAGAAGCGAATAAATTCCGTACCCTGGTTAATGGCGATCTGTTTTTCGCCCACCACGTGCAGGTTGCCGTTCACCAGAACCTGGTCAACCGTTACCGTCAGCGTTCCGCTGAAGGTATTGCTGGCGTTCGCGCCACCTTTACCGTTAAAGGTGTTGCCGCCGGAGGCTTCCACATCCGCACGGGCGTTGCCGAACAGCCCTTGCAGATAGCGCGGTACGGTGTCGAAGCCAAAATTGGTTTTGCCGTCGCGGCTGGCGTTCGCCGACGAGCTCTTGCTCGCGCTGACGTTTTCCTGCAACACAATGGTCAGCGTATCGCCGACGTTACGCGGACGACGGTCTTCAAACAGCGGCTGATAACCGTAGTTAATCGGCTGCGCGGTCTGGAAAATAGAACCGTTCACCACCGGCGCGGGGCCGGGAACGGGTTGGGCGGTAGTCGCACCCTGTACCAATGGTTTAGACGGGATCCAGGCACACCCGCTGAGGGTGACGGCCAGAACAGTCAGGATCGGATAACGAAACGCCGCGTTTTTTTGCATTGCCTTCATCTTCGAAAACAGGGAGCCGGTGCGACGTTTACCGCACCGGGCTACACCTTAGAGTTGCGTCAGTTTTTGCAGCATCTGGTCGGTCGTCGACACTGCTTTACTGTTAATTTCATAGGCGCGCTGGACCTGGATCATATTCACCAGCTCTTCCGCCACGTTAACGTTCGAGGTTTCCACATACCCCTGATACAGCAGCCCCGCCCCGTTCAGGCCCGGGGTACTTTCATTTGGCGTGCCGGAAGACTGCGTTTCGGTGTAGAGGTTCTCACCGATGCTTTCCAGCCCGGTATCGTTCATGAAGGTCGTCAGATTGAGCTGTCCAACCTGGACCGGCGCGGCCTGACCTTGCTGAGTGACGCTGACGATACCGTCACGACCAATGGTGATACTCAGCGCGTTCGCCGGGATGGTGATCGCAGGTTGAACCTGGAAGCCGCCCGCTGTCACCAGCTGACCATTCTGATCCACCTGGAACGAACCATCGCGGGTATAGGCGGAGGTCCCGTCAGGCAGCTGCACCTGGAAGAAACCCTGACCTTTGATGGCAACGTCTTTACTGTTGTTGGTCTGGGACAGGTTGCCCTGGCTGTGCAGACGCTCGGTGGCAACCGGGCGCACGCCGGTACCAATTTGCAGACCGGACGGCAGCGTGGTTTGCTCAGAAGACTGCGCCCCTGGCTGACGAATCGTTTGATAAAGCAAATCTTCGAAAACCGCACGCTGGCGCTTGAAACCATTGGTGCTGACGTTTGCCAGGTTGTTGGCAATCACATCCATATTGGTTTGCTGTGCGTCCAGACCGGTTTTCGCGATCCATAAAGAACTGATCATAGGGAGTCCTGTTAACTCATAGCCAGAAGTTGGTTAGCCTTGCCTGCGTTTTCATCGACGCTGCTGATAATTTTCATCTGCATTTCGAAGCGGCGGGCGCTGGCGATCATGTCGGTCATGGCTTCTACCGGTTTGACGTTACTGCCTTCCAGCACGCCGGACATCACGCGGATGGTCGGGTCGGCCTGTAACGTGGCGCCACGCGTGGCCTGCGCCGCCTGGGTCAGACGGAACATCCCGTCATCGCCACGCTGCACTTCGTTGCCTTCCGCTTTCACCAGCTTCAGACGACCGACAGGCGCAACGGTGTTAGCCGGGTCGCCCGGATTTAACGCCGAAATCGTCCCGTCTGCCGCAATGGTCAGCTCTGACCCTTCCGGCACCGTCAACGGACCGGCTTCGCCCATCACCGGATGCCCCTGAATCGTCAGCTGCCCGGTGGCGCTCACCTGGATATTACCGTTGCGGGTATACCCTTCCCCGCCGTCAGCCGTTTGCACCGCCAGCCAGCCGTCCTGCTGAAGGGCAACGTCCAGCGGACGCGCGGTGTAATCCATCTGGCCTGGCGTCATGTCGGCGCCCGGCGTGGAAGCGGTGACCAGCGTACGCGTGGGCAATGACAGCCCTTCTACCGGCACCGCACGCAGCGCGTTGAGCTGCGCACGAAAACCTGGCGTGGAGGCGTTCGCCAGGTTGCTGGCGGTAACAGCCTGCTGATTGAGCGTCTGGCTTGCTGCGCCCATCGCTGTATATATTGCGTGATCCATTGCGCTTTCCCGTCAGCTGCTTAACGCAGGTTAACCAGCGTGTTAAGGATCTGATCCTGGGTTTTGATGGTCTGCGCGTTGGACTGGTAGTTACGTTGCGCGACGATCATGTTCACCAGCTCTTTACTCAGATCGACGTTAGAGGCTTCCAGCGCGCCGTTGGTCAGCGTGCCGAAGTTACCGGAACCCGCAGTACCCAGCAGGGCAACACCGGAAGACTGCGTGGCAGACCAGACGTTGTCCCCTTCGGATTTCAGGCCTTCGTTGTTGGCGAAGTTTGCCAGCACGATCTGGCCCAGCACCTGGGTCTGTTCGTTCGAATAGTTACCGACAACGGTACCGTCATCGTTGATCTGGTAGCTCACCAGATCGCCCGGCTTATAACCGTTCTGGCTCGTCGCCACGATGTTGTTCGCACCGGTATTCTGTTGCATGGAGTTGGCGAAACTCATGTCAAACGTGGCTGGCGTCGCGCCCGGAACGGTGCCCGTTGTGATCTTGATATCATCGCCACCCGTCAGCACGCCGCTCGCGTTAAAGGTCAGCGTGGTTGCCAGTTTCGCGGCATCTCCTGCTACGCTGCCGTCCTGGGAATACACCTTCCAGGAGTTAGCTGGCGTCGCGTTTTTGACATAGAACAGGTTCATGTTGTGCGCATTACCCTGGCTGTCAAACACCGTCACGGTGCCTTTCTTGTTGTAAGAGTCAGGGTTGGCCGGGTCGAAGGCGACGGTTGGTGCGGTATCGGTGGAGTTCAGGTTGATCTGCTGAGAGGCCGTGGTGGTGGACTTCGCCGCCATCAGCGTCGTTGGGATGGAGATAGCCTGCGGATTCGCACCGGTTTGCACCGTAGGTGGCGTGCCGGCAACCGGATAACCGGTTAACTGAAGCCCCTGCATGTTCACCAGGTTACGGTTTTCATCCAGCTTGAACTGGCCGTTGCGGCTGTAGAATACGGAACCGTTGGCATCCACCATACGGAAGAAACCGTTCTGGCTGATGGCGACGTCCAGACCGCGACCGGTGTTGGTGGTCGTCCCGTCGGTGAAGTCCTGGGTGATACCCGCCACCTTCACGCCCAGGCCCACTTTAGAGCCTGCAAACATATCTGCAAAAGACGCAGAACCGGATTTAAAACCATAGGTCGCGGAGTTGGCGATGTTGTTGCCAATGACGTCCAGGTTGGTGGCCGCAGCATTCAGGCCGCTGACCGCTTGAGAAAAGGCCATGACTTACTCCTGATAAGTATGAAGGCTTAGATAATCTGCCGAACTTCGTCGAGTGTGGTGGTACCGGAGGTACCCAAATCCAGTTTGTTACCATCGCTACCTTTGATGACGCCCTGAACCAGGGCAAACTGTAGCGGCTGAGCCACCAGCTGAGTGGTGCCGTTGCTGGCGCTAATCGCAACCTGATACGAGCCGTTAGGCGCTTTAGTGCCGTCGGTCAGGCTGCCATCCCAGGTAAAGGTATGAACGCCCGCTTTAAGCTCGCCAATCTCAATCGTGCGCACCACGTTGCCGCTGGCGTCTTTGATTGTGGCGGTGACTTTGTCGGCCGGCTGCTGCAACTCAACGCCAAACGGCGTCGTGGTGGTGGTGGACGTGCCATCGGTGGTGCTGGTGCCCGCCAGAATCGTGGTCCCCGGGATCATCACCCCGTGCCCGATCAGGTTGGCGGCCTGCAAGGACTGGCTATTATCGATTTGACCGGAGACCGAGCCGAGCGTGGTGTTCAGTTTCTCAATGCCGCTGACGGTACTGATCTGCGCAAGCTGCGTGGTCAGTTCGTTGTTCTGCATCGGATTGGTCGGGTCCTGATTTTTCAGCTGCGCCACCAGCAGGGTCAGGAAGCTGCTCTGTAAATCGGAGGCATTGCTCCCGGTGAGAGAGCTGGAACCGGTCGCACTGCTGGTGCTATTGACGCCGGTATTTGTCGGGTCATTCACGTTTACGGCGATGGACATGCGTGTCTCCTTTACTGGCCGAGAGTGAGTGTTTTGAGCATCATGCTCTTCACGGTATTAAGCACTTCGACGTTTGCCTGGTAGCTGCGCGACGCGGACATGGAGTTCACCATCTCCCCGACCACATCCACGTTCGGCATTTTCACGTAGCCGCTGGCATCCGCGAGCGGGTTGCCTGGCTCGTAAACCAGCTTGTCGGGTGCCTGGCTCTCAACCACGTCCGCCACTTTTACGCCGCCCGTTGCCGCACCCGGTGCAGCATCAACCTGGAAGACAACCTGTTTAGCGCGATACGGTTGCCCGTCAGGGCCGGTCACGCTGTCGGCGTTGGCCAGGTTACTGGCGGCCACGTTCAGTCGTTTAGACTGCGCCGTTAATGCCGAACCGGCGATATCAAAAATATTCAGCAAGGCCATTTACTAATTGCCCCCCTGTAGGACGGTCATCATGCCTTTAATTTGCCCGCCGAGTAGCGTCAGGCCTGTCTGGTATTGCAGGCTGTTATCGGCAAACTGTGTGCGCTCCCGGTCCATGTCGACGGTGTTACCATCAAGCGAGGGCTGATCGGGAATACGGTAAAGCAGGTCGGTCGTTGGTGCGGTCATCGCCTGAGCGGGAATA
This sequence comes from Enterobacter cloacae complex sp. AR_0002, assembly GCF_001922365.1. Classification (NCBI taxonomy): domain Bacteria; kingdom Pseudomonadati; phylum Pseudomonadota; class Gammaproteobacteria; order Enterobacterales; family Enterobacteriaceae; genus Enterobacter; species Enterobacter cloacae complex sp. AR_0002. The sequence goes on from NZ_CP018814.1 coordinate 1,758,121, forward strand.
TGACGTGAGGATGTCAGGGCCAGTGAGACACCCGTTCCTTCGGCACGTCCACGCTCCATCACTTTTTTGAGTTCACTGGAAAAATCAATATCGCGCGCCTGATACCCGGGGGTATCCGCGTTGGCGATATTGGCGGCTAAAATCTCCTGCCGCTGGGCGCGTAAATTGAGCGCTTCCTGCTGAAAACGTAACGCGGCGTCGAGTTTATCGAGCATGTCTCCTCCGCTGATGAGAAAATTTCAGTTCACAGCTTAAATCTCAAGGCGTCTCCCTTATCGACGGAATAAGCGCAAAATGCGTCGCTATTTGTTGCGTTGATGGAAAACCACTGCGGGTAGAATTTGCTTAATTCTGGACATGGTGGAACGTGCGATGCGGACTTTTAAACGTGGCCTGGCGGCGACCCTGTTGCTTTTGAGCCCTCTGTTGCAGGCGGAGGGGTTAGAGGACCAGCTCAATGCATTCTTTGCGCAGAAGCTGGCCGGTTTCAGCGATGACGTACGCGTGACCGTGCGCACCCCGCCTAACCTTTACCCTTCCTGCGAAGCCCCGTCATTTAGCGTGACCGGCAGCACAAAGTTATGGGGTAACGTGAACGTGCTGGCGCGTTGCGCCAATGAAAAACGGTATTTACAGGTTGCGGTACAGGCGACGGGCAATTATGTTGTCGCCGCCGTTCCGATTCCGCGAGGCAGCCTGCTGCAACCTGACAGCGTAACGCTGAAGCGAGGCCGTCTGGATCAGCTTCCACCGCGGACGATGCTGGACATTAACCAGGCTCAGGAGGCGGTCAGCCTGCGCGATGTCGCCCCTGGACAGGCGATACAGCTATCCATGCTGCGCCAGGCATGGCGGGTGAAAGCGGGACAACAGGTGATGGTGGTCGCCAATGGCGAAGGCTTTAGTATCAACAGCGAAGGAAAAGCGCTGAATAATGCCGCAGTGGCGCAAAATGCCCGGGTCAGAATGTCCTCAGGCCAGGTGGTCAGCGGCACGGTCGGTCCTGATGGGAATATTCTGATTAACCTGTAATCTTTTTAAAGATTTCGCGGCGACTGCCGATAAATATTCAACAAATGATGATGTCAGGCGCAAACGCCGCGAACCCTCGATGAGGACAACACTATGAGCATTGATCGTACATCAGCCCTGAAGCCGGTTAGCACTGTACAACCTCGCGAAACGAATGAGGCTGCCCCGCAAAAAACGCGTCTGGAAAAAACGTCGACGGCTAACAGCACCAGCGTCACGCTGAGCGATGCGCAGTCGAAGCTGATGCAGCCAGGCAGCAGCGATATCAACATGGAACGTGTTGAAGCGCTGAAAACGGCTATCCGTAACGGCGAACTGAAAATGGATACCAGCAAAATCGCTGATGCGCTGATTCAGGACGCACAGAGTTTCCTCCAGAGTAACTAACCGTATGAGTCGACTGTCAGAAATACTGGATCAAATGACGGTGGTCCTGAACGACCTGAAAACGGTGATGGATGCCGAACAGCACCACCTCTCTTCTGGTCAAATCAACGGCAGCGCGTTGCAACGCATAACTGAAGATAAAAGCTCGCTGCTGGCGACCCTGGATTATCTGGAAAAACAGCGACGCGCTGAGCAAGACGCGAAACGCAGCGCCAATGATGAGATCAACGAACGCTGGCAGACCATTACAGAAAAAACCCAGCATCTTCGCGATCTCAACCAGCATAACGGCTGGCTGCTGGAAGGTCAGATTATCCGTAATCAGCAGGCGCTTGAGGTGTTAAAGCCCTATAAAGAGCCGGGGCTGTACGGTGCGGATGGTCAGACGGCCACGGCACGTATCACGGGCGGGAAAAAGATTTCGATTTGACGCAGTAGCGGCACGTCATGAAGCGGGGAGCACCTTCTGGTGAACTCCCCTTTTGACGTTTATACCGTGCGGCGGGCGAATTCTTTCACCTTGAAGCCAAGCACCGCCAGCGTGGCAAAGTACGCCACCACCCCGACCGCCACCACGGCCATCAGACGCATCAGGCGGTAAGGCATGGTGCCCTGCGCCCATTCAGGCATGACATACAACATGCCAACCAGCGCAGCCGCCATCACCACTACCGCGATCGCCAGACGCAGCAGGAAGCTTGCCCAGCCCGGCTGCGGTGTGAAGATATCCTGCTTGCGCAGCTGCCAGTACAGCAGCCCGGCGTTCAGACAGGCCGCCAGACCAATCGACAATGACAGCCCCGCGTGTTTCAGCGGTCCAATAAACGCGAGGTTCATCAGCTGCGTCATAATCAGCGTCACAATGGCAATCTTAACCGGCGTTTTGATGTCCTGACGTGAATAGAAACCGGGCGCAAGCACCTTCACGACGATCAGCCCCATCAGCCCCACCGAGTAGGCTACCAGTGCACGCTGGGTCATGGCGGCATCAAAGGCGGTGAATTTTCCATACTGGAACAACGACACCGTCAGCGGTTTTGCCAGGATCCCCAGCGCCACCGCGCTTGGCAATGCCAGCAGAAAACAGAGACGCAGTCCCCAGTCCATCAGGCGGCAGTATTCATCGTGGTTGCCGCTGGCGAAACTTTTCGACAGCGACGGCAGCAGAATAGTCCCCAGCGCCACGCCCAGCACCCCTGATGGAAACTCCATCAGACGATCGGCGTAGTACATCCAGGACACCGAGCCCGACACCAGGAAAGAGGCGAAGATGGTATTGATGATCAGCGAGATCTGGCTGACGGACACGCCGAGTATCGCCGGTCCCATCTGTTTAATAACGCGCATTGCGCCCGCATCTTTGAAACTAATGCGCGGCAGAACCAGCATGCCGATCTTTTTCAGGTGCGGAAGCTGGTAAGCAAGCTGTAACACCCCGCCGACGGTCACGGCCCAGGCCAGCGCCAGCACCGGTGGGTTAAAATGCGGCGCGGCGAACAGCGCAAAGCCAATCATGCTGACATTAAGGAACGTGGGGGCAAAGGCCGGCACGGAGAAGCGGTTCCAGGTATTCAGGATGGCACCCACCAGCGACGCCAGCGAAATCAGCAGAATATAGGGGAAGGTTATCCGCAGCAGTTGCGTCGTCAGGGCAAATTTATCCGCCGTGTCGGCAAAGCCCGGTGCCGTTACCATGATTACCCAGGGCGCTGCCAGCATGCCCAGGACGGTCACGATCGCCAGCGCCAGCGTCAGTAAACCGGAAACGTAAGCCACAAAGACGCGGGTGGCATCTTCGCCCTGCTTGCTTTTATATTCCGCAAGGATCGGGACAAATGCCTGTGAGAAAGCCCCTTCGGCAAAAATACGGCGCAGCAGGTTCGGCAGCTTGAACGCAACGAAAAAGGCGTCAGTCGCCATCCCTGCGCCAAAAACCCTTGCCACAATGGCATCGCGCGCAAAGCCTAGCACGCGGGAAAACATGGTCATCGAGCTGACGGCCGCCAGCGATTTTAATAAGTTCATTAACGTGAAGTTCCAAAACCCTACGGATTTCCAGGACGGATAAGCGAAAGCGCCACCCGGCAAAGCCAACAAGCGGCGCTTAGTCTAACCGGATTTCAACGAATTACTATCGGCAGATGTTACAGCGAGTTATTCCGACATGGCTTCGCGCCAGAGTCGTTCCACGATGCGCTGCGCCAGAATGGCCTGCTCCCCGGACGTTTCAGGAACCGTCTGATTCTGCACGCAGGTGATGAAGTGACGCGCGCAGCCCACAAAGCCACGCTGTTCCAGGGTGCTCTGCCAGCCGGGAACGGGTAACGCAACCACGCCATTGCCCTTCTCTTCCCGCCACTCTCGCATATCGGTGACGTCATACAGCGCGCCATCCGTAACGGCCTGCACGGACTCGCGCTGGCTGCCCGCCCGACGATGCATGCTGGTCGTCACCTGCAAATGCTCAACGGCAAAATGATGTTCGGCGTAAACCATCTCACCCTGCTCGCTGGTCAACAGCGTGCCGCTTTGCAGCTGGGCTTTTCCGTTACTCAGCCACAGGGCCGTATCCACGACGTGGAGATAATCATCCAGCAGCGTGAAGCGCAGATCGTTCGGCCCCACGCTGTCGGTACGGTGCTTATCCATACGCAGAGAGGCGAACGAGCCGGACTGCGCTTTAAGCTGCTGATAGAGCGGCGCAAAACGGCGGTTGAAGCCGACCATCAGCGTCAGCTTTTTACGCGCGGCCAGCTCAATCAGTCGCTCAGCATCCTGTACATTTTCCGCCAGGGGTTTATCCACGCAGACGTGAACGCCTGCATTCAGCAACTCGCTCACCACCTGGTAGTGCGTCGCGGTTGAGGTATGCACAAATACCGCATCACATTCACGGGCTAAATCCTGTAGCGAACCGGCATAAGGGATGCGCCAGGTTTTGCAGATGCGCTCTGCTTTCTCGCGGGTGGGCGACCACGCCCCTTGCAGCGTCCAGTCTGACGCGGCGCCTAAAACGGGCAGCCAGGCTTTTTGCGCAATCCCTCCCAGCCCCACAACACCAATGCGTAATGTTGTCACGATTAATCTCCCAGATGTGCGAGTAACGCATCCAGACGCTGCTTCAGCCCGGCAACCTCGTCTTCCAGGGCTGCCACGCGCGCGGTCAGGCTTTCGTTTGATGCTGGCGTGTCGGATACGACGGCCAGCGCAGAGGGCTCCACGTCGCCGCTAAACAGGTGCATGTAGCGGCTTTCACGCTTGCCCGGTTCGCGGGGCAGACGCACCACGTAGGGACCGTCCTCGCGTGAGGCTAATCCCTCCAGCGTCTGTTCAACGTCCTGCATATCCTGAAACTCATGCATGCGGGAAGCGCGTGTGCGCAGTTCCCCCGGCGTCTGCGCCCCGCGCAGCAGCAACGTGGTGATAACGGCCACTTCCGCAGCGCTGAGTTTTAAATCGCCAAATTCAGAATTACAAAAGCGCTGTTCATATTTAGTGACGCGGTTACCGAAGCCGCTGACGGTGCGCAGGTAGTGGCGCTTCACCAGCTCATCAAGGATATCCTGCACCTCGTGCTCGCCAAGGTTCATCACCGGCTCACGGTTCGTCTTCTGGTTGCAGGCCATCGTGACGGCATTCACGGACAGAGGATACTGTTCCGGCGTGGTGACCTGCTTTTCCAGAAGGCAGCCGATCACGCGCGCTTCGGCGCCATTTAACTGATATTTCATCTTTTCTCCTTAACGACCCGCGGTCCACTCCTGCGTGGTGAGCGCGGTGAGCACATGGTCCCGCCACTCGCCGTCAATCAGCAGATAATCTTTGGCATAGCCTTCTTTCTCAAACCCCAGGCGGGCCAGCAGATCGCCGCTGCGCTTATTGTGCGGCATGTAGTTAGCCATAATGCGATGGATATGTTGCGTGCGCTGCATGTAGCGAATCGCCGCCGTCAGCGCCTCAAACATGAGCCCCTGTCCCTGCCATTTCTGGCCGATGGAATACCCGAGATAGCAGGCGTGAAACGACCCGCGTACCACGTTTGAAAAATTGGCAATGCCAACGATCTCTTTCTCTTCCGGATCGAGAAGCGCGAAATAAAACGCACTTCCCTGTTTATGAAATTCCGCAATCATACTGAGGCGCGCCTGCCAGCCAGAGGGGTAGCAGTGGCTCTCGTCCCGAACGGGTTCCCAGGGTTTTAAAAACTGGCGATTCTCGGCGTAATAATCCGCCAGACGCCAGGCATCACGCTCATGCACCAGACGAACGACCAGCCTGTCCGTCGTCAGACGCACTTTTGGCACATTACTGCGATAGCCAAACATCGTTACCACTCCTTCCCGTCGCTTCTGCTCTGCCTGTTAGCTTTACTATACCTGTGCCTGCGCCTTCTGTGAAAACAGTGACATACCATTTTGATCGCTTTTCACATTTTTCGATGAGAACTCTCTATCAAAGCACCTTTTTGATAAAAAAATATTGTCGCCAGCGGGTATGGGAAAAAGCGCGGCGACACCGCAGAATGTTAGCGTGCTCACCTTTTATTTTCCCTGGAGGGAAAATGTCCCGCGTATCACAGGCCAGGAGCCTGGGTAAATATTTCCTGCTCGTCGATAACATGCTGGTCGTGCTCGGCTTTTTTGTCGTTTTTCCGCTTATATCAATTCGTTTTGTCGATCAAATGGGCTGGGCGGCATTGATGGTCGGGATCGCGCTGGGTCTACGCCAGTTTGTACAACAGGGTCTGGGCGTGTTTGGCGGCGCAATAGCTGACCGCTTCGGCGCGAAACCGATGATCGTCACCGGCATGCTGTTACGTGCGGCGGGATTCGCCACCATGGCAATCGCTCATGAACCCTGGCTGCTGTGGTTCTCCTGTTTCCTTTCCGGGATTGGCGGCACCCTTTTCGACCCACCGCGTACCGCGCTGGTGGTTAAGCTTATCCGTCCGCAACATCGGGGGCGCTTCTTCTCGATTTTGATGATGCAGGACAGCGCTGGCGCGGTGGTGGGCGCCCTGCTGGGAAGCTGGCTGCTGCAATACGATTTCCGCCTGGTTTGCGCCACCGGCGCGGTGTTGTTTATTCTCTGCGCGCTGTTTAACGGTCTGTTTCTGCCCGCATGGAAGCTGTCGACGGTGAAAGCGCCTGTGCGGGAAGGGCTTGACCGTGTGTTGAGCGATAAACGCTTCGTCACCTATGTGTTAACCCTGACCGGCTACTACATGCTCGCCGTGCAGGTCATGCTGATGCTGCCCATTATGGTTAACGATATTGCCGGCACGCCAGCGGCGGTGAAATGGATGTATGCCATAGAGGCCTGCCTCTCACTGACTCTGCTCTATCCAATTGCCCGCTGGAGCGAGCGCCGTTTCCGGCTTGAGCACCGTCTGATGGCCGGGCTGTTGCTGATGACGCTGAGCATGATGCCCATCGGTCTGGTAAGTTCGCTTCAGCAGCTGTTTATGCTGATCTGCACCTTCTATATTGGCTCAATCATTGCCGAGCCAGCCCGTGAAACGCTGAGCGCGTCACTTGCCGACGCCCGGGCCCGGGGCAGCTACATGGGCTTCAGCCGTCTCGGGCTGGCGCTTGGCGGCGCGCTGGGTTACACCGGTGGCGGCTGGCTGTTTGATGCCGGAAAAGCGCTCCATCAGCCGGAGCTGCCGTGGGTCATGCTCGGCATGGTCGGCTTTATGACGCTGATTGCCCTCTGGTGGCAGTTCAGTGATAAACGCAGCACCCGCGGGATGCTGGAGCCTGGCGCCTGACCTCTTGCATTATCAGTTTTTTCTGCTGGTTTCTGTAGGATCACCCTGACATACTGGCGTATCAGGACAGATGCGCCGATTTTATGTTGAGGAACGCCATGAAAAAGATCGTTATTGCCGCTGCGTTAATTGTCAGTGGTCTGCTGGTGGGATGTAACCAGCTTACGCAGTACACCGTCAGTGAGCAGGAAATTAATCAGGCGCTGGAAAAACATAATAACTTTTCAAAAGATATCGGCGTGCCCGGCCTTGCGGATGCGCATATCGTCCTGACGAATCTCGCCAGCCAGATTGGTCGCGAGGAGCCTAACAAAGTCACCCTTTCCGGCGATGCCAGCCTCGATATGACCTCGCTCTTCGGCAATCAGAAAGCGGATATCAAGCTGAAGCTCAAGGCGCTGCCGGTCTTTAATAAAGAGAAAGGGGCAATTTTCCTGCAAGAGATGGAAATCGTCGATGCGGTTGTAACGCCGGATAAAATGAAACCGGTGCTGCAAACGCTGATGCCGTATCTCAACCAGTCGTTGCAGAACTACTTTAACCAACAACCTGCCTATGTTCTGAGCGAAGACAAAAGCAAAGGTGAATCTCTGGCGAAAAAATATGCCAAAGGGATAGAGGTGAAACCGGGTGAAATCATCATCCCTTTCACCGACTAAATACTCCGGGCGCTCAGGCGCCCGTTTTTTTTAACGGAATAGTGTGCAAACGAAAACGTTTCCGCTTATGATTTGTGTCCGGCAAAAACAGCCATCTTATGACTGATCTCTTTCAAGCCGGAGCTTCCATGACTGTACAATCCCAGGTTCTCAAAATCCGCCGCCCAGACGACTGGCATATCCATCTTCGTGATGGCGACATGCTGAAAACCGTCGTGCCGTATACCAGCGAAATTTATGGCCGTGCGATTGTTATGCCTAACCTGGTTCCGCCAGTCACTACCGTCGAGGCCGCGATTGCCTATCGCCAGCGTATCCTTGACGCCGTTCCGGCCGGGCACGATTTTACCCCGTTGATGACCTGCTACCTGACGGACTCGCTGGATCCCAATGAGGTTGAGCGCGGGTTTAACGAAGGTGTGTTCACCGCCGCGAAGCTCTACCCGGCGAATGCCACCACCAACTCCAGCCATGGGGTGACCAGTATCGACGCCATCATGCCCGTTCTGGAGCGTATGCAAAAACTGGGCATGCCGCTGCTGGTGCACGGGGAAGTGACCCACGCTGACATTGATATTTTCGATCGCGAAGCACGTTTTATCGAAACGGTCATGGAGCCGCTGCGCCAGCGTCTTCCGGGGCTGAAAGTGGTGTTTGAACACATTACGACTAAAGATGCCGCAGAGTATGTCCGGGATGGAAACGAGCTGATTGCCGCCACCATCACCCCGCAGCACCTGATGTTTAACCGTAACCACATGCTGGTGGGCGGCGTTCGCCCACATCTGTATTGTCTGCCGATCCTCAAGCGCAACATCCACCAGCAGGCGCTACGTGAGCTGGTCGCTAGCGGCTTCCCGCGCGCATTCCTCGGCACGGATTCCGCCCCGCATGCCCGTCACCGTAAAGAGGCGAGTTGCGGCTGTGCAGGCTGCTTTAACGCCCCGACCGCCCTGGCAAGTTACGCAACCGTGTTTGAAGAGATGAATGCGTTAGACCATTTCGAAGCCTTCTGCTCCCTTAACGGCCCGCGTTTCTACGGTCTGCCGATCAATGACACGTTCATTGAGCTGGAGCGCAAAGAAAGCCAGGTTGAAGCGTCGATTGCGCTCACCGACGATACGCTGATCCCCTTCCTGGCCGGTGAAACCGTAAACTGGACGGTAAAACGCTAAAAAACTGTCGCCCCCTGTTGTCAAACCGATAATATAACTGTATAAATAAACAGTATATTACACAGGGGGCATTTATGCGTATTGAAGTCACCATTGCCAAATCCACCGTCCTGCCTGCTGGCGCACTCGACGCTCTGGCGGGTGAACTATCCCGACGTATTAACAGCACTTTTCCTGAAAACGATGGCGCCGTAACGGTACGTTATGCGACAGCAAACCATCTTTCCGTCATCGGCGGCGCGAAAGAAGACAAAGAACGCATCAGCGAAATTTTGCAGGAAACATGGGAAAGCGCCGACGACTGGTTCATCACTGATTAAAATTTGCTCCCTCATTGTGTTTTTTGCCGGGTCGCCCCGGCTTTTTTTCGTTTCGTCTCCTGAAAGTTCAAAATATTTCAGCATCTTCTTAGAAAATCGTGAACAAGATGGCGTTTTATTGTTCGAACAATCCTAAAAAGCAGAAAAATGTGTTGCTACCCGTTTATTTTTTCCTGCTGAACCCTTATTAATTGATATACTGAAATTGCTTTCAGAAAAACATGCATTGAACCTCAAAGTCGTTGTCTTCTAACACGCATTAAGGGGGTTATAATGGAAAAGAATAGTGAAGTGATCCAGACCCATCCGCTTGTTGGCTGGGATATCAGCACCGTAGACAGCTACGATGCGCTGATGCTGCGTTTGCACTACCAGACCCCAAATCAGCTAAACCGTGATGAAGCGGAAGTTGGACAGACGCTGTGGCTTACAACAGACGTCGCCCGTCAGTTTATCTCTATTTTGGAAGCAGGCATCGCAAAAATAGAATCTGGCGACTACCAGGAAAATGAGTATAAACGGCATTAATCTTATGCCTCTTCACTCAACAGGCACCCTCGCGGTGCCTTATTTATTTCGTTCTTGTATAAGCCTACATAGTTAATTACTCTGCTAACAAAGCGTTAGTAAAGAGAAGCCTATGAAATACGATTTGATCATTATCGGAAGCGGCTCCGTAGGATCTGCCGCCGGTTATTACGCCACGCAGGCGGGTCTGAATGTGCTGATGATTGACGCCCATCGTCCCCCCCACTCTGAAGGAAGCCATCACGGCGATACCCGTCTGATACGTCACGCTTATGGCGAAGGTGAGCGCTATGTACCGCTGGTGCTTCGGGCTCAGACGCTGTGGGATGAGCTGGCCGCCCTCACCGAAGAACGCATTTTTGAGCGCACCGGGGTCGTTAACCTGGGGCCAGCCAGCTCCACGTTTCTGGCGACCGTCGAGGAGAGCGCGAAAGCCTACCGCCTGGACGTCGAGCGTCTGGATGCGAACGGCATCATGGCGCGCTGGCCGGAAATTTCTGTCCCTGAAGACTACATTGGGTTGTTTGAAGCCAACTCTGGCGTACTGCACAGCGAAACGGCCATTAAGACCTGGATTGATCTCGCCGCCAAAGCGGGCTGCGCGCAGTTGTTCAACTGTCCGGTCACGGGCATCACCCACCATGCAGAGGGTTCAACCGTCACCACCTCTGAAGGTGAATATACCGCCACGCGTCTGCTGGTGAGTGCGGGAACGTGGGTGACGAAACTGCTGCCGGACCTGCCCATCCAGCCGGTGCGAAAAGTCTTCTCCTGGTTCCAGTCTGACGGGCGTTACAGCAGCCAGAACAAATTCCCGGCGTTTACAGGCGAGTTACCCAATGGCGACCAGTTCTACGGTTTCCCCTCGGAAAAAGACGCGCTCAAGATTGGCAAACATAACGGCGGGCAGGTAATTTCCTCTGCGGAAGAACGCAAACCGTACGGAGCTTATCCGCAGGATGGTTCCGAAGCCTTCACGTTCCTGCGTAATATCCTGCCGGGCGTAGGCGGGTTGCTTTACGGCGCAGCGTGCACCTACGACAACACCCCGGATGAAGACTTTATCATCGACACCCTGCCGGGGCACGACAACACCCTGCTCGTAACCGGGCTCAGCGGTCACGGGTTTAAATTTGCCTCTGTGTTAGGTGAAATCGCCGCCCAGTTTGCTCAGGGGAAAGCGCCTTCGTTTGATCTCAAGCCCTTCGCGCTCTCGCGCTTTGATCGATAATACCTCTTCAGGCTCCGAGTAACCGGGGCCTGTTTAGCGAGAGGGGCATGATGCGCAGACTGGTGAATTACCTTATCAATAACATCCGCGAGCATTTCATGCTCTACATTGTTCTTTGGTCGCTACTGGCGATCATTGACGTTATCTATATTGTATTCTTCTGAACGTTCTCGCTGACGTTTATTGACACTCCTTTAAATTTATTTAACTTATATTTTTAAAAAACGTCGCCTCAAATTTATTGAACGAAGCGATTGAAATACATTGCGGAAACACATTCAAATTCGCTGAAATAAATTAAATAAAATACATTATTCATTTTTTTCAGTTGCATTATTTATTTAACCCGTCCATTTTTATTGCTCAGTCATTTGAGAACGGAAATTCATATGCAATGGCGTAACTCCTCCCGTCGCTACGGAATAATATCCATGTGTTTACACTGGCTATTTGCAATTGCCGTCTATGCCATGTTTGGTCTCGGCCTCTGGATGGTGACATTAAGCTATTATGACGGTTGGTATCATCAGGCCCCCGAATTGCACAAAAGCATTGGGGTTCTGCTGATGATGGGTCTGGTTTTTCGCGTGATCTGGCGACTTATCTCTCCGCCCCCTCCTGCGCCCAAAAGCCATGGCCGACTTACCCGCATAAGCGCTGTTGGCGCGCATATCGCACTCTATGCCCTGCTGTTCGCCATTCTGATCAGCGGCTATCTCATTTCGACCGCAGACGGCAAACCGATCAGCGTATTTGGGCTTTTTGATGTCCCAGCCACGCTGGCTGACGCCGGTTCACAGGCTGACACCGCAGGTGTGGTTCATTTGTGGCTGGCATGGAGCGTAGTGATCTTGTCTGTCCTGCATGGCCTTGCGGCCCTGAAACACCACTTTATTGATAAAGACGATACGCTGAAGCGCATGCTTGGCCGTTCGTCAGTTGACTCTGGAGCATAAAATGAAAAAACGCCTGTTGGGTATCGCATTAGGTTCGCTGTTATTTACTACCGGTTCGGCCCTGGCCGCCGACTATAAAATTGATAAAGAGGGCCAGCATGCCTTCGTCAATTTCCGTATTCAGCATCTGGGTTACAGCTGGTTATATGGCACGTTCAATGATTTCGATGGCACATTTACTTTCGACGAGAAAAACCCTGCTGCCGATAAAGTGAACGTCACCATTAATACCAACAGCGTCGACACTAATCACGCCGAGCGTGATAAACATCTGCGCAGCGCTGAATTCCTGAACGTGGGCAAATTCCCGCAAGCTACTTTCGCGTCGACAGAGGTGAAGAAAGACGGTGATAAACTCGCTATTACCGGTATTCTCACGCTGAACGGCGTAACAAAACCTGTCACACTGGATGCCAAATTAATTGGACAGGGTGACGATCCATGGGGCGGAAAACGTGCTGGCTTTGAAGCCGCAGGCAAAATTCATCTGAAAGATTTTAATATCACCACGGATTTAGGCCCGGCATCGCAGGATGTAGAGCTGATTATTTCGGTGGAAGGCGTTCAGCAGAAGTCATAAAACAGGCCCGGCAGGCTTGTGAGCCGCCGGGCAGTGTTTTACTCCGGGTCCGGAATACCCAGTTTGGTATTCAGTCGGCCCCGGGATTTATTAAAGATCTTATTCCCGTTCTCGCGTCCGGCACGGCGACGACGTTGCTCTTCTTCAGGCAACATACTCTCTTCGCTGCACAGCTCGCTACAGCAGCCATTAAACTTCTCGGCGCATGCAGGGCACTGAATAAACAGCAGATGACACCCGTCGTTTTTGCAGTTGGTATGCGTATCGCACGGTGTTCCGCACTGGTGACAGTGCGCGATCACGTCCTCTGAAATTCGCTCGCCCATACGCTCATCAAACACAAAGTTCTTACCGATAAAACGCACCGGTAAACCCTGCTCACGGGCGCGGCGGGCATACTCGATAATCCCACCCTCAATGTGCCAGACTTTATTAAACCCGTTGTGCTTCATCCAGGCGCTGGCTTTTTCACAGCGGATCCCCCCGGTACAGTACATCACGATCTTTTTGTCTTTATGCTCCTGCATCATCTCAACCGCTTTCGGCAGTTGCTCGCGGAAGGTGTCGGCAGGAATTTCCATCGCATTTTCGAAGTGCCCCACTTCATATTCGTAGTGGTTACGCATATCGATGAACACCGCATCCGGATCGTCGAGCATCGCGTTCACTTCAGCGGCCTTCAGGTATTCCCCCACATTAGCAGCATTGAAGCTCGGATCGTCAATGCCATCCGCCACAATACGCTCGCGCACCTTCATGCGCAGCACCCAGAATGATTTACCGTCATCATCCAACGCAATATTCAGGCGTAAGCCGTTAAGCGCCGGATCAAACCCGTAAAGGAGATCGCGGAAGGCGCTGACCTTGCTTTCCGGCACGCTGATCTGCGCGTTAATCCCCTCACGCGCCAGATAGACGCGACCAAACACGTTCAGGGCGGTGAAAGCCTGGTAAAGCGCATCGCGGGTCGCCTGTGGATCGTCGATGGTGAAATACTTATAGAAAGAGATCGTTGTGCGCGGTTCGGTTTCGGCCAACATACGCGCTTTCAACATCTCATTCGAAACGCGGTTGTGTAACACTGGCATGGTGTACAAGTCCTGCAATCGTTGAGAAATAAAAATCGGTCGGCATGATATAGCAAACAAAGACAATTTACATCCACACAATTTACGCTACATTTCAGTCAATCTGATTAATCAGACTTAACATTTGCATATTCTTTCATGTTTCGATGACAGACATTTTGGCTATGCCTTAAAAAATGAGACAATAGCCTTTCAGGACGTTAGAACACAGGACAGACATGACCCAGTTACCGAAATTTACTGCCGCGCTTTTGCATCCCCGCTATTGGTTAACATGGTCAGGCATTGGCTTGTTGTGGCTAATTGTACAGCTGCCTTATCCCGTCATTTTCCGCATGGGTAAAGGGCTGGGTCGCATTGCTCAGCAGTTTATGAAGCGTCGCGCCAGGATCGCGTATCGCAACCTTGAGCTTTGCTTTCCTCAGATGAGTGAATCTGAGCGCCACGACATGGTGGTTAAAAACTTCGAATCTGTCGGCATGGGGCTGATGGAGACCGGTATGGCCTGGTTCTGGTCGGATAAGCGCATGGCGCGCTGGACGGAAGTGGCTGGGACCGGCATGGAGCCAGTGCATACTCTTCAGGCCAACCAGACTGGCGTCCTGCTGATTGGCGTTCATTTTCTGACGCTCGAAATTGGCGCACGCATGTTCGGCATGCAGGCGCCCGGTATTGGCGTTTATCGTCCTAACGATAATCCGGTGATCGATTTGATCCAGACCAACGGACGTATGCGCTCCAATAAAAGCATGATCGACCGAAAAGACCTGAAAGGGATGATCCGCGCCCTGAAATCAGGTGAAGTGGTCTGGTACGCCCCGGATCATGACTATGGCCCGCAATCCAGCGTGTTTGTTCCGTTCTTTGCGGTGGAAGATGCAGCGACGACCACCGGGACCTGGATGCTGGCGCGAATGTCCAAAGCGGCTATCGTGCCGTTTGTACCGCGCCGTAAACCAGACGGTTCAGGCTATCAGCTCATCATGCTGGAGCCGGAGCTCGCGCCACCGCTGATTGATGCGGAAACCACCGCCCGCTGGATGAACGGCGTTGTCGAGAAATGCATTATGCTCGCCCCGGAGCAGTACATGTGGCTGCATCGCCGCTTTAAAACCCGGCCTCAGGGCGTCCCTTCCCGGTATTAATCTGCATGCGGCCTTCCGGGCCGCATGTTGTTTTAGCTTTAAAAGCTCCCCGTCATTGCGGCAATCATACCCCGGGCGCATAATTAGCAGGCTTATTACCTCACTGGTCACGGTGCCCTGCACCTCATTATGCGGATAGTTATGTCCCCCACAGATGCTCCCATAAACTGGAAACGTAACCTGACGGTTGCGTGGCTGGGTTGTTTTCTTACTGGCGCCGCCTTTAGCCTGGTGATGCCTTTCCTGCCCCTCTACGTTGAACAGCTCGGCGTCACCGGACATAGCGCCCTGAATATGTGGTCCGGCCTGGTGTTCAGCATTACGTTCCTGTTCTCCGCCATTGCGTCGCCTTTCTGGGGTGGGCTGGCGGATCGCAAAGGCCGCAAAATTATGCTGCTGCGCTCCGCGCTCGGCATGGCGATCATTATGCTGCTGATGGGGGTGGCGCAGAACGTCTGGCAGTTCCTGATATTACGCGCACTCCTGGGTCTGCTCGGGGGATTTATCCCTAACGCCAACGCCCTGATCGCCACCCAAATCCCGCGCCAGAAAAGCGGCTGGGCGTTGGGCACGCTCTCTACTGGCGGCGTAAGTGGCGCACTGCTGGGCCCGCTGGCGGGCGGGCTGCTGGCCGACCACTACGGACTGCGGCCGGTATTCTTCATTACCGCCAGCGTGCTGTTCCTCTGCTTCCTGGTGACGCTTATCTGTATCCGGGAGAATTTCACGCCGGTAGCCAAAAAAGAGATGCTGCACGCCCGGGATGTGCTGGCCTCGCTGAAAAACCCAAAGCTGGTGCTGAGTCTGTTTGTGACTACCATGATTATCCAGGTGGCCACCGGTTCAATCGCGCCTATTCTGACGCTCTATGTCCGCGATCTGGCGGGAAACGTCAGCAATATCGCCTTTATCAGCGGCCTGATCGCCTCTGTTCCCGGCGTGGCGGCGCTACTGAGCGCGCCGCGGCTCGGCAAGCTGGGAGACCGTATCGGCCCGGAAAAGATCCTGATCTGCGCCCTGATCGTCTCCGTCCTGCTGCTGATCCCCATGGCGATGGTGCAGTCTCCCTGGCAGCTCGGCGTCCTGCGCTTCCTGCTGGGGGCTGCCGATGGCGCACTGCTCCCGGCCGTGCAGACGCTGCTGGTCTATAATTCCACCAACCAGATAGCCGGTCGTATTTTCAGCTATAACCAGTCGTTTCGCGATCTGGGTAACGTCACCGGGCCGCTGGTCGGTGCGGGGATTTCAGCCAGTTTCGGTTTCCGGGCGGTCTTTATCGTGACGGCAGGCGTCGTGCTGTTCAACGCCGTTTATTCGTGGCTCAGCTTATCCCGGGCGCTACGCCCGGGGCGAATAAGACAACATCGTGACGGCTAATTTTCGCATTCATACTTGCAAAATCACATAATCAGCTATTCTTTCCCTGAATACCTTCACGAAAAACAGGGAGACACCAATGACCATGTACGCCACGCTGGAAGAAGCAATTGATGCCGCTCGCGAAGAGTTCCTCGCCGATAATCCCGGCATTGAGGAAGAAGATGCTGACGTGCAACAACTCAATATCCAAAAATACGTCCTACAGGACGGCGATATTATGTGGCAGGCCGAATTCTTTGCTGATGAAGGTGAAGATGGTGAATGTCTGCCGATACTGAGTGGTGAAGGTGCACAGGCAGTATTCGACGGCGACTATGACGAAATTGAGTTACGTCAGGAGTGGCTGGAAGAAAATACGCTGCACGAATGGGACGAAGGCGAGTTTCAGCTCGAACCGCCGCTGGATACCGAAGAGGGTCAGGCCGCAGCGGACGAATGGGACGAGCGATGAGCTCCCGTTACTCGTAAGGGCCGTGACTGGCATCAATGGGCAGCAACAGCGTGTCGAAAATCAGCGAAAACGGCAGATCGAGCACGGTGAGATAGCGCCATGCGGAATCGCGAACGTCCCACTGTACGCCGGGGTAGTATTGATTCCCGTGGCCCTGCCCGGGGATGGTGCGGCTGATAATGCTGCCGCAGCCGCTGAGCAGGCATGCCATCATGACGACAATGATTACTTTCATGTCTGACCTCTAAAAAAATACCGGCGATTAAGCCGGTATTTCATTTGGCGGGTGGCGCTTCGCTTACCCGCCCTACTTAACAACTTACTTCGCCTTCAGTGCCAGCGGATTCAGCTTAACGTCCTTATAGTAGTTCACCCACGAAGAGTATCTCTCCGGCGCGGACCACACGCGGTAGTGAAGCCGTGCCATCGTCACCGGATCGCTCAACAGCACCAGACGACGGTCGCGGTTAAGCTTTTCTGGCGTCTCGTTCAGCGCCTGCTCAACGTGGCGATCGCGGGCGATCTCCAGCACCTGGCTGGCGCGGTGACGCGCCGTCGCCATCGCGGTTGCCAGCGCGTTGAATGACGGGTTAAACACGGCGTGCATAAAGCCATCATCCAGCGTGCGTTTGCGGTTCTGCTCCAGATAGGTATCGGTATCCACCAGCACCTGCGGCGGAGAATACTCTTCCGGGATCAGGAACAGCTTCCAGCGTTTGGTACGCAGGCCCACCGTGGAACGGCTGGAGATCACCGACACAAACGGCGACAGGATCAGCGAGAAGACGATTGGCGCCAGCCAGAACAGGAAACGCAGATCCAGCCAGGCCATACCAACGGCCCACACCAGGCCCAGCAGCAGCTGAGAGCCGTGGCGCATAAAGGCCTCACTCCACGGCGTAGAGTCATCGTCACGCTGCGGTGAATTCCACACCACTTCCCATCCCAGGAACGCGCTCACCACAAACACCGTATGGAACAGCATACGCACCGGCGCCAGCAGGACCGAGAACAGCACTTCCAGCAGCAGTGAAAGGGTCACGCGGCAGAAGCCACCGTACTCCTTCGAACCTTTGCACCAGATCAGAATGATACTGAGCAGCTTAGGCAGGAACAGCAGCACCATGGTCGACGCGAACAGCGCAATCGCCAGCTCCGGACGCCACTGCGGCCACACCGGGAACAGCTGGCGCGGTTGCAGGAAGTATTGCGGCTCCGTCAGAGCATGCACAACCTGCAACGCGGTCGAGAGTGCCAGGAACATAAACCACAGCGGCGCAGACAGATAGGACATAACGCCCGTCAGGAACACCGCACGGTGAACAGGGTGCATCCCTTTCACCAGGAACAGGCGGAAGTTCATCAGGTTACCGTGACACCAGCGGCGGTCGCGTTTGAGCTCATCCAGCAGGTTCGGCGGCAGCTCTTCATACGAGCCAGGCAGATCGTAGGCAATCCAGACGCCCCACCCTGCACGACGCATCAGAGCAGCTTCCACAAAGTCATGCGACAGAATGGACCCGGCAAACGACCCTTCACCCGGCAGCGGCGCCAGGGCACAGTGCTCGATGAATGGCTTCACGCGGATAATGGCGTTGTGGCCCCAGTAGTGAGATTCACCCAGCTGCCAGAAGTGCAGACCGGCAGTAAACAGCGGCCCGTAGACGCGGGTCGCAAACTGCTGGCAGCGCGCATACAGCGTGTCCATACCTGACGCTTTTGGCGAGGACTGAATAATACCCGCGTTCGGGTTGGCTTCCATCAGACGGACCAGCCCGCTCAGGCAGTCGCCGCTCATCACGGAGTCCGCATCCAGAACCACCATGTAGCTGTACTGGTTACCCCAGCGACGACAGAAGTCATCAATGTTCCCGCTCTTACGCTTAACACGACGACGACGACGGCGGTAGAAGATCTGCCCTTCCCCCTGCACCTCGGCAATCAGCTCCATCCAGGCTTTTTGCTCTGCCACGCAAATATCCGGGTTGTAGCTGTCGCTCAGGATATAGACGTCGAAATGCGCCGCGTTACCGGTCGCCTTCACGGACTCCCAGGTGGCACGCAGCCCGGCGAATACGCGGTCAACGTCTTCGTTACAGATAGGCATGATCAGCGCGGTACGGTGCTCAGGATTGAGGGGTTCATCCCCGACCGTCGACGCGGAAATGCTGTATTTGTCACGCCCCATCAGCAGTTGCAGGAAGCCCATCAGCGCCGTCCAGAACCCGGCGGAGACCCAACAGAACAGCACGGCGAACAGCAGAAGAATGCCGCTCTGTAAAATATACGGCAGCAGCTGCATGAAGGAGACCCAGATATCCTGGCCAATCATGTCAGCAGGGTTAATCAACGCCCAGCCCTGGTACGGCAGAATGGTTTTCATGTACCAGGTGGCGACAACCGTCTGCGCCAGCGTCAGCAGCAGCAGAATGTAACGACGAATCGTTCCTACGGTACGCCATTTCTGCTCGGAGGCCTGCTGTTCTTTGGTCAGACGTGACAGATAGCGCGGTGTCACGTCACGCCCACGCAGACGATCCCAGAAGCGGCCCACCGGGTTGGTGCGCCACGGATCGGGGAACATGGAGGAACGCGTGGCCTTTGGCATCGCCTGTAGCTGGTCACGCCCTTCGTCATCCTTGATTAACTGCCCTTCTGCCAGCGAGTCCGGCCATGCCTGCTCCAGACGTGCCTTCACTGACCCCAGCGGCGTATCATCATCACGGGAAAAATGACGATGTTCACCATCCAGCGCGGTGTGAACCGCGCGGATGTCGCTCGCAGGGAGCGCCGCTTTTTCAATGTCCGTCAGCGGCATGGCATCAATATATTCAGATGTATTATTCATTGGCAGGTAGCTGATAGCTCCAGGTTTCACTCAGCGGCTTATCGTTACTGACCAGCGCGGCGCGCATTTCAGTGGTCTGTTTCGGATCCTTCACCTTCACGCGCAGGGTCAAACGCCACCCTTTGGTGACCGGGTTGTACCGCACGGCGTTTTCAACGATTTCACCGTTATCGCCAATGCTGGCCTGTGCCGTCACGGCAGTATCCGGCGCCAGTTTTTTCATATCCTGCCCGGCGAAGTCCACGATAAATGCCAGCGTGCCATCCGGCTGACGAATCAGGTTGGACTGCTTCACATCACCCGTTGAACGACGCGTCTGCATCACATACGCGTTATCCGGTGCGTGCAGCTTGTCTTCGTCACGGCTGAAGGTAATCGCATACTTGAAGTTCATCTCTTTACCGGCTTCAGGCAGCTGATCCGGTGTCCAGTACGCCACGATGTTATCGTTGGTTTCATCGTTGGTTGGAATTTCAACCAGCTCAACCTTACCTTTACCCCAGTCGCCTTTCGGCGTAACCCAGGCGCTTGGGCGCAGATCGTAGCGGTCATCCAGATCTTCAAAGCGGGAGAACTGACGGCCAC
Organism: Enterobacter cloacae complex sp. AR_0002; assembly: GCF_001922365.1. Lineage (NCBI taxonomy): Bacteria > Pseudomonadati > Pseudomonadota > Gammaproteobacteria > Enterobacterales > Enterobacteriaceae > Enterobacter > Enterobacter cloacae complex sp. AR_0002. Next base: position 1,778,256 of record NZ_CP018814.1, read on the forward strand.
GTTGCAGCAGACCAAAGCCCTGCGGGTTTTCCATCGCAAAGCTGCTGACCGCGAGGTGTTTCGGGTTGTTCAGCGGACGCCAGATCCACTCGCCGTTACCGGCATGGATGGAGAGGCCATTGGAATCATGCAGTTCAGGACGGAAATTGGTCGCCGGAGATGGCTGGTTCGGCCCAAACAGGAACATACTGGTCAGCGGTGCGACGCCCAGTTTGCCCACTTTATCGCGCAGGTAAACTTTAGACTGCACGTCAACCACCGTGTCACGCCCTGGCATGATCACGAAGCGATAAGCGCCGGTCGCACGAGGGGAGTCCAGCAGCGCATAAATTGTCAGACGTTTGTCGGTTGGTTTTGGACGTTCGATCCAGAACTCGCGAAAACGTGGAAATTCTTCACCTGATGGCAGCGCGGTATCAATTGCCAGACCGCGCGCAGAAAGCCCGTACACCTGCCCCGCGCCAATCACGCGGAAGTAGCTGGCGCCAAGCATGCTGACGATTTCATCGTTTTTATCTTTGCTGTTAATCGGATAAAGCACCTTGAAGCCTGCGAAGCCGAGGTCTTTCACCGTGTCTTTATCGTGTTGCACATCGCCAAAATTGAAGTAATCCGGGCTGTACTTGATTTTGCGTACCGCGGTCGCCGTCACTTCATTGATGGCAACTGGCGTGTCGAAGTACATACCCTGGTGGTAAAATTCAAGCTTGAACGGGGTTTTAATATTGTTCCAGTACGCTTTATCGTGATTGAACTGGATCTGCTGATAGTCCGCGTATTTCATGTCGCGGAAAACGGAGGGCAGGTTACTTTTTGGCGCTTCGTAGCTCTTGCCCGCCATCGATTTTGCCTGTTTTGCGACATCATCGATGTTAAAGGCCAGTGCAGATGAGGTATACAGTGACAACAGCACTGCTACACCCAACCAACGCATTTTCATCATTTGTGGTTTATGTTTCATAATAAGTAAGCACTTCCCCCTTTGTGTGCTTATATCGATCCGATCCATTTTAATGGAAACTCAGGCAATCCGACAACATTATCACTGCTTTGTTCAGCTCGCTGGCTCATGGATTAAGCAAATGAAAGAACCCGCTTTTCACTTTGCGTGCTTATCCTGGAGACAGGGTGTCGGTCTTGGTGTAGGGTTGGCTCCGAATGTAACCATTATGAGCCTTAGGGATAAGGCGAAAAGTCTGAGAATGCGCAAAGTTATATGAGCACAACCCCTGTACAACGTGAATATTTCCTCGACTCGATCCGCGCATGGCTCATGCTATTGGGGATCCCTTTTCATATTTCACTGATCTATTCCAGCCACACCTGGCACGTGAACAGCCAGATGCCCTCCTGGTGGCTGACGCTGTTTAATGATTTTATCCATGCCTTCCGCATGCAGGTGTTTTTTGTTATTTCCGGTTATTTCTCTTACATGCTCTTCTTGCGCTATCCCCTCAAGCGATGGTGGAAAGTGCGCGTGGAGCGCGTGGGCATACCGATGTTGACGGCCATTCCGCTGCTGACGCTGCCGCAGTTCATCATGTTGCAGCATGTTAAAGGCAAGGCGGAAAACTGGCCGAATCTCTCCTTCTATGAGAAATACAACACCCTGGTCTGGGAGCTTATTTCCCACCTCTGGTTCCTGCTGGTACTGGTGGTGCTAACCATGGTGAGTTTGCTGATCTTCAGCCAGCTGCGTCAGCGCGCGAGCACCGCATCCTCGACCTTCTTCGCCAACATCACCCTGGGCAAGCTGTCGCTGCTGTTTCTTGCGCTGGGGGTCGCGTATGCCGCCGTCAGGCGTACCCTGCTCATTGTCTACCCTCCCATTCTGAGCGATGGGCTGTTTAATTTCGTGGTGATGCAGACCCTGTTCTACATTCCCTTCTTCCTGATTGGGGCGCTGGCATTTATTCATCCCCGGCTTAAAGCGCTGTTTACCACCCCCTCCCCCTGGTGTGCGGTGGGTGCTGCGCTGGCCTTTGCCGCCTATCTTCTCAATCAGCGCTATGGCAGCGGGGACGCGTGGATGTATGAGACAGAGAGCGTGATAACGATGCTGATGGGCCTGTGGATGGTGAACGTGGTGTTCGCCCTTGGCCATCGTCTGCTGAATTTTAAATCCAGTCGCGTCACCTATTTCGTTAATGCTTCGCTGTTTATCTACCTGGTTCACCATCCGCTGACGCTGTTTTTCGGGGCGTACATTACGCCGCATATCGCCTCGAATGCGCTGGGCTTCTTCACCGGCCTGGTCTTTGTGGTTGGCATTGCCATCGTGTTGTATGAAATCCACCTGCGGATCCCGCTTTTGCGTTTCCTGTTCTCAGGCAAACCTCAGGTTAAAGCGGGATAACAAAACGGCGCCTCCAGGGCGCCGTTTTTGCACTTCAGACATCAAAATGCCTGGCTGCGCGCGGTCAAAATCCGCTGATACAGGTCGGCGGTGTGCTCATCGAAACAGACAAAAATGACTTTTTCCGGCATGGGCTTGAGGGAAAGGTAGTGATAAACGGTATTCACGGCGATCGTAGCTGCTGCTTCCTTTGGATAACCGAACACCCCGGTGCTAATGGCGGGGAACGCCATGGTCTTATACCCGTTATCCGCCGCAAGCCGCAGGCAGTTACGATACGCCTGCTCCAGAATCTCAGCCTCATGGCGGTCGCCACCGTGCCAGACGGGTCCAACGGTATGGATCACCGCTTTGGCCGGGAGATCGCCCGCAAGCGTAATAACAGCATGCCCCGGCGGGCACTCTCCCTGCTGCTGACGCACGGTTTTGCATGCTTCAAGGAGTTGAGGGCCTGCGGCCCGGTGAATGGCACCGTCCACCCCGCCACCACCCATCAGGGAGGAATTGGCTGCGTTGACGATCACGTCAACGCGCACCGTCGTGATATCGCCATGAATAACGTCGATTTGCGGTCTCATAAACACCCTCTGCAACCCGCCTTTTTCACCAGTGTATCGCAGAGGGAGAAGGAGAAAAACTGCCGCGAAAAAAACGTCGGTTAGCGGTAATCCACCTGAACGACCGCAAGCGTTTTCTGTTCATTCAGGTATTTCATGCTGACAGCGGCCAGAGCTGAATGAGGATGATGGCCCCGGAGCGCCTCGTCATAACTGATGGTATGCGTTTTCATACGGTTATTTTCCGGACAGGAGATCGCAAACTGCTGATGCCGGGGCGTGACTTCGCACGGGTCAGCGACCACCGCGCCACGAAAATGAATCACCCCACCATTTTCTATAGTTGCTGAATAAGCCGGAGAAAAAAAAGAGGACAGGATCAGTCCCAGACCAGAAATAATACACGCTGCGGATTTGAACATTATTTGTACTCCTCAATGAAATTCGTCCTTGAGGGGTAAAAACGCTCCGTTATGAAGTATCAATTTAAGCAACCCGATGACTGGGTTCTTGATATCAGCATAGCTTACCTGTGCAGCGCCGCCACTTTATTAAATCATTGATTTCATGAATTATTAAAGCGCACTTACCGGTGCGTTCCACTGCTGTGATAAATGAAGCGATTTTCCATCGGAAACGGTGACGATTATTTTTACCGCATCCCCTGAGCGAATATTTAAACTGATTCGCGTTAAATCAATCGGCTGATTAGCGGGTATAAAAAGAGTATTTTTCTGCCGCGATGTACTTTGTCCCCCCTGCCCCTGTCGGACAGATAACACCTCAACCTGACATTCGCAAGCGTCTGCCAGCGTGACCTGAGGAATAATGGTTGTCATATTTGCCTGCTGTGAGATGCTGAACGTTATCTGGCTGGCAAGCGCGGCAAGGAGAATGAAGGTGCTCATGAGATCCTCCCGAAAAAAAACAGGGCGCATGCCCTGTTTTTTGGTACAGAAATGAATCAGTACTGGTGTGCGGTCGCGTTGTTGCCAAAGCCAACCTGGTGCACAGTCACCGTTGAGCCGGACGCTGTCTGGTCTACCGCCGCGCCGTTGCCGCCGCCGAACTGTTTCACGTTGATAACAGAGTCTTTGCTATTCCACTGGTCGATGGTGGCGCTGTTACCAAAGCCTTTTTGCAGCAGATCGATAGAACTGTCATCAGAGCCCTGGCCAACATCTGCGCCGTTACCACCACCATGCTGGGTAATGGTCAATTCAGAATCTCGGGCGTCCGTCTGCAAAGCAAGCGCGGAGTTACCGCCGCCGTACTGGTAAATGCTCAGGGTTGAGTCAGGGCCGTTATTGCCGCCACCCCAGCCACCACCGTGGCCGCCGCCAAATTGTGGTACCGCACCTGCGAAAGCACTGCCAGAAACTACGATTGCTGCAATAACTGCCACTTTGAAAAGTTTCATGGTAAACCCCCATCGGATTGATTAAGGCGTCACACATCGCTAACGTTGAATAACGCGAATAGCCATTTGCGACTGTCTCTGCACTACAACTGCTGTTTTCTGCGTACCATACTGCGTTATATTCGCCCTGTTACCCGAGCCTTTCTGGATAATCATGGCGGTGTTGCCAAAAGCGCCCTGCTTAATACTCGCATCGTTGCCGTTGCCGGTCTGATCGATATAAGCAAGGTTATACGTCCCTGACTGATCAACATTCGCGCGGTTATTCCCGCCCTCCTGAGAAATAACGGACAGCAATTTAGAACCGTCCTGGCGTACATCAGAATTATTTCCTGAACCCTGTTGACCAATAATGGCTGCCTGATTGTATGAAGCTTTACTTAATTCATTTATCGCAAAATTATATTCAGAACTGGCTAAATCTGAATCACCTGCGATTACAAACCCAGGCGCACCCAGTAATGTAAACATCATAAACAACGTTTTGTTTTTCATGCTGTCACCCTGGACCTGGCTATAAAAAAGTATCTCTTGCTCCGTTAACGCGATTCGTTTTGTTAACGCCGCGTTACGGAAAAGAGTATGTCTGCCGAAACATGTTTAATATCTCACCCGTGCGCCTTATTTTTATATTCTCCTTCACCTCAAAGTCGTAAATCTCGCCTGAAACGACGGGATACACGCCTAAAGCAGAAACCAAAAATGTCTTCCTGCGCTTGTACAACAGCGAGACAGACTGTCCAACCTGCACCGGCTTCTTCAGACAAAAAAGACAATGCCCTTTGCCACGCGCGTGACACGAAGCAAGTTTTCTTAAGAAAAAATTCTGGCTTAGGGAAGTCTTATGTTTTTAGCAGAGATCATACTTTTTACCGGCTGGCTTAGAATAATACAAAGCCAAATAATTCAACCCATTATAATATACTTTATGGTTTTTAAAATCTGTGCACGTTTATACACATGTACAACTTTCCCCTTATCTTAAAATCTATTAGCCCTGCAATATACACAAATTAATATCGAATTTTACATTCTGTTACACGATTAACACTTGCTTTAAAGTTTGCAATAGCTAGATTGAAAACAGCAGTACGTTATTTGTTTTTAATTTTACCGCCTCCTTTGGAGGAAGGTTTTTTAACTACACACAGCAGTGCCACACCTGTCAGTACCTCTGGTGCCCTTTTCAATAATACGAGGGCAACTGCCGGGTGTCATAAATAACGTGGGGTTTCATCATGTTTAATGAAGTCCATAGCTTACCCGGTCATACATTATTGTTGATCACAAAACCTTCCTTACAAGCGACAGCGTTATTGCAGCATTTAAAGCAATGCCTGTCTCTTAACGGGAAACTGCATAATATTCAACGTTCTTTTGATGATATCGCTTCTGGCAGCATCATTCTTCTCGATATGATGGAAGCGGATAAAAAACTCATTCATTACTGGCAAGATAATTTAAGCAGGAAAAACAATAATATCCGCGTATTGTTATTAAATACGCCTGATGAGTATCCTTTCCGCGAAATTGAGAGCTGGCCGCATATTAACGGCGTGTTTTACGTCACTGAAGAAGAAAACCGTGTCGTGGAGGGTTTGCAGGGCATATTGCGGGGGGAGTGTTATTTCTCGCAGAAACTGGCCAGCTACCTCATTACCCACTCCGGAAATTATCGCTATAACAGTTCGGAATCGGCCCTTCTGACGCACCGTGAGAAAGAGATCCTGAACAAACTGCGTATTGGTGCTTCAAATATTGAAATCGCCCGTTCGTTATTTATCAGCGAAAATACGGTTAAGACGCATCTTTATAATCTTTTCAAAAAGATAGCTGTTAAAAATCGCACGCAGGCGGTGTCGTGGGCAAACGATAACCTCAGGCGTTAATAGCATGAAACGCACCTTAAGTTGGATTGCCGCCGCAGGCATTATGCTTGCTGCCGGAAACCTTCAGGCTGTTGAGGTAGAAGTTCCCGGACTGTTAACCGACCACACCGTCACCTCTGCCGGACACGATTTTTATCGTGCCTTCAGCGATAAGTGGGAAAGCGATTATCCGGGTAACTTAACCATCAACGAACGGCCCAGTGCGCGGTGGGGAAGCTGGATCACAATAACCGCTAATCAGGACGTTATTTACCAGACTTTTTTATTCCCAACGAAAAGAGACTTCGATCAGAACGTCGCTTTCGCGCTGGCACAAACAGAAGAAGCTATTAACCGCCTACAGTTAGACAAAGCCCTTTTGAGCACAGGCGATTTAGCAAAAGATGAGTTCTAACAACGATACCAATTTCGGAGGCTGTAATGCGTCTCGCACACACAGTGATTTCGTTAATGCTCATTGCGCCGTTGAGCTGGGCCGGAAATATGACATTCCAGTTCCGCAACCCTAATTTTGGCGGCAACCCGAATAACGGAGCCTTTATGCTTAACCAGGCTCAGGCTCAAAACTCCTATAAAGACCCCAGCTATGACGATGATTTCGGTATCGAGACCCCGTCAGCCCTGGATAATTTTACTCAGGCCATCCAGTCGCAAATATTAGGTGGCTTATTAACTAACATTAATACCGGAAAACCCGGCCGGATGGTCACCAACGACTTTATCGTCGATATTGCCAATAAAGACGGGCAGCTTCAGTTAAATGTGACAGACCGAAAAACCGGTAAAACGTCGACAATCCAGGTTTCCGGTTTGCAGACCAATTCAACTGATTTCTAAACAACCCCGAAATAAGGACAATTATTATGCAGCGCTTTTTTATTTTAGTTGCAGTGTGCTTATTAAGCGGTTGTTTAACTGCCCCGCCAAAAGAAGCCGCTAAACCCACCCTGATGCCTCGTGCCCAGAGCTATCGGGATCTGACGCATCTGCCGGTCCCAACCGGAAAGATATTCGTCTCGGTGTATAACATTCAGGATGAGACGGGTCAGTTCAAACCGTATCCGGCCAGTAACTTCTCGACAGCCGTACCGCAGAGCGCCACCGCGATGCTGGTTACCGCCCTGAAAGATTCTCGCTGGTTTATCCCGCTGGAACGTCAGGGGCTGCAAAACCTGCTTAACGAACGAAAAATCATTCGTGCCGCGCAGGAGAATGGTACCGTTGGCGTCAATAACCGCATGCCACTACAGTCTCTCACCGCAGCCAATATCATGGTGGAAGGCTCGATTATCGGCTACGAAAGTAACGTGAAATCGGGTGGCGCGGGTGCGCGTTACTTTGGCATCGGGGCCGACACGCAGTATCAGCTGGACCAGATTGCCGTCAACCTGCGCGTGGTTAACGTGAGCACGGGTGAGATATTATCCTCGGTGACCACCAGCAAAACGATTCTCTCTTATGAAGTGCAGGCCGGGGTATTCCGCTTTATCGATTACCAGCGTCTGCTGGAGGGTGAAATTGGCTATACCTCTAACGAGCCGGTCATGCTGTGTCTGATGTCGGCCATCGAAACCGGCGTGATTTTCCTCATTAATGACGGTATCGATCGCGGCTTGTGGGATCTTCAGAATAAAAGTGACGTGAGTAATGCGGTGCTGGTGAAATATCGTGAGATGTCGGTGCCGCCAGAGTCATAATCGGCGGCGCTTAAAAAAGGCGAGATTTCCGTCTCGCCTTTTTTTATTTACTTACCGCAGGAACGCTCTGGCTCTTCTCGCGTCGGGCCGCAAGCCAGAGGCCGCTGTTCTTCATTGCGTAGCCAAACAGTAACCCCAGCATGAGCGAAGGGACCACCAGCTTCCAGTCCCCCTGCCCTGCAAAGGTCGCGCAGGCACCCATGAATGTGCCGGGCACAAAGGACAACAGCAGATGTTTTGCTTGAACGCACATCAGGAAGGCCACAATGCCGGTCATGGCGTACCCCAGGATTTCAAGATGCGGCGCCAGCGCGCTGCCTTTCATAATGACCAGCGCCCAGACCACGCCACTCAGTAACGTGCAGCCTGAAATAAAGAGCCCCTTGAGACCACCCTGCGGGCAGGCGAAATAGGCCGTGCAGCCAAGAAAACCAGCCCAGCTCAACAAGCCGAGAGAAACAGCCACCCAACTCCAGAGGCCGGAGAGGATGCCAGTCGTGATTGCAATACAAAGTAATATGTTCATGGTGCGCATCTTAGCAGATGCGCACCATAGAAATGAGATCAGAAGCACATTACGTGCAAGTTGAAATGTATCGTTGCAGGATTTTTGTGATTCAAGTCACTCTTCGTTCTCTTCTTCCAGCTCGTCCCACATAGCAGCGATAGCGTCACGCGTCAGCGGAGCCAGCGTTCTCCAGAATGGCGAAGTGGCGTGGGCTTCCACTTTACCCAGGAAGGTGCCAACCCACGGCAGCAGATACGTTTCGAACAGGGTCTCAATCGCCTCGTTCTCATCATCACCTGCATTATCTTCAATCCAGGAGGCCGCCAGCAGCAGGGTACCGATATGATCGGCAGGCATATCCGTCAGCGGCATGCCGCGTTCTGAAAGAAACGCCCGAACTTCCGCTTCGGTCGCACCTTCCTGCCAGGCAGAACGATACGGCGACACGCGACACTCTTCCCCCACAAACAGCGCGTTGTAATCCGTTGAAATCTGCTGCATATCGCAGCTTTTTTGCAAGCGTTCCAGCAATTCATCCTGTTCCAGCGGCCAGCTCTGCGCCAGTTTACCTTCACGAATCAGGGTAAACAGCGGAACCAGCAGCGGATCCTGCGGCTGGCGGTAATATAAGGTGCCCAGCACGCGGCAAAGGATGGAAAACTCATTCATGTTTTTATTCCGTTATTAATTAAAGATCGGCAAATTCATCAATCGGCGCCATGCCGCGCGACTCAAGGAAGTCGAGCATACGACGCGGCGTGACGTTCAGGATCTGTTCTTCCGGGAAATTCACGTCCCGCAATATTTTCAGGCACTCGCTGAAATCCCCCAGCGTGAAGGCCGTGTGTGAATCAGAGCCCAGCGCCACCATGCCGCCCGCGTCACTCACGGCCGCCGCCACTTCGCGGCAGTTGGCTTCACTGCCCTTACGCGAGTGAACAAAGGAGGAGTTGTTAATCTCCAGCGCCACGCGGTGCTTCGCTGCCGCCTGCGCCACGGCCTGAATATCAATCGGGTATTTCGGATTTCCCGGGTGGCTGATAATGTGCACGTTGCCGCTGGCAATAGTGGCAATCATCGCTGCGGTGTTGGTCTCTTTATCCTGGGGCGCAAAGACCGGCTCATGGAAGCCAGCGAGGATCAGATCTAAAGAGGTCAGCATCGGGCCGGTGCAGTCAATCTCACCGTCAGTATTTTTGATGTTCGCTTCGATGCCGCGCAGTATCCCGATACCGTCCACCAGGCGTGGCCAGATACGCATATTCACAAAATGCCAGTAGTGCGGCGCATCCGCCATATCCGGACCGTGATCGGTTATCGCAAACAGTTTGATGCCTTTCAGCTTCGCCTGAGCGATATAATCATGGAGGTTACTGTAAGCGTGGGTACTGGCGACGGTGTGCATATGCAGGTCAACGGGATACATCTTTCTCTCCTCTGCGGTTTTTCCAAAGGATAGCAGTTATCAGCGGCGAATATTAGCAAAAACCCGGCGAACGCCGGGTTTCTCTCAGTAGCCTCGCTGTCTGTCGACCTGTCCGGTCACCGCGTTACCCTTCTCTATTTCGCTGATGGTATGCGAGATGTACGCCACGGCCTCCGCCGGTCGCGTCACGGCCGCAATATGGGGCGTCATCGCCACGCGCGGATGTGCCCAGAGCGGGCTGTCTTTTGGCAGCGGTTCGCGGCTATACACATCCAGCATTGCGCCTTTCAGTTTACCGCTATCCAGCGCTTTCAGCAGATCGTCTTCCACAACGTGTACCCCGCGCGCCAGGTTCATTAAGTAGCTGTCTTCTGCCAACTGGTTGAGGAGCGTGCCATTGATAATGCCGACCGTTTCCGCCGTATTCGGCAGCAGGTTAATGAGGACGCGAGTCCCTTTCAGGAACGCCGGGAGTTCGTCCGTTCCGGCAAAGCTCTCGACGCCCGGATACTCCTTACGGCTCCGGCTCCAGCAGCGCAGTGGGAAGCCCCACGGGGCGAGCGCTTCGGCGACTTTTGAGCCCAGTACACCCGCGCCGAGGATGCCGATGGTGAAATCTTCACGCTGATAATCCGGGAGCGGTTCCCAGTGGGATTGCTGTTTGAACGCCTGATAATCGTCGAAGCGGCGGAACCAGTGCAGCACCTGGCTCACGGCATATTCCTGCATCTGCTGCCCCATACCGGTATCTTCCAGACGAAACAGGGGAATATCTTCCGGCAGCATTTCAGGGTGTGCCTTCAGCTTACTGAGAATGGAATCCACCCCTGCACCAAGAGCAAACACCGCCTTCAAACGGCGTCCCTGAAGCATTTCGACCGGGGGATGCCAGACCAGCGCGTAGTCGGCATGTTCATTATCGCCCTGTTTCCATTCGCGAACGCGTGCGCCAGGCAGAGCCGCCGTGAGCGCGCTAATCCAGTAAGCCGTATCAAAAGTGGGGTGATAGAAGATAATATCCATAGTCATTGCTTTTTATTGCGCTGTTTTATTTTCATTTTCAACTGGCTTGCCAGCATAACAAATTTATCGCTAAACCGCGTTGCTGATAAAAGAGGCGCATTTCGCACATTTCGGAATCAGGTTGCCTGAAGTTTGTCTAAACACGCTAAATTACTGAAAAAGTGGGTTGACGGCAGTACGGCTTTTCCTTACATTAGCGCCCGTCCCGACAACAACGGGATGACAATATGGTGAGGTGTCCGAGTGGCTGAAGGAGCACGCCTGGAAAGTGTGTATACGGCAACGTATCGGGGGTTCGAATCCCCCCCTCACCGCCATATTTGAAAAAGAGCTCGCATGAAAATGCGGGCTTTTTTTTCACATGTTGCACGCCTGTGGGGGATTCGAACTTTGCAGCCCCTGCGGTAATTGTGTCGGGTGGCGCTACGCTTACCCGACCTACAAAAAGCTAGTCTTCAACCATCTTTGCATACTCTTCGGTGAGAAAATCCACCAGCGTCCTGACCGATGGCAGCAGGCCGCGCCGGGAAGGATACACCGCATGGATCACTTCCCGTCTGGGTTCCCAGGCATTCAGCACCCGAACAAGTTCACCTGAAGCCAGCTGATCCTTCACCATCAAAATGGGCAGCTGTACCACGCCCACGCCCGCCATCGCCGCCTCCCGCAGCGCCAGCATGTCGGTAGTCACCAGGCGTGGCGTGAAGTGAATTTCTGCCTTTGCGCCCTCCGGCCCGTTCAATTCCCACTTATGCAGGTGCTTGCCCGCCCCCATACTTAACCCCGGCCACTCGCTGAGTTCAGAGGGCATCGCCGGGTTGCCCATCCGTTCAATCAGTGCCGGCCCGGCAACCAGACAGTGTCCCCTGTCCGCCAGCACCCTTAATACCAGATCGCTGTCATCAAACGGGCGCGGACGAACGCGGATCGCCACATCCACCCCCTCCGCCACCAGATCGACCCGGCGGTTGGTGGCTTCGAGCTGAAGGTTGATCCCCGGATAGCGCGCCATAAACCGCGCCAGCATGGGCCCCACGTGAACGTGCAGCAAGGTGACAGGACAGGTGATCCGGACCATACCACGCGGCTCAGCCTGTAAAGCAGCCACCGCCTCCTCCGCAGCTTCAGCCTCCACCAGCATAGCTTTACAGTGCTGATAGAATGTCTGCCCCACCTCCGTCACCGCAAACTGCCGCGTGGTACGTTGTATCAACCGAACACCCAGGCGTTCCTCCAGCTGCGCAATCCGACGGCTCAGTTTCGACTTAGGCTGATCGAGCGCCCGACCCGCCGCTGCAAAGCCGCCATGCTCCACCACCTTCACAAACCATACGAAATCATTGAGGTCCTGCATACGCCTCCATTGTTCCATTTAAGGAACAGTGAATGTCATTTTTGCTATCTACCGGGATATTAACCCTGAATATAAGCTAATTCCATCAACAGGACATCAGGAGTTAATCATGAAAAACGTAACAGGCGTGTATACCGCACCTCGTCCGCACTGGGTCGGTGACGGTTTTCCGGTTCGTTCGATGTTTTCTTACCAGACGCATGGCGAGCCCCTGAGCCCGTTCCTGCTGCTGGACTACGCCGGACCGCATACCTTCCCGGCGGATGGCGCGAAACGCGGCGTGGGCGAGCATCCTCATCGCGGTTTTGAAACGGTAACCATCGTCTACTCAGGCGAAGTGGAGCACCGTGATTCAACCGGCAGAGGCGGCGTTATTGGTCCAGGTGACGTGCAGTGGATGACGGCGGGCGCAGGCATTTTGCACGAGGAGTTCCACTCCAGCGCGTTTTCGCAGAAAGGCGGTGAACTGAAAATGATGCAGCTGTGGGTCAACCTGCCCGCCAGGGACAAAATGGCGACGCCTGGCTACCAGAGCATCACTCAGGCGGATATCCCGGTGGTCACCCTGCCAGATAACAGCGGAACATTGCGCGTGATTGCTGGCCGCTTTGGAGAGGTAACCGGCCCGGCGCATACCTTCTCACCGCTGAACGTGTGGGATCTCGCGCTGCATCAGGGTAGCCACCTGACGCTTAATCAGCCCGAAGGCTGGAGCACGGCGCTGGTTGTCGTTGAAGGCAGCGTGACGGTGAACGGCACCACGCCTGCCGGTGAGGCGCAACTGGTCGTGCTGAGCCAGAGCGGTGACAAACTGCATCTCGAAGCCAGCAGCGATGCCAAAGTGCTGCTGATGGCCGGGGAGCCGCTGAATGAACCCATCGTGGGCTATGGCCCGTTTGTGATGAACAGTAAAACCGAAATCGCCGAGGCTATTCGCGATTTCAACTCCGGCCGCTTTGGCCAAATCTAAACGTAATAAGGAGCGCATTATGTCTACCCCTGCAAACTTCAACGGTGCACGTCCCGTTATTGACGTAAACGATGCCGTTATGCTGCTTATCGATCACCAGAGCGGGCTTTTCCAGACCGTTGGAGACATGCCAATGCCTGAGCTGCGCGCCCGTGCAGCGGCGCTGGCAAAAATCGCCTCGCTGGCGAAGATCCCGGTGATCACCACGGCGTCGGTTCCACAGGGACCAAACGGCCCGCTTATCCCGGAGATCCACGCCAACGCGCCGCACGCACAGTATGTCGCACGCAAGGGTGAGATCAACGCCTGGGATAACCCGGAGTTCGTGGCGGCGGTGAAAGCCACCGGGCGCAAAACGCTGATTATCGCGGGGACGATCACCAGCGTCTGCATGGCCTTCCCGTCCATCAGCGCGGTGGCGGACGGATATAAAGTGTTTGCGGTGATTGATGCCTCCGGCACCTACAGCAAAATGGCGCAGGAGATCACCCTGGCGCGCGTGGTGCAGGCAGGCGTGGTGCCGATGGACACGGCTGCTGTTGCTTCCGAAATTCAGCGCACGTGGAACCGTGAAGATGCGGGTGAATGGGCAGAGGTGTACACACACATCTTCCCGGCCTACCAGCTGCTGATCGAAAGTTACAGCAAAGCGCAGGACGTGGTGAAAAATAGCGAAGTGCTCGATTCGCAGCGTTAACCCTGCGCGCTGCGACATAAGCTGATTAAGGCTTAACCGAACAAGCACGAATGCTGAAAATCTGCTTGACCGTTTTAGCGCAACTCCCTATAGTAGCGCCCCGTTGCCCCCCAAGCGGTCAGGCAGCAAAACAATATGGTGAGGTGTCCGAGTGGCTGAAGGAGCACGCCTGGAAAGTGTGTATACGGCAACGTATCGGGGGTTCGAATCCCCCCCTCACCGCCATATTTGAAGAAGAGCTCGCATGAAAATACGGGCTTTTTTTTCGCATGTTGTACGCCTTTGGGGGGAATGAGAGCCCCCGACCGGGGTTCGACAACTGGCGCAGCCAGTTGGACAGACTGAGAGCGTAGCGAACAGGCTGCCCGCAGGGCGAGCGCAGCGAGTCAATCCCCCCCTCACCGCCATATTTGAAGAAGAGCTCGCATGAAAATGCGGGCTTTTTTTTTGCATGTTGTACGCCTTTGTGGGGAATGAGAACCCCCGGCCGGGGTTCGACAACTGGCGCAGCCAGTTGGACAGACTGAGAGCGAAGCGAACAGGCTGCCCGCAGGGCGAGCGCAGCGAGTCAATCCCCCCAGTGCTATATGCAGTTCGGTGCGGCCTGAGCCCCTCACCCTAACCCTCTCCCCAGGGAAGAGGGGATAAAATGCACAAAAAACAAAGCCCGGTTTCCCGGGCCTTGAACACAACAGCATATTCAATAATACGCTTGTAGCGTGCGCTGGCAGAGCGCCGAGCGGACGCAGTCCTCTTTTGTGAAGCGGACCACCCCTATCATCTCATCTTCCTCAAAACGTGACATGGCATCGCTCAGGCCGGACTTCACGCCCGACGGCAGGTCACACTGGGTAATATCGCCGTTGACGATCACCGTCACGTTCTCCCCGAGGCGCGTTAAAAACATCTTCATTTGCGCAGCGGTCACGTTCTGAGCCTCGTCAAGAATAACGACCGCATTTTCAAATGTACGTCCGCGCATATAGGCGAACGGCGCGATTTCCACCTTGCCAATCTCTGGTCGCAGGCAGTACTGCATAAAGGAAGCGCCCAACCGCTTCACCAGCACGTCATAGACGGGCCTGAAGTACGGGGCAAACTTCTCGGAAATATCGCCAGGCAGGAAGCCCAGATCTTCATCCGCTTGCAGTACCGGACGGGTAACGATGATCCTTTCCACGTCCTTATGAATCAGCGCCTCCGCCGCTTTGGCGGCGCTGATCCAGGTTTTCCCGCATCCGGCTTCCCCGGTTGCAAAGATGAGCTGTTTACTCTCGATAGCATTCAGGTAGTGCGCCTGAGCTTCATTTCGCGCCACAATTGGCGATGCATCGCGGCTGTCCCGCGCCATGCCAATCGATTCTACGCCGCTCATCTGCACAAGCGAGGTGACCGATTCTTCTTCACGCTGTTTATGACTACGTGAATCCCGTCTCAGCACACGTTTTGCTTCGCGACGAGCTTTGATCACTGCTTTCTGTCTTCCCATGGATAGCACCTTGAGTTGTTGGTATTCATCACACGCGCCAGCATCGGCACGATTATGCGCACGAACATCAGAGGGTTGGCTTCCTTGTAAGCCATTGCTTGCATTACCGGATGACGATATACAACGGCTACGCGCACCGTTATGCACGTCGGTAGAAAAAGGTTGTTGAGGTGAAGGAGAGAATTTGGTGGTGAAGAAATCGCTGCCGGAGTCTGAGCCTCCGCGCCGGGTACTGCGGTTGATATGTTTACCTTGTCCAGTACAGGACGCAACCATTCGCGATCTCCATAGTGAGTTAACATCACTGCCGGGAACTACCGCTGTCTTCTCTTAAGTACATCAGGAATTATCATAAATGCAACATTTATTTTACCTGAATGCAACTTTTCGGACTGCCCCTACATGGAAAATCAGTCTTATATAGAAATATTACAGAAATATAACAATAAGATAGTCCGGGAAAAAAATAATGTCCCCGCGAACTGTCGCAGGGACGATTATCAGGCTTCTATGAGACCCTGAGCGAGCCAGGCGTTCGCGTCACGCGCGCCGGGCAGGGCAAAGAAATAGCCGCCGCCGATGGGCTTAATGTACTCTTCCAGCGCTTCGCCGTTGAGCCGCTTCTGCACGGTTAGGAATCCCTTCTCCAGATCGTGCTGATAGCAGACAAACAGCAGTCCCATATCAAGCTGCCCGGAGTTGGTCACCCCCAGCGAGTAGCTGTAACCCCTGCGCATCATCAGGCTGGATTGCGTCTCTTTGGTGCGAGGATTGGCGAGGCGAATATGGCTGTCCAGCGCGATGACATCCCCGTTCGGATCGCGGGCGTAGTCGGGTTCATCGTGCTCGAGCTTCATGCCGAGCGGTGCGCCGGTTTGCTTATCGCGGCCGAAGATAGTCTGCTGCTCTTTCAGCGGCGTGCGGTCCCAGAACTCCACGTGAAACTGAATGATACGCACCGCCTGATAGCTGCCGCCCACCGCCCAGGCCGGTTCGCCCTGATCCGCCGTAACCCAGACCACCTTGTTCATCAACGCGGTATTGCTGCTGTCCGGGTTGGCGGTACCGTCTTTGAAGCCCAGCAGGTTGACCGGCGTCTCTTTCCCTTTACTGCGCGCGGCGTGGTCAGAGATAAAACCTTCCCGCTTCCAGCGCACGCTCAGCAGATCCGGGGTGTGCTTGATAATATCGCGCAGGGCGTGGATCACCGTATCCTGGGTATTAGCGCAGATCTGCAACAGCAGATCGCCGTGGCACAGCGCCGCGTCGAGAGAATCATTCGGGAATCGCGTCATTTTTTGCAGCGCTTTCGGCTTCTGCTTCGCCAGACCGTAGCGATCATCAAATAGTGATTCCCCCACCGACACGGTGATGGTCAGATTATCGGGAGCGATAAACGCCCCGAGGATCCCGGAATCCATCGGCGGCAGGCGCGGATTCGGTGTTTCCGGTGCCGGACCGCCGGCGGTGAGGAAGGTAATGCGCGTGGTTAATAGCCTGAACAGACGCTCAAGGTCGGCCTTATCACTCGCCAACGAATCGAAAGCCACCAGCATCATCGAGGCCTGCTGCGGCGTCAGGATCCCCGCCTGGTGCTCACCATAAAACGGCTGCGTTTCCATACGCGCGTCCGGGGAGAGCGTGCCGGGGGCGCTTTGCGGTTTTGCCGCATGCGCCACCGGACAGCCGCCCGCCAGGGCAAACGCGCCGCCCAGCGCCCCTACCCCTTTTAACAACCGACGTCGGGAAGGTTCCGCCACGTCGTACTCGTCATGCTCGTTCATCGCTTAATCCAGACCCAGTACGCCACGCAGCAGGGAGAGATCTTCCGCCAGCGTCGTAATCGGGCCTTTCAGCGCGTTACGATCAGCATCGGTCAGCTTGTCGTAGGTTTCGAACCCGTCTTTGGTGCGGTATTTCGCCAGGATAGCGTCAACTTTCTTAAAATTGGCATCCACTTTCGCCAGCAGTTCGCCGTTCTCTTTTTGCAACTGTGGCCGCAGCAGATCGACAATTTTCTGTGCGCCGTCGACGTTTGCCTGGAAGTCCCACAGGTCGGTGTGGCTGTAACGATCTTCTTCACCGCTGATTTTGCTGGCGGCTACTTCTTCAATCAGACCCGCTGCGCCACCCACCACTTTCGACGGTGGGAATGCCAGCTCGCTGATGCGTTTTTGCAGCTCCAGCACGTCGCTGTTGAGCTGCTCGGCGTATTTCTCCATCCCCCTGGTGGAGTTATCGCCAAACAGGGCTTTTTCCAGACGGTGGAAGCCGGTGAATTTCGGATCGGCGGCCTTCTGCTCGTAGTCGTCTTCACGGGCGTCAATGCTGCCATCGAGGTCAGAGAACAGCTCGGCAATCGGCTCGATGCGCTCGTAGTGCTGACGTGTAGGCGCATACAGGGATTTCGCTTTTTCGATATCGCCCGCTTTCACCGCGTCGGTAAAGGCTTTGGTGCCTGCCACCAGGTCCGCCGTCTCTTTGGTGACGTAGGCTTTATAGGCGGTAATAGCGTCGCCGAGACTCAGCAGCGCCGTGCCTTTGGCCGCGTCCGCCGTCGCTGCGCCTTTGACGATCAGCTTACCTTTCGGGTTAGTCAGCAGGCCGCAGGTCATGTCATATTCCCCGGGCTGAAGATTTGCGGTCATCTTCTGGCTGAAGCCCGGCGCGATATTCTCGCGCTCTTCCACCACCATCACGCCTTTCAGGATTTCCCACTCCAGCGCCTTCTGGCTGTGGTTCTGAATAATAAACTGGGTTTTACCGCTGTTAACCGTGATGGTCATCGGCTCACACTGTTTATCGTTGACGGTGACTTTGACCTGCGGAATATCTGCTGCCTGAGCGGCGAAGGCAGACACGAACAGCGCGGCGATGCCTGCGCATAACGCACTACGACGGAACTGAATGGCCATGACTCTTCCCTTTAAAAGTATGTTGTAACTAAAACAGCACTTACGGCGCAACGCGCGACGTCTGCGAGCCGGTACGTGGCGGCATAGCGAACAGGATCAGCGCCGGAACCAGATAGATAAAGTACATCGCCACTTCGCTGACGCTCGGCGTTTCCTGGTAGCCGAAGATCCCTTCGAGCAGGGTACCGGTCAGTGAATGGGTCGACAGGACGTTGCTGAGATCGAACGCCACGTCCTGGAAGTGGTTCCACAGGCCCGCTTCGTGGAAGGCGCGGATCGCCCCTGCCGCCAGTCCCGCGGCCACCAGCAGAATAAACAGGCTGGTCCACTTGAAGAACGCGCCCAGGTTAAGACGAATGCCGCCCCAGTAGAGCAGGAAGCCAAGCACAACCGCCGTGGCCAGCCCGAGCATCGCGCCCAGCGGCGGCCAGATGCCCACGTCCTGCTGAAAAGCCGCGAGCAGGAAGAACACGGACTCCAGGCCTTCACGCGCCACGGCGAAAAAGACCATCATGATCAGCGCCCAGCCGTGGTGGTTGCCTTTTTGCAGAGCGTTATCCACCGCCTGCTCAAGCTGTACCTTCACGTTACGGGAAACTTTGCGCATCCAGAACACCATCCAGGTGAGGATCACCACCGCTATTACGGCAACAATGCCTTCAAACAGCTCCTGCTCTTTCTGCGGAAATTCACCGGTGGTTTCGTTGATAAGAATACCCAGCCCCAGGCAGAGCGCCGCGGCAAGGAAAACGCCAACCCACATCACGCCAATCCAGCGTCCGCGCTGGGTACGCTTCAGATAACTGGCGATAAGGCTAACAATCAGGGCCGCTTCAAGGCCTTCACGTAACATAATGAGAAAAGGAACAAACATGCCGACACCTTAAATGTTTATCGCGGTCAACTGATGCAAAGAAAGGTAAATTCTTGTGATAGTGATTATCATTACGGCAACAAGAAAAACAAGCGAAATGTGTTGCGTTTTGATGACCAGATGTAAACGCATTGCGGAGTAATAATTGCCTGAGTAACCGTTGCGTTTATAAGGTATAACGAAAATGCCCATTTACGGTTAACCGGGGCTGTGGCTAAATGTCCACCTCGAAAACCAACTGAAAATAAACCATGTTTAAAATTGTCCATTTCCTGCTGGCGCTGGTGATTATTCTTGCGCTTGCCTGGCTGGTGAGTTTCGACCGCCGAAAAGTTCGTATTCGTTTCGTTTTACAGCTGATCGTGATTGAAATTGCGCTGGCGTTCTTTTTCCTGCATGCAGAAAGCGGTCTGTTTATTATTAAATACGTCTCCGGTTTCTTTGAGTCGCTGCTTAAATTCGCTGCCGAAGGGACGAATTTTGTCTTTGGCGGGATGGGTGAAAAAGGGCTGGCGTTTATTTTCCTTGGCGTGCTCTGCCCCATTATTTTTATCTCAGCGTTGATCGGTATTCTTCAGCACTGGCGCATTCTGCCGATCTTTATTCGGGTGATCGGGACGCTGCTGTCAAAACTGAACGGCATGGGCAAGCTGGAATCCTTCAACGCGGTGAGCTCGCTGATCCTCGGTCAGTCGGAAAACTTTATTGCCTACAAGGGCGTACTCGGGGATCTCTCCTCACGTCGTCTGTTTACGATGGCTGCCACGGCTATGTCGACGGTGTCGCTGTCGATTGTCGGGGCCTATATGACCATGCTCGACGCCAAATTTGTCGTCGCGGCGCTGATCCTGAACATGTTCAGCACCTTTATTATTCTTTCGGTCATTAACCCGACCCGCCCGGAAGCGGAGCCGGATATCAAGCTGGAAAAACTGCACGAATCCCAGAGCTTCTTTGAAATGCTGGGCGAGTATATTCTGGCCGGTTTTAAGGTGGCAATGATTATTCTGGCGATGCTGATTGGTTTTATCGCCCTTATTAGCGCCGTTAACGCCCTCTTCTCCAGCATATTTGGCATGAGCTTCCAGCAGATTCTGGGTTATGTGTTTTATCCGCTGGCGTGGCTTATTGGTATTCCGTTGAGCGATGCCTTAAACGCGGGGAGCATTATGGCAACTAAACTGGTGGCGAATGAATTTGTGGCGATGATCGAGCTGCAAAAAATTGCCCATCAAATGTCACCTCGCGGGCTGGGTATTTTGTCCGTGTTCCTGGTGTCGTTCGCTAACTTTGCTTCCATTGGCATTGTGGCGGGGGCAATAAAAGGTCTGAACGAGCAGCAGGGCAACGTGGTGTCGCGGTTTGGTTTGCGTCTGGTGTACGGCGCGACGCTGGTGAGCCTGCTTTCGGCGAGCTTTGCGGGGTTGGTGTTGTAAGTTTTGTGCGGTTAATGCCCGGCGGCGCTTCGCTTGCACGGGCCTACGATACTACAACGGCGGGATTTCCCGCCGTTTTTCATTAAAACTGCACGCACACCGGCTGGTCAACCCGCATCACCGACTCCTGCGCGAAGCGTGACTTATAGATCCCGCGCAACGCTTCAATATTCTTCTCACTCTGCGCATCTTTCCCGTGGATCAGCATCAGCGCCTTGCTCGGCTCGCGCGCCACCTTGCCGTCGTTACCCAGCCACTGACCACGGGCATCAAACACCGTTAAGCCATCGCGAAAACGCGGCGTCACGTCCTGGTCAACAAACTGCTGCCACTCGCTGCCGGTAATCTGCGCCCCTGCCGGGCGATTCAAGCCAAAATAGAGCGTGGTCTGCTGCATCTGGTTATCCGCTTTGCAGGTTTCCACCGGCACGTGCTGCGCGGGTGCGTTACAGCCCGCCAGCATCACGAATGCTGCCACCATTAACCCTGTTTTAATTCTCATTGATGAAGACTCACATAGGTGAAAGGACTATCCCCTCTCCCCACCGGGGAGAGGGTTAGGGTGAGGGGAGATTACTCAGCCTGAAGCTTAGTCGGCGGCGCAGTGTGGTAGTGCGCGTCGGCTTCCGCAAAGCGTTTCTGCATGGAGGCAGACGGTGCTTTACCCAGCAGGCTGAAGACCACGATACCGATGCTGCCGAAGATGAAGCCAGGAATGATTTCGTACAGGCCCAGCCAGGCGAACTGTTTCCAGACTATAACGGTAACCGCACCAATAATCATCCCCGCCAGCGCGCCGTTGCGGGTCATGCGTGACCACATGACGGAGAACAGGACTACCGGCCCAAACGCGGCACCGAAGCCCGCCCACGCGTAGCTCACCAGCCCCAGCACGCGGTTTTCCGGGTTTGCTGCCAGCGCAATCGCCACCAGCGCAACCAGCAGCACCATAAAACGCCCTACCCACACCAGCTCTTTCTGGCTCGCGCCCTTACGCAGGAACGCTTTGTAGAGGTCTTCGGTGATGGCGCTGGAGCACACCAGCAGCTGACAGCTCAGGGTGGACATCACCGCAGCCAGGATCGCGGAGAGCAGAATACCGGCAATCCAAGGGTTAAACAGAATCTGCGCCAGTTCGATGAACACGCGCTCGGCGTTCTGGTTCACCGCGCCCGCCTGCGCCGGGTTGTTGTTAAAGTACGCAATGCCGAAGAAGCCAACCGCGCACGCGCCCGCCAGACACAAAATCATCCACGTCATGCTGATGCGACGCGCGTGAACGATGGTATGGTGAGAATCCGCCGCCATGAAACGCGCCAGAATGTGCGGCTGGCCGAAGTAGCCCAGGCCCCAGCCCATCAGGGAGACGATGGCGACAAAGTTCAGCCCTTTCAGCATATCGACGTTTTCGATGCTCTTCTGCTTGATCACTTCCAGCGATTCGCCAAAGCCGCCGACGGTGAAAATGACAATCACCGGAGTCAGGATCAGGGCGAAGATCATCAGGCTCGCCTGCACGGTGTCGGTCCAGCTTACCGCCAGGAATCCGCCCACGAAGGTATAGAGGATGGTCGCGGCCGCACCGGCCCACAGGGCGGTTTCATAGCTCATGCCGAAAGTACTTTCGAACAGACGCGCGCCCGCCACGATGCCGGAAGCACAGTAGATGGTGAAGAACAGCAGGATCACCACCGCAGAGATAATGCGCAGGATACGGCTGTTATCTTCAAAGCGTCCGGTGAAGTAGTCCGGCAGCGTCAGGGCGTTGTTGTTGGCTTCGGTATGCACACGCAGACGGCCTGCTACCAGCTTCCAGTTGATCCATGCGCCAACGGTCAGGCCGATGGCGATCCAGCTTTCGGAGATACCGGAGATGAAAATCGCGCCCGGCAGCCCCATCAGCAGCCAGCCGCTCATGTCGGAAGCGCCCGCAGAGAGTGCGGTGACCATCGGGCCTAAGCTGCGCCCGCCGAGGATGTAGTCGTCAAAGTTTTTAGTGGAACGCCATGCCAAAAACCCTATCAGGATCATGCCAAAAATATAAACGAGAAATGTCACCAGCATCGGTGTGCTAATAGCCATTCAAATTCTCCAAAATGTCGAGCGACAACCGTCCGGGTTGCCTTGTTATGTCATCACCGGAACGTAGTGATGTGTGTATGTGTTTCCGTTGGGCGCGCTATCCTGCCGTATACGCATCCCACTGACAAACGATTTAACACTGCATTTACATGAATTTCATCACTGGTTTTATACGTCTTTCCTATAGGTTGCACTCGCTCACGCTTTTACGGGTTGCACCTTTAAAAAGTGTTAAGCACCGCATAAAAACTGGGCTCAGAAACGGCCGCACGTTCTTTTTCACAGCTAACTAATCGTTAACAATCCATTCATTTTCCAGCTTGCAGACCAGGTCACATTTAACACGGTTGCACAAAGTTGCAACATGGTGGATATTTCACGCTATCAACAGAACGCTATTACAGAACAACAGGAGTTTTGGCATGGGGATGACCACCATGGGGGTTAAGCTGGATGACGCTACCCGCGAACGGATTAAAACCGCTGCGACCCGCATCGACCGCACACCGCACTGGTTAATCAAGCAGGCGATTTTTAACTATCTGGAAAGACTGGAGAGTGAAGAAGGTCTGCCGGAGCTGCCTGCCCTGCTGGCGGGCGCAGCGAACGAAAGCGAAGAAGCCGCGACGGCCGTTGAGGAGAACCACCAGCCGTTCCTCGAATTTGCCGAGCAGATCCTGCCGCAGTCCGTCAGCCGCGCCGCCATTACCGGCGCCTACCGCCGTGCCGAAACCGACGCCGTGCCGATGCTGCTGGAGCAGGCGCGCCTGCCGGAAGCCGTTGCCGCTCAGGCGCACAGCCTGGCGTATCAGCTCGCCGACAAGCTGCGTAATCAGAAAACCGCCAGCGGACGCGCCGGTATGGTGCAGGGTCTGTTGCAGGAGTTCTCCCTCTCCTCGCAGGAAGGCGTGGCGCTGATGTGTCTGGCGGAAGCGCTGCTGCGTATTCCGGATAAAGCCACCCGCGATGCCCTGATCCGCGACAAAATCAGCAACGGCAACTGGCACTCCCACATTGGCCGCAGTCCGTCCCTGTTCGTTAACGCCGCCACCTGGGGCCTGCTGTTTACCGGCAAGCTGGTCTCCACCCATAACGAAGCCAACCTGTCGCGCTCTCTGAACCGCATCATCGGCAAGAGCGGCGAGCCGCTGATCCGCAAGGGCGTGGACATGGCGATGCGCCTGATGGGCGAGCAGTTCGTCACCGGGGAAACCATTGCCGAAGCGCTGGCGAACGCCCGCAAGCTGGAAGACAAAGGCTTCCGCTACTCCTACGACATGCTGGGCGAAGCGGCGCTGACCGCCGCCGACGCGCAGGCCTACATGGTCTCTTACCAGCAGGCGATCCACGCCATCGGTAAAGCGTCCAACGGTCGCGGTATTTATGAAGGTCCGGGCATCTCTATCAAGCTTTCCGCCCTGCACCCGCGCTACAGCCGTGCGCAGTACGATCGGGTAATGGAAGAGCTCTACCCGCGCCTGAAGTCCCTGACCCTGCTGGCGCGCCAGTATGATATCGGCATCAACATCGACGCCGAAGAGGCGGACCGTCTGGAGATCTCCCTCGACCTGCTGGAAAAACTGTGCTTCGAGCCGGAGCTGGCGGGCTGGAACGGGATTGGTTTCGTTATCCAGGCCTACCAGAAACGCTGTCCGTTCGTCATTGACTACCTGATTGACCTGGCCAGCCGCAGCCGTCGCCGCCTGATGATCCGTCTGGTGAAGGGCGCCTACTGGGACAGCGAAATCAAACGCGCCCAGATGGAAGGTCTGGAAGGCTATCCGGTCTATACCCGCAAGGTCTATACCGACGTCTCTTACCTCGCCTGCGCGAAAAAACTGCTCGGCGTGCCGAACCTGATTTATCCGCAGTTCGCCACCCACAACGCCCACACCCTGGCGGCGATCTACAGTCTGGCGGGTCAGAACTACTATCCGGGCCAGTACGAGTTCCAGTGCCTGCACGGCATGGGTGAACCGCTGTACGAGCAGGTGACCGGTAAAGTGGCCGACGGCAAGCTGAACCGTCCGTGCCGAATCTATGCCCCGGTAGGTACCCACGAAACCCTGCTGGCCTACCTGGTGCGCCGTCTGCTGGAGAACGGGGCGAACACCTCCTTCGTTAACCGCATCGCCGACACCACCCTGCCGCTGGACGAACTGGTGGCCGATCCGGTGCAGGCCGTTGAGAAGCTGGCGGCGCAGGAAGGCCAGATTGGTCTGCCGCATCCGAAGATTGCCCTGCCGCGCGAGCTGTATGGTGCAGGTCGCGTCAACTCGGCGGGTCTGGATCTCGCCAACGAACACCGTCTGGCGTCGCTCTCTTCCGCCCTGCTTAACAGCGCATTGCAGAAGTGGCAGGCTAAACCGATCCTTGAGCAGTCCGTTGAGGACGGTGAAATGCAGCCGGTGATCAACCCGGCAGAGCCGAAGGATATCGTCGGCTACGTGCGCGAAGCCACGGAAGCGGAAGTGGAGCAGGCCCTGGAGAGCGCGGTGAACAATGCGCCAATCTGGTTTGCCACCCCGCCGCAGGAGCGTGCCGCCATTCTGGAACGCGCGGCGGTGCTGATAGAAGATCAGATGCAGCAGCTTATCGGCATTCTGGTGCGTGAAGCGGGTAAAACCTTCAGCAACGCCATCGCCGAAGTGCGCGAGGCGGTCGACTTCCTGCACTACTACGCGGGTCAGGTGCGCGATGATTTCGACAACGAAACCCACCGTCCGCTCGGCCCGGTGGTGTGTATCAGCCCGTGGAACTTCCCGCTGGCGATCTTCACCGGCCAGATTGCCGCAGCGCTGGCCGCAGGCAACAGCGTGCTGGCAAAACCGGCAGAGCAGACCCCGCTGATTGCCGCCCAGGGCATTAACATTCTGCTGGAAGCGGGCGTACCGGCGGGCGTGGTGCAGCTGCTGCCAGGGCGCGGTGAAACGGTCGGGGCCAAACTGACCTCCGATAACCGCGTACGCGGCGTGATGTTTACCGGTTCTACCGAAGTGGCCTCCCTGCTACAACGCAACATCGCCACCCGTCTGGATGCGCAGGGCCGTCCTACCCCGCTGATCGCTGAAACCGGCGGCATGAACGCCATGATCGTGGACTCCTCCGCACTCACCGAGCAGGTCGTCGTTGACGTGCTGGCTTCTGCCTTCGACAGCGCGGGCCAACGCTGTTCCGCCCTGCGCGTACTGTGCTTACAGGATGACGTGGCTGACCACACGCTGAAGATGCTGCGCGGTGCGATGGCGGAATGCCGCATGGGCAACCCGGGCCGTCTCACTACCGACATCGGGCCGGTGATCGACGCGGAAGCCAAAGCCAACATTGAAAACCACATTCAGACCATGCGTGCAAAAGGCCGTCCGGTGTTCCAGGCGGTGCGCGAGAACAGCGAAGATGCCCGCGAGTGGCAGACCGGCACCTTCGTGCCGCCAACGCTGATTGAGCTGGCAAGCTTCGACGAGCTGAAAAAAGAGGTCTTCGGCCCGGTACTGCACGTGGTGCGCTACAACCGTAACAACCTCAACGAGCTGATCGATCAGATCAACGCCTCGGGTTACGGCCTGACGCTTGGCGTGCATACCCGTATCGACGAAACCATTGCCCAGGTGACCGGCAATGCTAAAGTTGGCAACCTGTACGTCAACCGCAACATGGTTGGCGCGGTCGTGGGCGTGCAGCCATTCGGCGGTGAAGGTCTCTCCGGCACCGGCCCGAAAGCGGGCGGTCCGCTCTATCTGTACCGCCTGCTGGCAAATCGTCCGGAAAATGCGCTGGGCGTGACGCTGGCGCGTCAGGACGCGGAATATCCGGTGGATGCGCAGGTGAAAGCCGTGCTGACCCAGCCGCTGGACGCGCTGATTAAGTGGGCTGAAAATCGTCCCGAGCTGCATGCGATTGCACAGCAGTACGGCGAGCTGGCGCAGGCGGGAACACAGCGTCTGCTGCCGGGTCCAACCGGTGAGCGCAACACCTGGACGCTGATGCCGCGCGAGCGTGTGCTGTGCGTGGCGGATAACGAGCAGGATGCGCTGGTGCAGCTGGCAGCCGCAACGGCAACGGGCTGTGAGGTGCTGTGGCCGGAAGATGCCCTGCATCGCGACCTCGCCAAACAGTTGCCAAAAGCGGTTTCGGCCCGCATTCGCTTTGCGAAGGCCGATGCCCTGCTGACCCAGCCGTTTGACGCGGTGATCTACCACGGTGATTCCGACCAGCTGCGCGAACTGTGCGAGCAGGTTGCGGCCCGCAGCGGTGCCATCGTTTCCGTGCAGGGCTTTGCGCGCGGGGAAACCAACCTGCTGCTGGAGCGTCTGTACGTTGAGCGCTCGCTCAGCGTCAACACCGCGGCGGCGGGGGGTAACGCCAGCCTGATGACAATCGGCTAACGCTGTGCTAATAAGGCTCCGGAGACGGAGCCTTATTTTATTGGGGAGTGTATGAAACGATATCTTATCGCAGGCGCAGCACTGCTGCTCAGCGCCGGCGCGCTGGCCGACGAGTGCGACAAAGCGACCACCCAGACAGAACTCAGTGCCTGTGCGGCAGAGCAGTACCAGGCTGCGGATAAAAAGCTCAACCAGACGTACCAGGCCGCCATCAAACGCGCGGCAGCCCCTCAGCGCGACCTGCTGAAAAAGGCGCAGCAGGCGTGGATCGGCCTGCGCGACGCAGACTGTGCGTTTATCGGTTCGGGTACGGAAGGCGGGAGCGTTCAGCCAATGATTGTGAACCAGTGTCTGGCGGAGAAAACCGCAGAGCGCGAAGCGTTTCTGGCCACGCTGATGCAGTGTGAAGAGGGCGACCTAAGCTGCCCTCTCCCACCGGGCAATTAACGCACGCGGATCCCTTCGATAATCATCCGCTGTACGTTTTCGAGGGTGCTCTGGAAAAACGCCTCGTCCTGGAGCGTTTTACCGGTCACCGCCTCGACCTGGGCCGCGAAGTCAGCGTAGTGCTGGGTTGAGGCCCAAATCATGAAGATCAGATGATGCGGATCGACGGGCGCCAGTTTTCCGCTGGCGACCCATCCGGCAATAATGGCCGATTTATCGTCCACCAGCTGCTTTAGATCTCCCGTCAGCTCCGCCTGCAACAGCGGCGCGCCCTGCAACATCTCCAGACAGAACAGCCTGGATGCCTGCGGGTAATCACGCGATACCTCCAGCTTCAGCCTTATGTACTCCTCTATCGCCACCAGCGGGGCCAGCTCTTCGCGAAACGCCTTGAGAGGTGCCAGCCAGATATCGAGGATTTGCTGCATCACCGCCACATACAGCGCCTCTTTCGACGGGTAGTAGTAGAGCAGATTGGTCTTGGACACCCCGGCCTGCTCCGCCACCTGCTCAAGGCGCGTACCGTGAATACCAAACTGCGAAAATGTCTCCAGCGCAGCGCTGAGGATCGCCTGTTTCTTGGCGCTCACCGCCTGCGAACGTTTTCCGGGTGTTTTCACTGCGCCTTGTGTCATTTTCGCTCTCCATTTTCTGTCCTGCGCTCAGCATAGCAAAACCCCCGTCTCGCCACGACCTTCTGCACCCTCAGCGCGCATGAGTGCCTGTTTTCTGTGCAATGATTTTGACCATCTAGTCCACATTTTCGCTGTTAATTTCAACAACCATCATTTAACACCCTAATAACAAAGTGATTTTCAAAACTGGCACTGCCTTTGCAAAAACATCGTGACACCTGCGACGTAATGAAGAGAGGTTCGTGATGAAAATTGGCGTATTTGTACCGATCGGCAACAACGGCTGGCTTATCTCGACCACTGCCCCGCAATACATGCCGACCTTTGAGCTGAATAAAGCCATCGTGCAGAAAGCGGAGCATTACCATTTCGACTTTGCGCTCTCGATGATCAAGCTGCGCGGTTTCGGCGGTAAGACCGAATTCTGGGACCACAACCTGGAGTCCTTTACCCTGATGGCGGGCCTGGCGGCGGTCACCTCGCGGATCCAGATCTACGCCACCGCCGCCACCCTTACCCTGCCCCCGGCGATCGTGGCGCGGATGGCCTCCACCATCGACTCCATCTCCGGCGGGCGCTTTGGCGTTAACCTGGTCACCGGCTGGCAAAAGCCGGAGTACGAGCAGATGGGGATCTGGCCGGGGGACGATTACTTCTCCCGTCGCTACGACTACCTGACTGAATATGTGCAGGTGCTGCGCGATCTGTGGGGCACCGGCAAAAGCGATTTCAAAGGCGATTTCTTCACCATGAACGACTGCCGCGTCAGCCCGCAGCCGTCGGTGCCGATGAAGGTTATCTGCGCCGGGCAGAGCGACGCGGGAATGGAATTTTCCTCGAAATACGCCGACTTCAACTTCTGCTTCGGCAAAGGCGTTAACACCCCTGCCGCCTTCGCGCCCACTGCGGCACGCATGAAAGCGGCCGCCGACAAAACCGGGCGCGACGTGGGCTCCTACGTGCTGTTTATGGTGATTGCCGACGAAACCGATGACGCCGCGCGCGCCAAATGGGAACGATACAAGGACGGCGCGGATGACGAAGCGCTGAGCTGGCTGACCGAGCAGAGCCAGAAGGATACCCGCTCCGGCGCGGACACCAACGTTCGCCAGATGGCCGACCCGACGTCTGCCGTCAATATCAACATGGGCACCCTGGTTGGCTCGTATGCCAGCGTCGCCAGAATGCTCGACGAAGTGGCTGCCGTGCCCGGCGCCGAAGGCGTGCTGCTGACCTTCGATGATTTTCTCACCGGCGTGGAAACCTTCGGCGAGCGCATTCAGCCGCTGATGCAGTGCCGCGCCCACATCCCTGCCGTGACGAAGGAGGTGGCGTAATGACGACCCTCAACGCTCGCCCGGAAGCCATTACCTTTGACGTGCAGCGCAGCGCGCTGATCGTGGTGGATATGCAAAACGCCTATGCCAGTAAAGGCGGGTATCTGGATCTGGCCGGGTTTGACGTCTCCACCACGCAGCCGGTGATCGAGAACATTAAAACCGCCGTGCACGCTGCGCGCGCTGCGGGCATGCTCATCGTCTGGTTCCAGAACGGCTGGGACGACCAGTACGTCGAAGCTGGTGGTCCCGGCTCCCCCAACTTTCACAAATCCAACGCCCTGAAAACCATGCGCCAACGGCCAGAACTCCAGGGCACGCTGCTGGCGAAAGGCGGCTGGGATTATCAACTGGTGGATGAGCTGGTACCGGAAGCCAGCGATATCGTACTGCCGAAACCGCGCTACAGCGGCTTTTTCAATACCCCGCTCGACAGCCTGCTGCGCAGCCGGGGCATTCGTCATCTGGTCTTTACGGGCATTGCCACCAACGTCTGCGTGGAGTCGACCCTGCGCGACGGCTTTTTCCTCGAGTATTTTGGCGTGGTGCTGGAAGACGCTACCCATCAGGCCGGGCCGGATTTTGCCCAGAAAGCCGCCCTGTTCAATATCGAAACCTTTTTTGGCTGGGTCAGTAACGTCAATGATTTCTGCGACGCGCTGGATCCCCCGCTCGCCCGTATCGCCTGAGGAGAACCGCTATGCCGAAATCCGTGATTATTCCGCCGGGCACCAGCACTCCGATTGCCCCCTTCGTTCCCGGCACCCTCGCCGACGGCGTGGTGTATGTCTCGGGCACGCTGCCGTTTGATAAAGACAACAACGTGGTGTTTATCGATGACCCAAAGGCGCAAACCCGCCACGTGCTGGAGACGATCAAAACCGTGATCGAAACGGCGGGTGGCACGATGGAGGACGTGACCTTCAACAGCATCTTTATCACCGACTGGAAAAACTACGCCGCGATTAACGAAATCTACGCGGAGTTTTTCCCGGGCGATAAACCGGCGCGGTTTTGCATCCAGTGCGGGCTGGTAAAGCCGGACGCGCTGGTTGAAATTGCCACCGTTGCGCACATCGCGAAGTGAGGCCGCCATGAAACTGTCCATTTCCCCGCCCCCCTTTGCGGGCGCGCCCGTGGTGGTACTGATTGCCGGGCTCGGCGGCAGCGGGAGCTACTGGCTGCCTCAGCTCGCCGTGCTGGGGCAGGAGTATCAGGTGGTGTGCTACGACCAGCGGGGCACGGGGAATAACCCGGATACCCTGCCGGAAGACTACACCCTCGCACACATGGCCGACGAGCTCGCACTGGCGTTAGCCGGGGCAGGGATCGCCCGTTACTGCGTGGTCGGCCACGCGCTGGGGGCGCTGGTGGGCCTGCGGCTGGCCATCGATAAGCCCGACGCCCTTACCGCGCTGGTCTGCGTCAACGGCTGGCTGACGCTCAATGCCCATACCCGACGCTGTTTTGACGTTCGCGAACGTCTGCTGCATGCGGGCGGCGCGCAGGCGTGGGTAGAGGCACAGCCCTTGTTCCTCTACCCGGCAGACTGGATGGCCGCCCGCGCCCCGCGGCTGGAGGCCGAGGACGCGCTGGCGCTGGCCCATTTTCAGGGCAAAGCCAATCTGCTGCGCAGGCTGCATGCGCTGAAGCAGGCCGATTTCAGCCGCCACGCTGCACGCGTTCGCTGCCCCGTGCAGATTATCTGTTCCACCGACGATCTGCTGGTGCCGTCCGTCTGTTCTGATGAACTGCACGCCGCACTCCCGCACGCCCGCAAAACGGTCATGCGCCAGGGCGGGCATGCCTGCAACGTGACCGCGCCGGACATCTTTAACACTCTGCTGCTGAACGGGCTTGCCAGCCTGCTGCACAGCCCAGAACCCGCTTTGTAAGGAGTTTGAATGAGCGAAGCCATCACGCCCGCCGCGCTGGAAACGCTGTTTACCGGCGCACGTACCCATAACGGCTGGCTGGATATACCGGTCAGTGACGAGACGCTGCACGAGATTTATGACCTGATGAAATGGGGGCCGACGTCCGCCAACTGCTCCCCGGCGCGCATTGTGTTTGTGCGAAGCCCGGAAGGAAAAGAAAAGCTGCGCCCGGCGCTCTCCAGCGGCAACCTTGAGAAAACGCTCACTGCCCCGGTCACGGCGATTGTCGCCTGGGACAGCGAGTTTTATGAGCGCCTGCCTGAACTGTTCCCGCACGGCGATGCCAGAAGCTGGTTTACCGCAAGCCCCGCGCTGGCGGAAGAGACCGCCTTTCGCAACAGCTCGATGCAGGCCGCGTTCCTGATTTTCGCCTGCCGCGCGCTCGGGCTGGACACCGGGCCGATGTCGGGTTTTGACCGGGAAAAAGTGGACGCGGCCTTTTTCACGGGCACGCTGCTTAAAAGCAATCTGCTGATTAACATCGGCTATGGCGATATGCGCAAAGTTTATGGGCGCTTACCGCGTCTGACCTTCGAAGACGCCTGCGGGCTGGCGTAAATAAGGAGCCATCATGACGACCCTTGATCAACAAACGTTCCGTGATGCCATGGCCTGCGTCGGTGCGGCGGTCAATATCATCACCACCGACGGCCCGGCGGGAATGGCGGGCTTTACCGCAAGCGCGGTATGCAGCGTAACCGATACCCCGCCCACTCTGCTGGTTTGCCTCAACCGCGGCGCGTCGGTCTGGCCGATTTTCAGCGAGAACCGCACCCTGTGCGTTAACACGCTGAGTGCCGGACAGGAGCCTTTATCCAACCTGTTTGGCGGTAAAACGCCGACTGAGGACCGCTTTGCCGCTGCCCGCTGGCAGACGGGGGAGACGGGCTGCCCGCGTCTGGAGGCGGCCCTGGCCTCATTCGACTGCCGCATCAGCCAGGTGGTGAGCGTCGGCACCCACGACATTCTGTTTTGCGACATCGTATCCATCGTACGCCACCCGGCGCCGCAAGGGCTGGTGTGGTTCGACCGCGGCTATCACGCACTTATGCGACCCGCCTGTTAATCCGCATTCAGGAGACAGATCATGTTCGGACTTCCCCACTGGCAGTTGAAATCGACCTCCACAGAAGCAGGCGTGGTCGCGCCGGATGAAAGGCTCCCGCTCGGGCAGACAATGGTGATGGGCGTGCAGCATGCGGTCGCGATGTTTGGTGCGACGGTGCTGATGCCCATGCTGATGGGGCTGGATCCTAACCTCGCCATTTTGATGTCGGGTATGGGTACCCTGCTGTTCTTTTTTGTCACCGGCGGGCGTGTGCCCAGCTATCTGGGCTCCAGCGCCGCCTTCGTTGGAGTGGTCATTGCAGCGACCGGGTTTAACGGTCAGGGTATTAACCCCAACCTGAGCGTGGCCCTCGGCGGCATTATCGCCTGTGGGCTGGTCTATACCCTGACCGGTCTGGTGGTGATCAAAGTCGGCACACGCTGGATCGAGCGGATGATGCCCCCCGTTGTCACCGGGGCGGTGGTGATGGCGATAGGCCTGAACCTCGCGCCGATTGCGGTGAAGAGCGTATCCGGCTCGCCGTTTGAAAGCTGGATGGCGGTGATTACGGTGCTGTGCATCGGCGTGGTGGCGGTCTTTACGCGCGGCATGATCCAGCGGCTGCTGATCCTGGTCGGGCTGATTGCGGCCTGTCTGGTCTACGCGCTGCTGGCGAACGTGTTCGGCCTCGGCAAACCGGTTGATTTCACACTGATTCATCAGGCCGCCTGGTTCGGCATGCCGCACATAACCTCGCCCACCTTTAACGCTCAGGCGATGATGCTCATCGCGCCTGTCGCGGTGATTCTGGTGGCTGAAAACCTGGGCCATTTGAAAGCCGTAGCGGGAATGACCGGCCGCAATATGGACCCGTATATGGGACGGGCGTTTGTGGGAGACGGTCTGGCGACCATGCTCTCCGGCTCGGTCGGCGGCAGCGGCGTGACGACCTACGCGGAAAACATCGGCGTGATGGCAGTGACCAAAGTCTACTCGACGCTGGTCTTCGTGGCGGCGGCGGTGATGGCGATGCTGCTCGGCTTTTCCCCAAAATTCGGCGCATTGATCCACACCATCCCGGCACCCGTGATTGGCGGCGCCTCGATTGTGGTATTTGGTCTTATTGCCGTCGCGGGGGCACGTATCTGGGTGCAGAATCATGTTGATCTGAGCCAGAATGGTAACCTGATCATGGTGGCGGTGACACTGGTGCTGGGGGCGGGTGATTTCGCCCTGACGCTGGGCGGGTTTACGGTAGGCGGGATTGGCACGGCGACCTTCGGCGCGATCCTGCTCAACGCCCTGCTGAGCCGCCGGAAAAGGGATGTACCGCAAGGAAAAGCCATCACCCCTTCCACCTGAAATACGTGCCGCATTCTTGCCGGGTGACGCTACGCTTACCCGGCCTACAATTGGCAAGTAGGCCCGAGCAAGCGAAGCGCCGTCGGGCTAAACGGACAGGGTGCGCGTTGTTAGCTATCTGCCCCTTGTTCAGCGCTCAATCCGGCAGTCGCCTTACGTCGTTTTTTTAACTTCAACTCGCTCACCAGCACCCCGGCGATAATAAATGCCGCGCCCACCAGCGCCAGCAGCGGCAGACGCTCCCCGGCGAGTCGCCCGAAAATACCCGCCCACACCGGTTCACCGGTGTAAATGACCGTCGCCCGTGTCGGGGATACGCTGCGCTGCGCCCAGTTCATGGTAACCTGGATAATGGCGCTGAAAATGCCCAGCCCCAGCGCCACGACGATAAGCCCGGTAGACATCGGCGGGACGGACTCCCCTGCCGGCACCATCGTCGCGAACGCCACCAGCGACGCGGTGGCAAGCTGCACCACCGTCACCCGCTTGACGTCCACTTTTCCTGCCCAGGCGCTAATCAGAATAATTTCTGCCGCAATGGCGACGGCCCCCACCAGAGTGATGATCTCCCCCGGCCCCAGCGCCAGCAGATTATTTTCCGGCCCGGCTAATAAAATAAGGCCGATGAACGCCAGCACGATGCCAATGCACGACATCAGGCCCGGCATTCTGCCGAGGCACAGCCACTGCAACAGCGGCACCAGCGGTACGTACATGGCGGTGATGAAGGCGGATTTACTGCTGGAGATAGACTGGAGCCCCCACGTTTGCAGGCTGTAACCCATGGCAATCGCCACGCCAATGGCGACACCCGCTTTAAGCTCTCTCAGGGTCAATCCGCGCAGGGTTTTCAGTGAAATAAGCGCCACGGCAACCGCAGCTGTTGCAAAACGCAGCCCTACAAAGAAAAACGGATCGCTCATCGTGACCGCGTACTGAACGGCAAGAAAGGTTCCGCCCCAGAACATGGTGATCAAAATCAGGATGGCTTCCTGAGGCTTAATGGAGAAGGTAAAACGGGAAACGGACATGGGACACCAGCACGAAGAATCAATCCTGTAGTGTGCGATGCCTTTGATGACAGTTCAATGTAGCAGACATAAAAAAACCGCCGGGAAACCCGGCGGCAGAGAGTTAACCCGGCGTACTACTTGTTGCTGCCGTGGCTATTTTTACCCCCTTTTTTACCAGCCTCTGATGCGCGCTGAGGGTCGTTTTTAAAGTTGCCCCCGCTAGACTGGCCACCTTTACGACCTGCTTCTGATGCTCTTTCACGGTCTTCAGCGAAATTACCTGAACCACCACGATGGTTTGCCATCTCTAACCTCCAGAGTGTGAAACATTAGACATCATATTGCATTCAGTAAAAGAGGATTCTTTCACCTCGCGGCTCAAGGACAGTGCCTTTATCTGTGCCGCGTGAAACTAAGCTTAGTGTAATGCGGCTATCCGGCAAGCGAGAGGTAATATTCTGCAACATGATCTCAGCCTTTCGTATGAAATATTGAGGAAGTCATTCATAAGCCATTCTTATATTTTGAAAAATCCGCGCCGCGAAAGTTGTTTCATTTTGCTACAAAGCACGTAACGAAAAGATATTGTTATATATCAAAGAAATGCCGTTCATTTTTGCAGTCTGGCTGTGATGTCATATCTTTAAAGGAACGCAGCGATCCGCTGTAAGAAAAACCAACGAGGAGTGATGCAAAATGGCAAAAGTTCTGGTGCTCTATTATTCCATGTATGGACACATTGAAACCATGGCTCACGCAGTAGCAGAAGGCGCAAACAGAGTAGACGGCGTTGAGGTCGTGGTTAAACGCGTACCGGAAACCATGCAGGCGGAAGCCTTCGCCAAAGCCGGGGGGAAAACACAAAACGCCCCGGTCGCCACCCCGCAGGAGCTCGCGGACTATGATGCCATTATCTTCGGCACCCCGACCCGCTTCGGCAATATGTCCGGCCAGATGCGCACCTTCCTCGACCAGACGGGCGGGCTCTGGGCCTCCGGCGCGTTATACGGCAAGCTGGCCAGCGTGTTCAGCTCTACCGGCACGGGCGGCGGCCAGGAGCAGACGATCACTTCCACCTGGACAACGCTTGCGCATCATGGGATGGTCATTGTGCCGATTGGCTACGGCGCGCAGGAACTGTTTGATGTCTCCCAGGTCCGTGGTGGTACGCCCTATGGCGCAACAACGATTGCCGGTGGGGATGGTTCACGTCAGCCAAGCAATGAAGAACTTTCAATCGCCCGCTATCAGGGTGAATACGTCGCGGGTCTTGCCAAAAAACTGAACGGCTAACCTAACAGGAGGACAAGTATGCCAACTCAAGAATCCAAAGCTCACCACGTGGGCGAATGGGCAAGTTTACGCAATACCTCTCCGGAGATTGCCGAAGCCATCTTTGAAGTCGCCAATTATGACGAAAAGCTGGCTGAACAGATTTGGGAAGAAGGCAACGATGAAGTGCTGGTTCGCGCCTTCAAAAAAACCGACAAAGACTCGCTGTTCTGGGGCGAGCAAACCATCGAACGTAAAAACGTCTGAACGTTCCCCCCGCCCACGCGGGGGGTTATTTTCTATTTCGCCGCGTTATCCATCACCGCATTGAATTTATCGACAGGACAGAAGCCGTTGCCATCCACCGGACAGCCCTTCAGCTCCAGCGTCACGCGCTGCGAAGGGGATTGCAGCGACAGTACGCTGGCGTTACGCAGCTGATCTGAACTCTGGTAAACATACTCAATTTTCATCAGCTCCTGGTTAGTGTTTTTATCATGCCAGCGCTGGAAGACAATTTTACCGCCAATCGGGGTTCTTTCCTGCTGGTCGTGCAGCTGATAAGGCCTGAAGTCCAGCGCGGTCAGCAGCGAGGCGATGTTAGAGTCGTGCCCTACCAGCAGGGTGATTTTTGGCGCTTTTGCCTGGTCGGTCACCAGCGCTTTATCAATGTACTTCACCAGCGGTTTAGCCACGTTCTGCGCCACCTCCGTCGACGTAAACAGCGAGTCCTGATAGCCGTTTTTCAGCTTCGACAGCACGCGCCACTGCTGATCGGTTTTGATTTCCCCCCAGGCAACCTGGTCTGTCGGGAAGCCTTCGTAATACTGTAGCGTGAAAGCATCTACCAGCGAGTTACCCACCTTCAGCGGCCCGGAGACGCCCGGCTCTTTTTCATAATCGGCGCTGAACGTATCTTTCGCCTCCGTCAGGGAGCAGACTTTTTTCTCCTTGCAGGACGGCGAGTCGCTGTAGTTTGTCAGCTTTTCCAGCAGTTTGTAGCTTTCATCCAGCTGCATTTTCTGCCGTTCCGTCTCCATCGCTTTCAGCGCTTTCTCGCGAAACTCAGGGGAGTTATCGGTAATGACCGGATTGAAGGTGGGGTCCATGGTGCCCATTTTTTCCTGGTGATGCACAGGAACATCGCACCCGGGGAACGCGCCGGTGATAAAGAACTGCGCGGTCGCCACGGTGCGCTGGAGGCTGTTGGCGTAGGCATAGACGGTATCCGCTGGCGGGCATTCACCCGTCTTCACCATCCCCTGCTCTGCCAGCCACTCGCGCATATAGTGACCCATATACACTTCCAGTACGCCACCTTTGGTGGTGAGCTGTCCACCCGGGACGTCCCACTCCGGCCACTGCTTCGGCGTGGACTGCTCCAGCACGCTGCCGTTATTGGCAAGCGGCGCGCGCAGGTTGTGGCGGCTCATGATGAGCACCTGTTCCAGCTGATAGCCATCCGGCGTGTCCTGTGCCTGCGCCCCAAACGTCACTGAAAGCGTTCCTGCCACGGCGACAGCGAGTAGTGCTTTTCTCATCCCTTTTTCCTCATGCGTTTTTATCGTTACGCTGAGTGTGACAGACTGGTGACCGTTTTTTCGGGAAGCATTTCTCAAACTGATGAATACGTTCAGATGCTGATGCCGGTGACGATGCCGACATACAGCGCCGCCCATGCGCAGGCTGACAGCAGGCTAACGACGTAAACCTTCATCGCGCTCATCCTGAGCATGCCGGCCGCCAGCGGCACGATATAACGCAGCACCGCCAGGAAACGCGACGTGAACAGCGCGACTACGCCGTTCTTTTGCAGCTGATGCTGTACCCGCAGAATCTTATCGGCATGTTTTGCGGTGAGGCGTGACACCAGCCGGGTATGCCCCATCAGCTGGCCGATATGGTAATTCAGCACCGAACCTGCCGTAGCGCCCATCACCACCGCCAGCCACGTCATTCCGGGATGCAGACTCGACTGGCTGACGGCGATCCCCGCCATCAGCATGACCGATGCGGGCGGCAGCACCGAGGAGACCAGCACCGTCGATTTACTCAACGCCATAACAACGAGCAGCGCGAACAGATGCGTCGGATAATGCGCAAAATGATCCAGCAGCGTGTCCAGCCATGCCATTTTACTCTCTCCGGTAACAAATGAATTCTCCATTTAAAAAGAAAACAGTTAAATAAAACCTCAACATGCGTTTAATACTATTCATTTAAACCGTTCTTCAACATTATTAAAATTCCTCAGCAGCAGTTTTAAATAAGCGTATTATCCCTCTCGTTTTACAACGATCTCGTTATGGCGAGGCTCCTGTACAAATAAACGTTATCGCTCTGGTGGGTTCGAGAGAACCGGCACAGGGTAAAACAGGCACTGTCGAATCAAGGCTTTGTCAGTATAACTTCCCTTGCGGGATACGGTGTACAGTGCTGAACCCAGGACGTGGGGATCTCCTTTCCGACATGCCCTGTCTTGCTCGCCCCTGAGAGATTTTATTATTCAAAGGGAATTTGCTATGTCTTACGCTATTCACAACCAAAACCTGGCTTTCAATGACAGCGCCATCGCGCAATATATGAATACCGATTTTATCGTTATTGATATTTCATTATGCGTGGCTCTGGCACGCGAGCAGTTCTTTGAAAAATTAAAAGATGATGATATTCCGTCGCATATTTTTATCGAAGATAACGGTCGCCTCGCGGGTTTGATCGCCGTACGCAAATTGTTGCAGGCCACCGACACCGTGCAGCCCGTTAAGGGGTTGATGATATCGGATTTTATTCAGCTCAAACCGGAAGATGAGCGGGCGGATGTCGCCGGGCTGCTGGCGCATGCGGGTGCGGATGTAGTGCCGGTGGTGACCCACGGCAAGCTGGTGGGCTGCCTTACCGAGCGTGAAATCGCCCATCTGCTGGAAGATGACGTTACTGAAGATGCCCAGCTTCAGGGGGCGACGCTGCCGCTGGAGAAGCCCTATCTGGAAACCAGCGCCTTCAGCCTGTGGAAGAAACGCTCCGTCTGGCTGCTGCTGCTGTTTGTCGCGGAAGCGTATACCAGCTCGGTGATCCAGCATTTTGAAGAGGCGCTGGAATCCGCCATTGCGCTGGCGTTCTTTATTCCGCTGCTGATTGGCACCGGCGGAAACAGCGGGACGCAGATCACCTCGACGCTGGTGCGCGCCATGGCGCTGGGTGAAGTCCACCTTCGCGATGTGGGTCGCGTGCTGCGCAAAGAGATCAGCACCTCGTTAATGATTGCCGCCACGCTGGGTCTGGCGGGCTGCGTTCGCGCCTGGATGATGGGTATTGGGATGGAAATCACGCTCATCGTCAGCCTGACGCTGGTCTGCATTACGCTGTGGAGCGCCATCGTCTCGTCGGTGATCCCGATGGTACTGAAACGCTGCAAAATCGATCCGGCGGTGGTCTCCGCACCGTTTATCGCCACGCTAATCGACGGGACCGGGCTGATTATCTACTTCAAAATCGCGCAGTATACGCTGGGGCTGGAATAACGAAAAAACCCTGCGATATTGCTATCGCAGGGTTTTCGAATTTGGCGGAAGCGTAGAGATTCGAACTCTAGAACCCTTTCGGGTCGCCGGTTTTCAAGACCGGTGCCTTCAACCGCTCGGCCACGCTTCCAAAGTGAGGCGCACTATAAACATCTCTGAGCATGATGTAAAGCACGAATTTGCATAACATTACACGTCTTCCGTCCTCCCCTTCCGTCCCGCTGATTTCTTCGCCATCGACTGGCTAAAATGTAAACATTTATTTTTACATTCATAACGTTTATTAGATTCGCGGGTGGTCATTTAGACTCTTTTTCGCACAACACTCATTAACCGTAGATCACTGCGTTAAGAGATAGCCATGACTTTATTTAACGACGATTATGAATTTTTTATTTATCAGTGATAACTATTACCTTTGCCATGGTGTATCAAGCTCCCTGACATCAACCCATTTGATTCGCGATGACGCGGATATTCACGATCTTGATGGGGTCGATCAGGCGATGGATTTTATCATTGCGATTGAACAGGATAAGTTACGCAATAAAACCATTCGGCAGGTCAAAAAAGTTAAGCGTGATTACATTGTCCTGATGCATGAGATAGAAGCCAACCGCGCAGTGAGAATCGATAATATTATCTATTCGTCGATGCATTTTACTGCTCACCCTTTTCAGCAGCTGATGCGCTTTTACCGGGCGCTCAGAACACACTCCTTTACGCGACGAGAATATGACGTGCTGAAGCTGTTTCATTTGGAAAACCATGAGATCGCGAAAAAGCTGCAATTGTCACAAAAAACGACCAGCACCTACCGCGTGAGGATCCTCGAGAAATTAAATATGCGCTCAAAAAACATTCTGGCGATGACCCGTGTAAAATCGGCGATCGTCGATTAAAAGCTGTAACATTTTGCCTTGCCACGGAAAAACCGGGCCGTCACGTTTCGCCCTGAGGGGGTTTGGCTGGCGCGGTATACCAGTTCTCTTTGGCAACCATCACGCTGCCCTCTGGCTGCATAACAAAATTCGGGGACATGATCTGCACGTTAAATTCGTTAAACACATCCTGTATCTGGCTATGCAGTTCATTGCGGGCAACCGCGAGGGACTGATCGGGCAGCAGGCGGACCTGCAATTCGTAAGCGATATACCAGTCCATTAACCCTAACTGGCGCACCAGCGGCGGCTCGGAAAGGTCAATCCCTTTTGCCCGTTTCGCGGCCAGCTCCAGCATGGCATGCACCTGACGCCATGGGGTGTCATAACCGATAGTGACGCTGACCGTCAGATTGAGGCTGCCATCGGGCTGTAGCGCGCTCAGGTTGGTGATCTTACCGCTCACCACCACCGCGTTGGGCACGGTAACGACATAATTTTCCCGGGTAATAATTTTGGTCGCCAGCATGCCAATTTCACTGACCTTACCTTCGTTATCCGCCACCCGAATGACATCGCCTTTACGCAGTGCGCGGGAGTAAATCAGGACCAGACCGCTCATGGCATGGTTCATCACCCCTGCCGAACCCAGCGTTAACATCAGTCCAAAGAAGACGCTAATACCTTTAAACGCCAGCGAGTTTGCACCGGGAAGAAACGGCCAGGCGGCGGAGAGAGCAAATAGCCAGACGGCAACGGAAATGAGCTTACGGGTAGCCCCCACGGTTTCCGGATGTACGCCGGGAAGTTGCAGACGACCAGCCTCCACCTGATTCAGCACCATCTTAAGAAGCTTCAGAATAAAAGCGGTAATGAGGAAAATGATCAGAACAATCGTCAGCCCCGGCAAGGCCGAGACAATCGCCAGGGCGATTTGCTGCACCACGCGAAGCGTCCAGTCTCCCAGCGACGTGCCCCACACCCGCGTCCACGGAAACAGACTGAATGCCCAGCTCAGCCAGACGTAAAAGCCGATCAACCCCAGCAGGAACATCAGCAAGGCGTAAAGCCGAATCTCAATGGCGCCAATGTACCGCCGCCAGCTTTGCGGCACCCGGCTGCGATTCTCCACAATACGCCGACGGTAGACGCGCCGGAACCAGCGCCAGGATCGCCACGCGCCGTAGCAGAGCAGCAACAGCGCCAGCAGGCCAGCGGCAGCTTTTACCGTCGACAGCGCCAGCCAGCCGGAATCGTATTGATCGCGCAGCGCCATTCTCTGTGCTTCCATGCGCGCCAGCACGCGCTGTGCGGCCTGATCGAGGGTAAGATCGTCCCCTTCGTCCAAATCCCCTTCCGTCAGCAGCATCACAGGTTTACCGTTCATCACTATCAGCCGTCCCTGCTGGTTATAGCGGGTCACGGGGACGATGCTGAGCGGCTCACGCACATCCGCCTCGGTAAAATTGCGCAGGGTGTTGCGGATGCGTAAAACGCGCTCTTCCGGCGTGGTCAGGCCAAATTTCGCCTGTAGCATGACGATGGGCTGATGGAAGATATAGACCGTTCGGGCGCGCTCCTGCTCCGTAGGCGCCTGGCGGGGCTCTGCGGCATACGATGAGAAGGCGCTCAGGGCGGCAAAACAGAACGCAAACGCGAGCAGGATCTTTTTCATC
This sequence comes from Enterobacter cloacae complex sp. AR_0002, assembly GCF_001922365.1. NCBI lineage: Bacteria > Pseudomonadati > Pseudomonadota > Gammaproteobacteria > Enterobacterales > Enterobacteriaceae > Enterobacter > Enterobacter cloacae complex sp. AR_0002. The sequence continues at coordinate 1,820,466 of NZ_CP018814.1, forward strand.
CTCACTCCCCCAGGTCAGAAATCTTGTTATTTTTCAGGCAACCCGCGAATGCCAGGTGGGTATGTTGAGAATAGTCCAGCCTTTCGTTTCTGCAACAAGCGACGGTGAGCGTGTTGCTCTCAATCGCAATATATGTATTATGTTATAACATAACAATTTCGGATAGCGTTCTATGTTACTTAAAAAAGGGTTATTTCTGGCTTCACTGCTCTCCATGGCACCTGCCGCTTTCGCCGCAACCACCTGGCCTCTCACGATTGAAAATTGCGGCGTAAAGCAGACCTTTACGCAGGCTCCTCAGCGCGTCGTGACCGTGGGTCAGCATGAAACAGAATTACTGCTCGCACTGGGGCTGGAGAAAACCATCGCCGCGACGTCAGTCTGGTTCGGCACGCTGCCACCCACGCTGGAGGATGCCGGGAAAAACCTCCCCCGGCTTGCGGATAATTCCCCCTCCTTTGAGGCCGTGGTAGGGCAGAAACCTGAACTCGTTCTCGCGCAGTATCACTGGCACATTGGTCCGCAGGGAGAAGTGGGAACCCGTGAACAGTTTGCGTCGCTGGGGATTAATACGTGGATCTCCCCTGCCGACTGCACGGATAAAACGGTAACGGAAACCTCAAACGCAGACGGAGCACGTAGCGCGCCGTTTTCACTGGCGGAAATTACGCGGGAAGTGACAGATCTGGCGACGATTTTTGATGTTTCCGCGCGAGGTGAGCAGCTCAATCGTGCGCTGGCGGAGCGTATTAAAAAGGCCCAGGCGCGCGCCTCCGCGAAACAACTTAGCGTCGTATTCTGGTTCTCCAGCAGCCGTCTGAATGGCGATCCCTGGGTGGCGGGGAATTACGGCGCGCCTGGCTGGATTAGCCGCACGCTGGGGTTGAAGAACATTATTGACTCTCACGACGAATGGCCCGCTGTAACGTGGGAACATATTGCCCGATCGCAGCCGGACGTGATTGTTATCGCCGGGATGTCGCGCAGGCTCTATCCTGCCGATGAGGTTGAGGTAAAAAAAGCGTTCTTGCGCAGTGACCCGGTGACAAAGAACATGCCTGCGGTCAGGAACAACCACATCATCGTGGTGCCAGCGATGTCGTTAAACCCTTCATTGCGTAACGTCGATGCGGTTGAGCTTATCAGCGATCGGCTGGCTTCTTTCCAGGATGAACAATGAGTCATTTCGCTTTTGACCGCCGCCAGCAGGGTTTACTGGCAGCAGGTGCCATGGCGCTGCCGCTGATGCTGGTCTTTGCCGCCAGTATCGGGGATATGCCGGTGTCGTATGCCAGTACCGGGAAAGCGATCCTCAACGGACTGGGTTTGACCTCTTATGCGTTGCCGCAAACGGAGGAAGGTATCGTCTGGCAATATCGCATGAGCCGGGCAGTAATGGCCGCGTGCAACGGCGGCGGCCTGGCGTTGTGCGGGCTGGTGTTACAGTCGATCCTGCGTAACCCTCTGGCTGAGCCTTATCTGCTGGGGATTTCCGCGGGCGCCTCGCTGGGGGCCGTCTGCGTGATGCTTCTCGGCATGGGGGGAAGCGTGATTGGCGTGAGCAGCGGTGCGTTTGTCGGCTCGTGCGCCGCCTTTGCGCTCATCATGGTGATAACAAACGGGATGAGTGAAAGCCCGTCGCGCATTTTGCTGGCTGGCATTGCGGGCACCCAGCTCTTCAACGCCATGACCGCGTACGTCGTCAGCACGTCCGCCAATGCCGAGCAGTCCCGTAGCGTCATGTTCTGGCTGCTGGGAAGTCTGAGCGGCGTGCGCTGGCCTGACGCGCTGCTGGCGCTGGCCGTTACGCTGGCGGGTTTACTGGTGGTATTGCTCTTTTCACGGGCGCTGGACACCTTCACCTTCGGGGATGAGGTCTCCACCACGCTGGGGATCCCGGTTACCGCCGTGCGTATTGTCTTATTGCTGACCTGTGCCATTGTTACCGCAACGCTGGTGAGCGCCACCGGCGCAGTGGGGTTTGTCGGGCTGGTCATTCCCCATGTGACGCGCATGCTATGCGGGCCGGGCCATCGTCGCTCGATCCCGCTGACGTTTCTTATCGGCGCCCACTTTATGATCCTCGCCGATATCGTCTCACGCACGCTGATTGTGCACCAGGTTCTCCCCATCGGGGTGGTGACTGCGCTGGTGGGCGCCCCCGTCTTTGTGGCGTTGCTTTATCAAAACCGAAAGGAGCATCCATGAATATTACTGTGGCCGGGTTAACCGTAACCCGACAAGCGCAGACGGTGCTTAAGAATATCGATCTCGACCTGCCATCCGGGCAGATTATCGGCCTGTTAGGGCCAAACGGCTCGGGCAAGTCGACGCTACTGCGCTGTCTCGCCGGGCTGTTTCCACGACTCAGCGAACGCGTGGCGCTTAATGGCACAACGCTCGGCATGATGCCGCTGAAAAAACGCGCGCAGCACATGGCGTTTGTCCCGCAACATGCTGAGGTCGACGGAGAACTGACCGTTGAGGATATTGTCAGACTGGGGCGTACGCCCTACCGGAAAACATTCCAGAGAACCTCGCGCGACGATGAGGCTGCGGTTGAGCAGGCGATTGGCCTGATGCAGTTATGCCGCTTACGCCAGCGGCGATGGCACTCTTTGTCTGGCGGAGAGCGCCAGCGAAGCCAGATAGCCCGCGCGCTGGCCCAGCAGCCGCAGGTGCTGTTGCTCGATGAACCGACAAACCACCTGGACATTCAGCACCAGCTGGAGCTGATGCGGCTCGTTTCACAGCTGCCGCTTACGGTGGTGGTTGCACTGCACGATCTCAATCTTGCGGCCAATTATTGCCAGCGTCTGATCCTCCTGAAGGCCGGGCAGATCGCCGCCACGGGCGCGCCCGAAGCGGTACTGACACCAGCAAACATCGAGGACACCTGGTGCGTAAAAGCTCAGGTCTGCAAGGCCGACGCCGGGATCACGATAAGCTACAACATGGTGGCATGACGGAAGCCTGGCGCCAAAGCAAAAACCCCTGCGATATTGCTATCGCAGGGGTTTCAAATTTGGCGGAAGCGTAGAGATTCGAACTCTAGAACCCTTTCGGGTCGCCGGTTTTCAAGACCGGTGCCTTCAACCGCTCGGCCACGCTTCCCAAGTGAGGCGAACTATAAACACCTCACCGCGCGCTGTAAAGAGCGCGCGCATTCGTTCGCTTTAAAAATAGCCAAAATGCGTTTAATCGGTTGAATAGACGACAGATTGGCCATTTTGCCAGCATAATATCCACCGCGGATCGTTAGTGCTTTTTGATGTACATATCTTTGGTGTAGTAGTACCCGAGCTTGTCTGGCGTGAAGCCCCCTACCCACGGTTTCACCAGGTGCGTGCGCACGTAGTGATAGACCGGGATCGCCGGAACATCGCGTCCCAGCAGATCTTCTGCCTGCTGGTAGAACTTACCGCGCTCCTCCGCCGTTTTCGATTTCGCCGCGTTCACCAGTGCCCGATCGTAATCCGGATTGCTGTACTGAGTGGTGTTTTGGCTATCCCCGGTACGGAAGGTATTCAGGAAGGTTGCTGCATCGTCGTAATCGGCAATCCAGGCGTAGCGTACCGCGTCAAAGTTATGGGTGTGCATGGTATCAAGCATGGTTTTCCACTCCTGATTTTGCAGCTTCGCCTCCACGCCGAGGTTCTTCTTCCACATTGAGCTGGCGGCAATGGCAATACGCTGGTGCGATTCCGAAGTGTTATAGAGAAGATTAAAACTGAGCGGATGGCTGTCGTTAAATCCGGCTTCGGCCAGCAGCTTTTTCGCCTCGGCAATGCGTTTATCCATCGGCCAGCTGGCGTAATCCGGGTTCTGAAGCTTGACGCCGCCAATATCCGGCTGGCTGATGAGCCATGCCGGGCGCTGACCCTGCCCTAATACTTTATCGGCGATAATGTCTTTATCCAGCGCCAGGTTCAGCGCCTTGCGCACGCGGGCGTCGTTGAACGGCGGCCGGGTGGTGTTGAACTGATAATAATAGGTGGCAAGCTGCGGTGAAACGTCCAGCTCGCTCCCCAGCGTTTTCTTCAGCTGTGCAAACTGGTTGATCGGCACCGTGTAGACAATGTCGATTTCGCCCGCTTTATAGCGGTTGACGTCAGCGGCTTCAGAGGAAATGGGCAGATAGGTCACCTTGTTGATGACGGTATGTTCGTTATCCCAATATTTCGGGTTACGCACCGCGACAATGCGTTCGTTCACCACCCACTGTGACAGTTTATAGGCCCCGCTGCTGACAAAGTGCTCCGGTTTGGTCCACTTATCTCCGAAACGGCCCACCAGGACTTTATCTATTGGCACCAGAGACGGATGAGCCAGCATCGCCAGGAAAGCGGCGTTGGGTTGCGTGAGCGTCACTTCCAGCGTGCTGTCATTGATGGCTTTCACCCCCAGCGACTCGGGCGCTTTTTTGCCTTCTGCGATATCAGTGCCGTTGACGATACGCATACTGCCGGGATAGCTGGCATACGGAGAGGCGGTTTTCGGGTCGACCAGCCGCTGCCAGCTCCAGACAATATCTTCCGCGGTGATGGGGGTTCCATCGCTCCAGGTAATGCCCGGACGCAGATGGAACGTCCAGACGGTGTTGTCTTTATTTTCCCATTTCTCCGCCAGGCGCGGCTGGGTTTCACCTGCCGGAGAGACGCTGACCAGCCCGTCGAATAAATCGCTGATAATATTAAATTCGACATCGCTTTCGACTTTATGCGGGTCGAGCGAGGCGGGCTCAGTGCCGTTGTTCCTGACCAGTTCCTGCTTATCTGCCAGCTGGGTTCCTGCCGGCACCTTAGCCGCCCAGGTTGCCGTGCTGGCGCACAGGATCCCTGCGGTTAACAAAGAGAGTGTAAAGTGCGTGCGTGTTTGTGGTTTCATTTCCTTCGCCTTATTGTCTGTTTTTATGACGATCCGGAAATAACTCTTAGCGGCCTTAGGGAAATAACGCAATATTTTTCAGTGACCTATAAGAGGTTGATCTGAATACGCCCTACAAACCGCACTTCATTCTGAGTACAAAGGCTTTGCCAGAATAAAAAACCAGCATAATCCCTAAGGGGCTGAGTAAAGATGGGTAAAACCACTTTGCGTCTGCCGCGCCGTTTCCTATTCTTTGCGCTAATTACATCTGTCATAAGAGAGTGACTCATGGATCGTATAATTACTTCTTCACGCGACCGCACATCGCTACTCAGCACCCATAAGGTGCTGCGCAATACCTATTTCATGCTCAGCCTGACGCTGGCGTTTTCGGCGATCACCGCAACGGCCAGCACCGTACTGATGCTGCCTTCTCCAGGCCTGATCCTGACGCTGGTGGGTATGTACGGTCTGATGTTCCTGACCTACAAAACCGCGGATAAACCGGTGGGGATTCTCTCCGCGTTCGCCTTTACCGGCTTCCTGGGTTACATTCTGGGGCCAATCCTGAATGCCTATCTGTCTGCCGGAATGGGCGACGTGATTGGTATGGCGCTGGGCGGTACCGCGCTGGTGTTCTTCTGCTGCTCGGCCTACGTGCTGACCACCCGTAAGGACATGTCCTTCCTTGGCGGTATGCTGATGGCGGGTATCGTGATTGTACTGGTCGGTATGCTGGCGAACATCTTCCTGCAATTGCCTGCGCTGCATCTGGCAATCAGCGCGGTGTTTATCCTGATTTCATCCGGCGCAATCCTGTATGAAACCAGCAACATCATTCACGGCGGTGAGACGAACTATATCCGCGCCACCGTGAGCCTGTATGTGTCGCTGTACAACATTTTTGTCAGCCTGCTGAGCATCCTGGGCTTCGCCAGCCGCGATTAACTCACCGTGCTGTGAACAGGGCCCCGCTTATGCGGGGCTTTGTTTTTTTGGTAGACTGAGGCGGTTTTTGACTAAAGCGTGAATGAATATGTTGAGTTTTGAAGGCAAAGAGATCGAAACCGATAACGACGGTTATCTGAAAGAGAGCAGCCAGTGGAGCGAAGCGCTGGCGGAGAAAATTGCGGATAACGAAGGAATTACCCTCTCCCCGGAACACTGGGAAGTGGTGCGCTTCGTGCGAGAATTTTACCTTGAATTCAACACGTCGCCAGCTATCCGCATGCTGGTCAAAGCCATGGCGAATAAATTTGGCGAAGAGAAAGGCAACAGCCGTTATCTGTATCGCCTGTTTCCGAAAGGCCCGGCTAAACAGGCGACAAAAATCGCCGGCCTGCCAAAGCCGGTAAAATGCATTTAATAGCGAATACTGAAGTCAGCGTATTCCCGGTCGGGTTGATGCGGTTCCGTTAGCACCTTATCAACCCGCGCGCTGCGCGGCCCGCCCGCTTTCAGCCACGCCACCAACTTCTCAACCCGATCCGCCTCACCGCAGGCCACAACCTCCACGCTGCCATCATCCATGTTACGCGCATACCCCGTCAGCCCGAGCTGAAGGGCTTCGCGCTGGGTGCTGTAGCGGAATCCGACGCCCTGTACAAGGCCATGGACCCAGGCAATGGTGCAAACATTTGACATCATCCTTCTCCTTATCCGACTGGCGCGTTGCATTTCCTCACTGAAGTCGGGAAAATGGCGGCCATTTCATTGGAATCGACAGAATAGCAAATTATGAGTGTACGTTTAGTGTTAGCCAAAGGGCGCGAGAAGTCATTACTGCGCCGTCATCCCTGGGTCTTTTCCGGCGCGGTTGCCCGCATGGAAGGTAAAGCCAGCCTCGGTGAAACCATCGATATTGTTGACCATCAGGGGAAATGGTTAGCACGCGGCGCATACTCGCCTGCATCTCAGATCCGCGCGCGCGTCTGGACGTTCGATAAAGAAGAAGCCATCGATATCGACTTCTTTGTCCGTCGTCTGCAACAGGCGCAGCAGTGGCGTGAGTGGCTGGCAAAGCGTGACGGGCTGGACAGCTATCGTCTGATTGCCGGAGAGTCCGACGGGCTGCCGGGCGTGACCATTGACCGCTTCGGCAATTTCCTGGTGTTGCAGCTGCTGAGCGCCGGGGCGGAATACCAGCGTGCCGCGCTGATTAGCGCCCTGCAAACCCTGTTCCCGGAATGTGCCATTTACGACCGCAGCGACGTGGCGGTACGTAAAAAAGAGGGCATGGAGCTGACGCAAGGCCCGGTCACCGGCGAACTGCCGCCTGCCCTGCTGCCTATTGAAGAGCATGGCATGAAGCTGCTGGTGGATATCCAGGGCGGCCATAAGACCGGTTATTACCTCGACCAGCGTGACAGCCGTCTGGCAACGCGCCAGTACGTTGCCGATAGGCGCGTGCTGAACTGCTTCTCTTATACCGGCGGCTTTGCGGTCTCTGCCCTGATGGGCGGCTGTGCCCAGGTTGTGAGCGTCGACACCTCACAGGAAGCGCTGGACGTGGCGAAACAGAACGTTGAGCTGAACAAGCTGGATCTGAGCAAAGCGGAGTTTGTGCGCGACGACGTGTTCAAACTGCTGCGTAAATACCGCGACCAGGGCGAGAAATTTGACGTTATCGTGATGGACCCACCGAAGTTTGTAGAAAATAAAAGCCAGCTGATGGGCGCTTGCCGTGGCTATAAAGACATTAACATGCTGGCGATCCAGCTGCTGAACCCGGGCGGCGTACTGCTGACGTTCTCCTGCTCTGGCCTGATGACGACAGATTTATTCCAAAAAATCATCGCCGATGCCGCAATAGATGCGAGTCGTGATGTACAATTTATAGAGCAGTTCCGTCAGGCCGCCGATCACCCGGTGATCGCTACCTACCCGGAAGGGCTGTATCTGAAAGGGTTTGCCTGTCGCGTCATGTAACTTGAAAAGAGAAATATTGCCCGCACATAGTGTGTATGTAATGTTTCCCGGGAGGTGACTATGATTGCCAGCAAATTCGGTATCGGCCAGCAGGTCCGCCACACCTTGCTTGGATATTTGGGTGTGGTCGTGGATATCGACCCGGAGTATTCCCTTGATGAACCGTCAGCAGACGATCTGGCCGTTGACGCAGAGCTTCGCGCCGCGCCCTGGTATCATGTGGTTATGGAGGGCGACGATGGTCAGCCTGTCCATACCTATCTTGCCGAAGCGCAGCTGAGTGGTGAACTACAGGATGAGCATCCGGAACAACCCACTATGGACGAGCTTGCTCAGACCATCCGCAAACAGTTACAGGCACCAAGACTGCGTAACTAAAGGTGTAAAAAAGCCCGTCAAACGGGCTTTTTTTATTTTGCCAGCCCCAGACGGGGAATATCGATTGCCGGACAGCGATCCATCACCACTTTCAGCCCGGCATCGCGTGCCAGCACGGCCGCCTGCTCATTAATCACGCCCAGTTGCATCCACAGCGTTTTCGCGCCAATGGCGATCGCTTCCTGCGCCACGCCCCAGGCCGCTTCTGAATTACGAAAAACGTCCACCATATCCACCTTTTCCGGCACGTCCGCGAGCGTCGCATAACCCTGCTGACCCAGCAGCGTTTTCCCCGCCACCTTCGGCGAGACCGGGATCACGTGATATCCCTGGTCCAGAAGGTATTTCATGACCCGATAGCTTGGGCGATCCGGTTTATCGCTCGCGCCGACCAGCGCGATAGTGCGCGTGGTCGTCAGAATCTCGACAATGTCGTTCTCTTTCATGCTATTCCTCCTGGTTTTTTTCAAAGTGTACGTCAAAGCGAACATCTCAACCACGCATCCCATACAGAAGTATGAGGGCAAAACGGCAGAATATGTCTATATGTTAGTAAACGTGTTTATCGAAAAATTTTGATACATTCTTACCGGGTAGTTTGTCTACAGGAGTCTGCTATGAAAACCGGCATTGCCTGGGCTGTGGTTGCGTTAATCATGCCGGTTTGTGTTTTCGCAACTACTCTCAGACTCACAACCGACATTGACCTGCTGGTGCTGGACGGGAAAAAAGTCTCCAGTTCCCTGCTACGGGGCGCAGACAGCATCGAGCTGGATAACGGCCCGCATCAGCTGGTTTTTCGGGTGGAAAAGACCATTCGCTTCGCCGACAACGAACAGCAGGTGTACATTTCGCCTCCGCTGGTGGTCAGCTTTAATACCCAGCGTATCAGCCAGGTCAATTTTCGTCTCCCGCGCCTTGAGACAGAAAAGGAGTCACTGGCATTTGATGCCTCGCCGCGCATTGAACTGGTGGACGGGGATTCCATGCCCATCCCGGTAAAGCTGGATATTCTGGCGCTGACAAAAAGGCCAAAGGGAACTGACTATGAAGCGGACACCGAGACCTACAACAGGGCCAGCAGGCGCGCCTCGCTGCCCCAGTTCGCCACCATGATGGCGGATGACAGTACCCTGCTTTCGGGCGTATCGGAGCTGGATGTACTCCCCCCTCAGTCGCAGACCCTTACTGAGCAACGTCTCAAGTTCTGGTTCCAGAATGCCGATCCGGACACGCGCGCCCGTTTTCTGCAATGGGCAAAACAACAACCTTCGTCGTAAGCCACATTTTTTTGTCCTTTCTCTTGCAGCATCAGTCAGTTCTCGTCATCGTGTAGCGAGGTAACCTCACGGATAAGATTATGGAACTGACAACACGTACACTTCCGGCGCGCAAGCACATTGCTCTGGTTGCGCACGATCACTGTAAACAAATGCTGCTTAACTGGGTTCGTCGCCATCAGCCTCTTTTACAGCATCATGCCCTTTCTGCTACGGGAACAACTGGCAACCTGATCCACCGCGAAACCGGTCTGGAAGTGAATGCCATGCTGAGCGGCCCGATGGGGGGTGACCAGCAGGTAGGCGCTCAGATTTCAGAAGGTAAAATTGACGTTCTGATTTTCTTCTGGGATCCGCTGAACGCGGTTCCGCATGATCCGGACGTTAAAGCGCTGCTGCGTCTGGCGACGGTATGGAACATTCCGGTAGCCACCAATCTTTCAACGGCAGATTTCATCATTGAATCGCCGCAGTTTAACGATCCGGTGGAGATTTTGATCCCGGATTATCAGCGTTATCTTGCGGAGAGACTGAAGTAGTTTTTTGCCCGGTGGCGCTGCGCTTACCGGGCCTACAGAATTTGCCCGGCGCGTTACGGCTTTCTCGCCACCGGCACGTCAATACTCTTCAAAATATCGACAAACACCGACGGCTCCTCTTTGTTGAACAAGAGCCACACGCGATGGCGCGCGCGGGTTATCGCCACGTACAGTAAGCGCCGCTCCTCTGCATCCGGGAAATCTTCCGGAACAGGTAATAACGCCTCTTCCATCACGGATTCCCGCGCCGGCGCCGGGAAACCGTCGCTCCCCTCTTTTAGCCCCACCACAATCACGTAGTCGGCCTGCTGCCCTTTACTGGCATGAATGGTCATGAAATCGAGCTGTAGTTTTGGCCAGCGCGTCGCCGCTTTTTCCAGCGCCGTCGGCTTGAGGTGGTGGTAACGCGCCAGCACCAGAATTCGTTCATCCGGTTTCGCATAGCCGCTCAGTTTATCCAGCAGCGGTTCCAGCTGATCGTCCGCCAGCAGCGTGACGGCCTTTTTATCCCCAGACCTCAGGCTGTTAAGCGGTTTCGACAGCTGATGCGGGTTCTGCTGAATAAAACGGTTGGCTATTTCGCCAATCCGCGCGTTGAAGCGGTAGGTGGTGTCCAGATCGCTGCGATCGCCTTCCCCAAAATAGTGGTGGAAGGCTGTCGTGAGGGATAGTTGCGCCCCGCTGAAACGGTAGATAGCCTGCCAGTCATCGCCCACGGCAAACAGCGACGTGTGTTTATTCTGCGCCCGCAGCGCCGAAAGCAGCGCAGCGCGCTGCGGCGAGATATCCTGAAACTCATCCACCAGAATGTGTTTCCACGGGCTGACGAAGCGCCCTTTCTCCAGAATGATAATGGCCTGATGGATCAGCCCCGAAAAATCGACCGCGTTTTCGTCTTTCAGCGCGGTTTTCCACGCTTTCAGCATCGGCGCCATCAGCTTAACCCGCTTAGAAAACACAGCGCGGATCGCTTCCGGTGCGCTTTCTGTCATCTCCGCCTGAGAGCCGCCGTGCATGCGCATCAGGCTTACCCACCGGTCGAGACGAGAGCCCAGCCGGCGCGCCAGCTTTTCATCCTGCCAGAAGCTGCCCTCCGGCACCTCCCAGTTGAGTTCCTCTTCAAGCCACTGACGCCAGCCTTTCGCCTGCGCCTTTTTTTCACTGCACTGCTGACGCCATGCCTTGATAAACAGCGTCTGGCGAGCCTGAGCGTCGTTCTCCAGCTTGCTGACAACAGGGACTTTTTTGCTGCCCTGTTGAATGATGTGTAAAGCGAGGGAGTGGAACGTGCGCGCCGAGATATCCTGGGTATGCAAACGCGCCTGAATGCGCTCATCCATCTCCTGCGCCGCCTTGCGACCAAAGGCCAGCAGCAAAATCTGGTCGGCAACCGCCTCGCCCGTTGTCAGAAGCCAGCCCGCGCGTGCCACCAGCACCGACGTTTTGCCGCTCCCGGCGCCTGCCAGCACTAAAAGAGACTGCTCGCCATTCACCACGGCGCGCGCCTGGGCAGGATTGAGGGGCGATGATTCCACCGTACTGAAAAAATCGGCATATTGCGTAAGCATCGCCTCAGTCCAGGCCTGGTTATGCGCCAGACGGCTTTTCTCGATATCGTTCAGCCAGGCCTGACACTTCCGCCACGCGTCGCGGCAGTTATCAAATTCCTCAAGCCGCGCCACCGGTAAAGGCAATGCCGTCAGCGCCTGGGCAATTTTTTGCTGAAGCCCGGCGGTTTGCTGGCGCGTCAGCCACTTCTGCTGCGTATTGCTTAGCGCGATATCGTCCAGCACCTGTTGCAGCACCTGTGCGGCTATCACGCTCATCTCCTGGCTCCACTGTTGCCAGCGCGTGTTCAGATGGTAGTGGAAGCGTTGGGTTTCCGCCCACTCGGTCCCGTGAAGCCGCACCACTTTGTCTGCCGGCAAGACGAACTCCAGCTCCCCCCATACCAGCCCTCGTTTACAATGAATGGCCAGTAGCTGATTAAACGGAATAAGATATTCGTGGCGTTCCCCGGAGACTTTCACTCCCGCATTGAGAAGGACAACCTTGTCGTAAGGGTGCTGCGCCAGGCGTTTGCCCATTGAAGTTGCTTTCAGTTCCATATCCTGCCGGATCCACGAGGTCATAATTTGTCAGACAGTTTAACTGCCAGTTTTAAGGTGCTCCAGCCCAAAAAAACGTTACAATCACCGGGCGTTAATCATATCGAAGGAAATGAGGGTTTATGCGTACCGTTCTGAATGTGTTGAATTTTGTCCTTGGCGGTTTTGCCACCACCCTTTCCTGGCTTTTTGCCACCCTGGTGAGCATTGTGCTCATCTTCACCCTTCCGCTGACGCGCTCCTGCTGGGAAATCACCAAACTGTCCCTCGTTCCTTATGGAAATGAAGCCGTGCACGTGGATGAGCTGGAGCCGGAAAGAAAAAATGCCCTGATGAATACCGGCGGCACGCTGCTGAATATTTTATGGCTGATCTTCTTTGGCTGGTGGCTGTGTCTGATGCATATTTTCGCCGGCATCGCCCAGTGCATTACGATTATTGGCATTCCGGTTGGCATCGCTAATTTCAAAATTGCCACCATCGCCCTGTGGCCGGTAGGACGCCGAGTTGTCCCGGTCGAAGTCGCGCAAGCCGCGCGTGAAGCCAACGCCCGTCGTCGTTTTCAGTAATAAGGACTGGCCGCTCTCATGCTAAGCCCCCTGCTTCGTCGCTATACATGGAACAGTAACTGGCTGTATAACGTCAGGATTTTTCTCGCCCTCTGCGGCACCGTCGCTCTGCCGTGGTGGCTGAATGATGTGAAGCTCACCATCCCCCTCACGCTTGGGGTGGTGGCCGGTGCGCTGGCGGATCTCGACGACCGCCTGGCCGGTCGTTTGCGTAATCTGGTCATCACGCTGGTCTGCTTCTTTATTGCTTCCGCCTCCGTTGAGCTGCTTTTCCCGTGGCCCTGGCTGTTTGCCTTAGGGCTGACGGTGTCCACCAGCGGCTTCATTTTGCTCGGCGGCCTCGGGCAACGCTACGCCACTATCGCGTTTGGCGCCCTGCTGATTGCCATTTACACCATGCTGGGCGTCTCTCTTTACGAGCAGTGGTATCAGCAACCGGTCCTGCTGCTGTTGGGTGCTATCTGGTATAACCTGCTGACCTTAACCGGGCATCTTATTTTTCCGGTTCGTGCCTTACAGGACAACATTGCCCGCAGTTACGAACAGCTGGCCCACTATCTGGAGCTGAAATCCCGGCTGTTTGATCCGGATATTGAAGAGGACAGTCAGGCGCCCCTGTACGATCTGGCGCTGGCAAATGGCCAGCTGGTCGCCACGCTGAATCAGACCAAAGCGTCTCTGCTCACCCGTCTGCGCGGCGATCGCGGTCAGCGCGGTACACGGCGCACACTGCACTACTATTTTGTCGCCCAGGATATTCACGAGCGCGCCAGCTCCTCGCATGTGCAGTACGCTGACCTGCGCGAGAAATTCCGCTATAGCGACGTGATGTTCCGTTTCCAGCGCCTGCTGTCGATGCAGTCTCAGGCCTGCCAGCAACTTGCGCGCTCAATACTGCTGCGCACGCCCTATCAGCACGATCCGCGCTTTGAACGCGCATTCAGCCACCTGGATGCGGCGCTCGATCGCGTTCAGGCCAGTGGGACATCACCGGAACAGTTCAAAGCCCTGGGATTCCTGCTCAACAACCTGAGAGCCATTGATGCTCAGCTCGCCACCATTGAGTCTGAACAGGCGATGGCGATGCCGGGCAATGACGCTGACAACCAGCTTGCCGACGACAGTCTCAACGGTTTCAGCGATATGTGGCTGCGCCTGAGCCGTCATTTTACGCCGGAATCCGCCCTCTTTCGCCATGCGGTAAGGATGTCGCTGGTACTGTGCGTCGGCTACGCGTTTATCCAGATAACAGGATTGCACCACGGCTACTGGATCCTGTTGACCAGCCTGTTTGTCTGCCAGCCGAACTATAACGCTACCCGCCATCGGCTCGCGCTGCGTATTGTCGGGACATTAGTCGGGGTCGCCATCGGGCTGCCGGTGCTCTACTTTGTGCCATCCGTAGAAGGGCAACTGATCCTGATTGTGATTACCGGTGTACTGTTCTTCGCTTTCCGCAATGTGCAGTATGCCCACGCCACGATGTTCATCACGCTGCTGGTGCTGCTCTGCTTCAATCTGCTGGGTGAAGGCTTTGAGGTGGCCCTCCCCCGTGTGATTGACACGCTAATCGGCTGCGCCATCGCCTGGGCGGCGGTGAGTTTTATCTGGCCTGACTGGCGTTTCCGAAATTTACCGCAGGTGTCCGACAGAGCAATGAACGCCAACTGCCGCTACCTGGATGCTATTCTTGAGCAATACCATCAGGGTCGCGATAACCGTCTGGCCTATCGGATTGCCCGTCGCGATGCGCATAACACTGACGCAGAGCTGGCTTCCGTTGTCTCGAATATGTCAACTGAGCCGCGCGCTACGGCAGAAATCCGTGAGACAGCCTTCCGCCTGCTGTGTCTGAACCACACGTTCACCAGCTATATCTCTACCCTTGGCGCCCACCGAGAGAAACTGACGAATCCGGACATCCTGGCGCTGCTGGACGACGCCGTTTGCTACGTTGATGATGCGCTTCATCATCAACCTGCGGATGAGCCACGGGTTCACCAGGCACTGGATGAACTGGTGCAACGTATCGCACACCTTGATCCAGGCACCGACAACAAAGCTCCACTGGTCCTTCAGCAAATTGGCCTGCTTATCGCTTTGCTGCCGGAAATTTGTCGGCTGCGACAGCAGATCGCTACCTGGCGGAATGATGGCCCTGCGACTCAGGCAGCGCATTAAACCACTCCGTAAGCTCCCGGCGAATATCCGCCGGGAGTGCCGCTTCATGTAACCCTTCAATCGCGCCTTCAAGCGCGAACAATACCCGGATACTCAGCGCTTTATTCTTAGAGCGCATTTTCAGCCAGCTCGTCTTCGCCCCCAACTGTCGTAGCGTCTCTTCATTGGTAATGCCCGCCTCCATAAGCAGGACCTCAATCTGAAAGGTCAGGTTCGGCAGATCTTTAAGCCGGTTACGCTGATGGCGCTGGTAGCGCTCTTTCCTGGCGGCATCGAGCGCAAACGAGGAGAGCTGAAGCAGTTTTTCCCTGTTTTGCCACAGACCTTCGTCCACACGGTAGTAATTAAGCAGCACTGGGCGTCCTCGTTTCATCAGGGTCAGAAAAGAGGAAGCGTTTTTTACACAGTATTTTGCACTTTGCTCACAGGCGCGAAGGTACAGCTCGCCGTCAGACACCATCGCGAACACCGCTTCATCCACGGCCAGGGTATAACCGCCAAACAGGGCGCGATGATGAATTTCGCCCAGCGGAGAGAGGTATTCTTGAGATTGATAAATCCGCTCATAAGATATCTTTTTCATGATAATTCCATTAAAAATCATACAGTAACCACGATATTTCTTACTAACGGATCCGTTAGCAGGAAAATAGGCAACTTATTGCCGTTGGGCAAGATGATTTTTTCATGTTCACCAGGAATGGATGAAATTTGCGAGTCGCTTTCCGAAAATGAGGTTGATCTTTATGCATACAGGGGTTACTGTATATCCATACAGTAACTACAGGGCTGGAATGATTATGTACACTTCAGGCTATGCAAATCACTTAACACCTTCTACTTCTGCCGCAGGCAATGCTGCGCAGAATTCTATCGGGCGTGAATCGACAGGGCTTATCAGTGAAGTGGTTTACCGTGAAGACCAGCCGCTGTTGACACAACTCTTACTCCTGCCGCTTTTGCAGCAGCTCGGGCAACAGTCTCGCTGGCAGCTCTGGCTGACGCCACAGCAAAAATTAAGTCGCGAATGGGTTCAGTCGGCTGGGCTGCCGTTAGCGAAGGTGATGCAGATTAATCAACTCTCCCCTTGCGATACGGTCGAGTCGATGGTCCGGGCATTACGTACCGGGAACTATAGCGTCGTGATTGGGTGGTTGCCTGAGGATCTGTCGCAAGAGGAACATTTGCGTCTGACTGAAGCGGCTGAAGAAGGTAACGCGATGGGTTTCATCATGCGGCCAGTTCGTGGAGATTCCTATCGCAGAGGACAACATCCCGGGCTAAAAATTCACTCAAATGTGTACCATTGAGTGATTTTAAGAGTTTTCCTGGAATTTTTTTCGACCGCAGTATGCAAAAAAAGTTCAACGCGCCAAAACTGCGGCAAGGCTTGTCTGACGCGGTTCTCGTTAATTTTACTGCACAAAATTCGTTCAAAAATTGTTAAATATTAGGTATACGGAACTTTTTTTTTCATATGCCTGACGGACTTCACACTTGTAAGTTTTCAGCTACGTTGTAGACTTTACATCGCCAGGGGTGCTCGGCCTAAGCCGAAGATATCGGTAGGTTTATATTTGACCACGCCCCCCGGTGAAGGATTTAACCGTGATTCCTCCGATGGAGATATTCATGGCAAATTTTGGATGATAACGAGGCGCAAAAAATGAAAAAGACAGCTATCGCGATTGCAGTGGCACTGGCTGGCTTCGCTACCGTAGCGCAGGCCGCTCCGAAAGATAATACCTGGTATGCAGGTGGTAAACTGGGCTGGTCTCAGTTCCATGACACCGGTTGGTACAACAGCAGCCTGAACAACGATGGCCCTACTCACGAGAGCCAGCTGGGTGCAGGTGCGTTCGGTGGCTATCAGGTTAACCCGTATGTTGGCTTTGAAATGGGTTACGACTGGTTAGGTCGTATGCCTTACAAAGGCGACAACGTAAATGGCGCTTTCAAAGCTCAAGGCGTACAGCTGACCGCTAAACTGGGTTACCCAGTAACTGACGATCTGGACGTGTACACCCGTCTGGGCGGCATGGTATGGCGTGCAGACTCCAGCAACAGCATCGCTGGTGACGACCACGACACGGGTGTTTCCCCAGTATTCGCTGGTGGCGTTGAGTGGGCAATGACCCGTGACATCGCTACCCGTCTGGAATACCAGTGGGTTAACAACATCGGTGACGGTGCTACCGTTGGCGTTCGTCCAGACAACGGCATGCTGAGCGTTGGTGTTTCTTACCGTTTCGGTCAGCAGGAAGATGCGCCAGTCGTAGCTCCAGCTCCGGCTCCAGCGCCAGAAGTACAGACCAAGCACTTCACTCTGAAGTCTGACGTTCTGTTCAACTTCAACAAAGCTACCCTGAAACCAGAAGGTCAGCAGGCACTGGATCAGCTGTACACCCAGCTGAGCAACCTGGATCCTAAAGACGGTTCTGTAGTGGTTCTGGGCTTCACCGACCGTATCGGTTCTGACGCTTACAACCAGGGTCTGTCTGAGAAACGTGCTCAGTCTGTAGTTGATTACCTGGTATCTAAAGGTATCCCAGCTAACAAGATCTCCCCACGTGGTATGGGCGAATCTAACCCAGTTACCGGTTCTACCTGTGACAACGTGAAACCACGCGCTGCACTGATCGACTGCCTGGCACCAGATCGTCGCGTAGAGATCGAAGTTAAAGGTATCAAAGACGTTGTAACTCAGCCTGCGGCATAAGTTATCGTCTTATAAAAAAACCCCGCCATGCGGGGTTTTTTATTATCTGAAGAAAAGCAAAACGCTTATTTTTTACCTAACAGTGCCTGTAGATCGTTCTTCAGCGTCGACATCTGGCTGGCATACTTCTCTTTGTGCTCGGCATCTTCAATCAGCTGCACCACCGTTTCCGACAGGGTTTTCCCGCGCCGTTGCGCAAGCCCGGCCAGACGCTGCCAGACCATAAACTCCAGGTCGATGGATTTCTTACGGGTGTGCTGATGCTCGGCATTGAAATGCCGTTTACGACGAGCACGGATAGTTTGCTTCATCCGGTTTAACAGGGCCGGATTAATGTGTTTCTCAATCCAGCCGTTGACCAGTACCGGTTCGTTTTCGAGGGTCAGCAACATATCCACAGCTTCTTGCGCCGCGCTGGCTTCGATGTAGCAGGTGATCAGCTCCCCTTCACGGTGCTTTTTGACCAGGTACTTCCATTTCCAGCCGCTTTCGAGGTTTTCCAGTTGTTGATATTTCATTGCGATCTCAGTGTTACCGTGTAACTCTGTTCAGAATATCAGTTTTTTGGCAATCTGCTGAAAAGAAATCATATCCTGTGAAACGCCGCAGGCGATCCGCATGACGAAAACCCGAATCCTGATTGGGCAGAGTGCGCCGCTTACGGTATACTCCACGGTTTTACTTCTGACTAAAAAACATCAACTTTGACCATTACGAAACTTGCATGGCGTGACCTGGTTCCGGATACCGAGAGCTATCAGGAGCTGTTTGCACAGCCAGACCTCACAAAAGAACACGAATTCATACTTAGCGATACACAACCGCGTTTGCATTACGCGCTGGAGCAGATGTCATCCCCATGGGCTACATCTCCTTTCATGCTGCTCAAAGCCCCGGAAGAAGCCGAGTATCTGACGCTTCTCGGTGATGCCATGCGCCAGTTGCAGCCAAAAACGAATGCCGTTTTTGGTGGCCAGTATCATATTGCCGGACGTGACGTGACGTACGAACCTGCCACGCAGGCAGACGGACAGTTCGCTGCAAAAGGCGAGGTGATCACCGCCAACTGGGTGGAAGCAGAACAGCTGTTCGGCTGCCTTCGTCAGTTCAATGGCGATGTGTCACTGCAACCGGGGCTGGTACACCGCGCGAATGGCGGCGTGTTGCTCATTTCCCTTCGCACCCTGCTTGCTCAGCCTCTGCTGTGGATGCGCCTGAAAACGGTGGTGACGCAGCAACGTTTTGACTGGGTAGGCTACGACGATTCGCGTCCGCTGCCTGTATCCATTCCGTCTATGCCGCTGTCGCTGACCGTCGTGCTGACGGGCGACCGTGAATCTCTGGCTGATTTCCAGGAAATGGAGCCAGAACTCGCGGAGCAGGCTGTCTATAGCGAATTTGAAGATAATATTCAGATCGCCGATGCCGATGACATGGCGCAGTGGTGTCAGTGGGTTATGGCCGTGGCGGAACGTTTCGCACTGCCCTCGCCTGCCGAGGATGCGTGGCCGGGCTTAATCCGCGAGGCCGTACGCTACACTGGCGATCAGGAAACCCTGCCGCTCTGCCCGCTCTGGATCGGTAAACAGCTGCGTGAAGTGGGGGTTATCAGCGGTAACGGTCCGTTTACCGGTGAGCAGCTTAGCCAGATGCTGGCCCAGCGTGAATGGCGTGAAGGTTATCTTGCTGACCGTATGCAGGATGAAATTCTGCTGGAACAGATTCTGGTGGAGACCGAAGGCGAACGTATCGGGCAAATCAACGCCTTGTCCGTCATCGAGTTCCCCGGACACCCGCGCGCCTTTGGTGAGCCTTCCCGTATCAGCTGTGTCGTACACATTGGTGACGGCGAATTTACCGATATCGAACGCAAGGCCGAACTGGGCGGAAACATTCATGCCAAAGGCATGATGATCATGCAGGCGTTCCTGATGTCTGAACTTCAGCTCGAGCAGCAGATCCCCTTCTCTGCCTCGTTGACCTTTGAGCAGTCCTACAGTGAAGTCGACGGCGACAGCGCCTCAATGGCGGAGCTGTGCGCCGTGATCAGCGCGCTTGCAGACGTGCCGATTAACCAGAATATTGCGATTACCGGGTCCGTGGATCAGTTTGGCCGTGCCCAACCGGTGGGCGGACTGAATGAGAAAATCGAAGGCTTCTTCGCAATCTGCCAGCAGCGCGGTTTAAACGGCAAACAGGGCGTGATTATTCCGGCACCTAACGCTCGCCATTTGAGCCTGAGCCAGGCGATTCTGGATGCGGTAGAGCAGGAACAATTCACCGTCTGGGCCATCGAAGGGGTTGAGGATGCACTACCCTTACTGACAAACCTGGTCTGGGACGGCGAAGGCCAGACAACCCTGATGCAGACCATTCAGGAACGTATAGCTCAGGCGACACAGCAGGATGCTCGTCATCGTTATCCGTGGCCGTTACGCTGGTTAAGTTGGTTTAGTGCGAACTGATCGGACTTGTTCAGCGTACACGTGTTAGCTATCCTGCGTCCTTCACTAAAATAAGGCTTACTGAGAACATGGTAGATAAACGCGAATCCTATACTAAAGAAGACCTTCTTGCCTCTGGTCGCGGTGAACTGTTTGGCGCGAAAGGCCCGCAGTTACCAGCCCCAAATATGCTGATGATGGACCGTGTCGTGAAAATGACCGAAACCGGCGGCAACTTTGATAAGGGTTACGTAGAAGCAGAACTCGATATCAACCCGGACCTGTGGTTCTTCGGTTGCCACTTTATTGGCGATCCGGTAATGCCTGGCTGCCTGGGCCTCGATGCCATGTGGCAGCTGGTTGGCTTCTATCTGGGCTGGCTTGGCGGTGAAGGCAAAGGCCGTGCGTTGGGCGTAGGCGAAGTGAAATTCACCGGTCAGGTTCTGCCTACCGCGAAGAAAGTCACCTACCGTATCCATTTCAAACGCATCGTTAACCGCCGCCTGATTATGGGCCTGGCGGACGGTGAAGTGCTGGTAGATGGTCGCCTGATCTATACCGCGAACGACCTGAAAGTGGGTCTGTTCCAGGATACCTCCGCTTTCTGATAACGGCTTTTAGCCCCATCCAGAAAGGCGAAACCTCCGCATTGCGGAGGTTTCTTTTTAAAGAGACGGTATCAAGCAAGTACTGCCCTGTCTCCGATGGCTTCTCGCCAGCCCCCTAGCCATTGGGACCTTTGATTCAGGGCCTGATAGGGACACATTTCTTTTGAACGTCCGGCGATGCCAGCCTGATAACCACGTTGATGAGCCCTTTCCAGGCGATCTCGTTTCTGTCTCTTCATGCCTCGTTTCCCTCATTCTTTTGTCTGGTGGAAAGAAAACAGTGGTTGCAATATGTGCAAGCACAGTTAACGAATACCCCGAATCGACGTCAGCGTCAACGTTCAAAATTCATACGGGTGTCATATTTGTGAGCTACATGGAAGATCGTTTGTACAAAAAATGTGACGCGGGACAAGTAACAACCTGAACGCAAAACGAAAAAAAAGCCGCAATCAGCAAGAAGCTGAGTGCGGCTTTCGTCGATGAATTTTACTTATGGCAGGCGGGAAATCTCTCTTGCGATAGCAGCCGACTCCTGTGCCCATCCCTGCGCAAGTACTTTCACCATTTCGTCATAGCCATCTTTCTGCTGCTTGAGTTCAAGATGGAAAGGACGCTTAATCAGCTGACCCTGGTGATTCAGCAGCCACTCCCCGCTGATAACAACAGCACCATCATAGCGGCCATGGAATCCCGTCACGTTAACATTCAGAGTGTCCTGATCGCTTCCCAGAGGCTGCGAGGCAACGACCCAACCGGGGAGCTGGCTGCTCAGATTCGCCACCAGCGTATTGCGTAGCTGCTGATCCAGCGGGCTGGCCCACAGGTTATTGTTGGCGATTACGTACTGCACATCGCTGGTCTGGTAGACCACCCCGTTGCCCGCCAGGTAATCTGGCACGGCAACCTGTTCAACCCACAGCAGACGGCTGCCCTGCGAGGTGCTGCTCTGCGCACCGGACTGGGCGCTTAACGGCAGCTGGTAGTAGCTTTTGTTATCGCTTCCAGAGCTACAGGCCGTTAATACCAGTGCGCCTGCGATGATTAGCCATTTTTTCATTGTTTCGCCCTCTTAGGCTCAGGATCCTTTTTGTCTTTCGCTTCAAACACCAGTGCGTTGCTCTTTTCATTGAGCGTTTTCAGAACGGGCTGTAGCTCGCGTAAAACCTGATCAAGACGTTGCATATCCGCCACCATCTTGTTGTAGGCCGCTGAGCCCGGCTGGAAGCCCTGCATACTACGATTCAGTTCGCGCAACGTTTTCTGCATATCCTGCGGCAGCTGCTGCATGGACTGGTTAGCGGTGATCTTGTTGATATTATCCAGCGTGGTTTGCAGACGTTGCATCGTTGCCTGGCTCTGATGCAGTGATCCCGTCGCAGCTTCAAGCATTGGATTCAGCGGCAGATTGTTGATCTTATCCAGCGTTTCCATCAGGCGCTGTTGGATCTGCGCCAGGCCACTGCTGACCGTAGGAATGATTTTGTAGCCACCAAATTCACGGATACCCGTCATTGGTGGCGCTTTTGGATAGAAGTCCATATCGACATACAACGCCCCTGTGACCAGGTTGCCGGTTTTCAGCGAGCCGCGCAGCCCGCGATTCAGCAGGTCGCTGATATGCTCCCCAATATCCTGGTCCTCGCCTATCTGGTTAATCAAACGCTCAGGCTCAATGCGGATCAGCACCGGAATACGATAATCATCATCAAGCATCTGCTTCAGTCCCGGAACAAAGTAAGGCACTTGTCCCACTGTCCCCAGACGAATACCGCGGAACTCAACTGGCGCCCCTGGCTGCAAGCCGCGTACAGAGTCCTTAAAGAACATCAGGTAGTCGATGTGATCGGTATAGAGCGCATCCTGAATGCTTTTTTGATCGTCAAACAGTCTGAAGGCGGTTTTCTCCGCCACCGGTTGTCCCAGATCTATACCTTCCGGCACGTCAAAACTGACGCCCCCACCAAACAGCGTGGTGAGTGAACCCATCTCAACGCGCATCCCCGCAGAGGTGAGATCTACCGCGATCCCGCTGTCTTTCCAGAAGCGAACGTTGCTGGTCACCAGGCGGTCATTAGGCGCGTTGATAAATAGCTGATAGCTGATGGTCCGTTTTTGCGGATCGAAGGTGCTTGTTTCAACCGAACCGACGCGATACCCACGGAACAGCACCGGATCGCCCGGCGAGAGCTGGCCCGCTTTTTTACTGTCCAGAATAACGCGGATCCCTTTTGCATCCGGTGGCGCAAGCGGCGGTGAATCCAGCAGCTGATAGTTTGCTGGCTGGGCGCCTTTGTTGCCGGGCTGGAGTTCAATATAAGCCCCGGACAATAGCGTCCCTAAGCCGCTGATCCCTTCTCTACCAACCTGCGGTTTCACTACCCAAAAAACAGAATCTTCATGGAGCAGTTTTTCCATGCCAGCATTCAGGCGGGCCTTGATTTCAACATGGGTTAAATCATCCGTCAGGGTCGCGCTTTCCACGACACCCACATCCACGCTGCGGCTCTTGATGGTGGTTTTTCCGCCCTCAATCCCCTCTGCATTGGTGGTAATTAGCGTGACTTCCGGTCCCTGATGGCTGTAATGATAAAACAGGATCCATGCACCGATCAGCGCGGTCACGATGGGGAAAATCCACACCGGCGACCAGTTTCTGACCTTCTGCACTTTAGCCTCTCCACTCTTATTTTCCATGCTCTTACTCTTCCTCATGGCTTGAATCGGGCTCACGATCCCACGATAAACGAGGGTCGAAGGTCATGGCCGCAAACATGGTCATAATGACGACCAACGCAAACATCAGCGCTCCCATAGCGGGATAAATACTCATCAGCCCCCCCATACGCACCAGCGCTGAGAGAACCGCAATCACGAACACGTCAATCATCGACCAGCGGCCAACAAATTCCACGACCTCATAAATCAGATGCATGCGCTCGCTGTCTCGCTTACCGTGCCCTTTTGCATCCCAGCAAAGCCAGGCAATGGCAATCATCTTTAAGGTCGGAACCATAATACTGGCGAGGAATATGACGCCTGCTACAGGGTAAGATCCCTCGCTCCACAGCAAAATCACCCCGGCCAGTATGGTCGAGGGCATTCTGTCGCCGAGCAAATCGGTGATCATGATCGGCAAGATATTGGCGGGCAGATAGAGCATGACAGAGGTCACCAGCAGCGCCATGGTCCATTGCAGGCTATTTTTGCGCCGGACGTGACCTTTTGTTTCACAGCGCGGACACACCTCGACATCCGCGGGCAGCACGGCGGTGCAGCACGAGCAGGAGCGAAGCCCCTGACGGATACCCGGTACGCCCACCTTTACCGTCTGCGAGAGCGTCGGCGCCGGGGCAATATCGTCCCAGGCCCAGCGTCGGTCCACGCACTGGAACGCGCGCAGTTGCAGCACGCAATACAGACACCACGGAATAAAGCTGCTGCCAATCCCCACATCGCCGTAGGCCATCAGCTTCACGAAGCTGACCAGGATACCCGCGAGAAAAATTTCCGCCATCCCCCAGCTTTTCAGCTGGAAAAGGATCCGCGCGAGTTTGATTTTAAGGACAGTGGGCATCCTGACGCGGTTGACCAGCAGCAGAATGACGACCAGGCAAAAAGCCGGGACGATCTGCACGAACAGAAGAAAGAAGGTGCCAAGGCTGGCGTAATCTTCCGAGAACATCACGCCAGGAATTTCCAGTAAATCTACCTGGCTGGTCATCCCACCTACTTTCATATAGATGAAAGGGAAGAGATTGGAGAGCAGTAACATGAATAAGGCTGCCAGCGCATAAGCCGTAGGACGCTGCCTTGGCGCGTCCCACTCGGTCGTCAGCGTAGCGCCGCAGCGCGGGCAGGCAGCCTTATGTCCGTGACCAAGCTCTGGCAACGCCACGAGCATATCGCATTGCGAGCATAATATATGCCGATCGGCATGGTGCTGGTCACACATAGATTATCCCTGTTTATGCGCCGTTTTTCAGAGACTCAAGGTACTCCCAGCGCTCAAATGCCTCTTCCAGCGCCTGTTCAGCTTGGGAGAGTTCAGCCAATACTTTCTGAGTATAGTCGTGAGGCTGCGTAAAGAATGACGCATCAGCGACCTGGATTTGCAGTGCTTCCAGTGCAGCTTCCAGCTCTTCCAGACGCTGCGGCAGCCCCTCCAGCTCGCGCTGCAAGTTATAACTCATTTTAGCAGGAGACTTTTTGACAGTTTCTGCTTTTGCAACAACAGGTTCAGCGACATTTTTGGTCTTCGCCTGTTTTTGCGCCAGCGACTGTGATTGCTGTCCACGCGCGTCATGATAGCCGCCTACATATTGCCCGATGCGTCCTTCGCCTTCGAAGATCCAGCACTCGGTCACGGTGTTATCGACAAACTGACGATCGTGGCTGACCAGCATCACGGTTCCCTGATAACCATCAATCAACTCTTCCAGCAGTTCCAGCGTTTCGACATCCAGATCGTTAGTCGGTTCATCGAGAATCAATAAGTTACTGGGTTTCAGGAACAAACGCGCCAGCAAAAGACGGTTACGCTCACCGCCGGACAGCGCGCGCACCGGCGTCATGGCGCGTTTCGGGTGGAACAGGAAGTCCTGAAGGTAGCCCAGCACGTGACGCGGCTTGCCGTTAACCATGACCTCCTGTTTGCCCTCAGCGAGGTTATCCATCACCGTACGGTCTGGATCCAGCTCTGCGCGGTGCTGGTCGAAGTACGCCACTTCCAGTTTGGTACCGCAGTGGATACGACCGCTGTCGGCCTGGAGCTGACCGAGCATCAGTTTCAGCAGCGTGGTTTTACCGCACCCGTTCGGGCCGATCAGCGCAATTTTGTCGCCGCGCTGAACCTGAGCGGAGAAATCGTTTACCAGCACTTTGCCGTCAACCGAATAATTCACGTTCTCCATTTCGAAGACAATCTTGCCCGAGCGGGACGCCTCTTCAACCTGCATTTTGGCGCTCCCCATGACTTCACGGCGTTCGCTACGTTCGCGGCGCATCGCCTTGAGGGCGCGAACGCGGCCTTCGTTACGGGTACGACGGGCTTTGATGCCCTGACGGATCCAGACCTCTTCCTGTGCCAGCTTGCGGTCGAACTCGGCGTTTTGCAGCTCTTCGACGCGCAGGTTCTCTTCTTTCTCCAGTAGATAGGTATCGTAATCGCCCGGGTAAGTCACCAGCTTGCCGCGGTCGAGGTCGACAATGCGCGTGGCCATATTGCGGATGAACGAACGGTCGTGGGAGATGAAGATAATGGTGCCGTTAAAGGTTTTCAGGAACCCTTCCAGCCAGTCAATCGCTTCGATATCCAGGTGGTTCGTCGGTTCGTCCAGCAGCAGCACCTTAGGCCCGCTCACCAGGGCACGGCCCAGCGCCGCTTTACGCAGCCAGCCGCCGGAGAGCGCCGACAGCTCCATATCCGCTTCCAGGCCAAGCTGGGCCAGCACTTCATTAATGCGGTTTTCCAGCTGCCACAGACCGTGGTGATCGAGCATCTCCTGCACTTTTGCCAGCTCGTTGAGATTCTTGTCGCTCGGGTCCGTCATGACCAGATGCGAAATCTCGTGGTAACGCTTGAGGTATTCCGCCTGCTCTGAAATCCCTTCGGCCACAAAATCGTAAACGCTGCCGGTGACGTTACGCGGCGGATCCTGTTGCAGACGAGAGACGATCAGATCCTGCTCGTAAACAATACGGCCGTCATCCAGCCCCTGCTCACGGTTGAGGATTTTCATCAGCGTCGATTTACCTGCGCCGTTACGGCCCACCAGACAGACGCGCTCGTTATCTTCGATATGCAGCTCTGCATTATCGAGAAGCGGTGAGTCGCTGAAAGAGAGCCACGCGCCGTGCATACTAATTAAAGACATTTATTTTTCCTTTCAGACCGCGGAGATCAGCCAGCAGTTGTGGATTTGACGGTTACGGGCAAAGTCCTGAGACAGCGTTTTTTGGCTGATTTCTTGTGCTTTCAGTCCCAGTTCGGCCAGGCCGTCGTGATCCATGCGGAATCCGCGCTTGTTGTTCGAGAACATAATGGTGCCGCCTTTACGCAGCAGGCGTTTCAGGTCGGTCATCAGGCGCAGGTGATCGCGTTGAACGTCAAAGCTATCCTCCATACGCTTGGAGTTAGAGAAGGTCGGCGGATCGATAAAGATCAGGTCAAACTGCTCGTCGGTATCGCGCAGCCAGCCCAGCACGTCGGCCTGTAACAGGCGATGCTGACGACCGGTTAAGCCGTTAAGACGCAGGTTGCGCTCTGCCCACTCCAGATAAGTTCGTGACATATCTACCGTGGTGGTGCTACGCGCGCCGCCAAGCCCCGCATGAACGCTGGCGCTGCCGGTATAGGAGAACAGGTTCAGGAAGTCTTTGCCCTTGCTCATCTGGCCCAGCATGCGGCGGGCGATACGGTGGTCGAGGAACAGACCGGTATCAAGGTAGTCGGTCAGGTTAACCCACAGGCGCGCGTTATATTCGCCCACTTCGATGAAGTCACCCTTCTCGCCCATCTTCTGATACTGGTTTTTGCCTTTCTGACGCTCACGGGTTTTCAGCACCAGCTTGTTTGGCGAAATGCCGAGTACGGCGATGGTGGCCGCAATCACATCCAGCATACGCTGACGCGCTTTTTGCGCATCGATAGTTTTCGGCGGGGCGTATTCCTGAACCACTACCCAGCCCGCATAGCGGTCAACCGCCACGTTGTATTCCGGCAGGTCAGCGTCGTACAGGCGATAACATTCGATGCCTTCCTGCTTTGCCCACTTCTCAAATTTCTTCAGGTTTTTGCGCAGGCGGTTGGCGTAATCTTCCGCCACGCCTGACGGTTTGCTATCCGCCGCTATCTCTGCCAGATGGTAGTTTTTCTGCACGCAGTCCAGCGGGCCGTTTTTCGCCTTGAACTGGCGATCGGCACGCAATTGCAGGCAGCTCAGCAGCTCCGGCGAGGCGCTAAACAGGGAGAGGTTCCAGCCGCCGAAATGCGCTTTCATGTTGCGGCCCAGCAGGCTGTGCAGTGCAATCAGCGCCGGCTCGCTGTCCAGACGCTCACCATACGGCGGGTTGCTGATCACCGTACCGTACGGGCCTTTTGGCAACGGGTTGGTCAGGTTCGCCACGTCTTTCACCTCGAAGGTGACCAGCTCGCCGATACCGGCACGACGGGCGTTGCTGCGCGCACGTTCAATCACCCGTGCATCGCTGTCCGAACCGTAAAAGTGAGAGGTGTATTCCGCCAGCCCTTTACGGGCGCGGGTCTGCGCATCGTCTTTGACCTCTTTCCAGATGGCCTCATCGTGCTGCGCCCAGCCTTTGAAGCCCCAGTGGCCGCGGTGCAGCCCTGGCGCACGGTCGGTGGCCAGCATCGCGGCTTCAATCAGCAGCGTACCGGAACCGCACATCGGATCGAGCAGCGGCGTACCTGGCTGCCATCCGGAGCGCATCACGATAGCGGCAGCCAGCGTTTCTTTGATCGGCGCCATCCCGGTGCGATCGCGATAACCGCGCAGATGCAGGCCTGCGCCGCTCAGATCAAGGGAAATACTGGCCGTATCGCCGTTCAGCCAGACGTTGATACGCAGATCCGGGTTTTCACGGTCAACGTTCGGACGTTCTTTATTACGACGCGTGAAGCAGTCCACAATGGCATCCTTAACGCGCAGGGCACCGTACTGGCTGTTGCGGATCTCATCGTTGACGCCGTTGAAATGCACCGCAAAGGTGGCGTCCGGGGTGAAGATCTCTGTCCAGTCGATCATCTGTACGCCGGTGTAGAGATCAAGATCGCTGTAGACCTTGCACTCTTTCATCGGCAGCATGATGCGCGACGCCAGACGGCTCCACATCAGGCTCTGGTAAATAAGCCGCGTGTCGCCCTCAAAATGGACACCACCCTGAACCACCCGGCACTCTTTCGCGCCCAGGGCTTCCAGTTCAGTTTTTAACAGCTCTTCCAGCCCACGGGCCGTACTGGCAAAC
Source organism: Enterobacter cloacae complex sp. AR_0002 (assembly GCF_001922365.1). Lineage (NCBI taxonomy): Bacteria > Pseudomonadati > Pseudomonadota > Gammaproteobacteria > Enterobacterales > Enterobacteriaceae > Enterobacter > Enterobacter cloacae complex sp. AR_0002. The sequence goes on from NZ_CP018814.1 coordinate 1,849,075, forward strand.
AGAGAATTCATATCGTCACTTTTACTCATAGAAAATTGTCGCGCATTATAGCTAATATGGCGTGTATGTCATAAAGTTGAAGGCTTATTTTCTTTAGCGGGAGTGTGTAGTGGCGACGTTATCGAGGCTTTTTATTCATCCGGTGAAATCGATGCGCGGTATCGGCGTGACTCACGCGCTGGCCGATATGAGCGGATTCGCCTTCGATCGTATTTTTATGGTCACCGAGCCTGACGGTACGTTTATCACCGCACGTCAGTTCCCGCAGATGGTTCGCTTTACGCCTTCCCCGCTTCATGACGGGCTGCATTTGACCGCGCCAGACGGTTCAAGCGTCGTGATCCGCTTTGCTGATTTTGCGCCGCTTGATGCGCCAACGGAAGTGTGGGGCAATCATTTTACCGCGCGTATCGCGCCGGATAACATTAACCAGTGGCTCAGCGGCTTTTTCTCCCGTGACGTTCAGCTGCGCTGGGTTGGGCCTGCGCTGACCCGTCGCGTGAAGCGCCACGATGCGGTTCCCCTCTCCTTCGCGGATGGTTTTCCCTTTCTGCTGACCAGCGAGGCCTCGCTGCGAGATTTACAAAAACGTTGCAAAGCCAGCGTGCAGATGGAGCAGTTTCGCCCGAATCTGGTGGTGACCGGAGCGGAGGCCTGGGATGAAGATACCTGGAAAGTCATCCGCATCGGCAGCGTTATTTTTGACGTGGTGAAACCGTGCAGCCGCTGTATTCTCACCACCATTAGCCCGGAGAAAGGCCAGAAGCATCCTTCCGGTGAACCGCTAAAAACCTTGCAGTCATTTCGCACCGCGCAGGATAAAGGTGATGTCGACTTCGGCCAGAACCTGATCCCCCGCTCCAGCGGCGTGATCCGCGTGGGCGACGAGATCGAGATCCTTACCCGAGGGCCTGCCAGGGTGTACGGCGCAGGTCAGGAAGAAGAGATGGTTGACGTGGTAACCAACGTCGCTTCCGCGGTGGATATTCACTGGGAAGGCAAAGTTATCCGTGGTAACAATCAGCAGGTGCTACTGGAACAACTGGAACAGGCGGGTATCCGCGTACCGTATTCCTGTCGCGCGGGGATTTGCGGATGCTGTCGCATTAAACTGGTCGATGGTGAAGTGAGTGCCTTGAAGAAATCTGCGATTGGCGGTGACGGCACGATCCTGTGCTGTAGCTGTGTCCCGAAAACATCCGTACAGCTGGAAGCTTAAACCGCCTGTTCGAGGCTGAAGGAATCAACGCGCAGCTGTGGCTTCAGCCTGTCGTTCATCACTTTGATGGCATCACCTAACTGCATAACTCGCCCGGCAATGGTCACGCCGGGTTGGGCCAGCAAACAGAGCGCAGCGTTTTCACCGGGTTCAACCACCAGCAAATTCACCTCCTCTTCGGTATCGCTCAGATTGACGCTCGCCGCATCGCCGATAGCCGGGGTCCAGCTCATGCCGTGCGCAAGGAAATGCCAGCTTTTCGGCATTTGCGGTTTCAGGAAACGGATCGCCACCAGCGCGTTTAATACTAGTTCAGCGCGCTGTTCTTTGGAGAGATCGAACTCGCGGCATTTTTCTTCGAAAGAGAAATAGAGCGCGGCATCGTCAACGCAAAAGCCTGAGGGAGCAAACGCGTCTGGCGTTAACATTCGGCGCGCAAAACGAGAGCGAAACAACATGCCATTGGCTAAGTCGAGCATCATACGGTCATGCTCTTCACAAAAATACCAGCGCCAGTTATCGTCAGGTTTAATTCGCATGTTTCTCTCCCGTCCCCTAAACGTCCTGTACTAAAAATGTCCTGTTTGCCGCTTCGCTTATAACACTAGTAATAAAAGACTATAATGTCTAAATAAGCAACAATGACGGAATATAAAACAACCAGGGCTGGAAATAAAGCCCTGGTTGTCTGATTAAGAGAAAAGATTAGATATGCGTGACGATTTCTTTAATCAGCGGCGGCCCTTTAAAAATAAAGCCGGAATAAATTTGCACCAGCGATGCGCCTGCCGCCATCTTCTCACGTGCAGCGATGACGGAGTCAATGCCACCCACGCCAATAATCGGCAGCTGGCCTTTTAATTCCGCGGAGAGTGCGCGAATAATTTCGGTGCTTTTTAATTGTACCGGACGGCCACTTAATCCACCCGCTTCGTCACAGTTTTTCATTCCCTGAACGAGAGAGCGATCGAGTGTCGTATTGGTCGCAATCACACCATCAATATTATGGCGAACTAAACTGTCGGCAACCTGGATCAATTCTTCTGCCGAAAGATCCGGGGCGATCTTAACCGCGACCGGAACATATTTATGGTGGATCGCCTGTAGCGCCGTTTGTTTATTTTTAATGGCGCTAAGAAGATCGTCGAGCGCTTCGCCATATTGTAATGAACGCAGCCCTGGGGTGTTAGGCGAGGAAATATTCACCGCAATATAACCGGCATAGGCATAGACTTTTTCCATACAAATCAGATAGTCATCTTTACCCTGCTCGACCGGCGTGTCTTTATTTTTGCCAATATTTATACCCAGCACGCCATCAAAATGGGCTTTCTTAACGTTCTCAACCAGATGATCGACGCCAAGGTTATTAAAGCCCATGCGGTTGATCAGCCCTTCGGCTTCAACCAGGCGAAACAGACGTGGCTTGTCATTTCCCGGCTGCGGACGCGGCGTTACCGTCCCGATTTCGATCGAGCCAAAGCCCATCGCACCGAGTGCATCAATGCATTCGCCATTTTTGTCCAGACCGGCCGCCAGGCCCAGTGGATTTTTGAAAGTCAGGCCCATGCACTGAACTGGTTTTTCCGGCACGTTTTGACGCACCAGCGCGGCCAGAGGCGTTCCTGTAATACGGCGTAACTGCTGAAATGTAAATTCATGAGCGCGCTCAGGATCGAGCTGGAAAAGGGCTTTACGAACGAAGGGGTAGTACATGAACTCTCCTGGATTCCCGGTGTGCAAACCGGGAGGGGATTATGTGCGATCCCGCCCTGAAAGGGAATTGACCTGTGGCAAAAAAGCCACGTAAAACGCAATCGTTTACTTATCGGTTCGCTTCTTATGCATTTTTCTGCATTCATCCTGAGGATAAATCATTTAGTGGAATAACCACGCAATGTCACACTCCTGAAAATTGTTATGAATGTTAGATAAAAGCAAACAATTAGTTATAAGGAGCAACCATGCGCGTCATTACCCTGGCCGGAAGCCCCCGCTTCCCCTCTCGCTCCAGCGCACTGCTGGAATACGCTCGCGAAAAGCTTAATGCTCTGGATGTCGAAGTGTGTCACTGGAATTTGCACAATTTCGCGCCTGAAGATCTGCTCTACGCCCGTTTCGACAGCCCGGCGTTGAAAACCCTGATCGAACAACTTAAGAGTGCTGACGGGCTGGTCGTCGCGACACCGATTTATAAAGCTTCTTTTTCCGGCGCACTGAAAACGCTCCTCGATCTGCTGCCCGAACGTGCGCTGGACGGTAAGGTCGTCCTGCCGCTGGCCACAGGCGGTACGGTAGCCCATTTACTGGCGGTGGATTATGCCCTCAAGCCGGTTCTGAACGCGCTGAAAGCACAGGAGATCCTGCATGGCGTCTTCGCTGACGACTCACAGGTAATCGACTACCAGCATAAACCGCATTTCACGCCGAATCTGCAAACCCGCCTCGACAGCGCGCTTGAAACCTTCTGGCACGCCCTGAATCGTCGGGATCGCCACGCGGCGGCATTTCATCAATCACAAGGAGTGGCGCATGTTTAAAACAGTTACCCGTATCGGGCTGGCAGGTCTGCTGGCAGTGGCGTCGCTGGCTCAGGCGACGGAGAAAGCGCCGGAGAGCCTGCGTATCGGTTATCAGAAAGGCAGCGTCAGCATGGTGCTGGCGAAAAGCCATGCGTTGCTGGAGAAGCGTTTCCCGGAGACCAAATTCTCATGGGTCGAGTTCCCTGCCGGACCACAGATGCTGGAGGCGCTGAACGTCGGGAGTATTGATTTAGGCAGCACCGGCGATATCCCGCCGATCTTTGCGCAGGCGGCCGGGGCGGATCTGGTTTACGTTGGCGTTGAGCCCGCCAAGCCGAAGGCAGAGGTGATCCTTGTGCCGGAAAACAGCGAGATCAAAAGCGTCGCCGATCTTAAAGGCCACAAGGTTGCTTTCCAGAAAGGTTCCAGCTCGCACAACCTGCTGCTGCGCGCGTTGCAGGAGGCCGGTCTTAAATTCACCGATATCCAGCCCGTTTACCTGACGCCTGCCGATGCGCGCGCGGCGTTTCAGCAAAAAAATGTTGATGCCTGGGCTATCTGGGATCCGTATTACTCCGCCGCACTGTTGCAGGGCGGTGTGCGGGTGCTGAAAGACGGCACCACCCTGAAGCAGACCGGTTCGTTCTACCTGGCGGCACGTCCTTACGCTGAGAAAAATGGCGCATTTATTCAGCAGGTGCTGGATACCTTCTCTCAGGCCGATGCGCTGACCCAAAGCCAGCGTCAGCAGAGCATCACGCTGCTGGCAAAAACCATGGGCCTGCCTGAACCGGTGATCGCCACCTATCTTGACCACCGTCCTCCCACCACCATAGCACCGGTTGACGCCCACGTTGCCGCTCTCCAGCAGCAAACGGCAGACCTCTTTTATCAAAACCGCCTGGTTCCAAAGCAGGTGGATATTCGCGAACGCATCTGGCAACCCGCTGGCATTGAAGGAAAAAAATCATGAGTCTGAATCTTTTCTGGTTTTTACCCACCCACGGTGATGGACACTATCTTGGCACAGAAGAAGGCGCCCGCCCGGTCGATCACGGCTACCTACAGCAGATCGCCCAGGCGGCAGACCGCATCGGTTTTACCGGGGTGCTGATCCCGACGGGCCGTTCATGTGAGGATGCGTGGCTGGTTGCCGCGTCAATGATCCCCGTCACCCAGCGCCTGAAATTCCTGGTAGCCTTGCGCCCGAGCGTGGTGTCGCCCACCGTCGCGGCGCGTCAGGCGGCAACGCTGGACAGGCTTTCCAACGGCCGTGCGCTGTTCAACCTTGTGACGGGCAGCGATCCGCAGGAGCTGGCGGGGGATGGCGTTTTCCTCGATCATACCGAACGCTATGAAGCCTCCGCAGAGTTCACCCGCGTCTGGCGACGTCTGCTGGAAGGGGAAACCGTCACCTTCGAAGGGAAACATATCCACGTTCGCGATGCGCAGCTCTACTTCCCGCCGTTACAGCAGCCTCGCCCTCCCCTCTATTTTGGCGGATCGTCGGACGTGGCGCAGGAGCTGGCGGCTGAGCAGGTCGATCTCTATCTGACCTGGGGCGAGCCACCGGAGCTGGTGAAAGAGAAAATTGCTCAGGTACGCGCTAAAGCCGCAGAACATGGCCGTACGGTGCGCTTTGGTATTCGCCTGCACGTGATCGTCCGCGAAACCAACGACGAGGCCTGGCAAGCCGCCGACCGTCTGATCGCTCATCTGGACGACGATACTATCGCTAAAGCACAGGCGGCGTTTGCCAAAACCGACTCCGTGGGCCAGCACCGGATGGCCTCCCTGCACAACGGCAAGCGTGAAAATCTTGAGATCAGCCCGAACCTGTGGGCCGGGGTGGGTCTGGTGCGCGGCGGCGCCGGCACGGCGCTGGTCGGCGACGGTCCAACCGTAGCGGCACGCATTAATGAATACGCGGCGCTGGGGATCGACAGCTTTATCCTGTCTGGCTACCCGCATCTGGAGGAGGCGTACAAGGTGGGTGAACTGCTGTTTCCGCACCTGGATGTCGCTATCCCGGAAATTCCGCAGCCCCGCCAGCTTCAGTTACAGGGCGAAGCCGTGGCGAACGCGTTTATCCCGAGAAAAGTCGCGCAAAGCTAAGGAGCCACCATGTCTGCAACCGCACAAAAATGGCTACTGCGCGCCGCGCCGTGGTTTCTGCCCGTCGGCATTGTCCTCGTCTGGCAACTGGCGTCTTCAACTGGCTGGCTGTCGAGCCGCATTTTGCCCTCTCCGGAGGGCGTTGTGGAAGCGTTCTGGTCGCTCAGCGCCAGCGGTGAGCTGTGGCAACATCTTGCCATCAGCTCCTGGCGCGCGGTAATCGGCTTTTCGATTGGCGGAAGCATCGGCCTGACGCTGGGGCTGATCAGCGGCCTGTCCCGCTGGGGTGAGCGGCTGCTGGATACCTCCGTTCAGATGCTGCGTAACGTGCCGCATCTGGCGCTTATCCCACTGGTTATTTTGTGGTTTGGCATTGATGAGAGCGCCAAAATTTTCCTCGTGGCGCTGGGAACGTTATTCCCGATTTATATCAATACCTGGCATGGGATCCGCAATATCGATCGCGGTCTGGTTGAGATGGCCCGCAGCTATGGCCTGTCAGGTTTTGCCCTGTTTACCCATGTGATCCTGCCGGGCGCCCTGCCCTCCATTATGGTTGGGGTGCGTTTTGCGCTCGGCCTGATGTGGCTAACCCTGATCGTGGCGGAAACCATTTCGGCTAACTCCGGCATCGGTTATCTGGCGATGAACGCCCGCGAGTTCCTGCAAACGGACGTGGTGGTGGTTGCCATTGTCCTTTATGCCCTGCTCGGCAAACTTGCGGACGTCAGCGCCCAGTGGCTGGAACGTAGCTGGCTGCGCTGGAACCCGGCCTACACCGCTCAGGAGGCGAAAGCATGAATACTGCACGACTGAACCAGGGAACACCGTTACTGCTGAACGGCGTGACCAAACGCTACGGCGACAACACCATTCTGAATGCACTGGATCTGCATATTCCTGCCGGACAGTTTGTTGCCGTTGTCGGCCGCAGCGGTGGCGGCAAGAGTACCCTGCTGCGTCTTTTAGCCGGGCTGGAAGCGCCAAACAGCGGTGACATTCTGGCAGGCACTACGCCGCTGGCCACGATTCAGGATGATACGCGCATGATGTTTCAGGATGCGCGTCTGCTGCCGTGGAAAACGGTGATGGATAACGTCGGGCTGGGCCTGAAGGGCATCTGGCGGGAGGACGCCCGGCAGGCACTCGCTGCGGTAGGGCTGGAGAATCGCGCGGGAGAGTGGCCTGCGGCCCTGTCGGGTGGACAAAAGCAGCGCGTAGCGCTGGCACGCGCGCTGATTCATCGTCCCGGCCTGCTGCTGCTTGATGAACCGCTCGGCGCGCTTGATGCCCTGACGCGGATCGAAATGCAGGATCTGATTGAAACCCTATGGCAGACGCACGGCTTTACGGTGCTGCTGGTGACGCATGATGTCAGTGAAGCCGTGGCAATGGCAGACAGGGTGCTGTTAATAGAAGAAGGTAAAATTGGTCTGGATCTGACGGTAGATATTCCGCGTCCTCGCCGCGTGGGATCGGCCCGACTGGGGGAGCTGGAAGCCGAAGTGCTGGATCGGGTGATGAAGCGTGGGGTAAGTGAACGGGTGTTGATTAAAGCTAATGCCTGATGCCCGCACCCCGGCCCTCTCCCACAGGGAGAGGGAGAAAAAACTAAAAAACGGCAACCGAGGTTGCCGTTTTGCTTTTACCTGCCCACCGGGCAATTTTTTATTACGCTAAGGCCTTAGCAATCTTCTCGTACAGATCGCCAGACAGATTTTCCAGCCCTTTCAGCTGCTCAAGCGCGGCGCGCATTTTCGCCTGACGCTGCGCATCGTAACGTTTCAGGCGGATCAGCGGCTCAATCAGACGAGACGCCACCTGCGGGTTACGGCTGTTCAGCTCGGTCAGCATTTCAACCATGAACTGATAACCGCTGCCGTCTTCGGCATGGAACGCGGCTGGGTTGCTGCTGGCGAAGGCACCAATCAGAGAGCGGACGCGGTTCGGGTTGCTCATGGTGAACGAACGGTGCTTCAGCAGGCTACGTACTTTGCTGAGTACATCGGCTGCCGGACTGGTGGCCTGAAGGATGAACCACTTGTCCATCACCAGACCATCCTGATACCACTTGTCGTCGTACTCCTGCATCAGCGCATCGCGGCACGGCAGCTCGGCGGCAACGCTTGCAGCCAGCGCGGCCAGCGCATCCGTCATGTTATCGGCTTCGTGGTACTGCTTGCTGACCAGCGTGTTCGCCAGCTCTGCCTCACCAAACGCCAGATAGCGCAGGCAGGTATTGCGCAGGGAACGTTTACCGATATCCGCGTGTTCCACCCGATACGCGTCCAGCTTGTTGGCGTTGTAAATGGCGAGGAACTCATCTGCCAGTTCGGTCGCCAGCGTGCGGGTCAGCGCTTCACGCACGGCGACGATGGCAATCGGATCAATGATGTCAAACAGCTCGGCGATTTCAGTCGCAGACGGCAGCGTTAAAATTTCAGCCGCCAGCGCCGGGTCAATGTTCTCATCCAGCAGGATGGCACGGAACGCGTCTGCCACATGAACCGGCAGCGTCAACGGCTGGCCCTGCTGGTAACGGTTGACGTTCAGCTTGATGTAGGTCGCCAGCAGGCTTTGTGCCGCATCCCAGCGCGAGAAATCGTTGCGCGCGTGACGCATCAGGAACGTCAGCTGCTGATCGCTCCACTTATATTCGAGTTTCACCGGCGCAGAGAATTCGCACAGCAGGGCAGGAACGGGCTGGAAATAGACGTTATCGAAGATAAAGGTCTGCTCTGCCTGGGTCACGTTCAGCACGTTATGCACCGGGTGACCGCCCTTCTGTAACGGGATCACATTGCCTTCGTTGTCGTACAGCTCAACGCTGAACGGAATGTGCAGCGGATGTTTCTCTTCCTGCTCGGCCGTTGGCGGCGTGCGCTGGCTGATGGTCAGCGTGTACTGCTCGGTTTCCGGGTTGTAGTCGTCTTTGACCGTCACGATCGGCGTACCGGCCTGGCTGTACCAGCGGCGGAAATGAGACAGATCCACGTTAGAGGCGTCCTCCATCGCCTGGACGAAATCGTCGCAGGTGGCCGCACTGCCGTCGTGACGCTCGAAGTAAAGCTGCATCCCTTTCTGGAAATTCTCTTCGCCCAGCAGGGTGTGGATCATGCGGATAATTTCAGCGCCTTTTTCATACACCGTCAGGGTGTAGAAGTTATTCATCTCAATGACTTTATCCGGGCGGATCGGGTGGGCCATTGGGCTGGCATCTTCTGCAAATTGCAGACCACGCATAGTGCGCACGTTGTTGATGCGATTCACCGCCCGCGATCCCAGATCGGAGCTGAACTCCTGATCGCGGAAGACGGTTAAGCCCTCTTTCAGGCTCAGCTGGAACCAGTCGCGACAGGTGACGCGGTTCCCGGTCCAGTTATGAAAATATTCGTGGCCGATAACGCGTTCGATATCGAGGTAATCTTTATCCGTGGCGGTATCGGTACGCGCCAGCACGTATTTGGAGTTAAAGATGTTAAGACCTTTATTCTCCATCGCGCCCATGTTGAAGAAATCGACAGCAACAATCATATAGATGTCGAGGTCATATTCGAGACCAAAGCGCGTTTCATCCCACTTCATGGAGTTGATGAGAGAGGTCATTGCCCACGGTGCGCGGTCAAGGTTGCCACGGTCCACGAACAGCTCCAGCGCGACTTCACGGCCAGAGCGCGTTTTAAAGGTGTCGCGCAGAACATCGAAATCTCCCGCCACCAGCGCAAACAGATAGCAGGGTTTAGGGAACGGATCCTGCCACTGTACCCAGTGACGGCCATTCTCCAGTTCCCCCTCGCCAATCCGGTTGCCGTTGGAGAGCAGGTACGGGTACAGCGTTTTGTCGGCAATAATTTTGGTGGTAAAGCGCGCCAGGACATCCGGGCGATCAAGATACCAGGTAATGTGGCGGAAACCTTCGGCTTCACACTGGGTACACAGGGCTACGCCTGACTGGTAAAGCCCTTCCAGCGCGGTATTGGCGGCAGGGCTAATTTCATTCACGATGCGCAGGGTAAAGCGTTCCGGCAGGTTGTCGATGACCAGCTGGTTGCCTTCTTCTTTATAGTCTGACCAGGCTTCATCGTTAATATGCAGGGAAACCAGCGTCAGGTCTTCACCATCCAGACGCAGCGGCACGGCTGTCGCGCTCTGGCGCGTCACCTGGCTTACCGCCGTCACGACGGTTTTTGTGGCATCCAGGTCGAAAGTCAGATCGATATCGCTTATCAGGTATTCCGGCGCACGGTAGTCGTGGCGGTATTTAGCTTGTGGCTGTTGTGTCATAGAAAACCTTATGCATCGTTTGTCGAGTAACGATTCAATATATTCCTGTTGTGTAAAACGCGCTATGCAGAATGTTCATCTTTTCAGGCACAACGCCCTTTTTAGCTACATTTTTATAACACGGGGCACGAAATGCTCTCGACCATAAAGTGTGCTTATGTTGTGATCGGGGTTCAATAAATCACTAAACAGGGTATACTCCGGAGTTGTTTATTGTACTAAACGCTCCCGTGAGAGGATGCTACAGCGCACCTATGACTCAATTCGCTTCTCCGGTTCTGCATACGTTGCTGGATACCGACGCGTACAAGCTGCATATGCAGCAAGCCGTGTTTCACCACTATCATGATGTCCATGTTGCGGCGGAATTTCGCTGCCGGGGTGACGACTTGCTGGGTATCTACGCAGATTCCATTCGTGAACAGGTCGAGGCCATGCAGCATCTGGCGCTCACCGATGACGAATATCAGTGGCTTTCAGGCCTGCCTTTCTTTAAAGCGGACTATCTGAACTGGCTGCGTGAGTTCCGCTATAAGCCGGAACAGGTCACCGTCACCAATGATAACGGCAAGCTGGACATTCGTCTGACCGGCCCGTGGCGCGAGGTGATCATGTGGGAAGTGCCGCTTCTGGCCGTGATCAGCGAGCTGGCCCACCGCTATCGCTCCCCTGAAACCGGTGTGACGCAGGCGGTCGCCGCTCTGGAGAATAAACTCGTTGAGTTTTCCAGACTGACCGAAGGGCTGGATATGTCCCGCTTCCGTCTTATGGACTTTGGCACGCGCCGCCGCTTCTCTCGCGAGGTTCAGGAAGCCATTGTCAGACGTCTGCAACAGGAGCCGTGGTTCGTTGGCACCAGTAACTACGATCTGGCACGTCGCCTTGATTTAACGCCGATGGGCACCCAGGCGCACGAATGGTTCCAGGCGCACCAGCAGATTAGCCCTGACCTTGCCAACAGCCAGCGCGCCGCCCTCGCCGCGTGGCTAGAGGAATACCCGGATCGGCTGGGTATTGCCCTTACCGACTGCATTACCATGGACGCGTTCCTGCGCGACTTTGGCCCTGAGTTTGCCGAACGCTACCAGGGTTTGCGCCATGATTCCGGGGACCCGGTTGAATGGGGTGAGAAAGCCATCGCCCATTACGAAAAGCTGGGTATCGACCCAATGAGTAAGGTGCTGGTCTTTTCCGATAACCTTGACCTGGCGAAAGCCGTCGACCTTTATCGCCACTTCTCATCGCGGGTGAACCTGAGTTTCGGGATTGGTACGCGGTTAACCTGTGATATCCCTCAGGTGAAACCGCTGAACATCGTCATAAAACTGGTGGAATGTAACGGTAAGCCGGTCGCGAAGCTCTCCGACAGCCCTGGCAAAACCATCTGCCATGACAAAGCGTTTGTCCGCGCATTACGTAAAGCCTTCGATCTGCCTCAGGTTAAAAAAGCCAGTTAACGGCTTCGGGGGAGCCTTCATGGCTCCCCTTCTCTTATTTATTTCTTATTTCTTCTCTCAAGACGGTGAAATTTACTTGTCTGATAGCGGATGGCAGGTAACATAGATATCCCCCCTATAAGGGCGGACAAGTGTTTATTTTTTCCGACTATTAACAGAGAGAATATTATGAGCGTTGTGCCTGTAGCCGACGTACTCCAGGGCCGTGTCGCCGTTGACCAGGAGGTCACCGTGCGCGGATGGGTGCGTACTCGCCGAGATTCTAAAGCTGGCATCTCCTTCCTCGCCGTCTATGACGGTTCCTGCTTTGATCCTGTACAGGCCGTCATTAATAATTCTCTGCCCAATTACAATGATGACGTTCTGCACCTGACAACCGGCTGTTCCGTGATCGTCACCGGTGTTGTGGTGGCCTCTCCGGGCCAGGGTCAGAGCTACGAAATTCAGGCGACCTCGGTGGAAGTGACCGGCTGGGTTGAAGATCCGGACACCTATCCGATGGCTGCAAAGCGTCACAGCATCGAATATCTGCGTGAAGTTGCGCACCTGCGTCCGCGCACCAACCTGATTGGTGCGGTTGCCCGCGTGCGTCATACGCTGGCGCAGGCGCTGCATCGCTTCTTTGACGAGCAGGGTTACTTCTGGGTTTCTACTCCGCTGATCACGGCATCCGATACCGAAGGCGCAGGTGAAATGTTCCGCGTTTCAACGCTGGATATGGAAAACCTGCCGCGTACGCCGGAAGGTAAAGTGGATTACGACAAAGACTTCTTTGGTAAAGAAGCCTTCCTGACGGTTTCTGGCCAGCTGAACGGCGAAACCTACGCCTGTGCACTGTCTAAGATCTATACCTTCGGCCCAACCTTCCGTGCGGAAAACTCCAACACCAGCCGTCACCTGGCGGAATTCTGGATGCTGGAGCCGGAAGTGGCCTTTGCCGATCTGAATGACGTGGCTGGCCTGGCAGAAGCGATGCTGAAATACGTGTTCAAAGCGGTTCTCGAAGAGCGCGCAGACGACATGAAATTCTTCGCTGAGCGTGTCGATAACGACGCCATCGCCCGTCTTGAGCGCTTCGTCTCCGCAGACTTCGCGCAGGTGGATTACACCGACGCGGTCGCTATCCTGGAAAAATGCGGTGAGAAATTCGAAAACCCGGTTTACTGGGGTGTGGATCTCTCCTCCGAGCACGAACGTTATCTGGCAGAGAAGCACTTCAAAGCACCGGTTGTGGTGAAAAATTATCCGAAAGACATTAAGGCGTTCTATATGCGCCTTAACGAAGACGGTAAAACCGTTGCCGCGATGGACGTGCTGGCGCCGGGCATCGGTGAGATTATCGGTGGCTCCCAGCGTGAAGAGCGACTGGATGTGCTGGACGCGCGTATGCAGGAGATGGGTCTGAACCCGGCGGACTACAGCTGGTATCGCGATCTCCGTCGCTACGGCACCGTCCCGCACTCCGGCTTTGGCCTGGGCTTTGAACGTCTGATTGCTTACGTAACAGGTGTTCAGAACGTACGTGATGTGATTCCGTTCCCACGCACACCGCGTAACGCAAGTTTCTAACCGACCAAATCCTTAATGGCCAGCAAATGCTGGCCATTATTTTATCCTGCAATGTCAGTTTTCGTCAGTCAAAAGTAAGCGTCTTTAAACCACAACCCCGCGATTACCTCTACCTGTTACGTTTTGTTTCCACGAAATATCCTGAGATAAAAAAATAACCCCATTTTTATGGCGCTTAATACAATCCTTACGCAATAGCACAAAAAACAACCACCCTCACAGCCATCTGGATGGCTTTTGTCGATTATAAGAAAAAATGAGCCGTTTAACTTCTGTTTATACGAAAGGCCTTTAGCTAAATTAAACATAAGGAAATCATATATATAAGAATAAAGCGGAGGTTTAATTCACCAGAAAGCGCTGAAGTTTGAGGTGCTTCACAAAGTTCCCAAAAATACATATTTAGTTACATATATTTTCTTTTGGTAACTGAATCTTGAAGATTGTAGCACTTTCAGTGTAGCGAAACGGTTCTATGAATGGAAAGATGCCTGTCAGACACATAAAGACACCTAACTCTCATCAATAGTTCCGGAAATATTTATTGACAGAATTTATTGACGGCAGTGGCGAGTGTCATAAAAAAACCAATGAGGGTAATAAATAATGATGAAGCGCAATATCCTGGCAGTGGTAGTCCCTGCCCTGCTGGTAGCCGGTGCAGCAAACGCTGCTGAAATCTATAACAAAGACGGCAACAAATTAGATCTTTACGGGAAAGCAGTCGGCCTGCATTACTTCTCCGATAATGACAGCAACGATGGCGACAACACTTACGCGCGTCTGGGCTTCAAAGGTGAAACTCAGATCAACGATCAGCTGACTGGCTACGGTCAGTGGGAATACAACTTCCAGGGTAACAACTCTGAAGGTGGCGATGCACAGAACGGCAACAAAACCCGTCTGGCATTCGCAGGTCTGAAATTTGGTGACGCAGGCTCCTTCGACTACGGTCGTAACTACGGTCTGGTCTATGACGCAATCGGCATCACCGATATGCTGCCTGAGTTCGGCGGCGACACCGGCGCGAGCGATAACTTCTTCGCAGGCCGTACGGGTGGTCTGGCGACTTACCGTAACAGCAACTTCTTCGGCCTGGTTGACGGTCTGAACTTTGGTGTTCAGTACCTGGGCAAAAACGAGCGTACTGATGCAGTACGTTCCAACGGCGACGGCTGGGCAACCTCACTGAGCTATGATTTCGAAGGCTTCGGCATTGTGGGTGCTTATGGTGCAGCTGACCGTACCAACAACCAGCAGACGCTGGAATGGGGTAAAGGTGACAAAGCTGAACAGTGGGCAACCGGCCTGAAATATGACGCGAACAACATCTACCTGGCAGCTATTTATGGCGAAATGCGTAACGCAGCGCGTCTGGGCAGCCGTGGTTTCGCTAACAAGTCTCAGGACTTCTCTGTCGTCGCTCAGTACCAGTTCGACTTCGGTCTGCGTCCATCCATCGCTTCTACAAATCTAAAGCGAAAGACGTAGAAGGTATCGGTGACGAAGACTACATCAACTACATCGACGTTGGTGCGACATACTACTTCAACAAAAACATGTCTACCTATGTTGACTATCAGATCAACCAGCTGAAAGACGACAACAAGCTGGGCATCAACAACGACGATATCGTGGCTCTGGGTCTGGTTTACCAGTTCTAATCAGCACACCTCGTTGTTATATGCTTAATGAACAGGGCTTCGGCCCTGTTTTTTTATTCCTGAGAGAAAATAATAGCGACTTTTGAAAAGCCGCACGCTTTTCGTCGCAAACGGTTGGCATTTTGTAAATCTACCGTTAACCTGATAGCGGATTTCACTTCTGTAATCACAATGGAACTTCGTCATGTTTGAGAACATTACTGCCGCTCCTGCCGACCCAATTCTGGGCCTGGCCGATCTGTTTCGCGCCGACGACCGCCCTGGAAAAATCAACCTGGGTATTGGTGTATATAAAGATGAAACCGGCAAAACTCCGGTACTGACCAGCGTCAAAAAAGCTGAGCAGTATCTGCTGGAAAACGAAACCACCAAAAACTACCTCGGTATTGATGGTATCCCTGAATTTGGTCGCTGCACCCAGGAGCTGCTGTTCGGCAAAGGCAGCACCATTGTGAGCGAAAAACGCGCCCGCACGGCGCAGACCCCAGGCGGTACCGGCGCACTGCGCGTGGCGGCAGATTTCCTGGCGAAAAACACTTCTGTGAAGCGTGTGTGGGTAAGCAATCCAAGCTGGCCGAACCATAAGAGCGTGTTTAATTCTGCGGGTCTGGAAGTGCGTGAATACGCCTACTACGACGCAGCCAGCCACGCGCTGGATTTCGACGGCCTGCTGGCCAGCCTGAGCGAAGCCCAGGCGGGCGATGTGGTGCTGTTCCACGGCTGCTGCCATAACCCAACCGGTATCGATCCTACGCTTGAGCAGTGGGAACAGCTGGCTAAGCTGTCCGTTGAAAAAGGCTGGCTGCCGCTGTTTGACTTCGCTTACCAGGGCTTTGCCCGTGGTCTGGAAGAAGATGCAGAAGGTCTGCGCGCATTCGCCGCCGTGCATCAAGAGTTGATAGTCGCAAGCTCCTATTCCAAGAACTTTGGTCTGTATAACGAGCGTGTCGGCGCCTGTACGCTGGTGGCTGCTGACGAAGCAACCGTCGATCGCGCATTCAGCCAGATGAAGTCCGTGATCCGCGCTAACTACTCCAACCCACCGGCACACGGTGCGTCTGTGGTCGCGACGATCCTGAGCAACGATGCGCTGCGCGCCATCTGGGAGCAAGAGCTGAACGATATGCGTCAGCGCATTCAGCGCATGCGTCTGCTGTTTGTGAACACGCTGGCTGAGAAAGGCGCTGACCGTGACTTCAGCTTCATCATCAAGCAGAACGGCATGTTCTCCTTCAGCGGCCTGACCAAAGAGCAGGTGCTGCGCCTGCGTGAAGAGTTTGGCGTGTATGCCGTTGCATCTGGCCGCGTGAACGTTGCAGGTATGACGCCTGACAACATGGCGCCGCTGTGCGAAGCCATTGTCGCGGTGCTGTAACCTGCATCCCTAAAAAAAAGCCTGCATCGCGCAGGCTTTTTTATTTTACCGGGTTTACCAGACAGGCATTTCATCCTGAAGGAACGGGTTATGCAACCGCTCATCCCCCAGCGTTGACATTGGTCCGTGTCCAGGGATAAACGTCACATCATCACCTAACGGTAATAACTTCTGCTTAATCGACTGAATCAGCTGACCGTGATCGCCGCGTGGGAAATCACTGCGTCCTACGCCCCCTTTGAAAATCACGTCACCGGAAATCAGCAGACGCGACACGTCATCAAAGAAGACAATATGGCCGGGCGTATGTCCGGGGCAATGCAACACCTGTAAAGTTACATTCCCTACGTTAACGCGATCGCCTTCGTTCAGCCAGCGGTCCGGTGTCAGTGGCTGACAGTCTTCCAGGCCAAACATACGGCTTTGAGCAGGTAATCCCTGTAGCCAGAACTCATCTTCTTTTTCCGGGCCGATAATCGGCACACCGTAGTATTCAGCCAGTTCAGCCGCTGCACCCACATGGTCGAGATGGCCATGGGTGAGTAAAATCTGCATCAGCGTTACACCGCTGGCAGCGACTTCCTGCTTGATTGTCTCAGCGTCGCCACCGGGATCAACAAGCGCGGCCAGTTTAGTTTGTTCACACCAGATCAATGAACAGTTCTGTGAGAACGCGGTAACCGGAATAATACGATAGTTCATACTGCTCCTGTGTTTCGTTATTACCAGTGCCGAACCGGCCCGGTATCAATATGCACAAAGTTGCTACGTGGGTAGTATCCTACACCACCTGCGCGCATAGATAACGCCGCTTTGCGAATATTGGCTAACGAAACGCCCTCAATATGGAAATCCATCGCCTGCCCTTTGGTGTGATAGCTTTTTTTCGCTACCCCACGGCTGTGGGCACGCAGTTCATTGTTGGTATCCAGAGAGCGATAGCCAGAGATGAGCTGCACCGGCCTTTTGGTCCCCAGCAGTCCCTGCAAGCGGTAAAGCTGATCGAATAATCCAGGGTCGATGGCTTTGATTTTATTCGCGCGGAAATCACGGAAAAAATGGTTGAGTCTTGCTAATTCATCCTGAATATAGCCTCTGCCATCGAAAAATTCCGCTTTAAGCGTCTCACCAGTATGCAGATTGTTGAGCGTTAAAATACGCGGACGAGGTGTCGAGAGGGTGGCAAATGCTGGCGTCGGAAGGATGGCTGCTGCGCCCAGCGCAACGCCACCTAACGCCAGCAATTTGCGGCGATTAGCGTCAAATTTGTCCATGATAATCAGGTCTACAGGTAAAAGAAATTGTCAATATGCTTAGCGCACGAAGGGCACCATAACTGGCAAAACCTGTTACGTCAAGGCGCCCAACCCCAGTAAATACGCGGCTTGCAGCCAGATCGCCTCATATTCACCATAACTTACGACAATCATTTTTACCGAACTACTTCATTTACCTGATTAATTGTTCCGCTTTTGGCAAAATTTGTGCGCCGGATCGCGCTGTCAGATCATAATTGTAAATATCTGTACGATACTGGGTACGTCCGTCTGCCCCTACAAACGCCGTCAGATAGTAAAGATTGACCGGAATATTGTGGCGGATATTGACGTAACGCGTATCTCCCTGCTTCAGCGCATCTGATATCCGCGTATCGTTCCAGCCTGCATCCTGCAACAGCATATTTGCCAGCTCAGAGGCCTTGTTCACGCGGACACAGCCCGAGCTGAGCGCGCGTGCGTCTTTCTGGAACAAATTATGGTTCGGGGTATCATGCAGATAGATTGCGTCCGAACTTGGCATATTGAATTTGTAACGTCCCAGCGAGTTATGTGCGCCCGGTGCCTGCTGGAAACGGAACGGCAGGTTCGAAGGCGTAATCGTTGACCAGTCCACCATCCAGGGGTCAATCGCTTCTTTGCTGTTCCAGCCACGCATCACCGTATAGTTATGTCGCTCCAGATAACCCGGGTCATTCCAGACCTTAGGCAGAATATCTTTGCGCGCCAGCGTCGGCGGCACGTTCCACGGCGGGTTAACCACCACGTTATTCAGCGCGCTGCTCATCATTGGCGTTTTACGGTCAGGTCGGCCGACAATCACGCGGGACGCCAGCACTTCACTACCGTCCTGATAGTAGACCAGGGAGTACGCCGGAATGTTGACCATAATGCCGGTGGATAACGTGCCCGGCAGCAAGCGCAAGCGCTGGATATTCAACGCCAGCACTCCAGCCCGCTGGGCCGGAGAGACGTTCAGCCAGTCGCGAGTAGATGGACCAATCACGCCGTCAGCGCCCAGCCCCTGCGCGGCCTGGAACTGCTTCACTGCGGCGACCAGCTCGCGATCGTAAGCGGCGGGCTTATTGCTCAACGCAACGGCGGTTTTCTCTTTTACCGGCGCCGACGGGCTGACGACCGCATTTTGCGTCTCGTCACCGGGCAGCGCAATTTTAGGGCCGCTGTCGAGAATGCCGGAGCGTTTCATAATTTCGCGGATCGCAGGCACATCGCTGCTCCACTGCCCCGGACGCAGCGTTGTGGTGCCGCGCAGCTGAGGCCACGGGCGGGAATCCGCAACCAGCTCAAGAAGCGACTGATGCATCGTGGCATACTGCGGATGGGCAGGCGCAAGGCTTGCGATAAAGCGCGGCAGTTCGCCGTTATCCAGCGACAGCTGCCACTGGTTAATGACGGACAGCGCAGGCGTCGCCAGCTTGTACGGCTTACTGCTGTATAACCAGCGGTTGCCGTTCACCGAAATCCCCGCAACAAATTGTAAGTAGCCCATCATGGCATCAGACAGCACCACGTCACGCGCTTGTCCGGTCACGGCAGGATCGGTCAGGAGTTCAACCCAGGTCGTGAACTGCGGCTGAAAACCTGCAATCGCCACTTCAGCCAGCTGCTGCTGGAAGGCACGTACCGCCTCGCGATTTTCCCACATCGGTTTCATATCGCGCGCAGCGTAAAGCAGCGTGAGCTGGTTAATATAAGCGGGAGTATAGCCCGAGGGCAGCCCGGTCATAAGCTGCTGACGTAATGATCCAGTATCGATGCCTTCCGGCAGCGGTTTAATGCCGGCCATGATGGCCGTCGCCGGAGACTGATCCAGCGGTTGTGACAGTGACGTCGGCTGCGCGCCCATCGTCGCGGAGCTGTCAGTCGGTACAATTTCAGGCTCATCGGCCTGAGCGGTAAACAGTGGAGCAAACATCACTGTCAGGCACAAACTCAGCGCAGACAGCTGACGACCACGATTTTTCTTAAGCAACATCCCTTGCCCCCTGTTTTTCACGACATGCCCAGTATTCTGGAGCTTTCCTTCAGTATAGAAAGGCATACACGCTGCTGCCTTGCCTTATGTAAAGAAGTTTAAAGATAACGCAGCCCTGAACACAAGTTAAGTGAATAAAAAAAGCGGCGCATGAGCGCCGCTATTTGTCGCACCCCAGGTTAAGAGGCGTCAGCCGTGCCCGGTAATGACTCCGGTGGCTGCGGGGCGAAACCACGCAGGCCCACGACGTGCACGTGTTCACTGTTCTGGAACACCTTACGCACCAGCTTATAGGTTGTCCCTTTTTCCGGACTGATGTTTTCCGGCGCCGCGATGATGAGCTGCATATCGAGTCGCTCGCAAAGCTCAAACAGCGTGGCGATGGAGCGGGCGTCGAGACGCGCGGCTTCATCGAGGAACAGCAGACGACATGGAGAGATGTCTTTGCCGCGCAGACGACGCGCTTCATCTTCCCAGCTCTGCACCACCATCACCAGAATCGACATACCGGTACCGATGGCTTCACCGGTAGAGAGCGCACCGGATTCCGCGCGCAGCCAGCCGTCTGAGCCACGGTTAACCTCAACTTCCATTTCCAGATAGTTGCGGTAGTCCAGCAGCTCCTCGCCGATGGTTTGCGGCGTACGCTGGCCCATGTCAATCTGCGGATTCAGACGCTGATACAGCTTCGCCAGCGCTTCGGAGAAGGTCAGGCGGTTACTGTTGAACAGATCCTGGTGCTGCTCATGCTGTTCAGACAACACGTCCAGCAGCGTGGAGTGCGCCTCACGCACGTTCACGTTCAGCCTCACGCTGTTGACCTGGCCAAACGACACGCTTTGCAGGCCCTGGTTCAGCTGACGGATACGGTTCTGCTCGCGCTGAATGGTTTTACGAATAATATTCGCCACGCTGCGGGAGCTGATTGCCAGCTTTTGCTCGCGGGAGGTCAGCTCTTCCGTCAGACGGCCCAGCTCGATCTCCATCTGTTCGATCGCTTCAACCGGATCGTCGGTACGGATGATGTCCTGACGGATACGCTCGCGCAAGTGCTGATACACCGCCACGAAGAACTGGATTTTGCGCTCAGGACGCTTCGGATCTTCGGACATGCGCAGCACGTCGCGCAGGTGTTCGTTATCCGCCACCGCCAGACGCAGCGCGCCCAGCGCCTTATCCGACATAGAACGCAGTTCATCGGCCGACAGATACGCCAGCTCGCGGCGGTGCAGACGACGCTCCACGTTGTTGTCTTTCACCATGCGCATCACCGCGCACCAGCCCGCCTTCGCGGTCACAACCTGCTCGCGCATCTCGTGATAGTCACGTTCCAGCTTGCGCAGGCGACGCGTCAGGTTGTCCATCTCCGCTTCACAGAAGGTCAGCGCTTTTTCCAGCTGATTACGACGCGCACGGTTGTTGCTGAGCTGAGCATGCAGCTCATCGCGGCGAATACGTGCCCGCTCTTCTGCACCGCTGTCGGCGCGCACGCCAATGTCCTGCAACTCTTTATGCAGGTCGTTTAACAGCTCTTTCTTGGTGTCGAAGGAGCTTTTCAACGACGCCATCACCTGACTGTACTGGCTCAGCTGTGCGGCGTGAGTACGCATCGCTTCGCGCGCGCGCGTACGTTCCGCTTCCGCCTGCTCAAGGCGCTGGCGCAGCTTTTCATTAAGATCGCTGTTCCCGCTCAGCATTTCTGCTGAATCGGAGTAGCCGAAGTGCGCGCGACGTTGCACCACTTCCGTCAGGGCAAACGCCTGCTGACGCGCTTCGCGCTGCACTTGCTGTGACCAGGCGTAATCCTCTTTTAACTGTTCAAACTGTTCCGGGTCGCTCTGGAGAACGGAAACCATCGGCTCCAGCTTCGCCAGCTGATTGCCGTGCTGCTGCACAAAGCGCGCGGCTTCCTGCGCCTCGTCCAGTCGTTCCTGAATTTCATCCACGCGGTCGGCGAGCGTATCGTCCGCCAGCAGGTTCAGGCGTGGCAGAATGCGGTTAAGCGCCGCAACGCCCTCTTTCGCCTGCTCGAACTGGACGCGGCTCTGCTGGTTGTCATTTTCATGGCTAGCCAGCGCACGCTCCAGCTCACCGCGGCGGGTGTTGAGCTTGCGAATTTCGGCTTCCGGATCGGGCTCAAAGGCCACGCCCAGATGGCTGCCGATAAAGCGGCTGAACGCCTGATGCAGACGCTGCGTTTTTTGTACATCAAACGACAGGGTCGCAAAACGTTCAGAAAGCGTTTCGCGCTCGGCATGCAGGCTTTCAATGCGGCTTTCACGCGCGGCGCGGCCAAACAGCGGCAGTTCCGGGAAGCGCGAATAGCGCCACTGGCGATCGGCGATTTTCACCACCACCGCTTTTTCCAGCTCGTCAACGCTGAATACGCTGTCATCAAACGACTGCGGATCTCCTTCGATGAGGTAGAGATCTTCCGGGCAGTCTTCCAGCCCTGCAAGCTGGTCAGAAATCAGCGACAGATCCGGCACCACAATCGCGTTACGGGATGGACCGTACAGCGCGGAGAAGTACGGCGCATCGTCCAGACCAACATCGTCGTAAATTTCAGACAACAGCACGCCGCCGAAACGCTCGGCTAAGGCATTCAGACGCGGATCTTCTGAGCCGCCTGGCTGGCTTAAACGCTCGATCTCCTCATCGACGTCACGCTTGCGCGCGCCCACTTCGTCACGCTCAACAATCGCTTCGCGCTCGCGCTCCAGCAGCTGTTGCATGTATTCGGTGACGTCCTGGCTGGACGCAAACTCCTGGCCACACTGCTCGCTGAGCTGGTTCAGGCTGCTTTGTGCGGCCAGCCAGATCGGCGCACGCTGCAAGAGCGTCTTCGAACGGGACTGAAGCTGTTCCAGCTCCTGACGCAGCGTCATGCGCTGTTCGCTGGCATTCGATACGGTATCGGACAGGGCCGCAATACGCGCTTCCAGTTCCTGATGCAGGGCCTCAAGCTCGTCGAAATCGTAATTTTTACCCTGACGCTTGCAGAATTCCGCCAGCAGACGCTCGGCTTCCTGCTGTTCACGCAGACGCTGTTCCAGCTCGTTCAGGCGCATGCGCAGCGGCTGCACCTGTTCGGCCAGATGGCGTTGATTGACGCCGTCGCGCAGCAGCTCACGGGCAACGTCCCACGCTTCGTTACGCGCCAGCGGACCGTTAATCGCCACCACCAGCTGGTACGCCTGCTCAAACTGGCTATGCGCCGTTTGCGCCACGCTCATTTTCTGATCGAGAGAAAGCAGTTTCTCAGTGGCTTCCTGCTCTTTGGCCTGGAAGGTATTTAGCCATTCGTCAGCGCTTTCCGGGGTCAGGTCCGGCAGATGGCACAGCTCTTTGGCACGCTGCAACGCCTGCAACGCCTGGTTGTACTGAATCGCACGCGTCTGCTGCACGTCCAGCGCCTGCTGGTAGTCAGCGAGCTGGCTTTTCAGCTCATCCACTTCCAGCTCGGCGGCTTCCGCGCGGGCTTCGTTCTCTTCCTGCAATTCGGCAGCTTCGGCCACCACTTCATTTTGCTCTTCAAGACGAATTTGCAGCTCATCAAGATCGGCTTCGTAGCGCTCGATTTTTTCCTGCTGACGCAGCGCGGTCTGCACCAGATTCAGATGATCGCTGGCCGCCTGGTAATCGGCTTCCAGATCCCCTTCCGCACCATTGTGCTCGCCCAGTTCGCGCGCCATTTCGACATGCTTATACTGCTCGGCCACCAGCTGTTTGCGAGAGGTAAACAGCTCGCGGCGATACTCCAGCGCCTGATCGAGATGAATACGGCGCTCGTTGGCGTGGCGCATATAGTCCGCCGCCACGTAGTTGGTGGCTTCGCTGATCAGGTGTTTAAACAGGTCCCGGTCAGACTGCGTAACGCGAATCGCTTCCAGCGTCATGCGGTTTTCACGCAGCGCGGCTTCCATATCCTGGAAGGCCTTACGCACGCCGCTGTTTTCCGGCAACAGGTAGTCGCGCAGGGAGCGGGTAATGGCGCTGGAGATACCGCCGTACAGGGAGGCTTCAATCAGACGGTAGTATTTACTACGATCTGACGCGCTGCGCAGACGACGGGCTACCACGCCGAGATCGAACATCAGAGAGTGGTAGTCGGTAATGGAATTAAACTGCTTAAACTGTACGCCTTCGATGGCTTCCAGCTTGTCTTTCAGCTCCTGGAGCGTCAGGACGCGCGCCTGACGTTCATTCAGGGTTTCCGTCAGCAGCGCGGTTGGCTGTACGGAGGTAGGCAGCCCCTGGATCGCAAACGGTTTGATATCTACTTTACGGTCGCGGCCGGCAACCTGTTGCAGACGCACGCCTACAACCACGCGCTGATGGCGGGAGTTGATCACGTCCAGCACTGAATAACAAACGCCCGCTTTCAGCTTACCGTGCAGACCTTTATCACGAGAGCCGCTCGTGGCGCCCGCTTCAGTGGTGTTACGGAAGTGCAGCAGGGTCAGGTCAGGTATCAGCGCCGTCACGAAGGCCGCCATGGTGGTGGATTTACCCGCCCCGTTACCGCCGGAGA
Organism: Enterobacter cloacae complex sp. AR_0002; assembly: GCF_001922365.1. NCBI lineage: Bacteria > Pseudomonadati > Pseudomonadota > Gammaproteobacteria > Enterobacterales > Enterobacteriaceae > Enterobacter > Enterobacter cloacae complex sp. AR_0002. The sequence continues at coordinate 1,873,087 of NZ_CP018814.1, forward strand.
GCGTTGTCACCAGCTCATCCAGATCGAAGGTTCGGGCAAAGAAGCCGTTCCAGTTAATCAGCGTCAGTGAGCGAAATTTACCGCGTTCAATCATTACTCTTCCTCCCCGCTATCCGGCTGATTCTCTTCGTGCTCGTCATTGAGCTGCAAATGGTTTTCCACCGGCATCGCTTCACCGTCACGTATCATGCGCAGCTGCGCTTCACGCGCATCATCACCCGCACGCACGTCGGCGCCAAAACGGAAGACCGATTCGGTGATGCGGAACTTGCTGCTGTCGTGACCCATGAACCAGACCATTCCCAGACGGCGTAGACGGTTAAAGGATGAGCGAACTTTTTCCTGTAATTTCTGACGGTCCAGATCGGACCCCGTTGAGCGGTTATTCACCAGCTTGAGCAGCTTGCTTTCATCCGCCAGCGACAGCAGCTCATCGTAAAGCTCCTGCTGGGTGAAGATCCCTTCATTCGCCAGACGTTCCGGGCTGAGATAGAGGTAGCAGAGAATTTTGCCGACCATCATATCCAGTTCGGAAAGCACCGAGCGCGGAATAAGCGTGGTAGAGCGCGGACGCAGGTAGAAAAACCCTTCCGGCGCGCGGATCAGCTCAACGTTATAGCGAGCGTAAAACTCTTCCAGGTACTCCTGAAAGTCCATCAAAAAGGCGTGATTATCCAGCTCGTCAAGGCCAATGTGACGACCGGCACGCAGCTGGCTGTCCAGCGCCGGAAACAACGGATTCGCCAGCGCCTGTGCCAGCTTAACTGGCATCACTTGTTCAATATTTGTCAATGACATGCGCCTGTACCTTGGCTCCGTAATCGTTAATCGGCTGCCACTTCGGCGGCAGTCCGGTGAAATCGGCTTGTGCGATGCCCAGGCGCACCGCCTGGTCTACAACAATGCGGGCAACATCGAAGTGGCGCGCGCGCGGATACTGCGCCAGATAGTCGCGTACCACGAGGCCAAGATCCAGCGGTGCTTGTCTGGTTTTGTAGACAGCGAGCTGTTCTTCGATCATCGCCGCAAGCTGCTCGCGAATTTCGTTAAATTCTTCGTATTCCAGATCCGGCGGCAGTTCACCGGTAACCTCTTCATCGCGCAGCGCCATCTCTTCGTCGCGCATATCCAGCAGACGATCGGCGTTGGCGTAGGTCAGCGCCCACGGCGCATCGAAATAGGTCTGTACCGACTGGCGCAGACGCTGAGCAAAGACGCGATTCTTATCCATATCGATGGCGGTACGGATAAATTTATGCACGTGGCGGTCGTAACCGATCCACAGGTCGATTGACTGCTGGCCCCAGCTGATAATGCGGTCAAGCTTGCTCTGCAAATCAAACACCAGACGGTCGATAAAATGCAGATCGTCGTGCGCCATTGTCGCGTCCTGGATGCGCAGCAGATTGGCCTGTAGCTTATCCCCCGCCGCCTCCAGCGTATCCTGCAACTCACGCAGCGTACCGGACGTTTCTGACAGCAAGAGTTCACAGCTGGAGATGGCCGCACGCCAGTCTTTATTAAGCAGTTGAGCGATATCGTCTTTCACCTGCTGCTGCTGTTCGTCCATCAGACGTTGAGTCAGATCGATACTGTCGAAAATCTCGGCGACCGAGTATTTCAGCGGCGCGTAAACGTTGCGATGCCAGTGGAATTCGTCACCGTTTTCATCAGCCGCGTCGGCGGCACGCTTCAGCTCACCTGCAACAATAGAGAGCTGCATGGAGAGACGCAGCGTGGAAAATTCGCGCTGGCGGATGTAATAATCGGTAATGCCAATACCCAGTGGCGTAAGACGATAGATGGCGTTTCCTTCCGCCTGCTCGCTGGTAAAGCGGTTCAGCAGACGTTGACGCACCATATCATTGATTGCGTTGTTGGCACGCACGCTAATGGTTTCGCTGGTTTGCTCAAACGCATCACTGACGTGGCGGAACGCATCCACCAGTTCGCCTTCACTCATTTCGCCATCCAGGCGTTCGCCGTTTAGCGTCGCAACCGCCAGCAGGAATGAGAGTCTGTCTACCGGCAGCGAGATGGAGAAATCGTTTTTCCTGGCCCAGGCAACCAGTTCGGGGACTGTCTGGGAAAATTCACTCATAGATTATCCTTGCATCTGCGGCTTGCGCGCGGTGACGTGTATATAGCGGCCAAGGCTCAGATAAGGCTCCTGGCGGCAGTACCGCGTCTCTATTTCTGTTAAGGCGTCTAAACAGTCATCCTGTTTTTGTTTATCACGCAGATAATCATGAAACACCCTCACGCCGGTTTTGCCGGTAATTTCCCAACCGATCTCCTCCAGCCAGCCATAGACCTGCTGCGGTTCACGGGGGAAATCCGGTGAAAGCGTGCGTCGTTTCTTTTTATACATGCCCTGCTGTACGTAGCCAAAATTGCCGACCAGCACGTTTCGCATTAGCAGGCCGTTGGCATTGTAAAACATCAGCGATAACGCACCGCCCGGGCGCAACATCGACCACAGCGTTTTTAACATCGCCTGGGGTTCGGCGATCCATTCGAGCACAGCATGAAACAATATCAGATCAACCTGCGTTTCCAAATGCTGCGGAATGTCCTGAGCGGCGCAATGTATAAAATGCATGTTGTCGCTCACACCTTTCTCTTCTGCCGCTCGCCCGGCGCGCGCAACCATCTCGGCAGAAAGATCGCAAAGCGTGACGTGATGTCCCCGCTGCGCCATCAGAATTGCAGTCTGACCTTCCCCACCGCCGGCATCCAGCACGCGCAACGGTCGGTCACCGAATTCAGCCAGCAGCTTGTCCAGATCCTGCCAGAGGATCGTCTGACGAAGCTGACCTTTGGTGGTGCCATAAATGTTGCGCGAAAACTTTTCCGCGATGTCATCAAAATTGCGATCCCGCATTGGGAGGGTTCCACTCACTGCAAAACCGCTATTTTGTCACACCCGCGCGGAGAATGAACCACTCTGGTGTAATATCACCGACAATCGCCTGCTGTATGGTTAAAAAAGGAACCAAAAAGGATGCTTTTTACCCTAAAAAAATATATCGGAGGCATGATGCTTCCCCTTCCCCTGCTGTTGCTTCTCATCGCGCTGGGGCTGGCAATGATATGGTTTAGCCGCTTTCAGAAAAGCGGTAAATCCCTTGTTACCGTGGGCTGGCTGGCGCTGCTGTTACTCAGCCTGCAACCGATCGCTGACGGTTTATTACGTCCGATTGAAAACACCTACCCGACGTGGCAGGGAAATCAGAAGGTGGGCTATATCGTGGTGCTGGGCGGCGGGTATACCTGGGATCCGAACTGGGCGCCCAGCTCGAACCTGATCAACAACAGCCTGCCGCGCCTGAACGAGGGGATCCGCCTGTGGCTGGCCAATCCTGGATCGAAGATGATCTTCACGGGCGCTGCGGCAAAAACCAACCCGGTCAGTACCGCTGAAGCAGGAGCAAGAGTGGCTGAATCACTTGGCGTACCGCGTTCCGCCATCATCACGCTGGATAGCCCAAAAGATACCGAAGAAGAGGCGGCGGCGGTGAAACAGGCCATCGGTGATGTGCCGTTCCTGCTGGTGACTTCTGCTTCACACCTGCCGCGCGCAATGATTTTCTTTGAGAAGCAGGGCCTGCATCCGCTTCCTGCTCCGGCAAACCAGCTGGCCATTGACGCCCCGCTCAATCCGTGGGAACGGATAATCCCGTCCCCGGTATGGCTGATGCACAGCGACCGCGTCGGCTACGAGACGCTTGGCCGCTTGTGGCAGTGGCTTAAGGGTTCGTCAGGCAAGCCAGGGCAGGAGTGATTTTGCGGCCAGATCGAAACTGGCGCGATTAAAGCGCCCGGTGTTGACCAGTTGCGCCACCTCATCCCAGAGAAGATAGAGCCAGCGTCGCCAGAGAAAGGCCTCCGCAACGGGGGCGCGCTGAAGATAGTGCCAGAGCAAATCTTCCGCCGCCCCGCCCTCGCTCAGCCTGAACAGTTCGTACTCGCGCGGCGCCCAGAGCATGATCCCCGGCCCGACCATCGCCAGCAGTTGGTCGCTGCGCGAGTCTTTAAGCATACTGCGTAGCGTGAAGTTGCCGTGAACCAGCACGCAGTTGTCGTTAAAACCCTCAAACAGCGTCGGCAGACATTCCCGGGTGCGGAACAGAATACGTTTGTCCTGCATCGTTAAGCCGGTGTTGTTGAACTGGTTCAGCGTGCCCCACAGCACTTCGACACGCTGGCGATACCACAGCGGCCACAGGTTTTCCTGGGTGCTGTCTACCGCGCCAACAAGACCCCGGCTGTCCTGCCGATGCCAGGCAAGCAGAGCCTCGACAATCTGATCTTTCAGCTGTTCCCAGCGCTCCGGTGTACGCGTCGGGGCTTCAACAGAAACCCCGCGTAAACGCTCGATAAGCAGAACATCCGGGCCGGGATGCTCCTCATGGGTCATCACGCCGTAGACCGTCGGCATACGGACAGTCCCTTCCCGCGCCAGCATCGACATTTTCCAGGCCAGCTGTCTGGCGACGCCCGGCGAGGTAAAACTTCTGGCCATCAGCGGCATGGGGTTTCCCTGACTGTCATACAACGACCAGAGTGCGGTATCGGCCTTTTCATTCACGCATTCCACCCGGCTTAGCTTTTCGCCAAGGAGATGGCTGAGTTCAGCACGCAGCTGTTCCATATGAGATTACCCCCATTAAGACTACTGCTTTTATAATGAGCGCGCGAAACCCGGATGTCACCCGGTAGAGATCAATAATGAAAAAGAAAAGGAAAATTGCCTGGCGGGAGAGCATCCCCCCCAGACGAGGGGATGCCAGCGAATTAACGCATTTCGACGCGTACGCGCTCGAGATCTTCAGGGGTATCCACGCCGGTGCCTGGGATTTCCTGGGCAACCGCAACGTGAATTTTCTCGCCGTACCACAGCACGCGAAGCTGTTCGAGCATTTCAATATGCTCCAGCGGGCTTGGTGCCCAGGCGACGTAGCGACGAATAAAGCCGGCGCGGTAGCCGTAAATACCGATGTGGCGCAGGAAGGTTTCGCCGATTGTCTCTTTCGATTGCGCGAAACGATCGCGATCCCACGGAATGGTGGCGCGGGAGAAATAGAGCGCGTAGCCCTCTGCGTCCATGACCACTTTCACCGCATTCGGATTGAACGCCTCTTCAGCGTGGTGAATCGGCACCGCGAGGGTTGCCATCCCGACCTGACGCCGAGCCAGGTTGTCGGCCACCTGACGGATAATCGCCGCCGGGATCATCGGCTCATCGCCCTGCACGTTCACAATCACCGTCTCGTCGCTGAAACCACATTTTTCGACGACTTCCGCCAGGCGCTCGGTGCCTGACTGATGATCGGCACGGGTCATGCACACTTCCCCACCCGCGGCCTCAACCGCTCGCGCGACATCCGGGTGATCGGTGGCGACGATGACACGTCCGGCGCCCGATTCGCGTGCCCGTTCAAGGACATGCACAATCATCGGTTTGCCATTGATATCCACCAGCGGTTTACCTGGCAGGCGCGTTGAAGCATAACGCGCAGGGATAATGACAACAAAACTCATGGTTTGATCTCTTCTGCCACCAGTGAACGGGCTTCATTTTCCAGCAGGACCGGAATACCGTCACGCAGCGGGAACGCCAGGCTGTCCAGTTTGCAAATCAGCTCTTGTTTATCCTGGCTGTAATACAGTTTGCCGTTGCACACCGGGCAGGCAATAATTTCTAGTAAACGGTGATCCATAGTTCCTCCGTATGGGTAATCCCTAAAGCTTATCATATTCCCTTTTCAGGGAGTGTCTGTTTCCCAGCCATCTCGACAGGTCGCAAACAGCTCCACAGGCACGCGACCGAGTACAATTTCATGCGCCCCCTGCCAGCGCGCAAATTCACTGAGCGCAGTCGTTAACCCTTTTTCCAGGCCAGCCGTCACCTTTATGCCCTCTTCCAGCCAGAGCGCGATAATTTCAAGCATGCCGGTTTTACGGTGCATTTTAGCGTCCATGCGCCCGACAAGCTGTCCTTTGTGCAGCAGCGGCAAAACAAAATAACCATACTGACGCCTGGGCGCCGGGGTGTAGCATTCCAGACGGTAGCTGAAATCAAACAGCTGTTCGGCCCGCTTTCTGTCCCAGACAACGGGGTCGAACGGCGACAGCACGGCACTGTGGGTCGCCTGGAGTTTGCCCTCCTGCGCCTGCGCCAGCAGAGGGAACAAATCCGCATGCAGCCACATTTCACCTAACGACTCTACCGAGACCGGCATAACGCGCTGTTCGCGCTGCCACGTTTCGAGCAGTGGTTTTAGCTGCGGCTGACGCAGACGATAATAATCCGCCAGCCACTGCGGGCGGAAGATGCCAAGGCTGCGGGCGCTGTTCCCGAGCATGATGGCTTCGGCTACCTCCTGAGACAGCAGGTCACGCGTATCGTCCCAGTGAGGCATAACGCGGTGCGTGAGGTCATAGACGCGCTGAAAGTTGCGGCGCTCGACCACCATCACTTTGCCCGACGTAAACAGCCCTTCAAGATGGCGTTTGTGCGGTTTCCACTCCCACCATCCGCTGGCGCCTTTTCGCGGGTGTTCAAAATCCGCGGAGCGTACCGGACCGTTTTTCTGAATATGGGCAATCAGTTGTTCTATTTCATCCGCGTGTTCCACCATCCACTCCTGGCGGTATTTCCAGCCCATTTTGTCCGGGGCGAGCATGCGGTGACGCACCAGTGCAAAATCGCTGCGCGGGAGAAAACAGGCTTCATGCGCCCAGTATTCCATCAGTTCGCCCTGACTCAGCGCATTATCCAGCCACTGCGGAGGATAATTTCCCAGGCGGCTAAACAGGACCAGATACGGGCTACGCGCCACGATGTTAATGGTGTCGATTTGCAGCAACGACATGCGTTGCACGGTAGAGAGGATATCAGCTGGCTGCGCGCGGCGGCGGGGCTTTTTCAGAAGCCCCTGGGCGGCAAGATGCAGGTTTCGTGCGGCTGCAAGTGAGAGTTGCGGTAGAGACATGCGTTTTCCTGTCAGTCAAAGCACCACCGGAACCGCGTAGAAGTTACTGCACTAACGCGAGCAGTTCCTTGAGCAAATGTTCCGGCTGTTCGCCGCTGAGTTCAGCGTCAACCGGCAGATACCACCAGTTTTCTTTCGCAAAGGCCCCGCATTTTACCGCGTCTTTTTCCGTCATGATCAGCGTCTGGCCCGGCGCTGCCAGCCTTTCAACCTCTTCGGCAACTAACGCCTGGTGATCGGCCAGCGGCACCCGTTTATCAAGCTTTGCGCCGCACTTCTCCAGCGTTGCGAAGAAACGCGGCGGATGACCTATACCGGCCATCGCAACCAGATGTTCCAGTTGCGCGACATCTTTACGCTCGCCGGTCAGCATATTTACGGCCTGTCCGGGACGAAGAAGCATCGGGATTTCGCCCGCTCTGGCTTCACCACCGTTCACAATCACGGCATCGACGGTTTTCAGGCGCGACGCACGCTCGCGCATTGGACCGGCTGGAAGCCACCAGCCGTTGCCAAAACGCCGAACGCCGTCAATGACCACGATCTCTTTATCACGCGCCAGCGCGTAATGCTGCAAACCATCATCGGTAATGATGATTTGTACATCATGCTCCGCAAGCAGTGCCTTCACGGCATCACTGCGCACCGGCGATACCGCAACCGGCGCGCCTGTACGCTGGTAAATCAGTACCGGCTCATCGCCGGCTTCAGCGGTTGTCGTAGCTGGGCTCAGCACCAGTGGATACTGCGCCGCTTTACCACCGTAACCGCGTGAGACAACTCCCGGGCGGATACCGCGCCTCTGGAGCTGTTCTACCAGCCAGATCACCACCGGGGTTTTGCCGTTTCCACCCGCCGTCAGGTTGCCGACCACCACCACCGGTACCGGTGCGCGCCAGGCGCGCTTGATCCCGAGGCGGTAAAGCAGACGAATAGCACCGCTCACCAGGCCATACAGCCAGGAGAGCGGGAGAAGCAGCACCCACAGAGGGGATTCACCCGACCAGATGCGTGCAATCATTGACCGAACTGCATTTTATGAAGCTGCGCGTAAACACCACGCTGTTCCAGCAGGTCCGCATGGCTGCCGCGTTCAACGATCACGCCATCTTCCACCACCACGATTTCGTCAGCCTGTTCGATGGTCGACAGACGGTGCGCGATAACCAGCGAGGTACGGTTTTTCTGTAATTCATCCAGAGCAGACTGGATAGCGCGTTCAGATTCCGTATCCAGTGCGGACGTTGCTTCATCGAGGATCAGAATCGGGCTGTTGCGCAGCAGCGCACGGGCAATCGCGATACGCTGACGCTGACCACCAGAGAGCAGCACCCCGTTTTCGCCAATGATCGTATCCAGACCGTTATCCATTTTGTTAATGAAGTCCATCGCATAGGCCATACGCGCCGCATTCTCAATCTCTTCACGGCTGTACTCTTCGGTACGGGCATACGCAATGTTGTTCGCCACCGTATCGTTGAACAGATGCACGTTCTGCGAGACCAGCGCAACCTGGTTACGCAGCGACTGGAGGGTATATTCCCGCAGGTCGTGACCATCAAGCAGGATCTCGCCCTGGTCGATATCGTAGAAACGGGTAATCAGGCTGGCTATGGTCGACTTGCCCGAACCGGAACGACCAACCAGCGCGACGGTTTTACCCGCCGGGATGGACAGGCTGATGTCACGCAGCGCCGGCACTTCACGGCCTGGATAGGTAAAGGTCACGTTACGGAATTCCAGGTCGCCTTTAGCGCGCTCGATCACGCGTGTACCTTCATCTTTTTCCTGTTCGGAATCGAGGATGCTGAACAGCGTCTGACAGGCTGCCATCCCGCGCTGGAACTGGGCGTTGACGTTAGTCAGCGATTTCAGCGGACGCATCAGCGCGATCATGGATGAGAACACCACGGTAATGGTACCCGCAGTCAGGGTTTCCATGACGCTCGGGAAGCTTGCGGCATACAGGACGAAGGCCAGGGCCAGAGAGGCAATCAGCTGAATGATCGGATCGGAAATCGACGAGGCCGATACCATTTTCATCCCTTGCAGACGCATTCTGTTGCTGACCTTGTCAAAGCGTTTGGTTTCGACTTCCTGACCGCCGAAGATCAACACTTCCTTATGGCCTTTCAGCATCTGCTCGGCGCTGGTAGTCACCTGCCCCATCGTATTCTGCATATTTTTACTGATGTTGCGAAAACGCTTTGATACCACGCGGATCGCGATGGAGACAATCGGCGCCAGCACAATAAGGATCAGCGACAGTTGCCAGCTGTAATAGAACATCATCGCGAACAGGCCGATGATGGATGCGCCTTCACGCACAACGGTAATCAGTGCGCTGGAAGAGGACGACGCAACCTGCTCTGAATCGTAGGTAATACGCGACAGCAGGGTACCGGTTGACTGCTTGTCAAAGAATGAGACCGGCATCCCCATCATATGGCTGAATAACCGACGGCGCATGGTCATCACCACTTTACCGGATACCCAGGAGATGCAGTAGCTGGATACATAGCTGGAGATTCCGCGTAAGATCATCAGCCCAATAACCACCAGCGGCATCCATAGCAGCACTGAACGATCCGTTTTACCGAAACCGTCATCCAGTAACGGTTTGAGAAGCGATAACATAAACGTATCGCTGGCTGCGTTGAGGATTAACGCTACGCCCGCCACGATCAAGCCTGCTTTGAAAGGAGCAATCATCGGCCAGAGCCGGCGGAACGTTTGCCACGTGGAGAGATCTTTGTCGTTATGCATTCAAAAAACCAGCATTTGTTGAAATAGCCGCATATTCTACCCGTTATCTACGGGCGCGCCAAACCACTGATGATACCAACGCGGTAAATAGTGTTCACGTAAGCGGCGAATTTGCCGACTTTGGTGCGAAAACGTCACAGATATCTGTCCGGACTGCGGAGTATCAAGCCAGAGATATCCCTCAGTTCGATAGCGCCTGACTACTTTGATGGAAGGGAAACGCCACGCGTTATAGCGGGCCATCGAGGCCAGCGAAACCTGTCCCTCCACGCGCTGTAGCAGCGGTGTTGAAGATGACGTGTTACTTCCATGATGCGGCACCTGAATCAGTGTAGACGCTAGTTGACGCCAGCGGTGGCTCAGCATTGCCAGTTCTGCCTGCCCTTCAATATCTCCGGTCAGTAAAACGCTTTGTTCGCCGTCATCGATTTTTACCACGCAGGAGCGGTTGTTACCTTTTGCCGAGGTATTTTCGGGTGGCCAGTGCACGGAGAACGTTAAACCCTGCCACTGCCATCGCTCTCCACGAAAGCAAGGAAGATGCCCGGCCCAGGATAAGGGGCTTCTGATCCACATTGCGGGCCAGGCAGCTTTTAGCGATGCCAGTCCCCCCGCGTGGTCGAGATGTTCATGGCTCAGGATCACCCCTTCCGGCCTCAGATGATGCCAGCGTAGCCAGGGGATAATCAGCTGCTGCGCACTGTCCCCACCGGGCCATGCCAACCCAGTGTCATACAGAATGGCCTTCCCGTGACGCTCAATGACCATCGCCAGCCCCTGCCCTACATCCAGCATATGCAGGGACCAGCTGTCTGTTTTGGCCCTGTGCCAGAGGGGAAATGCCAGCACCACGCTGCCTGCCAGACAGACTGCGGGTACTGCGCTGAAGGCCCTGAATCGCCAGCCAATGATCAGCAGCCATGGCAGTAACGTCAGGTATTGCCAGCGTTCATCAACGTCCTGCCAGCCATTCGGTAAACGCATCAATAGCCAGAAAAGCCCTGCCAGAGATTTATCGGCAGCCAGCCAGACGATACTTTCCAGCGTCGCCACCGGAAACAGATGCAGAAACATGCCGAGCAGGATCAGCGGAACTGAGATAAACGTGACCAGAGGAACGGCAAACAGATTCGCCGCCAGCGAGGAGAGACTGAAACCATGGAAAATCAGCACCTGAAGCGGCAACAGAAGCAGCAGCATACCGACCTGCAAATACAACAGCGTAACCAGCGGTCGCAGGCACCGGCCACGTTGCCAGAGCGGGAGAGGCAACCACTGATACCAAAAAATAAGCGCGGCGACCGCAAACGCTGATAGCGCCAGGCTTTGTGACAGGACCGCCAGTGGATCGAAAACCAAGATCGCCGCCACGCAGGTAAGCCATACCTGCCAGGGCGACCACTGGCGACCGCTCATTTTTAACACCGCCAGTACCACAAGCGCGATAACCGTGCGCAGCGCAGGCGGCTGTAAGCCTGTTAGCCATGCGTAAAACGCGGCAAAAATCAGCCCTGCCAGCAAGGGGATTTGCCAGATAATCCAGCGGCCCGGCAGGAAGAACTGGATGCCTCGCGCCAGAAACCAGATGACAGAAGCGGCCAGCGCAATATGCAATCCCGAGATTGCCATCAGATGCATCGTTCCGGTCTCACGCATCAGGTTTTTTATCTCCCGCGAGACCGACAGCCGCTCCCCCATTCCCAGCCCCAGTATCACGGGTCCCCACTGATATGCTGAAAGCGTACTCTGTAGTGATGTCAGGTACTGCGCACGCAGGCTACAGCCTTCGTCAACGAGCGCCGCATGGGTAAACCGTCCACTCAGCGTCTGATGTCGGGCAAAGGCATTTTTCTGTGAATCATAGCCGCCATCGTTGAGTTCTCCGTGTACCACCCTGAGCCGCAGGGTCATTGCCCAGCGTTGACCCACGCAGACGTTTTGCGGCAGATAGTTGCCATACAGCGCCACGCCCATGGCAGCCCACACACGTTCTCCATTGAGGCTGACAATCCTTCCCTGATGCATCGTTGCGCCGTCCGTTGCGGTAATGACCACCTCGGCCTGCTGCGGAACTTTCGTTAAATGGTTCATCGGCCACACGCTTTCCTGAGCGGCCAGGATCCCCCAGCACATAAAAAGCAATGCGAGGCCTGAAAACCTGAGCCATTTTCTCTGCTGTACTGATAACGCAATTCCTGCGGCAATCAGCAACCAGACAATATGCAAATCTGGCAAAACGGGTAACCAATAGAGCGGGATTATGGCCAGAATGGCGCACATACTGATAACGTGGATCCCCATCTTCACCTCCATGTTTCAGGCGATTATGCGGCGGGACTGATGCGTCGTCAGACAGAAAAGGCGTGATTTACAGCGGACGCTGCAACGTTTTTTAGCGTTTACAGTAAAGAGAAAATTTAAATGCGGCGCGTATTCAGAAATGCAGGGGCGGGATACAAAAAAAGCACCCTAAGGTGCTTTCTTTAAACTCAGTTTAACCCTGATGATTAAACTCAGTTACCGTAAATATTGGCGCGATCGCGCAGTTCTTTACCCGGCTTAAAGTGCGGAACATACTTTCCTTCCAGCTCCACTTTATCGCCAGTCTTCGGGTTACGCCCGGTACGTGGTGCACGATAGTGCAGGGAAAAACTACCGAAACCGCGGATTTCAATGCGCTCGCCCTGGGCAAGAGTGGTAGCCATATGCTCCAGCATCTCTTTAACGGCATCTTCCACAGCCTTGGCAGGGATATGCGGTTGCTGACTGGCAAGTCTTTCAATCAATTCTGACTTGGTCATGATTCCTCCGGTTCCTTTCAAACCCATTAGCTGAACAGCTTATTAAACAAGGGCGGCCGTAGCCGCCCTTTGTTATTGATTACAGGACGAATCCTGCAATCTGTCAAGTCTGCTCTCCATCCTTCGCGCTGTAAATGCGTTACAGCTCAAATGATGGTGCGAACCTGAACTTACTCGCCTTTAGCTGCTTTGAAAGCTTCAGCCATTGCGTTGTTAGAGAAGTTTGCATCTTCCTGTTTGTTCACAGTTGCGATTGCATCTTTCTCATCAGCTTCGTCTTTAGCACGAACAGACAGGCTGATTGCACGGTTCTTACGGTCAACACCGGTGAACTTAGCTTCAACGTCGTCACCAACGCTCAGAACCAGAGTTGCATCTTCAACGCGGTCACGTGAAGCTTCGGAAGCGCGCAGGTAACCTTCAACGCCGTCAGCCAGTTCTACGGTTGCGCCTTTAGCGTCAACAGCAGTCACTTTACCGTTTACGATTGCGCCTTTCTTGTTCAGTGCAACCCAGTTGTTGAACGGATCTTCTGCAAGCTGTTTAACGCCCAGGGAGATACGCTCACGCTCTGCGTCAACTTGCAGAACAACTGCTGCGATTTCGTCGCCTTTTTTGTATTCACGAACTGCTTCTTCGCCTGCAACGTTCCAGGAGATGTCAGACAGGTGAACCAGGCCATCGATGCCGCCGTCCAGGCCGATGAAGATACCGAAGTCAGTGATAGACTTGATTTTACCTTCAACACGGTCACCCTTGTTGTGGGTTTCCGCGAACTGCTGCCATGGGTTGTTTTTGCACTGCTTCAGGCCCAGGGAGATACGACGACGTTCTTCGTCGATATCCAGAACCATCACTTCCACTACATCACCAACGTTAACAACTTTGGATGGGTGGATGTTTTTGTTGGTCCAGTCCATTTCGGAAACGTGCACCAGACCTTCAACGCCTTCTTCGATTTCAACGAAGCAGCCGTAGTCAGTCAGGTTGGTTACGCGACCAGTCAGTTTAGTACCTTCTGGGTAACGCTTAGCGATAGCTACCCATGGATCTTCGCCCAGCTGTTTCAGGCCGAGGGATACACGAGTACGCTCGCGGTCGAACTTCAGCACTTTAACAGTGATTTCGTCGCCCACGTTCACGATTTCGCTTGGGTGCTTAACGCGTTTCCACGCCATGTCGGTGATGTGCAGCAGGCCATCAACGCCGCCCAGGTCAACGAATGCGCCGTAGTCAGTGAGGTTCTTAACGATACCTTTGACTTCCATGCCTTCCTGCAGGTTTTCCAGCAGCTGATCGCGTTCTGCGCTGTTTTCGGATTCGATAACGGCACGACGGGAAACAACAACGTTGTTACGCTTCTGGTCCAGCTTGATTACTTTGAACTCAAGCTCTTTGCCTTCGAGGTGCAGGGTGTCACGGACTGGACGAACGTCTACCAGAGAACCTGGCAGGAACGCACGAATACCATTCAGCTCAACAGTGAAGCCACCTTTAACTTTGCCGTTGATAACACCGACCACAGTTTCAGCTTCTTCGTAAGCTTTTTCCAGCGTGATCCATGCTTCGTGACGTTTAGCTTTCTCACGAGACAGCAGGGTTTCGCCGAAGCCGTCTTCTACTGCGTCCAGAGCAACGTCAACTTCGTCACCTACCTGGATTTCCAGCTCGCCCTGGGCGTTTTTGAACTGCTCAGCCGGGATGGCAGACTCAGATTTCAGACCGGCGTCAACCAGTACAACGTCTTTGTCGATAGCAACAACAACGCCACGAACGATGGAACCCGGACGGGTTTCGATTTCTTTTAAGGATTCTTCAAACAGTTGAGCAAAAGATTCAGTCATGTTTAATCTTCAGGTTAATATTAACGTCCACCTGGCTCCGTGCCGGATGGGGTTGTTTCACATACCCGCCGTCAATCCATTGCAGCGGGGGTACTGCTAAATCGGTCGCGATTACGCGAGTGCCAGTTTTTGGCGCGCATATTGTAGCGCTTTTTCAATCACTTGCTCAATAGTTAAACTGGTTGAATCCAGCACTAATGCGTCTTGCGCGGGAACAAGTGGTGCGACGGCGCGGTTACGATCGCGGTCATCGCGCTCTTTTATCTCGGATAAAAGGCGATCAAAGTTAACACTAAACCCCTTTTCCTGCAACTGAAGCATGCGGCGATGGGCACGTTCTTCTGAAGAGGCGTCAAGGAAAATTTTCACTGGCGCATCAGGGAATACCACGGTTCCCATGTCGCGGCCGTCGGCGATCAGCCCCGGCGCTTCACGGAAACCGCGCTGGCGACGTAACAGCGCTTCACGAACGCGTGGGAAAGCCGCCACCTGAGAGGCCGCATTGGCCACTTCCTGGGTACGGATTTCACCGCTGACATCTTCCCCTTCCAGGATCACTTCAAGGTTGCCATCGGTCGAGACAAAGCGCACATCCAGATGCGCAGCCAGCGGTACCAGCGCTTCTTCAGACGCAACATCCACATGATGATGCAGCGCAGCCAGCGCCAGCACGCGATAGATTGCTCCCGAATCTAAAAGATGCCATTGCAATGCTTCCGCCATCGCTTTGCACAGAGTACCTTTCCCTGCGCCACTTGGCCCATCAATGGTGATTACCGGGGCAATTGCCGTCATCTTTTTCTCCTTAATTAAGGCATACCGTTTACATGAACGCCGCGCATTATACGCGCCAACGTGCGCAACTGTTACCTTTGCGTGCAAATTACGGAATGATTGAAGCAGAGTGTAGAAGAAATGAAAGAGGATGAGTGTCAGAAAGCGTAAGGAAATGCCGCATCAGGTGATGCGGCATACGATCATCAGGCCAGGGTGCTAATGCGCGTCAGCTGTTCGAAGTAGTCCGGGAACGTTTTTGCCGTACACTTCGGATCAAGGATAGTGACTGGCGTATCTGACAACGCCACCAGCGAGAAACACATCGCCATGCGGTGATCGTTGTAGGTGCCAATTTCTGCAAATTGCAGTTTTGCCGGCGGCGTGACGCGAATGTAGTCTTCGCCCTCTTCTACCTCGGCCCCCACTTTACGCAGCTCGGTTGCCATCGCGAACAGGCGGTCCGTCTCTTTCACACGCCAGTTGTAAATGTTTCGCAGCGTGGTGGTGCCTTTCGCAAACAGCGCAGCGGTAGCAATGGTCATCGCCGCATCCGGAATATGGTTCATATCCATATCAATGGCGTTCAGCTCACCGTGGGTACAGGAGATGAAGTCATCGCCCCAGGTCACCACCGCGCCCATTTTTTCCAGCACGTCAGCAAAACGGATATCGCCTTGCACGCTGTTGCGGCCAATGCCCGTCACTTTTACCGTACCGCCTTTAATCGCACCTGCGGCAAGGAAATAGGAGGCGGAGGAAGCATCGCCTTCAACCAGGTAGTGGCCCGGGGACTGATACTGCTGCGCTCCGCGCACCACGAAGCGCTGATAAGACTGGTTTTCCACCTCAACACCAAAGGTGTTCATCAGGTGCAGGGTAATATCAATGTACGGCTTAGAAACCAGGTCGCCTTTAATGCTGATGACGGTGTCCTGTGGTGCCAGCGGTGCGGTCATCAGCAGCGCGGTCAGGAACTGGCTGGAAACGCTACCGTCAACCTCTACATTGCCGCCAGTGAATCCCCCGCGCAGACGCAGGGGCGGGTAATTTTCCTGCTCAAGATAATCAATCTGCGCGCCGCCCTGGCGCAGGGCATCCACCAGATGGCCGATCGGACGCTCTTTCATTCGCGGCTCACCGGTCAGCACAATATCGTTACTCCCCAGACACAGCGCAGCGGCCAGAGGACGCATCGCGGTACCGGCGTTACCCAGGAAAAGCTCCAGCGCTTCAGCAGAATGTAACGCGCCGCCGTTACCGGTGACTTCACAACGGGTACGATCGTCAGACAGCGCGTACTGAACGCCCAACGCTTTCAGTGCATTGAGCATATGGCGCACGTCATCGCTGTCCAGCAGATTAGTGAGGACGGTGGTGCCGTTTGCCAGAGCTGCCAGCAGCAGAGCGCGGTTCGAGACACTTTTTGAACCAGGCAGATTAATGGTGCCATCTACCCGCGCGATAGGTTGTAACGTCAGGGATTCCATGAAACTCAACTCTCAACTCAACATAATAAAAACCCCGCAGGAACGCTGCGGGGGTGAAAAACAGCCAATTAACCGTGACGACGTTCGAAGTCGATCATGAAATCAGTCAGGGCTTTAACGCCTTCCAGCGGCATGGCGTTATAGATAGAGGCGCGCATCCCGCCTACCACACGGTGGCCTTTCAGCGCATGCAGACCCGCCGCGAAGGACTCTTCAAGGAACACGTTATCCAGGTTGCTGTCCGCCAGCTGGAACGGCACGTTCATGCGCGAACGGTTAGTTTTGGCGACATCGTTACGGTAGAAATCGCTCTTGTCGATCACGCCGTACAGCAGTTCAGCCTTTTGCTGATTGATCTTATCCATCTGCGCCACACCGCCTTTTAGCTTCAGCCATTTGAAGACCAGGCCGGAGAGATACCAGGCAAACGTTGGTGGGGTGTTGAACATGGAATCGTTGTCGTTCAGGACGGTGTAATCCAGAATTGACGGGCAAGACTTATGGGCTTTCCCCAGCAGGTCTTCACGCACGATAACGATTGTCAGGCCCGCAGGACCGATGTTTTTCTGGGCACCCGCGTAGATGACGCCGTAGCGGCTGACATCCAGCGGGGTGGACAGAATGGTTGAAGAGAGGTCCGCCGTCACAATGACATTTTCGCCAAAGTCTGGCTCTTCGTGAATGGCAATACCGTCGATGGTTTCGTTCGGGCAGTAGTGAAGATACGCGGCGTTGTCAGAAAGCTGCCACTCACTCATCGGCTTCACGGCGCGCAGACCGTCAACGGTCACTTTGGCATCGATGACATTCGGCGTGCAATATTTATGCGCTTCTTTTACCGCACTGGCCGCCCAGTAGCCCGCATCAACGTAATCAGCGGTGGTTTTGTCGCCCAGCAGATTGAGCGGGATACCCGCAAACTGGCCGCGTCCACCGCCGTGACAGAACAATACTTTGTAGTTCGAGGGAATGTTCAGCAGATCGCGAAAATCCTTTTCTGCCTCTTCCGCCACCTTAATAAACGCTTTACCCCGGTGGCTGACTTCCATCACCGACGTACCCAGACCGTTCCAGTCACACAGCTCCTGTTGAGCCTGTTTGAGCACATCTGTCGGTAACATTGCCGGACCTGAACTGAAATTAAAGACTTGAGCCATTTCCCCTCACCACGCTAAAAGCCATAAGTTATAACTGTGGATATCGGTTTTATCATTCAGTGACACGCGCCGCAATGTCTAAAACTGATGGCCGAAGAAATGTGCCCCTCGTCACACAAAACAATCTGCCGTACCGTTGTCACAAAACCGACAAAATCGCTGTCAGGTGATGCGTTTAGCCCGGCTAACCTTCGTCCATTCTGGATTCGTACAGCGGGGGCATAATTGATGATCGCCCGCCTGCATGACCACCACATGACTACATTTTATGCAGGCATACTCCCCCGCTTCAGGTACAGTTTTGTATCGCTCGATGAGCATATCCGGCAGGATGCACAGACCGGGCTTCACCTCATCGTCGGGATAGTAATAAACGCTGATTTGACCATTCGTTTCCATAATCGCCAGACGCACCTGCCCCAGTTGCTCAACACTGCTCAGACGGAGTTCCATAAAGAACTCAAACTCCGTCATATTGGCGCTTTGCACATTCTCCCAGGCCAGTTGACCATCTTCGACAATCACCACCGGCTTCCCTTCGAGCAGATCTTCAAGTTTCTCACTTTTCGACATCAGCCACATGACCAGCCGGTACAGCAGTGCAAGCGTCACAAAGACGATAAAGACCGGCACCATCGGCACATCGTCATAAAAGGCAACGTCCCCTGCCGCCGACCCCAGCGTCAGGATAATCAGTACTTCAAACAGCGACATCTGCCGCACGCCGCGACGTCCGGTGATTTTCAGAAACAGGAAGACGAGTACAAAGGTGTAAAGGCTACGCAACGCCACTTCGCCTAAAAACTCAGGCGGGACTTTATCAAACGCCATCCGCTGGAGATCAAATGCTTTCATTTTTCTATGCCTTAACAGTAGGTTACTGCTTATAAGCATAGCCCAGCCATTTATTTTCGCCGGAGATAGCACCCGTCACGCAAAACCCGTATCATTGCGCGCTTTACGTACGATAAAAGTGAACGCCATGACTCAAACGTTTATCCCCGGCAAAGACGCCGCTCTGGAAGATTCCATCGCTCGCTTCCAGCAGAAACTGACCGACCTGGGCTTTAATATCGAAGAAGCCTCCTGGCTGAATCCGGTGCCTCACGTCTGGTCCGTGCATATTCGCGACAAAGACTGTGCGCTGTGCTTTACCAACGGTAAAGGCGCGACCAAAAAAGCGGCGCTGGCCTCTGCGCTGGGTGAGTATTTTGAGCGTCTGTCCACCAACTACTTCTTCGCCGACTTCTGGCTGGGCGAAACTATCGCCAACGGTCCGTTCGTTCACTACCCGAACGAAAAATGGTTCCCGCTGACCGAAAACGATGAACTGCCGGAAGGCATTCTCGATGCCCGCCTGCGCGCGTTCTACGATCCGGAAAACGAGCTGACCGGCAGCATGCTGATCGACCTGCAATCCGGCAATGAGGATCGTGGGATCTGCACCCTGCCGTTCACCCGTCAGTCTGACGAGCAGACCGTTTATATCCCGATGAACATCGTCGGCAACCTGTATGTGTCCAACGGCATGTCTGCCGGTAATACCCGCAACGAAGCGCGCGTGCAGGGGTTGTCTGAAGTTTTCGAGCGTCACATCAAAAACCGCATTATTGCTGAATCCATCAGCCTGCCGGAGATCCCGGCTGACGTGCTGGCGCGCTACCCGGGCGTGGTGGAATCCATCGCCAAACTGGAAGCAGAAGGTTTCCCAATCTTTGCTTATGACGGCTCTCTGGGCGGCAAATATCCGGTTATCTGCGTAGTGCTGTTCAACCCGGCCAACGGCACCTGCTTCGCCTCCTTCGGCGCGCACCCTGACTTCGGCGTGGCGCTGGAGCGTACCGTGACCGAACTGCTGCAAGGTCGTAGCCTGAAAGATCTCGACGTGTTTACGCCGCCGACCTTTGATGACGAAGAGGTCGCCGAGCACACCAACCTCGAAACGCACTTCATCGACTCCAGCGGTTTGATCTCCTGGGATATGTTCAAACAGGACGCGGACTATCCGTTCGTGGACTGGAGCTTTGCCGGTACGACGGAAGAAGAGTTCGCCACCCTGATGGCGATCTTCCACGCGGAAGATCAGGAAGTCTACATTGCCGACTATGAACATCTCGGCGTTTACGCGTGCCGTATTATTGTGCCAGGTATGTCGGACATTTATCCGGCAGAAGATCTGTGGCTGGCAAACAACAGCATGGGCGCGCATCTGCGTGAAACCCTGCTGGCCCTGCCAGGCAGCGAGTGGGATAAAGAAGATTATCTGAACCTGATCGCCCAGCTGGACGAAGAAGGACACGATGATTTCACCCGCGTACGCGAACTGCTGGGTCTGGCGACCGGAAAAGATAACGGCTGGTACACCCTGCGCATCGGCGAGCTGAAAGCGATGCTGGCGCTGGCGGGCGGCGATCTGGATCAGGCTTTGGCCTGGACCGAGTGGACGATGGAGTTTAACCAGTCCGTCTTCTCCGCCGAGCGCACTAATTATTACCGTTGCCTGCAAACGCTGCTCCTGCTTTCTCAGGAAGACGACCGCCAGCCATTGCAGTATCTGAACGCCTTTGTGCGTATGTACGGTGCGGATGCCGTTGAAGCTGCCAGCGCGGCGCTGAGCGGTGAAGAACCATTCTACGGCCTGCAAGCGGTTGACAGCGATCTGCAAGCCTTCCCGGCGCATCAGTCACTGCTGAATGCGTATGAAAAATTGCAGAAGGCAAAAGCCGCTTACTGGTCAAAATAAGCGCATATAACATTAATGGCTGTAGGCGTATTCAATCGCCTGAGCTATATTACGGGGCAATTTCATTGCCCCTTTTTTTTATTTTTCCGCAATGACTTTTAATTGTAATAATTAAGTTAACCACGGGTAAATATAAAAACGCTTACCTGAGCTTTACTGTTACTAATTATAATAAATACTCCATTTTAATTAACTGTTCCATGGGAGGCTGAAGGAAAAAATTCAACTCTTTTCATAACTTTTAAAATTTATTTTTATACGGATAATCAAATACTTACTCCGCTTTTGCTGTAAAACCATACACACTGCGGGCCTATAAGCCAGGCGAGATATGATCTATATCAATTTCTCTTCTATAATGCTTTGTTAGTATCTCGTCGCCGACTTAATAAAGAGAGAGTTAGTGTGAAAGCTGACAACCCTTTTGATCTATTACTCCCCGCTGCGATGGCGAAAGTTGCCGAAGAAGCGGGTGTCTACAAAGCCACGAAACATCCGATGACGACGTTCTTTCTGGCCATTACGGCTGGGGTGTTCATCTCCATCGCTTTCGTCTTCTATATCACAGCCACCACCGGCACGGCCGGGATGCCTTTCGGCATAGCGAAACTGATTGGTGGTATTTGCTTCTCACTGGGCCTGATTCTCTGCGTCATCTGCGGCGCCGACCTCTTCACCTCAACGGTGCTGATTGTTGTGGCAAAAGCCAGCGGAAGAATTACCTGGGGTCAACTGGGTCGCAACTGGCTCAACGTTTACGTTGGCAACCTGATTGGCTGTCTGCTCTTTGTTCTGTTGATGTGGCTCTCTGGCGAGTATATGACCGCCAACGGCGGCTGGGGGCTTAACGTCCTGCAAACCGCCGACCACAAAATGCACCATACATTTATCGAAGCCGTTGCTCTCGGCATCCTCGCAAACCTGATGGTCTGCCTGGCGGTCTGGATGAGCTACTCTGGTCGTAGCCTGATGGATAAAGCCATGATTATGGTTCTGCCGGTTGCGATGTTTGTTGCCAGCGGCTTTGAGCACAGTATTGCGAATATGTTCATGATCCCGATGGGGATTGTTATCCGCAACTTTGCAAGCCCGGAGTTCTGGACTGCTGTAGGTTCAACCCCGGAAAGTTTTTCACACCTGACGATTATGAACTTCATTACTGATAACCTGATCCCCGTCACTATCGGGAACATTATCGGTGGGGGTCTGTTAGTTGGGTTGACATACTGGGTCATTTACCTGCGTGGCGGCGATCATCATTAATGGTTGTCTCAGGCAGTAAATAAAAAATCCACTTAAGAAGGTAGGTGTTACATGTCCGAGCTTAATGAAAAGTTAGCCACAGCCTGGGAAGGTTTTACGAAAGGTGACTGGCAGAATGAAGTCAACGTCCGTGACTTTATTCAGAAAAACTATACCCCGTATGAAGGTGACGAATCCTTCCTGGCTGGTGCGACTGACGCAACCACCAAGCTGTGGGACAGCGTAATGGAAGGCGTTAAACTGGAAAACCGCACTCACGCGCCAGTTGATTTTGACACCTCCGTTGCTTCTACCATCACTTCTCACGATGCTGGCTACATCAATAAAGCCCTTGAGAAAATTGTTGGTCTGCAAACTGAAGCACCACTGAAACGCGCAATCATCCCGTTCGGTGGTATCAAAATGGTTGAAGGTTCCTGCAAAGCGTATAATCGCGAGCTGGACCCAATGCTGAAAAAAATCTTCACCGAATACCGCAAAACCCATAACCAGGGCGTATTCGATGTTTACACCAAAGACATTCTGAACTGCCGTAAATCTGGCGTTCTGACCGGTCTGCCAGATGCCTATGGCCGTGGCCGTATCATCGGTGACTACCGTCGCGTTGCGCTGTACGGTATCGACTTCCTGATGAAAGACAAATACGCGCAGTTCGTCTCTCTCCAGTCTGACCTGGAAAACGGCGTAAACCTGGAAGCGACTATCCGTCTGCGTGAAGAGATCGCTGAACAGCACCGTGCGCTGGGTCAGATCAAAGAGATGGCGGCTAAATACGGCTGCGATATCTCTGGTCCTGCTACCAACGCTCAGGAAGCTATCCAGTGGACCTACTTCGGCTACCTGGCCGCAGTTAAGTCTCAGAACGGTGCAGCAATGTCCTTCGGCCGCGTATCCACCTTCCTGGATGCGTACATCGAACGTGACCTGAAAGCAGGCAAAATCACCGAACAAGACGCTCAGGAAATGATTGACCACCTGGTCATGAAACTGCGTATGGTTCGCTTCCTGCGTACCCCAGAATATGATGAGCTGTTCTCTGGTGACCCAATCTGGGCAACCGAATCTATCGGCGGTATGGGCGTAGATGGCCGTACTCTGGTAACCAAAAACAGCTTCCGCTTCCTGAACACCCTGTACACCATGGGTCCTTCTCCGGAGCCGAACATCACCGTTCTGTGGTCTGAAAAACTGCCTCTGAACTTCAAGAAATTCGCCGCTAAAGTGTCCATCGACACCTCTTCTCTGCAATATGAGAACGATGACCTGATGCGTCCTGACTTCAACAACGATGACTACGCTATCGCTTGCTGCGTAAGTCCAATGGTTGTTGGTAAGCAAATGCAGTTCTTCGGTGCGCGTGCAAACCTGGCGAAAACCATGCTGTACGCAATCAACGGCGGCGTTGATGAAAAACTGAAAATGCAGGTTGGTCCTAAGTCTGAACCGATCAAAGGCGACGTGCTGAACTATGACGAAGTCATGGACCGCATGGATCACTTCATGGACTGGCTGGCTAAACAGTACGTGACCGCGCTGAATGTTATCCACTACATGCACGACAAGTACAGCTACGAAGCCTCTCTGATGGCGCTGCATGACCGTGACGTCGTTCGCACCATGGCATGTGGTATCGCAGGTCTGTCCGTTGCGGCTGACTCCCTGTCTGCAATCAAATATGCGAAAGTTAAACCAATTCGTGACGAAGATGGTCTGGCTATCGACTTCGAAATCGAAGGCGAATATCCGCAGTTTGGTAACAACGACGCTCGCGTTGATGACATGGCGGTTGACCTGGTAGAACGTTTCATGAAGAAAATTCAGAAACTCACTACCTATCGTAACGCTATCCCGACTCAGTCTGTTCTGACCATCACCTCTAACGTTGTGTATGGTAAGAAAACCGGTAACACCCCAGACGGTCGTCGTGCTGGCGCGCCATTCGGCCCAGGTGCTAACCCAATGCACGGTCGTGACCAGAAAGGTGCGGTTGCCTCTCTGACCTCCGTTGCTAAACTGCCGTTTGCTTACGCGAAAGATGGTATCTCTTACACCTTCTCTATCGTGCCAAACGCGCTGGGTAAAGACGACGAAGTGCGTAAAACTAACCTCGCGGGTCTGATGGATGGTTACTTCCACCACGAAGCGTCCATCGAAGGTGGTCAGCACCTGAACGTGAACGTGATGAACCGTGAAATGCTGCTCGATGCGATGGAACACCCTGAGAAATATCCTCAGCTGACCATCCGCGTATCTGGCTACGCAGTACGTTTTAACTCCCTGACGAAAGAACAGCAGCAGGACGTTATTACCCGTACTTTCACTCAGTCCATGTAAGTGGAATTGACTGAAATCACGCGTTAAAAAGCGTACAATAAAGGCTCCACGCAAGTGGGGCCTTTTTAACACCCTCGCTTCATCAGTCTCTTTTGTCCGCTATCTATACTTAATGGATAACAGCCAAAACAGACTCGACATAGCCTTTGAGCTGTGCATCTACATAGGCCCCCGGATGGGCCAAATTCGGAGATATCACCGCAATGTCAATTATTGGTCGTATTCACTCCTTTGAATCCTGTGGCACCGTCGATGGCCCGGGGATCCGCTTTATCACTTTCTTCCAGGGCTGCCTGATGCGCTGCCTGTACTGCCATAACCGTGACACCTGGGACACCCATGGAGGTAAAGAAGTCACCGTAGAAGATCTGATGAAAGAGGTGGTGACCTATCGCCACTTTATGAACGCGTCCGGCGGTGGCGTGACGGCATCCGGCGGTGAAGCCATTCTTCAGGCTGAATTTGTGCGCGACTGGTTCCGCGCCTGCCACAAAGAAGGCATTCATACCTGCCTCGACACCAACGGCTTTGTGCGCCGTTACGATCCAGTTATTGATGAACTGCTTGAAGTGACCGATCTGGTCATGCTCGATCTCAAGCAGATGAACGATGAGATCCACCAGAATCTGGTTGGCGTCTCGAACCACCGTACCCTGGAATTTGCCAAATACATTGCCAACAAAGGCGTCAAGACCTGGATCCGCTACGTGGTGGTGCCGGGCTGGTCAGATGATGATGACTCTGCACATCGTCTGGGTGAATTTACCCGGGATATGGGTAACGTGGAGAAAATCGAACTTCTGCCCTATCACGAGCTGGGTAAACATAAATGGGTGGCGATGGGTGAAGAGTACAAGCTCGATGGCGTGAAGCCGCCGAAAAAAGAGACGATGGAGCGCGTCAAAGGTATTCTTGAGCAGTATGGCCACAAGGTCATGTATTAACGAAAAGGCCCGGTGAAAACCGGGCCTTTTTATATTCTATTTAAAGACGCCGTTAATAACGGAAGTCACAATCGCTGTACTCAGCGCAATTAAGACCAGGTCGTCACCTACCACGCGCCATTCATAGCCCGGATAGGAAGGAAGCTGACCCAGCATATCGGCTGGCACGGTTTTCTTCGCAATGCCCGGAGGCAGTGGCTTACCGCGCGCCAGGTTTTTCGCAATACCCGGAGGCAGAGAGTCGTAGCCCGTTAAGCCGTAATTCAGGGCCAGATGGCGGGCATGATCGAAGCTTACGCGAGCATCCACATCATTACCGACATCTTTGCTGTTTTTAAAGCTCTTATCCGATTTCCCAGGGTTATCCTGACCGTTATTGTGCTTATTACCATGGTTACCAGAGTTCCCGTTACCATGATTGCCGCTATTACCTTGTCCGCCACCGTTTCCGTGACCACCGCCATTCCCGTTACCAGGATTAGCCATGGCCGGAGCCGTTGCAAACGTTAAAGCCAACACTACGGCAAGTGCGGTAGTGGAAAAACGACGAGTAGACATGATGGCTGCCTTTTAGTGGGAGAACTCATTGGAATTATCGCCAGGCAGTAAAAACTCACAATCAGTAAAAGTCTTATATGTGACAGGGACAAAAAAGCCTGTCATCGACAGGCTTTTAATAAATCAGGCATGGGCCACTGGCGTTGGATGTTCGCCCACTTTGCGCAGCAGCATTAGCAGATAAATAAACGACACGCTGGCGATCATAATAAACAGCAGATTATCAGAATAATTTTGCATGAGCATAGCGGTAAAAGTCGGCCCCAGTAAACTGCCGATAGTGTAACTCAGCAATAAAGCCTGGTTCATCGCCACCAGCTGGTGATGCTCAACTTTCTCACAGGCCCACGCCATCGCGACCGGATAGAGCGTAAAGCCCGCAGCCCCCAGAATGAACAGCGCGGGCGCCATCGCGGCGTTGCTGAGCATGGCGAGACAGCCCATGATGACCACGAAGACCTGAACGCGCAGCACCAGCAGACGACCAAAGCGGTCCGCCAGGCGGCCAATCGGCCACTGGCCGACAATCCCCGCGCTGACCATCACCGCCATCCAGAAACCGATCCCGGAATCACTGACGCCCTGATGGTTAAGATAGAGCGGCATCAGGCCATAGAGCGAGCCCAGCACAATCCCGGAAATAATGCAGCCGTTAACCCCCAGACGCGCCTGGCGCAGTCTCAGCATCGGCCAGACGTGGGTGGCTTCCTGATGTTCGCTGTTTTGATTCACAATACGGGTAAAGAGCAGCGGCAGGATCGCCGCCAGCACCATGCCCGTCACCCACGGCAGCACGCTCATCAGGTCGGTTGGCAGTTTGCTGACCATCAGCTGTCCCAGAACGGTACCGACGTAGTAAACCATCATATAGGCCGCCAGCAGACGCCCGCGATTACGGGACGTGCCGCTGCACATCAGCGCACTTTCAACCACCACCCAGATCATGGCGCAGCCGACGCCCGCAATAAAGCGCCAGACCATCCAGCTCCAGAAGCCGACCATAAGGCCTAAACCGGCGCAGCCGACGGCAAAGATCAGCGACGCCAGATAATAACTGCGGTTAAAACCAAAGCGCTTAATAAGGCTGCCCGTTAATAAGGTGCCCAGCAGATTGCCCGTAAAAAAGGACGAGCTAACCATACCCACCTGCCAGGTCGGTAAGTTTTCATGGGCGAGCCATAGCGGGACGAGTGTGTTTAACACCGCGATCGCCAGGGTCAGCAAAAGCAGGCCACAGAGCAACAAAAGCACCGGGCGGGTATAGGTGGTCATGGATTAAAAACCGTGAGGAAGTTCAGATTTCGTGCGCATCATGCCACTGGCAAAAACAAAGTCAATCCACCGATTCAGGCGTCACGCACGTTATGCGCCTTGTCGATTTAAAAAACTCATCCTGCTAATGCAAAGCCTGCTACTGATATTAATTATCTATTTGTTTTTATTTATTTCCGGGAATTTTTACAACGAAACATCAGTCGAAAAATTTCATGAATGAAAAAAGAAAAGCCGGGCGCTATGTCCCGGCTTTTTATAACAAAATCTAAAATTAGCTGGCGATAGCCAGACCGACCGTCATATGCAGACCATAAAATACGCCGCGACCAATTAACTCCCCTGCCAGCACCAGTACAAAGGCCAGGGACAGTAACGGCAGCGCAGGCGAGTAACCTTTAAGCTGAGGGGCAATCCAGCACACCAGCGCAGCCGTCAGCAGCACCACACGCCAGGCCATCAGCGAACCGTAATCCGGCACCAGCGCCGAAGCCTGCTGGATAGAGCTGTGAATGGTCGCCAGCTCCGCTCCCTGCATGAGCGCGACAACGGTACTGATTACCAGCGCCAGCAGCGAGACCGCGGGCAGCAGGCGCATCGCCCAACCATTAATGCCAGCCACGCGCAGCAGCAGATAACCCAGCAGGGGCCCGCCAATAAACATGGTCAGGAAGAAGCTCATCGGCGTCCAGACGCTGTACCAGGTTGGAACCGTATCAATGGTGTTGTACACCCTGACCATCATCCAGACGAAGACAACGCCCAGTACCATGGTGACGATGAGCCACAACGCGCGTAACCCTGACGGCAGCTTTTTCACCGCTGCCAGTAACCACCCCAGCCCGCCAACGGCAAAGAAGATTGCCCCGCTGGCAATTTCGTTACTCAGCGAAGAGGCGCCTACGCGGTTCAGGGAGTTGAACGCGCGCATCGGTGAGCCCAGGTGCAGCGTAGAGGCGATAAACCCAATGCCCATCAACACCCACAGGCCAAACATGCTCAACACCAAACGCTGCTGCTGTTCAGTATTGAGGTTCCCTTTTAACAGCGCCAGCGCAAGAACGATAAACCCGCCCGCCACGCACTGCCCAAAGACCGTGAAGATCATCAGCGGCCATTCATGCCATCCACTTCCCATCTCACACCTCCTTCGGGTTTGCCAGGTAGCCGGTGGTGTCACCCGTCGGACGGCTGTTGGCGTTAGGTTTAATCACAATACTCGGCTTTGTGAAGTGCGCAGACGGCAGTGGCGCGACGGCAGCAAGCTGGCCGTGTTTTTTGCGCAGCTCCTCAATCGGGCCAAAGTCCAGCGCGCGCAGCGGGCAGGATTCGACGCAGATGGGCTTTTTGCCGTCC
The DNA here is from genome assembly GCF_001922365.1 of Enterobacter cloacae complex sp. AR_0002. Taxonomy (NCBI): domain Bacteria; kingdom Pseudomonadati; phylum Pseudomonadota; class Gammaproteobacteria; order Enterobacterales; family Enterobacteriaceae; genus Enterobacter; species Enterobacter cloacae complex sp. AR_0002. The sequence continues at coordinate 1,901,387 of NZ_CP018814.1, forward strand.
GCCACCCGGCTGTGGCAGCCGTCGCACTTGGTCATGTGGCCTTTGGCGGCATTGTACTGCGGCGCGCCGTACGGGCAGGCCATGTGGCAGTAGCGACAGCCGATGCAGACATCCTCGTCCACCACCACAAAACCGTCGTCGCGCTTGTGCATTGCCCCGCTCGGGCAGACCTTGGTGCAGGCCGGATCTTCGCAGTGGTTGCAGGCAATCGACAGGTAATAGGCGAAGACATTCTGATGCCAGACGCCGTTATCCTCCTGCCAGTCGCCGCCCGCGTATTCATAAATACGCCGGAAGCTGACCTCCGGGGTCAGGTCTTTGTAATCCTTGCAGGCCAGCTCGCAGGTTTTGCACCCGGTGCAGCGGCTGGAATCAATAAAAAATCCATACTGGGTTGTCATCGGTTACTCCTTACGCCTTTTCAACCTGAACGAGGTTTGTGTGGGATGGGTTGCCCTTCGCCAGCGGCGATGGACGCTGCGTAGTGAGAACGTTGATGCAGCCCGCCTGATCGATACGGTTCGCATCCGGGTTATACCAGGCCCCTTCCCCCAGCGCGACAACGCCAGGCATCATACGCGGAGTCACTTTAGCTTCGATATGCACTTCACCACGTCCGTTGAAGATACGTACGCGATCGCCATTACTAATGCCGCGCGCTTTCGCATCCATCGGGTTGATCCACATCTCCTGTCGGCAGGCCGCTTTCAGTACGTCAACGTTGCCGTAGGTGGAGTGAACACGCGCTTTGTAGTGGAAACCGGTCAACTGAAGCGGGAATTTCTCCGTCAGCGGATCGTTGTAGTTTTCGAAGCCTGGCGTATAAATCGGCAGCGGATCGATAACGTCCCCTTCCGGCAATTCCCACGTTGCGGCAATTTTTGCCAGCTCTTCGGAGTAGATCTCGATTTTGCCCGACGGCGTGGTCAGCGGATTGGCCTGCGGATCGTCGCGGAAGGCTTTATACGCCACGTGATGCCCTTCCGGATCGCGCTGCTTGTACATGCCCTGCTTGCGGAAGGTATCGAAGTCCGGCAGGTCAGGAATGGCTTTGCGTGAGAGCTCGTGCAGATGGCGCATCCACCCTTCCTGAGTACGTCCTTCAGTGAACTGCTGCTCAACGCCAAGACGTTTCGCCAGCTCGGAAGTCATCTCATAGATGGTTTTGCACTCGAAGCGCGGTTTGATGGCCTGGTCAGTGAAGATCACATAGGACATGTTGCCGCAGGAGGCATCCAGCGCGAAATCCATCTGCTCAGACGCGGTGCAGTCTGGGAGCAGAATATCGGCATACTTTGCCGATGAGGTCATGTGGCAGTCGATCACCACAATCATTTCGCACTTCTTGTCGTCCTGCAAAATTTCATGGGTGCGGTTGATCTCTGAGTGCTGGTTGATCAGGCAGTTACCGGCATAGTTCCAGATCATTTTGATCGGCACGTCCAGCTTATCTTTGCCCCGAACACCGTCGCGCAGCGCGGTCATTTCCGGGCCGCGCTCGATCGCGTCCGTCCACATAAACATGGAGATGCTGGTCTGAACCGGGTTATCCAGCGTTGGCATACGTTCAAACGGTACTTCATACGAGCCTTCACGCGCCCCGCTATTACCGCCGTGAATACCGACGTTGCCAGTCAGAATCGAGAGCATAGAAATAGCGCGGGTGGCAATTTCGCCATTCGCGTGGCGCTGAGGTCCCCAGCCCTGGCTGATATAAGCCGGTTTGGTTGAACCAATTTCACGTGCCAGCTGAACAATACGTTCGACAGGAATGCCGGTGATAGTGGATGCCCACTCCGGGGTTTTCGCCACGCCGTCGCTGCCCTGGCCAAGAATATAGGCTTTATAGTGCCCGTTAGCCGGTGCGCTGGCTGGCAGCGTCTTCTCGTCGTAACCGACGCAGTATTTATCCAGGAACGGCTGGTCGACGAGGTTTTCAGTAATCATCACATACGCCAGCGCATTGACCAGCGCCGCGTCGGTACCAGGGCGGATGGGGATCCACTCGTCTTCACGCCCTGCGCCGGTATCGGTGTAGCGCGGATCGACGATGATCATTCGTGAGTTGGATTTGGCGCGCGCCTGCTCAAGGTAATAGGTTACCCCGCCGCCGCTCATGCGCGTTTCGCCCGGGTTGTTGCCGAACAACACCACCAGTTTACTGTTCTCGATATCCGACGGGCTGTTGCCGTCTGCCCAGCCGCCGTAGGTATAGTTCAGGCCCGCGGCAATCTGTGCGGAAGAGTAGTCGCCGTAATGATTGAGATAGCCGCCGCAGCAGTTCATCAGGCGCGCCACCAGCGTTTTACCCGGCGGCCAGGAGCGGGTCATGGTACCGCCCAGCGTCCCGGTGCCGTAGTTGAGGTAGATAGATTCGTTGCCGTACTCTTTGATCAGGCGCTGCATGTTGGTCGCGATAATATCGTAGGCTTCGTCCCAGCTAATGCGCTCGAACTTCCCTTCCCCACGCTTACCGACGCGCTTCATTGGGTATTTCAGACGATCCGGGTTATATACGCGACGGCGCATTGAGCGACCACGCAGACAGGCACGAACCTGATGTAACCCTTCGTAGTTATCATCGCCGGTATTGTCGGTTTCGACATATTTGATTTCACCGTCCACCACGTGCATACGCAGTGGGCAGCGGCTACCGCAGTTAACGGTACAGGCACTCCACACCACTTTTTCCGGGGCTGAAGCGGGAGACAGAGCCTCCGCCGCCGACGCCAGTCGGGTAAAGGGGAGCGTAAAGGCGCTGCTGGCAACCGCCAGACCACCTATTGCCGTGGTTTTCATCAACCCACGGCGAGTGACCTCGGCAGCCATTAACGCTTCAGGCGCTTTGATTTTCATAAAGACTCACTTTGGTTGCTCACAAAGAAAAGAGAGGCGGCGCAAACCGCTATGTAGTTTTATTTATAACGAATTACAACGTTATTGGTGTTTTATGCTGACTTTCGTTCGGAGGAGTATTACTACTTTAGAGGGAGGGGTTATTGCTTCGTATCAAATCAGAGTCATAAAAAAAGCGCCCTGAGGCGCTTTTTTGTCTTAGAGCAAATAATTAGCCGATGAACTGCTGGCCTTTCATGTAAGGGCGCAGCACTTCAGGGATCTCAATGCGTCCGTCAGCCTGCTGGTAGTTTTCCAGCACAGCAACCAGCGTACGGCCTACTGCCAGACCAGAACCGTTCAGGGTATGAACCAGACGGGTTTTCTTGTCAGATTTGCTGCGGCAACGCGCCTGCATACGACGCGCCTGGAAATCCCAGACGTTGGAGCAGGAGGAGATTTCACGGTAGGTGTTCTGCGCAGGCACCCAGACTTCAAGGTCGAAGGTTTTGCAGGCACCGAAGCCCATGTCGCCGGTGCACAGCGCCATACGACGGTATGGTAGACCCAGCAGCTCCAGCACTTTTTCCGCGTGGCCGGTCATCTCTTCCAGCGCGTCCATAGACTCTTCCGGACGAACGATCTGCACCATCTCAACTTTATCGAACTGGTGCATACGGATCAGACCGCGCGTATCGCGACCGTAAGAACCGGCTTCAGAACGGAAACATGGAGAGTGCGCAGTCAGTTTGATTGGCAGATCGTCTTCGTCGATGATCTCATCACGCACAAGGTTGGTCAGCGGCACTTCCGCAGTTGGGATCAGCGCGTAGTTGCTGCTGTCAGCTTCCTCGTCCAGCGGACGGGTATGGAACAGATCGCCGGCAAATTTCGGCAGCTGGCCTGTACCGTACAGCGTATCGTGGTTAACCAGATACGGAACGTAGGTTTCGCTGTAGCCGTGCTGCTCGGTGTGCAGATCCAGCATGAACTGCGCCAGCGCGCGGTGCAGGTGAGCAATTTGCCCTTTCATTACCACGAAGCGAGAACCGGTCAGCTTAACCGCTGCCGCAAAGTCCAGGCCCGCGTGCATTTCGCCCAGCGTCACGTGATCGCGCACTTCGAAGTCAAACTCGCGAGGCGTACCCCAGCGTTTCACTTCAACGTTGTCGTTTTCGTCTTTGCCGACAGGCACGCTGTCGTCAGGAATGTTCGGGATCGCCAGAGCAATATCGCGAATTTCAGCCTGAAGAACGTCCAGTTCAGCTTTCGCCTGATCCAGCTCTTCACCCAGTTTGTTCACTTCCAGGCGTAATGGCTCAATATCTTCCCCGCGCGCTTTCGCCTGGCCAATGGATTTCGATCGAGAATTACGCTCTGCTTGCAGATTTTCAGTTTGTACCTGCAAAACTTTACGACGCTCTTCAAGAGCGCGCAGCTTATCTACATCCAGCTTAAAGCCCCGGCGTGCCAGTTTTTCAGCGACTGCGTCTGGCTCATTACGCAGCAGATTGGGATCGAGCATGCTTATCCTGTGCTTATCGAATTAAAAAAGGAAAAAGTGACCACAGCCTGCGGCCACAGAGATATATTGCCAACATTACCGCAACGATTGAACTAACGGTAGCGTTTTATAGGGCTATTTTGATCCTGTCCGGCAAGCCAGGCGAGCTTTTCGCCAATCTTACCCTCAAGACCTCTGTTTGTAGGGTGATAATAGCGGGTTTGTGCCATCTCCTGCGGGAAATACTCCTCCCCGGCGGCGTAGGCATTGGGTTCATCATGGGCGTAGCGATACTCCTGCCCGTAACCCATCTCTTTCATCAGCTTTGTAGGGGCATTGCGAAGGTGTACCGGAACGTCGTAATCCGGACGTTCACGTGCATCCGACATCGCCGCTTTGAAGGCGGTATACACTGCATTGCTTTTCGGTGCGCAGGCCAGATAGACAATAGCCTGAGCAATGGCGCGCTCACCCTCCGCAGGCCCGACTCGGGTAAAGCAATCCCAGGCGGAAAGCGCGACCTGCATGGCGCGCGGATCGGCATTGCCGACGTCTTCCGACGCAATCGCCAGGCAGCGACGCGCGACATATAACGGATCGCCACCTGCGGTGATAATACGCGCATACCAGTAGAGCGCCGCATCCGGGGCGCTGCCGCGCACGGACTTATGTAATGCCGAGATCAGGTCGTAAAAACGATCGCCTTTATTATCGAAACGTGCGCTGCGCTCGCCAGCTATTTCGGTCAGCAGCTCCTGCTTTAGCACCCGCTTTCCGGCATCATCCACTTCAGCCATATCGGCCATCATTTCAAGCGTATTCAGTGCCCGACGCGCATCGCCGTTGACCAGTTCAGCGATCGCACGACGCGTCTCGTCCGGCAGAACGATATCCTGTCCGCCGTAACCCCGCGCTTTGTCCTCCATCGCCTGGGTCAGAACCTTTTCGATATCCTCTGTGGTCAGGGATTTAAGCAGGTAAACGCGGGCGCGGGAAAGCAGCGCGGAGTTGAGTTCAAACGACGGGTTTTCCGTGGTTGCGCCGATGAAGAAAATCGTGCCGTCTTCAATGTGCGGCAGAAACGCATCCTGCTGGCTCTTGTTGAAACGGTGGACTTCATCAACAAACAGAATGGTGCGGCGCCCGGCATTACGGTTTTGCCGTGCGCGCTCGATCGCCTCGCGGATCTCCTTCACGCCGGAGGTAACCGCCGAGATGCGCTCAACGTCCGCGTTAGCATAGCGGGCGATCACTTCAGCGAGGGTGGTTTTGCCGGTGCCGGGTGGCCCCCAGAGGATCATGGAGTGCAGATGCCCCGCCTCAATAGCGCGCGGCAAGGGTTTCCCCGCAGCCAGCAGGTGTTGCTGGCCGATGTACTGCGCTAAATTTTCTGGCCGCATACGGGCGGCCAGAGGTTGAAACGCATTATCTGAAAAATCGAGCGACAGGTTGCTCACTCATGCCTCTTACTTATTACGTTGGTCGTCCACCGTTACGCCCTGCGGCGGGGTAAAGGTGAATTTCGAAGCATCTACAGCGCCGTTTTGCTGAGACTTAAGCTGATAGCTACTGCGCTGATCGTCCTGCTCAACCGCGCCGAACTGATTGATGGTACCGTTGCTGCTCACGTTAATCGTGAACTGCTTCAGATTACCGTTGCTGCCTTTTGGCGTCAGGACGAACTCATCACCGTTTTGTTTGATGTTGTACTGCTGCCAGTCGCTGGACTGGTTACGGGCAATGAGCATAAACGGCGTATTGCTGGTCGCGTCTTTCAGCCAGGTGGCGGTTGCCTGCTCAACAAACGGGTTGTAGAACCACAAGGTTTTCCCGTCGGACACCAGCACGCTTTCATCAGGCTGGGTCATGTGCCAGTTGAAGAGATTCGGGCGTTTCACCCATAAATCCCCCTGACCTTCCTGCACCGCGTTGCCGCTGCCGTCAGTCACTTTTTGCGTGAAGCTGGCGTGGAAGCTGCTCACTTTATCCAGTCGGCTTTTAAGGTCGCTGGCTGCATCAGCCCAGACGCTGCTGGCAACAAAACTGGAGAGTAATGCACAGGCGATGGCGATTTTTTTCATTGTTATTCCTTAAAATACGTCTTCCCGATATGGGGGTTCCGTTTCTATTCTGGACCTGCCCGAAGGCAGGCGACAGAAGAATATGCTTAATTTTTGCTGATTTACCCTTCTTTGCAATCGCTGAAGGTTAATCAAAAGGCGGTGGTGCCAGCACCTCTCGGTTACCGTTATGCCCCTGTTCGCTCACAATACCCTGGGCTTCCATCTGCTCGATAATACGCGCCGCGCGGTTGTAGCCGATACGGAACTGGCGCTGGACGCCGGAGATAGACGCCTTACGTTTTTCGGTGACGAAATTAACCGCCTGGTCAAATAACGGATCCAGTTCTTCGCCGCCGTCAAAACCACCGCCGCCACCTTCGCTTTCACTGTCGGAGGTGATGCCGTCAACGTATTGCGGCCGCCCGCGCGCTTTCCAGTCCTGTACCACCGCATGCACTTCCTGGTCGCGAACAAACGCACCGTGGACACGCACCGGCGAGGTGGAGTTCGGGCCGGAATAGAGCATATCACCCATTCCCAGCAGCGACTCTGCACCGCCCTGGTCAAGGATAGTACGCGAGTCAATTTTACTCGACACGGTAAACGCGATACGGGTCGGGATGTTTGCCTTAATAAGACCGGTGATAACGTCTACGGACGGACGCTGCGTTGCCAGTACCAGGTGGATGCCCGCCGCACGCGCTTTCTGTGCCAGACGCGCAATCAGCTCTTCCACTTTCTTACCAACGGTCATCATCAGGTCGGCAAATTCATCCACCAGCACCACGATGTAAGGCAGTTTTTCCAGCACCGGATGCTGGGCATCCATGCTGTCACCCGGCTTCCAGTATGGGTCCGGAATCGGACGGCCCATACGCGCCGCCTCGGCGATTTTCTCGTTATAACCGGCCAGGTTACGCACGCCCAGCGCCGACATCAGCTTGTAGCGACGCTCCATTTCATTGACGCTCCAGCGCAATGCGTTGGCGGCGTCCTTCATGTCGGTCACCACTTCCGTTAACAGGTGCGGAATGCCTTCGTAGACGGACAGTTCAAGCATTTTCGGGTCGATCATGATGAAACGCACATCTTCAGGCTGCGCTTTGTAGAGCATACTGAGGATCATGGCGTTCACCCCGACTGATTTACCGGAGCCGGTGGTACCCGCAACCAGCAGATGCGGCATCTTCGCGAGATCGGCAACCACCGGATCGCCGGCGATATCTTTACCCAGCACCACGGTCAGCGGGGACGGGTTGTCGCGGAATTTGGTGTTATCCAGAACTTCACGCAGATAAACGGTCTGGCGTTTCTTGTTTGGCAGCTCAAGGCCAACGTAAGGCTTACCTGGGATCACCTCCACCACGCGTACCGCCACGGTCGACAGAGAACGCGCCAGGTCACGGGACAGGTTAGAAATACGTGCCGCTTTTACGCCTGGCGCCAGATTCAGTTCGAAACGGGTGATCACCGGGCCAGGTGAGTAGTTCACCACGTCCGCTTTAATACGGAAGTCAGCCAGACGCGCTTCCACCAGACGGGCCATCTGTTCAAGGGCAAAGGTATCCACCGGCTCGACTTCCGCTGGCGGCGGCGTTAACAGATCCAGCGACGGCAGCGGCGTACTTGGTCGTTGCAGCGGACGGCTGTCTCCGTTACGCATCAGCAGCGGGTGAATCAGGCTTTCCTGCGGCTGTGGTGCTGGCTGCTGGAACTGCGGCTGTGGTGCTGGCTGCTGGAACTGCGGCTGCGGCGGTTGGGCAGGCGTCTGCGGCTGAGCATACGCCTGTGGCGCCGGTTGTTGCGGCTGCGCGTAAACCTGTGGCGCTGGCGCCTGACGCACCGGTTCCGCTTCCGGCATCACGCTCGGCGTGAACAGCGGTTCGCTCGGACCGTCATCCACCAGATCTTTCATCGGTGAAAATTCAAAGTCCGAGAGCGAGAACGGATTTGCCCCCGAAGGCTGCTCACCGGAATAACGTTGCTGTTGCGTGGCGGCAAACTGACGCGCTAATTCCGCTTCGGCAGCATCATCTTCATCCTGCTGAGAATGAACATCGTGTTGGTACTCATTCCCGTAGCGTTGAGTCTGTTGGGCAGCAAACTGACGCGCCAGCTCATCCTGATGCAGTTCGTCGGCATCATCTTCGTAGTCGGATTCACGGGCTTTCTCTTCGGCCATACGCTGAGAAGGCAGTTTAATGCCATAAGAGGCCAGCTCCCGGCGCGTAGGTACGCGCACGCGATTAGGGCGCGGCAATTGTGGACCAATGCCCTCTTTCACCTGAGGACGCGGCGCACCGTCGGTTGCCGGGCTGAATAGCGGAGCGGACGCGGCAGCGGCTGCCGTTGCCTGCTTCACGGTTTCTGCTCCTGACGCAACGGCTGGCGCTGGGTCTACAGGTGCAACGCTCGCAGAAGGCGCTTTTACAACAGGCTCCTGCATCGGCTCAGGCACGGGCTGATACCAGGCGGCAAGCTGCTCGCGCTCACGGGCACGGCGCTCTTCCACTTCTTCAAAATAGTACAATGGCGGACGGGATGGCTTCGCTTCCTCCACCACTTCGGGTTCAGACACCGGCGCAACATATGGCTGTTCAGGCACAGCGGGTTCGGGCGTATAAGCCTGATACGGCTGTTGCGGCTCGCTGGCAGGCTCAGACGGCTGATACGATTGCTGACACTGTTCCTGCTGCACAGGAATATAGCTTTCAGGCTCCGGCGCAATGGTCGGTTCAGGCGTATGGACGCCTGGCGCAGTCTGCCAGTCCACCTGCGGTTGCTGGATCGCGGACTCCGGTGCCGGAACAGGCGAGGACGGCATCACGGCTTCAACAGGCGCAACATGGGCCTGCGCAGCCGTCGTTGCGGCGGCAGCAGCGGCTACCGGTTCAGTCACGGAATGACCATGCAACAGCGGATCGTATTCGTCATACTCACCCGGCGTAGCTCGATGACCAGAGAACAACACATCATCAGGATCGACGGCCGCACCGCGATACTCAATCTGCTCGTCTTCATCCATACGTTTGCCGGAGAAAAGCGCGGCATCCGTTTTACGGCCTAACGGGTTAGCGAATTTTTCAGCAACGCGCTGGCGGCGTGCCAGAGCACCGCGCAGAATACGGGCACGGCGGGATTCACGACGCTGCACAGGTGCCTCGTCTTCCTCTTCGTATTCATCTTCATATTCGTCTTCATCGACCCACGTATCATCACGACGGGTACGATTGCTGGCAAACGTCAGCAGAGTCAGAATAAAGCTGCCGATTTTTTCGGCAATGCTCACCCAGGACCAGCCGGTAAACAGCGTCAGGCCCGCCGCCCAGATGCAGAGCAGCGCCAGCGTGCCGCCGCTGCTGTGAAGCATCGGTTGCAGCGCGGAGCTCAACAGGCTGCCAATCACACCGCCGGAGGCGAAATACCAGATGTCATCGGCATTGATCGCCGCCAGTCCGCAGGAGGTGAGGATCAGCGCCAGGGCGCCAATCAGGCGCAGCGAAACGGCAAAATAATCGATGTAGTCGTCATTCTGTCGATGACGCCAGGCAAACCAGCATCCGCCAATAATGATGACGGGAAGGGTATAGGCCATCACACCGAAAATGAAGAAGAGCGTGTCCGCAAGCCAGGCGCCGGGAACGCCACCCAAATTATGGATAGGCTCATGCCATGCGGTTTGCGACCAGCTGGGATCTGAGGGGTTGAAACTGAGTAAGGCAGCCATCAGCCAGACGGCAAAAAGGGCAATAACAATCAGTAACGCCTCAAGGAGACGACGTCCGCTGCTTAGCTTAGATAATGTGACTTCTTTGTCTTCAGTGTATTCCTGGCTCAAGAAAGGCTCTCCAGGTATCAGGCATGTCCTGCCTGTGTGCTAAAACGGACAACAGCGCCGGGACTCCCCGGCACTGTTGCTGTATGGATTAACAGGAGTGTAATCAAACTACACTGATTTTGCACCTGTTCCGTGTTAGCGCGTCTTAATAACCAGACGATTGCTCTGTTTGACCTCTTCCATCACCACATAAGTACGGGTGTCGTTCACGCCTGGCAGACGCAGCAGGGTTTCCCCCAGCAGCTTACGGTAGGCGGACATATCAGGCACACGGGTTTTTAACAGGTAGTCAAAATCACCGGAAACCAGATGACACTCTTGAATTTCTTCAAGTTTTTGTACAGCGGCGTTAAATTGCTCAAACACATCTGGTGCACCACGATTCAGAGTAATCTCAACAAATACCAGAAGTGAGGCATCCAGATAATGCGGGTTCAGCAGAGCCGTATAGCCCTGAATAAAACCCTGTCTTTCCAGTCGACGCACACGCTCAAGGCACGGCGTCGGGGAAAGTCCCACACGTTTTGAAAGCTCGACGTTGGAAATACGCCCATCCTTTTGCAATTCATTAAGAATGTTACGATCGATACGGTCGAGATCTTTGCCAGGGCGCTTCTTGCTATCTACCATTATTATTGTCTCTCTGTATTCCTTCCCTACTCCTGCCTGGACCCTGTGCACATCACTGTTCAGAGCCTGTACCCGTTATTCATCACATCGCCTGGTTATGTATTAGACGCGATGTGGATTCGGGTTCTGCGGTAAGAAGACCGTTGCCCGAAAGCAGTCACAGACATCACGTATGGCGTCTGTCCACACCATGCGTAGATTTCACTGACCCGGTAAAAATGGCATTTCCGTGCATGTCTATGCGGCATGCAGTTCGTGCGTCTTTTTTTCTTCCTTGAATGTTTTCGCAAAAGCGCAGGGGATTGTCAAAGCAAAACATCGATTTTTAGTACAAGATGCCGGATATTCATTACGGAGGGGTATTAATCCTCATTTTATTGCCTTATAAACGCGCTGTTTTCAGTAGCAGACGTGATGTGACCGCCTCTGACCCATAGGGCGCGTCTATTGCATATATCGGAAGCAAAACTGCCGTGCTCTTTTTTTACGGCAACAAATTCCCTACAATCCAGCCCATTGCCTGCCAACAACAATGGGGATCTCATGGGCACGACCAAACACAGTAAGCTGCTAATCCTTGGATCTGGACCTGCGGGTTATACCGCAGCGGTCTATGCTGCACGCGCTAACCTGCAACCGGTACTGATCACCGGGATGGAAAAAGGCGGTCAGTTGACCACCACCACGGAAGTGGAAAACTGGCCGGGCGACCCGAACGACCTGACCGGGCCGCTGCTGATGGAGCGCATGCACGAGCATGCCGCCAAATTCGAAACCGAAATCCTGTTCGACCACATCAATAAAGTGGATTTGCAGAACCGTCCGTTCCGCCTGACGGGTGACAGCGGCGAATACACCTGCGATGCGCTGATCATCGCCACCGGCGCCTCTGCCCGCTATCTCGGTCTGCCGTCTGAAGAAGCGTTCAAAGGCCGCGGCGTGTCAGCCTGCGCGACCTGCGACGGTTTCTTCTATCGCAACCAGAAAGTTGCGGTGATCGGCGGCGGCAACACCGCTGTGGAAGAAGCGCTGTATCTGGCAAATATTGCCTCAGAAGTACACCTGATCCACCGTCGCGACACCTTCCGCGCGGAGAAGATCCTGATCAAACGCCTGATGGACAAAGTGGCGAGCGGTAACATTGTGCTGCATACCAACCGTACGCTGGAAGAAGTGACTGGCGATCAGATGGGCGTCGCGGGACTGCGTATCCGTGATACCCAGAACACCGATAACGTCGAAACGCTGGAAGTGGCAGGCCTGTTTGTGGCAATCGGTCACAGCCCGAACACGGCTATCTTTGAAGGTCAGCTGGAGCTGGAGAACGGCTACATTAAAGTGCAGTCTGGCATTCACGGCAACGCCACCCAGACCAGCGTTCCGGGTGTCTTCGCAGCTGGTGACGTGATGGACCATATTTATCGTCAGGCGATCACCTCTGCGGGCACCGGCTGTATGGCCGCGCTGGACGCAGAACGCTATCTGGACGGGCTGGCTGAACAAGGTAAATAATCTTTACAAGTCAGTAACAAACGTAAATAAAGGCGGCCACTGGTCGCCTTTATTTTTGCTCACGTGTAACATGCAGATGTCTAATTTCTTATAACGTCACCTGCAAAGTACGCAATGGAAAAAACCCGTCAACAAGAGTTAACCCGCTGGCTGAAACAGCAAAGCGTTCTGTCCCGCCGCTGGCTTATGATTTCCCGCGTTCTGGGATTTATCAGCGGTCTGTTGATTGTTGCCCAGGCATGGCTGCTGGCCCGCATTCTCAACCATATGATCATGGAGAACATCCCGCGCGAAGCGCTGCTGTTGCCGTTTATCGTTCTGGTGCTGGTTTTCGTTCTGCGTGCGTGGGTGGTCTGGCTGCGCGAGCGGGTTGGGTTCCATGCCGGGCAGCACATCCGCTATGAGATCCGCCGCAAGGTGCTCGATCGGCTTTCAGAAGCCGGGCCTGCGTGGATCCAGGGCAAGCCGGCCGGTAGCTGGGCGACGCTGATCCTTGAGCAAATCGACGATATGCACGATTACTACGCGCGTTATCTTCCGCAGATGGCCCTGGCGGTGTTCGTGCCTCTGATGATTGTTATCGCCATCTTCCCTGTTAACTGGGTGGCGGCGTTGATCCTGCTTGGCACCGCCCCGCTCATCCCGCTGTTTATGGCGATGGTCGGCATGGGCGCGGCTGATGCTAACCGCCGCAACTTCCTGGCGCTGGGTCGGTTGAGCGGTCATTTCCTGGACCGTCTGCGCGGTATGGAAACCCTGCGGATCTTTGGTCGTGGTGAAGCGGAAACCGAAAACATTCGCCTGGCGTCGCAGGATTTTCGTCAGCGCACCATGGAAGTGTTGCGCATGGCCTTTCTCTCTTCTGGCGTACTTGAATTTTTCACCTCCCTGTCGATTGCGCTGGTGGCGGTTTACTTTGGTTTCTCCTACCTCGGCGCGCTGGACTTTGGTCACTACGGTACGGCGGTTACGCTTTCCGCCGGGTTCCTGGCGCTGATCCTGGCCCCGGAATTTTTCCAGCCGCTTCGCGATCTCGGCACCTTTTACCATGCCAAAGCGCAGGCGGTGGGTGCTGCCGACAGCCTGAAAACCTTCATGGAAACGCCGCTGGCGCATCCGGAGCGTGGTGAGGTAACGCTGAATACGAACGATCCGGTGACCATTGAAGCACAGGATTTTTCTGTTCTGTCGCCTGAAGGCAAAGTACTGGCCGGTCCGCTGAACTTTACCCTGCCTGCCGGGCAACGGGTGGTGCTGGTGGGTACCAGCGGCTCAGGTAAAAGCTCACTGTTGAATGCGCTGTCAGGTTTTATGGCGTACACCGGATCGCTGCGTATCAATAAAACGGAGCTGCGCGAGCTCGATCCGGATGCCTGGCGTAAACAGCTGAGCTGGGTGGGGCAAAACCCGCAGCTGCCAGCTCCGACGCTGCGCGAGAATGTGCTGCTGGCGCGCCCGGATGCGCGTGAAGATGAGCTGCAATCGGTCCTCGACCGCGCCTGGGTCAGCGAGTTTCTGCCGCTGCTTGCGCAGGGTATCGATACCGTCATTGGCGATCAGTCTGCCGGGCTGTCAGTAGGCCAGGCACAGCGCGTCGCGGTTGCCCGTGCGCTGCTGAACCCCTCTTCGCTAATGCTGCTGGACGAACCCGCCGCCAGCCTGGACGCTCATAGCGAGCAGCGCGTGATGGATGCGCTTAACGCAGCCTCACGCCAGCAAACCACCCTGATGGTGACTCACCAGCTGGAAGGTATTGCCGACTGGGATCAGATCTGGGTGATGGAAAACGGACACATTGTTGAGCAAGGCGATTACGCCGCGCTTGTTGCCGCGCAGGGGCCGTTTGCGACCCTGCTGGCGAACCGTCAGGAGGATATCTGATGCGCGCCCTGCTTCCGTATCTTGCACTGTATAAACGCCACAAATGGATGCTGACGCTCGGGATCGTGCTGGCGATCGTCACTCTGCTGGCCAGCATCGGTCTGCTTACGCTTTCCGGCTGGTTCCTCTCCGCGTCTGCGGCCGCAGGCTTTGCCGGGCTATACAGCTTTAACTACATGCTGCCTGCCGCCGGGGTGCGCGGTACGGCGATTACGCGAACTGCCGGGCGCTACTTCGAGCGTCTGGTCAGCCACGACGCGACCTTCCGCGTGCTGCAACACCTGCGTATTTATACGTTCAGCAAACTGCTACCCCTCTCCCCTGCCGGGCTGGCACGTTTTCGACAGGGCGAATTACTCAACCGCGTGGTCGCAGATGTGGATACGCTGGATCACCTCTATCTGCGCGTCATTTCACCCATGGTGGGCGCGTTTGTGGTGATTGTCGTGGTCACGCTGGGGTTGAGTTTCCTGGATGTTCCCATCGCACTGACGCTCGGCGGCATCATGCTGATGACGCTGATTATTCTGCCACCCCTGTTTTATCGTGCAGGTAAAACCACCGGGGAAAACCTGACGCGCCTGCGCGGAGAATACCGCCAGCAGCTCACCGCCTGGTTGCAAGGACAGGCCGAGCTCACCCTTTTTGGCGCCAGCAAGCGCTACCGCGCCCGCATGGAAAATACGGAGCTGAACTGGCATGAAGCCCAGCGTCGCCAGTCTGAACTGACCGCTTTCTCCCAGGCGCTGATGATGTTAATTGGTGGGATTGCCGTAATCGCCATGCTCTGGATGGCCTCCGGTGGCGTGGGCGATAACGCGCAGCCTGGCCCGCTAATTGCGCTGTTTGTTTTCTGTGCCCTGGCAGCCTTTGAAGCCTTAGCCCCGGTTACGGGCGCCTTTCAGCATCTCGGCCAGGTGATTGCCTCTGCGCTGCGCATTACGGATATTGCCGAGCAGGAGCCGGAAGTGAAGTTCAGCGCGGGTCAAACCGCTGTGCCGGAGCAGGTCGCGCTGACGCTCAGCAATGTCACTTTCGCCTACGACAAGCCGGCGCAAAACGCGCTGGAAGACATCACCCTTTCTGTTGATGCCGGCCAGCGCATTGCGATCCTTGGCCGTACGGGATGTGGAAAATCGACACTTCTGCAACTTATCACGCGCGCGTGGGACCCACAGCAGGGCGAGATTCGGTTTAACGACGTTCCGCTGTCTGGTTTTAGCGAAGCGGCCTTGCGTAAAACGGTCAGCGTCGTGCCCCAGCGGGTGCATCTGTTCAGCGCTACGCTGCGCGATAATCTTCTTCTGGCGGCACCAGACGCCTCCGACGATACGCTGCGGGCAATGCTGGAGCAGGTTGGGCTGCACAAGCTGCTTGAAGACGATGGCTTGAACAGCTGGCTGGGTGAAGGGGGTCGACAGCTTTCCGGCGGCGAACTGCGTCGTCTGGCCATTGCGCGTGCGCTGCTGCACGATGCGCCGCTGATGTTGCTGGATGAACCGACAGAAGGACTGGATGCCACGACTGAGAGTCAAATCCTTGATTTACTGGCGAATGTGATGAAAGGTAAAACCGTACTGATGGTCACGCACCGTCTGCGCGGGCTGGTGAATTTCGATCAGATAATTGTGATGGACAACGGACACATAATTGAGCAAGGTAGTCACGCAGAGCTGCTGGCAAAACAGGGTCGCTACTACCAGTTTAAACAGCGCCTGTAGACTATATTTGTAGCGTCCTCTCTCGCGTACTGGAGTTCTGTTGTCATGCGCCTGGTGCAGCTTTCTCGCCATAATATTGCGTTCCCTTCACCGGAGGGGGCGCTGCGTGAACCTAACGGCTTGCTGGCTCTGGGCGGCGATCTCAGCCCGGCACGGCTCTTAATGGCTTACCAGCGCGGCATCTTCCCGTGGTTTTCGCCTGGCGACCCGATCTTATGGTGGTCTCCCGACCCGCGAGCCGTGCTGTGGCCTGGGCAGTTTCACCTGAGCCGCAGCATGAAGCGGTTTCATGCAAAATCACCCTTTCGCGTCACGCTCAATCACGCCTTCGGCCAGGTTATCGAAGGCTGCGCTGAAGATCGTCATGAAGGCACCTGGATAACCCGCGATATCATTATCGCCTACCACCAGCTTCATGAGCTGGGCTACGCGCACTCTATTGAAGTATGGAAAGAGGATAACCTCGTCGGCGGAATGTACGGCGTGGCGCAGGGCACGCTGTTCTGCGGCGAGTCGATGTTCTCCCGTGCCACGAATGCGTCAAAAACCGCGCTGCTGGTGTTTAGCGAGGAATTTGCCCGACGTGGCGGACGGCTGATGGATTGTCAGGTGCTGAATGAGCACACCGCCTCGCTCGGCGCCGTTGAAATCTCCCGCCGACACTATATCGAACACCTTGAACAATGCCGAAAAGAGACCCTTCCACGCGATTTTTGGGTTCCCAGAGCGCTCTTTATGCCCAATGCCTAAATGTTTTCCGCATATTTTTTATGAGGGTGTTATAATTATGCCGCAGAGTAGCTTCTGCCTGTTGCCCCGCCGCCGTTTGGGACCCTCGCTTCAGATAACGTCCTGACGTTTATCCTGTCGTCTCCCCTTTACGAATGCGCTTTCCGTTCGGTTGTACCGTGACGCTTGGGCAATACGCTGAGACTGTTTTGCTGCGTTTTAAACGCGCAATTCTTTACTTAATTGAGGAATTTCGGCATTATCTTGCCGGTTCAAAACTTGGTAGTGATACCCCAGAGGATTAGATGGCCAAAGAAGACAATATTGAAATGCAGGGTACCGTACTTGATACGTTGCCTAATACCATGTTTCGCGTAGAACTGGAAAACGGTCACGTGGTAACTGCGCACATCTCCGGTAAAATGCGCAAAAACTATATCCGCATTTTGACGGGCGACAAAGTGACTGTTGAACTGACCCCGTACGACCTGAGCAAAGGCCGCATTGTCTTCCGTAGTCGCTAATTGTTTTCGCCTGTAATGGCAGATGAATATTTAAAAGGTCGGGATATTCCCGGCCTTTTTTATTTATGGTCTTAGTGTGGCTGTGTCGGCAGATGTATAGTCATGCACGGGTTCATAGGTACGATTAAATCTTCAGCTATCGCGTGGGTAATGTCATGCAGCAGTCCCGTCAGGTGCGGCAGCATATCGCGGTCAACATGCGATACCAGCAGCACATGGTTTAACGCCCGGCAGTAGTCGCATTTCGTTTCGGTATCTTCCAGCAACCACTCTTTTTGTCGCGGTTGCTCCGCGTCGTCCTCAAATTCAACCACCTGAAAATCACGCATTGACTCTGTGAGGCCGGATTTCACCTCTTCCAGGTAGGCTCCGAGGCAACGGCAAACGGGCTGCGTTTGCGGAAGTGATTTGCAGTCGAGGAGGATTTCGGTGAGCAGTTTGCAGCGCTCGGCCAGGGTGGGGAGATCGGGGTTGAGTGAGAGTTCAGTGTAGAAATGGGCGAAATTGTTTTCTGTATTCATTGGGTAATTCCTTCACACACTTTGAATTTACCACCGCAGGAAACGCCAATTTGCTGGCGGCGGACGAAAAGGAATTGGCGTACCAGTGTGTGTGCTACTGGCGCTTCAAAAGAAGCTTCCGATTCGCCCGCCAGATGCAGAATTATACCCTTTTCCTTAGGGCGAACGAAGCCTGCAGCATACTGCTGCTCACACACTTTCAGGACGCCAATCCCGGCACCTGATTTTGCAGGTGCGCCGCCATTTTATTACTGTGGATTTATCCAGCAACCAACGTAGTACGAAACTGGAAAGCGCTTCGCAAAATTCCTCTGCGGTCTGTTGCCCTCACCCCAACCCTCTCCCACAGGGAGAGGGGGAAAAGCAGGCATAAAAAAACCGGGCATTCGCCCGGTTTTTAACATTAACGTTCAATTCACTCAGTGAGCCGCTTCCGGCTTGTGCTTCGCCGCACTCTGGAAATCGTACGTCAGTTCGTTCTTCGCCTGATCCAGCCCTACCGTTACCTGGCCGCCGTCCACCAGCGAGCCAAACAGCAGCTCGTTCGCCAGCGGTTTTTTCAGGTTGTCCTGAATCACGCGCGCCATCGGACGGGCACCCATCGCACGGTCGTAGCCTTTCTCAGCCAGCCAGTTGCGGGCCTCCTGGCTCACTTCCAGCGACACGCCTTTCTGATCCAGCTGAACCTGCAACTCGACGATGAACTTGTCCACCACCTGATGGATCACCTCGGTAGACAGGTGATCGAACCAGATAATGTTGTCCAGACGGTTACGGAACTCCGGCGTGAAGATCTTCTTGATCTCTTCCATCGCATCGGTGCTGTTATCCTGGTGGATCAGGCCGATGGATTTACGCTCGGTTTCCCGCACGCCCGCGTTGGTGGTCATCACCAACACCACGTTGCGGAAATCGGCCTTGCGCCCGTTGTTATCGGTCAGCGTCCCGTTGTCCATCACCTGCAACAGGATGTTGAACACGTCCGGGTGCGCTTTCTCGATTTCATCGAGCAGCAGGACCGCGTGTGGATGCTTGATCACCGCGTCAGTGAGCAGGCCGCCCTGGTCAAAGCCCACGTATCCCGGAGGCGCACCAATCAAACGGCTGACGGTATGACGCTCCATATACTCGGACATATCAAAGCGCAGCAGCTCAATGCCCAGCGCTTTGGAGAGCTGAACCGTTACCTCGGTTTTACCCACACCGGTCGGACCGGCGAACAGGAAGGAACCAACCGGCTTGTGGTCATGCCCCAGGCCAGCACGAGCCATCTTGATCGCTTCGGTTAAAGCCTCAATGGCTTTATCCTGACCAAAGACCAGCATTTTCAGGCGATTGCCGAGGGTGCGCAGCGTATCACGGTCGCTCTGAGAAACGCTCTTCTCAGGAATACGCGCGATGCGGGCCACCACGGACTCGATATCCGCCACGTTCACGGTTTTCTTACGCTTGCTGGCTGGCATCAGGCGCGCACGCGCACCCGCCTCATCAATCACGTCAATCGCCTTATCTGGCAGATGACGGTCGTTAATGTATTTCACCGCCAGCTCCACCGCCGCACGGACCGCTTTCGCGGTGTAACGCACGTCGTGGTGTGCTTCGTACTTGGTTTTCAGGCCGTTGATGATCTGCACCGTTTCGTCAACCGACGGCTCGGTAACGTCGATTTTCTGGAAACGACGCGCCAGCGCACGATCCTTCTCAAAGATGTTGCTGAACTCCTGGTATGTCGTGGAGCCCATCACGCGGATCTTGCCGCTGGAGAGCAGCGGTTTAATCAGGTTAGCCGCATCCACCTGGCCACCGGAGGCCGCACCTGCGCCGATAATGGTGTGGATCTCATCGATAAACAGGATGCTGTTGGTATCCTGCTCCAGCTGTTTTAACAGCGCTTTGAAGCGTTTTTCAAAATCACCACGGTATTTGGTGCCCGCCAGCAGCGAGCCGATGTCCAGCGAGTAGATGGTGCAGTCAGCGATCACTTCCGGCACGTCGCCCTGCACAATGCGCCAGGCCAGCCCTTCGGCAATCGCGGTTTTACCCACGCCAGATTCCCCCACCAGCAGCGGGTTGTTCTTGCGTCGACGGCACAGCACCTGGATGGCACGCTCCAGCTCTTTGTCGCGGCCAATCAGCGGGTCGATACCGCCAACGCGAGCAAGCTGGTTAAGGTTGGTGGTGAAGTTTTCCATACGATCCTCCCCGCCTGCTTGCTCTTCATTGCTGTTGATCTGTCCGCTGGGATCCGATGCCTGGTTAGGCTCGTCTTTTCGCGTTCCGTGAGAGATGAAGTTGACCACGTCGAGCCGGCTGACTTCGTGTTTGCGCAGCAGGTAGGCCGCCTGGGACTCCTGCTCGCTGAAGATGGCGACCAGGACATTGGCGCCAGTCACTTCGCTACGTCCGGAAGACTGGACGTGGAAAACCGCGCGCTGCAACACGCGCTGGAAGCTGAGCGTCGGCTGCGTGTCGCGCTCTTCTTCACTGGCTGGCAGCACCGGTGTGGTTTGTTCGATGAAGGCTTCGAGTTCCTGACGTAGCGCCACCAGATCCACGGAGCAGGCTTCCAGCGCTTCGCGGGCAGATGGGTTGCTAAGCAGTGCGAGCAGCAGGTGCTCGACGGTCATAAACTCATGTCGGTGCTCACGCGCTCTGGCGAAAGCCATGTTTAAACTGAGTTCCAGTTCTTGATTGAGCATAGGCACCTCCCCCAATTTTATGCCTTATCAGGCCTTTTCCAGCGTACACAGCAACGGATGCTCGTTCTCCCTCGCATAGTCGTTCACCATCGCTACTTTGGTTTCCGCGACTTCGGCAGTGAAGATGCCGCAGATCGCTTTGCCACGATAATGAACGGTAAGCATCAGTTGCGTTGCACGTTCAACATCATAAGAAAAGAACTTTTGTAGCACGTCAATAACAAATTCCATTGGCGTGTAATCATCGTTCATTAACATAACTTTATACATAGATGGCGGTTTTAGCGCGTCGCGCACTTTATCTTCCGCCAGCTGGTCAAAATCCAGCCAATCGTTGGTCTTACCCATTATGCATAACCACTTTGAATCTACCTCAGATGTTAGATAACAATCATCTATTACTGTCATCCGCGATGTCTGTCACAAACTGTTGCAATAGCGTTAACTGCCTCAAATTTTGGTTGATTATTGTCCCAACTCCAGCGCCAAACGCTTGACGGCTTCTTCCGTTTCTCTAAATTGTACAAGCGTGAGTTGGCGAGGTTTTGAACAGCCCCCACTCCACCACCGGTTCATTCCATCTTAATTTATAAGATTTACGAAGGATGTCGAAGCATGGAAATGGGTACTGTTAAGTGGTTCAACAACGCCAAGGGGTTTGGCTTCATTTGCCCCGAAGGCGGCGGCGAGGATATCTTCGCTCACTATTCCACCATTCAGATGGATGGTTACAGGACGCTCAAAGCCGGGCAGTCCGTCCGGTTCGATGTACACCAGGGGCCAAAAGGCAATCACGCCAGTCTTATCGTGCCCGTTGAAGCAGAAACGGTTGCATAGCTCTCTGATTCATTGTGTACACCCCGCAGGCAAAATGCCAGCCCGATCGGCTGGCATTTTTATTTTCGGGCTATTCCCGCGCCAGCGCATCCACCGGATCGAGCCGCGCCGCGTTTCGCGCCGGCAGCCAGCCGAAAAGAATACCGGTGAAGGTGGAACATAAAAACGCCGTCAGGATCGCCATCGGCGAGAAGCCAATTTCCCAGCCCGGTAAGAAGAGCTGGAGCGCGAAGGCGATCATCATCGAAAGCGCAATCCCCATCGCGCCTCCCACCAGACACACCAGCACCGCTTCAATCAAAAACTGCTGGAGCACGTCGCTGGCTCTGGCCCCGACCGCCATGCGGATGCCTATCTCCCGCGTACGTTCGGTCACCGACACCAGCATAATGTTCATCACCCCAATCCCGCCGACGACCAGCGAAATCACCGCCACCAGCGTCAGGAACAGCTGAAGAGTACGTGTGGTCTTTTCCGCCGTTTTCAAGAGGCCGTCCATGTTCCAGGTGAAGAAATCCTTTTTCCCGTGGCGCAGGGTTAACAGCCGCTCAAGCTGCTGTTCCGCCAGCGCGCTGTCGTAGCCCTCCTTCACTCGCACGGTAATGGAGTTAAGCCAGGACTGCCCCATAATGCGCCCGGAAATGGTGCTGTATGGCAGCCAGACGCGCAGGATCTTGCTGCTGCCAAACATGGACTGTTTCTCTTCCGCCACACCAATCACCGTGGCGGGCATGTTACCCACCAGGATCACTTCCCCCACTACACGGGTTTTATTGGGGAAAAGCTGTCTGCGCGAGTTCGCGTCCAGCACCACCACCTGCGCCCTGCCCGCCAGCTGCTCCGCGTTGAAGGTCGCCCCTTCGCTAAAGGTCATGCCGTAGACGTTGAAGTAATCTCCGCTGACGCCGTTAGCACTGGCCGCCACGTCGATGTTGCCGTAGCGCAGACGCAGGTTTTGCGACACGGCAGGCGTGGCGGAGTTCACCCACGGCTGCTTCTGAATAGCCGCCAGATCGTCGTATTTCAGCGCCTGCTGATACTGCGGCTCGTCGTCGCCAAAATCTTTGCCGGGGTAAACGTCGATGGTGTTAGTCCCGATGGCCCGAATATCCGCCAGCACCAGCTGTTTCGCCGCATCGCCCACCACCACAATCGACACCACCGAGGCAATACCGATAATGATGCCGAGCATGGTCAGCAGAGTGCGCATTTTGTTGGCCGCCATCGCCAGCCAGGCCATGGTCAGCGCCTCGCGGAAACCGCTGGAAAACTGGCCCCAGCCGGTGGACACAGGCAAAGCTTCTTTCGCCGCCGCCGCTCTGGACTGACGCGGCGGCGGGTTGCTGACCAGCTCGCCGTCGTGGATCTCGATAATGCGTTCCGCCTGCGCCGCCACCTGCGGATCGTGGGTGACGATAATCACCGTATGCCCCTGATCGCGCAGTTGATGCAGGATCGCCATCACCTCTTCACCGGAATGGCTGTCGAGCGCACCGGTTGGCTCATCGGCGAGGATCACCTGTCCGCCGTTCATCAGCGCGCGGGCAATACTCACGCGCTGCTGCTGACCGCCGGAAAGCTGCGAAGGCTGATAATCAACACGCTCCGCCAGCCCAAGACGCGTTAACAGCGCCTTCGCGCGTTCAAGGCGTTTTTTGCGCTCGACGCCCGCATACACCGCCGGCACCTCCACGTTCTGCGCCGCGCTCAGGTGTGAAAGCAGATGGTAACGCTGAAAAATAAAGCCAAAATGCTCGCGACGCAGCTTCGCCAGCGCGTCGCCGTCCAGGGTGGAAACATCCGTCCCGGCCACGCGATAGGTGCCGCTGGTGGGCTTATCCAGACAGCCGAGAATGTTCATCAGCGTTGATTTACCCGAGCCCGACGCCCCGACAATCGCCACCATTTCACCGGCTTCAACGCGCAGGGAGATGCCCTTCAGCACCTCCACCGGCCCGTCGCCGGACGGATAGCTGCGACGAATGTCATTCAGCTCAAGCAGCGCCGTCATTGCGCGGCTCCGGGCAGGGTTTCGCTGGTGACCACTTCTTCACCCTCTTCCAGCCCTTTTACCACCACCACGTCGGTGTCGTTACGCGCGCCAATCACTACTTCCCGCTCGCGGGTTTCGCCGTTGCGCAGCACTTTCACCTTGTAGCGATTGTCCCCGGCGGATTCGCCCAGCGCGGAGAGCGGAACCGTCAGCACGTTTTTCACGCCGGTCAGCTGGATATGCACCTGGGCGGTCATGTCCAGACGCAGCA
This sequence comes from Enterobacter cloacae complex sp. AR_0002, assembly GCF_001922365.1. Taxonomy (NCBI): domain Bacteria; kingdom Pseudomonadati; phylum Pseudomonadota; class Gammaproteobacteria; order Enterobacterales; family Enterobacteriaceae; genus Enterobacter; species Enterobacter cloacae complex sp. AR_0002. The sequence continues at coordinate 1,924,945 of NZ_CP018814.1, forward strand.
CGCCCTGCGGGTTTGGCACCTCGAAACGCGCGTAGTAGAAGATGGCGTCGTTGACCTTTTCCGGCGTCGGCAGGATATCTTTCAGCACGCCCTCATAGCGGGTTTGTGGATCGCCCAGCACCGTAAACCAGGCTTTCTGCCCCGGCTTAAGGTGAATGACGTCCGCTTCGGATACCTGGGCTTTCACCAGCATGGTGCTCATATCCGCCAGGGTCAGGATGTTTGGCGCCTGCTGCGCGGCGATGACCGTCTGGCCTTGCAGGGTGGTTATCTGCGTCACTTCCCCGGCCATTGGCGCAACGATTTGCGTGTAATCGAGGTTGGTTTTCGCCGTATCCAGCGAGGCCTGATTCCGTTTGATTTGCGCATCGATGGTGCCAATCTGCGCCTGCTTCACCGCCAGTTCCGTGGCGGCTGTGTCCAGATCCTGTTTCGAGATGGCCTGCGTTTTCGCCAGCGCCTGCTGGCGCGTCAGGGTGACCTGAGCGAGATTACGCTCGGCCTGAGCCTGCGCGCGCTGCGCGCGCAGCTCCATCAGCGTCGCTTCCACTTCGCGGATCTGGTTTTGCGCCTGCTCAGGATCGATCACGCCCAGCAGCTGGCCTTTTTTAACCTTATCGCCAATCTCAACTGACAGGGTTTTAAGCTGACCGCTGACCTGCGCGCCCACGTCAACCTTACGCAGGGCATCCAGTTTCCCCGTCGCCAGCACGTTTTGTTGCAGCTCGCCCGGACGAACAATCAGCGTTTGATACTGTGGTACCGGCGCGTTCAGTACCTTCCATAACCAGAATCCGCCCGCTAACACCACTACCGCCAGCAGCAGAAACAGCTTTCTGCGTTTTCCCTTCAGGTTCATAAATATTCCAAATAGTTGTTCTGGCTATCATCACCGTTGATTTTATCTAAACCACTCCTCAACGAAACCCCCGATCCCCGTAATCGTCGGGAATTGTTTACCCGATGTTGATAAAGCGCCTGCTGAAATAGCGATATTCCACCAGAAGCAGGATCTAACATGTCTTCCATCGTCGATACACCTTATTCAACGCTGCCCCAGCCTAAATCGGGCTGGCAACTGTTTAAAAGCCTGACATCGGGTTCCCTCACGCCGGGGCTGGCGTGGCAAAATCCGGCCTATCGACGTAAGTTTATGTTGCGCTCGCTGGCAACGCCGTTCACCACTGCGCGCCTGCTCGGAAACCTTGCAAAACAGCCCCGTCTGATGCAGATCCTGCGCGTGCAGCCCGGCCTGCCGTGCCGCCTGCACCGGCCGTGGCTGACCGTAAATATGGGTCGTCAGAATACGCTGGACGCATTGAACGATCACTATCAGATGATGAGCCGCCATCTTCCGGCGTCGCTGCTGAACGGCTACCTCTCCAGCCAGGGCATCACGCTGGTGACGTTAACGGGCAAAGAGGAACAGCAGTTTAGCGTTCGCCTGAGCGCGGATGCGTTTCTGGACAAAGAAGGGGAAGCGACCCTCACTTTTTGCGACCACCAGAACACGGTGCTGGCCGAGCTGACCTTTACGCTGTGCAAATACCAGGGCAAGTCAACGCTCTTCATCGGCGGAATGCAGGGGGCGAAAGCGCATGTCCCGCACGAGCACATTCAGCTGGCGACCAAAGCCTGTCACGGACTGTTCCCAAAACGTCTGCTGGTTGAAGCGGTCATGACGCTGGCAGGCGCCTTCCCGGTCGAGCAGATCCTCGCGGTGAGTAACGCCACCCACATCTACCGCAGCTGGCGCTATCGCAAGAAAAAAGAGGGAAAATTGCTGGCTGACTATGACAGCTTCTGGCGCTCCCTTGGCGGACAGCAGCAGGATAACGGCAACTTTGCCCTGCCACTGACCATGCCACGCAAACCGATGGAAGAGATTGCGAGTAAAAAACGGTCCGAATACCGCCGCCGCTATACCCTGCTTGATAGCCTGATCCAACAGGTTTCGCAGGCGACTGACCGCTAATCGGCCCTCCCGCGAGCCAGCCAGAGGACGCGGGAGAACATTTTACGCAGCAGCGTGGGCACCGACTCCACGCCTCGCCTGCCGGCTTCCGTCGCGACTTCAATGGCCAAATCCGGTTTTGACGACCGATGGATAGCTTTGGCAATCACCCGACGCATGTTCATGGGTACATCCACCGGGATCATCGCCACGCGGTGAAAGACGTCGTCAAATCCCTGACGGTACATAAAGTGCTCCATGTCCATCGCAGGCAGCGCGGTCAGATGTTCCCGCTCCTCTTCACGATCGTTATTGAGCAGGCTGCGCACGGTCGCCGCATATTTTTTACCCGCCTCATCGCCATCCACCAGCACGTGCCACTCTATCCCCATCCGGCGCGCAAATTTGATCAGCGGTTTTAAGCCAGACTGAGCAAATTCGATCACTTTGATCCCTTCGGCATCAAAGTGGTGCCCGCACTGGCGAGCCAGCTCGTTTATCACCCAGGTTTCCGTTTCCCCTTCCACCAGCAACCAGCAGCGGGCAAACAGGGAAGAGGCACGGTTAAAACGGATATGAAACGCAATCCGTCGGCCATCTTCGGCATTTAACCCGCCGGGCCCGAGCCGGTAGGCGGTGACCCGCGACGATTCACGCACCAGGCGGCAGACATACTCTACCGGCGTCAGAGAGAGCAGTTCTCCGGAATTCGTGGTGGTGACTCGCTGCAACGGCAGCAGATTAAGAAGATGCCACGCCACGGAAAGCATAATCGGGTGGAGCCGCGTTTCCGGATCTTCCACCAGCAGCAGCGGGCGCGCGTCCCGATCCAGGCGCACCGTCCCTTTCGCCTGTAAAAGCGTGGAGAATAAACCCAGCAGGATCACCCGATGCGTGCGCCCGCCGGGGCGGTCGATCATGCGGTTGATAATATCGAGATAGCGCCAGCTTCGTTGTTCATCGTGCGAGCGGCGACGCATCAGACGGTGGCGCGCCTGCCCCGTTCCCTGCTCGGAGAAGTAGTGCTCCAGCAGTTGTACCATGGCAGACAGTCCCTGACGGATCTGGCCGTCGGTGAGGTTCTGCGGCCGTGAGACCAGTTCACGGGCGAGGAAATCCAGTTCGCGGGCGGTTACTTCCACCTCGGGCATATTCGGCACGGTGCCGTTACGGATCCGCCGCATAAAACGCGCGTCGCGTAAGCGCAATACGGGGGAGAGGCGGATAAGATGTCGGGCAAGCTCGTCAATATTATCGAGCGGGATCGGATTCCCCTTCTCATCAAGAAATTCACGCAGGGTTAATACCCCGTCGTTTTGCGCCATTTCGCCCTCAAGGCGATAGAAAATACGCTGGAACCCATCTTCACAGGGAACCCAGCAGGCCGACATAGGGCGAAAACGACGCACACGATGGCGGCCGGGCTCGGATTCGCGGAAGGTCAGAATGATATGCAGGTGTTTCTCGCGCCCGTTGACATCCCCCGGCGGAAACCAGAAGTCATCATGAACGAAGTGGTACAAGTTCTCTTCGGGCGAAAGCAGCAGCGTCAGGGCATCCAGCAGGCTGGATTTACCCCAGGCGTTTTCGCCTATCAGGACGTTGTTCTGTTCCAGTTGCAGCGACAGGCGGTTAATCCCGCGAAACCCGACAATCTCCACACGTTCGAGTAGCATACATCCCCCGCAATTCGGCCACTTTTTCCTTCAAGTTATCAGCAGTATAGCGGCAGGCTGTGGGTCACGACAGCAGAATATACGCCCCCTTAATTATTGGGCTATGCTCTAATTACCTCCGTTCTGAACAAGGATTGACATCACATTGCCTTAAATCAAATTTAGTGAATTTATTTGAGTGGCGAAGGGATGTTGATGGTTTCAAAATACTGGCTCTTTGAGTCGTCATCCCTTTATGGCGATATAACCCGCGCGCAGGAATGGGCGCGGACGTTTATTATTGAGGTGGTTATGTTCAGAAAATTAGCGGCAGAATGCTTTGGCACATTCTGGCTGGTGTTTGGTGGCTGCGGTAGCGCAGTACTGGCAGCCGCATTTCCGGAATTAGGTATTGGTTTTGTCGGCGTCGCGCTGGCATTCGGTTTAACCGTATTAACCATGGCATTCGCCGTGGGGCATATTTCCGGCGGTCATTTCAACCCGGCCGTCACATTAGGTTTATGGGCGGGCGGACGTTTCCCGGCGAAGGATATTATTGGCTATATTATTGCCCAGGTTATTGGCGGTATTATTGCCGCGGCGGTGCTGTACGTAATTGCCAGCGGAAAAGCCGGGTTTGACGCCGCGGCCAGCGGATTTGCGTCGAACGGCTTCGGCGAACACTCGCCAGGCGGCTACTCAATGCTGTCTGCTATCGTGATTGAAATTGTGCTCACCGCAGGTTTCCTGTTGGTGATCCACGGCGCAACGGACAAATACGCGCCTGCGGGCTTTGCCCCCATCGCTATTGGTCTGGCGCTGACGCTGATCCACCTCATCTCCATCCCGGTGACCAACACCTCCGTTAACCCGGCGCGCAGCACCGCGGTGGCTATTTTCCAGGGCGGCTGGGCGCTTGAACAGCTGTGGCTATTCTGGGTGATGCCAATTATCGGCGGTATTCTGGGCGGCGTGCTGTATCGCACCCTGCTGGAAAAACGCGATTAATGGTTTTCCCCCCTCTCCCTGTGGGAGAGGGCCGGGGTGAGGGCATCAGGCCGCACCACCCCAAATAGACAAGCCGGGTAAGGCGTAGCCGCCACCCGGCTTTTTTTGTAGCTTTACCTCACAGCCTTTATTGGGTAGTGTCTCTGGCGCTTAACTGATACTCAAAAGGACCGGCTGTTCATGTTCTCAGGACTCCTCATCATTCTTCTGCCCCTGATTGCGGGCTACCTTATTCCGCTGCGTCATGAATCGGCCTTAAAGCTTATTAATCGTTTTCTCAGCTGGATTGTTTACGTCATTCTGTTCTTTATGGGGATCAGCCTGGCCTTCCTGGATAATCTGGCGACGAACTTGCTTTCCATTCTGCATTATTCTGCGGTTACGGTAGTGGTTATTCTGCTGTGCAATATTGCCGCGCTGTTCTGGCTGGAACGCACTATTCCCTGGAAAAATCACCATCATCAGGAAAAGCTTCCCTCCCGTATTGCGATGGCGCTGGAATCATTAAAGCTGTGCGGCGTGGTGGTACTCGGTTTTTTACTGGGTCTGACCGGCTGGGCATTTTTACAGCACGCAATGGAAGCCAGCGAATATACGCTTATTTTCCTGCTCTTCCTGATTGGTATTCAGCTGCGAAATAATGGCATGACGCTGAAACAGATTGTCCTTAACCGCCGGGGCATGATGGTTGCCGTTATCGTTGTGGCCAGCTCACTGGCGGGGGGAGTGATTAACGCCTTTATTCTCGATCTGCCGCTGAAAACCAGCCTGGCGATGGCGTCCGGTTTCGGCTGGTATTCGCTCTCCGGTATTCTGCTGACCGAATCGTTTGGTCCGGTGATCGGCAGCGCCGCCTTCTTTAACGATCTGGCGCGCGAGCTATTAGCCATCATGCTGATCCCCGGCCTGGTAAGCCGCAGCCGCTCTACTGCGCTGGGCCTGTGCGGGGCCACCTCAATGGACTTTACCCTGCCGGTGTTACAGCGCTCGGGAGGGCTGGAGATGGTTCCTGCCGCCATTGTACACGGCTTTATTCTGAGCCTGCTGGTACCCATTCTGATGGCGTTCTTCTCAGCCTGATACTGCTTTGGCGGTAGTGAACCTGCCGCCAAAATTGCGCTAAATCAATAACCCTCCACTTAGTATAAGAAAGCACTTTTCTCTGCTGTGGCACAGGCATAACCTTAAACATGTATCTCAAATATAACTTTAACAGGTGTGATTATGTTTTGTGTGCAATGTGAACAAACCATCCGTACCCCAGCAGGCAACGGCTGCTCTTACGCGCAGGGTATGTGCGGCAAAACCGCAGAAACGTCCGATCTCCAGGATCTGCTGATTGCGGCGCTGCAAGGCTTGTCCGCCTGGGCCTTCAAAGCCCGTGAATATGGCATTGTCGATCACTATGTCGACAGCTTTGCGCCGCGCGCATTTTTCTCCACGCTGACCAACGTTAACTTCGATTCTCCACGCATTGTGGGCTATGCCCGCGAAGCGATTGCCCTGCGTGAAGCCCTGAAAGCGCAGTGCCTGAATGCCGACGCCAGCGCCCGCGTGGACAACCCGATGGCGGAGCTACAGCTGGTGAGCGACGACCTGGGCGAGCTACAGCGTCAGGCCGCAGAATTCACCCCAAATAAGGACAAAGCGGCAATTGGCGAGAACATCCTCGGCCTGCGCCTGCTGTGCCTGTACGGTCTGAAAGGTGCTGCGGCCTATATGGAGCACGCGCACGTACTCGGCCAGTACGATAACGCTATTTACGCCCAGTACCACAAAATCATGGCATGGCTGGGCACCTGGCCTTCCGACATGAACGCCCTGCTGGAATGCTCGATGGAAATCGGCCAGATGAACTTCAAAGTGATGAGTATTCTGGATGCCGGTGAAACCAGCACCTACGGCCACCCAACGCCAACGCAGGTCAACGTCAAAGCGACCGAAGGCAAATGCATCCTGATCTCCGGTCATGACCTGAAAGATCTCTACAACCTGCTGAAGCAGACCGAAGGCACCGGCGTTAACGTCTATACCCACGGCGAAATGCTGCCCGCGCACGGCTACCCGGAGCTGCGTAAATTTAAGCATCTGATCGGTAACTACGGCAGCGGCTGGCAGAACCAGCAGGTGGAGTTCGCCCGCTTCCCTGGCCCAATTGTTATGACCTCTAACTGCATCATCGACCCGACCGTCGGCGCGTATGACGACCGTATCTGGACCCGCAGCATCGTCGGCTGGCCGGGCGTGAGCCACCTTGAAGGCGACGATTTCGGTCCGGTTATCGCTCAGGCGCAGCAGATGGCAGGCTTCCCGTACAGCGAAATCCCGCACCTCATCACCGTCGGTTTTGGCCGTGAAACCCTGCTGGGTGCGGCGGATTCCCTGATTGACCTCGTCAGCCGTGAAAAACTGCGTCACATCTTCCTTATCGGCGGCTGTGACGGCGCGCGCGGGGAACGTAACTACTTCACCGATTTCGCCACCCGCGTACCGGAAGACTGCCTGATCCTGACCCTGGCCTGCGGTAAGTACCGTTTCAACAAGCTGGACTTCGGCAACATCGAAGGTCTGCCGCGCCTGGTGGATGCGGGTCAGTGTAACGATGCGTATTCAGCCATCATTCTGGCGGTCACGCTGGCAGAGAAACTGGGCTGCGGCGTGAACGACCTGCCGCTGTCGCTGGTGCTCTCCTGGTTCGAGCAGAAAGCGATCGTTATTCTGTTGACCCTGCTCTCTCTCGGCGTGACCAACATCGTCACCGGGCCGACTGCGCCAGGCTTCCTGACGCCGGACCTGCTGGCCATCCTGAACGAGAAATTTGGTCTGCGTTCCGTGACCAACGTTGAAGATGATATGAAGCAACTGCTGAGCGCGTAAGGAGTAACTCATGACCATGCCAACCTCACAATGTCCGTGGCGGATGCAGGTTCATCACATCCATCAGGAGACGCCGGATGTGTGGACGCTGTCGCTGCTGTGCCATGACTACTACCCGTACCGCCCAGGTCAGTATGCGCTGGTTAGCGTGCGTAATTCGGCGAATACCCTGCGCGCCTACACCCTCTCCTCCACGCCGGGCGTGAGCGAATACATTACGCTCACCGTCCGTCGTATTGATGACGGCGCAGGATCCGAGTGGCTGACCCGGGACGTGAAGCGCGGGGATTACATCTGGCTGTCTGACGCGCAGGGCGAGTTTACCTGTGACGACAAGACGGAAGATAAATTCCTGCTGCTGGCGGCAGGCTGTGGCGTGACGCCGATTATGTCGATGCGTCGCTGGCTGGCGAAATACCGTCCTCAGGCCGACGTGCAGGTGATTTTCAGCGTGCGTTCCCCGGAAGATGTGATTTTTGCCGAAGAATGGCGCAACTATCCGGTGACGCTGGTGGCTGAGCACAACGCGACGCACGGTTTTGTCGCGGGGCGCCTGAGCCGCGAGCTGCTGCAAAGCGTGCCGGATATTGCGAACCGCATCGTGATGACCTGCGGCCCGGCGCCTTACATGGAGATCGTGGAGAAAGAAGTGAAAGCGCTCGGCGTGACCCGCTTCTTCAAAGAGCAGTTCTTCACGCCTGTAGCGGCAGCGGCGACCAGCGGGATGAAGTTCACGAAGCTGCAACCGGCGCAGACTTTCTTTGGCCGCGTGGGCACCACGCTGCTTGAAGCGCTGGAAAGCAACAACGTGCCGGTAGCGGCGGCCTGTCGCGCCGGGGTGTGCGGTTGCTGTAAGACCAAAGTGATTTCCGGTGAGTACACGGTCACCAGCACCATGACGCTGACCGAAGCGGAAATTGCCGAGGGCTATGTGCTGGCATGTTCGTGCCATCCGCAGGGCGATCTTGTGCTCGCATAATCTGTCGTGGTTCACCTGTAGGCCCGGTAAGCGTCAGCGCCACCGGGCTTTTTGCCGGGTGGCACTACGTTTACCCGGCCTACGTTGTGCCTACTGCCTGTGCGTATGGAATACCAGGCAGCCAATACAGTGACTTTCTTCTAAGCTTGTAAGCGATATCACATAAAGGAGAAGGACCACCATGAAACAAACCGTGGCTGCATACATAGCGAAAACCCTGGAGCAGGCTGGCGTAAAGCGTATCTGGGGCGTCACCGGCGATTCGCTGAACGGACTCAGCGACAGCCTCAACAAGATGAAGACCATTGAATGGATGCCCACCCGCCATGAAGAGGTCGCCGCCTTTGCCGCCGGTGCCGAAGCGCAGCTCACGGGCGAACTCGCCGTCTGTGCAGGTTCCTGCGGACCGGGAAACCTGCACCTTATCAACGGTCTTTTCGACTGTCACCGCAACCATGTTCCGGTGCTGGCGATTGCCGCACATATTCCGTCATCCGAAATCGGCAGCGGCTATTTTCAGGAGACGCATCCTCAGGAGCTGTTCCGTGAATGCAGCCACTATTGCGAGCTGGTCTCATCACCGGAGCAGATCCCACAGGTGCTGGCGATAGCCATGCGTAAGGCGATCCTGAATCGCGGGGTTTCGGTGGTTGTGCTGCCGGGGGACGTGGCGCTGAAGGCCGCACCTGAAACCGCCACCACCCACTGGTACTCTGCGCCACAGCCAACCATTACCCCTGCCGAAGAAGAGCTGAAAAAGCTGGCGCAACTGCTGCGATACTCCAGCAATATCGCCCTGATGTGCGGCAGCGGCTGCGCCGGTGCGCATAAAGAGCTGGTGGAATTTGCCGGCAAGCTCAAGGCGCCAGTGGTGCATGCCCTGCGCGGGAAAGAGCACGTTGAATACGATAACCCGTACGATGTCGGCATGACCGGGCTGATCGGTTTTTCCAGCGGCTTCCACACCATGATGAACGCCGACACGCTGATCCTGCTCGGCACTCAGTTCCCGTACCGCGCGTTCTACCCGACGGATGCCAAAATTATCCAGATCGACATTAATCCCGGCAGCATCGGTGCGCACAGCAAGGTGGATATGGCGCTTATCGGCGATATCAAATCCACCCTCGCCGCCCTGCTGCCGCTACTGGAAGAAAAAACGGACCGCAAATTCCTGGATAAAGCCCTGAGCGACTATCGCGATGCGCGTAAGGGGCTGGACGATCTCGCCAAACCGAGCGAAAAAGCGATCCACCCGCAGTATCTGGCGCAGCAGATCAGCCACTTCGCCGACGACGATGCCATCTTCACCTGCGACGTGGGAACGCCCACCGTCTGGGCAGCACGCTACCTGAAAATGAACGGCAAACGACGCCTGCTTGGGTCGTTCAACCATGGCTCAATGGCCAACGCTATGCCGCAGGCGCTGGGCGCAAAAGCGACGGCACCGGAACGTCAGGTGGTGGCGATGTGTGGCGACGGCGGGTTCAGTATGCTGATGGGGGATTTCCTGTCGGTGGCGCAGATGAAGCTTCCGCTGAAAATCGTGGTCTTTAACAACAGCGTGCTGGGCTTCGTGGCGATGGAGATGAAGGCCGGAGGCTACCTCACGGACGGCACCGAGCTGCACGACACCAACTTCGCCCGCATCGCCGAAGCCTGCGGTATCACCGGTATTCGGGTGGAGAAAGCCTCAGAGGTGGACGACGCCCTGCAACGCGCCTTCGCCATCGACGGCCCGGTGCTGGTGGATGTGGTGGTCGCCAAAGAAGAGCTGGCGATCCCGCCTCAAATCAAGCTGGAACAGGCCAAAGGATTTAGCCTCTACATGCTGCGCGCCATCATCAGCGGGCGCGGTGACGAGGTGATCGAACTGGCAAAAACCAACTGGCTCAGGTAAAACATCTGGCATCGCCTTTTTAAATATAAGGACATGCCATGATTGATTTACGTAGTGATACCGTTACCCGTCCGGGCCGCGCCATGCTCGAAGAGATGATGGCCGCCCCGGTCGGGGACGACGTCTACGGCGATGACCCGACGGTCAACGAACTCCAGCGCTATGCGGCCGAGCTGAGCGGTAAAGAGGCTGCTCTGTTCCTGCCCACCGGCACGCAGGCTAACCTGGTGGCGCTGCTGAGCCACTGCGAGCGCGGCGAAGAGTATATCGTTGGCCAGGGGGCGCATAACTACCTGTACGAAGCCGGCGGCGCGGCGGTGCTCGGCAGCATCCAGCCGCAGCCGATCGATGCTGCGCCGGACGGTACGCTGCCGCTGGACAAAGTCGCGGCGAAAATCAAAGCCGACGATATTCACTTCGCCCGCACTAAACTGCTGAGCCTCGAAAACACCCATAACGGTAAAGTCCTGCCGCGCGAATACCTGAAAGCGGCATGGGATTTTACCCGCGAGCGCAAGCTCGGCCTCCACGTTGACGGCGCACGTATCTTCAACGCCGTGGTGGAGTACGGCTGCGAGCTGAAAGAGATCACCCAATATTGCGACTCGTTCACCATTTGCCTCTCTAAAGGGCTGGGCACGCCGGTAGGTTCCCTGCTGGTTGGCAGCGCAGACTACATCAGACGCGCCAACCGGTGGCGCAAAATGACCGGCGGCGGGATGCGTCAGGCGGGTATTCTGGCGGCTGCCGGACTGTACGCCCTGAAAAATAACGTGTCACGCCTGAAAGACGATCACGATAATGCGGCGTGGATGGCAGCGCAGCTGCGTGAAATCGGCGCTGATGTCATGCGACACGACACCAACATGCTGTTTGTCCGCGTCGGCGATGAGCATGCTGCCGCGCTGGGCGACTTTATGAAAGCCCGAGGCGTGCTGATCAACGCCTCCCCGGTCGTGCGACTGGTGATGCATCTTGACGTTAACCGCGAGCAGTTGACCGAGGTGGTGAAACACTGGCAGGCGTTTTTAAAGCGTTAAGGAGCATACCGTGCCGCAACGTATTCTGGTGCTCGGCGCCAGCGGGTATATCGGTCAGCATCTGACCACTGCGTTAAGCCAGCAGGGCCACCAGGTGCTGGCAGCGGCACGCAACACGGAACGCCTGCAAAAGCTACATTTGCCTGGCGTGACGTGTCACAACGTTGACCTTAACTGGCCGAAAGCGCTTCCTGCGCTGCTGGAAGGGGTCGATACGCTTTACTACCTTGTCCACAGCATGGGCGAAGGCGGCGATTTTATCGCCCACGAGCGTCAGGTGGCGATGAACGTTCGTGATGCGCTGCGGCAAACGCCGGTGAAGCAGGTGATTTTTTTAAGCTCACTCCAGGCGCCTGAGAACGAGCAGTCAGATCATCTGCGCGCCCGACAGCTGACGGCAGAAACGCTGCGAAGCGCCCGTATCCCCGTCACCGAACTGCGGGCAGGGATCATCGTCGGCGCGGGGTCCGCCGCATTCGAAGTGATGCGCGATATGGTCTACAACCTGCCTGTGCTTACGCCGCCGCGCTGGGTACGCTCGCGCACCACGCCCATTGCGCTGGAGAATTTACTCCACTATCTGGTGGCATTGCTGGATCACCCGGCGGAGCAGCATCGCGTGCTGGAGGCGGCAGGCCCGGAAGTGCTGAGCTATCAGGCGCAGTTCGAACATTTTATGCGGGTGAGCGGCCGCCGCCGCTGGCTGATCCCCATCCCCTTCCCGACCCGCTGGATTTCGGTGTGGTTTTTGAATGTGATCACCTCCGTGCCGCCGACGACTGCCAAAGCGCTTATACAGGGACTGAAGCACGATCTGCTGGCGGACGATCGTGAACTGCGTGCCTTGATCCCTCAGGAATTGATCCCCTTCGATGATGCCGTACGCAATACGCTGAAAGAAGAAGAGAAGCTGGTGAACTCCAGCGACTGGGGCTACGACGCGCAGGCGTTTGCCCGCTGGCGGCCCGAGTACGGCTATTATCCGAAACAGGCGGGCTGTACGGTCAAAACCACGGCCAGCCTGGCAGCGCTGTGGGAAGTTGTGAACCAGATTGGCGGCAAAGAGCGCTATTTCTTCGGCAATATTCTGTGGCAAACGCGCGGCGCGCTGGATCTGCTGGTCGGTCACCGGCTGGCAAAAGGGCGCCCTGCCCATCCCTGGCTGAAGGTGGGCGATACCGTCGACAGCTGGAAGGTGATTATCGTTGAGCCGGAAAAACAGCTGGCGCTGCTGTTTGGCATGAAGGCGCCGGGGCTGGGGCGGCTCTGCTTCACCCTGAAGGACAAGGGCGACCATCGTGAACTGGACGTTCGGGCATGGTGGCATCCGCACGGAATGCCGGGTCTGTTTTACTGGTTGCTGATGATCCCGGCACACCTGTTTATCTTCCGCGGAATGGCGAAACGGATTGCGCTACTGGCAGAAGAAAAGCGGGAAAATAACTAAATAAAACTCTTAATCTTTCACCTTTCCCATTGCAACACATCGTAATTCACGAAAGAATGCGCACGAAATTCTTTTCAACACAGTGGATTGTTATGAAGGTACTGGTTACCGGGGCGACCAGCGGCTTAGGCCGAAATGCGGTCGAGTTTCTGCGCAACAAAGGCATCAGCGTGAGGGCCACTGGTCGCAATGAGGCGATGGGTAAGCTCCTGCAAAAAATGGGCGCTGAATTTGTCCATGCCGATCTGACGGAGCTGGTCTCCTCTCAGGCCAAGGTGATGCTCGCCGGTATCGATACGCTGTGGCACTGCTCCAGTTTTACCTCCCCGTGGGGTACCCAGGAAGCCTTTGATCTCGCCAACGTGCGCGCCACGCGCCGTCTGGGTGAATGGGCCGTCGCCTGGGGCGTGCGTAACTTTATTCATATTTCCTCTCCGTCGCTCTATTTCGACTATCACCACCATCGTGATATTCAGGAAGATTTCCGCCCGGCGCGCTTTGCCTGTGAGTTTGCCCGCAGTAAAGCGGCGGGCGAAGAGGTGATCGACCTGCTGGCCCAGTCAAACCCGCACACCCGCTTTACCGTGCTGCGTCCGCAGAGCCTGTTTGGGCCGCACGACAAAGTCTTCATCCCGCGACTGGCCCAGATGATGCATCACTACGGCAGCGTGCTGTTACCGCGCGGCGGCGATGCGCTGGTGGACATGACCTATTACGAAAATGCCGTTCACGCCATGTGGCTGGCGAGCCAGCCGGAATGCGATAAGCTGGTGTCGGGGCGCGCGTATAACATCACCAACGGCGAACCCTGTACCCTGCGCAGCATTGTGCAAAGGCTAATTGACGAATTAAAAATCGACTGCCGGATCCGTTCCGTTCCCTACCCAATGCTGGACATGATTGCCCGCAGCATGGAGCGTTTTGGCAGCAAATCGGCGAAAGAGCCTGCGCTGACGCATTACGGTGTGTCGAAGCTCAACTTTGATTTTACGCTGGATATTTCTCGGGCGGAGAACGAGCTGGGATATAAACCGATTGTCTCGCTGGATGAAGGAATAGTGCGTACGGCGGCGTGGTTACGGGATCACGGGAAGTTGCACCGGTAAGCGTTCCAGCCTCATGTAGGCCGGGTAAGCGCAGCGCCACCCGGCAAAAAACAGAGAGTGCGGACTGATGCCCTCACCCCGGCCCTCTCCCACAGGGAGAGGGTGCAGACACTAAAACGGCAACCCTGGGGGTTGCCGTTTGCTTTTACAGAGCCGTCCAGGCTTCAGCCCATGCCAGACCTGCGCCTGGTTCATAGTACGTTGGAGAGTTGTTACACCAGCCGCTGTACGGGAACGGTTTGCACTGGAACAGTTTACCGTGGTTGTTCACGATATCACCGGCGTTGTACTTGCTGTTCGCGCTCCATGCCGGGTAAGACGTATCTTCTCCGGATGGCGTTGCCGCTTTCGCTTTCACGTTCAGCAGGTAAGACGTGGTGCTGCTCAGCTCGCCATCGCTGACGGTCAGGCTCACTTCATACTGCTGCGCCGTCGCAGACTCTGGCGCTGTGAAGGTCACAACCGCTTTGTCCTGACCGGTAACAGTCTGACCATCCTGGGAACGCCAGGTATACGTCAGTGTGTTGCCATCAGGATCGGTAGAGCCTTCCGCACTCAGAGAAACCTGCGCACCTGCTTCCACTGCACCGATCGGACCGGCAATCTGCGCAACCGGCGCGTGGTTCACCACAACAGGTTCGACCGGGGTTTCATCCGGCGTTGGTGTTGGCGCTGGCGTTTCATCGCCAGATGGCGTCGGTGTTGGCGTGACCGGGGTTTCGTCCGGGGTAACGGAAGAACCATCATCGTTAACGATTTTCACGTTAAAGAACTTCTGCACGCACTTGCTGTAGTCACCTTCTTTAAAGGCGCTGAACGGAGTCTGGTAGCCCACCAGCTGGCAAGAGTAGGTTTTGCCGTCCGGGGTATCCGCGCTCCATCCCCAGTCCTGTTCCCAGTAAATCTTCAGGGCGCCTGCGCCACCTTCGTCGAACTGCTTCATGTTGGCGCAACCCAACACTTCGTTCGCCGGAACAGGCACTTTCAGGTAGTTTGCAAACTCTTTGTAGTATTTGATACGGTTCTGAGACTGCGCAATTTCAGTCGGGCCGCCGCACTCAACGCCGCCGTTGATGATCTGGGTGGTCACACCAAAGCCCGGAACCAGACCGTTGGCTTTATCGTGGTCGTTCGGCTGCCATGTACCGTCGATCACCTGCAACATGCTTGGTTTTGGCGGCTGCGGATAGGCGAAGAAGAAGATCGCACTCGCCAGGTTCAGCCAGGTGTCCGCCACCAGCTCAGGTTTGTCGAGCAGCGTACGCACGTCGCCGTACATCGCTTCAGAGAATGGACCGTAGTTGTAGTTGTAAGACAACTGTTTCGCACCGCGTCCGAAATAGCTCAGGAAATCGCCGTCTTTATCTTTACCGCAAGGCCAGGTCTGTCCTTGCCAGACGTCCGGGTTACATTCGCCGTTATAACCGCCCTTCTGCCCTTCGCTCCAGCCCATTTCACGTACGTGGACCAGCGCCTGACGCCATTCGGCTTCCGGACGCCAGCTTTCGTGGCCGCCAGTTTCCTGGGCAAAGTGGGCAAACATGGTGGCCAGCTCTTTGCGACAGATGGCGTCGCTGTCACGACCGTCATTATAGGTTTTACACAGCGCCGGGAATTTACCCACGGCTTTCAGGAAGTTGCTGTAGGTATAGGCCTGAGCGCGCAGCGGGAAGAGATATTCCCAGTCGCTGGCTTTCACAATCCCTTCAACGCGTTTAACGTTGTCCGGGTTCGCCGCCCGGCCTGGCTCAATCAGTTCGACCTGCGCGTTATCCAGCGTCTGGATGGTCTCTTTAACCGAAGCCATCAGCGGGAAGTCCGTCAGTTCCTTCTCTTTCTTCGCCAGATCGCTGGCTTTGATGGTGTACGGCTCACTGCTGGTCTCCTTCAGATTCGCAGCCTGGGCCATGAATGGCGCCACGCAGGCTCCCGCAATGAGTACACTCAGTAACGTCCTTTTGTTCATTTCAGTTTTCCTGTTCGTTTCAAATTAAATGTTAATATCCCGGCTTAGGTATTACTCCGTTAATACATAAACCACATTCAGCTGTTTTCACTTTTCGAAGAACACCTTCAGGAATTCTTCAAAAATAAAAAACGTTAATAACGTGCTGCTAATTTCAGTTGCTGATATTTGGCCCAGACCTTATGGGCATATTTCATCCTCTGCGGATAATTTTCTTTTTTCAGTCCGGCGTTATACGCGCCAACGGCTTCCCAGTTGTAGCCATACACCCTGATCATCCCGGAAAGGATAGAAGCCCCGACCATGATCGATGTACACGGCTCCGTGATTAATCGATATTCGTCGATGCCTCTGCTTTCCAGCGCGGTAAAATGCGAACTGTTGATTTGCATCAGCCCGACATCCCGCGTGCCATCGCGGTTTTGCCCAACCGCATACGGATTCATTCCGGATTCCACATTCGCTATCGCGTACAGTAAATAAGGATCGACATGATAATAATGCGCCGCTTTATCCCAACAATTTGCCAGTGCGCTTTGGCTTATTATCAATAACAACAAAATTAACTTTTTCATTTTTACCTGCTGACAGTTTCGGTTATTTCTCCTTACCAACATCCTGTAAAATGAATTTTGAATCACTCCCCCTCTAAAGGGGGAGTGATTAATGGGTTAGATTATTTGCAATCTGTTGATGCGCCTTCTTTTACCCATACGTCGCTGTTGGCTGGGTTATCACCACGGGTCCACCATTTCGCACGGTAAACGTTACCTTCATAGGTGGTAGTGTCGCCGCCGTTGTAGACCAGGTCAGAACGCCAGTTCATCTTCACGTTGCTCACCAGCTCCCATGCATCCACACCGAAGCCAGGCTGATTGCCCTGAGTCCAGTACTTCGCTTTCCACACCAGATGGTCGAAGCTTACGATATCGCCACCGTTGTAGATTTTGCTGGATTCCCACGCCGCGTATTTGCTGGCGTTAGCATCCACAGGTGCATCGCAGCTTCCTTTGTCAGACGGAGGAGTCACATCATCAGCCGGAGGGGTAACGTCATCCGCCGGGTTAGTGTCTTCGTCAGCAGGTACCGGTGCAGGCGCCGCTTTCGGATTCACGGTAACCTGGACGTTAGACTGCACGCTGGTCTTACCGTCGCTCACTACCACGCTCAGGGTGTAGGTAGACGTCGAGCTCACTTCCGGCGCCGTGATATTCACGTTCGCGGAGTCAGTTCCGGTGGCGTGCATATCTGCTGGTACGCTCCAGGCGTAGGTCAGCGCATCACCGTCTGGGTCCGCAGCCTGGGCATGCAGCGCATAGGTTTCACCAGATTCAAGCGTGATCGCTTCCATTGGGTTTAAAACCGGTGCCTGGTTAGCTTTCGGCGCCTTGTTCACCACCTGGACATCAATCGCGTTGCTCAGGCCTTTTGCATCGGTCACCGTCAGGCGGAACGTCATGGTCTGGTCGGTGGTCGCTGCCGCAACATTGAAGGTCGCTTTCGCTTTGGTGCTGTTGTTGATGGTGACAGACGGACCAGAGACCTGAGTCCATTTGTAGGTAATCGCATCGCCATCAGGATCGCTGGAAGCAGAGCCATCGAGCGTGACGGTTGCCGGGCCAGACACGTTCTGATCGGCAGAGGACGCGATTGGCGCGTGGTTGGTGACCACCGGATCAACCGGAGTCGAGTCGCCGCCCAGCAGGCTTTCGTTCATCGCATTCAGAATGTCGCCGGTATCAGAGTCGATAGACCACGCGAACAGACCGCCCAGTTTATTGGCCAGAACATACTTGCCTTTCGCCGTGGTTGAACGCGCATCTTCATACGAGATCAGGTCGCCGGTGGATTTGTTGAAGACGTAAGGGGCTTCAGCGGTCGTGTCGTA
The DNA here is from genome assembly GCF_001922365.1 of Enterobacter cloacae complex sp. AR_0002. NCBI lineage: Bacteria > Pseudomonadati > Pseudomonadota > Gammaproteobacteria > Enterobacterales > Enterobacteriaceae > Enterobacter > Enterobacter cloacae complex sp. AR_0002. The sequence goes on from NZ_CP018814.1 coordinate 1,942,765, forward strand.
GCCGTATTCCCAGCCCGGTTTGCCTTTGTATTCGTTCACGATCTGACGATAGTCAACCACGCCCGGTTCCCAGGTGCCTTTCACCATGCCGGTTGCCGTACCGGTGAATGGATTGTCACCGGTGTAGCCATGCACGCCGGTCCAGCCGCGGCCATACATGCCCGCACCCACCACGATCTTGCCTGGCTGTACACCCTGCGCAAGCAGCGCGTTAACGCCGTTTTCAGTGGTGTAATCAGTGTCCGGACGCCATGCTGGCGCACGCAGCGCAGCCTGGTGGCCGAGAACGGTGTTGCTCCAGCCGCCGTAGAAGTCGTAGCTCATCAGGAAGATGTGGTCGAGATACTGCTGAGCCGTGGTGTAATCCACGTCTTCGATCTTATCGCGGCCTGCACCGATGGCGCTGGTCAGTTCATAGGTACGGCCCGTCTGTGCAGACAGCTCGTTCAGCATGGTGCGCAGGTCGTGCATCAGTGCGGTATAGGTCGCTTTATCCTGCTGCGGGTTACCCAGGTTTTCGGTTACACCGCCACCTCCCGGGAATTCCCAGTCGATATCCACGCCGTCAAAGAATTTCCACGTCTGGAGGAAATCTTTCACAGAAGAGACAAAGCGTGCTCGGATAGCCGGGTCGCCCATGTGGAAGAACGGATCGGAAAGCGTCCAGCCGCCGATAGATGGCAGCACTTTCAGGCCTGGATGCGCTTTTTTCAGCGCCATCAGCTGGCCAAAGTTACCTTTGTACGGATCATCCCAGTTGGAGACGCCAGCCTGTGGTTTTTGCAGCGCAGCCCATGGGTCGTGGATCGCCACGGTAAAGTCAGGACGGCCCTTACAGTCGTTCTGAAGCACGCGGAAGCTGTTACCACCTTCAATGGTTTTCAGGCCGTCGTTGATGCCGTCACCGCCACAGATTGGAATGAAGCCGTACAGAATGTGGTTGAGGTTTGCCGCAGGGATCTTATCAACCGGGAAGTTACGGTCGTAAACGCCCCATTCCGGGAAGTAGGCCGCAACCACTTTATCGGTATGCTTCGCGAACGCTTTGTTGTTCTCCTGGAGAGACGTATTCAGCGGCAGCAGGTGGCTACCGTCGGTGTCAGCCACAATAATCAGCTTACTGGCGCTTTTCGCACAGCCGCTGGCATTACAGACTTCAACCTGTTCCTGATAACGCCCGCCTTTTTTCACTTTAAACGTTGCAGAGCCCGTCGCACCGGCTGCGCCGGTCCATACGGTCTGTCCGTCCAGCAGAACTTTCGCAGAAGTTGGCGCATCACCACTCCAGACGTTCCACTCAACTTTTACATCCACGCCATCGTTATGCACTTTGACAAGATTGTTATAATCCTGTGCAGCCTGATCCACTTCCACCAGGGCAAATTTGTCATTGCCATAGCCGATCGTCGGTGCACCTGGCGCTGCTGCAAATGCGGAGCTGGTTGCCGCCGCAATAAAGAGCGCCAGATATTTTGGCTTCATAAATTTCATTTTTATTTCCTGATAAATTTATTTATAACGTAGTAACCCATGTCTTCCGTGAGATCATGGATGCGTTTCGCGTAATGCGTATTTAACCAACGTGAGTGCCGTGAACAAAAAATTGTTACTGCGTTGTATTCCTCCATTAAAAGATACAAGCCAAATCCCGTGTAGCTTATATCTCTTACGATACACTGAGCGTAAAGGATCGTCCTTTCCTTCCTCCATCAAAAAGATTTATAAAAAATCTTGACCTGTATATTTAAAATGTGAAAGCAATTTGCTGACTAATAAAAACCCCTATTCCAGCAAAGGCGAGATAAGGACCAAAAGAAATAGTGAGGTTATTTTTATTTAAATTATTTACGGCGAAATAACCGACAATACCGCTTAACGCTGCCGCCAGTTCAATAGAGGGCAACGCCTGCCAGCCGCACCAGGCGCCCAGCGCCGCCAGTAGCTTAAAATCCCCGTAACCCAGACCTTCTCGTCCCGTGATCAGACGAAAAGCCCAGTAGAGCAGCCAGAGCGACAGATAGCCCGCCACCGCGCCGAACAGCGCATCGCGTAGCGGCAACGTGTGGTCAAACACATGAAGCAAGAGACCTGCCCACAGCAGCGGCTGGGTCAGGCAGTCCGGAAGCAGCTGGTGCTGCCAGTCGATCATGGCCAGCGGCAGTAAAAAAGCCGCCAGTAACCACAAAGAGAACAGCGCCTGAACGTCCGGCATGCACCAGGCCGTGATGCCAAAAAACAAGGCGGAGATCAGTTCGACCAGCAAGAGTCGCAGCGGGATCGCGCTGCCGCACTGGTGGCAGCGCCCCCGTAATAAAAGCCAGCTGAGCAGCGGGATGTTTTCCCACGCGGCGAGCGCGTGCTGGCACACCGGACAGTGCGAGGCCGGAATGAGCAGATTACCGCTCCCCTCCTCATCCATCACCATCCCCGGTACGCGTTCGGCGACAACGCCAAGAAAACTGCCCACAATGCCGCCCAGGATCGCACTCATTATCGGGAACCCTACCGGAAAGGCATCCCGCATCAGCGCGAAGGTATTCATGCGTTTTTTGCCCAGGTGAGTTGCACCTGCGCTTTCACATCGCTGAGGTGGTCAACCGGCGTGAGGTTAATTTTTTGCAATCTCACACCGGTGGTCTGATTAATTTCACGCAGCCAGCTTTTTAATTCATACACATTAACCCGATTCACCACGAACGATAAAGTTTGCCCCTCCTGGCGCACATCCGTCAGCGAAAGGTTAATTTCATGGGCGCTATTCTCGACCACCGTACGCGGATTATCCGTTTTGACTAACTGGATCTGAAGATGATTTTTATCAATTTCACTGCGCATCCAGTTAAGCGTCTCTTTTTGTCTTTTAAGTGTCGATTTACTATTTTTAATCATATTATCCAAGGGGATCACTCCTGTGTAATACACCGCTGCCCCCACAATGGCAACGGCACATATTTTTAAAATGATTTTTTCCCGGGCGCTGTAATTCTGATAGCGCGCTTTCAGCTGTGCGATTCGCTCTTTCATTTATGTTTCCCTGCGATCATGGCGGTATACGGTTCGGTTGTTGAAACAGGCTGTAAGGTAAAATCAAAATTCTCACTGGTCTGGTTAACAAACGCCTGCAACGCGGGCTGGTTTTGCGCGCTGACGCTCAGCGTCAGGGTGTTTTGCTGCGCATCGTATTCCAGCAGATCGATCTCCATCGCAGGGACTGACTGCCGGGCTTTCTCCAGCTCCTCAAGCTGAAGAAAGAACCCCTTGCTCTGTTTTTTCAGGCTTTGGCCAAAGTGATATTTGATATTGGTCTGCTGGCGCATGCTGGGGAAATGGTGCTGATAAACCTGGACGATCTCCTGCTGCACCCGATTTTCCTGCTGCACCAGCATCCAGGCCATCGCAATGCGTGGCCCCAGCAGCAGACCAACAGACAGCACGCCCGCCGCCACCATCGCGGCTTTCATCCTTTTCGCTGCCCGCCCATGACCGGCCTTAAGGCTGAATTCACCGTGAAGCAGGTTAACGCGACAGGTTTGCCACTGCGGCTGGATCAGCGCCAGCGGATGCTGCCAGGCATGCTGCACGTCAATGTGCACCTTCGCAGGCGCATCGCCGTAACACCACACTTCCCCGCCCCCGGCTTTCTGCATTAACAGCGGCAGCAGGGTTGCCTCCATTTCACCCGCCACATGGGGCGATAAACGCAGCCAGTAGCCATCATCCTGCGCGACCAGCGTGCTGCCCCCTGCCGTCACGGGCAGGAGCCAGGCATCAGGCAGGGCCTGAATCACGTTTAATCCGGCCTCCTGACAGCGGGTTAATGTTGCGCGCAGGCGGTCGGCGTCAATGGCCACGGCGTCGACGTCGGCGCCTTTTTTGTGGAGTACCGTCCAGTGGAGGTTGTCCACGTCGCCAATCAGCGTCTCTTCTGCCATCCACGAGAAGGCCATTCCCTGAGAAGCCACCTTTTTCGGTAGCCTAAAATGGCGGAAAATCATGTCGCTGGCGGGTAACAGGAGACAAACGCGCGTAGCCAGGGGGTGTTCGGCCAGCATCTCCAGGCTGTCGACCACCTCGACGCGCTCGCTGCCGGACTCACACCACATTATTTTCCCGCCCTCGCGGCTGTCGGGACGAACAAAAAGTACCTGTTTCATAACGTTCTACTTTTCTTATTCAATCATTCGGTAACGACGCTGCCACGTCACGATCTCACCGGCTTCGTTATTCACCTGAAGCTGGCTGACCACGCGAAGCGTTAATTCATCGGTATTGCCGGTGTAATTCACGCGGAAGTAAATCCGCGCTGGCGTCGCATTTTCTTCACTTGCTCTCTCCCGGGGGAATGATATGCAGGGAAATAACCGGCTGGCTCTCATCGCCTTCCGCATACACGCGTATTGTATTCGCCCAGACGTTGTCGGCCGTTTTCATCCGCTGCTTACGCCAGTTCCAGCGGCGCCCGCCCATGATTTCCGTCCCCTGCTGTTCAGCATCCGGGAAGTCGGTTTTCGTGAGCTGTGCTTCCGCCAGCTGGTTTTCCGCCACCCAAGTGGCCTGCAAGGTATCGGCCAGGCCATGGGTAAAACGCACGTTCAGGGAGACCGAGTTCATCAGCGCCAGCGCGGCGGTGGAGAAAATCACCAGAGCGACCATCACCTCCAGCAGCGTCATCCCCTTTTGCTTTTTGTTGCCGTTAGCCATCGTTTTCTACCGATACCGGCGCCGCACCTTGCGACACCACGCGGAAATGGTGCTGTTTGTCATAACTTTGCAGCGTCAGCGTAAAGCGGCTGATTTCACCGTCCGGTAAAAAGATCACCTGCGGCTCGGACGTCACCGTCGCGGCCAGGCGCTGCGGCGAGAGCGACACATGCATCTCTTCCGGAAAATCACCTTTGGTGGTAATGCGTCCGGCAGATAATGGCACCCAGTGACGCTCGCCATTTTCATCGGCGATCGTCACCAGCTGATATTTATCGGTGGCGATCACCAGCCCGACAATATTTCCGTCCATCACCGCACGGTCTGAACCATAATCAACAAGCGCTTTTAATTGCTGGCCAAATATATCCGCGCCGCTGCGCGAAGGAATGGTGGACACCACCATCATGGCGCAACTGGCAAATATCACCAGCGCCAGAATAATTTCCAGCAACGTAAAGCCGCGTTGATTTTTCATTATTTCTCTTTCTTATCCAGAGACCAGTTGGTAATGTCATCGGCGGTATTGGCTTCGCCGTCCGGACCGGCTGAGAAGACGTCCACCGCGCCGTGTTCACCCGGGCTCACCAGAAGATAATCATTGCCCCAGGGGTCCTGGGGCAGGCGACGGATATAGCCGTCCGTGCGGTAGCCGTTCGGGATTGGCGCGATTTCAGGTTTGGTCACCAGCGCCTGCAAACCCTGCTCTGTGGTCGGGTAGCGGTGGTTATCCAGCTTGTACATATCCAGCGAGCCTTCGAGCGCGACAATATCGCTGGTTGCTTTTTGCGTGTCGGCTTTTTCCTTATTGCCCATTAAATTTGGCACTACCATACTCGCCAGTACGCCGAGAATAACAATGACCACCATTAATTCGAGCAATGTAAAGCCCGCCTGGCGAGCCAGGTTTTTACGTTTTAAAGCCATGATTTAACCTACCATATTATTAAGTTGCAGAAGCGGTTGTAATATTGAAAGCACGATGAATAAAACAATCGTCGCCATGGATACCACCAGCGCCGGTTCAAAGACCGACAGCGTTAATGTAATTCGATGTTGTAAGGCCGATTCCTGATTTTCCGCCGCGCGATCCATTAAATTACCTAATTCCCCGCTCTCTTCACCGGAGGCAATCATATACAGCATGGTGGGCGGGAATAATTTCGCCTGTTCCAGCGCCGCATACAGCGACGCCCCCTGGCGCACGGTGTCGGCGGCCTGCTCCAGCACCTGCCGGGCATAGCGGTTTTCGATACCGTCCATCGCGATATACATCCCCTCCAGCAGCGGCACGCTACTGGCCTGCAAAATACTCAGGGTACGGATATAGCGGGCGCTGTTGATGGCGCAGACCAGCTTTTTAATCGGCGAGCCGTTCACCAGCCAGCTGTGCCAGCGAAAACGGTTTTTGGCATTCCTCAGCCAGGTTTTGAAGCCGATAAAGCCGCCCCCCAGAATGCCCACAATATAAATGCCCCAGGCTTGCAGGAAATCACTTACCGCAATCAGCGTCCGGGTGGTGATCGGCAGCTGCTGCTTCATGTGAGTGAACTGCTCGATCACCTGCGGCACCACCGCCACCAGCAGGATGCTGATGACCGCGATGGCGACCACGGTGAGGGTTATCGGGTAGACCATCGCCTGCGTCAGCTTACTTTTCATCTTCTGGCGCTGCTCGTTGTACTCCGCCAGCTTCTCCAGCACGTCGCCCAGGTGACCGGTTTTCTCCCCGGCCATCACCAGCGTGCAGTAAAGCTTGTCGAAGGTGCGCGGGAACTGGCTGAAGGCATCGAACAGGGTGTGGCCTTCCACCACCTTCTCGCGGATCTCCACCACCATCGCCGCCAGCTTTTTGTCTTCCGTCTGCTTCGAGATCGCCTTCAGCGCGCTCTCCAGCGGCAGCGCGGCGTTGACCAGCGTCGAAAGCTGACGGGTAAACATCGACAGCACCGGAGTGGAGAGCTTCACCCCGGTTTTCGCTTTCCCGCCAGCCGCCGTATCGCGGGTTTCGGTAATGCTGACGGGCATCAGTTTTTGCTCGCGAAGCCACTGGCGAACCTGCTTCTGCCCCTCGGCCTGTAACGTCCCGCGCTGGGTTTTCCCCGCGGCATCCGTCGCTGTCCAGGCGTAGAAAGCCATTATGCATCCCCCCCACGCTCGGCGGTGACGCGCATGACCTCTTCCAGAGACGTCACGCCGCCGATCACCTTCAGCAGCCCGTTTTCACGCAGGCTGTAGGCCTGCTTAAAGAGCTGCGTTTCGAGGGACATTTCGTCCTTATCTTCATGGATGGCGCGGCGCATGGCGCTGTCCACCACCAGAAATTCATGAATACCGGCGCGGCCCTGATAGCCGCTCTGACGGCAGTGTTCGCACCCCACCGCGCGGTAAATCGCTTCTGGCGGCGCGTCCATAAAGCTGAACAGCGCTTTTTCATTGGCGTCCAGCGGACTGGTGGTCCGGCAGTGCGTACACAGCCGACGCACCAGACGCTGGGCAATGACACCGAGCAACGATGAACCGATTAAGAAGGACTCCAGCCCCATATCCCGCAGACGGGTTATCGCCCCTGCGGCACTGTTGGTGTGCAGCGTCGACATCACCAGGTGACCGGTCAGCGACGCCTGCACCGCAATCTGGGCGGTCTCACCGTCACGAATTTCCCCGATCATTACCACGTCCGGGTCCTGACGCAGAATGGCGCGCAGCCCGCGGGCAAAGGTCATGTCCACGCGCGGGTTAACCTGCGTCTGCCCCACCCCTTCCAGCTCGTACTCAATCGGATCTTCCACGGTCAGAATGTTGCGTTCGTGGCCGTTCAGCGCTGAAAGAATGGCGTACAGCGTGGTGCTTTTACCGGAACCCGTCGGGCCGGTAACGAGGATGATCCCGTGCGGGCGTTCGATCAGCCCTTTCAGCTTCTCCAGTTCTTCATCAATCAGCCCCAGCTTGTTGATGTCGGGCTTGAGATTGCTTTTATCGAGCAGACGCATCACCACGCGCTCGCCGTACTGGGACGGAATGGTCGACACACGCACGTCGATCGCCTTGCGACCGATGCGCAGGGAGATACGGCCATCCTGGGGGAGACGTTTCTCGGCGATGTCGAGTTTCGACATGACCTTGATTCGCGATACCAGCAGCGGGGCGAGCTTACGCGCCGGTTCCAGCACCGGGCGCAGCACGCCGTCAACGCGAAAGCGAATGCTCAGGGTGCGCTCGAAGGTTTCGATATGAATATCCGACGCGCCGTCCTTCACCGCCTCGCCGAGAATGGCGTTGATCAGGCGGATCACCGGCGAGTTTTCGTCGTTATCGAGCAGATCTTCGTTATCCGGGATCTCCTCGGTTAACGCCATCAGATCGATATCCGCGTCCATGTCGTCCACCAGCTGCTGCGACACGCCGCTGCTCTGCTGCCAGATTTTGGCCAGCATCTCATCAAACGCTTCCGGCGCCAGGGTGATCGGGACGAACGCGCGTCCAAGCACCCGGCGCACCTCCAGCAGTGCTAACGCCGGGGTGTCCTCACGGATATAGACGTCATTGTTGTAAAGCAGAACGCCGTTATCTTTTGCGTAGTTGCTGCTACACAGGGATTTACTCAGTTCGTCCACGTTTTATCCCTCCGCCTTACTCTTTAAACGGATTGCGTGCCGCGGAGGTTTTCACCGGTGCGACGTGAGGGCTTGCTGAAGGAAACGCGGGCAGGACGGCATTGTCGCTCGGCTCAACAATACCGAGCTTTTTCTCTTCCACGCGCTGCATCTGGCGCACCCGGATCTGGTCATATTTCTCTTTCGAGGCTGCGCTGTAGTTGTCGTCGTCACGCAGGACGGTGGTATGAATAAACACCATCAGGTTGCGTTTAGACGTATCCTGCGAGGTGTAACGGAACAGCTGCCCGACCAGCGGGATATCGCCGAGCAGCGGCACTTTGGAGACGGACTGTTTGGTCACATTTTCCATCAGGCCGCCGAGCACCACCGTCTGGCCACTGTGAACCATCACTTCGTTATTGATCGTGCGCGTGTTGAAGGTTGGGCCGAGGCTCGAATCTTCCGTCGCGCTGTTGTCAACGCTGGACACTTCCTGCTCAATCTTCAGGTGGATCATGTCGCCATCGTTGATTTGCGGCACAATCTTCAGCTTGGTACCGACGGTTTTACGCTCAACGGAGTTAAACACGTTGTCGCCGCTGGTGGTTTGCGAACCGGAAAGCACCGGCACATCCTGACCGACGTTGAATGACGCTTCTTTGTTATCCAGCGTGACCACGCTTGGCGTGGAGAGGATGTCGTTTTTGCCGTTGGTGGAGAGCGCGGTCATCAGCGCACCGAAATCACCGTTAAAGAAGCCGGTCGCCAGACCAGTGAAGCTCGCCCCTTTCATGGTGCCATTTTTAATCTGGCTGATTGGCAGGCCGGTAGCGCCAAACTGCACGCCGCCGTGCTTGCTGGTCCACTGCACCCCAAGATCCAGGCCGTTGCCGTCCTGCACTTCGGCAATGATCGCTTCCACCAGCACCTGCGGACGGCGAATATCCAGCTTGTCGATCACCTTCTCCAGGGAGTTCATCACATTAGGCTGCGCGGTGATCACCAGGGAGTTGGTTGACTCGTCGGCGGTGATATTCAGATCGGTTGAGGCGCTCGCGGTTTTCGCTTTGGCCGCGCCCGGCTTGTCTTTCAGCTGCTCGCCAATCCCGGTCAGCACCGGCACCACTTTGGTGGCGCTGGCATATTTGAGGTAGAAGACGCGGGTGTTCCCCTCGTTATTCTGCTCGCGATCCAGCTGATGGATAAGGGAACGGGTACGCGCGCGCGCATCTTCCGAACCGCTGATCACCAGGCTGTTGGTTTCGTCATCCGCCACCACCTTGGTCGCCAGCTGCGGCGCGTTCTGCCCTTTCTGCTCTTCGTTGTTGAGGTTGTTCAACATATCCGAAAGTTCTTTGGCAGAGGCAAAGCGCAGCGGGATGATTTCGCGGCGCTGAATACCGTCTTTATCGACGCGCTGCACCAGATCCACCAGGCGGTTCACCACCGAGGCTTTACCGGTTAACAGCAGGACGTTGGACGGCTCAAAGTACACCACGTTCCCGATGCCAGTGGCATCGTTGAGCTGACGCAGCAGCGGGGCCAGCTCGCGAACGGGTACGTTTTCCATGCGCACCACGCGGGTGATGATCTCATCACCTTTGCCCGGGTTCTTGCTGTCTGCCAGCGGCGCACCGGCGGTACGCGCCACGCTTGAGCGCACCACTTTGACCATGCCGTTGTCCATCGGGATCACCGACAGGCCGTAGAGATCCAGCACGCTCAGAAAGAATTGGTAGTACTCATCTTCCGTCAGCACGTTGTAGGTTCGGACCGAGACGGTGCCCTGGACGGACGGGTCGACCAGAATGGTTTTGTTGAGATTGCGGCCTACCGTATCGATAAACTCGCGAATATCAGTATTTTTAAAACTCGCGCTAAAGTTAGCTGCAAGCAGCGAACTGGAATATAACGACAATGCGGTCAGCGCCACGCACGCCCAGGGAAATTTTTTCATGTCTGCACACTTGTTAATTGTTTAGAACATTAACCCGAATATTTTCAAGGTGAGCGTGACGCCGCACGACGACATCCGCTTCTTTCATTTTCGACCAGTTGGCAATAATGCTTTTCGCTTTTGCTTCATCGGTCATATCGACAGAGTTAACCTGAACCGCCACATCGCTTTTTTCCAGACCTGACTGACTGTAAAAGGCGGAGGCATTCCTTGGATTTATCCTGTAGCCTTCCAGTCGGCCTTTTTCAATGATGGGTTTTAACACCAGATAATCATCAAGATGCAAACTTTCTGCGCCAGCATCTTTCGTCGATTGTGTAACCGGGCCGCTATCCACGCCCCCCTTAAAATAGTCCGGTTTATTTAACGCCAGTACCTGCGTAACACCTTCATAATTAACCACCACATTATCTTTGTTTATTTCCTGAATAAATGCGTCGTTAAATCCGGCGAGAGGTTCACCCTCACGGTAGCTTCGCTGACCGCCTGGGGTTTTGATAACAGCAAAGGAGAGCCAGGCGTCATCACTGCGCACAATGCCCTCTATCTCCGCTGCCAGCGGGGCTTTTGCCGCATCCGCTAAGTTCTCCTGACGGACGGCAGCCGTAAAAAGCGTGAAGGGTTTATCCTCGCGCGTTTTTTTCAGCGGCTGTAGATCAGCTTTAGCCAACTTATTCGTAACTTTTTTATAATCTTTTAAGGTGAGATACCCTTGCTGGCCGCTAAAAATGAGCAGCACAAACATAATACAAGGCGTTATCCACCGTGACAGAAATGAGAACCTCATTTTTTATCCGGCCTATAGCAAAGCAAAAATAAGCAGCGTCATACTGCGCCAATATGGAGGAAAATAGTAATAAGCTGTTGCAAATACGACCACTGACTTCGCCACCAACTTTCATACAGAAAAATATTGACCGTATAAAATCCAGATGTTAGGCGCGGCCAGCTGGATATTTTTACCCTGTCTGCAAATTGACCGCTCAGGGGCATTACCTTACTTTCTGCTGCTGTTGCTATTCCTAATCAGAGACGGTCAGTCGTTATGTATCAGAGCCACTTTAATTTTAAAAATCCGCCATTCAGGACAATCACCCGTTTATCCGGTGATTTTCTGGTGCCTTATCATCAGGACGTGTTCAACCTGCTGAAAGAGAAAACCCAGCTGGCGGGTATTATCGGGCTTTTTTGCGACGACGCTCCGCTTCTGAGCCACTTCATCGACGCGCTGAAAGCCAGCAGCAATACCGTTATTGCCATCAACGCGTTTCCCAAACTGAGTGCCAGTAGCCTGCTGTACAAACTCAACCCGGGAACGAAAGCGATTAAAGATCGCATGCAGGCGGTGGATGCCGTCCTGCGCCAGTGGCAGGAGGGGAAAGCAAAATCCAGAGTGCTGACGATCGCCCATTCCGAAGCCATGAAGGAGAGCTGCCGTGAAGTCCTGGGAACGCTGCTCACGCGCGCCCAGGAGCTGAACTTCCGGCTCGCCGTGGTGCTGACGGGTGCTGCGGAGCAGGAACGCCTGCTAAAGCAACCTGAACTGCGCGAATATACGCACACACATCATGTCCTGCGCCCCCTCACCTGCCGCGAATACCTGAGCTATGTGCAGGCGCAGTGCGAAGAACACGACTGTGAACATTCGCCGTTGCCGCCTGCCCGCGTGCGCAAAATGCACACGCTGACCAAAGGCAACATCAGCAAACTGAACGCGCTGGCACACCTGTCAATGCTCGCCGCCTGGACGGAACGCGCGGCGCAGGTCAGCCCACGCCATTTACGTCTGGCGGCGGGAGAGATCCTGCCCGCCAAAAAACACGGTAAGCGCCTGGCAACCGTGGGGCTGTTTGCGTCCGTGCTGTTTGCCGCCTGCGGCTGGTATTTTACCTCGTCGATCGGCGCGCGCCTGCCGATCCAGCTGCCGGTACCCGTCAGCTGGAAACAGCAGACGCCAAAACCTGAGGCAGCCGTAGTGCCGGTTATCGACAACGAAATAGTTAATCAGCCGGATGCGATGCATCAGCTTTATCTCATGTGGGGGTATGACGCCTCGGCCGACGATGCGCTGTGCCAGAACGCCGCTAAAGTGAACCTGATGTGTAAACAGGGGAACGCGTCCCCGGAGACGCTGGCGCAGGAAGGGTATCCGTGGGTCAGTGAGCTGAAAACCAGCGGTCACCTTAACTATGCAGTGGTCGCCAGGGTCGGAGATACATCAATTGACTTGTTAATGAATAACCGGACCTGGCAGGTAAGCCGCAGCTGGTTTAACCGGCATGCGACCGGCAACTTCACCCAGTTGCACCGCCTGACACCGGAAGGAAAAGACGCGATCGGCACGGCCAGCGACAGCAAAGACATGGCCTGGCTCGATCAGCAGTTAAGCATCGCGTTGAGCCAGCCCGAAACGCATGCCCGGATCTGGACCGCAGAAATGATGAAACGCACCCGCGAGTTCCAGCAAAAAATGCATCTGCACGTGGATGGCATCCCCGGTGAAGAAACGCTGATGCAGCTGATGCGCGTGACCAACAGCACGCCGGGCGTACTGATTCAGGCAACCCGCACCACCCCGGACGCAAAAATGCAGGAGAAGAAAGCCTAATGTCGACCATCTGCCTTGCGGCCCAGCGCAGCTATACAACCGGGGAAGCGGTCTGGTTTTCGTACCGACTCCCCAGCCTGAAAAACGTATTCGGCAAAACAGCGTTATGGCTGGTCGGGCTTTGCGCCATGCTGGTTGTCGGCCTGTATATGCACGTCTACTGGAACCTGCGCCACCCGGCACCTGAACCGGTCAACGCCAGCGTTGCCAAACCGGAAACGCAGCTTTCGGAAATGCATTACGTGTACGTGAGTAAACCGTTCCCGCATCCGCAGCCTAAAGTTGCGCCAGTGCATGTTGATGCTCCACCGATGCAGGATCTGCCGATCAGCAGTGATGATGCCGACTGGCAGCAGGCGCCCGAGGGCGCGGTGCCGCACGATACCTCGCGGGATACCTTACCCGGAACCGAGGCGCATGAGCACGATATCGCCCCCGCCAGCACGAGCAGTGAAGAGTCATCATTAACGGAATTATTTAAGCAGGCATTAAAAGAGCAGGAGCAGGATTATTCTCAAGGAAAAATTCCCGCGCCGCCGGTTGACGAAACGCAGGATAATTCACAAGCGAGTGTAAAAAACAGTGGAAATAGCCGTTCTCCTTTGAGTGAGAAAGGAGAACGGCGGGAGTAGGTATTAATATTTTTCAGGCAGTGCGGTGAGGTTAAGCAATCGACCTTTTTCCACCACAATATATTGACCTTTTTTCAGATCGGAGAGGATTTTGATAATAGTACTACGTGCGAGGTTAGTGTATTCCTGAATGTAATCATAAACGTTAATATCACGTTGCTGATGAACAGTCAGATCGTTAATCTCATATAAAAATTCACGAACAACAGAATACGCACTGCGGGCAACCAGAACATCATCACGTTTGCTCATCACGCATATGTACCAGGAAAGGACTTTGGTCAGGTCAGGCCACAGATTTTTTTCGGTCATCAGCTGGGCGAAGACCTCTTTCTTGATCGAGCGAACGACCGTATTCGTCCGGACAAGGCCGTACATATGGGTGGCGTTGTAATACATTGACGATAGGCCGAAAAGGCATTGTCCGGTGACAGTAAACATGCACAGTTCGTCAGATTCACGTCGAAATTCGACTTCGCCGCTGACGATGACATGAATGTAACCGGAATCAGTAGTGGAAATTTTCTGCCATTTCTTTAACGTTTTTTCTTCAACGCCTGCGGTTGCAGAAATAATTCTTTCCATTTCATATTGTGGACGTAATTTTTTTCCATAGATGCTTAACATTGTTATACCCGATTTAAGATGTGATTTTTTAAAATAAGATGGCCGCGGCATTTACGCCGAACCATAAATTTTTACCTGATGAAAATCTCAAGAATAAAAATAAAAGAGTAAAGTTTTTGATTAATTCGCTACATTACTTAGCGCGCTATGTGTCCATCTTAAATCGGGATAATTTTAAGTCAATTAACTAAAAATGAAATGAGTTTGTACTTAGGATTAATCTGATAGAAACTTAAGAAAATATACTCACTCGGGGGTAATCCGAAGGTTTACCCCTGCCCGTATTTCTCTAAAAGTGCTTCGACAATCGCCATGGTTTCCACATCCGCTACGCCATTCCATAACTGCGGGCGGAAATGCATCTGGAAAACCATGATGATGCGTTTTTGCTGTGCGGGCGTGCTGTTTTCTGGCACCTCGTAACCGTAGCGCGCCAGCAGATCGAGCAGCGCTGCGGTATCAACCTGCTGATAATGCGGTCGGCCGTTGATATAAAAATTCACCCGCGCCGGATCGGGCCAGGCCCCGATACCCTGCTGCGCCAGCTCGCGCCACGGAAACATCGGGCCAGGATCGTCTTTGCGCTGCGGGGCGATATCCGAGTGTGCCACCACGTTCTGCGGTTTTATGTCGTAGCGGGCGATGATGTCTCTGGCAAGCGGGATCAGCGCCGCAATTTGCCCCGGTTCGAAGGGGGTAAAGGTTTTCACGCCATCGGTTTGCCGCCAGCCGCGGTTTTCCAGCTCAATGCCGACGGAGGTATCATTTATGCGGTTGGTGCCACGCCAGAAGCTGATGCCCGCATGCCAGGCCAGCTCGCTCTCCGGGACCAGCTGCCAGATACGCGGTTTGCCCTGTGGAGCTGGGGGCTTTGCGGGAATGAGATAGTGAGAGCTGACGTTTTTATCGGTCAGGGTCGCAAGCGAGGTGTCGAAATCGTCAGCGGTGTAGTGAATAACCAGCACCTTTATACGCGGGTAGGCCGCCTGCGCCTGATGGCGCGTATCCAGCTCGTACGCGCCTTTATCAACGATGCCCTCTTCCGAGGCGCATCCTGCCAGCAATATCGCCAGCAGGAGGGTTGAGAGCGAACGCTTCATCGACGGGTTTTCACCGCCGTACCGCTTACGCTCACCATCAGCATGCTGGCATCTTTCCCGACCGTTTCGTAGTCGATATCAATGCCTACCACCGCATCCGCGCCCAGCGCTTTGGCCTGCTCGCCCAGCTCCTTAAACGCAATGTCACGCGCTTTACGCAGCTCTTTCTCGTACGCGCCGGAGCGACCCCCGACGATATCCCGAATGCCGGCAAAGAAGTCCCGGAATATGTTCGCGCCCAGAATCGCCTCACCGGTGACCACGCCGCAGTACTCGGTAATCGGTTGACCTTCCAGGGTTGGCGTTGTTGAAAACTGCATACTTTCTCTCCTTCTTTAGCGTTCAATGCGTTAGCAACTGCATTATCGGTTCGTTACGCTATGATTGAAAGGATAGTTAATAAATAAGGAAATCAACATGCGCTACTCTGCTTTAACGCTTTTAGTGCCATGCGCGCTGGTGCTCAGCGCCTGCACAACGCCGGTCACGCCAGCCTTTAAGGATATCGGAACCCGCAGCGGCCCTTGTATTGAGGGTGGCCCGGACGCCGTGGCGCAACAATTTTATGATTACCGTATTCAGCATCGCGGTAATGACCTGACCGCCCTGCGCCCGTACCTGAGCGATAATCTGGCGAAACTGCTCACCGACGCTTCGCGCGATCCGCAGCATAACGCCCTGCTGTCATCCGATCCGTTCTCCAGCCGCGCCACGCTGCCGGACAGCGCCGACGTCGCCAGCGCATCCACCATTCCAAATACTGACGCACGCAATATTCCCCTGCGCGTGAAGCTAACCCAGGGGACGCAAACCTGGCAGGATGAGGTGCTGATGATCCGTGAAGGCCAGTGCTGGGCAGTAGATGATGTACGCTACATTGGCGGCAGCGTTCATGCCCCGGCAGGCACCCTTCGCCAGTCGATTGAGAACCGCTAACGCATCCGTTAAATAAACGTTAACCCCGTAAAATGTCCGGCATTTCAGGCGGAATGCCGACATTTATACTCGCCCCCCTTTCCCGTCGCTATTTTGTGCTATGTTTAAGAGTAAACACGGGTTATATTTAACTTTTAACGCATAAATATTGCATAACTATTCTGTCAACGGTACTATCTGCGGCCTCAATTGCTATAGTTTGCCTGGATGAGTAAAGACTGCCCCGATGAGTATTAAACTAAACGGCATTAACTGCTTCTACGGCGCACACCAGGCGCTGTTCGACATTACGCTGAGTTGCCCGGAGGGCGAAACGCTGGTTTTGCTTGGCCCAAGCGGCGCGGGAAAAAGCTCCCTTCTGCGTGTTTTAAATCTGCTTGAAATGCCCCGTTCGGGAACGCTGGCCATCGCCGGTAACCATTTTGACTTCGCGAAAACCCCTTCTGATAAAGCGATTCGTGAACTGCGTCAAAACGTGGGCATGGTTTTCCAGCAATACAATCTCTGGCCGCATCTGACAGTGGTGCAAAACCTGATTGAAGCCCCGTGCCGCGTGCTTGGCTTAAGCAAAGACCAGGCGATGGCGCGCGCTGAAAAGCTGCTGGAACGTCTGCGTCTGAAACCGTACAGCGACCGTTATCCTCTGCATCTCTCTGGTGGTCAGCAACAGCGTGTGGCGATCGCCCGTGCGCTGATGATGGAGCCAGCGGTGCTGCTGTTCGATGAGCCGACCGCGGCGCTGGATCCGGAAATTACTGCCCAGATCGTGAGTATCATTCGTGAGCTGGCGGAAACCAACATTACCCAGGTCATCGTGACCCACGAGGTGGAAGTGGCGCGCAAAACCGCCAGCCGCGTGGTCTATATGGAAAACGGGTATATCGTTGAGCAGGGTGACGCGAGCTGCTTCACTAACCCGCAAACCGATGCCTTCAAAAACTACTTATCACACTGATGTGTTAGGGAAATTATAATGAAAAAAGTATTGATTGCCGCGCTGCTTGCTAGCGTCAGCCTTTCCGCTACCGCAGCCCAGACCATCCGTTTCGCCACTGAAGCGTCCTACCCTCCGTTTGAATCCATTGATGCGAACAACAAGATTGTTGGCTTCGACGTGGACCTGGCAAATGCCCTGTGTAAAGAGATCGACGCGACCTGTACCTTCAGCAACCAGGCGTTCGACAGCCTGATCCCAAGCCTGAAGTTCCGCCGTATCGACGCCGTAATGGCCGGTATGGACATCACTCCGGAGCGTGAGAAGCAGGTTCTGTTCACCACCCCTTACTACGACAACTCGGCGCTGTTCATCGGTCAGAAAGGTAAATACGCCTCCGTTGACCTGCTGAAAGGCAAGAAAGTCGGCGTGCAGAACGGCACCACGCACCAGAAATTCATCATGGATAAGCACCCGGAAATCACCACCGTGCCGTATGACAGCTACCAGAATGCGAAACTGGACCTGCAAAACGGTCGTATCGATGCGGTGTTCGGGGATACGGCTGTCGTGACTGAATGGCTGAAAGCGAACGACAAGCTGGCTGCCGTGGGTGACAAGGTGACCGATAAAGACTACTTCGGTACAGGTCTGGGTATTGCCGTACGTCAGGGCAACACCGAGTTGCAGCAGAAATTCAACGCTGCGCTGGAAAAAGTGAAGAAAGACGGCACCTACGAAACCATCTACAAAAAATGGTTCCAGAAGTAATTCCTGATGAATGAAATTTTTCCTTTAGCAAGCGCCGCCGGGATGACCGTCGGCCTTGCCGTTTGTGCACTGATTATCGGCCTCGTACTGGCGATGTTCTTTGCGGTGTGGGAGTCCGTTAAGTGGCGCCCTGTCGCATGGCTCGGTTCAGCGCTGGTGACTGTGCTGCGTGGACTCCCGGAAATTCTGGTGGTCCTGTTTATCTATTTCGGCTCCTCACAGCTGCTGTTAACGCTGTCGGACGGCTTCACGATTAATCTCGGCTTTGCGCAAATCCCGGTGCAGATGCAGATCGAGAACTTCGACGTCAGCCCGTTCCTGTGCGGCGTGATTGCGCTCTCCCTGCTCTATTCAGCCTATGCGTCACAAACGCTGCGCGGCGCGCTGAAAGCGGTTCCACAGGGTCAGTGGGAATCCGGTCAGGCGCTGGGCCTGTCGAAAGCGGCGATCTTCTTCCGCCTGGTGATGCCGCAGATGTGGCGTCATGCCCTGCCAGGGCTGGGTAATCAGTGGCTGGTACTGCTGAAAGATACCGCGCTGGTAAGCCTGATCAGCGTGAACGATTTGATGCTGCAAACCAAAAGTATCGCCACCCGTACGCAGGAGCCGTTTACCTGGTACATCGTCGCGGCGGCAATCTACCTGGTGATCACGTTGCTGAGCCAGTACGTTCTGAAGCGTATTGACCTGCGCGCAACGCGTTTTGAACGGAGACCAGGCTGATGCTGGATTATTTACCCGAACTGATGAAAGGGCTGCACACCAGCCTGACGCTGACCGTCGCGTCTATCATCGTGGCGCTGATCCTGGCGCTGATCTTCACCATCGTCCTGACGCTGAAAACGCCAGTGCTGGTGTGGATTGTACGTGGCTACATTACGCTCTTTACCGGTACGCCGCTGCTGGTGCAAATCTTCCTGATTTACTACGGCCCGGGGCAGTTCCCGTCGTTACAGGAATACCCGGTGATCTGGCACCTGCTCTCTGAACCGTGGCTCTGCGCCCTGATTGCCCTCTCGCTGAACAGCGCCGCCTACACCACGCAGCTGTTCTACGGTGCCATTCGCGCGATCCCGGAAGGCCAGTGGCAGTCCTGCGGAGCGCTGGGCATGAGCAAGAAGGATACGCTGGCGATCCTGCTGCCCTATGCCTTTAAGCGCGCGCTCTCTTCCTATTCCAACGAAGTCGTTCTGGTGTTCAAAAGCACCTCACTGGCCTACACCATCACCCTGATGGAAGTGATGGGCCACGGACAGCTGCTGTACGGACGCACCTACGACGTAATGGTGTTCGGTGCGGCGGGTCTGGTCTATCTGGTGGTCAACGGTCTGCTGACGCTGATGATGCGTCTTATCGAGCGTAAGGCGTTAGCGTTTGAGCGCAGGAATTAACCACGCAAATGCATAAAACGGTATTCATGGAGCGGGTAACCTGATGGGTTATCCGCTTTTTTTTGTGATTAAAATAATACTTAATCATTTTTATTGCATATAAATTCATTAACTGGCATTGTACATCCAGGCCGCAGACACGGCGCATCAATAAGACAGACGGGAGCATTACAATGAAAAAGTTAGTTCTGGCCGCATTACTCGCAACCTTCGCCGCTGGCGCATCCGCCGCCGATAAAATCAATTTTGGCGTTTCTGCCACCTATCCGCCGTTTGAATCGCTGGATGCCAGCAACCAGATCGTCGGTTTCGACATTGACCTGGCGAAAGCGCTGTGCAAACAGATGCAGGCCGACTGCACCTTTACTAACCACGCATTTGACAGCCTGATCCCGTCCCTGAAATTTAAAAAATACGATGCGGTGATCTCCGGCATGGACATTACGCCAGAGCGCAGCAAGCAGGTCGCGTTCACCGACCCGTACTACGCAAACTCTGCGGTGGTGATTGCGAAGAAAGGAGCTTATAAATCTTTCGACGAGCTGAAAGGCAAGCGCATCGGCATGGAGAACGGCACCACGCACCAGAAATACCTCCAGGACAAGCATCCTGAAGTGAAAACCGTGGCCTACGACAGCTACCAGAATGCCATTATCGACCTGAAAAATGGCCGTATCGATGGCGTATTTGGCGACACCGCAGTCGTGAATGAGTGGCTGAAAACCAACCCGCAGCTGGGTACAGCGACGGAGAAAGTGACCGATCCGCAGTATTTCGGCACTGGCCTCGGTATTGCCGTGCGTCCGGATAACAAGGCTCTGCTTGAGAAACTGAACGGCGCGCTGAAAGCGATCAAAGCTGACGGTACGTACCAGAAAATCAGCGAGCAGTGGTTCCCTCAGTAATCTCTTTTTGCCGGGTGGTCTGGCCTGCGGGGGTGGTCTGTAGACCGGATAAGCGCAGCGCCACCCGGCAATTTCTCATAGCGGTACAAAGAACCTGAACCGCGCCCCGCTCACGGACTCCATCAGCCTGATCCCACCGCCGTGCAGCTCCAGCATTCTCTTCACGATTAACAGCCCTAATCCCCCACGGTTCTCTCGCGACGCCTGAGGATTTAACGCTGAAGGCCGCTGGAACAAATCGTCGCGCAGCGAGGCATCTACGCCCGTACCATTGTCTGCCACTTCGACCTGAAGTCGTTCATTCTCCTGCCAGACCGCCAGACGAATTTCTCCGCCGCTCGGCGTATGACGGATGGCGTTATCCAGAAGGTTAGTGACCACGCGCTCGATCATCGACACGTCGGCGTTCACCAGCGGCAATCGCCCCGGCACATCAATACGCAGGTTCACCTCGCGCGTGCGGGCGGTAAGCTCAAACTTCTGCGCCACGTCGGAAATCAGTTCAGCCATGGCAAAACGTTCGCGCTGGGGCTTGATGCCGCCGTGCTCAAGACGCGCCAGCTCGAACAGCTGCTGCGACAGATGGCGTACCTTTTGCCCCTGACGCAGCGCGGTAGCGAGGTACTGCTGATGCTCCTGCGGCGACAGCGTGGCGGATTTGAGCGACAGCGTTTCCAGATAACCCAGCAGCGACGTCAGCGGGGTGCGTAAGTCGTGCGAAATGTTGGCGATAAACTCCCGGCGCTGGCGGTCGCTGTCGGCCAGCCGATCCCACTGAGAGGTGATTTTGCGCGCCAGCTCGATAAAGGTATTGCGCAGGATCGCCACTTCATCCTGGCCGGCAGGCTCAAGCGGCTGGGCCGCCAGCTGCTTAATCGCGCTGATGCTGTCCTGCTCCAGCCCGGCCACGTCCAGCGTGAGCTCTTTAACCGGGCGCGTCACCCAGTACCAGAGCAGCACCCCCGCCAGCAGACCAAACAGCGCCACCAGCAGCATCGACCACAGCGCCGTACTCCAGAGCGCTTTGTGCCAGGCCATCTCCGCCAGCGCGTTGGACTCTTCCCCCTGCAAAATAATGTACAGATACCCCTTCAGCTCGCCGTCCTGCCGCAGCGGGGTGGCGCTGAAGACTTTCTTATTCTGGCTTCGGGGATCGTCGCCAAACACCGGCATCACCGTCCCGCTCAGGAAATTCTGTATCGGCGCGAGGTCAATTTTTTGCCGCTGAATGTGCCCCGGCGGGGCGGCATCGGCCAGGATATCGCCATCAGGCGAGACAACATACAGCTCGACGCTCGGATTAAAGGTCATCAGCCGGTCGAACAGCGGTTTTAAGGCGCTGCGATCCACCCTGCCCTGCGAATCCAGAATCGCTTCCCGCTGCACAATCTGCTGCGCCAGCCCGCCGGAGAGCCGCTGCACCATCGCGTTGCCGTACTGCATGCTACTGTAGAGCTGCACCGCACAGGCGACGGTGGCGCAGAGCAGCAGTAACACCGTAAACAGCAGCGTCAGGCGCTGGCTCAGGCTAAAGCGACGCATCATGATTCTGCTCCGCGAATTTGTAGCCTTTGCCCCAAACGGTGCGAACGATCTCCGGCTCGGCGGCATCTTTTTCTATTTTGATGCGCAGGCGGTTAATATGGGTGTTGACGGTGTGTTCGTAGCCTTCGTGCTGATACCCCCACACCTGCTCCAGCAATGCCAGACGTGAAAAGACCTCTCCAGGATGGCGAGCAAAAAAATAGAGCAGTTCAAATTCACGCGGAGTGAGATCGACGTGTTGACCGTTAAGACGCACGGTGCGCGCCAGCGGATCGATAGTCAGACCGTGCGCCTGAATAATGCCGTCCGTCTGCGCCTGGCCCATCGCCTGCTGTCGGCGGAACAGCGCCTTAATGCGGGCAATCAGCTCCTGCACCGAGAAAGGTTTTGCCAGATAATCATCCGCCCCGGTTTCCAGGCCGGTAATACGGTCAGTTTCACTGCTGCGGGCGCTAATGATGATAATGGGCAGGTAACGGGTCATCTGGCGGATACGGCGGCAAATCTCCAGACCATCAACATTCGGCAGCATCAGATCGAGGATCACCGCGTCCCACGGCTGTGTTTCAAGACGCTGTAAGGCGTTGCCCCCGTCGGGCTCGTGGGTAATGGCGTAGCCTTCATCTTCCAGGTTAAGACGCAGGAGTGCCGCGATATCGTGGTCATCTTCTACCAGCAGGATCTGCTTCATGGGTAAGCCTTTATTTGTTTCTCATGGCTTAAGCTTACCCGATTTCACCGGGGGGAAGAGTTCACATTTTGTTGAACATTGTGTGGGGTTTATGCCGGGGGGCGGCTTCGCCTTACCCGGCCTACGCTTTGGTTAACAACGTCAACACTTCATAATGGGCGGTATGGGGGAACATATCGAAAAGCTGAACGCGCGCGATGCGGTAGCCCGGCAGGCTGGCGATATCCTTCGCCATGGTCTGCGCGTTACAGCTGGAGTAGACGATGTACTCCGGCGCCATCTGGCTCAGGTAGTCGCAGAGCGCCTGGCCGATGCCCCGGCGCGGCGGGTTCACCAGCACCAGCTCCGGCACGTTGCCCTGCCCGGTCGCGAACTGCGTGGAGTCCAGCGCCTGGAAGTGCAGATTCGTCAGCCCCAGCTCCGCGGCGGACTGCTTCGCGCAGGCAATCGCTTCGGCGGAGATCTCAATGCCGGTGAGCTGCATGTCTGGCGTGGCACAGTGCAGGCCAAAGCCGCCGACGCCGCAGAACAGATCCCACATGTGATGAACCTGTAACGCACGCACCCAGTCGCGCGCGGTGATGTACAGCGCGCTGGCGACGGTGGGGTTAGTCTGAAAGAAGCTTTGCGGACGGATCCACAGCGGCACGCCGTTAAAACGCTCCTCCAGCGCATGCTGTTCGGTGAAGAAGATCTCTTTCTCCCCTTCCATGATCGCCATATGCACCGGCTGAATATTTGCGGTGATAACCTTGAGCTGCGGAAGCTGTTGCTGCAATCCCGGAAGTGCCGCGCGCAGCTGCTCCAGCTTGTTTTCCGAACGCAGCACAAAGCGCAGCATCATCCCGCCGTCGATCTGGCTTTCGGTCAGCAGAAGGTATTTCAGCTCGCCGCGCCTGCGGGCAACGTTATAGGGCGTTAACCCCGCCCGGGCGATAAACGGTTTCAGAGCGCTAAACACCGACTCAAACGAGGCGGGATACAGCGGGCAGTCGGTTAAATCTTCCGGCGTACCGTCGCGGTGCAGCATCCCCAGCAGCGGCTTTTCAACGCTGCCGCTGACCACCATTTTGGCTTTATTGCGAAAGCCCTGCTCCGGGCCGCTGACGGGTGCGCACCACTCGCCCACCGCGTGTGCTGCCAGCAGCTGTTGCAGGTTGGCCATTTTGGCGGTGAGTTGTTGAGAGACCGGCTGTTCTATCCACTGACAGGAGCGGCAGCGTCCGGCGTCGTAGAGTGCGCACTGCATATGAAAACCTTAAGAAACAAGAGGGCTGCGATTATACACATTATTGCAGGCGGAAGAACCGCCGGCTCGAAGCTGGTGCAAATAGCAGGAACAGAACCAGCATATCCGGCAGTTTTTGGATCACCAGTGAATGGAAAATCTCACGTCGCGACTCACCGGGTATGCTGAACAGCTCCGGATAGCCATAGCCCAGCGAGGCGGCCCACAGGTAGCCTGCGGCTGTGATCTGCGTCAGCAGATACACCCAGCGCGCCCAGTTACGGCCTTTCACCAGCGAGAACGCACAGTAGATCTCAATAAACACCAGCATCAGGCTGCTGAGAAACACCAGCGTCAGATTCCACGTCTGCGCGCTGCGGTGAATAAATTCCCCCATTCCGCGCGGACCCAGCGTGTTCATTATCATCAGCACATCCAGACAGCGGATCATAATAATGGCGAGCGCCGCCACCTGCACCAGTGCAGGGACGTTCGGACGGGCGTGCGAATGACGTGTTTTTTGTAAGAATCCCAATGTTTTTACTTCCCTGAAAAACAGTGCCGCGTCATACGCGGCACATCACTGGAAATAGTAATTCCTTCAGCCGCGTCTTGCACGCTGGATATCGCGCACACGCTG
Organism: Enterobacter cloacae complex sp. AR_0002; assembly: GCF_001922365.1. Taxonomy (NCBI): domain Bacteria; kingdom Pseudomonadati; phylum Pseudomonadota; class Gammaproteobacteria; order Enterobacterales; family Enterobacteriaceae; genus Enterobacter; species Enterobacter cloacae complex sp. AR_0002. The sequence goes on from NZ_CP018814.1 coordinate 1,967,030, forward strand.
TTTTTCCGCGCGCGCCATCAAATACCAGGCGATAAATCCGACAATTCCGACCACGCCAAGGATGATGGAGGCCAGGGCGTTGATCTCCGGATTCACCCCCATCCGCACGCTGGAGAAGACCAGCATCGGCAGCGTCGTCGCGCCCGGTCCCGACACAAAGCTGGCGATAACCAGATCGTCGAGCGAGAGCGTGAACGCCAGCAGCCAGCCGGAGATCACCGCCGGCATAATCATCGGCAGCGTGATGATGAAAAAGACCTTCAGCGGCGTGGCGCCGAGATCCATCGCCGCCTCTTCAATGGAGCGATCCAGCTCGCGCAGCCGCGAGGAGATGACCACCGCCACATATGCCGTACAGAAGGTGACGTGCGCCAGCCAGATGGTGAGCATCCCGCGATCCGCTGGCCAGCCGATGGCGTGCGCCAGCGCGACAAACAGCAGCAGCAGCGACAGTCCGGTGATCACGTCCGGCATGACCAGCGGGGCGGTGATCATAAACGCAAAACCATTTGCCCCGCGGAAACGGCCAAAGCGCACCATCACCAGCGCGGCAATCGTGCCCAGCACGCAGGCCATCGTCGCCGCCAGCGCCGCAATGGTCAGGCTCAGCCCCACCGCGCTCATCATCGCATCATCGTGGAACAGCTCGCTGTACCAGCGCGTCGACCAGCCCGCCCAGACGGTGACCAGCTTAGAGCTGTTGAACGAGTAGATCACCAGCATCAGCATCGGCGCATACAGGAAGGTAAAGCCGATAATCAGGATCGCAATTCGCCACGGGGAGCGTACTACCGGTAAGTTGTTCATCCGTGGTCTCCCATCTGTTTCTGCTGATGTTTGTGGAACCACATGATCGGCACGATCAGCAGCAGTAACATGACGATCGCCACCGCCGAGGCCACCGGCCAGTCGCGGTTATTGAAGAACTCCTGCCACAGCACGCGGCCAATCATGATGCTGTCCGGGCCGCCGAGCAGTTCCGGGATCACAAACTCCCCAACAGCCGGGATAAACACCAGCATCGATCCGGCGATGATTCCGCCTTTGGTGAGAGGGACAATGACGCTGAAGAAAGTCTTCAATGGGCGTGCGCCGAGATCCAGCGAGGCTTCCACCAGCGAGTAATCAATACGCGTCAGCGCCGTATAGATCGGCAGCACCATAAACGGCAGATAGGCATAGACAATCCCGATATACACCGCAAGGTTGGTATGCAGGATCGTCAGCGGCTGGTCGATCACCCCAAGCCACAGCAGGAAGTTATTCAGTATGCCGTTATTCTTCAGGATCCCCATCCACGCGTACACGCGGATCAGGAACGACGTCCACGACGGTAAAATGACCAATAGCAGTAAAATATTTCGCGTCGACGGCTTGCTGTGCGCCACTGCCCACGCCAGCGGGTAGCCCATCAACAAGCAGCAGATCGTAGAAATAGCCGCAACCTGTAACGACTGCAAATAGGCTTCGAAATAGAGCGGATCGTCGGTCAGTTGCAGGAAATTACCGAGGTTTACGGTCAGCGTCAGCTGCCCGTCGGCCCACTCCCACAGATCGGTATACGGTGGGATCGCCCGCGCCATCTCCGCCAGGCTGATCTTAAAGACGATCAGGAACGGCAGCAGAAACAGCAGGATCAGCCAGATATAGGGCATGGCGATGACCAGCTTGCGGCCATGCGCCATCTGTATGCGCGCCAGCCAGAGCGCGAAACCGCCCGGTTTTTTGACGCGGGCTGGAGGTTCAAGTGTACTCATGACCGCTCCTTATACCGTCAGGACTACGCAACTGTCCGCATCCCAGCAGAGGCTCACTTCGTCGCCCCAGGTTGGCTGTCCCTTGCGATACCGGTGTTCGTTCTGTAACTGGGCGCTGAGCATCTGGCCGCTTTTCAGGCGGACATGGTAAATCGACAGATCGCCGAGATAGGCAATGTGTACCACTTCGCCCACGGCAAAGTTATAGCCATCGGCGGGTGGCTCATCGCATAGCATGATTTTTTCCGGGCGCAGGGCAACGTAAACCGGCACGTTGTCCACCACGGAGTTATCAGAATCAACCTTCAGCGGGTGCACCAGCCCCGGCGATTCAATCACCAGACCGTCGTCCTGGCGTTCCTTCAGCAGCCCTTCGAAGACGTTCACCGAGCCGATGAACTCCGCGCTGTAGCGGGTTGTCGGGTGTTCGTAAATCTCTTCCGGCTCGCCGATCTGCACGAACTTACCGCGATTCATGATCGCAATGCGCCCGGCCATGGTCATCGCCTCTTCCTGGTCGTGAGTCACCATCACGCAGGTCACCCCAACGCGCTCGAGGATATCCACCACTTCCAGCTGCATCCGGTCGCGCAGCTTTTTATCCAGCGCGCCCATCGGCTCGTCGAGCAGTAATAATTTTGGACGCTTCGCCAGACTTCTTGCCAGCGCCACGCGCTGACGCTGGCCGCCGGAAAGCTGATGCGGCTTACGCTTCGCAAACTCCTGCATATGCACCAGGCTCAGCATCTCCGCCACGCGCGCGGTGATTTCGGCTTTCGGCAGTTTGTCCTGCTTCAGGCCGAAGGCGATGTTCTGCTCGACGGTCATGTGTGGGAACAGGGCATAGGACTGGAACATCATGTTGATGGGCCGCTGGTACGGCGGCACGCTGGAGAGGTCTACCCCATCCAGCACGATCTGCCCGGCGGTGGGCTGTTCAAACCCGGCCAGCATGCGCAGCAGGGTCGATTTACCGCAGCCGGATGCGCCGAGCAAAGCAAAAATTTCACCTTTGTAGATCGTCAGGCTGACATCGTCCACGGCATGCTGGCCGTCGAAGGATTTGGTGAGGTTACGAATTTCAAGAAGCGGGGTCAGCGCTTTACGGACTTTCGCCTGCGGGCGGGGGATCGCGTCATTCACGGGGTGCTCTCCGGCATAGATCAACACTGGTGCAAACGCACCGTCAGGGTGCGCATCGCCGGGCGGCGCTAACGCTTGCCCGGCCTACGGGATTTGTCGGCCCGGTAAGCGACGGCGCCACCGGGCAACGATATCAAACGCCGTTACTTACCACTTTTCACCTTGGTCCACGCGCGGGTACGCACACGGTCAATTTTTGGTTCCTGCACTTTCAGGGTGAAGAGCTTGGCAAACACATCGGCTGGCGGGTAGATCGCCGGATTATTGCGGATTTCTTCGCTCACCAGCGGCACGGAGGCCTTGTTACCGTTGGCGTAGTAGACGTGGTCGCTGATGTGAGCAATCACGTCCGGACGCATCAGGTAGTTGAGGAACTGATACGCTTCCTCTTTATTTTTCGCATCAGCCGGCATAGCGAAGACGTCGAAGAACGCCAGCGCCCCCTCCTTCGGAATGAAGTAGGAAACATTCACGCCGTTTTTTGCCTCTTTCGCGCGGTTCGCCGCCTGCCAGACGTCGCCCGCCCAGCCGATGGCCACGCAGATATCCCCGTTCGCCAGGTCGTTGATGTACTGAGAGGAGTGGAAGTAGCGAATATTCGGACGCAGCTTCAGTAGCAGGTCGGTCGCCGGACCGGTGTAGTCGTCGGCCTTGCTGCTGTTTGGATCTTTGCCGAGATAGTTAAGCACGGTGGCGAAAATCTCTTCCGGCGCATCGAGGAAAGAGACGCCGCAGCTTTTCAGCTTCTCGAGGTTTTCCGGCTTCAGCACTACGTCCCAGCTGTCCAGCTTGACGTCCGGGCCCAGCGCCGCTTTGACTTTATCCACGTTATAGCCAATACCGGTGGTCGCCCACAGGTAAGGCATCGCGTATTTGTTGTCCGGGTCGTGCTTCGCCACCAGCTTCAGCACGTCCGGATCGAGGTTTTTCCAGTTCGGTAATTTGCTCTTGTCCAGCGGCTGGAAGACACCAGCGGTCAACTGACGCTCCAGGAAGCTTGCCGACGGCACCACCAGGTCGAAACCGGTGCTGCCCGCCATCAGTTTGCCTTCCAGCACTTCGTTGGAATCGAACACGTCGTAGACAACCTTAATGCCGGTCTCTTTTTCAAAATTCGCGACGGTGTCCGGCGCAATATAGTCAGACCAGTTATAGACGTGCAGCGTTTTTTGTTCCGCAGCGAGCGTGCCGGCAGAGACGGCCATCAGAGCACCCGCAACCAGACCCGATAACCATTTTTTATTCAAGGCGATCATATTGTTATTCCTTCTGAAAGTTCGTTAACAAACGAACCAAAACTGTGCAGCCTGAAGATATGCAATAATCATGCATAGTTTGTCGCTCTGCCCGAAATAAAATACCCCCCTCATCCCGGCAGGTTCCGCTCGCTTTTTTAAGCACCGCAAGAATAACTGTAGCCCGTGTCTCCGGCTATAGCCCAGACGAAAAAACGCCTTTTATCAATTTTTTATGCAGATTATGTCTACGTGATAAGCCGAAACGGCCGGAGAGGAGGTGAAAAATTCTTTAAAGAAAGGTTAAAAGCAGCAGAAAAAACGGTGTTATGCAGCCGCTCTGGCAGCGACTGCGCAAAAGTCAGACAGGCTTAGTGGAGAAAATTGGGAGATGCATCATTATTCTCGGCGTCATCTTCCGCGCTATACAGCAGGTGATGTGCGTTGGCTTCCATCATGACCATGGAAATTTGCTCTTCGCTCAGGCGCATAAACCAGGCGAACTGCTTGAAGGAGAGCCCCGCGCCGGAGAATAAAGACTGGCAAACCACCAGCTTTGGCAGATTATCATCCTGTATGTCAAGAAACGCTTTCACCGTCAAAGAACTGGCGTTGATCGCTGACAGATCGGATGCCAGCGCCAGCAGCGCGGACGGCTTTACTTCAGCCAGCGCGGAGAAAAGGATCACGTCGTTAATCAGATCGATTTTGGCATCGAAAATGCCGTCGAAATTTTGCATGTGAGGCAGATGCAGCGCCTGGCAGGAGTCGCATTCGAAGAAAGTAATACCGGCATCATCGAGCCATTGACGTAACGTATCCAGTGTAGGTACGACCTGTAAATCCATCGCAGTGCAGCCTCTTAAATAAAAACGTTGTCCAGATTACGCAAAAAGTGCGCGCCGATCCATTTAACCGCCCGTTTTCAGGCAAAATCCCGGCGTCGCATGGCGTTCAATCCATGCGATCATTTTACCTGCAATATCGACGCCTGTGGTTTTTTCCACCCCTTCCAGCCCCGGCGAGGCGTTAACTTCCATCACCAACGGCCCGCGGTCGGCACGCAGCAGATCGACCCCCGCCACGTCCAGGCCCAGCGTCTGCGCCGCTTTCACCGCAATCTCACGCTCGCGCTCGCTGATAAGGGCCACCCGTGCGATACCGCCGCGGTGAAGGTTAGAGCGAAAATCGCCCTCTTTCGCCTGCCGCTCTATGGCGGCCACCACTTCATTGCCCACCACAAAGCAGCGGATGTCGCACCCTTTAGCCTCTTTAATATACTCCTGCACCAGAATATGGGCATTCAGACCGCGAAACGCATCGATCACGCTTTCCGCCGCCTGACGCGTCTCCGCCAGTACCACTCCAATACCCTGCGTACCTTCCACCAGCTTAATGACCAGCGGCGCACCGCCCACCATGTCGATTAAATCGCTGGTGTCGTCCGGGGAGTGAGCAATCCCGGTGACGGGCAGATCGATCCCCTGGCGCGCCAGCAGTTGCAGCGAGCGCAGCTTATCGCGGGCGCGGGAAATCGCCACGGATTCATTGAGCGGATAGCTTCCCAGCATTTCAAACTGGCGCAGCGCGGCCGTGCCGTAATAGGTGATCTGGGAGCCAATACGTGGAATTACCGCATCAAAATGCGGCAATTTGCGGCCTTTGTAATGAATCGACGACGCCGCAGGGTCGATGTTCATATAGCAGGACATCGGATCGAGGATTTCAACCTGATGTCCGCGTTTCGCCGCCGCTTCTCGCAGGCGTTTACATGAATAGAGCGTTCCATCCCGGGACAATATGGCAATTTTCACCCTGCACCTCTCTAAAGACATGGTAAAAGCCTGCCTATCATACACGAGGCGCAGGAGGAATGGACTACCGCGTTGCCCAGCCCTGTTTGTGCAGGTAGTCGAGAATGAACGGGCGGTTCTCCTTGATGATGGTGCGACGAATATGGTCGCTCCAGGTGTCGCGGCGGTTGTTGCTGTCGCGCGTCAGATAGTAGTTCGCCAGCTCTTCATCGTATTGATGCAGAACGTCCTGGTCGACCGGCTGGTAGTGGTTTTCATGCACCAGCATCGCAGCAGGAATGCGCGGCTTCAGATCCGGGTTATCCGCCGGCCAGCCGAGGCACAGACCAAACAGCGGCAGCACGTGTTTCGGCAGCTTCAGCAGTTCCGTCACGCTTTCGATGTTGTTACGCAGCCCGCCAATATAGACGCCGCCAAGCCCCAGTGATTCCGCCGCCGTGAACGCGTTTTGCGCCATCAGTGCCGTATCCACAACGCCCAGCAGCAGCTGTTCCGCCAGCCCCAGCTCGGCCTCAGGACAGATTTGCAGGTGACGGTTAAAATCGGCGCAGAACACCCAGAACTCAGCCGCCTGGGCAACGTGCTTTTGTCCGCCCGTCAGCGTTACCAGCTGCTCACGCATCGCCGGATCGGTGATGCGGATAATGGAGCTGCACTGCAAAAAGCTGGAGCTGGAGGTGCCTCTTGCGCTGTCGATGATCGCGTCCCGCTGCGCCTGGGTAATCGGCTCATCGGTGAAATGGCGAATGGAACGGTGGGAACGAAGCAGGTCAATGGTTGGCGTCATTTTGTCTCTCTTTGTGTTGCGTAAAACGTATGGCAGCCAGTATAGGCAATGATCCACCTGATGTAATTGGCGAAACATAGCCTGACTGTATCAAAGTGACAGGTGAAACCTTCTTTCCATGACGGCAGGTTATCGTGCACTATAGGCGCTATTCGCCGTCAGGCTTGTTTTTTGAGGAGAGAGAAATGTTTGCAGTAATTTTTGGTCGTCCAGGATGCCCTTACTGTGTACGCGCGAAAGAGCTGGCAGAAAAACTGACTGAAGAACGTGATGATTTCAACTTCCGTTACGTGGATATCCACGCGGAAGGCATCACTAAAGCCGATCTGGAAAAAACTGTGGGTAAACCGGTTGAAACCGTGCCGCAGATCTTCCTCGATCAGAAACACATCGGCGGCTGCACCGATTTTGAGGCCTACGCCAAAGAACACCTGGGCCTGTTTGCGGCTCAGTAATGCGAAGACGCCCTCACCCTGAGGGCGTTTTTATTTACGTTGCTTCCGCTGTTGCAGCAGGCTGCGCGTAAATAAGAAACAGAGCGCGCCCAGCGCACACCAGAAAACGCCACTCAGTAGCCACGCCACTTCCTGCCAGACGCTTCTCGACGAGAGAAACAGCACGCGCATCAGAAGCAGGCAGAGCGGGGCCGCAAGCATTGCCCCAATAAGCGGCATCACCACCTCGCCTTTACGTGAGAGAAAACCGGCTACTACCCCCGGCAGGATGAAGAACAACAGGCCCAGCTCGGGATGACCGGACGCTCTGAAGGCGCCTTTCACGTTAAAAGCGAGTGACATGCAAACGACCGTAAACAGCAAAAAACAGCTGATTACGCCAGCCCAGTTTCGTTTAAAGTTCAAACTATCCTCCTGACTTATCTCTATCAAATACAAAAATCGTCCGGTGAACGCCCAGTCAGATAAAGCAATGCGGCAATCCTTGCCAAAGCACGCACAGAAGTCGTGCGATAATAGGTGGCTGTCGGTAGCTATTACGATTAAACTAACCGACTGCTAGTGTTTAGGGTATTTATCAGGAAGCAGGGAGATGCAAAGTGATTCCCTGACTCTGAAAACAGTAGCCCAAATAGTCCTTTCATTCAACAACTTACTGGTAAACAAGAAGTTAGCCTCCGTGAATATAAACGTCGCAGACTTGTTAAATGGGAATTACATCCTGTTATTATTTGTGGTACTGGCGCTGGGCCTTTGTCTGGGTAAATTACGCCTGGGTTCAGTTCAACTTGGTAATTCCATTGGCGTTTTAGTCGTCTCCCTGTTATTAGGTCAACAACATTTCAGTATTAACACGGACGCGCTTAACTTAGGTTTCATGCTGTTTATTTTTTGCGTAGGCGTGGAAGCCGGTCCGAACTTTTTTTCCATTTTCTTCCGAGATGGCAAAAATTACCTGATGCTGGCTCTGGTGATGGTCGGCAGCGCCCTGCTGATTGCGTTAGGGCTGGGCAAGCTGTTTGGCTGGGACATCGGCTTAACGGCCGGTATGCTGGCAGGCTCGATGACCTCCACACCGGTGCTTGTCGGCGCGGGGGATACGCTTCGTCATTCTGGCATGGCCGGCACGCCGCTTTCCTCCGCGCTGGACAACCTGAGTCTGGGCTATGCCCTGACCTATCTGATTGGTCTGGTGAGCCTGATTGTTGGCGCGCGCTATCTGCCAAAACTTCAGCATCAGGATCTCCAGACCAGCGCCCAGACCATCGCCCGCGAGCGCGGCCTGGACACGGACTCCAAACGTAAAGTTTACCTGCCGGTGATCCGCGCCTACCGCGTCGGGCCGGAGCTGGTTGCCTGGACCGACGGGAAAAACCTGCGCGAGCTGGGGATCTACCGTCAGACCGGCTGCTACATCGAACGTATCCGTCGTAACGGCATTCTGGCAAACCCGGACGGTGACGCGGTGCTCCAGATGGGCGATGACATCGCCCTTGTTGGCTACCCGGACGCCCACGCGCGTCTCGATCCGAGCTTCCGCAACGGGAAAGAGGTGTTTGACCGCGACCTGCTGGACATGCGTATTGTCACCGAAGAGATTGTGGTGAAAAACCACAATGCCGTGGGCCGCCGTCTGGCACAGCTGAAGCTGACCGACCACGGTTGTTTCCTCAACCGCGTGATCCGCAGCCAGATTGAAATGCCTATCGACGATAACGTGGTGCTCAATAAAGGCGATGTGTTGCAGGTTAGCGGCGATGCCCGACGTGTTAAAACCGTTGCCGATCGTATCGGCTTTATCTCGATCCACAGCCAGGTGACGGACCTGTTAGCCTTCTGCGCCTTCTTCATTGTCGGCCTGATGATCGGAATGATCACCTTCCAGTTCAGCAACTTTAGCTTCGGCATTGGTAACGCAGCCGGTCTGCTGTTCGCCGGGATCATGCTGGGCTTTCTGCGAGCGAACCATCCCACCTTCGGCTATATCCCTCAGGGTGCGCTGAACATGGTGAAAGAGTTCGGTCTGATGGTCTTTATGGCGGGTGTCGGCTTAAGCGCCGGGAGCGGCATTGGCAACGGCCTGGGCGCGGTCGGCTGGCAAATGTTGGTTTCCGGACTTATCGTCAGCCTGGTACCGGTGGTGATCTGTTTCCTGTTCGGCGCTTACGTGCTGCGCATGAACCGCGCCCTGCTCTTCGGCGCGATGATGGGCGCGCGCACCTGCGCACCGGCGATGGAGATCATCAGCGACACCGCGCGCAGCAACATCCCGGCACTGGGGTATGCGGGCACCTATGCTATCGCTAACGTACTGCTCACGCTGGCAGGTACGCTGATCATCATCATCTGGCCAGGACTCGGATAAGTCTCAAGTTTGCGCGTGGTGAAAATTATTTTCGTTACGCGCAGAACTTTTTTATCAGGGGGCAGTCATAACTAGTGCCACTGCTTTTCTTTGATGTCCCCAATTTGTGGAGCCCATCAACCCCGCCGTTTTGGTTCAAGGTTGATGGGTTTTTTGTTGCCTTAAAAAATAAACCATTAAATTCAATCAGTTACATACATAGCATTGGGTCATTGGCGACATAATGGCGACAGATTTTTTGCATGTCAGATTTGATTCCTCAAAATCGAGCTTTAAAGCTCACCCACCTCTAATTTTTGCAGCTCCGTATGAAAGCACATAGCCGACTATCAACGCCCCAAAACACCCGGCGAATTTCATCCATGTACTTTCAAACCAGAAGAATGATCCCATAGCAAAAAGCACAGCCTGAAAGGAGATAGTTCCCTCACTCGCCACAAACATATATGATTTAATGAATATGACAAAAAACCACGCAGGATCACCCGATGCTACTCCCCATCCAGCTCTTCAAAACCCTCTCCGACGAAACGCGCCTCTCCATCGTCATGCTTCTGCGTGAGGCGGGCGAGTTGTGCGTCTGCGATCTCTGCTCCGCTACCAACGAGCCGCAGCCGAAAGTCTCGCGCCATATGGCCTTACTGCGCGAGGCCGGGCTGGTCATCGATCGTCGTGAGGGTAAATGGATCTACTACCGTCTCTCTCCCAACATGCCCGCGTGGGCGGCAACCGTTATCGATAACAGCTGGAACTGCCTGCGAGAAGAGACACGTATGAAGCTGAAAAACCGCCTCCCGGGCCCTTGCTGACCACGACACATTCACAAAAACAGATATAACGGAGTAAAAGATGTTTCTGGCAGGAGCGATTTTTTTATTCACACTGGTGCTGGTCATCTGGCAACCCAGAGGGCTCAGCATCGGCTGGAGCGCGACCATTGGCGCCGCGCTGGCGCTGATGAGCGGCGTGATCCACATTAACGATATCCCTGTGGTGTGGAATATCGTCTGGAATGCGACGGCCACGTTTATCGCGGTAATCGTTATCAGTTTGCTGCTGGATGAGTCCGGCTTTTTCGAGTGGGCGGCGCTGCACGTTGCTCGCTGGGGAAACGGTCGCGGGCGGTTGCTGTTTACCTGGATCGTGCTGCTGGGTGCGGCCGTGGCGGCGCTGTTCGCCAATGACGGTGCGGCATTGATCCTGACGCCTATCGTTATCGCCATGCTGCTGGCGCTGGGGTTCAGCAAGCAGGCCACGCTGGCGTTCGTGATGGCGGCGGGATTTATCGCCGATACCGCCAGCCTGCCGCTGATTGTATCCAACCTGGTCAACATCGTCTCAGCTGACTTCTTTAAGCTGGGCTTTAGCGAATACGCCTCGGTGATGATCCCGGTTGATATCGCTGCGATTGCCGCAACGCTGGTGATGCTGCATCTGTTCTTCCGAAATGAAATCCCCCCCGAATATGACCTGGCAAAACTCCGCGAGCCTGCTTTGGCCATTCACGACCTGCCAACGTTCAGAACGGGCTGGATCGTGCTGCTGCTACTGCTCGTCGGTTTCTTTGTTCTTGAACCTCTGGGTATCCCGGTCAGCGCTATCGCAACAACTGGCGCGCTGATTTTGTTTGCCGTTGCTAAACGCGGGCACGCCATTAACACCGGAAAAGTGCTGCGCGGCGCGCCGTGGCAAATTGTTATCTTCTCGCTGGGGATGTATCTGGTGGTGTATGGCCTGCGCAACGCCGGGCTGACGGAGTCTCTTTCAGGCGTTCTTGATTACTTAGCCGGGTACGGACTCTGGGTCACCACGCTGGGAACCGGATTTATCACCGCCTTCCTGTCATCCATAATGAACAATATGCCAACGGTGCTGATTGGCGCGCTCTCCATTGAGGGTAGTGCTGCAACAGGGTTGGTTAAAGAGGCGATGATTTACGCTAACGTGATTGGCTGCGATTTGGGGCCGAAAATTACCCCCATCGGGAGCCTGGCTACCCTGCTATGGCTTCATGTGCTGGCACAGAAAAACATGACTATTACCTGGGGCTACTATTTCAGGACGGGCATCATAATGACGCTGCCAGTTCTCTTTGTGACGCTTGCCGCGCTGGCGCTACGTCTCTCCTTCACACTGTAATGAGTAACGGATATGAGCCATATCACTATCTACCACAACCCGGCCTGCGGCACGTCGCGCAATACGCTGGAGATGATCCGCAACAGCGGTACGGAACCCGAAATTATTCTCTATCTTGATAACCCACCGTCGCGTGATGAACTGACCAGGCTGATTGCAGATATGGGGATTTCCATAGGCGATCTGCTGCGCAAAAACGTCGAGCCTTATGAGCAACTGGGCCTTTCACAGGGACATTTCACCGACGACCAGCTTATCGATTTCATGCTGCAATACCCTATTCTGATTAACCGTCCGATTGTGGTGACGCCGCTGGGTACCCGTCTGTGCCGCCCTTCTGAAGCCGTTCTCGACATCCTTCCGGACGCGCAAAAAGGGGCATTTACGAAGGAAGATGGCGAAGTCGTCGTTGACGCCAGCGGGAAAAAAATCTCCTGACATCAGGCGTGGCCGGGGCGAGCGCTATCAGATGGTATCCTCGCCCGCAATCCGCCCCACCATCACCCGGATCTCCTCCCGGGTTAACGGCGACCGGTCGGTTACAAAATGCAGCGTCATTCCCTCGATAAACGCATCCAGCGCACGGGCGGTGGCCGGATCAAACCACTGCTCAAGCGTAGTCTGGCTCATCTTCATCCAGTCCTGCATCACCGTTTTCAGCGCGGCGCTGCGGTGCATAAACGCGTATAACTGATACATCAGCGCCATATTGTGTGGCGTGGTCACGGCTGAACTGTGGATCAGCGTGGTAATGGCCTCGCACGCCCTCTCCCGCCCGGTCACCCCCGCGAAGAAATCCCGGTACTGCTGAGACATCTGCTGCGTAAACCACGTGAAGGCCTCCTCCAGAAGCGACTCCATCCCGTCGAAATAGTAGGTCATCGACCCCAGCGGCACGCCTGCGCAGGTGGCAATTTTGCGGTGCGTGACGGCATGAATACCGTGCTCAGCAATGGTGTCCAGCGTCGCCTGGAGTATCTTCTCGCGGCGGTTAGGGTCGTTCGGTGGTCTGCTCATAAAATCCTCATCCAGTTTGTGTACAAATGTACACAAAGTTGCTAGTGTTGTCGCTATTGTTGTACTTCTGGTGCTGATCCCAATGACGCTAACTTCTCCTCGCAAAGCCCTGCATCTGCGCATGTGGGCGCTGTTTATGTTCTTCTTCATCCCCGGGCTGCTGATGGCTTCCTGGGCAACGCGCACCCCGGCAATCCGCGATACGCTGTCCGTCTCGACGGCGGAGATGGGGATCGTGCTGTTTGGCCTGTCGATTGGCTCGATGAGCGGCATCCTCTGCTCGGCCTGGCTGGTGAAGCGCTTTGGCACGCGCGCGGTGATCCGCACCACCATGTGCTGCGCCGTGGTGGGAATGCTCGGTCTGAGCGTGGCGCTGTGGTTCGCCTCGCCGCTGATGTTTGCCCTTGGGCTGATGGTATTTGGCGGCAGCTTTGGTGCGGCGGAAGTGGCCATTAACGTCGAGGGGGCCGCCGTCGAACAGGCGATGAACAAAACGGTGCTGCCGATGATGCATGGTTTTTACAGCCTCGGCACGCTGGCGGGCGCGGGCGTGGGGATGGCGCTGACGGCGCTGGGCATTGCGGCCAATGTGCACATTTTGCTGGCGGCGCTGGTCTGTATTATCCCGATCCTCACCGGCATCAGGGCTATTCCCGCAGGCACAGGACAACACGCCACGGACGAACAGAAGTCTGCGGAAAAAGGGTTGCCCTTTTATCGTGATTTCCAGCTAATGCTGATTGGCGTGGTGGTGCTGGCGATGGCGTTTGCTGAAGGCTCGGCCAACGACTGGCTACCGTTGCTGATGGTGGACGGGCACGGATTTAGCCCCACCTCCGGCTCGCTGATTTACGCCGGGTTTACGCTCGGCATGACCGTCGGACGCTTTACCGGGGGCTGGTTTATCGACCGTTACAGCCGCGTGGCTGTCGTCCGTGCCAGCGCCCTGCTGGGTGGGCTGGGCATCGCGATGATTATCTTTGTGGATGTGGACTGGATTGCCGGCGTGTCGGTGATCCTGTGGGGACTGGGCGCCTCCCTTGGCTTCCCGCTGACCATTTCCGCTGCCAGCGATACCGGCCCCGACGCGCCGACGCGCGTGAGCGTCGTGGCGACCACGGGCTACCTCGCTTTCCTGGTGGGCCCGCCGCTGCTTGGATTCCTCGGTGAGCACTACGGGTTACGCAGCGCGATGCTGGTGGTATTAGGGTTAGTCATTATTGCCGCCCTGGTGGCGCGAGCGGTGGCAAAACCGGAAGCAGAAACAACGTCAATGGAGAAGGGATATGAGCGTTAAACTGATTGCAGTCGACATGGATGGCTCCTTCCTGAGCGATGCGAAAACCTATAACCGCGCGCGTTTTCTGGCGCAGTACGCGCGCATGAAAGCGCAAGGCATCCGTTTTGTGGTCGCCAGCGGAAACCAGTACTACCAGCTGATCTCATTTTTCCCGGAGATCGCCCATGAAATTGCCTTCGTCGCCGAAAACGGCGGCTGGGTGGTAGATGCGGGCGAAGACGTGTTTAACGGCGAACTGTCGAAAGAGCATTTTCTGACCGTCGCCACCCTGTTAAACGACGTGCCCGGCATTGAGATAATTGCCTGCGGAAAAAACAGCGCCTACACGCTGAAAACGTATAACGACCTCTTCAAAGAGATTGCTGCGAAATACTATCACCGCCTTGAAAGCGTCAGCAGCTTTGACAACCTCAACGATATTTTCTTCAAATTCGGGCTAAACGTCTCTGACGACGAAATTCCGCGCATTCAGGCGCTGCTGCATGAGAAGCTTGGCGACATCATGGTGCCGGTGACCACGGGACACGGCAGTATCGACCTGATTATCCCCGGCGTACACAAAGCTAACGGCCTGCGGATCCTGCAAGCGCGCTGGGGCATTGAGGACAGTGAAGTGGTGGCCTTTGGCGACAGCGGTAACGACGTGGAGATGTTGCGCCAGGCTGGGTTTGGCTTCGCGATGGCCAATGCCAGACCGCACATTAAGGCGGTGGCCCGCTATGAAGCGCCGAACAATAATGACGAAGGGGTGCTGGACGTAATTGATAGGGTGCTGGACGGGGAGGCGCCGTTTAATTGATTCCGTGCGCTCTGGTGCCCTCATCCTAACCCTCTCCCACAGGGCTGAGGGTTCCCCACAAAATAATGCCTGCACAGACGGCCCCCTCTCCCTTGAGGGAGAGGGCTGGGGTGAGGGGGAACATACGGCTCTGGTGGTCATTCCGTTCACTTTATGTTCCTTGCTACTCTGTCACGACATGACCGGTGAACGTGCCAGGGTGGCTCAGTCGCCACCACCCTGGCGACCCGGGCTTCCGGCGGAAAATCGCCGCTTCGAGGTGCCTTCGGCTTATTCCTTCCGGCTTATCGGGGACGGGCGGAGGTAACATCCCTGTAAAGCCCGCCCTCTCGGCGCATCCCTGCGCCTCGCCCCGGCCTACAGGAAACGCCTCAGCGATTTACAGCCGGACCGAGGCATCGCTGAAAGCCCTCAGTTATTCTGAGGCAACGTTATCGCTTTTGCTTTCAAATTACTGGGGATCCCTCAGCCCACAGGGAGAGGGAACTGTCCCGAGCTCGCCCAGGGGGGAGAGGGGATAAGGATTACGGTTGCAGGGCGTTTCCGACGCGTTTGTCTTTCAGGAATACCACCATCAGGGCAATCCACAGCACGCCGTTGGCGAGGTTGAACAGGCTGAACAGCCCGTTACCGCCGAAAGCATAAGCATGCTTGCTCACCTCAATTCCGACGGTGAAAATCAGCATTTGCAGCATCCCCATCGCGGCAGAGACCGTGCCTTTACTCATTTCACTGGCGAACAGCGTCAGGCGTACCAGACCGGCATTCGCCACGCCGATACCAAACGCGTAAATGCTCAGCCCCGCAGTCATCCACAGGTACGCATGAGACGAGGCTACGGTCGCCACCGCCGCGATAATCAGCCCTGCCGCTATGGGCCAACCGCCCATAATAATCAGCGAACGCACGGTACGGCGTGACGTCAGACGCGCCAGCACCAGGTTACCGATAATCAGCGCGCCAAAAATCGGCACCTGTAACAGGCCATACTCATAGCTGCTAAGCTGTTCGCCGCTGATGATAATGACCGGCGACTGGGCAATCCACGCCAGCAGCGGCAGGCTGACAAAGCCCGTCGCCAGCGCGCCCGCGACAAAACGGCCGTTTTTCAGCACCGCCTTATAATCACGCCCCAGCTCTTTAAGCGAGAGCTTTTCGCCCAGGCGGGTGGCGGTCTCCGGCATCGCACGGTGCAGACCAAAGAAAGAGATGGCCGCAAGCGCGGCAAAGAGCACGAACATCCCTTCCCACGGCGCGACGTGGACCCATGCGGCTCCCACCAGCGGCCCCAGAAGCGGTGCAATCAGCGCCACGTTCGCCATCAGCGCGGTAATTTTGATACATACCGCCTCCTCAAACGACTCCTGAATAGCGGCGTAGCCCACGGCACCAATAAAGCACAGGCTCACGCCCTGAAGGAAACGCAGCAACGTAAACTGCTCAATGTTCTGCGCCAGCAGCGTGGCGAGACAGGTGACGATAAACCATACCACGCCCGTCAGCATCACCGGGCGGCGGCCAATACGATCCGACAGCGGCCCTAAAAGCCACTGTAAAAACATGCCGCCCGCGAGATAGGCGGTCATCGATGTAGGTACCCACTCAATACCTGCGTTGTACTGCTCAACCACAGCCAGCATGCCTGGCTGGATCATGTCGTTGCCGATGTAGGTAGAGAATTCGTAAAGCACCAGACACAGAGGAAAAAGTAACGCCTGACGACCCAGACGATTACCGGAAGAAGAACGGTTTATCATGCAATCTCTTTAATATGAAAAAATCGCGATGAGTGTAATGAATTGCCGCTGTCTGAGATAGCAAATTAACGTGAAAAAACAGAAATAAGGCACTTATCGTTGTTGTTTAAGGTTTCCTTAAGTTGCCCTCCTTATGATAGTGCTATTTCACGTTATTGACCGAAACTATGACACACGCCGTCAGCCCTTCAGAATTATCTAAGTTACCGACAAATAAGACAAAACGCCTTTACCGTTTGCCTGCCCGCTTTTATGGTTATCAGCTTTTCGTGCTGATCGTCCTTGCGCTGCTTTTTACCTGGCTTTCGCGCGATGAATCGCTTGACCGATGGATCACCGGCTTTTGGTATGACGCGGCGACGCATCATTTCCCGCTACAGCAAAATCCGCTGCTGGATCTGCTCAACCATCGGCTGGCGAAATATGTGGCCATTGCCCTGGCCGTCATCGCGCTGGTTTACGGGACTTACAGACGCAATGCCCGGCTGGTGACGGCCGCGCTTCTGATGGGTCTGGGCGCGCTCGTTGTAGGAGCCCTGAAAAGCATGAGCCACCACAGCTGTCCGTGGGATCTGGTGGAGTATGGCGGCAAAGCCGTCTCGTATCCCCTGTTCAGCGCGATTCCGGCAGACAGCGGACCGGGACGCTGCTTTCCCGGCGGCCACGCCTCAAGCGGGTTTATGGTGATGGGGCTGTTTTTTGCCTTCTGGCGTGAACGTCCACGCCTGGCCTGGACCTTTGTCGCGTTGGGCGGTGTTATGGGGCTGCTGATGGGATTCGGGCAGGTCATGCGCGGCGCGCATTTTTTCTCTCACAACCTGTGGGCCGGGTGGTGGGTCTGGTTTTCCCAGGTGCTGGTTTACGGGCTGGTTTCCGCCTGGTTTGCTAAAGAGTAACGAGATTATGTTAGAAAATCTGAACTACGAACTGTTTTACCTGCTCAACGCCACGCCGTCGTCACCGGAATGGATGATCGATCTCGCCACCTTCATTGCGAAAGATGTGATCAGCATTGTACCGGCGCTGGCGGTGATCCTCTGGTTATGGGGACCTCGTACACAGGTCACCGCCCAGCGCCATCTGGTGATCAAAATGGCGATGGCGATCGGCGTCAGCGTGCTGGCAAGCTACGTGCTGGGCCACGCCTTCCCACACGATCGTCCGTTTGTCGATCGCGTCGGCTACAACTTCCTGCACCATGCGCCGGACGACTCGTTCCCGAGCGATCACGGCACGGTGATCTTCACCTTTGCGCTGGCCTTCCTGTTCTGGCATCGCCTGTGGTCCGGCGTAGTGCTGATGGGCGTGGCGGTCACCATCGCCTGGTCCCGCGTCTACCTGGGCGTGCACTGGCCGCTGGATATGGTCGGCGGTTTCCTGGTGGGACTGATGGGCTGCATCAGCGCAGCCATCCTGTGGAGCCTCTTTGGTCCGGCGCTTTATCGTGGATTATCACAGGCCTATCGCGTTCTGTTTGCCCTTCCGATCCGCAAAGGCTGGATACGTGACTAACCCCGGTCCGTCAGGTTACACTTGAGCCCCCGCCCTGCGGGGGCTCACTTTTTTAGCCCGAGGATCTATGGAAACACGTCGCGATGACCGCATTGCTCAGCTGCTCCAGGCGCTGAAGCGCAGCGATAAGCTGCATCTTAAGGAAGCCGCTACCCTGCTTGGCGTGTCTGAAATGACCATTCGTCGCGATCTGAACAGCGACAGCGCCCCCGTTGTGCTGCTTGGCGGGTATATTGTTCTGGAGCCGCGTAGCGCCAGCCATTATCTGTTAAGCGATCAAAAAACACGCCTGGTGGAGGAGAAGCGCAAAGCCGCGCGGCTCGCCGCCTCGCTGGTGCAGCCGCATCAAACGCTTTTTTTTGACTGCGGTACGACAACCCCGTGGATCATCGAGGCCATCGACAGCACCGTTCCCTTTACCGCCGTCTGTTATTCGCTAAACACCTTCCTGGCCTTGCAGGAGAAACCGGCGTGCCGGGTGATTTTGTGTGGCGGCGAATTTCATGCCAGCAACGCCATTTTCAAACCGCTGAATAATCAGGACACGCTGAGCAATGTATGCCCGGATATCGCCTTTTACTCTGCGGCGGGCGTGAATGTGAAACAGGGGGCAACCTGTTTTAATCTTGAAGAGTTACCGGTGAAACAGTGGGCGCTCAACGCCGCACAGCAGCATGTGCTGGTGGTTGATCACAGTAAATTTGGCAAGGTCCGTCCGGCAAGGATGGGAGAGCTGTCGCGCTTTGACGCCATCGTCAGTGATTGCCGCCCGGATGACGAGCTGGTGGCATACGCGAAAGCGCAGCAGGTGAAGTTGATGTATTGAGGTTATGCCGGGTAAGGCGAAGCCGCCACCCGGCAAAAACTTAGCTGAACCAGCTGCCAAACCAGCCGTGGAATTTCATTAACACAAAGTCCCATATCCGGCTGAAGAAGCCGCCCTCTTCCACCGCTTCCATTACCACCAGCGGACGCTGCTCAATGGATTTGCCGTTAAGCTGGAAATCTATCGTCCCGACCACCTGGCCTTTTTTTAACGGCGCGGTCAGCTGTGGCTCGGTCAGGGTATAGCTGGCTTTCAGGTTTTTCAGCTGGCCGCGTGGAATGGTGACGGACCCCGCTTCACCTGCCCCCAGGTTTACTTCACTTTTATCACCAAACCAGACGCGCTGGCTGACGAAGGTGGCGTCCGGCTTAATCGGCGTGACGGTTTCAAAGAAGCGGAAACCCCAGGTCAGCAGTTTTTCTGACTCGTTAAAACGAATGCGGTCGGTTTTCGTGCCCAGCACCACCGAGATCAGGCGCATATCGCCCTGCGTCGCAGAAGCCACCAGGTTGTATCCGGCCCCGGCAGTTGTACCGGTTTTCATGCCGTCCACGTTAACGTTACTGCTCCAGAGCAGGCGGTTACGGTTAGGCTGGCGAATATTATTGAAGGTAAACTCTTTCTCTTTATGGATGGCGTACTCATCCGGAACGTCATGGATCAGCGCTTTGCCCAGCAGCGCCATATCGCGCGCGGTACTGAACTGACCCGGCGCATCCAGGCCGTGAACGGTTTTAAAGGTGGTATTGGTCAGACCCAGTTTTTTCGCGTAGCCATTCATCAGCCCAATAAACGAGTCCTGACTGCCCGCGACGTAATCGGCCAGCGCAATACAGGCATCATTTCCCGACTGAATAATGACCCCTTTATTCAGATCGGAAACGGAGACCTGATCACCGGGCTTCAGGAACATCACGGACGAGCCGCGCAGCGCCGGGTTACCGGTCGCCCAGGCATCTTTCCCGACGGTGACCATGTCATTCAGCTTGATCTTGCCTGCTTTTAACGCCTGGCCGACCACATAGCTGGTCATAATTTTCGTCAGGCTCGCCGGGTCGAGTTTTTCGTCGGCGTTACCTTCCGCCAGCACTTTCCCGTTGGCGTAATCCATCAGGATCCAGGCGCGCGCATCAACAGGCGGCGCTTCGGGCGCTGTCTGTTCCGCCGCATGAAGCGTTGGGGCAAAAAGGAAAAGCAGCGCCGAGCCTGCCGCCAGGCTGCGCAGAGAAGAAGTTTTTTGCGTCATAAATGCCACCCGAGTGTCCATTCTAAAAATCACGTCACAATCACCGTGTCGCAAGAAGCGATGAGTAATAGCGCACTACAGCCTTCAAAGAAACCTGTTCCAGGTAAAGTTTTTAAAGTTTATGCAATAACATTCAGATACGCTTTGATTGCGGCGTTTTTTTTAGCATCTGTTGCGTAATTGTTAGGTTTATCTCACCATGGCGAAAAGCTGACTCGGATTCACATCTCATCGGGAGTAAATATGATTACGCTGTGGGGCAGGAACAATTCGACTAACGTGAAGAAAGTGCTCTGGACGCTGGAGGAGCTGGATTTACCGTTCAACCAAATTATGGCTGGCATGGCGTTCGGGGTGAATAAAGACGCCGACTATCTGGCGATGAACCCAAACGGGCTGGTGCCGTTGCTGCGCGATGACGAGACAGACGCCACGCTGTGGGAGTCCAATACCATTGTGCGTTATCTCGCCGCGCAGTACGGCCAGGGTCGCCTGTGGGTTGAAAATCCGGCCCAGCGCGCGCAGGGCGAAAAATGGATGGACTGGGCAAACCAGACGCTTTCCCCCACGCACCGCGTGATCCTGATGGGGCTTATCCGTACGCCGGAAGCCGATCGTGATTATCCCGCCATTCATGCCGCCCAGGATGCGTGTGAGTCGCTGTTTGCGATGATGGACGACGAACTGGCGAAGCATACCTGGTTCTCCGGCGACACGTTCGGCGTGGGCGATATCGCCGTCGCCCCCTTCGTCTGGAACCTCACTAACATGGGTCTCAGCTGGACCCCGCGCCCTCACCTTGAGCGCTGGATCCAGCAGCTCAGCGAGCGCCCGGCGTATCGCAACGTGGTGATGATCCCGGTGACCTGATTACGACCCGGACGGGCTGACTTTCCAAAGCTGCCCGTCCGTCTCGTCGGTCAGCACGTACAGATAACCATCCGGCCCGACGCGCACATCGCGGATACGCTGATCTTTATCCCCAAGAATTCGCCCATCCTCCGTCACGCTATTGCCCTTCACGCTCAGCACGATGACGTCTTTCTCCTTCAGCGCGCCGATAAACAGCTTGTTTTTCCACTGCGGGAAGACGTCGCTGTTGTAGAACGCCATGCCGCTGACGGCGGGCGACACTTTCCAGACAAACAGCGGTTTTTCAGTGCCCTCAACGTGCTCGCCTTTCGCTTCCGGGATTTTCAGGCCGCTGTAATTGATCCCGTGCGTCGCCAGGGGCCAGCCGTAGTTTTTGCCCTTCTCAGGAATGTTAACCTCATCCCCACCGCGTGGTCCGTGTTCGTTGAGCCACAGCGTGTCACTCCACGGGTTCATCGCCATTCCCTGCGGGTTGCGAATGCCATAGGACCAGATTTCCGGGCGCGCACCGGCGGTGTTCACAAACGGATTATCCGGTGGCACTTTTCCGTCCTCCGTCAGGCGCACCACCTTGCCCTGAAGCTTGTCCAGATCCTGCGCCGTCGGGCGCTGGTTGTTTTCACCCAGGCCAATAAAAAGATGGCCTTTGCCGTCGAACACCAGCCGTCCGCCAAAGTGGTTGCCGGTAGAGAGCTTCGGCATCTGTCGGAACACCACCTGGAAGCCCTCAATGCGCGACAGGTCATCGCTCAACCGCCCATAGCCCACCGCGGTACCCGCTTTGCCATCATTACCTGCCTCGGCGAAGCTGAGCCAGACCCGCCGTGATTGTGCAAAATCCGGGGCCAGCGCGACGTCCAGCAGTCCGCCCTGGCCGCTCGCCCACACTTTCGGCACGCCGACAATCGGATCGGAGAGCCCTTTCCCTGCCTGCCAGTGCTTAAGCTGCCCGTCTTTGAGCGTGATGAGCAGCCCCTTGTTATCTGGCAGAAACGCCAGCGACCAGGGGTGATCCAGTTTTGTCTGTAGCACGTCGACCTTAACCGTCTCAGGCGCTGCAAGCAGTGAAAGCGGGAATAACAAGACTGGAAGGAAAATCAGCGAGGATCGAGGCATAACGCACTCCTTTATCGACATATGGCTTAAAGATTAGCCACTGTTCCCGGGTGCGTTACCACTTTTACAAAAGCTTAATCAGAAGGGGGAGTTGCCTCCCCCGGGTTCAGTGCCGGGCAAGCGTTTCCGGCTTGTTCAGACACATGATGCAAAGCGCGAGCGTGGTCAGGCAGTTTTCAAGCTTCTCCGCGTTAACGGCAATAAAATTCGGGCAGTCGTGACGTCCGTTCATCAAACAGACCCCGGCGATGGAGAGCACCTCGGCGGCGCTGCGCAGCGCCACTAATTCGCTTTCAGCGTAGTGCGCTTTCAGGATGGGTGCTTTTTCACGCATGAAATTGCAAAGTTCAAAGAAGTTATCACGCAGATTTTCGCTTTCGCTGACTGACATATACCCTTTCGCCTTGCGGAGTTGCAGATATGCAGCCAGGTCGATTCGGGCGTTGATCATCTTGTTAAGCAGATCGCGTTTCAGTCTGTCAACGGACATGCTATTCCTCCTCTGTCAGCCATGTTACCTCATTAAGAATAAGGTCATTTTTTGTACAATGTAATGCCTGGGATCAATAAACGATAACTGATTAACATTCTTTACAATGTTACAACGATTGCCGGCCTCAACTGCGCCATCAAGAGTGTATAAATCCCCTGCGATACGCTGTAAAATCCCGCCCTGATAACTCCATAATTGATGAATTTTTAACCTATGAGCAATGTTACGCACCCGCCGAAAATCGGCTTTGTCTCCCTGGGCTGCCCGAAGAACCTGGTGGACTCCGAACGCATCCTGACTGAACTTCGCACTGAAGGCTATGACGTGGTGCCAAGCTACGACAACGCCGACATGGTGATCGTCAACACCTGCGGCTTTATCGACAGCGCGGTTCAGGAATCCCTGGAAGCCATTGGTGAAGCCCTGACGGAAAACGGCAAAGTGATTGTGACCGGCTGCCTGGGCGCAAAAGAAGACCAGATCCGTGAAGTGCACCCGAAGGTGCTGGAGATCACCGGTCCACACAGCTACGAGCAGGTGCTGGAACATGTTCATCACTACGTCCCCAAACCAAAGCACAACCCGTTCCTGAGCCTGGTGCCGGAACAGGGCGTGAAGCTGACGCCGCGCCACTACGCCTACCTGAAAATTTCCGAAGGCTGCAACCATCGCTGCACCTTCTGCATCATCCCGTCGATGCGTGGCGATCTGGTGAGCCGTCCGATTGGCGAGGTGCTGGCAGAAGCCAAACGCCTGGCCGACGCGGGCGTGAAGGAGCTGCTGGTCATCTCCCAGGACACCTCCGCCTACGGCGTGGACGTTAAACACCGTTCCGGTTTCCACAACGGTGAGCCAGTGAAAACCAGCATGGTCGGCCTGTGCGAGCAGCTGGCTAAGCTCGGGATCTGGACGCGTCTGCACTACGTCTACCCGTACCCGCACGTTGACGATGTGATCCCGCTGATGGCGGAAGGCAAAATCCTGCCGTACCTGGATATCCCGCTACAGCATGCCAGCCCGCGCATTCTGAAGCTGATGAAACGCCCTGGCTCCGTTGACCGCCAGCTGGCGCGCATCAAGCAGTGGCGTGAAATCTGTCCGGATCTGACCCTGCGCTCCACCTTTATTGTCGGCTTCCCGGGTGAAACCGAAGAAGATTTCCAGATGCTGCTCGACTTCCTGAAAGAGGCGCGTCTGGATCGCGTCGGCTGCTTCAAGTACAGCCCGGTTGAAGGCGCAACGGCCAACGAGCTGGCGGACCAGGTACCGGAAGAGGTAAAAGAGGAGCGCTGGAACCGCTTTATGCAGCTGCAACAGCAGATCTCTGCTGAACGCTTGCAGGAGAAAGTGGGCCGCGAAATTCTGGTGATTATCGACGAAGTGGACGAAGAAGGCGCGATTGGCCGCAGCATGGCGGATGCGCCTGAAATCGACGGCGCGGTGTACCTGAACGGCGAAACCAACGTCAAGCCGGGCGATATTATTCGCGTGAAGGTCGAAAACGCCGACGAGTATGATTTGTGGGGCAGCCGGGTTTAATCTCCCCACGCCTCTGTTCCAGGCCGGGTAAGGCGTCGCCGCCACCCGGCACATTCCACAGCACTACCCTTTTATCCGCGGATCCAGCGCGTCGCGCAGCCCATCCCCCAGTAAATTAAACGCCAGCACGGTCAGGAAAATCGCCAGGCTCGGGAAGATCGCCACGTGTGGCGCAATCACCATATCCGCCCGCGCCTCGTTCAGCATCGCGCCCCACTCCGGCGTCGGCGGCTGTGCGCCTAACCCCAAAAACGACAGGCTGGCCGCCGAGATAATCGACACGCCTATGCGCATGGTGAAATAGACCACGATAGACGAGACCGTTCCCGGCAGAATATGGCTGAACAGGATGGTGGCATCGCTGGCTCCCATGCTGCGCGCCGACTCGATAAAGGTCTGCTGCTTCAGCACCAGCGTGTTGCCACGTACCAGACGCGCGAAAGCGGGAATCGAGAATACCGCCACGGCGATGATGACGTTCGCCATGCCGCTGCCCATCACCGCCACCACGGCAATCGCCAGCAGAATACCGGGAAAGGCAAACAGCACATCGCAGATACGCATGATGATGCGGTCCCACCAGCCTTCGTAGTACCCGGCCACCAGCCCCAACACGGTGCCAATTGCTGCGCCCATCAGCACCGCAAAGACCCCGGCCGCCAGCGAGATCTGCGCCCCTACCAGCACGCGGCTGAAAATATCGCGCCCGAGCGAGTCCACGCCAAACCAGTGCATCATCGACGGTCCATCGTTCAGCCGGTCGTAATCGAAGTAGTTTTCCGCATCAAACGGGGCTAACCAGGGGGCGATAATCGCCACCAGGATCAGCAGTAACACAAACAACCCGGCGACCATAGCGACGGGCTGACGACGGAATCGACGCCAGAACTCAATCCACGGGGTGCGAATATGGTCCGGCCTGATCCCCGGCATAGCGTTTAAAATGGCCTGGCGACGCCAGTTCAGTAATCGCATCTTACTTATACCTGATGGCCGGGTTAATGGCGGCGTACAGCACATCCACCACTAAGTTGATAAGAATAAACTCCAGCGAGAAAAGCAGGACTTCAGCCTGAATGACCGGATAGTCACGCATATCGACCGAGTCGACCAGCAGGCGCCCCAGCCCCGGCCAGTTAAAGACCTTCTCAACCACAATAGAGCCGCCCAGCAGGAAGCCGAACTGTAGCCCCATCATCGTGACCACCGGTATCATCGCATTACGAAAACCATGCTTCAGAATGACCCATTTCTCACTCACCCCTTTTGCCCGCGCGGTGCGAATGTAATCTTCGCTCAGCACGTCGACAAACGAGGCGCGGGTAAACCGGGCCATCACCGCCGCAACGGCCGCGCCAAGCGTCATAGAGGGAAGAATGTAGTGCTTCCAGGTGTCGGCCCCGACGGTCGGCAACCAGCCCAGCTCAACGGAGAAAATCTGCATCAGTAGCATGCCCAGCGCAAACGCCGGGAAAGAGATGCCGGTGACCGCCAGCGCCATACCGAGCTTATCCGGCCAGCGGTTGCGCCAGACGGCGGCGACAATCCCCGCGCCCAGGCCAAACACAACCGCCCAGCTCATACTGGCAATCGTTAACCAGAAGGTAGGCATAAAGCGGCTGGCAATCTCCTCCGACACCGGACGACGCGACACCATTGAGATGCCGAAATCGCCCTGAAGGACATTGCCAATGTAACGCAGAAATTGCCTGTACAGCGGCTGGTCAAGACCGAGCTGTTTACGCACCAGTTCAATAACCGTCGCATCCGCTTCCGGTCCGGCAATCAAACGCGCCGGATCGCCGGGCAGCATATGGACAAACAAAAACACCAGCACGGCCACAATCAGCAGCGTCGGGATAAGCCCCAGCAGGCGTTTACACACATAATTCAGCATGAGTTTTATTTTAAATCCGCGTCATCAAAGCTAAAGCCCGTATCCGGCATGATGTAAAAACCGGTCAGCGCTTTGTTGTGGGCTGAGACCAGTTTTTCCACCACCAGCGGCACCCACGGCGACTCTTTCCAGATAATGTCCTGCGCCTCTTTGTACAGGCGCGCTTTCTCTTCCGGTTTGGTGGTTTTCAGGGCATCGGCCAGATCTTTATCCACCTGCGGATTACTGTAGAACGCGGTATTGAACAGCGTTGGCGGCCAGTTCTGGGAAGCAAACAGCGGCGACAGGGACCAGTCCGCTTCACCGGTTGAAGCCGTCCAGCCGGTGTAGAACATCCGTACGCCGCTCTCTTTCTGTCCTTTGCCTTCCACTTCCGCCGCTCGCTGTCCGGCATCCATCGCCGTGACCCTGGCTTTAATGCCCACCTGCGCCAGCTGCTGCTGGGTAAATTGCAGCACCTTCTGCGCGGTACTGTGGTTATGCGACGACCACAGCGTGGTGTTAAAGCCGTTCGGATAGCCCGCCTCTTTCAGCAGTTCCCGCGCTTTCGCCGGATCGTACGGCCATGGCTGATAGCTTTGCGCGTACTCAATGGTTGGCGGCATCACGCCCGTCGCCGGGGTGGCGTAGCCGGCAAAGGCCACTTTCACCAGCGCCTGACGGTTAATGGCGTAGTTGATGGCTTCGCGCACCTTCGGGTTATCGAACGGTTTCTGCGTGACGTTCATGCTGATGTAGCGCTGCATTATCGACGGGCTGGCCACCAGCTCCAGCTTGCTGTTTTTCGCCAGCAGCGCCGCCTGTTCGTAAGGAATTGGGAAGGCAAACTGCGCTTCGCCGGTTTGTAGCATCGCGGCACGGGTATTGTTGTCCACGACCGGACGCCAGGTGATGGTATCCAGCTTCGGCAGCCCCTGCTGCCAGTATCCGGCGAATTTTTTCACCTTCACAAAATCGGTCTGGTTCCAGGTAAGCAGTTCGTACGGCCCGGTTCCCACCGGGTGGAAGCCAATCTCTTTGCCGTATTTTTTCAGGGCGGCGGGCGAAATCATCGCCGTCGCGGGATGCGCCAGAATATTGATAAACGCCGAGAACGGCTCTTTCAGGGTGATCTTCACCGTCGCCGGGTCAACCGCCTCGGTGCTGGCGATATTTTTATACAGGTTGTAGCGCTTAAGGCCGTTCTCCGGATTGCTGGCACGGTCCAGGTTGATCTTAACCGCCTCGGCGTTGAAGTCGGTGCCGTCCTGGAACTTCACGCCGGTACGGAGCTTAACGGTATAGACCAGCCCATCGTCCGACACGGTATAGCCTTCCGCCAGCACGTTTTTCAGCTTCATCTCGCGGTCCAGGCCGAACAGCCCCTGGTAGAAAGATTTTGCCACCGCCTGAGAAAGGGTGTCGTTAGCATCATACGGATCCAGCGTCGTGAAGTTAGACCCCACAGCCACCACCACATCTTTCGCCGCGAACGCGGGGGCGGCGGCCAGCGCAGCCGTCACGCTCGCGGCAAGCAGCCATTGACGAGCAACAAAAGGAACCATTGTGTTCTCCTGCCTGTTGTAAGTTATAACCGCGAGAATGCATTGCCCTGACGCGGTGGTGCGACAAAATGACCGGGACCCACCTCACGCAGCGCCACGCGCTCAAGGGTTTCGCCCCGTTTACGAATATTGCTCGGCATTTCGTCCTGCAACAGCACGCGCTGGGCGTGACGATGCTGAGGATCGGCAACCGGTACGGCGGCCATCAGCTTGCGGGTGTACGGGTGCTGCGGGTTTTCAAACACCGCCCGACGGGGGCCGATTTCAACTATTTGCCCCATGTACATCACCGCCACGCGATGGCTGATCCGCTCCACCACCGCCATATCGTGGGAGATAAACAGAAACGCAATGCCTAAATCCCGCTGTAAATCGAGCAGGAGATTGATGATTTGCGCGCGGATGGAGACATCCAGCGCTGACACGGACTCATCCGCAATCACCACCTTCGGATTCAGGGCTAATGCCCGGGCTATGCAGATACGCTGTCGCTGACCGCCAGAAAATTCGTGCGGATAACGCCAGGCATGCTCCGGCTTCAGGCCCACGCGCTCCAGCAGCCACGCGACGCGGCGCTGCGCGGCTTCACCGTCGAGCAGGTTATGCACCCGCAGCGGCTCCATAATCGAGTACCCCACCGTATGGCGCGGATCGAGCGACGCATAAGGATCCTGGAATATAAACTGAATATCCCGGCGTACCGCCTGCAATTTACTGTTAGGTAGCGTGTCGATGCGCTCACCGTTGAAGGTTATGCTCCCCTCCTGCGACGCCACCAGCCTGAGCAGCGCCCGTCCGGTGGTGGATTTACCGCAGCCGGACTCCCCCACCAGCGCCAGCGTTTCGCCCGGCCAGAGATCAAAACTGACGTTTTCAACCGCATGCACTTCGCGCTTCACGCGATTGAGGATCCCGCTACGCAGCGGGAAACGGGTCACCAGGTCACGCACTTCGAGGATTGGCCTGCCGGGAACCACCGTATCCTGCTCGGTTTCGTCTTCCTGCTTGCCCTGTTCGGTCTGTGAGATCAGCGGAAAACGGCGCGGAAAATCACTGCCATTCATGGCCCCCAGACGCGGGACCGCCGCCAGCAGCGCTTTGGTATAAGAATGCACCGGCGCATGAAAGACCTGCTCCACCGTGCCGGTTTCCACGGCATTGCCCTGATGCATAACCAGCACCCGATCGGCAATGTCCGCCACCACCCCCATATCGTGGGTGATGAAAATCACCCCCATCTCCATCTCCTGCTGCAGCACTTTGATGAGCTGCAGGATCTGCGCCTGAATCGTCACGTCCAGCGCCGTCGTCGGTTCATCGGCGATCAGCACCGCTGGACGGCAGGAGAGCGCCATCGCAATCATCACCCGCTGGCGCATGCCGCCGGAAAGCTGATGCGGGTAGCGGGACAAAATCGCGTGCGCCTCAGGGATACGCACCAGCTCCAGCATCCGTTTTGCTTCGTTGAGCGCCTCATCACCGCTCAGTCCCTGATGCAGGCGGATAGATTCGGCAATCTGCTCGCCCACCGGGAAAACCGGGTTCAGGGAGGTCATCGGCTCCTGAAAAATCATCGCAATATCTGCCCCGCGCACACCCTGCATCCGGGACGCGCTCAGCTCGTTGAGATCGATAACCTGACGGTTGCGACGGCGCAACAGCATCCGCTCGCTGGTGACCTGCCCGCCCGTCTGCTCAAGCAGACGCATCAGCGCCAGCGCGGTAACGGATTTACCGGAACCTGATTCGCCAACAATCGCCAGCGTCTCGCCGCGCCTGAGCGAAAACGATAAATTCTGTACTGCGGGGATGAACTGCCGCTCTTCCTGAAACGCAATATTCAGTTGGTGGACAGCCAGCACTTCGCAGTTGTCCAGCTCTTCACGGTGCGGCACGCAATGCCCCCTTATTCACGATAAATGCCTGTGCTGGGCGCATCGCCGGCATACCCCCACGCCCGGTACATCCCTTCACTGTTAAACGGCAGAGCCACGTTGCCCTCCCGATCCACCGCAATTAAGCCGCCAATCCCGCCCAGCGCCGGCAGTTTCTCCATCACTACCCGCTCGCAGGCTTCACTCAGGCTTAATCCGCCGTAATCCATTAGTGCGGTAATGTCGTAGGCCGCCAGCGCGCGGATAAACACTTCGCCGGTGCCGGTGCATGACACCGCCGCGGTGGCGTTATTGGCGTAACACCCGGCCCCCGGCAGCGGGCTGTCGCCGACGCGACCGGGAAGTTTGTTGGTCATGCCGCCTGTCGACGTCGCGGCGGCGAGGTTACCGGCTTTATCCAGCGCCACCGCGCCTACCGTGCCCATTTTGCTGCGTTCATCGAGCGGCGCGGCATGGTCCAGCTGCGTCATCCCCGCTGTACGGGCCTCCAGCAGTTGCCGGTAACGCTCCTCGGTGGAAAAAAGCTCGGGCGAGACCCTGTCCATACCGTGCTCGACGGCAAATTTTTCCGCCCCCGCCCCGGCCAGCAGCACATGCGGGCTTTGTTCCATCACCAGACGCGCGGCCAGCACCGGATTACGCAGACGGCTGACGCCCGCTACCGCGCCCGCTTTCAGGGTGACGCCGTCCATCACGCAGGCATCCAGCTCGTGCGTTTCATCGCGCGTAAAGACCGAGCCAATACCGGCATTAAACAGCGGACACTCCTCCAGCAGGCGCACCGCTTCGGTCACCACGTCCAGCGCGCTGTCGCCCGCTTCCAGCATCCGCTGGCCTGTTTCCACAATGGCGTTCAGCGCATCAATATAACGCTTCTCCTGCTCGGGACTGAGCTGTGCACGGGTGATTGCCCCGGCACCGCCATGAATTGCGATAACCGCTTTACTCATTTCGCATCACCCATCAGCCTGGCTGGCTGCTTTTTCTATAAATATCATTATCGTCGACGAATCTTCAGATGATTTTTGAATATAGAAAGACGCAACTGTGATGTAAAGCGTACACCCATCGGGTCATACAGTTAGCCGCACTTTTCTGCCATAATGAGCGCTTTCGTTGTTACTCCGCAGGAGCCCACCATGGATTTTACCGCCGGACTGATGCCGCTTGAGACGGCACTCTCGCAGATGCTTGATCGTATTACTCCCCTGCACGACGTTGAGACGCTGCCGCTTGTGCGCTGTTTTGGCCGTATTGCCGCGCGCGATATCGTCTCGCCGCTGAACGTGCCGGGGTTCGATAACGCGGCGATGGACGGCTATGCCGTACGTCTGGCGGATCTGCAAACGGGTCAGCCGCTGCCGGTGGCAGGGAAAGCGTTTGCCGGGCAGCCGTTCAACGGTGAGTGGCCAGCGGGCACCTGCGTGCGCATTATGACCGGCGCGCCGGTGCCAACGGGCTGTGAAGCCGTGGTGATGCAGGAAGAAACCGAACAAACGGACGACGGCGTGCGTTTTACCGCCAGCGTCAAAGCGGGACAGAATATCCGCCATATCGGGGAAGACATTACCCTGGGCGCAACGGTCTTTGCCGCCGGGCAAAAACTGACGGTCGCCGAACTGCCGGTGCTGGCATCGCTTGGCATCGCGGAGATTGACGTGGTCCGCAAAGTGCGCGTAGCGGTGTTCTCCACGGGAGACGAGCTACAGCTTCCGGGTCAGCCGCTGAACGAGGGGCAGATTTACGACACCAACCGTCTGGCGGTGCACCTGATGCTTGAGCAGCTGGGCTGCGAGGTGATTAACCTCGGTATCATTCCTGACGATCCGCAAAAACTGCGCGCGGCGTTTATCGACGCTGACGCCTCTGCCGACGTGGTGATCAGCTCCGGCGGCGTTTCGGTTGGCGAAGCGGATTACACCAAAACCTTGCTTGAAGAGCTGGGTGAAATCGCCTTCTGGAAGCTGGCGATTAAGCCGGGCAAACCGTTCGCGTTTGGTAAACTTCCGCACAGCTGGTTCTGTGGCCTGCCGGGTAACCCGGTCTCTGCCGCGCTGACCTTCTACCAGCTGGTGATCCCGCTGCTGGCGAAGCTTTCAGGCAACAATGCCAGCCCGCTGCCGGAACGTGTGCGCGTGCGGGCGGCAACGCGCCTCAAAAAATCACCGGGCCGTCTCGATTTCCAGCGCGGCATTCTGGCGCGCAACGCCGACGGCGAGCTGGAGGTGAGCACCACCGGGCATCAGGGTTCGCACATCTTTAGCTCCTTCAGTCAGGGTAACTGCTTTATCGTGCTGGAGCGCGATCGCGGCCACGTTGAGGCGGGCGAATGGGTTGAAGTGGAACGCTTTAACCACCTGTTCGGAGGCTGACATGACGGTGGAACTGAGCGACCCGGAGATGATGCGCTATAACCGCCAGATCGTGCTGCGCGGGTTTGATTTCGAGGGCCAGGAAGCGCTCAAGGCGGCCAGCGTGCTGGTTGTGGGTCTGGGCGGGCTGGGCTGCGCGGCGGCGCAATACCTGGCTGCGGCGGGCGTCGGCAGCATGACGCTGCTGGATTTCGACACCGTGTCGGTGTCCAACCTGCAACGCCAGACGCTGCACAGCGACGCGACGGTCGGTCAGCCTAAAGTGGAATCAGCACGCACGGCGCTGGCGCGCATTAACCCCAACGTTCAGTTCACCCTGATTGACGCGATGCTGGATGACGACGCGCTGTTTGCGCAGATTGCACGGCATGACCTGGTGCTGGACTGCACCGATAACGTCGCCATTCGCAACCAGCTCAATGCGGGCTGCTTTGCCCATAAAACGCCGCTGATTTCCGGCGCGGCCATCCGCATGGAGGGGCAAATCACCGTCTTCACCTACGCTGAAGGAGAGCCCTGCTACCGCTGCCTGAGCCGTCTGTTTGGCGAGAATGCCCTCACCTGCGTCGAGGCGGGCGTAATGGCGCCGCTGGTTGGCGTTATCGGTTCCTTGCAGGCCATGGAGGCGATCAAAGTGCTGGCGCACTATGGCACGCCCGCCGCGGGTAAAATCGTGATGTATGACGCGATGACCTGCCAGTTTCGCGAGATGAAGCTAATGCGTAATCCCGGGTGTGAGGTGTGCGAAGGTTAAAGCAAACGGCAACCTTCAGGTTGCCGTTTTAGTGTTTGCTCCCTCTCCCTGTGGGAGAGGGTTGGGGTGAGGGCATCAGGCCACACCCATCAAATAGACGTCCGCCCAAACGCCCCCTGCCAGTCCTGCTCAAACTTCACAATTGCCGCATCCACCGCCGGAGAGGTAATAAACTGCTGCGCCACGTCCAGCGGCAGCGTGATGGACTCGCACCCTGCCAGCAGGCAGTCCAGCGCCTGGCGCGGGGTTTTAAAGCTCGCGGCCAGCACCTTTGACTGCGGCGCGTGCAGGGTCAGCAACTGTTGCAGTTCGACCACCGTCTGGATCCCGTCCCCGCCCTGCGCGTCCACGCGGTTCACGTAAGGGGCCACATACTCAGCCCCCGCCAGCGCGGACAACATCCCCTGCGCGGCACCGTACACCGCCGTACCCAGCGTCGGGATCCCTTCCGCTTTCAGCATCTTGATCGCCGCCAGCCCTTCAGCGGTCACGGGCACTTTCACTACCAGGTCATTGATTATCGCGCGCAGCTTACGCGCGTCTTCCACCATCCCCTCGGCAGTCTTCGCCATCACCTGAGCGAACAGCCGGCCCTTGCCGCCCAGCGCGTCGTGCAGCGCGGGCAGCAGCTCTTCCAGGGGGGTTTTACCCGCCGCCACAATGCTTGGGTTAGTGGTCACGCCCGCCAGCGGGAAGATACGCGCCAGCTTTTTGACTGCCGCAACGTCAGATGTGTCGAGATAAAGTTCCATGATGTCGCCCTCAAATTTAGCCTGCACTTACCCTATCACAGCAAAACCTGCTCAGGAATTGACCCATATCAAGATAACTTTCATTCGAAAGTAATTTAATATTCATATGTAACCCGAGGGCAGAAAAATGATCTTCAATATACAGCGTTACTCCACCCACGACGGCCCAGGTATTCGAACCGTGGTATTCCTGAAAGGCTGCTCGCTGGGCTGTCGCTGGTGTCAGAACCCGGAAAGCCGCTCCCGCAGCCGGGACGTGCTATTTGATGCGCGTCTGTGCCTGGACGGCTGTGAACTGTGTCAGCAGGCCGCGCCGGGGTATGTTGAACGCGCGCTGAACGGGCTGGTCATTCATCGTGAGAAACTTAACGAAGAGACGCTCACTGCCCTCACCGACTGCTGTCCGACCCAGGCGCTTACCGTCTGCGGTGAAGAGAAGCAGGTGGAGGAGATTATGGCCACCGTGCTGCGAGATAAGCCCTTCTACGACCGCAGCGGCGGCGGGATCACCCTTTCCGGCGGCGAGCCGTTTATGAATTCTGAGCTGGCGCACGCGCTGTTTAAAGCCAGCCATGAACAAGGCATTCATACCGCCGTTGAAACCTGCCTTCACGTCCCCTGGCATTATATCGAGCCTTCACTGCCGTATGTCGATCTGTTCCTGGCGGACCTGAAGCATGTGGACAGTGACGTATTCAAACAGTGGACTGATGGCTCAGCCAGACGGATCCTGGACAACCTGAAGCGCCTGGCCGCCGCCGGGAAAACAATCACCATTCGCGTGCCGCTGATCCAGGGCTTTAACGCCGATGAAGCGTCCGTTACCGCCATTACCAACTTCGCTGCCGATGAACTCGGCGTCCACGATATTCATTTTCTGCCGTATCACACGCTGGGCATGAACAAATACACCCTGCTCGGCCAACCCTACTCTGCCCCTGACAAACCGCTGGATGACCCTGCCCTGCTGGACTTCGCGCAGCAGTACGCCTGCCAGAAAGGGTTAACCGCGACCTTACGAGGATAAACTTATGACCACCCTGAATCTCAACACCCTCAGCGAGCGCATTAAGGCGTACAAAACGGCCCTGGTGCATATCGTGAAGCCGCCGGTCTGTACCGAGCGCGCCCAGCATTACACCGAAATGTACCAGCAGCACATGGACAAGCCGATCCCGGTGCGCCGCGCCCTGGCGCTGGCGCATCACCTGGCCAAGCGTACCATCTGGATCAAGCACGACGAGCTGATCATCGGGAACCAGGCCAGCGAAGTGCGCGCCGCGCCGATCTTCCCGGAATATACCGTCTCCTGGATTGAGAAAGAGATTGACGACCTGGCGGACCGTCCGGGCGCGGGCTTTGCGGTGAGCGAAGAGAACAAGCGCGTGCTGCATGAGATCTGCCCATGGTGGCGCGGCCAGACGGTGCAGGACGCTGCTACGGCATGTTCACCGACGAGCAGAAAGGCCTGCTGGAAACCGGCATCATCAAAGCCGAAGGCAACATGACCTCCGGCGACGCGCACCTGGCGGTGAACTTCCCGCTGGTGCTGGAGAAAGGGCTGGACGGCCTGCGCGCCAAAGTGGCCGAGCGCCGCTCACGCATCAACCTGACGGTGCTGGAAGACCTGCACGGCGATCAGTTCCTGAAAGCCATTGATATCGTGCTGGAAGCCGTCAGCCTGCACATCAAACGCTTCGCCGATCTGGCGCGCGAGATGGCCTCCAGCGAAACCCGCGAAAGCCGCCGCGACGAGCTGCTGGCGATGGCAGAAAACTGCGACGTGATTGCTCACGAGCCGCCAAAAACCTTCTGGCAGGCGCTACAGCTGTGCTACTTCATTCAGCTAATCCTGCAAATTGAGTCCAACGGTCACTCCGTCTCCTTTGCCCGTATGGACCAGTACCTTTACCCGTACTATCGCCGCGACGTGGAGCTGGACCAGAGCCTGGACCGCGAGCACGCCATCGAGCTGCTGCACAGCTGCTGGTTGAAATTGCTGGAAGTGAACAAGATCCGCTCCGGCTCGCACTCGAAGGCTTCCGCCGGTAGCCCGCTGTACCAGAACGTCACCATCGGCGGCCAGAAGCTGGTTAACGGTGAGCCGATGGACGCGGTCAACCCGCTCTCCTACGCGATTCTGGAATCCTGCGGTCGCCTGCGCTCCACCCAGCCGAACCTGAGCGTGCGCTACCACGCGGGCATGAGCAACGACTTCCTCGACGCCTGCGTGCAGGTGATCCGCTGCGGCTTCGGGATGCCGGCGTTCAACAACGATGAAATCGTCATTCCGGAATTCATCAAGCTCGGCGTTGAACGCGACGACGCCTACGACTACGCGGCCATTGGCTGCATCGAAACCGCGGTGGGCGGCAAGTGGGGCTACCGCTGCACCGGCATGAGCTTCATCAACTTCGCCCGCGTGATGCTCGCCGCGCTGGAAGGCGGCCGCGACGCCACCAGCGGCAAGGTGTTCCTGCCGCAGGAAAAAGCCCTCTCCGCCGGTAACTTCGACAACTTCGACGAAGTGATGGCAGCCTGGGATAGCCAGATCCGCTACTACACCCGCAAATCCATCGAGATTGAGTACGTGGTAGACACCATGCTGGAGGAGAACGTCCACGACATTCTCTGCTCGGCGCTGGTTGACGACTGCATCGAGCGCGCGAAAAGCATCAAGCAGGGCGGCGCGAAGTATGACTGGGTGTCCGGCCTGCAGGTGGGCATCGCCAACCTCGGCAACAGCCTGGCGGCGGTGAAGAAGCTGGTGTTCGAACAGGGCGTCATCGGCCAGCAGCAGCTGGCGGCGGCGCTGGCCGATGATTTCGACGGGCTGACCCACGAGCAGCTGCGTCAGCGCCTGATCAACGGCGCGCCGAAGTACGGCAACGACGACGACAGCGTGGATATGCTGCTGACCCGCGCCTATCAGACCTACATTGAAGAGCTGAAGCAGTATCACAACCCACGCTACGGCCGCGGCCCGATTGGGGGTAACTACTACGCGGGCACGTCGTCTATCTCAGCAAACGTGCCGTTTGGCGCAGCGACCATGGCGACGCCGGACGGGCGTAAGGCGCATACCCCTCTGGCGGAAGGAGCCAGCCCGGCTTCCGGTACCGACCACCTCGGGCCGACGGCGGTGATTGGCTCCGTGGGTAAACTGCCGACGGAAGCGATTCTTGGCGGCGTGCTGCTTAACCAGAAGCTGAACCCGTCGACGCTGGAAAACGACAGCGATCGCCAGAAGCTGATGGTGCTGCTGCGCACCTTCTTCGAGGTGCATAAGGGCTGGCATATTCAGTACAACATCGTCTCGCGCGAAACGCTGCTGGAAGCGAAGAAACACCCGGACCAGTACCGCGACCTGGTAGTGCGCGTCGCGGGCTACTCGGCGTTCTTCACCGCCCTGTCACCGGATGCGCAGGACGATATTATCGCCCGTACTGAGCATACGCTGTAATAGTGTATCCCCTCTCCCTTGAGGGAGAGGGAGAAAACACTAAAAACGGCAACCTCGGTTGCCGTTTTGCTTTTACTTTCGAATGAAATTAAATTTGTGCTCCCCGTCACCTTGTTATTAGAATGTTTCAAAACGCAGTGACCCAGGAGCATAGTATGACCGTAAAAGTTATCGTCACCGATATGGACGGAACTTTCCTTGATGATGCCAAGCAGTACGATCGTGACCGCTTCCAGGCACAGTTTAAACAGCTTAAAGCCCGCAACATTGAATTTGTTGTCGCCAGCGGCAACCAGTATTACCAGCTCATCTCGTTTTTCCCGGAACTTAAGGATCAAATCTCCTTCGTGGCGGAAAACGGCGCGCTGGTCTTCGATCACGGCGAACAGATTTTCCACGGCGAACTGACCCGCCATGAGTCGCAGATCGTGATTGGCGAACTGCTGAAAGACAAAGGGCTGAACTTCGTGGCCTGCGGGCTGGAGAGCGCCTACGTCAGCGATAAAGCGCCGGACGCGTTCGTGGCGCTAATGTCAAAGCACTACCACCGCTTAAAGCGCATCAGCGATTACCGCGACATTGACGACGTGCTGTTTAAGTTCTCCCTGAACCTGCCGGACAGCGATATTCCTAATCTGGTGGATAAACTCCACGTCTCCCTGGACGGCATCATGAAGCCGGTCACCAGCGGCTTTGGCTTTGTCGATTTAATTATCCCCGGCCTGCACAAAGCCAACGGCATCAGCCGCCTGCTGAAGCGCTGGAAAATCTCTCCGCAAGAGTGCGTGGCCATTGGCGACAGCGGCAACGATGCCGAGATGCTGAAGCTGGTGAAATATTCCTTTGCGATGGGCAACGCGGCGGAAAGCATCAAAGAAATCAGCCGCTACAGCACTGACGACAACAACCATCAGGGCGCGCTGAACGTCATTCAGGCCGTGCTCGACAACCACGCTCCTTTCGACGTCTGATCCTTTCCTCGCCGGAGTCCTGCTCCGGCACCCTCACTCATTTTCCCGTCCTGTGGCGCAGGTCAAGTTTTTAAACTTGCATTAACTTATTTTTAACTTAAAGTATCGCTTGTAGACACTTTTACTTTCGAATGAAAGATGCGAGGCAGTTATGACCTTTACCAGTGAAACCTTGCCGGCGGATCACAAAGCGGCAATCCGTCAGTTGAAACGTGAGTTACGCGCGCAGATCGGCGACGTGCAGGCGGTGTTCGACAAGCTCAGCGACAGCATTGCCACCCGCGTGGCGGAAATTAACGCCCTCAAAAATAAAGGTGAATCCGTCTGGCCGGTAATTCCGTTTAACGATGTGAAAAACGGCACGATTACCGACGCGCAGCGCGAGGCCGTTAAGCGCCGCGGCTGCGCGGTGATTAAAGGTCACTTCCCGCGCGAGCAGGCGCTGGCGTGGGATCAGTCGATGCTCGACTACCTCGATCTGAACAAGTTTGACGAGGTGTACAAAGGGCCAGGCGATAACTTCTTCGGCACCCTGACCTCCTCCCGTCCGGAGATTTACCCGATCTACTGGTCGCAGGCGCAAATGCAGGCGCGCCAGAGCGAAGAAATGGCGCAGGTGCAGTCGTTCCTGAACCGCTTATGGACGTTCGAGAGCAACGGCAAGCAGTGGTTCGACCCGGACGTGAGCGTGATTTACCCGGATCGTATCCGCCGCCGTCCGCCGGGAACCACCTCGAAGGGACTCGGCGCGCATACCGACTCCGGCGCGCTGGAGCGCTGGCTGCTGCCTGCCTACCAGCAGGTCTTTGCCCGCGTGTTTGACGGCAACGTTGAGAAATACGATCCGTGGAACGCCGCGCATCGTACCGAAGTGGAAGAGTATACCGTCGATAACACCACCAAATGCTCGGTGTTCCGCACCTTCCAGGGCTGGACGGCGCTGTCGGACATGATCCCCGGTCAGGGGCTGCTGCACGTGGTGCCGATCCCGGAAGCAATGGCCTATATTCTGCTGCGTCCGCTGCTGGACGACGTGCCGGAGGACGAGCTGTGCGGCGTGGCGCCGGGGCGCGTGCTGCCGGTTTCCGAGAAGTGGCACCCGCTGCTTATCGAGGCGCTGACCAGCATTCCTGCGCTGGAGGCGGGTGATTCGGTGTGGTGGCACTGCGATGTGATCCACTCCGTCGCGCCGGTGGATAATCAGCAGGGCTGGGGCAACGTGATGTATATCCCCGCCGCACCGATGTGCGAGAAGAACCTCGCCTATGCGAAGAAGGTCAAGGAAGCGCTGGAGACCGGCGCGTCGCCGGGAGACTTCCCGCGCGAGGATTATGAAAAAACCTGGCAGGACCGCTTTACCGTGAACGATCTCAACATCCACGGCAAACGCGCGCTGGGGATGGTCTAGCTGTCGTACAGCCCTTCCCGCTCCACGGCGGTGCGTCGTTTCCCCTGACGTATCCGCCGTACCGATTCCCGCACGGCCAGCGTGCCGTTCAGCAGCAATGTGCCTACCGGCGCGTCCAGTCGCATGAGCCGCTGCTGGAGCATGTGTACCGCTTCCGTTCCCAGCTCATCGCGGGGAACATGCACGGCCGTTAATGGAACATCCTGAATCGCCGCCAGGTTAAAGCCGTCGATGCTCATCACCGAGACGTCCTGCGGCACGCGCAGGCCGTGGTTTTTTAAGGCGCTGATGGTGCCCGCCGCCATAAAGTCGCCGCCAACCAGGAATGCCGTCGGCAGGTCTTTTCCCTGCTGCTGATTTAGCCAATCACTCACCAGCTGCTCCGTCTCTCTGGCGCTGAAGCTTGGCACCATCAGCAGATCGCGCCGGTCGCTGAACCTGAGGTTATGGTCGTGCCACGCGTCGCGGATCCCCGACAGGCGCAGCTCCATCGTGTAGCGACGCAGGCACAGCACGTTCATCACCTCGCGGTGTCCCATCTCGAACAGGTACTCCGCCGCCCGCTCGCCGATGGCGCGGTGATCCGGCGCAACGGCAGGCAGACGCATGTGCCGGTCGCGGCAGTTAATCAGCATGCAGGGTTTGCCCACGTCCACCGCCAGATCGTGGATATGCGGATCGTCAATACCAAGAAGAATGGCCGCCTGCGTATCCGGCTCGTTCATCCGCGCCAGAAACAGCTGGGCGTCGCTGTCGTTCTCCTCCAGCGCGCAGTAGCGCAACCGGACCTCGTGGGAGGCAAGTGCTTTGCTCACGCTCTGGATCACGCGGTAGTAAAAGATGTCGGACCGCTCGTCGAAAGCGCGCTGCGGGGCAAAAACCACCAGGCTGTTAAGCAGCAGACGCCCTGCCGCCATGCCGTCCATTACCCCCAGCTCGCGCGCGCACGCCAGCACCTTTGCACGCGCTTTTTCGCTGGTATTCGCTTTCCCCGCCAGCACCCGCGAAACGGTGCTGATGGAGAGCTGCGTACGGGCCGCGATTTCGGTGATTTTTAGCCTTTTGTCCATTTTGTGATCTGGCTCCATTTGCGAAATGAAAAAATTTTCATAGCGTGTGTGTCAGGCAATAACTGACGTGAATGCCATCATGCCAGAGTGTTTTCGTCGGTTATGAGAAATTTTGCACAAAATCCACTTTTGCCCACTCATTTTCTTCCTTAAGGTGAACTTGTCACACAACTTCCATACTAGTTGTATAGCAACTTAAGCATTATAAGCGGATTGAAATCAAAGGCATAACAATCTGTGTGACACCTGAACCGCCGTCCCCTTACCGTCCGTCTTGTGGAGAGTAAAATGAGTCAGGACATCAATAACACCATTGCGACAGGCAAAACCCGTCGCGTCATCAAGAACCTGCGCTGGTACGTGCTGGTGCTGTTTTTGCTGGGCGTCACCGTTAACTACATCACCCGAAATTCCTTAGGTATTCTCGCTCCGGAGCTAAAAGAGAGCCTCGGGATCACCACAGAGCAGTACTCCTGGATCGTTGGCGCCTTCCAGATCGCCTATACCATTTTCCAGCCCCTGTGCGGCTGGCTGATTGACGTCATTGGCCTGAAGATTGGCTTTATGGTCTGCGCCGGGATCTGGGCGCTGATGTGTATTTTCCACGCGGGCGCCGGAAGCTGGCTGCACCTGGCCATACTGCGCTTCTTTATGGGGGCTTCAGAGGCCGCCGCCACCCCGGCGAACGCCAAAACCATCGGCGAATGGTTCCCGAAATCAGAGCGTCCCGTTGCTGCTGGCTGGGCAGGCGTGGGCTTCTCCATCGGCGCGATGCTGGCTCCGCCTATCATCTACTTTGCTCACGCCTCGTTCGGCTGGCAGGGCGCGTTTATGTTTACCGGCGTGCTGGCGCTGCTGTGGGTGATCCTCTGGTGGGCGTTCTACCACAACCCCGAGCAGCACCCGAACCTGAGCAAGGACGAGCTGGCGTTTATCAAGCAGGATAACGAACCAGCGCCGGTCAAATTGCCCTTCCTGACCGCGCTGAAAACCGTTTCAAAAAACAAACGTTTCTACGGTATCGCCATTCCGGCCTTTATGGCAGAACCCGCCTGGGCGGTGCTGAGCTTCTGGGTGCCGCTGTACCTCGCCAAAGAGCACGGCATGGACCTGAAGCAGATTGCGATGTTTGCCTGGCTGCCGTTCCTCGCCGCCGACCTCGGCAGCGTGGCGAGCGGCTACCTGACGCGTCTGTATACCCGCCTGTTCGGCTGCTCCCGCGTGAACTCGGTGGTGGCCAGCTCCGTCACAGGCGCGTTTCTGATGATTTCACTGGCGGTCGTCGCCGTAACCCGCGACCCGTATATCACCATCGTGCTGATCTCCATCGGCGGCTTCGGGCACCAGATTATCTCCTGCATGCTGAGCGCGCTGGTGGTGGAGTCCTTCGATAAGGGCCAAATGGCGACCGTCAACGGCATGCGCGGCTCGGCGGCGTGGATCGCCAGCTTCCTGTTCTCGCTGTTAATCGGGGTGACCGCCGACAAAATCGGCTTCAACCCGCTCTTTATCGCCATGGGGTTCTTTGACC
Organism: Enterobacter cloacae complex sp. AR_0002; assembly: GCF_001922365.1. Lineage (NCBI taxonomy): Bacteria > Pseudomonadati > Pseudomonadota > Gammaproteobacteria > Enterobacterales > Enterobacteriaceae > Enterobacter > Enterobacter cloacae complex sp. AR_0002. Next base: position 2,008,860 of record NZ_CP018814.1, read on the forward strand.
TGATTGGCGCTTTCTTCCTGGTAGCATTTATTGCTGAACGTCGCGCCAAGCGCGCCTGATAGTGGATGTATTGCATATGAAAACCCTGAAAAACTGGACCCTTGATACGCAGTCGGCAAACCATCTGGAACTGCTGGTCGATAGCCAGCACTGCCTGTGCCTGTATGTGCTGGAAGAGAACCTGTTCCGCGTGCTGATCAAGCGTAAAGGCGAGCTGGCGCTGGACCGCACCTGGAGCATCGCACCGGAAAAAGACGTGCCGTGGGAAGGTCGCCGTCGTGACGATATCAGCGGCTTCTCCTGCCCCGCCTGGACGCTGACGCAGCAGGACGATACGTTAACCGTGGCAACCGAGCAGCTGCGCGTCACCGTCCACCAGCCGCTGTGGCTGGAGTGGCACTACCGCAATGACGCGGGCGAGTGGCAGCCGCTGGTCAATGACCGCCCGACCAGCGCCTACCTGCTGAACGCCCACGGTGACGGCGTGGCGCACTATCTCAGCCGCCGTAAGGATGAACGTTTTTACGGTCTGGGTGAGAAAGCGGGCGATTTACAGCGCAACGGCAAACGCTACGAGATGCGTAACCTGGATGCGATGGGCTATAACGCGGCCAGCACCGATCCGCTGTACAAGCACATCCCGTTCACCCTCACCCGTCGCGATGATGTGAGCTACGGTCTGTTCTACGATAACCTGAGCAGCTGCTGGCTGGATCTGGGTAACGAGATCGATAACTACCACACCGCCTATCGCCGCTGGCAGGCGGAAGCGGGCGATATCGACTACTACATCTTTACCGGCAGGCGCGTGCTGGACGTCACCAAAGCCTTCGTGCGCCTGACGGGGAAAGCGCTGTTCGGACCGAAATGGAGCCTGGGCTACAGCGGCTCGACCATGCACTACACCGACGCGCCGGACGCGCAGAATCAGCTGATGAACTTTATTCGCCTGTGCGAAGAGCATGCCATTCCGTGCGACTCGTTCCAGCTCTCCTCCGGCTATACCTCGATTAACGGCAAGCGCTACGTCTTTAACTGGAACTACGACAAAGTGCCGCAGCCGAAGGTGATGAGCCAGGCGTTCCACGACGCGGGGCTGCGGCTTGCGGCCAACATCAAGCCTTGTCTGTTGCAGGATCATCCCCGCTACAGCGAAGTGGCGGAACGCGGCCTGTTCATTCGCGATTCAGAAACCGATGCGCCTGAACGTTCCAGCTTCTGGGATGACGAAGGATCGCACCTCGACTTCACCAACCCGCAGACGGTGCAGTGGTGGCAGAACGGCGTGACCACGCAGCTGCTGGAGATGGGCATCGACTCCACCTGGAACGACAACAACGAGTATGAAGTGTGGGACGGGGAAGCGCGCTGCTATGGCTTCGGCCAGGAGATCGCCATCAAGCACATTCGCCCGGTGATGCCGCTGCTGATGATGCGCGCTTCGCTGGAGGCCCAGCAGCGCTTTGCGCCGGAGAAACGTCCGTATCTGATCTCCCGCTCCGGCTGCGCCGGGATGCAGCGCTACGTTCAGACCTGGAGCGGCGACAACCGCACCAACTGGGACACCCTGCGTTATAACATCCGTATGGGGCTGGGCATGAGCCTGTCCGGGCTGTTCAACGTCGGGCACGACGTCGGCGGTTTCTCCGGCGACAAGCCGGACGCCGAGCTGTTCGTGCGCTGGGTGCAGAACGGCGTGATGCACCCGCGCTTTACCATCCACTCGTGGAACGATGACCAAACGGTGAACGAGCCGTGGATGTATCCGGGCGTCACGCCTGCCATCCGCGGCGCGATTGAGCTGCGCTACCGCCTGCTGCCGTATCTTTACACCCTGCTCTGGCAGGCGCACGCCGACGACGAACCGATGCTGCGCCCGACCTTCCTCGATCATGAGCACGATGCGCAGACCTTTGAAGAGTGCGACGACTTCCTGCTGGGCCGCGACCTGCTGGTCGCCAGCGTCGTCGAAGCCGGGCAGCGCGAGCGCCGCGTCTGGCTGCCGGATAACGAAACCGGCTGGTACGATTTTTACACCCACGCGTGGTATGCGGGCGGGCAAGCGATCGTCCTTGATGCGCCGCTGGAAAAACTGCCGCTGCTGGTGCGCGCCGGGGCCGGTCTGCCGCTCAGCGAGCGCATCCGTCACGTGAGCGCCGATAAAGACGATACCCGTGAGCTGAAGCTGTTCCCGGTGAAAGGCGTCGGCACAACCTCGGGGCTGCTGTTTGAAGACGACGGTGAAAGCTGGGGCTACCTGAACGGCAATGCGCTGTGGGTGGAATGGGAAATGGTGTGCGATGGCGCAACCATCAACCTGAAGGTGAACGCTCGCGGCGACTATCGTCCGGCATGGAAGGCGCTGAAGGTATCATTACCGGCGGGGGAAAAACGTACGCTGCGGGTGAATGGAGTTGAAGGGGGCGAGTGGGTGGTGTAGTGCGGCCTGTAGCCCTCACCCTAACCCTCTCCCACAGGGAGAGGGGATAAAATGTAGGCCGGGTAAGGCGAAGCCGCCACCCGGCTATTTTTTAACTCTCGATACCTTTACTGCGCAGGTAATCTTCGTAGTTACCGGTGAAGTCCACCACGCGCTCTGGCGTAATTTCGATCACGCGGGTCGCCAGCGAGCTGACGAACTCACGGTCGTGAGAGACGAAGATCAGGGTGCCCTGATACATCTCCAGCGCCATGTTCAGGGATTCGATCGATTCCATATCCAGGTGGTTAGTCGGTTCGTCCATCACCAGAATATTCGGTTTTTCCATCATCAGCTTGCCGAACAACATACGGCCCTTTTCACCACCGGATAGCACTTTGGCGGGCTTTTTGATGTCGTCCTGGCTGAACAGCAGACGCCCCAGAATGCTGCGTACCGCCTGCTCATCGTCGCCTTCCTGCTTCCACTGGCTCATCCAGTCGAAGACAGTCAGATCGTTTTCGAATTCATATTCATGGTCCTGCGCGTAGTAACCAATCTGCGCGTTTTCAGACCATTTCACGGTTCCGTTGTCCGGTTGCAGTTCACCCACCAGGGTTTTCAGCATAGTGGATTTACCCACGCCGTTGGCGCCGAGGATGGCAATCTTCTCGCCCACTTCCAGCAGCAGGTTGAAGTTTTTGAACAGCGGGCCTTCATCGAAGCCTTTGGTGAGGGCTTCCACTTCCAGCGCGTTACGGAACAGCTTCTTGTCCTGCTCGAAGCGGATGAACGGGTTCTGACGGCTGGAGGCTTTAACCTCTTCCAGCTTGATTTTGTCGATCTGACGCGCACGCGAGGTCGCCTGACGCGACTTAGAGGCGTTGGCGCTGAAGCGGCTGACGAAGGATTGCAGGTCCGCAATCTGCGCTTTCTTCTTGGCGTTGTCGGCCAGCAGACGTTCACGTGCCTGGGTTGCCGCCGTCATGTACTCATCGTAGTTGCCTGGATAAACGCGCAGCTCGCCGTAGTCCAGATCCGCCATGTGGGTACACACCATGTTCAGGAAATGACGGTCGTGCGAAATGATGATCATGGTGCTGTCGCGATCGTTCAGCGTCTGCTCCAGCCAGCGGATGGTATCGATGTCCAGGTTGTTCGTTGGTTCGTCGAGCAGCAGGATGTCCGGGTTAGAGAACAGCGCCTGCGCCAGCAGCACACGCAGCTTCCAGCCTGGCGCGACTTCGCTCATCGGGCCGTAATGCTGTTCAACCGGAATGCCGACGCCCAGCAGCAGCTCGCCCGCACGCGCTTCCGCAGAGTAGCCGTCCATTTCACCGTATTGCGTTTCCAGGTCGGCCACTTTGTAACCGTCTTCTTCGCTCATCTCAGCGAGACCGTAGATACGATCGCGCTCCTGCTTCACTTCCCACAGCTCCGCGTGCCCCATGATCACGGTGTCGAGCACGGTGAACTCTTCGAAGGCGAACTGATCCTGACGCAGCTTACCGATGCGCTCGTTAGGGTCGAGCGACACGTTACCGAGCGTTGGCTCCAGGTCACCGCCGAGGATCTTCATAAAGGTGGATTTTCCGCTACCGTTGGCACCAATCAGGCCGTAACGGTTGCCGCCGCCAAATTTGACGGAAATATTTTCGAACAGCGGCTTACTGCCAAACTGCATAGTGACGTTGCTGGTAACTAACACGGAGAGATTCCTGCGAAAAGTGTGATAAACGAGGCATTATGCCACAATTCCGAATTGAGATCCCGTGTTGCAGTAATCCACTAAACTTTAACAAAATCGAAAAAAATGTGATTTCGTACACATCTGAATTCCCAGTTAACGGGAATGCACATATAATGCGCTCCCATTACCGATTCAGACTTATCAACTCATCGCCAGAATGGCTTAGATACCTCGCATAACATGAACATGAAATTAACAACGCTTTTTGCGGCGGCGTTAGCCGTAGTAGGTTTTTGTAAGACCGCGTCTGCGGTGACGTATCCCCTGCCGACAGACGGAAGCCGTCTGGTGGGTGAAAACCAGGTGGTGACGGTGCCGGAAGGTAACACTCAGCCGCTGGAATACTTCGCGGCGCAGTATCAGCTCGGCCTGTCTAACATGCTGGAAGCGAACCCGGGCGTTGACCCGTATCTGCCGAAAGCGGGTACCGTACTCAACATTCCACAGCAGCTGATCCTGCCGGATACCGTGCACGAAGGTATCGTGATTAACAGCGCCGAAATGCGTCTGTATTACTACCCGAAAGGCACCAACACCGTGATCGTTCTGCCTATCGGTATCGGTCAGCTGGGTAAAGACACCCCGCTGAACTGGACCACCAAAGTGGAGCGTAAGAAAGCGGGCCCAACCTGGACGCCGACCGCCAAAATGCACGCTGAGTACATTGCTGCCGGTGAACCGCTGCCAGCCGTTGTGCCTGCCGGCCCGGATAACCCGATGGGTCTGTACGCGCTGTACATTGGTCGTCTGTATGCCATCCACGGTACAAACGCCAACTTCGGTATCGGCCTGCGCGTAAGCCACGGCTGCGTGCGTCTGCGTAATGAAGACATCAAATTCCTGTTCGATAACGTGCCGGTTGGTACGCGCGTGCAGTTCATTAACGAACCGGTGAAAGCGACGTCAGAGCCAGACGGCAGCCGTTACATTGAAGTGCATAACCCGCTGTCCACCAGCGAAGATCAGATCAACAACAACGAAATCGTACCGATTAAGCTGACCAGCGCGGTGCAGTCCGTCACCTCTCAGGCGGATGTTGACACGACCATCGTTGACCAGGCGATTCAGAACCGTTCCGGTATGCCGGTGCGTTTAAACTAATCGTGATAATTAAAAAAGCGGACCTTGAAGTCCGCTTTTTTTTATCCGTTATTCACGATAACGATGCCGCCATGGTCATAGCGATAGTGACAATGGGCGTACTCCAGCGGCGTACCATCTTCCAGATAGATCACCTGCTCTACCTCCAGCACCGGGTCGGTTGGCTCGCAGACAAGGTGCTGCATATCCAGCGCACTGGGCTTCAGCGCCCGCACCACACGATACGATCCCATGATCTTCAGCCCCAGCGTCTCCTGCACATACCGGAATACCGAACTTTCAAGATGGGTTTTGTTCAGACCGGGGACCAGATTGAGCGGCATTACCGTGGCGTCCAGAGACATCGGCTCACCGTTCAGTAAACGCAGACGGATAAAGTCATAGATCGGCGTATCCGGATTTATCATCAGCGATGCCTGCTCTTTCTCGTTCGGGAAACGCAGTTCGAAGTGCACAACCTGACTGCTCACCGTGCCTAAATGTTCCCAGGTTTTGGTCGCCCCGAAGTAGTCGCTGCCGGAGAGAGCCCACTGGGAAAGCTGGAGGAAATTTTTGCGGATGAACGTGCCCTGCCCCTGTCGGGTATAGACCAGCCCTTCGACAATCAGCTGACGCATCGCCTGCTGAATGGTCATCCGGCTGGTGCTGAACTCCGCCGCCAGCGCGAACTGGTCCGGCAGCGGTTCATTGGCGGCGTACTGCTGGCTGATGATGCGTTTTTTAATTTCCCGCGCTATGGTGATGTACTTCGCCGCCATCGTCCTTCCTTAAATTAGTGTTCTGTCCCGCTGTTTTTTAAAGCCACTCGCTCGGCAACTTTGAGGAAAGGCAGGTAGAAGAATACACCAAATACGATGATTGCCAACTGCACCACTACCGCGCGCCAGTCCCCCGCCGTCGCCAGCCAGGCGCTGAGAATTGGCGGCGTGGTCCACGGGATCATCACCACGCAGCGCGACATGAACCCCAGCGTGGTACAGAGCCACGCAAAGTAAATCCCGATAGCAGGCAGCAGCACAAACGGGATCATAAGCGGCAGGTTAAAGACTATCGGCAGGCCGAAAATCACCGGCTCGTTGATGTTAAACAGACCCGGCGCCAGCGACAGACGCGCCACCTGCTTCGCTGATTTCTGTCTTGAGAAGATGAAGATAGCGATCAGCAATGAGATTGTGCTGCCCGTCCCGCCCACCATGCCAAAGGTCGGCACAAAGATGTTGTTGATGATGTGCGGGATCGGCTGGCCGTTGGCGAAGGCCAGCATATTTTCATTGGTATTGATCAGCAGGAACGGCTCCAGCACCACGCTGTTGACCACCGACTGATGAATACCGAGCGTGAACAGGAAGTTACCGAAGCTGTAGATGAAAATCGTCCCCGGCAGGCTGGTGTTGATCAGCCGCAGCGGCTGCTGGATAAAGGTCGTAATGAGATGGATCAGGTCCGTGTGCAGAACGTTTGCCAGTATGGCCGCCAGCACCGCAAACAGGGAGAGCGTGAGGATCGTCGGGATCAGCGCGGTAAAGGATTTACTCACCGCTGGCGGTACGTTCTCCCCGAGCGAAATGTGCAGCGCCTTCAGCCGTGAAATGGCGATAAACAGCTCGGTTGAGAGCAGCCCAATCAGCACCCCGGCGAAAATCCCGGTGGAGCCAATATTGGCGAACGTCAGAACCTGGGTGACGTTCACCGTGGCGTCGCTGCCGACGGGGGTAATCTGTAAGCGCATCGGCATCATGATAATGAAACTGCTGACGGCGATAACCACTGCCGAGACCGGATTGTCGAAATCTTTGTTGCGCGCCAGCGACCAGGCGATCATCGGGGCCAGCAGCAGCGCGGCGATGTTCAGCGTGCCGTTGATAATCGCCTCGCCCCACACCTTAAACTGCGTAAGCGTGTCGCCCGCAAAAATCCACGGGAACACCACGTTATTCACCAGCACCGCCAGACCGGCAAGGATGAAAATCGGCATTACCGTGGCGAAGGCATCGCGAAGGGAGCGAAGATGCACCTGGTTTGCCAGGCGCGCCGAGAACTCTACAAATTTATCGACAAAAGACTGCATGTGCGGTGTTATTTTTGTTTCAGACATAGCGGAGTGTTCCCATTAATCAGTCACAAAAACGGCCCGGCAGCGTACGGCTTACATCTCGCGTCCGTTGGTATGGATAACCTGTTTTAACCACGCGTAGCTCTTCTTCGGCACGCGCTTCAGGTCTTTCAGGTCGTGATTTTCACGGTTGACGTAGACCACGCCGTAGCGCTTGCGCATGTCACCCTGCGAGCTGAGAATGTCAATCAACCCCCAGCCGAGATAGCCCATCACCTCTGCCCCATCCTCGAATATTGCCGCTTTCATCGCCTCGATGTGCGCCCGGTGGTAGTCGATGCGGTAGGTGTCCTCAATCGGATTCACGCCATCCCAGGACTCAATCACCCCAATACCGTTCTCAATCGGGAATACCGGCATCCGCCAGTCGTTGGCGTAGCGGGTGATGATGGTGCGAAAGCCCAGCGGATCGATCTGCCAGTTCCACTCGGTGGCCTTCAGGTACGGATTGTTTTTCTCGCCGTGCAGCAGGTAATAGTTAACCGGCGTGCCTTCCGGGATGGCATCGCTGTCCAGCGTTTTGCTGGCGTAGTAGCTGAAGGCCATAAAGTCGTTCTTCGTGCGCGCAAACAGCGCGAGATCGTCTGCGCGGTAGATATCGCCGAAGCCCTCCTGCTCCACCACCGCCATTACCGCCGGGCTGTAGCCCTGGCCCGCGAAGACGCGCAGCAGGTTCTGGTTGAGGAATTCGTCGTACTGCTGGGCGCAGAAGATATCGCGCGGTTTGCAGGTGGCCGGATAAATCAGCTGGTGCGCCAGCATGCCGCCCATCAGCTTGCCCGGCTTAGTCTGGTGCAGGTATTCGGTCAGAGTCATGTGCGCCACCATCGCATGGTGCTGAAGCTCATACAGCTCGCGCAGGGTTTGCTCACCTTTCATGTAACCGGAAATGCGAAAAGCTTCCGGCATATGGAAAATGTTCTGCTCGTTGAAGGTCAGCCAGTACTTCACCCGGTCACCGAAGCAGTCGATCATCTTTTTGCCGTAGCGGATAAAGGCGTCCACCACGCGGCGATCGTTGAAGCCGTTGTACTCCTGCGCCAGCGCCAGCGGCATATCGAAGTGGTAGAGACAGACCATCGGCTCGATACCGCGGGCGAGCAAATCGTCAATAAAGCGGTCGTAAAACGCGATACCTTCGTCGTTGAACTCGCCGTCACCCTGCGGGCAGACGCGGCTCCAGGAGATCTGGAAGCGGTAGCAGTCCATGCCCAGATCCTGCATCAGATCGAAATCTTCCCGGTAGCGGTGGTAGGAGTCGGTCGCCACTTTCCAGTCAGAGATGTTCTCCCCGGCTTCCCGAATGTCGTACACCGACATCCCCTTCCCGCCCTCATTCCATGCCCCTTCCGTCTGCATGCTGGATACCGAGTTGCCCCATAAAAAGTTGGCTGGCAGTGATTTGTTCATGGTCGCTCCCTATATGACTAGTCATTTAAATTTCATGACTAGTCATATAGGCGAAGATGAAATTTCGATCAAAGGCGTGGATCGTTTTTTGTGAGGTGGGTTGAAATAAAGACCAGAGTTAGTAGCCCCGGTAAGCGAAGCGCCACCGGGGAAAAGGAAGGTTACTGCTGCGCGAGCTGGCTACGACGGTATTCTCCCTGCCGCTCAAGCATCCAGCCCGGATATTCACGCGGCAGCGCGCTGACGGTATCCAGCTGTTTAAGCTCGTCTTCGCTTAAGCGGATCCCGGTGGCGGCAATATTATCGTCCAGCTGATCGACGCGTTTCGCACCAATAATGACACTGGTCACCGCTTTCTGGTGCAGCAGCCACGCCAGCGCGATTTGCGCCACGGAAACGCCTTTACTTTCGGCGATGATACGCATCACGTCCACGCAGTCGAAGGCGCGATCCTTATTCACCGGCGGGAAGTCGAACGCCAGGCGACGACTACCAGCCGCGCTCTGCCCGTCGCGATCGTATTTTCCGCTCAGCAGACCACCCGCCAGCGGGCTCCATACCATCAATCCAACGCCTTCGCTCTGCATCATCGGCACCAGTTCGCGCTCAAGATCGCGCCCGGCGATGGTGTAGTACGCCTGCAATGAGGCAAAACGCGCCAGCCCCAGACGCTCAGAGATGCCGAGCGCTTTGGCAATCTGCCATGCCGCCCAGTTCGAGACGCCGATATAGCGCACGTGACCGTGCTGCACAAGATTATCCAGCGCGTAAAGCGTCTCCTCGATGGGGGTAGCGGGGTCGAAACCGTGTAGCTGATAGAGATCGATATGATCCAGCTGCAAGCGACGCAGGCTCTCCTTCACGCCGCTGATGATGTGATAGCGCGAGCTACCGCGCGAGTTCACCCCCGCAGTGCCGGTTTCACCAAACACCTTGGTGGCAACGACCACGTTCTCGCGCGGAATTTTCAGGTTCTTCAGCGCCTGCCCGGTGATCTCCTCCGAACGCCCTTCCGAGTAAACGTCGGCGGTGTCGATAAAGTTGATCCCGGCATCCAGCGCGCGGCCCACCAGCTGCTCGGCCTCGTTTTGCTGAAGCTGACCAATTTTGCCCCACATGCCGCCTTCACCGCCGAAGGTCATGGTGCCGAGGCAGAGTTCAGAAACAAACAGTCCGGTATTGCCCAGTTTTTGATAACGCATAACGCTTTCCTCGCATGTCGATTGGGTGTCTGTTAGTTATACCCGCCCCCCAGCCATCGCGAATGTGGCGTTCCTGTCCGTATCTTGCCCAATCCTCTGAATCTATCCGCGCGGGGCGTCGCCAAAGACGCTGTAGTCTGGCAGCCGCACCTGCTGATACGGCTCCCAACCGCCGCCGAGGGCTTTGTAGAGCGCCACCAGGTCAAGCGCGCTCTGCACCTGCGCCTGCACCCGCTGCTGTTCGGCCTGAGCGAGCTGACGCTGGGCGTCCAGCACATCAATAAAGCTGGCGATCCCCTGCCGGTAGCTGTCGCTGGCGAGATCAAAGGCGTTTTGCAGCGCGTCGATGGTTTTCGCCAGGCCCGCTTCACGCTGCTGGTCGGTGCGATAGCTCACCAGCGCGTTTTCAACGTCGCCGAGCGCCGTCAGCACCGTCTGACGATAGTCCAGCACCGCCGCCCCCTGCTGCGCGCGCGCCACCTTAACGCTGGAGACCAGCCGACCGCCCTGGAAAATCGGTATGGAAACCTGCGGGCCAAAGCTGTAGAAGTGGCTGCTCCAGTCGGTTAGCCAATTGGATTCGCTGTTGCGCAAGCCAAACTGCCCGGAGAGGGTAAAGCTCGGGAACAGCTCTGCCACCGAGACGCCAATCTGCGCCGTGGCGGCATGGAGATTCGCCTCCGCTTCGCGCACGTCCGGGCGACGGCGTGCGAGGGTGGACGGAATACCGGTCTGCACAATATCCGGCAGGGCAGGCATCGGCTGTACGGATTGCAGTTCGGCATCCAGCGCGCCCGGCGGCTTACCAAGGAGGATCGCCAGCCCGTTCATCGCCTGGCGTTCCTGCGCCTGATACTGCGGCAGCTGCGCTTCAAGATTGCCCAGCTGCGCCCGGGCGTTCTCCACGTCCATCTGCGGCGACAGCCCGCCCCGCTGGCGGCTTTCGGTCAGATCCAGCGTCTGCTGTGCGCTTTCAATTTGCGTATTAAGCGTGGCAATGATGCTCTGCGCCCCACGCAGCTGTAGCCACGCCCGCGCCACTTCGGCTTCCAGCGAGACCAGCGCATCGTTACGCTGCTCGATCGCTGCCCGCTGCTGCGCCTCGGCCGCTTCTACCTGACGGCGCGCCTTGCCCCACAGGTCGATTTCCCACTGGGCGTCGAAGCTGCCCTGATAGAGGTTAATCGGCTGCGTCAGCGGGCCTAACGCGCCCCGCAGTTCAGGATCGACATTATTCAACTGGTCGTACACACCGTGGGATTTTAGCTCCCCTTCCAGCCCAAGCTGCTGGCGCGTCGCCTGCACATTGCCATTCACCGACGGGAAAAACGCCCCGCCGGCCTGGTTAATCTGTTCGCGCGCCCCGGCAATGCGTAATACGGTTTGCTGTAGCGTCAGATTTCCGGCGATGGCGCGTTCAATCAGGCTGTCGAGCTGCGGCGAGCCGAAGGTTTTCCACCAGCGCGGGTTAGTGGCGGCGGAGGAAGTTTGCGATTTCACCGCGCTGTCGCCCTTATCGTTCCAGTGCGTGGTGGCGAGCGGTGCAGGCTGTTGGTAGTCCGGCCCGACGGCGCAACCCACCAGCAGCATCATTATAATCAGGGGGTGTAAACGTCTGTGTATCATCAGTGTGCTCCTGCACTCCCCTCGCTCTTAACCGGCGAGAGCAATAAACAAAACGGAATCAGTAATAAGGCCACCGCGCTCAGAATGGTGAAGACGTCAATGTAGGCCAGAAAGCGCGACTGCTCGATCATCGTCTGGTACATCCGTCCGGTGGCAATGCCGGTCGGATCGCCCACCTGAGTGGTGAAGTTCTGGATCGCCTGGGCGCTTTCGCGAATCGCCAGCTGGAATTGCTCGTTAAACGGCGAAGCGTGGTAAGCCAGATGCGCGCTGTGCGCCTGCGAGCGCTCGGTGATCGCCGCCGTCGAGAGCGAAATCCCAATCGAGCCGGCCACGTTGCGGAACATGGTAAACAGCGCCGCCGCGTCGGCGTTAAGCCGCCTCGGGATCGAGATAAAAGCAATGGTGGTGAGGGGCACAAACAGGAACCCCAGTCCAATCGACTGAGCGCTGCGGAACAGCACCAGCGTTTCGAAATCGATATCCGGCGTCAGCGTGCGGGACCAGAAGAACGACACCGCCAGGCAGGTAAAGCCGAAGGCGATGATCCAGCGCGTCTGCACCACCGGCATCAGCTTCAGCACCAGCGGGATGGTCAGCACAATCAGTACCGCGCCGGGCGAGAGCACCAGCCCGGACCAGGTGGCGGTATAGCCCAAATCCTGCTGCGCCAGTTGCGGAATAACCACCGAACTGCCGTACAGGATCATCGCCATCCCCGCCATCAGCAGGCTGGAGATCGCAAAGTTGCGGTCCTTCATACAGTGCAGATCCACCACCGGCTTTCTGGCATACATCAGCCAGTAGATCGCGCCGATAATACCGACCAGCGTCAGTACTGCGAAGGTGCGGATAAAGTTCGAATAAAACCAGTCATCATCTTCGCCCCGGTCGAGCATCACCTGCAAACAGCCAAGACCGAGGGCGATCAGGCCGATCCCCGTCCAGTCGACGGTGAGCTTCTCTTCCGACTTTTTCTCCCACGGCGGATCTTCCAGCAGCTGATAGATGGCCAGCACCGTCACAATCCCTACCGGGATATTGATAAAGAACACCCAGCGCCAGGAGTAGTTATCGGTGATCCAGCCCCCCAGCGTGGGGCCGAGTACCGGCGCGACGATAATGGCAATGGATGAAAGGCCAAAGGCTTTGCCCCTGTCCTCCGGCTTAAAGTAGTCGAGTAGCACCGACTGCTGGGTGGGCTGCAACCCGCCGCCAAAGAAGCCCTGCATCACGCGGAACAGGATGATTTGCCATAGCTCGGTGGCGATACCGCACAGGAACGAGCAGATGGTGAACATCACAATGCAGATCAGGAAGAACTGTTTGCGGCCAAACAGGCGGCTGAGAAAGGCCGAAATCGGCAGCACGATGCCGTTCGCCACCAGGTAGCTGGTGAGCACCCAGGTGGATTCGTCATAGCTGGCCGAGAGCGACCCCGCGACGTGGGGCAGCGCCACGTTGACGATGGTGGTGTCCAGAATTTCCATAAACACCGCCAGGGTGACCACAATCGCCACCGCCCACGGGTTACTGGCGGGCTTCCAGTTATCGTGGCTGTGATCCGTCATTCCACGGTGACCTTCGGTTCAACCGACAGCCCCAGCGGCAGCGGCTTGTTCGGATCCAGCCCTTTATCAATGACGATTTTCACCGGCACGCGCTGAACGATCTTCACAAAGTTACCGGTGGCGTTTTCCGACGGGAAGGCGGAGAAGCGCGAGCCGCTGCCCTGCTGGATGCTGTCGATATGGCCTTCCAGCTCCATATCCGGCCAGGCATCGACGGACACGGTCACTTTGTCGCCCGGCTTCATGCGCTCAAGCTGCGACTCCTTGAAGTTCGCCACCACCCACACGTTCGGGGAAACCAGCGAGAACAGCGCCGTACCTGCCTGCACCAGCGTACCGGGCTGGACGTTGCGTTTGGTGACAAAACCGTCGAACGGGGCGCGGACTTCGGTATAAGAGAGATTCAGGTTGGCGGTTTCCAGCTGCGCTCTGGCCTGATCGACCTGGCGTTCGCGCGCTTCGACGTTGGTCTCCTGCTGGCGAATTTGCAGCTGTACCTGCTCCGCCACTTCCAGCTGCGCCTGCGCGCTGGCAAGGCCAGCCTGGGCACTGCGCAGCTGAGCGTTCGCGGCATCGATACTTTGTTGCGTGGTCGCACGCGGGTCAACGCCGCGCTGACGGCGGTACTCCGCCTGCGCGTTGGCCATATCCGCCTGGGCTTTCAGTACCTGGGCTTTGGCTTCATCGCGCTGGGCGGGATATTGCACTTTCGAGAGCGCCAGCTGCGCCTGCGCCTGATGCAGCTGCGCAACCGCCAGCCCAAGCTGGGCCTGGGCCTGATCGCGCTGGGCGGTGGTATCACGCGGATCGATCACCACCAGCACATCCCCTTTCTTCACGCGCTGGTTATCCCGCACGCGAAGTTCGGTGACGTAGCCTGCCGTTTTTGGGGCAATGGTTACAACGTCGCCGTCGGTGAAGGCGTCGTCGGTGGTCTCTTCGTTACGGGTTAAAAACCACCAGACCAGCGCCACGATCACCATCACGATGACCACGATGCCAAGGATAATTAACGGTTTTTTGCCCGGGCGCTTGCGCTCGTTATTGTTTTGATCCTGCTCGTCAGCAGGTGGGTTTTGATCTTCTGCCATAGTTCAGCAACGGTCCTGTCAGTGAGCGGCATCACACTATGCCGTTCACTAAAGCTAGGACGTTGCTATACATTTGCCAGGAAAAACTGACAAATTGCGCACTATATGAGAAGGAATAGTCCGAAACCGACCGCCGCTGACCAGAGCAGCATCGGGATTGACCATACATGGAAGCGCCACCAGATGCGGCGATCGTTGGCCATCCGCAGGGCGATGAGGTTAGCCAGCGAGCCGGGCAGCAGCCCAAAGCCGCCGACGTTGACCGCCCACGCCAGCAGTACCGTAGGGGGAACATAGTTAAGCAGTAAAATGGTGGACGGCACGTTACTTATCACCTGCGAGAGACCAATCGCCGTCAGCCATAATCCCGGCTGCGACAGACCGCCAACGCTATGGAGAACGTTCTGCAATACCGGGAGCTGGATCAGCAGATGGACGTCAATAAACATCGCCATAAACACCAGCAGCAGCGTCCAGTCAACGCTCACCAGCACCCGCCGGGCGAGGAACAGGAAGCCACACGCCACCAGCAGCGCGCCAGCCAGCGCCTGGTTTAACTCCAGCGCGATAAGAAAAACGATATACAGCCCCAGGCAGCTCCAGACGAGACGCGGCTGCCACTGGGGGCCGGTGGTGCCGCTGTGGTACTGCAACGTTTTATTCGGGAAAGCAAACCAGCCCACCGCCAGCAGCGTCGCCACGATCGCCAGCGCCAGCGGCGCCATCTGCCCGGTAAATGCGGTAAACGACAGACCGGAGCGTCCCCACAGCAGAATGTTCTGCGGGTTACCGATCGGCGTAAGCAGCGAGCCCGCATTGACGGCCAGCGCTTCAAAGATAATCAGACGGGTAACCGGTATTTCGCACAGTTTACGCAGCGTGAGCGTAAGCGGCACCACGATAAACAACGCCACGTCATTAGTGAGAAACGTCGACAGCAGCGCCGCCGAAAAGACCATGAACAGGGCCAGCTTGCGCTCGGTGGCGAAGCGGCGCACCATTTTGCGCCCCAGCACGTCAAAATAGCCGCTCAGCTCCACGCCTTTGGTGAGCATCATCAAACCGCTCAGGGTAATTATGGTGCGCCAGTCTATGGCCGCCGGCCAGGTGTGCGGCGTGAAGGGCACAAAGACGCTGAGCCCAACGCCAGTGATAAGTAAAAGATGGAAAAAGCGATCGCGTTTCAGGGCCTGCAAGCCGGGGATGTTCATTCAGCGGAGGGACCGTATTTGAGCGTAAATTCGCGGAACTTCACCAGCGTCTCTTCGCTAACGTGGTGTTCCATACCTTCGGCATCCCGACGGGCGATTTCCGGGCTGACGCCCAGTACCAGTAAAAAATTCTCGACGATCTGATGGCGCTCGCGGCTCTCCTGCGCCAGTTTTTCGCCTTCAGCGGTGAGAAACACCCCGCGCCAGGGGATCATCTCGATCAGCCCGACCGACGCCAGACGTTTTAACATTTTGGCAACGGTTGGCTGCGACACCCCAAGGCGTGCGGCCATATCCACCTGGCGCGCTTCTCCAACCTCACGAATCAGATCAGAGATCAGTTCGACATAATCATCAATCAGCTCCCGGCGATGCGCCTCGCGCACCTGGCGGAAGCCTTCCACATGCTCTTCAACGTTCACCAGTTGCGTCGTTTTTTTTGTTGTTGGCTTACCTGCGCGACGGTTCATTGTGCTTCCTCAATGGGGTTGACGCTTCCAGCGCCCTGTAACGGAGCGCACATTGTAAACCATAGCTCTACAAGCACAAAAAATTAACGAATTAGCCATAGCTATACAATATAGCCTGTGCTATATCTGTATGTAATGCAGTCACCCTTCACGGATCGAAGGGATCATGAATCAGGAGGTCTTATGAATGAATTCAAGAGGTGTATGAACGTGTTTACCCACTCTCCTTTTAAAGTGCGCCTGATGCTGTTGAACATGCTGTGCGATATGTTTAACGCCAAACCCCAGCAGGACGACAACTCTTCCCACTAAGCGGCGTCGCGGTACGCCGCTTCATTTTCCTGTCACACTTTCGCTGTAAGCTGGCCTGTTCCCGATTATTTTTGCGTATTTGCAGCCCCCTTCGCAAAACATCTGTTTAGCAACTGTTGACCTTAATTCACGCTCGCACTATCTTCTTGCAGCCCTGCACAATTTGCGGCTCGCTGAAGCGGACCTCTCATTCCCTTTCCACGCACTGTCCGGCAGGCTTTGACCCTTGACGCCAGGGTGAGCACATGGCGTTTTCGTGATAGTGATCTATGAACGTAACCCTGATTGATACACTTGTTACCCGCAGCCGGGGCTTAAGCCCGTGGACGGGATTCTATTTTTTGCAATCGCTGTTGATTAACTTTGCTCTTGGCTACCCCTTTAGCCTGCTTTATGCCGTCGGGTTCACCTGTATTCTTCACCTTCTCTGGCGAAGCGCACCGCGCATGCAGAAGGTGCTTATCGGGATCTGTTCTCTGGTTGCTGCCGCCTATTTCCCGTTTGGCCAGGCCTATGGCGCGCCAAACTTTAATACCCTGCTGGCGCTCCACTCCACCAATATGGAAGAGTCCACAGAGATCCTGACGATCTTTCCGTGGTACAACTACGTGGTTGGCCTTTTCATTTTTGCCCTCGGCGTGATTGCGGTTCGCCGTAAGCCCGTCGGGAAAAAGGCATGGGGTAAAATTGAAAGCCTGTGTCTGGCCTTTAGCGTGGTGACGTTTTTTGTTGCGCCGGTACAAAATCTGGCCTGGGGCGGCGTGTTTAAGCTTAAAGATACCGGGTATCCGGTGTTTCGCTTCGTCAAAGACGTGGTGGTGAATAACGAGGAAGTGCTCGACGAGCAGGCACGTATGGCCGAGCTTTCCACCATGAAAGCTACCTGGAACGTGCTGGCGGTGAAACCGAAGTATCACACCTACGTGGTGGTGATCGGAGAAAGCGCGCGTCGCGATGCGCTCGGCGCGTTTGGCGGTCACTGGGATAACACGCCGTTTGCCAGCGCCGTTAACGGTACGCTGTTTACCGACTACGTGGCGGCCAGCGGCTCAACGCAGAAATCACTCGGTCTGACGCTCAACCGCGTGGTGGATGGAAAACCGCAGTTTCAGGATAATTTTGTCACCCTGGCCAACCGGGCAGGTTTTCAGACATGGTGGTTCTCTAACCAGGGACAGATCGGCGAATATGATACCGCCATCGCCAGCATCGCGAAGCGTGCCGACGAGGTACAGTTCCTGAAAAGCGGTGATTTCGAAGCCGATAAAAACACAAAAGATGAAGCGTTGCTAAAAATGACGGCGCAGGTCTTTGCCACCCAGCGCACCCAGCCGCAGCTGATTGTCCTGCACCTGATGGGGTCACACCCGCAGGCATGCGATCGTACCGGGGGAAAATATGCGGAGTTTGTGCAATCCAAAGAGACGTCCTGCTACCTCTACACCATGACGCAAACCGACGATCTGCTCAGCAAGCTGTACGGGCAGCTGCGCAACAGCGGCGACAGCTTCTCGATGGTCTATTTCTCTGACCACGGCCTGGCGTTTAAGGAGCGCGGTAAAGAGGTGCAGTATCTAGCCCACGATGACAAGTTCCAGCAGAACTTCCAGGTACCGTTTATGGTGCTGTCGAGTGATGACAAAACGCATCGCATTATAAAAGCGCGCCGTTCCGCGAACGATTTCCTGAAATTCTTCTCACAATGGACGGGGATTAAGGCAAAAGAGATAAAAAATGATTACCCGTTTATCTCCGGGAAGAAGGGCCCACCAGTCTACATTACCAACTTTAAGTTACAGAAAGTCGACTATAACCATCTTGGGACGGATATTTTCGATATTAAGAGTAAGTAATTTCTGCCGTTTCGTGCGGGCTAATGCCCTCACCCTGGCCCTCTCCCACGGGGAGAGGGTACAAACAAAAAAATCCGCCTCAAAGGGCGGATTTTTTACTGGCTCACCGAAGTGATTAGAAGCGGTAACCTACGCCCGCGATCCAGGTGCCAACGTCAACGTTGCGGATACGGCTCTGCTCATAGGAGAAGTCCAGAGCAACGTTTTCGATTGGGTTGAACTGCATACCTGCGCCATAGGAGAAACCATAGTCGCTGTTGCTTGCAGTACGGTTCAGACCCTGGTTTTCGGTCTGCTGGAATTTACCGTAGCCAACACCTACAACACCGTAGATGCTTGCCCAGTCATTCAGGCGGTAAGCAGGACCCGCGGTGATGCCGTAGTACTGACCTTTATTGTAAGAGCCATTTTCAGTACGATCTTTCTCGGTGTAAGTGAAAGAACCGATCACACCCAGCGGGTTGTTGTCTTGCTCGTAACGGTACTTCAGGTTGAAACCGTTGGTTTTGTTCATCACGCCCTGCATATCGCTCTGAGCGTAACCACCGGTTACAGTAGAAGTTGCCGCTACAGCGGTACCTGCGGAAACAGCCAGAACAGCTGCCAGTGCTGAAAGACATGCAATTTTTTTCATAACCACCTCAAATGTGCTTCAAGTAAGTCCGTAAGTTTTAAATATATCAAAAAATTCTGTGAAACTCTTTGTCATTCACGATGTCTAATGCGACCTTTCCTGTAACAGAACATTTCCAGCACCAGCTATCTCGTTCAAATAACTCCAGATTTTCACCTGTAAATGCTAATAGTGCGCGTCATCGCCATTTAGTTCATCCAGATTATTCCTAATCTTTCAGGCGATAAAATCATCAACGTTTTCTCATTTTACGGATTTTCCCTGGATTTTTTTCAACAGTAGCTCAACCGTTGCAGCATATTTCCATTACACTGCGACTTTTACCTCATTTGACATAAATTGACAGGAGAAAGGATGCCAGGTTTACCCCGTAAATCGTCGGTCTGGATGCCGGTGGCAGTCATACTTATCGCGATGATGTCCATACAAAGCGGCGCGTCGCTGGCAAAATCGCTGTTTCCGCTGGTTGGTGCGCCCGGCGTCACGGCGCTGCGTATCGCATTAGGCACCCTGATCCTCGTGGTTATCTTTAAACCCTGGCGGCTACGGTTTAAAAAGGAGCAGCGACTGCCACTGCTTTTTTATGGGCTGGCACTGGGAGGGATGAACTACATGTTCTATCTCTCTATTCAGACTATCCCGCTGGGGATCGCGGTCGCGCTTGAATTTACCGGCCCGCTGGCGGTTGCCCTCTTCTCTTCTCGTCGTCCGGTAGATTTTATCTGGGTCATACTGGCCGTGCTGGGGCTATGGTTCCTGCTGCCGCTCGGGCAAAGCGTTTCACAAATCGATCTGACAGGGGCAGCTCTGGCGCTGGGCGCGGGGGCGTGCTGGGCGGTGTATATTCTCACTGGCCAGCGTGCGGGCGAAGAGCACGGCCCCGCGACGGTCGCTTTAGGCTCACTAATTGCCGCCGTAATCTTTGTCCCAATCGGAATGGCACAAGCGACAGACTCAATATGGCAGTGGTCAATCCTGCCGGTTGGTCTGGCGGTTGCCATTCTCTCTACGGCCCTGCCCTACTCTCTGGAGATGATCGCCCTGACGCGCCTGCCCACACGCATTTTTGGTACGCTCATGAGCATGGAGCCCGCGCTGGCCGCCATCTCAGGAATGATTTTCCTCGGTGAAACCCTGACCCTGGTACAAACGCTGGCGCTCTGTTCCATTATCGCGGCGTCAATGGGCTCCACCCTGACCATGCGCCCGGAACCTAAAGTGCAAAAAATCGATCTCAACTAAGCCTTAAATTCTGCATGGCTAACCCGCCATGCAGAATATACGCCTCGTCAGTACTTCAAATAATTTCTTACAAACTGTCTTGTATTGCCAAAATATTTCACCTGCCCGGCTTCCCGAAGAATGAATTAAGATTGATCTGTATCAACTTTAATAAACCACTTATTTTTCAATCAGTTGATAATACAACCTTCCTTTCACTATTAAACCAATAGGCAGAGCCAAACCGCAGAGAAAAAATCCGGTGCTATACTTAGTCCCGTAATTACCTGGGACACAAACATCAAGAGGATATGAGATTATGAGTACCGCTAAACTGGTGAAAACGAAAGCGTCTAATCTGCTTTATACCCGTAACGATGTATCGGATAGCGATAAAAAAGCGACCATTGAGCTGCTGAATCGCCAGGTGGTCCAGTTCATCGATCTTTCGCTGATCACCAAACAGGCTCACTGGAATATGCGCGGTGCAAACTTTATTGCCGTTCATGAAATGCTGGATGGCTTCCGCACAGCACTGGTGACTCACCTGGATACCATGGCCGAACGTGCCGTACAGCTGGGTGGCGTGGCACTGGGTACCACACAGGTGATCAACAGCAAAACGCCATTGAAAAGCTATCCGCTGGATATCCATACCGTTCAGGATCACCTGAAAGAGCTGGCGGACCGCTACGCGATTGTGGCGAACGATGTTCGTAAAGCGATTGGCGAAGCCAAAGATGAAGATACTGCTGATATCTTCACTGCCGCATCACGCGACCTGGATCAGTTCCTGTGGTTCATCGAGTCCAACATCGAATAATCCCTGCGGATTTTCCGAATAACCCTCGCCCCTGGCGGGGGTTTTGCACATTTATGGTGCGCACTTTTGCCCGCAACGACCGCAAAAGTGAATAAAATGTAATAATCACCTCACACAACCGTTAACGGAAGATTGTTTTTTCGTCAGATTCTGCGCTAAATATCCCCCTGTCAGAAGACCTTAACGAAGCGCACCAAAACGGTGCTCCATTCTGGTGCAACCTGGCAGAATTGCCACGCTTTTCGTGCAATGCGTGACATCATCCCCTTTGCAAAACAACAGCTTGTAAAATTGGCACGATTTTTTCATTGTGCCTGAGGTTCTCGCAGGGGATCGCCCCGTGGATATAAAAGGAAATGCTATGAAGTCTGTATTAAAAGTTTCACTGGCTGCACTTACCCTGGCGTTTGCGGTGTCCTCGCAGGCTGCCGACAAACTGGTTGTGGCGACGGACACGGCGTTCGTACCGTTTGAATTTAAACAGGGTGATAAATACGTTGGTTTTGACGTGGATCTGTGGGCCGCTGTCGCAAAAGAACTCAAACTGGATTACACCCTGAAGCCAATGGACTTCAGCGGCATTATCCCGGCACTGCAAACCAAAAACGTTGACCTGGCGCTGGCAGGCATCACCATTACCGAAGAGCGTAAAAAGGCCATCGATTTCTCTGACGGCTACTACAAAAGCGGCCTGCTGGTGATGGTGAAAGCGGATAACAACGATGTGAAAAGCGTGAAAGATCTCGACGGTAAAGTGGTCGCCGTGAAGAGCGGCACTGGCTCAGTTGATTACGCGAAAGCCAACATCAAAACCAAAGACCTGCGTCAGTTCCCGAACATCGACAACGCTTACATGGAACTGGGCACCAACCGCGCGGATGCGGTGCTGCACGATACGCCTAACATCCTTTACTTCATCAAAACTGCCGGTAACGGCAAGTTCAAAGCGGTAGGTGATTCTCTGGAAGCTCAGCAGTACGGTATTGCATTCCCGAAAGGCAGCGACGACCTGCGTAACAAAGTTAACGGCGCGCTGAAAACCCTGAAAGAGAACGGCACCTATAACGAAATCTACAAAAAATGGTTCGGTACCGAGCCTAAATAATTTCACCTGACTTCAGGTTTGTAACGCCCGGTGGCGCTTACGCTTACCGGGCCTACGTTTTTCGTTTTTCACCACGGTATACAGGAATACATCATGCAGTTTGACTGGAGCGCCATCTGGCCTGCCATTCCACTCTTGCTTGAAGGCGCTAAAATGACCCTGTGGATTTCGGTCCTCGGTCTGGTTGGCGGGTTGATTATCGGTCTTGTCGCCGGTTTCGCCCGCACCTACGGTGGCTGGATTGCAAATCACATCGCACTGGTTTTCATCGAAGTGATCCGCGGCACACCCATTGTGGTGCAGGTCATGTTCATCTACTTCGCCCTGCCGATGGCCTTCACCGACCTGCGCATTGACCCGTTCAGCGCCGCCGTTGTCACCATCATGATCAACTCCGGCGCCTACATTGCGGAAATTACCCGCGGTGCGGTGCTGTCGATTCATAAAGGGTTCAGTGAAGCTGGCCTGGCGTTAGGTCTTTCCCGTCGCGAAACCATCCGTCACGTGATCCTGCCGCTGGCGCTGCGCCGCATGCTGCCGCCGCTGGGTAACCAGTGGATCATCAGCATCAAAGACACCTCGCTGTTTATTGTTATCGGCGTGGCCGAGCTGACCCGTCAGGGCCAGGAGATCATCGCGGGTAACTTCCGCGCCCTGGAAATCTGGAGTGCGGTCGCCGTTGTCTACCTGATTATCACGCTTGTCCTGAGCTTTGTTCTGCGTCGTCTTGAAAGAAGGATGAAAATCCTGTGATTGAATTTAAAAACGTTTCCAAGCACTTTGGCCCAACCCAGGTGTTGCACAATATCGATTTGAACATCAGGCAGGGCGAAGTGGTGGTGATCATCGGGCCGTCGGGTTCCGGAAAATCCACCCTGCTGCGCTGCATTAACAAGCTTGAGGAGATCACCAGCGGCGATTTGATCGTTGATGGTCTGAAGGTTAACGATCCGAAAGTGGACGAGCGCCTGATCCGCCAGGAAGCGGGCATGGTGTTCCAGCAGTTCTACCTGTTCCCGCACCTCACGGCGCTGGAAAACGTGATGTTTGGTCCTCTGCGCGTGCGCGGGGCCAGCAAAGCGGCAGCGGAAGCGCTGGCAAAAGATCTGCTGGCGAAGGTTGGTCTGGCGGAGCGTGCCCACCACTATCCTTCCGAGCTGTCCGGCGGCCAGCAGCAGCGCGTGGCCATTGCCCGTGCGCTGGCGGTGAAGCCAAAGATGATGCTGTTCGATGAGCCAACGTCGGCACTCGACCCGGAGCTGCGTCACGAAGTGCTGAAAGTTATGCAGGATCTGGCGGAAGAAGGCATGACGATGGTCATCGTTACCCACGAAATCGGCTTTGCCGAAAAAGTGGCGTCCCGTCTGATCTTCATTGATAAGGGCCGCATCGCGGAAGACGGTAATCCGCAGACGCTGATTGCGAACCCACCAAGCCAGCGCCTTCAGGAGTTCCTGCAACACGTCTCCTGATAACCACACACAGAGCCGGGCATGCCCGGCTTTTTTATGCCGGATTGTTCCCAAAAACTCCCCTCCGCTCCGCGCGCTCTATACTTATCATTTTGCACGATATTTTTGTCGGAGGACGCCGTGCCGTGGATCCTGTTGCTACTGTTTAGCCTGTTTAGCGCGCCATCACTTGCTGTAACCCTTCCCGGCGTCACCACCGGAGCCACCGCCACCCAGCAAAATGCGCCGCCAGAGCCAGACGCTGAAAAGAAAAAAGCCGCTTACGGCGCGCTTGCCGACGTGCTTGAGAACGACACGTCCCGGCAGGAGCTGATCGATCAGCTGAGGAAGGTGGCCGCCACGCCGCCTCAGGATCCGGTTCCTGCTATTGCGCCGCCGGAAGCCGAAGAAGAAAAAACGGTGCTGGAAAACGTCACCGACATCAGTCGCCGCTACGGGGAAGCCCTGTCGTCGCGTTTTGCCCAGCTCTATCGCAACCTGGTTGGCACCTCACATAAGCCTTTTAATCCTCACACCTTTTCCGCAGCCGCTACCCAGTTTGCTATTCTGGCTGGCGCCGTCTTCATTTTTTACTGGCTGTTGCGCCTGTCTGTCTGGCCGCTTTACCGGAAAATGGGCCAGTGGGGACGCAAAAAGAATCAGCATAAAAGCAGCTGGCTGCATCTTCCGGCAATGATTACCGGGGCGTTTGTCATCGATTTACTGCTGCTGGCCCTGACGCTGTTTGTCGGTCAGCTGCTGGCCGACCGACTTAATACCGGAAACAAAACCATCGCGTTTCAGCAGGGACTGTTCCTCAATGCGTTTGCCCTGATTGAGTTCTTTAAAGCCCTCCTGCGGTTGATCTTCTGCCCGCGCGTGCCGGACCTTCGCCCCTTCGCCATTTCGGATCAGAGCGCCAAATACTGGGCGGTGCGGCTTAGCGTGCTGAGCGGGTTGATTGGTTATGGCTTGTTGGTTGCCGTGCCGATTATTTCCAACCAGGTTAACGTGCAGTTCGGCGCGCTGGCGAACGTGCTGATCATGCTGTGCATTACCGTCTGGGCGCTGTACCTCATCTTCCACAATAAAAAAGCGATCACCGACAGCCTGCTGCACCTGGCCGATCGCTCCCTCTCCTTTTTCAGCCTCTTTATTCGCGCCTTTGCGCTGGTGTGGCACTGGCTGGCCAGCGCCTATTTTATTGTGCTCTGTTTCTTCTCCCTGTTCGACCCGGGCAATAGCCTGAAATTTATGATGGGGGCGACGTTCAAAAGCCTGGCGATTATCGGCATCGCGGCCTTTGTCTCTGGCCTGCTTTCCCGCTGGCTGTCGAAAACGATCACCCTGTCGCCGCAGGTTCAGCGTAACTACCCGGAACTGCAAAAGCGGGTGAATGGCTGGATGACCGTATCCCTGAAGGTGGCGCGTATTCTGACGGTCTGCGTGGCAATTATGCTGCTGCTGAACGCGTGGGGGCTGTTTGATTTCTGGAACTGGCTGCATAACGGCGCGGGGGAAAAGACCGTTGATATTCTTATTCGTATCGCGCTGATCCTGTTTTTCTCCGCCGTCGGCTGGACGCTGCTGGCAAGCCTTATCGAAAACCGTCTGGTGTCGGATGTCCACGGCAGGCCGCTACCGAGCGCCCGCGCCCGCACGCTGCTAACCCTGTGCCGCAACGCGCTGGCGGTGATCATCAGTACCATCACCATCATGATTGTGCTGTCGGAAATCGGCGTGAATATCGCCCCGCTGCTGGCGGGTGCCGGTGCGCTGGGGCTGGCGATCTCCTTCGGTTCTCAGACGCTGGTGAAGGATATTATCACCGGCATTTTTATCCAGTTTGAGAACGGGATGAATACCGGGGATCTGGTGACCATCGGTCCGCTCACCGGCACGGTCGAGAGGATGTCCATTCGCTCCGTCGGCGTGCGTCAGGATACCGGCGCGTACCACATTATTCCGTGGTCATCGATCACCACCTTTGCCAACTTTGTGCGCGGCATTGGTTCGGTGGTGGCGAATTATGATGTCGATCGTCACGAAGATGCAGATAAGGCGAAGCAGGCGCTGCGGGATGCGGTGAACGAACTGATGGAGATGGAGGATATTCGCGGGCTGGTGATTGGTGAACCATCGTTCGCGGGCATCGTCGGGCTGACGAACACTGCCTTTACCCTGCGCGTGTCGTTCACCACCCAGCCGCTGAAGCAGTGGACGGTGCGCTTCGCCCTCGACAGCATGGTGAAAAAACACTTCGATCTGGCGAACGTGAGAGCGCCGGTGCAGACGTATCAGGTATTGTCGCCGCCCGCTTCGCCGCTCCCTCCGCAGGAGCCGACGCTGTAAACGAGCCGGGTGGCGGCTTCGCCTTACCCGGCCAGAGAAACGATTATTTGCGGCGTTTGTTATCGTCCATAAAGGACCAGGCAATAAAGCGGCTCTGCTTCTGGCCCTGCGCCATCTCTTTTTTAACCACTTTCACCGCGCCGACGTCGGTCAGCGCGCGGTAAAGCGGCGGCAGGTTATCGCCACGGGAGACCAGCGTGGTAAACCATTTCACCTGACGACCGAAGCCCTTACTCTCGGCAATCATGCGCAGAATAAATGCCACTTCCCCGCCCTCGCACCACAGCTCCTGCTGCTGGCCGCCAAAGTTCAGCGCGCCATCTTCAGCCTGGCCCAGGTTACGCCGCTTGCGTTCACTTCCCGCACGAGCAGAGGCGGCGGAGTCGTGGAATGGCGGGTTGCACAGGGTGGCATCATATTGTTCGTTCTTATGAATAATGCCGTTGAAAATAGCAGCGGCATCCTTCTGACGACGCAGACGAACGGCCCGGCTTAACCCCGGGTTAGCGTTGATAATGGCCTGCGCGCTGGCGAAGGCCTCGGCACCGATCTCGCTACCGGTAAACCGCCACTGATATTCATGTGCGCCTATCAGGGGGTAGATCAGGTTCGCGCCCGTACCGATATCAAGCACGGTGGCCTGTTTTGGCACCACGCCGCCATTGTCATCCGCCAGCAGATCGGCAAGATGATGGACGTAATCCGCACGTCCTGGCACCGGTGGGCAGAGAAAGCCATCCGGGATGTCCCAGTGCGTAACGCCATAAAAATGGGCCAGCAGCGCTTTGTTCAGCGTCTTAACCGCCAGCGGATCGGCAAAGTTTACCGACGGTTCACCGGCTGGTGTCTGAACAATAAAATCCTGCAATTCCGGGCAGCTCAGGCACAGGGCTTTCATGTCGTAGCGGCTACGGTGGCGGTTACGCGGGTGCAATCCCGGCTTTTGGGAAGTCATGGCATTCTCCTTTAAACAGCCGCGTAAGATACCCTGTGACGGCGCGGGGGTAAATATCTGTCTGAGTCGCACAAAAAAACGACAAAAATCATCGACCTGTATGTCTATGATCTGTCAACAAATTGTCAGAATTTATCGTTCAAAAAATAAGCAGATCATCATCAAATTTTTGCGCTAAATCACACGCGTCAGGCTTCTAAACTTAAGAGGAATCACCTGTTGTTTCCCCTGAGGATGTGATTATGAAAAAATATCTGACCTTTATTATTGCGGGTGCGCTGGCAGGCGCATCGTTCTCAGCCTGGTCCGTTCAACCTCTGACCGACAGCAACGACACCAGCCAGCTACGTGCGGCGGGGACGGTCTCTGTCAGCCGGGCAAGCAACCTTGATGACCTTCAGGACAAGCTGGCCGAAAAAGCGCGTCAGGAAGGGGCTAAAGGCTTCGTGGTGAACGCTGCCGGTGGCGATAACCATATGTACGGCACCGCGACCATCTATAAATAATCGATTCCTTCCCACACTGCATCTGCCAGGCAGATGCAGTTCTCATTCCCTTCCTTCGCCTTGACTGTGCGTTTTTTAACCCCATATTAAGATGAATGGCTTAAACAGATCAGGAGAACATGATGGCTTCCGGCTGGGCGAATGACGACGCCGTTAACGAACAGATCAACAGTACTATTGAAGATGCGGTCGCGCGTGCTCGCGGTGAAATTCCACGCGGCGAAAGTTTGACGGAATGCGAAGAGTGCGGAGATCCGATTCCTGAGGCACGGCGTAAAGCCATTCCTGGCGTACGGCTATGTATTGCCTGTCAGCAGGAGAAAGATTCGAAAAATGCGACACATTCAGGATATAATCGCAGAGGATCGAAAGACAGCCAGTTACGTTGACTTTCCTTTACCGAAGTTAACCGAGCCAGCCGTTTACTTTACGCTCACGACTTTTAGCGATACGCGTAGCAAATCGTGCCCTTCCGATGGCTTCTGTAAAGCGCATCCACAAGAAGTGTCAATTCCGCTTCTGAATTTATTAATAATCAATAAGTTATTTGTCATTCAATTTTTTTGAGCAACCACGTCAATTCTCTTCGATTTTATCTTCCGCTAAAAACCGTGATACTTATCACATCGACGGAACATCGTCCCTTTAACAGAATAACCTGCGAGAATTCACCTATGAAAACCATCAAATATGCTGTTGCCGCTGTTGCCCTGTCCGCTCTCTCTTTCGGCGCTTTCGCCGTAGAGCCAGTCTCCTCTACTCAGGCACAGGATCTGAACAAAATCGGGGTGGTGAGTGCTGAAGGCGCGACCACGCTGGACGGTCTGGAAGCCAAACTGGCGGAAAAAGCAGCCGCTGCCGGCGCAAGTGGATACACCATCACGTCCACTAACGGTAATAACAAACTGAGCGGTACTGCGGTTATCTACAAGTAATCGAACGAATTATGCTCCACCCTCACCATACCCTCTGGTGAGATGCTCCAACCCTCATTGACCCTGTTGTTGTTACCCTTGTTTGCCCGTCCGCCACTGGACGGGCTTTTTTTTGCTTAAAACGACTGTGCAACGCGCTGCAATCCGGCTTCCACGGATGCCACTTCCCCTGCCGCCAGCAGGCAGCAGGCCATTTGCAGCTTGATCGACTGAGGAACCGGCACCTTTCCGGCCAGACACTGTACGATCCAGTGCGCGGTGACCTGCGGATCTTTTGACTCGGGCAAGATCACATCGCAGTTCTCTTCCCCACGTTCCAGTACGACCCGCGTCCCGGCAGGCTCAATCAGCATCAGCTGTGGACAACGCTGCGGGTTGGCATAAACCTCCCCTTCCGTCCCGTGCATCAGCAGCGCCCGCCCGCCGATTTCGGCAAAAAATTGTCCGACCCGCGTCACGTACTCCGGATGGGAGACGCTGGAAAGACGTAGCGCGGCGTCTTCGGCAAACGGCGTCGCCAGCTTCGCCAGGGTGTGGGCGCTGTTACGTACTCCCATTCGCCATCGCATGTCCAGCTGCTTTTCCAGCGGCGGGCAGAGCGCGCGCACGGGAATATAGACCGGCTGGTTCCCCTCCAGTTTGGCCTGCGCCTGGCCAGCATGGAGAGTAGGTTCGATGCCTAATAATTCCAGAATGGTTTCTGTCAGCACGCGCGTTGGATCTTCGCTCACGCCATGCACCACCACCGGGAAACCGAGTTTCTGCAACAGAATAGCCAGCAGCGGCGTGAGGTTTGCCTGCTTACGCGCGCCATTGTAGGTCGGGATCACTATCGGCATCGGCTTCGTGACGGGCGGGGTTAAACGCATCGTCTGCGACTGCATGGCCTCATAAAAACCCCGCATCTCCGCCTCACCTTCCCCTTTGATGCGCAGCGCAATCAGAATGCCGCCCATTTCCAGCTCCGGCACGTCGCCATTCAGCATATGCGTGTACAACGCACGGGCCGTTTCCTGGTCCAGATCGCGAGCATGGTTTTTCCCACGCCCTACCTCTTTGATAATTTTGCGGTAATCCACGACATTTCTCCTGACAGCATCATCTTGTTAACAATATAGCCCGATGGACACGCACCCGATAGTGTTTTGTGATCATTATCAACCTGCTGTTTTCAGATAAAAAAATAAACTCAAGCATTATTTGCAATATTTGTGATTGGGACAAAAGATTCGTCTCTGTCCTTTTTTTGATTAAATAAACATCGAAAAGTCATTAAAGGTCAACGGTGAAAACGTCCAGGCAACGTTTTTGCCAGAAACATATCGGGATTTACTATGAACAAGGTTGCATTAGGGTTGTTTATCGCCGCAACGGTGGGATGTTCTGCATCTGCATTTGCGGCAACCAACGGTGAAGGGCAGATTAATTTCACCGGAGAAATTATCGATTCTGCTTGCCAGGTCGTGAATGGATTAAGTAATCCATTAGATGTTCAGTTGGGAAAAGTATCTAAAACGGTATTTACCGGCGCAGGCTCTACCAGCACATTAACGAAGTTTGATATTAAGTTAACCAATTGTCCGGAAACCGTAACCTCGGCAGCGATTAACTTCGGTGGTACCCCGGATGCGGATAATAATGCCGCGCTGGCGTTAACGCCCGATACCGATGCGGCTACCGGTGTGGCTATTCAGCTGGTTGACACGTCCGGGCAGCCTGTCAGCCTGTATACCCCTTCGAAGCAATATCCTTTAGCCTCCGGCACGGCGGTTAACGATCTGGAGTTCGGTGCGCGTTATATTCAAACCCAGGCGGCAGTCACCGCAGGCCCTGCTAACTCTGTATCAACCTTCACCGTTATTTATAACTGATCTTATCAATCCTGAGATATTAATGCTTTTGCGAGCATTAATATCTCATCTTTTTATTGAGAAATCTTTATGCGCCACGGTTATTTACTGAGCACTCTTTTACTGGTAGCAGCCTCGGCACAGGCGGGGGTCGTGATTAATGGCACCCGGCTGGTCTATCAGGGAGATAAAAAGGAATCTTCTCTTGGTCTTTCAAACCCGGATACCACGGATTATCTGGTGCAGTCCTGGGTCGATTCTGGCGGTAAAAACCAGGCCAAAGCCCCGTTCCTGATCACCCCGCCGCTTTTTCGACTGGATGCGAAAGAGGATAACGTCCTGCGCGTAGTCCGTACGGGAGGAAATTTACCGGAAGACAGGGAATCTCTGTACTGGCTGAATATTAAAGCGATCCCGTCCTCGAAGCATGTCGAAGGGGTAAATACGCTGCAAATTGCCATTAATACCCGCATTAAATTGCTCTATCGCCCGTCAGCCGTAAAAGGCAGACCAGAAGATGTGGCCGATAAACTTGAATGGCATCGCGAAGGGAATGATTTAGTGGTGAATAATCCCACACCTTTCTATATGAATTTTCAGACCGTCACCCTGAATGGTCAGAAAGTCAAAAAAGCCACCTGGGCTGTGCCGAAAACTGAAACGCATTTTGCTTTACCTGGCAACGTCGGAGGTTCTACCGTCGCGTATTCCATTATTACCGATTACGGCAGCATCAGTCAGACATGGTCTAAACCCGTTCATTAATCGTATTACCCGGTAATAAAATCATCATGTACAGCCATAAAAAGCCGTTCACCTGCCGATTTTCGTCATTGCTGATGGCTATTTGTTGCCTGGCAATGGCGATCTTTGCGCAGCAGGTTTTGGCTGATGATTATTTTAACCCTGCCCTGCTGGACATTGATAACCCGCAGCAGGGAAAGACCGATCTGTCTGTCTATGAAAAAGGTCCCGGCCAGGCGCCAGGTAAATATCAGGTCGCGATCTTTATCAATAACAATAAAATTGATACCCGCGACGTGACCTTCAACTTAGTTAAAGATCCACAGGGCACCAGCACGCTCCAGCCTTGTTTTACACTGGACGAATTAAAGAGCCTCGGGATCAAAACGCAAAAATATCCGCAGCTGAGGGCAGAAGGTCAGTGCGCCGATCTACACGCCATCCCTTCGGCATCCGCGACCTTTCGCGTGCGCAATCAGCAGCTGCTGCTGAGCATTCCGCAAAAGGCGCTCGGTCAGGTTCCTCGCGGTTACATCGACCCGAAAGAGTTTGACGAAGGGATCAACGCGGGCCTGCTTAATTACAGCGTCAACGCCAGCCAGAGCCATGCGCGCCAGCAGGGTGAAGAGAATAGCAGCAGCCAGTACGTTAACCTGCGTCCCGGCTTCAACATCGGGGCATGGCGCGTTCGTAACTACTCCACCTGGAATCGCAGCACCACGGGTCATGAGGAGGAACAGAAATTCACCTCCGTTTATACCTATGCGCAACGCGATATTGTGGCGATGAAAAGTGACGTGACGGTGGGCCAAAGCACCTCACCTTCCGACGTTTTTGACAGCGTCCCCTATACCGGCGTGGAGCTAAAATCCGACAGCGACATGCTGCCGGACAGCGAGAAAGGCTATGCCCCTATTATTCGCGGCAGCGCCCACAGCAACGCGCTGGTGATGGTCCGCCAGAACGGGTACGTAATTTATCAGAATACGGTCGCGCCGGGTGCGTTCGAGATTAACGACCTCTACCCCACCGGCAGCAGCGGCGACCTCCAGGTCACGGTGAAAGAAACAGACGGCAGCGAAAGCCACTTCGTGGTGCCGTTTGCCTCCGTGCCGGTATTGCAGCGTGAAAAAAACCTGCGCTACAGCGTAACCGCCGGGCGTTATCGCTCTTATGACAAAGACGTTGAAAAGACCCCGTTTGCCCAAGGAAGCGCCATCTACGGTTTACCCTTCGGCTTCACGGTCTACGGCGGCGTGCAGCAGAGTAACCATTATCAGTCACAGGCGATTGGCGCCGGGAAAAACATGGGCGATCTGGGGGCGTTCTCCATTGACGTAACCCGCGCCAGAGCTCTGTTGAAAAAACAGCAGTCCAGCAAGGGCCAGTCATGGCGCATCCGTTACAGCAAAGATTTCGCCGGTTCGGGCACCAACTTTACCCTTGCGGGCTATCGCTATAACAGCAAAGGGTTTTACACCCTGGACGACACCATGGAGTCATATACCCGCTCCGACAACTGGTCTGCACCGCAGCAGCGCCGCGCCCGAACCGAAGCCACCATCGACCAGACGCTGCCGGAAGGCTGGGGATCCGTCACCCTGAGCATGGTGAAAGAGACGTACTGGAGTCAGAGCCAGAACATGACCTCGATGAGCGTCAGCTACAACAATAGCTGGCACGGGGTGAGCTACAGCCTCAGCTACAGCATGAACAAAAACACCCAGGACAGCGATGAAGACGGTAACGAGGTGACAAACGACAACCAGTTCTCGCTGAGCGTCTCGGTGCCGCTGGACCGCTGGATGCATAACACCTGGGCCACCTACAACCTGAACAACACCAAAGACGGCACGACGCAGAACATCGGCCTGAACGGCACGGCGCTGAAAGAGGACAACCTGAACTGGAACATCCAGGAAGGGCTGAGCAGCACCGGCAGCGGTAACTCCACCAGCATCAACGCCGATTACAAAGCGACCTATGGCGAAGTGAGCGCAGGCGTCAGTCAGGATAAGTATCAGCAGACCCTGAACGTCGGTTTGCAGGGCGGCGTGGTTGCCCATGCGAACGGAATAACCCTGAGCCAGCCGCTCGGTGACACCATCGCGCTGGTGAAAGCGCCGGGCACGCACGGAACCCATATCACGAACTAGACGGGCGTCGAGACCGACTTCCGCGGCTACACCGTCGTGCCGTTTGTTACCGCGTATCGCCGCAACACCATCGCGCTGGATACCGAAACGCTACCGGACAACGCCGACGTCACCCACGCGGCGCAGATCGTGACGCCAACCCGCGGGGCCGTGGTGCGCGCCAGCTTTAACACCCGCGTGGGTAACCGCGTCCTGATGACGCTTACGCAAAAGGGTAAACCGCTGCCCTTCGGCGCAACGGTCACCACCGAAGATAAGGACAGCGAATTTATTGTCGGGAATGACGGCCAGACCTACCTCTCTGGTCTGCCGCAGCAAGGGCATCTCTACGTTTCCTGGGGACAGGGGGCGAACGAGCACTGCGTCGCTGACTATGCGCTAACGGATGAGAAAGAGCAAACCAGCATCATTAACGCTGCCGCGCAGTGTCACTGATCCACCGTTCAGGCTAACGATTATGCAAATGATTAAACAGTGCTTTTTCTTACTGGTTCTGGGAACCGCCGCGTTATTTATGCCGCATGCGAAGGCGACCTGCACCACGCCGGATCTGCCCAAAATGATTAACATGGCCTCCATTTCTGTCCCGACGACGCTGGCGGTTGGTGCAACCATTCCGGGTACAGAGCAGAGCGTTCATGTTGCCGGGCACTGCGATCAGAGTATCGACAGCGGACTGGAAATTGTCTCGTGTTACTACGGTACCGGAGCGGAAATTCCGGGGCTGAAGGGAGTATACGAATCCGGCGTACCGGGTGTCGGGGTCGCATTGATGAACGATCAGGGTCAGCGAATCAGCGGAGCAGGCGGAGTACAGTGCGATTCACGCGGAACGCCTGTTGGCTATGTTTCTGGCGATGGCACACAGTCGTTTAACTTTGACGTCACGCTTGAACTGGTCAAAACAAGCGACGCCGTGACCTCCGGCACGCTGGTGCAGTCTCAGACCGAATTCGGCATTGGCGTTTTCGGTCACGAAGGGATCGGCAGCCCTAACCATATTGCGTATGCAGGTAACGTCATTTTGCATCAGGTCACCTGCTCTGTTTCGCCAAAAAATCTCACCGTTAATTTGGGTGATTTTCCCGTCAGTGATTTTATGAGCGTGGGTTTTTTATCCAGCCCCGCTCAAACGTTTAATATCACCGTTAACTGTGACACAACCGTTCAGCCTGAGCTAAAAATCACCAGTGCTAACGGCTACGAGACGGCATTCGAGGGGGTGATCAAACTGACGAAGCAGACAGGCATGGCAACGGGCGTCGGGGTGAGAATGCTGTTTGATGACCGCATTGCGACCTTTGATACCTACGTCAACACTCAAAGCCAGGCCGTTGCCAATGAAACGCTGGAGATCCCCTTTCAGGTTCGCTACGAGCAGATCAACGATGTGGTGACGCCCGGCCCCGCCAACACCGTAGCAACCATCACTCTCGCCTATAAGTGACCAACATGAAAAAGACAATCGCGTTTCTGACGATGGGCTTACTGGCCCAGGCCCACGCAGACGATATTCAGATCCAGATGACGGGAAATATTTACGCCAATACCTGCATCATTGACAGCGCCAGCCGAAACCTGACGGTGGACTTAGGCCAGACGGTGTCGGGCAGTTTTAAAGACGTGGGCGATACCGGCGAGTGGAAAGACTTTTCCCTGTCAGTATCCCACTGCCCGCCAAGCCTCGCGCTTGCCACCGCCTACTTCTATGGACAGGCGGACAGCACGCACCCCACTAAATTCGCCAATATCGGCAGCGCAAAGGGGCTGGCGCTGGAGCTGGCAGACCGGCAGGACAAAATACTGATTGCTCCGCAGGCCGCCTTTAACGCCGCCATCAATCCGAGCGACCACACGGCAACCTTTCCCCTGTCCGCGCGCTACTACGCCACCTCAATGCCCGTCACTGCCGGGACGTTCAGTAGCGTGATTCAGGTGACATTCACTTACCAGTAGGACCGCGCCTCTTTGCACGGATGCTTTTTGTACGCCCGGCAGAGGGTTTTGCCGGGCGTTTTTTTACCTCCGGCACTTCTGGCTGCTCAATCGGGAAGATCGGCAGCGCATTCAGCAGCCGTTGGCCGTAGTTTTTGGTGAGCAGTCGTTTGTCATAAATCACCACCTCGCCCCAGCAGCCGTGGCTACGGATCAAACGCCCGACCTGCTGAATAAGGTTAAACGACGCCGCAGGCAGGCTTTGCACTTCAAACGGATAACGGTTCAGGCTTTTCAGCCATTCGCCTTCGGTGATCACCACCGGGCTGTCGATGGGCGGGAAGGCAATTTTATGGATATGCACCTGCGTCAGGTAGTCACCTTTCAAATCAAGCCCTTCCGCAAAGGACTGTAACCCCACCAGCACGCTGCGCTCGCCGTTATCAATGCGTTTACGGTGGGTTTCCACCAGCCGATAACGCGGCTGATCGCCCTGCACCAGCAGGAGCAAGCGCAGATCGGTGACGTGCTCCAGGAAGCGTTGCATCGCGCGGCCGCTGGCAAACAGCACCAGCATACCGGGGTATTTTTTACTCTCAACCTGCTCGCGGAAGTAGGCCGCCATTTCCGCAATATGCTGCTCTTCGTTATCGATAAGCGGCTCATAGTTCATGCGCGGGATCACCAGCTTGCCCTGCTCACAGTGGTTGAACGGCGAGTCCAGGGCCACAAAACGGTCCCCCGCTTTCTCTTTCAGGCCGCTCATTTCCTGCAACCTTGAGAAGCTGTTCAGTGAACGCAGGGTCGCCGATGTCACTACCACGTGCGGCACGCTGCGCCAGATCAGCTTTTCCAGCTGATCGGCCACGCGGATGCCCACGCAGTGGAAGAAAAGATGTACCTGCCCGTCTCGCACTTCGCGGGTGGCCCACTTTGTCACCGGCGCGCCGGACGCCTGCGCCATTGAGGCCAGCCGCCAGAGTTTGCTCTGCGCCTCAAACATGCCCAGCGCACGGTTCATTTGCAGCAGAATGCGGTGCAGGCGAACAACGTCATGGGTACCGGTTTTCTCGCTGAGATCGTTTAAGAACATCTCCGCCAGCCCGCGCAGCTTTTCAAGGTGCTTCGCCAGCTGCTGACAAATTTCCATCACTTCCTGCGGCAACTCCCCCATCGCAAAGCGGTGTTCCGCCTCCTGGGTGGCGGGGAGATACAGGTTAAGAATGTTATTCAGCGAGGCGATGAGGCCGTACACCTCTTCACAGTGCTCGCTCAACCGCTCCGGAACCGCCAGCGGCGGCGTGGTTTTCGGGCGGAACTGCTCCATGCAAGTTACCACCAGCTTACAGAACAGATCCAGTTGCAGGCGAAACCACGGGGCGGTAATTTCCGCGCTCATCTCCAGCGCATCCCGCGCCACGTCGGGCAGATGATGACCTTCATCGAGCACCAGCAGCAGGTTTTTGGGCTCCGGCAGGACCGCTTCACTCTCCAGTGCGGCCATCACCAGCGCATGGTTGGCGACAACCACCTCCGCTTCCTGAATCTCACGCCGGGCAACAAAGAAAGGGCACTCGCGGTAGTAGTGACAGTTGCGGTTCAGGCAGCTCGCTTTATCGGTGCTGAGCCTGCGCCACAGGTCGTCGCCGATCGCCTGGCTGGTGTGATCACGCAGGCCGTCCCACCTGTAGCCGTCGAGATCGGCCTTCAGCTTTGCGCACTGCTCCTGCTCCGCCTTGTTGTTTGGCGTTAGCTCGTCATCAAGAAACGCGAGCAGATCCTGCTGGGAGGGTTCACTGCTGGCCAGCGCCGCCAGATTGCGCGGGCAGACGTAGCGCCCGCGACCAAAGGCGGCGGTGAAGCGTAAATCGGGGATAATTTTGCGCAGCAGCGGCAAATCTTTGCTGAAGATCTGATCCTGCAAGGCCACGTTGGCGGTGCTGACCACCAGCGTTTTGTCCTCCTCCCGCGCGATGGCGATGCCGGGAATGAGATACGACAGGGTTTTCCCGACGCCGGTCGGGGCTTCAATCGCCAGATGTCGCCCGTCGTCCCCGGCGAGCGTTTTTGCCACGTCGGCAATCATCTGCCGCTGCGGCGCTCGGGGGATAAAATCGGGGATCTGCTGCTGTAGCGCCTTATACCAGGCGCCTATTTGCGCTTTCAGCGCAGCGGTTAAAGCCATCGGAAAACCTGAAATACTGTATAAACAGCCACTATTGTGGCACTTTCTCTCCGCTGCCGCAAAAAGAAAAGCCCGGCTTTACGACCGGGCTTCCAGATTACTGCGGGTTAGCAGGTTTACGCGGGCGGCGTCGGCGCTGCCCCTCGCCTGCCGGTTTCCCTTCGCCGCTACGCCACGGGTTTTCACCGGCTGGTTTGCTGTCGTTATTACGACGCGGCGGTTTGCCCGAAGATTTCGGCGCGCCACCTTCTGAACGACGCGGCTGCTGACCGCGACCACCGCCGCCCTGACCGCGTCCGCCACCCTGACGACCGTTCTGAATTGGCTCGGCTTTGATCGACGGGTCCACTTCATAGCCCGGGGTTTCAATGCGCGGGATCTCTTTCTTCAGCAGGCGTTCAATGTCGCGTAGAAGCTTGTGTTCATCCACGCAAACCAGAGAGAGCGCTTCCCCGGTTGCCGCCGCACGGCCGGTACGGCCGATACGGTGAACGTAATCTTCCGGCACGTTTGGCAGCTCGTAGTTCACCACGTGCGGCAGCTCTTCGATATCCAGACCGCGTGCGGCGATGTCGGTTGCCACCAGCACGCGAATGTCGCCAGATTTAAAGTCCGCCAGCGCGCGGGTACGCGCGCCCTGGCTCTTGTTGCCGTGGATCGCCGCGCTGCGGATGCCGTCTTTATTCAGCTGTTCCGCCAGGTGGTTGGCGCCGTGCTTGGTGCGGGTAAAGACCAGCACCTGCTGCCAGTTGCCCTGGCCGATCATCTGGGAGAGCAGTTCCCGCTTGCGCTTCTTATCTACAAAGTGCACGTGCTGCGTCACCTGCTCGGAGGCGGTGTTGCGGCGCGCGACTTCCACTTCCAGCGGGTTATGCAGCAGCTTTTCCGCCAGCGCCTTGATCTCGTCGGAGAAGGTCGCGGAGAAGAGCAGGTTCTGACGACGCGTCGGCAGCTTCGCCAGCACGCGACGAATGTCGTGGATGAAGCCCATGTCCAGCATACGGTCGGCTTCGTCCAGCACCAGGATTTCGATGTTATCGAGCTTCACCGCGTTCTGGTGTTCCAGATCCAGCAGACGTCCCGGTGTTGCCACCAGCACGTCCACGCCGCCGCGCAGCTTCATCATCTGCGGGTTAATGCTTACCCCGCCGAAAACTACCAGCGAACGAATGTTGAGGTAGCGGCTGTATTCACGCACGTTCTCGCCAATCTGGGCCGCCAGCTCGCGGGTTGGGGTGAGGATCAGCGCACGCACCGGACGACGGCCTTTGGCGTGCGGCTGGTTTTTTACCAACAGCTCCAGCAGCGGCAGGGTAAAGCCCGCGGTCTTACCGGTACCGGTCTGCGCGCTTGCCATCAGGTCACGGCCCTGCAAAACGGCCGGAATGGCCTGCTGCTGGATAGGGGTTGGCTCAACGTAGCCCTGCTCTGCGATGGCGCGCAGAATTTCCGGGTTCAGACCAAGGGAATCAAAAGACATAAAAACTCCGAACCGCCCCGACCATCACAGGTGTAGTTTTCAGGGAGATATAACGAATAGAAGGACAAAAACCACAATGTCGCGAAGGTGCGGAGTGTAGCAGCTTTTGTGACGTGGCGCATAAAATATCCCCGGCGATGACTCGACGTTTGCGCAAATCAGGCATAATCTTAATCAATCGATTGATTAATTTTTAATGCTGCTATGAATACAACCCCAACGACAACCAAAGGCGAACAGGCGAAAAGTCAGCTTATCGCCGCCGCGCTGGCGCAGTTTGGCGAGTATGGTCTGCATGCCACCACGCGGGATATCGCCGCTCAGGCCGGGCAGAATATTGCGGCCATCACCTACTATTTTGGCTCAAAAGAGGATTTATACCTCGCCTGCGCCCAGTGGATCGCGGATTTTATCGGCACCAGCTTTCGCCCGCACGTGGAAGAAGCCACCGCGCTGTTCAGCCAGCCAGAGCCTGACCGGGCTGCCATCCGCCAGCTGATCCTTAACGCCTGTCACAACATGATCCGCCTGCTGACGCACGACGATACGCTGAACCTGAGCAAATTTATCTCCCGCGAGCAGCTCTCCCCCACTGCCGCGTACCAGCTGGTGCACGATCAGGTGATCGCCCCGATGCACAGCCATCTGACCCGGCTGATCGCCGCCTATACCGGACGGGACGCGAGCGATACCGACACCATTTTGCATACCCACGCCCTGCTGGGCGAAGTGCTCGCCTTCCGTCTGGGGCGTGAGACCATCCTGTTACGTACGGGCTGGACACAATTCGATGAGGATAAAGCCGCGCAAATTAGCCAGGTCATTACCTGTCACGTTGATCTGATCCTGCAAGGCTTAACGCAAAGGAGCCAGAAGTCATGAAAAAACCTGTCGCCATCATTCTGGTGGTTGTTGTCTTGCTTGCCGCGGGAACAGGCGGCTGGCTGTGGTATCAGAGCCAGCAGGATCGTGGCCTGACGCTGTATGGCAACGTGGATATCCGCACCGTCAACATGAGCTTCCGCGTTGGCGGACGGCTGGCCTCGCTGAACGTTGACGAAGGCGATGCCATCAAAGCCGGGCAGACGCTGGGGATGCTGGACAAAGCCCCGTTTGAGAACGCGCTGATGCAGGCAAAAGCAGGCGTCTCCGTCGCACAGGCGCAATACGACCTGATGCTGGCGGGCTATCGTGACGAAGAGATCTCCCAGGCGGCCGCTGCCGTTAAGCAGGCAAAAGCCGCCTATGACTATGCGCAGAATTTTTATAACCGTCAGCAAGGCTTATGGAAAAGCCGTACTATTTCCGCCAACGACCTGGAAAATGCGCGCTCATCC
Organism: Enterobacter cloacae complex sp. AR_0002; assembly: GCF_001922365.1. Lineage (NCBI taxonomy): Bacteria > Pseudomonadati > Pseudomonadota > Gammaproteobacteria > Enterobacterales > Enterobacteriaceae > Enterobacter > Enterobacter cloacae complex sp. AR_0002. The sequence goes on from NZ_CP018814.1 coordinate 2,048,658, forward strand.
CGCGACCAGGCACAGGCGACGCTGAAATCTGCCCAGGATAAGCTAAGCCAGTACCGCACCGGTAACCGTGCGCAGGACATTGCCCAGGCGAAGGCCAGCCTTGAGCAGGCGCAGGCGCAGTTAGCCCAGGCGGAGCTGGATCTGCACGACACCACGTTAATCGCCCCGTCTGACGGCACGCTGATGACCCGCGCCGTGGAGCCGGGCAGCATGCTCAGCGCGGGCAGCACCGTGTTAACGCTCTCCTTAACCCGTCCGGTGTGGGTGCGCGCTTACATTGATGAGCCGAATCTTGGCCAGATGCAGCCGGGCCGCGAACTGCTGCTCTATACCGACGGTCGCCCGGACAAGCCGTATCACGGCAAAGTGGGCTTCGTCTCTCCTACCGCCGAGTTCACGCCAAAAACCGTTGAAACCCCGGACCTGCGTACCGACCTGGTGTATCGCCTGCGCATCATCGTCACCGATGCGGACGACGCGCTGCGTCAGGGCATGCCTGTTACCGTGACCTTAAACGACGGGGAACGACATGAATGACGCGGTTATCCAGCTCAACAATCTGGTCAAACGCTTCCCGGGAATGGCTAAACCGGCGGTCGCACCGCTGAATTGTACGATTCAGAAAGGCTATGTGACCGGGCTGGTGGGGCCGGACGGCGCGGGTAAAACCACGCTGATGCGGATGCTGGCGGGATTGCTGAAGCCGGATGAAGGCAGTGCCAGCGTGCTTGGCCTCGATCCGATCAAAGACGACGCGGCGCTCCACGGCATACTCGGCTATATGCCGCAGAAGTTTGGTCTGTACGAAGATCTGACGGTAATGGAAAACCTCAACCTGTACGCCGACCTGCGCAGCGTCACCGGCGAAACCCGGGAGAAAACCTTCGCCCGCCTGCTGGAATTTACCTCGCTCGGCCCGTTCACCGACCGGCTGGCGGGCAAGCTCTCCGGCGGGATGAAGCAGAAACTGGGGCTGGCCTGCACGCTGGTGGGCGAACCGAAGGTGCTGTTGCTGGATGAACCCGGCGTCGGCGTGGACCCGATTTCCCGCCGTGAACTGTGGCAGATGGTGCACGAGCTGGCGGGTGACGGCATGCTGATCCTCTGGAGTACCTCATACCTTGATGAAGCAGAACAGTGCCGCGACGTGCTGCTGATGAATGAAGGCGAACTGCTCTATCAGGGCGAACCCACCGAGCTGACGCAAACCATGGCCGGGCGAAGTTTTCTGCTGCACAGCGCGCAGGAATCCAACCGCACGCTGCTGCAACGGGTGCTGAAGCTGCCCCAGGTGAGCGACGGGATGATTCAGGGCCGTTCGGTGCGCGTGATCCTCAAAAAAGAGGCCACCGCCGACGATATCCGGCGTGCGCAGGGGATGCCTGAGATCGACATGACAGAGACCGCGCCGCGCTTTGAAGATGCGTTTATCGATCTGCTGGGCGGGGCGGGAACCTCAGAATCACCGCTTGGCGCCATTCTGCACACGGTGGAAGGTACGCCGGGCGAAACGGTCATTGAAGCGAAATCGCTCACCAAAAAATTCGGCGATTTCGCCGCCACCGATAACGTCAATTTTGCCGTGAAGCGCGGCGAGATATTTGGCCTGCTCGGGCCGAACGGCGCAGGAAAATCCACCACCTTTAAAATGATGTGCGGTCTGCTGGTACCGACGTCCGGCAAAGCGCTGGTGCTGAACATGGATCTCAAAGTCAGCTCCGGCAAGGCGCGCCAGCACCTGGGCTATATGGCGCAGAAGTTTTCGCTCTACGGCAACCTGACGGTGGAGCAAAATCTGCGATTTTTCTCCGGCGTCTATGGCCTGCGGGGACGGGCGCAGAACCAGAAGATCGGCCGCATGTGCGACGCCTTCGGCCTGACCGATATCGCCTCGCAGGCGACCGACGCGCTGCCGCTTGGCTTCAAACAGCGGCTGGCGCTGGCCTGCTCGTTGATGCACGAGCCGGATATCCTGTTTCTTGATGAACCTACGTCAGGCGTGGACCCCCTCACCCGCCGTGAATTCTGGTTGCATATCAATAGCATGGTGGAAAAAGGCGTGACCGTGATGGTCACCACCCACTTTATGGACGAGGCGGAGTATTGCGACCGTATCGGGCTGGTCTATCGCGGCAAGCTGATTGCCCACGGCACGCCGGATGACCTGAAAGCGCAGGCCGCCGACGACGCGCAGCCAGACCCGACCATGGAGCAGGCGTTTATCACCCTCATTCACGACTGGGATAAGGAGAATACTCATGCGCAGTAACGCCCTCTCCTGGCGCCGGGTGCGCGCCCTGTGCGTCAAAGAGACGCGGCAGATTGTGCGCGACCCCAGCAGCTGGCTGATTGCGGTGGTGATCCCCCTGCTGCTGCTGTTTATTTTCGGCTACGGGATTAACCTCGATTCCAGCAAGCTGCGGGTCGGGATTTTGCTGGAGCAGCAGAGCGAAGAGGCGCTGGACTTTACCCACGCCATGACCGGCTCGCCCTACATCGATGCCACCATCAGCGACAGCCGGCAGGAATTGATCCAGAAAATGCAGGCCGGGAAAATTCGCGGCCTGATCGTCATTCCGGTGGATTTCGCGGCCAACATGGCGCGTCCGGGCGCCGATGCGCCGATCCAGGTGATTACCGACGGCAGCGAGCCGAACACCGCGAACTTTGTGCAGGGCTACGCGGAGGGGATCTGGCAGCTCTGGCAGATGCAGCGCGCCGAGGACCGGGGGGAAAAGTTTGAACCGCTGATTGACGTGCAGACACGCTACTGGTTTAACCCCGCCGCCATCAGCCAGCACTTTATTATTCCGGGCGCGGTAACGATTATTATGACGGTGATCGGCGCGATTCTGACCTCGCTGGTGATCGCCCGCGAATGGGAGCGCGGCACCATGGAGGCGCTGCTCTCGACCGAAGTGACGCGCGTCGAGCTGCTGCTCTGCAAGCTGATCCCCTACTACTTCCTCGGCATGCTGGCGATGCTGCTCTGCATGCTGGTGTCCGTCTTTATCCTCGGCGTGCCGTACCGCGGCTCGCTGGTGGTGCTGTTCTTTATCACAAGCCTGTTTTTACTCAGCACGCTGGGGATGGGGCTGCTCATCTCCACCATCACCCGCAACCAGTTTAACGCCGCGCAGGTGGCGCTGAACGCCGCTTTCCTGCCGTCAATAATGCTCTCAGGGTTTATCTTCCAGATAGACAGTATGCCTGCCGTCATCCGCGCCGTGACCTACATTATCCCGGCGCGCTACTTCGTGAGCACGCTGCAAAGCCTGTTCCTGGCGGGGAATATTCCGGTAGTGCTGATTATCAACACGCTGTTTTTAATGGCGTCGGCGGTGATGTTTATCGGGTTGACGTGGATGAAAACCAAACGGCGGTTAGATTAAGGAGCGCGCATGTTTCACCGTTTATGGACACTGATCCGCAAAGAGCTGCAATCCCTGCTGCGCGAGCCGCAGACCCGCGCCATTCTGGTGCTGCCGGTGCTGCTTCAGGTTGTACTGTTTCCGTTTGCCGCCACGCTGGAGGTCACCAACGCCACCATCGCCATTTACAACGAAGACAATGGCAAGCATTCCGTCGAGCTGACGCAGCGTTTCGCCCGCGCCAAAGCCTTTACCCATGTCCTGCTGCTGCAAAGCCCGCAGGCGATCCAGCCCACCATCGACACGCAGAAAGCATTATTGCTGGTGCGCTTCCCGGCGGATTTCTCCCGCAATCTGGATACCTTCCAGACCGCGCCGATGCAGCTGATCCTCGACGGGCGCAACTCCAACAGCGCCCAGATTGCGGCCAACTACCTCCAGCAGGTGGTTAAGGATTACCAGCAGGAGCTGATGGCGGGCAAACCCAAACCCAACAACAGCGAACTGGTGGTGCGCAACTGGTATAACCCGAATCTGGACTACAAGTGGTTTGTGGTGCCGTCGCTGATCGCCATGATCACCACCATCGGGGTGATGATCGTCACCTCGCTGTCCGTGGCACGCGAACGTGAGCAAGGTACGCTGGATCAGCTGCTGGTCTCGCCGCTCGCCACCTGGCAGATATTTGTCGGCAAGGCGGTGCCGGCACTGATTGTCGCGACGTTCCAGGCCACCATCGTGCTGGGGGTGGGAATATGGGCGTACCAGATCCCATTTGCCGGATCGCTGGCGCTGTTTTACTTCACGATGGTGATTTACGGCCTGTCGCTGGTGGGGTTTGGGCTGCTGATTTCCGCGCTATGCTCAACGCAGCAGCAGGCGTTTATTGGGGTGTTTGTCTTTATGATGCCGGCGATTTTGCTTTCTGGGTACGTTTCGCCAGTGGAGAACATGCCGGTGTGGTTACAGGATTTGACGTGGATAAACCCGATTCGTCACTTCACGGATATCACCAAGCAAATCTATCTGAAGGATGCGAGTCTGGATATTGTGTGGGGAAGTTTGTGGCCGCTACTGGTCATCGCGGCCACTACGGGCTCAGTGGCCTATGCGATGTTTAGACGAAACATCGCGTAGCTTTTTCTCTTTGGTGAGCAACGACACCACCGCGGGTCCTGCGAGGATAGCCAGACCCGCCAGGGCCAGCAGCAGGTTGTTTTGCAGCACGCGTGACAACAGCCACAGGACGATCATTGCCGCACCAAAATACCAGGTGGTGGTGAGCTCTTCGAGCACATCTCCCACTTCGCGCCAGCGCGCGTCGTGATGACGCTGTAAAAACAGCATCGACAGCACGGTCACGCCGTAAACCACGCATAACCCTAAGCCAACACGCACCAGCGTGCCGCTCATCCAGCCCATCACCAGTACGGCCACGACCAGTAAATGCAACATTATCTGCCAGCAACTCAAACCGGTTGCGACACGAACGCGTTGTTGCCACTTCATGGCTTCTCTCCTGAAGGATTTTTCTCTGCTAATTCAGACTACCGCACTTTACGGAAAATTCCGTAACGCCGCATCTTTTTGTGACGCCTACTACACTTTATTTTCATCGGGATAGTCACCCAGGAAGGTGTTTATGAGCAAAAAAACGCAGCATTTCTCGCTTAAGGTGCTGACGATAAACATTCATAAGGGCTTCACAGCATTTAACCGCCGCTTCATTTTACCGGAGCTGCGCGACGCGGTGCGCACCGTCAGCGCCGATATTGTCTGCCTCCAGGAGGTCATGGGCGCGCATGAAGTGCACCCGATGCATTTCGAAAACTGGCCCGACACGCCCCACTACGAGTTTCTGGCGGATACCATGTGGAGCGATTACGCCTACGGGCGCAATGCGGTCTACCCGGAGGGGCATCACGGTAACGCGGTGCTGTCGCGTTTTCCTATCGAGCATTATGAGAACCGGGACGTCTCCGTTGGCGAGAGTGAAAAACGCGGGCTGTTATACTGTCGTATCACCCCCCCAGAGCTCGATTTTCCCATTCATGTAGGCTGTGTTCATCTTGGCCTGCGTGAAGCCCACCGTCAGGCCCAGCTACAGATGCTGGCAGACTGGACAAATGCGCTGCCGGAGGGCGAGCCCGTGGTGGTGGCCGGTGATTTCAACGACTGGCGACAGCGTGCCAACCATCCGCTGAAGGTGAATGCGGGGCTGGAGGAGATTTTTACCCGCGCACGCGGTCGTCCCGCGCGAACGTTTCCGGTGCGCTTCCCCCTGCTGCGCCTTGACCGCATCTACGTAAAAAATGCCCACGCCAGTAGCCCGACGGCGCTGGCCTTGCTCAACTGGCGACATCTCTCCGACCATGCCCCACTCAGCGCGGAGATCCACTTATGAAATGCACATGGCAGGAAGGTAACCGTATTACGCTGCTGGAAAATGGCGATAACTATTATCCGGCGGTTTTTGAGGCGATTAGCCACGCACAGCAGAAAGTCTTTCTGGAAACGTTTATCTGGTTTGAAGATGACGTGGGCAGGCAGTTGCATAGCGCACTGCTGCATGCCGCTCGTCGCGGTATAAAAATCGAGGTCCTGCTCGACGGATATGGTTCGCCGGATCTCAGCGACGAATTTGTTAACGAGCTCACCGCCGCAGGGGTGGTGTTCCGCTATTACGATCCCGGCCCGCGTCTGTTCGGCATGCGCACCAACCTGTTCCGCCGTATGCACCGCAAAATTGTGGTGGTGGATGAAACGGTGGCCTTCGTGGGCGGCATTAACTACTCCGCCGAGCATATGTCGGATTACGGTCCCGAAGCGAAACAGGACTACGCGATCCGTATCGAAGGGCCGGTAGTGCAGGACATCCAGCTGTTCGTGCTGGAAAACTTACCCGGCAAGGAGGCCGTCCGCCGCTGGTGGCGACGCCGTCACCGCCCGGAGGAGAACCGCAAGCCCGGCGAGGCGCAGGCCCTGTTCGTCTGGCGTGATAACGAGGAGCATCGGGACGATATCGAGCGTCATTACCTGAAGATGCTGGCGAACGCGAAGCGCGAGGTGATTATCGCCAACGCCTATTTCTTCCCCGGTTACCGGATTTTGCATGCCATGCGCAACGCGGCCCGACGCGGCGTGAGCGTGAAGCTTATCGTGCAGGGTGAGCCCGATATGCCGATTGTGAAGGTGGGCGCGCGTCTGCTCTATCGCTATCTGGTCAAAAGCGGCGTGCAGATCTATGAATATCGCCGCCGCCCGCTGCACGGCAAAGTCGCCGTGATGGATGACCACTGGGCGACCGTCGGCTCCAGCAACCTTGATCCGCTGAGCTTATCGCTGAATCTGGAAGCGAACCTCATCATCCACGATCGCCAGTTTAATCACACCCTGCGCGATAACCTTCAGGGTCTTATTAATAAAGACTGCGTGCGTGTGGATGAGTCCATGGTGCCGAAACGGAGCTGGTGGAACGTGGGCATCGGCGTGGTGGTGTTCCACTTCCTGCGCCACTTCCCGGCCATGGTGGGCTGGCTGCCCGCGCATACGCCGAAACTGGCGCTGGTGGATCCGCCTGTGCAACCCGAAATGGAAACCCAGGACCGCGTAGAGGCGGAAGATGGAGGGAAAACCTGATGTCGAAATCTCATCCTCGCTGGCGGCTGGCGAAAAAAATCCTGACCTGGCTGTTCTTTATTGCCGTCGCGGTACTGCTGGTGGTGTATGCCCAGAAGGTGGACTGGGAAGAGGTGTGGAAAGTTATTCGCAACTACAACCGGACAGTCCTGCTGGGTGCCGTTGGGCTGGTGATTGTGAGCTACCTGATGTACGGCTGCTATGACCTGCTGGGACGCGCCTACTGCGGGCATAAGCTTGCCAAACGGCAGGTTATGCTGGTGTCATTCATCTGCTACGCCTTTAACCTGACGCTGAGCACCTGGGTGGGCGGGATTGGTATGCGCTATCGCCTGTACTCCCGCCTTGGCTTACCGGGCGGCACCATTACGCGTATTTTCTCCTTAAGCATCACCACCAACTGGCTGGGGTATATTCTGCTGGGCGGGGTGATTTTCACCATCGGCGTGGTGCAGCTGCCTGCGCACTGGTACATCGATGAGGCCACTCTGGGCATTCTGGGCATCGTACTGCTGCTGATCATCGCGGCCTACCTGTGGGCCTGCGCCTTTGCCAAACGTCGTCACATGACCATTAAAGGCCAGAAGCTGGTGCTGCCGTCATGGAAGTTTGCCGTCCTGCAAATGGTGGTTTCCAGCGCCAACTGGATGGCGATGGGGGCCATTATCTGGCTGTTAATTGGCGAAGATGTGAATTACTTCTTCGTGCTGGGCGTGTTGCTGGTAAGCAGTATTGCCGGGGTGATTGTGCATATTCCGGCGGGTATTGGCGTACTGGAAGCGGTGTTTATCGCGCTGCTTGCGGGGGAGCATGTGTCTCACGGGACGATTATCGCCGCCCTGCTCGCGTACCGCATGATCTACTACTTCCTGCCGCTGGCGCTGGCAACGGTCTGTTATCTGGTGCTGGAGAGTCGGGCCAAGAAGCTGCGCGCGAAGAACGAGAAGGCAATGGCAAAATAAAAGCAAAACGGCAACTTCGTTGCCGTTTTTAGGGTTTGTTCCCTCTCCCTGTGGGAGAGGGTCAGGGTGAGGGCATCAGACAGCGCCACCCTCACTAACGACGGTTGCCGAAGATACGCAGCAGCATCAGGAACAGGTTGATGAAGTCCAGATAAAGCGTCAACGCGCCCAGAATCGAGTATTTGCGCAGGTTTGAACTGTCACGAACATCAATTTGCTCACCGATGTTTTTCAGCTTCTGGGTGTCGTAGGCGGTTAAGCCCACGAAGATCACCACCCCGATATAGGTCACCGCCCACATCAGCGCGTCACTTTTCAGCCACAGGTTCACCAGCGACGCCAGCACAATCCCAATCAGCCCCATAAACAGCATGTTGCCGAAGCCGCTCAGGTCACGTTTGGTGGTGTAACCGTACAGGCTCATCACACCGAACATCCCGCCGGTCACCACAAAGGTGCTGGCGATGGAGGAGTAGGTGTAAACGATGAAAATACTGGAAAGCGTCAGCCCGGTCAGCGCCGAATAGAGCATAAACAGCGTGGTCGCCATACCCGAGCTGAGCTTGTGCACCAGCCCGGAGAGCACAAATACCAGCGCCAGTTGCGCAATAATCAGCCCAAAGAAGGTGATTTTGCTGGAGAAGATAAACATCATCAGTTCAGGCGTGTTTGCCGCATACCACGCGATAAACGCGGTAAGCAGCAGGCCAACCGTCATCCAGCCATATACCTGAGCCATGTAGGTTTGCAGCCCGCTACGGGTCTGCTGAACTATCGAATCGGAACGCGGAAATCGGTCCATGATTCACTCCTGATTAAGTAAACACACACGTTAAGACTAACACATCCACGTAAACCTGTTACCAACGGCTGGCGGCATGCTTATCGCTGTCGCGTGATTCCACCCAGCGCTCACCTTCCGGCGTCGCTTCACGTTTCCAGAACGGCGCTTTGGTTTTAAGATAATCCATGATGAACTCCCCCGCCGCAAACGCACTCCCGCGATGGGCGCTGGTGACGCCGACAAACACAATCTCTTCGCCGGGCCACATTTCGCCGATGCGATGGATAACCGTAACGCGTCCCAGCGGCCAGCGGCCTCGCGCCTCTTCGACAATGGCCGCCAGTGATTTTTCGGTCATCCCCGGATAGTGCTCCAGCGTCAGCGCTTTTACGCTGTCGCCGAGGTTGTGGTTACGCACTTTTCCGGTAAACGTCACGACCGCGCCGTCTTCATCGCGCTCTGCCAGCCAGCTGTATTCGGTACCGACGCTAAAGCGCTCAGGGCCGACCAGAATTCGGGTTTCCGTCATCTTAACCCCCTGTGACCGGCGGGAAGAAGGCCACTTCGTCCCCATCGGCCAGCGGGTGGGTCAACTCCACCAGCGTCTGATTCACGGCGGCCAGCAGTTTGCCTTCATCCAGCGCCAGCGCCCAACGGTCGCCTTGCGCCGCCAGATGCGCGCGCAGGGCGGCGACGTTTTCGAAAGAGCCGTCCAGCGTCAGGCTGTCGGTATTGACCAGCTCACGGACCTGGGCAAAAAAAAGCACCTTAATCATGGCTTTCTACCTTAAAATCGCCGGATTTGCCGCCGCTTTTTGCCAACAGACGCACCGGGCCAATCACCATATCTTTCTGCACCGCTTTACACATGTCGTAGATGGTCAGCGCCGCCACGGAGGCCGCCGTCAACGCCTCCATCTCCACGCCGGTTTTCCCGGTTAAGCGGCACAAGGACTCGATACGCACGCGATTATGCGCCGGCTGCGCCTGCAAATTTACCTCCACTTTGCTGAGCATCAGCGGATGGCAGAGCGGGATGAGGTCCCAGGTACGTTTAGCGGCCTGAATACCAGCGATACGGGCGGTGGCAAACACATCACCCTTGTGATGGCTGCCGTCGATAATCATCGCCAGCGTCTCCGGCAGCATGGTGATGAACGCTTCAGCACGCGCCTCGCGCACCGTTTCGGCTTTGGCGGAGACATCCACCATATGCGCTTCGCCAGCGGCGTTTATGTGGGTCAGTTGTGACATAGCTTATTTCTTTAAATGGGGATGGAAATTACACGGACGGGTACGAGCATCCAGCTGCGGGGCAATAATGTTTTCCCACGCGGTGCGGCAGGCTTTGGTCGACCCCGGCATGGCGAAGATCAGCGTCTTGTTCGCCACCCCCGCGACAGCACGGGACTGAAGCGTAGAGGTACCAATCTCTTCAAACGAGAGCATGCGGAACACTTCGCCGAAGCCTTCCACTTCGCGATCGAACAGCGGGAGCAGCGCTTCCGGCGCCTGGTCGCCTGCGGTAAAGCCGGTGCCGCCAGTGATCAGCACCACCTGGACGTCATCGTTCGCAATCCACTGTGAGACCTGAGCGCGAATGGCGTAACGGTTTTCTTTGACGATCGCTTTATCAACAATCTGGTGTCCGGCTTCGTGTGCCGCCTCGCGCAGCCAGTGGCCGGAGGTATCATCCTCTTCACCACGACGTTCGGAAACGGTAAGAATAGCAATGCGTGTCGGGATAAATTCCGCGCTTACTTGACTCATCTTCTGGTTCCTTCTAAAGCCTGATTACCCGCCGATATAGGACAGGTTCTGAGTAATGCCGGTGTTGCCCTGATGCAGGAAATGGGTCTGCTTTTTGTGCGTCAGCGCCTCGGAAATGCGTGCTTCAAGCGCGTCCTGTTGAGCGTCATCTTCCAGCAAATCGCGCAGATCGACGCCGCCATCCCCGAACAGGCAAAGATGGAGCTTGCCAACGGAGGAGACACGCAGGCGGTTGCAGCTGGCACAGAAGTCTTTTTCATAGGGCATGATCAGGCCGATTTCGCCTTCATAATCCGGATGACAAAAAACCTGCGCCGGGCCATCGCTGCGCTGGCGGATCTGGTGGATCCAGCCGCGTTTCAGCAGTTCATCGCGCAACACCATGCCGGAAATATGGTGACGGCGGAACAGCTCGCTGCCCTCGCCCGTTTCCATCAGCTCGATAAAACGCAGTTGAATGGGACGGGATTTAATCCACGCCAGGAAGGTGTCCAACTGATGGTGGTTTACGTCGCGCATCAGCACCGTGTTGACTTTGACTTTTTCGAACCCGGCGGTAAACGCCGCATCGATGCCGTCCATCACCTGGCGGAACTTGTCCTGACCGGTAATGGCGTGAAACTGCCGGGCATCAAGGCTGTCCACGCTGACGTTGATCGCCGTCAGCCCCGCATCGCGCCAGTACGCCACGTCACGCGCCATGCGGTAACCGTTGGTGGTCACCGCGATCTGGCGGATACGTTCGTTTTCACGCACGGCGGCAATAATGTCAGGGAAATCACGACGCAGGGAGGGCTCTCCCCCGGTAAGACGCACTTTTTCCGTGCCGAGTTCCGAGAACGCACGCGTAACGCGGCGTACTTCATCCACGGAGAGAAAGCCATTATTGGTGACGCTGCCCGGCTTGTAGCCATCGGGCAGGCAGTAGGTGCAACGGAAGTTGCACACATCGGTAATCGACAGACGCAAGTAGTAAAACTTACGCGCGAAAGCATCAGTAAGTTGTGAAGCCATGTACACCTTTCCAGATCGGGAGGCACAGTCATTTCTTTCTGTACCCTGGTGGCAAATCCGCCACGGCCAGGGCGCCATATCTCTCGACACAGGCGCCAGGGCTAGAGTGTATGTTTTCAGTTTTGAAAACGTGGTTATGGCGATAGTAGCGTGGAAATCGCCACTTCGCCATTGTCGCTTTTCGCTATATAAATTTATACATAACGATGTTATCGTGCATTTTCACTACAGAATACGCAAAAACAGCGCTTTCGCATTGATATACGTCATTATGGATTGTGAGAGGCATCGTCTTTTAGGAGTAGTTGCGTTACTGTGACGCAAGCTTAACAGGATAAGGAATAGGTATGCGCAATCGCACTTTTGCGGATCTGGACCGCGTGGTCGCTCTTGGCGGAGGTCACGGGCTGGGACGGGTTATGTCGTCGTTATCGTCACTGGGCTCACGCCTGACGGGCATCGTGACAACAACGGACAACGGCGGCTCAACCGGGCGGATCCGACGTGCTGAAGGCGGGATAGCCTGGGGCGACATGCGCAACTGCCTCAACCAGCTCATCACTGAGCCAAGCGTGGCCTCGGCGATGTTTGAGTACCGTTTTGGCGGGAATGGCGAACTTTCAGGCCATAACCTTGGAAATCTGATGTTAAAGGCGCTGGATCACCTGAGCGTGCGCCCTCTGGAAGCGATCAATTTAATTCGTAACCTGCTAAAAGTGGATGCGTTCCTGATCCCAATGTCCGAACAGCCGGTAGATTTGATGGCGATCGATGCTGACGATCACGAAGTGTATGGTGAAGTGAATATCGACCAGCTTCTTCTGCCGCCAAAAGAGCTGATGACCTACCCCAGCGTACCCGCAACGCGTGAAGCGGTAGAAGCGATTGGCGAGGCCGATCTGATCCTGATTGGGCCGGGAAGTTTTTACACCAGCCTGATGCCGATCCTGCTGGTGAAAGAGCTGGCGCAGGCGCTGCGCAGAACGCCTGCGCCCATGGTCTATATCGGTAATTTAGGCCGCGAACTCAGCCCGGCGGCGGCAAGCCTGTCGCTGGCGGATAAGCTGGACCTGATGGAACAGTACGTTGGTAAGAAAATTATCGATGGTGTCGTGGTCGGACCGAAAGTGGATGTATCAGGGATTGGCGATCGCGTGGTGGTACAGGAACCGCTGGAAGCCAGCGATATTAAATATCGCCACGACCGCCATCTGCTACGCGAGGCGCTGGAGAAGGCGATTCAGGCATTAGGCTAGGTTCGTTTTGTGCGGCCTGATGCCCTCACCCCGGCCCTCTCCCACAGGGAGAGGGAGAAAACGCCACCGGGCAAAAAATTCACGATGCCGCAATAAACAGATCCCGCAGCTGATGCAGCTGATCGCGGATTTGCGCAGCCTCTTCGAACTCCAGGTTCTGCGCATGCTGCATCATCTGCCCTTCCAGCTCGTGGATCTTCTGCTGCAACGCTTTCGGCGTCAGCGCGACGGTATCCTCTTCCACAACTGAACGGGCCTTGCCGCGGCCTTTCGCTTTGGTCTTCGCAATGTTCTGACCCAGCGCCAGGATATCCACCACCTTCTTGTTCAGCCCCTGCGGCGTGATGCCGTGCTCTTCGTTATAGCGCTGCTGCTTCTCGCGACGACGTTCCGTTTCGCCAATCGCTTTGGCCATCGACGGGGTGATTTTATCCCCGTACAGGATCGCCTTCCCGTTGACGTTACGCGCGGCGCGGCCAATGGTCTGGATCAGCGAGCGCTCGGAACGCAGGAAGCCCTCTTTGTCCGCGTCCAGAATCGCCACCAGCGACACCTCAGGCATATCCAGCCCTTCTCGCAGAAGGTTAATCCCTACCAGCACGTCGAACTCACCCAGACGCAGATCGCGGATGATCTCCATACGCTCCACGGTATCGATATCCGAGTGCAGATACCGCACCTTCTCACCGTGTTCTTCCAGATACTCCGTCAAATCTTCCGCCATACGTTTGGTGAGCGTGGTAACCAGCACGCGCTCGTTGATGGCGGAACGGGCACGTATTTCCGAGAGCAGATCGTCCACCTGCGTCGCCACCGGACGCACCTCGATAATCGGATCCAGCAGCCCGGTCGGACGCACCACCTGGTCCACCACGTCATCACCGGATTTTTCCAGCTCGTAGTTGCCCGGCGTCGCCGATACGTAGATGGTCTGCGGAGCAAGCGCCTCAAATTCTTCAAACTTCATCGGACGGTTGTCCAGCGCTGACGGCAGTCGGAACCCGTACTCAACCAGCGTCTCTTTACGCGCGCGGTCACCGCGGTACATCCCGCCGATCTGGGGGATCGTAACGTGTGATTCGTCGATCACCAGCAGGCCGTCCGCCGGAAGGTAGTCAAACAGCGTCGGCGGCGCTTCGCCCGGCCCGCGCCCGGATAGGTAGCGCGAGTAGTTTTCGATGCCGGAGCAGTAGCCCAGCTCGTTCATCATCTCCAGATCGAACTGGGTACGCTGGCTCAGGCGTTGCTCTTCCAGCAGCTTATTGTTCGCCAGCAGCACCTTGCGGCGGTCCGCCAGCTCAATTTTGATCTCTTCCATCGCCTGCACGATACGCTCGCGTGGCGTCACGTAGTGCGTTTTCGGGTAGATGGTGAAGCGCTGGATCACCGACTCGACGTGACCGGTCAACGGATCGAACAGCGACAGGCGTTCAACCTCTTCGTCGAACAGCTCCACGCGCAGCGCCATGTCGTCCGATTCCGCCGGGAAGATATCAATCACCTCGCCACGCACGCGGAAGGTCCCGCGCTGGAACGCCTGATCGTTACGGGTGTACTGCAACTCCGCCAGACGGCGCAAAATCGCCCGCTGATCGATGATCATCCCCTGCGTCAGGTGCAGCATCATCTTGAGATAGAGATCCGGATCGCCCAGGCCGTAGATCGCCGACACCGAGGCCACCACCACCACATCACGACGCTCCAGCAGCGCCTTGGTCGCCGACAAACGCATCTGCTCGATATGTTCGTTCACCGAGGCATCTTTCTCGATAAACGTGTCGGAGCTGGGAACGTAGGCTTCCGGCTGGTAGTAGTCGTAGTAGGAGACGAAATACTCCACCGCGTTTTCCGGGAAGAACTCTTTCATCTCACCATACAGCTGCGCCGCCAGCGTTTTGTTCGGCGCGAGGACCATCGTCGGACGCTGGAGATCGGCAATGACGTTGGCAATGGTAAAGGTTTTGCCCGAACCGGTAACCCCCAGCAGGGTCTGGTGCGCCAGCCCGTCCTCCAGCCCCTCTTCCAGGCGACGAATAGCCTCGGGCTGATCCCCGGAAGGACGGAAAGCAGAATTCAGTTTAAACGGTTTACTCATGGGCGACGACCTGATGACAGAATAAGCGGCAGGTGAGTAATTTTACTCGTTGTGGCCAGGATTGCCAGTAAAAAACACTGGATGAAAAACCAGTAGCGTGTCAGGATATTTAGCGTAGCGCAGAGAGGATTAGAGCGTTCGCGAGCCAAATTTCGACTGTGACAAAATAAAACACCAGCCTCAGGGGGTTATCCCCAGAACTATTACTTTTTTAACATTTGTCAAGGGCGGTTATGAAAGTTTTATGGCAACAGGTGTCGCTGGCGTTGAGGGAATTGCTTTTATCTAATTCGTTAAAAAATAAAGACTAATTTATTAAGCCGCGTTTCCCATCAATTTGGTCGTAACCCGCGTATTCTCTCGCTTATCGCGTGTTTTCTAACTCTAATGCACAAGGTTATCCACAGGAATAGTGGATAACTGCCTCCAGCCCGTACAGCATGCACTTCAGCAAATTCCCGGTTTTTCCCACGAAGCGGCAGTAAAAAATTTTTATCACTCTTTTTTGCCTGGAAAACGTTCATTTTTTCATAAGCAACTGGCGAGATCTTAATCACAATTCTGTCATTTCTCCTGCACCACGATTCGACATACGCGGCACCGGGAATGTGCATTTCGTATAAACGTACTGCTTTTGATAGTGAGTTATTCCTAAAAATGGCCTTTTTTTAATCATTATGAAGTTCCTGGCAGGCGTTTTGCAGACATCACTCTGTGCATCACCCCCACACATTTTTAAGGAGAGAAAGATGTTGAGTCTGCGTGCTGTAAATCAGTTTTACGGAAGCCAACATACGCTATGGAACGTGAATATCGATTTCCCGCAAGGCATCTGTACGGGCATTGTTGGCCTGCCTGGCATGGGTAAATCCACGCTCATGAACTGCATTACCGGAAAGGTGCCCGTTGAGAGCGGCACCATCATCTGGCATGAGGCTGGCGCGCCGCCGCGTAATTTGCTCAGCCCTGCGTCAGCATTCACGGCGCCGCCGACGATAGGCTACGTCCCGCAGGATCGGCGGATATTTTCCCAGCTGACCGTCGATGAAAATCTGCATATCGCTATGCGGGCGACAGGGAAACCTGACCCGACATCAAAAAGTGACGTGTATGCCCTGTTTCCGGAGCTCTATCCGCTGCGACAGAGCCGTGCCTCTTCGCTGTCCCCTGACGACCAGTATCAGCTGGCCCTCGCCAGTGCGCTGGTTAATCGCCCGCGCGTGTTGATTCTGGATGAGCCCATGCATGGCGCAGGGCACGGTTTCGCGCGCAGGCTGGGGCAGCTGCTGGTGCGGCTGAATCGGGAGCTGGGAATGACGGTGCTGTTAGCTGAGCAACAGCTGTCGTTTATCCGCCGGGTAGCGGATCGTTTCTGCATGCTCTATCGCGGGCGTAACGTGGCACAGGGCCACGTTAACGAGCTGGATGACGACCTTATTGCGCACTGGATGGCGCGGGACATAAGGCGCTAAGGTCAAGATAGCGTCCGGTTTCCGCCTGCTCTGCGCCGTCGGCAAGCCACGGGATCTCGCCGAGAAACGGCGCAGGCAGCCCCCGCTTCAGCGTCGCCAGATACTCAGCATGACGTTTACCCGGCGCAACCACGTCATTGGCAATCCACCCTGCCAGACGCAACCCGGCCTGCTGCACGGCCTGAGCGGTCAGCATGGCGTGATTGATACAGCCAAGCTTCACGCCGACCACCAGAATGACAGGAAGCTGCTCGGCCTGCACCCAGTCAGCAAATGTCTGCTCGTCGGACAGCGGGGTAAACCAGCCGCCAGCCCCCTCCACCAGCACCCAGTCGGCCTGCGTTTCCAGGTCGCGTAACCCGGAAGAGAGCACCGAAAAATCAATCGGACGATCTTCATCGGCGCTGACGATGTGCGGCGAGGTGGGTTCAGCAAAGGTATAGGGGTTCACCGCAGAATAGGCCAGCGCAAGGCTGCTATTACGCTGTAGCGCCAGCGCATCGGTATTGCGTAAGCCTTCCGGCGTCATCTCGCTGCCGGAGGCTACGGGCTTATACCCGGCAGTTGTTTTCCCCAGCAGACGCGCCGCCTGCAACAGCGCGGCGCTGGCAACCGTTTTACCGACTTCAGTGTCCGTGCCGGTAACAAAATAACGTTCAGTCACGTTCAATAATCCCATGAAAAAGATGATAAGAGAGCGGGAACCGGCCCCGCTCCTGCGGCCAGGCCAGCTCGAGACGCTGGAGTTGTCCGCGGGTAAGGGGTTTCTTCTCCCGTCCGGCGTGCAGGTGCGTCGCGCCTATGCCCTTAAGCGATCGCATGGCGCTTAACGCATCGCTAAATTCGAGGGTGACGGTCTGGACCACGCTGCGATAGCGCCAGCCTGCCAGCGCCTGAGTGACCTGTTCGTGCGAGAGAAACCGGTTGGCATGAGGCTGTGCATCCACTGCCCTCCACGCCTGATTCAGCTCCGGCAACGAACTTTCCAGCAGGGTGGTAAAGGCCACCGCTCCGCCGGGCCGCGCCACGCGGTATAACTCGCGTAGGGCCTGCGGCAGGCTGGCGCACCACTGCACCGCCAGATGGCTCCAGACGAGGTCAAACAGCGCATCCTCCAGCGGGATGGCCTCGATATCGGCCACCAGATAACGGTCTGCTGACTGCTGCTGGCGGGCTTCATCCAGCATCTGCGCGGATAAATCCAGCGCCGTGACGTGGCTACCTGTTGCGCGCCAGTAACGGCTATTGCCGCCTGGCCCGCAGCCTGCGTCGAGCACCTGCGCAAAACGCCCGTCACCGAGCGCGGCCAGCAGCCCGCGGGCGCTCAGGCGTTGCAGCTCATCGTGCTGTGAATAGCTTTGCGCTGCCCGGCCAAACGCGGCGGCAACGGCCTGTTTATTGACGAGAGACATACAGTGCCTCCAGAAGCGTATCGATATCCTGCGGCTCATGCGCTGCCGTGAGCGTCAGACGCAAGCGCGCGGTGCCTGGTGGCACGGTGGGTGGGCGGATCGCCGTGACCCACTGCCCGCGTTCTCGTAGCGCCTGTGCCAGCATCAGCGCCCGATGGTTTTCACCCACAATTACGGGCTGAATGGCGCTGTGCGAGTCGGTAAGCCGGTAAGACAGCTCGCTTATCCCCCGGCGAAAACGCTGAATATGGTCGGCCAGGCGCGCCCGGCGTTCAGCGCCGTCTTCGCCGCGGATCACCGCAAGCGACGCAGAGAGCGCCACGGCCTGCGCCGGGGGCATGCTGGTGCTGTAGATCAGGTGACGGGCGAACTGCACCAGGTAATCGGCCACCGGCTCGCTGCACAACACCGCGGCGCCGCTGACGCCGAAGCCTTTGCCGAAGGTGACCACCAGCAGTTCCGGCCTGACGCGTTGCTGGTGCGCGCTTCCGCGCCCCTCCTCGCCGGTCACGCCAATGCCGTGGGCATCGTCGACCAGCAGCCAGGCGTTCTGCTGTTTTGCGACGTCATGCAAGGTGGCAAGGGGCGCGCTGTCGCCGTCCATGCTGAATACCCCTTCCGTCACCGCCAGCTGAAGCCCAGAACAGGGTTTACCCAGCAGAACGTTCAGCTGAGAGGCATTGTTATGGGCAAAACGCCGCAGCTGCGCCGGGCTGAGACTGGCCGCTTCAAGCAGAGACGCGTGGCTCAGGCGGTCCGCGACGATGCGGTCATCTTTGCCCATCAGGGCGGCAATCACCGCCTGATTCGCGGCAAAACCGGAGATAAACAGCAGCGCCCGCGGGTAGCCCAGCCAGTCGGCCAGCTCTTCCTCCAGCGCCTGATGCGCCGTGGTGTAGCCGCTGACGTGCCCGGAGCCGCCGCTGCCCACGCCGTAACGATCCGCGCCCTGCTGCCAGGCGCGAACGATCTGCGGGTGCTGGCTCAGTCCCAGATAATCGTTGCTGGAGAAATTACAGAACCGCTCTCCTTCCCGGGTGAGAAAACGGCCTGCACCGTTTTCCACTACCCTGCGCACCCGAAACGCATCCGCCGCCCGCCGCTCGTCGAGCGCGGTCCTGATACGTGCCTGCCAGGTCATACGGCTGCCGCGTTGTAGAACTGGTCGGTGTCGGCGTTAAAAATCTGCTGCTCCAGCTGCTGCTGTTGCTCGTTATCCCCCACCTGTACCCCGGTCTGGTGTGGGTTCAGCCCCAGCTTGCGGAACAGCTGGACATCTTTGTCCTCTTCCGGGTTTGGCGTGGTCAGCAGTTTGCAGCCGTAGAAGATGGAGTTGGCCCCGGCCATGAAGCACATCGCCTGGGTCTGCTCGCTCATCTGCTCACGACCGGCAGAGAGGCGAACGTAAGAGGTCGGCATCATGATGCGCGCCACCGCGATGGTGCGGATGAAATCGAAGGCATCCACGTCCTCGTTATCCGCCAGCGGCGTGCCTTTTACCTTCACCAGCATGTTGATGGGCACGCTTTCCGGCGGGGTCGGCAGGTTTGCCAGCTGTAACAGCAGGCCGGCACGATCTTTTACCGTCTCGCCCAGTCCCACGATCCCGCCGGAACAGACCTTGATCCCCGCATCACGCACTTTATCCAGCGTGTCCAGACGCTCCTGATAGGTACGCGTGGTGATGATGTTGCCGTAGAACTCCGGCGAGGTATCAAGGTTGTGGTTGTAGTAATCCAGCCCCGCCGCCGAGAGACGCTGCGCCTGCTCCTCGTTCAGCGTACCCAGGGTCATGCAGGCTTCAAGCCCCATCTCCTTCACCCCCTTCACCATCTGCTCCAGATAGGGCATGTCGCGGTCATGCGGATTTTTCCACGCCGCGCCCATGCAGAAGCGGGTCGAGCCAGCGTTTTTGGCCTTGCGCGCGGAGTCGAGCACCTGCTCCACTTCCATCAGGCGCTCGGATTCGAGACCGGTTTTATAGCGCGCGCTTTGCGGGCAATATTTGCAGTCTTCCGGGCAAGCCCCGGTTTTGATCGACAGCAGCGTGCTGACCTGAACATGACGCGGATCGAAGTGCTGGCGGTGCACCTGTTGCGCCTCAAACATCAGCTCCAGGAAAGGTTTATTGAATAATTCAGTGACTTGCGACATCGTCCAGCGTGCGTGGTGAGCCATCGGGCTTCTCCAAAGGGTTTTGTTAATTGTCGGTTCGGTTTATACTTGTAAACCTAAAACTTTTCAAAATGGTTTACAAGTCGATTATGACCCAGGACGATCTCGCCTTCGACAAGCAGCATATCTGGCACCCTTACACCTCCACGACCCGCCCCCTTCCCGTCTATCCGGTAGCCTCTGCCCACGGCTGCGAGCTGCATCTCGCCAGCGGCGAGCGGCTTGTTGACGGGATGTCCTCCTGGTGGGCGGCGATCCATGGCTACAACCACCCGCGTCTGAACGCGGCGATGAAAGCGCAGATTGACCAGATGTCACACGTGATGTTTGGCGGGATCACACATCAGCCCGCGGTGGATTTATGCCGTCGCCTGGTAGCGATGACGCCTGAATCGCTGGAGTGTGTTTTCCTGGCCGACTCCGGCTCGGTGGCCGTGGAAGTGGCGATGAAAATGGCGTTGCAGTACTGGCATGCGAAGGGCGAAACGCGCCAGCGGTTCCTCACCTTCCGCAACGGCTATCACGGCGACACCTTCGGGGCGATGTCGGTGTGCGATCCGGACAACTCCATGCACAGCCTGTGGAAAGGCTACCTGCCGGAAAACCTGTTTGCGCCAGCCCCGCAGAGCCGCTTCGACGGCGAATGGGACGAGATGGACATGGTGGGCTTCGCGCGGCTGATGGCGGCCCATCGCCACGAGATTGCCGCCGTTATTCTCGAACCGATTGTGCAGGGCGCGGGCGGAATGCGGATCTATCACCCCGAGTGGCTGAAGCGCATTCGGAAGATGTGCGACCGCGAAGGAATTTTGCTGATTGCCGATGAGATCGCCACCGGCTTTGGCCGTACCGGGAAGCTGTTTGCCTGCGAGCATGCGGGGATCGCGCCGGATATTCTGTGCCTGGGGAAAGCGCTCACCGGCGGCACCATGACGCTCTCCGCCACGCTTACCACGCGCCAGGTTGCCGACACCATCAGCGACGGTGACGCGGGCTGCTTTATGCACGGCCCGACGTTTATGGGCAACCCGCTGGCCTGCGCCGTGGCAAGCGAAAGCCTCGCCATTCTGGAGAGCGGCGCGTGGCAGACGCAGGTGGCGGCGATTGAGGCGCAGCTGAAGCAGCAGTTAAGCGCGGCGGCGGAGGCGGAATACGTCGCGGACGTCCGCGTACTGGGCGCCATCGGGGTAATCGAGACAAAGCATCCGGTGAACATGGCCGCGTTGCAGCGCTTCTTCGTTGACCAGGGCGTGTGGGTGCGACCTTTCGGTAAGCTGATTTACCTCATGCCGCCGTACAGCATTTCTGCGGATCAGCTCCGCAAGCTGACCGGGGCAGTGGTTGAAGCCGTTAACACTTCAGCGCATTTCGCGATTTAACCCCATGCGTTACACTTTCTGAATGAGTGAGTAACGAGGAAAATCGGATGAAAATCATCAGTAAAGATTTGCGCGACGGCGAAAAGCTGCCGGAACGTCACGTGTTTAACGGGATGGGTTATCAGGGGGATAATATCTCTCCCCATCTGGCGTGGGACGATGTGCCAGCGGGAACCAAAAGTTTTGTTGTGACCTGCTACGATCCGGATGCGCCAACCGGGTCGGGCTGGTGGCACTGGATCGTGGCAAACCTGCCCGCCGACACGCGCGTATTACCGCAGGGCTCCGGTTCCGATCTGGTTGCTCTGCCTGACGGTGCGATTCAGACGCGCACTGACTTTGGCAAAGCGGGCTACGGCGGCGCGGCGCCGCCAAAAGGGGAAACGCACCGCTATATCTTCACCGTGCACGCGCTGGATGTTGACAAGATTGAGGTCGACGAAGGGGCGAGCGGCGCGATGGTAGGCTTTAACGTGCATTTCCATTCGCTGGGTAGCGCGTCGATTACGGCGATGTATTCGTAATCGTGCGGGCTGATGCCCTCACCCCGGCCCTCTCCCACAGGGAGAGGGTTAGGGTGAGGGTAAAAATCACAGCACGGAAGGCAATAACCCCACCAGCCGCCCTTCTTCCAGAAGCTGCATCGCCTTATCAATATCCGGCGCAAAGAAGCGGTCGTCATCGTAGTGCGTAACGTGCTCGCGCAGCGTATGACGCGCCTGCTCCAGCAGCGGGCTGGATGTTAGCCCTTCGCGCAAATCAATACCCTGACACGCCGCCAGCCACTCCACCGCCAGCACGCCGCGGGTGTTAGAGGCCATCTCCCACAGACGACGCCCGGCAGCCGGGGCCATCGACACGTGATCTTCCTGGTTGGCTGAGGTTGGCAGGCTGTCCACGCTGTGCGGGTGCGACAGCGCCTTGTTCTCGCTTGCCAGTGCCGCGGCGGTGACCTGGGCGATCATAAAGCCCGAGTTCACGCCGCCGTTACGCACCAGGAATGGTGGCAGCTGGGACATGTGCTTATCCATCATCAGCGCGATTCGACGCTCAGACAGCGCCCCGATTTCGGCAATCGCCAGCGCGATATTATCTGCCGCCATCGCCACCGGCTCGGCGTGGAAGTTGCCGCCAGAAACCACCTCGTTTTCCTGGGCAAACACCAGCGGGTTATCGGACACCGCATTGGCCTCCACCAGCAGCACTTCTGCCGCCTGGCGCAGCTGCGTCAGGCATGCGCCCATCACCTGCGGCTGGCAGCGCAGGGAATACGGATCCTGCACCTTCTCGCAGTTGTGATGCGAATCGGCAATGTCGCTGGTATCAGTAAGTACGTGGCGGTACATGGCAGCGGCATCAATCTGACCGCGCTGGCCGCGCACCTCGTGAATACGCGCGTCGAACGGACGACGCGAGCCGAGCACCGCCTCGGTGGTCAGCGCACCGCACACCACCGCGGAGGCGAACAGATCTTCCGCTTCAAACAGGCCGCGCAGCGCGAAAGCGGTCGAGGCCTGCGTGCCGTTGAGCAGCGCCAGCCCCTCTTTTGCCGCGAGGGTAATCGGCGTTAAACCGGCTTTTTTCAGCGCCTCTTTCGCAGACAGCCACTCGCCCTGCCAGCGCGCCTGGCCTTCACCCAGCAGGAGCAGTGACATATGCGCCAGCGGCGCCAGATCGCCGGAGGCGCCGACGGAGCCCTTCGCCGGGATCCACGGATAAACTTCCGCATTGACCAGCGCCATCAGCGCCTGGATCACGCTCAGACGAATGCCGGAAAACCCACGCGCCAGGCTGTTGATTTTCAACACCATCATCAGGCGGACGATCTCATCGTCCAGCGGCTGGCCAACCCCCGCCGCGTGCGACAGCACCAGCGAACGCTGTAAATTCTCCAGATCGTGCGTGGCGATGCGGGTCTGCGCCAGCAGGCCAAACCCGGTATTGATGCCGTAGGCGGTGCGCCCCTCCGCCACAATCGCCTCCACGCAGGCCACGCTGTCGTTAATGGCACGGTGGGCGCTTTCATCAAGGGAGAGTGTCACCGGCTGACGCCAGACGTGACGCAGCTGTTTGAGCGTCAGCGAGCCGGGAGTAAGTGTTAACGCGTTCATGCAGGCTTTCCTTGTGTGGCGGGGATCATCGGCAGGTTCAGGCCCTGCTCTTTGGCACAATCAATGGCAATCTCGTAACCCGCATCCGCGTGACGCATCACGCCGGTTGCCGGGTCGTTGTGCAGCACGCGAGCGATACGCGCGGCCGCTTCATCAGTTCCGTCACAGACGATGACCATCCCGGAGTGCTGGGAGAAGCCCATCCCGACGCCGCCGCCGTGGTGCAGCGACACCCAGGTCGCGCCGCTGGCGGTGTTCAGCAGGGCATTCAGCAGCGGCCAGTCGGAGACCGCATCCGAGCCGTCGCGCATGGCTTCGGTTTCACGGTTCGGACTGGCGACAGAGCCGGAGTCCAGGTGGTCGCGGCCAATGACGATCGGCGCGGAGACTTCGCCGCTGCGCACCATTTCGTTAAAGGCGAGGCCGAGTTTTTGCCGCCACTCCAGCCCGACCCAGCAGATACGCGCCGGCAGGCCCTGGAAGTTAATGCGCTCGCGCGCCATATCCAGCCAGCGATGCAGGTGTTCGTCATCGGCGACAATCTCTTTCACTCTGGCATCGGTTTTGTAGATATCCTCCGGATCGCCGGACAGGGCAACCCAGCGGAACGGCCCAATGCCGCGGCAGAACAGAGGACGGATATAGGCGGGCACGAAGCCGGGGAAGTCAAAGGCGTTATTCACCCCCATTTCTTTCGCCATCTGGCGGATGTTATTCCCGTAATCAAAGGTCGGAATACCCATCTTACTGAAGGCCAGCATCGCGGAGACGTGTTCCGCCATGGCGCGTTTAGCCGCCAGTACCGTGCCCTCAGGATCGGTTTCCGCTTTTTGCTGGTAGTCTTCCCACGTCCAGCCTTTTGGCAGATAGCCGTGGAGCGGATCGTGAGCGCTGGTCTGGTCGGTGACCAGATCCGGACGCACGCCGCGCGCCACCAGTTCCGGCAGAATATCCGCCGCGTTGCCGCACAGGGCAACCGACACGGCTTTGCCTTCAGCGGTGTACTTTTTGATGCGCGCCAGCGCGTCATCGAGGTTGTCGGCCTGTTCATCGACATAGCGGGTACGCAGACGGAAATCGATGCGGCTCTGCTGGCACTCAATGTTCAGGGAGCACGCGCCCGCCAGCGTCGCGGCCAGCGGCTGCGCGCCGCCCATGCCGCCCAGTCCGGCGGTGAGCACCCAGCGGCCTTTCAGTGAGCCGTTATAGTGCTGACGGCCCGCTTCCACGAAGGTTTCATAGGTGCCCTGCACAATCCCCTGGCTGCCGATGTAGATCCAGCTACCGGCGGTCATCTGGCCGTACATGGCCAGCCCTTTTGCGTCCAGCTCGTTGAAGTGTTCCCACGTCGCCCAGTGCGGCACCAGGTTGGAGTTGGCAATCAGCACGCGGGGCGCATTTTTATGGGTTTTGAATACGCCAACCGGTTTGCCGGATTGCACCAGCAGCGTTTCGTCGTTTTCGAGATTCGTCAAAGACTCGACAATCGCGTCATAGCACGCCCAGTTGCGTGCGGCGCGGCCAATGCCGCCGTAGACCACCAGCTCGTGGGGATTTTCTGCTACCTCAGGATCAAGGTTGTTCATCAACATGCGCAGCGGTGCTTCGGTGAGCCAGCTTTTTGCGGTGAGCGTGGTGCCGCGCGCGGCGCGGACATCCTGCTTGCGGTATTTATCTGACGACATTGTGTGTTCCTCATAAGGGACAGATGATGCATTTAGATATACTTGTATAGACAAGCACACACAAGGTCGGATTTAACAAAAAAGATACAATTTTGCTATATTGCGTTAGCGATCACGCTTATAAAACTTATGACATAAAGTGGCCCTGCAACCGGTAGCGATTTCCCGGGAACAGCAGCTTCGCATGCGACACAATTTGCGAGGACGACCAGGTACGACGGCGGATCAGCAGGCAGGGATCGTGCTCTTTAATACGCAACAGCTCGCATTCCTGCGGCGTGGCGCGCACGGCTTCCACGATATGCTCCCCTTCCGTCAGCGGGGCGACGAGCGAGAGATACGCATGCGGTGTGGTTTGGGTGTAATCCTGATTCAGATAGTCCGGTATCCGCTCCGCGTTGACGCAGCGATCTTCAATCTGGACCGGAATGTCGTTCTCATAGTGCACCATCACCGAATGGAAAATCCGGGTGCCCTCGGTAACGTTCAGCTCGATGGCCTGTTCGGCGCTGGCCTGCGTCTCTTCAAGCACCAGCACCTCGCAGTGGTGCTGATGGTTGCGGGCGGCAATTTCATCGGCAATGCTGCGGATTTCAAACAGCGCCGACTGTCCTTTTGGCTCCGCCACAAATGTCCCGACCCCTTGCAGGCGCACCAGTAACCCTTCATCGGTCAGCTCCCGCAGCGCCCGGTTAATGGTCATTCGACTAAAGCCAAACTGCGCGACCAGTTCGGCTTCGGACGGAATGCGGTCATGCGGGCGCCAGACGCCGGCTGCGATTTTTTCGCTGATCGCCTGCTTCACCTTTTCGTAAAAAGGCGCGGGAGGGCTCGGCTGCGGCAGGGGCGAGCGTGAAAACATCATGACTCCTTGAATGTTGTTATGCCCACCAGTGAGCAATTTGCCAGGCCAGTCGGGCGGCAAGCTTCGCCCCCTGACCGTCCCGATCGTAGTGCGGATTAAATTCCACCAGATCCGCCGCCTGTAGTTTACCGCTTCGGCAGATACGCTCAATCACCGGGAACAGATCCAGCGCCGGGATCCCCAACGCCGCAGGGGCGGACACGGCGGGCATTTCTGCGGCAGGCAGCACATCGAGGTCAACGGTGAGATAAACCCGGTCTGCCTGCGTAAGCACGCTATCCAGCGCGGATAGCGCATCCCGGCGAAAATCGAGATCTTCAACCAGCGTCACGTTCAACCGCTCAGCTTCCTCCCACAGCGCCTGAGTATTCGCCGCACGGCTTACCCCCAGGCAGGCGTAGTGAAACACCCGAGACTGAGACGCGCAGTAGTGCGCCAGCTGGCGGAACGGCGTGCCGGACGTTGCCCGTTCAGCCTTGCGTAAATCGAGGTGCGCATCCAGGTTGATCACCGCAATGCGATCGTTCGGAAAGGCGTCCAGCACGCCGCGTCCGTGCGCCCAGGCGGTTTCATGTCCACCGCCGAAAACCAGAGTACGCATCCCGGATTGCTGGCACGCGGTTATGGCCTCGCTCAGCGCCTGCTGTGCCGCCTCCAGCGCGTGTCCTTCAACATAAACAGAACCCATATCCACGAGGCGCGCATGCCCCTGATGGCTCGCCATATTCGCCAGCGCGCCGCGCAACACATCGGGCGCCTGTGCAGCACCGGGCCTGCCCTGGTTACGCTTAACCCCTTCATCACATTCAAAGCCCAGCAGGGCAATGCCTGACGGCACGGGAGAAAAGTGTTCGCGCTGCTGTATGGTCTGGAAGAGACGTTTCGCGGTGCTGGACTCGGCGCTGTCGTCACGCCCCTGCCAGACCTGCGGGGAGACGGGATGCCACAGTTTCATGCTACCTGCCCCCGAAACACGCGTTGATGCAAAGGATTCCGCCCCGGCTCGTAAACCATCTCAACCGGATGATTCGCCTCCCAGACGACGAAATCAGCCACATAACCGGGCTTTAACTGCCCGTGCGTCGCAGCACGTCCTAGCGCCTGCGCCGCATGCCGCGTCACGCCAGCCCAGGCCTCTTCCGGCGTGAGGCCAAACTGGACGCAGGCCATGTTCATTGCCAGATGCAGGCTGGCAAACGGACTGGTGCCCGGGTTGTAGTCGGTAGCCACCGCCATCGGCACACCCTGCTCTCTGAGCTGCGCCACCGGTGGACGCTGGCGCTCCTGAAGAAAATAGAACGCGCCGGGGAGCAATACCGCCACCGTGCCGCTTTGCGCCATCGCCTGAATACCTGCATCATCGAGATACTCAATATGATCGGCCGACAGCCCTTTATACTGGCTGACCAGCGCTGCGCCGCCAAGATTCGACAGTTGTTCTACATGCCCTTTTACCGGGACCCCGAGCGCGGCGGCGGCCCGGAACAGGCGCTCGGTTTGCGCCGGGGTAAAGCCGACGTTTTCACAAAACACGTCCACCGCTTCAAATAACTCTTTTTGCCACAGCGTGGGCATGATCTGCTCACAGACCAGCGCCAGATAGGCATCCGGATCCTGTCGGTACTCGGCAGGAACGGCATGCGCGGCCAGCAGCGTCGGGCTGATATCGACCAGATTATTCAGGCTGAGCTGGCGGGCAACCAGCAGCATTTTCTCTTCGGCTTCGGCATTCAGACCGTATCCTGATTTGATTTCAACGGTCGTTACGCCTTCATTCATCAGCCGCTGGAGTCGCTGCTGCGCCACCGTCAGGAGCGTTTCCGGCGAACTGTTGCGGGTGGCCGTGACCGTGGCGTTAATTCCGCCGCCCTGCGCGCTAATGGTCTGATATGACACGCCGTTAAGCCGTTGCTCCCATTCCGCTGCACGATCGCCGCCGAACACCAGGTGGGTGTGGCAATCGATCAGGCCGGGAGTAACCAGACGCCCGTCGAGATCGACACACTGACGATGCCCGGAGGGGATCTCGGATTCAGGAATAATGGCCAGAATCGTCTGGCCGCGCACAACGAGGGCATGTTGTTCTCTCAGGCCGTAGGGTTCCGCCTCGCCTGTCGCCAGGGTTGCCAGTCGCGCATTTCGCCATATAACATCATCGGGATTAAGCTGCTGCATGTGCCTTCCACTTGTCATGGGTTGTATAGACATTTATTTTCATCTGCCGCCTGCTGTCAACCGCATTGGGGGAAAATGTTATTTATTTGTGATGACTTTCCCGTCGCCTGCGGGCAAAAATGCAACTTTTCCGGTTTTTATCTTCCCGTTTCGCTCAACTTAGTATAAAAAAGCAGGCTATTTCGTCTATCCAGATAAGACTTGCATACCCAGGAGCATTACCTTGAATATTTCCAGGATTTCCCGTCTGGCGTTGGCACTCGCCTTTGGCGTGACTTTATCCGCTTGCAGTTCAACACCACCGGATCAGCAACCTTCTGAGCAGGTTGCTCCGGGCACCGCTTCCCGTCCGATCCTGTCAGCGGCTGAAGCGAAGAACTTCACCCGTGCGCACTATTTCTCGGCGATGGATCCCAATGCAGCCCCGTGGACGCCTTCTTCTATTAACCTGCCGAAACAGCCAGACTTCGTTGTCGGCCCGGCCGGGGCGCAGGGCGTTACACACACCTCTATTCAGGCAGCCGTTGATGCCGCAATCACCAAACACAGCGCATCTCGTCAGTACATTGCCATCCTGCCGGGTGAATACGAAGGAACCGTTTATGTTCCGGCGGCACCGGGAAGCATTACACTTTACGGCCTGGGCGAAAAAGCGGTCGACGTAAAGATTGGCCTGGCGATTGATTCAGAGATCGACAGCACCACCTGGCGCCATCTGGTAAACCCGGCCGGTAAATACATGCCAGGTAAACCGGCGTGGTATATGTTTGATAACTGCCAGCGCAAGCGTGCCGCCACCATTGGCGTGATGTGTTCGGCGGTATTCTGGTCACAGAACAGTGGCCTGCAATTGCAGAACCTGACCATTCAGAACACCCTGGGCGACAGCGTTGACGCAGGTAATCATCAGGCCGTGGCGCTGCGTAGCGATGGCGACAAGGTACAGATTAACAACGTCAATATCCTGGGCCGCCAGAACACCTTCTTCGTGACCAACAGCGGCGTGCAGAATACCCTTCAGAACAACCGTCTGACGCGTACTCTGGTCACCAACAGCTACATTGAAGGCGACGTGGATATGGTCTCTGGCCGCGGCGCGGTGGTATTTGATAACACCGACTTCCGCGTGGTGAATTCACGTACGCAGCAGGAAGGTTACGTCTTTGCACCGGCCACGCAGTCTAACCTGTTCTATGGCTTCCTGGCCGTGAATAGCCGCTTTACTGCTGCTGGCGATGGCGTGGCGCAGCTTGGTCGCTCTCTGGACGTGGACTCCGCCACTAACGGCCAGGTCGTGATCCGCGACAGCGTGATTAACGAAGGCTTTAACATGGCGAAACCGTGGGCGGATGCGGCGATCTCGAAACGTCCTTTCTCCGGCAACACCGGCACGGTGGATGATAAAGACAACGTGCAGCGTAACCTGAACGACGCTAACTTCAACCGCATGTGGGAATACAACAACCGCGGTCTGGGTAGCAAAGTGGTTGCTGAGCCGAAGCAGTAAAATGCCTGCTGCCGGGTGGCGGCTGCGCCTTACCCGGCCTGCCACATGCATTAACCGCGCATAAAAAACCTCGCATTTGCGAGGTTTTTTTTCGTCTACGGATCAATGAGCGTTAATCACAACCCACATCGGCCCTTGTCCGACCGCATAGCGTCCTTTCTCTTCCAGTAGACCCTGCACGCCCTGGATTTCATAGAGCGCAATGTGGTGGGATTTCTGCCCCGCCGCAATCAGGTATTTGCCGCTGTGGTCGACATTAAAGCCGCGCGGCTGGGTTTCTGTCGGCTGGAAGCCTTCAACTGCCAGAACGCTGCCGTCTTCGGAGACGCTGAAGACGGTGATCAGACTGGAGGTACGGTCACAGGCATACAGGTGACGGCCATCCGGCGTGATGTGAATGTCTGCCGCCCAGCGTGTGTCAGAGAAATCAGATGGCATCATGTCCAGCGTCTGTACGCACTCGATCTGCCCGTTAGGATCGTTCAGCTCCCACACGTCTACCGAGCTGTTCAGCTCGTTAACGACATAGGCATACTGCTGATTCGGGTGGAAGACCATGTGGCGCGGGCCTGCGCCTTCAACGGTGGTGACTTCCGCCGGGCTCTGCGCGACCAGATGGCCGTCATCGCTCAGGGTAAACAGGCAGATGCGGTCCTGCTTAAGCGCTGGCACCCACAGCGTGCGGTTATCCGGCGAAATGTTGGCGGAGTGGCAACCTTCGAGCCCTTCTACCACGTCGACGGTTTTAACGGGAATACCGTCTTCCAGGCGGGTGACGCTCACGCAGCCTGCATTGTAGGAGCCGCTGAAGATAAAGTTGCCTTTATGGTCAGTGGAAATATGGGTCGGGCTGCCCGGCAGCGGGGCTTCTGCGGTATAGGTCAGCGCGCCGTCATCCGGGGAGATGCGGTATGCCAGTACGCGGAATTCGGGGCGTACGCCGACATAAAGAAAACGTTTATCCGGGCTGACGACCATCGGCTGCACCTGGCCTGGCACATCAACAACCTGAACCAGCGTAAGCGAACCTTCTGTATTCAAACGCCAGACATGGATCTGCTGACTTTCAGGACTGGCGGTATAAACGGTTTGTTTCATGAATACTCCTGATTATTTTTAACGGTGAATGCTGAATTGTAGTCCGGGATTTTGCAGGGTTCCGCTCTCGGTGTACCATCCCGACAGACCTTAAATTCAACATTAACCCGGAAGAAAAAATGACCTCGCGAGTGATTGCCCTGGATTTAGACGGAACACTGCTTACCCCTCAGAAAACCCTGCTCCCCTCTTCTCTTGAGGCCCTCAAGCGAGCCCAGGAAGCGGGGTATCAACTTCTCATCGTAACGGGCCGACATCACGTAGCCATTCATCCTTTTTATCAGGCACTGGGCTTAGATACACCTGCAATTTGTTGTAATGGCACCTATTTGTATGATTATCAGGCAAAAAAGGTTTTAGCCTCCGATCCGCTTCCCGTTACGCAGGCGCTGCAATTGATTGATTTACTGGATGAGCACGCCATTCACGGCCTGATGTATGTGGATAACGCCATGGTGTATGAACGCCCTACCGGCCATGTGATCCGCACCAGCAACTGGGCCCTGTCTCTGCCGGAAGCGCAGCGTCCGGTGTTTACTCAGGTTTCCTCCCTGCGCCAGGCGGCGGAAGACGTCGAAGCAATCTGGAAATTTGCCCTGACCGATGAAGACACCGCCAAACTGAATACCTTCGCAAAACATGTCGAGCATACGCTGGGTCTGGAATGTGAATGGTCCTGGCACGATCAGGTGGATATCGCCCGCAAAGGCAACAGCAAAGGAAGGCGTCTGACTCAGTTCGTTGAATCGCAGGGCGGATCAATGCAGGACGTAATTGCCTTCGGCGATAACTATAACGACATCAGCATGCTGGAAGCGTCCGGAACGGGCGTGGCGATGGGTAATGCCGATGACGCGGTGAAAGCGCGCGCTGACGTGGTGATTGGTGATAACACCACCGACAGCATCGCGCAGTATATCTATACCCACCTGCTGTGATCAGGCGGTTATGGAAACGCTCTTGATTTGCGCGTAAAGCCACAGGCCAGGCTTGATACCCAGCTCATCCCTGGCCCACGGGCTGATGCGCGCCCACAGCGTTCTGCTGCCCACTTCCAGCTGCACTTCCACCTGGCCGTTATCATCAAAACACTGCGCCACTTTTGCGCGCAAAATATTGCGGATACTGGTTTGCAGCGGCGGTTGCAGGACCAATGAGACATCCGACGCCTGAATGCGGATCCGTAACGTGGACTGAATCGGCGTATCGATTTTATTCACCCACAAATGCTGATCGCCCAGCGCCAGCGCGGTCATCGCGTAGTGCGGATGGTGCTCCAGCACGCTCACCTTCAGAATGCTGCTCTGCTGCTCCTTTGGCAGCCATGGATGCATAACGCTGCTGCCCCACACCTCCTCCAGATTGCCGAATGCCTTCACCCTGCCCGCTTCCAGCACCAGCACTTTGTCGGCCAGATGTAAAATCTCATCCAGCGAATGGCTGACGTAGAGCATGGGCACGTTGATTTCCCGCGCCAGACGTTGCAGATACGGCAGCAGCTCGCGCTTGCGCGGAATATCCAGCGAGGCCAGCGGCTCATCCAGCAGCAGCAGTTCCGGCGCGGTTAACAGGGCGCGGCCAATCGCCACACGCTGTTTTTCACCACCCGACAGCGACGACGGCAGACGATCCAGCAGCGGTTCGATGCCCAGCAGCGCCACCAGCTTATCGAACTGTCCGGCCATGCTTTTTGCCATGCCGTAACGCAGGTTCCCGCGAACGCTGTAGTGCGGAAACAGGCGCGCATCCTGAAACACATAGCCGATACGGCGTTTGTCCGGTGACAGGCAGACCTTCTTCTCCGCGTCATTCAAGACGCGGTTATTTAACACAATACGGCCAGACTGGGGACGCGTCAGGCCGCTAATCGCATTAATCAGCGACGTTTTCCCCGCCCCGGACACGCCAAAAATGGCGGTGATACCGCTGGCAGGCAGCGTTTCGTTCAGCGTCAGGGTGTGACTGCCCAGGGTTTGCGTAAAGTTGAGTTCCAGCATCACGATTTCCCCATCCGTTCACGGCTGAGGCGCGCCAGCCATTCAGACACCAGCAGCGAGACCAGGGCGAGTACAATCGAAATAATACACAGCCGGGCCGCCGCACCTTCGCCACCCGGGGTCTGAATCAGGGTATACATGGCCGACGGGATGGTCCGCGTCTCGCCGGGAATGTTGGACACAAAGGTGATGGTCGCGCCAAACTCACCCAACGAACGGGCGAAGGCTAACACCGTACCGACGATAATGCCCGGTAACGTGAGCGGAAGCGTAATGGTCAGGAATACCCGCCAGCGGCCTGCGCCCAGCGTGCGGGCGGCCTGTTCTAACCGGATATCCACCCCTTCCAGCGCCAGGCGGATAGCGCGCACCATCAGCGGGAAGGACATTACTGCCGCGGCCAGAACCGCGCCGCGCCAGCTGAAAGCAAAGGTCAGTCCGAACCAGTCGTACAGCCATTCGCCGATAAAACCGCGTCGCCCCATGGAGATCAGCAGCAGATAGCCGACCACCACAGGCGGTAAGACAAGCGGAAGATGGAGAACACTGTCGAGCAGGGCTTTGCCTGGAAACTTCACGCGAACCAGTAACCAGGCAAAGAACACCCCAAAGGGCAAACTCAGCGCAACCGCCAGGGAAGAGACTTTCAGGCTCAGCAGCACGGCCTGCCATTCAGGTTCGGTCAATATCATTCGTGAGTCGTAAATCCGTAACGTTTAAAGATAGCGGACGATTCAGGCCCCTTCAGGTAGTCAACGAAGGCCGTCACGCTCGCATTTTTATGTCCATCAACTATCGCAACAGGATATTCCACTTTCTTATGCGAGTCTTCCGGGAAGGTGCCCACCACCTTCACACCTTTACTGGCGACGGCATCGGAGCCGTAAACGATCCCGAGTGGCGCTTCGTTACGCTCCACCAGCGCCAGCGCGCCACGCACATCTTCTGCGGGAGCCAGCTTCGGCGATAAGGTTTCCCATGCGCCAAGTTTTTGCAGCGCTTCTTTCGCATAAATCCCGGCAGGAACATGCTCCGGATCGCCCACCGCCAGACGACCACCGTTGAGCAGACGGGTCCAGTCCGTCTGTTTGTTGATGGCGATGTCGCCCTGCTTGCTGTTTGCGGGTGCAACCACCACCAGGCTATTTCCCAGCAGCGTTTCGCGGGTAGCCGTATCAACAGATTTTTTCTCCACCGCGTAATCCATCCATTTCTGATCGGCAGAGATGAACAGATCCGCGGGCGCCCCCGCTTCAATCTGGCGGGCCAGCGTGGACGAGGAGGCAAACGACGAGACCACCTCGACGTTTTTCTCTTTTTTGTATACCGCAGCAATATCCTGCATCGCGTTAGTCAGCGACGCCGCCGCAAAGACCGTGATTTTTCCTTCATCCGCCAGCGCGTGGCCGGTGAGTGAGAGAGTCAGCGTTGCCCCTGCGAAAAGGCGTACCCATGAACGTGCCATTTGAAGCTCCTGTGCGTATCGTTATATACAAATAAATATAACGATATATCGCAGGCGTTCCTAGCGCTAAATCGTACCCATTAATGCGTAAACTCAAGGAACGTTGTAAAAGATATCGGCGGGAGAGAAATAAACTTGAGAGCAAAACGCCCGGGCTGGCCGGGCGTTTTGGAGGAAATCATTGCTGCTTTTTAGGCTGGTCACGACGATGACCAATGTTCGAAAAGACGTTGAACACTTCACCCAGGCCGTAGATGGCACCGAGGATGATAGCCATCACTACTGGCACCATGATTACCGCGAATACCAGACTTTTCAACAACTCTAACATGGTTTTCTCCAGATCTTGTGAACGGCTTATTCTACCCTGAAAAGTAAGAAAAACATCCCCTTTTGTGCGGTGCGCTTTCCGCCCCCGGGCATTTGGGTCACAATAGCCTTTTTGCCGGGACACTGTTATGCAGGCCGAAATTCTCCTCACCCTACGACTTCAGCAGAAGCTTTTCGCCGATCCGCGACGTATCGCCCTGTTAAAACAAATAGAACAAACTGGCTCGATTAGCCAGGGAGCAAAAAACGCCGGCATCAGCTATAAAAGTGCCTGGGATGCGATTAACGACATGAACACCCTGAGTGAACACACGCTGGTTGAGCGCGCCACCGGCGGGAAAGGCGGCGGCGGCGCCGTGTTGACGCGTTACGGGCAACGTCTGATCCAGCTCTACGATTTACTGGCGCAGATCCAGCAAAAAGCATTTGATGTGCTGAGCGATGACGACAACCTGCCGCTGGACAGCCTGCTGGGCGCCATCTCCCGTTTCTCTTTGCAGACCAGCGCCCGTAACCAGTGGTTTGGTACGGTGACGGGGCGCGATCATTCGCAGGTGCAGGAGCATATTGAGATCCTGCTCGCGGACGGCACGACGCGCCTGAAAGCCGCCATCACCGCGCAAAGTGGTCAACGCCTTGGGCTGAACGAAGGTCAGGAGGTGCTGGTATTACTCAAAGCCCCCTGGATCAGCATCACGCTTAACCCTGAGCAGGCCGCAGAGGCCGACAACCAGCTGCGGGGACGCATCAGCCACATCGAGCGCGGCACAGAACAGTGTGAAGTGCTGATGACCCTGCCGGATGGACAGTTGCTCTGCGCCACCGTTCCGGTGAACGACGCGACCGAATTAGACGAAGGTGCTGTGGTGACCGCATATTTCAATGCAGACAGGGTAATTATCGCCACATTGTGCTAAGCGCATTGACAACCCTGCTTACACTGAGTATCCCTGACATCTGTTGCTGCAAAAAATGGGATAACACATGTCATCATTGCATATTTCGCAAGGCACGTTTCGTCTTAGCGATACCCGTACCTTATCGCTGCCAGAGTTAACCCTTCGCGCCGGAGAAAGCTGGGCGTTTGTGGGCTCTAATGGCAGCGGAAAATCCGCGCTGGCCCGCGCTTTGGCTGGCGAAATAACCCAACTGAAGGGTGAACGTCGGTGCACCTTTACCCGGCTGACGCGCCTTTCCTTCGAACAGCTGCAAAAGCTGGTCAGCGATGAGTGGCAGCGTAACAATACCGATTTGCTCAGCCCCGGCGAAGAAGATACCGGCCGCACGACGGCGGAAATTATCCAGGATGAGATAAAAGATCCTGCCCGCTGTCAGCAGCTGGCGGAGCAATTTGGCATTACCGCCCTGCTTAACCGCCGTTTCAAATATCTTTCTACCGGCGAGACGCGCAAAACGCTGCTGTGCCAGGCGCTGATGAGCGAGCCGGAACTCTTGATCCTGGATGAACCGTTTGACGGACTGGATGTGCAGTCCCGCGCACAGCTGGCAGCGTTGCTGGCGTCGCTTAACCAGCAGGGATACACGCTTGTGCTGGTTCTTAACCGCTTTGATGAGATCCCGGATTTCGTACATTATGCAGGCGTGCTGGCGGACTGTAGCCTGACCGAAATCGGCGAGAAGGCCGTCCTGCTCCGTCAGGCGCTCATTGCACAGCTGGCCCACAGCGAGAAACTGGACGGTATTGCCCTGCCGGAGCCGGATGCGCCTTCGGCGCGCCACGGGCTGGATCCTGACCAGCCGCGCATTGTGCTGCGCGATGGGGTGGTTGCTTACGACGATCGCCCTATTCTTAATCACCTCAGCTGGACGGTTAATCCTGGTGAGCACTGGCAGATCGTCGGCCCCAACGGGGCGGGTAAATCCACGCTGCTGAGCCTGATCACCGGGGATCACCCGCAGGGATACAGCAACGATCTCACCCTGTTCGGCCGTCGCCGCGGCAGCGGGGAAACCATCTGGGATATCAAAAAGCACATCGGCTATGTCAGCAGCAGCCTGCATCTGGACTACCGGGTGAGCACCACGGTGCGAAACGTGATCCTCTCTGGCTTCTTCGACTCCATTGGTATTTATCAGGCGGTATCCGACAAGCAGCACAAGCTGGCGCAGCAGTGGCTGGATATTCTGGGTATGGATAACCGGGTCGCCGATGCACCCTTCCACAGCCTGTCGTGGGGGCAGCAGCGGCTGGCATTGATCGTCCGCGCGCTGGTCAAGCACCCTACGCTGCTGATTCTGGATGAACCGTTGCAGGGGCTGGATCCGCTCAACCGTCAGCTGATCCGCCGCTTTGTGGATGTCCTGATTAGCGAAGGTGAAACCCAGCTGCTGTTTGTGTCCCACCATGCTGAAGATGCCCCGTCCTGCATCACCCATCGGCTGGAATTTGTGCCTGACGGCGAGCAATACCGCTACCTG
This sequence comes from Enterobacter cloacae complex sp. AR_0002, assembly GCF_001922365.1. NCBI lineage: Bacteria > Pseudomonadati > Pseudomonadota > Gammaproteobacteria > Enterobacterales > Enterobacteriaceae > Enterobacter > Enterobacter cloacae complex sp. AR_0002. Next base: position 2,085,659 of record NZ_CP018814.1, read on the forward strand.
CTGAGCAAAATCGATTAACGCTCGGAGGGCGCTGCCCTCCGCTTTTCAGACAACCTGCAACAATACATCTCTATCTCTTTGATCTACAATGCACTCAGTCTGAGAAAAAGCGCGTGTGAAAACCAGTGTAAACGATACCACTATTTTATCCCATGTCACACTTTTCGCGTCTCTGATATGCTATGGTTAATTCATACCATAAGCCTAATGGAGCGAAATATGCGAGTTCTGGTAACAGGTGGTAGCGGTTACATAGGAAGTCATACCTGTGTGCAACTGCTGCAAAGCGGCCACGATGTTGTCATTCTTGATAACCTGTGCAACAGTAAGCGCAGCGTGCTGCCGGTCATTGAACGCCTTTCGGGTAAACAGCCGACTTTCGTTGAAGGCGATATCCGCAATGAAGCATTGATGACTGAAATCCTTCACGATCACGCGATTGAAACCGTTATCCACTTCGCGGGCCTGAAAGCGGTTGGCGAATCGGTGGCAAAACCGCTTGAGTACTATGACAACAACGTCAACGGTACCCTGCGTCTGATCTCCGCCATGCGTGCGGCCAACGTTAAAAACTTTATCTTCAGCTCTTCCGCAACCGTCTACGGCGATCAGCCAAAAATTCCTTACGTTGAAAGCTTCCCGACCGGTACGCCGCAAAGCCCGTATGGCAAAAGCAAGCTGATGGTAGAGCAGATCCTGACCGACCTGCAAAAAGCCCAGCCTGAGTGGAGCATCGCGTTGCTGCGCTACTTCAACCCGGTCGGCGCGCATCCTTCAGGTGATATGGGCGAAGATCCGCAGGGCATTCCTAACAACCTGATGCCGTATATCGCGCAGGTTGCCGTAGGGCGTCGCGATTCCCTGGCGATTTTTGGTAACGATTATCCCACCGAAGATGGCACCGGCGTGCGCGATTACATTCACGTCATGGATCTGGCCGACGGCCACGTGGCGGCGATGCAGCAACTGGCGGACAAACCGGGCGTGCATATTTACAACCTCGGCGCCGGGATTGGCAGCAGCGTGCTGGATGTGGTGAATGCTTTCAGTAAAGCCTGCGGCAAGCCGGTGAAGTATCACTTCGCTCCCCGCCGTGATGGCGACCTCCCGGCTTACTGGGCCGATGCCACCAAAGCGGATAAAGAGCTCAACTGGCGTGTCACCCGCACGCTCGATGAAATGGCACAGGATACCTGGCACTGGCAATCACGCCATCCGCAGGGCTATCCGGACTAAGGATTTGTCATGACGCAATTCAATCCCGTCGATCACCCGCATCGTCGTTTTAACCCGCTCAGCGGGCAATGGATTTTAGTTTCACCGCATCGCGCCAAGCGCCCCTGGCAGGGGGCGCAAGAGACGCCTGCCAAACAGACGCTGCCGCAGCATGATCCGGACTGTTTCCTCTGCCCGGGCAATACCCGCGTGACGGGCGATAAAAACCCGGACTACAAAGGCACCTTCGTGTTTACTAACGACTTTGCCGCGCTGATGACCGATACGCCGGACGCGCCGGAAAGCCATGACCCGCTGATGCGCTGCGAAAGCGCCCGCGGCACCAGCCGCGTGATCTGCTTCTCGCCCGATCACAGCAAAACGTTGCCGGAGCTGAGCGTGGATGCCCTGAAAGAGGTGGTCAGCACCTGGCAGGTGCAAACCGCGGAGCTGGGCCAGAGCTATCCGTGGGTGCAGGTGTTTGAAAATAAAGGCGCGGCGATGGGCTGCTCCAACCCACATCCGCACGGTCAGATCTGGGCGAACAGCTTCCTGCCGAACGAAGCCGAGCGTGAGGACCGACTGCAAAAAGCGTATTTCACCCAGAACGGTTCGCCTATGCTGGTGGATTACACCCAGCGTGAGCTGGCGGATGGCAGCCGTACCGTGGTGGAAACCGAACACTGGCTTGCGGTAGTCCCTTACTGGGCGGCGTGGCCATTTGAGACGCTGCTGCTGCCGAAAGCCCATGTTCAGCGCATTACCGAACTCAGCGACGCCCAGCGTGACGACCTGGCGCTGGCGCTGAAAAAACTGACCAGCCGCTACGACAACCTCTTCCAGTGCTCCTTCCCCTACTCCATGGGCTGGCACGGCGCGCCGTTTAACGGCGAAGAGAATCAACACTGGCAGTTACATGCACACTTCTACCCGCCGCTGCTGCGCTCAGCAACGGTACGTAAATTCATGGTGGGCTATGAAATGCTGGCGGAAACCCAGCGCGACCTGACGGCGGAACAGGCGGCAGAACGTCTGCGTGCCGTTAGCGACGTCCATTACCGCGAATCAGGAGTCTAAAAATGAGTCTGAAAGATAAAACACAATCCCTGTTTGCTGAAAAATTTGGCTACCCTGCCACCCATGTTATCCAGGCGCCAGGCCGCGTTAATCTGATCGGCGAGCACACCGACTATAACGACGGTTTTGTCCTGCCGTGTGCCATCGACTACCAGACGGTGATCAGCTGTGCGAAACGCGACGATCGTCATGTGCGAGTAATCGCCGCGGATTACGGCAACGAAATTGACGAATTTTCCCTCGATGCGCCGATCGTGACCCACGACAGCCAGCAGTGGTCGAACTATGTTCGCGGCGTGGTGAAGCACCTGCAAAAGCGTAACAAGAATTTCGGCGGGGCCGATCTGGTGATCAGCGGCAACGTGCCGCAGGGGGCGGGATTAAGCTCTTCCGCATCTCTGGAAGTGGCGGTCGGCACCGTGTTCCAGCAGCTTTATCATCTGCCGCTGGACGGGGCGCAGATCGCCCTGAACGGTCAGGAAGCGGAAAACCAGTTCGTGGGCTGCAACTGCGGCATTATGGATCAGCTGATTTCCGCGCTGGGCAAGAAAGAACACGCTTTGCTGATTGACTGTCGCTCCCTCGGGACCAAAGCGGTTCCGCTGCCTAAAGGTGCGGCTGTGGTGATCATCAACAGCAACTTCAAACGCACCCTGGTGGGCAGCGAGTACAACACCCGTCGCGAACAGTGCGAAACCGGCGCGCGCTTCTTCCTGCAGCCAGCCCTGCGTGATGTCTCACTTGATGAATTTAACAAGGTCGCCCACGAGCTGGACCCGGTTGTCACGAAGCGCGTGCGCCATATACTGACCGAAAATGCCCGTACCGTAGAAGCCGCCTCCGCGCTGGCGAAAGGTGACCTGAAACGGATGGGCGAGCTGATGGCCGAATCGCATGCCTCCATGCGTGACGATTTCGAAATCACCGTGCCGCAAATCGACACCCTGGTTGAAATTGTGAAAGCCACGATTGGCGACAAAGGCGGCGTGCGTATGACCGGCGGCGGATTTGGCGGGTGCGTCGTCGCCCTCGTGCCGGAAGAGCTGGTCCCTGCCGTCCAGGACGCCGTGGCTAAGCAGTACGAAGCCAAAACGGGCATCAAAGAAACTTTCTACGTCTGTAAAGCATCACAAGGAGCCGGACAGTGCTAAACGAAATACCTACACTCGCACCGGATGGTCTGCCGTATCGCCTGTTAACCCTGCGCAACAGCGCCGGGATGGTGGTTACGCTGATGGACTGGGGCGCAACGTTACTTTCTGCCCGCGTACCGATGCCTGACGGCAGCGTGCGCGAAACCCTGCTCGGCTGCGCATCGCCGGAGCAGTATATCGAGCAGACCGCTTTTCTGGGCGCATCCATAGGCCGCTACGCTAACCGCATCGCCAGAAGCCGGTTTACGCTGGACGGCGTAACGTATTCCCTGCTTGCCAGCCAGGGCGAAAATCAGCTGCACGGCGGCCCGGAAGGGTTTGATAAACGTCGCTGGAAGATTGTGCAGCAAAATGACGCTGAGGTCTGGTTCTCTCTGGACTCCCTCGATGGAGACCAGGGCTTCCCGGGCAATCTCACCGCAACGGCGCGCTTCACCCTGACCGAAGATAATCGCATCGCCATTGAGTACCGCGCGACCGTCGATAAGCCGTGCCCGGTCAACCTGACTAACCACGCCTATTTCAACCTTGACGGTAATCAGACCGATGTCCGCAGCCACAAACTCCAGATCCTGTCGGACGAGTATCTGCCGGTCGATGAGATGGGTATCCCTTATCAGGGGCTGAAACCGGTAAGCGGTAATAGCTTTGATTTTCGTCAGCCGAAAACCATCGCCCAGGATTTCCTGAGTGATGACGATCAGCGCAAGGTGAAAGGCTACGACCATGCTTTCCTGTTGCAGGCGAAAGGCGATCTTTCTCAACCTGCCGCACAGGTCTGGTCTGCTGATGAGAAGTTACAGATGACGGTCTACACCACCGCCCCCGCCCTACAGTTCTATTCCGGTAACTATCTGGAGGGTACCACGGCGCGCGAACATGACGCCTACGGCGCCTGGCAAGGCCTGGCGCTGGAGAGCGAGTTCCTGCCAGACAGTCCTAACCATCCTGAATGGCCGCAGCCGGACTGCGTGCTACGTCCGGGTGAAGAGTACGTAAGCGTCACCGAGTATCATTTCATTCCGCGCGCTTAATGTCCGGCGGCGCACGGGCCTACAAATGTAGGCCTGATAAGCGAAGCGCCATCCGGCAAAAAAGCCTGGCCCTCACCGCAAGGGCTTTTTTATCTCCGCCTTGCTGAAAATAGCGGCGATCGCAGACAAAATCATAACCCTGGATTCACATGCATCTTACACTCTCGAACTATTTTCGCTATGGTTAGGGTTAAGCGTTGCTGCTGGCACAGTCACGGCAATATAATGAGAATTGTTATCATTCAAAATGCTTGAGGAGTAAGAAATGGCTAATACTAAGCTTGTCCTGGTGCGCCACGGCGAAAGCCAGTGGAACAACGAAAACCGCTTCACCGGTTGGTATGACGTTGATCTGTCCGAGAAAGGCGTGAGCGAAGCAAAAGCGGCAGGTAAACTGCTGAAAGAAGAAGGCTTCACCTTTGACTTTGCTTACACCTCTGTGCTGAAACGTGCCATCCATACCCTGTGGAACATTCTGGACGAGCTGGATCAGGCCTGGCTGCCGGTTGAGAAATCCTGGAAACTGAACGAGCGTCACTACGGTGCGCTGCAAGGTCTGAACAAAGCGGAAACCGCAGAAAAATACGGTGACGAGCAGGTTAAGCAGTGGCGTCGTGGTTTTGCGGTTACGCCTCCAGAGCTGAGCAAAGATGACGAGCGCTACCCGGGCCACGATCCGCGTTACGCGAAGCTGACTGAGGCTGAACTGCCGCAGACCGAAAGCCTGGCGCTGACCATCGACCGCGTTGTGCCTTACTGGAACGAAACCATTCTGCCACGCCTGAAAAGCGGCGAGCGCGTCATTATCGCTGCTCACGGTAACTCCCTGCGTGCGCTGGTGAAATACCTGGACAACATGGGTGAAGATGAAATCCTCGAGCTGAACATCCCTACCGGCGTGCCGCTGGTGTACGAGTTCGACGAAAACTTCAAGCCAGTTAAACATTACTACCTGGGTAACGCCGACGAAATCGCTGCAAAAGCGGCAGCCGTGGCGAACCAGGGTAAAGCGAAGTAATATTTGCCGGACATAAAAAAAGCGTGGAGAAATCCACGCTTTTTTATTACCCGCGACATACTTAGCCGCGACGCGCTTTAACCGCATCCGCCAGCTGACGAAGGATCGCATCGGTATCGTCCCAGCCAATGCAGGCATCCGTCACGCTCTTACCGTAGACCAGCGGCTCGCTGCCCTCCAGGTTCTGGTTGCCTTCAACCAGATGGCTCTCAATCATCACCCCAATCACTGCGCGTTCACCGCTGGCGATTTGCTGACACACATCTGCGCCGACTTCCATCTGCTTTTTGAACTGTTTGCTGGAGTTGGCATGGCTGAAATCGATCATCACCTGCGGTGCCAGACCTGCTTTCTCCAGCCCTGCTTTTACCTCCGCTACGTGTTTAGCGCTATAGTTAGGCTCTTTACCGCCGCGCAGTATGATATGGCAATCGCCATTACCGCTGGTATTCACGATAGCCGAGTGGCCCCACTTGGTCACCGACAGGAAGCAGTGCGGCGCGCCCGCCGCATTAATGGCGTCAATGGCGACCTTGATGGTGCCATCAGTGCCATTTTTGAAACCCACCGGGCATGACAGGCCAGACGCCAGCTCGCGGTGAACCTGAGATTCAGTCGTACGCGCACCAATAGCGCCCCAGCTCATCAGGTCAGCCAGATACTGCGGGGTGATCATATCGAGGAATTCTCCGGCAGCAGGCAGCCCGCTGTCGTTGATCTCCAGCAGCAGCTTACGCGCAATGCGCAGGCCGTCGTTAATCTGGAAACTGTTGTCCATATGCGGATCGTTGATTAACCCTTTCCAGCCCACGGTGGTACGCGGTTTTTCGAAATAAACGCGCATCACGATTTCCAGTTCGCCTTTCAGCTCTTCACGCAGGGCGAGCAGACGCGACGCATACTCTTTGGCCGCAGCAGGATCGTGAATGGAGCATGGCCCGATCACTACCAGAAGACGATCGTCGCTACCTTTCAGGATCTTGTGGATCGCCTTGCGGGCATGAGACACCGTGTTGGCGGCATTTTCGGTGGCGGGGAATTTTTCAAGGAGCGCTACGGGAGGTAATAACTCATTGATCTCTTTAATGCGTAAATCGTCGTTCTGATAATTCATCTTCTTTCCGGCTCTGCCATATCTTTAGTAATGAAAGCAATCCTTTCAATCTAACTTGTCGGCCACGAAGTGTAAACGGGCTTTTACACTTCGCGCAGATAATTCCTAGAATTCGCCTAAAATACGCAACAAAATAGCGAAAAATGAGATCTGGCCTAAGCTTTTTACTTGTAACGACTGTTTTTAAATATTTATACGCGATTCCATCCTGACATAATTCAGGAGTCCGGAATCTTTCGCCACTGAACAAGATGCACTGTTGGAGAATGTTATCCAGCGTAACGATAAGAACAGGAGCACCATGATGAAAATGACGAAACTGACTACGCTTTTCCTGACGGCAACCCTTACCCTGGCAAGCGGTAGCGTACTGGCTGCTGATGCAGGCTCATCCGGCAGCAACGGCGACGCGAATGCCGCTGCCGAAGCAGGCCAGGTTGCGCCGGATGCAAAACAGAATATCGCGCCAAACAATGTTGATAACAGTAATATCAACACGGGCAATACCAATACTGGCGGGACGAACACAGGCACGATGAACCATGAGGGTATGACTACCGACGAGGTGCATAAAAACTCAGTCTGTAAAGACGGGAAATGCCCGGACCCGAATGACAAAGTGGGCAGCGATGCCAATACCAAAACGGACGGTACTACCCAGTAACCTTCCATAAGGTAAAACAGGGAGAGCGAATGCTCTCCTTTTTTATTTAAGCTCTTAAAAACGCTACACTAAAAATAATAATAAATCAGGAACGATACCATGGCGCACTCCCACTCCCATTCCCACTCCACTGGCGATGAAAATGCCAAACGGCTTTTGCTGGCTTTTGGCGTCACTGCCACCTTTATGATTATTGAGGTCACAGGCGGACTAATATCCGGATCGCTGGCGCTGCTGGCCGATGCAGGACACATGCTTACCGATGCCGCGGCGCTGCTCTTCGCGCTGCTGGCCGTGCAGTTTGCCCGTCGACCTCCCAATGCCCGCCACACCTTTGGCTGGCTCAGGCTGACCACGCTTGCCGCCTTTGTGAATGCGATTGCCTTAGTGGTGATTACCATACTCATCGTCTGGGAGGCTTTTCAGCGCTTTCGGCATCCTCAACCGGTAGCTGGCACAACGATGATGATGATTGCCATTGCCGGCCTGGTTGCCAATATTCTGGCGTTCTGGATATTACATCGCGGCAGCAGCGAAAAAAATCTGAACGTGCGGGCCGCAGCGCTGCACGTGCTCGGTGATTTGCTGGGTTCTGTTGGTGCGATTGTGGCCGCGCTGATCATTATGGGTACGGGCTGGACCCCCATCGACCCGATTCTTTCCGTGCTGGTATCGTGCCTGGTATTGCGCAGCGCCTGGCGGCTGTTAAAAGAGAGCGTCAATGAGCTGCTGGAAGGCGCGCCCACATCACTGGATATTGGCGAACTGAAGCGCAACCTGAGTCGCTCCATTCCTGAGGTTCGTAACGTCCATCACGTTCACGTCTGGCTGGTGGGTGAGAAACCTCTTATGACGCTGCACGTTCAGGTTGTTCCACCCCACGATCACGACGCGCTGCTTGAACGTATTCAGCATTTCCTCGAGCATCACTATGAGATTGCGCACTCCACTATCCAGATGGAGTACCAGCCTTGCAGCGGGCCAGACTGCCACCTTAACGAGGCGCAGTCCGGCCACTCACACGCACATCATCATTAACGGGAAAGCGCGCGAGAGCCACGCTCACGCGCGCTGTTAATCCACATGCGGCTGCCGTTGAGAGCAATGAAGGTCAGGAGCATATACTCCAGCGACATGGCATAAACGCCCTGAAGGGCAAAAATCACCACGCTAATCACGTTAATCACCACCCACAACAGCCAGTTCTCAACGTATTTACGGGTCATCAGGATCATTGCGGCAATCGACAGCACCATCATGCAGGAATCCCAGAACGGGAAGGCATCCGGCTGAAGCTCAGGCATCGTCACGTTCAATCCCAGTCCCGACATCACCGAGACCGCCACGCGCGTCAGGAAGGCAAATACCGGATCAATAAAGACGGTCATAAAGCCGATAGCCACCACGCAGGCCGCGAACCAGGCGATGGCTTTAGGCAACGGCAGCCAGCGGATTTGCAACTCCGCCTCCTGCTGGCTGTTTTGCCGAGACCAGGCGTACCAGCCATAGATATTGGCCGCGAAGAAGAACAGCTGTAGAAGCAGGCTGGCGTAGAGCTGGATCTGGAAGAAGATGATCGCAAACAGCGTGACGTTTATCAGCCCGAACGCATAGTTGCTGATCTTCTCAAGGCTGGCCAGCCAGATACAGAGTAAACCGGCCAGCGTACCCACCGCTTCAATCCACGACAGGTCATAGCCGCCCGCACCAATCGGGATATGAACCAGGATGTTCTGTGTGCTAAAAAAATCCATTTTTTCTCCGGGGCGTAATAAGTTAAGTACGTAGTGTAGCCGCAAAATCCAGCATACGGTTAAGTGGAATTAACGCGCCTTCACGCAGAGCGGCATCCACGTGGATCTCATGCGCTGCGCCACCGTTCTCAAGCGCCTCCGAAATCGCTTTGAGCCCATTCATCGCCATCCACGGGCAATGCGCGCAGCTTCGGCAGCTCGCCCCTTCTCCGGCGGTTGGCGCTTCAAGCAGCTCTTTTTCCGGCACGGCCTGTTGCATTTTGTAGAAGATACCGCGATCGGTCGCCACGATGAGCTGCTTGTGTGGCAGCGTTTTTGCCGCGTTAATTAACTGGCTGGTTGAGCCGACGGCGTCCGCCATGTCGACGATCGACTGCGGAGATTCCGGGTGCACCAGTATCGCGGCCTGCGGGTATAAGCCTTTCATCCGGGTCAGCGCCTGGGTCTTGAACTCATCGTGGACGATACAGGCCCCCTGCCAGCACAGCACATCCGCACCGGTCTGTTTTTGTACGTAGTTTCCCAGGTGACGATCGGGCGCCCAGATGATTTTCTCCCCCAGGCTGTCCAGATGTTCAATCAGCTCAACGGCGATACTGGACGTCACTACCCAGTCCGCCCGGGCTTTCACCGCCGCAGACGTGTTGGCATAGACCACCACGGTACGGTCAGGGTGGGCATCACAGAAGGCGGTGAACTCATCAATCGGGCAACCGAGGTCAAGGGAGCATTCGGCATTCAGCGTCGGCATCAGTATGGTTTTTTCCGGGCTGAGAATTTTTGCCGTTTCGCCCATGAAGCGCACACCTGCAACCAGCAGCGTGGAGGCAGGATGTTTAGCGCCGAAACGCGCCATCTCCAGCGAGTCTGAGATACAGCCGCCCGTCTCCTCTGCCAGCTGCTGAATTTCCGGGTCAGTGTAGTAATGCGCCACCATCACCGCATCACGCTCTTTAAGAAGGCGCTTAATTTTCTCACGATAGAACTGCTTCTCATCCCGGCTTAGCGGCGCTGGCTTCGGCGGGAAGGGATAGATTGCGGTTTCGGGATCAAACATCACACTCATTATGGCTTCTCGTTTTACTGGCTTAACAATATTGCCTTTGTTTTGCGGTAGATAGCAAAAATGACGGCAATGGTGTTTTATATACTAAACAAGATAGCGAATATTATGTGGAATGTCATCGGGAATTGGTGCCGGCAGCATTTGTCGGGTGGCGGCTTCGCCTTACCCGACCTACAAAGCACTGGGGAACGACAGATAGCAAAAAGGCGCCTTTAGAGCGCCTTTTTACATTGGTGGGTCGTGCAGGATTCGAACCTGCGACCAATTGATTAAAAGTCAACTGCTCTACCAACTGAGCTAACGACCCCTTACGGGATGTACTTCAAATCTATTCAGGCTGGTGGGTCGTGCAGGATTCGAACCTGCGACCAATTGATTAAAAGTCAACTGCTCTACCAACTGAGCTAACGACCCATTCGGGTGTTGCCTGAATTATCACTCGGAACCAATAAAATTGGTGGGTCGTGCAGGATTCGAACCTGCGACCAATTGATTAAAAGTCAACTGCTCTACCAACTGAGCTAACGACCCGAGTGGTGGGTGATGACGGGCTCGAACCGCCGACCCCCTCCGTGTAAAGGAGATGCTCTACCAACTGAGCTAATCACCCACTCTGTACTGCCGGAACTGCTTTAAGTGGTGGGTCGTGCAGGATTCGAACCTGCGACCAATTGATTAAAAGTCAACTGCTCTACCAACTGAGCTAACGACCCACTTTTGCGCTGCTTTCACGTTGTTTGATATCCCGTGGCAACGGCGGCATATATTACTGATTTAAGAATTCTGCGCAACAAAAATTTCGATGAAGATCACTTAACTGCTTAGGAATCATGCTGCACGACCAGAAATAACGCGATTTCTGGTCATGCGATAATCAACCCATCGAACTCAAACGTTTTTGTGCCTGTTTGGCGCCGTCTGTACCCGGGAATTTCGCAACCACCTGCTGATAAACCGCTTTGGCTTTTGCAGTGTCGCCTTTGTCCTGCATGATCACGCCGACTTTATACATCGCATCAGGCGCTTTCGGTGATTTCGGGTAATTTTTCACCACAGAGGCAAAATAAAACGCCGCATCATCCTTTTTACCCTTGTTGTAATTCAACTGACCCAGCCAGTAGTTCGCATTTGGCTGGTAAGTGGAATCAGGGTACTTCTTAACGAAGTTCTGAAACGCAACGATAGCATCGTCCTGGCGCGATTTGTCCTGCACCAGGGCAATGGCCGCGTTGTAGTCCGTATTCGCGTCACCGCTCTGTACAGGCGCACCAGACGACGCGGAGGCATCTGCCGCAGGTGCAGGCGTCGCCGCACCGCTTTGATCGCCTGCTGCTGGCTGTGCTGCTGCTCCGCCGCTGTTCAGGCTATCCATCTGCAACAAAATTTGCTTCTGGCGCTCCACAACCTGATTAAGCTGATACTGACTCTCCTGGATCTGACCACGAAGGGAATCAATATCATTCTGGTTATCGGAAAGCTGCTGCTGGAGTTGAGTTAAAAGCTGGCTGTGAGCGTTAGAAATACGCTCGAGTTGAGTGACTCGATCTTCTACCGAGCCTGAGCCGACACTACTGATTGGTGCCTGAGCAAAAGCGGCCCAGGGGGCCGCTATTCCAACCAGTAACGACAGACTCATCAGATGATGTCTGAAGTTACTGCTCATGCAATTCTCTTAGTAAACGAGTACGGCACGACGGTTTTTGGAGTAAGCCGCTTCGTCGTGACCCAGTACTGCTGGTTTTTCTTTACCGTAAGAAACGATGGAGATCTGGTCAGCAGAAACGCCTTTACCCTGGAGGTACATTTTAACAGCGTTTGCACGACGTTCACCCAGGGAGATGTTGTACTCCGGAGTACCACGTTCGTCCGCATGACCTTCTACGGTGACTTTGTAAGACGGGTTGCTACGCAGGAAGTTTGCGTGCGCATCCAGCATTGCAGCGAAGTCAGAACGAATGTCGTATTTATCCAGATCGAAGTAAACGATGTTGTTCTGCTGTAACTGCTGCATCTGAAGACGCGCTTGCTCTTCAGAAGACATATTGCCATTGCCGTTAGCGTCCATACCGGTGCCGGCACCCATCATGCCTTCGCCGCTCTGGTCATTGCTTGCGTTCTTGTTAGAAGAACACGCTGCGATTGCCATAACAGGCAGAGCGATCATCAGCCCCTTCAGCACTTTGTTCAGTTGCATTTCTAAGATTCCTTTAGTAATCAATTAATTATTATTACAGATACGGCGACCAGGCAGGTGATTTTACCTGTCCATCAGTTGCCGGAAGACGCGCTTTGAAACGCCCATCTGTAGAAACCAGATTCAGCACGGATCCCATCCCCTGAGAAGAGCTGTAGATTACCATGGTGCCGTTAGGTGCCAGACTTGGCGTTTCATCCAGGAACGTTGACGACAGTACTTGTACGCCCCCCGTTACCAGATCTTGTTTGGCAATGTGCTGCTGACCACCCGCAGTACTGACCATTACCATTGTTTTACCATCGGCACTGACGTCAGCATCCTGGTTCTGAGAACCTTCCCAGGTAATACGCTGCGCTGCTCCGCCGTTGATATTCACTTTATAAACTTGTGGACGACCTGCCTGGTCAGACGTAAATGCCAGATTCTGGCTGTCCGGGAACCAGGTTGGCTCAGTGTTGTTGCTACGACCATCCGTGACCTGACGGATCTGACCAGAACCAATATCCATCACGTACAGGTTCAGGCTACCGGTTTTAGACAGGGCAAACGCCAGTTTGGTACCATCCGGAGAGAACGCAGGCGCACCGTTGTGACGTGGGAATGACGCAACCTGACGCACAGCACCGTTAGACAGTGTCTGGATAACCAGCGCGGAACGGCCGCTTTCGAAGGTCACGTACGCCAGCTTAGAGCCATCCGGAGACCATGCCGGAGACATCAGCGGCTGTGGTGAACGGTGTACGGTGAACTGGTTGTAACCATCGTAGTCAGAGACGCGCAGCTCATAAGGGAACTGGCCGCCGTTGGTCTGTACTACGTACGCGATACGGGTACGGAACGCACCTTTAATACCGGTCAGCTTCTCAAACACTTCGTCACTCGCCGTGTGGCCTGCATAACGCAGCCACTGCTTGTTCACCTTATACGTGTTTTGAGCCAGAACGGTACCCGGCGCACCGCCAGTATCCACCAGCTGATAAGCGACGTTATAGCCGCCGTCTGGCGCAGGAGTAACCTGTCCGACAACCACGGCATCAATACCCAGTGCAGACCATGCAGCAGGTTGAACTTCCTGAGCTGTACCCGGCTGCTGCGGCAGACGAGAACGATCCAGGGGGTTAAATTTACCGCTGTTACGCAGGTCAGCTGCAACAATGCCGCCAATATCTTCAGGCGCAGCGCCCGGGCCTGCCCACTGGAACGGAACGACACCGATTGGACGCGCTGAGTCGTTCCAGTCGGTAATGTCGATGCTTACTGTGGCATGCACTGCTGACGTCAACAGTACTAAAAAACCAAAAGCTAATCGTAATGCCTGCTTCATCATATCTCCCTTATCCGAACAATAAGTCCTGGATAATTTAGCAGAAGGTTAACAAACTCAAATACACAAAACTATCAGAACCCGATAACAGCAGCTCTGCTTATGGCTTAAAGTTCAGCGAAGCGTCTTTGAACACTTCATAGACAGCCTGTGATGGAGGTTTTGGCAGTTTTGCCTGATTCACTGCCACAAGTGCAGCCTGGCATAACGCTTCATCTCCCCCTTCTGACTCAACGCTCAGCACCATACCATCCGTAGCCAGTTTAATATGCAGTCGGCACGTTTTCCCGGTATAGAGCGATTTATCGTTAAGTCTGCTGGCAATAGCCGCGGCAATCTGATTCTTATAGTCGTTGATCTCAGCGCCAGAAGCACCGTTGTTCTTAGTGTTACCACTTCCTGCCGGTGCTGCGTTACTTCCTTTCGCCCCTCCGCCCGTTTTCGGTGCATTCTTACCGGAGCTCAGGTCGCCCAGCAGATCGTCAACCCCTGCGGCAGCGGCTTTTTCCGCAGCAGCGGCCTTCTTAGCTGCGGCTTTTTCAGCAGCAGCTTTCTTATCAGCAGCGGCTTTCTCAGCTGCCGCTTTTTTATCAGCAGCGGCTTTTTCCGCAGCGGCGGCTTTTTCTGCCGCAGCTTTCTCGGCGGCGGCCGCTTTTTTCGCAGCATCGGCAGCCGCTTTCTTCTCTGCTTCCTGCGCAGCTTTTTTGGCGGCTTCCGCTTCGGCTTTCTTCTGTGCGTCAGCGGCCGCTTTTTTCGCCGCTTCGGCTTCTGCTTTCTTCTTCGCATCAGCAGCGGCTTTCTTCGCAGCTTCGGCTTCTGCTTTCTTCTGCGCATCAGCCGCCGCTTTCTTCGCCGCTTCTGCGGCTAACTTAGCCTGAGCATCTGCCTGCGCCTTCGCGTCTGCCGCGGCTTTGGCTGCCGCCTCTTCCGCCTGCTTCTGCTGTTCCTGAGCTTTCTTCGCTGCGGCTTCAGCCTGTTTCTGCTGCTCCGCCTGCTCTTTAGCGGCTTCCTGCGCCTGCAAACGCTCTTTCTCAAGCTGCTTCAGACGTTCCTGCTCGGCGGCCTGCTTTTCACGCAGCTCTTCCGCCTGCTGTTGCGCCTGTTTTTCACGCTGTTCTTCCGCGCGTTTTGCGCTCGCCTGCTGCTGTTGCTGGCGATTATAGTTCTGCACTACCGCACCGGGATCCACCATGACGGCGTCGATGGACGAGCCCCCATCGCCGCCTGATGCATCAAGGTGCTCATCGAACGAACTCCAGATCAGCGCTGCAAAAAGAAATACGTGCAGCACTGCGGAGACGATTATCGCTCGCTTAAGCTTGTCGTTCTGTTCGGTTGCCTTTGACACTATCGGTTCCCAAAAACTACGCAGATGATCAAATAGGCTGAGTCATTAAGCCAACTGACTTAACGCCCGCGCTATGTAGCAAGTTCAGCGCTTTGATAATTTCATCATATGGTACGTCTTTCGCACCACCGATTAAGAAGACCGTCTTCGGATTTGACTCCAGACGTCGTTGCGCTTCAGCAATAACCTGCTCTGGCGGAAGCTGATCCATACGATCTTTCTCTACCACCACGCTGTACTGCCCTACGCCGGAAACCTCAATGATGACCGGAGGATCGTCATTGGTGCTTACCGCCTGTGATTCTGTCGCATCCGGCAGATCAACTTCCACGCTCTGGGTGATGATGGGCGCTGTCGCCATAAAGATCAGCAGCAGCACCAGCAGCACGTCCAGTAACGGAACGATATTGATTTCGGACTTGAGCTCGCGACGACCTCGTCCACGCGATCTGGCCATGGTTTACCCCTTGTTGCTCTCGGTGCTGGTAAACGCCTGACGATGCAGAATCGCGGTGAACTCTTCCATAAAGTTGTCGTAGTTCAGTTCCAGTTTGTTCACGCGCTGGTTCAGACGGTTGTACGCCATTACCGCCGGAATTGCGGCGAACAGACCGATTGCGGTCGCGATCAGTGCTTCTGCGATACCCGGTGCAACCATCTGCAACGTTGCCTGCTTCACCGCCCCCAGGGCGATAAAGGCGTGCATGATCCCCCACACCGTACCAAACAGGCCGATATACGGGCTGATGGAGCCAACGGTTCCGAGGAAAGGAATATGCGTTTCAAGATTTTCCAGTTCGCGGTTCATGGAGATGCGCATCGCACGCGACGCCCCTTCTACCACGGCTTCCGGCGCATGGCTGTTAGCGCGATGTAAGCGAGCGAACTCTTTGAAACCGCTGTAGAAAATTTGTTCGGAGCCTGAAAGGTTATCACGGCGTCCCTGGCTTTCCTGGTACAGACGAGAAAGCTCAATTCCCGACCAGAACTTATCTTCAAACGCTTCGGCTTCGCGGCCAGCGGCATTAAGGATACGCGTTCTCTGGATGATGATGGCCCAGGATGCGATTGAAAAACCAATCAAAATCAACATGATAAGTTTAACCAGAAGGCTTGCCTTCAGGAACAAATCAAGGATATTCATGTCAGTCACTGCTTAAACTCCGCGACAATAGACTTAGGAAGCGCACGAGGCTTCATTATGGTTGGATCAACACAGACAATCAGGACTTCAGCTGAGTTCAGTACCGTGTTCTCTGCATTGACTATCCGCTGCGTGAAAACCAGTGAAGTTCCGCGCATTGATGTAATTTCTGTTTGAACTTCGAGCATATCGTCGAGTCTGGCAGGCGCAAAATACTCAAGCGTCATCTTGCGTACCACGAAGGCAACTCGCTCAGCCAACAGCACCTGTTGACTAAAGTGATGATGGCGCAGCATCTCTGTGCGTGCCCGTTCATAAAAAGCAACGTAGCTGGCGTGGTAGACCACACCACCGGCATCGGTATCTTCGTAATAGACACGTACCGGCCATCGAAACAGCGTTGTATTCACTTTACATCCCGGTAATACAAGAAAAGTTGGAGCTTTCAAACTTCGCTACTATACGCGCGGGAATGATGGTTTGGAATGGGGGAAAGTAAACGGAGAGTAAATTTTTATGGGCCATGGTAAGCCCATAACGTTAACGGACATTTCTTATTCAGAAGAAGAAGAAAATCAAACCGGCGAGGAGAACCAGATCGGCAATCAGTGGGCAGAAGATGCCCTGCCAGTGTAGCGCTTTCGGACGAAAGCCGACACCGTGAATCACGCCTGCGCACACAGCCCACATAATCAGGAAACCGTGCCAGATTTCAAGCTCGCTGGTTTTCGCCGCGAAGCGCGACGGGTCCCAGAAGATACAGCCTGCCAGCAGTAATGCCATAATGAGGGAAAGCGCCCTCAAGGGGCGCTTATCCATTACCGCATATAAGGTTGCGATAATATTCATTAGTGCTTTTCTTCACCTGCTTTGGTCGCTTCTACATGCTCAAGCGCCAGGGCAGTGATGACACCAAACGCACAGGCAAGAAGCGTCCCTAAAATCCATGCGAAATACCACATATTCAGCTCCTTACTTAGTACATAGAGTGGGTGTTGCTTTCGATATGTTCTTTAGTGATGCGACCGAACATTTTCCAGTAACACCAGGTGGTGTAGAGCAGGATAATCGGTACGAACACGCAAGCAACATAGGTCATTAAGTTCAGCGTCAACTGACTGGACGTTGCATCCCACATGGTCAGGCTGGCATTCATCATGGTGCTGGATGGCATCACGAACGGGAACATCGCAATCCCCGCCGTCAGGATGATGCATGCCAGCGTCAGTGAAGAGAATACGAACGCCAGAGCGCCTTTCTCCAGACGAGACGTCAGCACGGTCAGCAGCGGCAGCAGCACACCCAGAGCCGGGATAGCCCACAACGCAGGAGTATTGTTGAAGTTCACCAGCCATGCACCGGCCTGACGCGCCACTTCTTTGGTCAGCGGGTTAGACGGTGCAGTATGGTTGATCGCGGAGGTCACCACGTAACCATCAATACCGTACACCACCCACACGCCAGCCAGCGCGAAGCAGACCAGCGTCACCAGCGCCGCCACCTGAGCGGTAGCGCGGGAACGCAGGTGCAGTTCACCTACGGTACGCATCTGGAGATAGGTTGCGCCCTGGGTGATGATCATCGCCACGCTCACCACGCCCGCCAGCAGACCAAACGGATTCAGCAACTGGAAGAAGTTACCGGTGTAGAACAGACGCATATATTCGTCGACGTGGAACGGTACGCCCTGCAACAGGTTACCGAACGCCACACCAATGACCAGCGGTGGAACGAAGCTACCGATGAAGATGCCCCAGTCCCACATGTTACGCCAGCGGGTGTCTTCAATCTTGGAACGGTAGTCGAAACCAACCGGACGGAAGAATAAAGAGGCCAGCACCAGAATCATCGCCACATAGAAGCCGGAGAACGCAGCCGCGTAGACCATCGGCCAGGCAGCGAACAGCGCGCCGCCTGCGGTGATCAGCCACACCTGGTTACCGTCCCAGTGCGGGGCGATGGAGTTGATCATGATTCGACGCTCGGTGTCATTACGACCGAGGAAACGGGTGAGCATGCCCACGCCCATGTCGAAACCATCGGTGACCGCGAAACCAATCAGCAGAACACCGATCAGCAGCCACCAGATAAAACGCAATACTTCATAATCGATCATTTGATGACTCCTGTCTTAGCGTGCCGGCTGAGTAGTCGCAACAGACTGCTCGTAGTGATAGCGACCGGTTTTCAGGCTGCTTGGGCCAAGGCGCGCGAACTTGAACATCAGGAACAGTTCAGCCACCAGGAACAGGGTGTACAGACCGCAAATGAGCAGCATGGAGAAGATCAGGTCGCCTGCGGTCAGGGAGGAGTTCGCTACCGCTGTTGGCAGCACCTCACCGATCGCCCACGGCTGACGGCCATATTCCGCAACAAACCAGCCGGACTCGATAGCAATCCATGGCAGTGGGATACCGTAAAGCGCGGTGCGCAGCAGCCATTTTTTCTCACCGATACGGTTACGAATGACTGACCAGAACGAGGCCGCGATGATCAGCAGCATGATAATGCCGCAACCCACCATGATGCGAAACGCGAAGTACAGCGGCGCAACGCGTGGAATAGAGTCTTTGGTTGCCATCTGAATCTGCGCTTCCGTCGCGTCAGAGACGTTCGGGGTATAGCGTTTCAGCAGCAGACCGTAACCGAGGTCTTTCTTCACGTCGTTAAATTGATCGCGAACGGCCTGGTCGGTAGAGCCGGCGCGCAGCTGTTCCAGCAGCGAGTAAGCTTTCATCCCGTTACGGATACGCTCTTCATGCTGCACCATCAGATCTTTCAGGCCAGTCACCTGTTTGTCGACGGAGCGCGTGGCGATAATACCCAGAGCGTAAGGAATTTGAATGGCGAAGCGGTTTTCCTGCGCTTCCTGGTCAGGCACGCCGAACAGGGTAAACGCTGCCGGTGCCGGCTGGGTTTCCCATTCAGCTTCAATTGCGGCGAGTTTGGTTTTCTGCACGTCGCCCATTTCGTAACCGGATTCATCACCCAGAACAATAACGGACAGAATCGCGGCCATACCGAAGCTTGCTGCAATAGCAAAAGAACGCTTGGCGAACGCGAAGTCACGGCCGCGCAGCATATAGTAGGAGCTGATGCCCAGCACGAACATCGCGCCGCACACATAGCCAGACGCCACGGTGTGAACGAATTTAACCTGGGCAACCGGGTTCAGGACCAGCTCAGCGAAGCTGACCATCTCCATACGCATGGTTTCGAAGTTGAAATCAGATGCGATTGGGTTTTGCATCCAGCCGTTCGCCACCAGGATCCACAGTGCGGACAAGTTGGAGCCTAATGCCACCAGCCAGGTTACCGCCATATGCTGGACTTTACCCAGACGGTCCCAACCGAAGAAGAACAGACCTACAAAGGTGGATTCGAGGAAGAAGGCCATCAGACCTTCAATGGCCAGCGGCGCACCGAAAATATCCCCCACATAGTGGGAATAGTAAGACCAGTTTGTCCCGAACTGGAACTCCATGGTCAGACCGGTTGCCACGCCCAGCGCAAAGTTGATACCAAACAACTTGCCCCAGAACTTGGTCATATCTTTATAAATCTGTTTGCCGGAGAGGACGTAAACCGTTTCCATGATGGCCAGCAGGAACGCCATACCGAGCGTCAGCGGCACAAACAGGAAGTGGTACATCGCGGTCAAGGCAAACTGTAAGCGCGACAGTTCGACTACGTCTAACATTATGACTCCTTGCTCATCGCATGAAGACTCCGAGAGTGAACCCCGTTAGATAAGGATCCACACGCATGCCCCAATACAAAGTTATCTGCTTCCCTTCTTCGTTGCTTATTCTCTACATGAGGAAAAAGCAATGATGAAAGGTTACAAATACGTTAAGAAAAAACCAAATTGATCCCGTAAATATAATACGCTGCAAAACCCTTACAATAAACAGGTTTTTATTCGAACAGATTTACGTTTTTCGACGGCGATCAATTTATAGCAAAATTACCACTTTTCGGCCATTTTGATCGGGAACAATTTAACGCCTTTTAGAGCCTTTTTCCAAGGATTAAACATTGATTTAAATCAAAAACAGCCAGAGCTGTTAATGATGTTTCTTTGTAGTGCGGATAGTAAAAACCTTGTTAATGATATGTACATTTAAAGGCGTTGATGGTTATAAAAGCCAGAAGATAATATAAACAGTTGTGATTTTTATTAACGCGCGTGAAAAAACGCATTTTGCCGGAAGATAAACATATAATGTTATCTGCTTCACAGTATTTTTCTTTCGCTTTGCTACCTGCTGAAACGATTACATTTTATTCACTTTTAATAATCTTAAAATTAACACCCTTTCGTGACTATTTGATGAAATAAAGGCCGCAGGAATGCGGCCTTTATTTTATTTTGAGGCTTACCTTTCAATTTTTATGCTGAAGGTACGTGACTGGCCTGGCCGGAAAGACCCCGTAATGGCTGAGCCCTCTTCCCCTTGCGCCTTGTACACCTCATTCATGTTCGTTTCGCAGCAGGCCTGGATCTCACGGTTCACAGACAAAGCCACGTCACAGGAGCGGGTCTCCGAAGGGTTGTACAGACGAAGAATCATCTCGTCACGATCCTCCGCTTTTTTCAGCGCACTGAGTACGCATCCGTTAGGCGCCAGCGTTAGCAGACTATAGCTACAGGGGGTGGTGAAAGAGGCGCGGTTAAGCTTAATCGCATCCCACGGAATTTTGTTATAACAGTGCACTGGCGTTAACCACGACTTCGCCTGCTGCGCAACACCAGCACTGACGGGCGTACCATTAAAACTGAACAGGCTAAAGCGACAGGTTAACTGGCCCCGCATCTGCGAATCAGGCACCGGCATTTTGATCCCGGACGGTCTGCCGGGGCGCAGCAGTAAATCTTCCTTCCCAAGTACCCCCACGCCGCGAAGCAACGTCAGGGCAAACGTTTTTTGACGCTCGCCAGTCACTTCAAATTCGCGTAACCCTTCGGTAAACAGCGCCATCCCGTTACGCCGTTCCTGGAGCACCGCGTAGTTAAGCAGATTCCACACCGGCAGCGGCGCTTCCTTCCAGCCCTCCTCCTGCCAGTTCGCCATCGCTTCATCCTGTACAGGTCGCGTCAGCGAACCGAACTGGGTATCAGCTAACACCGTGTCTGCGGTGAAGGGCGTCGGGATCAACACCCGAACACGGTGGTCATCCGCGTGATTTCCGAGACGCGCCTCAATGTCGATACGTCGGCTGTTATGGCTGAGCGTGACCGTGAGCTCTGCCTCAAGCGTTCCCGTCTGCTGACGCGCAGAACGTTCAGCGAGATCCGCCGGCACCGCCATGCGATGGCGGATCACCGCCCTGCTCTGCCAGACCTCGTGGATCACGTCAACCTCATGCTCGCCCTGCGCGGAAGTGAGTCTCCACTCTTCCCGTGAAGGCGAGTAGTCGTACTCATCGCCATCATCCGAGCTCTCTTCTATTTCCAGCGCACGGTCATAGATAAGCCCGGACGCTTTATCGAGCAGACGCAGGGTGCCGTCGTCGTTTAACGTTATTTCCCAGAAAGCATTTTCCAGTAATGCCTCCGACGTTGTTTCTGGCGCCAGCAGCTTGCCAGCCACGTGCGGCTCGATATAGAGCGTGCGGTAACCCATTGATGGCAGGATCTGGTTGAGCTGGATATCAAACTCCATAAAGGGATCGTAGTTGCCGTAATGCACAATCTGCCGGTCTATTAAGCCGGGGTCGATTTCACGCGCGCTGCGCAGGCAGTAAGGGATTTCATTCCCCCTATCGTCCAGCAGGCGGAACTGGCTGGCGCGCAGGCGTATCGTAGTGTTAATCACTTCCTCACGCGGCCAGGGCGTGAGGTTAAACATCACCAGTTTGTCTTCCTCGCACTGCGGCATGTTGTCGACAATCTTGCGCATATAGAAGCATGTCAGGTTATCGGCCATGTCTTCCGCCAGCTCGAAGCGTGACATCACCTCACGATGCACTTTGTCACTACAGCAGCAGCCGATACTGTCATGGGCGTGATTCTTGAGGATCTCTTTCCACATTTTTTCCAGCAAGCCGTGGTGATACTCAAAGCCCAGCGTCCAGGCAACCGTGGCCAGCGGCTCAAGGACATTGACGATTTTATGCTCTATCCGGGCGTGGGCGATTTTGATGTCCATTCGCGTGGAGCCTATTGTCCGGTGCACCCGCATATATTTACCGTCAATAAACTCCCCTTTCAGCGTCGCCAGTTCATCGCGGTGCTCGTCAATGTGGTCAAACACCTCCTCGAAGCGGCTCATCACAAACTGACGCTGCGGATAGATTTCGCGCAGCTTATCCATCACCGCAAAGATGTTCTGCTGGAGCGGCATCTGATCATGGCCGTTAGGCAGCAAAATTTCTTTCGTCACGGAGGCTTTTTCCAGCACCTCGAAGTACGTGTCGAGCCGTTTGCGCAGCCCGGCCTCATCCTCCGGTAAGTACTTACCAATCGCGTAGCCCAGCGGTAGCACCTGTGCCGTCACTTCACTGCCGTCCTGACTTTGCCAGAGAAATTCGGTTTTATCGGTACCATGCCGCTCGGAACACCCGCGCCAGAACATGGTGCGCGTGATGCCAAAACCGTTGTAAATGTGTGGCAGCTGGGAAGACATGCCGAAGGAGTCCGGCAGATAGCCAATTTTCATCGGCTCGCCAAAGGCCAGACAGTCGCGAATGCCGTACATCAGATTTCGGACAATCGACTCGCCGGAGACAAGGGTGGTGTCCGTCTGGGTATACCACGGCCCGATAATCAGCTTCCCGGCCGCCACCAGCGCCTTCACGCGTGGCCTGTTTTCCGGTTTCACGGCAAAATAATCTTCCAGCACCGCCGTCTGGCCGTCGAGAACGTAGTATTTATACTCTGCGTCCTGCTCAAGACGGGTAAGGATCTCTTCCATATTATTGACCAGAAGAATACGTGACGCTTCGGTGGTGAAGTACCACTCCCGGTCCCAATGCATATGTGGCGTGATATGAACGCGAGATACAGCTTTCATCTTCGTTTCCTGTCAGTGCGTGTTTAGGATGTTATGTCTTCAGTCACGTAGGTGCCGCTCTTCACGGCCTGGCGTCGCCAGAGGAGTAAAATGAGCGTAGAGATTGCGGCGCCAATCAGCGCGGCGCCAAACCAGCCGGCAGCGGCCATCACGCCACCCAGCCCGGCATCATGCAGTAAGAAGAGAGAGAAAATGCCCGCGCCCGGGGTGGATAGCCCAATCCCCATCGCCCCGACAATCGCTCCGGTCGCCATTGACCCCAGAACAAATGAGCCGATGACCCGCAACGGATCCTCGATAGCCATCGGAATTGCTCCTTCGGTGATGCCCGCCAGCCCCAGCAGCCAGGTGGACTTGCCGGTTTCAATTTCGAACTGTTTGAACAGGTTCGGAGCCAGCATCGTTGATGCCGTCACGGTAAAGGCCGATACCATTTTGACGGAGGCAAAAATCGCATAAGGCCCGTATACGCCATTGGCCATCGCCCCCAGACAGAACGCGTAAGAGGCTTTGTTGACCGGACCGCCCAGATCGAACGAGCACATAAAGCCCAGGATCGCCCCCAGCAGCAGCGCGTTCGCGCCGGACAGACCGTTAAGCCAGGCGGTGAGGGCGTTATTGATCCAGGCCACCGGTTCGCCGATCACAAACAGCATCAGGCTGCCTGCGCCCAGCACGCCAATCACCGGATAAAGATAAAAGGTCAGAAAGCCGTTGTAGCGGCTACTCAGCCGGATGTGGTTTTTCACCCAGCGCATCAGGTAGCCCGCAATCAGCCCGCCGACGATGGCCCCCAGAAAGCCGGAGCCGATCATATTGGCGGCAAGACCCGCCGCAAAGCCTGGCGTTAGCGCAGGTTTATCCGCCAGCGAGTAAGCGGTGTAGGCCGCCAGAACAGGCACCATCAGAATACCGAGCATCCCGCCGCCCAGTTTGCGGTACATCCACAGCCACGAATTTTCCTGATCGAACAGATGCTGCAAGCCCAGGATTTGCGCCAGCAGTACCGACACGGCCAGCACCGTGCCGCCAGCGACAATCAGCGGCACCGCAAAGGAGATACCGCTGAGCAGCGCCTGCTTGAGTTCGGTTTTAACGCACTTTTTCGCGTCCGTGTCGACGTGCGCAGGACGCGCATCGGATACAGGCTGTAGCGCCAGCGCACGCTCAATGAGCGCTTCCGCATGGCGCAAGGGTTCCGCGACGGGCACGGAAATGGCGGGGATCCCCTGAAAACGCTCGCGCTCTTTAATCGCCACTTCCGCCGCGAAGATACACGCTTTTGCCTCCTGCAACTGCTGCGCGGTGATGCGCCCCTCAATACCGTTTGCCCCCTGCTTTTCGACCACCACATTGACGCCGAGCTTTCGTCCCGCTTTTTCGAGATATTCCGCTGCCATGTAGGTATGGGCGATCCCGGCCGGACAGGCGGTAACGCAGACGATCGTCGGGGCATTCTCCGCAACGGCGGTTTCTTGCGCCTCAGGCGCCGTTTCCAGCGCTGCAAGCACCGCTTCCGCGCTGGTCGCCGTCATCACGCGCGCCCTGAGATCGTCATCCGCCAGGCGAGACGTCAGTTCCGTCAGGACCTGAATATGCGTTGACCCCGCTTGTGCGGGGGGAATGGCGAGCAGAAAAATCAGCTCGACCTCCTCCGGTCCGTCCACGCCTTCCCAGGCCAGCGGCTCGCACAGTGTGGCCACGGCAAAAGCCGCTTCCTTTACCGCCGCTGATTTACCATGAGGTACGGCCAGCCCCTCGCCCAGCGCCGTCGGGCCAAGCGATTCCCGATGGAAAACGTCTGCCAGAAACGTATCGGCGTCGGCTATTTTGCCCAACGCTACCAGCCGCGTCGCAAGCTGGCGGATTGCCTCATCAAGGCTGGTAAACTGCGCCTGCTCGCAGACAGCACGGGGGTCGGTCAGAGTCGTCAGGTTCATAAAGATCCTCACCTATCCAAAGTTTTTGTCTGGGGAGAATTGTGGCAGAGCCAATAAGACATTTATGTGATCATTTTCACTAACACCGAAATTTGTATCTTATTTGTATTATTTACAAATCCGCCGCTGAAGGCATAATTCCCTGAAAACGTATTAAAAAGGCGCGACACAATGGGCAATAAACCGATGTACCGGCAGATCGCCGATGCGTTCCGCGAGAAAATTAATGCCGGTGAGTTAAAACCTGGCGACGCGCTGCCGACAGAATCCAGCCTTCAGGAGGCGTTTAGCGTCAGCCGTGTCACCGTGCGGCAGGCGTTGAAGCTGCTCGCCGACGAGCAGATCATTGAAAGCATTCAGGGCAGCGGCTCGTATGTAAAAGAGGAGCGGGTGAATTACGATATTTACCAGCTCACCGGCTTTTACGAAAAGCTGGCGGATCGCAACGTCGATACGCACAGCGACGTCAGCGTCTTCGAAGTGGTGAAAGCCGATGAGCGGCTCGCGGCAAAACTGGCGCTCAATCCAAATGATAAGGTCTGGCACGTCAAGCGCGTACGCTTCATCAGGGAAAAGCCGGTGAATCTGGAAGAGACATGGATGCCGCTGGCGATGTTCCCCGACCTCACCTGGGAAGTGATGGAACAGTCGAAATACCATTACATTGAGCAGATCAAAAAGATGGTTATCGATCGCAGCGAGCAGGAGCTGGTGCCAGTCATGCCATCGGACGAGGCGATTGCCGCCCTGGCGCTCGATCCGGCAAAACCGATTCTGGAAAAAGTCTCCCGTGGCTTTCTGAAAGACGGCCGGATATTTGAATACAGTCGCAACGTGTTTAACTCCGACGACTATAAATTCACTATGGTGGCTAAACGCAGACAATAAAAAAAGGCCGCTTTACAGCGGCCAACCATGTCGAAACGGACATTTTTTTATACTTCAACGCGCCCCATACGGGGAGCAGAGAGGACTTACTTAATGATGGATTTCAGTGCTTCACCGATATCCGCCAGGCTGCGAACGGTTTTCACGCCTGCGGCTTCCAGTGCTGCGAATTTCTCATCAGCCGTACCTTTACCGCCTGCGATAATCGCGCCCGCGTGACCCATACGTTTGCCTTTCGGCGCGGTCACACCCGCGATGTAACCCACCACCGGCTTGGTCACATGATCTTTGATGTAAGCAGCCGCTTCTTCTTCCGCGCTACCACCGATCTCACCGATCATCACGATCGCTTCGGTCTGTGGATCTTCCTGGAACAGCTTCAGGATGTCGATGAAGTTAGAGCCCGGGATCGGGTCACCGCCGATGCCCACGCAGGTGGACTGGCCGAAACCGTAGTCGGTGGTCTGCTTAACCGCTTCATAGGTCAGGGTACCGGAACGGGACACAATGCCCACTTTGCCTGGGCGATGAATGTGGCCCGGCATGATGCCGATTTTGCATTCGCCCGGGGTGATAACGCCTGGGCAGTTCGGGCCGATCATGCGCACGCCTGCTTCGTCCAGCTTCACCTTCACGGTCAGCATATCCAGCGTCGGGATACCTTCGGTGATGGTGATGATCAGCTTAATGCCTGCGTCGATCGCTTCCAGAATAGAGTCTTTGCAGAACGGCGCCGGAACGTAGATCACGGTCGCGGTCGCGCCCGTCGCTTCTACCGCTTCACGCACGGTGTTGAACACCGGCAGGCCCAGATGCGTGGTGCCGCCTTTACCTGGCGTTACGCCGCCTACCATCTGCGTACCGTAGGCAATTGCCTGTTCGGAGTGGAAAGTCCCCTGGCTACCGGTGAAGCCCTGGCAGATAACCTTGGTATCTTTATTAATTAAAACGGACATTATTTCCCCTCCACTGCGGCAACAACCTGCTGAGCTGCATCCGTCAGACTTTTCGCTGCAATAATATTCAGGCCGCTGTCAGCCAGTTTTTTCGCGCCGAGTTCAGCGTTGTTCCCTTCCAGACGTACAACAACCGGAACGTTAACGCCCACTTCTTCTACCGCGCCGATGATACCGTCGGCGATCAGGTCGCAACGTACGATACCGCCGAAGATGTTCACCAGAACCGCTTTCACGTTGCTGTCAGAGAGAATGATTTTGAACGCTTCGGTTACGCGCTCTTTGGTTGCGCCACCGCCCACGTCGAGGAAGTTCGCTGGCTCACCGCCGTGCAGCTTAACGATGTCCATGGTGCCCATTGCCAGACCCGCACCGTTAACCATGCAGCCGATGTTACCATCCAGCGCCACGTAGTTCAGTTCCCACTGTGCAGCCTGCGCTTCACGCGGATCTTCCTGAGACTGGTCGCGCATTTCGCGCAGATCGGACTGGCGGAACAGCGCGTTGCCGTCAGCGCCCAGCTTGCCGTCGAGGCAGATCAGGTCGCCCTGGGTGGTGATCACCAGCGGGTTGATCTCGATCAGCGCCAGATCGCGCTCCAGGAAGATGGTCGCCAGACCCATGAAGATCTTGGTGAACTGCTGAACCAGCTTGCCTTCCAGACCTAGTTTGAACGCCAGCTCACGACCCTGGTAAGGCATTGGGCCCGCCAGCGGATCGATAGCCACTTTGTGGATCAGGTGCGGGGTCTCTTCCGCCACTTTTTCGATTTCCACACCGCCTTTGGTAGACGCCATGAACACCACGCGACGGGAGCTACGGTCTACGACTGCGCCGAGGTACAGTTCTTTCGCGATGTCGGTCGCCGCTTCAACCAGGATCTGGTTAACCGGCTGGCCGTTCGCATCTGTCTGGTAGGTTACCAGACGCTTGCCGAGCCAATGTTCAGCAAACGCACGGATCTCTTCTTTGCTCTTAACAACCTTCACACCGCCCGCTTTACCACGGCCACCAGCGTGAACCTGACATTTAACTACCCACGGGCCGGCACCGATTTTAGACGCGGCTTCTTCTGCTTCACGCGGGGTAGTACAGGCATAACCCACCGGAGCCGGTAAGCCATACCGGGCAAACAGCTGTTTGGCCTGATATTCATGTAAGTTCATGTGTTCTATCCATCCTTCAGGTAATCGTTAGGTAGTGCTTTTGTAAGCCCGGCAAGCAACGCGCCGCCGGGCAAGACTGCAAAAACTAGACGTCCAGCAGCAGACGCGTTGGATCTTCCAGCAGCTCTTTAATGGCAACCAGGAAGCCTACGGACTCGCGGCCGTCGATCAGGCGGTGATCGTAAGAGAGCGCCAGGTACATCATCGGCAGGATCTCCACTTTACCGTCTACCGCCATTGGACGATCTTTAATGGCGTGCATACCCAGGATCGCGCTCTGCGGCGGGTTGATGATCGGGGTAGACATCAGCGAGCCGAACACACCGCCGTTGGTAATGGTGAAGTTACCGCCGGTCAGGTCCTCAACGGTCAGCTTGCCGTCGCGGCCTTTCACGGCCAGCTCTTTGATTTTCTTCTCAATGTCAGCCATACCCAGGGTATCTACGTCACGCAGAACCGGGGTCACCAGGCCGCGTGGAGTAGAAACCGCCATGCTGACATCGAAGTAGTTGTGGTAAACCACGTCATCGCCATCGATAGACGCGTTCACTTCCGGGTAGCGTTTCAGCGCTTCAACTACCGCTTTCACGTAGAAGGACATGAAGCCCAGACGGATACCGTGACGTTTTTCAAACGCGTCACCGTACTGCTTGCGCAGGTCCATGATTGGTTTCATGTTGACTTCGTTGAAGGTAGTCAGCATCGCGGTGGAATTTTTCGCTTCCAGCAGACGCTCGGCCACGCGCTTACGCAGGCGGGTCATTGGCACGCGTTTTTCGCTACGTGCGCCCAGAGCGGGCTGTGCCGCTGGTGCTGCCGCAGGGGCTTTCGCTTCCGCTTTCGCCTCAGAAGGCGCTTTTGCCAGATGCTTGTCGATGTCTTCGCGCGTCAGACGGCCACCCACGCCGGTGCCTTTGATGGCTGCCGGATCGAGGCTGTGCTCAGCCAGCAGGCGACGGATCGCCGGGCTGAGCGCGTCGTTGGTCTGATCGGACAGAGACGCCTGCTGGCGCTGGGCCGGGGTTGACGCTTTTTCTTCAGATTTGGCGCTGGACTCTTTGCCCGCGCTGTTACCTTCACGCAGGCGACCCAGGATCTGGCGAGAAGTGACGGTCGTACCTTCATCTTCCAGGACTGCATCCAGAATGCCATCCGCTGAAGCCGGTACTTCCAGTACCACTTTGTCAGTTTCGATTTCTACCAGCACTTCGTCACGGGTTACCGCGTCGCCTGGTTTTTTGTGCCAGGTGGCGACGGTTGCATCTGCTACGGACTCAGGCAGGTCGGGAACAAGAATATCTACGCTACTCATTATGTATCCTTTAATTAATCGACGTTCAGCGCGTCATTGACCAGATCTTGTTGCTGCTTCTGGTGAACGGACATATACCCTACCGCCGGAGAGGCGGAGGCCGGGCGACCTGCATAACGCAGGGCAGACCCAAATGGAATCACTTCACGGAAATGATGCTGGCTGCAATACCATGCGCCCTGGTTGAGCGGCTCTTCCTGGCACCAGACAAAATCATGAACGTGAGCGTACTGTTTCAGCACTTCCTGCATCGCCTGATGCGGGAACGGATAAAGCTGTTCGATACGCACGATGGCGACATCTTTCTGATCGTTCTTACGGCGCTGTTCCAGCAGGTCGTAATAAACCTTACCAGAACACATTACGACACGCTTAACGGCCTGCGGATCCAGCTCGTCAATTTCACCGATGGCCGGCAGGAAGGTGCCGTTTGCCAGCTCTTCCAGGCTGGAGACCGCCAGTGGATGGCGCAGCAGGGATTTTGGCGACATGACTACCAGCGGACGGCGCATACCGCGCAGCGCCTGACGACGCAGCATGTGGTAAACCTGAGCTGGGGTCGACGGCACGCAAACCTGCATGTTCTGCTCGGCGCAGAGTTGCAGATAACGCTCCAGACGCGCGGAGGAGTGCTCCGGCCCTTGTCCTTCATAGCCGTGCGGCAGCAGCATCACCAGACCGCACATACGGCCCCACTTCTGCTCACCGGAGGAGATGAACTGGTCGATAACCACCTGCGCACCGTTGGCGAAGTCACCGAACTGCGCTTCCCAGATAGTCAGGGTGCGGGGTTCTGCGGTGGCATAGCCGTATTCGAAGGCCAGAACCGCTTCTTCTGACAGCACGGAGTCCCAGACCTTGAACTGGCCCTGACCGTTATGCACGTGCTGAAGCGGAGTATACGTTGAACCGTTAGACTGGTTGTGTACAACCGCGTGACGGTGGAAGAAGGTGCCACGACCCGCATCTTCACCGGACAGACGAACCGGAATACCTTCGTCAACCAGCGTCGCATAGGCCAGCGTTTCCGCGCCGCCCCAGTCGAACAGCTTCTCACCCGCCGCCATTGCCTGGCGATCGCCATAGATCTTGGCCACGCGGGACTGCATCTCGATCGCTTCCGGCACGGTGCTGATGCGTTTAGCCAGCTCCTGCAAACGCTTCATCTCAACCTTGTTCGGGTAGCTCTCGTCCCACTCGTGGTTGAGGTACGGCGACCAGGTAAAGGAGTGCATGTTCATTGGACGCAGCTCTTTGACCACGCATTCACCCGCGTCCAGCGCGTCGCGATAAAGATTGACCATTTCGGTCGCATCTTCCAGCGTCGCCACTTTTTCGCTTTCCAGCTTGTCAGCATAGATTTTACGCGGCGTCGGATGTTTTTTGATTTTCTGGTACATCAGCGGCTGGGTTGCACTTGGCTCATCCGCTTCGTTGTGGCCGTGACGGCGGTAGCAGAAGAGGTCAATGAACACGTCGCGCTTGAAGGTGTTACGGAAGTCCAGCGCCAGACGGGTAACGAAAGCAACGGCTTCAGGGTCATCCGCGTTAACGTGGAAAATTGGCGCCTGAACCATTTTACCGATGTCGGTGCAGTACGGGGTGGAACGCGCATCCAGCGGGTTAGAGGTGGTGAAGCCCACCTGGTTGTTGATTACGATGCGAACGGTACCGCCCACTTCATAACCACGCGCTTTCGACATGTTCAGGGTTTCCTGAACCACGCCCTGCCCTGTGACCGCCGCATCACCGTGAATGGTGATTGGCAGCACTTTATTGCTGCTCGGCTCGTCCAGACGATCCAGACGCGCACGCACGGAACCGATAACCACCGGGCTAACGATTTCCAGGTGCGACGGGTTAAATGCCAGCGCCAGGTGAACCTGACCGCCCTCGGTTTCGATATCTGACGAGAAGCCCATGTGGTACTTCACGTCACCGGTGCCGAGGTGCTCTTTATGTTTACCCGCAAATTCGTCGAACAGATCCTGCGGCTTTTTACCCAGCACGTTAACCAGCACGTTAAGGCGTCCACGGTGCGCCATGCCCAGCACCACTTCGCGCGTACCGCTCTTACCGGCATGACGAATCAGCTCTTTCAGCATCGGGACTAACGCATCGCCGCCCTCCAGTGAGAAGCGTTTTGCGCCAGGGAATTTCGCGCCCAGATAGCGCTCAAGGCCTTCCGCTGCGGTCAGTTCGCTGAGGAAACGTTTTTTCTCTTCTGCTGAGAAATTCGCGTGGCCTGCCACGGATTCGATACGCTGCTGGATCCAGCGTTTCTCTTCGGTGGAGGTAATGTGCATATATTCCGCGCCGATGGAGCCGCAGTAGGTTTGCTTGAGCGCGTCAATCAGATCGCCCAGCTTCATCGTGTCTTTGCCGATGGCAAAAGAACCTACGTTAAAGCTTTCCTGGAAATCGGCCTCGGTCAGATCGTGATAAGCCGGATCGAGATCCGCTACACGTTCCTGCTGCCACAGTCCCAGCGGATCGAGATTCGCATGCTGGTGACCACGGAAGCGATAAGCGTTGATAAGTTGCAGGACTTTTACCTGCTTCGCATTGGTGTCAGGGTCGGAAATCGCAGAAGAGTAACGTGAGGCATCCTTCGCCAGACGACGGAAATAATCACGTGTTTTTGAATGGAATTGATCCGGTTTGACCCCTGTACCAGGCAACTGCTGGAACATGGAACGCCAGTTTGCGTCCACTGAGTCAGGATCGGTTAAGAAGTCTTCATAGAGCTGTTCTATCCAGCTCTGGTTTGAACCAGAGAGGTAAGAAGAGTCCAGCCAGGCTTTCATTGCGCCGTTCTGCATCGTGATCCCTTAAGCATTTTTATGCTTACTTTCGCCGTAGAAACTACCACGCACACCACGTGTACGTGCCGGGGTTCACCTGCGAGCTCTTTTCATTTGGCCCGCGAAGGAACCTTTAGAAACTGTCTAAACTTCAGGGCAGTTTTTAAAGGTTTCTGCAATCTGTCCCCTCTCCCTTTGGGAGAGGGTTAGGGTGAGGGGAACAGCGCTCCCCTCTCACTACTTACGCACTGCGCTGCAACAACATCGACTTAATATGGCCGATGGCGCGCGTTGGGTTCAGCCCCTTAGGACACACACTGACGCAGTTCATGATGCTATGGCAGCGGAATACGCTGAAAGCGTCACTTAGCCCTTCCAGACGATTCTCGGTTTCGGTATCGCGGCTGTCGATCAGGAAGCGATAGGCAGCCAGCAGACCCGCAGGGCCGATAAATTTATCCGGATTCCACCAGAACGACGGGCATGACGTTGAACAGCATGCACAGAGAATACACTCGTACAACCCATCGAGTTTTTCACGCTGCTCAGGAGACTGTAAGTGCTCGCGAGCGGGTGGATTTTGCCCATTATTCAATAAGTAAGGCTTAATCTTCTCATATTGTGCATAGAATTGCCCCATGTCCACCACCAAATCACGCACGACCGGCAGGCCAGGCAGAGGACGGATAACAATTTTCTGGCCAGGGCGGTTTAGCGCTGAAATTGGCGTGATGCAGGCCAGGCCATTTTTGCCGTTCATGTTCACACCGTCAGAACCACACACCCCTTCACGGCAGGAGCGACGGAACGACAGCGTAGGATCTTTCTCTTTCAGCTGGATTAAGGCATCCAGCAGCATCATGTCGCGACCTTCTTCCGCTTCGAGGGTGTAATCCTGCATACGCGGAGCATCGTCTACATCCGGGTTATAACGATAAACTGAGAATTCGAGTTTCATTATCCTGTCTCCGCATTAGTAAGTACGAATCTTCGGCGGGAACGCCGGACGCAGTTTCGGTTCCATATTAACGCTACGACGCGTCATGGTTT
Source organism: Enterobacter cloacae complex sp. AR_0002 (assembly GCF_001922365.1). Classification (NCBI taxonomy): domain Bacteria; kingdom Pseudomonadati; phylum Pseudomonadota; class Gammaproteobacteria; order Enterobacterales; family Enterobacteriaceae; genus Enterobacter; species Enterobacter cloacae complex sp. AR_0002. Next base: position 2,118,900 of record NZ_CP018814.1, read on the forward strand.
CCGACTCTGGCAGATACAGGGAATGGCACAGCCAGTTTTCGTCATCACGATCCGGGAAGTCGAAGCGGCTATGGGCGCCACGGCTTTCGGTACGGAAGTTTGCCGACATCGCAGTGGCGAACGCGGTTTCCATCAGGTTATCCAGCTCAAGGCACTCAACGCGCTGGGTGTTGAACTCGCTGGAGGTATCGTCCAGACGGGCATTCTTCAGACGCTCGCGAATCGCTTTCAGCTGCTCAAGCCCTTTGGCCATCGCGTCACCTTCCCGGAATACCGAGAAGTTGTGCTGCATACACTCTTGCAGCGCTTTACGAATTTCCACCGGATCTTCGCCGTTACGGTTGCCGTTCCAGCGGTTGAGGCGCTCAAGAGAGGCATCGATTTCGTCGTCGGTCGCATCACGCAGCGCGCCCTGCTCGGCAATAGATTCCTGGAGATGCAGCCCCACCGCACGACCAAATACCACCAGGTCCAGCAGGGAGTTGCCGCCCAGACGGTTTGCGCCGTGCACGGATACGCAGGCTATTTCGCCTACCGCGAACAGGCCTGGGATGACCACGTCTTCGCCCTGCTCGTTCACGGTCAGCGCCTGACCGGTCACTTTGGTCGGAATACCGCCCATCATGTAGTGACAGGTTGGGATAACCGGAATTGGCTCTTTCACCGGGTCGACGTGCGCGAAGGTGCGGGACAGCTCCAGAATGCCCGGCAGACGGGATTCCAGCACTTCTTTACCCAGATGGTCGAGTTTCAGCTTCGCGTGTGGACCCCAAGGGCCGTCACAGCCGCGGCCTTCACGAATTTCGATCATGATGGAACGCGCCACCACGTCACGGCCCGCCAGGTCTTTCGCGTTTGGCGCATAACGCTCCATGAAGCGCTCGCCATGTTTGTTCAGCAGGTAGCCACCTTCACCACGGCAGCCTTCTGTCACCAGTACGCCCGCCCCAGCGATACCGGTTGGGTGGAACTGCCACATCTCCATGTCCTGGACCGGCACGCCCGCGCGGATAGCCATACCGACACCATCACCGGTGTTGATGTGGGCGTTGGTGGTGGACTGGTAAATACGGCCTGCACCGCCGGTCGCCAGCACCGTAGCGCGGGCTTTGAAGTAGACCACTTCACCAGTTTCGATGCACAGGGCGGTACAACCCACCACGGCGCCATCGGCGTTTTTCACCAGATCCAGCGCATACCACTCGGAGAAGATGGTGGTGTGGTTTTTCAGGTTCTGCTGATATAACGTGTGCAGCAGCGCGTGGCCGGTACGGTCAGCCGCCGCTGCGGTACGTGCCGCCTGCTCGCCGCCGAAGTTTTTCGACTGGCCGCCAAACGGACGCTGATAGATGGTGCCATTTTCCAGACGGGAGAACGGCAGACCCATGTGGTCCAGCTCCAGAATCGCTTCCGGGCCGGTTTTACACATATATTCGATGGCATCCTGGTCACCGATGTAATCGGAACCTTTTACCGTATCGTACATGTGCCATTCCCAGTTATCTTCATGGGAATTACCCAGCGCAACGGTGATACCGCCCTGCGCAGACACTGTGTGGGAACGGGTCGGGAATACTTTAGAGAGCAGCGCACAGGTCTGGCCGCTCTGGGAAATTTGCAGTGCGGCGCGCATACCTGCGCCACCCGCACCAATCACAACAGCATCAAATTCTCTGACTGGCAGTTTCATTACACACCCCACACCACAACAAATCCATAAATGACGTAAACCAGCAGAGCAACAACAATAATCAGTTGCAGCGGAAGGCGAATCGCCAGCGGTTTAACGTAATCGGTCAACACCTGCCACATGCCAATCCAGGCATGAATAAGGATGGAGAACAGGGCCAGCAGGGTGAACACTTTGGTGAAGGCCGATCCGAAGAAACCACTCCAGATTTCCCACGTCAGCGTCCCGCTGGTCGCGAAGAAACCGATCATATAGATGATGTAAAGGGTGAGAACGATGGCGGTAGCACGGACCAGGATGAAGTCATGTACGCCGTTGCGTCCTAATGCGGAGGCGTTGCTTACCATACGAGAACTCCTGCGAGAAGTGAAAGCACGACAGTGATCACAAATGAAATGTTAGCGGTACGTTTACCGGCCTCGAACGTCTCTTCCAGGTAGCCAAAGTCCATCAGCATATGGCGAACGCCACCAACCACGTGATAGGCCAGCGCGGTCAGAATGCCCCACATGATAAATTTCACGAAGAAGCTGTTCATGATGGCTGAGGCCTGGAGGAAACCTTCAGGGGATGAGAGGCTGGTTCCCAGTAACCACAGCAAGATACCGACCGCCACAAACGTAATCACACCAGAAACACGGTGCAGAATGGACGCTATTGCTGTTACAGGGAATCGGATCGTTTTGAGATCCAGATTGACAGGTCTTTGTTTTTTCACATTTCTTATCATGAATAACGCCCACATGCTGTTCTTATTGTTTCCTTCCTCCGGACTGCGATGCGGGTCAGACAGCGTTCCTTTTCTATAACTGCGCGTCATGCAAAACATTGCTTCCAAATGCTAAAACGACACGTTACAACGCTGGGTGGCTCGGGATTGCAGGGTGTTCCGGAGACCTGGCGGCAGTATAGGCCGTTCACAAAATCATTACAATTAACCTACATACAGTTTGTTGGGTTTTCTCTGGAACAGTGATCGGGGTCACGATAACAACATCTTTTTAAATTTTAATCATCTGATTTGACAAATGTTAAACAATATTGTTACAAACGTCATCAGAAAAGGCATATAATGCGCAAAAGTTATGAGGTCTCTCTTTCACCTGACAAATAGTTATGTAACAGTGTGATGGTATTGACCGAAGTTATCAGGACAGTTATTAGTGATATACAGGTTTGAATAATTCGGACTGCAAAAACGCTGATTTGCTGTTGTTTCACTGATATTTCATTCGTTTACCTGCAAGGCGCCATAGCTCTGTACCCTGGTTTCTCCTCGTGAGCTGAGCGGTAAGCCAAATAACAATCTGGTAACGATGATTAACAGCTGAAAGCAAATCCGGTAAAGCGCAGTCTTAAGCATAAGGCGCTAAGGAGACCGTAAATGGCTGATACAAAGGCAAAACTCACCCTAAATGGTGATGATGCTATTGAACTGGATGTGCTAAAAGGCACGCTCGGTCAGGATGTTATTGATATCCGTACGCTGGGTTCCAAAGGGGTATTCACCTTTGACCCTGGATTCACCTCCACCGCATCTTGCGAATCCAAAATCACCTACATTGACGGTGACGAAGGTATCCTGCTCCATCGCGGCTTCCCCATCGATCAGTTAGCCACCGAATCCAACTATCTGGAAGTGTGCTACATCCTGCTGAACGGCGAAAAACCGACGCAGGCTCAATACGATGAATTTAAAACCACCGTGACCCGTCACACCATGATCCATGAGCAGATTACCCGTCTGTTCCATGCGTTCCGTCGTGACTCTCATCCGATGGCGGTTATGTGCGGTATTACCGGTGCGCTGGCGGCGTTCTACCACGATTCTCTGGACGTGAATAACCCACGTCACCGTGATATCGCGGCGTTCCGTCTGCTCTCCAAAATGCCTACCATGGCGGCGATGTGTTACAAATACTCTATCGGTCAGCCGTTTGTGTATCCACGCAACGACCTCTCCTACGCGGGTAACTTCCTGCGCATGATGTTCTCCACGCCGTGCGAAGAGTATGAAGTGAACCCGGTGCTGGAACGCGCAATGGACCGTATTCTGATCCTGCACGCTGACCACGAACAGAACGCCTCGACCTCTACCGTCCGTACCGCAGGCTCTTCCGGCGCGAACCCGTTCGCCTGTATCGCTGCGGGTATCGCCTCCCTGTGGGGACCGGCGCACGGCGGCGCGAACGAAGCAGCACTGAAGATGCTGGAAGAGATCAGCTCCGTTGAGCATATTCCTGAGTTCGTGCGCCGCGCGAAAGACAAGAATGACTCCTTCCGTCTGATGGGCTTCGGTCATCGTGTTTACAAAAACTACGACCCTCGCGCGACCGTCATGCGTGAGACCTGCCACGAAGTGCTGAAAGAGCTGGGCACCAAAGATGATCTGCTGGAAGTGGCGATGGAGCTGGAACACATCGCGCTGAACGACCCGTACTTCATCGAGAAGAAACTCTACCCGAACGTCGATTTCTACTCTGGCATTATTCTGAAAGCGATGGGCATTCCGTCTTCCATGTTCACCGTGATCTTCGCCATGGCGCGTACCGTGGGCTGGATTGCGCACTGGAACGAAATGCACAGCGAAGGCATGAAAATCGCCCGTCCTCGTCAGCTGTATACCGGCTACGAGCAGCGTGATTTTAAGTCTGACCTGAAGCGCTAAAAGTTAAGCCCGGTGGCGCTACCGCTTACCGGGCCTACAAATGCGAAACGTAGGCCGGGTAAGGCGTAGCCGCCACCCGGCTTGTTTATTTTTGACAATGTGGACACCAGTAAAAGGGTCTCGAAGAGAGCATAATCCTGTCGATAATCCCGCCGCACCGCTCGCACTTCTTCCCCGCCCGATGAAACACCTTGAACCGGAACAGCGCCCCGTGGTGCTTGTTTTCATCTACGATGCCACGCGTGTTGTACGACAGCCGCGGGATGTCCAGCAGCGCGTGGGACAGCGCCTCCAGCTGTTCATCGCTCAGCTGAGAAGCTTTGTGCTGCGGTGCCAGCCCGACTTCCCAGAGGATCTCCACCCGCAGGTAGTTGCCAAGCCCGGCGAGTAAGGCCTGGTCAAGGAACAGGCCGGAAAACTGCCGGTTGCGGAATGTGGGCGATAGCAGCCGGGCCTTCACATCGCTCGCCGTCAGGCGCATATCCAGCACGTCCGGCCCAACCCGCTGTAAGAACGGGTGCGTGAGCAACTGCTCCGGCGTTAACATTTCGATATCAGAAGCGCTGTAGAGCAGGATCGCCTTATCCGCCGTTTGTAGCCGCACGCGCAGCACGCGGGTCGTTTGCGGCTGCTCGTCCGCCTCCACCACCCGCCAGACGCCGTAAAGCTGATTATGGCTGTATAACGTCAGGTTATGGGAAAAGTGGGTGAGTAACGCTTTGCCGCGCGTTTCAATATGGGTCACCGTCTGTCCCACCAGCTGCGCTTCAAACGGTTTGAGTTGAGGAAAGGCAAACCAGACGTGTGTCAGAGGTTTGCCCTTTATCGCCGCCTCCAGGCTATCCGCCGCGCGGCGGATCTCCGGACCTTCTGGCATGTTATTGTCCTTTCATGATTATTCTGCGCTGACAACAATGCCCTCTTCCGAGAACGCCGCTCGCAGACGTCGCGCAAACTGGAGCGCATGCTCGCCGTCACCGTGTAAGCACACCGTATCAGCCTGAACGTTTGCCGTTGTACCCTCCGTTGAAGTTACTCGCCCGAAGCGCACCATCTCCAGCGTCTGCGCCAGCGCTTTACCTTCGTCGGTGATCAGCGCACCGGCCTGCGTGCGCGGAACCAGGCTGCCGTCCGGCAGGTATCCCCGATCGGCAAACACTTCCTGCCGCGTACTCAGCCCCAGCCGTTCGCCGGCACGAATAAGCTCGCTGCCCGCCAGGCCCACCAGCACCAGACGCGGATTGCAGTCCCGCACCGCGCGGGCAATGGCATCCGCCAGCACCGGATCTTTCGCCGCCTGGTTATAGAGCATGCCGTGCGGCTTGACGTGGCGCAACACGCCATTCTCAGCGCGCACTATCGCCTCCAGCGCGCCGATCTGGTAGAGCATTTGCGCGTAAACCGTCTCAGGCGGCAGATCCATCGCCGTGCGGCCAAAGTTTTCCCGGTCCGGAAAGCTGGGGTGAGCGCCTATCGCCACGCCGTTTTTCATGGCATTGCGCACGCTCGCCAGCATAGTCTGCGCATCGCCGGCATGAAACCCGCAGGCGATATTCACCGAGGAAACCAGCGTCATCAGCGCCGCATCGGCGCTGCTGCCCTCTCCCAGATCGGCGTTTAAATCAATCTTTACCATCGAGCCTCCACGCAAGCTGTTCGAGATAACGCTGCTGATCCTGCCGGGCTTTCAGTGCCTCCTCCAGCGAACACTGCACAAAATGAATTGGCTGACCGAGAGGAATTTGCGCCAGATGGTAGCGATCCGCTTCGATAATGCAGGCAATACGCGGATATCCTCCCGTGGTTTGCGCATCGTTCATCAGTACAATGGGCTGTCCGTTGCCTGGCACCTGAATCACCCCCGGCAACAGACCATGGGAAAGCAGCTCCCGGTCAGTTGTGCGGGTCAGCGGCTGGCCCTGAAGCCGGTAACCCATGCGGTTACTCTGCGGGCTGATCTTCCACGGCGAGCGCCAGAAAGACTCTTTCGCGGCTTCATCAAACTCCTGGTATTCCGGTCCTGGTAAGGCGCGGATCACGTTCCCCCACAGCAGCTGTTTCACGCCCTGCGTGGTGGTGAAATGGCGCGTTGAGGTCTTTATTCGCAGACGATCGCCGTCGCGCAGCAGCCGTCCTTCATGGCCGCCCATTCCCGCTTTCTGGTCGGTGCTGGATGAGCCCAGCACCTCCGGCACGTCGATCCCCCCCGCTACCGCAAGATAGCTGCGCACGCCGTGCAGAGGACGCTTGAGCGTCAGACGCTGCCCGGCCTTCGCCCGCAGGCGCCAGCCGGTCCACACCGCTTTGCCGTCCAGCGTTGCGTCACAGCCCGCGCCGGTTAAGGCAAACCAGGTTTCCTGACCAAACTCAATCACGCACTGACCCAGCGTAATTTCTAACGCCGCCGTGCTGCCTGCGTTACCTACCAGCAGGTTGGCAATTTCCAGCGAAGGGCGATCGAGCGCACCGCAGTAGCTCACGCCCGACTGACGCAGCCCAAAACGCCCGGCATCCTGTACCGAGGTGTAAAGCCCTGCGCGAATAAGCGTTAACATACTCCCTCCTTCTGCGGGATAAAGCGCAGCGTATCCCCCGGCCGCAGGAGTATGGGCGCGTCCTGGCCTGGTTCAAATAACGGCGTGGACGTGTGCCCAATCAGCTGCCAGCCTCCCGGTGAAGCGAGCGGATAAATTCCCGTTTGCTCGCCACCAATCGCCACGCTGCCCGCCGGTACGCTCAGGCGCGGCTCAGCCCGGCGCGGCGTATGCAGCTGGGGCGATAACCCGCCCAGATAGGGGAAACCCGGCTGAAATCCCAAAAACCAGACAACATAGTCGACTGAGCTATGCAGCTCCACAACCTGCTTCTCCGTTAATCCACAGTGCTCGGCCACCACGCCAAGGTCGGGGCCTCCCTTGCCGCCATAGACAACCGGGATCTCAATCGTCCGCGATTCCGGCTCCAGCGCCTCGCTCTCCTCCCACCAGCGTTGCAGACGCTCAATGGCATCCAGCGCCCCCGTGTGCGGATCACGCAGCACCACGGTGATATTATTCATACCCGGAATAGCTTCAACCACGCCGGGTAGCTCGGGCAGTCGCTGAGCCAGACGCCAGATACGCTTTTGCGTGGCAAGCGTCACCGGAGGCTCAAGCTCCAGAACCACTGCGGTTTCACCCAGAAGATAACAACGCGCTCGCTGCACTTAACTACCTCTCATCAGGCCGGATTAGGGATATCAATAAACGTCACATCCAGATCGGTATTTTCCGTCAGCCACTCGCTGAGGGCGCGGATGCCGCCACGCTCGGTGGCGTGATGGCCCGCCGCGTAAAAATGCAGGCCTTGTTCACGGGCTGAGTGAATGGTCTGCTCGGAGACTTCGCCGGTAATGAAGGCGTCGACACCAAAACGCGCCGCGCTGTCAATAAAGCCCTGGCCGCCGCCGGTGCACCATGCCACGCGCTTCACGGTATCCGGCCCGGTGTCGCCGCACCACAGCGGACGACGCCCCAGGCGCGCTTCGATCCACGAGGCCAGCTCCAGACCCGGAACCGGCATCGACAGTTCGCCCCACGGCACCAGGGGTTCAATTTCACCCTTCACGGTAATCCCCAGCAGTTGCGCAAGCTGAACGTTGTTCCCCAGCTCAGGATGCGCATCGAGCGGCAGGTGATAGCCGTACAGGTTGATGTCATTCGCCAGCAGCGTTTTGAGTCGGTTGCGCTTCATGCCGCGAATAATCGGTGATTCGTTTTTCCAGAAATAACCGTGGTGGACAATCACCGCATCGGCTTCCTGACGCACCGCCTCATCCAGCAGCGCCTGGCTTGCCGTCACGCCGGTGATGATTTTTTGCACCGTCTCGCGCCCCTCCACCTGCAAGCCATTCGGGCCGTAGTCGCTAAACGAAGCCGTGTTGAGTTTTTCGTTAATCAGGCGCTCCAGTTCACTGTTTTTCATCATCATTCTCTCAAACTTTTCGGGCGGCTTCGTACGCCGCCAGCGTGGCGACGCGCGCCTGTTTATGGTCGACAATGGGACGGGGATAGTTCAGGGTAACACGCTGTTTATCCGCCCATACCCAGGGTTCATGAATGGCTTTGGCCGGGACATCCTTAAGCTCAGGCAGCCAGCGGCGGATAAACTCGCCGTCGGCGTCAAATCGTTGTCCCTGCGTGGTCGGATTGAAGATCCGAAAATAGGGAGCCGCATCCGTTCCGGTGGAGGCCGCCCACTGCCAGCCGCCGTTATTCGCCGCCAGATCGCCATCGATCAGCTGAGAGATAAAATAACGCTCTCCGGTTCGCCAGTCGATAAGCAGATCCTTCACCAGGAAGCTGGCGGTAATCATACGCAGACGGTTATGCATCCACCCGGTTTCATTGAGCTGCCGCATAGCTGCATCAACAATCGGGAAGCCGGTAAGCCCATGCTGCCATGCCTTAAGCAGCTTCTCATTCGACTGCCACTGTACCTGTTCGGTCCAACGAATAAAGGGCCGATGTTTACACAAATCAGGATGATACGTCATCAGATGGCGATAGAACTCACGCCAGATCAGTTCGTTCAGCCACACTGCGCCCGCCCCCCCGTCTAACGCCTGAGGCTGTTCCGCCAGCAGGCGATGTAAACACTGGCGCGGAGAGAGCGCGCCCAGCGCTAGACAGGCCGACAAGCGGCTGGTGCCTTCAATCGCTGGAAAATCCCGACGCGCCTCGTACTCAACCGCCCCCTGCGCGCAGAACTGACGCAACCGGGCGATAGCCGCTTTCTCGCTGGCGGGGAACACTGTTTCATCGAACGACTGCTGGGGATAATTCAGCCTGATCGCCGGCAGATCCGTTATCGTTTCCCCTCTCACGGACGGGGCGGTAACGCACTCAGGTAGTCCCTCTTTCAGGCGTTTGATAAAGGCATTTTTAAACGGCGTGAAAACTTTATACATCTCGTGACTGCCGGTCATTACGCTGCCAGGCGCGAGCATCACGCTGTCATCAAAGCCTTCACAGACCACGCCCGCGAGGGATTTCTCCAGCTGACGATCCCGCTGCTGCTCGTTGAATTCATACTGATAGTTGTAATAAAGATGCGTTACTGCGTACTGCTGGCAGATTGCCTGCACCGTCTGACGCTGAGCGGCAAAATCATGAGCCTCTTTATAGATCAGCGGAATGCCTTTTTCGGCCAGTGAATGTTGCAGGTCATTCAGATACGCGCTGAGCAGTGCCGCTTGCCGGGGCGCCATGTCATGCTGCCGCCACTGTTCAGGCGTGGCGATAAACAGGGCCAGCACATTCGCGTCTTTAGCGCGGCAGGCCGCCGCGAGAGCGAAGTTGTCGTGAATGCGTAAATCCGCGCGAAACCAAACCAGATGGGTGGGCATAAAACTCCTGGCAATTGTCCATTATGTCCGTAAGGGCATGCCGTAAAAGGAAAAAGGCATGCATTGAACTACTTTGCCATGAAGTGTAGACGGGATGAAATAAAAAAGGCCGCCCGAGGCGGCCTTAACGCTACTTGTCCTGCACTATCGGGGTAAAGGCAATAAACACATCCGGTTTATCACACTTTACAACGAGTGCGCTGGCGACAATGAACGCGATGCATAAATAGCGTTTCACTATGCGGTCCCTGCTGCTAACCGCTCCACCTATCACCACCGGTGATAAATCGGTGGACACAAGCCCGGGTAGGTGGGCTGCTTTACGGCTATGGATACACCTTTCCCAGGACCGATGCCCATTTGCGAGATGGCGGAAAGGGACGTGGCATCATAATTAACACCAACGCCAAAAGTAAGTTATTTCAGTAAAATTAGGAATTTATAAAGGTGAAGTGGATTGCGAACTTTTTAAAGAAGGGTATGATAAAAATCCCGGGTAGGGGCTGCAAGATTACCCAACGGACCGCGAATCCCGAGGGACAAAAAAACCGCCACTTTGCTGTAGGCGGTTTTTTTATGGCTACGATGTCACACCGTATCAGTAGAAATCGCAGGTTGCTTTCTCGGCCTGATCCATCCACACCGGCTTCTCGCTGGTTTTCGCCCAGACGCGATGCAGGTAACTGTAGAAACGTGCGCGATCTTTCCAGAACAACATCACCGGCAGGGCCAGCACGCCAGCCACAACGGCGAAAGTGCGACGCATGAAAATGATATGAGCCGGAAACTCTTTATAAAGATCCATATTTTTCTCCCCTGTAGTTGGCCGGAAACCGTCTCCGGAAAATGTGAAATCTGTGACCTGGTTAAAATAATACCGCTTTGTTTGTAATTTTACTACTCATCCGACCACTTATTTTCATCCATTTCGTGAATATTTACATTCATGCCTGTAATTAAGTTACAAAAAAGTTAACGATTTACTTACCAATAGTTAAATTGTGGCTTTTCGCTTTTTTATACTTTTTTTACACCTGCCCTTCTGATTTTTGCGAAATCTTTGCGCCACAAATCCTACCGTTTGTACAACAACAAAAGTCACCCGGAGGTGGAGTGTGAGTGCAGGTCTGATTGCCGGCATCGTGCTGGTGTTCCTGTTATTGGGTTATCTGATTTATGCCCTGATTAATGCGGAGGCATTCTGATGGCTGCTCAGGCGTTTTTGCTTATTGCCAGCTTTTTACTGGTACTGTTTGTGTTCGCCAGGCCGCTGGGAACAGCGCTGGCGCGGCTGATAAACAACGTGCCATTGCCGGGCACGCGAAATATTGAAAATGTGCTCTGGCGCATTTCAGGTATCAGCGACCGGGAAATGAACTGGCGCCAATACCTGATGGCGATACTGCTTCTGAATATCGTGGGGCTTATTGCCCTCTTTACGCTGCTAATACTCCAGGGCAGTCTGCCGTTGAACCCGCAGCATTTACCGGGGTTATCCTGGCATCTGGCACTGAACACGGCGGTCAGCTTTGTCACCAACACCAACTGGCAGTCTTACGCCGGTGAAACCACGCTCAGCTACTTCAGCCAGATGGCCGGGTTAACCGTGCAGAACTTTCTTTCTGCGGCCAGCGGTATCGCGGTGATCTTCGCCCTGACGCGCGCGTTTGCCCGTCAGAATGTCAGCACTCTCGGCAACGCCTGGGTTGATGTCACACGCATCACCCTTTGGATCCTGGTGCCTGTTGCGCTGATTATTGCCCTGTTCTTTATTCAGCAAGGCACTCTGCAAAACCTGCTGCCTTATACCCCTTTCACCTCGCTTGAAGGGGCCAGGGAACTCCTGCCAATGGGGCCGGTGGCGTCGCAGGAAGCAATCAAGATGCTGGGCACCAATGGGGGCGGCTTCTTCAACGCCAATTCATCGCATCCGTTTGAAAACCCAACGGCGTTAACCAATTTTGTACAGATGCTGGCAATCTTCCTGATCCCCACCGCGCTCTGCTTCGCCTTTGGCGATGTAGTTAACGATCGCCGCCAGGGCCGTACGCTGCTGTGGGCCATGTCGTTAATCTTCGTGGTCTGCGTAGCACTGGTGATGTGGGCCGAATGGAACGGCAACAGCCACTTCATGCAGCTGGGGGCTAACAGCAATATCAACCTGGAAGGCAAAGAGAGCCGCTTCGGCATTCTTGCCAGCAGCCTCTATGCGGTGGTCACCACGGCGGCCTCCTGCGGGGCGGTGAACGCCATGCATGACTCTTTCACCGCGCTCGGCGGCATGATCCCGATGTGGTTGATGCAGATTGGCGAGGTAGTTTTCGGTGGGGTCGGTTCGGGGCTGTACGGCATGCTGTTGTTCGTCCTGCTCGCCGTGTTTATCGCCGGGCTGATGATCGGCCGCACGCCGGAATATCTCGTCAAAAAAATCGACGTCCGCGAAATGAAATTAACCGCGCTGGCGATCCTGGTCACCCCCGCCCTTGTGCTGCTCGGTACCGCGCTGGCGCTGATGACCGACGCCGGGCGCAGCGGCATCTTTAACCCGGGCATTCACGGCTTTAGCGAAGTGCTTTACGCCGTTTCGTCTGCCGCAAACAACAACGGCAGCGCCTTTGCAGGGTTAAGCGCCAACTCACCGTTCTGGAACTGTCTGCTGGCGTTCTGCATGTTCGTCGGTCGTTTCGGCGTGATTATTCCCGTCATGGCGATCGCCGGAACACTGGTGAATAAGAAGATCCAGCCGACCACCACCGGTACGTTACCGACTCACGGCGCGCTGTTCGTCGGCCTGCTGATTGGCACCGTTCTGCTGGTAGGTGCCCTGACCTTTATCCCCGCCCTCGCGTTAGGCCCGGTTGCGGAGTATCTCTCTTTACGCTGATTTTGCGGAGAATTTTTCATGGGTCGTAAACAACTGGCCCTGCTCGAACCGACCTTAGTTCGTCAGGCCCTCATGGATGCGGTAAAAAAACTGAGCCCGCGCGTCCAGTGGCACAACCCGGTGATGTTTATTGTCTGGACTGGAAGTTTACTCACCACCGTACTGGCGATTGCCATGGGAACGGGACACCTTTTGGGGAATGCAACCTTTACCGGCGCCATCAGCCTGTGGCTGTGGTTTACCGTGCTGTTCGCCAACTTCGCCGAAGCGCTGGCGGAAGGCCGCAGTAAAGCGCAGGCCAACAGTCTGAAAGGGGTCAAAAAAACCGCCTTTGCGCGCAAATTACGCGAACCTAAATACGGCGCGCACATGGACCACGTACCGGCGGATGAACTGCGTAAAGGTGACGTGGTGCTGGTGGAAGCCGGCGACATCATCCCCTGCGACGGGGAAGTGATTGAGGGCGGCGCGTCGGTAGACGAAAGCGCCATTACCGGGGAATCCGCACCGGTGATCCGTGAGTCGGGCGGAGATTTCGCCTCAGTTACCGGCGGAACGCGCATTCTTTCCGACTGGCTGGTGATCCAGTGCAGCGTTAACCCGGGCGAAACCTTTCTCGACCGGATGATCGCCATGGTGGAAGGCGCACAGCGTCGTAAAACGCCGAACGAGATCGCCCTGACCATTCTGCTGGTGGCGCTCACCATTGTCTTCCTGCTGGCAACGGCGACCCTGTGGCCCTTCTCCGCCTACGGCGGTACAGCGGTCAGCATCACCGTACTGATCGCCCTGCTGGTCTGTCTGATCCCCACCACTATTGGTGGCCTGCTTTCCGCGATTGGCGTGGCGGGGATGAGCCGTATGCTGGGCGCTAACGTCATCGCCACCAGCGGACGCGCCGTTGAAGCGGCGGGGGACGTAGACGTGCTGCTGCTGGATAAAACCGGGACCATCACCCTGGGCAATCGTCAGGCCTCTGACTTTTTACCTGCTCCCGGCGTGGATGAAAAAACGCTGGCTGACGCGGCGCAGCTTTCCTCGCTGGCCGATGAAACCCCGGAAGGCCGCAGTATCGTGATCCTCGCCAAGCAGCGCTTTAACCTGCGCCAGCGCGACGTACAAAGCCTGCACGCTACGTTCGTTCCCTTCACGGCGCAAACCCGCATGAGCGGCATTAACATTCAGGACCGGATGATCCGTAAAGGGTCCGTTGATGCCATTCGCCGTCATATTGAAGCCAATAATGGACACTTCCCCCCGGAAGTCGACCATCTGGTGGAAAGCGTGGCGCGTCAGGGGGCAACCCCGCTGGTGGTGGCGGAAGGTGCAAGCGTTCTGGGGGTGATCGCTCTGAAGGATATCGTTAAAGGCGGTATAAAAGAGCGTTTCGCCCAGATGCGTAAGATGGGCATTAAAACGGTGATGATCACCGGGGATAACCGTCTGACTGCGGCGGCCATTGCCGCCGAAGCGGGCGTGGATGATTTCCTTTCCGAAGCGACGCCGGAAGCAAAGCTGGCGCTCATTCGCCAGTATCAGGCGGAAGGTCGTCTGGTGGCGATGACCGGCGACGGCACCAACGACGCCCCGGCGCTGGCGCAGGCCGACGTGGCGGTGGCAATGAACTCCGGTACCCAGGCGGCAAAAGAGGCGGGCAACATGGTGGATCTCGACTCGAACCCGACCAAGCTGATCGAGGTGGTGCACATCGGGAAGCAGATGCTGATGACGCGCGGCTCGCTGACCACGTTCAGTATCGCCAACGACGTGGCAAAGTATTTCGCCATCATTCCGGCGGCGTTTGCGGCAACCTACCCGCAGCTAAATGCCCTGAACGTGATGCACCTGCACTCTCCGGCCTCGGCCATTCTGAGCGCGGTGATCTTCAACGCGCTGATTATTGTCTTTCTTATTCCGCTGGCGCTGAAAGGGGTGAGCTATAAGCCGCTGACGGCCGCCGCCATGCTGCGCCGTAACCTGTGGATTTACGGTCTGGGTGGGCTGGTGGTGCCCTTTATTGGGATCAAGGTTATCGACATGTTGCTAACGCTGTTCGGGCTGGTTTAAAAGGTGGATCCAATGACGATGTTACGTCCCGCTATACTGTTGTTTATTCTGCTGTCTCTGATTACCGGCGGGCTTTACCCGCTGATGACTACCGCGCTGGGCCAGTGGTGGTTTCAGGATCAGGCCAACGGCTCGCTGATTATCCAGAACGGTGAAAACCGCGGCTCGCGTCTGATTGGGCAGAACTTTACGGACCCACGCTACTTCCAGGGACGCCCTTCCGCCACTGCGGAAAGCACGTATAATCCAATGGCCTCCGGCGGCAGCAATCTGGCGGGCAGTAACCCTGACCTGGACAAAGCCATTGCTGAACGCGTTGCCGCCCTGCGCGCTGCGAATCCGCAGGCCAGCCGTGAGGTGCCGGTTGAGCTGGTCACCGCCTCCGCGAGCGGGCTGGATTACAGCCTGACGCCGGACGCGGTGGTCTGGCAGATCCCTCGCGTGGCCGCCGCCCGTCAGCTGACCGTCGAGCAGGTGAGCCAGCTGGTTGCAGAACATACGCAAAAGCCGCTGGTCAGCTTCATCGGCATGCCGGTAGTGAACATTGTTGAGCTGAATCTGGCGCTGGATGCGCTAAGGAAGAACTAAATGACCGACGAGCCCATGCGCCCGGATCCGGACAGGCTGCTTGAACAGACGGCTGAAGCCCACCGTGGCAAGCTGAAAATTTTTTTCGGCGCCTGCGCGGGTGTCGGGAAAACCTTCGCCATGCTGACGGAAGCCCAGCGGCTTCGGGCGCAGGGGCTTGATATTCTCATCGGCGTGGTGGAAACCCACGGTCGCAAAGAGACTGCTGCGCTGCTGACGGGGCTGGCGACGCAGCCGCCCCAGCGTATCAGCCATCGCGGGCGGCTGGTCACGGAGTTTGATCTTGATGCCGCCCTCGCCCGCCGCCCTGCCCTGATCCTGATGGACGAACTGGCGCACAGCAATGCGCCAGGCTCCCGCCATCCGAAGCGCTGGCAGGATGTTGAGGAGCTGCTTGAGGCAGGCATTGACGTCTTCACCACGGTGAATGTTCAGCACCTGGAAAGCCTGAACGACGTGGTGAGCGGCGTAACCGGTATCCAGGTGCGGGAAACCGTCCCCGATCCGTTTTTTGATTCTGCCGATGAAGTCGTACTGGTTGACCTGCCGCCGGACGATCTGCGCCAGCGCCTGCATGAAGGCAAAGTGTATATTGCCGGCCAGGCCGAACGCGCCATCGAACATTTTTTCCGCAAAGGAAACCTGATTGCCCTGCGCGAGCTGGCCCTGCGCCGCACCGCCGATCGCGTTGATGACCAGATGCGCGCCTGGCGAGACCTACAGGGACAAGAGCGCGTCTGGCACACGCGGGACGCCATTCTGTTATGCATTGGTCACGGCAGCGGCAACGAAAAACTGGTTCGCACCGCCGCCCGGCTTGCAGCGAAGTTTGGCAGCGTCTGGCACGCGGTCTACGTCGAAACGCCGCAGCTGCATGGCCTGCCGGAAAATCAGCGCCGCGCCATTTTGAGCGCGCTGCGGCTGGCGCAGGAGCTGGGCGCCGAAACCGCAACCCTTTCCGATCCGCAGGAAGATAAAGCCATTCTGCGCTACGCGCGGGAGCACAACCTGGGCAAGATTGTCATTGGACGTCGCCAGCACCGCCGCTGGTTTAGCCGCGAATCTTTTGCCGACAGGCTGGCCCGCCGCGCGCCGGATCTTGATTTAGTCATCGTCGCGCTGGATGACAAGCCCGCCCCCCTGCCCAACCGTACGCCGGACGCTCGCACCTTTGGCGATAAATGGCGCATTCAGATCCGGGGCTGCATGGTGGCCGTGGTCCTCTGCGCCCTGATTACGGTGATTGCCAGCCAGTGGCTCATCGCCTTCGACGCCGCCAATCTGGTCATGATTTATCTGCTCGGCGTCGTTGTGGTCGCGCTCTTTTATGGCCGCTGGCCGTCGGTGCTGGCGACGGTGATCAACGTCATCAGCTTCGATCTCTTCTTTATTGCTCCGCGCGGGACGCTTGCTGTCTCGGACGTGCAGTACATTCTGACCTTTGCCGTGATGCTTACCGTCGGGCTGGTGATCGGGAATCTGACGGCAGGCGTGCGCTACCAGGCACGCATTGCCCGCTATCGCGAGCAGCGCACGCGCCATCTGTATGAAATGTCAAAATCGCTGGCGGTTGGCCGCACGCAGCGAGATATCGTGCAGACCAGCGAGCAGTTTATCCGTTCGACCTTTCATGCCAGTAACCTGATTTTGCTCCCCGACGAACAAGGGCGCCTTCGCCCGCTGACCTCCCCTTCGGGGATGACGCCCTGGGATGAAGCGATTGCCCGCTGGAGTTTCGATAAGGGTTTACCTGCCGGCGCCGGCACCGACACGCTGCCCGGCGTGCCTTACCAGATCCTGCCGCTGCGCAGCGCGGATAAAAATCACGGGCTGGTCATCGTCGAGCCGTCTAACCTGCGTCAGCTGATGATCCCCGAGCAGCAGCGCCTGCTTGAAACCTTCACCCTGCTGGTCGCCAGCGCCCTTGAACGGCTGGCGCTCACCGCCAGCGAAGAGCAGGCGCGGCTGGCAAGCGAGCGCGAAAGTATTCGCAACTCGCTGCTGGCAGCGCTGTCTCACGATTTGCGCACGCCGCTTACCGTGCTGTTTGGCCAGTCCGAAATTCTGACGCTGGATCTGGCGGCGGAAGGATCAAAGCACGCGATGCAGGCCAGCGAAATTCGCCAGCACGTGCTGAATACCACGCGCCTGGTGAACAACCTGCTGGACATGGCGCGCATTCAGTCCGGCGGGTTTAACCTCAAAAAAGAGTGGCTCACCCTTGAGGAGGTTGTCGGCAGTGCGCTGAAGATGCTGGAGCCGGGTCTCGGCGGGCGCCATATTGAGCTGGACATGCCGGAACCCCTGACGTTAATCCATGTGGATGGCCCGCTGTTTGAGCGCGTGCTGATTAATCTTCTGGAAAATGCCGCTAAATACGCCGGGGCAAAGGCCCGGCTGGGGATTGCTGCCAGGGTGGATAAACGTGTGCTGCGGCTCGACGTCTGGGATACCGGGCCGGGTATTCCGGCCGGACAGGAGCGCGCCATATTCGAAAAATTTGCGCGCGGTAATAAGGAATCCGCCATTCCTGGCGTTGGGCTGGGGCTGGCGATCTGCCAGGCGATTGTCGACGTGCATGGCGGCACCATTTCCGCAGAGAACCGCCCGGAAGGTGGGGCACGCTTTTGTGTTACACTTCCTCTGGAAAGCCCACCAGAACTTGATGAATTACCAGAGGATTTGTGATTAACGTTCTGATTGTTGAAGATGAGCTCGCTATCAGCCGATTTCTGCGTACCGCGCTGGAAGGCGACGGTTTGCGCGTTCATGAAGCCGGAACGCTTCAACGAGGGTTGATTGAAGCCGCGACCCGCAAGCCAGATCTGGTGATCCTGGATCTGGGACTTCCGGATGGCGACGGCATCGATTTTATTCGTGAGGTGCGTCAGTGGAGCCAGATGCCTATTCTGGTGCTCTCTGCCCGCACCGAAGAGACGGATAAAATCGCCGCACTGGATGCCGGAGCGGATGATTATCTGATCAAACCGTTTGGCATTGGCGAGTTACAGGCCCGGCTTCGTGTGGCGCTGCGTCGACACAGTGCCACCTCCCCTTCCGACCCGGTGTACGCCTTTGGCGATATCCGCGTCGATCTTGCTGCACGCCGCATCGTAAGAGGAGAAGAAGAGATCCACCTTACGCCTATTGAGTTTCGTCTGCTGGCCGTGCTGCTCAATAACCATGGTAAAGTGTTAACGCAGCGACAGCTGTTAAGCCAGGTCTGGGGGCCGAATGCTGTCGAGCATAGTCACTATTTACGCATTTATATGGGACACCTTCGCCAGAAGCTTGAAGCCGATCCCGCGCGTCCTCGTCATTTATTAACAGAAACCGGTATCGGATATCGGTTTATGATCTGAATAAGTATTCACTTTAATTTTAAATAAAAACTTACCAACCTGAATATAGCCATGAAAATAACGATGAGATTATTTTCACGGCTATATTCTCCCTCTTTAAACACAATTAAAACATCAATTTAACACCGAACCAACAAAACGGCATTTTGATCTGCGTTATTCACTCAAAACGACTAATTATTTCTGAAATGATCGGTTATTGGTGATCTGTTTCACAGTTAATCCCTTTTTCCTGGATAAAATGACCATGCTTTCAATTACTGAAAGGAAATTGAACATGGAAAACAATAATCGTTTAATGCCCCATATAAGGCGGACAACACATATCATGATGTTTGCCCACCGAAACTGTTTTGACTTTCATCTCTTTAACGCCCGGTAGTCCTTCGACTTCTGGCGCATCTGCTTACAGGTTATCCTGAAACACGCTATTTTACAGGCTGTTGCCTGTGAACACCTGCGCTCATTCCTTGTGATTCAGATTCTCCGCAACCGGGCGGACTGAATTCTACTCAGCAAAAAAGCAATTAACTGATTTCGTATCAGCGGACACGCTTTGCTTTTTTTTTCCGGAAATAATCGATTTCTTTACCGCAAGAAGTCGAGGGCCCCATATTGCCTGAAATAAAGAGATAAAGATGAAAACGTTAAAAATTGCCGTCAGCCGTGCCTGCCCTGAATGCTTTACCACTTCGCGCGACATTGTGGATATCACCGCATCGGATTATATTGATGTGGCAGCCGTGGTTCTGGCCGTCTGCGATATTTTCAATGGCGCCATAGAAGAAATAGAAGCCACGGGATTCGGTATTCCGGTGTTTATTGCCACGCATAAAGAAGAAAGGGTTCCGGCTGAATTTCTGTCGCGTATTCACGGCGTTTTTGAGTACTCCGACACCAGCAATGCGTACTACGGGCGCCAGCTTGAAGCGGCTGCGCAGAAGTACGAAACCCAGCTCCGCCCGCCGTTCTTCCGCGCGCTGGTCGATTACGTCCAGCAGGGGAACAGTGCGTTTGACTGCCCCGGACATCAGGGAGGCCAGTTCTTCCGCCGCCATCCGGCCGGAAACCAGTTTGTCGATTTCTTTGGCGAAACGCTTTTCCGCGCCGATCTGTGCAATGCCGACGTGGCAATGGGCGATCTGCTGATCCATGAAGGCGCGCCATGCATCGCCCAACAGCATGCGGCAAAAGTCTTTAATGCGGATAAAACCTACTTCGTGCTGAACGGCACCTCCTCTTCCAACAAAGTGGTGCTCAATGCC
Source organism: Enterobacter cloacae complex sp. AR_0002 (assembly GCF_001922365.1). NCBI lineage: Bacteria > Pseudomonadati > Pseudomonadota > Gammaproteobacteria > Enterobacterales > Enterobacteriaceae > Enterobacter > Enterobacter cloacae complex sp. AR_0002. The sequence goes on from NZ_CP018814.1 coordinate 2,138,810, forward strand.
CTCCTCACGCCAGGCGATCTGGTGCTGTTCGATCGCAATAACCATAAATCTAATCACCACGGAGCACTGTTACAGGCAGGCGCGACGCCGGTGTATCTGGAAACGGCGCGCAACCCGTACGGGTTTATCGGCGGTATTGACGCACACTGTTTCGACGAGAGTTACCTGCGGGAACTGGTGTCAGAGGTCGCGCCTGGTCGCGCGCGGGATGAACGTCCGTTCCGTCTGGCGGTGATCCAGCTGGGCACCTACGACGGTACCATTTATAACGCCCGTCAGGTGGTGGATAAGATTGGTCACCTGTGCGATTACATTCTGTTTGACTCCGCCTGGGTGGGTTACGAGCAGTTTATCCCGATGATGGCCGACTGCTCGCCGCTGCTGCTGGAGCTGAACGAAAACGATCCGGGCATTCTGGTTACCCAGTCGGTGCATAAGCAGCAGGCGGGCTTCTCGCAAACCTCGCAAATCCATAAGAAGGACAGCCATATAAAAGGCCAGGCGCGCTATGTCCCGCATAAGCGCCTCAACAACGCCTTTATGATGCACGCCTCCACCAGCCCGTTCTATCCGCTGTTTGCCGCCCTGGATATCAACGCCCGCATGCACGAGGGGCAAAGTGGGCGCAACATGTGGATGGACTGCGTGGTGACCGGTATCGAAGCGCGAAAACTGATCCTTCAGAACTGTCAGTTTATTCGTCCGTTCGTGCCAGAGACGGTGGATGGCCGTCCATGGGAAAGCTGGGATACGGCAGAGATTGCTACCGATCTGCGCTTCTTCCATTTTGTTCCGGGCGAACGCTGGCACGCCTTTGAGGGATATGCCGAGCATCAGTATTTTATCGATCCCTGCAAACTGCTGCTGACCACGCCAGGCATCAACGCCCGCACCGGCGAGTACGATGATTTCGGCGTGCCCGCCACCATCCTCGCCAACTTCCTGCGTGAAAACGGCATCGTGCCGGAAAAATGCGACCTCAATTCCATTCTGTTCCTGCTCACCCCGGCGGAGGACATGGGCAAATTGCAGCAGCTCGTCGCCCAGCTGGTGCGCTTCGAAAAACTGCTCCAGAGCGATGTGCCGCTGAAAGAGGTTCTGCCCTCTCTTTATAAGCAACATCCGGAACGTTATGCGGATTATACCCTGCGTCAGATTTGTCAGGAGATGCACGACCTCTATGCCCGCCATAACTTGAAGCAGCTGCAAAAAGAGATGTTCCGCAGGTCTCACTTCCCGCGCGTCATGATGAACCCGCAGGAGGCGAACTATGCCTATCTGCGCGGTGAGGTCGAGCTGGTGTCCCTGCGCGACGCGGAAGGCCGTATCGCCGCGGAAGGCGCGCTGCCTTACCCACCGGGGGTGTTGTGCGTGGTTCCGGGGGAAGTCTGGGGCGGTTCCGTGCTGCGCTACTTCGCCGCGCTGGAAGACGGGATCAATCTGCTGCCGGGCTTTGCGCCGGAGTTACAGGGGGTTTACGTCGAGGAGTGTGACGGTCGCAAACAGGTGCGCTGCTACGTCATCAAACAACCTGCCGCTCAGCCATCGCTGCTGAAAGGAGAAAAATTATGAGTAAGGCCAACAAGATGGGCGTGGTGCAACTCACTATTCTCACCATGGTGAATATGATGGGTTCGGGGATCATCATGCTGCCCACCAAGCTCGCTGAAGTGGGGACGATTTCGATTATCTCCTGGCTTGTTACCGCCGTGGGTTCGATGGCGCTGGCATGGGCCTTTGCCAAGTGCGGAATGTTCAGCCGCAAGTCCGGCGGGATGGGTGGCTATGCCGAATATGCGTTCGGTAAGTCCGGTAACTTTATGGCGAACTATACCAACGGCGTGTCGCTGCTGATCGCCAACGTGGCGATTGCCATTTCCGCTGTCGGTTACGGTACGGAGCTGTTTGGGGCGACGCTGACCCCGGTGCAGATTGGGCTGGCAACCATCGGCGTGCTGTGGATCTGTACCGTCGCCAACTTTGGCGGCGCGCGCATCACCGGACAACTTAGCAGCATTACCGTCTGGGGCGTGATCATCCCGGTTGTCGGCCTGTGCATCATCGGCTGGTTCTGGTTCAGCCCGACCCTGTACGCCAACTCCTGGAATCCGCATCACGTACCGTTCTTCACTGCCGTGGGATCGTCCATCGCCATGACGCTGTGGGCCTTCCTCGGGCTGGAGTCAGCCTGTGCGAATGCGGAAGTGGTGGAAAACCCGGAGAAAAATGTGCCGATCGCGGTACTCGGCGGGACGCTGGGGGCGGCGGTGATCTATATCGTCTCGACCAACGTGATTGCGGGAATTGTGCCCAACATGGATCTGGCCAACTCCACGGCGCCGTTCGGGCTGGCGTTTGCGCAGATGTTTACGCCGGAGGTAGGGAAAGTGATCATGGGACTGATGGTGATGTCCTGCTGCGGCTCGCTGCTGGGCTGGCAGTTCACCATCGCTCAGGTGTTTAAATCCTCGGCTGACGAAGGCTATTTCCCGAAAATCTTCTCCCGCGTGACCAAAGCGGATGCACCTGTGCAAGGGATGCTGGCGATTGTCATCTTCCAGAGTGGTTTGTCGCTGATGACCATCAGCCCGTCACTGAACAGCCAGTTTAACGTGCTGGTCAACCTGGCGGTGGTGACGAACATCATTCCGTACATTTTGTCGATGGCGGCGCTGGTGATTATTCAGAAGGTGGCGAAGGTTGATCCGCGCAAAGCCCGTGCGGCCAATATTGTGGCGCTGATTGGCGCAATTTACAGCTTCTATGCGCTCTATTCCTCCGGCCAGGAAGCGATGCTGTATGGTGCGATGGTGACCTTTATGGGCTGGACGCTGTACGGTCTGGTGTCGCCGAGATTTGAATTGAAGAACAAGCACAGTTAGGTAAAAGCAAAACGGCAACCCTGAGGTTGCCGTTTTTAGTGTTTTCTCCCTCTCCCCGTGCGAGAGGGCCGGGGTGAGGGCATCAGCCCGCACCAAACACCACTTACGCGTTTTTCAGCACTTCGCTGACAATCTCTACCGCTTCTTTCTCAATCTGCTGACGATGCTCAGCGCCGAGGAAGCTTTCGCAATAGATTTTGTACGCATCTTCCGTACCGGATGGACGCGCGGCGAACCAGCCGTTTTCGGTCATCACCTTCAGGCCGCCGATGGATGCGCCGTTACCCGGCGCCGCCGTCAGACGCGCGGTGATCGGGTCACCTGCCAGGGTGCTGGCGCTGACCATCTCCGGAGAGAGTTTTGACAGAGCTGCTTTTTGCGCAGACGTGGCGCCAGCCTGGATACGGTTATAGCTTGGCGCACCAAAACGTTCCGCCAGCTCGTTGTAATGTTCCTGCGGGTTCTTACCGGTGACCGCGGTGATTTCCGCCGCCAGCAGGCACATGATGATGCCGTCTTTATCGGTTGACCATGGGGTGCCGTCGAAGCGCAGGAAGGATGCCCCCGCGCTCTCTTCACCGCCAAAGCCGAAGCTGCCGTCGTGCAGACCGTCAACAAACCACTTGAAGCCCACCGGCACTTCCACCAGCTTGCGGCCCAGCGCATCGACCACACGGTCAATCATGGCGGAAGAGACCAGCGTTTTACCCACCGCGACCTCTTTGCCCCACTGCGGACGGTGCTGGAAGAGATAATTAATGGCCACAGCCAGGTAGTGGTTCGGGTTCATCAGCCCAGCCGGGGTGACGATACCGTGACGGTCGTAGTCCGGGTCGTTAGCAAACGCCAGATCGAACTTGTCGCGCAGCGCCAGCAGGCCAGCCATTGCGCATTCGGAGGAGCAGTCCATACGGATCGCGCCGTCTTTGTCCAGGTGCATAAAGCGGAAGGTCTGATCGACGTGATCGTTCACGATGGTCAGATCCAGCTTGTAGTGCTCGGCAATGCGTTTCCAGTATTCAATACCGGAGCCGCCCAGTGGATCCACGCCCAGCTTCAGACCGGCTTTCTGGATAGCGGCCATATCGACGATATCCGCCAGCCCTTCCACGAACGGCTGAACCAGATCCTGCTCTTTCACGTGGCCGGAGGCCATGGCTTCATCCAGTGAGATACGCTTCACGCCGTTCAGACCGTTAGCCAGTAACGCGTTGGCGCGATCTTCCACCACTTTCGTGACGTTGGTATCCGCCGGGCCACCGTTTGGTGGGTTGTACTTGATGCCGCCATCTTCCGGTGGGTTGTGGGACGGGGTGATCACAATGCCGTCAGCCTGCGCGCCACCTTTTTTGTTGTGTACCAGAATAGCGTTAGACACCGCAGGCGTTGGCGTGAAACCGTTGTTCTCCTGAACAATCACGTCTACGCCGTTCGCCGCCAGCACTTCCAGCACGGAGATAAAAGCAGGTTCAGACAGGGCGTGGGTATCTTTCCCTACATAGCACGGACCGGTGACGCCATTTTTGGCGCGCTCTTCCGCGATGGCCTGAGCAATGGCCAGAATGTGCGGTTCGTTAAAGCTGTGGCGCGCCGCGCTGCCGCGGTGGCCAGATGTACCAAACTTCACTGCGTGTTCTGCGTTGCCCACCACCGGTTTCAGCACGTAGTACTGCGCGGTCAGTTGAGCGACGTTAATCAAATCGCGTTGTTGCGCAGGTTGTCCTGCACGGCTGTGATTTGCCATTGCCTGGTCCTTCTGATGCAAGGGTTAAATTGTACCGCAAACCTTTTCGATCAATTCCGCCGGGAACTGCATGGACTGCATGATATGTTCGATCATGCTGCACTTGCGGCCCGTATTGGTATTGGTGATCACCCAGTATGGCGTACCGGGAACGTGTTTGGGTTTGGTTTGGTTGCCATTTTGCAGCAAGGTCTGCTCGTCGCCTGCGAAATAAACGCGCGTGCGACCGTGCAGCGACTCTGTCGCTTCTGCAAATGCGTTGTTATCCAGTGAGTAAAGTGTAGACAGCACCAGCATAAAGCGGTTAACGGCCTTTTTCTGCTCGGCATATTCATCGGACAGCAGCAGCTCGCGCATCGCGCGCACTTTGTCCTTTGCCGGCATGACGGCAGGTTTTACTTGTGCAACAACGCTCGGCTGAGACACGACATCTTTAGTGACAGGAGTGGGCTGTGAGGCGGCGGAAATTTTAAGCATGCGCCGTAAAATGTCGGACGCGCTCTCCCCAATATGCCGCGTCTGGCTGGCAATATACTGATAGAGTTCGTCATCAACTTCGATTGTTTTCATCTTAATCCAGTGCGATATCTTATCTGAATACAAGTCGTTGAGATTATAAGGTCAAATCCCAACAGCGGATAGCGTCAAACCAGGTTGGCGGCAAAAGTCAGATTAAACTGGATCCTTGCCCCCGGGCGGCAGAATGGTCAACATGATACCCTAACCTGACAAACCTAAAAAAAGAACTTTGCCATGAAATTGAATACCCGAGCGCAAACTGCACAATCGCCGAACAATAATTCTCCCATCGTACTGGTTCACGGCCTGTTTGGTAGCCTGGATAATCTGGGTGTGCTGGCGCGCGATTTAGTGACCGATCACGAGATCCTCCAGGTTGATATGCGCAATCACGGTCTTTCAGGGCGCTCGGAGGAGATGACATACGCAGCCATGGCGCAGGATCTGCGGGACACCCTCGATGCGAATAATATTCAGAAAGCGACGCTTATCGGGCATTCAATGGGCGGTAAAGCGGTGATGGCGCTCACTGCGCTGGCACCTGAGCGAATTTCCGGGCTGGTGGTCATCGACGTTGCGCCCGTCAATTACGACGTTCGCCGTCACGATGAGATTTTTGCCGCCATCAATGCGGTCACCGAAGCGGGTGTCGCAACCCGCCAACAGGCGGCTGCCGTTATGCGCGAGCATCTTGATGAAGAAGGCGTGGTCCAGTTCCTGCTGAAATCGTTTGTTGACGGGCAATGGCGCTTTAACGTCCCGGTGCTGTGGGATCAGTATTCGCATATTGTGGGCTGGGAAGCCGTCCCCGCCTGGCCGCACCCTACCCTTTTTATTCGCGGCGGCAACTCCCCTTACGTCACTGACGCGTACCGTGACGCGCTGCTGGCGCAATTCCCGCAGGCTCGCGCTCACGTCATTGCGGGTGCCGGGCACTGGGTACACGCGGAAAAACCGGATGCCGTCCTGCGCGCCATTCGCCGCTATCTTACTGATACAGCGAATTGATTAAAAAGCCAGCGACCGGAAGACGACGGGCTTCCAGTCGTTGGCGTGTGGATTTGGGTGATGTATGATGGCGCGCTTATCGCCCGGGCATTAGCAGGGCGGCGTGTTTCCCCCGAAGTCTCAGAATCATGGCCAAAGAACAAACGGACCGTACGACACTAGATCTGTTCGCGAATGAGCGTCGACCGGGACGACCGAAAACGAATCCGCTTTCGCGCGATGAACAGCTGCGTATCAATAAACGCAACCAGCTTAAACGCGATAAAAATCGTGGGCTTAAGCGTGTCGAACTGAAGCTGAATGCCGATGCCGTCGATGCGCTTAACGAGTTAGCTGACGCGCGCAACATCAGCCGCAGCGAACTGATCGAAGAGATGCTGATCGCCCAGCTTGAGACGTTACGCGGCAAGGCGTGAGTCAGAAAATCCCCAATATTACCTTTTTCATGTAGCACAGAGTGCAGTCCTGCGTGATAGCTGTTTCCGCAGGGTTGCCTGTTCTGCTATTATTGCCCTTATCCGTGGTCAATTTGCGCCACCATACCATTAAGTTTCAAGAGGTTATTTTACTCATGGCAATCATCGGCATTTTCTTTGGCAGTGATACCGGCAATACTGAAAATATCGCAAAAAACATTCAAAAACAGCTCGGTAAAGACGTTGCTGATGTGCATGACATCGCCAAGAGCAGCAAAGAAGATCTCGAGGGCTATGACATCCTGCTGCTGGGCATCCCCACCTGGTACTACGGTGAAGCACAGTGTGACTGGGACGATTTCTTCCCGACGCTGGAAGAAGTAGACTTCAACGGCAAGCTGGTTGCCCTGTTTGGCTGTGGCGATCAGGAAGACTATGCTGAGTATTTCTGTGATGCGCTGGGCACTATTCGCGACATCATTGAGCCACGCGGTGCGGCGATCGTCGGTCACTGGCCAACGGCGGGTTACCATTTCGAAGCTTCCAAAGGTCTGGCAGATGACGATCACTTCGTTGGCTTGGCCATTGATGAAGACCGTCAGCCAGAGCTGACCGCTGAGCGTGTAGAAAAATGGGTTAAGCAGGTTCGTGAAGAGCTGAACCTGGACGATATCCTTAACGCCTGATATCCCTGCGGCGCAACTCCGGTTGCGCCCGTTTTCCAGGTAAAACCGATTAAATTAATTGCTACAAACTTTTAACTTTTTCGCCCAGACCTGTACAATATCCCCCTGGTAAAAAGTGGGTGCCATCGAACAAGTTTGTTGGTGATACCACGTTTTTATAAGCATACTTTGCTTGAGACTTGCAGTTTTCATTTAGCCATGGCAGTTCTATAATGAGACGCATTATCCCAAGTGCATTTTCTGTCACTTCTTCTTTTGAAGTGAATCGTTTAGCAACAGGACAGATTCCGCATGACTGACAACAATACCGCATTAAAGAAAGCTGGCCTGAAAGTAACGCTTCCTCGGTTAAAAATCCTTGAAGTGCTTCAGGGGCCAGACAATCACCATGTCAGTGCGGAAGACCTTTATAAGCGTCTTATCGATATGGGTGAAGAGATTGGGCTGGCAACCGTCTATCGTGTGCTGAACCAGTTTGATGACGCGGGCATTGTTACTCGTCATAATTTCGAAGGCGGTAAATCCGTGTTCGAGCTGACTCAGCAGCACCACCACGATCACCTGATCTGCCTCGATTGTGGCAAGGTCATTGAATTTAGCGATGATTCCATTGAATCGCGCCAGCGTGAAATCGCCGCCCGTCATGGCATCCGCCTGACCAACCACAGCCTGTACCTGTACGGTCACTGTGCTGAAGGTGATTGCCGCGAAAATGAACATGCGCACGACGCAAAATAAGTGAGTGTTCATACTCTGAGCCAGCCGTGAGGTTGGCTTTTTTTTGCCTGAAAAAAGCCCGGTGACGCTGCGCCACCGGGCGTAAAGCAACTTATTTATTGTTATTGCGTATCTCGTTCCAGATCTTATCGCAACGCTTCGCCACTTCCTGATCGTTACCGGTTTTCCGCGCCTGGATACAGGCCTGGTAATCCATCACGCGAACATTTTCCTGCGTCGCAAACTGCTCATGCGCTTTCTCTTTTTTCAGCACATTCAGCACGCTCTGACAGGCTTCAATTTTCTCCGGCGATCCTTCGGCAGTATTAATACAGGCGCTATACGCCTCCTTCAGACGGGAGTCTTCTTTCTGCGCCTGATCATGCGCACACGCCACCAGCCCCGATGCCAGCAGCGCAACGATTACCATTTTTTTCATCATATGCAGTCTCCATGCTGGCGGGATCTCGCCCGCCAGCGTGTTCATCAGAAGATGGTAAATGGCGCAATGACCATGAATTTCACGTCACGTTCATCCTGGAAGATGTTGCCGTAGCCGCCCGCGTAGCTCGGGATATCGGAGTGGTTGTCATACTGGGTGAAGTGCAGTTTGAACATCGTGCCTTTCGCACGGCCCTCCTGAAGGGTGTAAATCGCATCCAGGCTGTATGAAGACTCTTTCAGACGGTAGTTTGGATCGTAGTAGGCGTCTGGCGTAGCCATATCCGCTGGCTTCGCATCCCAGGCGTAAGCGTAGGACGCGCCCACAGCCCAGCCAGGCAGGTTCCAGTTCTTCAGGTCATACATTGCGCCGAAGAAAACTGCCTTTTCGCCGTCGGCGTTGAAGTCAGAGCGGTTATCCCACCAGATATCCAGACGACCATTGGAAGAGGCGTAGGTTGGGGTCATACGTTGCAGGAAGTAGCCCTGCTGCCCTTCTGCCTTGACCCATGTTCCCTCCAGACGCAAATCAACCTGACCTACCTTGTAGCCGAAGGTCAGCGCCTGTAACCACGCGGTGCCGTCATAGATATCATTTACGCTGCCATCACTGACCTTGTCGCGCGTACCGTAGAACTGATAGCTGGTGCTCAGCGGGCTACCCGCGATATCAAATTTGTAGCTGGCTTTAGCAAAGTACTGATCGATATAGCCTTCAGCCTGACCAAATGCAGCTTCCAGCACCAGATCGTTTTTAAAGTCGTACTTCGCTCCCAGCGAGTGGAGATAATCAACTTTGGTTTTTTTATCGTTCTGATAGAACTTGTCCATCTCAATGTGCCACGGCGCTTTGTACTCGTTGGTCCACATATAGGAGAAGCTCAACGCCCCCGCATCGCCGTAGTCAAAATTAGCACCGGCTTCCGCCCCCTGATAGGTGCCTGGCATAAAGCTCCAGTGCGGCGCTAACAGCGTCTGGCCGGTTGGCTGGATATAACCACCCCGCGCCCAGACCGGGCCATATTTGAATTTTGCAGCCGCTTTATACAGGCTGATACCGCTTTTATCGCCGGACCAGTCTTCGTCGTAGGCTTTATTACTGGAGGAGAACGCAATTTCGTTCGGATGGCCGCTGTCGCCATTTTCGGCCATTTCAATTGCGGTGAACGCGGCAATATCGATCCCGAACATATCGGCGGCATATCCCGACTGGAAATCCAGGTTGGCGTTCCATGTCGAGTGAGAAAGGTTGGTTTTGTATTTATCTTCAGTGACGTCTTTACGGTCACGCTCACGCTGCCAGTAATAAATACCGCCCGTGAGGGTGGAATCTTCGATGAAACCTGCTGCTTTTGCCTCTGGCGCAATCACCAGGCCCGACATTGCTGTCACACTGGCAATAGCCAGCGCCAGCGCACTACGTTTGCCACTGAACGTACGCATAGATTATTCCTCTTTGACGAATTAAAACGCCCTAAACGGCGAAAAACAGAAAAGACCAAATGGTCAGGGGTAGTCAGAAATACCCTCGAATTAACTACCGTCTTTAGGTTATTTTTCGCGACGCGAATTATCAATGGTTTTAATCAGGCAAAAGTCAGGATTATGACGAAGAGCACATATTTCGTAGTGCTTTGTAACATTTACCGGGAAGCGAGTACTGGCGGGGGAATGCGCTAATTTTCAGTAAGTAACATTGATATTGTGAATATATTTTTCAGTGTTTCTGTTTTTGGAAAACAACAAACTTTTTTTAAATAAAATAAGTAGCACCACATTGACCTGGAATGTTGGGTTTAAATGATTATCCCGATGCTTAACGACATGATCGTTAAATAAAAAAACGCCGCATTACGCGGCGTTTGTTTCTCATTGACCAGAGCAGCGTTATTATTCGCCGATCTTAGTCCAGGTATCACGCAGACCGACGGTACGGTTAAATACCGGTTTTTCTGCCGTGCTGTAACGGCTGTCCAGGCAGAAGTAACCCTCACGTTCAAACTGGAACGCTTTACCGGCTTCAGCGGCTTTCAGAGACGGCTCGGCATACCCCTGCTTGATAATCAGAGACTCAGGGTTAATGACCGCCAGGAAGTCCTCCGCAGCGCCTGGATTAGGCACACTGAACAGACGATCGTAGAGACGGATCTCAACCGGCAGCGCATGCTGCGCGCTCACCCAGTGGATTACACCTTTTACTTTACGGCCATCCGCCGGATCTTTACTCAGCGTCTCTGCGTCGTACGTACAGAAGATGGTCGTGATGTTATCTTCCGCATCTTTCTCTACGCGCTCGGCTTTGATCACATATGCGTTACGCAGACGCACTTCTTTGCCCAGCACCAGACGCTTGTACTGCTTGTTCGCTTCTTCGCGGAAGTCGGCGCGATCGATCCAGATTTCACCGCTGAACGGCACGTCGCGGATGCCCATTTCCGGTTTGTTCGGATGGTTAGGCATCGAGACCTGTTCGCTTCCGCCCTGCGGATAGTTTTCGATAACCAGTTTCACTGGATCGATCACCGCCATCGCGCGCGGCGCGTTTTCGTTCAGGTCTTCACGAATGCAGGATTCCAGAGACGCCATTTCGATGGTGTTGTCCTGCTTGGTGACGCCGATACGTTTGCAGAACTCACGAATGGAGGCGGAGGTGTAGCCACGACGACGCAGGCCAGAGATGGTCGGCATACGTGGGTCGTCCCAGCCTTCAACGTGCTTGTCAGTGACCAGCAGGTTCAGCTTACGCTTGGACATCACGGTGTATTCCAGGTTCAGACGAGAGAACTCGTACTGACGCGGATGCACAGGAATGGTGATGTTATCCAGCACCCAGTCGTACAGACGACGGTTGTCCTGGAATTCCAGCGTGCACAGAGAGTGCGTAATGCCTTCCAGCGCATCGCTGATGCAGTGGGTGAAGTCGTACATCGGGTAGATGCACCACTTGTTACCGGTCTGGTGGTGTTCAGCGAACTTAATGCGGTACAGCACCGGATCGCGCATCACGATGAACGGAGACGCCATATCGATTTTGGCACGCAGACACGCTTTACCTTCTTCGAAGCCACCGGCACGCATTTTTTCAAACAGCGCCAGGTTCTCTTCCACGCTACGATCGCGGAACGGGCTGTTTTTACCAGGCTGAGTCAGCGTACCGCGGTATTCACGGATTTCGTCAGCTGACAATTCGTCGACGTATGCCAGACCTTTGTTAATCAGTTCAACCGCGTAGGCATACAGCTGATCGAAATAGTCTGAGGAGTAGCAGATATCGCCAGACCAGTTGAAGCCCAGCCATTGCACGTCGTTTTTTATCGACTCAACGTATTCGATGTCTTCTTTTACTGGGTTGGTGTCATCGAAACGCAGGTTGCACTGCCCCTGGTAATCTTGCGCAATACCAAAGTTCAGGCAGATCGATTTGGCGTGACCAATGTGCAGGTAGCCATTTGGCTCCGGCGGGAAACGCGTGTGGACTGTGGTGTGCTTACCACTGGCCAGATCTTCATCGATGATCTGACGAATAAAGTTACTCGGGCGGGCTTCTGCCTCACTCATCGTGGATTCCTCAAAGCGTAAACAACGTATAACGGCATATGATCTTATAAGCCGGACGTAGTGACAACCCTTAAAACGTCCCGGAAGAAAATAATGGGGGCAATTGCTGCAAAAAAAAGCGGCGGAGGATATCCCCCGCCGCTAAAGGCATAACTCTACTCAGGAGCGATTACTTGCCTTTAATCTCATACAGTGGCGTCTGGCCTGCAACTACCTGCCCCTGCGCCTGGATCACCAGACCGCTGAAGTCGTCGATGTTGCTGCACACGACCGGGCTTATCATGGAGCGCGCGTTGGCATTCAGGAAGTCCAGATCCATTTCCAGAATCGGCTGGCCTGCCGCCACTTCAGCACCCTCTTCCACCAGGCGAGTAAAGCCCTGGCCGTTCAGCGCAACGGTATCGATACCCATATGGACAACGATCTCCGCGCCTTTTTCCGTTTCCAGGCAGAACGCATGGTTGGTGTTGAAGATTTTCACGATAGTACCGGCAGCCGGAGAGACCACAGTTTTGTCCGTTGGTTTCACCGCCACGCCGTCACCGACCGCTTTGCTGGCGAACGCTTCGTCAGGCACCTGTTCAAGCGCAACAACGTCACCTGTCACCGGAGAAACCAGCGCAGCGATGGTCACCGCGTTTGGCACAGCCTGCGGTTTTGCAACCGGCGCGTCAGCCACTGGCGCGTTATCCGTTGAGGCGGCAGCGACCGGCCCACGGGCAACCACTTTTTTCATTTCATCGCCGATAGATTCGGCTTTCGCACCCACGATAACCTGGATGGTTTGTTTGTTCAGTTTCACCACACCAGACGCACCCAGGCGTTTGCACATTGCATCGCTCACGCGCGCGGAGTCACCTACGGTCAGACGCAGACGGGTAATACAGGCATCGATCGCTTTCAGGTTGTCGGTGCCACCCACAGCGGCAATGTAGCTGGTTGCCAGTTGGGTTAAACCCTCTTCGGTATTGCTGTTGGCTTCACTGGTCACAACATCATCTTTCGTATCTTCGCGGCCAGGCGTCTTCAGGTTAAACATACGAATAACCGCGCTGAACAGAACGAAGTAGATAACGAAGAAGATCAGGCCCATCACCATCAGGATCCAGACGTTGCTGCTTGCCGCCGGCAGGTTGTACATCAACACATAGTCGATGGCGCCTGCGGAGAAGGAGAAGCCAGCATGGATACCCAGAAGGGTGGCGACGAACAGGCTGATACCGGTCAGGATCGCATGCATCAGATACAGCAGCGGAGCCAGGAACATGAACAGGAATTCCAGTGGCTCGGTCACGCCGGTCAGGAAGGCGGTGATCGCAACGGACAGCAGCATCCCGCCAACCATTGGGCGACGCGCTTTCGGCGCAGCCAGGTACATTGCCAGCGCCGCGCCAGGCAGACCAAACATCATGATTGGGAAGAAGCCAGACATGAACATGCCCGCGGTGCCGTCGCCTGCGTAGAAGCGGTTGATATCACCGTGGAATACCGCGCCGGCCGCGTTGGTGAACTCACCAATCTGGAACCAGGCGATGGTGTTCAGTACCTGATGCAGACCGGTTGGGATCAGCAGACGGTTAATGAAACCGAAGATGCCCGCACCCATTGCGCCCGCAGACACGATCCACTCGCCACCCGCATGGATAGCATGCTGCACCGGTGGCCAAACGTAGCCAAAGATGGCGGCGAGGATCAGACAGAAAAAGCCCGTCGCAATCGGCACAAAACGTTTACCGCCGAAGAAGCTCAGGAAGTCAGGAAGTTTGATACCTGCCCAACGGTTGTACACGGCGCCACCCACCAGGCCAGTAATGATACCTGCCAGCACACCCATGTTGATTTCAGGATTGATGGTTACCATCGCTTTCGTGAGGATGAAGTAACCGACAGCCCCTGCCAGTGCCGCGGCACCCGCGCTGTCTTTTGACCAGCTTGACGCCACACCGATGGCGAAAATCAGCGCCAGGTTGTCAAAAATTGCGCCGCCTGCCTGGGCAATAAACGGCACGTTAAGAAGATCGGGTTGCCCGAATCGCAGCAGCAATGCTGCAACCGGTAGCACGGCGATAGGGAGCTGCAAAGCCCTACCGAGGCGCTGGAAAAAACCTAAAATATTCATCCTATTCCCCCTACGAGACCCTTTGTTAAGACTCGCGCATAAACTATGTTTTTATTGTGTCACGAACGATAGATACAGTTGATGATTCACTGGCAGTGTGAGTGTGTGAAAAATTAATTCGTATCGCAAATTAAACACCTATTTTTTGTGATTATTGTCACCAAATATCGTATTAAACCCTCCCTGTCACTGGCTAACGACGAAAACTTATTTTATCATTCAAAAAATCAAGACGGATTGATCCGGCCTGAAAGGTTCCAGGTTACGCTTAGTTCAGGTTGCACTAATCATCCGCCCACTTTTACTTAAACTTTAGAGGTGAATAATGAGACTGATTCCCCTGGCAACAGCTGAACAAGTCGGAAAATGGGCTGCTCGTCATATCGTTAACCGCATCAACGCGTTCAAACCAACAGCCGATCGTCCTTTCGTTCTCGGTCTTCCAACCGGCGGCACGCCCCTGACCGCTTATAAAGCTCTGGTTGAAATGCACAAAGCGGGCCAGGTTAGCTTTAAACACGTTGTGACCTTCAACATGGACGAATATGTCGGCCTGCCAAAGGAACATCCGGAAAGTTACCACAGCTTTATGCACCGTAATTTCTTCGATCACGTTGATATTCCGGCTGAAAACATTAACCTGCTGAATGGAAACGCGCCTGATATTGACGCAGAATGCCGTCAGTATGAAGAAAAAATCCGTTCCTACGGTAAAATCCACCTGTTTATGGGCGGCGTAGGCAACGATGGTCATATCGCGTTCAACGAACCGGCATCTTCACTGGCTTCCCGTACCCGTATTAAAACGCTGACCCATGATACGCGCGTGGCTAACTCCCGCTTCTTTGACGGAGACGTCAATCAGGTACCTAAATACGCGCTGACCGTGGGCGTGGGCACGCTGCTGGATGCCGAAGAAGTGATGATTCTGGTGCTGGGCGCGGTGAAAGCGCAAGCGCTTCAGGCTGCCGTTGAAGGCAACGTGAACCATATGTGGACGATCAGCTGCTTACAGCTGCATCCAAAAGCGGTTGTCGTGTGTGACGAACCGTCCACCATGGAGCTGAAAGTGAAAACGCTGAAATACTTCAACGAGCTGGAAGCTGAGAACATCAAAGGTCTGTAATTGAATAACCGCCTCTTTTATCCGGGGCGGTCGCTTTTTTTAACCGGGGGTCGATATGTACGCTTTAACTCACGGTCGGATTTATACCGGCCATGAAATTCTGGATGACCATGCGATTGTAATCGCCAATGGCCTGATTGAACGTGTTTGCCCGCTGGCGGAACTGCCGCCGGAGATCGAACAGCGTTCACTCAATGGAGCTGTAATCTCCCCCGGTTTCATCGACGTACAGCTTAACGGCTGCGGCGGTGTCCAGTTTAACGATACCGCAGAGGCGGTGACGGTTGAAACGCTGGAAATCATGCAGAAAGCCAACGAGAAATCGGGCTGCACCAGCTATCTGCCAACGCTGATCACCAGCAGCGATGACCTGATGAAACAGGGTATCCGCGTCATGCGCGAATACCTGGCAAAACATCCGAATCAGGCGCTGGGGCTGCACCTGGAAGGGCCCTGGCTGAATATGGTCAAGAAAGGCACCCATAACCCAAACTACGTGCGCAAACCGGATGCCGAGCTGGTGGATTACATGTGCGCCAATGCCGATGTGATCACCAAAGTG
This sequence comes from Enterobacter cloacae complex sp. AR_0002, assembly GCF_001922365.1. NCBI lineage: Bacteria > Pseudomonadati > Pseudomonadota > Gammaproteobacteria > Enterobacterales > Enterobacteriaceae > Enterobacter > Enterobacter cloacae complex sp. AR_0002. Next base: position 2,154,588 of record NZ_CP018814.1, read on the forward strand.
ACGCTGGCCCCGGAAATGACCGGCACGGACGTTATCAGCAAACTGGCCGCCGCCGGGATTGTGGTATCTGCGGGCCATTCGAACGCGACGCTGAAAGAGGCGAAGGCCGGTTTCCGCGCAGGCATTACATTTGCCACACACCTTTATAACGCGATGCCCTATATTACTGGCCGCGAACCGGGACTGGTTGGCGCAATTCTGGATGAACCAGACGTCTACTGCGGCATTATCGCCGACGGCTTGCATGTCGATTACACCAACATCCGCAACGCCAAACGCCTGAAAGGCGACAAGCTCTGCCTGGTGACGGATGCTACCGCTCCGGCAGGAGCGAATATTGACCAGTTCATTTTTGCTGGTAAAACAATATACTACCGGAATGGACTGTGTGTGGATGAGAACGGCACGCTGAGCGGTTCTTCTCTGACGATGATCGAAGGGGTACGTAACCTCGTTGAACATTGCGGCATCGCGCTTGAGGAAGTGCTGCGCATGGCCACGCTTTATCCGGCGCGCGCCATTGGCGTCGATAAACAGCTCGGTGGTATTGCGCCAGGTATGGTTGCAAACCTGACGGCGTTCACACACGATTATAAAATTATTAAGACCATCGTTAATGGTAACGAGGTCGTCACTGAGTAAGTAAAAGTATGACACCAGGCGGACAAGCTCAAATCGGTAATGTCGATCTCGTTAAACAACTTAACAGCGCGGCAGTTTATCGCCTGATTGACCAGCACGGGCCAATCTCACGCATTCAGATAGCCGAACAAAGCCAGCTTGCTCCCGCCAGCGTGACAAAAATTACACGTCAGCTTATTGAGCGCGGCCTGATCAAAGAAGTCGATCAGCAGGCCTCCACCGGGGGCCGCCGCGCGATTTCCATCGTCACGGAAACCCGCAATTTTCAGGCCATTGGCGTTCGCTTAGGACGTCATGACACCACTCTTACGCTCTACGACCTGAGCAGCAAGGCCATTGCCGAAGAGCATTACCCCCTTCCTGAGCGCACGCAGGAGACGCTTGAACATGCGTTACTGAATACCATTGCGCAGTTTATCGAAAGCTGTCAGCGCAAGATCCGTGAACTCATCGCCATCTCGGTGATTTTGCCCGGCCTGGTTGACCCGGAAAGCGGCGTTATTCGCTACATGCCGCATATTAAGGTAGAGAACTGGGGGCTGGTTGAGGCGCTGGAAAAGCGCTTCAAGCTGACCTGCTTTGTTGGTCACGATATTCGCTCGCTGGCGCTGGCGGAGCACTACTTTGGTGCGAGCCAGGACTGCGAAGACTCTATTCTGGTGCGCGTTCACCGTGGTACAGGTGCGGGCATCATCTCGAATGGCCGCATTTTTATTGGTCGTAACGGTAACGTAGGCGAGATTGGTCATATCCAGGTGGAACCGCTTGGCGAGCGTTGCCACTGCGGTAATTTTGGCTGTCTTGAAACCGTTGCCGCCAACGCCGCCATTGAACATCGCGTTCGCCATCTGCTGGAGCAGGGTTACCAGAGCCGCGTCACGCTGGACGATTGTAAGATCGGCGCCATCTGCAAAGCGGCAAACAAAGGCGATGCGCTGGCCTGCGAAGTGATCGAACAGGTAGGACGCCACCTGGGTAAGACCATCGCCATTGCCATCAACCTGTTTAATCCGCAAAAGGTGGTGATTGCCGGCGAGATCGTTGAAGCCGAAAAAGTGTTACTGCCCGCCATTGAAGGCTGCATCAATACCCAGGCGCTGAAGGCATTTCGCCAGAATTTGCCGGTGGTGCGATCTACGCTCGATCACCGCTCGGCAATTGGCGCATTCGCCCTGGTAAAACGTGCCATGCTGAACGGGATCCTGCTGCAACATTTGCTGGAATCCTGATCGGATCTTATAGTAACGCCTTCTTTTTTTGATGTCGGATTGTCCATGACCATTAAGAATGTAATTTGTGATATCGACGGCGTGCTGATGCACGACAACGTTGCCGTGCCGGGTGCTGCGGAGTTTCTTCACCGCATCATCGACAAAGGAATGCCACTGGTTCTTCTCACGAACTACCCTTCACAGACTGGTCAGGATCTGGCAAACCGCTTTGCTACCGCGGGCGTCAACGTCCCGGACAGCGTGTTCTATACCTCTGCGATGGCGACCGCGGATTTCCTGAAGCGTCAGGAAGGCAAAAAAGCCTATGTCGTTGGCGAAGGTGCGCTGATCCACGAGCTGTATAAAGCGGGCTTCACCATCACCGACGTGAACCCGGACTTTGTCATCGTGGGCGAAACGCGCTCCTTTAACTGGGAGATGATGCATAAGGCAGCCTACTTTGTCGCCAACGGTGCGCGTTTTATCGCCACCAACCCGGACACGCACGGTCGCGGTTTTTATCCCGCCTGCGGTGCGCTGTGTGCCGGTATCGAAAAAATCTCGGGCCGTAAGCCGTTTGTTGTCGGTAAACCGAGCCCGTGGATTATCCGCGCCGCACTGAATACGATGCAGGCACACTCAGAAGAAACCGTCATTGTGGGCGACAACCTGCGTACCGATATCCTTGCTGGCTTCCAGGCGGGGCTTGAAACCATCCTGGTGCTTTCTGGCGTTTCACAGCTTGATGACATTGATACGATGCCGTTCCGGCCAAGCTGGATTTACCCCTCTGTCGACGAAATCGACGTTATTTGATTCAGAACCACGCCTCAAGGCGTGGTTTTTCATTTCTGCTGTCTGAAAACATCACTTCATCTAACGAAATCAGCTCTTCATTGAGAAATCATCAATTAAATTACTTAAGGCATACACTTTTTTTAAGATTCGGCAATTGCCATTGCACTTTTTACGTTTACATCGGTAAAACGCTTGCGCCCCCTCCCCTTTTTGCGGCATTTTCATAAGCAAGCAACATCACAACGCAACAGGGTTAACGGAGAAGGTTATGTGTTCTATTTTTGGCGTACTGGATATTAAAACTGACGCGGGCGAACTGCGTAAAAAAGCACTCGAATTGTCCCGCCTGATGCGCCATCGCGGTCCGGACTGGTCAGGCGTTTACGCCAGCGATAAAGCGATTCTGGCTCACGAACGTCTCTCCATTGTTGATGTCAACGCTGGCGCACAGCCGCTGTATAACGAGAAAAAAACGCACGCGCTGGCTGTTAACGGTGAAATTTACAACCATCAGGCGCTGCGCGCTGAGTACGGCGATCGCTACGCGTTTCAGACCGGCTCAGACTGCGAAGTGATCCTGGCGCTGTATCAGGAGAAAGGCCCGGAGTTCCTCGACGACCTGCAAGGTATGTTCGCCTTCGCCCTGTACGACAGCGAAAAAGACGCTTACCTGATTGGCCGCGACCATATTGGTATTATCCCGCTGTACATGGGACACGATGAACACGGTAACTTCTACGTTGCCTCAGAGATGAAAGCCCTGGTACCGGTATGCCGCACCATCAAAGAGTTCCCGGCAGGTAGCTACCTGTGGAGCCAGGACGGCGAGATCCGCCCGTACTACCAGCGCGACTGGTTTGATTATGAAGCGGTGAAAGACAACGTGACGGACAAAGCCGAACTGCGTCAGGCGCTGGAAGAGTCAGTGAAAAGCCACCTGATGTCAGATGTCCCCTACGGTGTACTGCTCTCCGGCGGTCTGGACTCCTCCGTGATCTCCGCGATCACCAAGAAATTCGCCGCACGTCGCGTGGAAGATCAGGAGCGCTCTGAAGCCTGGTGGCCACAACTGCACTCCTTTGCCGTGGGTCTGGAAGGGGCACCTGACCTGAAAGCCGCCCAGGAAGTGGCGAACCATCTTGGCACGGTGCACCATGAAATTCACTTCACCGTACAGGAAGGTCTGGATGCGATCCGCGATGTGATCTATCACATTGAAACCTATGATGTGACCACCATTCGCGCCTCCACGCCGATGTATTTGATGTCGCGGAAGATCAAAGCGATGGGCATCAAGATGGTGCTCTCCGGCGAAGGTTCTGACGAAGTGTTTGGCGGTTACCTCTATTTCCACAAAGCGCCAAACGCCAAAGAGCTGCATGAAGAAACGGTGCGTAAGCTACAGGCGCTGCACATGTTTGACTGCGCGCGCGCCAACAAAGCGATGTCCGCCTGGGGTGTGGAAGCCCGCGTGCCGTTCCTCGATAAGAAATTCCTCGATGTGGCGATGCGCATCAACCCGCAGGACAAAATGTGCGGCAACGGCAAAATGGAGAAACATATCCTGCGTGAATGTTTTGAATCCTACCTGCCGGCGAGCGTGGCGTGGCGTCAGAAAGAGCAGTTCTCCGATGGCGTAGGCTACAGCTGGATCGACACCCTGAAAGAGGTGGCGGCGAAACAGGTTTCTGATCAACAACTGGAAACTGCGAGCTTCCGTTTCCCGTACAACACGCCAGCCTCGAAAGAGGCGTATTTGTACCGTGAGATCTTTGAGGAGCTGTTCCCGGTTCCAAGCGCAGCCGAGTGCGTACCGGGTGGTCCTTCGGTCGCCTGCTCTTCTGCTAAAGCCATTGAATGGGATGAATCCTTCAAAGCGATGAACGATCCGTCAGGACGCGCGGTGGGCGTTCACCAGTCTGCTTATAAATAATGTCCAGACTATAATCAGGCCCTCCGGGGCCTGATTTTTTTGCCTCTCTTTTCCCGGCATAAAATCGATTAATAACCAATAATTGTCGAATATTCGGCCTCGCTGTTCGCAACCTAACCAAACAGTCACATTCCGGCTATTTTCATTGAAAAAGGTGTTGACGCTGCAAGGGTCTATACGCATAATGCGCCCCGCAACGCCGATAAGGTAACGCGAAAAAAAGATGGCTACGTAGCTCAGTTGGTTAGAGCACATCACTCATAATGATGGGGTCACAGGTTCGAATCCCGTCGTAGCCACCATCTTTTTTGCGGGAGTGGCGAAATTGGTAGACGCACCAGATTTAGGTTCTGGCGCCGCAAGGTGTGCGAGTTCAAGTCTCGCCTCCCGCACCATTCCCAGGTAAGCGTTGCACGGATGGGGTATCGCCAAGCGGTAAGGCACCGGTTTTTGATACCGGCATTCCCTGGTTCGAATCCAGGTACCCCAGCCATATTTCTTCGATCATGCGGTTCTCCGCGGTATTGGGGTATCGCCAAGCGGTAAGGCACCGGTTTTTGATACCGGCATTCCCTGGTTCGAATCCAGGTACCCCAGCCATCGAAGATTGCAGTACTGGCTACGTAGCTCAGTTGGTTAGAGCACATCACTCATAATGATGGGGTCACAGGTTCGAATCCCGTCGTAGCCACCATATTTACGTTATCGAATACGATTCGGTAAACTGAACATTGTTGGGGTATCGCCAAGCGGTAAGGCACCGGATTCTGATTCCGGCATTCCGAGGTTCGAATCCTCGTACCCCAGCCACTTTAAAGTCGTTAAGCAGTTTGTTTAACGCAATTGGGGTGTCGCCAAGCGGTAAGGCTCTGGTTTCTGATACCAGCATTCCGGGGTTCGAATCCCTGCACCCCAGCCACTTTAAACAAACAAGCCCGCTCTGCGGGCTTTTTTGTTTTTGTTGTTCAGAATAGTGCGGCCTGATGCCTTCACCCTAACCCTCTCCCACGGGGAGAGGGAATAAAGATCAGAGTCCGAGGGCGTACTTCAGGGCCTGACGCTTCAGACCACCGGCACGTTCCGCTGCCATCAATCCAATATTGCGCACTATACGCACCGGACCAACATCATTGCTGAACCCGGCATAGAACAGATCCATCCCCGACTGCATAATGAAGTTATCCGCCATACGGCGCGTCTGGTAGCGCTTCAGAACCTGATGGCTGGCCCAGGCTTCCGCGTGGGCGCGAGCGTTACCCAGCACATCCAGTAACGCATCGACGTCACGGTATCCCAGATTCACCCCCTGCCCCGCCAGCGGATGAATGGTGTGCGCCGCGTCCCCCACAAGCACCAGTCCTTCACGGGCATACTGCAACGCATGGCGTCGCATCAGCGGGAATGCGCCGGCGGCAACCGGGGTCACGTTGCCCAGACGGCTCGGGAAGTGCTGGCGGATTTCGCGCTGCAACTGATCCATGGACAGCCCCTGCAACTGTCGAATGCGCGCCGGTTTGTCGTACCACACCAGCGAAGCCCAGTTATCAAACAGCGGTAAGAATGCATGCGGGCCGTTCGGCGTAAAATGCTGCCAGGTGCTTTCGCCCGGCGCGTTTTCTGACTGAACGGTGATCAGCATGCAGGACTGCTGGTACTGCCAGGCATGGATCCCAATGCCTGCCATCTGCCTGACCTGCGAGTTCGCGCCATCCGCTCCCACCACCAGCTTTACGGCCAGCTCATCGTCGTTGTCCAGCGTCAGGAGATACCCGCCCTCATGACGATGCAGGCCTTTCAGCGAGTCCGGCACGCGCAGCGTCACCTTCGGGTGCGCCTCCAGCGCCTGCCAGAGTGCCTGCTGGAGCACGTTGTTTTCCACCATATAGCCCAGGCGCGGCAGTTTCAGCTCGGCGGCATCAAACGACACATGAGCATTTTCCCACTCCCAGGTTTCGAGACGGCTGTAAGGATGCGCGCGCATCGCCAGCACCGCCTCCCAGACGCCCAGCCCGCGAAGCAGATCAACAGAGGCCGCGCTGATGGCGGAAATACGTACGTCCGGTTGGCTGGCAGGATCGAATGCCGGCGGAGCCGCCTGTTCAATAACGGTTACGTCAAATCCCTGCTGCGCCAGCCCCAGCGCCAGTGCGCCGCCGACCATACCGCCGCCAACAACGGCAACTTCGGTGTTCAGGAGTGTCATGGTCACTATTCCTTATTGAAGAATACCTTAAGTTTACCGGATTTTTGCGGCCCTGAGGTTGACAACCTTCATACTGGTCACAACCGCACCAAAGCATTACAATACGCGGCTTGCAATCCTGAGCTGAGCAAGTCGATGACTAAAAAACTCCATATAAAAACCTGGGGCTGTCAGATGAACGAATACGATTCATCGAAGATGGCCGATCTGCTGGATACCACCCACGGATACCAGCTGACTGAAAATGCGAAAGAAGCCGATGTGCTGCTGCTGAACACCTGTTCAATTCGTGAAAAAGCACAGGAAAAAGTCTTTCATGTGTTAGGCCGCTGGAAGCTTCTCAAACGGAAAAATCCGGACCTGATCATTGGCGTGGGTGGCTGCGTCGCATCGCAGGAAGGTAAGCTGATCCGCCAGAGAGCCCCCTATGTGGATATCGTTTTTGGCCCTCAAACCCTGCACCGCCTGCCAGAGATGATTAACCAGGTTCGCGGCAGCCGTAGCCCGGTGGTTGACGTGAGCTTCCCGGAGATCGAGAAATTTGACCGTCTGCCAGAGCCGCGCGCTGATGGCCCGACCGCCTTCGTCTCCATCATGGAAGGCTGCAACAAATACTGTACTTACTGCGTGGTGCCTTACACCCGCGGTGAAGAAGTGAGCCGCCCGGCAGACGATATCCTGTTTGAAATCGCGCAGCTTGCCGCGCAGGGCGTTCGCGAAGTGAACCTGCTGGGGCAGAACGTGAACGCCTGGCGCGGGGAAAACTACGACGGTACCACCGGCAGCTTTGCTGAACTGCTGCGTCTGGTGGCGGCGATTGACGGCATCGACCGCATTCGTTTTACCACCAGCCATCCGATGGAATTTACCGACGACATTATTGACGTCTATCGCGATACGCCAGAGCTGGTGAGCTTCCTGCACCTGCCTATCCAGTGCGGCTCTGACCGCGTGCTGAACCTGATGGGTCGTCCACATACGGTGCTGGAGTATAAGTCCACCATCCGCAAGCTGCGTGAAGCGCGCCCGGATATCCAGATTAGCTCCGACTTTATCGTCGGCTTCCCTGGCGAAACCGCTGATGACTTCGAGCGCACCATGAAGCTCATCGGCGAGGTGAATTTCGACGTCAGCTACAGCTTTATCTTCTCTGCGCGCCCGGGCACCCCTGCGGCCGATATGGTTGATGATGTACCGGAAGAAGAGAAAAAGCAGCGTCTGTATATTCTACAGGAGCGTATCAACCAGCAGGCCAACGCCTGGAGTCGTCGCATGCTCGGCACTGTCCAGCGTATTCTGGTGGAAGGCACCTCACGTAAGAGCATCATGGAACTGTCTGGTCGAACCGAAAATAACCGCGTGGTGAATTTTGAAGGCACCCCGGACATGATCGGTAAGTTTGTGGACGTCGAGATTGTCGAAGTGCTCACGAACTCGCTGCGCGGGAAGGTGGTACGCACTGAGGATGAAATGGGTCTGCGAATTGCACAGACTCCGGAATCCGTTATCTCTCGCACCCGCAAGGTCAACGACTCTGGCGTAGGTATTTACCAGCCGTGATCCTCCTGGCCTGCCTGTCCGGCAGGCCTTGTATTTCCTCTCATCACCCCCAATATCTACCGCAACGCTTGCGCCTTTATTCTGTGGCGTGAATAATTTCGGTAATGACCGTTTTATTACGCCGTGTGGCCACAGGTCAGTTAACCAATTAAAGAGGAACCGTTTGAACATAGATACGCGTGAAATTAGCCTTGAGCCCGCAGACAACGCTCGCCTGCTGAGCCTGTGCGGGCCGTTTGATGACAACATCAAACAACTGGAGCGACGTCTGGGTATCGAAATCAATCGTCGCGATAACCATTTCAAACTCACCGGACGCCCAATCTGCGTCAACGCCGCGGCAGATATTCTCCGCAGCCTGTATGTTGATACCGCCCCGATGCGCGGTGAGATCCAGGATATTGAACCTGAACAGATCCACCTGGCCATCAAAGAGGCGCGCGTGCTTGAGCAGAGCGCGGAGAGCGTGCCGGACTATGGCAAAGCCATCAACATCAAAACTAAACGCGGCGTGATTAAGCCTCGTACCCCGAACCAGGCGCAGTACATCGCCAATATTCTCGACCATGACATCACCTTCGGCGTGGGCCCGGCGGGTACGGGTAAAACCTATCTGGCCGTTGCTGCTGCGGTCGATGCGCTTGAGCGTCAGGAGATCCGCCGTATCCTGCTGACCCGCCCTGCTGTTGAAGCCGGTGAAAAACTGGGCTTCCTGCCGGGCGATCTGAGCCAGAAGGTCGACCCGTATCTGCGCCCGCTGTATGACGCGCTGTTCGAAATGCTCGGCTTCGAGAAAGTTGAAAAGCTCATCGAGCGTAACGTGATTGAAGTGGCCCCGCTGGCCTACATGCGTGGCCGTACGCTTAACGACGCGTTCATCATTCTGGATGAGAGCCAGAACACCACTATCGAACAGATGAAGATGTTCCTGACGCGTATTGGCTTTAACTCGAAAGCGGTTATCACCGGTGACGTCACCCAGATTGACCTGCCGCGTAACACCAAATCGGGTCTGCGTCACGCCATCGAAGTCCTGGCTGAGGTAGAGGAAATCAGCTTCAACTTCTTCCACAGTGAAGACGTGGTACGCCATCCGGTGGTCGCGCGTATCGTTAACGCTTATGAGGCCTGGGAAGAGGCAGATCAGAAGCGCAGGGCCGAACTGGCCGCAGAACGTAAGCGCGAAGCGCAGGAGCATGAACAGAAATGAGTCAGGTGATCCTCGATTTACAGCTGGCCTGTGAAGATAATTCCGGCATGCCAGAAGAGGCACAGTTTCAGAAATGGCTGGATGCCGTTATCCCCCAGTTTCAGGAAGAATCAGAGGTCACGATTCGCCTGGTGGATGAAGCAGAAAGCCATGAGCTCAACCTGACCTACCGCGGGAAAGATAAGCCGACCAACGTGCTCTCTTTCCCGTTCGAAGCCCCTCCGGGCATTGAGATGCCGCTGCTGGGCGATCTGATCATCTGCCGTCAGGTGGTTGAGCAGGAAGCCAAAGAGCAGCAAAAGCCGCTGGAAGCGCACTGGGCACACATGGTGGTGCACGGTAGCCTGCATCTTCTGGGTTACGACCATATTGAAGATGACGAAGCGGAAGAGATGGAATCCCTCGAGACAGAGATAATGCTTGCTCTGGGCTATGAGGATCCGTACATTGCCGAGAAAGAATAGTCAGTCACTGACTACCATGCCGCCGCGCAGGGACATAGCGCGGCGGTTAACGTTGAACTAACAAGAGAACCCTTAACAAACGCCATGAGCGACGACAATTCACACAGTAGCGACACGACAACCACTAAAAAGGGATTTTTCTCCCTCATTCTGAACCAGCTTTTCCACGGCGAACCGAAAAACCGTGATGAACTGCTGGAGCTGATTCGTGATTCCGGGCAGAACGACCTTATCGACGAAGATACGCGCGAAATGCTCGAAGGGGTGATGGACATCGCCGACCAGCGCGTCCGCGACATCATGATCCCCCGCTCGCAGATGATTACCCTGAAACGCAACCAGACGCTGGACGAGTGCCTCGATGTGATTATCGAATCGGCTCACTCACGTTTCCCGGTCATCAGCGAAGATAAAGATCACATTGAAGGGATTTTGATGGCGAAAGATCTGCTGCCATTTATGCGCAGCGATGCCGAAGCCTTCAGTATGGAAAAGGTGTTACGCCCGGCCGTGGTTGTGCCGGAAAGTAAGCGTGTGGATCGGATGCTGAAGGAGTTTCGCTCCCAGCGCTATCACATGGCGATTGTTATTGATGAATTTGGTGGCGTTTCCGGTCTGGTCACAATCGAAGACATCCTTGAGCTGATCGTGGGCGAAATCGAAGACGAGTATGACGAAGAAGAGGATATTGACTTCCGTCAGCTGAGCCGCCACACCTGGACCGTGCGCGCGCTGGCCTCCATTGAAGACTTCAACGATACCTTTGGCACCAGCTTCAGCGATGAAGAAGTGGACACCATTGGTGGTCTGGTGATGCAGGCCTTCGGCCATCTTCCGGCCCGCGGTGAAACCGTTGACATCGATGGTTACCAGTTCAAGGTCGCAATGGCTGACAGCCGACGTATTATTCAGGTTCACGTCAGAATGCCGGACGACTCACCGGTGCCAAAACTGGAAGATTAATGTAAATGGCATTTGCCCCACTCTTTGAACGCCAGCGCGTCCGTTTGCTGCTGGCGCTGTTACTCGGAGCCAGCGGTACGCTGGCTTTTTCTCCTTACGATATCTGGCCAGCCGCTATTCTCTCCCTGATGGGGCTACAGGGGCTTACCCTGAACCGTCGTCCGGTACAGGCCGCGGCCATCGGCTACTTCTGGGGGCTGGGACTGTTTGGCTCTGGTATCAACTGGGTCTACGTCAGTATCGCGCAATTTGGCGGAATGCCGGGGCCGGTTAACGTCTTCCTGGTTGTGCTGCTCGCCGCCTATCTTTCGCTCTACACTGGCCTGTTCGCGGGCATCCTGTCTCGCCTGTGGCCAAAAACGACCTGGCTGCGCGTGGCGATAGCGGCACCCGTTGTCTGGCAAATCACCGAATTTCTGCGCGGCTGGGTACTGACCGGCTTCCCGTGGTTGCAGTTCGGCTATAGCCAGGTAGACGGCCCGCTGAAAGGCCTGGCCCCGGTCATGGGCGTGGAAGCCATCAACTTCCTGTTGATGATCGTCAGCGGCCTGCTGGTGCTGGCCCTGGTGACACGTAACTGGAAGCCGCTGGTTGCCGCGTTAATCCTGTTTGCCCTGCCCTTCCCGCTGCGTTATATCCAGTGGTTTACGCTGGAGCCCGCGCGCGCCACGCAGGTTTCTCTGGTCCAGGGCGATATCCCGCAGTCCCTGAAATGGGATGAGAATCAGCTGCTGAACACGCTGAAAATCTACGCCAACGCCACTGAAAAGGTGATGGGCAAATCGCAGCTCATCATCTGGCCTGAGTCTGCGATCCCAGACCTGGAGATCAATCAGCAGCCCTTCCTGAAGATGATGGACGATCTGCTGCGCGCACGCGGCAGTACGCTGATCACCGGAATTGTGGATGCGCGTCTCAATCAGCAGAACCGCTATGACACGTACAACACGATCATTACGCTCGGTAAGGACAGCGAATACAGCTATACCTCGACCAATCGTTACAACAAAAACCACCTTGTACCGTTTGGCGAATTTGTTCCGCTGGAGTCTATTCTGCGCCCACTGGCACCGTTCTTTGATTTGCCGATGTCCTCATTCAGCCGGGGCCCTTACGTCCAGCCGCAGCTGCATGCGCACGGTTTTGCCCTGACGGCCGCCATTTGCTACGAGATTATCCTCGGCGAGCAGGTGCGCGATAATTTCCGCCCGGACACCGACTATCTGCTGACCATCTCAAACGATGCGTGGTTCGGTAAATCGATTGGTCCGTGGCAGCACTTCCAGATGGCGCGAATGCGTTCTCTGGAGCTGGCGCGTCCGTTGCTGCGCAGCACCAATAACGGCATTACCGCCGTGATTGGTCCGCAGGGTGAAATCCAGGCCATGATCCCGCAATTTACCCGTGAGGTGCTGACTACTAACGTCACGCCAACTACCGGGCTCACCCCTTACGCGCGCACCGGGAACTGGCCGCTGTGGATTTTGACCGTGCTGTTCGGCTTTGGCGCAGTGCTGATGAGCCTGCGTCAGCGTCGTAAATAACCTTACCTTCTGTTGCCGGGTGGCGGCTACGCCTTACCCGGCCTGCTCTCCGGCGCCGGCGCCGCCCGACAATTTCCTCCCAAACTTCAATTCTGGCACGCCTGTTGCTTTGTTTACTTACATCAACGCTGTCTGGCTTAACATGCAACCTTGTCGCACCAGCGTAGATCATCGGTAGCACCGAAACGGTGCAACGAGGGATTATTGCCTCTGAATGGTGCGGCGCGCTTCGCAAAAATAAACAATAACGCAGCAAAATCTTTACATTAAGCCAGACTAAATGTTAACAAGCTTGCATAACACTGCACTCGCATTGCGCGAGATATAACAACATCACAATGGGTATCTATGCGTCACTGGCGCTGATAAGAAAGGAGTTGGGTATGCAATTACGTAAACTGGCCACAGCAATGCTGGTTATGGGAATGTCTGCGGGGGTTGTCCACGCTGAAGACGCTCCGGCAGCAGGAAGCACTCTCGACAAGATTGCCAAAAACGGCGTGATCGTGGTCGGCCACCGTGAATCTTCTGTCCCGTTCTCTTACTACGACAACACGCAAAAAGTCGTGGGCTATTCACAGGATTACTCCAACGCCATCGTTGAAGCCGTGAAGAAAAAGCTGAACAAACCTGACCTGCAAGTGAAGCTGATCCCCATCACTTCACAGAACCGTATTCCTCTGCTGCAAAACGGCACATTTGATTTTGAATGTGGCTCAACCACCAACAACCTTGAGCGTCAGAAACAGGCCGCTTTCTCGGACACCATCTTCGTTGTGGGCACCCGCCTGCTGACGAAGAAAGGCGGCGACATCAAAGATTTTGCTGACCTGAAAGGCAAAGCGGTTGTCGTGACCTCCGGTACCACGTCCGAAGTGCTGCTGCACAAGCTGAACGACGAGAAGAAAATGGACATGCGCATCATCAGCGCGAAAGACCATGGCGACTCCTTCCGTACCCTGGAAAGCGGCCGTGCCGTCGCGTTTATGATGGATGACGCTCTGCTGGCAGGCGAGCGCGCCAAGGCGAAGAAACCAGACAACTGGGAAATCGTCGGTACCGCCCAGTCGAAAGAAGCCTACGGCTGTATGCTGCGTAAAGGTGACGAGGACTTCAAGAAACTGATCGATGACACCATCGCTCAGGCGCAAACCTCCGGCGAAGCGGCAAAATGGTTCGACAAATGGTTCAAGAACCCAATTCCACCAAAAAACCTGAACATGAACTTTGAACTGTCTGACGACATGAAAGCGCTGTTCAAATCACCAAACGACAAAGCTCTTAACTAATTAGAACGACAGGGGCGGGATCTCCTGCCCTCTCGATTGTCGGGAAGCATGGACAGACTATACGTTGAGTGGTCGTTCCCCACTCAGCGCAAAAATTGAGCTTCTCACCAATCTTCGAGGGTAGCGCTGCTACCCTTTTTTTTCTGGAGTTTACTATGTCAATTGACTGGAACTGGGGCATCTTTCTGCAACAAGCCCCGTTCGGCAACACCACCTATCTCGGCTGGCTGTGGAGCGGCTTTCAGGTTACCGTTGCGTTATCGATAACGGCGTGGATTATCGCGTTTCTTGTCGGTTCGCTGTTCGGTATTCTGCGTACCGTCCCTAACCGTTTTCTCTCTTCAATTGGCACGCTCTATGTGGAACTGTTCCGTAACGTTCCGCTGATCGTGCAGTTCTTTACCTGGTATCTGGTGATCCCGGAACTGCTGCCGGAAGATCTCGGCATGTGGTTTAAGGCCGAGCTGGATCCTAACGTACAATTTTTTGTCTCCTCTATGCTGTGTCTGGGGCTGTTCACCGCTGCGCGCGTCTGCGAGCAGGTACGTGCCGCCATACAGTCACTGCCGCGCGGGCAAAAGAATGCGGCACTGGCGATGGGCCTGACTCTGCCTCAGGCCTACCGTTACGTACTGCTGCCGAACGCTTACCGCGTCATCGTTCCGCCGATGACCTCCGAGATGATGAACCTGGTAAAAAACTCGGCTATCGCCTCAACCATTGGTCTGGTAGATATGGCGGCGCAGGCGGGCAAACTGCTGGATTATTCCGCTCACGCATGGGAATCCTTCACGGCGATCACGCTCGCCTATGTTCTGATTAACGCATTCATCATGCTGGTGATGAACCTGGTTGAACGCAAAGTACGCCTGCCGGGCAATCTGGGGGGCAAATAAATGTACGATTTTGACTGGAGTTCCATTGTTCCCTCCATGCCCTATCTGCTGGATGGACTGGCAATCACCTTAAAGATCACCGTTATCGCCATTATCGTCGGTATTGTCTGGGGCACCCTGCTGGCAGTGATGCGCCTGTCGAGCTTTAAGCCGCTCGCCTGGTTTGCCACGGCTTACGTTAACGTGTTCCGCTCCATTCCACTGGTCATGGTGCTGCTGTGGTTTTATCTGATTGTTCCCGGCTTTTTACAGAACGTACTGGGACTGTCGCCAAAGACCGATATCCGCCTGATCTCTGCCATGGTGGCGTTTTCCATGTTTGAAGCCGCCTACTACTCAGAGATCATCCGCGCCGGTATTCAGAGTATCTCGCGCGGGCAGTCCAGCGCTGCGCTGGCGCTCGGTATGACGCACTGGCAGTCTATGAAGCTCATTATTCTGCCGCAGGCGTTTCGCGCCATGGTTCCGCTGCTGCTGACGCAGGGCATCGTCCTGTTCCAGGATACCTCCCTGGTCTACGTGCTGAGTCTGGCAGACTTCTTCCGTACCGCCTCCACCATTGGCGAACGTGACGGAACGCAGGTTGAGATGATCCTCTTCGCGGGCGGGGTCTATTTTGTGATTAGTTTAAGCGCATCGCTGTTGGTCAGCTGGCTGAAGAAAAGGACGGTATAATGATTTCCCTGAAAAATGTTTCTAAATGGTATGGGCACTTTCAGGTGCTGACCGACTGCTCAACAGAAGTGAAAAAAGGCGATGTGGTGGTGGTATGCGGTCCGTCCGGTTCCGGTAAGTCCACGCTTATCAAAACCGTTAATGGGCTGGAACCTGTCCAGCAGGGCGAGATTGTCGTTAACGGCACCAAAGTGAATGACCGCAAAACCAACCTTGCCCAGCTTCGCTCCCACGTAGGGATGGTGTTCCAGCATTTTGAGCTGTTCCCTCACCTCTCCATCATTGAGAACCTGACGCTGGCGCAGGTGAAAGTGCTGAAGCGCGACAAAAAAGCGGCGCGCGAAAAGGGCCTGAAGTTGCTGGAACGCGTCGGGCTGTCTGCACATGCGGATAAGTTCCCGGCGCAGCTTTCGGGCGGCCAACAGCAGCGTGTGGCAATCGCGCGTGCGCTGTGCATGGATCCGGTGGCTATGCTGTTTGATGAGCCGACGTCCGCGCTCGATCCTGAGATGATCAACGAAGTACTGGACGTCATGGTGGAGCTGGCGCACGAAGGGATGACCATGATGGTGGTGACGCACGAAATGGGCTTCGCCCGTAAAGTGGCCAACCGCGTGATCTTCATGGATGAAGGGAAAATTGTTGAAGACTCACCAAAAGAAGAGTTCTTCGCAAATCCTAAATCTGAACGTGCAAAAGACTTCCTCGCCAAAATCCTGCATTAATCTTTTTAGTGCGCAATCTGCGGATTGCGCACTGCTTCACGCTTTAGATCTCTTTTTCTATTCGGCTTCACATCACAGCGTTAACCTTGTCACAAATAATGCTGAAAATGGAGAACGCTATGGCACAGCCAATTATTCTCGACTGCGATCCGGGTCATGATGACGCGATCGCACTCGTCCTTGCTCTTGCTTCCCCTGAACTGGACGTAAAAGCTGTCACCTCCTCCGCCGGAAACCAGACGCCGGATAAAACCTTGCGAAACGTGTTGCGCATGTTGACGCTGCTGAAACGCACCGATATTCCTGTCGCAGGTGGCGCCGTTAAGCCGCTGATGCGCGAGCTGATCATTGCGGATAACGTTCACGGTGAAAGTGGGCTGGATGGTCCGGCGCTGCCGGAGCCGGATTTCGCACCGCAAAACTGCACTGCCGTCGAGCTCATGGCGAAGGTGCTGCGTGAGAGCGCAGAGCCCGTGACGCTGGTGGCGACCGGCCCGCAGACCAACGTTGCGCTGCTGCTGAACAGCCATCCTGAACTGCACAGCAACATCGCCCGTATCGTCATCATGGGCGGGGCAATGGGGCTGGGGAACTGGACGCCAGCAGCAGAGTTCAACATCTTCGTTGACCCGGAAGCCGCGGAAATCGTCTTCCAGTCGGGCCTGCCGATTGTGATGGCGGGGCTGGACGTTACCCACCGCGCACAAATTATGGCGCAGGACATCGAACGATTCCGTTCTGTGGACAACCCGGTTGCAACGACCGTGGCAGAGCTGCTCGACTTCTTTATGGAGTATCACAAAGCCGAGAAGTGGGGCTTCCACGGCGCCCCGCTGCATGACCCATGCACCATCGCCTGGCTGCTGAAGCCGGAAATGTTTACCACGGTCGAGCGTTGGGTTGGTGTGGAAACACAGGGGAAATATACCCAGGGAATGACGGTGGTGGACTATTACTCGCTAACGGGAAACAAGCCGAATACCACGGTGATGGTGGATATCGATCGGGAAGCGTTTGTGGATTTGCTGGCG
The DNA here is from genome assembly GCF_001922365.1 of Enterobacter cloacae complex sp. AR_0002. NCBI lineage: Bacteria > Pseudomonadati > Pseudomonadota > Gammaproteobacteria > Enterobacterales > Enterobacteriaceae > Enterobacter > Enterobacter cloacae complex sp. AR_0002. The sequence goes on from NZ_CP018814.1 coordinate 2,171,732, forward strand.
GAGCGGCTGGCTTATTATTCTGCGGCCTGATGCCCTCACCCCGACCCTCTCCCACAGGGAGAGGGTGCAAACAGTTTTGCTTTTACCTACGGCTCAAACGGCCGACGCTGGAACTGGTCGTGCCCGCACTTCGGACACAGCGACAACACCTCCGGCGTATAAACGGCAATATGGTGGTGGCACTTCTCACACACCAGGTTCCCCAGCCCCACTACTTCGCCGCTGTGATAGACACCGTGGTGGTTTAAATCCTGGAACACCTCGCGCCACTCCAGCTGAGTTTTATCGGTAATATCCGCCAGCTCCTGCCACAGGCTCTCTTTAATTACCCGCATAAAAACACTGTCGGCGATCTCGTCCTGGCTCTCTTCATAGCTTCGCGCGAACTCCTCCAGGTCACGGCGCACGGCGCGCGTCACCTCTTCCACTTCGGTTCGCGTTAACTCACCCGTTTGCGTCACGCGTGCGCGTGCCTGTTCGACCAGCGCGTCGATATCACGCTCGCCGTTACGCAGCCGTTCCGTCAGAGTCGCTACCAGTTCACGGTAAAATTGAGCAACCTTGTTCATCATTTTGCCTCCCGGGTAAGTAACTGTCTCTAATAATAGACCTTATTTCGCCGCCGCTTTGTCAGGTGAAGCACAGACCCGGTAAATTCCTGCAAAGTGCATTTGCGTGAAAGGCTGTTTTGACGCGGGCGTTTGGGCTATGCTATGCGGATCTGAATTACCACATCCATTGGCTACATTTGTAGCTGTATTGAACACAGGACCACTGGCTGCCATGCAAGAGCAATACCGCCCGGAAGAGATAGAATCAAAAGTCCAGCAACACTGGGACGAGAAGCGCACCTTTGAAGTAACCGAAGACGAGAGCAAAGAGAAGTATTACTGCCTGTCGATGCTTCCCTATCCTTCTGGTCGACTACACATGGGCCACGTGCGTAACTACACCATCGGTGACGTGATTGCACGCTACCAGCGCATGCTGGGCAAAAACGTTCTTCAGCCTATCGGCTGGGATGCGTTCGGCCTGCCTGCTGAAGGCGCGGCGGTGAAAAACAACACGGCACCGGCTCCGTGGACGTACGACAACATCGCGTACATGAAAAACCAGCTGAAAATGCTGGGCTTCGGCTATGACTGGAGCCGCGAGCTGGCAACCTGTACCCCGGAATACTACCGCTGGGAGCAGAAGTTCTTCACCGAGCTGTATAAAAAAGGCCTGGTGTACAAGAAGACCTCTGCCGTTAACTGGTGCCCAAATGACCAGACCGTTCTCGCGAACGAACAGGTTATCGATGGCTGCTGCTGGCGCTGCGACACCAAAGTAGAGCGTAAAGAGATCCCGCAGTGGTTTATCAAAATCACCGCCTACGCTGACGAACTGCTGAACGATCTGGACAATCTGGACCACTGGCCAGATACCGTTAAGACCATGCAGCGCAACTGGATCGGCCGTTCCGAAGGTGTGGAAATTACCTTCAACGTTGAGAACTACGATCAGACCCTGACCGTCTACACCACCCGCCCGGACACCTTCATGGGCGCGACCTACCTGGCCGTGGCCGCAGGTCACCCGCTGGCGCAGAAAGCGGCAGAAAACAATCCAGAACTGGCGACCTTTATCGACGAATGCCGCAACACGAAAGTGGCCGAAGCCGACATGGCGACGATGGAGAAAAAAGGCGTTGATACCGGCTTCAAAGCGATCCACCCGCTGACGGGCGAAGCGATCCCTGTCTGGGCCGCCAACTTCGTACTGATGGAATACGGCACAGGCGCCGTGATGGCCGTGCCGGGTCACGACCAGCGCGACTACGAATTTGCCACCAAATACGGCCTGACCATCAAGCCTGTTATTCTTGCTGCTGACGGCTCTGAACCCGATCTCTCTGAGCAAGCGCTGACTGAAAAAGGCACCCTGTTTAACTCCGGTGAGTTCAGCGGCCTGAGCTTTGAAGAGGGCTTCAACGCCATCGCCGACAAGCTGGCCTCCCTGGGCGTGGGCGAGCGTAAAGTGAACTACCGTCTGCGCGACTGGGGCGTTTCCCGTCAGCGTTACTGGGGTGCGCCAATCCCAATGGTGACGCTGGAAGATGGTACCGTGATGCCAACGCCAGAAGATCAGCTGCCGGTGATCCTGCCGGAAGACGTGGTCATGGACGGCATCACCAGCCCGATCAAAGCCGATCCTGAGTGGGCGAAAACCACCGTCAACGGTCAGCCAGCGCTGCGTGAAACCGACACCTTTGACACCTTTATGGAATCCTCCTGGTACTATGCGCGCTACACCTGCCCGCAGTACAAAGAAGGCATGCTGGATTCTGATGCAGCAAACTACTGGCTGCCGGTAGACATTTACATCGGTGGCATTGAACACGCCATCATGCACCTGCTCTACTTCCGCTTCTTCCACAAACTGATGCGTGACGCAGGCCTGGTCAACTCCGACGAGCCGGCAAAACAGCTGCTGTGTCAGGGTATGGTGCTGGCAGATGCGTTCTACTACGTTGGCGCGAACGGCGAGCGTAACTGGGTTTCTCCGGTTGATGCGATTGTCGAGCGCGACGAGAAAGGCCGTATCGTGAAGGCGAAAGACGCTGAAGGTCATGAACTGGTTTATACCGGCATGAGCAAGATGTCCAAGTCTAAAAATAACGGCATCGACCCGCAGGTGATGGTTGAGCGTTATGGTGCGGATACCGTGCGTCTGTTCATGATGTTCGCCTCCCCGGCAGATATGACCCTTGAGTGGCAGGAATCCGGCGTTGAAGGGGCCAACCGCTTCCTGAAGCGCGTCTGGAAACTGGTTTACGAGCACACCTCTCAGGGCGATGCGCCAGCGCTGAACGTAGCTGCACTGACTGAAGATCAACAGGCGCTGCGTCGTGATGTTCATAAAACTATTGCGAAAGTCACCGATGATATTGGTCGTCGTCAGACCTTCAATACCGCAATTGCGGCTATTATGGAACTGATGAACAAGCTGGCGAAAGCCCCGCAGGATGGCGAGCAGGATCGCGCGTTAATGCGTGAAGCGCTGCTGGCGGTCGTTCGCATGCTGAACCCGTTCACGCCGCACGTTAGCTTTACCCTGTGGCAGGAGCTGAAAGGCGAAGGCGATATCGACAATGCGCCGTGGCCAGTGGCGGATGAATCCGCTATGGTGGAAAACACCACGCTGGTGGTGGTGCAGGTTAACGGTAAAGTGCGCGGTAAAATTACCGTCGCGGTCGACGCAACCGAAGAACAGGTTCGCGAGCGCGCAGGCCAGGAGCATCTGGTCGCTAAATACCTTGAGGGCGTTACCGTACGTAAAGTGATCTACGTACCTGGTAAACTGCTGAATCTGGTCGTTGGCTAAGCGCGGGAGGAAACGTGCGACAACTGGCAACAATACTCTTATCTCTGGCGGTGCTTGTCACCGCTGGCTGCGGCTGGCACCTGCGCAACACCACGGCAGTGCCTGCGCAGATGAAAACGATGATCTTCGACTCATCCGATCCGAACGGACCGCTGAGCCGGGCCATTCGTAACCAGCTGCGTTTGAACGATGTTAAGCTGATCGAGAAGGGAACCCTACGTCAGGATGTTCCTTCGCTCCGTGTCCTGAAATCAACGCTGTCACAAGATACGGCCTCGATCTTCCAGGATGGGCGGACGGCGGAATATCAGATGGTGCTAACCGTTGATGCGGCCGTCTTGATGCCAGGTAAAGATATTTACCCTATCAATACCAAAGTCTACCGCTCGTTCTTCGATAACCCGCAGACGGCGCTGGCAAAAGACGCCGAACAGCAGATTATCATCAAGGAAATGTATGATAAGGCCGCGGAACAGCTGATCCGCAGGCTGCCTGCCATTGCCGCGTCGACGAAAAAAGGCGCTGACGTTATCGAAACACCGGATGCCAGCACGCCGGATATGCCAACGTCTCTGGGTAACTGATGATCAGGTTGTATCCTGAACAACTCCGCGCGCAGCTCAACGAAGGGCTGCGCGCGGCCTATCTGCTACTCGGCAACGACCCCCTGTTACTACAGGAAAGCCTTGATGCGGTTCGCCATGCGGCAGCCGCGCAGGGTTTCGATGAGCATCATACGTTCCAGATCGATAACAGTACCGACTGGAACGCTATCTTCTCGCTTTGTCAGGCCATGAGCCTGTTTGCCTCTCGTCAGACAATCCAGATCCTGCTGCCTGAGAATGGTCCTAACGCTGCCATCAATGAACAGCTGGCTATGCTGGTGAGTTTGTTACACGGCGATCTGCTGCTTATCGTACGCGGCAACAAACTCACAAAAGCGCAGGAAAACGCTGCCTGGTTTACCCGGCTAACCCCCAGTGCGGTGCTTGTCTCCTGCCAGACTCCAGAGCAGGCGCATCTGCCAAAATGGGTTGCCGCGCGAGCAAAGCAGCACAATTTGCAGCTGGATGAGGCCGCCAGTCAGCTCCTGTGCTACTGCTACGAAGGCAACCTTCTGGCACTGGCGCAGGCGCTGGACAGGCTCGCCCTGCTGTGGCCCGATGGCAAGCTGACGCTGCCGCGCGTGGAACAGGCGGTGAATGATGCCGCGCACTTTACCCCCTTCCACTGGGTTGATGCGCTGCTGTCGGCGAAAAGTAAACGTGCTCTGCACATCCTGCAACAGCTGCGCCTGGAAGGGAGTGAGCCGGTCATCCTTCTCCGTACGCTCCAGCGCGAATTACTGCTGCTGAACAACCTTAAACGCCAGTCAGCACACACGCCCCTGCGCGCCTTATTCGACAAACATCGCGTCTGGCAAAACCGTCGGGCGATGACCACGGAGGCGATAAACCGCCTGAGCCAGAAGCAGTTGCGTCAGGCAGTGCAACTTCTGATGCGCGCCGAACTGACGTTAAAACAGGATTACGGTCAGTCTGTCTGGGCGGAGCTGGAGAGTCTCTCTTTGCTGCTCTGCCATAAGGCGCTGGCAGACGTATTTATCGATGGGTGATATGCATTCTTTACAGGCAATGTATGGCGGGACCTTCGACCCGGTACACTATGGGCATCTTAAGCCGGTAGAAATCCTCGCGAATTTGATTGGGTTGCAGCGGGTAATCATCATGCCCAACAATGTTCCGCCGCACCGTCCTCAGCCAGAAGCAACCAGCGAGCAGCGTAAAGCGATGCTCGCGCTGGCTATCGCCGATAAGCCTCTCTTCACGCTGGATGAGCGTGAACTGCGCAGGGATACCCCTTCCTGGACATCGCAAACGCTGCGGGAGTGGCGCGCTGAGCAGGGGCCCATGAAACCGCTGGCGTTTATCATCGGCCAGGATTCCTTGCTCAACTTTCCCAGCTGGTACCAGTACGAAACCATTCTGGAAAACAGTCATCTGCTGGTCTGCCGCCGTCCGGGCTATCCGCTGACCATGCGCGACGCGCAGCATCAGCAGTGGCTTGACGCACATCTGACGGACAATATAGAAGACCTGCACAGTCTCCCCGCCGGGAAAATTTACCTCGCTGAAACGCCGTGGTTTGATATTTCCGCGACCCTCATCCGCGAGCGTCTCCAGCAGGGTTTAGACTGTGACGATCTCCTCCCCTCGCCCGTGCTGGCCTATATCCTTGCGCACGGTCTGTATCAGAAAAGTACAGATGTCTGAGCATCGCCGGCGAAATTGTCCGTTAATGATTATCCTGCCTTGACAGGCTAAGCCATACTGATATCCTCCGCTGCCAGACTTTCCCGCCGATCGCTGCTTTACAGAAATTGTTTTACAAAAATGGCGATGCAATCTCAGGCGGAGGGTGGGATGATACCCGCCTTCAAAAGCCGGGCGGTGACATTTGTCCCGCGACTGGCGTCAGTTCAGGTATACTGACTGGCCACGAATTCATAGTTGTACAATCTCATTCACCCAGGGGGAAAACTTGCAGGGTAAAGCACTCCAGGATTTTGTTATCGACAAAATTGATGACCTGAAAGGTCAGGACATCATCGCTATCGACGTTAAGGGTAAATCCAGCATCACCGACTGCATGATCATCTGCACCGGCACCTCAACTCGTCACGTTGTTTCGATTGCTGACCATGTTGTTCAGGAATCGCGCGCGGCAGGGCTGCTTCCGCTGGGCGTTGAAGGTGAAGCGACCGCTGACTGGGTGGTTGTCGATCTCGGCGATGTGATTGTCCACGTCATGCAGGAAGAGAGTCGTCGCCTGTATGAGCTGGAAAAACTCTGGGGTTAATGCGTGAAGTTGCAACTGGTCGCCGTCGGCACCAAAATGCCGGACTGGGTACAAACCGGTTTTACTGAGTATCTGCGTCGTTTCCCAAAAGATATGCCGTTCGAACTGGTGGAGATCCCAGCAGGAAAGCGCGGCAAGAACGCAGATATCAAACGTATTCTCGATAAAGAGGGAGAGCTGATGCTGGCTGCCGCAGGCAAAAACCGCATCGTGACCCTCGATATCCCGGGCAAACCCTGGGATACGCCGCAGCTGGCGCACGAACTGGAGCGCTGGAAGCAGGATGGTCGGGACGTCAGTCTGTTGATTGGCGGACCAGAGGGGTTATCTCCCGCCTGCAAAGCGGCAGCAGAACAAAGTTGGTCACTCTCGGCGCTGACGCTGCCCCACCCGCTTGTACGGGTTCTCGTGGCAGAAAGTTTGTATCGCGCATGGAGCATCACTACCAACCACCCTTATCACCGCGAGTAATGACTGACCAGGGTAATTTAAGCAGCGGATGAAACTACAGAATTCTTTTCGCGACTATACGGCTGAGTCCGCGCTGTTTGTGCGCCGGGCGCTGGTCGCCTTTACGGGGATTTTGCTGCTTACCGGCGTGCTGATCGCCAACCTCTATAATCTGCAAATTGTCCGCTATACCGATTACCAGACCCGCTCAAACGAAAACCGTATCAAGCTGGTGCCCATCGCGCCCAGCCGCGGCATTATCTACGATCGTAACGGCACGCCGCTGGCGCTTAATCGCACCATCTACCAGATAGAGATGATGCCCGAGAAAGTGGATAACGTGCAGGATACCCTGAACGCGCTGAGAAGCGTTGTCGACCTGACTGATGACGATATCGCTGCGTTCAAAAAAGAGCGCGCACGTTCTCACCGCTTCACCTCCATTCCGGTAAAAACCAACCTGACAGAAGTGCAGGTCGCCCGTTTTGCCGTTAACCAGTACCGTTTCCCCGGGGTGGAAGTCAAAGGCTATAAACGCCGCTACTATCCTTACGGCTCCGCGCTGACGCACGTCATTGGTTACGTCTCCAAAATCAACGATAAAGACGTCGAACGCCTTGATAAAGACGGCAAGCTGGCTAACTACGCCGCAACCCATGATATTGGCAAGCTGGGGATCGAACGTTATTACGAAGATGTACTGCACGGTCAGACCGGGTATGAAGAGGTTGAAGTTAACAACCGTGGCCGCGTGATCCGGCAACTGAAAGAGGTGCCCCCGCAGGCGGGGCATGACGTCTATCTGACGCTCGACCTGAAGCTACAGCAGTATATCGAGACGCTGCTGGCGGGTAGCCGTGCTGCGGTTATTGTGACCGACCCGCGTACCGGCGGCATTCTGGCGATGGTTTCGATGCCAAGCTACGATCCGAACCTCTTCGTGGATGGCATCTCCAGCAAGGATTACTCCGGCCTGCTCAACGATCCAAACACGCCGCTGGTAAACCGCGCAACGCAGGGGGTTTATCCTCCAGCTTCAACGGTTAAACCGTATGTCGCCGTGTCTGCGCTGAGCGCGGGCGTCATCACCCGTAATACCAGTCTGTTTGACCCCGGCTGGTGGCAGTTGCCTGGCTCTGAGAAACGCTACCGCGACTGGAAAAAATGGGGCCACGGCCATCTGAACGTGACCAAATCACTGGAGGAGTCGGCGGATACCTTCTTCTATCAGGTCGCCTACGACATGGGTATTGACCGTCTGTCTGAATGGATGAGCAAATTCGGCTACGGGCATTACACCGGTATAGATTTGGCTGAAGAGCGTTCCGGCAACATGCCAACCCGCGAATGGAAGCTGAAGCGCTTTAAAAAACCCTGGTATCAGGGTGACACCATTCCGGTGGGGATCGGCCAGGGCTACTGGACGGCAACGCCGCTGCAAATGAACAAGGCGATGATGATCCTCATCAACGATGGCGTCGTGAAAGTGCCGCACCTGCTGCAAAGCACCGTTGAAGACGGCAAAAAAGTGCCATGGATACAGCCGCACGAGCCGCCGGTGGGTGACATTCATTCCGGATACTGGGAAATCGCGAAAGACGGCATGTACGGTGTAGCCAACCGCCCTAACGGGACGGCGCACAAATATTTCGCTGGCGCACCGTATAAGGTAGCCGCGAAATCAGGTACGGCTCAGGTCTTCGGTCTTAAAGCGAATGAAACTTACAACGCACATAAAATTGCCGAACGTCTGCGTGACCACAAGCTCATGACGGCGTTTGCCCCTTATGATAACCCGCAGGTTGCGGTGGCGATGATTCTGGAGAACGGCGGCGCAGGCCCGGCGGTGGGTACCATCATGCGTCAAATCCTCGACCACATCATGCTGGGTGACAACAACACCGAACTGCCAGCTGAAAACCCGGCAGCCGCTGCGGCGGAGGACCAATAATCATGACGGATAATCCGAATAAAAAATCGCTGTGGGACAAGATCCACATCGACCCAGCCATGCTGCTGATTCTGCTGGCTCTGCTGGTCTATAGCGCCCTCGTTATCTGGAGCGCCAGCGGCCAGGATATCGGCATGATGGAGCGTAAAATCGGCCAGATCGCCATGGGTCTGGTTATTATGGTGGTGATGGCGCAAATACCGCCGCGCGTGTACGAGGGCTGGGCGCCCTATCTCTATATTTTCTGTATCATTTTGTTGGTGGCAGTAGATGCTTTCGGCGCCATCTCGAAGGGGGCACAGCGCTGGCTGGATCTGGGGATTGTCCGCTTCCAGCCGTCGGAAATCGCCAAAATCGCCGTCCCGCTGATGGTGGCGCGCTTTATTAACCGCGACGTCTGCCCGCCGTCGTTGAAAAATACCGCCATTGCGCTGGTGCTGATTTTCCTGCCGACGCTGCTCGTGGCCGCACAGCCGGACCTCGGTACCTCGATTCTTATCGCCCTCTCCGGCCTGTTCGTCCTGTTCCTGTCCGGCCTGAGCTGGCGTCTGATTGGTATCGCCGTGGTGCTGGTTGCCGCGTTTATCCCTATCCTCTGGTTCTTCCTGATGCATGATTACCAGCGTCAGCGCGTTATGATGCTGCTCGATCCCGAGACCGATCCGCTGGGCGCAGGCTATCATATTATTCAGTCGAAGATTGCGATTGGCTCCGGCGGCCTGCGCGGCAAAGGCTGGCTGCACGGTACGCAGTCGCAGCTCGAATTTTTACCGGAACGCCACACCGACTTTATCTTTGCCGTTCTGGCTGAGGAGTTAGGGCTGGTTGGCATCCTGGTTCTGCTTGCACTCTACGTGCTGCTGATCATGCGAGGTTTGTGGATTGCCGCACGCGCCCAAACCACCTTTGGTCGCGTGATGGCAGGCGGATTAATGTTGATTTTGTTCGTTTATGTCTTCGTAAATATTGGTATGGTGAGTGGGATTCTGCCGGTTGTCGGCGTACCGCTGCCGCTGGTGAGTTACGGGGGCTCGGCACTGATCGTGTTGATGGCCGGGTTTGGTATCGTCATGTCGATCCATACCCACAGGAAAATGTTGTCCAAAAGCGTATAAAAATAAGGGGATCGCAATGCGTAAGCAGTGGCTGGGGATCTGCATCGCAGCAAGTTTACTTGCCGCCTGTACAAGTGATGATGGTCAGCAACAGGCAACCGTCGCGCCGCCGCAGCCTGCGGTCTGTAATGGCCCGATTGTCGAGATTAGCGGTGCCGATCCCGTTTATGAACCGCTGAACGCCAGCGTGAATCAGGATTATCAGCGCGACGGTAAAAGCTATAAAATCGTTCAGGATCCTTCCCGTTTCAGCCAGGCTGGCTTTGCTGCCATCTATGACGCTGAGCCCGGTAGCAACCTGACCGCGTCGGGTGAAACCTTCGATCCGATGCAGATCACGGCGGCACACCCGACGCTGCCTGTCCCGAGCTATGCACGCATCACTAACCTGGCGAATGGCCGAATGATCGTGGTGCGTATCAACGATCGCGGTCCTTACGGCACCGATCGCGTGATCTCCCTGTCCCGCGCGGCGGCCGACCGTCTGAACACCTCAAACAATACTAAAGTGCGTATCGACCCAATTATCGTGGCGCAGGATGGTTCGCTGTCTGGCCCGGGCACGGCCTGTACCACGGTCGCGAAACAGACCTATGCCCTGCCCGCTCGCCCGGATCTGAGCGGTGGTATGGGGGGCGCTTCAACGCCGGCAGTGCCCGCGCAGCCGCAGGGTGAAGTGCGCGCCATCAGCAACGATACGCTGCAAAGTGAAGACGCGACAGGCGCCCCGGTGAAAAGCAGTGGTTTCCTTGGCGCACCCACCACGTTAGCGCCGGGCGTGATTGAATCAAATGAACCTGCCCCAGCGCCTGCGCCCGTCGTTGCTGCACCCGCTGCACAACCCGCCCCGGTGACCGCGCCTGCTGCTACGCAGACTGCGGCGCCTGCGACGGCGAGCGGCAGCTACGTGGTTCAGGTTGGCGCTGTCAGCGATCGGACCCGTGCAGAGCAATATCAGCAGCGTTTAAGCAAACAGTTTGGCGTGCCAGGCCGCGTTGAGCAAAACGGTGCGGTATGGCGTATCCAGATGGGTCCGTTTGCCAGCAAATCGCAGGCAGCATCCCTGCAACAGCGTTTGCAGAGCGAGGCGCAGCTCCAGTCGTTTATCGCTGTTGCAAAATAATTATTCGGTGGTATCCGAAATGTCAGTTTGTGTAAACCACGTTAACACTCTCATGATGAAAGTCGGATGCCTGCCCGTATAGCATTTGCTATAGTAAGGCACTTTTTTAATTCCATCACGGATGTCGTAGTTCTGACCATGAAGACCACTTTTTCTGCTCGTTTTGTGCAGCGCATGGCGCTGACCACGGCCCTTTGCGCTGCTGCGTTCTCCGCAGCTCACGCGGATGACCTGAACATCAAGACCATGATCCCTGGCGTTCCGCAGATCGACGCGGAATCCTACATCCTGATTGATTACAACTCCGGCAAAGTTCTGGCAGAACAGAACGCCGATGCCCGCCGCGATCCGGCCAGCCTGACCAAAATGATGACCAGCTATGTTATCGGCCAGGCTATGAAAGCAGGCAAATTCAAAGAAACCGACCTGGTGACTATCGGTAACGATGCGTGGGCAACCGGCAACCCCGTGTTCAAAGGTTCATCGCTGATGTTCCTGAAACCTGGCATGCAGGTTCCGGTCTCTCAGCTTATCCGTGGCATCAACTTGCAGTCCGGTAACGACGCCTGCGTGGCCATGGCTGATTTTGCCGCGGGCAGCCAGGACGCGTTTGTGGGCCTGATGAACAGCTACGTCTCCGCGCTGGGTCTGAAAAACAGCCACTTCCAGACCGTTCACGGCCTGGACGCCGAGGGTCAGTACAGCTCCGCGCGTGACATGGCGCTGATCGGTCAGGCGCTGATCCGCGACGTGCCAAACGAGTACTCTATCTACAAAGAGAAAGAGTTCACCTTCAACGGCATTCGTCAGACCAACCGTAACGGCCTGCTGTGGGACAACAGCCTGAACGTCGACGGTATCAAAACCGGCCACACCGATAAAGCTGGTTATAACCTGGTGGCCTCCGCCACTGAAGGCCAGATGCGTCTGATCTCTGCCGTGATGGGGGGGCGTACGTTTAAAGGACGCGAAACGGAAAGCAAAAAACTGCTGACCTGGGGCTTCCGCTTCTTCGAAACCGTGAACCCGCTGAAAGCCGGTAAAGAATTTGCCTCTGAACCTGTCTGGTTTGGCGATAACGACCGCGCTTCCCTGGGCGTGGACAAAGATCTCTATCTGACTATCCCACGCGGTCGTATGAAAGATCTGAAAGCCAGCTATGTGCTGAATACCACCGAGCTGCACGCCCCGCTGCAAAAGAATCAGGTCGTGGGTACTATCAACTTCCAGCTGGATGGCAAAACCATCGATCAACGCCCGCTGGTGGTGCTGGAGGAGATTCCTGAAGGCAATTTCTTCGGCAAAATCATTGATTACATTAAGCTGATGTTCCATCACTGGTTTGGTTAAAAATTGAACACTTGAAAGTGTGATTTTGATCCCCATATACTACGTATCAGTAAAACTCCCGCCCCGTGGCGGGAGTTATTATTTTTTACACACACGCCGGAGCTGACATGAAAACCAAACTTAACGAACTGCTTGAATTCCCTACCCCTTTTACTTACAAAGTAATGGGTCTGGCGAAACCTGAGCTGGTTGATCAGGTGGTTGAAGTGGTACAGCGCCATGCGCCGGGCGACTACTCTCCATCAGTCAAACCGAGCAGCAAAGGTAATTACCACTCGGTCTCAATCACCATCACTGCGACACACATTGAGCAGGTTGAGACGCTGTACGAAGAGCTCGGCAATATCGAAATTGTTCGTATGGTGCTGTAGTCCCTCTGCGGTTACCCGGTTTGCCGGGTAACCCACTTCCCCGCTGTGATATACTCCGCGTTACCTATTCTCCCTTGTCTTCGGAGACGTCCTTTTGTACCAGGATAAAATTCTTGTTCGCCATCTTGGGATACAGCCTTACGAGCCAGTCTCTCAGGCTATGCATGACTTTACCGATATGCGCGATGACACCACCCCTGATGAAATCTGGCTGGTTGAACACATGCCGGTGTTTACTCAGGGCCAGGCAGGAAAAGCCGAACATTTATTGATGACGGGTGATATCCCGGTGATCCAGAGCGATCGCGGTGGACAGGTAACCTACCACGGCCCGGGCCAGCAGGTAATGTATGTCCTGCTTAACCTGAAACGCAGAAAGCTGGGCGTACGTGAGCTCGTGACCTTACTGGAACAGACCGTGGTGAACACGCTCGCTGAGTACGGTATCGACGCTCATCCTCGCGCCGATGCCCCGGGCGTCTACGTGGGAGAGAAGAAAATCTGTTCGCTGGGGCTGCGTATCCGTAAAGGCTGCTCGTTCCACGGGCTGGCGCTGAATATCAATATGGATCTCACCCCTTTCCAGCGCATCAACCCATGCGGGTATGCGGGTATGGAAATGACGCAAATGCGCCAGTGGGTCACTACCGCCACGCCTGAGAATATCCGCCCCGTGCTTCTGAAGAAGTTTTTAGCGCTGCTTAACAATCCTGACCACGAATATATTGCTGCTTAACACACTTCCGGCAGTGGTTCGGTAATTTGACCAGCCACTGCTTAATTGCCGCATTTACGCTTTACAATAAACCGCATATTCTATATTTTCGAGTCGCCCATATATTAGCGTCCCATATTAATTAGAACCTTAATAGTACCATCACCGGGTATCGTGTAACGTGCGTGATAATCACCCAACTGCTTGTTTTCGATAAACAAGGGAAACTTACGAAACACTTTACGAATCTCTGCAAGCATAATAAATAAATTCAACTATCATTCATATTGTGAATGGATACGGAGTAAGAGCGTGGAGCCTACTAATTTACCAGCCAAACGCCTGAATGAAACCAGCGGCGAAGATAAGCCGCAAATTTTCCGGACTTTACGTAATATTGATCTCAATTTATTGACTATTTTTGAGGCGGTATATGTCCACAAAGGTATCGTTAATGCTGCGAAAATTCTTAATCTCACACCCTCTGCTATTAGCCAGTCAATTCAAAAATTGCGCGCGATATTTCCCGATCCCTTATTTATTCGTAAAGGCCAGGGCGTAACCCCCACCGCGTACGCAACCCATCTGCATGAGTACATCAGCCAGGGTCTGGAATCGATTCTGGGCGCGCTGGATCTCACCGGCAGTTACGATAAGCAACGAACCATCACCATAGGCACTTCTCCCTCTGTGGGCGTTCTGGTCATGCCCGCTATTTACCAGGCTGTTAAACAGCATGCGCCACAGCTGCTGATCCGCAATGTGCCCGTTAACGATCCGGAAACTCAGCTGGCGCAATTCCAGACGGACCTGATCATCGACAGCAACAGCTTCGCGGCCAGAGCATTAGGGCATAACGTTCTCTATACCGACTCTCTGGCGCTCGTTTGTCGTCAGAATCATCCTGTATTGAGCGCACCTTTAACGCCTGAAAATTTGCGTCATTACGAACATGCAACCTTTATGTCCGAGGGGCAGGGCCCGGATCCGCTGCGCCAGCGTATTGACGAACTGTTCCCGGACCGTCTGATCAGCTTCAGCAGTTACAATATGTTTACCCTCGCGGCCCTGATTGGCAGCAGCGATTTGCTCTGTATTATGCCTGTGCGTCTCTTCGCTTTGCTTCAAAAATGCTGGCCGCTGGAGAGCATTCCATTGAGTCAACTTACGACGGAATCTGTTGAAATCTCACTGCATTACAACAAGCTAAGCCTGCGCGATCCGGTGCTGGAAAACGTCATTAACGTGATCCGCCAGGCTTTCTGATCCCGCCTTTCAGCGCAAGCCCCTGCCGCAAGCGGGGCAAAAGGCACAAAACAACAACTATTTTACAAATTGGCGACCTGGCAGGCTGCTTTATCGCCCCTTTAAATGATATACTGCCTGTCGTTCGTTCAAAAATAGTTGATAATTACAACATTCCCTTGAATTGAAACGCTTTCCTTCGATATTCGCAACTGGAACACGCACGCTATGAGTAAACCCATTGTGATGGAACGCGGTGTTAAATACCGCGATGCCGATAAAATGGCCCTTATCCCGGTTAAAAACGTGGCTACAGAGCGCGAGGCGCTGTTAAGAAAACCGGAATGGATGAAAATCAAACTTCCGGCCGACTCTTCGCGTATCCAGGGGATCAAAGCGGCGATGCGCAAAAATGGTCTTCACTCTGTCTGTGAAGAGGCCTCGTGCCCTAACCTTGCTGAATGTTTCAATCACGGTACCGCGACATTTATGATTCTGGGTGCCATCTGCACCCGCCGCTGTCCGTTCTGTGACGTTGCCCATGGCCGTCCTGTTGCGCCAGACGCTAACGAACCGCAAAAACTGGCGCAGACGATTGCCGATATGGCGCTGCGTTATGTTGTTATTACCTCCGTTGACCGTGACGATCTGCGCGATGGCGGTGCTCAGCATTTTGCTGACTGTATTACCGCCATCCGCGAAAAAAGCCCGAACATTAAGATTGAGACGCTGGTGCCGGATTTCCGTGGCCGTATGGATCGCGCGCTCGATATCCTGACCGCGACGCCACCAGACGTGTTCAACCACAACCTGGAGAACGTACCGCGTATCTACCGTCAGGTACGTCCCGGTGCAGACTACAACTGGTCGCTGAAGCTGCTGGAACGCTTTAAAGAAGCCCATCCGCATATTCCAACCAAGTCTGGTCTGATGGTCGGCCTGGGTGAAACCAACGCTGAGATCATTGAAGTGATGCGCGATCTGCGCCGCCACGGCGTCACCATGCTGACGCTGGGCCAGTACCTCCAGCCAAGCCGTCACCACCTGCCTGTACAGCGTTACGTAAGCCCGGATGAGTTCGATGAAATGAAAGCCGAAGCGATGGCGATGGGCTTTACCCATGCCGCGTGCGGTCCGTTTGTTCGCTCCTCTTATCACGCCGATATGCAGGCGAAGGGCGAAGAAGTGAAATAAAGCTGTAAAATTTATTTACAGTAAAACAAAAAACCGGCCTCGTGAGCCGGTTTTTTTATGCAAGCCTTGCAGCATTGCCATTACTCTTTGTGTGAAAGCTTCTGTGCAGTGATGTCATCTTCGGCACTTTTCTTCGCTGCCGCGTCGTCATCGTTCATTGCTTTCTTAAAGCCCTTAATGGCAGCACCCAGGTCTCCACCCAGCGTGCGTAACTTCTTGGTACCGAACAGCAGGACGACCAGTGCGGCAACCACCAGCAGTTTGGTAATACTAATCTCACCCATAAATACCTTCTTTACATGAAACAGGCTGCATTCCGCCAAAAAACCTGAACGTATTAACGGTCATTTGGCGCGTGCACACAATAGCAATCTGTAACAAGGTGAATCAAGCATTGTTGAAAAAAACATCACATTAATTGCGGTGGCGCAAACCTGCGGTTGCGCAGAACAGGTAATTGCTGCCGCGCAAGCGCTATTCGGGCTGAAATTATCTCCGTCAGCAATAACGCAGGCGTCTCCGCTGCCGCAACAACCGTCACCCCCAGCGGATCGACAACCCTGCTCTGCCCAATATTTTTGTTACCACATTCACCCGCGGCTACCACGTAACAGGTGGTATCCAGCGCGCGTGCTGCCAGCAGCGTCGCCCAGTGATGCTCCTTAAGCGGTCCTTTGACCCACGCGGCGGGCAGAACCAGCACCTCCGCCCCCTGCAATGCCAGGTTCAGCGCCAGCTCGGGAAAACGGATATCGTAGCAGGTCATCAGGCCAACCTTAAAACCCTCCACCTCAATCAGCGGCGGAATTACACTCCCCGGATCGACCAGGCGCGACTCCTTAACGCTGAACGCATCATACAGATGAAGTTTGGCGTAGCTCGCGACAATGGCACCCTCACGTATCGCCACCAGCGTGTTCACCGCGCGCCCCGGCGAGGACGGAATATGGACCGTCAATATGGTGGTGAGCGTGTTGCCAACGCTTTCGGCCAGCAGTCGTTTCAGAAACGCCCCTTCCAGCGTTTGCGCAGACTTTACCGACAGGTCCGGATCGCCATCATCACGGGCCAGTAACGCCTCGGGAAGTACCAGCAACGACGCCCCCTTTTGCTTCGCCGCATGCATCAGGGAGACGCATTTTTCCGCGTTTTCATTCCAGTCCGGCGTCACCGCGAACTGCCCTACTGCAACATACATAATTGTCTCCCGGTCAAAAACAGCGTTACACTCGACGCACTTACACAGCAAATAGCAGGTATTGACAGTGTTACAACTACTTATAGCCGTTTTTATTGGTGGAGGCACGGGTAGCGTTGCGCGGTGGCTCTTAAGCATGCGGTTTAACCCTCTGCATCAGGCCATTCCGATGGGGACACTGGCGGCAAATCTGATCGGGGCGTTTATTATTGGGATGGGGCTGGCCTGGTTTAATCGCATGACCAACATCGACCCTATGTGGAAGGTTCTGATTACAACCGGTTTCTGCGGCGGCTTAACAACGTTTTCTACCTTCTCTGCGGAGGTGGTGTTTCTGTTTCAGGAAGGCCGGATGGGCTGGGCGCTGACGAACATTGCCGTTAACATGCTTGGCTCGTTTGCGATGACTGCGATCGCATTCTGGTTATTTTCCTCCGCCAGCGGACATTAAGCACGGCAACCTTAATGTTGGCTTAATTTTTCTCTGTCACTCTTGGCTCAATATTGAACGAGGGTGATAGCATGAAAGAAAATCTCTTAGGCGTGGGTATGGTATTGCTAAGCGTCGCGATCGTCGCCAGCTTCCTGAAGATCTATCTTATCGGTTGATTCAGAACGAAAAAAACCCGCTCATTGAGCGGGTTTTGAAATTCTTGCTGACGCGTCTGAATTACAGAGCGATTACGTTAGCAGCAGAAGGGCCTTTGGCACCGTTAGTGATTTCGAACTCTACGCGCTGACCTTCAGCCAGAGTTTTGAAACCATTAGACTGGATTGCAGAGAAGTGTACGAACACGTCTTTGCTGCCATCTTCAGGAGTAATGAAACCGAATCCTTTGGACTCATTAAACCACTTAACGTTACCTTTAATCTTAGACATCAAAATTACCTTTACATTAAAAAACGACACAAATGCTGTGTCGGGTATCAGTACAACAATTGTGAGGCGTTTTGTCCAGCGGATCTTTGATAAAAAGTGACAAAAGTCGCGTTAATTTTCGCTGTCCGATTTTTATTCTTTACATTTCCATGTCTGTGCATTTTTTGGCCGATTTAGCAGAAAAATTCAGTTAAAACTGAAACCGCATCCAGGCAAAGTAAACGTTACCGTTGTTATAGGTACCCGGTATGTAGGTCATCTGAAACGTCGCCGGACCGTAACCAATGGAGGCAAGCGGCAGCAGTACCGGAACAGGAATGTATTTCCAGTTATCACGCGCCGTAAACCCTGCCGTATAGCCCAGCCCGAGACGGAAGTTGTCGTCTGATAACGGACGCCAGGTTTTTTCCCAGCCGTAACCGCCAATAGGCTCCCATTTATTGTAGGAGTCCTTAAACGCCATCAGGTACAGGCCATGCCAGTTACCTTTTTCATCCCAGCGAGACTGACCGAAGCCGGCCCCCCACGGACGTTCGTTATAACGGTCTGTTTTTTCTTTATCGTAGGCGAAACGTGCATGCCACGTAATGGCCGGAATATAGAGATCGTAATGCTCAGGTTCATTCCATGTTTGCGCGACGTTATCCGTGAAGGTGGTGAACCAGCCTTTATCCGCTGTATTGCTGTCTGCATTAACAGTAGACGCACACGATAACTGCCCAATAATAAACAACAAAATCAGGGGGAATTTAATTCGTACAATCACAATGCCATTACCATATTTAGTATTCGGTGCAGACCTTAACACAGAATACTTGAATGAACGCTTAACAGCATGGGTGTTATTCCTAATTACCATCCCGTTCCTGGGAATAATCTGAGGATACATAAACTGCATACCTGAATAAGCACATGCAGTTGACATATTTAACGTTGATGTAACAATTTGTAGAGTGCGGGAATAACTAACATCGACAATAACGGTGCCGTTACCATGCCACCAATCATCGGCGCGGCAATACGTTGCATCACCTCCGAGCCACTCCCACTCCCCCACATGATGGGCAGCAGTCCTGCCATAATAGTGGCGACCGTCATCACCTTCGGACGCACGCGCAGCACGGCACCTTCGTGGATCGCCCGCATCAGCACCGTATTTCCCCCTTCTGGCTCCAGCCTGTGATATTTATCGATCGCATGATTCAAATAAAGAACCATAATTACGCCGAATTCTGCCGCCACTCCGGAAAGGGCGATAAAGCCAACGGCCCCCGCCACTGACAAATTATATTCAAGCAGCCACAATAACCACACGCCCCCAATAAGCGCGAACGGCAATGCCCCCATTATTATCAGGACATTTGATATCCGCCTGAAGGTTAACCATAAAAGGACGAATATAATCATCAGCGTGACAGGTAAAACTATTTTGAGCCTCGCGGTCGCCCGTTCCAGATATTCAAACTGCCCGGACCAGGAGAGAGACACGCCCTGCGGCAATACCACCTTCTCCTCCACCCGTTTTTGCATTTCATCCACGGCGGACTTCAGATCGCGCCCGCGCAAGTCAACATAGATCCAGCTGGAAAGGCGCGCGTTTTCACTTTTTAGCATCGGTGGGCCTTCCGTCACGACGATATCGGCCAATTCCCCCAGCGCCACCTGGCTACCGCTGGCGGTCACTACCGGCAACACCCGCAACGCGTCGACGTTATCACGCAAATCGCGGGGATAACGCAGGTTGATGGGATACCGCTCGCGTCCCTGGATCACCTCGCCAATGTTATCGCCCCCGACCAGCGTGGAGACCAGGCTTTGCAGTTCATCGACGGAAACGCCGTAGCGCGCGGCTTTTTGCCGATCGATACGAATATCCACGTAGCGTCCGCCTTCCAGACGCTCCGCCAGCGCAGAGGAGACGCCAGGAACGTCCTTCACCACCTGCTCAATCTGCCGGGCCACACGCTCAATGTCGGCAATATTATTGCCGTTCACCTTAATGCCGACCGGGCTTTTGATCCCGGTTGCCAGCATGTCCAGACGGTTACGGACAGGCGGCACCCACACATTGGCAATGCCCGGCAGCGACACGGTTTTATCGAGCTCCTCCACCAGCTTTTGCGGCGTCATTCCTGGCCGCCACTGCTCGCGGGGCTTAAAGTGGATGGTTGTTTCCAGCATGGTTAATGGCGCGGGATCGGTTGCCGACTCTGCCCGACCGGCTTTGCCAAACACGCTCGCCACCTCCGGGACGCTTTTGATCAAGCGGTCCGTCTGCTGAAGCAGCCGTGATGCCTCGCGAGCAGAGATCCCCGGCAGCGTGGAGGGCATATAGAGTAAATCTCCTTCATCCAGCGGCGGCATAAATTCGCTTCCCAGGCGGCTCAGCGGCCAGAGCGTGGCGATCAGCAGCAGACATGCCAGTGCCAGCGTCGTTTTCGGGAAGGTCAGTACCTTGTCCAGCAGCGGCTCATACAGGCGGATCAGGAGGCGGTTGATCGGGTTTGCCTTCTCATCCGGGATTTTCCCGCGAATGAAAAAGCCCATTAGCACCGGCACCAGGGTGATCCCAAGCCCGGCGGCCACGGCCATCGACCAGGTTTTGGTGAACGCCAGCGGCGAGAACATTCTCCCCTCCTGCGCTTCCAGCGAAAAAACCGGTATAAATGACAGCGTGATGATTAACAGGCTGCAAAACAGCGCCGGTCCCACTTCAACCGCCGCCTTTTCCGCCAGACGCCAGTATTCCCCCGGCGCGGGCTCCTTGCCCGGATTATCATGCCGCCACTGCTCCAGCACCTTGTGCATGTTTTCAATCATCACAATTGCGGCATCCACCATCGCCCCGATGGCAATGGCGATCCCGCCGAGCGACATCATATTCGCGTTAATGCCCTGATAGTGCATCACCACAAAAGCCCCGAGGATCCCCAGCGGCAGAGAGACCATCGCCACCAGCGCGGAGCGCAGGTGGAACAGGAACAGCGCACACACCAGTACCACCACGGCAAACTCTTCGAGCAGCTTGTGCGTCAGCGTTTTGACCGAGTCCTCAATCAGCGTGGAACGATCGTAGACCGGAACAATCTCGACGCCCTGCGGCAGCGTTTTTTGCAGCTCGCTCAGTTTCGCTTTTACCGCGCGAAGGGTTTCCAGCGCGTTCTGCCCGTAGCGCATCACGATTACGCCGCCAGCAACCTCCCCTTCACCGTTAAGCTCCGCCACACCCCGGCGGATCTCCGGGCCAATGCCAATGGTGGCGACATCTTTCAGCAGGACAGGTACGCCATCGCGGGTGGCGATCACCACATTGCGAAAATCCTCCAGCGAGCGCAAATAGCCCGTTGTCCGCACCATATACTCCGCTTCGCCCATCTCCAGCAGGGCGCCGCCGCTCTCCTTATTGGCGGCCTGCACCGCGCCGGATAGCTGGCTGTGGGTAATATTCAGCGCGCGCATTTTCGCCGGGTCCGCCACGATCTGATACTGACGCACCATTCCGCCAATACTTGCCACCTCAGATACATTCGGTACCGTCTTAAGCTCGAACTTAAGCGTCCAGTCCTGTAGGGCCCGCAGATCTGCCAGGCTGTGTTTTCCACTACGGTCGATCAGTGCATATTCGTAGATCCAGCCGACGCCCGTCGCATCCGGCCCCAGCGACACCTTCACGCCCGGCGGAAACTGCGCCTGTACCTGGCTTAAATATTCCAGCACCCGGGATCGCGCCCAGTAGAGATCGGTGCCATCCTCAAACAGCACATACACATAAGCGTCACCAAACATTGAAAAACCGCGCACGGTTTTGGCGCCCGGCACAGACAACATGGAGGTTGTCAGCGGCCAGGTCACCTGATCTTCAATCACCTGCGGCGCTTTCCCGGGATAACTCGCTTTGATAATGACCTGCACATCAGACAGATCGGGCAACGCGTCCAGCGGCGCGCGTTGCACCGCCCACCAGCCCCAGCCTGCCATCATCAGCGCGGCCAGGATCACCAGCAGGCGGTTATGCAACGAGGCGCGAATCACAGCGGCAATCATGGCGTCACCTCCGGCATCACGCTACGCAGGCTGGCTTCGGAATCAATGAGGAATTGCCCGGACGTCACCACCTTATCGCCCTCTTTGACCCCGGACAGGATCGCCGTCCAGCCCTGCGCCGTCAGGCCGGTTGTCACCGTCACAGGCCGGAAATAACCGTCCCCGGTAGCCAGCAGCAGACGCGCAGACTCTCCGCTGTTAATCACCGCCTCTTCCGGCACCGCCAGCACCGGCGGGCCTTTCATCTCTTCCGCACGCCTGACGGAGAGGTACATACCCGGCTTCAGCTTATGTGCGGAATTTTCCATCACAATACGGGCTTTCAGGGTTCGCGTGGTCGTCTCCATCTGCGGCAGCAATTCGCTGACCGTGCCGTGGAATTGCTCCCCCGGCCAGCTTTCTGACGTTGCGACCACGTTGCTGCCCACTGCCAGAGACTGCGCCTGCGTTTGCGGGTAATCGACCACCAGCCAGACCGGATCGAGGCTGGCGATCTCAAACAGCGGAGCCGTTGCGGTGATTTGCGCCCCTTCCCGCACGTCCAGCTTCACCACATAGCCGGCCTGGTCAGCGCGCAGGATGAGCGTGGTCTGCGGCTTGCCGCTACGCTCCAGCAAACGAATGACCTCTTCCGGCATAAACTGCAACGCCAGCCGCTCGCGTGCGGCGCGGGTCAATGCGGCATCGCCAAGCTGACGAACTGCGAGATACTCCTGCTGGGCGGTGGTCCATTGCGGGATCCACAGTTGCGCCAGCGCCTCTCCGGCTTTCACCTGCTGCTGCGGTGCATTAACAAACAATTTTGACACCACGCCATTGGCCGGAGCTGACACCACCGAGACGTTACGTTCATCCGTTGCAACCGTGGCAAAGGCCGAGAACGGCGAAACCAGCTGGCGCATCTCAACGTTGGCGGTTTTCATCCCCAGGTTTTGCTGCTGTTGAGTGCTGATGGCCACGCCTGACGCCGCCTGCGCTTCATCAGCGTAGCGCGGGACCAGATCCATATCCATAAAGGGGGATTTACCCGGCTTATCGAAGCGCTGACCGGGAACCATGGGGTCGTACCAGTAAAGCACCTTACGTTCAGAGGGTTGTGCAGCCGCAGCCGGCTGATGCGTCTGCTTCTGTCCGACAAAATAGCCGCCAGCGGCAGCTATCGCGATGGCAATCGCCATTAACGTTGTTTTTTTCATTGCGCCAGCTCCTGCGGGATCAACCAGTTCACGGCAGCCCAGGTTCGCGCCATTTCGCGCTCCGCCTGGTTCACCGCCAGTTCCGTATCCAGTACGCCACGACGCGCCTCCAGCAGGGCCGGAAGCGCCGACTGTCCAGAGCGATATTGCGCCGTCAGTACCGCCAGCCGTTGACGCTGCAACGGTAGTACCTCGTCCCGCTGTCGCTGCCACACCGTTTGCGCAGCCTGATACTGCGCCACCAGCGTTTGCACCTGGGCAATGTGTTCGCGCTTGAGCAGCGTCAGTTGATCCGCCGCCTGCATAGAGCGGGAAACATCGGCGGCGTAATCCTTGTCCTGACGTTTTGACTGGAACAGAGGCAGATCCACGCTGAACATCACGCCAGCCATATCGTCATAGCCTTCAGCGCGGTGGGCGTAATAGACCTCCACATCCACATCGGGTATCGCCGCCACGGCAGATTGCGCTGAACGCGCTTTCGCGGTCTCGGCTTCACGTCGTGCGGCCTCCACTTCCGGGTGCCTGACGATCCCCTCCTGCAACGTTTTTTCATCGGCAGGAAGACGCTGATAGCGCGGCAGCGGACCGCGAACCGCCGTAATCGCGTGCCCCGTAAGCTCCAGCAGACGGCTTTGCGCCAGCTGCACATCCCGCTGCGCCAGCGTCTCTTTGTCGCGCATGGAGCTGAGGATCATTTGCAGGGCCAGTACGCTGTCCGGCATTGCGCTTCCCGCCCCGACGCTCGCCTTCTGCACGCCGCGCTGACGTTCCGTTTCACGGACCAGCGTTCTGGCCGTGTTCAGTGCCTGCTGGGCCAGCGCCAGATCCAGCCAGGCCTGGGCGGTATCACGCTGAAGCGCGGCGCGGACGGCCTCGGATTTTGCCAGCACGCTTCGCGCCTGCGCCTGAAAGGTCTGCGCTTTACGTTCCCGCTTCTCTGAGCTGACGTAGCTTTGCATGATGCCAACCTTCTGCATGGTCATCCCTTCGCGCGTCAGCCGCCGATCGTTGCTGCCCTGTACCGGCACGTTTTCGATACCGAATTTCAGTTTTGGGTCAGGTAATTGCGTGGCGGAATCCGCCATCGCATCCAGCGCCTGCGCTTCGTTACGGCTGGCGGAGAGTTCTGCTGAGTAGCGCTGGGCTTCGGTCAGGGTGTGTTCGAGCGTCCACGGCTCCGCCTGCGCGGCGGAGGTTAACAGGCCGAACAACACCCCACCGAGCCACAGGCTCAGTGTGTGTTGTTTCATGGTGACCTCGCTTAGCGCGCTGGCGTCAGCGAGATAATCTGGAAACCGTCACCCGCACGCTCAAGCGTGAAGGTCACCTCATCCCCCGGTTTGGTGCCATTCAGCGTGGCGCCGGCAGATAAAGTAAACGGCATGGTCATCGCTGACCATTTTAGTTCCGGTATGGCCTCGTGCCGGAGCATGACGGCGCTGTCAGAGATCGACTGAACCACGCCGCGGCCCTGCCAGGTCTGGTTTGCCTGAACGGTATAAGAAGCGAAAGAGACGGACGCGCCAACCAGCGCGGAAAGGAATACGGTACGCATGATAAAACTCCTGTTAAACGTTAAGTAAATAAAATCAACGAATTAACAGGTTTTTACTCCCGAAACCGGCAATAGCGGATCGTTGCCGGCGGCCCCACAGCAGGAGGGGTAACGGACCACGCAGAATGGCTTGCAGACGAGCACTCTGGCGGAGTTAAGGTCAGGGTCATGGCGGCAGGCAGCGCCACCAGATGCGGCTGGGCAGGATCTTTTTGTACCTGATCCGGCACACAATGTTTTTCACACAGCGGTGAAGCACCGGCAGCATAATGCGGCCCCGGTTGCGCCATCATCTCCATATGCTGGATGGTGGCCACCTCGCCGCGCAAATCCATTGAACATTGATGGGAGGCGACGGCCACCTGAGTCTGGATCAACAGCCAGCCAAACGCCAGCAAAAACATCAGCAGATGTTTTTTGATAAAGCGCAGGCGATATGTCCAGCTGGCGTACATATTGAGATCGTCGGACAGGAGAAAGTGAACCGAGTATAAGCAGGCAAAAGAATGAAAGAGAAGTGGTTTTAAAGAGATTTACGTTTTAAATCGATTGTCGGCAAGTAATACTCAAAACCTTAACACTTCACCATCAATTTAATGACATATAATATCTATTCATCAGGTCAATAACGTCTTAATATAAATGACGCAGGGTTAGCAAAAATATCGTCATCAGTGCCTTTAGTAGTCTCTTTCTTGATTTTAATCAGCAAGGACTGGACATTTATTCGGCACATTTCAGCTTCTTTTTTATTGATTATTTGTCTCTCGGGCAGCAAGGAAATAGGGGAAATCATGCTTACTTTTCTCGAACTCCTCATTGGAGTCGTGGTCATTGTCGGTGTAGCACGCTACATCATTAAAGGTTACTCAGCCACCGGCGTGCTATTTGTCGGCGGCCTGACGCTGCTGATCATTAGCGCGCTAATGGGTCATCAGGTTTTACCCGCCAGCGAAGCCAGTACCGGATATACCGCTACCGATATTGTGGAATATATAAAAATTCTGCTGATGAGCCGCGGCGGCGATCTGGGCATGATGATCATGATGCTCTGCGGATTTGCTGCCTATATGACCCATATCGGCGCGAATGATATGGTGGTAAAGCTGGCTTCTAAGCCGCTGCAATATATTAACTCCCCCTATCTGCTGATGGTCGCGGCCTATTTCCTGGCCTGTCTGATGTCATTAGCCGTTTCCTCAGCAACGGGCCTTGGCGTGTTGTTAATGGCAACGTTGTTCCCGGTAATGGTTAACGTCGGGATCAGCCGTGGCGCAGCGGCGGCTATTTGCGCCTCTCCGGCGGCGATTATTCTCTCCCCTACTTCCGGTGACGTAGTGTTGGCCGCAAAAGCCGCGGAAATGTCGCTAATTGACTTCGCCTTCAAAACCACACTGCCGATCTCCATCACCGCTATTCTCGGCATGGGCGTGGCGCATTTCTTCTGGCAGCGCTATCTCGATAAGAAAGAGAACGTCAGCCACGAAATGATGGACGTCAGCGAAATCACCACTACCGCCCCGGCGTTTTATTCCATCCTGCCCTTCACGCCGATTATTGGCGTGCTTATTTTCGACGGCAAATGGGGCCCGCAGCTGCACATCATCACTATCCTGGTGATCTGTATGCTGCTGGCGGCCATCCTGGAGTTCGTTCGTGGTTTTAACACCCAGAAAGTGTTCACGGGTCTGGAAGTAGCCTTCCGCGGTATGGCGGATGCCTTCGCGGGCGTGGTGATGCTGCTGGTTGCCGCGGGGGTGTTTGCCCAGGGGCTGAGCACCATCGGCTTTATTCAGAGCCTGATCTCTATCGCCACCTCGTTCGGCTCGGCCAGCATTATCCTGATGCTGGTGCTGGTGGTGCTGACCATGCTGGCGGCGATGACCACCGGCTCCGGTAACGCGCCGTTCTACGCCTTTGTTGAGATGATCCCTAAGCTGGCACACTCCTCCGGCATCAACCCGGCTTACCTGTCCATTCCAATGCTTCAGGCCTCCAACCTGGGTCGTACCATTTCTCCGGTATCGGGCGTGGTGGTTGGGGTTGCGGGGATGGCGAAAATCTCTCCGTTTGAAGTGGTAAAACGCACGTCAGTGCCGGTGCTGGTTGGCCTGATTATCGTTATTATCGCCACCGAAGTACTGGTTCCCGGCGCTGCCTAAGCGAAATTCCTGATTTCCAAAAAGCGCCTGCGGGCGCTTTTTGTGCTTTAATAACCCCCAGAAATTAATCGCGCCCAACCAATCAGGAAAGCAAATGTTCAGGAAGGATATCGTTATCCCGTCTGGCGCAGTAGCGCTTGCACTCTGTGTCTTCTCAATTCAGGCAGATCCGCTTAAGCCAACCCAGTACGGCGATTTCGATCGCTACGTTCTGGCCCTTTCCTGGCAAACCGGATTTTGCCAGAGCATGGTCGAACGTAACCGTGACGAACCGGAAGAGTGTCGCCTGCAAAAAGAGAGCAGCAACAAAACCGATTTTCTGACCGTCCACGGCTTATGGCCAGCATTGCCGAAATCGATTGCCGCTCGCGGAGTGGATGAACGCCGCTGGATGCGCTTCGGCTGCGCCACTCGTCCGGTTCCGAATATGCCGGAAGCAAAAGCCAGCCGCAAATGTGACGCCGCAGAGACCGGACTATCGCTAACGGGCGCGGCGAAGCTGAACAGCGTGATGCCCGGCGCGGGCGGCAACTCCTGCCTTGAACGTTATGAATACGCGAAACACGGCGTCTGCTTTGGTTTTGATCCCGACGCTTACTTCGGCACCATGGTGCGCATGAACCAGGAAGTGAAGCACAGCGCGGCAGGAAAATTTCTGGCGGAAAACTATGGCAAAAGCGTCCGCCGCAGCGACTTCGATGCAGCCGTGGCCAAAAGCTGGGGAAAACAGAGCGTAAAAGCGTTCAAGCTTACCTGCCACGGCAATCCGGCTTATCTGACCGAAATGCAGATCTCGCTGAACGCCAGCACCATCAACAACCCACTCTCTGCCGGCTCCTTTGCGCCACAGCCGCATCCGGGCAACTGCGGCAAACAGTTTGTCATTGATAAAGCCGGTTACTGATGCTGCGCCGGGCAACTTTTTGCCCGGTTTTCATTGGTTTCGTGATATGACGATTAACCTCACACTTCCGCTCACACGCATCATTTTTCCAGCAAAAGCATTATTAATCCGGTAAACATCACTGAAACCTCCCCGTCATAATCGTGGCGTTATCTACAGGAGGAATTTCACATGGCTAAAAAACTGATTGCACTGTGCGCCTGCCCGATGGGCCTGGCACATACCTTCATGGCAGCCCAGGCGCTGGAAGACGCGGCGACGGAAGCCAGTTATGAGGTAAAAATTGAAACCCAGGGCGCGGACGGGATCCAGAATCGCCTGACCCCGCAGGATATTGCCGACGCTGACATTATCATCCACGCCATCGCGATCACCCCGGAAGACAATGAACGCTTCGAAACGCGCGACGTGTATGAGATTACGCTTCAGGACGCCATTAAAAACGCGGCAGGCACCCTGAAAGAGATCGAAGAGATGATTGCAGCAGAACAATAATAATCTTCACATCCAGGGGTTTTCGTCATGGCTATTAAAAAACGCAGCGCGGTTCGCCCGGACAGTCACGAGGGTGACACACTTGCCATCAAATCCGCACCGGTTGCCGCCGGTGCGTCTTTCTGGAAAGAGCTTCCACAGCACATTATGTCGGGGATATCCCGCATGGTGCCAACACTTATCATGGGCGGGGTTATCCTCGCCATTTCACAGCTTATCGCCTACGTCTGGCTGGAGATCCCGCCTGACACCGGTATTCTCGACGCGCTTAACTCAGGCAAATTCACCGGTTTCAATCTCTCGCTATTGAAATTTGGCTATCTGACTGAATCGTTCGGCGGGCTGCTGTTCAGCTTCGCCATCCCAATGTTTGCCGCCTTTGTCGCCAACTCTATCGGCGGAAAACTGGCCTTCCCGGCCGGGTTTATCGGTGGCCTTGTCGCCACGCAGCCGACGCTGGTGCTGAACTTTGATGCGGAAAAACTGACCTGGCTTGCCACCAAACCCGTGCCCTCCACGTTTATTGGCGCGCTGATTATCGCCATAGCCGCAGGCTATCTGGTCAAATGGCTGAATAGCCGCATTAACGTTCCACAGTATCTGCTGGCCTTTAAAAGCACCTTTCTGATCCCAATCCTCTCGGCGCTGTTTGTAATGCTGGCGATGTATTACATCATCACGCCGATTGGCGGCTGGCTGAATGCAGGTATGCGGACCGTACTGCTGGCGGCGGGTCAGGCGGGCTCCATGATGTACGCCATCGGGATGGCGGCGGCCACGGCGATTGATCTTGGCGGCCCCATTAACAAAGCGGCGGGATTTGTTGGCCTGGGGCTGACAACCGATCATGTCCTGCCCATCACCTCCCGCGCCGTGGCGATTGTTATTCCGCCCATTGGTCTGGGGCTGGCCACGCTGATTGACCATCGTCTGACCGGCAAACGCCTGTTTAGTCCGCAGCTTTATCCGCAAGGCAAAACGGCCATGTTCCTCGCCTTTATGGGCATCAGTGAAGGGGCCATCCCGTTCCTGCTGGAAAATCCGCTTGCGACGCTGCCGGCGTATATGGCGGGCGCGATCGCCGGTGCAATGACTGCCACCGCGCTCGGTGCCGTGCAGTGGTTCCCTGAATCGGCGATCTGGGCGTGGCCACTGGTCACCAATCTGGGAGCGTACATGCTCAGTATTGTGGTCGGGGCGGCGATCACCGCGCTGTTGGTAGTGATTATTCGTAACAGTCTGCACAAGCGCGGGAAACTCGCTATCGACACGCTGTAACGGGGTGAACCATGGAATTACTGAGAAGGCTTCGTGCCTGGCTGGCTGCGGAAAAACTGGACGGCGTGCTCATCTCTTCGCGCCAGAATAAACAGCCGCACCTGGGCATTTCAACCGGTTCGGGATATGTGCTGGTGACACAAACCGCGGCACATATCCTGGTGGATTTCCGTTACTACAGCGATATCGCTTCACGAGCGGCGGGCTATGAGATGCATCTGCTTAACACGGAGAACCCGTTTGCGCAGGCGGTGAACCAGATTATTGCGAAGGAAGCTCTCACCCGTCTTGGCTTTGAGGGTGAATACGTGAGCTGGCAAACAGGCGTGCTGTGGCGCGATACGCTGAATACCGCCCTTTGCAGCACCTCGCTTGACGCGCTGCGGCAGATAAAAACCGCTGACGAAATCGACCGTATCCGTGCAGCATGCGGCATTGCCGACCGCGCCGCACAGCACATCCGGCGTTTCATTCAGCCCGGTATGCGCGAACGTGAAGTCGCTGCCGAGCTGGAGTGGTTTATGAAGCAGGAGGGCGCGGACAAGCCCTCTTTCGACACCATTGTCGCCAGCGGGCCGCGCGGTGCGCTGCCCCACGGCAAAGCCTCTGACAAAGTGATTATGCCTGGCGAGATGATCACCCTTGATTTCGGCGCCCAACACCAGGGGTATTGCTCGGATATGACAAGGACCTTTCTTGTCGCCGGGCAAAACACGCCGCCGGAGGAACACCCTCTCTATGCGGTGTACCAGATCGTTCTGGCGGCACAACAGGCAGCTATTGATGCCATCCGCCCCGGCGTTTCCTGTCATCAGATCGATAGCGCCGCACGTTCCGTGATTGAACGTGCAGGTTACGGTCCGCAGTTCGGGCATAATACCGGCCATGCCATTGGTATTGATGTTCATGAAAATCCACGTTTTTCCCCTACCGACCGCACCCCGTTGCAGCCCGGCATGGTGCTGACCGTTGAGCCGGGGATCTACCTTGAACACCTGGGCGGGGTACGAATTGAAGATGTGGTGCTGGTGACGGAAACGGGCGCCGAGGTGCTTTATACCTTCGACAAACGGCTATTGCTGACGGGAGAATAAGAGTGGACAGAGATTTACTGCGCGCCCTGAGCGAAGCAGACGCCATTGCGACCTCAGAGCAAGAGGTGCGCGACATCCTGCTCAGTGAGGCGCAAAAGTACCATAAAGAGGTTCAGTTTGATGGGCTGGGTTCCGTGCTTATCCGCGTCAACCAGAGCCGGGGCCCGAAGGTGATGGTCTGCGCCCATATGGATGAAGTCGGTTTTATGGTGCGCAGCGTCTCGCGCGAAGGGGCCATTGATGTCCTGCCCATCGGCAACGTGCGCATGATGGCCCGTACCCTTCAGCCGGTGCGCATCACCACGCGTAACGGGAAAAAAATACCGGGACTGCTGGATGGGGATCTGAAAGGAGAAAACGTTGACAATTTGCGTGTCGACATTGGCGCGACGTCGGCGGAGGAGGTGTTCGCCGCCGGTATCGACGCAGGCGACCGCGTGACGTTCGATACACCCTTTCAAATCCTTCCCCACAATCGGGTGATGGGTAAAGCCTTCGACGATCGTCTCGGCTGTTACCTGCTGATCGCGCTGCTGCGCGAGCTGCACCAGACGCCGCTCGACTGCGAGCTTTGGCTGGTGGCCAGCTCAAGTGAAGAGGTCGGCCTGCGCGGCGGCCAGACCGCCACGCGCGCCATTCATCCTGATATCGCGCTGGTGCTGGATACCGCCTGCTGGTCAAAAAATTTCGATTATGGCAGCGCCAACCATCGCCAGATCGGTGCGGGCCCGATGCTGGTGCTGTACGACAAAACGCTCATCGCCCCAGCCAAACTGATTGCGCTGGCTGAGACAATCGCGCGCTCGCAGGGGATCCCGCTGCAAAAAGACATGTTCAGCAACGGCGGAACGGACGGCGGGGCGATCCATCTCTTCGGCACTGGCGTGCCGACTCTTGTGCTTGGTCCCCCTACCCGACACGGGCACTGCGCGGCATCCATTGCCGACGAAAAAGACATTCATCACACCCAACAACTGCTTGTCGCGCTTGTGGCAGGCATGAACCGTGAGACCGTGGATCATCTGACGGACTTCAGATGCTGATCTCACGCGGCCAGGAGGAAGTATGCTTTCAATTGAATTTTTCTGCCCACTGCCCAACGGCCTGCATGCGCGTCCGGCCTGGGCGTTAAAAGAGCAGTGCAGCGCATGGCGCAGCGACATCCGTTTTATCAACAGACGGCTTCACACTCACGCGGATGCCAAAAGCTCGCTGGCGCTGATCAGTACCGGTACGCTGTTTAATGACAGCTGCG
Source organism: Enterobacter cloacae complex sp. AR_0002 (assembly GCF_001922365.1). Classification (NCBI taxonomy): domain Bacteria; kingdom Pseudomonadati; phylum Pseudomonadota; class Gammaproteobacteria; order Enterobacterales; family Enterobacteriaceae; genus Enterobacter; species Enterobacter cloacae complex sp. AR_0002. The sequence goes on from NZ_CP018814.1 coordinate 2,203,535, forward strand.
TGCTGGAAATTAACGGCAGCGACGAGGAGCAGGCCCGACGCGTGCTGGAGGCGTATCTCACCGGCGCGTTTATCGACAGCGACAGTATTCCCTCCGGCGACGCGCCGCACGTTGCGCATCCCCTGCCCCGCTCGCTTGTAAGGCTTGCTCCCCATCTTCAGCACGGCATTACGCTCGCCAGTGGCATCGGGGCTGGCACTCTGCGAGGCTGGCAGAGCGATAACCTCAAACGTTATTGTCAGATCCCCGCCTCGCCGGAAGATATTACCCGCCTGGAACACAGCCTGGCGACGCTGGCCGAACAGCTCAACCACCGCTTGCGCGGGCTGGACGGCGAGAGTAAAACCATTCTCAGCGCGCATCTTTCGCTGATCCAGGATGAGGAGTTTGGCGGCACCATACGCCGACTGATCGCCGAGGAGCGGCTAAGCCTTGCGGAGGCGATCATTCGTAATATGGAGCTGATCTGCGACAAGCTGTCACTCTCCGCCAGCGATTACCTGCGTGAACGCGTCAGCGATATTCGCGACATCAGCGAGCAGCTTCTTAACATTACCTGGCCGGAGTTGCAGCAAACCTCCGCATTCACCCTTAGCGCCCCCACCATTCTGGTGGCGGAAGATCTGACGCCCAGCCAGTTTCTCAGCCTCGACACGCAGTACCTGAAAGGCATGGTGCTTGAAAAAACAGGCCGGACGTCGCATACGCTGATCCTGGCACGCGCGGCCTCCGTGCCTGTGCTGAGTGGTTTAACGGTCGCCTCACTGGCGCCGTTGATGGGAAAAGAGGTCATTCTGGACGGCATCTGTAGCGTGCTGGTCGTTGAACCCAACGACGCGGTGAATGATTACTACAGCGTGGCGCAGCGCCTTGCCGACCGACGCCACCAGCAGCAGATTAAAGATGCGGGTCTTCCAGCGCTCACCCGCGACAACGTACCGGTAGAGATTGCCGCCAACATCGGCAGCGCGCTGGAAGCGCCCGGGGCGTTTACTTGCGGCGCGCAGGGTATCGGGCTGTTTCGCACTGAAATGCTGTATATGGACAGAGACACCGCGCCGGACGAGCAGGAGCAATTCGAAGCTTATCAGCAGGTGCTGCTCTCCGCGCAGGGCAAGCCGGTCATCTTTCGCACAATGGACATCGGCGGCGATAAGCAGATCCCTTATCTGAACATTCCCCAGGAAGAAAACCCGTTCCTCGGCTATCGCGCCGTTCGCATTTATCCCGAATTTGCCGATCTCTTCCGCACCCAACTGCGCGCGATCTTACGCGCAGGCGCAAGCGGCAATGCGCTGTTGATGATCCCGATGGTGCACAGCCTCGATCAGATTTTATGGATCAAACAGGAGCTGCAAAACGTTCGTGACGCCCTGGCCTCACAGGGGTTACGTCACACCGCGCGCCTGCCGCTGGGGATCATGGTTGAAGTGCCTTCAGTCTGCTTTATCATCGATCACTTCTGCGAAGAGGTGGATTTCTTCAGTATCGGCTCGAACGATATGACTCAGTATCTCTACGCTGTTGATCGCAACAACCCGCGCGTGTCGGGGCTGTATAACCCCATCACACCGTCTTTTTTACGCATGGTTCGCCAGATCGTCACCGCAGCGCATCGTCACGGGAAATGGGTCGGCATTTGCGGGGAACTTGGCGGAGAGCAGCGCTACCTCCCTCTTCTGCTTGGGCTGGGCTTAGATGAGTTCAGCATGAGCGGGCCGCGCATCCCTGCGGTAAAAACCCAGTTGCGTCAGCTGGACATGGCGACCTGCCGGGCGCTGGCAGATAAGGCCTGCGACAGCCGCAGCGCAGAGGAGATTGAAGCCCTGCTGGCGGATTTCACACCGGAAGCGCCGCCGCGTCCATTGCTGGCGCTGGAGACTATCGTGGTCAATGAGCCGCTGACCTCAAAAGAGCAGGTGCTTCAGTTCTTATGCGGAAATCTTGCGATTCATGGCAGGACCGAAAACCCGCTCGAGCTTGAAGAAGATCTCTGGCAGCGCGAAGAGATTGTCACCACCGCCGTCGGGTTTGGCGTGGCGATCCCTCACACCAAATCGCAATGGATACGCCACTCCAGCATCAGCATTGCCCGTCTGGACAAGGCGATTGACTGGGAGTCGGATTTGGGCGACGTCGAGCTGGTGATCATGCTGACGCTCGGCGCTCAGGAAGGGATTAATCACGTGAAGGTCTTTTCCCAGTTGGCGCGGAAGCTGGTCAATAAAACATTTCGCGAGTCGCTGTTTGCAGCAACGACGCCGCAAAGTATCCTGGATCTGTTGAACGCAGAAATCACGTTCTGACTGTCACTGAAAGCGTGCGCGATACTCCCCCGGCGTCAGGCCAAACTGGCGCCGGAACAGACGGCTAAAATAGTCGCTATCGGCATAGCCGCAGCGCTTCGCCACTTCCCCCACCGGCAGGTGGTATTTTTGCAGGATGGTTCTCGCCTTCGCCATACGCACCCAACGAACGTAATCCACAAAACTCATCGTCCCCTGTTGAGAGAACAGGCGTGACAGATGGTTAGCCGAAATATTAAACAGCGAAGCGACGCTGTCCCGCGACAGGGGTTCAGCATAGTTTTCCTGCACCCAGTTACAAATGCTCTGATAGAGGAAATCCCCGCGCGACACTCCCGGTTCAGGCAGCGACGACACCACTTTACGGCACCAGTGCAGCAGGCTCAGCACCAGTGGTTGAATAATAGCCTGGTCCTGCGGGGAAGCGCTCAGGTGCGTCAGGGCCATCAGCATCGCGGCACACTCACCTCGTTCAGGGTGAGGAAGCTCCACGTGTCGCTGCGCAGGCACGGATCGCCCGTGCCGGGTATCATGAAACACCAGCCCCAGCCACGACGGCGCGAAAAGAATGCTCAGCAGCATGACCGGTCGTTCAAACACCGGGACGCTGGCGGCCTGGGCGGGAAGAAACAGCATTTCCCCCTGGTGGAGGGGCTGCTGCCCGGCAACCAGTCTGTTGCCATATTCCCCGCGAAGAACGACGTCAAGCCGTGGCCAGTCGCGGCTCACGCTTCCGACAGCGTCAGACGCGCCACGATGAGCAAACCAGACTCGCCCCAACTGCTGTGGGTTGAGCACCAGGCCGCTCAACAGATCGGCAAAAAACTGCTGATCGGCGGGCAACAGGGTTGCGCGCATATTACCCCCTGCGCGCATCCGGGCGTACCAGGTCGAAGCGATGGCTATCACTGATGGCATAGTAGGCCGTCGGTCCACCCGCACGCAGAATGGGCTGCGCTTTCGCGGTCTGGTAAATCCCCTCTTCCAGCAAACTCTCGGCGATATGGACGCCCACGACTTCGCCGAGCACCAGCCAGGTATCAATCGGTGTCCCATCCGCGCCGGTAAGCTGAATGCACTGTGACAATCGACACTCGAAATTCACCGGGCTTTCCGCCACGCGCGGCGAGCTCACAAGCTGGCTGGCTACGGGCGTCAGGCCGGCAAAGGTAAATTCATCCTCGCCATGAGGGAGCGTGGCGGAGGTTTCATTCATCGCCTCGGCCAGATCGCGCGTTGCGAGGTTCCAGACAAACTCCCCCGTTTCGGTAATATTCCGCACGCTATCCTTCCAGCCATTGCTGGAAAAACCAATGATCGGTGGGCGATAGTTAAAACAGTTAAAGAAGCTGTACGGGGCAAGGTTCAGTTGACCGGCCTTATCACAGGATGAGATCCAGCCAATTGGACGTGGACCGATAATGGCGTTCAGCGGGTCGTGCGGCAGGCCGTGCCCCTGAGAAGGTTGGTAAAAGTACATATCGCTCTCTCTACGCTGGGGCTGCAACGTGCATTGCCCGGGTTCAGTCTTTCCAGCGTAACGAAATTTCCGTTCAGCGTGAATCGGGACGCCGGGTTTATTGCCAAAAATTCATATGGCGCATGATTGTGACCTTCATCACTTCAAACTTACGGTTTCAAACAGTATCATCAGCTAAGTTAAACCCTCGCTGCCAGACGGCGAGGGTTTTCTTTTGGATTGGTTTCTGCGTTACACGCAGCATTAACGACATGGAGTAAAAATGTCCAGACCTACGATTATCATCAATGAACTCGACGCAGAACGTATTGACCGACTGTTGGAGAAACCAGAATTCGCCTCGCTGCCGGTAGCCGATGCGCTGAACGAAGAGCTAGACCGGGCGCAGATGTGTACGCCTGAGACCATGCCGCATGATGTGGTCACCATGAACAGCCAGGTGAAGTTCCGCAACCTGACCACCGGCGAGGAGCTCACCCGTACGCTGGTCTATCCGGCGCAGATGACCGACAGCAGCACGCAACTGTCGGTGCTGGCACCCGTGGGCGCGGCGCTGCTTGGACTGCGCACAGGCGATACTATCCACTGGGAACTCCCGGGCGGTGCCTCAGCTCACCTGGAAGTGCTTGAGCTGTTCTACCAGCCCGAAGCCGCTGGCGATTACCTGCGTTAATCCCTTCTGAACAAGCGACCCCGCTTTGCACAGAGGATGCACCCGCATCCTCTTTCCGCAAATTCACCCGATTGTGTTATATCGGACAAAAACCGCTTAATCCACGCTTACTCTGTTGTGGTGCCGTGGGGACGGTCATGGGTGAGATACTTGTTATCACACTGGTTTTTCTCATCATCCTGGCGATCCTCGTCGTGGCCGTGCTATACCTTGAGCGCCACTGGTGAGTGAGGAACCTCACACAACGCCGCCGGGGAAGGCATTCACCAGTCCCTTCACTTTCTGCTGCGCTGCCTCCGGGGTGTCTGCACCAGGCACCAGGATCACCTTGCGGCACTCCTCCTCCCGTTTTTCGAAGATTTTATAGGCGCGCTCCGCATCAGCCAGCGGAAGATAGTGGGTGACAATATCTTCCGGTGTAAGCAGCCCTTTTTCGATAAGCGGCAGCAGCTCTCCCAGCCAGGCATGGACGTGGGTCTGCCCCATCTTAAAGCTCAGCCCTTTATCGAAGGCATCGCCAAACAGGAAGCCGTGTATAAAACCGGCATACACGCCCGGCACGCTGACCACGCCTCCGCGCCGCACCGCAGCAATGCACTGGCGCAGGGCTTTGCCGCTGCTGCCTTCAATTTTCAGGTTACTGAGGATCGTTTCCGTGGTGCTGCCTTTGGCCTCAAACCCGACGGCATCAATCACCGCATCCACTCCGCGCTGTCCGGCCGTTTGCTCAATGATTTTCTCCGCCGCGTCGTTATCGTCATCAAAGTTAATCGGGATCGCGCCGTAGCGCTCCTGGGCAAACCGCAGTCGATAGGGATGATGATCAACCACAAAAATCTGCTCTGCGCCGAGAAGCCGCGCGCAGGCAATGGTCAGTAGCCCCACCGGCCCGGCCCCGAATACGGCGACGCTGGAGCCTCTCTGAATCTGCGCATTTTTCGCCGCCTGCCAGGCGGTAGGCAGAATATCTGACAGGAAAAGCGCTTTGTCGTCAGACAGCAGTTGAGGCACTTTAAACGGCCCCACGTTGCCTTTCGGGACGCGCACATACTCCGCCTGTCCGCCCGGCACGCCGCCGTAAAGATGGCTGTAGCCAAACAGCGCGGCAGGGGCGGGAATTTGCTTTTTGTTCAGCGCCGCGCCCTGCCCGCGATTCGTGTTTTCGCAGGCCGCGTACTGTTGCATCTGGCAAAAGAAGCAGTCACCGCAGGCAATTACAAACGGGATCACCACCCGGTCACCTTTCTGCACGTTCTTCACTTCGCTCCCGCACTCCACCACCTCGCCCATAAATTCATGACCAAAGATATCGCCATGCTGGACCTTGGGAATTTTTCCGCGATAAAGATGCAAATCAGAACCACAGATCGCCGTGGCCGTTACGCGCAGGATGATATCGTCAGGCTGTTCGATGCCCGGATCGGGGACATTATCGACCCGAACATGATGTGGACCGTGATAGGTGAGAGCTTTCATGCAACCTCCGAAAGGGTGTGGGTAAGCTTATAAAAGGGTAGCTACCTCTCGGGATCTGCCCCGGAATCCGGCTGTTTTGAGATTTATCCTGGCGAGATAAAAAAGTGCTGTCGGGATTACAGAAACCATTTATATTTTGTGGTTGAATGATTCCAGCGTTTATTAACAAGGAGAAACGGTTATGTATCAAACAATCATTATGCCGGTTGATGTTTTTGAAATGGAACTGAGTGATAAGGCTATACGTCACGCGGAATTTCTCGCGCAGCAGGACGGAATTATTCATCTTCTGCATGTTTTGCCGGGCTCTGCCAGCCTGAGCCTGCATCGTTTCGCTGCTGATGTGCGTCGTTTTGAAGAGCATTTACAGCACGAAGCCGAGACGCGCCTGCAAACCATGGTCGGGCACTTCAGCATCGATCCTTCCCGCATCAAAACCCACGTCCGGTTCGGTAGCGTGCGCGACGCCGTTAATGAGCTTGCCGGGGAATTAAATGCCGACGTGGTAGTGATTGGTTCACGTAACCCTTCCATCACCACTCACCTGCTGGGGTCGAACGCCTCCAGCGTGATCCGCCACACCCACATTCCGGTGATGGTCGTCAGATAAAAAAAGAGGCCACCTTTAGGTGGCCTCTGGCATTGCAGGTGTCGTCTTGCTTTCTTTTATTATGCAGTTTTGGTGCGGATCAGGTAATCAAACGAACTCAGCGACGCTTTCGCACCTTCACCGGTAGCGATGATGATCTGTTTGTACGGCACGGTGGTGCAGTCGCCCGCCGCAAATACGCCCTTAACGCTGGTTTCGCATTTCGCATCGATGATGATCTCGCCCATGCGGTTACGCTCAATAGCGCCTTCCAGCCAGGTGGTGTTTGGCAGCAGGCCAATCTGAACAAAGATCCCTGCCAGCGCTACGCTGTGGATATCGCCGCTCACGCGGTCACGGTATTCCAGACCAGTCACTTTGCTGCCGTCGCCTTTCACTTCTGTCGTCTGGGCATTGAGCACAATGTCGACGTTATTCAGGCTACGCACCTTATCCTGCAACACCCGGTCCGCTTTCATCTCCGGAGCGAACTCCAGCAGGGTAACGTGTTCCACAATTCCCGCCAGATCGATAGCCGCTTCCACGCCGGAGTTACCGCCGCCGATCACCGCGACGCGTTTACCTTTGAACAGCGGGCCGTCACAGTGGGGGCAATAGGTCACGCCTTTGGTGCGATACTGATCTTCGCCCGGGACGTTCATGTTGCGCCATTTCGCGCCGGTGGCAATGATCACGCTGCGCGCCTTCAGCACCGCGCCGGACGCCGTTTCAATCTGGTGCAAACCACCCTCGACCGCCGCCGGAACCAGTTTGCTGGCGCTCTGGCTGTCAATGACATCCACGTCGTAGTCGCTGACGTGCGCTTTCAACGCACCGGCCAGCTTCTGGCCTTCGGTTTTCGGCACGGAAATGTAGTTTTCAATGTCTACGGTATCCAGAACCTGACCACCGAAACGCTCGCCCATCAGACCGGTACGGATCCCTTTACGTGCGGAGTAGACCGCTGCCGCCGCGCCCGCCGGGCCTGAGCCAACAATCAGCACGTCATAAGCATCGCGTTGGTTCAGCTCTTCCGCCGCGCGTTTTTCTGCGCCGGTATCCACTTTGGCGACGATTTCGGTCAGCGTCATGCGCCCCTGGCCGAACTCCTGGCCATTCAGGTAAACCGCCGGAACGCCCATCACGTTGCGCTCGGTGATTTCGTTCTGGAACGTACCGCCGTCAATCGCCGTGTGCTTAATGCGTGGGTTGAGGACTGACATCAGGTTCAGCGCCTGCACCACGTCCGGGCAGTTGTGGCAGGAGAGCGAGTAATAGGTTTCAAACTCAAAATCACCGTCGATATCGCGGATCTGCTCCAGCAGCGCCTGCGCTTCTTTTGACGGATGACCACCGGTCCACAGCAGCGCCAGCACCAGGGACGTAAATTCGTGCCCCAGCGGAGAGCCCGCGAAACGCGGCCCCTGGTCAGACCCTGGGTTGGCGATCAGGAAAGAAGGCTTACGGACTGCCAGCGTGTTGTCTTCTTTGAAGGTCACTTTCGGCGACAGCTCAGCAATCTCTGTCAGCAGTGCTTTGATTTCTGCCGATTTCGCGCTGTCGTCCAGCGTGGCAATCAGCTCAACAGGTTTGGTCAGTTTCTCAAGGTAGGCCTTGAGCTGGGTTTTCATGTTAGTGTCGAGCATTATTCTTCCCTCTCTTAAAACGTCATCATGCAAGCCGCCTTATACGGGCTGCCTGAATGCAACTTGCATCATGGTGCTGGAATGAAATGGGCGCGGGGAGCGCCCATGACTGAAACAATTTCCAAAGTATTTCGCGTCAGAGCAAGGCGGCTAGCCTGAGAATCCCCGGGAGCTTACTAAAGTAAGTGACCGGGGTGAGCAGGCGACGCCAACGCAGCTATGGCGTGAAAAACGACGGAAATTTAGATCTTGCCGACCAGGTCCAGAGATGGCGCCAGCGTCGCTTCGCCTTCTTTCCATTTCGCCGGGCACACTTCGCCTGGGTGAGAAGCAACGTACTGAGCCGCTTTCACTTTGCGCAGCAGGTCAGATGCATCACGGCCGATACCTTCAGCGGTAACTTCGATAGCCTGGATAATGCCCTGCGGGTCAACAACGAAGGTCGCGCGGTCTGCCAGGCCTTCATCTTCACGCATGTTGTCGAAGTTACGGGTCAGGGCGCCAGTCGGGTCGCCGATCATCGCGTATTTGATTTTCGCGATAGTTTCAGAGCTGCTGTGCCACGCTTTGTGGGTGAAGTGGGTATCGGTAGAAACAGAGTAAACGTCTACGCCCAGCTTTTGCAGTTCTTCGTAGTGGTCTGCCACGTCGCCCAGTTCGGTCGGGCAAACGAAGGTGAAGTCAGCCGGATAGAAGAAGAACACGCTCCAGCGGCCTTCGATATCTTTCTCGGTTACTTCGATGAACTCACCGTTTTTGAACGCCTGGTTTTTGAAAGGTTTAATTTTAGTGTTAATCAAAGACATCTGTACTTCCTCCGTGTTTTCGTTGAGATGTAAGGTAACCAACTTTATCCATCGGGGCTAATGCGTATGCTTTATCAAATCAATCAGCCAAACCTTACAACAGCAACAAGACAGCAAGGTGAACCTTTTACAGGAAAGCCTGAAAGTAAAAAGGCCGCCTCAACGGGCGGCCCTGATACCTGAATTCCCCGCAGGTACATTCAGTGCCAGCCGAAGCTGGCGTTGCGTTGCGCTCTACATACCTTGTATCAAGGCCGTAACAGCGCTTTGATTACAGCACCCCTGCGCGCATTGAGCAATGCATAAGAGGGATAGTCCTGCCTATGGCTGTGATAGGCAGTATCGAAGAGGTCTCTGAAAGATTATAAATTTAATTTCATTATGGGTTTCACGCTATATATAAACACCACTTTTCATTCAAATAATTCAATCAAACTTTAAAGATAAAATTATCTTAATTAGTCTTGAAGTTATGTTTCAATAATCCAAAGCCGTGATATATTAAGATCACTTAAATTTTAAATTAAGCGAGTTATTCACACGGATTGTAAAGGGTAACTTCCCTCTGTCGTACTCCAGGATGGGATAACGACAGCAAACTCAACTCACTCAGGACGAAACATGGCAAACCTCTACGACCTAAAAAAATTCGATCTCAATCTGTTAGTCATCTTCGAATGCATTTACCAACATCTCAGTATCAGTAGGGCTGCCGAGACGCTTTATATCACGCCATCCGCCGTCAGCCAGTCGCTGCAACGCCTGCGCGGTCAGCTTAATGACCCCCTGTTTATCCGTTCAGGGAAGGGAATTACGCCAACCACGGTAGGTACCAACCTGCATCATCATCTGGAAAAAAATCTCAATCAGCTTGAGCAGACGATCAACATGATGCATCACTCGGACATCAAAAAAAAGTTCGTTATCTATTGCTCTCAAATGGTGTCTCCTGGTTCGATGCTCGAACCGTTGAAGCTGTTAATATCTGAAGAGAATTATGAGATAGAGCAAAGAGACATGCTCATTTCCTCCGAATCAGCGGAAGATTTGTTGGCCTATCGTAAGGCCGATCTCATCTTCTCTATCGCACCTATCCACAATCGCTCTGTGGTCTGCACCCACTTCACCACGGTGCCGATAGCCTTAATCTGTAGAGCAGACCACCCAAGGCTCGCTGACGCAGTCACGCTGGAAGTGCTATACCAGGAGAAATTCACTTTTTACCAGAGTGCTCATCCGGGTGTAAAAGAGTTTCAGAGTCGCGCAAATGACGCGTTTCCGGAAAGAAATATTGCTTTTCGTACGGACTCCCTTAGCTCTCTCATCTCCATGGTCTGTTCATCTGATCTGTTAGGCTTCATCCCCGTGTCGATCTATGAAACATATAAAGAACCGTTGAAATTAAAAAGGCTTGAGCCACCGTTTGAGCTGCCTGAATTAAAGATCTATATGCTCTACAGCCGTTCATCACTGAATAGCACTGTTTTTTCAACATTCATTGAAAAAATGCATAAGCTCTGCGTTTCTCCGCCGTCGGCGTAAAATACATTTGCATGGTGAATGCAAATAAGGCAACCCGAAGAAAATGCCCCCGTGAAATTAAGGACAAATAATTCCATAATATCGTTTTGTTTTTTTCCAGACATTTAATACGCAGGACGCGATTAATCATGTCGATCTATAAAATCCCTTTACAGGAAAATGTTTTAGACGCTTCTGCGGAACGCATAGACTGGACGCTTAACAATTTCTCCAGGGTCTGCGTTTCCTTTTCCGGTGGAAAAGATTCTACCGTGATGCTGCATCTCGTTGCCCAGAAAGCACGGCAATTAAAGCGAAAAATAGATGTCATCTTTCTGGACTGGGAAGCGCAATTCTCCTCAACCATTCAGCATGTTGACACGATGAGAACGCTGTATCGGGATGTTATCCATCAGTTCTGGTGGGTAGCGCTTCCGCTCACGACCCAGAACGCCCTGTCACAGTTTCAACCTGAATGGCAGTGCTGGGAACCCGGGACAAACTGGGTTCGCCAGCCACCGGAAGATGCCATTACCGATTACCACTATTTCGATTTTTATCAGCAGGGAATGACGTTTGAAGCCTTCGTGCGCGAGTTTGCCGAATGGTATGCACAAAAACGTCCTGCCGCCGTCATGGTGGGGATCCGCGCCGATGAATCTTACAACCGCTTTCTGGCTATCGCGTCGGCGCGTAAGCAGCGCTTTTCTGACGATAAACCCTGGACGACCGTCGCCCCGGGTGGGCACGCCTGGTATATCTACCCCTTGTACGACTGGAAAACCGCCGACATCTGGACGTGGTTCGCGAAATCAAAATGTTGCTATAACCCGTTATACGACCTGATGTACAAGGCGGAGGTGCCGCCGCGTTATATGCGCATCTGCGAACCGTTTGGCCCGGAACAGCGTCAGGGCTTGTGGCTCTATCATGTCATTGAACCCGAACGCTGGGCGGCGATGTGTGAACGCGCCTGCGGCGTGCGAAGCGGAGGTATTTATGCCGGGCACGATAACCATTTTTATGGCCACCGGAAGATCCTGAAACCAGATCATCTCGGCTGGCGCGAATACGCCATGCTGTTACTCGACAGCATGCCGCAAAATACGGCGGAACATTACCGCAACAAAATCGCGGTTTATCTCCACTGGTATCAAAAGCGAGGCATGAACGATATTCCCGACACGCAGGAGGGTGACATTGGTGCAAAAGATATCCCTTCCTGGCGACGCATTTGTAAGGTTTTACTCAACAATGACTATTGGTGCCGGGCACTTTCGTTTAGCCCAAATAAGCCTAAACACTATCAGCGCTACAGCGACAGAGTGAAAGCAAAACGCAAGGAATGGGGGATTTTATGCAACAACGAATAATCACCGAAATGGAAACGTACCTTCAGGCACTTTCAGAAGAAGAGCGAATAGCCGCTATTAATGCGTTTCGTCAGGCATTACATGAAATCAGCCCTTTTCGCGATCAGCCCGTCGATTGCGTATTGTGGATAAAAAAGACAAACATCACCGCTAACGATTACAACCCAAATAACGTCGCGCCGCCGGAAAAGCGGCTGCTCAGCAAGTCACTGGAGCTGGATGGATTCACACAACCTATCGTTGTGACGGAAAATGCGCCACAGCACTACGAAATTGTCGATGGTTTTCACCGTCATGATATCGGCAGTAACCGGGCGATCCTGAAGCGCCAGCTTAAAGGTTACCTCCCTGTTACCTGCCTGCGTAAAGCGCGCCAGGAAAAGTTCGATCGCATGGCGGCAACTATTCGTCACAACCGCGCGCGTGGACGCCACCAGATCAACGCCATGTCAGAAATCGTGCGAGAACTGGTGCTTATGGGCTGGAGTGAGCAGAAAATTGGCCAGGAGTTAGGTATGGACAGCGATGAAGTGCTGCGTCTGAAGCAGATCAACGGTCTGCTCGAACTCTTCGCAGACCGTCGTTTTTCAGAAGCCTGGACGGTGAAATAGTCAGAGCGTCGCCAGACGCTCTGCCGCAGCGAGCAGCGTCGATTCCTGCTTCGCAAAGCAAAGACGAATCAGCTTATGCGGGAAGGGATCGGCGCAGAACACCGACAGCGGAATGGCCGCCACTCCCACCTCTTTCGTCAACAACTGGCAGAAACTCACGTCGTCCAGATCGGAAATCGCGCTGTAGTCGGCCAGCAGGAAATAGGTTCCTTCAGACGGCAAAATTTCCAGGCGGCTTTTGCTCAGCGCCGCCACAAACAGATCCCGACGTTCACGATAGAAGTGCGGCAGCTCGCGGTAATGTCCGGGTTCCGCACGCAGCATATCCGCCAGCGCCAGCTGAGCCGGTGTGTTCACGGCAAACGTCAGGTACTGATGCACTTTGCGCAGCTCAGCGCTAATGGCCGCCGGGGCCACGCAGTACCCTACCTTCCAGCCGGTCATATGGTAGGTTTTCCCAAATGACGATACCGCGATTGCACGCTCGCGAAGTTGCGGATGCGCCAGCACGCTGGCATGCCCCACTTCGGCGAAGCAGATATGCTCATACACCTCGTCGCTCAGAACATATATTTCACGTTCGGCGATGGCCTGCCACAGCGCAGCAAAATCGGCTTTTTGCCACACCGTCGCCGACGGATTATGCGGAGTATTCAGGATCACCAGACGGGTTTTGTCACTCAGCAGCGCAGCAAATGCCTGCCAGTCAGGGCGAAAATGCGGTGGCTGGAGCGCCACGCGCTTCACCACGCCGCCGGCCAGTTCAATCGCCGGGGCGTAGCTATCGTAGCTCGGGTCAAAACAAATCACCTCATCACCCGTACGCACCAGGGCGGTTATCGCCGCATACAGCGCTTCGGTCGCCCCTGCCGTCACCGTAATATCGCTGTTCGCGTCAGGCTTATGGCCGTATAACTCCGCCGTTTTATCCGCAATGGCTTCACGCAACGTCTGCACGCCGGTCATCGGCGCATACTGGTTGGCTCCCTGCGCAACGTGGTACGCCAGACGCTCCTGCAAATATTTCGGCCCATCAAAATCCGGGAAACCTTGTGAGAGGTTAATGGCGTTGTGCTGCTGCGCCAGGGCGCTCATCTGCGTAAAAATCGTCGTGCCGAGATTGGGAAGTTTACTCTGCGGGATCAACGGGTTATTGCTCATTGTAGTGTGCCTGCCTGTAATACTTATGTTGCTGACACTATAACACGATGTTAGTCTTTGGCAATCAAGACGCTTAGACGTCTAAACGATATAAATATTCCTGGCCGAGAGGGTAAAAGGAAATGACAGACAACCTGCAACTCACACACCTGGTCGAGGCCTGCCGCTGGATTGGCGCTAAAGGCTGGGCGCCCGCTACCGGCGGCAATATGTCCGTGCGTCAGGATGAACACCTGTGCTGGCTGAGCGAATCCGGAAAAGATAAAGGTAGCCTGACCACCGCCGATTTTCTACAGGTTGAAATCGCCACCAACCGTGCGCCGTCTGGCCGTAAACCGTCGGCAGAGACCGGGCTGCATACCCTCATCTATCGCCTGTTCCCCGAAGCTAACGCCGTCCTGCACGTTCACACCGTCAATGCCACGGTGCTGTCGCGGCTGGTGAACGAGGCCGAGCTGAAGATCACCGGTTTCGAGATGCAAAAATCCCTTACCGGGCAGACCACGCATCGGGATACGGTGGCCATCCCGGTGTTTGATAACGACCAGGACATCGACGCCCTCGCCTCGCGCATCGCCCATTACGCGCAGGAACGCCCGCTTAATTGTGGTTTTCTTCTGCGCGGCCATGGCTTAACCTGCTGGGGACGCGACGTGGCCGAAGCCCGCCGTCATCTGGAAGGTTTAGAATTCTTATTTGAATGCGAAATGCGTTTACGACAATGGGAGAGAGTATGATTCGCGCGATTGTGACGGATATTGAAGGGACCACCAGCGATATCCGTTTTGTCCATGATGTTTTGTTCCCCTACGCGCGTGAGCGGCTGGCGGCCTTCGTGACCGCGCAGCAGTACGCCGAGCCGGTCAAATCGATTCTGGACAACCTGCGCGATGAAATCAGCGCTCCGCATGCCAGCGTCAGCGATCTCATCAACGTGCTGTTTACCTTTATGGATGAAGACCGCAAATCGACGGCGCTCAAAGCCCTGCAAGGCATCATCTGGCAGGACGGTTACGTCAACGGCGACTTTACCGGACACCTCTATCCTGACGTACTGCCCGCGCTGGAAAAGTGGAAGGCACAAGGGATTGATCTCTATGTTTATTCCTCTGGCTCCGTCGCCGCGCAGAAACTGTTATTTGGCTACAGCGACGAAGGTGATATTACTCACTTATTCAGCGGCTATTTTGATACCCACATCGGCGCCAAGCGCGAGGTGCAGTCTTATCAAAATATTGCGGCGCAAACGGGCATCGCCCCGTCGCAGATCCTGTTTCTGTCGGATATTCATCAGGAGCTGGACGCGGCTGAACAGGCGGGTTTTCGTACCCTGCAACTGATTCGCGGTGAAGATGACGGCGCAAGCCATCACCATCAGATCCACCAGTTTGACGAGATTAATCCGGAGCAGATCCCTTCATGAGCGCATTGACCATTTATTCCGATAAAGACGCCAGTCAGCACCAGTGGCACAGCACCGACGCCGCCGAGATTGCCCAACAGCTCAACGCAAAAGGCGTGCGGTTTGAACGCTGGGCTGCGGATCGCGATTTAGGGCACGATCCCGCGCCTGAAGCCGTGATCGCTGCGTATCAGCATGCGATCGACAAGCTGGTGGCAGAGAAAGGTTACCAGAGCTGGGATGTGATCAGCCTGCGCGCCGACAATCCGCAGAAAGAGGCGCTGCGCGCGAAGTTCCTGAACGAACACACCCACGGCGAAGACGAAGTACGTTTTTTCGTGGAAGGGGCGGGATTATTCTGCCTGCACATCGGCGATGAGGTATATCAGGTCTTGTGCGAGAAAAACGACCTGATCTCCGTGCCCGCGGGCACGCCGCACTGGTTTGATATGGGCTCAGAGCCGAACTTTACCGCCATTCGTATTTTCGATAACCCGGAGGGTTGGGTGGCGCAGTTTACCGGGGATGCGATTGCGGATGCGTATCCGCGCCTGGCCTGATCTTTTCTCCCTCTCCCTGTGGGAGAGGGTCGGGGTGAGGGCACCAACGCGCACTAAGCGTTAAGCCCTTTCACATACCCCACCAGCTGATCCAGCACAATCCCCCACCCTTCGTGAAATCCCATCTGTTCATGCTGCTCGCGGATTTCCTTCGTGGGGTGGCGCGCTATCGCCGTATAGCGGGTTTTGCCCTCCCCGGCGTCTTCCAGGAGCAAAATTGCCGTCATAAACGGCTTCTCGGCCGGTTTCCAGCCTTCGGTATAGCCGTCGGTAAAGACCAGCTTTTTCCCCGGATCGATTTCAAGGAATACGCCCCGGTTATCCATCCGCTGCCCGTCCACCTCAAACACGGTATTGAACCGCCCGCCCACGCGCAGGTCGAGGTCGCATTCGGTCACCTTATGGGGAGCAGGAATGAAGAAGTTTTTGATGTGCTCTGGCGTAGTCCAGCAGAGCCACAGCAGATCGCGCGGTGCGTCCACCACGCGCTCCAGTTTTAAGTCTGTTTCAGGATCGAGCGTCACGATGTTGTCCTCTTAAGGGAGCCCCTTAAAGGATAGCCGGACTCAGGCAAATTTCCCTTCCGCCACCTCGTCCGGAGTGACCACGCCCGTATCCAGCACCCAGCCGCTAATCAGCGAGGCGGGGGTGACGTCAAACGCCGGGTTATAGACCTGCGCGTTTTCCGGCGCCCACTGCACCGCGCCAAAGCTTCCCGCCACGCCCGTCACCTCGCTGGCGGCGCGCTGCTCAATCGGGATCGCGTCGCCGTTCGGGCAGTCCGGGTCGAGGGTCGTTTGCGGCGCGGCGACATAGAACGGAATGCCGTGGAATTTCGCCAGCACCGCCAGAGAGTAGGTGCCGATTTTGTTCGCCACGTCGCCGTTGGCCGCAATGCGGTCTGCCCCCACCCACACGGCGTCCACCTGCCCTTTTGCCATCAGGCTGGCGGCCATGGAGTCGGTAATTAGCTGATACGGCACGCCCAGCTCGCCGAGTTCCCACGCGGTCAGCCTGCCGCCCTGCAATAGCGGACGGGTTTCATCCACCCAGACGTTGCTTACCTTGCCTTCCTTATGCGCGCGAGCAATCACCCCCAGCGCGGTACCGACGCCCGCCGTCGCCAGCCCGCCGGTGTTGCAGTGGGTCAGCAGACGGCTGCCGGGCTTCACCAGCGCGCTGCCCGCTTTTGCAATCGCGTCGCAGAGCCGTTTGTCTTCGTCAATCAGGCGCAGCGCCTCAGCCACCAGCGCCGGAACGAAATCCTCTTCCCACAGCGCAAGCTTCATGCGGTCGAGGTTGTTCATCAGGTTTACCGCCGTCGGGCGGGATGCGCGCAGGGTTTCCATCGCCACCGCCAGCTCGTCGCGGCTTTTGCCGCTTTCCGCTAACAGCGCCAGCAGCAGGCTTGCAGAGAGACCAATCAACGGCGCGCCACGTACGCGCAAAGCGTGGATATGCCCGACCAGCGCCTCGACCGTCGAGGCATCCACCCACCGTTTCTCCTGCGGAAGCGCCTGTTGGTCGAGAATAAAGAGCTGATTATTCGCCACCCGCAGGCTGGTCGTCTGTAATGTCTGCATGTCGTTAATTCCCTGTTGCGTTGTTGTAGCACATTGTGTCAGGATGAAATCCAGATGTATAGACGTCTACATGTCTTAATTAGCAAAACTGAGGAGCAGGCCATGTCGCAATACCGTACCTTTACCGCTCAGGACGCCGTGGAGTATGCCAGGCAGTTTGGCGGACTTGAAGATCCGTCATCGCTGGTAGAGGCGCAGGAAGTGGGCGACGGCAACCTCAATCTGGTTTTTAAAATTTTCGACAGCGCGGGCGTCAGCCGCATCGTCGTTAAGCAGGCGCTGCCCTACGTACGCTGCGTCGGCGAATCCTGGCCGCTGACGCTGGATCGTGCCCGTCTTGAAGCGCAAACCCTGGTCGAGCATTACCAGCACAGCCCTCAGCACACCGTGAAAATCCACCACTTTGATCCGGAACTGGCGGTGATGGTGATGGAAGATCTCTCCAGCCATCGCATCTGGCGCGGCGAGCTGATCAGAAATAATTATTACCCACAGGCAGCGCGTCAGCTGGGGGAATATCTGGCTCACACCCTTTTCCACACCAGCGATTTTTATCTGCATCCGCACGAGAAAAAAGCGCAGGTGGCAAAATTCATCAACCCGGAGATGTGCGAGATCACCGAAGATCTGTTCTTCAACGATCCGTACCAGATCCACGCGCGCAACAGCTACCCGGCCGAGCTGGAAAACGATGTTGCCGCCCTGCGCGACGACGCCCAGCTTAAAATCGCCGTGGCCTCCCTCAAGCACCGCTTTTTCGCGCACGCCGAAGCCCTGCTGCACGGAGACATTCACAGCGGCTCGATTTTTGTGGCCGACGGCAGCCTGAAGGCCATCGACGCTGAGTTCGGCTATTTCGGGCCGATGGGCTTTGACGTTGGCACCGCCATCGGCAACCTGCTGCTCAACTTCTGCGGCCTGCCGGGGCATCTGGGCATTCGCGATGCCGCCGCCGCGCGCGAGCAGCGCCTGACCGATATTCAGGAACTGTGGAACACCTTTGCGGAGCGCTTCCAGGTACTGGCAAACGAGAAAGCCCGCGACGCCGCACTCAGCGCACCGGGCTATGCCTCCGCATTCCTGAAAAAGGTCTGGCACGATGCCATCGGATTCTGCGGCACCGAGCTGATTCGCCGCAGCGTCGGGCTTTCCCATGTGGCGGATATCGACACCATTCAGGATGAAGCGATGCGTCACGAATGCCTGCGCCACGCGATATCCCTCGGTAAAGCGCTGATTGTGATTGCCGACCGCATCGACAGCGCGGAAGAGCTGGTGGCACGGGTGCGGCAGTACAGTTGATTTTCTCCCTCTCCCCGTGGGAGAGGGCCGGGGTGAGGGCATCAAACCGCACTCACCCCAGATACTCAATCACCGACAGCCCACCGTTATAATCCGTGCTGTAAATAATCCCCTGCGCATCCACAAACACGTCGCACGACTGGATCACCTGCGGGCGATTCGGCCGCGTATCCATCATCCTCTCCGGCGCCGCGGGCACCAGCGCTCCCGTTTCCACCGGGCGATACGGATTGGAAATGTCATATGCGCGCACGCCCGCGTTCTGATACGTCGCAAAGATCAGCGTGGAGCTGACAAAGCTCCCCGGCCGGTTCTCGTGCAGGTTGTGCGGGCCAAAATGCGCCCCTTTCGCCACGTAGTCGATTTCATCCGGCTGCGGGAAGGTAGAGATACTCACCGGGTTCGACGGCTCGCGAATATCAAACAGCCAGATCAGCTTCTCGCCGTCTTCCTGGTTATCGAGCACCGCTTCGTCCAGCACCACCAGCAGATCGCGGTCCGGCAGCGGCAGCGCGGTGTGCGTCCCACCGCCAAACGGCGGGCTCCAGTTACGGTGGCTAATGAGCTTAGGCTGGGTGCGATCCTTCACGTCCAGCAGCGTCAGGCCGCCGTCGCGCCAGCTGCCGTACGCGGTATCCCCCGCAATAATCGCGTGGTGCAGCGCGTAGCGTTTCCCTTCCGGCCAGTCCGGCTGTTCGCCTGCGGACTGGTTCATCCCCGGCAGCCACCAGCGCCCCGCCACCTCGGGCTTGCGCGGGTCCGCCAGGTCAATGGTCAGGAAAATGTAGTCGGTAAAACCGTCGATCAGCGCCGACACGTACGCCCAGCGGCCACCGACGTACCAGATGCGGTGAATGCCGATGCCGCTCAGCGACAGAAAGCCGATTTCGCGCGGCCTGTCCGGCGTGGAGATATCAAAAACGCGAAGCCCGGCGCTCCAGCCCCTGTCCTGAACGTCGCTGACGGTCTCTCCTACCTGACGGGTGTAGTAGACCTTCTCGTCGGCGAAGCGGGCATCGGCAAACAGATCCCGGGCGTTGATCACCAGCAGCAGGTCGTCATGCGCCTGGAGGTGCACGTTCCAGGTGCCCGGCGGCGCGGGGACATAGCCCGCGGGGTTCGGATTTTTTGGATCGCGCACGTCGACAATCGAAAAGCCCTGCGACACCATATGGCCGATATACGCAAAGCCGCGGTGCACCATCAGCTGCACGCCGTCCGGGCGACCGCCCTGATCGCTATGGCCGATCAGCCGCATATTGCGGCTGTATTCTGGCGTGGGGAGGATGCTCATTTATTTTTCGTTTCCAGCGTCGCAAACCACGGCGCGATAAAATCTTCCGTTTTGCCCCAGCCCGGAATGATTTTGCCCAGCGACGCCACGTTCACCGCCCCCGGCTGCGCGGTCAGCAGCGCCTGCGGGATCGCAGCGGCTTTGAAGTCGTAGGTGGCAGGCGTGGCTTCACCGGCAATCTTGTTGGCGATCAGGCGTACGTTGGTCGCGCCAATCAGCTTCGGATCTACCGCCACGCTCACCTTCCACGGGCTACCCGGCTCGCGCATCAGCTGTAAATCCTGGTTGGAGATGTCGATGCTGTAGAGTTTGATCTCGGTGCGGCCGTTCTCTTTCAGCGCCTTATACGCGCCCTGGCTGAAGGCATCCCAGGTCCCCCAGATGGCGTCGATTTTGCCTTTCGGGTATTTCGCCAGGATCGCACCCACCTTGTTGGCGGTGTCGCCCTGCACGTCAGAGGAGACCGCGCCGATGGACTCCAGCTCTTTAATCTCCGGGTATTGCTTTTGCAACTCTTTATACGCCGCCTGACGACGCTCCATCGGCGGGAAGCCCGCTACCCACAGCTTGACGATATTGGCCTTGCCGTTGAAATCTTTCGCCAGCTGGCCGAAGGAGAGATTGGTCAGAGAGGCATCGTCCTGTTGGGTAACGGTCACGCCCGGGATCTCGCCGTTGACGGCGGTATCAAATACGGCGACCTTGATCCCGGCATCCACCGCCTTTTTTACCAGCGCGGTGGAGTACGGATCGCGGCCCTGAGACAGGATGATCCCGTCATATTTCTGGCTGATGGCCTGGTTCACGAAGTCCTGGAATTTAGCGTCATCCCCGTTGCTCAAAAAGGTGCTGACCTTAAAGCCGAGCTTTTTCCCTTCCTGAATGGCCCCGGCAACAAACTGCGTGGTGTTGTCGTCTGAGCCGAGGTTGCGGATCACCGCAATGCGAATGGGGCCGTCATGGTTGGCAATGGCCGCCGGGAGCGGTGCGGGCGTGGCCGCGAAGCCAGGCAGAGCGGTGAATAACCCTAATGCCACCAAAGAGAGTGCAATCTTTTTCATTTTTTATCCCGTTGTGTTGTCAGCGTTTTGTATGTAGGTAATCGCCAGCGCTACCGCGAGCACCAGCCCTTTTATAATGTCCATGGCGTAATACGGCACGGAGAGCATCACCAGCCCGTTCGACAGCACGCCGAGAATCACCGCCCCGACCAGGGTCCCCAGGGCATTCGGCTTGCCGGACCCGGCCAGCGAGAAGCCGATCCACGCCGCCGCCACCGCATCCATCAGGTAACCGCCGCCCGCGTTCACCTGCGATGAGCCAATACGCGAGGCCAGCAAAATCCCGCCCAGGCCCGCCAGCAGGGAGGCAATCACGTAGGCCGCCACCTTGTAGCGCGTGGTGCGAATTCCCGAGAGGCGCGCCGCTTCCGGGTTACCGCCAATGGCGTACATCCGACGACCGTGAGTGGTCAACGAGAGGCCAAGCTGCGCCAGCACCGTCACCACCAGCATGACGATCACGATAGTCGGTACCTGTCCCAGCAGGCTGAACGTCGCAGGGATGGTGCCTTCCGCCATGTCGCCGCTCGGCAGCACCATGTTCTCAGTAATCGACCCGCCGTAACTGTAGGTCATCGCCACGCCCTGGATGACAAACAGGCTGGCGAGGGTGGCGAGCATGTCCGGAATACGCAGGATGACGATCAGGAAAGCGTTAAACAGGCCGACCAGCGTGCAGAGCGCGAGAGTGATTACAATCGACTCGGTGGTGCCGAAGCCGTGCCAGACGAAGAGCGAAATCACCAGCGCGTTCGCCAGCGACGCGGTGGATCCCACCGAGAGATCGAACCCGCCGACGGTCAGGGAGATCGACACGCCGATGGCAATCACCGTCACGATGGCAATCGAGCGCAGAATGTTGATGATGTTGTTCGGATCGAGGAAGCTGTCCGACGCCAGGCCAAAGACGGCCACCAGCGCGACGACGGTCAGCAGCATGCCCCACTTATAAAGAAAATCGAATAGTTGCTGACGGCCAGACGCCGCCGCGGTCACTGAAAGGGCCTTGCTCACGACGCCGTTCCTCCGGTTGAATAATAAAGTAGTGTCTCTTCCCGGGCCTCTGCCCCGGCGATTTCCGCCACGATGCGCCCGTCCCACAGCACGCAGATGCGGTCGCAGAGCCCCACCAGCTCGGCGAACTCGCCGGAGGCGTAAATCACCCCTTTGCCCTCGCGCGCCAGGCCGTCGATAAGCTGAAACAGATCGGTTTTGGCCTTCACGTCCACGCCTTTGGTCGGCTCGTCGAATATCAGCACGCTGGCGTCATTACGCAACCATTTACCGATGGCGACCTTCTGCTGGTTGCCGCCGGAGAGACGTCGCAAAACCTGCCCGGGACCGCGGGCGCGAACGCCGACGCGGGCGATCACCTCCTCCGCCCAGCGCCACGCCTGACGATGGCCGAACAGGCTCCAGCGCGAGAAGCTGTTATCGGCGCACACGGCAAGATTCATGCTCACCGTCTCGTCGATAAAAATGCCCTCTTTGCGCCGCTCTTCCGGCACCAGCGCCAGGCCGCGCAGCACCGAGTCCGCCGGGTCGCGCGGTTTCCAGTCCTGATGGTTCAGCTCGCCGTTCGCGACGCGGCTTTTACTGGCGCCAAACAGCGCCTTACAGAGTTCGGTTTTGCCCGCGCCCGCCAGCCCGGCAATGCCGAGAATTTCGCCCTTGCGCAGGTGCAGAGAGATATCTTTCAGCAGCGCGTCGTCGTGCAGCCCTTCTACCCGCAGCAGCGTTTCGTCGCCGTGCGGCGGGCGCGGGGGCGGATAGATATCGCTCAGCTCGTGGCCGAGCATCTTCTCAACAATCTCTTCACCGCTGAGATCGGCCATCGGGCCAGACTCAATCAGCCTGCCGTCGCGCAGCACCGTGAGGGTGTCGCAGATAGCTTTTAGCTCGTGAATGCGGTGAGAGATAAACACCACGCCGATGCCCTGCTGTTGCAGACGTCTTACCACCGCAAACAGACGCTCGCTCTCGTGCGCGTCCAGCGGCGCGGTGGGCTCGTCAAGAATTAAAAAACGGCAGTGGTGGGACAAAGCGCGTGCCAGCAAAATCTGCTGCTTTTCGGCAAGCGTGCAGCTGTCGATGGAGCGGCGAACGTCGAGCGAAACATCCAGCTGCGCCAGCGCCTGCCGCGCCTGCTGGCGGATGTCGCGCCAGCGGTAGCGGTGCCCTGGCTGCGCCAGCTGGTCGAGCATGATGTTTTCAGCAATGCTTAACCCCGGGATCAGCGCCACGTCCACCTCCTGCTGCACGAGGTGGATGCCCAGCCGTTTGGCGTCCAGCGGCTCGCGGATGCTTACCGGCTGGTTGTTAATGCAGATTTCGCCTTCATAGTGGTCGTGCGTCCCGCACAGCACCGCCATCAGCGTCGATTTCCCCGCGCCGTTGGCGCCGGTCAGCGCATGCACCGACCCGCCGTTCAGGGTGAAATCCACGCGCGACAGGGCCTGAAAGCCGGAAAAGGCCAGGCTGATACCGCGCATCTCAAGGCGACTGGAAACCATCCGCGTAAATCCTTCATTACTCTTCTGATTTAGCGAATTTTTCACAGCTCCGGTTGACTGACAACGACGGAAAAGGCATAAGATAAAGCGAAATATTATTAGCCATCCGGATGTCCAGACATAACATCGGGTTAGCGCTTGCTAAAAAAGGACAACTTCATGAGCAACACCGATATCCGCGTCGTACCCGGCCCGGCGAACTACTTCTCTCATCCGGGAAGCCTTGCACACCTGGATAATTTCTTTACTCCGGAACAACTTTCCCGCGCGGTGTGGATCTACGGCGAGCGGGCAATCGAGGGCGCACGCCCTTATCTGCCGCAGAGTTTTAACGCGACGGGGGCAAAACATCTGTTGTTTAAGGGCCATTGCAGCGAGCGTGACGTCACTCATCTGGTAAACGAGTCGGGAAGTGAAACCAGCGTGGTGATTGGCGTGGGCGGCGGTGCGGTAATGGATACCGTCAAGGCCGTGGCGCGTTGTCTGGGCGTGCCGTTCGTGGGCATTCCCACTATCGCCGCCACCTGCGCGGCGTGGACCCCGCTCTCCGTGTGGTACAACGATGCCGGTCAGGCGCTACAGTTTGAGATTTTTGACGACGCCAACTTTCTGGTGCTGGTGGAGCCGCAGATCATCCTTAACGCCCCGGCGGAATACCTGCTGGCGGGCATCGGCGATACGCTGGCGAAGTGGTACGAAGCGGCGGTGCTCGCCCCTCAACCTGAGAGTCTGCCGCTGACCGTGCGTCTTGGCCTGAACGGTG
This sequence comes from Enterobacter cloacae complex sp. AR_0002, assembly GCF_001922365.1. Taxonomy (NCBI): domain Bacteria; kingdom Pseudomonadati; phylum Pseudomonadota; class Gammaproteobacteria; order Enterobacterales; family Enterobacteriaceae; genus Enterobacter; species Enterobacter cloacae complex sp. AR_0002. Next base: position 2,227,655 of record NZ_CP018814.1, read on the forward strand.
CGCTGGCGATCCGCGACGTGCTGCTGGAACGCAGCGAAGAGGCGCTTGCAGATCAGCAGCGCGGCGAACAGACGCAGGCGTTCCGGGACGTGGTGGATGCGATTATTGCCGGAGGCGGAATGGTCGGCGGTCTGGGTGAGCGCTATACCCGCGTGGCGGCGGCGCACGCGGTGCACAACGGCTTAACCGTGCTGCCGCAGACGGAAAAATACCTGCACGGCACCAAGGTGGCCTATGGCATTCTGGTCCAGAGCGCCCTGCTCGGTCAGGACGACGTGCTGGCGCAGCTGGTGGCGGCGTACCGGCGCTTTAACCTGCCAATCACGCTTCGCGAGCTGGACGTCGATATTCACAACCGCGACGAGCTGGATAAGGTCATTGCCCACACCCTGCGCCCGGTGGAGTCGATTCACTATCTGCCGGTGACGTTAACGCCTGAGGTGCTGCGCGCCGCGTTTGCGAAGGTGGAATCCTTTAGCCGTTAATTGCGCCGACGGGCTATACCTAATGATGATTCTCTCCACTCTTGCAACGAGGTCATCATGCAGATCGATTTAACAGGTAAAAAGGCGCTGGTTACCGGCGCCAGTCGTGGGCTGGGTCGGGCGATTGCGCTGTCGCTGGCGCGAGCCGGTGCCGATGTGGTTATCACCTACGAAAAATCCGTCGATAAAGCCCAGCAGGTCGTCGATGAGATCAACGCGCTGGGGCGACACGGCGAGGCGATTCAGGCCGACAGCGCCAGCGCGCAGGCGATTCAGGATGCGGTCACGCAGGCGGCGCGCTCCCTCGGCGGGCTGGATATTCTGGTCAATAACGCCGGGATTGCGCGCGGCGGCCCGCTGGAGTCCATGACCCTGGCGGACATCGACGCTCTGATCAACGTCAACATCCGCGGCGTAGTGATCGCCATTCAGGAAGCGCTGGTGCATATGTCGGACGGCGGACGCATCATCAACATCGGCAGCTGTCTGGCGAACCGCGTGGCGCAGCCGGGGATCGCCGTCTACTCGATGACCAAGTCTGCCCTTAACTCTCTCACCCGAGGTCTGGCCCGTGATTTAGGCCCGCGCGGCATTACCGTCAACCTGGTCCACCCCGGCCCGACCAACAGCGATATGAACCCGGAAGACGGCGAGCAGGCTGACTCTCAGCGTCAGCTTATTGCCCTGGGCCATTACGGCCAGCCGGAGGATATCGCAGCGGCAGTCACCTTCCTCGCCAGCCCGGCTGCGGGGCAAATTTCCGGCACCGGTCTGGATGTCGACGGCGGTCTGAACGCCTGATCGCAAATTTACTGTATGCCTCTGTCGCCCGGCAGAGGCCTGTTCGAGCCGCCTCGACGATTCGCGTTTTGCCGCTTTCTCGCGGTTATTCTCCGCTCTACAGTACCTCATTAGAAATTCGGAATTTATCTAATAGCCTTATTATTTCCTTATATTTTGTATGGGCGTACAGTGGAGGTACGGATGAAGATTGTGTGGTCTAAAACAGCAGAGAAGCAGTTTTCTAAAATCGATCCTCGATATCAGAACCGCATTAAATTCAGGCTGGAGAAGATGGACGATAAAACATCACCTGTCGCGGATATCAAGAAATTATCTTCTCCCGAAAACCACTACAGGTTGCGATTAGGTGATTACAGGGTCATTTACACCTTCGGAGACCCGCCGGGTGATATCTGCTACGTAGTGGCAGTAAAACGCCGGACAACCACTACCTACCTTCATGAGGAGCATACGGAATATGACTATTCAGTTCATCAAGGATGAAGAAGGAAAAAAACAGTATGTTGTCATACCCTACGGTGAATATTTTCGCATGCGTTTAGCCATGCTTGAGTACGATGACGATGATGAAAACGACTGGGAAGACATCCCTTACGAATCAGACATCTACGATAACGTAGGTTTACCGGGTGAAGTGTGCGACATCATGCATAACGAGAACGTCAGCCTACAGGCCGCCTGGCGCATTTTATGCGGCATGTCCCAGCAGGAGGTGGCGGAGAAGCTTGGCATCAGCCAGTCCGCCGTGTCACAGCTGGAAGCGCTGGACTCCCGACCGCAAAAGCGCACCCGCGAAAAGCTGGCGGCACTTTACGGCTGTAAACAGGAGCAGATCAGCCTCTATTTACCGAAAGAGGGTTAACAGCACTTCGCCCCGCCCTTGCCACCGTAGCGGGCGTCCTGGCGGTCGCGGAAAAATTCTTCGTAGGTCATCGGCGTCTGGTCCGGGTGGTTGACGCGCATATGCTCGACGTAGTTGTCGTAATCCGGCACGCCAATCATCATTTTAGCGGCCTGGCCCAGGTATTTACCTGCTTTGGAAAGGGTGTCGAACATAATCAGTTTCTCGTTTGTATTCCCCTCACCCTGACCCTCTCCCCAAAGGGGAGAGGGAACTTTAACACCCTCTCCCCTTTGGGGAGAGGGCTGGGGTGAGGGGGTTTGGTAATGTTAATGCGCCCCTTTCGCCTGGGTGACAATCTCGTCCAGGTTCTCAGGCATTGGCTCATACGGCGTCTCTTTCGCCGTCGGTTTGTCGACTTTCAACGCCGCCAGCGCGGTTTTCAGAGAATACAACGCCAGCACCACAACCACCACCATAAAGAAGATGGTCAGCCCGGCGTCCAGACGGTTGTTAAACACCAGCTGCGACAGCTGAGATTCGGTGTACTGTGCCGGGATCTTACCGCTGTCGATCATCGCCTGGAACTTATTGGCGATCGCCAGGAAGCCCACCTTGTTGTCCGGGCTGAAGGCTTTCTGCCAGCCCGCGGTCAGGGTACAGATCAGCAGCCACGCCGTTGGCACCAGCGCCACCCATGCGTAACGCTGGCGCTTCATCTTGAACAGCACTACCGCGCAGAGCATCAGGGCCATGCCCGCCAGCATCTGGTTGGCGATACCGAACAGCGGCCACAGGGTGTTAATCCCGCCCAGCGGGTCGACCACGCCCTGATGCAGGAAGTAGCCCCACGCCAGCACGCACAGCGCTGTCGCCAGCAGGTTAGCCGGGAGTGAATCGGTACGTTTCAGGTTCGGGGAGATCACCCCCAGCAGATCCTGCAACATAAAGCGCGCCGCACGGGTACCGGCATCCACCGCCGTCAGAATAAACAGCGCCTCGAACAGAATGGCGAAGTGATACCAGAACGAGACATCCATCAGCCCGCCCAGCGCGCCGTGCAGGATGTAGGCCATGCCCACCGCCAGCGTTGGCGCCCCGCCTGCGCGGGAGATAATCGACTGCTCGCCGACCTCATTAGCGATATGCGTCAACGTTTCAGGGGTAATCGCAAAGCCCCAGCCGCTCACCACCTGCGCGGCAGAGGCGACCACGTCAACGGTGCCCGCCGGAGCCAGGACCGCCATCGGGCTGTTCATCGCGAAATACACGCCCGGGTCAATAATACAGGCCGAAACCAGCGCCATAATCGCCACGAAGGACTCCATCAGCATGCCGCCGTAGCCAATCAGGCAGGCCTGATTTTCATTCGCCAGCATCTTCGGCGTGGTCCCGGAGGCAATCAGCGCGTGGAAGCCCGACACCGCCCCACAGGCGATGGTGATAAACAGGAACGGGAACAGATTGCCGGTCCAGACCGGGCCGGTGCCGTCAATAAATTTGGTCAGCGCAGGCATGGTCAGGGTCGGGCGCATAATTAAAATGCCGATCGCCAGCCCGACGATGGTGCCGATTTTCAGGAAGGTAGAGAGGTAGTCACGCGGGGCCAGCAGCAGCCATACCGGCAGCACCGCCGCCACGAAGCCGTAGCCTACCAGCATCCAGGTCAGCTGCACGCCGGTGAAGTCGAAGAACGGTGCCCAGGTCGGGCTTTCCGCCACCCAGCCGCCGGAGATAATGGCAAACACCAGGAACACCAGGCCAATGACTGACACTTCACCAATGCGCCCCGGACGCAGGTAGCGAATGTAGATCCCCATGAACAGCGCCAGCGGTATGGTGAAGGCGACGGTATAGGTTCCCCACGGGCTGTGGGTCAAGGCTTTCACCACAATCATCGCCAGCACCGCGAGGATGATCACCATGATCATAAAGGTCGCCACCAGCGCAATCACCCCGGCGGTTGCCCCCATCTCTTCTTTCACCAGCTCACCCAGCGAACGACCGTCGCGACGGGTGGAGACGAACAGCACCATGAAGTCCTGCACCGCGCCCGCCAGCACCACCCCAGCGAGGATCCAGATCATCCCCGGCAGGTAGCCCATCTGCGCGGCCAGTACCGGCCCCACCAGCGGGCCTGCCCCGGCAATCGCCGCGAAATGGTGACCGAACAGCACTTTTTTATCGGTCGGCACGTAGTCCAGACCGTCGTTATGACGCACGGCCGGCGTCATGCGCGTGCCGTCTACGCCCAGCACCGTCTTTGCGATATAGCGGCCATAAAAACGGTATGCGATCAGATAAATGCAGACGGAGGCGACGACGATCCACAGCGCGTTGATCTGCTCCCCCCGGTTGAGGGCGATATAGCCCAGGGCAAAGGCTCCCACCACGGAGAGCACCGCCCACGTAAGGTATTTCCCTGAGTTGTTCATAGTTGTTGTCCGTTGTTGTGAAACAGTGAGATGTTACATTTTGTTTCTAGAACAACGGATAAAATTTAACAACTTTGAAACGCAATAATGCGTGGTCAAACCAGAGATTTACACCACAGTGTTAAGCCGATCACTTTCAGCTGAATGACTTACCCCAACACCATCGTACTCAACCGACAGGTACAGCACCGCCGCCCCTGCTCGTCGAACACCACGATCTCCCAGCTCTGGCTGGAACGGCCCAGATGCAGCGGCTGACACACGCCGCGTACCTTACCGTGTGAGACTGCGCGGTGGTGCGTGGCATTCAGTTCCGTACCCACCACGTTCTGCCCGTCACGGGTCATCAGAAAACCGGCCATCGAGCCCAGCGTTTCCGCCAGCGCCGCCGAGGCGCCGCCGTGCAGCAGGCCAAACGGCTGATGGGTGCGCGCATCCACCGGCATCTCCGCTTCCAGCGTATCGTCCCCGAGGCGGGTATAGACGATGCCAAGGTGCCCCACCATCGTATTCAGGCTGGTGGCGTTCAGCTCCTCGAGCGTTAAATGACGTTTCCAGATCATTACGCCCCCAGCGTGGAGCCGCCGTCCACCACGATATCCTGCAAGGTGATATGGCTGGCGGCATCGGATGCCAGGAACAGCACGGTCGCAGCAATCTCCTGCGGACGGGCAATTTTACCAAGCGGAATGCCAAGCTTGAACTGCTCGCCAAAGCCGCGAATGCGCCGCTGTTCCGCATCGTCGCTGGTCCACAGGGTGCGCTGCATGTCGGTATCCGTTGAACCCGGCGACACCAGGTTACAGCGTACGCCGCTGCCCGCCAGTTCCAGCCCGACTGTCAGCGCCAGGCTTTTCAGCGCCGCTTTCGACGCGCCGTAGGCGCTCATGCCTATGCGCGGCGTGTGCGCCGCGTCAGAGGCTACGGTCACAATCGCCCCGCCCTGCTGACGACGGAACTGGCCCATCGTCTGCTGGAACAGGTTGAACGCGCCGCCGACGTTGACCGCAAAGGTCTGCTGCCAGTCCTCCTGCGAAAGCTGATCCGTCGCGCCCATACGCAGAATGCCCGCTGCGTTAACCAGCACGTCGAGCCGCTCAAGGCTGCTGAGCAAACGCCCGCAGACGTCACTCGCCTGCGCCGCATCCGCCACGTCCAGCGTTTCGGTGGCAAACGGATATTCGCCGTGAGGGAAAGCCAGATCGAACCCGGTCACCTGCGCCCCGGTCTCCACAAATGCCAGCGCGGTCGCATAGCCAATGCCCTTACCCGCGCCCGTCACCCAGACGGTTTTACCGGTAAAATCAAAAGCCATCACTTCACCTCGCGGGAGAGCAGCGCCCACCAGGCATCGAGGGTCGGATTTTTTGCCAGCATCACGAAATCAATGTCGCCGTGCGCTTTGCGCCAGCGGGCAGCGAGCGCCATCATCCGTACTGAATCCAGACCGTAGTCGATCAGGTTTTCGTCATCCATCGGCTCGTCGGACTCGTCCAGCAGCGGCAGGATCAGCGCGCGCAGCGCGGCTTTCGTTGCCGGAACGGACGGCAGCAGCTCGTCGGTCATCACCACGCGGCCCGAACGTCCGGCCACGTATTTCAGCGACATCAGGTGCTCGTCGCGGGTGAAGTCCGCCAGCGCGTCGGCGATAAAGAACGGTTTGATGTCGCGCATAAAGGCGTCGGTGGCGGTGGTCATGCAGCCGATGTGGGCGTATACGCCGGTGATCAAAAGCTGGTTGCGCCCGGTCTCTTTCAGCATCTGCTCCAGCGGCGAGCGGTGAAACGCGCTGTAGCGCCACTTCACCAGCACGGTGTCCGCTTCATCCGGGGTCAGCTCAGCGACGATGCGCTGCTGCTCCGGCGAACGGGTCAGGCCCGGCCCCCACATGTCGTTCAGCAGGGCACGGTCTTCATCGCTCTGATCTTTCGGCTGCGCGGTGTAGTACACCGGAATATTGTGCTCTTTGCAGTACGCGCGCAGTTTAGCGATGTTCGCCACTACCTGCTGCATCATGTCGCTATTTTCGCCCCAGAAGTTCAGGAAGTACTCCTGCATATCGTGGATCAGCAGCGCGGCGCGCTCCGGTTCAAACGCCCAGTTCACTTTACTGGTCGGCAGTTCGGCGGCGGTTGGCAGCGCGTATGCAGTTAATTTTGGAATGGCCATTCTCTGTTCCTCAGCCCCGGGCGCGTTCAGCAAGCCACAGGCGCAACTGTTTCTTATCAACTTTGCCTACCGGCGTGAGCGGAAGCGCATCCACGCTCTCCACGCGGTCCGGCAGCTTAAATTCGGCAACGCCCTGCTCGCGCAGGAAGCGGCGCACCTCCACCGCGCGCAGGGGCTGTTTCACCACCAGGTACGCGCAGCTTTTTTCGCCCAGCAGGCTGTCCTCCATGCTCACCAGCGCGGCGTGGATCACCGCGTCGTGGCGCAGCAGCAGGTTTTCGATCTCTTCGGCGGCGATCTTCTCGCCACCGCGGTTGATCTGATCTTTCTCGCGCCCCTGCACGGTGATGTAACCCTGCTCGTCGATGGCGATCAGATCGCCCGAGCAGTAGAAACCGTTGGCATCAAAGGCGCTGGCGTTGTGTTCCGGGCTGTTGAAATAGCCGCGGAAGGTATACGGGCCGCGCGTCATCAGACGCCCGACTTCCCCGCGCGGCAGCGGGTTGCCGTCCTCATCCGCCACCCACACTTCATCGTCCGGGCACATCGGGCGGCCCTGGGTATTGATGATGCGCTCCGGCGCATCGTCGAGGGCGGTGTAGTTCACCAGCCCTTCCGCCATGCCAAACACCTGCTGAAGCTGGCAGCCAATTTCCGCCGGAATGCGCGCCGCAAGCGTGGCGGAGAGACGTGCGCCGCCTACCTGGAGCAGTTCGAGGGATTTCAGCTGGGCGTTCCCCGCGCCGTCGGCAATCGCCTGCAACCACAGGCTGACCGCGGGCGGCACCAGCGAGGTGACGTTGATCTGATGCTGCTCAATCAGCGGGAAGCAGAGCGTGGCGCTCGGATCGTTCGCCAGCACCACGCAGCCGCCCGCCGTGAAAACGCCTAACGATCCCGGCGAACTCATGGCGTAGTTGTGCGCCGCGGGAAGCGCGTTCAGATAGCGGGTGCGCGCAGTGATACCGCAGATTTCGTTGCTGCGGCGAATGCTGTAGTCGTAGTCGTTGTGCGTACGCGGGATCAGCTTCGGCGTGCCGGTGCTGCCGCCGGAGAGCTGGAAGAACGCCACTTCGTCTGCGGGCGTCGGGTTCGGGATGAAGTTGTCCGCCGGGCGCGCAATCGCCGCTTCCAGCGCGTGTTCGCCCTTATCGCCGCGCAGCAGCACGGCGCGAACCGAGCGGTGAGCGTCCACAAAGGTATTGAGAAAATCATCGCCCGAGAACAGCGCGTGGTCGCGATCGGCAATCAGCACGGCGGGTTTGATCTGCTCCGCGTAGGCGTTGAGTTCACTGCGCTGATGGCTAAAGAGCGCGTTGACCGGCGCGACGCCGATTTGCAGTAGCGCGAAGAAGGTGATGTAGAACTCGGCCACGTTGCCGAGCTGCACCAGCGCGGTCTCGCCGCGATGCAGCCCCTGCGCCTGAAGGGCGGACGCCAGATTCGTCACCGCCTGATTAAACGCGCGGTAGGTAATGCGGCGATCGCCGTCAATTATCGCGACCGCATCGCTGTCCGCATGGTCCGTCAGGATGTGGGTCAGCGGCAGATCCTGCCAGTAGCCTTTTTCACGGTAGCGGCGGGCAAAATCCTCAGGCCAGCGGGTAAAAGGGATGGTCATGAGTATTCCTTAGTGCAAACCAAACACGTTGAGCATGGTGGAGAGCTTCACGCCCGTCTCGCGCCACTCGCCCACCGGGGAGGAAGCAGGCACAATGCCCGCGCCGGCAAACAGGCGAACGGTATTTTGATGCAGCCGCGCGCAGCGGATAGTTACCACCCACTCGCCGTTACCTTCGCTGTCGCACCAGCCAACGATGCCGCCGAACAGTTCGCGGTCGAAGGGCTCCAGCTCGGCAATGAGTTCTTTTGCCGCCTGATGCGGGAAGCCGCTCAGGGCCGGGGTCGGGTGCAGCAGGCAGGCCAGCGTCAGGGCGTTCTCGTTTTCACGCGCGTCACCCTCAACCGGCGTGGCCAGATGCCACAGCGTTGGGGTGGTAATGAGCTGCGGGGAAGCCGGCATGCTCAGATGATGGCTGCGCGGTTCCAGAATGGTTTTCATCGCCTGGGTTACCAGGTCGTGCTCGTGACGGTCTTTTTCGGAGGCCAGCAGCTTAGTGCCCGCTTCGCGATCCAGCACATCGTCCGGCTGACGGCGCGCAGAGCCCGCCAGCGGCAGCGAACTAAAGTGCGCGCCCTCTTTACGCAACAGCAGTTCCGGGCTGGCGCCCAGCAGCACGCCGCCGTCTTCCAGCGGTACGTGGAAGTTAAAGCTCGCCGGGTTCTGGGCGATAAGACGCTCCATCAGCGCGCTGCTATCAATCTGTTTGTCGGTGGCAATATCAATCAGGCGCGACAGCACCACCTTATTCACCTGCGGCGTGGCGGTGAGCGACGCGGCGCGAGCAACCATCTCCTCGAAAACCGGCTGCGGCGGGATCTCGGTGCGTTGTTGCACGTTCAGCGTCTGCGCGCCGGAGGCGTAGCGTGCGGACTGCTGACGCGCCGGGCGGGAGAAGGTTTGCCAGCGTTGCGGAATAAACAGCGATGACGGTTTGCGGGTATCGAAGGGGATCGCCCCTACCATCACCGGATGGGCAATGCCGCTGTTTTTCGCATTCCGGAAAGCCTGAGCTAATTTCTGCTGAAAGGGACCCGCCGGATCGTCACCGCCGACGGCGGGTTCAGAAAAACGGGCAAAACAGCCGGACGTGGTAAAACTGCGGTAAGGCGACATAAAGAAAAAGCTATCTGCTTGCAGCGTAGTCGCGGTGTGCTGAACTTCCTCAGCCAGGGACGTGTCCATATCATCCTCCTTAAAATGATAAAAGAAGCAATAATGATTATCATTTATATTTTCGTCGGCTAACCTAATCCCACATCGCCCCGCTGTCAACCGTCGGGCAAATAACTTGTGCGACAAACGCTTGCATCCCTTCCCTACAGCCCTGAAAATGAGAAGCATTATCTTCAATAAAATCAGGATGCCGCTCTGTGAAAATCGCTGCCGTTTGCCGCAATGCCCTTCTTTTAACAGGACTTTTTGTTTTAGGACTAACCTCAGCCGCCGCCGACGACTGGCCGCGCCAGGTCTCCGACAGCCGCGGCGTTCACACGCTTGAGAGCAAACCGACGCGCATTGTCTCCACCAGCGTGACCTTAACCGGCTCCCTGCTGGCCATTGGCGCGCCGGTCATTGCCAGCGGAGCGACCACGCCGAACAACCGCGTGGCGGATGCGCAGGGCTTTTTACGTCAGTGGGGCGATATCGCGAAGCAGCGTAAGGTTGCCCGGCTGTACATCGGCGAGCCGAGCGCCGAAGCGGTCGCGGCCCAGATGCCGGACCTGATTTTGATCAGCGCCACCGGCGGGGATTCCGCGCTTGCGCTCTACGATCAGCTTTCCGCCATCGCGCCGACGCTTATCATCAATTACGACGACAAAAGCTGGCAGGAACTGCTGACCCAGCTGGGGACGATCACCGGGCAGGAGACACAGGCCGCAGAGCGCATCGCTGCCTTCGATAAACAGCTCGCCCAGGTGAAGCAGCAGATGAAGCTGCCGCCACAGCCGGTGAACGCCATCGTTTACACCGCCGCGGCACACACGGCGAACCTGTGGACGACAGACTCCGCGCAGGGCAAGCTGCTGCACCAGCTGGGCTTTACGCTGGCGGACCTGCCTGCCGGTTTGCAGACCTCAACAAGCCAGGGCAAGCGCCACGACATTATTCAGCTGGGTGGAGAAAATCTGGCGACGGGGCTGAACGGCGAAGGGCTGTTTGTGTTTGCCGGCGACGAGAAAGACGTGAATGCGATTTACGCCAATCCGCTGCTGGCGCATCTGCCGTCGGTCAAGAACAAGCGCGTCTGGGCGCTGGGAACGGAGACGTTCCGCCTGGATTATTACAGCGCGATGCTGGTGTTAGACAGATTGAATGCGTTGTTTAAGTAGGCATTTTTCCTCCCTCTCCCCGTGGGAGAGGGCCGGGGTGAGGGCATCAGGCCGCACCGTCGTTCAACGCGACCTCCTGCCTGAACCGCCGCAATTCCACCAACGTCACCAGTAAGATCGCGCCAACCATCGCTAACACAAACCCGCTGCTGCTCGCCGACGCCACCGGGGTCATTATCGCCCCCATCCCGCCGAGGATCGCCGCGCCAATTGCATCGCCCGTCACGTTCTGCGCGGTCCACAGGCCGTTAATGCGCCCGAGCATCCCTTCCGGCGTCTGGGTCTGGATCAGGGTGTACTGTAAAAGCGAGCTGACCGCGCTCAGCCAGCCAAAAATCACCAGACACATCACCCCCAGCGCCCACACCGGCATCAGGCTGAAGAAACCAATCGCGATAAACGAGGCCAGCGTCGCCACCAGCATGATCAGCCCCGGTCTCGCGCTCTGCGCCAGGTTGCCGCTGGTCAGCGCCCCGCAGGCCGCACCGAGCGGAATGGCGGCGTACAGCACGCCAATCTCTGAGGCGCTCATCTGCCACTCGCCCGCCAGCGCCGGGTAAAGCACGCGCACGGCGCTCGCCATCGTCAGCAGGCCGCCGAGCAGCGCAATGCCGCCAATCAGCGGGTTGCTGAACAGAAAACGAATCGCGGCCATCAGGGACTTCAGCGGGTGCTCGCGCGGCTGCGGCGGCGGTGGCAGGAGCGGCAGACGCAGCAGCGTCAGGGTGGTGATAAAGGTTCCGGCTGCGGCAAGGCCGTAGTTCCACGCCACGTTGCCGGTCGCCAGCAGCAGACCGCCGACCATCGGCGAAATCACCGAGCCGAGGCGCACGGTGAGCATGGTGATCGCCCCCGCCTGCATCAGGTTCTCGCGCCCGACCAGCGCGGGCGTGGCCGCCAGCAGTGCCGTCACGCCTAACGAAGCAAAAAAGCCGTCCCACAATCCCAGCACGTAAATGGCCACCAGCGACGGCTCCGGCAGCATGGCGTTCAGACACAGCCCGACAAAGCCCACCCCGCAGGTGCCGCGCGCCAGCAGGATAAGCTTTTTACGCTCGTAGCGGTCCGCCAGCACGCCGCCCACCATCAGGCCGATAAACATCGCCCCGCCGGTTAAGGTGACGGATAGCCCTACCAGCCAGCTGGAGTGAGTCATGGTCTGGATTTGCACCGGTACGGCCACACCAAGCAGACCGAGGGACAAAATGGAGATAAAGCGAGCGATAAAAACGGCGCGATACGCCGGGTGTGTTTTGAGCAGGCTGAGGTTAAGCAGCCAGGATTTTTGATTCATGACAAAGCCTTGAGTCTATTTCTACCCATTCCATGGGCGCACATGCTAACATAGCCAAATAAGATAGATAACGATAATCACTATCATTATCAAATCATGGATGTTGCTATGTCGTTTTCCTCTTCTGCGGTGCGCGCCATTGCCGTGCCCGTATTATTGCTACTGCTAATCCTTGCGATTGCACTCAGCCTGCTGGTCGGCGCAAAACCGCTGCCCGCGTCCGTTATTGTCGATGCGATCTCCGGTACCTGTCAGAGCGCCGACTGCACCATCGTGCTCGACGCTCGCCTGCCCCGCACCCTTGCCGGCCTGCTGGCCGGTGGTGCGCTCGGCCTTGCCGGTGCCCTGATGCAAACCCTCACCCGCAACCCGCTGGCGGACCCTGGCATTCTCGGCGTGAACTCTGGTGCCAGTTTCGCCATTGTGCTCGGCGCGGCGCTGTTTGGTTTCACCTCTCCGTCTGAACAGCTGGTGATGGCCTTCTGCGGCGCGCTGGCCGCCTCGCTGGTGGTGGCGTTTACCGGCAGCCAGGGCGGCGGACAGCTCAGCCCGGTACGCTTAACGCTGGCGGGCGTAGCGCTCGCGGCGGTACTGGAAGGCTTGTCCAACGGCATCGCCCTGCTCAACCCGGACGTGTATGACCAACTGCGCTTCTGGCAGGCGGGTTCGCTGGATATTCGTACCCTTGAAACCTTAAAAGTGGTGGTGATCCCGGCGAGCGTCGCTGCCGCCGTGGCGCTCTGTTTAAGCCGGGCGCTGAACAGCCTGAGCCTCGGCAGTGACACCGCGACCGCCCTCGGCAACCGCGTGGCGCGTACGCAGCTGACGGGCCTGCTTGCCATCACCGTGCTGTGCGGCAGCGCGACCGCCGTAGTCGGCCCGATTGCCTTTATCGGCCTGATGATGCCGCACATGGCGCGCTGGCTGGTGGGGGCGGATCACCGCTGGTCGCTGCCGGTCACGCTGCTGGCGACCCCTGCCCTGCTGCTGTTTGCCGACGTGCTGGGCCGCCTGCTGGTGCCGGGCGAACTGCGTGTCTCGGTGGTCAGCGCCTTTATCGGCGCGCCGGTGCTGATCTTCCTGGTACGACGCAGACGCGGGGGTAGCGCATGATGGCCCCGTCCCGTCGTTTACTCACCAGCGTCGCCCTGCTGGTCGTCGCCAGTCTGCTGCTGGCGGTCTGGAGCCTGCAAAGCGGTGCCGTAACGCTTGATTTCGCGCAGGTCTTTCACGCTCTCACCGGCAGCGCGCCGCGTAACATCACCATGGTGGTCACTGAATGGCGACTGCCGCGCGTGGCAATGGCGATCCTGGTTGGCGCGGCGCTTGGCGTCAGCGGCGCGATATTCCAGTCGCTGATGCGTAACCCCCTCGGCAGCCCGGACGTGATGGGCCTGAATACCGGCGCGTGGAGCGGCGTGCTGGTGGCGATGGTGCTGTTCGGGCAGCATCTCACGGCCATTACCTTTACGGCGATGGCGGGCGGCATTCTCACCTCCCTGCTTATCTGGGCCCTGGCCTGGCGCAACGGCATCGACACCTTCCGCCTGATCATCATCGGGATCGGCATCCGCGCGATGCTGATGGCGTTTAACACCTGGCTTCTGCTACAGGCGTCGCTGGAAACCGCACTCTCCGCCGGGCTGTGGTACGCCGGTTCCCTCAACGGTCTGACGTGGGGAAAAACCTGGCCCGCCGCGCCGCTGATTATCCTGATGTTTATCGGCGCGTTGCTGCTGGTCAGGCGCATGCGGCTGCTGGAGATGGGCGACGACAGCGCCTGCGCGCTGGGCGTGAGCGTAGAGCGCTCGCGCCTGATGCTGATGCTGGTGGCGGTCTTGCTGACCGCAGCGTCTACCGCCATCGCCGGGCCGATCTCGTTTATTGCCCTTGTCGCGCCGCATATCGCGCGGCGACTTAGCGGCACCGCGCGCTGGGGATTAACCCAGGCGGCGCTGTGCGGTGCAGTATTACTGCTGGCCGCCGATCTCTGCGCCCAGCGGCTGTTTACGCCTTATCAACTGCCGGTGGGCGTGGTGACCGTCAGCCTCGGCGGGATTTACCTCATCGTCTTGCTCGTTCAGGAGTCACGCAAGAAATGACAGATTCAACCACCCGCTTGCGCGGCGAAAACTTGACCCTCGGCTACGGCAAAAAAATCATTGCCCGGGACTTATCCGTCGCCATTCCGGACGGCCACTTCACCGCCATTATCGGGCCAAACGGCTGCGGCAAATCAACATTGCTGCGCACGCTGAGCCGCCTGATGTCGCCGGTTGAGGGCAGCGTGTTCCTCGACGGGGAGCAGATCCAGCGCTTCGCCAGCAAAGAGGTGGCGCGCCGAATTGGCCTGCTGGCGCAAAACGCCACCACGCCGGGGGATATTACCGTGCAGGAGCTGGTCTCCCGCGGGCGCTATCCGCACCAGCCGCTGTTTACCCGCTGGCGCAAGGAGGACGACGAGGCCGTGAAGCGCGCGATGCAGGCGACGGGCATCACCGAGCTGGCCCAGCAAAGCGTCGATACCCTCTCCGGCGGACAGCGCCAGCGCGCGTGGATCGCAATGGTGCTGGCGCAGGAAACCTCGATCATGCTGCTGGACGAGCCGACGACCTGGCTGGATATCAGCCATCAGATTGACCTGCTGGAGCTGCTGAGCGAGCTGAACCGTACGCAGGGGTACACCCTGGCGGCGGTGTTGCACGACTTAAACCAGGCGTGCCGCTACGCGACGCATCTGATTGCGCTGCGCGACGGCGAGATTGTGGCGCAGGGCGCGCCGAAGGAGATTGTGACGCCAGAGCTGATCGCGCGGATCTACGGCATGCGCTGCATGATTATTGACGATCCGGTGGCGGGTACGCCGTTGGTGGTGCCGCTTGGAAAACGTGCGGTCTGATGCCCTCACCCCGGCCCTCTCCCACAGGGAGAGGGAGCAAACCATCCCCTCTCCCCGTGGGAGAGGGTTAGGGTGAGGGGCATTTGCACTATCCTAAAATTTCCTTCAGTACCGGCCCAATTTTCTCAAACGCCTGCGGTGAAATAATATCCACGTGGGCGCAGTCCTGGCTGTAGACCTCCAGCTCGCCCACCCACGGCGCCCACGCGGCCTGAGGATCCTGGGTTCGCGTTCGCTCGGCGACAAACAGCGTCGCTTTACCGTCAAAGCGCGCGCTGTGTGCGGTGGTGAGCAGCCGCACCGCGTCGGCGTAGTTGCCCTCAATGGCGTTAAACAGCTCGCTGGAGCCCTGCCCCTGCTGGGCGGCGATAAACGCCTGACGCTCGCGCTCGATCTCTGCCAGCACCGCCGGGTCGAGGCCGTTGGCCTCTTTCTCCGCCCAGTTCTGGGTTTCCGGCGGCCAGGTATCCAGCAGGCCGAGGAACGCCACCGCTTCACCCTGCTCGCGCAGGCGGGCCGCAATGCCCTGCGCCAGCGTGCCGCCGAGGGAATAGCCGAACAGGTAATACGGCCCCTGCGGCTGCTGCTTACGCAACGTGTTCAGATGATGTTCGATCACCCCATCGAGATCCGCGCACTGCTGCATCGGGCCGTTTGGCCGCGGCGACTGAATGCCGACGATGGACCAGCGCGGGCTGAGGTAGCGCGCCAGGACGCTAAACTGCCAGGCAAAGCCGGACGCCGGATGGAAGCAGAACAGCGTCGGGCCGTTGCTTTCACGCAGCGGCAGAAGGGTTTCATACCCCAGACGCTGCGCCTGCTCGTCGCTCATCTGCGAGTCCAGCAGGGCGCTAAGCTTGCTTACCGTCGAGGCGACCATAATCTGCCCCGGCGTGACCTTACGGCTGAACGCACGGCTGAGCTGAGCCGCGAGGCGCATCGCCAGCAGCGAGTGGCCGCCGAGGGCAAAGAAATCGGCCTCGATATCGTTCACCGCGCAGCCCAGCAGGGAAGAAAACGCCTGCGCCACGGCCACTTCGGTTTGCGTCTCAGGTGCGCGACCGGAAGTTCTGCTGGTCAGCTCCGGCAGCGGCAGCGCCTTGCGATCCAGCTTGCCGTTGGCGCTTAACGGCAGCGCGCTGATTTGCAGCAGCACCACCGGCACCATATGCGGTGGCAGCTGGGCTTTGAGTGATGCAAGCAGCGCGTCGCGGTCCAGCGGTAAGCCAGATTCAGAAACCACGTACCCCACCAGCTGGCGGGCATCGCCACCCGTCGCCGCTGCCTGGTTGAACACGCAGGCGTGCGCCACGGCCTGCGCCACGTCCGGCAGCGCAAGCATCGCCCGGTCGATTTCACCCAGCTCGATGCGCTGGCCGCGAATTTTTAGCTGGTCGTCGCTGCGGCCCAGATATTCCACCGCGCCGTTATCCAGCCAGCGGGCAACATCACCGGTGCGGTACATCCGCTCGCCCGGCGCGAACGGGTCGGCGATAAAGCGGCTGGCGGTAAGGTCGGGGCGTCCCAGATACCCCTGCGCCAGCTGGATGCCGGTGAGATACAGATCCCCCGCCACGCCGAACGGCACCGGGCGCATCATCGCATCCAGAATGCGCAGCCCCGTATTCCATACCGGGAAACCGATCGGCACGCTGTTGCCCTCCACCGCCGCCAGCTCGGGGCCGTACGCCGGATACCAGCTGACGTCCACCGCTGCTTCGGTCGGGCCATAGAGGTTGTGCAGCGGCGCATGGGTGAGCTGTTCCCACTCGCGACACAGCGCAGTCGGCAACGCCTCGCCGCTACAGAACACCTGCTTCAGCGTCCTGCAACAGTGGGCGTTTTCCGGCGTCAGCGAGGCGACGAACGCCGCCAGCATTGACGGCACGAAGTGGGTGGTGGTTACGCCATATTCTGCGAAGAAGCTCTGCATCGCCTGCGGATCGCGGTGCGCGTCCGGCTCGGCCATCACCAGCTTCGCCCCGGCGATAAACGGCCACCAGAACTCCCACACCGACACGTCAAAGCTGCACGGGGTTTTCTGCGCCACCACGTCATGCGCCGTCAGTGGATAATGATCCTGCATCCACTTCAGGCGGTTAACGATGGCGGTATGGCCGACCATCACCCCTTTTGGACGTCCCGTCGAACCGGAGGTAAAGATGATGTACGCGGTTTGCTCCGGCTTCGCCAGGCGCAGCGGTTCAGCACCCGAGGTCGGTAATAGTGTGTTGTAACTAAACGTCTCGACGGAGAGATCGCTAAAGCGCGGAAGCTGCTCGTCGGTGGTAATGAGCAGGGACGGCTTCGCGTCCTCGAGCATCATCCGCAGGCGATCGTCCGGGTAGCCGGTGTCGAGCGGCAGCCACGCGGCGCCCGCCTCCACAATGCCGTGCAAGGCTAACGTCAGGAACACCGAGCGCGGAAGCGCCACCGCCACGCTGTCGCCCGGCTTCACGCCGCGCGCGCGCAGCAGGTTTGCCAGCGCGACCACCTGCTCGCGCATCTGGCGGTAGTTCAGTTCAGTATGGGCATCCGCCAGCGCGGGGGCGTCCGGCGTTTTGCTCGCCTGCTCCGCGACCAGATCCGCCAGCGTGGTGGACGGCAGCGCCAGCCCGGTATCGTTAATGCGCGCCAGCCGGGCGTATTCCTGCTCTGATACGGTTTCCACGTCGCCACAGCGCAGGTCCGGGTTGGCGGCAAACTGCGTCAGCATTGCGTTCAGCCGCACCGCGTGACCCTTTAGCGTCGCCTCGTCGTAACGCTGCCCGTTGGCGAGGATCTCAATGCTCAGTCCGCCCTGCTCGTCCGGGAACAGCGCAAGCTCCAGATCGTTCACCGGGCCGGTCGCCAGCGTGTGGGTAATGGCCTCCACGCCGTCGATATCCAGCTGATAATCGAACACCTTGACGTTCAGCACCGGACCAAACAGGGCTTCATCGCCTGCGGCACGTCCGCTGTCGCGCACGATCTGTTCGGCGTCGTAACGCTGATGGCGACGCATCTTTTTCAGCTGGTTCGCCAGGCGCAGCGCCAGTTCCGGCAGGCTCTCGTGCGGGCGAATATTCACCGCCAGCGGCAGGACGTTGAGCACCGGTCCGGTCGCGGTCAGCGCGGCGGAGCCCATGCGGCGCATAAAGATAAACCCGGCGGCGTAGTCCAGCCGTCCGGTCAGGCGGCCCAGCCACAGCACCACCAGCGCAAGCGCCAGATCGGTACGCTGCGCCTGGCCTGCCATCTGTGCAAGCTGGCTGAAAGCACGTCCGTCCATCGCCATTTTCAGGCGCAGGATGTCGGTGGTGGCGGCGTGTCCAGGCAGGGGCGCGGAAGAGAGCGAGACCGGAGAAGGAAGCTGTTGGCGCTGTTCGGCCCAGAAAGCACCGTCGCGCTGATACGCCTCACTGTCGCGATAGCGCTGATACTCCTCCACCACCTCGGCGAACGGGGTAAACGGGGAGGCGGGCGCGGGTTCCCCTTTCTGCCACGCAGCGTAAATGGCGGCGATCTGACGCGTAATGGCCGGGAAACTGAAGCCATCTACCACCAGATGATGATACCGCTGATACCAGTACCAGTGGCTTTCTCCCACCTGGATCAGCTGGTGAAACGCCAGCGGCAGACCGCTGTCGACGCGCAGGTTCTGGTTGAGATCGGCCTCCATCAGCGCCACGGCGGCGTCGTGGGAGTCAACGCGCACGATGGACGGCTCCGGCAGGAGCATGGCCTCATCGATCCACTGCCACACCTCACCGTTATCTTCGGCAAAACGCATCCGCAGGGTGTCGGCCTGCATCATGCCTTCAGCGATGGCTTTTGCCAGCAATGGCGCATCGATAGCGCCTTTCAGCTCGGTATAGTGCGCGACGCTCCAGGCGTTTGGCAGGGAGGAAAGCTGCTCTGCCATCCAAATCCCCGGCTGGGCGGCGACAAGAGGGAGACGGTTCATGCGCGCTCCCCCGCAAAATAAAACGGCTCAAGCGTCTGCCACTGTTCCGCCAGCCACTGCTGGCACGCCTCCTGAGATTGCGGTTCGCAGACCACGCGCCAGCCCGCGGGCAACTCGCACTGCTGCGGCCACAGGCTGTACTGCCCCTGGTCATTTTGCAAAATGGCGAACTGTCCCTGCGGATTATCGAAAGGATTGCTGAATTCCATACAGACTCCGTTATTGAATAAGCGGCTGCCAGAGGGTCATCAGCCCCTGCGTCAGCCCACCGCGCCAGCAAAGCGCATCGTGTCCGCCGTCAACCTGACGCCAGAAAACCGGTTGCTGAGTGTGTAGTTCGGCGAAGATCGCCTGGTTGGCGCGCAAAATAAGCGGCTCGTTGCGCCCGGCCTCAAGGACAATGCGCAGCCCGCGAGCGGTTTTTTCACCCGCTTTGAGTTGTTCGATGAGCAGCCCGTCCTGCTGCGCGCCGCGGTGCGGCCACCAGTAGGATCCGGACTGGCTGAGGATGCAGCCAAAACGCTGCGGCCAGTTGAGGCCCGCATAGAGGGAAGAGAGTCCGCCGAAGCTCTGACCCGCCACCACGGTATGGTCGGCGCGGTCGCTGAACGGGGCCATGCTTTTCACTTGCGGGAGAAGTTCTTCCTGCACTGCCAGCCAGAAATCAGGGTTGCACGGCAGCTCGCGGCTGCGGTGTGCGGTGTCAATGACGTCAATTAAGACATAAACCGCAGGCGGCAGTTTGCCTTCATGGGTGAGCGACGCCAGAGCAGGCCAGACGGGCATGCTTTCGGCCCAGAACTGCCCGTCAAGGAGCACCGCCAGCGGGCGCTCGGGGCTTTCATCCCCGGTGGTAAAAATCCACACGCGACGACGGTTCTTCAGACGCGCGCTGTGCCAATCAATACAGACAGGCTTATTGTAAGGGGTATCGGGATGGTTCCAGCCGGGCTGTACGGGCGCCTCCGGCATCTCCAGCGCCGAGACGGCGTGCCCGCGCCCGCCGCGCCAGCTTTGCGGATTCAGCGGGTCGGACACCGCGTGCGGCAACAGTTTACGCCAGCCTTCGCGCAGCGCCATGCGGTCCGGCTGCTCGCCTTCAAACACTGCATCGGCAAAATCGTTTTCGTTATCGGAGGGGATAAAACAGTAGCTGCCGCGCCATTCGGGGCTGAACTCGCCCTGCCACTGCCAGACGTCGGTATCCGGGACACGTTCAAGGGATTGCGGACGGGCATTTTGATGGTGATCGGTCACGCCGGTGACGTAGAGCCAGACGCGTTTCACCGTCGAGGTTTTCTGCGTTCCCGCCGGGTCCCGCCACCAGAATGTCACGCGATAGTTTTCCTGATGACGTTCCCGTTCCGGCCCGTTTTTCGCCTGCCACCACGCTTCACTTCCGGTTGTTAACACCGTCACCCTTATAACCCCATGTTTAACAGTCTTTTTTGTTTCAGAGCAAATTTTATTGATAATATTATTGATAACTATTTGCATTTGCAATAGCGTAATGCCCGCGCTGTGGGAAGCGCGCTCATTAAATAACCATAAAAGCGGGACGTACAATGAATAAGAAGATTCACTCTCTGGCCTTGCTGGTCAATTTAGGGATTTATGGTGTCGCGCTGCCCGCCATGGCAGACGACAACACCGCCTCCGCGCAGCACGAAGACACCATGGTGATCACTGCCGCCGAGCAGAATTTGCAGGCGCCGGGCGTGTCGACCATCACCGCCGATGAGATCCGCAAAAACCCGCCAGCGCGCGACGTGGCGGAAATCATCCGCACCATGCCGGGCGTTAACCTGACCGGCAACTCCACCAGCGGCCAGCGCGGGAACAACCGTCAGATTGACATTCGCGGCATGGGCCCGGAAAACACCCTGATCCTGATCGACGGCAAGCCGGTCACCAGCCGCAACTCCATCCGTCTGGGCTGGCGCGGCGAGCGTGATACCCGCGGCGATACCGGCTGGGTCCCGCCGGAGATGATCGAGCGCATCGAAGTGATCCGTGGCCCGGCTGCTGCCCGCTACGGTAATGGTGCGGCGGGCGGCGTGGTGAACATCATCACCAAAAAATTTGACGACCAGTGGCACGGCTCCTGGAACACCTACCTGAACGCGCCAGAGCATAAAGACGAAGGTTCCACCAAACGCACCAACTTCAGCCTGAGCGGCCCGCTGGGCGGGGATTTCAGCTTCCGCATGTACGGTAACCTGGATAAAACCCAGGCCGACGCCTGGGACATTAACCAGGGTCACCAGTCTGACCGCACGGGCGCTTACGCCAACACCCTGCCCGCAGGCCGTGAAGGTGTGGAAAATAAAGACATCAACGGCGTGGTGCGCTGGGACTTCGCGCCGATGCAGTCGCTGGAGTTTGAAGCGGGCTACAGCCGCCAGAACAACCTGTATGCGGGCGACACGCAGAACACCAACAACGACAACGCGCTGGTGAAGAAGAACTACGGTAAAGAGACTAACCGTATCTATCGTCAGAACTTCGCCGTGACCTGGAACGGCGGCTGGGATAACGGCATCACCACCAGCAACTGGGCGCAGTACGAGCACACCCGCAACTCTCGTCTGGGTGAAGGGTTGGCGGGCGGTCTGGAAGGCCTGTTCAACAGCAATAAATTCACCGATACCGATCTGGCCGACGTGATGCTGCACAGCGAAATCAACCTGCCGATTGATTTCATTGTGAACCAGAACCTGACGCTCGGCACCGAGTGGAACCAGCAGCGCATGAAGGACTCAACCTCCTTTACACAAACCCAGCAGGGGGGCCCCATCCCGGGCATGAGCGAAGATCGTAGCCCGTACACGTCAGCGGAGATCTTCTCCCTGTTTGCCGAAAACAACATGGAGCTGACCGACAGCACCATGCTGACCCCTGCCCTGCGCTTCGACCACCATACTATTGTGGGTAATAACTGGAGCCCGTCCCTGAACCTGTCGCAAGGTCTGGGGGATGACTTCACCCTGAAGATGGGCATCGCGCGCGCCTATAAAGCGCCAAGCCTGTATCAGACCAACCCGAACTACCTGCTGTACAGTAAAGGCCAGGGCTGCTACGCCAGCTCCGACGGCGTGGGCTGCTACATGATGGGTAACGACGATCTGAAAGCGGAAACCAGTATCAACAAAGAGATTGGCCTGGAGTGGAAACGCGACGGCTGGCTGGCTGGCGTGACCTGGTTCCGCAACGACTATCGCAACAAGATTGAAGCGGGCTACGCGCCGATTGGCCAGACGTCCACCGGCAAAGTCACCACCGACATCTACCAGTGGGAAAACGTGCCGAAGGCGGTAGTGGAAGGTCTGGAAGGCTCCCTGAACGTGCCGGTCAGCGACACCATCAACTGGACCAACAACATCACCTACATGCTGCAAAGTAAGAACAAGGAGACCGGCGATCGTCTGTCGATCATCCCGGAGTATACGCTGAACTCTAACCTGAGCTGGCAGGTACGTCAGGATGTCTCATTGCAGTCGACCTTCACCTGGTACGGCAAGCAGCAGCCGAAGAAGTACAACTACAAAGGTCAGCCGGTGACCGGGTCTGAGAAAGACGAAGTCAGCCCCTACAGCATCGTTGGCCTGAGCGCGACCTGGGACGTGACCAAAAACGTCAGCCTGACCGGCGGCGTGGACAACGTCTTCGACAAGCGCCAGTGGCGCGCGGGTAACGCCCAGACCACGGGTAATACCACGACGGGTGCGTATATGTACGGCGCGGGTGCGTATACGTATAATGAACCGGGTCGCACCTGGTACATGAGCGTAAATACGAGGTTCTGATACAGGCAGTGACTTCCCCCTCTCCCTGTGGGAGAGGGCCGGGTTGAGGGCGAGGTAAAAGCAAAACGGCAACCCCGTTGCCGTTTTTAGTGTTTGCTCCCTCTCCCTGTGGGAGAGGGCCGGGGTGAGGGCATCAGGCCGCACAATACAGAAGGAAAACCATGCACACCACCCACAGCACATTTTCTCTCGCTGGCCACACCCTCCACCGCATCACCTTCGACCCCACCACCTTTACGGACGCCGATCTCCTCTGGCTCCCCCACCACGCCCAGTTGGCTAACGCCGGACGTAAACGCAAGGCTGACCACCTCGCAGGACGCATCGCCGCCGCGCACGCCTTGCCTGACCACACCGTTCCCGCCATCGGCCCCAGCGGGGAACCGCTCTGGCCGCAAGGAATTTCCGGCAGCATCACCCACAGCGGCACGCAGGCGATAGCCGTCGTCACGCAATACCCGGCGCTTATCGGCATCGATTGTGAAACGATCCTCTCCGAAAACGAAGCCAGGGAAATCAAAGACGGCATCATTGATACACAGGAAGAACCTGTGCTTTCCCGCATGGGATACCCGTTCGCCCTCGCCCTGACGCTGGTCTTCAGCGCCAAAGAGAGCCTGTTTAAGGCCCTCTTTCCGCAGGTACAGGCCTGGATGGGTTTTGACTGCGCCCGCGTTACCAAGCTCGACGACAAGACGCTCACGCTGGCGTTGACCCGTCAACTGGCAGGCTTTGAGGAAGGCACCGCCTTCCCCCTGCACTGGCAGCAGCACGGCGAACAGGTCATCACTCTGCTGTCACACGCTCCTGGCGACGAGCCTTCACGCTGGTCACCACAAACGTCACGATAAACACCATCGCGAACAGGACCACAATGGTCGGCGCAGGCGCGCTGTCGAGATAAAACGAGGCATAAACGCCGCTTACCGACACCAGCGCTGAAACGGCGACCGCCACCAGCAGCGCCATGTGAAAGCGTCGGGTAATCAGCACCGCCACCGCGCCGGGGGCAATCAGCAGGGAAATCGACAGAATGATCCCCACCGCTTTCAGCGTCGCGACGATGGTCAGCGAAACCATGCACAGTAAGCCGTAGTGCAGCCAGCGGGTGCGCAGGCCACTCGCCTGCGCCTGCTGATAGTCAAAGCAGAACAGCAGAAAATCGCGCCACTTCAGGCCAATCACCAGCGCAATCATCCCCGCGACGAGACCGCTTTGCAGAATGTCCATCCCGTTAATACCCAGCATATCGCCAAACAGAATGTGGTCGAGATGCACCTCAGGTTTGACAGCGATATAGAGGATCAGCCCGGCGCCGAACATGCCGGAAAAGACGATCCCCATGACCGTATCCTGTTTGATGCGGCTGTTATCCTTCAGGTATCCGGTGGCGACCGCGCAGAACAGACCGGCCACGAACGCGCCCAGCGCCAGCGGCAGGCCCATCATCCAGGCCAGCACGACGCCGGGAAACACCGCGTGGCTCATGGCGTCGCCCATCAACGCCCAGCCTTTCAGCACCAGAAAAACCGACAGCAGCGCGCAGGGCACGGCCACCAGGAGTGAAATCAGCAGCGCGTTGTTCATAAACGCAAACTGGAAGGGTTCGAGGAGCAGCGTCATCATGGGTGTGCCTCCCGCGCCCGACGACGGCTGGCAAGCAGTCCGTGCTTCGGCGCAAAGACGAACGCCAGCAGGAACAGCAGCGTCTGGGCGACCACGATAATGCCGCCGGTGGCGCCGTCCAGGTAATAGCTGGCCCACGCGCCGAGGAAGCTGGTGATGCTGCCAATGGCGACGGCAATCATCAGCAGGCGCGGGAAGCGATCGGTCAGCAGCCACGCGGTCGCGCCAGGCGTGACCACCAGACAGATCACCAGAAACGCGCCGACGGTTTGCAGCGCCGCCACGGTAGAGACCGCCAGCAGCGTGAAGAAGAGAATTTTCAGGCGTTCAGGACGCAGGCCGATGGCGCGGGCGTGGTTCTCATCAAAAAAGGTCACCATCAGATCTTTCCATTTGAACAGCAGGATAACTATCGACACCACGCCGATAATCGCCAGCTGGACGATATCTTCCGGGGCGATAGCCAGAATATTGCCGAGGACGATGGTCTGAATGTTCACCGAGGTCGGGTTGAGCGAGACCATAAACAGCCCCAGCCCGAAAAACGAGGAGAAGATCAGCCCGATAATGGCGTCCTCCTTCAGGCGGCTGCGCTGGTTGAGAAACAGCATGCTGCCCGCCGCCAGCCCGCCCGATAAAAACGCCCCCAGCGAGAACGGCAGCCCGAGCATGTAAGCGCCCGCTACGCCCGGCACGATGGAGTGCGACAGCGCATCGCCGATCAGCGACCAGCCTTTAAGCATCAGATAGCAGGAGAGAAACGCGCACAGCCCGCCCACCATCGCCGAGACCCACATCGCGTTGAGCATGTACTCGTAGCCGAAGGGTTCGAGAAGCGCGTTCATTTGGCCTCCTGTCGGTGCGCCACGAAGGGGCGTTCGTCGTCGGTAATAATGCGATCTTCCGAGCCGCTGAGCACCACGTGGCGCAGCACGCCGCTGAAGGCGCGCTCAAGATTCTCGGCGGTAAAGGTGATATCCGTCGGGCCGCTCGCCAGCACGGTGCCTTTGACCATCACCGTGTAATCGCAGAATTCCGTGACCGAGCCCAGATTGTGGGTCGAGACCAGCATCGTTTTACCCTCGTCGCGCAGCTCCCGCAGCAGGCTGATGATCCTGGCTTCGGTTTTGACGTCCACGCCGGTAAACGGCTCGTCGAGCAGGATCACCTCGCCCTGCTGGGCAATCGCACGGGCCAGAAACACGCGCTTCTTCTGCCCGCCGGACAGCTCGCCAATCTGCCGATGACGCAGCTCGAGCATATCCACACGCTTCAGGGCGTCGGTGACGATCTGCTTATCGCATTCTTTGGGACGACGCAGAAACCCCATATGCCCGTAGCGGCCCATCATCACCACGTCCTCGACGAGCACCGGAAACGACCAGTCGACCTCTTCCGACTGCGGCACGTAGGCGACCAGGTTCTGACGCAGCGCCCGGTGAGGCGGCAGCCCCAGAATGGAGATAGTGCCGCTCGCCGCCCGCACAAACCCCATCACCGCCTTAAACAGCGTGGACTTGCCGGAACCGTTCACCCCCACCAGGGCAGCAATCGATCCGCCCGGCACGCTGAACGACGCGTCGCGCAGCGCCGTGTGGCCATTGCGGTAGGTCACGGTCACGTCGGTTACAACAATACCTTTCTGCATGATTACTCCTTCATCCCGTCGCGGATGCCCTGCACCAGCGTGCGGGTGGTGACGTTCAGCAGATCGATATAGGTTGGCACCGGGCCGTTTTCCGCGCTCAGAGAGTCGACGTACAGCACGCCGCCATAGTGGGCGCCGGTTTCACGCGCCACCTGACGGGCGGGCTTATCCGAGACCGTGCTTTCGCTGAACACCGCCGGAATGTGATGTTTTTTCACCAGATCGATAACCTTGCGCACCTGCTGGGGCGTGCCCTGCTGATCGGCGTTGATCGGCCACAGGTAAAGCTCCTTCAGGCCCAAATCCCGCGCCTGATAGGAAAAAGCCCCTTCGCTGGTCACCATCCAGCGTTTGTCTTCCGGTATCTCCGCGACCTGCTTGCGCAGCGGTTCGAGAGTGGCGGTGATCTTCTGCTTGTAAGCATCAGCGTTGCGCTGATACGTCTGTGCGTTGGCCGGATCGTACTTCACCAGCGCGTCGCGGATGTTATCGACGTAAATCAGGGCGTTGTCCGGCGACATCCACGCGTGCGGATTGGGCTTGCCGTTATAGGGCCCTTCGCTGATGCCCATCGGGGTGATGCCTTTGGTGACAATCACCTCCGGCACACCGTTCAGATGCTGATAAAAGCGCTGGAACCACAGCTCCAGATTCATGCCGTTCGCCAGGATCAGCTGTGCCTTCTGTGCGCGTTTGATATCGCCCGGGGTGGGCTGGTATTCGTGAATTTCCGCGCCCGGTTTGGTGATGGAGGTGACCTCTGCGGCATCCCCCGCCACGTTTTTCGCCATATCAGCGATAACGGTAAAAGTGGTGATGACCTGGAACTTTTCAGCCGCCAGCGCGCCCGTGGTGGTCGCGGTCATGAGCAGCGCGCCGAGCAACAGACGCTTCAATCCTTGCCGTGGATGCATCGCAGAAGTCTCCTGAGGTGATTAAAATCAAAGCAAAATTAGCCTGTGCTATAAGGTATAGCACAGGCTATATTTAAATGAAAATAATTATCATTAAAGTTGTGTCAACGGAGGGAGAGCCTGATGGCGCTTCGCTTATCAGGCCTACGGTAAAGCAGTTTTGGAGTTTTGTAGGCCGGGTAAGCGCAGCGCCACCCGGCATAAGGGCGACTCACTGCCCGGCAAGTGCCTTATAAAATGCAGGATTCTCCCGAATCACATTAAGTACCTTCGCCGCCAGCCCGGTTGGGTTGCGACGTTTAGACTCCCAGCTCTTTATCGTATCGACGCTCGTGCCAAGCGCCTTCGCCATTTCGCTTTGCGTGATATTGAGCTGCTCTCTGATGGCGCGCACATCAGCAACTTCATAGCGGGTTACCCGGGAAGCGGCTTTTCTTCCGTTATGGATCTGAACGGCCTCTTCAAGCGAAGATTTTAATTCATTAAAAATACTCATTATCAGCCTCCACCTGCCTGATTAGGGTACATAGTACACCTCAAATTTACGGCACTGGAAGCAGTATTTTTCAGAATGGAAGTCAGCTTTTTAAGTTCTGCTTTCTCTGTCTCTGTCAGGCTGTCCTTTATGCATTTTGGATAGGCCATAATGAAATAGATCACCTCCTCTGTGGCAAGAAAGTAAATCACTCTGATCCCCCCTCTCTTTCCCTTTGAGCCTGCCGCCATCCTTATTTTACGTAACCCCCCCGTCTGCTGGATCAGGTCACCTTTATCAGGCCAGGCAATAAGTTCCTTTTGCAGATCCTTTAATTCATCATCCGTAGCAATGCTTTTAATCTGTCGGGTAAAGAGTGATGTTTCGATAAACTCTATCGCATGACTCATCCATAGTTCCTTCCCTAAACGCAGCAAAAGCCCGAATGCTTCAGCATCAGGCTCTTGCTGCATGGTTACTCTTCCTTGAGTAATGCTGCGCCAAATAACTGTATTTATATACAGCCTGAAGGTATTTTAAGAATCCGTTTAGACATCCGGGAACATCACGCTATTCCCAGGCGCTTCCCTGTGCAGATGGATAAAGTTCAGGTGCCGTTCATACTGGTCCAGAATGTCCGTGATCACCTGCTCCTTGCTGTAATCCATCAGATCATTCCCCTGGCTGCCTTCCAGCAGGAACGTCTCCAGGCGGTAGTAGGTCGACTTCCCGCTGCGCGCGCGGTAGGTAAAGCCGGGTACCGAATACTGCTGCGGCCAGATCTGATAGACAAAGTTCTGCTCGTCGCCCATGTGCACCAGCAGATCCAGGTGCCCCAGATTTTCGCCCTCTTCCGGGGGCAGGTTTTTCAGCTCCACGTAGGCGCCACGCAGCCTCAGCTCCTGGGCCACCTCTTCCATCGCCGGGAAACAGACCGTCTCCATCATCTGTTTGGTGTAGCGCGTACCGGGGTAATTCATCAGGCGCGAGAGGCGTTTTTTCCAGCTCAGCCTGTCCTGCGCGCCCAGCGGACGCGGGGCGGTGTCGCGGCTGGCGCTGACGCGGCGGTAGTCTTCCACCTTAAGCGATTTATACAGCCCGGCCATCACGAAGAAGATCACGAAGCTGAACGGCAGGCCCATGATCACCGTGGTGTTCTGCAACGCAGAGATACCGTTGGTCATCAGCATGCCGAGCGTCAGCAGGCCGATGGCGACGGACCAGAAGATGCGCAGCCAGTTCGGCGCGTCGCTGTTAATGTCCTTGAGCTTCGAGGTGAAGTTCCCCAGCACCAGCGCGCCGGAGTCCGCCGAGGTGACGTAGAACAGCAGGCCGGTGATGGTCGCTACGGACGCGCTAAAGGTGAACGCCGGGTACTGCGCCAGCAGGCTGTAGAAGCCGCGCTCCGGGTGCGCCATCGCTTCCTGGGCAAAAGTCGCATTGCCGTGGATGATCTCGTGCAGCGCGCTGTTGCCGAAAATCGACAGCCACAGCAGGGTAAAGGTGAACGGGATGATCAGCGTGCCCATCACGAACTGACGGATGGTGCGCCCACGCGAAATACGCGCCAGGAACAGGCCGACAAACGGCGACCACGCCACCCACCACGCCCAGAAGAACAGCGTCCAGTTGTTCATCCACTCTGTCGGACGGTCAAAGGCGAAGCTGTTCAGCGTCATGCCCATAAAGCGGTTCACGTAATCACCCACGTTCAGTACCAAAGCATTGAGCAGGAACGAGGTGTCGCCCATAAACAGCACGAACAGGATCAGCCCCAGCGCCAGCGCGACGTTCAGTTCGGAGAGCACGCGAATCCCTTTATCCACGCCGGAGGTCACCGAGATGGTGGCGATAATCACCGACAGCGCAATCAGCGCCGCCTTCGCCGCCATCGAATCCGGGATGTCAAACAGCACGCTCAGCCCGTAGTTAAGCTGCACCACGCCAATTCCGAGCGTGGTGGCGATGCCGAAGATGGTGCCGATCACCGCCGCAATGTCGACGCTGTGGCCAATCGGACCGTTGATCTTTTTGCCGAAAATCGGGTACAGCGCGGAGCGGATGGTAAGGGGCAAATTATAACGATAGCTAAAGTATCCGAGCGCCATGCCCATCAGAGCATACATCGACCAGCCCGTCAGGCCGTAGTGGAACAGCGTCCAGACCATCGCCTGGCGCGCGGCCTCCATCGTCTGCCCTGCCCCTTCCGGCGGCTGCATATATTGCGTGACCGGTTCCGCCACGGAGAAGAACATCAGGTCGATGCCGATGCCTGCGGCAAACAGCATTGCGGCCCAGCTCAGCAGGCTGAACTCGGGCTTGGACTGCTCTGGCCCGAGCTTCACCGACCCAAAGCGCGAGCAGGCAATGCAGACCACGAACACGATGTAAAGCGTCGCCGCCAGCAGATAGTACCAGCCGAAGGTCTTTGACACCCAGTCCAGAGTGCGCCCAATCCACTCGGCAGAAAAATCACGAAA
Organism: Enterobacter cloacae complex sp. AR_0002; assembly: GCF_001922365.1. NCBI lineage: Bacteria > Pseudomonadati > Pseudomonadota > Gammaproteobacteria > Enterobacterales > Enterobacteriaceae > Enterobacter > Enterobacter cloacae complex sp. AR_0002. The sequence goes on from NZ_CP018814.1 coordinate 2,257,431, forward strand.
GAAGATGGTCGTCAGGGAAAACAACAAAATCAGCCCGGCGGACGTATAAAAAACGACCGGGTTGATTTTGTCTTTTTCTCTGTCTTGTGAAAGGTCTGTCATCCAGTATCCCCACTGTTTTTGTAACTATTGAAATCCAAAATCGCAACAATTAAGACACATTTTATATTGAACGTCCAATCAAAAACCGCTTTAATAGATTACCAACGCTGATGAATGGAGTGGCAAAAATGCCCAAAGTGGGGATGCAGCCGATCCGGCGCAGGCAGCTAATCGATGCCACGCTGGAAGCAATTAATGAAGTGGGAATGCATGACGCAACCATCGCGCAGATCGCCCGTCGGGCGGGCGTATCCACGGGGATCATCAGCCACTATTTCAAAGATAAAAACGGTCTGCTGGAAGCGACCATGCGCGACATCACCGGTCAGCTGCGCGACGCGGTATTAAGCCGTTTACGCGCCCTGCCGGACGGCAGTGCAGAGCAGCGCTTGCAGGCGATTGTCGGCGGCAATTTTGATGAAACTCAGGTTAGCGGCGCGGCGATGAAGGCCTGGCTGGCCTTCTGGGCCAGCAGCATGCATCAGCCGATGCTCTACCGTTTGCAGCAGGTCAGCAGCCGTCGGTTGCTCTCAAACCTGGTGTACGAGTTCCGCCGCGAGCTGCCGCGTGAACAGGCTGAAGAGGCGGGCTACGGGCTCGCCGCACTGATTGACGGGCTGTGGCTGCGCGCTGCGCTCAGCGGCAAACCGCTGGATAAAACCCTGGCCCAGTCGCTTACCAGCCACTTTATCAGCCAGCATTTACCGACCGACTAACCGAGGAGAATTTATGTCCCGAATGGCAGAACAGCAGCTTTATATCAATGGTGGTTATACATCCGCCACCAGCGGTCGCACCTTCGAGACCATCAACCCGGCGAACGGTGAAGTTCTGGCGACCGTGCAGGCCGCCGGGCGCGAAGACGTGGACCGCGCCGTCGAAAGCGCAAAGCGCGGGCAAAAAATCTGGGCGGCGATGACCGCCATGGAGCGCTCGCGCATCCTGCGTCGCGCCGTCGATATCCTGCGCGAGCGTAACGACGAGCTGGCAACGCTGGAAACCCTCGACACCGGTAAAGCGTATTCCGAAACCTCGACCGTCGACATCGTCACCGGCGCGGACGTGCTGGAGTACTACGCGGGGCTGATCCCGGCGCTGGAGGGCAGCCAGATCCCGCTGCGCGACACCTCGTTCGTCTACACCCGCCGCGAGCCGCTGGGCGTGGTGGCGGGCATCGGCGCGTGGAACTACCCGATCCAGATCGCCCTGTGGAAATCCGCGCCGGCGCTGGCGGCGGGCAACGCAATGATCTTCAAGCCGAGCGAAGTGACACCGCTTACCGCCCTGAAGCTTGCTGAAATCTACACCGAAGCGGGCCTGCCGGACGGCGTGTTTAACGTCCTGCCGGGCGTAGGCGCGGAGACCGGCCAGTACCTGACCGAGCATCCGGGCATCGCGAAAGTCTCCTTTACCGGCGGCGTCGCCAGCGGCAAAAAGGTGATGGCCAACTCGGCGGCCTCGTCCCTGAAAGAGGTGACGATGGAGCTGGGCGGTAAATCCCCGCTGATAGTGTTTGACGATGCGGATCTGGATCTCGCGGCAGATATCGCCATGATGGCCAACTTCTTCAGCTCCGGCCAGGTGTGCACCAATGGCACCCGCGTGTTCGTGCCCGCGAAGTTCAAAGCCGCGTTTGAGCAAAAAATCGTTGAGCGCGTGGGCCGCATCCGCGCGGGCGATCTGTTCGATGAAGCTACCAACTTTGGTCCGATGGTCAGCTTCCCGCACCGGGACAGCGTGATGCGCTACATCGCCAAAGGCAAAGAGGAAGGCGCGCGCGTGCTGTGCGGCGGCGACGTGCTGAAGGGCGAAGGCTTCGATAACGGCGCGTGGGTGGCCCCAACCGTGTTCACCGACTGCACCGACGAGATGACCATCGTGCGCGAAGAGATCTTCGGCCCGGTGATGTCCATCCTCACCTATGAGTCCATTGAGGAAGCGATTCGCCGCGCCAACGACACCGACTACGGGCTGGCGGCAGGCATCGTCACGACCGACCTGAACCGCGCCCACGGCGCCATTCATCAGCTCGAAGCGGGCATCTGCTGGATCAACACCTGGGGCGAATCCGCCGCAGAGATGCCGGTGGGCGGCTACAAACACTCCGGCATTGGCCGTGAGAACGGCGTCATGACGCTTCAGAGTTACACCCAGGTGAAGTCCATCCAGGTTGAGATGGGTAAATTCCAGTCCATATTTTAACCGGGAGGTTTATTTGCAATTTGACTACATCATTATCGGGGCCGGCTCTGCCGGCAACGTACTGGCAACACGACTGACTGAAGATCCAAACACCACCGTCCTGCTGCTTGAGGCGGGCGGGCCGGACTACCGCTTTGACTTCCGCACCCAGATGCCTGCCGCGCTGGCCTTCCCGTTGCAGGGCAAGCGCTACAACTGGGCGTATGAAACCGAGCCAGAGCCTTTCATGAACAACCGCCGCATGGAGTGCGGACGGGGTAAAGGGCTGGGCGGCTCGTCGCTGATCAACGGCATGTGCTACGTGCGCGGCAATGCAATGGATCTGGACAACTGGGCGAAAGAACCGGGTCTGGAGCACTGGAGCTATCTCAACTGCCTGCCCTACTACCGCAAGGCAGAGACCCGCGACGTGGGGCCGAACGACTACCACGGCGGCGACGGTCCGGTGAGCGTCACCACCTCTAAGCCGGGTGTGAACCCGCTATTTGAAGCGATGGTGGAGGCAGGCGTGCAGGCGGGCTACCCGCGCACCGACGATCTCAACGGCTATCAGCAGGAAGGCTTTGGCCCGATGGATCGCACGGTCACGCCGCAGGGCCGACGCGCCAGCACCGCGCGCGGCTATCTGGATCAGGCCAAACCGCGCCCGAATCTGACCATCCGCACCCACGCCATGACCGATCACATTATCTTTGACGGCAAGCGCGCGGTGGGCGTCGAGTGGCTGGAAGGCGAAAGCACCATTCCGTCAAAAGCGACAGCGAAGAAAGAGGTACTGTTGTGCGCGGGCGCCATCGCGTCTCCGCAGATCCTCCAGCGCTCCGGCGTGGGCAACGCTGAACTGCTGAAGCAGTTTGATATCCCGCTGGTACATGATTTACCCGGAGTGGGTGAAAACTTGCAGGATCACCTGGAGATGTATCTTCAGTATGAATGTAAGGAGCCGGTCTCCCTCTACCCTGCCCTGCAATGGTGGAACCAGCCGAAGATTGGCGCGGAGTGGCTGTTTGGCGGCACGGGCGTGGGCGCGAGCAACCACTTCGAAGCAGGCGGGTTTATCCGCAGCCGCGAGGAGTTCGAGTGGCCGAACATTCAGTATCACTTCCTGCCGGTGGCGATTAACTACAACGGCTCGAACGCGGTGAAAGAGCATGGTTTTCAGTGCCACGTTGGATCCATGCGCTCCCCGAGCCGCGGCCACGTGCGCATCAAGTCGCGCGATCCGCACCAGCATCCGGCGATCCTGTTCAACTACATGTCCCACGAGCAGGACTGGCAGGAGTTCCGCGACGCGATCCGCATCACCCGCGAGATCATGCACCAGCCTGCGCTGGACAAGTATCGCGGTCGTGAAATCAGCCCGGGCGTCGAATGCCAGACCGACGAACAGCTGGACGAGTTCGTGCGCAACCACGCCGAAACCGCCTTCCACCCGTGCGGTACCTGCAAGATGGGCTACGACGAAATGGCGGTGGTCGACGGCGAAGGCCGCGTTCACGGGCTGGAAGGGTTACGCGTAGTGGATGCGTCGATTATGCCGCAGATTATCACCGGCAACCTGAACGCCACCACCATCATGATTGGCGAAAAGATTGCCGACGCCATTCGCGGGCGCGAGCCGCTGGCGAAGAGCACGGCGGCGTATTATGTGGCGAACGGGGCGCCGGGGCGCCGCTGAGTGCGAACTTCTCCCCTCACCCTAACCCTCTCCCCAAAGGGGAGAGGGAACTTGAACACCCTCTCCCCTTTGGGGAGAGGGTTGAGGTGAGGGGTAAGGCTTTTACGTCCGAAATTCCTCTAACCGCCTGACCTGCCGCCCTTCCCCGTCAAAATTCTCCGCTGCCAGCCAGGCCCGCAGAGCCGCATCCTTTTCCGGCCATTCGCCGTCAATAATCGAAAGCATATCGCTGTCGCGGTTGCGGCCTTTACGCACCAGCTTCTGGCGCAGGCGCCCTTCCCAGACAAACCCCAGCCGCTCCGCCGCGTTGCGTGAGGCGATGTTCATCGAATCGCACTTCCACTCCAGCCGGCGATATTGATGCTCAAAGGCATTTTTCAGCAGCAGCCACACCGCTTCGGTACCCACGCGGGTGCCCTTCATTCTGCGCGACCAGGTGACGTGGCCGATCTCAACCGAGCCCTGGAAGCGTTCTATCGCCATATAGCTGACCAGCCCTACCGCCTTTTCGGTGCGCAGATCGATAACGGCAAAGGGCACCAGGTCGTCATCCAGCACCTTTCCCAGCACCCAGTGCGCAGTGGCCTCAACGCTCACAGGCTGGGTGCTGGCAAGCCACGTCCAGTCGCTGTCGTCACCCAGCGCATAGGCTTCAAACAAATCAGCCGAATGGCGGTCAGCATCCAGCGGCTCCAGGCGGCAATACTGGCCGGTGAGCAGAGTACGGGTTAACGCGCGGGCGCATTTCCAGTCCGGGACAATATCGTTAACGGTTTGACCATGTTGATTGATTTCGGGCACGGCAGTGACTCCCTGAAAGGTAAGGATTTTGTTATAGCAGGTTAAAAAGCGAACGAAAAGAGAGGTGACTCATAACCAGACCGAATGCGTTATTCCCGGATGGCATAAGCAAAGCAGAATTTCGACTTTGAGGAAATCCTCAGCCAGCCTACCGTAACGGTGCATAAAACAATCACAATATATTTTCTTCAGGGATCGCTATGACTAAAAAACTGCTGCCGTTACTGGTGCTGGCTGCGCTCTCAAGCGCTGCTCACGCCGCTACCCCGCCCAACACGCTGGTTGTCGCCCAGGGTCTGGATGATATCGTGAGCCTTGACCCGGCCGAAGCCAACGAGCTTTCCAGCATCCAGACCGTGCCGAGCCTGTACCAGCGTCTGGTACAGCCGGACCGCGATAATCCGGAAAAAATCACGCCGGTTCTGGCAGAAAGCTGGGACGCGGACGCGGCAGCAAAAACCCTGACCATCAAGCTTAAACCCGATGCGAAATTCTCCTCCGGCAACCCGCTGCGCCCGGAAGACGTGATCTTCTCTTATACCCGCGCCGTGACGCTGAACAAATCCCCGGCGTTTATCCTCAACGTACTGGGCTGGGACGCCAGCAACATCGCCAGCCAGCTAAAGAAAGTGGACGACCATACCCTCACGCTTCACTGGACGGCCGACGTTAGCCCGTCGGTGGCGCTGAATATTCTCTCCACGCCGATTGCCTCCATCGTCGATGAAAAACAGGTTGCGGCGAACGTGAAGGATAACGACTTCGGCAACGCGTGGTTAAAAATGCACTCTGCGGGCAGCGGCGCGTTCAAAATGCGCGTTTACCAGCCGCATCAGGCCATCGTGCTGGAAGCCAACGACTCCGCGCCCGGCGGCGCGCCGAAGCTTAAAAGCATCATCATTAAAAACGTCCCCGATCCCGCTTCCCGCCGCCTGCTGATCCAGCAGGGTGATGCGGACGTGGCGCGCGATCTGGGTGCAGACCAGATAAGCGCCCTCAGCGGCAAGCCGGGCGTGAAGGTACTGAGCATCCCTTCTGCCGAGCAAAACTATCTGGTGTTTAACACCGGCAACAGCGCTAACCCGCTGCTGAATAATCCAGCGTTCTGGGAAGCCTCGCGCTGGCTGGTGGATTATGAAGGCATCACCAAAGACCTGCTGAAAGGCCAGTATTTTGTTCATCAGAGCTTCCTGCCGGTCGGCCTGCCGGGCGCGCTGGAGGACAATCCGTTCACGTTTGACCCGGCAAAAGCAAAAGCGATCCTCGCCAAGGCGGGCATCAAAGACGCGCATTTCACGCTGGACGTGGAGAATAAACCACCGTTCATCACCATCGCGCAATCCATGCAGGCGAGCTTTGCTCAGGGTGGCGTGAAGGTGGATCTGCTGCCCGCTGCGGGTAGCCAGGTGTACGCCCGCGTGCGCGCTAAGCAGCATCAGGCGGCGATTCGTCTGTGGATCCCGGATTACTTCGATGCGCACTCCAACGCCAGCGCCTTCGCGTGGAACGACGGGAAGTCCAGCACCGTGGCCGGTCTGAACGGCTGGAAAATCCCGGAGCTGAACAAGGCCACGCTGGCGGCGGTTGCCGAGCCGGATCCGGCGAAACGTCTGGATCTGTATAAGAAGATGCAGGAACAGTTACAGCATAACTCGCCGTACGTGTTCGTTGACCAGGGCAAAACTCAGATCGTGGTGCGCGATAACGTGAAGGGGTATCAGCAGGGGCTGAACGCGGATATGGTCTGGTACGATCGCGTTATGAAGTAGCTTTTCCCCCCTCTCCCTCTCCCGTGGGAGAGGGGGTCGTTCGTGCATATTTTCAGGATAACGATTTTCCCATGCCACATCTTTCCACCCGCGTGCTTCAGGGTCTGCTGACTCTCCTGCTCACGCTGTTCGGGCTACTGCTGGTCACGTTTGCGCTCTCTGCCTTTTCCCCGGTCGATCGCGTATTGCAGATCGTCGGCGATCACGCCAGCCAGTCCACTTACGATCAGGTTCGCCAGCAGCTTGGGCTGGATCGGCCCCTGCCGGTGCAGTTCTGGCACTACCTGCAAAACCTCGCTCACGGGGATTTAGGCACCGCCAGCGCTACCGGTCAGCCGGTATTGCAGGACCTGCTGCACGCCTTTCCCGCCACGCTGGAACTGGCAACGCTGGCGCTAATTATCGGCACAGTACTCGGCGTAATTGCGGGTGTGCTGTGCGCCCGCTACGCCGGTTCGCCACTGGACTTAGCGATCAGAACGCTCACCCTGCTCGGCAATTCGGTGCCGATATTCTGGCTCGGCCTGCTGATGCTGGCTCTGTTCTACGCGAAACTACAGTGGAGCGCTGGCCCCGGCAGGCTGGACGACATCTGGCAATTCACCGTCGAGCCACGAACCGGATTTGCGCTGGTAGATACCTGGCTTTCCGGCGACCGCGAGGCGTTCCGCAACGCCATCAGCCACCTGGTGCTGCCGGTGCTGCTGCTGGCCTACTACTCGCTGGCAAGTATCACCCGCCTGACGCGCTCCGCCTGTCTGAGCGAGATGAACAAAGAGTACATATTGCTCGCCCGCGCCAAGGGCGCCGGAGAGATGACCATCCTGCTGCGTCACGTGCTGCCGAACATTCGCAGCACGCTGCTGACGGTGATTGCGCTGGCCTACACCAGCATGCTGGAGGGCGCGGTATTAACCGAAACCGTCTTCTCGTGGCCGGGCATCGGGCGCTACCTCACCACGGCCCTGTTCGCCGGTGACACCACCGCCGTGATGGGCGGCACGCTGCTGATTGGCGTCTGCTTTGTTCTGATCAATAACCTTACCGACCTGCTTGTGCGGGCGACCGATCCCAGGGTGCGCTAATGCCGTTTTATCTCTTCTTACGCCGCCTGCGCCGCTCCCCTGCCGCGTTTTGCGGGCTGATCGCCATCGCGCTGCTGGTGCTTATTGCTCTGTTCGCGCCGTGGCTTGCGCCGCAGGATCCCAACTGGCAGGACGCCGCCGCGCGTCTGCAACCGCCCAACGCGCAGCACTGGCTGGGTACTGACAGCTATGGGCGGGATCTGCTCTCCCGATTAATCTACGGCACCCGTCCGGCACTGGGGCTGGTGGCCTTAGTCACCGTTATTACCCTCCCCGCCGGTCTGCTGGTGGGGATTTTGTCAGGCTACTACGGCGGCTGGATGGAGCGCATCCTGATGCGCTTTTCCGACGTGGTGATGTCGATGCCGCGCCTGATCCTCGCCTTCGCGTTTGTGGCGATGCTCGGCCCGGGGCTGGTCAACGGCGCGCTGGCGCTGGCCTTAACGACCTGGCCTGCCTATGCGCGCCAGGCGCGCAGTGAAATCCAGCGTCTGCGCCACAGCGATTATCTGGCCGCCGCGGAGATGATGGGCATTCGCGGCCCGCGCCTGCTGGTCGGCCATATTCTGCCCCTGTGCCTGCCCTCCGCGATTGTGCGACTGGCGCTGGATCTGGCCGGGATTATTCTGGCCGCTGCCGGGCTGGGCTTCCTTGGTCTGGGCGCGCGTCCACCGATGGCGGAATGGGGCGCGATGATTGCCGACGGCATGCAGGTCATTTTTGACCAGTGGTGGATTGCCGCCATTCCAGGCGGGGCGATTCTGTTTGCCAGCCTGGCCTTTAACCTGCTGGGCGATGGCCTGCGCGACGTACTGGAGCCACAGCATGACTGAACACCGCGTCATCGTCGATGCGCTGAATATCGACTACCCCGCCGCGCGCGTGGTCAACAACCTGAGCTTTACGTTGGGCAAAGAGCGGCTGGCGCTGGTAGGAGAATCCGGCTCCGGCAAGTCCATGTCTGCCCGCGCCCTGATGGGGCTGGTGCGCAAGCCCGGCATCGTGAGCGCTAAGCGGCTTAACGTGCTTGGCAACGACCTGCTGACCCTGAACAGCCGCCGCTGGCAGGCGCTGCGCGGCAACGGCATAGCGATGGTTCTACAGGACCCGCGCTACGCGCTAAACCCGGTGAAAACCGTCTCCGCCCAGCTTGATGAGGCGCTGACCCTCCATCAGCGCCTGCCCCGCGCCGAACGACTGGCGCGCATTCACGATATCATCCGCGCCGTGGGGCTGAACGAGCACGTGCTCCAGCGCTATCCCGGCGAACTTTCCGGAGGCATGGGCCAGCGGGTGATGATTGCGATGGCGCTGATCAACAACCCGCAGGTGCTGATTGCCGACGAACCGACCTCCGCGCTGGACGCCCGCCTGCGCAACCAGATCCTCGAGCTGCTGGTGCAGCAGTGCGAAGAACGCCAGATGGCGATGCTGCTCATCAGCCACGATCTGCCGCTGGTGGCGGAGCACTGCGACCGCGTGCTGGTAATGTATCAGGGTGAGAACGTTGATGAAATGGCGGCGAGCCAGTTGCCGCAGGCAACCCATCCCTACACGCGCACGCTCTGGACCTGCCGCCCGAACGCCGGGACGTTTGGCAAGATGCTGCCGACGCTCGACCGTTCGCAACCGTGGAAGGAGGACGACAATGGCACTCGTTGAGGTTAACCAGCTCCGGGTGAGTTTTGGTGAAAAAACGGCGGTTTCCGCCGCCAGTTTTGCCATCGAAAAAGGTGAAACCTTCAGCCTGATCGGTGAATCCGGCTGCGGCAAATCGACTCTTCTGCGCGTGCTGGCGGGGCTGCTGCGCGAGTGGAATGGCCACATTTCCGTCCTCGGGGAAAATTTACGGCCAGGACGACGTTTTGAAGGCGCGCTTCGCCGCAACGTGCAGATGGTGTTCCAGGATCCGTGGGCGTCTTTGCACCCGAACCACACCATTGCCCGCACCCTGTCGGAGCCGTTAAACATCCACGGCGAAAGCCAGGTTGCCGAAAAAGTGGCGGATGCGCTGCAACAGGTAGGTCTGGCTGCCGATGCGGGCAGGCGTTACCCGCATCAGCTTTCCGGCGGACAGCGTCAGCGCGTGGCCATTGCCCGCGCGCTGCTGCTGCGCCCGCAGCTTCTGCTGCTGGATGAACCGACCTCGGCGCTGGATATGTCGGTACAGGCGGAGATTCTGAACCTGCTCAACCGCCTGAAGGCGCAGCACGGCATGACCTACCTGCTGGTGAGCCACGATGCGGACGTGATTGCGCATATGTCCGACCGGGCGGCATTTATGGCGCACGGGGAGATCCAGCGGGTATTTGACCGTGAAGCAATGTTGCGGGGCGAGCACAGGATGGGGTAAACCGTGCGGCGGCGAGTGCCGCACGCATTTTGTAGGCCGGGTAAGGCGTAACCGCCACCCGGCAAAACGTTACTTCAGCAGCTTCACCGTGGCGTCGATGTCGATCTCATCTTCAGTGAAGATCAGCGTCGTGTTCTGGAAGGTAGTGATCGCCAGCTTCTTCACCGTGCGCATTTCGCCCGGCTTTTTCTCGGTTTTTGGTTTGATGCTGTTCATCAGCAGCCCCACCGACAGCACCGCGTTCTCTTTGTCGATTTTAGTATCAACGGGCTCTTCTTCGCTGAACACCACGAAGGATTTAATTGAGGTAAGCTTCACGCGCTCGCCTGCAATATAGAGGTGCTTACTTTCGGGGATCACCTTCACCGCATACGCGGAAAGGCCTTTGCTGTTGGTGGTTGGCTCGAAGGTCACCGCCGCATCTTTCTTAATCAGATCAGGGTTGGCGACCTTAATCACATGAAAGTAGCGGTTGTCGCCGTTTTCATCTTTGATAAATCCAAAGCCTTTATCTTTAAACCACGTTGTGATTGTACCGTTCATCGCTGTTACCGCCTGTCAGATCTCAAGACTAAAGTTTTGCAGCGCGCAGTGTAATGCACAATGGCTGACGAGACAAAAAAAAGCCCCTGCACGGGAGCAGGGGAAAGTTCATGTCAGAGCTTTTTAGTATTGTGTATTTAGTTGAACACCATCCCACCATCAATCAGCAGCGACTGACCAGTCATGTAGTCGGAATCCGGCCCGGCGAGGTAAGAGACGCAGGCGGCCACGTCTTCCGGCTCGGACAAACGGCCAAGCGTGATGCGTTTGGCAAAGGTTTCCGTCCCGTAGCCAAGCGGTTTACCCGCCGCCTCGGAGACCTGACGGTCGATTTCCGCCCACATCGGCGTTTTGACGATGCCCGGGCAATAGGCGTTAACGGTGATCCCCAGCGGCGCGAGATCCCGCGCGGCGGTCTGGGTTAAGCCACGCACCGCGAACTTGCTGGAGCTATAGACCGCCAGTTCCGGGTTGCCGGTATGGCCCGCCTGGGAGCAGGCGTTGATGATTTTGCCGCCGTGCCCCTCTTTGCGGAAGGCGTCAATTGCGGCCTGAATGCCCCAGATCACCCCTTTCACGTTGATGTTGTAGACCTTGTCGACAATCTCCGGCGTGATGGATTCGATGGGCGTGGACGGCGCCACCCCAGCGTTATTGACGATGACGTTAAAACCGCCCAGCGCGGTGCGGGCTTTTTCCACCGCCGCGAACACCTGCTCGCGGTCAGAGACGTCCACCTTCACGGCGACGGCCTTCCCGCCGTTGCGGGTGATCTCATCCGCGACCGCTTTCGCCGTCTCTTCGTTATAATCCGCAATAGCAACGGCAAAACCATCCTTCACCAGGCGAAGCGCGATCGCTTTGCCAATCCCCTGGCCGGAGCCGGTTACGAGAGCCACTTTTTGCATTTCTCTGTCCTTATATTGATTCACAAAATCTGGCTGAGATGGAGCTGGCCCATCAGCAGCGGGTTATCGCTGTAGTCGACGGGAATGGCCACCACGGCCGGGCCATCGACATCCATTGCGGCACGCAGCGTCGGTTCGAGCGCGTCGGCACTCTCGACGGCAAAACCTTTTGCGCCGAACGCGTCGGCATAGGCTTTGAAATCGACCGGGCCGAACTCCACGCCGGAGAGACGCTGATATTTTTTCTCCTCCTGGATGGCCACCATGTTGTAGGCGTTATCCACCCAGATGATGTGCAGAATATTGGCGTTGAGGCGTACGGCGGTTTCCAGCTCCATGCTCGACTGCAAAAAGCCGCCGTCCCCGGAGACCGACACCACCTTGCGCCCCGGGTTGACCAGCCACGCGCCAATCGCCCACGGCAGCGCCACGCCCATGGTCTGCTGACCGTTGGAGATCATCACCTGACGCGCGCGGAAGCTGTAGAGGTAGCGGGCGATCCAGATGTGGAAGCTGCCCATGTCGACGGTGAGCGTCACGTCGTTGTTCACGATGTCCTGCATGGCGCGCACGATGCGCAGCGGATGCAGGGCAAACTGGTTAAGCGATGCGCCGCGACGGTCGAGGAGGTCCCGCTGATGCTGGCGATCGACAAGAATTTCCGAGGCGCGCTGGCTGAGTTCAAGCTTGTGCTCGATTCGGCTGGCAAGCAAATTCAGCGTGGCGGCAATATCCCCAACCAGTTCCAGATCGGGAACATACTTGCGCTCCTCATAGGCGGGCAGCACGTCAATGTGCACCAGGGTGGCGTCGCCGCTGTTCCACATGGACGGCTCGTATTCCACCGGGCTGTAACCGATACAGATGATCAGATCCGCCAGATGCAGGAGCCGATCGCCCGCCTGGTTGTTAAACAGACCGACGCGTCCGGCGAAGCGGGTGAAGTGTTCCTGATTCACCGCTCCGGCGGCCTGATAGGTGCTGGTGACCGGAATACGGCTTCTCTCCAGCAGTTTATGCAGCGCGGCGCTGTTGGCGGGCTGGCTGGCCATCAGGCCGAGTAAGATGACCGGGTTTTTGGCCTTCGCGATAAGCTTCGCCACCTCGTTGATGGCTGACTCCGGCGCCGGGCCCATCAGCGCCGCAGTGCTGGCGGGTAAAATCGCCCCCGTGGTGGGCTGGTCGACAATATCCTGCGGCAGGCTGACAAACGCCCCGCCCGGCCTGCCCTGCTCGGCAGCGCGAAACGCGTTCGACACCACCTCGGCAATCGCGTCAGGCGAATTGACCTCCACGGCGTATTTGGTCACCGGGCTGAACATGGCGACGGTATCCATGCTCTGGTGCACCAGCTTCGCTTTATCTGCCCGCTTCACCGCTCCACCCAGCGCGACCACCGGGTCACCTTCGCTGTTGGCGGTGGCGATGCCGGTTATCAGGTTGGAGCAGCCCGGCCCGGATGTGACCAGCGCGACCCCGGCCTTGCCGGTTAGCCGCCCTACCGCTGCCGCCATAAACGCCGCGTTCGCCTCGTGACGCACCGGGATAATCTCGATGGAGGAGTCCAGCAGGGAGTCAAAGACCTTGTCGATTTTTGCGCCCGGTATGCCGAACACCTGCTTCACACCCTGCGCTTCCAGCTGGCCGACAACCATATCGGCGCCGTGCGCCCACTGACGTGACTGTTTCTCACTGTTCACGGTAGTTCTCCTGTTAGTTTTCGACGGCGCGGATAGCCGCATCAAGGTTGCTGGGGTGCAGATTGGCCTGTAAAAACGCGCTGTCGGCGGGCAGGTCAATCATCAGCTTGTGGATTTCGCCGAAGGTGAGCACGCCGTTCTCCAGCTGATAGTCGAGCAGATGGCCGCCGCCCTGTCGGTCGTCGGTGATAAAGTGCTCGTGATAGCCCGCCACGTTTATCCCCTGCATATGCTGCGGGGTGCGGAACCCGACCAGCACGCCCTCGCGCTGGTTAAAGCGGAACACCGGCTGGTCATCCAGCACGTCGGTCATCGCCCGGTACGGCGGCGTCTGGCGCGGTACGGTGCGGGTGTGCGCGTGGCGGAAATTGCCGTCGATGCGCAGCGCGCAGAACAGGTTATCGGAGGGGATTTGCTGGTCGATCACGTCGTGGATCTGCTGACGGCTGACCGGCCCGTCGAAGGTTTTGCGGTACTGCGGCTGGAACCAGGTCATCACCGCGAACGGCGTTTTTTGCTCCGGCTTCGCGGCGCGGGCGCTGCCGTCGGCGCGCAGCTGGTACACCTGGCTGCTGAAGGCAATCATTTCACCGTCCAGCTCGTTAAAGGTACCGAGACCAAAATCGCCGTGCGCCAGCAGGTCGGCGATGGTGGTCTCCCCTTCGTAGACGCCGCTTAGCAGGGCGCTCATTAGCGATGTCTGATAGATCACGCTGTCAGGATGCTGAGCCGAGAACCCACGCAGGGTCTCGCATAAACTCGCCTCACAGTCGCATGCAGATGAATGCATCATCATGCCCGTCCTCTTCAACTTTATTTATAAAGGTTAAATAAATGTTGACCCGATTCAGCAGAGAGTTCCAATATAGAATCCATGCTGGTTTGAGACGTTTTTGATATGGAACTTCGTTATCTGCGCTATTTTGTCGCGGTAGCACGCGAGCGACACTTCACCAGGGCGGCCAAAGCGCTGGGTATTTCACAGCCTCCTCTGAGTCAGCAGATCAAACGGCTCGAAGAGGAAGTGGGCACGCCGCTGTTCAGGCGCCTGACGCGGGGCGTGGAGCTGACCGAGGCGGGAGAAGCCTTCTATGAGGACGCCTGTAAGATCCTGGCGCTGAGCGACGCCGCGCTGGAGAAAGCCCGGGGCATCGCGCGCGGGCTGAACGGCAGCCTGTCGATTGGCATCACCAGTTCAGATGCTTTTCATCCCAAAATCTTCGCCCTGATACGTCAGTTTCAGGTACAGAACATGGCGGTGCAGGTTCACCAGGTGGAAGCCAATATGTCGTCGCTGACGACGATGCTGGCGGAGGGTGAGCTGGATATCGCCTTTGTGCGCCTGCCGTGCGAAAGCAGTAAGGTGTTCGAATTAAAAATCCTCGATCGGGAGCCGATGGTGGTGGCGCTGCATCGCGATCATCCCCTGGCGGCGTGTGGCGATCTGGCGCTGGAGGAGCTGCGGGATACGCCGGTGGTGCTGTTCCCCCAGGAGGTCGCGCCGGGGCTGTATGACCGCGTTTACGGCAGCTGCGAGCGGGCCGGGATCGATATGCAACACACGCTGCAATCTTCACAACTTTCCTCTTCCCTGAGCATGGTCTCCGCTGGCGGCGGGTTCGCGCTGGTGCCGAAATCCATGGCCGCTATTTCGCCGCCGAATGTCACCTACCATGCGCTGCGCTCGCCAGAGCTTTATACCGATATCGCACTCTGCTGGCGGCGATTTGAGCGTTCGCGGACGGTGAAGCGGTTTCTGGCGATGATGAGCGAGGGGTAGCTACGGTGTGGCTGTGCCCGGCGGCGCTGCGCTTGCGCGGGCCTACGGTTCGTGTCGCTGTTGGGGCTTTGGATTTTGTAGGCCGGGTAAGGCGCAGCCGCCACCCGGCAATGCCCTTTGGAAGCCGCCTCGCAAACCTGCAAGCAACCTTATGTAATTCAGGGGTATCCCCTTTCCTTCCTTTTTTCGCCGCCGTAAAGTGCCTGCGTTGCGGCACATCCGTAACCGGGCGTAGGAACCCGTTAGCATAACATGACATTTTTTGGACAACGAGGATGCTAAATGGCGACTACCCCTGGATTTTCATACGTACACGCTGAAGAAAGCGCTGTTAATCACCTTCTTCACCTGCAACTTCCCGATTCTGCGGATCTCTTTGAACTAACCGACACCTGTGCGGCGTACGTGAGCGTACTGGTGGAAACGGACGATGCGGTGACATTTTCCACGCTCTGTAAGCAACTGCTGGCAGCGCTGAAGCGGCTGCGGGAATGCTGCGATGCCGAACTGCCTTCGTATCTGGTTGAACAGCTGATCGCAGGGGAAAAGATCGCCTCCTGTGTGCCGGACTGCTGGCAGGATACGGCGTTGCAGGTGGACTATGCCGAGGCGTTAACGCTGGCGGTGATGGGCGGGACGTTGCCTGTGAGCGTGGCGAAAGAACTCACCGGGCTACTGCATGATATGGTCTGGCTGCTGGCGGAGTTTGTGAAGGAGCCTTATATAACGGTGCACTGAGGCGGGTGATGGGAGGCCGGAATACTGCTGGGTGATAAGCGGGATTTCGGCCTTATGCAAAGGACAACGTTGTTTGATAAATGTCCATTAGGAGCGAGGAGCAGACATTAGAAGCTATCATCTATAGTTGAAGTGCTACAGAAGATCATAAACTGTACACCTTGTTTTCAACACTCCATAATTGCTTTATGATTCAATTGTAATTTTTATGATGGAATCAAACGGATGAATCAGAAAGCATGGTCTTTTAAAGCAATAGGTAATGATGATCTCCGGTACTTTGGGAATAATGGTTATCACGATGACTCAACTAGTTTTTACCAATATGACAACTTTGTCCCAAATCATAAGCAAGTCAAAAAAGGTGATATTGTCATAGTAACTGATAGGAATAACGTTCTGGGAATATCAGTTATAGATAATTTAACATGTACCTCGTATCTAAAATCTCGTAACCGATGCCCATATGAGAATTGCACACCAGCAAAGTTGACCCTTCGAAAATCAAAAAATCCAAAGTGGCGATGCAGCAATGATCATGAATTTGAGCAGCCTAAAGTAGAAAACGTGCCGGCACTCAAATTTAAAGCTGAGTATAAGCAAAACTTTATACCCATTACTTCTATCTCACTGATGGATTTAATATCTCATACCCCGCGTTACAACGTTCAAAGTTCAATTCAAGAAATTGATTTTGAATGGGCGAGTAGCCTATTCAATGTCATCATTCAGTTGAAGCCTTCTGAAGCAGACATTGATGATACTCCCTTCGATGTAGATGATCAGCGTAAGGCGGTTCTACGGCAAATTAAGCAAAGGCGTGGACAAAAAACTTTCCGTGACACTTTGTTAACTCAAGAGGCAAAATGTGCGGTGAGTGGCTGTGAAATCGTTGATATCCTCGAAGCGGCACATATCACTGCATACAAAAACGATACACATAATCATGTAAGTAATGGACTATTGTTGCGTTGTGATATGCATACTCTTTACGATCTGGACCTATTTGCAATCGAACCGGATTCCTTCGTAATTTACTTCGCCCCACAGATCAAAGATAAAGAGTACGTAAGATATCATGGTAAAAAGCTACATGTAACCTATAAAATTAACCACGGAGCTCTTGTCGAAAGATGGAAAAGGTTTACTAAAAAATTTGATTTGAATGAAGTGAGCTCGCTAAATTTTATCATACATAGTTAAAAAACAACCTCACAAATTTTATATTTAATTAAGCAATTATCATGTTTATAGTCCACTCTTAACCAAGAGTGGACTTGATTTAATTCCATCAATTCCGCAAGGAGCGAGGAAGGTACGTTGCTGGATTAAGTGCATCAACCCTCATTATATTTATCACTCCAATATTGCCGATGATTTTGCAAATGAGTGATTAACGGCCAGTCTTTCTTATCTTTTGGTAATCTTAAGTATCTGCCATCTAACTCTGCATATTCCGTCCCAGTTAGCTGTTCTGATATCCTTATTTTTAGTTCGTCATCAATCCAGAGCAAACCACGATCAAATAAAGTATGAATATCTGTTTTCAATAATAAACCATGCTGGGCGCGGGTATGCCAGGAACCAGCATAAGGTGTTATATGAGCAGCCTCTAGTAACACTTGGATAGAACAACCTGTTACCGCACATCTGCCATCATAAGCTTCAATGAGTTTTCGTCTAAATACGGGTTGTCCTTCCCGAACAATAACCTCACGCAGAGCTTTTAAACGGATGTCACCTTCATCCTCCGGAGACTCCGTGAATAATTCGTCCCTCACTTCAAGTACTAAACGATCATATGTCCTTGGGACAGCAATCTGAACTGGCGTTTTCCCATCACCACCAATGTCCCATATACCGTGCAGTTCTTGGATATACAGTTCATACCGTGTATTTCGTAGGTTTCCTGTACGAAACAACACGTCGTATGGATTGCCTTGGTCAGTACGAGCGCTTTTACGGCTACCAAGGTATCGATACCGTGAATTGCTATTAACAGTTAATGCATCCAGTTGAATGCGAATCTCGGTTTCTTTCAGAGTGGCGTTGCTGTTACGGATCCACTTAACAATATTTGCAGCAGAGGCGGAACCGAGTTGTGTCACGGCATACCATACACGTAGGTATTGTGGATAGTGCATTTCTTCAGGGATGATACCCGGCTCACTAGCAACAAATGTTGAGAAATTATGATGGCGCATCCACTCTCCCCATTGGCGAGAATGTGTACTAATACCTATACGATGTGGTTCGCGTTTACCAATTTCGTCATTAAATTCCTGGCGGGAGGGGGCTCGGCCTAGTTTCTCATAAAGTTCATCACAGCACTCCCATACAGCCCGTACCAACGGACCTTGTGGATATCCATCTTTGCGCAGATTCAAAATTATTCTCCGTCAATAAACATATCTTGAAATAAGTGAGATCCAACTCTGACATATAACTCGCAACAATTCATCAGACTTCTGTGAGCAAGAAGATGACTAACCCGCTCCGTGCCTACCTGTCACCTTGATTTAATAAACGAGTCTCAGGAAGTTGCTGTAACACTTTTGCGACATTTTTTAAGAGGGACCTAATTTACAGTCCCATCAACAATCTTGAAATTCTCAATTTGTCGATACCAGTTCCCTTAGATGCGCGATATCTAAGATTCATTTTGACAAACTTTAGCCATTTTCCCTCGTCCTCTAAATCACCATGCAATGATCCGCCAGAGTATCGATTTATTAGGGCTGTTCTAACACTATGCCATTTTGACATATCAATACTAAGCCATAGATCAACAAATTCATGAGGTTTGAAACTTGCTAAAATCGGAATATAACCATATATATTTATCTCTCTGAAGCCATTTCTAGAAATTTGTTCACAAAACTTTCCGGTATCTTCCTTTAAATTTTTTTTCAGCTCAGCTCTAAAAATTGGATATTTTTTTCTTAAGGATATTTGTCTATGCTCCATTAATATTTTGTACAATTTCGCTGAGTATTTTCTATAAGAATCATTTATCCAAAATCCATATCCATAAGCTGAATCACGAATTGGATCATATTCTGTGAAGAGATCAGCAGGTAGGAATTTATCATTACATTGTAATTTTTTAACGTAGTCTAAAAAAAATGAATATATTTCATCAAAACTTTTATCAATATGTTGAGCATCTGATAATAAAAACAATACATTGATGGAATGCTGGATTTCACCGTTTTCGACTAACTGCATATTCTCAAAGAGAGCATAAAGTTCTTCTAACGCTTTATCCACCTCTTCAGTTTTGCATGAGTCGAAGCTCAAGATAGTAAACCAAGGTCCATAGCTCTCTGGTTTCATAAAATGACGGCTTTTACTTATGCAGTCATGGATTTGCTCTTTTATATATACGCCATTAATAATCGTATTGATTAAAATTTCATTTGAAATCAAATCACTTTCAATATTTAAGAGGACTTCGTTTTTTTATAATTCTTTTTTATTGCATCAAATATATCTTCTGCATTCTTATCCTTATTAATGTAATAATAAACAGAGTTTCTTGATTCAATGTCTTTGTCTCTTAGTTGACCTAGCCTATAGTTTATATCTATTGCGGTAAACAAAACAAATAATTCTGACAATAATCTTTTATCATTATATAAACTTTCAGGAATACAAGGTAGGAACCTTGCACAATCATTAATTACGTAATCTAATACTCTTAATGATTTACATTGCGAAGCAATAAAAGATTTATAAATAATATCTTTAACACTTTCAAAAGCTTTCGGTGCCTTGCTTCTTTTGATAAATTGATTAAAGGCGCCCTGAATATCTGGTGAGACTTTTAGAATTTGCCCGAAGATTTTCTCTTTTTTATCTGTCAAACCTTCCTGTAATTTTTTATCATGCGCAATTACAATCACTTTGCATTGATGGTGTTCGATGTATTTATTTATTGCACCAAATATATCTTCTTGATCTATTTTACACCTTTCCAAATCATCAAAAATGATTGACTTGGAGTTATCAACCTTTTCTTTTATAAGAGCATTTGCTATGTTTCCGATTAATGGCCCTAATGCGAGTGTTAAGTCATTAGCTTTCATACTGGAGTTTCCAAACCAGTTGAAAAATTTTCTAAGTCGAGATCTTTTGGGATACATTTTAACAAAAACTGTTGAGTGTACTTCTTGTATTGTTGTTAATCCAAATAAACTTACATAAATGTTTGGTTTTTCTTTGAAAATTTTATTGATAGAATGGGTTTTACCTACCCCCCACTCACCATCAACTAGCACAGCATACTTGGGATTTGTTAAACCAGTATAATACTCAAGGTATGTTCTCAAATGTTCGTTAAGGGGTTCATCATTTTTTATCATCTTTTTCACCACAATAATTTAATAGTTTTAATTTTAACGCTTCTTTAAGATTATTAGGTGCAAAATGATCGCATCTCATAATCATTTTTATATTGGTATGACCGAGTTTTTTTGCAACATTCATATTTTGTCGTCATTCATCATAAATGAGAAGCAAAGGTTTGCCTAAGTGCGTGAGTTAACTGTCCAGCCGATAATTCAATCCTAGCTCTCCCTAGTACAGAACTCAAATCTTAATCATTTATGATGGAAAAGATATCCATTATTTCTCTTTAAAAGCAAAATATATATTTCTTTCATAGCGAAGCGGCTGTTGATGCTGTAAACTTCTGCACCAGCTACACCCACCTTACAGCAATAGATGGGCTTCGCCAGGATCACCGCAAGTACACTTTTATTAAAAATCAAGATCGACTTTAACTACTCCTGATGCATCTATTTTATCATCCTGAGCAGTAAGCATATCAACAAACTCATCGAAGGAGTTTGCTATTTTCGTCAGCCCGGAGGTCACTACTGAATCATTGAATATTGGGTCAGACTCGTGATCCCAAAACCAGATCTCTCCCGTCATACCTCCCTTGAGGCAAAGACAGATTTGATTATCACCAGACGAGGCTCCTATCGGTAACCATTGATCGCGAAAATCATTCCGGTATGTATCAGCCATTTCAAAGACAGTATATTCTTTACCCGATTCTGCAAGGCCGTACAAAGACTCAAGCGTATCGTTTCCTTGCTCATCAGACCACGGAGAAGGTTGTGACGCTTTGAAAACAACATTTACTTCAAAAAGAACAGAAACGCCAAAATGAAGTAAATAGGCACGATAACTTTCAGGAATTGGCCCTATTGATGTTTCTAATGTATTTAAACTCTTTTTCAGTTCATCTAATGGTAATGGCGTCGGTTTCGCTCCAAAGCGCTCTAATTTTTTCAACATTTTCCTTTCCTCCTCATATCTGATGCGGAGCCAATATGTGGCACATTGCCATGAAGATCTCTTGGGACAAGAATTATAGTATTCGCACTCAGATGATGTGGAGTAAGCATTTTTTCCCTTAACAAATTCTGAGCCGCTTTCTGTGTAATGCCTTTTTTTTCTGCAATGGCACTATATACTTTTGAAAAATCTTTATCCGTCCCATTCAGCACACCATCTTCGAAAGTAAGTGTACCTTTTGACCACGCAGAAAAATCAGGCCTTCCTTGACTGAAAGGTATAGGCTGGTTCGATGTAACTGCATTAACTTTGTCATTATATGAATACCAGTTACTTTCTCCTGGTATTCCGTCCCAATGGCCATTATTTCTTGGGAGCCTGACACCTTCTAACCCCCACGGATCAATCCACCCCAGCGGATTCGGCGCATATTGATAAAGGTTCCACCCGCCATTCAACCCAATCGGGTCCTGCACAATAAACCGCCCGACCTGCGGGTCGTAGTAGCGGAACAGGTTATAGTGCAGCCCGGTTTCACCGTCAGCGTACTGCCCGGCATAGCGAAGCGGCTGGTGTGCCATTGCCGAACGATTCACAAGCCGTGAGAACCCTTCGCTCTGGTGGCGCACTTCGCCAAAACTGCCGTACTGGCCGCTCCAGCGCACCGCGCCGCGCTCGTCGGTCATTTCCAGCGGCGCGCCGTTCAGGTCGGTATTGAACCAGTAAATCTCACCGCTGCTCTGGTCACGAAGGTGATCCACCCGCGCCAGCGGGCTCCAGGCTTCATTCGGGTCGTATACATACGTGCTGCACAGCCCGCTCTCCTGCTGCTCCTGCAGCAGGCGGTAGCCCTGCCACAGGAAGCGGGTGTTGGTGGTGCCGTGCGTCGTGGTGACGATTTTGCGCGTGCGGCGGCCCAGCGCGTCGTAGTGATAGCGCGCCTCAAAGCGCCCTTCCGGCCCGGTTCCCCGGGCGGATACTAGCCGGTTCTCGGCGTCATACGCATAGTGCTGTTCATACAGCCCGTTGCGGCGGCTGACCAGGTTGCCCCAGTGGTCATATTTCATAAACAGCGCCTGCCAGTGCTGCAGGCGGTTATCCGTGACCGGTACCGCATCGTCATTGGCGGCGAGGTTATCCGCTGCGTCGTAGCTGAACTGCGCGCGGCTGTGCCCCTGTCGGGCCTCGTAGTGCTTCAGCAGACGCCCTTCGGCGTCGTAGCCATAGTCCACCTCACCGCGCAGGGTGTCGCTAACGCCGGAAAGCTCGCCGCGCGCGGTGTAGCGATACAGGCGTTCCAGTATCGCCTGCTCCGGCAGGGTCACGTCCGTGCTCAATTCGCTGCGCTGCAGGGTGCGTCTGCCGAGGCTGTCATACTGACGAAGCTGCTCGCGCGCGCCCTGGGTGCGGCGCACTTCCCGGTGCAGGCGGTCGCGGGTGAACTCGGTCACCAGCTGCTGCCCGAAGCGGATGGCGCTGACGTGGCCGGAGCCGTAGTGCAGCCAGGCCAGCTTTTGCTCGCCGGGCAGCGTCAGGCCGGTCAGGTTGCTCAGGGTATCCCATTCGTAGCCCACCGCGCCGTTAATGCCGGACTCACTCAGCACGCGTCCGGCGGCGTCGTGGCGGTAAGCGATTTCATCGCTTTCGATACCCAGGGCAACGCCTTCGGCGGTTGGCGTGCGGCGGATGCGGGTAATCTGGCCGCTCAGGTCGCGGAAGTAGCGGTACTCCGCGTGGCGCTGAGTACGCCCGATCAGCAGCCCGCTGTCGTCATAGCTGAACTGCTGGACGCGACGGGCGATGCCGCCGTCGGCGGCAGGCCGGCCGTTTTCTTCGAGCGCGCAGAGGAACCCTCGCGCGTCCCATTCCATATGGCGCACGGTCTCGTCCGGGCGCGTTTCGCTGAGCGGGCGGCCCACGGCGTCGTAGGTGAAGCGGTATTCCGCCCCGTTGCCGTTATCGAGTCGCAGCAGGTTACCGCGCGGGTCGTAGCGCCACTGGCGCACGCGACCAATACGGTCGGTTAGGCTGACCGGAAGGCCGAGCGCGTTATAAGCCCAGCTCACCTCGCTTTCCAGCGGGTCGCGCCAGCCCGTGAGCTGGCCGCGTTCGTTCCACACCAGCGACTCGCGGCTGCCGTCCGGATGGATCACGACGCTCAGCAGCCCGGCACGGCTCCACTCCCGCCGCGTGATATTCCCTTCCGCATCCTCGCTGGCAACCATCTGCCCGAAGCGGTCGTAGGTAAAGCGGGTGACGCTGCCGGAGCAGTCGGTGCGCTGCGTCAGCAGCCCCTGGTGGTTCCAGACCAGGCGCACCACGCCGCCGGTGGCGTCGGTGATGCTCTCCGGCAGGTTTTCTTCATCGTCGGGATAGCGATACGCGGTGGTGCTACCGGCCGGGTCGGTTTCCGACAGCAGGCGACCGCGAAGGTCGTACAAGGCCTGCGATGAGGTGCCGTCCGGGTATACCGTGCGGGTGATGCGGTCGGTCAGGCGATGCCAGTGATACTCCGTGCGGCGGCCCGCCGGATCCGTCTCGCTGGTCATGCGGCCGTATTTGTCCCACGTGCTGCGGCGCATCGCACCGCCGGGGAGGATGACGTCGCAGAGTTCGCCGTCGCGGTAAACAAACGTCGTCTGGCGACGGTCGTAATCCGTGAAGCGGGCAACGTTGTCGTCGTCATCCACCAGCCAGTGCGCCTGCGCGCCGTCTTCGCGGGTTGCGCGGCGGGTGCCGTTATCAAAATCGTATTCGAACGTCAGCTGTTCGCCGCCGCTGTGGCGGAAGCCGACCACGCGTGGCAGGCCGTCAATCTCCCGCCAGCGGTATTCGCTCAGCAGGCCGTTGGCGTCCTCGTGGGCGCTCATCAGCCCGTCCTGCCAGCGGAAGCGTCGGCGCACGCTACCGCCCCGGCCGGTCACGGAGACCAGCTGGCGCTGTTCATCATAAGCGTAACTGACCAGGCAGATCTCGTCATCCAGCCAGGCGCCGAGGAGCCTGTCACGGTCGTAGCGGCAGACCACGCGCTGGCCCGCGCTATCGGTCAGGGCATGCAGGGTATTATCCGCGTTCCACTCGAAGAGGATATCGTTGCCGCAGGGTTCAGAGATGCGCTGGAGCAGCGAGGGGGCATCATCCTTAAGCGGCGCATAGTGCCAGCGCTCGCCGCTGACGTCATACACCGACCAGCTGTCGTCCTGATGATGTTCAAGCCAGTTTTTTTCGCTTTCGCAGTAGGTGCGCAGCCCTCTAGGGACCTTCGGGAAGGCGACGTAATCGCCGGACGGCGCACGCCACACCAGCCCGTCCTGATAATGCTCCAGGCGGCTTTCCCAGAACAGGCTCCAGCCGCGGCCCAGCACGCTGTCGCCGGGGTTGCCGCTGCGCCAGTAGCGCTGCCAGCGCACCGGCAGGCGGGAAGGAAGAACGAAATCAAGCTCATCATCCCCGCTGAGAAACTTCTGTCCGCTGACGATATCCACCGGGCGAGCGATGATCCCCGCGGCCGCCACGCCGGTCATCAGCGTGCCGGCGCGACAGGCGATACGGGCCAGCTTGTTGATACCGGGGATTTTGCCCAGCAGCTTAGAGAGCGCCCCGACTTTACCCGCGGCACCGCCCCACCCGCCAATAAGCCCGGCGAACAGCAGGGTAAGATCGGAGACTTTGTAGAGCCACTCGGGGACTTCAGACTGAATGGGCAGGGTTTGCTGCGGGTCGCCGCCGATAATGACGTTGTTCGAACCGGTCATCACCTTCGCGTCGCAGGTGGTTCGATCCCCGATGCGTGCTGCAGGCAGGCCGTTGATAGAGACCCGCGAAGAGCCTTCAGCCATCTGCTGCGAGCCGTCGTCAGAGCAATTCACCGTGCTGTCTGTTGCCATGGCTGCGGGTTTACCATTGATATACACATTGGGCGAGCCGGAGGTGATGACGCCTTTCTTCGTCATGCTGGATGCCCCGGCGTCCGCGATGCTGTCCCGGGCGGCGGTCGCCAGCTCCCCGGTGTAATACCCCACGGCCAGGCTGGCGCCGACGAGCAGGACGCCCACGCCTAGACAGGATGCGCCGAGACCGGCAATAAACATGGCCCCCGCCAGAATGCCCCCGGCGGCGGCAATCAGGCCACCGACAATCGTTCCGGCAATCATCCCGGCCAGCGCACCGGAGTGGCCAATATCATCACCAACGCGTGCTGCTTCAAACATAACAACTGTCCCTGGTGTTAATGGTGGAAGCGGAAGCTCCTGAGAAGATCGCCAAACAGCGCGCTGTCGGCATCGCCCGGCGCGCGGGTGCAGGTCATGGTGAAGACCAGAATTTTATCGCTGTCGACATTAAATACGGCCTGCTGCTGCCAGATGCGTTTCCCGTCGCGCAGGTAGCTGGCATGGACAATTTCACCCAGGGAAAGATTGTCGCCAAGCGTAGCGGCGCTGCGCTCGCCCTGCTTCCAGCCCTTGATGTGTTTTGCCATCAGGGCGAGCTGGCGATCGATATACGCGGCAAGCGCTTCGCCGGGGTTGAGGGCATCGCGGGAGATGTTGAACGCCGGCGCATCCCCGGCAGGCAGAGCGAAAACGTTGACGGTACGATCATGATATCCATCAGGGAGGCTGATAAGCCCTTCATTTATATGGTACTTCGGAGATGATTCTGACATTGAGCGGGTCCCACCACATTTTTCAGAAGCAGCAAGTTTCTCATATGTGTTTGATACTGACTATCCCCCTGAAAAGAGCGCGCCACGCCCATTGTCTATACTCAATTCATAACAGACAACGGAGTGCGCCATGCCCTTACCCGACTTCAAATCCTCTGAACCTTATACCCTCGGCATTGAGCTCGAACTCCAGGTGGTTAACCCGCCGGGTTACGATCTGAGCCAGGACTCCTCTGCCCTCATCGCCGCCGTCAAAGACGACATCAAAGGGGGCGAAGTCAAACACGACATTACCGAAAGCATGCTCGAAATCGCCACCGGCGTGTGCCAGACCATCGACCAGGCAGCGGCGCAGTTCTCGGTGATGCAGCAGAGCATCCTGCGCGCGGCGGCGGAGCATCACATCCAGATCTGCGGCGGCGGAACGCACCCGTTCCAGAAGTGGCAGCGTCAGGAGGTGTGTGACGACGAGCGCTATAACGTCACGCTGGAGCGCTTTGGCTATCTGATTTTGCAGGCGACGGTGTTCGGCCAGCACGTACACGTCGGCTGTCGGACCGGGGACGACGCAATTTATCTACTGCACGGCCTGTCGCGCTTTGTGCCGCACTTTATCGCCCTGGCCGCCGCATCACCGTATATGCAGGGCACGGACACGAAGTTCGCCTCATCGCGTCTCAACATCTTCTCGGGCTTCCCGGATAACGGACAGATGCCGTGGGTCAACAGCTGGCAGGAGTTCGAGGGGCTGTTCCGCCGCCTGAGCTCCACCAGCATGATCGACAGCATTAAGGATCTGCACTGGGACATCCGCCCCAGCCCGCATTTTGGCACCGTTGAGGTACGGGTGATGGATACCCCGCTGACGCTCGGCCACGCGATTAACATCGCCGGGCTTATTCAGGCGACGTCGCACTGGCTGCTGACCACGCGGCCGTATAAGCATCAGGAACGGGATTTTCTGCTGTATCGCTTTAACCGTTTTCAGGCCTGTCGCTACGGGCTGGAAGGCATTCTGACAGACGTGCATACCGGCGAGCACAAAACCGTGGCGGAAGATATCGCCTGGCTGCTGGAGCAGGTTGCGCCGTCCGCCGAGAAGCTCGGCGCGACAAGCGCAATCAAGGAAATTGCCCTGCTGTTAAAGCAGGGCAAGAGCGAGGCGCAGCGCATGCGGGACTTTATCGCCGATGGCGGCTCGCTGATTTCTCTGGTGCAGAAGCACTGTGAGCTGTGGGCGACGAGTCCGTAAGGCCGTGGCCCCACTCGCGCAGGCGCTGGAACAGCACGAACAGCGCCGGGATGAACACTATCCCCACTACGGTCGCCACCAGCATGCCGCTGAAGACCGTAGTGCCGATGATGCGGCGGCTCTGGGCACCCGCCCCGGTCGCCAGCATCATCGGCAGGACGCCGATAATGAACGACACGGCGGTCATCATTACCGCGCGGAAGCGGCGCGATGCTCCCTCCCGTGCGGCATCGACAATCGCCATTCCGTCCATGCGCCGGGCGCGGGCAAACTCCACGATAAGAATTGCGTTCTTGGCGGCGAGGGCTATCAGTAGCACCAGACCAATCTGCACGTACACGTCGTTGGCGTAGCCCGCCAGCCACAGCCAGACCAGCGCCCCGCCGATGGCGAACAGCACCGAGAGCATCACGCTCGCCGGCAGCGTCCAGCTCTCATACTGGGCGACGAGGAACAGCCACGCCATCACCACCGCCGCCAGCACGATCCATATCGCCTGATTGCCGGTCTGCTGCTCCTGATACGACATGCCGCTCCAGGCGTAGTCGTACCCGGCTGGCAGGTTTTCCGCCAGAATCTCGCCCATCGCCGCCATTGCGGTGCTGCTGCTCACCCCTTCCGCTGCCGAGCCGCTCACCGATACCGACGGGAACTGGTTGTACTGCTGAATAAATGGCGCGCCGACGGTCGGCGTGATGGTGACGAGGTTGCTCAGACGCACCCGCTCGCCGCTGTTGCTGCGCACGAACAGCTCGCTGATTTGCTCCGCGCGCTCGCGCCACTGCATTTCGTTCTGCATCACTACGTGGTAGACGCGGTTGTTGACGCTGAAATCCCCGGCGCGCGTGCCGCCAAAAGCGGTTTGCAGGCTGCTGAAGATGCGTGACACCGGCACGTCGAGGCGGGCCGCGCGCTCGCGGTCAACGGTGAGCGTCATCTGCGGCACGTTGCTGCTCCAGGTGGTGAACACGCGGCTCAGCTGCGGGTGCTGGTTGGCTTTCGCCAGCACCTCACGCGTCACGCGCTCCAGCTCCGCCGGGCTTTGCCCCGCCTGCGCCTGAATGCGCAGGTCGAAGCCGGAGGCGTTGCCCAGCCCCGGCAGCGTCGGCGGCGCAAAGGTCATGATGGTGGCTTCCGGCAGGGCCAGCAGCTGTCGCTGAAGGGTGCCCATCACCTCATCCAGCGGCGGACGCTCGCTCCAGTCTTTGAGCATGATGGAGATAAACCCGCCGTTCGATGCGCTGGTGCCGTTGAGGATGTTAAACCCGGAGACCTGAATCACGTCTTCTACCGCCGGGTTTTTAGCGATCAGCTCGCGCGCGGTGGTCATCACCGCTTCGGTGCGCTCCAGCGAGGCTGCCTCCGGCAGTTGGACGCTGGCAAAGAAGTAGCCCTGATCCTCCTGGGGCAGGAAGCCCTTTGGCATCGACATAAAGCTGAATACCACCACCGCCGCCGCGCCTGCGGTGGCCAGCAGCGCCAGCCACGGACGGAGGTTGAACACGCTCACGATCCGGGTGTAAAGCGTGCGCGTGGCGTCCAGCCCGCGGTTGAACCCACGGAAAACGGCGGCGGGCTGTGCCGGTCGCGGGCGCAGCAGCAGCGCGCAGAGCGCGGGCGTCAGGGTCAGCGCCACCAGGCTTGAGAGCGTGACGGCGGTCGAGAGCGTCACCGCGAACTGGCGGTACAGCTCGCCCACGATCCCTGGCAGGAGCGCCACCGGTACAAACACCGCCAGCAGCACCAGCGTGGTGGCAATCACTGGCCCGGCAATCTGGCGCAGCGCCAGCGCGGTCGCCGCCGTGCGGCTCTGCCCTTCCGCCATCAGGGTTTCGACGCTCTCCACCACCACGATGGCGTCATCCACCACCATGGTCAGCGCCAGAATGATGGCGAACAGGCTCAGCGTATTGGCGGAGTAGCCGAGCGTATAGAGCACCGCGAAGGTGCCCACCAGCGACACCGGAATGGCAAGGGCGACAATCAGCGTCGCGCGCCAGCTTTGCAGGAACAGGGACACCACGACCACCACCGCCAGCATCGTCAGCGCCAGCGAGACGCCAATCTCTTTGATGGTGGCGGCCACAAACGAGGTGGTGTCGAATTTGACTTCATAGACCAGATCGTCCGGGAAGCGCGTGGATAACCGTTCCAGCTCCGCGCGCACCGCATCGGCCACGCGCAGGGCGTTGGCGGACGGCGTCGGGTAGATACCCAAATAGGCGGAGTCATGCCCGTTCAGCTGCGCGCCAGAGCTGTAGCTGCGCGAGCCAAGCTCGATGGTGGTGACGTCCTTCAGGCGCACCAGCTGCCCCATCTCCCCGGCGCGGATAATGATATTGGCAAAGTCGTCGGCCTGGTTTAAGCGCCCCAGCCCGTTAATGGTCAGCGTCTGCTGCTGGCCGTTAAACACCGGCGGCGTGCCGACCTGGCCCGCCGCCCCCTGCACGTTCTGCTCGCGCAGCGCCTGCGCCACGTCATCGCTGGTCACGTTCAGGGCGTTCATGCGGTCCGGCCTCAGCCAGATGCGCATGCTGTAGTCCCGTGCGCCAAACATCTGTACCTGCCCGACGCCCGGCAGACGCGACAGCGCCTCGCGCACCTGGGTGCTGGCGTAGTTGCTGACGAACAGCGGCGTGTGGGTGTTGTTCGGTGAGTAAAGGCTTACCCCCATCATCAGGTTGGTGGCCCGCTTGCGCACCTGCACGCCGTTTTGCTGCGCCTCGGTCGGCAGCTGCGCCACGGCCTGCGCCACGCGGTTCTGCACATCGATGGCGGCGAGATCCGGATCGGTGCCCGCCGCAAAGGTGATGTTCAGGCTGTAAGAGCCCTCATCCGAACTGGTGGACTCCATATAGAGCATGTGATCCACGCCGTTCAGCTGCGTTTCCAGCGGCGTGGCGATGGCCTCCGCCACGTCAGCCGAGCTGGCGCCCGGCCATGACGCTGACACATTCACGACCGGCGGGGTGATCTGCGGGTACTGCTCCACCGGAATAATCCTCAGCGCGATGGCCCCCAGCAGGGTGATGACCAGCGCAATCACCATCGCAAAGCGCGGGCGTTTGATGAAAAACGTCAGCATGATGGCTCCTTAATTCAATATCTGGACGGTTGCGCCTGGCTGCACGCGCTGCGCACCGTCAGTAATCGCTCGCTCACCGGGCTTCACGCCGGAGGCAATCTGGAACTGCTGGCCGATCTGCCCGGCGACCTTCAGCGGACGCATTTCGGCTTTATCCTCGGCGTTAATCACCCAGGCGAAGAACCCGTCGCCATTCTGCTGTACGGCAGCGGCGGGCAGAGTCAGCACCGGTAGCTCGCTTGCCGGACGCAGGTAAACGTTCACATTGCCGCCGGGCAGCAGCTGATGGCGCGGGTTGGCGAACTCGGCACGCAGCATCACGCTGGCGGTACGCGGGTCGATGCGGTTGTCCACGGAGGTGAGTTCCCCGCTGATGCGCTGGCCGTTGCTGTCAATCAGCGCCTGCCAGGCCTGCTTCATGGCGCTGATATCCGCATGCTGTCC
The DNA here is from genome assembly GCF_001922365.1 of Enterobacter cloacae complex sp. AR_0002. Classification (NCBI taxonomy): domain Bacteria; kingdom Pseudomonadati; phylum Pseudomonadota; class Gammaproteobacteria; order Enterobacterales; family Enterobacteriaceae; genus Enterobacter; species Enterobacter cloacae complex sp. AR_0002. Next base: position 2,287,844 of record NZ_CP018814.1, read on the forward strand.
GGCTTTGGTGGCAAACGCGCCCTCTTCCAGCGCAAAGGCGATACGGATCGGATCGAGCTGCACCACCTCCACCAGCACACCGCTGGCAGGATTCACCAGGCTGCCGACGTGAAAGTTGCTGTGCCCCACGCGTCCGTCAATCGGTGAAATAATGCGCGTGTAGTCGAGAGTGACGCTGCGGGTGTCGAGCCGGGCTTTGGCCTGCTCCAGCGCGGCGCTGGCGACGTCGCGCTGCATGCGGGCGTTGTCCACGTCGTGGCGGCTGATGGCGTTGCTGCTGCCCAGGCTTTCGAAGCGGGACAGCTGCTGCTGCGCCTGACGCAGCGTGGCTTCGGCGCTTTTCACTTCGGCCTGCGCCAGACGCAGGGCGGCGCGCGGCTCGGCGTCGTCCAGTTCGAACAACACGTCGCCTTTTTTCACATACTGGCCATCGCGGAAGTGGATTCTGGTGATGACGCCTTCCGTACGTGCACGCAGTTCAACGGTGTGGATAGCTTCAATGCGGCCCGGAATTTGGCGCTCGGCGGCGTGGGCGGTTTGCTCCACGGTGGCGACGCGAACGGGAATGACTGCGGCGAATGCGGGTTGCAGGGTGCAGGCGAGGAGCGCGAACAGGAGTGGGAATTTCATTAAGAAGTACCTCGGCGTTGTTTTCCCTCACCCCGGCCCTCTCCCACAGGGAGAGGGCGGTCAGGGTTCCCTCTCCCTGTGGGAGAGGGTTAGGGTGAGGGCAAAAAGTTATGCAGCCTTACGGAACCTGCGGGTCAGTCGCTTCTCGATTTCGACGACGAAGAACATCACCCCCGCCACCGCCAGCGTCACGAACCAGTAGCGCAGCGGCAGCGCTTCGGTGCCGAACAGCATCTGCATAAACGGCAGGTAGATGATCGCCGCCTGGAGCAGGAACAGTACGCCCGTTACCAGCCAGATCCCTTTGTTCGCCAGCAGGCCGCGGTTCAGGGAGAACCCTTCGGTGTTGCGGCAGTTAATCATGTACACCCACTGGGCGCAGACCAGCATCTGGAGCAGCACGGTGCGGATGAACTCCGCGCTGTGGCCGCGCGGGGCCAGCCAGGCTTCCAGCGCAAAGGCGGCGATGGCAATCATGGTGCCGACGAAAGCCACGCGCCATACGGCGTAGGCGTCCATTACGTGCTGCCCGGTCTGGCGCGGCGGGCGGCGCATGATGTTGCGCTCGGCGGCCTCGAAGGCCAGGCCGAAGGAGAGCGTGGCGGAGGTCGCCATGTTCATCCACAGAATCAGCACCGGCGTCAGCGGAATGATGTTCCCCGCCAGCAGCGCAATCACAATTAAAAACCCCTGCGCCAGGTTGGTCGGCATGATGAACAGGATGGTCTTCTTCAGGTTGTCGTAAACGCGACGCCCCTCTTTCACCGCGCTGGCGATGGTGGCGAAGTTATCGTCCGTCAGGACCATGTCCGCCGCCTCTTTGGTGACTTCCGTGCCTTTGATGCCCATCGCGATACCCACGTCCGCCTGGCGCAGCGCCGGCGCATCGTTCACGCCGTCACCGGTCATGCCGACGATTTCGCTTTTTTCCTGTAACGCTTTCACCAGGCGCAGCTTATGCTCCGGGCTGGTACGGGCGAAGATGTCATATTTTACCGCCGCTTCCGCCAGCTCGGCGTCGTCCATTTTCTCCAGCTGATAGCCGGTAACCGCCTGCTCGCTGTTGGTGATCCCAAGCATCTGGCCGATGCTCATCGCCGTCTGCGGGTGATCGCCGGTGATCATCTTCACGCGGATCCCCGCCTGCTGGCAGGCGTTAATCGCCTCAATCGCTTCCGGACGCGGCGGATCCATCATCCCGGCGATGCCGAGGAAGATCAGGCCGTGGCTCAGATCGTCGTGAGTCAATGCCTGCTCACCGTTCGCTGGCTTGAACGCCGCGGCGACCATGCGCAGCCCCTGACGCGCATAGCGCTCCATCTCCGTTTCCCAGTACGCGCGGTCAAAGGCTTGCGCACCGTTGCGGGTCTGCTGCTGCTCACACAGGGCGAAAATCACGTCCGGCGCGCCGGTGATCAAAATCTGCTCCTCACCGCCAATCTGGTAGTGGGTGCTCATGTACTTGTACTGAGAGTCGAACGGGATCTTGTTAACCAGCGTGGTCACGACCGGCTCGAGGTGGGCCTTGGCCGCCAGCACCTTCAGCGCGCCCTCGGTCGGGCCGCCGGTGATGCCCCACAGGCCGCGCTCGTCCTGAATCAGCTGGCTGTCGTTACACAGGTCGATGGTGCGCAGGTACTGCTCCAGCACGGTGCCCGGCTGGATCTGCACCGGCTCATCGCTGCCTTCGAGATAGATGTTGCCCACCGGCTCGTAGCTGTTGCCGTCCACGCGGTAGCAGGTGTCGGCGGTAATGATGGCTTTCACCGTCATCTCGTTCATGGTCAGGGTGCCGGTTTTATCCGAGCAGACCACGGTCATCGCGCCCAGGGTTTCAACCGTCGGCAGCTTGCGGATAATCGCCCGCTTGCGCGCCATCGCCTGCACGCCCAGAGAGAGGATGATGGAGATAATTGCCGGCAGACCTTCCGGTACGGAGGCGACCGCCAGGCTAATCAGGGAGAGCAGCAGCTCGCCCATCGGGATCTCGCGGAACACCAGGCTGAAGACAAACAGCGCGGCCATCATCGCCAGAATGATGGCGAAGATCGCTTTGCCCAGCTTGTCCATCTGCACCAGCAGCGGGGTGCGGTGTTTTTCAATGCCCGCCATCATCTGGTTGATGTGGCCGAGTTCGGTCTCCTGGCCCGTGGCAATGACCACGCCCACGCCGCCGCCCGCGCTGACCGTCGTACCGGAAAAGACCAGGTTCGTACGGTCGCCCAGCGGTAATTCGCCGCTCAGCGGGTTCGTGTGTTTATCCACCACGGTGGATTCACCGGTCAGAATAGCCTCTTCCACGCGTAAATTATGCGCTTCGATTAAGCGCATATCCGCCGGAATACGATCTCCTGCGCGCAACACAATAATATCGCCCGGGACGATTTCCGTCGTCGGGATAGTTTCATGGTTGCCGTTACGAATAACGCGCGCCTCGCTGGAGAGCATATTGCGAATACTCTTCAGGGATTTTTCCGCGTTACTTTCCTGAATGTGGCCAATTAAGGCATTGATTACCGCCACGCCCAGAATAACCAGCGTATCAACCCAGTGTCCCATTACTGCCGTTAATACGGCGGCTGCCAGCAGGACGTAAATCAGGACATCGTTAAAATGCGCGAGAAAACGCAGCCAGCCCGGCTTGCCTTTTTTCTCCGGCAGCGCGTTCGGGCCATGCTTCTGTAAACGCGCCTGCACCTCGGCGCGGTCCAGGCCATTAGCCTGGCTCTGCGCCTGAGCAAGCACCTGCTCTACGGTCTGCTGGTACGCCTGCCCGCCTGCGGGTGGCATATTCTGCGAGAAATTTTTTTTGGTCATGGTATTTTTCCTTCAATATCCGGTGGACGGAAGCCGGAATTCCTTTCTGGCTTTAAATAATTCATTTTTAAGTCTTGCGGGTTAAATTGATCTACCGCAATATATTGACTACCCGGTTATTCAAAACTGATTAAAATTATTTCGACGCGTTGATTTTTACAAAATATTTCTAAACCAACACTAAACGAGGAGGAAGCATGTTTGGTATTTATCGCGGACGGCGTCTGGCGTTATACATTGTCGCAGCCATTGTTATTGCGACGTTAATTGGATATAGCACCTATAGCTTTGTAAAATTATTTTCGTGAGAAAGACGTTTATTTACATAACGCGATATTAATTTAATCGCCCCGAAAATATTATCTGTTTTCTGTTATTAATTCGCAGAATAACGGTGGCCTTTCACCCAATTTTGCCAGCGGGGATGATATTGCTTTACGTTTCAGGATGCCGGACAATGACATTTTTAACTGACGATTAACATTACGATGAAACACCCGTTAGAATCGCTGCTCACCGCAGGGGGCATTTTGCTGATGGCCCTGCTCTCCTGCCTGCTGTTACCTGCGCCGTCGCTGGGTCTGGTGCTGGCGCAGAAGCTGGTTCAGACCTTTCATATGGTCGATCTGAATCAGCTGTACACCATTCTGTTCTGTCTGTGGTTTTTGGTGCTCGGCGCCATCGAATTCTTTATCCTGCGTTTCATCTGGCGCCGCTGGTTTTCACTGGCGTCGTAAGCCAGTGAGATCGCGCATCCCGTGGATCAGCGCTTCACACCAGGCCGCGTAGTCGTGGCCGCTGGATGAGGGGTGGAAGCTGACGCGGTAGCCTTTTTTCCTCAGCACCTGTTCAAAATCCTGCGTGGTGCGATAGATGCCGCCGCCCGGCCCCGCGGTTTCAAACTTCCCGGCCTGTAACCAGAAGCGCACCGGATACGGTGGAGACTGTTGGTACTGACGCGTCAGCCAGCCCGGGGCGTCACCTTCCGGCGCCCACCAGTAAGAACCGGAAAGGCTCAGCACGTTGCCAAACAGGCGCGGATAGCGCAGCGCCACCCATGAAGAGGCAATTCCCCCGTAGCTGGATCCTGCCAGTACGGTTTTCTGCCGCTGCATGCCGATGCCCTTCCCCCGCAGCCACGGCAGCAGCTCGTGCGCCATAAAGTCAGCAAAATCCGGGTTCGGCGGCAGCTCGTTGCCGCGACGGGCGTGATCGAGGCTGTCGATAAACACCACGTTAATCGGCGGCAGGTGATGCCGGGCAATCAGACCGTCCAGCACGTTGGCAAAATGGTATTCGTCCTGATAAACCTGTCCGTCGAAAAGGATGAGCGTCCAGCGTGCAGGCTGTGCGCCGCGCGGTTGGTAGATCATCACGTCGCGGGCGTTGCCAAGGATGTGGCTGGAAAAACTCTGACGGCTCAACGTCCCGTGCACCAGCGGCTTTGCCGTGGCCTGAACGGAGCAATAGCGCGCCGGGCTGAGATCGAGCAGAGAAAAGCGATTCCAGCGATCGGTCTTCTGCTCCCCGAAGGTATTCGGGTTAAGCGGATCGGCCTGCGCGCTTACCAGGATGGCGCGGCGTTGATCGCGTGTGGAACCCTCGACGATCGGCACATCGGGCGCGAGCTTGTACTGCATTACCGTATCAGCGGGGACTACATAGCTGCGGAACCAGACGTCGCTGTTGCCCAGGCGGAACAGCGGATCGTGATCCCCCGCCGGCGAGCCGAGAATGAAGACGTTATCCCGCGCGCCGCGCCACAGAAAGGTCACGCGCTTATGGCTCGCATCTACCGGCTCCACCATCGGCGTTCCCCGTCGACGCTGCGCCTGCCAGAACGCCTCGGTACTTCCACCGGCAGAAATGACGCTTGCCAGCGCCTTCAGCGTCGGGCTTTCAGGCACCAGCATCTGCACGCGTGGTAACGGAGAGGTCTCTTTCATCCGCCACTGAAAACGCCACGGCTTACCGGCTTCTCCGTGTAGCACCAGCGAGGTGTTCTGTTTCACCGGCAGGGCAAACAGCAGCGTGTGTTCCCCGTCCGCAGGACCATTTTCGATCAGCGTGCGGATGCGGCGGTTTTGCCCATCAAGCAGGCGCGCATCCGTCACGCCATTCAGCGTGGCGGAAACGTAGTTTTCACCCAGTTCAGGCAGGGAGAAGCAGACTTCGCCGCTGGCATCAAACTTTCCCTGAATATCGCCCTGCCGGGACGTCTGCTCGCACGTTGCCGCCACGGCGGGCAGCGCGCCGATCCCCAACAGCAACCCACTCCATACCCTCTTCATTACCGCTTGTTCCCCAACGAAATTTGTTAACAACGCTAATGCAAATGGTAATAATTTGCAATATCATCAACGGCGATTTACCGGTGATTTTATGGCGATAGCAACCAAGGACGTTCAATAAAAATGTTTAAAAATAATAAGATAATGCGGCTCTGGCTACTGAGTCTGGCGACGACCAGCGTCGCGGCTCAGGCAGAAACGAAAGAAGAAACGATTACGGTGACGCAGGGCGTGAGTGAAGAGCCCACTGCGCCCGTAAAAGGCATTGTGGCGACGAAAACGCTCTCCGCCACCAAGACCAGCGCGGAGATCGTGAAGACGCCGCAGTCGGTATCGGTGATCACCCGCGATCAGATGAACATGCAGGACGTCACCTCCGTTTCGCAGGCGCTGCGCTACTCGGCGGGCGTGTTTACCGAGTACCGGGGCTCGTCTAACCGTAACGACGAGGTGTTTGTGCGCGGCTTTAGCTACGTGCCGAAATTCCTCGACGGCTTAAGCTTTGGCGCAACGGCCTCATCACAGACGGGCACAGTTGACCCGTGGCTGCTGGAGCGCGTGGAGCTGGTGCGCGGCCCGGCCTCGGTCCTGTTTGGACAGGTCAATCCGGGCGGGTTAATCAGCATGACCAGCAAGCGCCCGACGGCGGAGGCCATTCACAACGTGCAGTTCCGCACCGGCAATAACGATCTCGCCGAAGGTGCGTTTGATTTCGGCGGCAGGCTGAGCGACGACGGCCGCATGCTGTATCGCGTGAACGGTATCGCCCGTACGCAGCATAATCAGGTGGACGATTATAAAGAGACGCGGATGGCGATCGCCCCGGCAATCACCTGGTACCCGAACGATCAGACCCGCTTTACGCTGCTGGCCAGCTACCAGAAAGATCCGGATGCCGGATACCGCAACTTCCTGCCCGCGTATGGCACGGTGAAAAGTGCCGACGGGAAGTACATCCCGCGCGATTTTAACGTCAGCGATCCGAATTACAATCAATCCTGGCGCGAGCAGACGATGATTGGCTACGAGCTGGAACACCAGTTCGCCGACAACCTCACCTTCCGCCAGAACGCCCGTTACGCCACCATCAAGCAGAAATATCGTTATCTGGTTTACGCCAACAGCGCGGCCAACAGCACGGTGTTGACCCGTCGCGCCCAGCGTGAAGCGCGCACGACCAACGAATTTGGCCTTGATAACCAGCTGGAATATCAGCTGGAGACCGGAAGCGTCAGCCACACCCTGCTCGGCGGGTTTGATTACAAGACCAGCAAGGATAAACAGCTGCTGGCGCGCGGGAGCGGCTCACAGTATGACCTTGACTGGACAAACCCGGTTTACGGCGTGAACGTGGATGAAAGTACCTTCAAAACGGCGTCCGACGAGCAGCAAAATCTCGACCAGATGGGCCTGTATCTTCAGGATCAGATGAGCTGGAATAACTGGGAGTGGCTGGTTTCCGGGCGCTACGACTGGAGCGAAGTGCGTACCAGCGACTTCACCGATAACAGCGTTACGCAGCAGAACGACAGCAAATTTACCTGGCGCACTGGCCTGCTGTACGCGTTTGATTCTGGCCTGTCGCCGTACATCAGCTACAGCACCTCGTTTGAACCGAACCTGCAAACCAACCGTGCGCCGGGCGTTGCGCCCTTCAGGCCTACTACCGGGGAGCAGACCGAGATTGGCGTGAAATATCAGCCGGTCGACACCACGCTGATGACCCTGGCGCTGTACGATTTAACTCAGAACAACGTCGCGACCTATAACAGCGCTGAAGGCTGGTTCGAAAATGCGGGCAAGGTGCGTTCGAAAGGCGCTGAAGCGGAAATCCACGCCACGCTGATGGATAACATCAACCTGATTGGCTCCTACACTTACACCGATGCAAAAACCGAAAGCACCACGGTGGCGGGAACTGAAGGCAAAACGCCTGCGCGCATTCCGGCACATATGGCATCGGCGTTCGCCAGCTATACCGTTCCGGGCGGCGCGCTGAAGAGCCTGACCGCTGGCGTGGGGATGCGCTACATCGGCACCAGCTACGGCGATGCGAAGAATACCTTCAAGGTGCCATCGGTGGATCTGTATGACGCGATGCTGCGCTACGACCTGGGCGAGATGAACCGCAGCCTGAAAGGGGCAAGCGCGCAGTTCAACGTCAATAACGTGGCAGACACAAAGTATGTGGCGTCGTGCGCAAGCGATACGGCGTGCTTCTACGGGATTGGCCGGACGGTGACGGCGACGGTGAATTACAGCTGGTAAGCATGGTGCGGTCTGATCCCCTCACCCTAACCCTCTCCCCATAGGGGAGAGGGGACGATTACGCCCTCGCCCCTTTGGGGACAGGGCCGGGGTGAGGGGATGTTTTTCAGTGCGCCCGACCGTGATTTTCTTTGCGGTACGCCCCGGGCGGCTGGTTGAAGGTGCGGGTAAAGATGCGGGTAAACGTCTGCTGCGAGTCAAACCCGTAGCGCAGGCAGATATCGTACACGCGCTCGTCTGACTCACGCAGATCGCGCGCCGCCATCAGCAGCTTGCGTTCGCGGATGTAGCGCCCCAGACTTTCGCCTTTGTACTGCATAAACAGCCGCTGTAAATGCCATTTTGAGTAACCCGCTTGGCGGGCAATCTCTTCGATGCGTAACGGCTGGTGTAGATTGTCATCAATCCATTCGACAATCGTATCAATGACCTGAGCGGAAATCGTCATACTGCTCTCCCCCTCTGCTTCTCGCTTAAACATTATTCCCACCACTCGCGAAATTGTTGCGTGGTATCACTCACCCGCACGGGCTCGCCCAGCTCCGGCGTCAGCAGCCGGTAGTTTTTATTCTTGCTGGCTTTCGCCAGCTGGATCAGTGGATCGTTCCAGGTATGTTTCGCCAGCACAAAACGCCCGTTATGTCCCGGTACGACCGCTTTGGCATTGAGATCTGCCGAGGCCTGCGCCGTTTCCGCCGGATGCATATGGATGTACTTCCAGTCCTGGTCGTACTGCCCGTTTTCCATAATGGCTAAGTCCACTCCGCCAAACTGCTCGCCAATAGCCTTGAAGTGCGGGCCGTAACCGGAGTCTCCGCTGTAGTAAACCTTTCGCTCTGGGGTGACAAACATAAAGCTCCCCCACAGGGTCTGGTTACGCTTAATGCCGCGCCCGGAAAAATGGCGCGCGGGCAGAACATGTACCGTCAGCGCATCGCTGATATGCACCGACTGGTTCCAGTCCCGCTCGTCGATTATCTCCGGGGTCATCCCCCAGTAGCGCAGATGCGAACCCACGCCCAGCGGCGTGACCACGCGCTTAACCTTCGGCAGCAGCGCCTTGATGGTGGCGTAATCCAGATGGTCATAGTGATCGTGGGAGATAATCAGCAGGTCGATCTCCGGCATGCTCTCCGCACGCCACGGGTACTCCCCCGCAAACGCTTTATTGAGAAACGAGAACGGTGCGGCGTAGCTACTCAGAACCGGATCGATCAGGATGCGTTTCCCTGCCAGCTGCATATACCAGGAGGAGTGGCCGAGCCACACCAGCGTGTCCTGTTCAGGCGACAGGCTCGCCAGATCGGTTTTCACCAGCGGCAGCGGCTGCGCAGGACGGGCGTTTTCGGTTTTACGGGTAAGGAACTGCCACCACGCCACCAGCATATTTTGTTGCCCGGTAAAGCCCGGCGTAGGGAGCGTGTTATGGAATTGCCCGTCGCGATAGTGCGGAGAGGCTTCCACTTCAGAGAGCTGCGCACCCTGCGGTGGCTGGCCAAATCCGGCATTCAGTACAAATGGTAAACTGGCAGCTGAAGCAATAATCATGACTAACACCACGCAGATGAATAGAGGCTTTTTCATTTCCTGACCCGCCTACGCGCCCCATCCGATGGTTTGCGCGGGTGATACTTGATTATGAGTGAGTAAGCACTCATTATAGATAGGATGATTACGCCGTCAAGAAGGTTTTCGATCTTTGACATTCCGCGTTGCAGCGTATCAAGGCTCGTGTTTCAATCAGGGTTTTTACAATTGACGGGAGGAAAAATTTAGTGGCACGTCCGAAGAGTGAAGATAAAAAACAGGCCTTACTGGAAGCAGCAACGGCTGCGTTTGCGCAGTCAGGTATTGCCGCCTCAACGGCGTTAATTGCCCGTAATGCGGGCGTCGCTGAAGGGACACTGTTTCGCTACTTTGCTACCAAAGACGATCTGCTGAATGCCCTCTACCTGCATCTGAAGCAGGATCTCTGCCAGACCATGCTGGCGAATCTCGATCGCACCATCACCGAGCCAAAAGAGCATACCCGCAATATCTGGAACAGCTATGTGGACTGGGGCATTCGTAACCCCCTGGCGCATGCGGTGGCGTCAGTGAAAAGCTGAACGCCGAAACCGAGCAGGCGGTGAAAGACATGTTCCCGGAACTGCATGAACTGTGTCGTCGTTCGATCCGCCCGGTGTTTATGTCTGACGAGTTTAAGACCTTCGGTGATGCAATGTTCTTATCGCTGGCTGAAACCACCATGGAGTTTGCCGCCCGCGATCCGTCCCGTGCCGTCGATTTTAAAGCGCTGGGCTTTGAAGCCATGTGGCGCGGGCTTGCTGAGGAAGATAACCATGGACAGTAAATCCTTGCAGGAACATGCCAGACGCGTCGCGCTGGAGATGCCTTTTACCGAACATTGCTGGCCGTTTGGCCCGGAGTATGACGTGTTTAAGGTGGGCGGGAAAATTTTTATGCTGATGGCGACCGCACACGGTCGGGCCCACGTCAGCCTGAAATCCGATCCGGAAAAATCGCTGCTCAATCAGCAGATCTACCGTGGCGTGGAGCCCGGTTACCATCTGAATAAAAAACACTGGATCTCCCTTTATGGCACGGACGACATCACGCCTGAACTGGTCACCGACCTGATTACGGATTCGTGGAATCTGGTCGTTGATAAACTGCCGAAAAAAGATCAGAAGTGTATTCGCCCAGCCTGATTGTTCGTCTCAGACGAACAGAATAAGCGCTCGAATCGCACTTATCTTTTCCCGCTTCGCGCGGTAATCTGCTTTCCTTTCACGCCCGCCCGCGGGCGAATTTCATCACCAGGAGTTGTTATGGATATTATTTCTGTCGCCCTGAAACGCCACTCTACCAAGGCGTTCGACCCAGCCAAAAAACTGACCGCAGAAGAAGCGGAAAAAATCAAAACGCTGCTGCAATACAGCCCGTCCAGCACCAACTCCCAGCCGTGGCACTTTATTGTTGCCAGCACTGAAGAGGGTAAAGCGCGCGTGGCAAAATCCGCGGCGGGCACCTATGTGTTTAACGAACGCAAAATGCTGGATGCCTCTCACGTAGTGGTGTTCTGCGCGAAAACCGCGATGGACGATGCCTGGCTTGAGCGCGTTGTCGATCAGGAAGAGGCTGACGGCCGTTTCGCCACGCCAGAAGCAAAAGCCGCGAACCACAAAGGCCGCTGCTATTTTGCCGACATGCACCGCGTGGATCTGAAAGATGACGACCAGTGGATGGCGAAGCAGGTTTACCTGAACGTCGGCAACTTCCTGCTGGGCGTGGCCGCGATGGGCCTGGATGCGGTACCAATCGAAGGGTTTGACGCCGCGATCCTCGACGAAGAGTTTGGCCTGAAAGAGAAAGGCTTCACCAGCCTGGTGGTGGTCCCGGTCGGGCATCACAGCGTGGAAGATTTCAACGCCACGCTGCCGAAATCTCGCCTGCCGCTGAGCACGATTGTGACTGAGTGCTAAGCGCTTCTGGCACGCCGGCTATCGGCGTGCCCGTTTTCAGTAAAGCGTTATCTGCGGATGCTTTACCCCGCACACCAGCGCATAACGCGTTAATGTATCGAGACTCGCCCGGGTAATATTTGCTTCCATTCGTGATACCGTCGGTGCGCTGACGCCCATCCGCTCCGCCACCTGGGCGCGCGTCAGACCAGCATGATTGCGCCATTGCGCCAGCATCTCCCGCAGACGCTCCTTGCGCTCTTCTGCATCAAAGGAAGCCTGAATTTCTGAATCGCTTAACAGTTCAGCTCTGAGTTCATCCCAGTCAATAATCTTCTTGCTCATCCAACATCTCCTGTTGTCGTTTCAGTGCCAGACGGAGTTCAGCAGAGGGCGTTTTTTGCGTCTTCTTGATAAACATCCGCAGGCAATGAGAGGATCTCCTCTCTGACTGCCGCATGAACGATAAGTCTGAACACTGTATTTCATCCCTGATAATATTAGCATGTAAGGCAATTTGCATTAAAGGCTAATTTTGCCTTTCGTGATTCACCTTACCAGCTTATTCCAGGCAGGACCGGAGCAGCGTTGATTCCCTGAAAGCCCCTCGCAAAAAATTTATATCCCCTGCTCCGCCAGCCACGCCATCGCCCTCTCCCCTGCCTCATCCACGGGTAAATAGACCAGCAGCCGCGATCCGTTTCGCGGGGCGGAGTACCAGTACATCTGCTGGAGATGAAAATCCCCCAGCTCGGGATGGGTGAACAGCTTGAGCTGGTTCTCCACGCCGCGCACGTCGTTACGCTGGTGCCACAGGGTTTTGAACTCTTCGGACACCGCAAAAAAACGCGCCAGCTTCGCTTCCCAGAGCGGGTCGCCACGGTGCTCAGCCATTGCCGCGCGGAAGTAGGAGACGAAAATCGGCAGCACGTCGTCACGTTTGCCGAGCCGCGCGCGCCACGCCGGATGGGTGAGGAACAGGTAAATACAGTTGCGATCTTCCGGCGGGATAGCGTTGAAATCGACGCCCATCAGGTGTCCGAAGCTGTCGTTCCACGCCACGATATCAAAGTTCGGTTTCTGAATGCTGGCGGGTTTCGGCATCAGGGTATCCAGCAGGCGACGCGTGCCTTCGCAGATCCCCTCACAGCACACCGCCTGCGGGGCTTCGCCCGGCGGCAAACCGGCGAGCACAAAAAGATGCCGGGCTTCGGTCGGGGTGCATTGCAGCGCTTTTGCGATGGCGGCCATCACCGCGCTGGACGGATTGACGTCCCGACCCTGTTCCAGCCAGGTGTACCAGGTCACGCCGACATCCGCGAGCATCGCCACCTCTTCCCGGCGCAGGCCCGGCGTGCGGCGGCGGCCGCTGCGCGGTAAGCCGAGGCGCTGCGGATCGAGGCTTTCGCGCCGGGCACGCAAAAACGCGCCCAGCTGCTTGCGGGTGTCATCCTGGAGAGAGGTGACAGGTTCAGACATCAGCGCCATAACATCTCCTGCATGGTAGTGTCAGTACCAGTATAAGTAAGAACTGGTACCCGTTTATCAGATGGTTGATGCTACGACTCTACGCTGTTTGACGCAATGGAGTCACCATGAATACGTCAGTTGTTTCACCGGGTCGTGCGGGCCTGATATTGCTGTTAACCGGCCAGATGCTGCCGCTGATTGATACCTCAATCACCAACGTGGCGCTGGATTCCATCACCCATTCATTACACGCCACCGCCACTGAACTGGAGCTGATCGTCGCCCTCTACGGCGTGGCCTTTGCCGTCTGCCTGGCACCCGGCAGCAAGCTGGGCGATAACCTTGGCCGCCGTCGCCTGTTTATGTGGGGCGTGGCGTGTTTTGGCCTGGCCTCACTGCTGTGCGGCATGGCGGGCAATATCGAACAGTTGCTTGGCGCGCGCATTATTCAGGGTGCGGGCGCCGCGCTGATCATGCCGCAAATTCTCGCGACGTTGCATGTGACGTTAAAAGGAACGGCACACGCCAGAGCGATCAGTCTGTTCGGCGGTATCGGCGGAATTGCGTTTATCGTCGGCCAGATGGGTGGCGGCTGGCTGGTGTCGGCGGACATCGCCGGGCTTGGCTGGCGCAACGCCTTCTTTATCAACGTGCCGATTTGTCTGGTGGTGCTGGCGCTGAGCCGTCGCTACGTGCCGGAAACCCGCCGCGACACGCCGTCGCGCATTGACTGGACCGGGACTGTCCTGCTGACGGCAATACTGTGCTGTCTGCTGTTCCCGATGGCGCTCGGCCCGCAGTGGCACTGGTCGTGGCCGCTGAAGGCCGCACTGCTGGCGATTGTGCCGCTGGTCTGTGTAATGGTGCTGAACGCGCGCAAAAAAGAGCGTGAGAATGCCCACCCGCTCATCGCGCCGCGCCTGTTGCAGCTGCGCAGCATCCGCTTTGGCGTGCTAATCGGGATACTCTTTTTCAGCGTCTGGTCCGGGTTCATGTTCTGTATGGCGCTGACCATGCAAAGCGGTCTGGGGATGGCGCCGTGGCAGTCCGGAAACAGCTTTATCGCCCTTGGCGTCACCTATTTTATTTCTGCCTGGTTCGCCCCACGCCTGATTGCCCGCTACAGCACCAGCGCCATCCTGCTGACCGGACTTGCGATTCAGCTTGTCGGTCTGGTGGCGTTGATCGCCACGTCCCGTCACTGGGGAATGCAGAATACCGCGCTGACGCTGGCCCCGGCCACCGGGCTGGTGGGTTACGGGCAGGCGCTGATTGTAAACAGCTTCTACCGTATCGGGATGCGTGATATTCAGCCTGACGACGCGGGGGCCGCGAGCGCGATTTTAAGCACGCTGCAACAGGCTGCGCTGGGGCTTGGCCCGGCCATTTTCGGCGCGATTTTGCTGCACGGACTGCAAAATCATCACGGAGATTATACCCAGGCGGTCAATGTCTTCCTGATGGTGGAAACGGCCATGATGGTGGTGCTGGCGCTGGCCACGCTGCGTTTGCGCCATCGTCTGTGTTTACCGGTCGTCAAGGCCTCTCCGGCGACAAAATAAAACTGCCTGAATTTGCATAATAGATCCGCAGCCGCCATTATGGGGCTGCATCAATACAGGAGACGTTATGCAGGAATTAATTGCTCAGGTTGAAGAGTTAGGGATTGAAATTAATCACACCACCTCTTTAGTGATTATCTTTGGTATTATTTTTCTTACGGCCATTATCGTTCATTTTATTCTGCACAAAGTGGTGCTGCGCGCATTCGAGAAACGCGCCCAGGCCAGCAGCCATTTATGGTTGCAGATCATTACGCAGAACAAGTTATTTCACCGTCTGGCGTTTACCCTCCAGGGGATAATCGTCAACGTTCAGGCGGTTCTGTGGCTGCAAAAAGGCAGCGAAGCGGCGGAATTACTTACCACCTGCGCGAAATTGTGGGTGATGGTTTATGCCCTGCTCTCCTTCTTCTCGTTGCTGGACGTGATTTTCAATCTGTCGCAGAAAATGGCCACCGCGTCACAGCTGCCGCTGAAGGGGATATTCCAGGGCATCAAGCTGGTGAGCGCCATTCTGGTGGGGATACTAATTATCTCCCTGCTGATCGGTCAGTCACCCGCCATTCTGATAAGCGGCCTGGGTGCGATGGCTGCCGTTCTGATGCTGGTCTTTAAAGACCCGATACTCGGCCTGGTGGCCGGTATTCAGCTCTCAGCCAACGACATGCTCAAGCTCGGCGACTGGCTGGAGATGCCGAAATACGGCGCCAACGGCACGGTGACCGACATCGGCCTGACCACCGTTAAAGTGCGCAACTTCGATAACACCATCACCACCATCCCGACCTGGGCGCTGGTGTCCGATGCGTTCATCAACTGGAGCGGCATGTCCGCCTCCGGTGGTCGCCGCATCAAGCGCAGCCTGAATATCGATACCACCAGCATTCATTTCCTCGACGAGCAGGAGCAGCAAAAACTGATTCAGGCGAAACTGCTGAAGCCGTATCTGGCGGCGCGTCATGAGGAAATTAACCTGTGGAATCAGCAGAACGGCGAAGGGGAATCGGTATTAAACCTGCGCAAGATGACCAATATCGGCACCTTCCGTGCCTACCTGAATGAATATCTGCGTAACCACCCGCGTATTCGTAAAGATATGACGCTGATGGTGCGCCAGCTCGCGCCGGATGCCAACGGGCTGCCGATTGAAATATATGCCTTTACCAACACGGTGATCTGGGCGGAATACGAAGATATTCAGGCCGACATCTTCGATCATATTTTCGCGGTGGTGGATGAATTTGGCCTGCGTATTCACCAGTCGCCAACCGGGAACGATATTCGCTCCCTGGCTGGCGTCATCGCGCAATAATCAGGTGCTGGCGCGGGAAATAAAGCGCCAGTCCATCATCACCCTTTCCGTGGGCGCGTCCGGGTTGTCGATCTTATTTAAGAGCAGATCGACCGCCTTGCGCCCGATATCCCGCGACGGCTGTTCGATGGTGGTGAGCGAAATCATGTCCGCCAGCTCCGTACCGTCAAAGCCGACCACGGCAATATCCTCCGGCACCCGAAGACCTGCCTGCTGAATGGCGCGCAGCGCGCCCGCCGCCAGCGTATCGGAAACGGCAAATACCGCATCCGGCGGATTATCTTTTAACAGGTTTTGCATCGCCGCCATGCCCGCCCCGGAGCTGAGATCGCTGGCATACTCCACCGCCTGATAGTCCAGATCCCGCAGGTGGATCACGCTCTTGTAGCCGCGTTCGCGCAGGCGGGCATATTTGTAGCTGAGATCGTGGTTGATCATCGCGATACGCTTGCGGCCGCCGTCGGCCAGCTGGCTGACGGCATGCTGTGAAGCGTCCACATCATTGATGCCGACGCAGGAGACCGCGCCCGCATCGGCGTATTCAGCGCACTGTACCCACGGCGCGTTGCCAATCAGCGCGGCCAGTTCCGGCAGTTTCGAGAATGCATCCATGGTGATAATGCCGTCGACGATTTTGCCGGAGAGCAGGCTTAAGCCCGAGCGGGAGCGCTCAATATCCGAGCCGGAGTTGCACAGCAGAATGCGATAGCCGTTCTTTTCCGCCTCGGCTTCGATGCCCTTCACCACTTCGGCGCAGAACGGGTTGGCGATGTTCGAGACCATCACCAGGATCATATAGCTGCGGGCAGTGCGCAGCTGACGGGCGAGCAGGTTTGGCTGGTAGTTGCTCTCCTGAATCGCCCGCAGAACGCGCTCGCGGTTTTTCGCCTTTACGGTATCGCTGTTATTCAGTACGCGGGAGACCGTTGCCACGGATACCCCGGCCAGTTGAGCGATTTTCTGAATTGACATAGCGACGATACATCCTGCGGTTAGCGTTTTGTGCAGGCTACCATAAATTGATTGCCCGGCGAACCGGGCAATGCGTCAGTATTCCACGCGCACCCAGCGCTGCTGCTGATGACTTTTCACAATTGCATCAATGATATACATCACACTGGCGCCATCGTAAAAGGTGGCAAACTGCGGATTATCCGGCATCGCGCCCGCCTGCACGGCACGGTAAAACTGCGCCATCATATTTTTAAAGGCATCCGGCCACCCTTCAATGTGCCCGCCGGGGAAGTGGACGCTGTCGGCCACGTCAGGGTTCATCAGGCCTGGATCGTCGGTGAGCGTCTGGTTTGCCCGGGCGCGATGGCCGATCCACAGCTGCTGCGGGATTTCCTGATCCCACGCCACCGACTGCTCGCTGCCGTTAATTTCAAAGGTCAGGCGGTTTTTTCGCCCCGCGCTCACCTGCGAGACGCTAAAGCTGCCCTTGCTGCCGTCGTCAAAGCGGAACAGCACCGAGCCAAAATCTTCGGTGGTGACCGGTTTAACTTCATACTCCGCCTGCTCGTCATGGGAGAAGGTCTGATGACCACCCGCGCTGGCCTTGCGCCTCGGCCAGACGATGGATAAATCAGCAATCACCTCGGTAATGCGCCTGCCTGTCACATACTGTACCGTATCGCACCAGTGGGAACCGATATCCGCCACCGCCCGCGACGCGCCGCCGAGCGCGGCATCCACCCGCCAGTTGTAGTCGGTTTCCAGCAGCATCCAGTCCTGCAAATAGCTGCCGTGCGAGGCGAACAGCCGCCCGAGGGTGCCCGCGCGCATCATGCTCGCCGCCTGTCGCACCATCGCAAACTGACGATAGACAAAGCTCACGCCATGTACCACGCCCGCCTGCTCTGCCAGCGCCACCAGCTCGCGCGCCTCGTCCGGCGTCATGCACAGCGGCTTTTCGGAAAACACGTGCTTGCCCGCGCGCAGGATCTGGCGGTTAATCTCCGCGTGCAGGTAGTTCGGCGTGCAGTTGTGCACCGCATGCAGATTGGGGTGCGCGAGCAGTTCTTCCACGCTGGCGTAAGCATGCGGGACATTTAGCTGGCGCGCCTTTTCCTGCGCCTTAACGAGCGAACCGTCGCAGAGCGCGACCACCTGCACAAACCCGAGACGCCTGAGCGCCTCGATGTGTGCCGGGCCAATAAACCCGCTGCCGATAATCCCGACGTTAATCATGGCTGCCCCCTGCGGCGAAATCATCAAACGCCCGTCCGGAAACGGGAATAATGTGGCGGCGGATAAATTCGCTGCCCTCACTCGCGCCGGTATCGCCATCCTTCAGGCAACACTCCCACTCCAGCACCGCCCAGCCGTCGTAGTCGTACTGGGTCAGCTTGCTGAAGATGCCCTTAAAGTCGATTTGCCCGTCGCCGGGCGAGCGAAAGCGTCCGGCGCGGTTGATCCACGGCTGGTAGCCGCCGTAGACGCCGCTGCGCCCGCTGGGGCGGAACTCCGCGTCCTTGACGTGGAACGCTTTAATGCGCGCATGGAAGATATCGATAAAGGCCAGATAGTCCATCTGCTGAAGCAGCATGTGGCTCGGGTCGTAGAGAATGTTGCAGCGCGGATGGTTATCCACCAGCGCCAGAAAACGCTCGAAGGTCACGCCGTCGTGCAGATCTTCCCCGGGATGCAGCTCAAAGCAGACGTCCACCCCCTGCTCGCCAAAGGTATCCAGTATTGGCCGCCAGCGGGTTGCCAGCTCCTCGAACGCTTCCTGAAAACGCTGCTCGTTATGCGGCGGCCACGGATAGAAAAACGGCCACGCCAGCGAGCCGGAGAAGGTCGCGTGCGCCTTCAGCCCTAATCTGGCCGAAGCGACCGCCGCCTGCTTCAGCTTTTCCGTCGCCCACGCCCGGCGCGCCGCCTCGTTACCGCGCACGGCGGCGGGTGCGAAGTGGTCAAACGCCTCGCTGTAAACCGGATTCACCGCCACGAGCTGCCCTTCCAGATGGGTCGACAGCTCGCTGATAACCAGCCCGTGCGCGGCCAGCCTGGCGGTGATGTCGTCGCAGTAGGCCTGGCTCTCTGCGGCTTTCTCGACGTCAAAGATGTGCGGATGGTTGCAGGGGATCTGCACCGCCTTATAACCTTTACCTGCCGCCCATTCAGCAAGCCCGTCGAGCGAATTAAACGGCGCTTCTGCGCCAATAAACTGCGACAGAAAAATGCCCGGTCCTTTCATTGTCCTCATACCACCTCCTGAACGTTACGCCTTGTCATCGTCATACTTAAACGTGAGAAGGAAAATCAGCGCGATCGCCGCGGCAGCCACCGCCGGGATCCACCAGAATGTGACCCACGCCTGCGGCACGGTCTGTCCTGCCACCAGGCGGTTGTAGAGCGCGCCGGAAATCTGAGAGCCGAGCAGCATGCCGATGCCGTAGGTGAACATCACGATCATGCTCTGCGCCTGGCCTTTGACCTTTTCGCCCGCCACGCGGTCGGTATAGATAAAGCCGACGACAAAGAAGAAATCGTAGCAGACGCCGTGCAGCAGAATGCCGAGGTACAGCAGAATGCGCCCCTCTTCGCTGACGCCCAACGCGAACATGGCATAACGCACGAACCACGCCAGCATGCCGATCAGCAGCATGACTTTCACGCCCAGGCGGCGGAACAGCAGAGGAATGACCAACATGAAGACGATCTCAGACATCTGCCCGAAGGACATGGCGGTGCTGACGTCGGCAATGCCGGCATCCGCCAGATACGAGGCGGTGTAGGCGTAATAGGTGCCGAGCGGGACAGAGATCAGCATCGCGCAGACGGAGTAGACGAAGAAGTGGCGGGTTTTAAGCAGCGCGAAGGCGTCCGCGCAGAAGAGATCCCGCACCTTAACCGGCAGGCCTTTTGCCGGCGCTGGCGTGTGCGGCAGCGTCAGGCTGTAGACCGCCAGCAGCACGGAGCTGACCGCCGCCACCTGGAAGATGGTGACGCTGGACGCCACGCCGGTGACGCCGATGAAAATGCCCGCCGCGATCCAGCCGATGGTGCCGAACACGCGCACTACCGGGAAGGTTTTATCCACGTTCGCCAGGCTGTGAAACGCAATGTTGTTGGTCAGCGCCAGTGTCGGCATATAGCAGAGCGTGTAGCCAAACAGCAGGCCAATCAGCAGCGCGCCATTCTCAGCAATCAGCGCCCCCGGCACGAACCAGAGGATCACCGCGCCCGCGAGGTGCATCACCGCCATCACCTTCTGCGAGGCGAAGAAGCGGTCCACCAGCATCCCGAGCACGAACGGCGAAAGAATGGAAGCGATGGGCCCGGCAGAGAACGCGTCGCCAATCAGCAAAGACATGTTGTGCCGGGTCATCACCAGGCCAAGTGTGACCGACCAGCTACCCCAGATAAAAAATTGCAGAAACATCATCAGCGACAGACGCGGCACCAGCAGCCGGTGTTGCGTTATCGCCTTTTCACTACTCTCAGTTGACACCATGATAAGCCTCACCCGGAAAAAGTAATCGATTACAAAATAGTTCAAATAAAAAGTAATCGATTACAAAATAAAGATCCTGTGGATCGAAACGGAATTGGGAGGGGGGTCACGATAAAGGTGGAGTGATACTTTGTAGGCCCGGTAAGCGCAGCGCCACCGGGTGTGAAGGCAGGCAGTGTGGTGCGGTCTGGTTTGGTGCGGTCTGGTGCCCTCACCCCGGCCCTCTCCCACAGGGAGAGGGAGAAAACCGCGCTACTTTTTGCGCGAGAGCTTAAATGCAATAAACAGGAACACCACCCACACCGGCAGCAGCATCGCTGACAGGCGCATCTCATCCATGGTGCACATCAGCACCAGAATCAGGCCGAGGAAGGCGATACAGAGGTAGTTCCCCGCCGGATAGAGCAGCGCTTTGAACTGCGTCTCGCGCCCCTTGCGGCGCATCGCCGCGCGGAAGCGCAGGTGCGCCAGGCAGATCATGATCCAGTTAAGCAGCAGCGTGGCGACAACCAGCGCCATCAGCAGGCCAAACGCCTCTTTCGGCAGCAGATAGTTGATCAGCACCACCAGCGAGGTGATAGCGCCAGAAAGGAACAGCGAGTTGACCGGCACGCCGCGACGGCTGACGCGAGTGAGGAACTTCGGCGCGTTGCCTTGTACGGAGAGGCCAAACAGCATGCGGCTGTTGGAGTAAACCCCGCTGTTGTAGACCGACAGCGACGCCACAAGAATGACGAAGTTCAGCGCCGAAGCGACCACGTTGCTGTTCAAATCGTGGAAGATCATCACGAACGGGCTACTGTCAGATTTCACTTCCACCCACGGGTAGAGCGCCAGCAGCACCACCAGCGAGCCGATGTAAAACAGCAGGATACGGTACACCACCTGGTTGACCGCTTTCGGAATGCTTTTGTGCGGATCGCGCGCTTCAGCCGCGGTGATGCCAATCAGCTCCAGCCCGCCGAAGGAGAACATAATAACCGCCAGCGAGAGGATCAGCCCTTTCCATCCAGTCGCCAGGAAGCCGCCGTGCTGCCACAGGTTATCGATCGTGGCGCGCTCGCCGCCGTGGCCGGAGAACAGCAGCCACAGGCCAAAGCCGATCATGCCGATAATCGCCAGCACCTTGATCAGCGCGAACCAGAACTCGGTCTCGCCATACAGGCGGACGTTCACAAGGTTAACGGCGTTAATGATGATGAAGAAGGCCGCGGCCCAAATCCACGTTGGCACGTCCGGGAGCCAGTACTGCATATAGATGCCGGCGGCGGTCAGCTCGGCCATCCCGACCAGCACGAACATCACCCAGTAGTTCCAGCCGGAGAGGAAGCCTGCGAACGGGCCCCAGTATTTATAGGCAAAATGCGCGAATGAGCCTGACACCGGCTCTTCAACGACCATCTCGCCAAGCTGGCGCATGATCAGGAAGGCGATAATCCCGGCGATACCGTAACCCAGTAGCACCGCCGGACCGGCCATCTGAATAGCGGGGCCGATGCCGAGAAAGAGCCCGGTACCGATTGCGCCGCCAAGGGCAATTAACTGAATATGTCGATTTTGCAAACCACGTTGCAGCGTCGGATTCTGATCCGACGAGGCTTCAGCGCTACCATGGCCTGAAGCGGATGACGCGTCTTTCACGCCCTACCCCTGTCTCTTTTTTAGAAGGGGCACGTTTTAACACTTCATGCTGGTGGTAGCAAGCTTAACGCCGGGCCAGCGCATGCGCCCGGCGGATAAACGTCACGACCCGATGATCCCGCCGTCCGCTTTGGTAATCACCACCGTTGACGATCGCGGACGCCCGTTCGGGCTGGCGTCTGGCCAGTTGGAAACAGCGCGCGGATTGGCCGGGTCGGTAATATCATCCCCGCCCTCCCCCGGATGCTGAATGTTGATAAACAGCGTGCGGTTGTCCGGCGTAAACGCAATGCCGGTGATTTCACATCCGCGCGGCCCGGTCAGGAAACGGCGATACTCGTTGGTGCCCGGAATGGTGGCCACCATCTGGTTATTGCCCATCCCCTCGTAGGCTTTCTTATTGATGGTGCTGGAGGAAACGTCGGTCTGGATCCACAGCACGCCCTGGTGATCGAACGACAACCCATCCGGGCTGCCAAATGCCGCGCCCTGCATCGAGCCTTTGGCTTTGGGATCGTCGCCCTCGGTGCGCCCGGCCATGACCAGAATATCCCACTTAAAGCGTGCGGCGGCAGGATCGGCACCCTCTTCGTGCCAGTGCATGATGTGACCAAACACGTTATTAGCGCGCGGGTTGGCGGCATCCACCGGCGCCTTGCCCTCTTTACCGCGATCGCTGTTGTTGGTCAGCGTACAGTAGACGCTGCCGCTGGCGTGCGGATCGACGGCTATCCACTCCGGGCGATCCATTTTCGTCGCCCCCACCACGTCGGCCGCCAGACGGGTTTTAATCAGCAGATCGCCCTGGCTTGCAAAACCGTTGCTTTTATCCAGGCCATTTTGCCCGAAGATCAGCGGCAGCCAGTCGCCGCTGCCGTCCTCGTTGAACCTGGCGACGTACAGCGTGCCGGACGTCAGCAGCTGCATATTGGCTTCCTGGTTCGCGGGATCGTATTTTTTATCCGAGACAAACTTATAGATGTACTCAAACTTCTGGTCGTCGCCCATGTAGACCACCACGCGATTATCGGCGGCGAGCGTGACGGCGGCCCCCTCATGCTTGAAGCGGCCGAGCGCGGTGTGCTTGCGCGGGGTGGAGGTCGGGTTGTAGGGATCGATCTCCACCACCCAGCCGAAACGGTTGGGTTCGTTAGGGGTTTTATCAACGCTGAACCGCTCATCCACCTCGTTCCAGCGGTACGATTCATCGCTGTCGCTGATGCCGTAGCGTTTTTCCAGCGGGTTGAGATCGGCTTTTTTGACAAAAATGTCCGACCAGTTCTCCTCGCAGGTGAGATAGGTGCCCCACGGCGTGTGGCCGTTGGCGCAGTTCTGCATGGTGCCCAGAACGCGTTCCCCCTGCGGGTCGGCGGCGGTTTTCATTAAATCCTGATGCCGCGCCGGGCCGGTAAGCTGCATCGGCGTATTGACGGTAATACGCCGGGCGAAGGAAGACGGACGCACTACCTCCCAGCCGCTGCCCGTTTTTTTCACTTCCACCACCGACACGCCCATCGCGTTCTGCCCCTTGCGTGCCTTGTCGAGACTCCAGTTCGCCGTACCGTCGGTAAACAGCATTCCGTTGTCGATGTACTCATGGTTCAGCGCCAGCAGGCCATGCTCCGGGTTTTGCGCCCCCTGCGGCAGGCTAAACCACGCCATGCCGTCGTGGTGCATGCCCGCCTGCACAGCCTGTTCGTCTGTGGTATTGCTGGCGTCCGGCTTAAAGGCCGGCATGTTGTCCTTGATCCCCGTCGGATCGCCCCAGCGATAGAACGGGCGGGCGATATAACCTTCCGGCACCCTGACCGTGTCTTCCGTACAGACGTCGATGCTGGTAAAGCCCAGGGAAACCGCTTTTGCCAGCGCGGAAGGCTTCGATACCGCGGCAATGGCATTTTCGGGTGTGATCAGATACGGGAATGATACGGCAGCCCCCGCTACGGCCCCCATCTGGAGAAAACGGCGGCGCGAGAGGAACACTTCTGCAACCTCGGAGAATACCGGGTTAGCGCTGCGGTTACTGATATCGTCGCGATGTTCTTTTTTAAATACGGATTTGAGGGGTCTGCCCATAGCGGCTTCCTGTCATTGGCCAAGAGGTAAGGTTGTGGCGACCAGTGTAAGAAGCTTTTATTACAATTTTATAACACGACAACGAAGGGATTGGGGCGTCCCTGCCCCGGATAACGAGGTGGAACGCTTAGAACTCGTAGCCAACCGAGACCTTAAAGGTACGCGGCTCGCCCTGAGTAATGTAAGTACCGGAATCGTCCACGCTTGACCAGTAGTTCTCGTTGGTCACGTTGTCGATACCTGCCCGTACGGTCATCTGATTTTCATTGTGGTTCACCGCGAAGCGATAGCGCATGCCCAGATCCAGCGTGGTGTAGCTGTCCAGCTTTTTGCTGTTCGCAAGATCGGCATACTGCGTGCCGGAGTGGTTAACGCGCGCGGTCGCCGTCAGGCCTTCAATCGGCTTGATATCGTACTCTGCGCCCAGCACGGCGTAGAAGCTCGGAATACCGATCGCATCGTTGCCCTGATTGACGCCGTTTTTGGTTTTGGTCAGCTCGGCCTGCAACCAGGTGGCGCTGGCGTTCAGACGCATCCCGAGCATTGGCTCGCCGAAGACGTTCAGCTCCACGCCGCGGTTACGCTGTTCTGCATCCAGACCATAGTGACCGCTGTCGTCAAGGATCGCCGACGGCATTTTGATCTCAAACAGCGCCAGGGAGCCGCCCACGCGGCCAAAGTCCGCCTTTACGCCCACTTCGTTTTGCTTAGAGTGAACGATACCGGTGCTCTGGCCGTAGTTGTTTGCTGAGCGAGGCGCGGTTTCACCGGGCTGTAACGCCTCGGTGTGGTTGGCGTAGAGGGAAATTTCCTCCCACGGTTTATAGACTACGCCGTAGGTGGGCATCCAGCGGCTGCCGTCGAAACCGTCCGCGTCGTTTTCCGCACCGGTGATTTTGTTGTACCCGCGAATCACCACTTTCTGATGCCGCGCGCCTGCGGTGAACAGCAGCTTGTCATCCAGCACGCCCAGGGTATCACTCAGCAGCCAGCCTTGCGTGCGGGTGCGCCCGCTGGTCAGCGGATCGCTGTATTTGCCGCCTGAGCCGTTGAGGTTGGAGCTGTCCGGCATATCGACGCCGGTGTTGTGGTAGATGTTGGTGGTCGGATTATCCTTCGTCGCCGACATTTTCCACGCGATCTTTTCGTTTTTGGTCATCGCCGAATAGCCAACATTGACCTTGTGCGAGACGAATCCGGTAGTGAAGTTACCGCGAATGCCCGCCATGCCGCTGACAGAATCGCTGATGCGGTTGGTATCAAGGCGGCTGACCGTCGCATTACCGCTCTTATCGAGGAGCTTCGGCGCGCTGTAGATCCCTTCTTCGTGCGCGTGCTGCGCGCCGAGACCGGTATACGCCGTCCAGCTATCGGTGATGTCATACTCGCTGCGCCACATCCCGAACTCGTTTTCGATATCGCTGTAGGCCCACTTCTGCGAGAAGTTACGATCGTTCTTCGGCGGTTCAGGCACAAAGTCCACCGCCGAGATGTTGACGCTGGTCGGGCTGCCGTGGAAGGTTTTTTTCTGGTAGCCCAGGTCCAGCGAGGTGCGGAAACGGTCGCCTTTGTAATCCAGACCAGTAGAAAGCAGCGTGGTGCGGCGGCGGTCGTTCGGCACGCCGGTTTCGCCTTCACGATGCACAAGGTTCACCCGCGCGCCAAACTGGTCGTTATCGCCAAAGCGGCGGCCCGCATCCAGCGTGGTGCCAATCTGGGAATCCGAGGTGTAGTCCACACCCACTTTCGCCTGCGGGGTGTCGCCCGCGTGTTTTGGCTCAAGGTTGATCATCCCGCCCACGCCCGAGCTTGCGGCACCGTTCATCAGGGAGTTGGCCCCTTTGAAGATCTCGATGCGGTCGACCATCTGGGCATCCACCACCTGACGCGGCAGCACCCCGGACAATCCGCCAAAGGTCATGTCGTCGCCGTCAAACTTCAGGCCGCGAATGCGGAAGGTTTCCGCGCTGTTGCCGTACCCCTGAACAAATTGCACGCCCGCGTCGTTGGCAACCACGTCAGCAATGGTTTTTGCCTGCTGATCTTCCACCAGCTTCGAGGTGTAGCTGATGATGTTGAACGGCACGTCCATGGCGTTTTGCTGACCGAGCATACCCATGCGCCCGCCGTTCGCCACCTGCCCGTCAAGGAAGGCGGGCACCAGCTGGTCGCCGCCGGGTTTGAAATCACTCCCCGCCGTGGACTGGACGACGATGGTGTCCTCTTTTTTCTCATCCGCCGCAAAAGCGGAGTGGGTTACCGCGCCGATGGCAATCGCCAGCAGCGTTTTGTGCATTGTGGTGTTGTTCATAATGAGCTCTTAACGTGCGCGCAAAAATGACCCGTTGTCGGGCCTTAAAAGTTATTAAAAGAAATGCAAATGAGAACTATACGCATTATGTATACGTAATCAAGTGTAAACGGCCTCTCTGAGCGAGAAGCGGCAAGAAACAATGTTGGGAGGGAGGTAGGGCGCGCAACCACCCCGAAACAGGGGTGGTTACTAAGGTATTATTTTTTCTTGTAAATATCGGCGGTGCCGTGAATTTTGTTGTTTGTATTACCGGAAGTCAGCACCAGTACATCAGCACCTTCTTTATCGGCCTTTTCGACCAGTTCTTTTTTCGCATCGTCGACAGAGACTTCGTTAGCCGTGCTCACGGTACCGATTTTTTCGTACTGTGATTCAACTTTCTCAAACTCGTTTTTCGTCAGCAGTTCAGCCGCAAAGGTATTGGTGGTAAACAGAAATGCAGCGCCCATCAAAATAGCAGTCGTTTTTTTCATAACCTTTTTCCTTGAGATTAATCAGCAACTACAAAAAGCCCCACGAGTGAGAGTGAGGTGATATGAGCATGGTAGAGGAATAATAAAATTGCCACAGCGTAAGAAAAATACTGTTATAACAGTCAATTGTGCTGTGAAAAATGTGCGTTAACGCTACTTTCGCGATGGTTGTTTCATGAAGAAAATCAGGCTGGCTTGAAACTGGCATAAGTTACTGATTTTAAATGGCACGCCCTGTAGGATTCGAACCTACGACCTACGGCTTAGAAGAACGTAGAGTACTATTTAACGCACTGTAATATCATTGGTTTTTCCGCGCTCGCAACGCGTTTGTGTCATTACGTGTCATTACATGCTGTCGTATTTCCTTCTGATTCATCCATGCATGACACAACTGTGACACAGAGAATGCATAGCCATGCCTCATGGTATAGCTGTGTAGTTTCCTTCACATCACCGGGCAATCATCAAACTCACCTGTCCGCGCATCGTTGATGATGTACGTGATGACTCCAAATATTGGTAGCGCCCCGCTGATACCCTCGTCGTTACTAGGCAGCCTCTCCTTTCTCCCGTTCGCCACATTCTCAAGAT
This sequence comes from Enterobacter cloacae complex sp. AR_0002, assembly GCF_001922365.1. Classification (NCBI taxonomy): domain Bacteria; kingdom Pseudomonadati; phylum Pseudomonadota; class Gammaproteobacteria; order Enterobacterales; family Enterobacteriaceae; genus Enterobacter; species Enterobacter cloacae complex sp. AR_0002. The sequence continues at coordinate 2,315,215 of NZ_CP018814.1, forward strand.
GCGGCTGCGGATATGTGCGATATCTCTTTACTTTAAACTCACCGTTGCAGTCACAGATAAGCAGCGAGCCGTCACACGGCTTAAGCGACGAATCAATCACAAGCAGCGCATCCTTCATGATACCGCAGCGGTAGATAGTCTCACCCGCCCGCATGTAGTACGTAGCGGCTGGTTTCTGGATAAGCGCTTCATCAAGTGACAGACGACTTTCAACGTAATCAGCAGCAGGGCTCGGGAATCCCATGATACATCTCCGATAGTTACTGTATATACATACAGTAGTATCGATCGGCGGTATCGATCAATCACTTTTACAGTGATACTATGCTTGCCGTTAATCCGAAAACTCAGAAATGTTTATAAAATGGTTGATTTTCTTGTACGTTTTGCTGCCTTAATCTCGCTTTGCGGTCTTGTTACTGGTTACAGCGCAGATAACTTCTCGCTTCAAATTGCTGAGGTGGTGATGCTATTCATATGGTTATTCTCAGACATGCATCATTTGAAGAAATTGGCAATGAAAATCAAAGAATATTTTAAGGGTTAAAGGCTTATGCTTCGCATTTTTGGCAAGTATGTTTCAGTTGGTGTGGTGAATACGGCGTTGCACTGGCTATGTTTCGGAGGGCTAATCCATTTCTTTGGCGCTACACAGACCGTAGCGAACATCATAGCCTTCTGTATCGCTGTAACATTCAGTTTTTTCGTAAACGCAAAATGGACCTTCAAATCCCAGGCTACTTCTGTGCGTTATTTTGCGTTCGTCGCCTTCATGGGCTCAATGGCTGGAATAACTGGATATATCGCTGACGTTACCGGTGCTCCGGCTATTATTACTCTCATCGTCTTTTCCGGCTTTAGTCTTGTGGCCGGTTTCATCTATTCAAAGTTCATTGTCTTTAGGGATGCGAAATGAAAATTTCTCTGGTCGTTCCGGTGTTTAATGAAGAGGAAGCGATTCCAATCTTCTATAAAACTGTGCGGGAATTTGAAGAGCTAAGACAGCATGAAGTCGAGATTGTCTTTATTAATGACGGCAGTAAAGATGCAACAGAATCAATCATAAACGCGCTTGCTGTGGCCGATCCGCTTGTCGTTCCTCTTTCCTTCACCCGCAATTTCGGTAAAGAGCCTGCGCTGTTCGCCGGTCTTGACCACGCTACAGGTGAAGCAGTTATCCCGATTGACGTTGATCTGCAGGACCCGATTGAAGTCATTCCTCATCTCATCGGGAAATGGCAGGCCGGCGCGGATATGGTTCTTGCTAAGAGAACAGACCGCTCTACGGATGGACGACTCAAACGCAAGACCGCAGAGTGGTTCTATAAGCTGCACAACAAAATCAGCAATCCGCAGATCGAGGAAAACGTTGGCGACTTCCGCCTGATGTCCCGGGATGTGGTTGAAAACATCAAGCTAATGCCAGAACGCAACCTTTTCATGAAAGGCGTCTTGAGCTGGGTTGGTGGCCGCACTGATGTTGTTGAGTATGCCCGCGCAGAGCGTGTTGCCGGGGATTCTAAGTTCAATGGATGGAAGCTGTGGAATCTTGCATTAGAGGGCATCACCAGTTTCTCAACTTTTCCACTGCGCATGTGGACGTATATCGGTTTGCTCGTTGCGGGAATGGCCTTTATGTACGGCGCTTGGATGATTATTGACACCATGGCATTCGGGAACCCAGTTAGAGGCTATCCTTCTATATTGGTATCAATTTTATTCCTCGGCGGTGTGCAATTGATCGGTATTGGAGTTCTCGGTGAGTACATCGGCAGGATTTATATTGAGGTTAAAAATAGACCTCGTTATATTTTGAAGGAAAAAATAAATGGTTAGCTTTCACAAAAAAGAATTATCATTATTCAATGCATGGATATTCTCGCTTGTAATAATATCGATCGGATACTACCCACTGATCAATGACAGGCTCTATCTGGTTGATGATATCACCAGGTCAATCAAAGGCTACTTTGGGTGGATGGAATTAGGCAGACCATTAACTGAATGGCTTGCTATGTTCTTGAGCACCAGTTCTGACCGCCTTGCCGACATTACGCCTTTACCTCAATTATTGAGCATTGTTGCGCTATCATATTTAACAGTGCTTTTACTTAAAAATACTTTCCATAAAATCACCATCGGGAATGCACTAATATGCATAACTGTAGCAGTAAATCCACTATTGCTTGGTAATATGTTGTTCAGGTTTGACTCATTATCAATGATATTGTCCATGCTGTTACCTGTTCTAGCATGGGACTTACTAAACAAAAATAGGGCTATTTATGCGCTGGCATCCCTTGTTGCATGTCTTTCTTTTTACCAGCCAGCAATTGCAATATTCCCTATATTGGTAATAACTACATTTATTCAATCTAAAAAAGACAACAATAAAAATATAGAGTACATTATAAAATCTGCGGGCCTTACCGTAGCGTCTTGCGTTTTATATTATTTCGTAGTTGTAATTAACACCATTAAGTCCACAGAAAAGAGGGCTGACTTAAATACTGGGTTAGCAAGTAACATTTACACAGGAATCCATACCTCTATTTCAACAGCGTTGCAATCTTATGGCCATGTCGCTGCTATATTAATAGCGGTAGCAACGCTAGCTTTTATCATTGTATACGCAAAACATATCATTGCAGTAGTTAAGGATGGCGCGGGGAAATCAAGATTTTTAAACCTTTCCCTAATGGCGCTCGCTCCTGTTGTAATATTAATTTGTTCTGCTGGTGTCAACCTGATTCTTAGCAATGGGTACTATCCAACGAGAGTTTTGTTTCCAATAGCGTTTATAATTTTCCTGGCTCTTGCTATCCCCGCCATATTTAGTGATTTCTTTAATCGTATTGCAGTATATTTATCTATCGCGCTGATATTCTCATCAACTTCGGTAATTTATGCCACAGCATCTTCACTTTATCATCAGCAGCGCTACGATTCATATGTATTATTTTCCTTAAGCGAAAAGCTATCATCTTTAAAATCGGAGAAAAATACATATATATTCGGCGCAACAGACTATTCAGAGGCGTCAAAAACTTCAAACAGAGCGTTCCCAATACTAGATCACATAAAGAACAACTACTATGACATGACATTAAGTCAGTCATTAATCAACAATGGAATTAGGAACATAAGATTCTCTGGTAAGAACAGGCAGATTTCCTATGACTTAGAGAAAATGGCTTGCAATGGTGAGATGAACCTTATTTACTCCATGCCTCAATACTCCATATTCGAGAATGATAAAAACTTACTAATTTATCTCGGTGGGCGTGTTTGTAATAAATGAAGATCTTAGGATAGTTTAAGCTGCTAACACGTTCATGAAGACATCAAGGGCGTAAATTACCCTTGATGTCTTACTTTATATTTTAGGTCAGATTATTTCTGGTGCTTTTGATGGGTCTACCGATTCGAGCGCATCAAGATAATCAAGCCACTCATTAAATGAGGCTTTTTCGTCATCTTTCAGGCGACCCAGCGCCAACTTTGAAGGCCACTGTTTGCTATCTATGTAGTCGTTCGCCTGGCTAATCAAACCACTCTTTTCGATTTCAGCCTGCTTAACTAGCTCATCGTAGGTTGGCTCTGGTAATGGTGGCTCAACTGGTGCAGCGAACTCTTTTCCGTCATATGTCCAGCCAATACCTGCATTTAGGCCATCTATATTCTTTGTCTTAAAAGCATCAAAGAGATCGCCCACCCCATCCCACACCACAGTGTTAACAACGATGCCATCTTTGATTACAGCGTAGATGCTCATTATACGTATTCCTCGACAATTACAATCCCGCTTGTACCACCGCCACCTGGCGCTACGTTTCCAATAACGACTTGTGCAGCATAGCCTCCCGCGCCACCAGATCCATATCCAGTTCCACTTTTCGCAACAGTATTCACGGCCGACACACCACCACTAAAACCGATGAATGGACTACCACCCGCGCCCCTTTGCACCCGTATCCTGCTGTATCAGTGCCTATCAATCTTCCAGCAATAAGACGAATCACAGGCATGCAAGTTGAGATAAACACAGACCGCCACTCTCTAAGTCGGCATGATGAAAAAGATAAACCTGACTGTTAAGGAGCACCCGCAGACGTGATTAAATCGCCTGCCGGTAGTCAAAGATAGGCCTGCCGAGAGATATTACCTCTGGGGTAATTTGGGTGTGGTGATGCGAGGGTGATAGCAAGTATTGCAGAGGAGCCCACCTGAGTGGGCTTGCATATTATTTCAAAAGATATTAACTCAATGAAACCTATTTATTAATTTCAGTTCACACGCATGATTTTATCAAATACTGCTAGTGTAAGTTGCACTTGAGAAAAGGTTTTTCCATACTTTAGTTTGCACCACAACCTGGCCCGAGCCGCATGACAAACTGCCGTTTGTGTTGTGGCACCCTGCGCCATCCATAGACGTAATCTTAGATACGTCACATGAAATCCCCTGCATGCCACGCGCCAGTGTAATGGTACCCCCGTTAGACGTGGTGGCGGCGTTATTCCCGTCCGTTTCTACGGAACCGCGAAGGATAACGCTGCTGCCGTTGGACGCGATGAATGTGTAGCCGGAGTCGCCACGGTACCAGCAGTTATCAACGAACAGTCGCGCACTGGATACGTTAATAAAGTTAACACCAGTCTGCACGCCGAACATTTCTGTGTTGCTAATGTGCACGGCCACCTGTTGCGTCTGTCGCTGTACTGAAACTACGTTGACCCCATCGTCCTGACGGCAGTTAGACATAAATATAGAGTCAATACGTCCATCCACCCCAACGCCCCGATATGCGTAACCGTAGGTGCTGTCGTCGAAATGGTAGTTGCTGTTACTGATAACCAGGCTACCGATGTAACCACGGGTGTTTACTATCGCCGAGTTAGGGTCTTTAATAAACAGAGTGTTGCAGTTGGAAATATTCAGTTTTCCCACTGTCACCTGCGATGCATTTGCCCCGAGGTTAACTATGCTGTACGCCGTTCTCGGGGTTCCGTCTATAGTCATCGAGTGCACGATGGTCTGAGCGTTAGTGTCACCGGTAACCATAATAAGAGGCTGATTAGCGGCAGACTGAGACATTATGTTTGTAATGCTCAGGGTGTCAATTTCAACGGCATAAGTAACGCCCGCTGGCTGCGGCCCGTGGAGGCCGTCGATTACGATTGCCTGAGCACCCGGTCCTGGCGTAGCAAACACATCGCTTATAGCGAGGCGTTCTATTTTCATGCGCCCACGGCTCTGTGCATCACCCTTAGCATACAGTACGCAGTTGCCGGATTGGCCGTAGAGCTTAGACACACTTATGCTGCGGAAAGTGTTCATACCAGCGGTGCCGAGTGCCACAAGTGATGTCGCACGAGTGCCTTCGTCGTTATTAACGTTGCGAACGTAGATACCCTCTATATTGATGTTGGCGAAGTCTCCAGGTTCAGCAATGTCGTAATTTGGGTAATCACCATCTGTCAGGGCGCAGAAGTCATCACCGGTTACTCCGCTAAGATTCTTAATCCATGCGTTTTCTATCGGCGGCTGAAGGTGAATGCCATCGGAGATCGTGTTGAAGCGCAGGCCATCTGCGTGCAGGTTCTGAACTTTACAAATTAGCCAGCAGTATTTACGGGAGTTACGGAACATGAGCCCTCCGCCGATGCGAAGCGTCGTTACGTTTTTGAAGATAGCCCCCATAGCGTTAAGTCCGCTGAATGGCTTCTCAAGCCCGTCATAGTCGAGAGTGCCAGCACCCCATATTTCAATGATATCATCGGCGGTCCCGGCTCCACCGTCGGTCTCGTACGCATAGTTACGGAGCAGGTTGCCGTTGTAGGTGCTGGCCGCGCGAATGGTCACCCCAGGACCAATCCAAAGCCGAGTACCTGAGCGCAATATCCATGCACGATCCGTTAGATATGTACCCGGCTTCTCGAAACGAATATCCCCGCCCGCGGCAAACATAGCATCCAGACCGGAGCCAATGATGTTTGTGGTGCTTGGTTCAATACCATACATCTGAGGGGTGCGGTATTGAATGGCAGAACCGACTGTACCAGCAGGATAGACAGAGCCAACCGAGACCCCGACCAGACCAGCGCCACTCACCGATGCAAGCGCAGCCCGCAATGACGCATCCCCCACCCCAATCCACGCCCCAGGCGCAATACCACCAGTGCTGGCTGGGGTTGAGTTGGCCGGAACAACTTTCGGGCCGGAAGCAAACGAACCAGTCCATTTGTAATATTCGCCGTCGGCGGTGTTCAGCAGCACCTCATTCGGGTTGTTGATTGTCGCGCCGGTGGTGAAAGTTTTCCCTGTAAGAATTACGTAACCGTAGGCGGCCATTGCCTGCTGGGAAAGATAGTTGATGCCCTCAATGGTGTAGTGCTTCTGACCAAAGCGATCGATATAGGTCCACCCCATCGATGTGACGAATTCGTCAATTTTCCCCGCGTTAAATTTCAAGTCGCGAGGTGATTCACTTGGTACTGCATCTTGAGTTGGTTGCGTAGCCATATTGATTCCATTAAAAAACCCGGCGCGATAGCCGGGTTCGGTTGGTCGGGGACGGTTCTTATTGGTAGATGGCGTCGCTGTATTCCGCGACGGTAAGAGATACCGTGTTATCGGTGTTCGGTTTGATGCTGTTGACCGTCCATAGTTGGCTGTCCAGCTCCTCTACTGTCGCGATGAGATAGCGCGACGGGAGCTGCACAGTCTCTCCGTTCCAGATGTTGAGCTGAATATCGGGTATTGCCGCGGTGAAGCCGTACTTCGTGTCGCTACGGGCCGTCGCCGGATAGCGCAGGGTCGGGTTACCCAGACTATCGGTAACAAGCACATACATCGAACCTGTGAAGGTGATCGGCTCGCTGGTATCGAAGTCATTCCCGGCGCGGCCGGTGATGTAACCCTGCTGCTGGTTACTGTCGTAGATATCAGGCATCTGAATGACGCTGCCGACCTGAATTATCCCGTCCTCAAACACTTTGGCGTTCATCTTCACCCGGGAGTAGATCAGGCGTTTCGTTTCGCGCAGCGCGCGCTCCCGCGCCTGGTACTCGTTACGAAAGCCGACAATCTCAAGCTTATTCGGGTTCTCCGCTTCCTGCTCGACGATAGCGCCGTTCAGCACGCGGTAGTTGATGTACGTCTTATTGTTCGTGGTAGGGTGGACGTAGGACACCTGTACGCCGTCGTAGCCGCCAGGAAGCGTGGCCTCGTATGTCATTTTGTACTCGTCAGTTTTCATGTTGGCCCGGTTGAATACGGCCGCCGGGTAATCAACCTTCTGATCGCGGGTAAACGTCAGCACGCCGTCATCCCAGTACGCCACCACCGACGCCGCATTACAGATCGCCTGCACGCGGTCGCCAAGTGAGTCGTTCTCGTCGTCAAATGTGTAATCGAAGTAGCCCAGACGCTCGTCAGGCAGACTTTCTGCGATAGAGTACAGCCCGTACAGGTCAATGCTGCTTACCGGCTGTTCGCCCATAATCAACCAGGTATGCGCCACCGCATCTGCGAACGACCGCGATGGCCTCAGCGTATAGTCAACCGTCTGCGCGTCCAGGTCGTACGTGATGGTATGGCGGGTCACCAGCGCGTTGTATTTGCGCTCGCGGCTCCCCAATGCGTTCTCAGTCGCCCTCACCTTCACTCGTACCAGCGTGTCGGTCGGGTGAACGACATTCGTACGGATGTTGATGCTGTGGATCTCTTCGACCTTCAGCAGGGAAGCATCACCAGAGTTATCCGTTCGCTGAAAACTGACCGCATACTTCCCGAAGCCGCCGGTCGGTGTGATTTTGTCGGTGCGATAGAACACTTCACTCGTCGACTGGTGAGGTGTCGTCTGCCGGTACGTGAACGTCTGCTGCGTTCCCGGGACCTGGTTGTAGTCATCGTCAATTTTCCAGATGACAACCTTCCAGTTGGTCTCTTTCTTCCCGCCCAGACTTGATTGAGTATGCAGCCACAGTTGCGTTGACTCGACCGGGGAGAAGAACGGGCCGACCACCAGCGCCTCGTTATCGTTGAGGATGAACTTAGTGGTGTTGATGGTGGCGTTCGCCGGGATGTCCTGCGGACCCTCGAGCTGGTTCATCGTAAACGTGTACCAGCGCACCGGGTTAACAACCGCACCGTCGTTTGTTTCAACGGCGGAGATCAGCGTGCCGGAGAAGGTAGCGTCAGTAGTAACGTTGCCTGATGCAGTGCTGTACGTGACATTGATGGTGAAAGTCACCGCGTGCGGCAGCACCAGGCCCATAAAGTAATCGAACTCGGCCTGCTTCACGATTTTCATCGCTATCTGGCCGCCGGAATACGTGCCGCTGACTACAGTGTTTGCAGTCGCTGTTTCGATCGGGAAGTCACTGGCTTCGTTCTGCCCAGGCACCTCCTGCCCGTCGACGTCATCAAATCCGTAGCCTTCGACGATCTGCGGGATGACCTCACCAGGCTGGAAGAACTGAAATTCAGCACCGGCCAAAGAGCCAAGGCTCGATTCTGAGTAGCGAACAGACTCGTAATCGTATTTGCCGATCCCGATGCACATCCACTCGGTTACGTACTTCAGGCCGCCGTCCGTAGACGTCTGGTGAACGTATTCGAATACAGATTCCTGAATCAGGTCAGGGAAAGAGCGAATCTGCCCGTAGATGTCCGGCTTGGCCTTGTAAACTCGCGCGATATTTGTCTGACCGGTCAGGCTATTGTTGGGTGAGTCGACGGTATTACCGCCGCTGTTCGCGATAGCCGGTTTCGGTGCCAGGAACGAAAAGACCTGGCCAACCACTTTGAATATCGGGCTCAGGATGTCGCCGACAATGCCCTTTGGCTGGTCGAAAATCTGGATATGGTCCAGCTCGCTCAGTTCAAACGCCAGCTCATCGTCGTCGCCCAGCTTCACACCATTGCGGACGATCAGCAGATCGCGGTGAAAAGTAGCGTCATTGGCCGCCAGCCAGTCATAAAAAAGGGTGCCGTTTGGCACCCTGCAACGCAGCTTAGGCGTTCCTGGAAAATTCGATATCTCAACCAGCGCCATATTCGAAAAACTCCACTTTGGTGAATGCCCGCTGAATGACCAGCAACGAATCCATGCGTACGCTTCCGTTCTCGCCGCGCGAGTGCAGCGCCTGCCGGTTCAGTACCATGCCAACGTGTGCCGGTTGCGCGCCGCGGTACCCGACGAATATCCCGCCCTCGACCGGTTTATGGACCTTGCGCCAGAAAACGACGTCTCCCAGATAGCAAGTGAAGAAATCTTCCCCGGCTTCGTAACCCGGCGTCTGGTGCAGCTCAATGCCGAGAACGTGTCGGTAATACAGCACCACCAGACCCCAGCAATCAGTCTTTTCGAATGAGCAGGCGCGGTTAGACCACGGCACGCCGATCATCCGGCTGATAAAATCAGAGGTACTGAAGTCCCGTGTATTCGACTGGATCATATGGTTGGCCAATGTTGTTATTTAGCGGGTTTGTCATTGATAAAGTAACTGATGCGTTATCTGAAACAACATCGACAGTTTTTACAAATAATGTCCAATTCTTCATTGGCGTAGAGGTATCAACCCTATCGAAAACCTGACGAGTTGCCGTGATAGGCGACAGCCTGGAAACACCACTCCACTTCTTCATCAGCGTTTTGATATCTGAAGACAGTCGCCCAAGCTTCACCGTTGCGTCGATTACCGGAGTTCCGCTCTGCTGGCTCTCTTCGATTTCAAACCGCGCAGGCGTGTACGTCTGGCCGCCAAGCGTCTTCGGGAAGAACTGTTTGTCGACGAGGCGGACGTAACCAAAGGAGGGGTGATAGAACGTGATGGTGTTGTAACAGCCGCTAATCGGGCGCTTCTGATTATATTCACGATATGAAGGCATCAGGGAACCCTCGGAAGACTTTCTGGATCGCGTCCGTCCGGATAGCCAGTCACCACGATATCAAGCACTGAAGGCCACGGCGGCGGCAGCTCAACAATTACGTCGTCAAACTCGTCGTCAGCGTTGTACAGGTGGTTGGCAATAACCGTTCCCGTCCAGGTCACCACTCCGCCGTCGATACTGGTTTGCACCGGCATCTGGATGAAATGAAGCTCCTGGAGTTGCAGGCCGCTACCGCCAAGATTGATATTCATCCGGAACCAGTTCAGGCCCCGGTTGAGATAGTTTGGGCTGCGTAACCACTGCTGGAATGCTCGTTCCTCAGCCAGAGTGAAGATCCACGTCAGTGACCAGGTCACTTTCACGTCGTCGGTAAGGTTCTGGAATATAGCCGGGCCGACCGCTGGCTGATCGGTCTGGAACCCGGTATCGAGCGTCATGTTTTTGCTGGCCTTCTGCGCCAGCGGCAGCCAGTCGGGATAGTCGATAATTGGCATCAGCCCTGCCCTCTTGGCGTGCGTTTAACGTTCATGTTGCTGGTTATGGCGTTGCTTGCTGGGCCACCGTTATTCATGTCAGCTATAAAAGCTTCAAGCGTCCATGAACCATCGCCGTTCTGCGTAGCCTGAGCATCAACAGACGCGGATGAGTAGTTGTAGATGTTGAGAATCGGAGCACCGCCGCCTCCACCCGAAGTCATGTCCTTATTGCTGATCACCCTGCCGTTGTCGCCCGGTATCATGTACTGCTTACCGGTACTGGCCTGGTAAATCTCCGGCTTCCCTCGCTCACCGACCTGATAAAGACCTCCTGCATTCACCGGGCCGCCATTGTAACGCATACCGGTTAAAGCAAGGCCCTGTGCCAGGCCTACCGTTGAAGCAATTCCTGTCATGGCAGGGACTGAGTTTGCCCCAAATGAAGCGAGACTCGCCATGGCGGCGGCAGGAGCCCAAGCTGTAGCCAAGATTGCAGCCTGAGATGCTCCAGCAGCAGTAGCCGCTGCGCCCAATGTCTGCCCTATAATGAAGTTTTTGAGGGCCTCAACTCCAACCTGGACTAGCGCATTTACCACGCTGTTCAGCATCGTATTCCCGAGCGAACGCATAGCATCCTGCGCTGACATCGTTCCGGTGATCAGCCCGGTTAACGCATTGGATGCATTGCCTGAAAACGCATCTACTGCACTTGTCAGCATGCTGTACCCCAGACTCTGCTGGCTAAGAAGCTCCCATTGTGCAGCGGTTCTTTGCTGCTCATACTGCGTATCGGCAGCATTTTTAAGGGCTAATGCATTCTGGTGAGCTAATAACCCCTGCTGCTCGAACTGTTGGATAAGGGCCAGTTGCTGTGCATGCTGATTAGCTAATTGCTGCACTGGATCAACCTGTGCAACTGCCTCTTGCTGTGGCGTCACCGCCTGCTGCGCGCGGATTTTTGCGAGGTTTGCCTGGTGAGTTGCCTCCAGTCTCTCAGATGTCTGATTGAACTGCTCCTGACTGATTTTCTTAGCAGCCAGAGCGGTATTCAGATCCTGAACATCCTGCTTATAGCTTGCGTTTTCACGCGCTTCTGGCAGGAGCTTCTCGGCTGCGGCCTGTGCTTTGAGCGCATTGGCCGTATCCCATTTTGCCGCCGCGTACTGACCCGCCAGCGCGAGCTGTTCTTTTGTGGCTCCTTTTCCGAGAGACTGCTGCGCATTCAGAATCGCCTGCTCGCGACTCAGCTTATTTGTTGAGTCAGCGGCAAGCTCCGATTGCTGCTTGAGATTAGCCAGCTTCTGAGCGATAGACTCCGCCTGAGACGCTCCTTTCTTCTGTTCGGATTTGAGGGCCTTCTGCGCCTCTGTATTTTTGTAAGTGGCAGCAGCATCATCTTCCATCTGCTTAGCGTGCGGATCATCCTTAGCAAACCCGGCATCTTCGGCGGCGTATTGCGCCTGCAGTCGGGCGCGAGCCTCCCCCTGGAGCTTCGATAGTGCCAGGTTGCGCTCGGACTGCTGGATAAGGTTTTTCTGTCCTGCAGTGAGGTTATCTGTCGACTCTTTAAGCCTGTCCACTCTATAAGCAGCATCAGCAGCAACACCGGCTAACTGAATTATTGGCCCAAGTAGTTCAGTTATTGCTTTTTGGCCGTCCTTTGTCGAAGACGTCATGCCCTGCAATTTAGTTGCCAGATCTTGAAGAGCCTGAGGTGATGGATTCTTGCTTAAATCCGAGAGCTCCTTAGCAAGATCAAACGCTGCCTGGTCGCTAATTCCAAGCTTGGAGGCCAGCGCCCCGACGGTGTTTGTGATAGTAGAGCCGGTGGCATTCCATTCCATTCCTGCGGCGCTTATCTGCTTAAGAGCCTGGGCGTAATCGTTGGTAGTGATATTGAGGCTACCAAGCCGATCATTAAAGCCCTCTACTGAAGCATAACCACCAGACAATGCAGAAAGAGCTTTGTCGCCAAATGAGATGAAAGAATCAGTAGCATCACTGATAGATTTCGGGATTTTGGCAATTGCCTGGTTATATTCAAGCATCGCCTGATTGCGCATTAAAGTAGCAACTTCAGCATTTGTCTTTGCCAGGTATGCGTATTTGTCTGAGAGAGCGGCCACGCCATTTTGGGAAATGGTGATCACCTTATCCATCGCTTCGGCTGCATCTTTCAGCGCGTCCATGGCGTTCTTTCCGCCATTAAGCGATGTGATCAGCACGCCAGCGATGACAGAGCTCAGCGCGATCACTGCGCCAACTACCGCGCCGCCTGGACCAAACGCGCCAGCGAGCTGCGAGCCCTGCTGGGCGAATGCTACCAATGCTGACTGACCGCCCTGGACTTGTACGATAAAGTCCTGCACCTGGTAACCGGCCTGCTGCATGCTGGACTTCCAGCCTTTATTGCTGCCCATCGAAGTATCAGCAGCACCTTTCATGTCGAAGAGCCGCCCGGTCAACTCGCCGATCTTCTGCTTCTCTTCGTCTGTCGCTTTCGACCCGGCGCGGAGCTGTGCAGCAAGAACAGCCGCACTGCGCGCGCCGTTCTCCTGCGCTTCATCCAGCACAGCCAGCTGGTTACCCAGCGCCTCGATGATTGATTCCGCGCGATTAAACTCACTGTTAGCGCCGCCGGTCCCGCTGCGGGCCTCTTCCATAGCGCGGGCGATGCCGCTCACGTTGGTATTCAGCTTGCGCAGCTGGTTATCCATCGAGTTGGCATACCCGGCCAGTTCAGTAAACGCGGACCCGGTTTGGGATGCGCTCTGATCGAGGTTATCCATTCCCTTTCCGGACTGCTGGGCTGCAGCATCCAGTTTATCCAGAGCATCAATGGCCTGTTTCCCGCCCTGCAGCAGCGGCTCAACGTCGGCGCTGATTTCATAAACGATGCTACCGGCGTTCTTCTCACCTGCCATCGGTTTCTCCAGATAGATATTCGTTACTTAGATATTGTTTTATCCATAATTTTCAATGATATTTGAATAGCCACCGCATTGATTTCGCGGACCTGCTCTCGAATGGATGACTAAAATGCAAACGAAACTTATTGCCGAATTAAAGAAAATCGAACATGGAATCAAGAAAAATGCTGGGAAGAAAATTCCATATTCCCACCCTGCATACGATCAATTAATTGAGGACTTTTCAGCTCAAGATAAGATATTCAAAGATGTTGATCCAAATGATGTTGATTACCAGATTGCTCATGACCTGATCCTCGCTATTGATAATGAGCTTACCGCTTTACATGATAGAGAGCAGATAATGGGCTCCTTTGGAGACAACCTACCAAGCAGGCCACCATTTAAACGTTTATAAGTTTTGATCTATATGCCGCCATTCTTGTCTTGCCCTTTTTGCTCTTCGGGCAAGATAAGCATCTGCTACGGCGTCGTACTCTTCTCTCGTAAAACCTTTCTGGTCCGGGTATTTCGCCGCCAGCAGCATCTGAAATTCGGTCATTGTTAACTGAGAGGCTTCGGCGCGATTCATGCCGAAGTGGCTACGTGCAGCGCTGATGTAGTCGAAGGCCTTAAATTCTGTAGTTCGTTCACCAGTTTCGTGGCGCTGCAACTGGCGGACTTTGGCTTTACCGACGACCCCGTGCTGCATGAGGTGCTGCGCCAGCACGATGATGTCGTTCTTCGGCATCTGGCCCGGGCGGTAGACGACACAATGCCGCCACCCTTTCCATTCACCGATCATTGGCGTCAGGTCGTCCTCACAGCACGCCTGTAGCACAAGCATGCACGTCGATAACAGCTTCTCGGCTGCGCGGCTGAAAGAAGGAGACATCCATTCAGGAAAGCGCCCCAGCGTGCCAGCGCACACCTCAATGAGATGAGCGACATCATTGCCGTGGATGGTGGCGTATGCCTGCACAATCTCTTCCGGAGTGCCGATCCTGGTCATGGCCTCGAATGAAGGTCGCAACAGGTAATCTTTCCCGCCTTCGCAGCTGTCGCTGATAGACAGTTCGCCAATATCGGTTAAAGCAGTCATAGGCCTTCCAGTAAACGGTCATTATCAAGGGCAGCACGCCGCCCTTTGGAATGTCCGTTAGGTAACGGTAACCGTATGCACGGCCACAAAGTTGCCGTCTTCGGTGTTGATGATTATCTGCGCGCTGCCGGTGGCGACGCGCGTCACGGTAACGGTGTTTCCGGAGGCGGTAGCCGTTGCTTTGGTCGCATCGGTAGTCGCTACAGTGAAATCTTTGTTTGTAGCGCCGATTGGTGCGATGTTCACCGTGAAGGTGCTGGTGCCGCCTGCTGTGCCGGTGCTGGTTGCCGGAGTTACCGTTACGCCAGTCACTGCTACAGCAGTCAGTTCGTTCACTTCGATGGTGCTTGCGTCACCGACTTTGAACTCAGTAGAGAACGTGACGATGTCGTTACTGCCTCCGTCTGAACTGAGCGCACTGATATTCATATAACCAACAAACTCTACCGGGCCGTAATCCATTCTTACCCACATTCCAGGCTGACGTTTCGCTTTTAATTCTGTAGCGAAGTAGGTAATGAATTTGCCAATGCCATACTGGTCGAGCTTATCCTTCTTACGAACCTCCCCCTCGAAGCTGATCGTGAAGTCGCTGTTAGTGATGATTGTCTCTACGTAGCCTGCCCCATCATCTGCGTCAGAAGTTACTGAGTTAGGGTTGAAGTCGAAGCCTTTCGACGTACCAGCGGCCAGCGCCATCCACTCACCTTCGAGTGGTTTGACGTCCGGGCAGCCATCAGCCACTTCGAGCACGACGGCAGCTCCAAATAGCCGCTCATTTGAGTTACTGCAATTAGCCATCTTTGACCTCTTTTAGCCATAAAAAAAGGCCGCCAGATGGCGACCTTGGTTAACGATGTTTGGTCTTATCGACCGTGGTTTTCATGATACCCGAAGCGTTTTTCCGCTTCCTTTCTGACGGCGATTGCCTCTTCTAAGGTGTCGAAACAACCAAGCCACACTCTCTTCCCACCTTCCTGAATAAAGCTTCGATATTTAATGAGATGGTCACTCCCTCCTTCCCGGTACTATGCTGAGGACAGGCTTTCATTCGGAGAACTATCATGGAAAACATTGCGCTCATTGGTATCGATCTGGGTAAAAACTCTTTCCATATTCATTGCCAGGATCGTCGCGGGAAGGCTGTTTACCGTAAAAAATTTACCCGGCCAAAGTTGATCGAATTTTTGGCGACATGCCCCGCTACAACCATCGCAATGGAAGCCTGTGGCGGTTCTCACTTTATGGCACGCAAGTTGGAAGAGTTGGGGCATTCCCCAAAGCTGATATCACCACAATTTGTCCGCCCGTTCGTTAAAAGCAATAAAAACGACTTTGTCGACGCCGAAGCTATTTGTGAAGCTGCATCGCGTCCGTCTATGCGTTTTGTGCAGCCCAGAACGGAATCTCAGCAGGCAATGCGGGCTCTGCATCGTGTCCGTGAATCCCTGGTTCAGGATAAGGTAAAAACAACCAATCAAATGCATGCTTTTCTGCTGGAATTTGGCATTAGCGTTCCCCGAGGAGCTGCCGTTATTAGCCGACTGAGTACCATTCTTGAGGATAATAGTTTGCCTCTTTACCTCAGCCAGTTATTGCTGAAATTACAACAGCATTATCACTATCTTGTTGAGCAGATTAAAGATTTGGAATCCCAGTTGAAACGAAAGTTGGACGAAGATGAGGTTGGACAGCGCTTGCTGAGCATTCCCTGCGTCGGAACACTGACAGCGAGTACTATTTCAACTGAGATTGGCGACGGGAAGCAGTACGCCAGCAGCCGTGACTTTGCGGCGGCAACAGGGCTTGTACCTCGGCAGTACAGCACGGGAGGTAGGACGACATTGCTGGGAATTAGTAAGCGAGGTAATAAAAAGATCCGAACTTTGTTGGTTCAATGTGCCAGGGTATTCATACAAAAACTGGAACACCAGTCTGGCAAATTGGCCGATTGGGTCAGGGATTTACTGTGCCGGAAAAGCAACTTTGTCGTCACTTGTGCTCTGGCAAACAAGCTGGCCAGAATAGCCTGGGCCCTAACGGCACGACAGCAAACTTATGTAGCATAACGGCAGAAATACACCGGTTTAAAGAATTACTGATCTGGTTTTGCGAATACTGATATTGATGATACTAACGGCCCACCGGCCTGTTGAGGAACCTGTAAAACGGAAAGGCTCATTGAAGCCGTATATTTTCTGGAGGTTCATCAGGCGCGGAACTCATCAAGGCGCGGGAATAAAATCCCATTCAGACGCCGGATAGATTCAAGCAAGCCAACTTGTCGTCAAAATCGGTGTTGCAAAAACGGGAGTGACCATAGATTCCGTTATCGCTTCGGCGACAAACTCCCATGTGCCCAGAAGTATTAGTGGATCTCTTCTTCTGGTTTCTGGAATTGGCGCTAGGCGTGGATTGCACAAGATTAGAGATTCTATTGTCAGTACGAATGCCATTCACGTGGTCAATAACATCCTTTGGGTACTCGCCGTAGTGAATGGCCCACGCTATGCGATGCGCGAAATGAGGACGCTTATTCAGCGTAATCCATACATAGCCTCTCGCCATGACAGATCCAGCAATTTTACCAGCGTATTTTTTATTAAATCCGCCATCAGCTTTGGTGGAGTGTTCGAAATGACTTAACGGCCTTTCTTTCCAAGTTAGCTCACCGGTTTCAGGATCGTAATGAAAACATTCCTGCAGATATTCAACAGGTAGCTCTTTGTCTTTAGCTATTTCCATAATAAACCTCACAGTAGGTTTCACAGATGGAGGTGCGCGGCAACGGAGTCTGTGTTCTCCGCTTTCGACTGGCCGGTCTAGCCGCGCAGTGAAATTATATCACTCTCCATAGGTGCAGGCGAACTGGAGTCGGAAGACTATTCGCCCTTCTTCTGTGAGCACCGGCGCGGGGATGGCGCCCATGTTCTGGATGTAGCCGACACACTCGTCAGCCATGGGGTTGGCCTGGACGTAATCGACGATGCGCTGTACGGCATTGAGTGCGTCTTTGCGCTTATCTTTTGCACCTACGACGTCGACCAGGACGTGATACTCAGAGCCGAGGTCAGTCCGAATATTCGACCCGCCGTTAGGCCTGAACACCATGATCGCCTTCGACAGATCTCCAGGGTCGTCGTACATCAGCTGCTGCACCGTGAAACCGGTAGTTAGCCCGGCGTCGCCGAACATGTTGCGCACCCGCTCGTGCATCATGGGTGTCATAGCGAAAGCTCCTTGCGCATCACCGAATCAACGTTATCGCGCTCGTCATTTGCGCCTTTGGTCAGGAATTGCGGCTCACCATGCGGATCCCAGTAGTTGCCCTTTCCTGTCCCGCCACCGAATTCTTTCGGTTTCTGCGGGCCGAACTCAGACCGGTTACTGGTCACGCCGAAGTGCGCGCGCGGCTGGCCTTTCAGCTTTCCTGACGCTTCGTGCACGTACGCGGCATAGTTGGCTGAGTAACCGATGCGCCCGGTGATGAGAACCCCGCCAGCGTCGATTTCGCGGAACTGGCTATTAATCAGGGTTGAGGTGTCGATCGGGGTGTAATATGCCGCCCGGGTGCCGATAAGCATCATCGCCGACTGCAACGCGCGAATTACCTTACGGCCCTTAACGTCGTTGATGACATCGTTCAGGTGCTTCTTCGCCTGGCTGATGCCCTTCACTTTTATGCCCATGGCTACACTCCCGTCAGGATGGCGTAATCATCCGCCAGGCGCTCGAACGTGTCGGCATAACGGATAACCTGCCGCACCTCGTCGGCACCGGCGACAACCGGGTCAGCTTCTGTCGATACGCCAATCAGCAGGTAATCACCCGCAGCCGCCAGCGCGAACTCCGTCCAGACGGTGTTCTTCACGACGATTTCGGAGCCCAGATTGGCTAACTTCTTACTGAGCCCGCCCTCGTAATCACAGAGGATTTGCTCAGGTTCCGCATAGCCCAGCGGATCGCCGTATTCGTCATTGCCGTCCATCTTGCGCCATATGGTTGCCGTGGCGGTATAGCTCCAGTTCGCTACCGATGACATCAGCCCTCCTTCCAGCGCAGCACTTTCGCGCCGGTCGCCCGGATGCGCGGGCAGTTGATGAACCACTCGCCGTCCGATTTCACGTAGCCGGTAGTCTCCCGTCCGGTGTCGGTCATCACCCATACGCGGGTAAACGAACGCGGCAGGCCTTGCTTAACTGATTTGTACGTCATCAGCAGCCCCCGACCACCATGAACAGGCCGACACTATTACCAGCGCTGATCGGTAACTCACCGGTGCATCCGCTGGTATCGAGACGGGCCAACGAGTCGCGCAGCCAGGTAATGCTGTCGTCACCATATTCAAACGAGCGGGACGCGCCAGACGGCGCCCCCTGCGATTTGATGCGGCGCGCGCCGGACGAAGTAGCCATAAGCGCGGCGGCGTACATCAGGATCAGCTTCGCGGTGCACTCGTCATACCCGGCACCATCGAGGCACGGGATGATTTTGTTCACCACGCAGAGAATCGGCTCCAGCAGCGCGCCCGGTATGGAGTAACCCAATTCACCGAGGAACGCCTGCACGTCTGCCGCTGTGATTGGGTCAGCCATGGTTATTTCGCCTTCTTGATTGCTTCCGCCAGTGCTGCTTCGGCATCGTCGGCGCGTTTTGTTTCTGCTGCCAGTGCGTCAGCATGAGCCTTGTCTTTAGCTTCACCATCGGCGATTAGCTTTTGGTTCTGCTCCAGTGCGTCGGCGAGTTGCTTTTGAAGGGCCGTCAGATCTGTCGCAGGAGCTGAAGGAGTAGCCACTTCGAAGGTAAGCTTCTCGCCTTTCTTCTTGTCGGTCTCCTTCGCCTTGCCAGTGCTGATCCAGCGCTCAGCTGTTGCATCGTCCACATCCACCACTGAACCAACCTCCAGCTTGCGGAGGTTGGCACCGGCGTGCAGGTTGCTTGCCACGATTTCTACCAGTGCCATGATTTATCCTTAGCTTGATGCGTGAATTACGGAGTATTTGTTGTTGATGTCCTGCTTGACCATCAACCCCATTGCACCCCAGGTGCGCCAGATGTAGTCGCTGTTGTACTCAGGACGCGGAGATGCAACGGTACCGATAGCCTGGCCGACGATTGGAGCAATGACGCCAGCAGACAGCGGAACGATGACGATTTCGTTACCTGACAGCTGGCTGTCTTCTTTAATCGCCGCAACGCCGGTCAGCTTCAGGATTTCATCCATGATCGTTCCGGACTGGAAGTTGTCGGAGAAGTAGCGTTCCAGGTTGGAGATGATTTCGCCGGATACATACCAGGTCTGCTCTGCATACTGGTTGTTTACGCGACGCATCTGATCACGAAGCGCGATTGCCCCGGCGCGGATAGCCTGAGACGTTGCTGTGCCAGAGGTGAAATCGATGTTAAGGCCGGAAGCACCAAGGTCGATCTGTGCTACACGCTCATCGTCACGCAGCCCTTTCCAGGTCAGGCCGTCGAATACTGCAAAGTTACCAGCCTTATCGCGGAAGCCGTTGAAAATGTAGTCAACGTAACGACGCTGTACATCTTCTACAGAACCACGCTGAGCATCCGACTGCGACTGCAATGCCTGCGGGCTGTTGAAGATTGGATCACGCCATTCGAACTTAAAGCCCGAGTCGTGAATAGGTACCATGGTGCCATCGAAGGAATAGCTGCGTGCATCCAGCGCCGCACCAACCTGACCGGACATGGAAGTATGAGCCCAGCCGCGGCCGCCGGTACGAGCGTAATCGTAACGAGACTGCTCAATTCGCACGGAGCGAGAGAGCGGCATCAGATCGTTCAGCAGGGTGAATTCGGTATTTGGCTCGAACTGCTGAAGCACAGTTGTGTCGAAAGCGCGATACAGGCGGCGGATATCGTCAACTGCGTTCACCGCGTCGAGATAAGGGGCGTTTTCTGCATCACCACGGAACTGAGTGCGCGCCAGAAAATCAGCTGCTGCCTGAGCACTGGCGTTTCGCTCAAGTTCGAGAGCGCGCCATTGCGCCTGGTTTACCGCGAGGTTACCGGTCTTCTCGCCGATAGACTTGGAGAATACAAACATTCAGTGCTCCTTATTTGAACACAACGCGAATCAGATCGCCCGCCACCGCAGTGACTGCTTTATCTTCTTCGACATAAGCGAATACGGCGGCATCATCTACAACCGCAGTGATCTGACCGTTGGCTACTGCAACCGGCTGGCCTTTGGTGTAAGTGCCCGCTGCTGCTCGCACATTTAGGAACATGCCAGGCAGCGGATGAATACCAACAACCAATTCATTGGCTGGGATTGCGTCATCAACACTCAGGCAGCGCAGGTAGTCTTTGTTTGCCACATACTTGATGGCGGATTCTGCCCCGACCACAGAGGCCGTGAACTTGTCAGCAGTACTGAAGAAGCCAACAGTACCAGGCAGAGTCGATGCGGCCGCCCCGCCTTCGCGGTTAAGCAGCGGATTAGGGAACACGCCGCCGGCGTGGATAATATGCTTTCCGTCTTTAGCCATTTTTTACTCCGGCATTTCGCTGACTG
This sequence comes from Enterobacter cloacae complex sp. AR_0002, assembly GCF_001922365.1. Taxonomy (NCBI): domain Bacteria; kingdom Pseudomonadati; phylum Pseudomonadota; class Gammaproteobacteria; order Enterobacterales; family Enterobacteriaceae; genus Enterobacter; species Enterobacter cloacae complex sp. AR_0002. Next base: position 2,336,143 of record NZ_CP018814.1, read on the forward strand.
ATTGGGTGTTGGTTGCCTGATGGCGGAATGCACCGTTCAGGCCGAAAGATGTCTGGCACTTGGCGTACATGGCGTCGAGCGCCTTACCGTCCAGATCCGCGACTTCGTCGTCGCTCATGTTCATCGCCAGCTTCACAGCCGCGCGCTTTTCGCCTTTCTCTTTATCGGCGTTAGCGCTCAGGCTGTTGAAAACGACGTCCACGCGATCGGCGAGTTTCTGCGCCCACGCTGGCATCTCTTCGTTATTGGTGGCCTGCTCTTTTTTCTTGGGCTTGCCGGTTGCCGGGTCGATTTCTTCGTCGCCATTTTTCTTGGCGGCGGCTTCGTCGGCCTTCATCTGGTTGTATGCGTCCATCAGCTCGGCGTCGGACTTGCCTTCGGTCGGCTTACCAGCGGCTTGCAGCGCATTGATAATCAGTTCTTTCATCGGATCGTTCTCTCCGTTGGTTTTAATCTCGTACTCAGGTTGTTTGCGCACGACTTCTACAGGTTCGCCGACGAATTGGGCCTTGCCGTCATCGTCGATGATGTACTTCTGTTTGAAATAACGGGAATCATCCCGGTATACGAAGGTGTCAGGCCATACCGACTCTGGCCAAAGCCAGTTGTCATCAGATCGACCCTCTCGCAGCTTTTCACTGATTGCGCGCTGGATGTCGTCGAAGGAAAAGTTGGAGGCATTGGTAAAGAAGAATTTGGTTTTGTTGATCAGGCCATCGCGGGTGCAGTCGATTCCGTCAGCCAGGCGGGCAACTTCGATCTGCTGCTCATCACCTTCCGAGTTAACGAAGATGCCCACGCCCTCTTCCGGCGTTCCAGCGCCAGGCTCATCAAGCAGCACCGCCACATGGTCAAACATCATGTTGGTGGCGATCTCGTTGTACTTTTTGCCCTTCGACTCGCCGTTGGCGGCGATACCGGAATACAGCAGGCCTGTCGAGATATGAATCGGGTCGGAGTTGGTACCGGCCAGCATCTCATTCAGGCGGTTAATCAGGCGCTTGCCCTTGTCGCTGGATTCGGCGTACTGGCGGTTAACGTACATGTCGCCCGTCACTTTGCCGTCTTTGTGGCTGACGTTCTGTAACCAGGCCCCGACGTGGTACTCGTTCACCGCCCGGACATCGCGCGCCGACACATGCTTGCCGTCCACTTTTGGGTGGCCCAGCGGCATCGGGTTACGCTCGAGCGTGTTGTAGGCCTTTTCGATTTCTGCTGCCGGGTACAACTTCCGGTTCATCACGATATCGTCCACGACAGGCGTGATGCCGCGAACCACGATATGTGGCTTGCCGTCGATGGTTTCAGTAGTGATGTTTGAGGCGGAGTTGACGACGGTCAGCACGTTAACGCGGTTGCGTTTCATGCTGGGTCCTCACTGGTGGATTTCAGGCAATAAAAAACCCGCCGGAGCGGGTTATGGTCAATAGCAGAATGTCATTCAGTTAAATTAGCGCACTGTACTTTGATATAATTTTTCATTGCGGCCTCCACATTTTTGCTGGCTTTTTCAGCAGCAGCTCCCATTGACGCGTCCTTACCTTGATTAATCCCTGCGTTGATATTTTTTTCCGCTTCATTTTGAATGTCAGCACATGACTGATTTTGTTGTAATCTTTGCACGATAAAATCATCAAAGTTCTTAGCAAACCCTTGTGCTATTTTCATACCCGTTAACGAAGAAGACTGCTTTCCTTGCTCAGTAAAAGAGTTTGTCAGTAACCCCATCTTAGTTATCGCTGAGGCCATATCGTTTTTAGCGTTTAGCAAATCTAACTCGTTAGCGTTTGCAGAAAAAGAACCAGCACCTAAAGCGGCTATTAAGAAAGCGGACTTTGTTATTTGAAATTTCATTTGACCATCCCAGCGACGTTTTATGACTCAGTTTTTACTTATGCTGCCACTGCTTACGCTCTTTCGCCAGTTTATCCTCTAACCCTTCATTGAAAATACTGCCGTCGTCGTTGAGCAGCACCGGTATCTGGCTGCAATAGCAGTTGTACCGGTTGCCGTTCTCAGCGTAGAAGTCCCGCACCTCTTCGGTGGTGTAGACCTGGCCGTGGCGGCTGGCGTGCCAGGTGCGCGTCGTTGGTTTGAGCGCTGACAACCACAGCAAGCCGGTATTCAGCCCCAGCCGGTCAGCCGCCCAGTCCGTTTCGTTCCATTGCGCCTGCCGCAGCGCGCCGACCTGCTCAGTCTGAGCGATGGTCTTAGCTTTCGACATCGACACATCAAGGCGCTTACTGATTACGCTGGCCGTCTCGCGAGGATTCACCCCGCGCGCTACTGCATCGGTGATGATGTTGGCTAGGTCTCCGCGGGCTGTATCGCTGATGACCTTCCAGTCACTGAACGTTGTCAGCCTGGCCGCCGCAATGTGGTTCAGATAAGCGGGGCTGCTTAAAAGCTGCTGTAGCGTAGTCTGGCTGGCGTACACCTGTGACTGCTGCGAGAGGTTATTGAACGCCTCCAGCGTGCCACGCTGCGCTTCTGCGACGACATAATCCATCGCCCATAGATTTTGCTCTCCGCCATCCAGCAGGTAATCGTCGAGAATGCCCTGCACCGCCTCAAGTAGGTCTGCCAGTTCCTGCGCTGACATGTCGTAGATGAACTTGCCGGCGTTGACCTGGTAGAGCCGCATGTCAGCGCCGTGGTCGTGGCACAGGAAGCGCCAGTTATGGCTGTTTACCTCTCGCTCTCGCCCAGTCAGGCGCTGGTCAAACAGAGCCTTCAGCGCGCGCTTGATGCCGAGATATCGTTCCTCGATATCCCGGAACATCGCGGTTACCTGCCTTGCCGATCGGGTCGGGTCAACCTTGCTGCGCGGAACTACCGGTGTCCCGACTTTCGTCTTTTGCTCCGGTGTCATCGGAAAGAGGATCATCGGTCGTTACCTTATTTTTGGGGTCAGGCGGCTTAACATCTTCACGCGGCTCAAGTTCTCCCGCTTCCCTGACCTCGTTCTCATCAACAGCCGGTGTGCCGTAGGCTTGCTGGGTATCCTTCGCCACCGCAGCCATTTCCTTCATGTTGGCAATCTTCTCTTTCTCACTTGGAGCGAGTAGATCGGACCAGGTTAACGTGATTTCGCCAGATTTAGGTGGCTCGATAACCTCCACAGTCCAAAGCCGTTCTATAACTGCACTTGCCCGGTCAGTCTGGAACCCGTTGCGGCGACCATTACAGCGCTTGGCAAAGTCGTTTTTGTCCTGATCTGAAGCAAGCCTTCCCGTCTGCTGACCAAACAAGATGGTGAATGGCATCTGAACTGAAGATGAAAACTGGTTAGCTGACACTGTCCACGTTGGACTCGGATCGGCAGCGGCAACGGAAAGCACTTTAGCCTCTCCGTCCTGCGTCACCAGGGCCGAATCTGTACCAGAGTTAAGTTTCTGGATAGCAGCGTTTAAAGCGTCAGCCAGCCCTGAATAACCAGCTTTCTTGGCATCCTCCATGATTTTGTCAATCTTGGTGTCTTTCGACATGTTAATGCCGAGCTGCCTGCTGGCGTTTTTCAGGAACCCCTCAGCGCTGCCGCCGGAGGTTTTAGCCATATCCAGCAGGTCGTTATAGCCTGCACGCAAGAAAGGGATTCCAGCCAGTGAGGATTCATCTTCTGAGCCCTCGCAGAAAATGATGATGCGCTCAGGATGAATTTTGATGGAGCGCATGGGACCAACAATACTGCCGTTGTCCCCCACGGGTTGTTCCTGGAAATAATAAAACTTCGGCATGGCGTAATCAGGGGACTTCTGATCCTGCTCTAATTCACCCGGCTTAACCTGCGACTCCCATGCAGGAATCATCTTCACTAAGCCGCGTTCGCGTGAGTTACGCATCACTTCACGATTAACTGGCTCATCCCAATTACGGCTATCGGCAAACTGAAGAATGAGAGCTGAGTAGTGACCGACAAGGTTACGTCTATCCGCGTCCTTCACCTTCGCCCAGTATTTCTTCATGAGCTTGGTGACTTTCTTTTCCCATGGCGTCGATTTTTTGGACTTCTTCGTCTCGTCACCATCCACGATTACAGGATTATCAGACCAACATGCATCCAGTAGCTTATGAACAGCGCCGAACGCGGCTCCATTACGCTCATACATGTTGTAGAAGTGGTCAAAGTCGAGGCGCTCAGGATAGCCAAATTCACACCACAGATGATGTCGCTTGGTGTTGCCTGATTTAGTGAAGCCGGCCGCATAAAGCTGTCGAGATCGCGATACCTCGTTGAGGCTATTCACAATCAGCCCAGCGAGGACTTGCATTTCTGTATCGTTACTCACTGAGTTGTCCTTATGTGAAGAATATCGCCCCTGAACGGCGAGGAGAGTGCAGCACGCGGTAACGGGTTGCATCCCAGTCGTGGTCTTCCTGCTGGGTATCTACGTCATCTGGGTTTTTGCTGTCGCGAACCAGCACGGGTATGCGGCTAATCCATCCGCGGCAATGCTCAAACACGTAAAAGGCAGGCTTCTCAGGTATGCCAGATTCCAGCTTCTTACCTTCAACTACAGCCTCAAGCATGTCAGCGAATACCGAGGCCCCGTTTACTCGCGAGCCAGGCTTCTTATTGGCTTCAAGCCATTCGACATCCTGACTTTCCATTTTCTGGCCGATCGACAACTCATCGTCACCGGTATTGAAAATGGCGCTATCAGCCGGTCCAGGGATAACTTCCGAGCATATTCCCGGAACAATGTTCAACTGGCCCTGCGTAACACCGTCTATTTGAATCTCTTCCGGCTCGTCGACGTCTTCGCCCACCAGCCGCTTGTCAATCCACGCCACGCCTTTCGCGACGTTGGTGGATGACATATTCAGGCCTTTGTTCAGCTCATCAGGCGGGCAGCCATACCATTCTCCGATCAGGATTAACGTCCCTGCCGGCGGGCAGAACTGCCGACCATCAGGCAGTTCGGCGGCAGTGCCATCAGCCTGAGCCCACCACAGATTTGAGAACGGCTTCGACTCACCCCAGTCATGGGAGCGGTCAACTGTCCAACTATCCGGTATGCGGAATGGCTTAATGACGTGCAGCGATTCATTCCACAGGTGGTCGAATCGCCCGCCACTGGTCACATCCCAGGAGCCCTCTACCCACGCTTTGCGTCGGTTAGGGTCTTTAATAGCCATCAGGGTCGCAATGTACTGCGGGTCGAGGTAAGGGTTCTCTTTGAACGATCCGTGGATGGCCACGCGAGTAAGCGTGATTTCCTCTTCTCGCTCAGTCTGGGGGTTGAATACCATTTGCCTGTCACGCTGCACGGTTCCACGCGGAGCCGGCTCAATGAAGCGCTTCTTCACCCAGGTATGCCCGATGCCAAACGGGTTGGTAGTGCTGAACGTCTCCAGCGGGATTGGCTTCAGTAACTTGCCATTATCCAGCGGGTAGTTCTCCGGCCTGAACGATGAGCGTCGGCAGGAGAACATCATTTCGTAGAACTCTGGGGACTGCTGTTTCGTCAGCTCGTTAAAGCCAATGAACGGGAATTCTTGCCCGTGGAAATCCCAGTAGTCGTCCGCCTCTTTGCCGAAGCGGAAGAGCAGCTCCTCGCCAGTAGGCCATACCCATCGCAATTCGCTCGCAGATGACAGATAGCGTGCACCGTCGTTGAACAGGCGAAACATACGCTTCGACTGAGTAATGATGTCGGCAAGGTTCTTATATTCGGTGTCGAAAATGACGCCGCGCCAGAACGAGCCATAACCCACGCCGACATTACGCCTGAACCTGGCTAACTGCGCAGCGGTCTTGCCTGGTCCGCGAGTACCCTCGAACAGGATTTCGTTACATGGGCAACTCAGCGCCAGAGACTGCGATCCAGGCAGTGGCTTCCATACAGCTTTGTAATTCATCCACCGAGCACCCCGTCCTGTTGTTTCTGCGCTGCCGCCTCCCAGTCATCCACGTTGTCACTGGTTGGCACCAGCATGACGTTATGGGTGACCTCTTTCGTTTCAGCCTTATTCTCGATGCTGTATGCCTCACGCTCGAGGCCGATCAGCGTCTTCAGGCTGTCGCTCAGGTCTTTCATGGATTTAACGCGGGAAGGCAGGCTGATCACTTTCTGATAAATTTCATTGAGCCGGTCCCGCCCTTTATCGTCGGGGTCAAACATGATGTCGCCCAACTGCTCGAGCGCTCTTACATCTGCGCACTGCGCACCAAGTTCATCGAATAGCGTGTTGGTCAGTTCACGAGCCCGGCGGATGTCTCCCCGGTGCTCCATGCGTACCGTGGCAATTACCTCGGCAGTCGCCTCTATCAGTACGCGTTCGGTCAAAGTGCTTTCGTTGCGTACCTGTTTGCGTACCTCCTGTTTGCGTACCAGATCATCAGCCTTTTGCTGAATCTTCGCATTGAGGTCACGCGACCAGTCGTCACGCTTGGCGCGCTTACGGATAGCGCCTTCGCTGATACCGTGTTGTGATGCTATTTCTCGGAGGGACATCACTCCGGCCCGGTACGCCGTCTCGATGGCCTCCCAGTCCGGTTTTGCCATTATTCACTCCAATAAAAAAAGCCACCAGCGAGTGCCAGTGGCTTGAATGTGGTAATCAGAAATGGGTTCGAACCGTTGGGACAAACAATATTAAGCGCTCACCCGCTGGATTAAAGTAGCATCACGCTTCGTCTGGCCGATATGAACTCCTGTATCACTCTACTGACGTATAGAACCAAGCATGCCCCATCCTACTGCTACGCGCCAGTCTCGCTGCTTTCAACCAATTAGAGCATCATAAGCCTCGATAATTTCTTTCCTGCTCACGTATCTGTCGGCTGCCACCAATATGGCCCCACTTTCGCCTTTCAGAAAAGTTGAAAAAAAAATCACCACATCCAAACACCTCACCTCATCATTAGCATACAGATAAAGAATCTTGCTCCGATAACTTCGAATTTTCAGCAACTTAGCAGGCTCATCATCAGCAAAAATCAATAGCTGTGCCATAAAATCTCCTTCTACACATAATTCCTTACAAGAGAAGATTGTTAGTCCCATGAACACTCAATCACATTGACGAATCTTTTGCCTGTGATTTACGTTACCTTTAATAGCCCAAAAGTCTTTTTTAACTCATTCACCTGAATTCAATTCTGAAAGAAGTGAAAATGGCAGCAAACAAATCACCAGGAGTTTAACTTTCTTTAATTAGTTATAGTGTAGAATGCTTAACCCTGTATATAGAGTTCGCTTCTTCGCACTTTTCTTTCAAGTATATGAACCGGGTGGATACTTCACTGTTTGAGCAGTTCGTCACAATGCAGTAACCCTCTACCCATGCCTTTTCATCCTTTTCGGTAAACAAACTTTCGAAAATGGCAGCCCAAGTGCTGTTAGGCATGCGTTCCAGTTCAAAATACTTCATTGTCCCTCCCTCACGAAGGGTTCTGTACTCATCCAATCCTAAGATTTTCATACTGCATCTCACGGTCTTTTTAATGTTATGATTTCTAGCATCATATCCAGGCTTTTCCTACCCCAAAATCCATGGGACTCTGCATTTTATCATCATTAGCAACCAGCAGATGAGCTTTGTAATGGCTTATCCGATCAGCAATTCAGGCTGCGTTACCTGCATGATGTGCTCATGTTCGAGCCTCAGCACGCGTTTTTCCTTCTTCCGTTCGTTCATCAACCGGCTTCCGATCGTGCCTTTCAGCTTTGAGCGCGTTTCTTTAATGGCGAAGCGATGCTGCAATTCTTCACCCATCGCCTTGCGCCGGTTTAGCTGCTCGGCCATCCAGTTGAAGGCATTGATGTAACACTCCTTCACTGCGGCAGCTGTTTTGCCAGTGAATCCCATCACTAGCATCATGCATCCGTCGCGGGTGATGTTATACATAGGCTGAACATCGCCATTTTTATCAATGAAATCAATGGGCGCAAAATTGCGCTGGGTGAAGTCATCGGAGCATTTCAGGTTACGTATGGCACGCAAAACGTCTTTGTGTCGCTTGCCAAAGTAATCCGCCACCTTGAGTGATGTGGTGATTATCTTGTTGTCGAGGGTCGTGACCATTTCGCGGAAGTCGAAGGCCGGAATAACTGACGGATTATTCATAGCGTCTTTACCTTTTAGAAAGTGAGCCTGTCTCACAGAAAAGCCGCCCGAGAGAGGTCGCCACCTATAACGGCTTTTCTCAGGCTCGCTTACTGAAAGGCTCTCGTTGATGTGCGCGTGAGATGCGCATAAAAAAGCCCCGCTATTGCGAGGCTCTTGATGATTCGATTTTCCTGATTGCTGCCTTATCCAGATTGCACTGCCCCAGCGCCGTGTAGAGCTGAGCGTTTAACTCGAGACTTGCCTGCCATGTGAACGGAACCACCATTCCGGGGATCGGTGTGTCTGCGGTCAGGTCAGCGCTTATCGGCACCACCGGGGCCGGAACGTAAACTGTCTGCGTATTCCCGCAGGCTGTCAGCAGCGGCAGAAGGAACAAGCTGGTTAGCACACGGATCGCCTTCAAGTGCCTGCCTGATGTAGACAATGCGCGTTTCGCCCTTTTGAGCCAGTTCGTTCTTTGCATTCTGGGTAGCCTGTGAGATGTCACGGATGATGTTCATCGTGGTGATCACGTTGTTGGTGATCGCCTCTGATTTGTCTGCCCTGACCGTTGCTTTATCGCGCTGGTCTTTGTAGGCGATGGCGTTGTCGCGGTAGCGGTTCACGAAGAACGCCAGCACGCCGATTACCGCCACCAAAATCAGTTGCAGCCAGTAACGCTTAACCAGTGCACCAGTCACGACAGGAACAGAGCGCGCTCTGCCTCACGGCGACGTGTCAGGCCATTCAGCACCTTCCCACCAGCTTTATTCCAGCGCAGGAACTCATCGGCTGCACCAGCGTAATCACCGGCGTTGAGTTTTCGCAGAAGGGTCGATGTCGACAGTGACCTGGCGCCGAGGTTGTACGTGAACGACACCAGGGCGTCGAATTGCCCCTGAGTCAGACCAACTTTAACCAGGCGGGACACGTCGCTTTCGTAGCTGACAAGTCCGGTCTTCAGCAGACGTTCTGCTGTTTCCTGCTTAATCGTCATCCCGGCGCGGATTGGTTTGCCGTCTACAGGCTGAGTCCAGCCATAGCCGATCGTCCATACGCCGACGCTGTCCTGGTACGCGGTGAGTTTGCAGCCTTCGAATTGCTTTATCAGGGCTATCCCCTTTTCGCTGGTTTGCATGGACTACTCCGTTATAACGACCTTCGCCAGGTTACCGCGCGCCAGCCACACCGCCATGCAGATGACGGAGTTAAGCAGCAGATCGCCGAGGTTAACCTGAACGTAGTGGCCGAGCAGAATGTTGAAGGCATTGAATCCGGCGGCAAGGATGACCAGATAGGCCAGCACCGCGACACTAAGGCGATGACGCTTTCCCTCCTTCCGGAAAAACATCAGCCTGACCATGATTAACAGGCAAACTATGGCGTTTGCATCCATCAGAAGAAGCTGCCATGTCATTTATCTTCCTCCCCCAGCCCCGGCATCTTCCCGCTTTTGGATTTGCGGAGAATACGCAGCAGGACTGCCACGGAAATGGAAGCAGTGACAATTGCACCGACAGCGGGCGATACCTCAATGCTGGCCGGTGGCTTCATCAGGCTTAACGGCGTGTTGATGACTCCGGCCATGATTTTCGCCATGGGCACGGAGAAGAACACGCCACTGATAAACGATATCAGCGCAAAGATAGCCTGCTTCCAGAGTTGATGGGGATCTGAGGTCAGAACGTATAGCGCCGTTCCGGCGAGTGATCCGAGCATCACTGCTGGAGTCGCCTCCGGAAACAGCGTGGCAAAGGTTACACCGACTGATGACGATGTAAGACCAACGCCTACGATAGTGAAGGTCTCAGACATATTTATTCCGTGTGTAGTTGGTTCAGGCCCTCGGGACGATTTAACAAGAAGGCATGTCGATGATGGTTCCCGGGGCCTGGAATAAAAAAGCCAGCGACAGGCTGGCAATGTGAGGGTAATGCAATGTCGGCTCTATGGCCGAAGGGTCCCAGGTAGTGGGTTCTGTGTGCGGCGCACCGCAAATAAAAAAGCCCCGCACAATAGCGAGGCTCTTAATTATTTGTCGACCTACGAAGCTATGGCGACGATATCAGATTTACATGAAATGTATGCTATTTAATTGACTTTTGCAACACCCTGCTGCGAAAAAGTCGCCTTTTGTTGTGATCGTGTTCTCACAGCGCAACGAAGAGAGTCACCATCAAGCCGCTTAAAGATGCCGCACATGGCACGCCAGTAATCGGCGTAGTTATGGCACCAGTTATCAGGCTTTACGCCGCACAGGGCCGCCAGGTCCTGGTGCTGATACATGTCCTTGCCCGCCAACTCCGATTTGACGTCCTGCGCCGCCAGCCAGATAAGCTTCTTCAGGCGCTCCATCGTCTTGCCCGCCACCTTCTTCGCGCCGAGCTGCTCCCGGAACTCTGCCCATGCCCACTGGGTTAAGGCCACCTGGTACTCAAAGCGGATATTCTCGCTGTAGTTCCACAGCAACCACGCTTTCTGATGGTCATTCAGTGACAGTACAGCGCGGCGCCACGATGCCGTAACGAACTCAACCGGACCCACCAGCGCGATGGACGATCCCTTGGCGCGGGACTGGCTGCCGCTCATTGGTGGGCCGTCCGGGTTGACCATGCGCTGTTTATCCTTGTCGAATACCTTCTTCCGCCCCCTGCTGCGCGCCGTCGCGGTGAATTGAGCGTTCTCGGCGAAAGCTACCAGCTGCCCTTTCGTCGCCCCGCTCAGATCTGCGGTCGCCACAATGAGCTGCTGACGTACGTATTCCAGTTGCTGACTGTTCATGCGGCTTCCTTATGTGGCTGGTTGGTTTTGGTCTGGCTGTGCTTTGCTACTGGTGGCATGTTGGCGCGCTTAACGCTTTCTGCCTGGTACCGGAGGAAGTCGGTATAGTTCATGCTGCCTCCCGATGTTTCAGTGCTTTGAGCTTTGCGCGGTACTCATCGCGGATCCGGATGAAGTCTTCCCGGCGGTAGTTGGTCATTTCGTGGGGACCGTTGAGCCAGTCGACGTATTCCTGGCCGTAACGAGCGACCAGGCCAGCTTCGTATTGCTGCGCGACAGTCGCCTCTTTGGCGGTGTATTTCCCAGCTCCGGCATTACACGATTTGCACTGCTTATGGGCGTTGCGCTCTTCAAAGCGCAGCTCAGGGTTGGCGCCTACCGTTTTGAAGTGTCCGCAATCCCATTGGCCGCCGTGCAGATCAGGTGGATTGGTCTCGCCGCAACTGATGCATGGCAAATCGGCATCACGCGCCCGGATATAGGCGTTGAAAGCCTGCTGAGCCTGTGCCTTGTAGTAACCGGCAGGCCGCAGCTCTGCCAGTCGTTCCTTGCGGCGCTTGCGCCCGGCCTTTTCGGCCTCCTTCTGCTCCTTGATGCGCTTGGCTGCCTCTTTTATTTTCTGCTTAGCTCGCAGCTCCAGTGCGTAAATGGCGCCATGTTCAGGACAGCACCACCAGACGTTGTCGAAGGTGGCGGTGAACTTCTCTCTGCAGACCTTGCAGGTGCGACGGGTTGGTTTACGCATGGCTCCTCCGTGCAGCGAGACGCAGCCATTTCTGATCCACCAGCCGGGCGGTGTAGTCTTTCAGGGTCGGGATGTCGGATGGCTTAACCGCTGGCTTACGCTGGCGGCGAGCAGGAACGCGGAAGATTTCGTTGGTGATGACGCGTGATAGTGGAGTAGACATCAGGCCTCCTCCTTATCGCGCAGCTGCTGGTATTCGCAACCGTTCGGGATTGTCAGTGCCAGGCCGAACTGGGCGCACCACATTTCAACCTTTACCAGGAAGATATGCATTTCCCCGGTGTCGAGGTTTGCCGTGTGGCGCGGCTCCCAGGTCGTGGTTTTCTCACCGGTGATGAAATCGGTGTAAGTCACCTCTTCGCAGCCCAGGTAGGTTTTCTTGAGGTTGCGCTTAACCCACTCAGGCGTCGCGTCGGTTCGCCCGGAGTTAATCAGGTATTCGCTGATTTCACCCATCCACATGTGAAAAAGTGAGTTCTGTGACAGGCTTCGTTTATCGCGCCATTCCTTCACCTGCAGGCGAAGCGACTTGCCACTCTGCAGTTGTTCCTGAAGTAATTTTCCGATGGCGTTGAAGTTGCCAGTGTGAAGCTTAATGCCGCACTCAGGGATGCTCATACGGCCTCCTTAACGGAAACCGCAGAATGCAGAAAATCGCAGGTGCCGATAAGCATCTGGAAAAGGTGAGGAGTTCAGATTGTGGTCGCATTTAAGTCCCCTTAAATGCGCAGAAGTCACCGGAGTTGTTCAGGCTCCGATGACATGATTATGGACGGTTGATTCAACAAAATCAACGCGAGAAAAAGGCCTCCGGAGAGGCCCTGGCTGTCGATATGGGGATTCCCATTTCGCTTGTATGGTAGCTATGGTTTGAATCTATGCTTAGTTAACCTCGCCCCCAGTTCCCACTCTTCCATGGCCACAGTCTTACCCTTCCTGATTTGGCTTTCTACCTCCTGCTGCGGCGCTGCTGGATACGCACTACCTTCCTGCCCTGGCTCATTACTTCCGGTGCATGCATTACGGTGGTCATTGGCGTGCGGGCAGCGTTTGTTGCCGCATTCAGGGCAGACGACAAAGCGGCTATCACTAAAAGTCAATGGGCGGCAGGTTAGGCATGAGCAACCCGGAATCACCGGAGAGTTGCCGCTCACAGCCTCCTGAAAGCGTCCAAGCTCCACATACTCCTGACATGACCACCCGCCATCAATAAAATCGCGAGCTTCAACAGCGTCGAAAGTGAACGATGTTTCACCGCCAGTTGGTGAGGTTAAGCCGTACAGGTCTGCTACCGGCTTAAACTGCGTGGCTGTTATGGTACCCTCATTGGTGAGGGTGCCATTGGCACCCTGAAGCATGGCGGCGCGGCAGGCGTTCCAGCCGACAGCTTTTCCGTGTTCAAACGCGCTGTCAAAGTCATCATCCATTTCCATCGCATCAGGCACAGATACCGGCGCTGGCGGGGCGGTGTAAAGCGGCATTACCTCAATATTGAAGATATCCCCCTCGCTTGGAGATGTCTCTGCGCTACCGTAAACCCAAGGGTGAACCACTCCGTTACGCTTGTTGATTAATCTGTGCGCCCACGCCACAGGCCCCGCTTCGAGCGATGCCAGCGCGATACGCGCCAGCTCATTCAGGATTGCCACGTCAGCGTGACCGAGGGTGTAACCAGCTTTCAAATCGGCGACTGCTTGCACGGCCTGTTTGTCGATGTTGCTCATTGGAACCTCACATGATTCTTCCAGCGGTTCTGTGCTGCGCTCTTTTTGAATTGATGCCCTTCACGGCTAACACCACCGAGCGTGAAGAGAACCATGCGGCGATTGCTTACGTTCAGCCACTGACGCGGGTAGCAATTTTTCAAAGCACGCAGAACGATGATTTTTGCTTTGCGGTTTTTCATGACTGCACTCCTTTGCGAAGCTCGTCGGCAAACTCACGGATAGTGTCATCAAGGTCTGGACACAGCAGGCTGTCAGCAAAAATCTCCACACCCTGCGCCCGCACTTCAGCCAGGAAAGCGTCGGTAGACGTGGTTGGCGGAATGCACTGAATGGCTTGCTGTAAACGTCGCTGGTAGATATCAATAAGCTGATCAATCCCTGACTCCATAACGGCGTCATGGAATCCCTCAGCTAAAGCAGCGCCAAAACTTCCAGCCTGCTCATTCATGATTGCGAGTAATACCCCATTCTCCGCAGCCAGCGCCGCGCATCTGGCTTCAAGTGCGGCGTAGTCTTCGTAATCGACCATATCGCCCTCGGCGCTCTCTACCACGTCGCAATGGCACGCATGCTCATCACAGGCCACCCACTCATAACGTTTCACGTTCATACCCCTAACCTCCCCCAAACCATCAATACTCGCTTCATAGCCGCGCTGTTGCGGCATTCCTGGAAAATCGTATTCTCGCCGTCGAGGTTGATCGGCTTGCCTTCGTCGTCTTCGGCGGCCACGTACACATTGGTTCGCCAGTTACGTTCGCGAAGGACAATCTCGCCGTTCTGTCGCATCTTGAACGATGCCGCCAGCACCTGAGAGCGGGACACTCCGGTTGCTTCGCATACCAGTTCCGCGGTGAATGAACCGTAACCTTCCAGATACCACTCGATAGCTTCACGCCCCGCCATGGATTTAGCACTCATAGTCAGCCTCCTGTTGCATCTGGCCGCTGTAGGTGAAATCTACCGGGTCCAGGCCTGAGTAGCGGCTGCTGAAGTGGTAGGTCTTTTCTGCCCCCGGCGCATGGCGGGACTTCACACAGATGATTTCGGTGATGCCTTTCAGTTCGGTGTTCGGGTTGTATTTCTCATCCCGGTAGATCATGAAAATCACATCGGCTTCCTGCTCGATAACACCGGACTCGCGGAGGTCAGCTGCGACCGGGCGCTTATTAGCACGTTCTTCGACCTTACGGTTAAGCTGAGCCAGTGCGATGACCGGGCAACGCAACTCTTTCGCCAGGTTCTTCAGGCCGGTGGCGATCTCCCCTACGCTGCGGTTCATGTTCTCAGGGTCAGACATGCGCATCTTCTGCAGATAATCGACGATTACCACGCCCAGTCCGCCCAGCTTCTTACTCATACGCCGCGCTTCCGCACGCACCTGGTGAACGCTCAGGGATGGCTTGTCATTGATGTAGATTGGAGAGTCGATGAACTCCTTCATGCAGTGGCCGACCTTTCCCCAGGCCCCGTCCATCACGCCGCTTTGCTTGCTGAGTAAATCCTCTTTGCTCACCCGGGCCCGGTGGAAAGCGACTCGCTCAGAGATTTGTTCCACTGGCATCTCGAGACTGAAGAACAGCACCGGCTTTTTGTTTTTCAGGCCTACGGTTTCTGTCACTGTAGTGCTAAACATGGTTTTCCCCATGCCAGGACGTCCACCAACGACGATAAAATCGGTGTTGTTGAACCCGCCGAATGCGCTGTCGATGGTTGCCATGCCCAGCTCGGTTTTGTGCTTCCAGATATCGCCGCTGATAATCGACTGGATAGTCTCGAGGGACATGTCGATCCCGGTGGTGATGTGCTCGGTGCCGTAGTCGGTGTTGTGCTCGATGCCAGAGATATCCGCCTGTATGTTGCCGATGATGTCAGCGATACCCTCACTGGATGGTTCGGACAGCTTCTGGATCCCTACCTGTAGCGCCAGGGTCATCCGGCGGCCGAGATGCATTTCCCGCAACTTTTCGCAGTACGAGGAAAGGTTCGCGAACGACGGTGTGTTTTTGCTGCATTCAGCCAGGTAAGCGAATCCCCCGGCACTTTCCAGCGCGCCAAGCCGTTCAAGGTCGCTGGTCAACGTCAGCAGGTCTATCTTCTCCCCGGACTCGTTGAGGCGTTTGTAGGACCGCAGAGCCACCTTGTGAGGCGTTGCTGTGAAGTGGTCCTCAGTCAGCCCCTCAATCGCGTCAGTCGCCATGTCAACGCCGTCTGTGCGGCCCGCTGCGAGCATGATCCCGCCGATGACGGCCTGCTCAACGTACAAATCGATAAAACGGCTCATGCTTTGACTCCCTTGCGCTCACGGTGCTCGTTGATAGCCTGCTCGTAGACAGATCCCCAGTTCTTCGGATTCAGGATCCAGTCGAGTGTCAGCCATGGCTGATCGCCTCTGGTGGCGAACAGGGAAGACTTGCTAATCAGCTCGAAGGCCATTCCCATGTGCTTCAGTTCTCGCCAGTTTCCCTGGGTGGTTTTGCCGTTCCACACAGCTTCCAGGTCTCGATAGGCCGGACGGCGGCGGTTCCACTCATGCAGCGAAACGGCCTTCGAAGGGAATTTTTCATTCCAGAGCTTGATGATCTCTTCGTGCGGACAGGCTTTCGGGTTGCTTCCATGACCATCTGCCCATATCAGGGCGTCTGACAGGTATCCATCAAAGCGGGTCATACGGCACATGTTCTCTGGCTTGAAGCTGTGACCCCAGTTCACATGGGCCCAGCGTATAACCAGCTTCAGCTCTTCAGCGGTGTAGCACTGGTCTTTGCTCTTCACCGTGGAGAGAGCTTTCTCAAAAGGTGCCAGCGCAGCACAACGACTACCAGTTAGCTCGTTGAAGTAATCCATCACTTCCTGAGCGAGTGAGTTTTCCCCCTGGGGGGATTTAGGGGGATCTTGTTTTTCTGTATTTTGATTATTGTCTTTTGTGGTTAGCACCTTCTGCTTAGTTCCGTTAGCAACTTCCGCTAAGGTTTTCTTAGCAGGTTTAGCTAATGTTTTGCAGAATCCGTTAACCTTCGTTTTCCACTCGGAAACATTGGTATTCATGCCCACTTTGCGGCCTTCCTGAATGAATACCTTCTTGCCGATCAGCAGGTTTTTGGCAGTAGAGCAATGCGTGTGGTGCTTACCAACCATCTGCTCAAGTTGCTCGTTGCTGACCCAATCCATTTTTTTATTGAAGCCGTATGTTTTGCGCCAGACGGCCAGCACAATGCACATCTCAGTTTCGCTCAAACCTGAAGCCATAACGGCATCAAGAAGCTCATTCGCAACGCGAGTGAACCCATCTTCCAGTTGCGCCACACGATGCTCCACGACCTCCAGCGGCGGCCTGTAGTCTGCTAAATGCTTAACGACGCCCATGCTTCACCCCTGCCTGAATCAGTGCCAGTCTTGCCATGCCAACGAAGCGCTCAGCGAACGCCCTGTTTTTTGAGGCGGCGACAACCAGGCCATCTGGTGAATCTGGATGGCGACGTTCCTCTTTTTCCTGGTACTTTTTGCGAGTTTTTGACATACTTACTCCCGTTACTTGGCGTAACACAGTGTGATAAGGGCCTTTGAAGTGACCGCTTCAAGGGCTTTCGCTTTTTTGGTAGTACCCATCACATAACTCCCGGCGCCATAGCGGCCAGACTTGTCACCACCGCAGCGATTGATTCAGTTGGCAGGAAGCGCAGCAGTGCTTCAGCAGCTTCTCTCACCTCTTTCTCAAGGCGTTGTATCGGCTGACCAAGTAACTTCGCCTGATGCGCTTCAGTGCACTCTTTCATGGCCTCGGCTATCAGTTCGGCCTCAGTCTTTGCGACCAGACCGAACTCTCTCGCCACTTTCTCGTTATCCCGCGCCATCACGTCGATAATGACGGGGATCAGTAGCATCAACCCCTTGTCGTTCTTCGGGCCCGGATCGTTAATCATCCGGAAGAAGTTCTGCTTCGTGTTGTGTTCAGAACCTGCCAGTAACAACCCCTTCCCGCCGCGCGCCAGCCACTCTTTCGCAACCAGCTGAGAAATGTGAACCTGAGACTGGCCCGGCGTAGCTTTTTGCCAGGCCTTAACTGCCTCCCGTATTCGAGTTAGCTTACGGTTATTACGCGGAACACTTTGATAAATCGAAATCAACGGACGTTGTTCAAGTCCGGTACTCTGTTGATACGCAAGTGAATGCATTGCTTTCCCTTTCGTGGTTAGGGCCGCCGTTAAGCGGCATGGTTCTCTGGGTGTGGAAACAGGTCGGGAAGATCAGGTCGAATTTCGTGTGCCTTAATCTCGCCACCAGTAGCGTTTACGATGGCTGTTACTTTTTCCGGAGATACGGAACCACCGTTAAGCCACTTGTGAACCGCTGGCTGGCTAACGCCGCAAATATCTGCGAGTCGCTTCTGGCTGCCAACGATTTCTAAAGCTCGTTGAATAACTTTGTTCATGGATTTTACCTATCCGATTACTGGATTAATGAAAAGATAACCCAAGTTATGGGTATTGTCCATAACCCTTGTTATTTTACTCTACATAACCTCGGTTATATATTGATAAGATGAAAACATTTGCAGAACGACTGAACGCGGCTATGTCGGCCGCTGACATATCTCAAGGACAGTTGGCTGATAAAGTCGGTATATCCCAGCCTGCAATTCAAAAGATGACGTCAGGTAAAACGAGCGGCAGCCGTAAGATGGTCGAGCTAGCTCATGCTCTGGGTGTAAGGCCGGAATGGCTTAGTTCTGGAGTGGGGGAAATGCGGATTGATGGTAATGTGCCATCTGCGGCCCAACCGGTCTCGGAAACAATTGATGTCTTTCGGGTTGATGTTTTAGACCTGAAAGTAAGCGCTGGTCCGGGGTCTTTTATGATTTCTGAATTTGTTGAGGTCCTGCATGCTATTGAGTTCACAACTGAGCATGCCAGATCTCTTTTCGGGAACCGCACTCAAAATGATGTGAAGGTGATGACCGTAGACGGTGACAGCATGTGCCCAACGATTCAGTCGGGAGATCGCCTGTTCTTTGACGTTTCGGTGAGGAACTTCAAGGTTGACGGAGTATACGCATTTGTCTTCGGGCAGCACTTCCATGTCAAGCGCCTGCAGATGCAGGGCCTGCAGTTAGCCGTGCTTTCAGATAATCCGGCTTACAAAGATTGGTATGTGACAGAAGAAAATCAGGACCAGCTATACATCATGGGTAAAGCGCTTATTCACGAATCGATAGCGTACAACAAACTGTAGCAGTGGCCGGAAGAGACTTTTGGATAGAGACGAAGATGCGGCTGGTTTAATGATTCATAGC
Organism: Enterobacter cloacae complex sp. AR_0002; assembly: GCF_001922365.1. Classification (NCBI taxonomy): domain Bacteria; kingdom Pseudomonadati; phylum Pseudomonadota; class Gammaproteobacteria; order Enterobacterales; family Enterobacteriaceae; genus Enterobacter; species Enterobacter cloacae complex sp. AR_0002. The sequence continues at coordinate 2,354,744 of NZ_CP018814.1, forward strand.
ATCAACATCGCAAGATTATATTCTGTATTTCATATGGTTACAGTAACTTCGTTACGGTTAGGTTTTACGTTTGTGAGTGGGGTTGCTTGAGAAAAGTGAAAAGAAATGCAACTATTTTTTAGTTGCTACTATTACAGGCAAGGATATACTGACTGTGAGTAAACAACAGAAGCTGAGAAGTCGTTTAGGTACAATACCCAAAGATTTTACGTGGGATGAGCTAGTAACACTGCTGAAGAGTTATGGTTTTGTTGTTCTCAATGGGTCGGGATCAAGGAGGAAATTCGTTAACGCGGAGAAAAGATTGATCAATATTCACTGTCCCCACCCAGGGAGCATAGTGAAGCAGTATTCACTTAAAGATGTTAAATCTGTACTTGATGAGTTGGATAACCTATGAGCGGCATTCTTAAATATAAAGACTTTTGTGGCAGCATTGATCTTTCATACGAAGATAAGATTCTCCATGGAAAAATAGAATGCATTAATGATCTTGTGACTTATGAAGCTGAAACAATCCCTGCTTTAGAAGTAGCTTTTCGAGAGGCGGTTGACGACTACATTGAAACTTGTGAGGCCATAGGAAAAATACCAGAGAAGCCCATGAGTGGAACGTTCAACATTAGGATTGGATCTGAGCTTCATCAAAAGGCATATCTTGCGTCTATTGAGCAAGGCATAAAACTTAATGAGTTCGTAAAGCAGGCTGTAGCGGAAAAGTTGAGCACAAAAAGAGAGATTCATTATCATTTAGAATCATTTGCCGCTATATCGAAAGCTCATTTTACTACTTCAAACAAAAGGCGCACGGATTACAAATGGAGCGCGCTTGGTGAAGGGAGGTTAGATCATTGATTATCAAAGACATTCATTTTAATGGTTTTGATATCACATCTTCTCGTTTTGTTGAACGTGATGAATCTGATACAGACGGTGGTAGATTTAATGTTGATTATAAGGGGCTTAATTTTTCCTCACTTCAAGAAAATGAAGGGAATCATGAGTTTTTCCTGGACACCACGGCTATATTAAAGGCTTATAACGGCGAAGCCACGGAAGATTATTCGGATGAAAATTTAGCCTTTGAGTGTGAGGTTTCGTTTTCAATGCGATTTAAATGCCTCTCCGAAAAGGGAATTGAAGAATCTGATATTGAAAAGAACTTATGGTTCTTTGAAAACTACTTGTTTTTGTCAGGTAAATTAGCACTAGAGTCAGTGCTTCGCCATACAGTGATTGACACCATTACCTTTCCTTGGCATAGAAAGATAAATTAAATTAAACCCGGCCACCGCGCCGGGTTTTTTAATGCCTGAAAGCCCTTAGAACAGGTGATCTCCAAAGCCCTAGCTTTATGTTAAGATGTTTCCGATTGCAATCAAAGGAAACAAAAAATGAAAAAGGTTTTGGCTCTAGCTCTTGGGGTAATGATGTTAGCTGGGTGTAGCTCACGTGTAGCTGATCTGACTGTGGCTAGCACTAAAAACTACAATCTTAACTCAAACAATTTCGTCAAAGGCGCTCGCGTAACCGCAGAAGACTCTGCTCCAGTCGTGATTTTCCCTCTGGGAATCCCGAATGTAAAAACGGCTATCGACCGTGCAATTGAGAAGAACAAATGCTCTGTTGCTCTTTCTGATGTAGTTGTTACTCAGTTCAACCACTCCTTCCTGTTTGGTAAATTCGGATTTGTTATCGAAGGCACTGAAGTGATCGACCGCGGTCAACCTGGTTGTGAGAACGCCAGCTAAAAGTAGGCCCGGCCATTGAGCCGGGTTTTTTATTGCCCACCCATAAAGCTATCCGCCATTCTGCCGATAACTATTCAGCCTGAAGCTGATAACTATTCAGCCTGAAGCTGATAACAATAACTATCGCAACACTACCTGCCCGCCCCGTGCGGGCTTTTTTATTGCCCTTTCCGCACTATCTCAGCCGCATCCCTGTCAGCTCCCTTCCCTGTCACGTTTCCTGTTTCCTTCCGGTACTGCTTCAGCTTGTCGATGATGTTTTGCTGGGTCATGGGTAAATCAGCCAGTGACAATTCCATCACCGCCCGCCCCATCGCCTGAATTTTCATGCTTATACGCTCTTCATCCAGAACCATGCACATCCCTCCTGCTGTTTTTTTAAGCATAGCACTCATGATTTACAAAAATAAATTCATTTAGTTATCATTAATTTATAACTTATGTGATTGATATTATAAATTAGGTTATTGCCATCACTCATAACTAAGGTTATCTTTAACCCATCGAAACGAAACATCGACAGCTGAGCGAAGTTAGCCAGCGGCGGACAGCAAGTCGCCTGCTCATTAAGAATTCAACCAAGCAGCAAATCACCCGGAGCGCTCCTGGCAAATTGAAATGGCGCCCAATGGGATTGAGGCAGGTGTGTAACGCGTGGCGGGTATAGCACACGAAGAGGACTCCGCACCGGAATGGTTTGCTGCTCAGTTCCCGAACATCGGGGAAGCTTTACCAGCAGCTCTTTGCGAGGGGCTGACGGTAAACAAAGAGAGGAGTGTGTATGGCAGATAAAAAAACGGCGCCACTACTGCTTAACGTAGACGCCAGTGAGGTTCTCACTCAGTTCGGGGAGCTTTTAAAGTTACTTGAACTTCCAGCCAGTTCCTTTCAGGGAATTCCTGAGCATGTCATCGATCTGTTTTTTGACCGTGTCCGTGGCCTGATTGACAACATCGTCCTTAGTGATTTCGCGACCACAGTCAGCACAACTGACGCCGGTGAAATTTGTCTCAAAGTCAAAATCATCGGGCTGGTTGAACATCTCACTTCCGCAGTCAGGGCACACGGTCCGCATGGTTTGCATGAATATATCCTTTCTACTGTTGGGGAGATTAAAGAGTAAGCGATTTCTTGCTGTTGGGGAATAGCGGGAAAGCGCGCGCCGGGCGCGGATAAATATCCCGGCACCAACTGGAATGTTTTGTAGTGCAGTGAATTGCAGCTGCATCGGCGGCAACCGGAAGATAAGCACCCGGCGCTGCACCACAAAGCATTTCTCCCGCATCAGCGGGTAACGACAGAGGGTAAGGCGATGCCAGAATTTGAGGTTAATCATCAGAAAGGATTTTCTTTGCGTGAGTTGATTGATTTTCGCGCATGGACGGATCTGCAACTTTCAGAGTTATGGAGGCTGCAGCCGGGTGACGGGGTGAATGTCCAGGGGCAGTTAGTAAGACGCATCAAATAGACCCGCTCCGGCGGGTTTTTTATCGGCCATACCTCAGCAACTTCAAAGAGGTTGCTTAGTTATGACAACCGGCGGCCATCCACCGCCCATTAGCGCAGAAGTCTTGTTTAACGTTCGGCGGCGCGGCCTTAAGCGCGGAGATGATTATGAAAATTCAGGCAGGCGGACCAGCATTTCCATACGTACTTGTTAACAATTCCAGCGAGACAATGAACACATTCGGCATTGAGTTGGCTCCTGGTAAGACAGCTAACTTTAGTGGCATGACGATGCGAGATTACTTCGCGGCTAAGGCCATGCAGGGTCGATTAGCGAATCCTGACTGGTTGTGTAGCGATGACCGCACGGCAACCGAAGCATACCAGATTGCTGACGCAATGCTGCGTGCCAGGGAGGCATCATGACAGTCACCCACAACGGCAAGCAGTACACCGCCAAAAAGCTTAACGATAACGAGTGGCAGCTGACGTCGGTATCAGCACCGCGCGACAAGCTGACACTGAACCGCTGGCAGATGCATATCGCTGGCCTCCTGGAACAGGTTGAGGTGAAGGTATGATCAATCACTACGGCACCACCCCGCTCATTCGCCAGTGCGTCACGCCCGGCATGATGGCATTGCATGAAGGCCGCACCTATCGCGTCTCAGCAGTCATTCAGGAGCGCAAATGGGTGTACCTGCACACCGATGCAGAAATCATCCGCCTCAGTGACTGCGTGATTGACGTCCTTCTGGACGGTCACGGAAACCCTATCCAGCACTAACCACCCTATTCAACCGATCGGCCTAGCTCAATGCGGGCGGAATCTGCACATCCAAATTTCAGGAGTTCAGCCATGAACGCATACCTCACTTACGACCGCATCGAAGATCGGCGCTGGGTTGAACAGCAGCTCGACGACGAGAAAGAGAAGTGGATCGGCGACCGTGCACGGGAAATCATCGACATGATGCCGAAAGAACCGTCCGGCCTCTTCCACTTCACGGTCCCGATCGACACCAGCCCATACGAAGGACTTCGCAGCGATAAAGCTGGCGAGACCTACAACGATTTCATTTCGGCAGTTGCTTACGCCCAGGCGGAATACGACTGGGAACACCGTACCGGCTGCCCGTTTTAATTTTTGAGGGGATTAACGATGGCAAACGAATTAACAATCACAGCGACGTCGCTTCAGGAGATAGGCGTCGACGTCTCCACCTGGAGCGCGCTGAAGAACAGCATCTACCCTGGCGCGAAAGACGAATCGGTAATGATGGCGCTTGATTATTGTCGCGCCCGCCAACTGGACCCATTGCTCAAACCTGTCCACCTCGTCCCGATGTACGTTAAAGACTCGAAAACAGGTAAAGGCGAATGGCGTGACGTGGTAATGCCGGGCATCGGGCTTTACCGCATTCAGGCGGACCGATCAGGTGATTATGCCGGTGCCCGCGAACCAGAGTTCGGTCCAGACACGACGCAGACGCTTTCTGGTGTCGAGGTAACCTTCCCTCAGTGGTGCAAATACACCGTCTACAAGCGCATGCCTAGCGGAGAGATCGTCGAGTTCAGCGCCAAAGAATACTGGATTGAAAACTACGCCACCGGCGGCCGCGACACCACGGCGCCGAACGCGATGTGGAAAAAGCGCCCGTATGGACAGCTGGCGAAATGCGCAGAAGCCCAGGCGTTGCGTAAGGCATGGCCTGAGATTGGACAGCAGCCCACCGCCGAAGAAATGGAAGGCAAATTACTGGACGTTGATATCCGTGACGTCACGCCGCGCAGCACTACAGAAGCGCTTCCACCAGCCGCAAGCGAAGAAACCATCCAGTCCATTACCAATCTTTTGAAAGAGCTTGGTAAGGACATGGAGCAAGACTTTCTTCCTCTTTGCAGCGACATCTTCAAGCGGCAAATCCTTGAGGCGTCAGAACTCACTGAAGAAGAGGCGCAGAAAGGGTTTGGCTTCCTTCAGAAAAGGGCTAAGGCGGCAGCATGACACCAGAAATTATCCTTGCCCGGACCGGTATTGACGTAACCACTATCCAGCAAGGCGACGAGGCATGGCACCGGCTGCGACTCGGCGTTATCACAGCCTCCGAGGTGCATAACGTCATCGCCAAGCCAAGATCGGGAAAGAAATGGACAGACATGAAAATGTCCTACTTCCACACCCTACTCGCTGAGGTATGCACCGGCGTCGCACCAGAGGTTAACGCGAAGGCGCTGGCCTGGGGCAAGCAGTACGAGGAAGACGCCCGCACCCTCTTCGAGTTCACCACCGACGTGAAAGTCACGGAGTCTCCGATCCTGTTCCGTGACGAGAGCATGCGCACCGCATGCTCCCCTGACGGCCTGTGCAGTAACGGGTTCGGTCTTGAGCTTAAATGCCCGTTCACCTCCCGCGACTTCATGAAATTCCGCCTTGGCGGTTTCGAAGCCATCAAGTCTGCGTATATGGCCCAGGTGCAGTACAGCATGTGGGTGACCGGGAAAGACGCCTGGTTTTTTGCCAACTACGACCCGCGCATGAAACGCGAAGGTATTCACCACATCGTCGTTGAGCGGGATCCGCAATACATGACCGATTTCAATGAAATGGTGCCTGAGTTCATCGAGAAGATGGACGAGGCGCTGGCGGAGATCGGTTTCACGTTCGGGGAACAGTGGAAATGAAACGCACACCCTTCTACCGCAGGCCCGGACGAACCGGGCAATTCTCCGGCCTTCGTGAGCGCGTTATCTGGATGATTCAGACGCGCGGCCGCCCGGTCACCGGCAGCGAAATCGCTGAGAAGTTTGGCGTAACGCTCATTGAGTTTAACCGGGTCGCCAACGGCATTACCCGCGGCTCCGGACAGATAGCACAGATCGTTGAGTCTGAAAAATGGCTCAACGAGGACGGCATCTGCGACCGGACATTCGACCTGGTCACGAAGCCAAAAGTCGTAACACCACAGGGTAAATCGCGGCTATTCACCCGGCGCGCAATAGAGCAGTCGCAGGAAGGTAGACGGAAGGAATGCATTGAACGTGCAGCCCGCCGTCGCCGCCTGATTGCTCAGGGCCTCTACATCGACGAAATGGAGTCAGTGCTATGAAAGCATGGTCACTCGAAGAGCTGGCGCTGCTGTGGCGACACTCAAACGCCGAAGTCTCGGAGATTACCGGCTGCAGCATTGAAGAGGTCGGGGATAAGCGGCTGCAAACCAATATTGAGCGTAATGGCTGGGATGTTAACGATCCGGAGCGGGAGGATATATGACGGATTTCACCGGCAGCAACACTCCAGCGGATCAGCGCGATCTCTGGCGTACTCCACCAGTCCTCTTCGCCTCCCTTGATGCTGAGTTCTGCTTCCAGCTGGATGCCGCCGCGGCGCCTCATAACGCGCTGTGCCGGAAGTTCATCACCGCCGAGCAGAACACACTGGAGACGCCCTGGGCTGATTACCTGAATGTTCCCGGCTACGTCTGGCTGAACCCGCCATACAGCGACATCACACCGTTCGTTAAGAAGGCCGCTACCGAAAGCGCAAATCAGATCGGCACGGTCATGCTGGTTCCGGCAGACACATCGGTTGGCTGGTTTAATGAGGCGATCCAGACCGCCAGCGAGGTTCGCTTCATCACCGCTGGGCGGCTGGCATTTATTAACCCGGTCACCGGTAAGCCGGTAAGCGGCAACAACAAAGGGTCGATGCTTATCATCTGGCGACCGTACCCGCGAACACACTGCCACTTCGCAACTGTGGATCGGGACGAGCTGATGGCTTTCGGGGCGAAACTTCTCGCCCGTCGGGAGGCCGCATGACGCCAGCAAATGAAAACGCCATCCGCGCCGCCTGCCGCCGCTGCACCGAGGAAATCCAGCTGGCCATGCGCAAGAAGCCAAAGCCTAACTGGAACGAAACGGTTCCTCCCATCATCAATAAGCATCACAAGAAAATTGAAGCTCTGGGAGTTAGCCTCTTGGAGTTCGTCGTATACACAGGGCGGCTTAATCGCCGCTTCGGAGTGGAATCGTGAGCAAATATCCAAGGGTTGGCAGCGTGTCAGCCAAAAGCAAAAACACCTCCGCTAAATGCAAATGCGGTGCAGTGGCGAAGTATAAAACGACCGTGGAAATGAATATTTTCCGTGGCGATGACGAAGTTGTTTGGTCTTGTAACGAGCACAAGAAGGATTGTGCATTTCTGGTCGGTGAGCAAGGCGGTGCCGCATGAACAAAGCCTCTCCAGTTGATTTGAGGAAAAGCCTCGAAATAGCCAACCATCTGGCGCACATCGGGATTCGCTTCGTGCCGATTCCGGTGGAGACCGAGGAAGAATTCCAGACGCTGGCCGCCGAGTTATCGCGACGGCTTGAGCAGAGGCGGTCGAAGCCGAGAAGAATGAAGGCGGTGCTGCATGAAGGCACTAATCACCAGGTCGCTAAAGCGGCCTTTTTTATTGCTGGCGTTCACATTCAACCGTATTAACCGACAGTTCCGGGAGCATTGACCATGGCCGATATCATCGACACAGCAGCAGAGATTGAAGAGCTTCAGCGTAACGCTGCCCTTTCCGCTCACCGCCTCAATCGCAACGCAGTATCAGCTGAGCGTTGTGAAGAATGCGACGAACCAATTCCCGAGCCGCGGCGCGCTGCCGTTCCCAGCTGCCAGACGTGCGCGGAGTGCCAATCTGTCATTGAACTGAAGAATAAGCAGAGGGGGATATGATGGATTACAGCAAGTTGACTGACAAAGATATTAACGTCCTTGTTGGTGGCGCTCAGGGCTTCGCAAACAAAATAGCTGCCCAAAACGGCCTGAGAGACTACTGCAACAACCCGGCGGACGCATGGCCGATTATCACCGCAAATAAAATCAGCATTTACGCAATGAGCAAAGCGGACAAAAGAGGCGGTTGGGGGGCCGAGGCTTTTCATCCCAACGATGCATATAGCTTTAACGATAACCCACTTCGTGCCGCAATGATTGTCTTCCTCATGATGCAGGAGTCAGCCAATGTTCAGGATAATACAGCCTAATACCTGGTATGCCGATCCCCACGGCGCGCCCTGCAAAATCCTCCGCACTACCCACGAAGTAATCCACTACATCCGCAACGGTCGCACCTGCATCGCCAGCATGGGCCGCTTTCAGCATGAATTCGAGCCACTGACCAAAGCACAGGCCGAGCGGATCGCCGAAGAAATCGAAACAGCAGAACACCTGAAGAAGCTGCGCGCCCAGCGTGCGGCGTAAGGAGAACTATGAGCACCATTCAGGACATCCGAAACCAGCTATCAACCCTGGTCACCGAGGCGCACAAAGTGGCGTGCTCCCTCGATATAGGTGACGAGCGAACCGAGGCATTTGAGCTTTACGAAGCACTTCGTCGACTTCAGCGGCAGGGCGCCGCCGGAGAGATTCTCTCAGCAACTAACCCCCTTCTCGCCTCGCCATATTACGACGAGGACTGGGACGAAGATGAAGACGACTGACGCAACTGATAGCCAGTTATGAGCTGGCTATTGGGTGCGAAAGTGCCACCTCGTGATCCCTTTTGCCCGGCCCTGCGCCGGGTTCTTTTTGCCTGGAGGAAATACATGGTTGAGGCAAAAACACTGACAGCCAGACAGGCGGCAGAACTACTGATCACCTCACCGAGAACTGTCTACCGGCTTATCGACTCGGGGCAGTTGGCCGGGAAGAAGATCGGGAACAAATACCGAACGACCGACGTCGCCTGTATTGCGTATTTACATGACCCGCGCGATCCTGTTCCTGCGAGCGCGGGTGAACATAAAGGAGAAATTTTATGTCAATCACCCTCAGAGGCGGCGTCTGGCACTGTCATTTCGTTACGCCGTCAGGGAAAAGAATTAGACGATCTCTTGGTACGGGGGACAAGAAACAAGCGCAGGAGCTGCACGACAAGCTGAAGGCTGAAGCGTGGCGGGTTGATAAAATTGGAGAGCTGCCGACGAGGACGTTTGAGGAATGTTGCATCAGGTGGATCCGCGAGAAGGAGCATAAGCGGTCCCTCGATGACGATAAAACCAAAATAGAATATTTCTTGCGGCATTTCTCCGGCCGGGATATTTCAACCATCACGGCTGATCAGGTTCATGAGGCTGTTTCGAAGATGGTCAACCGTAAGCATATTCAGGTCTGGGAGTCGCGCAGGGACGCGGCTATACGCCGGGGGAAGGAACCGCCTCCTTATGTTGAGAAACCGGTAAGCCAGGCCACAAAGAGCCAGCACCTTTCGTTCATGCGATCTCTGTTCAAGGCTGCGGCTAATGACTGGGGCTGGATTAAAACGGCCCCGGTTATAAAAACGAAAAAGCCGATCAGCAAACGCATCCGATGGCTGACCAGGGACGAGGCAGAACGGTTAATTGCCTGCATGCCGGAGTCGATAAAGCCGGTGGTGATATTTGCACTGGCAACCGGCCTGCGCCGCTCCAACATCATTGATCTGGAGTGGCAGCAGGTCGATATGCAGAGAAAGGTTGCATGGGTAAATCCGGAGAACGCGAAGGCGGGCAAGGCTATCGGCGTGGCTCTGAATGATACCGCATGCAGGGTGTTAAGGGATCAGATCGGGAAAAGTTCCAGGTGGGTATTCGTTCACACGAAGCCATCAACGCGCCCGGATAAAACCGTCACTCCGGCTGTCCGAAAAATGCGAGTGGATGACAATGTCGCCTGGCGCATTGGACTGGAAAGAGCGGGTATAGAGGACTTCCGTTTTCACGACCTCCGGCATACCTGGGCGAGCTGGTTAATTCAGTCCGGCGTGCCGTTGTCCGTTCTGCAAGAAATGGGCGGCTGGGAGTCCATCGAAATGGTCCGTCGATACGCTCACCTGGCACCGAACCACTTAAGCGAACACGCACGGAAAATTGATGCCATTTTTGGCAACCATGACACAAATACGACACAAGGAGAAAATCAGGCTGGCTTGAAACTGGCGTAAGCGCCTGTTTTTGAATGGCACGCCCTGTAGGATTCGAACCTACGACCTACGGCTTAGAAGGCCGTTGCTCTATCCAACTGAGCTAAGGGCGCACGGAGAAGAGTGTACTTCGCGGTGGTGAAACGCCTGGAATTATACGGTCAATGCGTAGTGAGTCAATGCCTTTTCCGCCTTCTCTGGCGATAATGACTAGCTGATTGTAAATACGGCTGTTTTTTCAACATTTATCCCTCTTTTACGGGCTGCGAAAAGGCTTAGCCGCTTTTAAGTAACGCCTGCTGTTTTCCTGTTTACTTCACCTTCACACTGTCCTGCGGTATCCCGGCCGCCTGGAGGCTGGAAGTGAACAGGACGACGGAGTGACAGCGCCAGAGCAGACAGGTTTTCCCTCGTGCGTGCAGCACATCTCACACGACATTACAGGCATTAAGCTTGAACCTATTGTCGCCCTCTCCTCTTCACGCGCGGTGGGGGCCGAAGTGCTCAGCGTGCTGTCGCCGCATCAGCAAAGCGAAAGCTTTTTCCAGGACTGGTCAGCCACCCGGGCGCTTGTTTTGCTGGAAGCACAGATCGCCGCGTTAAAAAACCCCTTCCCTTGTGACAACCTTTTCATAAATTTGCCGATAACCGTTCTGACCATACCGGAAATGTTCCAGCGTTTACTGCAACTTAACAGCCCACCGCTGAACATTGAACTCGTGGAACCTGCCTCGTTCTTTTCACTCTCAGACCCGGTACGTCAGAGGGTGAGTTGTGCGCTTCAGCAGTTGACCGCGCGGGGACACCGGATCTGGCTGGATGATATTGATGAAGCGTCAGGGCAAGCATTTTTATCCTGTCGCCTGCCGTTATGCGGAATAAAAATCGATAAGATCGCTTTCTGGCGTTTACGTGAAACGCCGGCGCTGACACAGCTGGTCACCCTTTGTTCAAAAATTGCTGCGAATGTGCTTATTGAAGGCATTGAAACAGAACGGGACCGTACATGCGCGCTTCATGCTGGCGCGCGCTTCGGTCAGGGATATTATTGGCCATCCTGGAGATGGCAGGAGGACTGAACGGTCATCGCCAAGAGGGAAGCTATGCGAATGACAGTACGCCGTTACCGGCGTCGTCGGACAGGAAGTGATTCACTGGGTTCTACGCACTCGCCTTTTGCTCTCCCATTTTTTGATCGTCTCGAATATTTGAGCCAGTCAATCAACCAGACCCGCAAAACCGATGCTCCCTTTATCATTCTGGTCACACAGGATAATTATTTCCGTTCCGGTTTTCTGAGCGGGCAGTCGCCCCTGAGCAATTGCTGCGACTATTCCACGCTTGATGCCGCTCTCAGTGATTTAAATCACTGGCCTTCATCGCGTCTGGTAGTTGACATTGAAAGCCGCGCCTCGCCGCTCATTGACCTGCTGGACCGATTACGCCGCCACAGCCTGTTCGCCCCCTACCTGACACCCTACCTGCTCGTCCGCGCCGATGATTATGATGCTCGCCTGTTTTGTAAAGCGGCTGGCCCTTTTCATGTGCTTGAACGCCAGCTTACGGCGTTGGCTATGCAACAAACCTTGCTGGAAGCACCGGCACCCGCCGGCAACCGCAAAGAGTGGTTTTCACGGGATGAATGGCCGATCTTACAGGCGCTGTCACAGGGTAGCTCCTTGCGTCAGATCGCGCAGTTACAGAACCGCCCATATAGCCGCATTATTTACCGTCTCAGCTGCATCCTGGCGAAACTTGGACTGAATCATCGTCATGAGTTGCTACATCTTCTCAACAACCTCTCAGATTTCACGTATTAACGTATTCAGTAACTTCTTAATTCCTAAAGACCTTTAGGAAATTACTTAGGATGCATGTTAAATTTTTGTGTTTTTTAACAAAACTTTCGATTTTATAACTATTCCTAATTCTTGACCTTAAACCATGCGAAATGCTGCTGGTACGCTCAACGAGAGTGATTTTATCCATGCGTTAAGGTTCTGGCGCTTCCGTTAACAGGATGATAATGGTGTAAAAACAAGCGATTTACCTGTAAAAGAATGCGATGAGAGGTGAAGAAAACAGCAGATAGTGCTGTTCTGTTGTTGGGAACGGCAATTTGCCAGGAGACGTTTGAAACGGAGAGATGACGCACGAAATGGCGGATTTCAGGGATGGCGGGCAGGCGGGATGCTGGTTGTCACAGCCCGCTTACTGTTAACATTCATTTAACATACAGTAAAATCGTTTATTTTTTGTTATTACATAAAGATGAAAGTGTGTGGTAAATGCAATATCAGGACATTTTTGCTAATTTTAAAAAGTTAGTGATTCAGATCCAGAACATAATAATCAGCAATATATGGATATTAATTTACAGGCTTTTCGGACAATACTTAAACGGTATAATAAGACGTGTTTGACACGCGAATAAGAAAAATCATTTTGCCATAACCAGCCTTATGAGATAACTGCGCTGAGGCATTGATATCACCACTACGTAAACAAGGATGCTTTCGCTCTTCCCAGGGACATTTACCGTACAAGGATCTGCGCAATTATCCTTCCGGCTTTTCGAGAGTTTTAACAAAACTCAGCATAACGCTTTTAACAATCTGAGGCATAAAAAATGAAACCGGCATCCGTTATCATTATGGACGAACACCCTATCGTCAGAATGTCGATAGAAGTCCTGCTACAGAAAAATAAAAACATCCAGGTCAAACTGAAGTCAGGCGACAGCCACGAAGTGCTTGACTGTATACGCAACCACCCCATTGACCTGGTCATTCTCGATATTGAAATGACGGGCACGGATGGGTTCGTATTACTGAAAAGAATCAGGAACTTAAATAAAGACATTAAGGTTCTTTTCCTCTCTTCAAAATCTGAAGCCTTCTACGCAGGACGCGCCATCCGCGCCGGGGCAAATGGTTTTGTCAGTAAGCGAAAAGATCTGGGGGAAATTTATAACGCGGTGGAAATGATACTGACGGGCTATTCTTTCTTCCCTTCAGAAACATTAAGTTTTATAAACCATCTGGGCTCGCGGACGGGCGCCGCTGTGGATATGCCATTATCGAATCGTGAAGTGACGGTTCTGCGATATCTGGCGAACGGATTATCTAATAAGGAGATTGCGGATCAATTATTACTTAGCAACAAAACAATTAGTGCCCATAAGTCTAATATCTTTTCCAAGCTGGGCGTGCAAAGTATCGTTGAATTAATTGATTACGCGAAAGCGCACGAATTACTGTAATCCCTCTCTCTCCCTGCAACATATAATCGTCACAGGGAGAGTGGATACGATTAATTATAATTGATCATGAACGTTGCATCGGCGTCAGCCCGGCCCGGCTGCGGATTATCCGCCGTGGCGATATAATTGGCATAAAACGACAGTTCTGCATTTCCCTGCGCATCCACCGCCACCGTCTGGCTGGCCTGCTGCAACGCGAGGCGCGTTTTATCCCGGTCAAGGATCTCCACGGCCACGTTGCTGGCCGCGCTGGCATCATTCAGCGCCAGCAGGCTGTTATCATGCCCGTCCATCTTCCCCGTAAATGTGACCGAAGCTGCCCCCGGCGGGCATCCGGTCAGCTTCAGGGTGAACGGCACAGGCTGCGTCCGGCTCCCCGTTGTGCGGAGCTGTTTCGTGGGCCAGGTGCCGAGCGTGACGGTTTTATTGCTGTCGTCCCCCTCCGCCACGCAGGTAAAATCCACGATATTGCCGTAGAGCTGAATGTTAATTTCCCCAAGCGCCGTCTCTGCGTGTGCAGGGGAGCAAAGCGCAAAGAGCGCGACGGCTAAATACCGTATTCCCTTTCGCATATCTGCTCCTTAGTCGTAGTCGACGCGTAAATAGCCGCGAGAGGTAAAACGCCCCTCGGCAGGTTTTTTACCGGTCACGCTGACGGGCCACGCGCGGATCCCCACCTGTGCCTGAGCGCTGTCGTCCAGACGGAACGGGATTTTGCTGGTCAGGTTGTTGGGCGTCAGCGGCACGCCATTACTGTTGGCAATCACAAAACCCACATCCGCGTTATCGGAAACCAGCGTACTGCCTGAAACCTTCTCCGCTTCAACACGCATCGTGAGCATGGCGTTCGCCTCGACGTTGGTGCATTTTATGCCGATGGTTTTGCTTTGCGCTGAGATCCCCTCCGGCTTATTCCCAATGCCCGCTTTACTGAACAGGGAGGCGCCGATGTCTCCGAAATCGAACTCCACCACATTCCCGGCATTAATTTCACAGCTCTGAGGCACCTGAATGGTCCCGCTGTAGCTGATGGTATAAACCGGCGTGGTGAGCGGATCCGAGGAGGTCGTGGTGACGTAAACCCGGAACATGGTCGCCCGGGGGATCACTACCATATTGATAAAGCGTCGGGTCACCTTAAGCCGAAAGACGAGGCTGGAATCCTGTACACCAAACGGTTTGTTTTTAGACACGTTCGGATGGCTCCCCATCTGAATGTACTTTCTGGGTGGATAGAAGGTGCCAGCGTAGCTGTCGGTGATTTTCATCGCTCCGTCCAGATAGTCGTTAAGCTTCAGATACTGGTAGCCATCGCTGGTGCCCGTGACCGGGAAATCGGTAACATAGCTGCGCTTGGTGGTGTTCCCGGACGTTCCCTTAGGACAGACGGCGTTAACACCCACCCACTGAGACTTCTCGCTGAGTGTGACAATCTGCCCCACCTGGTTATTGGAGCTGTTGAATTTATCCGTCAGGTCGTAATACACCTCCGTCGGCACGCCATTTTCATTGACGCAGACGGTGGCGAACGCCTGAGATAGCGGCAAAAATGCCAGCAGGGATAGCCCCAGATAATGGATTTTATTCACAGCGGATCCCCTTAAGTGTGATCGCCTGTTGCAGGCTCTGTTCTGGCAGGCTGTAGGGCGCACGACACTGGGACTGCTTCCCGTCTCCCCACTGAATCAGCAGCTCCCCGCTCAGTGGCAGCCCGCTCAGGTAAATCTGACCGTCATCTCCCACCATGCTGGTTACGCCGCTCTGCGTCTCACGCACCACCGCCCCAAACGGCACAGGCTGGTTATCACGCTTAACGGTGAGCAACGCGCGCACGCCGATGCGGGTGTCAAAACTGGCGCGCACCAGCGCACCGTTCGTCGGCACGACGCTGGAAACGTTATTTTCAATGTCGGTGTTGTTGCTCATGGTGTTAGTGTCGAGCGCCACGCGGTTGTAACGGTACACCGTGGCGTACGGCATCACCGCATAGCCACGCCAGTCTGTTTTGACGCCGGTCTGGTTTTCGACGCTCACGCCTGACGCGCCCGGCGCTTTGATCAAGACGTTGGTATCGCCCAGCGGCTGACTGAATGTGATGCCGTCTGAATGCCCTACCACGCCGCCGGAAAGCTGCCAGTTGAGGTCGTGCTGATCCCGCGTGTAGTTGTAGCCCACGCCCAGCGTACCGTACGTTGCCTGCCAGTTAGCGCTGGCGCTGCCGCTGGCACCGTTATTGCTGGTGTGGCCCTGCGTAACGCTGTAGTTCAGGTTACGATCTTTTAGCAGCGTTCCGCTGATCCCGGTCTGCCAGCTGGTATCACCGTCGCTGTTACGGCTGGCAGAGGCAGTGGCATAGGCCCGGTCGATCGCGTTATCGCGACGGTAGCCGTGACGGGTGAACAGGCTGAACGGGACGGAGACGTTGAACGAGGCGATCCGGTCGGTTCCTTCAATGCCGACGGCCTTGTTCCACGACCAGGATAAGGCGTAGCTGACCCCTTTCACCCCGCCCGCGTAGCCAAGCTGATACCAGACGTTGGATTCGCTGGTGCCCCAGTAACTTTGCTGGCTGCCCGACACGTACACCGAGCCGTAATCGCCAAGAGACTGGGAGATATTGAGCTGGAAACGCCCTTTTTTATTCAGCGTCAGGTTGTGATAGCTCTGCACGTCCGGCACGCCGTCATCGTCCTGATCGTCGCCATACTGGTAGCCTTCCATTGTGCGCCAGGCCACATCGTCGAGGGTGTAGAAGCCTTTGGTCGAGTAGCGATAGCCCAGCAGCTGAAAGTTGGTGCCGAATCCGTTAAGGGATTTTGCGTACAGGAACCGCAGGGACTGCCCTTCATGGCGGCTGTCATCGGCAAGCTGGCTGCGGGCATGGGTGAGATCAAGTGAAACCGCCCCCCAGTCACCGAGGTTTTTACCCGCGCCAATGGCGATGGCGGTATAGCGCGAGGCCAGCTGCGTTCCGCCGTACAGCGTGTAGCCGTCGGCAAGACCCGCAATCATCGTACCCTGAGTAAAGAACGGCGTGTCCTGCTCGCTGTTGCCGCTGCGATAGTCCCCTGCCACCAGATCGTATTTCCAGCGTCCTTCACGCTGGAGCAGCGGAACGGTGGAATACGGGACGGTGTAGCGCTGCTGGCTGCCGTCCTTCTCTTCCACCGTCACCTCCAGGTCACCGCTTGAGGAGGTCGGGTTAAGATCAGTTATCGCAAAAGCCCCCGGCTGCACATAGCTCTGGTAAATCACGTATCCGTTCTGGCGGATCACCACTTTGGCAGGGGTGCGGGCGATTCCGCGCACGGTAGGCGCGTAACCTTGCAGACTGTCCGGGTACATACTGTCGGACGAATAGAGGCGACCACCGCGAAAACCGACGCTGTCGAAGACATCGTTACCGGTGTTGCTGTCGCCAAGCACCAGCTCGCTTTTCAGCGGGATGATCGTACGCTGCGCCCAGGTACCAATATTTTGCCAGCTGCTGTGCCGCTGGCCGTTGCTTTCGGTATAACGCCACGCGCCGTTATTGCGTAATCGCCAGGCGCCATAGTTCAACCCGCTTTGCAGGTTCAGATAGTAGCTGTCGTCGTCGCTGCCCCGGTTGCCGGTAAAGCTGTAGTTCAGCAGCGCGGCAGGGATGCCTTCATCCCACTGTTCAGGCGGAATATATCCGCGGGCGCTGTTTTGCATCGCCACCTGAGGCAGGCTGACGTTCAGGCGCAACGAGGCGAAGTTGAACGCCGCTTCGCTGCCCGGAATAGCCGTTGTGAGCGGAACGCAGGTATCGCCCTGCACGTTGCTCAGTTCCGGGAAGGCGGCGATATTGACGCCAAAGCGATCGAGCATCGCGCGCGTAATGCACGGCGACAAACCGCCTGCGACCGGCGGCGTGTTGTCAGCTTGCTCAAACCGCACGTCCTGCGTGCCGATAAACTCATCGTTACGCCAGATATCGACGCGATAGACGCCCGGTGCCTGCTGGTGGCCTTTTTCAAAACGCGACAAATCCGCGACGTTCGCCGTGTCATCGGAGAGAAACGCCGGGTTAAAGTAGCTTTCGCCCCAGCCAGCGAGTGGCCAGAGCGTTGCCATCAGTGCCAGCGCAACCGGGCAGTAACGCCATTGAGTGTTCATCGCCCTGTCTCTGCTCACAGGCTGACGCTACGCGCCGGCGTAATGGCGCCATAGTCATTCACACTCTGCCAGGAGAGCGTGCCGCTCGTAGCGGCAGGCAGCACCTGCTGCGCCGAGCTTTTAGGAGCAACCATCAGGTTATCCAGCGTCTGTCCGCCGAGCTTCAGATTGACCAGCGTGACGTAATACGGTGAGGCATTGCTCACCTTAAGATGGTTGCCGACGCGCTCAAAGCGCAGCTGTGAGAGCGCCTCTTCCGGCGGCATCGCCAGGTTAGCCGGGCGAACAAACAGCTTGATACGTGACAGAATAGCCAGTTGCAGGACGTTGTTGCCGTCCTGATGTTTTTTGCTGACGGAGGGAATCGCTTTGACGTTCATGTAAAAGAGCGATTCGCGATCGGCAGGCAGCGCCGGGCCTGCGTAGATAATGCGCAGGGTGTTTTCGCTGGCCGGCTCGCTGACAAACAGCGGCGGCGTGACGGCAAAGGTTTTTTCCTTTTGCCCGTTGGCATTTTCTATCCACGCGTTAATTAAATAGCGCTCTTGTTTATTGCTGTTGGTGATCGCCAGCGACGTTTGTTTGGCATCGGCCGGATAAATAACGCGCGTCGCGCCCAGCGCAATTCCGCCGGACGCATTCGCGCTGGCAGAAACCATCATCAAAATAAAAGATAAAAACAGTCCAGGTTTAATCAGGGTGTTCATCACAACCGTACCTTTAATAATTAGTTCGCAGGCGTCAGGGATAAATCAACGTAAACCAGACATTCGACTGAATAGTGCCTGGGACAAGGTGTTCGGAAATTGCCCGGTAGCGGGCGCTGAAATGAAATACCAGCTCGCGGGTGTTAATGGGTAACCAGCTCACCGCCGTCGCGTTCGGGATGATCTGACGTTGCTGTTCGTCAAAAAGCGCCAGCCCGACACCACTGCTGACCGCATTTTCCCCCGGCCGCGATGTCGCCAGGAAAACCTGCGGGTCTTCTGCCGGTGTCACTCCCTGGAACTGGATCCCCACGGTGCGGGAGACGTCCACGCTGCAATCCAGCAGACGTACGGTGAAAGGCACATTAACCGTGGAAAAGCTGCCGACGCCGGAAAAGGCGTTTGTGCGGTATTGCCCCATATCCACGCGCATATTCTGGCTGTCCGGAGCCACGGCGCAACCGCCGTTAACCAGCTCTCCCCTGAGGTGTACTTTGCCGCCGTCAATAACCACGGTATGTGCGTTTACCGCTGGGGCAATCGCAAGGGCGCACAGCAGTATCCCAGTCCTTGTCATCCTTCGCTCCCGGTATAGGCGATCAAAAGACCTCTTCCCTGAGGCCAGCCACATCCCTGTACTCAGGCATTACTCGTATTTCATTACGAATGTTGCGTCCGCGTTTGCCTGGCCTGGCTCGGTGGTCGCCGCCGTGGCTTTGTAGCGCGCGGTGAAGTTCAGGGTGTTAGTCCCTTCAATCAGGTTCTGCGCCGCAGAGAAGGTTGCGCCGTCCGGGGTCAGCGTGGAGGATTTGCTGTCGAGGATCTCAATACCTACGCCCTTCGCGGAGTTGTCGTTGTTACCGGAGCTTACCGCCAGCAGCGTTTTGTCGGTGGCGTCGATCTGGCCGGTAAACGCGACAGCAGCGGTTTTCGCTACCGCAGGATCGCAGTCGTTCAGTTCGATGGTGAACGGAATATTGGAGGTGGTGTCACCCACTTTAGTGAATTTCGCGGTACGGTACTGGCCAAGATTAACCGTCTGCTCTGAAGAGTCAGTATTCACTGAACACGCGGCATTCACTAATTCACCTTTAAAATGCACCGTACCACCGTTTACAGATACAGGCGCTACCGGATCTTCTGCGTGAGCGGCACCCGCGACCAGGGCCAGAGTTGCAATAACAGTAGAAGCAATGTTGCTGAGTTTCATGTCTATTCCTTTAAAATGTAAATAACCCTTCCCGCGCATATTCGGGAATAAGAAATACGTTCAATTAAAAAATTGAAGGCTTATTTCGGAGAGGACAAAGTAGCTCAGGAATCTATTTTGTAATATGTCAAAACGCTGCCATTTAGCCAGGTCACATCCTAATCACCTCTAAGAAATTGACCATGCCCTGAGAAGGGATTTTGCGGGACATCGATGAAATCTCGTAAAGGGTGACTGACAGCGGCGCTCGCTTCTGACAAAATACAGGCAATCCCCCCTTTCTAACGTTACAGACGGAATCTTCTCTCTGATGGCAGCAAAGATTATTGACGGTAAAACGATTGCGCAGCAGGTGCGCTCTGAGGTTGCGGAAAAAGTGAAGGCGCGTAAAGCCGCCGGATTTCGCGCCCCCGGGCTGGCCGTTGTGCTGGTTGGCAGCAACCCGGCTTCGCAAATTTATGTCGGCAGCAAACGCAAAGCGTGTGAAGAGGTGGGGTTCGTCTCCCGCTCTTACGATCTGCCGGAAACCACCAGCGAAGCGGAACTGCTGGAATTGATCGACACCCTGAATGCCGATAAAGAGATCGACGGTATCCTGGTTCAGCTGCCGCTGCCTGCGGGCATCGACAACGTGAAGGTGCTGGAGCGTATCGCGCCGGACAAAGACGTTGACGGTTTCCATCCGTATAACGTAGGCCGCCTGTGCCAGCGCGCGCCGCGCCTGCGTCCATGCACCCCGCGCGGCATCGTGACGCTGCTGGAGCGTTATAACATCGATACCTATGGCCTGAACGCCGTGGTGATTGGCGCCTCCAACATCGTGGGCCGTCCGATGAGCATGGAGCTGCTGCTGGCGGGCTGCACCACCACCGTCACCCACCGCTTCACCAAAAACCTGCGTCATCACGTCGAAAACGCCGATCTGCTGATCGTTGCGGTCGGCAAGCCGGGCTTTATTCCGGGCGAGTGGATCAAAGAGGGCGCAATCGTCGTGGACGTGGGTATTAACCGCCTGGAAAACGGCAAAGTGGTTGGCGACGTGGTGTATGAAGATGCCGCAGCGCGCGCATCCTATATTACTCCGGTCCCGGGCGGCGTTGGCCCGATGACGGTAGCAACACTGATTCAGAATACCTTGCAGGCGTGCGAGGAGTATCACGACGTAGAGGACGCGTAATCATGGCAACTTTTTCTTTAGGTAAACACCCGCACGTTGAGCTGTGCGATCTGCTGAAGCTGGAAGGCTGGAGCGAAAGCGGCGCGCAGGCGAAAATCGTCATCGCCGACGGGCAGGTAACAGTAGACGGCGCGGTGGAAACCCGCAAGCGCTGCAAAATTGTCGCGGGTCAGACCGTGAGCTTCGCAGGTCAGAGCGTGACCGTGACGGCCTGAGCTGTCTGATGCCCTCACCCTAACCCTCTCCCACAGGGAGAGGGGATAAACATCCCCTCACACCCATCACGGTTAATTATCGATCAACTTCAAATAATCACTATTCCCTTTGGCGAAATGTGAAGTTTAAGTTGCGCGATTTTCAGACTTTCCCCACGATAAGTAGAACGTTCTACTAAAACGTTCTACTTACAATAACAGCGCAAAAAAAGCGCTACTCGGGGGAAATCAGCATGAGCCTGATATCAGGGTTTGTTAAATCGCTGTCTAAGTTATCGATGATTGGTCGCGCCTTAATGCTGCCAATTTCACTGCTTCCCGCTGCGGGCCTGTTGCTGGCCTTCGGCGATAAGTTCCACTTGCCGCTGATGATGAACGCAGGCGGGGTTATCTTTGATAACCTGCCAATGCTCTTCGCCATCGGCTCTGCCGTCGGACTGGCTTCGGAATCCGGCATTGCCGCTCTCTCTGCGGCGGTCTCCGTGTTTGTCACTAACATCACCATCAGCACCGTGCTGAGCATTACGCCGGAAATGGCCTCCCAGGGCGGGAAATACGCCATGGTCGTCGGCATTCCGACGTTACAGATGGGCGTCTTTGGCGGCCTGATCTGCGGTATTCTTGCGGCCTGGTGTTACAACCGCTTCCACACCATGCAGCTGCCGGAATTCCTCGGCTTCTTCTCCGGCAAGCGCTTTGTGGCGATTGCGACGGCGTTTCTGTCGTTCCTGCTCGGCCTGCTGCTGCCGTACGTCTGGCAGCATATTCAGTCCGGCATCGACGCCCTGTCCGTGGTGGTGAACGGCGATAACCAGGCGGCCTCGACCGTTATCTTCGGGCTGGTGGAGCGCGCGCTGATCCCGCTCGGCCTGCACCACATCTGGTATCCCTCCTTCTGGTATTCGTTCGGGGATTACACTACCCAGGCGGGTCAGGTGATCCACGGCGACCAGACCATCTGGTTCAAGATGCTGGAAGAGGGAGTGAAATCCTTCAGCAGCGACACCTACCAGAACGCCGGGAAATTCATGCAGGGCGAGTTCCCGCTGATGCTGTTCGCACTGCCCGCGGCGTGTCTGGCGATGTACCACGAAGCGCACACGAAGAATAAGAAAATCGCGGCCGGTATTCTCTTCTCCGCCGCCCTCACCTGCTTCCTGACGGGCATCACCGAGCCGGTAGAGTTCACCTTTATCTTCGTGGCGCCGATCCTTTACGTCTTCAACGCCATCATGGCAGGCCTGGCGTACATGACCATGTACCTGCTGCATGCGCATATCGCCAAGTCGTTCTCGGCGGGCTTTATCGACTACCTGTCGTTCGGGATCCTGCCGTCGTTTAACGGCTATCAGACCAACTTCCTGAGCGCCATTATCATCGGCATTCCGATGGCATTAATCTACTACTTCACCTTCCGCTTCGTGATCCGCCGTTTCGACGTGAAAACGCCGGGCCGCACCGAAGTGACCGCCAGCGCGAATGACAAGTCCGATTCCGAACTTGCCACCGAAATCATCGGCCTGCTGGGCGGTGCGCAGAACATTGATTCCGTCGGCTCCTGCATCACGCGTCTGCGTCTGGAAGTGGCGAAGAGCGAAGCAGTGGACCGGGACGGGCTGAATGGGCTTGGCGCGCGCGGCGTGGTGTTCGTGGGCGATAACGGGATACAGGTGATTTTCGGGGCCAGAGCACAGTTTATCGCCCAGACGATGTCCACGATGATTGGCAAATAATAAGATGCCTGAAGGAGGCGTCTCCTGTACGCTGGGGGTCGCCTCTTATCTGGCTGATAATCGGTAAATTTCAGGGAGCGGTTTTGAAGAAAGTCAGCATCATTGATGTCGCAAAGCATGCGGGCGTGTCGGTTTCTACCGTTTCGCTGGTGCTGCGCCAGAAAGGGAAGATCTCAGAGGCGACGATCGGGAAGGTCAATGCCGCCATCACAACGCTGGGCTATGTTCATAACGTCGCCGCTGCCAATCTTCGCGCCAACACCTCCAACTTAATCGGCCTGATCCTGCGCGACTTCAGCGACAGCTTTTCCATCAAGGTGATGGCGAGCATCGTTCAGGAGCTGGAGAAGCAGGGTTATATGGTTTTTCTCGGTCAGCCGCTGAATGACGGCGAACATCTTGAGCGTACCCTGCTCTCGTTTAAGCAGCAGGGCGTGGCGGGCGTCATCTACCTGGCGTCGGACACCCGCACCGCCTCTCTCCCGGAACACATTCGCCACTGCCCGCTGCCGCTTGTGGCGGTTTCGCAGTCGTTGCTGGAAGAGAAATGCAATCTGGTGATGCGCGATAACCGCCAGGCGGCGAACCTGGCCGCGCGTTATCTTATCGAGCGCGGGCACCGCACCATCGCCTACATTGGCGGGCGCGACGGGTGCCGTATCCGCGAGCAGCGCCTGCTCGGTTTTCGCAGCGCGATGACGCAGAACGGTCTGATCTGGCGTGAGGAATATTCTCCAGCCTGCACCGATGACACGCAGGCGGCGGCCATGGCGACTCGCCAGCTGCTGGAGAAGAACAACACGATTACCGCCCTGCTCTGCCATTCACCGGACGCGATGATCGGTTCGATCTCAGGTATTCACCAGGTGGGGCGCACGGTGGGTAAAGACGTGTTTTTAACCCAGCAGGTGGCGCTGATTGGTTTTGAAGATATGCTCCACGTTAATCTCACGTCGCCGTCACTGACTTACGTTTCGTCTGCCAGCGAAGAGACCGGCCGCCAGGCGGCAGGGCTGATGATCCGCAGGCTGAAAGAGCCGGACCTGCAAACGCAGCGCATAACCCTCTCCGGGCAGCTTATCGCGCGGGAATCGGCGTAAAATCAGAATTTAGCATGGGTCTTTTAGCGCGAGATGACTGCTATATTTCCATGATTTGCCATGGATAAATGCAATGCCTACCGTTATCACCCACGCTGCCGTACCTCTGTGTCTGGGCTTAGGGCTCGGAACCAACGTCATCCCACCCCGCCTGCTGTTTGCCGGGATCGTCCTCGCCATGCTGCCCGATGCCGATGTACTGGCGTTTAAATTCGGTGTTGCCTACGGGAATATTTTCGGCCATCGCGGTTTCACTCATTCGCTACTGTTTGCCCTGGTGGTGCCGATACTCTGCGTGCTGGCAGGCCGACGATGGTTCAGGGCCAGCCTGACGCGCTGCTGGCTGTTTTTAACCGTGTCGCTGCTGTCGCACAGCCTGCTGGATTCGATCACCACCGGCGGTAAAGGCGTCGGCTGGCTGTGGCCCTGGTCAGATGAGCGCTTCTTTGCGCCGTGGCAGGTGATCAAAGTCGCGCCGTTTGCGCTGTCGCGCTATACCACGCCATACGGGCATGAGGTCATTATCTTGGAACTGCTGTGGGTGTGGCTGCCGGGGATGGTGCTGATGGGGATGTTATGGTGGAGAAAACGTGCGCGCTGATGCCCTCACCCGGCCCTCTCCCACGTGGAGAGGGGGAAAACCTAACAATTCCCTCTCCCAGTGGGAGAGGGTTAGAGTGAGGAGAAAATTACTTACGACGCCAGGTGGTTCCCTGCGGGCCATCTTCCAGAATAATGCCCATCTCGGTCAGACGGTTACGCGCCGCATCCGCCGCCGCCCAGTCTTTCGCCTGACGCGCTTCCAGACGCGCTTTAATCAGTGCTTCAATTTCCGCCACTTCGCCGTCGTCCGCCTGCGCGCCGCTTTGCAGGAACACATCCGGCTCCTGCTCCAGCAGGCCGAGCACGGAAGAGAGCTTACGCAGATGAGACGCCAGCGCATTGGCCGCCGCCATATCTTCTGACTTCAGGCGATTCACCTCACGCGCCATGTCGAACAGCACGGAATAGGCTTCAGGGGTGTTGAAGTCGTCGTTCATGACCTCAACGAAGCGGGCTTCGAACGCCTCGCCGCCTGCGGCCGGAACAGACTTGTCGGTGCCGCGCAGTGCGGTATACAGACGCTCCAGCGCAGCGCGCGCCTGCTTCAGGTTCTCTTCGCTGTAGTTCAGCTGGCTGCGATAGTGGCCAGACATCAGGAAGTAACGCACGGTTTCCGCGTCGTAATACTTCAGCACGTCGCGCACGGTGAAGAAGTTACCCAGCGATTTCGACATCTTCTCGCGGTCAACCATCACCATCCCGGAGTGCATCCAGTAGTTCACGTACTCGCCGCCGTGAGCACAGGTGGACTGCGCGATTTCGTTTTCGTGGTGCGGGAACATCAGATCCGAACCGCCGCCGTGGATGTCGAAATGGTTGCCCAGCTGCTTGCAGTTCATCGCGGAACATTCAATGTGCCAGCCCGGACGCCCTTCGCCCCACGGGGATGGCCAGCTCGGTTCGCCCGCTTTGGACATCTTCCACAGCACGAAGTCCATCGGATTACGCTTCACGTCAACCACGTCCACGCGCGCACCGGCCTGGAGCTGGTCCAGATCCTGGCGGGAAAGCGCACCGTAGGTTGGGTCCGTCGGCACCGAGAACATCACGTCGCCGTTGTCCGCCACATAGGCGTGACCGCGCTCGATCAGCTTTTGGGTGATATCAATGATTTCATGGATATGGTGGGTCGCACGCGGCTCGCTGTCCGGGCGCAGAATATTTAAGGCGTCAAAATCCTTGTGCATTTCGGCGATCATGCGATCCACCAGCGCGACAAAGCTTTCGCCATTTTCATTAGCACGTTTAATGATTTTGTCGTCGATGTCGGTGATATTGCGCACATACTTCAGGTTGTAGCCCAGGAAGCGCAGGTAGCGTGACACCACGTCGAACGCGACAAAGGTACGGCCATGGCCGATGTGACAGAGATCGTAAACCGTAATACCACACACGTACATGCCGACTTCCCCGGCATGGATAGGTTTAAATTCCTCTTTTTGGCGCGTCATTGTATTAAAGATTTTTAACATCGAAGATTCCATGTAAACACGTGTGTGGATTGTTTGTTCCTTATAATACCCATAATTCGGAGTACGGTCAGCACACAATGCAAGGTGATCGTGTCCTGTGGTTATGCTATAACAAGCCCCTATATGTGACCCGAGCACGGGTCGACGCACCACAATAACGGAACAGGATGCAAAAATGGTTACTTTCCACACTAATCATGGCGATATCGTAATCAAAACCTTTGATGACAAAGCGCCTGAAACAGTTAAAAACTTCCTGGACTACTGCCGCGAAGGTTTCTACAACAACACTATTTTCCACCGTGTGATCAACGGCTTTATGATCCAGGGCGGCGGTTTCGAGCCTGGCATGCGCCAGAAAGAGACGAAAGAAGCGATCAAAAACGAAGCGAACAACGGCCTGAAAAACACCCGTGGTACGCTGGCAATGGCCCGTACTCAGGCGCCACATTCTGCAACCGCACAGTTCTTCATCAACGTAGCGGACAACGACTTCCTGAACTTCTCTGGCGAAAGTCTGCAAGGCTGGGGCTACTGCGTATTCGCAGAAGTGGTTGAAGGGATGGACGTGGTCGACAAGATCAAAGCCGTTTCTACTGGCCGCAGCGGTATGCACCAGGACGTTCCTAAAGAAGACGTTGTGATTACAAGCGTGACCGTCAGCGAGTAATTCGTGGCGACACTCTTTATTGCGGATCTGCATCTGCAAACAGAAGAACCGGCGATAACCGCCGGTTTTCTGCGTTTTTTACGCGGTGAAGCGAAAAACGCCGACGCGCTGTACATTCTGGGCGACCTGTTTGAGGCCTGGATTGGCGACGACGATCCGAACCCGCTGCACCGTGAGATGGCTGCGGCCATTAAAACGCTGGTGGATTCCGGCGTCCCCTGCTATTTCATTCACGGCAACCGTGATTTCCTGATCGGCCAGCGCTACGCCCGCGAGAGCGGCATGACGCTGCTGCCGGAAGAGCAGGTGCTAAACCTCTATGGCCGCAATATTCTGATCATGCACGGCGACACGCTCTGCACTGACGATACCGGCTACCTGGCGTTTCGCGCCAAAGTTCACACCCCGTGGATCCAGAAAGTGTTCCTCGCCCTGCCGCTGTTTATTCGCAACCGCATCGCCGCCAGAATGCGCGCGGGCAGCAAGGCCGCCAACAGCAGCAAATCGATGACCATCATGGACGTCAACCCGCAGGCGGTGGTGAAGGTGATGGAGAAGCATCGCGTTCAGTGGCTGATCCATGGCCATACCCATCGTCCCGATGTGCATTCCCTTATCGCCAACGGCGAGCCCGCCCATCGCGTGGTTTTAGGGGCCTGGCACAGCGAAGGATCGATGGTCAAAGTCACGCCGGAAGGTGTTGAACTGATCGCCTTCCCGTTTTAACCCTCCCCGTCTTTTCGCCCATTTCCCGACCACGCAACCGTTTTCCTTGCCGGTATTACATGCTATTCTCTGTGCCCTCGAAAGCAGTGTGTTCCGCACCACAGGAGTTTTAAGACGCATGTCTTCCCGCAATAATCCGGCGCGTGTCGCCATCGTGATGGGGTCCAAAAGCGACTGGGCTACCATGCAGTTCGCCGCCGAAATCTTTGAAATCCTGAATGTTCCGCACCACGTCGAAGTGGTTTCCGCGCACCGTACGCCGGATAAACTGTTCAGCTTCGCCGAAAGCGCCGAAGAGAACGGTTACGAGGTGATCATTGCCGGTGCGGGCGGCGCAGCACATCTGCCGGGCATGATTGCCGCCAAAACGCTGGTGCCGGTACTGGGTGTTCCTGTGCAAAGCGCCGCGTTAAGCGGGGTTGATAGCCTTTACTCTATCGTCCAGATGCCGCGCGGTATTCCTGTCGGTACGCTGGCGATTGGTAAAGCGGGTGCGGCAAATGCCGCCCTGCTGGCCGCGCAGATCCTGGCGACGCATGATAAAGAGTTACATCAGCGTCTGGCGGAGTGGCGTAAAGCCCAGACCGACGAGGTGCTGGATAACCCGGATCCGCGGGGTGCAGCATGAAGCAGGTTTGCGTTCTTGGTAATGGTCAGCTTGGCCGGATGCTGCGTCAGGCCGGTGAGCCGCTGGGTATTGCCGTCTGGCCCGTCGGGCTGGATGCCGAGCCGGAAGCCGTGCCGTTCCACCAGAGCGTGATCACCGCCGAAATTGAACGCTGGCCGGAAACCGCCCTGACCCGCGAGCTGGCGCGCCATAACGCCTTTGTAAACCGCGACGTGTTTCCGATCATTGCCGACCGCCTGACGCAAAAGCAGCTTTTCGACAAGCTCGGCCTCGCGACCGCGCCGTGGCAGCTGCTTTCCGATAAGCGCGAATGGGATGACGTCTTTGCGATGCTGGGAGACCTGGCGATTGTGAAGCGTCGCGTCGGCGGCTACGACGGCCGCGGGCAGTGGCGCCTGCGCGCGAACGACACCGCCGAGCTGCCGGATGACTGCTACGGCGAGTGTATCGTTGAGCAGGGCATAAATTTCAGCGGTGAAGTGTCGCTGGTGGGCGCGCGCGGGCATGACGGGCACACCGTTTTTTACCCGCTAACGCATAACCTGCATCAGGACGGGATTCTGCGCACCAGCGTCGCCTTCCCGCAGGCCAATGCTGACCAGCAGGCGCAGGCGGAAGAAATGCTCTCTGCCATCATGCATGAGCTGGGCTATGTGGGCGTAATGGCGATGGAGTGTTTCGTCACGCCGTCGGGTCTGCTGATCAACGAACTTGCGCCGCGCGTGCACAACAGCGGTCACTGGACGCAAAACGGCGCCTCCATCAGCCAGTTCGAGCTGCACCTGCGCGCCATCACTGACCTGCCGCTGCCGCAGCCGGTGGTGACCAGCCCGTCGGTGATGATCAACCTGATCGGCACCGATCTGAACTACAACTGGCTGAAGCTGCCGCTGGTGCACCTGCACTGGTACGACAAAGAGGTACGTCCGGGGCGTAAGGTCGGCCACCTGAACCTGAACGATACCGACACGGACCGTCTGAGCGCTACGCTGGAAGCGATTGTTCCCCTGCTGCCGCCAGAATACGCGAGCGGCATTGTCTGGGCGCAGTCAAAACTGAAGTAAGTATCCCCCGCCGGGGAGTTGACCTTCCCCTTCCCCGGCGTACAATTCCCGCCCATTACTGCTCAGTTTTCTTCTGGAATCA
Organism: Enterobacter cloacae complex sp. AR_0002; assembly: GCF_001922365.1. Classification (NCBI taxonomy): domain Bacteria; kingdom Pseudomonadati; phylum Pseudomonadota; class Gammaproteobacteria; order Enterobacterales; family Enterobacteriaceae; genus Enterobacter; species Enterobacter cloacae complex sp. AR_0002. The sequence goes on from NZ_CP018814.1 coordinate 2,383,688, forward strand.
CCATGAACGATGGAACGGACTATCGCGCGCTCCTCGCGTCCGATACCCCTTTAATCGACGTTCGCGCGCCGATCGAATTTGCCCAGGGTGCGATGCCCGCCGCACTCAACCTGCCCTTAATGAACGACGACGAGCGTGCCGCCGTCGGCACCTGCTATAAACGCCAGGGTCCGGACGCCGCGCTGGCGCTCGGCCATAGCCTGGTCAACGGCGAGACGCGAGAGGCGCGCATCAACGCCTGGCGGGAAGCCAGCCTGGCCCATCCTGAGGGCTACCTTTGCTGCGCGCGCGGTGGTCAGCGCTCACACATCTCCCAGGCCTGGCTGAAAGAGGCGGGAATCGATTATCCGCTGATCCGCGGCGGCTATAAGGCCCTGCGTCAGACGGCGATTCAGGTGACCATTGAGCAGTCACAAAAACCGATGGTGCTTATCGGCGGCTGTACCGGAAACGGTAAAACGCTGCTGGTTAAGCAGCATGCGCAGGGCATCGATCTGGAAGGGCTGGCGCACCATCGCGGCTCATCATTTGGTCGCACGCTCACCCCGCAGCTTTCCCAGGCCAGTTTTGAAAATCACCTTGCCGTCGAACTGCTAAAAAAAGACGCCGCGCGCTGGGTGCTGGAAGATGAAGGCCGGATGATTGGCTCTAACCACCTGCCGGAATGCCTGCGCGACCGCATGGTTGACGCCCCTGTCGTTGTCGTCGAAGACCCCTTTGAAGTCCGCCTGGAGCGCCTGCGCGAAGAGTATTTCGACCATATGTGGGCCGATTTTTCTGCTGCCTACGGCGAGAAAGCGGGCTGGAAAGCGTATAGCGAATATCTGCATCACGGCCTGTACGCCATTCGTCGCCGTCTGGGACTGCAACGCTTCGCGGAATTTACCGCCCTGCTGGATGCCGCGCTTGTCGAGCAACAGCGTACTGGCAGCACTGACGCGCACTTCAGCTGGCTTGTGCCGCTGCTGAAGGATTATTACGACCCGATGTACGGCTATCAGCTGGAGAAAAAGGCGGAGAAGATTGTGTATCGCGGGACGTACGAAGAAATTGCTGAGTGGCTCGATCGCTGAAAAATAAAGCCGGGTGGCGAGGTAAAAGCAAAACGGCAACCTGGGTTGCCGTTTTTAATGTTTTTTCCCTCTCCCCGTGGGAGAGGGTCAGGGTGAGGGCATCAGGCCGCACCCTACATGACAACTTAGAAGTCGTAACGCAGACGCACCAGGTTCATGTCGCCCAGGTTGTCGGTGCTGGAGGTGAACACGTGTTCGTAATCCACGCGGAAACCGTAATCCAGCTGGAAGCTGATACCCACACCGTTGTCGATGCGCTGGTAGTTACGGCCATTCACGTACTCGATACGGTCGCCCATGAAGTACGGCTGGATGGATTTCACCGCATACTGACCAACAGGGAACTTGTAACCCGCAAAGTATTCAATACCCCATGCATCACCGGCGAAGTAGTCGTTAACGGACACTTTTTTGGTGGTCAGGAAGTTTTGATACCAGCCGCCGCCTGCGGAGAAGGTCCAGTTATCCGGCGTCCAGCTCAGGGCGGTACCAAGGATGTTCTGGTCGTAGGATTTGCTGTCGCCGTTGTCCGGGTTACGCATGTCCGCGCGGGTGTAGTTCCACGCTGCGCCCCAGGTCAGATCGGTGGTCAGGTGATAATCGATACCCAGTGAACCGCCGCCTTTACGCTTGTAGCGCAGGCCGTTGCCCGGCAGGTATTCGCTGTCTTCAAACAGGTAAGAGGCGTAGATGTCAGCATCGCCCACGGTTTTCTTGTACTTCAGCATCTGGCGTGAACGGTAAGAGCCGTCGTAGTCGCCATTAATCCCGTTACCTGGCGCCTGACCAATCATGTCGTAGTCCCAGATATCGGTTTTTGCGCCCACCACGTCATAGTACACGCTGTTCTGCTGGCCGAAGGTCAGCGTACCCCAGGTGTCGCTCTTCAGACCGGTGTAGAGCATACGGCGTGAAGTATCGTGCGCGCCGTCGGCGTAGTGGTTATCCCAGTTAAACTGCGCCGGAATGTTCACACCCAGCTCGTAGTAAGTGATCCAGCTGATGTCATCGAACAGGTAGTAGTCTGCCGCGAAACGGAAGCGGGTACCGCCGTCAAAGCCGTTGCGCTTGTAGCCGTTTTTGCCGTCATCGCCGGTCATGTTCTGGAACTGAGGACGAATACTACCGCCAACGGTGAAGTTCAGGCGGCTCAGCGGGTTACCCGCCTGCGGATCCTGTTTCAGAAGAGTGATTTCCGCCTGGGATGCGAAAGAAGCCAATGCCACTGCTGCGCCGATCGTTGTCGCCAGCGCTGTTTTTCTTATAGTCATTCTTTTTCCTTGATAGACACGCTGCTAAATATTTAGCTGGTGAATATTAACCGGAAAAATTCGGGCTGTGTGGGCGGGTTTTTAATGTTTTGTGCTACTAAATGCAGGGGCATTAACGATTTGTGCCGTTAAGCAATGACGCACCAGCAGAAATGCCGGTGCGTCATCATCACGTCAGTAAACTAGCTGACAAACTGGCGGAATAGCGCTTTACCTTTCAACAGCCGGGATCCGAGCCAGCCGCCGCACAGGGACAGCAGCACGGCGCCGCAGACGGGCAGCGTGAGCCACAGCCGCCAGTCGGGCTCCCACGGGAAGTCGAAGACTTTGCTCTGGAGTACCGCCAGCGCCGTTTCCGCCCCGATGGCCGCCACCAGGCCCGCCACCAGCCCGAGCAGGGCAAATTCGCTCCACAGCGTGGCGCGCAGCAGCCGTTTACTGGCCCCCAGCGTGCGGTAGACAACCAGCTCCTGATGACGCTGACGCATGCCGACCTGCACCTGCGCCAGCAGCAGCAATATGCCACAGATCGTCACCAGCACCACCATCACCTCCAGCGCGCGGCTTACCTGCTCCAGCACCTGCCCGACCTGTTTAAGGATCGCGCCGATATCCAGCAGGCTCACCGTCGGAAATTCCCGGTTAAGCTGCGTCAGCATGCCGTTGCCGTTTTCCCAGCGGAAGCTGGTGAGCCAGCTCTGGGGCTGTCCGTCCAGCGCACCCGGCGGGAAGATGAAGAAGAAGTTTGGCCGCAGGCTTTCCCAGTCCACTTTACGCAGGCTGGTAACTTTGGCGGTGAAATCCTGGGTATCACCGGTGAAGGTCACGCTGTCGCCGAGGTTCACGTTCAGGCGTGTCGCCAGCCCCTCCTCCATCGACACTTCCCCCGCTTTCGGCGGCCAGGTGCCAGCAACGATCGGGTTATGGTCCGGACGTTTCGCCTGCCAGGTCAGGTTGAGTTCGCGGTTGAGCGATTCATCCTTATTTCCCTCCGTCGACTGGCCGTTGATCTGCGTCAGTCGGGCGCGCACGATCGGATAGAACGACTCGGGAATAATGTGATGCTCGGACAGGAAGCCCTTCAGCGGCGTCACCTGCTCGGGCGCGATGTTGATCAGGAAATAGTTCGGGCTTTCTGGCGGAAGCTGCTGCTGCCAGCGATCCAGCAGATCCCCGCGCAGCACCAGCAGAAGCGCCAGCAGCATAAACGACAGCGAAAATGCCGAGAGCTGGCTGAGGGTAGACCACGGCTGGTGCAGCAGTCGGTTAACCGCTAACCGTATGGGAAGTGATTTAACTGTCAGCTTTCTCAGCACATTAAGCAGTATCCAGCCCACTACGCCGCACAGCAGCGCCAGCACCACCGCGCCCGCCAGCACCGCCCACAGCAGCGTACTGCCGCCCATCAGCCAGGCCAGCAGCCCGACCGCCACCGCAATAATCACCGGCAGGTAGAACTTCAGCGGCCAAACGCTGGCCACCACATCGCGGCGCAGCACGCGCAGCGGCTGGGTGGCGAGTAGCAGCCGGTACGGGCGTAACCCCACCAGCAGGGAGATCGTCGTCATCGCGCCGATTGCCCACAGCCACGGCCAGAGGCTGGCAGGCGGTAATGCGGCGGGCAGTACCGGTTTGAGCAGCACCATCAGAAGCTTTTCAAACAGCAGCCCTATCGCCCCGCCGGTCAGAGCCGACAGCGCCAGCACCATCAGCCACTGGCCGACAATCAGCTTGCGCAGTTGCGCGCGGCCCGCGCCGAGGGTTTTGAGGATCGCCACCAGATCGTAACGGCTGCGGCAGTAGTGCCCCATCGCCACGGCAACCGCCGCAATGGCAAGCAGCAGGGTTAACAGCGCCGACAGCAGCAGGAACTGCTGAGAACGCTCAAGAGATTTGCCGAGCGCCCCGTCATCCTGCTCCAGTCCGTACCAGCGGTGTTCCGGCTTGAGCTGCGGCAGGAGCCATTTTTCGTACGCCTCCAGCTGAGCTGGCGTTCCGCCAAACTTATACCGCCAGGTGACACGGCTTCCCGGCTGGACGGCGTGGGTTTTCGCCACATCCGCGGTGTTCATCAGCAGGCGCGGCGCAAGCTGGAACGGATTAAATCCGGAGTCGGGCTCCTGCACCACTTCCCCGGCAATTTTGAGTGTCGCGTCGCCGACGTCGATACTGTCGCCGGGCTTCAGGTTCAGCAGCGCCATCAGTCGCGATGCCAGCAGGACCGTACCGGCCGTCGGTTTTAGCCCCGGCGGGCTGGTTTGTAAGTCACCGTACATCGGGTAGATGTCATCCACGGCTTTTACGCTGGCAAGCTGCGGCGTGTCGCCCGCAAAGGTCATGGTCTGAAAGGTGATCTGCTCCCCTACTTTCAGCCCCTCTTTGCGCGCTTCCTCAATCCAGCCCGGCGGCACGGGGCGAGAACTTTGCAGAGCCCGGTCCCCGGCCATAAATTCCCGACTCTGCTGGCTAAGCCCTTTCTCCATACGATCGCTGACGCTACCGAGCGCCAGCACGCAGGCCACCGCGAGGCTCAACGCCAGCCAGACAATCAGCAGCGAGGGCGAGCGCCACTCGCGCCAGAACCAGCGGGCAATCATGCTTCCTCCTGAAGAATACCGTTCACCAGCCGCAGGCGGCGGTCGCAGCGGGCGGCCAGCTGCGGGTCGTGGGTAACCAGAATCAGTGTGGTGCCGTGCTCGCGGTTGAGGGAAAACAGCAGATCGGCAATTTTGTCCCCGGTTTTACGGTCGAGATTGCCCGTTGGCTCATCGGCAAACAGCACTTCCGGGCGCCCGTTAAACGCCCTGGCCAGCGCCACGCGCTGCTGCTCACCGCCGGAAAGCTGTGCCGGAAGGTGGTCGAGACGTTTTCCCAGCCCCAGCTGTTCCAGCAACGCCTTCGCGTGATCGCGGCTTTCACGGGTATTTTCACCGCGCAGCAGGCCAGGTAGCTCAACGTTTTCCAGCGCGTTCAGCGTCGGGATCAGCATGAATGACTGAAAGACAAACCCGATATGCCGGGCTCGCAGCGCGGCGCGGGCCTCTTCATCAAGCGCGTGGAGGGGCTGGCCGACCAGGTTCACTTCCCCACTGCTGCCATCGTCCAGACCGGCGAGAATGGCCAGCAGCGTGGACTTACCGGAACCGGATTCACCAATCAGGGCGATGGTTTCGGCACGTTTGACAACGAGTTCAACTCCGGTGAGGATGGAAAGCTCGTGTTCCCCCTGACCGACGGACTTCTTAAGACGATGAACTTCAACAATGTTTTCCGCTGGCATTTGCCCTTCCTGTTTTTGATGCTGATGACCTTCCGCGCGGCGGCTGCGGACACGTTATTGATTCTGGGCGACAGCCTGAGCGCGGGCTATCGTATGGCCGCCAGTGCGGCCTGGCCCGCCCTGCTCAATGATAAATGGCAGTCCCGGGCCTCTGTCGTGAACGGCAGCATCAGCGGCGATACGTCGCAGCAAGGCTTATCGCGCCTGCCTGCCCTGCTTAAGCAGCATCAACCGCGTTGGGTGCTGGTCGAACTGGGCGGTAATGATGGTTTGCGCGGCTTCCAGCCTCAGCAAACGGAGCAAACGCTGCGGACCATTTTGCAAACCATTAAGGCCGCCAATGCCCAGCCGCTGCTGATGCAAATTCGCCTGCCCGCTAACTACGGCCGTCGGTATAATGAGGCGTTTAGCGCGATCTATCCTAAGCTTGCCAAAGAGTTTGATATTCCGCTGCTGCCATTTTTCATGGAAGAGGTCTATCTGAAACCCCAGTGGATGCAGGATGATGGCATTCACCCCAATCGCGATGCCCAGCCGTTTATTGCCGACTGGATGGCAACCCGGCTGGCTCCTTTAGTAAAACATGACTCGTCAAACAGCTGAGAACCTGACAGGTAAAGTTATGCAAAAATCGGTCTTAATAACAGGATGTTCCAGCGGAATTGGCCTTGAAAGCGCCCTTGAACTGAAACGTCAGGGGTTTTGGGTGCTGGCAGCCTGCCGCAAACCCGAGGATGTCGAACGCATGCGAGGGCTGGGATTTACCGGCATTCTGCTGGATCTTGATTCGCCAGAGAGCGTAGAGCAGGCCGCCGATGAGGTTATCGCCCTGACCAACAACCGTCTTTACGGTCTGTTCAACAATGCGGGCTACGGCGTGTACGGCCCGCTACAGACTCTCTCACGGGAACAGCTGGAGCAGCAGTTCTCCGCAAACTTTTTCGGGGCGCATCAGCTTACCATGCGCCTTCTCCCGGCCATGCTGCCGCACGGCGAAGGGCGGATTGTCATGACCTCCTCGGTGATGGGCCTGATCTCCACGCCGGGCCGCGGGGCTTACGCTGCCAGTAAATATGCGCTTGAAGCCTGGTCCGATGCGTTGCGCATGGAGCTGCGCCACAGCGGTATTAAGGTCAGCCTGATTGAACCCGGCCCGATCCGCACCCGCTTTACGGAAAACGTTAACCAGACGCAGGCGGACAAACCGGTCGAAAATCCCGGCATCGCGGCGCGTTTTACGCTTGGGCCAGAAGCCGTCGTTGCCAAAGTGCGCCACGCGTTTGAGAGCGATACCCCTAAAATGCGCTATCCGGTCACGCTGGTGACCCATGCCGTCGGCTGGTTGAAACGCCTGCTGCCGGGGCGGATGATGGACAAAATTTTGCAGGGTTGAGTTGAAGCGACCACGCTTACCCCCATGTAAAGAGTAAACCGATAAAAGAGAATGCCGCATGTCCGTACAGAATATCGTCAACATAACTGAAGCTAACCTGCAACAGACGCTCGAACAGTCAATGACTAAACCGGTGCTGTTCTACTTCTGGTCTGAACGCAGCCAACACTGCCTGCAACTGACGCCGGTCCTGGAAAGCCTTGCCGCGCAGTACAACGGTCAGTTCATTCTGGCGAAGCTGGATTGTGACGCCGAACCGATGGTGGCTTCCCAGTTTGGCCTGCGCGCGATCCCAACCGTCTACCTGTTCCAGAACGGTCAGCCGGTGGATGGCTTCCAGGGGCCGCAGCCGGAAGAGGCGATCCGCGCCCTGCTGGATAAAGTCCTGCCGCGCGAAGAAGAGCTGAAAGCGCAGGAAGCCATGGTGCTGATGCAGGAAGGCAAGTACGACGAGGCGCTGCCGCTGTTAAAAGACGCGTGGCAGCTGTCGAACCAGAACAGCCAGATTGGTCTGCTGCTGGCAGAGACCCAGATTGCACTGCACCGCCCTGAAGACGCGGAAGCCGTGCTGAAAACGGTGCCGATGCAGGATCAGGATACCCGTTATCAGGGTCTGGTGGCGCAGATTGACCTGCTTAAACAGGCGGCCGATACCCCTGAAATTCAACAGCTTCAGCAGCAGGTTGCGGACAACCCGCAGGATGCCGCGCTGGCAAGCCAGCTGGCGCTTCAGCTTCATCAGGTGGGGCGTAACGAAGAGGCGCTGGAGCTGCTGTTTAGCCATCTTCAAAAGGACCTGGGCGCCGCAGACGGACAGGCGCGGAAGATGTTCCAGGAGATCCTGGCCGCGCTGGGTACCGGTGACGCGCTGGCGTCGAAATATCGTCGTCAGCTGTACGCGTTGCTCTACTAGCAAAAAAATGCCCGGTGGCGCTAACGCTTACCGGGCCTATAAAAGCAGATATTACCCCGTCTTTTTCAACTGCGTCACCACCAGCTGGTGGCGCGCGTTGTAAAACTTCCGATAGGTCAGGTAGCAGGCAATGATGGTGGACAGGCTCGCCGTAGAGAGCAGCATAAACGTCACCATAATCTGGTATTTAATGGCTTTTACCGGATCGATACCGGCAAAAATCAGCCCCGACATCATGCCCGGCAGGCTCACCAGCCCCACCGTTTTGGCGGAATCCACCGTTGGGATCAGCGAAGAGCGAATGCTGTCGCGGATCAACCTCGCCGAGGCCACTTTCGGCGTCGCGCCAAGGCTTAGCTTCTCCTGAAGCTGCTGCCGTTCACTGCTGAACCGTTGCCCCAGATTGTTGTAGCACAACCCGACCGCCACCATCGCATTGCCCGCAATCATCCCGGAAATGGGGATCACCTGCATCGGCGTAAATTCTATCGAGCCGGAAAGCACCAGCACAGCCAGCGTTAACGCGGTCCCGGTAGTGATGGCGATCAACGACGAAATGAACGCTTTATCGATGTATTTACTGCGTTTCTGCGCGTTCCATGCCGCGTTAAAGCAGATAAATAGCACCATCAACAGGGTCAGCACGGCATGATTGACGTTGAAGATGTATTTCAGCACATAGCCGACGATGATGAGCTGAATGACCGCGCGGGCGATACTCCAAAGAATATCTTTTTCCAGCCCCAGCTTTTCCCGGTAGCTGACCACAATCGCCACCAGCACCAGGACCATTGACAGCGCCAGCGATTCGTTGGTTATGTTATGTTCACCCACGGTGAGCCTCCTCCATTTTCCCGCCCTGCGGCCTGAGCGTGATGACATCATCCGCATGGGTAATTTCATTTGAATCATGCGTCACCCACAGCACGGCAATATTCTGCTCCCGGGCGTAGCGATGGATAATGTCATTGACGTTGCGCTTGTTAGCGTCATCCAGCGCGCTGGTGATTTCGTCCAGCAACAGCGCCTTCGGCAAGAATTGCAGGTTACGGATCAGCGAGACGCGCTGCTTTTCCCCTCCCGACAGTTCGGCGATCGATTTGGTCAGCGTCTCCGGCGAAAGCCCGAACCGGGTCAGATCGTCGGTAAACTTTTTCGGATCAGGCGTTTGGTTGCGGATGTGCCAGGGGAAAACCAGATTGTCGTACACCGTGTCGCCAAACAGGGACGGCGTTTGCACGCAGTATGACACCTGCTGGCGATAGCTTTCCGGTGAAAGCGTGGCGATATCTTTTCCTGCAAACAGGATGGTTCCCTCCGTTGGGCTCAGTAGCGAAGCCACGATTTTCAGGAGGGTGCTTTTGCCGCAGCCGGAGGGACCGGTTATCAGTTTAAATTCGCCCGGAGAGAGACAAAAATCGACGTGCTGAAGGATGGTGTTATCACCCACACGAAAGCCAACATCCCTGATATCCAGAAGATTTTTTTTATTATTCATTCCGATTCCATTAACCGCTGTGATAAGAAGAGCCTTTAGCATAATCCTTTCCGCTACGCAGCGCGAATAGCCTTAACCTATAGCAAGTGTTAAACTTTTTGCCTGTTTATTGTCACCTCTATCACTACAGGAAGTCAGCAACATGACACATATCTTTTATGAGTTCTCCTCCCTGAAGCCTGGTGTTCCTGATGTGGAAACATTAATGGAAGTCATCAATTCTTCTGAACTCACGCGTTTTGTCATGGGTGCAGAGGTGGTCGATTTTGTTAAGAAGGCGCTCATCGTTAACACCACAATCGGTAGCTTTAAAAACTGCTATTTTGCTTTTGATGATGGGGCTTACTTTCTCGAGTTTGACGGCAAGGGTAAATCCAGACGCTTTACTGAGGTGCCTGACTGGTTCGTTTCCCCTGCGGAATTTGCCCGCTCGCAATGGCTGATTAACCATGACCTGGCCGATGTGAAGGCGACGGCGTTTATTGACGTGCTGATGTCCTACCCGCTTAAAGAGCGCCGGGCGCACTGCAATCTGCTGTTTGGTCTGGATCTGCATAAGGTCAATGTGGTTCCGGCACCTACAGCCCCTGCCGGAAAAATGGGCAATAAAAACGGAAAAACTACCAAGCCTCGCGTTACGGATCTCGGCTCTTTTGAGCTTTTTACCGCGTTCTTTGCGCGTATGAAAACCGCCGTCAATGCTAATGAATTCCCTACCCTACAGGTGCTGACCGGCCAGGAGGATCTTACAAAAGCGCCGCACAACTTAAAGCAAGGGATCAGAACCTGGTTTAAAGCGATTACTGGCGATCTGCCGCCGAACAACAAACGTGTCGGAGCGGGCAATGCGGTGCTGTTCTGCGCTCCCGTTCGCGAGCAGATCCAGCAGATAGAGGCCATCGGCCTGGAAAAATACTATCAGGGATTATCAAAAGCCATCGCTGACGCCGGGGATGGGTTTATCACTGACTTCAGCTATACCTGGTCTGAAAAGTAACGCTTTGCGCCCCGCATCCCGAACGGGGCGTTTTATTTCTGCCAGTCCGGTTCCCACCTCTTTACAGGGGCGAAATCCTGTTCGTTAGCCGATATACTTACGTTCAACAAATACGCAGTTTTTCTCGTTACGGCATGCAAAACAGGAGGTTTTTATGCTCATCGTTGTTCCCGTCCTTATTTTCGTTGCGCTGGTTATCGTGGGCGCAGGCGTCAAAATTGTCCCGCAGGGTTACCAGTGGACCGTCGAACGCTTCGGTCGCTACACCAATACCCTTCAGCCGGGTTTAAGCCTGATCGTCCCGTTCATGGACAGAATTGGGCGCAAGATCAACATGATGGAGCAGGTGCTGGATATCCCTTCTCAGGAAGTCATCTCCAAGGATAACGCCAACGTCACCATCGATGCGGTGTGCTTTATTCAGGTGATTGATGCGCCAAAAGCGGCCTATGAGGTGAGCAACCTGGAGCTGGCGATCGTCAACCTGACCATGACCAACATCCGTACCGTGCTTGGCTCGATGGAGCTGGATGAAATGCTCTCCCAGCGCGACAGCATTAATACCCGCCTGCTGCACATTGTGGATGAAGCCACCAATCCGTGGGGGATCAAAGTGACACGCATTGAGATCCGCGACGTGCGCCCACCGGCAGAGCTGATTGCTTCCATGAACGCGCAGATGAAGGCCGAGCGTACCAAGCGTGCCTATATTCTTGAAGCCGAAGGGGTGCGTCAGGCTGAAATCCTGAAAGCGGAAGGGGAAAAACAGTCGCAGATCCTGAAAGCCGAGGGCGACCGTCAGTCTGCCTTCCTCCAGGCGGAAGCGCGTGAACGTTCGGCAGAAGCAGAAGCCCGCGCGACGCAAATGGTCTCCGAGGCGATTGCCGCCGGGGATATCCAGGCCGTGAACTACTTCGTCGCACAAAAATATACCGATGCGCTGAAGGAGATCGGCTCCGCGAACAACAGCAAAGTGGTAATGATGCCGCTGGATGCCAGCAGCCTGATGGGGTCTATCGCCGGAATTGCCGAACTGATCAAAGACGGCGGAAACGAGCGTAAAAAATGATTGAGCTCATCGTTGCACATCCTCATGCGTTCTGGCTAAGCCTTGGCGGACTGCTGCTGGCCGCCGAGATGCTTGGCGGCAACGGTTATCTGCTGTGGAGCGGGGTTGCCGCGGTGATTACCGGGCTGGTCGTCTGGCTGCTGCCTGTCGGCTGGGAGTGGCAGGGCGCGCTGTTTGCCGTGCTGACGCTGCTGGCCGCCTGGCTGTGGTGGCGCTGGCTGAACAAACGGGTGAAGGCGCAGAAGCCGGTCGACGCGCATCTCAACCAGCGTGGGCAGCAGATCGTGGGTAAACGCTTTACGCTTGATAACACGCTAATAAACGGACGCGGTCATATGCGCGTGGGGGACAGTTCGTGGCCGGTGGTGGCCGATGATGACCTCAGCGCCGGCACGCGGGTTGAGGTCATCGCGGTGGAAGGTATTACCCTGCGGGTTAAAGCCTGTTAGGCGTGGGTTTTACGGTGGCAGCAGCCGGAAAGATTGTCGATAATCGGGCACTCGGCGCTGTCATCTCCCGGGCAGGATTCTGCCAGCTGTAACAGTTGCTCACGCATCGCCTGTAATTCGATGATATGGCGTTCGATCTCCGCCACTTTTTCCAGCGTACGTTTTTTCACGTCGGCACTGTGGCGTTTCGGATCGTTAAACAGGTTAACCAGCTCGCCGCACTCCTCAAGGTTAAATCCTACCTGTCTTGCCTGGCGCAGTAACGTCAGTTCATCAAGATGCAGCTGCGTATAGCTGCGGTAGCCGTTCTCACTGCGCAACGGTGGCGTCACCAGCCCTTTTTCCTCATAAAAGCGAATCGCTTTGCTGGTTAAGCCGGTTTTTTTCGCAACATCGCTGATATTCACATTTCCCCCTTGACCTTCCCCTTGATGGAAGGTTTAACCTTCATAACAGTTAGCGAAAAGCAGAGTGAAGGTCAACAATTGACCAGTACATTATACGGGAGTTTTGTTATGTCTCACACTATTGACCTGACACTGGACGGCCTCTCCTGCGGCCACTGTGTCAAACGCGTTAAAGAAAGCCTGGAGCAGCGTCCTGACGTGGAAAGCGCTGAGGTGACTATCGATCATGCCGCCGTGACCGGCAGCGCCAGCGCCGACGCGCTGATTGATACCATTAAACAGGCCGGTTACGGGGCGGAGTTAAGCCACCCAAAGGCTAAACCGCTGGCAGAGTCATCATCCCCGTCGGAAGCACTGACAGCGGCCACTCCTGAGCTTCCGGTAGCTGATGACATTGATGACAGCCAACAGCTGCTGATCAACGGCATGAGCTGCGCCAGCTGCGTTTCCCGGGTACAAAACGCCTTACAGGCGGTACCGGGTGTAGCACAGGCACGGGTAAACCTGGCGGAGCGTACTGCGCTGGTGATGGGCAGCGCCTCCGCCGCAGAGTTAGTGCAGGCCGTGGAGAAAGCGGGCTACGGGGCGGAGGCCATCGAAGATGATGCCGAGCGCCGCGAGCGCCAGCAGGAAACGGCTGTCGCCACCATGAAGCGCTTCCGCTGGCAGGCGATTGTCGCCCTGCTGGTCGGTATTCCGGTGATGGTGTGGGGCATGATGGGTGACAACATGATGGTCACCGCTGACAACCGCACCCTGTGGCTGGTGATTGGTCTGATTACCCTTGCGGTGATGGTGTTTGCAGGCGGGCATTTCTATACCAGCGCCTGGAAGAGCCTGAAAAACCGCACCGCGACGATGGATACCCTGGTCGCCCTCGGGACCGGCGCGGCGTGGCTCTATTCGATGAGCGTTAACGTCTGGCCGCAGTGGTTCCCGATGGAGGCGCGCCATCTCTATTATGAAGCGAGTGCGATGATTATCGGTCTGATTAACTTAGGCCATATGCTCGAAGCCCGCGCGCGTCAGCGCTCGTCGAAAGCGCTGGAAAGATTGCTTGATTTAACCCCGCCGACGGCCCGCGTGGTCACGGACGACGGGGAAAAAAGCGTTCCGCTCTCAGAGGTACAGCCGGGAATGACGCTGCGCCTGACCACCGGCGACCGCGTGCCCGTCGACGGTGAAATCACCCAGGGCGATGCCTGGCTGGATGAAGCGATGCTGACCGGCGAGCCGATTCCTCAGCAGAAATCTCAGGGCGACGCCGTGCATGCCGGTACGGTCGTGCAGGACGGCAGCGTGCTGTTCCGCGCCAGCGCGGTCGGGAGCCATACCACGCTGTCACGCATCATTCGCATGGTCCGCCAGGCGCAGAGCAGTAAGCCGGAGATTGGTCAGCTTGCCGATAAAATCTCCGCCATTTTTGTGCCGGTGGTCGTCGGTATTGCCCTGCTGAGCGCGGCAATCTGGTATTTATTCGGCCCGGCGCCGCAGATTGTCTACACCCTGGTGATCGCCACCACGGTACTGATCATCGCCTGCCCTTGTGCCCTTGGCCTGGCCACGCCGATGTCGATTATCTCTGGCGTCGGACGCGCCGCCGAATTTGGCGTACTGGTCCGTGATGCTGACGCCCTGCAACGGGCAAGCACGCTGGACACCCTTGTTTTTGATAAAACCGGCACGCTCACCGAGGGCAAACCGCAGGTGGTAGCCGTCAGTACCGTTGGCTGTACGGAGACGGATGCCCTGCGCTTGGCCGCCGCGCTGGAACAAGGCTCCAGCCACCCGCTGGCGCGCGCCATCCTGGAGAAAGCCGGTGATGCCCGTCTGCCGCAGGTAAGTAACTTCCGCACCCTGCGCGGTTTAGGGGTCAGCGGTGAAGCCGAAGGCCATACGCTGCTGCTGGGAAACCAGGCACTGCTGACTGAACACGGCGTTGATACGTCCGCGCTGGACGCAGAGCTGAACGCGCAGGCCTCTCAGGGCGCGACGCCGGTTCTGCTGGCGAGGGATGGTCAGGTGGCGGCGCTACTGGCCGTGCGCGATCCGTTACGCCAGGACAGCGTAGATGCCTTACAGCGCCTGCACCGCGCGGGCTATCGTCTGGTGATGCTGACCGGGGACAACCCGACCACCGCCAACGCCATCGCCAAAGAAGCCGGTATTGATGAGGTGATCGCGGGCGTGCTGCCGGACGGCAAAGCGGACGCCATCAAGAACCTGCAAAGTCAGGGTCGCCAGGTGGCGATGGTGGGCGACGGCATCAACGACGCCCCGGCGCTGGCGCAGGCTGACGTAGGAATTGCGATGGGCGGCGGGAGCGATGTCGCCATTGAAACCGCGGCGATCACCCTGATGCGCCACAGCCTGATGGGCGTGGCGGACGCGCTGGCGATTTCGAAAGCCACGTTGCGCAACATGAAGCAGAACCTGCTGGGGGCGTTCGTCTATAACTCGCTCGGCATTCCGATTGCCGCCGGGATTTTGTGGCCGCTGACCGGTACCCTGCTGAACCCGGTTGTTGCGGGTGCGGCGATGGCGCTCTCGTCAATTACCGTGGTGAGCAACGCTAACCGTCTGCTGCGGTTTAAACCGAAGGATTGAACCTTGTACCCGTACGCGCTAGCATGAACCTTTCCGTTTATGGAGCGCGTATGGGTCTGTTTAATCGTATAAAAACATCGTTTCGCGCCCTTTTTCCCCGCCGTTATGCCTGGCCCGGTATGGATATTTCGCTTCCGGGCGGGCAGCATCTGCACCTGGTGGGAAGCATTCATATGGGCACGCAGGATATGTCCCCCCTGCCCTCCGGCCTGATTAAACTACTGAAGCGCGCCGACGCGCTGATCGTCGAAGCCGACATCTCCGGCCATGAATCGCCGTTTGCCGGGCTGGAAAGCGGCCGCCCCCTGGCGGAACGTCTTAACGAGACGCAGTTGGCTGAGCTTACTCGTCTTGCGGATGAGACCGGCGTCTCGCTCTCAATGCTCGACACCCTGCCCCTGTGGCAAATTGCCATGGTGCTACAGGCAACCCAGGCGCAGCGCCTGGGGCTGCGCGGCGATTACGGTATCGATTATCAACTGCTGAATGCGGCAAGGGCGCGCAACCTGTCCGTTATTGAACTGGAAGGCACGGACAGCCAGATTGCGCTCCTTCGCCAGCTTCCCGATGACGGCAAGATGCTACTGGATGATACCCTGACCCACTGGCACACCAACGCGCGTCTGCTGCAAACGATGATTGGCTGGTGGCTGGATGCGCCGCCCGCAGACGGTAAGCTGGCGTTACCGTCGACGTTCAGTGAATCGTTGTATGATGTGCTGATGAACGCGCGCAACCAGGCGTGGCGGGAGACGCTATATGCCCTGCCTGCCGGTCGTTATGTTGTCGCGGTTGGCGCGTTGCATTTGTACGGAGAAGGGAATTTGCCGTCGCTGCTGAAATAAAAAAATGGCCAATATTTCTATTGGCCCGTCAAAGAGGAATTTCATCGTTTTTATTATACCGAAGTGACCTTCGGCTACGCCGATTGTCGCTCAAAGTAACCATCACTGCCAATACTATTGCGCAAGATGGTGCTATTTTTTAGACAAACGTCAGGCGTATGCTGCTGGCATGAATCGTCTGTCGTAAGAAGGATAGCCATGACTCCCGCCGTTAAATTACTCGAAAAAAACAAAATTTCTTTCCGGATCCACACCTACGATCACGATCCGAACGAAACCAACTTTGGTGATGAAGTGGTGCGCAAGCTGGGGCTGAACGCGGACCAGGTCTACAAAACGCTGCTGGTCGCGGTGAACGGCGATATGAAGCACCTCGCCGTAGCAGTAACGCCCGTCGCCGGACAGCTTGATCTGAAGAAAGTGGCCAAAGCGCTGGGAGCGAAAAAGGTCGATATGGCAGACCCGATGGTTGCGCAACGCACAACGGGTTATCTGGTCGGCGGGATCAGCCCGCTCGGTCAGAAAAAGCGTCTGCCCACGCTGATCGATGCGCCTTCGCAAGAATTTGAAACGATCTATATTTCTGGCGGCAAACGCGGGCTGGATATCGAACTGTCCGCAGGCGATCTGGCGAAAATGCTGGACGCGAAATTTGCGGATATTGCGCGCCGGGATTGAGAAAATTGCCCGGTGGCGCTGCGAGGTAAAAGCAAAACGGTAACAGGCGTTACCGTTTTTTGTGTTCGCGCCCTCTCCCGGTGGGAGAGGGTTGGGGTGAGGGCATCAGGCCGCACAACACTACTGCCAGCTCACCTCACCTTTCGGCTCATACGCGTTCACGTCAATCGGTGAATTTTGCTGGATAAACTGCTTCAACACTTCCGCATCAATAAACCCGGTATTTACATAGCCCGGTTTGTTATCGATATGCGGATAGCCGTCGCCGCCGGTGGCGTTAAAGCTTAACGTTGCCAGGCGGTAGGTTTTCGCCGTATCAACCGGTTCGCCTTTGATTTTGAGATCGTTGAGCTTACCGTCCTTCGCGACGAAGCTGACGTTAGCAAACTGCGGATACGCCCCGGAATCTGGCTTCATCTGCGCCACGGCGGTCAGGTAGTCAATCACCTCCTTCCCGCTCATGTCCGCATAGACCACCACGTTGCCAAACGGCTGCACTTTGAGCACGTCTTTATAGGTGATGTCTCCGCCTTCGATGGAGTCACGAATACCGCCGCCGCTCATCACGGCGAAATCCGCATTCGTGCGCGCCATCTGCGCGGCCAGCACCAGACGCCCCATGTTGGTCTGTACAAAGCGGACTTTGCTGCGGTCCCCTTCCAGTCGTCCGTTAAGCGTGCCAATCTTCACGTCCAGCTGCGCTTTCCCTTTGCTCTGGAACGGCGTCAGCAGAGAGAGCATCTGCTGGTTTTCAGCGATCTCTGGCGTGTAGAGTACCCGCTCGCTTTTGCCATCCGGGTAGGTCACTTTCTTCTTCAGGTTGACCGGGATGAGCTGATAGTGCACCAGCTTCATCTCGCCGTTACGGAATTCGAAATCCGCGCGGCCAACGTATTTACCCCACTCGTGGGCCTGTACAATCCAGATCCCGTTCTGACGATCCGGCGCGCACGGCGTGCCGGGCACATAATCTACCTGCTTTTTATTCTCAGAAGCCATGCAGACCGGATCCTGCGAATGACCGCCCACAATCATCGCCAGCGAGCCCGCTGGAAGGCTGCGCGCCATCTCCACGTCGCCCGGCGCGTTAGAGCCGTGCTGACCGTTATCGTAATGCCCCATGTGGGTGGTCGCGATAATCACATCCGGTTTTTCATTCTGCTGCAACTCCTGGATCACCAGCTTCGCTTCGTCCGCCGGTTTACGGAATTCGATGTCGGTGAAAAATTCAGGGTTGCCAATTTTGGCCGTATCGTCGGTGGTTAAGCCGATGACCGCGATCTTCAGATCCTGACGCTTGAACAGCGCCCACGGTTTAAACAAGCGCTCGCCGGTGCTTTTCTGATAAATATTGGCGGAAAGGAACGGGAATTTGGACCACTTCTCCTGCTGGCGCAACACGCTCAGCGGATTATCAAACTCGTGGTTTCCGACCGCCATCGCGTCGTAACCAATTAAATTCATGCCGCGGAAATCAGGCTCGGCATCCTGCAAATCAGATTCCGGTACGCCGGTATTAATATCCCCGCCCGACAGCAACAGCACGCTGCCGCCCTGGGCCGCGACCTCTTTACGAATGCCGTCCACCAGCGTTTTTTGCGCCGCCAGGCCATATTCACCGTATTCGCTGCGCCAGAAATGGCCGTGATGATCGTTAGTATGCAGAATGGTAATTTTATAGGTTTTATCTTTTTCATACGCCTGCGCGGGCAGGCTTGTTAGCCCCCATGCGGCGATGAGCGCCAGCGCGACGCCACGCTTCATTAACTTCATCTTCTCTCTCCCTGACCCATAGACAAACGCAAAAATTACAGTGACTCACAAGAATAGACAAATAAGTTTTCAGAATTGCGACTTTCTTCAAATGTCACGGACGGGTATGTTAGTCGGATAATAATTACTCCCTGCATCTCTAATAACAAATCGACGTGGTATTTATGGCAATCAGTGAATCAACCCAGCCCGTCCAGGGCGCTCCGGCGTCGCCGCCGAAATCGCGCACTTCCTTTAAAGTATTAGGCGCAATCAGTCTCTCTCATCTGCTCAACGACATGATCCAGTCGCTGATTCTGGCGATCTACCCGCTGTTGCAGTCTGAGTTCTCATTAACCTTCGTGCAGATCGGGATGATCACCCTGACCTTCCAGCTGGCCTCTTCGCTGCTACAGCCGGTGGTGGGCTATTGGACGGACAAATACCCGATGCCATGGTCGCTGCCCATTGGGATGTGCTTCACCCTGAGCGGGCTGGTGCTGCTGGCCATGGCGGGCAGCTTTGAGGCGGTACTGGTTGCCGCGGCGCTGGTGGGAACCGGTTCATCGGTGTTCCATCCGGAATCGTCCCGCGTGGCGCGTATGGCCTCCGGCGGACGCCACGGGCTGGCGCAGTCTCTGTTCCAGGTGGGGGGGAACTTTGGTAGCTCCCTCGGTCCTCTGCTGGCGGCGGTGATTATCGCGCCCTACGGTAAAGGCAACGTGGCGTGGTTTGTGCTGGCCGCGCTGCTGGCGATTGTCGTCCTGGCGCAAATCAGCCGCTGGTATGCCGCGCAGCATCGCGTAAATAAGGGAAAACCTGCCGTGAAGATAACCAACCCCCTTCCGCGCAATAAGGTGATCCTTGCCGTCAGCGTGCTGCTGGTGCTGATTTTCTCGAAATATTTCTATATGGCGAGCATCAGCAGCTATTACACCTTCTATCTGATGCAAAAATTCGGATTATCGGTACAAAACGCCCAGTTCCATCTCTTTGCCTTCCTGTTTGCGGTGGCGGCAGGCACGGTGATTGGCGGCCCTGTGGGGGATAAAATCGGACGTAAATATGTGATTTGGGGCTCTATCCTCGGCGTTGCACCGTTTACGCTTGTTTTACCCTACGCAACGCTGGAATGGACCGGAATATTGACGGTGATTATTGGTTTTATTCTCGCATCGGCATTTTCAGCCATCCTGGTCTACGCGCAGGAGCTGCTGCCGGGACGTATCGGTATGGTTTCCGGCCTCTTTTTCGGTTTTGCCTTTGGCATGGGCGGCCTTGGCGCAGCCGTTTTAGGGATGGTTGCCGACCACACCAGCATCTTCCTGGTCTATAAAATCTGCGCTTTCCTGCCACTTCTGGGGATGTTGACCATATTCCTGCCTGACAACCGTCATAAAGCGTAACTTCACGGCTGCCAAAGTTAAACTTTGGCAGCCGGATAACCTGATGTCATAAGGCTTTCCTCTCCCTCCCCTCAGCAAATTTATCAAAATCTGCCTTTTTTCATGCTTATTGCTTTTTTATTGTGTTTTCAACAATTATTCATAAACATAAGCGTAAAAATTGTCATAAACTATTAATCGGCTTTTTGGTATTTGCACCAAAAATGGATCACCCATCGCAAAAGGAGACGGAATGCACCACGCCACACCGCTTATCACCACCATTGTTGGTGGACTTGTGCTCGCTTTTATTCTCGGCATGATTGCCAATAAACTGCGTATTTCGCCCCTGGTAGGCTATTTGCTGGCGGGCGTGCTGGCAGGGCCCTTTACGCCGGGTTTTGTCGCAGATACCAAACTGGCGCCTGAGCTGGCGGAATTAGGCGTGATCCTGCTGATGTTTGGCGTCGGGCTGCATTTTTCCCTGAAGGATCTGATGGCGGTAAAGTCGATCGCCATACCGGGAGCGATCGCCCAGATAGGGGTGGCGACGCTGCTGGGCATGGCGCTTTCGGCGGTGCTGGGCTGGTCAATCATGACCGGTATCGTATTTGGGCTGTGTCTTTCAACCGCCAGTACCGTGGTGCTGCTGCGCGCGCTTGAAGAGAGGCAGCTGATAGACAGCCAGCGCGGGCAAATCGCGATAGGCTGGCTGATTGTTGAAGATCTGGTAATGGTGATGACGCTGGTTCTGCTGCCCGCCGTCGCCGGGATGATGGAAAAAGAGAATATCGGCTTCGCCTCGCTGGCACTAGATATGAGCATTACCATCGGTAAGGTTGTGGCGTTTATCGCCATCATGATGCTGGTGGGCCGCCGTCTGGTGCCGTGGATCATGTCCCGCAGCGCCGCCACGGGCTCGCGTGAACTGTTCACGCTTTCAGTCCTTGCGCTGGCGCTGGGCATTGCCTTTGGCGCCGTCGAGCTGTTTGACGTCTCCTTTGCGCTGGGCGCGTTCTTCGCCGGGATGGTGCTGAACGAGTCCGAGCTGAGCCACCGCGCCGCGCACGATACCCTGCCGCTACGTGATGCATTCGCGGTGCTGTTCTTCGTCTCCGTCGGGATGCTGTTCGACCCGTTGATCCTCATCCAGCAGCCGCTGGCCGTGCTGGGTACGCTGGCAATCATCATCTTTGGTAAGTCCGTTGCCGCCTTCTTCCTGGTGCGGATGTTCGGTCACTCGCCGCGCACGGCGCTGACCATCGCCGCCAGCCTGGCGCAGATTGGCGAGTTCGCCTTTATTCTTGCCGGTCTGGGGATGGCCCTGAACCTGCTGCCACAGGCTGGGCAAAATCTGGTGCTGGCGGGGGCGATCCTCTCCATCATGTTGAACCCGGTATTGTTTGCCCTGCTGGAGAAATATCTCGAGAAGACCGAAACCCTCGAAGAGCTGACGCTGGAAGAGGCGACAGAAGAAGAGAAACAGATCCCGGTGGATATCTGCAACCACGCGCTGCTGGTCGGTTTTGGCCGCGTCGGCAGCCTGCTGGGTGAAAAACTGATGGCTCAGGGCATTCCACTTGTAGTGATTGAAACGTCACGCACCCGCGTCGACGAACTTCGCGAGCGCGGCATCCGCGCGGTGCTGGGCAACGCGGCTAACGAAGAGATTATGAATCTGGCGCATCTGGACTGCGCTCGCTGGCTGCTGCTCACTATCCCGAACGGTTACGAGGCTGGCGAGATTGTCGCCACAGCCCGTGAAAAATGCCCGCATATCGAAATCATTGCCCGCGCCCATTATGATGACGAAGTGGAGTACATCACCGAGCGCGGCGCGAATCAGGTGGTGATGGGTGAGCGTGAGATTGCGAATACGATGCTGACAATGCTGACGAAACCGCCGGTTGAAGAGGCAGTAACGGGGTAAGTTTTGTGCTGCCTGATGCCCTCACCCTGACCCTCTCCCGCAGGGAGAGGGAACAAACACTAAAAACGGCAACCACAGGTTGCCGTTTTACTTTTACCTGTCCCAATAAGCCTCTTCGAGGCTGTCTTCCCGTTCCGGCAGCCCCCGCGTTAAGCGCGGAGAATGCTGGTTCAGCACCTGATAACTCACGCGGTTCGCGTACTTACACACCTGCGCCAGCGAGGAATAGGTCAGCCAGTCGAAGGTATGTTTGCTGGAATTCGGCACGTTGGTTTTGTGGTAGGCGTTGGCGGTAATGTCGTGCAGCAGCGCGGCCAGCGCGCCGTCGCCCGCGCCGTTGGTGTTCATGATCTTCTCAGGGCCACCCATATACGGTGCGATGTGAGAGAAGATGCGCAGCGGGTTGATGCAGTCTTTATGACGCATAGCGCGGCTGAACTCGTACTGGTTAAATTCGGCGATTGCGCCCGGCAGCAGCGGGTGCTGGGTTTTACGCTTGCTCTCTTCTTCCGTGAAGCCCGCCATGTACAGCCCGACCGGCCCGGCGGTGCAGAGCACCAGGTCCACCCAGTCCAGCGCCTTATCAGACGCCAGCAGCGGATCGCTTTCACCGGTCAGCGCTTCGGCTTCTTCTTCATTCATCGCCAGAATCGAGACGTGTTCTTTCAGGAAGGCCTGCCACCACTCCGGGTTGTCGGCAATGACGAATTTGGTGCCCAGCGTCAGAACCACAGGCACGTTGTATTTCTTCGCGTACTCAATTGCCTTCATGGTTGCGTCCGGCATTGGTTCGCCCGGCTTGCAGCGCACCAGATAGGAGGTCAGTACCAGCGCAGACGCGCCCGCGATCACCTCTTCCGGGATACTTTCAGCGCGCAGCTTATTCATATGGCCGGGGCTGATGGCAAAGGTACGCTCGCCGGAATCGCTTATCAGCGTAAAGCAGCGGCCAATCGGCCCGTCAACGCCCTGTAAATAGTTCAGATCGGTGCGGCTGGAGGTATTGCACAGGTAGCGGTAGGCGTAGCCACCGATTTCGATATTGCTGCACATCACGCCAAGCAGCACCGAGCGGTCGTCTGCCAGTACGGAGTAGTTGTGCATGGTGTTGCCGATAGTGCCGCCGGCAAACTGGTGGGTGATAAGATTTTCGCGCACCAGCTCCTGATACAGCGCTTCAGCAACGTCATCCTCAATCACCAGCGAGTGCCCGGCGCTCAGACCGTAACGAGCGACAAACGCATCATCCACTTTGGCTTCAATGTCCACCAGCGTCTGATCGATACCGACCACCCAGGCAGCGCTGGTTTCGCTTTCCTGCTGAATTTGCTGTAACAGCGGATCGCGGGCATCGACGGGGAAATAGTGTTTGGACTTACGTTTACCGGGAAATTTCATGGTCTGAACTGTGCAAAGAATACGGGCCGGGAATGGTAGCACAAACCCGGCCCGTAACGCGATCAGCGGCGGGTGGTGACCAGTGACACCATCATGTCGATGTGTTCAGGGGAGTCGTTAAGCGCAGGAATGTATTCGTATTTCGTTCCGCCCGCCTCCATAAAGAACTCTTTGTTCTGGACGGCAATTTCTTCCAGCGTTTCCAGACAGTCCGCCGAGAAGCCCGGCGACATCACCTGAATGTGCTTCACGCCCTTCTCGCCCAGCATTTTTAGCGTTTCATCAGTATACGGGGTCAGCCAAGGTTCACGGCCGAAGCGCGACTGGAAGGTCATCATCACCTTCTCAGGCGGCAGGCCGAGGGCGGAGACCAGCTCGCGGGTGGTATCGCGGCAACGCTGGGGGTAATCGTCCCCTTCGTTCGCGAAACGCTGCGGAATACCGTGATAGGAGAGCAGCAGCAGATCCGGCTCGCCGTGTTTTTCAAACGACGCGCGCACGCTGCTGGCAAGCGCCTGAATGTACAGCTCGTTATCGGCGTAGTCGCGGATAAAGGTGATACCCGGTATACGGCGGCGGGTCGCCAGAATGCGCCCCAGTTCGTCCCAGACGGCAGCTACCGTGGAGCACGAATACTGCGGATATAGAGCCAGCACCACAATGTGTTCAACGCCCTGCGCCAGCAGAGAGTCAACGGCGCTTTCCAGGGACGGCTTACCGTAGCTCATGCCGAGCGCAACGGGCATGTCCGGCAGGCGGGCGGCCAGCGCCTTCTCCTGACGACGGCTGTACACCATCAGCGGCGAGCCCTCTTCCATCCACACGGACTGATAGAGCTTTGCCACACGCGGGGAACGAATCGGCAGAATGACGCCACGCAGCAGTGGCCACCACAGCAGTCTTGGGGTATCCACGACGCGCGTGTCGCTTAAAAATTGTCGCAGGTAGCGTTTTACCGCCGCTGGAGTAGGTGCTTCTGGGGTGCCCAGATTGGCAAGCAGGATGCCGGTTTTCGCCTGACTCATTCACGCCTCTTAACCATTTGATAGGCTGTCAATTGTAGCGGAAATGCGTTTAAACGAAACCCATTGCTGCAATAGGTAAGATGAGAATTTTTCTCACCCGGGGCTCCGGGTGAGAGAGGTGCGCTTAGCCGAGAATTTTTTCCAGCTCTGCACGTACGTCAGCCACGGCTTTGGTGCCGTCCACTTTCGCGTATTTGGTGTTACCCGCCTGCGCTTCTTTGGTGTAGTAGCCGATCAGCGGTGCGGTCATCTGATGGTATTCCACCAGGCGTTTACGCACGGTTTCTTCCTGATCGTCTTTACGGGTGGTCAGCTCTTCGCCGGTCACGTCGTCTTTGCCTTCAACCTTAGGTGGGTTGAATTTAATGTGGTAAACGCGGCCAGAAGCAGCGTGTACGCGACGGCCAACGATACGGTCAACGATCAGCTCGTCCGGTACGTCGAACTCCAGCACGTAATCCACGTTGATGCCCGCTTCTTTCATGGCGTCAGCCTGAGGAATGGTGCGCGGGAAGCCGTCCAGCAGGAAACCATTGCGGCAGTCTTCCTGAGCAATGCGCTCTTTTACCAGCGCGATAACCAGTTCGTCGGTCACCAGCTTGCCTGCGTCCATGATGTCTTTAGCTTGTTTGCCCAGCTCGGAGCCAGATTTAACAGCGGCACGCAGCATGTCACCAGTAGAGATTTGCGGAATACCGTATTTCTCCATGATGAACTGAGCCTGAGTTCCCTTACCCGCGCCCGGAGCGCCAAGCAGAATAATACGCATTGCGAAAATCCCCTCAAATGTCGATTCAATTTTTCAAAAGCGCTAAACAATACCACCAGAACGGGTATCGCTCAAGGAAGGCGGGGAGGCTGAAACGGTTAATGAGGGGAGATAATTTGGGAGAGTGCGGTCTGGTGCCCTCACCCTAACCCTCTCCCTGTGGGAGAGGGTCGGGGTGAGGGAAGATTACGCCAGCAGCAGCGCATTCACACGTTTAATGAACAGGTTAGGATCTTCCAGCGTACCGCGCTCGGCCAGCAGGGACTGATCCAGCAGCAGTTCAACCCACTCCGCAAAGCGGGCGTCGTCCTGGGTATCCGCCGCGCGTTTCACCAGCGGATGATCCGGATTAAGCTCAAAGATATATTTCACTTCCGGCACGGCCTGGCCCGCCGCAGCGAACAGTTTCGCCATCTGGGTGCTCATTTCGTCCGCATCGGTGGTGACAATGGCTGGCGTATCGGTCAGACGGTGCGTGAAGCGCACCTCTTTCACGCGGTCACCCAGCAGGGTTTTCACGCGCTCAATGAACGGCTCCAGCGCCTTCTCGGCTTCTTTCGCGCTTTCGTCCACTTCATCTGCCAGCTTGTCGATGGACTCGTCAGCTTTGGCAACGGACTGGAACGCCTTACCGTCGAACTCGGTCAGGTAGTTCATCATCCATTCGTCGATGCGGTCAGACAGCAGCAGCACTTCGATGCCTTTCTTACGCAGCAGCTCCAGGTGCGGGCTGCTCTTCGCTGCCGCATAGCTGTCGGCGGTGATGTAGTAGATCTTCTCCTGCCCTTCTTTCATGCGGGAGACGTACTCTTCCAGCGACACGGTCTGGGCGGAGGAGTCGTTGTGCGTAGAGGCGAAGCGCAGCAGTTTAGCGATAGCTTCCACATTCGCGGTGTCTTCCGCCGGACCTTCTTTCAGCACCAGGCCAAACTGTTTCCAGAAGGTCTGGTATTTTTCCGCATCGTCCTTCGCCAGTTTTTCCAGCATCTGCAACGCACGTTTGGTCAGGGCGTTGCGCAGGTTACGGGTGACGGTGCTGTCCTGCAGAATTTCGCGGGAGACGTTCAGCGGCAGATCGTTGGAATCGATCAGGCCGCGCACAAAGCGCAGATAGTTCGGCATGAACTGCTCGGCGTCGTCCATGATGAACACGCGCTGCACGTACAGCTTCAGGCCGTGCTTGTGATCGCGGTTCCACATGTCCCACGGTGCCTGTGCCGGGATGTACAGCAGGCTGGTGTACTCCTGCTTACCTTCCACACGGTTGTGGCTCCAGGTCAGCGGATCGGTGAAGTCGTGGGCGATGTGCTTGTAGAATTCGTTGTACTCGTCGTCTTTAATTTCAGCTTTGTTACGCGTCCACAGCGCCTGCGCCTTGTTGATTTTCTCCCAGGAAACCACGGTTTCGCCGTCTTTCTCTTCCTGTTTTTCAATCTCAACCGGCAGCGCGATGTGGTCGGAATACTTGCTGATGATGGAGCGTACGCGCCAGTCGTTCAGGAAATCGTCTTCGCCTTCACGCAGGTGCAGGGTGATTTCGGTGCCGCGATCCGCTTTGGTGATGTCATCAACGGTGTACTCGCCTTCCCCTTTGGATTCCCACAGCACGCCGTTCTCGGCGCTGTCGCCCGCGGCGCGAGTGCGCACGGTGACTTTGTCCGCCACGATGAACGCCGAGTAGAAGCCTACGCCGAACTGACCAATCAGCTGGCTGTCTTTCGCCTGGTCAGAGCCCATGGACTCAAGGAACGCTTTGGTGCCGGATTTGGCGATGGTCCCGAGGTGGTCGATCACCTCGTCGCGGTTCATCCCGATGCCGTTATCGGCAATCGTCAGGGTGCGGTTCTCTTTATTGAACGAGACGCGCACGCGCAGTTCGCCGTCGCCTTCATACAGATCCGGGTTAGACAGCGCGCGGAAGCGCAGCTTGTCCGCCGCATCGGAGGCGTTGGAAATCAGCTCACGCAGGAAAATTTCTTTGTTGGAATACAGGGAATGGATCATCAGGTGCAGAAGCTGTTTTACTTCTGACTGGAAACCACGGGTTTCTTGTCCTTTCATCTAAGTCGACCTCAACAATGCCATTTAATGGGGTTGTAAAACGTTGAGTGAGAGATGGGGATAAGGGGGGAAATTTTCAAGCGGAGGCCGCGCGCGCAGCCTCCGTTTGGTCAGAAAATAATCTTGTGACGTCCGGCCAGCGAGTGCGACAGCGTGGTGCCGTCGACCATCTCCAGCTCACCGCCGACCGGCACGCCGTGGGCGATGCGGCTGGCGTCAACGCCGTACTGCGCGCACAGTTCGGCGATGTAGTTGGCGGTTGCCTCCCCTTCCACCGTGGGGTTGGTGGCGAGGATCACCTCTTTGATGGTTTCCGACTCCAGGCGCTGCTCCAGGCGGTCAAGACCGATATCGTCCGGGCCGATGCCGTCCAGAGGGGAGAGATGCCCCATCAGCACGAAATAGCGGCCGGAAAACTGCCCGGTTTGTTCGATGGCGTAGATGTCCGCCGGACTCTCCACCACGCAAATCTGACCGTTTTCCTGACGACGCGGGTTCGTGCAGATGTTACATACGTCCTGCTCGGTAAAGGTCCGGCAATCCGCACAGTGGCCAATTTCTGACATGGCGCGGGTCAGAGCCTGCGCCAGGCGCATCCCGCCGCTGCGGTCGCGCTGCAATAGCGTAAACGCCATACGCTGCGCCGACTTCGGGCCAACGCCCGGCAGGCAGCGCAGTGCTTCCATCAACTGCGTGAGCAGCGGACTGGTTTGCATCAGAATGGCATCTTAAAGCCCGGCGGCAGTTGCATACCGCTGGAAACAGAGGCCATTTTCTCTTTCTGGGTTTCGTCGATACGGCGAGCGGCATCGTTAAACGCGGCTGCAACCAGATCTTCCAGCATCTCTTTGTCGTCTTCGAGCAGGCTCGGGTCGATTTCCACGCGACGGCAGTTATGCGCACCGTTGATGGTCACCTTGACCAGACCGGCACCGGATTCACCCGTGACTTCCAGCTGAGCGATCTCTTCCTGCATCTTCTGCATTTTTTCCTGCATCTGCTGAGCCTGCTTCATCAGGCCACCCAGACCGCCTTTTCCACCAAACATAGGCTTCTCTCTTCTTTCACGTTAAGGATTACAACCGTAAGTCAGACTCACGATCAAATGGGGCGAATACTCTCTTCATCCAGATCGGCGTCGAAGTACCGGCGCAGGGTCTGGATGTTGTTATCCGCAATTATCGCCTCGCGCGCCTGCGCGAGCTTCTCTTCATAAATCGCCTGTCGCCACTCGAGCGGCGTTTTCACCGCCGGATTATCATCTTCAATGATAGTCAATTCAACCGGCACACCCTGTAATGCGGTAAGCGCCTCGGCCAGCGCCTTTTGCGCGCCTGGGGAGTTGAGGTGCCGCTGGCCAGGGCGCAGGTGCAGACGCACCTGATTACCGTCCTGCTCTTTCCAGGCGTTCAGCGCGACCTGCTCAACCAGCTTCGGCAGTTGCAGTTTGCTGACCTCTGCGGCCCAGGCGTCGCGCGCAATGGACTCTTCCGCAAGCTTCGCGGACAGCTCCGGCGTTTTTTCATGCTCCAGCGCCTTTTTCAGCGCTTTTGGCGTGGCGACCACTTCCTTGACCGTTTCAACAACGGTAGTCGCCTTCCAGCGGTATGCCTCTTCTTTCGCCGGGGCTTTTTGCTCGAGCGCGGACGGTGCCGGACGCGACTGCACGCGCTCCGTTACCGAGGCCAGTCGTTCAAGCGCGGCGTTGTTCACCGGCCGCGCTCTTGCAGGCGCTGCCGGTTCACTCTTTTTTGGTTTGGTTGCTCCCTGCGCACGTTGCAACTGGCTTCGTGCGGCAAGCACCGAACTGGTGGCATCCGACAGCGGCACGTTTTGCGGCGGCGGCGATGCCGGTTGCGGTGGCACCTGCTGCGGTGACATTACCGCGGTCGGCGCAACCGGCGCAAAGGACTGCCGGGGCGTTTCCGGCTCCGGCAGTGGCTTGCGCGGATGGAAGGCCAGTGCGCGCAGCAGCGTCATTTCAACGCCCATCCGGCGATCCGGTGCAAACGGCAGCTCTTTGCGGCCGATCAGCAGCGTCTGATAATAAAGCTGAACGTCAGCCGGCGGCACGGTGCGCGCAAGTTCACGCATCCGCTGCTCAATGGTCGCCATGTCCGCGCCAATGGCCGACGGAGACAGTTGCAGCATCGCCACGCGGTGCAGCAGGCTGAGCATCTCGACCAGCAGCGCTTCCCATTCAATGCCACGGGCGGCGGCATCGTTGACGAGCGTCATCACCCGCTCACCGTTGGCGGCGATCATCGCTTCAATAAGCGACAGCGCCTGATCGTCATCCAGCGTGCCGAGCATGGTGCTGACCGCGTCGGTGGAGAGTTTACCGTCACCGCTGGCAATCGCCTGGTCGGTCAGGCTTAGCGCATCGCGCAGGCTGCCGTCCGCCGCACGGGCCAGCAGTTGCAGCGCGCGCGGTTCATGAACAATGTTCTCTTCATCGAGAATATGCTCAAGCTGAGCGCGGATCTGCTCAACGTCCAGCGCCTTCAGATGGAATTGCAGGCAGCGCGACAGGATCGTGACCGGCAGCTTTTGCGGATCGGTGGTCGCCAGCAGGAATTTGACATGCGCAGGCGGCTCTTCCAGCGTTTTCAGCAGGGCGTTGAAGCTGTGGCGCGACAGCATGTGCACTTCATCGATCAGATAGACCTTGAAGCGGCCGCGCGCCGGGGCGTACTGCACGTTGTCGAGCAGATCGCGGGTGTCTTCCACTTTGGTGCGCGAGGCGGCGTCGATCTCAATCAGATCGACAAAACGCCCCTGCTCGATCTCACGACAGTTGTCGCACACGCCGCACGGGGTGGCGGTGATCCCGGTTTCGCAGTTCAGACCTTTTGCCAGCAGACGGGCAATAGAGGTTTTACCGACGCCGCGGGTGCCGGAAAAAAGATAGGCGTGATGGATGCGACCTAGCGACAAGCCGTTCGCCAGGGCCGTCAGCACATGTTCCTGACCGACAACGTCAGCAAAGGTTTGTGGTCGCCATTTACGGGCTAACACCTGATAACTCATGGGCAGGCTCTGCAACGCTGGAAGGTGAATTAATGGAGGGGAATGCTATCACAACCTCACCCATTGAGCGAGGTTGTGAGATATGGGATTAATGTCCCGGGAATGGCACCAGGCTGTAGCTGGTAATACCCTGTTTTTCCAGACGCTGCTCGCCGCCGAGATCGAACAGGTTGATGATGAATGCCGCGTCGGTCACTTCCCCGCCCAGACGACGGATCAGCTTCACGGTCGCTTCGATGGTGCCGCCGGTTGCCAGCAGATCGTCCACCACCAGCACTTTGTCGCCTGGCTTGATAGCATCAACGTGAATTTCCAGCTGATCGGTGCCGTATTCCAGCTCATAGCTCTCAGCAATGGTTTCACGCGGCAGTTTGCGCGGCTTACGCACCGGCACAAAACCCACGCCCATCGCCAGCGCAACCGGTGCGCCAAACAGGAAGCCACGGGCTTCAGTACCTACTACTTTGGTGATCCCGGCGTTTTTATAACGCTCAACCAGCAGTTCAATGCTGAGGGCGTACGCTTTCGGGTCTTCCAGCAAGCTGGTGACATCGCGGAAAAGAATGCCAGGTTTTGGATAGTCCTGGATACTTTTGATGCTATTTTTCAGATATTCAAGCTGCTGTGCAGTTGCGGTCATCGGTTTGTGCCTAAATGAAACAGTGTTACTCACGGCGCGCGACGAGTCGGTCAAAGTAACAGTTGTTTAACCTTTGACCAGGCGCACCTGTGCTCGAAAACGGTCGAATTTACTGGCTGTGCGCCATAATTGCAACCGCCATGATGAGGCTTCAGTGCTTTTGTTGCTTTTCATCAACCACGGGGATCCGCCACATAAAGATCAGCAGGCAGGCCAGGATCGCCAGCAGCAGAATGCGCACCCACATCATTTTCACCAGCCATAACGAGACGGCGAAGGTGATCAGGATGAAGGCAATGGCGCGCGGCTTGGCCCCGGGCGGCATAGCCCGGTGTTTTTGCCAGTGCCGCAGGTAGCCGCCGAACCACGAGCGGTACAGAAGCCAGTGGTGAAAACGCGGCGACGAGCGGGCGAAGCACCAGGCGGCCAACAGGATAAACGGGGTGGTCGGCAGCAAGGGCAAAACCACACCCAGCGTACCCAGCACTACCGCGAGCCAGCCAATGATGATTAAAATAGTACGCTGCATAATGCGAATCGTTATCAAACTGAACGGCTACTTTACCACTGGAGAGCGCCTTGAAAACAGCACTGCTTCTTGAGAGGCTGCAAAATCAGCTGATCGCGCTGCGGGCGCAGGCCACACCGCTGATGGGCCACGCCACGCTGAAACCGCGCTTTGACCGGCAGCTCTTCCGCACCCGCAGCACCGTCATTCAGGATTACCTTGCTGAAGCGCAGACCAACCTCGACGAGCTTCGCCACGCGGTTGAGAGTGAACAGCAGGAACAGGTCGCGTGGCTTGCGGAGCATCTTACCGAGCAGATCACCGCCCTGCACCGGGAAATCGCCGCCTGGCCGCTACGGGCGTGGGACAGCGCCTCGCCGGGACTGGGAAAATGGCAGCGCAAGCGGCTGGAGAACCAGGAGTTTGAGCGCCGTCTGTTTGAGATGAAGCGTGAGCGCGAAGCCCGCCTGAACACCAGCGAAACGCTGGAAGAGCAGCAGTTATTAATGCGTGAAATCAGCGCGCTGGAAGGCCGCATCGTTCGCTGCCGTCAGGCGCTGGATGAGATTGAACGCGTCATTGAACGCCTGACCCGTTAACAGGAGCCGCGGATGTCACTGGAAAATGCCCCCGATGAGGTCAAACTGGCCGTCGATTTAATTATGCTGCTGGAGAATCATGCGATCCCGGCTGAGACGGTGCTGAAAGCGCTGGAGATTGTGCGGCGGGATTTTGAGGGGAAACTCCCCCCTCACCCTGCCCTCTCCCCAGTGGGGAGAGGGAAATAATTCAGGCGGGAGTAGGGTCGTCCCCCTTAATCTCGCGCTTCACTTCCGTATGCTCGTCACCTTTCTCGTTACGCAGGTGCACTTCAAGCTGGTTGAAGGCGATATTAATGTTGTTTTCACGACACAGACGGTCAATGGTGCGGTTCAGCTCATCGACGGTGTAGCTGCGATCGCGCAGTTCACGTACGTACAGGCGCAGCTCATGATCCAGCGTGCTTGGCCCGAAGGTGGTGAAGAACACGTCAGGCGCAGGATCGTGCATCACTTTAGGATGTGATTTCGCGGCTTCCAGCAGGACCTCTTTCACTTTATCCAGATCTGAACCGTAGGCCACCCCGAGTCGGATCACCACGCGGGTGGTGGTATCCGAGAGCGACCAGTTGATCAGGCGCTCGGTCACAAAGGCTTTGTTCGGGATGATCACCTCTTTACGATCGAAGTCGGTAATGGTGGTCGCACGGATGCGGATCTTGCTGACGGTCCCGGAGAAGGTGCCGATGGTGACGGTATCGCCGATACGCACCGGACGTTCGAACAGGATAATCAGGCCAGAGACAAAGTTACCGAAGATCTCCTGCAAGCCGAAGCCGAGACCCACCGACAACGCTGCCGCCAGCCACTGGAGTTTATCCCACGAGACGCCCAGCGAACCGAATACCGTCATCGCCCCGACAATAATAATGACGTAGTTCAGGATGGTAGTAATGGCGTACGACGCCCCCTGACGCAGGTTCAGTCTTGAGAGAACCAGCACTTCCAGCAGACCCGGCAGGTTGCGGATCAACGCCCAGGCAACCACTGACGACACCAGCGCAAAGAGCAGGCTGCCCATGGTGACGCTTTTCATTACCGCAGCGCCCGCTTCGGTACCGTTGTATTGCCAGAGCGTGATACTGTCGAGGTAGGCGAAGACGGTAATTAAATCAGACCAGATGGCCCAGAACATCACCGCAAACAGGGCGATCATCACCAGCATGGTAATACGCATCGTTTGCTGGTTGACCTGCTCCAGGGCGATAGTCGGCTCTTCCTGCGGCTCTGCCCCTTCAGCCCCCTCTTTCACCTGATGCTGCCGACGGGCAACAGCACGACGATACGCAATGCGGCGCGCCGCTACGCTCAAACCACGCAGCACGGTCTGGAACAGCAGGTTCCACACAATCACCAGATAAACCGTTTCGATCCAGCGGCCTGACAGACGCAGCGTGGTATAGAAGTAACCCGTCGCCGTCAGCACCATCAGCGCCAGCGGAATGATCGCCAGCACCGTTACGGTAACCAGACGAAGATTATGGGACTCTTTATCCCGCCAGCTGTCGCGGCACATCGGCCACATAAGGACGGCAATCAGCAGCAGGTTCAGCATAATCACCAGTTGCCCCAGTACGTCATCCATCAGATGCAGCGGCGAAAGCTCGGCCACAACTGACCAGAAGTGCAGCGGCAGCAGCGCGAGGCTGATGCGTACAATCTGGCGACGCCAGTGGCTGGTGAGTTTTTCCGGCATGTTGAAGTGGCGGACGGCGACGCCATCTTTTTCCAGCACTTTCCAGCACAGGCCAAACACCAGCCAGAACAGCGCCAGCTTCTTGCTGAACGCCCACAGCAGATCGCTGATATTCAACTGCATGGTCAGCAGGATCAGGCCCACGGCGAGTATCAACAGGCAGACCGGCAGAGCACGGATCAGATCGATCAGGATCGCTTTCGGGGTGTGCAGCTGGCTGTCGTTACGCAGTTGCCCCACTTCCGAGGCCAGCTTCGCCTGGTACTGTTTCAGCCATTTCAAACGCCAGCGTATTACGCCAGCGATGAGCAACAAAGGCAGTCCCGCCAGGAAGGCAATCATTACCGCAGGCCAGGCTTTCTCCCAGTTCACGGTAATTTTCATGCTTTTTATCTGGGATTTCAGCGTTTCCGGGAAAGATTTAAACCAGTCCCAGTCCATGGGTTTATTGCTGTTCACCCAGAAAATCTGCTGGGTCAGGATCTCCTGGAGGCTTTTAGAAACGCTCACCAACTGCTGCTGGTTGATTTGCAGGTTAATCGCCATCATCAACTGGTTGCCCAGCTGCTTGTTGAGCTGATCGAGCAGTTCGCGGCGCATGTCCACCACCTGCAACAGCGCGTCGTGAACTTCAGCGTTCACTTCACCTGAATGGCCCTCTTCCACTTTGGCAACGAAGGTATCGCTCTGGAATAGCGCATCGCGCTGCTGGTTGACGTCAAACTGTTCAAGACGCAAATCCGCAATGCGATTGGTCATGTCTTCCAGCTCGTCGGCGGACGGCAGCGTCTGCTGTTGCTGGTAGAGAATGCGCGACAGCAGCAGGCTGCCCTTCAGGACGGCAATCTGCTCCTTGACGTTACGCTCGGCCTGCAACGCGCGATCCAGCCAGTTTTTGACCTTGATATTCTGCTGTACCAGCGCGCTGCCGTTTTCAGTCGCCTGGATCAGACGTTCGCTCAGCTGGTGGTTAATCTCCAGCTCCTGCTTCACCAGCGGGTTGGCCTGAATACGCGCCGTCTCGTCTGGCGAGACCGCTTCCTGGGCCGTTTTTTCAGTCAGGGTCAGGCGCTTGCTGTTTACCGCTTCCTGCAACAGCTGAAGTTGATGCTCAAGCCGGTTGATATTCGCGGTCACGTAGTCACGCTGTTTTTGCAGCGCATCCTGTAGCACCGTGTTGCCTTCCAGGCTCTTACGCTGCTGTTCAATCTCCGCGTTTAGCAGCGTCTGCTGGATATTCAGCAGCGTTTGCTGGGTGGGGCGAAGCGCCCCTTCCCCAACGGTGACGCCATTCAGACGGTTACGTATCTGCTGTAGCTGTTGCGATGCGGAGTACATGGCGTTCTGCACGCGCTCAGGCTGGGTTTGCAGCGAAACCAGCTGGCTGTTATAGGTTGAGAGATCGGACTGCGCCGTTTGCAGATCGTCCAGCAGCTGCGCCACGCGCGACTCAAGCTGGCGCAACGACAGCGTGGCAAGCGTTTTTCGGGTTTCATCGTCGTTGTCGACGTCGCTGAGCGCATTCAGCGCCTCCGTAGCCTTACGCATGTTTTCCGGCGCCTGAGCGACCTTCTGCCTCAGCTGGGCCGTTTCGGCTTTGATGCGCTCTATCTTGTCCAGCGTTTCCAGGGTTTCCGTCAGGTCCTGCTGAACAAGTTTTTCCAGGGCGGACAGATCTTTCTGCTTATTCAGGGTGTCGAGTTGCGCCTGAACATCAGCACGCGTGGGAATGTCACTGCCGTTGTCTGCACGGGCCCAGGAAAGCGGCGCGGCTGCAAAGTAAAACAGCAGGATCAAAAACAGGGCCAGAACAAGATGTTGCGAGCGATTGATGTGCAGCATAGTTGTGAATGTGATGTGAGAAATGACCGGAAATAGTCGGGCATGAAGGATATCACGCCCGGCTGAAGCAGAATAGTACGACGGAAAGGGTCTACGATTTTTCCCGTACCCGATCAGGTAGAACGGGGGTGATGCTTACTTTGAAGGGTCGGACAGAGCTGGCACATCTCAAGAAAAATGTCGACATAGCTGCGCGCCTCTGATCTGAGATCGAACGACTCCGGAGCAAAAAGCCAGTTTTCCATCAGGCCGGAAATATAGCTGCGCATCAGGATCGCCGCCCGGCGGGTGAGTAAGGTAGCAGGAAGCATTTTGGCCTGCATGCACTCCGTGAGGACCTGTTCGATGCGATCGTAGCTTTCCAGACACAGGTCGCGTTGCGCCTGCTGAACCACCGCCATTTCGCCAACGAACTCACATTTATGGAAGATGATTTCCATCATCAGACGGCGGCGCTCTTCAACAACTGTCGCTTCAAGGATATATACTAGAATTTCTCTTAACACAGAGAGTGGATCGTGAGGGAATTTTGCCCGATACTCACTCTCAAGATCGCTAATGCTGGACTCTGAAAGCTCCCAGATTTCACCAAACAGATCGGACTTGTCTTTGAAATGCCAGTAAATCGCTCCCCGCGTGACGCCCGCGGCCTGAGCAATCTGTGCCAGCGAGGTTGCCGAAACACCCTGCTGTGAGAACAAACGCATTGCCACATCCAGAATGTGTTGTCGGGTTTCCAGCGCTTGTTGTTTGGTTTTTCGTGCCATACGTTGATGAATTTACAGGAGTCAGATTTACATACATTTATGAATGTATGTACCATAGCATGACGATAATATAAACGCAGCAATGGGTTTTTAGACTCAGGACCCTTGATCAATTTGAAATCGGACACTCGAGGTTTACATATGAACAAAAACAGAGGGTTAACGCCTCTGGCGGTCGTTCTGATGCTCTCAGGCAGCTTAGCGCTTACAGGATGTGACGACAAAGAGGCTCAACAAGGAGCTCAGCAGGTGCCAGAAGTTGGCGTCGTGACGCTCAAATCCGAACCTCTCCAGATGACAACAGAACTACCGGGCCGCACCAGCGCCTATCGCATTGCGGAAGTGCGTCCGCAGGTAAGCGGTATCATCCTGAAACGTAACTTCACCGAAGGCGGTGATGTCAAGGCAGGTGAGTCTCTGTATCAGATTGATCCAGCAACCTACCAGGCGTCTTATGAGAGCGCTAAAGGCGATCTGGCGAAAGCAGAAGCGGCAGCCAAAATTTCGCAGCTGACGTTGAATCGTTACAAGAAGCTGCTCGGCACGCAGTACATCAGCCAACAGGATTATGATTCAGCCCTGGCCGATGCGCAGCAAGCCAACGCGGCCGTTGTGGCGGCGAAAGCGGCGGTAGAAACCGCGCGTATTAACCTGGCCTACACCAAAGTGACCTCCCCTATCAGCGGTCGCATTGGTAAATCTGCCGTCACCGAAGGTGCACTGGTGCAAAACGGTCAGACCAACGCACTGGCCACCGTGCAGCAGCTTGACCCGATCTATGTTGACGTTACCCAGTCCAGCAACGATTTCCTGCGTCTCAAACAGGAGCTGGCAAGCGGTCAACTGAAACAGGAAAACGGTAAAGCCAAGGTTGAACTGGTTACCAACGACGGTATCGAGTTCTCGCAGACCGGTACACTGGAATTTTCTGATGTGACCGTCGATCAGACCACCGGCTCAATCACCATCCGGGCCATTTTCCCGAATCCGGATAAAACCCTGCTGCCGGGTATGTTCGTACGCGCCCGTCTTGAGGAAGGGACTAACCCAAGCGCCATTCTGGTTCCTCAGCAGGGTGTGACCCGTACGCCACGCGGCGATGCGAGCGCGCTGGTTGTGGGTGCCGATAACAAAGTCGAAATGCGCAATATCACTGCAACGCAGGCGATTGGCGATAAGTGGCTGGTGACGGAAGGTCTGAAAGATGGCGATCGCGTGATTATTACTGGTTTGCAAAAAGTTCGTCCTGGCGCGCAGGTCAAAGCGCAGGAAGTGAAATCTGACGACAAACAACAAGCGTCGGCCGCTGGCCAGTCAGAACAAACCAAGTCTTAACTTAAACAGGAGCCGTTAAGACATGCCTAATTTCTTTATCGATCGCCCCATATTTGCGTGGGTGATCGCCATTATCATCATGCTGGCCGGGGGACTTGCGATCCTGAAGCTGCCTGTTGCGCAATATCCAACGATTGCGCCACCGGCAGTAACGATCTCCGCAACCTACCCGGGCGCTGATGCGAAAACGGTGCAGGATACCGTTACGCAGGTTATCGAACAGAACATGAACGGTATCGATAACCTGATGTACATGTCCTCAAACAGTGACTCAACCGGTACGGTTCAGATCACCCTGACCTTTGAATCCGGTACGGATGCGGACATTGCGCAGGTTCAGGTGCAGAACAAATTGCAGCTGGCGATGCCTCTGCTGCCGCAGGAAGTACAACAGCAGGGCGTGAGCGTCGAGAAATCGTCCAGTAGCTTCCTGATGGTTGTCGGCGTGATCAACACCAACGGCACCATGACGCAGGAGGATATTTCCGACTACGTGGGCGCCAACATGAAGGACGCCATCAGCCGTACGTCAGGTGTGGGTGACGTTCAGCTGTTTGGTTCCCAGTACGCCATGCGTATCTGGATGGATCCGAATAAACTGAACAACTTCCAGCTGACGCCGGTTGACGTGATTAACGCCATCAAAGCGCAGAACGCCCAGGTGGCAGCCGGTCAGTTAGGCGGTACGCCGCCGGTCAAGGGCCAGCAGCTTAACGCCTCGATCATCGCGCAAACCCGTCTGACCTCCGCGGATGAGTTCAGCAAAATTCTGCTGAAAGTGAATCAGGACGGTTCGCAGGTTCGCCTGCGTGACGTAGCGAAAGTGGAGCTGGGCGGCGAGAACTACGACGTTATCGCGAAGTTCAACGGCAAGCCGGCATCTGGTCTGGGTATCAAACTGGCGACCGGCGCTAACGCCCTGGACACCGCGACGGCTATTCGTGCAGAGCTGAAGAAGATGGAACCGTTCTTCCCGTCAGGTCTGAAAATCGTTTATCCGTATGACACTACGCCGTTCGTAAAAATTTCGATTCACGAAGTGGTAAAAACCCTGGTTGAGGCGATCATCCTCGTCTTCCTGGTAATGTACCTGTTCCTGCAAAACTTCCGCGCGACGCTGATCCCAACCATCGCCGTACCGGTTGTATTGCTTGGGACCTTCGCGGTTCTGGCGATATTTGGCTACTCGATAAACACCCTGACGATGTTCGGGATGGTGCTCGCCATCGGCCTGCTGGTGGATGACGCCATCGTGGTGGTCGAAAACGTCGAGCGTGTGATGGCGGAAGAAGGCCTGCCGCCGAAGGAAGCAACCCGTAAATCTATGGGCCAGATCCAGGGCGCGCTGGTCGGTATCGCGATGGTACTGTCCGCGGTGTTTATCCCGATGGCCTTCTTTGGCGGCTCTACCGGTGCGATTTACCGTCAGTTCTCCATCACCATCGTTTCGGCGATGGCGCTGTCGGTACTGGTTGCGCTGATCCTGACGCCAGCCCTGTGCGCGACGATGCTGAAGCCGATTCAGAAAGGCGGACACGGCGAGCATAAAGGGTTCTTCGGCTGGTTCAACCGCATGTTTGATAAGAGCACGCACCACTACACCGACAGCGTGGGTAACATCCTGCGCAGCACCGGTCGTTACCTGCTGCTCTATATCATCATCGTGGTGGGGATGGCATTCCTGTTCGTTCGTCTGCCAAGCTCGTTCCTGCCAGATGAAGACCAGGGCGTGTTCCTGAGTATGGCGCAGCTTCCGGCCGGTGCGACGCAAGAGCGTACGCAGAAAGTGCTGGATGAGATGACCGACTACTTCCTGACCAAAGAGAAAGACAACGTCGAATCCGTGTTTGCGGTTAACGGCTTTGGCTTCGCGGGTCGTGGTCAGAACACCGGTATCGCCTTCGTTTCTCTGAAAGACTGGTCTGAACGTCCAGGTGCAGAGAACAAGGTAGAAGCCATTACCGGCCGTGCAATGGGCACCTTCTCACAGATTAAAGATGCGATGGTCTTTGCCTTTAACCTGCCAGCGATTGTTGAACTGGGTACGGCGACCGGCTTCGACTTCCAGCTGATTGACCAGGGCGGTCTGGGCCACGAAAAACTGACGCAGGCGCGTAACCAGCTGTTTGGCGAGGTGGCAAAACACCCTGACCTGCTGGTGGGCGTGCGTCCTAACGGTCTGGAAGATACGCCGCAGTACAAGATCGATATCGACCAGGAAAAAGCGCAGGCGCTGGGTGTTTCCATCAGCGACATTAATACCACGCTGGGTGCAGCCTGGGGTGGCAGCTACGTCAACGACTTCATCGACCGTGGTCGCGTGAAGAAAGTGTACGTGATGTCCGAAGCGCAATACCGCATGCTGCCGAACGATATCAACAACTGGTACGTTCGCGGTAGCGATGGCCAGATGGTGCCGTTCTCCGCCTTCTCAACCTCGCGCTGGGAATACGGTTCGCCGCGTCTGGAGCGTTATAACGGCTTGCCATCGATGGAAATCCTCGGTCAGGCAGCGCCAGGCCGAAGCACCGGTGAAGCCATGAACCTGATGGAAGAACTGGCCAGCAAACTACCTGCGGGTATCGGCTACGACTGGACCGGCATGTCCTATCAGGAACGTCTGTCCGGTAACCAGGCCCCTGCCCTGTACGCCATTTCACTGATTGTGGTGTTCCTGTGTCTGGCGGCATTGTATGAGAGCTGGTCGATTCCGTTCTCCGTTATGCTGGTGGTTCCGCTGGGGGTTATCGGTGCACTGCTTGCCGCAACCTTCCGTGGGCTGACCAACGACGTTTACTTCCAGGTGGGCCTGCTGACAACCATTGGCTTGTCGGCGAAGAACGCGATACTCATCGTCGAATTCGCCAAAGATCTGATGGAGAAAGAAGGAAAAGGCCTGATTGAAGCCACGCTGGAAGCCGTTCGTATGCGTTTGCGTCCAATCCTGATGACGTCCCTGGCGTTTATCCTCGGCGTTATGCCGCTGGTTATCAGCTCCGGCGCGGGCTCCGGCGCACAGAACGCGGTAGGTACGGGTGTAATGGGTGGTATGGTCACGGCGACCGTTCTCGCCATCTTCTTCGTACCGGTGTTCTTCGTGGTGGTTCGTCGCCGCTTCAGCCGCAAAAATGAAGATGTTGAGCACAATCATTCGGTAGAACATCACTGATACCGGTTTCACATGATAAAAAGGCCGCATTTGCGGCCTTTTTCATTTTCAGAAAAAATCATAAAATAGACCTATTGCTTTTCTATTTATTTTCTTCTTTTTAAATGAGGCCTGGCATAATAGGCCGATAACTTACACCAGGAACTCAGCCTTCTTTTATTATCATTTTGCGGCGTAAATTATTCGGACTATTCCTAAGTAACGGAAATTATCTGAAGATATCTGGTTTCGGACTTCACATGAAACTTTGCGCTAACTCAATGAATTTTAAGGAACCGATAAAAAACGGTTTTTTATTTGATTAACGTGGTTGCTGCAAAAGGTACATTTGCGTAAAGGCTCGCACAGTAACGATTTAATTGTAATTTTTCGTAATAGCGCGGTGAAATCTTGATCAGAGTGGCTTATAGTTAGACTTATCAGGAACACAGCTCCCATGTGGCTAAGCAAGTTGTATCCATCCCGACATGATGTTCGGTGAGTAAAAAATCACTCAGAAGGGGATGCGCTATGGACGAGTACTCGCCAAAAAGGCATGATATCGCGCAGTTGAAATTTCTCTGCGAATCCTTGTACCATGACTGCCTTGCCAATCTTGAAGAAAGTAACCATGGCTGGGTGAACGATCCAACGTCTGCTATCAATTTACAGCTTAACGAGCTGATCGAGCATATCGCCACCTTCGCACTTAATTATAAAATTAAGTACAATGAAGATAATAAGTTGATAGAGCAAATTGATGAATACCTGGACGACACCTTTATGTTGTTCAGCAGCTACGGCATTAACGCACAGGATTTGCAGAAATGGCGTAAATCAGGAAACCGCCTATTTCGCTGCTTCACTAATGTCAGCAGAGCTAATCCGGTTAGTCTTTCCTGTTAAAATTATTACAATTACTAAGGTGAATTTATGTCTGATAAACCATTAACAAAAGTCGATTATTTGATGCGCCTGCGACGCTGCCAGTCAATTGACACCCTCGAACGTGTTATTGAAAAAAATAAATACGAGCTCTCTGATAATGAACTGGCGGTATTTTATTCAGCTGCCGACCATCGTCTGGCTGAACTAACCATGAATAAACTGTATGACAAGATCCCCTCTTCGGTATGGAAATTTGTTCGTTAATCGTTGAAGAGAGACTGTAAAGGCATTACGCCCGTTGTTAAGCTGAATTTACCTTTCGAATTACGCTTCAAGTGCAAACGCCAGGTTCCCGTATAAAACGTATTTATGCGCATAAATGTTGTGACTCCCGTCACAGCCGCTTTTAGGGAACGTTCCCTTTCTGGTTAATCCTCTTTACGCTGCGTAAAACGATTCCAGAGAGGTTCCCATGAGTGAAGAAAAACAGAAGATGATTGCAGGTGAATATTACCGCCCTGGCGATGACACGCTGAGGGCTGACCGTTTACGCGCGCGTCATCTTGTTCACCGCTATAACCATACCGCACCCGATGAGAAGGCCGAACGTCGCGCCTTATTAGCTGACCTGCTGGGCCAAAGCGAAGGCGCCTATATAGAACCGAGCTTCCGCTGCGACTACGGGTATAACATCTATCTGGGCAAAAATTTTTATGCCAACTTTGACTGCGTCATGCTGGATGTCTGCCCTGTCCGCATTGGCGATAACTGTATGCTTGCGCCGGGGGTGCACATTTATACGGCCACGCATCCTCTGGATGCGACCGAACGTAACAGCGGGCTGGAGTACGGTAAACCGGTCACCATTGGTGATAACGTCTGGATCGGCGGACGTGCGATCATTAACCCGGGCGTAACCATTGGCGATAATGCGGTTATCGCTTCCGGCGCGGTAGTGACCAAAGACGTGCCGGCCAATGCTGTCGTGGGCGGCAATCCGGCGAAAATCATTAAAATGCTCTAAGCGCATCCTGAGTAACTGTTATGCTTTTTCCTGGCATAACTGTTACTTTCATCGCGTAAACCCCTCTCATAAAATAAGCAGATCACCTGTATTTTCAACAATCATAAAGGCAAAAAATGACAGAGATACAGCGCCTGCTTACCGCCACCATCGACGATCTCAATACTCGCGAAAAGCGCGACAATCGCCCGCGCTTTAGCATCAGCTTTATTCGCAAACACCCCGGGTTGTTCGTCGCCATGTACGCCGCCTGGCTGGCAACGCTTATCGTCATGCTGAAGTCTGAAACGCTGGTCGATTCCGTCTGGCTGCTGGTAGTGCTGTTCGTGGTGTTTAACGCGTTTTTCTTTTTCGACGTCAATCCGCGTTACCGGTATGAAGATATCGACGTACTCGATTTCCGCGTGTGCTACAACGGGGAGTGGTACAACACGCGTTACGTGCCGAAGGAGCTGATCGACAGCATCCTGCACTCGCCGGCTGTCGAAGCCGGGCAAAAAGAGAAGTTGCAGAAAATGGTCACCACCAAGGGCCAGCTCTCTTTTTATGATGTCTTTACCCTTTCCCGCCCCACTGCTGCGTAATTAACGCCTGAAGACGTCGGATACCCGGCGCAAACTGCGAAGCAGAGGTATTGCCGTAACCTAAAACCAGACCGGTTTGCCCCTGCTTCGTCTCAAGGTAATATCCGCTCAGCGCAGCGGGTGCCAGCTGAAACGCTCTTGCCTGCTCCACCAGCCGCTGGTCGTCGATACCGTCAATCGCCAGCGCCAGGTGCATCCCTCCTTCTCCGGCAAGAACGCGATGCGGCGTATGAAGCTCTGCGCTTAGCACCTCTCGCAGTTGGCGGTATCGCTTACGATAAAGTCGGCGCATGGCGGCAAGATGTCGCGCATAGTGGCCTTCCTCAATAAACAGCGCCAGGGTGCGCTGTTCAGCGCGATGCCCGCCGCGCAGCAGCGAGCCGATGGCGGGACGTGCCGCCTTCGCCAGCGCTGGCGGTAACACCATGAACCCCATTCGGAGCGACGGAAACAGCGTTTTGCTGAACGTCCCCAGATACACAACGGGCGCGTTGTTGACCATACCCAGCATCGCCGGGACGGGCTCACCGGTATAACGGAATTCGCTGTCGTAATCGTCCTCAATGATCCACGCGTTGTGCTGCCGGGCCAGTTCCAGCAGCGCCAGACGCCGCCGCGCGCTGAGTACGCTTCCGTAAGGGAACTGATGCGATGGCGAGGTAAAAATCAGCGTGGGTGAAGGCGCACACAGCCCTTCCCAGCACATCCCCTCGTCATCCACCGGTATGCCGGTCATCGCCAGGCCGGTTTTGACAAAAGCGCTTTTGGCGCCGCTATAGCCGGGATTTTCCACCCAGGCGACATCCCCCGGCTCGCTTAACAGCATTGTGCACAGATTGACGCCCTCCAGCGCCCCCTTCGGTTATCACTATCTGGCTGGCGTCACAGTCAATGCCGCGGGAGAGCGCAAGATGGCGGGCAATGGCGGCCCGTAGCGACGGCTCGCCGGCAGGGTCGCCATACCCTAACAGGGCGCTTCCCTCCTCGCGCAGGACGCGATCGTACAACCGCCGCCACAGCGGCAAGGGGAAATAGTTGATGGCAGGCGTTCCCGGCGTAAACGCCATCACCGGAGTGTCACGCGGCACAGGCGCGGGCAGCCGGGCGACACGTTTTGTCAGCCTGACGTCCGGGTCCGGTAATGTCCGGGCAATCGTACGAGGAGCGAATTGCCCCACCCGCGTGCCCTGGCGGCTACGCAGCAAATAACCTTCGAGCGTGAGCTGGTCCAGCGCCGCGTTGACGGTATTTCGGGACACCGAGATCTGATGCGCCAGCGTTCGTGAGCCGGGCAAATGGCTGCCGGACCGAAGCCTTCCGCACAGTATGGCCTCCCGCAAAGCAAGATAGAGCGCGCGCTGGAGCGTCTCTGTCCCACGTTTTTTCAGCGCAGCATGGAGCAAGGTGTATAGCTCATCACCCGGTATATTCATCATTCCTCCTTGTGGTACCAGAAAAACATAACCTGGTGGTTCTTTTTAAGGAACCAGCAATTCATTAATCTGGAGATCTTCTTAACATCATGGAAATAAAGATGAATACATTCAATGAGTTTGGTCAACCTGTAGGGGAAAGCCTTATCGACTGGCAGCCTCGGCCGCACCCGTCCCGGGTGGTACTTCAGGGTCGCTATTGTCGGCTTGAGCCGCTGCGCATGGAGCATGCCCACGCGTTGTTCTCTGCGTATTCCGTGGCCGGAGATACCCGAAGCTGGACGTGGCTGCTGCGTGAGCCCGATGCCACCGCAGAGGAGTTTGC
Organism: Enterobacter cloacae complex sp. AR_0002; assembly: GCF_001922365.1. NCBI lineage: Bacteria > Pseudomonadati > Pseudomonadota > Gammaproteobacteria > Enterobacterales > Enterobacteriaceae > Enterobacter > Enterobacter cloacae complex sp. AR_0002. Next base: position 2,428,307 of record NZ_CP018814.1, read on the forward strand.
CGAATGGGTGGCGAGCGTAAGCGAATTAGCCGATCCCATCCACTTTACCGTTATCGATAACCAGACCCAGTCTCCTGTCGGGACGCTGTCCCTGATGCGGATCGATCCTAAAAACGGCGTCGTGGAAGTGGGACATGTTCACTTCTCGTCACTGTTAAGCCGCACGCCCATGTCGACAGAAGCGCAGTATCTGCTGATGCGGTACGTGTTCGATACCCTGGGCTACCGGCGTTATGAATGGAAGTGCAATAGCCTGAACGAACCCTCCCGCAAAGCGGCCCTGCGTCTTGGCTTTCAGTTTGAAGGGCGTTTTCGCCAGGCGCTGGTCATTAAAGGCCGAAACCGGGACACCGACTGGTTTTCAATTCTCGACAAAGAGTGGCCAGCGCTGGCGAGCGCCTTTGAAAGCTGGCTTGCCACCGACAATTTTACTGCCGATGGCAAACAGAAAAGATCCCTGGAAAGCTGGCGAGAAACGCGCGTCTAGCCCCTTTTTTTACGCCCCTGCACCGCCTTAAAGCGCGGGTTAGATTTGCAAATCACGTATAAGCGTCCCTTGCGTTTGACTATCTGGCAATCCGGGTGACGCTGTTTTGCACTGCGCAATGAGTTAAGCACCTGCATGATTAGCCTCGCTTCGCATCAAGAAAGCCGCCAAAACGCTTGCGGAAGCGTGCCGCGCTGCCATCTGTCGAGAAGGTCTTCTGCTTCCCGGTATAAAACGGATGTGATTTAGAGGAGACATCAAGAGTAACGTAAGGATACGTTTTCCCCTCAAGCTCAATTTCACGATCTGTCTTAATCGTTGAGCCAACTTTAAAATATTCATTAGCCGTGGTGTCGTGAAACACAACGGTGCGATAGGTTGGATGGATATTCGGTTTCATCTCTGGCCTTCATGTATTGTTATAACATAACAAAATACTATCTGAGCTTTGCTGCAAAAACAACCCCTGTGACGCACAGCCTGTTTTTGAAAGGTTTATTCAGATACCTGCCTGAGACGGTTGCATGCTATAACTATATCATTTACCGATAAAAACTTTTTCCTCTGGCGCGCAAACTCCAGGCCCGGGGCGGGCATATGGGAAGGATAAAACAGCATGCGAACCCGACATCTGGTCAGCCTGGTGACAGGCGTACTGATCTTCTCTGTGCTGGTCCCTGTGTGCCTCAGTATCTGGCTGGCGCATCGTCAGGCTGAGGAGAAATTTGTGGACGCGCTGGACAGCTATGCCTCGCGTGTCCTGATCCGTACCGACAGAGTCGTTGCGCAGGCAAAACAGGCGCTCACGCACCTACAGACATTCCACGCCCCGCCCTGCACTCCCCCGCATTTACGCGAAATGCGCCGGGTCGGGTTCTCATGGCGCTATATCCAGGAAGTGATGTATATCGATAACCTGAAACCGCTCTGCTCATCGCTTGAACAATCCAGTGATACGGCGATCTTACCGCCCCCAATGCGGATCACCGAAGATGGTTATAGCGCGTGGCTCACCTCGCAAAACGACCTCGGCATTCAGCGTTATATGGCCGTTCTGGGGAAAGGACATTATCTGGTAATGGTCGATCCGGCGTCGCTTGTGGATGTTGTTCCGTTTGGTGAAATCTCAATGGATGCCGCCCTGGTGGGCAGCTCAACCCATCATATATTTGCCAGAAGCAATGTTCTAGACCCGTATATTCTCTCTGTCGTTAAGGAGCAGCAGGACGTTACGCGCGTGCAATACAACGGCTCAATGTACGTGATGAAACCTGTACCCGAACTGGGGTTTACGGTGATCGCTTGGGCGTCGTTAAAACCGCTGGCGGCTTCCTGGCACCAGCAACTGATCATCTGGCTACCGGCTGGCATACTGCTAAGCCTGGTTGCTGCCCTTATTGTCCTGCGCATTCTCCGCCGTTTGCTGTCCCCGCGTCACCGCCTGATCGACGCGATCAACAACCGGGAGATCGAGGTTCACTACCAGCCCATCGTGGCGCTGTGTAGTGGAAAACTGGTGGGTGCTGAAGCGCTGATGCGCTGGCCCCAGCCGGATGGCAGTAACCTGTCGCCTAATCTCTTTGTTCCGCTGGCTGAGCAGACAGGGCTTATTTCAACGCTGACGCGGCTAGTGGTAAATGAGGTATTTGAGGATCTAGGCGCCTGGCTACACCATCACCCGGAACTGCATATTTCTGTCAACCTTGCGCCATCGGATTTAACGTCCCCCGAGCTGCCTCGCCAGCTGAGTCAGTTGCTCAACAAATGGGGCGTCCACCCGCGCCAGATCGCCCTTGAATTAACCGAGCGCGGGTTTGCCGATCCTGCCGTCAGCGTACCTGCTATCGCTGCATTTCGCCGCGCCGGGCACGCTATCTACATTGATGATTTTGGCACGGGTTACTCCAGCCTGAGCTATTTGCAGGATCTGGATGTCGATACTCTGAAGATTGATAAATCCTTTGTGGATGCGCTGGAGTACAAGCACGTGACTCCCCACATCATCGAAATGGCCAAATCGCTTAAACTGGCGATGGTCGCAGAAGGCATTGAAACTGAAGGGCAGATCGAATGGTTGCATCGCCACGGCGTGCAGTACGGCCAGGGCTGGTATTTCAGCAAGGCGCTGCCTAAAGAGGATTTCATTCTCTGGGCCGCGCACAACCTCAGGAAATAAACCGATTGTGCGGTGTTACGTGCGGCCACGGCAGTGGCCGCACGTTTCGGCTCAGCCGTTCTGCTGCCAGCTAAACGTGTAGCGCAGCCGGCGGTTTTGCAGAATGAAGGCCGGGGCTACGCTCGGGCTCCATGAGTCGTCCCCCCCTACGCCCATGTGAAACGCATCAAGATTCAACCAGCAGCCAGCCTCTTCCCGCAGCAAGTGCTGATGCGTTGTCTCATGCAGCTGCCGCTGGCTATAACGGCTCAGGGAGAAATGGAACTGTCCCTGCAACTGATGGGAGCCAAACGTCAGCTCGCGGGTGTCGCAGCGCAAACCGTTCTCCGTCGGGAAGATATACGGCGTCTGCATCTCTTCCAGCGGTAACGCCCAGCGCCCCTGCTGCGCCGCCAGTTTTCTGTCCGGATAGTTTTCCAGCGGGCCTAGTCCCAGCCAGCGCACCGTTTCCGGGATATCCGCCAGCATAACGCTCAGGCCCACGCGAGCGGGCTCAGGAATGTCAGACGCCACCGTCACCTGCACATCACCGTGCAGCACCCCGTGGTCATCAATCCGCCAGACCTTGCAGCTCATAAATAGCGCTTTACCCTGATGCTCCCAGACGTGCTGCGTGGTCACCACCACCTCACGGTTATGCTGCTCCGCTTCACACTGGAGGAGGCGCGCGGACATCTCATACATCCCTGCCGCTTTCCAGCGTTCCACCCACGCGTTCGGATCGATGCGGGTCGCCTCGCTGACGCCAATGTCATTGTCCAGCGGCGCGCGGGTGAAGTTATCCGTTAGCGGAGAACGGAGCGTTTCAGCGCCCTCGTTCCACCACTGGGTCAAGTTTCCGGTGAGACGGCTAAACTGCCAGCGCTGCTGCTGATGAGTAATGTCCAGCGCCTCGTCCTGCACCGTTAGCTGCGGAGGGGTTCCGCCTGCTTTCGGTGGCGCAAGGTACAGCGGCGCCGGGAGCGGCCACTGATCCCAGGCACAACGGTGGCCGGGCGGCGACCACGGCGTGGCCTGCGGCTGAACGATCTCCACGTTGAGCCAGACCTCGCCCGGCTCAGCGACAAGTTCAGGCAGCGGGATCTCAACGTGCTGCGTCCCCTCGGGCGCAACAGAAAGGGGGGTTTCGCCGGAAGCCAGTACCGCACCGTCACGCGCCACCGACCATCGCAGATACTCGTTGTCAGTATGACGGAACAGATAATCGCTCTGGATCTCGACGACCAGCGGAGCGGTGCTCACCAGCGTAAAGGTAAAGAACTGCTGGGCACGCTGCGCCTCGTAAAGGGCGGGATGCGGAGTGCGATCGGGAAACACCAGTCCGTTGAGGCAGAACTGACGGTCGTTGGGCTTATCGCCAAAATCGCCGCCGTAGGCCCAGAATACCGTGCCGTCTTCCGCTTTTTTCGTCAGCGCCTGATCGACCCAGTCCCAGACAAAGCCGCCCTGCAACCGGGGATGGCTGCGGAATGCCTGCCAGTAGCTGGCAAAGCCGCCAAAGCTGTTGCCCATCGCGTGGGCATACTCGCACAGGATCAGCGGACGGGTTTCGTCCGGCATACCAATCCACTTTTTAATCGACCACTTTGGCACCGCCGGGAACGGCTGATCCTGATCGACGCGAGCGTACATCGGGCAGACAATATCGGTTGCCGCCGTACTGGCGCCGCCGCCTTCATACTGCACCGGCCGCGTGGGATCGGTGGTTTTCAGCCAGCGGTACAGCGCATCGTGATTCGCCCCATGCCCGGACTCATTCCCCAGGGACCAGATGATGATGGACGGATGATTCCGGTCCCGCTGCACCATACGCGTTACGCGTTCGCTCATGGCAGGCAGCCAGCGCGGATCGTCCGCCAGGCGGCTCATTGGCACCATGCCATGGGTTTCAATATTCGCCTCATCAACCACGTACAGGCCGTAGCGATCGCAAAGCGTGTACCACAGAGGATGGTTCGGATAATGCGAGCAGCGCACGGCGTTGAAGTTATGCTGCTTCATCAGTTCGATGTCGCGGCGCATGGTCGCCTCATCCATCACCTGCCCCTTCTCAGGATGATGTTCGTGACGGTTCACGCCGCGGATCAGCAGCGGTTTGCCGTTAAGCTTCAGCTGGCCGTTGCTGATTTCGACGCGTCTGAAACCGACATCGCAGGCTTCAGTCTCCAGCACGTTACCCTGCGCATCCCGAAGCGATATTGTCAGCCGATAGCATTCCGGTGTTTCAGCGCTCCATAGCGCAGGAGCGTTCACGGGTATCGCCACCCTAAGCCGTTCTGCCCAACTGCCGCGTTCGTCCACGATGGCCGATCCGGGCTGCTGCGTGGTTTGCGCGCAGGCTTCGCCGTTACGCCACAGGGTAAACGCCACCTCGCATTCGGCGTAGCGTGTGCCTTCCAGCGCAACGTCAACCCGGAGTATCGCCCGATCGCATTCGGCATTCAGATCGGTCACGATCTGATAATCGGCAATTCGCGTTTCCGGCTTGTGCAGCAGCGAGACGTCACGGAAAATGCCACTCATCCGCCACATGTCCTGATCTTCCAGATAGCTTCCGTCGCACCAGCGTAACACCATCACCGCCAGGCGGTTCTGCCCCGGTCGCAGCACCGCGCTGAGATCGAACTCCGCAGGCAGACGGCTGTCCTGCGAATAGCCCATCCACTGGCCGTTACACCACAGATGAAAAGCTGAATTCACCCCGTCAAAAATAATGCGGGTTTGCCCGCTGCACATCTGGGCGTCATCCATCTCAAATGTGAGCGAGTAACAACCGGTTGGGTTTTCAACCGGAACATAGGGCGGGTTCACATTTATCGGATAGGTGACGTTGGTATAGATGGGAGTATCAAATCCCTGCATCTGCCAGTTCGACGGCACGGGCATCTCAACGGCATCAGCCAGATCGTCCGTTATCCATGCCTCCGGAACCTGCTCTGGCGCCGGGAAAAAGCTGAATCGCCAGATGCCGTTAAGCAGACGCTTGCTCCGCGAAGGCTTATCCTCGCGGGCGAAGGTTTCATCGCGCCAGCTATGAAAAAGCGCGTGTGCGGCCAGACGATTCCACTGCGTCACACCCGGGTTTTCCCAGTCACGACGCGCCAGAAGTGCGCTGAGAGTCAGCGGCAATGTAGAAGACATATCAACCTCTTTGCGAAGCGCTCACAATTTTAGCCAACATGCCCTGGTAAACGGTAGCGGTAAAGACTTTGATCGTCACCAGGCGAGCACGATCACAAAAGTGCTAGCTGCGCGCCAGTTTCTCCGCCAGCAGCGCCAGCGTTCTGAGCTGTTGCGCAAGATCTTCACGATCGGCCTGCTGTGCGGCGCGCGGCGCGGTGGAATGACGCACGATCAACGTAACGGGAAGTTGTTCCTGCCTGCGTTCGTGGTGATGGGCAGGTGCCATCAGCCACTCCACGCTGCGCTCACCGGCCTCGCGGAACGCCTGCCGAACGGTGGTGAGCGGAGGTGAAAACCACGCGCTGTCAGCCGTATCATCAAACCCGACAACCGAGATCTGCCCCGGTACCGCAACGCCTTTTTCCGCACAAGCGCGTAAAACGCCAAGCGCCATCTGATCGTTAGCGACGAGGATCGCCTCCGGCAGCTGCGCGCCCGCCAGGAGCTGATGCCCTTTCTCATAGCCCGAAGCCGCGCTCCAGTCGCCCTGCGCCACCGCAAACGCCTCCACGTCGGCCTGAGCCAGCGTGGTTTTCCATCCCGCCAGACGAGCCCGGGCAGAGACAGAACTTTCCGGCCCGGCGAGCAGCGCAATTCGCTGGTGCCCCAGCGAAAGCAGATGCTCTGCCCCCAGGGCAGCGCCCTGTTCGGCATTGAAAACGAGACTGTTAACCCGAGCTGTGGGGGACACATCGAGAAAAAGAACCGGGGTCGGCGAGGCCATTTCCTGAAGCATTTCTGCCAGGGCATCTTCCAGCGGAACGTTCACCAGCAGCGCCTCTACGCGCTGCGCCAGTAATTCCTGCAAAGCAGCCTGACACTGCGCGGGTTGCTCCACCATGGAGATGAGTACGCTAGCCCCCTGCTCCACTGCCCGGGATTTTACAGCTGAGGCGATTTGCGACGGCGCATGTAGCGCCAGATCGCTGGTCATCAGCCCCAGCGTGCGGGTGCGTTTCCCGGCCAGCTGCTGCGCGCCACGGTTGGGCACATAGTGTAGCGCCGCCATGGCCTGCCGGACCTTTTCCCGCGTACGGGCAGAAACGTGTTCCGCGTCGTTAATCACCCGGGAAACGGTCTGATAAGAAACGCCTGCCACGCGGGCAACGTCATAAAGAGTGATCGCTTTCATACATTCTGGCGTCGTGAAAAGAGAAGTCTCTATTCTGACACAGTTACGCCATCATAGCCTGTGAGCGCTTCGCAAAATTAAACAATCCGCTCCGGCTGTGGAGCTTTCTGAATGCGCGGTCTCGGGCGAAACCACGGCAAACAAAGCTGGATCAGCGGGCCGATGGTTAATGCATACAGCACGGTTCCAACGCCAAACGCTCCCCCGAGGAGGTAGCCGACGATCAACACAGTCACCTCGATCGCGGTACGCACGCTGCGGATCGACCAGCCCAGCCGGGCGTGTATGCCGGTCATCAGGCCGTCGCGCGGGCCTGCGCCAAAACCCGCGCCGATATACATCCCGGTGGCAAGGGCGTTAACCACAATGCCGGAAACCAGCAGGGTGATGCGCACGGGCAGCGAGGTGAGCTCAGGGATCAGCGCCATTGACGCATCTGCCGCCAGACCAATACAAATCACATTACTGATAGTGCCCAGCCCCGGCAGCTGACGCAGCGGGATCCACAGCAGCAGCACCGCTGCCCCGGTTAAAATAATCACCGTGCCGATGCTCATCCCTGTCTGGATGGCGACGCCAAGGTGAAAGACATCCCAAGGGTCGACACCCAGATCCGAACGAATAAACATCGCGGTTGAAAGCCCGTACAGGCCTAAACCGACATAAAGTTGTACCAGACGACGTACCATTTTCTCTTCTCCGAAGTACCAGGTTCCATCTTCGGTGAAAATGGCATTATGATTAATGTCCAGTTTTCAAATAGTGGACTGCACATGTCATCACGTCGTTTTGGAAGCCAGTCTCTGGTACGCCTGTTAGGGCACTGGCAGCAAGCCTCTTCCCGTACCCCGCTGTGGCGCCAGCTGGCTGACGCGTTACGCCTGTTGATTCTGGATGGCAGGCTGGCGCTAAACACGCGCCTGCCCGGAGAGCGGGAGCTGGCCACCGCACTGAGCGTAAGCCGCACCACCATCAGCAGCGCGCTGGCGCATCTGCGGGAAGAAGGTTATCTGGAGAGCCGTCACGGCAGCGGTTCGCGGGCGATCCTGCCAGACAGCCGCGCCGTGCCCACGCTTTCCACAGCCAGTGCGGCGCTGGATCTCTCAACCGCCGCGCTCAACGCGGGGCCAGAGATCCACCAGGCCTACGCCCACGCGCTAACGGCCATCACGCCGAATCTGGCGCTGACCGGGTACGATCAGCTTGGGCTTCCGGCGCTGCGTGAAGCTATCGCCGCCCGCTACACCGCACGCGGTCTGCCCACCCGGGCAGACGAAGTGATGGTGGTGAACGGCGCCGTCAGCGGCTTTGCCCTGATCTTAAGAATGATGACCGGTCCCGGGGATCGCGTGGTGGTGGATCATCCCACTTACCCGCTGGCAATAGCCGCCATTCAGGGAGCGCTATGCCGGCCCGTGGGCGTCTCGCTGCCTGAAACGGGTTGGGATACCGACGGTTTTGCCGCAACGCTCGCCCAGACCGCCCCGCGTCTGGCCTATCTGATGCCGGATTTTCATAATCCGACCGGGCGTTGCATGGATGCCGCGACGCGCCAGACCATAACCGACATCGCCGCGCAAACCCGCACCACGCTGGTGGTGGATGAAACCATGGTCGATCTCTGGTTCGATGCTCCCCCGCCGCCGCCGCTGGCCGCCTTTAACCCGGAGGCCGCGGTGATGACGCTGGGTTCCGCAGGCAAAAGTTTCTGGGGTGGGCTGCGTCTCGGCTGGATCCGCGCCTCGTCCCGCACTATCGCCACGCTCGCGCAGACGCGCGACACGCTGGATCTGGGTTCTCCGGTGCTGGAACAACTGGCCACGCTGTGGCTTATCGAAAACAGTGAAACCTTCCTGCCTGCCCGGCGGGAAATGCTGGCAGAACGTCGCGACCGCTGCGGCCAGATGCTGCGGGAACATTTCCCCGAATGGCGGTTTCAGGAAGCGGAGGGAGGGCTCTCATACTGGATTGAATTACCCGGCATGCTGGCGACGCAGCTGGCGGCACGCGCCGAGACGACAGGCATCATTATGGGCACCGGCACGCGCTTTGGGCTTTCAGGCGCGTTTGACCGCTATCTGCGAATGCCCTTCTCACTCAGTCCGCCGGAACTTGAAGAGGCATTATTGCGGATCAAACCGCTGTGGCGTGCGTTAAATAAAAGTGTAGCGCCAGTAAAACGGAGCCTGGTGTAAATTATTCGCCAGAAACAATAAAAACTGCTGACTGTAACGCATGCAGTCAGCAGTTTTCATGAAGAACAGCTTAATGTTGAGGAGGAATCGGGAAGCCTTTCAGCGAAATAATGAAATTATCCCCTTCTTTCTTTATTTTTGCACCGGTATCACACCAGTCAGACGCAATTCGAAAGAACTCATCACTTCCTACATTCCAGCCAAGACGAACATGTTTCACGTAGCCGGAACGTAACAGATTGCAGGCCTCGTTGTAGTCACTGGCAGTCGATAGTTGTTGTTTCATTTTCTCTTCTTCAGAAGTTTACGTAGTGCTTTGATTTCTTTAGGAGTAAATGGAGTTACGCTCTCTTCTTCCGTATGCTGATTATCAACATCCTCTTCCGATACTCCCGCCTCTTCTACTGCTTCAAATGCCAGCAGCAGCAGTTTCTCTGTGGTCACGCTTAAATTCTCATTATTGTCTTCCGCATAGTGGCGAAGTCTTTCTTTTAGCGCTTCATCAATTTTAACGTTTAAAACCGCAGTAACCATGATTGTCACATCCTTTCGGAACACGTGTTTAATTTAATACACGAAGATAAGTTTGTTATCCAGATATATATTTTTTAGCTTATGACAGAATAAAGGCATCCGAAAATAAAATGACAGTCTATTATTACAGGTTTATGACATTATTATTTCAGTTAAATGAAGGCTGTATTACAGAAAATACAATAGTCACATAATTTAGAAGGTTTATTCAGGGGAACAACTGAGAGGATCACAAATGGGTGGGGGCCCTGCCAGCTACATCCCGGCACCCACGTCGTCTGCCCTGGCTGCTTCCTTCCGGACCTGACCTGGTGAACAGAGTAGCGTTGCGGGAGAACCAACAGAGCCCCCATTGAGAGCGTTGATATCCAACGCGCTGGCGCATTATCCCTGTGGAGCACCTCAATTGCAAGCCGCTGGCAACCGGATGCTGGATTATTGCGCAAACTGCCCCGACAATCTTCTTTATCTTCGTATAACATTACCCTTCGCTGATTTCCCGCAGGAGAAACAATGGACGAACATGACACTTTCCCACAGCGAGTGTGGCAAATCGTGGCTTCGATTCCGGAAGGCTGTGTCACGACCTATGGGGAAGTCGCCCGGCTGGCGGGTTCTCCGCGCGCGGCGCGTCAGGTTGGAGGCGTGCTGAGAAGGCTACCGGAGGGAAGCACGTTACCGTGGCACCGGGTCGTCAATCGCCATGGCGCCATTTCCCTCACCGGGCCAGACTTGCAGCGCCAGCGTCAGGCATTACTCTCAGAAGGGGTGCAGGTGTCCGGGGCAGGACATATTGATATGCAGAAGTATCGCTGGGAGTACTGACGCCCTCTCCCGTCAACATGGAGAGGGCGAAGGAAAATTACATCTGTGTTGGGGGTGTAGGCAGAGTCGGCTGATTGGTTTGCGTTGCAACAGGCACTTCAGTTTGCTGCACCGGTACCAGGGTCAGGTCGATTTTGGTGCCGCCTTTGTTGACCGCTTCCTGTACGGTATCGGTGATAAAGACCAGCTTATCGTTGATCGTTACCGCCGCGCTCAGGAGGATACGCGCGTTAGGCTGGACGTCAGACGGGTTGTACGGCAGCACGAAGCTGAACGGCGCCTGTTTACCCTCTGTACGAACTGCACGCTGAGCAAGGACTTTAGACGGTGCATCCGCCAGAGACGCATCGGATAACGTGACCGTTAAAACCGCGTCCGGCGGCAGAGCGACTTTCTGTTTGATCCAGATGGTACCGGACACGTTAGGCTGTCGAATAGCTTGCTGTGAAAGGGTGTTAATCCCGTTTGGGGTCGCCGTTGGTACCGCTACATCGGCACTCTTATCCGCACAGGCGGACAACGCCACCGCCATTGCAACACCGCTTAACATAGGCACGAGTTTCATTGAAGTCTCCTTATCATCAATGCACCGGCGGGATCGATCCCATCCGATGTCGTTTTATTCACATAACGTAAACAAGTGTGGCACAAATCACGGATTTATGCCTAATTTTGCCCAGGTATTAAGATTATTCTACCCATCGGACCACTATCGTTTCTGCGTTATACTCAGCGTATCTTTCGCCACGGCGTTTATTGAGGACCACTATGAGTCAGGCACTGAACAATCTGCTGACATTGCTTAACCTGGAAAAAATAGAAGAAGGGCTATTTCGCGGACAGAGCGAAGATTTAGGCTTACGCCAGGTTTTTGGGGGCCAGGTTGTGGGGCAAGCGCTGTATGCCGCCAAGGAGACCGTCCCGGCAGACCGTCTGGTGCACTCGTTTCACAGCTACTTTTTACGCCCCGGTGACAGCGCTAAACCGATTGTGTACGACGTGGAAGTTCTGCGTGACGGCCAAAGCTTCAGCGCCCGTCGCGTGGCGGCCATCCAGCATGGGAAACCCATTTTCTACATGACCGCCTCCTTCCAGGCGCCAGAGCCGGGCTATGAGCATCAAAAACAGATGCCGTCTGCCCCGTCGCCGGACGATCTGAAATCGGAAACCGAAATAGCCCGCGCACTCGCGCATCTGTTGCCGCCGCAGGTAAAAGAGAAGTTTCTGTGCGATAAACCGCTGGAGATCCGCCCGGTCGAATTTCATAACCCAATGAAGGGGCATACCGCTGAGCCCACCCGCCAGGTGTGGATCCGCGCCAACGGCAGCGTACCGGCAGACTTGCGCGTGCAGCAGTATCTGCTGGGTTATGCGTCGGATTTCAACTTCCTGCCGGTTGCGCTACAGCCGCACGGCGTGGGATTCCTGGAAAAAGGGATGCAGGTAGCCACAATTGACCATTCCATGTGGTTCCATCGTCCTTTCGATATGAACGAGTGGCTGCTTTACAGCGTGGAAAGTACCTCTGCGTCCAGCGCGCGCGGTTTTGTTCGCGGGGAATTTTACACCCAGGATGGCGTGCTGGTGGCTTCTACCGTGCAGGAAGGTGTGATGCGTAATCGCGGGTGAGGTAAAAAGCCCGGTGGCTATGCTTACCGGGCCTGCAAATTACGCTTTTTCAGGCCGGGTAAGGCGAAGCCGCCGCCCGGCAAGGCACTCAAATTATGCGTTATAGGCATTCTCGCCGTGGCTGTTGACGTCCAGGCCTTCGCGCTCCTGCTCTTCCGGCACGCGCAGCCCAACGGTCATATCAGCCAGCTTGTAACCGATAAAGGCCACAACACCCGACCAGACAACGGTGATCGCGATACTTTCCAGCTGTACAAGCACCTGATGCCCCATGGTTACGCCTTCTGCGTAACCCACACCGCCCAGAGATTGGGCAGCAAAGATACCGGTCATGATACAGCCGACAATGCCGCACACACCATGCACGCCGAATACATCACACGGATCGTCAACGCGCAGAACACGTTTCAGTGCGGTAACGCCCCACAGCCCCGCCAGTCCTGCGACGATACCGATCAGCAGCGCACCGCCTACGCCCACGTAACCGCACGCTGGCGTAATACCTACCAGACCGGCAATCGCCCCGGAACAGGCACCCAGCAGCGATGGCTTGCCGCGAACGGCCCACTCGCCAAATACCCATGAGAGGATAGCGCCGGCGGTTGCCACAACGGTATTCACGAAGGCCAGTGCAGCGATTTCGTTAGCGGCGCTGGCTGAACCTGCGTTGAAGCCGAACCAGCCAAAGTAGAGGATGGCGGTGCCGGTAAAGACCATCGGCAGATTGTGCGGCTTGAATGCTTCCTTCCCGAAGCCCACGCGCTTGCCAATCAGGTAGGCGCCTACCAGGCCTGCTACCGCGGCGTTGATGTGCACAACGGTACCACCCGCAAAGTCCAGCGCGCCATGGGAAGCCAACAGACCACCGCCCCAGACCATATGCGCAATCGGGATATAGGAGAGCGTCAGCCAGACCACCACGAAAATCAGTACCGCAGAGAAGCGGATACGCTCAGCCAGCGCGCCCACAATCAGCCCCACGGTGATGCAGGCGAATGAGCCCTGAAACGCGACATGAATATACTGATAGAAGCTGCCCATTACCGCGGTCAGTTCGATATTTTTCAGCATCGCCCAGTTAACGTTGCCGAAGAAGGCGTTGCCCTCCCCGAAGGCCAGCGAGTAACCGTAAACCACCCACAGCACGCACACCAGCGCGAAAGTGACGGCAACCTGCGTCAGCATGGAGAGTACGTTCTTGCCGCGGATCAGGCCGCCGTAAAACAGCGCGATCCCCGGAATCGTCATGAACAGCACCAGCGCGGTGCAAATCATCATAAAGGCGTTATCGGCTTTGTCTGCCACAGCAGGTGCAGCCATTGCCAGGCCCGGCAGCAGTGCCAGCGACCCCAGACCTGTTTTCATTGTTGCTTTCTTCATTTTCTCGATCCCTATCACTGTGTGCCAGGAGTTACTTACAACGCCGCTTCGTCAGATTCGCCGGTACGGATGCGAATAACGCGCTGTAGTTCGGCAACGAAAATTTTGCCGTCGCCAATTTTTCCGGTATAGGCCGCTTTGCTGACGACATCAATCACCTCATCAAGCTGATCGTCGGCAATCGCCACATCAATTTTCACTTTTGGCAGGAAGTTAACGCTGTATTCCGCCCCGCGATAAAGCTCGGCATGACCTTTCTGACGCCCAAAGCCTTTCACTTCGGTGACAGTCAGTCCCTGAATACCCATGGAAGACAGCGCTTCACGCACGTCTTCGAGTTTGAATGGTTTGATTACCACCGTAACCAGCTTCATATATCCCCTCCAGTCAGAATTCGGTAATGGCCGCAGCTAACACGAGAGTGATATTGCAAAGGGTGTGCCAGAAGTGAAAGGTGAGGAGGAAAGCGCCGCAGCGCGCATGCGCCGGGAAAAAGTGAAAAAAAAACGCACCATGGCAGTGCAGGGTGCGTTTCAGTTTTGCACCAACGGTTAAGTCTGTTAGCGCATTGCCTTGTTATGGTGCATCAGGCGCTGAGTGACTCTTCCTCGCGCACGCTGGCGGCCAGTTCGTCGCCTGCCAGCTGCAACTGATACATCTGCCAGTAGCGTCCTTTTGCCTCAAGCAGCGCTCTGTGTGTACCCCGTTCAACGGCCTGGCCACGGTGCAGCACCAGAATGGTATCGGCATCGACGATCGTTGACAGGCGGTGGGCGATCACCACCAGCGTAGTGTGATCCCGCACGGCAGCCAGCGCCTGCTGGATCGCCTGCTCGGTACCGGAGTCAATGCTTGCTGTCGCTTCATCCAGAATTAACACCTGCGGCGTCTCAATCAGCACGCGCGCCAGCGCCAGAAGTTGCTTTTGCCCGACGGAGAGGTTGTTGCCCTGCTCACCCAGCCGGGTATTGATCCCCTCGCTTAACCCGCGCGCCAGATCCGCCAGCTGCACCGTTTCCAGCACCTCCCATACCTGCTCAGGGGTGAAAGGACGTCCCAGCGTCACGTTGGCATAAAAGGTATCCGCCAGCACCACCGGATCCTGCTGCACCATCGCGACGCCCTTACGCAACGCGTTGTGGCTAAGCGAGGCAAGCGGCCGTCCGTCCAGACGGATCTCCCCCTGCGTCAACGGATAGTAGCCCATCAGCAAACTGGCGAGCGTGCTTTTGCCGCTGCCGGTATGCCCAACCAGGGCGACAAAACCACGCGACGGTACCTCGAGGTTGATATCCTGCAAGACAAGCTGGTCGTCGCGGTAGGCAAACGAGACATGATCAAACGCTATGGATCCACTTTCCAGCGGGCGTTCGTCATCGCCATAGGTCTGACGCGGCCTGTCCATGAGCTCGAATACACGTTCGCCCGCGACCACTGCCTGTTGCAGCATCGACTGCTGCGTGGTGAGTTCAATCAGCGGTTCGTTAAGGCGTCCGAGGTAACTGATAAACGCGTACAGTACCCCCACCTCGATGGTTCCGCGCGTCGTCAGGCCGAACAGCATCAGCAGTCCGCACAGCACCAGCGCCGAGAAGAGGCTCAGCAGCGGACGTAACAGGAAACCGTCCAGGCGTAACGTCTGCATCCGCGCCATATAATGCGAGCGGCTGGCTTCCCCCATTCGCTCACCAAAACGCGCCTGCTGGCGAAACTGCTGAATAACGCTCATGCCGTTGATCACTTCGTTGAAGCCATCATTGATATCTGCAAGGTAAGCGCGCACGCGGCGCACGATCGGCGTGCTGTAGCGCTGGTAAATCACCATCACGATCAGCACCGCCGGGAAAATGGTGATTGCCACCAGCGCCATCCGCCAGTCCAGGCTGAACATCGCCACCAGCATCGCGCCAATTAGCGCGGCACTGCGCAGAACCGTTGCAACAACGGTTACATAGAGGTCGCGGATCACCTCGGTGTCATTGGTGACGCGCGAAATAACCTGCCCGACCGGCTGGGTATCAAACTCGCTCAGCGGCTGGCGCAGCGCGGCATCCATCACGTCCGTGCGCAGCTGCTGCACCACGCCCACGGCGGCCCGGTTAAAGAGCAGTGACTGCGCGTAATGCAGCCCTGCAGCCGTCAGCTGTAGCCCGACGTACGCCACGCCCAGCCCGGCGACCAGGCCGAGAGGCAAATAGCCTTTCGCTACCATGTTATCGATGAAATAGCTGATAAGCAGCGGACCGGTCACCTCCGCAATCGCGGCGATCCACAGCAACAGCACGGCGATGGAAAGCGGTTTGCGCCACGGTGAGCCATAGGCCAGCAGCCGTTTTAACGTCGGCCACATCTGTCCAAACTTACGCATCGGCCACCTCCTCATCCAGCGCGGCTTCAAGCTGTTGATAGCGGTACATATCCCGATACCAGCCGGTCTGCCCGGCGAGCTGCTCATGCTGACCACGCTGGGCAATATGTCCGTGCTGAAGCACCAGAATTTCACTGGCTTCGGTAAGCGCCGACAGACGGTGCGCGCTGATGATGACCGTGCGCCCCTCTCCCCACTGGCGAAGGTTATGCAGAATTTGATGTTCAGTACGCCCGTCAACCGCGGACAGCGCATCATCCAGAATCAGGATCTCAGCGTCCAGCAGTAGCGCGCGGGCAATAGAGATACGCTGTTTTTGTCCGCCGGAGAGCATAACGCCCCGCTCACCCACTTCCGTGTCGTAGCCCTGCGGCAGGCGCAGAATATCCTCGTGGACGCTGGCCAGACGCGCCACGTGCTCGATCTGGTCCTGTGTCGCCGTCGGACACCCGAGCGCAATATTGTTGGCAATGGTGTCTGAAAACAAAAACGGCGTCTGGCTGACGACCGCCAGGCGGCTGCGCCAGTCATCCAGCAGCAGACGTGGCAGAGGGATGTCGTGGAAACGGATATCGCCTTCGCTCACGTCAAAATGGCGCTGAATCAGTGACAGAATGGTGCTTTTACCGGAACCCGTCGGGCCGCAGATGCCCAGCATCTGACCAGGACGCAGCGTGAAACTGACGTTCTCAAGCACCGGATGTTCCGTTTGCGGGTAGATAAAGGCGCGGATATCAGCCTTGAGAATACCCGGACCTTCCGGTACCGGCTCGCTGCCATCGTTCACGACCGGCACTTCCGCCAGCATGGCGCGGATACGGCTGTAAGCGGCGCTCCCACGTTCAACGATATTAAACATCCAGGCCAGCGCCAGCATCGGCCAGATCATCAGCCCAAGGTACATCGCAAAGCTGGTTAACTGCCCGAGGGTCATGGTGCCTCGCACCACCATCCAGCTGCCGCCGCCCACCGCCAGCAGGTTCGCCATACCAATCGCAATATAAATTGTCGGATCGAAACGGGCATCAATACGCGCCACGCGCATGTTTTTCGCGCCGGTATCGGCGGCGTCGGCGGCAAACAGCGCGGACTGGCGGTCTTCCAGACCAAACGCTTTGATCATGCGGATGCTGGTCATGCTCTCCTGGGTGCGATCGTTCAGCGACGAGAACGCCGCCTGCGCCAGCTTAAAGCGTTCATGGAGCTGCTCGCCGTAGCGGTTAATTGCCAGCGCCATCAGCGGCATTGGCAGCAGCGCCAGCAGCGTGAGCTCCCAGCTAATTTGCGTAGACATCACAATCAATACCGCACAGCCCATCACCAGGGAATCCACCAGCGTTAACACCCCTTCACCGGCGGCAAACACCACGCGGTCTACATCGTTAGTGGCGCGGGCGATGAGATCCCCGGTACGGTGACGCAGATAAAACTCAGGGTGCTGGCGGCTCAGCTGACGGTAAAAGTCCTCGCGCAGCTCAACGGCAAGCTGATAGGACGCACCGAACAGCAGCACGCGCCAGACATAACGCAGCAGGTAAACCACCACGGCCGTCAGCACCAGCGTACCGACCCACATTATCACCCGTGCGGCGGTGTAATGTTGTTCGGTAACGCCATCCACGACGTAGCCCACCACTTTGGGGGGGATCAGTTGCAGAATGGCAATGATAATAAGCAGGGCCACTGCGCCGAGGTAGCGTTGCCACTCCCGACGAAAGTACCAGCTTAATTGGGCAAATAATCGCACGCGGTCTTTTCCTGAAGGTATTTTAAGAAGTTATTCAATGGGTAACGCTGTGGTGTATTTAATCTGTTCCATGGCGAAGCTGGAGGTGACATCGGACAAGCCCGGTACGCTATTGACCAGCCGCTTGTAAAAATCATCGTAGCGCTTCATGTCTGCCACCTGAACGCGCATCAGATAGTCGTATTCCCCCGCCATGCGCCAGAAGCCGAGCACCTCGGGCATGTCGGAAACCTGCGTGACGAAGCGGCAGTACCATTCGCTGCTGTGATGCTGCGTTTTTATCAGGACGAAGGCGGTCAGTCCAAGCCCCAGTTTTTCGGGATCCAGCAGCGCCACACGTCCCAGCAGAATGCCATCATCTTCCAGCTTCTTGAGGCGCTTCCAGCACGGTGTGGTGGTCAGATTAACGGCATCTGCCAGCGCCTGCAAAGAGAGGGTACAGTCGCTTTGCAGCAAAGAAAGCAGCTTACGGTCAATTTTATCTAACATAGCCACCTCGAAGAGAAAATTATTCTCCTTACATTCTATTTTAAAGGTCAGATAGCAACAATTTTTTCTGTGCTTTTCGCTATGCTGGGCACAAAATGACAAACGGATAACTACGATGAATAGCACCTGGGTTAAACATGCCATCAGCGAAATAAATGCCGACTATCAGCGCTCGGCAGACACCCACTTAATCCGCCTGCCTCTGCCGGGATTTCCCGGTATTCAGCTCTATCTGAAAGATGAAAGTACCCATCCTACCGGTAGCCTGAAGCATCGCCTGGCGCGTTCACTCTTTTTATACGGTTTATGTAACGGCTGGATTAAAGAAGGCACCACGATTATTGAATCGTCGTCCGGATCAACTGCCGTCTCCGAAGCCTACTTTGCCCGCCTGCTGGGCCTCCCGTTTATCGCCGTGATGCCCTCCTGCACGGCGAAACGTAAAGTCGAACAGATCGAATTTTACGGCGGACGCTGCCACTTTGTGGAAAGCGCCTGCGAAATCTATGCGGCCTCCGAAATGCTGGCCCGCGAACTGAATGGTCACTATATGGACCAATTCACCTTCGCCGAGCGCGCCACCGACTGGCGCGGCAATAATAACATTGCGGACAGCATTTTCCGCCAGATGACCCACGAGCCGCATCCTGTTCCCTCTTACATTGTCATGAGCGCGGGCACGGGCGGAACCTCCGCCACCATCGGACGTTATATCCGCTGTCAGGGTTATGATACGCAGCTGATGGTGGTTGACCCGCAAAACTCGGTGTTCCTCGATTACTGGCAATCCCGCGATGCCAGCCTGCGCAGCCCCGTGGGGAGCAAGATCGAAGGGATTGGTCGCCCGCGCGTCGAACCCTCGTTCATTCCGGACGTTGTGGATGAGATGCTCCGCGTGCCGGACGCCGCCAGCGTCGCGACGGCGCACTGGCTGGAGACACAGCTTGGCCGTAAAGTCGGGGCTTCCACCGGCACCAATATGTGGGGCGCGCTACAGCTGGCCGCGAGGATGCGCGAAGAAGGCCGTACCGGCTCTGTCGTCACGCTGCTGTGTGACAGCGGGGAGCGCTACCTGGACACCTATTACAACGCAGAATGGGTGCAGGCAACTATTGGCGATGTAGAACCGTGGAAAGCGCAGATTTCGCAGCTGGTGAAATAAAAAAAAGCCAGGCTTTAGCCTGGCTTGCTGGAAGGGTCTCACTATTCGGGGGAATACGGGAGGTTATTTTTGTCCAGCCAATGCGTCAAAAAATGGGACACCGCTTCGTTACGACAGTGTCCGATAACCGGTAAATGCGGGAGCGCGGCAATAAGTTGCGGCATCGCGTTCCCCATAATCAGCCCACGACCTACGTTGCTCAGCATCTCGTGGTCGTTCATGGCGTCACCAAAGGCCATACAGTCCTGCATCGTCAGCCCCAGATGATCGCTCAGCACCGCCAGCGCAGATCCTTTGTTACAGCCCACCGGCAGCACTTCAAGGCAGTCCACCGCCGAGAAGGTCAGGTGCGCCCGGTCGCCCAGCGCCTCGTTAAGCTGAATACGCAGGCGGCAGAGATCGTCGTGATCGCCACAGAAGCAGATCTTGGTCACCTTGTGTGCCGGAATGCGGCGCAAATCGATAAGCTGATATTTAAAGCCGCTGTAAACGTGAGCGTGCAGCAAGGCCGGGATCTCACGCCCGGTAAACCAGCCTTCATCATTAAAAACATGCACGCTGGCCTGCGTATCCCAGGTGCTGTGCAGGACAATGTCCGCCACCTCCGGATTCAGATCCTGACGGTGCAGCACATCGCCGTCGACGGAGTGAATGCGCGTTCCGTTGCCGGTGATCAAGAACGCATCGAGGGCAAATGTCCCCAGCAGATGGCGCATCTCCAGCACATGACGACCAGTAGCAAACGTCAGGGTAACTTCACGCTCGCGCAGGCGCTTAAGAGTGTTCAAGGTTTTCTCCCCTAAACGGTGATCCGGCATTAACAGCGTGCCGTCCATATCAAATGCAGCGAGCCGAGCCATGATTACTCCCGAAATGTGATGCGGTTAACTTGTGCATCAGTATTACGTGGGATATACGGAAGTAATAGTGAATAGATGATAATTATTGTTCCGGGTTTTTCATGCGCCAGCTTAACCGTCTTAACCAGTATCAGCGTCTGTGGCACCCGTCTGCCGGCGCACCGCAGCAGGTGACCATCAGTGAACTTGCCAGCCGCTGCTTTTGCAGCGAGCGACATGTTCGCACCCTGCTGCGCCAGGCGCAGGAGGCGGGCTGGCTAAGCTGGCACGCCCGCTCCGGACGAGGTAAGCGTGGGGAATTACGCTTTCACGTCACCCCGGATTCGTTGCGTAATACGATGATGGAAGAGGCCCTGAAAAGTGGACAGCAGCACAACGCGCTGGAGCTGGCCCAGCTCGCGCCTGAAGATTTGCGATCGCTGCTGCATCCGTTTATGGGCGGACAGTGGCAGAACGATACGCCGACGCTGCGTATTCCCTACTATCGCTCGCTGGAGCCGCTTCAGCCGGGGTTTCTCCCTGGCCGGGCGGAGCAGCATCTGGCGGGACAGGTATTCTCTGGTTTGACGCGTTTTAATGGTAACAGCAGTGAACCCACGGGCGATCTGGCGCATCACTGGGAAGTCTCTGCTAACGGCCTGCGCTGGCATTTCTACATTCGCTCCACCCTGCACTGGCATAACGGCGATAAAATAGAGACGGCACAGCTCCGGCAAAGCCTGACGGCGCTGTTATCGCAGCCCGGCATGGGCACGCTGTTCCGCAGCGTCTTACGTATCGAAACCACGCACCCGCAGTGCCTGACGTTTATTCTCCATCAACCTGACTACTGGCTGGCGCACAGGCTGGCAACCTACTGTAGCCGTCTGGCACATCCCGATTACCCCGTGGTGGGCAGCGGTCCCTTTCGGCTGAGCGTTTTTGAGCCTGAACTGGTGCGTCTGGAAAGCCACGAGCAGTATCATCTTGGCCATCCGTTGCTTAAGGCTATCGAGTACTGGATCACGCCCCAGCTTTTTGACTACAGTCTGGGCACCAGCTGTCGCCACCCGGTGCAAATCGCTATTGGCGAGGCCGACGAACTGGCCAGCCTGCGGCTGGTGAGTAACAGCACCAGTCTGGGCTTCTGCTACCTCACGCTGAAACAGAGTCCACGTCTGAGCGAACTTCAGGCAAAGCGGCTGATTAATATCATTCATCTCTCAACGCTGCTACACACGCTTCCCCTGAACGAAGGACTCATCACTCCTACCGAGGAACTGCTTCCCGGCTGGGCGATCTCCCAGTGGCCTGATTTAACCGACGTTGCGCTGCCAGAGGCATTGACGCTGGTCTACCACCTGCCGGTTGAGCTTCACACCATGGCCAGCCAGTTAAAAGCATACCTTGCGCGGCAGGGTTGTGAACTGACCGTCATCTTTCATGACGCCAAAACGTGGGACGGGTGCCAGCAGCTTGCCGATGCAGACATCATGATGGGAGACAGACTGATTGGCGAAGCGCCGGCGTACACGCTTGAGCAGTGGCTCCGCTGCGATGCGCTCTGGCCGCATCTGCTGAGCGCACCGGCATTCGCCCATTTGCAGGCCACGCTGGATGCGGTGCAGTCGCAGGCCGACGAGCGTGACCGACACGCAGGACTTCAGGCTATATTCAGCCGGTTAATGGAGACAGCCGTCCTGACGCCGCTCTTTAACTACCAGTATCAAATCAGCGCGCCTCCGGGCGTCAACGGCATACGCCTTAACACTCGCGGCTGGTTTGACTTCACCGAAGCCTGGCTTCCTCCACCAAACGCGTGAAGAAGCTGGTCGCCGCTTTAGCCAGGCGTTAACATGACGCTTTTACTGTAACTGTCGAGATGATCTATGAAACGTGCCGTCGTCGTGTTCAGCGGAGGACAAGATTCCACCACCTGCCTGATTCAGGCGCTTCACCAGTATGATGAAGTGCACTGCGTCACTTTTGATTATGGTCAGCGTCATCGCGCTGAAATCGATGTCGCTCGTGAACTGGCTCTCAAACTGGGCGCCCGCGCTCATAAAGTGCTGGACGTGGCGCTGTTAAATGAACTGGCCGTCAGCAGCCTCACCCGCGACAGCATTCCGGTGCCTGATTACGAACCGGATGCCAGCGGCATTCCGAACACCTTCGTACCGGGCCGCAACATTCTCTTCCTGACCCTGACGGCGATCTATGCCTACCAGGTGAAGGCCGAAGCGGTGATCACGGGCGTGTGTGAGACCGACTTCTCTGGCTACCCGGACTGCCGGGATGAATTCGTGAAAGCACTCAATCACGCCGTCGATCTGGGAATGGCAAAAGAGACCCGCTTCGAAACGCCGCTGATGTGGCTGGATAAGGCTGAAACCTGGGCGCTGGCCGACTACTGGGGCAAGCTGGATGTCGTTCGCAACGAGACCCTGACCTGCTACAACGGCATTAAAGGGGACGGCTGTGGGCAGTGTGCCGCCTGTAACCTGCGCGCGAACGGTCTGAATCATTATTTTGCGGATAAAGCGGGCGTTATGGCCGTAATGCAGAAAAAGACCGGGCTGAAATAAGGGCTACCTGACCGTGCTGTCGAACAGTTTTACACCGGCAGCACGGGTAATTTTCATCAGTGTAGTCAGCGTTGGGTTACCATTTTCGGACAGGGTACGGTATAGCTGCTGACGTGAAAGCCCCGCTTTGGCTGAAATCTCTCCAATACCGCCGCGCGCTTCGATAACGCGTCTGAGGGCAATCAAATAGGCTGGGATCCCCTGGTCCTCGTAAATTTCATCCAGTGCAATTTGCAGATAGAGTTGCGCGTAAGAAGGATTTTCGCGCAGCATTTTGACTACAGCTTCATCATGGCTGACGGTACTTGAGAATTTTCGCTCACTTTTGCTCATGGAGTTTATCCTTTTGATGATCTTTCCAGTAATCTATTGCCAGCATCACATCCGCTTTCTGGCTCTTTTTGTCACCGCCGATCAGCAACAATAAGATTTCCCGATGCTGGACCGCAAAATAGACTCGATAACCGGGACCACAATCAACCTTCAACTCCCAGACACCCTCTCTGAGATAACGGTAATCGCCAAAATTCCCCTTCTCAGCGCGGTCGATTCGCAGAAGGATCCGAAACGCCAGCTCCGGATCCTTTCGTCTCAACTTTGCTACCCAATCCTCAAACGGTATTTTTCCGTCGCGGGTTCGGTAACGTTTAACAACGTAGTCCCTGTTCATGATTTTATCCCTGAAAACCCTTCTTGTCTTTTATAAAAGACAAAAATTTACGCGATCATCAGCTCCAGCTTTTCGCGCAACTCCCCTTCCAGCGGCAACGCTTTCTGGGTTTTGAGATCGATACAGACAAAGGTGATCAGCGCATCGGCCACAATCTGCCCTTCTGGCTCCAGCGTAACGACCTGGCTCAATACACCACTTTTGCCATTCAGTTGTTGGACCTCACTGGTCACGGTCAGCACATCCCCCAGCACAGCCGGGCGGCGGTAGTTAATGTTGATATTGACGACCACAAACGCGATGTTGTGTGCGGTTAGCCACTGGAAGCTTTCGCTGTTCTCCAGGCCGTCCCAGCGCGCCTCTTCAAGAAATTCGAGGTAGCGGGCGTTATTGACGTGCTGGTAAACATCGAGGTGATAACCACGGACTTTGATTTGTGTCTGCATAGCGCAATAGCCTTTCGTTGTTATAGGTTCAGAGGTCATAACTGGTATGACCTCTTTATCCTGGCAAATTTTTGCCGCAGTGCAAGTGATTACGCGATTACAGCGTCAGGTGTGCGAGATTGCGCTCAACCAGCGCGCTGCCCATACCCGGCACCTGCTTGAGATCGTCAAGGGTTTTGAAAGGACCATACTCTTCACGATAGCTGACGATGGCCTGCGCTTTTTTGAGGCCCACGCCATTCATTACGCGGGCAAGATCGTCCGCAGAGGCAGTATTAATACTGACCCGCGTACCCTCGTCCTCAATGGCTTTCGTGCTGGCCGTCGCGTTGGCTTTAACCTGACCTTGTGACGTTGCATCGGCCTGAGTTTGTGCAGACTGGGCTTTAGACGAGGGTGACGCCGCCAGCGCGCCCGCACTCATCCCGGAAGTGGCAATAGCCAGTGTAATTAACAGTGCTTTGATTCCACATTTCATGCTGTTTTCTCCTTGTTTGTTGACAGCCATGCCACGATAGCCGCACGGGAAAACAGGGACAAACAGCAGATTGCAGAAATGGAAAAGGCCGCGAAAGCGGCCTTTAGTTTTTGCAGAACGTTACGAAAATCTGCGAGCAGACACGTAATTATTGCTCCTGAGTGACCACATCACCCAGCTTGATTTTGGCTTCTTTACGCAGGTTGCTCATCAACGCTTCGAAAGCAATCTGGGCATTGTTCTGGGTAATTCCCTGAACCATGGCCTTCTTCTGCGCGTCTGGCAGCGTGCCGGCTTTCACTTCATCCAGCGCCAGAACCACCACGTTACCCTGCATATCGGTCGTGGTGCCAAAGACAGGTTTGTCTTTCGCCGGCAGGCTCAGACCAAACGCCGCCTGGCTGACAGGATCCTGACCGGTACGGCTCAGCGTTTTTGCTTCGCCAAAGCTCAGGCCAGCCGCTTTCAGCGCATCGTTCTTACCGGCTTTCAGGTCGGCCAGAATTTTCTCTGCATCCAGTTTTGCCTGCTGTGCCGCTTTGTTGTGTTTCACCAGCGCCACCACCTGATCTTTCACTTCCGCCAGGGGCTTCACTGCCTCGGCTTTGTGCTCGCTGACGCGCAGTACGAACGCACGATCACCGTCAACGGTAATGATGTCTGAGTTGCTGCCCGGCGTACCATTCTCACCGACCAGACCACCATTGAAAATGGCATCTGAAACCGGTTTGAAGTTCAGTTCTTCCGGCAGGTTTTCGTGGCTGAACCAGCCCGTCTCAACCGCTTTCACGCCAGCAGCCTGCTCAGCGCCCGCCAGTGATTCGTTGTCGTTGCTTGCGGCATCGCTCACTTTCTGTTGCAGAGCATAGAAGGCATCCAGCGCTTTCTCCTGCTTCACTTTCGCAGCGATATCATCACGAACGTCAGCCAGCGGCTTGGTTTTCGCCGCCACAACATCGTCCAGACGCGCCACCAGGAAGCCGACGGAGGATTTGATTACACCAGACAGTTGGCCTTTCTCTTTCAGGCCTGCATTTTTCAGCTCATCCGGGGTAGTTGACTCTTCCAGCCAGCCCATATCACCGCCGTTTTTGGCAGAAATAATGTCGGTGGATTTTGCTTTCGCTAAGGTGGCGAAATCAGCGCCTTTGTTCAGCTCGTCCAGCACGGCTTTCGCTTCTGCTTCCGTTTTGGTCTGGATCACGCTGTAACGGTTACGCTGCGGCTGAGTGAACTGATCCTGATGCTGGTCGTAATAAGACTGGATCTCGGCGTCAGTCGCATTTTCCTGCATCGCCGCTGTATCCAGCTTGATATAGCTTACGCGGAACTGTTCCGGAGAGATGAAGTTGTTCTTGTTTTGCTCGTAGTAAGCATTAACTTCAGCGTCGCTAACCTGCTGTTTCGCTGCCAGTGCGTTGACATCAATCGTCGCTTCACGCACCACGCGTTGCTGCGCCACCAGTGCCGCCAGCTCTTCAGTTTCACCTTTCAGCATGAAATCGGTGCCCACCACCGCGTTGATCAGCTGTTGCGTGGTCAACTGGTTACGCAGTGCCTGAGCGTACTGGTCAGCCGTCATACCCATCTGGTTAACAATGCTGTTGTAACGCGCGTTGTCGAACTTCCCATTAGACTGGAAAGCCTGCGTCGAGAAGATGGCTTTTTTAACCTGCTCATCGCTGATGCCCAGACCCAGGCTTTTCGCGTACTGATCCAGCAGCGCCTCGTCAATAAGGCGGTTTAGCGTCTGCTGACGCAGGTTTTTCATATAGCCTTCGTTGGCTGCAAGTTCAGAGTATTGGTCGCCCAGCTGTTGCTGCATGCGGTTACGTTCACCAGCAAAAGCGTTCTCGAACTGCCCACGGCTAATTTCCTGGCCATTCACTTTTGCGGCGTAGTTCGCGCCACCGCCGATGAGGTAACTACTCACACCGGTCAATATGAACGACACGATAATGATACCGAAAATAATCTTGAGCACGAGACTGTTAGCAGCCGTGCGTAAGCTGTCCATCATGGTGTAACAACACTCCGCTGTAGGTGACTGGTTACCTGACGCTGACGGAAAATCCTGACCGTCGCGCGTAAAGGCGTATTGTGACAAGAAAACAGGGCAATTGTCAGCCCACAACTCGCATAAACTCGCACAAATCAGGTCTGGACAAACAAAAAAGGCACATCAAACGATGCGCCCTTGTACTTTTCAGCTTCCCTGGAGCGGGAAAGCAATCAGTTTACTGCGTCTTTCAGCGCTTTACCTGCACGGAAACCCGGCACTTTAGCGGCAGCAATGGTGATCTCTTTGCCGGTCTGAGGGTTGCGGCCAGTACGGGCTGCACGCTCTTTAACCGCAAAAGTACCGAAGCCTACCAGTGCAACGTCGTCCCCAGCTTGCAGAGATTCAGTAACAGAAGCAATTAAAGCATCTAAAGCACGTCCAGCTGCCGCTTTAGAAATATCAGCACCCGCAGCAATTTTGTCAATCAGTTGAGATTTATTCACTGTTCTCTTCCTCTCTTTATAATTTATATCGCACCTGAATCCTTCACAGCGCGACCGCGCAGCAGTTATATCAGTCCTGCTATGACCTTACAACACCCGTTGTTGATGGCTAACCCAATCAGCAATCTAAATTAGCTATACAAAAAAAGGCTGGCAAGTACGAAATGACTTACCAGCCTTGTTTTTATTGGCGCTCTTTGCGCGAGGTCACTATTTTGCGGTTACAACCTGCATTCCGGACGGTTCATTTTGCAGTGCGAGAGTCAGAACTTCCTCAATGCGTTTCACCGGATGGATCTGCAAATCGGCAATAACGTTGTCCGGAATCTCTTCCAGATCGCGTTTATTCTCGTAAGGGATCAATACGGTTTTGATCCCACCGCGGTGTGCCGCCAGCAGTTTTTCTTTTAACCCGCCGATAGGCAGTACCTGACCACGCAGCGTAATTTCACCGGTCATGGCCACATCAGCACGAACCGGATTACCTGTCAGGCAGGAAACCAGCGCAGTACACATGGCAATACCCGCGCTTGGGCCATCTTTCGGCGTCGCCCCTTCCGGAACGTGAACGTGAATGTCGCGTTTTTCGTAGAAATCCGGGTTGATACCCAGTTTTTCCGCACGCGCGCGCACCACGGTCAGCGCCGCCTGGATGGACTCCTGCATCACTTCACCCAGCGAACCGGTGTAGGTCAGCTTGCCTTTGCCCGGAACACAGGCGGTTTCGATGGTCAGCAGATCGCCGCCCACTTCCGTCCATGCCAGACCGGTCACCTGACCAACACGGTTTTCGTTGTCTGCGCGACCGTAGTCGAAGCGTTGAACGCCCAGGTACGCATGCAGATTGTCGCCGTTAATCACGATGTGCTTCAGGCTCTTATCCAGCAGCAGCTGTTTCACCGCCTTACGGCACAGCTTAGAGATCTCACGTTCGAGGCTACGCACACCCGCTTCACGGGTGTAGTAACGAATAATGCCGACAATGGCGCTGTCCTCAACGGTCAGCTCGTTGGCTTTCAGCGCGTTACGCTCAATCTGCTTCGGCAGCAGGTGCTGTTTGGCAATGTTCAGCTTCTCGTCTTCGGTATAACCTGACAGACGGATCACTTCCATACGGTCCAGCAGCGGCGCCGGAATGTTCATGGAGTTCGACGTCGCCACAAACATCACATCGCTCAGGTCGTAATCCACTTCCAGGTAGTGATCGCTAAACGCCACGTTCTGCTCTGGATCAAGCACTTCCAGTAACGCCGACGCCGGATCGCCACGCATGTCCGAAGACATTTTGTCGATCTCATCGAGCAGGAACAGCGGGTTTTTGACGCCCACTTTCGCCATTTTCTGGATAAGCTTGCCCGGCATGGAACCGATGTAGGTACGGCGGTGACCGCGGATTTCCGCTTCATCACGCACGCCGCCCAGCGCCATACGGATGTACTTACGCCCTGTCGCTTTGGCGATGGACTGGCCCAGAGAGGTTTTACCCACCCCTGGAGGCCCTACCAGGCACAGGATTGGGCCTTTGATTTTGTTCACACGGCTCTGTACCGCGAGGTACTCAAGAATGCGGTCTTTCACACGTTCCAGGCCGTAGTGGTCGGTATCCAGGATCTCCTGGGCCTGACGCAGGTCTTTTTTGACCTTGCTGCGGGCATTCCACGGAACCTGCACCATCCACTCAATGTAGCCGCGTACAACGGTCGCTTCCGCCGACATCGGAGACATCATTTTCAGCTTCTGCAACTCAGCTTCGGCTTTCTCTTTCGCCTCTTTCGGCATCTTCGCCGCGTCGATCTTACGCTTCAGCGCTTCGTTTTCATCCGGCGCATCGTCCATCTCGCCGAGCTCTTTCTGAATGGCTTTCATTTGCTCGTTCAGATAGTACTCACGCTGAGATTTTTCCATCTGCTTTTTGACGCGGTTGCGAATGCGCTTCTCAACCTGGAGCAGATCGATCTCAGACTCCATCATCGCCATCAGGTATTCCAGACGTTCGTTAACGTCGGACATTTCCAGCACGGACTGTTTGTCAGCCAGCTTCAGCGGCATATGCGCAGCGATGGTATCCGCCAGACGTGCAGGATCGTCGATGCTGTTCAGCGACGTCAGCACTTCAGGTGGGATTTTCTTATTCAGCTTGATGTAGCCTTCGAACTGGCTGATCGCGGTGCGTACCAGCACTTCCTGCTCGCGCTCATCAAGTTCCGGTGAATCAAGGTACTCTGCCTTCGCAGAGAAGTGCTCGCCATCGTCTGACAGAGTGGTAATACGCGCACGCTGTAAGCCTTCCACCAGCACCTTCACGGTGCCGTCTGGCAGCTTCAGCATCTGCAAAATAGAGGCCACGGTCCCGACGGTGAAAAGATCGTTTACACCCGGCTCATCCGTTGATGCTTCTTTCTGCGCGACCAACATGATTTTTTTATCATGATCCATGGCGGCTTCGAGGCAACGGATAGATTTTTCCCGCCCTACAAATAAGGGTATGACCATGTGCGGATAAACCACCACATCGCGCAACGGCAATACGGGGATTTCAATGCGTTCAGAACGCTCAGGATTCATAGAGCTCTCTCTTAGTTTAGTGTCCGCCAGGTAAACTGGTCATGTAACTGTGCTTCACACAACCATTAACATGTAATCCAGTATATGGGGATGTTTCCCATACATTCAACGCCATGAATACGGAAAAAGTAAAGGGGAGATAAAATCCCCCCTTTTTGATTAACTGATTGTATGAAATGGTGAATTATTCGCCAGATGCCTGCTGCGCTTCCGGTTTACCGTAAATCAGTAACGGCTTGGTCTGGCCACCAATGACGGACTCGTCGATCACGATTTTTTCGACGTCTTCCATAGAAGGAAGATCGTACATCGTGTCGAGCAATGCTGCTTCCACGATAGAACGCAGGCCACGGGCACCGGTTTTACGCGCCATCGCTTTCTTGGCAATCGCGTCCAACGCTTCGTCACGGAATTCCAGCTCAACGCCTTCCAGATTAAACAGCGCCTGATACTGCTTGGTCAGCGCGTTTTTCGGCTCTTTCAGGATCTGAATCAACGCGTCTTCGCTCAGTTCGTTCAGGGTCGCCACAACCGGCAGACGGCCGATAAATTCCGGAATCAAACCGAATTTGATCAGATCTTCCGGCTCAACCTGCGCCAGCAGCTGGCCTTCGTTTGGTTTTTCAGACGTGGCTTTCACCGTTGCGCCAAAACCAATGCCGGAGCCGGTTTCCACACGGTGAGAGATCACTTTATCCAGGCCTGCAAACGCACCACCACAGATAAACAGGATCTTAGAGGTATCAACCTGCAAGAATTCCTGCTGCGGATGTTTACGCCCACCCTGCGGTGGAACAGCCGCAACCGTACCTTCAATCAGCTTCAGGAGCGCCTGCTGCACGCCCTCGCCCGAGACGTCACGGGTGATGGACGGGTTGTCTGATTTACGAGAGATTTTGTCGATCTCATCGATATAGACGATCCCGCGCTGGGCTTTCTGTACGTCGTAATCGCACTTCTGGAGCAGCTTCTGGATAATATTTTCAACGTCTTCACCCACATAACCGGCTTCGGTCAGGGTGGTGGCATCCGCCATAGTGAACGGAACATCCAGCAGGCGCGCCAGCGTTTCTGCCAGCAGGGTTTTACCGGAACCGGTAGGCCCGATCAGCAGAATGTTACTTTTGCCCAGTTCTACGCCATTGCTGGTATCGCCGTTACGCAGACGTTTGTAGTGGTTGTATACCGCCACCGCCAGCACTTTTTTCGCCTGCTCCTGACCAATGACATAGTCATCCAGGTGGTGGCGAATCTCGTGTGGCGTTGGTAACGCGCTGCGCTCACGGTGCGGCGCGACTTCTTTAATCTCTTCGCGAATGATGTCGTTACATAAATCGACGCATTCGTCGCAGATATACACGGACGGCCCGGCAATCAGTTTACGCACTTCATGCTGGCTTTTGCCGCAAAAAGAGCAGTACAGCAGTTTGCCCGAACCATCTTTGCGTTTATCTGTCATGAGTCCAAACCTCTTTTTAAGTTCTATGTGCCGCACATGACGACGCAAATGCCATTCTCAGACGCAAGCTGCTTACAGGCAACGTGCCGCCCTACCTTAGTATAGCGGCACACTCGCGTCGCGGGCATCAATTACGATGGGTCAAAATGGAGTCGACTAAGCCGTACTCAACTGCCTCTGGCGCAGAGAGGAAGCGATCGCGCTCGGTATCGCGCTCGATCTGCTCGAGAGGTTGACCCGTATGCTGCGCCATAAGTTCATTCATGCGCGCTTTTACTTTCAGAATTTCTCGGGCGTGGATTTCAATATCCGTCGCCTGGCCCTGGTAACCACCCAGCGGCTGGTGAATCATCACGCGGGAGTTAGGCAGGCAGAAACGCTTACCTTTCGCCCCTGCGGTTAACAGGAAAGCCCCCATGGACGCCGCCTGCCCCATACAGATGGTGCTGACATCCGGCTTGATGAATTGCATGGTGTCATAAATAGACATGCCCGCCGTAATCACACCGCCCGGCGAGTTGATATACAGGTAAATGTCTTTTTCCGGGTTTTCCGCTTCCAGGAACAGCATCTGCGCCACGATCAGGTTAGCCATATGGTCTTCCACCTGGCCGGTCAGAAAGATAACGCGTTCCTTGAGCAGACGGGAATAGATATCGAAAGAACGCTCACCGCGTGAGGTCTGTTCAATAACCATTGGCACCAGCGCCATATGGGGTGCAAAGTTATCTCGTTCGCCACTGTATGACATTTCCGTCTCCTGGTTCAAAATTGAAAACACCTGCTGTACTGATTGTAACCTTATGGACGGATTATCAGCCAGTCTCAATCATCGTGATTACATACTAATGGGGGTCGCCATGCCCTATTTCAAGCATAACAACGTTTTGTTGTAACGCTAACACTGAAAGGGCGTTTTAGCACCCTTCCAGGACTAAAGCTGTGATAAAAAAAACCCGTCGCCGGAGGGCAACGGGTTTTTTGTTCAAACTTTAAACCGTTGGGGCGAAATTACGCCTGCTGGTTCATCAGTTCGGTGAAAGAGGTCTCTTTTTCGGTGACTTTCGCTTTCGCCAGTACCGCTTCTACAGCCTGCTCTTCCAGCGCGACGTTGCGCATGTTGTCCATCAGCTCTTTGTTCTTACCGTAGAACTCGATCACTTCTGATGGATCTTCGTATGCAGAAGCCATCTCTTCGATCAGGCCTTTCACACGCTCTTCGTCAGCTTTCAGCTCGTGGGTACGAATCACTTCGCCCAGCAGCAGGCCAACAACAACGCGACGTTTCGCTTGCTCTTCGAACAGCTCGCGTGGCAGTTCCATCGCTTGCTGCTGGTTGCCACCGAAGCGCTGTGCAGCCTGACGGCGCAGAACGTCGATTTCGCTGTCGATCAGGGCAGCAGGAACGTCGATGTCGTTCGCTTTCACCAGACCTTCAATCGCCTGAGACTTCACGCGGTTACGTACAGCGCCGTTCAGCTCGCGCTCCATGTTTTTACGCACTTCGGTACGCAGGCCCGCAACAGAACCGTCTTCCACGCCGAAACGCTTGATGAATTCTTCAGTCAGTTCTGGCAGTTCGCGCTCTTCCACTTTCTTCAGGTTGATAACGAACTTCGCTGCTTTACCTTTCAGGTTTTCAGCGTGGTATTCTTCAGGGAAGGTCACGTCGATGGTGAACTCTTCGCCCGCTTTGTGGCCTTTGATACCGTCTTCGAAGCCTGGGATCATACGACCCTGGCCCATCGCCAGTACGAAATCAGACGCTTTACCGCCTTCGAACTCTTCGCCGTCTACAGAACCGGTGAAGTCGATGGTTACGCGGTCTTCTGCGTCAACAGCGCCTTCTTTCTCTTTCCAGTTCGCCTGCTGCTTACGCAGGGTATCCAGCATGCCGTCAACGTCTTCGTCGGTCACGGAAACGATCGGTTTTTCAACTTCGATAGATTCCAGACCTTTCAGCTCAACTTCCGGGTACACTTCGAACTCTACGGAGTAGGTGAAGTCTTCGCCCTGCTTGTATTCGCCTGGAACGTAGTTCGGCGCACCGGCTGGATTGATTTTTTCTTTGATGATCGCGTCGATAAAGTTGCGGCTCATCAGTTCACCCAGCACATCCTGACGCACGGAAGCGCCATAACGCTGAGCAACAACATTCATTGGTACTTTGCCCTTGCGGAAGCCGTCAATACGTACTTTTTTTGCTACGTTGACCAGCTCGCTTTTCACAGCAGTTTCGATGCTGTCAGCAGCGATAGTAATCGTTACACGGCGGCCAAGGCCTTGAGTGGTTTCAACTGAAACTTGCATCTTGTTACCTCAAAAAAATCACAGTGCTCGGTCAACTCTGAATCTGTCTGTTATACCGGGATGCTCTCTTATGTGCAGATTCACATTCCCTGTCGCCAGAATCATCCCGAAGACATTCAATAAGACGCGGCATTATAGCGGCATCACTTAGGTGAGTCGAGAACGGTTGGAGCATGTTGCTGCGGCTTTTTTCACACTTTAAGGCTATTTTTAGCCTTAAAAACGCGCCATCCGCTCAAAACTCAGACAAAACAAAACGGCCCGAAGGCCGTCTTGACGAAATCTGTAAGCAACATACTGGAAAAACTCCGGCGGTTGCAAATCCGATTTATCAGGCGATGGTACCTGCACCCCGACAAGGCGGTGATGCGAATACCGTATCCTGTAGCCCTTCCCATTCCTTAATGGTGTAGGTATGCAGCGCCAGCGCATGTACGGTTGTGGAGAGTTCTTCCGTCAAGGTGCTGTAGATCAAGCGGTGTCGGTTCAGGAAACGTTCTCCCGTGAAGCGATCGCTGACCAGAACCACTTTAAAGTGGCTTTCAGAACCTGCCGGCACGTTATGACGATAGCTTTCGTCGACAACTTCGAGAAACACAGGGTTGAACGCTGCCCTTAATTTTTCTTCTATCTGTTCACGTATCATCATGAAATCACTCCTCCGACAACGCTAAGATGTCACCCATCCCTTTAAATATTAGCCGCTTTTACCGGTTCCATTACACCTTGACAACAAATATTTAGCTTTCGTCTGATTTTCTCACCCAAACGAATGAAGTTCACTATGAGGTTCATACGTTTTGTCACTTACAGGCAGAGAAAAGCGGAAAGGTGGTCAGTTTTCGGACAAGGCGATGAATTTACATGCGTTGACCACTTCCCCTGGCCGTTAGCGATGTTATGATGGCGGCAATTTTTCTCTCTTTGCTTACGATTCGTTGAGAACCCGAAAATGTTAAAAAAACTCTTCTTTCCGTTGGTAGCACTCTTTATGCTCGCCGGCTGCGCGACTCCGCCGACGACCATTGACGTTTCACCAAAAATTACCCTGCCTCAGCAGGATCCAAGCCTGATGGGCGTTACGGTCAGCATTAATGGCGCCGATCAGCGTCAGGACCAGGCGCTGGCGAAAGTGACTCGCGACAACCAACAGGTCACGCTGACCGCCTCCCGCGACCTGCGCTTCCTGTTGCAGGAAGTGCTGGAGAAACAGATGACCTCCCGCGGCTACATGATTGGCCCAAGCGGCGCGGTTGATCTGCAAATCATCGTGAACAACCTGTACGCTGACGTCTCCCAGGGTAACGTTCGCTACAACATTGCGACTAAAGCCGATATCGCCATCATCGCTACCGCGAAGAACGGCAACAAAATGAACAAAAACTACCGTGCGAGCTATTCCGTTGAAGGCGCATTCCAGGCCTCCAACAAAAATATCGCTGACGCGGTTAACAGCGTGCTGACTGACACCATTGCCGACATGGCACAGGACACCAGCATTCACGACTTCATCAAGCAGAACGCCCGTTAATCCTGCTGACTGACCCGGTGCTTCACCGGGTCAGTTCATAAGAACATGTCCAGTCACTACTTACGCATTTTCCAGCAACCGAAATCAGCTATTCTGCTGATCCTTGGTTTCGCCTCCGGTTTGCCCCTTGCGCTCACCTCCGGCACGTTACAGGCGTGGATGACGGTTGAGAACATCGATCTTAAAACCATTGGTTTCTTCTCGCTCGTCGGCCAGGCTTACGTTTTTAAGTTCCTGTGGTCGCCGGTGATGGATCGCTATACCCCACCGTTCCTCGGGCGCCGTCGCGGTTGGTTAGCGATGACGCAGGTGCTGCTGTTGCTGGCCATTGCCGCAATGGGTTTCCTTGAGCCGTCAACACAGCTGCGCTGGATGGCCGCGCTTGCGGTGGTCATCGCCTTCTGCTCCGCTTCGCAGGACATTGTTTTTGACGCCTGGAAGACGGACGTCCTGCCAGCGGAAGAGCGTGGTGCCGGTGCGGCAATCAGCGTGCTTGGCTACCGCCTGGGTATGCTGGTTTCCGGCGGGCTGGCCCTCTGGCTTGCCGACCGCTATCTCGGCTGGCAGGGAATGTACTGGCTGATGGCCGCTCTGCTGATCCCCTGCATTATTGCCACGCTATTCGCGCCTGAACCGAGCGATGTGATTCCGGTTCCCCGCTCGCTGGAGCAGGCCGTCGCCGCACCGCTCCGCGACTTCTTTGGTCGCAATAATGCCTGGCTGATCCTGCTGCTGATTGTCCTTTATAAGCTCGGCGACGCTTTCGCCATGAGTCTGACCACCACCTTCCTGATCCGCGGCGTCGGGTTTGATGCGGGGGAGGTCGGCGTGGTGAACAAAACCCTGGGGCTGTTTGCCACGATCGTCGGCGCGCTGTACGGCGGCGTATTGATGCAGCGTCTGTCGCTGTTCCGTGCTCTGCTGATCTTCGGCATCCTTCAGGGCGCTTCGAATGCCGGTTACTGGCTGCTGTCGATCACCGACAAGCATATGATCAGCATGGCGACGGCGGTATTCTTTGAAAATCTGTGCGGAGGTATGGGCACTGCGGCATTTGTCGCCCTGCTGATGACGCTGTGCAATAAGTCATTTTCCGCCACCCAGTTTGCCCTGCTCTCTGCCCTCTCAGCCGTCGGGCGCGTGTACGTAGGTCCCGTCGCGGGCTGGTTTGTTGAAGCCCACGGCTGGCCGACATTTTATCTCTTCTCGGTGGTGGCGGCTGTGCCGGGGATTTTATTGTTGCTGGTCTGTCGCCAGACGCTGGAATATACCCAGCGGACGGAACACTTCATGCCGCGCACGGAATATCAGGCTGCTTACCGGTTTGCCCTGCGTCTGCTGATGGTAGGTTGTCTTGCGCTGGTAGTGTGGCTCGCGGTTCTCATTATCAATGCGACGACCACCTTGTCGCTTCCTTTTGAAACCCAGCTGCTTGATGCAGGCGTGTTTCTCGCCATCGTGGGTATCCTGACCGGTGGGATGCTGGATTTCATGTCACTGCGGAAAACGCAGATGACATGAAGTAAAAAGCGAAAGGTTATTTCCCGTTGTAATAACGACACGAAATTATAACGGCGAAATAACCGCCATCGGCAAAAAAAATATTTGTTGTTTTGTGCGGGATAGCATTCGGAAATTATTGGAGCTTATTTCGCTACGCTATTTTCCGTTAAACGATTCAGCATTCGAAAGATTGAATTTTCGTTTTTTAGTTGTCTTTTTATTGATAATTAATTGTTAATTATTTGTGTATTTTCCGCAATGGTTATACCAATTGTCCCTTTTGCGGTATGCTGGGGCACCCTTTCGTTATAACGCCCACTCCGTGCGGCTTCCCCCGGAAAACGCGACATAATTTGCAACACTTGTGACATGTGCGGCAGAACCCGGTAACACCTTCCTGACACAGGGCTAATGATGTTTACAGTAATGTAACCTTCCCGTAAAATGCCCCCACACTTTAAACGCCACCAGACTCCCGTGGAATTGAGGTCGTTAAATGAGACTCAGGAAATACAATAAAAGTTTGGGATGGTTGTCATTATTCGCAGGCACTGTATTACTCAGTGGCTGCGATTCTGCACTACTAGACCCCAAAGGACAGATTGGACTGGAACAACGTTCATTGATACTGACGGCTTTTGGCCTGATGTTGATTGTGGTTATTCCTGCCATCTTGATGGCTGTTGGTTTCGCCTGGAAGTATCGTGCGAGCAATAAAGATGCGAAGTATAGCCCTAACTGGTCACACTCCAATAAAGTGGAAGCTGTGGTCTGGACGGTACCTATTCTGATCATCCTGTTCCTTGCTGTACTGACCTGGAAAACCACTCACGCACTTGAGCCGAGCAAACCGCTGGTTCACGATGAAAAACCTATTACCATTGAAGTGGTCTCCATGGACTGGAAATGGTTCTTCATCTATCCAGAACAGGGCATTGCTACCGTGAATGAAATCGCCTTCCCGGCGAACACTCCGGTTCAGTTCAAAGTGACCTCCAACTCCGTAATGAACTCCTTCTTCATCCCACGTCTGGGCAGCCAGATTTACGCGATGGCCGGTATGCAGACTAACCTGCACCTGATCGCGAATGAAGCAGGCACCTACGACGGTATCTCCGCCAGCTATAGTGGCCCGGGCTTCTCGGGTATGAAGTTCAAAGCTATCGCTACGCCAGACCGCGCGACTTTCGACCAGTGGGTTGCAAAAGCGAAGCAGTCTACCAACACCATGTCTGACATGGCGGCGTTCGAAAAAGTGGCTGCACCTAGCGAATACAACAAGGTGGAGTACTTCTCTAACGTGAAACCGAATCTGTTCAAAGATGTTATTGGCAAATTTATGGATCACGGCATGAGCATGGACATGACCCAGCCTGAAGGCGAGCACAACACGCACCAGGGTATGGAAGGCATGGACATGAGCCACGCGGAAACCGCTCACTAAGGGGCCGAGGAAGAAAATGTTCGGAAAATTGACACTGGATGCAGTGCCCTACCATGAACCGATTATTATGGTTACGGTGGCTGCAATTATCATTGGTGGCGCGGCCTTAGTTGGCCTGATCACTTACTTCGGTAAGTGGAGCTACCTGTGGAATGAGTGGCTGACTTCGGTTGACCACAAAAAACTCGGTATCATGTACTGCATCGTCGGTATCGTCATGTTAATTCGTGGCTTTGCGGATGCAATCATGATGCGTAGCCAGCAGGCGCTTGCGTCTGCGGGCGAAGCCGGCTTCCTGCCACCGCACCACTACGATCAGATCTTTACCGCCCACGGCGTTATCATGATCTTCTTCGTGGCGATGCCGCTGGTAATCGGTCTGATGAACGTGGTCGTTCCGCTGCAAATCGGCGCGCGCGACGTTGCGTTCCCGTTCCTCAACAACCTGAGCTTCTGGTTCACGGTTGTCGGCGTTATCCTGGTTAACCTGTCACTGGGTGTGGGCGAATTTGCTCAGACCGGCTGGCTGGCCTACCCGCCGCTGTCGGGAATTGAATACAGTCCGGGCGTGGGCGTTGACTACTGGATTTGGGCGCTTCAGCTCTCCGGTGTCGGTACCACTCTGACCGGTATTAACTTCTTCGTGACCATCCTGAAGATGCGTGCACCAGGTATGACGATGTTCAAGATGCCAGTATTTACCTGGGCATCTCTGTGCGCCAACGTCCTGATTATCGCGTCGTTCCCAATTCTGACCGTCACCATCGCGCTGCTGACCCTGGATCGCTATCTGGGTACCCATTTCTTCACGAATGATATGGGTGGCAACATGATGATGTACATCAACCTGATTTGGGCCTGGGGTCACCCGGAAGTGTACATCCTGGTTCTGCCGGTGTTCGGTGTGTTCTCCGAAATCGCGGCAACCTTCTCGCGTAAACGTCTGTTTGGTTACACCTCTCTGGTGTGGGCAACCGTATGTATTACCGTTCTGTCGTTCATCGTCTGGCTGCACCACTTCTTCACTATGGGTGCGGGCGCCAACGTAAACGCCTTCTTCGGTATTACCACCATGATTATCGCGATCCCGACCGGGGTTAAGATCTTCAACTGGCTGTTCACCATGTACCAGGGCCGTATCGTGTTCCACTCAGCCATGCTGTGGACCATCGGCTTCATCGTGACCTTCTCCGTAGGTGGGATGACCGGGGTACTGCTGGCGGTACCTGGTGCTGACTTCGTTCTGCACAACAGTCTGTTCCTGATTGCGCACTTCCATAACGTTATCATCGGTGGCGTGGTCTTCGGCTGCTTCGCTGGCGTAACCTACTGGTGGCCAAAAGCGTTCGGCTTCACGCTGAACGAGAAATGGGGTAAACGCGCGTTCTGGTTCTGGATCATTGGCTTCTTCGTAGCATTTATGCCGCTGTACGTGCTGGGCTTCATGGGTATGACCCGTCGTCTGAGCCAGCAGATCGATCCGCAGTTCCACCCAATGCTGATGATTGCAGCGGGCGGCGCAGCGCTGATTGCCTGCGGTATTCTGTGCCAGCTGATTCAGTACTACGTGTCTATCCGTGACCGTAACCTGAACCGCGACCTGACCGGTGACCCGTGGGGTGGCCGTACGCTGGAGTGGTCTACCTCTTCTCCACCTCCGTTCTATAACTTTGCCGTAGTGCCACACATTCATGAGCGTGACGCATTCTGGGAAATGAAAGAAAAAGGTGAAGCGTACAAGCAACCTGAACATTACGAAGAGATCCATATGCCGAAAAACAGCGGTGCGGGCATCGTCATTGCCGCCTTCGCAACGGTATTTGGTTTCGCAATGATCTGGCACATCTGGTGGATGGCGATTGTTGGCTTCGCTGGCATCGTAATCAGCTGGATTGTGAAGAGCTTTGACGAGGACGTGGACTACTACGTACCAGTCCGTGAAGTTGAAAAGCTGGAAAACCAGCATTTTGACGAGATTTCTAAAGCGGGGCTGAAAAATGGCAACTGATACTCTGGCGCACTCGACTGCCCACGCGCATGAACATGCGCACCATGATACAGGACCGACAAAAGTCTTCGGTTTCTGGATCTACCTGATGAGCGACTGCATCCTGTTCTGCTGTCTGTTCGCAACCTATGCCGTTCTGGTGAACGGCACAGCGGGCGGCCCGACCGGTAAGGACATCTTTGAGCTGCCGTTCGTACTGGTTGAAACCGCACTGCTGTTATTCAGCTCCATCACCTACGGCATGGCGGCTATCGCCATGTACAAAAACAACAAGAGCCAGGTTGTCTCCTGGCTGGCGTTGACCTGGCTGTTTGGTGCTGGCTTTATCGGGATGGAAATCTATGAATTCCATCACCTGATCATGGAAGGTTTCGGCCCGGATCGTAGCGGCTTCCTGTCAGCGTTCTTCGCGCTGGTCGGCACCCACGGTCTGCACGTGACCTCGGGTCTGATCTGGATGGCGGTACTGATGTTCCAGATCTCCCGTCGCGGCCTGACCAGTACTAACCGTACCCGTATTATGTGCCTGAGCCTGTTCTGGCACTTCCTGGACGTGGTATGGATCTGTGTGTTCTCTGTTGTCTATCTGATGGGGGCGATGTAATGAGTCATTCTAACGATCATGGCGCTTCCCACGGCAGCGTAAAAACCTACATGACAGGTTTCATCCTGTCGATCATTCTGACGGTGATCCCGTTCTGGATGGTGATGAACGGTTCTGCATCTAAGCCGGTTATCCTGGGCGCAATCCTGGTGACCGCGGTGATTCAGATTCTGGTGCATCTGGTTTGCTTCCTGCACATGAACACCAAGTCCGATGAAGGCTGGAACATGACGGCCTTTATCTTTACCGTGATTATCATCGCTATCCTGGTAGTCGGTTCCATCTGGATTATGTGGAACCTTAACTACAACATGATGGTTCACTAAGAGCGGCGAGTATGTTTAAGCAATACCTGCAAGTCACGAAACCAGGCATCATCTTTGGCAACCTGATCTCCGTAATCGGAGGGTTCCTGCTGGCCTCTAAAGGCAGCATTGATTACACCCTCTTTATTTACACGCTGGTCGGTGTGTCACTGGTGGTTGCGTCCGGTTGTGTATTTAACAACTACATCGACATGGATATCGACAAGAAGATGGAAAGGACCAAAAATCGGGTGCTGGTTAAAGGCCTGATTGCTCCTTCCGTCTCGCTGGTGTACGCCACCTTGCTGGGTATTGCTGGCTTTATGCTGCTGTGGTTTGGTGCTAACCCGCTGGCCTGCTGGCTGGGGGTGATGGGGTTCGTGGTGTATGTGGGCGTCTACAGCCTGTATATGAAACGTCACTCCGTCTACGGCACGCTGATTGGTTCTCTCTCCGGCGCTGCGCCGCCGGTGATTGGCTATTGCGCCGTCACGAACGAGTTCGACAGCGGTGCGCTGATCCTGCTGGCTATCTTTAGCCTGTGGCAGATGCCGCACTCCTACGCCATCGCGATTTTCCGCTTTAAGGATTATCAGGCGGCGAACATTCCGGTTCTGCCGGTCGTGAAAGGCATTTCGGTTGCCAAGAACCACATCACGCTCTACATCATCGCTTTTGCCGTGGCAACGCTGATGCTCTCTCTGGGCGGTTACGCCGGATATAAATATCTGGTGGTAGCAGCTGCGGTGAGCGTCTGGTGGCTCGGCATGGCCCTGCGCGGTTACAAAGTGGAAGATGACAAGGTCTGGGCACGCAAGCTGTTTGTGTTCTCGATTGTCGCCATCACCTCCCTGTCCGTGATGATGTCCGTAGACTTCATGGTGCCTGATTCACAAAACCTGCTGACTTACGTCTGGTAAGCTATAGCAAGGACATAAAGGGGTGCTTCGGCACCCCTTTTTTATTCATGAAATCTATTAGTAACGTATGTAATATTTGTTAAATAACCGATTATTTACCCCGCCCCTTCCCCGCACTACACTATGGCCTGCTTTTGAACTGAGGTGGTAATGAACGATTATAAAATGACGCCAGGCGAACTGCGTGCGACCTGGGGTTTAGGGACTGTTTTCTCGCTGCGGATGCTTGGCATGTTTATGGTCCTGCCCGTTCTGACCACATATGGCATGGCGTTACAGGGTGCCAGCGAAGCGCTGATCGGTCTGGCGATCGGTATCTACGGCCTGGCGCAGGCAATATTCCAGATCCCCTTTGGCTTGCTCTCCGACCGCGTGGGTCGTAAACCGCTGATTGTCGGCGGGCTGCTGGTGTTTGTGCTCGGCAGCATCATCGCCGCCCTCTCCCACTCTATCTGGGGAATTATTCTTGGGCGCGCCCTGCAAGGTTCCGGGGCGATTGCCGCCGCCGTGATGGCGCTGCTGTCAGACTTAACCCGCGAGCAAAACCGCACCAAAGCCATGGCGTTTATCGGCGTCAGCTTTGGCGTCACGTTTGCCATTGCCATGGTGCTGGGGCCCGTTATCACTCATGCGCTCGGCCTGCACGCCCTGTTCTGGATGATTGCGGTGCTGGCGACCATCGGGATCGCACTTACGCTGTGGGTTGTACCTGACAGTAAAAACCACGTCCTCAACCGTGAATCCGGGATGGTCAAAGGCTGCTTCAGCAAAGTCATCGCCGAGCCGCGCCTGCTTAAGCTGAACTTCGGCATTATGTGCCTGCACATTCTGCTGATGTCCACCTTCGTCGCCCTGCCCGGTCAACTGGCCTCAGCAGGTTTTCCGGCGGCAGAGCACTGGAAAATTTATCTGGTCACAATGCTGATCTCGTTTGTCTCCGTTGTGCCCTTCATTATTTACGCCGAAGTGAAGCGCAAAATGAAACGCGTCTTCGTGGGCTGCGTGGCGTTACTGCTGATTGCCGAGATTGTGCTGTGGGGCGCCGGCCCGCATTTCTGGGAGCTGATCGCTGGCGTACAACTGTTCTTCCTGGCCTTTAATCTGATGGAAGCCCTGCTGCCGTCGCTTATCAGCAAAGAGTCTCCGGCAGGATACAAAGGCACCGCGATGGGCATTTACTCCACCAGCCAGTTTCTCGGCGTGGCGATCGGCGGGTCACTCGGCGGCTGGGTGGATGGTCTGTTTGACTCCCAGACCGTTTTCCTCGCCGGTGCGCTGCTGGCGATGCTCTGGCTGTTTGTGGCCAGCACCATGAAAGAGCCGCGTTACGTGAGTAGCCTGCGGGTAGAAATTCCCGATGACGTGGCAATCGGTGACGCGTTACAACAGCGTCTGGAAGCGACAGAGGGCGTGAGCGAAGTGCTGATTGTCCCGGAAGAGCGCAGTGCGTATGTCAAAATTGACAGCAAAGTGACTAACCGCTTTGAGGTAGAGCAGGCGCTGAAGGCCTGAAAAAATGCCCGGTTTAGCCGGGCATGATTGTCTTAATCGCGGAAGTTTTTAAACTGGAATGGCTGACCGAGATCGCCGCCACGCACCAGCGCCATCACGGATTGCAGGTCATCACGGGATTTTCCGGTCACGCGGATCTCTTCCCCCTGGATCTGCGCCTGCACTTTGAGCTTACTGTCTTTGATAAGCTTCACGATTTTCTTCTGCACGGCGCTTTCAATCCCCTGCTTCAGCTTCGCTTCCACAAACCAGGTTTTGCCGCTGTGAACAAAATCTTCCGGCACATCGAGTGAGGTCCCTTCAATGCCGCGCTTGAGCAGCTTGGCGCGCAGGATATCCAGCAACTGGTTGACCTGGAAATCAGACTCGCTCAGGACTTTGATCGTCTTGTTCGCGTCGTTCAGTTCAATGGTCGCCTCAACGCCACGAAAATCGAAACGTGACTCAACCTCACGGACAGCATTTTCTACGCCGTTACGCGCTTCCTGCAAATCAACTTCAGAAACAATATCGAAAGATGGCATCTTTTCTTCTCCCTTCATTTTTGTTGCGTTGCATAATACCCGCAACGAGGCATAACGAGAAGCTTAGCTGATGGCGCTATACTTAGCGTCATAGCACCTGGCGCCGTTGCAGGTGAGGAGGAACGATGAAAGTAACAGTGCTTGGATGCGGAGCCCTTGGCCAACTCTGGCTTACAGCGCTATGCAAACAGGGACACGACGTTCAGGGCTGGCTGCGAATTCCCCAGCCCTATTGCAGTGTGAACGTGATGGGTACAGACGGTTCAATTTTTAATGAGTCTTTGACGGCAAACGATCCGGAATTTCTTGCCACCAGCGATTTGCTGCTGGTCACGCTGAAGGCCTGGCAGGTCTCCGATGCGGTGAAAAGCCTGGCCGCCCAGTTACCTGAAAGCACGCCAATCCTGCTGATTCACAACGGTATGGGTACCATTGAAGAGCTAAAATCTGTCCGGCAACCGCTGCTGAGGGGGACAACCACCCACGCGGCGCGTCGCGACGGTAACGTCATTATCCATGTTGCCAGTGGTATCACTCATATCGGTCCCGCGCGTGAACAGCCCGGCGATTACA
The DNA here is from genome assembly GCF_001922365.1 of Enterobacter cloacae complex sp. AR_0002. Taxonomy (NCBI): domain Bacteria; kingdom Pseudomonadati; phylum Pseudomonadota; class Gammaproteobacteria; order Enterobacterales; family Enterobacteriaceae; genus Enterobacter; species Enterobacter cloacae complex sp. AR_0002. The sequence goes on from NZ_CP018814.1 coordinate 2,472,395, forward strand.
GCTATCTTGCGGATACCCTGCAAAGCACGCTGCCTGATGTCGCCTGGCACAATAACATTCGCGCGGAACTGTGGCGCAAACTGGCGGTGAACTGCGCGATTAATCCGCTGACCGCCCTGCTGGATTGCCCTAACGGTGAACTGCGCCAGCATCCTGATCGGGTAGCGCTGATTTGCCGGGAAGTTGCCGCCGTCATTGAACGCGAAGGCTACCACACCTCAGAGTCCGATTTACGTTATTATGTCGACCAGGTCATTGAGAGTACGGCAGAAAATATCTCCTCAATGTTGCAGGATATCCGGGCTATGCGGCATACCGAAATTGATTACATTACCGGTTATCTGTTAAAACGCGCCCGGGCACACGGCATTACCGTTGCGGAAAACAGCCGTCTGTTTGAGTTAGTAAAACGAAAGGAGAGTGAGTATGAGCGCATCGGCACTGGTATGCCTCGCCCCTGGTAGCGAAGAGACAGAAGCGGTCACCACCATTGATTTACTGGTACGTGGTGGTATTAAGGTTACTACCGCCAGCGTCGCCAGCGACGGAAGCCTGGCGATTACCTGCTCGCGTGGGGTGAAGATTCTGGCGGATGCACCGCTTGTACAAGTGGCGGACGGTGATTACGACATTATCGTTCTGCCGGGTGGTCTGAAGGGGGCTGAGTGTTTCCACGACAGCCCGCTGCTGGTTGAAACCGTTCGTCAGTTTCATCTTTCCGGTCGTATCGTCGCGGCAATCTGTGCAGCCGCAGGTACGGTGCTGGTTCCGCACGACATTTTCCCCATCGGCAATATGACCGGCTTCCCTGGTCTGAAGGATACAATTCCGGAAGACCAGTGGGTGGATAAACGCGTGGTCTGGGATCCGCGCGTTAACCTGCTCACCAGCCAGGGGCCGGGCACCGCCATTGATTTTGGCCTGAAGATTATTGACCTGCTGGTTGGGCGCGAAAAAGCGTACGAAGTCGCGTCATCACTGGTGATGGCGGCGGGGATTTATAACTACTACGAATAAAAAAGCCGGGTGGCGCCAGGTAAAAGCAAAACGGCAACCCGAGGTTGCCGTTTTTAATGTTTGCGGCCTCTCCCTGCGGGAGAAGGACGGGGTGAGGGCATCAGGCCGCACTCCTCGACAATAAACTACGGGCGATACACCTTCACGTTCGCGAAGCCCTGCTCACGCAGATACAGCGCCTGCAAACGGCTCATGACCCCACGCTCACACCACAGCAGATACGTTTTGCTCTGGTCGAGATCGCCAAACTGGGTGCTCAGCTTGTAGAACGGCAGCGAAACCACCTCCACGCCTTCCACCTGCAACGGCTTGTCATCCTGCTCATCAACAGAACGGATATCCAGAATCGTATCGTTAGCACCAAAGCCGCTGACCGTCTCCACCTCAACCACTTCCTGCTCGGTCTGCTGGGCGATCTCACGGATATCGATGTTGGACGCTTCCGCCACCACTTTTTCCAGGATGCTGAAATCGAAGTTCTCTTCTTCCGCTTCGATCTTCGCCTTCACCGCTTTAATGGTTGGACTTTTTGAGATCACACCGCAATATTCCGGCATGGTACGGGCAAAATCTTCAGTACCGATTTTACGCGCCAGATCGATGATGTGCTCTTTATCGTGAGAGATCAGCGGGCGCAGGATCAGCGTATCAGACACGTTGTCGATAAGACGCAGGTTGGTCAGCGTCTGGCTGGAGACCTGCCCCAGCGCTTCACCGGTGACCAGCGCCTGCACGCCGTAGCGCTCAGCCACTTTGGACGCCGCGCGCACCATCATACGTTTCAGGACCACGCCCATCTGGCCGTCGTCCACTTTTTCGAGGATTTCGCCGACCACCGGCTCAAAGTTGATCGCCACAAAACGCACGCGGTGAGAGCTGCCGAAGCGGTTCCACAGGTAATGCGCCACCTGACGTACGCCGATTTCATGCGCCGCCCCGCCCAGGTTGAAGAAGCAGTAGTGCACGCGGCAGCCGCGACGCATCAGCATGTAGCTGGAGACGCCGGAGTCGAAGCCGCCCGAGATCAGCGACAGCACATCTTCTTGCGTGCCGATCGGGAAACCACCAATACCTTCATAACGACCCTTAACCAGCAGCAGACGATCGTTCTCGATCTCAAGATTAACGGTAACGTCCGGGTTAGTCAGGCGCACGCGCGCCGTCTCAACGTGCTGGTTCAGACCGCCGCCAACGTAGCGCTCGACTTCAATCGAGCTGAACTCGTGTTTACCACGACGCTTCACGCGCACGCAGAAGGTTTTGCCTTCGATCTGGTCGCGGTACTGTACCAGCGCCTTTTCGAAGATATCGTGCATATCGCTGAACGGAACGTCTTCCACTTCCAGAATATGATGAATACCAGGAATACGGGTCAGCGCGTCGCGAATATCAAGACGTTTGCTTTCGTCTTTCGCGCGGACTTCAACGTGGTCCCAGTGACGCACCACAGCGAGCGTTTCGTCGTAGTGTTTTAATACGTTACGAATGTTCCCGGTGAGAATTTTAATAAAGCGCAAACGCACAGATTGGCTTTTGATGGTGATTTCAGGGAACAATTTAATGATAAACTTCATGGCGGCAATGTTTCTTAGGCAAGCTTATAAAGGCTTGTAGTGGAAAATGATACAGCAGCCCACACCCGTGGCTGCATCCAGGCGCGCAAGTATACCACCATCGCGCCACTCGCGTTATTTGATAATTGCCCCGAGTCCGTTACCATGTTGGGGCGAAGAATATAAGAGTTAATTCACTATGCCGAAGAAGAACGACGCACCGGCCAGTTTTGAAACTGCGCTGAGTGAGCTTGAGCAGATTGTTACCCGCCTCGAGAGCGGCGATTTACCGCTGGAAGATGCCCTCAACGAATTTGAACGCGGTGTGCAGCTTGCGCGCCAGGGGCAGGTAAAGCTTCAGCAGGCCGAGCAGCGTGTGCAGATCCTGCTTTCCGACAGCGAAGACGCTAAAACCACGCCATTCACACCGGACGCCGAGTAAATGGATTTCTCCAACGCGCTTCAGGCGCGCGTCATCCGCGCCAACGACGCGCTGCGCCGTTTCATTGAGCCGCAGCCTTTTCAGAACACTCCACTGGTTGAAGCCATGCACTATGGCGCACTCTTGGGGGGTAAACGCCTGCGTCCATTCCTGGTGTATGCCACGGGCAACATGTTCGGTATCAGCGATAACACGCTGGACGCCCCGGCAGCCGCCGTGGAGTGTATCCACGCCTATTCGCTGATCCACGATGATTTGCCAGCCATGGACGATGACGATCTGCGTCGCGGTCAGCCAACCTGCCATATCAAATTTGGCGAAGCGAATGCCATTCTGGCGGGTGATGCGCTGCAAACTCTGGCCTTCTCCATTTTGAGCGATGCGCCGATGGTTGAAGTGAGCGATCGCGATCGTCTGGCAATGGTGTCCGAACTGGCAATGGCCAGCGGCGTCGCCGGGATGTGCGGCGGCCAGGCGCTGGATTTAGAGGCTGAAGGTCGTCAGGTTACTCTGGAACAGCTGGAGCGCATCCACCGTCACAAAACGGGCGCACTGATTCGTGCAGCCGTTCGCCTGGGCGCGCTGAGCGCGGGTGAACGCGGGCGTAAAGCCCTGCCGATTCTGGACAGATACGCAGAAAGTATCGGTCTGGCATTCCAGGTTCAGGATGACATTCTGGATGTGGTGGGCGATACTGCAACATTGGGAAAACGTCAGGGTGCGGATCAGCAGCTTGGCAAAAGTACCTATCCCGCCCTGTTGGGCCTTGAGCATGCCCAACGTAAAGCCCGGGATCTGATAGACGATGCCCGCCAGTCGCTGAATGAGCTGGCCGCGCAATCGCTGGATACCTCGGCACTGGAAGCGCTAGCGGACTACATAATCCAGCGTGATAAATAAACTATAAATCTCGATGAGCCTTTGATGAGTTTTGATATTGCCAAATACCCGACACTGGCGTTAGTTGACTCCACTCAGGAGTTACGTCTGTTGCCGAAAGAGAGTCTGCCGAAGCTGTGTGACGAGCTGCGTCGCTACCTGCTCGACAGCGTTAGCCGCTCCAGCGGCCACTTCGCCTCCGGACTTGGCACGGTTGAGCTGACCGTGGCGTTGCATTACGTCTATAACACGCCGTTCGATCAGCTGATCTGGGATGTCGGCCACCAGGCCTATCCGCACAAAATTCTGACCGGACGTCGCGATAAAATTGGCACCATTCGCCAGAAAGGGGGCCTGCACCCGTTCCCGTGGCGCGGCGAGAGTGAATATGACGTGTTAAGCGTCGGCCACTCTTCCACCTCCATTTCTGCGGGCATTGGTATTGCCGTTGCCGCCGAAAAAGAGAATAAACAACGTCGCACTGTCTGCGTGATTGGCGACGGGGCGATCACCGCCGGGATGGCCTTTGAGGCCATGAACCACGCGGGCGATATCAAACCGGACATGCTGGTGATCCTCAACGATAACGAAATGTCGATCTCCGAGAACGTCGGCGCGCTGAATAACCATCTGGCGCAGCTGCTGTCCGGCAAGCTTTACTCCTCACTGCGTGAAGGCGGTAAAAAAGTCTTCTCCGGCGTACCGCCGATCAAAGAGCTGCTTAAGCGTACCGAAGAACACATCAAAGGCATGGTCGTACCGGGTACGCTGTTCGAAGAGCTGGGCTTTAATTATATCGGCCCGGTGGACGGCCACGATGTGCTGGGTCTGGTGACGACGCTTAAAAACATGCGCGACCTGAAAGGCCCTCAGTTCCTGCATATCATGACCAAAAAAGGGCGTGGTTACGAACCGGCGGAGAAAGATCCGATCACCTTCCACGCAGTGCCTAAGTTCGACCATACCAGCGGCTGCCTGCCGAAAAGCAGCGGCGGGATGCCAAGCTACTCAAAAATCTTCGGCGACTGGCTGTGCGAAACGGCGGCGAAAGACAACATGCTGATGGCGGTGACGCCTGCCATGCGTGAAGGCTCCGGCATGGTGGAATTTTCCAAAAAATACCCGGACCAGTATTTCGACGTCGCCATTGCCGAGCAACACGCGGTAACCTTTGCTGCGGGCCTGGCGATTGGCGGCTACAAGCCGGTGGTAGCGATCTACTCTACCTTCCTGCAACGCGCCTACGATCAGGTTATCCATGACGTTGCCATCCAGAAGCTGCCGGTGCTGTTTGCTATCGATCGCGCGGGCATTGTGGGGGCTGACGGCCAGACGCACCAGGGCGCGTTTGATCTCTCCTTCCTGCGCTGTATCCCGGACATGGTGATCATGACGCCAAGCGACGAAAATGAGTGTCGTCAGATGCTGTATACCGGTTACCACTATCAGGACGGTCCCTGCGCGGTACGCTATCCACGCGGTAATGCCCTTGGCGTTGAATTACAGCCGCTGGAAAAACTGGACATCGGTAAAGGTCTGGTGAAACGTCGCGGTGAAAAAGTGGCGATCCTGAACTTTGGTACGCTGATGCCGGAAGCGGCAAAAGTCGCTGAAAACCTGAATGCGACGCTGGTCGATATGCGCTTCGTGAAGCCGCTCGATGAATCTCTGATTCTGAGCATGGCGGAAAGCCATGACGTGCTGGTCACGCTGGAAGAGAACGCCATCATGGGTGGCGCGGGTAGCGGCGTGAACGAAGTGCTGATGGCGAACCGTAAAGCCGTTCCGGTGCTTAATCTCGGCCTGCCGGACCACTTCATCCCGCAAGGCACCCAGGATGAGGCGCGCGCCGACATTGGTCTGGACGCCGCCGGTATCGAAGCCAAAATCCGCACCTGGCTGGCCTGAACCCTCCCCTTTTCTGCTCCTGCTATGCTTAAACGTATTGTTTAAACAGCAGGAGCGGAACCATGCAATACACGACATTAGGAAAAACGGACCTTAAGGTGTCCCGGCTTTGCCTGGGATGCATGACGTTTGGCGAGCCTGACCGGGGAAATCATGCCTGGACGCTGCCGGAAGAGAGCAGCCGCCCCATCATCAAGCGCGCCATTGACGGCGGCATCAACTTCTTCGATACCGCCAACAGCTACTCCGACGGCAGCAGCGAAGAGATTGTTGGCCGCGCCCTGCGAGATTTTGCCCGTCGTGATGACGTTGTGGTCGCCACTAAGGTGTACTACCCGTCAGGCGACCTGGCGGAAGGCCTTTCTCGCGCGCAGATCCTGCGTTCTATTGATGACAGCCTCAGACGCCTGAACATGGATTACGTCGACCTGCTGCAAATCCACCGCTGGGATTACAACACCCCGATCGAAGAGACGCTTGAAGCGTTGAACGACGTCGTGAAAGCCGGTAAAGCGCGCTACATCGGCGCATCGTCCATGCATGCCTCACAGTTTGCCCAGGCGCTCGATCTCCAGGCACAGCACGGCTGGGCGCGCTTTGTCACCATGCAGGATCACTACAACCTGATTTACCGGGAAGAAGAGCGCGAGATGCTGCCGCTCTGCTACCAGGAAGGCGTCGCGGTGATCCCGTGGAGCCCGCTGGCGCGCGGAAGGTTAACCCGTCCGTGGGGCGAAACCACCGCCCGGCTGGTATCGGACGAAGTGGGTAAAAACCTGTATGACGATACAGAAGCCAGCGATGCGTTAATTGCCGAACGCTTAGCCGGGATCGCCGACGATATCGGTGCAACGCGCGCGCAGGTGGCACTGGCGTGGCTGCTGAGCAAGCGCGGTGTCGCCGCGCCGATTGTGGGCACATCGCGGGAAGAACAGCTGGATGAGTTGTTGAGTGCGGTGGACCTATCGTTGACGCCGGAGCAGATTGCCGAGCTGGAGACGCCGTATCAGCAACATCCGGTGGTAGGGTTTAAATAAACAATTCAGGGAACAAAATCCGTAGGCCGGGTAAGCGCAGCGCCACCCGGCAATACAGAGCGCACAAAATTACGCGAAGTGATCGTACCCTTTCCAGTCAAGCGTAACCGGGGCGCCGTCGCGGACAAACAGCAGCCCTTCACTTTCCGGCATCACCTGCCCGATGCAGGTAAATTTCGCCCCCAGATGCGCTAACGCCACATCCAGTGTTCCGCGATTCAGCTCAGGCACCGTGAAGCACAGCTCATAATCTTCTCCACCGGATAACGCCCATCGCAGCGCCTGCTCAGGCTCGGCATGACGACGCAACGGCTCTGACAGAGGGAACAGATCCAGATCGATCCGCGCGCCCACGCCGCTGGCTTTCAGGATATGGCCGAGATCGGAGATCAGCCCGTCAGACAAATCGATAGCCGAACTGGCCCGCTCGCGCAGCGCCTGACCGTGCAAAATACGCGGCGTGGGCCGCAGATGGCGCTTCACCAGGTACGCCGCATCGTCAGCATCTTCAACCGTTAAACGGTTCTGGAGGATTGCCAGCCCTGCCGCGCTATCCCCCGGCGTACCGGTCACGTAGATCCAGTCGCCCGGTTTTGCGCCCGAACGTTTCAGCGCGCGCCCGGCAGGCACATAGCCGTGGATTGCCAGGGTCATCGACAGCGGACCGGCAGTGGTATCACCGCCAATCAGCTGCATATCGTAATAATTCAGCTGCTCAAACAGGGCATCGCTGAAGGCTTCAAGCCAGGCTTCATCCACCTCTGGCAAGGTCAGAGCCAGCGTCAGCCAGGCCGGGTCGGCGCCCATTGCCGCCAGATCGCTGACGTTCACCGCCAGCGCTTTATACGCCAGATCGGCAGGATCGATGTCGGGCAGGAAATGTCGCCCACACACTAAGGTGTCGGTGCTGATTGCCAGTGTCTGTTTTTCGGGAATATTGAGAAGTGCGCAGTCATCGCCAATGCCGGTTTCAACATCAAGACGAGAGGTTCTGACACGGTCGAAATAACGGGCAATCAGGGAGAATTCGCCGCATGCCATACGTTATGCCTCAGCAAATAAAAGAAAAAACCGGAGCCGCACTGCCCGTCAGGCAATGCAGAACTCCGGTTTGCGGATCACTTTTTGTGGGGACGGATCGCAGGTGCGGCTTTATCCAGCACGCCGTTAACAAACTTGTGGCTGTCTTCAGCGCCGAAGGTTTTCGCCAGTTCGATCGCTTCGTTGATGGCCACTTTGTACGGCACATCATCACGTTTAGACAGCTCAAACAGCGCGATACGCAACACTGCTTTTTCGACCTGGCCCAGCTCTTCGAGCAGACGGGACAGGTATGGCTTCATCAGACCATCGAGATACGCGCTATTAGTCGCCACTCCCGACAGCAGTTCACGGAAGTACAGAACGTCAACGTCTTTCACGTCCTGTTCTGACAGGAACTGGTATTCAACATCAGCGATGTCGTTCTGGGACAACTGCCAGGAGTAAAGTGCCTGGACGGCACATTCACGGGCGCGGCGACGAGCAGCAGGTTTCACGGAATTCCCCTTACAAAAAAATCAGGCCTTGATGGCTTTCAATACATTGATCATTTCAAGCGCGGTCAGTGCAGCTTCTGCACCTTTGTTACCGGCTTTGGTGCCAGCACGTTCGATGGCTTGTTCAATACTTTCGGTGGTCAGCACGCCGAACGCGACAGGAATTTCAGCATCCTGCGCAACGTGCGCCAGACCATTGCTTGCACCGCCCGCAACGTATTCGAAGTGCGCAGTGCCGCCACGAATAACAGTACCCAGCGCAATCACCGCGTCGTATTTACCGGTTTTCGCCAGCGCGCCCGCTGCCAGTGGCAGTTCGTAAGCACCTGGTACCCAAACGACGGTAATGTTGTCATCTTTAACCTGGCCGATACGTTTCAGGGCGTCAACCGCACCTTCCAGCAGGCTATCATTGATGAAGTTGTTGAAACGCGCAATGGTGATGGCGACGCGAGCGTCCGGGGTAGCTACAGCAGCTTCAATAATGTTCATACTCTTCCTTTACGGGTTCATTTGGCCCCGCAGGGGGGCGGATTTTATCATAATACTTTGCGTACTGCTTCCCTATTTCAGGAGCAATTACGCTGTCGTTAAATGGAGGCAGACATCCGGGCCTACCGGACGAATCTCACTGAATGAGAGTTGCGGCGCATCGGCCAGTTTTTCAAGGCCGGGCAGCACAAACAGGCCGCGCGCGTCGTTACCTAACAGTTTAGGCGCAACGTAGACGAGAAGCTCATCCACCAGCCCCGCCTGAAGCAGTGCGCCGGCGAGCGTCGGACCGGCTTCAACCCAGATACTGTTGACCTGCTGTTTGCCGAGCAACATCATCAGCACCACCAGATCCAGATGCCCGTTATGTTCCGGCACCGTAATGCTGCGCACGCCTTGCGGCCATTCGCGCGTATCTTCTTTGGTGTGTGCAATCCAGGTTTCCCCCGGCTGCTGCACGATGCGGTGCTCCGGCGTCACGCGGTTCTGGCTATCAATAATAATGCGCAGCGGCTGACGCAGGTTCTCCTGCGGATAGAGCGCCTGCGTATCTGCATTCAGCTCTTCCCAGCGTACGGTCATGGCCGGATCGTCAGCCAGTACCGTTTCACTGCTGGTGAGAATAGCATGGCTTTGCGCGCGCAGACGTTGCACATCGCGCCTTGCCTGTGGCGAGGTGATCCACTGGCTCTCGCCGTTCGCCATCGCCGTGCGGCCATCCAGTGACGCGCCAAGCTTAAGCTGGATAAACGGGAAGCCGGTGCGCATACGCTTCAGGAAGCCTTTATTCAGGGCTTCCGCATCCTGCATCATCAGGCCGTGGCTGACGTCGATTCCTTCCTGTTGCAGACGATACAGTCCGCGGCCCGCTACCTGCGGGTTAGGATCCTGCATGGCGGCGACAACGCGCGAGACGCCCGCCGCAATCAGCGCTTCACAGCACGGCGGCGTACGCCCATGGTGGCTGCATGGCTCCAGCGTCACATAGGCCGTCGCGCCACGCGCTTTCTCCCCCGCCATGCGCAAGGCATGCACTTCAGCATGCGGCTCGCCTGCGCGATAGTGAAAACCTTCCCCCACGATCTCACCATCTTTAACAATGACGCACCCGACATTGGGGTTAGGGTGAGTGGTAAACCGACCGCGCTGCGCCAGCTTCATGGCTCGCGCCATGTACATCTCGTCGTGCATGGTCTTAATCCTGTAAGCGGGCGATCTCTTCGCCAAACTCTTTGATGTCTTCGAAGCTGCGGTAAACGGAGGCAAAGCGGATATAGGCGACTTTATCGAGCTTTTTCAGCTGTTCCATCACCAGATTGCCGATCATTTTGCTCGGCACTTCGCGCTCACCTAACCCCCGCAGATAAGATTTAATGTGGTTTAACGCCATTTCGACGTCATCGGAGCTGACGGGCCGTTTTTCCAGCGCCTTGAGCATCCCGCTACGCAGTTTTTCTTCATTGAACGGTTCGCGCACATCGTTACTTTTTACCACGCGCGGCATTACCAGCTCTGCCACCTCGAAGGTGGTAAAACGCTCGTTGCACACCAGACACTGCCGACGACGACGCACGGAAGACCCTTCGCCTACAAGACGTGAGTCGATGACTTTGGTATCCACAGCGGAGCAAAATGGGCAATGCATACGATGTCCCTGTTATCTGGTTAACTGATTTCTATTTTACCCTGAACTGGCCCGACAACAAAGGAAGAGCTTTTTGAGACAAAGGATCTATGCCTGACGGCACTATCCTGTCTACCATTGCAGCAATCTGTGATTTCAAGGAATTAAACGCAATGACAAGACGTTACCTGAAAATAGTGCTGGTGGGGAGCCTGTTCACGCTTAGCGCCTGCGCACAGCAAAGCGAAGTCCGCGAGATGAAACAAAGCGTGAATACGCTTAACGTGGCGATGGACAAACTTAATAAAGAAACCGTGAAGATCACCCAGCAGAACGCGCTGAATGCCAAATCCAGCAATGGCGTTTATTTATTGCCAGGTGCAAACACGCCCGCGCGTCTGAACAGCCAGATTGGCACGCTAAAGATGTCTCTGGTGAATGTTGCAGCGAATGCCGATGGTACTCGCGCAACATTACGCATTCAGGGTGAGTCCAACGATCCGCTGCCCGCGTTCAGCGGCACCGTAGAGTGGGGCCAGATTCAGGGCACCACGGAGAGCTATCAGGAAGTGAACGTGAAGAATCAGCTCTTCACCGCCCCCGCCAGCACGCTGGCGCCGAGCGATGTTGACATCCCGCTCCAGCTGAGCGGACTGACGCCAGAACAGCTGGGCTTTATCCGTATTCACGACATTCAACCCGCCGCGCAATAACCCGCCCTTTTAGCGGAGTGAAATGTCACTCCGCTAACATTTACATTTCGTATGGATTGGCAACATAAATGATTGCCGCTACAATCGCGCCCGTCTAAAGTACGCAAACGTGAACGCAATCGATTACGTATGTGAGAGATATGTGAAACAACACATATTTTTGTGAGCAAGGATTCCTATAATAGGCTCCGCAGAAACACGAAATATTTAGAAACGCAATTCGCGCATTTTTCACTCCCGGAAGGGAATTTCAATCAGTGGCATGATTATGAAAAAAACATTACTCGCAGCCGGTGCAGTTCTGGCACTGTCCTCCTCTTTCACTGTTAACGCAGCGGAAAACGACAAACCACAATACCTCTCCGACTGGTGGCACCAGAGCGTTAACGTGGTAGGCAGCTACCATACCCGTTTCGGACCGCAGATCCGTAACGATACTTACCTCGAGTACGAAGCATTCGCAAAAAAAGACTGGTTTGATTTCTATGGCTACATGGACGCACCGGTATTCTTCGGCGGTAACACCGACGCGAAAGGTATCTGGAACCACGGTTCCCCACTGTTCATGGAGATCGAACCACGCTTCTCCATTGATAAACTGACTGGTACCAGTCTGGCGTTTGGTCCGTTCAAAGAGTGGTATTTCGCAAACAACTACATCTACGACATGGGCCGCAACAAGTCCGGTCGCCAGAGCACCTGGTATATGGGTCTGGGTACAGACATTGAGACTGGCCTGCCGATGAGCCTGTCCATGAACGTCTACGCAAAATACCAGTGGCAGAACTACGGCGCTGCGAACGAGAACGAGTGGGATGGCTACCGTTTCAAAGTGAAATACTTTGTGCCAATTACCCAACTGTGGGGCGGCAACCTGAGCTATATCGGCTTCACCAACTTTGACTGGGGTTCAGACCTGGGCGATAACGATTTCCGCGACCTGAACGGCAGAAAAGCGCGCACTAACGACTCCATCGCGTCCAGCCACATCCTGGCGCTGAACTACGATCACTGGCACTACTCTGTTGTTGCGCGTTACTGGCACAACGGTGGTCAGTGGAACGACGACGCCAGCCTGAACTTCGGCAACGGCGACTTCAGCGTTCGTTCTACCGGTTGGGGCGGTTACCTGGTCGTGGGTTACAACTTCTAATCAGTGCGGGATTGTGCGGGCTGGTGCCCTCACCCCTTCCCTCTCCCACGGGAGAGGGCGCAAACACAAAAAACGGCAACATCGTTGCCGTTTTGCTTTTACCTCGCCACCCGGCTTTTTACTGCTTCACCTTGCGCAAAAAATCCGCCAGCGACCTGTCCGCGCTTTCGCTAAAGTGTCTTTCCGTCAGCGTAATATGCAAACACCGGTCGAGACGGAAGCAGCGATAGTCATCGCGCCGTTCACACCACGCGGCCAGCAGCCAGTGCTCACCCCAGAAGAACAGCCCCAGCGGCTGAACCTCACGCCAGGTTAACTGCCCGGCTTCATCGCGATAGTGCAGCGCCAGCACACGCAGGGCAGAAATTGCCTGGTGGATCACGTCGAAACCACTACGGGAGTGTGGCTGAAGGGCAATATCCGGCGCGTAAATTCGCGTCTGTTCAGCTTTGCGGCGGCTCTCTTCTGGCAGGATCGCCAGCACTTTTTCCTGGGCCGACTCCAGCTCGCGCGACAGCGATTCCCCGCCCCAGGTTTTGAGCAGACGGATCGCCACCATCAGCGCCTCGGACTCCTTGTTGGTCAGCATCAACGGGGGTAAATCAAAACCCGACATTAGCCGATATCCGCTTCCCGCCTCGCCTTCCACCGGCACGCCGGAAAGCGACAGGTCGCGGATATCGCGGTACACCGTGCGCTCGGACACGCCAAGCCTTTCCGCCAGATGCGCTGCCGTTGTCAGACGCCTGCCCCGCAGGATCTGCACAATCTGGAACAAACGGTCAGCGCGTCGGGTCATCGGTTTACTCTCATACCGGTTGATGGAGGCCGACGCGATTACCTTCGCTGTCGGTAAACAGGGCTATAGTGCCAATGCCTTGCGGCAGTTCCAGCGGGCCAAACACGCACTCACCGCCCGCAGAAGCAATACGATCGAGCGTGGCCGCCAGATTGTCAGTATGCAGGTAAATAATAGCGCCCTGCGAAGAAGGTGTAACGCCGTCAAATTTCGCCAGCGCGCCGCCGGTGGCCGGATCCTCGTGCGGGAAAACCGCCAGCTCAGCCACGTCCATCTTCTCGCGCCGCAGCGCGACCTGCATCACCGACTCATAAAATTTGATGGCGCGATCCATATCGGCGACCGGAATTTCAAACCAGTTAATAACACTTTTCATACGTCCTCCTGCCTGTTGTTAGGGTTCAGAAGGAGTCTACGACAGGGCTCCTGACAGCATACTGTCAGGAGTGTTTGTGAGATGCAGACAAAAAAAATCCCGGCCAGCAGGCCGGGATTTCGATACCGCATAAGACGCTTACGGCAGAATGGACGGCTGATCCGCCCCTTCTTTCTCGACTTTCTGCTGGATCAGATGCTCGCGCTTCATGCCCAGCTTCAGCGCCAGCGCGGACGCGACGTAGATAGACGAGGCCGTACCGATAGACACACCGATCAGCATGGTCAGCGAGAAGCCTTCCAGCACCGGGCCACCGAACAGGAACAGCATCAGGATCACCATCAGGGTGGTGCCGGAGGTGATCAACGTACGGTGCAGCGTCTGGGTCAACGACACGTTAAAGATTTCGTACGGCGTGCCGCGACGGATCTTACGGAAGTTTTCACGAATACGGTCAGATACCACGATACTGTCGTTCAGTGAGTAACCGATAACGGACATCAGGGATGCCACAATCGTCAGGTCAATCTCAATGTGGAAGAGGGACAGTATGCCCATGGTGATCACCACGTCGTGCGCCAGGGCGATAACCACGCCTGCCGCCAGTCGCCACTCAAAGCGGAAACCGACGTAAATCAGGATCGAGATCAGCGCCACAAGCAGCGCCATCGCACCGGTCTGCGCCAGGTCAGCACCAACGCTCGGGCCGACAAACTCAATACGCTTAACCGTTGCATCCTGGCTGGTCGTTTCGTTAATAACCTGAACGACCTTGCTGCCCAACTCCTGGCTGCCGTTGGCATCGTGTACCGGCGGCATACGCACCATGATGTCGCGGCTGCTGCCGAAGTTCTGTAGCAGCGGCTCTTCAAAGCCCGCTTTTTGCAGAGACTCACGCATCTGGTCCATATCGACCGGTTTTTCCAGGGTAATTTCGATCACCGTACCACCGGTGAAATCCAGGCCCCAGTTAAAGCCTTTTACGCCCATAATGACGATGGACAAGATCAGCAGAAAACCTGAAATGCCGAAGGCCCAGTAGTCCCAGCGCATAAAGTCCCAGACTTTACGGCCGTGGTTCAATTGTTCAACAGTATATTCCTGTGCCACAACGCACTCCTCAGATAGACAGCTTTTTGACGCGCTTGCCGCCGTACAGCAGGTTCACGATGGCACGGGTGCCGACAATAGCGGTAAACATCGACGTTGCGACACCGATACCGGTAGTAATCGCAAAGCCTTTGATCGCGCCAGTACCCACTGCATACAGGATAAGAACCTTAATCAGTGTTGTTACGTTCGCATCGAAGATGGAGCTGAACGCCCCTTTGTAGCCTTCTTCAATCGCCTGCTGTACAGAACGACCGTTGCTCAGCTCTTCTTTGATACGTTCGTTTATCAGTACGTTGGCGTCGACCGCCACCGCAAGGGTTAGAACGATACCCGCGATACCTGGCATGGTTAGCGTCGCCCCCGGCAGCAGGGACATGATACCGATGATCAGCACCAGGTTGGCAATCAGCGCGGAGGTCGCAATCAGGCCGAACTTCTTATAGAAGAAGATCATGAAGATGATGGACACCGCCAGACCGGCCAGACACGCTTCCAGACCCTGTTTGATGTTCTGCATACCCAGGGTTGGACCGATGGTACGTTCTTCAACAATCTGAATTGGCGCAATCAGCGCACCGGCACGCAGCAGCAGAGAGAGCTGACGCGCTTCGTTCGGGTTGCTGATACCGGTAATACGGAAGCTGTTACCCAGACGAGACTGGATGTTGGCGATGTTAATCACCTCTTCCTCTTTCACCAGCACGGCACGGCCATTGGCGTCTTTTTTACCGCTGTCTTTGTACTCCACGAACAGGGTCGCCATCGGCTTGCCGATGTTGTCCTTGGTGAAGTTAGACATGATGTTGCCGCCTGCGCTATCCAGCGAGATGTTAACCTGCGGCTGGTTGTACTCATCCTGGCTTGAAGTGGAGTCGGTGATATGGTCACCGGTCAGGATCACGCGTTTGTACAGCACAACCGGCTGGCCTTCGCGGGTCTGCTTCACTTCGGAATCGCCCGGCACACGGCCTGAAGCCGCAGCAGCCTGGTCAACGTTGGAGTTAACCAGACGGAACTCCAGGGTCGCCGTCGCGCCCAGAATCTCTTTCGCACGGGCGGTATCCTGGATACCCGGCAGTTCGACCACGATACGGTCAGCACCCTGACGCTGTACCAGTGGCTCAGCCACGCCCAGCTGGTTTACACGGTTACGCAGAATGTTAATGTTCTGCTGAACGGCGTATTCACGTGCTTCACTCAGACGCGCGTCGGTCATTACCGCACGCAGCTGATTGCTGCCCTGAGAGGTGATCACCAGATCGCGGTGACGCTGAGACAGATAGGTCACAGCCTGATCGCGTGCCGCGCTGTCGCGGAACGTGATGCTCATGCCGTAGTTATCTTCTTTACGTACGGTGGTGTACGGAATGCCCTTATCGCGCAGATCGCTGCGCAGGCTGTCGATGTTCTGTTCCTGTAGCTTGCCGAGCGCGGTATCCATATCCACTTCCATCAGGAAGTGAACGCCGCCACGCAGGTCAAGACCCAGTTTCATTGGCTCTGCGTTCAGCGCAGCCAGCCAGCGTGGGGTTGCAGGAGCAAGGTTAAGCGCCACGACATATTTATCACCCAGCACGCCCATCAGCGCTTCACGTGCGCGGAGCTGCGTGTCGGTGGTGTCGAAGCGAGCAAGAATTGCGCCCTCTTCCAGTGCCACAGACTTAGCGGTAATTTTTTCTTCTTGTAACGTTTTCTGGACCTGGATCAGCGTTTGCTCACTGGCGGCGACACCGCGCGCGCCAGTGATTTGAACGGCCGGATCCTCACCATACAGGTTGGGAAGCGCGTACAGCAGGCCGACGATAATCACGACGACCAGCATGATGTACTTCCACAAAGGATAACGGTTTAACACGGCAGTTCCCTTTGGGAAAAGTTGGGATTACAGCGCCTTCATGGTGCCTTTCGGCAGAACGGCAGCTACGAAGTCACGTTTGATAACCACTTCAGTGGTGTCGTTGAGGGCGATAGCAATGTAGCCGTTTTCCGCTACTTTGGTTACGCGACCCACCAGGCCACCATTGGTCAGGACTTCATCGCCCTTCGCGATGGAGTTCATCAGGTTTTTGTGCTCTTTAGTACGCTTCTGCTGTGGACGCAGGATCATGAAGTAGAAGATCAGACCGAACACAACCAGCATCAGAATCAGAGACATCGGGCTGCCCTGCGCTGGTGCACCCGTTGCTGCTACCGCATCAGAAATAAAAAAGCTCATTCAAATTCCCTCATTATTAAAATTAATCAACGTTCAACGGTGGAACATCCCGCCCCTGACGTTGGTAGAAATCGGTCACGAAGCTCTCTAATTTACCCTCTTCGATAGCCTTACGTAAACCAGCCATTAAGCGCTGATAATAACGAAGATTATGAATGGTATTGAGACGCGCCCCCAAAATCTCGTTGCAACGATCGAGATGATGCAGGTACGCGCGAGAATAATTGCGACAGGTATAGCAATCGCACTCGGAATCGAGCGGGCTGGTGTCACTCTTATGCTTCGCGTTTCGGATTTTCACCACGCCATCGGTAACGAACAGATGACCGTTACGCGCGTTTCGGGTTGGCATAACGCAGTCGAACATATCAATGCCGCGACGTACGCCTTCCACCAGATCTTCTGGTTTACCCACACCCATCAGGTATCGTGGTTTATCCGCCGGGATTTGCGGGCAGACATGCTCCAGAATGCGGTGCATATCTTCCTTCGGCTCACCCACAGCCAAACCGCCGACAGCGTAGCCATCAAAGCCTATCTCTACCAGACCTTTAACCGAGATATCGCGTAAATCTTCGTAAACGCTACCCTGGATAATGCCGAACAGCGCATTTTTGTTTTGCAGGGAGTCAAAACGGTCGCGGCTACGCTTCGCCCAACGCAGGGACATCTCCATAGAACGCTTGGCGTAGTCCCAGTCCGCCGGGTATGGCGTACATTCGTCGAAGATCATTACGATATCGGAGCCGAGATCGTACTGAATCTCCATGGATTTTTCTGGATCGAGGAAGATTGGATCGCCGTTGATCGGGTTACGGAAGTGTACGCCCTGCTCAGTGATCTTACGGATATCGCCCAGGCTGAAGACCTGGAAACCGCCGGAGTCGGTGAGGATGGGGCCTTTCCACTGCATGAAGTCGTGCAGATCGCCGTGGAGCTTCATGATCTCCTGGCCTGGACGCAGCCACAGGTGGAAGGTGTTGCCGAGGATAATCTGTGCGCCAGTAGCTTCAACTTCTTCCGGCGTCATTCCTTTTACGGTGCCGTACGTGCCCACAGGCATAAACGCGGGGGTTTCTACCACGCCGCGATCAAACACCAGACGACCGCGACGCGCGCGACCATCGGTGGTATCGAGTTCAAATTTCATTTTTTCTCCGACGTCAGAAAAACAGTCCAACGTTGTAACACAGTGCCGCGGACTTATTCCCCGACACGCTCATTCAAAGCCTGCGGATTGTACGTGATAAACATCGCGTCACCGTAGCTAAAAAAGCGATATTTTTGTTCTACCGCAGACTTGTAGGCGTTCATCGTATGCTGATACCCCGCAAACGCGGAAACCAGCATAATCAGCGTCGATTCAGGCAGATGGAAGTTGGTCACCAGCGCATCAATGACTTTGTACTGATAGCCCGGGTAGATAAAAATCTGCGTATCGCCAAAGAACGGTTCAATCAGCTCGCTTTTCGCGGCCTGCGCAGCGCTCTCAAGGGAACGTACCGACGTTGTACCGACGGCCACGACGCGGCTACCGCGCGCTTTCGCCGCCAGCACCGCATCCACAACCTCCTGCGGCACTTCGGCATACTCAGAGTGCATGATGTGATCTTCGATGCTGTCCACGCGCACCGGCTGGAAGGTCCCCGCGCCGACGTGCAGCGTCACGAAGGCCATCTCAATGCCCTTGGCGCGCAGCTTTTCCAGCAGCGGTTCATCAAAGTGCAGGCCCGCCGTTGGCGCCGCCACCGCACCCGGCTTCTGGCTGTAGACGGTCTGATACAGCTCGCGGTCGGCCTCTTCGTCCGGGCGTTCAATGTACGGCGGCAGCGGCATGTGGCCGATGGCGTTGAGGATATCAAGCACCGTGCGTTCGTCGTTGAACTCCACCTCGAACAGCGCGTCGTGACGCGCGGTCATGGTCGCTTTGATGCTCTCGTCATCCCCCAGCAGCAGCTCCGCGCCCGGCTTCGGCGCTTTGGAGGCGCGAATATGTGCCAGAATACGTTTATCATCGAGCATACGTTCGACCAGCACCTCAATCTTACCGCCGCTGGCTTTACGGCCAAACAGACGCGCCGGGATCACGCGGGTATTGTTAAAGACCAGCAGATCGCCAGGGTTGAGCTTGTCGAGCAGATCGGTGAAAGTACCGTGCGTCAGCGCGCCCGTTGGCCCGTCCAGTGACAGCAAGCGACAGCTGCTACGCTCAGGCATGGGGTAGTGAGCAATCAGGGATTCAGGTAGTTCAAAGGAGAAATCGGCGACGCGCATGACGTATACTCGTGACTTAAAAACAGGCGGCATAGTCTAGTGCTCACACCCTTTTGCTGCAACAACTAGCCGCCACCGGACAACGAAAACGGATGAATTTTCTCGCTCACCTGCATCTCGCTCACCTCGCGGACAGCTCCCTCTCCGGCAATTTGCTGGCCGATTTTGTACGCGGCAACCCGGCGGAAGCGTATTCCCCTGAGGTTGTCGACGGAATTTTTATGCACCGCCGCATCGACGTGCTGACCGATAACCTGCCGGAAGTGACGGAAGCCAAAACCTGGTTCCGCCCCGAAACGCGACGGGTGGCGCCGATCACGCTCGACGTCATGTGGGATCATTTCCTGTCGCGCCACTGGTCGCAGCTGTCGCCTGATATGTCGCTGCCTGAGTTTGTGCGCTACGCCCACGCGCAGGTGTCGATCATTTTGCCGGACTCCCCGCCGCGCTTTGTAAATCTGAATAACTATCTCTGGTCTGAACGCTGGCTGGAGCGATACCGCGAGATGGATTTCATTCAGAACGTCCTGAACGGCATGGCGAGCCGTCGACCGCGTCTGGACGCGCTGCGCGACTCATGGCATGACCTGGATGAACATTACGATGCGCTGGAAACCCGCTTCTGGCAGTTCTACCCGCGTATGATGACGCAGGCGAAAAATAAAGAACTGTGATGCCGGTATGATTGATAGGTAAAAGCTGGTGGAACGATTGTTACCACCTCTTTGTCTTATTCCCGTACTGCCTCTATACTGGCCCGCGTTGCGTTCCAAATAACCTTAGTATCTACAGGAGAATCATATGGTTCTGGTAACTCGTCCGGCTCCGGATTTTACAGCTGCCGCCGTTCTGGGCAATGGTGAAATCGTTGAAAACTTCAACTTTAAACAGCATACCAACGGTAAAGCGACCGTTCTGTTCTTCTGGCCTATGGACTTCACTTTCGTTTGCCCGTCTGAACTGATCGCGTTCGACAAACGTTACGAAGAATTCCAGAAGCGTGGCGTGGAAGTGGTTGGCGTCTCCTTCGACTCTGAATTTGTACACAACGCATGGCGTAACACCCCTGTCGAAAACGGCGGCATCGGTGCGGTGAAATACGCGATGGTTGCGGACATCAAACGCGAAATCCAGCAGGCTTACGGTATCGAACATCCGGACGCTGGCGTTGCACTGCGTGGTTCTTTCCTGATCGATGCAAACGGCATCGTTCGTCACCAGGTTGTGAACGATCTGCCGCTGGGTCGTAACATCGACGAAATGCTGCGCATGGTTGACGCGCTCCAGTTCCACGAAGAGCACGGTGAAGTGTGCCCGGCGCAGTGGGAAAAAGGTAAAGAAGGTATGGCGGCTTCCCCAGACGGCGTAGCTAAATACCTGTCTGAGAACGTATCCAGCCTGTAATCGACACGGTTTACGAAAAACCCGCGAATACGCGGGTTTTTTTATGGCTTATGCTGCGCCGTCTTTTTTTACCTCGCGCCAGATGCGCCATGCCATACCCGCAAGCACCATCACCCCCGCAATCAGTACGCCCCAGACCATCAGCGTTTTCATTCTGCTTTCCTGCTCAGCCGCAGACGTCGCGGTTAAACGCGCCTCGCCCCCCAGCGGGACAGGTTCCAGCGTATCCGCCATCGGCAAGGCTGCCAGATCGTAGGTTTTACGCAGTTCGGTCGGGATCAGCATATCCGTCTCCACGCTCGCCGGTTTCGCAGCCCCGTTCCCCCACGCGAGCAGGTACGGCCCCTTCCCCTGCGCGTTAAACACCAGATCGTAGCGCACGCGCTGCCCTATCACGCCCGGCAGGTTCTCAGGCAAACGCGCATTGAGGGTCTTGATTTTTACCGCCTCGACCAGCCCGCCAGGGAGCGGAACAGGTTCAGCCGTTTTGCCGCCGAGCTGGTAGATCACCTCTTTTTTCAGCGTATGCCATCGATCCTTGTCCGCCCCCCGCCAGGCTATTTCTGCCGGGAGAACGCCGTCGTCATTCAGCATTAAGGCGATCGCACTCAGAGGCTGCGGATGTTTCCAGCGCCACACGGCTTCACTTTCGGATAACCGCTCCCCCTCTCCCGCCAGGCTAATGTGCTCTGATTCCGGCTGCGCAGGCGCGTTAATCGCGTTGACGCCGGTTAACGTCAGGGCAGAACGTCCCGTGTTCAGCACCAGCAGCAGATAGCGATTCGCCTCAGGTGATAACACCAGATCGGTATCGATGCGGTCGAGCTTCAGGCGATCCTGTCCACTCATCACGTCCAGCAGGGGCATCTCTTCGCGCAAGGTATACCAGTTTTTCAGATCCTCGCTGTAATAGACCGATGCCGTCCCCTGCCACGAGCCCTGCGGCGTGTCCCAGAAAAGCTGGAGCTGAGAGAGCGGAACCTCCGTCGCGTTTTCCGGCAGGGTCAGCAGATAGTGCTGTCCGGCAGCCGCAGCGTGTTGCCCTTCCAGCACAATTTCCACGCCGTTTCTGGCCCGTAGCATAATTTTATCGCCGCTGTCCTCTTCCCCGCCCGGCGAGGCGTTAAGCGCAAAAACGCGCAGCGCCGTGGTGGTCGGTGCCGGCTGCGGACGCGTCGTAGTAACCAGGCTGAACGGTACAGGCTCGCCCGACTGATTAAACACGCGCACGTCGCGCAGATCGGGCGATGTGCTCTGCTGATAAATCGCCAGCGGCAGCATGACCCGATACCACGGCGAAGAGGCAGAGGTATCAAGGGACAGGCCGTAGGCATAATCCCGCGGGGATTCCGCTGGCGCGCCCTCGCTGAATGCCGGACCGGCCATGGCCAGCAGTGCTGCACAAACAACCGCATTCATCCATCTCATTTTTCTTCTCCTGCTTTAGGCGGTAGCGGCGAGAAATAGCCCACAATCAGGACCAGGATCGCCACGCCAATAAACGCGACGGCGCGCGCCAGGCCGCCACCGCCCGCGCTGTCCACCAGCATCAGTTTGAGCATGACTACCCCCAGCAGCGCCGCACCGCCAAGCCACTGATGACGGGAGGCCTGACGGGTGGCGCGGATCATCACCGCCAGCGCGCAGAACATCCAGAACAGGGCAAAGGTGGTCTGAATAAGCCGCGAATGCCACAGCGATTCCATGTTCCAGGCCACCTCGCCGTACCACGCCAGCGCACGCAGCAACGCGCCGTTGAGCCACCAGAAGCCAAGCGCCATCAGCACAACAGCGGGCCAAGGTCGGGACTGCGCAAGCGATGCCGGATAGTAGCGATCCACTGCCCGATAAAATACTACCAGCCCCAGCAGCGCGAACGCCGCCCCTTCCTCAAGCGGGTTCACCAGCGGCAGCCAGGTCTGTCGATAGACCACACCGTCCTGGAAATTGGTCACGACCAGCAATACCACCAGCGCCATAACCACAGGGATCGCGGCAAGGCAGGCGTAGAGCGCAGGCCATACCCGGAAAGGCCACCCGCGACGCCGTACGGCCGCGGAGATCGCCATAATCACCCCACCGCCGACAGCCATCGCAATGCCGCTTCCCCAGGCCGCCATGCCCCATGGCAGGGAGCGGGCAAACCAGTAAAGCTCGGCGGCAAGGGCGAGTAAAATCATCCACAACAGCGACAGATGCAGTCCCATTGAGATGCGCGGCAGAAGTTTATCTTCGTCGCGCCGCAGCAGCATCAGGGCGGCAGGCAGCGCGATAGCCCAGGCCAGATTTGCCCAGCCGGCCGCCAGAATCTGCTGGTGCGAGACCTGATACAGCACCATCAGCAGCATCACCGGCCACAGCAGCCATTTGCTGGCATCCAGCTCCCACCATGCCAGACGAGCGGCAGCCTGCCGCCATCCCCAGGCCGACGCCGCCGTCAGCGCCAGCACGCCTGCCAGAAGCGATAACTCCTGCTTCAGGAACAACTGCGACGCGCCCAGCAACGCCACTAACCAGAACAGCAACCCACCGGCCAGCAATGCCCAGCTGCCCGGCAGCGCGATTTTCTGCCACAGCCAGGCCGCAGCCAGCCAGCAAAGACTGAGCACTGCGAAAATAAGCAGGAGGCTCAGCGTAGTGACCCCGTCCATTTGCGCCCATATCGCGCTGCCGAGCGCCAGCACCAGCAACGCCGTCCCGCTATAGCTCATGTGCCGCTGCTGCTGTTGCACGCCCAACCAAAGAATACCCAGCCCTTCCAGCGCCCAGGCCATCGCCGTCCAGCGCGCTGAAAGCGCCAGCGGAATGGCAAGCGTGGCAAACCCGCCGCCGATCGCCAGCGCCGCCATAACCAGCGGTCGTCCGATGGAGGGGTAACGCCGCAGCGCGAGAAACGCCAGCGAGAGGTAAAACGCACCATAGCCCAGCGCGCTTAGCGCCGGGCCGTACGTCCAGTGAGACGTCATGCCATACTGCATCCCAAAACCAATCAGCGGCGGAGCAAACAGCAGTACGCCGTCAATAATCTGTTTGCCTTTTTCTTGCGCCCGCAGCGACAGCGCCACGCTAAACACGCCAAAAATAAGCGTATTGGCAATCAGGAACAGCTGACAAATAACATAGTCTTCCGGCTGGTAGTCGCTCAGTCCCCACACCCCGCCAACGCCAAACGTGAAGAGCAGCCCGAGCAGGTTGAGCTCGCGCCAGTGCTGCCAGATGCTGATGACGAGAATACCGATGGACAGCAGGAGATAGAAGGAGAATAGCGCCACAAAGCTACCGCCCCCGGTAGACAGGAGCAGCGGCGCAAGATATCCGCCGAGGCTCGCCAGCATGGCAAGGCTCAGCGCCTTTTGCAACACGGCCAGCCCGACGCTCGCCGCGCAAATCACCACCAGCAGCGCAAACGCCAGCGTCATCGGCAGCATCTGCCACAGCCGGAATGCGCCAAAGACGGTCAGATAAAGCACGCCGGTCGCTCCGCCCTGGAGGATCAGCGCGTAGATCCGCTGCCTGTGCCGCAGCCGCCATCCAACGGCCAGCAGAACCATGGCAAACAGCGCCGTGGCGGCAAGACGCAGCTCAAGCGGAAACAGTGAATGTTCAACGGTATAGCGCAGCAGGAAAGAGAGGCCGAGGAAGAGCAGTACAATCCCCAGTTTTGCCAGCGGATTGCCCTGCATAAACCAGCGCGTCAGCGAGGACAGGATGCCGCCAAAGGCGGAAGGACGTTTTGCCGCCGGTACAGGCACAGGCTCTGCTTCAGTGACGGGCGGTTCGGGACGCCAGGGATCGACAGGTGCGTTAACGGCCTCTGACACCGGCGCTGGCGTCTTCACCGGCGCGGCGGTCTGCACCTGCTCCGGTGCTTTCTCAGCCACACTACGCTGCTCGAGCGCCTCAATGCGCTGGCGAAGCCGGGCGATCTCCTGCCGCGCCGCCGTGCTTCGGTTAAAGCCTATCACCGCGAGCACGGGTGCCACGACCAGCGCAAAAACCAGGAACAAACAGCCAAGGATGTAAAGCTCGTCCATGTTTCCACCTTCACCGTAAACGATCCGTTAAGATTGACACAAATCGTTGCATTTACGCCATCTTAAAAGGTGAAAACCATTCTGCCTGCGCTTAGCTGCCGAACCAGACCGCAGCGGAGATCGCTGGCAGCGTGAGCACGCTCCCCTGGAACGTCGCTTTACCCTCTTTGCTCTTCCACATTTTACCAGCCAGCAGCGGTGAATCTTCCAGCACGACTTCACACGCCTCGCCCCGGTTGATCGCCACCAGCACGCGCTGCTGGTTATAGACGCGGACAAACACCACCACGTTATCGTGGGCGTACATCACCTGACAGCCCCCGTATCGCAGGGCCTGGCTCTGCTTGCGCAGCGTCGCCATGCGCTGGTAGAGGCTGAACAGATCCTGATCCTGCTTTTCAGGCTCCCACGGGAAGGTTTTACGGCAGAACGGATCGTTGTTGCCGTCCAGCCCGACTTCATCGCCATAGTAGATGCAGGGTACGCCCGGCCAGGTAAAGAGCCAGGTCACCGCCAGCGGCAGACGCGCCACATCCTTACCCAGCAACGATTTAAAGCGTGCGGTATCGTGGCTGTCGAGCTGGTTAAACATCCGCAGCTGCTGCTGATGCGACAGGCCAGCGCGATAGTTTTCCATCCACGCCATGCAGGTTTCGGCGTCAATATGCTGCGGATCGTAAGAGATATCGGTGTTAGCGAGGAAACCCCACAGCGGGAAGGTGAAGCCGCGATAGTTCATCGCCGCGTCTTCTGCATCAGCCTGCAACCACTGACGCGCGTCGCCAAAGTGCTCCCCGAAGACGAATGCTTCCGACCGGGCCGCTTTTGCCGACCGGGTAATGGCGGCGACATGCTGAAGGTTATTCCGCGCCCCGCCTGCTTCACCCAGCATATGCACCACGTCCAGCCGCCAGCCGTCCATGTTCCACGGCGCTTTCAGCCAGTGGCGCACGATGCTGTCGTCGCCGCCGTAGATCTCATTCACCAGCGATGGCGACTGGAAATCGAGCTTCGGCAGGCTCGGGTAGCCCAGCCAGTCCAGGGCGCGGCCATTCTCGTCAAAACTGTACCAGTCACGCTGCGGTGAGTCCGGATTATGGCATGCGCCGCCCATCGACTGATTGTGACGGTCAAACCACGCATGAGAATCACCGCTGTGATTGAACACGCCATCAAGGATCAGGCGCATACCCTCTTTTTGCGTGTTGTGCCGCAGCCGCAGCAGCGCCTCGTCACCGCCAAACTGCTCGTCAACGTGGCGGTAGTCCTGCGTATCGTATTTGTGCACGCTTGGCGCTTTAAACACCGGGTTCAGGTACAGCGCCGTCACGCCGAGCTTTTTCAGGTACGGCAGTTTTTCGCTGATACCGTCGAGATCGCCGCCGTAAAAGGTCGATCCCCCCGCCTGGGCGGTCAGCGGCTCGTCCCATTTTTTCAGAATGATGTCGTGACCGACCGCATGATGGTAATAAACCTTGTCCTGATCGACGGTGCGCTTTTCACTGCGCGCAAAGCGGTCCGGGAAAATCTGGTAAAAGACCTGATCGTTAACCCACTGCGGGCCGTTATCCGGGTGATCCACGGCAAACTGCTCCAGCCTGGCCGGAGGGAAACGGCTGAAACCCTGCGGGGTAAACCACAGCTGGCGGTTGTTCCACAGCAGCTTGAAGCCGTAGCGGCGACGCGGTTGCCCGCTGCGCAAATCGATATTTGCCCGCCACGCCGTGACGCCCGGCTGCGGCTGGCTGCGCACTTTGTGCATTTTCAGCGACGTTTCTTCGTTATCCACTTCGGCGCGCAGGGTCACACGTTCAGGCTGATTGTCCCCTGCCAGCCAGAGCGTAATCACAAGGTTGTCTTTGTTTTGCTTAACAAATGGGGCAACCGGAAGGTGCCAGGCGTTTAACATCACGAATCCCCTTTGATGAAATTGACGTCACCTTGCCACAGGGTGATTAAGGATAGCTCACCATGATGGGATTTATTGAGGGAGGAGGACGGGGGAGGAGGCATCAGTGCAGCCTGATGCCCTCACCCTAACCCTCTCCCACGGGGAGAGGGGAAAAGAATGTTACTGTGCTTCCGCCAGCTGACGATCGCGGCGACATTTAAACATCCAGCCCACCAGCAGCAGGACGATCCACGCGAAGCCCACGTACAGGGAAATACGGGTATCCGGGTGATAACCAATCAGGCCAATGATGAAGACCAGGAAGATCAGACCGACAATGGTCGTTGGCACGCCGCCCGGCACTTTAAACTTCAGCGCTTTGGCCTCTTCTGGCGACAGGCGGCGACGGAACGCAATCTGCGACAGCAGGATCATGATCCATACCCACACGGTGGCGAATGTCGCCAGTGACGCAATCACCAGGAAGACGTTCTCCGGCATGATGTAGTTCAGGTAGACCGAGAACAGCAGCGCCACGGTCATGACCAGCACCGTTACCCACGGGGTGCCGCGACGCGACGTTTTGGCAAACACCTTCGGCGCACTGCCCTGCTCCGCCATGCCGTGCAGCATACGGCCCACGCCGAACACGTCACTGTTGATGGCCGACAGCGAGGCGGTCAGCACCACAAAGTTGAGAATGCTGGCGGCAAACGCAATGCCCATATGCTGGAAAGTCAGGACAAACGGGCTGCCGTTGGTGCCCACCTGGTTCCACGGGTAGATGGACATAATCACAAACAGCGTGCCCACGTAGAACACCAGGATACGCATCGGCACCGAGTTGATGGCGCGCGGAATAGACTTCTCCGGATCTTTCGCTTCCCCGGCGGTGATGCCGATAATCTCGATTCCGCCATAGGCGAACATGACCATCTGGAGCGACATGACCATCCCGAGCCAGCCGTTGCTAAAGAAGCCGCCGTTGCTCCACAGGTTATGGATGCCGGTTGGCTGCCCACCGTTGCCGATACCCCAGATGATGATGCCGAAACCGGCGAGGATCATGATGATAATGGTCGCGACCTTGAAGAAGGAGAACCAGAACTCCAGCTCGCCAAACACCTTCACGCTCATCAGGTTAACGGCGCAGATAATCAGCACCACGCTCAGCACCCAGATCCAGTGCGGCACGGCAGGGAACCAGACCCCCATATAGATGCCAAACGCCGTCACATCGGCAATGGCGACAATCAGGATTTCAAAGCAATAAGTCCAGCCAGTGATAAACCCGGCCAGCGGGCCTAAGTTCTCTTGTGCATAGCGTGAAAACGAGCTGGCAGACGGGTTGTGAACCGACATCTCCCCCAGCGCACGCATGATGATATAGGCCGCGGCACCGCCGATGATGTAGGCCAGCAGAACGCTTGGACCGGCCATTTTGATGGCATCTGCCGAGCCATAAAAAAGACCGGTGCCGATAGCCGAGCCCAGCGCCATAAAGCGGATGTGGCGGGTGCTCAATCCACGTTTAAGTTTGTTAGTGCTTTCCATTAAAATCTTGCCATTCAACACGAAAAAAACAAAAAACCACGGGGCCTTAAGCCCCGTGGTTAAACAATTTGTTGCCGTTGATTAATGGGCGTTGGATGTCACCTGACGCCCGGCCGCACGGTCCCAGATAATCGCAAGAACCAGCGCTACAACGGAAGGCATCAGCCAGGCCAGGCCCTGCTCGGACAGCGGCAGACGCTGTGTCCAGGCTGGCAGGATTTCTGCAAATGCTGATGCTTTGATCCCGTCAAGGATACCAAAAATCAGGCTGATAAACATGGCCGGCGCAATAATTCGCGTCGAGTTATGCCACCACGGGCGGGTGAAGCTCAGCACCACCAGCACGATACATGGCGGATAGATAGCCGTCAGCACCGGAATTGACACCTGGATCAGGTGGCTCAGACCGAGGTTTGAAACCGCCATGGAGAAGATGCCGAGGATAAACACCAGCGTGCGGTAAGAGAGCGGCAGATACTGAGCGAAGAACTCCGCGCAGGCGCAGGTCAGACCCACCGCCGTCACCAGACAGGCCAGGAAAATCAGCGCTGCCAGCAGCATGCTGCCTGCACCACCAAAGGTGTGCTGCACGTAAGCATGCAGGATCGCCGCGCCGTTTGCGCTCTGATCGACCAGCGTTGCGCTATCTGAACCCAGACGGAACAGCGCCAGATACAGCAGCGTCAGGCCGACACCGGCCATCAGGCCAGCCCAGATAGTGTAACGAGTCAGCAGGCGCGCTTCGGTCACCCCACGGGAACGCGCGGCGTTAACGATAACGATACCAAACACCATCGCGCCAAGCGTATCCATCGTCAGATAGCCGTTCACGAAACCGTTTGAGAACGCCGCGTTCTGGTAGGCGTCCATCGCGGAGCTGATGGGCCCCGCAGGCCAGACAATGGCCGCAACCGCCAGCACAATCAGCGCCACAATTTTCAGTGGTGCCAGGAAGTTACCTACGGTATCCAGCAGTTTGCCCGGATAGAGAGAAACCAGAATCACGATGGCGAAGTAAATGAGGCTGTAAATAAACAGTGGCATCGCGCCGTCACCGGTCAGCGGGGCGATACCCACTTCAAAGGAGACGGTCGCCGTGCGCGGGGTCGCGAACAGCGGGCCAACGGCCAGATAGCAGACGGTTGCCAGCAGAACGCCAGCCACTTTGCCAATCGGGGTGCTGAGGCTGTCCACACCGCCACCGACTTTCGCCAGCGCGATAACGGTCAGTACCGGCAGGCCCACGGCAGTAAGCAGGAAGCCAAACGCAGCCGTCCAGACGTGTTCACCCGCCTGTAAGCCAACCATTGGAGGAAAAATGATATTACCTGCGCCAACGAACAGCGCAAATGTCATAAAGCCCAGCGCGATAATGTCACGCGATTTCAAGTGATGGGTCATAAAACCTTACTGCCTGTGGATGTGGTGTTGAATACGTTGAGATTTTCGCCATCCCTGATGGGACGATACAGCGGAAAATTTGCTCAATTTCAGCGGGATATGCTCCCGTCCTGGCGTGGCGAAGAATAGTTTTTCGATTTACCACGCAAATACAGTCGGTCTGACAGTATATGGGGGGCAATTTAAACGCTTATAACGTTTAAAGGCAAGAAGGGATCGTAAAACCAGAACAATATGCCAGCATGAAAATCCAGACCAACATAATATGCCATGTATAAGAAAAACTCATGGCTAATCATGCGAACAAAAAAGCACCAGCCGTATAATATTCATCCGCGTTTCGCTTGACTGCAAAGCAAACGGGCCAGCAATCGCTGGCCCGTGGAAAGGTAGCCTGACACACACGCTGTCAGGCGCTTTTTTTGGCAATTAATCGTTCCGGAATCACGAAGCTAAAGCGCGTGCCCTTACCGAGGGTGCTTTCGATATTGAGCCGGCTTTCGTGGTGGCTGACGGCATGCTTCACAATTGCCAGCCCCAGTCCGCTTCCGCCGGTCTGCCGCGAGCGCGCCTTATCCACCCGGTAGAACCGTTCGGTGAGACGCGGGAGGTGTTCAGGCCCAATCCCCGGCCCGTTGTCCTCGACGCTAAACTCAGCCCCTGCCGGAGTATGCTGCCAGCGCACCGCGATATGCGTCCCTTTCGGGGTATGATTCACGGCGTTATAGACCAGGTTTGAGATAGCGCTTCGCAGCTCATCTTCACTGCCGAGCACTTTCAGCGTGTTATCAACATCAAAACTCAGGGTGTGTTGATTATGGCTCAGCGTTTGGGCTTCGCGCTCCACCACCCGCAACATCATCGGCACATCAATGATGTCATTTAGCGCCAGCGACGGGGCTGCCTCAATTTTTGAAAGCGTCAGCAGCTGTTTGACCAGCCCTTCCATGCGGAACGTCTGCTCCCTCATGGTATGCAGCGCTTTCTCACGCGGCGCCCCCTCAAGCGTTTGCTCCTGCATCATCTCCAGGTAGCCCTGAAGCACCGTTAACGGCGTACGCAGCTCGTGGCTGACGTTGGCAAAGAAGTTACGTCTCGCGCCCTCAAGCTGGTGCATCTGGGTAACGTCCCTCGCCACCATCAGCCACTGCCGATCGCTGTAGGGCATCACGCGGATCTCCAGATGGCGACCGTTATTGAGCTTCAGATTGTGCGGGCGCGAAAAATCCCGCTTTTTCAGATACAGCGTGAACTCGGGATAACGCAGAAGGTTCAGGATGTTCTGACCATTATCATCCGGCCAGCGCAGGCCCAGCAGCTGTTGCGCGAGGCCATTACACCAGAAGATTGTCCCTTCTTCTGTGGTCAGGATCACCGCGTCCGGCAGCGACTCCGCACCGCTACGAAAGCGTTTGATCAGGCTTCCCAGCTCACGACGGCGCTTTTTGTTACGCATCTGCATCTGGTGCAGGCCGTATAGTAGCGGTTCCCAGCTCCCGCTTCCCGGCGGGGGTGTCATACTTCTGTCGACCCACAGCCACCAGGAAAGACGCAGTAAATTCCAGAAATGCCAGACGAGCAATCCCGTCACGGCCACCAGTAAAAACCACGGCAGATAGCCAAAGATAGCCCCCAGAATGAGGGCCGGAATACAGCATAAGATCAGTTCAAAGACGAGCCTTTTCCATGACAGACGTTCCAGCACGCGTCACACTCCTGTCATTGTTCAGAAACGGGTCGAGAAGCGATAACCCGTGCCGCGGACCGTCTGTACCATGCGATCGTGGCCGCTCAGTTCCAGTGCTTTACGCAGGCGGCGAATATGGACGTCAACCGTTCGGTCTTCGACATAGACGTTAGTTCCCCAGACGTTATTCAGCAACTGTTCGCGGCTGTAAACGCGCTCCGGGTGGGTCATAAAGAAGTGCAGGAGTTTAAATTCGGTCGGTCCCATATCGAGGGGATTTTCACCGGTCATGACCCGGTGTGAGGTAGGATCCAGGCTCAGCCCCTGCATCTCAATCACCTCTTCCACCGCCATCGGTGAAATACGGCGCATCACGGCTTTGATACGCGCCACCAGCTCTTTCGGGGAGAACGGTTTGGTGATGTAATCGTCCGCGCCGGTTTCCAGACCGCGCACGCGATCCTCTTCCTCGCCGCGCGCCGTCAGCATCACCACCGGGATATCACGGGTCATCGCCTCGCGTTTGATATGCTTGATAAACTGCAATCCGGAACCGCCAGGCAGCATCCAGTCCAGCAGGATCAGATCGGGCCAGGGTTCATTCAGCTGGTTCACCGCGCTGTCATAATCTTCCGCTTCAACCGGCTGGAAGCCATTTTGTTCAAGCACGAAGCACACCATTTCACGGATCGGAGCTTCATCTTCTACGACCAGAATACGTCTCGCCATACTTTGCCCTGTCTTATCGTATTTAAGTTACAAGTCTGTAATGCGGCGTCATTATGCGTCAGATTTATGACAGATTTATGAAAAACATTACCACGATAAATAGCAAACTGTTGTTTTATTACAGCGGTTATTTTCCGTTCCCCGAACGTTTATAATCCTGCTTTCTTATTATTGCCACGGATCTTTTATGCGCATACTTCACACCTCAGACTGGCACCTGGGTCAAAATTTTTACAGCAAAAGCCGCGCCGCGGAACATGAAGCGTTCCTGAACTGGCTGCTGGAGACGGCTCAGGCTCACGAGGTGGACGCGATTATTGTGGCGGGCGACATTTTTGATACCGGATCGCCGCCGAGCTATGCGCGTGAGCTATACAACCGTTTTGTGGTCAACCTCCAGCAAACCGGTTGTCACCTGGTGATTGTCGCCGGAAATCATGACTCGGTGGCGACGCTGAATGAATCCCGCGATATTCTGGCGTTCCTCAATACCACCGTGGTGGCCAGCGCCGGGCACGCGCCGCAGATCCTGAAAAAACGCGACGGCACGCCGGGCGCGGTGCTGTGCCCAATCCCGTTTTTACGCCCGCGAGATATCGTGCAAAGCCAGGCGGGTCTGTCCGGCAGCGAAAAACAGCAGCATCTGTTGCAGGCCATCACCCGCTATTATCACCAGCAGCATACGGAAGCCTGCGCCCTGCGCGGCGATCAGGCCATTCCGATCATTGCCACCGGACACCTCACCACCGTCGGAGCCAGTAAGAGTGACGCGGTGCGCGAGATCTATATCGGTACGCTGGACGCGTTTCCGGCGCAAAACTTCCCCCCCGCCGACTACATTGCCCTCGGGCATATTCACCGGGCGCAGATCATCGGCGGCTGCGAGCATATCCGCTACTGCGGCTCGCCCATTTCGCTCAGTTTTGACGAAACGGGCAAAGCCAAATCCGTCCATCTGGTGAGCTTCACCGGGGGCAAACTCAGCGCCGTTGAGAGGCTTGAGGTGCCGGTCACCCAGCCGCTGGCGGTGCTGAAAGGCGATCTGGCCGCCATTACCGCTCAGCTTGATCAGTGGCGCGGCGCAGCGCTTAATCCCCCCGTCTGGCTCGATATCGAAATCACCACCGACGACTACCTGTACGATATGCAGCGTAAAATTCAGACGCTGACGGAAGACCTTCCCGTGGAAGTACTGCTGGTACGCCGCAGCCGCGAGCAGCGCGAGAAAATACTGCTCAACGCCCAGCGTGAAACGCTTAGCGAACTTCGGGTTGAAGAGGTGTTCGCGCGGCGGCTTGCGCATGAAGAGGTGGACGAGGCCAGACGCACCAGGCTTAACGAGCTGTTTGCCCAGACCCTGCACTCCCTCCATGACGAGGACGAAAACGCATGAAAATTCTGAGCCTGCGTCTGAAAAATCTGAATTCGCTAAAGGGTGAGTGGAAAATTGATTTCACCGCGGAGCCGTTCGCCAGTAACGGGCTGTTTGCCATCACCGGCGCAACCGGCGCGGGTAAAACCACGCTGCTGGATGCCATCTGCCTGGCGCTGTACCACGAAACTCCGCGTCTTAATAAGGTCTCTCAGGCGCAAAACGACCTGATGACGCGCGATACCGCTGAATGCCTGGCGGAAGTGGAATTTGAGGTCAAAGGCGTTGCTTATCGCGCTTTCTGGAGCCAGAACCGCGCCCGCAACCAGCCGGACGGGAACTTACAGGCACCGCGCGTAGAGCTGGCCCGCTGCGAAGACGGCAAAATTCTGGCCGACAAAGTCACGGATAAGCTGGAACAAACCGCCGCACTCACCGGGCTGGACTATGGTCGCTTTACCCGCTCGATGTTGCTCTCGCAGGGGCAGTTTGCCGCCTTCCTGAATGCTAAACCGAGCGATCGCGCTGAGCTGCTGGAGGAACTGACCGGCACGGAAATTTACGGCCAGATTTCCGCCATGGTTTTTGAAAAACACAAAGCGGCACGTAACGCGCTGGAGATGTGCGAAGCGCAGGCCGCAGGGGTTGTGCTGTTGAGCGAGGAACAGCAGCAGCACTTGCAGCAAAGTTTGCAGGCACTTACTGACGAAGAGAAAATCCTGCTGGCACAGCAGCAGAGCCAACAGAAAGATTTTCAGTGGCTTACGCGTAACGACGAACTGATACGTGAGCAGCAGCGCGCAGCCGCTTCGCAGCAGCAGGCGCAACAGGCTCTGACGGACGCCGCGCCGCAACTGGCTAAGCTCCAGCTGGCGCAGCCCGCCGCCCAGCTACGTCCGCTATGGCAGCACCAGCAGGAGCAGACCGCCCGCCTGTCGCAAACCGCAGAGCGAATTGTCGAAGTAAATACTCGCTTACTCGACAGAGCGGCACAGCGCGCGCGTATCCGCAACGGTGCGCAGCGCAACCGTGAACAGTTGCAGACAGAGCACACGGCGCTGACGCAGTGGCTGACCGAACACGATCGTTTCCGTCAGTGGGGACAGGAAATTGCCGGCTGGCGGGCGCATTTTACGCAACTGAATCGCGATAAAAATCAGCTTGTTGCCCAGGCAGCGCGCATGGCTGAGCTTCGTCAGAAGCTGGCTGAGATGCCGGAGAGTACGCTGACGCTGACGGCTGAGGATCTCGCGACGGCAATGGAGCAACAGGCACAATCGCGGGCGCTCCGCCAGCGTCTGACTGCACTTCACGCTCGCTATCAGCCGCTGCAAAAACGACTGCGCCAGAATGCGGAAAGCGTGCAGAAAGCGCAGGCTGAGCAGGGTAAGCTCAATGAAACGCTGATCCTGCGGCGTCAGCAGTTCAAAGAAAAAAATCAGCACTATGCCGACCTGAAAGCGCTCTGTGAGCGTGAGGCGACAATCAAGGATCTTGAGAATTATCGTGCTCAGCTGGAAGCGGGTAAGCCTTGCCCGCTCTGCGGTTCACGCGAACACCCGGCAGTTGTGCAGTATCAGGCGCTTGAACTGACTGACAATCAGCGCCGCCGCGACGCGCTGGAGAAAGAGGTTGCCGCGCTAAAAGAGGAAGGATTGCTGGTGCTCGGGCAGGTGAATGCGCTGACCCAACAGATCCAGCGCGAGACTGAGGAAGCACAGGCTCTCTCTCAGGAAGAACAAGCACTCACTAAAGAGTGGCTGGAGGTCTGCACCTCCCTGAACATAGCGCTGAATATTCAGGATGATATAGCACTCTGGATGAGCGCACAGGAGCAGTATGAACGCCAGCTGTATCAGCTCAGCCAGCGTCTGACGCTGCAAAACCAGCTCATTGAACAGGAAGGTCAGGCGCGCCAGTACCAGCAGCAGCTGACGGCGACGCGTCAGGCGCTGGCGGCCTCGCTAGAGTCGCTGTCGCTTAGCGTGCCCGATGAAGGGGCCGAAAGCGCCTGGCTGAGCGCGCGCGAAAGCGAATATACCCTGTGGCAGGAAAAACAGGCCCAGCACGGTACGATTCAGGAACGTATTAACGCCCTGATGCCAATCCTGGAGACGCTGCCGGTTACCGATGATACAGAAGCCGACGCGGTTATACCTGAGAAGTGGCGCGGCATCCACGACGAATGCGTGTCGCTGCAAAGCCAGCTCACCACCCTCCAGCAGCAGGAGACGCTTGAGCGTGAACGGCTCCAGCAATCACAGGCTCAGTTCAACGCCGCGCTGACCGCGAGCTGCTTTGCCGATCGGGAGGCATTTCTCTCCGCCCTGCTGGATGAAGCGTCGATCCGCCAGCTTGAACAGCAAAAGCAGACGCTGGAAAACCAGCTCCAGCAGACCACGGCGCTTTCGGTGCAGGCAAGCCAGCAGCTTCAGGCGCATCAGGCACAGCGCCCCGAGGGGCTGGAAACCGATGCCGCAACGCTTCAGGCGCAGTTACATCAGCTGGCGCAACAGCTTCGGGACAACACCACGCATCAGGGGGAGATCCGCCAGCAGCTCAAACAGGACGCCGATAACCGTCTGCACCAGCAGGCGCTTATGCAGCAGATTGAGGAGGCGGCGCGTCAGGCCGACGACTGGGGCTATCTCAATGCGCTGATAGGCTCCAGCACCGGCGATAAATTCCGTAAATTCGCCCAGGGGCTAACGCTGGATAATCTGGTGTGGCTTGCCAACCAGCAGCTCAACCGTCTGCATGGCCGCTATCTGCTTCAGCGTAAAGCCAGCGACGCGCTGGAGCTGGAAGTGGTCGATACCTGGCAGGCCGATGCGATACGCGATACCCGTACCCTTTCCGGCGGGGAGAGTTTCCTGGTCAGTCTGGCGCTGGCTTTAGCGCTTTCCGATCTGGTCAGTCACAAAACGCGCATTGATTCGCTGTTCCTGGATGAAGGGTTCGGCACGCTCGACAGTGAAACGCTGGACACCGCGCTGGATGCGCTCGACGCACTGAACGCCACCGGGAAAACCATCGGCGTGATCAGCCACGTTGAGGCGATGAAAGAGCGTATTCCGGTGCAGATCAAGGTGAAGAAGATCAACGGGCTGGGGTATAGCAGGCTGGACAGGGAGTTTGCGGTGAATTGAATGGGGGACGGTGCGGTCTGATGCCCTCACCCTGGCCCTCTCCCTGTGGGAGAGGGTACAAACATCAAAAACGGCAACGCAAGTTACCGTTTTGCGTTTATTCCGGCCACAGCCACGCCGCGCCTCGCACGCCGCTGGAGTCACCGTGGACGGCTTTGCGGATCGGTGTTTCGCACTCGCCGCCAAATACCCACTGTTTCACCAGCGTTGGCACCGTGGCGTAAAGTCGGTCGACGTTGCTCATGCCGCCGCCCAGCACAATCACGTCCGGATCGAGGATATTGATCACATGCGCCAGTGACTTAGCCAGCCGCATTTCGTAGCGGCTGAGCGCCAGTTCAGCCACCGGATCCTGCTCCTCAACCAGACGCATAATCTCGTTACCTTTCAGCGGCTGGCCGCTCAGACGATGATAATCGGTGGCAAACCCCGTACCGGAGATAAAGGTCTCTATACAGCCCTGCTTGCCACAGTAGCACGGCACTTCGGCGCGGTATTTGAGTTCATCTTCATCCATCCACGGCAGCGGGTTGTGCCCCCACTCGCCCGCGGTGCCGTTGCCGCCAATATGCGAGCGCCCTCCGAAGGCCACGCCCGCCCCGCAGCCGGTGCCGATAATTACGGCAAATACGGTCTGCTCGCCAGCCGCTGCGCCATCCACGGCCTCAGACACCGCCAGGCAGTTTGCGTCATTCGCCAGACGCACTTCCCGGTTCAGGCGTTGGCTTAAGTCTTTATCAAACGGCTGACCGTTGAGCCAGGTGGAGTTGGCGTTTTTCACCACGCCGGTATACGGCGAAATGGAGCCAGGGATCCCCATCCCGACTGTGCCCGTCTCGCCCGTTGCCTGCTCTGCCATATCGACCAGGCGGGCAATCGTCTCTATGGTCTGGTGATAATCATCGCGCGGCGTAGGCAGACGGTGGCGAAACAGTTGCTCCCCCTGCTCGCTCAACGCAATGACTTCTGTTTTGGTGCCGCCCAAATCAATCCCAATACGCACAAGACACTCCTCATTATTTTGATTATCAACAGAGTAGAAGCCCGCTTCCCGATTAGCAATGCAAGCGATGCGACAATTCGTTATCATGCCCGCTGATTTAACGACAAGGCCGTGGAAATTATCATGCTGTGGTTCAAAAATTTGATGGTTTACCGTCTCAGCCGCGACGTTTCGCTGCGTGCAGAAGAGATGGAAAAACAGTTAGCCGCTTACTCCTTTACCCCTTGCGGTAGCCAGGATATGGCAAAAACCGGCTGGGTTCCGCCAATGGGTTCTCAAAGCGATGCGCTGACCCACGCCAGCAGCACGGGGCAAATCATCGTTTGCGCCCGCAAAGAAGAGAAGATCCTGCCGACGCCCGTGGTTAAGCAGGCACTCGAAGCGAAGATCTTCAAGCTGGAAGCTGAACAGGGCCGTAAGCTTAAAAAAACCGAAAAAGATTCGCTGAAGGATGAAGTGCTGCACTCGCTGCTGCCGCGCGCCTTTAGCCGCTTTAGCCAGACCATGATGTGGATCGACACCGTTAACGGGCTGATTATGGTGGACTGCGCCAGCGCCAAAAAAGCCGAAGATACGCTGGCGCTGCTGCGTAAGAGCCTTGGCTCATTACCGGTGGTACCGCTGGCGCTGGAAACGCCGATTGAGCTGACCCTGACCGAGTGGGTGCGCAGCGGGACTGCCGCGCAGGGCTTCCAGATCCTTGATGAAGCAGAGCTGAAAGCGTTGCTGGAAGATGGCGGCGTGATCCGCGCGAAGAAACAGGAACTGGTGAGCGACGAAATCGCCGTGCACATTGAAGCGGGCAAAGTGGTGACCAAACTGGCACTCGACTGGCAGCAGCGCATTCAGTTTGTGATGTGTGATGACGGCTCCGTGAAGCGCCTGAAATTCTGCGATGAACTGCGCGATCAGAACGAAGATATCGACCGCGAAGATTATGCTCAGCGCTTTGACGCAGACTTTATCCTGATGACCGGCGAGCTGGCGGCGCTAATTCAGAACCTGGTGGAAGGTCTCGGCGGCGAAGCGCAGCGCTGACAGGCAAAACGTAGGCCGGGTAAGCGAATGCGCCACCCGGCATGCTTTTATTTCAGATAGCGGCACAGATAAGAGGTTGGCTCTGCAACCTGTAAATGGAACTCGCTGTGGCCCGGCACGTTGAAGACCTGCCCGGCACTATATACTTTCCACTCCGTTTCACCCGGCAGCAGGACGTTCAGCGCGCCGCTGACCACCGTCATCTCTTCCGCTTCTGCGGTGCCAAAGGTGTATTCCCCTTCCGCCATTACGCCGACACTGGCGCGGCCAGTGCTGCTGCTGGTAAAACCAATGGATTTCACTTTACCGGAAAAGTATTCGTTACTTTGAAGCATGAACTGGCCCTTATATTTATAGAGAAAAATCCACTATAGGGGCCATGCTCATGACCTGTCACGCAAAATCATTACACCAGTAATTCTGACGCCAGACGCGCCATCAGGACGTTAGAGAGCAGCACCGGAACATCCAGCGCCTTTTGCAATAAATCACGATGCCGCTGATGGAAGCCCAGGCAGTCGAGCATCAGGACATCCGCCCCTCTGTCGATCAATTCCTGCCCAGCTGCAATCAGCTTCGCTTCGCTGTCCCAGAACGGGTTAGCCAGCGCGTACAGCGGGGTGTGCTCCAGCGCAGCCCACTTCACCGTCTGGTTATCCAGCAGTTCCTCAACGGGAACGATGACCCCAACCTGATGACCATCAACAATAGAGGCCACCAGCGGGGGGATAATCCGCATCGGTTCGAGCAGAATGGCATTACGCGCGCTGAGTCCTTTAACGGGTGCCGTGCTCATCAGCAAAATGACGTCATAGTCCTGATTGTCGAGCACTTCGATCACGCCCTGTAGCGCGCGCTCGATTTTCTGGCGCGACACATGCGCCAGTTTACCGTCACTGAGTAACGTTGCCAGGGGATCTTCCCCCTCTCCGACCGCGTAGTCTTCCATGACCTCTTCCCGACTGAGCTTCCCTAACAGACTGAGATGCGTAATTTGTTGTTCAGAGACATGCTCGGTTAAGAGCGGTAATACTTCGCTTACAGGCACCACACCAATCGTGAGGATCGCCAACGTCGCCTTCATTTTGATCGCCTTCCGTTACTACCACAACTGCCACACAGGTGCAGGCTCACTACGCTGCACTGTTCATTTATTCAACAAAACAGCACCAAGCGTAGCAGGGGATCTCAACACCGTAGTGTAAAGATCGACTGGCCTTTCCGAATCCACCTGTAATAACTAAATATTAACTGCTGCTTAACATCAGCGATAAGTTAAAAGTGTGATTCAGGCACGGTTGTAACGAATTCGGATTCCTGTCAGGACTTCTCAGGATCCTCATAGCGCCGTTTCGCATCCAGCGCTTCCTGTTCGGTTTCATGTTCGCTGATCAGCGAATCAGGTTTAGGGTGATCGGCACGCAGCTGGTACCAGGTTACGGTTTGATCACCATTACCTTTTTCAACGGTAACGATGCGGGCTTCACGTGGATAGGGAGGTCTGGTTGGCATAGCTCATCCTTTTTTTATGTCTGAGCTATGAGTATAGACGGCTGTTAGCTGGCGCAAGCCAAACGCAGGGCGGTAATAATCTGAATCGCAACTTTTTCGGATGACGCCGACGCATCCACAACGTGGTGTGCCGCCTCGCGGTACAGTGCATCGCGTTCGGCGAGGACCTCGCTGACCTCTTCACTCAGCGGTTTCGCGGTCAGCGCCGGGCGCTGCCCCTCTTCCGGAAACGCCTCCAGCCGCCCCACCAGCGTAGAGACCGGGGCACAGAGGTAGATCACGACACCCTTTTCGCGCATAAACTGGCGGTTATACGACGCCAGGATAATGCCCCCACCGGTCGCAATCACGGTTGACGGCGCGGTCACCGCTTCCAGCGTGGCCGTTTCACGCGCACGAAAGCTCTCCCAACCCTCATCTTCAACGATATCGGCGATAGTCTTACCCGCATTCTCCTGAAGCCAGTGGTCAGTATCGACAAACTGACTCTGGCACAAACGCGCCAGCTCCAGACCAACGGTGGTTTTCCCACAGCCGCGAGGGCCAACTAAAAAGATGGGTGGGTTCATAACCAGGTGTTCCCCTTGCTGCCGGATAACTGAAGGCTGTAAAGAAATGATTGCAGTAGATGTTGCGCTAACTTTACTGCAAAGCGGTACGGAATGACAAGCCTGTGGAAGCCACACTGTACCACAAAACCGCCCGGAGGTGGGCTACGCCGGGCGGCGCTTCACTTCCAGCAGCCATTTATCCAGCTCGGCGGCAAACTGCTGGCGATCGCGCTGCGACAGGCTGTCCGGCCCACCGGTTTGCACGCCGCTGGAACGCAGCGTATCCATAAAATCACGCATGGTGAGCTTCTCCCGGATCGTTGCCGGAGAGTAGCGCTCGCCGCGCGGGTTAAGCGCCGCGGCCCCCTTCGCCAGCACGTCGGCAGCCAGCGGGATATCCGCCGTGATCACCAGATCTCCTGCGTCACACAGGCGTACTATCTCGTTATCCGCCACGTCAAACCCGGCCGGAACGCGCAGAGATCGGATGTATCTGGAGGGCGGCACGCGGATATTCTGGTTCGCCACCAGCGTTAGCGGCATCTGCACGCGCTCGGCAGCACGAAATAAAATCTCTTTAATCACATTCGGACACGCGTCCGCATCAACCCAAATCGCCATCGTCTCTCCCCATTATGATTCTGGCGACTATTGTCGCCTGCATTTCGTTGTTAAGCTATCAATGAGAGATAACAACGCATAATAACGGAGAGACGTGATGGATAAGAAAATCGGGTTTATCGGCTGCGGAAACATGGGCAAAGCTATCCTCGGCGGACTGATTGCCAGCGGGCAGGTGCTGCCGGGGCAGATTTGGGTCTATACCCCATCCCCGGATAAAGTCGCGGCGCTGCGTGATGAGTATGGTGTCAACGCTGCCGAAAGCGCGCAGGAAGTGGCTCAGGTGGCGGATATTGTCTTTGGCGCCGTTAAGCCGAATATCATGATTAAAGTCCTGGGCGAGATCACCTCCAGCCTTAACAAAGAGACCCTGGTGGTGTCGATTGCCGCAGGCGTGACCCTCGATCAGCTCGCCCGCGCGCTGGGTCACGACCGTAAGATTGTTCGCGCCATGCCAAACACCCCGTCGCTGGTGAATGCCGGTATGACCTCCGTTACCCCGAACGCGCTGGTCACATCTGAAGACGTGGCAGATGTACTGAATATCTTCCGCTGCTTCGGCGAAGCGGAAGTGATTGCCGAACCGATGATCCACCCGGTGGTCGGCGTGAGCGGCTCTGCCCCGGCGTATGTTTTTATGTTTATCGAAGCCATGGCCGATGCTGCCGTATTGGGCGGAATGCCGCGCGCGCAGGCCTACAAATTTGCAGCGCAGGCGGTGATGGGCTCGGCCAAAATGGTGCTGGAAACGGGTAAGCATCCGGGCGAATTGAAAGATATGGTGTGCTCGCCGGGGGGCACAACCATTGAAGCCGTGCGCGTGCTGGAAGATCGCGGATTCCGCTCCGCCGTGATCGAGGCGATGGAAAAATGCATGGAAAAATCAGAGAAGCTCAGTAAGTCCTGATGCGCTACGCCGGGCGTCAGGCGGCCACTTCGGTGCGGCCCCGTCCGGCATTTTTGGCTTTATAGAGGGCCACGTCCGCCGCCTTTAGCCATTCACGATAGTGGGTGAACTGCGCCCCCCAGGGGGCAACCCCAACGCTGATACACAACCTCGCCGTTGGTGCTCCGTGCAGCGGCATGTTGACCAGCCGTTCATGGACGCGCGACATCGCTGCAATCGCGCTGTCGGCAGGCGTGCCGGACATGATCACCGCGAACTCATCCCCACCAAAGCGGCCAATATAATCGCCGGAGCGCAGAGTCAGCTGAAGCTGGCGCGTAATGGCAACAATCGCTTCATCCCCCACGTCATGCCCCCAGGTGTCGTTGATCGTCTTGAAGTGATCGATATCGATGAGCAGTATCGTCGCCTGTCGATGGCTGCGACGGCAGGCCTCAAATTCGTAACGCAGCAGCGTTTCCCAGTGACGGCGATTGAACACGCCGGTCATTCCGTCGCGGGTACTCATCAGCTCA
Source organism: Enterobacter cloacae complex sp. AR_0002 (assembly GCF_001922365.1). Taxonomy (NCBI): domain Bacteria; kingdom Pseudomonadati; phylum Pseudomonadota; class Gammaproteobacteria; order Enterobacterales; family Enterobacteriaceae; genus Enterobacter; species Enterobacter cloacae complex sp. AR_0002. Next base: position 2,514,896 of record NZ_CP018814.1, read on the forward strand.
AGCCGACGCTTATGCTCTGCCAGGCGGATCGCCGTGCGGTGGCTGAGCCATGCAAACAGCATGGGGTAGACCACCAGCACGGGGAGCGTCAGCCACAACGCCAGCGGTTCAGAGGTCAATAGCACAGGAGTACCCGTGGATTGCACGGTGAGCAGAGCAGACAGGGCAAGCAGCGCCAGTCCTGTCAGAAATAAGCGACATCCCCCCGATCCCATCATATTCATGCCGATCATCATGATCAGCGCCGCCGTTGGTAGTGCATTGAACCCTGTTAGCCCCATCCAGACACCGGCAAGAATGGCATCGATTTTCAGATTAACAATTTCACTTCTGTGGGGTTCAGCCGAACGAAAAGCCAGCTGCCAGGCCAGATGGGGCCAGACAAAGACCCAGCCCACCAGCAATAACCACCAGACGCCGGAAAGAAACTGGCTCACCAGAACGCTGGCAAGCGGAACAAATAGCGCCGCCAGACCAACGATGCGTGCCAGCCGTATTCGCCGGGCAAATCGCAGACCGGAACGGTATGAATCATCCTGAGAAAGCTGCTGGTGCCACGCTTCCCGAATGTTCTCATGACTGTCATAAAACTCATCATTCATCATCTTTGGGAATATTCTGAAACATTTTCCCAAATTATAGAGAGGGGGATAGCGGGGAAAGTATGAAATTTTGGGTGAGCCACAGCCGTGACTCACCCGTTAGCACTACGCCTGTTTTTTCAGGCACGCGCTCATGAACTTGCTGCGATCGTCGCCTTTCAGCATCTGCTGTGTCGCCTGGGCATTGCACTCGCGCATTTTTTGCTGCTGCGGGGTCAGGCTTTTTTCACCGGGTTTTGTCGCACCATTTTTTAGGCAGTCGCTCATGTACGTTTTACGGGCATCCCCTTTCAGGCTTTGCGATGTCGCCTGTTGGTTACAGGTCGTCATGCGTTGCTGCTGGGGCGTCAACGTTTTCTCTTCCGCATGTGCTGATGCCATCAGACACAGGCCAGAGAGCAGGGTAATCAGTATTGTTGTTTTCATTGCACCATCCTTTATGTGAAGTTCCACGTTAAGTCTGGTTCGTTACGGAAAAAAAACCACCCTGCGCACCTGATTTTCGCCGGGCTCCGCGGTTATTTCAGCCCTGTAGCGGCACAATGATCATTATCCGGTTTCGCCGGCAGGGAGGCGGTAATTAATAGCAGAAATTATGCGGTGAAAACTGTGCTCTGTCTCAATTTAATTTACCCTGAAAAATGTGTAAAAATAAAAACAGAGCGACGCCAGGCATCCTGCATGACAATTCTGTGACATGTCATTTCACCTCTGGCCGGTTAAGTGCGAGGATGCCTCAAAAGCTTTTTTACGTATTGCTGAAGCAGCTCCGCATCCTCTGCGGGAACCTGTGAATCAGGACGAGCTTTTTCCAGCGCGCCTTCAACGTTGTCGATCAGCGCCTCCTGCTCTGGTTTTGCCATCTGTCGCAGCAGCGCCGTCACAACGATTTCCAGCGCCTCGACCTGGGCAACCAGCTCTTTCGACTCTTCTTCCTTTTGGGCAAGCTTAACCAACAACTCAGCAATGAGATTTTTCATGGTGCTATTTCCTTATGTGATTTCCCCTGAAATTAACACCCTCACTGAATAATGAAAAGCATGGATTAGCTTTATCTTATGCAAAAGTGACATCGCTGCCAAAAAAGATATTTCGGGGAGAAAGCGAAACGTTTTTCTAAAAGAAAGGCGCCGCATTTCGTTATATAAAAATGCGGCGTTCATAAGAATAAATAATATATTATCGTGTTTACCGGGCCGACTTTGCCTCAGCGATTCGCCTGCGACGGCGTAAGGCGAAGGCCAGTTGAATAATATTCAGCAGTACCACCACCGCCGTCGCGGCAAATACCCAGCGGAAACCCGCCATCGCCGAGACCGAGGCGCCAATAAGCGGGCCCGCTACGTTGCCTAAATACATGAACGACTGGTTGTAGCCAAAAATGCGGCCGGTTACCTGGTCACTGGAATATTTCACCAGCAGCGTCTGAACAGCGGGCAGCATGGCGCCATCCGCGAAGCCAAGCAGGAAGCGCAGGATGCCCAACTGAAGAGGTGTGGTGACGAATGACATGGCAAAGAAAAGGATCACCGCAATGATGAGCGTTGCCATCAGAATACGTGCCGTACCGATCCTGTCGCCCAGTTTCCCCAGGCGCGGAGCAGACATCAGCGCCGACACGCCCGGCACGGCGGCAATCATCCCGCTCAGAAACGCAATGTTGCTGCTGTCCGGCGCCATCGACTTGATAAACAGCGCCAGAATCGGCCCCACCGAGCCGTTACAGAGCTGGATCACCATCGTCGTCACAAAGAGGCTAATCATCAGGCCAGGATAAGGCAGCGAGGCGAAAACCGCTTTTCCGCTCAGGCGTTCGGATTTGCTGACAACAGGCCGCCCGCCCTCTTTAATCAGAAAAAGGGTGACCAGAAAGCTGATCGTCAGCAGGATCGCAGTAATGATAAAGACCGCACGCAGCCCGACATGGTCCGCCAGGAAGCCGCCGAGCAGCGGGCCGCCAATGACCCCGCTGATCTGGGCGGTGGAAAGCGTGCTGAGCGCCCAGCCGCTTCGCTCACGCGGTACCTGTGAGGCCACCAGCGCCATGGCATTCGGAATGTACCCAGAGGTCAGCCCCATTATCGCCCGCAGAATAAACAGCTGCCAGACGTTGGTGGCGAAGGCCTGGAGCAAAATGGCTATCGCCATCCCCAGCGAGGCGCGGAGCAGCATCAACTTGCGCCCCTTGCGATCTGCCAGGCTACCCCACATCGGCGACACAATGGCGGAGACCAGAAACGTCACGCTGAACGTCAGGCCGGACCACATGGAGAGCGCTTCATGGGAAGTGACCCCCAGCTGCGACACATACAGCGGCAGGAAGGGCAATATCTGGCTGATAGCCAGTCCGGTGAAGAAGCAGCCGAACCAGACTGAAATGAGGTTAACTTTCCAGGATTCCATAACAGAAATAGTCTTCATTTTTAGGCGAATTCGCCGACAGATTAGCAAGTTACGCGCAATGACATAGCGCCAGAGATGCGGCCTTGCAGACTTTGGTGTTTTATCTTCCCAGTCATCATATTTGTGAAATAAGTCACAATTCATCCAAATTTCGGCGGAAGATTATGCTTCATCGACATAATCCATATCCGCGCATTCCCAGATGGAAATGGTTGGCATGGGCGGCATTATAGTCCGGTCCCAGACTGTTACCGTAATAACCACAGCTTGCCGAGAGCAGCGCCTGTAGCCAGGGCTGCGTCTTTTCCGCTTTCCAGCCGTTTAGAACGGTAACACGCTGTCCGTTTGCCAGCCTGAAAGCGCTGATATCCAGCGCATCCGCCGTAGCATGTTCGCTGCGCCGCGCATCCGGGCGGCTGTAGATATTGCGGCAAGCAAAGCTGCCCAGATGTTCAATACGCGCAAGCTCGCTTCCCGTCCAGGTTTTGGTGAGCGGCCGGGCCTGCTGGCTGACAAACAGCGCCGAACTTAACGCCAGCGGGCAACTGGCAAGAAAGCTGCTGTTCAGGCTGACCGGGCCAAAATCACGTACGCGCACCACGTTACTCAGTGGACACTCCCCGGCGCTGTCAGCGACCGCCTGGGTACGGATAAGCCGACGTTGGTTCGCCTGCGTTAACAGGCTTTCGCACGCCTGGGGGGTTAAACGCCGAAGTTTAAACTGGGTTATTTTTCCGGGCGGATCGTCAAGCGTAAGCGGCACGAAAGGGTTGTACTGCGACGGCAACCAGCGGTAGCCCACCGTGACGATCCCGGCAATAACAATAAGAATAAACAGACCTTTTCCTTTCACGCGCCCCCCTTCAGCATCCCTCAAAACATTATGGCAGAAGGCCGCGAAACCCGCCGGGCATCGTGGTATGTTATTGGCTTTTCGTCAGACTGGAAGAGAGTGAGATGGCAAAGCAGCGCGTAGGTATTGTCTTTGGGGGAAAATCGGCAGAGCACGAGGTGTCATTGCAATCGGCTAAAAATATCGTTGATGCGATTGATAAAAGCCGTTTTGACGTGGTGCTGCTGGGCATAGATAAACAGGGCCAGTGGCATGTTAACGATGCCAGCCAGTATCTGTTACACGCTGACGATCCGGCGCACATCGCCCTTAATCCTTCTGATATCAGCGTCGCAACGGTTCCAGGCGTGGTACAGGGACAGCTTATCGATGCCGGGAACGCGCAGGCGCTGGCACAGATTGACGTGGTGTTTCCTATCGTTCACGGCACGCTGGGCGAAGACGGCTCCCTGCAAGGCATGCTGCGGATGGCGAACCTGCCGTTTGTCGGTTCCGATGTGCTGGGCTCTGCCGCCTGCATGGATAAAGACGTCACAAAACGTCTCCTGCGCGACGCCGGTCTGAATATTGCGCCGTTCGTGACGCTTACTCGTGCCAACCGCGATAAACATAGCTTCGCGCAGATCCAGGCGCAACTCGGCCTGCCGCTATTTGTGAAACCAGCAAATCAGGGCTCGTCCGTTGGCGTCAGCAAAGTCACCAGCGAAGCGCAGTTTAACGAAGCCGTTCGTCTGGCCTTTGAGTTTGACCATAAGGTGGTGGTTGAGCAGGGAATTAACGGACGCGAAATTGAGTGCGCCGTACTGGGCAACGACTTCCCACAGGCGAGTACCTGCGGTGAAGTAGTGCTGAACAGCGACTTCTATTCCTACGACACCAAATATATTGACGATAAAGGTGCCCAGGTTGTGGTCCCCGCCGCGCTCGATCCTGACGTTAACGACAAGATCCGCGCGATCGCCGTTGAAGCCTATCAGGCGCTGGGATGCTGTGGGATGGCGCGCGTCGACGTGTTTCTGACGCCGGATAACGAGGTGGTGATTAACGAAATCAACACCCTGCCGGGCTTTACCAATATCAGCATGTACCCGAAACTGTGGCAGGCCAGCGGGATAAGCTATCCGGAACTGATCACCCGCCTGATTGAACTGGCGCTGGAGCGTCACGCCGCTGACAGCGCCCTGAAAAGCTCCGTTAACTAACGGTTAGTCGGTTTTCTCTGCCGTCGTCGTCTCATCGGGGCGACGGCGGATAATGAATCCCGCCAGCCAGAAACTGATTACCCAGGTCACCAGCCCAACCGCATAGGTTTGCCAGCCTTTCGCTTCAAATCCCAGCAGCCCGATAACACCGTTGAGAATAAAGATCAGCCCGATCGCAAAGGCGTAGTAATGCCAGTCACGGCGTAGTTTGGAAGTGAGCTTCATGACAACTCCGGCAGAAAAAAAACTATCCTCTCACAGTTTGATAAAGGCGTCTGTGGCGGATACGTAAATTCTGAAAAGCAGCGCAGTTTCACTTATGTTATCAATTTGTGACGTGATGCAGAATTCGACAATCCAGGAGAAATCCTGAACCGAATTTCCCACGATTCTGATATTGACAAATGCTATGACCTGTCACACTCACCCTGTACGACGCGTATTAAAACAGAGTGATATTTTCAGGAGGTCTTATGGCAGACTTTACATTGTCGAAACCGATTTTTGGCGGAAAACAACCAAAAACCTCCACGGCGGGGAATATTGCCTATGCCCTGTTTGTTCTGTTTTGTTTCTGGGCAGGAACCCAACTGCTGAATATGCTGGTGCATGCTCCTGGCGTGTATGAGCATCTGATGCAGGTGCAGGATACAGGCCGCCCACGCGTTGAAATCGGTTTAGGCGTGAGCACCGTATTTGGACTCATTCCCTTCCTCGCGGGCAGCATGGTTCTGGGCGTGATTGCCCTCGTCCTGCGCTGGCGCAATCGCCACTGATTACAGTCCCATACAGCGTGCCCGACGATCGTCCACGCGTTTCGCGAACCAGGCGGTCGTCAGGTTACGCGTGATCTTCGGGCTTTCCAGTTGAATCCCTGGCAGAATGGCTCTGGGTAATGCCTTTCCACTTTTCTTCTCGGCCAGCGCAAAGACCTGCTTATAGAGATCCGTTTTCTCAAACGCCAGGCTGTCGCCCTTCTCCAGCTGTCGGCGAATGTCGCTGTTGCTCATCTCCAGCTTCGTCGAGAGTTTTCGCACCGCACGTTCGGTGGTCCCAGCCTCACTGCTGCCGTATGCAATGAGATCGCCATCCAAAGCGAGCTTCACACCGCTGGCGCGGCTTACCGCATTCTGGAAGGCTGCATTTCGGCTGGCATACCAGCCCGCATTAAAGTCGGCAAAGCGATACAGCGGTTTATCGTAGTTGGCCGGATAATTCAGCAGGTGATACGTCCCAAACCACAGCCCACCGCGCAGGGAGAAGACCTCCTGACGCACCGTACCATCGATATCCCACGGATAGCCGTCGGTATGCTTTTCCGCAAATGCGATACTCACCTGCATCGGACCGCCGGTATGCACCGGATTCAGCGATCCAAACAGCTTCTGCCCCATCGGCACCATATTGATGAAATCATCGAAAATGGCGCTAAGCTGCTTCTCGGTTTTCACCGTATCCAGCCGTTCGCTATAGCTTTTACCGTTTGGCGAGGTGATTTTAAGGGCGGTATGTACCAGGAAAACAGGGATATGCATCGATTCGGCCCGGCGGTCGATCTCTTTCCAGGCGATTTTGTTCAGGCCAGGCACAACAGGATCTGACTGATACATCGATTCCTGCTGCGCCACCGCGAGCACCGAGCAGATATTCTCTTCGGTAGGCGCGATCTTCTGGCTTTTGAAGGTCGTTGCCAGCGCATCAGCCCACTCACTGCGATCCTTCACGCTGGCGGGCATCTTCTGCCGCACCACGCTCGCCACATCCACAGGCTTCTCCCCTTCTTTGAGCGGGGCAGCCCCTTTTTCGGCACAGCCCGCCAGCACGAAAGCGGCGAGTAACGTCAGAGGTAATGCACGTGGTACGGCAAATGGCATAGCAATTCCTTTTTAACCTAATGTATGGGTAACTTCCTGCACATCCTTATCGTCCAGCTCACGCTCGAAACTGCGTAAACGTTTGTAGATGGACATCAGCTCCACCAGCGTAGTCCAGGAGCTAATCAGATACTGGAACGAACCGCGAACCTGACCAAAGACGTTGGTGATTTGGGTCATCAGACCGAGCGTAATCGTACCCGCAACGATGGACGGGAACAGCAGGAACAACCCGAAAACGTTATCAACCTGAAGATAAAGAATGCGCGCGATATTGAAATACATGTAATGGAAATAGAGGCGGAAGTAGTTACGACGTACGGCGCCAAACAGCTCACGCACGGTAGGCGGTGACGCACGGTTGGCATCGTCTTCGCCATACACCAGCTCTTTACGGTAGGCCGCTTCCACGCGCTGGTTTTTAAACTCCAGCCCCGGCAGCTTGATCCCCACCACCGCCAGCAGCCCCGTTCCCATCAGCGACCAGACAATCGCAGCAATCACCAGGCCGTAGGGCAGATGGCCGACAATCGGCAGCTCCGGAACGTGCGACGAGAGCGTCACCAGCACCGGCAGGAAGGCAATCAACGTCATGATGGCGTTGATAAAGCTCACGCCCATATCTTCCAGAGTAGAGGCAAAACGCATGGTGTCTTCCTGCACACGCTGTGCGGCACCTTCGATATGCCGCAGGTGCTGCCAGTGCGCCATATAGTGTTCGTTCATCGCGGTACGCCAGCGGAACACATAGTGGCTGACGAAAAAGTTATTCATCACGCCGATCACCACGGCGATGAGGGCGATGCCGAGGAAGATCCCCACCTCATGGTAGAACTGGTTAATGGTCACTTTATGCGGCGAACTCAACGCCGTCTGGATCAGATCGTAAAACGGCGCATACCAGGCGTTGACCGCTACGCCCACCTCCACCAGGAACCAGGTGACAAAGATGATTAACGACGTGCCGAGAATCGACCAGTATTGCCAGCGGTGAGGAGAATAGACAAACCAGAACATGGCAAAAAGCCCTACGCAGAGCACGTAATAAGCGTAGAAAAGCAGATAGCTCATGGACCAGAAGCGCGCTGCGCTAATGGGAATATCGCCCGTTGCCCCCGTAAGACGGGTCAGCCACGCGCCGCCACCGGCCTGCCAGAAAATGACAGCCAGCAGTGCCCAAATAAATGCCGACAGGAAAAAGGGCCCCGGCTTTGGGAAAAAAGACTTAAACATTGTGCTTCCTTCTTGTTGTTATGGCTGTTGCTGTGTTCAACATATCGCCACACGAAACCTTGCCTGTACCAGCCTCCCGGCTCAGGCAAAAAAGTGAGACCTGCGGGTGAATTATTAGTTCGCTTCCCCGTTTTCAGGAATTGTTTCGGTGCGTTTCATTCGCAACAGCGATCGTAGCGTCTATCATACGGTCGATGTCACAAAATGGGAGCCACGCTGCAAGTAAATTGTTCAAATTTACCCACGGTTACGTTTTTCTCGCTATCGTTATGCAAATCGGGCCATTGCCCGACGCCGATTAGTAGTATAACTACCCGTAACTTTCCTTATTCACTTGATGGATGCTTTTCGTTGAAACGTTGTCTGCTCTCTATCGCCGCGCTGTGTGCGGTGAGCCTGTCCACCGCCCAGGCAGCACAGCCTCTGACGGCCCCGGTTCTGGCCTCTGACATTGCCGATCGCTACGCGAACCTTATTTATTACGGCAGCGGTGCGACGGGAATGGCGCTGGTCGTGATCGACGGTAACCAGCGGGTGTTTCGCAGCTTCGGTGAAACACGACCGGGAAATAACGTTCGTCCGCAGCTGGATTCCGTTATCCGTGTCGCGTCGATAACCAAGCTGATGACCAGCGAAATGCTGGTGAAACTGCTCGATCAGGGCGTGGTTAAACTCGACGATCCGCTCAGCAAATATGCGCCGCCCGGCGCTCGCGTTCCGACATATCAGGGAACGCCGATCAGACTGGTGAATCTGGCGACCCATACCAGCGCCCTGCCGCGAGAACAGCCCGGTGGAGCTGCGCATCGCCCTGTCTTTGTCTGGCCAACCCGTGAGCAACGCTGGAACTACCTGAGCACAGCAACCCTGAAATCGGCCCCGGGCTCGCAGGCCGGCTATTCTAACCTGGCGTTTGATCTGCTGGCCGACGCTTTAGCGACGGCCTCGGGTAAGCCCTACCCTCAACTGTTTGAAGAGCAGATCACGCGTCCGCTCGGGATGAAAGATACCACTTACACCCCCTCCCCGGACCAGTGCAAGCGTCTGATGGTGGCGGAAAAAGGGGCCAGCCCGTGCAATAACACGCTGGCCGCCATTGGCAGCGGTGGAGTTTACTCTACGCCTGGCGACATGATGCGCTGGATGCAACAGTTCCTCTCATCGGATTTTTACGCGCGCAGCAATCAGGCCGACCGCATGCAGACGCTCATCTACCAGCGTGCTCAGTTACGTCGCGTCATTGGCATGGATGTACCCGGTAAAGCCGATGCCCTCGGCATGGGCTGGGTGTATATGGCGCCAAAAGATGGCCGACCGGGGATTATTCAAAAAACCGGTGGAGGTGGCGGATTCATCACCTATATGGCGATGATTCCGCAATCAAACGTAGGTGCTTTTGTGGTGGTCACCCGGTCGCCAAATACACGCTTCGTGAATATGAGTGATGGCGTAAATAATCTGGTGGCCGAGCTGAGCGCCAATAAAGCGCAGGTGCTTACGGCCTCTAACTGATCTCAATAGTCCGTGGGCAAACGGTTGATACTGACCAGTTTGCCCCGGCTCATATTGATGTAGTTCCCCTGACGCAGCGCCGCCAGAACCTCCGCAACGACCGAACGAGAAATACGCGTGCTACGCTGAATATGATTCATAACACCAATTTTTGAACGTAGCGCATCATCCCACTCGGCCATATTCAACAGCATCGCCCGAATTTGGCTATAGGAATTATTTCCAATCAGCTGTATATCACGTTTTCCCAGTAAATGGTTTAGCCATGACAGCCAGCAGAAAGCTTCTTGCCAAACATGCGCTTCTTGAATAAGTTCGCATGCAGTAGAGGCAGGCAAATAAAATCCGGTACAAGGTGTTTGTGCAATCAGAGAATATTCAAGATAGTTGTCATTTATCCATGCGCTTAAACCGTGGATATACGGTGCCCGCGCAATACCCATAAGTAATTCGTCTGATTTACGGTGGACGGCAGTCAGACCGGATTGTATGACAACGGTCAATGGTTCATCATCATTATTGCCGGTAGTTATTAATTGTTGTGGTTCGGTCTTAAATGGGGTACCGGCGATTTCCAGACACTTAATGAGCCGGCTTAATTCAGAAAGTGGTTTCGCATTAACGTTCATGCATACCTCAAGTCATCTGTATCTGTCGGTTCTTTATTATTTTTAAAGCACATAAAAAAGCGGGGGCAAAATCCCCCGCGTTTTTTTCTTACCAGGTATATTTCACACCCAGGTTTGCTCCCCAGTTCTGGTCAACGTCGCCGCCGCCCAGATAAGTCGCATCAGTGTAAGCACTGAAGTTTTTCGTGAAGCTGAACTGAGTACCCAGTCCCACGCGAACCGCAGAGCCTTCTACGCCGTTATCAATGCTGTCGTTGTTGATATCAGCATTGTTGTCAGCATCGTCATACACGTAAGCCAGTTTGAAGTAAGGCGTTAATGCCTGCTCGCCGCCGTAGTTGAAGGTATAACCTGCATCCACGCCGACTTCATAACGCATACTGTCGTAAGACTGACCATCGATACGCATGTCGTTGCTTAACTGGTAGTCATCACCGGACTGGAACAGGCCAGAAATCGCCGCGTAAGGCGTGACGTAGCCAGACAGGTTTGGTTTCCAGTCATAGCCCAGTTTCATCCCGAAACCAACGGCGTCAGTCGTGGTATTACCGTCAACATACTGACCATTGCTCATGGTGGCAGAGAGGTCGTTGTTGAAGCGGGTGTAACTCAGTGAGCTGTCGAGGAAGATATCGTTCATGAACTTCGCCGACGCGTAGATCATCGCAGTCTGGCTGTCCTGATCGACCTGACCCGTACGATCGCTGATATCACCCTTCGCGAAACCAGCCGCACCACCGACAATCCACTTCGCGTTATTACCGTCGATCTGAGTATCCAGACCTACCATAATGCCGCTTACGTCCTGATCGTAGCTAACGGTGCCATTATCCGCGTCAAAGTTGCCGCCGAAATAGCTCACCCATGCGCCGCCGTTATCTGCCAGGCCATGACGGCTGTTGGTCAGACGGGTACCCACGGTATCCTGTTGCAGATTCCAGATGTTGGTATTAGCAGAAGGAATGCTCAGCGCCATGTTGGCGTAGTCAGTCAGCTCTTCCTGCTGGAGAACAACGGTGTCGCCCTTCTGCTGCGCCTGATAGGTGTATGCACCTAAATCAGCTTTATTTGCCGCAGTAAAGCTGGCAGCGGTATCCGCGTTATTGTCATAGACGCGAATGATCTCTTTGTTTTTGTAGTCAGCTACGGAGCCTGCGCCGGTCGCATCGTCGATGCGCACTTTATAGTTACCGGCAACGTCACCGTTCACCGCCAGATGACCGTCAGAGTTCAGCGCGACAACACCATAGTCGTAGTCCGCTTTATTGCGATCGTTGGTGATATACCGTGCGTTGTTCAGGTCGCTGTTCAGCACATAATCGCGGCTGGCAACGTTGAGTACACCGCCATCGGTCAGCACCATATTGTGCGTATCAACCTGACCCAGACCCAGCGCCAGCTCTGCACCGTTGTCCACGGTAATGGTGTTGGCATACAGCTCAGCTGTCTCTTCAGTCAGTGCCGCACGGCTGTAGCTATCCAGATACAGGCTATCGGTTGCTACCGCGCCGTTGTCGCCGATGTTCAGGCTAGACGCATTGGTCAGGGTGATGGAATCCGCCAGCAGGCCGGAGTTTTCAACATTGACCTGAGACTGGTTGTTCACCGTCAGCGCGTCGATGTTGGAGATCTTACGGGTATCCCACTCGGAACCGTTATCCAGCGCCACGTTGAACAGGCCGCTCTGATAAACCTCTTCACCTGCAACGTGACCGTTGCTATCAAAGGTAGAATCAGGCCAGATGCTGTTTGGAGAAAGTGCATGCCAGTCTACATTGCTGTAGCCTTCACCATACATCTGCGCCGTGCCGATGGCCTCAACGCTGGACTGCGCGGCACCCACCCATTTACTGCCGTTGGTCAGCGTGACATCCAGCTTGTCGGTATCATCCCAGCCGTTGGTAGTTGGGTTATAGATGCCGTCATCGGTGGTATCCGTTGCCGGATCGCCATTCTCGTAGAAGTTGTTATCAAAGGTGCTGGAGAAAAGGATGTCGCCGGTAATGGTAGAGTGATCGAAGGTAGCGGTGGTCTGCATAGCGTTATCAGACGCGCCAGCCACAACGATCAGCGCCGCATCATCCGCAGCCGTGGCGTTGGTTTCACCGTAGTCGCTCGGCTTCGCCGTCTGACCGTAGAAGCCGCTGGTACCCAGATCGCTGTACGCACCGGAGGTCAGCACAGAGTCTTTCACCACCAGCGTATCGGTAAAGACATTGCTGCTGTTAGCAACGCCTTCAACACCGTCGTATGGCGTGTTATCCAGATCCTGGTAACCCTGCGTCAGCGTGATACCCGCAACGTGGGAATTGTTCTGAATAACGATATCAGATTCAACGTCCAGCGTGATGGCGTTACCCAGATCATAGGTGTCCAGATAATGCGTTTCAGTGGTTTCGCCATTGACGACATCATACGCGTAATGCTCGTAGGTATCGTTGATGGTGGAGTTATCAACGGTCAGGCTAAAACGATCATACTGGGTATGAGCGGTGCCGTCAGTATCTACGCCATCTGCACACGTCGTGGTCATACACTCTGAGGTGATCATGCCATTAATGGTGCTGTTAGAAATACTCAACGCGTTCGCACGGCCATTGACACCATCATCCAGATAGTATGTCGAAATAACTCCGTTTACGGTTGATTTATTGACGACCGGATAAATGTCACCATCATGTGTGGCATCTGAATAATTCCAGTCAGCATAACCATAATACCAGGGCGTGGACGCAGTATTGTCATATCCAAAAGTATTATATGTCGTGCCGGATATATCTTTCGCATTGGCCTGAGAAGCGATAGCCAGTGTGCAGGCTAATGCAAGTTGTGATACAACCAGTTTCTTTTTCCATGTTTGCATTGGGTCATCCCTCCTCAGGGACGTAAGCAAGTTTGTCCATCAAATCATTTAGCAACATTAAATTGCGGAAGGAATTATGCAGTTTCACTTCGAAAAGGTTCAATGAATGATTCCATTAAGTCCGTATTCAGACAAATAAGCTTATAAACCCACGGCAATATCAATCATTATGAATAAATATTATAAATTCAACTGATTGCAAACTACTTTAGTTGCTTCGACACATATAATAAAAAGCAATTAATCATTTATATTTATAATCCCAAACCAATATAGAAGCCTCACCAATATTACACGCCACGCTGAACATCAGAATAAGAGTTATAATATAGACTAAATACATGCAGCGTATATTAGTCGATTTCGAAAATCTAAAAGACAACTTTAGTAAAACACCGCTCCCTGCTTTCAGGTACACTATACCTCTTTGTTCCACAAACATCAGGCATACCATGACCGATTTAATTGCACGTCCCCGTCGCCTGCGCAAGTCACCCGCACTGCGCGCCATGTTTGAAGAGACAACACTGACCTTAAACGATCTGGTGTTGCCGATTTTTGTTGAAGAAGAGATCGATGACTACAAAGCCATCGACGCGATGCCGGGCGTGATGCGCATTCCTGAAAAGCATCTGGCCCGCGAGATCGAACGCATTGCGAATGCGGGCATCCGCTCGGTGATGACGTTCGGTATCTCCCACCACACTGACGCGACCGGCAGCGATGCCTGGAAAGAAGACGGCCTCGTGGCACGCATGTCGCGCATCTGCAAAGAGAGTGTGCCGGAGATGATCGTCATGTCCGATACCTGCTTCTGCGAATACACCTCTCATGGCCACTGTGGTGTGCTGTGCGATCACGGCGTGGACAACGATGCGACCCTGCTGAATCTGGGCAAGCAGGCGGTGGTTGCCGCCGCCGCGGGTGCGGATTTCATTGCGCCTTCTGCGGCAATGGATGGGCAGGTACAGGCGATTCGCCATGCGCTGGATGCCGCGGGCTTCACCGACACCGCCATCATGTCCTACTCCACCAAATTCGCCTCCTCTTTCTACGGTCCGTTCCGTGAAGCAGCGGGCACGGCGCTGAAAGGCGATCGTAAAACCTATCAGATGAACCCGCTGAACCGCCGCGAAGCGATTCGTGAATCTCTGCTTGATGAAGCCCAGGGCGCTGACTGCCTGATGGTGAAACCGGCTGGCGCGTACCTGGATATCCTGCGCGACATTCGCGAACGCACCGAACTGCCGCTGGGCGCATACCAGGTGAGCGGTGAGTACGCGATGATCAAATTCGCCGCGCAGGCGGGTGCCATCGACGAAGAGAAAGTGATCCTCGAAAGCCTGGGGGCGATCAAACGTGCGGGCGCGGATCTGATCTTCAGCTATTTCGCGCTGGATCTGGCCGAGAAGAAAATTCTGCGTTAATCCGCTTTAGCGCCGGGTGGCGACTTCGCCTTACCCGGCCTGCTCTCTGCGCTAATCTTCACCAAACTGCAATACAAACGACATCTCCTCCTTCTACTGTCTGGGCAAGACGGCAGGAGGAGTGATCAATGTTTAGTCTCGACAGCGTTCTTGATGACCTTTGGCCTCAGGCGAGGCCCGCACCCTGGCAAAAAAGTCTGTTAAAAAGACTGCTTCACGAAGACGAATTTCAGCAGTTTGCCGCCAGCCACCGTCACCTGAAAGGGCTGGATATGGTGGATCAGGTTCTGGAACACCTTGATATTCACTGCTCCGTTTCCGCCCGCGATCTCGAACAAATCCCCGAACACGGCCCACTCATTGTGATAGCGAACCACCCCACTGGCACGCTGGATGGGCTGGCGTTGCTGTACGCCGTTTCCCGCGTGCGCCGCGACGTCAGGGTTGTTACCAACAGGATGCTGTCCCACCTTGAGCCCCTCAGTTCATTGTTTATTCCCGTGGATAATATGGGCGGCAGAACCGCAAAAGCTTCGCTGATACAGATGGAGCAGCACCTGCAAAACGCCGGTGTGCTGATCTTCTTTCCGGCGGGCGAAGTTTCCCGCCCAACGCGCAAAGGCATACGCGATAAAAAATGGCATCCGGGCTTTATCAAGCTGGCTGGCAAATTACGGGTGCCGCTACTTCCGGTACATATCCAGGCGCACAACAGCCTGCTGTTTTATGCCAGTACCCTGGTCTCGCCAACGGTATCCATGCTGCTGTTGATGCAACAGATGTTTCGCCGCCGTCACAGTCAGTTGCCGATCAAAATCGGCCAGCAGATTGCCTGGAATGACCGGTTTAGTTCTACCCTTTCATCGCGTGAGATGGCCGAGCAGTGTCGTCAGCACGTGATACGTCTTGGCAAGGGATTGCCTGGCGTCTTTAAAACCCAGTGCGCCATTGCCCGCCCGGAAGACAGGGCCACGCTGAAGCGCGAACTGGCGCAGGCCGAGTGTCTGGGAAAAACGAGCGATGGTAAGGCCATCTATCTTTGGCAGCTCAACGGGCAGGAAGAGGCGCCTCTGCTGCGCGAGCTGGGGCGGCTGCGCGAGATTGCCTTTCGTGCCGTGGAGGAAGGCAGCGGGAAGCGGCGGGATACGGACAGCTACGATGATGACTATCTGCACCTCATTTTGTGGGATGACGATGACCTGGAGATTGTCGGCGCGTACCGCTTTATGCCAACGGCCATGCAGGTGGAAAAGCGCGGCGTCGAGGGGTTGTACAGCTACAGCCTGTTCCACTACGACGAAAAAATGCAGGACATACTGGAGCACGGCATTGAGCTGGGGCGTAGCTTTGTACAGCCGCGCTACTGGGGGCGTCGCGGTCTGGACTATCTGTGGTCAGGTATTGGCGCCTATCTGGCACGCTATCCTCATTACCGTTACCTGTTTGGCCCGGTCTCCATCTCCGGGGGGTTACCGCCTGCCGCGCGGGATCTGCTGGTCGCCTTTTACCGCTTGTGGTTCCCGGCGACGCATCCTCTAGCCGCCTCGCGCCAGCCCTATCCCGCATCCCTGCCAGACGTGCTGGCGCAATTTGGCGGGGTGGATTACGTGGATGACCTGACAAAGCTCAAATCCCTACTCGGCAACCTGGGCTGCGGCATCCCGCCGCTCTACAAACAGTATTCCGAGCTATGCGAACCCGGCGGCGTGCAGTTTGTCGATTTCGGCAGCGATCCGGCGTTCAATAACTGTATCGACGGGCTGGTGCTGGTGGATTTGTGTTATCTGAAGGCGAACCGCTATCAGCGGTATATAGAGGCGCACTTAATACCCTCCCCCCTGCCCTCTCCCTAAAAGGGAGAGGGTGAAAACCGCACCGGTCAGTCCCCTCGCCCCTTTGGGGAGAGGGTTAGGGTGAGGGGCTCAAACCGCACGGTAGAACGGCTTATCCCCCAAAATCGTCGCCCGCTGCATAATCCTTCGCTGCGGCAGATAATCCGCATTGGCGTAATGCTGCGTGACGCGGTTATCCCAGATCGCCAGATCGTTCTCCTGCCAGCGCCAGCGCACCTGAAACTCCGGTTTGGTGATATGCGCGAACAAGAAGCCGAGCAGCGCCTCACTCTCTTTCTCCGCTACGTCCACGATACGCGTGGTAAACCCTTCATTCACAAACAGCGCCTGCTTTCCGGTCACCGGATGCGTACGCACCACCGGGTGCAGCAGCGGGGGATGTTTTTCGACCGCATCCAGCCAGCGCTGGTGCTCCTCTTCCGTTTTACGGTACTTATATTCCTGGAATGATTTTTTGAAGTCATGCTCCGCCCGCAGGCCGCTCAGTAGGGTCTGGAGCGGCGCGGAGAGCGCCTCAAACGCTGCGATCCCGCTGGCCCACAGCGTATCGCCCCCCGTCTCAGGCAACAGCTTCGCCGCAAGAATCGCCCCGGCTGGCGGTGTGTCGATAAAGGTCACATCGGTATGCCAGTTATCGTTATCCGGCGGGTTATCGTTGTGGGTGTCGAGGACGATAATCTCCTCCACCCCTTCCGCATGCGGATAGACGGGGTGGATATGCAGGTCGCCAAAACGCAGGGCCAGCGCGCGCTGCTGATGCGGGGTAATGGCCTGTTCACGCAGGAACACCACCTGATGACGCAGCACCGCGTGGTACAGCTGCTCAAACTGGTTATCGCTCAGCGGACGGGTTACGTCCAGGCCCGACACTTGCGCGCCAATGTACGGCCCCAACGGGATAATCGTCAGACGTTCACTCATTGTATTTCTCCATGCCAGGGCGTCAGGCGACGCTGTAGCGCGCGCAGTCCCAGTTCTAATCCAAAGGCGATCGCGGCGATCACTGCGATCCCTGCCAGTACCACATCAGTCGCCAGGAACTCTCCCGCCGACTGCACCATAAACCCAAGGCCGCGTGTGGCGGCTATCAGCTCTGCCGCCACCAGCGTAGACCAGCCCACCCCAAGGCCGATGCGCAGCCCGGTCAATATCTCCGGCAGCGCGCCCGGTAAAATGACGAACAGCAGGACCTGCGCGCGGCTGGCGCCGAGCGACTGCGCCGCACGTATGCGTACCTGCTGCGCACTCTTTACGCCAGCCAGAGCCGACATCGCGACCGGCGCAAAAATCGCCAGGTATATCAGTAAGATCTTTGACGTCTCCCCGATACCAAACCAGATCACCATCAGGGGCAAGTAAGCCAGCGGCGGGACGGGACGGTAAAGCTCTATCAGCGGGTCGAGAATGCCGCGTACCGTCGGGCTCAGTCCCATCGCGATCCCCACCGGAACGCCAATAATGACCGCCGCCAGCAGCGCCACCAGAATACGCGTCAGACTGGCACCTAAATGCTGCCAGAGCGTGGCATCCATAAAGCCCTCCGGCCCGGCGATAGTAATCAGTTTTTCCAGAACCTGGCCTGGCGGGGGCAGAAACAGCGGGCTGACCCACTGCTGCGCGGCAACCGCCCACCATACCGCCAGCAACACCACCAGCGTGCTGACGCTTAAAGTGAGCTGGCGAGAGAACGGCCAGCGTAAGGCAAGGCGCGTCCGCCGCGTTTTTTCACTGAAAACAATGCTCATGAGAACGCCTCCCGTTGCTCAAACACGCGGCTTAAGACGTATTCACGCTGTTCAATAAACAGCGGATCGGATTTGATGCTGCGTACCGGTTCTCCCGCCACATAGCGCCGGGCAAACTCAAGCGGCAGGCGCTCCAGCACGCGTCCCGGCCCCGGTGAGAGCAGCACCAGCTCCGTCGCCATAAACACGGCCTCTTCGATATCGTGGGTGATTAACAGCACCTGCTTGCCGGTTTCGTGCCACAGGCGCAGCAGCAGGGTTTGCATCTGCTCGCGGGTGAAGGCGTCCAGCGCCCCAAAAGGTTCGTCCAGCAACAGCAGCTGTGGGTTAGCCGCCAGCGCACGGGCGATCCCGACGCGCTGACGCTGCCCGCCTGAAAGCTGCCAGATAAAGCGTTTTTCAGCCCCCTCCAGCCCGACCTTTTTCAGCATATCGCGCGCCGTATTCAGGCGCTGTTCACGCGCTACACCGGCCAGTTGCAGACCAAACGCAACGTTTTCCTGAACGTTTCGCCACGGGAGTAACCCTTCGTTCTGGAAAACCACGCCGCGCTCTGCGCCCGGCCCCGTGACCCGTTTCCCTTCCAGTTGGATCGAGCCGTGCTGATACGGTACAAACCCGGCGATCAGGTTCAGCAGCGTCGTTTTCCCGCAGCCGGACGGTCCCAGCACCACCAGCAGTTCACCGCTGTCCAGCGTCAGGTTGATCGCTTCCAGGGCGGGTTTGCCGCCGTAATCGGCAGACAGGTTTGTAATGTTCAGCATTGCAGCCCCCTTATTTCACAAAGCGATCGGTCACGAACTGGCTGTAATCCGCCGCCACCGCAGGCACTTTGCCCTGCTCTTTCAGGAACGTCGCAGTGTCAACAATCGCTTTGCTTACCGGCCCGTTCAGCTGCTGGACCTGCTGAGCAGGCGTCAGATAGGTGTTGCCTTTTACCAGCCCCGGCACGTCAGCTTCCGGCACGCCGCTCAGACGTGAGAGTTTCCCCAGGTTGGTGGGCTGTTTCAGCCATTCATCCGGGTTGCTGATGTATGGCTGTTGTGCGTCGATGGCGCTTTTGGCGAAGGCTTTCACCACTTCAGGGTGTTTCTCGGCAAAGTCCTTACGTACCACCCAGACATCAAGGGTTGGCGCGCCCCACTGCCCCACTTTTTCGGAGTCGGTCAGCACGGTGCCCTCTTTTTCCAGTTCGTTGACGGCGGGCGCCCAGACGTATGCTCCGTCGATGTCGCCACGCTGCCAGGCGGCAATAATGGCCGGAGGTTGCAGGTTGATGATCTGCACCTGGCCGGGCTTAATGCCCCAGTGTTTCAGCGCTGCCAGCAGGCTGTAATGCGTGGTGGAGATAAACGGCACCGCGATGCGTTTGCCGATCAAATCTTTGGGTTTCGTGATGCTTTTCTTTACCACCAGCGCTTCGGAATTTCCGAGCTGCGACGCCAGCAGGAAAACTTCAATCGGCACCTGCTGGCTGGCGGCCACCGCCAGCGGGCTGGAGCCCAGGTTGCCAATCTGCACGTCGCCCGAGGCTAACGCCCGCACAATCGCCGCGCCGCTGTCGAACTTGCGCCAGTCGACGTTCGCCCCGCTCGCTTTGGCGAAGGTGTTATCCGCCTGCGCGACTTTCGCCGGCTCAGCGGAAGTCTGATACGCGACGGTGACGTCCACCGCCTGCGCCTGAAATGCCCACAGCGCCAGTGCGCCGAGAAGTGTGATCCGCGATGAAATTGCCATAATGTCTGCTCCCTTGTTGTTATGAGAGCAGTATTTCCGGCGCGAGAATTTTGATAAAGGAATAAAAAAGAATCGCTAATGACGATTCGTTTTTAGAAAAAAAGCGGGAAAGGATAGTGAATTTTGTGCGGTTGTTTCGCCGGGTAAGGCGCAGCCGCCACCCGGCAAAGACCTCAGCGCTGAACCGTCAGCGCAGCAATATCTTTCGGCGTGGTCCGGCAACATCCCCCGATTAATTTAGCGCCAGCCGCCAGCCACTGCGGTAAATACCCCGCCAGCGTCTCGCACGCTTCACCGTGGTGATGCCAGGTTTTGCTCACCGCATCATAATGCTCGCCGGAATTCGGATAGACCACCAGCGGCAGCGATGTCAGGCTGTGCAGATGCGTCAGCGCCGAGGTGGTGTTTTCCAGCGCGATACAGTTGATCCCCAGCGCGACAACCTGCGGGTAGTTTTCCAGCGCAGAAACGACATCCCGCAGCGGCGTTCCGTCACTCAGGTGCTCGCTGTCACGCAGGGTAAATGAGAACCATGCCCGGGCGCGGGGATACGCCGTCAGCAACGCCGCCAGCGCCTTAATCTCAGTGAACGAAGGCAGCGTTTCACAGGCCAGCAAATCCGCGCCCGCATCCAATAGCGCCTCTACACGCGGGCGGTGGAAGGCGGTGAATTCTTCAGCGCTACGCACGTAATCGCCGCGATACTCGGAACCATCGGCCAGATACGCGCCGTAAGGGCCCACAGATCCCGCCACCAGCAGCGTGCCTGCATTTGCGTTCTCAGCCAGGTACGCTTCCCGCGCTTTGCGTGCCAGCTCTACGCTTTTGCCAATCAACGCCCGGGATTGCGACTCGTCCAGCCCGCGAGCGGCAAAGCCCGCGGGTGTCGCCTGATAGCTGGCGGTGATCGCCACCTGTGCCCCCGCGCGGTAGTAGTCGAGGTGTACGTCACGGATCAGCTCCGGGTTTTCCATCAGCACTTTAGCCGACCAGAGGCTGTCGGCAAGGTTACAACCGCGCGCTTCCAGCTCCGTTGCCATTGCCCCATCCAGCACGACAAACGGCTGGTTTTCAAGGAGAGCGGTAAGCGGATTATTCTGCGACATGTTCAGGCTCCTGCGTGGTCAGGTTTCGGGTCAGGTAGTACGCACCATAACACAGGGCGACAAACGGAAGCCCGCAATAAAGGGCAATACGCTGGCTGGGGTCAAACCACAGGCCGACGCAGGCCACCAGGCAGAGGATAAAGCCAAGCACGGGCACCAGCGGATACCATGGCGCGCGATACTGCAACGCCGAAAGCGGTTGCCCGGACTGCACGTGACGGCGACGAAACACAAAGTGCGACGCGCAGATGCTGATCCACACCGCCACCACCGCAAAGCCGGAGATAGCGGACAGCGCCACAAACACCGTATCCGGCGCGACCACGCTGGAGAACAGCGCCAGCATGCCGCCCAGCATGGAAACGGAGAGCGCCGTCAGCGGCACGCCGTTTTTGTTGACGCGGGCAAAGCAGCGCGGCAGCGTTTTCTCGTTAGACAGAGACCACAGCATACGGCCAGAGGCGTACAGGCCCGAGTTCGCCGCCGAGAGGATCGCCGTCAGGATCACGAAGTTAAAGATATCCGCCGCATACGGAATGCCGACCTTTTCAAACACCAGCACAAACGGACTTTTCTCCACGCCAGCCTGCTGCATCGGGATCAGCGCCGCCAGCACAAACACGGTGCCAATAAAGAAGATGATGAGCCGGGCGATGGTGGTGCGAATAGCAACCGGAATAACCTTGTGTGGGTTTTCCGTTTCCCCTGCCGCGATGCCGATAAGCTCTGTACCTGAGAAGGCAAAGTTGACCGCCACCATGGTCATCAGGATCGGCAGACCGCCGTGCGGGAACCAGCCTTCGGCAGTAATGTTGCTCAAGCCCGGCGCCGGTGAACCATCCTGCATCGGGATAAAACCGAAGATCGCCGCTCCGCCGAGAATAATGAAGGCGATGATGGTGATGACTTTCACCAGCGAGAACCAGAATTCCCCTTCGGCGAAGAAACGCGTGGAAATCACATTAAGAGCAAAAATCACCACGCAAAAGACGACGCACCACGTCCAGACGGGAACCTGCGGGAACCAGTACTGCATACAGAACCCGGCTGCGGTAAAGCTCGATCCCAGCGCCACTGTCCACGTAAGCCAGTACAGCCACGCCACGGTATACCCTGTCGCCGGGCCGAGATAACGAGCGGCGTAGACGTGGAACGCCCCGGTTTCCGGCATCGCCACGGAGAGCTCGCCCAGACACTGCATAACCAGCCAGACCACCAGCGCACCGATAAGATACGCCAGCAGCGTGCCCGCCGCGCCAGTTGTCGAAATGATGTATCCGGTATTGAAGAATAACCCTGTGCCGATAACGCCACCCAGCGAGAGCATAATCAGGTGGCGGGTTTTCATGGTGCGCTTAAGCTGCCCGTTTTGTTGTTCTGTTTGCATATTACCTTCTAAACGTATGGACATCTAAACATCCAAAGAAGGGTGTTATACCGCGATTGTTAACAAAAAGCCACCCGGCACGACTTCGGCGCAATTATTGGTAAATCCTTAAATCAGTTCTATAGTCGACACAGTTTCTTCTTCACCAGGACTCACTATGCGATTTAACGGACTTACCAAAGGTTTCTTTATTCTCATCCTGGCCCTTGTAACCTGGGCTTTCTTTGACGTGCTGTCACCCTATTTCTCGGCGATTCTGTGGGCCGCGATCCTGACCATCATTTTCAACCCGGTGAAAAACAAGCTGCGTACCGCGCTGGGCGATCGCAACGGGCTGGCTTCCCTCCTCACACTCGGCATTATCTGCCTGATCGTGTTTATTCCGTTGATGGTGATCCTTTCCTCGCTCGCGGTGGAACTGAACATGGTTTACACCAAGCTGCAACAGAACAACACGCAGTTCCCGGAAGTCATCGCCGGTATCTTCAACCGCCTGCCGGACTGGGCCAGCGGCTTCCTGGCGGATCACAACCTGACCAACGCCGCGCAGATCCAGAAAAAGCTTTCCGATGTCGCGTTACAGGGCGGACAGTATCTGGCGGGTAGCGCGTTCCTGATTGGTAAAGGGACGTTCGGCTTTGCTATTAGCTTCGGCATTATGCTGTACCTGCTGTTTTTCCTGCTCAAAGACGGGCCCTATCTGGTGCGCCAGATCCTCGACTCGCTGCCGCTGTCTGACTTCGTCAAACAGCACCTGTTCGCGAAGTTTGTCGGCGTCTCGCGAGCTACGGTAAAAGGTACGGCGGTCGTGGCGGTGGTTCAAGGTACGCTTGGCGGTATCGCCTTTGCCATCGTCGGTATTGACGGTAGCGTACTGTGGGGAGCGCTGATGGCGTTCCTCTCCCTGGTGCCCGCCGTCGGCTCGGCTATCGTCTGGGTTCCCGCCGCCATCTTCCTGTTTGCCACTCACCAGCTGTGGCAGGGTCTGTTCATTGTGGGCTTCTTTGTCATTATCGTCGGGCTGGTGGACAACCTTTTACGTCCGCTGCTGGTGGGCAAAGACACCAAAATGCCGGACTACCTGATACTGATCACCACGCTCGGCGGTATGGAGCTGTACGGCATTAACGGCTTTGTGATTGGGCCGCTGATTGCCGCCCTGTTTATCGCCTGCTGGAACCTCTTCTCCGGCCGCGACCACGCAGGCAACGCCGAGGAGCTGGACGCAGATTTTATCGAAGAAGGAAAAAATCCTCCGGATCTCTAACTAAACGCGTTTTGACAGGCGGCCCGGTGCCGCCTTTTTTTTCGCGATAAATCAGGGGTTTTCTATAATCTTTAATGAACGCTCTTCCACATTTGTCGTAGAAGGATCCAACAGGTGCGAATCGCCACGATCACAAACTGGGCTTATGGTGTCACGGTGTGCCTGACCATTGCCTCCGGTATCGTCATGCTGATGGCTTCCCATGCCGACAACGTAGAACGTCAGGCTGTTAAGCAACGACAAATTTTTGACCAGCTTACGGAAGAGATTGAAGCAGAAACCTGGATGCTCTCCGACTTAGCGCGCCTTTACGCCATCAAAAAAGAGCCCGATGTGCTGAAAACGTACCAGGCGAAAGAAGGCGAACTGAAGAATATCGAGCGCAAGCTGGGCCAGTTAAAAGATACGGGCGCAACGGGCGAAGAGCTGGCGCTGCTGTACGAAGGGCTGAAGATTGTCGATGACCTACAGGATGAACAGCAGGCAGCAATTGCCAGCGTCGCCCGGGGTGAGGAACAACAGGCCATTGCGTTACTCTTCGGCAAAATCTACGAACTTGAAATGGAACGCGCCCAAAGCAAGATTGACCATTTTCGTGTGCTTCTGGATAAGCGCATTATCGCCGATGTCCAGGCAGCGACCAACACGTCAAAAACCCTGCGTACCGCCTCTGAAATGATGGTCGGCCTGACCGCCCTGCTCTTCTTATTCGTGATGGGTTTTATTCTCAAGCACCGCGTGCTGCGCCCTGTGGTGCGCCTCAGTGATGTGGTTCACCGGCTGGCCTCACAGGATTACGCCGTCGAAACGCCAAATTTCAACCAGGTCGATGAGATAGGCGATATGGCGCAGGCTATTCGCATTTTCCGCGAGAACGGGCTGGCAAGGCAGCGGCTTGAAAAAGAACGCGACGCAGACTGGGCCATCCGCGAGCTGCTCGCGCGAATGACCCAGCGCTTGCAGGGCTGCGAGAACGTTAGCGACGTGATTGAGGTGGCAGAGCTGTTTGCTCCCAACATTGCGCCGGGTGTCGCCGGGCGTCTGTATATTCTGGATCGAAACCCGTGGGAGATGCGCTGTGCGGCGGAATGGTTATCTCCCCAGGGAGAAAAAAATGCTTTCCACCCCGATCAATGCTGGGCCATACGCCGTGGTCAGAGCCACCCACCGGTCAATGGCGAGCCGGATATCGGTTGCCAGCATCTGCCTGAATCACAAAAAGACAGTTCACTCTGCGTGCCGCTCATTGCGCAGGGGGAAGCCATTGGTTTGCTGTCGTTTCAGAACATCACGCCTGAAACGGCACCGTCCCGCGCCTATCTCGAATTAATGGCGGAAGCCCTGGGTCTGGCGCTGGCCAACCAGCGTCTGCGCGATGCCCTGCTGGAAAAAGCGCTATTCGACCCGCTCACCGGCTTGCGTAACCGCCACCACCTTGAAGATACCCTGCGCACTCAGATAGCTCAGGCGATGCGCAATGATGAACCGGTGAGCTGCATGATGATCGACATCGATCACTTCAAAAGCATTAACGATCGCTTCGGCCATGAGGCTGGCGATCATGTGATTAAGAGCGTGGCGACAATTGTTCAGCGTGCCGTGCACGATGCCGGCCTGGCCTTCCGCTTTGGTGGCGAAGAGTTTCTGGTGCTACTTACGGGTGCGGATGAGGAAGCGGCTCACGCCTGCGCAACGGAGATTTATAACGGCGTCCATACGCTGTCGCTACGTTATGGGCTTGCTGAGATTGGCCCGGTAGATGTGTCGATCGGGATCGCCAGTTACCCGCAGCACGCCCAAAGCGACGACCTGCTGCGCGCGGCAGACGTTGCGCTTTACCGGGCGAAAGAGCTGGGGCGCTCGCGGATCGTCAGTTTCAGTATGCTGGAGGCGGGTTAAGCGAAACTCAGTGCCAACGACGTCAGAGGTACGCGCACTCTCTTATTCCCTCACATTGAGGGTGCGTTATCATTCTTTGTACAAATAAATTCATCTTAACGATGCCACCATTGATAAAAAATGGGGGTGCGTAAATATATCAATAAATCAAAGCGATCATTTTTTAAACTCGGGTGGTTTATTACACTAAGTTTTTATGTTTTAAAAAACGTAAGCTTCAGCCAGCGGTCTGCAATCACGGGGCAAAATACAGCTATCATTTTGATTTTTATGATTTTAATCAAGTAGCGTTTGCAAAAAGGCGTGGCGTTCAACAAAATAGACAAACTTATAGGATAAATAACTTATAATTCTTATACTTCTGTTAAAAAGAGGAGGCCAATATGCGAATAATCCTAATGCTGTGCTGCTTTTTGGTACAAAGTTTAAGCTGGGCTGGCGAACTGCCAAAGCCTGTGGGCAAACCCATCTTAACCATTAACGGTAATATAGAAAATACGAACGAAAATGGAAATGCCGTTTTTGATATTGCCAGCCTTGAAAAACTGGGCATGGTGAGTTTCCAGACGACCTCTCCCTGGTATAATGGCCGCACGAAGTTTGAGGGTATCCCGATGCGCAAACTCATGGAGTATGTGGGTGCAAAGGGTTCTGTCCTGAATGTGATTGCACTCAATGATTACACTACCGTCATCCCTCTCAGCGACTTCCAGAAATACAACGCCATCCTGGCTTTAAAGGTCAATGGCGAATATATGCGCATCCGCGATAAAGGTCCGTCATTCATCGTCTACCCTTATGACAGTCTTCCTGAACTCAATAATCAGATTTATTACTCGCGATCGGCATGGCAGGTCAGCAAAATGAAGATTGAATAGTAGTTCAGGAGAACATAATGAACAGGATACTGGTTGGTATCATTTTTTCTCTTTTTATCACTACGGGATATATAGCATTTCTTGTTTACGATCGTCAGCAAGAGTTGCAAAAATTGACTCACTACACTGAGTCCTGGTCTGTAGCCCAACTGGTATCTGAATATTACCGATTTGAATCATGGATTGGACTGTACGCAACCGAGACTGATGACGTTACGGTAGACCAGGTTCGCATGCGCCTGGAAATCATGCTGAGCCAGAATGATTTATTGAAAGAGGGCGGCCTGGGTCGTTATATAAACAGCGAAAAAGCGCATCAGGCGCTCGCCTTACGCCTGGAAAATATACTGAACTATCTGGATGGTCATCTTGAGAAAATGAGCCGTTCAGAGTTAAAGTTCTATCTGAACAATATGCATTCACTGGATGCCCCGCTAAGCCAGCTTTCATCCACGGCTTTAACAAAAGATGTTAATACAATCAATGAAACCAACCTTAAAATACAGGTTCTGTATTATATTTACTCGGCACTTTCTCTGTTGCTGGTTATTTTAAGCTTCATACTGGGCTTTTTGATTATCTATCAAAATAAAAATATCCTGAAAGCCCATATGCAGGTGAAAACGCTGGCTGAAGAACTTCAGCTATCCAAAGAAACCCTGCAAATCCAGAATACAAAACTGGAATACGATGTTTATCATGACTCCCTTACCGGCATGAAAAACCGTCTTTTCTTTTGGGATGATCTCAATAAACTTAATCTACAGGCTGAGAAAAAACATATTTCGGTCACGGTGATGTTATTCGATTTAGACCGGTTCAAAGAGGTGAATGATACCTACGGTCATGATACCGGGGATTTACTGTTACGTGAGGTATCCACGCGCCTTAATGCTTTGGGCCGCTTTTCAGAGACATTTTATCGTTTGGGCGGCGACGAATTTGCGTTTCTCTCCAGTGGCTTAACCGAAACCGCAGCCGTCTCACGCGCGCGAGAAATCAGTGATAGCATCAGCAAGCCCTATACAATCAATAATCAACTCATAAAAATAGCCACCTGTGTAGGTATTGTTTTATCGGATAACGAACGACGTTCAGATTACCTTTATAAATTTGCCGATCTGGCGCTCTATGAAGCCAAGAAAGAAGGTTCTCAGCAAATCAAAGTATTCCGCCAGCGAATGCTACAGAAGTTGCAGGAAAGCAGAACCCTTGAAAATGATATGGCAAGAGCAATAGAGAATGATGAATTTGTTGTTTATTACCAGCCTATTGTGAATTCCGTCAGCAAGGAAATTTACGGCTATGAAGCGCTGATTCGCTGGATGCATCCTGTAAAGGGAGTGCTCTCCCCAGATAGCTTTATTTTCGCCGCTGAAAAAACAGGCATGATCAACGAGATAGGTAAAACCGTACTTAAACTGGCCTGTAGGGAAGCGGTCTCCTGGACTGTTCCGGCCAGGATCTCCGTCAACGTCTCGCCTGTTCAATTGGGCAGCAAATCATTTATTAATACGGTGCAGTCCGTTCTGGCTGAAACCGGGCTCCCGGCTAACCGTCTTGAGTTAGAGGTCACGGAGTCATCCCTCTTCAGTGACAGAAATAACCCCATTGCGATTCTGAAAAAACTCCGCGCACTGGGCGTAAGAATCTCCATTGATGATTTTGGCACGGGCTATTCGTCGCTCTCCAGACTCAGCGAACTGAATTTTGATAAAATCAAGATCGATAAATCTTTTGTCAATCCGATATCTACGCAGGAAGATGCGCTTAATATTGTGAAGCTGATTACCGGTATGGCTAAAAGCCTTAATATGGGCGTCATAGCTGAGGGCGTTGAGACCGAAGAGCAGCTTGAGCGGCTTCAGGCTCTGGGTTGCGAGCTTGTGCAGGGATATCTTTTCAGCAAACCACAGCCTCAGGTCGACAGCAAAATTAAGAGCGGCCAGGAATGATCCCCTCTCCTCAGCCCGATACCAACCGGGATCACATTTTTCACCCCTGGGTATTCACTGACAATAACCAGGTGTTATCATTCACCCCGTAAATACCTATCAACTCAAACCGAGGCTTTGATGCTGGAGAATGTAATCATCCGATAATCAGCTTCCCGACCTTTCCAGGCCGGACTGATTATCAATGCGCCGAAATCGTATGCGGACACCGCTGTGTGTTTGCACGTTTTGCACATGATGATTAAACAGGTTTTCCAGTATGAATTTATCCCGTCAGGAACAACGTACCTTACACGTTCTCGCCAAAGGTGGCCGTATTGTGCACGTCCGCGATACCTCCGGCCGCGTCACCGCCGTTGAATGCTATAGCCGCGAAGGGCTACTGCTGGCTGACTGCACGCTCGCCGTTTTCAAAAAGCTCAAAACCAAAAAGCTGATCAAATCCGTTAACGGTCAGCCCTACCGCATTAACACCACCGGGCTGAACAACGTTCGCGCTCAGCCTGATAATCGTTAAGGAGAGGATGATGGATATCCCACGTATTTTTACTGTTAGCGAAAGCGAACACCGCATTCATAACCCCTTTACACCAGAGAAGTACGCGACGCTGGGCCGCGTGTTACGCATGAAGCCAGGCACTCGCATTCTCGATCTCGGCAGCGGCTCGGGAGAGATGCTTTGTACCTGGGCTAGGGATCACGCCATTACCGGTATCGGTATCGATATGAGCCCGCTCTTCACCGCGCAGGCCACGCGGCGCGCAGAGGAACTCGGTGTCAGCGAACGCGTCCATTTCATTCATAACGACGCGGCCGGCTACGTCGCGAATGAAAAATGTGACGTGGCGGCCTGCGTTGGCGCAACCTGGATTGCGGGGGGCGTAGCCGGGACGATGGATCTGCTGGCAAAAAGCCTCAAGCCTGGGAGAATAATGCTCATCGGCGAACCGTACTGGCGTCAGGTACCCGCGACGGCAGAGATAGCTCAGGCCTGCGGCATCTCGTCGATTGCAGACTTTCTCACTCTGCCCGGTCTGGTTGCGTCTTTCGATCAACAGGGCTATGACCTGGTTGAAATGGTGCTGGCTGACCAGGAAGGCTGGGACAGGTACGAAGCCGCAAAATGGATGACCATGCGGCGCTGGCTGGAGGAAAACCCAGACGATGACTTCGCGCAGGAGGTTCGGGCGGAGCTGACGATAGCGCCTGAACGTCATGTGACGTACACGCGGGAGTACTTTGGCTGGGGAGTGTTTGCGTTAATGGCGCGATAACATAACGCTGGCGGTATAGCCTTTAGGGTTATGCCGCAGTTCAACAGACAGGGTTAAGCATTCAGCCAGAAAGTGCAGCATAGATGGGTTGAGTTGTTTGAAGTGGTCAACCAAAACTGGCCACGGCTTTAGAGTTTTTCCAGTATCGGTTTTCCGATTCGTTTGGGGGTAACCCACCGTTATAGTCATGCGGCCTTACCGACCTGTAATACCCGACGATATAGTCTGTGATCGCATGAGCTGCTTCGCTAAAGTTTATATAGCATGTCACTGGCACCCACTCGTTTTTCAGACTTCTGAAGAAGCGTTCCATCGGGCTGTTATCCCAGCAGTTTCCGCGTCGGCTCATACTTTGCCTGATCCGGTAACGCCACAATAACTGCCGGATCTGCCTGCTTGTGTAGTGGCTACCCTGGTCACTGGGGAACATCACTCCCGCTGGTTTACCTCGGGTTTCCCACGCCATTTCCAGCGCTTTGATGGTTAGCTTGCTGTCCGGTGAGAATGACATTGCCCAGCCTACCGGTTTCCTGGCGAACAAATCGAGAACAATGGCGAGGTAAGCCCAGCGCCTGCCTGTCCAGATATACGTCACATCGCCGCACCACACCTGATTAGGCTCTGTCACTGCGAACTGTCGCTCAAGGTGGTTTGGGATAGCAATGTGTTCATGGCCACCACGTTTATACCGGTGGGTGGGTTGCTGACAACTAACCAGTCCCAGTTCTTTCATGAGTCTGCCGGCAAGCCAGCGTCCCATTCTGAAACCTCTCAGGGTTGCCATAATGGCGATACTCCTCGCGCCAGCAGAGCCATGGCTAATGTTATGCAGCTCCAGAACCTGGCTACGTAATATAGCCCGCTTGCCGTCTGGCTTTTCGGGGCTTTTCACCCAGTATTTGTAGCTGCTGCGATGAACCCCGAACACCTGTCAGAGTGTGACCACAGGATACTGCGCTCTGAGTTTTTCGATTAACGAGAACTGTTCAGGGAGTCTGACATCAAAAGCGCGGTAGCCTTTTTTAATATGTCGTTTTCCATTTCAATGCGTTGTAGCTTTTTCTTTAGCTCACGTATTTCAATCTGTTCCGGGGTTATAGGGGAGGCTTTAGGTATTTTACCCTGTCGTTCATCCCGTAACTGCTTTACCCATCGCGTCATGGTAGAAAGCCCCACGTCCATAGCACTGGCCGCAGCTGCAACGGTGTAGTTCTGATCAAGGACCAGTTGAGCGGATTCGCGTTTAAACTCTGCGCTGAAATTTCTTTTTTCATTGGGACACCTGTATTGTTCTGAGATGAGCATATCACCTCTGTTCAGGTGGCCAAATTCAGTAAACCACTTCACACAGCGTTGCGCTGCATGGGGCTATTCTGGTGCTGAGCCTTTCGGTGGTTCAACTTCTGTTTGTTCTCAACCATCCTCAAGCGGATGTATGGAAACAATGGTCACAATGGAATATCAATGTACTGGTGACTTGAAGAAATAAGATTTGGGGGCAGAATGCCCCCTTATTCTTTGGGATAAGAAAATTCAGCAGTGACTAAATACGCCCCTGATTTAGCAGATTGGACGTCATACGCGAAGTTATACCGCTCTCCAGGTGTAAACTTAAATCCGAATACAGGAAGACACTCACCCTTCGGTACATAAACAGGCTTGTCATCAAAAATATTGTGAAGAGAGTCGCTATTATCACTGTTGATTTGGATAGCAGTGATCCGTTCCTGTGGCTCCAGTGGTGACACCACACAAACTTGATTATCTTTGATAAATGCCGTTGTAGATTCACGATCTACCATTCGATCACCAGGCCCAGGGCATCCCGTTAAGAGGAATACAACACCCAGCAACATTTTGTTTTTCATGTTTAACGCCCCTTCCCTGTTACGATTTTCTGGTAAAGCGAAGGGACATCCTGCAATTTGTCTACGCCCCTGTACATCCCCATGCGCCCTGGTCTCTGATAGTAAGACCACTTACTGATCCCATAAACCAGCAGTAACCAGTAATCAGCTAAAATAGAGGCTTGCTGCTCAAGAGAGTAATCAGTGAGCTTTTCTTTATCCAGCCTGTAGGTATATTCAGCAGCCCAGCTAAACGCACCCCGCATTCTCACCCATTGCCCGTGCTGGTGTTGCCACACATGCCCCAATTCATGGATGAAAACATATTTATCTTCAACGAAAACTGAGTTTGCGGAAAAGTCTTCCCTGTACATCTGTTTTCTGTACCACAACTCCCCGTTGGGAGTCATCGCGTAGTTCTGTTTCTGGAGGCCGAACGGTAAATAGCTGTCGCAATGAATCCAGACACGGCTATACACTATCGAATCACCGAACACTCTGCGAGCCATTGCAATCTCGCCTAAGGTCATCCGGCGTAATGTTCCTTCCTCTGCCTGTGCGCTCATAAACTGTCCTCCTTGTATGATTTATATCAGGGTATCCAGAGAGCAGGAAATGCGCAACTAACAGATTTTGGACAATAGAAGCCAATTAGCGGCGTGTTCGGTAGTTTAAAACATGTTGTTAGCCGCTCGCGCCAACTTGATTTCCTCTCGCTCTTCCTGCTTCTTAGCAAGCCAGGCTTTCCCCTCTGGTGTTGCCAGGAATTTACGGGCGTGAATCTTACGGTTGTTGCGCTTAGTGGCTGCTGTATTCGTGGCTTTTGACATGGTATCCCCTCCGCTGAATCTGCCAGCGTTCAACGTACAGCAGAGAGACAGTACAACGAAAGTTACAATGGTGCAGATAATAGATGATCATTACGTGCCGTGTTGGGCACATAAGAAAAGGCGGCGCATAGCGCTACCGCAGGGTGTAATCCCTTCGCAGGGAGGATAAAGCCTTAGCACGTTCTCTTATCAGGTGATCGTTATACTCCGGTGATCGAAACCGTGGCAGAGCCGGATTCTTTCCCGATCCGGTTAGTCTTCCCAACATTACGCCTGTTTATTCTCTGTGACCTTTCACAAGGTGTAGCATCATTGAGCGCCGCACGAAGCGCGGAACGTATCGCTAATGGTTCAAGTGATGTGTTTAGAGAGTCCGGCAACTCTTTCAGCTTCAAGGGATGGCAAAATTTCTAATGCTGTTCGGGCTTGAGCCTGGTAACTACCCGCCAGTACGTTGTACAATCCTTGAGCCGATACAACGGAAAGGCGTTTACCAAGTGTTATCAAGGATGATAATGAAAGATACAATCCTTTAGGTTTTTGACGATAAGTGATTGATTTTCTTAGATGGTGCCGATAATAGGAGTCGAACCTACGACCTTCGCATTACGAATGCGCTGCTCTACCAACTGAGCTATATCGGCCCTGAAAGGCCGGTTACGAGCGTAACCACGGGGCAAAAGAGTAGATCTAACCGGGTGATGCGTCAATGCCCTTTTGAATCAAACGGCTATTTTTGCATCACCCGCGATTATTTACGCACGAATGGTATCATCACCAAAGCCGATCCACTTGTAGGTGGTCAGCGCTTCCAGCCCCATCGGACCGCGGGCGTGCAGCTTCTGTGTGCTCACCGCCACCTCCGCGCCCAGACCAAACTGGCCGCCATCGGTAAAGCGCGTCGAGGCATTGACGTAAACCACAGACGAATCCACTTCATTCACAAACCGATCGGCATTGCGCAGGGTGCGCGTCAGGATCGCGTCAGAATGCTGGGTTCCGTGTTCACGAATGTGCGCAATAGCGTCATCGAGATCCGCAACTACCTTCACGTTCAGATCCAGCGACAAATACTCATCGTCGTACTGCTCCGCATTAACCGGAACGACCTTCGCCGGACCGTCTTTCAGCAGGGCGAAAGCGCTCTCGTCCGCATGCAGCGTGACGCCACTTTCCGCCATCTGCTTGCTCAGCGCTGGCAGGAAGGTACTGGCGATGCCCTGATGCACCAGCAGCGTTTCTACCGTATTACAGGTGCTTGGACGCTGGGTTTTAGCGTTGACGATAATCTTCAGCGCAGGTTCTACCTCCGCGGTGTCATCCACCACGATATGGCATACGCCAATACCACCGGTGATCACCGGAATGGTAGATTGCTCGCGGCACAGCTTGTGCAGGCCCGCACCGCCGCGTGGGATGAGCATGTCGATGTATTTGTCCATGCGCAGCATCTCGTTAACCAGAGCACGGTCGGGGCTTTCAATCGCCTGCACGGCACCCGCCGGTAAACCACACTCCTCCAGCGCCTGCTGGATGACGTTTACCGTCGCGGCGTTGGTGCGCCAGGTCTCTTTCCCGCCACGCAGGATCGCGGCGTTACCGGTCTTCAGGCACAGGGAGGCGACATCCACCGTCACGTTTGGACGCGCTTCGTAAATCACCCCAATGACGCCAAGCGGCACGCGACGACGTTCAAGGCGTAACCCGCTGTCGAGCACCCCACCGTCAATCACCTGCCCTACCGGGTCGGCGAGGTTGCACACCTGACGGACGTCGTCGGCAATACCTTTCAGACGCGCCGGGGTCAGCGCCAGACGGTCGAGCATCGCTTCGCTCAAGCCGTTGCGACGCGCTTCCAGCAGATCCTGCTCGTTGGCGAGCAAAATTTCCTGCGACTGAGATTCCAGATAATCAGCGATTTTTTCCAGCACGCGGTTTTTCTCGCGGCTGGAAAGGAGCGCCAGTTTATACGAGGCGGCTTTCGCGGCTGCGCCCATTTGTTCCAGCATGTTCTGGCTCCTTAACGAATAATCATGTCGTCACGATGCACGGCAACCGGGCCATATTCATAGCCCAGGATGGCGTCGATCTGCTGGGAATGGTGACCAGCAATCCGACGCAGCGCGTCGCTGTTATAACGACTTACGCCATGAGCGATGTCGCGACCTTCAAGGTTACGGATTCGGATCACTTCACCACGCGAGAAGTTGCCTGTCACGCTTTTAATTCCTTTTGGAAGTAACGAGCTTCCTCTTTCCAGAATAGCGGCGGTCGCGCCTTCATCCACGGTCAGTTCGCCAGCCGGGGGCGCGCCAAAGATCCAGCGTTTGCGGTTTTCCAGCGGGGACGCCTGGGCGTGGAAGCGAGTGCCTACAGAGATGCCTTCCATCACATCACCTATCACGCCCGGACGGCTGCCCGCGGCGATGATGGTGTCGATGCCGGCCCGGCACGCCACGTCCGCGGCCTGGAGCTTGGTGCCCATACCGCCGGTCCCCAGACCAGAAACGCTGTCACCCGCGATGGCGCGCAGCGCATCGTCAATGCCGTGAACGTCTTTGATCAGTTCAGCCTGTGGATTAGAGCGCGGATCAGCGGTAAACAGCCCCTGCTGATCGGTCAGAAGCAGCAGCTTATCGGCCCCTGCCAGGATCGCCGCCAGCGCAGAGAGGTTATCGTTGTCGCCCACTTTGATTTCAGCGGTGGCAACAGCGTCGTTTTCGTTAATGACCGGAACGATATGGTTATCCAGCAGCGCGCGCAGCGTATCGCGGGCATTCAGGAAACGTTCTCTGTCTTCCATATCCGCACGCGTCAGCAGCATCTGCCCGACGTGAATGCCGTAGATGGAGAACAGTTGTTCCCAGAGCTGTATGAGTCGGCTTTGTCCCACGGCGGCCAGCAGCTGTTTGGAAGCGATCGTCGCGGGGAGTTCGGGGTAGCCCAGGTGTTCACGCCCGGCGGCAATCGCCCCGGATGTCACAATTACAATACGATGCCCTGCGGCATGCAACTGAGCGCACTGACGTACAAGCTCAACGATATGGGCACGATTCAGGCGGCGCGATCCGCCTGTTAACACACTGGTACCGAGTTTTACCACCAGCGTCTGGCTGTCACTCATGATTCTCTGCCGTTCAACAATAAGGGAAAATGATGTCAGTCAGACGTTTTAACAGGTGTCAGCCCCGTTGCCAACTGCCTTAGCGCATGACCCGTCACTTTGTTGCGCGGGATCAGGAAGCGTAGCGGCAGATTTTGACAATTTTATTACCGAAAAATTAAAACATACTTTTTTAGACATATTCTTACTTTGTCATAAAACTTTCACCCACGAACGATAAAACCCTTCCTGTTTTTCACGGGGTAATAAGCCGAATCTTATTACTCAGCGAATATTAGCGCGTTTTTATAAAATCAGGATTGAAAATGAAAAAGAGCACTCTGGCATTAGTGGTAATGGGCGTAGTTGCTTCCGCATCTGTTCAGGCAGCAGAAGTTTATAATAAAAACGGGAATAAACTGGACGTGTACGGCAAAGTAAAAGCAATGCACTACATCAGTGATGATGACGCTAAGGATGGTGACCAGACTTATGTTCGTTTCGGCTTTAAGGGTGAAACGCAGATTAACGATCAGCTGACGGGCTACGGACGTTGGGAAGCTGAGTTCGCGGGTAACAAAGCTGAAAGCGACTCTTCTCAAAAAACACGTCTGGCATTTGCCGGGCTGAAACTGAAAGACTTCGGCTCACTGGATTATGGCCGTAACCTGGGCGCGCTGTATGACGTCGCCGCATACACCGATATGTTCCCGGAGTTCGGCGGTGACGGCCTGGCACAGACCGATAACTTCATGACGAAACGCGCCTCCGGTCTGGCCACATACCGTAATACCGATTTCTTTGGCCTGGTTGACGGCCTGAATATGACCCTGCAATACCAGGGCAAAAATGAAAACCGCGACGTGAAGAAGCAAAACGGTGACGGCTTCGGTACCTCCCTGAGCTATGACTTCGGCGGCAGCGATTTTTCTGTGATTGGTGCGTATGCCAGCTCCGACCGCACCAACGAGCAAAACCTTCAGGCACGCGGCGAAGGTAAAAAAGCAGAAGGCTGGGCAACCGGTTTGAAATATGATGCCAATGATATTTATCTGGCCACTATCTATTCCGAAACCCGCAATATGGCCCCTATTTCCGGTGGCTTTGCAAATAAAGCGCAAAACTTCGAAGTAGTCGCGCAATATCAGTTTGACTTTGGTCTGCGTCCATCTCTGGGTTACGTGCAGTCTAAAGGCAAAGATATCGAAGGTATCGGCGATGAAGATATCGTGAAATACATCGACGTAGGTGCGACATATTATTTCAACAAAAATATGTCTGCGTTTGTTGATTATAAGATCAACCAGATTGATGACGATAATAAACTGGGCGTAAGCAGCGATGATATCGTTGCGCTGGGCATGACCTACCAGTTCTGATGTTGTGGTAATAAATAAACCGGCGCTGAGCCGGTTTTTTTGTGCCCGGTGACGCTGTGCTTACCGGGCGTACGGGATAGTACATTTTTCAGACCGAGTAAGGCGTAGCCGCCACCCGGCGCTGGGACATCATCAGGCTCTCAGTTTCACCGCTTCGCTGGAAAAATCGTCCGCAGGCTCCAGCTTCAGATCCAATGTTGCCAGCAGGTCGCGAGCTCTGCCGTGAAATTCTTTTAGCGTATGCTCCAGGCGATCGATCACTTCCTGATCTTTGATGCTCGTCGCCTGCCAGTGCCCGTCTTTATTAAACAGGCCAAACTGATAGGTATAGGTAAAACGGTTTTCCTGTGCTTCCATTTCCATCCACCAGCCCCAGAACTCACGTTTTTCGGGTGCAGGCTTCACGTTGACGCAAACAGCCAGGCAGTCGAAAAAAAAGCGATTCTCTTCACACTGCTCTTCTCGAATATACGGGCCAAGAGCCATGAACTTCTTAATCAGTCTACTTTTCGGGTGTCCACTCGGTAACGTCATTGCGATCTCCTTTTGTGAAGCACTGTTTTACCAAACCAACGAAATTTAGCAAACTATTAACACAATCTCTGCGTGATCCAGCGTGTGATCTCTTTCAGCGCTTTGTCAAAATTCTGGTACACCGGGCTGAAGGGCACCTCCAGCAATTTACCATCAGAAGATGACGACGTGATTAAGCGTGACTCCTCTTCCGGGCTAAACGGATCGTTCTTCCAGAAACCGGACATCATCGGGGTTGGGCAGCGGCGGCCGAGTAAGCCCTGCGTTTTTAATGAATAACGATTAAGTTCAATGCGCAACGCTTCGTCTGAAGCATCATGCATGCCAAGTCGGCTCGCCAGTACGTCCAGATACATCTCAGGAACGCTACCCTGACGCGCAGGATCGCTTAACAGAGCATGCACCACCGGACCAAGACAGGCGACGGCCTTCAGGCGTGAAGATTCAAGGTAGGCAAGCCGTACCGCGACGTTAGCGCCGAAGCGGAAGCCAAACGCGCCAACCCGGGTGTGATCAACCCAGGGGATATTCTCCAGCGCTTTTAATGCATGCTGGTGCAGCAGGCTGGAGTCTTGCGTAAGTTTCCATTTGGATGAAAAACCAATGGAAGGCATATCAAGCGTCAGCATGGCGATTCCGTTTGGGGCAAAGTAGCGCTCATACAGGCTGTAATAGTCAATTTGTAACGAGTCCAGTCCACCGCACATCAGAACCGTCGGGAACGGCCCTTCCCCCTCCGGCATATGCAGGAATCCGGTCACCGGGCTGCCGCCGGGAATGGCGAACTCAATTTCACGCATCCGGCCAGGCAACCGCTGCGCAGCCTCTTCATAAGCCCGGTTTGCCAGCGCCTGCGCCTGCTCTGCCAGTTCGTCGCCTTTAAGATGCGGATATGCAGCGATGCTGTAAAGGTTTGCCGCATGCAGCCAGTGCTTGCCGCTGAGAGTGGCATCTTCTTCCTGGCTCGCTTTTTGCTGCCAGAGCATGGCCTGCTTTGACCATTCGTAGATCCAGTTTCCACCACGGTAGCCCACTACCGTATCGTAGAGATCGCTGTCGGTACGCTCGGACTCGCTCATCACGATACGCGCCTGCACGTCGAGGATTTCACGCGGATCGATGCCGCGCCAGATCCACATCAGGCGGTTAATCATTCGATACCAGTGGGGCACGTTTTTACCGTCTAACGCTGACTGAACGGCAGGCATTGTCCCCGGATTAAACCGACGCACCAGCGTCGACGTTTCAGGGTGCTTGAAACGGGGTTTGAAGAGAGTTTCGGTGAGATTCGCCTGCGTCATTGCGTTGCCTCCATGGATACGTCATATGAAGACCATTGTAACGCGTGGCAGGGTAAAAAGAACAACGCCCGGCATAACCGGGCGTGTAAAGTTACGTACTGAAATTAACGGCCAGAGATAGGCGGTACGAAGACCACGCCCATATCCCATGGCTGTTCAATCCAGGTATCCTGCGGGATATCAATGACGTAATCATCAACCAGTGGGCGACCCGCTGGTTTCGCGAAGATAGTGACGAAGTGCGCTTTTGGATACATTTCGCGGATAGCCACCGCAGTACCGCCGGTATCCACCAGATCGTCGATAACGATAAAGCCTTCACCGTCGCCTTCCGCGCGTTTCAGCACTTTCAGTTCGCGCTGGTTGTCGTGATCGTAGCTGGAGATACATACGGTATCGACATGACGAATACCCAGCTCACGTGCCAGCAGCGCCCCCGGTACCAGACCGCCACGGCTGACGGCAATAATGCCTTTCCACTGTTCGGAAGGCATCAGACGCGCAGCCAGTTTGCGTGCGTGAATCTGCAACATGTCCCAGGTGACGACGTATTTTTCGCTCATGTGAAGTGTCCCAGCCTGTTTATATACGGCTTAAAAAAAATGAGGGTGAACCAGGTTGCGCGAGATTATAGAGATCTGACGCACTAAAAACCAGTGTTACGCGCCATGAGCCTGAGTTTTTACATGCTTAATGCTACCAGCCACGGGAGAAAGTGGTATTCTCAGTTGCATCTCGCAAGCCTGGCTTGTGGTAACGATTAACCTGCTAACCCTGTGACCTGCAACATTGTTTTGCAGCGCAACGACAAGGAGACCTATCGTGTCTGAACTGTCTCAATTATCTCCACAGCCGCTGTGGGATATTTTTGCCAAAATCTGCTCCATTCCGCACCCTTCCTATCACGAAGAACAGCTTGCCGAACATATTATGGGCTGGGCAAAGGAAAAAGGTCTGCACGCTGAACGCGACCAGGTTGGCAATATTCTTATCCGCAAACCTGCCACCGCAGGTATGGAAAACCGTAAGCCAGTGGTATTGCAGGCGCACCTGGACATGGTTCCGCAGAAAAACAACGACACCGTTCACGACTTCACAAAAGACCCGATTCAGCCGTACATCGACGGCGAGTGGGTGAAGGCGCGGGGCACGACCCTGGGCGCAGATAACGGCATTGGTATGGCTTCCGCGCTGGCCGTGCTGGCTGACGACAGCGTTGAACACGGTCCGCTGGAAGTGCTGCTGACCATGACTGAAGAAGCGGGCATGGATGGCGCGTTCGGTCTCCAGGCAAACTGGCTGCAAGCGGACATTCTGATCAACACCGACTCCGAAGAAGAAGGTGAGATCTACATGGGCTGCGCGGGCGGGATCGATTTTATCTCTACCCTGCCGCTGTCCCGCGAAGCGATCCCTGCCGGATTCGAGACCTTTAAGCTGACGCTGAAAGGGCTGAAAGGCGGTCACTCCGGCGGTGATAT
The DNA here is from genome assembly GCF_001922365.1 of Enterobacter cloacae complex sp. AR_0002. Classification (NCBI taxonomy): domain Bacteria; kingdom Pseudomonadati; phylum Pseudomonadota; class Gammaproteobacteria; order Enterobacterales; family Enterobacteriaceae; genus Enterobacter; species Enterobacter cloacae complex sp. AR_0002. Next base: position 2,555,070 of record NZ_CP018814.1, read on the forward strand.
TCACCTGGGCCTGGGCAACGCCAACAAACTGCTGGCGCGTTTCCTGGCGGGCCATGCCGCTGAACTGGATCTGCGTCTGGTGGACTTCAACGGCGGTACTCTGCGTAACGCGATCCCTCGCGAAGCCTTCGCTACCTTGGCAGTGCCTGCGTCGAAAGCGGACGAACTGAAAAAACTCTCAAGCGTGTATCTGGAGATCCTGAAAAACGAACTGTCTGCAAAAGAGAAAAACCTGACGGTGGTGCTGGAGTCCGTTACGACGGATAAAGCCGCGCTGACCGCACAGTCTCGTGACACGTTTGTCCAGCTGCTGAACGCAACGCCAAACGGCGTTATTCGCAACTCTGACGTGGCGAAAGGCGTGGTGGAAACCTCCCTGAACGTGGGCGTGGTGACCATGGGTGACGACAGCGCAGAGATCATCTGCCTGATCCGTTCCCTGATCGACAGCGGAAAAGAGTACGTTGTGAGCATGCTGGAATCTCTGGGTACCCTGGCGGGCGCGAAAACGTCTGCAAAAGGCAGCTACCCGGGCTGGCAGCCGGATGCAAGTTCTCCGGTCATGGCACTGGTGCGTGAAACTTATCAGCGACTGTTCAACAGCACCCCGAACATTCAGGTTATTCACGCGGGTCTGGAGTGTGGTCTGTTCAAGAAACCGTATCCGGATATGGACATGGTCTCCATTGGGCCGACCATCACGGGTCCACACTCCCCGGATGAACAGGTTCATATTGAAAGCGTCGGTCACTACTGGACGCTGCTGACTGAGCTGCTGAAAGCAATCCCTGCGAAGTAATTCGTCGTCTGTTGCCCGGTGGCGCTACGCTTACCGGGCCTACAATTAGCGTAATCTACAGCCCCAACACCAGCTGACGCTCCAGCTGCGGATCCAGCAAGGTGACGTGCAGCCCCACCAGCCTCACCCCTCGCCCGCCCCGCCGTTCTTCCCATGCCTTTTTTGCCGTCGCGATAAGATCCTCTTTGTTGAGGCGTGGCCAGACGTGTTCCTGCGTCGTCTGCTGAAAATCGTTAAATTTCAGTTTGATGCCCTGCCGGGCAATAAGCAGATCCGGTTTGACCTTCAGTAAGCGTCGTTCAAGTTCAGGATAGAGTTGTTCCGTAATAATGGTTTCACATTCGGTCCAGTCATGGATATCTTCGCTCAGCGTGCGTTCAACGCCGACCGATTTACGCAGCCGTTCGTTGTTCACATCCCGGTCATCAATGCCCTGACTGCGTTCCCACAGTACGCGGCCAAACTTGCCAAAACGCTTAAGCAGCAGCGCCAGATCGCTGCGCTGAACGTCTTCGCAGGTGCGTAGCCCCATACTTTCCAGCTTCGCGGCGGAGACTTTGCCCACTCCGGGGATTTTGCTGAGCGGCAGCGTCTTTAAAAACGCCGAAACCTCTTCCGGAGTGATAACGTACTGGCCGTTGGGCTTATTTAAATCGGAGGCGATTTTGGCGAGAAATTTGACCGGCGCGACACCCGCCGATGCCGTCAGGTTCAGCTCGTTAAAAATAGTCTGGCGGATCTCCTGCGCCATCAGGGTGGCGGAGCCGTGGCAGTGCAAGCTGTGGGTGACATCAAGATAGGCTTCATCCAGCGATAACGGTTCGATAAGTGAAGTGTAGCGGGAAAAGATCTCCCGAATGTGGCTCGATGCTTCTTTATAGGCATCAAAACGTCCGGGCAAAAGAGTGAGATGCGGGCACAGTTTCAGCGCCATCGCTGTCGGCATGGCGCTGCGCACGCCGTATTTGCGAGCAGGATAGTTGGCGGTGCTGATGACACCGCGCTGTACCCGGCTGCCGCCAATGGCAATGGGAATATCCCGCAGCGCCGGGTTGTCACGCATCTCCACTGCGGCAAAAAAGCAGTCCATATCGACATGGATTATTTTGCGCATAGTAAGCCCTCACTCGTTACTGGATAAGTATACAGTAAACAAATGAGGGTTGAGAAGTGTGCATGGGAATTGTCGGGTGGCGGCGTTGCCTTACCCGACCAGGAAGACTAAATAATGCGTTGCTGCTCGCGAGCCATCCGCTTTTTCCGCGCATCGCACGGTTCCGGACAATCGCACACTTTTTCCATTCCGATGGAAGAGATGCCTCCGCAACTGCCCTGAATGCTTTTACGCTTGATGATCCAGCCTAAGGACATGCCGAAGATCACCAGCACAAACACCGCAAAGGTCGCCAGAAAGGTCAGCATAATCAGCCTCCGAAATCATCGAGCATGATGTTCTCATCTTCCACGCCAAGATCTTTTAGCATCTTAATCACGGCCGCGTTCATCATTGGTGGACCACACATATAGAACTCGCAGTCTTCCGGTGCCGGGTGCTGTTTGAGGTAATTTTCATACAGCACGTTGTGGATGAAGCCCGTATAGCCTGTCCAGTTATCTTCCGGCTGCGGATCGGATAACGCCACATGGAAGGTAAAGTTAGGGTTATCACGTGCCAGTTGTTCAAACTCATCGTCATAGAACATTTCGCGCAGTGAACGCGCTCCGTACCAGAAGCTGATCTTGCGCTTGCTGCCAAGTCGTTTGAGCTGGTCAAAGATATGCGAACGCATCGGCGCCATACCCGCTCCGCCGCCGATAAAGACCATCTCCGCGTCAGTATCTTTGGCAAAGAATTCGCCGAACGGGCCGGAAATCGTCACTTTGTCGCCAGGCTTGAGGGACCAGATATAGGATGACATGACGCCAGGGGGGGCATCAGGCACATTCGGTGGCGGCGTGGCGATACGCACGTTGAGCATAATAATGCCCTTCTCTTCCGGGTAGTTAGCCATGGAATAGGCGCGGAGCGCGGGCTCTTTTACCTCGGAAACAAAGCGGAAGAGGTTAAATTTATCCCAGTCGGCCCGGTACTCTTCGGGCACGTCGAAGTCAGCATACGCGACGGTGTGTGCCGGACATTCAATCTGGATATACCCACCCGCACGGAACGGGACGCTCTCCCCTTCAGGGACACGCAGCTTGAGCTCTTTAATGAACGTGGCTTTGTTATCGTTAGAGATAACTTCGCACTCCCATTTTTTCACGCCGAAGATCTCCTCCGGCAGCTCAATCTTCATGTTCTGGCGCACAGCGACCTGACACGCCAGACGGCATCCCTCTTTCGCTTCACGCTTCGTAATATGGGACAGTTCCGTTGGCAGAATATCACCGCCGCCCTCTTTCACCGTCACACGGCACTGGCCACAGGAGCCACCGCCGCCACAGGCAGACGAGACAAAAATCCCGTTGCCGGAGAGCGTGTTAAGCAGCTTATCCCCTGCCGGGGTACGGATCTGATTCTGCGGATCGTCATTGATATCAATGATCACATCCCCGGAATTGACCAGCTTCGCACGCGCCGCCAGGATCAGCCCTGACAGCACCAGTACTATCAGCGTGAACATCACCACGCCAAGAATAATTTCCATTTGTTAGCCCTTATAGCTGCACACCGGAGAAGGACATAAAGCCCAACGCCATCAGGCCGGTGGTGATAAAGGTGATCCCTAAGCCACGAAGCCCCGCAGGTACGTTGGCATATTTCATTTTTTCACGGATCCCCGCCATGGTAACAATCGCCAGCATCCAGCCGATACCGGAACCGAAGCCATACACAACCGATTCACTGAAGTTGTAATCACGCTGAACCATAAAGGAAACACCGCCAAAAATGGCGCAGTTCACGGCGATCAGCGGCAGGAAGATCCCCAGCGCGTTGTACAGCGACGGGAAGTATTTATCGAGGATCATCTCCAGGATCTGAACAAGCGCCGCAATCACTCCGATAAAGGTGATGAAGTTCAGGAAGCTAAGATCAACCCCCTCCACCAGCGCGCCATCGCGCAGCACGAAGTTGAATACCAGGTTGTTAATCGGAACGGAAAGCCCCAGCACAACGGTGACTGCCACGCCCAGACCAAATGCCGTCGATACCTTTTTAGAAACGGCAAGGAACGTACACATGCCCAGGAAGAAAGCGAGCGCCATGTTTTCAACAAACACCGCGCGCACAAATAAACTCAGGTAATGAGCCATTGTCGGTTACTCCTTTTCCTGCTGTTCAGGCTTCAACGTACGAATCAGCCAGATCAGCAAACCGATAATGAAAAATGCGCTTGGGGCCAGCAGGAACAGGCCGTTCGGCAGATACCAGCCGCCGTTCTGTACCGTATCCAGCACCGGAATGCCAAACAGCTTGCCGCTGCCAATAAGTTCGCGCAGGAAACCAACCGTCAACAGGATTACGCCGTAACCCAGGCCGTTGCCGATACCGTCCATAAAGCTCGCCAGCGGCGGCATTTTCATCGCATAGGCTTCAGCACGCCCCATCACGATACAGTTGGTGATAATCAGGCCGACAAACACCGAAAGCTGCTTCGAGGTTTCATAGGCGAAGGCGCGCAGGAGCTGATCGACCACGATCACCAGCGAGGCGATGATCGCCATCTGCACGATGATCCTTACGCTGTTGGGTATGTGGTGGCGGATCATTGAGATAAACATGCTGGAAAAAGCTGTCACCAGCGTTACCGCCAGCGTCATGACCACCGCCGTTTCCAGCTTGGTGGTGACCGCCAGCGCCGAGCACACCCCCAGCACCTGAAGCGTTATCGGGTTATTGGCTAACAGCGGGCCAATCAGCACCTTTTTAACTTCTTTCAGTTCACCCGTATCAGCCATTATTCAGCGCTCCTTCACGTACATTCTTCAGGAAGGGACCAAAGCCCAGTTCACCCATCCAGAAATCAAAGCTGTGCTGCACACCGTTTGAGGTGAGCGTGGCGCCGGAAAGGCCATCAACGGCAAATTCATCGCCGGGACGCGCGCCCCCTTTTACCACCTTCAGCGCAGGCTGGCCGTTGTCGTCGAGCACTTTTTTACCAACAAACTGTGCCCGCCAGTTAGGGTTCTCAACTTCGCCCCCCAGCCCCGGCGTTTCGCCCTGATCGTAATAAGTAATGCCTTTAACCGTACGGCCGTCGGTATCCAGCGCCACAAAGGCGTACATCATTGACCATAAACCGTTGCCATAGATGGGCAACACGATTTTCTGAATGCGTTTTTGCTCGTCACGGACGAGGTAAATCTCCGCGACATTGCTGCGGCGCTTAATGCCTGCCGGATCCTGCGAGGCGTCAAGCGTGGTGCTCATTTGCGGATCTTTTAGCGCCAGCGCCTGGTTGTATTTCGCCGGGTCTTTATCCATTAACTCCCCGGTTTTTAAATCCACCAGCCGTGCGGTAATACGTTCGGCAAACACCGCTGCGACGTCATCCTTCGTCATGCCTTCCTGCATCAGCCCGGCAACGGCCAGGATGTTACGCTGTTTATCCAGCGCACGTTGCTCCTGCTGTAGCGGTTTCAACCCTACGGCAGAACCGGCCACGACAATGGAACAAACCAGACACAGTACCAGCACCACCAGCAGCGTTTTGCTGATGCTGTCGTTATTTTTGATCTCAGCCACGCGCCTTCCTCCGCTTAATGTTGGCGCGCACGACCAGGTAGTCGAACAGCGGCGCAAACAGATTGGCAAACAGAATGGCCAACATCATCCCTTCCGGATAAGCCGGGTTGACCACGCGAATCAGTACACACATCACCCCAATGAGCGCGCCGTAACACCATTTACCTCTGTCGGTAAACGAAGCCGAGACCGGATCGGTGGCCATGAACATCATGCCAAACGCAAAGCCTCCCAGCACAAGGTGCCAGTACCACGGCATGGAGAACATCGGGTTTGTGTCTGAACCAATGAAGTTGAAAAGCGTGGCGGTGAGTACCATCCCGAGCATGACGCCAGCGACAATGCGCCAGGACGCCACGCGGCCAAAGAGGATGATGGCTCCGCCGATCAAAATCATCAGGGTAGACACTTCACCGATGGAGCCTGGGATATTGCCGATAAACGCATCAAACCAGGTGACGGGCTGTCCGGTTGCATTATTGACCAGCGTTTCGCCGCCGCCTGCCGCCCACTGTGAAAGTGGCGTCGCGCCGGAGAATCCGTCTGCTGCCGTCCACACCAGATCGCCCGAGATTTGCGCCGGATAAGCAAAGAACAGGAACGCGCGTCCTGCCAGCGCCGGGTTGAGGAAGTTGCGTCCGGTCCCGCCGAAGATCTCCTTGGCAATCACCACGCCAAAGCTGATCCCCATCGCCGCCTGCCAGAGCGGCAGCGTTGGCGGAACAATCAGCGCAAACAGAATAGAGGTAACAAAGAAGCCCTCGTTGATCTCATGTTTGCGAATAATGGCGAACAGCACCTCCCAGAAACCGCCCACGATAAAGACAGTCATATAGATGGGGAGGAAGAAGACAGCGCCCAGCGTCATCATGCTGATCCAGCCGGCATCTGCCGCAAAGCTCACCCCCAGCGACTGTGCCAGACGATAGTGCCAGTCAGACTGAATCACCTGCGCCAGCTGTTCTGCATCGTACATATGGTGCAGCGCCGGAATAGTTTGCAACCCAACGTTATACATCCCCCAGAACATGGCCGGGAAGACCGCAAACCAAACCAGAATCATCATTCGCTTGAGGTCGATGGCGTCGCGAACGTGCGCCGCGCCTTTCGTTACCAGACCCGGCGTGTAGAAAATGGTCGTTGTCGCTTCATACAGCGGGTAGTACTTTTTGAGCTTCCCTTCGGTAAAGTGCGGCTCAATTTTTTCAAAGAGGTGTTTTAAGCCCATGTTTATCCTTCCTGCTCAATGCGGGTTAACACCTCGCGCAATACGGGTCCATATTCGTATTTACCTGGACACACATAGGTACACAGCGCCAGATCTTCTTCGTCCAGCTCCAGACAGCCCAGCGCCTGGGCACCGTCGGTATCACCGGCCAGGAGATCCCGCAGCAGCACGGTGGGCAGAATATCCAGCGGCATCACGCGTTCGTAGTTGCCAATCGGAACCATGGCGCGCTCACCGCCGTTGGTGCTGGTGGAGAAGTTAAACAGCTTATGACGCAGGAAGTGGCCGAGCGTGGTGCGGGTTACCGAGTATTTTTCTGCGCCAGGCAGTACCCAGCCGAACAGCTCTTTCTCGCGTCCTTCAAGCACAACACTCACCTGAAGATGGAAACGACCCAGCCAGGCCATCGGGCCTGTCGCGTGCCTGCCGCTCAGCACCGAACCGGAAATAATACGGTTTTCACCCTCTTTCGTTTCGCCAGCCAACAGCGCCGTCAGGTCTGCCCCAAGCAGCGTGCGAACCAGACGCGGTTGGGTTGCCTGAGGGCCGCCGATGGCAATAATGCGTTCTGCGCACAGCTCACCCGTGGTGAACAGCTTACCGATAGCGATCACGTCCTGATAATTAAGATGCCAGACCTGTTTCGTCAGGCTTACCGGCTCCAGGAAATGAATATGCGTTCCCACCAGCCCCGCCGGATGCGGGCCGGCAAATTCATTAAAGGCCACCTGCCCTTGCGGATGACCGCCCAGCTTACCGCCGCTGGCCTGGCAGACATGCACTTTGCCCGGCGTCAGGCGTGTTAACACGGTGAGGCCGGCATCGAAAGCTTTTCGTTCCGCCAGGATAAGAGGCTGCGGATCTGCGCTGAGCGGGTTGGTGTCGATGGCCGTAACGAAGATAGCGGCCGGCACAGTGCCTGGCACGGGCGTTTTGCTATAGGGCCGCGTGCGAAGCGCCGTCCACAGTCCCGACTCCAGCAGTTGCGTCTGCACCACGTCGTGGCTGAGGGTGGCGAGATCGGCGGCGTCAAAACGCGCAAATTCGCGTTTCTCATCACCTTCAATTTGAATAACAACCGATTGCAGGACGCGACGCTCACCACGATGGATGGCAACAACGGTGCCGCTGGCTGGGGCTGTAAACATAACGCCAGGATTTTTTTTATCCTCGAAGAGTGCCTGGCCTTTTATTACGCGATCGCCTTCCTGTACCAGCATCGCAGGACGCATGCCCACGTAATCATCACCTACAATGGCGACATGATGAATACTGGCGCCGGTGGTAACGTGCTGTTCAGGCACGCCAGAGATTGGCAGATCGAGTCCTTTTCTGATTCTAAACATGTGGTTAGCAGGTATCCATGAACAACAATCCAGAGAGGCCGGAGTGTACCATTTTAGGCCCTGCCAGGGGCAGCAAATCCGCCGTCTGGCGCGCCGAAATGCGAGCTATTGCGCAAAGTTCCTGGAGTCAGGACAATGTGAATGGGTTATAAAGTAAAACTAATTTGTAAACGCAAAGGTTGGCTCTTGCGAAAATCTCCATCGGTGCTAATGTGAGCGCTCCTGTCCAGATTAGTCTGATTTCGGGTGTCTTTTGCCGTTCTGGCAAGTTGGTCATTGTTTTATCAAGGAACCAGTAGTATGCGTAAAATCGCATTGTTCATTGCGATGCTTCTGATACCGTGCATGTCGTTTGCCGGGCTGCTTGGCAGTAATAGTTCAACGACGCCGATCAGTAAAGAGTATAAACAGCAGTTGATGGGATCCCCGGTTTATATTCAAATCTTCAAGGAAGAGCGCACACTCGATCTGTTTGTCAAAATGGGCGAGACGTATCAGCTGCTCGATAGCTACAAAATCTGTAACTATTCTGGCGGGCTGGGGCCGAAACAGCGGCAGGGTGACTTCAAAAGTCCGGAAGGGTTTTACAACGTTCAGCGTAACCAGCTAAAACCGGACAGCCGCTTCTATAAAGCGATTAACATCGGTTTCCCCAATGCCTTCGACCGTGCGCACGGTTACGAAGGGAAATACCTGATGATCCACGGCGCCTGCGTGTCTGTCGGCTGTTATGCGATGACGGATTCCGGCATTGATGAAATCTTCCAGTTTGTCACGGGCGCACTGGTCTTCGGTCAGCCGAATGTTCAGGTCAGCATCTATCCGTTCCGTATGACGGATGCGAACATGGCACGCCATAAGTACTCTGTTTACACAGATTTCTGGAAACAGCTAAAACCGGGCTATGACTACTTCGAGCAGACCCATAAGCCGCCGGTGGTGTCCATCGTCAATGGCCGTTATGTGGTGAGTAAACCGCTCAGCCATGAAGTGGTTCAGCCGCAGCTGGCGTCAAATTACGCGGTCCCCGAGACAAAATAGCGCCCACTCGCCTGGCATGATCTTTTGCCAGGTTTCGTTGCCCGTCAGTGGCTGCGTTGCAATGACAGTGACCACATCGTTCGGTGTGGTCTCCTTCTGAAAATCAATTTCCACATCCTGATCGAGCAGCGTGGCGACGCCAAACGGCGCACGTCGGGTGATCCAGAACAGATTTGTCGAGCAGAACGCCATCACGTAGCGCCCGTCAGACAGCAGCATATTAAAGACGCCTTTCGCGCGTAACTCAGACGCCAGTGACGCTATGTACTTAAAAACGGCGGTCATGTTGCCGGGCTTACGGGGATAGCGCTCGGTCAGCTTGTGCAGCAGCCAGCAAAATGCTTTTTCGCTGTCCGTTTCACCGACAGGACGAAAATTGCCGGTTTCCAGTGATTTATAGCCCGAGAGCTGCCCGTTGTGCGCATAGGTCCAGTTACGGCCCCACAGTTCACGGGTAAACGGATGGGTATTTTCCAGCGCCACTTCGCCGCGATTGGCCTGGCGGATATGGGCGATCACCGAACAGGATTTAATAGGATAGTCCTGCACCAGTCTGGCAATGGGTGAGTTAAAGCTGGGCTGTGGATCTTTAAACGTGCGGCATCCTTTGCCTTCGTAGAAGGTAATGCCCCAGCCGTCTTTATGCGGCCCGGTTCCTCCACCGCGCTGAACCAGCCCGGTAAAACTAAAGCAGATATCGGTTGGCACATTGGCGCTCATCCCGAGCAGTTCGCACATAGATCACCTCCACAACAGCGGGGGGCACCGGCGCCCCCCAGCGAAGTCTTACTTAACCATCTCTTTTTCGATCAATTGGATCAGGATGTGGATCACTTTGATGTGAATTTCCTGAACGCGATCGGCATAACCGAAGTGTGGAACGCGGATTTCAATGTCCGCTGTACCGTCCATCTTACCGCCATCTTTCCCGGTCAGGGTGATCACTTTCATGCCCTTCTCACGCGCGGCGGCGATCGCTTTGATCACGTTAGCGGAGTTACCGGACGTGGAGATACCGAGAAGCACATCGCCTTCACGGCCTACGGCTTCAACGTAGCGGGAAAAGATGTGGTCGTAACCAAAGTCGTTGCCTACACAGGAGATGTGGCTCACGTCGGAAATCGCAATCGCCGGGTAGCCCGGACGGTTTTCGCGATAGCGTCCGGTCAGCTCCTCGGCGAAGTGCATGGCGTCACAGTGGGAACCGCCGTTACCGCAGGAGAGCACTTTACCGCCGGCTTTGAAGCTGTCGGCAAGCAGGACCGCCGCGCGCTGAATAGCGTGAATATTGGCATCATCTTTCAGAAAGTTCGCCAGCGTTTCCGCCGCTTCGTTCAGTTCGTTACGAATAAGATCCTGGTACATGAGGATAATCCTTCAGTATTGATGAAATAACACAGTGGAGTGTACCGGATAGCAGTAAAAGCGAGAAGCTAAAGCCATGCGAATCGTCCGGCGTTTTGATTTTTTGTGCCGGCTAAAACGCGAACAATGTGAACCAGGTTGTAATTATTTTGTAAACACATTGCTAAAGGAAATGACATCAACTACAACCATATCATCACAAGTGGTCAGACCTCCTACAAGCAAGGGAGCTTTTCTTTATGATGATTTTGAGCATTCTCGCAACCGTTGTACTGCTCGGTGTGTTGTTCTATCACCGTGTCAGTTTATTCCTGAGTAGCCTGATTCTTCTGGCCTGGACGGCTGCACTTGGCGTCGCTGGCCTGTGGAATATCTGGGTTCTTGTTCCCCTGGCCATCATTTTACTGCCGTTTAACCTGACGCCGATGCGTAAGTCGATGATCTCTGTGCCGGTGTTCAGGGGATTCCGTAAAGTGATGCCGCCGATGTCGCGTACAGAGAAAGAAGCGATTGACGCCGGTACGACCTGGTGGGAAGGCGATCTGTTCCAGGGCAACCCGGACTGGAAAAAGCTTCACAACTATCCACAGCCGCGTCTGACCGCCGAAGAACAGGCCTTTATTGATGGTCCGGTAGAAGAAGCGTGCCGCATGGCAAACGACTTTGCCATCACTCACGAAATGGCCGACCTGCCGCCTGAGCTGTGGGCATACCTGAAAGAGCATCGCTTCTTCGCGATGATCATTAAGAAAGAGTATGGCGGTCTGGAATTCTCCGCTTACGCTCAGGCTCGCGTGCTGCAAAAACTGGCGGGTGTCTCCGGGATCCTGGCGATTACCGTTGGCGTGCCAAACTCCTTAGGCCCGGGCGAGCTGTTACAGCATTACGGTACAGAAGAGCAGAAAGATCACTACCTGCCGCGTCTGGCGCGTGGCCAGGAAATTCCGTGCTTCGCGCTGACCAGCCCGGAGGCGGGCTCTGATGCCGGCGCGATCCCCGATACCGGCGTGGTTTGCATGGGCGAGTGGCAGGGCCAGCAGGTGCTGGGCATGCGCCTGACCTGGAACAAACGTTATATCACCCTCGCGCCTATCGCCACGGTGCTGGGCCTGGCGTTCAAACTCTCTGACCCGGAAAAACTGCTGGGCGGTGAAGAAGATCTGGGCATTACCTGTGCGCTGATCCCAACCTCGACCCCAGGTGTTGAGATTGGTCGCCGTCACTTCCCGCTGAACGTACCGTTCCAGAACGGTCCTACCCGCGGTCAGGATATCTTTGTCCCGATTGATTACATCATCGGTGGCCCGAAAATGGCCGGTCAGGGCTGGCGTATGCTGGTAGAATGTCTGTCTGTGGGCCGCGGCATTACCCTGCCGTCGAACTCAACCGGCGGTCTGAAATCGGTGGCGATGGGGATTGGGGCTTACGCGCATATCCGCCGTCAGTTCAAAATCTCCATCGGCAAGATGGAAGGTATCGAAGAGCCGCTGGCGCGTATTGCGGGCAATGCCTACGTGATGGACGCCGCAGCCTCGCTGATTACCTACGGAATTATGCTGGGCGAAAAACCCGCCGTGCTGTCGGCAATTGTGAAATACCACTGTACCCACCGTGCACAGCAGTCAATTATTGATGCAATGGATATCGCAGGCGGTAAAGGGATCATGCTCGGTGAAGGCAACTTCCTGGCACGCAGCTATCAGGGTGCGCCGATTGCCATCACCGTGGAAGGGGCAAACATCCTGACCCGTAGCATGATGATCTTCGGCCAGGGTGCGATTCGTTGCCATCCGTACGTGCTGGAAGAGATGGCTGCCGCGCAGAATAATGATGTGGATGCCTTCGACAAGCTGCTGTTCAAACATATCGGTCACGTCGGCAGCAACAAGGTGCGCAGCTTCTGGCTGGGCCTGACGCGCGGGCTGACCAGCGCGACGCCAACCGGTGATGCGACCAAACGTTACTACCAGCACCTTAACCGTCTGAGCGCCAACCTGGCTCTGCTGTCTGACGTTTCCATGGCGGTGCTGGGCGGTAGCCTGAAGCGTCGCGAGCGCATCTCCGCCCGTCTGGGTGATGTGCTGAGCCAGATCTTCCTGGCCTCTGCGGTGCTGAAACGCTACGACGATGAAGGCCGTCAGGAAGCGGATCTGCCGCTGGTGCACTGGGGCGTGCAGGATGCGATGTATCAGGCCGAACAGGCAATTGACGATCTGCTGGCGAACTTCCCGAACCGCTTCGTGGCAGGTGCCCTGCGCGTCGTGATCTTCCCGACCGGTCGTCATCACCTGGCGCCGTCCGACAAGCTGGATCACAAGGTAGCGAAGATCCTCCAGGTACCGAGCGCAACCCGCTCTCGTATTGGTCGGGGTCAATATCTGGCACCTACCCCGCATAACCCGGTAGGTTTGCTGGAAGAGGCGCTGCTTGACGTGATGGCCGCCGACCCGATTCACCAGAAGATCTGCAAACAGCTGGGCAAAAATCTGCCGTTTACACGACTGGATGAGCTGGCAAAACAGGCGCTGGCGGGTGGCATCATCGACAACAGCGAAGCTGCGATTCTGGTGAAAGCCGAAGAGAGCCGTCTGCGCAGTATTAACGTGGATGATTTCGAACCAGAAGAGCTGGCGACACAGCCGGTAAAGCTGCCGGAGAAGCACCGCAAACCTGAAGCCGCATAAGACGTTCAGCGTCCATCAACCCCGCTCCGTGCGGGGTTTTTTAATGCCACATTTTCTCGTAATGACGTGCTACAGTGTCAAAAAGCGATCTTTTAAGGAGTCGGTATCGTGCCTGGTTTGAAGATTTCTGTTTTGCAGCAGCCTTTAGTTTGGATGGACGGTCCAGCCAACCTTCGCCATTTCGATCGCCAGCTCGAAGAGATTAGCGGTCGCGATGTGATTGTCCTGCCGGAGATGTTCACCACGGGTTTTGCGATGGAGGCTGCAAAACAGTCGATGCCGCAGGACGAGGTTGTGGCCTGGATGCACGCCAAAGCGCAGGAGACAAACGCGCTGATTGCCGGTAGCGTCGCCCTCCAGACCGAACGCGGGCCGGTTAACCGCTTCCTGCTGGTCGAGCCAGAGGGAAAGGTGCATTTCTACGATAAGCGCCACCTGTTCCGCATGGCGGATGAGCATCAACATTATGTAGCCGGAAACGAACGCGTGGTGTTTGAATGGCGCGGCTGGCGTATTTTGCCGCTGGTCTGTTATGACCTGCGCTTCCCCGTCTGGTCCCGCAACCGCAACGATTACGACCTGGCGCTGTATGTTGCCAACTGGCCTGCGCCACGTTCACTTCACTGGCAGGCGTTATTAACGGCGCGGGCAATTGAAAACCAGGCTTATATTGTGGGATGTAACCGCGTAGGCACGGATGGTAACGGACACCATTATCGCGGTGACAGCCGGGTGATCAGTCCGCAGGGTGAGATTATTGCCACCGCCGAGCCGCATCAGGCAACACGAATTGACGCTGAGATCTCGTTAACGGCGTTAAAGGAGTATCGGGAGAAGTTTCCGGCCTGGCAGGATGCCGATCGTTTTAGCATAGAAAATAAATAAAGGACATCGTCGTTTACTTTAGCCAGGTCGTACGAGAACCTAATGCGCGACCTGGTAAATAAGCAATATTTACATTCACACTGAATCTGACGTTCCCGCCCACCCCCTCTTTTCTTTTTATCGAAACATTCTATTCCAACCTTATAAAGTTTAGTCCTTCAATGTTTAACATTATGTTAATTGCAATAGCATTACCAAGTGAAAACAAATAACCACCCATTAACAAAACAGAAGAACAATAACCCAAAAACCCGTAAATCGGCCATTTAAGAAAACATGTAAGCACTTGAAAAATATAGACTTAAATCTTAAATGCAGCCTGAAAAGGTGTGTTCAGACTATTTAATTAAGACTTGTACCAGGTATTCAGTATGATGCCTCACATCAAACGACGAGGTTGATGCTTCGTCCAAAACTAATATCGTGCTTAATCATCGCGTATAAGGTGTAATATGTTATTTCACACTAATAACTCTATTTATTTATCTCATAATGATGGTCAGCAGGTGAGCCACACGCCGTCGATGCATTGCTATGGTTGTGTGAAAAAATGCCTGTTTGGTGACGCTGAAGCGTGCGCTCGTAAAACCTGCACAGGACTTGAATGCTATATTTGGCCTGATAACAATTCTTACCTTGTAGAAGGTATCCGGCACTATTTTGAATGTGTGAGCGACAAATATATTTCTCAGCCAGTCGTGATTATTGATTTTAGCCATAAAAATATCACCTATTTTCTGAACGATAGCTGGCTCGAACAATTCAAAAATATGCGCCTTATCCTCGTCACTGACAAAAAGATGACGGCGATTGCCCATTACTGGTTCTATAACGATACGTTAGAGACCACCATCAGCTCTATTATCTTTTATGATGATTCCGCTGAGGAGGTTGCCACGAAACTGAAGAAAACGTTCCTGGCAAAAACGATCAAACCATCCGGGAGTAGGCCAAAACTGAGCCAGAATGAATTCAGCCTGTTTTCGTTCTTGTTCAATGGATGGACACCTAAAAAAATCGCGTATCAGAACGGTACTAGCGTCAAAAACACCTATGCCATGAAAAACAGAATTGAGCGCAAACTGGGAGTTTCTATCACCCGCCTGGTGAATTAGCCTTAAATGGTATTGCGTAAAAAAATCGACAATCACGGATGGGGATTAATTTCTGTAGAAAATTCCTGGATAAACGATGCTTTATCTCATCACAACTCGTTTTTTTCCTTAATGCATTATTAATATAAATATTGATATATTATAGTAGATTTAACATTTATAATTTTAACGCATAGAGTTTTATCACATGGATATCGTTACTATTAGACATATTGAGCACAACGACAACACTATGCGCTGCTATGGGTGTATGAATAAATGTGTTTTTCCTTCTTTTCGTACTGAACAACAGGGCGAGTGTAATGGTTCTGAATTTTATATCTGGCCTGAAAATAACTCTTTTTTGATAGAAGGTATATTACAATACTTTAACAACATTACGGTTAAAATCATTTCTCAACCCATTGTAGTCATTGATTTTAACTATAAGAATATAAATTTTTTCTTAACAAACAGCTGGTTAGATCGTTTTAAAAACGCAAGACTGATCCTGATAACTGATAAAAAGATGGCCGCGATTGCCCATTACTGGTTTTATAACGACACAAGCGAAACAATAATCAGCACCGTCATTTTTCATGATGATATTATTGATGATATAAAATTTAAAATTCGCCAGTCGTTCCTTGGCAAGATAACGCGACCTTCGGAGAAGAAAGCCAAACTTAGTGCAAATGAATACGCCCTGTTTTCTGAATTGTATAAGGGACAACTCCCGAAAAAGATAGCCATGAAGAATGCTACAAATGTTAAAAACATTTACGCCATGAAGATAAGAATCGAGAACAAGCTGGGCGTACCTATTTCAAGGCTCGCCAGTTAACCCTCAGTTCAAAAAACCTGAAAAAACATAAACCTGGATCAATCCACATATAATATTCTTAATCATGCAGTGGTTTATCTTTATTGTGTACATATACGGCTAACTTTACACTACGATATTGCCAGCGCTTGTAATTTCACTATAACCATCAGCCATAAACTTCGTACTTACGGATGTTCTTGGTCAATTTTAATAGCATGCCTTCACTTTATTTTTAAAGTAAGGAACGTAACTACAGGTCTGGATTCGATAATGAATACGCATCTTTCCACCGTAAAAGTTAATTCAGAGCACGATTTCAATAATATTGAAGAACCCAGAAAAGATTCTCTTCTGTGGGGTGTTGAATGGCTTTGTGCACATCACGCTAAGTATGCCAGCAAAGAAGTTCTTTACGCTGGCTTGCCGAAAAGCGACAAGCTTGAGCCGGAAATGGCTTTGCGTATGCTCGACCAGATGGGGATATCTGCTGGCTGGGTAAAACGCGATCTTAATTCAATATCGTCCTGGCTCTTTCCGCTGCTGATCGCCCGCAAAGATGGAACGTATTGCATTATTACCGCGCGTAACGGTAAACGCGGACAATTCACCTATCAGATCGTGGTGCCTGAAAACGAAGGAATACTTACCGTTTCAGCGGCTGATTTGCTGGAAGTTTACGGCGGCTATGCCCTTGTCACCACGCCAAAACCCAGTCTGGATGCGCGTGCCGACGATCTTCTCTTACCGAAAGCGCAGAATGAAGGTCACTGGCTTTATTCTACGCTGTGGCGCTACCGCCACTATTTTTACAGCGCTGCGCTGGCGGCACTGCTGGCAAATATACTTACGCTGGCTGGCACCTTCTTTACGATGAACGTCTATGACCGGGTGATCCCGACGCAGGCCTATGTCACCCTCTGGTCGCTGGCTATTGGCGTCGTGATTGCCAATATATTTGAGTTTTCCAGCCGCCAGATCCGCGCATACCTGATCGATATCGCGGGGAAAAAGGCAGACCTGATCCTGGGCGCGAAGCTTTTTCGCCAGGTGATGTCTATGCGCATGGAATATAAACCACAGTCTTCCGGGACCTTCGCTAACCAGCTGCGCGATTTTGAGGCAGTACGGGATTTTATTACCTCTGCGACGCTCGCCACGATGTCCGACCTGCCCTTCTGCGTGCTGTTCATGTTCATCATTTATATGATTGGCGGTCCGCTTGCCGTGGTGCCCCTGGTGGCAATGCCGCTCATTTTAATTGCCAGCATCGTTATTCAGTGGCCGCTGGGTCGCTATATGGAAGAAAACGTTCGCGAGATTTCGCTCAAGCAAGGCCTGCTGATTGAAAGCATTGAGGGACTGGAAGCCCTGAAAGCTGCGCAGGGTGAAGGCGTTATGCAAAAGCGCTGGGATGATTTCAGCGCGCTGGCTGCCGCTTCCTCCATGAAAACCCGCAACCTTTCCATGCTGACAACCAATTTTGTCTCCTTCGTTCAGCAAATTACCACGGTCTGTATTGTTGTGCTGGGTGTGTATTTGATCCACGCGGGCGAGCTCACGATGGGCGCCATGATTGGCGTAGTGATCCTTTCCAGCCGTTCTCTCGCCCCGCTGGCATCCGTTGTCGGGCTGGCGTTGCGTTATCAGCATGCCAAAACGGCCCTGAAATCGCTTAACCAGCTGATGGATACCCCCACTGAACGCGATTCCTTAATTACCTATCTACCAACGCCGAATTTCACGGGCAGCATGCGCCTGCACAAAGTGGGGTTCACCTATCCAGTGCCGGGAATGATGGTAGCCCCGCGCATTCTCGAGAATATCAATATCAATATTGAAGCCGGTGAGCAGATTGCGATTCTGGGCAGGATCGGCAGCGGGAAGTCTACCCTGCTGCGGGTGATGGCGCGCCTGTATCAGCAGAGCAGCGGGCAGATATTCATTGATGACGTTGATGCAACCCAGGTTGATCCGGCGGACTGGCGTGCGGCCGTAGGCTATGTCGGGCAAGACTGCCGTCTTTTTTACGGCACGCTGCGTCATAACATCATTATTGGCAACCCGGGCGTAAGCACGGAAGAGTTTCTGCGCGTGGTTCGCCTGACCGGGCTGGATCAGGTCGCAGCCAGACACCCGCTGGGTTTTGACATGCCCATTGGTGAAATGGGGAACTGCCTGTCGGGTGGACAAAAGCAGCTCGTTGCACTGGCCCGCTGCCTGTTGCTAAGGCCGAAGATTTTACTGATGGATGAACCGACCAGCTCCATGGATGCGATGACGGAGACGTTATTCCTGCGGCGGTTAAAAGAGGCCACAAAGGGGCAAACGCTGATCATTGTCACGCATCGCATGTCCGTACTCAGTCTGGTTGAACGCCTGATAGTGCTGGAAGACGGGCACGTTGTGAAAGACGGGGCAAAAGATCGAGTCATGGAAAGCCTGAATGAGAACGTGCTGAAGAAAAAACAAACGATGCATTCGGTTGAAGAAAAGCAACAGGAACAAGGTGTGAAGGGATGATGAACGAGGACGATGTGAATCAGAACGCCTCAAAAGGAGAGGCCGATAGCGGAGCGGGAGCTTCCTCCACGGCGTTGAGAAAAATTGAGGGCGGCGCCGGAAAAACAGCGCTGGCGGTGCAAAAACCGCAGCCGACAGGAAAGGTAAAAGCGGACGATCTGAAATTCATGCATGACCTGCAGGGCGCCCTGATCGCGCAGAAAACCCCTTTCAGCATGATCATGCTCTATACCATCACGATGGTTGTCGTCGTCGCGCTGGTGTGGGCACATTTCGCTCGCGTTGAAGAGATTACGCGTGGCGATGGAAAAGTCATCCCGGCCAGCCGTGAGCAGCTTATTCAGAGCCTGGAGGGGGGCATTCTTGAGGAGCTGAACGTTCAGGAGGGCGATATTGTCGAGAAAGGACAAATCCTGCTGAAAATCGACCCCACGCGTGCCGGCGCCAGCTACGGTGAATCGCTTTCAAAAGTTCAGGGGCTGAAGGGCAGCATTGCTCGTCTCAGGGCTGAAGCCTATGACACTCCCCTGACCTTCCCGCCGGAAATTGCAGGAATTGAGTCCATCGTGCGTGATGAGACGCAGGCCTATAACGCGCGCCTCAAAACCCTGAATGAAAGCGTACAGGCATTGCAGCGCAGCCTGGCACTGGCGCAAAACGAGGTCAGCCTTTCCGAGCCGCTGGCTCGCAAAGGGCTGATGTCCGATGTGGAGATCCTGCGCCTCAAGCGTCAGGCCAACGAGTTCAGCCTGCAAATTGCCGAACGGACCAACCGCTTCCGCTCTGATGCCAACAGCGAGCTAAACCGTCTGGAATCTGAACTGGCGCAGGCGGAGGAGATCCTGCGCGGACGTCAGGACGTGATGAACCGTACTACCGTTGTCGCCCCCGTGCGCGGCACGGTAAACAATATCCGCGTGACCACGCGCGGCGGAGTTATACAGCAGGGAGCGGAGATCATGACCATTATTCCGCTCGAAGATAACCTGCTGGTCGAAGCCAAAATTAAACCCTCTGATGTGGCATTTATTCATCCGGGTCTTCCCGCGACGGTAAAAATTACCGCCTACGACTACGCCATTTACGGCGGCCTGACCGGCGTCGTCGAACACCTGAGTTCAGACACGCTAATTGATGAAGAGAAAGCCCGTCAGGGACGTGGTGATTCGACCTATTACCGGGTCTTTGTCCGTACAAACCGGGCGGCGCTACAGGTTAAAGATAAAGCGTTCCCGATCATTCCGGGGATGGTGGCAAACGTTGAAATCAGAACCGGGGAGAAGACCATTTTGTCTTACATCCTCAAACCAATACTGAAAGCGCGTGAAGCATTCAGGGAGAGATAATTTTATGGTTAAGGCACGTAAAGAGCGCCGTTGGGCCAGGGTTGCAGCCGCGGTTGCACTCTGTTTGCCCTGCTCTTCTTTTGTCACCCCGCTTTACGCGGCTGACGCGGCGCAGATCAAAAACATCCCGGCCTCGCTGCCACCTATGCGCACGCAGTCAGAACTAAACCGCGCATCGCAAACGCAGCCGGTAGCACGCGCGCGTTCTCAGAATGCCGCGCCTGCCACATCCTTGCCTTCTATGCGCACGCAGTCGCAATATGCCAGTACGTCCAAAGCCGTGCCGACTCGGGCCTTCTCCGCGCCGCAACCTGAGCGTTATGCCACCGCACAGCAGGCCGCAGCGCCAATGTCGAAGCCGCAAAGCACGGCGGGTAACAGGGCAGCACTGAAAAAGAATTACGACTTCTTCCCGGCCGTCACCGAATACTATGAGCCCGATCCGGCCTATGCCACAGTTCGTCGCCACAGCGCGTCGGCAAATAGTCGCGCCACCAGCGGCATGGTGCAAGGCAACTTCAACGGCACCAGCACCAGTGATTCGCGGGAGTTTCTTCGCAGCATGGTCGCAAGAGCGCTGGCGTACAGCCCCGAACTTCGTGCAGCCTCCTCTGAGGTTCTGGCCTCGGATTATATGGTGGATCAGGTCAAAGGCCAGCGTTTGCCCCAGGTGCGGCTGGGCGTAACCTCGCCGTTGACGACGATGGGCGGAGATCGGCAGGCTTCTTCCAACAACACGCATTTTAGCGACTCCAGCGGAACCGTATCCGTTAATACCCCGATCATCGACTGGGGCAGGATCGGTAATCAGGTGGATAACTCGCTGGAGACGGCCAAGGCCGCTCGTTATTCAAAAGAGTATTCCCGGGAGCAGCTGGCCTATAACACCGTGTCTGAACTGATGAATATGAGCCGCTATGAGCAAAGCCGAATAGTGGCGAAGCATTACGTTGGTCGGATGAAAGAGCTGGTTAATATGCTGTCGCAAATTACCCAGGCGGACCGCGGCAGAGAGAGCGAACTGGTACAGGCAAAAGCGAAACTGATGTCTGCACAAGCGAGCATGGACAATATCGAACATCAGCTGAGCGCGAGTAAAATTAAGCTGGTGCGCCTGCTTGGCGCAGAGCCATCGCTACCAGACGATCTCAACTGGCAGGATACGATTATTCCGGCATCGGTCGCCATTGCGTCGCTGGATAAGAACCCGATGATGCTGAACCTGCAAGCAAAAGTCCGCGCTGCGGAATATGAAGCGGAGAGCATTAAGGCCGCGGCGCTGCCGCAGGTCAACTGGGTGGTATCTAAAAGCACAGCCAAAGACAGCAACGGCAACGAAAGCGGCTGGTATACCGGCCTTAACGTCGAATGGGAAGCGTTTAGCGGCGGCTCTCAGCGTGCCGCTCAGATGACGGCCCGCGCCAAAGCTAACGTCGCGCAGCAGCAGTATGAGGTGAGTTACCGCGACCTGGAGTATCAAATCAACTATCAGGTGCAGGTCCGTGATTCGTCATTCCTGCGCGCCGATGACTACGATCGTCTCTCAGGCGAAACAGACCGCGTGCGTCAGATGTTCTACCAGCAGTGGTATCACCTGGGCAAACGAACGCTGCTTGACGTTTTGACCGCTGAAAACGACCACTTTAACAACCAGCTCTCCGCCATTAATAATCGCTATGACGGATACATTTCCAACGTAAATGTTATTGCCAGCGCCGCGATGATGCTGTCCTGGATGCGAATAACCTGAATCGTATCGACCTGATAAAAAGCCAGACCGTCAGTAATGACGGTCTGGCTTTTTTATTGCCTCTGACGTCTTACCACAGCGGGTTTTCTTTATCGATCTCCGCCCAGCGCAGATACATATCGCTCGACATCATGAAATCGTTATGCCATTTCCACCACGTATGGAGAGCGTAATAGGCCAGGCAAGGGAGGTAGCTGAGCAGGAAGTACACTTCAAACCATACCTTCCATCCGAGCAGGGTAAGCAGCAATCCGACAATCGCCGACCAGGCAAACTCCACACACAACAGCATCACCAGCCTCAGCCACAGCGGTTTCTCAGACAAAGCCCGCCAGGGGATCGCCGGAGAGAAAAAGAGATCGATCTCGTTAAGGAAAAGGTGCCCCAAAAAGATATATCGCTTCGTGAACCGTAAAAACAGAAGATTGATTGCCAGCACCACCGCACAAAGCACCAGCATGGTAATGATGGACTCGAGGGTGAAGTACCGGCCATAGCGCTCAAATTGCTCACTGTTACGTAAGGGACTTATTGTCAGCAGGTTCATCACGATGGACAGGGTAATGGCGATGGCCAGATACTGGGACAAACGCTTATATTTCCCTTTATCCCTTGTCGATGCGATGACCTGTCGAATGTAGATCGTGCGCATCGCGGCGAACATTCCCCAGATAATCAGCGGGGCAACGATGGTCAGCGTCAGCAGCACGATGTCCGGCTGAGCCAGGGTAAGCATCAGTGCACTAATGCCAGCGAAAACCAGCGTGGCGATAACCATAGCAACGAGAGGATCGTAAACAATCGGAGCCGTCGGCCGGGCCTCTTTCTTGAGAAAAATGGACAAGTCGACATTCTTAACCACGCACTTGTACGCCCAGAACGCCTTGAGGTCGGCAGTGAAGCTATACAGTATCAGCGCAAAAATAGCGCTCGCCAGCCAGACATCCTGTCGGGTAAAGGAGAACCCGGCATTTTTCCAGTAAAAGCCCAGCAGCACAAACGTCACGATATAGATAAAAAGAAGGTTCCTTTTATCCTGAAAGCGAATGAACGTTAAATAATCTGGAATCATATCTCGACCTTTACATCTCTAATGCTTTTCTACAGTGCAGAACGCGTTCGGCATTAAAACCGACGAAATCATTCAGCATTTGGCCAAGATAAGGTTTGTTACTCATCTCCAGGAACAGCGGGCTGCCTGGCTGTTCGATAAACCGCGTCATGGATTCACGCCATTTGACCGTGTGGGTCAGGTGCAGCGAGAGGTTTTCCTTAATGGCCTCCGGAACGATTTCTATTTTGCCCGTCACGTTCATCAGCACGTCGTACGCGGGTGAGGTGAAAGGCTGTCCGGCGAGAAAATCGCGCATCAGCTGTACGCCCTCTTCCATCAAACGCGTGTGCCACGCGCCGCTGACGCCGAGCTTAATCGGCTCATAGCCTTCGTCCACCAGCACCTTAGCGAACTCGCTAAGCGCAGCCGGTGTCCCGCCGATAACTTGCTGACTCGGGGTATTATCACAGCTAATATCCAGCTCAAACCCGTAGCGGGTGATGATGTTGCTCAGGGCGGCAAAATCCGCCCCCTTCAGCGCAATCATCGCGCCCTTCTGCCTTTTGCTGACCGCATCCATGGTGCTGGCGCGAAAATGGAGGGTGCGGAAAAGCGTCTCCAGCGAGATCGCACCCGCAGCGTAAAGCGCACTGTATTCCCCCACGCTGTGGCCACAGGCTCCCGTCACCCGAAGCGCCGGAAAACGCTCGCGGCAAAGGGTATACAGCGATACGTTAATTGCCGTGACGGCCAGCTGTTGCACTGTAGTCTGAATCAGTCTGTTCATCGGCCCCTTTAGGCAGAGTCGGCGCAAATCAAGCCCAGAAATATCGCTGGCACAATCCCAAATCTGTTTCGTCGTTGAATTCAGATCCCAGAGATCGCTACCCATCCCAATCACTGGATTCCCTTGCCCGGAAAACAGCAGCACGACAGGCTGCGATGCGTTATTAAGCGTCATTGTCATTTCCTTATAAATAATACTTAAAGCCAACATAGCCACCGGCGACATCGCCGAAGAAGGCAAACTCAGAATTTGCGCTACCCAGTGCTGAATAGACGCCGGTATAGGCCTCCAGCTGGTCATCAATAAAGGTCAGCGGTGCGCTGAGGTGTAGCCCCGTCAGGGTGCTTTGATCCATCAGGTTGAGGATCAAATAGGGTTGCGCGGCGATCTGATGCGTGAACTGCACGCTGGACCAGGCGTTGAGATAGTGTTTCCCCTGCAGCATGCCTTTATTGCCCGTATTGCTTATCTCGGAGGCCATCAGGTACTTGTAGGAATCAAATGCCCTGTCGAGCGGCGCATAGCCTGTCGCGGTGTTCAAAAAGGTCATCAGGTCACGCTGTTTATTCCACTCAGAGCGCGAATAGCCTTCGCTCTGGTAGTAATATTCCAGTCCAAACACGTTGAAGGTATCGGAGGTGTATTGCGCACCAACGGCCACCTCCACGCCCTGTTTATCCTCTGTTTCATACAGCGAGTCGGGGAATTCATATCGCGCCAGCTCAGCAGTTTTTTCGTCCGACAGATGGCGCCAGCGCTGCTCCGCATGCCACGCCACTTCGGCACTGATGGTGAGCTGCGGGGTGTAGTGGTAACTGTCTGAAAGCGCAACCGAATGCGAATCGCCCATCAGAACGCGCATACCCGGCGTATGGTCACGGAAGGCGTGAGAGGTATAGCCCAGCAGCCATGACTCACTGCTGTTGCCGCGCTGGTTTGCAGACCAGTTTCCGGAGGTCAGATAATATTTATCAATTGAGGCCAGCTTCGGAATCACCGTCAGCGAGAACGACTCATCCCGGTTGTCCATCGACAGCGTTGCCGCCCATGAAGAGGACTGATAAGCCGTACGGAGCTCGGGATCGTAAATCCGCGTTGGTTTTGCTCCGTCGTAATAATGCGGCGTGAGATCGGAAGGCGAGCGCAGGAAGAAGAGCCCTTGCCTGGCCTGGAGTTTGCCAACCTCAAGCTGCAGGCTGTCCGACACGGTATAGGCAAGCTTGAGCCGCTCAATTAGCAGACGCGAGCGGCGATCGTCCTCTTCAAATGCCCCGAGCTTGCGCGGCGTGTACCAGGTCAGCCCATAGACGGAAAAGTCCAGATCAAGCGCATTATCAATCAACGAGCAGCGACTTGAAACATTCACTCCGGCATCGTTATAGATATTGTGTCTGGTATATGGGTTTCGACCATTGATTCGCCAGTCTGAAATCTGTTTTTTAACGGCGGACACCTGCTCATATAACGTCACGGACGTGTTTTTTGCGGCGTCATTACCCGAGAGGCAGTCAGCAAACACGCTTACCGGCAGAGCAGAAAGCACGAGGGTTAATCCGGTCAACGTGCGCTTCATTTCACACCTCGCTGAATAGACTCGCGAGTGAACGCCGATTCAGGTAACGACTCCAGACGGACGTCGCTGTACTCCATGACGGAATAACTGTTACCGTGACGCACCTCTTTCACTGTAATTTTCATCGGCCGCATCTTGCCTAATACCATTTGGAAATCCTGATATAAAACTTCTTTAATTAACTTATTATCCAGAGAGAAATAGGCCGCCTTATACGGACGGTTATCTCCCACGCTTTCGACGTAATACATCACCTTCGGCCAGGTGACCTCCGCAGATTTGCGGACCAGCTCCAGCACGTAACACCGCGCCTCACCGCAGGCAGTTTCTCCCTTAAGCGAGGCGTCGTAGGCATATTCAAAGTTGGTGACAATCACGTCGCCATTGGATATTTGCCCAATCAGCCGCTGCTGGCGTGAGACGGGAACCGGACGGCGCAGTTCAGGGGTGTAGAACCATAGATCGTACCAGTCTGAGAGCAGCACTTTGCCCTTGTCGCGCGGGGGATAAACAAAGCGCGCCAGGGAGCGGGCATCCGCTTTGATTTCCCCCTCTGGTTTCATAAAGCGCATGGAAATATCCAGCACCTGTTTATTTTCGGGCCGTGTGGCGCCCGCTTTAAATTCATGAATAGTGAGGGTGTAGCGAAACGGCTTATTTGGCGAACGGACTTCATCCGCACGGCGAATAATTTCCAGCGCGCGTTCGTCAGCCGCGGCAGAATAAGCCGCTGCTGAAAAGAGGCACGCCCCCATCAGGAGATGAGCAATAACACGAACTTTCATATCGTTTCCTTACGAGAATTTAAATGCATCCGAAATATTGAGACGTGAAGCACGCAGCGCGGGCAGTACTGAAGCTCCCGTCGCGGCCAGGATCGGCAATACCAGGGTTATCCAGTTAAGCGCGGCGCTGTCGGTTTTGATAAATGCCGTGTAGCCCTGCGATTGCCCTGGCGACGGCGGCATCGCGATACCGTAGAGGTTAATCACGGCAGCAATGGCATAACCAATCGCCAGGCTGCCCAACGCGCCGATAATGCCGATGAAAATGCCCTCCAGCAAAAACAGGCGAGTCACGTGTAGCGGCTTCAGGCCAATCGCCCTGAGCGTGGTAATTTCCCGGGTGCGCTCGATAATATTCATCGTCATCGAGTTACCGATCATAAAGATGACAATCAGACCAACGATGAGCTTAATGAAGAAGTAGATCCCTGATAAAAGCCCCTCGACCTGCTGATAAAATATCGAGGCCTCTTTCCAGTCTTTGACGATTAACGGTAATTTGTGGTCGGCAATAAATTGACGCAGTTTCGCCGTGAACGCGGCAGTATCGTCCTCTTTTAACAGGATCAGCACCTTACTCACGCTAGCGGTGCCCATAATACGTTGCGCAGTATCCAGCGGAATTTTCATCGCTACGTCATCGTAATCTTTGATGCCCGATTCAAAGATGCCGCGAAGCTTCATTGACAGCGCGCCCTGTCCGCCCTGCGTGTTGACCACCAGCACGTCCAGCCAGTCGTCATAGTGGGCATTGAGCGTTTTCGCCAGCCCGCTCCCAAGCGTGATTTCATCCGTACGGATGCGGGACAGATCGCTGCCGATGATTAATTTATCAAACGAGCCCAGCTTCAGTGCCGGCAGCGGCTCTACGCCCAGCGCGGAGAAATAGCTGGAGGTTTCGCTCTCATACTGCGAAATAACACCGGTGAACTCCAGCTGGCCGGAGAGCGTCGAGATACTCTCGGCCAGAGTCGGATCGTTGAGGATCGCTTTCTTTAATGCCGGGTAATCTTCGATCAGACTTTTGTTTTTATTGGATGTTTCGAAATAGTTTCTATTATAAATCTGAACATGACCAATGTTAGTACGGATGGTTTGCTCTTTCAGGATCCAAAAGGAGTAATCAATAAAACCGCCGTACAGAAAAATCGACACGCCACCTAACATAATGGCGGCAATCGTTGAAAACGAGCGCCTTTTGTGGCGAAACAGATTTAAGAAAGCAAACTTTACGTCCCGCGAACGAAATAATACACACCAGAGGACAAAAAGCAGGATCAACACAACAACGCTTATCGCGAACACCATTTCCCCGGACATTTATTTCCCTTTCACCAGCGGTAACAGGACTTCTGTCACTTCGTTGATATCCCACTCTGGCGCATTGCCCGATGCCAGAGACGATGCGGTACTGGCATTACGCAGCTCTATTTCAGCCAGTAACGCGTCCGCCTGCTTCTTGCGTTTACAACTCAACAGCGCGCGATAGCGCATTTCGTTAATGTGTTCCACTAAACCGGCATTGAATATGCCAGGGGTTTTCAGCATCTGTTCCGTATCGTTTAACGTCACCACACAGCGTCCGATAGCCGCAGGCAAATACGCATCGACTCGCGCGCGCATGTAGCGCACCAGCGGGTTCTCTGCATAGAGATCGACCGCCTCATCCAGGTAGAAAAAGCCCGTTTTGCCGAACTCAGATGCCCGAATAAAGTCATTGGTTTTAAGGAAATAGTCGGCCTGACGCAGCGTACCGTAGGCATAGAAAACCAGAGACAGAGGATTGTCGTTGGCTTTGTATTCCTTGAAGAGCGACTGCGTCATCTCGGCGAGCATATCTGCCTCCATCGGGAAACCGCTTTTTATGACGTGCTCGGCTACCGGTGCCGGTGCAGCTTTGATGTTTCCGGCATAGGCCAGGCACAGCAGAAACCAGCAGAGAAGGAAAAAATTACGTTTGTGAATCATGAACTAAAACTCCGTCCTTAATTTCAACCACGCGCCGTGCACGCTCTTTAAGCTGGCTGGAGTGCGTGGAAATAATAAAAGTGGTGCGTGTCTCCTGATTAATTTTCAGCAGGAGATCCAGAATGGCTTCCCCGGTGACCAGATCGAGATTTCCGGTCGGTTCATCGGCAATGACAACCTGCGGGTCGTGTGCCAGCGCCCGGGCGATGGCCACGCGCTGCTGCTGCCCGCCCGAAAGCTGGCCCGGTTTACGTTCGGTAAATCCCGCAAGCCCCACGCTCTCAATAAAATGCAGCGCCCGCTCTCTGGCTTCTTTTTTTCCGACATGGCCGTTTAACACCAGCGGGAAAAAGACGTTATCGAATACGCTCAATACGGGTATCAGATTGAAAAACTGAAAAATAAAACCCAGGTGTCTACCGCGGATCGCCGCGAGCTGTTCTTCCGGCAGATGGTTGAGTAATTTTTTCAGAAACATCACCGTTCCCACGGTGGGTTTATCAATTCCCGAGAGGATATTTAACAAGGTACTTTTACCGCTGCCGGACGGGCCGCAAAGCGCCAGAAATTCACCTTTTTCTATTTCCAGATTGATATTTTTCAGGGCATCGACTTTGCCTTCGCCCGAGCCATAACTCTTATAGATATTGTTCAACGATATCATTGGGAGTTCTTTAATTATTCCGCTCATGGAGATGTCGTTATTCCTTGCAATATTCAATGTCGAAATAGCTGTAGCCAAACTGCTTGTCGGGAACGATGGTTCTTAATCGCCCCGAAAAATCAGCATGTTGTTTGAGCCAGGCGAAACTTAACGCTGGAGTCAGGCAGCCGCTGGCACCGTAGAGATCAACCAGATCCAGCGTGTTATTCGCGGGCAGCGCCGAGCGAGACAGCAGGTCTTTGCGCAGGCCCGAAAACGCAATCTGTTCAGGAACCTGGGTGTGCTCGATGGCATCGGCCATGACGTATTGCCCCCCCTTCACCCGAATAGCGCTCTCCTGCTGGCTGAAGATGAAACATCCGGCGCGTTCAACCGTTAAATTCACGTCTTCGGCCTTGTCCCTGCGTTTCTCCCCCCACTTTAGGGAAATATCTTCATCAGAAAACACCAGGATGGGGATCGCCCGGTAAGCCGTACAAATCACCACAAAATCAAAAACATCCCAGCTCAGGTAATCGTTCGCCAGAGCGATGGCCTGCACGAAAGATTGCTTCTCGCTTCGCAGCTTGAACGTAGGTGCGTTAACCGAGAATTTCTTGACCAGGTTTTTCGGCAGCGTATCGATCGTTGATATGTGCAACGCGCTGGAAATATTCTCAAACGGCCCGGATTCGCCCCAGGAATCGACGTAGATAAATGCCGTACGCTGCTTTAATAGCTTCATACGCTCTTTGGTCGGCAGCGCCATCAGCGCGTCATCAGCCGCCTTCTCCATCGCCTCAAGATATTTTTGATAGTGAGGGTTACGGATCATCTCTCCCGGGTAGAGGTCCGGCTGCGTACCAAAACGTTTTAATCCCCATCCATTGGCGTGGGTAGATTTAAGCGCCTTATTAAATAAATGTGCTTCCCAGGCGTTTAACCAGCTGGGTTGATAGAAATAAAATTTATCTTCCGGCTCAACAAGCGAAAATGAGGATAAATACATATGGCTCTCCACGCTCCTTCAAAGGCCCCGGTGAATATCAGACATCACGGCACCAATGATTGAACCATCCACGCCAACGCCGACTTTAAGAAGATGTTTTTTGTGGTGCCCAATAATGCCCTGGTCAATAAGGACATGCTGCGCAACGCTTTCAATAATGGTGTCATTCCCCACCGGGGAAATAAGCTCTTGCTGCGATAACGTATGGTGTCCAATAATTAAATCGACAATTCCTGAACCGGTGGCGGTATAGCCAATCTGGCCTTTGTAGGCGAGAACCGGAATGGTATTTTCCTCAGCGAAGACCGCTATTGCTTTAGCTTCCGCTTTGTCACTGATGGATGAGCCGTTACCGTGCGGCATGATTGCGCACAGTTCTTCCGCACTCAGGTCCGCTTTTTTCATCGCAGCCTGCATCACCTTCAGGATATTGGTGCTGAGCCATGAGCTGTCATTGCTTCTTCCGGCGCTAATCTGCGTGTAGGTGGTTTGCAGCCGCACGCCGGAGCCTGCCTTCCTTGCGCGGCGGTGACGCGCATTTTCGAGCAGAATCGCGCTGTATCCTTCCGCAAAAAGAACACCTTTACTGTTCTCACCGAAAGGCTGAACCAGGTGCGTATCCAGCATCGATTGGGTATCGAGGAACCAGATATCCTGGGTTTTAATTTTTGAGCAATTCACCACCAGCACAATATCAACGCCGCCATGCTCGATGGCCTGACAGCCTAAATGCACCGCCGTCATCGCTGAATTACTGGTGCAGTTCATATTGGGGGGGAGATACTGCAGGTGATATTTACGCGCAATATGTCCTGCAATCTTGTCCTGCGACATATTGTCGACGTGCAGCGTCATTAATGATTTTGAAAGATAAATATCTTCAACATCATTTTTGTTATAAAAATTCTTGAAGGCCATACCATCGACCCGAGGGCCGATGCCGGTTAAATAAACGCGAGCGTTACACCCGCCCAGCCACTGGACATCCAGCCCGGCCTGGGCGAGTGCATCGTCAATCAGACGATAAAGCAGATCTAATGCGCTATCATCCGTATGATCCAGCGTGGCAATATGCTTATTGCCATCGAACCCACACTTAATTGCCTCGTCGTCGGATTTAAACCAGGGCTTTCTTTCAACGCGTTTGCCCAGCTTCAGGTTTTGCATAAGCTGAAGGCTGTCTTCGGCAAACGGCAGGCAGGAACTGAACCCCGAAATAATAGCGGCATTATCCACAATATTATCCTTTAATCACAAACGCGTAGTAGTTGCCGCCTTCCGTCGCGCCCACCAGCAGCACGTGCTTAAGGGCCAATTTCAACGGTTCACGAACGAAGTTAATTCGCTTATCGAAGAACTCAACGGTATGAGGAATAGCGGGAACCGCCTGCTTCTTAATACAGTCAATGATGACCGCCAGGTTAAGCAGCCCGGCAGCAGACGCGACAAAACCAAAGCAGGCGTTATAGTTCACCACAGGCACGTCCGGTTTTGCCTGCGCGAAGGCTTCAGCGATCGCATCGATTTCAATGCGTGAACTTTCATCGCTGCCTTTGCTGGTGCCGCAGACCAGGTCGATCTCCTGCGCCGTCATGCCGGCATCCTTCAGCGCGCGGGCGATGGCCAGCGCCATAGAGGCAGATTTCTCGCCCTGCTGTGAGGCGTCAAAATAGCTATTGCTACAGGATTTGCCGTAACCAACCACTTCTGCCAGCACCTCGGCGCCACGCTCCGCCGCGCGCTGCGGATCTTCCAGCAGCAGCATGCACGCACCTTCGCCTGGGATATAACCCTTCGGATCGTTACCGTAGATGTGATAATCCCGCGCGTCAGAGGTCATATGGAGCTTCCGGGTGACCGCATCCATGTAGAGAGACATTGAGGGGAAATACTCGTCCGCACCGCCCACCAGCACCTGCGGCTGCAGATCCTGACGCACAATTTCGTAGCCGTAGGTTAATGCGCCGAGTGCCGCGTTTTCCCCGGTCGCCAGCGTGGTGGTATAGCCCTTGATCCCTTCGGAAATGCCGCAGAACGTTGGGATAGAGTTCATCAGCGAGCCCGGGAATTCAGAGGTTCTGACCTTGCGCGGATCGGGCTTCAGGCTTTGCAGATATTTGTAGGTGGTTTCCTGCGGGCCGCTGGACATTCCCATCACCATACCCAGCGCATCGCCATCACGTTTAATTTTACGCTTCGCCTGCTCCAGCGCTTCGGACAACGCGATTAGCGCAAACGTACCGCCACGGGTGGCTTTTCGCGGATCGAAGCGACGCAGATGTTTACGCGGCTCAAGGCCGGTGACCTGGAAGGTTTTGAAGTGCTCGTTCGCTTCCGGACGGGTTGCCGTGAGATCGCTAAACGCTTCACCGAACAGGTCCTCAAACTGACGGGTCGTTTCGAGAACATCCAGCAGCTCTTTCGCTTCTTCCAGCGTGTCTTCCGGGAAGGTGACGCCCCCCAGCTCTACGCTTTGGCTTTGCTTCCAGACGTTGTCGAGGATCTCGTTAACGGTGTGGCCAATCGCGGAGACGGCACCGAGACCGGAGATCGCGACGCGCTTTTCGTCGTAGACGCTGACCGGAACGGAACACGGATCCATGCTGATAATCATGCTGCAGTTATTACCGCCGAACGCATAATTGTTCTTCATGAAGAGGTTGATTTTCCGATCGCGGAAGTCGTTCGGCACGTAGTCCAGATCGCAGTTAGGACGCGCGTTATTGAAGTTCAGCGTCGGCAGCACGCGGTTATCCGGTAGCGTAACCAGGCAGGCGATCAGTTCGACGATCCCCGCCGCACCGATGTTGTGGCCGAAGTAAGACTTGGTAGAGCTAACCAGCAGCTTTTCGTTGTTAGCGAACACCTTTTTCATCGCCAGCGTTTCGATGCGGTCGTTCGCTTCAGTGCCGGTACCGTGGGCGTTGACGTACTCAATCTGCTCTGGGGTGACGCCCGCGTTTTCCATCGCCTTATGCATTACCTGCACAGCGCCGCTGGCGCGCGGATCCGGTCCGGTTTCATGGAACGCATCGCAGGAGGTGGCATAGGAGAGAATTTCACCGTAAATGGTGGCACCGCGCGCAACGGCGTGCTCATATTCTTCCAGCACCACGGCACCCGCGCCTTCGCCAATCGACATGCCGGAGTTGCCGGAAAACGGCGTGCAGGCTTCGGGATGCATCACGTTGAGGGCGTAAAACCCAGCGAAGGTTGGCAGGTAGATTGGCTCTGTCCCAACGGCCAGCATCGTTTTGCTTTTGCCGTTCTGGATATAGTCAAACGCCATCCCGACCGCATTCGGGCTGGCCGTACAGGCGGTCGCCACCAGCTCAACCCCGCCCTGCAGCCCGAGCAGCGTAGAAACGCTGGAACAGCAGGAAGAGAAACCGCCTGAGAATAAGGCTTTACGCAGGGAGAAATCTTCCATACGTTGTTCGAACAGCGGTAAGAACGCCTCGGTGCCGGCGGAAGAAACGCCCACAATCAGGCCGGTGTCTTTCAGGTGAGCCTTATTTTCGGCCAAGCCCGCCTGGTTCAGCGCATCTTTTCCGACCTTGTAGGCCCAGAGTGCAGCATTATCCAGAGATGCAATCACATCATCAGGCAATTCTGAATAATCAATATCATGCAAAACTTCAGCCGCTCTGGCGTTTTCAAACCATTTTGAAAAACGCACGCTGTCGGTCACGCCATTTTTTTTATTTAATAATGCGTCTCTGAAATCCTGCAGGTTATCCGCCAGCGAGGAGAGGATCCCAATCCCGGTAATAACAACGCGTTTCCGGTTTGTCTTCATAACTATGTACCACCGTGTACAGACAAGTAACAGCATGAGAGGAGCCGTGGCATTAATTAATCCACGACTCTCCCTCACTGTTTCAGTGAATAATTAACTACAGCGCGCTTTTTGCTTTAGATGCATCAACAAAGCTGTTCTCGGTCGGATTAACCAGCATGCTCAGGTTATAGATGAAAGGCATCCCTTTGGTTTTCGCGGCGACGTTTTCAGAAGCGGTTTGAATATCAAAGCCGCTAATATCAGACCAGGCAAATTCATTCTCAATCAGTGCCAGCGCAATAACGCACTGCAGGGCTGGAGAGAAAATAGCCTTCGCCACTTTACCGACTTCCTGACCGTCAACCAGTACGCTGTCGCCTGAGGCAATACCCGCACATTCCCCTTCGACAATCATGCCGATTACCTTGCGAGAGCCTTCGCTATGGGACAACGCTTCCGCTGCCTCTTTACCCACAAAGCCTTCTTTGTCGTACTGTACGGCCCACTGCATCTGGAGCTCTACCGGGTTGAGGCGGTAGCCAGCCCACAGCGCCTCGTCCCAGCCAGGGTTTTCGATACGCACGATTTTCTGGTAGTCCAGACCGCCGGTCTTCAGCTGATATTTATCCCCCCGCTCCAGCAGCTGCTGCCACTGCTCCAGCAGCTGTTCCTGCTGGCCCACAACCATATAGGCGAACTCGCCGTGCTTGCCGCAGCGGAATACCATCAGCTCGTCGTCGGTATTCATATACTCATAGTAAGGCAGGCCGATAACGTCGAAACCGTGGATCTCAGACATCAGTTCCCAGGAGTATGGCCCTTCAACCATGATGGCCCCCCAGTTCTGCTCGCGCATATCAGCAATGTCCGGGGTTTCCTGAATATCCAGTTCGTCCGCTTTTACCAGAAGGGCATTCAGGCCAGCGATAATTTCCGCTGCCGGAATGTTTTCAGACATGATGTAGTAGCCGTCTGAAGCGCAAAGGACATACACGTCACCGCGCACGGTACCGTCTTCATTCAGTACCAGAGAGTAAATCCCCTGCTCGTCACGGATAATAGAAACGTCCGCAGAGACATAGTAATTCACCAGAGCCCAGGCATCATCGCCCATCACGCTGACGATGGACATGTGGGAATAGTCCACCAGCAGAGCATTTTCACGCACGGCTTTATATTCCACCATCGGGTCGTGGTAGGCAGAAGGCACGTTGGCATTGTTATAAATGCCCATTTTCGCATTGTTTTTCAAATGAAAATCATAAAGAGACGTCATAACGGGATCCTGTTATTCGCAATGGTGAATTACGCTTTTTTCTTCTGGATGATAAATGTCGCCAGATTGTTGATACTTCTCATATAAGAAGGATCGTCGCTTTCGCTGACTTTAATATCGAAAACTTTATCCAGCATGACCACGATTTCCGTTGCATCAACGGAATCCAGTTTTAAGCCATTACCAAACAGGGCAGTATCATCATCAATTTGAGATTCATCGCGCTGAATATTCAAACGCTGAATAATCTCAGTTTTAATTGTTATCAGCACATCCTTGCGCTGGTCAATTTCGTTTTTCATTGTAGACATGGTATTAACTCTCTCAGGGGTTTACTTACTTTCGCGGTAATTAATAATTGTGCCGTGGCTGATTAATCGCTTTCCGACGTTTGCCGTCACGGAGTAGTGCTTAAAGCCATGAGCATCAGAAAATGCCAGCTTGCTGGTGACTTCAATCGAGTCGCCAGGGTAGGCAATATCCTTAAATTTTAAATTCTGGGCAGCCAGTACGCCGCGCACCTGCGCGCGGCGGGTGCGGATGATCTCCCGCATTTCATCACGCTGAATGAGCGCATGGATATCGCGTAACGATTTGAGTTCGCCACCATACGTCTCGCCGTAGATGTCGCAGATATCGGTGAGGAACGAGAGGTATTCGCTGGCCTGCCCAAAGATTTCAGAAATAATCACCCCGGGCATGATCGGATCGTCCGGGAAGTGCCCGAGCAGATAAGGTTCGTTATAGGTGATGTGCTTCGTCACCTTCACAAAGCCATTTTCGCCGTATTTGAAGTCATCAATTCTGTCGACCATCAGCAGCGGCTGACGCCAGCCGCCCATTTCCAGAAAGATCTTCGAGGGGATAACGTATTTAGACATAACTCACCGCATCACCAGGCCGCCATCGATAACGACGGTTTGGCCCACAATGTAACTGGACGCTGTCGATCCTAAGTAAACGACGGTGTTCGCCACCTCGTCGCATTTACCCAGCCGGCGCAATGGAATAGACGCGGTAACGCCGCGCACTACCGTGCGGGAAACTTTTTTGACCATTTTGGATTCAATCATTCCCGGCGCAATGGCGTTAACGCGCACGCCGTACGGCGCCAGCTCGGCTGCCAGCGTACGGGTAAATCCGAGGATCGCCCCTTTTGAGGCACTGTAGTTCGCCTGCCCGACGCTTGGGATAATGGCCGCAATGGACGCCACGTTGATGATGGCCGGGCTTTCCGCCGAACGCAGCAGCATTAGTGCCTCTTTGGTCAGGCGGAAAATACTGAACAGGTTGGTGTCTACTACCTGACTAAAATCATCAAAGCTCATCGAGGCGAAGAGGCTGTCTTTGACAATGCCGGCATTGTTGACCAGCACGTCCAGCTTTCCGGCAGCTTGCGTCAGATGAGCACAGAGCGCAGAAACGCTCTGCGGATCGGCAAGATCGCACTGAATAATCGACAGCTTGTTCCCGGCAGGATGCGTCTCTTTCAGCTCCGTTAACTGCACGGCATTCGATTTGTACAGCGCATACACATCGCAGTCCTGATCGAGAAACTTCGCACAGATCGCCAGACCAATATCACCGCTGGCTCCGGTAACCAGAACCGTCTTTGCCTTCAGATCGTTATATTGATACATAATATTCACAAATAATTAGGTTAATAAAGTATGACAACGGCAGTCGCATAATTCTGACAATGCGAAATACTGAGCGAGGCATTCTTGAGCTGCTTGTCGTCAAGCATCTCTTTGACTCGCCCGGAAAAAATGAAATGGGGGCAGCCCAGTTCGTCATGGCTAATTTCAATATCTTTAAACGTAATCCCGTCGCGATATCCACAACCAAGCGCTTTAACCATCGCCTCTTTTGCCGCCCAGAAGCCCGAGGCGCGTTCATAGTTCGGATCTTCCCGGTTAATTTTTATATTTTCCTGCTGGGTAAAGACGCGCTGTAAAAAATCATTTTGCCAGTTTGTTATCGCCCGCTTTATTCGCGAAACCTCCACGATGTCCGTGCCGATACGCATGTGTCATGCTTCCCTGTTCAGAGCTGATAAGAAATATTCAGATTAAAATTAAATTTGTTCACGTCCATGCTGCCGGGGAATTTTATCGGCATTGAGATGGACGAATCATATGCCAGGCTCTTCACGTTCCCCTGAATACCGAGCGTGCTGCCGATGATAATTTCCTGGCCATACTGGCTGTCTCGTCTTATGTGACCCGCGTCAACGCCTAAATAATAATTAGCGTCAATTCCACGCACCGGATGATAAAACGTATTTTGCAGAAAGTATCCGCTGTTTCCGGTAAGGCCAACGCTGTTTTCAAACCCGCGCACGCTCCAGCGATCGCCTATCGTCATCTGATCCTGAAGCGTCAGCTCACGCGGTGCGTATTGCGCCACAAAAAAGGCGCTATATACGCTGCTGCCGAGCTGGCGGGTGTAGTTGCTTTCAACGTTCACCAGCTGGCTAACGGGACTGACGTCGCCGTAGACCATATCGGGCGTATGTTCTGCCCCGAACCAGGTTAAAAAACGCTGCCAGGAGAGTGAGGAGTCCCAGTGAGCATTCACTAACTGTTGCTTATAGTTAACGCCAACCTTAACGTTATCCATATCACGCTTCTGTAAGACCAGCGCTTCGCCATCAACGGTATAGCCTGATTTCCGGCGTATCAGCTCTGCACTGCCGCTCACCTTACGGGTTTTATCCCGATACAGCGTGCGCGATGCTTTGACGTTTGCGTAATCGCTTTTACCCGCATAGTCTACGCTGGTGTAGAAAAGCGGTATGGTCTGACGCGACCTGCTGGTGCTGTAGAACAGAGAATAGTTCCAGTAGCCTACCGGCAGCGCGTAGTAACCACTCACACTTTCATAGCGGCCGTTTGTGCTTTTTGTTCCCGCCAGATAAAACAGGTCACTGAACCGGGCGATGTTATACAGGTAGCCCACCGCAGAGGTCAGGTATTGCCCCGTCTCTTTAACCCCCCAGTTGTTATAGCTCGCGCGCACGCTCCAGTTTTTCACGCGGTTGGTGCGGATGTGAATCGTGCTATAGCCCTGCCTTGTACCCGGTTCGATGTTGATTTTGACGTCAACGCCCGGCTCCTGCTGGAGGTTTTCCAGCCCTTGCTCGATATCGCGAATATTCAGGATGTCTTCTTTCGCAAAAGGCAGCATCCACGGATTAATGTCGCTACTGTCGATAATAATCTTTTCAATTTTCCCTGCGCTCACGTCAAGCTTCAGCGTGCCGGACGAAATGTTTTGCGTTGGGATCGTAATTCGGGTCGTGATGTAACCCGCATCAATATAAAAGTCCTGCAGCGCCGCGGCAATTTTTACCACGCCAATACTGCCTACACAGCGGCCCAGGATCTCTTTTTTAATGGCCCTGTCGGTCTTACGCTGTAGAAAATCATTTTTAAGAACGAGCGACGTAATCGTAAAGCAGTTCTCTTCTTGCGGTAAATCATTCAGCCTGAATACTTTACGCTCGGTGCTGGAATAAACGTCCTGCCGATAAACCTTTTGCTCTTTGAAAGTATTCAGATCGGCATTTTGCTGCTGTTTGATAAGATTGTTTATGCCATCTTCAGCGAAGGCGTGAAAACTCAACAGCAACAATAGCGGTAAAAATTTAAATCGCGATTCCATTAACTTTCTCAGAAAAAAAGGCAGCAGGGTCTCGTTCTGACTTTGCGCTATCAGGCGATAGCTGCTGCCTTTTGTTACACCTTATAAATTACAGACCTACAACGTCGCCGGTATTAGTGACTTTATTTGCATTAAGTTCCATACCAGACAGACCGCCGAACACGGCGCTGCTACCGCTGTTAGTCAAGTTGTTGACGGTGATACCGGCAACACCATAACTCACCATATTCAGGTAGTTATAAATATTGCCTGCCGTTTTCACCAGCAGGGTATAATCGCTCACGATATTACCGCGGTTGTTAATGTCGGTACCGGCATTAATCGCGATATTCTGCGCGAGGATATTGCTGTTGGCGTTATTGGTGACATGACGCTGAGTATCAATTTTTGCGCTGGTGACGCCTACGATGTCTTTATAGTTCTCAACACCGTTTGCGGCATTAATTGCCAATGCATTACCTGAAGAGATGGCATTGCGGTTAGTCAGTGCACCTTTCAGGACGTTGAAGTTCAGATCGCCTTTACCGCTGATCCAGCCATAGTTGGTGACGTTGTTATCAACGGTCAGATTCAGAGTCTTATCTGACGCGATAACGCCGGTCGCGGTGTTGTTCTCCATGCTGCCGTCGCTGTAGTTATTCAGCGTACCTGCGGTGACGTCAAGGTTGCCCGCACTCCAGGTGGTTGCATAGTTGTTATAGAACGTTCCCGCTGCTTTGATGACGGCATCCGCGCCGCTCACCAGCATTGCACGCGTATTATCCAGCGTCCCATTAGACAGTACGCTCAGCGCACCTTCATCCGCGATGATGCTGCTGTTGTTGTTGTAGACGTTCTGACCGGAAAGCGACGCGCCTTGACGACCAATCATGCCGCCAACATCGCCCGTCACACCGAAGGTTTCGCCGTGATTACGAACAAAGTTGTTACCGTCACGGTTTTCAATATTCCCTGCCGCAGTAACAGAGAGCTTCTTATCAGCTACGATCATGGCGGTGTTGTTGTACACGGTGCCTTTTGCATCGACGGTAACGTTCTTACCAGCAATCAAACCGTTATTGTTGTCAACGGTGTTGGCAGCCAGTTTGATGTCACCAGTCTGAGAAAGGACAGAGCCACGGTTGCTGTCGAAATTACCCGTCAGAGCCAGATCGATATTGCCGTAGGCGGCAACCTGACCGTAATCGTTGTTCAGTCGGTTGGCTTTCAGGGCAATGTCGCTACCGGACAGGATCTGACCGTAGTAGTTATCAACCGTACCACCAGCAGTAATGGTCACGTCGCCAGCCTCAGCGCTGATTTCACCGCGGCTGTTGTTAACATTCCCTGCGGCAGTCAGCGTTAAATCACCGACCGCTTTGATTTTGCGCGAGTTGTTATCAATGGTATTGGCACTTAAGGTCGCATCGCCATAGCTGATCATATTCAGATCGTTATAGATATTGCCTTTCGCGCTCATTGCCAGGCTGCTGTCAGCAACGATATTCCCACGGTTATTGATGTCATAGCCCGCGGAGATCGTAACCTTATCGCCAACCATGTTGCTGTTGGAGCTGTTGGTCACGCCACGCTGGCTGTTCACCACCAGATGCTCGCCAGCAGCGATATCTTTCAGGTTGTCGATACCGGTCAGCGCGGAAACCGTCAGTGATTTCTCGGCAGAAACGGTATTACGGTTAGTGAAAGAGCCGTTCAGAATGTTGACGATGGCATCACCCAGACTGCTGATCCAGCCGTAGTTGGTCAGGCTGCCCTTCACGTTCATGGTCAGGTTTTTATCAGCCGCAATAACGCCCGTTGCATCGTTATCTTCGAGCGCGCCATCGCTGTAGTTGCTCAGGCTGTTGGCGTCGATCGCCATATTACCCATGCTGTAGATGGTCGAGTAGTTGTTGTTCAACGTACCGCCAGCTTTGATGGTTGCATCTCCACCGCTCACCAGTAACGCGCGGCTGTTGTCGATGGTACCTTTCGCCAGAATTGTGAGCGGACCGTCCTCCGAAACGATACGGCTTTGGCTGTTGTAGATGTAGTTGCCAGACAGCGAAACGCCCTGCTTGCCGACCATTCCACCATTTTGCTGCGGCATACCGAAGTAGGTACCGAAGGCAGTGCCGAAATCATCAGCGTAGCGGTTTTCAATATTGTCGCCGGCCGTTACGGACAGAACCTTATTGGCTACAATAAATGCCGTGTTGTTGTTCACACCAGCGTTGGTATTAATGGAGACGTTCTGTCCCATAATGAAGCCACCG
The DNA here is from genome assembly GCF_001922365.1 of Enterobacter cloacae complex sp. AR_0002. Classification (NCBI taxonomy): domain Bacteria; kingdom Pseudomonadati; phylum Pseudomonadota; class Gammaproteobacteria; order Enterobacterales; family Enterobacteriaceae; genus Enterobacter; species Enterobacter cloacae complex sp. AR_0002. Next base: position 2,595,438 of record NZ_CP018814.1, read on the forward strand.
CGGTTGTTCAGGGCATTCGACGCCAGGGCAACATCACCTTCTTCAGAGCTGAAGACGCCGATGTAGTTGGTGATATTGCCGCCAACCGCCGCGCTCACGCCGGTACGGCCTGCAACACCGCCGTTGTCGTTACGCAGGGAGGCCGCTTTAGCAATCACTTTGCTGTTGGAGTTAAGCTTGCCAGAGTAGTTATCAATAGCGCCGGCGCTTTCCAGGGAGATATCGCCATTCGACGCCATCTGCCCACCGTTGTTGTTGATGCTGTTCGCTGCAATCTGCACGCCCTTCTCGGCAATAATGCCTAAAGAGTCATCGCTGGCGGTATCTGCCGTTTTGGTTGAACCGTTATTAACGGTACCTTTGGCTGCAATCTTGGTGAAACCACCGGCAGAACGGAGCATGCCGCGGTTGTTATCAACGTTACCGCCGCTGACGACGTTCACATCGCCCAGAGAGTCAACCATACCGCTGTTGTTATTTACCGAAGCAGACTCAAGGCCAACGTATCCGCCGAGGATCTGACCGTTGCTGTTATTCAGGGTGCCGGTTTTTAACGCAACAATTCCTGCTTCAATCCCTACAGCAACACCTTTTCCATAGTTGGTTAAGGTATTGTTATTGGTATCTACCGCCAGCATGCCTGCAGCCGCAATCTTTCCGTTGGTATTGTCGATAGCACCGCTATTTACATAGAGGTCTGCCATGGTCGAAATATTGCCCGAACGGCTGTTGTTGAGGCTATTTTTATTGGTGTCCAGCGCAATGGTACCGACGGAAGTAATATCCCCGGTGGTGTTGTTCAGTGCACCCTTGGTTTTAATATTGATCTGACCAGAGGATTCAATGCGCGCATTGTTGTTCAGCAGCTGACCGTTAGCGTCAATATTTACGCCGCCGATGCCGCCAGCAATAACGCCCTGGTTACGCACGCCCACACCGCTCTCGGTGCTGATGAGGTTAATTTTATTGGCATACATACCGCCCAGAGCAGCAACGTCAATGCTGTTAGCATTGCGCGTTCCGGCGGCCGTTACCGAACCGGTCACCTGGCCTGCTGCATCAACGTAGTTATTGCCGGCAACAACGTTCAGCTCGTTGGCGGTGACTTTACCGTTCACCACAACGTTGCGGGACAGAATTTCGGTCGGGCTGGAGTTGTTCAGTTTACCCAGCGTAATGGTTCCACCATTCACAGAATAACCGGCTAACGCATCGTTCTGAATATCTGGCGTACCGGTAGTCAGGGTCAGCTTACTGGTGTTAATAGAACCACCGCCGTTAACGGTAATTCCGTTCGGGTTGGCAATGATTAAATCGGCTTTATCACCCGCAACTTCCATCATGCCGTTAATTGCAGAGGCATTTTTAGAAGTGACTTCGTTCAGAATAACTTTTGCTGCACCGGAGGTCAGGTTGCTGTTCCCCTGAATCTGGCCCGCCAGGGTTGTATTCGCACCCCCAACGCTGTTATTAAAGATAAGACCGTTCTTATCTACGTTTAGCTTGTCATACACATTATGTGAAAGCCCCTTATCGTTGGCTTTATTAATGTTGATAACAGGCACGTTGCCGACAGAAGAAACGACACCGTTCTTCATGCTGATCTCTGCAGTGTGCGCAACAAACGGCAGAGCGAGCAGAACTGAAGCGGCAACAGGGTGCCACTTCAGTTCTAATTGAAAGACATTATTCTTATTACTTTTCATTATTACCTACTCTTTATTACGGAATCATTACATTCTCTAGGAATTATAATTTCGCCACTCTAAATAAAATCTTCACTTCCTATGATCATTGACCTCCTGGGGTTCCCTACCTTTTCGTTAATTTAGACTCAAGCGCGTAATTAAGATTAATTTTGTCATTTTTGATCTGGAATGGCATTCAGACTGCACCACTTATTCGGCACTTTTGATTAGGAACAAGTCATTTGACATTAGGAATAGTAGACTTCCTGTTGCCTTAATGACTCATCCTTTATTAAAAACAATGCGCTAATCCTGATAAGAATAATCACCATAGGTGTAAGACTCAGCAGCCCTTTTTTCTACACCGTTAAATATCGTACCCTGAATGGCAACATCATTTTGTTCAAAGCGGCGCAGTCCCGCCTCCACTTCTTTTATCGAGTTTTGTTCGAACCGCACCACCATCAGGGAAGTCGATGCATATCTTCCTATAATCGCTGCGTCCGTTACGCTCAGGATGGGAGGGGTATCAACGATTACCACGTCGTACAACGTTGAGCATGCCCTTATCAACTCTGCAAAATTATCCGTCATGATGAGTTCCGCCGGGTGAGTGACCATGCGCCCGCGGCCGATAAAATCCACTCCTGAATATTCGGTTTTCTGAATAACGCTTTCGATATTGCCGCCTTCCGTTAAGAAATCAGCCAGGCCGGCTCTGCTCTCGGTCTTTGAGAAAATGCGATGCAAATATCCTCTGCGTAAATCGCAGTCAATCAACAATGCCCGTGTTCCCGCCTGAGCCATCAGGACAGCCAGGTTGGAGCAGACAAATGACTTCCCTACCCCAGGAGAGGTGCCGGAGATCATTAATATGTTATTACCGGCTTTAAGCATGGCGAAATGGAGACTGGTACGAAGCCCTCTCAGCGCCTCTATCGCAAGCGACGTTGGGGCTGAATTTGCCAGCAGCTCATCAGACTGATACGTCGGGATCGCACGGCACCGTCTGCGCTTCGTCAACTCCGGAGCGAGGGGAACAACCGCATACACTGGAATATCGCGCATCTCAAGTTCCGCCGGCTGCCTGATCCCTTTTATCAGCATGTTGCGAACAAGGATGATCCCCGATGAGAAAAGGAAACCGAGCATGGCTGACAGAATAACAATCAGCAGCTTTTTAGGTTTGACCGGCTTCAGCTGCGTTACCGCGCGATCGATAATACGCACGTTGCCCAGCGTACTGGCCTTACTAATATTTAATTCATGCTGTTTATTCAGTAAAACCAGATAAATGTCATTACCCATCTGCACATCGCGGGTCATACTCAGGATCTCTTGCTGCGTGCTGGGCATCGCGCTAATTCGCTGGTTGAGCTTCTCTTTTTCTGCAACAAGAATCGCTTTTTTCTCTGACAATGCTTTATACGCAGGGTGCGTTCGTTTATACAGCTTGGAGATTTCTGCTTCCTTGAACGTCAGTTCATTAAGTTGAGTGTCAATAGCAACAACATTATCCAGAATAAATTTCGCTTCTAATGATAAGTCAACAGACTCATTATTCTTCCGAAATTCATTAAGTTTACTTTCAGCCTCTATCAAATTACTTTTAATTTGCAGTAACTGTTTATTTAAAAAAGCCAGGCTTTTACTGGCCTCTTCTGACTTCCGCGCAACGTCCTGAGCCAGATAGTTATGTGCTATATTATCGAGTATTTTGCTGATAATCACCGGTTCGGGGCCAGTCATGCTCAAATGTAACATGCCGTTCCCACCCGATTTGGTATCAATGGAGAGTCTCTCCTTTATTTCTTCGATGACAGAATACTCGTTGCGCTTTATAATAATAAATGAAGTATTTTCAGTGAGCTGAGCGCTGTCAATCAGGAAATCAACGTCGTCAGTGTGGACAGGCACACCGACTTTGCCCTCAACAATGGACTCTCCGACATATAATACGAAGCCTCCAGACTGAACCATGTCCAGCTTCAGGGGCTGATTGATATACGGTTCCGGTACGGAAAGATAGGCAATCGCAATTTTCGCCGGTTGATGACCGAACAGACGTTGCAATAGGCCGTTGGCTACAGGATAGGTTTTTTCAGTCGTGACGATATCCAGCCCTAAATCGCGCACCGTTTTTCCAATCACCAGGCGTGATTTTATTAACGACACTTCTGATTCAGAACTTACCCCTGCCCCCTCAGGTAGCACAGGGGACAGCTTGCTTAATATTCCCAGAGAAGGGTTTTTCTCAACCTGAATTAACGCATCACTTTTGTAAATGGGCGTCAAAGTGTTAGCAATAATAATGCCGCACACAATAAACAGGAGAGTCGTGGCCGCTATCCACACTTTGCTATAAAATAAAACCTTGAGGATATGGACAAGATCAATCTCCTCCCCGCGCTGGAGATAATCGGGAGGATCGTTGCTAACGTATCTGTTATTCATACGGTAATCAGCCTTACTTATTCAATCTGCTGAAAAACCTTTACCCATTCTTCAGCAGAGGATAAAAGTTGTTTAAAAATCAAATCTGATATTTCACGTCCCCGGTGGTACGGGTCGGCAATTTCGAGCTGCTGAAGCCAGTAGCCGAATAAAAACGTTTTCCCCCTGGCCTCCATGGCCATCCGGGTTACCGCTTCAATATGATTCTTCTCCATCGTCAGGATAAGATCGTACTCACGGCACATCGCTGGGGTGAGCTGACGTGCGATATGCCCTTCCAGAGAAAATCCATAATTCCGGGCGGTTTGCAGAATAACGGGATCGGCACATTCACCCGATAGTGCTGAAATCCCGGCGGAGTCCACCGTCATTTCCGGCAAGCAGGAACGCAATATTCGTTCTCCCGCCGGAGAACGACATATATTGCCCGTGCAAACCACCAGGATGGCGTTATAGTGCCCCTTCACGATTAATTTCCCCAGTTTCTCACAAAGCGAGTCGTTTCCGTCAGGCTGTAGATACCCGTAATGGTCGGCATTAGCTGGTTAATGACCCTGTTCCAGCGCGCAACTGGTGCGGATGTCACATAGACAATGTCGTAAGGCTTGAGCTTAAATTCTGTTCCAAGTACCAGTGCAGTAGCATCTCGCGCGTCGAGCTGGTAGATCGCCGCACGTTTCTCGTTTACGTCTTCTGATTTGGCCTCAGAACGGATCACGAATATCCCACTGGCATCGCTGGTTAGCTGATTCATCCCCTCAGCATTCCCCAGCGCTTCCGTCAGCGTCATGCCTGAGCGATCCATTTTCATGGTGCTCTGCTTAACAACATCCCCCATGACAAACACTTTTAAATCGTCATTGCGTGGGACATAGAGAATATCGCCCGGATAAAGCAATTTATTCTGCTGTAAATCGCCATACTGCATGAGGGCCTGAAGCGAAATTGTCGACTTTTTGCCCCCCTGGGTTAATACCACATTGCTCCAGTCGGCATTTTCCGTCAGGCCACCGGCCTGGTTTACTGCATCAATAATCGTCAGCGGCACGTTAGTAATAGGCTGCTGGCCAGACTGGTTTACCTCACCCGATACCGTGACCTTCTGTGAACGGAACGCAGCAATCCCCACTTCCACCTGAGGAGACTCAATATATTTCGCCAGATGCCCGGTAATCATCTCTCTGACTTCCGTCACCGTTTTATCCTTCACGACAACTTTCCCGATGTAGGGATAAAAAATAGTTCCGTCTGAATGTACCCAGTTTCCCGTATCGCTGGCGCTTCGATACTGTCCTGATGGAGTGGTGAGTTCCGGATGTTCCCAAACGGTCACCATAATAATGTCGCCAACACCAATACGGTATTCATACGCCTCCAGGCGCTTGTTTAGCTCTGCATTGCCCTGGGCAACAGCCACGTTTTCCCGCAGCTGCGCTATCAGCGCAGGTGTGACGGGATAAACATGAATATCCAGCTCGCTCTGCTTATTCTCCTGCGAATGAACCACTTTTTTTCCGGAGGTATCGATATGGCTGCCCGGCGCGATCTGGCAGCCGGCAAGAAGTAAGGTAGAACTTAAAATAAACAGAACCGCGATTTTTTTCATGCTTTTCACAATGTCATCCCTGTACAACGACACTCTCTTTAATTAATCGGCCAAACGACATGCTTCCCGTAAGGAAGAAATCCAGCAAGCCATTATTTATAAAATTATAACCATCACATGTTTTGCCTGTCCTGGATATGTGGATTATTCCTGGTTGAAAACATCGCTTTCTTACATTAATGTCAGCGTGAAATTACATTCCTGCGAGGTTAACAATTCCCATTTACTGAAGGAGTGTTCTTAATTAATAGTTTATTCATGTCGTGTAAAATAAAAATATATTCATACCGTAGTACCTGTCTGTCGGTATGCAACATTACGAAGATGGACTCCTTCCATTCAAGTTAACCAAAGGAATACCAATGGATACGTCTAAAGTTATTTTATCACGATGTCAGTTTAGCAATATCGGTCTACATCATTTGCTTTCAGAAACATTCAGGAAAGAGAAAGTCATCTCTTTTGACAATCAACAGAATCTTTTTTCCTGGACTAAAGAGGTCAGGAGGGGCTCTTTTTTTACCCTATATTTAGTTTTACCTGACTCGATATACAGTAATATCATTTACTTCCACTGGCTGATCTCTCTTCGAAAAAAAGCGCATAATGCAACCATATCAGAAGTTATTATCGCCTATCATTCGGATATTTTTCCCACACTGTTTTCCTGCATTTGCTCCCATTTCAGGCATCGTCTTGTAAACATAAATAATCTTACGAACGATGAGATCATCAAAAAAATGCATGCCCAGCGTCACCCCAGCAAAAGCAAGGTAGTTAACAAATACATCGAACTGACGCATATGGAGTTTTGTGTGTTGAAGCTGATGATTGCGGGTTACACCATTGATGACATTAGCCTCGTGCACAACATTAAACCTAAAACAACCTACACCTATACCAATAATATTATGAAGCAACTGGGTTTTAACTCGTTGAAAAAAATATATTCCTGTGGCGAGATCATCCGGGAGTCAATCGAGAACGAGATTATCAGGGAGAAGAAAAAATACTACAGCAGCGCCAGCCCTCTTGCTTTCGAACCCCAGTGTGCATAATCGCCGTTAACCCTTCCTCGCTTCTGCAAAAAAATACGGAAAGCATCGCTGCGATCCGTATTTTCTTTAGGCATAATTAGTAGCTTTTCACTAAAATTTCTACACGACGGCTATTAACGTTACAACCCGCCGCTTGCTGGGTGGCACTGGTTCCACAACCTTCAGCGGTTTGTGCTACCCCCTGTCCAACTGTGTTATTAATAAGCTCTGGCTTAATACCTTTCTCAATCAATAACGAACGAACCGTATTCGCACGCGCTTCAGAGAGACGCTGGTTGGCTTCACGGCTACCAATCGCATCGGTATAACCAATAATCTGAATTTCACGAACGTTATTCGCCTGGCGGATAAATTTCACTACCTCATCCAACTTCTGGCGAGATTCCGCAAAAATGCCCACCGTGTTGCTTGCGGCAAAGCGGAACAGTACCTGCTCCTGAATAAGCACTATGCCGGTATTATTAACGTAATCACAGGGTTTGACCTGCGAGGCTCGATTAATAATCCTGGTCTGCTTATGCATATTTTTCAGAAGTGATTCCGCGCGCGCGCGTTCCTCCAGCGCCGCCGTATTTCCCGTAGTGCCTGGGTTCACCTGAATAAAATAGGTTTGAGCACTTTCGGTATTGAGCTGCTGCTGCGGGTTTTGTTTGCCCTGATAGGTCGGCTGGTCGTTGAACCAGGATTCCACCGTGTGCGCACCGGGTGCGGCACACAGGACGGTAAACTGGCCTGGCAACAGCACCGACTGCAGCTCGCGGTCCACATAGACTGTCGCAGGAACGGTGCCCTGCGGATAATAGACGACAACCTGCGCCAGTTCAGGCGTTACGCCAGCTACCGGACGATAAGGCTGCGGTGCCGTATTTTTCGGCGCTGGTTTAATCACTACCGGTAAATCGATGGCCTTTTCCACTTTTTCGGCTGAATAAGCGGGATTAGCCATAAATGCACTTAAGGCAGCAGCGACACAGAACGCCAGATTAATTTTTTTAAAATTCCGAGGGGTTACTTTCATTTATCAAATTCCCGATTAACCCAGTGATTGATCGTAAAACAACAGAGATGCGCAGAAATCCCGCCATCCGAAGATGGCGGGATTTACTGGGTTACATCATTATTTGGTTATTCTGCAGCAGCGTAACCAGATCGGTTTGAACATCAGCCAGCGTGACAACCTGAGTAAATCCATGCTGTCCGCCCTGACCGTCACGGTCGATACTGATCACGGTATCGCTTCCGACAACTTCCACCTTGACGTAATCCAGCACGCCGCGGGAGGAGTAATCCAGCTCCAGTTTTCCATCGTCCTCGAAGAAGGAGATATAGACATAGACGGTATTGCCCGCTTCGCCGATACCGCTAATGAGCGGCTTGCTGTCATCGGTGATTTCACCGCTGGCAACGTTGCCCTGACGATCGCCTACGTCATCCGCTACGGCGGTAATTTTCAGAACATCTGCTGAAGCATCAGGCGCGGTAGTGTCAACTTCAAACTCCAGCGCTTCCGAGGGGTCGCTGGTATTGCCCGCCTTATCCGTTTGCGTAACGGTGATGCTGTGATCGCCTTCGCCCAGCGGTTTCTCCGGTTTCAGCGACCAGTTGCCTTCGTCATCGATGACGGTAGAGCCCAGAACTTCATCACCATCATAAATGGTCACGGTGTCGCCCGGTTCACCTTTACCGCTGAATACCGGACGCGTTTCGTCAGTGACGTCGCCGCCCTTCAGCTGGCCGGTAATCGGACCGGTATTATCTTCAGCATAGACCCTGTCCGGTCTTGCCGGCGGCGTGGTATCGACAATGATCTGGATCGGATCGGAGGGTTGGCCGACATTACCCAGCGGATCTTCTTCAATCACCTCAACGTTATGCTCACCCTCGCTGAGATCTTTCTCAGGCGTGTAGGTCCACTTCCCTTCGTCATCGACGATAACGGAGCCGATCTCTTTGTCGTTATCCTTGATAACGATGGTATTGCCCGGCGTGCCTTCACCGCTGAATGAAGGTTTAGTGTCATCCGTCACGTCACCCGGCTTAAGCGGACCCGTTACCGGACCGTTGTCGTCAATAACTGACGGCGTTTCTGCTTTCCCCGGAGGTTCCGTCAGAACAATAAAATCACGTTCATCAGAAGGCTCGCTGACGTTACCCGCTTTATCCGTCTGGCTAACCGTGATGCTGTGGTTGCCGTCAGTCAGGTTTTCTGAAGGTTTGAAATACCAACGACCGTCGTCGTTAACGCTGGTTTCGCCGATCTTTTTACCGTTATCGTAAATGGTAATCGTCGCGCCCGCTTCACCGGTACCGCTCATCTCCGGTTTTGGATCGTCGGTGTAAGCGTCTTCAAGGATCTCGCCGGTGACTTTACCCACTTTATCCATGATGTGCTCAATCGTTGGCGCATCTGGCGCAACGGTATCAACCACGATGGTAATGGGGTCAGACGGCGGGCTCATGTTGCCGTCCGGATCTTCAACCACAACGGAGAGGTCATGTTCACCGTCGCCCAGCGGCTTATCCGGCGTATAGCTCCATTCGCCTTCGTCGTCGACGATGACGGAGCCAATTTCCTTATCATTATCGATGATATGGATGGTATCGCCCGGCTTGCCTTTACCGATTAATGAAGGCGTTGAGTCATCAGTCACGTCTCCAGACTTAAGCGGTCCTTTAATCGAGCCTTCATCATCCACAGCCTTGCCAATGCTCGGTTTTTCGGGGGCGGGCTGGCTATCGCTTTCATCCTTGTCCAGTTCGGACAGAGCAAACGCAGCGCCAACACCTGCCGCCGCAAGCGCAAACCACCCTAACATGCCAAACAGCATGTCATTTTCGTCGTCCGGGGCAGACAAAAGAGGCCCACCGGCGCCTAACGGTTCACCGCCCAGGGCAACCGGAGCCAGACCACCTTCAGCCATGAGATAGCCATTATCGTAGCTTTCACCAGACAAAGGGATATAGGCATAAAGCAATCCATCTTCGGCCATACCCATCAGGGTTGGGTTTTTCGAATCGCCGTCAAAATAATTTTCAATAATAATGCTGGGCTGTGTGTCGCCTTCCTGAATAATATGTAACGCTTTGCCAACGCGTTGAAGCGTAATATTTTCTGGCGCAAAGTCGTCATTCACATTTTTCAGCAAATATTTATTGCCGGGGATAAGCTTTACCTTAACCGTACGGCCTGCATCTGCTGTCAACAACCGCGTTTTACCGTCTCCGTTGTTGACCGCTAAAATGACCTTATTTTCAGTCATACTTAAAGTCCTTGGTGAAATTCAATGCTAAATTAAGGACATATGCACATCGGCGTGAATACATCCTTTAGTGCCATGCTCTTATGCCTTCCTTACATAATTCACGCCCATAGAGTCTATTGACATGATGCTCAAAAATAGCATGACTGGTTTCTTTATAGAGGTAGGAAAAAACCACGAGAGAACCTACGCAGGATTAAGAATAGTTAACACCAGAGGGTTATTAAGAATGACGAGAAAACAGAATTATAAGAGGAGGGAAATGATGTAATTAACCTACACTATTTTTAAGCGGATTAGAATTGATTAAATACAAAAAACAGAATGGTATAAATATGATTTTCAGCAGATGTGCCAGAGCAGAAATTAAGGAAAACATGAGAAAGAGGAAAAACAAAAAGGCCCACGTTACAAGTAACGTGGGCCTGAATAGTGGCGGAACGGACGGGACTCGAACCCGCGACCCCCTGCGTGACAGGCAGGTATTCTAACCGACTGAACTACCGCTCCACTGTTCCCGTGTGGGGAACGAGGCGAATATTACGGTTTGACTCTGAACTCGTCAACGCTTTTTCTTAACTTTTGAATCGTTTGCTGCAAAAATCACCCAAACGATGAATTAACAAACGTTTCGGCACCTTTTCAGGCGCGCCACAGACAGCTCCCGCCCTTCTTCTGCACCAAATCAAGACGAGACTCGTGATTCATCAACTCTTCATCACTGGCTAAAACGACCCGTAAGCGATTCGCCTGACGCACAATGCGCTGAATTCCCCCTTCATCTCGCGTCTGCTGGGATTCATTTTCCATACTGAATTTCATCGACGTTTGCCCGCCGGTCATGGTCAGGTAGACATCGGCCAGGATCTGGGCATCGAGCAACGCGCCGTGCAGCGTTCGCTTGGTGTTGTCTATCTCATAGCGAGAGCACAGGGCATCAAGGCTGTTACGCTTGCCGGGGAACATCTTCCTTGCCAGCGCCAGGCTATCCGTGACTTTACAGAACGTATTCGTCTTCGGAATATCACGGTTGAGCTTGCTGAACTCATAGTCCATAAAGCCGATATCGAACGACGCGTTATGAATGACAAGTTCCGCACCTCTGATGTAGTCGAGAAATTCATCTGCGACGTCGGCAAAGGTGGGCTTATCCAGCAAAAACTCATCGGCAATTCCGTGAACGCCGAACGCTTCCGGGTCCACCAGCCGATCGGGTTTAAGGTAAACGTGGAAGTTGTTGCCCGTAAGGCGACGGTTCACCACTTCAACGGCACCAATCTCAATGATTTTATGCCCTTCGTAGTGGGCGCCAATCTGGTTCATACCGGTGGTTTCGGTATCGAGAACAATCTGGCGAGTAATTGCAGTGCTCATAGCGGTCATTTATGTCAGACTTATCGTTTTACTGAACGTTTCAAATACAGGAAGTCTACCAGAGATGCGTAAACAGGTAGAAATTTTCACCGATGGATCTTGTCTCGGTAACCCAGGGCCCGGCGGCTATGGTGCCATTATGCGCTATCGCCAGCATGAAAAAACCTTTAGTGAAGGCTATTTCCTGACCACCAACAACCGCATGGAGTTGATGGCGGCCATCGTGGCGCTGGAAGCGTTAAAAGAACATTGCGACGTGGTGCTGAGTACCGACAGCCAGTATGTCCGCCAGGGCATTACCCAATGGATCCACAACTGGAAAAAACGCGGCTGGAAAACGGCAGAGAAAAAACCGGTCAAGAATGTCGATCTCTGGAAGCGTCTTGATGCCGCCCTCGGTCAGCACGAAATCAAATGGGAGTGGGTAAAGGGGCACGCCGGTCATCCTGAAAACGAACGCTGTGACGAGCTGGCTCGCGCGGCGGCATCCAACCCAACCCATGAGGATGCAGGTTATCAACCTGAATCCTGATCACGGTTTTTTGTACTGCCGCGTGGCCCCCACGGTCTGGCGGATCCGCGTTTTTGATTTGCTTTGCTTCATTGGGTTTAGCGTAAGGGGGATCGTCCTCTTACGCGCGACAATAAATTGCATGCAGCCCAGCGCGGGTAAATGGGTGCTTAATAAAACCCCGCCTTTACGCGTCCAGGGGATGACCTGAAAACCCCCATAGCTCAGCACTTCGAAATTTAACAGTGAAAGCCAGTCCAGCTGGCGCATCATGGTAAACATCCTGCTGTTATAGGGCGGCGTGCGGCGCAGAACGGGCGTCAGTTTACGTAGCCCCATCAGACTCAGCGGATTAAAACCGCTCAGGATCAGCCAGCCGTCATCAATCAAAACGCGGTCGGCTTCCCGCAGCAGACGATGGGGATCGCTGCACCAGGGCAGCGTATGGGCGAGCAGACAGGCATCAATGGATTTTTCCGCAAACGGCAAATGCAGCGGATCCGCTTTCACCTGAACCGGGGAGCCATTAAGCGATACGCTAACCTGATGCGAGATAGCGCAGCTTTCGGTATTGATTTCTGCGCTCAGATTGCCAATCTTAAGCAGGTGAAAACCATACATTTTCGCGAGCCAGGGTTTAAGCTGAAGTTCTAAGGCCTCGCGATAATATTCACCCCAGGGCAACTCTGCCCAACGTTCCGGTGGTGCGACAGTCTGAGGTATCCTTGCCGGTTTCATCAAAACACCCGCCACGCTATAAGAGGTAATGCATGAATCTTATCAGTATTTCCGCCTTTCAGGACAATTACATCTGGGTTTTAGTCGACGACGATCGCAGATGCATCATTGTTGATCCAGGCGAATCCGCACCGATCCTGCACGCGATAAAAGAAAACGGCTGGCAGCCTGAAGCGATCCTACTTACCCATCACCATCACGATCATGTCGGCGGTGTTCCCGATCTCCTTGCGCGCTATCCTCATCTTCCCGTCTACGGACCGGCAGAGACACAGGATAAGGGTACGACGCAAGTTGTCGAAGAAGGCGAAAGTATCCTCATTCTCGGGTGGGAGTTTTCCGTATTTGCTACGCCAGGTCACACTTCCGGTCATCTCTGTTTCTACAGCAAACCTTATCTGTTTTGTGGCGACACGCTGTTTTCTGGCGGCTGTGGAAGGCTGTTTGAAGGCATGCCAGAACAGATGTATCAATCTTTACAAAAAATTAATGCGCTTCCAGCCGACACCGTAATTTGTTGCGCACATGAGTATACATTAGGGAATATGAAGTTTGCTGCAAGCGTGCTGCCTGAGGATCGGGCGATTCAGGATTATTACCTGAAAGTGAAGGAGTTACGTGCAAAAAACCAAAAAACACTCCCCGTAATTCTGAAAAATGAACGACAAATTAATTTATTTTTAAGAACTGATGATGTTGATTTAATTAATAAAATTAATCAAGAAACAAATTTGTTACAACCTGAAGCGCGATTTGCATGGTTAAGGTCAAAGAAAGATAACTTCAGATAATTGCGGGTTGCCTTTTCAAAATTTCGCCGTTATCATCGCTCGTCTTTTAAGCAACTATTGACACACACATGAAGGCAAAAGCGATATTACTCGCCTCTGTCCTGCTTGTAGGTTGCCAGTCACAAAACGGCAGCAACGTACAACAGCACGCACAGAGCCTTTCTGCGGCTGGTCAAGGGGAAGCAGGGAAGTTTACGAGTCAGGCGCGATGGTTGGACGATGGGACATCCTTCGCGCAGGAACAAGACTTGTGGGCCTCTATTGGCGACGAGCTAAAGATGGGAATTCCGGAAAACAGCCGGATTCGCGAACAGAAACAGAAGTATTTGAGAAATAAGAGCTATCTCCACGATGTAACATTACGGGCAGAGCCGTATATGTACTGGATAGCCGGGCAAGTTAAGAAACGTAACATGCCTATGGAACTGGTACTACTACCCATAGTGGAGAGCGCTTTTGACCCGCACGCGACGTCTGGCGCCAATGCAGCAGGCATCTGGCAGATCATTCCGAGCACAGGGCGAAATTATGGTTTAAAGCAGACCCGCAACTACGATGCGCGTCGTGATGTTGTCGCTTCAACGACAGCCGCTCTCGACATGATGCAACGTCTGAACAAGATGTTTGACGGCGACTGGTTATTGACTGTCGCGGCGTATAACAGTGGTGAAGGTCGTGTACTGAAGGCAATGAAAGCGAATAAAGCGCGTGGAAAATCCACAGACTTCTGGTCGCTCTCACTGCCACAGGAAACAAAGATTTACGTACCGAAAATGCTGGCACTGAGTGACATTCTCAAGAACAGCAAACGTTACGGTGTACAACTGCCAACACCAGACGAAAGTCGTGCACTGGCGCGTGTCCGCCTCAGCAGCCCGGTTGATATTCAACAGGTTGCCGATATGACGGGTATGTCGGTAAGTAAGCTTAAAACCTTTAATGCAGGTGTTAAAGGCTCCACGCTGGGTGCTAGTGGCCCACGCTATGTGATGGTTCCGCAGAAACATGCGGAACAGTTACGAGAGTCTTTAGCTTCGGGTGAAATCGCAGCCGTTCAGTCCACGCTGATCGCTGATACGTCGCCTGTAAGCAGCCGCAGCTATAAGGTGCGTTCAGGTGATACGCTTTCAGGTATTGCATCACGTCTTGGCGTGAATGCGAAAGATCTCCAGCAGTGGAATAATCTGCGCGGATCTGGTCTGAAAGTGGGTCAAACGCTGAACGTAGGTGCAGGTAGCAGCGCACAGCGTCTCGCTAAAAACAGCGATAGCATTACCTATCGCGTACGTAAAGGCGACTCGCTGTCCAGTATTGCTAAGCGTCACGGCGTAAACATCAAAGATGTGATGCGCTGGAACAACGATACTGACAACCTGCAACCTGGCGACCAGCTGACGTTGTTTGTGAAAAACAGCGCTACGCCAGATTCCTGATAGTACGTTCGCTTGTTAAAAAGGCACCGATTCCCCTCGGTGCCTTTTTTGTTTATCCTGCTTTTTGCGCTTCAGCCATAATGGTGTCGCTAGTAAACGAACCATCGTCATGCAGCTCAAAGTACGCCTTCACATCAGCAGAGGCGCTCTCCTGGTACAATCGGATCGCCTGAGTTAATGCCTCGGGGGTGCGCATCCGCGCAATCCATGACGCAAACTCCAGCGGCAAACGGTCGGTTATCAATGAGCGTGAAATCAAGCCGGCTTCGGTGATAAACGTAAGCCACTCTCCACTGGAGTAGTTTTGCACGTGCGAGGTATCACGCAGCGCTTCAACCGTCTGGAGCCAGATATTTCGTACCGGATGTCCGGGAGACATCACGTCCATGATGATGAAGATTCCGCCCGGTTTGAGTACGCGTTTCACTTCCCGTAATGCCTGCCCCACATCATGCCAGTGGTGTGCAGAGTAACGGCTAATCACAACCTCAAACGATGCATCCTCAAAGGGTAATGATTCAGCGTAGCCCTGGCGCGTCGTGACGTTATTCAGTCCTTTCGCTTTCGCCGCTTCAGCGACCACATCGAGCATCTGGCTCGATAAGTCATACGCCGTCACCTGAGCAACCTGCTCTGCGGCGGTAAAACTGGCATGCCCTGCCCCGCAGCCTAAGTCCAGCACGTGCGCGTCAGGAAACGCGGCGAGCCGCTCGCCGAGACGCACCAGGTCGCGGCCAGAGGCGTGCACGGCGCTGCTCAGGTAGGCACTTGCCTGCGAACCAAACTGTTTTTCGACGTTGTCATGATGGGAGTGTGTTGTTGTCATGTTGCTGTCCTTTTATGGGTTAAAAAATAAAGGGCAGCACCCGCACAGGCCTGCCCCACGGCAGACCTGACGCACCATTATTTATCAGGTTTGCCGGGACTGAATTCAACTAGTAGAGGATTATGATCGGAGGCGCGCGTCACCAGAACGGAGGCGTCGTGCACGCTTAAACCCCGATAGAAGACAAAATCGAGAGGACGACCAAACGCTTTCTTGCGCTGGTCATCGTTAAAACGAACTTCACGCAGCGACATTTCACGCGCGAAGCGGTACAACGCGTTCATACGCGGACGGCTCCAGGCATTGAAGTCCCCTGCCATAATGATCGGCCCACTGTGATGAGCAATCTGATCGCCAATGGGAAGTAACTGCTTACTGTACACATCAACACCGAGGCTGAAGTTCACCGCATGAATGTTTACCACCATCAGCAGACGGGTGTCGGGCAACGGATAGACTGTGACCAGCGCCGATTTTGCCAGACGCAGGATCGGCTCACGTTCACGCAGCGGGCAGCAATAGACCGGATGTGCGGCTGAAAGGGTCATCACCCCAGAAGGATGCTGTGGCAGAACAAAGGCAGGCACCTGATCGGCTGCAAGATAGTTTGTCGTTGCAAACCTGACCAGCTCAGGCGTGGTTTGCGCCTCCTGTAACAGAACCAGATGCGCATCTTTACCAAAATTTTGAAGTACGGATAACCACTCCGCACGCTGTTGTTTAAAGATGTTCCACACCAGTACGCGAATTTTTTCGTCACTGCTTAATGGCGTGCCCGCTGGTAATGCCTGACCCAGGCTCGCAAACGACCCCGGAGGCAAGATCCTCTCCGCGGGCATTCCGGCAACATAACGCATGGCATAGGTATTTTTTCGCACTTTTGGAAACGACCTCTGTAACATGAACCAGCCCGGAAAACGGACTGGTTCTAATGTTATAGGGATTTTAGGTCACACTTTCAACGCAATTACTGAGAAACCGCTTTCCAGTTTTGTAAGCAAGCACTTACTGATACTTATCCAAGCGCGACGCGAGCGGGTTTATCAAGCCGTCCACTCAGACCAATAAGGAGGAAAGCGACAAGCACAATTACCGCACCAATCCATGGCGTTTGGGTTAATCCAACGTGTTCAACCGTCTGCCCGCCGATAACCGATCCGAGTGCGATGCCGATATTGAATGCGGCGATATTCAGGCCGGATGCGACATCCACCGCATTGGGCGAATAGCGTTCGGCTTTCTGTACAACATAGACCTGCAATCCCGGTACGTTACCAAACGCGAATATTCCCATAACCAACACGGTTACCAGCGCGGCGTATTGTATCGACGCGGTGAACTGGAAAATCATCAGCAGGACAACCAGCGCGGCGAAAATGAATTTCAGCGCCGGTACCGCACCATGCTTATCCGCAAGTTTGCCGCCCCAGATATTGCCGATTGCGACGGAGATACCGTAGCCCAGTAAAATCCAGCTCACTGCGCCCGGAGAAAAACCAGCCAGTTCCTGCATCATCGGTGCAAGGAAAGTGAACGCAGTGAACACACCTCCATAACCCAGAGCCGTAACGGCATAGATCAGCAGCAGGCGCGGGTGTGTGAGAACCTTAACCTGATCGCTCAGGCTGGCGCTCGCGCGCCCCGGAATACTGGAGGGTACCAGCAGCAGGCTGGCTACCAGAGCAATCACGCCCAACAGCGATACCGCGAGGAAGGTTTCTCGCCAGCCAAAATGTTGCCCAATAAACGTTCCTAACGGCACGCCGGTGACCAGCGCAACGGTTAAGCCGCCAAACATAATCGCAATGGCTGACGCCGCTTTCTCTTTTGGCACCAGGCTGGTTGCAATCGTGGAACCGATGGAGAAAAAGACACCGTGCGCGAGGCCAGTCAGCAAACGGGCAATGACCAGCGTGGTGTAGTCCGGAGCCTGCCACGCCAGAATATTGCCGGCGGTGAAGAGCACCATCAGGGCAACTAACAGTTTTTTACGCGCAAAGCGCCCAGTCAATGCGGTCAGCACAGGCGCCCCAACAGCGACGCCTAACGCGTAAATAGATACCAGCAGCCCGGCAGAAGGCAGCGAAATGGCGAGTTGTTCAGCAATGGTGGGAACAAGTCCTACAATAACAAATTCGGTCGTGCCAATTGCGAAGGCACTGATCGTCAGGGCAAGAAGCGCCAGTGGCATAAATACTCCGTCTCTTCAGGATTATGATGACAGGCAGTATGCGCCAGTGTTTAAATAACAAAAATGGTTAGAATCTCAATAGAATTTTGCGGATGATGCAATAATGAAAGCCACATCGGAAGAACTGACTATCTTTGTTGCCGTTGTTGAAAGCGGCAGCTTCAGCCGTGCGGCCGAACAGCTCGGGCAGGCGAACTCCGCCATCAGCCGCTCGGTGAAAAAGCTGGAGATGAAGCTCGGAGTGAGTCTGCTTAATAGGACAACGCGGCAGCTCAGCCTGACGGAAGAAGGTGAACGTTATTTTCGACGCGTGCAGTCCGTTTTGCAGGAGATGGCGGCGGCAGAAACGGAAATAATGGAATCGCGCAGCACCCCGCGCGGATTGCTGCGCATCGATGCGGCTACGCCGGTCGTGCTTCATTTTTTGATGCCGCTGATTAAGCCCTTTCGTGAGCGCTACCCGGAGATGACCCTGTCTCTGGTCTCCTCGGAAACGTTTATCAATCTTATTGAGCGTAAAGTGGATGTGGCGATCCGCGCCGGAACCCTGACGGATTCAAGCTTACGCGCTCGCCCTCTGTTCACCAGCTACCGCAAAATTATCGCGTCACCGCAATATATTGCAGAGCATGGTAAACCGGAGACGGTTGAGGAGTTAAGGCAGCATCTGTGTCTGGGCTTTACGGAACCCGTCTCGCTGAACACCTGGCCCGTGGCCTGTCATGACGGACAACTTCATGAGATCACCTGCGGACTTTCGTCTAATAGCGGAGAAACGCTGAAACAGCTTTGTCTTGAAGGAAATGGGATCGCCTGTTTATCAGACTATATGATTGATAAGGAAATAGCTGCGGGTCAGCTTGTAGAACTGATGGCTGACAAACGCTTACCTGTAGAGATGCCTTTTAGCGCAGTGTATTACAGTGACAGAGCGGTAAGTACGCGCATACGCGCTTTTATCGACTTCCTTAGCGAACATATAAAAACAGCTCCCGGAGGAGCTGTGTGAGGGTTTAAAGGTACAGAGGGAGGGTTTTTATTAATCCCAGTCTGGTGCTAACCCTTCCGGGCTGACAAGACGATCGTTGCATTCCAGTGCAGCGATCGCGTTTTTATCTTCATCATCAAGCTGGAGATCCCGCGCTAACAGGTTACTTGCCAGGTTTTCACGTTTGGTTGAAGACGGGATCACGGCATAGCCCTCACCCATCGCCCATGCCAGGATCACCTGTGCGGCTGTCGCATTGTGTTTCTCAGCGATGCGCGCAATCACTTCATCTTTCAGCGCCTTACCATATGCCAGCGTCATGTACGAGGTGATGTGAATACTATGCTGTTTCGCCCAGTCCACGACTTTGCGGTTTTGCAGGTAAGGAGAGAGTTCAATTTGGTTGGTAGCAATATTCTCTTTACCCACTGCGGCGATGGCCCTTTCCATCAACGGGATGGTGAAGTTAGAGATGCCAATTTCACGCGTTAAGCCTTGCTCTTTTGCTTCCAGCAGCGCCTGCATAAACTCTTCCACAGAGACGGCATCATCAGGAGATGGCCAGTGGATCAGCGTCAGATCAACATAGTCAGTACGCAGCTTTTTCAGACTTTCCTTCAGGCTTGGGATCAGCTTGTCTTTGCTGAGATTCTCAATCCAGATTTTAGTGGTGACGAAAAGTTCGTCGCGCGGTACGCCACTCTCTTCGATGGCCTGGCCTACGGCAGCTTCGTTATCATAAATCTGCGCCGTATCAATAGCACGATAGCCCAACTCGAGTGCGGTTTTAACAGATGCAATAACAACATCGTCTTTCAGGCGAAAAGTGCCCAGACCCAGTGCAGGGATAGTCATATGATTCCTCAATCGTTATGTTCGTAAACTGAGGAAGATTATCGCTGTAGTTGTTATGACGAAAAAGATCGTAAAACGCAGAGGATTTTTGCTAATTTCGCAACAATCAAACGACAGATAAGAAAAAAGCCCTGAGCTAACGCTCAGGGCTTTTAATAAGTGGCGGAACGGACGGGACTCGAACCCGCGACCCCCTGCGTGACAGGCAGGTATTCTAACCGACTGAACTACCGCTCCACCGAATACTTCTGTAACCACCGGATTAATGCACCGGCTTACTACTTAATTTGATGCCTGGCAGTTCCCTACTCTCACATGGGGAGACCCCACACTACCATCGGCGCTACGGCGTTTCACTTCTGAGTTCGGCATGGGGTCAGGTGGGACCACCGCGCTAAAGCCGCCAGGCAAATTCTGTTAATCTGTATCAGGCTGAAAATCGTGTCTGTCTCTCGTTCGCCAAAACATCTTCGGCGTTGTAAGGTTAAGCCTCACGGTTCATTAGTATCGGTTAGCTCAACGCATCGCTGCGCTTACACACCCGACCTATCAACGTCGTCGTCTTCAACGTTCCTTCAGGAGACTTAAAGTCTCAGGGAGAACTCATCTCGGGGCAAGTTTCGTGCTTAGATGCTTTCAGCACTTATCTCTTCCGCATTTAGCTACCGGGCAGTGCCATTGGCATGACAACCCGAACACCAGTGATGCGTCCACTCCGGTCCTCTCGTACTAGGAGCAGCCCCCCTCAATTCTCCAGCGCCCACGGCAGATAGGGACCGAACTGTCTCACGACGTTCTAAACCCAGCTCGCGTACCACTTTAAATGGCGAACAGCCATACCCTTGGGACCTACTTCAGCCCCAGGATGTGATGAGCCGACATCGAGGTGCCAAACACCGCCGTCGATATGAACTCTTGGGCGGTATCAGCCTGTTATCCCCGGAGTACCTTTTATCCGTTGAGCGATGGCCCTTCCATTCAGAACCACCGGATCACTATGACCTGCTTTCGCACCTGCTCGCGCCGTCACGCTCGCAGTCAAGCTGGCTTATGCCATTGCACTAACCTCCTGATGTCCGACCAGGATTAGCCAACCTTCGTGCTCCTCCGTTACTCTTTGGGAGGAGACCGCCCCAGTCAAACTACCCACCAGACACTGTCCGCAACCCGGATCACGGGTCTACGTTAGAACACCAGCCATTAAAGGGTGGTATTTCAAGGGCGGCTCCACGCAGACTGGCGTCCACGCTTCAAAGCCTCCCACCTATCCTACACATCAAGGACCAGTGTTCAGTGTCAAGCTATAGTAAAGGTTCACGGGGTCTTTCCGTCTTGCCGCGGGTACACTGCATCTTCACAGCGAGTTCAATTTCACTGAGTCTCGGGTGGAGACAGCCTGGCCATCATTACGCCATTCGTGCAGGTCGGAACTTACCCGACAAGGAATTTCGCTACCTTAGGACCGTTATAGTTACGGCCGCCGTTTACCGGGGCTTCGATCAAGAGCTTCGCGTTGCCGCTAACCCCATCAATTAACCTTCCGGCACCGGGCAGGCGTCACACCGTATACGTCCACTTTCGTGTTTGCACAGTGCTGTGTTTTTAATAAACAGTTGCAGCCAGCTGGTATCTTCGACTGATTTCAGCTCCGCCCGCAGGGGCTTCACCTACATATCAGCGTGCCTTCTCCCGAAGTTACGGCACCATTTTGCCTAGTTCCTTCACCCGAGTTCTCTCAAGCGCCTTGGTATTCTCTACCTGACCACCTGTGTCGGTTTGGGGTACGATTTCGTGTTACCTGATGCTTAGAGGCTTTTCCTGGAAGCAGGGCATTTATCACTTCAGCACCGTAGTGCCTCGTCATCACACCTCAGCGTTAATAAGGTACCGGATTTACCTGGAACCTCCGCCTACATGCTTAAACCGGGACAACCGTCGCCCGGCTGACATAGCCTTCTCCGTCCCCCCTTCGCAGTAACACCAAGTACAGGAATATTAACCTGTTTCCCATCGACTACGCCTTTCGGCCTCGCCTTAGGGGTCGACTCACCCTGCCCCGATTAACGTTGGACAGGAACCCTTGGTCTTCCGGCGAGCGGGCTTTTCACCCGCTTTATCGTTACTTATGTCAGCATTCGCACTTCTGATACCTCCAGCATGCCTCACAGCACACCTTCAACGGCTTACAGAACGCTCCCCTACCCAACAACGCATAAGCGTCGCTGCCGCAGCTTCGGTGCATGGTTTAGCCCCGTTACATCTTCCGCGCAGGCCGACTCGACCAGTGAGCTATTACGCTTTCTTTAAATGATGGCTGCTTCTAAGCCAACATCCTGGCTGTCTGTGCCTTCCCACATCGTTTCCCACTTAACCATGACTTTGGGACCTTAGCTGGCGGTCTGGGTTGTTTCCCTCTTCACGACGGACGTTAGCACCCGCCGTGTGTCTCCCGTGATAACATTCTTCGGTATTCGTAGTTTGCATCGGGTTGGTAAGCCGGGATGGCCCCCTAGCCGAAACAGTGCTCTACCCCCGAAGATGAGTTCACGAGGCGCTACCTAAATAGCTTTCGGGGAGAACCAGCTATCTCCCGGTTTGATTGGCCTTTCACCCCCAGCCACAGGTCATCCGCTAATTTTTCAACATTAGTCGGTTCGGTCCTCCAGTTAGTGTTACCCAACCTTCAACCTGCCCATGGCTAGATCACCGGGTTTCGGGTCTATACCCTGCAACTTAACGCCCAGTTAAGACTCGGTTTCCCTTCGGCTCCCCTATACGGTTAACCTTGCTACAGAATATAAGTCGCTGACCCATTATACAAAAGGTACGCAGTCACACCCGAAGGTGCTCCCACTGCTTGTACGTACACGGTTTCAGGTTCTTTTTCACTCCCCTCGCCGGGGTTCTTTTCGCCTTTCCCTCACGGTACTGGTTCACTATCGGTCAGTCAGGAGTATTTAGCCTTGGAGGATGGTCCCCCCATATTCAGACAGGATACCACGTGTCCCGCCCTACTCTTCGAGTTCACAGCATGTGCATTTTCGTGTACGGGACTATCACCCTGTACCGTCGGACTTTCCAGACCGTTCCACTAACACACAAGCTGATTCAGACTCCGGGCTGCTCCCCGTTCGCTCGCCGCTACTGGGGGAATCTCGGTTGATTTCTTTTCCTCGGGGTACTTAGATGTTTCAGTTCCCCCGGTTCGCCTCGTTAACCTATGTATTCAGTTAACGATAGTGTGTCGGAACACACTGGGTTTCCCCATTCGGACATCGCCGGGTCAAAGGTTCATATCACCTCGCCGGCGCTTTTCGCAGATTAGCACGTCCTTCATCGCCTCTGACTGCCAGGGCATCCACCGTGTACGCTTAGTCGCTTAACCTCACAACCCGAAGATGTTTCACTTCTGATTGCGAAAATTTGAGAGACTCGAACACACATGAGCTGTGTGTCGTTTCAATTTTCAGCTTGATCCAGATTTTTAAAGAGCAAAACTTCGCAGTGCACCTTTTCAGGTTCACTCTGAAGTTTTCTTGTGTTCGCAGCAAAAGATGGTGGAGCTATGCGGGATCGAACCGCAGACCTCCTGCGTGCAAGGCAGGCGCTCTCCCAGCTGAGCTATAGCCCCATCGTAGTCACCTCTGTACCGGTAATTTTTGTTGAGGCAAGGCGTGGTGACACGAAGCATACTCAGGTATGTGAGTGTCGCCGCAACGCAGCATCAGCAAAAATTTGGTAGGCCTGAGTGGACTTGAACCACCGACCTCACCCTTATCAGGGGTGCGCTCTAACCACCTGAGCTACAAGCCTGTAGAGGTTTTTTACTGCTGTTTTTCATCAGACAATCTGTGTGAGCACTGCAAAGGCAGGTTCTTTAAGGTAAGGAGGTGATCCAACCGCAGGTTCCCCTACGGTTACCTTGTTACGACTTCACCCCAGTCATGAATCACAAAGTGGTAAGCGCCCTCCCGAAGGTTAAGCTACCTACTTCTTTTGCAACCCACTCCCATGGTGTGACGGGCGGTGTGTACAAGGCCCGGGAACGTATTCACCGTGGCATTCTGATCCACGATTACTAGCGATTCCGACTTCATGGAGTCGAGTTGCAGACTCCAATCCGGACTACGACGCACTTTATGAGGTCCGCTTGCTCTCGCGAGGTCGCTTCTCTTTGTATGCGCCATTGTAGCACGTGTGTAGCCCTACTCGTAAGGGCCATGATGACTTGACGTCATCCCCACCTTCCTCCAGTTTATCACTGGCAGTCTCCTTTGAGTTCCCGGCCGGACCGCTGGCAACAAAGGATAAGGGTTGCGCTCGTTGCGGGACTTAACCCAACATTTCACAACACGAGCTGACGACAGCCATGCAGCACCTGTCTCAGAGTTCCCGAAGGCACCAATCCATCTCTGGAAAGTTCTCTGGATGTCAAGAGTAGGTAAGGTTCTTCGCGTTGCATCGAATTAAACCACATGCTCCACCGCTTGTGCGGGCCCCCGTCAATTCATTTGAGTTTTAACCTTGCGGCCGTACTCCCCAGGCGGTCGACTTAACGCGTTAGCTCCGGAAGCCACGCCTCAAGGGCACAACCTCCAAGTCGACATCGTTTACGGCGTGGACTACCAGGGTATCTAATCCTGTTTGCTCCCCACGCTTTCGCACCTGAGCGTCAGTCTTTGTCCAGGGGGCCGCCTTCGCCACCGGTATTCCTCCAGATCTCTACGCATTTCACCGCTACACCTGGAATTCTACCCCCCTCTACAAGACTCTAGCCTGCCAGTTTCGAATGCAGTTCCCAGGTTGAGCCCGGGGATTTCACATCCGACTTGACAGACCGCCTGCGTGCGCTTTACGCCCAGTAATTCCGATTAACGCTTGCACCCTCCGTATTACCGCGGCTGCTGGCACGGAGTTAGCCGGTGCTTCTTCTGCGGGTAACGTCAATCGACAAGGTTATTAACCTTATCGCCTTCCTCCCCGCTGAAAGTACTTTACAACCCGAAGGCCTTCTTCATACACGCGGCATGGCTGCATCAGGCTTGCGCCCATTGTGCAATATTCCCCACTGCTGCCTCCCGTAGGAGTCTGGACCGTGTCTCAGTTCCAGTGTGGCTGGTCATCCTCTCAGACCAGCTAGGGATCGTCGCCTAGGTGAGCCGTTACCCCACCTACTAGCTAATCCCATCTGGGCACATCCGATGGCAAGAGGCCCGAAGGTCCCCCTCTTTGGTCTTGCGACGTTATGCGGTATTAGCTACCGTTTCCAGTAGTTATCCCCCTCCATCAGGCAGTTTCCCAGACATTACTCACCCGTCCGCCACTCGTCAGCAAAGCAGCAAGCTGCTTCCTGTTACCGTTCGACTTGCATGTGTTAGGCCTGCCGCCAGCGTTCAATCTGAGCCATGATCAAACTCTTCAATTTAAAAGTTTGATGCTCAATGAATTAAACTTCGTAATGAATTACGTGTTCACTCGTTGAGACTTGGTATTCATTTAGTGTCCGAGGACATTAAGAATCCATGTCACTTTGAGTGCCCACACAGATTGTCTGATAAATTGTTAAAGAGCAGTGCAACGCGGCTTTCGCTCACCGTTGCGAGGTGGCGTATGTTACGCTTTCCTCTTTCAGAGTCAACCCTGATTTTCAGGATTTTTTCTCTTCAACCGACCGGGTTGTTTGTGAAGTGATTCACATCCGCCGTGTCGATGGAGGCGCATTATAGGGAGCCGCCGAGGAATGACAAGCGGAAAAATGCATTTTTATTTCAACCGCTCACCTTTTCGCCAAAACGCCTATTTTTGGTGCTTTTTAATCTCTTTTGGCAGTTCTGCCAGACTAGTTATCACCCAGTCGGCTGCATTTTCTGCTTCTGGGGTGACCGGTTTACCGGTACGCACTAATACTTTGGTACCTACACCTGCCGCCGTTGCTGCCTGCATATCTTCCAGTTTATCGCCCACCATATAAGATGCGGCCATATCAATGTGCAGGAATTCCTTTGCAGAGATAAACATGCCCGGGTGTGGCTTACGGCAATCGCAGGTCTGACGATACGCCTCTACACTTCCCTGCGGGTGATGCGGACAATAATAGATGCCATCAAGATCGACGCCGCGATCGGCCAGAGACCAGTCCATCCATTCCGTCAGCGTCTCGAACTGCGCTTCGGTAAATTTACCCCGGGCGATACCGGACTGGTTAGTTACCACCACCAGCGCATAGCCCATCTCTTTCAACTGGCGCATGGCATCTATTACGCCCTCGATAAATTCGAACTCATCAATCTCATGGACGTAACCGTGATCCACATTAATAGTGCCGTCACGATCGAGAAAAATTGCGGGTACAGATTTTGCCACCGGTTTGCTCCTGAAAAAGGCTTGTTCGGCTAGTATCTCATGAATCGCAGCGCAATAAAGTGCTCATCGCAAAGAGGTGGATTGATTTAGACGTCTGGATGCCTTAACATCCATTTTGTTTACGGTCATTCCCCGTATCTGGCAGAAGAAAATGCCACGGCTAACTTACTTACGATAAAAATAATCTAATGATTAAACTTTCCAATATCACCAAAGTGTTCCAGCAGGGGAACCGAACCATTCAGGCGCTGAACAACGTCAGCCTGCATGTGCCTGCTGGTCAGATTTATGGCGTCATTGGCGCATCGGGTGCAGGTAAAAGTACGCTGATCCGTTGTGTTAACCTGCTTGAGCGCCCAACCCAGGGCAGCGTAGAAGTTGGCGGCCAGGAGCTTACCGCTCTCTCAGAAAAAGAACTCACCAAAGCGCGTCGCCAGATTGGTATGATTTTCCAGCACTTTAACCTGCTGGCCTCACGCACCGTTTTCGGTAACGTTGCGTTACCCCTGGAGCTTGATAACACACCAAAAGAAGAAATTACGCGTCGCGTCACCGAACTGCTCGATCTGGTTGGTCTGGGTGATAAACATGACAGCTACCCGGCAAATCTGTCCGGCGGGCAAAAACAGCGAGTAGCAATCGCTCGCGCGCTGGCAAGCAACCCAAAAGTGCTGCTGTGCGATGAAGCCACCAGCGCATTAGATCCGGCTACCACGCGCTCTATTCTGGAACTGTTAAAAGACATTAACCGTCGTCTGGGCCTGACTATCCTCCTTATTACACATGAAATGGATGTAGTGAAACGTATCTGCGACTGTGTAGCAGTCATCAGCAACGGTGAGCTGATTGAGCAGGACACGGTGAGCGAAGTCTTCTCGCACCCGAAAACGCCGCTGGCTCAGCAGTTCATTCAGTCCACACTGCATCTTGATATTCCGGAAGATTATCTGGAACGTTTAAAAACAGACGCAACGCCTGACAGCGTCCCGATGCTGCGCATGGAGTTCACGGGCCAGTCCGTTGACGCACCGCTGCTGTCCGAAACCGCGCGTCGCTTTAACGTGAATAACAACATTATTAGCGCGCAGATGGACTACGCCGGTGGCGTGAAGTTCGGCATTATGCTGACGGAAATGCACGGCACACAGGAAGAAACCCAGGCGGCAATTGCCTGGCTGCAAGAACATCACGTAAAAGTAGAGGTACTGGGTTATGTCTGAGCCGATGATGTGGCTACTGGTTCGCGGCGTTTGGGAAACGCTGGCAATGACCTTCGTATCGGGCTTCTTTGGTTTTGTGATTGGGCTGCCGGTCGGCGTGTTGCTGTACGTCACGCGCCCGGGTCAAATTATTGAAAACGCGAAGCTGTATCGCACGCTCTCTGCGCTGGTGAACATTTTCCGGTCTATTCCGTTCATTATTCTGCTGGTGTGGATGATTCCGTTTACTCGCGTGATCGTCGGGACGTCGATTGGTTTGCAGGCGGCAATTGTCCCGCTGACAGTAGGCGCGGCACCGTTTATCGCCCGTATGGTGGAAAACGCCCTGCTGGAAATCCCAACAGGCCTGATTGAAGCTTCCCGCGCGATGGGTGCAACACCAATGCAGATCGTGCGCAAAGTACTGCTGCCTGAAGCGCTGCCAGGGCTGGTGAACGCGGCGACCATTACGCTTATCACGCTTGTCGGTTATTCCGCGATGGGCGGTGCCGTAGGTGCAGGCGGTTTAGGCCAGATTGGCTATCAGTACGGCTATATTGGCTATAACGCTACCGTAATGAATACCGTTCTGGTATTGCTGGTTGTGCTGGTTTACTTAATTCAATTCTCTGGCGATCGTATCGTCCGGGCTGTTACGCATAAATAACGTTACAAACAACACAAACTCGACGAGTTAAGGATATAACATGGCGTTTAAATTTAAGACCTTCGCAGCAGTAGGCGCACTGATTGGCTCGCTGGCACTGGTGGGTTGCGGTCAGGACGAAAAAGATCCAAACCACATCAAAGTAGGCGTTATCGTCGGTGCAGAACAGCAGGTTGCTGAGGCCGCGCAGAAAATCGCTAAAGAGAAATATGGCCTGGACGTTGAACTGGTGACCTTCAACGATTACGTTCTGCCGAACGAAGCGCTGAGCAAAGGCGACATTGACGCTAACGCCTTCCAGCATAAACCGTACCTGGATCAGCAGATCAAAGATCGCGGCTACAAACTGGTTGCTGTCGGTAACACCTTCGTTTACCCGATTGCCGGCTACTCCAAGAAAATTAAATCTCTGGATGAACTCCAGCCGGGTTCACAGGTTGCCGTCCCTAACGACCCAACCAACCTTGGCCGTTCCCTGCTTCTGCTACAGAAAGTGGGCCTGATTAAACTGAAAGAAGGCGTTGGCCTGTTACCGACCGTTCTGGACGTAACCGAAAACCCGAAAAATCTGAAAATTGTTGAGCTGGAAGCACCACAGCTGCCACGTTCTCTGGACGATGCGCAGATCGCCCTGGCCGTGATCAACACCACTTACGCCAGCCAGATCGGCCTGACCCCAGCGAAAGATGGCATCTTCGTTGAAGATAAAGATTCCCCGTACGTCAACCTGATCGTGACTCGCGAAGACAACAAAGACGCGGAGAATGTGAAGAAATTCATACAGGCATATCAGTCTGAAGAAGTGTACCAGGAAGCCAATAAGGTGTTTAACGGCGGCGCGGTTAAAGGCTGGTAATCTCCCGGCAGTGTAATATCATCAAGACGGGCATTTGCCCGTCTTGTCATTTGTGCGGTCAACTGCTTCAATATCTGACGTTTTGATTATCCACTGAGGAATTATTATGCGTGCTTTACCGATCTGTCTTTTAGCACTGATGCTGAGCGGCTGTTCTATGCTAAGCAGATCTCCTGTTGAACCTGTTCAAAGCACTGCAACCCCGCCAAAAGCGGAGCCAGCAAAACCGAAAGCGCCTCGCGCTGCGCCGGTACGTATTATTACCAAAGCCGACGAGCTGGTCGGTAAGCCATTCCGTGAACTGGGCGAAGTGAGCGGCGAATCCTGCCAGGCAACGAATCAGGACTCTCCACCCAATATTCCGACAGCCCGCAAGCGTATGCAAATCAACGCGTCGAAAATGAAAGCCAACGCGGTGTTGCTGCACAGCTGTGAAGTCACCAGCGGCACACCAGGTTGCTATCGTCAGGCGGTATGTATCGGTTCTGCGCTTAACATTACGGCGAAATGAGTTCATTTCAGTTCGAGCAGATAGGCGTTATCCGCTCCCCTTATAAAGAAAAGTTCGCCGTGCCGCGTCAGCCGGGTCTGGTCATTCACGGCGGTGGCGAGCTTCATCTTGTCGCGCCGTATAACCAGGCCGATGCAGTGCGCGGGCTTGAGGCGTTCAGCCATTTATGGGTGGTCTTTGTGTTTCACCAGACCATGGAAGGCGGCTGGCGTCCCACTGTGCGTCCTCCTCGTCTGGGCGGAAATGCCAGAATGGGGGTCTTTGCCACCCGCTCAACCTTTCGTCCCAACCCCATCGGAATGTCGCTGGTCGAGCTGAAAGGCATACGTTGTCAGAGAGATCAGGTGATCCTGGAGTTAGGTAGCCTTGACCTGGTTGATGGCACACCGGTCATAGATATTAAGCCTTACCTGCCCTTCGCCGAAGCGCTGCCGGATGCCCGGGCAAGCTATGCTCAGGACGCACCGCAGGCAGATATGCCGGTTCACTTCACGTCTGAAATAACGACGCAAATCAGCGAGCTGGAAAAGCGTTATCCACGTCTGCGTGACTTTATCGTTGAAGTGCTGGCGCAGGACCCCCGTCCCGCCTACCGCAAAGAAGAGGAAGCCGGGAAAACGTACGCCGTCTGGCTGCTGGACTTTAACGTGCGCTGGCGCGTGACTGCGGCGGGTTTTGAAGTGTTTGCCCTGGAACCCAGGTAATTTTGTTCTCCTCTCTTTTGGCATCTTTGCCACACTGGTAAACTAAACCACTTTTTTTGTGTCAGGCTGGTGTTTCAGCCTGTTCCAATCGTCGAAATGGAACCGTAACAACATGCGTACTAGCCAATATCTGCTCTCCACTCTGAAGGAGACACCTGCCGACGCCGAGGTGATCAGCCACCAGCTGATGCTGCGCGCCGGGATGATCCGCAAGCTGGCCTCCGGGTTATACACCTGGCTGCCGACCGGCGTGCGCGTCCTGAAAAAAGTCGAAAACATCGTGCGTGAAGAGATGAACAACGCCGGTGCTATCGAGGTGTTAATGCCGGTCGTTCAGCCCTCTGAACTGTGGCAGGAGAGCGGTCGCTGGGAGCAGTACGGTCCTGAACTGCTGCGTATTGCCGATCGTGGCGATCGTCCATTCGTCCTCGGCCCAACGCATGAAGAAGTGATCACTGACCTGATCCGTAACGAGCTGAGCTCTTACAAACAGCTGCCGCTGAACTTCTTCCAGATCCAGACTAAGTTCCGTGACGAAGTGCGTCCACGCTTTGGCGTCATGCGTTCTCGCGAGTTCCTGATGAAAGATGCTTACTCTTTCCATACTTCTCAGGAATCGCTGCAAGAGACCTACGACAAAATGTACGCGGCCTACAGTAAAATCTTCTCCCGCATGGGGCTGGATTTCCGTGCTGTACAGGCTGATACCGGTTCAATCGGCGGTAGCGCCTCCCATGAATTCCAGGTTCTGGCGCAGAGCGGCGAAGACGATGTGATCTTCTCTGACTCCTCTGATTACGCCGCGAACATCGAATTTGCAGAGGCGCTGGCACCAAAAGAACCACGCGGCGCGGCAACGCAAGAGATGACGCTGGTTGATACGCCAAACGCGAAAACCATCGCCGAGCTGGTTGAGCAGTTTACTCTGCCGATCGAAAAAACCGTGAAAACCCTGCTGGTGAAATCGGCTGAAGGTAGCGCTTATCCACTGGTTGCCCTGCTGGTACGAGGCGATCACGAGCTGAACGAAGTGAAAGCCGAGAAGCTGCCGCAGGTTGCCAGCCCGCTGACCTTCGCAACGGAAGCGGAGATCCGCGCCGTGGTGAATGCAGGTCCTGGTTCTCTGGGCCCGGTGAACATGCCTGTTCCGGTGGTCATTGACCGCACCGTTGCGGCGATGAGCGACTTCGCTGCGGGCGCAAACATCGACGGTAAACACTACTTCGGCATCAACTGGGATCGGGACGTGGCGACGCCGGAAGTGGCTGACATCCGTAACGTGGTCGCAGGCGATCCAAGCCCGGACGGCAAGGGTACCCTGATGATCAAACGCGGTATCGAAGTAGGCCACATCTTCCAGCTGGGCGATAAGTACTCACGCGCAATGAACGCTGCCGTTCAGGGCGAAGATGGTCGTAACCAGGTTCTAACCATGGGCTGCTACGGCATTGGCGTAACGCGCGTTGTTGCTGCCGCTATCGAGCAGAACTATGACGAACGCGGAATCGTCTGGCCGGATAACATCGCGCCGTTCCAGGTAGCGATCCTGCCAATGAACATGCACAAGTCTTACCGCGTGCAGGAGCTGGCTGAGAAACTCTACGCTGAGCTGAGCGCGAAAGGTATCGACGTGCTGATGGATGACCGTAAAGAGCGTCCTGGCGTGATGTTTGCTGACATGGAACTGATCGGTATTCCACATACCATCGTCATTGGCGACCGTAACCTCGACAGTGACGAGATTGAATACAAGTACCGTCGCAACGGCGAAAAACAGATGATCAAGACGGGCGATATTCTTGATTACCTGGTGAAAGCCATCAAAGGTTAAGAAACAAAAAACCCCGCCAGTGCGGGGTTTTTTAATGGCTATATCTTATTTGCTTTCGCAGTCTTTCCCCGTAGCAAACTTCGCGTCTTTATCAGCCACCAGCGTTTTCACCAGCTCGCCGCTATCCGGGTTTGGCTCCAGCGTAAAATGCCCTTCAACCGTCAGCAACACTGGCTTACTGTCGTTGCCGCGCGCGACGGCATAGTCTCGCTCCAGCTGGGCATTGTTCGCCACGCTGACTTTCTTCCCGGTTGCACAGTCAGTGAAGATCGCCGCATCCGCCATGTAGAAATACATTCCTCGCATCGCCATTGGGGTGGCTGGCAGGGTCGCTTTCACCGGGGCCAACGTGTAGTTGAACTGGGATTCAATCGGATTGCCTTCGCGATCGAGCATCTCCATCCCCTCGCCTTTGGCGCGGAAGAAGGTTTTATCGCCCGTGGTATCCGTCAATACCAGCTTCTCAGCCGTACGCGCCCATGTTCCGTAAGATGCAAAAGAAGACGGTTCTTTCGCCCCCTGGTAACGCTGGTTCATGACCCAGGTGCCATCTTTTTGCAGGAACAGAGAGGTTTCGATGCCCTCGCAATCTGCACACGGTAATACGCCGCGCCAGCTTTGCTGCATCGGCTTTAATTCTTCATTTTGCGTTGGCTGTAGTACCTGCGTTTCCGAACGGTTATTACAGCCAAAAAGCGCAAACAGGCTTGTCACGGCCAGCGCTGATAATAATGCTTTTTTCACAATACTTTCCTTATGAAAAGGGTATCCCTTTCGTCACATTATGGGTGACGGACTTTGCCACGCAGTGATTTTACGGTGGATTTCTGCGCCTTCGATGACAACCGACGTTCTTTCGATGCCCGCGTTGGACGTGTTGCCCGGCGACTTTTTTGTACAGCCGTCAGCTCTTTGATGACCGCGACCAGCCGGGCAATTGCCGCTTCCCGGTTAAGCTCCTGGCTGCGAAACTCCTGCGCTTTAATCACTATCACACCCTCGCTGGTGATCAGGTGATGGCTGGCGGCAAGCAGGCTTTCTTTATAATACTCTGGCAGGCTGGAGGCCCGAATGTCAAAGCGCAAATGGATAGCCGTTGAGGCCTTGTTAACGTGCTGCCCCCCTGCGCCCTGGGCCCGGATAGCGGTGATCTCCAGCTCGTTATCAGGGATGCTGACATTTCGGGACAATACAATCATGATGCGGGCTGCCAGGCCGTGAGATGAATTTCCAGATTATTCTGAGAATCGGAAAGCCAGATGGCACCGTCCTGAATTGTTGCCTGTAGCGCCATCGTCCGGCTGGCGAACGCACTCAGCTGCGCCAGCTGTTCATCATCCAGATACCAGACGGTAAGATTTTTGAACTGCGCACATTTATTTTTATTTTGTTGCCACCAGATCTCCGCCGCGCGCTGGTTGTAGGCAAACAACGCCACTTCAGCAGACTGGGTGCAGGCCTTTTTGATCCGGCGTTCATCCGGCAGGCCAAGCTCAATCCATAAATCGATACCCAGATGATCGTTGCGCAGCCAGGCTTCCGGTTCATCTTCCGCGCTTAAACCACGGGTAAATTGCAGACGCTCGTCGGCATACTTAATCCACGCCAGCAGGCGCAGCATCATGCGCTCCTGGGTTTCAGAAGGGTGACGCGCAAGCGTCAATGACGCATCCAGAAACTGGTTACGGTCAAGATCCGCCACATTGACCACAGCTTTATAAATAGTCGCTTTCAGCGCCATGAGAGAACTCCTTTCGAATCAGGCGTACATTGTAGCGAAAACCGCGGCAAAAGGCTGTTACGAGGTGGTGGCTAACTCTTATCAAGGCGCTGATATTGCTTAAATGAGTATGGTATAGTCACCTTGCTAAACCGAGTTTAACTTCGTAGGCTTAATGATATCTCACAGTAAGTCAGTACGCTGGCAGGAGGTGATGTGAATAATTATTGTGAGTTGATTCGCAGACGGTATGCGGAGATCGCCAGCGGAGATCTGGGGTACATTCCGGATGCGTTGGGCTGTGTATTGAACGTGCTAAATGAAGTGGCCTCTGATGAGAGCCTTTCTGAATCGGTCAGGGAAAAAGCAGCGTATGCTGCGGCGAATTTACTGGTGAGCGATTATGTCGATGAATGATACTTATCAACCCATCAATTGTGATGACTATGACAACCTCGAACTCGCCTGCCAGCATCATTTAATACTGACGCTGGAGCTAAAAGATGGCGAAGTGCTAAAGGCAAAGGCCAGCGATCTGGTTTCCCGTAAAAATGTGGAATACCTGGTTGTGGAAGATGCAGGTGCAACGCGTGAGCTACGCCTCGACAAAATTGCCAGTTTCAGCCATCCGGAAATCGGCACCGTCGTGGTGAGCGAATCCTGATAACCAACGGGCAGCCAGGCTGCCCGTTACGCTTTCCATTCAAAATTAACACCCGCTTCAGCCCACCCCTCTTCAGTGATGAACACCCCTGCCGCCGCGATGAGCGTGTCGCCGTAAAACAGAAGCGGCGTGGTATCACGTCGCCAGGGCGGAACGTTCTGTTCCTGCCAGATTTTCTTCAGCTTACGCCCGCCGTTACGACCGACGATATGCAGCATGCCGCTGGCCCTGAAGCGTATGGTAACGTTCTCGTCCGGCTCAGGTAGACGCACATTGCCCGAATGACTTAACGCAACGACACCGGCATTCATCGGTAGCGTTAATGCTTTTTCCGGCGACGGCCAGTCGAGCACAACGTCAGCCAGCGACGGCACAGATTTTACCCACCAGAGTTGCCCTTTATAACGCCTGACGTCATAACCATTCAGGTGTATACATGGTGCGGCATCTTCCCTCGCCTGTGCAACTTCCTCCCAGATACGGTTGAGCATCGCCCGGGACGGCATAACCGCACGGTGGTAAGCCAGCCAGCGGCGAATCAGAGCAGCCCGACGCACGGGGCTCATCACCTTCAACGGCGCAACGTTCAGGGCACCGTCAGCGGTAATCAGTGTATTCAGCTCCCCGCTCAGCAACTCATCCAGCAAGCTTTCCTGTTCAGCACACAGCATGGCGCTTCTGGCCGCCGCTTCGGAAAAATGCGCCCAGCGCTCACTCAGCAGCGGTAAGACGCGCAGGCGCAGGAAGTTACGGTCGTAACTGTCGTCCTGATTGCTGTCGTCTTCAATCCAGCACAGATGATGCTGCTGCGCCCAGGCTTCCAGTGATGCGCGCGTCTCACCCAGCAGCGGGCGGATGAGCTCTGTTTCAGCAAAATCAGCGCGCTCAGGCATGGCGGATAAACCCGCAGGCCCGCTGCCCCGCTTGAGCGCCAGTAAAAACGTCTCGCACTGGTCGTCCAGATGCTGCGCGGTGACCAACGCTTCTCCAGGCTGTAATGCGCCAGAAAACGCGGCGTAGCGGGCTTTCCGCGCCTGCGCCTCAATACCCAGCCCCTCATCCTCAAGCGTGACGCGTTCAACGATCAGCGGGATCTCCCACCCTGAGCACACCGCTTCGCAGTGCGCCACCCAGTCGTCGGCATGGGGGCTTAAGCCGTGATGGATATGCATCGCCCGCAGCTGGACGTCAGGCTCACGGTCGCGCCAGAGCTTAAGGCGGTGCAGCAAAACGGTGGAATCCAGGCCACCGCTGAACCCCACCAGCAGCTGGCGGTAGGGTGAAACGGCGTGCGCGATAGCGGGTAAGGTCATAGGAAATTACACATAAAAAATGCCCGAACTGAACGGGCATTATCACACATGACGGCGATTACTGCTGATAAAGCTCCAGCGGCAGGCCGTCCGGATCGTTGAAAAAAGTGAAACGTTTATCGGTAAAGGGATCGACACGAATCGCTTCGCAGGCCACGCCGTGGGCTTCCAGATGTTTTACCGCGCTGTCCAGGTCATCGACGCTGAAGGCCAGGTGGCGCAGGCCGCAGGCTTCCGGGCGTGAAGGACGCGCTGGCGGGAAAGGAAAAGAGAACAGCTCAATCACATATTGACCGTTTAACGCCAGATCGCCTTTCCAGGAGTCGCGCTCCTCACGGTAGGCCTCGCTCAACAGCGTAAAGCCGAGAACGTCGCAGTAGAATGCCTTACTTTTCGCATAATCGGTGGCAATGATCGCAATATGATGAACCGCTTTTAAACCCAGCATAGTTTCTCCTTTTTATGATGCCCTGAACGTTACAACCGACAACCCGCCCCTGGCAAGCGGCCCCTTTTATTTTAGGACTCTCACCCAGTACACGCCGTTATCGTCGCGTTTCGCGCCATGAATATCCGTTTCAAAGCCGGGATAGTGGCGCCCCACCCAACAGAGCATCAGCAGGAAATCGAGCACCGCCCGGCTCTCCTCGGTGATCATT
Organism: Enterobacter cloacae complex sp. AR_0002; assembly: GCF_001922365.1. NCBI lineage: Bacteria > Pseudomonadati > Pseudomonadota > Gammaproteobacteria > Enterobacterales > Enterobacteriaceae > Enterobacter > Enterobacter cloacae complex sp. AR_0002. The sequence continues at coordinate 2,631,698 of NZ_CP018814.1, forward strand.
TCACCCGGCATCAGCAGCGGCACGCCTGGCGGATAAGGCAGGATCATGTTGGCCGATACCCGCCCGACCAGGTTCTCCAGCTCAACGGTTTCAACCTCCCCTTTCACCTGGCGCTGCCACGCCCTGTGCGGCGTCAGCTTCATTTCAGGCAGAACATCAAATGCTTGCAACATCAGGCGCGGCAGATCGTGCTGGCGGATCAGCCTGTGAATCCCCTGGGCCAGATCCTGAATACGCATATTGCGGTAGAAGTCAGGATCTTCCGCGTAGAGATCCGGCAGCATGTTCTTCACCCGCAGGTTCAGATCGTATGCGCGCTTAAACTCCATCAGTCCCCTGAGCAGCCCCATCGCGCGGGTTTTATCGATCCCGATGCTGAACAGGAACAGCAGATTATAGGGGCCGGTTTTCTCCACCACCACGCCGCGCTCATCAAGGAACTTCGCCACCAGCGCTGCCGGGATCCCTTCCTCACCCATCACACCCTGCTCATCCATGCCCGGCGTCAGGATTGTCACCTTAACCGGATCGAGGAACATGTGGTCCGCATCAGCATCCCGAAAACCGTGCCAGCTCTCCCCCGGCGCGACGGGCCAGCATTCTGCCTCATCAATCTCTTCCGGCTGCCAGATATCAAAGAACCAGCCGTCCGCTTCATCTTTAAGTCGCTGAACCTCTTTTCGGAAATGCAACGCCCGCTCCACCGAACGATTGATCAGGCGTTTACCCGGATTACCGCGCAGCATCGCCGCCGCCGTTTCGATGGACGCCACCAGCGGGTAGCTTGGCGACGTGGTCGTGTGCATCATGAAAGCTTCGTTGAAGGTGTCCTCGTCGTACTCACCCTTGATGTGAATGAGAGACGCCTGGGAAAACGCGGCCAGCATTTTGTGCGTCGACTGCGTTTCGAAGAACACCTTGCCCGGCACCCGCTCGCCGCTCATCCCACTTTTACCCGAGTAAATCGGGTGGAAATTAGTGTAAGGCACCCACGCGGAGTCAAAGTGAATCGACGGCACGTCCAGCGTCTGCTTGATCCAGTTCGTGTTGTAAAGCAGCCCGTCATAGGTGGAGTTGGTGATCACCGCATGCACAGGCCAGCTTGCCTCGGGGATAGCCGCGATCTTATTCTCAATGGCTTCATGCGCGAACTCACGGCGAGGAATGCCGCCGAGAATACCCAGCGCATTACGCGTAGGCGACAGCCAGAGCGGCACCACATCGCTCATCATCAGCAAATGCGCCAGTGATTTATGGCAGTTTCGGTCAATCAACAGCGTACTGCCGGCAGGCGCGGCATACATCCCGACGATTTTGTTCGAGGTTGAGGTACCGTTGGTCACCATGTAGCTTTGCTCGGCGCCAAAGGTCCGGGCGATGTATTCTTCAGCTTCCAGATGCGGGCCGGTATGATCCAGCAGAGAGCCTAACTCGGTGACCGAAATCGACACGTCCGCCTTCAGCGTGTTACCGCCGAAGAAATCGTAGAACAGGCATCCCACCGGGCTTTTTTGATAGGCCGTTCCCGCCATATGGCCTGGCGTACAGAAGGTGTACTTCCCTTCTTTCACATAGGTGAACAATGCGCGCGTAAACGGCGGTGTGATGTTATCGAGGTATTCACCGGTGTACTGCTGAATGCGGGTCGCAATGTCCTCGGCAACGCCGAGTGAGTATTCGAAGAACCACAGCGCCATACGCATATCGTGCGCACTCACGTCCATGGTCGAGTGAGTGTTGATAAACGCGTACAGCGGAAGATATTCGTTGAGCTTATTGATATCGCTGCACAACTCCATGTCGTATTCGTCCCAGTCGAATATCACGCCACAGATGCGCGGATTGTGTTCGATAAATTTCAGCAGGTCGGCGCTGTTTTGCGGCCAGATCAGCTGGTATCCGCGTGCTTTAAGGGCTTGCTCCAGCTCCTTGATGGGTTCGTCTTTATAAAAGACGCCGTGTGGCCCCATGATGGCAATGATGTTCATGGTTTACCTCCTTGAAAAACATCAGATAAGCATAGTTAAGGTAAACGGCAGGTATAAAAAAAGCCGCAACAATGTGCGGCTTTTAGGATAATTGTGAGGCTTACGCGTAACCGTAGGTCATCAGACGCTGATAACGACGGTTGAGCAGATCTTCTGTGCTCAGCACGTCCAGGTCCGCCAGGTCTGCCAGCAGCTGCGCTTTCAGGGAAGCAGCCATCACTTCCGGCTTACGATGCGCGCCACCCAGCGGTTCAGGGATAACGGTGTCGATCAGCTTCAGCTCTTTCAGACGTGGGGCAATGATGCCCATCGCTTCAGCAGCCAGCGGCGCTTTATCGGCACTTTTCCACAGGATGGAGGCACAGCCTTCCGGAGAGATAACGGAATAGGTACTGTACTGTAGCATATTCACTTTATCGCCCACGCCAATTGCCAGCGCACCGCCGGACCCACCTTCACCGATAACGGTACAGATAACCGGCACTTTCAGGCGAGACATCTCGCGCAGGTTGCGTGCGATGGCTTCAGACTGACCGCGCTCTTCAGCGCCAACACCCGGGTAAGCACCCGGCGTGTCGATGAAGGTGATGATAGGCATATTGAAACGCTCAGCCATCTCCATCAGACGCAGGGCCTTACGGTAGCCTTCTGGTGCTGGCATACCGAAGTTACGACGGATTTTCTCTTTGGTTTCACGGCCTTTCTGATGACCAATGATCATCACCGGACGTCCATCCAGACGCGCGATACCGCCGACGATAGCTTTATCGTCAGCGTATGCGCGGTCGCCTGCCAGTTCGTCAAATTCGTCAAACGCCAGGCGGACATAATCCAGGGTGTACGGACGCTGTGGATGTCGCGCCAGCTGGGCGATCTGCCATGCGCCGAGATCGGCAAAGATTTTGCGCGTCAGTTCTACGCTTTTTTCGCGCAGACGATGCACTTCTTCGTCGATGTTAATATCCAGTTTTTCATCCTGACGGCTCACGGCTGTCAGAGAATCGATTTTCGCTTCCAGCTCTGCAATCGGCTGTTCGAAATCAAGGAAATTCAGACTCATAGTATTCCTGTATTAGTCAAACTCCAGTTCCACCTGCTCCGAACCAATGAGGCCACGGAGATCGTTCAGTAAACGATCGCTCGGAGAGACACGCCACGTTGCACCAAAGCGCAACCGCGCGCGTGCATCCGCCCTCTGATAGTAGAGATGTACTGGAATGGTCCCCGAGCGGTGGGGTTCCAGAGACTGACGGAGTCGGTTTAAAAGCTGGTCATCAATTTGCCTGTCCGTCAGCGAGATAGCAAGCCCGCGAGCATATTTTTCCCGGGCTTCGTCAATGTCCATCACTTCGCGGGCGGTCATTTTAAGCCCCCCGCTGAAGTCATCAAAGCTGACCTGTCCGCTGACGATAAGTATGCGGTCTTTTTCCAGCAATTGCTGGTATTTATCCAGCGCGTCGGTGAACAACATCACCTCCAGACGCCCGGAACGGTCATCCAGGGTACAGATGCCGATACGATTGCCGCGCTTGGTGACCATTACCCTTGCAGCAATCACGAGCCCCGCAGCCGTGGTGATTTTACCACGTTCTGTCGGATGCATGTCTTTAAGCCTGTGGCCGCCGACATAGCGCTCAATTTCTTTAAGATACTGGTTGATCGGGTGCCCCGTCAGGTACAGACCTAACGTTTCCCGCTCTCCATCCAGCACTACCTGTTCTGGCCACGGCTGGCAGTTGGAATAGGACTGCTCGATCTGCTCTGGCTCTTCCGCCAGCACGCCGAACATATCCGCCTGGCCAATGGCTTCCGCTTTCGCATGCTGATCGGCCGCCTTCAGCGCATCGCCGAGCGAGTTCATCAGCGCGGCGCGGTGTGGCCCCAGACGGTCAAACGCGCCGGACATGATCAGTTTTTCCAGCACGCGGCGGTTCAGTTTTTTGGTATCGGTACGGGCGCACAGATCGAACAGCTCACGGAAGTAGCCGCCGTTGTTACGCGCTTCAATGATCGCCTCGATCGGACCCTCACCCACGCCCTTGATCGCGCCGATCCCATAGACGATTTCCCCGTCATCGTTAACGTGAAAATGATACAGGCCCGAGTTAATATCCGGCGGCAGGATCTTCAGCCCCATGCGCCAGCACTCGTCCACCAGGCCAACCACCTTCTCGGTGTTGTCCATATCGGCAGTCATTACCGCTGCCATAAACTCAGCGGGATAGTGAGCTTTCAGCCACAGCGTCTGATACGAAACCAAAGCATAGGCGGCGGAGTGAGATTTGTTAAATCCGTACCCGGCGAATTTCTCCACCAGGTCGAAGATTTTCATCGCCAGTTCGCCATCGATGCCGTTTTTCTTCGCTCCATCTTCAAAGATGGAGCGCTGCTTGGCCATCTCTTCAGGCTTTTTCTTACCCATCGCACGACGCAGCATGTCTGCGCCGCCAAGGGTATAACCCGAAAGTACCTGGGCGATCTGCATCACCTGTTCCTGATACAGGATGATGCCATAGGTTGGCTCCAGTACCGGTTTCAGGCTTTCATGCTGCCACTGAACGTCCGGGTAGGAAATTTCTTCGCGCCCGTGCTTACGGTCGATAAAGTTATCCACCATCCCCGACTGCAACGGCCCCGGACGGAACAGGGCCACCAGCGCGATCATATCTTCGAAGCAGTCGGGTTGCAGACGCTTAATCAAATCTTTCATGCCGCGGGATTCAAGCTGGAAGACGGCTGTCGTCTCCGAGCGTTGCAGCATGTCGAAACTTTTCTTGTCATCAAGCGGGATAGCCGCGATATCCAGCGGCGGTTCGCCGTTCTTCTCGCGACGGGCGTTGATCATCTCCAGCGCCCAGTTGATGATGGTCAGCGTACGCAGGCCGAGGAAGTCAAACTTCACCAGCCCGGCGTATTCCACGTCGTTCTTGTCGAACTGGGTGACCGGATGCTGGCCCGCTTCATCGCAGTACAGCGGCGCGAAGTCGGTGATTTTGGTCGGGGCGATAACCACGCCCCCCGCATGCTTACCGGCGTTACGCGTGACGCCTTCCAGCTTGCGCGCCATGTCGATCAGCGCTTTCACCTCTTCGTCGGCTTCGTAGATTTCCGGCAGCTGAGGTTCGGCTTCAAAGGCTTTCGCCAGGGTCATGCCCGGATCGGGCGGGACCAGCTTAGAGATACGATCGACAAAACCGTACGGGTGGCCCAGAACGCGGCCCACGTCGCGGATAACCGCTTTCGCCGCCATCGTCCCGAAGGTAATGATCTGTGAAACCGCATCACGACCGTACATATCGGCCACGTGCTCAATCACCTGGTCGCGTTTTTCCATGCAGAAGTCGACGTCAAAGTCGGGCATGGAGACACGTTCCGGGTTGAGGAAACGTTCGAACAGCAGGTCGAATTCCAGCGGATCGAGGTCGGTGATTTTCAGTGCGTACGCCACCAGCGAGCCGGCACCGGAACCACGGCCCGGGCCTACCGGCACGCCGTTATCCTTCGACCACTGGATGAACTCCATCACGATCAGGAAGTAGCCAGGGAACCCCATCTGGTTGATCACCTGGAGTTCAATATCCAGGCGCTCGTCATATTCAGGACGCTTCTCTTTACGGACCGCTTCATCCGGGAAAAGGAATTCCAGACGCTCTTCCAGACCCTCTTTCGATTTCATGACCAGGAAATCTTCGGTGGTCATGTCGCCCGTCGGGAACTGCGGCAGGAAGTATTCGCCGAGACGCACGGTGACGTTACAGCGCTTGGCAATCTCTACGCTGTTTTCCAGCGCTTCCGGGATGTCCGAGAAAAGCTCACACATCTCCTCTTCGCTGCGCATGTACTGCTGCGATGAGTAGTTGCGCGGGCGTTTCGGATCGTCGAGGGTGAAGCCGTCGTGGATAGCGACGCGAATTTCATGCGCGTCAAAATCGCCCGCCTCAAGGAAGCGCACATCGTTGGTGGCCACTACAGGCAGGCCACGCGCTTCCGCCAGGGCGACGGCCGCATGCAGATAGCTCTCTTCGTCCGCACGCCCGGTACGGATCAGCTCCAGGTAATAGCGATCCGGGAAATACTCTTCGTAGAACGAGACGCACTGATCCACCAGCGCGTTGTTACCGCGCAGCAGACATTTGCCGACATCCCCCATACGACCACCGGAGATCAGCAGCAAACCTTCGTTCAGCTCTGCCAGCCAGTCGCGGTCAATCCATGGGCCCAGTGCGCCGTAGCCGCGCTGGTAGGCTTTTGAGATCAGCAGAGTGAGGTTCTGATAGCCCGTGTTATTCATGGCTAACACGGAAATTTGCGTCATCTCATCGACGAGCAGGTCGCTCTGCACATGAAAATCCGCACCGACGATGGGCTTTAATCCTGCGCCATGCGCCGTTCCGTAGAACTTCACCAGGCCACACAGGTTGGTAAAATCGGTGATCGCCAGCGCAGGCATGCCAAGCGAGGCCGCCTTTTTTACCAGCGGCCCGGTCTTTGCCAGCCCATCGATCATGGAGTAGTCGCTATGCACCCGCAGGTGTACGAAACGTGGTTCAGCCATCTTCAAATCCCGCGTTACTTAATTGCTTGCGTCTTGATTCAGGACACCAGTCCCAGCGCGCGTTTCACCGGGCCAAAGCTGCGCCGATGATGTTCAGTTGCGCCATGTTCAGCCAGCTTTTCCAGATGGAAAGCCGTTGGATATCCCTTGTGTTGGGCGAAACCATACGCGGGATAAGTGAGGTCCAGCGCGGCCATTTCAGCATCGCGCGTCACTTTGGCAATGATTGACGCCGCACTGATTTCTGCGACGCGGCTATCGCCTTTAACAACAGCCATGGAAGGCATCGGCAGCGCCGGGCAACGGTTACCGTCGATCAGTACATACTCAGGCACAATCTTCAGGCCCGCAACGGCACGCTGCATCGCCAGCATGGTAGCGTGCAGAATGTTTAGATCGTCAATCTCATGCGGTTCTGCGCGCCCGAGACTCCAGGCCAGCGCTTTCTCTTTAATTTCATCGAACAGCGCTAAACGACGCTTTTCGCTCAGTTTTTTCGAGTCGTTCAGGCCAACGATCGGGCGTGCTGGATCGAGGATCACCGCCGCGGTCACAACGGCACCCACTAACGGGCCACGACCGACTTCATCCACACCGGCAACGAGGTGGGTATGGGGATAAATAAATTCCATCATTGTGCTAACTCCAGCACCGCATCGGCCGCCTGCTCATCAGCATTACAGCGGATCAGTTGATGCAGTTCACGGAAGGTATCATGCATCTGGTGGCTGGTTTTACCGTTGGCCAGCAGCGGCAGCAGCGCATCTGCCAGCGCCTGCGGCTGACATTCATCCTGCAAGAGCTCTTTCACCAGCTCGCGACCCGCAAGCAGGTTTGGCAGAGATACGTAATCTGTTTTTACCAGACGTTTTGCCAGCCAGAAGGTAAACGGCTTCATGCGATAACCGACCACCATTGGGCATTTTGCCAGCATACACTCCAGCGCAGCCGTGCCGGAAGCCAGCAGTGCGGCATCGCTCGCAAACATGGCTTGCCGCCCTTTTCCGTCCAGCAAGCGGACGTGAAGATCCGGGGCGACGTCGGCTTTGATACGCTCAAACTGCTCCCGGCGTTTGGCATTCACCAGCGGCACGACCACTTCAAGATCGGGGTAAGTCTTGCGAAGAATTTGCGCCGTTTTCAGGAAATCGGCACTGAGCATTTCAACTTCCGCACCCCGGCTTCCTGGCAGCAGCGCCAGACAATGCACATCATGCGGGATGCCCAGTTCGTCACGCGCCGCGTTTTTATCCGGATCCAGTGGCATGGCATCCGCCATGGTATGACCGATAAAACGGCACGGGACATTAAATCTGTCGTAAAACGCTTTTTCGAAAGGCAGAAAAGCCAGCACCAGATTGGTGGACCGTCCGATTTTGAAAACGCGTTTCTGTCGCCACGCCCACACGGATGGGCTGACGTAATGGATCGTTTTGATCCCCTGCTTTTTCAGGTTCCCTTCAAGGGTAATATTGAAATCAGGCGCATCAATGCCGACAAATACATCGGGCTTGAGGTCGGTAAAGCGGCGGGTAAGGTCGGCGCGGATATGCAGCAGGCGACGCAAGCGGCCCAGCACCTCGACGATGCCCATCACAGCCAGCTCTTCCATTTCATACCAGGCTTCGCAGCCTTCGGCCTGCATTAGCGGCCCAGCCACGCCCACAAAGCGGGCATTGGGTACACGGGCTTTAAGCGCGCGGATAAGACCTGCACCAAGAATATCGCCGGAGGTTTCTCCGGCGACCAGGGCGATGGTAAGCGGACGACTGTCGACCATTAACGAATCAGACCACGGGTTGAACGTTCAAAGAATTCCATGAACGTTTTCACTTCAGGGTGCTTATTCGCCAGCTCGGCAATTTCCGGCTTAGCCTCTTCCAGCGTTTTACCGCTACGGTACAGCAATTTGTACGCGTTGCGGATCGCGGTAATCGCTTCGCGGCTGAAGCCACGACGCTTGAGACCTTCAATGTTCACGCCAAACGGCGTGGCATGGTTGCCCTGCGCAATCACAAACGGTGGGACGTCCTGCGCCACACCGGAGCATCCGCCGACCATCACGTGTGCACCAATGATGCAGAACTGATGGACTGCGGTCATGCCGCCAATAATGGCGAAATCATCGACCGATACGTGTCCCGCCAGCGTTGCGTTGTTGGCGAGAATACAGCGGCTCCCCACGGTACAGTCGTGCGCAATGTGCGCATTAACCATAAACAGGTTGTCGCTGCCCACCTTCGTCAATCCACCGCCTTGCGTTGTACCACGATGAATGGTGACGCTTTCGCGAATGCGGTTACGATCGCCGATTTCCACGCGGGTCGGTTCGCCAGCATACTTGAGATCCTGGTTAACTTCGCCGATGGAGGCGAACTGATAGATCTCATTGTTGCAGCCAATGGTGGTATGACCATTCACGACAACGTGAGATTTCAGTACTGTACCCTCACCAATTTCGACATGGGGTCCAACAATACAAAACGGGCCGATGTGGACATTGGCACCAATGATGGCACCCGTTTCCACAATGGCGGTAGGATGAATAAAGGCGGATTTATCAATCACGTATCAGGCCTCCCGGCTACGCGCACACATCATTGTCGCTTCGCAAACAACTTTGCCGTCAACCATAGCTACGCCTTTGAAGCGAGTCAGGCCGCGACGCGTTTTTTCAAAAGTGACTTCCATGATCATTTGATCACCAGGCACGACCGGACGCTTGAAGCGCGCTTCATCGATACCCGCGAAGTAATAGAGTTCACCCGGTTCCAGTTTACCTACGCTTTTAAACGCCAGAATACCGGTAGCCTGTGCCATCGCTTCCAGGATCAATACCCCCGGGAAGATAGGCTTACCAGGGAAGTGCCCCTGGAAGAACGGCTCGTTAACGGAGACATTTTTCACTGCGCGCAGAAAACGACCTTCTTCAAAATCCAGCACACGGTCTACCAGTAAAAACGGATAGCGGTGCGGCAGAAGTTCTAAAATCTCTTCAATATGCAGAGTATGAGTGTCAGTAGTCAAAATACTCTTCCTGTCAAATGTACTAAGTAGCAATAATAACACGGCCTGCCGGTTTATAAACAAAGCCGACAGGCCGGGAAATTTAGCGTTAAACGGATGAACGCTTAGTCTTGTTGATCGATTTTGCGCTCAATCGCTTTGAGTCGCTTGCTCATATCATCAATATTCATCACCAGTGCAGCTGTTTTACGCCAGACCTTGTTCGGTTGCAGCGGAATACCGGAGGAATAAACGCCAGGCTCAGTGATTGGACGCATCACCATGCCCATCCCCGTCACCGTGACTTTGTCGCATATTTCCATATGGCCATTGATCACGCTGGCACCGCCAATCATGCAGTAACGGCCAATTTTCAGGCTGCCTGCCATGATAACACCACCCGCCACTGCGGTATTGTCGCCAATCACAACGTTATGTGCAATCTGGCACTGGTTGTCTATGATAACACCGTTACCAATAATGGTGTCGTCAAGCGCACCGCGGTCGATGGTGGTGCAAGCGCCGATCTCCACACGATCGCCGATAATCACGCGACCCAGCTGAGGGATCTTAACCCAGTTACCCCGATCGTTAGCGTAACCAAATCCGTCAGAACCAATCACCGTGCTGGACTGTACGAGACAATTCTCGCCAACCTCAACCTCATGGTAGACAGAGACATTGGCCCACAGACGAGTCCCTGCGCCAATTTTCGTATTTTTTCCAACAAAGCAGCCTGGGCCAATCACCACGTTATCACCCAGCACGACGCCGGATTCGATAACGGCGTTTGCGCCGACTGATACGTTGTTACCCAGCTGAGCCGTCGGATCAATCGCAGCACTGGCTGCAATGTTCTGTGCCGGCTGCGGCGTGGTATCAAGAATTTGGGCCATGCGCGCATAGGTCAGGTAGGGATTTTTCACTACCAGTGCAGCGCTAGTGGCAAACGGAAGATCGTCCTGCGTCAGAACAACGGCAGACGCCTGGCACTGGGCCAGGTGTTCACGGTACTTAGGGCTTACCATGAAGGTAATAGTGCCTGCTTTAGCAGATTGCATGGACGCAACAGCGGTGATGACGATATCGCCATCACCGTGTAATTCTGCATCCAACTGCTGAGCTAAATCAGCCAGTCGAATTGAAGGCATTACTTATTTAACCTGTTTCAGAACATCAGCTGTGATGTCTTTAACATCGCTGCTGTTGAATGCAACGGCGTTCGAATCAACAACCAGATCGATGCTCTGATCGGCTGCGACTGCTTTAACGGCAGACTGAATACGCGTCACCAGTTTGCCACGCTCTTCGTTAGAACGACGCTGACGATCCTGCTCGAAAGCCTGTGCTTTCTGAGAGAAGGTCTGGCGCTGAGACATGACGTCTTTTTCCAGTTTGCTGCGCTCGCTCGCTTTCATGGTAGAACCATCACGCTGAAGACGCTGCATCTTGGACTGAAGATCACCTTCCATACGTTGCAGTTCGCTCGCACGGCCTTTGAATTCGTTTTCCAGCGTTGCAGAAACACCGGTTTTCTGTGCAACCTGCTGGAACAAATTACCCATGTTGACGATTGCAATTTTATCCGCTGCCTGAGCAGAAGTTGCCATCGCTAAACCGAGACCTGCAGCTAATAACCACTTTTTCACAATTAACTCCTTACCATCCCATTGGCACCCGAGGGGTACCGTTCTTTGCGTGGCAAGGCGATCGTTTTACCGATCGCCGGTTGTCAGCGCTACACTGCCAACGCATTCCATTGCAGCGGATTATTACCAGGTTTTACCAATGTTAAACTGGAACTGCTCCGCTTTGTCTCCATCGTATTTCTTAAACGGCTGGGCGTAAGAGAAGACCAACGGCCCCAGCGGTGACATCCATTGTAATGCGATACCTGCGGACATGCGAATGTTGCTCGGATCGCTGTAGTCCGGGACCCCCGCCGCACGCATCTGGGCGGTGTTCTCCCAGTTGGTGTCCCACACTGTACCTGCATCCATAAAGAAGGAGGTGCGGACAGAGTTTGCGTACTTGTCGCTGATAAACGGCGTAGGCGTGATGAACTCGAGGCTCGCCACGGCCATAGCGTTACCACCTACTGCGTCATCAGAGCTACATACTTGCTTAGGATCACGGCTTGCGCAGTTATCTTCGTCATTACCGCCGTAATAAACCGCTTTCGGACCAATGTTATTGGACTGGAAGCCACGCACGGTGCTTGAACCACCGGCGTAGAAGTTTTCATAGAACGGCAGTTCTTTGCTTCCAATACCGTCACCATAACCCCAACGGGTACGACCCAGAACAACCCACTTGTGATCTTCATCAATTGGGAAGTAGGACGCCGTATCCAGCGTGACCTTGTAGAACTCGTTATCCGAGCCCGGGATAGTCACTTTACCGTTCAGGTTGACACGTGAACCTTCCGTCGGGAAGTAGCCACGGTCAAGACGGTTGTAGGTCCAACCGTAGTTGAAGGTGAAGTCATCCGCGGCGAAACCGTTGTCATCGCTGGACGTACTCGCCGACTGACCGATGGAGTCCAGGTAACGCCACATCGCCACCTGCGGTTGCATGTTGGACAGGTCGTTATGCACGTACCCTAAACCTGCGCGCAGGGTGTTGTATTCGTTAACCGGGAAGCCGAGCGTACCATCCAGACCGTAACTCTTGTTGGTATACGAGGAGAGGTCCGCGTCATCCGCTTTAAAGTCGTTATAGAAGATACGACCGCCCAGGCTTACACCGTCAACGGTGAAGTATGGGTTGGTAACAGAGAACTCAGAGTAGGTCTGGTAGTCGTTTTTCGTCCCGTTGATACCGACAGAGTAGCCCGTACCCAGCCAGTTATCCTGCTGAACACCGACCTGGAAGCTCACGCCACTTTCAGTACCGTAACCAATACCGAAGTTGAAGCTACCGGTATTACGTTCTTTAACTTTATAAACAACATCAACCTGATCCGGACGACCTGGTACACGCTGAGTATCGGTATCGACCGTTTCGAAATAGCCCAGACGGTTCAGACGCTCTTTACCCTGGTCTACCAGATCGCTTCCCAGCCATGCCCCTTCCATCTGGCGCATTTCACGGCGCAGAACGGAGTCTTTAGAGGTATCGTTACCTTCGAAGCGGATCTTACGCACATAGAAACGGTTGCCCGCATCAACGTTAACGTGCAGCTTAACGGTTTTATCCGTGTCGTTAATTTCCGGCTGCGTTTGCACACGCGGATACGCATAACCATAACGGCCGAGCAGCTTCTTAATGCTGTCTTCCATTTTGGTGACTTTAGATCCGCTGTACAGATCGCCCGGCTGAATTTTGGTCAGAGATTCAATTTCAGCTGAATGTCCTGCCAGGTTGCCGCTGACTTCAACACCTGAAAGCGTGTACTTATCGCCTTCAGTGATGTTAACGGTAATGTAGATACCTTTCTTGTCCGGAGTCAGACTCACCTGAGTTGAATCGATGTTGAAACGGGCGTAACCGCGATCCAGATAGTAGCTGCGCAGGGTTTCAAGGTCACCCGCCAGTTTCTGTTTCTGGTATTTACGATCGCCCACCACGTTCCACCACGGCACTTCGTCACGCAGCTGGAAGTTGGAGATCAGTTCGTCGGTGCTGAACGCGTGGTTACCCACGATGTTGATCTGCTGGATCTTCGCAGAAACACCTTCCTGGAAGACCAGTTTCAGGTCGACACGGTTACGTGGCAGCGGTGTAACAACCGCTTTAACGCTCGCGCTGTATTTACCGACGCTGTAATAGAAATCTTCCAGACCTTTTTCAATGTCTGCAAGGGTTGTGCGGTCCAGAGATTCCCCCACACGAACACCCGATGCCTCAAGGTTCTGCTTGAGCATGTCATCTTTCACCGACTTGTTGCCGGAGAAAGTGATGCTGGCAATCGTTGGACGTTCTTTTACCTGAACCACCAGCGTATCACCATCGCGCAGGACGCGGACGTCCTCAAAGTTGCCAGTGGCAAACAGAGCACGGATGGTGTTACTGATATCTTCATCATTAACCGTATCGCCGGGGCGCACAGGCATACTGAGGAGGGCCGCACCAACGGCGACACGCTGAAGGCCTTCGAAATGAATATCTTTCACTACGAACCCGTCAGCACCGTATACGGTCGCGCTGCTAAACAGCAGCGACGCTATGAGCAACTTTTTCATCGCCATCGTTATTATGCGTTCTTCCTAACTAACTCTCTTACAACCGAGAGAAATCATTGAAAAGTGCAAGCCCCATTAACAGCACCAGCAAAATCGAGCCAATGCGATAACTAAAGTCTTGAACTCGCTCGGATACCGGTCCGCCTTTTAGCTTTTCAATCGCTAAAAACAGCAAATGGCCCCCATCTAGTACGGGAAGCGGGAACAGGTTGATTATCCCCAGGTTCACGCTAATCAGCGCAAGGAACATGAGATAGTAAATCACCCCGAACTCCGCTGACATCCCAGCCCCCTGAGCAATCGAAATTGGCCCACTGAGGTTGTTCAGTTTCACATCACCGGTTATCAATTTCCCCAACATGTTGACCGTAAGCTTCATCAGCTGCCATGTTTTATCCGTGGCCTCAACGATGGCGCTAAACGGCCCATACTGGCGTATTGTCTTATACTCATCTGGCAGTGGGATCACTTTCGGCACAACGCCGGCAAACCCTTCCGCCTTACCGCCGCCCGATTTGGTATCCGGGGTGAGAGTCAGTGAGAGCGAACTCCCCTGCCTTTCCACTTCCAGCGCGAGCGGCTTGCCTGGATTATCGCGCACCAGAGTAACAAAGGTCATCCATTGTGTTAATGGCTGACCATCGACTTTAACGATCCTGTCACCCGCTTGTAAACCTGCTTTACTCGCTGCCGATTTGGCCTGTACTTCGGCTAATACCGGCTCGATCTGCGCGCCGCGCGGTCGAATCCCGAGTGCGGCGACAGGGTCCTCTTTGTCTGGCTCAAAGCGCCAGTGGCGTAAATCCAGCACTTTTTCCTGCCGCTGGTCGGAACCAAATGGCGATACGCTGACGGTTGTCTGCTCATCACCGATTTTGGCAACCAGTTGTAACCTCACGGCATCCCAATCAGGGGTTTCGATACCATCAATCGCTTTAAGTTCCATTCCCGGTGTAATTTGCGCCGTTGCCGCAATAGAACCCGTGGTGATTTCGCCCACGACCGGGCGCACGCCAGGCACGCCGATGATAAACACCAGCCAGTAGGCGAAGATAGCGAAGATGAAATTGGCTACCGGGCCGGCAGCGATGATGGCAGCACGTTGTCCAACAGTTTTATTGTTAAACGCGCGATGGCGAAGTTCCGGGGCGACAGGCTCAACGCGTTCGTCGAGCATTTTGACATAGCCGCCCAGGGGAATCAGAGCAATGACAAACTCGGTGCCATGCTTATCGGTACGCTTCCAGAGCGATTTGCCAAAGCCAATCGAGAATCGCTCCACCCGCACACCACAGCGCCGGGCAACCCAGAAATGGCCAAATTCATGCACGGTAATCAGTACACCCAGTGCAACAATGAACGCCGCCAGATTCCAGAGAATGCTCAGCATAAAACCTTCCGTTATATCGTCCCAAACACCAGTAAAAGCAGGCAAGCAAATACAGGAACAGCCGCGGTAAGGCTGTCAATGCGATCCAGTATTCCGCCATGTCCTGGAATCAGGTGACCACTGTCCTTAATCCCTGCTTCACGCTTAAACATACTCTCGGTTAAATCACCCAGCACCGATGCCAGCGCCGCGAAAATCGAACATACCAGCAGCGTGGAGGGGGCAACCTCAAGATTCGCCCAGACGCCATAGCCCCAGGAGATAATCGCTGCCGTAAACAGGCCGCCAATGAAGCCTTGCCAGGTTTTGCCCGGAGAAACCTTTGGCGCCAGTTTATGTTTGCCGAACAGTTTACCAAACATATAGGCCCCGGAGTCAGCCCCCCAGACGAGAATCATCACATAAAGCAGCCATATCGCGCCGCTGTAGTGGTTTTCGTCATAGTGCCAGGCGCGCAGCGCAACCATCCCCCAGAAAAAGGGAACAATCGTGAGCAGACCAAAAATAAGGCGCAACACTTTAGAGTTACGCCAGATCGTCGCAGAGCCTGGATAGAAAAGCACTAAAACAAGCGCAGCAATCCACCAGGCCAGCGATATCCATAAGGATCCGGCAACCAGCGGCTGGTGAACATCGTGATGATATTCAGGCAAGGTATACAGCATCAGGGCCAGTAAAAAACCACAGAGTACCGCCAGCCATACCCGCTGAGTGCGCGAGGTAAAGCCGCTAAGCTGCCCCCATTCCCACGCGGCGAGCATACACACCACCAGCGTAACAATAGCGAATCCCACCGGAGGCAGTAAAAACAGCGCTGCGATGACGACGGGTATTAATACAAAAGCGGAAATCAGGCGATACTTCAGCAAAAGCTACCCCCATCAGGCGTTATCGCCACCAGGCTCGGTGCCGCCGAAACGACGCTCTCGATTGGCAAAGGCATGCAGCGCACCTTCAAAGTCTTGTTCATCAAAATCTGGCCAAAGAACATCCGTAAAGTAAAGTTCGGCGTAGGCAATTTGCCACAGCAAAAAGTTACTAATGCGATGCTCCCCCCCTGTCCTTATAACCAAATCCACGGGTGCCAGTTCATTCATGCAGATTTGCTGACTCAGCGCCTCTTCATCAATCTGGTCGGGTCTTAACAGCCCTTCCTGAACCTGCTCAGCCAGATGCCGAACCCCCTGGATAATATCCCAGCGTCCGCCGTAATTCGCCGCGATATTGAGCGTCAGGCCGGTATTATTTTCCGTCAGCGCTTCTGCTTTGCGAATCCGTTCCTGCAAACGTGAGTTAAAACGACTGGTTTCGCCAATAATACGCAAGCGGACGTTGTGGCGGTGCAGGCTTTTTACTTCGCTATCGAGCGCCCACACGAACAGTTCCATCAACGCAGTCACTTCCTGCGCAGGTCGATTCCAGTTCTCACTGCTAAAAGCATAGAGCGTTAACGCATCAATGCCGTTATTGGCGGCAAAAGAAACGGCGCGGCGAACAGATTTCGCCCCAGCTTTATGCCCAAAGGCTCGTATCTTCCCTTGTCTTTTCGCCCAGCGGCCATTGCCATCCATGATGATTGCAACATGGCGACAGCCATGTGCTGGCAAGTTTTCGCTTATTGGTTGATTCGCAGACAACATAACGCGTTTTTAGTCCCTGAAAGGATTTAACGGTACACAGGAATACTGAAGCCTATACATAAAAAAGCCGTGTCAAACCACGGCTTACCTGACCACTTAAAGCCAAATACCTGCGATCAGGTGGCGCAGACTATATCACTGAAGCCCAACGCTAACAAATAGCACGACGACTAGTGCTTGCTTTATCACCAGCTTGCGAGACGTGTCACCTGTTTACGCGCAACAATGCGTGCCTGTTCATCCACGGCCAGCACCTCTTCCACGCTCTGCGGCTCACGCAAATCCATCATCTCCAGCACGGATAAATTCAACGCGGCGATATCAGTAAAGCGGATCTGCTGGTTCAGGAATGCTTCAACGGTCACTTCATTGGCTGCATTAAGCGCCGTTGTCGCCGCCTGCCCCTGATCGAAGGCCGTCATCGCCAGTTTCAGACAGGGATAACGGTCGTAATCAGGCTCGCTAAACGTCAGTGAACTCAGCTTGCAAAAATCGAGAGCCTTAACGCCCGATTTTACGCGGTTTGGCCACGCCATTGTATGAGCAATTGGCGTACGCATATCCGGTTCGCCCAGCTGGGCCAGCACGCTGCCGTCCTGATAGCGCACCATCGAGTGAATCACCGACTGCGGGTGGATCAGCACTTCCATCTGTTTCGCCGACGCATTGAACAGCCAGCGAGCTTCAATGTATTCCAGACCTTTGTTCATCATGGTGGCCGAATCGACGGAGATCTTACGCCCCATTGACCAGTTCGGATGACGACATGCCTGATCCGGCGTCATTGCGCTCAATTCAGACAGTGGCGTTTCACGGAACGGGCCACCAGACCCGGTAAGCAGAATCGACACAACGCCATTCTGCTCCAGGTCAGCGTACCCCAGGTTTTGTTGAAAAGGTTGGGGTAAACTCTGAAAAATGGCGTTGTGCTCGCTATCGACCGGCAAAAGACGTGCCCCACGCTGTTTTACCGCGTCCATAAAGAGGCGTCCGCAGGTGACCAGCGACTCTTTGTTCGCAAGCAGGACATCTTTTCCCGCATCGATCGCGGCAAGCGTCGGCAGAAGACCCGCCGCCCCGACGATTGCCGCCATAACCTGATCAACTTCATCAAGCGCGGCCATATCGCACGCCGCCTGTTGCCCGCTGAGCACCTCGGTACGGCAGCCCTTCTCCTGCAACAGCGCTTTTACCTGGCGGGCGCTCTCTTCATCATCCATCACCGCAAAACGGGGGGTAAACTCCAGGCACTGTTCGACCATTCGCTGCACGTTTTTTCCGGCCACAAGCGCGGCTACGGTGTAGCTGTCAGGATTATGACGTACAACGTCGAGAGTGCTGCAACCGATAGAGCCGGTCGAGCCGAGGAGAGTGAGATGCTTCATGAGATGCCCAAAAGTTAGATCAGATAAAAGCAAAACGCCGCCAGCAAGACTCAATGTCCTTCTGAACGGCGTTTATCAGTGTACAGCGAAAATCAGAACTGCATCAGTTCCGCTTCTTTTTCTGCCAGCGCCGCATCAATTTTCTTGATCGCCGCGTCGGTCATTTTCTGAATGTCGTCCTGAGAACGACGATCGTCGTCTTCGCTGATCTCTTTTTCTTTCAGCAGGGCTTTCACTTTATCGTTCGCATCGCGACGCACGTTACGTACGGAAACACGACCCTGCTCAGCTTCACCACGAACTACTTTGATCAGGTCTTTACGACGCTCTTCCGTCAGCGGAGGCAGTGGAACGCGAATATCCGCGCCGGCTGAGCTTGGGTTCAGACCCAGGTCAGATGCCATGATCGCTTTTTCAACGGCCGGGCTCATTGAGCGATCGAACACGTTGATTTTCAGGGTACGGGTATCTTCTACCGTCACGCTCGCCAGCTGACGCAGTGGCGTAGGCGTACCGTAGTATTCTACGATGATGCCATCCAGCAGGCTTGGGGAAGCTCGGCCAGTACGGATTTTGCTGATTTGGTTTTTGAACGCTTCTACGCATTTGTCCATGCGTACTTCAGCATCTTTTCTGATGTCGTTAATCACGTTACGGATCCTTGAAAACTTGTCTCAGGCAGACTATCCGCCAGCACAGCGCTACAGGTGTGCTAAGTATAGTCGCGTTTAATTCATGACAACGCCAAAGGCGCGCCCGGGTAAGATACCACGTCGAAATAAAGCGGAATCTTACCTGTATTTATCGCCGACGGAAATTATTCCGTGATCAAAGTGCCTTCTTTTTCGCCCATAACAACGCGACGCAGCGCGCCAGGCTTGTTCATATTGAAGACACGGATCGGCAGTTTGTGGTCACGAGCCAGCGTAAAGGCGGCAAGATCCATCACTTTTAGTTCTTTTTCCAGCACTTCGCTGTAGCTCAGCTGATCGTACATGGTCGCTGAAGGATCTTTTGCCGGGTCGGCAGTAAACACGCCATCTACTTTGGTCGCTTTCAGCACCACATCGGCTTCGATTTCGATACCGCGCAGGCAGGCTGCGGAATCGGTGGTAAAGAACGGGTTACCCGTACCGGCGGAGAGGATCACCACGCGGTTGTTGCGCAGCAGGCTGATGGCCTCTGCCCAGCTGTAATTATCGCATACGCCATTCAAAGGAATAGCGGACATCAGGCGAGCGTTCACATAGGCGCGATGAAGCGCATCACGCATCGCCAGGCCATTCATCACGGTTGCCAGCATACCCATGTGGTCGCCCACTACGCGGTTCATCCCCGCTTTCGCCAGACCAGCACCACGGAAAAGGTTGCCACCGCCAATGACCACGCCAACCTGAATACCCAGTTCGACCAGTTCTTTGATTTCCTGTGCCATGCGATCAAGGATGCTTGCGTCAATACCGAAGCCTTCCGATCCTTGCAGCGCTTCGCCACTCAGCTTAAGCAGAATGCGTTTGTACACGGGTTTTGCATTGGTAGCCATGTTTCTTTCCTGAGACTGTCAACGATTAAGATGGGGTTAATTCTGGCGACATGATATGTCGCAAATCAGCACAGCGATACTGGAGCCTGTCTGATTTCGTGAGACGGGTGACAAAAAGAAGCCGCCCTCAGGCGGCTCCTTTTCAATCATTAAGACTGCTTGGACATTGCAGCAACTTCTGCTGCGAAGTCAGTCTCAACTTTCTCGATGCCTTCGCCCACTTCGAAGCGGATGAAGCCAGTTACATCAGCGTTGTGCTCTTTCAGCAGCTGAGCAACAGACTTGCTTGGATCCATTACGAAAGGCTGGCCAGTCAGAGAAACTTCGCCGGTGAATTTCTTCATGCGGCCTTCAACCATTTTCTCTGCGATTTCTTTTGGCTTACCAGACTGCATCGCGATGTCCAGCTGAACCTGGTACTCTTTCTCTACCACTTCAGCAGACACGTCTTCTGGCTTAACGAATTCTGGTTTGCTTGCAGCGATGTGCATTGCCAGCTGTTTAACCAGCTCTTCGTCAGCGCCTTTAGCCGCAACCAGAACACCGATACGCGCGCCGTGCTGGTAAGAGCCCAGAACGTCACCTTCCAGGGAAGCAACGCGACGGATGTTGATGTTCTCACCGATTTTAGCAACCAGCGCAACACGCTCTTCTTCGAACTGTGCTTTCAGAACTTCAACGTCAGTGATTTTGCCTGCAACCGCTGCGTCCAGAACTTTGTTAGCAAATGCCTGGAAACCAGCATCTTTAGCAACGAAGTCAGTCTGGCAGTTAACTTCCAGAATGATGCCGTAGTTGCCGTCGATTTTGGTGATGATCACGCCGTCAGCAGCAACGTTGCCTGCTTTCTTAGCTGCTTTGATCGCACCGGATTTACGCATGTTTTCGATTGCCAGCTCGATGTCGCCGTTCGCTTCGGTCAGCGCTTTTTTGCAATCCATCATGCCTGCGCCAGTACGCTCACGCAGCTCTTTTACCAGGGATGCGGTAATTTCAGCCATTCTTAAATCCTCGGGAGATGTGAACTGCCCGGCCGGGAGCCAAACAGTATAAATTGAAAAAAGGGGCCGATAATGGGCCCCTATTCATACACGGTACTAATAAGGGGTAAAACCTTATTATTCAGCTTCTACGAAGCTTTCTTCCGCCTGAGAAGCCAGATCCTGGGAACGGCCTTCACGAACGGTAGCAGCTACAGCGCTCAGGTACAGGCTAACAGCACGGATTGCGTCGTCGTTACCCGGGATAACGAAGTCAACACCGTCCGGATCGGAGTTGGTATCAACGATAGCGAATACCGGGATACCCAGGTTGTTAGCTTCTTTGATTGCGATGTGCTCGTGGTCTGCATCGATTACGAACAGCGCGTCTGGCAGGCCGCCCATATCTTTGATACCGCCCAGGCTGTTTTCCAGCTTGTCCAGTTCACGAGTGCGCATCAGCGCTTCTTTCTTAGTCAGCTTATCGAAAGTACCGTCCTGAGACTGGGTTTCCAGATCTTTCAGGCGCTTGATGGACTGACGAACAGTTTTCCAGTTGGTCAGCATGCCGCCCAACCAGCGATGGTTCACGAAGAACTGGTCGCAGCTGTTAGCAGCATCTTTCACAGCTTCGCTTGCAGCGCGCTTAGTACCAACGAACAGAATCTTACCTTTACGGGAAGAGATCTTGTTCAGCTCAGCCAGGGCTTCGTTGAACATTGGTACAGTCTTCTCAAGGTTGATGATGTGAACTTTGTTACGTGCGCCGAAGATGAAAGGCTTCATTTTCGGGTTCCAGTAACGGGTCTGGTGACCGAAGTGAACACCAGCCTTGAGCATGTCGCGCATGGAAACAGTTGCCATGTTTAAAACCTCTATATTGAAAGTTGGGGTTATGCCTCCACGTATCCCATATTACCGACCCCGAAGGGCACCCCGGAATATGTGCCGATACGTGTGTGTTGTTACACAAAGTGAGATTTGTCGCTCCCGTCCAGCCTGTGTATCTGAGATGGATCGGAAGTCCGGCGCGCTTTATATCACAAAACACGGCCAGAAACCAATAATTGTTGGCGGAGTGTGCTGTTAATGATTCTCAATTTGGCACGGGGTGCGCCTGACTGATACCATTGACAACACTTACACTAGTATTGTCGAAAAAATCGACACCGATGGACAGATTACATGGCTATCTCTATTAAGACACCTGAAGAAATTGAAAAGATGCGCGTCGCCGGTCGTCTGGCCGCGGACGTGCTGGAAATGATTGAGCCGTTTGTGAAACCGGGCGTCAGCACTGGCGAACTGGATCGCATCTGTAACGACTATATCGTCAACGAACAGCACGCGGTCTCCGCCTGCCTTGGCTATCACGGTTTCCCGAAATCCGTCTGCATCTCTATTAATGAAGTGGTTTGCCACGGCATTCCGGATGACGAGAAGCTGCTGAAAGATGGCGACATCGTCAACATCGACGTGACCGTCATCAAAGACGACTACCACGGCGACACCTCTAAGATGTTCATCGTTGGCAAGCCAACGATTCTGGGCGAGCGTCTGTGCAAAGTAACGCAAGAGAGCCTCTACCTGGCGCTGAAAATGGTGAAGCCGGGCATCCGCCTGCGCACCATCGGCGCCGCAATCCAGAAATTTGTGGAAGCGGAAGGTTTCTCCGTGGTGCGCGAATATTGCGGTCACGGTATTGGTCGTGTGTTCCATGAAGAACCGCAGGTTCTGCACTACGATGCAGACGACGGCGGCGTAGTGCTGCAAAAGGGCATGACCTTCACGATCGAGCCAATGGTCAACGCGGGTGATTACCGCATCCGTACCATGAAAGATGGCTGGACGGTAAAAACCAAAGACAGAAGCTTGTCTGCCCAGTACGAGCATACTATTGTGGTTACAGACAACGGCTGCGAAATTATGACGTTGCGCAAGGATGACACCATCCCGGCGATACTGACGAACATTGAGTGATAAGAAGCCGGCGAATGCCGGCTTTTTTAATGGCGATAGCTT
Organism: Enterobacter cloacae complex sp. AR_0002; assembly: GCF_001922365.1. Lineage (NCBI taxonomy): Bacteria > Pseudomonadati > Pseudomonadota > Gammaproteobacteria > Enterobacterales > Enterobacteriaceae > Enterobacter > Enterobacter cloacae complex sp. AR_0002. Next base: position 2,654,391 of record NZ_CP018814.1, read on the forward strand.
TTTCTTATGGGTGGCGCACGATGAGTAATCTCTTACCCGAACAGTATGCTAACACAGCACTTCCCACCCTCCCCGACCAGCCTGATAACCCGGGCGTCTGGCCACCGCATGAACTGACCTGCGCGCATATCAAAGCCCACATGGAGGTTTTCCATCGCTGGCTGGGAAGCGCATTTGACGCAGGCGTTTCGGCCGAGCAGCTCATTGAAGCGCGCACCGAATTTATCGACCAGCTCCTGCAACGTCTCTGGATCGACTACGGTTTCGGACAGGTGAGCGACGTCGCGCTGGTTGCTGTTGGCGGCTATGGCCGGGGTGAACTGCATCCGCTCTCTGATATCGACCTGCTGATCTTAAGCCGTAAAAAACTGCCGGACGATCGGGCGCAGAAAATCGGTGAACTGTTGACCCTGCTCTGGGACGTAAAGCTGGAAGTGGGCCACAGCGTACGCACGCTGGAAGAGTGTCTGCTGGAAGGGTTATCTGACCTGACCGTCGCCACCAACCTGATTGAAACCCGCCTCCTGATTGGCGACGTGGCGCTGTTCCTCGAACTGCAAAAGCACATCTTTAGCGACGGCTTCTGGCCTTCGGAAAAATTCTTCGCTGCGAAAGTCGAAGAACAAAACCAGCGCCACCAGCGCTATCACGGTACCAGCTATAATCTCGAACCGGATATTAAAAGCAGCCCCGGTGGCCTGCGCGATATCCACACGCTGCAATGGGTCGCCCGTCGCCATTTTGGGGCAACATCGCTGGACGAAATGGTCGGGTTTGGTTTTCTGACCGAAGCCGAACGTAACGAACTCAATGAGTGTCTGCATCTGCTGTGGCGCATCCGTTTTGCCCTGCACCTGGAAGTCACCCGCTACGATAACCGCCTGCTGTTTGACCGACAGCTCAGCGTGGCGCAGCGCCTGAATTACCAGGGCGAGGGCAACGAGCCGGTCGAGCAAATGATGAAGGATTTCTTCCGCGTCACCCGCCGCGTCTCTGAGCTGAACCAGATGCTGTTACAGCTGTTCGATGAGGCGATCCTCGCGCTGACGGCAGACGAAAAACCGCGTCCGATTGATGACGAATTTCAGCTGCGCGGCACGCTGATCGATCTGCGCGACGAAACGCTGTTCATTCGCGAACCGGAAGCGATCCTGCGAATGTTCTATACCATGGTGCGCAACAGCACGATCACCGGGATCTACTCCACTACCCTGCGTCATCTGCGCCATGCACGGCGTCATCTGAAGCAGCCGCTGTGTTACATCCCGGAGGCGCGCTCGTTGTTCCTGAGCATGCTTCGTCATCCGGGCGCCGTCAGCCGCGGACTGCTGCCAATGCACCGTCACAGCGTGCTGTGGGCCTATATGCCTCAGTGGTCGCATATTGTCGGGCAGATGCAGTTCGACCTGTTTCACGCCTATACGGTGGATGAGCACACGATCCGCGTCATGCTGAAGCTGGAAAGTTTCGCTAAAGAAGAGACGCGATCCCGCCATCCGCTGTGCGTTGATCTGTGGCCACGTCTGGCACACCCGGAGCTGATCCTGATCGCTGCTCTGTTCCATGATATCGCCAAAGGTCGCGGCGGCGACCACTCCGTACTCGGTGCCCAGGACGTGCTGAAATTTGCCGAGCTGCACGGCCTGAACTCGCGTGAAACGCAGCTTATCGCCTGGCTGGTTCGCCATCATCTGCTGATGTCGGTTACCGCTCAGCGTCGTGATATTCAGGATCCGGAAGTAATCAAGCAGTTCGCCGAGGAAGTGCAAACGGAGAACCGCCTGCGCTACCTGGTCTGCCTGACGGTAGCCGATATCTGCGCCACCAACGAAACCCTATGGAACAGCTGGAAGCAGAGCCTGCTGCGCGAGCTGTACTTCGCCACCGAAAAACAGCTGCGTCGCGGGATGCAGAATACCCCGGACATGCGCGAGCGTGTGCGCCATCACCAGTTGCAAGCGCTGGCCCTGCTGCGCATGGATAACATCAACGAAGAGGCGCTGCATCAGATTTGGGCGCGCTGTCGCGCCAACTACTTTGTACGCCACAGCCCAAACCAGCTTGCCTGGCACGCCCGGCATCTGCTGAAGCACGATCTGACGAAACCGATGATTCTGCTTAGCCCGCAGGCCACGCGCGGCGGGACGGAGATCTTTATCTGGAGCCCGGACCGGCCTTATTTGTTTGCAGCGGTCTGTGCCGAGCTGGACAGGCGTAACCTGAGCGTTCACGACGCGCAGATTTTTACCACCCGCGACGGCATGGCGATGGACACCTTTATTGTGCTGGAGCCGGACGGCAGCCCGCTGTCGTCGGACAGGCATGAGGGGATACGCTTTGGCCTTGAGCAGGCGATTACGCAGCGCAGCTGGCAACCTCCGCAGCCGCGCCGTCAGGCGGCAAAACTGCGCCACTTTACCGTCGATACCGAGGTCAATTTCCTGCCGACCCATACCGACCGTAAATCGTTCCTTGAGTTGATTGCGCTCGACCAGCCAGGGCTACTCGCCCGCGTCGGCCAGGTTTTTGCCGATCTGGGAATTTCGCTTCACGGCGCCCGAATTACAACGATTGGCGAACGAGTAGAAGATTTATTTATAATCGCGACAGCCGACCGGCGTGCCCTTAATAATGACCTGCAACTTGAAGTGCAACAACGGTTGACAGCAGCCCTCAATCCAAACGATAAAGGGTGACGTGTTTTTTAGTGAAATGGAAAGAGTAAACAATGCAGCAGTTACAGAACGTTATTGAGTCCGCTTTTGAGCGTCGCGCCGACATCACTCCGGCAAATGTGGATACCGTGACCCGTGAAGCGGTAAACCAGGTTATTTCCCTGCTGGATTCCGGCGCGCTGCGCGTGGCAGAAAAAATCGACGGTCAGTGGGTTACTCATCAATGGCTGAAGAAAGCTGTGCTGCTCTCTTTCCGCATCAACGATAACCAGGTTATCGACGGAGCAGAAAGCCGCTACTTCGATAAAGTGCCAATGAAATTTGCGGATTACGACGAAGCGCGCTTCCAGAAAGAGGGCTTCCGCGTAGTACCACCGGCAGCCGTTCGTCAGGGGGCATTCATCGCACGCAACACCGTGCTGATGCCATCCTACGTGAACATCGGCGCCTACGTTGACGAAGGCACCATGGTGGACACCTGGGCTACCGTCGGCTCCTGCGCGCAGATCGGTAAAAACGTTCACCTGTCCGGCGGCGTGGGCATCGGTGGCGTTCTTGAGCCACTTCAGGCTAACCCAACCATCATCGAAGACAACTGCTTCATCGGCGCACGTTCCGAAGTGGTTGAAGGCGTGATCGTCGAAGAAGGTTCTGTGATCTCCATGGGCGTGTACATTGGCCAGAGCACCCGTATTTACGATCGCGAAACCGGTGAAATTCACTACGGCCGCGTTCCAGCCGGTTCCGTTGTGGTTTCCGGCAACCTGCCGTCTAAAGATGGCAAATACAGCCTGTATTGCGCGGTCATCGTGAAAAAAGTGGACGCGAAAACGCGCGGTAAAGTAGGCATCAATGAACTGCTGCGCACCATCGATTAATCGGGTATAACAAAAAGCGGGGGCAACCCCGCTTTTTTTATATCCGAAGGTGGCGAAAATAGATTTTTTCGTTAATTATTCATAGGTTATGTTGAGATCAAGGGTACCGCTATGTACGATAATCTGAAAAGTCTGGGCATTACCAATCCTGATGAAATTGATCGTTATAGTCTTCGCCAGGAAGCCAATAACGATATTTTGAAAATCTATTTTCACAAGGACAAAGGAGAGTTCTTCGCCAAAAGCGTGAAGTTTAAATACCCTCGCCAGCGTAAGACCGTTGTCGCTGACGGTATCGGTCAGGGATATAAAGAAGTACAGGAAATCAGCCCTAACCTGCGCTACGTGATCGACGAACTCGATCAAATCTGCCAGCGCGATCGCAGCGAAGTCGATCTGAAACGTAAGATCCTTGACGACCTGCGTCACCTGGAAAGCGTAGTCACCAATAAGATCAGCGAGATTGAAGCGGATCTTGAGAAATTGACGCGGAAATAAAAGCAAAACGGCAATCCTTGATTGCCGTTTTTAATGTTTGCGCCCTCTCCCTGTGGGAGAGGGATGGGGTGAGGGCACCAGACCGCACTCAGCTATCTCTGCTCATCCAGCTGCAACGCCACATACAGCAGTAGCCGGTCGTCAAAATTCCCTAAATCCAGCCCCGTCAGTTCCGAGATCCGGTTAAGCCGATACTCCAGCGTATTACGGTGAATAAACAGCGCTTTTGACGTTGCCAGCGGCTGCACGTTATGCCGGAACCATGCCTGCAACGTGCGGCGCAGCAGTCCGTTATTGTCCATCGCTTTCAGACGCACAAGCGGACGCGCCAGCTCGTTGGCCTGCCAGCCACCGCGCAGGCTGTCGAGCAGGACCGGCAGCATCAGATCCTGATAGAAATAACTGCGGCTCTCCGGCATGCGCTGTTTACCCACCATCATGGTGGTGCGCGCCGTTCGCCATGAACGGGCGATACTCCCCGGCCCGGTAAAGTAATTTCCCAGCGCGACGCGAAAACGGAGCTGTCCGTTCTCCTTCATGCGCTCGATGAGCAGCTCAACGCGGCGACGATGATCTTCCGCGTCCCAGCGGCCAAACTGATTAAGCGCAGGCTTGAGCACCACCATTTCCGTTAAAGAGACGATTGCCACCAGGTTGTTACGCTCCGGCGTCGCCAGCATGTTTTGCAGCTGCTGTAGCTCCACCATGGCGCTGTCCACGCCAAGCTGGCCGCTATCCACCTCAATAACGGCAACCACGCGCGGCTGATTCAGGTCGATACCCAGACGCTGCGCCCACTCGCTCAGGGCAGGCGTATGCTCCTCCGCCTGAATCAAATTCATCACCAGCTCTTCGCGCAGGCGGCTGTCCTGGGCGAGCAGGTGCATCAGACGCGACTGCTCCAGCATCATCTCCGCCGTCATGCAGACCAGCTCACCGTATTTACGCAGCGATTCAGGATCGCCGGTCAGACCGATAACGCCAACAATCTCTCCTTCCAGACGCAGCGGCAGGTTGATCCCCTGACGAACCCCGTGCAGATGTTTCGCCACGGCGTCATCGATGTCGACCACGCGCCCCTGAGAGAGCACCAGCAACGCCCCTTCGTGCAATTCCCCAATACGCTCACGATCGCCGCTGCCGATAATGCGCCCACGGGCATCCATTACGTTGATATTGGTATCAATGATGCGCATGGTTCGCGCCACGATATCCTGCGCCATTTTGGTATCAAAATGCCAGCCAGCCATAAAACCCTCCCGTGAGCAGAGCTCAAGCATAGGGAAGTTCAGCTAAGGCTGCATTGTGCAGATGCCCAAAGGCAGAGAGAGATGTATGGAGTTGTGGGAAAGGTCACAGAAACGAGAAAGCCCCTGCGAACAGGGGCTTAAGATGATTACTGCATCAGGAGATAAATAGAAGTATCACCACGCTGAATATTCAGTGCCAGCACGGACGGCTTGCTGTCGAGAATTTTGCGCAGTTCAGCGATGTTTTTCACCGGCTGCTGGTTAGCGCCCATGATCACATCACCTTTTTTCAGGCCGATACGGGCAGCAGGTGAGTTCGCTTTCACGTTGTTCACCACCACGCCTTTATCTGCCCCTTTGTTGCTCATCTCAGCACCTTCAATACCGCTGAAGATGGTGCTGGAATCCACCTGATTCTGACTGCTCTGTTGCAGTTCCAGGCTCACGTTAACCGGCTTACCTTCACGCAGCAGGCCGAGGGTCACTTTACTGCCGATTGGCATAGAACCCACTTCCGCACGCAGGGCGGCAAAGCTGCTGATCGGTTTACCGTTCAGAGAGGTGATCACGTCACCCGCTTTAATGCCGGCTTTCGCCGCCGAGGAGTTCGGCATGACCTGGCTTACGAATGCGCCGCGCTGAGCGTCTACTTTCATCGCTTTCGCCAGCTCGGAGTTCAGCTCGGTACCCATGATACCCAGCTCACCGCGTTTCACCTGTCCATATTGCACCATCTGCGCAGTCAGGTTTTTCACCATGTTGCTCGGGATAGCAAAGCCGATACCGATGTTGCCACCGTCCGGTGCCAGGATAGCGGTGTTGATACCGATCAGTTCACCATTCAGGTTAACCAGCGCACCGCCGGAATTACCACGGTTAATGGCCGCATCCGTCTGGATGAAGTTTTCATAGTTTTCCGCATTCAGGCCGCTACGTCCCAGCGCCGAGACGATACCCGAGGTCACGGTTTCGCCCAGACCAAACGGGTTACCGATGGCGACGGTGTAGTCACCCACGCGCAGCGCGTCAGAGTCGGCAAGCTTAATCGCCGTCAGGTTCTTCGGATCCTGGATTTGAATCAGCGCGATATCGGAGCGCGGGTCTTTACCGACCACTTTGGCATCGAATTTACGGCCATCGCTCATCTGCACCTTAATGGTGTTAGCATTATCCACCACGTGGTTATTGGTCACCACGTAGCCTTTGGCTGCATCAATAATCACGCCCGAGCCGAGTGCCATGAATTTCTGCTGCTGGCCGCCGCCCATGCCGTCATCCCCTGCACCGCCGCCCTGACAGAACGGGGAGCTCTGGAATGGCGAACCGTCCTGGCAGAATGGCGAATTGTCGCCGAAGAACTGCTGGAAATTACGCGGCATACGCGGCGTATTGACGGTTGTGCTGCCCTCAACGTTAATACTCACCACCGATGGCATCACTTTTTCGAGCATCGGGGCCAGGCTTGGCATCTGCTGCGCAGTCGCTGCCGAGGAAGCTGTCTCGGCCGCCGTCGCCAGAGGGGACAGCGCTAAACCTAAACTCAGAGCCAGTGCACTCATTGCTAATGTGGTTTTTTTCATGTTTCTCAATCTCGATTTACCAGATAACGCAAAATTGCTGTGTAACTCAGATTCGTTTTATACCGCTTAGTTCCGGGATTAAGTTTATGGAAAAAGTAAAAATTTATTGGTCGTCTTTACAAAACTCATGGCTTATTCAACGGCCATAAGCTTGCGGTATTCATCCCAGGCATACAAATCTGTCATCCCGCTGATATAGTCCTGGATAAGACGACAGCGATAATAATATTCCATGACTGGCCATTGGGAAGAATGACGTTCTATTTTACTGACGGCTTCAATGTATGCCAGCCGGTGGCGCGTTGAAAGCTTCTGATAGAGACGAGATTCAATCGGCAGGCGGCGAACACGTTCATTTTCGACCAGCTCGCTAAACTCATCGACCGTCAGCTGGAGCAGCGGGCCATAAATCTCCAGCAACCCGCTGATAACCCGGTATCCTTGCAGCTCCAGCTGCTCGACATCCGGGTGGCTGAAAACATGGCGAACAGCCACGTTTTTATATAATTCAAGAAGCTGGCTAAAACTGCTCTCATCTTCCAGCAGGGCGTGATTAAATTCCCCGCTAAATATCATCGGCAAATTATCAATGAAACGGGCGGCTGCATACGGCACCAGTTTATTCAGCGTGTTTACTCGCAAATACATAAAGAACTGATCTTCGGTACTGCGGCTCAGCGAATTTGAACGCGATTTATCCCAGGCATTCTCGACGACCTGCGCAAACAGAGAACCTTTTTCATGCTCTCCCCAGGCATCATGAAGATGCTGATACAGCTCCTCGACGCTGAATATTCTTTTTTCCACCGCGTCTTCCAGATCGGCCACGCAATAAGAAATGTCATCAGCCGCTTCCATAATCCATGTCAATGGAAAACGGCCATTGGGGGTCAGAGACAGTTCTTTACGCAACCGCGCGATATATGCTTCTTCCGATAAGTAATAGCCCGGTTTTTTCATCAGGTAGCTATGCGTGGCGGGCGTTTCTCCGGTCCACCACGCGGGACGCGTGTATTTAAGAATACAGCCCACCTGGGCCCAGGTCAGATTCATCCGCATCAGGGAGTGCACCAAACGGATCCCCTGCGCGTTACCTTCGAAATGACACAGATCCTGGCGCACCTTACGGCGCAGATCGTTCAGGCTATCTTCACCTTCACGCAGGCGTAAATCGCGTACCAAACAGCGGTCATCGCTGAGCGGCTGGCTTATGGCATCAGAGGGAAAAAGCCGCTGTTTAAACCAGTCATTGATGGCGGCCTCGCCGAAATGACCAAAGGGAGGATTGCCGATATCGTGCATCAGGCAGGCCATCTCAACGATGCTTTCGAACGGGCCGGTCAGTTCATCCAGTCCGTAGGTTTCCAGCAGACGTTGCTCTTTAAGGCGGCTGAGGATCTCTTTCGCAATGTAGCGTCCCACCTGCTGCACTTCCATGGAGTGCGTTAACCGCGTACGCACCGCGGCGTTACGCTCCAGCGGGAACACCTGGGTTTTTTGCTGTAACCGGCGGATGGCGGGCGAATTGATGATGCGTCCGCGATCGCTTTCAAAAATGCGCAGGATCTCATGTTCGCTCTTATCGCCCTGTGGCGAACGGAAACGTCGGTGCCAGTTAATTTTGGTGCGAAAATCGATTGGTGCCATGTGCTCCCCCGCGTGAGAATGCGTTTCCCCTTAACCGCATGATAGACTATGCATCTTAACAAGGCACATCGCGAGTAAATCTATGAAAATCGGCATTATTGGTGCAATGGAAGAAGAAGTTACGCTGCTGCGTGACAAAATTGAGAACCGTCAGACCCTCTCCCTCGGTGGCTGTGAGATCTACACCGGCCAGCTGAACGGTGTTGACGTGGCTCTGCTGAAATCAGGCATCGGTAAAGTTGCAGCGGCACTGGGCGCGACCCTGCTGCTTGAGCGCTGCAAGCCTGACGTTATCATTAATACAGGTTCTGCGGGCGGTCTGGCGCCGACGCTGAAAGTGGGCGATATCGTGGTTTCCGACGAAGCGCGTTACCACGATGCAGACGTCACCGCATTCGGCTACGAATATGGTCAGCTTCCGGGCTGCCCGGCCGGGTTTAAAGCGGATGATAAGCTGATTGCCGCCGCTGAAAGCTGCATCAACGAGCTGAACCTCAATGCGGTGCGTGGCCTGATCGTCAGCGGCGATGCCTTTATCAACGGCTCTGTTGGTCTGGCGAAAATCCGTCATAACTTCCCGCAGGCTGTGGCCGTTGAGATGGAAGCCACGGCCATTGCGCACGTGTGCCATAACTTCAGCGTGCCGTTCGTGGTCGTTCGCGCGATCTCTGACGTAGCGGACCAGCAGTCCCACATCAGCTTCGACGAGTTCCTGGCCGTTGCGGCCAAGCAGTCCACCGTGATGGTGGAAACCCTGGTGCAGAAACTGGCGCGTGGGTAAGGTGTCATTCAGGGCGCTGGTCGCCCTGCTTCTGTTCGCTCCGGCCTGGCTCATCGCCGCGCCGCGGGTGATCACACTCTCCCCTGCCAATACGGAACTGGCTTTTGCCGCCGGGATCACGCCCGTTGCGGTGAGCAGCTTTTCCGATTATCCACCGCAGGCCGCCCAAATCGAACAGGTTGCCACCTGGCAGGGAATGAATCTGGAACGCATCGTTGCGCTAAAGCCCGATCTGGTACTCGCCTGGCGCGGCGGTAATGCCGAACGGCAGGTAAACCAGCTCTCTTCGCTGGGAATAACGGTTAAATGGGTGGACGCGGTGAGCATCGAACAGGTGGCGCAAACCCTCCGTGACCTCGCGCCCTTCAGCCCTACCCCCCAACGCGCCGGACAGGCTGCACAGCAGATGCTCAACGACTATGCCGCGCTAAAAGCCCGATACGGCACGCAACCGAAACAACGCGTTTTTCTGCAATTTGGCAGCCAGCCGCTGTTCACTACCGGGAAAGGTTCGATCCAGAACCAGGTGCTTGAAACCTGTGGAGGTGAAAATATCTTTGCCGAAAGTCGGGTCCCCTGGCCCCAGGTCAGTCGTGAGCAGGTTCTGGCGCGACAACCGCAGGCCATTGTGGTGGTCGGAAATGCGAGCGAGATTCCTAAAATAGAACAATTCTGGCATCGGCAGCTTAAAATTCCGGTCATCGCACTCAACAGCGACTGGTTTGAACGCGCCAGCCCGCGTATTATCCTCGCCGCAAAACAACTCTGCGCCGAACTGGCAGAGAGTCACTCAAACAGATAAATACCCCTTCGAGGATTTAACGATGCTCGTGTATTGGCTGGATATTCTTGGCACAGCCGTTTTTGCTATCTCCGGCGTTTTGCTTGCCGGAAAACTACGCATGGATCCTTTTGGCGTACTGGTGCTCGGCGTCGTTACGGCGGTGGGAGGCGGAACGATCCGCGATATGGCGCTGGCAAATGGCCCGGTATTTTGGGTAAAAGATCCCACGGATCTGGTGGTGGCGATGGTCACCTGCCTGTTAACCATCGTGCTGGTTCGTCAGCCTCGCAGACTGCCAAAATGGATATTACCGGTGCTGGATGCCGTCGGTCTGGCGGTCTTTGTGGGAATAGGCGTGAACAAAGCCTTTATTGCCGGGACTGGCCCGCTGGTGGCGATCTGCATGGGGGTGTTAACTGGCGTGGGCGGAGGGATTATTCGCGACATACTGGCGCGAGAAGTCCCGATGATCCTGCGAACGGAAATCTACGCGACGGCCTGTATCATCGGGGGGATCGTTCACGCCACGGCGTATTACACCTTTGCTGTCCCGCTGGAGAATGCGGCGATGCTGGGGATGGTGGTCACGCTGGTGATCCGTTTAGCGGCGATACGCTGGCACCTGAAGCTGCCGACCTTTGCGCTGGATGAAAATTCAAGATAGGTGTCGTTTATAAGCCCGGTAGCGCTTCGCTTACCGGGCCTACAATCTGCGTCCAGGCTTAAATACTGAACGAAGAACCACACCCGCAGGTGCTGGTCGCATTCGGGTTAGTCACCACAAAGCGCGAACCTTCCAGACCTTCAGTGTAGTCCACTGAACCGCCCACCAGATATTGCAGGCTCATCGGATCAACCACCAGCGCGACGCCCTGTTTCTCGATAGTCATATCACCATCGTTAACCTGGTCGTCAAAGGTAAAACCATACTGGAAGCCACTACAGCCGCCGCCGGTAATATAAACACGCAGTTTCAGATCCGGATTGTCCTCGTCGGCAATCAGGGTTTTCACTTTTTTCGCTGCTGCTTCGGTAAATTCCAGCGGCAACGCTACGTCATCACTCATCTTATGCTCCCATGAATACTGCGACTGCTATTGGGCAAAAATCACCCAATTCTTTTTGTCATTATCTAATACCCTGGTAATTCATTCAAGTATTCTGCTTCAGGGCCTGTTCAGCTTCCTGTTTCGCCAGGGTACGGGCAAGAATGGTGGAGTATAGCGGTTTTCCACCCAGGAATTGGGCTAATAGTGTCGCGCCGAGACAGGTAATGATCATTGGCAAAATGAGCTGGTAATTGTCGGTCATTTCCAGCACCAGTACGATCCCGGTAAGCGGCGCGCGCAGGGAGGCCGCCAGCAGCGCCCCCATTCCCGCCACCGCAAACGTCCCCGCGTCCAGATGATAGGCCGGGAAGCCAACCGCTGCCGCCATGCCAAACGCCGTGCCCAGCAGCGTTCCCAGCGCCAGCATCGGGGCAAATATGCCGCCCGGTGCGCCGGAGGAGAAGCACAGCACGGTCGTGATAACCCGCGAGATAAACATAAACAGCAGCAGCCCCACGCTGAAATTCCCCGCCGCGGCAATGGGAATCAGGCCGAAACCGCCGCCCGCCGCGTTCGGTTCGATGAAGCCGAGGATCCCGCACACGCCGCCAAGCAGGCCCCCCACCAGCACCCATTTCGTGGTATTTCCGCCATGGATGCGCTGAAACATATCCTGAGCCCGTAAAATCAGGGTGTTAAAAAGCGGGCCAACGACGCCAAAAATCATCCCAAGAACCAGATACAGCCACAAAGTATTGACCGGCGCATTGGTCAGCTTGCCAACTTCAATCACCGCCCCTTCGCCATTAAAGACGCGAAAGACAATGCTCGACATAATCACGCCGGTAAACACCGCTTTAATGGAGATCAGGTTGTAGCGGAACTGGGCGCGCATCTCTTCAATGATAAACAGGATACCCGCCAGCGGCGCGTTAAACGCCGCAGACAGCCCCGCCGCCGCCCCCGTCGCCAGCAACGTATGCCGTGCTTCGGCGCTGCGCATACGGAACAGATCGCCGACCATGCGCCCGACGTTACCGCCCAGCTGTACCGTTGGCCCTTCCCGACCGAGCACCATGCCCGCCCCGAGCGTTCCCATCCCGCCGATAAATTTCACAGGAAGTACCCGCCACCAGCGAACCGGGCGTAGCTCCTCCAGCGCCCCCTCAATTTCCGGGATCCCCGAGCCGCCCGCTTCGGGTGCGAATTTACGTACCAGGAAATAGCCCACCATGGCAAACAGGGCCGAAAGGCCAAAGGCCCACACCCAGACCAGCCATTCCCGATCCGCAAAGCTGGCGACGGTGCCTATGCGCCAGTTGAGCACCGCGTTGACGGCTTTTTCAAACGCGACGCCCACGAGACCGGCCAGCGTGCCCACAACGGCAGCTGCCAGCAGAATGGCCAACGGGGTTTTGTCACGGTTGAGCAGCCGCCGGATGCTGACCCGGCGCTTCGCGCGCGTAAACTGCTGTTGTTCAAAAGACGGAGTGTTCTCGTTCATTACCTTTTCTGTTTCGTCATACAAATGGCCGCAGGGATTTTACCAGAGACAATCCCCTCGTCCCCTGAAAAATACTTAACAATTGTTAAGCCTTCTGAGGGGCAAAAATTTTATAACCTCTTCCGAATCACTTAGAATAGTTGCCTTAACTTATTTCTACGAACCAGGAACGACGCCATGAGCAAGTCTGAAAACCTCTACAGCGCAGCCCGCGAGCTTATCCCAGGCGGCGTAAACTCACCGGTGCGCGCCTTTACCGGCGTGGGTGGCACCCCGCTGTTTATCGAACGTGCGGATGGCGCATATCTGTATGATGTGGATGGTAAAGCCTATGTCGATTACGTCGGCTCCTGGGGCCCGATGGTACTGGGCCACAACCACCCGGCGATCCGCAACGCGGTGATTGAAGCCGCTCAGCGCGGCCTGAGCTTCGGCGCGCCAACCGAGATGGAAGTTAAAATGGCGGAGCTGGTCACCGAGCTGGTGCCAACGATGGACATGGTGCGTATGGTGAACTCCGGTACGGAAGCGACCATGAGCGCCATCCGTCTGGCGCGCGGCTTTACCGGCCGTGACAAGATTATCAAGTTCGAAGGCTGTTACCATGGCCACGCCGACTGCCTGCTGGTAAAAGCCGGTTCCGGCGCGCTGACGCTCGGTCAGCCTAACTCTCCGGGCGTGCCGGCTGACTTCGCAAAACACACCCTCACCTGCACCTATAACGATCTGGACACCGTTCGCGCGGCGTTCGAGCAGTATCCGCAGGAGATCGCCTGCATTATCGTCGAACCGGTGGCGGGCAACATGAACTGTATCCCACCGCAGCCTGACTTCCTGCCGGGCCTGCGCGCACTGTGCGATGAGTTCGGCGCGCTGCTGATCATCGACGAAGTGATGACCGGTTTCCGCGTCGCACTGGCGGGGGCGCAGTCATACTACGGCGTCGAGCCGGATCTGACCTGCCTCGGCAAGATCATTGGCGGCGGCATGCCTGTCGGCGCGTTTGGCGGCCGTAAGGACGTAATGGACGCACTGGCGCCAACCGGTCCGGTTTACCAGGCGGGTACGCTCTCCGGTAACCCGATTGCGATGGCGGCGGGCTTTGCCTGTCTGACCGAAGTGGCGCAGCCGGGCATCCACCAAACCCTGACGGACCGGACGACGCAGCTGGCAAACGGTCTGCTGGAAGCCGCAGAAGACGCGGGTATTCCGCTGGTGGTAAACCACGTCGGCGGGATGTTCGGGATTTTCTTCACCGAGGCGAAAACCGTGACCTGCTATCAGGACGTGGTGAAATGCGACGTGGAACGCTTCAAACGCTTCTTCCACCTGATGCTGGTAGAAGGCGTGTATCTGGCCCCGTCAGCGTTTGAAGCGGGCTTTATGTCCGTGGCGCACAGCGAAGAAGATATCAATAACACCATCGACGCAGCGCGTAAGGTGTTTGCGAAGCTGTAAAATGTGCGGCTTGATGCCCTCACCCCAGCCCTCTCCCACAGGGAGAGGGAGCAAACACTAAAACGGCAATCTAAGGATTGCCGTTTACTTTTATTACCGACTCTGCTTTCTCAACAGATATATAAAGTACGGCGCGCCGATAAAGGTCGACAGCAGGCCCGCCGGGATCTGATACGGGAACAGCACCATCCTTCCGCACCAGTCAGCAAAGACCAGGATCGCCCCGCCCGTCAGCGCAGAGATCACGATATGTGGCAAAGTCCTGCGGAAGCCCATCATACGGGCGATATGCGGCGCCATTAATCCGACAAAACTGAGCGGGCCGATATTCATGGTGGCCGTCGCCGTCAGGCACGCGGCCAGCAGCAACAGGGCGATGCGCGTTGGCGTCAGCGCCACCCCGACCGCGCGAGCGGTATCCCCACCCAACGGCAGAATAGTCATCCAGCGACGGCACAGCGGCACAATCGCCAGCAGCACGATCATTACAATCCCGGTATACACCACCTGACTGCCGGTGGCGTTGTATGTTGAACCAGAAATCCAGGTCAGGATCTGCGCCATGCGCGGATCGCCGCTCGCCTGCAACATCATCAGCAGCATAGTAAATGCGGTGCTGAGCGCCATCCCGGCCAGCAGCATGCGGTGAGGCGAGAAACCGCCGCGCCCGGAGGCGATCAGGATAATCATCAGCGTCGCCGCCGCACCGATACTCCCGGCAGGCATCAGCCAGCCGAAGGCATTCCCCGGCACGAGAAACAGCATCAACACCACGCCAAACGCGGCGCCGGAACTGATGCCCAGGACTTCCGGGCTTGCCATCGGGTTACCGGTCAGACGCTGGATAATACAGCCCGCCACCGCCAGCATGACGCCCGCAATCAGCGCGGAGAAGATCCGCGGCCAGCGCCACTGCATGAGTTCATGCAGCAAATCCCCCGTCGCCCAATGCCAGCCCGTGGCGTCGCGTCCCAGCGAGAGTGCGGCAAACGAGGCGATAACCAGCACTGCCAGCCCGGCAAGGCTGAACCACACCACCGACTGACGCTCAGCATGTACTTTATCGCCGGCATCCATTGCCGGGGCGCTAATGCTGCGCAGGCGCGGCAAGAGCCACAGCAGCAGCGGCGCGCCGATCAGGGCCGTCACCGAGCCCGTGGAAACTTCCATCCAGACGCGCGCCAGCCAGAGAATGAGCTGATCGGAAAGCCAGAGGATCAGCGCACCAATCAGCGGCGCCAGCATCAGGCGCGCCAGCAGACGGCGTGCGCCGAGCATTTTTGCCAGCAGCGGCGCAAACAGGCCGATAAAGCCGATGATGCCGACGGCGTTAACCAGTAACGCGCTGAGCACAATCGCCAGGGTCAGGGCCGCCAGACGCGCCAGCGACAGCGCCAGCCCGAGATTGCGCGCCACGCCGTCGTCCAGGCCCATCAGCGTGAGCGGACGCAGCAGCAGCAGTGTCAGCACCACGCCGCCAAACAGCTGCGGCCACAGGCGCTGAACGATACTCCAGTCGGTCTGGGTGAGCGTGCCGGTACTCCACATAAACATGCTTTGCAACTGGTCGTGGTGAAACAGCACCAGCAGCTGGTTGATCGCCCCACAGTAGAGGCTGACGACCAGCCCCGCGAGGATCAGCGTGACCGGCGAGAGACGTTTTCCCCAGGCCACGCCAAAGACCAGCGCACCGACCACGCATGCACCTGCCAGCGCGGCAAACTGCGAGGTTAACGCTCCCGGCAGGGTCCAGAGAATGGTGATGGTGATCCCCAACTGAGCCCCCGTCGCCACGCCCAGCGTGGTGGGCTCCGCCAGCGGGTTACGTAGCACCTGCTGAAACAGTACGCCCACCAGTCCCAGTCCCGCCCCGACCAGCAGGGAGATAGCCAGACGCGGCAGCAGGCTGTAGTGGAACAGCATTTGCTGAATATTATCGATATCCGGTGCGGCAAACGCGGCTGCCCACTGATCGCGCGGCAACGCCGTTGTCAGGTTAAAGCCGGTTAACGCCAGGGCAGCCAGAAAAATGATTGCTAACAGTAACATCGGGAAACGGGCCATACGCGTGCTCATGCCTTGCCTCCCAGTGCATTGTCCAGCACGCGGGCAAAATGCATGGCCGACAGCGTCGCGCCGTAGAACCATACCGCTGGCGCGCGCAGGAAGCGCTGCTCGCGGACGAACGGCATTGCCTGCCAGAGCGGGGTCGCCATCAGGGTTTGCATCTCGCGCTCATTGCCGTGGTCAAAGCACAGCACGTCCACATCACGAAACGCCGCCAGACGGTCAATCCCCACGGCGGTACTGCCCCAGAACGTCATCTCGCCTTCCCAGGCATTGCGAATGCCAAAGCTGTCGAGCACTTCCTGGAACAGACAGTTATTTCCAAAGACCAGCATATGGCGGGCATCCAGCAGGGTCACCATCAGCAAAGGCCGATCGCCACGGTGGGCAAAGCGCGGCTTAAGGGAATCAATCAGCGCATCAAATTCATCGAGGTGTTTTTTCGCCTGAGCCTCACGGTTGAGGAACTGCGCCATCTCGTGGATGGAATTTTTTGCCATGGTCAGCGGCTTTTTACCGTCGCTAAAGGAAAAGCCCCGTCCGGGCGCAATCTTCGCCATGGTCTCTTCCGACGGACCATACCCCGCAGACCAGAATAAATAAGACGGTTTCATCTGGGTGAGAAGCTCAAGGTTCGGCTCCGTACGCAGACCGATGTCGATGACGGAGTCCGGCAGTTTTGGCTCATTCACCCACAGGGTGTAGTTGGGAATATCGGCCACACCGTAAGGCGTCACGCCCAGCGCCATCATCAGTTCAACGGGCAACCACTCCAGCGCCACGATGCGGTGCGGATCGATAGCGGCAGCGCGGGCCGGGCCCATCTTTAACAGCAGCGGTGAGAGCGCCATGGCCGTCAGCAGGCGACGGCGGCTAATGAAAGTTGAATCCAGCATCAGTAGACAAAGCTCACGGGTGCAGCCCCGGCCGGGTGAGGCAGGATGCCCATAGGAATACCGTAGATATGTTCCAGCGTTTCGCTACGCATCAGTTCGGCAGGCGTACCCTGAGCGATCATTTCACCGCCGCGCAGCGCTACCAGATAGTCGCAATAGCGTGCCGCCATGTTGATATCATGCAGAACGGCAATCACCGTCAGGCCGCGCTGCTGACTTAAGCGATGCACCAGCGCCAGGACGTCAACCTGATGAGCAATATCCAGCGCCGACGTGGGTTCGTCGAGCAGCAGGCAGCGGCTGTCCTGCGCCACCAGCATTGCGATCCATGCGCGCTGACGCTCGCCACCGGACAGGCTATCCACCAGACGGTGCGCCAGCGGTTTTAATCCCACCAGCGCGATCGCCTCTTCCACTTTCTCTCTGTCAGCAACGCCAAAACGCCCGAGCGCACCGTGCCACGGATAACGTCCAATCGCCACCAGCTCGCGCACCGTCATCCCCTCCGCCTGCGGCAACTGCTGCGGCAGATAGGCCACCTTGCGGGCAAAGGCCTTACTGCTCCAGCTCGCCAGCGGCTGGTCATCCAGCAAAATGTCGCCCTCGGACGGTGGCTGATGACGGCCCAGCATCTTCAGCAGCGTCGATTTACCGGAACCATTGTGCCCGATTAAACCGGTCACTTTACCTGCGGGAAACGTCAAAGAGAGCGGATGCAGCAAGGTGCGCCCGGGTACGCGAAAGGAGAGATTATTGAGCGTGAAGGTGGAGTCGGATTGCGTTTTGTTATCCTGCATGTCAGCCAACTTAAATAAAAAGGGCACGGCGAACCGTGCCCATAAAGAGGTTAGAAGCGGAAGGTCGCCGTGGCAACAACCTGGCGTCCTGCTCCCCAGTAGCATGCATACTCGCTGTAGCAGCTGGAGACGTATTCACGGTCAAAGATGTTGTTCACGTTGACGCCGACGGAAGAGCCCGGCAGACCGAAGCGCGCCAGATCGTATTTCACGGTCGCATCCGCCAGGGCATAACCCGCGACGTTAAAGGACTCATAGGCTTTAGGCGACGCTGAGGAGTAGTACGTCACCGTGTTACCGATGTAACGCGCGCCTGCACCGACGGTCAGGCCACTCAGCGCCGTCTCGTGGAAGGTGTAATCCGCCCAGAGGGATGCCATGTTGCGCGGTACTTCTGCCGGACGACGACCTTCATACCAGGTATCGTGGGTGTATTCCGCATCGGTGTAGCTGTAGGCCGCCGTCACGTTCACGTTAGCCGACACCGCCGCTTTCGCTTCCAGCTCAAAGCCACGGGAGCGAATTTCACCGCCCTGCACGCTAAAGCCGCTGGTCGGGTTCGCCGGATCGGCGGTCAGGTTATTGTTCTTGGTCAGCTGGTATACCGCTGCCGTCACCACAACAGGCAGATCTTTTGGAACATACTTCACGCCCGCTTCATATTGCTTGCCGCGTGCCGGATCGAACGGTTTACCACCCTGAGTAGTGCCAGAGAGCGGTTCGAAAGATTCACTGTAGCTGAAGTATGGTGTAATCCCGTTGTCGAACAGGTAGTTAATCCCCCCGCGCCAGGTAAATGCCTGATCGTTAATTTCCGCGGTGGTTCCGTTATTACGGTTAAAGGCAGACGTTTTCGCAAAGTCATAGCGGCCACCCAGGGTGAGTACCCACTTATCCCATTCCGCCTGATCCTGCGCATAGAGACCGGTCTGCTCCTGGCGATTGAGCATGGCATACGGGAAGTTCACATTAACGTTCGCATTGCCGTGCTGCGGATTGTTCATGCTGATCGGATCGGCGGTACCGTAGTCAGCATCAATGTCATTGCGCATACGAAGGTAATCCACACCCGTCAGCAGGGTATGGTCAACGGCGCCGGTCGCGAATTTCGACTGGAGCTGTGTATCAACCGTGAACGAGTTGAGGTCTTCATCTGAGCGCACGTACGCGCGGCTGATCTGGGCCGGGGCGATATAGCCGTTACCGTAAACTGAACGGTAAAGCGTGTTGATTTTGGTATAACGCAGGTTCTGACGCACGGTGAAGGTGTCGTTGAATTCATGCGCGAAGCTGTAACCCACCATTTTCTGACGACGGGAGATCTTATTGTCTTCATCGCCTTCGTTGAAGTCGGTCGGCAGTTTGTGCGCTTTTCCGTTAGCATCATAGTAAGGCACAACGGTACCTTCACGCGGCAGCCAGCCGTAGTAACCCGCATCCGGATCGCTCTGGAAGTTGCTCAGGAAAGTGAAATCGGTTTTATCATCAGGACGCCAGCTGAAAGACGGCGCAATCGCGTAACGAGTAGACTTCACCATTTCCTGCTGCGCATTTTCACTGCGCCCCAGACCGGTCAGACGGTAGGACCACACGCCGTCATCGTCAATCGCGTCGCTGAAATCAAACCCGGTCTGCCAGAGGTTATCCGTCCCCATTTTGAACTGAATTTCTTTCAACGGTTCCGTAGTTGGACGCTTGCTGACCATACTCACTACGCCGCCAGGATGGCTTTTGCCATACAGTACAGACGTCGGGCCACGCAGCAGCTCTACGCGCTCAAGGAAGTACGGGTCCATGGACGCTTCAGAGTAGTTGTCTCCCTGCAACTTCATACCATCCAGATACTGGTTGGTATTCACGGTGCTGGAGGTCGTGAAACCACGAATCGAAACCACATCGTAAGTTGTTGATGCGCCGCGCGTTGCGAAAACGCTTGGGGTATAGGCCAGCGCCTGTTTAACCGTTCCCGGCTGTTTCATGTCCATCTCTTCACGTGTAACCACGGAAATAGACTGCGGGGTTTTCTCGATCGGTGTATCGGTTTTCGTCGCCGTTGCAGTGCGCTTTGCTGCAATCGTCGGTGCAGGACCCCAGGCACTTTCCTGTGCAGCCGGTGCGGCAGTCACGGTGATGGTTTCTTCTTTCTTGGGGGTTTCAGCGGCCTGTGCGTAAGCAGGCATGCCGGCAACCGCTGTGGCTACGACGACTGCGAGTTTACGCAGCGACGTGTTAATTGGCTGAGCAGTATTGGAAAGCGCCATGATGGATCTCTGATGGAAAAGGTGAATGATAACGTAAACGAGAATTATTATTATGACCGCAGAATAATATGCGAAACGCTGACGGCATAGCAAGCGATATGCGGCCCTACAAGAATTGAGGGTTTAAGAAATAATCAACGGAAAATGGGTCGTTAATAAGGATTGTAAACAGGGTTAAGGAAATGAGTTACTGAGGTGAAAAAATACCCCCTTCCTGAGAAGGGGGTATCAGTAGGGTTAGTTCCCGCCGAACATATCCTTGATCCAGCCGGCGACGCCGTCGCTGTCTTTCTTCTCTTCCTGCTGCTGCGGCTGTTGCTGCTGCGGCTGCTGAGGTTGAGAAGACTGATCGAACGGGTTACCTGTCGGTTCTTCTGGCTGGCTTTGCTGGCACAGCGCATCCGGGTTGGTCGTCCAGACCGGCAGCGTACGCACGCCACCGCCGCAAATGAAGTTACCCGAGCTGTCCACGCCCATATCGACGATATCTTCCGGAGCAACGAGGTTCAGCGGCACCGGAGACTGATTCGCGAGGTAGCGCTGGTAAATCGACATAGCACCGCTCGCGCCATACAGTTTGGTCGGCTGGTTGTTATCTCGCCCCACCCAGGTGATGACCACTTCACGACCATCAATACCGGCGAACCAGGTATCGACATTGTTGTTGGTGGTCCCGGTTTTACCCGCCAGATGCAGACCAGGATACTTCGCCCCCAGCTGACGACCGGTACCGCGCTGAACCACCTGCTGCATGGTCCACAGCGTCATATAGGCCGCCTGTGCCGGAACAGCGCGCTCCGCCTGCGGGAAGCTCTGATACAGCACGGAGCCATCTTCGGCAATCACCGAACGCAGAGCGGAGAGCGGCGCTCGGTTACCGCCGCTGGCGATGGTCTGGAACGCCTGCGCCACTTCGATTGGCGTCAGGTTAAGCGCCCCCAGGATCATCGCTGGCACAGGGTGCAGCTGATCTTTCGGTACGCCCAGCTTCTGCCAGGTGTCGGTGATGGCTGGCAGGCCCAGCGCCATCCCGAGGTTAACCGTTGGCACGTTCATCGAGCGGGTTAACGCATCCACCAGCATCACCTGACCGCTGAACTGTCTGTCATCGTTCTGCGGTGACCATACCTGGCCGTTAGGCTGGCGCAGGGAGATTGGCGCATCGGCAATCCAGGTGTTCAGTCGATAGAGGTTCGGCTGGCTCAGCGCGGTCAGATAAGTCGCCGGTTTTGCCAGTGAACCAATCGAACGACGCGCCTGCATTGCGCGGTTATAGCCCGCATACTGTGGCTCAGCACCGCCCACCATGGCACGAACTTCGCCGGTGTTACGGTCAACCACTACCATCGCGGTTTCCAGATCGCTCAGCTTACGCTGCTTTTTCAGCACCGGAATACCTTCTACCGCCGCTTTTTCTGCCGCATCCTGCGCCACGGAATCAAAGGTGGTAAAGATCTTCACGCCTGAGAGATCTTTCACTTTATCTCCGAGCTTCGACTGCAACTCCTGACGCACCATCTGCATAAAGGCAGGCTGCGGAGAGATCACCCCACCGCGCGGCTGAACGCCCAGCGGACGTGCGCTCAGCATGTCGTACAGCTCCTGGTCAATCACCTGCTGTTGTTGCAGCAGACGCAGCACCAGGTTACGACGCTCCAGCGCCAGTTTCGGGTTACGCCACGGGTTGTAGATCGACGCGCCTTTCACCATGCCCACCAGCAGCGCCTGCTGGTCAAGGCTCAGCTCTTCTACCGGACGGCCAAAGTAGTACAGGCTCGCCAGCGGGAAGCCGCGGATCTCGTTATCGCCGCTCTGACCGAGGTACACCTCGTTCATGTACAGCTCAAGAATACGATCCTTGCTGTAGCGCGCATCCATCAGCACGGCCATGTACGCTTCGTTGGCTTTACGCCAGTAAGAGCGCTCGCTGGAGAGGAACAGGTTTTTCACCAGCTGCTGGGTCAGGGTACTCGCCCCCTGCACCGTACGCCCGGCGGTCAGGTTCGCCAGTACCGCACGACCAATGGAGTAAAGGCTGATACCGTCGTGCTCGTAGAAGTGGCGATCTTCGGTTGCCAGCAGGGTATCCACCAGCAAATCCGGGAAGCCGTTACGCGCCACGAACAGCCGCTGTTCGCCGTTTGCGGACGACAGCATGGTGATGAGACGCGGATCGAGACGGAAGAAACCGAACTGGCGATCGTTATCCATGTTCTCAATGGTTTCCAGACGATCGCCGTCAAAGGTCAGACGCGCGCGCACCTGCCCTTCTTTACTGTCCGGGAAGTCGAACGGACGGCGGATCATCTCAATACTTTTCGCCTGGACGGTAAATTCGCCTGGACGGGTCATTTTCGTGACCTGACGATACTGCGTGGCTTGCAGCAGCTTCACCATCTCGTTCTTGCTGATGGACATGTCCGGCTCAAGGTTCACCATGCGGCCGTATACTGCCGCAGGCAATTGCCAGACTTTCCCGTCAATACGGCTGCGGATCTTCTGATCCAGATAAACGCCGTAAATCGCGATCAGGACAACAAAAACAATGAACAGCTTCAGCAGCAGCCAGAACCAGCCGCGCTTACCACGAGGCTTACGCCCTTTGCCTTTCCCTTTACGCGGCATCGGTTCTTCATCCTCATAATCGTCTTCATAGTCATCGTCATACTCCTCATCTCTGAGGCGACGACGGCTTACCTTTTCTTTCGCCGGACGCGTCGGCTTTCCCTTACGTCCTATTGGCTCGCGGTCATTCCCCGCCATGCTTTTTCTCCGCAACATTCAGGCGCAAAGGCCAGATTTTCTTATCTTGCACAGGTCAGTGAAAGAAGAAATCTCTCAAAGTTTGTTTCTCCCTCTCCCTGTGGGAGAGGGCCGGGGTGAGGGCATCAGCCCGCACTTTCCCCATTACGAATATTTTTTCGTGCGCCGTGTCGGCGCGGTATTCGCCGGATCGTCCGGCCAGACGTGTTTGGGATATCGCCCTTTCATCTCTTTCTGCACTTCACGATAGCTCCCTGCCCAAAACGCCCCCAAGTCGCGGGTGATCTGCAAGGGACGATGCGCAGGCGAAAGCAGCTCAAGCACTAACGGCACACGGCCTTCAGCAATGGACGGCGTGGTGGCCTCACCAAACATCTCCTGCATCCGAACCGCCAGCGCCGGCGGATTATCCTCATGATAACGAATGGCAATCCGGCTCCCGGTTGGCACAGTGTAATGCCCAGGCAGTTCACTATCCAGACGTTGACGTAACGACCAGTCCAGTAAATTCTGTAACGCTGCCTTAACATCAAGCGCCTTCAGGGCGCGCAGGGAGTGTACGCCGCTCATCTGCGGCAACAGCCACTGTTCAAGCGTCGCAAGCAGCGTCTCATCATCCACCGCTGGCCACCCCTGTTCCGGCAGCCACTTCGCGGCGCAGTGCAGACGAATGCGATACTGTTCAGCCTCCGGCGTCCAGTTCAGTACGCTCAGCCCTTTTTCCCGAATGCCATTCAGCATCGCCTGGTGTAACTCTTCCTCCGACGGCTTCGCCAGCGGTTTCGTCCCGAGCGTCAGTTTGCCAATCTGGCTACGACGGAACGCCTTCAGCGTGCCCTGGGTATCATCCCATTCCACGATGTCAGATTGCTGAAGCAGCTGCGGGCAGGCACGCGTCAGGACGTCAATATCCACGGCAACCGCCTGTAAAATACGCGCGTCCGGGGAGTGGCTGCCCTGGAGTAAGAGCGGCGCGATCAGCCATTCATGACGCGTCTGGGCGTCATCGCTGTCCAGCATCGCGCCCATCCCATTTGCCAGCTGATAGCGACCATCCAGCCCGCGACGGCGCGCGATTCTGTCCGGGAAGGCCTGGGCCAGCAGAGGGATAACTTTATCGCTGTCAGGCGAACCGCCCCGGCAATTCAGGCGTTTACACAGCTGCTGCGCCCGCTGTTGCCAGTTTCCCTGATGGCGTGAAAAGGCCTGTCCCAGATCGCTGCCGCCACCGCGCGGCGGCTCCTCAAGAATAGCCGCCAGTTTTGCCGCCGTGGCAATTTCATCGTCGCCCTGTGCTGCTACCAGCATTGCCGCCAGACGTGGATCGTTGCCCAGCGCCGCCATTTTCTGGCCGCGCGCCGTCAGTCGCTCGCCTTCCAGCGCGCCAAGCTGGGTCAGCAGACTGCACGCGGCGGAAAGGTTGACGACAGGCGGAGGATTAAGCCAGGTGAGCTGGTCAGGGTCCGGACAGCCCCACTGCATCAGATCCATCACCAGTCCGGAGAGATCGCTTTGTAAAATCTCAGGCGTGCTCTGGAATGCCGCACGCTCCGCCTGCTCGGCGCTGGTTAAATGCAGGCAAATACCCGGCTCAAGACGCCCTGCTCGCCCTGCGCGCTGCACCATTGAGGCCTGGCTGATGCGCTGCGTCAGCAGCCTGGTCAGCCCGGAACGCGGATCAAAACTGGCCACCCTCTCCAGCGTACTGTCCACCACCAGGCGAATGCCTTCGATGGTCAAACTGGTTTCCGCGATATTGGTTGCCAGTACCACTTTGCGCTGCCCCGCCGGTGCGGGAAGGATCGCCTTGCGCTGGTCAGCCAACGGCAGCGCGCCGTAGAGCGGGCACAGCATAACGTCACTGTTCACCCGGGATGCCAGCTGCTCCTGTACGCGCTGGATTTCGCCTACGCCGGGTAAAAACAGCAGCAGCGAGCCGGGCTCCTGGCGGAGCAATTCGGCGGTGGCGATGGCAACCGCTTCGTCAAAACGCTGATGGGCAGGCAGCGGCTGATAGCGGCGCTCGACCGGGAACGCACGCCCTTCAGAGGAGATCATCGGCGCGTCAGGGAGCGTCTGCCGGAGCCGCTCGTTATCCAGCGTCGCCGACATAATCAGCAGCCGAAGGTCGTCGCGCAGCCCCTGCTGAACGTCGAGCAGCAGCGCAAGGGCCAGATCGGCCTGGAGGCTGCGCTCGTGAAATTCATCAAGGATCACCAGCCCGACGCCGGTCAGCTCCGGATCGTTTTGCAACATACGGGTAAGAATACCTTCGGTGAACACTTCCAGCCGCGTGGATGGTCCAACGCAGGTTTCGGCGCGCATCCGGTACCCTACCGTCTCACCCGGTTTTTCATTCAGCAGTTCCGCCAGGCGCTGCGCCACATTGCGCGCCGCCAGCCTGCGCGGCTCCAGCAGGATAATTTTCCCGCTGATGTTCCCATCGCGCAGAATTTGCAGGGGCAGCCAGGTGGATTTACCCGCTCCGGTGGGCGCGCTGAGCAAAACCTGTGGCGCATGTTCTAAGGCTGCGAGAAGCTCAGGAAGGACGACGGCGACGGGCAAAGAGGACACTTACGGCTCCAGAGGGTTAACATTAATCGGCGTACATTGTAGCATCGGCGCATATCATTACCGAGTCTTGCGCATGTCTGAGTCTAAACGGCTATTCTTCGCCATTGAATTACCCACCACGCTTCAACGGCAGATTGTTCGCTGGCGCGCCAGCCACTTCCCCGCGGAAGCGGGCCGCCCCGTCGTCGCCGCCAATATGCACCTGACGTTAGCCTTTCTTGGTGAAGTAAGCGCTGAAAAGCAGCGCGCGTTAAGCGCAATGGCCGGACGCATTTCGCAGCCGGGGTTTACGCTGCATCTTGACGATGCCGGGCAATGGCTGCGCTCTCGGGTGGTCTGGCTGGGGACGCGGCAGCCCCCTCGCGGACTGCTACAGCTCGCCAACATGCTGCGGGCGCAGGCCGCGCGCAGCGGCTGTTATCAGAGCCCGCAGCCGTTTCATCCCCACATTACCCTGCTGCGCGATGCGGGTCAGGCCGTTGCCATCCCGCCACCGGGCTTTCACTGGTCCTTTCAGGTGAATGAATTTGCGCTGTACGAATCTGCCTTTGTACAAGGACGCACCCGCTATACTCCGCTCCAGCGCTGGACGCTGGGCGACACGTTAAGGAATCCTGATGAAGTTTAGTCCTGCACTCCAGCCCGCCACGCTGATCCAGCGTTACAAACGCTTTCTCGCTGATGTGATCACCCCTGCGGGCGAAACGCTCACGCTGCACTGCCCTAACACCGGCGCCATGACCGGTTGCGCCACGCCGGGTGACACGGTCTGGTATTCCACATCAGAAAATACTAAACGCAAATATCCCCATACCTGGGAAATGACCGAGACGCAAAGCGGGGCATTTATTTGCGTTAATACCCTGCGCGCAAATCAGCTGGTTAAGGAAGCTCTGACAAATGGAATGCTTCCTGAACTGGTGGGTTACGGCACGCAAAAAAGCGAAGTGAAATATGGCGATGAAGGCAGCAGAATTGATTTTATGTTACAGGCGGAAGACCGCCCTGAGTGCTATATTGAAGTGAAATCAGTGACGTTAGCGGAACAGGAAAACGGCTTCTTTCCGGATGCGGTAACGCTACGTGGCCAGAAGCATCTGCGAGAGCTAATGAGTGTAGCGGCGGCGGGCAAGCGCGCCGTGTTGCTGTTTGCGGTTCTGCATTCAGCCATTGAACGGTTTTCCCCGGCCCGTCATATTGATCCTAAATACGCGCAATTGTTGAATGAGGCACAAAAGCAGGGGGTAGAGATTTTCGCTTATAAAGCGGAACTTTCTGCCGATAATATGACTCTGAGATCCTCTCTTCCCATTGTCTTATAAGGGATTAGACGATTGACTAATAAGTGTTCTGGCCGCGTGCGCAAATACGCTTTTCCTCACAGGGTTGTCAAGTGTTACGTTTAGATAATTGCCATACGGAAAAGCATCTGCTATTTATAGCGACCTGATTTTTCCCCCAACACGGGGATCGATAGTGCGTGTTAAGGAGAAGCAACATGCAAGAAGGGCAAAACCGTAAAACATCGTCCCTGAGTATTCTCGCCATCGCTGGGGTGGAGCCGTATCAAGAGAAGCCGGGCGAAGAGTATATGAACGAAGCCCAGCTGTCGCACTTCAAGCGTATTCTTGAAGCATGGCGTAATCAACTCAGGGATGAAGTCGATCGCACCGTTACACATATGCAGGACGAAGCTGCTAACTTCCCGGACCCGGTCGACCGTGCCGCTCAGGAAGAAGAGTTCAGCCTCGAACTGCGTAACCGTGACCGCGAGCGCAAACTGATCAAAAAGATCGAAAAAACGCTGAAGAAGGTCGAGGACGAAGATTTTGGCTACTGCGAATCCTGCGGTGTTGAAATCGGTATTCGTCGCCTGGAAGCGCGTCCAACAGCCGATCTGTGCATCGACTGTAAAACGCTGGCAGAAATCCGCGAAAAACAGATGGCTGGCTAACGCCTGCCCTCTCACTACTCTGCTAAGGCGGGAGTCTCTCCCGCCTTGTTACCGTTGATATGTCTGAATCTCACTATATCGGGCGCTTTGCGCCATCTCCCTCCGGTGAATTACACTTCGGCTCATTAATTGCCGCGCTTGGCAGCTACCTACAGGCTCGCGCCCGTCAGGGTCAATGGCTGGTCCGCATTGAAGATATCGATCCTCCGCGTGAAGTTCCCGGTGCAGCAGAAACTATTCTGCGTCAGCTGGAACATTACGGTCTTCACTGGGACGGCGACGTACTCTGGCAGTCTCAACGCCATGATGCCTACCGTGAACGTCTGGCGTGGCTTACTGAACAGGGCCTTTCCTATAACTGCACCTGCACGCGGGCGCGAATTCAAAGCGTGGGTGGCGTTTACGACGGCCACTGTCGTACGCGGCACAACGGTCCTGAGAATGCTGCCGTACGGCTGATACAGCGTTCTCCGGTGACGCAGTTTACCGACGTTCTCTCAGGAACCATTCAGGCGGATGAACGCCTGGCGCGTGAAGATTTTATTATTCACCGTCGTGATGGTTTGTTTGCCTATAACCTGGCGGTGGTTGTCGATGACCATTTCCAGGGCGTCACGGAAATCGTGCGCGGGGCGGATCTGGTTGAGCCTACCGTGCGGCAAATATCGCTTTACCAGCAGTTTGGCTGGACGGTGCCGGATTACATCCATCTGCCGCTGGCGGTCAATGAACAGGGAAATAAGCTGTCGAAACAGAATCATGCCCCGGCGCTGCCTGACGGCGATCCGCGCCCGGTTTTGATCGACGCGCTGCGATTTCTCAACCAGAATGTAACGCAGGAATGGCAGGATCTGAGTCTGGATGAATTGCTGAAAACGGCCATTGCTGACTGGGCGCTTATGGCCGTGCCAAAAATCCAGCATTCTCAAATGCGTTGCGCTGAGCTATGATTAGCCGCTTTTTTGATAACAAAACACACTACGAGGTGTACTATTTTTACCCGAGTCGCTAATTTTTGCCGTAAAGTGCTGAGCCGCGAAGAGAGCATGGCGAACGACGCTATTGCACAGCCACACATGTCGGTCATTCCGCGTGAGCAGCACAATATTTCCCGCAAAGATATCAGTGAAAATGCCCTCAAGGTGCTCTATCGTCTGAATAAAGCAGGCTACGAGGCCTATCTCGTCGGCGGCGGGGTGCGCGATTTACTGCTGGGCAAAAAACCAAAAGATTTCGACGTGACGACCAGCGCCACACCTGAGCAGGTGCGTAAATTATTCCGCAACTGCCGTCTGGTTGGCCGCCGTTTCCGTCTGGCGCACGTGATGTTTGGACCAGAAATCATTGAAGTGGCGACCTTCCGCGGTCACCACGAAGCGGGCGTCAACGATCGCACGACTTCCCAGCGCGGCCAAAATGGCATGCTGCTGCGCGACAACATCTTCGGCTCTATTGAAGAAGATGCTCAGCGTCGCGATTTCACCATCAACAGCCTTTACTACAGCGTGGCGGATTTTACCGTGCGCGATTACGTCGGCGGTATGCAGGATCTGAAAGACGGCCTGATTCGCCTGATCGGCACGCCGGAAACGCGCTATCGCGAAGATCCGGTCCGAATGCTGCGCGCCGTGCGTTTCGCCGCCAAGCTGAACATGCGTATCAGTCCGGAAACCGCAGAGCCGATCCCGCGCCTGGCGACGCTGATTAACGACGTCCCCCCTGCCCGTCTGTTTGAGGAGTCGTTAAAGCTGCTCCAGGCAGGCTACGGGTTTGAAACCTACAATTTGCTGCGTGAATACAACCTGTTCCAGCCGCTGTTCCCGACCATTACCCGCTACTTCACCGAAAACGGTGACAGCGCAATGGAGCGGATGATTGCACAGGTGCTGAAGAACACAGATACCCGTATTCATAACGATATGCGCGTGAATCCGGCGTTCCTGTTCGCGGCCATGTTCTGGTATCCGCTGCTGGAAACGGCGCAGCGCATCACTCAGGAGAGTGGTCTCGCCTATTATGATGCGTTCGCGCTGGCGGCAAACGACGTGCTGGACGAAGGCTGTCGCACGCTGGCGATCCCGAAACGTATTACCACGCTGGTGCGTGATATCTGGCAGCTTCAGCTGCGTATGTCCCGCCGTCAGGGTAAACGCGCCTGGAAGCTGATGGAGCATCCTAAGTTCCGCGCCGCGTTCGATTTGCTCTCTCTGCGTGCTGAAGTCGAAAGAAACCAGGAGCTACAGCGTCTGGCGCAGTGGTGGGGAGAATTTCAGGTCTCTGCACCACCAGAGCAGAAAGATATGCTTACGGATCTGGATGACGAGCCGGCACCGCGCCGTCGTCACCGTCGCCCGCGCAAACGCGCACCGCGTCGTGAAGGCACGGCATGACCCTTGCGTATATCGCCATCGGCAGCAATCTGGCCTCTCCGCTGGAGCAGGTTAACGCTGCCGTGCAGGCGCTGGGGAAGATCCCGCAAAGCCGCATCGTCGCGCTGTCCTCATTTTACCGTACGCCGCCGCTCGGCCCGCAGGATCAGCCTGATTATCTGAACGCCGCCGTGGTGCTGGAAACGACCCTTGACGCAGAAACGCTGCTGGATAATACCCAGCGTATTGAGCTACAGCAGGGTCGCGTCCGCAAAGCCGAACGCTGGGGACCGCGCACCCTCGATCTCGATATTATGCTTTTCGGCCACGAGGTGATTAACACCGAACGCCTCACCGTTCCGCATTACGACATGAAAAACCGCGGGTTTATGCTCTGGCCGCTGTTTGAAGTCGCGCCCGATCTCACCTTCCCTGACGGCGCCTCGCTGCAAGCCGTTCTGCAAAATCTCAACGCGGATAAACCGACCCGCTGGTAATCCCGCCTCTGCATCGATTAACCATTCCTTATTTGCGGTTAATCGATTGCCTAAAATCATTGTTCCCTCGAATGTTACTGTTAGAATGCGCAAAGATTCGCTATTGGGCCATCAGGAAACAGTATGAAACCAACCACCATCTCCTTATTGCAGAAATGCAAACAGGAAAAAAAACGCTTCGCCACTATCACCGCGTATGACTACAGCTTCGCAAAACTGTTTGCCGAAGAAGGGATCAACGTCATGCTGGTCGGGGACTCGTTAGGGATGACGGTACAAGGACATGATTCCACTCTGCCGGTCACGGTCGAGGATATTGCTTACCATACCCGCGCCGTGCGCCGGGGTGCGCCCGCCTGCCTGCTGCTTTCCGATCTGCCGTTTATGGCGTATGCCACCCCGGAACAGGCCTTTGAAAATGCGGCGACAGTGATGCGTGCTGGCGCCAATATGGTCAAAATCGAAGGCGGCGCCTGGCTGGTCGATACGGTAAAAATGCTTACCGAACGCGCCGTGCCGGTTTGTGGTCATTTGGGGCTGACGCCGCAGTCTGTAAACATCTTTGGCGGATATAAGGTGCAGGGCCGAGGCGATGCGGCGCAGACGCTGTTTGATGATGCCGTGGCGCTGGAAGCCGCGGGCGCACAGCTGCTGGTGCTGGAGTGTGTACCGGTTGAGCTGGCTAAGCGTATCACTGAGGCGCTGTCGATTCCGGTGATCGGCATCGGCGCGGGCAACGTCACCGATGGCCAGATTCTGGTCATGCACGACGCCTTCGGGATCACCGGCGGCCACATTCCAAAATTTGCTAAAAATTTCCTGACAGAAGCAGGCGACATGCGTGCTGCTGTGCGGCAGTATATTGCCGAGGTTGAGTCCGGCGTTTATCCGGGCGAAGAACACAGTTTCCATTAAGGAGTCCAGGTGTGCTAATCATAGAAACTCTGCCGCTGCTGCGCCAGCATATCCGCCGTGCACGTCAGGAAGGTAAACGTATCGCCCTTGTTCCAACCATGGGCAACCTGCACGACGGCCATATGAAGCTGGTCGATGAAGCGAGAGCCCGTGCAGATATTGTGGTAGTCAGTATCTTCGTTAACCCGATGCAGTTCGATCGCGAAGACGATCTGGCGCGCTACCCACGTACCTTGCAGGAAGATTGCGAGAAGCTCAAAAAACGTCATGCGGATATCGTCTTCGCTCCGGCCCCCGCAGATGTATATCCCCAGGGCACCACTGAATCGACCTACGTCGATGTGCCGGGTATTTCGACCATGCTGGAGGGCGCCAGCCGCCCGGGCCATTTCCGTGGCGTTTCTACCATCGTCAGCAAGCTGTTTAACCTGGTGCAGCCGGACATCGCCTGTTTTGGCGAGAAAGATTTCCAGCAGCTGGCGCTGATCCGCAAAATGGTTGCCGATATGGGCTACGACATTGAGATAGTCGGCGTACCGATTGTGCGTGCGAAAGATGGCCTGGCGCTCAGCTCCCGTAACGGCTATCTGACCGCCGAACAGCGTAAAATTGCGCCGGGTTTAAGCAAAGTCATGAATACCATGGCAGAGCAACTGCTGGCAAAAGAGTTAACCGCAGAAGAAATTATCGCTCTGGCTGAACAGGCGCTGAACGAGAAAGGTCTTCGTGCTGACGACGTTCAAATTCGGGATGCCGATACGCTTCTGGCGCTTACAGAGACCAGCAAACGTGCGGTAATTCTGGTGGCGGCATGGCTCGGCCAGGCCCGCCTTATCGATAACAAAGTGGTTGAACTGGCGTAGTTTTACTACCCGGAAGTGAAAGGTAAACGTAATGATTCGCAAAATGCTACAAGGTAAGCTTCACCGTGTGAAAGTCACCCAGGCCGACCTGCACTATGAAGGCTCCTGCGCGATCGACCAGGATTTTCTCGACGCGGCGGGTATTCTCGAAAACGAAGCTATTGATATCTGGAACGTTAATAACGGCAAACGCTTTTCAACGTACGCGATTGCCGCTGAACGCGGATCTAAAATCATCTCCGTTAATGGGGCAGCAGCGCACTGCGCGGACGTAGGCGATATCGTCATTATTGCCAGCTTTGTGATGATGTCTGACGAAGAAGCACGTCGCTGGCAGCCTAAAGTGGCCTACTTTGAAGGCGATAATGAGATGAAACGTACCGCGAAGGCGATTCCGGTGCAGGTTGCCTAAGCCAATAGTACTGTTATAAATTACCCGGCAAAATAGGTTGGGTAATTTATACATAATTAAAATGAATAGCGTTCTTTTTATATTTTTTTATTAATATATTAAAGTCACCCTGCCGAGCACCCGATCATCAAAATGATGAACAATTATTATCACTTACTATTAAATAATCACATTGGCTTAAAGATCGTTTAAGTATTTCTAACATCTTACGGCTTCTCACAACCATTACTCATCACTTAGAATCCTTTTCCCGAAGCATCTGTTCGGAACGAACATAAGCCTTGCTTATGTGCACTTTTCTAGCATTTAAATATGGATATAAAAAATGTCTTTTAATAAATTAGGTCTGGCAACTGTAGTAGCAATGGTTCTGAGTGCGGGTTCTGCAATGGCAGCTGATATTCCTTCAGATACAGGCACTATTACTTTCCACGGTATGGTTTCTAATAACACCTGTAAAGTATCCCTGGATCAGAAGATTGACCAGGATGGTAATGATTTTGACGTTAACCTGGATACCGTGTTTGTAAAAGACTTCGCTAATGCGCTGGGTACCACCAGCACCCTGGGAGAAAAGAAATTCTCCCTCACCCTGACAGGTTGTGATTCTGCTACCGTCAAACAGGCATCCGCTCAGTTTGATTCCTGGGCGGGTTCTTCTTCAACTTCCGGCGGTCTGCTGGTTCCACCATCAAACACTCAAGGCGCCGCTAAAAACGTCAATCTGGTACTGTCAAACGATGGCAACTCCGCTACCGATCAGATCAAACTGGATCAGACCAACAATACCCAGAAAGCAACGATTGATACCACAGGCGCAGGCGCACTTTACTACCGTGTAGCGTATACCCAAGGTCAGAACTGGGATGCGGCCAACAACCCAGTGTCAGCTGGTGTGGTTCAGGCACAAGCTGCATTCACCATGATCTACGAGTAATTTTAAAAGCATAGATAAAATGCTCATATTATCCCCTGACGTACGTCAGGGGACTATTGATATCATTCCAACAGGAACTGGAAAAATGTTAAGCACATCATTTTATAAAGGATTTAAAGCTGCCTGCTTTACAGTTGCTGCTGTCGCGTCATTCCAGGCAAGCGCAGATATCGTTATTTCGGGAACACGTATTGTTTATCAGCAGTCGCAAAAAGATGTCATCGTTTCTTTAGACAACCGTGGCAAAAAGCCACTATTAGTTCAATCATGGATCGATGACGGTCGCGATGACACCAATCCACAGGAATTAAAACTTCCTTTTATTATTACTCCACCAGTATCCCGAATTGATCCCCAAAAAGGTCAATCCGTTCGGATCTCGTACCTGGGTGGTTCATTGCCGCAAGATCGCGAATCCCTATTCTGGTTCAATGTGCTCGAGATTCCACCGAAGTCAAAAGTGAAAGACGGTGAAAATCCTAACCAGCTCCAGCTGGCATTCCGCACACGTATTAAACTCTTTTTCCGACCTGACGGCCTGAAAGGTACGCCAGGAAATGCAGCAGCCAGGGTAACGTGGTCGCAACAAAAACAAGGTAATACGCTAAACCTGATTGCACACAATGATTCCCCTTACAACGTTTCTATTTCAAATGTAAAGCTGAAATCAGCAAATAAAGAGTACCAGGTTGAGCATAAATCTATTTTACCGTTTAGTACTCAAATAATGCAGGTAAAAGGTTTAGGTAGTACTGCCACCGGCACTGTTGCTTACGAAACCATTAATGACAATGGCGGCTCTGATACTTTTGAAAGCAAAGTAAACTAATAACCGCATCACTGCCACATTATAAATATAATACGTATGAATGATTCATAGCATTCATACGACGACTTGTCTGGATGAAGCATGCTATTTCAACGATCAATTTTATGTCTCGCAATCTGTGCAGCATTCCCTCTGCATGCCAGCGAGACTGAAAAAAAAGCTGTAGACACCTCATCCGAAACAGAATCGGCCATTGAATTTAATGACCAGTTCCTTATCGATAATGGTGGAGGTATCAATGTCGATCGTTATGCTTATGGCAACCCAGTTCTGCCAGGTACTTACCGTGTAAAAGTGAATTTGAATGGCAATTCAAAATCCACGGTCGAGATGGCATTCATTGATAACAAAACGCCACGTGCCTCAGCATGTCTGACTAAACTCACGCTGACACAGGCAGGCGTTGATACCAGCATATTAGGCGATGATGTCAAAGACGACGAAACGTCTTGCGTAGATATCAAAAAATATTATCCCGGTGCTTCTGAAAATTTTGATAGTAGCAAGCAGGAAATGGATCTTAATTTCCCGCAAATCTACGTGCTTAAGCTTCCAGCAGGGTATGTCGATCCTTCATTATGGGATAATGGTGTTCCGGCCGGATTACTTTCATACGATCTTAATACCTGGCACAGCGAGTCAAACGGCACCAATTCAGATACCGCTTATGCGGGCTTGCATTATGGCCTGAACGTGGGGCCGTGGCGTTTACGTTCTCGCGGCAGTCTGAACTGGGACAGTGATAATGGCACACATTATTCCAGCCAGGATATATACCTCCAGCGAGACATCACACCACTTAACGCACAGATGGTAATGGGTGATTCCTACACACGCGGTGATGTCTTTGACTCGGTGAGCCTGCGTGGTGCGCGTATGTATAACGATGACCGCATGCTCCCGCAAGGCACCTCTGGCTACGCGCCAGTAATTCGTGGTGTGGCAAACAGTAACGCCAAAGTTAGCGTTATGCAAAGCGGCAATAAAATCTATGAAACCACCGTTCCACCCGGTGCTTTCGAGATCAATGACCTCAGTACAACAGGCTATGGTAATGATTTGATTGTCACTGTAGAGGAAGCCGATGGAAGTAAACGGACGTTTACCGTTCCGTTCTCCTCAGTTACACAAATGCTCCGCCCAGGCTCCAGCCGCTGGGATGTGGGTATAGGTGAGCTGAATGATGATTCATTGCATGATAAGCCAAACGTTGGCTACGCAACTTACGCGTATGGTCTGAATAATACCTTTACCGGTTACGTGGGTGCGCAATATACGGATATGGATTTCTACGCCGGCCTGCTTGGTCTGGCTATGAATACCCGTATTGGTGCATTCGCTTTAGATGTTACCGGGTCCTATGCCGATATCGACGGGCTGGACACGCTTAAAGGGCAGAGTTATCGGCTGACCTACAGCAAAATGCTTGAAGCCACTAACACATCTCTTAACGTGGCAGCTTATCGCTTCTCAACAGAAGATTATCTCAGCCTTAACGATGCCGCCTCATTGCAGGACAGTATTCACCACGAGGAATATGGCAATCGATCTTATGACAGCAATGCCGAGCTTTATGCTGATTATCAGCGTACCAAAAACCAGATACAGATCAGCCTGAACCAGCCATTGAATGTTAACGGTGATGAATACGGCTCACTCTATATTAGCGGTACCTGGCAGGATTACTGGAATGATTCCAGCTCCACTTCCGACTACAGCGTGGGTTACAACAATAGTTTTGCTTACGGTAGCTATAGCGTTTCTGTGCAACGCACGTACAACGAAACAGGGGAAAAGGATGACAGCGTTTATTTAAACGTCAGTATTCCATTCAGCATATTCAATAAGGATAACGCGCAGTCAGGCGGATTTAATAACGTCAACATGAGCCTGCGCACTGATTTAAAAGGCGGTACCAGTTTTAACTCTACGGCAAGCGGCAACTCCAAAAACAGTGAAGTGAGCTATTCCGTTAGCGCCTCATCAAGCGGGGGCAACTACGGCAACCTGAACCAGGTCAGTGGCTATAGCTCATGGAACAGTCCTTACGGGCCGCTCGGTGTCTCGGCGTCCTTTGGCGATGACAATAGTAAACAGTATTCCGCGAGTTATAACGGCGGAATGGTTGTTCACTCGGGTGGCGTTGTATTTACATCAGGCAGTATCGGCGAAACGGATTCACTTGCGCTGGTAAAAGCAAGTGGCGCAACGGGTGCTCGGCTGGGTTACGGCCAAAGCCGCATTAACAGTTCCGGGTACGGGATTATGCCGTATATGTCAGCCTACAGAGAAAACCGAGTATCGCTCGATATCAGCACTCTCGAAGCAGACGTTGAAATCAAAAATACAAGCGCAGTTGCCGTACCTCGCAATGGCTCCGTTGTATTTGTGAATTTTGAAACGGATGAAGGCCGTTCGCTTGTTCTGGAATTACAACGTTCTGATAACGGCTTTATTCCGCTAGGTGCTGACGTTCTGAATGAGAAAAACGAATCTATCGGAACGGTAGGCCAGGCAGGACAAGCTTATGTACGCGGTGTGGAAAACAAAGGCGCTCTCCGGGTGGTATGGGGAAGCGATGGTTCCAGCTCCTGCACGGTGCATTATCAGATTCCTGAAAATGCGAAGAAAGCAGGCTTAACCACGATTCTGAGTAATCAACAGTGCCAAATGTAATGATGTTAAAACAGGGAATCACACCCATGGGAAATAATATGAAGAAAAATCATTGCGGTTATTCATTAATCGCATTAGCAATGTTAGCGATGTCAGGTTCTGCTGCGGCAGCCGATCTCAATGTTAACTTTACTGCCAATATCCGCGAAACCACCTGCGATATGAAACTGGTCGGCGATACGGGTTCAGATACGCAGCAAACGCTGACTATCGGTAATAACGGACAGGTACGTTTAGATGATGTCAAAGCCGGAACGGCAAATGCCAATTTCAAAATTGTGCTCGTTGAATGCCCGGCATCACTGACCTCATTGAAAACCAAAGTATCGGGAACAAGATCTGGATATTTGTACTCAGGCCTTATTAACCAAATACAAAAAATCGACGGAGGTGCAGACTACTCTGCTGTTGAGATTGCCAGAGCCAGCGCACCGGATGCCCCGTTTATCATTAACTCTGAGGACGATAACGAGCGCCTGGTCTGGAGTCCGACAGAAATCCAGAATAAGGAAGTTGCTCTGGTGGCCACCTTACGTGAAACACAGGAAAACAGGATGACCATAGGTGATTTTCAGGCCGTGGCGACCTTTGAATTTATCTACGAGTGATTAGTGCAGGAAAACGGAGCAACATTATGAAATTCAATTTTACTTTTATCGCCCTGTCCGTTTCTGCCCTTCTGTTCTCGGGAATGGCAAGCGCAGCTATTACAGGCACCCCTAGTGTCGAATTAACGATTAAATCAAAAATTGTATCAGGCACATGTACCGCAAAAGTACTTAACGATGCAGGCACAGCTTCCACTGAAATTGCGTTCGGCGACGTATACAAATCCGATCTGGTGAACAAAACCCGTGTCGAGCCGCTCAAGATTAGTTTCACCAACTGTTCTGGAGTAACCAAGGCAACGGTGTCCGCTGCGAAAGGCGCTGGTGGTGAATGCAGTGGCGTCAACAAGACGGGTGATTCTTACTCCGGCGGCTTAGCAACGGGCTTTGAGATCTGGTCGGGTGTTGTCGATACTGGCGAGCTTATGAGCTGCAACACGCCTCCGGCTGCTAAGGATGTCACCATTACTGATGGTACCGGTGAATTCCCGATGAATTCCCGTATCGTTATCGGACAAGGCCAAACCATTGCTGAAGTAGGCGCGGGGGCGGTTAATGCGCCAGTCACGTTTACTATCACTTATCCATAATACCAGGAACCAGCATGCAACAATCACCGTTTACTTTATACCAGCCCGGTCTTGTGTTGCTTATGGGCTTGGCTGGTGGCATCTTGCCTGGCGTAGGCCAGGCAAGCTCAGGATTAGACGTAAATATTACCGCTAACATTGTTAATAGCACTTGTAAGATGACCGTGGAAAATGACGGCGAAATTTATCTCCCCAATGTAATGCGCAGCTGGTTTTATAACCCGGATGGTAGCGATCGTTTTACTGCAACCGATGATGCAGGCGGTACGCCTTTTAAGATCCATGTAGATGATTGCTATGGAGAAAGCAGTACGGCTAAAAAGCTGAGTTTTAGCTTTTCGCCGCAGTCGGGTTTCTGGCCAGGACAAAATCAGGTTTTCAAAAGTGATGATACCGCCGCAGGCGCGGCAAAAAATGTCGGCGTCGTCGTTTTCTCTGAAAGATATAAAAAGAATGTTTTAAACAACGACGGCACGTCAAAAATCACTTATGACGTAAG
Organism: Enterobacter cloacae complex sp. AR_0002; assembly: GCF_001922365.1. Classification (NCBI taxonomy): domain Bacteria; kingdom Pseudomonadati; phylum Pseudomonadota; class Gammaproteobacteria; order Enterobacterales; family Enterobacteriaceae; genus Enterobacter; species Enterobacter cloacae complex sp. AR_0002. Next base: position 2,693,002 of record NZ_CP018814.1, read on the forward strand.
CGGTCAGGATACTGCATTTTTAACGGATTATCAGTTCTATGCCCGATATCAAAATATTGGCGTAGTGGCTGGTGGTGTCGTTACCAGTAAAGTATTAGTTGACGTCACTTACGAATAATAATCAGAACAGGAAAAAGGATGAGAATGTTCAACTTTATAAGACAGGGTTTCACCGTGAAAGGCACAATGGCGTTTGCCATGGCGAGCGTGTTATTAACCCTCAGCCACTCCTGCTGGGCAGCTGAGTGTCGCATGAATAATGGAAAAGGCGGCACAACCACGCTGATCAATTCCGAATACTCAGGTGGCACCGTACGTCTTCCCCCTCCGGGTAATTATGCCAGTACTCTTTTTAACGTTAACCTGACACCGGGCATTCAGGCCGAATGTGGTCCAGGGAACGATGGTTTTAACCTCGTCTCACAAACAAACTCGACCTTGCTAAAGGGGGGCAGTTATGGCAGGGCTATGTTTGAAACAAATATTCCGGGGATTTATTATTCCGTAAGGGTCCACACCGCAGAAAGCGATGGAGGCATGGGTGGCTATTTCGCTATGAATACTACTGACTGGACTACCGTTGCATCCTCCGGAAATTCTGATCCCTGGGATAATAAATGGATTAACACCTCAGTTCAAATTTATATTGATGAAGGTTACAGAGGCAACCCGAACAAAGAAACCTCAATCAGACCCAAACCCGGCACTCTGGGTAAAATGGCTATTGGTAATCCAAATGATTCTAACAACCAACCATGGACATTTGTGGTCAACGAAGACTCATTCCAGATCCCGATCGTTCTTCCAACCTGCGACATGGCCATGCTTTCAGATGGCACTAATGATGTTAACCTGGGAGAATATTATGTTTCAGACATTAAAAACAATCGGGTTAAGGATATCCCTTTTTCAATTAGCTTAAGCAATTGTACCAGTGTGGCAAATATCACAACCAAACTCACCACCTCAAAGCTAACCGGAAAAAATAATGATCTTCTTGGAAATACGCTTTCGTCCGGAGCTGAGGGCGCAGGCGTGAAAATTATGTATAACGGAACCTCTCAACTCCTGCCGAATAATCCTGACTCATCCTATGTCATAACGGATTACCAAACCCCGGAATCCAAGCAAATTAATTATGTTGCTCAACTGGTAGCAAACGGAAGCACAGTGAAACCGGGGTCGTTTAAAGCCACCGGCGTATTCACCCTTTCATACGACTAACCGCTATCCCTGCGGCTGATTACTGATCAGCCGCGACATCGTCTCCAGTGAGTCCGTTCTTAATATATACAAACGCTTCAACAGGAACGGATTATCCCCCGGCTTCACCTTCCCTTTCACCGTGGTCACCGCCAGATGAAACCCCGCATCGTTCGCCGCTTTAATCGCTTTATTGTCATAGCCGCCAAACGGATACGACACATACAACACGCGCGGGTTGAACTGCGCCAGTGCACGACGTGATCGTTCAAAATCAAACAGGATCACGTGATAGCTACGGCTCAACAGGATGGGGTGTTTATAGCCATCCACGCGATGCAGGAAATGGGTGTGAGACTGAATGTCGAACACATCCTGGATGCCCTTGATTTCCTGAACGCTCATAAACTGTAGCGATTTTGGATCCCACTTCTGCGGATGGCCTTTGATACGTGATGAAATTATAAACGCCGTCGCGTTGAAGCCATATTCTTTCAGAACAGGGTACGCGTAGCGGCTCACCGATTTGAGACCATCATCAAAGGTGATCACCACTGCTTTCGCGGGTAGGTTCATCTTGTTACGCACGTACCCTTCAAGCTGGTACATCGTCAGCGTGGTATAGCCTTGATCGCGTAACCAGGCCATCTGATTATTAAACGCACGTACGCTGGTCGTCGTGGAGGTATGTCGAAAACGGGTGTTCTCTTCATCACGCAAAATATGATGGTAAGTCAGAACCGGTAGCCCGTTATCTTCCTGTGCATCGAGGCTGCTGATCCACGCCAGACGATTACCGATACGGATCTGAAACCATGTCTGGTTCAGGCGGTCTTTCAGCTTATTCAGAATCGGATAGCGAAGATTGGCGCTTAAGGTGCCAAAAGGCGCGCTTCCGCTGCTGGGGGCGTTATACACCGGCGTGTCTTTCCAGGTGATGAGGTTTTGATTACTGAGCGGCTTGTTCAAGTCACCCAGGCTATCCTCAACACGTTGTTTGCCCTGCACTTTTTCAAGGTGGTCTTTATCAATAAACCCCGTGCCGAATCCGAAACGAAATTCATAGTAATCCGCCGCGGCCGGAAAGACAGCGAGGATCTGCCCGGCGCGGACATTCCCCACATTCACAACGGCATTTCCCACCTGCGCCCAGATGGCCGCATCTTCGGTGGTTTGCATATATTGGGCAGGAAGGCCTTGCTGACTGGTCAGGCTGGCAGACGCACCACCGGAAACCAGCACCAGAAGGATAAAGATAACGCGCATGAGCATGGGATATAAATCGATACGGAAAATCAGTCGCCATTGTAGCAAAAGCGACATCAATACCAATGTTTAATGCTTATACAGATCGTGAAGCAGAACGAAAGGCGGGTTCTTCTGCTGCTGGTGCCACAGGCTGCTCACGCCCGGGGAGCCCTGCGCCACAATGGCGTGGCGAAACTCAGCGCTGCTCAACGTTGCGCGCAGCGGATACATCGCTTCGAGTAAAGGCAGGCTGATACCGGAGATCACTTCACAATTATCATGCTTATGGCTCATTAACGCTGCTGAACGGTAAGGCGCCGCGCCCGATTTGTCGGTGAGAAAAATCACGCCATCACCGGTGTCGGTTTCATGCAGCGCGTCGCACATCATCCGGCTGAGCATGTTGGTGCTCAGCCCTCGCCAGTAATTTACCGCACGACATTGCGCCAGAGGGCCAAATCGGGCCTCCAGCTTCAGGAGCATTTCCTGTGCCTCTTCATCGTGGCAGGTGATAACCCATCCCAGCATAACGTCTCTCCTTAGCAGGCGAGTAGTTTATCCAGGTGAAGGTTAGTTTACGGTGATAACTGTCAAAGAAAGTGCCCGGCAAACAGAACGTCTGCCGGGCAGAAGGTTAGCTACGCAGCCCACGTCCACGCTGGATCAGATACCAGCACAGCAGGTAGAAGGCGATAATGAACACCACCAGCACCACCACCGTGGTAAACAGCGGGACATCGGTAATGCCGAGGAAACCAAAGCGGAAGCCGCTGATCATGTAGACAATCGGGTTCAGGTGCGAGAGTGCCTGCCAGAACGGCGGCAGCAGCGTCAGGGAGTAAAACACCCCGCCGAGGTAGGTCAGCGGCGTCAGCACAAAGGTCGGGATCAGGCTGATGTCGTCAAAGGTTTTAGCGAACACCGCATTCAGCAAGCCGGCCAGCGAGAACAGAATCGCGGTGAGCAGCAGCGTCAGCGCCACGAAAAGCCAGGAGTGAACCTGAAACGGCACGAAGAACAGCGAAATGGCCGTTACCAGGATACCCACGCACAGCCCGCGCGCCACGCCGCCGCCCACGTAACCGGCGATGATGACGTGCGTTGGCACCGGCGCCACCAGCAGCTCTTCAATGTTGCGCTGGAACTTGGCGCTGAAGAATGAGGACGCCACGTTCGCGTAGGCGTTGGTGATCACCGCCATCATGATCAGGCCCGGCACGATAAACTGCATATAGGTGAAGCCGTGCATCTCACCAATGCGGGAGCCAATAAGGTTGCCGAAAATGATGAAGTAGAGCGTCATGGTGATCACCGGCGGCACCAGGGTTTGCACCCAGATACGCATAAAGCGGTTAATCTCTTTCGCCCAGATGCTTTTCAGCGCGACCCAGTAAAGATGCGTCATGCCTTGTCTCCTTGTTTGTCGTGCACCAGAGAGACAAACAGCTCTTCCAGTCGGTTTGCTTTGTTACGCATGCTTAATACCTGAATGCCCTGCGCACTCAACTGTGAGAACACGCTGTTAATACCCTGCTCGCGCAGCACTTCTACCTCCAGCGTCGAGGTATCGACCAGGCGATAGTTGTAGCCCTCCAGTTTCGGCAGCGCGCTTTTCGCCGCCAGATCGAGGATAAAGGTCTCTGATTTGAGCTTGGAGAGCAGATTCTTCATCGAGGTGTTTTCCACCAGCTCACCGTGCTGAATGATGCCGATATTGCGGCACAGCATTTCCGCCTCTTCCAGGTAGTGCGTGGTCAGAATGATGGTGGTGCCTTTGTCGTTCAGATCTTTCAGGAAACCCCACATGGAGCGACGCAGTTCAATATCCACACCAGCGGTCGGCTCATCAAGGATAAGCAGCTTTGGCTCGTGCATCAGCGCGCGGGCAATCATCAGGCGGCGCTTCATCCCTCCGGACAACATCCGCGCGCGCTCGTTACGTTTCTCCCACAGATCAAGCTGTTTCAGGTACTTTTCGCTGCGCTCAAGCGCCTCTTTGCGCTCCACGCCATAGTAACCCGCCTGGTTAACAACAATCTGCTGTACCGTCTCAAACGGGTTAAAGTTGAACTCCTGCGGCACCAGCCCCAGCTGGCGCTTGGCGTTGACCACATCTTTTTGCAGATCGTAGCCAAACACGCTGACGCGGCCCGAGGTTTTATTGACCAGTGAACTGATGATCCCGATGGTGGTGGATTTCCCTGCCCCGTTCGGCCCCAGAAGCGCGTAGAAATCTCCCGCTTCGACTTTAAGATCTATCCCGCGCAGCGCCTGAACGCCCCCCGGGTAGGTTTTTTTGAGCTGTTCAAGCTCCAGTGCAATCGCCATGAATTCAACTTACCTTAAGTTCTGACACACGTTGTGTGGTTTCATTAAAAGTCGGGTTACCCTATAGTAGCGCAACGCAATCACTTGGTTACAGGTCGCTAACCTCCATGAACGACATAGATACACTCATCAGCAACAATGCACTATGGTCAAAAATGCTGGTGGAGGAAGACCCCGGATTTTTTGGAAAACTCGCGCAAGCGCAGAACCCGCGCTTTCTCTGGATTGGATGTTCTGACAGCCGCGTCCCCGCCGAACGTCTGACTGGTCTTGAACCTGGCGAACTGTTTGTTCACCGCAATGTGGCTAACCTGGTTATTCATACCGATCTCAACTGCCTTTCGGTTGTTCAGTATGCCGTCGACGTTCTTGAGGTTGAGCACATCATTATTTGTGGTCACTACGGCTGCGGCGGCGTGCAGGCGGCGGTCGAAAATACAGAGCTGGGGTTAATCGATAACTGGCTGCTGCACATTCGTGATATCTGGTTCAAACATAGCTCACTGCTGGGCGAAATGCCGCAGGAGCGCCGTCTCGACACGCTGTGTGAGCTGAACGTGATGGAGCAGGTGTATAACCTGGGCCATTCGACGATTATGCAGTCTGCCTGGAAACGCGGGCAGAAGGTCTCCATCCACGGCTGGGCGTACGGTATTCACGACGGCCTGCTGCGCAATCTGGAAGTGACCGCCACCAACCGCGAAACGCTGGAACAGCGTTACCGCTCGGGAATTGCCAACCTCAAGCTTAAGCACGTTAACCATAAATAACAAAGCCGGGGGTTTTCACCCTCTCCCTGTGGGAGAGGGCTGGGGTGAGGGCATCAGCCCGAAATTATTCGTCAAGAATCACCACTTTCCCAACATACGGCAGATGGCGATAACGCTGTGCGTAATCAATGCCGTAACCCACCACGAATTCGTCCGGGATGGAGAAACCAACGAACTCCACCGGCACCTGCACTTCACGGCGCTCAGGCTTATCCAGCAGGGTACAAATCGCCAGTGATTTTGGTTCACGCAGGCTCAGGATCTCACGCACTTTAGAGAGCGTGTTGCCGGAGTCGATGATGTCCTCAACAATCAACACATCTTTGCCACGAATATCTTCATCCAGATCTTTCAGGATTTTCACATCACGGGTTGTGGACATGCCGCTGCCGTAACTGGAGGCGGTCATAAAATCGACCTCGTGCGGCACCTGCACTTCACGACACAGGTCTGCCATGAACATGAAAGAGCCACGCAACAAACCGACCAGCACCATTTCGCTGCCGCTGTCCTTGTAATGTTCGGTGATTTGACGACCCAGTTCGGCGATACGCGCTTTGATCTCGGCTTCCGGGATCATCACTTCAACAGTATGTTTCATATTACTAACCAAATGATTTTAGTGAAAATCTCTCAATGCGGATGACTCTCGCTCCGGCATCGATACGCAAGCCAGCCATTATACCAGTAAATGGATAAGCCTGGCGTATGAGTTATAAAAAGCAATATTTGTGATTCCGATCACAGTTGTTAATACCTATAATTAATTGCTAGCAAATAATTAACAAAACTGACGAGTACTTTTCTATGGCTGAAACAAAAACTAAACAGCCGCGTCTACTGGTGACATTAACAGCCGCGTTTGCCGCATTCTGCGCGCTGTATTTGTTAATCGGTGGCGTATGGCTGGTCGCGATTGGCGGCTCCTGGTACTACCCGATTGCGGGTCTGGTTATGGTTGGCGTAACCGTCCTGCTTTTACGCAGAAAACAATCTGCTCTGTGGTTGTACGCAGCGTTACTGCTCGCAACCATGATCTGGGGCGTCTGGGAAGTCGGGTTCGACTTCTGGGCGCTGACGCCGCGCAGCGACATTCTGGTCTTCTTCGGTATCTGGCTGATCCTGCCGTTTGTCTGGCGTCGTCTGATTGTCCCTTCCAGTGGCGCCGTGGCCGGTCTGGTCGTTGCTCTGCTGATTAGTGGCGGCATCCTGACCTGGGCCGGTTTTAACGACCCGCAGGAGATCAATGGCACGCTGAACGCGGAATCCACGCCGGCTGCGGCTATTTCGCAGGTGGCGGACGGTGACTGGCCTGCTTATGGTCGTAACCAGGAAGGTCAACGCTACTCCCCGCTGAAGCAGATCAACGCGGACAACGTGAAAAACCTGAAGGAAGCCTGGGTATTCCGTACCGGCGACCTGAAGATGCCAAACGATCCGGGTGAGCTGACCAACGAAGTGACCCCGATTAAAGTGGGCAACATGCTCTACCTGTGTACGGCGCACCAGCGCCTGTTCGCGCTCGACGCGGCCACCGGTAAAGAGAAATGGCACTTTGATCCACAGCTGAACTCCAACCCGTCGTTCCAGCACATCACCTGCCGCGGCGTCTCTTACCACGAAGCGCGCGCAGATAATGCCAGCCCGGAAGTCATTGCCGACTGTCCTCGCCGCATTATGCTGCCGGTGAACGATGGCCGCCTGTTTGCCATCAACGCTGAGACCGGTAAGCTGTGCGAAACTTTCGCTAACAAAGGCATTCTGAATCTTCAGACCAACATGCCGGACACCACGCCGGGTCTGTATGAGCCGACCTCCCCGCCAATCATCACCGATAAAACCATCGTGATTGCCGGTTCGGTAACGGATAACTTCTCTACCCGCGAAACCTCCGGCGTTATCCGTGGTTTCGACGTGAACACCGGTAAACTGCTGTGGGCCTTCGACCCGGGCGCGAAAGATCCTAACGCGATCCCATCCGATGAACACACCTTTACCTTTAACTCACCGAACTCCTGGGCACCGGCAGCGTATGACGCGAAGCTGGACCTGGTTTACCTGCCGATGGGCGTGACCACGCCAGATATCTGGGGCGGTAACCGCACGCCGGAGCAGGAACGTTACGCCAGCTCCATCGTGGCGCTGAACGCAACGACCGGTAAACTGGCATGGAGCTACCAGACCGTTCACCACGATCTGTGGGATATGGATATGCCGTCCCAGCCGACGCTGGCGGACATTACCGTTAACGGTAAAACCGTTCCGGTGATTTACGCCCCGGCCAAAACCGGCAACATCTTCGTGCTGGATCGCAGCAACGGTAAGCTGGTTGTTCCTGCGCCAGAAAAACCGGTTCCGCAGGGCGCGGCCAAAGGCGACTACGTCACCAAAACGCAGCCGTTCTCTGACCTGAGCTTCCGTCCGAAGAAAGATCTCAGCGGTGCAGACATGTGGGGTGCCACCATGTTTGACCAGCTGGTGTGCCGCGTGATGTTCCATCAACTGCGCTATGAAGGCATCTTCACGCCGCCTTCAGAGCAGGGCACGCTGGTCTTCCCGGGTAACCTGGGGATGTTCGAGTGGGGTGGGATCTCCGTTGACCCTAACCGTCAGGTCGCCATCGCTAACCCAATGGCGCTGCCGTTCGTTTCCCGTCTGATCCCACGCGGTCCGGGTAACCCAATGGAGCAGCCGAAAGATGCGAAAGGCAGCGGTACCGAAGCCGGTATCCAGCCGCAGTATGGCGTTCCTTATGGTGTGACCCTGAATCCGTTCCTTTCTCCGTTCGGTCTGCCGTGTAAACAGCCTGCCTGGGGTTATATCTCCGGTCTGGATCTGAAGACCAATAAGATCGTCTGGAAAAAACGTATTGGTACGCCACAGGACAGCATGCCGTTCCCGATGCCTGTTCCAGTGCCGTTCAATATGGGTATGCCAATGCTGGGTGGCCCAATCTCCACCGCCGGTAACGTGCTGTTCATCGCGGCAACCGCAGATAACTACCTGCGCGCGTACAACATGACCAACGGTGAGAAACTGTGGCAAGGCCGTCTGCCAGCCGGTGGACAGGCAACGCCGATGACCTATGAAGTGAATGGCAAGCAGTACGTTGTCATCTCTGCGGGTGGTCACGGTTCGTTTGGCACGAAGATGGGCGACTATATTGTCGCGTATGCACTGCCTGACGACGCTAAGTAACGAAAAAGCCCGGTGGCGCTAACGCATACCGGGCCTACGGGTGCCCTATGTAGGCCCGGTAAGGCGAAGCCGCCACCCGGCTTTTTTTTATACGGTAAAACCGAGCATCATCCCCGTATCTTCATGCTCCAGCAGATGACAGTGGGCCATATAGGCAAACTCTTTCGGCGCCTCGTGGTCGAACTTCACCAGCACCTCGCTGACGCCGCCTTCCACCCTCACCGTATCTTTCCAGCCCGCACGATGCGCCTCCGGTGCTTTACCATTTTCAGACAGAATACGGAACTGCGTGCCGTGGATATGGAACGGGTGCAGCATCATGTCGCCTTCGCCTGAAATCACCCAGCGTTCAAACTGCCTTTTCGTGGCGGCGAACATGGGCGTGTTCATATCGAACGCTTTGCCGTTGATGCGGTTGGCATTGTGGAAATCGAAACCATGGCCGCCGTGATTCATGCCGCCCATATTGCCGTGGTCCATATTCATATGGCCCATCATCTGGCCGTGATGCATTCCCGCCATGGCCTGATTGCCGTACTTCTTCATCAGCGCCTGCATGCCCATCATGTCGAGCATCGGGTCCATGGAAAGCTTAAGTTTACGCTGCGTAAGCCCGTCCAGCGACGGGAGTGCTGGCAGCGTGGTGAGGGTCTCCGGCAGCGTACCGGAGGCGGTGATCTGTAGCGGCTGAATGCGCAGGACCGGATGCGGCTTATCAAACGGCGCGACGGCCATCCCCATCTGGCTGACCGGCAGGGTCACCAGGTCAAACGCTTTGCCATCGCTGATATCCACCAACACCTCGAAGCGCTCGCCCATCAGCATCGGCAGCTCGCTCACCTTCACCGGCTCCGGCAGCAGGCCGCCGTCGCTTGCCACTACATAAAGCGGGCGTTTATCGCTGGTGGCGAAGTTCAGGGAGCGGGCGTTACAGCCGTTAAGCAGACGTAAGCGCAGCCAGCCTTTTGGCGCGGCATGCTGCGGGTAGATCGCGCCGTTGGTCAGCAGCGTATCGCCAAACCAGCCTATCGCCGCGCTCATTACGTCCAGCTGATAGTCAATTTGCCCGTCAGCGCTGAATTTTTTATCCTGCACAATCACCGGGACATCGTCGATACCCCACTGTTTCGGCAGGCGCAGCAGGCGGCTTTCATCGTCTTCAATCAGCACCAGCCCGGCCAGCCCCATCGCCACCTGATGGCCCGTTTTGCCATGCTGATGCGGGTGGAACCAGCAGGTCGCCGCGCGTTGTTCCGGGGTAAAGGTTACGCTGCGTTTACCACCAGGCCTGATGACGCCCTGAGGCCCCCCATCCACTTCGCCCGGGACTTCCAGCCCGTGCCAGTGCAGCGTGGTCTCTTCCGCAAGCGTGTTATGAATGTCTACCGTCACCGCCTTCCCTTTGCGTAACTGCAACGCCGGGCCGAGCAGATTGCCGTTATACCCCCACGTCGTGGCGGCGTGCTGACCGAACGTGGTTTTACCGGCCTGCACCACAAGCTGAATGCGGCTGCGGGCATCTGGGGCGAGTAATTCAGGAATGGGTAAAGCCGGTCTGTCGGCGGCAAAAACGGCGCGGCTCCAGAGAGGTATCGCGCTGGCAACCCCCAGCGCGGCAGAAAATTTTAAAAAATCACGACGTTGCATGTGCATTTCCTTATTTCCAGCAGGCGATCTTTTGAGCATAAACCCTCCCCTTACCGGAAGGTCAAGCACGGCGGCAATAATAAAGATCGTCGGCCTGGCATCAAGTATGCTAACGTTAATTTTCCGTGATGCAGTGGTAAAGGCAATGAAGACGTTTTTCAGAACAATTTTGTTCGCCAGCCTGATGGCGATGTGTGCGAACAGTTACGCGCTAAGTGAAAACGAAGCGGAAGATATGGCCGATCTGACGGCAGTTTTTGTTTTTCTGAAAAACGATTGTGGTTACCAGAATTTACCCAATGGGCAAATTCGTCGCGCACTGGTCTTTTTTGCCCAGCAGAATCAATGGGACCTCAGCAACTACGACAGCTTCGACATGAAGGCGCTCGGTGAAGACAGCTACCGTGATTTAAGCGGTATTGGCATTCCCACTGCTAAAAAATGCAAAGCGCTGGCTCGCGATTCACTCAGCCTGCTCGCCTACGTGAAGTAACCTTCCCGACGCCCCTTGTTGACCCGCTAACCGCCTCTCGGCGGTGTTGTGTTGCGCCCATCTGCCGGATGTAATGGATGTTAACGAAGGAGGTGCTCCCCATGACCGAAAAAACGGTATGGCAAGAAATGCTGCACGACCAGTTTGGTCAGTATTTTACCGTGGATAACGTGCTCTATCATGAGAAAACCGATCATCAGGATTTGATAATATTCGAAAACGCCGCTTTTGGCCGCGTGATGGCGCTGGACGGCGTGGTGCAAACCACCGAGCGCGACGAGTTTATCTATCACGAAATGATGACCCACGTCCCGCTGCTGGCCCACGGCCACGCGAAGGACGTGCTGATTATCGGCGGCGGCGACGGCGCGATGCTGCGTGAAGTCTCTCGCCATCAGAATGTCGAAACCATCACCATGGTGGAAATCGACGCCGGGGTCGTGTCGTTCTGCCGCCAGTATCTGCCCAACCATAATGCCGGCAGCTATGACGATCCGCGGTTTAATCTGGTTATCGACGATGGCGTCAATTTTGTTAACCAGACCACGCAAACGTTTGATGTCATTATCTCTGACTGTACCGACCCTATCGGTCCGGGCGCGTCGCTGTTTACCTCGTCGTTTTACGAAGGCTGCAAGCGCTGCCTGAAGCCTGGCGGAATTTTTGTGGCGCAAAACGGCGTTTGCTTCCTGCAACAGGATGAAGCGCTTGATAGCCACCGTAAGCTGAGCACCTATTTTGCTGACGTCAGCTTCTATCAGGCGGCCATTCCGACGTACTACGGCGGTATCATGACCTTTGCCTGGGCGACGGATAACGACGTATTACGTCATCTCTCCACCGAAATTATTCAGGCCCGCTTCCATCAGGCAGGTCTACAGTGCCGATACTACAATCCGGCTATTCATACCGCAGCCTTTTCGTTGCCTCAATATCTGCAAGACGCGCTGTCCTCAAAGGAGGTGAACTAATTGAAAAAGCTTAAACTGCATGGCTTTAACAATCTGACCAAAAGCCTGAGTTTTTGTATTTACGATATCTGCTACGCCAAAACAGCAGAAGAGCGCGATGGTTACATCGCCTATATCGATGAACTCTACAACGCCAACCGTCTGACCGAGATCCTGACAGAGACCTGCTCGATTATCGGCGCGAACATCCTCAATATCGCGCGCCAGGATTATGAGCCTCAGGGTGCGAGCGTCACCATTCTGGTGAGTGAAGAGCCGGTTGACCCGAAGCTTATCGACAAAACCGAACACCCCGGCCCGCTGCCGGAAGTGGTGGTTGCTCACCTGGATAAAAGCCACATCTGCGTGCACACCTACCCGGAAAGCCACCCGGAAGGCGGGCTGTGTACCTTCCGCGCGGATATTGAAGTGTCCACCTGCGGCGTGATTTCACCGCTAAATGCGTTGAATTATTTAATCCACCAGCTGGAATCGGACATCGTCACCATTGATTATCGCGTACGCGGTTTTACCCGTGATATCAACGGCATGAAGCACTTCATTGATCATGAGATCAACTCCATTCAGAACTTCATGTCCGAGGACATGAAGTCGCTGTACGACATGATGGATGTGAACGTCTATCAGGAGAATATCTTCCACACCAAAATGTTACTTAAGGAATTCGACCTTAAGCACTACATGTTCCACACGAAGCCGGAAGATTTAAGTGAGGAAGAGCGAAAGGTCATTACCGACCTGCTCTGGAAAGAGATGCGCGAAATTTACTACGGCCGTAACATTCCGACCGTGTAAACGTGACCCGGAGCAGGGACGCTTCGGGAAGTTACTTCTGTTTCATAAAGTCGCGGTAGGCATTCACCACACTCAGGAAGTCTTCCACGCCGCACAGCGACAGGCTCTCTTCGTCGTAGTAGCTCATCCCCTCTTCAATTTCATCACCCGAGAACTCAAGCTGGTTGGCGCGCACCATCACCTCTTCGCCATCCATCCACAGGGTGTATTCGTGCCCGGCGCGTTGCCAGGAGCGTTCACTGCCTTTCACCGTTTCCGCCGCCTGCTCAACTTCATCCAGCAGCGCGAGGTTCTCTTTCACCTCTTCGTTAAACCAGTGTCCAACGGCTTCGTGCCCCATCGACATTCGCACTTTCACCACGCCGGTGATGTCGCGCAGAAATTCGTAATCCATAGTGTTTTCCTCTGCAAAGCCATTAAGGTAATTATCGCAGCAGCGAGGAAGAAAAAAAGCGTGGGAGGTGGGAGGAATGAAAATAAAAAGGTGAGAGCAAGACCTGCGGCCTGATGCCCTCACCCCGTCCCTCTCCCACGGGAGAGGGTGCAAACACTAAAAACCGTCTCGTAGAGACGGTTTTGCTGTTTATACCGCCGTCTGGAAGATCACCCCGTCTGCCTTCTCGGTGTACTGAGAGAGCTGGTCGAAGTTCAGGTAGCGATAGGTATCCACCGCCGTCTTATCCACCTGAGCCACAAAGGTCTGGTACTCTTCCGGCGTTGGCAGTTTGCCAATCAGCGCCGCAACCGCCGCCAGTTCCGCAGAGGCCAGGAAGACGTTCGCACCGGTACCTAAACGGTTCGGGAAGTTACGGGTCGAGGTGGAGACCACCGTCGCGCCGTCGGCTACGCGCGCCTGGTTGCCCATACACAGGGAACAGCCAGGAATTTCGATACGCGCACCGCTCTTACCAAACACGCTGTAGTAGCCCTCTTCGGTCAGTTGAGCCGCGTCCATACGGGTTGGCGGCGCCACCCACAGACGGGTTGGCAGCTGGCCTTTGTGGGTATCCAGCAGCTTGCCGGCTGCACGGAAGTGGCCGATGTTGGTCATGCACGAACCGATGAACACTTCGTCGATCTTCTCGCCCTGAACTTCGGACAGCGGACGCGCGTCGTCCGGATCGTTCGGTGCACACAGGATTGGCTCTTTGATATCCGCCAGATCGATGTCGATCACCGCCGCGTACTCTGCGTCAGCATCGGCTTCCAGCAGCTGCGGATCGGCCAGCCATTTTTCCATGCCCTGGATACGACGCTCCAGCGTACGACGGTCGCCGTAGCCTTCTGCAATCATCCACTTCAGCAGCACGATGTTAGAGTTCAGATACTCAATAATCGGCTCTTTGTTCAGCTTGATGGTACAGCCCGCAGCCGAACGCTCAGCGGAGGCATCGGTCAGCTCGAAAGCCTGCTCAACTTTCAGATCCGGCAGACCTTCAATTTCCAGAATGCGGCCAGAGAAGATGTTTTTCTTCCCTTTTTTCTCAACGGTCAGCAAACCCTGTTTGATGGCATACAGCGGGATCGCGTGAACCAGGTCGCGCAGGGTAATACCCGGCTGCATTTTACCTTTGAAGCGCACCAGCACCGATTCCGGCATATCCAGCGGCATCACGCCGGTCGCGGCAGCAAACGCCACCAGACCGGAACCCGCCGGGAAGGAGATACCGATTGGGAAACGGGTATGGGAGTCACCGCCGGTACCGACGGTATCCGGCAGCAGCATGCGGTTCAGCCAGGAGTGGATAACGCCGTCGCCCGGACGCAGAGACACGCCACCGCGGTTCATGATGAAATCTGGCAGCGTGTGGTGCGTGGTCACGTCAACCGGCTTCGGATACGCCGCAGTGTGGCAGAAGGACTGCATCACCAGATCGGAAGAGAAGCCCAGGCACGCCAGGTCTTTCAGCTCATCACGGGTCATTGGACCGGTGGTGTCCTGAGAGCCGACGGAGGTCATCTTCGGCTCGCAGTACGCGCCAGGACGGATACCAGCGACGCCGCAGGCGCGACCGACCATTTTTTGTGCCAGCGAGAAGCCACGGTTGCTTTCCGCCACGTCTTTCGCCTGACGGAACACGTCGCTGTGCGGCAGACCCAGCGCTTCACGCGCTTTGGTGGTCAGGCCACGGCCGATGATCAGCGGAATGCGGCCACCAGCACGTACTTCGTCGATCAGCACGTCGGTTTTCAGCTCAAAGCTTGCCAGCAGCTCATTAGTTTCGTGATTACGCACTTCGCCTTTATACGGGTAAACGTCAATCACGTCGCCCATGTTCAGGTTAGAGACATCCACTTCGATCGGCAGCGCGCCAGCATCTTCCATGGTGTTGAAGAAGATTGGCGCAATTTTGCCGCCGAGGCACAGGCCGCCGCCGCGCTTGTTTGGCACGTGCGGAATGTCGTCGCCCATGAACCACAACACGGAGTTGGTGGCGGACTTACGGGAAGAGCCGGTACCCACAACGTCACCCACGTAAGCCAGCGGGAAACCTTTTTGTTGCAGGGCTTCGATCTGTTTGATCGGGCCAACGCTGCCCGGCTGGTCCGGCTCAATGCCTTCACGGGCGTTTTTCAGCATCGCCAGGGCGTGCAGAGGGATATCAGGACGAGACCACGCGTCCGGTGCCGGGGAGAGGTCATCGGTGTTGGTTTCACCGGTCACTTTGAAGACGGTAACGGTAATTTTTTCAGCAAGCTGAGGGCGGTTCAGGAACCATTCGGCATCGGCCCAGGACTGCATCACCTGCTTCGCATAGACGTTGCCTGCTTTAGCTTTTTCTTCCACATCGTAGAAGTTATCGAACATCAGTAGCGTTGAAGAGAGCGCTTTAGCGGCAATCGGTGCCAGCTTGTCGTTATCCAGCGCGTCAATCAGCGGATGAATGTTATAGCCACCCTGCATGGTGCCGAGCAGTTCAATCGCTTTTTCAGGAGTAACCAGTGGGGAGGTGGCTTCGCCTTTGGCAACGGCGGCAAGGAATCCGGCTTTTACGTAGGCAGCTTCATCTACGCCAGGCGGTACACGGTTGATCAGCAGATCTAACAGGAATTCTTCTTCGCCCTCAGGCGGGTTCTTCAGCAGCTCGACGAGCGCGGCCATTTGGGTTGCATCTAACGGTTTGGGTACAATTCCCTCGGCGGCACGTTCTGCTACGTGCTTACGGTATTCTTCTAGCACGACGGTTCTCCTCGCTCTCATTGTCATATGCGGCGGGCGTTCTCTTCACGCTCCTGTGAGACAGCAGTTTGTAGGGTAAATGCCCGATACCGCGTCGGGCAGCATAGCAGGATTTCTGCACAGTGTTAATCTGTTTACAAAAAAGCAACATTAAAAAATTTGCTGAATCGTTAAGCATGATGTAGCACCCCGTCACCGGGCCCGGAAGCAGTTCCGTAAGTCTGTCGTCCCCCCGGCAACGCGCTGCTGGTCGCTCGCAAGAGCGGCCTTCTGAATTTCCGTCGCCTGCTCAGCCATCCGATATAATTGTGTAATAAATACTCACACTCTTTATCCGGATGCTTCAGAGTTTTTCCCAACAAAAGTCAAAACTGTAAAACACGGGTGAATGATACTCGCGGCAACAGCAACGCCTCACGGCACTGCACTCGTCTCGTTGGAGTCAATCTATGAAGTTGCCTTTTAAACCACATCTTCTTGTTCTGCTTTGCAGTGCGGGGCTGTTTGCCGCCTCGGGCGTCATGTTCGTTAAAAGCCGCGCAACGGAACCCGCTCCCGCACCTGCGCCGGTAGCCCCGCAGCTCCCCGACCCGGCAGCACAGCCTGCCCCGGTGGCCACCCCTGCCTATACCGCCGCGCAGATCGATCAGTGGACCGCGCCCATTGCGCTCTACCCCGACGCGCTGCTGTCGCAAATTCTGATGGCCTCAACCTATCCGGCGAGCGTGATTCAGGCCGCCCAGTGGTCAAAGGACAACCCTAAAATGCAGGGCGATGCCGCCATTCAGGCGGTCAGCGGGCAGCCATGGGATGCCAGCGTGAAATCGCTGGTCGCCTTTCCGCAGTTAATGTCGCTGATGGGGGAAAACCCGTCGTGGGTACAAAGCCTCGGCGACGCCTTTCTGGCCCAGCCAAAGGATGTGATGGATTCCGTGCAGCGTCTGCGCCTGCTGGCGAAGCAGACAGGCACATTGCAATCCACCCCGCAGCAGACCGTCACCACCGTGAAAAAATCTGCGCCAGCCTCCGCCAGTACAGCCGCGACGTCAACGTCGGCTAGTCCGACGGTGATTAAAATTGAGCCAGCCGATCCACAGGTGGTTTATGTCCCTACCTACAACCCTTCCACCGTTTACGGCACGTGGCCAAATGCCAGCTATCCGCCGGTGTATCTGCCCCCGTCTCCCGGCCAGCAGTTTACCAATAGTTTTGTCAGAGGCTTTGGCTATAGCCTCGGCGTAGCCACCACCTATGCGCTGTTCAGTAACATCGACTGGGACGATGACGACGATCATCATCACGATCATGATAACGATCACCACGGCGGTTATTCGCATAACGGCGATAACATTAATATTAATGTTAATAACTTCAATAAGATCACCGGCGAGCACCGTACCGATAATCACCAGGTCTGGCAGCATAATCCGGCCTACCGCAACGGCGTGCCCTACGCCAATAGCCAGCTTGCCAGCCGCTATCATCAGACTTCAGTGCCGGGCGGGTTGAGCGCTACCCAGCAGCAGCCGGTCAACCGCGATAGCCAGCGGCAGGCCGCGATGGCGCAGGTACAGCAGTCGACGGGCAAAACGCTCACACAGCTACAGCATGGCGACGCGCATTTCCCGCAACATTCAGCGTCCGCGCAGCAACTGAAGCAGCTCTCTCAGCGCAGCAACTATCGCGGCTACGACAGCGCGCGGCCCCACGCACAACAGATGAATAATACTCTTGCGCAAACCAGACGCCCGACGCAGGTTCAGCATCAGCCGCTGCGGGCAAACGCCCTGAGCGGCAACGACAGCCGTTCGGCCAGCTGGCAGGCCCAGCACCAGCGCGGGCTGCAAAGCCGCCAGCACGCGTCGCTGAACAGTGAGCAGCGTGCCAGCTTCCGCCAGCAGCTGTCCGAACACCATACCGAACACCATGAATTCCACCGTCGTTAAGGGAGCCGCTATGAACATGAAACCGATCGGTGGAATGCTGTTGTTGATGGTATCCACCTTCGCCTTCGCCCAGCAATCTTTCTCCACACCTGAGCAGGCGGCCAATGCCCTGACGAAGGCCATCAGCGAGCAGAATGAGAGCGCGATGGCCGACCTGCTGGGGGATAACTGGCGCGATTATCTGCCACCTGAAGGGGTTGATCCGGAGGCGGTGGCTCGATTCCTGCGTGACTGGAAGATAAACCATCGTACCGAAATCAGCGGCGATATTGCCCATCTGTCAGTTGGCGATAACGGCTGGCAACTCCCCATACCGGTAGTGAAGAAAAAAGAGGGCTGGCAATTTGATATGCAGAAAGCGGCTGATGAGATCCTGACCCGCGAAATCGGCCGCAACGAACTCGCGGCTATCGAAGCGCTGCACGCCTACGTCGACGCACAGCGGAGCTACTACGCCATGAACCACCGCTATGCGCAGAAGATTGTCAGCACGCCAGGGCTAAAAGACGGCCTGTACTGGCCCATCTCGCCGGGCGAAGCGCCAAGCCCGCTGGGTCCCGCCTTTAGCCCGCCGGAGCCTGGTATGGGCTATCACGGCTATCGGTTCCGCATTCTGTCGGATAAAAATGGCTTTGCGATGGTTGCCTGGCCCGTAAGCTATGGTCAGACGGGGGTAATGAGCTTTGTCGTTAACCAGGAAGACAAGGTTTATCAGGCAAATCTCGGCAACGATTCGGCGCAGAAAGCGCAGGCGCTCGCTGCATACCACCCGGATAAAACCTGGCAGCCTGTCACCCCCTGAACGCAGTGCATAAAAAAAGCGGCCTGAGGCCGCTTTTTTCATCTGAAGAAACTTATTTCTTCTTCGCTTTCGCGTTTGGCAGGTCGGTGATGCTACCTTCAAACACTTCTGCCGCCAGGCCCACGGACTCGTGCAGAGTCGGGTGAGCGTGGATGGTCAGCGCGATGTCTTCCGCGTCACAGCCCATTTCGATAGCCAGACCGATTTCACCCAGCAGCTCGCCGCCGTTGGTACCGACAATCGCACCACCGATTACACGGTGAGTTTCTTTGTCGAAGATCAGTTTGGTCATACCGTCTGCGCAGTCGGACGCGATAGCACGGCCAGAAGCAGCCCACGGGAAGGTGGCGGTTTCGTAGCTGATGCCTTTCTCTTTCGCTTCTTTCTCAGTCAGACCAACCCATGCAACTTCTGGCTCGGTGTAGGCGATAGATGGGATCACTTTCGGATCGAAGTAGTGCTTCATGCCGGCGATAACTTCAGCGGCAACGTGACCTTCGTGAACACCTTTGTGCGCCAGCATTGGCTGACCGACGATATCGCCGATAGCAAAGATGTGCGGCACGTTGGTACGCAGCTGTTTGTCAACGCGGATGAAGCCACGGTCGTCCACTTCCACGCCAGCTTTGCCCGCGTCGAGGTTTTTACCGTTCGGCACACGGCCGATAGCCACCAGTACGGCGTCGTAACGCTGTGGTTCGGATGGGGCTTTTTTGCCTTCCATGGAAACGTAAATACCGTCTTCTTTCGCTTCAACGGCAGTCACTTTGGTTTCCAGCATCAGGTTGAATTTCTTGCTGATGCGTTTGGTGAAGACTTTAACGATGTCTTTGTCGGCAGCCGGGATAACCTGGTCGAACATTTCAACCACGTCAATCTCTGAACCCAGCGCATGGTACACGGTACCCATTTCCAGACCGATGATACCGCCGCCCATAACCAGCAGACGCTTAGGAACGGTTTTCAGCTCCAGCGCATCGGTGGAATCCCACACGCGTGGATCTTCATGTGGAATGAATGGCAGTTCGATTGGGCGAGAGCCTGCCGCGATGATCGCGTTATCGAAGTTAATCACGGTTTTACCGTTTTCACCTTCCACTTCCAGGGTGTTCGCACCGGTGAATTTACCCAGACCGTTTACCACTTTCACTTTACGGCCTTTGGCCATACCCGCCAGACCGCCGGTCAGCTGAGTGATAACTTTCTCTTTCCAGGTACGAATTTTGTCGATGTCGGTCTTCGGCTCGCCGAAGACGATACCGTGTTCAGCCAGCGCTTTGGCTTCTTCGATAACTTTCGCTACGTGCAGCAGCGCTTTAGAAGGGATACAGCCGACGTTCAGACAAACACCGCCGAGGGTGCTGTAACGTTCTACGATGACGGTTTCCAGACCTAAATCCGCGGCGCGAAATGCTGCGGAATAACCTGCCGGGCCTGCCCCAAGTACTACGACCTGAGTTTTGATTTCTGTGCTCATCATGACCTCTTAATGTATACCCGTCGTCCACCGGGTCGTTCTATCCGCCCGTATTTTACAAAATTGTTAACAATTTTGAAACAACAAACGGCTCACGAATTATCGCTTTCACCAATAACCTCAAAAACCCCATGAGATTATCAGAAAAAAGCCGGCCGATTGGCCGGCTTTTCGATTACATCACCAGGCGGCGAATGTCGCTCAGCATGTTGTTAATGATGGTGATGAAACGCGCACCATCAGCCCCGTCGATCACGCGGTGGTCGAAGGACAGAGAGATTGGCATCATCAGACGCGGTACGAACTCTTTGCCATTCCACACCGGCTCCATCGCGGACTTGGACACACCGAGGATAGCCACTTCCGGCGCGTTCACAATCGGCGCGAAGTGGGTGGTACCCAGGCCGCCGATGCTGGAGATGGTGAAGCAGCCGCCCTGCATTTCGCCGGCAGTCAGCTTACCATCACGCGCTTTCTTGGAGATGGTGGTCAGTTCACGGGACAGCTCTGTGACGCTCTTCTTGTTCACGTCTTTGAAGACCGGAACAACCAGACCATTTGGCGTATCAACCGCAACACCGATGTTGATGTATTTCTTCAGCGTCAGCTTCTGGCCGTCTTCGGACAGGGAGCTGTTGAAGCGTGGCATCTGTTCCAGCGCCGCCGCAACCGCTTTCATGATGAAGACCACTGGGGTGAACTTCACGTCCAGCTTACGCTTCTCAGCTTCGGCGTTCTGCTGTTTACGGAACGCTTCCAGATCGGTGATATCGGTCTTATCGAAGTGGGTAACGTGCGGGATCATCACCCAGTTACGGCTCAGGTTAGCACCGGAGATTTTCTGGATACGGCCCAGTTCCACTTCTTCGATTTCGCCGAACTTGCTGAAGTCCACTTTCGGCCATGGCAGCATGCCCGGGATACCGCCGCCAGCGGCTGCCGCAGGTGCAGCTTCGGCGCGTTTCACCGCGTCTTTCACGTAAGCCTGAACGTCTTCGCGCAGGATACGACCTTTACGGCCGGTGCCCTTCACTTTCGCCAGGTTCACGCCGAATTCGCGCGCCAGGCGACGGATCAGCGGAGTCGCGTGGACATAAGCGTCGTTTTCAGCGAACTCAGATTTTTCTGCTTTAGCAGCAGGGGCAGCAGCCGGTTTAGCAGCCTGAGCCGGTGCAGCAGCCGGTGCCGGAGCAGCAGGAGCAGCAGGAGCGGCGGCAGGTGCAGCGCCTTCCACTTCGAAGACCATGATCAGAGAGCCGGTAGAGACTTTGTCGCCGGTGCTGATTTTGATCTCTTTAACGGTACCCGCGAACGGCGCAGGCACTTCCATGGAAGCTTTGTCGCCTTCAACGGTGATCAGTGACTGTTCAGCGGCAACTTTGTCGCCCACTTTCACCATCACTTCGGTCACTTCAACTTCGTCACCGCCGATGTCTGGTACGTTAACGTCTTTCACGCCGCCAGCAGCCGCTGGTGCAGCAGCCGGAGCCGGAGCAGCTTCCGCTTTCGCTGGAGCCGCAGCGCCTTCAGAGCCCGCCACTTCGAAAATCATGATCAGGGAACCCGTAGACACTTTGTCACCGGTGTTGATCTTGATCTCTTTAACGGTACCGGCGAATGGCGCTGGTACTTCCATAGAGGCTTTATCGCCTTCTACGGTGATCAGTGACTGCTCAGCCGCAACGGTATCGCCCACTTTCACCAGGATTTCAGTGACTTCAACTTCGTCACCGCCGATGTCAGGCACGTTCACTTCTTTCGCTGCCGCGGCCGCTGCTGGAGCAGCAGCAGGAGCGGCTTCTTTCTTCTCTTCCTGCGCAGGTGCAGCTGCTGCTGCACCGTCGGCGGAATCGAAAATCATGATCAGTTTGCCAGTCTCGGTTTTATCGCCAACAGAGACTTTGATCTCTTTAACGATGCCAGCCTGAGGAGACGGGACTTCCATAGAAGCTTTGTCGCCTTCTACGGTGATCAGCGACTGTTCAGCTTCAACTTTGTCGCCCACTTTGACCAGGATCTCGGTGATTTCAACTTCATCAGCCCCGATGTCCGGTACATTGATTTCGATAGCCATTATTCTTTTACCTCTTACGCCAGACGCGGGTTAACTTTATCTGCATCGATGTTGAACTTAGTAATTGCGTCTGCAACCACTTTCTTATCGATTTCGCCACGTTTAGCCAGTTCGCCCAGTGCTGCTACAACCACGTAGGAAGCATCAACTTCGAAGTGGTGACGCAGGTTTTCGCGGCTGTCAGAACGACCGAAGCCGTCAGTACCCAGTACGCGATAATCATCAGCTGGAACGTAAGTACGAACCTGCTCAGCGAACAGTTTCATATAGTCAGTAGACGCCACCGCTGGCGCGTCGTTCATCACCTGAGCGATGTACGGAATGCGTGGGGTTTCCATTGGGTGCAGCATGTTCCAGCGCTCACAATCCTGGCCATCACGCGCCAGTTCAGTGAAGGAGGTAACAGAGTACACATCGGAACCCACACCGTAGTCTTTCGCCAGGATCTGCGCTGCTTCACGAACGTGACGCAGGATAGAACCGGAGCCCAGCAGCTGAACTTTACCTTTGCTACCTTCGATGGTTTCGAGTTTGTAGATACCTTTACGGATACCTTCCTCGGCACCTGCTGGCATTGCCGGCATGTGGTAGTTTTCGTTCAGGGTGGTGATGTAGTAGTAAATATTCTCTTGCGCTTCACCGTACATGCGCTGCAAGCCGTCATGCATGATGACTGCCACTTCGTACGCGTAAGACGGATCGTAAGAGATACAGTTAGGGATAGTCAGAGACTGAATGTGGCTATGACCATCTTCGTGCTGTAGACCTTCACCGTTCAGGGTCGTACGACCAGAAGTACCCCCGATCAGGAAGCCGCGAGCCTGCTGATCGCCTGCCTGCCAGCACAGGTCACCGATACGCTGGAACCCGAACATGGAGTAGTAGATGTAGAACGGGATCATCGGCAGGTTGTTGGTGCTGTAAGAAGTCGCAGCAGCCAGCCAGGATGCGCCTGCACCCAGTTCGTTGATACCTTCCTGAAGGATCTGACCTTTCTCGTCTTCTTTGTAGTATGCAACCTGCTCACGGTCCTGCGGGGTGTACTGCTGACCGTTCGGGCTGTAGATACCGATCTGACGGAACAGACCTTCCATACCGAAAGTACGCGCTTCGTCGGCGATGATTGGAACCAGACGATCTTTGATCGACTTGTTCTTCAGCATCACGTTCAGGGCACGAACGAAAGCGATAGTGGTAGAGATCTCTTTGTTCTGCTCTTCCAGCAGCTGAGAGAAATCTTCCAGCGCTGGCAGTTCCAGCTTCTCGGTGAAGTTAGGCTGACGAGCAGGCAGGTAGCCTTTCAGCGCCTGACGACGTTCGTGCAGGTACTTGTGCTCTTCAGAACCTTCCGGGAAGGTGATGTAAGACAGTTTTTCTACCTGCTCATCGGTCACTGGAACGTTGAAACGGTCGCGGATATAACGCACGCCGTCCATGTTCATTTTCTTAACCTGGTGAGCGATGTTTTTACCTTCTGCGGTATCACCCATGCCGTAACCTTTGATGGTGTGGGCCAGGATCACAGTCGCTTTACCTTTGGTTTCACGCGCTTTTTTCAGTGCAGCGTAAACTTTCTTCGGATCGTGACCACCGCGGTTCAGCGCCCAGATCTGCTCGTCAGTCCAGTCTGCAACCAGGGCTGCGGTTTCAGGATATTTGCCGAAGAAGTGCTCACGAACGTAGGCACCGTCTTTGGATTTGAAGGTCTGGTAGTCGCCGTCAACGGTTTCGTTCATCAGCTGGATCAGTTTACCGCTGGTGTCTTTACGCAGCAGTTCATCCCAACGACCGCCCCACATCACTTTGATCACGTTCCAGCCAGCACCTGCGAAGATGCCTTCCAGTTCGTTGATGATCTTGCCGTTACCGGTTACCGGACCATCCAGACGTTGCAGGTTACAGTTGATGATGAAGCACAGGTTGTCCAGCTTCTCACGGGTCGCGATGGTGATGGCGCCTTTAGATTCTGGCTCATCCATTTCACCGTCGCCCAGGAAGGCGTAAACGGTCTGCTCAGAGGTGTCTTTCAGACCACGGTGTTCCAGGTACTTCAGGAATTTAGCCTGATAGATCGCACCGATTGGACCCAGACCCATAGATACGGTCGGGAACTGCCAGAACTCAGGCATCAGTTTAGGGTGCGGGTAAGAAGACAGACCCTTACCGTGAACTTCCTGACGGAAGTTGTTCATCTGCTCTTCAGTCAGACGACCTTCCAGGAAGGCACGTGCATAGATGCCCGGAGAGATGTGGCCCTGGAAGTACACCAGATCGCCGCCGTCTTTCTCGTTAGCTGCACGGAAGAAGTGGTTGAAGCACACTTCGTAAATGGTCGCAGAAGACTGGAAGGACGCCATGTGGCCACCCAGTTCCAGGTCTTTCTTAGATGCGCGCAGAACGGTCATGATGGCGTTCCAGCGGATAGCAGAACGGATACGGCGTTCCAGATCCAGATTGCCCGGGTATTCCGGTTCGTCTTCGACGGCAATCGTGTTTACGTAGTTGCTAGCCCCTGCACCTGAAGCCACTTTCACGCCGCCTTTGCGTGCTTCAGAAAGCAGCTGATCAATCAGATACTGAGCGCGCTCAACACCTTCTTCACGGATGACCGATTCGATCGCCTGTAGCCAGTCGCGAGTTTCGATCGGATCCACGTCATTTTGGAGACGTTCTGACATGGGGGTATTCCTTATCTATCTAATACGTTGATTTGTCTGGAACCTGTCCCATTGTATTTTCGCCAGAAAACACAATAAGACAGGTTCTGCGTTTAGTTGCCGCGCTCTAAAAGTACCTGGCGCTTAATCCTTTCGTTGCTGTATGCGGCGTAATGAACGTTCGCGACGCGATTGTTCACGGCTGCGGTCCAGCAAGATTTCCTCAATGAAAGCCAGATGGCGGTGCGACGCTTCGCGCGCCTGCTCCGGTTCCCCGGCCATTATCGCCTCGAATACTCGGGTGCGATGGTTGCTTACCAGCGGGAGCATCTCCCGACGGGCATACAACAATTCAAAATTCTGACGAACGTTCTGGGCCAGCATCGGCTCCATGCAGCGTAGCAGATGGAGGAGCACCACGTTGTGCGCCGCTTCGGTGACGGCAATTTGATACTGGACGACGGCGCTGGACTCGGCGTCTAAATCGCCGGACTGCTGTGCCCGTTCAATGGCCTGATGCAGCTCGCGAATACGTACGCGGTCTTCATCAGTGCTGCGAAGGGCGGCGTAATAGGCCGCGATACCTTCCAGCGCGTGACGGGTCTCAAGCAGATCAAACTGGGATTCTGGGTGGTCAGAGAGAAGTTCTACCAGCGGGTCGCTGAAGCTCTGCCACAGGCTGTTTTGCACAAAGGTTCCGCCACCCTGGCGACGGAGCAACAGGCCCTTTGCTTCGAGACGTTGAATCGCCTCACGCAGAGAGGGACGTGAAACGTCGAACTGTTTTGCCAGCTCGCGTTCTGGCGGGAGCTTCTCGCCCGGGCGCAGTGTCCCTTCGAGAATTAAAAACTCCAGCTGCTGCTCAATCACATCGGAAAGTTTTGGTTGGCGAATTTTGCTGTAGGCCATATTCCCTGTCTTACGCCTTTTTGCCCGGAGTCAATTGGTCTTACCAATTTCATGTTCGTATCGCTAAAGTAACAAAGTATTCACCTTCTGTCCATATTGGTTTTGATTGAAATCAGTAAACCCGGCACATTTTAACAACCTTACAGAACTAACGTTTCAGGAATGTAACTTTGCACAAATGAAATGGTTACTACCAAAGAGGCAGTTTTAACCATAATGAAACGAGGGTTTTTGCAATCTGAAGCGATTCAACAAGGCAAAAAATGAAAATTCGCCCTCTTCTGACGCATTTCTATTCTATAGGTTGGGGTATGAGGGGTTAACGTACCGATTTACAATTGGTTTCTTTTTATTCAAGTCGTCATCGCCCCTTCATAAAGCAGGTGCATTCGCTGGCGCTTACCACTATTCTGGCGCTAACGGAAGCCATCTCCGCTTTTTTCGGTATCGTTAACCGTAAAGAAATAAATACAGAATATGGACTTTCATAATTACACACGCACAGCGTGAACATAACAACCACACACGAGGTTTCAAATGGAAGCTCAACAGCATGGCGATCAGCTAAAGCGCGGCCTTAAAAACCGCCATATACAGCTCATCGCCCTGGGCGGTGCTATTGGTACTGGCCTGTTTCTGGGCAGTGCATCGGTTATCCAGTCGGCCGGTCCGGGCATTATTTTGGGGTACGCGATAGCGGGTTTCATTGCATTTCTGATTATGCGTCAGTTAGGGGAAATGGTTGTTGAGGAGCCGGTCGCAGGCTCATTCAGCCACTTCGCCTATAAATACTGGGGCAGCTTCGCAGGTTTCGCCTCGGGCTGGAACTATTGGGTTCTGTACGTTCTGGTTGCCATGGCCGAGCTGACCGCCGTCGGGAAATATATTCAGTTCTGGTACCCGGAGATCCCTACCTGGGCGTCTGCGGCGGCCTTCTTCGTCCTGATTAACGCCATTAACCTCACCAACGTAAAAGTGTTCGGTGAGATGGAGTTCTGGTTTGCCATCATCAAAGTGATTGCCGTTGTAGCGATGATCATCTTCGGCGGCTGGCTGCTGTTCAGCGGCAACGGCGGCCCGCAGGCCACCGTGCGCAACCTTTGGGAGCAAGGCGGGTTCTTGCCTCACGGCATGACCGGCCTGGTGATGATGATGGCGATCATTATGTTCTCCTTCGGCGGTCTGGAGCTGGTGGGCATCACCGCCGCGGAAGCCGACAACCCGGAACAGAGCATCCCGAAAGCCACAAATCAGGTTATCTACCGCATCCTGATCTTCTATGTGGGCTCCCTGGCGGTGCTGCTCTCGCTGCTGCCATGGACGCGCGTCACGGCGGATACCAGCCCGTTTGTGCTCATCTTCCACGAGCTGGGCGATACCTTCGTGGCGAACGCGCTCAACGTCGTGGTGCTGACCGCTGCGCTCTCCGTTTATAACAGCTGCGTTTACTGCAACAGCCGTATGCTGTTCGGCCTGGCGCAACAGGGCAACGCACCGAAAGCGCTGCTCACCGTTGATAAGCGTGGCGTACCGGTTAATACCATCATCGTGTCGGCGGTCGTGACAGCGCTGTGCGTGCTGATTAACTACCTGGCCCCGGAATCAGCCTTCGGTCTGCTGATGGCGCTGGTGGTTTCCGCCCTGGTGATTAACTGGGCAATGATTAGCCTCGCGCACATCAAGTTCCGCCGCGCCAAGCAGCAGCAGGGCGTAACCACGCGCTTCCCTGCCCTGCTCTATCCGCTGGGGAACTGGGTTTGCCTGCTGTTCATGGCAGCTGTACTGGTCATCATGCTCATCACCCCAGGCATGGCGATTTCCGTCTACCTGATCCCGGTCTGGATTGCGATCCTCGGCGTGGGTTATATGGTGAAACAGAAAAATGCCAAAACGGTGAAAGCGCACTAAATGTTTTCTCGCTGTACTCGCGGTTGCGGGTACAGCGTCTTGTTACCTTCCTCACAAATTCGCGCCAACAGCAAAATCCTCCATATCACCGCCTTTATATTGCAACGCATATATTCGTTTGCCAGCGAATAATTCTCTCCATACCGAAACCCGGAGAGCTGTCGATGAATAACAACAAACTGTCAGTAAAAGAAAAGATCGGCTATGGCATGGGTGACGCCGGATGCAACATTATCTTTGGCGCCATCATGTTATTTGTTAACTATTTTTATACGGATATTTTTGGTCTGGCGCCTGCACTGGTTGGCGTTTTACTCCTGTCCGTGCGCGTCATTGATGCCGTAACGGACCCGATCATGGGCGCGATTGCTGACCGTACCCGCAGCAAATATGGCCGGTTTCGTCCATGGCTGCTGTGGATTGCCTTCCCCTATGCGCTGTTCAGCATTCTGATGTTCACCACGCCAGAGTGGAGCTATAACAGCAAAGTTATCTATGCCTTTGTCACCTACTTCCTGCTGTCGCTGACCTATACCGCCATCAATATTCCGTACTGCTCGCTCGGCGGCGTGATCACCAACGACCCGAAAGAGCGCGTTGCCTGCCAGTCCTACCGTTTTGTTATGGTTGGTATCGCCACGCTGCTGCTGTCGCTAACGCTCCTGCCAATGGCCGACTGGTTCGGTGGGGATAACAAAGCCAAAGGCTACCAGATGGCGATGACCGTGCTGGCGCTGATTGGTACCTGCATGTTCCTGTTCTGCTTCGCCACGGTGCGCGAGCGCGTGCGTCCGGCGGTGCAAACCCATGACGAACTTAAAAACGACCTGAAAGACGTGTGGAAGAACGACCAGTGGGTGCGGATCCTGCTGTTAACCCTGTGCAACGTCTGCCCTGGCTTTATCCGCATGGCGGCCACCATGTATTACGTTACCTGGGTCATGGGGCAAAGCACCCATTTCGCCACGCTGTTTATCAGCCTGGGCGTTGTCGGCATGATGTTCGGCAGTATGCTGGCGAAAGTGCTGACCGACCGCTGGTGCAAGCTGAAGGTCTTCTTCTGGACCAACATCGCGCTGGCGATTTTCTCCTGCGCCTTCTACTTCTTCGACCCGAAAGCGACGACAACCATTGTTGTGCTTTACGTCCTGCTGAACATCCTGCACCAGATCCCATCCCCGCTGCACTGGTCCCTGATGGCCGACGTGGACGACTACGGTGAATGGAAAACCGGGAAACGTATCACCGGGATCAGCTTCTCCGGCAACATCTTCTTCCTGAAACTGGGTCTGGCGATTGCCGGGGCAATGGTCGGTTTCCTGCTCTCCTGGTACGGCTACGATGCGGGCGCAAAAGCGCAGAGCGCGGATGCCATCAACGGGATCGTGCTGCTCTTTACCGTCATTCCTGGCATTGGATACTTAATTACCGCGGGCGTAGTACGTCTGCTGAAAGTGGACCGTGAGACCATGAAGCAGATCCAGTCCGATCTGGAAAAGCGTCGCACCAACTATCGCGAGCTGAACGATTATCAGGAACTCAAAGCCGCTGAGACTAAATAAGGAAAGCCGAATGCAAACCTGGCCAAACCCGTTTATTGAACAACGCGCCGACCCGTATATCCTGCGTCACGATGGGCAATATTACTTTATCGCCTCCGTACCGGAGTACGATCGGCTGGCGATCCGCCGCGCGGACTCGCTGGAAGGTTTACGCGATGCCGAAGAGGTGGTTGTCTGGCGCAAGCCCGACACCGGCCCGATGAGCCAGCTGATCTGGGCACCGGAACTGCATCATATCGACGGCAGTTGGTACATCTATTTTGCCGCCACGCATACCCAGGCGCTCGATCATCTCGGGATGTTCCAGCATCGCATGTTTGCCATTGAATGCGCAGATCGCGATCCGCTCACCGGTACGTGGGTAGAAAAAGGGCAAATCAAAACCCCGTTTGACACCTTCGCGCTGGATGCCACCACCTTTGTTCATCAGGGTAAACGCTGGTATCTGTGGGCGCAAAAAGCCCCGGATATTTCCGGTAACTCGAATCTTTACCTGTGTGAAATGGAAAATCCGTGGACGCTGAAAGGCGAGCCGGTGATGCTCAGTAAACCGGAATATGACTGGGAGTGCCGCGGGTTCTGGGTCAATGAAGGCCCGGCGGTGCTGTTCCATGGCGATAAGCTGTTTATCAGCTATTCCGCCAGCGCCACCGACGAGAACTACTGCATGGGATTACTGTGGGCAGACCTGAATGCCGATCCGCAAAACCCGGCTAACTGGCATAAATCCCCGCGCCCGGTGTTCGTCACCAGCTACGAAAACCGTCAGTATGGGCCAGGCCATAACAGCTTTACGCAGACGCCGGAAGGCGAAGATGTGCTGGTCTACCACGCGCGAAACTACACTGAAATTGAAGGCGATCCGCTTTACGATCCCAATCGCCATACTCGCCTGAAACTCATCCGCTGGAACGAAAACGGGATGCCTGAATTCGGCATCCCGCCCGCAGATACACCGTAACGGCTTCGGCGCGCTGGCTTAAACCAGCGTGCCGTAAATCGTCAGCAGCGCCACAATCACCACCACCACAAACGACGTTTTCTTCGCCATCGAGACGGCAGCCTTTGGCGTTGCGACTTTGTCCGTGTGCGGCTCACGCGCCAGCGAGAACTGTGCCAGTCGGGTTAAAACCTGATACTGCGAGGTATGACGGTCAGCAAGGGAGACAAACCACGCGGGCAGCGCCTTTTCACCGTGACCGATGAGGGCATAGACCACGCCTACCAGACGCACCGGAAGCCAGTCGAGCACGTGCAGGATGGCATCAATGCCGGACTGTAGACGTTCATGCGGCGTAAGATAGCGGGCAAGCCAGGTCTGCCAGGCGCGCAGGAACGCGTAACCCATCAGCAGTACCGGCCCCCAGGGCCCGCCCACCACGAACCAGAACAGCGGCGCCAGGTAGTAACGGAAGTTAATCCACAGCAGCGCGTTTTGCAGCTCCCGCAGAAACTCGCGTTCATCGCAGTCCGGCGGTACGCCGTGGATCATCGTCAACTCGCTCGCCATCGCGCCGCGCGCGTGGGCATCATCCCGGGAAGCGGCTTTCAGATACGCGTGATAGTGCAAACGCACCTTGCCCGCGCCAATACACAACACGCCGAGCAGGATCCACATCACCAGCAGCGGCACGTTGAAAAAGAGGCCGTAAAGCGAGCGCAGCAACAGGAACGTAATCACCATCACGCCTGCCGTCATCAGCAGCGTGCGCAGCATGGAAAAATGTCTGATGCGGCGGAATAACACCTCCAGCCGATGATCCAGATGCCAGTGCTCGCCGAGCTTAAACAGGCGTTCAGCGATCATAACCAGCAGCATGGTAAACAACGTCATGTTATCTCCTTATCTGACGACGTGGTAAGCATGGCGTGAAACCGGGACCAGTCAAAAGCCGGGCCGGGGTCGGTTTTTCTTTCGGGGGCGATGTCGCTGTGCCCTGTAATATTGTCTGCAATGGCGGGATAGCGCCCGATTAACGTTTGCGTTACAGCAACCAGTTTCTCATATTGCGCATCGGTGTAAGGCGTGGTGTCCGTTCCTTCCAGTTCAATTCCAATGGAGAAATCATTGCACCGCTCGCGCCCCTGATACTTCGACACGCCGGCATGCCAGGCACGCTTATCAAAAGGAACATACTGAACCACTTCGCCATCACGACGGATCAGACAGTGCGCCGATACGCGCAGATGCGCAATCTCAGCAAAGAAGGGGTGGGCATCGGGATCTATCGTTCCAGTGAATAACGCATCGATCCACGGACCGCCAAACTCACCCGGCGGGAGACTAATATTGTGAACCACCAGCAGTGTGGGCTTTTCATCCTCCGGGCGGCAGTCGTGGTGCGGCGACGGTACATGCCGCGCGTCCACCAGCCATCCGTTTTCTAACAACATGCTGGAACTCCTTATCTATGGTGCTGTTACTCGGTTCAGAGTAGCATGTTTCAATATTATGATTCGTTACCAATTTGGAGTTTTATCATGCCGCCTCGCCGCTATAACCCCGACCACCGACGTGACGCGCTTCTGGAACGTATTAATAGTGATATCCCGGCAAGCGTTGCCCATGCCCTGAGAGAAGACCTCGGCGGTGACGTCAGCGCCGATAACGATATTACCGCCCAATTGTTGCCAAAAGAGACACGCTCGCATGCGGTGGTTATCACCCGTGAAGCAGGGGTTTTCTGCGGCAAACGCTGGGTTGAGGAGGTCTTTACCCAGCTGGCGGGCGACGAGGTGCAGGTAACATGGCACGTTGAGGACGGCGATGCGGTCACGGCGAATCAGCCACTGTTCGAACTGGACGGCCCGTCCCGCGTCTTGCTGACTGGTGAACGCACCGCGCTCAATTTTGTGCAAACGCTCTCTGGCGTTGCCAGTGAAGTACGCCGCTACGTTGACCTGCTGGCAGGCACCCGCACGCAGCTGCTGGATACCCGTAAAACCCTGCCGGGCCTGCGCACCGCGCTGAAATACGCGGTACTCTGCGGTGGCGGCGCCAACCATCGTCTGGGGCTATCCGATGCCTTCCTGATCAAAGAGAACCACATTATTGCCTCTGGCTCGGTGCGTCAGGCCGTGGAAAAAGCCTTCTGGCTGCATCCGGATGTGCCCGTCGAAGTGGAAGTGGAAACGCTGGAGGAGCTGGACGAGGCCATTAAAGCGGGGGCTGACATCATCATGCTCGATAACTTCGACACGGAGCAGATGCGTGAAGCGGTCAAACGCACAAACGGCCAGGCGCAGCTTGAGGTGTCCGGCAACGTGACGTTCGACACCATCCGCGAATTTGCTGAAACCGGCGTCGATTACATCTCCGTAGGCGCCCTGACCAAGCACGTCCGCGCCCTCGACCTCTCGATGCGCTTCAAATAAATTATCCCCCCTCTCCGCCCGGAGAGGGGAAATACGAAACCGCTCGCAATTACGCTGTCCTTCTCTGCAACACTGAATCATTTCCCTGAAAGCCCCTTCACGTTCACGCTTTTGCCCCTCGTTTCTGCGCGCAGTCACTGCCACAGTAGCGCCACTTAACATAAGGAGCAGACATGAACAGACAACAAGGATTTACCCTGATTGAGCTAATGGTGGTCATTGGCATTATTGCCATCCTGAGCGCGATTGGCGTCCCGGCCTATCAGAACTACCTGCGAAAAGCGGCGCTCACCGATATGCTGCAAACGTTCATCCCCTACCGCACCGCCATTGAGCTTTGCGCCCTGGATCGTGGTGGTGTGGATCGCTGCGACGCAGGCACCAATGGCATCCCCTCCCCGACAACCACACGTTACGTTTCAGCGATGAGCGTGGCGAAGGGGATCGTATCGTTAACAGGGCAGGAAAGCCTTAACGGACTTGAAGTGCTCATGACACCGATCTGGAGCGACGGTAACGGTATGACGGGCTGGACGCGTGACTGCAAAATTGCGTCCGACACGGCGCTCAGACAAGCCTGTGAAGATGTTTTCCGCTTCGACAACAACTGAAAGGAGTGGACAATGAATACCGAGCAGCTTATGACGCTCTGTCAGCGCCATCACGCACTGCTACTCGCAAGCGACACCGAGATGATCAGCATTGCGGTGGTGGGTAATCCAGCCTCTGAGCTGATGGAAGCGTTACGCTTCGCCACGCAGAAACGTATTGATATTGAGTGCTGGACGGCTGAACGGATGGAAAAACGGCTTCAGTCCCTCTCATCATCACACCTGCCGGGCATCGCGCCAAACTCAGCCGCTGACGTGCTCAGTACAACCTTGCAGCAGGCAGTAAACCAGCGGGCTTCTGACATCCATATTGAACCGACGGAGCACGGTTACCAGATCCGTTTGCGAATCGACGGTGTTCTCTACCCGCAACCGCCGATCTCTGCCGCCCTCGGGACGACGCTTGCCGCACGCCTGAAGGTGCTGGGTCAACTGGATATTGCGGAGCGCCGCCTGCCGCAGGACGGTCAGTTTACGGTGGAGCTGGCAAGCGTCCCCGTCTCTTTTCGTATCGCAACCCTTCCCTGTAGCGGTGGAGAAAAAATCGTGCTTCGTCTGCTTCACCAGGTACAGCAGGCTCTGGAGCTTGAACAGCTGGGGATGAGCGCAGACCAGCAGGCCCGTTTTGCCGGGGCGCTTAACAGCCCTCAGGGGTTGATTCTGGTCACCGGCCCGACCGGTAGCGGGAAAACGGTGACGCTGTATAGCGCGTTACAGGCGCGAAATACACCTGACGTTAATATTTGCAGCGTGGAAGATCCCGTTGAAATCCCGCTTGCAGGCTTAAACCAGACGCAGATTAATCCGCGTGCGGGGCTGACCTTCCAGAGCGTGCTGCGCGCCCTGCTCAGGCAGGATCCTGACATCATTATGGTAGGTGAAATTCGTGACGGCGAAACGGCAGAAATTGCCATTAAGGCGGCACAAACCGGGCATCTGGTGCTGTCCACCCTCCATACTAATTCGACGACTGAAACGCTGGTACGGCTGCAACAGATGGGTGTCGCGCGCTGGATGATCTCTTCGGCGCTCTCGATGGTGATTGCCCAACGGCTGGTGCGCCGTTTATGCCCGTACTGCCGACAGGAAGCCAGCCGCCACACCGAATTACCCCGCACGCTGTGGCCCCGGCCGCTTCCTCGCTGGCAACCCACCGGCTGCGATCGCTGCTACCACGGTTTTTATGGTCGCGTAGCCATTTTTGAAGTGCTCGTCATCGACGACACGCTGCGGCAGGCCATCGCCAGCGGAGCAAGCACGGAGGTGATTGGGTCCAGCGCTCGTCAGGCGGGAATGACCTCATTGTTTGAGCATGGCTGCATGGCCGTAGAGCAAGGGCTGACTACGCTCGAAGAGTTGTTGCGCGTCCTGGGAATGCCAGATGGCTGCTAATTCGCTCTGGCGCTGGCGTGCCCTGACCACCGAGGGGGAGGTGCAAACCGGCACCCTCTGGGCCATCGACCGTAACGCAGCTTACACGGCTCTGGTGCTTAAACAGCTGCACCCGCTGGCGCTAAAACGCTGCCAGCAGCACCACCGATGGCAAGTGCAGCACTGCTACGATATTTTTCGCCAGCTCGCCACGCTGCTACAGGCCGGACTCACGCTGTCCCAAAGCCTGCACATGCTGGCGGAACAGCATCCTTTGCAGCACTGGCAGGCGCTGCTGCACAGTCTTGCTGATGACCTGAGCGAAGGTTTCGCTCTGTCAGAGGCCATGAAGAAATGGCCAGAGGTGTTTAGCCCCCTTTATGTCTCGATGGTGAAGACGGGTGAACTGACGGGTAAGCTCGAAGCCTGCTGCCGTCAGCTTGCGCAGCAACAAAAATCCCAGCAGCAGCTCAGTGCAAAGGTGAAGAAAGCGCTGCGCTATCCGCTGATCATCCTGACGCTGGCCGTTTTCGTGGTGCTGGCGATGGTCACGCTGGTTTTGCCTGAGTTTGCTGCAATCTACAAAACGTTCAACACCCCGCTCCCTTTGCTCACGCAGGCAGTCATGGGGCTGGCGGCCTTGGTTCAGGCGCATATCCTCACCCTTTTGGCCCTGCTCGTGGCAATGGTTGTCATCGCCTGTAAGCTGCGGCGGCATCCGCGCTGGCAGTATGTCTTGTTACATGTACCGGTGATGGGCACGCTGACGCGCGGGCAAAAACTGGGGCAAATTTTTACCGTGCTGTCATTAACCCAGCAGGCCGGAATTGCCTTTTTACAAGGACTGGAGAGTGTGGAGGAGACCGTTGAGTGTGGCTACTGGCAGGAGAAACTCCGTGAGATACGCAGCGATATCGAACAGGGGATGCCCGTGTGGTCCTCCTTCCAGAAGGCCTCTGTTTTTACGCCACTGTGTATTCAGCTCATTCGCACCGGAGAAGTGTCGGGTTCACTGGATGTCATGCTGATGAATCTGGCCCGCCATCATACGGAACAGACATTTCAGCAGGCAGACAATCTGGCGGCGCTTCTTGAGCCTTTGCTACTGGTCGTGACAGGTCTGATTATTGGCACGCTGGTGGTGGCAATGTATCTGCCGATTTTCCATCTGGGGGATGCAATGAGCGCGGGGTAACGCTGGCGCACGGACGCGCGCCAGCCGTAGCCGTCAGAGGCTATTGAAAACGCGGTTTTCCTGCTCCTGAACGCGGATAAACGTCGTGCGTTTAGTCAGCTCTTTCAGGCGGGAAGCCCCAACGTAGGTGCAGGCAGAACGCAGACCGCCGAGGATATCGCGCGCCGTGTTTTCGACCGGACCACGCAGTGGTAGCTTAACGGTTTTGCCTTCCGCCGCACGGTATTTCGCGACACCACCCACGTGACGGGTCATCGCGGATTCAGAGCTCATTCCGTAGAATAGCATGAATTTCTCGCCGTTCTCTTCCACCACGGTACCGCCGCTCTCTTCGTGGCCTGCCAGCATGCCGCCGAGCATAACGAAGTCCGCGCCGCCGCCGAAGGCTTTCGCGACATCGCCTGGCATGGTGCAGCCACCGTCGCTGATGATCTGGCCGCCCAGACCGTGCGCAGCGTCAGCGCATTCAATTACCGCAGACAGCTGCGGATAACCCACACCGGTTTTCACGCGCGTGGTGCAAACGGAGCCCGGGCCAATGCCCACTTTCACAATGTCGGCCCCGGAGAGGATCAGCTCTTCACACATTTCACCGGTCACCACGTTGCCCGCGATGATGGTTTTGGTTGGCCATGCTTCACGCGCCTTGCTGACGAACTGGACGAAATGCTCGGAATAACCATTTGCCACGTCAATGCAGACAAAATTCAGCGCCGGATTGGCGTTCAGGATCTGTTTGGTTTTCTCGAAATCTGCATCAGACGTACCGGTCGAGACCATCACATGCTTCACCACGTCAGCCGAGGCGGAGGCGACAAACGCATCCCACTCTTCAGCGCTGTAGTGTTTGTGTACCGCAGTAAGGATGTCGAATTGCGCCAGTGCGGTCGCCATCTCGAAGGTCCCGACGGTGTCCATGTTGGCCGCGATAATCGGCACGCCAGACCACGTCTGACCGGAATGCTTAAAGGTGAATTGACGTTCGAGTTCAACGTCTGAGCGACTTTTCAGTGTAGAGCGTTTAGGGCGGATAAGAACGTCTTTGAAACCTAACTTCAGATCTTCTTCGATACGCATGTGCGGATTCCTGGGGTTAGAGGCAAATATATTAAAAGCACAACTCCAGTGACGCTATCATACGCACTAATACCTGCTCCGCAAGACTGCGAAATTCTCTTTTTTTACGCTACAATCCTATAAATTTACCTGGTAAAAAGCGGGTAAAGAGAGCTAAACATTGGCTGTTGTAAGTTTGAATTTTAAGCAACTGATTTTAAAACTGAATAATTCCCAGGATCTGATTTAATGGGGTATATCGTCGCATTAACCGGCGGCATCGGTAGTGGTAAAAGCACCGTTGCGCACGCGTTTGCTCGTCTCGGCATCACGATTATCGACGCCGATATCATTGCCCGTCATGTGGTAGAACCCAATACACCCGCCTTAAACGCCATCGAAGCGCATTTTGGTCGCCGTGTGATACAGGCTGACGGCACCCTGAATCGTCGGCAGCTGCGTGAGTGCATATTTTCCGATCCAGCGGAAAAAGCCTGGCTTAATGCCCTGCTCCACCCCATTATCCACCAGGAAACTCAGCGTCAAATTGCCGCAGCCCGTTCGCCCTATGTGTTGTGGGTCGTCCCGTTACTGGTGGAAAATCAGCTTCAGAATAAAGCAGACAGAACGCTGGTGATTGACGTTTCCCGCGAAACGCAAATCCAGAGAACCATGGCGCGTGACCATGTTTCACGCGAACATGCTGAACAAATTCTTGCCGCACAGGCCACGCGCGAAGCGCGCCTCGCCGTTGCGGATGATATTATTGATAATAACGGCGCACCAGATGCCATTGCATCGGATGTTGCTCGTCTGCACGCGCAGTATCTGACCTTCGCCGCGCAGGCCGTTGCACAGGAAAAACCATAATGTCGACTCATATCCTTTTTGAGCACCCGCTTAACGAAAAAATGCGTACCTGGCTACGCATAGAATTTCTTATTCAACAGCTTTCACAACATCTGCCTGTCAACGATCACGCCACCGCGCTGCATTTTTTCCGCAACGTGGGCGATCTGCTGGATGTGATTGAACGCGGTGACGTCCGCACTGAGCTGTTGAAAGAGCTGGAGCGCCAGCAGCGTAAATTACAGGCCTGGGCCGAAGTACCGGGCGTGGATCAAAGTCGAATTGACGCTTTACGCCAGCAGCTGAAAAACAGCAGCACGACGCTGATGGCCGCGCCGCGCGTTGGCCAGTTTTTACGAGAGGATCGTCTGATTGCGCTGGTGCGCCAGCGCCTGAGCATACCGGGCGGTTGCTGTAGCTTTGACCTGCCAACGCTGCATATGTGGTTGCACATGCCGCAGGAACAGCGCGATCGCCAGGTGAACAGCTGGCTGGGCAGCCTGGAGCCGATGAATCAGACGTTATCCTTGATCCTCGATCTTGTGCGTAACTCTGCCCCGTTCCGCAAACAAACCAGTCTCAACGGTTTCTATCAGGATAACGGCGACGACGCCGATCTTCTGCGCCTGAATCTGTCTCTTAGCGAGCAGCTTTACCCGCAAATTTCCGGACATAAAAGCCGTTTCGCGATCCGCTTTATGCCGCTGGACAGTGAACATGGCACCGTGCCGGAACGCCTCGATTTTGAACTGGCCTGTTGTTAAGGAGTGCCGATGTCTGACGTAACCACCGTAAACTGCCCAACCTGTGGGAAAACTGTCGTCTGGGGAGAAGTGAGTCCATTTCGCCCATTCTGCTGCAAGCGCTGTCAGCTTATAGACCTGGGCGAATGGGCGGCGGAAGAGAAACGCATTCCGAGCGAAGGCGATCTCTCGGATAGCGATGACTGGAGCGAAAACCAGCAGTAACGTTCAAAGCCTGCTGGCGCTTCGCGTAGCAGGCCTACGGTTGTGCAACCAGCCGAAGGATCACAGGCTCATTGGCGGGCGGAAATTTTTCCGCATCGCTGGCCTGAAGCTCAATCCAGTTACCCGGCTGCCCCTCTTTACCCCACGGTTCACCTTCCCAGCTTTCCACCAGCCAGAACCACAGCGTGATGTGACGATCCGGAAACTGGTACTCCAGCTTATCGAACAGCGTTGCGCCATGCGGGGTGATCCCCACCTCTTCCTGAAGCTCACGCACCAGCGCCTGCTCCGGCGTTTCACCTGATTCGATTTTCCCGCCGGGGAATTCCCATTTGTTGGCCATGTGCGCATCGGCGGCACGTTGGGTAATGAAGATCTGGTTTTGCGGGTTGCGAATGATCCCGACAGCAATTTGCA
Source organism: Enterobacter cloacae complex sp. AR_0002 (assembly GCF_001922365.1). NCBI lineage: Bacteria > Pseudomonadati > Pseudomonadota > Gammaproteobacteria > Enterobacterales > Enterobacteriaceae > Enterobacter > Enterobacter cloacae complex sp. AR_0002. The sequence goes on from NZ_CP018814.1 coordinate 2,732,013, forward strand.
GTGTTTTCATCATGTCACTTCCATAAAAAAGGCGCAGATATCTGCGCCTTTTCAGTTTGTTATGTTCTTAGCTCAGACGGCCGTGGCACGCCTTGTATTTTTTGCCGGAACCGCATGGGCACGGATCGTTACGACCAACTTTACGATCGCCCGTCTGCGCTGCGATTGCTGCTGCGGCTTCGCTCTCATCGGTCTGATGGCTCAACTGCTGCATCTGTGCCAGACGCTCAGCTTCTTCACGACGCTGCTGCTCCATCGCTTCCACTTCTTCCGGCATACGCACCTGAACTTTGCTCAGAGTGCTGATAACTTCATACTTCAGCGACTCCAGCATGGCAGCAAACATGGAGAAGGATTCACGCTTGTACTCCTGCTTCGGATCTTTCTGCGCATAACCTCGCAGGTGGATACCCTGACGCAGGTAGTCCATTGCCGCCAGGTGCTCTTTCCACAGGGAGTCCAGGGTCTGCAACATTACGCCTTTCTCGAAGTGACGCATCATCTCTGCGCCAACCACTTCTTCCTTACGCTTGTAGACGTCCAGCGCGGTTTCGTAGATACGCTCGCGCAGGGTCTCTTCGTGCAGCTCAGGCTCTTTGTCCAGCCACTCTTTGATTGGCAGTTCGAGATCGAAGTCGTTTTTCAGACGTTCCTGCAAGCCTTCGATATCCCACATTTCTTCCAGAGACTGCGGTGGAATATGAGCGTCGATAGTGGCTTTGAACACATCTTCGCGAATGCTGTTGATGGTTTCGCTCACGTCGGACACGTCCAGCAGTTCGTTACGCTGGGTGTAGATCGCACGACGCTGGTCGTTGGCAACGTCATCATATTCCAGCAGCTGCTTACGAATATCGAAGTTGCGGCTTTCCACTTTACGCTGGGCGTTGGCAATCGCTTTGGTAACCCACGGGTGCTCGATCGCTTCGCCAGGTTTCATGCCCAGTTTACGCATCATGCCGGACACACGGTCAGAGGCGAAAATACGCATCAGCGCATCTTCCATAGACAGATAGAAGCGGGAAGAACCGGCATCACCCTGACGACCCGCACGACCGCGCAGCTGGTTATCGATACGACGAGATTCGTGACGCTCGGTACCAATGATGTGCAGACCACCGGATGCCAGCACCGCGTCGTGACGCACTTGCCAGTCGGCTTTGATCTGCGCGATTTGCTCTGGGGTTGGGTTTTCCAGCTCCGCCACTTCGGCCTGCCAGCTACCGCCGAGCATAATATCGGTACCACGACCCGCCATGTTGGTGGCGATGGTTACGGCTGCCGGGTAACCCGCCTGCGCAACGATATCTGCTTCTTTAGCGTGGAACTTGGCGTTCAGAACGTTGTGTTTGATGCCTGCTTTAGTCAGCTCGTTAGACACCACTTCGGACTTCTCGATGGAGATGGTCCCCACCAGTACCGGCTGGCCCTTCGCGGTACGTTCGCGAATATCTTCGATGATCGCCTGAATTTTTTCCGCTTCAGTCATGTATACCAGGTCCGGCATATCCTTACGGATCATCGGACGGTTGGTAGGTACTACCACGGTATCCAGCTTATAGATGGAGCTAAACTCAAACGCTTCGGTATCTGCGGTACCGGTCATCCCCGCCAGCTTCTCGTACAGACGGAAGTAGTTCTGGAAGGTGATGGATGCCAGCGTCTGGTTTTCGTTCTGAATATCCACGCCTTCTTTGGCTTCCACGGCCTGGTGCAGGCCATCGGACCAGCGACGTCCCTGCATGGTACGGCCGGTGTGTTCATCGACGATGATGACTTCCCCGTCTTTAACGATGTAGTCAACGTCGCGGGTGAACAGCGCGTGCGCGCGCAGTGCAGCCGTTACGTGGTGCATCAGCATGATGTTGCTCGGGGAGTACAGAGACTCGCCCTCTTCCATAATGCCTTCAGCAACCAGCAGCTCTTCGATTTTCACCAGGCCGCGTTCGGTCAGGTTGACCTGACGCGCTTTTTCATCCACGGAGAAGTGACCTTCACCCTGGAAGGTATCGGAGTCTTCTTTCTCCTGACGCAGCAGGTGAGGAATGATTTTGTCGACTTTACGGTACATCTCGGAGCTGTCTTCGGCCGGGCCGGAGATGATCAGCGGGGTACGCGCTTCATCGATCAGAATGGAGTCAACCTCATCCACCAGCGCATAGTGCAGTTTACGCTGGACGCGCTCTTCCGGGCTGAACGCCATGTTGTCACGCAGGTAGTCGAAGCCGTATTCGTTGTTGGTGCCGTAGGTGATGTCCGCGTTGTAGGCTTCACGCTTGGCAGGTGCCGGCAGGCCGGACATGTTAATGCCCACGGTCATGCCGAGGAATTCGAACAGTGGACGGTTGTTTTCGGCGTCGCGCTGCGCCAGATAGTCGTTGACGGTAACAACGTGAACACCCTTACCCGTCAGCGCATTCAGGTAAGCCGGCAGCGTTGCAGTCAGGGTTTTACCTTCACCGGTACGCATTTCCGCGATGCAGCGCTCGTTGAGCACCATCCCGCCCAGCAGCTGCACGTCGAAGTGACGCATGCCGAACACGCGTTTACTGGCCTCACGTACTACGGCAAAGGCTTCCGGGATCAGGCTTTCTAAGGTTTCGCCTTTCTCCAGACGCGCACGGAACTCCGCGGTTTTCGCTTTCAGCTCATCATCAGAGAGCTTCTCCATCGCCGGTTCCATACCGTTGATGACGTTCACAGCTTTGCGCATGCGGCGCAGGGTACGATCGTTACGACTACCAAAAACTTTGGTTAACAATTTGATTAGCATAATAAATTCTCAAACGCCCCAGTCGGGCAGATAAATTAAGGTATTGAAAAAGGTTAATTTAGCTGAGGCATTGAGGCCCGGCACGGATGCCGTGAACCTGGCTAATCCATGTCGAAACAGAGAAGGATGCAGGGGAAACAAAATCCGTTTTCGCCGTCTGATTCACGGTCACTGGCGGCTGGTTGTCCTGCGTCAGAAGCGCATTAAGCGTATCGAGCAGGGCAAGATGCTGAGCCTGGACCGGCAGCGTTTCTTCCGCAACAGGCATCGTCTGCGGCGCCATCGCGAACGACAGATGGCGGATAACCGTGCGAATCGCGTGCTGCTGCCAGTAATCAACGGAGAAATTGGGACGACGGCTGGCTTCAAGCCATGCGAGATTAGTGAAGTTAACCCGTGTGGTGAGATCGTGTTTGGTCGTCGTGGAACGTGCTGGCGTTGCCGCGTCTGCGCTGTTGCTGAGCACAGGCAAGCCGAGACTCGCCGCGACCATCCCCAATAAGAGATGCGGCAAGAAGTAACGTCTGCCAAATTGTCGCCAGCGCGTCAGTATTCCGCTCACTTGCTCCACCACGTTCGCCCGCCAGTGCAGGCTGAGTTTAGTTATTCTTTTTTAGCGCCCAGATATTACCACTAAAGCCAGTACACGGCAGCAGGAATGACACCTTGCAGCAGGTAAAAACGGTCAATAATGCAGCGAACACACCGTTATTCGGCACCCGACACAGGCCAGGGGTGAAAGGGACAAATTAAAGAAGGGCAGAAATAAAAACGACTGGCTTCCCTGGTCGGAGAGAGTACCAGGTGAACCAGTCGCTTTTCTTACGAAACGGGTTTAACCGTTACGCCAGGACCATAGTCGGTGCTTTGAACGCCAGCGGCAGTTCAGCTTCGTCTTCGAAGGTCACATATTCCCAGGCTTCCTGTTTTGCCAGGACGGCCTGCAACAGTTTGTTGTTCAGTGCATGACCGGATTTAAACGCGGTAAAGGCACCAATGATGTTGTGACCACACATGAAGAGGTCGCCGATCGCGTCCAGCATTTTGTGACGAACAAATTCATCTTCAAAACGCAGGCCGTCTTCGTTCAGTACGCGATAATCGTCAACAACGATGGCACAATCGAAGCTGCCGCCCAGGCACAGGCCGCGGGATTGCAGATATTCGATATCACGCATAAAGCCGAAGGTACGTGCTCGGCTGATCTGGCGCATGAACGCATCCGCAGAGAAGTTCATCGCATAGCGCTGGGTGCTGGAGTCAATCGCCGGATGGTTAAAATCGATGGTGAAGTCCAACGAAAAACCATTGTACGGTTTGAATTCAGCCCATTTGTCGCCATCTTCGACGCGAACGGTCTCTTTAATGCGAACAAATTTCTTCGCGCAGTTCAGTTCTTCGATGCCGGCATCCAGCAACAAATAAACGAACGGAGCAGCACTCCCGTCCATGATCGGGATTTCTGGCGCATCGACTTCAACCATAATGTTGTCGATACCCAGACCCGCCAGGGCGGCGTTCAGGTGCTCTACGGTAGAAATCCGCACGTCATGCTCGTTCACCAGACAAGTACAGAGCATAGTATCACGCACAGATTTGGCATCGGCCGGAAAATCTACCGGTGGATTCAAGTCGGTGCGACGATAGATGACCCCGGTATTGGCCGGCGCAGGGCGTAACGTCAGTGTGACTTTCTTGCCGGTATGTAAACCGACACCCGTCGCCTGAACGATACGTTTAAGTGTCCTTTGTTTGATCATCGTATAATCTCGCCAAATTAACTATCCAACCGAGAGTGTATATCACTAACGGTGGGCCAGTTTAGCACAAAGAGCGCAAATCCCCAAATTCCAGCCAATTCTTAGTCAGCTTGCTTACGCAGGAACGCCGGGATATCCAGATAATCTGGCTCTTTTGCCGTTTGTGGAGTCGGGTCGTTCACCACTTTCGCAGCGGGTTTTTGCTCCTGAGTCAGAGGCGCCATACCGTGCTGCTGGTAACGATCCATAACCGGCTGTTGAGTCTGTTTGTTAGTCACCAGGGTGATCTCAGGACGCTTGTCCATACCGATACCGGTGGCCACAACGGTCACACGCAGTTCGTCGTTCATTTCCGGATCAAGGGAGGTACCGATAACGACGGTCGCGTTGTCAGAGGCGAATGCACGGATGGTGTTACCCACAGTTTCGAACTCATCCAGACGCAGGTCAAAGCCAGCGGTAATGTTGACCAGCACGCCGCGCGCGCCAGACAGATCGATATCTTCCAGCAGTGGAGAGGAGATCGCCATTTCAGCAGCTTCTTCCGCACGGTCTTCGCCGCTCGCCACGCCAGAGCCCATCATCGCGTAGCCCATCTCGGACATCACGGTACGAACGTCTGCAAAGTCGACGTTCATCAGGCCAGGACGGGTAATCAGTTCAGCAATACCCTGAACCGCGCCTTTCAGCACGTCGTTTGCCGCGCCAAAGGCGTCCAGCAGAGAGATACCGCGACCCAGCACTTTCAGCAGCTTGTCGTTCGGAATGGTAATCAGAGAGTCCACGTGCTTGGACAGCTCGGTGATACCCTGCTCCGCGAAAGCCATACGCTTCTTACCTTCAAAGTTGAAAGGCTTGGTCACGACAGCAACGGTCAGAATACCTAAATCTTTAGCGACTTCCGCCACAACGGGTGCTGCACCGGTACCTGTACCGCCGCCCATACCCGCTGCGATGAAGACCATGTCTGCACCGTCCAGTGCAGCGCGCAGCGCTTCACGATCTTCTTCAGCCGCGTTGCGGCCCACTTCCGGGTTAGCCCCTGCTCCCAGACCTTTGGTGATGCCACCACCGATCTGAATCGTCTGGCCAACAGCCGTTTTACGCAGCGCCTGCGCATCGGTGTTCACCGCGAAGAATTCAACACCTTCGATGCGCTCGCGCACCATGTGCTCTACGGCGTTACCGCCGCCGCCACCGACGCCGATGACTTTAATCACCGCGTCGTTGGTTAATTCCATAGGTTCAAACATAATCTCTCTCTCCGTTGTGCCTGTCGCCCGAGACCGCTAATTCTCTCCGGTCTCTTAAAAAAATTAAAATTCTTTTCGCAGCCAGGTGTTAAGTCGTTTGACCCACGACCCCACCGAGACGCGTTTTTCCACCTCTGCCTCACCACTTAAATGGGACTCTTTCCCGTAGTGCAGCAGGCCCACCGCCGTTGAATAGTACGGCTCCTGGGCATAATCCGTTAAACCGGTGATATTCAGCGGCGCACCGATACGCACCTGCGTATGGAACACGCGCTGAGCGCAGGCCGCAAGACCTTCAATTTGCGCTGCCCCGCCGGTTAATACAATCCCCGCCGCGAGATGATGTTTCACACCCTGCTGGCGAAGCTGTTCCTGTAACTGCAAAATCTCTTCGTTGACCAGGTTGAGCAGCTCGGTATAACGCGGCTCAATTACCTCTGCCAGCGTCTGGCGTTGCAGGCTGCGCGGCGGTCGACCGCCTACGCTCGGCACTTCAACGCTCTCGTCTTTGCCGACGATAGAGCCCAGCGCGCAACCATGGCGCACTTTAATCGCCTCTGCATCGCTCGGTGGCGTACCAAAGGCGTAAGCGATATCGCTGGTAACCACATTCCCGGCGTACGGGATCACTTTGGTGTGGCGTAACGCACCGCCGGTATAGACAGCCATGTCCATTGTACCACCACCAATATCGACCACACAGACGCCCAGTTCACGTTCGTCTTCGGTCAGCACGGAATAGCTCGCGGCAAGTCCGGCGAAAATGAGTTGGTCAACTTTCAGGCCACAACGTTCAACGGCTTTTACAATGTTCTTCGCCATATCGTTGTGACATGTGATCAGGTGCACTTTTGCCTGCATACGCACGCCCGACAGACCGACCGGATTCTTGATGCCTTCCTGGTAGTCGATCGCGTATTCCTGCGGGATCACATGCAGCACACGGTGCTCGTCGCGAACACGCACGGATTTCGCCGTGTGGACAACGTTCTCAACGTCTTCCTGCGTCACTTCTTCTTCGGAAATCGGCACCATACCGATTTCATTCTGGCAGCTGATATGCTTACCAGAAAGGGCCAGATAGACAGAGGAAATTTGGCAATCTGCCATCAATTCAGCCTGGTCGATGGCGCGCTGAACGCATTTCACCACCGACTCAAGGTCGTTTACCCCACCTTTATCCATACCACGGGAGGGGCAGCTGCCCACGCCAATGATATTGACCATACCGTCGGGCAGAACTTCCCCTACCAAAGCGGCAACCTTCGCGGTGCCAATCTCCAGTCCTACTACCAATTTTCTGTCCGTCGACTTGATCATTGTTGTTCTGCCTGTACCTGTGCCTGATTTTGTTGCTGATTAGGTTCCTCGACCGGAGCCGGCTCCCAACCGACTGCTGCGCCTGAGTCATAGCGCAAATCAACGTAGCTTATCCGTTTGCCATCCGTCTGCGCCTGCTGCTGTAAAACCGGGTAAAGTTCTACAAAACGCGCCAGACGTTTCATTGTATCGCCGCGGCCAAGGTTGAGCTTGATGCCATTCGTTAAGGTCAACTGCCAGGAACGGCGCGCCGTCATCGCAGCATCTTTTAACGTAAAGCGATCCTTAGCCAGCACCTGCCCCATCTCACGAAAACCCTGCAATACTTCGTTTTCGCTGCCTTCCGGCCCATACAACATCGGTAAATTCTGCTTGTTGACACGATCGCTCGGGACGCTGAACGAATTTCCGTCTACATCAACCATATGCTGATCATTCCAACGCGCAATCGGCACATATTCAACCAGATGAATCTTCAATTCATCAGGCCATTGCTTTCTGACACTTGCCTGTTTTATCCACGGCAGACGTTCAATCTGACTCTGAATAATGTTGACGTCCTGCGTCATAAAGGTGCCAGGCGACCCAAGCGCCAGAATCGACTGGCGAATATCATCGTTACGCGTGTAGTGTCGCTCCCCGGTCACCACCAGCTTTGAAAGCGGCAACCGCTGCGCATCTTCCATCCAGCCCAGCACCATCCAGCCGCTGATAAACACGGTGCACAGCACCCCGAGCAGGAAGATGATCCCTGCAAGACGCGTTCCATTACTCCGGCGCGAAGAGGAATATTCTTCTTCGTCATCGCGGTTGCGCGTGTTCAATGCAGCCTGAGACATATCAGCCCGCCTGGTCCAAAATACGTACAACTAATTGCGAGAAGCTCATTCCCGCCTGACGCGCCGCCATCGGCACAAGGCTATGGCTGGTCATTCCCGGAGACGTGTTTGCTTCCAGCAGATAAAATTGCCCGTCACCGTCAAGCATTACGTCAATGCGTCCCCAGCCACGACATCCCAGAACATTCCACGCTTTAAGCACCAGAGACTGTAATTCGGCTTCACGCTCTGCTTCAAGACCCGCTGGGCAGAAATATTGCGTCTCATCAGAGAGATACTTCGCCTCATAATCATAGAAGACTCCGGCGGGTTGGATGCGAATTGACGGTAAAATTTCTTCGCCAAGCATCGCGACGGTAAATTCCGGCCCGCTAAGCCATTTTTCAATCAGAACTTCTTCATCATGTTGAAATGCCAGTGCTAAAGCGTCAGCCAAATCTACAGCTTTATCAACTTTGGACATTCCCACGCTCGACCCTTCACGGCTCGGCTTAACAATAACCGGTAAGCCCAGTGCCGCAATGCGTGTATTAACGCTGTCCGACAGACCCAATTCATATTCACGACGCGTCAGTGCAACCCATGGCGCAACGGGCAGGCCCGCGCCCTGCCACAGCAGTTTGCTGCGCAGTTTATCCATGGAGATGGCGGATGCCATCACGCCGCTGCCGGTGTACGGTATACCGATCAGCTCCAGCAGCCCCTGCAACGTGCCGTCTTCACCACCGCGGCCGTGCAACGCGATGAAGGCTTTATCGAAGCCCATCGCTTTCAGCTGCGTGACGTCCACCTCTTTCGGATCAACCGGATGCGCGTCCACGCCACCTTCACGCAGGCCCGCCAGCACGGCAGCGCCCGAATTCAGAGAAACCTCGCGTTCGGCGGAAGTGCCGCCAAACAGGACAGCAATCTTATCAGCCATGACGCTCGTCCTCCTGAGTTTGCGGCTTCAGTTTGATTTCAGCTAAGGTACGGGCGATTTTGCCGATATTTCCCGCGCCCTGAATCAGGATCAGATCGTTACCCGTCAGGACCGGGGCAAGCATTTCAGCCACCTGCGCCGGGTCGGGAACCAGAATAGGATCCACTTTACCGCGTCCACGGATGGTACGACATAAAGAACGACTGTCCGCACCCGGAATCGGCGTTTCACCCGCAGCATAAACATCCAGCATCAGCAGGGTATCAACCTGAGAAAGGACGTTGGCAAAATCGTCATACAGATCGCGGGTACGCGTGTAACGGTGCGGCTGGAAGATCATGACCAGATTCTTTTCCGGCCAACCCGCACGTGCCGCTTTGATGGTTGCGTCCACTTCCGTCGGATGGTGACCGTAATCATCCACCAGCATCGCAGACCCTGGCTTACCGTTTACCGGCTCCAGTGGGAATTCACCGAGGAAGTCGAAACGACGGCCCGTCCCCTGGAAGCTCTCCAGTGCACGCAGGATCGCTTCATCGTCAATGCCTTCTTCTGTCGCAACAGCCACCGCCGCTGCCGCATTCAGGGCGTTGTGACGTCCCGGCGCGTTCAGGGTGACATGCAGCAGGTCTTTATCCTGACGCGCGAGGGTGAAATGCCCCTGCGCACCGATCTGCTTGTAATCTTCTACGCGTACATCCGCGTCTTCGCTGAAGCCGTAGGTCGTAATTTGACGCCCGACGCGCGGCAGCAGTTCGCGAATAACCGGATCGTCCACGCACATCACCGCACGGCCATAGAACGGCAGGTTGTGCAGGAAGTTAATAAAGGTCTGCTTTAAGTTCTCGAAGTCACCCTGGTAAGTGTCCATATGGTCAGCTTCGATGTTGGTGACGATCGCCACCATCGGCTGTAGATGCAGGAACGACGCGTCGCTCTCATCCGCTTCCGCAATCAGATAACGGCTATGGCCCAGACGCGCATGCACGCCAGCGGCTTTCACCAGACCACCGTTAACGAACGTCGGGTCGAGACCCGCTTCCGCATAAATGCTGGAGACCATCGCTGTTGTGGTGGTTTTACCGTGCGTGCCGGCCACCGCAATGCCGTGACGGAAACGCATCAGTTCCGCCAGCATTTCCGCGCGACGGATCACCGGAATGCGCGCCTCATGCGCCGCAACGATTTCCGGGTTATCCGCGGAGATAGCGCTGGACACCACAACCACGCTCGCATCGCTCACGTTTTCCGGGCGATGATTGAAATAGATAGTCGCCCCCAGCGACGCCAGCTGCTGCGTAACAGGGTTTGGCGCCAGGTCAGACCCGCTGATCTGATAGCCTTCGTTAGCTAACACTTCGGCAATACCGCCCATGCCAGCACCACCGATGCCGACAAAGTGAATGTGCCGGACGCGACGCATCTCGGGCACGATAGAACGCAGTTTTGCCAGTTGTTGTGTATTCATTCTCTAAACGCCATCGACTACTTCAAAAAAATCGTGCAGCGCAACACGCGCTGCGAGAATTATGCCTGGGCTGCCAGGCTCACTTCTTTTGCCACCCGTTCCGTTGCATCCGGGATAGCGGTCGCGCGTGCGCGTTGCGCCATCTCCAGTAATACATCCCGGTTCCAGCCCGCCAGGGTAGTGGCGACCGCATCAGCGGTAAATTGTGGCTGCTCAAAAATCTTCGCGGCACCCGCTTTTTCAAGCGGCAGTGCATTCCAGTACTGCTGTCGGTCTTTGTGCTGGAACGGCACAAACAGCGCCGGTAAACCGGCGGCGGCGATTTCGCTCACCGTCAGCGCGCCCGAGCGACAGACCACGACATCGGCCCATGCATAGGCTGCGGCCATATCATCAATAAATTCAGTTACTTTATGCTGCGGCTGACCTTCCTGCGCGTAGGCCTGCTCAACGGTCTGCTGAGCGCCCTTCCCGCTCTGGTGCCAGATGGTCACTGCATCACCCAGTTTTGCCGCAACCTGCGGCATCGTCTGGTTTAAAATACGCGCGCCCTGGGAACCGCCGACGACCAGCACGCGCACCGGCCCTTCGCGACCCGCCAGACGCGTATCTGGCAGCGCCAGCGCCAGCACGTCCACACGTACCGGATTCCCTACGACATCCGCTTTCGGGAATGCCCCGGGGAAGGCCTGCATAACTTTGGTGGCGATTTTTGCCAGCCATTTGTTGGTCAAACCGGCAATACCGTTCTGCTCATGCAGAACAACGGGAATCCCTAATGACCACGCCGCCAGTCCGCCAGGGCCGGAAACGTACCCCCCCATGCCCAGAACGACGTCAGGCTTAAAACGCTTCATAATGGCGCGCGCCTGACGCCAGGCATTGAAAATGCGCACCGGCGCCAGCAGCAGCGCCTTGATCCCTTTGCCACGAAGGCCAGAAATACGAATAAAGTCGATCTCGATACCGTGCTTAGGTACCAGGTCGGCTTCCATGCGGTCTGCGGTTCCCAGCCAGCGTACCTGCCAGCCCTGTTCCATTAAATGGTGCGCAACCGCCAGCCCCGGGAACACATGTCCGCCGGTACCGCCTGCCATCACCATTAACCGCTTCGGTTGATTCATCGTGAACCTCGTGTAAACGCCTGAGCTTTCTCCAGACGCGTTTCATAATCTATGCGTAACAAAAACATGATGGCCGTCGACATGATCAACAGACTCGAACCACCATAACTGATCAACGGTAACGTCAGACCTTTAGTCGGCAACATACCCGCTGCCGCCCCAACGTTTACCAGTGCCTGGAAGCTAAACCAGATACCAATTGAGCAGGCCAGGAAACCGGAGAAGCGGTGATCGATCTCCAGCGCTTTCCGGCCAATCGACATGGCGCGGAAAGCGACGAAGAATACCATTAATAGCGCCAATACCACACCGATATAACCCAGTTCTTCCCCAATAATGGAGAAGATGAAGTCGGTGTGCGCCTCCGGTAAATACTCCAGTTTTTGCACCGAGTTGCCCAGGCCTTGGCCCCAGACTTCGCCGCGGCCAAACGCCATCAGCGACTGCGTCAGCTGGTAACCGCTGCCGAACGGATCTTCCCATGGGTTCCAGAACGAGGTCACACGGCGGATACGGTAGGGTTCGGCGAGGATCAGCAGCACCACCGCCGAAATCCCCATCCCGATGATGGCAATGAACTGCCACAGTTTTGCGCCCGCCAGGAACAGCATCGCCAGCGTAGTGACAAACAGTACGACTACCGTACCGAGGTCGGGCTGCGCCAGCAGCAGGATCGCGAGGACCAGAATCACGCCCATCGGTTTTAAGAAGCCGCGAAGGTTGTTACGGACTTCGTCAACTTTACGCACCAGGTAGTTAGCCAGGTAGCAGAACAACGACAGTTTGGTGAACTCCGCCGGCTGAATACGCAGTGGGCCAAAGGCAATCCAGCGTGATGCCCCGTTAACAGAGCTCCCGACAACCAGCACGATCAACAGCATGATGATTGAGGCGATGAGCATGGCCGTACTGTGCCGCTGCCAGAACGACATTGGCAGGCGTAAGGTGATCAGCGCCAGGCAGAACGCGAGAATGATGTAAAGCCCGTCACGCTTGGCAAACAGGAACGGGTCGTTTGCCAGACGCTGTCCGACAGGCATTGACGCCGAGGTGACCATAATAAAGCCGATCGCTGCCAGCCCCAGCGTGAGCCAGAACAGCGTGCGGTCGTACATGATCAGGCTGTCGGAATCTTTATCCCGTGAAGCCATCACCCAGCCTTTCAGCGCCGTAAACAGCCATACCAGGATACCAAATCCTGGCAGGCGCGGCATTTTCAGGCGAGGGAGAGATAAACGCATCAGCCTAACTCCTTCGCCAGGCGGGTAAAGACATCACCCCGCTGTTCGAAATTCTTGAATTGATCGAGGCTGGCACAGGCTGGTGAGAGCAGCACCATATCGCCGGGCTTCACGCGTGGGGCGATAAGACGCATCGCCTGCTCCATGGTCTCGGTTTGCTCGGCGACCTCAGGACGCAACGCCGCCAGCTCGCTACCATCGCGGCCAAAGCAATACAGGCGCACGTTATCACCGTTGAGGTACTGCTTCAGCGAGGAGAAGTCAGCCGATTTACCGTCGCCGCCCAGCAGCAGGTGCAGCGTGCCATCAACGTGCAGACCGTTCAATGCCGCCTCGGTGCTACCCACGTTGGTCGCTTTGGAATCGTTAATCCAGCGTACGCCGTTGTGCTCCAGCGCAAGCTGGAACCGGTGCGCCAGGCCGGTAAAGGTGGTCAGCGCCTTCAGGCTTGAAGATCGCGGCAGGCCAACGGCATCCGCCAGCGCCAGCGCCGCCAGGGCATTGGTGTAGTTATGCTGGCCGGAGAGCATCATCTCTTTCACGTTCAGCACCTTCTCACCTTTCACCCGCAGCCAGGTTTCGCCCTGCTGACGGTTAAGGTGATAGTCACCCATATTAATACCAAAGCTAATGCAGCGATCGTCTGCGCCGCGCACCGGCATGGTGAGTGCATCATCGGCATTCACCACGCAAACTTTGGCATTTTCATAAACGCGCAGTTTGGCCGCACGGTATTGCTGCAAGCCGAACGGGTATCTGTCCATATGATCTTCGGTGACGTTTAGGATCGTCGCCGCCGCCGCATGCAGGCTTGAAGTGGTTTCCAGCTGGAAGCTGGAAAGCTCAAGGACGAACAGCTCGCACCCTTTATCAAGCAGCATCAGAGCGGGCAGACCAATGTTACCGCCCACGCCGACATTTTTGCCCGCCGCCTTCGCCATTTCCCCCACCAGCGTGGTGACGGTGCTTTTACCGTTTGAACCGGTAATGGCGACGATCGGCGCCTGCGCCTCCCGGCAGAACAGTTCGATATCGCCGACAATCTCAACGCCTGCATCCGCGGCGGCGCTCAGGGAAGGATGCGCCAGCGCCATACCGGGGCTGGCAACAATCAGATCGGCGGCCAGCAGCCACTCATCATTCAGACCACCCAGGTGGCGTTCAACCTGCTCCGGCAGCTTGTCCAGACCCGGCGGAGAGACGCGCGTATCCATCACGCGCGGCGTCACGCCACGCGCAAGGAAAAAGTCCACGCAGGAGAGGCCGGTGAGGCCCAACCCGATGATAACGACTTTTTTGCCCTGGTAATCTGCCATGATTAACGTACCTTCAGCGTTGCCAGGCCAATCAGCACCAGCATCAGCGAAATAATCCAGAAGCGCACAATGACGCGCGGCTCCGGCCAGCCTTTCAGTTCATAGTGGTGGTGAATCGGTGCCATACGGAAGATGCGCTGACCGCGCAGCTTGAAGGAACCGACCTGCAAAATCACCGACAGCGTCTCAACCACAAACACACCGCCCATGATTACCAGCAGGAACTCCTGACGCAGCAGCACGGCGATAATACCCAGTGCGCCGCCCAGCGCCAGTGAACCGACGTCGCCCATAAAGACCTGCGCCGGATAGGTGTTGAACCACAGGAAGCCCAGCCCCGCCCCGACAATCGCCGTACAGACGATAACCAGTTCCCCCGCGTGTCGCAGGTACGGAATGTGCAGGTAATTTGCAAAGTTCATGTTACCGGTCGCCCAGGCTACCAGCGCGAAACCGCCCGCGACAAACACGGTTGGCATGATGGCCAGGCCATCCAGACCATCGGTCAGGTTGACGGCGTTGCCGGTACCGACGATCACAAAGTAAGCCAGCAAAATGTAGAACAGCCCCAGCTGCGGCATCACGTCTTTGAAGAACGGCACCACCAGCTCGGTAGCCGGGGTGTCTTTTCCTGCCAGGTAAAGGGCAAAGGCCACGCCCAGCGCAATCACCGACATCCAGAAATACTTCCAGCGGGCGATCAAACCTTTGGTGTCTTTGCGTACGACTTTGCGGTAGTCATCAACAAAACCGATGATCCCGTAGCCAACCAGAACGGTCAGCACGCACCAGACGTAGGGGTTAGACGGATACGCCCACAGCAGCACGGACACCACAATCGCGGTCAGGATCATGATCCCGCCCATGGTCGGCGTACCCCGCTTGCTGAAGTGCGATTCCGGACCGTCGTTGCGCACAACCTGGCCGAAAGAGAGTTTTTGCAGACGGGCAATCATGAGCGGGCCCATCCACAGCGAGATGAACAGCGCAGTCAGCAGGCTGACGATGGCACGAAACGTCAGATAGGAAAAGACGTTAAAGCCTGAGTAATATTTGACCAAATGTTCGGCCAGCCAAACTAACATGTCCCGTTCTCCTGTAATGCGTGCACAACCTCTTCCATGGCGGCACTACGTGAACCTTTAACTAAAACAGTCACAATCTGTTTTTCTGTAATCAATGCCTTCAGGCGTTCGATCAGTGCAGATTTATCGGCAAAATGGTCGCCAACTTCACTGGCATCGGAAATGGCCTTGCTCAGCGGGCCTGCGCTCAATACGCGGTCAAGCCCGGCGGCTTTCGCCGCTTCACCCACCTGAACATGGCAGGCTTCGCTTTCATCACCCAGCTCGGCCATATCGCCCACAACCATCACGCGATAGCCCGGCATTTCAGACAAGACCTGCACGGCCGCCGTCATTGAGCCAACGTTAGCGTTGTAGGAGTCATCCAGCAGGAGTTTGTTTTCAGCCAGCTGGATCGGGAACAGACGCCCCGGCACGGCTTTTAAATTTGCCAGACCTGCTTTAATCGCCGCGTGTGAGGCACCTACCGCCATTGAGAGCGCTGCCGCAGCAAGCGCATTGGCGATGTTATGACGACCCGGCAGGGGCAGCAGCACGTCGATGTCGCCCGTTGGGGTTGTGAGGGTGAACTCGGTACCGTGTGACGTCACATGAATGTTGGTCGCCGAAAAATCACTGTTTGCCGCATTCGGTGAGAAGCGCCAGGTTTTACGTGAACCAATGATGCTCTGCCAGTTCAGCCAGTCGTTGTTATCGGCGTTCATAATGGCGATGCCGTCATCCGGCAGTCCGGTATAAATTTCACCTTTCGCTTTCGCCACACCGGCCAGCGAACCAAAACCTTCAAGATGTGCCGCCGCCAGGTTATTCACCAGCGCCGCTTCCGGACGGGTCAGGCTCACGGTCCAGGCGATTTCGCCCTGATGGTTAGCCCCTAACTCAATCACCGCATATTCATGCTCGTGGGTCAGGCGCAGCAGCGTCATCGGCACACCGATGTCATTATTAAGGTTGCCCGCCGTATAAAGCGTGTTACCGCACTGGCTAAGGATCGCCGCCGTCATCTCTTTAACGGAGGTTTTGCCCGACGAGCCCGTCAGTGCCACGACGCGTGTTGGCACCTGCTGGCGAACCCATGCCGCCAGCTCGCCAAACGCCAGGCGCGTATCTTTCACCACAATCTGCGGCAAATCGATATCGAGCTTACGACTGACCAGCAGCGCGCCCGCGCCGTTATCTTTAGCCTGTTGCGCAAAATCGTGGGCGTCAAAACGTTCACCCTTCAGCGCCACAAACAGGCAGCCCGCCGTCACCTTACGGGTGTCGGTGGTTACAGCCTCGATGGTCAGATCCTGACCATGCAGCATCCCCTGCAATACCGCAGCGGCCTGGCTTAACGTAATGCTAATCATGCCACCACTCCCAGCAGACGCGCTGCCGTCACGCGGTCGGAGTAATCCAGACGACGATTGCCGACAATCTGATAATCTTCATGACCTTTACCGGCCAGCAGAACCACATCGTTCTCCTGCGCCTGCATAATGGCGTTAGTCACGGCCTCCGCACGGCCTTCGACCACGCGCGCACGTCCCGCATCCAGCATGCCCGCCAGAATGTCGTTGATAATGGCCCGCGGCTCTTCGGTACGCGGGTTGTCATCGGTTACCACGGGAATATCCGCGAACTGCTCAGCGATGGCGCCCATCAGCGGACGTTTGCCCTTGTCGCGATCGCCACCGCAGCCAAACACGCACCAGAGCTTGCCAGCGCAGTGCAGACGCGCCGCTTCCAGCGCTTTTTCCAGCGCATCCGGCGTGTGGGCGTAATCCACAACCACCGTCGGCTTGCCCGGCGCGCTAAACACTTCCATGCGGCCGCAGACCGGTTGCAAACGCTCAGCCGTTTTCAGCAGATCCGCCATCGGGTAACCCAGCGCCAGCAGCGTCGCCAGCGCCAGCAGCAGGTTACTGACGTTAAAGGCCCCCATCAGGCGGCTTTCAATTTCACCTTCGCCCCAAGTGGAAGCGAAGCGGATCGTCGCCCCACTATCGTGGTAGTTCACCTCGACCGCCTTCAGCCAGCGGCCGCGGCAGTTCGGATTAATGCGATCTTCCATCGACACCGCCACCGCATCTGGCAGTTTTTCCAGCCAGCGGCGACCGACTTCGTCGTCGGCGTTAATGATCGCCTGCCCGTGGTGGTGAGTGGAATAAAGCAGCCATTTCGCCGCTTCGTAGTGCTCCATATCACCATGATAATCAAGGTGATCGCGGCTCAGGTTAGTAAAGACAGAGGCAGCAAATTTCAGGGCCGCCACGCGATGTTGTACCAGACCATGGGAAGAGACTTCCATCGCAGCGAAGGTCGCCCCCTGCTCAGCGAGGCCCGCCAGCACACGCTGCACGTCAACCGCCGAGCCTGTAGTGTTTTCCGTCGGGCTTACTTTGCCCAGAAGACCGTTCCCCACCGTGCCCATGACGGCACCGGTTTCGCCCAGCAGCTGCGCCCACTGCGCCATCAGCTGAGTGGTGGTGGTTTTTCCGTTGGTTCCTGTCACGCCAACCAGCTGTAACTGGTCGGAAGGTTCGTTGTAAAAACGTCCTGCCAGCGCGGAGAGACGCTCATTCAGCTGGCTGAGATAGATGACCGGCACGCCGTGCATTTCACGGATCTCACCGTCTGTTGCCTCATCTTTGGCCTCAGCAATAATGGCAGCAACACCTTGCGCAATCGCCTGCGGGATATAACGACGCCCGTCCGCCTGATGACCCACCACTGCCACAAAAAGATCGCCAGAAGCCGCTACGCGGCTGTCCAGTACCATCTCTCGCAGTGCTCGCGCAGGTAGCATAGGCACCCACGGAGCAAGAAGGTCGCGCAAATTACGATCTGCCACCTGTTCCCTCGCCTTGATTAATTACAAATTCACTTTTTTCGCCCGTCGCCAGCGCATCCGGTTCAATGTTCATGGTGCGCAACACGCCGCCCATAATAGCCCCGAACACAGGCGCGGAGACGGCGCCGCCGTAGTATTTACCTGCCTGCGGATCGTTGATGACGACCACCAGTGCAAAACGCGGATTGCTTGCAGGCGCTACGCCTGCGGTATAGGCAATGTATTTGTTGATATAGCGGCCGTCCGGCCCCACTTTTTTCGCTGTACCGGTTTTAATGGCGATACGATAGCCCTTAATTGCGGCCTTCACGCCGCCACCGCCAGGTAACGCGACGCTTTCCATCATATGCACGACGGTACGAACGATAGATTCCGGGAAAACACGTTCCCCCGGAACCGGTGGATCAACTTTGGTGATCGACAGCGGACGATAAATGCCATAGCTGCCAATCGTTGCGTAGACTCGCGCTAACTGTAAGGGAGTTACCATTAGCCCGTAGCCGAAAGAGAAGGTGGCCCTCTCTATGTCAGACCACCGTTGTTTTTGAGGATATAAGCCACTGCGTTCTCCGACCAACCCCAAATTGGTCGCCTTTCCCAGCCCAAAACGTGAGTAAGTATCTACTAACGCTGAGGACGGCATCGCTAACGCCAGTTTTGACACACCGACGTTACTCGACTTCTGCAAGACCCCGGTCAGGGTCAGTTCGCTGTAACGTGCCACGTCTTTGATTTCGTGACCGTTAATTCGATAAGGGATCGTATTCAGAACGGTATTTTCGTTGACGATGCCTCGCTGTAGAGCCGTCATCACCACCATGGGTTTTACGGTCGAACCGGGTTCAAACACATCGGTGATGGAGCGGTTACGCATTGCATCTTTTGCTGTACCGGCAAAATTATTCGGGTTGTATGAGGGGCTACTGGCCATCGCCAGCACTTCACCTGTCGCCACATCCACCAGCACGGCGCTGCCCGATTCCGCCTTGTTAAACGCGACGGCGTTGTTCAGTTCACGATAGACCAGCGCCTGCAAGCGTTCATCAATACTCAGGGCCAGGTTGTGCGCGGCCTGGCTGTCTGTCGAGGAAATGTCTTCAATGACGCGACCATAGCGGTCTTTACGCACGATTCGCTCGCCAGGCTGGCCGGTAAGCCACTTGTCGAAGCTTTTTTCAACGCCCTCAATCCCCTGACTATCCACGTTGGTAAAGCCAATCAGGTGCGCGGTGACTTCGCCGGAAGGATAGTAACGGCGGGATTCTTCCCGCAGATGAATGCCCGGCAGCTTCAGTTTCTTAATGTAGTCAGCCATGTCAGGGTTCACCTGACGAGCAAGATAGATGAAGCGCCCTTTCGGGTTGGCGTTAACGCGCGACGCCAGCTGATCCAGCGGCATTTTCAACGCGTCTGAGAGCGCCTTCCAGCGGTTATCAAGGGTGATCCCGCCTGCGTCGTGCAGCTCTTTCGGATCGGCCCAGATCGCCTTCACCGGCACGCTCACCGCCAGCGGGCGGCCGGAGCGGTCGGTGATCATCCCACGAGAGGTAGAAACTTCCTGCACGCGCAGAGAACGCATATCACCCTGGCGCACCAGCATGTCAGGCGCGATGATTTGTAGCCACGCCACGCGTCCCAGCAGGAAACCCAGCGCCAGTAAAATGCAGCCGCAAAGCAACGCAAAACGCCAACTGACAAAGTTGGCCTGTTCTTCCTGGCGTTTTGGTTTTAGCGTTTTTGCCGCTGCTTTCATGCGTCGCGTTTTCCCTTATTTTTGTACTACGATATTTTCCTGCGAAGGATCAACATGCTGTAATTGCAGTTTTTCCGTTGCGATCCGTTCAACCCGGCTGTGATCGCCGAGCGCGTTTTCTTCAAGGATCAGATTTCGCCATTCAATATCCAGCGCATCGCGTTCCAGTACCATCTGTTCGCGCTGCGCAGTTAATAAACGGGTATGGTGAGCGGTGGTGACCACCATGACTGCCGTCACAATGATGCAAATGAACAAGCAGAGTGGCAGCTTCCCAAACCGCAAAAGATCGTCGCCGATCACGCCAGGCAAGGCATGGCGCTCGTTGCTTCCTAACGATCCCTTAACTTTGCTTAGGGTCTCTGTCACTCTGCTGATCATGCGTTCGTCCTCTCTGCAATACGCAGCACTGAACTACGGGCACGTGGATTCTCTGCCACCTCTTCTTCGCCCGGCATCAACTTGCCTAATGCTCGCAACTGACGGCCGCCCAGCTTTCTGAGTTGTTCTTCCGTCATCGGCAGCCCCGCCGGAACCTGAGGACCGCGGCTCTGTTCACGCATGAAGCGTTTTACGATGCGATCTTCCAGCGAATGGAAACTGATGATGGATAACCGCCCACCCGGGGCCAGCACGTCGAGCGAGCTTTTTAGCGCCAGCTCTATTTCCTCCAGTTCACTGTTTACCCAGATACGAACCGCCTGGAAGGTACGGGTCGCAGGATGTTTGTGCTTGTCCTTCACCGGCGTTGCCGCCGCGATGACTTCTGCCAGTTCTTTGGTACGGGTCATTGGCTCAACGCGGTTGCGCTCCACGATGGCGCGGGCAATACGTTTGCCAAAGCGTTCTTCGCCGAAGGTTTTGATTACCCAGGCAATATCCGCTTCGTCAGCAGTTTGTAACCATTCAGCGGCAGATTGGCCGCGAGTAGGGTCCATACGCATATCCAGCGGTCCATCACGCATAAAGGAAAAACCGCGTTCTGCATCATCAAGCTGTGGTGAAGAGACGCCAAGATCGAGGAGAATCCCGTCGATCTTGCCGGTCAGGCCGCGCTCAGCGACATAATCCGCAAGCGCAGAGAAAGGTCCATGCACGATGGAAAAGCGAGGATCATCGATGGTTTGCGCAACGGCAATCGCCTGCGGATCGCGGTCAATTGCCAGCAGGCGTCCTTCCGCTCCAAGCTGAGAGAGGATCAAACGCGAGTGACCACCGCGACCAAAAGTGCCATCAATATAGATGCCGTCTGGACGAATATTCAGGCCGTTAACGGCCTCATCCAGCAGCACCGTTGTATGTTTATAATTTTCCATCATATTTATAGAGACAAGTCCCGCAGCCGTTCCGATAATGTTTCGGAATCAGACTGCTCAGCGTCGATATCTTCCTTGACCTGTTGATACCAGGTCGTTTCGTCCCACAGTTCAAACTTGTTGAACTGTCCGACCAGCATCACTTCTTTAGTCAGACCGGCATGTTGCCGCAACACAGGCGCAATCAATAATCGCCCGGCGCTATCCATCTGACATTCACTGGCATGTCCCAATAACAGCCGCTGTACGCGGCGTTCCTGCGGGTTCATGCTCGACAGTCGCGACAGCTTTTGCTCAATGATTTCCCATTCAGGCAAAGGGTAAAGCAGCAGGCAGGGGGAGTTGATGTCAATGGTGCAAACCAGTTGACCCGAAGCGTTCTCAATCAGCTGGTCGCGGTATCGGGTTGGTACCGATAAACGCCCTTTGCTGTCGAGATTGACTAACGTTGCTCCACGGAACATGCCAGTCTCACCCCTCCTCACCACTTTAACCCACAAATTCCCACCTGAAGGAGTTTACGGAGCGAGGGAAAAGCTTGTCAAGCCAGGACTCTCTCTATACCGGCGCGAAAGCACCGTATTTACAGAGCAAGCGTGACCTGGCTAATTACTACACAACTGGCGAGGCAAAATTAACGTTATGAATATTTGTAAGAAAAAAACAGAATATGCACACGAGCGTTAAGACTCACTCAATATCATCGCAGGGAAATATAAAGTGTCAGTTTGCGACGCGGGCAGCATTTTAAGGCATATCGCCGGGGGATAACAGCGCCAGATTAACCTCAAAGCCAGATGGATTCGTTCGTGTGCGTTGAGGTCTGAAGGGGGGAGTAAAAAATGGCTGAATATTCATCGGCTGGCACCTGTTTGTAACAAAACAATACAAAGAAATGCCCGTTAGAAATTATAATTGCACTTTTTAACGTCAAAATGGATTCAGAATAATAGCAGGCTATGAATCTTAGAGATAAATCCTAATTTTTATCCGGGAATTATTTCCCGCAATAAATGCGCTTCAAAAGGGGCAGTTTTACCGCCCCTGTGGAAATATTAATGGCGGCTCAAAATTCCGCGCCGATAGAGATTACGTTTGATACGCGTAAGCCCGGGTTTCGGTTTGCGGGGTTCATCCAGGCTTGCCAGAACAATCTCAAGCACGCGCTCGGCGACGTCGCGGTGACGCTGGGCCACGGCCAGCACCGGACATTGCAGGAAGTCGAGCAGTTCGTTATCGCCGAAGGTCGCAATCGCCAGATCGGATGGCAGTTTGCCATCGCGACGTAATGTCACATCCATCACCCCCTGCAACAAGGCAAACGAGGTGGTAAACAACGCCTGCGGCATCGGGTGCGTTTCCAGCCATTTCTCGAACAGCTGGGCAGCCGCTTCACGCTCATAGCTGTTGGCATACAGATAATGAACGTCACGCGGATCGTCTTTCCATGCCGTACGGAACCCTTGTTCACGCAGGAAGCTTACGGAAAGTTCAGGCAAAGCGCCAAGATACAGCACCGTTTCAGCCGGGAAGGTACGCAGCTCGGCAGCCAGCATTTCTGCATCGTCCTGATCGGCACCTACGACACTGGTGAAATGTTCACGATCCAGCGCACGATCCAGCGCCACAATCGGGAACGGATCGTTTGCCCAGCGCTGATAGAAAGGATGCTCTGGTGGTAAAGAGGTCGACACGATGATGGCGTCAACCTGACGTTGCAGCAGATGCTCAATGCAGCGCATCTCGTTGTCAGGCTGATCCTCGGAGCAGGCAATCAACAGCTGATAGCCCCGCTGACGAGCCTGACGTTCCAGATAGTTGGCGATGCGGGTATAGCTGGTATTTTCCAGGTCCGGGATAACCAGGCCAATCGAGCGGGTGCGCCCGGCACGTAAACCTGCGGCGACAGCATTCGGATGGTAATTATGCTCACGAACGACTGCCATCACTTTCTCAACGGTCTTATCGCTGACACGATACTGCTTTGCTTTACCGTTAATCACATAGCTGGCCGTGGTTCTCGACACGCCGGCGAGCCGGGCGATTTCATCCAGTTTCACAATTGCCCCTCAAAAAAAGAAAAAAGTCCATGGCCCTGTCAAGGTTATGGTTAAATATTTTAACATCTAAACGCAGAATAGCTTTCACGGCAACCGCTTTTGTCCGCGTTGTCGGTGGATTACGCAAAAAAAAGCCCGGCTTTGGCTACCGGGCTGAAAGAGGCGAACCTTTTGCGCAACTAACGCATGCTTTTATCGCCGCGCGAGAGGCCAACAACGCCAGAGCGCGCAACTTCAACAATTTTTGCTACATCCCTGACGGAGGCCAGGAACGCATCCAGCTTATCGCTCGTTCCGGCAAGCTGCACAGTATATATAGAAGGCGTGACGTCGATGATCTGCCCACGGAAGATATCCGTGTTGCGCTTGACCTCTTCACGACCGTAACCGCTGGCCTGAATTTTCACCAGCATCACTTCACGTTCGACGTAAGCCCCCTGCCCCAGCTCGCTGACGCGCAGTACGTCCACCAGTTTGTGCAACTGTTTTTCAATCTGCTCAAGCACTTTCGCATCGCCGACAGTCTGGATCGTCATGCGGGAGAGCGTTGGGTCATCGGTCGGCGCAACGGTCAGGCTTTCAATGTTATAGCCGCGCTGCGCAAAAAGCCCAATGACGCGTGACAGTGCGCCCGACTCATTTTCCAGTAATACAGATAATATCCGGCGCATATCAGGTTCTCTCCGTTTTGCTTAACCACATTTCATCCATACCGCCGCCACGGATATGCATCGGATAAACATGCTCTGTGCCGTCGACGATGACGTCCATGAAGACGAGGCGATTGTTTTTAACGTGCTCAAGCGCTTCGCCGAGCTTCGCTTCCAGCTCTGACGGATCGGTTACCCGCATGCCAATATGACCATAGGCTTCAGCCAGGCGGACAAAGTCCGGAAGTGACTTCATATAAGACTGAGAGTGACGGCCAGAATAAATCATATCCTGCCACTGCTTTACCATACCGAGGTAACCGTTATTCAGGTTCAGCACCAGCACTGGCAACTCATATTGCAGCGCAGTAGAAAGCTCCTGAATATTCATCTGTATGCTGCCATCACCCGTCACGCAGATCACCGTTTCGTTTGGCAACGCCAGCTTCACCCCCAGCGCGGCGGGCAGACCAAAGCCCATCGTGCCGAGCCCGCCAGAGTTGATCCAGCGACGCGGTTTATCAAACGGGTAATACAGCGCAGCGAACATCTGATGTTGGCCCACGTCAGAAGTGACATACGCATCGCCATTGGTCAGACGCCAGATCGTCTCGATCACCGCCTGCGGCTTGATGTTCTCACTTTGTGTGTCGTACTTAAGGCACTGACGGCCACGCCACTGTTCGATTTGCTGCCACCAGTCGCGGATCTCGTCCAGCGGTTGAGACGCGGTCTCCTGCGCCAGCAGATCCAACATTTGATCCAGCACCTGTCGTGCGTCCCCCACGATCGGCACATCCGCCGGCACCGTTTTAGAGATTGAAGTCGGATCGATATCAATGTGCAGCACCGTCGCATGCGGACAGTATTTCGCCAGATTATTGGTGGTGCGATCGTCAAAACGCACGCCGACGGCAAAAATCACATCAGAATGGTGCATCGTCATATTGGCTTCATAGGTGCCGTGCATACCCAGCATGCCCAGCGCCTGACGGTGGGTAGCCGGGAATGCCCCCAGCCCCATCAGCGATGACGCGACAGGAAGATTCAGCTTCTCAATCAGTTCGCGTAGTTGCGTTTCACAGGCTGCATTGACGGCGCCGCCCCCCACATAGACTACGGGCTTTTTCGCAGCCAGCAGCGTTTGCAGCGCACGCTTAATCTGGCCTTTGTGCCCCTGCGTCGTCGGATTATATGAACGCATGCTCACCGACTCAGGCCACAGGTAAGGCAGTTTATTCGCGGGATTGAGAATATCTTTTGGCAGATCGACAACCACTGGCCCAGGACGACCGCTGGCGGCCAGCCAGAAGGCTTTTTTCAGTACGCCCGGGATGTCTTCCGTTTGCTTAACCAGAAAGCTGTGCTTCACCACGGGGCGTGAGATCCCCACCATGTCGCATTCCTGAAACGCATCATAGCCAATCAGTGACGTCGCCACCTGTCCGGAGAGAATGACCAGGGGAATGGAGTCCATATACGCAGTCGCAATGCCGGTAATGGCATTGGTCGCCCCCGGTCCGGAAGTGACGAGCACAACACCCACCTCGCCCGTGGCGCGGGCCAGGCCGTCTGCCATATGCACAGCAGCCTGTTCATGACGAACCAGAACATGATCAATACCGCCTACCGTGTGCAGCGCGTCATAAATATCAAGAACCGCACCTCCAGGATAGCCGAACACTTGCTTCACGCCCTGATCGATAAGCGATCGGACGACCATTTCCGCGCCAGACAACATCTCCATGCTTTGCCTCCAGGCTTTTGTTATAGACGGTCAACAGAATTCATTTCCGCGCCGTCTTCTGACAGGGTAAACCCATCTTATAAAGTGCAGAGTGATGGATACCTTAACCGCTCGTTATGAGCCAGGCAATTAGCAAACGGAATGCGGGAATGGGCAATAAAAGCAGAAAAAACAGCTGTCAGACACGAATATGGTGAATTCATCTGCTATGAGGGGAGACGCTAATAATTCATCTCTTAAAAAGAGGATGGATCAGGAAATCATCTATTTTTAAGCCTCCCTGAGTGTCTGAAAAAATGCGAACAGAACAAAATATTGCTTGCATAAAAAAACACAGAATAAACCGCATGGCACCATGCGGTTTATTCACCCTGTCTTATCGACGACAAATATTGATCAGCAGCTCTTCCATCCATTGATGCCCTTTATCCCGCCCCGCCGCTTCATGCCAGGAAAGATAACAGGTACGGCTATTCAGCTTGAGCGGCAGAGGTAAAATTTGCAGGCTCAGCGAATCGGAGAACTCTTCAGCAAGCCAGCGCGGTGCAATAGCGACTAGCTGCGTCTGAGAAACGACATTCAATACGCTGACCATCGCCATTCCCTGATAGGCCACGCTGGCTTGTTTATCGGCAGTGTCATACCACGGCAGACTAAATGAGGCATATCTGTCCAGAGCAACCACGGCATGCTGCTCGCTGTAAACATCGCTTTCACGCAGCGGAGAATTCATACGGGGATGTTTTTTGCTGGCGACTAACACCATTTCATCTTTAAACAATGGAACACAGGCAAACTCTGGACGGCGAAACTCTTCATAGCCCAGAACGAACTCCGTTTCCTGATAACGAAGCTGGTGCTCAGTATTTTGATTTAATGATGATTTAAAAACGAGATGAATATTAGGAGCAATGTGTTCAACTTTATTATATATAACAGACGTCAAATAATTGTCTAACGGACTGCAAACACAGAGATGGAAAACCCGTTCACTGCTTAAGGGTTCAAAACCCGAGCCGGGAAGCTCATTTTGTACCAGCTGTAGCGCCTGACGAATCGAACCGAATAGCTGGAATGCACGCGCCGTGGGCTGGATACCTCTTCCATAGCGGACGAATAACTCGTCGTTAAACATCACCTTAAGTCTGGCTACGGCATTACTCACGGCAGGTTGAGATATTCCCAGAGATTGCGCTGCTCGCGTAATATTCTGCTCCTGCATAACTGCATCAAATACAGTTAACAGATTGAGATCCACTGTGCGCAACTGAGGCTTAACCCCATCATAAGTCTGTGGTTGGTTAATATTATTTTCTGGCATTTCTGACTCCACCGTCACGCTAAATTCCCTTTGCCAAGGTACAGTAATAACTTCGAAAAATATGATTTACCATGCATATACAACAAGCGAAAGGAAATTATTTAAAATTCGGAATATATAAAGAAACCCCATTCAACGAGCGACTTTACGCATCCCATAAATGAAGAGCTAAAAATCGTTCAAAAGATATCTCAAACTTTAATGTGGGCATGAAACCATAAATCAGACAAATGCACAATCAACGCACTCATTAATAATGACTTAAGTGTTATTAAACTATTAATGGCATACATCGCATTTTCATTAACAAAATGATATCAATTTTGATAACTTACTCACCCGCAAATCATTCATGTAATTTATAAATCAATGATATGAAACAGATTCCATTTCACAGCACATTGGTAAAAATAGTATGTTCAATTGCTACCAATTATATTCAAATTATTCCAGAGATGAATCGCCAGTCCAATAATAGACAATAAAATCGGTTAGACATGCAAAAACCAGCACAATTAGCTAATGAGTTTATCCTTTACTGAGTGGCCGTTTTGCCTGAGAGGGGTTGACATGAGTTGGCGTATCCAGTACCACTAAAAGCATATCGCATTCACCTGGAGCACGATTCATGATTCGCACCCTTCGTTTCACCGGTCTACTACTACTAAACGCATCCACTGTGCGCGGTAGACTGGCGGGCGAAATTCAGCGTTGAATCGTCTTCAGTAAAACTAAAAACCCGCGCCACTGCGCGGGTTTTTTTATGCTCGTAGCAAGGCGCCCTAAGACTGACAAGGACCTAACCCATGAGCCAGCAAGTCGTTATTTTCGATACTACTTTACGTGACGGTGAACAGGCATTACAGGCGAGCCTGAGTGTTAAAGAAAAACTGCAAATTGCTCTGGCCCTCGAACGCATGGGTGTAGACGTAATGGAAGTCGGCTTTCCCGTCTCCTCGCCAGGTGATTTCGAGTCAGTGCAGACCATCGCCCGCACCATCAAAAACAGCCGCGTGTGCGGTCTGGCTCGCTGCGTAGAGAAAGATATTGATGTGGCCGCGGAATCCCTGAAAGTTGCAGAAGCCTTCCGTATCCATACATTCATTGCCACCTCCCCCATGCACATTGCGACCAAGCTGCGCAGTACGCTGGATGAAGTGATTGAACGTGCGGTGTATATGGTCAAACGCGCGCGTAACTACACTGATGACGTCGAATTCTCCTGTGAAGATGCAGGCCGCACGCCGATTGACGATTTGGCCCGTGTGGTGGAAGCCGCCATCAATGCCGGCGCCAAAACCATCAACATCCCTGATACCGTCGGCTACACCATGCCGTTTGAGTTCGCCAATATCATCACCGGCCTGTATGACCGCGTACCGAATATTGATAAAGCGATTATCTCCGTCCACACCCACGATGATTTGGGTCTGGCCGTGGGCAATGCCATCGCAGCCGTCCACGCCGGCGCGCGTCAGGTAGAAGGCGCGATGAACGGTATCGGTGAACGCGCGGGCAACTGCTCGCTGGAAGAAGTGATCATGGCGATCAAGGTGCGCAAAGACATCATGGATGTGCACACCCGCATCAATCACAACGAGATCTGGCGCACCAGCCAGACCGTCAGCCAGATTTGCAACATGCCGATTCCGGCCAACAAAGCGATCGTCGGCACGGGTGCCTTCGCGCACTCCTCCGGTATTCACCAGGATGGCGTGCTGAAGAACCGTGAAAACTACGAAATCATGACTCCGGAATCCATCGGTCTGAACCAGGTTCAATTGAACCTGACCTCGCGCTCTGGCCGCGCGGCGGTAAAACACCGTATGGAAGAGATGGGTTATAAGGACAGCGATTACAACATGGATCAGCTGTACGACGCATTCCTGAAGCTGGCTGACAAGAAAGGCCAGGTCTTCGATTACGACCTGGAAGCACTGGCATTCATCAATAAACAGCAGGAAGAGCCAGAACACTTCCGTCTGGACTACTTCACCGTTCAGTCAGGCTCAAGCGATATCGCTACCGCCTCCGTCAAGCTGGCCTGCGGCGATGAAATTAAAGCGGAAGCCGCCAACGGTAACGGCCCTGTGGATGCCATTTACCAGGCGATTAACCGCGTCACTGAGTACGACGTAGAGCTGGTGAAATACGACCTGACGGCAAAAGGGCACGGTAAAGACGCCCTGGGCCAGGTTGATATCGTCGTCAACTACAACGGTCGCCGCTTCCACGGTGTGGGTCTGGCGACAGATATCGTCGAATCCTCCGCGAAAGCGATGGTGCATGTCCTGAACAACATCTGGCGCGCCGCCGAAGTGGAAAAAGAGTTGCAACGCAAGGCTCAGAATAAAGAGAACAATAAGGAAACCGTGTAATGTCGAAGAATTACCATATTGCCGTGTTGCCGGGCGACGGAATTGGCCCGGAAGTGATGGCACAGGCACTGAAAGTACTGGAAGCTGTTCGTTCGCGTTTTGCGATGAAAATTACCATCAGCCACTACGACGTGGGCGGTATTGCGATTGATAATCACGGTACTCCCCTGCCGAAAGGGACTGTAGAAGGCTGCGAAAATGCCGATGCCGTTCTTTTTGGCTCCGTGGGCGGCCCAAAATGGGAACACCTGCCGCCAGCAGAGCAGCCAGAGCGCGGTGCGCTGCTGCCGTTGCGTAAGCACTTCAAACTGTTCAGCAACCTGCGTCCGGCGAAACTGTACCCGGGGCTGGAAGAGTTTTGCCCGCTGCGCGCGGATATCGCGGCCAACGGTTTCGACATCCTGTGCGTGCGTGAGTTGACCGGCGGCATCTACTTCGGTCAGCCAAAAGGTCGCGAAGGCAGCGGTCAGCATGAGAAAGCGTTTGATACCGAGGTCTATCACCGTTTTGAAATCGAACGTATCGCCCATATCGCGTTTGAGTCAGCGCGCAAACGCCGCCGTAAAGTGACCTCTATTGATAAAGCAAACGTGCTCCAGTCGTCTATTTTGTGGCGCGAAATCGTCAGTGAAGTCGCTAAGCAGTACCCGGACGTTGCGCTGTCGCATATGTATATCGACAATGCAACGATGCAGCTGATCAAAGATCCGTCCCAGTTTGACGTGCTGCTGTGCTCCAACCTGTTCGGCGATATTCTCTCGGATGAGTGCGCCATGATCACCGGCTCCATGGGCATGCTGCCCTCGGCCAGCCTGAACGAAGAAGGCTTTGGCCTGTACGAACCGGCGGGCGGCTCCGCGCCGGATATCGCAGGCAAAAACATCGCCAACCCGATTGCGCAGATCCTCTCCCTGGCTCTGCTGCTGCGCTATAGCCTGGATGCAGGCGATGCAGCAACCGCAATTGAAAACGCCATTAACCGGGCGTTAGAAGAAGGCGTCCGTACCGGCGATTTAGCACGCGGCACGGCGGCAGTCAGTACCGATGAAATGGGCGACATCATTGCCCGCTATGTCGCTGAAGGGGTGTAATCATGGCTAAGACGTTATATGAGAAGTTGTTTGATGCGCACGTGGTCTACGAAGCACCAAACGAAACCCCACTGTTGTACATCGACCGTCATCTGGTACATGAAGTGACCTCTCCTCAGGCATTTGACGGCCTGCGCGCGCACAAGCGCCCGGTGCGTCAGCCGGGTAAAACCTTTGCCACGATGGATCACAACGTTTCCACCCAGACCAAAGACATCAATGCATCTGGCGAGATGGCGCGTATCCAGATGCAGGAGCTGATTAAGAACTGTAACGAGTTTGGCGTGGAGCTGTACGATCTGAACCACCCCTATCAGGGTATCGTCCACGTAATGGGGCCTGAGCAGGGGATTACCCTGCCAGGCATGACCATCGTCTGCGGCGACTCCCATACCGCAACCCACGGCGCATTTGGCGCGCTGGCGTTCGGGATTGGGACCTCTGAAGTTGAACACGTTCTGGCGACGCAGACCCTGAAGCAGGGCCGCGCCAAAACCATGAAGATTGAAGTGAAGGGGAAAGCCGCGCCGGGTATCACCGCGAAAGATATCGTGCTGGCGATTATCGGCAAAACCGGCAGTGCAGGCGGCACCGGTCACGTCGTTGAGTTCTGCGGAGATGCTATCCAGGCGCTGAGCATGGAAGGTCGTATGACCCTCTGCAACATGGCCATTGAGATGGGCGCCAAAGCAGGACTGGTGGCCCCAGACGAAACCACCTTCAACTATGTGAAGGGGCGTCTGCATGCGCCGAAAGGTCAGAATTTTGACGACGCGGTAGCGTACTGGAAAACCCTGAAAACGGACGAGGGGGCAATTTTTGATACCGTTGTGACGTTACAGGCGGAAGAGATCGCCCCGCAGGTCACCTGGGGCACCAACCCGGGCCAGGTGATTTCTGTCAACGACAGCATTCCTGACCCGGCTTCCTTCGCCGATCCGGTCGAGCGCGCCAGTGCGGAAAAGGCGCTGGCCTATATGGGGCTGAAACCCGGCGTACCGCTGACCGACGTGAGCATTGATAAAGTGTTCATCGGCTCCTGTACCAACTCCCGTATTGAAGATTTACGCGCTGCGGCAGAAATTGCTAAAGGCCGCAAAGTGGCGCCGGGCGTGCAGGCGCTGGTTGTGCCGGGCTCCGGTCCGGTGAAAGCCCAGGCGGAAGCGGAGGGTCTGGATAAGATCTTTATCGAAGCAGGCTTCGAATGGCGCCTGCCCGGCTGCTCCATGTGTCTGGCGATGAACAACGACCGCCTGAATCCGGGCGAGCGATGTGCCTCCACCAGCAACCGTAACTTTGAAGGCCGTCAGGGCCGCGGTGGGCGCACCCACCTGGTCAGCCCGGCAATGGCCGCCGCTGCGGCAGTCACCGGTCATTTCGCCGATATTCGCAGCCTGAAATAAGGAGACAATCATGGCAGAGAAATTTACCCAACATACGGGCCGTGTTGTCCCGCTGGATGCCGCTAACGTCGATACTGACGCTATCATTCCTAAGCAGTTTTTGCAGAAAGTGACGCGCACGGGTTTTGGTGCGCATCTGTTCAACGACTGGCGCTTCCTCGACGATAAAGGCGAAGTGCCAAACCCGGAATTCGTCCTGAACTTTCCGGAATACAAAGGCGCCTCCATTTTGCTGGCGCGGGAAAACTTTGGCTGTGGATCGTCGCGTGAACATGCGCCATGGGCATTGACCGACTACGGCTTTAAGGTGGTTATCGCCCCAAGCTTCGCGGATATCTTCTACGGCAACAGCTTTAACAACCAGCTGCTGCCGGTGACGCTGAGTGACGAACAGGTCGATGAACTGTTTGCGCTGGTGCAGGCAAATCCGGGGATTGCGTTTGAAGTGGATCTGGAAGGGGAAGTGGTGAAAGCCGGGGATAAAACCTACAGCTTCAGCATTGATGCGTTCCGTCGCCACTGCATGCTGAACGGTCTGGACAGCATTGGTTTAACTCTCCAGCACGAAGACGCCATCTCCGCGTACGAGAAAAAACAGCCTGCGTTTATGGGCTAAAGACAATGGCCCGCAAAAAGCGGGCCATTGATTTGTTTCGTAAAGCCGCCTTCCAAAATCAGACATCCTTAACCCGGCAAGTCAGCCCAAGCGTAACCACCGAAATCGCGGCAATCACCCAGTAAACTGAGCCATGCCCGTAACTTTGCGCCAGCGCCCCCTGAATCACCCCCGCCAGGATCACTCCGGTTGAAATGCTGTTGGTAAAAAGCGTGGTCGCAGAGCCTGCGCGTCCGGGCATAAGATCCTGGAACCAGAGCATGCCGATCCCGGCAACGATGCCGATAAATACCGCGTTAAACAGCTGTAACGTCAGCAAAGCTTCACGCGAATGGAACAGGATCAGCCCCGCGTAGAACACCACCCCAGCCGCCACGGCGACGACCATCATCCGACGCTTTCCGAAACGTTTGACGTAGTAACCCGCCAGAATCATCGCCGGGATCTCCAGCCCGGCAGCGGTGCCCATCAGGATCCCCGCGAGCTTGTCGGGCAGTCCCAGATCGCTGCTGATCCACAGCGGCATATCGATAATGTACATGGTGTTGCAGGTCCACATCAGCGTGGAGGCGATAAACAACATGCGGACGTTTTTATCCTGCCAGCCGCTCACCTGCGTGATGGGCTTGTCCGTCACCTGCTCTACGCGCGCCACCGATGGCAGCGCAAAGGCTATCAGCGCCAGGCTGATGACAAAAATCCCCGCCGCGATGGAAAACATGGTGGTGAAGCCGTAGTTCAGCGCCAGCATGAACGCCAGCGGGGGACCAATGACCCACGCCAGCGAGAGCTGCGCACGCATCACCGAGCTGAACATCACCACTTCCCTCGCCGAGTTGTCGGCGTACTCCCGTGCCAGGGCGAAGAGCTGCGGCATGGCGGTGTTCGCCAGAGAGGCCAGCAGCACGCCGCAGGTAATGAGCGTCAGGTAATGGCGGTTGAAGGCAAACAGCAGCGCGTTGCCCACGGCCATTGCGCAACAAAAGAGGATCAGCTTGCGGCGATCGCCCTGGCTGTCGGATCGTTTCGCCAGCCACAGGCTGACGAGGATCCCGGCAATGGCGTTGACGGTGTAGAACAGGCCCACCCAAAACGGCTGCGCCCCCACCTCGCGGCTGAGAAACAGGCTCAGCGTCGGCGCCTGTAGCGCGCCGGCTACGCCCATCATGAAGGCCACCAGCATAAAAGCGGCGTACACGCCATTCAGGCGTCGCCCCATCGTCATCAACCAGAGCATGCGCAAGTCCTTATGAAAGCGAATCGAAATTGGGTGAAATAGTAAACGAAAAAAGCCAGCAAAAAACATTTTGCTGGCGGGTGATTAGCACCAATACTCAGTCACACATGATCGAGGCGAGTTAGCGAGAAGAGGTCGGTTTCGTAACGTCCCACTGCATCAGATCTTCCAGTATTCTCAGCCGCTGCTCTGCGCACTGGCGGGCCAGCCAGGACACTCCCTTTGTCGCTGAAAAATAGTGCTGATAAAACTGACGTGCGGTAGACCTCTTCATAATTTACCTCCTCGCTTCATCGATAAGGATTATTGGCTTAATATAGGGATTAATAAATTGCTGATTTTTTGTCAGGAGTTCCCCTTTTATGCCTTCTGGTCGTCTGCAACAACAATTTATCCGCCTCTGGCAGTGCTGCGAGGGGCAATCGCAGGAGACCACGCTGAACGAGCTGGCTGAACTCCTCAACTGCTC
Source organism: Enterobacter cloacae complex sp. AR_0002 (assembly GCF_001922365.1). Lineage (NCBI taxonomy): Bacteria > Pseudomonadati > Pseudomonadota > Gammaproteobacteria > Enterobacterales > Enterobacteriaceae > Enterobacter > Enterobacter cloacae complex sp. AR_0002. The sequence continues at coordinate 2,765,991 of NZ_CP018814.1, forward strand.
CCGGCGTCATATGCGTACCCTCCTCAACACCATGCAGCAGCAGGGCTGGCTAAACTGGGAGGCTGAAGCCGGACGCGGCAAGCGCTCGCGCCTGACTTTCCTTTATACCGGCCTGGCGCTACAGCAACAGCGGGCGGAGGATCTGCTGGAGCAGGACCGCATCGATCAGCTGGTCCAGCTGGTGGGCGACAAAGCCGCCGTGCGCCAGATGCTGGTCTCGCATCTGGGACGCAGCTTTCGTCAGGGACGCCACATTCTGCGGGTGCTTTACTACCGCCCAATGAAAAATCTGTTGCCCGGTACGGCGTTACGTCGCTCTGAAACCCACATGGCCCGGCAGATATTCAGCGGCCTGACGCGGATAAATGAGGAAAACGGGGAACTGGAGGCGGATATCGCGCACCACTGGCAACAGCTTTCCCCGCGCCACTGGCGCTTTTTCTTACGCCCCGGCATTCATTTCCACCATGGACGCGAGCTGGTGATGCGCGACGTTATCGATTCCTTAGAGCGCGCCCGCACGCTGCCGCTCTATTCGCATATCTCGCGGATCCACTCCCCAACGGCCTGGACGCTGGATATTGAGCTATCGCAGCCGGACAAATGGCTTCCGTGGCTTCTGGGCTACGTCCCCTCAATGATCCTGCCTGCCGAGTGGCGCTCCCTGAACAATTTTTCCAGCCAGCCGATTGGTACGGGCCCCTACTCCGTTACACGAAACAACAGTAATCAGCTGAAGATCCGCGCCTTTGATGATTACTTTGGCTACAGGGCGTTGATCGACGAAGTGAACGTCTGGGTGTTACCGGATCTCAACGAAGAGCTGAGCGCAGGCCTGACCCTGGAAGGGCCAACAGCCGGTGAAAAGGCGTTCGAAAGCCGCCTGGAGGAGGGCTGCTACTACCTGCTCTTTGATAGCCGCAGCCATCGCGGGGCAAACCACGACGTACGCAGGTGGATCAGCCATATTCTTGCCCCTGCTAACCTGATTTATCACGCAGAGGAGCAATACCAGACCTGGTGGTTCCCGGCCTATGGCCTGCTTCCGCGCTGGCACCATGCGCAGCCAGTGCGCAGTGAAAAACCTGCCGGACTGGAGACCATCACCCTCAGCTACTATCGCGATCACATTGAGCACAGGTTTATCGCAAGGATCATGAGCACGCTGCTGGCAGCCGAAGGCGTGACGCTGGCGATACAGGAAGTCGATTATGATGAATGGCATCGCGGAGACGTCATCAGCGATATCTGGCTCAACAGCGCAAACTTTACGCTGCCGCTTGATTTCTCGCTCTTTTCTCACCTGTACGAAGTGCCCCTGATTCAGCACTGTATCAACCGGGACTGGCAGCAGGACGCCGCACGGTGGCGGGCAGGAGAAATGGATCTGGCCGCCTGGTGTCAGGAATTACTGGCCGGGCAGACGATCGTACCGTTGATTCACCACTGGCTGCTGATCCAGGGCCAGCGCAGCATGCGCGGCCTGCGGATGAACACCCTGGGCTGGTTTGATTTTAAATCCGCCTGGTTTGCGCCGCCGGAGCCATAACGCTTTCGTAATATTCACCAAATCATTACAATAGCGCCGTTCTCAACGGGGTGCTGCATCACAGATGTGCGCTGAGATAATACCCGTCGAACCTGATCCGGATAACGCCGGCGAAGGGATTTGAGGCTGTCGCTCAAAATCCTTTGCCACTCAACCCTGAGGTGCAAAGTGTTAAAAAACGTTCTTCCTCTGCTGGCGCTGTTTGCGCTGCCTGTTTTTGCTAAGCCTGTTCTGACGGTCTACACCTACGACTCCTTCTCCGCCGACTGGGGCCCTGGCCCGGTGGTAAAAAAAGCCTTTGAAGCGGACTGCAACTGCGAGTTGAAATTCGTGGCGCTGGAAGATGGCGTCTCGCTGCTTAACCGGCTGCGCATGGAAGGCAAAAACAGCAAAGCCGACGTGGTGCTCGGGCTGGATAACAACCTGCTGGAAGCCGCCACCCAAACCAGACTGTTCGCCAAAAGCGGCGTGGCGGCAGATGCCGTTAACGTACCGGGCGGCTGGAAAAACGACACCTTCGTTCCCTTTGATTACGGTTACTTTGCGTTTGTCTACGATAAAAACAAGCTGAAGAATCCGCCCAAAAGCCTGAAAGAGCTGGTCGAAAGTGACCAGAAATGGCGCGTGATTTACGAAGATCCGCGTACCAGCACGCCGGGTCTGGGGCTGCTGCTGTGGATGCAAAAAGTTTACGGGGATAAAACGCCGGAAGCGTGGCAGAAGCTGGCCGCGAAAACCGTTACCGTCACCAAAGGCTGGAGCGAAGCCTATGGCCTGTTCCTGAAAGGCGAAAGCGACCTGGTGCTGAGCTACACTACCTCTCCGGCCTACCACATTATCGCCGAGAAGAAAGACAACTACGCCGCCGCGAACTTTGCTGAAGGGCATTATTTGCAGGTGGAAGTGGCCGCCCGCACCGCCGCGAGCAAACAGCCGGAGCTTGCCGAAAAATTCCTGAAATTTATGATCTCCCCGGCATTTCAGAACGCTATTCCGACCGGCAACTGGATGTACCCGGTCACTGACGTTGCGCTGCCGGCAGGCTTTGAGCAGCTAAACAAGCCGCAAACCTCACTGGAATTTACGCCGCAGCAGGTTGCCGCCCAGCGCGCCGCATGGATTAGTGAATGGCAACGCGCCGTCAGCCGCTGATCCCCGGCTGGTTAGTTCCCGGGCTGCTCGCCGCCGTACTGATGGTCGTCGTCAGCCTGGGTGCATTCCTTGCGCTGTGGTTTAACGCGCCAGAGAGCGATCTGCTCGCCCTCTGGCACGACAGCTATCTCTGGCACGTCATCCGCTTCTCCTTCTGGCAGGCGTTTCTCTCCGCGCTGCTGTCGGCGATCCCGGCCATTTTCCTTGCACGCGCCCTCTATCGCAGACGTTTCCCCGGCAGGCTTGCCCTGCTGCGGCTGTGCGCGATGACGCTGATCCTGCCCGTGCTGGTGGCGGTGTTCGGCATTCTGAGCGTCTACGGTCGGCAGGGCTGGCTGGCATCCCTCTTCAACCTGCTTGGTCTGGAATGGACCTTCTCCCCTTACGGCCTGAAAGGCATTCTGCTGGCGCATATTTTTTTCAATATGCCGATGGCGACGCGCCTCTTTTTACAGGCGCTGGAAAACATTCCCGGTGAGCAGCGTCAGATTGCCGCCCAGCTTGGCATGCGCGGCTGGTCGTTCTTCCGCTTTGTCGAATGGCCGTGGCTGCGACGCCAGATTGCTCCGGTTGCCGCGCTAATCTTTATGCTCTGCTTCGCCAGCTTCGCGACCGTACTTTCTCTCGGCGGCGGGCCGCAGGCCACCACCATTGAGCTGGCGATCTATCAGGCCTTAAGTTACGACTACGATCCGGGCCGCGCCGCGCTGCTGGCGATCGTGCAGATGGTCTGCTGCCTGGCGCTGGTGTTACTCAGCCAGCGGCTAAGTAAAGCGATCCCCACAGGTAGCAATAACCTGACAGGCTGGCGCGATCCGCAGGACAGCCTGCACAGCCGCGTCGCGGATTTTATGCTAATCGCATTGGCACTCCTGCTTCTGCTGCCCCCGCTGCTGGCCGTTATTGTTGATGGCCTGAATCGCAATGTGTTGTCGGTACTGCAACAGCCTGTCCTGTGGCAAGCAACGTGGACCTCATTGCGCATCGCGCTGGCTGCCGGGCTACTGTGCGTGATCCTGACCATGATGCTGCTCTGGAGCAGCCGCGAACTGCACGCGCGTCATGCCCGTAAAGCCGGACACGCGCTGGAACTGACGGGTATGCTGATCCTGGCGATGCCGGGCATTGTGCTGGCGACCGGATTCTTTTTACTGTTCAACAGCACCATCGGCCTGCCGGAAAGCGCCGGCGGCATCGTCATTTTTACCAACGCACTGATGGCCATCCCTTACGCGCTCAAGGTGCTGGAAAACCCGATGCGCGACGTCAATAGCCGCTACAGTTTGCTGTGTCAGTCGCTGGGCATGCAGGGCTGGCAGCGTCTGAAGGTGGTCGAACTGCGCGCGCTAAAGCGTCCGCTGGCCCAGGCGCTGGCGTTTGCCTGCGTGCTGTCGATTGGCGATTTTGGCGTTGTGGCCCTCTTCGGCAACGAGGATTTCCGCACGCTGCCGTTCTGGCTTTATCAGCAAATTGGCTCCTATCGTAGCCAGGACGGCGCCGTCACGGCGCTACTCCTGTTGCTGCTGTGCTTTGCGTTATTTAACGTTATCGAAAAACTTCCGGGGCGTGATGTTAAAACTGACTGATGTAACCTGGCTTTATGAGCACCTGCCAATGCGTTTTACCCTCTCCGTTCGTCAGGGAGAGCGAATCGCAGTGCTTGGCCCCAGCGGGGCCGGAAAAAGTACCCTGCTCAATCTGATTGCCGGTTTTTTACAGCCTGCCAGCGGGTCGATCGTCATTGATAATGGCGAGTATACCTACGCTCCGCCGGCTAAGCGCCCGGTGTCGATGCTGTTCCAGGAAAACAATCTGTTCAATCATCTTACGGTGTGGCAGAACATCGCGCTGGGTATGGATCCGGGGTTGAAGCTCAATGTTGCGCAGCGTCAGACGCTGGAGGCGATCGCCGAACAAATGGGCCTTGCTGCGTTTATCAACAGACTACCGGGGGAGCTTTCGGGCGGCCAGCGCCAGCGCGTAGCGCTGGCGCGCTGTCTGGTGCGCAAGCAGCCGCTGCTGCTGCTTGACGAACCCTTTTCGGCGCTCGACCCGGCCCTGCGTCAGGAGATGCTCTCGCTGGTTGAGGAGGTTTGCGAGCGCGAGCAACTGACGATGCTGATGGTTTCGCATAGCATCGAAGATGCCGCACGCATCGCGCCGCGATCGGTGGTGATCGCGGAGGGACGTATTTTGTGGGATGGGGAAACAGAAGAACTTCTGAGTGGTAAGGCGGGGGCATCTTCACTTTTAGGTATTCGTGAGGTCTGATGCCCTCACCCTTGCCCTCTCCCACAGGGGAGAGGGATCACCAGTAATTTGAAAGCAAAAGCGATAACGTTGCCTTCAGAATAACTGAGGGCTTTCAGCGATGCCCTGGTCCGGCTGTAAATCGCTGAGGCGTTTCCTGTAGGCCGGGGCGAGGCGCAGGGATGCGCCGAGAGGGCGTGGCCTGCATGGATGCAGGCTCATGCCCGACCCGATAGCCTGAAGGAATAAGCCGAAGGTACCGCGAAGCGGCGATTTTCCGCCGGGAGCTCGGGTCGCCAAGGGTGGTGGCGACTGAGCCACCCTGGCACGTTCACCGGCCATGTCGTGACAGAGTAGCAAGGAACATATAGTGAACGGAATGACCACCAGAGCCGTATGTTCCCCCTCACCCCAGCCCTCTCCCTCAAGGGAGAGGGGGCCGTCTGTGCAGGCATTATTTTGTGGGGAACCCTCAGCCCACAGGGAGAGGGAAAACACCTTAACGGCTCACCACCTTTAACAGGATCTCGCCGTACACCGGCATCAGCGGGTGGCGGATCAGCGCGATCAGCGCCACCACGGCCACCCCCAACGTCAGCGGGGCCAGCCAGAGCAGGCGAGTGCGCGGAAGATAGCGCGTCAGACGATCAACACTGGCTTTCGCGCTGCGCCACAGGCGCCAGCAGAGCCAGACCGCCAGCCACAGCAGCACCGCCGTGCCCAGCAGCAGCCATTTAAACTCACCGCTTTGCATACCGTCAGGAATATCAATCGCCGCGCCCGCCAGGATACCCGGCAGGAAGTAGAACGGCGGCCAGAAGACGCAGCCGATGATATTCGGCACCACAAACTTCGCGACGGGCAGATCCAGCATCCCGGCCACCATCGGCACCAGCGGACGCGTTGGGCCAACGAAGCGCCCCACGAGGATGGTGAACATGCTGTGCTGGTGCAGCGCATGCTCGGTTTTATCCAGCAGCGCTTTGTTTTTTTTCATGAACGACCAGCGGTGCAGCGGCTTCTTAAAGCGCCAGCCCAGCCAGAAGGAGATCCAGTCCCCCAGCAAACAGCCGATAATACCGGCCATCCACGCCTGCCAGAAATTGACCTCGCCGCTGCCGATAAGCGCCCCAAGCCCCGCCATCATCACGGTGCCGGGCAGGATCAGCCCGACCAGCGCCAGCGACTCCAGAAACGCCACCAGCGCCACAGCGATGAGCGAATACATAACGGACTGGGTAATAAAATGTTCCAGCAATGCCTGCATAACTATTCCGGTCAGAAAACGAATCAGCGATTCTGCTTAGCGCCCTGCACCGCGTCAAGGCATCAATTGTCTGAATAGTTTACAAGATGCGCCTGAAGTTCACCTGAATGTTTACCGATTATTCACATCCCGCACGGAATTCGCTCGGGCTGGCACCGGTGCACTTCTTAAACACGCGAGAGAAATAGAGCTGATCTTCAAAGCCGACGTTACGCCCGACGGTGGCGATAGGCATTCGGGTGGTGCTGAGCAGCAGTTTCGCCTGGCTGATGCGCTGATCCTCGCGCCAGCTGAGTACGCTCACGCCAAGCTGCTGGCGGAACAGATGCGACAGCCGTGACGGCGACAGGCACACATGCTGGGCGACGCTGGCAATATCAAACTGGCTGTCGGCAAGGTGGTCGCTGATGTACTGGCAGGCGTCGCGGACGCGGTTGTCCAGCGGCGGATTAAGCGACTCGTTGATGGCCTCCATGCGGCGCAGCAGCACCTGTTCAAGCAGGTTGATGGCCAGCAGTTCGGCGTAGCGCCCGCCCGCCTGCCCTGCCTCAATAATCTGTGCGAACAGCTCACGGAACTGCGCCAGATGCGCCTCATCCGGGCGATATAAACCGGTATGGGCGAAAATGGCCGGCCACGAGAGCCACTCCTGCCAGTAGGCGCGCGGACGGAAATAGACCCACTGGTGATACCACTCTTTGGCATCCGGGTGGCGCCCGTAGTGATGGATCTCCCCCGGCGGGAACAGCAGCATATCACCGGGGCGGCAGATAAACTGTTGATCCCCATTTTTGACGACGCCTTCTCCGCGTACGGTCAGGTTCAGGATATATCCCTTCATGCCAAGAGGGCGATCGACGTAAAAATCGAGATATCCCTCGGCCTCAATTGGCGTCAGTCCCGCCACCAGATGGGCGTTAAATGAGTAGCCCGGCAGTAAGGGATCGTTTTGCGGTTCGGCCATAGATTCAGTTCTCCCAAGGGTCCTGAAGGAAACCAATTGTCCATATCGATAAAAGCAGTATAAAAATGGCCCGCGAAAAGATCCAAAAAGCATCACGCCTCTTTTACGTCCGCCATGTTTCAGCCTTTCCCCCTGATTTCTCCGCCAGCACGGGCGGATAAGCAGTAACAAAAGTGTCTATAAGTGCGGCAGAAATGTCCACATAGAATATTTGCACGGCGTCACACTTTGCGTGGCTACAGCAATTTAGTCCATAAGATTAGCGGATCCTGCCTGACGATTTTTGTCCCTAGTCTCTAATGTTCTTCCATACCTGTTTTTTGGATGGAGCAACACCATGGCAATTGCAATTGGCCTCGATTTTGGCAGCGACTCAGTTCGCGCGCTGGCAGTGGACTGTACGACTGGCCAGGAGATAGCAACCAGCGTTGAGTGGTATCCGCGCTGGCAAGAGGGGCGCTACTGCGATGCGCCAAACAACCAGTTCCGTCACCACCCGCGGGACTACATCGAGTCGATGGAAGCGGCGATCAAAACCGTTCTGGCGGAGTTGACCGACGCCCAGCGGGCCGATGTCGTGGGGATTGGCGTCGACAGCACCGGCTCAACGCCTGCCCCTGTCGATGCCGAAGGCCGCGTACTGGCGCTGCGACCGGAGTTTGCCGACAACCCGAACGCCATGTTTGTGCTGTGGAAAGACCATACCGCCGTGGAAGAGGCGGAAGCCATCACCCGCTTATGCCATCAGCCGGGCAAAACTGACTACTCCCGCTACATCGGCGGGATTTACTCCAGCGAGTGGTTCTGGGCCAAGATCCTGCACGTTACCCGCGCGGACGCGTCGGTCGCACAGGCAGCGGCGTCATGGATTGAGCTGTGCGACTGGGTTCCCGCCCTGCTCTCCGGCACCACGCGTCCGCAGGATATTCGCCGCGGCCGTTGCAGCGCCGGGCATAAATCGCTGTGGCATGACAGCTGGGGTGGTCTGCCTCCGGCAGCGTTCTTCGATGAACTCGACCCGATCATCAACAAAAACCTGACATACCCGCTGTTCACCGACACCTTCACCGCCGATATTCCGGTCGGCACGCTCTGCGAAGAGTGGGCGAAACGCCTCGGTCTGCCGCAAAACGTGACCATTTCCGGCGGCGCGTTCGACTGCCATATGGGGGCCGTGGGCGCGGGTGCGCAGCCCAACACGCTGGTGAAAGTTATCGGCACCTCCACCTGTGACATTCTGACGGCAGATAAAGCCAGCGTCGGCGACCGCGCGGTGAAAGGCATCTGCGGCCAGGTTGACGGCAGCGTGGTGCCTGATTTTATCGGCCTTGAAGCGGGCCAGTCCGCCTTCGGTGATATCTATGCCTGGTTTGGCCGCGTGCTCGGCTGGCCGCTGGATCAGCTGGCTGCCGCGCATCCTGAGCTGAAAACGCAGATTACGGCGAGCAAAAAACAGCTCCTGCCGCAGCTCACCGACGCCTGGGCAAAAAATCCGTCTCTCGACCACCTGCCGGTGGTGCTGGACTGGTTCAACGGCCGTCGTACGCCGTTTGCCAACCAGCGTCTGAAAGGAGTGATTACCGATCTCAACCTCGCGACCGACGCGCCCGCGCTGTTTGGCGGCCTGATCGCCGCCACCGCGTTCGGCGCGCGCGCCATCATGGAGTGCTTCATCGACCAGGGCATTGACGTGAACAACGTGATGGCGCTGGGCGGGATCGCCCGTAAAAATCCGGTGATTATGCAGGCCTGCTGCGACGTGCTGAACCGGCCGCTGCAAATTGTGGCCTCCGATCAGTGCTGTGCGCTGGGTGCCGCGATTTTCGCTGCCGTGGCCGCAGGCGTCCATGCGGATATCCCGACCGCGCAACAGCATATGGCGAGCGCCGTCGAAAATACGCTCCATCCGCAGACTCAGCAGGCACAACGCTTTGAACAGCTTTATCAGCGCTACCAGCAATGGGCAAAAAGCGCCGAACTTCACTATCTCCCTGTCGCCGCCCCGGCCAAAAGCACCGCGGACACTACGGCAACCCTGACACATTAAGGACACGATAATGACCATTTTTAATAATTATGAAGTGTGGTTTGTGATTGGCAGCCAGCATTTGTACGGACCGGAAGCGTTGCAGCAGGTGACGAAACACGCGGAGCACGTTGTGAATGCGCTGAACGCGGAAGCCAAACTGCCGTGCAAACTGGTGCTGAAGCCGCTGGGGACTACCCCGGACGAAATCACCAACATTTGCCGAGATGCCAATTACGATGACAAATGCGCTGGCCTGGTGGTGTGGCTGCACACCTTCTCGCCAGCCAAAATGTGGATCAACGGCCTGGCTATCCTCAACAAACCGCTGTTGCAATTCCACACGCAGTTCAACGCCTCCCTGCCGTGGGACAGCATCGACATGGACTTCATGAACCTGAACCAGACCGCGCACGGCGGCCGCGAGTTCGGCTTCATCGGCGCGCGCATGCGTCAACAGCATGCCGTGGTGACCGGCCACTGGCAGGATGGCCAGGCACAAAAACGCATTGGCTCCTGGATGCGTCAGGCGGTATCTAAGCAGGATACCCGTCACCTGAAGGTGGTGCGTTTCGGCGACAACATGCGCGAAGTGGCGGTCACCGACGGTGATAAAGTGGCCGCGCAGATTAAATTTGGCTTCTCCGTCAACACCTGGGCGGTGGGCGACCTGGTGCAGGTGGTGAATGACATCAGCGATGGCGACGTTAACGCGCTGGTGGACGAGTACGAAAGCAGCTACCGCCTGACGCCTGCGGCACAAATCAACGGCGACAAGCGCCAGAATGTGCTGGACGCGGCGCGCATTGAGCTGGGCATGAAGCGCTTCCTGGAACAGGGCGGCTTCCACGCTTTTACCACCACCTTTGAAGATCTCCACGGCCTGAAACAGCTCCCGGGTCTGGCGGTACAACGTCTGATGCAGCAGGGCTACGGCTTTGCGGGCGAAGGCGACTGGAAAACTGCCGCTCTGCTTCGCATCATGAAGGTGATGTCAACCGGTCTACAGGGCGGCACCTCTTTTATGGAGGACTACACCTACCACTTCGAGAACGGCAACGATCTGGTGCTCGGCTCGCACATGCTGGAAGTGTGTCCATCCATCGCGGTTGAAGAGAAACCGATCCTCGACGTGCAGTACCTCGGCATTGGCGGCAAAGCGGATCCGGCCCGTCTGATCTTCAACACCCGTACCGGCCCGGCCATTAACGCCAGCCTGATCGACCTCGGCGACCGTTTCCGCCTGCTGGTGAACTGCGTCGATGCGGTGGAAACTCCGCATTCTCTGCCGAAACTGCCGGTCGCCAACGCCTTGTGGAAAGCGCAGCCTGACCTGCCAACCGCGTCGGAAGCCTGGATCCTGGCCGGCGGCGCGCACCACACCGTATTCAGCCACGCGCTTGACCTGAACGATATGCGTCAGTTTGCCGAGCTGCACGACATCGAACTGACCGTGATTGATAACGATACCCGTCTGCCAGCCTTTAAAGACGCGCTGCGCTGGAACGAAGTCTATTACGGTTCAAAACGCTAAGCCCTGAATGCCCGGTGGCACTTCGTTTACCGGGCCTACGGTTCTGTAGGCCGGATAAGCGAAGCGCCATCCGGCAGGAGACGACAATGTTAGAAGATCTCAAACGTCAGGTACTCGAAGCCAACCTGGCGCTGCCAAAACATAACCTGGTGACCCTGACCTGGGGCAACGTCAGCGCCGTTGACCGGGAAAAAGGGGTGTTCGTGATCAAGCCTTCCGGCGTGGATTACACGGTAATGACCGCAGAAGACATGGTGGTGGTCAGCATCGAAACGGGTGAAGTGGTTGAAGGCAAAAAAAAGCCCTCCTCCGATACGCCGACTCACCGCCTGCTGTATCAGGCCTTCCCGACCATCGGTGGGATTGTGCATACCCATTCGCGTCACGCGACCATCTGGGCGCAGGCGGGCCAGCCTATTCCGGCGACCGGCACCACCCACGCGGACTACTTTTACGGCACCATTCCCTGCACGCGTCTGATGACCGATGCGGAGATCAACGGTGAGTACGAATGGGAAACCGGGAACGTGATCGTCGAAACCTTCGAAAAACAGGGAATCGACGCGGCGCAAATGCCCGGCGTGCTGGTGCACTCCCACGGCCCGTTTGCCTGGGGTAAAAACGCGGGGGACGCTGTGCACAACGCGATCGTGCTCGAAGAGGTCGCCTATATGGGGATCTTCTGTCGACAGCTGGCACCGCAGTTGCCGGACATGCAACAGACCCTGCTCGATAAGCATTATCTGCGCAAGCACGGCGCGAAAGCGTATTACGGGCAGTAGCTTGTTGGCCGCATAAGCGCAGCGTCATCCGGCAAAACAGGCACTGTATAAAACCCCAGAAAACACCCCTCAACCAGGCTATAATCAGGCCTGGTTTTGTTTTATGGGATAACGCCGTGACGCAGGCGCAAGAAGGCTTTTTACTGACCAGACACTGGCGGGATACCCCTCAGGGTACTGAGGTTGAATTCTGGCTGGCAACGGACAACGGCCCGCTAAACGTTACGCTCCCGCCGCAGGAGTCCGTGGCCTTTATTCCTGAAGCTCACGTCGAAAAAGTGAAACAGCTGCTGCGCGGAGAAAACGGCTGGCGCATAACCCCGCTTGAACTGAAAGATTTCCACCGCCAGCCGGTTTACGGCCTCTATTGCCGCGCCCATCGCCAGTTAATGCGCTATGAAAAACTGCTCCGTGAAGCGGGCGTGACGCTTTACGAGGCCGACATTCGCCCGCCTGAACGCTTTCTGATGGAGCGGTTTATCACCGCCCCCGTCTGGGTAGATGGCATCGCGCAAAATGGCAGGATCGTTAACGCGCGCCTCAAGCCTAGCCCGAATTATCGCCCCCCGCTCAAGTGGGTCTCGCTGGATATCGAAACCACCCGCCACGGCGAACTGTACTGCATTGGTCTGGAAGGCTGTGGGCAGCGGGTTGTCTATATGCTCGGGCCGCCAAACGGCGATGCGTCCGCGCTGGATTTTAATCTGGAGTACGTCAACAGCCGCCCGCAACTGCTGGAGAAGCTTAACCAGTGGTTTGCCGAGCACGATCCGGATGTTCTGATCGGCTGGAACGTAGTGCAGTTTGACCTGCGCGTGCTGCAAAAACATGCCGAGCGTTACCGTATCCCGATGATGCTGGGGCGCGGAAACAGCGAGCTGGAGTGGCGTGAGCATGGTTTTAAGAACGGTGTTTTCTTCGCGCAGGCTAACGGTCGCCTGATTATCGACGGCATCGAGGCGCTGAAATCCGCCTTCTGGAACTTCTCTTCCTTCTCGCTGGAAGCGGTCGCCCAGGAACTGCTCGGCGAAGGTAAATCCATCGACAATCCCTGGGACCGAATGGACGAGATCGACCGGCGCTTTAATGAAGACAAACCCGCGCTCGCCACCTATAACCTGAAAGATTGCGAGCTGGTGACGCAGATCTTCCACAAAACCGAGATCATGCCCTTCCTGCTGGAGCGGGCGACGGTGAACGGCCTTGCGGTCGACAGGCACGGCGGCTCGGTAGCGGCCTTCAGCCACCTCTATTTCCCGCGGATGCACCGGGCGGGCTATGTCGCCCCTAACCTCGGCGACGTGCCGCCGCAGGCCAGCCCCGGCGGTTACGTGATGGATTCACGGCCCGGGCTGTATGACTCGGTGCTGGTGCTGGATTATAAAAGCCTGTATCCGTCCATTATCCGCACGTTTCTGATTGATCCGGTGGGGCTGGTGGAGGGGATGGCGCAGCCAGACGATGCGCACAGCACCGAAGGTTTTCTTGGAGCACGCTTCTCGCGGGAAAAACACTGCCTGCCCGAAATTGTGGGAAACATCTGGCACGGCCGCGATGAGGCCAAGCGCCACGGCAACAAGCCGCTCTCACAGGCGCTGAAAATCATTATGAACGCCTTTTACGGCGTGCTGGGTACCAGTGCCTGCCGCTTCTTTGATCCCCGTCTGGCGTCGTCCATCACCATGCGCGGGCACGAGATTATGCGCCAGACCAAAGCGCTGATTGAATCCCGGGGCTATGATGTGATTTATGGCGATACAGACTCCACCTTTGTCTGGCTGAAAGCCGCCCATTCGGAAGACGACGCCGCACAAATCGGCAAAGATCTGGTCGCCTTTGTGAACGACTGGTGGCGCGAAAGTTTGCAAAAAGAGCGGTTAACCAGCGCGTTAGAGCTGGAGTTTGAAACCCATTTTGCCCGCTTTTTAATGCCGACCATTCGCGGAACCGACCAGGGCAGCAAGAAGCGCTACGCCGGGCTGATTCAGGAAGGTGACACGCAGCGGATGGTGTTTAAAGGGCTGGAGACAGTGCGCACCGACTGGACGCCGCTGGCACAGCAGTTCCAGCAGACGCTCTACCTGCGGGTGTTCCGCAATGAGCCTTATCAGGATTATGTGCGCGACACCATCGCCAGCCTGATGGCGGGTGAACTGGATGACCAACTGGTGTATCGCAAGCGCCTGCGCCGCCCCCTGGCCGAATATCAACGTAACGTTCCTCCCCACGTACGCGCCGCGCGGCTGGCGGATGAAGAGAACGTTCGCCGGGGCCGTGCGCCGCAGTATCAGAACCGGGGAACGATCAAATACGTCTGGACCACTAACGGCCCGGAACCCGTTGATTACCAGCAGTCTCCGCTTGATTACGATCACTACCTGACCCGCCAGCTTCAGCCGGTTGCGGAGGGAATTTTACCGTTCATCAATGACGACTTTGCTACACTAGTGACAGGACAACTTGGGCTATTTTGACGCGTGACGAAACCGTTGCCATCCAGTACCATAGCGCCCTTTCCATTCCCGGACCCATTTTTCGATGACCGTCTTTTTTGACGGGGTCGAACTATTGCCTGCAATTAAAGATTAGAGCCGAACAACTATGCCTTTTACACTTGGTCAACGCTGGATCAGCGATACAGAAAGCGAACTTGGATTAGGAACCGTCGTTGCCGTCGATGCGCGCATGGTTACCCTCCTTTTCCCTGCTACCGGTGAAAACCGCCTGTACGCTCGCAATGACTCCCCTGTTACCCGCGTAATGTTCAATCCGGGCGACACCGTGACCAGCCACGAAGGCTGGCAGCTGAAGGTTGAAGACGTAAAAGAAGAGAATGGACTGCTCGCCTACATCGGTACGCGTCTTGATACCGACGAGACGAATGTTATCCTGCGTGAAGTGCTGCTCGACAGCAAACTGGTTTTCAGCAAGCCGCAGGACCGTCTGTTTGCCGGGCAAATCGACCGAATGGATCGCTTCTCCCTGCGCTACCGCGCGCGTAAGTTCCAGAGTGAACAGTACCGCATGCCGTGGAGCGGCCTGCGCGGCCAGCGTACCAGCCTTATTCCCCATCAGCTGAATATCGCCCATGACGTGGGCCGTCGCCATGCGCCTCGCGTGCTGCTGGCTGACGAAGTGGGCCTGGGTAAAACCATCGAAGCAGGCATGATCCTGCACCAGCAGCTGCTCTCTGGCGCTGCCGAGCGCGTGCTGATTGTGGTGCCGGAAACGCTGCAACATCAGTGGCTGGTCGAGATGCTGCGCCGCTTTAACCTGCGCTTCTCCCTGTTCGACGACGAGCGCTATGCTGAAGCCCAGCACGACGCGGAGAACCCGTTTGAAACCGAACAGTTGGTCATTTGTTCCCTGGACTTCGTGCGCCGCAGCAAGCAACGCCTGGAGCATCTGTGCGACGCTGAATGGGATCTGATGGTCGTCGACGAAGCACACCACCTCGTCTGGAGCGAGGACGCGCCAAGCCGCGAATACATGGCGATTGAGCAGCTTGCCGAGCGCGTACCGGGTGTTCTGCTTCTGACCGCCACCCCGGAGCAGCTGGGTCTTGAGAGCCACTTCGCCCGTCTGCGCCTGCTCGATCCGAACCGTTTCCACGATTTTGAGCAGTTTGTGGAAGAGCAGAAAAACTATCGTCCGGTGGCGGACGCCGTCGCGCTGCTGCTGGCCGGTAATCGTCTCTCTAATGATGAACTTAACACCCTCAGCGATCTTATCGGCGAGCAGGATATTGAGCCGCTGCTTCAGGCCGCGAACAGCGACAGCGATAATGCGGGATCTGCGCGTAAAGAGCTGATCGACATGCTGATGGACCGCCACGGCACCAGCCGCGTGCTGTTCCGTAACACCCGTAACGGTGTAAAAGGCTTCCCGAAACGCGAACTGCACACCATCAAACTGCCGCTGCCGACCCAGTACCAGACGGCGATCAAAGTCTCCGGTATTATGGGCACCCGTAAATCTGCGGAAGATCGCGCGCGCGACATGCTCTATCCGGAGCAGATTTATCAGGAATTTGAAGGCGACACTGGCACCTGGTGGAACTTCGATCCGCGCGTGGAGTGGTTGATGGGTTATCTGACCGCGCACCGTTCCCGGAAGGTGCTGGTGATCTGCGCCAAGGCAGCCACCGCCCTGCAACTTGAACAAGTGCTGCGCGAGCGCGAAGGTATTCGCGCCGCCGTGTTCCATGAAGGCATGTCTATTATCGAGCGCGACCGCGCTGCGGCGTGGTTTAGTGAAGAGGACAGCGGCGCGCAGGTTCTGCTGTGCTCCGAAATCGGTTCTGAAGGCCGTAACTTCCAGTTCGCCAGCAATCTGGTGATGTTCGATCTGCCGTTTAATCCGGATCTGCTTGAGCAGCGTATCGGCCGTCTGGATCGTATCGGTCAGGCGCACGATATCCAGATCCACGTTCCGTATCTGGAGAAAACCGCCCAGTCCGTTCTGGTTCGCTGGTACCACGAAGGCCTGGATGCGTTTGAACATACCTGCCCGACCGGCCGCACCATTTACGATCAGGTGCATGCAGACCTGATCGGTTACCTTGCGGCGCCGGAAAACACCGAGGGCTTTGATGAGCTGATCAAATCCTGTCGAGAGAAGCACGACGCGCTGAAAGCCCAGCTGGAGCAGGGGCGCGATCGCCTGCTGGAGATCCACTCCAACGGCGGTGAAAAAGCGCAGCAGCTGGCCGAAAGTATTGAAGAACAGGACGATGACACCAGCCTGATTAGCTTCTCCATGAACCTGTTCGACATCGTCGGCATTAACCAGGACGATCGCGGCGAGAACATGATCGTGCTGACCCCGTCCGATCATATGCTGGTGCCGGATTTCCCGGGCCTGCCGGAAGACGGCTGCACCATCACCTTTGAGCGTGATGTGGCGCTGTCCCGCGAAGACGCACAGTTCATCACCTGGGAGCACCCGCTCATCCGCAATGGCCTGGATCTGATCCTCTCAGGCGATACCGGCAGCAGCACCATCTCCCTGTTGAAGAACAAAGCCTTACCTGTGGGCACGCTGCTGGTGGAGCTGATCTACGTTGTGGAAGCGCAGGCGCCGAAACAGCTTCAGCTTAACCGCTTCCTGCCGCCAACCCCGGTGCGTCTGCTGCTGGATAAAAACGGTACGAACCTGGCCGGTCAGGTGGAGTTTGAAAGCTTCAACCGTCAGCTGAGCGCGGTGAACCGCCATACCGGCAGCAAGCTGGTGAATGCGGTGCAGCAGGACGTGCATGCCATTCTGCAACTGGGTGAAGCCCAGGCCGAAAAAGCGGCCAGAGAACTGATCGATGCGGCGCGTAGCGAAGCCGATGAGAAGCTTTCTGCCGAGCTGTCGCGCCTGGAAGCGTTGAAAGCGGTGAACCCGAACATTCGTGACGATGAGCTGGCCGCTATTGAGAGCAATCGCCAGCAGGTGCTGGAAAGCCTGAATCAGGCGGGGTGGCGTCTCGACGCCCTGCGTCTTATCGTTGTGACGCATCAGTAAGCGGAGCGCAAGATGGTAATGGAGCCCTACAATCCCCCGATGGATCCGTGGCTGGTCATTCTGTATCAGGATGAGCACATTATGGTGGTTAACAAGCCGAGCGGCTTGTTATCCGTGCCGGGGCGTCTGGAAGAGCATAAAGACAGCGTGATGACGCGTATCCAGCGTGATTATCCCCAGGCCGAGTCTGTCCATCGTCTGGATATGGCGACCAGCGGCGTGATTGTGGTGGCTCTGAATAAAGCGGCAGAACGCGAGCTGAAGCGTCAGTTCCGCGAACGCGAGCCGAAGAAGCAGTATGTCGCGCGCGTCTGGGGTCATCCGGCGCAGGCGGAAGGGCTGGTGGATTTACCGCTGATTTGCGACTGGCCGAACCGGCCAAAGCAGAAGGTGTGTTATGAAACCGGCAAGGCCGCGCAAACCGAGTATGAAGTGCTGGAGTACGCGCCGGATAACACCGCGCGCGTCCTGCTAAAGCCGATTACCGGGCGCTCCCATCAGCTGCGTGTGCATATGCTTGCGATGGGTCACCCGATTCTGGGGGACAGATTCTATGCGCCGCCAGAAGCGCTGGCCTTAGCGCCGCGCCTGCAACTGCATGCGCAGACGCTCACCATTACCCACCCTGCTTTCGGCAACGCCATGACGTTCAAAGCCCCGGTAGACTTCTGAAAAAATGGCCCGACACTGTCGGGCCATTTTTTATTTAAAACCTTTCTGCTCTTTAATCAGCTCGTAGGCTTTCTGAATTTCCTGCGCTTTTTGCTTCGCCATCTCCATCATCTCTGGCGGCAGGCCTTTCGCCACCAGCTTATCCGGATGGTGCTCGCTCATCAGCTTACGATAGGCGCGTTTGATGGTCGTGACATCGTCAGACGGCTTCACGCCGAGGACGTTGCAGGCATCTTCAAGCGTAGGGCCACGCTGCGCCTGCTGCCAGCCGCCGGAGGAGTGCTGTTGCTGATAACCACCGCCAAACTGCGCGCCGCCCTGCATCATACGCAGGAACTGGTCGAACTGCATGCGGGAAATGCCCAGCTCTTCGGCAATCACATATAAAACGTCCCGTTCATTCGGATGCAGAGAACCATCCGCGAAGGCGGCCTGGATTTGAATTTCCAGAAACATCCGAATTAAATCAAAACGCCCGAAACAGATGCTACGGAACTGCCGCATTTTTTCACGCAGCGGGTAGTTATCTGATTTACCAATCCGGAACGCATTCTGCGCCGCGATGCGGGATTCGCCGTGCAGATTCATGCGATCCATAAAGACGCTGGCCACCTGAATATCGGCTTCCGTTACGCGCCCTTTTGATTTGGTTAAGTGCCCCATCACCTCGAAGGTGGTGGAGAAGAAGAGTGACTGGCGCTCGCGCTGGTTGGCAAACCAGGCCATTTTGCGGCTGCGTGCTTTATCAAACATATGGCCGATAATGAGGCCAAGAACGACACCCCAGAATCCGGCACCCATAATAATTGCGAACGCAACGCCGATTATTTTACCCCAATACTGCATATACTCCCCGAATGGTCATGTTCCTGGCCGACGCAACGCCATCATTACAGTGGTCGCGCCACGGTCAATTGAGGGACATCGCCTATAATTTGCATTATCATACTCGTCATTCGATAGCGAGCCTAACACTCTGGCGCGCAAACGGGCAGGATTAACGCTGGTACTGCGCTGATGAGTAAGATAGTCTCTGAGCGTTTGTAAGCCGTAGCCACTGATGACGGAACAATAAAATACAACGTATGAAAAAACGTATCCCCACCCTTCTGGCCACAATGATTGGCACCGCCCTGTATAGCCAACAGGGGCTCGCAGCCGATCTCGCCTCGCAGTGTATGCTTGGCGTCCCAAGTTACAATCGCCCACTGGTGAAAGGCGATACGAATGACTTACCCGTCACCATTAATGCCGACAGCGCAAAAGGTAATTATCCTGACAATGCAACCTTTACGGGCAATGTCGATATTAACCAGGGCAACAGTCGCCTGCTTGCTGACGAAGTGCAATTGCACCAGAAGCAACCGGAAGGTGCTCAGGCGCCTGTCCGTACGGTGGATGCGCTGGGTAATGTGCACTATGACGACAATCAGGTCATCCTGAAAGGTCCGAAAGCCTGGTCGAATCTGAATACCAAAGACACCAACGTCTGGGAAGGTGATTACCAGATGGTCGGTCGTCAGGGGCGCGGTACCGCGGACCTGATGAAGCAGCGCGGCGAAAACCGCTACACCATTCTCGAAAACGGCACGTTTACCTCCTGTTTGCCAGGGTCAAATACCTGGAGCGTTGTGGGCAGTGAAGTGATCCACGACCGTGAAGAACAGGTTGCAGAGATCTGGAACGCTCGTTTTAAACTCGGCCCGGTGCCCATTTTCTATAGTCCTTACCTGCAACTGCCCGTGGGTGACAAACGTCGTTCAGGTTTCCTGATCCCGAACGCCAAGTACAGCACATCGAACTACTTTGAGTTCTACCTGCCGTACTACTGGAACATTGCGCCTAACATGGACGCCACGATCACGCCGCACTATATCCATAAGCGCGGCAACATCATGTGGGAGAACGAATTCCGCTATCTGACCAAGGCGGGCGCGGGTCTGATGGAATTTGATTATCTGCCATCAGATAAGGTCTTCCAGGACGAGCATCCGAGCGAAGGTGATAAGCACCGCTGGATGTACTACTGGAAGCACGCCGGGGTATTGGATCAGGTGTGGCGCTTCAACATCGACTACACCAAAGTCAGCGATCCGTATTACTTCAACGACTTTGATTCTAAATACGGCTCCAGTACCGACGGTTACGCCACGCAGAAATTCAGCGTGGGCTACGCCATTGAGAACTTTGACGCGACGGTGTCGACCAAACAGTTCCAGGTGTTTGATACGCAATCGCGTAGTACCTATGGTGCCGAGCCGCAGCTGGACGTGAACTGGTATCAGAACGATGTGGGTCCTTTCGACACGCGCGTTTACGCTCAGGCGGTCCATTTCGTCAACACCAACTCGGATATGCCGGAATCAACGCGTCTGCATATCGAGCCGACGATCAACCTGCCGTGGTCAAACGACTGGGCGAGTCTGAATACCGAAGCCAAAGTGATGGCCACCCACTACCAACAGAAGAATCTGGACTGGTATAACAAACGTTATGGCACCGATCTTGAAGAATCGGTAAACCGTACGCTTCCGCAATTCAAAATGGACGGGAAGCTGATTTTCGAACGTGATATGGCTCTTCTCGCGGATGGATACACCCAGACGCTTGAGCCACGTATGCAGTATCTTTATGTGCCTTATCGCGATCAGAGCAAAATTCAAAACTATGACTCGTCCTTCCTGCAATCAGACTACAGCGGCCTGTTCCGTGACCGTACCTACGGCGGCCTTGACCGTATTGCGTCTGCTAACCAGTTAACGACCGGCGTCACAACGCGCGTATATGATGATGCTGCCGTTGAACGTTTTAACGTTTCTGTTGGTCAAATCTACTATTTCACCGAGTCTCGCACCGGTGATGACGACATTAACTGGGAGAAAGACAACAAAACGGGCTCACTGGTATGGGCAGGCGACACCTACTGGCGCATGACGGATCGTTGGGGTCTGCGCGGTGGTGTTCAATACGATACACGACTGGACAATATCGCGACGGGCAGCGCTGCCATCGAATATCGTCGTGATGAAGACCGCATGTTGCAGTTAACGTACCGTTACGCCAGCCCGGAGTATATCCAGGCGACACTGCCAAACTATGCGAATACAGACCAATACAAAGACGGTATTTCACAGGTGGGTACCGCCGCGAGCTGGCCGATTGCCGATCGTTGGTCAGTCGTCGGGGCCTACTACTATGACACGAATGCCCAAAAACCTGCTGACCAGATGCTGGGTCTGCAATATAACTCCTGCTGTTACGCAATACGTGTCGGTTACGAACGCAAACTTAACGGTTGGGATACGCAAAACAGTCAGGGCAAATACGATAACGTGATTGGCTTTAATATCGAGTTGCGCGGCCTGAGTTCTAACTACGGTCTGGGCACGCAGCAGATGCTGCGCTCGAACATTCTGCCGTATCGTAGTTCATTGTAATATGCTTGATTTACAACGTAATCCGCTTTGCGGTTAATTGAAATGGAAAAAGTATGAAGAACTGGAAAACGCTGCTACTCGGTGTCGCTATGGTTGCGAATACCAGCTTCGCGGCCCCACAGGTTGTCGATAAAGTCGCGGCTGTGGTTAACAACGGCGTCGTGCTTGAAAGTGACGTTGACGGTTTGATGAAATCTGTAAAGCTCAACTCGGGCCAGGCAGGTCAACAACTTCCGGATGACGCTACGCTGCGCCACCAGATCCTGGAACGTCTGATCATGGATCAGATTGTCCTGCAAATGGGCCAGAAAATGGGTGTGAAGATCTCTGACGAGCAGCTCGATCAGGCGATCGCCAACATTGCAAAGCAGAACAACATTACCCCGAACCAGATGCGTAGCCGCCTCGCCTATGACGGCATCAGCTACGCCACCTACCGCAATCAGATCCGTAAAGAGATGCTGATTTCAGAAGTGCGTAATAATGAAGTCCGTCGCCGCGTCACCATCCTGCCGCAGGAAGTGGATGCCCTGGCAAAACAGGTGGGGAATCAGAATGATGCCAGCACAGAGCTTAACCTGAGCCACATCCTGATCCCACTGCCGGAAAACCCAACCTCCGATCAGGCGGCAGAGGCGGAAAGCCAGGCGCGCGCTATCGTTGAGCAGGCGCGTAATGGCGATGACTTCGGCAAGCTGGCGATCACCTATTCCGCTGACCAGCAGGCGCTGAAAGGCGGCCAGATGGGCTGGGGGCGTATTCAGGAGCTGCCATCCCTGTTTGCCCAGGCGCTGAGCACCGCGAAGAAAGGCGATATCGTCGGTCCAATCCGTTCCGGTGTGGGCTTCCACATTCTGAAAGTGAACGACCTGCGCGGCCAGAGCCAGAACATTTCGGTTACTGAAGTGCATGCGCGTCATATCCTGCTTAAGCCGTCTCCGATCATGACTGACGATCAGGCCCGTGCGAAGCTGGAACAGATCGCCGCAGACATCAAGAGCGGTAAAACCACCTTCGATAAAGCAGCAAAAGAGTTCTCTCAGGATCCTGGCTCTGCAAACCAGGGCGGTGACCTGGGTTGGGCGGCCGCTGATATTTACGATCCGGCTTTCCGCGATGCGTTAATGAAGCTGAATAAAGGCCAGATGAGCGCGCCGGTACACTCTTCCTTCGGCTGGCATCTGATCCAGCTGATGGACACGCGCAACGTGGATAAAACCGACGCGGCGCAGAAAGACCGCGCGTATCGCATGCTGTTTAACCGTAAGTTCTCTGAAGAAGCCGCAACCTGGATGCAGGAACAACGCGCCAGCGCTTACGTGAAAGTGTTGAGCAACTGATGAAACCGCATCGTGTTGTGATCACCCCCGGCGAACCCGCCGGGATTGGGCCTGACCTGGTGGTTCAGCTCGCCCAGCGCAGCTGGCCGGTAGAGTTGGTTGTCTGTGCAGATGCAACACTGTTACAAGACCGGGCAGCTTTGCTCGGTCTGCCTTTAACGCTCCTCCCTTACGTTGAAGGCCAACAGCCCGCACCGCAGCAGTCTGGTACTCTCACCCTGCTTTCTGTTCCGCTCCGTGCGCCTGTTGTCCCCGGCGAGTTACACACCGAAAACGGCCACTACGTTGTCGAGACGCTGGCGCGCGCCTGTGACGGTTGCCTTCAGGGCGAATTTGCCGCCCTGATCACCGGTCCGGTGCATAAAGGCGTGATCAATGACGCGGGCATTCCGTTTACCGGGCATACGGAATTTTTCGAAGAGCGTTCGCACAGCCCGAAAGTGGTGATGATGCTGGCAACCGAAGCAATGCGCGTTGCGCTGGTAACAACGCACCTGCCGATCAAAGCCATTCCGGATGCCATTACGCCTGAACTCCTGCGTGAGATCATTGGCATTTTGCATCACGATCTGCAAACCAAATTCGGCATTCCGCAGCCGCATGTGCTGGTTTGCGGCCTGAATCCGCACGCGGGTGAAGGCGGACATATGGGCACCGAAGAGATAGACACCATCATTCCAGTGCTTGAGGAGATGCGGGCGAAGGGGATGAACCTCAGCGGGCCTCTGCCTGCCGACACCCTTTTCCAGCCCAAATACCTGGATAATGCCGACGCCGTACTCGCGATGTACCACGATCAGGGTCTGCCCGTGCTAAAATACCAGGGCTTTGGCCGCGGGGTGAATATCACCCTCGGTTTACCCTTTATTCGAACGTCCGTTGACCACGGTACTGCGCTGGATCTGGCAGGCCAGGGAAAAGCGGATGTCGGCAGTTTTATTACGGCGCTTAATCTCGCCATCAAAATGATTGTTAATACTCAATGACTAATCGAGTCCATCAGGGCCACTTAGCCCGTAAACGCTTCGGGCAAAACTTCCTCAACGATCAGTTTGTGATCGACAGTATCGTTTCTGCCATTAATCCGCAGAAAGGTCAGGCCATGGTCGAAATCGGCCCGGGACTTGCCGCGCTGACCGAGCCGGTAGGCGAACGCCTCGACGAACTGACCGTTATCGAACTCGACCGCGATCTGGCCGCGCGTCTGCAAACGCACCCGTTCCTCGGGCCGAAGCTGACGATTTATCAGCAGGATGCGATGACCATGAACTTTGGCGAACTGTCAGAAAAAATGGGACAGCCGCTGCGCGTGTTCGGTAACCTGCCGTACAACATCTCCACCCCGCTGATGTTCCATCTGTTTAGCTATACTGATGCCATTGCCGACATGCACTTCATGTTGCAAAAAGAGGTCGTTAACCGTCTGGTTGCAGGGCCGAACAGTAAAGCGTATGGTCGTTTAAGCGTGATGGCGCAATATTACTGCAACGTGATCCCGGTATTAGAAGTACCGCCTTCCGCATTCACGCCACCGCCAAAGGTAGATTCTGCGGTTGTGCGCCTGGTGCCGCACAAAACGATGCCGTACCCGGTCAAAGACCTGCGCGTGCTGAGCCGTATCACGACAGAAGCCTTTAACCAGCGCCGTAAAACGATTCGTAACAGCCTTGGCAATCTGTTTACCGTTGACGTATTAGCTGAGTTGGGCATCGACCCGGCAATGCGTGCGGAAAATATTTCCGTAGAGCAGTACTGCAAGCTGGCTAATTACATCAGCGACAATGCGCCGCCGAAGGAGAGCTAAGCCATGATTGATTCGCCCCGCGTCTGTGTTCAGGTTCAAAGCGTCTACATTGAGTCCCAATCCACACCGGATGAAGAACGTTTTGTCTTTGCTTATACCGTAACCATTCGCAATCTGGGGCGGATGCCTGTGCAACTGCTCGGGCGCTACTGGCTTATCACCAACGGCAATGGCCGTGAAATTGAAGTCCAGGGCGAAGGTGTGGTGGGTGAACAACCCCATATCGCCCCTGGCGAAGAGTATCAGTACACCAGCGGCGCGGTAATTGAAACTCCGCTGGGTACCATGCAGGGCCATTACGAAATGGTCGATGCCGACGGTAATGCTTTCCGCATTGCTATTCCCGTATTCCGTCTCGCCGTACCTACACTTATTCATTAATCTAATGTCTACATATCTGATTGGCGACGTTCACGGTTGCTACGATGAACTGATCGCATTATTAAAACAGGTCGACTTCACCCCCGGGCAGGATACGCTCTGGCTGACGGGCGACTTAGTGGCGCGCGGTCCCGGTTCCCTGGACGTCCTCCGCTATGTCAAATCGCTGGGCGACAGCGTGCGCATGGTGCTGGGCAACCACGATCTGCATCTGCTGGCCGTATACGCCGGGATCAGCCGTAATAAGCCGAAAGATCGCATTACCCCCCTGCTGGAAGCGCCGGATGCCGATGAGTTGCTCAACTGGCTGCGTCGCCAGCCGCTGCTACAGATTGACGAAGAAAAAAAACTGGTGATGGCGCATGCCGGCATCACGCCTCAGTGGGATCTTGAGACGGCAAAAACCTGCGCGCGCGACACCGAAGCGGTGCTGGCGAGCGACTCCTACCCGTTCTTCCTCGATGCGATGTACGGCGACATGCCAAATAACTGGAGTGATGATCTCAGCGGCCTGGCGCGACTGCGTTTTATCACCAATGCCTTTACGCGCATGCGCTACTGCTTCCCGAACGGACAGCTGGATATGTATTGCAAAGATACGCCGGAAAATGCGCCTGCGCCGCTTAAGCCGTGGTTTGCCATTCCGGGCCCCGTGACAAACGAATATAGCGTGGTATTTGGGCACTGGGCATCGCTGGAAGGAAAAGGCACCCCGGAAAATATCTACGCGCTGGACACCGGATGCTGCTGGGGCGGGGATTTAACCTGCTTACGCTGGGAAGATAAGACCTACTTTGTGCAGCCATCCAACCGACAGCTGGACTTAGGCGAAGGTGAGGCGGTCGCCTCCTGAAGATGTTTATCCTCTCCCTTCGAGGAGAGGATAAAACCGTTAACGACGTTCCAGAATTTCGAAGCAGTAGCTGTGCGAGTTTTGCTCATCCGCATCGTGAAACTCACTGAATACAGACTCCCACTCGTCCGGATCGTAATCCGGGAAATGGGTATCCCCTTCCACTTCCGCATCAATGTGCGTCAGATACAGTTTCTGCGCTTTTGGCAGGAACTGCTCATACACACGCCCGCCGCCGATCACCATGATCTCTTCGGCATCGCCGCAGGCGGCAATGGCTTCATCAACGGACTTAACCCACTGCACGCGATCGTCAGTGCCCGGCTGGCTACTGATCACAATATTCTTACGACCCGGCAATGGACGACCAATCGACTCCCAGGTCAGGCGGCCCATCACTACCGGCTTGTTTAACGTAGTACGTTTAAACCATGCGAGATCGGCAGGCAGGTTCCACGGCATGGCGTTTTCCATGCCGATAACGCGGTCTACCGCCAGCGCTGCAATCAGACTGATCATTGAAAATTTCCCGGATGCAAAAAATTGCCGCCACTATACGGAAAGCTTAATCTTTCGTCGACTGGCGGCAGGGTAAAGAATTAGAAATTTTTTAATATTGCTGGCAACTCCACTTCACGCAGAGGGTTTACTCTCCGGTTCATCCTCAGGATCACCGGTATGCTTGCCCTCTTCCGTTCCTTGCCAGCCGTGGCGCTGAACCAGCGACAGGTGATTACGATCCTCGTTGATGATCTCCGTCAGCATGGTGCTGGTGCGTTTAAACACCGCAGCGCGTTCGGTTGCCGTACTGCTCGCCATCGCCACCATCTCTTCCACCATCTCATGGTTAAAACGGCGGAATAAATCGGCACGCTCACGCGCTTCATACGCGCCAAGTCCCAGGCTTTCAAGCGCCATGCGGCCAGATTTGAGCGCCCCTTCGAAGGTTTCACGTTCAGGGGCTGCCACACCCGCCTGACGGAGCTGGATGTAATGATCCACATCGCGCGCACGAGAGATAATGGTCAGATGCGGAAAATGCTCTTTGACCAGCTCAACCATCTGCATACTGGTCTCTGGATCGTCGATGGCGTTAATCAGCACCTCGGCCTTCGCCGCGCCGGCGGATTCCAGCAGATCAACCCGGGTCGCATCACCGTAAAATACTTTCATATCGAATTTACGCAGCGTATCCACATGGTCAGGATCGTGATCGAGGATAACCATTTTGACTCCGCTGGAGAGCAGTAAACGGCCGGTAATCTGCCCGAAGCGGCCAAATCCGGCGATGATCACCCGCGGCTGCTCCTCGTCGATCTCATCGGCTTCTCGTTCCTGTTCGCTTCCCGTTTTTTCCAGACGCGTCAGCAACACCAGCAGGATCGGCGTTGCGGCCATCGACAGCGCAACCGCCAGCGTCAGCGCTTTTGCCCATTCCGGATCGAGTACATTTGCCATCTGCGCTGCGCCAAAGACCACGAAAGCAAACTCACTCCCCTGCCCCAGCAGCACGGCAAACCAGCGGCGCTGCGGTTTTGGCACGTTTAACGGGCGGGCGATCAGCCACAGCATCGCCATTTTAATGACCAGGAAACCTACCAGCAGAATGATGATGCGCAGCGGATGGGTCACCAGCGTCCCGAAGTCGATAGACATCCCGACGCCGATGAAAAACAGCCCCAGCAGCAATCCTTTAAACGGCTCGATATCGCTTTCCAGCGCGTGACGGTATTCGGAGCTAGCCAGTAAGACCCCCGCGAGGAAGGCGCCCATTGCCATCGACAGCCCGGCCTCTTCAAGCAGCAATCCAAAACCAAACACCAGGAATAACGCAACGGCGCTGAAGACTTCGCGCAGGCCAGAGCGAGCAACAAAGCGCAGCAGCGGACGCGTTACGTAGCGACCAAGCAGAACAACCAGCGCCAGCGCACCAACAACCTTCAGCGCTGATAAGGCAAATGCCCCCAGCGTCGTTGATGCGCCGCTGGTTGCCAGCAGCGGGATCATCGCCACCAGCGGGATGGCGGCAATATCCTGGAACAACAGTACGGAGAAGGTGCTGCGCCCCATTTGCGACACCGTCAGGTTACGCTCGTTCATAGCCTGCATGGCAATAGCCGTCGAGGAGAGCGCCAGCGTCATGCCGATCAACTCCGCAACTTTCCACTCCATCCCGAGCAGAATGCAGAACCCGCCCAACAGCAGACCGCAGGCCAGCATTTGCAGAGCACCTCCGCCAAACACCGAGGCGCGCAGTTTCCACAGCCGCTGCGGATCCAACTCCAGGCCAATCACGAACAGCATAAGCACCACGCCGATCTCCGCAAAATGCAGGATCGACTCGGCATCCGTCACCAGCCGAAAACCCCAGGGGCCAATTACACACCCGGCAATCAGATAGCCGAGCACCGAGCCCAGCCCCAGACGAACCGCCACGGGCACAATTAATGCCGCCGCGCCAAGATAAATCAGCGCCTGTATCAGCGTATGGCTATCCATTGTGCGTCTCCTGCCACTCAAGTAAGCGTTGTTTGTAGTGACGAGCCTGCGCCTGCAAGGTTTCATCGTCGCAGACAAAGGTACAGTGCATCGCAAAAGGCGGAAGCCAGTTCAGACCGCAGTAAAGGGCAGTAGCCTGGAGCGGCTGCGCCAGCACGTCAAATCCGGGGAAGGCGCCAATCTCAAAATGGCTTTCCCCCCCGCCGGTGGTAACAGCCCACATCAGGCTTTTGCCATGAAGCGCGTTGCCGTTGTGTCCGTATGCCCAACCGTGGGAGAAAACTTTGTCGATCCACAATTTCAGCAGCGGAGGGGTGCTGTACCACTGCATCGGATGCTGCCAGACGATCAAATCGGCACGAGAGAGCGCCTCCTGTTCGGCGGCGACATCGATATTAAAATCAGGATAGAGTTGATAGAGGGAACGTATCTCTACGTTTTCGAGCGTCCTTGTCTGCTCAAGCATCCGCTTATTCGCATGCGAATGCTGCGGATAGGGGTGCGCATAAATTATCAGAACCATGAATATGCCTGTCTTCTGCTTTTCTTGTAGCAATGAGTGTAGACAGTTCCCCCCCCAACTGAAAGAGGCTAACGACCGCTTCAAAGTAAATCGCAAGGATTGGCAACCTTTGTCGCCATACAAACGCGACTGACGCGAAAGAAGGAGCACCACGCTAGCGACGAATTAACCCTGCAAAATGATTATGCAGACTCATATTTTTAACGAATATTTTTAGATTATCTTAAGTCATATTTTAATAAATCAACCTGTACATAACTCATTGAAAAAATAATAATTTTATGCTTTTTTGTTTTGAGCTCAACCTTAAAGATAGTCAATATACGTTTTACACACGTTATCTGATGTTCCTTCTCACTCAAATGGATGTGTACATGAGCAAAAAATTCTTCAAATTAAATAATACAACCAAAACTCTAGGGAAGATATTTCCTGCTTTGTTGATATGCACCCCCGCGGTTGCATTTTCTGCAATCATTGATCAATCAACCTCTGTCCCTCAAGATTTTTCAGCCGATGCTGAATATGTTATTAATAAAGACGTGACGATATCCTCCGCGGGTAGTGAAGCGGCGGTGTCTGTCACTGGGTTTACTACCACTACTACCACTAATTATGGCAATATTTCTGGCACGGGAAATGGCCTGGATATTAATACTGGTGAACAGCGCATTTTAATTAATAACGACATCGGTGCAACCATTTCCTCCACCACCGCGAATGCTGTTAATATTCAGTCAATGCTCGGTGATTTTAATAACAGTGGAAATATTATCGGTGCGGAAAATGGCATGTTTGTCGGCGAAAACTCTTCCGCAGTAAACATTATCAATACCAGCACCGGAATGATAAAAGGAAAAACGGGTCTAAGTACTCGGTATGGTATTGGCATTAATAACAGTGGCGCAATTATCGGTACAAATGGTGATGCTATTACGGCAACTAATGGCAACACCAAGCTTACTAACAATGCCCTTGTGCAGGGAACCGAGAACGGTATCAATGTAAAAGATACTGCAAAATTGGATATCAAGAATAGCGGAACGATTAGTGGTAATACAGCCGCTATAATGTTTGCCAGCAATAAAAATAACACGCTGGTGCTTGATACGGGTTCCGTCCTTGTCGGTGACGTTATTTCCACCAATTCCACGGGAAACACCCTCACTCTGATCGGCACCGGTACAGAAGACAGCAATTTTGTGGGTCTGAATGAAGGGGACGGTTTTGCCAGCGTCACAATGAACGGCGAAAACTGGGCGCTGTCGGGCGATATTGACATTATTGGCTCTGGCGACTCCTTGATGATAGACAAGGGCGCGTTAACCCTGGCGGGCGAAGTATCCAACACCGGTAATACGCGGGTGGCCAAAGACGCCTCGCTGCAACTGGGCGATGGCGAAAAAACTGCGACGCTCAGCGGTGGGATCACCAACAACGGTACCGTCATTTTCAATCAGGGTAGCGATTTCACTTTCGCCACCGACATGACCGGTAGCGGTAACGTCGAAAAAGTAGACTCCAACACCCTGACCCTGACGGGCAAAAATAGCTACACAGGGGATACGGTTCTGCACGGCGGCACCACGCTGGTCTCCACCGGCGCAACGCTCGGCGTCAAGGACAGTAACGCCACTGTTACCGTTGAAAATGGCGCGACCTTTGCCACCGCAGGCGAAGTGAACAACAACATCGCGGTTCTTAGCGGCGGTACGCTGGCGGCATGGAATGCCGTCCAGGGTAACTCCACGCTCAGCGCTTCCGGCGTCGATACCATCAACGGCAACGTGACTAATGGTGGTACGCTGTTACTCAGTGCGGCTGATAATAGCGTTGGCAATAATTTTACGATTAATGGCGACTACACCGGCTCTGACGGTAGCCAGATTGTGATGAACAGCACCCTGGGTGAAGATAATTCACCAACTGACCACCTCACTATTACGGGCAGCAGCTTCGGTCAGTCCGGCGTCAGCATTACCAACATTGGCGGCGCAGGCGCGCAAACCATTAACGGTATGGAAATTGTCAGCATCGGCGGCAGTTCCGAAGCCCAACTGACGCTGGCAAAACCGGTCGTCGCAGGCGCCTGGGAATATAACCTCTACCAGCACAGTGACGGCAACTGGTATCTGGAATCAAAGGCGACGCCTTCTGATGATCCTTCTGACGACACCGATGACGGTGGAAATACCGATGATGGCGGCAACACCGATAACGGCGGCAACACCGATAACGGCGGTAACACCGATAACGGCGGTAACACCGACAACGGCGGCAACACCGATAACGGCGGTAACACTGACAACGGCGGCAACACCGACAACGGCGGTAACACCGACAACGGCGGTAACACTGACAACGGCGGCAACACCGACAACGGCGGTAGCACTGACAACGGCGGTAACAATGCGCCGGAAGTCATGGCGCCTGAAGTGGGTGCTTACTTAGGCAACTACCTTGCCGCACAGGGCATGTTCCTGCATAAACGTGACGATCGCGACCAGATCACCTTCCGCAATGAAGACGACCTGAACACCTGGATGTACGTTAAGGGTCGCTATCACGAGAACGATGCGGGTGGCGATAAAGTCAGCTATGACACCACCACGACCGTACTGCAAGTCGGCAGCGATTTCATGAGCAAGCCAATGGATAACGGTATCCTGCGTGCTGGCGGGATGTTCGGTGCAGGCCAGGCGAAGACCCACTCTGATGCGAAGCACAACGTGCGTGACGCTCAGGGTAAGGTTGATGGTTTCAATGTTGGGCTTTACGCCACCTGGCAGGAAGATCAGAAATTACGTCTGGGCAGCTACGTTGATACCTGGGCCGCATACAGCTGGTATAACAACAAAGTCACCAGCAACCGCAACGACGAAGACTACGATAGCGAAGGTTTCGCCGCGTCTGTTGAAGTCGGCCACGCGTGGGTTATCCAGTCTGAAAATGAACGTACCTGGAAGATCGAGCCGCAGGCGCAGGTGATCTACAGCTATCTCGATCAGGAAAATCATACCGATCGCGACGGCGTACGCGTCACTACCCTGGACAACGACAGCGTCTTTGGTCGTCTCGGCGTTAAAGCAAGCTACTTCCAGCAGAAGGACGTCAAGGCCTGGCAGCCGTACGTCGCGGTTAACTGGTTGAAAGGTGCTGGTCAAAACGATCTGGCATTCAACGACGAGACCGTCAGCAACGATACGCCGGAAGATCGTGGTCAGTTAGAGCTGGGCGTAACCGGCAACCTGAACGAAACCACGACAATCTCCCTGCGAGCCAGCGGCGAATGGGGTGAAAACAGCTATGCCGCATACGGCGGTCATATTTTGTTAAACCATCGGTGGTAATCGATCATTCTGAAGCAAAAAAGCAGTGGCATGTGCCACTGCTTTTTTTTAGTTATCCAGCTCACCCATTGATTTAACCTGGTCACGGTTAATCTGTTCAGTTTGACCGGTTTCGGCGTTTTTGTACGATACGAGACCGGTATCGTCATCCACCTGCGGTTTCCCGTCAGTAACAATCGTTTTGCCATCGGTGGTTTTTACGGCCTGATTGGACGAACAGCCCGCCACGGTGAACATTGCGGTGGCAGCCAGAACGGAAGCGATCAGTAGTTTATTTTGCATGGTGTTTTCCCCTGCTCTCAGTTGAATTTTCGTTATCGACCTAACTATTTTAGGCTAACTGACTGAAAGCGGATGAAAAACCAGAAGGTTCTTAAGATGGGAAAATTGCCCGGTAACCGAACGGTACCGGGCAATGGGGGTTACTTGCTAATCTGCGCGTGCATTTCCTGCACCGAAATCACCTTCTCGGTGGCATCCGCATTCAGCGCCATCGCTGTTGCGAAACCGCCGTTCAGGGTGGTGTCGTAGTGCACTTTGTATTGCAGCGCGCTGCGGCGAATCAGCTTGGAGTCTTCAATCGCCTGGCGTCCTGCGGTGGTGTTGATGATGTAGGTATATTCGCCATTCTTGATACGATCCTGAATGTGCGGACGACCTTCATGCACTTTGTTCACCAGACGCGGGTTGATACCCGCTTCACCCAACACAATCGCCGTACCGTGAGTGGCGTCCAGCTCGAAGCCCTGTTTCAGCAGCTTGGCGGCCAGGTCAACCACGCGCTCTTTATCGCCTTCGCGAACGGAGAGCAGCGCACGGCCAGATTTTCTCATGGTGGAGCTACTGCCCAGCTGCGCTTTCGCAAACGCTTCTGCGAAGGTGCGGCCCACGCCCATTACTTCCCCGGTAGAGCGCATCTCTGGCCCTAACAGCGGGTCAACGCCCGGGAATTTGTTGAACGGCAGCACCACCTCTTTCACCGAGTAGTACGGCGGGATGATTTCTTTCGTGACGCCCTGCTGAGCCAGCGTCTGGCCAGCCATCACGCGCGCCGCCACTTTCGCCAGCGGAATACCGGTCGCTTTAGAGACAAACGGTACGGTACGCGCCGCACGCGGGTTGACTTCAATCAGATAGACTTCGTTGTCTTTTACCGCGAACTGAACGTTCATCAGGCCGCGAACCTGAAGCTCGAAGGCCAGCTTCTGCACCTGCTGGCGCATCACGTCCTGAATCTCCTGGCTCAGGGTATACGCTGGCAGAGAACAGGCGGAGTCACCCGAGTGCACGCCCGCCTGCTCGATGTGCTCCATGATGCCGCCAATCAGCACCATTTCGCCGTCGCAGATGGCATCCACGTCGACTTCAACCGCGTCGTCGAGGAAGCGGTCGAGCAGCACTGGCGCATCGTTGGAAACGCTCACCGCCGTCTGGAAGTAGCGACGCAGGTCCGCTTCGTCGTAGACGATTTCCATCGCGCGGCCGCCCAGTACGTAGGATGGACGCACCACCAGCGGGTAGCCGATCTCTTTCGCTTTCTCAACGGCCATTTCAATCGCGGTCACGGTGGCGTTCGCCGGCTGTTTCAGCTTGAGACGGTCAACCGCCTGCTGGAAACGCTCGCGGTCTTCCGCACGGTCAATCGCATCCGGGCTGGTGCCGATAACCGGTACACCTGCTGCTTCCAGCGCGCGCGCCAGCTTCAGCGGAGTCTGGCCGCCGTACTGCACGATCACGCCTTTTGGCTTCTCGATGCGCACGATTTCCAGCACGTCTTCCAGGGTAACCGGCTCGAAGTAGAGGCGGTCGGAGGTATCGTAGTCGGTCGAGACGGTTTCCGGGTTACAGTTGACCATGATGGTCTCGTAACCGTCTTCGCGCAGCGCCAGAGAGGCGTGTACGCAGCAGTAGTCAAACTCGATGCCCTGGCCGATACGGTTTGGGCC
Source organism: Enterobacter cloacae complex sp. AR_0002 (assembly GCF_001922365.1). Lineage (NCBI taxonomy): Bacteria > Pseudomonadati > Pseudomonadota > Gammaproteobacteria > Enterobacterales > Enterobacteriaceae > Enterobacter > Enterobacter cloacae complex sp. AR_0002. The sequence goes on from NZ_CP018814.1 coordinate 2,799,828, forward strand.
GCCGCCCAGCACCATAATCTTGTCGCGGTCGACGGACGGGTTCGCTTCGCACTCGTCTTCATAGGTGGAGTACATGTACGCGGTATCGGTCGAGAACTCTGCCGCACAGGTGTCCACGCGCTTGTAAACCGGATGCAGGTCATACTGGTCGCGCAGCTTGCGGATCTCCGCTTCGCGCACGCCCGCCAGTTTAGCCAGACGCGCATCGGCGAAGCCTTTACGCTTCAGCATACGCAGGAAGTCAGCGTCCAGGCCGTTGATGCCCAGCTCCGCCACTTTCTCTTCCAGACGCACCAGCTCTTCAATCTGCACCAGGAACCAGCGGTCAATGTTAGTCAGGTTAAATACACCGTCGACGGACAGGCCCGCGCGGAAGGCATCGGCGATGTACCAGATACGCTCTGCGCCCGCGTCTTTCAGCTCACGGCGGATTTTGGTCAGCGCTTCCGGGTCGTCCAGGCTGACTTTCGGGTCAAAGCCGGTCGCGCCCACTTCCAGGCCACGCAGCGCTTTTTGCAGGGATTCCTGCTGCGTGCGGCCAATCGCCATGACTTCACCAACAGATTTCATCTGGGTGGTCAGACGGTCGTTGGCGCCGGCGAATTTCTCGAAGTTAAAGCGAGGAATTTTAGTCACAACGTAGTCGATGGACGGTTCGAAGGACGCAGGGGTGCGGCCACCGGTGATGTCGTTCATCAGCTCGTCAAGGGTGTAACCCACCGCCAGTTTCGCCGCCACCTTCGCAATCGGGAAGCCGGTGGCTTTGGAGGCCAGCGCGGAGGAACGGGACACGCGCGGGTTCATTTCGATAACAATCAGACGGCCGGTTTTCGGGTTCACCGAGAACTGCACGTTAGAGCCGCCGGTTTCCACGCCGATTTCACGCAGTACCGCCATCGAGGCGTTACGCATGATTTGGTACTCTTTGTCGGTCAGCGTCTGAGCTGGCGCAACGGTGATAGAGTCGCCGGTGTGGATCCCCATCGCGTCAAAGTTTTCGATGGAGCAGACGATGATGCAGTTGTCGTTTTTATCACGCACCACTTCCATCTCGTACTCTTTCCAGCCAATCAGCGATTCATCAATCAGCAGCTCTTTGGTTGGGGAGAGATCCAGGCCGCGCTCACAAATCTCTTCAAACTCTTCGCGGTTGTAGGCAATGCCGCCGCCGGTGCCGCCCATGGTGAACGATGGACGGATGATGCACGGATAGCCCACTTCAGCCGCAACGGCCAGCGCTTCTTCCATATTGTGCGCGATACCGGAACGCGCGGTATCAAGGCCAATTTTTTTCATTGCCACGTCGAAGCGGCGACGGTCTTCTGCTTTATCAATCGCGTCGGCGGTCGCACCGATCATGGTCACGCCGAACTCTTCCAGCACGCCCTGACGCTCCAGCTCCAGCGCACAGTTCAGCGCCGTCTGGCCGCCCATGGTCGGCAGCACCGCGTCCGGACGCTCTTTCTCGATAATTTTGCGTACCACTTCCCAGTGAATTGGCTCGATGTAGGTCGCATCCGCCATTTCCGGGTCGGTCATGATGGTGGCCGGGTTAGAGTTCACCAGAATGACGCGGTAACCCTCTTCACGCAGGGCTTTACACGCCTGCGCGCCAGAGTAGTCAAATTCACAGGCCTGGCCGATGACAATCGGGCCAGCGCCAAGGATCAGGATGCTTTTTATGTCTGTACGTTTTGGCATGGTCTTCTCAGCTCCTGATTATTTAGCGATCTTACGGTATTGCTCAATAAGTTCGATGAAGTGATCGAACAGCGGTGCGGCATCGTGTGGGCCCGGGCTGGCTTCAGGGTGGCCCTGGAAGCTGAACGCAGGCTTATCGGTACGATGGATACCCTGCAAGGTACCATCGAACAGTGATTTGTGCGTCACGCGCAGGTTAGCCGGCATCGTCGCTTCATCCACAGCGAAGCCGTGGTTCTGCGCGGTGATCATCACCGTGTTGTTGTCGATATCTTTCACCGGGTGGTTACCACCGTGGTGGCCGAACTTCATCTTGACGGTGTTCGCTCCGCTCGCCAGTGCCAGCAGCTGATGGCCGAGACAGATGCCGAATACCGGGATATCGGTTTCAAGGAAGGACTTGATGGCGTCGATAGCGTAGTCGCACGGCGCCGGGTCGCCAGGACCGTTAGAGAGGAAGATGCCGTCCGGGTTCATCTTCAGAACATCTTCCGCAGACGTTTGTGCCGGGACGACCGTCAGGCGGCAGCCACGGTCAACCAGCATACGCAGGATGTTGCGCTTGGCGCCAAAATCGTAGGCCACCACGTGGAACGGCAGCTCGCTTTCCGGTTTCGCTTCCGGCAGGTCGCCTTCCAGCGTCCAGCTACCCTGCGTCCAGCTGTAGGCTTCCGCCGTGGTCACTTCTTTCGCCAGGTCCATACCGTTCAGACCCGGGAAGGCTTTCGCTTTTTCCAGCGCCAGCGTCGCATCGAGGTTATCCCCTGCGATGATACAACCGTTTTGTGCGCCCTTCTCGCGCAGCAGACGCGTCAGCTTACGGGTATCGATATCGGCAATCGCCACAATGTTATGGCGCTTCAGGTAAGAAGAGAGGTCTTCGGTGTTGCGGAAGTTGCTGGCAATCAGCGGCAGGTCGCGAATGACCAGGCCTTGCGCATGTACCTGAGAGGATTCTTCGTCAGCCGCATTGGTGCCGACATTGCCGATATGAGGATAAGTAAGAGTAACGATTTGGCGAGAATAGGAAGGATCAGTGAGGATTTCTTGATAACCGGTCATTGAAGTATTGAAAACGACTTCCCCAACCGCCGAACCCGTTGCCCCTATGGCCCGACCGATAAACTGGGTTCCGTCTTCCAGAACCAATAGCGCTGACTTAATCAAAACACCCTCCAGAGAATATTCACTCACTTTATTTGCATATTAATTCATAACCATGTCATGGATCAATGCAAATGTGTTGCCAGCGGATTTTTGGCAAACGGCGGCATTCTGGGGATTTGCCATGTAAAAGTCAACTTAAAACGGGAGTTTTGTTTATTCTTTTGCAAGTCTGGCATCTGGAATGGGATTTAATGGGCAAAAAGATCAGGTAAATCATTCCGGAAAACGCTTGCGCGACAGGTTTGTTAGAATTTTAAGGAGGTGGATGACAAAAAGTGGACCAGATGGTCAAAATTTACATATATTTCACAGAAAAATGGCATATCAATAAGATTTATACCGCCTAAGCGTTATTTTTAATCTAAAACGGATAAAATAAGAGGGCAATAAATTATTGCCCCATGCAATCAAGTAATTACGACTGCAATAACCACATCACGATGGGTAATATCGCTTACAAATTATTGAGATCAAGCACATCTCGCATATCAAAAAGACCCTTTTCCTTCGCGTTAAGCCACAAAGCGGCGCGAACTGCACCATTCGCAAACGTCATGCGGCTTGACGCTTTGTGGGTAATCTCAACACGTTCGCCAATATCGGCGAACATCGCCGTATGTTCACCGACGATATCGCCTGCACGAACGGTTGCGAAACCAATTGTCCCGGGCACGCGTTCGCCGGTATGTCCTTCACGGGTATAGACCGCGCACTCTTTTAAATCTTTATCAAGTGCATGAGCAATCGCTTCGCCCATCGCCAGCGCCGTGCCTGATGGAGCATCAACTTTATAGCGGTGGTGAGCTTCAACAATCTCAATGTCGGTATAATTTCCCATCACCTTCGCTGCCTTTTCCAGCAGTTTCAGCATGACGTTAACGCCGACGCTAAAGTTCGCAGCGAAGACAATCGCAATGTCGGTGGCTGCGTCCTGAATGGCCTGTTTACCGGCATCATCGAAACCAGTGGTACCAATCACCATCCCTTTACCGTGCTGACGGCAAAACGCCAGATGAGCCAGCGTGCCTTCCGGACGGGTAAAGTCGATGAACACATCAAAGTCTTCTTTCACTGCCTCAAGGCTGCTCTGTACGGTTACGCCTGTCTTGCCCGCGCCCGCCAGTTCGCCTGCATCGGCTCCCAGCAGGGATGAACCCTCACGCTCCAGCGCCGCGCCGAGTGCCACGCCATCCATCTGTAGTGCCGCCTGAATCAGCTGGCGACCCATACGTCCACCCGCGCCCGCAATAGCAACGCGGATCTGTGCATCATGCATAGTTATTCTCTTACGTTAAAATGATGTAAACCGTTTTCAGATTAACCAGCCTTGGCAAAGCCTGCCAACTGAAAACACCGATAATTAGAATTTAACGTGAAACCGACTTAAATATCAGTAAAAGACATGATTTTGTCGTCACGATAAAGTTTGGGGCAAAAAAAAGGCCAGCACAGGAGGTGCTGGCCTTTCATCAGATAAAGAACTATTCCACTTCTCGCGCGTCAATACGCAACTCTTTCGGCACTTCAAAAACAATGTTCTCTTCGCGGCCTTCCAGCGGCACCGCTTCGCCACCGCCCAGCTCTTGCAGGCGGGCAATGACGTTCTGCACCAGAATATCCGGCGCTGAAGCGCCTGCGGTAACACCGACGCAGACCGCGTTTTTCACCCACGCTTCCTGAATGTCCGTTGCGTCGTCGATTAAAAACGCCGCTTTCCCCATACGCTGCGCCAGTTCGGCCAGACGGTTAGAGTTAGAGGAGTTTTTCGAGCCGACCACTAGCACCACGTCCGCCTGTTCAGCCAGCGCGCGCACGGCTTCCTGACGGTTGGTGGTTGCGTAGCAGATATCATCTTTGCGCGGCCCGACGATTTTCGGGAAGCGCTGGCGCAGGGCGTCAATCACGTCTGAGGTGTCGTCCACGGAAAGCGTCGTCTGGGTCATAAACGACAGTCGGGCTTCGTTTTTCACATTCAGCGTAAAGACGTCTTCCGGTGACTCAACCAGATACATGCCCCCTTCCGGGTTGCTGTACTGGCCCATGGTGCCTTCCACTTCCGGGTGACCGGCGTGACCAATCAGAATTGACTCTTCACCGCGACGGCTGGCGCGCGCCACTTCCATATGCACTTTGGTCACCAGCGGACAGGTGGCATCGAAAACGGTCAGATCGCGGTTTTTCGCCTCGTTGCGTACCGCCTGCGAGACGCCGTGCGCGGAGAAGATGAGAATTGCGCCGTCCGGCACTTCGCTGATCTGCTCGATAAAAATCGCACCGCGCTCGCGCAGGCTGTCGACCACGTAGCGGTTGTGCACCACTTCGTGACGCACGTAAATCGGCGCGCCGTAAATCTCCAGCGCGTTTTCAACAATGCTGATAGCGCGGTCTACACCGGCGCAAAAACCGCGCGGGTTAGCCAACAGGATCTGCATTTCAGGCCTCCAGTGCCGGATCGATCTCCAGCACTTCTACATCAAAATGGACAGTGCGCCCGGCAAGCGGATGGTTGAAGTCAACGGTAATCGAGTCGCCGTTGATTTCGCGGATCACGCCAGGCATTTCGCTGCCGTCCATAGCGGTAAAGAGCATAATTGCCCCGATCTCCGGTTCACCCGCGTCCATAAACTCACGACGGGAGAAGTACTGGATCAGATCCGGGCTTGGCACGCCAAACGCGGCATCCGGCTCCAGCGAAAAGGCTTTTTTCTCACCCTCTTTCAGACCGAGAAGCTGCTGCTCAAGACCTTCAGACAGGGAGGTATCGCCAAGACGAAACAGGGCTGGTTTGCCGTTGTTGCGGGTGGATTCGGCCGTAGAGCCGTCATCCAGCTTCAGCGTAAAGTGAACGAGAACCGCGCTGTTGCTCTGTACGGATTTAGACATGCAAATTGCTCGCTTGTTTTGGGTCACCTGTTGCCCGGTGGCGCTACGCTTACCGGGCCTACGGGGGCCACAAATTCTGTAGGCCGGGATCGCTACGCGTCACCCGGCTGGTTTTGTTACGCCTGCTCTTTCGCTGCCGGTTTAGGCAAGAAGCCTTCCAGCACGATTAACGCCGCACCAACGCATATTGCGCTATCGGCGAGGTTAAAGGTCGCGAAGTGCCAGTCGCCGACGTAGAAGTCGATCATATCGACCACAAAGCCGTGCCACAGGCGGTCAAACAGGTTACCCAGCGCGCCGCCAATGATCAGCGCGTAGGCGATGTTATTCAGCTTTTGCGTGGCCTTCGAGCGGTACATCAGCACCGCCAGCACGACGCAGATACCGATAGCGATACCCGCGAAGAACCAGCGCTGCCAGCCACCGCTGTCGGCAAGGAAACTAAACGCCGCACCGTAGTTGCGGGCGTAGTGCAGGTTAAGCGACGGAAACAGCGGGACCGTATCCCCCAGAGCGAAATTCTGGAGGATCAGGAACTTGCTGCCCAAATCAATAATCAGCACCACCACCACCAGCCACAGCCAGCGCAGTCCTGTTGAACAGAGAGTTTTACTCATCAGGCAAACTTACGTTTTTCGCCGTCACCGGCGACGTTGCTTACACAGCGTCCGCAGATGTCTGCGTGTTCCGCCACCTGACCGACATCAGTGGTGTAATGCCAGCAACGCGGGCATTTTTCACCGTCGGCTTTGCTCAGCGCGACCTTCAGTCCTTTGAGCAGTTCGCTCTGCTGAGCATCAGCAGACGCCTCGGCATAATCCGCAACTTTCGCACCAGAGGTCAACAGGACAAATCGTAATTCATCGCCCAGCGCGGTCAGCTTCGCGGCCAGCTCAGGCTCTGCGTACACGGTCACCGTCGCTTCCAGAGAGCCACCGACTTTCTTGTCAGCGCGCGCCTGCTCGATAACCTTGTTCACTTCGCCACGCACTTTCAGCAGCTCGTCCCAATAGGCATCGTTCATCGCTTCGGTGCTGGAGAGATCGAACAGACCTTCATACCACTCGCCGGTGAAGACATACTTCTCACGGTCGCCCGGCAGGTAACCCCAGATTTCATCCGCGGTGAAGGACATGATCGGCGCCATCCAGCGCACCAGCGCTTCTGCGATGTGGTACAGCGCAGACTGACAGCTGCGGCGCGCCACGCTGTCCGCTTTCGCGGTGTACTGACGGTCTTTAATGATGTCGAGGTAGAACGAGCCCATCTCGATGGAGCAGAAGCGCATCAGGCGCTGCACCACTTCGTGGAAATCGTAAGACTCATACGCTTTCAGGATATCTTCCTGCGCCGCTTTCGCGCAGCCTACCGCCCAGCGATCGAGCACGACCATCTCTTCCGGCTTCACCATATCTTTTACCGGATCGAACCCGTTCAGGTTCGCCAGCAGGAAGCGCGCGGTGTTACGGATACGACGATAGCTGTCGGCAGCACGCTTCAGGATCTCGTCAGACACCGCCATTTCGCCGGTGTAGTCGGTAGAGGCTACCCACAGACGCAGGATGTCCGCGCCCAGCTTGTTCATTACGTCCTGCGGCGAAACGGTGTTACCGATGGACTTGGACATCTTACGGCCCTGACCATCCACGGTGAAGCCGTGAGTCAGTACCTGACGGTAAGGTGCTTTGCCCTTCATGGCGGTGGAGATCATCAGGGATGACATGAACCAGCCGCGGTGTTGGTCGGAGCCTTCGAGATACATGTCGGCAGCGTGACCGGCGAACTCAGGGCGCACGTCAACCACAGAGGCATGGGTTGAACCGGAGTCGAACCACACGTCCAGGGTATCCGGCACTTTCTCGTAGTTGTCCGCGTCCGCGCCCAGGATGTCGCGGGCGTCGAGATCCCACCACGCCTGAATGCCGTCAACTTCAACGCGTTTCGCCACTTCTTCCATCAGTTCCAGGGTGTTCGGATGCAGTTCCTGCGTCTCTTTGTGCACGAACAGCGACATCGGCACGCCCCAGGTGCGCTGACGGGAGATACACCAGTCAGGACGGTTAGCCACCATGGATTCGATACGCGCCTGGCCCCAGTCCGGGATCCACTGCACGCCTTTGATCTCTTTCAGAGACTGCTCGCGCAGGCCCTTCTGATCCATGCTGACGAACCACTGCGGGGTCGCACGGAAGATGATTGGCGTCTTGTGACGCCAGCAGCACGGATAGCTGTGCTGCATTTTTTCAACGTGCAGCAGCGCGCCGCTGGTGCGCAGCATGTCGACAATAATGTCGTTCGCTTTGAAGACGTTGATGCCGTCCAGCGCCGGGTAGGTGCCAGGCAGGTAAGAGCCGTCCGGCCCAACCGGGTTGGCGATTTCCAGACCGTACTTCAGGCTGATGTTGTAGTCGTCAGGGCCGTGGCCACCGGCGGTATGTACCGCACCGGTACCCGCGTCCAGCGTTACGTGGTCGCCCAGAATCGCCGGAACGTCGAAGTCCAGGAACGGGTGTTTGAAGCGCATCAGTTCCAGCGCGTCGCCTTTTACGGTGCCCAGCACGGTGTAATCGGTGATGTTCGCGCGTTTCAGTACGCTTTCGACCAGGTCTTTCGCCAGGATAACCGCACGGCCATCAATCTGCACCAGCGCATACTCAAACTCGCCAGAGAGGGAGATCGCGCGGTTAGCAGGCAGCGTCCACGGGGTGGTTGTCCAGATAACCAGCGAGACTGGACCGCTTACCCCAGGCAGACCAAATTTAGCTTTGATCGCATCCTGATCGACCGCTTCGAACGCCACGTCGATAGAAGGCGAGGTTTTGTCGTAATACTCTACTTCCGCTTCGGCCAGCGCAGAACGGCAGTCCACGCACCAGTGCACCGGCTTCGCGCCTTTGTGCAGGTGGCCGTTACCGATGATTTTGCCCAGCGCACGGATGATGTTGGCTTCGGTTTTGAAATCCATGGTCAGGTACGGATGCGACCAGTCGCCCAGCACGCCCAGACGGATAAAGTCAGCGCGCTGACCGTCAACCTGGGTGGCTGCGTATTCGCGGCACTTCGCGCGGAATTCTGCGGCGGTGAACTTCTCACCCGGCTTACCGTACTCTTGCTCTACTTTCAGCTCGATTGGCAGACCATGGCAGTCCCAGCCCGGAACGTAAGGCGAGTCATATCCCGCGAGTCCTTTGGACTTCACGATAATGTCTTTCAGAATCTTGTTTACAGAGTGACCAATATGAATGCTGCCATTCGCATATGGAGGGCCATCATGCAGAATGAAGGTTTTTTTGCCTTTTTTGGCTGCACGAATGATGCCGTACAGGTCATCATCGGTCCAACGCGCCAGCATTCCCGGTTCACGCTTGGCGAGATCGCCGCGCATCGGGAACCCTGTTTCCGGCAAATTCAGGGTTGATTTATAGTCACTCATCAGATTCTCGGTTCCGTATTTATCACGTAGGCAGTTAAGCCGGTTCTAAAGCCCAAAAAACTCGCGGGCCGTTAATTCATCTCGCGCGATTTGCGCCTTAAGTTCATCCAGCGAAGCGAATCGCTGTTCATTGCGTATTTTTTTACGCAGTATCACATCTATATGGCGACCATACAGGTCCATTACAACGTCCAGCAGGTGTACTTCTAACTGTTGACGCACACCGGCAACCGTTGGACGTGTGCCAATGTTGGCGACGCCGTAGAAAGGCTTCTCGCCCAGTCCTGCCACTTCCACCGCATAGACCCCTTTAACCGGGGAGACCTGACGACGCAGCGGTATATTCGCCGTCGGGAAACCTATCGTGCGGCCCAGCGCATCGCCATGGACCACGCGACCTGAAATCGTGAACGGGTGACCCAGCAGCGTTTCTGCCGTGTCCAGTTCATCGTTCGCCAGCGCCTGACGTACCGCCGTGCTGCTGACGCGCACGCCGCCCTCGCAGAAGGTCATTGTACTGGTGACGTCAAACCCGTACTCCAGGCCAGCCTTCTGTAATAACAAGAAATCGCCCTGACGACCAGCGCCAAAGCGGAAATCATCGCCCACGGCGAGAAACTGCACGCCAAGCTGCCTGACCAACAGGTCGCTGACAAAATTTTGTGCGGTCAGCGCGGCAAAACGACGGTCGAACCGTACACACAGGACGTAGTCCACCCCTGACTCCGCCAGGTAGCGTAACTTCTCACGCAGACGCGTCAGCCGCGCGGGGGATTTCTCGCCTGCAAACAGCTCCAGCGGCTGAGGCTCGAAAATCATCACCACGACGGGCAGGCCTCGCGCCTCGCCTTCTTTACGCAATCCCTGCAACAGCGCCTGATGCCCACGATGCACGCCGTCGAAATTACCAATGGTCAGCACGCACCCGTGCGGGGCTTGACTGAGATTATGTATGCCGCGTATCAGCTTCATGACTGGCTCAAAACAGTGAAAATCGCCAAAGTATACCTTGTACAGCGGTTAAGGTTAACCGGCGATTGTTCACGCTAAACAGAAAGCCGTATGATTTCATCACGCTGACCTTTCACAGCAAAAAAATCTGCCCGCGAACTGCGATTTTTACGCCGAAAAGCTGTATTCACGAACGACAAGCTGGTAGAATCCTGCGCCATCACTACGTAACGTAGCGTCGCCACATTAACGGCGCTTATTTGCACAAATCCATTGACAAAAGAAGGTATAGAGGGCATATTCCTCGGCCTTTGAATTGTCCACATAGATCATATTTGGGAGTTGGACCTTGGCTAATATCAAATCAGCTAAGAAACGTGCCGTTCAGTCTGAAAAGGCTCGTAAGCACAATGCAAGCCGTCGCTCTATGATGCGTACTTTCATCAAGAAAGTATACGCAGCAATCGAAGCTGGCGACAAAGCTGCAGCGCAGAACGCATTTAACGAAATGCAACCAATCGTGGATCGTCAGGCTGCTAAAGGTCTGATCCACAAAAACAAAGCAGCGCGTCATAAAGCAAACCTGACCGCGCAGATCAACAAACTGGCTTAATCGCCACTTGTTGTTGCTTGTTTGAAAGAACCCGCTTAACGCGGGTTTTTTTATGCCTTCAGATTGCCGGCGGCGTAAACAGCGCCGAGTAGTCCCGGTTGCAGATTCGCTGCACCGCCGGATGCTGAATCATCCTTTCGGCGAATATGGCGTGATACTCTTCCATCACGTTATCCACCCTGCCAATCTCGGTAATCTTGTCGTCTGAATAGAGATCGTGCGCATACAGCGTCGGGGCAACGAAGATAGCGTTGTGCGCCTCGCCAAAGGCTTTCATCAGCGCCGCATCGTCGAACTCACCGAGAATTTCTACGTTTAGCCCCTGCGAGTTAAACCAGTTCAGCAGCTTACGTCCGAGCATGGACCGCCTCCCCGGAACCAGCAAGCGGCGCTCTTCCAGGCAAGCCGGAAACGGTTTTTCCGGCGGTGGATTGATGCACCAGAAACTGACACCGCATTCGCCAATTTTCACCGAGAACAAGCCTTCCTGCTGCGTGGAATCGATAGGACAATCCGAAATAATCATATCCAGCTTATGCTGGCTCAGCTGTTCCAGCAGCATCTCGTGAGTGGACTCAAAGCAGCGTAAATGTATCTGTTCATCTTCCACCACCGCCGCATCCAGCACACCGCTTACCAGCCGTTTGGACAACGCATCCGCCACGCCCACGTCAAAGAGCAGGTTCGACTCTTTGCGATAGTTAACGATATCCAGCATCTCCTGGCTCAGGGTGAACATCTTGTCCGCATAGCGGAATACCAGTTCACCCAGCTCGCTCGGCTCAATGCCACGCCCTTTCCGCTTAAAAAGCTTTCCCTGCAAGCGCTCTTCCAGGGCTTTGATTTGCCCGGTGATAGTCTGTGGCGTCAGGTAGAGCGCCTCTGCGGCACCCACGACCGAGCCCTGCTTGTAGACATGCCAGAAGTAATAGAGATGGTTATAGTTCAAATGAGACATCACGTTTTCACTCCCTGATAGTTTATCGGGAGAAGGCTTCCCTTCTCCCGGTTTCCTGTTATGCCTGGACAGCCTGTCCGGACAACTTCACCTTCAACAAGGTGTAACCCATAACCGCGGCCAGGAACGACCCGATAAGAATGCCGAGTTTCGCCCAGACGATAAGCTCAGGCGCGCTTGCGCCAAACGCCAGCGTCGAGATAAAGATCGACATGGTGAATCCAATACCGCACAGCACGCCAACGGCCATAATCTGGCTAAAGGTGGTTCCGTTTGGCAATGACGCCAGCTTCAGCTTCAGCGCCAGCCAGCAGAACAGGCTGATGCCCAGCGGCTTACCAATAAACAGACCGGCGATGATACCCAGCGGCAGCACAGAGGTGAGTCCGTCCAGGGTAACCCCGGCCAGGGAAACACCCGCGTTGGCAAACGCAAACAGCGGCAGGATCATAAAACCCACCCACGGATGAAGCACATGCTCCAGCTGTCTGGCAGGCGATTTGCCGTCCTGTTCCTTCAGCGGAATAAAGAAGCCAACGATGACGCCCGCCAGCGTGGCATGCACGCCAGACTTCAGCACCGCCGTCCACAGCACCATCCCCACCAGAATATAAATCCCCGTGCGTCGGACGTTGAAGACGTTCAGCAACGCCAGCACCGCAATAGCCACGGCCGCCACGCTCAGAGACAGAACGGACAGATCGCTGGTGTAGAACAGCGCGATAATCACGATAGCGCCCAGATCATCGATAATCGCCAGCGCCATCAGGAAAATTTTCAGTGCTACCGGGACGCGGCTACCGAGCAAGGCTAAGACCCCGAGCGCAAACGCGATATCCGTTGCGGCCGGGATCGCCCAGCCGTCACGAGCAACCGGATCCTGCCACGCAAATGCGAGAAAGAGCAACGCCGGAACGATCATCCCGCCAATCGCCGCGATCACCGGAAACGCCGCACGCTGACGGCTGGCAAGCGAACCGCTCACCAGCTCACGTTTAACCTCCAGGCCCACCAGCAGGAAGAACACCGCCATCAGCGCATCGTTGATCCACAGCAGCATGTTCTTATTAATTTCCAGCGCCCCGACCTTCAGCTCGACGGGCGTTTCCAGAAATGCGTGATAGAGATCGCGTGTCATGCCCATATTGGCGAGCAGCATGGCAGCCGCAGCAGCAATAATCAGGATGACGCCGCCGGATGCCTCACTGCTAAAGAAACGGTGTAGTAATTTCACGTTTAAACTCTCTTTTACAACAATACCTCGGTAAAACCATAATATCAGCGCAAACAGATCGGTAAAAACAGATTAATATTGGTTATAGATTCAGTTTAACCGAGGTATAACGCTATAAAGCAAAAAGCCCGGAATCGCTTCCGGGCTTTAAATGATAGTAACCAGCTGGCGGGTTAGCGGGTTAAATCGTCGAAGAATTTTTTGACGCCATCGAAGAAGCTTTTGGAGCGCGGGCTGTTTTTCTCACCTGTCGGGCCACCAAAGCTTTCCTGAAGCTCTTTCAGCAGCTGTTTCTGCTTATCGTTCAGGCCGACCGGCGTTTCCACGACCACGCGGCATAACAGGTCACCCTGCGCGCCACCGCGAACGGATTTAACGCCTTTGCCGCGCATGCGGAACAGTTTCCCGGTCTGGGTTTCGCCAGGGATTTTCAGGTTAACGCGACCGTCCAGCGTCGGCACTTCGATTTCGCCGCCCAGCGCCGCCATCGCAAAGTTGATCGGCACTTCACAGTACAGGTTGTTACCTTCACGCTCGAAGATGGCGTGCTGCTTCACCTGAACCTGAACGTACAGATCGCCTGCCGGTGCGCCGTGCTCGCCGGCTTCACCCTCACCTGCCAGACGGATGCGGTCGCCCGTATCGACGCCTGCCGGGATCTTAACGGACAGCGTTTTGGTTTTCTCCACGCGACCGTGACCATGACATTTGGTGCACGGATCTTTAATCAGCGTACCGCGACCATGACAGTGCGGACAGGCCTGCTGCACCGCGAAGAAGCCCTGGCGCATCTGCACCTGACCGGAACCGTGACAGGTTGGGCAGGTCTGTGGCTGAGTCCCCGCTTTCGCACCGCTGCCGTGGCAAACGTCACACTCTTCCAGCGTCGGAATACGGATCTCTTTGGTGACGCCGCGAACCGCTTCTTCCAGCGTCAGGTCCATGTTGTAGCGCAGGTCTGCGCCGCGCGCCGCGCGCTGACGGCCACGCCCGCCACCGAAGATATCGCCAAATACATCACCAAAGATATCGCTGAAATCAGCGCCGCCGCCGAAGCCGCCGCCGCCAAATCCACCGCCGCCCATGCCGCCCTGTTCAAAGGCCGCGTGTCCGTACTGATCATAGGCCGCACGTTTTTGTGCATCGGTCAGGACTTCGTAGGCTTCTTTAATCTCTTTAAATTTGGCTTCAGCCTCTTTGTCACCCTGATTACGGTCAGGGTGGAATTTCATGGCCAGGCGCTTATACGCCTTTTTGATTTCACGCTCTTCCGCAGTTTTCGGAACGCCTAAAATCTCGTAATAGTCTTGCTTTGCCATTGGTTTTTTTAAGCCCCTTAACATGCGAGCACGGGCGTGGAGAATTCTCCTACGCCCGTGCCGATTACTTACCCTGCATCAGGGCGATTATTTTTTGTCTTTCACTTCTTCGAACTCAGCGTCGACAACATCGTCGTCTTTCGCGTTGTTCGCCGAAGCATCAGCGCCCGCCTGCTGCTGTGCGTGCTGCTGCTGAGCGATTTCCATCAGCTTCTGAGAAACCTGTGCCAGCTCCTGCATCTTCGCTTCGATGTCCGCTTTGTCTTCGCCTTTCAGAGACGTTTCCAGCGCGCTCAGTGCAGTTTCGATTGCAGTTTTGTCTTCCGCTGGCAGTTTATCGCCCGCTTCTTCAACCTGCTTACGGGTGCTGTGCAGCAGATGGTCACCCTGGTTACGGGTCTGAACCAGCTCTTCAAACTTACGGTCGGATTCCGCGTTAGCTTCGGCATCACGAACCATTTTTTCGATTTCCGCTTCGTTCAGGCCAGAAGATGCCTTGATGGTAATCTTCTGCTCTTTACCGCTGTTTTTGTCTTTCGCAGACACGTGCAGGATACCGTCAGCATCGATGTCGAAGGTGACTTCGATCTGTGGCATGCCGCGTGGTGCCGGGTTAATACCGTCCAGGTTGAACTGACCCAGAGATTTGTTATCCGCCGCGCGCTTACGCTCACCCTGAATCACATGGATGGTTACCGCAGACTGGTTGTCTTCAGCGGTAGAGAACACCTGGCTGTGTTTCGTCGGGATAGTGGTGTTTTTGTTGATGAGCGGAGTCATCACGCCACCCATGGTTTCGATACCCAGAGACAGCGGGGTAACGTCCAGCAGCAGTACGTCTTTCACTTCACCGGTCAGTACACCACCCTGAACCGCAGCACCGATAGCAACCGCTTCGTCCGGGTTCACGTCTTTACGTGGCTCTTTACCAAAGAATTCAGCCACTTTCTTCTGAACCATTGGCATACGAGTCTGACCACCTACCAGGATAACGTCCTGAATGTCAGACACGGACAGGCCAGCGTCCTGCAATGCAACTTTCAGTGGCTCGATAGAACGGTTCACGAGGTCTTCTACCAGGCTTTCCAGTTTCGCACGGGTCACTTTGATGTTCATGTGTTTTGGACCGGTCGCGTCTGCGGTGATGTACGGCAGGTTCACGTCGGTCTGCTGAGCGGAAGACAGCTCGATCTTCGCTTTCTCAGCGGCTTCTTTCAGGCGCTGCATAGCCAGCGGGTCGTTACGCAGGTCAATGCCCTGATCTTTCTTGAACTCGTCAACGAGGTAGTTGATCAGACGGGTATCGAAGTCTTCACCACCCAGGTGGGTATCACCGTTGGTTGCCAGAACTTCGAAGGTTTTTTCGCCGTCAACATCGTCGATTTCGATAATAGAAATATCGAAGGTACCACCACCCAGGTCGTAAACCGCGATAGTACGGTTGCCAACTTCTTTATCCAGACCGTAAGCCAGTGCTGCTGCGGTTGGTTCGTTGATGATACGTTTTACTTCCAGGCCTGCGATACGGCCAGCATCTTTGGTTGCCTGACGCTGAGCATCGTTGAAGTAAGCAGGTACGGTGATAACAGCTTCAGTTACCGGTTCACCCAGGTAATCTTCCGCAGTTTTCTTCATTTTCTTCAGCACTTCAGCAGAGATCTGCGGAGGTGCAGTTTTGGTGCCTTTCACATCAAGCCATGCATCGCCGTTATCGGCTGCGATGATTTTGTAAGGCATGATGGAAACGTCACGCTGAACTTCTTCGTCCTGGAAGCGGCGGCCAATCAGGCGTTTGATCGCAAACAGGGTGTTTTGCGGGTTTGTCACTGCCTGACGTTTAGCCGGCTGACCAACCAGAGTTTCACCATCCTGGGTATAAGCAATGATAGAAGGCGTGGTGCGATCGCCCTCGGCGTTCTCCAGCACACGTGCAGTAGTGCCATCCATAATCGCTACACAAGAGTTGGTAGTACCCAGGTCGATACCAATAATTTTACCCATCTAAACGTCTCCACTAAAAATTCAGTCAACATGTGGTTGTGTACCTGTAATAAGGGCAGAACGTGCTTTTTCAACTGCCCAGATTTGATTTTTTTCAGGTCCACACACTGCGGTTGCTTACAAGATGGGGTCACAACGGCATCCATCAAGGGGGAAGGATAAAAAATTTTTTAATTTCACCCCGGTGAGATCATAGACGGCGTCGATGCCGCCCATTATGATGCTGCGCCCCGTCAGGGAGAACTGGCGCGGGTTTAACCATTTCACCATATTAATGATGATTTTTTGAGGACTTATGGGCAACACTAAGTTGGCTAATCCGGCTCCGCTGGGCCTGATGGGTTTTGGCATGACCACCATTCTGCTGAACCTGCACAATATCGGGATGTTCCCGATGGACGGCATTATCCTGGCGATGGGCATTTTTTACGGCGGTATCGCACAAATCTTTGCGGGCCTGCTGGAATATAAGAAAGGCAACACCTTCGGCTTAACCGCCTTTACCTCTTACGGTTCTTTCTGGCTGACTCTGGTCGCGATTCTGCTGATGCCTAAAATGGGCCTGGCGGAGGCGGCAAACGCCCATTTCCTGGGCGTGTACCTGGGACTGTGGGGCGTGTTCACCCTGTTCATGTTCTTTGGCACCCTCAAGGCGAACCGCGCGCTGCAATTCGTCTTCCTGAGCCTGACCGTCCTGTTCGCCCTGCTGGCCATCGGTCACCTGGCGGATAACGAAGGCATCGTTCACGTTGCCGGCTGGGTCGGTCTGGTTTGCGGCGCAAGCGCAATCTACCTGGCCATGGGTGAAGTGCTGAACGAGCAGTTCGACCGCACCATTCTACCGATTGGTGAAAAACACTGATCCCTCTGTCGTGCCCGCGTCGCGGGCACGACGTCCCTCTGACTGGCGAAGCCACACCCCCAATACCAGCCCCATCAGCGATAACGCCAGCACGTACCACGCAGGTGCAAAGGGCGACAGCCCCATCAACACCGTCACCACAATCGGGGTCAGCCCGCCGAAAATGGCATACGAGACGTTATAAGAGAAAGAGATTCCGGTGAAGCGTACCTCCGGCGGGAAGGCGCGGACCATCACGTACGGTACGGCGCCAACGACGCCCACACACAGCCCGACGACACCGTACAGCAGGAACAGCTGTTCAGGATGGGTGCCCGCAAGATGATAGAATGCCCAGCTCGACGCGGCCAGCAGCAGGCTGCCGACAATAAAGGTCACGCTGGCGCCGAAACGATCCGCCGCCAGCCCGGCGGCCAGACAGCCAAAGCAGAGCATAATTGTCGCGATACTGTTCGCCTGTAACGTCACGGCAGGCGCAAAACCGTACTGTTTTTGCAGCCAGACCGGCGACATCAAAATGACCACCACGATACCCGCAGACAGCAGCCAGGTCAGAAGCATCGACACGACTACCGCTTTTTTATGCCGCACTACTACGGTTTTCACCGGCAGTTCTTGCGCCAGCGCCTTCCGCTGCTGCATTTCCAGAAATATTGGCGTCTCCTGCAACCAGCGTCGCAGGTACATTGCCACCAGCCCAAACGCCCCGCCCAGCAGGAACGGTATACGCCAGCCCCAGTCGTGAAGGGCCTGTTGTGTCATGCTGGTATTGATGATGGTTGCAACTACGGAGCCAAGCAGGATCCCGATCGTCAGCCCCGCGGTCAGCGTTCCGCACGCAATGCCGATGCGGCGCACCGGGACGTGCTCAGCGACAAACACCCACGCGCCAGGCACTTCCCCGCCGATGGCCGCGCCCTGGAGAATACGCATCAGCAGCAGCAATAACGGGGCGATAATGCCCATCGACTCATAGGTAGGCAAAAGGCCAATCGCCAGCGTCGGCACGGCCATAAGCAGGATGCTGAGGGTAAACATCTTCTTGCGCCCAACCAGATCGCCAAAGTGCGCCATGACAATGCCGCCCAGCGGACGCGCCAGATAGCCGGCAGCGAAAATGCCGAAGGTTTGTACCTGACGCAGCCATTCAGGAATATCCGCCGGGAAAAACAGCGCCCCCACAACGGCGGCGAAGAAGACAAAGATGATGAAATCGTAAAACTCCAGCGCGCCGCCCAGGGCAGCGAGCGTGAGGGTTTTGTAGTCCTGTCGATTCAGAGGTCGGGGATTATGTGACATAGCGAACCATTGCGCATGTGTTGTGGATTATTTTTTACAGCAATCGTAAAGAAAAAATTACTATATCGTAAATCCATTTACACGCTACTGCGGCTGGCGCTTATGTCACATTTTAATCATTTTCAGGAGATTGTTTCGCGGCGAGCGCTTTTAGGGCGAAATGCTGCTACCACGTTGCCGTCAGTTTCCACGTACGGACCGTCAAGCAGTTGTATACAATACGGTACACTTGCAAAGATACCGTGGACGATAACGCTGCCGTCCTCGGCTTTTACCCCTTCCAGCGTCTCTTTTATCGACTTCGGCTGCCCCGGCAGGTTCAGGATCAGCGCCTGTTTGCGGATCACCCCGACCTGACGGGAAAGAATGGCCGTCGGGACAAAGTGTAGACTGATCTGGCGCATCTGTTCACCGAAGCCCGGCATTTCACGATCGGCGATAGCCAGCGTCGCGTCCGGCGTCACATCGCGGCGCGCGGGGCCGGTGCCGCCCGTCGTCAGCACAAGGTGGCAGCTCATCTCATCCACCAGCTCACACAGGGTTTGCTCAATGATCGGCTGCTCATCCGGGATCAGGCGAGTCTGGATCTCAAACGGGGTAGTGAGCGCGCTGCCCAGCCACGCTTCCAGAGCAGGGATGCCTTTATCCTGATAAACACCGCTGGAGGCGCGGTCAGAAATCGACACTAAGCCGATGCGTAAGGTATTCATATCCATTCCATTCAAAAAGTACTGATTAAAGGGAATGATACACGCAGAGAGAAAATTCAGACAGAGGCGGGGGAAAGACGCGTGACCGGGAGCCCGGTCACGCAGAATGATTACAGCAGGTCGCCGATCATTTTTTCCAGTTTTTCCTGGTCGATAGCAAACTTACGGATACCGTCCGCCAGTTTATCTACGGCCATTGGATCCTGGTTGTGCTGCCACAGGAACTCGGACTCGGTGATGCGCTCAGGGCGCGCTTTCACTTCGCCAGTGTAAGACAGTTTACGCTCGATAGCACCTTCGCTTTCTGCCAGCTCTTTCAGCAGCGCAGGGGCGATGGTCAGGCGGTCACAGCCAGCCAGCTCGATGATTTCGCCGACGTTACGGAAGCTTGCGCCCATAACAACGGTCTCATAGCCGTGCTGTTTGTAGTATTCGTAGATTTCAGTCACAGAAATCACGCCTGGATCTTCAGACGCCGCGTACTCTTTCTTGTCGGTGTTGGCTTTGTACCAGTCCAGAATACGGCCCACGAACGGAGAAATCAGGTATACGCCAGCTTCGGCACATGCACGCGCCTGTGCGAAGGAGAACAGCAGAGTCAGGTTACAGTTGATGCCTTCTTTTTCCAGCTGCTCAGCGGCGCGGATGCCCTGCCAGGTAGAGGCCAGTTTGATCAGGATACGGTCGTTGCTGATGCCCGCATCGTTGTACAGTTTGATCAGGCGTTTTGCTTTGGCGATAGAGGCTTCGGTGTCGTAGGACAGGCGAGCATCAACTTCGGTAGAGATACGGCCAGGAACGAGCTTCAGGATTTCCAGACCGATGTTCACTGCCAGTTTGTCAGTGGCATCCACAACCTGCTGCGCGCGGTCATTGCTCTGTGCTTTTGCCCAGGTCACCGCCTCGTCGATAAGTTTGCGATACTCAGGGATCTGCGCGGCGTTAAGGATCAGAGAAGGGTTGGTTGTGGCATCCTGCGGCTGGTACAGCTTCATTGCCGCGATATCTCCGGTGTCAGCGACGACAGTGGTGAACTGACGAAGGGAGGTCAATTTATCCGTCATGATAGTGTTTCTCTTTTAACGTGCCCTGGATAATTCACACTACCGACAGCTTGCCAGCAGCGGAAAAATGACAGGTTTACTTGTTAGGGGGATGTAACCGGTCTGCCCTGATGATAACACGAGTGAGAGGCAGCGCAACCGCAGACAGTGCGCTTAGGCAGAGTATGATAAACTCAGAATATTAACAGGCTGCTAAGTAACAGCATGCACACTCAGTGGTAGCGCTTACATATTCACTTTGGCATCAACAAGAGGGACGTTAGTGCCTGATTTCTTTTTCTTTATTAACGAAGTCCTCTGGGGTTCGATCATGATATACCTGCTTTCAGGAGCAGGTATCTGGTTTACGTGGCGCAGCGGTCTGATTCAGTTTCGCTATATCCGCAAATTTGGCAGAAGTCTGAAAAACAGCGTCACCCCACAGCCGGGCGGCCTGACCTCGTTTCAGGCGCTCTGTACTAGCCTTGCCGCGCGCGTCGGCAGCGGTAACCTGGCCGGTGTCGCGCTGGCGATCGGCGCGGGCGGTCCGGGCGCGGTATTCTGGATGTGGGTGACGGCGATTATCGGTATGGCCACCTCCTTTGCTGAATGCTCGCTTGCACAGCTCTACAAAGAAAAAGACGGCAAAGGTCAGTTCCGCGGCGGTCCCGCCTGGTATATGGCTCGCGGACTGGGAATGCGCTGGATGGGCGTTCTGTTCTCGATCTTTTTGCTGATTGCCTATGGCCTTATTTTCAATACCGTTCAGGCAAATTCCGTCGCCCACGCGCTGCGCTTTGCCTTTAATTGTCCGGAGTGGCTGACGGGCGGCGCGCTTGCCCTTCTCACCCTGCTGACCATTGTGACCGGGCTAAAAGGGGTTGCCCGCCTGATGCAGTGGCTGGTTCCGCTGATGGCGCTGCTGTGGGTGTCAACCAGCCTGATGGTATGCGCGATACATATTGACGAGGTGCCGAACGTCATCGTCACCATTTTCCAAAGCGCGTTCGGCTGGCGCGAAGCGGCTTCAGGCGCGTTGGGTTACACCCTTAGCCAGGCTCTCACTGCGGGTTTTCAGCGAGGCATGTTCTCCAACGAAGCGGGAATGGGCTCCACGCCGAATGCCGCCGCAGCGGCCGCATCCTGGCCCCCGCATCCCGCCGCGCAGGGCATTGTACAGATGATTGGCGTCTTCACAGACACTATTGTTATCTGCTCCGCCAGCGCGATGATCATGCTGCTGGCCGGTGCCGCTGAGCAACCGTCCGGTAGTACGGCAGGCATTCATTGGGTACAACAGGCGCTGGTCTCCCTCGTCGGCGGCTGGGGCGCGGGCCTTGTCGCACTTGTCGTGGGACTTTTTGCCTTTAGTTCCATTGCGGTGAACTATATCTATGCCGAAAACAACCTTATCTTCCTGAAAGTCAATTCGCGTCTGACCCGCAACGTCCTTCGCGCGGGTGTGCTGGGAATGGTTTTCGTCGGCTCCCTGCTCAGCATGCCGTTGGTCTGGCAAATAGCGGACGTCATTATGGCGCTGATGGCCATCACGAACCTGACGGCCATTTTGCTGCTTTCACCGGTTGTAGCGCTGATCGCGCGCGATTATCTGCGTCAGCGCAAGCTCGGCGTACAGCCCGTCTTTGACGCTTCACGCTATCCCGAAATCGAGTCACAAATTGCCCCTGGCACCTGGGATGATTTGCCGCGGCAATAACAGCTATCGATCAATTCAGGGCGATTTTTTGTTAAAGTCGCTCTAAATTTCCTGCAAGGACTGGATATGCTGATTCTGATTTCACCTGCCAAAACGCTCGACTACCAGAGCCCGCTCGCCACTGAGCGTTATACCCAGCCGGAATTGCTGGACTACTCGCAACAGTTGATCCACGAGGCACGTAAGCTTTCGGCTCCGCAAATCGCTTCGCTGATGAGCATCAGCGATAAACTCGCCGACCTGAACGCCACCCGTTTTCATGAGTGGCAGCCTGACTTCACGCCCGCCAACGCCCGCCAGGCGCTGTTGGCCTTCAAAGGTGACGTCTACACTGGCCTGCAAGCAGAAACGTTTAGCGAAGCCGATTTCGATTTTGCCCAGCAGCATCTGCGCATGTTATCCGGCCTGTACGGGGTGCTGCGCCCGCTGGATCTGATGCAGCCGTATCGTCTGGAGATGGGTATCCGCCTGGAAAACGCTAAAGGTAAAGATCTGTACCAGTTCTGGGGCGATGTCATTACCGACAAGCTTAACGCGGCGCTGCAAGCCCAGGGGGACAACGTGGTGATCAACCTGGCCTCCGATGAGTACTTCAAATCGGTGAAACCGAAAAAGCTGGATGCGGACATTATCAAGCCGGTATTCCTCGACGAGAAAAACGGCAAATTTAAAGTAATCAGCTTCTACGCCAAAAAAGCGCGCGGTCTGATGAGCCGCTTCATCATTCAAAACCGCCTGACGAAGCCAGAGCAGCTCACCGGCTTTAACAGTGAAGGGTATTTCTTCGACGAGGCATCGTCAGGAAAAAACGAGCTGGTGTTTAAGCGTCACGAGCAATAAAAGACAACCCCGCCAGCTGGCGGGGTTTGTGTTAATGGTGCTTCCGGTCCGGGCGACGATCGTCATGACGGTGGTGATCGTCACGATCGCGATGTTCATCGTGCGGACGCCAGTGGTTATCGCGCCAGTCATAGTGCGCTTTCCACCAGTCATGGTCGCGCCAGCGGCCGCCATCCCAGTAGTGCCCATTATTATCCCGATCGCCAATTTGCAGTTTTACCGCGGGCACGAGGGTGATTTCAGCTGCCTGCACCGCCATCGGAGCGACCAGCATCAGTGAAAGCGCGATAAGTGCAGGTTTCAGTGTAGACATAGGTGACTCCTTATTCTTCTTGCCCAACGTGGGCCGATGTAAGGAGAGTACGTGATGGGAACGGGGGATGTTATTCTCTGCAATCCTAAACGCTAAGTGACCGCATTTATTGGGAATTTCTGCTTTTTTCCTGCTGTATTTCTCCTTAATTTCTCCATAAAAAAGCCGGGTGGCGGCTTCGCCTTACCCGGCCTACGTTCTGAGCCGTTGTAGGTCGGGTAAGGCGTAGCCGCCACCCGTCAAAAATCACGCTCGGGTCATCATCAGCTTACGCAGCGCGGCAAAGTCTGCGGGCAGCTCATGAGACAGCAGCGGCAGGTCGGCGCGCTCGGCCAGCTCTTTTGGCAGCGGCAGCGTTTCCCCCAGGATCGCTTCCACGCTCTCTTTGAACTTGGCCGGATGGGCGGTGCCGAGGAACAGGCCATACTCACCCGGTTGAAGCTGATCGCGCAGGGCACGATAGGCAATCGCCGCGTGCGGCTCAGAGGTATAGCCCACCGCTTTCAGCTCGCGCATGGTGGCTTTCGTGGTTTCGTCCGTCACCGCTGCGTAACCCAGATCGCCCAGACGCCAGACCTTACGGCGGAACAGCTCTTCCACACGCGGCCAGTTGTTAGGCTGTGACACATCCATCGCATTGGAGAGCGTGGCCTGAGTCGCGTTCGGCGCCCATTTTCCGTCCTTCAGGAAACGCGGCACGGTGTCGTTGGCGTTGGTGGCGGCGATAAAGCGCTTCACCGGCAGGCCGAGTGATTTCGCCAGCAGGCCTGCCGTCAGGTCGCCGAAGTTCCCGCTTGGCACGGAAACCACCAGCTGATTGCGCGCGTCCTGCGGCAACTGCGCCACCGCTTCGAAGTAGTAGCAGATCTGCGCCAGCAGACGGCTGATGTTGATGGAGTTGGCAGAGTTCAGCCCCAGCGCCGCCTTCAGCTCTTCGTCATCGAAGGCTTGCTTCACCAGCGCCTGACAGGCATCGAAATCGCCGTCGATCGCCACGGTTTCAATGTTGCCCCCAAGGGTGCAGAACAGTTTTTCCTGAAGCGGGCTGATTTTGCCTTTCGGATAGAGGATCACCACGCGGACGTTTTTCAGGCCGTAGAACGCATGGGCCACCGCCGCACCGGTATCGCCTGAAGTCGCGGTCAGAATGGTCACCGGTTTGTCGCCGCTGATGTGGGTCAGCATCTGCGCCATAAAGCGACCGCCGAAATCTTTGAACGCCAGCGTCGGGCCGTGGAACAGCTCCAGACAGCCAACGTCAGGCTCCACCTGCTTCACCGGCGCCGGGAAAGCAAACGCCGCACGCACGCGCTCTTCCAGCAGCTCCTGTGGGATTTCGTCGCCGATAAACGCAGACAGAATTTTGGTGCTGCGGGTGACAAAGTCCTGCTTCAGCAGTTCATCGATTTCGGTCAGCTGAAATTCCGGCAGGTCGTGGGGGAAGAACAGCCCCTGATTTTTGCCCAGCCCCTGCGTTACCGCCTGCGCAAAGCTGACCTGCTCGTTATGATCTTTAAGGTTGTAGAGTTTCATTCGTTATCCCAGTACTCGTGCGCCAGCCGTGTCCAGACGGCAAATATGAACAAAGCCTTCCTGATTTTGCAGGTAGTGTTTAGAGAGCCAGTCCGCCACGCGCTGCGCGGTGTCTGGCTTGTCGCATAAGGCGAACAGCGTCGGGCCGGAGCCGGAGATGCCGCACGCCTGTGCGCCGATATCCATGGATGCCTGTCGCGCTTCGTTAAAGCCCGGCAGCAGCTTCGTGCGATACGGCTCGGCAATAACGTCTTTCATCAGTTTCGCCGCCAGCTGCGGCTGTCGGGTGTAGCAGGCATGAATAAAGCCCGCCAGATGACGCCCGTGGGCGATACAGTCCTGACGACGATACTGCGCCGGCAGGATCGCACGCGCTTCGGCAGTAGACACTTTAATGCCCGGATAGGCCAGCACCCACAGCCACTCATCAAACCCTGGCACCTGCTGGCTGATGATGCCATTTTCTTCAATCATCAGTTGCATGCCGCCAAGGAAGCACGGCGCCACGTTATCATAATGAATGCTGCCGGAGATGCGCCCTTCCAGCTCGCCCATCAGCGCCAGCAGACGGCTGTTGTTCAGCGGCTTGCCGCAGTGCTCATTCATCGCCACCAGCGCGGCGACCACCGAGCAGGCGCTCGAGCCCAGCCCCGAACCAATCGGCATGCTCTTTTCCAGCGTCATGGCGACCGGCACGTTTTTGCCAATCTCCTGACAGAAGCGTTCCCAGCACTGATAAACAATATTCTCGCGCGGTTCAGACGGCAGCTTACTGGCGAAACGGCCGATGTTATTCAGGCTGAAGCGCTCTGCCGCCTCAACCGTAACCGTATCGCCCAGCAGCGAACCGTCCACCGGCGTTACCGCCGCGCCCAGCACGTCAAATCCGACGCTCATATTAGCGCTGGAAGCCGGGGCATATACTTTAACCATCTTAAACTCCTAACTTCCATGACAGGGTACGCAGCAGATCGGCAAACACGCCTGCCGCCGTCACATCATTCCCTGCGCCATAGCCGCGAAGCACCAGCGGCAGTGGCTGATAATAATGGCTGTAGAACGCCAGAGCGTTCTCGCCGTTTTTCACCTTGTACAGCGGATCGTTGCCATCCACTTCGGCAATCTTCACCCGGCAGACGCCGTCTTCTTCAATGTTGCCAACATAGCGCAATACCTTACCTTCATCACGGGCTTTCGCAACGCGTGCGGCAAAGGCATCGTCAAGCTGAGGTAAATTCGCCATAAAGGCGCTGACGTCACCGCTGTCATCAAATTCTGCTGGCAGCACCGGCTCAATCACGATATCCGAAAGCTCCAGCTCGCGGCCGGTCTCGCGCACCAGGATCAGCAGCTTACGCGCCACGTCCATACCGGAGAGGTCGTCCCGCGGATCCGGCTCGGTGTAACCCAGCTCGCGCGCGGCGCGGGTGGCTTCCGACAGGCTCATCCCTTCGTCCAGCTTGCCGAAGATAAACGACAGGGAGCCGGAGAGGATGCCGGAGAAACGCTGTAGTTCGTCGCCCGCGTTCAGCAGGTTTTGCAGGTTCTCGATGACCGGCAGGCCCGCGCCCACGTTGGTGTCATACAGAAACTTGCGGCGCGACTTACTCGCCGCCAGACGCAGCTGGTGATAGTAATCCATCGACGAGGTGTTGGCCTTTTTGTTCGGCGTCACCACGTGGAAACCTTCGCGCAGGAAATCCGCGTACTGATCGGCCACCGCCTGGCTGGAGGTACAGTCAACGATCACCGGGTTAAGCAGGTGATATTCTTTCACCAGACGGATCAGGCGGCCCAGGTTAAACGGCTCTTTCGCCTCTTCCAGCTCCGCCTGCCAGTTTTCCAGGTTCAGACCGTGGACGTTAGTCAGCAACGCTTTCGAGTTCGCAATGCCGCAGACGCGCAGATCGATATGTTTCTTCTTAAGCCACTCCTGCTGACGCTTTACCTGCTCCAGCAGCGCGCCGCCGACGCCGCCGACGCCCACCAGGAACAGCTCAATCACCTGGTCGGTGTTGAACAGCATCTGATGCACCACGCGCACGCCGGTAGTGGCGTCATCGTTATCCACGACAACGGAAATGGAACGCTCGGATGAGCCCTGGGCAATCGCCACGATATTGATATTGGCCCGCGCCAGCGCGGCAAAGAATTTGGCGGAGATACCGCGCAGGGTGCGCATACCGTCGCCGACCACCGAGATAATCGCCAGACGCTCCTGAATGGAAAGCGGCTCCAGCAGCTCTTCTTTCAGCTCCAGATAGAACTCTTCTTCCAGCGCGCGACGGGCGCGCAGGCAATCGCCCTGCGGAACGCAGAAGCTGATGCTGTATTCGGAAGAAGACTGCGTGATCAGCACCACGGAGATCCCGTTGCGGGACATAGCGGCAAAGACGCGTGCCGCCATGCCGACCATGCCCTTCATCCCCGGGCCGGAGACGCTGAACATCGCCATGTTATTGAGGTTAGAAATGCCTTTCACCGGCAGGTCATCTTCATCCGCGCTGGCGCCAATCAGCGTACCCGGCGCCTGCGGATTACCGGTATTCTTAATCAGGCAAGGGATCTGGAACTGGGCAATCGGGGAGATGGTACGCGGGTGAAGAACTTTAGCGCCGAAGTAGGAAAGCTCCATTGCTTCCTGGTACGACATCGACTTCAGCAGCCTGGCATCCGGCACCTGGCGCGGATCGCAGGTATAAACGCCGTCGACATCAGTCCAGATCTCACAACAGTCTGCGCGTAAACAGGCCGCCAGCACCGCAGCGGAGTAGTCAGAGCCGTTACGCCCCAGCACCACCAGTTCGCCCTTCTCGTTACCGGCGGTAAAGCCTGCCATCAGGATCATATGGTCAGACGGGATTTTGCTCGCCGCAATACGGCGTGTCGACTCGGCAATGTCGACGGTGGATTCGAGGTAGTGGCCCACAGCCAGCAGTTTTTCAACCGGATCGATGACCGTCACGTGGTGACCGCGCGCTTCCAGCACGCCTGCCATGATGGCGATAGAGAGTTTTTCACCCCGGCAAATCAGCGCCGCGTTGATGCTGTCCGGGCACTGGCCAAGCAGGCTGATACCGTGAAGAACGTGTTTAATCTGGGCAAATTCAAGTTCAACGGTGCTTTTCAGCTGCGCCAGCGGGAAACCAGGCTGGGCGTCGGCCAGCCCCTGAAGCAGATCGGCGAAGATACGCTCGGCGTCGCTGATATTCGGCAGTGCATCCTGACCACCGATGGTTTTTTCAATCATCGCCACCAGGTGGTTCGTGATTTTGGCCGGGGCAGAGAGCACGGTGGCAACCTGCCCCTGCCTGGCGTTGCTTTCCAGGATATCGGCAACACGCAGAAAACGTTCTGCATTTGCCACTGACGTACCGCCGAACTTCAACACTCGCATGGTTCTACCTCATTTCCTTTAGCCGAAAAAAAAGCCCGCACTGTTCAGGTGCGGGCTTTTTTCTGTTTTTCCTGTACGCGTCAGCCCGCATCGTTACCTGTGGTAATGATGATGGTTGTAGTAATGGTGGTGATGCTGATGCGTTTCATGGATGTTGTGTACTCTGTCATTATTATCTGTCTGTGCTCTATTCTTTTAGGGTTAAAGGATCGAGCCCCTTAAGTCAATGAATTTTTAATTCGATCACAATTCGGGACATTCTCACGTCCCGCTGCGGGCAGATTTATTTTCATCGGAATACCCCAGTTGCAACCCCAGACATCAGCAGGATCGGCCATAATAAAAACCTATGGCACTATTTTACTCGGCTAATTTTTTTTCAATATCATGAAGCAATCGGTGCAGCATTGCCGTGTCGCGCTGTTCAAGACGCCCCAGGCGCTGCTGTAACCAGTCCACCATTTTTTGATCGTCAGCGACGCCCAACTGCGCAAGAAGCTTATCTGCACGAACACGCAGTGCCGCCAGCTGGTTTTCATCCGAAACTGTCACCGGTGGCTGAGAAATTTGTATTAAGGATGCTAATTGATAGCAATAGACCATCACCGCCTGCCCCAGATTGAGTGACGGATAATCCGCCACCATCGGCGCGCCCGTCAGCACGTCAGCCAGCGCCAGCTCTTCGTTAGTCAGCCCGGAATCTTCTCGCCCAAACACCAGCGCGGCTTTCTCCAGCCACTGGCTTTTCTCTTCCAGCATCGGCACCAGTTCAGCAGGCGTGGCGTAATAGTGAAACTTCGCCCGGCTGCGCGCGGTCGTCGCGACGGTAAACGAAATATCGTGGAGTGCGTCGGCGAGCGTAGCGTAAGTGGTTATATTATCGAGAATATCACCCGAACCGTGCGCCACCCAGCGCGCAGCAGGCTCCAGATGCGCCGTGCTGTCCACAATACGCAAATCGGTAAAACCCATAGTCTTCATGGCACGCGCCGCAGCGCCAATATTTTCAGCTCTTGCTGGTGCCACCAGCACAATCGACAGATGCATTTACGCTCTCTTTTTAGTCAGTTAGCAGGTAAAAATGTGATTCAGTTCAACATATTACGCAGCACGAATTTACATTTTTGCAACACAAATCACCGAAATAGCGTTTCATAACAATTAAAAAAAGCTAAACTATTTTGTGGCTGAACAATCAGTTAGAATGTTAACAGAAGACCATTATCCTTATGTTTTGTAATGATAATGACCATATGAATACTCATTTCTGATTGGATTCGTACCGTTTATCAATCAATGTCCGCAACTAGTTGGTTTATTGAAAAATTGTGACAAAGGCTAGCATTCAGCTACGATGATTTCATCAAACTGTTAACGTGCTACAATTGAACTTGATATATGTCAACGAAGCGTAGTTTTATTGGGTGTCCGGTGTCACTTAGCCTGTTATGTTGCTGTTAAAATGGTTAGGATGACAGCCGTTTTTGACACTGTCGGGTCCAAAGGGAAAGTACCCACGACCAAGCTAATGATGTTGTTGACGTTGATGGAAAGTGCATCAAGAACGCAATTACGTACTTTAGTCACGTTAAGCCGATCATGTTAATTTGCGACATGCATCAGGCAGGTCAGGGACTTTTGTACTTCCTGTTTCGATTTAGTTGGCAATTTAGGTAGCAAACATGCAGACCCCGCACATTCTTATCGTTGAAGACGAGTTGGTAACACGCAACACGTTAAAGAGCATTTTCGAAGCAGAAGGCTACGATGTCTTTGAAGCGACCGATGGCGCAGAGATGCATCAGATCCTTTCTGAAAATGATATCAACCTGGTGATTATGGATATCAACCTGCCGGGCAAAAACGGGCTTCTTCTGGCGCGCGAACTGCGTGAACAGGCGAACGTCGCGTTGATGTTCCTGACAGGCCGTGACAACGAGGTTGATAAAATTCTTGGTCTGGAAATCGGCGCGGATGACTACATCACCAAGCCGTTCAACCCTCGCGAGTTAACCATTCGTGCACGCAACCTGCTGTCCCGCACCATGAATCTGGGTACGGTCAGTGAAGAGCGTCGTAGCGTCGACAGCTACAAATTCAACGGCTGGGAACTTGATATCAACAGCCGTTCGCTGATTAGCCCGAACGGTGAGCAGTACAAACTGCCGCGCAGTGAATTCCGCGCGATGCTGCACTTCTGCGAGAACCCGGGCAAGATTCAGTCTCGTGCAGAACTGCTGAAGAAAATGACCGGTCGTGAGTTGAAGCCACACGATCGTACCGTTGACGTAACCATCCGTCGTATTCGTAAACATTTCGAATCTACGCCTGATACGCCGGAAATCATCGCCACGATCCATGGTGAAGGCTATCGTTTCTGCGGTGACCTCCAGGAGTAATCCTCACGTCACGCAGTAAAGAACGGCGCATTTGCGCCGTTTTTTTTATTAATGCCACGGCATAATCGGCACCGCGCTAATCGCGTTTTTCGGTGAGCCTTCCACGACTTTGTCCGAGTAGGCCAGATAAGCCAGGGTGTTACGCTTCGCATCATAAAAACGGACCACCTGTAGCTTTTTGAACACCAGCGAGGTCCGTTTCTGGAATACAACGTCGCCCTGCGCTTTGCCGTTTTTAATTTTGTCACTCAATTCCACCGGTCCAACCTGCTGGCAGGAGATGGCCGCGTCAGACGTGTCTTCAGCCAGCCCCAGGCCGCCTTTAATCCCGCCGGTCTTCGCCCGGCTGACATAGCAGGTGACGTTTTTAACGTCCGGATCGTCAAACGCCTCCACCACAATTTTGTGGTCCGGCCCAAACATTTTAAACACGGTATCCACGGAGCCAATTTGCTCCGCCTGCGCCACGCGCCCTGCCATCAGCGCCAGTGCTGCAAAGACTAAAACCTTGTATTTCATATTGTTACCATTCATAAAAAATTACGCTGAGCGATTATTCAACAGGTTAGATAAAAATGTAGCAAGATCACAGGATTAGAATATATCCGCACATAAATCACCATAAAAAGCATTTATGCGCAAAAAAAACACTGAATGCTAAAACGTCAAAAAATGCTATTATCCGCTAACCTGTAAACAGGCACCTGCGGCAGTTTTAAGGATGAGGATAGTATATGGATCAGGCTGGAATTATTCGCGACCTGCTCACCTGGCTGGAAGGTCATCTCGACCAGCCATTGTCACTGGATAATGTGGCGGCAAAAGCAGGCTATTCCAAGTGGCATCTGCAAAGGATGTTCAAGGATGTCACCGGTCATGCTATCGGTGCCTATATTCGCGCACGTCGTTTATCAAAGTCTGCTGTTGCGTTGCGCCTGACCGCGCGACCAATCCTTGATATTGCCCTGCAATATCGTTTCGATTCACAGCAAACTTTCACCCGCGCCTTTAAAAAGCAGTTCTCGTTAACGCCAGCGCTTTATCGCCGCTCGCCGGACTGGAGCTCCTTTGGTATGCGTCCGCCGCTGCGTCTGGGCGAGTTTGCGATGCCAAAATATGAAATCATCACCCTGCCAGAAACGCACCTGGTCGGCACCACGCAGAGCTACTCCTGTTCCCTTGAGCAGATCTCCGAGTTCCGCCATCAGATGCGCGTTCAGTTCTGGCGCGAATTTTTAAGCCATGCTCCGGCGATCCCGCCGATTCTGTATGGTTTGAACGAAACGCATCCAAGCCAGGAAAAAGATGACGAGCAGGAGGTGTTCTATACCACGGCGCTGACGCCTGATATGGCGAACGGTTACATTCATGGCTCGAAGCCTGTCGTGCTGGAAGGCGGCGAGTATGTGATGTTCTCATACGAAGGTTTAGGAACGGGCGTTCAGGAGTTCATCCTGACCGTTTACGGGACCTGCATGCCGATGCTGAATCTGAATCGCCGTAAAGGTCAGGACATTGAGCGCTACTATCCGGCGCAAGATGCTAAACCGGAAGAAGGCCCTATCAATCTGCGTATGGAATTCCTGATTCCGGTACGTCGTTAACGCTGCAATTCGTCCAGTGCAGGGGCATCAAGATGCGAAATGTCCCCTGCCATCTCAACCACCCACCCCGATGCCAGCCAGGCACTTTCCTGATAGTCGATACGGGAAATGGAACAGTTGCGCAGACGCAAACGGCGTTCGGCGTAAGCCGGCAGTCCCAGAATGGTGCTCACCAGACAACCCAGCGCGATACCGTGGCTCACCAGCAGCGGTCGGCTACCTGCCGGGAGTTTCAGGCACTCGGCCAGCGCGGCATGCATGCGCACGCTCAGCTCCTGCATGGATTCACCCTCAGGGATGCGACCATCTTCAGTGCCGTTCACCAGCGTGCGGCGCCAGCCTTCTTCGGTTTCCGTCAGCGTATCGATAGGACGTTTTTCCAGCACGCCCATATCCAGCTCGCGCAGACGCGGTTCGAGGGTCACGTCGCAGCCACAGGCATCGGCGATGATGCGTGCCGTCTGCTGTGTGCGGCCTAAATCACTGGAGATGACGTGAGTGATGCCCAGCGTTCTGGCGCGCTCCGCCACCTGCCACGCTTGCTGCACACCTTTGTCGGTGAGAGGACTGTCTGACTGGCCTTGAATACGTCGCTCGGCGTTCCACTGCGTTTCACCGTGGCGAACAAGGTATACCTGTAACATGCTTTTTTTCCGTTATACTGCGATGAATTTTTTAAATCGAGCTTAATTATGCACCATGTTGTCTCTGCTACCACCAATCCTGCCAAAATTCAGGCAATTCTAAGGGCATTTGAAGAGATCTTTGGCGAAGGATCCTGCCATATTGACGCCGTCGGCGTCGAGAGCGGTGTGCCGGAACAGCCGTTTGGCAGCGAGGAAACACGCGCTGGCGCACGAAATCGCGTGGCGAATGCAAAAGCCGCCGCGCCAGACGCTGACTTCTGGGTCGCGATTGAAGCTGGTATCGACGAAGGAGCGACCTTCAGCTGGGTTGTCATCGAAAGCCGCGAGCAGCGCGGCGAAGCGCGTTCTGCCACGCTGCCGCTGCCGGAGGTCATACTGGAGAAAGTCCGCGCGGGTGAGGCGCTGGGGCCGGTAATGTCGCACTATACCGGCATTGATGAGATTGGTCGTAAAGAGGGGGCGATTGGCGTCTTTACCGCGGGCAAGCTCACCCGTTCGAGCGTTTACCACCAGGCCGTAATTCTGGCGTTAAGTCCGTTCCATAACGCGATTTATCGTTAAGTCTGTAGGCCGGATAAGGCGAAGCCGTCATCCGGCGTTTTTCAGCAATACCGCTTCCAGCCACTGACGCAGTTCAACCGGCGCCGACTTCAGGCTGTTTGAACCACGGGTAATGGTCGCGATGCCCGCGCCCAGCTCGTTTTTCAGCTCGCGCTGGCTCATTTCGCCGCGCAGCAGTTCCTCAATAATGCGTACCCGCGTGCCCAGCGCTTCGCGTTCATCGGGCGTCAGCATCAGCTGTAGCAACGGTAAATGCAGATCTTTGTCGTAAGACTGGCGGAGCAACTCCACAAAACGAAGCCACTCCTGATGACGCTGTTCGGCCATGGCCGAGGAATACGGGGAATGCTGGGTCATGTTATGCTGCCTCTTGTACTCATTAGCGAGTACAGCATAACACAACCCACGCCGATCAGTAACGTCTCTGCCACTCGGCATCGCTCATCAGGGTATCTTTCTGCCCCATGAAGTAGCGATAGTAGGCGTCATAGGCCAGCACGTTCTTCACATAGCCGCGCGTTTCCGAGAACGGAATGCTCTCGACAAACGCCACGGCGTCGATACGCCCTGCGCTGTTACCAAGCCATGTCCGCACGCGGCCTGGCCCGGCGTTGTACGCCGCTGACGCGAAGATACGGTTATTACCGAACTGCTGATAGACGTACTGCAAGTAGCTGGTACCGATGTTGATGTTGGTCTCCGGATCCAGCAGCTGGGACGGGCTGCTGGAGCCTGGAATATTAAACATCTTCACCGTGTGCGTCGCGGTGCCCGGCATAATCTGCATCAGGCCGCTGGCACCCACTGGTGAACGCACTTTCGGGTTCCAGGCGCTCTCCTGACGGGCAATGGCCATCGCGTAGCTTTGCGGAATATCTTTGCCGCTGGTGTAGCGATCGAACAGATCCTTATAAGCCAGCGGGAAACGCTCTTCGAGATGATCCCACAGTTTGCCGGCGATCGTCGCCTGCACGCTCAGATCCCACCAGCGATTATCAAACGCATAGCGGGCAAGCTGCGCTTTCTCTTCAGTGGTACGGCTGGTGACCAGATTCGCCCATTCGCTGCGCGCGGTATTATCCAGATTCCAGTACATCAGCTCGCGCACGCGCGCCATTTCCGGCCCCTGCGTCAGCGCCGGGTTCGCGTTGGCTGGCGCTTTGTCGATCTTCAGCGTGTACTCCTCGCCCAGACGCTGCGCCGCCGCCATCGGGTAGAATCCGCGCTGCTGCATCAGGGAGTGGAGGATCTCTTTGGCTTCATCGTCACGACCACGTTCCAGCAGCAGGTCTGCCTGCCAGTAACGCCATTCATCTTTCTCTTTGGCATCCATCGGCAGACGCGCCAGCCAGGTATTGAGGCCACGACGATCGCCCGTTCCCAGCGCCATGCGCACGCGACGCTCCACCAGCGAGACAGAGTTTGAACGCATCACCGCATCATCACGCCAGCGCGCCTGTTCGTCGGTGACATCTGTTCCCATCAGTCGCCATGCCACGATATCGCGCAGCTCCTGAGTTTGATCGTCATTAAGCTGCTGGGCCTGCACCAGCTGCGGGATCATCAGCCTGGCGTTTTCCACATCATCACGCGCCACGCTGGCAAAGGCCACCGCCGCCATCTGGCGGGTAAAATCGGTCGCGCCGGTGGTACGCGCAAACGTCAGGACGGTGTTCGGATCGTTTGCCAGGCCGATAACGGCAGAAGCAATGGTCTGATAATCCGCCGGCATTTGCCCCGCCAGCACGGTGACCAGCCGCGTGTTCCCGGCCTTCATCGCCAGGCGAATACGTTCGAGGTAGGAGAGCGGATCCTGCTGCCCCGACGCGCGCCAGGCGCTGAAAAGCGGATCGCAGGCGTTGGGCTGACTTTTGCCCGTCAGCCACAGCTCTTTTGCGCCGGCCCACGCTTCTTCCTGCTGGCCGGTAGCCCATTTCGCGTAATAGTAATTACACTGCGCTTCCGTCGCGCCCGGCTTGTCCGGGCTGAAGGCCAGCAGGCCGCGCCAGTCTTCGCGACGGGCAAGCTCGTTCACGAACCGGGACTTCAGGGTGCGCGCAGGCGGCAGGGTCGGGTTCGCCTGAATGAAGTTGTTCACGGTGACGGTTGGTTGATTCATCAGATCGTCAGTAATCTGGCGATACTCCAGATACGGATACAGCGGATAATCCTTCAGCGTCGGCATCAGCGCCTGCACGGTATCCATCTGCCTGTTGTCCCATGCCTGCTTAATCTGGGCATAGCGGCTACGTTGTTCGTCCAGTGAATCGGCATGCACCGCCTGGCTTACCGCCATTACGCATACGCTGGCAGCCAGCAGACGCCAGACCACCCGTTTGGCTTTTTCCACAAGCTCTTCCTCATTGTTTTTCGTCAGTTGCAGCGTCTTGCCACGTCAAAGTTACATCAACTTATGCTAACCAGGCATCCCACAACGCGCCACGTCATGGACACTTTTTTACCTTTCTTGCGCGTTTTAACACTCCCGACGTTCCTGGCTGGGATTAGGGCGTGAAAAAGGCTACACTTCGAGGCTGAAATTCATTCTCATCACGATAAAAGAGGCGAAGTCCAACGTGGCTCAATTCGTTTATACCATGCATCGTGTCGGCAAAGTTGTCCCGCCGAAACGTCATATTCTTAAAAATATCTCGCTGAGCTTCTTCCCGGGCGCAAAAATCGGTGTTCTGGGTCTCAACGGTGCCGGTAAGTCCACCCTGCTGCGCATCATGGCCGGCATCGATACAGACATCGAAGGTGAAGCCCGTCCGCAGCCTGGCATTAAGATTGGCTACCTGCCGCAGGAACCTCAGCTGAACCCGGAGCACACCGTGCGTGAATCCGTTGAAGAAGCGGTATCCGAGGTGGTTAACGCCCTGAAAGGTCTGGATGAAGTGTATGCCAAATACGCCGAGCCGGATGCGGACTTCGACAAACTGGCCGCTCAGCAGGGCAAATATGAGGAAATTATCCAGGCGCACGACGGTCACAACCTGAACGTGCAGCTGGAGCGCGCGGCTGATGCCCTGCGTCTGCCAGACTGGGATGCGAAAATCGCAAACCTGTCCGGTGGTGAACGCCGCCGTGTGGCGCTGTGCCGCCTGCTGCTGGAAAAACCAGACATGCTGCTGCTCGACGAACCGACCAACCACCTGGATGCCGAATCCGTGGCGTGGCTGGAGCGCTTCCTGCATGACTTCGAAGGCACCGTGGTAGCGATTACCCACGACCGTTACTTCCTCGACAACGTTGCGGGCTGGATCCTGGAGCTGGACCGCGGCGAAGGTATTCCGTGGGAAGGCAACTACTCCTCCTGGCTGGAGCAGAAAGACCAGCGTCTGGCGCAGGAAGCGTCTCAGGAAGCCGCCCGCCGTAAGTCTATTGAGAAAGAGCTGGAGTGGGTGCGTCAGGGCGCGAAAGGCCGTCAGTCTAAGGGCAAAGCCCGTCTGGCACGCTTCGAAGAGCTGAACAACACCGAATACCAGAAACGTAACGAAACCAACGAACTGTTTATTCCACCTGGAGCTCGTCTGGGGGATAAAGTGGTTGAAGTGACTAACCTGCGTAAGTCCTACGGCGACCGCGTGCTGATCGACGATCTGACCTTCTCCGTTCCGAAAGGCGCTATCGTCGGCATCATCGGTCCGAACGGCGCGGGTAAATCCACCCTGTTCCGCATGATGTCTGGTCAGGAACAGCCTGACAGCGGCTCTATCACCCTGGGTGAGACCGTGAAGCTGGCCTCCGTTGACCAGTTCCGCGACGCGATGGACAACAGCAAAACCGTGTGGGAAGAAGTCTCCGGCGGTCTGGATATCATGCGTATCGGCAACACCGAGATGCCAAGCCGCGCCTATGTTGGCCGCTTTAACTTCAAGGGCACCGACCAGGGCAAACGCGTGGGCGAGCTGTCCGGCGGTGAGCGCGGTCGTCTGCACCTGGCAAAACTGCTCCAGGTTGGCGGCAACGTTCTGCTGCTCGATGAACCCACCAACGACCTGGACATCGAAACCCTGCGCGCACTGGAAAACGCCCTGCTGGAGTTCCCGGGCTGCGCGATGGTTATCTCGCACGACCGCTGGTTCCTGGACCGTATCGCGACCCACATCCTGGACTACCAGGACGAAGGTAAGGTGGAGTTCTTCGAAGGTAACTTCACCGAATACGAAGAGTACAAGAAACGCACGCTGGGCGCAGACGCGCTGGAGCCGAAGCGTATTAAGTACAAGCGTATTGCGAAATAAAAGCAAAACGGCAACTTCGGTTGCCGTTTTTTATGTTTGTTCCCTCTCCCCATGGGAGAGGGCCAGGGTGAGGGCATCAGGCCGCACAAAATCACCCGCCCACGTAATACCGCTTCACCTCATCAAACTGCATCGCAAAGTCGATATAGCTCATCAGCGCAGGCGAATTGAGCTTACGACTCGGGTAGGCCAGCCAGAGATCGTTTCCCTCAACGCTCCACGCCGACAACACCTTCACCAGCGCGCCCTTTTCGATCTTATCTTCCAGCAGGAATGCGGGTAACAGCGTGATCCCCGCCCCGGCAATGGCGCATTCCCTGGCGTACACCAGATTATCCGTCATATGAGCGTTATCCGGCAGGTAGCGGTAATCCTCATTCTCGCTTCGCAGAAGCCACTCCGACCATGCCCGGTGCGTAATGCAGCGATGCTCCACCAGCTGTCGGGGATGAATTAACGGCTCCCGGCGTGCCAGGTAGTCGGGCGAGGCCAGCATGTAGCGCGGACAGTGCCCAATCATGCGGCCAATCAGGGAAGAATCCTGCGGTTTGCCGGTGCGCAGCGCCACGTCAAAGCCAGACTCGACCAGATCCACCACGTCGTCTGAGATCGACACATCCAGTGACACGTCCGGATAGCGAAGCTGGAACTCGGCATTCATATGCGCCAGCAGCGTCGCGCCAATTCCTGCCGGACAGGTGATCCGCAGCCGCCCGCTGGGGTTTTCTCGCAGCCGCTGAATGGCATACTCCGCGCGCTCGCTGGCCGCCAGCATCTCGCGACAGTGCACCAGATAGTGCTCGCCCGCAAACGTCAGGCTTATTCTGCGCGTCGTGCGATTCAACAGACGGATCCCCACCTGCTGCTCCAGCTGGCTAATGCGCTGGCTGACGCTGGATTTTGGCAGTTCCGCCTTCTGCGCCGCCGCGGTAAAGCTGCCCATCTCGGCCACCAGCGCAAACAGTGCCATATCCTGAAGCTGTTTAAACATGATTGTTCACTCTGTACGAACGCTGAGTTCTGGATTGTCCATCTTATCATGCGGCTGACCACTTAATAGACTAGCCTCAACAAAACGAATGCCATTGAGGAGCACACCATGTCAGTGAAAGCCATTGCCGTTAACCCAGAAAATCCCTCCACCTTCGTTGAAATCACCCCGCCGATGCCGCAGCCCGGCGAACACGATCTGCTGGTGGAGGTGAAAGCCGTCTCCGTAAACCCGGTGGACACCAAGGTACATGCAGGCATTGCTAAAAGCGGGCTGAAGGAGCCGCACATTCTCGGGTGGGATGCCAGCGGGATCGTAAAAGCCGTTGGGGCTGGCGTCACCGGATTCAAACCGGGTGACGAAGTGTGGTACGCGGGGGATATCACCCGACCGGGCAGCAATACCACACATCAGCTGATCGATGCGCGCATTGTCGGGCACAAGCCTGCAAGCCTTGACTGGGCCGCCGCGGCTGCACTGCCGCTGACGGCGCTCACCGCGTGGGAAGGCCTGTTTGAACGGCTGAAGATTCAGGATGCCGACGCAGATAAAACGCTGCTGATTATTGGCGGCGCGGGCGGGGTGGGATCGCTGGCGATCCCGTTTGCGAAGCACAACAGCAAGGTAAAGGTGATCGCAACGGCGTCCCGTGAAGATTCCGCCCGGTGGTGCCGCGATCGCGGTGCAGATGTGGTGGTGAACTACCGCGATCTGAAAGGCGAACTGGCGAAGCACGGGCTGACCTTTGTGGATTACATTTTCATCCTCAACGACACCGACGGGCACTGGGATGCGGTCAGCGACCTGATTGCACCGCAGGGGCATATCTGTTCCATCGTTGAGAATGAACATCCGCTGAACCAGGACAAGCTGAAGTCCAAATCCGCCGCGCTGCACTGGGAATTTATGTACACCCGCAGCATGTATCAGACGGCGGATATGGCGCGTCAGGGAGAGATCCTGGACGAAGTCGCGAAGCTGGTGGATAACGGCGTAGTGGAAAGTTCGCTCAGCGAAACGCTGCACGGGCTAAGCGTGGAAAGCATTACCGAAGCGCACCGCAAGGTGCTGGAGGGGCATATGCGTGGGAAGGTGGTGGTTGAGTATTGATTGGACTGATTCCCTTACCCTGGCCCTCTCCTAAAGGGAGAGGGTGATTAAAGTCCCCTCTCCCTTTGGGAGAGGGTTAGGGTGAGGGGTAAATCTTTTACCCCTGCTCCCCCATCATCTCCTTCACCAGCTCGACGCAGCGCAGGAAACGGGTGTCGTAGTCCGACTCTTCCACATGGACAAACTCAACGTTGTTCTCGTTAAGCATCTCTACCAGCATGGTCTGGAACTCACGCCTGTCCACGGAGCTGCCCAGGCTGCGCATGCCGTCGGCCACCCATGGGGTGTTGTTTTCCAGCAGGATCACCAGGTCAAAGCGGTATTCGTCAATCAGCGCCTGCACAAACGGGTGCTCGCGCCCCTCGTACTTTTTGCAGAACGCCTGCGTGGTGACGAAATCGGTATCAATAAAGGCGACTTTATTGGCGTATTTCACCGCGAAATCAATGTACTGGGCATGACCGAGCGCGATTTTATCGTAGTCGGAATACTGCAACGCCATCTCGTCGCCGCCAAGGTGTGAAAAGACATAATCGCGGCCATACTCCCACGCGCTGGTGGTGTTGAAGATGTTCGCCAGCTTATTGACCAGCGTCGATTTCCCGCTCGACTCGCCGCCGAGGATCGCCACCGTACGCACGAAGAACGGCTTCACCTCGGTCGGGATGTAGTCCCA
Source organism: Enterobacter cloacae complex sp. AR_0002 (assembly GCF_001922365.1). Lineage (NCBI taxonomy): Bacteria > Pseudomonadati > Pseudomonadota > Gammaproteobacteria > Enterobacterales > Enterobacteriaceae > Enterobacter > Enterobacter cloacae complex sp. AR_0002. The sequence continues at coordinate 2,840,034 of NZ_CP018814.1, forward strand.
GTAACGGAACGGGTTCTCGCGAATCTGCGCCCCGCTGATGTTCATGAAGGTGCGTTTAGGATCGATCAGCACCGTCTCGATACCCAGATGCTCGCGGAACTGCGGCGCGTCGGACTCTTCAGAGGTGTAGATCCAGTTAGGCGCAATGCCCTTCTCTTCCATAAACGCTTTGATGCCGTTGCTCCACACGTCCCAGCCGTGCGGATACGGCTCCATGCCCTCTTCGTTAAAGGCATGAATACGAATATTTTTCTGATATTTAAAGGTCTGAAGCAGCCAGCGCAGGCGGTCCGGCACGGTGGGCTGCTGCGACATGGCGCTGTCTTCAAACAGCTGGCGATCGCGGGTTTCATCATAACCCATGATGATATGCAGCTCGTCGACCTGGCTACAGGCGCGCTGGATCAGATAGATATGCCCGGTATGCAGCGGGTAGAACTTACCGAACACCACGCCAATGTTCTTTTGCATCCGCGGAAATTCAAGCCCCAGAAAACGGTGCAGCGCTTCCAGCTTCTGCGCGCTGGGGCTTTTGATTTTGGCGTTCAGCAGTTGGCTCAGGTAGCCCTTGGTCATGCCGCTGGCGTCCGCCACCTGCTGCAACGTGCAGCCCTTCTGGCGGATAGCGGTCTTGATGTAGTCAAATGATGACATAAATTACGGTGCCTCCTGCAAAATCGAATACGTAATTATAAGTCGTCAAAGACATTTAACGCATCTGCGAGTTTTTTAACGCCGAAAACCTGCATCCCTTCCGGAATTTTTTTCGGCACGTTGGCGGCCGGAACAATCGCGCGGCGGAAGCCATGTTTTGCCGCTTCGGAGATACGCTCCTGACCGCTCGGCACCGGGCGGATCTCGCCGGCCAGCCCTACCTCACCAAATACCACCAGATCCTGCGGCAACGGTCTGTCGCGCAGGCTGGAGACCATTGCCAGCAGCAGCGCCAGGTCCGCGCTGGTTTCCGTAACCTTCACCCCACCAACCACGTTGACGAACACATCCTGATCCGCCATTTGCAGACCGCCGTGACGGTGCAGCACCGCCAGCAGGATCGCCAGGCGGTTCTGTTCCAGACCGACCGCCACGCGCCGCGGATTGCCCATCATCGAGTGATCCACCAGCGCCTGAATTTCAACCAGCAGCGGACGCGTTCCTTCCCACAGCACCATCACCGAACTCCCGGACGTGATCTCGTCGCCACGGCTCAGGAAGATGGCCGACGGGTTGCTGACTTCGCGAAGCCCCTGCTCGGTCATGGCAAACACGCCCAGCTCATTCACCGCGCCAAAGCGGTTTTTATGGCTGCGCAGGGTACGAAAACGGGAATCCGCATCGCCATCGAGCATCACCGAGCAGTCGATACAGTGTTCAAGCACTTTCGGTCCCGCCAGCGAGCCGTCTTTGGTCACATGACCAACCATCACAATCGCCACGCCGCGCGTTTTGGCAAAGCGCGTCAGGTAGGCCGCGGTTTCACGCACCTGCGCCACGCTTCCCGGTGACGACTGAATGTCAGCCATATGCATCACCTGAATGGAGTCGATCACCATCAGCTTCGGCTGCTCTTCTTCGGCGATCATGCAGATCTGCTCGATGCTGGTTTCCGACAGCATATTCAGATTGCCGGTCGGCAGGCCGAGGCGGTGCGCGCGCATCGCCACCTGCTGGAGTGATTCTTCCCCCGTGACGTACAGGGTTTTCATCTGTTCGGCGAGCTTGCAGAGCGTTTGCAGCAGCAGGGTCGATTTACCCGCGCCCGGGTTACCGCCGATCAGAATGGCGCTGCCCGGCACTACGCCACCGCCGAGCACGCGGTCAAATTCTTTGAATCCGGTTGAGAAGCGCGGCAGCGCCTCAAGGCTGATATCCGAAAGTTTTTGTACCTTCGACACGCCTGCATTGCCCGCATAGCCGCTCAGCCGTTCATTGCGGGCCACGCTCGGCGAAGCCGCCACACCACGCACTTCGGTGATGGTGTTCCAGGCATGACAGGCGCTGCATTGCCCCTGCCAGCGCGGATAATCCGCACCACATTCATTACAGACAAATGCGCGTTTTGGAGCTTTCGCCACGGTTTACCTCGTTATTTTTGATTAATGCTGCCGGAGAGAATACAGAACACCCCCATCAGATCAGCATGACGGATAGTGACTTCCGTCTTTTCATTCACTTTCGGTTTGGCATGGTAGGCAATACCCAGCCCGGCAACTTTGATCATCGGCAGATCGTTCGCGCCATCGCCGATGGCGACGGTTTGCTCGACCGGGATGGCATATTTCTCTGCCAGACGCGTCAGCGTATTGGCTTTGTACTGCGCATCCACGATGTCGCCGATGACCTGTCCGGTGAGTTTGCCGTCCATGATCTCCAGCTCGTTTGCCACCACGGTGGTCAGACGCAGCTTGTCACGCAGGTAGTCGGCAAAGAAGGTGAACCCGCCGGAGGCAATCGCCACTTTCCAGCCGAGCGTCTCCAGCTTGAGTACCAGCTGCGTAAGCCCAGGCATCAGGGGCAGTTCATCGCGCACCTGACGCAAAATGTTAGCATCGGCCCCCTTCAGGGTCGCCACGCGCTGTCTCAGGCTGGCGGTGAAATCCAGCTCGCCGCGCATCGCGCGCTCGGTGACTTCCGCCACCAGCTCTCCGCTGCCCGCCAGTTTAGCAATCTCGTCAATACACTCGATCTGAATGGCGGTGGAGTCCATGTCCATTACCAGCAGGCCGGGCGTTTTCAGGTGCGGAATTTTGCCGAGGGGAGCAACGTCCAGCCCGGCGTCGTGCGCCAGACGCGTGGCGCGCTGCGTCAGGGAACCCGCCAGGCGAATGACCTGATAATCTTCCACACACCAGGCCGCAACGATGACCATCGCTGCGCCCAGTTTGGTTTGATACTGGGTGAGGCGTTGCTTATCCAGGCCGCGTCCGTACAGCAGCCAGCCGCTACGGCCAGCGTGGTAATCGAGAGGCATCACCTCATCGCCACTTAAAGAGAGCGGCAATCCTGGCCATAAAGAGACATCCGTTGGCAGGTCGCACCAGGTAATGTTCGGCATTGAAGCTCCTGTAATTTCGTTCGCGCCGGAAGGTTCCAGAGGGAAAATAACGCATGAGGCTACCCTGTAACCATCACTTCTGGCAACATTAAGCCGTAAATTTTAAGCAGGTGGAATATGGCTCGCGCAAAACTGAAATTCCGGCTTCATCGCGCCGTGATTGTCCTGATCTGTCTCGCACTATTAGTGGCGCTGATGCAGGGGGCATCCTGGTTTAGCCAGAATCACCAACGACAGCGTAACCCGCAGTTTGAGGAGCTGGCCCGGACGCTGGCGCGCCAGGTGACGCTCAACGTTGCGCCGTCTATGCGCACCGAAACGCCGGATGATAAGCGAATAGCCCTGGTATTGCGCCAGCTTACGGAAAACAGCCGCATTCTGGATGCGGGCGTGTACGATGAACAGGGCGACCTGATTGCCCGCGCGGGTGAGCATGTCGACGTGCGCGACAGGCTGGCGCTGGATGGCAAAAAAGCCGGTGGTTATTTCAACCAACAAATCGTCGAACCCATTCAGGGCAAAAATGGTCCGCTCGGCTATTTACGTCTGACACTCGACACCCACACCCTGCCAACCGAAGCCAAACAGGTAGATAACACCACCAATATTTTGCGCCTGATGCTGCTGCTCTCGCTGGCGATTGGCGTGGTACTGGCACGTACGTTGCTCCAGGGCAAGCGCACCCGCTGGCAGCAGTCGCCGTTCCTGTTAACCGCCAGCAAGTCGGTTCCCGAAGAGGAAGAGAGCGAGAAGAAAGAATAGTGATAAAGTAGGCGGATGATTCGGAAAAGGAACTCTGCCATGTCGACGTTACGCCTGCTAATCTCTGACTCTTACGATCCCTGGTTTAACCTGGCGGTAGAAGAGTGCATCTTCCGCCAGATGCCTGCCACCCAGCGCGTCCTGTTTCTCTGGCGCAACGCTGATACGGTCGTTATTGGCCGCGCGCAAAATCCGTGGAAAGAGTGTAACACCCGCCGTATGGAAGAGGACAACGTCCGCCTGGCGCGCCGCAGCAGCGGCGGCGGTGCGGTATTCCACGATCTGGGCAATACCTGCTTTACCTTTATGGCGGGCAAGCCGGAATACGACAAAACCATCTCGACCTCCATTGTGCTTAATGCGCTCAATTCGCTCGGCGTGACGGCTGAAGCCTCGGGACGTAACGATCTGGTGGTCAAAACGCCCGATGGCGACCGCAAGGTATCCGGCTCTGCCTATCGCGAAACGATGGATCGGGGATTCCACCACGGCACATTATTGCTGAATGCCGATCTGAGCCGTCTGGCTAACTACCTTAATCCAGATAAGAAAAAGCTACAGGCTAAGGGTATTACCTCCGTGCGCGGGCGCGTGGCGAATCTGGTGGAACTGCTGCCCGGGATTACTCATGAGCAGATTTGCGATGCGATCCGTGAAGCCTTCTTCGAACATTACGGTGAGCGGGTAGAAGCTGAAGTGATCTCCCCTGACAAAACACCGGACCTGCCCAACTTCGCGGAAACCTTTGCGCGCCAGAGCAGCTGGGAGTGGAACTTCGGCCAGGCACCGGCCTTTTCACACCTGCTGGACGAACGGTTTACCTGGGGCGGCGTGGAACTGCACTTTGACGTGGAGAAGGGCCATATTACCCGCACGCAGGTCTTTACGGATAGTCTCAATCCTGCACCGCTGGAGGCGCTGGCCGCACGTTTACAGGGCTGTCTGTATCATGCAGACAGTCTGCAACAGGCGTGCGAAGCGCTGTGGGTGGATTTCCCGGACCACGAGCGCGAGCTACGGGATCTCTCCCAATGGATCGCTGGCGCGGTGCGTTAATAAAAACACATAAGGGAAGTGAATACGCTTCCCTTATTCCTGAAAATTAACACACGTATATAAATAAACAGGAAACATACACAAAATATATATTTATAGCTTATATATTAAGGGGAATTACATTCAAAAATTAACACTCCTTAATGTAAAGTTAGCTTTTCCTCTAGAATAATAGACAGCAAGAAATAGTTTTTCTATTTCTTCTCCACAAGTCTGTTTCGAACGTTAAGGATTAACGATGAAAAAAATCATTATTGCAACCGCTGTTGCAATGACCCTCTCTGCGACTGCACATGCCGACTCTACTGCGGTATTAAAATTAAAAGGCGTATTAACCAACAACGCCTGTACCCCAACGCTGAGCGATGGCGCTGTCGTTGATTTCGGCACTAAATATATCAGCTCGCTCTCCGCAACGGCAGATAACCAGCTGGGTTATAAAGATATTTCTCTGACTATCAACTGCTCTGCCGCAACGAAAGTAGCGTGGTCCATTACCGATGATCACGCAGATTCAATGAAGAAAATGACCATCGATAACGCCACTTTCGCGGGCGATCAGGCATGGAGTTCAACTAACCAGTACGGCGTAGGTAAAACGGCTGGCGGCGTCAATATCGGCGCTTACTCCGTGGGTATGAATTCGAATGTAACCGTAGATGGAAACGTCAAAGCATTAGGTTATTCTGCGATAGCAGATGATCCAATGTGGTTACTTGCGAATACGGGTTCGCAGCTCGTCACTCATAGTGACGGTTCTATCCAGTATAGCGCACTAAATAGCAGTGATCGGACGTTGGTTCCCTTTATGAATGCCGTATTCCCGCTGCGCGTTGCGCTGGCGGTGCAGAAAACTGACACCCTGGCAATTACCGACGATACCCCGATCGACGGCCAGGCCACCATCACTTTGCATTATCTGTAACTGGCTCATTTCGCTTGTGAACTGAGCGTGATGGCCTGCATTTGTTAAGGAACAACAATGAAAAAGATTTTAGTTGCCACTGCCGTTGCGCTGGCCCTCTCCGCGACTGCCGCTAACGCCGCCTCTACCGCCGTACTGAAAGTGACCGGTTTACTCTCCGTTGCCGCCTGCACCCCGCAGTTAAGCGGCGGCGGCGAGGTGGATTATGGTCTTATCCACCTGGCGGATCTCTCCGCGACCAGCGTTAACCAGTTGGGTCAGAAAGATATCTCCCTGACCATCACCTGCCCGGTAGCCACTAAAGCTGGCTGGACCATCAGCGATGACCGCGCAGACACCCATCCGGGTGCTTCTGTGATCACCATTAACACCGCAGACGCGGCGGGCGGCAACGTTTCCGACACCACCCAGTCCTACGGCGTGGGCAAAACCGCGGGCGGCGTGAAAATTGGCGCTTACTCCATCTTTGCTGATGTGGCGAACGTCACCGCCGACGGCGTGAAATCAGACGTTATCTCCGGTACCGTGGACAGCCCGTCCTGGCAGAAAACCGCTACCGGTATCATCAAAAACGCCAACATGGAAATGATGACCGTGGCCGCTTCCGGCACCACTGCGCCGCTGCCTTTCACGACCGCAGTATTTCCGCTGAAAACCTCCCTGGCGATTCAGAATACCGCGGCCCTCGCGATTACCGATGATACCAACCTGGATGGTCAGGCCACGATTACCGTTAAATATCTCTGATTATCAACCCGATAAAGTGTGAACTATGCCTCCTCTTAACAGAGGAGGTATTTTGTCAGGTTAAAGGATTAATCTTGATGTCAGTTGAATCCACGATCGCTCAGTGCGCCATTGCCGCACCGTTATTATTCTCTGCTCTCTTTGCTCAGGCGTATGCCGCCGGAATGGTGCCAGAAACCACGCTGCTGGTTATTGAAGAGTCGACTCACAGCGGCACCATGAACGTAAAAAATACCGACACCTTCCCGGCCCTGATCTATACCATCATTGTCGATCTTCCTGACGATACAGGCGTGACGTTAAACGCGTGACCCTTGAGGCTATCCCGCCGAAAAACACCGATAAACATATGTGGATCGGCTTTAACCTGAGTCAGGATCTGCCCAACGGCATCAAGAACATTTCTGTCGCCCATACAGCCTTCAGGGAGCTGGATTTCAAAGTACTGAATACCCGTCGCGTAATGCTCGAAGTGAAACGTGCAGACGGCTCGTGACTGTCAAAAGGGACCAGTATCGTGGATGAGAAAAACAACTACCTGGTCAGCGCGGTGGACAGCGGGCGTGTTTTTGTCACTGATATGTCCAATAGCCCGGCACTTTATGCCGTTGACGATAATATGCAGCGCATCTGCCGCATCGATTAATCCCTGAGTGAGACTCAGGACAAAGAATCGTTTTATGAAACTGCTAAAGGAGTCTGTAAATGAAACACCTGGGTAAACATTTACTGATGACTTTTTCGCTAATGGCTACGCTTTTTACGCCTGCCTCGTGGTCCGCCGATGAGTGCCAGCTCACCCTCACCCCGGTGCTGAATGACCGCCAGTTTAATCACGTAGGTGATACGGTGACGCTGGAAAGCAATTTGATGTGGGAAGTGTTGACGAAGTAAGCACCATAGGGGGCAAACCTGCCCCCCTGAAGAAAACGAAATTACTCTTGATCGCCCAGCAGAACGGATTCCAGCGCGATTTTGATCATGTCGTTGAAGGTGGTCTGACGCTCGGCAGCGGTGGTCTGCTCGTGAGTACGGATATGGTCAGACACGGTGCAAATGGTCAGCGCTTTCGCACCGAATTCAGCCGCCACGCCGTAGATACCGGCCGCTTCCATTTCCACACCCAGAATGCCGTATTTTTCCATCACGTCGAACATGTCGCCTTCTGGCGAGTAGAACAGATCGGCAGAGAACAGGTTGCCCACGCGCGCGTCAACGCCCAGCGCTTTTGCCGCGTCAACCGCGTTACGCACCATGTCAAAGTCAGCAATGGCCGCAAAGTCATGATCTTTAAAGCGAATGCGGTTGACTTTAGAGTCGGTGCACGCGCCCATGCCGATCACCACGTCACGCAGCTTAACGTCCATGCGAACCGCGCCGCAGGAGCCGACACGGATGATTTTCTTCACGCCGAAATCGGTGATCAGCTCTTTGGTGTAGATGGAGCAGGATGGGATACCCATGCCGTGACCCATCACGGAGATTTTGCGGCCTTTATAGGTACCGGTGAAGCCCAGCATGCCGCGCACGTTGTTCACTTCACGCACGTCTTCGAGGAAGGTTTCTGCAATGTGCTTCGCGCGCAGCGGGTCGCCCGGCATCAATACGACGTCAGCGAAATCACCCATTTCTGCATTAATGTGAGGAGTTGCCATCTTCAGTTCCTTTTACATTGTTGTTTTTTCCGGGTGGCGGCTGCGCCTTACCCGGCCTACATTCTGTTTTCCCTCTCCCTGTGGGAGAGGGTCGGGGTGAGGGCATCAGGCCTCACCCAATCCGTTTAGAACATAGCCTTGCCATATTCCATGTCAGACGTACCAAAGTATTTCGCAATCGTCTGGCCGATGTCCGCGAAGGTTTCACGGTGACCCAGCGAGCCCGGTTTGACTTTCGGGCCGTACACCAGCACCGGAATGTGCTCACGGGTGTGGTCGGTACCGGTCCAGGTCGGGTCACAGCCATGGTCAGCGGTCAGGATCAGAATGTCATCTTCTCCCACCAGCTCCATCAGCTCTGGCAGACGGCGGTCAAACAGCTCCAGACCCGCAGCATAACCGGCGACGTCGCGACGGTGGCCCCAGGAGGAGTCGAAGTCCACGAAGTTGGTGAAGACAATGGTCTTATCGCCCGCTTCTTTCATCTCTTTGATGGTGGCGTCGAACAGCGCATCCAGACCGGTCGCTTTGACCTTTTTGGTAATGCCGCAGTTGGCGTAAATGTCCGCGATTTTACCCACGGAAACCACGTGACCGTCTTTCTCGTCGACGAGTTTTTGCAGCACGGTCGGCGCCGGTGGCTCCACAGCCAGATCGTGACGGTTGCCGGTACGCTGGAAGTTACCCGCTTTGTCGCCGATAAACGGACGCGCGATAACGCGGCCAATGTTGTAGCCGCCTTCGGTCAGCTCTTCACGGGCGATTTCGCACAACTCGTACAGTTTATCCAGGCCAAACGTCTCTTCATGGCAGGCGATCTGGAACACGGAGTCAGCAGAGGTATAGAAAATCGGCTTGCCGGTTTTCATGTGCTCTTCGCCGAGCTGGTCCAGAATCACGGTACCGGAAGAGTGGCAGTTACCGAGGTAGCCCGGCAGGTTGGCGCGCTTCACCAGCTTATCAAGCAGCTCTTGCGGAAAGCTGTTCTCGTGATCGGAGAAGTAACCCCAGTCGAACAGCACCGGCACGCCGGCGATTTCCCAGTGGCCGGACGGAGTATCTTTACCGGAAGAGAGCTCGTGCGCCCACGCGTAGGCGCCCACCACTTCCGCGTTACCGTCCATACCGGCTGCGATCTTACCGGTAGAGCCTTCATGCGCTTTTACCAGCCCCAGACGGGTCAGGTTTGGCAGGTTCAGAGGGCCTTTACGACCGTTGTCCGCTTCGCCTTTTGCACAGGCTTCCGCGATGTGACCCAGGGTATCGGAACCCACGTCACCAAATCGTTCTGCATCTTCGGTTGCGCCGATGCCGAATGAGTCCAGCACCATAATAAATGCACGTTTCATAATTGTTCTCCGTACTTAGTGCTTCATAAAAATGCGATCAGATCAGTATACCGCTATTCAGTGATACGACGATAGACCGTCGGTGTGGTTTCCGGTGCTTTATCGTCAAGAGATATTGCCGCCTTCACCGCTTTCGCCGCGTCCTGCCAGCTGGCTTCATCTTTCGCGTGGATCACCGCCAGCGGAGGTTGGCCGTCAACGCTGTCGCCCAGACGGGCCATATCGGTAAAGCCGACGCTGTAATCAATGGTGTCCGATGCCTGACGACGACCGCCGCCCATAGACACGACAGCCATGCCGAGCGCGCGGGTATCCATAGCCGAGACAAAGCCTTCGCTATCCGCATAGACCGCTTTGCTGAGCATCGCGGTGGGCAGGTATTTCGCGTAGTTTTCCACGAAGTCGGTCGGGCCTTTCTGCGCCGCCACCATCCGACCAAAGATCTCCGCCGCTTTGCCGTTGTCCAGCACCGCCTGAAGCTTCGCGCGCGCGTCAGCGTCGTCTTTGGCCAGCTTGCCGGAGATTAACATCTCAACGCACAGCGCCATGGTGACATCGAACAGGCGCGGGTTACGGTATTCGCCTGTGAGGAACTGCACAGCCTCGCGGACTTCAACCGCGTTACCGGCGCTGGAGGCCAGCACCTGGTTCATGTCCGTCAGCAGTGCGGTGGTGCGCACGCCCGCGCCGTTGGAAACGCCAACGATCGCTTCGGCCAGCGCCTCAGAGAGTTCATAGGTTGGCATAAACGCGCCGCTGCCCACTTTCACATCCATCACCAGCGCATCCAGACCTTCCGCCAGTTTTTTGGCAAGGATAGAGGCGGTGATCAGCGGGATGGAGTCTACGGTCGCGGTAATGTCACGCGTCGCGTAGAAACGCTTGTCAGCCGGAGCAAGAGAGCTGGTCTGGCCGATAATCGCCACGCCAACGTCTTTAATAATGTCGCGGAAGCGGTTGTCATCCGGGAAGATATCGAAGCCCGGAATGGCTTCCAGTTTGTCGAGCGTACCGCCGGTGTGGCCCAGGCCGCGCCCGGAAATCATCGGGATGTAACCCCCGCAGGCTGCCACCATCGGGCCAAGCATCAGGGAGGTCACGTCGCCCACGCCGCCGGTGGAGTGTTTGTCCACAATCGGGCCGTTGAGGTTGAGGCTTTTCCAGTCCAGAACGGTTCCTGAATCTCGCATCGCCATGGTCAGCGACACGCGCTCAGGCATCGACATATCGTGGAAGAAAATGGTCATCGCCAGAGCCGCAATCTGCCCTTCAGAGATGGTGTTATCACGAATGCCATTGATAAAGAAGCGGATTTCTTCGTCGCTTAATGCATGACCATCACGTTTTTTACGAATAATTTCTTGTGCGAGAAACACGGTAACCTCCATGCGGAATCGGGTGAATGGCGGCGGGTATGTTGACCCGCCCCACGATCCTTTAGGCCGGGTTAGCGTAGCGCCACCCGGCAATTCAACTTAGTAGCTGCTTGCGCTCTTACCGTCGCCGTGACCCAGCGCTTTCAGCAGGCTGGCCAGCAGGCTGGACGCGCCGAAGCGGTAGTGGCGGGAGTCCGCCCAGTCGGCGCCGAACAGCTCGTCGGCAATCGCCAGGAACTGCTGCGCGTCTTCTGCGGTACGCACGCCGCCTGCCGGTTTGAAGCCAACGGTTTTGGACACGCCCATATCACGGATGACTTCCATCATGATGCGTGCGCTTTCCGGGGTAGCGTTGACCGGCACTTTACCGGTAGAGGTTTTAATGAAATCCGCGCCCGCTTTGATGGAGATTTCAGACGCCTTACGAATCAGCGCCTCTTCTTTCAGCTCGCCGGTTTCAATGATCACTTTAAGCAGCACGTTTGCTGCCGCACACGCGTCTTTACAGGCTTTCACCAGGTCAAAACCGACCTGCTCGTTGCCGGCGATCAGCGCGCGGTACGGGAATACCACGTCAACTTCGTCTGCGCCGTACGCAATCGCTGCGCGGGTTTCTGCCAGCGCGATCTCGATATCGTCATTGCCGTGCGGGAAGTTAGTTACGGTGGCAATGCGCACATCCGGCGTGCCCTGCTCTTTCAGAGTTTTGCGGGCAATCGGGATGAAGCGCGGATAGATACAGACGGCGGCGGTGTTACCCACTGGCGTTTTCGCCTGATGGCACAGAGCGATGACTTTTTCATTGGTGTCGTCATCGTTCAGGGTGGTCAGGTCCATCAGTTTCAACGCGCGCAGGCTGCTTGCAGTTAAATCGGTCATAACATTCTCCAACGGCAGTGCCGTATAAATTTTACCTTGCGGGTCTGTGAGTATTCTAACATTCACCCGCATCCACACTTCGACATTCATCACAGTTAATGAAAACTGTGTGCAAATTTGCATTACTGTAATGAGATCTGCTTCAAATTTTAGTGCGTTAATTGCTGACTAAATCGGCGATATCCCCTTTCTGATCAAAAGCGCCACCAGGCTGGCTTCCTACAATTCGTTCACTATCCGCAGAACAACCAAGGAAGTGAACATGCCCGACGCCCTGCAACAACGTTGCCAGCACATTGTGACCAGCCCGGTGTTAACCCCAGAACAAAAACGTCATTTTCTGGCGCTGGAAGCGGAGAACAATCTGCCCTATCCCGCTCTGCCAGAGGCGGCCCGCGCCGCGCTGGACGAGGGATTCATCTGCGACATGTTCGAAGGCCATGCGCCTTACAAACCGCGCTACGTGCTGCCGGACTACGCTAAATTTCTGGCTAACGGCTCAGAATGGCTGGAGCTGGAAGGGGCGAAAGATCTGGATGATGCCCTCTCGCTGCTCACTATCCTTTATCACCATGTTCCGTCCGTCACATCGATGCCGGTCTATCTGGGCCAGCTCGATGAAATCCTCAGCCCCTATGTTAAAATTCTAACACAGGATGAAATCGATAGCCGAATAAAACGTTTCTGGCGTTACCTGGACAGAACCCTGCCCGATGCGTTTATGCATGCCAATATCGGCCCGGCGGATACGCCTGTCACCCGAGCCATCCTTCGCGCGGATGCAGAACTAAAGCAGGTTGCGCCGAACCTGACCTTTATCTACGACCCGGATGTAACCCCCAGCGATCTGCTGCTGAGCGTGGCGAAAAACATTTGTGAATGTAGTAAACCGCATATTTCTAATGGCCCGGTGAATGATAAAATTTTCACAAAAGGTCGCTATGGCGTGGTGAGCTGTTACAACTCCCTGCCGCTGGCGGGCGGCGGCAGCACGCTGGTGCGCCTAAACCTGAAAGCGATTGCGGAACACAGCCGCTCACCGGAAGACTTTTTCACCCGTACCCTTCCCCACTACTGCCAGCAACAAATCGCGATCATCAATGCGCGCTGCGATTTTTTATATGAACAATCCGGCTTCTTTGAGAATAGCTTCCTGGTAAAAGAGGGGCTGATTGATGCCGATCGCTTTGTGCCGATGTTTGGCATGTACGGTCTGGCCGAAGCGGTGAACGTGCTGTGCGAGAAAGCAGGCATTACGGGACGTTACGGTAAGAACGAACAGGCCAATGCGCTGGGCTACCGCATCAGTGAACAGCTTGCGGAGTTTGTCGAAAACACGCCGGTGAAACACGGCTGGCAGCACCGCGCGATGCTACATGCGCAGTCGGGGATCAGCTCTGACTCGGGCACCACGCCGGGCGCACGCCTGCCCTACGGCGGCGAGCCGGATCCCATCAGCCACCTGCTGGCCGTTGCGCCGCACCACAAGCACTACGCTTCCGGGATCAGCGACATTCTCACCCTGGAGGAAACGGTTAAACGCAATCCTCAGGCTGTGGTGCAGCTGTGCCTGGGGGCGTTCAACGCCGGTATGCGCGAGTTTACCGCCAACGTTGCGGGTAACGATCTCGTGCGCGTTACCGGCTATATGGTGCGGCTCTCCGATCTGGAGAAATACCGGGAGGCCGGCTCGCGCACCAACACCACCTGGCTCGGCGAGGAGGCCGCGCGCAATACCCGTATTCTGGAACGTCAGCCGCGCGTGATAAGTCATGAACAGCAGATGCGCTTTAGTTAGTCAGGTCATACCCTTCTCCTGCGTGGACGGGCCGGGCAGCCGCCTGGCGTTGTTCCTCCAGGGCTGTAACCTGCGCTGCAAAACCTGCCACAACCCGTGGACGATAGGGCGCTGCAACGACTGCGGCGACTGTTTACCCCACTGTCCGCATGATGCGCTGACGATTCAGGCCGGGCGCGTCTGGTGGCAGGAGAATCACTGTCAGCAGTGCGACACCTGCCTGCACCTGTGTCAGAAGCAGGCGACGCCGATGGCGCAGCGCTATAGCGTCGAGGAGATCCTCTCCCGGGTTCTCACGTGCGCGCCGTTTATTGAGGGCGTGACCGTCAGCGGGGGTGAGGCCACCACGCAGCTGCCGTTTTTGGTTGCGCTTTTCACCGCAATCAAAGCCGATCCGTCCCTGCGCCATCTGACGTGCCTGGTGGACAGCAACGGCCTGTTAAGCGAAACCGGCTGGCAAAAGCTGTTTCCGGTGTTTGACGGCGCGATGGTGGATCTGAAAGCCTGGGGCAATGAACATCACCGTTTTTGACCGGGCGCGAAAACACGCTGATCAAGCAGAGCATCCGCTGGCTGGCCGATCGTCATCGCCTGACGGAGCTGCGCCTGCTGGTGATCCCCGATCGGTGTGATTATCTGCAACATCTGCCATCGCTGACCGCTTTTATCCACACGTTGGGGAACGTTCCGGTGCGGATCAACGCGTTTCATGCCCATGGGGTTTACGGGGAGGCGGCGCGATGGCGGAGCGCCACGCCGGAGGACATCGAGCCGCTGGCGCAGGCCCTGGAACGGCAGCAGATCACGGTGATCCGCCCGGCCCTTTATCTATAGCGTGATGCCGAAGACCGCTCGGGTATTTTCCAGCAGCGCGCTGGCAATCACATCTTCAGGCTCCTGACGCAACTCACACAGCACATCAAAAACGCGCGCCGCCTGCTCCGGACGGTTAGGCTGGCCCTGAAAACCATTCAGCGGCATGTCAGGGGCATCCGTTTCCAGCAGGAGCGAGGTCAGCGGGAGCTGTGCCATCACATCACGGGTTTTGCTGGCACGCGGATAGGTAATGGTGCCACCGACGCCAATTTTATAGCCCAGCTCGATAAAACGCTGCGCCTGCTGAAGGCTTCCAGCGAAACCATGGACCACGCCCCTGCGCGGCACGTCGATGCGCTTCAGGTGCATCGCCAGTTTGTCATGGGTACGTCTGGAGTGGAGGATCACCGGCAGATCGTGGCGCTTTGCCAACCGGAGCTGCGCGTCCAGAATCGTCTGCTGGCGTTCAAACTGCGGATCTTCACGATAGAGATCGAGGCCGATCTCACCGATGGCAACCAGCTTCGTATCCGCGTTTTGCAGCGTGGCATCCAGCCTGTCGAGATGGTCATCAAGATGGTGCTCAATAACGATCGGATGCAGACCCAACGCGGCATACAGCGCATCGTGCCCCCGGGCAAGCGCCAGAACTTTGTCGAATCTCGCCGCTTCAATAGCGGGCACAATAATGGCTCTCACACCGGCCTCAGCCGCACGCGCAAGACTGGATGTTTCCTCCCCGCTAAACGGCGGGAAATCAAAGTGGCAATGGGTATCGATAAAGCAGCGCGTCACGCCAGATCCTCGTTATCGAGTAAGCCATCGTTGGCCTGCGGCGCGTCCACCAGCGGCATCGCCACCGCGTCATTGGCCACAACGGCAGGCGGCAAAATGATGCTTTTATGCCGATGAAGAGGCGGTTGCTCGGCCAGCATTTTCCCGACGGTCGCCAGGAAGTAACGCCCGCACAGCCGCCCCGTTTTGTAATCCATACGCAACGCAGGCAACCGACTGCCCAGCGCCATGCTCAACAGCGGCTTCGGCGGATAAATTTCAAAGATGCGCAGCTTGCCCGGTGGTTTTTCAATAAAACGCTGCATCGCGCCGTAGGTGGTTTCATGCTGCTTCGCAATATTCACCAGCGGTTGCAGGCTGCTGTCGCCCAGCCAGCGTTCCATCCGCTTAAACCACTGTGGGGTGTAATACATCTGCGAAGGCACCGTGCGGATCACCACAATGGTTTTTGCCCCGCGCCGCGCCGCCTCCTGTACCGGCACCGCGTCGCTGATACCACCGTCAAGATAGCTTATCCCCTCCAGCAACGCGCCGGTGCGGTAGAATCCCGGGATCGCGCTGGATGCGCGGATGATATCCAGCCAGTTCTCTTTCTGCGGCGAAAAGTAACCCGGCGAATAGTCATCGCCACGGCTGGCGCACATCCAGAACTCTTTGCCGGTATCGAACAGTCGTGACGCGGTATCCATGGCCAGCGGCATCTGGCTGGAGGTGGCATCCAGTAACCAGTCGAGATCGATCAGGTTCCCGCCGCGCACGAAGCGTACCGGATTGAAGAATTCTTTCGAGGTGGTATAGCGCATAATCACTTTGCGCGCATAGCCGGGCTGGTTGCAGACATAGGCGGAGAGGTTCTGCGCCCCGGCAGAGGTACCGAAATAGAGATCGAACGGGTTGAATTGCGCGCGCATAAATTCGTCGAGCACGCCGGCGGTAAAAATACCGCGCTGCCCTCCCCCTTCACAGACCAGCGCAAGCTGGCCTGCATGAAACGGTTTTAACGTCAGCGGCGCAATATTGCCGAGCGTAACGGGAATTCGTTGCCCCACCTATGCCTTCCTGTTTTCATTATTGTGATGAGACACAGTAACGCACTTCCCCGGTGGTTCTCAAACGAGAAAAAGCCAGTCACGAGGACTGGCTTGAGTTTGTTTAGTAAATATTGCGTTTGCTACGGGCGACGTCGACCCGTAAACAGGCTGACCAGGAACAGAATAATACCGACGACGAAGACAATTTTCGCTGCCCATGCCGCGGTACCCGCCAGTCCACCAAAGCCCAATGCGGCGGCAATTAACGCGATAACCAGAAATATAATGCCCCAACGAAACATAAGCCTCTCCTTTACCATAGTTAATGTCGGCCGCTAAACGTGAGCGCTCAGGTCACTCACCGGCTTTTCCAGAATCGTTTTTATTTCGCCCGCGGTTTTAAGCCTTACGGGCGAATGGTACTGCTTTACTTCGTTTTCAGATCGTTTTTGACGCTTTTCACACCATCAATAGCTTTCGCAATTGACTCGGCACGATCGCTCTGTGCCTGATTCTCAACCGTACCGGACAGCTGGACCACACCATCGGTGGTTTCAACTTTCACCATACGGGATGGCACGATGTCGTCAGCTAACAGTTTAGCTTTGATTTCGCTGGTAGTTGCTGCATCTCCGGCATAGCCCTTCACGGACGATTCTTTGCTGTCACGTACGTGCAGTTTGTCGCTGACGGAGCTTACGCCCTCAACGCCTTTCGCCACTTTAACGGCTTCTTCAGCCTGGGTCTGGCTTTCAACGAAACCGCTCAGGGTGACAACCTTGTTGTCGGTTTTTACAGAAATATCGGTGCTCTTAATGGAGTCGTGATCCACCAGTGCGGCTTTCACTTTTGCTGTGATTGAGCTGTCATCCATGAAATTACCGACTTTATTCATAGAGCTATCGATTTTTTCCCCTGCGGTATTGGCGGAACTTTGCGCTTTATCCATAGTGCTGGATTCCGCCAGAGCAGAACCGCTTACCAGGACACTACCCAACGTTACAGCCAGCAGAGTTTTAGAAATCTTCAGTCTTGTCATATTCATCGATTTATTCCTGTGTTTTGCCCGTTATTTGGGCGACATACTTCCCTAAATCTTGGTTTTATATATTGCGAATTAACACCGGGGCAAAATGGAGAACCAATGGACATGCATTGAACAGTTAATTCATCCACGCCCGGTGCTAAACACTGAGTTAAATATAGATCACAATCAGAGGGGTGCATTCAGAATTGGGGAAAAAACGAACGAATAGCGAAAAATTGCGGTGAATTAAGAACATTCCGCAAGGGTTTAATAACACAGGAATTAAAGAAGAGCACGGCGGCTGCCGTGCTTTGAGAGGGAATTAATGCTCGCGCGTTTTGCGGAACTGAACATCAGGATAACGTTCCTGCGTCAGGTTCAGGTTAACCATGGTCGGGGCGATATAGGTCAGGTTATCGCCACCGTCCAGCGCCAGCTGAACTTCGTTCTTACGTTTAAATTCTTCGAATTTCTTCACGTCTGAACATTCAACCCAGCGGGCGGTCGCCACGTTCACCGATTCGTAAATCGCTTCCACGTTGTACTCGCTCTTAAGACGGGCAACCACCACGTCAAACTGGAGCACACCCACCGCGCCCACGATCAGATCGTTGTTAGCAATAGGGCGGAACACCTGTACAGCCCCCTCTTCGGAAAGCTGGACCAGGCCTTTCAGCAGTTGCTTCTGCTTCAGCGGATCGCGCAGGCGAATGCGGCGGAACAGTTCCGGCGCGAAGTTCGGGATACCGGTGAACTTCATCATCTCGCCCTGCGTGAAGGTATCGCCAATCTGAATGGTACCATGATTGTGTAAACCAATGATGTCACCCGGATAGGCTTCTTCTACATGCGAACGGTCGCCTGCCATGAAGGTCAGCGCGTCGGAGATCACCACGTCTTTACCGATACGGACCTGACGCAGCTTCATGCCCTTCTCGTACTTACCGGAGACCACGCGCATAAAGGCAACGCGGTCGCGGTGTTTCGGGTCCATGTTGGCCTGAATTTTAAAGACGAAGCCGGAGAACTTCTCTTCCTTTGCTTCTACTTCGCGGGTGTCGGTTTTACGCGGCATTGGCTGCGGGGCCCACTCCACCAGACCGTCGAGCATATGGTCAACGCCGAAGTTGCCGAGGGCGGTACCGAAGAAGACCGGGGTAATTTCACCGCTCAGGAACAGCTCTCGGTCGAACTCGTGCGACGCGCCTTTAACCAGCTCCAGCTCATCGCGCAGCTGCGCGGCCAGCTCTTCACCAACCGCTGCGTCCAGATCCGGGTTGTCCAGACCTTTAACGATGCGCACTTCCTGAATGGTGTGACCCTTACCGGTCTGGTACAGGTAGGTTTCGTCTTTATAGAGGTGGTAAACCCCTTTGAACAGCTTGCCGCAGCCAATCGGCCAGGTGATTGGCGCGCAGGCAATCTTCAGCTCGTTTTCCACTTCATCCATCAGCTCCATCGGATCACGGATGTCACGGTCGAGTTTGTTCATAAAGGTGAGGATCGGCGTATCGCGCAGACGGGTGACTTCCATCAGCTTGCGGGTACGATCTTCAACACCTTTCGCGGCGTCGATCACCATCAGGCAGCAGTCCACCGCCGTCAGGGTACGGTAGGTATCTTCGGAGAAGTCTTCGTGCCCCGGGGTGTCCAGCAGGTTCACCAGACAGTCGTGATACGGGAACTGCATCACGGAGGTGGTAATCGAAATACCACGCTGCTTTTCCATCTCCATCCAGTCGGATTTAGCATGCTGGCTGGAGCCACGGCCTTTAACGGTACCCGCGGTCTGGATCGCCTGTCCGAACAGCAACACCTTCTCGGTGATGGTCGTTTTACCGGCATCCGGGTGCGAGATAATGGCAAAAGTGCGGCGTTTGGCCACCTCTTGCAGATAAGGAGACAACGTCATAATCAATTCTTCTTAGGTAAGCGCGGCAGCAGGCCGCGCATCATGGAATACGAAAAATGCGGCTATTTTACCCATCAACAGGGGGCAGGCAATCATTGTTTACACAGGAGCTGCTCCAGTTCGTTCAATGACGTAACGGTCCAGGTCGGCTCGATGCCTTCCGGCAGCATGCGGTCATGCGCATTCAGCCAGACGGTCGACAGGCCCGATCTCATACCTCCCAGAATATCAGATTCTGCCGTATCCCCCACCATCAGCACGCGATTGCGGTCAGGATTGCCCGCTTGCGCCAGCGCATAATCGAAAATACGCGGATCCGGCTTCGGTACGCACCTCTTCGGAGATCACCAGCGCGTCGAAATGATCGCGCAGGCCGGTGCGTTCAAGGCGAATCTGCTGAAGCGCGGTAAAGCCGTTGGTAATGATCCCAAGCTTCACCTTCCCTTTCAGCGAATCCAGCAAAGAAACGGCGCCGGGCAGCGGCGCGCAGATATCCGCCATCGCATTCAGGAAGGCCTCGTTCAGCACCCCAGGACTCACGTTTAACCGTTCAGCCCACACGTCAAAACGCTGATGCTGAAGCTGTAACGCGGTGATGGCTCCGTTCTGGTAATCCACCCACAGTGGTTTGTTCACCGCCTGATAGTCCTGAAAATCTTCCGCGGTGAACGTCACGCTATAGTCGAGAAACATCCGCTGTAGGCCGCCGAACGAGTCAAACGTAAACAGCGTTTCGTCGGCATCAAAGAAAATCCAGTCCCATTTCATCGTTACAACCTTATTTTCGTTATCCAATCGGCAGAGCCATGATAATGGCGTCTTCACGTCCCTCTGCGGTGGGGTAGTAGTTACGGCGGATAGTCGCCTCGTTGAAGCCTAAGCTTTCATAGAGCGCGATGGCGGCGACATTGGATGCGCGCACCTCCAGCCACAGGGTGAAAACGTCACGGGTTTCCAGCTCACGAATGAGGTGCTCAAGCAGTTCCCTGCCCAGCCCGCGGCGCTGGTATGCGGGATCGACCGCGATATTAAACAGCGTCGCCTCGTCCAGAACGACCTGCGTGATGGCGAACGCAGCCATCGCACCGTCAACGTCCAGGCGGAGATTTAAATAGCGTTCGCCCTGATTGCTGGCAAACGTCTTTTCGCTCCACGGAAAGGCATGGGCGCGGGTTTCAATCGCGAACGCGGTGGTCAGGTCAGCCGTCGTGAGGGAAGAAATCGTGTTCATATTCGCAAATTTGTTGCCATAGCGCGCTACGCGCTTTTGGGTTGGCTTTCAGTTCGTCCAGCGCTGGCGAACTGATCTGGCTTCCTTCAAGGGGTAGCTCATCCACCGCCCCGATTCGCCAGCTGTTACAGCGGCTGTCAGAGGGAAGCATCGCGACGCTTTCGGGCGCCAGCTGTAATACCTGATCGTGGGTCACCTTCAGGCTGCGAAGGACATCCTCAATCAGGGGCTCGTTCAGGGCAGGCGGCGCTTCTGCCACCATCACCAGGCGGACATGCGCAGGGATGGAGATGGCTATTTCGCCCCGCAACGCCGTCGGGCGACGCAAAGCCCACTGGGTGATGCCCAGTTGCTGCAACTGCCAGTCTCGTCGGGATGTCATAGCGAAAACTCCTGTCTCTCAGGCGCGCAAATATAGCAAATGTGTCGAAACTGCGCCATCTACCTACTATAATCCCCGCCTGAGTTTATTGAGGAACAATTCATGTCTGCATTTACCCCGGCAAGTGAAGTCTTGCTGCGTCACAGTGATGATTTCGAAGAGAGCCGTATTCTGTTTGCCGGAGATATGCAGGATGACCTGCCCGCACGTTTCGACTGTGCTGAAAGCCGTGCCCACACCCAGTACTATCACCACTGGCAAGTGCTGAGCCGTCAGATGGGCGAGCGCGCGCGCTTTAGCCTGGCGGCGGAGCAGAGCGATATTGCTGACTGCGATACGCTCATTTACTACTGGCCGAAAAACAAGCCGGAAGCCCAGTTCCAGCTGATGAACCTGCTTTCTCTGCTGCCGGTCGGCTGCGATATTTTTGTTGTCGGTGAAAACCGCAGCGGGGTGCGTAGCGCAGAGCAGATGCTCGAAGCCTGGGCGCCGCTGACGAAAATCGACAGCGCCCGTCGCTGCGGCCTGTACCATGGTCGTCTGGAAAAACAGACCACCTTCGATGCCGACGCCTTCTGGGACGAGTACCAGCTTGAAGGCCTGACCATTAAAACCCTGCCGGGCGTGTTCAGCCGTGATGCGCTCGATACGGGCAGTAAGCTGCTGCTGTCCACCCTGACGCCTCATACCAAGGGCAAAGTGCTGGACGTCGGCTGTGGCGCGGGCGTGCTGTCAACGGTTCTCGCCAGTCACTCACCAAAAGTGCGTTTAACCCTGTGTGACGTGAGCGCTCCGGCGGTAGAAGCCAGCCGCGCCACGCTTGCTGCGAATGGCATTGAAGGCGACGTGATTGCCAGCAACGTCTTCTCCGACGTGACCGGTCGCTTTGACATGATCATCTCTAACCCGCCGTTCCACGACGGAATGGAGACCAGCCTTGAAGCGGCGCAAACGCTGATCCGTGGCGCAACCCGTCACCTCAACAGCGGCGGTGAGCTGCGTATTGTGGCGAACGCCTTCCTCGCATACCCGAAAGTACTGGACGAAACCTTTGGCTTCCACGAAGTGATCGCCCAGACGGGTCGCTTTAAGGTCTATCGCACCGTGATGACGCGCCAGGCGAAAAAGTAACCCCCCCGGTCCGGCGATGGCTGACGCTGCCATCGCCCAATTTTGCAGCAATCAAAACAACGTGCGCAATTTTCTGTTGACGTAAAGCTGAAAACATCTAGAATGCGCCTCCGTGGTTACGATACTTTTACAGTGTCGATGGTATGCGAAGGTGGCGGAATTGGTAGACGCGCTAGCTTCAGGTGTTAGTGTCCTTACGGACGTGGGGGTTCAAGTCCCCCCCCTCGCACCATAAATCACGTTGATATTGCTCGCACTGGGCGAAGGTGGCGGAATTGGTAGACGCGCTAGCTTCAGGTGTTAGTGTCCTTAGGATGTGGGGGTTCGAGTCCCCCCCCTCGCACCAACGAGGCGATATCAAACCAGTAAGATGACTGTGCGAAGGTGGCGGAATTGGTAGACGCGCTAGCTTCAGGTGTTAGTGTCCTTACGGACGTGGGGGTTCAAGTCCCCCCCCTCGCACCAATTATCTTACATCCTCTCAGCAGTCCCTCTTATTTTTCTCTTTTATTTCAAACTCATCAGAATCACCAGCAGTCCACTGATTAGCGCCACGCATGAAGGCAGCAGGACATAATGCCGTAACTGTTTGTGCCAGATCATCGCGGATGTCACCAGCAAGCCTGAAACAATCATTGCTTTCCAGACATCAATGGGGAGATCGGCAAACATCAGCCCACCGATAATGGAACCAGGCAGTAATATTCCCCACCCACTTCCCAGCGCTTTGCTCAACATGGTTTCACCTCTCGCACTGATAATGATAACCAGTATCATATGATAGTAATTATCACTTGTCAGCAGGCGACGTAATAAATTGCGCCAGCAATTGCTTTCCCATAATGACAGAGAATGTGTAAGGTGATAAATTGCCCACCTGTTAACTTCCGATAAAGTTTTTCTGATAATAAAAATTCAATTTTGTAGCGACCAATATTACACAACAACACCTTGCTCATTGTTTTAATTGAGTTTTAATAAAAACGCACGCATATGACATCACAATCCTGGCTGTCTTTAGTCAACAAGAAATATCAGCTATCTTTACGTTTGTTTTTATTTCTGAACGCCGCATCAGCATTGTTCTCGGTAACAAATCCTCTCTATTCCGTACGTGTGTTATCAGTCCCGCTCTTTGCCGTACTGACTATCAGCACAGGCTTACTTATCTGGCACTGGAAAAACAGCACGCGAAAAATAAATATCCCTGTTGTTTCAGCTATTTTTGGTCTTTTATGGGCCTGGCAGATCGTCTCTAAATTTCTGTTAATCACGCACGATCACGCGACCTATTTAATGATGGCGCTATTAACAGTGCTTTTTATAGGGTCTCTGGCGTTCGCGAGTAATATTAAAGCCTTTACGTTACATTCATTTCCCGCATTTATATCCTGCCTGTGGCTTAGCCCGTCCGAAAACTGGCTGAGAATGGCCTATTTTTTCGCGCTGCCGGTGGTCGCCATTGGTATCCATCATGTTCTTCAGCGGCGCAATGACCGTTTCGCCCAGGAGCTGCTTTCCGAACTGCTGGAGGAGCGCGAAACCCTGACCGATCTCAGCATGATGGACCCGCTCACCGGCCTGTATAACCGTCGCGGGCTGCAAAGCCGGCTGGAGAACCTTCCCAGGCCTGACGCTGGCGAGCACTTCGTGCTGCTGATGGATATCGACCACTTCAAAGCCTACAACGACCATTACGGCCATATGATGGGCGATCAGGCCTTGATCAGGGTCTCGGCTGCGATACGCGACGCCGTGCGCTCACGCGATGTTGTCGCCCGGTTTGGCGGGGAAGAATTTATGGTGCTGTTGAGTAACATCCCGCTGGAGCAAGCGCGCCAGACGGCTGAACGCATACGTCAGAAGGTTTACGATCTTAAAATCCCCCATATGTTTAACGAAAGCGTCGCCACTAACGTGACCATCAGCATCGGCATCGCCATGTTCGAAGGTGAAGACGTTGAGGGCGCGCTGGCGAAAGCGGATAAAGCCCTCTATGAAGCCAAGCATATGGGACGTAACAGCATTCTGCTGAGCGAAGAGCTTCATACTGCCTGAAACCGCCTTCACAGCGCCAGGATAAAACGCTTGCGCTTGGTTTTATCTATAGTTAGGATTGGCAATCATTATCATTTAGATTTGTAATCCACACTATGGCGACTCGTACCGCACACATCGTTGAGCCCCTGCTCTGGCGAGCTCCACTCTCCGCCGGGGAAACGACGCTTGCGGATGCCATTCGGGAAAAAATTGCCGTAACGCGCGCCCATCTGCTGGATTTCATCAAACTGGATGAAGCACCGCCGCATCATGCGCTGACGCTGACTGAGTGGCAACGTCCTGCCGAGCTGCGGTCGCTGCTGGCAACCTTTTCCGACCATATTTATCGTAACCAACCTACCCTGACGCGGGAAAATAAACCGCTGTTATCCCTCTGGGCACAGTGGTATATCGGGCTGATGGTGCCGCCTGTCATGCTAGCCCTGCTGACCCAGGAAACGATGCTCGATCTCTCGTCGGAACATTTTCATGTTGAATTTCATGAAACCGGGCGCGCTGCCTGTTTCTGGATTGATGTACATGAAGATCCGAGCGCGAGACACCTGTCAGCGCAGGCGCGTATGGAACGGCTGATTACAAGAGCGCTGGTTCCGGTCATTGATGCGCTGGAAGCGACGGGAGAGATTAACGGCAAACTGATCTGGAGTAATACCGGGTATCTTATCCACTGGTATTTAACGGAAATGAAGCCGCTGCTCGGCGACGAGAAAGTGGATGCACTGCGTCAGAGCTGTTTCTTTGCCAGACAGCTATCGGATGGACGGGATAACCCTCTTTACCGCACCGTGGTTCCGCGTGAGGGACTTCTGGTACGTCGTACCTGCTGTCAGCGCTACCGTCTGCCGGACGTCCAGCAGTGCGGCGATTGCACGCTTAAGTAGTCTGGCCCGGCCTGATACCCGCAGTGAGAGGGAACCAACACTAAAAACGGCAACCTGCGTTGCCGTTTTGCTTTTACCTAAGCGACCTGCTGATTTTCCTCTTCTCCATTACGCTGTGCTTCTTCCGCTTCCTGCTGAAGCAACTGTTTCTCGTACACCTTGAAGAACGGGAAATAGATAATCGCGGAAACGCAGGCCAAAACCAGCACCAGAATGGCTGCACGGAAATCCCAGCCCAGCGCCCAGGCGGCACCAACCGGAGCCGGTGCCGTCCACGGCACGACGGAAATCACGCGGCCAATCAGATCAAACTTCATCGCTGCCCATGCCAGCACGGCATTAACCATCGGCGCCAGCAGGAAAGGAATAAAGAACACCGGGTTCATCACAATCGGCGTACCGAAAATCACCGGCTCATTGATATTGAAAATGCTTGGCACCACGCTCAGACGTCCAATAGAGCGCAGGTGCGCGGAGCGGCTACGCAGATAGCAGAACACCAGACCCATCGTCGCCCCCGATCCGCCGATAACGATAAAGAACGTCCAGAAGGCTTCCATAAAGATGTGTGGCAAAGGCTGGCTTGCCGCCAGCGCGGTCTGGTTCGCCCCCAGGTTCGTCAGCCAGAACATTTGCAGCATCCCGGAGACAATCGCCGCGCCGTGGATCCCGGCAAACCACAGCAGGTGGCCAATCAGCACCGCCAGCAGGATCGCAGGCAGCGAGTCAGCCGCAGAGACCAGCGGTTTGAATATCGACATGATGGCCTGTGGGATCAGCATACCGAACTGCGACTGGATCAGCAGACTCAGCGGATAGAGCGTCAGCACCACCACCAGCACCGGGATCAGCAGATCAAACGAGTTTTTGATCATCGGCGGAACCTGGTCTGGCAGGCGGATCCCGATATTGTGTGCTTTCAGGAAACGCATCATCTCAACGCAATAGATCGCCACCAGAATCGCGGTGAAAATACCGGTCCCTCCCAGGCTATCGACCGGCAAAGCGCCTTTGGTTTTAGGGGCGGCGACCAGCAGGAACGCCATCAGCGACAGCATCGCGCACATGAACGGATCCAGCTGATGGGTTTTAACGTAATGTTTGCCCAGGTTGTAGGCAATAGCCGCACAGATATAAAGGGACATCACCCCCATTGTCATATCAAACGGCGTCAGAATTTGGCCTTCAAACTGCTTCGCCATATCCAGCCAGGCGCGAGCAAAACCCCAGGTGGTATCAGGCGAAAAAGGTGGGTAAGCGAACACTAACAGAAACGAGCCCACAATCATAAACGGCATCGCTGAGATAAACCCGTCACGAATAGCCATAACGTGACGCTGGGAAGAGATGCGCCCGGCAATAGGGCTAACATAATTTTCAACGAAGCGGAAAATCAGATTAAATGCAGCATGGTTGGCAGACATAGCAGATCTCCTGTCATACGTTCGTTTCGGACGTTCTCACGTCACACGTTGTTCCATACATCAGCGTCACAACCTTGCCGGATCGTGTACCTGCGGTACTGCTCAAACGGAATGGTTTCATAATTAGCTCTTATTATTAGATACAGGGGAAGTTACACACTCAGTATTAATCTCTGCATCACGCTCTGCAACCGGTTACTGTAACCGGTTTCTGTGAATGTGAAGGCGATCCAGAAATCGCCCCAGACGGATATTTGTTACTTAAGGAATATTTACAGCGACTAAATTCTTATGACAGATTACGCAGGATATTTGTCAGGAGGAATCAATGAGTTTGCAGTCTGTACAACAGTTTTTTGCCGAACACGCTCCGGATATAGAGATCATTGAGCTTAACCAAAGCACAGCGACT
This sequence comes from Enterobacter cloacae complex sp. AR_0002, assembly GCF_001922365.1. Taxonomy (NCBI): domain Bacteria; kingdom Pseudomonadati; phylum Pseudomonadota; class Gammaproteobacteria; order Enterobacterales; family Enterobacteriaceae; genus Enterobacter; species Enterobacter cloacae complex sp. AR_0002. Next base: position 2,866,739 of record NZ_CP018814.1, read on the forward strand.
GTTGCCCTTGCTGCTGCCGCGCACAACGTTGAACCCGGCCAAATTGCCAAAACGCTGTCACTAAAAATTAAAAATGACGTGATTCTGGTGGTTGCAAAAGGCGATGCGCGTCTGGATAACAAAAAGCTTAAAGAGACATTCGGCGCAAAAGCCCGCATGCTCAGCAGCGATGAGGTAGTCACCCTGACAGGTCATCCTGTTGGCGGCGTCTGCCCTTTCGGACTGGAAAACCCGCTTTCTGTTTACTGTGACATCACATTAAAACAATACGCGGAAGTGTTACCCGCAGCGGGCGCCATCCACAGTGCGGTGCGTATATCGCCCGACAGAATGGCGGAACTGACCGCAGCAAAATGGGTGGATGTGTGCATTTGAACGATGCGCCAGAAGCACTCTGGCGCATCATTTAACGCTAAGAGAATGAAGGAACGGTGAGAGCGGAACGACGAACTTCCCGGGCAGGGAGATGCGCCAGGATATCCGCCGCATCCAGTAATCCCACGTCAGAATTGACGCCCAGCTTTACCATGGCGTTAAACTTATGCGCCCGGATAGTTTTAATATTGCGTTCAAGCTGTGCTGCAATTTCAGGGATCGAAAAACCCGATGACATATAACGCAGAATCGCCCTCTCGGTTGGGCTTAACATACGATTGCTAACACACCAGTGATTGTACATGTTGTCGTTCACCTGATGCGTTTCGCTGAGTAATGTCTTCAGGCCCTCCATTAGCTGCTTTAGCGGAACCGATTTACTGATGATTCCATGCAAGCGAGAAGGCGAAAGATGGCTGACCAGCCTCGCCTCCATTTCGTCAGAGGCCAGCACAATACGCTGGACGTCGCTGTGGGTGAAGGTGAGATCCCGTAAACAGGCAAGACAGTTTCTCCGCTCCTCACGCTCATCAGACAGTGAATAGATAACCGCATAGAATGAGATATCCGAGAGCGCCGCTTTAAAGCTGGCGAATCTGCTAAACAGGTGCACCTGGTAATGGCTCAGGCTGGGCATCGCAAAGAGATGCTTCAACCCCACAGCGCTCATTGAGCAGCTTTCGATGACGGCGATATGTCTTGTTGCAGTGGTCTTTTCCATTCCTCAAACTCTCCATAAGCCGACATTAAACTGAGTTCTCGCATTCCCTGGGTACTGCTTATCCACGCGTACATATCGGCATTACTGCGAAGTGATAAGCGACGCATTGCACTGTTTTTCTGTGCGCTGATCGTTTTATTACTTTTATTCAGTAGTGTGGCAATTTGGTTGATTCCCCAACCTTTACCGAGTAAACGCAACACCTTGCGTTCAGAGTGAGTGAGTGAGTGCAATCATTTGCTCACTCTCCTCTTCAATATCGGGCGTTTCCGGTATTAATAACGTCTGGCTTATTCGCTCGGCACGTTCACTGCCCGCGCGAATAGCGTTAATGACGCCTTCAATAGGCTCCATATCTGAAAGCAGCGTGCTTTCCGGACGCATAAGAAGCTCTACTGCAAGCGGATAAAGAGGACGCGAGACAAGGAATATCCAGTGAATATCCCGATACTGATTCATTAATCCATAATACTGCTCAAGCGTGCCGCGAGGATTACGATACTCACCCGAAATATCGGCAATAACGACCCCGGCGCGACGCAACTGAAGTAGCGTCAACTCCTGCATCGAACGGCAGTACGTTATCTCAAAATCGGGAAAATGACGCGACATGACGCCACCTAACCCATTTTGCATAACCGGCACTCTGCTAATCACAACTCCGTGTTTACCATTCAATGGCAATATAGACCCTCCATGTCATGAATTCATTATTTAAGAACGAACTAACCCTACGAGGTTAAACACGTTTGTATTCCTTAGTACAAAACGGCTTAATATTCGTAAACCAGAAGAAATGTCACATGGGTTATGAAACGCCCAATACAGTCTTAATATCGCATAAAGACTACAAGAATTTAATTCTGGTTGTGTGAAAAGATCGAAAATATGAAATTAGAAATACTTAATATATTTTTTTTATAAATTCTCGTCACATATTCATTAAATAAATAAAGATACGGCCTCTTCGCCATGCTGGACACGCAACTGATCGCACAAATGTTGATCTGGTCCAGCGCAAAGGGCCCTGCCCTTTGTGTTAAAAGTAAGCAATCTCTCTTCTCTTCAGGGCGTTTCATGCAGGCAGATCGGTCTACGCAACGTGCTACCACGCGGCTATGTATTCAGTGCGGACTTTTTCTTTTACAACACGGGGCAGAAAGCGCCCTCGTCGAAGAACTTTCCACACGCCTTGGTCTGGCGCTGGGGATGGACAGCGTTGAGAGCTCCATCTCGTCAAATGCCATTGTACTGACCACCATTAAAGACGGACAGTGCCTCACCTCCACTCGTAAAAATCATGACCGCGGCATTAACATGCACGTCGTGACGGAAGTGCAGCACATTGTGATCCTTGCTGAACACAGGCTGCTCGATCTGCGGGAAATAGAGAAACGCTTCAACCAGATCAAACCTCTCCGGTATCCACGCTGGCTGGTTGTGCTGATGGTGGGACTCTCCTGCGCCTGCTTCTGCAAGCTCAACGCGGGCGGATGGGACGGCGCAGTCGTGACCTTCTTTGCCAGCAGCATCGCGATGTATGTCCGCCAGTTGTTGACGCACAGGCAACTGCATCCGCAAATTAACTTCTGCATCACGGCATTTGTGGCGACAACCGTATCCGGCCTGCTTTTGCGCCAGCCTTACTTCGCCAACACGCCTACTGTTGCGATGGCCGCCAGCGTATTGCTGCTGGTGCCGGGTTTTCCCTTAATCAATGCCGTCGCTGATATGTTCAAAGGCCACATCAACACCGGTCTGGCACGCTGGGCGATAGCCAGCCTGCTGACGCTGGCGACCTGTATCGGGGTGGTAATGGCCATGACACTCTGGGGGTTACGCGGATGGGCGTGATCGATTTTCTGCTCGCACTGGCGCAGGACATGCTCCTGGCAGCCCTTCCCGCCGTTGGCTTTGCGATGGTGTTTAACGTCCCGCAACGTGCATTACCCTGGTGTGCGCTGCTGGGTGCCATTGGCCACGGGTCACGTATGATCATGATGACCGCGGGCTTTAATATCGAATGGTCGACGTTTATCGCCTCCATGCTGGTCGGCAGCATCGGTATTCAGTGGTCCCGCTGGTATCTGGCGCATCCGAAGGTGTTCACCGTGGCGGCAGTCATTCCTATGTTCCCGGGTATTTCAGCCTATACGGCGATGATTTCCGCCGTCAAAATCAGCCACTTTGGCTACAGCGAACCGCAGATGATCCTGCTTCTGAGCAACTTCCTTAAAGCCTCGTCGATTGTGGGCGCGCTCTCCATCGGCCTGTCGATCCCCGGCTTATGGCTTTACCGCAAACGTCCACGCGTATAATAAAATAGCTTGCAATTGTATCGCGCACTATCTATATTCATTTCATGGATGCAAAAATGAACGACACCACTAACGCGCTTCTGCTGGATAACCAGCTCTGTTTTGCCCTCTATTCGGCAAATCTGGCGCTTAACAAGCTCTACCGGCAACTGCTGGCGCCGCTTAACCTGACCTACCCGCAATACCTGGTGATGCTGGTGCTGTGGGAGCAGGATGATATTACGGTATCAGACATTGGCGAGCGGCTGTTCCTGGATTCCGCCACGCTGACGCCCCTGCTGAAACGCCTGGAAAGTGCAGGATTAATCTTCCGCCAGCGTTCCCGTCAGGATGAGCGTCAGGTCGCCGTCACCCTGAGCGACGCGGGTCGGGCGCTGCAACAGCAGGCCGTGACGATACCCCACGCCGTGGGCTGTGCAGCGCAGTGTGATACCGACACCATGCTGGCGCTCAAGCACCAGCTCGAACTTTTGCGCCAACAGCTTCATCGCGCGTAAGGCTATACTTTACGCGCCTGATTTTAACTTAATACATCGCGCGCTATTTAATAGTGCATATAAACGTAAGATGAGGAACCTGCCATGTCTTTAGAAAAAGTTGTTTACACTGCCAAAGCCAAAGCAACCGGAGGCCGTGATGGCCGCGCAACGTCTTCCGATGGCGTTCTGGATGTCAAACTGGGTGTCCCCAAAGAGATGGGTGGCATGGGGGGTGAAGTAACCAACCCTGAACAGCTGTTCGCTGCGGGCTACTCCGCCTGCTTCCTGGGCGCAATGAAGTTCGTTGCGGCACGCGACAAATTCGCTCTGCCAAAAGATGCCTTTATTGAAGGCGAAGTGGGGATTGGCCCGCTGCCAACCGGTTTTGGTATCGAAGCGAAGCTGAACATCCACGTTGAAGGGATGGACGCAGCGGAAGCCAAAAAACTGGTGGATGCGGCGCATATTGTCTGTCCGTACTCTAACGCGACGCGCGGCAATATCGACGTGACGCTGAACATCATCGCGTAATCAGCTCCTGTGATTTTAGCCCCGGTAAGCGTAACGCCGCCGGGGAAATCCTCTCCTTTCCTCTCCTCTCTCTGTGCTACCATAACCCTCAATCACGCCCGTAGTAATCAGTTGAGAAAGTGTTATGTCCTCCAGAATCCTGACCACCAGCATTGCTGGCATTGATGCCTTTATGCGCGATCCTCGCGGTGTGTTGACGCACGCCGAAGGCGGCACGCTCGCGGTATTTGCCGACAACGCCCCGGCGTTTTATGCGGTCACGCCGGAACGTCTGGCGCAGCTTCTGGAAATTGAAGCGAAGCTGTCGCGCCCGGCGAGCGATGTCATGCTGGATAATCAGTTTTTTGACGAACCCGCCAGCGCTCCGGTGGCCGTTCCAATGGGGAAATTTCCCATGTACGCCGGTTGGCAGCCGGACGCCGATTTTCAGCGGCAGGCGGCCTTATGGGGAATAGCCCTCGCGCAGCCCGCGACGCCAGAAGAGCTGGCGGCCTTTACCGCTTACTGGCAGGCTGAAGGAAAAGTCTTCCACCATGTTCAGTGGCAGCAAAAGTTCGCGCGCAGTCTGCAAATCAACCGCGCCAGCAACAATGGCCAGCCAAAACGTGATATCAATGCCTTTTCAGAACCGGACAAAAAAATCCCTGATGGATTCCGAGGTGCGAAATGAAAAACGTCGGCGACCTGATGAAACGTTTGCAGAAGATGATGCCCGCCAACGTGAAGCCCGCCTTCACCACCGGTGAAGAGCTGCTGGCGTGGCAAAAAGAGCAGGGTAAAATTCGCGCGGCTGCCCTCGCCCGCGAAAACCGCGCGATGAAAATGCAGCGCACCTTTAACCGCTCTGGCATTCGCCCTCTGCACCAGAACTGCTCCTTCGAGAATTATAAGGTCGAGTCGCAGGGGCAGATGAACGCCCTCAACCAGGCGCGCCAGTATGTGGATGAATTTGACGGCAACATTGCCAGCTTCATCTTTAGCGGAAAACCCGGCACGGGGAAAAATCACCTTGCGGCCGCTATCTGCAACGAGCTGCTGCTGCGCGGGAAGTCAGTGCTGATTATCACCGTGGCCGATATTATGTCCGCCATGAAGGACACCTTCAGCAACCGCGAAACCAGCGAAGAACAGCTGCTGAATGATTTAAGTAATGTGGATTTGCTGGTCATCGACGAGATCGGCGTCCAGACGGAGTCCCGCTACGAAAAAGTGATCATCAACCAGATTGTCGATCGCCGTTCGTCGTCAAAACGCCCAACAGGTATGCTGACGAACCACAATATCGACGAGATGACCCGACTTCTTGGCGAGCGGGTGATGGATCGCATGAAGCTGGGTAACAGCCTGTACGTCATCTTCGACTGGGACAGCTACCGCAGCCGCGTCACCGGCAAAGAGTATTAAGATATTTCCAGGGAGCGCCGGAAGAGCAGAGGTATATACTGAACCCACTTCTGGCCCAAAACGGACCTTGTTGAGTAAATCATTATGAAAAACAGTTTCTTATCAGCATCCTTACTGGCACCCTGCTGGTGACTGGCGCAGCGCAGGCCGCATCATGGCAGGAGTCGCTCTCCAGCGCAGCAAGTGAGTTAACCAAAGAGAGCGGCTCTTCCCAGGGCGGGCTGTCAGCCTCGTCCCTCACCGGCCTGCTGAGTAACAGCTCCCAAAGCCTGAGCGCCGGAACGATGAACAATGCGGCGGGCATTCTGGAATACTGCGCGAAGCAGAAACTGGCTTCCGTCACCGATACCGAAAACATCAAAAACCAGGTGCTGGGTAAACTGGGTCTGGACACCCAGGAGCAGAAAGCGGACACCAACTATATGGACGGTATTCAGGGCCTGCTGAACGCGCAAAATGGCCAGCAGCTGAACCTCAGCACCCTTGGAAATTCATCTCTGGCGAAACAGGTGAAAACGAAAGCCTGCGATCTGGTGCTGAAACAAGGCGTTAATTTCCTCTCCTGATCGTCTCCCATTTTCTGCCACAACACGCCGGGTTTATTACGTTAGTCTTACACCGCGGCGTGAAGGGCGTTTTTTTATCCCCTGCCACCACCTCAGCCTCCGTATACCACGATGCGACTGTATTCAAAAATCCGATTTTATAAACCAAATCCTAACAACAGCACACTTTCGTGACACTAAAATTGCAGCTAAGCGACATCGCAATTACATTGTATTACCCAAAAAATAAGCAATTAGCCGGCTAAGCGTCCGGCATGATGAGGATCTGCTGTTGTCAGAGTTAATGTCCCTTGTCCTTTTCCTGGCTTCCATCGGCGTTTATGCCTGGAAAGCTGGTCGTCACACCTGGTGGTTTGTGGCCACCCTGGTGGTGCTCGGCATTTTTATTGTTTTAAACATTACGTTATATGCCAGCGATTATTTTACCGGCGACGGTATTAACGACGCGGTGCTCTACACGTTGACCAACAGCCTGACCGGCGCTGGTGTAGGTAAGTATATCCTTCCGGGTCTGGGGCTGGTGGTCGCCCTGGTGGGCATCTTCGCCGCGCTGGCCTGGGTTCTGCGCCGTCGCCGTCACCGTCCGCATCATCATGGCTACAGCCTGCTGGCGCTGTGCCTGGCGCTGGCCTCCGTGGATGCCAGCCCCGCATTCCATCAAATTACCGAGCTGGTAAAATCCCAGTCGCGCGATGGCGACCCGGACTTTGCGGCCTATTACAAAGAACCCTCGAAGAAGATCGACAATCCCAGACTCAACCTGGTCTATATCTACGGCGAAAGTCTGGAGCGCACCTATTTTGATAACGATGCTTTCCCGAACCTGACGCCAGAGCTTGGCGCGCTGAAAAACCAGGGCCTCGACTTCAGCCACACCATGCAGCTCCCTGGCACGGATTACACCATCGCCGGGATGGTGGCCTCCCAGTGCGGCATTCCGCTGTTCGCTCCGTTTGAAGGCAACGCCTCCGCCTCGATGTCGAGCTTCTTCCCGCAGAACATTTGCCTCGGCGATATCCTGAAAAACTCGGGCTATGAAAACTACTTTATGCAGGGCGCTAACCTGCGCTTTGCCGGGAAAGATGTGTTCCTGAAATCCCACGGTTTCGATCACTTGTATGGTTCCGAAGAGCTGAAAACCACGGTGGCCGATCCGGCCTACCGCAACGACTGGGGCTTTTACGACGATACCGTTCTGGATGAAACCTGGAAGAAATTCGAGGAGCTTTCCCGCGCCGGTAAACGCTTCTCGCTGTTTGCGTTGACCGTCGACACGCATCATCCGGATGGTTTTGTCTCACGCACCTGTAAACGTCAGGGCTACGACATTGACGGTAAAAACAACAAGTCGTTCAGCGCCGTGACCTGTAGCCAGGAGCATATCGCGGCGTTAATCGAGAAAATCAAAGCGTCGCCGTATTTCAAAAATACGGTCATCGTCGTCTCATCTGACCATCTGGCGATGAAAAACAGCGCCTGGGATGAGCTGAATAAGCTGGATCGCAGCAACCTGTTCTTTGTGCTGCGCGGCGATAAACCGCAGCAGGAGATCATTGCCGCTAAACGTAACTCGATGGATAACGGCGCTACCGTGCTGGATATTCTGGGTGGCGATAACTTCATTGGACTGGGCCGCAGTACGCTGTCGGGCCAGTCCCTGTCGGAAATCTTCCTCAACATGAAGGAAAAAATCCTCGCCTGGAAGCCGGATATCATTCGTCTGTGGAACTTCCCGAAAGAGATAAAAGACTTCACCATCGATCAGGATAAAAAAATGATCGCGTTCTCCGGCAGCCATTTCCGCCTGCCACTGCTGCTGCGCGTGTCGGATAACCGCGTCGAGCCGCTGCCGGAAAGCGAATACTCCGCGCCACTGCGCTTCCAGCTGGCGGAATTCGCCCCGCGCGATAATTTCGTCTGGGTCGACAAATGCTACAAAATGGGCCAGCTCTGGTCGCAACAGCTGTCGCTGTCCACCGACTGGTGCGTCTCTCAGGGGCAACTCGGCGGCGAGCAGACCGTGCAACACGTTGACAAACCGCAGTGGCAGGGAAGAACCGCGTTTAAAGATACGGTTATTGATACCGCACGCTATCAGCGCAACGTTGACCTGCTGAAAATCGTCGACAACGACATTCGTTATAAAGCAGACAGCTTCATCTTTAATGTTGCCGGCGCGCCGGAAGAGGTGAAGCAGTTCAGCGGTATTTCGCGGCCGGAATCATGGGGGCGCTGGTCTAACGCCCAGTTAGGCGATGAGGTGAAAATTGAATATACCCATCCGCTGCCGGAGAAATTCGATCTGGTGATCACCGCCAGGGCATTTGGTCCCAACGCAAACCGTCCTATACCGGTGCGCGTCGGCGATAAAGAACAGACGCTGACGCTGAGCAATGATGTCACCACCAGCACGCTGCACTTCGATAACCCAACGCGCAGCAATACGCTGGTCATTGTGCCGCCCGATCCGCAGTCCACTAACGAAGGGAATATTCTCGGTCACGCTCCGCGCAAGCTGGGGATCGGCATGGTGGAGATTAAAATTGTGAGCAGCGCTGGCTGATGACGGCGTTCACCCTTCGCCCGACGCGCATCGACGACGTCGCTGCCCTGCCCGCCATCGAACGTGCGGCGGGGCAGCGGTTTCGCGACGTTCCTGAGCTGGCCTGGCTGGCAGACAATGAGGTTATTTGTGTTGAAGATCACCTCGGTTACGCCGGACGCGGATTAAGCTGGCTGGCGCTGGCTGACGACAGGCCTGTGGGCTTTATTCTCGCCGAAGCTCATCCATCGTCGCTGTTTATTGTGGAACTGTCGGTTCACCTGGACTGGCAGGGACGAGGTCTCGGACGCCAGTTAATCGCCCGTGCCGCCGCGCATGCCCGCAGTCTGGGGCTGAACTCGCTGACGTTAACGACGTTTCGTGATGTCCCGTGGAATGCGCCCTTCTACAGGCGATTAGGGTTTGAAATGATGACGACGCTGACGCCGGAACTGCGCCAGAAACGCGAGGAAGAGACGGCGCACGGTTTAGCGTATGGTTCCCGCTGCGCCATGCGCCTGCCTCTGTAAGATCGCCCGGTGGCGTTGCGCTTACCGGGCTTACAAAACCCAATTCCGCAGGCCGGGTAAGGCGCAGCCGCCACCCGGCAAAACGCACAGCGTCAGAACGTTTCCCAGTTATCGCCCGCATCTGCGGTCGCCGGTTTACGCGCCACTACCGGAGCGGCAACGCTTTTCGCGGAGGCGAACTCGCGCGCCTTCATCTGTTCCTGCTGAATACGGAACACCGCAACAGCCTGCGTCAGACGGCTCGCCTGCTCTTCCAGTGCCGCGGCCGCCGCCGCAGACTCTTCCACCAGCGAGGCGTTCTGCTGGGTCACGCGATCCATCTCAGCCACCGCCAGCCCAACCTGGTCGATACCGCGGCTCTGCTCGTCAGACGCAGACGCGATTTCGCCCATGATGTCCGTCACGCGCGTTACCGCATTCACGATCTCACCCATGGTTTCACCCGCGCTTTCCACCAGCGTTGAACCAATTTCCACGCGCCCCACGGAGTCTTCAATCAGACTCTTGATCTCACGGGCCGCCTGGGCGCTGCGCTGCGCCAGGTTTCGGACTTCACCTGCAACCACCGCAAAGCCGCGGCCCTGCTCGCCCGCACGCGCCGCTTCTACCGCCGCGTTCAGCGCCAGAATATTGGTCTGGAAGGCAATCCCGTCGATCACGCTGATGATATCGGCGATTTTCTGCGAACTGCCGGCGATATCGCGCATGGTCTGTACCACGTTATCCACCACCTTGCCGCCTTTCTGCGCGGTTTCAGACGCGCTCAGGGCCAGGTTGCTCGCCTGACGGGCGTTCTCGGCGTTCTGCTTCACGGTGGCAGTCAGCTGTTCCATGCTGGCGGCGGTCTCTTCCAGAGAGGCAGCCTGCTGTTCGGTACGGGATGAGAGATCGTTATTACCCATCGAGATTTCGCTCGCACCGCTGTAAATGGCGTTTGCGCCGTTACGCACGTCACCCACGGTACGCACCAGCTCGCCCTGCATGTGGCGCAGGGAGTCAGCCAGTTCCCCCATCTCGTTGGAGCCTTCCACGTCGATGCGCTTCACCAGGTCGCCGCTGGCGATATGACGAATGCTGTCAATCAGACGGTTCAGCGGCGAAATCAGCGCCTGACGAATACCCAGCCAGACGGCAACAATCACCACCAGCACCGCAGCCAGCACGCTAATCAGCACCCAGATAGCCTGGCGGTAAGAACTGTTGCTGTCTTCAACCGCGGTCTGATACAGCGCGTCGTTCTGTTGCAGATAGGTGACGTACTGCTTCTCAAAGCCATCCTGATAGCTCTGGGTCGGCTGGTCGAAGAACTCATTGATCTTGCCCGCCCCCAGCAGCTGGATCAGCTCGGCCAGCGCGCCGTGGTAGATATCGTAATTACGTTTGATTTCCAGTGCCGCAGCGTCGCTCTGACGCGGGTCGCGCGGCAGCGCTTCGTAATCCGCCCAGTTTTTTTCCGCCTGTTTCAGAGACGCAGAGGCAATCTGCATCAGCTCGGCGACGGTTGAGCCGCTACCGATATTGTTCTGATCCATCATATAGCGGATACCCGCGCGGTTCAGAGTGTTACGGGTTTGCAGCAGCGCCACCCAGCTACCGTTCAGGGTGGATTGTTGCTGGCGAATGGTTTGCAGGATGGTGAAATTCTCTTTGTCATGCTTCAGGGCATTGAAGAAAAGACCACCGGATGTGAGTTGTAAAAGGCCAAATATCGCTAAAACCAGCAGTAAGCTGGTGACAATCTTGATACGATTTAACATGTTTTCTCTTTCCTCAGACAGATACAGAATTTTCGGCCTGGAAAGGGAAAACTTTACGAAAATCATCCTGGAATTTAGGGTTTTTACTCTTCGTCCCGCGCGGCAATATGTCGGTTTCCAAGTTCAATAAATTCTTCCAGCAGCGCCGTGAGCTGCGTCATCTTCTCCGGGGTATATTCCGCCTCAATCTGCTGGTACGCCTCTTCCACCTGAGCCTGAGCACGCTGGTACAGCGCGTTGCCTTCTTTCGTCAGCGATACGTACAGCTTGCGCTGGTCATTCACCGGCTTTAAGCGCAGCACCAGGCCGTCGCGCTCCATCCGCGTCAGAATGCCGGTCAGGCTTGGGCGCAAAATGCAGGTGCGGAACGCCAGATCGTGAAAATCCATGGAGGGATGCTCGGCCAGCACGCGGACGATACGCCACTGCTGCTCGGTCAGATTATGCCGCTTCACTATCGGGCGGAAGTAGCCCATCGCCGCTTCACGCGCCTGCAACAGCGCGATGGTTAATGAGTCATGCATCACCTTCCCCTTACATCATTAACAAGTAAACAATTTAAAACAGATGCTTTTATAGACAGCACGTTGTAACCCAAAAAGTCTAACAGAAACAACGCCATTTTTTTAATCCATTGAATTAAAAGATAATTAACTCATTTATGTAAATTTATTGTTATTCATATCACAAATTATTCACTTCTGATTGCGAAACGAACAGCAAAAGCATAAAACCAGATCATTAACATATTAATGAAATCAAAACCGGACAGCCGGTTTGAGGAGTATGGGAATGAAAGGTACTGTTTTTGCCGTAGCGCTAAACCACCAAAGCCAGCGTGCAGCCTGGGCTGAGGCGTTTGAAAAAGCCCCCTATAACGCGCCGCCAAAAACGGCGGTGTGGTTTATCAAGCCACATAACACCGTTATTCGCGCAGGCGAGCCGATTCCCTTCCCACAGGGAGAAACCGTGTTAAGCGGCGCAACGGTGGCGCTGGTGGTGGGCAAAACCGCCAGCAAAGTCCGCGTTGAAGAGGCGGCGGCGTACATCGCTGGCTACGCGCTGGCCAACGAAATCAGCCTGCCGGAAGAGAGCTTCTACCGTCCGGCGATCAAGGCCAAATGTCGGGATGGATTTTGCCCGCTCGGCGAACCTGTCGCCGTTGATAACGTGGACAACCTGACCATCATCACCGAGATCAACGGTCGCGAAGCGGACCACTGGAACACGGCCGATCTGCACCGCAACGCCGCCGAACTGCTGAGCGCGCTGAGCGAATTTGCCACCCTGAACCCCGGCGATGCGATATTGCTCGGTACCCCACAAAGCCGTGTCGAAATTCGCCCGGGCGATCGGGTACGCATTCTGGCAGAGGGATTTCCGCCGCTGGAAAACCCGGTGGTAGTGGAACGCGACGTTACCATTGCTTCGCGCACGCCGCCGCACGCCACGCTGTTCGCACTCGGGCTGAACTACGCCGATCACGCCAGCGAGCTGGACTTCAAACCGCCTACCGAGCCGCTGGTGTTTATCAAAGCGCCGAACACCTTTAATGACGACAACCAGACCTCGGTGCGCCCAAACAACATTGAATATATGCATTACGAAGCCGAGCTGGTGGTGGTCATCGGTAAAACCGCGCGTAAGGTCAGCGAAGCCGAGGCGATGGACTATGTTGCGGGCTACACGGTGTGCAACGACTACGCCATCCGCGATTATCTCGAAAACTACTATCGCCCAAACCTGCGGGTGAAAAGCCGCGACGGGCTGACCCCCATCAGCCCGAACGTGGTACCAAAAGAAGCCATCCCTGACCCGCACAACCTTCGTCTTCGCACCTACGTTAACGGTGAACTGCGTCAGGAAGGCACCACCGCCGATCTCATTTTCAGCATCCCATTCCTGATTGCGTATCTGAGCGATTTCATGACCCTGCAACCGGGCGACATGATTGCCACCGGCACGCCGAAGGGGCTGTCCGACGTGGTACCGGGCGATGAAGTGGTGGTGGAAGTGGAGGGCGTAGGCCGTCTGGTAAACCGAATTGTCAGTGAGGAGACTGCAAAATGAAAAAGATTAACCACTGGATCAACGGGAAAAACGTCGCCGGAAGTGAGTACTTCCAAACCACTAACCCGGCCTCCGGCGAGGTGCTGGCTGAAGTAGCCTCCGGGGGCGAAGCCGAAATCCATCAGGCCGTTGCCGCCGCCAAAGAGGCGTTCCCGAAATGGGCCAACCTGCCGATGAAGGAGCGTGCGCGCCTGATGCGTCGCCTGGGGGATCTGATTGACCAGAACGTGCCGGACATTGCCGCGATGGAGACCGCCGACACCGGCCTGCCGATCCACCAGACCAAAAACGTGCTCATTCCGCGCGCCTCGCACAACTTCGAGTTCTTCGCCGAGGTGTGCCAGCAGATGAACGGCAAAACCTACCCGGTCGACGACAAGATGCTCAACTACACCCTGGTGCAGCCGGTGGGTGTCTGCGCGCTGGTGTCGCCGTGGAACGTGCCGTTTATGACCGCCACCTGGAAGGTCGCGCCCTGTCTCGCGCTGGGTAACACCGCGGTGCTGAAGATGTCTGAACTCTCCCCGCTGACCGCCGACCGTCTGGGCGAGCTGGCCCTCGAAGCGGGCATTCCGGCGGGCGTGCTCAACGTGGTGCAGGGCTATGGCGCCACGGCGGGCGACGCGCTGGTGCGTCATCATGACGTGCGCGCCGTCTCCTTCACCGGCGGCACCGCCACCGGGCGTAACATCATGAAAAACGCCGGGCTGAAGAAGTATTCTATGGAGCTGGGCGGCAAATCTCCGGTGCTGATTTTTGAAGACGCGGACATCGAGCGCGCGCTGGACGCCGCCCTGTTCACCATTTTCTCCATCAACGGCGAACGCTGCACCGCCGGCTCGCGCATCTTCATCCAGCAGAGCATCTACCCGGAGTTCGTCAAACGCTTTGCCGAGCGCGCCAACCGCCTGCGCGTGGGCGACCCGACCGATCCGAACACCCAGATTGGCGCGCTCATCAGCCAGCAGCACTGGGAAAAAGTCTCCGGCTATATCCGCCTCGGCATTGAAGAGGGGGCAACCCTGCTGGCGGGCGGCCCGGACAAACCGACCGATCTGCCTGCGCACCTGGAAGGCGGCAACTTCCTGCGCCCGACCGTGCTGGCGGATGTCGATAACCGCATGCGCGTGGCGCAGGAAGAGATCTTCGGGCCGGTGGCCTGCCTGCTGCCGTTTAAGGACGAAGCGGAAGGCCTGCGCCTGGCGAACGACGTGGAGTATGGCCTGGCGTCGTACATCTGGACCCAGGACGTCAGCAAAGTGCTGCGTCTGGCGCGCAACATCGAAGCGGGCATGGTGTTCGTCAACACCCAGAACGTGCGCGACCTGCGCCAGCCGTTTGGCGGCGTGAAGGCCTCCGGCACCGGGCGCGAAGGCGGCGAGTACAGCTTCGAGGTCTTCGCGGAGATGAAGAACGTGTGCATCTCCATGGGCGACCATCCGATTCCAAAGTGGGGGATCTGATCATGGGAAAATTAGCGTTAGCGGCAAAAATCACCCACGTGCCGTCAATGTATCTCTCTGAACTGCCGGGCAAAAACCACGGCTGCCGCCAGGGCGCCATCGACGGGCATAAAGAGATCAGCAAGCGCTGCCGCGAGCTGGGCGTGGATACCATTATCGTCTTCGACACCCACTGGCTGGTGAACAGCGCGTATCACATCAACTGCGCGGACCATTTCTCAGGCGTCTACACCAGCAACGAGCTGCCGCATTTTATTCGCGACATGACCTACGACTACGACGGCAACCCGGAACTCGGCCAGCTGATTGCCGACGAAGCGGTGAAGCTTGGCGTTCGCGCCAAGGCGCACAACATCCCGAGCCTCAAGCTGGAGTACGGCACGCTGGTGCCGATGCGCTACATGAACGCGGATAAGCACTTCAAAGTGGTCTCCATCTCGGCGTTCTGCACGGTTCACGACTTCGCCGACAGCCGCAGGCTGGGCGAGGCCATCATCAGCGCCATCGAAAAATACGACGGCACCGTGGCGGTGCTCGCCAGCGGCTCGCTGTCGCACCGCTTTATCGACGACCAGCGCGCGGAGGAAGGGATGAACAGCTACACCCGCGAGTTTGATCGCCAGATGGACGAGCGCGTGGTGAAGCTGTGGCGCGAGGGGCAGTTCAAGGAGTTTTGCAGCATGCTGCCGGAGTACGCCGACTACTGCTACGGCGAGGGCAACATGCACGACACGGTGATGCTGCTGGGGATGCTCGGCTGGGACAAATACGACGGTAAGGTGGAGTTTCTCACCGAGCTGTTCGCCAGCTCCGGCACCGGCCAGGTCAACGCCGTTTTCCCGCTGCCCGCCTAAGGAGTCGTTATGCCGCACTTTATTGCTGAATGTACCAACAACATCCGCGAGCAGGCCGACCTGCCGGGTCTGTTCGCCAAAGTGAACGAGGCGCTCGCCGCCACGGGGATCTTCCCGCTCGGGGGCATCCGCAGCCGCGCCCACTGGCTGGATACCTGGCAGATGGCCGACGGTAAGCACGATTACGCCTTTGTGCATATGACGCTGAAGATCGGCGCGGGGCGCAGCCTGGAAAGCCGGGAAGAGGTCGGTGAAATGCTGTTTGCGCTGATCAAAACGCACTTCGCAGAGCTAATGGCGGGCCGATATCTGGCGCTCTCGTTCGAGCTGGACGAGCTGCACCCGACGCTTAATTACAAGCAAAACAACGTGCACGCGTTGTTTAAATAACACCGCACGGTCTGTCCCCTCTCCCACAGGGAGAGGGAGAAAACAAATAAAAACAGGATATCGCCATGCTCGACAAACACACCCATACCCTGATCGCCCACCGTCTGCATCAGGCGGAACAATCCCGGGAGCAGATCCGCGCGATCTCGCTGGAGTACCCGGAGATCACCATTGAAGACGCCTACGCCGTCCAGCGCGAATGGGTGAGCCTGAAAATTGCCGAAGGCCGCGTGCTGAAAGGCCACAAGATCGGCCTTACCTCCAAAGCGATGCAGGCCAGCTCGCAGATCAGCGAGCCGGACTACGGTGCGCTGCTGGACGATATGTTCTTCCACGACGGCAGCGACATCCCCGTGGATCGCTTTATCGTCCCGCGCATCGAAGTGGAGCTGGCCTTCGTGCTGGCAAAACCGCTGCGCGGCCCGAACTGCACGATCTTCGACGTCTACAACGCCACGGATTACGTCATCCCCGCCCTGGAGCTGATCGACGCCCGCTGCCATAACGTTGACCCGGAAACCCAGCGCCCGCGCAAGGTGTTCGACACCATCTCCGATAACGCCGCCAACGCGGGCGTGATCCTCGGCGGCCGCCCGATTAAACCCGACGAGCTGGATCTGCGCTGGATCTCCGCCCTGCTTTACCGCAACGGCGTGATCGAAGAGACCGGGGTCGCCGCAGGCGTGCTTAACCACCCGGCGAACGGCGTGGCGTGGCTGGCGAACAAACTCGCGCCATACGACGTGCAGCTTGAGCCAGGGCAAATCATCCTCGGCGGCTCGTTTACCCGCCCGGTTGCCGCCAGCAGAGGCGACACCTTCCACGTCGACTACGGCAACATGGGCTCCATCAGCTGCCGCTTTGTGTAAGGAGATGACCATGCAAAACGCATTCAAAGCGGCGCTGAAGGCGGGCCGTCCGCAAATCGGGTTATGGCTGGGGCTGACCAGCAGCTACAGCGCTGAGCTACTGGCCGGGGCCGGTTTTGACTGGCTGCTGATCGACGGAGAGCACGCGCCGAACAGCGTGCAAACCATCCTGACTCAGCTCCAGGCCATCGCCCCTTATCCCAGCCAGCCGGTGGTGCGCCCGTCGTGGAACGATCCGGTGCAGATCAAGCAGCTGCTGGACGTGGGGGCGCAAACCCTGCTGGTGCCGATGGTGCAAAACGCCGACGAAGCCCGTCTGGCTGTCAGCGCCACCCGCTACCCGCCTGCCGGCATTCGCGGCGTCGGCAGCGCGCTGGCGCGGGCGTCGCGCTGGAACCGCATCCCGGAGTATCTGCATCAGGCTAACGACGCCATGTGCGTGCTGGTGCAAATCGAAACTCGCGAGGCGCTGAAAAACCTGCCGCAGATCCTGGACGTGGAAGGGGTGGACGGCGTGTTTATCGGCCCTGCGGATCTGAGCGCCGACATGGGCTTCGCCGGTAATCCGCAGCACCCGGAGGTGCAGGCCGCCATAGAGCAGGCGATCGCCCAAATCCTCAGCGCGGGCAAAGCGCCCGGCATCCTGATGGCGAACGAGCAACTGGCAAAACGTTATCTTGAACTCGGCGCGCTGTTTGTCGCGGTCGGCGTGGATACCACCCTGCTCGCCCGCAGCGCCGAAGCGCTGGCGGCCCGCTTTACCGATGTCACCACAGCAGTTGATAACAATAAATCCGTCTACTAAACGTACGATGTGGAGCGCAACATGACGACCTCAACCCTGCACAATAAAGCTGTTGAACATCGCGTTATTAATAAGCTGTTCCGTCGTTTGATCGTGTTTCTTTTTATCCTGTTTGTCTTCTCGTTTCTCGATCGCATCAACATCGGCTTTGCCGGGCTGACGATGGGCAAAGATCTGGGCCTCACGTCGACCATGTTTGGCCTGGCCGCGACGCTGTTTTACGTGACCTACGTGCTGTGCGGGATCCCCAGCAACATCATGCTGGCGAAGATCGGCGCCCGCCGCTGGATCGCCGGGATCATGGTGGTGTGGGGCATCGCCTCTACCTGCACCATGTTCGCCACCAGCCCCGAAACGCTCTACGTCCTGCGCATGCTGGTGGGCATTGCCGAAGCCGGTTTCCTGCCGGGCATTCTGGTCTATCTCACCTGGTGGTTCCCGGCGTATCACCGCGCCCGCGCCAACGCGTTGTTTATGATCGCCATGCCGGTGACCATGATGCTCGGTTCGATCCTCTCCGGGTACATTCTGGCGATGGACGGACTGTGGAACCTTAAGGGCTGGCAGTGGCTGTTCCTGCTGGAGGGGCTGCCGTCGGTGGTGCTCGGCGTGGTGACCTGGTTCTACCTTAACGACACCCCGGATCAGGCCACCTGGCTGGATGATGACGAAAAGCAGGCACTCAAAACGATGATCGCCCGGGAGCAGGAGCTGGCCATTGCGCATGCCGCCACGCCGCGATCGACGCTGCGCGAGGTGCTGACGCCCGCCGTGCTGCTCTACACGCTGGCCTACTTCTGCCTGACGAATACGCTGAGCGCGATCAACATCTGGACGCCGCAGATCCTGCAAAGCTTCAACACCGGCAGCAGCAATATCGTGATTGGCCTGCTGGCGGCGATCCCGCAGTTTTGCACCATCCTCGGGATGATCTGGTGGAGCCGCCGCTCCGACAGGCTGAAAGAGCGAAAAAAGCACACTATCCTGCCGTATCTTTTTGCAGCGGCGGGATGGATGCTGGCCTCGGCGACCGATCACAGTCTGATCCAGCTGCTTGGCATCATCATGGCCTCAACCGGATCGTTTACCGCCATGGCGATATTCTGGACCACGCCGGATCAGGTTATTAGCCTGCAATCCCGCGCGGTGGCGCTGGCGGTGATCAACGCCATCGGCAACGTCGGGTCTGCCGTCAGCCCATTGCTGATAGGTATTTTGCGCGACGCGACCGGCAGCTTCAGCTCGGGACTGTGGTTCGTGGCAGGTCTGCTGGTGGTGGGCGCGCTGGTGCTGACGCGCATTCCGATGACGCGCCGGGAAAGCCTTGAGCGTGAGCCGGACATCGCGGCGCAAAAGATCCACTGAGGAGCCGCTATGTGTCAGAGCCCCATCACCAACATCGATATCAGCAAGGAGTACGACGAAAGTCTGGGCACCGACGATGTGCACTACCAGTCGTTCGCCCGCATGGCGGCCTTTTTTGGCCGCGACATGCAGGCGCACCGCCACGACCAGTATTTTCAGATGCATTTTCTCGACACCGGGCAGATTGAGCTCCAGCTCGACGACCACCGTTACTCGGTGCAGGCGCCGCTGTTCGTGCTGACGCCACCGTCGGTGCCGCACGCGTTTATCACCGAATCCGACAGCGACGGCCACGTGCTGACGGTGCGCGAGGATCTCATCTGGCCGCTGTTAGAAGTGCTCTACCCGGGCACGCGGGAAGCGTTCGGCCTGCCGGGGATCTGCCTGTCGCTTGCCGACAAGCCTGATGAGCTGGCGGCGCTGAAGCACTACTGGCAGCTGATTGCCCGGGAATCCACGGAACAGCTGCCCGGTCGCGAGCATACGCTGGTCCTGCTGGCGCAGGCCGTTTTTACCCTGCTGCTGCGCAACGCGAAGCTCGACGACCACGCGTCAGGCGGCATGCGCGGTGAGCTGAAGCTGTTTCAGCGCTTTAACCAGCTGACAGATGCTCATTACCACGAGCACTGGACGGTGCCGGAATACGCCAGCGAACTGCATCTCACCGAATCCCGCCTGACCGATATCTGTCGCCGCTTCGCCAACCGCTCGCCGAAACGGCTGATCTTCGACCGCCAGCTGCGGGAAGCCAGACGCCTGCTGCTGTTTTCCGACAGCACAGTGAGCGAAATTGCCTGGCAGCTGGGTTTTAAAGATCCGGCCTATTTCGCCCGTTTTTTTAACCGACTGACGGGGTGCTCACCCAGCGCGTACCGGGCGCAGAAAGTACCGGTGTCGCCTGTTCCCCTCACCCCTGCCCTCTCCCAGATGGAGAGAGAGTAACCGTCCCCTCTCCCTCTGGGAGAGGGTTAGGGTGAGGGAAATCACACTCTGTGATCTCTCGCGAAAAGTACCTGCCGTTGTCCCAATCGTCCCTTCACGTTCCGCCCCTCTCACGCTTCAATTAAACAACAAAAACAAAACATAAATTTAACAACCATCTTCCGATACGAGGTCCCTATGAAGCCTGAAGATTTCCGCGCTGATGCCAAACGTCCGTTAACCGGTGAAGAGTATTTAAAAAGCCTGCAAGATGGCCGTGAGATTTATATCTACGGCGAGCGCGTTAAGGACGTCACTACCCACCCAGCATTTCGCAATGCGGCGGCGTCCATCGCCCAGATGTACGATGCCCTGCACAAGCCAGACATGCAGGATACCCTCTGCTGGGGCACGGACACCGGCAGCGGCGGCTACACCCATAAATTCTTCCGCGTGGCAAAAAGCGCCGACGATCTGCGCCAGCAGCGTGACGCCATCGCCGAGTGGTCGCGCCTGAGCTACGGCTGGATGGGGCGTACGCCGGACTACAAAGCCGCGTTCGGCTGCGCGCTGGGGGCGAACCCTGCCTTCTACGGTCAGTTCGAGCAGAACGCCCGCAACTGGTACACACGTATTCAGGAAACCGGCATGTACTTTAACCACGCCATCGTCAACCCGCCGATCGACCGCCATAAACCGGCAGACGAGGTGAAAGACGTTTACATCAAGCTGGAGAAAGAGACCGACGCCGGGATCATCGTCAGCGGCGCGAAAGTGGTGGCCACCAACTCCGCCCTGACCCATTACAACATGATCGGCTTCGGCTCTGCGCAGGTGATGGGCGAAAACCCGGACTTCGCGCTGATGTTCGTCGCGCCGATGGATGCCGAAGGGGTGAAGCTGATCTCCCGCGCCTCTTACGAGATGGTGGCAGGGGCGACCGGTTCCCCGTACGACTACCCGCTCTCCAGCCGTTTTGACGAGAACGACGCCATTCTGGTGATGGATCATGTGTTGATCCCGTGGGAAAACGTGCTGATCTACCGCGATTTCGACCGCTGCCGTCGCTGGACGATGGAAGGTGGCTTCGCCCGCATGTACCCGCTTCAGGCCTGCGTGCGTCTGGCAGTGAAGCTCGACTTCATCACCGCTCTGCTGAAGAAGTCGCTGGAGTGTACCGGCACCCTCGAGTTCCGCGGCGTGCAGGCGGATCTCGGCGAAGTGGTGGCGTGGCGCAACATGTTCTGGGCGCTGAGCGACTCCATGTGCTCCGAAGCCACGCCGTGGGTAAACGGCGCGTATCTGCCTGACCACGCGGCGTTACAGACCTACCGCGTGATGGCGCCAATGGCCTATGCGAAGATCAAGAACATCATCGAACGTAACGTGACCTCCGGGCTGATCTACCTGCCGTCCAGCGCGCGGGACCTGAACAACCCGCAGATCGACCAGTATCTGGCGAAGTACGTGCGCGGCTCCAACGGGATGGATCATGTCGAACGCATCAAGATTCTGAAACTGATGTGGGATGCCATCGGCAGCGAGTTTGGCGGACGTCACGAGCTGTACGAAATCAACTACTCCGGTAGCCAGGATGAGATCCGCCTGCAATGCCTGCGTCAGGCGCAAAGCTCCGGCAACATGGACAAGATGATGGCGATGGTTGACCGCTGCATGTCCGAGTACGACCAGCACGGCTGGACCGTACCGCACCTGCACAACAACACTGATATCAACATGCTGGATAAGCTGCTGAAATAACGCAGCGGGAGGTTTCAATGCAATCTGAAGAACGCCTGCGTTTTCGCGACGCGATGGCCAGCCTGTCGGCGGCGGTGAATGTGGTCACCACCGAGGGCGATGCGGGTCGCTGCGGCATTACCGCCACCGCCGTCTGTTCGGTCACGGACACCCCGCCTTCGGTCATGGTCTGCATCAATGCCAACAGCGCCATGAACCCGGTCTTCCAGGGCAACGGCAAACTGTGTGTCAACGTGCTGAACCACGAGCAGGAGATCATGGCCCGCCACTTTGCCGGGATGACCGGCATGGCAATGGAGGAGCGCTTTGCTCTCTCCTGCTGGCAGAAAGGACCGCTGGCGCAGCCGGTGCTGAAAGGCGCTCTGGCAAGCCTGGAAGGCGAGATAACCCAGGTGCAAACCATCGGTACCCATCTGGTCTACCTTGTGGAGATTAAGAACATCATCCTCAGCAGCGAGGGGCACGGCCTGATCTACTTCAAACGCCGTTTCCACCCGGTGATGATGGAGATGGAAGCCGCGGTTTGATCCCGTTGCACAAAAAAACGCTAAGGTTTCCGCAAAGGTGCGCCGTTAACTATCCATAAGATAAATTTTCCGGGGCGGCTGGCGACGTCGTCAGGCGCCCCCTTAACGCTGGAAAGTCTTATGGCCCCTTCACCCCGAAGCCGCTCGGCTGAACGTCTGGTTGACATCATTATTGCCCTGCACCGCAACGGAAGCGTTAATCGCCGCGATCTGATGCAAAAATTTGGCATTACCGAACGTACGGTGTACCGCGATTTGCAGGCGCTTTCCCCGATTATTGAACACGACGGCAAAGGGCGCTATCAGCTGCTGCCTGCGTATCAGACCTGCCGCTGCGTGCACTGCCCTGAAGCGAACGACGAAACCCCGCAGGGGTAGATTATTCTCAGTGATCTCAATCACATATTTTCTTCCACCGTGGGTGAGCCTTAACCACTCACCCTCGCTTTTGACCGCTCACGCATCGCTTTCAACCACTCACCTATTTACCGTGCTTTATACGCGCGAGGATCTGGCACGATCGCTCCAGCATTAATCAATACCTCCTCACAACAAACCCTGACCCTTTTTTCTTTACATAAAAAACCAGGTCTTACTATGGATACTAAAAAACTACTTAAGCACGTGCCCTGGGCCATCCTCGGGATCATCGGTGCTTTCTGTCTGGCGGTTGTCGCATTACGCCGGGGCGAACACGTCAGCGCCCTGTGGATCGTGGTCGCGTCGGTTTCCGTTTATCTTGTGGCTTATCGCTACTACAGCTTGTACATCGCGCAGAAGGTCATGAAGCTCGACCCGACGCGCGCCACCCCGGCGGTCATTAACAATGACGGCCTGAACTACGTGCCAACCAACCGTTACGTGCTGTTTGGTCACCACTTCGCCGCCATTGCAGGCGCGGGTCCGCTGGTCGGCCCGGTACTGGCCGCGCAGATGGGCTACCTGCCGGGTACGCTCTGGCTGCTGGCGGGCGTGGTGCTGGCGGGAGCGGTGCAGGACTTTATGGTGCTGTTTATCTCCTCGCGCCGTAACGGTTCGTCGCTGGGTGAGATGATCAAAGAAGAGATGGGCCGCGTGCCGGGCACCATCGCCCTCTTTGGCTGCTTCCTGATCATGATCATCATCCTCGCGGTGCTGGCGCTGATCGTGGTGAAAGCGCTGGCCGAAAGTCCGTGGGGCGTCTTCACCGTCTGCTCTACCGTACCGATTGCGCTGTTCATGGGCATCTACATGCGCTTCCTGCGCCCTGGCCGCGTTGGCGAGGTGTCGGTCATCGGTATCGTGCTGCTGGTCGCCTCCATCTACTTCGGCGGCGTGATTGCGCACGACCCGTACTGGGGCCCGGCGCTGACCTTTAAAGACACCACCATCACCTTCGCGCTGATCGGTTACGCGTTCATCTCAGCGCTGTTGCCGGTGTGGCTGATTCTGGCTCCGCGCGACTACCTGGCGACCTTCCTGAAAATCGGCGTGATCGTCGGGCTGGCAATCGGGATTGTGATCATCAATCCTGAGCTGAAAATGCCAGCGGTGACACAGTACATTGACGGTACCGGTCCGCTGTGGAAAGGCGCTCTGTTCCCGTTCCTGTTTATCACCATCGCCTGCGGTGCCGTGTCTGGCTTCCACGCGCTGATCGCCTCGGGCACCACGCCGAAGCTGATGGCCAACGAAACCGACGCGCGCTTCATCGGTTACGGCGCGATGCTGATGGAGTCCTTCGTGGCGATCATGGCGCTGGTTGCAGCGTCGATTATCGAGCCAGGTCTGTACTTTGCGATGAACACCCCACCAGCGGGTCTCGGCATCACCATGCCAAACCTGCATGAGATGGGCGGCGAAAATACCGCGCTGATCCTGGCGCAGCTGAAAGACGCCAGCGCACACGCGGCGGCGACCGTCAGCTCCTGGGGCTTCGTAATTTCGCCTGAGCAGATCATGCAGACCGCGAAAGACATCGGCGAACCGTCCGTGCTGAACCGCGCAGGTGGCGCGCCAACGCTGGCGGTGGGTATCGCACACGTGTTCCACAAAGTGCTGCCGTGGGCGGACATGGGCTTCTGGTACCACTTCGGTATTCTGTTTGAAGCGCTATTCATCCTCACCGCGCTGGATGCCGGTACGCGTGCAGGCCGCTTCATGTTGCAGGATCTGCTGGGTAACTTCGTGCCATTCCTGAAGAAAACCGACTCTCTGGTGGCCGGTGTTCTGGGTACCGCGGGCTGCGTAGGCCTGTGGGGTTATCTGCTGTATCAGGGCGTTGTTGACCCGCTGGGCGGCGTTAAGAGCCTGTGGCCGCTGTTCGGCATCTCTAACCAGATGCTGGCGGCTGTGGCCCTGGTGCTGGGTACCGTTGTCCTGGTGAAGATGAAACGCACCAAATACATCTGGGTCACCGTGGTGCCTGCGCTGTGGCTACTGCTCTGCACTACCTGGGCGCTGGGTCTGAAACTGTTCAGCACCAACCCGCAGCTGGAAGGCTTCTTCTTCATGGCTAACCAGTACAAAGAGAAGATTGCCGCAGGCGGCGCGGATCTGACCGCGCAGCAGATTGCCAACATGAACCATATCGTGGTGAACAACTACACCAACGCGGGTCTGAGCATTCTGTTCCTGGTGGTGGTGTACAGCATTATCTTCTACGGCATCAAAACCTGGATGAAAGTGCGTAACGTTGAGGGCCGTACGGATAAAGAAACCCCGTACGTGCCGGTGCCGGAAGGCGGCGTGAAGACCTCCTCACACCATTAATTAAGCATGATACTGTAGGCCCGGATCGCTGCGCGCCTCCGGGCTTCTTCTATCTGGAACCCTCAATGTTTGGTAACTTAGGCGAAGCAAAAAAATACCTCGGTCAGGCGGCGAAAATGCTGATTGGCATTCCGGACTATGACAACTACGTTGAGCATATGAAGACCAACCATCCGGATAAGCCGTACATGACCTACACTGAATTCTTCCGCGAGCGTCAGGAAGCGCGCTACGGCGGAAGTGGAGAAGGCGGCGTCCGCTGCTGCTAAAGGAGAAACCATGACCCCGATTGCCGTTACCCTGCTGACCGGTTTTCTCGGCGCCGGTAAAACCACCCTGCTGCGCCACATTCTGAACGAGCAGCACGGCTTCAAAATCGCCGTCATCGAAAACGAATTTGGCGAAGTCTCCGTTGACGATCAGCTGATTGGCGACCGCGCCACCCAGATCAAAACCCTGACCAACGGCTGCATCTGCTGCACCCGCTCTAACGAATTAGAAGACGCCCTGCTGGACCTGCTCGACAGCCGCGATCGCGGTGACATCGTCTTCGACCGTCTGGTGATCGAGTGCACCGGCATGGCCGACCCCGGCCCGATTATTCAGACCTTTTTCTCCCATGAGATCCTCTGCCAGCGCTACCTGCTGGACGGCGTCATCGCTCTGGTGGATGCGGTCCATGCCGACGAGCAGATGAACCAGTTCACCATCGCCCAGTCCCAGGTTGGCTACGCCGACCGCATCCTGCTGACCAAAACCGACGTGGCGGGTGAAAGTGAAAAACTGCGCGAGCGCCTGACGCGCATCAACTCGCGTGCGCCCATTTACACGGTGACGCATGGCGATATCGATCTCGCTCAGCTGTTCAACACCAACGGCTTTATGCTGGAAGAGAACGTTACCGCGAAACCGCGCTTTC
Source organism: Enterobacter cloacae complex sp. AR_0002 (assembly GCF_001922365.1). Classification (NCBI taxonomy): domain Bacteria; kingdom Pseudomonadati; phylum Pseudomonadota; class Gammaproteobacteria; order Enterobacterales; family Enterobacteriaceae; genus Enterobacter; species Enterobacter cloacae complex sp. AR_0002. The sequence continues at coordinate 2,892,657 of NZ_CP018814.1, forward strand.
ACTTTATTTCCGACAAGCAAAACGACGTGGCGTCGATTGTGGTGGAGCTGGACTACCCGGTAGACATCAGCGAGGTCTCCCGCGTGATGGAAAACCTGCTGCTGTCGTTTGCCGACAAGCTGCTGCGCTATAAAGGGATGCTGTGGATCGACGGCGAGCCGAACCGCCTGCTGTTCCAGGGGGTGCAGCGCCTGTACAGCGCCGACTGGGATCGCCCGTGGGGCGATGAAACGCCGCACAGCGTGATGGTGTTTATTGGAATACAGCTGCCGGAAGAAGAAATTCGGGCAGCGTTTGCGGGGCTGAAAAAGTAAATCGCACCGATCATCCCCTCTCCCCCGCGGGGAGAGGGTTAGGGTGAGGGGGAAACTTATTTCAACGCCTCCGGCAGCGTCACAATCCACAGCTCGCTGTCGGACTCCGGCTTCTTCAGCGGCTTCACGCTGAGCGTGGTTTCCACCGGTTTATCATCCAGCGTCAGCTTGCCTTCCGCGTTCACCCGATAATCCTTGAGCTTCTTGCCCTCGACCGGGTTTTGCATCGCTACCTTCACGCCAAAATCGTTATCGTTCGCTACCGCCAGCGTTTTGCTGTCAATCAGCGCCAGCCCTTCGGCCTTTTCCTGCTGCCAGCCCAGCGCACGCAGATCGACCACCTGCGTTTTTTCAGCAAGTGTAATGCCGCGCTGCGCCAGCGTTTTCTCATCATCAAACTCCGGGTATTCGCCCGGCTTGTCGAAGGCGGCCAGATCGCTCGCCTTGCTCAGATCCACCCTGTAGATGAGGTTACGCATTGCGTCATTTTTATCCTCACCCTGTTCAATCAGCAGGATGGTGTGGTTATCCAGCGCCACTATGTCGCCGATTTTGGCGTCGCTGTTTTTGCTGTAGGCCGCGCTGTCGACAGGGTAGCCGTACATCGCGGTTTTCCCGGTCGCCGGGTCGAAGCTCACCAGACGGGTAAACAGCGCCTGTTTTTTGCTCTTCCCGTCGATATCCAGCGTGCTTTGCACGGCGGCAATAATACGTCCGTCCGGCATGCGGGTCAGCCCTTCGAAGCCCCGGTTTGCCTGACGCCATTTGATAACGTTTGGCAGACCGCCCGCGATGGATTTCTCCCCTTGCGTCGCCTGCGGACCGTGGATCGCGAGGATTTTCCCTTTACTGTCGACGTTAATCAGGAACGGGCCATACTCATCGCACAGCCAGTAGCCGCCCTTCCCGTCCGACGTGATGCCTTCCGTATCCAGCCCGCGGTTATCGCCTTTCAGTACTTTTAAGGTGTCGCTTAGCGCGACTTCATTGGTGGAACCAATCACACCGCTTTGCAGTGGCAGGCCGTTGATCTCGCCTTTATCGTCATGCAGCGGTCGCGCGTCCACGGCCTCCGCTTTACCGTTTTGCACGCGGATCGTCATCAGCAGCGGAGCGAAATCCGGGGTAACAAATATTTTGGCATCGTTTTTCCCCATTTTTGGCGAATCCGCGTTAGGACCGCGATCGGTCACGGTCGCAAACGTCAGCGCATCGCCCTGCTTGCCCGTAAACAGCAGACCAGAACCCATCCCCACCGGGAGCCCGTTCGGGAACGCATCGGCAAACGCGCCGCTGTATTTCACATGGGAGCCGTCAGGGAAGCTGACGATATAGCGCTCAGCGGTAGGCTGCGCAGCCAGGCCAGAGAAAGAGAGCGCACAACCGATAAGCACAGGAATAATTTTTCTTTTCATATTGTTAGCATCCAGTAAGTGAAGCCAACAACGTAATGAAGAAACGTGTCAGAAAAATGACATGAAAAGACAGCGGATCGGCAAAGAAATACGTATAGCAATCACCAGAAATGTAAACCTCTGTCTTGATCTGTGACAGCCGAAATACTTTTGGAAATTATTAGAAAATTAATTAATTCACCTCAAACGGCTTTCTTCGCCTCGTTCATTAAACGTTTAGCCAAAAATATAAACTTTCCCTAAACACGAATGGATTGAGGATTGACGATCTGCCATAAAAACATCTCATCAACATTTAAGATTAAAAAAACCAACAAAAACAGCATAAAACTGCGATACCCATCACATTTGCAGTCATAAACATCCCTTGTTAAGGTGCCCTCAGATTAATTTGATGACGAGGAAACACGCATGAAAAAGCTTAACGTTCTCATCCTTTCTGCTCTCACCGCCGTATCGGGCTCCGCACTGGCAATGGGCGGCAGCATTGAGCAGGGTAAAAACTTTACCAATCTGAATGTGGAAATGGGCAAATCAACTTCCGGTCTGTACACCGAAGGTAATTGGCTGAAAAACACCGACGACGGCACCACGACCGGTGGCGTGGGCGCAGGCTACAATTTCGAAGTCGGCCCGGTAATGCTGAACGCAGGCGCTAAGGCCCTCTACGTTGGCCCGAAGAAAGGCGATAACGGCGTGGCGTTCCCGGTCGGCGGCGGTGTGAACGTTGCCCTGACCGACAGCATCAGGGTATTCGGTGAAGGCTACGTTGCGCCAGACGGACTGAACAACAGCGTGAAGAACTACGTTGAAGCTAACGGCGGCGTAAGCTGGACCCCGGTCAAACCGGTTACGCTGAAAGTGGGCTACCGCCACGTGAGCGTTGATGGCAAAGACGGTCGTCCAAACCACACGCTGGTAGACGGCGCTTACTTCGGCGGCGGCGTGAGCTTCTAAGCCACCTGATAGATAAAAAAACCTGCCCTTCGGCAGGTTTTTTATTACTACGTCACTTACGCACCACCACCAGCTTCTGGTTCACAAACTCTTTGATCCCCAGATCCGACAGCTCGCGTCCGTAACCCGAACGTTTTACGCCGCCGAACGGCAGTTCTGCCGCCGTATCGGTGAGCCAGTTGATGTACACCATCCCGGTCTCAATGCGCGACGCCATTTTCTTCGCGCGCTCGATGTTCTGGCTGAACACCGCTCCGCCCAGACCGTAGTGGGAGTCGTTCGCCAGGGCAACCGCCTCGTCGTCGTCTTTCACCACATAAATCTGCGCTACCGGACCAAAGAACTCTTCGAAATACGCCGGGTTATCGCGCGAGATATTGGTCAGGATGGTCGGCTCAAAGAAGCTCCCGTCACGCTGAACCGGCTTGCCGCCATGGTGCAGCTTCGCGCCGTTTTTCACCGCCTCGTTAACCTGTTTAGTTAGCGTCTCCAGCGCGTCTTTGGATGACAAAGGCCCCAGCGTGGTACTTTCGTCCAGCGGATCGCCAATCTTCACCTGCTTAAACGCCTCGGTGAATTTGTTCAGGAAGGCGTCTGCAATCTTTTCATGCAGGATAAAGCGCTTCGCCGCGGTACAGACCTGCCCGGCGTTATTAAGCCGCGCGTTAACGCCGATCTTCACGGCTTTCTCCAGATCCGCATCGTCCAGCACCACGAAGACGTCGTTCCCGCCCAGTTCAAGGGTCGATTTTTTGATGTGTTTCGCAGCCTGTGCCGCAACCACGCTACCCGCTTTTTCTGAACCGGTCAGCGCCGCCCCCTGTACGCGATCGTCGGCGATGATGTTCGCCACCTGTTCGGACGAGATAAACAGGTTGGTCCACGCCCCTTCCGGCGCGCCCGCTTCACGTACCAGCTGTGCAAAGGTTTCTGCACAGTGCGGCACGATACTGGCATGCTTGGCGATCACCGGGTTGCCCGCTGCCAGGTTTGGCGCCAGAACGCGCATCAGCTGATAGTATGGGAAGTTCCATGGTTCGACGGCCATCAGCACGCCGATGGGGTGATGTTCAACCCATGCTTCCCCGAGTTCAGAGTCATACTTCACCGGGGCCAGGAACTGCTTCGCGTTGTCAGCATAGTAGCGGGCGATTTGCGCGCATAGCTTCACTTCACCGCGGCTTTGTTCGATGAGCTTACCCATCTCCTGACTGGCGATTTTCGCCAGATCCTCCACGCGTTCGTCGATCAGGTCCGCCAGCTTATGCAGCACCGGCAGGCGCTGGCTTATGTCACCTTTCGCCCAGTCGGAGTGATAGAGCGCATCGGCTGCCTTCAGCGCCGCTTCAACGTCTGCGTCAGTGTGAGAGGGATATTCTTTGATGAGCTGGTTCGTGGCAGGATTTACTGTCTGGTAAGCCATATCGAATCTCCTTGTTTTACCGCTTAGGGTATTAAGGGTAGTCAATCTGTCTGACTATGAAGGTAAAGTTGGGTATATACGGAGGGTTCTTATACGTTTTCCCCCTTTCGTTTACCGACAGGGGGAACTGTGATTTTAATTATTTCACCCAATGAGGGATATTTTCTGTCGATACATTTTTTACAGTATATCCTTTCCCCTCTTGCGAGTTTTTAACACAAGTTATCTCATCGAACCCCCACTTTCCGTTACGATTGAAAAAGTAAGCTGTGTACTTATCGGTATTATAACCGAAATATCTCTCGTTAGGGCGTGATATTTTTTCATTCTCACATGTAAAATCACTCCGCCATTCACTGCCAGTAGAATATTTTAAAACATAATATGCTACTACATCCGGCCTGCTTGAGACAAATAATACGATTAAACTCGTTAGAATCAAAGCACCAAAAATAGTAAAAAGTCTATATCCTTTTGCATGATCAGCAGTCACGATGAATATTACGTAAGTAGTCAACTGCAATATAAAAAATATCAATACAAAAAATGAACTGAGCTTCCATGTAAACTCCAGCCATGGACTGGATGATAAATCCATATTACTCAACTGAAGAAATAAACTTGCCGAGAACGCACTAGATAAAACATAACAGATTGATATAAATGAAAATAACATAACCCGTATATTTTTTACTTTCTCATGGCCATCTTTCTCGAGAACAAAAATTGTTAAAACGCTGCTAATAACAATAAAAATGGAGAACATCACCAATAGTACTTTTGCAAGAAAACCAAACTGTATATTTATTGCAAAAGGAAAAAGAAGAAACGCACCCCAGGCAAGGAGCGACGCCCATCCAGCCAACTTATTTACAACATCGCCACTTTCGAACCGAATAAAATGAATAATAATTTCCCGGGCACGCTGCCTTTTTAAATACAGCATGACTAAAAGGCCAATAAATAATGCATATGACAAATAAACCCGAACTGGATCTTTTATTTTCAACAAAACAAAACAACCTGCAAAGAAAAGGAACAAATATAAATCCAAGGATTTATTTTTTATTCCATTTATAAAACGATACAGTAAATTCATTTTATATACCCCAGAAAATAGATTATTATTAGCTATGAGAAACGAATACTCCGAACCAGAAAGAGAATGCAACAAATCTTCTGATCTGTCAGTTAAAAGAGGAATTTTAATTCTTCACCAGATAGCACATTTTGCATTTTACCTCCATCACCCTCTATCCTTAACCCATGGAAAAGCATACCGAACTCAAACGCGCCAAGCTTCTCGCGCTGTCGCTGCTGCTGATTGCCGTCGCAGCGTTTATCACCACCCTGTTCATGCCGCAAACCTTCTGGGTGCGCGGCGTAAAGGCCATTGCCGAGGCGGCGATGGTTGGCGCGCTGGCGGACTGGTTTGCCGTTGTCGCGCTGTTCCGCCGGGTGCCCATTCCCTTTATCTCGCGCCATACGGCGATTATCCCGCGCAATAAAGACCGCATCGGCGACAATCTCGGCCAGTTCGTGCAGGAAAAGTTTCTCGATACGCAATCCCTTGTCGATCTTATCCGTCGCTACGAGCCCGCACAGATGATTGGGACCTGGTTCAGCCAGCCCGATAACGCCCGGCGCGTGGGGCAGCATCTGGTGCAGGTGATGGGCGGTTTTCTGGAACTTACCGACGATGGGCGCATCCAGCGCCTGCTCAAACGCGCGGTGCATAAGGCTATCGACAAGGTCGATTTAACCGAGACCAGCGCCGTCATGCTGGAAAGCATGACCAAAAACAACCGTCACCAGGTGCTGCTGGACGCCATCATCAACCGCCTGATTACCCTGATTCAGCGGGAAAGCACGCGGGAATTTATTGCCGACCAGATCGTCCACTGGCTTAAGACCGAGCATCCGCGCAAGGCGATGGTGCTGCCCACCGAGTGGCTGGGCGATCAAAGCGCGGAGATGGTGTCGAACGCGGTGAACACGCTGCTGGACGATATCAGCCACGACCGCACGCACCAGATTCGTCAGGCGTTTGACCGCGCCACGATCAAGTTCATCGACAATCTGAAAAACGATCCGGAGATGACGGCGAAAGCCGAGAATATCAAACACTACCTCAAGAATGATGAGGCCTTTAACCGCTATCTGGGGGAAATGTGGGCTGACCTGCGCCAGTGGCTGAAAAATGACATGCAGAGCGATGATTCCCGCGTGAAGCAGCGTATCGCCAACGCCGGGCTGTGGTTTGGCGAAACGCTGACCAACGACGCCAGCCTGCGGGCGTCGCTGAATGAGCATCTGGAGCAGGCCGCGCACCGCGTGGCGCCGGATTTCGCCGCGTTCCTGACGCGCCATATCAGCGACACGGTGAAAAGCTGGGATGCCAAAGACATGTCACGCCAGATAGAACTCAATATCGGTAAAGATCTTCAGTTCATTCGCGTTAACGGTACCCTGGTGGGCGGTACGATTGGCCTGATCCTGTTTCTGCTCTCGCAGCTACCCGCCGTGCTGGGGCATTAATCCGCTTTTGGCGGCGCGATAACGTAGCGCGTCGCCTCGAAGCGATTCAGGATCAGGTGCACCAGAAAGACCATCGTCAGCGTGACCACCAGCGCGAAGGTAACGGAGGTGATGCGGTACAGATCGCTGAACACCAGGTCGCTGTCCGGGTGCATGTTCTGCCCGAACATAATGCCGATGGTGGTGATACTGGCGAAGCCTACCCCGGCGCCGACCTTCTCCATTACGTGCAGACGCGCGCCAAACGCCAGGCCAAGGCCAATCAGCGGCATCATCAGCAGCATATGGCTGCTGTGATCGTAGAGGATAAGCTGGACGACAAGGATATAGAGGCACCCCAGCACCACGCCAACCACGCGCCAGATGGAGCTGATAACCGAGCCGCGATAGTGCATCGGGAACAGGATCAAAATCCCCGCCATCAGCGCCGAAAGCGAATCGCTTAAGTCGCTAATCTGAAACACCACGAAAATCAGCGTCGCCACGGTGCCGGATAGCAGCGACTCGTGGCGCACGCGGGCGTCGTCTTTCTCAATCAGCGGCGGCGGCTTGCGCGGCTCCACGTCCGGCAGCAGGTAGTTCATCAGCGCGCTCAGGCACACCGCCATCACGCTCGCTTCGATGTTAGAGAATAAAAGCGTGTGCCAGTTGGTGGTGGGGTAGCTCATAAAGTTGAGCATCACGCTCTGGCAAACCACGCCCATCGAGCCGAACAGGAACAGCGGCCCCTTACTCATAAAGCGAAAACGCATCACGTACAGGGCAAACACCACCAGCGTCATGATGACCGGCCACTGCGACAGATAGCCGATAATCAACACCATTTCGACGCAGTTCAGCGAGGCGCTGAAGATAAACTGCTTCGCCACGTGGCGATTAAACACTGGTACCAGAGACAGCAGCATGATCGGGTAGACCACAAAAAACACGCCGTAGCTGGTGTTGTAGAAACTCGAAATGCTGAGCGCAATCATCCCGGCAAAGACGATACGCAGGGTCTGGCGAAAGTCGTTTGCCGTATAGACGATGTTGCCGTGCGGGGTAAATACCCGTGCCAGGGTGCTAATAGACATAGTGAAGCAGGCTCACCAGATGGATTTGCATCCCGGAGAAGAATCGCGCAAACGGCCCTTCGCTGTTGTAGAGCTGCACGGTGGCGCGCGCGCCGGTCGGCAGCGGCTTCGGTAAGGCTTCGTCCAGCGCTACGTGAATGCGCATACGCTGGGCATCACGCACCCAGCGGTTGGAGGTTTCCGGTTCAGAAAGTTGACCGTTTACGGCCTCCTGTCCGGCGAGGATCCCCGCGTCGCTGCTGGTAACGTGGGCACGGAAAACGTGCCCCGGGAAGGCGTCAAACACCACGGCAGCGTCGGTCCCCTGATGGGTATGACGCAGGCTCTTCTCGCGGAAATCCGCCACGATATCGATCCGGGTGTTCACCAGCGCCAGCGCAGCCGAACCGGATGAGGCGTAAAAACCGGGGCTTAATTGCAGGTTACTGACCGTGCCGTCCGCCTCGGCGTAGACCTTCGTCCAGCCAAGATTCAGCTCCGCTTCATCCAGCGCGTTACGGTATTTTTGCAGCGTCACGTTACGGTGCTCATCCCGCTCGCCGCGCTGAATGCGCAGGTTATGAATATTCGCCTGGATCGAGCTGACGGACTGCTCGCTGCTCTGCCAGGTGGTACGGACCTTATCCAGATCCGCCTGCGATACGTTCTGCAAGGTGCTCAGTTTCTGGTAGCGGTCGAATGTCACTTTGTCGTTACGCGCGGTCAGCACGGCGGTTTTCAGGCTGGCCTGCGCTGCGGCAATCTGCGCATCCAGCTGATCGTTAGACAGACGCGCCTGTTCCAGCGCGATCTGCGCCGCCTCGACCTTATTGCGAAACGGCGTGGCGTCGAGCTCAAACAGCAGATCGCCTTTCTTAACCTGGCTATTGTTATGGACATGTACCGCCGCCACATACCCGGAGACGCGGGCAGACACCGGGGTCACCACGCGCATCACGGTGGAGTCCGGCGTCAGCGGGATCCAGATATCCGCGACGATAAAGTAAACAAACATCAGCAGGAAAGAGGCAATACTCACCCTTACCCAGCGGGCAAACTTTTGTTCAGGAGTCATTATTTTTCGGTCTTATTATCTTCTTCGCGGATTGTCCGCAAATTGCAGGCGATTTGATTGAGAGTGGCGCTGAAAATATCGATATGTTCCGGCGCGATGTTTTGCGATACGCGCGCCTGGAACGTCTCAATCACCTGAGAGAGCCTTTCAAGAATGGCTTTTCCCTCAGGCGTCAGCGTCAGCAGCCGGATACGCTTGTCATACGGCGAGACGGTGCGCAGCAGGTAGCCCTGCTTTTCCAGCTGTGTCAGCGTGCGCATTAGGGGAGGCAGTTCAATGCCCTGCACTTCCGCCAGCTCGCTGACCGAGACGTTATCCCCGAGTTGATGAAGCTGCATCATCACCGTCCAGCTCGACTGGGTTAACCCGGTGTCGAGAATGGCGTCGTCGATGACTGCGCGCCACTGACGCACGATCATCGCCATCCGCATGCCCATCGGCCTGCGGCTAAACAGATCTTCTTCACTCATGGGGAGCCCTCTCGTAGTACGCCATCACGATAATAGTTATCAGGATAAGTATCAAGAAACGAGAAGTTAAAGCGCAGGAATTGCGAAACGATGTTCTCCCTCTCCCTGTGGGAGAGGGTCGGGGTGAGGGCATCAGCCCGCAGCGGCGTTTAGCGGCTAAAATGCTTCCTGACAGCACTTTTCCCCGAAGCCGTCACCACCACCTCCCGATAACCCGCCACCCGCTGGATCCAGCCTTTGCTTTCCATGTGGATAAGCAGCGCAGCGCCCGCCTCACCGCCAAGATGAAACCGCCGCTCGCTCCAGTCCAGGCAGGCGCAGCAGGCCTTCCGACGCGGATGAGCGCTTAACGGAATACCGAGCGCCAGGAACTGCTCCCGACCATACAGGGTCAATGCGGAACCGTCAGCCTCCAGCCAGCCTTCCGCCTGCATGAAATCATAGATCTGCACCGCCACCGCGCCTGCGAGATGGTCGTAGCAGGTCCGGGCTTCACGCATGGCTTTCGGCGCGCTGGTTTCCGGCGGGGTAATGCGGCTCCACGAAAGCCCCATCATCTGTTCCACCAGCGCCGCCACGTCGTGCCCGGCAAGACGATAATAACGATGCCGCCCTTGCGACAGGCAGGTAATTAGCTGCCCTTCAACCAGCCGGGCAAGATGCCCGCTGGCGGTCGACGGCGCAACGTCTGCCGCCGCACTCAGTTCAGTGGCCGTCCACGCACGCCCGTCCATTAGCGCACAAAGCATCTTCACGCGCGACGGATCGGCCATTGCAGCCGCCACCGCGGCAATCGCCTTTTCCAGCATCGCGCTGTTATCAGAGGGTAAGCTCGTCTTTAACATTCGTCGCCCAGGGTGTGGTGATCTCAGCGGCCAGCTTATCATCATCCGTCAGCAGAATAAGGTGATTCGCATGGTCACTGTACTGAGTCAGGATAGACACGCCGCGTGCCGCCAGCGCCGCCGCTATCTCGCCCAGCTCGCCAGGACGCTCCTGCTTAAGCTTTCTGATCACCGGCTTTCGCAGCGCCTGCACGGTAAACCCGGCGTCGAGCAGCACACGGCGGGCTTTTTCCCCGTCCTCCACCAGGAAATGGGCATCGGTACCGAATACGCCGCCACCCTCAAGCCCCACGCCGTTGCGCCCCAACAGCTGTCCAAAGCGCGCCAGCTCGCCGGGCCCGTCGCGGAAAATCACGTGAACGTCATACATCCGCGTGCCCTCCGGTTTCGGAACTGTATTCCCGCACCAGCTGCGCCACGCGAATACGGTAGAAAGAGAAAATCGACGCCCGTCCTTCGGCCTGCGCCGCCTGATGAAAGACGTTCTGCTTCCAGCGGCGGACGGCCTCTTCATCCCGCCACCAGGAAAGGGAGAGGATTTTGCCGTCGGTCGTCAGGCTCTGGAACCGTTCGATATCGATAAAGCCGTCGATGTCGGCCAGCAAAGGCTTAAGCTCTGCGGCAAGTTGGAGGTAGCGCGCCTGATGGGCAGGCGCGGCTTTGGCTTCGAAAAGGACTGCGATCATGATGGTCTCTCCGCTGTGATGTTGAGGAGAGAATGCAGGATGGAAAAGCACAATGCTTCGGTAAAGAGCGAAGCTTTAGCCCAGAACCGACCTCGACTCCATAAACGCGCGGATCCCCCACTCGCCCATCTCGCGCCCCACGCCGGAGTGCTTAAACCCGCCAAACGGCGCTTTCGGTTCATGAGCCAGGGTGTTCACCAGCACGCGACCGGAAACAATCTGCTGCGCCACGCGTCGCGCGCGGTCCACATCGCCGCCCAGCACCATCGCGCTCAGGCCGTACTCGGTATCGTTGGCAATGGCAATCGCCTCCGCCTCGTCCTGATAAGGGATTACGCACAGCACCGGGCCGAAAATCTCGTCGCGGGCAATGGTCATCCGATTGTTCACGCCGGCAAACAGCGTCGGACGCACAAACCAGCCGTCCCGCGTGCCTTCCGGTCGCCCTTCGCCGCCCGCCAGCAGGCGCGCCCCTTCTTCGATTCCTTTGCGGATATAGCCCTGCACCCGCAGCCACTGCTTTTCGCTGACCATCGGGCCGACGTCTGTCGTGCTGTTGCGCGGGTCGCCGGATTTCACCGCCGCCACGGCCTGCGCCAGCGCGGTTTCGATCTCCGCCTTGCGCAAGTAAGGCACCAGAATGCGCGTCCCGGCCACGCACGCCTGCCCGCTGTTCATAAACCCGGCCTGGATCACCAGCGGGATCGCCTGCTCGAGATCCACATCATCCAGCAGGATCGTCGGCGATTTACCGCCCAACTCCAGCGTTACGCGCTTAAAGCTTTCCGCCGCGTTGCGCAGGATCGCCTTGCCGGTATTCGTGGAACCGGTGAACGAGATTTTCGCGACGTCCGGATGGCGGCTGAGGGTTTCGCCCACCGTCTCGCCGCGTCCGGTGACGATGTTAAACACGCCCGGCGGCAGCGCGGCGTCGCGCAGCGCTTCGGTGACAATCTGCGTTTGCAGGGCGCTCATTTCGCTCGGCTTGATGACCGCCGTGCAGCCCGCCGCCAGCGCGGCCGCCAGTTTGCCGCAGATAAACCCCGCATCGCTGTTCCACGGCGTAATCAGCCCGGCCACGCCGAGCGGCGTCATCTGCACCGTTGCGGCACCTGCGGAGGTGACAAACTCAAATGCCTCCAGCGCCTCGATGGCCTGAGCAATCACCTCTGCCGGATAGCTTGCCATCCACGCCGAGCGCGAGGCGGGCGCGCCGTACTCTTCAATGACCGCTTCCAGCAGAGCGTCGTGACGAGCGGCCACGGCGGCGTGCATGCGCTTCAGCGCGGCGATGCGTTCCTGCTTTGTGGTCTGCGACCACGCCGGAAACGCCGCTTTTGCCGCCGCGATAGCGCGTTCAGCGTCAACCTCATCCGCCAGGCGAACCTGACCGATGACCTGCGCCGTCGCCGGGTTGTACACATCAAACCACTCGGTGCCGTGCGGGGTAACAAATTCGCCGTTAATAAAGATCTGTTCGATGGTGTGCATATAAACCTCCTCAGGCTGTGTGAGCCCAGTCTGTCACGCCTTCTCCGTTGCGATAATCCACGCTATGCTGCAAGGGTTGTTTCGATTTTCAGGATAATCTATGCATCGTTCAGGTCTGACAGAGCTGGAAGTGGTGATGGCGGTGGTGCGGCGCGGCAGCTTTCGCGGCGCGGCGCAGGAACTGGGGATGTCCGCCACGGCGGTCAGCAACGCCATCGCCGGGCTGGAGAGCCGCCTTGAGACGCGACTTTTCAACCGCACCACCCGCAGCGTGGCGCTCACCGACGCCGGGCAGCGCTACGTGGCGCGTATCGGCCCGGCGCTGCAGGAGATCCGTCTCGCCGGGGAGGAGATCCACAGCGACACCGGGGAACCCGCCGGAACGCTGCGCCTCAACGTGCCGAACCATATCGGCACCCTGTTTCTGGACCAGCTGCTGATCGACTTCATGATCCGCTACCCGAAAATGCGCGTGGAAACGGTGAGCGAAGCGAGGATGATCGACATCGTAGCGGAAGGTTATGACGCGGGGATCCGCCTCGAAGAGTCCGTTCCGCAGGACATGATCGCTGTGCCGCTGACCGGTGAGATCCGCCAGCTGGTGACCGCCACGCCGGACTATTTCGCCCGTCACGGCATACCCGAGACGCCGGACGATCTTCTTTCACATCAGGGGATCGGCATGCGTATGGCCCACGGCGGGATCTACCGCTGGGAGCTGGCCCGTCGGGGGGAAACGTACGCCCTTGCCGTGCCGCCGCGCTTTGCGACGTCCGATCTTTTTGCCTCGATCCGCGCCGTAAAAGCGGGGTTAGGGGTGGGATTTTTACCGGAAATCTATATTCAGGACGAGCTGAAAAGCGGGGAGCTGGTGAGCGTCTTAAACGACTGGGCGCAGCCGTTTGCCGGGCTGCGCCTGTACTACCCCGGCCATCGCCACGTCCCGCCGGGGTTGCGGGCGCTGGTGGCGATGATCCGCGAGCGCGGGATTATTCCAGGTTAGCCTTGTTCAGCCCGTACGCCGCATCCAGCGAGCCCGGCTCCATGCGGGAGGTAATGCCCAGGCGGTTCCAGGCGTTGATCGCCACGATGGCGAAGTTCAGCTCTGAAATCTCCACGTCCGAGAAGTGCTCCGCCACGCTGCGGTACAGCGCATCGCTCACGCCGTGAACGCCGATTTGGGTCAGCGCTTCGGTGAAGGCCAGCGCCGCTTTTTCACGGGCGCTGAACAGCGGGGACTCGCGCCAGGCCGCCAGATGGTACAGGCGCAGCTCGCGCTCGCCGGCAATTTTCGCCTCTTTTGAGTGCATATCAAGACAGAACGTACAGCCGTTCAGCTGCGACACGCGAATGTCGATCAGGTGCTTCAGCGCCGGATCAATAGAGGTTTTCGCCACTTCCATGCTCAGGGCGGAAAGCGCGTTGGTGAGTGCAGGTGTGGCTTTGTGGTGGTTTACGCGAGTGCTCATTGTCTTTCCTCTTTTTTGTGCGGCATGTGTCATGCGATGAAGCAAATCTACGCCGTTCATGACATAGTAAAAAGATACAAAAAGCGTGAAATGAGGTAGGACATGAAGCCGGGCTATCACGAGATTTATTCCCGCTATCGCGACAACATCATGCGCGGCGTGCTGAAGCCGGGCGACAGGGTACCTGCCATCCGCCTGCTGGCGGAAGAGCTGAAGGTGGCGCGCAAAACCGTCGAGACGGCGTATGCCATTCTGACGGGCGAAGGGTATCTGGTGAGCCAGGGCGCGCGCGGGACGCGGGTGAATCCGGATCTTCTGCTGCCCGCGCAAAACGCCCCCACAGAACAAGCGACCGGCACGCTGCCGGCGTCGTTGATTAGCCAGCGCGAACGGGCCGGTTTTCTGCGCCCCGGCATTCCCGCGCTCGACAGCTTCCCCTATAAAAAATGGCTGCTGCTGGCGGGCCAGGCGACGCGCGCCATGCGTCAGGATGAAATGCTCAACCCGCCCGTTCTGGGCTGGTATCCGCTGCGCGAGGCGATAGCCCGCTATCTCAATATCTCGCGCGGGTTATCCTGCACTGCGGAACAGGTAATGATCACCAGCGGCTACAGCGGCAGCCTGCGCCTGATCCTCGACACGCTCGCCAGCCGCAGCGATAAGGTGGTATTTGAGGATCCAGGCTACTTTATGGGCCAGCAGTTGCTCAAGCGCATTGTGCCCCGCCTGCACACCGTGCCGGTCGATCGCGCAGGGATGGATACGGACTACCTGCTGCGTAATCATCACGATGCCCGCTTCGCCATCGTTACTCCGTCTCACCAGAGCCCGCTGGCGGTGACGCTCTCCCTGCCGCGCAAGCAGCAGTTGCTCGACTGGGCGTCACAAAACGAGGCGTGGATTATCGAAGATGATTATGACGGCGAATTTCACTACACCCGCAAAGTGCTGCCGTCGCTGAAAAGCCTCGACCAGCATGACAGGGTGATCTTTATGGGCACCTTCAGCAAAACCATCATGCCATCGCTGCGCATGGGCTACGTGGTGATGCCCGCCAGCACCGTCGGCGCGTTTACCGACAGCGCGGACATCCTCACCAGCGGCCAGCCGGTGCTGACGCAAAAGATCCTCACCGCGTTTCTCAACGAAGGGCATTTTTTCCGTCATCTGAAAAAGATGCGCGCGCTCTATCAGACCCGCCGCGACTGGATGATTGCCGCCCTGCGTGAGGTCTATGGCGATCTGTTTTTCACCGAGCAAAACGACGGCGGGATGCATATTGTCGCGTTCCTCGCAAAGGGAAGCGCTGACCGGGAGATCGCCCGCTGCTGGCAGGAACAGCAATTGCAGGTCAATGCGCTTTCGGCGTGGTATCAAGGATCAGGAAAACGCTACGGGCTGGTGATGGGCTATAACAACGTGCGGTCGTATCAGGAGGCGCTGGATTTGCTGGAAAGGCCGAAACGGCAGACGCTAGAACTGTTGAGCTGAAAACCACCGGGTGGCGGCTGCGCCTTCCCCGGCCTACGGTCTCCTGTAGGCCCGGTAAGCGTAGCGCCACCGGGCAACCCTATGCTCACACATCATATCGCGATAACCCGACGTCCTTGAGCTGCTCGTCGCTCATCTGGCTCAGGATACGGCGGGTACGGTTGATGCGATACCAGTTACGCAGCGTTTTCGCTACCCAGACAAACGCGATAAACGGACGTTTTGAACGATTCTCGTAGAATTCCATGATGCTCTCCTCGCTATGCCAGTGGGGTTATCATCATGGAAAACGGCCAGTACAATACAGATTCAAAAACTGCTTTTGTTTACCATACAGATCCACTAAAACGGTATCTGCATGGTGGTTTATTCATCCATCTGTACTGGTTTAATGCTCTGTATGGTGAAAACAAAGGATACAGCATGACGCGCTATCAACATCTGGCCAACCTCCTGGCGGAACGCATTGAACAAGGGCTGTATCGCAGCGGCGAACGTCTGCCGTCGGTACGCACGCTGAGCCAGGAGCACGGCGTGAGCATCAGCACCATACAGCAGGCCTACCAGATCCTCGAAAACCTCCAGCTGATCACGCCTCAGCCGCGCTCCGGCTATTTTGTCTCGAAACGCAAAGCCCAGCCGCCCGTACCGGCAATGACCCGCCCGGTGCAGCGCCCTGTGGACGTCACTCAGTGGGATGAGGTGATGATGCTGCTGGACGCCCGCGCCGACAAAGAGATGATCTCCTTTGGCGGCGGCTCGCCGGACATTAACCAGCCGAGCCTGAAGCCCCTGTGGCGCGAGATGAGCCGCATCGCGCAGCATAACCCCGGCGAGATGCTAAGCTATGACGTGCTCGACGGGCGCCTGGAGCTGCGCGAGCAAATCGCCCGCCTGATGCTGGACGGCGGCTCCACCGTCGCGGCAAACGAAATTGTCATTACCAACGGCTGCCACGGCGCGCTGTCGATCGCCCTGCTCTCGGTGTGCAAACCGGGGGATATCGTGGCGGTGGAATCGCCGTCGTTTCACGGCACCATGCAGATGCTGCGCGGCTTTGACATCAAGGCCATTGAAATTCCCACCGATCCTGAAACCGGGATCAGCATCGAAGCGTTGGAGCTGGCGCTGGAGCAGTGGCCGATCAAGGCGGTGATCCTGGTGCCAAACTGCAATAACCCGCTCGGGTTTATCATGCCGGAGGCGCGGAAGAAGCAGGTCTTAGCCCTGGCACAGCGGCACGATATCGTGATTGTTGAGGATGATATCTACGGCGAGCTGGCGGCGGAGTATCCGCGTCCGCGCACCATTCATTCTATGGATATTGATGGTCGCGTGCTGTTATGCAGTTCGTTTACCAAGACCGTGGCGCCGGGCCTGCGCGTCGGCTGGATTGTGCCGGGGCGCTATTACGATCGGGTGATGCACATGAAGTACGCCGCGGGCGGGTTTAACGTGCCGGGCACGCAGATGGCGGTGGCGGCGTTTATCCGCGACGGCCATTACCATCGCCACGTGCGGCGTATGCGCCAGATTTATCAGCAGAATATGGAGACCTACACCTGCTGGGTGCGGCAGTATTTTCCGGCAGAGATATGCGTCACCCGCCCGCAGGGCAGCTTCCTGCTGTGGGTTGAGCTGCCGGAGACGGTCGATATGGTGTGCGTCAGCAAGCAGCTGTGCCGGCTGAAGATCCAGGCCGCGGCCGGGTCGCTGTTTTCCGCCTCCGGGAAGTACCGCAACTGCCTGCGGATCAACGTAGCGCTGCCGCCGACAGACAAAAATCGCGAGGCATTGAAAAAGATGGGTGAAGCGATTGTGATTGCGATGGAGGAGTAGTGCGGCATTTTGCCCTCACCCCGCCCCTCTCCCACAGGGAGAGGGAGAAAACCGCTCCCGCCCCCCGGCAAAATCAACAACTCAGAACTTCCACGAAACGCTGCCCACAATGCTGCGTTCTGCACCGAAGTAGCAGTAAGAGAGAGAGTTACAGGCCGCGACGTAGCTTCTGTCCGTCAGGTTATTGACGTTCAACTGCGCGCTCACGCCCGTGAGCCCCACTTTTGACAGGTCATACCCCACGGTCATATCCACCAGCGTGTACGACGGAAGCGTATGGGTGTTCTGGCGATCGCTGGCGATCCCGTTGACATAGCGCACGCCGGAGCCGACGGTCAGGCCGTCCAGCAGGCCGGTTTTGACGTCGTAGCTCAGCCAGGCGCTGGCCATGTTACGCGGGGCATAAACGGCGCGCTTGCCCTCCTCTTCCGGGCTGCTCTTCTTGTAGCGAATATCCGTGTAGGTGTACGCCGCCTGCATACGCAGGCTGTCGGTCAGCTGACCAATCGCCTCCAGCTCAACGCCTTCGGATTCGATTTCACCAATGGAACGGTACGGATCGGTCGGCTCCTCTTTAGTGGCAATGTTCTTCTGGTTGATGCGGAACACCGAAGCGCTGAACTGGCTGTTCATCCCTTCTGGCTCATACTTCACGCCCGCTTCCCACTGCTTGCCCTTCATCGGATCCAGGATATTGCCCTGCTCGTCGGCAAAGCTGGTCGGCGTAAAGGCGGTGGAGTAGCTGACGTACGGCGCAACGCCGTTATCAAACAGATACAGCAGCGCCGCGCGGCTGCTGAAGTTGTTTTTATCCAGATCGCTGCGGGTGTGGTTAAAGTTGTCGACGTTCGACACGCTCACCTGGTCGTAACGCCCGCCGAGCGTCAGGCGCCAGCGGTCAACGGACATCTGATCCTGTAGGTAGTAACCGGTCTGGCGAAGCTTATGCTTTTCCCTGCTGTACTGGGTGATGTAGTCCGGCTTCGCACCGTAAACCGGGTGGAAGGCGTCAATCGGCGGGAAGCCGCCGTAGTAGCCGGTGACGTTGTTGGTGCGGTCCTGGTAGTCCATGCCGATCAGCACGCGGTGGTTCACCGCCCCGGTGTCGAAGCTGCCGTCGACCTGGTTATCCAGGGTGATGGCGTTCATCTTCTCGTCAGAGCCGGAATAGCCGCGATTCAGCTCGGTGTCATTCAGCCAGCCTGCGGCATACACCTGGTTCAGCTCGACTTTGGTGTGCAGGTAGCGCAGCTTCTGGCGCACAGACCAGCCGCTGTCAAACAGGTGCTCGATGTTATAGCCGACCATGTTTTCCCGACGATCGTACTTGTCGTAATCGTCCTCGCCCTCGAAGAAGGTGTTGGAGATTTTCTTACCGCTGTGCGGTACAACGGTGCCCTCATATGGCAGGCCGGAGTGGCTGCCGCCTTCCGGATCGCGGTGCAGGTAGGCCATCAGATCCAGACGGGTGCTGTCGGTGATACGCCAGGTCAGGCTCGGCATCAGGGCGTAACGCTCTTCTTTGAGCGGATCGAACTGGGAATCAGCATAGCGGGTCATCCCGCTGAGGCGCACCGCCACGCGGTCGTTATCATCAACCGGGCCGGTCACGTCGAACATCGCCCCACGCTGGTTATTGTTACCGGCGAAGAGCTTAATCTCCCCGCCAGGATCGAACGATGGCTTACGGGAGGTGAGCGCCACAATCCCGCCCGGCGATGAGCGGCCATAGAGCACGGAGGCTGGACCGCGCACGACTTCGATACTGTCCAGGAACCACGGGTCAACCACCAGCGAGCTGTGGGAATTGGTGTCGCCCATCATCTTCAGGCCGTCGAGGTAGACGTTGTCCAGACTGCCGTCCGAGAAGCCGCGCAGCACCATGTAGTCAAAGCGGTTTGACGCCCCGATCTGGTTGCTGTAGACCCCCGGCGTGTAGCTCACGGCCTGACGCACGCTGGTTGCGCCCTGCTCTTCGAACTGCTCGCGCGTGACGATAGAGACCGACTGCGGGGTTTCAATATCCGGTGTTTCAAGCTTGGTGGCCGCAGACTGCATCTGCGAGGTCACCACCACGGTGTCAGTTTTTTGGGCATCCTGCGCCAGTAAAGGAAAAGCGACGCTACCGGTAACCCATCCCACCAGCAGTGCCAGACGCGATTTAGCAAACATAACCCTCTCCAGAGATATTTCTTATTGTTAATAAGAATTATTACCTTTTTGAGAGTGCAAACGGCTATGCGTACAGCCAGGTTACGTATGCGCGATGCTAAACCGCACGGGATGCATTCGCGCGACAGGAGAAATTACGTTAGCGGAGTTTGCGCACGTCACCCGGTGAAATCCCGTAATGACGACGAAACGCGGTGGCGAAGTTGGTGGCATGCTGATACCCGCACATCCACGCCGCCTGCTGCACGCTGTGGCCTTCCAGCAGATAGCGTCGCGCCAGCGCAAGGCGACAGTTGCGGAGATAGTCGAAGAGGGTGCAGCCATAGCGCTGACGGAACTTGCTACGCAGGCTGCTTGGGCTCATTGCAGCCAGGGCTGCCAGCTGCGCGAGAGTATGATCCCGTTCAGGAGACTGTTCCAGCAGGCTCCGCACGCGTTCAAGACGCGCATGTTCAGGGCGGCTTGGGCAAGGCTGCTGGCGCTGGTTGAGGCCATGGCCGAGCAGCTGATACATCAGCCCCTCAAGCAAAAGCTTGCGTGAAAGCACGCTTACCCCCTGCCGCTGCGCATGCAGAATACCTGACATCACAAACTCAGGAACCTGCCAGACAAACGCGGGTGCATTCAGGCTTTGCCATTCCAGAAGCAATGACTCAAGCAAGGCTTCACGTCCGGCATCGTGCGGGTACACGCCAAACGAGAGCGTTTTCAGCGTGCTGTCGGCATCGTGACGCGCGCTCATTACCTGATCTTCACTCAGACGTGAGCTGAACGCCATGCCCGGGCGGACGGGATAATTGATACCATTGAGCGTGAGCGTCACGCACCCTTCCAGCACCACCAGCATATAGAGCGGGCTGCTGTGGCGAGAGGTGGTTTCATAGGGCTGTAATACACGTACGTCGGAATGGGTCAGCGAAATGCCGGACGAGAGCATCATCTCTTCAACATTCCCCTGCAACACGGGGCTACCGCTGACCTGCGCCTCTTTTAACTGGGGGAAACGGTAGTCGATGCCGTAGCGCTCGCCGAATACCTGAAAATCTTCAACAAAAAATATGCGTTTCGCTGATCTATTTTCACTCTGGAGCATCATTCGGGGCCTGCATCGGGAAAGGACAGGCAAAACAGTACCATCCATTTGCAATGGCAGCAATCACCGGGCGCAGACACTATTACGCTCCGGACAAAGCCGGAGCGAAGGCATATATTTCCTTGCGAGAGATATATTTATGCTTCCTGCCACTCAGCAAAAACCTCTTTATGGTTTTTGGTCAGGACAACTTTATTATCTTCGACTTTATCAACCCAGCCGAGAGGAATAAAATGGTGCTTGCCGCCCGATTCCGGATCGCTCTTCGCAAGCTTGATACGCTCACCATCAAGATGGTCCACAACCCCGACGTGCGTTCCGCAGCTGGCGACAACCTGAGTGTGATCCTTAATTGCGCTTTTATCTACCATAATTATTCTCCTGTTTCGGTTATTTGCCTGTTGCACGAAATTAACTGTAGCGCATAAATTAAGGCTTAAACGCCCTATTAGCATTTTGAAACATCATTGACAGAACCGAATATTCATTCTACTTAACGCCGAAATGAAAAAATAAGAATGAGATGAATTATTACCGACTGATTATTTCCCGTTCATAATTAACTTATCGCAACCAACGAGGAGGTATTTATGACGATTCGCAACAATCGGACAGAAATTTCGCTGGCTCTTGGTGAAGCGGTTTTAGACATCGTGCAAAAAGGCCATGAAGTATCGCGAGAAAATCTCGCCCAGGCGATGAAAATCAAAGCGGAGAAAGAGCGCGACGATGAGCGGCTTCTTAACTACTGGAAGGCGTGTAATATGCTGGTTTGAACGTAGCGGCGTTTAGGCTGACTAAACGCCGCCTCATGTTACTCGTCGAAGTACCAGTACCCCTGGTTAATCAGCCCGGTGAGTTCGTCCACAAACGCCGGATTATTCAGCGCCTCGCCCAGCTCGGCCTGGCCGAGCTCGGTGTAGCGGCACAGCGCGTCTGCCCCGTTCACATCCGCCGTTTCCAGCTGTTCACTGTTGATAAAGAAGCTGCCGTTAACGTTCAGCACGCGCAGGCCGCTCAGGCGCGACAGCGTTTCGCCGCCCTGAAGCGCGTCCAGCACCTCTTCTGCGGAATACGGCGGCTCGGCGGCGGCAATATCCAGCTCGTGACGTGGCGTGGAGACGAAGCTGCCAAACCATTTCGTGAAATCATCCGGCTTGCTAATCATGTCGATCATCATCTCGCGAATGCGATCAAGCTCGTACTGCTCCACGCGGCCCGGGTGTTCGCGGCAGGTCAGATCCGGATCGCTGTAGTGTTCGCCGCCCAGATCGTTCTCCAGCGCATAGTCGGCAAAGCTGCTGATCAGATCGCGACCGTTCGGCCCGCGAAAACCGACAGAGTAGTTGAGCGCGGTTTCATGGGTGAAGCCGTCATGCGGGAATCCAGGCGGAATGTAGAGGATATCGCCCGGCGCCAGATCTTCGTCGATGATCGGCTCAAAAGGATCGACATGTAGCAGAGCCGGATGCGGGCAGAACTGACGCATCGGCAGCTTGTCACCCACGCGCCAGCGGCGGCTGCCCATCCCCTGGATGATAAACACATCGTACTGATCGATATGCGGCCCAACGCCGCCGCCCGGGACAGAAAAGGAGATCATCAGGTCATCGAGACGCCAGTCCGGCAGGACGCGGAACGGACGCACCAGCTCTGCGGCGGGCATATGCCAGTGGTTCACCGCCTGCGCCAGCAGAGACCAGCCGGTTTCACCGAGGTTATCGAAATGCTCAAACGGGCCATTGCTCGCCTGCCACTTGCCGTTAGCGTGGCTTACCAGGCGGCTATCGACTTCCGGCTCCATCGCCAGACCCGCCAGTTCATCAGGGGTAATGGGGTCGACAAAATTCGGGAAGGCATTTTTCAGTACAACGGGTTGTTTTTGCCAGTATTTTTCAAGAAATTCCGGCCAGTTCAGGTTCAGTTGATACGCCATGGTTAGCACCAGTGAGAGGGTAAACAGGCGCGATTATAGGTAAGAAAGCAGAGGGGGAACTTGTCATGGGTCAATCGAGCGCGTGTAGGTCGGGTAAGGCGAAGCCGTCACCCGACGCACACGCGGGCTAAAACTTAATCCAGGTTCAGCTCGTCATAATGGGTGATCAGTTTGCCCACGATGCCGTAGTCCAGCGCTTCCGCCGGTGACATCCAGAAGTTACGGTCGGTGTCTTTCTTCACTTTCTCCAGCGGCTGGCCGGTGGCGTCGGCAATCAGCTTGTTCACACGTTCCAGCATGCGGATGATCTCCCGCGCTTCGATCTCAATATCCGTTGCCTGACCGCGCACGCCGCCCAGCGGCTGGTGGATCATAAAGCGGGTATTTGGCAGCGAGTAGCGGTGCTCTTTTTTCGCCGCCAGGAAGATGGTGATCCCGGCGCTTGCCACCCAGCCGGTGCCAATAACGTGTACTTCCGGACGGATAAACTTAATGAAGTCGTGGATGGTATCGCCCGCTTCTACATGGCCGCCCTGGCTGTTGATGTACAGCTTGATCGGATCGTTACTGACGCTTTGCAGCAGGATCATCTGAGTGATGACTTTCTGGGCCAGCTCCTGGTTGATTTCACCGGAGATGACAATCGAACGGGATTCCAGCAGTTTTTGCTGTAGAGCGCCCGCGCCGTTTGTTCCTTCCGCTTTTTCTTTATCGTCACTGCTTTTCAGTGTGTAGTGCATCGTTATGTCCTCAGCTTGTCGCGCTCAAAATCAGAGTGTAGCCTGTTTTACCCGTCGGCGTCCTCACACAAAACATCGCGTGTCGTGCGCTGGCTCCGCCCCCGGAAAGGTCACTAAAAACAGCGCTCCACTCCTAACTAATTCGCCACATTTTTATTACACTTTCATATCATCTTCATATTGGTAAATGATAATAATAATTAATGTGTTAGTATGAATGAGGATAGCAAACAGTCGCTTACGTTCAAAAAGGCGCTATTTTATTGTCGATGATTTACTGATCACACACCGGGGCGGTGAATGGAACACATTGTTTATGTGGTTGATGACGATGACACAGTCAGACAGTCCGTTGTCAGGCTGCTGGAATCCGCGGATATGCACGCCCTTGGCTTTTCCTCAGCAGAAGCCTTTCTCAGCCATCCCTTTGAGGATCTGCCCTCCTGCGTGATCCTCGATATGCAGATGCCCACGATAACCGGATTTGATGTCGCAGATGCGCTGAAAGCCAGCGGGCGGGAAATACCGATCATCTTTCTCACCGGTCACGGCACCATCCCTATGTCCGTCCGGGCGATCAAAGGCGGAGCCTACGAATTTCTCACTAAGCCCGTTGAATCCAGCGCGCTCATCGGCTCCATCGAATCCGCGCTCAGACTGGCACAGCACAACGCCGCCCGCGTCAAAGAGCACTACGCCCTGAAGCAGCGCCACATGTCCCTCACGCCGCGCGAGAATGAGGTGCTTGAGCTGGCCATCAGCGGCAAGCTCAACAAGCAGATCGCCGCCGAGCTGGGCGTCAGTGAGATCACGGTGAAAGTGCACCGCCGCCGGGTAATGGAGAAAATGCAGGTCCGCTCCGTGGCCGAACTGGTCAGGGCCGTCGAGCGCCTGACCAAACATCAACCAGTGGAATAACCGTTACTCCTCCTGTCCGGCAAGCGGCAACGCGAAGGTAAATACCGTGCCGTACGGCTCTCTGCGGCGCGCGCTCAGTTTCCCCCGGTGCCGTTCAATGATGCTGGCGCTGATGGTCAGCCCCATCCCCATTCCCTGCGCTTTGGTCGAATAGAACGAGTCAAAGATCCGCTCGGTGAGCTCCGGCTCAATGCCGCTGCCGGTATCGGCGATCTCAAAGATCACCTTCCCCTCGCCGCAGTTCGCGGTGGAGATCGTGATGCTGCACGGGCGATCCGTCACTTCCGCCATCGCTTCCATCGCATTCATCACCAGGTTAAGCAGCACCTGCTGGATCTGCACGCTGTCGCCGATGATAAAGCTGTCGTCAGCGTTCAGAAGATAATCAACGCTTATGTGTCGCAGCTCAAGTTCGCTGCGTGAAAGCATAATGATGTGGTGGATCAGGAAGTGCAGATCAATACGCGTAAACGTGGGGTCCTGCTTGCGCGTCAGAGACTGAATGCTGCGAATGATCTCCCCTGCCCGCTCGCCCTCGGCGGCGATCTCCTCCAGCCCCTCGCGCACTTTGTCCAGCCGCGCCGGATCGCGGTTGAGCCAGCGCAGGCTCGCGCCGGCGTTCGAGACAATCGACATCAGCGGCTGGTTGATCTCGTGCGCGATCGAGGAGGTCAGTTGCCCGACGGTGGTGGCCCGTGAGACTCGCGCCAGATCCGCCTGCGCCACCCGCATCGCATCTTCCGCCGCCCGCTGGCTGGTGATGTCGGTAATGATGCCGTAATACTCATTCACTTCGCTGCCGACGCCGACCGGATCGCCAATCCCGAGGATGTAGCGAACGGAGCCGTCGGTGCGGATAATGCGAAACTCCGCGCGCATCGACAGCCCGTCGCGCACGCTCTGGTTAACGAGGGTGCTGATCCGGCCATAATCGTCCTCATGCACGAAGGTTAAAAACTCCGCCATTGAGATCATCTTTTGCTGCTCCGGCAGGCCAAGGATACGGGCGTACTCTTCAGACATAAACATCAGATCCTGCACCAGCTCCCAGCGCCAGCTGCCGGTATGGCTGATCTGCTCGCCCAACATCAGTGAGGTCTGGCTGGCGCGCAGCTCTTTCTCCACCCGTCGGCGCTGGATGTTTTCCGCCAGCAGCTCGGCGTAAAGCCGCGCCGTCTCCAGCGAAACCGCCGCCTGCGCGCCCAGCAGGCTGACCACGCGCGAATGTTCGGCGGTAAACACTTCCGGCATCAGGCGGTTTTCCAGATACAGCACCCCCACCAGCCGCGCCTGTTTGAACATCGGGACACACATCACGGCGGCGCCGGACGTCACCAGATACGGATCCTGGCTGAACGGGTGGAACTCCTCCGGTTTGCCGGTGCGGATCTCCTGCCCGGTGCGGATCACTGCGGCCAGCACCGACAGCGGCATGTCCGTCGCCATCGGTGACGCCTTCAGGATGCGCACCCGCACCCCGTCGGTACTGGTCCAGGCACTGGCCTCGATCTCCGGGATGTGATTATCGCTAACGCGCAGCAGCAGGCCACGCTGCGCCCCGGCCCGTTCAAGCAGCAGCGTCATCAGGTTTTCAATTAAACGCTCGAGGTTAATTTCTTCGGACAAGGCGCGTGAGGCTTTGATGACGCTCTGTAAATCGCGGATCACCTCGTTCTGGGCGAAGGCCGCCGTGTCATACGCGCGGCTCTGCCCGGAGGCCAGCAGATGCGGGAAATCCTGCTCCAGCTGGCGCACCTTGGCCTGCGCCCCGGCGCGCCCCCAGGCGGCAATCGCGCCGCGGAAATGGGCGTCGGAGGCGGTCGGGTAGCCGCAGGCCAGCGAGAAACGCCCTGCCAGCTCGTGCGCCAGGGCATTGATCGGGTTAAAGCCGCCCTCCCGCGAGAGCCGCACCGCTTTTTCATACTGCTCCAGCGCGATGCTGTTCATGCCGTCCAGACGGACGATTTCGGCGTAAATCAGCGCTTCTTTATCGGCAAACGTGCCCGAATTGATCCGCGCCCAGAGGGCAATTTTGTCGTAATGGTGATGAATACTGCGGCGATAATCCGCCGAGAAGGTCTCCGGCGTGAGCTGACGGGAGAGCGCCAGCGCGCTGTAAAAATGGTAATCCAGCAGATGAATATGACCCGGCGCGGACCACGCATACCAGCCCGCCCTCTCTAAATCCGCCTGCGCGTCGGCGTATTCGCCGCAGGAAAAGTGCGCCATCCCGCGATAGAGCCAGTACCAGAACAGCATGGTCGAGGTCTGCTCGGGCGCCTGCTCCGGCGGCGCGGGCAGCAGATCGTCAGGCAGCGCCTGGGCGGCGCTCCATGGGCCCGTCACCGGCGTGCGTAAAAACTCCACGTAGCGGCGCTGAATGTGCAGAACGGTTTCAATGTCCTGGTAATCCGTTTTGCGCACAAAGGCCAGACCGCGATCGATGCTGGTCAGCACGCCATCCAGATGATCGCCCCGGGAGAGGAAGTTAATGATCTGATGACAGGCCGCGAAACAGGCCATCGTCATGTCGCCGTGGGTCACCGCCGAGGTAAAGCAGGCCTTTGCGCACTCGATAGTGTACGACAGCGGCTGGGTCCAGACGCTGAGCTGGTCGAGCGGCAGCAGAGTTTTGGCTTCATAGGCATCATAGCCGTGGCGGTTCACCAGCTCACGAGCCAGCGTGCCGTACTCAAATCCGAGACGGTATTCGGCGTAGCGGTGACCAATCAGCACGCCAAACCAGGCCATCGCCGTGGTGGAGGCGCCGGTGATGCCGTGATCGAGCGTGAGGTGCATCATCCGGCACAGGAGTAAAAAGTGCAGGCGCGGGCAGGTAAAGCTGGCGAAAATACTGGCGCTGTAAAGCAGGTTCATCACCGCTTCGGTCTCTGCGTTCTCCATCAGCTTAAGCTGAGAAAACGGGTTCAGCGGCGCGTCGGCGGTGCGTTGACAGAACTGCTGCCAGGCCTCGTCACATTCGGCATTTTCCGGGTAGCGGCTGATCTGGATCCCGAACACGCCCAGCCAACATAACGACGCCTCCAGCGCCAGGCGGATCTCCGACTGGCGCATATACACTTCCGCCAGCAGGTTGGCGGCCAGCGCTTTCTCCGTCAGCCCGCCCGGTGAACCGAGGATCGCATCGCACAGCGCACGCGTACGCTCCAGGTGCCCGAGCGCAAACTCACAGCCCGCCTCTTCGATATCCAGCATAAAGTCCGAGACCGGGCCCGCATTCCCCAGCGCTCTGGCGGTCTGGATATAGCTTAAGGCGGAAAGGTAATCGCCGGTACGCTTCGCACGCCGCGCGGCCTGAAGGCTCAGCTCCCGGAATCGCTGCCGCTGGGGTGCAGGCTGGATGCAGTCCAGCGCGGCGCTGACGTGGTGAACCGCGCGGAACAGCAGTTCGTTGCCCGCCGTCTGCCGTGCGGCATCCGCCAGCAGGCTGGCGGTGGTCAGGTGCAGATGGCTTTTCTCGCCCTCATCCAGCAGGGCAAAGGCGGCTTCCTGCACCCGATCGTGAGTAAAAGTGTACTCTTTCTCCGTCAGCACAATCAGCTGAGCAGTAACCGCCGGGTGAAGCGCGTAGCGGATTTCCGCCGCCGACCGCCCCACCACGCGGCACAGCATCTCCAGCTCGCCCGTGCAGCCGAGGCAGGCGATGCTGCCCAGCAGGCGGCGCGTCTCGTCGGGCATCTCCTTGAGCTGTTCAAGTACCAGCGTCACCACGTTTTCGGTGTAGTGCCGGGCGCGGATGGCCTGGAGATCGTAATGCCATTTCCCCTGATATTTGTTGTGCACCACCAGTCCGTCATCGACGATGCGGCGGAAAAATTCCTGCACAAACAGCGGGTTGCCACCGGTTTTTTCATGGATCAGCGTGGCAAGATCGGCGGTGCCCGTACTGCGGGCATGAAAAATTCCCCCGAGCCAGCGCGCCACGGCCTTCACCGACAGCGGCTGCGGCACAATCGTCGTGGCGTATTGCGCCGCCTCCGGCAGGCTCGCCAGCGCGGTCTGCAAGGTGGGATCAGAAAGCGAACTGAGATCGCGGTGCGCCACCACCACCAGCAGCGGGATGGCGCCGCAGGCGCGCAGCAGGTGATCGAGCGTTCGCAGGCTGGCGGCGTCGATCCACTGCACATCATCCAGCAGCAGCACCAGCGGCGCGCCCTGGGTGGCGAAAGTTTTCACCAGCGCCAGCACCATATGGCCGAAGCGCGCCCGCGCGTCGATGGAAAAGGTATCCGCGGAGAAACGCGGTTTGTTCTCAAGGAGTAAATTCAGCTCCGGCACCAGGCTGACGGCCAACTCCTCGAAGCCTTCCAGCGCGCGCGACAGACGGATTTTCCACGTCGCCACCTCCCCGGCTGGCAGCCCGAGCAGGTGCAGCGTGAGCGTCCGAAACGCCGAACTCAGCACGCCGTAGGGCAGCGTGGGAGAATATTGATCGACCTTGCCCACCGCCAGCAGCACCTTGCGCTGTTGCAGCGATTTCAGCGTGGTGGCGATCACGGAAGATTTGCCGATCCCCGAAGGTCCCCCAATCGTCACCAGTTCCGGCGCACCGCTCTGGCTGACCCGCTCAAACGCGGCGATGACGTCGCTGGCCTGCGGATGCGCAGAGAAAAGCGAATCGGCCAGATGGATCGCCGGAGAGCGATCCTGCTGGCCGGGAATAAAGTCGACAATTTCGCCTTCAACGGTCAGCGTCGCCTGGCAGCGCCTGAGGTCGGCAATCAGCCCGTCGACGGTCTGATAGCGATTCTCCGGATTCTTCTCCAGCAGCTTAAGGATAATGGTCGACAACATGCCGGGTACGTCCGGGCGCACCCGACCCGGCGCAAGCGGTTCAGAGGCAATGTGATAATGCGCCCAGTTGGTCTGGTCATCAGCGCTCAGTTCAAACGGCAATCGCCCGGTCAGAAGTTCATAAAGCACGATCCCCAGACTGTAGAGATCGCTCCGGCTGTCAACGGCGCGCCGGGTACGCGTGGTGTGTTCCGGTGACATGTAGGCGGGCGTGCCGCCAGACGCGGCAAGCCGGGACTGGGAGAAGGCGTCGGAGGTGTCGCAGGAAAGACCGAAGCTGCACAGACGGCAGGTGGCGTCGTGATGAACGAAGATCGCCCCGGGTTTGATATCGCCGTGGATCAGGTTGTGCTGATGCATCTGGCGCAGGGGACCGCAGATGCGGATCGCCATCTCGATAAAGCGGGCGATCCCGGAAATCGCCTTACCTGCCCGGCACGCCAGCAGTTCAAAGCAGAACGGCGCGTAGACCAGCGCAAAACGTCCGCGGTACTGGGTTGAAGCGACGGGCCGGATAGCCCAGCCGTCATGAAGGCGATCGCGCAGGGCAAACTCGTTTTTCAGCAGCCGCGTTGCCCGCTCCTCTTCTTCATCGCTGACCGCGGTGGCAATAATAAACGAACCGCCGGACTGGGGATGCCGCCCGTTCATCCAGGAGATGCCGCCCTCCTGCGCCAGCACGGTAAAAATGACATCCTCTTTCAGAACAAAAGCCCGCCCTTCATGGAGACAACCCCGGGCGGGCCAAAATGCAGGCGACGTATGTTCGTTCATCCGCGATCCTTATTGTCGGCGGGTCAGCTCCCGCTGAATATGATCCAGCAGAATATCGATGTTAATCGGCTTATGCAAAAATGCAGCGGCGCCCAGACTGAGTGCATACCGCTGCATATTTTCATCAGCATGGCCGGAGATAAAGAGTATTGGCGGTGGCGGCATGGCCAGCAACCGCAGCTTCTCAAACAGCTCGATGCCGTTCATGCCGCGCAGCTTGATGTCGGCGATCACCAGCGACGCGCCGGACAGGGCGAGAGGGTGGCTCAAGAACACCTCTGCCGAATCGAAGGTATCGGTAGCATACCCTTCCGATTGCAGCAGATTACTGAGCCCGCTGCGAACAGAGCGTTCGTCATCGATGATGGCAATGCGCCACGGCAGCGTCATGCTGTCTTTCCTCAAACAAATCGTTACGCGTCGCGGCTTTCCTTCGCGGGCGCGGGGGGCGCAGTACCGCTGATTTTCGGTACGCATTCATGACGAAACCAGGCCAGGGTCAGCGGTTCGCGGCTCACCAGACGACGCCCGATGGGGATCAGCTGTTCACCCACCAGCATGCCGAACAGGCCTAGCAGCGCGACGACCGGCGGCGCCGGGGAATGTACGTCGAGCAGGGCGTAAAGTACCCCAGCCGCGGCCCCGCACACCAGCGAAATAATCCAGGCCTTCATGATGACGCTCCGGTCGGGTGTTGAACGTGGGGAACCGTCACCTGCACGGCAGCCGGATTATCGCGGGATAAAAGATGACGCATCGCCTGTTCACCCGCCAGCATCCCCAGCAGGCCAATCAGCGCCAGCGCTGGCGGCGCGGGGGAGCGCACCTTCAGCACGGCATACATCAGGCCAATCAACACGCCTGCCGCAAGGGATATCAGCCCAGTACTCATTGTGAACTCCAGAGAAAGAGGCAGCGGCGAGCCGGATGAGGGACCAGCCCGCCGACGGGACTTAGCGAGCCGGAACCGGCGCTAAGGTGCGGTGCTCGCTCTTCTGGCGAGACGGCGCTTTGTGCACCATGGTGTAGGCGTAATCCACGCCCATGCCGTAGGCGCCGGAGTGCTCGCGCACGATATCCATCACCGCGGTGTAGGTCTCTTTGCGCGCCCAGTCACGCTGCCACTCCAGCATCACCTGCTGCCAGGTCACCGGGATCACGCCCGCCTGGATCATGCGCTGCATCGCGAAGTCGTGGGCTTCTTTGGAGGTGCCGCCGGAGGCGTCTGCCACCATATAAATTTCGTAGTCGCCTTCCAGCATCGCGCACAGGGCAAAGCTGTTGTTGCACACTTCGGTCCACAGACCGGCGACAACCACTTTCTTCTTGCCGTTGGCCTTCAGCGCGTCACGCACTTTCTGGTCGTCCCAGGAGTTCATGGAGGTACGCTCCAGAATGTCCTGGCCCGGGAACACGTCCAGCAGTTCCGGATAGGTATTGCCGGAGAAGCTTTCAGTCTCAACGGTGGTGATGATGGTTGGGATGTTGAACACCTTAGCCGCTTTCGCCAGCGCCACGGTGTTATTTTTCAGCACCTGGCGGTCAATAGACTGCACGCCGAACGCCATCTGCGGCTGGTGGTCGATGAAAATGATCTGACAGTTGGCAGGGGTTAAGACTTCGAGCTTAGAAGTGGTCATAAGATTATCCAGTGAGGTTAAAGGTTAAAATCGCCGCGAACAGCACGCCGATAAAATCGCGTTCATCCTATGACCCACAGCGCTGTGGTGTAATTATCTCTTCGTATAGTTAACCTTAGGTATAGTTATACTTTGGTATAGCTATCCTATTGTATAACTGGATCTTTGCCGAAACCGGTTCCCATAATCCTGACCATTCCCCTCTTAGTCTGGAGCTCTTATGGTTACCCTCGGTAAAGCCGATCTCATTCTGGTTAACGGCCAGTTTCACACCGTCGATCGCGAGAATCCTCTCGCGGAAGCCGTCGCCGTGCGCGACGGAAAATTTCTGGAAGTGGGTACCGTCGCCGAGGTGATGCAACACCACTGCGACGGCACTAAGGTGGTCGACTTAAAAGGCCACACCGCCATCCCCGGCCTGAACGACTCGCACCTGCACCTGATCCGCGGCGGGCTGAACTACAACCTCGAGCTGCGCTGGGAAGGCGTGCCGTCGCTCGCCGACGCCCTGCGGATGCTGAAAGAGCAGGCGCTGCGCACGCCGTCGCCCCAGTGGGTGCGCGTGGTGGGCGGCTGGAGCGAGTTCCAGTTTGCCGAGCGCCGCATGCCAACCCTGGACGAAATTAACGACGCCGCGCCGGACACCCCGGTCTTCATCCTGCACCTGTACGACCGCGCCCTGCTCAACCGCGCCGCGCTGAAGGTGGTCGG
The DNA here is from genome assembly GCF_001922365.1 of Enterobacter cloacae complex sp. AR_0002. NCBI lineage: Bacteria > Pseudomonadati > Pseudomonadota > Gammaproteobacteria > Enterobacterales > Enterobacteriaceae > Enterobacter > Enterobacter cloacae complex sp. AR_0002. The sequence goes on from NZ_CP018814.1 coordinate 2,924,521, forward strand.
CTACACCAAAGAGACGCCAAACCCGCCGGGCGGCGAGATCCAGCGCGACGCCAACGGTAACCCGACCGGGATGCTGATTGCCCGTCCGAACGCCATGATCCTCTACGCCACGCTGGCCAAAGGGCCGAAGCTGCCGCTGGAGCAGCAGGTGAACTCCACCCGCCAGTTCATGCGTGAGCTGAACCGTCTGGGGCTGACCAGCGCCATCGACGCGGGCGGCGGCTTCCAGAACTACCCGGAAGATTACGAGGTGATCGCCGAGCTGCACGAGAAAAAGCAGATGACCATCCGCATCGCCTACAACCTGTTTACCCAGCGTCCGGGCCACGAGCTGGAAGACTTTGAAAAATGGACCGACATGCTCACGCCGGGCCAGGGCAGCGATTTCTTCCGCCACAACGGCGCGGGCGAGATGCTGGTCTTCTCCGCCGCCGATTTTGAAGACTTCCTCGAGCCGCGCCCGGACCTCGCGCCGGGCATGGAGGACGAGCTGGAGCGCGTGGTGCGCCATCTGGTGGAGCATCGCTGGCCGTTCCGCCTGCACGCCACCTACAACGAATCCATCAGCCGCATGCTGGACGTGTTCGAGAAGGTGAACCGCGACATTCCGTTCAACGGCCTGCACTGGTTCTTCGACCATGCGGAAACCGTCACCCAGGCCAACATCGACCGCATCAAAGCGCTCGGCGGCGGCATTGCCGTCCAGCACCGCATGGCCTTCCAGGGCGAGTATTTTGCCTAGCGTTACGGCATCGAAGCCACCCGCCACACGCCGCCGGTGGCAAAAATGCTCGAGACCGGCGTGCCGGTGGGATTAGGCACCGATGCCACCCGCGTGGCGAGTTACAATCCGTGGACCGCGCTCTACTGGCTGGTCTCCGGCCGCACCGTCGGCGGGATGCAGATGTACGACCACAGCGCCCGCCTGGATCGCGATACCGCCCTGATGCTCTGGACCCAGGGCAGCGCGTGGTTCTCCAGCGAGCAGAATCAGAAGGGGCAGATCAAGGTCGGCCAGCTCGCGGATCTGGCGGTGCTCAGCAAAGATTACTTCCGCGTGCCGGAGGAGGAGATCAAGGGCATCGAGTCCGTCCTCACCGTGGTGAACGGCGATATCGTCTACGCCGCTGGCAGCTTTGGCCCGCTCGCGCCGCCGGCCATCCCGGTTCTGCCCGAGTGGTCCCCGGTGGTGAAGGTGCCGGGCCACTACCGCAGCGCGCCGCCGCAGGCCGCACGCGTGGGTATGAGTGTGGTTCACCACTGTAGCGGCCCGTGCGGGGTTCACAGCCACCAGCATGACTTTGCCCGCACGTCAGCGATGCCGGTATCCGACGATAACGCTTTCTGGGGGGCGCTGGGTTGCAGCTGCTTTGCATTCTAATGAAACAAAATGACGCTTCGTCCCGGATCGATCCGGGGCTGTTCTTTCTGCGCCTGACCGGCAGCCTGCTGCTGCTTTACGTGCACGGCCTGCCGAAGGTGCTGCACTTCAGCGAAGAGCTGACGCGCATCGAAGATCCGTTTGGTTTCGGGCCGTATGCCAGTCTGATCCCGGCGATCGTCGCCGAGGTGATCTGCCCGCTGTTTATCATTGCGGGGGTTTACACCCGCCTGGCGTGCCTGCCGATTATCGCCGTGCTGCTGGTGGCGATGCTGGCGGTTCATCCGAACTGGTCGATTGCCGAAGGGCAGTTTGGCTGGCTGCTGCTGATTATCTTCACCACCCTTGCCCTCACCGGGCCGGGCCAGTGGCGAGTGCAGCGTAAAACAACGGAGAGGTTCGCATGACCCAGGTAAACGACGTTCGCGACGCACACGTCGAGACGACGCCCGCCCCGGCGGTTTCACCCTGGCAGCCGCTGAGCCAGCCGGTGTTCCGCATGCTGTGGATCGCCACGGTGGTCTCTAACGTCGGCTCATGGATGAGCGACGTCGGTATCAACTGGAGCATGCTGACGCTCAGCGCCGATCCGCTGGATATCGCGCTGGTGCAGGCGGCGAGCAGCCTGCCGATGTTCCTCTTCGCCCTGCCGTCCGGGGTGATGGCGGACATCGTTGACCGACGTAAATACCTGCTCTTCTCCCAGCTGTGGGTGTTCATCGCCGCCGCCGGGCTGACGCTGCTCTCCTTCACCGGACACGTCACCCCTACCGTTCTGCTGGTGGCGACGTTTCTGCTGAGCGTGGGCGCGGCGATGAGCTCGCCGCCGTTCCAGGCCGTGGTGCCCGATCTGGTGAGCAAGCCGGAACTGGGCGCCGCCGTGGCGCTGAACTCGCTCGGGGTCAATATCAGCCGGGCGATTGGCCCTGCGCTGGGCGGTTTTCTGCTCTCGCTCGCCGGGCCGTGGATGGTGTTTGCCCTGAACGCGCTCTCCGTGGTCGGCGTGGCGTGGGTGCTGTGGCGCTGGCGTCCTGCGCCGTCCGTGCAGCGCCTGCCGCCGGAGCACTTCTTCTCCGCGGTGCGCTCCGGCATTCGCTACGTGCACGCCGCGCCGGTGCTGCGCAACGTGCTGGTGCGCACCGTGGCGTTCTTCGTTTTCGGCAGCGCGGGCTGGGCACTGCTGCCGCTGGTGGCGCGCCGCGAGCTGGGCCTGGGCCCGGCAGGCTACGGCGTGATGCTGGCGTGCATTGGCCTGGGGGCGATTGCCGGGGCCATTCTGCTGCCGCGCCTGCGCCAGCGGCTGAACGCCGACCGGCTGATGGTAGCCGCGAGCCTGGTTTTTGCCCTCACCATGCTGGCGCTGGCGTTCGTGCGCCACGTCTGGCTGCTCAACCTGTTTGAGTTCTTCACCGGCTTCGCGTGGATTGCGGTGCTCTCGACGCTGAACCTCGGCGCGCAGCGCAGCGCCGCCCGCTGGGTGAAGGCCCGCGCGCTGGCGGTTTATCTGACGGTGTTCTTCGGCTCGATGACCGCAGGCAGCGCCCTCTGGGGACAGATCGCGTCGCAGTTTGGCACCCCGACCTCGCTGGTGGTCGCCACGCTGGGGATGGTGCTGGCAAGCGCAACGGTGTTCCGCTGGAAGCTGGAGAAAGATCCTGATTTAAATCTCGACCTCAGCGGCCAGCCGCTGGACGGCGTGAAGATCGACCTGCCGAACGAGCGCGGCCCGGTGCTGGTCTCGCACGAGTACATCATCGACCCGCACAACGCGAAAGCGTTTTTGCAGGCGGTGCACGAGCTGCGCCGGGTGCGCCGCCGCGCCGGGGCGATGAGCTGGGCGGTATACGAGGATATTGAGCGCCCCGGACTGTTTATCGAGACCTTCCTGATGGGCTCGTGGATTGAGCATCTGCGCCAGCAGGAACGCCACACCATGAATGACCTCCTGTTGCAGAGCCGCGTTCTGGCTTTTCATCAGGGCACAACATCACCGGCTATTCGCTACCTGGTCGCGCCGGTATAACCACAACCATCACCTGCACAGGAACACACTATGGCAACGTTTAAGGCTAAAGACGGCACGCAGATTTACTACAAAGATTACGGCGCGGGCAAACCGGTTCTCTTCAGCCACGGCTGGCCGCTGGACGGCGACATGTGGGACAGCCAGCTGAACTACCTGGCCGAGCGCGGCTTTCGTGCCATCGCCTTTGACCGTCGCGGCTTTGGCCGCTCGGATCAGCCGTGGAACGGCTACGACTACGATACCTTTGCGTCCGACATCAACGACCTGATTACCACCCTGGACCTTCAGGAGGTGACGCTGGTGGGCTTCTCCATGGGCGGCGGCGACGTGACGCGCTACATCAACAACTACGGCAGCGCGCGCGTGGCCGGTCTTGCGCTGCTGGGCGCGGTGACGCCGATCTTCGGCAAATCGGATACCTTCCCGCAGGGTGTGGATCAGAGCGTGTTCGACGGCATTCGCGACGGGCTGCGTAAAGATCGCGCCCAGTTCATCAGCGACTTCGCGACGCCGTTCTACGGTATCAATGCCGGGCAGACCGTCTCTGCCGGCGCGCTGACCCAGACGCTGAACATCGCCCTGTTGGCGTCCCTGAAGGGCACCATCGACTGCGTGACCGCGTTCGGCGAAACCGACTTCCGCCCGGATATGGCGAAAATCGACGTGCCGACGCTGGTTATTCACGGCAGCAACGACCAGATCGTGCCGTTTGAAACGACCGGCAAGCTGGCGGCAGAGATGATCAAAAACGCCACGCTGAAGGTGTACGACAACGCGCCGCACGGCTTCGCGCTGACCCACCAGGACCAGCTCAACGAAGATCTGCTGGCGTTTGTGAAGTCGCTGTAATGTCTGAGGGCTGATGCCAACGGCGACAGCCCCCTTTTCACCTCAACCCACCTGAACAAGCAGTGACACTATTCAGATTAATCCTATAAAATACTGACCTTTACCGCCTTTACCCGACTTCCGGAGTTTATGATGGTTCAGGATCGCACCGCGTTAGCCCCCTTCTTTAATGAGCATATCAATAACAACAGCCGATACAGCCCTAAATGGGGGCCAGCCTATCACCAGATGGTCAAACGCGTAGCGACAGAGCGACCCGAGTTTCGTGATCAAAGCCTTATCAAGGCACTTTGGTATGAACGCTCCAACGGCGTCGCCAGCATTAAACAGGGTGGAATGTCGCAGAACGAATACAATGCGGCCCAGATTCACCTGCGGGAAATCACAACCCTGATGGCACAGGGCTGCACCCCGGCCGTATATGAAAAGGTGGTCAACAAGCTACAGGCGCTTAAGGCCAAATCCATTCTCAAGAAACAGTACTGGGCGTTGTGTCACCGGGCTTTTGCCACGCTGTACCCTGAGCGGGTTTCGAACGTGGTAAATACCAAAATGTTTTCCCGCATTTATAACTACTGTAATAACCGCTTCGGGCTTGGGCTCGCCGGGAAAGGGACGTGGTTTGAAAAAAACCTGGAGCTGAAGGCGGCTCTGAACCGCGAGCTGGGCGGCCATGTAGACCCTGTCGAACTCAATATGTCGCTGTGGCATCTCTACACGCATTTCATCAAAGATAAGAGCGATATCGGCCTGGTAGGTAGCGAGTCCTGGGCCGAAGACGACGATCAGGATACGGATGAGAGCGTGGCGGATGTTCCACTGAACGTCATTCTCTATGGCCCTCCGGGGACGGGTAAAACCTATTCCACCGTTGAGCATGCCGTCCGTGCCTGTGAACCCGCTGAGTATTCCCGCCTGCTGGATGGCCTTCAGGGCAGTGATTACCGAAACGCACTTAAAGCGCTTTATGACCGGCTGGTCTCCGAACAGCGCATCCGCTTTGTCACTTTCCACCAAAGCTTTGGTTATGAAGAGTTTATTGAAGGGCTACGCGCCGATACCACCCGTGACGGTAACGTTCGCTATGACATTAAATCCGGCGTCTTTAAGCAAATCTGTGAGGATGCGGCGTTTGGTTACGCAGGTGAACAGCTGGCGCTGAACGAGGCGCTATCAAAGTTTCAAAAAGAACTGCTGAATGGCGAAGCCGCCACGCTCAAAACGACATCAGGTAAACCGTTCGGCGTCACCTATAAAAGTGAAACGAACTTCGGCATCTTCCCTTTAAACAGCAAAAAAGGGGATCTGGGGAATGGATACAACGCCTACGTGAAGGACATCAAAGCTTGGTATCAGAACAACGGGATAGATATCCACAACGAGTCGTATGTCCGGGGTATCCTCAACTATCTTCATGATAATTATAATCTTCCCGTCACACCGAAAAAAAATGCACCGGCAAAACGCCAGAACTACGTGCTGATTGTTGACGAGATTAACCGCGGCAATATCTCCAAAATTTTCGGAGAGCTCATCACCTTAATTGAGAAATCCAAGCGCATGGGTGAACCCGAGGCCCTGAGCGTGACGCTACCCTATTCGGGCGAAAAATTCAGCGTGCCAAACAACCTGTTCCTGGTCGGCACCATGAATACCGCGGACCGTTCCCTGACCGCTCTGGACACCGCCCTGCGCCGCCGCTTCGAGTTTAAGGCCATGCTGCCGAAAGCCTCCATTCTGGAAGGCCACGTCATCAAAGGTATCGATCTCAAACGGCTACTGCAGATGCTCAATGAACGCATTGAGGCACTGTACGATAGCGAGCACACGCTCGGGCACGCTTTTTTCATACCGGTAATTGAGACGGAGGACGATGACGTTGCTTTCGCCCGTCTGCAGCGGGTGATTAAAAATAAAGTGCTGCCGCTGCTGGAGGAGTACTTTTACAACGACTGGCAGAAAATTCGTCTGGTCCTTGGAGATAACCAGAAGCAGGATCCCGCCCTGTGCTTCATCCGTTCGATCAAAAACGAGGGAAATATTCAGCGGCTGTTTGGAACGGATGCATCGGACGATCTGCAGGAAGAGGGAGAGCGCTATCACCTTGCAGGCGAAGACGATCCTGTCTGGAATAATGCCATCGCCTGGCGTCAGATTTACGATGCAGGTGCGCGAGGCGCGGAGAACGACGAATGACCGGGCGGCGGCAGTGGTCCACCTTTGAATACGGTTATCTGGTCAGTAAAGAGGACAGCGGCCGGGTTAAGGACGCAGTGGAGCTTCCTCCGGCCTGTTTTGCGTGGCTGGAGCAATGCTGCCTGAACGACGATGCGGAATACGACGCGCGCCTGCTGACGCTGAAAACGGTCGGGCGCGTGAAGGTGCTGCAGGTGAAAAACTATGTCGGCGTCATTGCGCTGCCGGGAGGAGCGTTCATCGAGGTGTTGCCAAAGACCGGCCATGATAACGCCCGCGAACAGCTGATGATGATGCTGCGCACGCTGAAAACCTTCCGGCACATCGCCACAACCTCCGCCAGTATCAAAACCTCGCGCATGCCGCTGATGGATATCTTTATTCATCAATTTATCCAGAGCGTCCAGGCGGTCCTGCAGCAGGGTCTTAAGCGTGACTACCTTCGCCAGCAGGAGAATCTACCGTGGATGAAGGGAAAACTGCGGGTTTCAGCACAACTGTCGACAAATAGCGTTCGCCGGGATCGCTTTCAGGTGGAGTATGACGAGTACAGTGTTGACCGACCGGAGAACCGCATTCTCAAAACGGCCATCGATACGGTTTCGCGCCTGACCCGCAACCCTCAGCTCATCCAGCAGCTTCGCCCCTTGCAGTCGGCCTTCGAAGGTATTCCTCCCGTTGTTGATACCGCACACGCGTTCGATCTGGTTCGCCTCGACAGGCATATGCATCACTATGAACAGGCGCTGGAGTGGGCCAAATTGATCCTACACGGGGAGTCACCACTTTGTATGCAGGGTCATGCTGATGCCATATCGCTGCTCTTTCCAATGGAAGCGGTATTTGAATCCTTTGTTGCGGCGTGGATGAGGCATCATCATCATCAACGTTACCAAATTGATACCCAAGCAAAAACACACACTCTGGCTCGATATCACACCAGGTATATGTTTAGACTCAAGCCGGATATCTGGCTTCGCCCGTATGACACGTCGAAACATTCTTCAATTATTTGCGATACGAAATGGAAAAAGATTAAGCCTCATAAACCTGGCTTTAACATTTCGCAAAGCGATCTTTACCAGATGCTGGCCTACGGAACGAAATATCTCGATAGCCGCGGCGATATGATCCTGATCTACCCGCAGCATGACGGTTTTAGCGATGCGCTTCCCCATCCCTTCGAACTTCATAAGCCGGACAGCCATGCGCTACGTTTGTGGATCGTCCCTTTTACCATCGGAACCAGTATTCAGAGCTCGATACTCCACCTCCCCGAGTCCCTGAAGCTGCGGAATTAGAAGCAGACGCCTGCAAAGCAGGCGTCTGAAGCGATTAATTGACCGATACCGGGCGGGTCAACGCCTCATCCCCGATGCCATTCTGCTCGCTCCCCCGCCTGCGCTCCGCCAGCAGCCGACACACTTCCGCATGCTTCTCCTCGGTAAAGGTAAAGCGCGACATAAAGCCCATGCGGATCAGCGAGCCTATCGCCGGCAGCAGGCAAATCCCGAAGAACAGCCCCGACAGCACGCTATCGCTCTGGGCCTGCGCCTGCGGCACATAGTCGATCATCGTCAGAAACACGCCGATTAACCCGCCGCCCACCGCCACCGACATCTTGCCGGTAAAGGTCTGCCCGGAGAAAGTGATCGCCGCGCAGCGCTTGTTAGTGTGGTACTCCGCGTACTCGATGGTGTCGGCAATCATCGACGAGGTGAGGATGTTGGTCATCATCACGAACAGCGTGCTCAGGCCAAGCAGAATGAACAGCATCGTCACCTGCTGATAACCGACAAACCACATCACCACGCGCACCGCCACGTCCAGCCCGCAGAGGATCATAAACAGCTTCCGCTTCTGCATCCGGCGCGTCAGCATCGGGGCGACCAGGCACAGCACCGCCGCGACAATGCCCATCACGCCAATCGCCATTTGCAGGCTGCCGTCGCCCATATTGTTGATAAAGAAGTAGATATAAAGACCGCCCGCCACGTTATGGAACACACAGAAAAAGAACGACAGCAGGACGATAAACAACGGTTTGTTCTGGCGCAGGTTGTGGAAGGTGTCGCGGATGGTCACCTTTTCCGGGCTCGGCGGCACGCGCTCTTTGATCTGCATAAAGCCGTTGAGCATCAGCGGCAGGCCCACCAGCATCATCACCAGCGCCGCCATAAAGTAGCCTTTATCGCTGCTGTACTGGGCGAAGAACGCCGCCAGCTTCGGGAAGAAGATGTTGGCGCAAGCGATCCCGGCGTTCACCCCGAGCATCGCCGCCGTCACCGCGCGGGTGCGCTGGCCGGAGTCGTTGGTCATCACCGACGACATCGACCAGAACGGGATATCGGAGATGGCGTACAGCGTCCCCCACAGGATATACGTCACCCCGGCGTAGAGGATTTTGGTGGTCATGTCCGCTTCGATTTTATAGAACGACAGCAGCGTGACGCCGGTGATCAGCAGCGGCGCGATCAGCAAAAAGTGGCGAAACTTGCCGAACCGGCTGTTAATGGTGTCCATAATGCTGGCAAACAGCGGATCGTGAACCGCGTCCCACGCGCGGGCAATCAGGAAGATGGTACTGGCCGCCAGCGCCGAGATCCCCAGCACGTCGGTGTAAAAATAGTTAATAAACGAACCCACTAAACCAAAGCTAAAACACTGACCTAAACCATAGCCAAAATAAGACCACAGCTCGCGAGAGGGTATTTTCATTGTCGTTGCCATAGTGCGTACCTGGTTGCCCGGCGACAGCGCGCCGGGTCGTTATTATTAGCCCTGCGGATCCGGGGCGATTTTGCGCAGCTTCTTCATCAGCGCGATTTCAGCGCGTGAAAACGGGATACCGTTCTCCTCGAACACGTCGTGGAACCAGAGGCGGCAGTAGTCCGTGGACTCCTTCATCACCACCGGCCACGGCAGCCACGTCTGGGTTTTGCCGCGCACCAGCCCCCACTGATACGGCGCGACCTTCGCCGCGTACATCAGCGGAAGCTGCTCTTCGATGGTGCTGCCCACGTGGCGTGCCAGCCATTCGGTACAGAACAGCGGGCGACCGAGCGCCTGCAGCTGCTGGATAATCGCCGTCATGCGCCCGGTGTGGGTGTAGGCGTGGAAGCTCACCACGTCCGAGAGCGCCAGCGCGGTCTGGTCCAGCGGATGCTGGAAGAACGTCTCGCCCTCCTCTTCCGGCGGCAGGCGCCACGCGCAGACGGTGAGCGGCTGGGTCGGGTCTTCTTCACGCACCCACTGGAACGCCAGCTTCATCAACTCGTGCGCGCAGGTCTCCAGCTTCGCGTCGTACTGCACCTCCTGCGTGCCCGTCGCGAAAATGCCGCGGTTGCCCGGCTCGTTATACAGATCCCAGAGCAGCACGCGCTTATCGTCGCGGAACTGGCGGACAACGTCGCGGATATAGCGCTCAATCTGCGGCCAGCAGTCGGGATCGCACACCTTGTCGCGCCCCGGGCTCGCCGCCGCCTGGCTGTTGTGTTTGCCCGGTACGGGCGGCTTTTGCGGGCCGAGGTACGGTTCGTCGCCGGAGAAGCCGCAGTCGTCCATCAGGGTCAGCATGGTGCTGAAGCCGTGACCGTCGGCAATCGTCAAAAAGCGGTCGATGCGCGCCATCAGCCCGTCGCGGTCATGCTCCCAGACGATAAACGGCAGGTTGATGCGCAGGGTGTTATAGCCCGCCTCCGCCGCCCAGCCCAGCTCGCGCTCGATGGTTTCGGCATCGAAGGTCTCTGCCTGCCAGATATCGGTCCAGTTCACCGCCGTCGACGGCAGATAGTTAAACCCGCACAGCCAGCCTTTTTGCTGATACCACGCCTGTGCCTGCTCCCTGCTCCACTGCTCTTTCATTACGCATCCTCTCACTGATAATGTTTAGCTAATAAATATTAGTTGCAGGATAAATGCGCAAATCACGGCGTTTAGAAAAGCGATGCCCCTCACAAAGTTCACGCTTCGATGAATGAGAAACGTGATCGACGGCGCTAAAGCGTGCGGTTAGGGTATGATGCGAATTCGCGAAAGGGAGAGGACGGATGAAGCGAAAAACGAAAGTGACGATGAACGATATTGCGCGGGCGGCAGGGGTGTCGCAGGCGACGGTATCGCTGGTGCTTAACCAGTCCCGCAACATCAAGCTCAGCGACGACACCCGCCAGCGGGTGATTAATGTGGCTACCGAGCTCGGCTACGACCGCCTCCCCGCCGTTCACGCCCCGCGCAACCAGGAAGAGATCGCCCTGCTGGTGAGCTCCATGCAGAGCTTCGACCCGTTTATCGACGCCATCAGCCAGGCGCGGGAGGCCGCGTGGCGCAATGAGACGTTGCTCACCGTCTACGACTACGGCGACGACATCGAGCTGGCGCTGAACATCATCCGCCAGCTGGAGAAGCGCAACTGCATCGGGATTGTCCTCGCCTCACCGGTCACCACGCTGGTGGACATGACGGCGTTTCAGGACTGCACCCGCATCCCTCTGGTGCTGCTCAACCAGCGCGACCCCGGCTCGCCGCTGCTGCCGTCGTTTATCCCGGACGACTACGCCAACGCTTTTCAGGTGACTAAACACCTCATCGCCTGCGGGGCGACGCGCATCGCCCACATCACCGGCGAGAGCTGGATGGAGGCCTCGCGCCAGCGTCTGGCGGGCTACCAGGCCGCGCTGCAGCAGGCCGGACTCGCGTGCGACGACGGCCTGGTGCGCCAGACCAACTGGCAGTTCAGCGAGTCCTTTACCGCCACGATCTCCCTGCTGGAACTGGCCGAGCGCCCTGACGCCATCTTCTGCGCCAGCGACTGGCTGGCGATTGGCTGCTATCAGGCGCTGGCGGTGAACGGCGTGCGCATCCCGCAGGACATGCTGCTGGCGGGCTACGACGACCAGAAGATTTCCGAACAGCTCACCCCGCCGCTGACCAGTATTCAGCTGCCCTACAGCGAACTGGGACGGCTGGCGGTGGAGTACCTGTGTAATCAGGAAGATGCTGCCACGCACGTGACGCTGGCGGGCAGGCTGAAGGTGCGCGCCTCAAGCCTCGTCTGAGGTAAACACCATCCCCGCGTAGGGCTTCTCGCGGCACGCCGCCAGCCGCGCGGCGAGGCTGCCCACGTGCAGCTCCAGCTTGTGCCCGTCCGGGTCGAGAAAATAGAACGACGCCCCCTCGCTTTTGTTCTGCTTCCATACGGTGACGCCCGCCTGCTCGAGCCTTTGCGAGAACGGTTCAAAATCCTCTTCCGCCACGGTAAACGCGTAATGGGTGTAGTCGCTCTCCTGCGGCGGCACGTACCGGCGCGCCTCGTCGTACGACAGGCAGACCCACAGATCGCCGCAGGTGAGATAGGCCCCGGTATTCCAGCGGGCGTGCAGGGTCAGCCCCAGCAGTTCGTGCCAGAAGGTGACGCTTTTTTGCAGGTCGCTGACCGCGAGGGTCAGGTGGTTGAGTGATTGCAGCATGACGTGCCCTTTTGTTTTTTGCGCCGGACGTGATACGGTAAAAGCATGAACATAAACCACGCCGTGCTTACCGTAAACCGCTGGTGGCTGCCTTCTTAAAGGCGGCACGGAGTAGTTTTTCCCATTTTCAGATAGCCGCCGAAAGGCGGCTTTCTCACATCTAAGACCCCTTTCGGCAATTGCACATTAAGGAGTCTTTATGAACGCACCAACCATCCTCACCGGCGACCGCCCAACCGGCCCGCTGCACCTTGGCCACTTCGTCGGATCGCTGCGCCAGCGCGTGGCGTTGCAGCAGACGCACAACCAGTTTGTGCTGATTGCCGACCTGCAGGGGCTGACCGACAACGGCAGCAACCCGCAAAAAATTCGCGACAACATCCCCGAAGTGCTGGCCGACTACCTCGCCGCCGGCATCGACCCGAGCCTGACCACGATCTGCCTGCAGTCCGCCCTGCCCGCCCTCGCCGAGCTGACGATGCTGTATATGAACATCGTCACCGTCGCCCGCGTGGAGCGTAACCCGACGGTGAAAAACGAGATTGCGCAGAAGGGCTTCGCCCGCTCGCTGCCGGTCGGGTTTATGGCCTACCCCATCAGCCAGGCGGCGGACATCACCGCGTTCAAGGCCGAGTGCGTGCCGGTCGGCGACGACCAGCTGCCTATGATTGAGCAGACCAACGAGATTGTGCACAAGATGAATAGCCTGCTGCCCGCCCCGGTGCTGCGCCACTGCAAGGCGATGCTGAGCGACACCAGCCGCCTGCCCGGCATCGACGGCAGCGCCAAGATGTCGAAATCGCTGGGCAACACGCTGCACCTTTCGGCCAGCGAAGAGACCATTCACCGTGCGGTCAGCGCCATGTACACCGACCCGAACCACCTGAAGGTGAGCGACCCGGGGCAGATTGAGGGGAACGTAGTGTTTACGTATCTCGATGCGTTTCACCCGGACAAGGACAAAGTGGCGGCGATGAAGGCGCACTATCAGGCGGGCGGGCTGGGCGACCGGGCGTGTAAGAACGAGCTTGAAGCGTGCCTGCAGGAGTTGATTGCGCCGATGCGGGAGCGGAGGGCGATGTATATGCGTGACAGGGGCGAGCTGATGGCGATGCTGAAACGCGGGACGGAACGGGCGCAGGGGGTGACGCAAGAGACGTTGAGGGAGGTGAAGGTTGGGCTGGGGGTGCCGGTGTTTTAAAATAACGTCATGCAGCGCATGTATTCAAATAATACATACGCTGCATAATATTATTTATCGGCAATTCAGCGAATATTGCATTTATAATTAACAGGAACCATTACTATCCCTTCTTTAAAAGATGACCAATATCAATCTGGATATTTATTTCGGATTTTAGCCCGGTTTATTAACCACTTTATGTATATTCCCCTTACAGTCTAACACCTAGCATTGCTGCATTTACTCTTCTGCCTCTACAAGGAATTGTCATGCAGCTTTATACCAATGAATTTACCGCTGAGTTGAAAGCGGAAATAGATCGTTCGCCTTTTTCCGATGAACAACTGGCCGCCATGCCTGAGGACGCGCGCGCCATTATTGCCGAACAGGAAGCCTTTCATCGACAACATCCCGTCACCGCCATCTGGCGGATTGCCACGGCTGGCAGCCAAACCCGACTGGGCGGCGTAGTTCTTCCTGTCGATCGTGAAGCCACAATGCTCATGGACGATGGGAGTTATACCAGCGCGATTGTCGAAGGGGATTGTGTGGCCTATCCGGATGGTACGCTCTCCACGATCATGACTTCCTCAGGAACCGCTTTTACCTGGAAAGGACACGGCGTTGCCCTGGTAGGCAGCCTGCTTGATAACGATGACGAGATTATCAGCACACCGCTCGGCAGTACTTATCTGGTCACCCGGGAAGGTATTCCACCTCAAGAGGATTTCTTAACCTGGCCCGGAGAATAGGCCATGGGCTACCGTTCAACGAACTACGGCCGCGGTCAGGCGCTGCACGGCGACAGAACGACCACCGGCGCAATATGTTGTAGCACCCTGCCCAACTGCACCGAGCACGGTCGCGGCGTTATCCGCGTTGGCGATAAAACTACGGCATGCCCTAAATGCGGCAAACAGGGCGTTGTTGCAGACGGCGAACCTCGCGTTAACTGGATGGGACAAACCTCAGCCGTCGATGGTTCTGTCGTCATTTGTGGCTGCCCGCACGGAACCAACCGCGTGATTGCCCCATCGGGAGAGTGGCTCGGATCCGGTCCCTCTCCTGAACAGATCGCACAGGAAAAGCATCAGGCCATGCTCGCAGCGCGCCGAAAAGAGCAAGAGGCCAAAGCGCAGCGACAAGCAGAAGAACGCGATCGCAACCGGGTCTTTGCGAAATCCTGCCTGCGCGGTGAAGGCTGTAACGATGCAGGCACCGGAAGTGAGCCGCACACCAACTTCGCTGAGATGGCGTTTTACCAGGCCATACCCAACAATGCCCCGCAACACGCCCAGGCGGCAAAGCGTAAGGCGATCCCAAAACCAAAGCAACGCAGCGCGCTTTATCTCTGGTGGAATGGGCATCACGAGGAGATGGACTATCAGGCTGCCATTGCGGCCGAAGAGAGGGCCTGGACCGCGCGGAACGCGATAGCCGATGCCAGCGAACTCGCACTCGTTGGCGGGCGCACCATCACTTCCGGCACATGGGCCGTGCGCGGCGCTGCACTTGGTGAGATAGCGACGGGAGGCCTTGGTGCACCTGTCGCAGGGCTGCTCATAGGGATGTATCCCGGCAAGCTGAACGACGGAGAGCAGGATTTTATCGACCGCATGCGCGCCGAGCAGATGCGGGAAGCCCCTACCCGCGTTCGCTTCACCTGGGAGAACGACGCCAGCGGTAACCCGACGCCGCGCGGCTGGCATACGCCACCCGGCAAAGACAGCGTGCGCGTTCGCAGGATGGAGTGGGATAGCCGACGCCAGGCGTACACCTTTACCACCGAAGAAGACCCTGGCATCACCCTCATCTGGACACCGGACCGCACCGGAGAGAGTAAGCCGTGGGATACGGGCAATCAGAACCCGGTACGGATACCGAACCCGGTTGTGGTTGATCCGCTGCCGGAGGATACGGGGATTGGTGTGACGACCAGCCCGACACCGGAAGAGAAGACGTTTGCGGATTATATTCTGATTCTGCCGGTGGGCGGGGTGCCGCCGATTTATGTCTATATTAATTCAGATCACAAATACCATTCACCTCCTAAAGGAAACCCTCCTTTATCTGCATTTCCTGATGCTAAGAAAGCTCAAGCGAAAACACCAATTAAAGGGGGAGGAAAACTGCGTACCCGTTGGAAGGATTCAAAAGGTAAAATTTACGAATGGGACTCTCAACACGGTACAGTTGAGGTCTATGATCGTTCAGGACGCAATCACCTCGGTGAGTTTGATCCCACTACGGGTAAGCAAACTAAACCAGCAGACCCAACCAGAAAGGTAGAAAAATAATGATCATTTACACAATTGATGCATACAGCAAAACAGATGAAGATTTGCTTTTCGAAATCGAAATACCTCATCAAAACCTCAATGATCTATGTATGATTATGGAGATGAATGCTGAAGATAGAAGCGATTTTTCGCATGGTATTGGCGTCTATAATATCAATGAGCATCAGGCACATCTTTTAGAAATCCTTCTTGGAAGAACATTTTATTCTGATGATTTAACCTTTCAGCTTTCTGGAGGGGAAATTTAACCTAACTTTAGAATCAATAATTTAAAAAAAGAGGGCTGCCAGGGTTTGAAGATTAGATTGCAATGGTATGACATGAGGACTGAACTAGGTGAAGGTACAGAATTTTCTAACGATTTCGGCGAAAACATGGAGATCATGACCATAGGTCTTCGTATACCGACTAAGAACAATGTGAATAATGGTTTTTTTGATGTTGAAGCCGAATGGATACCCGTTCTTCAACCCCATTTCTTACATAAAATACCCCCCACTGTTTATGACTATCAGGTTTCTTTCGACTATAGGGATAATTGGTGAGAGGCATTGCCCGATAATCGTATCGGGCATACTAAAAGATCTCATCTAAAATGAAAAAATGGATAAAATTGAAGATTACACAGAAGAAAAATTTTTGGAATTTGTAAGAAAAATTTTTGATGTATCTGGTACCACTGAAGCTGAAGATATAAAAAATATCCTCGAATTTAAACGATTGACCGAGCACCCTGATGGTTCCGATCTTATTTACTATCCACGAGAAGATAGAGAAGACAGCCCCGAAGGCGTTGTCCAGGAAGTAAAGGAGTGGCGTAGGGAAAATGGTAAACCCGGTTTCAAACCATAGTAAATATAATCACACTTTCTGGATCAGTACTTTACTTCACACCTTATCGAATAGCGGGTGACTGTTAAGTTCCGGATAGCCCATTGAAACTAACGAATACGGAATATTTTGTAAATGGAACCTACTCTCGCACAAGTTATTGAGGTCGTACGTGAGTCATCTGGGATACATCGTAAACCTATTGATAGCAACACCTGGATTGAGGCCGATTTGCATATTTGCGGTATGGATGGCGAAGACCTACTGGAAGACTGCGAAGAAGCTTTTGGCGTTCAGCTTGCCACGGAAGAAGATGGCTATATGAAAACGTTCTCTCTTGCTGAGAACGAGTATCTGTTTACGGGTGAGGGTATAGATTTTTTTGGCATCTGTAGGTTTATGCGCTGGGTGCGTGGCATACCCGAACCTGTGATACGCGATTTAACCGTTGGCGAACTTCACGCTGTGCTGGTTAAGGCTCTGAAAGAGCAGGTAAAGCACGAGTGATTTCTGAAGACTACGGGCATGGGATAACATGCCCGTATCGTTTTATTGCTTCAAGGATTACATGAGGTGGGAAGCACGGTTACTCCGACATCGCCTGCCCTGTTCCACGCTTAACAGCCGGTATATCACCTGTATCATTTAGCGCTCCCGGAAACGTTTTTAACCACTGCGCGACTTTCTGCTTATTTATATTCACCACGCTCATACCTTCCAGGCATCCCCATAATTCTCTTGTATGCTGTGGGGTAATCACAATGCAGTCTTTCATGGCGCGGATTTTCACCGGCATACCGTTGATAAAGCCTGCACGGTTTAACCAGTCACCGCCCAGCAGAAGATATTTCATGTCTATGCGCGCATACAGTTCGCAACAGGCGGCACTGTCCTGCGGTGTCTCCGCTCGCGGATGGACGGGCGCCGCGTTGGGCGGGTTGCCGTGAAGTCGGCGGGTGCTGTTTTTGCGGACCAGCTCGCGGTTTTCAATCATGCCGGTGAAAGCGTCTGATTCTGTTTTGCAAACGGTAAACTCTGGCTTAAAATTCGTCGCAGCCATTTTCAACTCCATCTTAGTTGTTTGTGGTTAGCGGTATGGGGGTGTTGCAGCACCTTCATATCGCGAATTCCTCGTTAAATTCTCTTTGATATTTCCTTTGCCGTTCGGCGTAATTTCTGGTGCTCATTATAAAGGACTGAATATAAATACAGCGGTTTCGTGTGGGGTAAATTTGGAATTTGCGAGGGGGATTCAGGAAATAGAGCCGGGTGCGGTAAGGTCATGTTTTTGTTGATTGTGGGTTGATTGGTCTGGGTTTTGCGAGCATTATCGCAATTATTTACCTTCTTCCGTAACACGATGGCTTCCAGCAAAACTCTCGAACAGGCGATTGCCGACATCACTATCTGGCGCAAAGGCGAACAACGCGCGCCGCATAAGCCTTTATTGCTTCTGTACGTGCTGGCGAACTATCAGCAGGGGCATGCAAGGTTGTTTGATTACGGAACCGAAGTCCACGAACAATTGCTTAGCCTGTTAGAACGCTTTGGCCCGCAGAGGAAGGCGCATTACCCGAATATGCCTTTCTGGCGGCTCAAAGGGGATGGGTTTTGGGATCTTCAAAATACTGAGTTCTGTTCCACCACGGGTAGCAAACAGCCACCAGTAAAAGAACTTGTGGAACATAACGTTGCAGGCGGGTTTGATGAAGAACACTTTGCGCTACTGAGTAAGAACAAAAACCTGATCGGCTCGCTGGCGCAGCAGATCCTTGAAGCGCATTTTCCGGAAAGCATTCAGGAAGAGATCGCTGATGAGATGGGTTTTGATATCCAGCAGATCCGTAAGGTTCGCGATCCGCTATTTCGCCAGCAGGTGCTGCGTGCGTATAACTATGAATGTGCCATCTGCGGATTCAACATGCGACATGATAACGCCTCCGTTGGACTCGAAGCTGCGCATATCAAGTGGAAGCAGTTTGGCGGGCCGTGTGAGATCCCGAACGGACTGGCGTTGTGTGCAATTCATCATAAGGCGTTTGATAAGGGATCGATTGGGCTGGATGAGAGTATGCGGGTGCTGGTGTCCGAGGCGGTGAATGGGGGCGGGATTGTTGGGCGGCTGTTTTGGGATTTTGCCGGGAATCAGATTGCGCTGCCGATAGTAAAAGGGAATTATCCAGGGGAAGGGTTTGTGGAGTGGCATCGGAGGGAGGTATTTAGAGGATGAGTGCGAAGGCCGGACTCGAATTTCACACCCAATAGACTGATATCAATGTAGTTTATAAGAAGGAATAATTATTTATACCCACACTTGTACCCACAAGTTAAAATCCGTACAAAAAATAGACACTACGAGTGGGTATAAAGCCATACCAGTAGAACACCGATATGGCTACCAAAGCAAGATTCAGGCAGGCAGGAAAGTTTTCTTCAGAGGTACCAAAAGTTTGGTCTCAATATCCACTTGCTCATAGTTCTCAATAAGCGCACGGACGAGATCATCAAGCGTCCAGAGCGTTAGTGGTATCGTCGAACGGTCGGCTTCATATCGAGCATCTTTCGTAAAACCCCCTGTACTGACATAAAGCCCGCGATCGTCTTTATGGCGACCGCCGATAAAGCTGCGGATCTGTTGGCTTCCCATTTGCTCCCTGCGATGTTTTACCTCAACGATAATACGTGGATTTTCAAAACCGAATCCATCAGGTGAAGCAATGATATCTTTACCCCGATCGGCTCCCGCAGGTGAGACCTGCGTTTTATAGCCCATACTGCGTAAAACTCCGGCAACCAGATTTTGCATCTCGTCCCAGTCAAGAGAGTTGATGCGATCTTTGATACCTTCAAACGCGAGCATTTCCATATCGCGGAGCGGATCAGAAACGACCTCATCTTCATCCATCGCAATTGGATTCTGAGTAATCACATCTACCGTAGGTTTCTTATCCTGCAAAAGCTCTTCTAGAGCATATTCCGGAAGCTGGAAAACCGTCAGCGTAGAACCCAATGTGTTTTTCGTAGCAACGGATAGTCGATCGCGGTCAATTTCTTGAGTATTCCATTTAACCTGTCGAGCGATTCCCATCCCCTCTTCTACCCATTCAGGGTGGTACTGGAAATCAGATGTAACCTTACCTAGCAGATAAGTACGGTTGGCTGGCGAATAGGTAATAACCCAATCACCCTTTTGGATCTCATTAACAAAACGCCAGACCTGCGATGCACCAGAACGGGCTGTTCCCAGCTTCGTTAAAGGGTCTGCTTCCTGGTATAAGGCAAGTAGCTGAGCTCGGGACAGGCCGGGTTTGACTAATGGAGCCAGCTGAGACCAACCGATGCCTACAATTTGCTTATCGCGAAAATCGTCATAGAGCTTGCCACCATCGCCGCGGATCATCCACATTCTGTTGTCCATACCCGTCCCTTCATGAGGAAAAGAAATTATGCTGGATCATAAGCTTGTTAGCCGTAGGCGTCAAAACCACCAACAACGACGGCCCAGCATTCTCGGATTGTACTTGCGATAATGTGCCCAGTTAAAATTACAGCTCCAATTTGCATGATGTTTCGTCCATATAAGTAAAAGCACCAACCAGCATCGGCAGGTGCTTTTTGGAGTGAGTAAATAAGTAAGACTGCAATGTGAATCAGGGAGGCTATTCCCAATGTTCACCGTGCCGCGCTAATACGATTTCTTTTCAATAAACCAGTTGCCTGTCGCGCCCGCAGAATATCGACCGCCCGCAGATATGGGGACTGTTCTTGCCAGTTGAATCCCCTGCGATCAATACGAACCAGCCCGTACTTTTCCACCAGAAAATTAACGGCATCGGCCAAAGATATACCGGCATCGATATGTTCCTGAATTACCGTTTCATCACTGAATGGTGTGTCGTTGAGTGTCAGGCCATAATGTTGTTCCAGCAGGCGTGCAAGCAGCATTTGCCACACTGCCACGGGCGACAGACATAGCGTCACCGCCTGCGGAGTTGTTGCAGGTAGAGTTTTCATATTTGCTCTTGTGGAGTTAGTTAACGTTGAGTGGGGTAAACGGCGATGTATACGTAGCCGTAACTGCCAAGGGTATCGGCTTCGCAGGTGAAACCATTGTGGTACAGGGTGACACAATAGGCATGGCTAGGGTTCATTTCACCAGTGGTAAGCATTGACTCCAACTGGCTGATAAAATTCGGAAATACCACATCCAGCTTAAGACATTCTGCTTCGCTGAATTTACCGGTAATACTGGCTCGGTCAGCCAAATAGTGCAGCCAGTTGCCCTCCTGAACCAGACGTGCTCCCAGGCGCGGCGTGATATCCCGCTGCAGTCCCCATGTGGTGTTGCTCATTTATAACCTCTTTATTTTCAGTTCAGGATGATACTCATCAGACAGGCATACGGTCCGTTGCGGTCCTGGCGGCGTTCGGCGTATACCGCCAGCACGCCGGGAATGTCAGGAACTACCTTACCGGTGTAATGACAGACACTGCCGTGCCACTGGTATCTGCTGGTGCAGTATCGAAAAATGCAGGAGGCCGGATGCTGACGGTAAATCGCCATCGCCCGGCGTTTACTGACAATTCTCATGTCATACCTCAAAGCAGACCGTGTTCAGCGAACGACAATATCTGCGTGCCACCGACGATGAGATGGTCAGGCACACGGATATCAACGAGCTGAAGCGCCTGCACCAGACGCTGCGTGATGGTCTTATCTGCCTGGCTGGGCGTGGTGTCGCCGGAGGGATGGTTATGCGCCAGTATCACTGCGGCTGCATTGAAATACAGGGCGCGTTTGACCACCTCACGGGGATGTACCTCGGTGCTGCTGATGGAACCGGCAAATAGAGTTTCATGGGCAATCAACTGATTCTGTTGATTCAGATACATCACCATAAACTCTTCACGCTCCAGCCCCGCCATTTTCAGTTTCAGCCAGTCACGAGCTGCTTGGGTAGAGGTAAATGCCACGCCTGTTTCGTGCAGATGTCGGTCAAGCAGGTTAAGAGCTCGTTTTACTGTCCTCAGCGTGTTCAGGGACAGCGAGCCATACTGCGGATGAAAAGATGTACCCATTTTCTGTTTTCCGTTAAGTAAGGAATATTGATGAGGGAAGTATTACTTCAAAAGGCCCGCTCTCTTACCATACAGTTTCAGGGCCACACTAAAGGTTGGGTCGATGGCTTCGAACCATGCCCAGACAGTCGTGATGCCTGTTCCCGCCGGAAAATGTAAGAAAGGCTCGCTTATAACCACTTCGTCATCCTCCTCTGTTACCGGAGCGTGTTTTAGCAACTCCCACAGGGCATCAGACCGGGACAGTTCTTCACTGTTCATTACGATCGCTCAGTCAGTAATGCGAATAATTGCGTTGGATTCAGGGTGCTGCAGGGCATAATCCCGCAGGCGGTAATAGTGCTCAGTCATGGCATCGCATTCGGTGCGACAGGCGTGATGGCTGTATTCAATCAGGCAGACAGCGATGCCTGCGGCTTCCACGCTCATTTCCGCACTATTGCCGTTCATACTGTTGAACAGAGGCCATTTATCGTCACTGTCAGCATCAGGGGCAATAAACGCTCCGCCATTACTGAGTGTGTAAAAGGACCAGATACCACCGCTGTATTCATCACAGAAGCGGTCCATCCAGGCGAAAATGCGTGGTTCCAGCGTTATCCACTGCGGGATGGAGCCAAAGCGTTGAGGCCAGAAATGGATACGCTGTTCGTCAGGAACTGACGTGGCGGTAAGGTTGAGTTGCGGTTCTTTCGTGGGGACCAACTCGTATTGAGTTTGTGTCGTCATGGATTTTCTCCGTAAATAAAAAACGCCAGCGGCGATGGCTGGCGTACAAGGGGGTAAAGAACGTGTGCGAATGTAAAATGTCTTCTGATGAATAGCAGTGGTCAGTCAAAGGATGAAGCTATGGGGTACCGTCCCGTCGGAGACCGCGATTAAGGCAAGCTTCGGCACTTGTTGCAAAACACTATGCCGCGAGGCCATCCGGCTTTCAGAGTCACGAACAACCAAGTGGAAGTGACTGGCCTGGTTGCCCTCGATCGTGATGTTGCGATAGAGGGCTGTGATTACTTCAGTGTACTTGCGGAGCAAAGGTTCAGATGGTAATAGAGAAAGTTATGACATTTCCTCATGCCTTTAAATGCATTAACCCCCGGCGCTAAAGCGACAGGGGCTGAGGG
This sequence comes from Enterobacter cloacae complex sp. AR_0002, assembly GCF_001922365.1. Taxonomy (NCBI): domain Bacteria; kingdom Pseudomonadati; phylum Pseudomonadota; class Gammaproteobacteria; order Enterobacterales; family Enterobacteriaceae; genus Enterobacter; species Enterobacter cloacae complex sp. AR_0002. The sequence goes on from NZ_CP018814.1 coordinate 2,946,958, forward strand.
ATTTGAAAAATATTGAGTCTTATTGTTATCAGTCAACCCTACTGCTGACGGTTTTGCTTCGCTTTATCCCACGAAGGGCGATTTTTGCCCGAAAAGGATTTGACCAATGACCAGTATTCAATTGGAAACTGTTTAACCAGTTCACCATGAAGACGAACATCAATGGTTCGATATTGACCATTGTTCATTGTTCCTTCAGCAAATATGGCGTCTTTGCTACATGTTCCCGTATCATACTGGCTCCAAAACTGCTCTGGTCTGCTGACAACGTAGAAATCCCCCATGGCACACCCGTTGAGCGATTTATGATTAATCACTGCCACCAGATTTGTAGTATTCATCACAATGACACACGTACCTGGTTTTCCATTACAAACGTTCCCCAGTAACCTTCCGCTGTTGTCTTTCAAGTCCCAAATCGTTTTGGCTGAATCATCTTTTTGTACAGATTTTTCCTTGGGCGCTAAGGGAGCGATGGTTGTGGTAGCAACATTTTCATCTTTCAGCAGGAAATTGGTAATGTCCTTCGGCGGGTTACCCATTAAGGTGGCTTTATTACCTTCTATGTAAGCTGATGCGGCAGTTTTGGTGACTACGTCGTATATGAAATTAAAGTGGGTAAAACAGTCGCTGGCACAAATAGTTCCCGTCACCACGGTATCGCCGTTATATTTATATGATCTTATCGGGGATTCGGTTCCATTGAGTGCGCCAGTGCTGGTGAAGGCATTTTTAATCCCGATAGTACGCAAGTTCCCGGCAAGGGCTTCTGCAAATGCTTTGTCTGATTTATACAGTTCGCTAGGATAAGGACAATTATCGGTACATGTGGTTGCCACCTCCATCGGAGTGGCATTGACGTTAAAGCTCAAAAATAATGTTAAGGTAATTAGTAGTATTTTCACAGGTATCCTCTTTAAATGTTCAAAAAGATAAGTTGTTAACTATCGACAGACCTCTTAACTAACTTAAATAAGGTGGTTAGATGAGGCAGTGTTATCCGCATCAGTCCTGTCAGCATGAGCGTCGGTGATATCGTCATCGGGCATATTGTCGTGACGTACATCATTTTGCTCGTTATGCCAGATCATTGTTTTTCCTTGTTAACAGAGGTTATTGAAGCAGAGTCCTGCCCGGTTCCTCCTAAAAGGGCTCAGGAGACAGGACTTCGCGGATACAACTGAAGTGCGGAAGAGCCCGGATAAAGCCAGCCTGTGTGGTTAACTGGCTGAGACGTTTTCTCGGGGTAAACGTGGTGTTCAGGACTGTGACCGCATGAATGGCTGCGAGAGAGTGCACGGTGATATGCCCGTTCAGTTCACCTGTGAGGTACCAGCAACCGTCGAGTAATATCAGGCGGTACGGAGCCAGGCCGTCACAGCGCTCTCCCTCAGCCAACAGCAGTATGCGCTTACATGCGGTAATGGCACTGACGAGACGGTAGAACACCAGTGCGATGGCCGGTGACACAGACTGTGGCGGTTGCCATACCAGACAGGGCATCCCTCCTGCAGTGAGCAGCATGCCCGCCAGACGCCGGTCCAGCCCAGGAAAGATATCGCCCAGACCAGCCCTGTGTGCAAAGGTCAGCGCATCCAGCTCGCCCTGTACGCCCCCACCGGTGCTGCGCAGGCGACACTGCCCCCGTCGATACTCCAGGTCGAGGTACATCAGCCGTTCGCGAAAATCTCGTCGCAGGGTACGGACTGACACACCAAACTCTGCAGCAAGCCGCGCCATGTTCAGCGTTTCACCGGCAACCAGGCGGCTGATTATCAGTGACAGCCTGACAGCCAGCCGGTCGTGACGGCGCTCTGCCTGTGTCATCTCGAATCTCCGTAATAATTAACTGACTGAATATGAAATGATTCTAAAGAGGGGGGCGGACAGGGTATGGACATGGAATGAACTATTTTTTATCTGCCACCGGAGGCAGGCCCGACGCGGCACACCGTGAAATGCGGTGATAAAACACTCTATCCACTGGAGGTAAAACGGACAGGGAGTGTCCTTTCCTAACATGCTGATAACAAGCTCAGGACTGAAACCCACCCAGCATCGCTTCAGCCATCACCCAGAGGGCCCGGTTGAGCCTCACATCTCCGTCGATACCACGCACGGCGCGGGTATGCGTTCGCCCGCCTTTTGCACTCCGACCACTGAGCCCGCCCTTAATCAGGTTCTCCTGAATACGCTGATAAGTGGTCCACAAGTCATTGCTCGCATCCTGCCAGCGCCGGGGGGGAAAGCACCTGAGGTGCTGTCACCGGCTGGTGGTCCTCACCGAAACGGTACGTCAGTGCAGCCTGTGCCAGAGCCTGTTGTGCAGGTGGCGGCAGCATAAGCGACTGCATGGCATCCCGCTTCTCTTCCACACGGTCAAAAATCCCCAGTACTTCATAAGCCCCTTCAATCACCTGACTCACCACATCCCCTTTGTGTGGCACCCGCACCTCGCCAAACGACTCACCGCAGACGAGGCCGTTCTGGCATACCGCACGGAATAATCCCGGTAGCATCTGATACGAACTGGAGCCATCAGGGAGTTGAGCAGAATAATTTCCGGAACCTGTTTGCCGGTAATCTGCCCTTCCCGACGCAGGCGCATCATGTGCTTCGTATGTTCACGACGACCAGGATCACGCACGCGGGTCTGACAGGCAAAGAACGGCTGAAAGCCCTCCTGCTGCAGACTGTCCAGCAGAGAGATGGTGGGTATATATGTGTATCGTTCACTGCGGGATTCGTGTTTGTCCTCGCTGAACACGCTGGGCACCACGCGAAACAGCTCTTCACGGGTTAATGGACGGTCACGACGGATAAGGTTTGCTGCGCCAAAGCGCGAAGCCAGACGGGTCATAAGCAGACTCCTCATGATGGAAAATAAATACAAAAAGCCCCGCCGCAAAGTCGCGGCAGGGCTCAGGAAACTACGAGTTAGATTAGAAGGGTTAACTTTCAGAAGAAGAAACTCCAGACTGCACGAGCGACTGATACCACGATGTCGCGTACAGACTGGATGACTGTCCGAACCGGGTCCGGTATCAGGGGCATGGAACTTACTGTGTCCAGCACCGAGCCGACCGTTTCACCAAAATCGTCACGGGCTTTTTTATTAACGGCATCGGTACGAAGTGGAGCACAAAGCTGTACAGCCACCGGACTGCTAGCCTCACGCGGCAGACAACGAATCATCCGCTCAGCCATCACCCGCAGTCCCCATTGCAGACGAACTGACACCGCACAGACTGGGTTTACCGGCTGGAACAATTCATGCAGGAGGCAGATTTTGCGGCTGATATTTTGCTTCTGCTCCGTGGATAGTTTATTGCCACTGCTGGTGGGTTCGACCTTATCCGACTGGCAGATAACAAACAGCACTTTATGCCGGTAAGACTCACCGATCACCTGACGGTAAAAATGTTCATCCACCGCAAGAGCCCGGTCATCGGCCTTAATAAGCCACAGTACCAGGTCGAGCCGGGGAAGTTGCTTACGGTACAGCGTGGCATATTCCGCATCACGCGCATTGCTTTCCCCCACACCGGGTAAATCCACTAGTGTCATGTAGCGTTTTCCCACCTGCAGGTGAAAGCGTAAGGGTTCGCGTGTGCAGGCTGTAATATCACTGACCGGCGACACCTCCCCGGCAAACAGTGCATTGCACAAGCTGCTCTTGCCCGCGCCGGTTTTCCCCATAATGCCTATTACAGGCTCGTAGTGGGTTAACTGATTTATCTGCTGCAGAATGCGTTCAGATACCCATTGGGGCAAGCTATCAAGCGAGTTCTGCAGGAATAGTTGTCCTTCATTTTTATTCATAGCACTTTCTCAGACAGAAAAAGAAAATCCCCATTCCAGTGAAGGAGTGGGGACGGTTCGTAGAGATAATATCTGTCTGAAAATATTTGGATTATTGCTTCCATATATCGTAAGGGAAGTTCACTGTAAAATCTCCTTCTTGGCTGGCTGAATAGTTTGAGTTTTCTTTGCGCATTGCAGCCATAAATAGATACCCGTCAGCAATTTTTGTTAGCGGAGCCCATGAGAGATGCAACCGATTTTTGTTTTTAAGATTTCTTTTCATGTAATCATTAATGCCGCAATAAAAGAAATCTTCCTCTCTTACAAAACACAAAGAATTAATATCGAAACAGTAGTTATCGACAATTAACGACATGAAGTTAATTATAACTGATGTGTACATTCCCTCTTCAAGAGGGTCAGGATAAAAAACACAAATATAGTGGCCATTATCAAAAGGCCTATATATTTCGACTAACTCACTTACTTTTAATTTGAATTTTTCTCTAAGGTCAAACCACAATTCTCTATCGGGCAGTGAAAATCGAATTGTACCTTCACTTACAAATACGTAGGAAATCTTTTTTATACTTTGATAAAAATACCTAAAAAAAACCTCATCCTTAGATACTTTAGCTTCTACTTCTTTAAGCTCATATGCAAATAAATTTAATAATTTAGTCTCCATTTCTCTTTTTAAGCTGTTTTGAAAAACCAGATAATCAAGAGCGGGTGCTATTGAATCAAGCAAATCAGAAATTACTTTCGATCTTGAGACTCCATAGCTTTTCGCATATCTATCAATTGTATTAATTGTCAACTCACTATCTGAGTTAAATGTTATTCTCATAATGGTTATTCGTTATGCAAATTTAAGAATGTGCATAACGATAACATAAAAGCCTCATTTTGTTGCGATGCGAGTCACATTTCACCCGTAAGATGGTGGTAGCATAACCCTGTTCCTCATCAACGCTGATCCAGCCGATGGAGTAGCCAATACATAATTCTTACGTTATCGCCGATTGTTATATCGAACAAGGACCATGATAAACACCTCTCGATGTTTACTGAAAATGTTTAAGCCAACGCATTCAGGATCTCGTTATCGGGTGTGAGTCTCATTAGCGATCAGAATGGGGGTTACTTGTCCGAATTTGATAATTAAGGTTAATTGGTATTATAGGAAAGTAGATCTCAGCATATTACAACTATCCCACCAGTAGATGGTACATTACTAGCAGTAAAAAACTGGATCAGCTAGACAGGTAACATTCTTGATTGCATTACAAAAAAAAACAGTTACTACTGTTCCTTTGGGCTCATCCAAAGGAACAACACAATGCAGAGACATTTCCCACACTTTAAAAAATCACTCCCAATGATTTCTTGCTGAATATGATTAACCACCATCTGAATAAGATCCTTGAATGTCAATCAATAATACTGGCATTTCGAATGGATTTTGATTACCACCGTGGTACTAACCGATTCATTCGTAATTCCTCATTTGAGATACAGGATGATCTCCGGGAATTAACTCAGGCTGTAATGCAAATGCCTCCTCTCTGCGGTTGCTTCTGGGTGTTGGAATGGACAAAAACAAATGCTATCCATGCTCATGCCATTTTTTATCTTAAGGGGCAAAAGCACCAGAAGTCATTTCCGTTTATTCAACAGATAGGTGACTTGTGGCTGAAGATAACTAACGACGAAAGGAAATACGAACGTTGTAAACCGAAGGACTGCTACCAGGACAACATCAATAACGTCGTTGACTATTACAACGACGAAGACGTTAAAAGTTTGAGGCGTATTGCCAGCTATCTAACGAAAGAATCCCAGAAGAATGGTTATCTGATTTGGGATGTAATGTGGTTCCTGAACCTGCAAGATAGGGCCGCCCCAGAAAAACAGAATAAGCTAACGACACTTTTTTACAGCACCACCGGTACCTATGCCGGAGTGGGCAGCAGTAATTCATAAACCGACTCCGGTCCCCTTTAGATACCGGAGAGCCCAGTTATGACCAGTAAACCTTCCCTGCTTGAAGATCAGTTTGTCGATATGGCTTTTATCACCCGGCTCACCGGGCTAACTGATAAGTGGTTTTACAAGCTCATCAAAGATGGAGTATTTCCAAAACCCATCAAACTGGGGCGCAGTTCCCGCTGGCTACAGAGTGAAGTCGAAGCCTGGCTTCAGGCCCGTATTGAAGAATCCCGCACTTAGCGTAAAGCCCTTCTCCACGCGTCAACAAAAATCCTGTCCATCATGCCTTAACCGCGCCTCGCGGAGACTCACGGCTGCCTGTCATTTATGTATTAAGGAATATCAAAATGAACAATTCACCTTTGCTCAACCATTATCAGACCTGGCTTGATGATTTTACTCGTATTAATGTGTTCCACGGCTTATACCATCAGCAAATAACGCAGTGGCACCGACTGACTATAACGTCCTGCCTGATACCGGAAGGTCATTCAGTTGAAGTAGTGCTCCCCCAGCGCCTGTTGCCGTTAACCCGCACCGGGCTTGTTGAGTCGTGTACTACCATTCCCCGTCTGACCAAGAACATCGATTATTCCCTTCTGCCCGGAGTACTGCTCAGCGAATGTTACCGACTGGGAAAAAGTCGACTGGCGGACCAGTTGCAGATGTTGTTCCGTTTGCATGTACAGCCAGGCTTACGCCAGACGCTGACATTGCTGTGCTGGTGTGAACTGGTAACGGGCAAGGATATGAAGGAATGGTATGAACTGCACCTGTCGCTTCCTGACCCCCTGAAGCAATGGCTGGCAATAAAACAGCGTACGTACCGGGGCCTCAAGGCTCTCGCTGATGATTACATCCTAGCCACCCGACCAGTGTGAGGACCGGATCATGCAAATACCCAAATGCTATATCGCACAGCGTAAAACGGGTGAGATCGTCGCAATCAGCCAGCTTAATTCAGTTGATGATGAATGGTTCTGCCACCATTGCCGATGCCCGTTGATTTTCCACCCCCCCACAAGAACGTCATCGCCTTGGTTCGAACACGACATCCTTCACAGACAACCGGAAGCAATGCTGCAATGCCACTATCTCGCTCCCGTCAATGGAAGGCCTTCAGCAGTGGCGAAGCTACAGCGTCTTCTGGCACAACTGCCTCCAGTCATTACAGCAACCCAATGGCAATGCACTATGTGCGGTCTGTCATATGGCGGCGAGAAACGCTGCCCTCAATGCAGAAAAGGGATATACAGTCGGGAGATACGAATTTAGCGATACGTACCAGGCAATCATAGGATTGATTAGTACACCAGAAAATTATTATATGGGGGCATATAACTTCGGAGTAAAAATCAATCACTTTCCATCATCCGGCCTCTGGTGCTGGTGGATTGGTCATTAGTAACCCATGACGGGTTGGTAATATTAATTAAAGGACTTATATATAAACAATATCATCTCAACATCATACCTATATACGGTCACTCATACACGACAGCCTTAATGGCTGGTATTACCACCCTTTAAATCCTTAATCCCTTTAACTGCCTATTACGGGTAAGGCTTTGCCCTGCCCGTAATTCATTACCCAAGGAAAATTATATGATTGATGATATCCGTCTCGATAGGCGGCACGCACCATTCAACACCACTTACCTACAGCGTATTCTACGCGTTATAAATAACGCGACTGTAGAGCACGCACGTACAATGGCGGTACGGGTAGACCTGCGTCTTCCTGACAATATGCTCATTAACCGACAGGGCCTGATATCTCGCTTCATTGAATCCCTCGATGCGAAGATTGCAGCACGCTACAGAAGTAAGTTGAAGCAGGGTACACGAACGTATCCATGCCACCTTCGCTATGCCTGGGTTCGGGAGGTGGGTGAGATTAATCAGAAATCGCATTACCACATGGTGTTGTTCGTGAATAACGATACGTTCAATGGACTAGGGAGTTACAAAGAAGACGGGACGGGCCTGGCGTCTCTGATACGGGAAGCCTGGCTAAGTGCTTTACAGCTTAGTCACCGCCTAGAGCACTGGACACTAGCCCGCTTTCCCGATAATCCACTTTATTACTTGGATATTAACTCACCTGGTTACAGTGAGGTTTATGATCAACTGACGTTTCGGTTAAGTTATTTTGCGAAAGAGCGCACTAAAGATTACAGCAGGGAGGAACGATCTTTTGGATGCAGTCAAAGCTAATAGGCTCGATATTACAACATTATAAACATTGGTTTTGACCAAGTTATAATGCACTGGTTACATCGTACTTTACCCTCATCGGCATAGTCTCAACGCTTTCAACTTGGTAAACTCTCGCCTAATTTCTCACGCCATAGGCAGCGTTTCAGCACTGGTGCTTGTTACCCCCTGGCGCGTTCTCAGTATTGTTTTCACCGGACACCATATGGCTATCAAGAAGAACGAACTTTACTCCTCCCTTTGGGCGAGCTGCGACGAGTTGCGTGGCGGAATGGACGCTTCACAGTACAAAGACTATGTGTTGACCCTACTGTTTATGAAGTACGTCTCTGACAAAGCTAAGGGCAACCCTTACGCGATGATTGAAGTGCCGGAAGGTGCAAGTTTCGACGATATGGTTGCTCTCAAGGGCAACAAAGAAATTGGCGAAAAAATTAACAAAACCATCAGATTACTGGCTGAAGCTAATGACCTGAAAGGTGTTATTGACATCGCCGACTTCAATGATGAGGACAAGCTGGGTAAAGGCAAGGAGATGATCGACCGCCTTTCCAAGCTGGTGGCAATCTTCGAAGGGTTGGATCTCTCAGCCAACCGCGTTGATGGAGACGATCTGCTGGGTGATGCCTACGAATATTTAATGCGTCACTTTGCTACAGAGTCAGGTAAATCCAAGGGGCAGTTTTATACCCCGGCAGAGGTGTCACGCATTCTGGCGAAAGTAATTGGCATCAGTAAACAGACACCACAGGATGCTACCGTTTATGACCCTACCTGTGGTTCAGGCTCACTGTTGTTGAAAGCCAGTGACGAAGCCGGTCCGAAAGGACTGACCATTTATGGTCAAGAGATGGATTATGCGACCAGCGCACTTGCACGCATGAACATGATCCTGCATGACAACGCTACCGCTAAAATCTGGAAAGGTAACACCCTGGCCGATCCACACTGGAAAGATGGCAACGATAATCTGAAAACCTTCGACTTTGCTGTAGCTAACCCCCCTTTCTCCAACAAAAACTGGACCAGCGGGCTGGATGCTGCGAACGATACTTTTGACCGTTTTGTCTGGGGTACACCACCAGAAAAGAATGGTGATTATGCTTTCCTGTTGCACATAATCAAGAGCCTGAAAAGTACCGGCAAAGGTGCTGTGATCTTACCTCACGGCGTTCTGTTCCGTGGCAATGCCGAAGCGCGTATTCGTGAAAATCTGCTCAAACAGGGTTATATCAAAGGCATCATTGGCCTGCCCGCTAACTTGTTCTACGGCACGGGTATCCCGGCATGCATTATTGTCATCGATAAAGAAGATGCCCAGCTCCGAGCGTTCAACGCTAATGGCGAGAGTCAGCAAGGCATCTTTATGATCGATGCCAGTAAGGGCTTTATTAAAGACGGCAATAAAAATCGCCTGCGCGCCCAGGACATTCATAAAATTGTCGATGCGTTTAATCGCGAGCAGGAAATCCCCCGCTTCAGTCGCATGGTCCCGCTGTCAGAAATTGCGGCCAACGACTTCAACCTCAATATCCCTCGCTATATCGACAGCAGCGATCCGGAAGATCTACACGACCTTTCTGGCCATTTGGCTGGTGGCATTCCTAATCGCGATATTGATGCCCTTAGCGCTTACTGGAAAATTTTCCCGACTTTACGTCAGGAACTGTTCGAACCTGCCCGACCTGGTTACAGCAATGCACGAGTCGAAGCAAATGAAGTAAAGACCACTATCCTTGCGCACCCGGAATTTGCCGCTTTCAGAGCTGGAGCATTGATCCCCTTTGAAAAGTGGTTTGCAGACTGTCAGCTTGAAGAAATTGCTCGTGGGGACTCACCCAAACAGCTGATTGAAGAAATTGGCGAGCGGCTCCTCGCTGCCTATGCTTCTGAAACTAAAGCTGACATCCCGCTACTTGAGAACTACGCCATCTATCAGTTACTGATGGACTACTGGATGGATGTGATGCAAGACGATGTTTATGTCCTGAGTCAGGATGGCTGGCAGGCGGGCAAAGTGCTTCGTGAACTTATTGTAGAAAAAGGGGAAAAACTCAAAGAAACACCGGATTTGGTAATAGGCAAGAAAAAGTATAAGGCTGAACTTTTGCCGCCTGCACTGTTAGTAACTCGCTATTTTGCTACAGAGAAGCTGGAACTGGATCAACTTCAGGTCGCTTATGATGAAGCTGCGCAAGCACTTGAAAGTTTCCTTGAAGAAAACAGCGGTGAAGATGGACTACTTGCCGATGCGATGAACGACAAAGAGAAAGTGACAGCTACCAGTGTTAAAGCTCGACTTAAAGTCACAACAGATAAAGAAGAAAAGGCTGGACTGAGGATTGCTCAGGTATTGTTCGATGCAGAAACCAAAGCCAAAAAAGCGCATAAAGAAGCACAGGAACGACTGGATCTTGCGGTATTTGCTCATTATCCAAAGCTCGATGATAATGACATTAAAATTTTGCTGGTACATGATAAATGGAAGGCCAGTTTGGCTGGTGCCCTAGAAAGGGAGATTGAGCTTGTCACGCAGCGATTGGCAAATCGAGTGAAAGAACTGGAAGGACGTTATAGTGCGACGCTGCCCGATCTTATAAAAAATGTGGATAAGCTAGAAACCAAAGTTGCAGCTCACCTTAAGGCAATGGGGCTAGAATGGGCATGATTCTAGAACTGTGTGAAAAAATGGAAGTGAATGGAAAATCTATGCCGCAAGTGTCATTTCCGGAGGGTTGGGAGTTAAGGTTACTTGGAGAACTTGCCACTATCTTTTCTGGGGGAACTCCTAACCGAAAAAACCCAGAATACTGGGATGGCGATATTCCATGGATTACTACAACTCTAATTGATGGTAGTGAGATATTTGAAGCTAATGAATTCATCACACAAAATGGATTAAAAGGATCGTCTGCTAAGTGGTGTAAAGCTGGCACCATTTTAATGGCTATGTATGGTCAAGGAAAAACTCGCGGTAAGGTTGCACTTCTAGGGATTGATGCAACGATAAACCAAGCCTGTGCCGCTATCGAATTAAGCGAATTGTGCTCAAAAGAATACGTTTTACATTTGTTGATCTCAAAATATGAACAAATCAGAGAGTTAAGCAACTCTGGGGGACAAGAAAATCTAAGCAGCGGAATTATAAAACGTTTAGAGGTTCTTATCCCTCCTAAAAAAGAACAAATAATCATCGCTAAAGTACTATCCGATACAAATGCGCTAATTACTGAGTTTGGAGAGCTGATCGCCAAAAAACAGGCCATCAAAACCGCAACTATGCAACAACTGTTGACTGGCCGCACTCGCCTGCCACAATTTTCCAAGCATTCAGATGGGACACTCAAAGGCCATAGATCCAGCGAATTGGGAGCTATTCCTGAGGACTGGCAAGTAGTTCCTTTTAAAAATGTGCTCACGATAAAGCATGGTAAAAATCAAAAAGAAGTCGAATCACCAAGTGGACAATATCCTATTTACGCGACTGGTGGGCAGATTGGAAATGCAACATCTTTTTTATTTGATAAACCATCAGTATTAATTGGGCGGAAAGGTACAATAGACAAACCCAGATATGCTGAGACGCCTTTCTGGACAGTGGACACACTATTTTACTCTGAAATAAAAAAGGATTTTTGTGTAAAATTTATTTATTACAAGTTCTGTATGATTGACTGGATGCAGTATAACGAAGCATCCGGTGTTCCTAGTTTAAATGCTCACACCATTGAAAATGTGTTGGTCACATTACCCAATTTAGAGGAACAAACCGCTATTGCAAGTATCCTCTCAGACATGGACGATGAACTCAAAGCATTGGAACAAAAACTCGCTAAGACCCGAGATTTAAAACAAGGAATGATGCAGCAACTGCTGACCGGCCGTATCCGTTTACCGTTGGAACAGCAGTCATGAAACATACCCTTGATAAGACAGTTCTGTCCATCAAGGGTCTTTTGAGCCTGACTGACGTAACCATTCCGGCCTATCAGCGTCCTTATAAATGGACGGCAAAAAATATAAGCGAACTGTTTGCGGATATTGATAGCCATCTTGATAAATCGGCTTACCGGTTGGGCTCAGTGGTGTTTCATCAGACTGAGAACAATGAAGAAAACCGACTGGATATCGTCGATGGCCAGCAACGTACTTTGACATTAATGCTGGCCGTATGGGCCATTATCGAAACCCGACTTGCTGGATTGGAACGCCAGGATTTGCGGGAAACGCTTGCCCAGCTAAGACCCATCGTTGAAGGTTTTATGGGCAGGCAGCACTTTGCCAGTCAGGTGTCTGAAAACAATCTGTACCAGAATTATCAGGAGCTAAAACGTCGGGTTAGCCATCGACAATTCAGCGAGCACCATATTGATTTTCTCCTCAACCGCTGCCAGGTGGTGGTCTTTGTGCTGGCTGACTTGTCTGAAGCCTTTCAGTTCTTCGACTCACAAAATGCCCGAGGGCGGGATCTGGATCCACACGATCTGCTTAAGGCCTTCCATCTACGTGAATTCGCCAGCCATGAGGTAGAACTGAAAGCTGCTTCCGTTGCCCATTGGGAAGGATTACCCAGCGATGACCTGGCTAATCTTTTCGCATCCTATCTCTACAGGGTACGTCAATGGTCGCAGGGAAATTCAGCTCGTTTCTTTGGTAAGGATGAAGTCGGCCTATTCAAAGGGATCAACCTTGATCAGATTGGTCAGTTCCCTTATGTGGAATCTATGCGCATAGCTCACCATTTTGTAGATGACTATAACAATCAGTATCAGCGCAAGATTGATGGCCAGAAAATGCGTTTCCCTTTCCATCTCGATCAAATGATTATCAATGGAAGACGCTTTTTCGAAATGGCGGAACACTACCAGCAACAGGTATCGGCAATTATCGCCAGTGAGCACGCCAGCACTCGCACTCAAAAGCCGTTAATGATTCAGGGCGTAGTCCTTGGTGAAATGGCAACCCAGATACTAAGAACGTTAAATAGCTATAGAAATCGCTATCGAACAGGGGATCAATATATACGCACAATGTTTGATTGTGCTCTGATCTTTTATATCGACAAATTTGGTGGGCAGTCGTTATCTGCAGCGGTTGAAAAAAGCTTTATCTGGGCCTACAGATGCCGAATTCGGCAGCAGGTGGTACAGCTAGCGACTATGGATAAGTACGTGCTGGAAAATAATCTGTTCCGGGTGATCAAAGAAGCGAGAGTACCTGGTGATGTACTATCTATGCAGCTACTCACAGTTCGGGCTTCAGAAAATTACAATAACCGCCGTAAAGGTAACTATGAACAAGATGAACTGGTGAGGCTGTTCAAGGAGATGAACTACTATGAGTGATGCACAGGTAACTTCCTTTACGGTCAGATCATTGCTGGGTGATGCATCTCGTTATCTTATCCCCATGTACCAGCGTAACTATGCCTGGGGAGAGGGTGAGATCACTCAACTTGTGCAGGACATACTCGACTACCAGCAAAAAAGCCTTCATAGCCCACTCCCTCAAACTTACTACATCGGTACGTTGGTCGTGTTCACTCGCCCTGATGGGCAGTTAGAGATCATCGACGGACAACAGCGTTTCACTACCCTATCCCTTCTTGCTAACTGGTTAAAAAAACATGCGGGATCCTCGCTGGATATGAGCTGGTACCAGGGCATTAATCTGGGGTTCGAGAGTAGACCAAAATCCAGTGAGACCTTTGCACGCCTCTGGCAAGGCGTCGAACCACATAAACTTCGAAGCAAGGAATTTAACGAAGGGTTGATTAATGGCTATGAGCTGATTGGCAAAGTGCTGCGCGACTTGAAGCTAGTTGGAGAGCCATTAAACCATTTTTGTACCTATCTATTCGACTATGTACAAATTGCCCGAATAGAAGTGCCTGCCGATACCGACCTCAACCATTTTTTTGAGGTGATGAATAACCGTGGCGAGCAACTTGAAAAGCATGAAGTGGTGAAAGCGCGACTCATGGCTGCGCTCAACAAGATAACGGACAAGCAAGATCGACAGAGCAGCTTGAGCACCCTCTCACGAGTTTGGGATGCCTGCTCCAACATGGAACGTTATGTCCAGTACGGTTTTACACCTACCGAACGTCATCAGTTATTTGGGCAGGAAAATTGGGGGAAATTTGTGCCTGCTGATTTTAATTCGCTGGCTGGCATGCTTATCTCATCGGCTTCGGAGCATGGTACAAGAAAGAACCAAACAAGCCGCACACTGGCTGACATTATCAAGTCATCTTCAACCATAAGTGGTGATATAGGTGAAGAAGATGAAGGTAGCTCAGAGCGTTTTAATAGTATTATCAACTTCTCCAACTTCCTGCTTCATGTGCTACGTGTCTGTAGCAACACAGGTAAGAACAGAGTAGATGTTCCTCTTGACGACAAACAATTAATTGAACAGTTCGAACTTCGGCTGTTAAAGCAGAATGACCCAGTTAAAGCAGTACAAGATTTCGTATTTGCACTTCTCAAATGCAAATACCTTTTTGATCAATACTTGATAAAACGAGAGTTCGCCAAGGGTAGTGATGGGTGGAGCCTCAAACGTCTGCGTTGGAATTCAAGCACAAGTACCAGCTATACAAACACATTTCAGAAAGAAAATGGAGATTATGCTGGAGCCAACCGGCAGATTTTGATGCTGCTATCCGCTTTCCACGTTTCAACCCCTACTCTGGTTTATAAACACTGGTTGAATGGAGCTTTGTACTATCTATTTAATGCCCATTCAGCTAAAAAACAGATAGATGCAAGGAAGTACCTTGGGTATCTGGAGCATCTCGCCTCCACGTTTGTCTTTCAAAACTTCCTGGCAGAACAAGAACCAAAATCATATTTTGAAATTATCTACGGCAAAGAGGTACATATCCAACCAGCGATACTTTCCGACAAGATTCAGAAGAAGATGCGCTTTGGTATGATAGCGAACAACCTGGTATTTAATTACCTGGACTACTTACTCTGGTGTCGTGACAGAAAAAAATCAGAGGCAGTCAAACGTTTTGAATTCACCTTCCGAAGTTCGGTAGAGCATTTCTACCCTCAACATCCCATGGATAGCTACAGGATATTACCAGATACATCGCTGCACTCCTTCGGCAACCTCTGTCTGATTAGCCACAGCAAGAATTCGCGACTGAGTAATTTCCAGCCAAAACAAAAGCAAGAGCACTTCGAAGCGAGTCTTGAACGGAATGAAATAGATAGCCTGAAACTGCTCGCCATGATCGAGCTGATGAAGAAGAACAATCAGTGGGGGGAAGAAGAAATCGCCACTCACGAAGCGGAAATGCTGGCAGTGTTAACCGGTGCAGGTGGTAGTGATAGCGTATTTAGGGAGGTGTTATGAACAGTGTTGGTCAACGTGAACGCATAACACAAAAACGTGTTATCCAGTTATTCACCGATCATCTCGGTTATCACTATCTTGGTAACTGGCACAAAAGAGAAGACAACCGCAACATCGAGCCTAGCTTAGTTTCAGCCTGGCTATCAAAACGCGGTGTTTCAGAAATCCTAATCGCCCGAGCATTACGGCAGCTGGATCGAGCCGCAAGCCTCGGTGAAGGTCGTATCCTCTATGATGCAAACAAAGAGGTGTATCGTCTGCTACGCTACGGCGTAAAGGATAAAGAAGGTGCTGGTGAGCAGAATCAAACCGTGTGGTTGGTAGATTGGAAAAATCCAGAAGCCAATGATTTTGCTATAGCTGAAGAAGTGACCTACAACGGTGAAAATAAAAAGCGCCCGGATTTGGTGCTGTATGTTAACGGTATTGCGCTTGGTGTCATTGAACTAAAACGTTCTACAGTGTCAGTCTCAGAGGGCATCCGCCAAAACCTTGATAATCAGCAAAAAGCCTTCATCCGCAACTTCTTCACTACCATCCAACTGGTGATGGCCGGTAATGATTTAGAAGGGCTTCGCTATGGTGTAATTGAAACGCCGGAGAAATATTACCTTCAATGGAAAGAAGCCGCTGAATCCCCCCACGCCAACATGCTTGATCGTCACCTGGCTCAGATATGTAATAAACAGCGCCTGCTGGAATTGATCCACGACTTTATCGTTTTCGATGCTGGAGTGAAAAAAACCTGCCGTCATAACCAATATTTTGGTGTCACTGCAACGAAACCGTTTATTCAACGCAATGAAGGCGGGATTATCTGGCATACCCAGGGCAGTGGTAAAAGTCTGACTATGGTTTGGCTAGCAAAATGGATCAGAGAAAATATTACCGACAGCCGAGTTTTGATCATTACCGACCGTACAGAACTTGATGAACAGATCGAGAAAGTGTTTAACGGTGTGGAAGAAGAGATCCTTCGCACCAGAAGCGGCGCAGATCTGGTGACTCGCCTGAATCAAACCAAGCCCTGGCTTATATGCTCGTTAGTGCATAAGTTTGGTCGTAAGGAGGAGGAAGACAGAGATGCTGACACGGACGATTTTATCGAACAAATGAAACGAAATATCCCTGCCGATTTTAGCCCGAAGGGAAAATTATTCGTGTTTGTGGATGAGTGCCACCGAACCCAATCCGGCAAATTGCATGCGGCAATGACAAGCATTTTGCCAGATGCACAATTTATCGGTTTCACCGGTACCCCGCTGATGAAGAAAGATAAGAAGAAGTCAGTGGAGGTCTTCGGGCCTTATATCCACACTTATAAATTTGATGAAGCAGTCAATGATGGGGTTGTACTGGACCTGCGCTACGAAGCTCGTGACATTGATCAGCGGGTCAAATCTCAGAAAAAAGTCGACCAGTGGTTTGATGCTAAGACATCTAAACTTTCTCGCCTTGGCCAACAGCAACTCAAGCAGAAATGGGCTTCGATGCAGAAGCTGTTGTCGAGCCGCTCGCGGCTGGAACAGATTGTGGCTGACATCCTTCTCGATTTTGAACAAAAACCACGGCTCGCCGACGGCCGAGGTAACGCCATGCTGGTCTGTTCCAGCGTCTATCAGGCCTGCAAATGCTATGAGATGTTTAGTGACGCAGGTTTTGCCGGTAAATGTGCGATTGTGACGAGCTACCAGCCAAATGCCAGTGAGATTAAAGGCGAAGAGAGCGGTGAAGGACTGACTGAGAAACTAGCCAAGTACAACATCTACCGCAAAATGCTTGCGGAATATTTTGAACAACCTGAGGCTGAAGCAGCCAAACGTGTGAGTGATTTCGAAAAAGAGGTCAAACAACGCTTCATCAAAGAACCAGGCCAGATGTGCCTTCTAATAGTCGTTGATAAGTTATTGACTGGCTTTGATGCCCCATCAGCCACTTACCTCTATATCGACAAGAAAATGGCCGATCACAACCTTTTCCAGGCGATATGTCGCGTTAACCGGTTGGATGGTGAAGATAAAGAATACGGCTATATTGTCGACTATAAAGACCTTTTCCGCTCATTGGAAAAAACAGTTCAGGACTACACCGCAGAAGCCTTTGACGGCTACGACAAAGAAGATGTAGCCGGGTTACTGAAAGATCGTTTGCAACAAGCCAAAATCGATCTTGATGGTGCTCTGGATGCCGTTCGCACCCTTTGCGAACCAGTAAAAATGCCACGCAATCAACTTGATTATCAGCATTATTTCTGTGGGGAATCAGGGGCGTCGATAGAGCAGTTATCTGAGAAAGAAGCTTTACGTCTAACATTGTATCAATCCGTGGCGAAGCTTATCCGTGCTTTTACCAATCTGGCAGGTGAGCTAACAGATGCTGGTTATAGCGAGCAGCAGGCAAATCAAATCCGCATTGATGTTGAGTTTTATACAAAAGTCCGCGATGAAATCAAAATAGCCAGTGGCGATTTCGTGGACATGAAGCAATTCGAGCCAGGGATGCGGCAGATGCTGGATCTTTGGGTGGATGCCGATCCTAGTGAAACCCTTATGGACTTTGAGGAACTAGGGCTGCTTGAGTTGATTATTGAACGCGGAGAAGAAGCACTGGATGGACTTCCAGCCGACATGCGTGGCAACCAGGAGGCCATGGCTGAAGCGATTGAAAATAACGTTCGCAGAACTATTGTTGATGAAAACCCCGTCAACCCGAAATACTACGAAAAAATGTCGGTGTTGCTTGATGAACTGATCGCACTTCGTCGTCAACAGGCGATTTCCTATCAGGAGTATCTGGAGCACGTACGTGAACTGGCGAAGCAGGTTAAACATCCGCAGTCAGGTAGTAAAAGTACTTATCCAGCAAGTATTGATACCCTCGCCAAGAAAGCGTTGTTTGACAACCTCGGGCAGGATGAAGTCTTGGTGACAAAGATAGATGCTGCAGTCCGTCACACCAAAAAGGCCGACTGGTACGGGGATCGTTTTAAAGAACGCGAGATTAGTTTCGCTATCGCGGAAGAGATTAAAGGTTATTCAGTGACGGTCGCAGATGTAATGGCCCTGGTGAAGGCACAGAAGGAGTATCGCTGATGCCATTGGTTACCTTTGGTGAGCTCACTCTCGATTTGCAGCGTAAGCCAATCAAAAACCTGCATATCAGCGTACTGCCTCCGGATGGCCGAGTGAGAGTATCGGCCCCCGTCTCACTGTCAGACACAGCTATCAGGATGGCTGTTGTCAGAAGGCTGGTATGGATCCGACAGCAGCAAGCACAATTTCAGGCTCAGCCGCGCCAGAGTGAACGAGAAATGTGTAGTGGCGAAACACACTACCTTTGGGGAAGAGGATATCGGCTGGATGTAGTTTTAGTAGATAAGCCCGCTGAAGTGAAACTTCAGGGTCGTTGGATACGCATGAAAGTACCTCCACATTATGATACGGCCCAGCGGGAAGCTGTTCTCAACCAGTGGTATCGCGGTATTTTAAAACAAAGACTGCCTAAGTTAATGCCAAAATGGCAGCAGGAAATTAAAGTTGAAGCCAGTTATGTTGGCATCAAGCGAATGAAGACTAAATGGGGTAGCTGTAACCCCCAAACCGCACGTATCTGGATCAATCTCGAACTGGTGAAAAAACCTCCTGAATGCCTTGAATTCATTGTGGTTCACGAGCTAGTTCATCTACACGAACGCAAGCACAATGAGCGTTTTATCGGCCTGATGAACATGTACCTCCCGAACTGGCGCGAACACAGAGCTAAGTTGAATAAGATGCCCTTGGCTTATAATCACTGGGGATATTGAAATTTAATCAGAAAATGGTTGATACTATTGCATCAACCATCTCCATCAATTATCAATAAAATCTTTCATTTCTCTTTCTAATTCATGCAATGTTGATAGTAGTTCCTCACGCTGTTGACGTAAGCTCTCAAGATCAACAAAAGCCTGCTCCTCATGCTTCTTAACATACCGAGATATATTTAAATTAAAATCATTTTCTTGTATTTCATCAAAAGAAGCAACATGTGAAAAATTACTGATACTACTTCTTTCAAAGTAGCATTCTGATACCTTCTCAATGATTTCATTTGTTATTAAATTGCGCCCCTTTACGGGTTTAGCCAAATCAGATGCGTCGATGAACACAACATTAGAATGTTTTTTATCTCTCCTGAAGATCAAAATGGCGCATGATATCCCTGTCCCAAGAAGCAACCTATCTGGTAGACCTATTACCGCATCTAACAACCCTTCACTAACTAAATTTTTCCTTATACTCTCCTCTTGACCTCCACGGAACAATACCCCGTGAGATACCAGTATGGCCATTCTACCAGTTGCACTTTTAAGTGTTGAAATCATGTGCAAAATAAAGGCATAATCACCCTTAGACTGAGGTGGAAAACCTAAATTAAAACGACCATAATCATTATGTATTAAATCATCATGATTCCAACCGATAATATTGAATGGAGGGTTAGAAGCAACTACATCAAACTGTATCAATCTATTATCTGTATCCAGAAGCTGAGGGTTAGATATTACATCCCCCCATTCTATCCGACTATTAATTTCGTTATGGATAATCATATTCATTTTAGCCAAGGCCCAACTGGATCTATTAGCCTCTTGACCAAACAAGGTATAGTTATTGCTTTTAAAGGATTTTTTTATTTTTTCCCCTAGGGTAATTAAAAGAGAACCAGATCCACAAGTAGGATCACAAATACTATCTCCATCCTTAGGCTGCAATAACTCTGCAAATAGTAACGAAATACCTTCTGGAGTATAAAAATCTCCACCCCTCATCGCCGAGTCAGATGCAATCTTTTCAAAAAGATATCTACATGCTACTTTTATCTTTTCATTACCACCTTGAATATAACCAAAATTCATTTCAGGACGTGCAAAAATAGCGAGTAAATCAACAAGCATTCGATCTCTCGCTGATCTTGCACCAAAATTAACCGTCGCAAATTGTATAGACTCGAATAAATAACCACCTCTACTTTGACAGACAGAATCAATAGCCTGATCAATTAACTTCAGCGAGTCGTCAATCCTCTCGCCAATATAATCACCATGATTCTTAGCCTCATGATATATTTTATAAAAACTCGCAACCTCTGGTACTCGAGAAACAATCTCTAACAACCCAGAATATTCTTCATTAATTAAATCATATTCATAATCAGCCTTAACATCAGAAATATATTTCAGCAATAACATTGAAAATATATAATCTTTATAAGAAGATGAGTCAACTTTCCCTCTAAACAAATCACAAGCAAGTAAAAGTGATTCATGAAGCGCCTTCATCTCACTCATTTTCTAACTCCTCGCTATTAATGATACTTTCACATATACCATCAAAGAGCATATCACCATTTTGTATTAGTGAATTATAAACTGTTTTTTGTTTATTCCAGTTTCTATTAATAGAACCAATCTTTTCTTGAACCCCCAAATTTGGAAGTTTAACAGTCATTTTAGAAACTGTTTTTGAATTAATTTTACTAATACTAGTACCTTCACTCAAACTGCGAATATGTTTACTTCCAGAAGTAGAGTTTATATACCAATGTAAATAATGTGGCAGTATTAGATTATCATTACATCTAATTACTGCTAACTGATTGGACGTAATGATTGGTTTGCCTAAATTTCCTTCGATAATCCCAGCAGAAAACACAGGCCCCCGCAGACGTAATAAAATATCATTAGGGAAAAGATAATGCTTCTCAGGATTACCCTCTGGGATAACAGAGGTTAAAGCACCTAGATCTAAAATGCCGTCAAGTCCAATATCTTTCGTCTGGATAAGATAACAGGAGCCTTGCTCACCAGCATCTTGTATCGCCGATTTAAAGGGCATCCCTAAGCGGATCTCAGCAACACTCTCTAATGTAACAATTTTATGCATAAGTAAGTTAGGGAGATTACTCTCCCTTTCCTCCAGTAGTTTTAAGCACAATCGAGTGTTTCCAATTCACATCCCCAACACGTACATCTAAATCCATCTGCAATGAGGAAAAGGAGAGCGCCTGTACCAGCATAACAATACAAGCCATATTCCCCCCCTTACTTATTGACTTTTTACGCAGGGATTGATATTTTTTCTCGTTCATTTTGTTAGAGCCTCTCAGAGCGGTTTTAATCAGAATGTTTCGGGTAAATAGCAGCGGCAACTGCTATTTACTCCCTCTCTTACCTAGGTAGTAGCGTCGTACTAGGTCAGTGAGAAGACTATAACAGGTTACAGAGAATTTATGCAATAGTAGCGTCGTACTACTTTTTCACGATGTCATTGCCGCTATGCATCATGGGCTCACTAACCTCATGATTATTCTCATTTATCTTGCGAATTCATGATAGAAAAATATTTAGGTGTTACTTTCCAAAATCAAACGGACTTACCCCTATTTCCCGATTCGCATCCAGATAATCCGCCCACCACTGCAACATCAACCTGCGCTCCCCCAGATGTTCCGCTTTATGGATGTAGGCAGCCCTAACAGAGCTACGCTCCTGATGGCTCATCTGCCTTTCTACAGCATCCCTCGACCACAAACCCGATTCAATCAATGAGCTACAGGCCATCGTCCTGAATCCATGCCCACAGACCTCCGTTTTCGTGTCATAGCCCATCACTCGCAGAGCCTTGTTAACCGTATTCTCACTCATCGGCTTACGCGGATCGTGATCGCCCACAAAGATCAGCTCTCGATTCCCATTCATGCTTTTGATCTTTTCAAAAATAGCCAGAGCCTGCCGCGACAAAGGAACAAGATGGGGAGTCCGCATCTTTGAACCACGCTGAGAATGTTTAACACCTTCCAGCGGTTCACGCTCACCTGGAATTGTCCACATGGCAGTATCAAAATCCACTTCTGACCAGCGGGCAAAACGCAGTTCGCTTGAGCGGATAAAGACTAACAAGGTAAGTTCGACAGCCAGTCGGGTTAATGGTCTTCCGGAATAGTGATCGATGCGGTGAAGCAATTCAGGAATGCGGTTAAGTTCCAGAGCAGCACGGTGCTTTCTTTTCGCCGTAGCAACCGCACCGGCAATTTCTTGCGCCGGGTTATAATCGATTAAGCCACTCTGCACAGCAAAGCGCATAATCGCGGTAGTACGCTGCTGTAAACGGGCGGCGACTTCGAGTCGTCCGGATGATTCCACAGCCTTAATGGGCACAAGCAGATCTCGTGTCTTCAGGTCAGCAATATTGCGTTTGCCGATAGCAGCAAAGAGATTATCCTCAAGACTTTTCAATACACGAGCACTATGCGATGCGGACCACTTCTGATTGCTGGCATGCCATTCTCGGGCAACCACTTCAAACGTTATCGCTTCCTGCTCTTGTTCTACCTTAACAGCTTTCTTATTCTCACTAGGGTCGACGCCGTTAGCTAATAGCTTACGGGCCTCATCCCGGCGTGCCCGGGCATCCGCCAATGACACTTCGGGGTATTTACCAAACGCCAGCATCTTCTCTTTGCCGCCAAAGCGATAACGAAGCCGCCAGTATTTTGAGCCATTCGGGTGAACCAGCAAAACCATGCCTTCACCGTCGGTCAGCTTATAGGCTTTTGCTTCAGGCTTAGCCGAACGAACCTTCACATCACTCAGAGCCATGATGAGTATCCTTTCAAGGGTTCTGTGTGGGTACAAACATTATCGAACCGCGATATACCCGCAGCTGTACCCGCATCAGTAAGTTGATGTAGATTGAATCAGGTTGACTTAGGTTGAGTGAAAAAGCGAGGAAAGCCTTGCGGATACTGGATTTCAGGCACAAAAAAAGACGTCCGTTGACGTCTATTGATGTTCCGATGGTGCCGAAGGCCGGACTCGAACCGGCACGTATTTCTACGGTTGATTTTGAATCAACTGCGTCTACCGATTTCGCCACTTCGGCACTGAAGGGGATGCGGAAACGTTGTGGATTATACCTGTCGCGCGCCGCCATGCAAGCGACGACGCGCGAAACCCGCGCTAAGTGCCCAAAAAACCAGCGCTACCGTCAGTCCAGCTCAGACACCGCCAGCCGAATCACCCTCGCCGCCTTCTGCTCCGGCAGCGCCAGCACCTTGGCCCACATCTCCTGCACCATATCGCAGGAGAGCTTCTCTTTGCCCGCTGCCTTCTCCGGCATCTGCAGCAGCTGGATGTCCTCGCCGTACTTATCGGCAAGCGCCTTCATAATCGGCCGCACATCCTCGACAGCCGCCTCGCGTTCTCCCGGTGTCACGGTGTGGCGGTTTTTGCCGTAGGCCGCGCGCATCATGTCGGCGTCGGCCTGCATGCGCCGCGCCATCAGGTCTTTATCCAGCATGCGCATCGGGTTGATGCCGCCCTTCACCATCGGGTAGAGGAAGCGGAAGCAGGCGTCGTCGCTCACCTTCTGGATGGCGGCGGTCTGCTCCATGTTGATGGTCATGTAGTTCACCACGTTGGCATCCGGGGCGTTTTGCAGGCGCGACATCTGCAAATGCAGGATCTGCGGCTGGATGGTGTCGATAATCTGCTGCTCCGGCTCGCCCGCTTTTTGCAGGGCGGCCATCTGGTCGAGGATGCGCTGATGCAGCGCGGGCTCCTGCTCCTTAATCACCTGCCAGGCGGGCATCGCGTTAAGGGCGTTATCCATCTGCCGTTCCGGGGCGCGCTGCCTGTCGAAAAACACCCAGAACGCCACGGCGGCAGCCGCAATGACGACAATCACAATACGGGTCCACGTTTTATTCATCTCGCATCCTTATCCTTGAGTTATGCCGGTTTACACCGGCACGCCGCTGTGGAAGCGAAACTCGTTGTCCGGTGTCGAGATAAGTGTGGCTTCAATTTCGCCAAAAAGCTGTATGCGCGGTGAGATATCGTCGTCGCTCACCTGCCGGGCTAGCGTCAGGTAGTCCTGATAATGGCGTGCTTCCGAGCGCAGCAGCGAGAGATAGAACTTCTGCAGGTCGTCGTCGAGGAACGGGGCCAGCGCGGCGAAGCGTTCGCAGGAGCGGGCCTCGATGTAGGCGCCGCAGATAAGCTTGTCGATCAGCGTCAGCGGTTCGTGGGTGCGCACTTCTTTCAGCATCCCTTTGGCGTAGCGGCTGGCGGTGATTTTGACGTACGGAATGTCGCGGGCCAGCATCGCCTCGCGCACCTGCCAGAAGTGGTGCAACTCCTCTTTAATCAGCAGCACCATGCTGTCGATGAGCGCCTGGCCCCACGGGTCGTCGGTTTTGGGCATCACGCTTTTGCCAATCTGCCTGTGCAGGGCGATGAAGTCCGGCTCCGGGCCGTCGCGGAAGGTGAACTGTTCGTAGGGTTTGAGCCAGTCGAGCAGCGCGTCGGCACCGCTTTCGTCGGCGACGTATTTACGCACGAGTAACAGCGCGGTCTGGGCGGCCTTGAGCTCGCACACCATGTGGTCGGTGAGCAGCAGCGGCAGGTTCGCCGGGTCGCGGGCTTTATCAATCCATGCTTGCGGGGTCGGGCACTGGAGGAAGTTGAGTACGGGGGCGAGTATCTGCGGGTAATCCATGGTTCTGCCTTGAAAAAGCGGTGGCGCGCGCCACCGCCTGAAACGCTTAGTGACGCACGCCGTCGTCGTCTTCGTCGACGTAATCTTCGTCGTCGCCTTCTTCGCCGTCTTCACCGTTCGGATCTTCGAAGTAGGTTCCCCAGCCGTCGTATTCCACGTCAAACTTCTCGGCCAGGTTCATCAGCTGTTCTACCTGCGCGTCGATCAGCTCCGCCTTCAGCGCGCCTTCGCTCAGGATGTCGCAGCAGATGACGGTGTCGCCCTCTTCCACTTCCAGCTCTTCCGGCTCGGTCACTTCGTAACCCAGCTTGAAGGCTTCCACGGCCATTTTTTCCAGCGCGTCGAAATCATCCGCAGAGAAATGGTGCTCGATGGTGTACAACGCGTCCGGATCGCTACCGTCTTCCAGCAGCTCTTCAATAATCAGACGCGTCTCTTCGCGTTGCTCTTCCAGTAATTCCGGGTTTGCCATGGCTCAATCCTCTTTAAAGTGCGGCAGATACTTCTATTTTCACACACGGACGGGTTTGCCTCCACCTTTGTTGGAAAGATTTGTGAAACGGGGTTGCAAATGAATAATTACACATATAAAGTGAATTTTAATTCAATAAGTGGCGTTCGCCATGTGAGGATAAAATGTCTGATTTGTACAAGAAACACTTTCTGAAATTGCTCGACTTTACCCCTGCACAGTTCACTTCTCTGCTGACTCTTGCCGCACAGCTCAAAGCCGATAAAAAAAATGGCAAGGAAGTACAGAAGCTTACCGGTAAAAACATCGCGCTCATCTTCGAAAAAGACTCGACCCGTACACGTTGCTCTTTCGAAGTTGCCGCATTTGACCAGGGCGCACGCGTCACGTATTTAGGGCCGAGCGGCAGCCAGATTGGGCATAAAGAGTCAATTAAGGACACCGCGCGGGTTCTCGGGCGGATGTACGACGGCATTCAGTATCGCGGTCACGGCCAGGAAGTGGTCGAAACGCTGGCGCAGTATGCGGGCGTGCCGGTGTGGAACGGGCTGACCAACGAGTTCCACCCGACCCAGCTGCTGGCGGACCTGCTGACCATGCAGGAGCACCTGCCGGGCAAGGCGTTTAACGAGATGACTCTGGTCTACGCGGGCGACGCGCGCAACAACATGGGCAACTCGATGCTGGAAGCGGCGGCGCTGACCGGGCTGGATCTGCGCCTGGTGGCCCCGAAAGCCTGCTGGCCGGAAGAGAGCCTGGTGGCGGAGTGCAGCGCGCTGGCGGAAAAGCACGGCGGGAAAATCACCCTGACGGAAGACGTGGCGGCGGGCGTGAAGGGCGCAGACTTTATCTATACCGACGTGTGGGTGTCGATGGGCGAAGCCAAAGAGAAGTGGGCGGAGCGGATTGCGCTGCTGCGCGGGTATCAGGTGAACGCGCAGATGATGGCGCTCACCGGCAACCCAGACGTGAAGTTCCTGCACTGTCTGCCGGCGTTCCATGACGACCAGACCACACTCGGCAAGCAGATGGCGAAAGAGTTCGACCTGCACGGCGGGATGGAAGTGACGGACGAGGTGTTTGAGTCGGCGGCGAGCATCGTGTTCGACCAGGCGGAAAACCGGATGCATACGATTAAGGCGGTGATGGTGGCGACGCTTGGGGAATGATTGACTCCTCTGCGGTCTGGTGCCCTCACCCCGGCCCTCTCCCACGGGGAGAGGGAGAAAACACTAAAAACGACAACAGCGTTATCGTCGGGCAGAAAAATTCATTTTACTGACACTTTCTCAGATAGGCATTAACCATAATAGATATTTATATTTTTATTGACCATTATTTACTGAGTAGATAATGGTTAATATCAGATCATTATCAATTACAAAACACCGTATATTAGCGGCGTAATATTTCCTTATTGCTGCATTTCGTTAATAATGATTATTTATGTCATGGAATAAGCATGAAGCTGTGTCGTATGCCCGCAGCCACGCACATCATAAAAATACCGGTTACTGCCCCCGCGCCGTTGCTGCAGCTATCCGCGCCGGAGGACTGAAGATTGATGGCGCTGATGCAAAAAACTTCTGGCGTTCTCTTGAGAAGGCAGGATTCAGTAAAGTGTATGGCCCCCCTATTGAGGGTGATGTTGCAGTCATTGACGCATTGCCTGGTGCGCATCGGAAGATACGGCCAAAAATCACCCTTTACAGGCACTATTGATATGAAAAATATCTTACCGCTTCTCTTAATATTTTCTTTCTATGCAACGGCTGGCCTTTCTGATCCAATTGAGCGTGCTGTAAAATTTAACAGCTGGTACGTAAATCAAATCAACAAAGACGTATTTCCCATTACTGATGGAAACGAAATAGATAAATATGTCACAGCATCAACAATGAAAAAACTCCGTCACGCGCAGGATCCTCGCTATGCAGACGAAGAGTTTTACGAGGCCGATATATTTTTAAAAGCGCAATACATCGGCGATGACTGGCCGCAGAATGTAACAGCCATAGCCGGGGATACCGATCCAGTCTGTGTCAACGTATACATTGCATTCGGTAAAAAGCAGGACCACATAGTCATAGACTGCATGGTTAAAGAAGACAACTTATGGAAGGTACAGTCAGTTTCTGCTGTTGAATTTTCAAGAAACCTGACTATACCGAACTGAGCCAAACGACGTACCGGCAAAAATATTGATACTGCGCGCTCTTTTTGCCGGGTGGCGCTGCGCTTACCCGGCCTACACAACCCGTAGGCCCGTGCAAGCGAAGCGCCGCCGGGCGAATCAGGCCAGCTCCATTTCATTGATTTTTCACCCCGAAAAAGGTACGTTTTCGCCTTCATTCCAGCGTGGACATGCCAGCATTATGCCGATTATTCAGTCTGTTGAACGTGCGTTGCAGATCCTCGACCTGTTCAACGAGCAGGCCACCGAGCTTAAGATCACCGACATCAGCAAACTGATGGGGCTGAGCAAGAGTACCCTCCACTCGCTGCTGAAAACTCTGCAGCTTCACGGCTATATCGATCAGAACCCGGAGAACGGCAAATATCGCCTCGGCATGAAGCTGGTCGAGCGCGGCCATTTTGTCGTGGGCTCCATCGATATTCGCCAGAAGGCGAAGGGCTGGCTGACGGAGCTGTCTCAGCGGACCGGGCAGACCACCCATCTGGGGATCCTGGACGGGCGTGAAGGGGTCTATATCGAGAAGATTGAAGGCAAGCTGGCCGCCATCGCCTATTCGCGCATCGGCCGCCGCCTGCCGGTTCACGCCACCGCCATCGGCAAGGTGTTGATTGCCTGGCTGGGCGAGACCGAGCTGAACGCCCTGCTGGAGGGCTATCAGTACACCACCTTTACTCCCGCCACTCTCTCCTCTCGCGAAGCCCTAATAAGCGCCCTGGCGCAGACCCGCGAGCAGGGCTACGCCCTGGATAGCGAAGAGAACGAGCAGGGCGTGCGCTGCGTGGCGGTCCCAGTGTTGAACCACGAGTCCCGCGTGATTGCCGCCCTGAGCCTGTCGACCCTGACCTCGCGCGTGGACGATGCAGAGCTGGCTGATTTCCGCGAGCAGCTTCAGCAGGCTGGGCTCCAGCTCTCACGCGCTCTGGGCTACCCGGCCTGAGCCGTTAGGCCGGCTCGTAGGTGAAGTAGTCGAAGTCCGCGTGGCAGCCGTCGCCGCTGATGTCCTCGCAGTGCAGCCCCACAAACGCGCCGGTGAAGAAGCCGCGCCCGCCAATGTAGTCATCCGACAGCTTCCACGCCTCATACGTCACCGGCACGGTGTGCCACGTCTCGCCGTCGAACGAGTAGCTGTAGCGGTAGACCAGCCTATCCACATCCACCCGGAGCCAGACGCTCTCCGCACTCTCCGGCACGGGAATCGGCTGCTCGTGCAGCGGCCATGACGGCACGTTGTGGTCAAGCTGGATCACCTTAATCGTTCTGCCCTGCCCCTCCTCGTAATCCACAAAGCAGTAGCTCCAGTTTTTGCTGTTGTAGTAGCAGGTCAGCCCCGCGCTCTGCTGGAAGTGGACCGGCGAGAACTGCATCCGTGTTTCTGAGCGGAAGGCGAAGTGCTGCCAGCGGCGCGCCACGGTCGACTGGGTAAAGGTCGAGTTGAGCGAGTCGTTGCCGTACAACCGTAAGTAGCCCGGGCGGGCGGTGAGCGAGCCGAGGGTGTCGTCGAACGGAATGCGCAGGGTCTGTAGCTCCGGGTCAAGCGTACTGCCGTCGAAATCATCCCGCCAGTTACCCTGAGCGGCTGCGGGCTGCTCCGCCACCTGCGGGCCGGGCACGGTCAGCTGCGCGTGTTTGCCGCCTTCCACGTACGGCCAGCCGTCGCGCCACTCAATGCGGGCGATGCCGGTCTCGCGCCCCAGCGGGCAGTAGCCGCGCCCGCCGGAGGCCAGCAGCGGCACGCCGGGCAGACGCAGCGGGCGGCTGGTGAGGTAGGCCATGTACCACTCCCCCGTGTGGGTCTGCAGCAGCGAGCCGTGGCCGCTCTTCTGCAGCGGATTCTCCGGCAGGTGCCAGCTGGTCATCATCGTCACGTCCGGGTGCAGCTCGTACGGCCCGTCGATGGTTTTTGAACGCAGCACCACGACGGCGTGCTCGTAGCTGGTGCCGCCTTCGGCCACCATCAGGTAGTACCATCCCGCGTGGCGATACAGGTGCGCGCCTTCGGTGTAGCAGAGCGGCGTGCCGGTAAACAGGGTTTTGCGCTCCGGCGAGAGCGTGCCGGTCTGCGGATCAAACGCCTGCAACACGATGGTGTTGTGCGGGTTGCTGTGGTGGCGCGGCCCCCACGGACGGTAGAGGTAGTACTTGCGGCCATCGTCGTCGTGGAACAGGGACGGGTCAAACCCGCCGTTGCCCATCGGGATTGGCTCGCTCCACGGCCCTTCGATGGACGGCGCAGTGACGAGGAAGTTACGGCCATTTTTCCACGGCGAGTCGACAATCTTTACGTCGGTGTAGAGCAGCCAGAATTTGCCATCGGCGTAGCTCAGGCACGGCGCCCAGATGCCGCCGGAGTCCGGGTTGCCCTTCATGTCCAGCATCGACACGCGGTCCAGCGGCGTGCTGACCAGCGACCAGTTTTTCAGGTCGCGAGAGTGGTAGATGCGCACGCCGGGGAACCACTCGAAGGTCGAGGTGGCGATGTAGTAGTCCTCGCCCTGGCGGCAGAGGGACGGGTCCGGGTTGAAGCCGGTCAGAATGGGGTTAGTGATTTCCATGTTGCCTCCGGTTAATGGGATGCGGCTGTCGCGGCGTCGGGAACGGCCTCGCCCTGCGTCGCGCGGTGCTTGATCAGCTGCTGGCTGATGGCCTCCACGCGGGCGTCGGTGAGCTTATAAAACGACAGCATGATGAACATGCCCGCGTAGAGCACCACCGGCACCACGCAGAACAGGATTTTGATGGTGGTCAGCACCTCTACCGGCTGCACGCTGCTGCTGGCGGAGTAGTTCACCCAGGCCAGGATCCAGCCCACCACCGCCCCGCCAATCGCCAGGCCAATCTTCAGGCTGAACAGGTAGGTGGAGAACACCAGCCCGTCGAGGCGACGTCCGCTGCGGCTCTCCTCGTAATCCACCACGTCAGAGGCCATCAGCCACTGTAGCGGCGTGGTGGTGTTAAAGACGAACAGGAACAGGATGTTGAGGGCGAAAATCAGGGCAATATGCTCCGCCGGCGTGAAGAAGATCAGCAGGCTAATCAGAGAGTAAGCGACGATGATCCACTTAAAGGCGGTGACGCGGTCGAAGCGGCCCAGCAGACGAGACGAGCAGAGCGAGCCGAACATGGTGGCGAGGCTGCCGTAGAGTAAAAACTGCGTCGCCATCTCCGGGTGATCCATCACGTATTTCACGAAGTAGAGCGTCGCCCCGCCGCGCACCACGTTGGAGCAGGTCGCCATCATCTTGAACGCGCACATGATGCGCCACTGGCCGTTGCCCAGCAGCAGCTTAAGGTCTTTCGCCACTGACGAGCCCGGCTGAACCTCAAAGGTGTAACGCTCTTTGGTGGTAAAGAAGCAGACGTAGAGCAGCACCACGCCGGTCAGTCCCAGCACGCACATGGCGCCGAAATAGCCCACCTGCTCATTCCCCTTGCCGATGATGCTCACCAGCGGCAGGGCAATGCCGCTGATGGCGAGCGACCCCGCGGCGGCGAGGAAGAAACGCCAGGACTGAAGGGCGTGGCGCTCTTTCGGGTCGGCGGTGATCACCCCCGGCATGGCGCAGTACGGGACGTTAACGAAGGTGTAAACCAGGGTCAGGAGAATGTAGGTCGCGCAGGCGTAGATGATTTTGCCCTGCGCGGAGAAGTCCGGCGTGTAGAAGGTCAGCATGCAGACGATGCCAAACGGGATGGCGCCCCACAGCAGGAACGGGCGGAACTGGCCGTAGCGGGTACGGGTGCGGTCTACCAGCAGCCCCATCAGCGGATCGGTCACGGCGTCTAGCACGCGTGAAACTAAAAACAGCGTCCCCATAATGCCCGCGGAGAGACCGAACACGTCGGTGTAGAAATAGGCCAGCAGGAACATCGTGGCCTGCCAGACGAAGCCGCAGGCGGTGTCACCCAGCCCGTAGCCAATTTTGTCTTTCATGGTTAATTGCGTCATCAGAATTACACCCTTATGTAGTGTGCTGAATTACAACATCGTGTTAATGGAGTGTAATGAGCTGTTCAATTAACCAGCAATGGTCATATCTTATTTCTGAATTACGTTATTTTGCTTTTGTGACGCCACCGATATATCGCAACTTATTGTTTAAATTAATAAATTACAGATATAAAAAGCCGCCCGCGGAATATTTCCCGCAGACGGTTTTATCTAATGAAATAATTAAATGCCGAGCGCTTTTTTACCGGCGTTAATTACCTCGATAATTTTATCGGTGTCATAAATACAGCCTTTCCAGGTGCCGCCGCTCACGGACTGCAATGCCGCCCACAGCCGGGTGTCGTCCGGCAAAAAGTCGTGGGCGTGCAGGTCCGGGTGCGTCTGCCGCATTGCCAGCTCGCGCGCGCCCTCCTCCGGCGTCAGCGGATTGTCCGCGGTGCCGATGAAGTTCACGCTGCCCGTGAGGGTCAGCCGGTCGACGGCAATCTCGATGATGTCGTTATCGCGCAGCTTGCCAATCGGCCCGCCCGCCAGCGCCTCCGGCGATACGTGGCCGAAGCAGGCCCCCGTCGACACGCCGGAGAAGCGCGCATCGGTGATGAGCGATACCGTCTTGCCCCACGAGATATGCTTCAGCGCGGAGGTAAGCTGGTAGGTCTCTTCCATGCCGGTGCCGGACGGCCCGCCGCCGATCACCACCATGATATCGCCCTGCTTGATCTCTTCCCGCTTGATGGCCTTGATTGCCTGCGCTTCCGAGACAAACACCCGCGCCCGGCCGATGTGGCGGTAAACGCCATCTTCACCGACGACCGACGGGTCGATCGCCGTGGCCTTGATCACCGAGCCTTCCGGCGCGATGTTGCCCGTCGGGAAGCAAACCGTTGAGGTCAGCCCTTTCGCTTTTGCCTTCTCAGGCGGCAGGATCACGTCATCCGGATCCACGCCGTCCTGCTCGCGCAGGCACTGGCGGAAGCGCGCCCGGCGTTCGGACGTCTGCCACCAGTCGAGGTTCTCGCCCACCGTCTGGCCGGTGACGGTCATGGCGTCCAGGTGCAGCAGACCGAGATCGCGCAGGTGGAGCATCACCTCCGGCACGCCGCCCGCGAGGAAGGCGCGCACGGTCGGGTGATAGTCCGGGCCGTTGGGCAGCACGCTGACCAGGCGCGGCACCCTGCGGTTGACGCGCGTCCAGTGCTCTACATCCGGGATCGTGCAGCCCGCCGCGTGGGCGATGGCCGGGATGTGCAGCAGTAAATTCGTCGAGCCGCCGAACGCCGCGTGGATCACCATGGCGTTTTCGATGGCTTTATCGGTGAGGATATCGCGCGTGGTGATGCCACGGTTATCCAGCTCGCTCACTGCCCGCGCCGACTGGCGGGCGATCTCCAGCCACACCGCCTGCCCGGACGGCGCCAGCGCGGAGTGCGGCAGCGCCAGCCCCAGCGCTTCGGCCACCACCTGCGAGGTGCCCGCCGTGCCGAGGAACTGGCAGCCGCCGCCCGGCGACGCGCAGGCGCGACAGCCGAGCTCGGCGGCCTCCTGCAAGGAGAGTTCATGGTTGGCGAAGCGCGCGCCGATGGTCTGCACTTTGCCCGCGTCTTCCCCCACGGTCGGCGGCAGCGTCGCCCCGCCCGGCACCAGAATGGTCGGCAGGTCGTGCATGGAGGCCAGCGCGATCATGGTGGCGGGCAGCCCTTTATCGCAGGTTGCCACGCCGATCACCGCCCGGCGTGTCGGCAGGGAGCGGATCAGGCGGCGAAACACGATCGCCGCGTCGTTGCGGTACGGCAGGGAGTCGAACATGCCGTGCGTGCCCTGAGAGCGCCCGTCGCACGGATCGCTGACGAAGGCGGCGAACGGGATCCCGCCGTTGCGGGTGATCTCCTTCGCCGCCGCCTGCATCTGCATGCCGATCTCCCAGTGCCCGGTGTGGTAGCCCAGCGCGACCGGGCGTCCGTCCCCGGCGCGGATCCCGCCCTGGGTGCCGATAATCAGCACCTCTTTGCCGGTCAGCTTGTTGGCATCCCAGCCCATCCCGGCGTTCTGCGTCATGCCGAACAGGTTGCCGCTGGGGGATTCCATCAGCATCTGCGGGGTCAGCGGCAGCGCGCCCTGCGGCCCCGCCGCGTGGGTGATCACCGCATAAAACGCATCGTCCTGTGGGGTAAAAATTTTCTCAATGGTCATGGTTATCGTCCGGCTCAGCAGAGCTTGAGCTGTTGTAACAGGGTTTTCAGCTGCGCCTTGCGCGGCTCGTCCAGCGGCGAGGCTGGCGGCAGGACGTGCGTGGAAATCGGACGACCGCAGAGCACAATCGCCTCTTTAATAACGTTCACAAACGGCGTATCCAGCTGATACATCTGCGGGATTTGCAGCAGGGTCTGATGATACTCAGCCGCTTTCGCCACGTCTTTATCCCGCCAGGCTTTCAGAAGATTCACCGACACCTGCGGGGCAAAGTTGCCGCTGGCCGAAATCGCCCCGTCGCCGCCGAGCAGCAGGGTATTAAACAGATGATCGTCGTAGCCGCACAGCACGGTGAAGTGCGGATGGGCGCCTTTAACGGTGTGGATCATGCTGCGCAGGTGGGCGACGGAGTCGATGGTGTCTTTGATGCCGATAATATTGCTGCGCGAGTCGGCGAGGGTTTTCACCAGCGCCGGGGTCAGATCCTGCCCGGTCAGCGCCGGGAAGTTATAGAGCATCACCGGCAGCGTGACGCTGTCGGCCACCTGCTCGAAATAGCGGATCAGGTTCGCTTCCGACACTTTCCAGTAGTAGGGGTTGATCACCACGATGCCGTCCGCGCCCGCCTGCTGCGCGTGCTGGCTGAGCTCAATGGTTTCCCGGGCGTTGGTGCCGCCGGTGCCGATTAGGACCGGCACGCGGCGATCGACATGATCGATCGCAAATTGGGCAATGGTTTTACGCTCTTCGGCGCCGAGCTGGGAGAACTCGCCGCCGCTGCCCAGGAAGAACAGGCCGTCAACGCCTGCTTTGATGAGATCGTCGATCAGCGCGGCGGTGCCCTGCTTATCGAACTGGCCATCGGCGGTAAAAATGGTGGAGACAGGGGGAATGATTCCCGTAAACAACGCGGACTGCGGCATGAGATCTCCTTGCTGAATCATTTTGTTCTACATTATAGAACAGTGTTCGTTAAATTAACGATCATACTATGACGCAGGAAAAGCGCAGGTAAATGAGAGATGGAGAGGGAGTGCGGGAAATTTAAGCTGGATCACATTATGCGTGGGTGCGGTCTGGTGCCCTCACCCCGGCCCTCTCCCACGGGGAGAGGGTGTAAAAGTTCCCTCTCCCCGTGGGAGAGGGTTAGGGTGAGGGAAAATTACTCCACCAGCATTTTAACAACCACTTTCCTGACCTTAGCAGGTGCTCCCGCCGCGCACAGCGGCTTATGCACTTCGCCCGGCCAGAACACCACAAAATCCCCTTCGCTCAGCACCACGGTTTTCTCCTGCTCGCCTTCCGGCAGGAACGCGATGTCTTTGTCCGCCAGCCAGTCGGTGTCCGGCGTACCGTGCGGCAGGGTACTGAAGGTCATCCCTTCCTGCCCCTTCAGCACAATCTGAATATCCAGATAGCGTGCATGGTATTCAGCACGACGCTCGGCGAACGGCTGGGTCATGTCCTCCGAAACCAGATAAAACAGGCTGTTGCCGTTGATGTCGTGCTTGCCGGTCGGCGTCGCGTCGGTGACGTGGGCCTTAACGTGCTCAATGGCCTGACGCAGCTCTTCTGGCAGCCAGGACTGGAGATGATGAATATTGCCAATAATCATGATACAACCCTCAGATTAAAACATTGTTTCATTTTCATGTTTTATACGAGAATTGCTTCTTCCATACCAGCCCTTTTTTGACAAGATTTGCGTCAGCGCATGTTTATCGGGAAATGTGTTAATCCACTGTTAATTGCACACAGGCATTTATGCAGTGGTTATGCATAACCTCATTTCATGCACTTTGCACATAGGGTCTAACTCACTGAATTTAAAACGTAACTCACAAAACCTGTTGGCATATCACACTTTATCACTTTGGTTATTTCCTTTAAAAATCCATAATTATTTATTGATTTATCTTAAGTGAAAAATAGTTAACTGTCATTATTGCATAGCTATTCCCGAATCAACATTTTATCTATTAAAATCAACCATATAACTAAATATTTCAAAACGTGTAATTCTACAAAATAATAACAAACTCAAATATTGCCACCCGTTCCTGCTTAGCTATTCATCCCGTAATAATATGAAATTAATCATTATCTGATACGAATCATGCAATTGAAAACAAACTCATCAATATCGGTTTTCGCGTGAGCAATGTCACAATAACCATTATTTAAGCGCCTACTATAACTCACGAAGTCTATTGAGCTTAGCCGCCATGAAATTAAACACCTCACATGGCGCATGCCCTTTTTATTCTGAAAAAAGTTAAAGGAATAATTATGGAAAAGCATTACGTCGGTTCTGAAATTGGTCAATTGCGTAGCGTTATGCTGCACCGTCCTAATTTAAGTCTGAAACGGTTAACCCCCTCAAACTGTCAGGAGCTGTTATTTGATGACGTGCTCTCGGTTGAACGGGCGGGTGAAGAGCATGACATCTTCGCAAACACGCTGCGCGAGCAGGGTGTGGAAGTCCTCCTGTTGACCGACCTTCTTACGCAAACGCTTGATATTGCGGAAGCAAAAGCCTGGCTTCTTGAAACACAAATCTCCGACTATCGCCTGGGGCCAACCTTCGCCGCCGACGTACGCGGCTGGCTGGCGGATATGCCGCACCGCGAACTGGCGCGCAGGTTAAGCGGCGGATTAACCTACGGTGAAATTCCGGCGGCCATTAAAAATATGGTGGTCGATACCCACACGGCGAATGATTTTATTATGAAGCCGCTGCCGAACCACTTATTTACCCGCGATACCTCCTGCTGGATATATAACGGCGTCTCCATTAATCCGATGGCGAAACCCGCCCGCCAGCGTGAAACGAATAACCTGCGGGCAATATATCGCTGGCATCCCGCATTTGCCGACGGCGAGTTTATTAAGTATTTCGGCGACGAGAATATTAATTACGACCACGCCACTTTAGAAGGCGGCGACGTATTAGTCATTGGTCGCGGGGCGGTACTGATCGGCATGTCCGAACGCACCACCCCGCAGGGCGTGGAGTTCCTCGCTAACAGCCTGTTTAAACACCGCCAGGCCGAGCGCGTGATTGCCGTTGAGCTGCCAAAACACCGCTCCTGCATGCACCTCGACACCGTCATGACCCACATCGACGTGGATACCTTCTCCGTCTACCCGGAAGTGGTGCGCAAAGACGCCCAGTGCTGGACGCTCACCCCGGACGGCCGCGGCGGCCTGCTGCGCACCCAGGAAACCGACCTGCTGCACGCCATTGAGAAAGCGCTCGGCATTAACCAGGTCCGCCTGATCACCACCGGCGGCGATGCCTTTGAAGCCGAACGCGAGCAGTGGAACGACGCTAACAACGTCCTGACCATCCGCCCGGGCGTGGTGATCGGCTACGAGCGCAACGTCTGGACCAACGAGAAGTACGACAAAGCGGGCATCACCGTGCTGCCGATCCCGGGCG
This sequence comes from Enterobacter cloacae complex sp. AR_0002, assembly GCF_001922365.1. Lineage (NCBI taxonomy): Bacteria > Pseudomonadati > Pseudomonadota > Gammaproteobacteria > Enterobacterales > Enterobacteriaceae > Enterobacter > Enterobacter cloacae complex sp. AR_0002. The sequence continues at coordinate 2,984,131 of NZ_CP018814.1, forward strand.
ACGAGCTGGGACGCGGTCGCGGCGGCGCGCGCTGCATGAGCTGCCCGCTGGAACGCGACGGAATTTAAAGGAGCCATCATGGAACGAAAACCCACTCTGGTTGTGGCCCTTGGCGGCAACGCGCTGCTCAAGCGCGGCGAACCGCTTGAAGCGGACATCCAGCGCCAGAACATCGAGCAGGCCGCCCGCACCATCGCCGGCTTAACGGAGCAGTGGCGCGTGGTGCTGGTGCACGGCAACGGCCCGCAGGTCGGACTGCTGGCGCTGCAAAACAGCGCCTACGACAAAGTCACGCCCTACCCGCTGGACGTTCTCGGCGCCGAAAGCCAGGGAATGATCGGCTACATGCTCCAGCAGGCGCTGAAAAACAATCTGCCCCAGCGCGAGGTCAGCGTCCTGCTCACGCAGGTGGAAGTGGACGCCGCCGACCCGGCCTTCAGTAACCCGACCAAGTACATCGGCCCGGTGTACCGCGAAGCCCAGGCCAAAACGCTGGCCGCGGAGAAAGGCTGGGTGTTTAAGGCCGACGGCAGCTACTTCCGCCGCGTGGTGCCCTCTCCGCAGCCGAAGCGCATTGTCGAGAGCGACGCCATCACGGCGCTGATCCAGCGCGACCATCTGGTGATCTGCAACGGCGGCGGCGGCGTGCCGGTGGTGGAAAACGCCAACGGCTATCGCGGCATTGAGGCGGTGATCGACAAAGACCTCTCCGCCGCCCTGCTGGCGCGCCAGATCGAGGCCGACGCCCTGCTGATCCTCACCGATGCCGACGCGGTGTACCTCGACTGGGGCAAGCCAACCCAGCGTCCGCTGGCGCAGGTGACGCCGGAGCTGCTCAGAGGCATGCAGTTCGACGCCGGATCGATGGGGCCGAAAGTAGCCGCCTGCCGCGAGTTTGTTGAGGCCTGCGGCGGCATTGCCGGGATCGGCGCGCTGAATGACGGCGCGGAGATCCTGGCGGGCGAGAAAGGCACGTTGATTCGTAACTGAGTCGTTTTCCCCTCACCCTAACCCTCTCCCACAGGGAGAGGGCCGGGGTGAGGGCATCAGACAGCACAAATTTTAAAAAGGATTTCCCCATGACCATTAACCTGAAAAACCGCAACTTCCTGAAACTGCTGGACTACACCCCGGCGGAGATCCAGTACCTGATCGACCTCGCCATCGAGCTCAAGGCCGCCAAAAAAGCCGGGCGCGAGAAGCAAACCCTGGTCGGGAAAAACATCGCCCTGATCTTTGAAAAAACCTCCACCCGCACCCGCTGCGCCTTCGAAGTGGGCGCGTTCGACCAGGGCGCGCAGGTGACCTATCTCGGCCCAAGCGGATCGCAGATTGGCCATAAAGAGTCGATGAAAGACACCGCCCGCGTGCTGGGCCGCATGTATGACGGCATCGAATATCGCGGCTACGGCCAGGCCATCGTTGAAGAGCTGGGCGAGTACGCGGGGGTGCCGGTGTGGAACGGCCTGACCGACGAGTTCCACCCAACGCAAATTCTCGCCGATCTGATGACCATGCTGGAACACTCCCCGGGCAAAACCCTGCCGGAGCTGAGCTTTGCCTATCTCGGCGACGCGCGCAACAACATGGGCAACTCGCTGATGGTCGGTGCGGCCAAGATGGGGATGGATATCCGCCTCGTGGCGCCGAAATCCTTCTGGCCGGAGGCAGGCCTGGTTGAGCAGTGCCGCGCCATTGCGAAAGAGACGGGCGCGCGCATCACCCTCACCGACGACGTGGAAGAAGGCGTGCAGGGGACCGATTTCCTCTACACCGACGTGTGGGTCTCCATGGGCGAGCCGAAGGAAGCCTGGGCCGAGCGCGTCAGCCTGATGAAGCCATATCAGATTAACGCGGACGTGATGAAGGCCACCGGTAACCCGAACGTCAAGTTCATGCACTGCCTGCCGGCATTCCACAACGAGCACACCAAAGTGGGCCGCGAAATCGAGATGGCGTACGGGCTGAAGGGGCTGGAAGTGACGGAGGAGGTCTTTGAATCCCCGAACTCCATCGTTTTCGACGAAGCAGAGAACCGCATGCACACCATTAAAGCGGTCATGGTGGCGACACTCGGCGACTAATCACCGCCCGACGCGCCGCGGGGTGCGCCGGGTTCAGGAGAACATCATGGGCAAGTTCAAGTTTCCCTCCGCTTACACCATTCTCTTTTTTCTGATTGCCGTGGTTGCCGTGCTGACGTGGATTGTTCCGGCCGGGCAGTACCATATGGCAATGAACGAGGCGCTCGGTAAAGAAGTGCCGGTTGCTGGCACCTACGCGCACGTGGCAGCGCACCCGCAAGGTCTGGTCTCCGTGCTGATGGCGCCGATTGCCGGGCTGTACGATCCGGAATCCGGCCAGGCCGGAGCCATCGACGTGGCGCTGTTTATTCTGATCATCGGGGGATTCCTCGGGATCGTCACCAAAACCGGGGCGATTGACGCCGGGATCGAGCGTGTGACTACCCGGCTGCGCGGACGCGAAGAGTGGATGATCCCGATCCTGATGGCGCTGTTTGCCGCGGGCGGAACGATTTACGGCATGGCAGAAGAGTCGCTGCCCTTCTATACCTTACTGGTGCCGGTGATGCTGGCGGCGCGGTTCGATCCGGTGGTTGCGGCCTCTACCGTGTTGCTCGGCGCGGGGATCGGCACCCTCGGCTCCACCATCAACCCGTTCGCCACGGTGATCGCCGCCAACGCCGCCGGGATCCCCTTCACCAACGGCATCATGTTGCGCATCGCGCTGCTGGTGATCGGCTGGATCATCTGCGTGGCGTGGGTAATGCGTTACGCCCGTAAGGTGCGCAAGGATCCGTCGCTGTCGATCGTGGCGGATAAGCAGGAAGAGAACCGCGCCCACTTCCTCGGCAACAAGGGCGAGCAGTCGCTGGAGTTTACCCCGGTGCGCAAACTCATCCTGGTGATCTTCGCCCTCGCCTTTGCGGTGATGATCTACGGCGTGGCGGTGCTGGGCTGGTGGATGGCGGAGATCTCGGCGGTGTTCCTCGCCAGCGCCATTATCGTCGGGCTGATCGCCCGCATGAGCGAAGAGGAGCTGACCTCAACCTTTATCAACGGCGCGCGAGATTTGCTGGGCGTCGCGCTGATTATCGGCATCGCGCGCGGTATCGTAGTGATCATGGATAAGGGCATGATTACCCACACCATTTTGCACAGCGCCGAGGGAATGGTCACCGGATTGTCGACGGTGGCGTTCATCAACGTGATGTACTGGCTGGAAGTGGTGCTGTCGTTTCTTGTGCCTTCTTCGTCCGGCCTGGCCGTTCTGACGATGCCGATCATGGCGCCCCTTGCCGATTTCGCTAACGTCAACCGCGACCTGGTGGTTACGGCTTACCAGTCGGCGTCCGGCATCGTTAACCTGATCACTCCCACCTCTGCCGTCGTGATGGGCGGGCTGGCTATCGCCCGCGTGCCCTACGTGCGTTATCTGAAATGGGTCGCGCCGCTGCTGGGGATTTTAACGGTGGTGATTATGGTGGCGTTAAGCCTGGGCGCTTTGTTGTGATTTGCCGGATGGCGCTGCGCTTATCCGGCCTACGGATCGGTGCGGTGCCACCGGTTATTTCGGGAACTGATATGGGAACTATGATGGATTACGAAGAGTACTCTCCCAAAGAGCAACTACAGCTAACGGTCTGCCAGCGTCTGATCGCGGAAAAGAGCTATCTCTCCCAGGAAGAGATCCGCCGCGACTTACAGGAGCGGGGTTTTGAGACCATCAGCCAGTCCACCGTTTCACGTCTGCTCAAGTTGCTTGGTGTCATAAAAATTCGCAATGCCAAAGGGCTAAAGATTTATTCGCTGAATCCCCAGCTGCGCCCGGCCCCCGATGCGGCGCGTACCGTCTCTGAAATGGTGGTGAGCGTGGAGCACAACAGCGAATTTATCCTTATCCATACCGTCGCCGGATATGGCCGCGCGGTGGCGCGTATTCTGGATTATCACCAGTTACCGGAAATTTTAGGCGTGGTGGCCGGAAGCAGTATTGTCTGGGTCGCGCCCCGCATAGTGAAGCGCACCGCGCTGGTGCATAAGCAAATTAATTATTTACTCAGAACGCATTAATATTCATAAAGAACCGTTTGCATTGAGTAAAGCGTGCATTAAATCGCTTGATCCCAAAAGCGAGCTGCGTATAATGCCCGACAATTTGCCGGGAGGAAGCATGGTCAAGCGTGTACGACACAACGTCTTACCGCGTCTGAAATCAGACGCTGGCCTGCCGTTTTTCTTCCCGTTGCTAAACCTATTCCCAGAGCCCCTCATTTGAGGGGCTTTTTTTTGCCCGGCGTCAGGAGATAAACATGAATCCGCTTTATCAAAAACACATCATTTCCATAAACGACCTCAGCCGCGAAGAGCTGGAACTGGTTCTGGAAACCGCGGCAAAACTGAAGGCCAATCCGCAACCGGAGCTGTTGAAGCACAAGGTGATTGCGAGCTGCTTCTTCGAAGCCTCGACCCGCACGCGCCTCTCCTTCGAAACCTCCATGCACCGTCTGGGCGCGAGCGTGGTGGGCTTCTCAGACAGCAGCAACACGTCGCTGGGTAAAAAAGGCGAGACCCTGGCGGATACCATTTCGGTTATCAGCACCTACGTCGACGCGATTGTGATGCGCCACCCGCAGGAGGGCGCGGCGCGTCTGGCGACCGAGTTTTCCGGCGGCATTCCGGTGCTGAACGCCGGTGACGGTGCCAACCAGCACCCGACGCAGACCCTGCTGGATCTGTTCACCATTCAGGAGACGCAGGGCACGCTTGAGAACCTGAACATCGCCATGGTCGGCGACCTGAAGTATGGCCGCACCGTCCACTCCCTGACCCAGGCGCTGGCGAAATTTAACGGCAACCGCTTCTTCTTCATCGCGCCGGACGCGCTGGCGATGCCGCAGTACATTCTCGATATGCTGGACGAAAAAGGCATTGCGTGGAGCCTGCATGCCAGCATCGAAGAGGTGATAGGCAACGTGGATATTCTCTACATGACCCGCGTGCAGAAAGAGCGTCTGGACCCGTCCGAATACGCCAACGTGAAGGCGCAGTTCGTGCTGCGCGCCAGCGACCTGGAAGGCGCGCGCGACAATATGAAGGTGCTGCATCCGCTGCCGCGCATCGATGAGATCACCACAGACGTGGATAAAACGCCGCACGCCTGGTACTTCCAGCAGGCCGGGAACGGCATCTTCGCTCGCCAGGCGTTACTGGCACTGGTTCTGAATCACGAATTAGCTCTGTAAGGGGAGACGACCATGACACACGATAACAAACTCCAGGTTGAAGCCATCAAGCGTGGCACCGTGATTGACCATATCCCTGCGCAGGTGGGCTTTAAGCTGCTGACGCTGTTCAAACTGACCGAAACCGACCAGCGCATCACCATCGGCCTGAACCTGCCGTCGGGCGAGATGGGCCGCAAAGACCTGATCAAGATCGAGAACACTTTCCTGACCGACGAGCAGGTTAACCAGCTGTCGCTGTACGCGCCGGACGCCACGGTTAACCGCATCGACGATTACGACGTGGTGGGCAAATCCCGCCCAAGCCTGCCGGATCGCATCGAAAGCGTGCTGGTCTGCCCGAACAGCAACTGCATCAGTCATGCTGAGCCGGTTTCCTCCAGTTTCGCAGTGAAAAAGCGCGCCAATGACATCGCACTCAAATGCAAATACTGCGAAAAAGAGTTTTCTCATTATGTGGTGCTGGCCAACTAATTGAGGTTGGTAATGAAATCCCGGCTGTTATAATGGCCGGGAACATTCTTAACGCTGTAATTCTGGAGAAAAAATGAGCAAAGTACTCGCGACGGAAAATGCACCAGCGGCTATCGGCCCATACGTTCAGGGCGTTGATCTGGGCAGCATGATCATCACTTCTGGCCAGATCCCGGTGAACCCAAAAACCGGTGAAGTACCCGCCGACGTAGCGGCGCAGGCGCGTCAGTCGCTGGAAAACGTGCAGGCGATCGTCGAATCTGCCGGTCTGAAAGTGGGCGATATCGTCAAAACCACCGTGTTCGTGAAAGATCTGAATGATTTTGCGACCGTTAACGCCACTTACGAAGCGTTCTTCACCGAGCACAACGCCACCTTCCCGGCGCGCTCCTGCGTGGAAGTGGCGCGTCTGCCAAAAGACGTGAAAATTGAAATTGAAGCGATTGCCGTACGTCGCTAATTTATTTCAAGAAAGAGAAGGCAGCTCTGGCTGCCTTTTTTTATTTCGACCATTTTTACTCTCTCCGGAAAATGACGCATCCGCCACTCCATTAATAGACTGACGCTGCCTTGCTCTATTCTAATTAATGGATGATGAATGAAACTCTCTAAAATTGCGCTGGCGGTAACCACATTAACGGTTGCGTCTTCCGCACTTGCACACGGATATATAGAATCCCCTGCCAGCCGCGCCTATATGTGTAAGCTCGGCCAGAATACTGACTGTGGCTCTGTACAATATGAACCGCAGAGCGTAGAAAAGACCTCCGGCTTCCCGACGGGTGCGATGCCGCCTGACGGCCAGCTTGCCAGCGCCGGTATTGCCAGCTACTCCCAGCTTGATAAGCAGAGCCTGAACGCCTGGACCAAAAATCCCATGACGGCAGGCCCGCATGAATTTGTCTGGCACCATACCGCGCCGCATAAAACCACCAACTGGCGTTATTACATTACCAAACAAAACTGGGACCCCAATAAACCGCTGACCCGTGACCAGTTCGAATTAACGCCGTTCTGTACTATTAACGGAAATGGTCAGGCACCGGCGATGACAAAATCCATGACCTGTAATGTCCCGGAACGTACGGGCTACCAGGTTATTTATGGCGTGTGGGAAATTGCGGATACCGCAAACAGTTTCTATCAGGCCATTGACGTTGATTTCGGTAACGGCGGCAACGTCACGCCGGACGACACCCCAGCGGTGATATCCCAGTGGAGTAAAACCCTGAGCGGACAGATTGCCGGGAATAACCTGAACACGGGCGATAAAGTGATTGCACGCTTCTTCGACGCCAACGGGGAAGTTGCCGCCCTGCGTACCGAGCTGTCCATCGGCTCCGTTGCCCAGGAGGATGCGAACCAGTGGTCCTACGATCTGGCGCAGAAGATCAACGCCGCGTACAGCGATGTGCGTGTCGGGGTGAAGGATGAGGCGGGCGAAATTAGCCCGGTTCACGGCGCGAACAGCGTCTTCGTCAAAGACGGCAGCGCCCTCCAGTCCGTTGCGATTTCGTACGAAGAGCAGAAGGCGGAAGTGAATGAAACCATCGCTGTATCTAACCTGCACTACAGCAAAATCGAGAATGGCAAGGCATCCGTCACCTTCCACGTGAACACCAAAGGCGACGTGAACGTTGAAGCGCACGTGATGAACCACAGCGGTGCGGAAAAGGGGTATCTGAAGCAGGAGATGAATAACGCCAGCCAGGACGTGACCATGACCCTGACTGACGTCACGGCGGGGCACCATATGCTGAAATACTACGCCACCAACAAAGACGGCACCCTGTTCGCGCAGGACGTGCTGGATCTGATGCTGGAAAGCGACGCGGCGGACAGCAACGGCCCGCATGACTTTATCTTCCCGGATAACGTCGCGTCCTACAAAGCGGGCACCGTAGTGCTACAGCCGAAAGACGGTAAGACCTACGAATGCAGGCCTGTCCCGTTCAGCGGCTACTGCGTGCAGTACAGCCCAACCGCAAACCAGTTTGAACCAGGCGTGGGCGCGCACTGGAGAGAGGCATGGGTGTTGAAGAACTGAGTGATCTGATTCCCTCACCCTAACCCTCTCCCAAAGGGAGAGGGAATTTATACACCCTCTCCCTTTGGGAGAGGGCTGGGGTGAGGGTTCTTTACTACTGATTCCGCGTCGCGCGCAGCAGCGTTTCCAGCGGGTACACCGCCGCAATCACCACCTCGTCCTGAACCTTCGCCGCGTTATCCAGTTCGCACTGGATCGACGCGATCTCTTTATCATCCAGCGTGCCCTGGCGCGCCACCAGATCCGTCAGCCTCAGGCCAATCGCGGCCAGCTTATCCACCTCCTGGATCACCGGCTTGATGGCCTTCAACTGATAGCTGTTTTCGCTTAGCGCCAGCGCGTCGCTGGTGTTATTCTGCCAGCGGTTAAAGACGTGGCGCAGCGCGTCGGCGCTTTCCGTGTCTTCCGCGTCGCTCACCAGACGGTCCGCCCATTTATTCATCTGACGCACGGTCGCACTTTCCGCGTTTAGCGCATCAGCGAGCCGGTTGAGCGGCTCAAACTGATGATAGTTTCCAGCCTGGAACTTAAGATGCTGGCGGGTGTAATACTGCGCCGGTTCAAGCGCCTGGGCGAGAATTTGCAGCGGCAGGGTATCCGCATTGTTGGCGAGGCGCGTGAACTGCACCTGCTGCTGGGTATGCTGCTGTAGTCCAACCGACACCGTCGACCAGCTGTCCATCGCCTGGAGCCGGGTATACATGTTGTCGATGTCGTTGACGTCCTTCGCCGACCATAGCCGCTCCGCCACCGCAAAGGCGCGCGGCCACAGACGGATATCCAGCACCGGCGCGACCACGTTTTCCGCCCACAGCGCGGCTTCACCGCCGAGCAGATTGGCCTCGTTCGCCGGGTCCGGCACCACCGGCGGTATGCCTTTTGGGACCGCGTCCAGACGCGTGCCGCTAATCGGGTAGCGGGCGTTACCCACCAGGAAATAGCCGCTGAGCTTATCGTTCTCAACAGAAACGACCGGACGCGTTTCACCCATCCAGGTATCAACGGTAAACGTTACCTGATTGTCGTCCCGCCATTGAATGTTATCCACCGCCCGACGCGATTTCCCGGCAAAATCAATAAATCCGCGCCAGCCAGCATCGCCTTTCACCAGCGTAAAGCTACCTTCCACCGGCTTGCCCTTCAGGCGCGGCATGGAGAAAGCCCAGCTCTGGACGCTGTCGGTGTCCGCTATCACATCCACGCCGTTCAGCCCCTGCGGCACAATTTCATTGCGGTAGTGGTAGGCGGTGGATTGCGGCTGATCGAGGTAGAAACCGGTTGAGAGAATGCCCTTATAGCCGTTCTGCGCCACCTGCCCCAGCGCGTCCTGTCCCTGCCAGGACTGGATCAGAATGCTTTTCGGCAGATCGGGATGGTAGATCTCATCCCAGCCAACCATCTGCCGGTGGTGCTTCTCAAGGATCGTCTCCAGCTTGCGGTTGAAATACGCCTGCAACGCGTGGCTGTCCGCCAGTTTGTTGTCGCGCAAGAATCTCTGGATCGCAGCGTTCGCTTTCCACTGGCTGTCGTCAACCTCATCGCCGCCAATATGCAGATATGGATCCGGGAAGATCGCCGCCAGTTCGCTGACCATCGCGTCGGCAAAGGTATAAGTTGCCTCTTTGGTGGGATCCAGCACTGGCTTCAGCACGCCCCAGTGGCGCTCCATGGCGTATGGCCCCGGCGCGCTCATCAGCTCCGGGTAGGCGACGGCAATCGCCGACGCGTGGCCCGGCATATCAATTTCCGGCACCACGCGTATGCCGCGTTCGGCAGCGTAACGCACAATCTCGCGCATCTGCTCAGGGGTGTAGAACAGCCCGTCGCTGGCAAGCTGGGTCAGCTTAGGGTAGCGCTTTGAGCTGAAGCGCCAGCCCTGATCGTCGGTCAAATGCCAGTGCAGCACGTTGAGCTTCGCCGCGGCCATGCCGTCGATCTGGCGTTTAATATCCGGAATCGGGAGGAAGTGGCGCGCCGAATCGAGCAGCAGCCCGCGCCACGGGAAGCGCGGCGAATCTTCAATGGTCACCCACGGGATCGAGGTGTTTTCGGCGCCGTTCTGCATCAGCTGAAGCAAGGTTTCCATGGCGCGCAGCGCGCCGAAGCGGGTATTGGCGGAGATATTTACGCCGTTGGCGTCCACCGTGAGTTTATAGCTCTCATCGCTGTCCGGCAGCGGCTGCGGCTTCACCTTTTTGGCGATGGCGATGCGGATGGTCGGCTTGTCAGGTTTTTCGGCCTGCGGCTGTAGCGTCCAGCCGGTTTGAAGGGCGATGCGCTGGCGCAGGCGGTTGACCGCATCCCCCAGATCGTCGCCACTTACGCTCACGGTGAGTTGATTGTTAAGCTCCAGCGCGCCCTGAGTGGTCGGGCGTTCAACCTTCGCAGGCCAGGGCATTAAGGGAAGGTCGCCTGCCGGTGCGGCAAAGGCGGAGGCGCCGAGCATGAGCCCGGCGGTTAAGAGACTGTACCGTAACATGAATGTTCCTTATCTGACGGGCCAAATACAGGCAAAACATTCTGTTAACATGCGCTCAAATTGTCGTCAAGCGAATGCGCCGACGGAGATCACAGGTTGTTGAATTTGGGAGGAAAGCCAGCTGCCGGGTGGCGGCTTCGCCTTACCCGGCCTACGTTCGGATCGTAGGCCCGGTAAGCGCAGCGCCACCGGGCTTGCCGTTACTGCCACCCATACCGACGGCTATAAAACCCCTTCACCATCTGCGTCAGCACCATGTAACCCGCGAGGATCGCCACCAGCCATGGGAAGTAGCTCAGCGGTAGCGCCTGAAGTTGCAGGTAGCTTGCCAGCGGCGAGAACGGCAGCGCGATCCCGAGCGCCATCACAATGCCCGTCATCACAATCAGCGGCCACGCGGCACGGCTCTGAATGAACGGAATGCGGCGGGTGCGGATCATGTGCACAATCAGCGTCTGAGACAGCAGCCCCACCACGAACCAGCCGGACTGGAACAGCGTCTGGTGTTCCGGGGTGTTGGCGTGGAACACAAACCACATCAGGCAGAAGGTCAGAATGTCGAAGATGGAGCTGATCGGCCCAAAGAACAGCATAAAGCGCCCCAGATCGGCGGGGTTCCAGCGCTGCGGCTTCTGGATCTGCTCGTCGTCGACGTTATCAAACGGGATGGCGACCTGAGAGACATCGTACATCAGGTTCTGGATCAGCAGATGCAGCGGCAGCATCGGCAGAAACGGCAGAAACGCGCTCGCCACCAGCACGCTGAAGACGTTGCCGAAGTTCGAGCTGGCGGTCATTTTGATGTATTTGAGCATATTGGCGAAGGTGCGACGCCCTTCGATGACGCCCTCCTCCAGCACCATCAGGCTCTTTTCCAGCAGAATGATATCCGCCGCTTCGCGGGCAATATCCACCGCGCCGTCTACGGAGATACCGATATCCGCCGCACGCAGGGCCGGCGCATCGTTGATGCCGTCGCCCATAAAGCCCACCACGTGCCCTTCACGACGCAGCAGCGTTACGATGCGTTCTTTGTGCATCGGCGTCAGGCGGGCAAACAGCGTGGTGCGCTGGGCAAGCTGCGCCAGTTCGTCGTCAGAAAGCGTTTCGATGTCGCTCCCCACCACCACGTCGCCTGCGTCCAGCCCCACTTCGGCGCACACTTTTGCCGCCACCAGCTCGCTGTCGCCGGTGAGAATTTTGACGGTGATACCGCTCGCTTTCAGCGCTTTCAGCGCAGGTGCGGTGGTCTCTTTCGGCGGATCGAGGAATGCGATGTACCCCTCGAGGATCAAATCAGATTCATCGATACGCTGGTAGTCCCCTTCCCGCGCGGGCAGGAACTTGCTGGCTACCGCCACCACGCGCAGCCCCTGGCGGTTCAGGTTATCGGTGACGCGTTTGATGCGGCGCAGCATGGTCTCATCCAGCGGCACGATCTCGCCGTTATGGCGCACCTGCGTGGAAACATTCAGGATCTCCTGCAATGCCCCTTTGCAGATCAGCTGATGCACGTCCGGCTGCTCGCTGACCACCACCGACATGCGGCGGCGCTCGAAGTCGAACGGAATTTCGTCCACCTTCTGCCAGCGCCCGGAGAGCATGCGGGCAGACTCTTCATCCACACCTTCCAGCACCGCCACGTCGAGCAGGTTTTTCAGCCCGGTCTGGTAGTGGCTGTTCAGCCACGCGCTGTACAGCACCCGTTCGCTGGTCTTTCCGGCGATATCGGTGTGGTTCTCCAGCACGATTTTGTCCTGGGTGAGGGCGCCGGTTTTATCGGTGCAAAGAATGTCCATCGCGCCAAAGTTCTGGATGGCGTCGAGGTGTTTAACAATCACCTTTTGTTGAGAGAGTTTGACCGCCCCGCGCGCCAGCGTGGAGGTGACAATCATCGGCAGCATTTCCGGCGTTAAGCCCACAGCCACGGAGAGCGCGAACAGCGCCGCTTCCCACCAGTCGCCTTTGGTGTAGCCGTTGATCAGCAGGACAATCGGCGTCATGACCATCATAAAGCGGATCAGCAGCATGCTGACGCGGCCAATGCCTTTCTGGAACGCATTCGGCTCGCTCTCCTGCTCGCTGACGCGTCCGGCAAGCTGTCCAAACCATGTATTGCCGCCGGTGGCGGTGACAATCGCCTGCGCGGTGCCACTAACCACCGTGGTGCCCATAAAGCACAGGGTGTCGCACTCCAGCGGGTTCATCTGCTGCGGATCGCGGGTCCGCGCCACCTTCTCTACGGGCAGGGATTCACCGGTGAGTGACGCCTGCGCGACAAACAGATCCCGCGCCTGGATGATACGTAAATCCGCCGGGATCATGTCCCCCGCCGCCAGCTTCACCAGATCGCCCGGCACCAGCTGGTCAATGGGAAGCTCAATCCAGGCGTTTTCGCCGAGGTCGTTAATCACGCGCGACACGGTGGCGGTGTTGCTGACCATCGCTTTCAGCGCATCCGCCGCTTTGGTGGAGCGCGCTTCCTGAATAAAGTTCAGCAGCGTGGAGATCCCTACCATCAGGGCAATCACGCCTGCGGCAAACAGATCTTCAGTGGCGTAAGAGATAATCCCGAGCACCGTCAGCAGCAGGTTGAACGGATTGCGGTAGCAGAGCCACAGGTGGACCCACCAGGGAGAGGGTTTCTGCGCCGGGATCTGGTTATCGCCATGTTCCGCGCGGATTTTTGACACTTCTTGCGCGTTCAGCCCTTCCGGGTGGCCGCCAAAGGCGCGCCAGACTTCGTTTTCATCCATCGCCGCCACGTTCAGGCAGCGCTCGGTCAGGGAGGTGGGAATCGCCGCTCCCGCCATGGTGTTGGCATTTGGCAGCGGATCGCGCGCAATCAGGCGATGTGGCAGGTGACGGCTCAGCAGCGCTTGCAGCTGCCGGGTGATATTTTTCAACATAGTCATTCCCCCGCATCCGCAAAGGCGGACGCAGTCTTTCCCGCAGGCGTGGCAAAGCCGTACCTGTCAGGCACTTAATTTATCAAGCAGGAACGTATGAACGTTGCTGCCTCACGCCGGTGAGACAGCAAAAAGCTGGCTTACCGGTAAGAAGGTTTTCTCCGGGTCAGGAGAGGTGTGGGATCGGGATCCATGTGGCCTCCGGTAAGTAAAAAGTTGGGTATCGGCGCGCAGTATAGAGATTTATCCATACCGTTTGTGACTAATCGGGCGGTATTATAACGCCCTGCAAATAAACCGAACGTAAACCAGACTTTGCCCATAGCGAATTCGCAGGATAGCATTAGGCTCAATTGATTATTTTATCGTTGTTACAGGGAATACAGCATGCAGAACCGCCTTACGATTAAAGACATCGCGCGTTTAAGCGGCGTGGGGAAATCGACTGTCTCACGCGTGCTGAACAACGAAAGCGGTGTCAGCGAGCGCACACGCGAGCGCGTCGAGGCGGTGATGAATCAGCACGGTTTTTCCCCTTCCCGCTCCGCGCGCGCCATGCGCGGGCAGAGCGATAAAGTGGTCGCCATTATCGTCTCGCGTCTGGATTCCCTCTCCGAAAACCTCGCCGTACAGACGATGCTGCCCGCGTTCTACGAGCAGGGCTACGATCCGATCATGATGGAGAGCAAGTTCTCCGCGCAAATGGTGGAGGAGCATCTCGGTATGCTTCAGCGCCGTAATATTGATGGGGTGGTGCTGTTCGGATTTACCGGCCTAAAAGAGGACGTGCTTAAACCCTGGCAGCCGTCACTGGTGCTGCTGGCGCGCGACGCAAGCGGGTTTGCCTCTGTCTGTTACGATGACGAAGGGGCGATCGTGATCCTGATGCAGCGCCTGTATGAACAGGGCCATCGGCATATTAGCTATCTCGGCGTGCCGCATGCCGACATCACCACCGGCAAGCGTCGCCATGAAGCGTACCTGGCGTTTTGTAAAAAACACAATCTCCCCGCCGTGGCCGCGCTGCCTGGTCTGGGTATGAAACAGGGATATGAACAGGTCGCCAGCGTGCTGACGCCACAAACCACCGCCCTGGTATGCGCCACGGATACCCTTGCATTGGGTGCGAGCAAATATTTGCAGGAGCAGCGCATCGGGGAGCTGCAATTAGCGAGCGTGGGAAGCACGCCGCTGATGAAGTTCTTACACCCGGAGATTATCAGCGTTGATCCGGGTTACGCCGAATCTGGCCGGCAGGCTGCCGCGCAGCTGATAGAGCAGATCAACGGGCGCGCTGAGCCGCGTCAGATCGTTATTCCTGCCCGTCTCTCATAGTCCTTTCGCTTTCATGCGCAACAGCGATCGTTCCATGAATCACGGTACAGGATATTGCCTTCGGTATACTTCCAGGTAATTGCCTCATAGCGCAGCTCCAGCGTTTCCAGGTGGGTACTGGTCATACTGCCGGGGGAGAGATACGGCGCTACCGTTGTGAACTTGACGTTTTCCAGAATAATATTGAAATACTCAGCCTCAATCCCAGACTCAAGAATACGGTACATTTTAATTGTCGCCTTCTTCATGGTTCGCCCTTCGCAAACTGCCCGGTAAAGAAGCGGCGTTGTCTGATCAAATTCTTTGACTATTGTTATAGGCCGATGTACGCGTGTACCAGTGAGTTTTCCCCAGCTTGGGTCAACCGGAATAGTTACGCCATGGGAAAAGGATTTTAATTCAATAGATCCAAGACGCAGTGGCATTGCACAACAACCGACAATCGGCGAGCCATTCTCATCTTCAAGCCATAAATGTGCGGGAGCAGACATAGAAATACCTTATTAGTGGTTATCTGTATTGAAATGTTTGGCCTTTTACCATTTCACATAGCAGCCAAAAACAATCATGACCACAATGAAGAAAAGCCCAATTGGCCAGACAGGACTGCCGGGGAAGAAATGGGCCTGTATCAGGGCAAACAGGATTGTTAACGCGGCCGGGCCGTAGACCGAAAATATAATTCGCCCCTGCCAACGTAAAAAACGTTTGATGTAATTCATCATTGTTATCTGATCAACCTGGTGATGATATCCGCAATGTCGTCATCAGATGCCCATTGCGCACGTGTCGCGTCCGTCCTGCGAAACACAGGCTCAATGAGAAAATAAAGCATTTCAAGCCCTTGAGCATAAAGTGCCGAGTACCAGGCGGGAAATTCAACGTACAGACGATGCGCGCTATCGGCGGCTTGCTGTACTACCCCATACAGCCCAATAAAAGCAATACCTCGGGAAGCCCATCTTCCGGTAATGGCGCTTAATTCGAGGCTGATATTTAATCCAAGGCGAACGCAGGCGGCAACGGCTAATGTAAACCCGGCACCGGTAAGGCTAACCGCAGCGATGTGGACATTTACAGCCATTAGCCGCTGTTTAATATACTCTAACTGTTTAGGATTTTTGTATTTGAAAACTTCCTCAAAATACAGTCTAAGCATTTCATAGACTACATCCACACCGCTTACTAATTTATAAACGGCATCTCTGAAGCGTAGGTCTTCGCTCTTCTGTCTCAGGCAAACATCATTGTATTCATCAGTGAAACATGAGGCGTAATACAACAGCCGAGTGGCGCCTTTCCCTATCATATTCACCTGTGTTTTGACGTTCTGGCCGACCGCAGTAACAGCATGGTCGAGTTTAAGCGCAAGTATTTTATTGGCCTGTAAATAACTGACGATCTCGTTGTTCCCGTACATTACTGCTCTACGTTTATTTCAGTATATGAAGACAAGCTTATGCCTGAAACCGACTGTAAAGTTCCGGCCAGATCATGTTTAAGATCTTCCCTGTATTTTTAAGATATTGACCTGATATTTTTTAAACACTCTTGAGAAGAAATTCATAAAAACTGCGAGTGAAATGCAATCCAGTGTGCCCTCACACAGCGGATTATTGTGATCTTCGCCCGATTTCGGGAACGTTCCCATTTTCGCCGTCACGTTGAAGGAGTAGGCTTGCGCACAGGTCATAACCCCTATCACCATCTGTCATGAGGTTTCATGATGAGTAAAGTCAAACAAACAGATATCGATCAGCTGATCGTCCTGGTCGGCGGACGCGACAACATCGCCACCGTCAGCCATTGCATTACCCGCCTGCGCTTCGTGCTGAACGATCCGGCCAAAGCCAACCCGAAGGCCATTGAAGAGCTTTCCATGGTTAAAGGCTGCTTCACCAATGCCGGGCAGTTCCAGGTGGTGATTGGTACCGAAGTGGGCGATTACTATCAGGCTCTGCTGGCGACTACCGGGCACTCTTCCGCAGATAAAGAGCAGGCGAAGAAGGCCGCGCGTCAGAATATGAAATGGCATGAGCAGCTGATTTCCCATTTTGCGGAGATCTTCTTCCCGCTGCTGCCAGCGCTGATCAGCGGGGGCTTAATTCTGGGCTTCCGTAACGTCATCGGCGATGTGCCAATGAGCGACGGCAAAACCCTGGCGCAGATGTACCCGGCGCTGCAAAGTATCTATGACTTCCTGTGGCTGATTGGCGAAGCGATCTTCTTCTATCTGCCGGTCGGAATCTGCTGGTCCGCGGTGCGCAAGATGGGCGGAACGCCAATTCTCGGTATCGTGCTCGGCGTGACGCTGGTCTCTCCGCAGTTAATGAACGCTTACTTACTTGGTCAGCAAACGCCAGAGGTGTGGAACTTCGGCCTGTTTACCATCGCCAAAGTGGGCTATCAGGCGCAGGTGATCCCGGCATTGCTGGCGGGTCTGGCGCTGAGCTTTATTGAGACGCGCCTGAAGCGCATCGTGCCGGATTACCTGTATCTGGTGGTGGTCCCGGTCTGCTCGCTGATCCTGGCGGTGTTCCTGGCGCACGCCTTTATCGGTCCGTTTGGCCGCATGATTGGCGACGGCGTGGCCTTCGCGGTCCGTCACCTGATGACCGGCAGCTTCGCGCCAATCGGTGCCGCGCTGTTTGGCTTCCTCTACGCTCCGCTGGTGATCACCGGCGTGCACCAGACCACGCTGGCGATCGATATGCAAATGATCCAGAGCCTCGGCGGTACGCCTGTCTGGCCGATCATCGCCCTGTCTAACATTGCGCAGGCCTCGGCGGTAACCGGCATCATCATCGTCAGCCGTAAGCACAACGAGCGTGAGATCTCCGTTCCGGCTGCTATCTCCGCTTACCTCGGCGTCACTGAACCGGCGATGTACGGTATCAACCTGAAATACCGCTTCCCGATGCTCTGCGCGATGATCGGCTCCGGTCTGGCGGGCTTGCTGTGCGGCCTGAACGGCGTGATGGCAAACGGGATTGGCGTCGGCGGCCTGCCGGGGATCCTCTCCATTCAGCCCGCTTTCTGGCAGGTATTTGCGCTGGCGATGGCGGTGGCGATTATCATCCCAATGGCGCTGACTACCGTGGTTTATCAGCGTAAGTTCCGTCAGGGCACGTTGCAGATTGTTTAATTCTCTCTTTCGGGGCGCAGTTGCGCCCCTTCGCATTTGCAGGAACGCACTATGAATACCCTTCCTCACTGGTGGCAGAACGGCGTCATCTATCAGATTTACCCAAAGAGTTTCCAGGATACCACCGGCAGCGGCACGGGCGATCTACGCGGCGTAACGCAGCGCCTGGACTACCTGAAAACCCTCGGCATTGACGCTATCTGGCTGACGCCGTTTTATATCTCGCCGCAGGTGGATAACGGCTACGACGTGGCGAACTACACTGCCATTGACCCGACCTACGGCACGCTGGACGACTTTGACGAACTGGTTGCCCGGGCGCATGAACGCGGCATCCGCATCGTGCTGGATATGGTCTTTAACCACACGTCCACGCAGCACGCCTGGTTCCGCGAGTCGCTGGATAAAGCGAGTCCGTACCGCCAGTTCTATATCTGGCGGGACGGTACGCCGGATACGCTTCCCAACAACTGGCGCTCCAAATTTGGCGGCAACGCCTGGCGCTGGCACGCCGAAAGCGAACAGTATTATCTGCACCTGTTCGCACCGGAGCAGGCGGATCTCAACTGGGAAAACCCGGCGGTGCGCGCCGAGCTGAAAAAAGTGTGCGAGTTCTGGGCCGATCGCGGCGTGGACGGCTTGCGTCTGGACGTCATCAACCTGGTTTCAAAAGATCAGGATTTCCCGGACGATACCCTCGGCGACGGTCGCCGCTTCTACACTGACGGGCCGCGCATCCACGAATATCTTCAGGAGATGAGCCGGGACGTCTTTACCCCGCGTAACCTGATGACGGTGGGCGAGATGTCCTCCACCTCGCTGGAGAACTGCCAGCAGTACGCGTCTCTTGATGGCCGCGAGCTGTCGATGACCTTTAACTTCCACCACCTCAAGGTGGACTACCCCGGCGGCGAAAAATGGACGAAGGCAAAGCCGGACTTCGTGGCGCTGAAAACCCTTTTCCGCCACTGGCAGCAGGGGATGCACAATAAAGCCTGGAACGCGCTGTTCTGGTGTAACCATGACCAGCCGCGCATCGTGTCGCGCTTTGGTGACGAAGGGGAACACCGCGTGGCGGCGGCGAAAATGCTCGGCATGGTGCTGCACGGGATGCAGGGCACGCCGTATATCTACCAGGGTGAAGAGCTGGGTATGACCAACCCGCATTTCAGCCGTATCACCGACTACCGCGACGTGGAAAGTCTGAACATGTTCGCCGAACAGCGGGCTAACGGACGCGATACCGATGAACTACTGGCGATTCTGGCGAGTAAGTCACGCGACAATGGCCGCACGCCGATGCAGTGGGACGCCTCGCATAATGCGGGCTTTACCGAGGCCGAGCCGTGGATCGGCGTTTGCGACAACTACGAAACCGTGAATGTCCGCGCGGCGCTGGACGACCCCGATTCGGTGTTCTACACCTATCAGTCGCTGATTCGCCTGCGCAAAACCCTGCCGGTACTGACGTGGGGGGATTATGAGGATCTCCTGCCTGACCACCCTTCCCTGTGGTGCTATCGCCGCCAGTGGCAGGGGCAAACGCTGATGGTGGTGGCGAACCTGAGCCATTTGCCTCAGGAATGGCAAGCGGACGCTCTCAGCGGCGAGTCGCAGGTGGTGATAAGCAACTACCCCGCCCCTCAAACCTCAATGCTTCGTCCGTTTGAAGCCGTGTGGTGGCTAAAGCAGTAATTCCTCCGCCGGGCACGATGCCGTGTCCGGCTTACTTTGCTGTTTTTGTTGAATAATTAATCAGATTTTTCCTTCGCGTCTTTACAATTGCCCCAGCGCCCGCCGTTTGTACTCTCGTCTTTTTACTTTGTCCTGCATCAAAAAAATCGCAAACATGTTTGATGCAAATCACTATATGTAGCACTTAAAATGCACGCCGACCCAACATCTTGTATTTATCGTCTACTATTCCAACAACAAGACGGCGCTTACGCTGGCCGGAATTGTGGATAACACGGGCTGGGCACGCGGGAAGTCTTTGCCGCGGCGAGGAATACGCCCGGTGAATACTTCTCCACCTCTGTGGATAACCTGTTTTTAAAATGGAGTGATCATGACACCGCATGTGATGAAACGTGATGGCTGTAAAGTGCCGTTTAAATCAGAGCGCATCAAAGAAGCCATTCTGCGTGCAGCTAAAGCAGCGGGAGTCGATGACGCAGATTACTGCGCCACCGTCGCAGAAGTCGTTAGCAGCCAGATGCACGAACGCAGCCAGGTGGATATCAGCGAGATCCAGACCGCGGTTGAAAACCAGCTGATGTCTGGTCCGTACAAGCAGCTGGCGCGCGCCTACATTGAGTATCGTCACGACCGTGACGTCCAGCGTGAGAAACGGGGTCGCCTTAACCAGGAGATCCGCGGCCTGGTAGAGCAAACCAACTCGTCGCTGCTCAATGAAAATGCCAATAAAGACAGCAAAGTGATCCCGACCCAGCGCGACCTGCTGGCCGGTATCGTCGCCAAGCACTATGCCCGTCAGCATCTGCTGCCGCGCGATGTAGTCTCGGCGCACGAGCGCGGTGAGATCCACTATCACGATCTCGACTACTCGCCGTTCTTCCCGATGTTTAACTGCATGCTGATCGACCTGAAAGGCATGCTGACCCACGGTTTTAAAATGGGTAACGCCGAGATTGAGCCGCCGAAATCCATCTCCACCGCGACGGCGGTCACGGCGCAGATCATCGCCCAGGTGGCGAGCCACATCTATGGCGGCACCACCATTAACCGCATTGATGAAGTGCTGGCCCCGTTCGTGACCGAGAGCTTCAACAAACACCGTAAAACGGCGGAAGAGTGGCAGATCCCGGATGCTGACGGTTACGCCCGTTCCCGCACCGAGAAAGAGTGCTACGACGCCTTCCAGTCGCTGGAATATGAGGTAAACACGCTGCACACCGCCAACGGCCAGACGCCGTTTGTGACCTTCGGGTTTGGCCTCGGCACCAGCTGGGAATCACGCCTGATCCAGCAGTCTATTCTGCGCAACCGTATCTCCGGCCTCGGTAAAAACCGTAAAACGGCGGTGTTCCCGAAACTGGTGTTCGCCATTCGCGACGGCCTGAACCACAAGTTTGGCGATCCGAACTACGACATCAAACAGCTGGCGCTGGAGTGCGCGAGCAAGCGTATGTACCCGGATATCCTCAACTACGACCAGGTGGTAAAAGTCACGGGTTCGTTTAAAACGCCAATGGGCTGCCGCAGCTTCCTCGGCGTGTACGAGGATGAGAACGGCGAGCAGATCCACGACGGGCGCAACAACCTGGGCGTCATCAGCCTGAACCTGCCGCGCATCGCGCTGGAAGCCAAAGGGAATGAAGCGGCCTTCTGGACGCTGCTGGATGAACGTTTACAGCTGGCACGTAAGGCGCTGATGACCCGCATCGCCCGTCTTGAAGGGGTGAAAGCCCGCGTCGCGCCAATTCTCTATATGGAAGGGGCCTGCGGCGTGCGCCTGAAAGCGGACGATGATGTGTCGGAGATCTTCAAAAACGGTCGCGCGTCGATCTCTCTTGGCTATATCGGCATTCACGAAACGATTAACGCGCTGTTTGGCGACAAGCATATCTATGACAACGACGCCCTGCGTGAGAAGGGTATCGCGATTGTGCAGCGCCTGCGCGATGCGGTAGACCAGTGGAAAGAGGAAACTGGTTACGGTTTCAGCCTGTACAGCACGCCGAGTGAAAACCTCTGCGATCGCTTCTGCCGCCTGGACACCGCCGAATTCGGCATCGTGGAAGGCGTGACCGACAAAGGTTACTACACCAACAGCTTCCACCTCGATGTGGAGAAGAAGGTGAACCCGTACGACAAGATCGACTTCGAAGCGGCTTATCCGCCCATCGCGAACGGCGGTTTTATCTGCTATGGCGAGTACCCGAACATTCAGCACAACCTGAAGGCGCTGGAAGACGTGTGGGATTACAGCTATCAGCACGTGCCGTACTACGGAACCAACACGCCAATTGACGAGTGCTACGAGTGCGGCTTTACCGGTGAGTTCGAGTGCACCAGCAAAGGCTTCACCTGTCCGAAATGCGGTAACCACGATGCAGCCCGCGTCTCCGTGACCCGCCGCGTGTGCGGCTACCTCGGCAGCCCGGATGCCCGTCCGTTTAACGCCGGTAAGCAGGAAGAGGTGAAGCGCAGGGTGAAACATCTGGGGAATGGGCAGATCGGGTAAGTTCTGCGCAGGGTGTCCCCCTCACCCTACCCCTCTCCCTCAAGGGAGAGGGAACCGATCGAGCACATTGTTATTCCGGCCACCGGTGTTCTCCCTCTCCCTGTGGGAGAGGGCCGGGGTGAGGGCATCAGGTTAACGCTATGAATTATCACCAGTACTACTCCGTCGACATCGTCAACGGCCCCGGCACCCGCTGTACCCTGTTTGTATCAGGCTGCGTTCACGAGTGCCCCGGCTGCTACAACAAAAGCACCTGGCGCCTGAACTCGGGTATGCCGTTTACCGCTGAGATGGAAGACCGCATCATCAACGACCTGAACGACACGCGCATCAAACGCCAGGGGATCTCGCTCTCCGGCGGCGACCCGCTCCATCCGCAAAACGTGCCGGAGATCCTGAAGCTGGTAAAACGCATCCACCACGAGTGCGCGGGAAAAGACATCTGGGTCTGGACGGGCTATAAGCTGGATGAACTGAATGCGCAGCAGATGGAAGTGGTGGATCTAATTAACGTCCTGGTCGACGGCAAGTTCATGCAGGATCTAAAAGATCCTATGCTTATCTGGCGCGGCAGCAGCAACCAGGTTGTGCATCATCTGCGTTGAATGAAGGCGGATATCCTCTGTCCGCCTGAACGTCAAAACCGACTCAAACTCTCCATCGCCACAGCCTTAAACGCCGCAAAATTCTCGCACTGGCACAGGCGCGCCATCGCGCGTTCACGCAGGAAAGTGACAAAGATGTCGTAAATCGCCATTGCCTCTTCGTACTCGCTTTTGCTGATGGCGAGCAGGAAGATGACATGGGCGGTTTCATCTCCCCACTGAATGCCCTGCGGCGCCAGCACGGTGTAGACCACCGTTTTTTGCGCCAGCAGGCCGAGGGAGTGCGGCAGCGCAATGCCGTCGCCGAGCATGGTGCTGACGATGGCTTCACGCTCGATAACCGAATCCAGAAACTCCGCACCGACAAAGCCCTCTGCTTCAAGCTGTTCACACAGCTCGCGGAACAGCGTTTGCTGGTCGACAGGCTTGTCGATAATGCGGAAATGGGCCGCGTCGAAGTATTTTTCCAGCATCCACGGCCGGGTGCGGTCCACCAGCACCAGCTTGCCGATCTGCTCTAACTGATAATCGGTCGGGAACGGGGCGATCATCACCACCGGTTTGGATTTTTCGCTCACACGGGCGGTGGAGATCACAAAGTCTTCGCCAATGGCATCGGCAAGCTCGTACTCGCGAAGGGTGAGCGTGCGCGTCACCTCAATCTGCGGGTATTTACGCTGAAGTACCGCCTCGATCATGCGCACCATCGCGTTACCTGCGTCGCATACCAGCAGCACCCGCGGCTGGCGCTGATAGCCGATGTTGTAGTGGCGCTCCAGCCCGACGCCGATATGCAGCACCAGAAAACCAATTTCGTTTTCGCTGATCACATACGGGGTGTATTTGCCCCAGCTCGACACCGCCGCGAGGGTCATATCCCACGCCATCGGGTAGTGCTGCTTGATGTTATCCAGCAACGGATTGGGGATCATGATTTGATACCGCACGCGGGTAATCATGGTTTTGATGTGCGTGAGCAGATCTGCATGCAGTTGCTCGTCGCTCAACAGGTTGTAGTTATAGTGGGTGTTGATGTAGCGCAGAATGTAGTTGACCAGGGCTTCGTCGTCGTCAGCATTAATGGCGCTCGGGGCGATCTCCTGGATCTGCCGCGCCGCAATGTGCACGCACAGCCAGCTCTCTTCTGACGGCGACAGCGCTTTGCCCGCCAGCTCCTGGATAGCCACCGCGATATCTTTCGCCGCCTCATGCACGTTCTCTTCCACGTCTTCCGCGTGGAATTCCGGCAGCGGATACCCTTCGCTGATGCGCCGCACCGACACCGCGCAGTACAGGCGCAGGAACAGCTCGCCTTCGTCGGTCAGGCGAATGTGATGGCGCGTCAGCGCATCGTGCAGCACCGGCACCATCTTTTCCGCCACGCCCGCGTTCAGCGCCACGTCGGTCACCAGCGGGTTCAGGCTGTCCTGCTGCGCCAGCTCCCACAGGAGGTCGGTCAGGCAGGCGCGGATCGCCATCTCGCTGCCAAACAGCTTCATGCCGTGGCGAGGGCGGGTTTCCAGCGTCAGGTTGTAACGGTGAAACCACTCGCGCACTTCCACCATGTCGCTCTGCAACGTGGCCCGGCTGACGAACCACTCATCGGCCAGATCCTCCAGCTTGATGGAAAAGGCTGACGTCAGAAAACGCACCACCAGATAGTGCACGCGCTCAGGTCCGGTTCGCGGAATACGCAGCGCGCGCGGGTGGGACGCCTGCAATTGTTGATAGCGCGCCACATCATTAATTTTGAGCTGATAGCCGTTGCCCCGGCTCAAAATGAACTGCGCGCCGTGGCTGGCCAGCAGCGCGTTCAGGGCGGTGATATCCGCCCGGACGGTTCGCGTGGAAACCGACAGCCGCTGCGCCAGCTCGTCCTGCGGCAGCGTCTCGTTTTGCAACAGATCGAAAAGTTGCGCTAAACGTTGGTTCGGAAATCGCACGTCGTTGTCCTCTTACGGCTTAAGGTGAAATGACCATCTGGGATGGGCTGCCGACCGGGGTATAGTCTGGCTCGGCGCTCAGCTTGCCGTCCGGTGCCACGCGGAAACGGGTAATGTTGTCGCTGCGCTGGTTCATGACGTACAGCCAGCGACCCTGCTTATCGAGCGTCAGGGTGCGCGGATAGTCGCCGCGCGTCCAGACATCATCCTGATGCGTCAGCGTACCCTCTGCCGTTACGGTAAAGTGCCCGATGCTGTTATGCAAACGGTTAGCGACATACAGCTGTTTCCCGTCGGCACTTAGCGCCAGCCCGGCAGCAAAACTGGTGCCTTTATAACCGTCCGGCAGGGCTGAAACCGTTTTACCCTCTTTCAGCCTGCCATTACTGTCCAGCGCATAATGGGTGAGCGTAGACGCCTCTTCGTTAATCAGCCACAGGGCATCACCTTTCGGCGTAAAGACGAAGTGGCGCGGCCCGGCCCCTTTTGAGGAGGCGCTGATAAACGGCGGATCGTTCGGAGTCAGCTTCCCGGTTTGATCGTCAAAACGGTACTGATAGATGCGATCCAGCCCCAGATCGGTGGAAAAAACGTATTTCCCGCTCGGATCGGCGGCGATCATGTGCGCATGCGGGCCGTTATGATCGCTGATGGCGAAACTGCCCTCGACGGCAGCTTCCGGCTTCGCCGCGCCCGGTTCGCCTTTGTCCTGATGGGTGTCCGTAGCATCGCTCAGGCTGCCGTCTGCGTTAACGGGCAGCACCGCGACAGTTCCGCTGATGTAGTTTGCCACCAGCAGATGTTTACCGTTCGGCGTCAGGGAAAGATATACCGGCCCCGCGCCGCCGGAGGCCACCTGATTCAGCTCGCTCAGCGTGCCGTTATCGCCGATGCGCAGCGCCTGCACCACGCCCTGCTCCACTTCGCTTGCCAGATAGAGCGTTTTGCCGTCGTGTGAGACGGTTAACTGCGCGGCGTTCGGCAGCTTGCTCACCAGCGTTTTATCGTTCAGCGCACCGGTTTGCGGGTCGACGGTAAAGCGGTACAGCCCTTCGCCGTTCGGATTATAGGTACCCACCCAGGCGTATTGCGTCTGGGCGACAGCGGCGGTGGCGAGCATTGAGAGTGAAGCGACAAGCAGGGTTCGGGTGTGCATGGTGGCTCCTTCGGGTGTGTGCGGTTTGTTTCCCCTCACCCTAACCCTCTCCCCAAAGGGGAGAGGGGACGATTACACCCTCTCCCCTTTGGGGAAAGGGCTGGGGTGAGGGGCAGGTTCTACTTAACCAGCTTCTTCGTCATCGCCAGCAGCGTACGCACATCTTCCGGACGCGTATCACCGCTGGCTTTATCGATAATCGAGCTGTAGATATGCGGGATGATTTTGCTCACGCCCGCATCCAGGGCGATCTGCAAGATCGCCTCGAAGTTCTCCAGATCGATTCCCCCGGTCGGCTCCAGCCAGAAGTCGTGACGGGCGCAGGCTTCCGCCACCGCCTGGTATTCGTCACGGCATTTCAGGCCGCCCATCGGAAAGTACTTGATGGAGCTCCCGCCGAAATCTTTCAGCAGGGCGATGGCGGTTTCAACCGGCACAATGCCATCCGGCGCGTTACTGCTCAGCGGGCCGGTGGAGATTTTCACCATCCCGACGGTACCGGTCGGAGAGACCAGACCGTTGACCACGGAGTCATTTTGCCCCAGCAGCGCGCGGCTGGTGGCCACGCCGGTAAAGACCTGGTTAACGTGCTGCGGCTGCACCTGGCGGGATATTTCACTCACCATCGCCGACTGGTTCGGATCGCCCGCGCCCAGGCCAACGGAGAGCGCGTTATCAATCAGCTTCGCGTATTCACGCATATCCGCGACCGCGCTCGCCACGTCCGGGTAATTTTTGGAGAGCACGCCCACCAGCACGTGGCCTTCCGCCGCCTCATAGATGGCGCTGGCGTTGGCCTTTGAGCCTGCCAGCACGTTCAGACAGACGCGGTCACGGTAAAAGTTGGGGGTCAGTTTCATGCGTTTTTCTCCTGTCCTAATACTTCACTAATGCGGCGGTACACAATGTTCAGCTGGTCAGCGTTTACGCTGCGCACGTCCGCCTCAATAATCCCTTCGTTGGCCTTGTAGCCACGGAAATAGATGGCGTATTCGCCCTGCTTGAGCGCATTCACCAGGTCACCCGTGCCGACGCCGGTGGTGGCTTCGTCGAACTTAATTTCGGTGCGGGCGATGTCGCGTCCGGCGCTGTCCCAGACCACGCGCGCGGTCACACCGTTAAGGGTGTTGAGCGCCTCGATAAACGGCGTCATTTTCGCCACCATCTCGGCGCCGCTCTCCTTGGTGGCCGTCAGGTAGTGTTCGATGGCGCAGGTCAGGCCAAGAATGCCCTCTTTGCCCACCTTCATCGCGCGGCCAATGCCCGCCGTCTGGCGCTTCACCCACTCAACGTACTGGGTTTTGCCAATCACCAGGCCGCTGGTTGGGCCTTCGATCGCCTTCGCGCCGCTGTAGATCACCAGATCGGCGCCGGATCGGTAATAGGTATGCAGATCTTCTTCCGCCGCGGCATCAACGATTAGCGGCAAGTCGTGTTTACGCGCGACAACCGCCGCCTGCTCGACGCTGAGCATGCTTTTCTGCACGCAGTGGTGCGATTTAATGTAGAGGATAGCCGCCGTGCGCGGGGTGATCGCCGCCGCCAGCTGATCGGCGGAACATTCGTTGGCGTAGCCCGCTTCCACCAGCTTGCCGCCGCCAAGCGCCACCATGGTGCCCACCGGCGCGCCAAAATTCACGTTGTGGCCTTTCGGCAGGACGATCTCGTTATTTTCAATCGGTGTGACGTGCAGGTTTTCCAGCAGCCAGTCGCTGTCTTTCACCAGCACAGCCGCCACGGACTGGGCAATGCCCGCCGACGCGCAGGAGACCACCGTCGCCCCTTCCACCTCCAGCAGCTTCGCGATGTATTCCCCGGTTTTATTGACCAGATCCTTCATCTCGAAATAGTGATTCATGCCGTCCATCGCCGCCTGCACCACTTCCGGGCGCGGCGTGGAGACGCCCAGCGCCGTCATGCGGCCAGAGGTGTTGATAACCTGCTTTAAGTTGTACTTCTCATAAATCGAAGGCATGTTCCGTGCTCCCTTGTTCGGTCATGTAGCCCTTGCCCGCGCGGATCGCGGCAAGCGGCACCAGAATGTGTTCAGCCTGTAGGCTGTCGTTTTCGGCATCCGTCAGCACCGTCGGCTGGCGCTTGAGGGTAAACAGCGTCAGATCGGCGTCGAGGCCAGGCTGAATGCGGCCTTTGCGCGTCAGGCGCAGGCCGTCGGCGGCGTTGGCGGTGACGCAGTCAATCACCTGCGGCAATGACATGCCGATGGCGAGGAATTTCGACATCACGCTTGCCAGCGAGCCGACCGGACCGTTGATGCGGTTGCGGCAGTAAATATCCGAGCTGATGGTGTGCGGCAGAATGCCCATCGCAATAGCGCGCTTCGCCACTTCAAAGCTGAAGCTCGCCGTACCGTGGCCAACGTCCAGACGCACGCCGCGCTTCAGGGCGGAGGTAATGGAGGCACGCAGCTCGCCGGAGGGCGTCAGGATGCGGTTTGGCTTGCCGTTGTAGCAGTGGGTAATGATGTCGCCGGAGCTCAGCAGCTCGGCGATTTCGTCGAGGTTCGGCGGGTTGTTGCCAATGTGCACCATCAGCGGCAGGTCGCCGTTCTCTTTCTGGATCGCTTTCGCGCGCGCCAGCGGGGTGATGCCGTTTTCACCGACCACGCTGCTGCTCATGCGCGCCTTCAGGCCGACGATAAAATCAGGATGGCGTTTCACCGCCTCTTTCACCGCGTCGGCGTCAATATTGGCCATATTGGCCAGCTCGTTCTGGGCGATCAGCCCCACGCGGGAGATGTTCAGCAGGGCAAACACCTCGGTGGAGGCTTTGCGGGTGATGGCGTAGAAATCGTCCACGTCGTCGGCCCCGGTGCTGCCCGCGTCCACCACGGTGGTGACGCCGGTGGCAATGCCCACGCTGTCCGGCTCGTCGTGGTAAATCGGGGAGTTCGGGTAGCAGTGGACGTGGGAGTCAATCCAGCCCGCGCTGACGAACACATCACCGTTAAGCTCAACCGTTTTGCGGGCGGGAGCGTTAATGTCGCCTGTCGCGGCGATCTTCCCGTCCTGAATGGCGATATCGGTCAGGGTATCGTCGGCGAGGCGCGCACGGCGCAGGAGTAAATCAAACATGGGGTTCTCCTGATAGGGCGGGCGCCGGAGCGCCCGCGGGTATTAAAGGGCGACCGGGAACAGCCAGCCCAAAATCATTGCGCCGAGGATGGCGCCACCGGTTATCGGCTTCTGCCAGATGTAGAACAGCAACGCGCCTACCAGGGAACCGACGCCGATTGGAATGGAGGCGGTCATGGCGCTGAGGATAATCAACGGCCCGAGGAAGCGGCCGGAGGCGTTACCCGCGCCCATCATCACGTCTGCGCCGTAGGTGGAGTTGCTCTGGTTGATGGTGAACTTACGCGCCAGGATGATGACGTAGCCAATCGCCAGACCAATCACCAGGCCGGTAATCAGCGAGGCAATGAAGTTGGTCACCGGGAACATGATCCCCGCGCCCAGCAGCAGCGCCGGTACGCCGAGGCCCACGCCGGTCTGGATCGCCCCGCCGATATCAAGAATACCTACCAGCGACCCTTCGATAATTCGGGCGAACAGGAAGCTCGCGCCAAATGCCGCCACTGCGCCGTAAACGCCGGTATCAATGCCCGCTTTCAGCATCGCCACGAAGGCCACTTCGTTAAACGCGCCGATGCCGTAGAGGTAGTACATGTGCGTCCCGGCAAAGACGCCGGAGGAGAGCAGGCCAACGAAGATCGGGAACGACCAGTCGGCATACCAAAAACCTTTATTCTGTTCCATGTCGAGGCTCCTGTTATTTACCGCTGAGCGAGTTGTGGATCATGTCGAGCCAGTTCGGCACGGTCAGATGGAAGGATTCGATCATCTTCATGTCGAAGCCGCGGAAGAAGCCGCTCAGCACGAAGAGCAGAACGATCGCCGCCATCATCACTTTGGTGACGTGGTTCCAGCCGCTCTCCTCCACGCCTTTACCGATCAGAATACCCAGTACCAGACCCGGTACGGCGTTACCCATGATCAGCTGTGCCGCGCCGCCAAAGATGGTGGCCCAGAAGCCCGATTTTTTACCCGCGTCGATGGCCGCCAGCCAGAAGATCACCGGCATCACGGTGTTGACCAGCAGGTTAGCCGCCGGTACAAGCACCTTCACGGCGGTGACCTGAAGCGCTGCGGGCACGGAGGAGGCGGTCAGGTTAAGGAAGGTCACGACAATCATGCCGATGATGCCGCAGGCAATCGCCATTTTGCGCGGGTCATGCAGCGTTTCACCGACATTACGGTTTTTGATCATCAGTGCAGCAGCACCCCAGTTCGGGATGATGCGGTGGTCAACGTCCTGTGTGAAGGCACCTGCGGCCACGGAAGAGGCCCAGGCGTTAAAGAAGAAACCTAACCCAAAAGAGAAGTGGGACGCCGGATCCCCTTCGCAGGAGTTCAGTTCCCCCAACGTACGAAACGCGCCCATACCCTGAGTGGTAGGCGCATGAAACATGCGTGCAGCCCCGGCCCCGACACCGACGCCTACCAGGCCGCCGATGATGAGCGATTTTATTAATATAATTAAGAACATCAGTCTGCCCTTTTATGAATAATCAGCGTTGCGTGACGAAATCCACCTGGTCGAGATTGATGGCTGTCACGTTGACGGTCACATCCAGCTCCACGCTGTAGGTGCGTCTTTCCCGGCGCAGAAAGAAGAACAGAAACGCTTCTTTTCGCACCGCTTCTTGCGCCTGAACGACCTGCACATCCTGTGGCTCAATACGCAGTAAGATATGCGGTGAGGCTTTCATCACCGCGGCCTGAACGTGGTTGAGCGCGTCGGCAAAGGCGCGCGCTTTGGCGTCGCCCTTCCCCTTCACTCTCACCGTGGTTGTGAACTGTTCTTTCATGCTTACGCGCCGTATTTCTTCTGCCACGCCTGTACCAGACGCTCGCCCAGCTCTTCTTTATCCATAAAGCCAAAGCCCAGCACGTTGCAGCCTTCGTTGATGGCGGTCACACCCTCATCCACGGAGCGCATCCCGTATTTGGCCTTGTAGCCATATTTGGTCTGAGCGGTGATGGCGCCCGCGCCGCCGCTGCCGCAGAAGGAGATCCCGAAGGTGGCGTTTTCTGCTTTCATCACGTCACCGAGCTTCATATCCGCTGCCATGCCCGGTACGACAACCGCGCGTCCGCCGGCTTTTTCCACACCCGCAGCCACTTTCTGCCCTTTACCCAGGCGATCGCCAATCACGACTGTAATCTGTTCCATGTGTTGCTCCTTAAAGGTTGTCTTTCGCGACTTCGAAGTGAACGGAGAGCAGCCAGGCCTCTTCATCAGGAAGGTTGCCGAACTGCGCTACCACTTCACGGGCAAGTTGCATTGAATCTGGTGAAATTTCGTCGAACAGCTCTGCTTCAACCTCCGGCAGCGGCTCGCCGGTCACGGACCGGTGCGCCATTGCGCGAACGTGGGAGGTCAGCATCTGCTCCTGTACCGCGTTGGGGATGATGTTGTGCCGGGCCAGCAGGGCGTAGACCTGCTGAAGCATGGTGTTCGCGAGCTGTTCTGTTTGCACCGCCTGTTCCCCAACGTCGTTCATTACCGCTCCGTTAATCACTCGTCTTACCCCGTTAATGGCTCTGGAATAAAACTAACGTTGGGGGGGAATTGTTTGTAGCGAGTTGTTTTCCACTTCGAAGTGGAAAGGCGAGCAGCGGCAGTGATCTGTGCCACATAAATGCGGTGAATCTGTATAAATCGCTGGATTTACGTGATGAATATCACGCTATTACGCGGTATTAGACTGATAAGCGGAGTGGAAAAGATTACGAGCAGGCTCGTAGAAATGTGACGTGGATAAGGTTTTCTTATGGAGATTCGCTAGAGTGGCGGCGGGTGCTTGAGACTGACCGTCTCAGGCATGGGACGGAAAGTGGAAAGCCCCGCCTGATAAAAAATCAGGGCGGGGGCTCGAAACGACACGTCACACCGTGGAGTTCGCTACCTCGCCCGCTTTAAAGCAAGGAGGCATCCATGAAACGCAGAAACCCAAGTATCGGGGTTTTGATGATTATTTCTTTGACAATAATCATCTTAACGCTGGTAACGAGGAAAACACTGTGCGAGATCCGTTTTCGTAATGGCTCGCTTGAAGTGACAGCGCGGATGGATTGTCGCTCCGGCAAGTAGGGAGCAACGATGCGGGGGCGCATCATGCGCCTCCGCATACGGAGAGAGGACGTACAGCTCAGGCACCCAATTAACGATACTTCTTGTGATACGCGTTGCGGGTCGCCGCAAACTGGTCGGCTGCCGCCTGGGCTTCCTTCACTTTGCCTTCGTTCGCCAGCTTCAGCGCGCCGTCAATCTGGCCGACCAGCACGTCAAAGCCGTGGCGGTAGTCTTTCATCTCGGCGCTGTCTGCCGCTTTGCTTTCCAGCTTCGGCGGCGTCGCTTTTTGCGCATCCAGCGCAGCTTCACGCATCTTCGTCAGTGCGTCTTTCATTTCCGCCGCATTGTCGGTTTTCTGCACCACCTTCAGATTTTGACTGAGGATGTCCATGTTGTCTTCGAGATCGGCAGCAAACGCAGATGAGCCAAGAACCAGCGTTGAAGCCGCGACGATCGCTAACAGGTGTTTACGCATTGCTCACTTCCTTTTTTATTATTAATCACGCTTTTACGGGGATTATTGCCCGGCGATTTTCATCTCAGGCAGTAATACAGAACCACACTGAATATTGCTGCGTGTTTCAATATCGTTACCGACCGTAACAATATTGCGCCACATGTCCTTGAGGTTGCCGGCGATGGTGATTTCGCTCACCGGATACTGAATTTCACCGTTTTCGACCCAGAAGCCCGCTGCACCGCGAGAGTAATCGCCGGTGATACCGCTCACGCCCTGCCCCATCAGCTCGGTGACCACCAGGCCGGTGCCCATCTCTTTCAGCATCTGTTCAAAATTCAGGCCCTGTCCGGCAATGCGCCAGTTGTGGATGCCACCCGCGTGCCCGGTGCTTTTCAGCCCCAGCTTACGCGCAGAGTAGTTGGTCAGCAGCCACTGGGTCAGAATGCCGTCTTTCACGATATCCCGGCGTTCCGTGCGTACGCCTTCGCTGTCGAAAGGCGTGGAGGCCAGCCCTTTCAGCAGGTGTGGGTGCTCTTCGATGGTCAGCCATTCCGGCAGGATCTGCTTGCCCAGCGAGTCGAGCAGGAAGGTCGATTTACGGTACACCGAACCGCCCGCGATAGCGCCTACCAGATGGCCAAACAGACCGGTCGCCACTTCGTTGGCAAAAATCACCGGGGCTTTCATGGTGGAGAGCTTGCGCGGCGACAGGCGAGACAGCGTGCGTTCGGCGCACGCTTTACCCACCCACTCCGGAGACTGCAAATCCCCCAGCGCGCGGCCAATGGTATAGGCGTAGTCGCGCTCCATGTCGCCGTTTTCTTCGGCGATGACGCAACTGGAAAGCGAGTGGCGGGTTGAGCAGTACCCCTGCAACATGCCATGGGAGTTACCAAACACTTTGATGCCGTAGTGGCTGTTAAAGCTGCCGCCTTCGGTATTGGTGATGCGTTTGTCAGCCTGCAAAGAAGCCTGCTCGGCTCGCGCGGCCAGCTCAATGGCTTCGTCCGGCGTCACTTCCGCGGGATGGAACAGATCGAGATCCGGCGCGTCAAACGCCAGCAGCTCTTTATCGGCCACGCCAGCGTAAGGATCCGGGGAGGTGTAACGCGCGATATCCAGCGCCGCCTGCACCGTTCGGGCGATGGCATCCGGGCTGAGATCGGTAGACGACGCGCTGCCTTTGCGATTCTGGTGATACACGGTGATCCCCAGCGCGCCATCGCTATTAAATTCTACATTCTCCACTTCGCCATAGCGGGTGCTCACGCTAATGCCGGTGGTTTTGCTGACCGCCACTTCGGCGCCATCTGATTTACCTGAAGCGAGCGTCAGCGCGGTGGAGACGGCTTCTTCCAGAATCTTACGCTGCGCTTCAACTTGTGAGGTTACTTTCATCGCAAATGCCATACTGTAAGAGAGAGTTAAGTGAAGTCTAACAGAGAACCGTTTTTCAGTGCGCGTCTTAACTGGTAACATTAGCCTCTTTTTTTAAGGAGCCTGACATGACTAAGCAGCCCGAAGACTGGCTCGACGACGTTCCCGGTGATGACATCGAAGACGAAGATGATGAGATCATCTGGGTCAGTAAAAGTGAAATTAAACGTGACGCCGAAGAGTTAAAACAGCTTGGCGCAGAAATGGTAGAACTGGGTAAAAACGCGCTGGATAAGATCCCGCTCGACCAGGATCTGCGTGATGCCATTGAACTGGCACAGAAAATCAAGAAAGAAGGGCGTCGCCGCCAGCTTCAGCTTATCGGGAAACTGCTGCGTCAGCGCGACGTGGAGCCGATCCGTCAGGCGCTGGACAAACTGAAAAACCGCCACAACCAGCAGGTTGCGCTGTTCCATAAGCTGGAGCAGATCCGCGATCGTTTGATCGAGCAAGGTGATGACGCGGTACCTGAAGTGCTGAACCTGTGGCCGAATGCCGACCGCCAGCAGCTGCGTTCTTTGATCCGTAACGCGAAGAAAGAGAAAGAAGGGAATAAGCCGCCGAAGTCAGCGCGTCTGATTTTCCAGTATCTGCGCGAGCTGTCTGAGAACGAAGAGTAAACCCCTCACCCCAGCCCTCTCTCCAAAGGGGAGAGGGAGAAGAGATAATGTAGGCCCGGTAAGCGCTAGCGCCACCGGGTCTTTTTTTACTCTGCGGCCGCGGCTTTCTTCGCCAGACCGTCCAGCAGCTTCTGATGGATCCCGCCAAACCCGCCGTTGCTCATCACCAGAATGTGATCGCCAGGCTGTGCGGCTTTCACCACCATATCCGCTAAGACATCCACGTCCGCACTCCAGTGCGCCGGCTGAATGCAGGCGTCGGCCACTTCGGCCACCTGCCACGGAATATGCTGCGGTTGCAGCAGGAAGACTTCGTCGGCACGCCCTAAGGACGGCGCGAGATCGTCTTTGCAGATGCCCATTTTCATGGTGTTCGAACGCGGTTCCAGTACGGCCAGAATGCGCGCGGTGCCGCCAACTTTGCCACGCAATGCGGCAAGCGTCGCCAGAATGGCCGTTGGGTGGTGCGCGAAATCGTCATACACCGTCACACCGTGGGCTTCGCCACGCAGCTCCAGACGGCGACGGGCGTTGATAAACGTGCCCAGCGCATTGGCGGCATCCGCAGGCAGTACGCCAACGTGACGCGCCGCGGCGATCGCCATCAGGCCGTTGTGCATGTTGTGCTCGCCCACCAGGCCCCACTTCACCTCGCCCACTTTCTCACCGTCGAGCAGCACTTCCCATTCGGAGGCATCCGCGTTGAGCTTTTTCGCCTGCCAGTGCCCCTGCTCGCCCACCAGCTCCTGCTCGCTCCAGCACCCCATCGCCATAGTCTGCTTCAGGTTGATGTCGTTCTCCGGCAGGATAATGCGGCCCTGACCCGGAACAATGCGCACCAGATGGTGGAACTGTTTCTGAATCGCTTTCAGGTCGTCAAAGATATCCGCGTGATCGAACTCAAGGTTGTTGAGGATCAGCGTGCGTGGGCAGTAATGCACGAACTTGGAGCGCTTGTCGAAGAACGCGCAGTCGTATTCATCCGCTTCAATCACAAAGAACGGGCTGTCGCCCAGACGTGCGGAGACGTCGAAATTGCCCGGCACGCCGCCGATCACAAAGCCCGGCTTGTAGCCGCAGGCTTCGAGGATCCAGGTCGCCATACCGGCGGTGGTGGTTTTGCCATGCGTCCCGGCAACGGCGACAACCCAGCGGTCGCGCAGGACAAAATCATGCAGCCACTGCGGGCCAGACATGTACGGGATATTGCGCTCCAGCACCGCTTCAACGCATGGATTCCCACGGGTCATGGCGTTACCCACGATCACCAGATCCGGCTGCGGCTCCAGCTGGCTGGCGTCGTATCCCTGAATCAGAGAAATTCCCTGCTTCTCGAGCAGCGTGCTCATCGGCGGATACACATTGGCGTCCGAACCTGTCACTTCATGGCCCAGCGAGCGCGCCAGCATTGCCAGTCCGCCCATGAAAGTGCCACAAATCCCCAATATATGAATGCGCATACGTCACTATCCTTCTTCAATGTGGCGCACATTTTACTCACATGTCAGCGGCTGTGAAACGCATTTCAGGTAAATCCGTATTTTGCTGGCGCGATTCACCTCTGCGCTAATATTTGAATGTTTGTTAAGATTGTTGGACATCAACCGCTTTACTCAACATAAGATGCAGGGAAAGTGTTATGAAAACGTTAGGTGAATTTATTGTCGAAAAGCAGCACGAGTTCTCTCATGCTACGGGTGAGCTCACTGCTTTGCTGTCGGCAATAAAGCTGGGCGCTAAGATCATCCACCGCGATATCAACAAGGCCGGTCTGGTCGATATCCTGGGTGCCAGCGGTGCCGAGAACGTTCAGGGTGAGGTTCAGCAGAAACTCGACCTGTTCGCCAATGAAAAACTGAAAGCAGCACTGCGCGCGCGCGACATCGTTGCGGGTATCGCCTCTGAAGAAGAAGATGAGATCGTCGTATTCGAAGGGTGTGAACACGCGAAATACGTTGTTCTGATGGATCCGCTGGACGGCTCCTCCAACATCGACGTTAACGTTTCTGTCGGTACCATTTTCTCCATCTACCGTCGCGTCACGCCGGTTGGCACGCCGGTGACGGAAGAAGACTTCCTGCAACCGGGCAGTAAACAGGTTGCTGCCGGTTATGTGGTGTATGGCTCGTCCACCATGCTGGTGTACACCACCGGCTGCGGCGTACACGCCTTTACCTACGATCCGTCCCTGGGCGTGTTCTGCCTGTGCCAGGAGCGTATGCGCTTCCCGGAGAAGGGCAACACCTACTCCATCAACGAAGGCAACTACATCAAATTCCCGAACGGCGTGAAGAAGTACATCAAATTCTGCCAGGAAGAGGATAAAGCCACCCAGCGCCCGTACACCTCACGCTATATCGGCTCGCTGGTGGCGGATTTCCACCGTAACCTGCTGAAGGGCGGTATTTACCTCTACCCAAGCACCGCCAGCCACCCGGACGGAAAACTGCGTCTGCTGTACGAGTGCAACCCAATGGCGTTCCTGGCCGAACAGGCAGGCGGCAAGGCGAGCGACGGTAAAGAGCGTATTCTGGATATCGTGCCAGAAAGCCTGCACCAGCGCCGTTCCTTCTTCGTCGGCAACCGCCATATGGTGGATGACGTTGAACGCATGATCCGCGAATTCCCGGACGCGTAACGCACGAAAAGGGGAGCCCGTCAGGCTCCCCTTTTTTTCGTCATGCCGTTTGCGTCGTCAATTTGAAGGAGGCCATCGCTTCCATCAGCTCGCGAGACTGCTCCTCCAGGGAACGTGTTGCCGCAGATGATTGCTGGACCAGCGCCGCATTTTGCTGCGCCGTTTCATCCATCTGATTGACAGCGATATTCACCTGCTCAATACCGCGGCTTTGCTCCTGAGAGGCCGTCGCAATTTCACGCATCAGTTTGGTCATACGCAGTACTTCGGTGGCGATCTCGTCCATCGTCTCACCGGCCTGCTGCGCCAGCTCGCTGCCCTCGTTCACGTGGGTTTGCGAATCGCTGATAAGCGAGCGGATCTCTTTCGCCGCATCAGCACTGCGGCTGGCGAGATTACGCACCTCACCCGCCACGACCGCAAAACCTCGCCCCTGCTCACCCGCACGCGCCGCTTCAACGGAGGCGTTCAGCGCCAGAATATTGGTCTGGAAGGCAATGCCGTCGATGACGCTCAGGATATCGGCGATGCGTGCCGAGCTGCCGGAGATGTCGCGCATCTTCTCAATGACATAGCAGACCATTTCGCTGCCGTGATCGGCGGTATCGGAGACCGACTTCGCCAGTTGGTGCGCCTGCTCGGCGTTATCGGCGTTAAGTTTCACCGTGGCGGTGATCTCTTCCATGCTGGCGGCCGTCTGCTCCAGCGAGGTGGCGGTGGATTCCGTGCGCTGAGCCAGGTTCATATTCCCGGCCGTCAGCTCGCGGCTGCCGGTATCAATCTGCGAGCTGGCGTCACGCACCCGCAGAACGGAGTCCATCAGCGACTGGCGCATCCCTTCGATCGCCGCGTTAAGGCGATTAAATTCCTGGCTCGCCGGCGCGTTCAGGGTATGGGTTAAATCCCCGGCCGCCACATGTTCCAGCTGGGCAATCGAGGCTGAAAGCGGCTCGAGCAGCATATGGCGCAGAACCAGCCAGGCCAGCACGATAATGCCAGCCGTCAGCAGCGCCGCGACGATAATCAGGATCAGCACGCGGGTTTTACTCGCCTGCACGGCGCTCACCTCCGCTTTGCCGCGCGCCTCGCTCCATGCCTGGAACGCCTGCATATCGTTATCAAACTGCTTCGCCACCGGGACCAGCTTGTTTTCCAGCAGATCGTAATAGCTGTCCGCGCTTTGCTCGTTCAGGGCTTTCAGCATCGGGCTGATACCCTGCTGGTTGTACACCGCCAGGCTCGCGGCGACGTTATCCAGCAGCTTTTGCCCCTGCTCATCCGCCACGCCGCTGCCGATCACGTCCTTCAGCGTTTTCTGTGCCAGCGCCACTTCCTGGTTAATGGTTTTGACCGCCCTGGCCGCATCGTCCAGCAGGCCGACCTCCATCATGCGGACGGCCTGCCCCGCTTCGTTACGCGCGCGCAGGATCAGCGTATAGCCGGCATTCAGCTGCACCATCTGTTCACCCTGAAGATGATTGATGCGCTGGAGAGAAGCGGAACTTTGTGTAAGGGCATAAATGCCGATGCCGCTGACAATCAGCAGCAGAAGGGTCATAACGGCCAGTAAAGAGAGCAAGCCGGTACGAATCGATAGCGTTTTAAGCATGATGTTATTTCCGGTAGCGAGATATTTCTGGGCATAAAAAAAGAGTATCGGCCGCTACCGGAAAATGTTTAGAGTTTAAGCAATTTCAGCATGTTATCGCTCTGTTAAAGATGTATTCACCCGGGTAACAGGCGAGCTCTGGCGGTTCTCCCACAGCACCGTCAGGCCGCGCTGGAGCGCGATAAAAATAAACAGCAGAATGCCGATGGCGATTTTGGTCCACCAGGAGCTGAGCGTGCCGTCGAAGTTGATATAGGTCTGAATCAGCCCCTGGATCGCCACGCCAAACAGCGTGCCGAGGACTGTCCCCACTCCGCCGCTGAGCAGCGTACCGCCAATCACTACCGAGGCAATGGCGTCCAGCTCAACGCCCACCCCCGCCAGGGCATAGCCTGCCTGGGTATAAACTGAGAATACAATCCCCGCGAGGGTGGCCAGCCCGGTCGAAAGCATGTAGATGCGGATAGTCGTGCTGCGCGTGGAAATTCCCATCAGGTTCGCGGACGTGGCGCTGCCGCCAATGGCATAAACCTGGTTACCAAACCGGGTACGGTGGGCGAGGAAGATCCCGATCACCACCACGCCCAGCATCAGCAGCCCCATTGCGCTCAGGCGCCCCCCGCCGGGGATTTTCCACGCCAGGCTGGAGAGCGTGTCGTAGATCGGGTGGTTTATCGGAATTGACTCCTCCGACACCAGATAGCTCACGCCGCGCAGGAAGAACATCCCGGCGAGGGTGATAATAAAGGCCGGGATTTTCAGCGCATCGATCAAAAGCCCCATAAAGGCGCCGAACGCGCAGCCCATGACCAGCACCAGCGGAAAAGCCAGCAGCGGCGAAATGCCCCAAAAGCCAATCGCCTTGGCAAGGAACACGCCGGTAAAGGCGATCACCGACCCAACGGAGAGATCGATCCCGCCGGAGAGGATCACAAACGTCATGCCGACGGCGATAATGCCTAAAAAGGCATTGTCGGTCAGGATGTTGCAAATCACCCGCGTGGAGGCGAAGCCCGGGAACTGGGTCAGGCAGTAAAGGTATCCCAGCACGAACACGCCCAGCGTGATCATTAACGGCAAATTACGTTTTATCATGACCGCGGAACCTCTTAATGAGAGTGATAAAGCGCGGCGACTGCACGATAAGCACGATAAGCACCACGACCGCTTTGACGACCTGATTCAGCTCCGGCTGGAACCCGGAGAGCAAAATACCGGTATTCATACCCTGAATAATCAACGCCCCCACCACCGAGAGCAGCAGATTAAAACGTCCGCCCATCAGCGATCCACCG
Source organism: Enterobacter cloacae complex sp. AR_0002 (assembly GCF_001922365.1). Classification (NCBI taxonomy): domain Bacteria; kingdom Pseudomonadati; phylum Pseudomonadota; class Gammaproteobacteria; order Enterobacterales; family Enterobacteriaceae; genus Enterobacter; species Enterobacter cloacae complex sp. AR_0002. The sequence continues at coordinate 3,023,912 of NZ_CP018814.1, forward strand.
CCGATAACCACCGCAAGGATTGCATCCAGCTCGAGCCAGAGTCCGGCGTTATTGGCATCAGCTCCGCGAATATCGGCGGCCACGATCACCCCGGCAATCGCAGCACAGACGCCGCTCAGCACGTAAGTCAGCATCACCATCAGCCGCGTATTTACCCCGGCGTTTTTCGCGGCCCGAATGTTAATCCCCACCGCTTCGATGAACATCCCGAGCGCCGTTTTGCGGGTGAAAAGCCAGAACACCACCAGCGTCACCAGCGCGACGATCACCGGCGTCGGGAAGAACAGAAAATTACCGCTGCCGATCCACGCCAGGCTCGGGGAGTTAAAGGTGACGATTTGACCGGAGGTAATAAGCTGCGCCACACCGCGCCCGGCCACCATCAAAATCAACGTCGCGACAAACGGCTGGATCTTGAGCACCGCGACCAGAATGCCGTTCCACAGCCCGGCTAGCACGCCGGAGCCCAGCGCGGCCAGCAGAACCACCGGCAGGCTGTGCCCGGCGACGGTCATCGAGGCGGCGGTGGCGCCCGCAATCGCCATTACCGCACCGACGGAGAGGTCGATCCCGCCGGTGGCAATGACCAGCGTCATACCAATCGCCAGCAGCGCCACGGGCGCGGCACGGTTTAAGATGTCGATCGGGCTACCAAACAGGCGGCCATCCTGCACGACGATCTGAAAGAAATGCGGAGCTACCAGGCTATCCACCAGCAGCACCAGCAGCAGCGCCACGATTTGCGGCGTGCCGGTCGGCCAGCTGAAGCGGCGCTTCGCTTCGCCAGTTTGCGAAAGAGAACGGGACATCACATTTGACTCCTTACGCCGCGATGGCATTCATGATCGCCGGAACCGACAGTTTATCCAGCGGGATCTCTGCCACCTGCCTGCGATCGCGCATGATGATGACGCGATCGGCATAGCCGACCAGCTCCTCCAGCTCAGACGAGATCACCAGCAGCGCCAGACCGTCGGCGCAGAGCGTTTCGATAAGCCGGATGATTTCGGCGTGCGCGCCCACGTCGATACCGCGCGTGGGCTCGTCGAGGATCAGGAATTGCGGCTTGGTGAGCAGCCAGCGCGAGAGCAACACCTTCTGCTGATTACCGCCCGAGAGGAACTCGATGGGCTGTTCCGCGCTCGGGGTACGTATACCGAGCTGGCGGATGAAGCGCTCGGCAATCGCGTTCTGCTCGCGCTTAGGGATCGGACGCAGCCAGCCGCGCTGGGCCTGTAGCGCCAGAATGATGTTTTCCCGCACCGAGGCGGCGGCAATAATACCGTCCGTTTTCCTGTCCTCCGGGCAGAAGCCCACGCCGAGGCACGACGCCTGATGCGGTGAACGTAGCGTTTGTGGTTTGCCTTTGATCAGCGCCGTTCCGCTGTCGGCAGGTTTGATCCCGAAGATGACTTCGGCGGTTTCGGTGCGCCCGGAGCCTAACAGACCCGCCAGTCCCACAATTTCACCGGGGCGTACCTCGAGGTTAAACGGCGCGATGGTCCCTTTTCTGCCGTAATCGTGAAACGCGGCGATCGGTTTTTCGCTCAGCAGCGTACGGCCCGCGCGCTGAAGCGCGTTGGTCTCCAGCTCGCGGCCCAGCATCATTTTGACCAGCTCTATCTGCGGCAGCTCGCGGGTTTCCCGGCAGCCGACAAAGCTGCCGTTGCGCAGCACCGTAATACGGTCGCTCACCTCGTAAACCTGATCGAGGAAATGCGTCACGAAAATCAGGCTAACGCCCTGATTACGCAGCTGGCGCATCAGGGTAAAAAGCATCTCCACTTCCTGGGTATCGAGGCTGGCGGTGGGTTCATCGAGGATCAGCACTTTCGCCGAGAGATCGATAGCGCGACAGATCGCCACGATCTGCTGCATCGCCACGGAGAAACGGTTCAGCGGTTCGCGCACGTCGAGAGAGAAGCCATACGATTCCATCAGCTTCGCGGCGCGCGCTTCCATCTCTTTGCGGCGCAGCAGGCCAAAACGTCTGGGCTCGCGGCCAATAAACAGGTTATCCGCTACCGACATGTTTGGCAGCAGGTTTACTTCCTGGTAGACCGTGCCGATCCCCAGTTGCTGGGCATGTGCGGTGTTTTTGGGCGAAATGGCGTTACCTTCCAGCCAGATAGCGCCGCGATCGGCGTGATAGACCCCGGTCAGGGTTTTAATCAGCGTCGACTTCCCCGCCCCGTTTTCGCCGAGCAACGCCATGATCTCCCCCCGCCGCAGGCTGAAATCAACGTTATCCAGCGCCTTAACGCCAGGGAAAAATTTACTCAGGCCCTCTGTGCGAAGGATTTCCTGGTGTTGTTCGGTGGTCATGGTTTTCCCCCTCACCCTGACCCTCTCCCCGGAGGGGAGAGGGGACTATGTCGTGCCCATCTTTAATTTTCTGCCCAACCCGCCCTTTTCCCTCTCCCCTCCGGGGAGAGGGCTAGGGTGAGGGGGCGAGGGCTTAGTAGCCCATATTTTTCTTCTTCTCTAACTCTTCTTTCGCCGTGTCCGGCAGGTAGAGCGTGGATTTGGTGATGGTCAACTTCTCAGGCTGGGTGCCGTCTTTCTTGAATTTCTCCAGCGCATCGAATGCCGGGCCCGCCATATTTGGCGTCAGCTCCACGCTGGCGTTCGCTTCGCCGTCAATCATTGCTTTGTAGATGTCCGGTACGCCGTCGATCGAGCCGGTGAGGATATCTTTGCCCGGCTTCAGGCCCGCTTCTTTGATGGCCTGAATGGCGCCGATCACCATGTCGTCGTTGTGGGCGTAAACCATGCAAATATTTTTGCCGTTATTTTCTGCCTTGATGAAGCTTTCCATGACCTCTTTACCCTTGCTGCGGGTGAAGTCGCCGGACTGAGAACGGATGATTTTGATGTTTGGTGCTTTGGCGATGGCCTCCGCGAAACCTTTCTTACGGTCGATAGCCACGCTCGCCCCGACGGTGCCCTGCAACTCAACCACGTTACACGGCTTGCCATCCACCTGCTTCACCAGCCAGTCACCAATCAGTTTGCCTTCCAGCACGTTATCGGCGGTGACGGTGGTCATATAGAGAGATTTGTCTTTTACGTCGATGGAACGGTCGAGCAGGAAGACCGGAATTTCAGCATCTTTGGCTTCCTTCAGCACCGGCTCCCAGCCCGTGGCGACAACCGGGGCAATAAAGATGGCATCCACGCCCTGAGCGATAAACGAGCGCACCGCTTTAATCTGGTTCTCTTGCTTTTGCTGACCATCGGCGATTTTCAGCGTAATACCGCGCTTTTCGGCCTCACTTTTCGCCACATTCGTTTCAGCGGCGCGCCAGCCGGATTCAGATCCGACCTGCGAAAATCCAACGGTTAAAGGTGCGGCCATCGCCATAGACGACATGGCTGCCGAAACTGCTGTAACAAGAAGTAAGCGCTTCCACATATGAACGTCCTCGTAGGGTAGATTATTGTTGGTTAAAAGATGTTCCGCGGATGAACTATAGCCAATCGAATATGTTACGGATTGCGTTACATCACACTTCAGAAAAGTGAATAAAACGTTAATCACAAGTTTGTAATCGCTTTCATTTCAACATTTAAAATGCGGCTGAGTTTATGGATTATCCTGTCATGGAAACGGTCTGAAAAGTGAAGGCGCGAGGCAGAGAAGACGAAAACAGGCGGAGACTTTCAGCGCCAGTTGGCTATAATACCTGCCACTTGTTTACCATCCATTTTAAAGGACACCGACATGAGCTTACTCAACGTCCCTGCGGGTAAAGAACTGCCAGAAGACATCTACGTTGTGATCGAAATCCCGGCCAACGCAGATCCAATCAAATACGAAATCGACAAAGACACCGGTGCGCTGTTCGTTGACCGTTTCATGTCTACCGCCATGTTCTATCCGTGCAACTACGGCTACATCAACCACACTCTGTCTCTGGACGGTGACCCGGTTGACGTACTGGTCCCGACGCCATACCCATTGCAGCCAGGCTCCGTCATTCGCTGCCGTCCTGTTGGCGTGCTGAAAATGACTGACGAAGCGGGTGAAGATGCGAAACTGGTTGCCGTACCGCACACCAAGCTGAGCAAAGAGTACGATCACATTAAAGATGTGAACGACCTGCCAGAGCTGCTGAAAGCGCAGATCGCCCACTTCTTCGAGCACTACAAAGATCTCGAAAAAGGCAAATGGGTTAAAGTTGAAGGCTGGGATAACGCAGAAGCGGCGAAAGCAGAAATCATCGCCTCTTTCGAGCGTGCGGCTAAGAAGTAATTCTTACTGCTGAGACTAAGCCCCGCGCGTCGGGGCTTTTTTGTGCCTGTCGATGCGCCCGGCGGCGCTACGCTTGCACGGGCCTACAATCAGCAAGAGGCGCAAAACGACAACGCCACCTTACGGTGGCGTTGTCGTTTTTCAGAACTGGTCTCTGTCTAACCAGTTACCGCTTTCAATCAACGTTAACCCGTCAACCGAACGTTGGTACACGTACATCCATGCACTACCGTAAGGTGTCTGGATCAACTGGCGAGCGTATTCACCGCCCCTGGTGCGCAAGGCATCAAGTTCGGCCAGCGTGGCATTATCAATACGATAAACCTCACCCTGTACCGTTCCGTTCCCCGGAACCGCGCCTGGATAGTGGCCCAGACTGTACAACTGGTAGTTTTCGATTGTGTAATTTCCCAGCAACTGGGCGTTGGTCATCCAGTGGCTGTTGCCTTGCCTGGTTCGTAAACTGCCGTAAACAAATATTCGCATTGCTAAAACTCAAACTGATAGAGCAGATCAAGTGCCTGGTCTACGCCGGACACTGCTTCCAGATATAGCTTAGGCATCAGGCGATAACGTAACGTGAGTGTAGCCAGTGAGTCAAAGATCCCCACGCCATATTTTACCTGTAGACCCGGCAGTACATAGCCGCTGACCACTACCTGCGAAGAGTCACCCACGCCCTGAGTGTCCAGCGCCAGATTGCTTACGCCAAACGTCTCGCCGATTTTACCCACAACCTGACCACTTTGTGCAACCCCCAGACCGACTAACATTGATGTCATTGCCGCGCCATCGCCCTGTTGGCTATCCAGACCCTGGCCGCGCAGGAGGTAAGAGAGCGCTTCCTGTTGCGACATGGCCGGGTCAGAGAAGATCTCTGCCTTAGGTTCATCGGCGGAGCCCGTCACACGCACACCCGCAATCACATCATCTTCGGTGGCTTCCGGGTTACGGATCGCTTCGATATTGAGTACCGGCTGATCCGGTGGACCGGAGAACAGCAGCTCGCCTTTACGCACAATCAAATCCTGACCGTAGGCATGGAAGCGCCCTTCAGGAATATTGATTTGTCCATTGAGGCCAAGTCCCTGTTGATCCTGCGCCACTTTCAGGTCACCCGTGAGTCTCGCCTTCAGCCCAAACGCGTCCAAACGCACGTTATTCCCCACGTGCACGATAAGATTACTATTGATCGGTATGCCAGCGCTCTTCTGTTCAACAGGTTTCAGATTTTCATTGAGCATAACTTCGTCACTGGAGACGCCAACCGCGCTTTCCGGCACCTCGTGAACCACGATGCGCGCCCACGGTACGTCGACACGGCCGTCCAGGGTGAAGAGACTCGGCGTTGCCTCAAAGACCACGTCTGGCGACACGTCCAGGCGCACCATCGGCGGTACCGTGATACGCACCCTGCTGCCCTTGGCCGCAATACGGGCGCGCCAGTTGTCGAGCTGGCTCCAGTCTGCGTCACCGCTCAGGTTGATTTGTCCCTGCTGCGTCAGCACTGAGCCACTGAGGGTTGAGCTTTGGCCGTTAAAGTTCATCGTCAGCTGGCTTGGCTGCATATCGAACGGCATAAAGTTACCGTCAATGTCCACGCCGTTTAACCGCATCTGGCCAAACAGCTGCGGGCTTTGCGCATCCCCCGCCAGACGCAGGTTGGCGCTGAGCATCCCCGCCGCCTTTTCTCCCCGCGAGAAGATCGGATTCACCATCGCCAGGTTGAAGTTGCGAATATTGACGTTGCCGCCGAGATTGCGCCGCCCTTGCGGATCGGTAATTTGCACCTGTCCGTCAAACTGACCGTTGTTGGTCAGGCGGATCAGCCATCCCAGTTCCGCACGATTGTTACGCAGGTCAGCGTTCACATTCAGGGTGTCGAACGCCACCGGCAGCGGCGCGTCATTGACCTCCTGCGTCACCTTCACGTTACGCCCGGAGAGGGTAACGCTGCCCTGCGGCAGTCCCTCTTTGGTGGTGTCCCACGCGACGTCCGCTTTGCCGCTGAAGACCCCGCTGGCCTGGGTGGTTTCCGGCATAAACGGTTTCAGCATCGCCAGGTCGAAACGGTTGAGGTTGATCTGCGCGCGTCCTTCCGCGCCCGCATCAATGGTCTGCGGCACGCACAGCTCAGCATTCGGGTTGGTCCAGCAGTGTGGCCCAATGCTGATCTTTTGCTCCGCGTTGCGGTAATCCAGCGCGACAGACCGCGACAGCACCAGCGGGCCGACCGGCGTGCTGAAGCGGGTGTTATCCAGCACGCCTTTCCAGCGCGTCGCCTGGCGGTCAAAACTGCCCGTCAGGTGCAGCTGCCCGGAGACCGGCTCGCCCTGCACGCGTAGCTGGAGATCGTGCTGCTTTTCGTTACCTTTTGCCGCCAGCGTGACCAGACTGATGTTCACGTCCGGCTGAGAGATACGCTCCACGCGCAGATCCAGGTTTCCGCCGATCTGATCGGTGGATTTCACGTCCCCCTCGACGCGTACGCGGGCAATAGAAAGTTCCTGCCAGCGCAGGTTATTGGCGGTGATGTCCGCCAGCAGCTGCGGCGCCTCCACCGTACCGCGAACCTTCACTAACCCCTTCGCCGTGCCGCCAAGACCCGGCAGGGCGTTATCGAGATTTGGCGCGTCGATGGTGGCATCCAGATTGAGGTCTTTCACGCCCAGCTCGCCTTTAATATCCGCCGTGTTGCGACCCAGCGCCACGTGCAGGCCCGGGATCACCCACTGGAGATAGCTGTTGCCCTTAAGCGAGCCCTCTACGTTGACTTTGTTCTGCTTCACGTTGCCGGTGAGCTTGAGTTCCGGCACGTCCATCTGCCAGGTGCCACCGTACAGGCTACCGCGGGTTTTGATCAGGCCATCCAGTTTTGACGGCCAGTCCGGGACCTCTTTAGCGGTGTTGATCCCGGTCAGCTTCAGCTCGCCGCGCCAGCTGATCGCCTGCTGCCAGTCGAGCAGCGCGGTCAGCTCGGTTTTTCCTTCCAGCGCCGCCACGGTCAGCTTGTCGAGGTTAACCTGCAACTCGTTACCCTTCGCATCCAGGGTGATATCGGCGGGCGGTACCCCCTGCCCCTTCACTGCCGTGCGGAACGACAGCGTGTAGTCGGTCATTTTGCCACTCAGCTTCAGCTTCAGATCGTCAGCCTGGAACTGTTTTTCGCCGGTGAACGGCCAGTAAAGCTGCTTACTGACCACCTCAAGGTTGAGCGGTAAACCGGCCTCTGCCAGCTGGGTTTGCCCGCGCAGCACCATATCCACCGGTCCGGAGAGGTTCACGCCGAACTCCAGCTTCTCGCGCAGCGCGCCGCCGACTTTCACCTTCACCTTTTCGCCTTTCAGCGGATCGATGTTCAGGGCGCTGTTCAGCGTAATATCTACCGGCCAGTTGTCGCGCAGCAGCGCATTGCCTGAGGCGTTGACCGATCCCTGGTTAGTATCAATATCCAGCGCGTCGAGCTTCATGTTGCCGTCGATACTGCTGACTTTAAGCAGCATGTTGAAGACTGTCAGATCGGTATCACCCGTCAGACGCAGCTGCTCGCCCTTAAACTCTTCGATATTGAGGTTCAGCGGCAGATGCACGTCGGTCATCTCCGGCAGAACCGGTTTCGAGAAGAGATCTTTCAGCGTTTCGCCCAGCGGTTTTTCTTCCGGCTGCGGGTTCTGGATCTTCGGCTCGACGATCTCTTCCTGCGCCACGTCGGCCACCTTCGGCAGCGCAATCAGCAGCCCTTGCAGGGAGGTTGGGGTCAGGGTGAGGTTTTTCTCCTGCCAGCGCAGACCGGAGGTGAAATCCATCACGGATACCGTCGTGTCGTCGATTTTGATATTGACGTTATCCAGCGCGACCCGGTAGAGCGCAATCGGGTACGGCGTGGAGAGGTTCAGCGGGCCGCTGTCCTCTTCTTCGACAGGCTCGGACTTCGGCATTTTTTTGGAATCTATCGCCACGTTAACGTCTTTTAGCGACAGATCGTTTACACATAGCTGGCTGTCACGCAGGCAGCCGAGCTTGACCGCCAGATGAAACTCGCCCGCGTTCACCGCCACGCCGGGCTGTTCGTAACGGATATTTTTCAGGCGCAGATCGCGCCAGCCGCCCGTTACCTGGCCGATTTCCAGCCCTGGCACCCAGCGGTTCGCGGCGTTAAACAGCAGATGCAGGCCCGTGGTGGTGCCCACCAGAAACGCCACCGTACCGAGCAGTAATACGATAAAAATCAGCACCCCGAGGCTTATCTTCTTCCATAAACTCATAATTCAGGCCCCAGACCGATGTAAAACTGTAAACCGTGTTCATCTTTGTCGCCCACCGGAACGGCGAAATCGAGCTTGATGGGCCCGACCGGTGACTGCCAGCGCACGCCTACGCCCGCGCCGGTTTTGAAATCGCTGCGGCGGATATCGTTCACCGCTTCACCGCCGTCAACGAACATCGCTCCCCACCACTTGCCGCTGACGTTGTACTGGTACTCCAGCGAGCCGGTCGCCAGTTTAGAGGCCCCGGTCAACTGGCCTTTGTCGTTTTCAGGTGAGATCGATTTGTACTTATACCCGCGAATGCTGCGGTCGCCCCCGGCGAAGAAGCGCAGATCCGGCGGGACGCGTTCGAAATCACCGGTTTCGATCCAGCCGAGATTACCGCGCATCACAAAGCGGTGTTTGTCGTACAGCGTGCGGATCCAGACGTTTTGCGCCTGAAAGACGGAGAAGTCTACGTCGGAGCCCCAGGCGGTGTTGGAATAATCGATGGAGTAGCGCTGAGAATCGCCCCAGGTCGGCATCAGGCCACCGCGCGAGCGGGTACGGCTGATCATCACGCCCGGATAAAGCAGCATGGTGGTGTTGGTGACGTTTGCCTGGGTAAAGTGGTCGAGGCTCCAGCGCAGGTTAATGGCGCGCTGCCAGCCGCTGGAGAGATCCCAGAAGCGTGATACCGCAAGCGTCGTCGAGTCCTGCTCGGTATCGTTCAAATCGGTACGCTTAAAGCCGCCCTGCACGAGGTAGTATTGCTCAAGCGGATTTTTCAGCAGCGGCATTTTATAGCTGAAGTCCAGCTGCTGTTCAGGCGCAGACAGGCTGACGCTGGTTGTCAGGCTGTGGCCGTAGGAGTTCATCCACGGTTTTTTCCACGAGGCTTTCACGCGCGGGCCGACGTCCGTGGAGTAGCCGACACCGGTCTCAATGGTGTTCTCGGTGCGTGGAGAGACCACGCCATGTAGCGGCAACACTTTCGTTTTACGGGATTTATCAAATTCCGGCGCCACCACCACGGAGTTAAACCAGCCCGTCGCGGACAAACGACGGTTCAGCTCGCCCAGGTCGCTGGACTGGTAGTAGTCGCCCTTTTTAAACGGCACCAGGTTTTGCAGATACTCGTCACGGATTTGCGATCCTTCGAAGGTCACATCGCCAAACCGGTAGCGCTCGCCGCTGTCGTAATCGATATCCCAGAATGCCTGACGTCGCTCAAGCGCAACGCCTAGCTGGCTTTTGTTGAACTGGCTGTCGAAGTAGCCTTTGCGCAGCGAAACGCTGGTTAATGATTTTTTAAAACGATCGTAATCCCCGTGATTGAGCACAGTGCCCACTTTCGGACGGGTGCTGAGCAGATCCAGGTAGTCACGATCCGTGCGCGCGCCGCCGCGCAGCACCACGTTCGTGCCGCCAATCAGGACGGGTTCGCCCGGCGAGACGCGGGCAATCAACACCTGACGTCCTTTTGCCGGCGGCGGGCGTAAATCGAAATCGATGGTGGGTTCGTAGTACCCCAACGCCTTTAAGCCTTCGCGAATGGCGTCATCCACGCGCGCGCGAAAACGCCGATCCGGCGTGACCTCATCGCTCTGGATAGTAGAAAGCTGCGCACGCACGTTTTTTTCCAGCGCCCCGGATAACCCCTCAACCTGCAAACGGACATTCGCCGCGCTGGCAATCCCGCTGGTCAGCAGTAAGCTGACTAAACATAACTGGCGGATCTTTGTCACGTTTTCTCCTGAATATCCCTGTTTCCACCCTGGAAGCAAATGCAGTGCCGCTCCGCGGCAAAATACGGCCTGAAAGCCAAAAACCCAAATTACGGGTTGAAAAAGGGTGTAACACCCAAATATTTCTTATGATTAAATCTAGACTCATTCATCGCATTTATTGTGTTCAATTAAACGCTTCGTGACAACCTTAACCGAAACAACGCTACCCCGGAGGCCCCACCGTGAGTTTATTTGATAAAAAGCATCTGGTATCACAAGCCGATGCGTTACCGGGACGCAACACCCCTATGCCAGTGGCGACATTACACGCCGTAAACAACCATTCAATGACAAACGTTCCTGATGGAATGGAGATCGCCCTGTTTGCCATGGGCTGCTTTTGGGGCGTAGAACGCCTGTTCTGGCAACTGCCGGGCGTGTACAGCACCGCTGCGGGCTACACCGGAGGATATACGCCTAACCCAACCTACCGCGAAGTCTGTTCCGGTGAGACCGGTCATGCTGAAGCGGTGCGTGTGGTGTATGACCCGAGCGTCATTAGCTATGAACAGCTGCTCCAGGTGTTCTGGGAAAACCATGACCCGGCGCAGGGCATGCGTCAGGGTAACGATCACGGCACCCAATACCGTTCGGCCATCTACCCGCTCACCCCAGAGCAGGAGGCCGCGGCCCACGCCAGCCTGACGCGTTTCCAGGAAGCGATGCAGGCGGCCGGTGATAAACGTCAGGTCACGACGGAAATCGCTACCGCGAAACCGTTCTACTATGCCGAAGACGACCACCAGCAGTACCTGCATAAAAATCCGTACGGCTACTGCGGCATTGGCGGCATCGGCGTCTGTCTGCCTCCACAACAGGACTGATTACGGCTTCAGCGCCACGCGAGCCGCGTGGCGCACAGCCTCTCCCTCCGGCCACTTTTTGCCGAAAACGTGACCTCTGGCAGGTTTACACGTCTTTACGCTATACTACCGCTGAAATAATCGGCTCAACGCTACGAGCTGACTTCAATGTGTCTTCACACGAATGGTATCAACTCCCCTTCTGAGGATCTGGCGAGAAGCCGGATAAACTATGTTAAACAGTATTTTAGTAATACTTTGTCTTATTGCCGTCAGTGCATTTTTCTCGATATCGGAGATCTCGCTGGCTGCCTCCCGTAAAATCAAACTGAAGCTGCTTGCCGACGAGGGCAACATCAACGCATCACGCATTCTGAAAATGCAGGAAAACCCCGGCATGTTCTTTACCGTGGTGCAGATTGGCCTGAACGCGGTCGCCATTCTTGGCGGTATCGTGGGTGATGCAGCGTTTTCTCCGGCGTTTTATGGCCTCTTTGTTAAGTACATGTCCGTAGAGCTGGCCGAGCAGTTGAGCTTCATCCTCTCCTTCTCCCTGGTGACCGGCTTGTTCATTTTATTCGCGGACCTGACCCCGAAACGCATCGGTATGATTGCGCCAGAAGCAGTGGCTTTGCGTATCATCAACCCGATGCGCTTCTGCCTGTATGTCTTCCGTCCGCTGGTGTGGTTCTTTAACGGCCTGGCGAACGTCATTTTCCGCATCTTTAAGCTGCCGATGGTGCGTAAAGACGACATCACCTCCGATGATATTTATGCCGTGGTGGAAGCCGGGGCGCTGGCAGGCGTGCTGCGCAAGCAGGAGCACGAGCTGATTGAGAACGTTTTCGAACTGGAATCCCGTACCGTGCCGTCCTCCATGACCGGCCGTGAAAACATCATCTGGTTCGATCTGCATGAAGACGAGCAGAGCCTGAAGACCAAAGTGGCGCAGCATCCACATTCCAAGTTCCTGGTCTGTAACGAAGATATCGACCATATCATCGGCTATGTGGACTCCAAAGACCTGCTGAACCGCGTGCTGGCAAACCAGAGCCTGGCGCTGAACAGCGGCGTGCAGATCCGCAACACCCTGATTGTGCCGGACACCCTGACGCTCTCCGAAGCGCTGGAAAGTTTCAAAACCGCCGGGGAAGACTTCGCGGTGATCATGAACGAATACGCGCTGGTGGTGGGCATTATCACCCTCAACGACGTTATGACGACCCTGATGGGCGACCTGGTCGGCCAGGGGCTGGAAGAGCAGATTGTTCAGCGTGACGAAAATTCATGGCTCATCGATGGCGGTACGCCGATTGAAGACGTCATGCGCGTGCTCGACATCGACGAGTTCCCGCAGTCCGGAAACTACGAGACCATCGGCGGCTTTATGATGTTTATGCTGCGTAAAATCCCGAAACGTACCGACTCAGTGAAGTTTTCCGGCTTCAAGTTTGAAGTGGTGGATATTGATAACTACCGCATCGATCAGCTGCTGGTAACGCGTATTGATAGCAAACCGACCGTGCTGGTGCCGAAACTGCCGGATGCGGAAGAGAAGGTGTCGGCGTAATTTATGAAGGGCAGCGTTGAGCTGCCCTTTTTGTTTTAAAACGGAAGCTGCCGTTTATGTAATTTAAATAATTTTTTAAGTCCTTAGAAGGGGGACGAATTGAGATAAATAAAGGCAGAGCCTACGATATTATTAAATTTAAAAATATCCCCGCTTACTTTAAGAAAAATCGTTCTGTCTTCAATGCTAACTTTCACGCCAGGATCGGTGGTGACAAGGAAAGGTTCATAACCATTTTTAATGTCTTCTAAAAAAACTTCATCGGTCTTTTGTGCCGTGTAAAGATAATATTTATATACGAAAGAAGTCGTCGCACCCGCGCTGCTTTCCGTGATATACAACATAGACTTATCAACTACGGCATGCCGATAAACTATAGTCTGTTCAAGGTAAAAAAAGTCACCAAGCATGCGCCAAATCCCATATCCTATGGTAGCTAACATAAATAACACAAATATATTCTTATTTTTAAAAACCAGATCTCGATGCATAATTATTCCATTTATTTTCCATGCGTAACGGCTTCCCTTCTCAGCCAACAGTTAAAGCTGACCTTTTTACAACTCGCTTATAAAAAGTATAGGGGTATTGTTTATGCCATGGATAATAAGTCCAATAGTGATCCAAGTTTTTAATGTTTTATATCAATTTTTAGCACTGAAAAAGATTTTAAGAAAAACTTCATCAATTCATGGTTATGCCCGTTAATACAAATAACGCCAAGTCAAAACTATCTGCTTCAGGGTATGTCTCTGGACTGGCCCTACAAACATCAACGGCTCCCATTGGGAGCCGTCTTTTTAACAACTACTGCATAGCACGTTGGTTAAGCCATCTCAGTTTGCAGACGCATAACCTGACGGTTGACTTCGGACATCACAGACAAGTGCTGTTTGTCCTTCACTTTCGGGATAAGGATTTTGCCCTTATCGAACTCAAAAGCGCCAACATCCTTGATGTACAACCGTCCACGGAACAGGATCTTCACGTACTTCGCCACCTGAAGCGGGTTGTAGCGTTGGAAAATTTTCATTCTTGTATCTCCTGCGAATCATACGCTCTTGCGGTGCCACAATCGGCCCGACTGTCCTGAGCGCAAATTTTGATGCCCAATGACTATAGACCAGAACCTCGTACTTACCCAGTGTGCATAAGTTTATTTACCGTTTGATTACAATTATTCAGAATAATCTTTGCAAAGCGTGATACAGCGCAGTATATGCCGTCGTTTTTGCATAGATATGTGCGTCCGCCCGCAAACTGGCATCGGGATTGCGGGAAAAGCCTATTGATCGCACTTATGATTAAAAGCGCATGACCAAGTGGTCGGATCACCTGCTAACAATAAGGAAACACCATGACCCTACGTAACCTCCTGGCAGCAGCTTGCCTGTTGCTGCCGCTGATGGCTTCCGCACACAACATTGAAAAAGGACAACGTGTCCCGCCGGTCGGGATTGCTGACCGGGGAGAATTGATTCTCGACAATGATAAGTTTAGCTATAAAGCCTGGAATAGCGCGCAGCTTGCGGGCAAAGTGAGAGTTGTACAACATATTGCCGGACGTACATCCGCTAAAGAGAAAAACGCTACCCTCGTGGAGGCGATCAAGGCCGCAAAACTCCCGCACGATCGCTACCAGACCACCACCATCGTGAACACCGACGACGCCATTCCCGGCTCCGGCATGTTTGTGCGCTCAAGCCTTGAGAGCAATAAGAAGCTCTATCCCTGGTCGCAGTTTATTGTCGACAGCAACGGCGTGACGCGTAAGGCGTGGCAGCTGGAAGAGGAGAGTTCAGCGATTGTCGTGCTGGACAAAAACGGTCGCGTAGAGTGGGTTAAAGACGGCGCGCTGACGCAGGATGAGGTGCAGCAGGTGGTTGCCCTGCTGCATAAGCTGCTGACTCAGTAAAGTGACACCCGGAAGCCCGGATTCAGGAATGACTCGCGCGGGGTGTAGTCCAGTGGCTTACCCTGCCAGTCATGCACATGCGCGCCAGCGGCCGCCGCCACCGCATGCCCTGCCGCCGTATCCCAGACGTTCGTCGGCCCGAAACGTGGGTACAGCTGCGCCTGCCCTTCCGCCACCAGACAGAACTTCAGCGACGAGCCAATCGACGTCGTCTGGTGTTCACCCAGCTGTTGCAGATACTCCTCCAGCTCGCTGTCACTGTGCGAGCGGCTGATCACCACCAGCGGAGGACGGGCATCACGCACCTGGATCTGCTTACGCACGCCGCACTCTTCCTTCCAGGCTTTACCTTCCGCCGCGCTGTACATCACCTTCATCACCGGGGCATAAACCACGCCCAGTACCGCTTTCCCGTTTTCAATCAGAGCGATGTTGACGGTGAATTCACCGTTACGCTTGATAAACTCTTTCGTGCCGTCCAGCGGGTCGACAAGCCAGTAACGCTGCCAGTGCTGACGTTCATCCCAGCTCTGGGGCGCTTCTTCAGAAAGGACCGGAATATCCGGCGTCAGGGCCTGCAAACCTTTCAAGATCACCGCATGCGCCGCGATATCCGCCGCCGTCACCGGGGAGTCATCCGCTTTGCTGACAACATCCATCGGTTTCGCACCGTCGTACACCTGCATAATGGCATCACCCGCATCCCGTGCGAGCTGACAAATTTTATCTAACATTCTCCACCTCTTCGTTAACGCAGTGGGCATAACTTATTGTTTTAGTTATATCGTAATGTGAACAATTCCGCTATCTGTGAAGCAATTCTGGTTTCAGCGCCCTTTTTTCTGGCAGCATTCACACTTCTGTAAGCAACAAATACTACATACATATTCTTTTGTGGCTTGGATCGAAAAAAGGACTCCTCAGATGATTAAGTTTAGCGCAACGCTCCTGGCAACGCTGATTGCGGCAAGCGTTCAGGCAGCGACGGTGGATCTCCGTATTCTGGAAACCACCGATCTGCACAGCAATATGATGGACTTCGATTACTACAAAGATACCCCTACGGAAAAATTCGGACTGGTACGCACGGCAAGTTTGATCAACGCCGCCCGCGGTGAAGTGAAAAACAGCGTGCTGGTCGATAACGGGGACTTAATTCAGGGCAGCCCGCTCGGCGACTACATGGCGGCGAAGGGGCTGAAAAAAGGCGAGATCCACCCTGTCTATAAAGCGATGAACACCCTGGATTATGCGGTTGGCAACCTGGGCAACCACGAATTTAACTACGGTCTGAAATACCTGCACGACGCGCTGGCAGGGGCAAAATTCCCGTACGTTAACGCCAATATCATCGACGTTAAGACGAAGAAGCCGCTCTTCACCCCTTATCTGATTAAAGAGACCGAGGTTGTCGACCAGGACGGTAAAAAACAGACGCTGAAAATCGGCTATATCGGTTTTGTACCGCCGCAGATCATGACGTGGGATAAAGCCAACCTCGACGGGAAAGTAACCGTCAACGACATTACCGAAACCGCGCGCAAATACGTGCCGGAGATGCGGGCGAAAGGGGCGGATGTGGTGGTCGTCGTGGCCCACTCCGGCCTCTCGGCCGACCCGTATCAGGTGATGGCTGAGAACTCCGTGTACTATCTCAGCCAGGTGCCGGGCGTGGATGCGATCCTGTTTGGTCACGCCCATGCCGTCTTCCCGGGCAAAGATTTCGCTGATATCAAAGGCGCGGACATCGAAAAAGGGACGCTCAACGGTGTGCCATCGGTGATGCCGGGCATGTGGGGTGACCACCTTGGCGTGGTGGATCTGGTGCTGAATAACGACAGCGGAAGCTGGAAAGTCACGCAGTCGAAAGCGGAAGCGCGTCCGATCTACGACGCTGCGGCCAAAAAATCTCTGGCAGGGGAAGATAAAAAGCTGGTCGACGTCCTGAAGCATGACCACGACGCGACGCGTGAATTTGTCAGCAAGCCGATCGGTAAATCGGCTGATAACATGTACAGCTTCCTCGCGCTGGTACAGGATGACCCGACCGTGCAGGTAGTCAACATGGCGCAGAAAGCCTATGCGGAGCACTATATTCAGGGCGATCCGGATCTGGCAAATCTGCCGGTACTGTCTGCCGCGGCGCCATTCAAAGTGGGCGGACGTAAGAACGATCCGGCCAGCTACGTTGAGGTGGAAAAAGGCCAGCTGACCTTCCGTAATGCCGCCGATCTCTACCTCTATCCCAACACACTCGTGGTGGTGAAAGCCACCGGGAAAGAGGTGAAGGAGTGGCTGGAGTGCTCTGCCGGACAGTTCAACCAGATCGATCCGCACAGCAGCAAACCGCAGTCGCTGATTAACTGGGACGGTTTCCGCACCTACAACTTCGACGTGATCGACGGCGTGGATTATCAGATTGACGTTACCCAGCCCGCGAAATATGACGGCGAATGTCAGGCCATTAATCCGCAGGCAGAACGCATCAAAAACCTGACCTTCAACGGCAAAGCGATTGATCCGAATGCCACTTTCCTGGTGGTGACCAACAACTACCGCGCCTATGGCGGTAAGTTTGCCGGTACGGGTGACAGCCATATCGCCTTTGCCTCACCGGATGAGAACCGTTCGGTGCTGGCGGCGTGGATCAGCGCGGAGTCGAAAAAGGCGGGTGAAATTCATCCGGCGGTGGATAACAACTGGCGACTTGCGCCGATCCACAGCGACACTAAGCTGGATATTCGCTTTGAGACATCTCCGTCCGATAAAGCAGCCGCGTTTATCAAGGATAAGGCGCAGTATCCGATGCAAAAGGTCGCGACGGATGATATTGGGTTCGCGATTTATCAGGTGGATTTGAGCAGGTAGCGATGATTGTGCCGGGTGGCGGCTTCGCCTTACCCGGCCTACCCGCAATCCTCGATCCCGTAGGCCGGGTAAGCGCAAGCGCCACCCGGCATTTCATGCCGCACGCTCGTCCCTATTCGCCATCACCTGCGGCGTATTGACCTCAATCCAGTCGGCCAGCGCGGCCACCTTCTCGCTTACCTCCCGCCCCAGCGGCGTCAGGCTATACTCCACATGCGGCGGCACGACCGGATACGACACGCGATCGACAAACCCGTCATGTTCCAGCGCCTGTAAAGACTGAGCCAGCATCTTCTCGCTGACGCCGCCCATCTTGCGGCGCAGATCGCTGAAGCGATGCGTCCCCTGACGTAACGCCACCAGGATCAGCACGCCCCAGCGGCTGGTTACGTGTTTGAGCACCTCCCGTGACGGGCACTGTTCCGCAAAGAGGTTGCCATCGCGCATTTGCTCGCTGAGCGTTGGTATTGTTGTTTTCATACTTACCTTTTTGTACGTACTTACTAAAAGTTAGTTAAGGTGATAGTGTGCCACAACACCAGACAAACACGAAGGAGATTCATCATGATCGCGATTACCGGCGCAACCGGCCAGCTTGGCCAACACGTTATTGAAGAACTACTGAAAACCGTTCCGGCCAGCCAGATCGTGGCTATTGTGCGTAACCTGGCGAAAGCCGAAGCGTTGCGTCAGCAAGGGGTCGTTGTGCGTCAGGCGGATTACACCGATGAAGCCGCATTTACCACCGCGCTGAACGGCGTGGATAAACTGCTGCTCATCTCCTCCAGCGAAGTGGGCCAGCGCGCCGTACAGCACCAGAACGTGATAAACGCCGCCAAAGCCGCCGGGGTGAAATTCATCGCCTATACCAGCCTGCTGCATGCTGACAAATCCCCGCTGGGTCTGCACGTTGAGCACGTCGAAACCGAAAATGCCCTGGCGGCCTCCGGCGTGCCTTACGCCCTGTTGCGCAACGGCTGGTACACCGAAAACTACCTGGCAAGCGCGCCGCCAGCGCTGGAACACGGCGTGTTTATGGGGGCCGCAGGCGAAGGCAAAATTGCCTCTGCGACCCGTGCGGATTACGCGGCGGCGGCAGCGAAAGTGATTTCTGAAGAGAGTCATGCCGGCAAGGTGTATGAACTGGCGGGTGATAATGCCTGGACGCTGAGCGAACTGGCTGCGGAACTGAGCAAGCAGAGCGGTAAGCCGGTAACGTATCAGAACCTCAGCGAAGCCGATTTCGCCGCTGCGCTGAAGGGCGTTGGTCTGCCTGCCGGGCTGGCGGAAATGCTGGCGGACTCCGACACCGGCGCGTCCAAAGGCGGCCTGTTCGACGACAGCCATACCCTGAGCAAGCTCATTGGCCGCCCAACCACACCGCTGGCGGAAAGCGTCAAAGCCATCCTGTAGTTGTTAAAAATTGGTTATTTTTTGTGGCGTCCCCTCGGGTCATCTCTGATAATGAAGCGATGACCCACAAGGAGGCTCACCGTGCAAGGCGTACCGGAACAGTTCACTGATGAGAGAGACAGCGCGCGCTTTCGCCATCTGGCGCAGCTGCCGGGCCTGGAGCTTTATCACGCCCATATCTCTGACTACGCCTTCGAGCCGCACACTCATGAAGCCTTTGGTATCGGCACCATCGAAACCGGTGCCGAACGCTTCCGCTATCGCGGTACCCAGCATCTTGCCGCGGAAAAATCCGTCGTGACCATGAACCCGGACGAGATCCACACCGGGGAATCCGCCACTGAAGGCGGCTGGCGCTACCGGATGGTCTACATCGAACCCGACCTGCTGGAAGAGGTCACTGGCCTGCGTCACTGGTGGTTTAGCGACGTCACGCGTCACGATCCGCTGCGCTCGCAACAGATAGGCCAGTTGATTTATGGCCTGTGGCACACGGACGATCCGCTGGCGCAGAAGGGGCTGCTACTGGATTTGATTCAGACTTTTCAGCCGCTGGCCCACCATGCGCCGGTGGTGCAGGAGGCCACGCACCGCTTCGAACGCGTTCGCGACTACCTGCACGACAACTATATGCGCTCGCTGACCCTGGACGAGCTGGCTAACGTTGTCTCGCTCAGCCCGTACCATTTTCAGCGCCAGTTCAAAGCCCATTTCCACGTTACGCCCCACCAGATGCTGATGGCCATCCGGCTGTGGCGCGCCAAAGCATTCCTCACCCATGGCATGCCTGCCGCCGAGGTGGCCGCCGCGACCGGGCTGACCGATCAGTCGCACCTGACCCGCGCCTTCACCCGTCGCTACGGCATCACACCCGTGCGCTACCAGAAACAGGTTATGCCGCGCTAATGCGCAACCTCATACAATACGCGCCCGTTTTGCCCTCCTACACTGAGCGCAAAGTGAATCAAGATGGATGGAAGAATGATTAGCGGCGTGTTGTATGCCCTGCTTGCGGGTTTGATGTGGGGGCTGATTTTTGTCGGCCCGCTGATTGTGCCGGAGTACCCGGCAATATTGCAGTCGACCGGACGTTACCTGGCGCTGGGGCTGATTGCCGTGCCGCTGGCGTGGCTGGGGCGCGCGCGTCTGCGTCAGCTGGGCCGCCAGGACTGGCTCACCGCGCTGGGGCTGACCATGATGGGTAATCTGATCTACTACGTCTGTCTGGCGAGCGCCATTCAGCGCACCGGTGCGCCGGTGTCGACCATGATTATCGGCACGCTGCCGGTGGTCATCCCGGTTTTCGCGAACCTGCTTTACAGCCAGCGTGACGGCAAACTGGCGTGGTCAAAAATGGCGCCGGCGCTGGTCTGCATTGCCGTGGGGCTGGTGTGCGTGAATATTGCCGAGCTTCGCCATGGTCTGGAAAATTTCAGCGTGTGGCGTTACGGTTCAGGGATCTTTCTGGCGTTTATTTCGGTTGTCTGTTGGGCCTGGTATGCCCTGCGCAACGCACGCTGGCTGCGGGAAAACCCGGATAAACATCCGATGATGTGGGCGACGGCGCAGGCGCTGGTCACCCTCCCTGTCTCGTTGCTGGGCTATGTGGGCGCGTGTGTCTGGCTGGGTAGCCAGCAACCGGCATTTACCCTGCCCCTCGGACCGCGCCCGTGGGTATTCGTCGGGCTAATGGTCGCCATTGCCGTGCTCTGTTCGTGGGTGGGCGCGCTGTGCTGGAACATTGCCAGCCAGAAGCTGCCGACGGTGATACTGGGGCCGCTGATTGTCTTTGAGACGCTGGCCGGGCTGCTCTATACCTTCCTGATGCGTCAGAGCGTGCCGCCGCTGCTAACGGCCTGCGGGATCGCGCTGCTGGTCGTTGGGGTGGTGATTGCGGTGAGAGCGAAGCCGGAAAAACCGATGGTCGTTCCGGCGTCGGAGGGGTGAGCTTTTCGCCCGGCGGCGCTTCGCTTGCAGGGCCTACAAAACCGTAGGCCGGGTAAGCGTCAGCGCCACCCGGCACAGTATCAGAACGTTTCCCAGTTCGCTTCAGACGCCGCCGCGACGGGCTGCGCTTTAGGTGCATAGGTCTTTACCGGCGCGGCTTTCACCGCCTGATTGCGGGTGATCTTAAACACTGCCACCGCGTCGTTCAGGCGTGCAGCCTGATCTTCCAGCGCCGCCGCCGCCGCCGCAGACTCTTCCACCAGCGAGGCATTCTGCTGGGTGACGCGATCCATCTCCGCCACCGCCTGACCCACCTGGTCGATACCGCGGCTCTGTTCGTCGGAGGCCGACGCAATCTCACCCATGATGTCCGTCACGCGCGTAACCGCATTGACGATCTCCGCCATCGTCGCGCCCGCCTCATTCACCAGCTGAGAGCCCGCGTTAACACGCTCGCCGGAATCATCGATCAGCGCTTTGATCTCTTTCGCCGCCTGCGCACTGCGCTGGGCAAGGGTACGCACCTCGCCCGCGACAACCGCGAAGCCACGTCCCTGCTCGCCCGCGCGCGCCGCTTCTACCGCCGCGTTCAGCGCCAGAATATTGGTCTGGAAAGCAATGCCGTCGATCACGTTAGTAATTTGCGCGATTTTGCTGGAACTGGTGGCGATTTCGTCCATCGTCCGCACCACGCCTTCCACCACGTTACCGCCCTTCTTCGCGGTGGAGGAGGCGTCCAGCGCCAGGCGTGACGCCTGACGCGCGTTATCGGCGTTTTGCTTCACGGTAGCGGTTAACTGTTCCATGCTGGCTGCCGTCTCTTCCAGAGAAGCGGCCTGCTGTTCGGTACGGGAGGAGAGATCGTTGCTGCCCGCCGAGATTTCACCCGCGCCAGTGTAGATGGTATCTGCGCCTTCACGCACCACGCCCACCGTGTTGGCCAGCGCAGTCTGCATCTCCTGAACGTTGCGCGCCAGGATCGCCATTTCATTTTTACCCTCAGCCTGAATCGGCTGGGTTAAATCCCCTGCGGCAATGGCGCGGATATGGTTGATCACCTCTTCCAGCGGCAGCAGCAGCACGCGGCGCATCGCAATCCAGCTGGAAATAATCACCGCGATCACCAGCAGCATCACCGCAGAAAGGATCCACAGAATGCGTTTGTAGTCGCTTTCATTGTCCTGGATACCTTTGGCGGTCAGCGCGGCCTGCGCCTCACGCCACTCGCGATAAACCTTTTGCATCGCGGTCTGCTTCTGTTCGGCATTTTGTTTGAACATATCTTCCAGATTGCCCTGCCCCAGCAGAACGTTCATTTGCGTCAGCGTGGCGGAGTAGACGCGGTACTGCTCTTCCAGGCGATCGGCCAGGTGCTCGTCCATACCCGGCGTTTCCGGCAGCGCATAGTATTTATCGTAATGGGTCTGGGCATCGGCCAGCAGGTTTTTCGCGGTATTGACCAGCTCGTTCAGCTGCCCGCCGTTAATCTGCGACGCCATGCTGCTTTGCAGGCGCAGCATGCCGCGGTTGAGGGTGACGCGCGCCTGGTTCAGGCTGATCCAGGCGTCGGTAAACTCCGCGACGTTCTGGCTGGAAAGCTGAGAAACGGTGAAGTTCTCTTTATCGTTATTGAGTGCATTAATGAAAATGCCAGCGGAGATCAGCTGCATGATGCCGAGCACAAGCAGCACCGAAATCAAAAGAGTAATGACTTTTATACGTTTAAACATGCGTTGCCTTATTTATATACAGGTATTGTCTGACCTGTATCTATCGGCACGCGCGGCAGGTTGTTTACTGTTTCTCCACCTTTAAAAACTTTCGAAAGCCCTTTTCTGCATTCAATCAGCAAGTTAAAAGCATGCTTTTTTTGTGATCCCTTTCTCGTTTTCACCCTTGCCTCTAAAGGGTTATAGTATCCACTTAAAGATGCATTTAAAATGCATCTTATATTTCTGATGATGAGGTAACTGCTATGGCCTTCCGCGACCAACCCTTAGGCGAGCTGGCGCTCTCCATCCCTCGCGCTTCTGCGCTGTTCCGTAAATATGATATGGATTACTGCTGCGGTGGTAAGCAAACGCTGGCGCGCGCAGCGTCGCGTAAAGAGCTGGATGTAGAGGCTATCGAAGCGGAGCTGGCTCAGCTGGCTGAACAGCCCGTCGACAAAGACTGGCGCACTGCGCCGCTGGCTGAAATCATCGACCATATCATTGTGCGTTACCACGATCGTCACCGCGAGCAGCTGCCGGAGCTGATTTTACAGGCGACCAAAGTTGAACGCGTTCATGCCGATAAACCTTCCGTACCGCGCGGCCTGGCGAAATACCTGACCATGCTGCACGAAGAACTTTCCAGCCACATGATGAAAGAGGAGCAGATCCTCTTCCCGATGATCAAACAGGGCATGGGCAGCCAGGCCATGGGGCCCATCAGCGTGATGGAAAGCGAACATGATGACGCCGGCGAACTGCTGGAAGTGATTAAACACACCACCGACAACGTCACACCGCCGCCAGAGGCGTGCACCACCTGGAAAGCCATGTACAACGGCATTAACGAGATGATCGACGATCTGATGGAACACATCAGTCTTGAGAATAACGTTCTGTTCCCGCGTGCATTAGCGGGGGAATAAAAAAGCCCGGCGGCGCTAGCGCTTACCGGGCCTACAACGTCCGCGAACGTAGGCCGGGTAAGCGTCAGCGCCACCCGGCAACATGCTTAACGCATGCTCGCCATACGTTTCTTACCGATAAACAGCCAGCCCAGCCCCAGCGCAATAAACCACAGCGGCGTGACGATCAGCGCCTGGCGGGTATCTTCTTCCAGCGTCAGCAGCACCAGCACGAAGACGAAGAACGCCATGCACACCCAGCACATCAGCTTGCCCAGCGGCATCTTGTAGATCGACTTCTCATGCAGGTGTGGACGCTGTTTGCGGTACACCAGGTATGAGCAGAGGATAATGGTCCAGACGAACATGAACAGGATCGCCGACACCGTAGTGATCATGGTGAACGCGCCGATTACGCTCGGGTTGACGTAGAGCATCACCACACCGCCCAGCAGACAGATGCAGGAGAAGGTCAGCCCTTTCGCCGGTACCGCGCGTTTAGACAGTTTGGCAAACGCGCTCGGAGCAACGCCCTCCTGCGCCAGACCGAACAGCATACGGCTGGTGGAGAAGACGCCGCTGTTCGCGGAAGAGGCCGCAGAGGTCAGCACCACGAAGTTAATCAGGCTCGCGGCAGCAGGCAGTCCCACCAGCACGAACAGCTCGACGAACGGGCTCTTGGTTGGCACCACCGAACTCCATGGCGTCACGGACATAATGACGATCAGCGCGAACACGTAGAACATGATGATACGCAGCGGAATGGAGTTGATCGCGCGCGGCAGGGATTTCTCCGGATCTTTGGTTTCCGCCGCCGTGGTACCGACCAGCTCAATCCCGACAAACGCGAACACCGCAATCTGGAAGCCGGCAAAGAAGCCGCTGATCCCTTTCGGGAACCAGCCGCCGTCATTCCACAGATGGGCAAACGACGCCTGTACGCCGGTTGGCGACTGGAAGTGCGTCAGCACCATCACCAGCCCGACGACAATCAGCGCGATGATGGCGACGATTTTGATCATCGCGAACCAGAACTCCATCTCACCGAACATTTTAACGGTGGCGAGGTTCAGGCTCAGCAGCAGGACAATCACCGCCAGCGAAGCCACCCAGTCCGATAGCCCTGGGAACCAGAATTGCGCGTACGCCGTGATGGCCACAACGTCAGCCATGCCGGTGACCACCCAGCAGAACCAGTAGGTCCAGCCGGTAAAATAGCCCGCCCACGGGCCGAGCAGGTCTGACGCGAAGTCGCTGAAGGATTTGTATTCAAGATTCGAGAGCAGCAATTCACCCATTGCACGCATCACGAAAAAGAGCATAAAACCGATGATCATATAAACGAAGATGATCGACGGGCCGGCAAGACTGATGGTTTTGCCCGAGCCCATAAACAGCCCTGTGCCGATGGCTCCGCCAATGGCAATAAGCTGAATGTGACGGTTCGTGAGATTTCGCCGTAGCGACTGTTCAGACGTCGCCTCTTCTGCGGCGGCGACTTTGACCTGATCTACCATGTGATATTTTCCTGTTTATGCCTGTCTGTGTTGTTAAGGCTCTTCTGGCCTTTATTTACGCCAAATAAATGACGGCCCCTGTGTAAGGACTAATCGATAGTAGGTAAGAATCGGCGGGATGAATACTATGATTTGAATATTATGTTAATAATATGTTGAAAGTGAGTGTCATATCACTCATACAGCGCGAAACAGCTCACAAAAATACACGTAACAGTTTCGTTTGCAATACAAAATGTTGATTCCGTCGTAACTCCGGGTTTTATCGCTATTTTCCTCTCCCCGATCGGAGAGAGGAAAATAAGAAAAACCGATTACAGGATTTCCAGCAGCTCGACTTCAAACACCAGGGTGCTGAATGGCGGAATGGACGCGCCAGCGCCACGCTCGCCGTAAGCCAGGTTGTGCGGGATAGTCAGTTCCCATTTGGAACCTACTGGCATCAGGGTCAGGGCTTCGATCCAGCCTGCGATAACGCCGTTGACCGGGAACTCAGCCGGTTCGCCACGCGCGACGGAGCTGTCGAACACGGTACCGTCGATCAGCTTACCGGTGTAATGTACGCGAACGTGGTCGGTACGCGCCGGGATTGCGCCATCACCCTGATTGATTACGCGGAACTGCAAGCCGGACTCGGTGCTGTTCACGCCTTCACGCTCACGGTTCTCTTCCAGATATTTCACGCCTTCTGCCGCCATCTCTTCGAAACGCGCGCGACGTACGGCGTCAGCACGTTCGTGGATTTCACGCAGCGCACGGTGCACAACGTCAACCGGCACAGCGGGCTGCTTGCCTTCCAGCGCGTCAGCGATACCCGCCACCAGCGCTTCCGGTAACAGACCTTCCAGGCCGGATTCGCTCAGCTGCTGTCCTACCTGCAAGCCGATGCCGTAGCTTGCCTGCGCTTCGATAGTGTCAAAAGTCGGGGTGGTCATGGGTTTTCCTTCCATCACATTTAAAGTAGCGGGCAGCATATCAGCCATGCCCTTATGGGTAAAACTTTGTCTTAAGTAAAGGTGACAAACTGCGACGAAACGGAAACAATAGTAGCCGTCAGGATTTTCCCTAATATATGTCACGAAAGCTGGCTTTGTTACGCCCATCAGGCAGTTAGCAAACTACACTTCTCAGGACAGGATAAAAAGACGCGGAGCAGGAGGAGAGCCATGCCCGGGCGATTTGAACTGAAACCTACCCTGGCGAAAATCTGGCATGCGCCGGATAACTTTCGCATCATGGACCCGCTGCCGCCTTTGCATCGCAGAGGCATTATCATCGGCGCGTTGCTGATCGTCATCGGCTTCCTGCTTCCTTCCGGCAGTGACAACGTTGATACCGCGCCGGTCAGCCGGAATGCTGAGCTGGATATCCAGTCGCAAAGCCAGCCGCAGCCTGGTTCACAGCCGATGCAGACGCAGCTGGTCACACCGTCTAACGATCCGGGCCAGGTTGCGCCGGTTGAACCTGAACCTGTTCAGGAAGATCAGGAGCTGGCCGCCGCCCCTTCAGAGCCACAGGCGCAACAGCCCACCGGCATTGAGCAGCAGTGGCGTTCGTATCGCGTAGAGCCTGGGAAAACTCTTGCCCAGCTGTTCCGCGACCACAATTTGCCCGCAACGGATGTGTATGCCATGGCGCAAGTCGAGGGGGCAGGCAAGCCGCTCAGCAACCTGCAAAATGGTCAGATGGTGCAGATCCGTCAGAACGCCAGCGGGGTGGTGACCGGGTTAACGATCGATACCGGCAACGGGCAGCAGGTACTGTTTACCCGCCAGCCGGACGGCAGTTTCATCAGAGCACGTTAATGGCCCAGGCCGGGTAAGGCGATGCCGCCACCCGGCACTTTTGTTCTCAGGCACGCCGTTTATTCACCCACCAGATCCCCGAGCAGACCAGCACCAGCGCAATCGCGTATTTAATGTCCATAATGTTTTCGCCGAGGAAGATGGCGGAGAGCACCGTCCCTGCTACAGGTATGACAAAGTTGAACGGGGCAATCATACTCACGCGGTTTACTTTCAGCAGCGCGCTCCACAGGGCGAACGCCACGGATGAGAGCAGCGTCAGATACCCCAGCACGGCGACGGCTTTCATGCTGTGCACCTCCAGCGTCCCGCCCGTGGCATAGCCTCCCGCAACCAGTGCCGCCCCGCCTATCCCCAGCTGCCATCCCGTCATTACCGTCGGGTCAACGGTCTGGGAAATGCGTTTCCCGTAAAGCGTGGCCGCAGAGAGAATAAAGGCGGCCAGCACCACAAATCCGTCACCTTTCCACACAAACTGGAACTCACTTAACCCGCTGTGGAAGTTCACCAGCATCACCCCGGCAAAGCCCAGAACACACCCCAGCGTTTTGTTATAGCTGAGTTTGTCGTTGTGGTAGATAAAGTGCGCCAGCAGCACGCTGAAGAAGGTCCCGGTGGCATTCATGATGGAGCCGTTCACCCCGGTCGTGTAGGCCAGGCCGATATAAAAGAAGGTGTACTGGAGGGAGGTCTGGGTCAGTCCGAGGATCGTGAGCTGGCCAAACTGCGTGGGCGTGAGCCTGCCAATCGGTTTTCGCTGGGCCAGGGCAAAAAGCAGCAGCAACGCGCCGGCAAACAGAAAACGGTATCCGGCAAAGACGACTTTGGAGGGGATATCATCGGTCGCGATCTGAAAGAGTTCGTAGCCACTTTTAATGGCCGGGTACGAGCTTCCCCAAAGCAGACAGCAGAGCGTGGCGCAGGCATAGGCCACATTTCGACGGGCAAAGACGGGCGTGGGCAGAGCAGTATCCATGACAAATCTCATAAATAAAATTGCGTTTCAATTTATTATCAGAGAATGCGTCAGGAATAGCGACCTTACAAGAGCAAAAGATGACGCAGGGTCACGCTAAAAAGCAAAACGCCGGCACAAGGCCGGCGCTTCGACGCGAGCAGAGTAAAAAATTACTCAGCTACTACGTTAACAACCAGTTTAGCGAACACTTCGCTGTGAACCTGGAAGTCAACTTCGTGCTCACCAGTGGTACGCAGAACGCCGTTCGGCAGACGAACTTCGCTCTTAGCCACTTTAACGCCTGCCGCAGTAACTGCATCAGCGATATCGCGGGTACCGATGGAACCGAACAGTTTACCTTCGTCGCCAGCTTTGGACGCGATGGTAACGGTGCCCAGTGCGTTGATTGCTTCAGCGCGAGCGTTAGCAGCCGCCAGAACGTCAGCCAGTTTGGCTTCCAGTTCAGCACGACGTGCTTCGAAAAACTCTACGTTTTTCTTAGTAGCTGGAACAGCTTTACCCTGTGGAACCAGGAAGTTACGAGCGTAACCCGCTTTAACGTTTACCTGATCACCCAGGCTGCCCAGGTTTGCTACTTTATCAAGCAGAATAACTTGCATTACCTTATCCTCTTAAAGTCGTATTAATGGACCGTGCCCGATTACTGATGACGATCAGTGTACGGCAGCAGAGACAGGTAGCGAGCGCGTTTGATAGCGCGAGCCAGCTGACGCTGATATTTTGCACGAGTACCGGTGATACGGCTTGGGACAATCTTACCGCTTTCGGTGATGTAGTTTTTCAGCGTTGCGATATCTTTATAGTCGATCTCTTGAACGCCTTCCGCGGTGAAACGGCAGAACTTGCGACGACGGAAATAACGTGCCATATGGCTAGTCTCCAGAATCTATCAAATCAATCTGCTCGGCATGCAGAACCATTTTGCTCAGGCCGTTCTTTGCCTTGTGGCAAGAAATGAACCCCTGAACGATTACTGCGCTACCGACCGTTAAACTGTGAGTAATGGCCTGGTTTTCGTGTCCGCTAATAATTACGGGCATTTGGCACCACGCCTGCCGGTGAAACCCGGCTTCCTCTTGCACAGAACGATGCTCAAGCACGAACTGGCAATGCGGAATTCCTGATGGGCTGACCTTTCGAAGGGGGGTCCTGCACACGGTGCCGGACAACACCAGACGGTTGGTCATCAGAAATTACTCTTCAGAATCCCCAGCATCAGAATCATCTGCGGTTTCGTTTGCGAAATCATCGCGACGCTCACGGCGCTCGTCTTTCGCTTTAACCATCGGAGATGCTTCGGTCACTGCGTGTTTGGTACGCATAACCATGCTGCGGATAACGGCATCGTTGAAGCGGAAGGTAGTTTCCAGCTCATCGATCACTTCCTGCGGAGCTTCAACGTTCATCAGAACGTAGTGTGCTTTGTGCAGTTTGTTGATCGGGTAAGCCAGCTGACGGCGGCCCCAGTCTTCCAGACGGTGGATCGTGCCTTCTGCACCAGTGATGGCAGCAGAGTAACGCTCGATCATGCCCGGAACCTGTTCGCTCTGGTCAGGGTGGACCATAAAAACGATTTCGTAATGACGCATCGAATTGCTCCTTACGGATTATTCAGCCTCCTGTCTGGGTCAGCCGAGGCCCGGGGAGGCAAGGAACGTGTTAAAGGTCGGCTGAAAAATTGACGCGTCATAATACTTGCGCCCCCCAGGAAACTCAAGCTGATTGCACAAATAATTCGCACAAAGGGTAAAGCTGTTCTAAGTGGGTGATTTAAAATCGCACTCATCAGAAGCGCTGTTTTTTTGAACAACATCATCAGAAATGGTCACCCATCCCAACCCGGGTAGCGATTACACTTTAATCAGAAACCCTGAACAGAGAAGGAGAGCATTCCGCCGTATCACAGCACGCAGTCGTGGAGCGCATATCATGAAAAGAATCGCAATCGCCATTTTGGCTGCGCTTTTGCTCAGTGCAAACGCGATGGCAGCCATCAGAATAGACAGCCAACAGGCCAGAAACATGGATGATGTGCAGAGCTTAGGCGTTATTTACATCAATCATAACTTCGCCACTGAAAGTGAAGCAGATCAGGCGCTTAATGAAGAAACCGATGCGCAGGGCGCAAAATACTATCACGTCATGCTGACACGTGAGCCCGGCAGCAACGGTAATATGCACGCCAGTGCAGATATTTACCAGTAACGCTTTATCGCTAGCACCAGGAAAGCAAAAGAAAATCAAAGCCATATATAATTTGCCCCCTGCCCGGGGGCTTTTTTATGAATGGCTCCGGAATACCACCGGTTACAACTGTTTCGGTATTCCAGAGCACTTATTCACTTCTGCCCGTAATAAGCATTCGGGCCGTGCTTACGCATGAAATGCTTGTTCATCAGATAATCATCAATGCCCTGAAGCTGTGGGTTAATGCCGCGCGCAATCCACGCCATTCTGGCCACCTCTTCCATCACCACCGCGTTATGCACGGCGTCATGCGCATCTTTACCCCAGGAGAATGGACCATGCTGGTACACCACAATACCCGGCGTATGCAGTGGTTCCGTCTCACCCAGCGTTTCGATAATGACCCTGCCGGTGTTAAGTTCGTACTCGCCTTCGACCTCAGTCTGCGTTAACGCCCGCGTGCAGGGAATATCACCGAAGAAGTAGTCCGCGTGCGTTGTACCCAAAGCAGGGATCGCCAGCCCGGCCTGTGCCCAGGCGGTGGCGTGCGTGGAATGGGTATGTACAATCCCCCCCAAGGACGGGTAACGCTGGTACAGCGCCAGATGGGTTGCCGTATCAGAAGAAGGACGCCATTTGCCTTCAACGACCAGTCCTTCCAGGTCAACCACCACCATATCGTCCGCTTTCATGGCGTCATAGGCCACGCCGCTCGGCTTAATCACCACCAGCCCCTGCTCGCGATCGATGGCGCTTACGTTGCCCCACGTAAACGTCACCAGTCCATAGCGCGGGAGATCCATATTGGCTTCAAAGACCTGCTGTTTCAGCTTAAGCATGTTCCGCCTCCATCAGTCCTGCCCGCGCCATGCGCTCGCACACCCAGTCCCGGGCTTTCGCCACTTCTGCCGCCGGATCGTCCGCGGTTTCGCTCCACATCTCAATCAGGTAAGGCCCGCAATAACCTGTCTGTTTGAGCGTCTGGAAGCACCGTTCGAAATCCACCACCCCGGTGCCGAACGGTACGTTTTTAAACACGCCGGGACGGGTATCTTTAACGTGCACCGCCACGATATGCCCGATGCCCGCCTGAAGCTCCATCTGTACGTCGTTATCCCATGCCGACAGGTTGCCGATATCCGGATAAAGCTGGAACCACGGGTTATTCAGATAGTGCGCGTAGCCCAGCGCCTTGCTGATGGAGTTCATCAACGGATAATCCATGATCTCCATCGCCAGCGTCACCTGCGCACGGCTTGCCATCTCAACGCTCTCTTTCAGGCCGTCACGGAAACGACGGCGCGTTTCATCATTGGCTTCCTGATAGTAAACATCGTAACCCGCCAGTTGAATCACGCGGATGCCGACATCCTGTGCGAAGCGAATAGCTTTACGCATGATCTCCAGCCCTTCGGCGCGTACGGCATCATCTTCGCTGCCAAGCGGAAAACGACGATGAGCGCTCAGGCACATGGATGGCACGCGCACGCCGGTTTCGGCAATGGCGCTCACCAGCGCCAGACGCTGGTCGCGGCTCCAGTCCAGGCGAGCAAGACGCTCGTCCGTCTCATCCACCGACATTTCGACAAAATCGAAACCCAGCTGCTTCGCCAGCTGTAACCGCTCCAGCCAGCACTCCCCCGCAGGGAGTGCCTTTTCATAGATGCCAAGCGGGACCTGTTTTGACAACATACCCGCTCCTTAACCCCAAAGCTGAGCGATTGAGCGTTTAAACTGACGCGCAGCTTCCACCGGAGATTCCGCATCGCGAATGCTACGACCGGCAATAAAGACGTGAATTGGAATCCCCTTGAACAGCGGCAGATCTTCCAGCGCCAGGCCACCGGTTACGGTCACTTTGAAGCCCATATCGGCCAGACGTTTGATCGCGCTGATATCGGCTTCACCCCACGCCACGCCTGCGGCCTGCGCATCACGGCTGCGGTGATAAACCACCTGCTGGATACCTGCTTCGCGCCACTCCTGCGCCTGCTCCCAGGTCCAGAAACCGGTCAGTTCAATCTGCACGTCGCCATTGAACTCCTTCGCCACGTCCAGCGCGCCTTTCGCAGTGTTGATATCCGCACAGCAGATCACGGTGACCCAGTCGGCGTTGGCTTCAAAGCACATGCGAGAGAGAATTTTGCCCGCATCGGCGATTTTGGCATCCGCCAGCACGATTTTATGCGGATAGAGCGCCTTCAGGTCACGAACCGCACGAACGCCTTCGCCCACGCACAGAATGGTGCCGACTTCGATGATGTCCACTTCTTCCGCAATCAGACGGGTGGTTTCGTAAGCGTGAGACAGAGTCTGGTTATCCAGCGCGACCTGCAACATTGGTAATGACATTTTAAATTCCTCTTAAACGGCCGCCGCAGTGGCGTTATCAATTAAATCCAGCACGTCCTGCGCGGTACGGCAGGCGCGTAAACGGTCAAAATTAGCTTCATCATCAAACAGATTGACGATCTGCATGATGCCCACCTCCTGGTGGGTATTGGCATCGACAGCCGCCATAGTGATAAGGATGTCGACCGGGTCGTTATCTTCGTGGTTAAACACCAGCGGCGTTTTCAACGTCACCAGCGCGAAGCCGGTTTTCTTGACGCCCTCTTCCGGGCGGCCATGCGGCATCGCCAGGCCTGGCGCAATCACAAAGTAAGGGCCATGCTGCGCCACGCCATCCAGAATCGCCTGGTAGTAACGCGGCTCGACAACGTCAGCCTTAACCAGCAGATCCACGCTCAGCTTCACCGCTTCCTGCCAGGTGCTGGCTTCGGCCTGTAAAAGGATGGAGTTATTCTCTGCCAGCGAATCACGTAGTTTCATGTGGCATCCTTACTTCACGTCTTGTGGGAAGTGTTCTTTGATCACTTCCAGCAGCTTTGGTCCGAAATCCGCAGGCGACAGCATGTTGCGTACGCCTACCACGTATTTGTTGCCCGACACGCTAATCTCGCCGGCAATGTGCGTTGAGGCGATGATGATGTCCGCGCCGTTCAGTTCACTTTTGTATTCACCCACTGCGCAGCTGTTCACCGTGTGGTCAATGTTTGACTGGGTTAAAAACTGGTCCACTTTCATCTTCATGATCATGGAGCTACCTTGCCCATTGCCACACACAGCCAGGATACGTACGGTCATAATCGAAACTCCTTAATGAGCAGACACTTCTGCTGTTTGTTTTTCCGCATCTTCTTCAGCCCGCAGCGAACGGCCAGCGAAGAACATATAAGCCAGGGCAATCAGGATGATGACGGCCATAAAGACCAGCCCGACGGACGCAAAGCCCTGCATCATCGGCGGCGCCAGAATTGACCAGTCCGCCATGCCCATCCAGGCGCTCATGCCGGTGAGCTTGACCGCCCACACGCACCCGAAGATTTCAACCATGCCCATCACCAGGCAGATCTTGAGCGCTGCGCGCCATCCGCCGAAGTGGTTAGCAAACACGCCGATAGTGGCGTTGGAGAAGAACATCGGGATAAAGCCAGGAATAATCAGGATTGAGGAGCCACAGCCCACCAGAATGCCGACCGCAATCAGCTGGCCGATGGTGCCCCACATAAAGCCCCAGACAACGGCGTTTGGCGCAAAGCTATAGATAGCCGCACAGTCAATCGCCAGCACCGCGCCAGGGATCAGGCGCTGGGAGATGCCATTAAACGCTTCCGACAGTTCGGCGACGAACATACGCACGCCCTGGGTGATGATGAAAATAGCAACAGCGAAGGAGAAACCGGTTTGCAGGATATAGACCGTCCAGTGGGTTTTACCCGCCATCGCCTGCACCACGTCAATGCCAAAGGAGAGCAGGATGGCGCCGAAGAAGATGGTCATCACAATTGCCGTGGAGACGATGTTGTCGTGGAAGATATTCAGCCAGCCAGGCAATTTGAGATCTTCAACACTCTCCTCTTTTTTGCCCAGGTACGGCGCGACTTTGTAAGCAATCCAGGAGGCGAACTGCTGCTGGTGACCGATGGAGAAACCGCAGCCGTCCGTAACGTCCTGCGTTGGCTTATACATCATGTTGGAGGTGATGCCCCAGTAAAGTGAGACCAGCACTGCCGTGCAGATGACCGTGGTCCACATTGGGTAGCCGAAGATATAGAGAGAAACGGCAATCAGACCCGCCTGCTGGAACATGATGTGCCCGGTGAGCATGATGGTGCGAATACCGGTGATACGGCGCAGGAGCACGTAAATGATGTTCAGCGCCAGCGCGAGCAGTACCGCATACCCAACCCAGCTGTATGCATCTCCCATGCGATCGATGGTGGCCATCATGGACGCGTAAGTGTCAGAGATGGCGCCGTTAATGCCGTACACCTCTGACATTTTGGCAACAACCGGCTTAAACGTGCTGGTCAGAATGCCAGACCCCGCCTGCAACAGCATAAAACCAATGATGGTTTTGATGGTGCCTTTGATAATCACGCTGACGCTTTTGCGCAGCAGGATGTACCCCAGGCACGTCATGATACCCAGCAACAGCGGGGCGTTGGTCATTACCTGATTAAAGAAAACGGTAAAGACGTTGTAGAGGATCTCCATAACTCTCTCCAGAAAATGAGAACACGAGGGGCAATCCCTGTGTGGTTGGTGTCATCACTCTATTAATCACAAATAATCATCACAAGATTGCATTTGATTATTTGTGACGAATCACGCAATTTATTTCCATGGCGTTAGTAATGATTTTCACTACCGAACCAATCCAATAAATAAATTCTTAATTTTCAGTATATTAATCATTTATAGCGGTTATCTTATCAACGTCATGATGTTTTTTCTGTGATGTGGCGAGGGGAATTTTCCGTAAATAAGCCATTGCAAATCGATTTAAACAGTGCCAGCATTAATCACAACAAGTCACAGCGTGATTACTTTTGATTAAAACCAGGAGTCAAACGATGAGTAAAGTGAAAACCATCACCCGTGAATCATGGATTCTGAGTACCTTTCCGGAGTGGGGTAGCTGGCTGAACGAAGAGATCGAGCAGGAACAGGTTGCTCCTGGCACATTTGCGATGTGGTGGCTGGGCTGCACCGGGATCTGGCTGAAATCAGAAGGCGGCGCCAACATTTGTGTTGATTTCTGGTGCGGCACCGGCAAACAGAGCCACGGCAATCCACTGATGAAAAAAGGCCACCAGATGCAGCGTATGGCCGGCGTTGAAAAGCTCCAGCCGAACCTGCGCACCACGCCTTTTGTGCTTGATCCTTTTGCCATTCGCCAGATCGACGCCGTTCTCTCTACCCACGATCACAACGATCATATCGACGTGAACGTGGCGGCAGCGGTAATGCAAAACTGCGCGGACGACGTACCGTTTATCGGGCCGCAGACCTGCGTGGATTTGTGGATTGGCTGGGGCGTGCCAAAAGAGCGCTGCATCGTGATGAAGCCGGGCGACGTGGTGAAAATCAAAGACAATGAGATTCACGCGCTGGATGCCTTTGACCGCACCGCGCTGATCACCCTGCCTGCCGATCAGAAAGCCGCAGGCGTACTGCCAGACGGGATGGACGAGCGCGCAGTGAACTATCTGTTCAAAACGCCTGGCGGTTCCCTGTATCACAGCGGTGACTCCCACTACTCCAACTACTACGCGAAGCACGGTAACGAGCACCAGATTGACGTGGCGCTTGGCTCTTACGGTGAAAACCCGCGCGGGATCACCGACAAAATGACCAGCGCGGATATGCTGCGTATGGCCGAAGCGCTGAACACCAAAGTGGTGATCCCGTTCCACCATGATATCTGGTCAAACTTCCAGGCCGATCCGCAAGAGATCCGCGTCCTGTGGGAGATGAAAAAAGACCGCCTCAAGTATGGCTTCAAGCCGTTCATCTGGCAGGTTGGCGGCAAGTTCACCTGGCCGCTGGATAAAGACAATCTTGAGTATCACTACCCGCGTGGTTTCGATGATTGCTTTACGATTGAACCCGATCTGCCGTTCAAGTCCTTCCTCTGATACCGAGGCCCAATCGCCAGACCCTGCGTCTGGCGATGTCATTTTTATTTTAGTAATTTCACGCTATTTCAAATATCATCTTTTCAAATCAATTCTTATCGGAATAGCTCATGACGGAAGCGCAACGGCATCAAATTTTACTGGAACTCCTGGCGCAAACAGGGTTTATCACCGTCGAGAAAGTGATCGAACGTTTAGGGATCTCCCCCGCTACCGCGCGACGGGATATCAACAAGCTGGATGAGAGCGGCAAGCTGAAAAAAGTCCGCAATGGCGCAGAGGCCATCAGCCAGCAGCGTCCACGCTGGACGCCGATGAACATCCACCAGGCGCAGAATCACGATGAAAAGGTGCGGATTGCCAGAGCGGCGTCACAGCTGGTGAATCCCGGGGAGAGCGTGGTGATCAACTGCGGTTCGACGGCGTTTCTGCTGGGCCGTGAAATGTGCGGCAAGCCGGTGCAAATCATTACCAACTATCTGCCGCTGGCCAATTATCTCATTGACCAGGAACATGAAAGCGTGGTGATCATGGGCGGCCAGTATAACAAGAGCCAGTCCATAACCCTGAGCCCGCAGGACAGTGAAAACAGCCTCTACGCCGGGCACTGGATGTTTACCAGCGGCAAAGGTCTGACGGCGGATGGCCTGTATAAAACCGATATGCTCACCGCAATGGCAGAGCAGAACATGCTTAACGTGGTGGGCAAGCTGGTGGTGCTGGTCGACAGCAGCAAGGTCGGTGAACGCGCCGGCATGCTTTTCAGCCGCGCCGAGCAAATCAGCATGGTGATCACCGGCAAAAACGCCAACCCCGAGATCCTCAGCAAGCTGGAGGATCAGGGTGTCACGGTGCTGCGCGTTTAAAGGTGCTGGCGGAAAAACGCCACGGTGGCTTCCAGCGCCTCCGGGGTAATACGGTGCCGGACACCCGCTCCCCACAGGCAGGTCAGATTGCTGTCCAGCCCTTCGCGCTGTAGCGCCTGTTGCAGGCGGAAAGTTTCACCGGTCGGTACGACGTCGTCGGCATCCCCATGCCACAGCAGCAGCGGACGATCGGCCAGCTGCGAAAGCGCATGGCTGACGTCCCATTCAGACAACAGGGTCTCAATCTCCTGAGGGGCCTGCGGCGGGAATAGCGTCTTTGCCAGCGACGTAAAGTAGCCCGATCCCATCAGGCAAGCCACGGACGTCACCTCCGGATGCCTGGCCATGATCCCCAGCGCCGTCATTCCGCCCATTGATGCGCCTGCGACCGCCAGCCGTTTCCCCTCCACCAGCCCGGCCTGCAAGAGCGCGTCACGCAGCCCGGCGAACTCGGTCAGATTGCCGTGCAGCGTTTGCCAGAACAGCCCCAGCCGCGCCTGCTCATCGCCCGTAAAGCGTGCCCCATGATTCGGCGCATCAGGCATGACCACCCGGAAACCGGCCTGCGCCAGCGCGACGGCAAAATAGCTGTAGACCAGCTTCGAGGAGAGAAAGCCATGATAGAAAACTACCGTCGGCAGCGGCTGTTCACCTTTACCAGCCGGAAAAGCATGGATGATTTCATGCTCACTCAGCTGGCGAGTTTCAATTTCAATCATTGTCGATCCTGTGCTGATGAATGATTCATAATGTTGAGAGCTGGATTACGGTTTCACGATATTTTCATTCGAAATCTACGTCCCAGATAACACTTCGGGAACATTCCCCCAAAACTAAATTCGCAGACAACTACACTATGGCTATCAGGAAAAGAGACAGGTTTATGCGCAGGCTTACCGCTTTATTGCTGGTCTCGCTGCTCAGCGGATGTTCCGTATTGCAGGGTACGCCAGAACCGGCGCCGCCGGTTACCGATCATCCTCAGGAAATTCGTCGTAATCAGACGGAAGGATTACAACGCCTGGGTACCGTATCCGCGATGGTTCGTGGTTCCCCGGATGATGCAGAAGACGCAATTGAAGCGCAGGCCGTTGCCGCAAAAGCAGATTATTACGTCATCACGATGATTGATGAAACCATTATTACGGGACAGTGGTACGCCCAGGGCATTTTGTACCGTAAGTAAGCATCATCATTTGAACGACTTTTACACTGCTTTGCGTCCGTAGACATTTTCCTGTCCACAATAAACTCCATGCCAGCAACAATGGAAATGAGTTTATTCGCGAAGGATTGCCCGGCGGATACCGGAGACACGTGAAAAGGAGCTGACGATGAAACGAACCCTTGCTTTAACGACGCTATTGCTTTCAGCGGGCCTGCTGAGCACCACGGCGCAGTCGGCCGAATTTGCCAGCGCGGATTGCGTCACGGGCCTGAACGAGATTGGTCAGATCTCCGTCAATAATATCACGGGGAGTCCGCAAGACGTTGAACGTGTCGTCGCTCTGAAGGCCGATGAACAGGGCGCATCCTGGTATCGCATCGTCCAGATGCAGGAAGATCACCATGTTAATCACTGGCGCGTGCAGGCCATTCTTTATGCCTAATCCCTTGCGATAAAAGCCACTTAATTTTAGTGGCTTTTCACTTTTGCAAATTTTTTATCTCCCCAAAAACCTAACGAAAACAAAAATGTAACATTAAGTTACATTAAAAAGGTAAACGTTATCTCTGCTCTGCCGTTGAACAGCCATCACTTTTCAATAATGAGCAATTTATGATCACCTTTTTCCGCCGGGCAGGTCTGGGCACGAAGCTATCGCTGCTAACAGGTGCCAGTGTCGCCACGCTTTTTTTGCTGTTCACTTTTCTGTTGAGCCACAACGCCAGCCAGCAGCTTGAAGATCTTGCGGTTGAAGACCTGCATAACCAGTCTACCGGCATGGTGGATATGGTAGAGATGTTCAACACCAGCCTGAGCGAAGAGGTCGAGAGCTATACCCGCCTGTTCACCACCTTTTTGCCACAGCCATTGAACAGCGACAGCAGCCAGAGCCGGACCATTAACGGCCTTACCGTTCCTCTGCTGAAGGGCGGTGAAACGGAGTTGCATGAAAACAATACGCTTTCTGATGACTTCCTGAGCCGAACGGGGGCCATCTCGACGCTGTTTGTCCGCAGCGGTAACGATTTTATCCGCGTGGCCACGTCGCTGCGCAAAGAGAATGGCGACCGCGCCATCGGAACCGTTCTTGATACCACCAGCCCGGCATTTGCGGCTGTCACCAAAGGGGAGGTCTATCGCGGCCTCGCGCTGCTGTTCGGCAAGCGCTATATCACGCAGTACCAGCCTGTTAAAAATGCGGAAGGCCAGGTTATCGGGATTATCTTTGTTGGCGTCGACATCACCCATTCCTGGAACGTCATGCGCGAGAAAATCCTTAACCGTCGTCTGGGCAAGAGCGGTCACTTCTTTGTACTGGATCGCAGCAGCGGTAAAACGCGCGGACAGTATCTGTTCCATGCCAGCGAAGAGGGCAAACTGCCCAACTGGGACACGGCGACACAGCAGCAGCTTCTGAGTGATAAAGCCGGCACGCTGGAACGCGTGAGCGCGGATGGCCGTACGCTCAAAGTCGCCTACACGCCGCTGCCGGGCTGGAACTGGACCATCGTGGGTGAAGTGGATAAAGCCGTACTGCTTTCAAGCGTCACCACGCTGCGCGATCGCTTCCTGATGGCGGGCGTGGTGCTATCCGCGCTCTTCGCGGGCCTGTTCGTTATCCTCATTCGCCGGATGCTAACCCGCCCACTGCGCGCAGTGATCGCGCTTGCCCGGCAGTATGCCGCAGGCGATCTTCGCGCCAGCCTGCCGGTAACCCGCCAGGATGAAGTCGGCCAGCTGATTGATGCCATCAACGGGATCGGGGGCGGCCTGCAAAAAATTGTGTTGCAGGTCCGCGAGGCCGCAAGCGAAATCCATCTGGGGACTAACGCGCTGGCTTCAGATACCGGCGAGATCTCTGAACAAATCAACAAACAGGCCAGCAGCGTTGAGGAGACCTCCGCCAGCATGGAGCAATTAGCCGCCACCGTGCAGCAAAATGCCGCCAACATGGAGCAAACTCAGCAGCTGGTGGGGGAAACCTCGCGCGCGGTGCATCAGGGTGGAGAGACGGTGACCCACGCAGTTTCCACCATGGATGATATTCGTGATGCATCGAAACGCATTGAAGACATCACCCGCGTGATTGAGTCCATCGCTTTCCAGACCAATATCCTGGCGCTCAATGCGGCGGTTGAAGCGGCGCGGGCGGGCGAGCACGGGAAAGGTTTCGCAGTGGTGGCGCAAGAGGTGCGCGCCCTGGCCGCACGCAGCGCCAACGCGGTAAAAGAGATTGAGCAGCTGATTGGCGACACGCTGAACAAGGTGAGCGAAGGCCATGCGCTTTCTGAGCAGACGCGTCTGGCGATGGATGCCATCATTGTTCATATCGATAACATCAGCCAGCTTGTTACCGAGATCAACCACGCCTCCCGCGAGCAGTCTGCGGGGATTGGTCAGGTGAATCTGGCGATGACGCACATCGGTGAGGCATCGCACATCAATGCCGATCGTATCTCACGCAGCGAGCAGACGGCGCAGACGCTGCGCGAGAAGGGTTCACATCTCACCCGGCTGGTGAGCCTGTTCCAGCTTAAAGCTTAACCGACCCGGCCCGTGGCGCGCAGCAGCAGATCGTTTTGCACCTGTTCGCTCATCAGCGTGCCGCCCCGGGTATCCAGCATCATGCGGCACCACGCCTGCGCTACGGGCGGCGTTGCGTGCCGCAGTATCTGGCTTCCGGCCCCGAGTAAAAAGAGCTGCCGCGCGATCTCCCTGCCCTGCGCTTCCTGCGGTTTACGCAGCTTCTGCTGTAGCTGCCGCCAGCTGCGATCGAAGTGCCTGTCCTGGCCTTTTACCTGCGCGAAATCATCGGCGAGCAGGTCGAGAATGCCCGACTGCTTCGCCAGTACGCGCAGTACATCCAGGCACATAATATTGCCAGAGCCTTCCCAGATGCTGTTGACGGGCATTTCACGGTACAACCGCGGAAGCTCACTCTCTTCGCAATAGCCTGCGCCGCCCAGCACCTCCATTGCCTCTGCCACAAACGGTATGCCCGCTTTGCAGACGCTGTATTTTGCCGCCGGAGTGAATAGCCGCGCCCATGCGGCTTCCTGCGGGTCGGTGCGGTTATCCCACGCCCGGGCGAGTCGGAACAGCAGTGCCGTGTGTCCCTCCAGCACCAGCGCCATACGGCTTAGCACGTCGCGCATTAACGGCTGGTCGATAAGATTTTTGCCGAAGGTCTGCCGCTGATGGGCATGATAAAGCGCCACCGAGAGCGCACGGCGCATCAGTCCGTGGCTACCAAGCGCGCAGTCAAAGCGCGTCAGCCCGCCCATCTTCAGAATTTGCCGGACACCTTCACCCTCTTCGCCCAGCAGCCAGCCGTAAGCATCAAGGAACTCAGCCTCACTGCTGGCATTTGAACGGTTACCGAGCTTGTCCTTCAGACGCTCAAGGCGCACGGCATTGCGTTGCCCGTCGGGTAAGAAACGCGGGACAAAAAAGCAGGACAACCCGCCCTTCGCCTGTGCCAGCACCAGATGCGCATCGCTCTGCGGCACGGAGAAAAACCATTTGTGCCCCACCAGCCGGTAACTGCCATCACTGCATTTCTCTGCTTTGGTGGTATTACTGAGTACGTCCGAACCGCCCTGCTTTTCCGTCATCCCCATGCCGATCAGCAGGCCGCGCTTTTGCGCCCCCGGTGCGAGATGGGGATCGTAGCGATCGCTCATCAGCGGCGTTAACCAGTCGTGAAACGGTTTGGGTAGCGACTGTAGCAACAGCGGCGTGGCCGCAAAGGTCATGGTCACCGGGCATAGCGTTCCCGCCTCCACCTGAGCATGCAGCACAAAACGCGCGGCCCGGGCGACGAACGATCCTTTCCGCGCCTCCTCCTCCCACGCCAGGTTGTGCACCCGGTTGGCGCAAAGCCCCTGCATCAGAAGATGCCATGCTGGATGAAAGCGGACGTCGTCCAGCCGCTCTCCCGTGGCGTCATAACGCAGCAGCTCCGGCGGATTAACGTTCGCCAGCCTGCCCAGCTCCAGCGACTCCGCCGTACCCAACTGCTGTCCGATGCTGGCAAGAAGATCCACATCCCACTCAGCCCCTTCGCGCGCTACCGCATCGCGCAGGGCGCAATCAGAGAGAAAAAGGTTGCTGTTCGATAGCGGTGCAGGTTGATTAAAAACGGTATGAGTCTGCCAGTGCATGCTGTCTCCCTCCTTTCATTGGCAATAAAGGTAAGTATGGACAGAGGGCATGCACGCTGCATGGGAGGGGGGTCACACGATGACGATCGTGTTGATATCATTCGTGAAATAGCTCACAGAACATAAGAATAAACTATTTCATTACTTCACTAATGCTGAATAATTTATTCTTACCCTGTTTTTGTGAGGATCGTTATGCAACAGGATGCGCACAAACGTGCATTAATTGCAGGCTCCATCGGTAATTTCATCGAGTGGTATGAATTTGCGGTCTACGGTTTTCTGGCAACGGTGATTGCCAGAAACTTCTTCCAGCTTGAGGGGGAAGCGGAGCTCACCAGCCTGATCCTTACCTGGGCCTCGTTCGCCATCGCTTTCTTCTTCCGTCCGCTGGGTGCGGTGGTCTTTGGCCGCATTGGCGACAGGATTGGCCGCAAACCGACGCTGATTATCGTGCTGGTATTGATGACGCTCGCCACCGCTGCCATCGGTATTGTGCCGGTCTACGCCAGTATCGGGATTGCCGCGCCGCTGATCGTTACACTCCTGCGTATTCTGCAAGGACTGTTCGCGGGCGGTGAGTATGGCGGTGCGGTCTCATTGATGACGGAGTTCGCCCCGCGCGGCAAGCGCGGTCTTTACGGGGCATGGCAGTCCTTCACCGTGGCGCTCGGGCTGTTAGCGGGCGCAGGCATTGTCGCGTTGCTCTCTGCCCTGCTCTCCCCTGAAGCCTTGCACGACTGGGGCTGGCGCATTCCGTTCTTCCTGGCGTTGCCGATGGGTGCGGTCGCGCTATGGCTGCGGGTGAGCATGGAAGAGACGCCGAGCTTTGTGCAGCAACGGGAAAAACCGGTTGTTACTCAGGCCACCACCGCCGCCACGTTCAAAACCATCCTGATGGGCATTAGCCGCGTGATGGTCTGGTCTGCGGCGGGCTATACCTATCTGGTGATTATGCCGACCTATCTGCAATCTGCGCTGCACACCGGTTTTAACCAGGCGCTGCTGATTGCGGTGATTTCTAACATTGGGTTTGCGCTCACGATCATTCCGTCGGGCATGCTGAGCGACAGGATCGGGCGGCGGACGGTGATGATTATCGCCACCGTGCTCCTGCTGATCCTCGCCCTGCCGCTGCTGAAAATTTTGCAGGCGGAAACCAGTACGCTGGCGGTCAAAGCGATTGTGGTGCTGATTGCGGGAGGTCTGGTTGGGATGCTGGCAGGGCCGGGGCCGGCAATGCTGTCTGAGATGTTCCCGACGCGCGTGCGTTATACCGGGCTGGGGCTGGCCTATTCTCTGTCGAATGCGATCTTCTCGGGCTGCGCGGGGCTGATCATTACCGGGCTGATTAAAGAGACGGGCAATCTGGATATTCCGGCGTACTACGTGATGGCAACGGCGGTGGTGAGTATTTTCGCGCTGATGACGCTGAGGAAGGATGACCATTTACGGTCGTTGGAGGAGTGAGATTGTTGCCCGGTGGCGCTGCGCTTAGCGGGCCTACGTTACCATGCTTTTGTAGGCCGGGTGAGGCGAAGCCGCCACCCGGCACAACAGGCTACCCGCGCTGACGCACCGCTTCGAACAGGCAGATACCCGTCGCAACAGAAACGTTCAGGGACGACACGCTGCCTGCCATCGGGATGCTGATCAGCTCGTCGCAGTGCTCGCGCGTCAGACGACGCATGCCTTCACCTTCTGCCCCCATCACCAGCGCCATGCGGCCGGTCATTTTGCTCTGATACAGGGTGTGATCCGCTTCACCGGCTGTGCCGACGATCCAGATATTCTCTTCCTGCAACAGACGCATGGTGCGCGCCAGGTTAGTCACGCGGATCAGCGGAACGTTTTCCGCCGCGCCGCAGGCAACTTTTTTAGCGGTAGCGTTAAGCTGCGCGGAACGATCTCTTGGCACAATCACCGCATGCACGCCTGCTGCATCGGCGCTACGCAGGCACGCGCCCAGGTTATGCGGGTCGGTTACGCCATCAAGGATCAGGAAGAACGGG
Source organism: Enterobacter cloacae complex sp. AR_0002 (assembly GCF_001922365.1). Lineage (NCBI taxonomy): Bacteria > Pseudomonadati > Pseudomonadota > Gammaproteobacteria > Enterobacterales > Enterobacteriaceae > Enterobacter > Enterobacter cloacae complex sp. AR_0002. Next base: position 3,068,018 of record NZ_CP018814.1, read on the forward strand.
TTATCCAGCTCAGCGATCAGATCCGGCAGATCGTTCTCCTGATACTGACGGCCTGGCTTCACGCGCGCGATAATGCCCTGGTGTACAGCTCCTTCGCTTTTCTCATCCAGATACTGGCGGTTCGCCAGTTGGATCACTACGCCCTGCGCTTCCAGCGCGTGGATCAGCGGCATCAGACGTTTATCTTCTCGCCCTTTCAGAATAAAAACTTCCTGAAAACGCTCCGGCGCGCGCTCCAGCAGGGCCTGCACCGCGTGGATGCCGTAAATCATTTCACTCATTGATGGTTCTCGTAATAAATATTTTCCCTCTCCCGTTGGGGAGAGGGTCAGGGTGAGGGGAAATTACTCCGCCTGCTGTTTCTTCGCCGCGCGCTTCGCTTTGGTCGCGGCCGCTATTTTTTGGGTCTTGGTCGACGGTTTTTTCGCTTTACGAGCGTCTTTTTTTGCCGCCTTGGGCTTCTGTTTCTTCTCGCCACGGAAAGCGCTGTCTGGCTCAAAGTTTACTCTTTTACCTGCCTGACGTCGCTTGCCGCCCGCTTTACCGTTGCCACCTTTTTTCGCTTTCTCACGCTCGGTTTTCCCGACGTTACGCGGAGCACGCTCGCTGGAGATGAGGCTGAAGTCGATTTTACGGTCGTCCATATTCACGGCTTCAACCTTCACTTCCACCCGATCTCCCAGACGGTAGGTCTGGCCGCCGGATTCGCCGATCAGACGTTGTCCGACCTGGTCGAAGCGGTAGTAATCGTTATCGAGGCTGGAAACGTGCACCAGACCGTCGATAAACAGCTCATCCAGACGCACGAAGAAGCCAAAGCCGGTGACGCTGGCAATCACGCCTTTAAAGATATTACCCACCTGATCCAGCATAAAGTCACACTTCAGCCAGTCCGCCACGTCGCGCGTTGCTTCATCCGCACGACGCTCGGTCATGGAACAGTGCTGGCCCAGTTGCAGCATCTCTTCCATGGAGTAGTGATACCCTCCGGTTTCGGTCGTATTGCCTTTATGACCCTGCTCGTGCGCCAGCAGATACTTGATCGCACGGTGCAGGGACAGATCCGGATAACGGCGGATCGGCGAGGTAAAGTGCGCGTACGACTGTAAGGCCAGACCAAAGTGGCCCCGGTTTTCCGGATCGTAAATCGCCTGCTTCATGGAGCGCAGCAGCATGGTTTGCAGCATTTCCGCGTCAGGACGATCGCTGATGGATTCCAGCAGCTCGGCGTAATCGCGTGGCTCAGGCTTATTACCGCCAGGCAGCTCCAGGCCGAGTTCAGCCAGCACGGAGCGGAACGAGGTTACGGCTTCCGTGGTTGGCTTGTCGTGAATACGGAACAGCGCAGGCTCTTTGGCTTTCTCAACGAAACGTGCCGCCGAGATGTTTGCCAGGATCATACACTCTTCAATCAGCTTGTGCGCATCGTTACGCTGGGTCTGCTCGATACGCTCGATACGACGCTCAGCGTTAAAGATAAACTTCGCTTCTTCGCTCTCAAAGGAGATCCCGCCGCGCTCTTCGCGCGCCTGATCCAGCGTTTTGTAGAGGTTGTGCAGCTCTTCGATGTGTTTGACCAGCGGCGCGTACTGTTCGCGCAGATCCTGATCGCCCTGCAACATATGCCAGACCTTGGTATAGGTCAGGCGCGCATGGGAACTCATCACTGCTTCGTAGAACTTATAGCCCGTCAGACGTCCCTTGCTGGAGATGGTCATTTCGCAGACCATACACAGGCGGTCCACCTGCGGGTTGAGGGAACACAGACCGTTGGAGAGCACTTCTGGCAGCATCGGTACAACCTGAGACGGGAAGTAGACCGACGTACCGCGGCTGCGCGCTTCGTTATCCAGCGGCGTGTGTGGACGCACGTAGTAGCTCACATCCGCGATAGCCACCCACAGACGCCAGCCGCCACCACGTTTTTTCTCACAATATACGGCATCATCGAAGTCACGGGCGTCTTCACCATCAATGGTGACCAGCGGCAGATCGCGCAGATCCACGCGGCCTGCTTTGGACTCTTCCGGCACTTCTTCACGCAGGTTTTCGATCTGGTCTTCAACCGCTTTCGGCCAGACGTACGGAATTTCATGGGTGCGCAGCGCCATATCGACGGCCATGCCGGTGCCCATGTTATCGCCCAGCACTTCAACGATTTTACCCACCGCTTTGGTACGGCGGGTCGGGCGCTGGGTGAGTTCAACCACCACCACAAAGCCCATGCGTGCGCCCATCACCTCTTCAGGCGGGATGAGAATGTCGAAGCTCAGACGGCTGTCGTCCGGCACCACAAAACCTACGCCCGCATCGGTAAAGTAACGGCCAACGATCTGGCTGGTTTTCGGCACCAGCACGCGGACCACGCGCGCTTCGCGGCGGCCTTTACGGTCTGCACCCAGCGGCTGCGCCAGGATCTGGTCGCCGTGAATACACATCTTCATCTGTTCGGATGAGAGGTACAGATCGTCTTTACGGCCTTCCACGCGCAGGAAGCCGAAGCCATCGCGGTGACCAATAACGGTGCCTTTCAGCAGGTCGAGGCGTTCTGGCAGCGCGTAGCACTGGCGACGAGTAAAGACCAGCTGCCCGTCACGCTCCATGGCGCGCAGGCGGCGGCGAAGGGCTTCAATTTGCTCTTCACCTTCAATGTTTAATTCAACGGCAAGTTCTTCACGATTGGCGGGTTTTTCGCGTTTTGTTAAGTGTTCAATGATGAACTCGCGGCTGGGGATAGGATTCGCGTATTTTTCGGCTTCGCGTTCCTGGAAAGGATCTTGTGACATGTCGGTTCCTCCGTTGTCAGCTCCGGTGGAAATTTTCTTCATTCCACCAGCAATAATTTATAAAGCGGTTGATTCTCTTCAACCAAATCGGCCAGCGTGTAGTTATCCAGTTCCTTGAGAAAACTTTGCACGGCCTTTGAAAGCGCCTGCTTCAGGCGGCAAGCGGGCGTAATGTGGCAGAACGCGCTGCTACAGTTCACCAGAGAGAGCGGCTCCAGTTCACGTACCACATCGCCAATACGGATACTCTGTGCCGGTTTACCGAGACGGATCCCTCCATTCTTCCCGCGGACGGCAGCAACGTATCCGGCACGACTAAGTTGATTGATTATTTTGACCATATGATTACGGGACACACCGTACACCTCTGTGACTTCAGAGATGCTGGTCATCTTCCCATCGGGTAACGACGCCATGTAAATCAGCGCGCGTAAGCCGTAATCGGTGAAACTTGTTAACTGCACATCAACCTCAGGAAAAAGGGAAAACGCGGTTAAACCGCAGAGATATTCATTAATGATGATAAACCAGCCAGATAGTTAGCGGCTAATTTATTTGACAGACGGGGCGAAAAAGCGGAGATCCAGGAGCGGTCGCCGGATGGCGCTGCGCTTATCCGGCCTACGGGTTTCCCCGCAGGCCAGCAGTCACGAAGATTATGCGTCGAACGGGTCGCGCAGGATCATCGTTTCAGTACGATCCGGGCCGGTAGAAATAATATCGATCGGCACTTCGGTCAGTTCTTCAATGCGCTTGATGTAGTCCAGCGCGGCTTTTGGCAGGCCACTACGCTCTTTCACACCGAAGGTGGTCTCAGACCAGCCCGGCATGGTTTCGTAGATTGGCTCAATGCCTTCCCAGTCGTCAGCAGCCAGCGGAGTGGTGGTCACTTCGCGGCCATCTGGCATGCGGTAGCCAACGCAGATTTTCACTTCTTTCAGGCCGTCCAGTACGTCCAGCTTGGTCAGGCAGAAGCCAGACAGGGAGTTGATCTGCACTGCGCGACGTACGGCAACGGCGTCCAGCCAGCCGGTACGACGACGACGACCGGTGGTCGCGCCAAACTCGTTACCCTGCTTGCAGAGGAACTCGCCGGTCTCATCAAACAGTTCGGTCGGGAATGGACCTGCACCCACGCGAGTGGAGTACGCTTTGATGATGCCCAGAACGTAATCCACATAACGTGGACCCAGGCCAGAGCCGGTCGCCACGCCACCCGCGGTGGTGTTAGAGGACGTAACGTACGGATAGGTTCCGTGGTCGATGTCCAGCAGGGTACCCTGCGCACCTTCGAACATGACGAAATCGCCACGCTTGCGCGCCTGGTCCAGCAGATCGGACACATCAACAACCATACCGGTCAGAATGTCTGCAATCGCCATGACGTCATCCAGCACTTTCTGGTAGTCAACGGCTTCGGCTTTATAGAAGTTCACCAGCTGGAAGTTGTGATATTCCATCACTTCTTTCAGTTTTTCAGCGAAGGTTGCTTTGTCGAAGAGGTCACCGACGCGCAGACCGCGACGAGCCACTTTATCTTCGTATGCCGGGCCGATGCCACGACCGGTAGTGCCGATCGCTTTCGCGCCACGCGCTTTTTCACGCGCCACGTCCAGCGCCACGTGATAGTCCAGGATCAGCGGGCAGGCTTCGGAGAGCAGCAGACGCTCACGAACAGGGATACCACGGTCTTCCAGACCTTTCATCTCTTTCATCAGCGCAGCAGGAGACAGCACAACGCCGTTACCGATGATGCTGGTGACGTTTTCGCGAAGAATGCCTGATGGAATAAGATGGAGGACGGTTTTTTCACCGTTGATTACGAGAGTATGGCCTGCGTTGTGACCGCCCTGGTAGCGTACAACATATTTAGCCCGTTCAGTCAGAAGATCAACAATCTTCCCTTTACCTTCGTCACCCCATTGGGTGCCCAGTACGACGACGTTGTTACCCATTTTTTTCAAAATCACCGTTTGCTTAAAAATGGATTCTACCATCGCTTTTTCAGATATACAGCACTTTTTGACCCTAAAATATGCCAATTGCGGTTAGTTTTTGATCAGCCAATCGTTTTCCTCAACATGTAGTAGATAACGATACCAGCAACCACAAGACCACCGCCAAAACGACGCAAAATATTATCCGGCAGTTGGCTCATGGTGGCGATCATCCGGCGCCATGCGCGCGGATAAAGCATCGGGCCGAGGCCTTCCAGCACCAAAACCAGGGCCAGCGCGAGCCAGATCGTTGAATTCATTTTTCATCCTTATAAAAGAAAACCACCGCTCCGTGAAGAGCGGTGGTTTGAATACTCAAACGAGCCTGAGTTTATCGCGTTGCGTTGGTCGGCGTCTTCATATAACGGAAGAAATCGCTGTCCGGGCTGAGCACCATCACATCCTGGTTGCTCTTGAAGCTATTCTCGTAAGCGCGCAGGCTACGAATGAAGGCATAGAAGTCCGGATCCTGGCTGAATGCATCAGCAAACAGTTTCGCGGCTTCCGCATCACCTTCACCGCGCAGGATACGACCCTGGCGCTCAGATTCCGCCAGCGTCTTGGTGACTTCATAGTCCGCTGCCGCGCGCAGTTTTTCCGCTTCTTCCTGACCCTGTGAACGGTGACGACGGGCTACCGCTTCACGCTCGGCGCGCATACGGTTGTAGATCGCCTCGGACACTTCCGCTGGCAGGTTGATCTGCTTGATGCGCACATCAACCACTTCGATGCCCAGCGCCGCCATACTGTTCGGGTTGATCACCGGCACTTTACCGTTGGTTTCAGCCTGAACACGTTCAGCCGCTTTGGCAATCGCATCGTCTGCCGCCGGGGTTTCAACTTCATCCTCGGTGCCCGCAGAGCCGGAGTTCAGCGCATCACGCACTTCCAGCGTCAGACGACCACGGGAGTCGGTCACAATGTCTTTCACATCCAGACGACCAATTTCAGAACGCAGACGGTCAGAGAACTTACGTTTCAGCAGCACTTCTGCCTGAGAAACGTCGCCACCCCCGGTTGCCAGGAAGTAGCGGCTGAAATCGCTGATGCGCCATTTGATATAGGAATCAACGATCAGGTCTTTCTTCTCTTTGGTCACGAAACGATCGGCCTGGTTATCCATGGTCTGGATACGCGCATCGAGCGTTTTCACTGACTGAATGAACGGGATCTTAAAGTGCAGACCCGGCTCATAAATCACCGGACGCTTGTCGCCGTCACGCACGACGCTGCTGAACTGGAACTTGATCCCACGCTCGCCCTCTTTCACCACAAAGATGGAGGTGTAGAGCACGACCAGTACAATGATGATGATCGCAATAACTGACTTACGCATCCTTATTCCCCCTGACGCTGGTAGTCGTTACGCTGCGCGTTGGCACGGCGTTGGTCCATAATGTCACCATCGTTCGAAGAAGGCGTTGTGTTCGCGCTGGCGCTGCCAGACGAGGCCGGTGGCAGACGCAGCAGGTTGTTCGCACCGCTGTTGTCTTTTGCTGCCGGTGCAGAACCGCCTTTCAGCATCTGATCCAGCGGCAGGACCATCAGGTTTCCGCCTTTGTTGTCGTTAACCAGCACTTTACGCGTATGGCTCAGCACTTTTTCCATGGTCTCGATATAGAGACGCTCACGGGTAATTTCCGGCGCGGCTTTATATTCCGGCAGGATCTTCGCGAAGCGAGCCACTTCACCCTGTGCTTCCAGGATGGTCTGGGTCTTATACGCACGCGCTTCTTCCAGAATACGCTGCGCCTGACCGTTTGCACGCGGCTGAACTTCGTTGGTGTACGCTTCCGCTTCACGGATGTACTGCTGTTCGTTTTCACGCGCGGCAATCGCATCGTCAAAGGCGGCTTTCACCTCTTCCGGCGGACGTGCAGCCTGGAAGTTGACGTCCAGCAGGGTGATACCCATGTTGTACGGACGGATGGTCTCTTCCAGCTCACGCTGGGTATCGCTACGAATAACGGTACGACCTTCGGTCAGGATACGGTCCATGGTGTATTTACCGATCACGCCACGCAGGGCGCTGTCGGTCGCCTGACGCAGGCTGTCATCGGCGCTGGTCACGCTAAACAGATAACGTTCCGGATCGGTCACGCGGTACTGTACGTTCATCTCAACGCGCACCACGTTCTCGTCAGAGGTCAACATCACGCCAGAGGCGGCCAGTTCACGGACGGACTCCACGTTAACCGCGGTCACGTCATCAATGAAGGTCGGCTTCCAGTTCAGGCCCGGTTCAACCAGATGGCTGAACTTACCGAAACGGGTGACCACACCGCGTTCTGCTTCTTTAATGGTGTAGAACCCGCTGGCTGCCCAGATGATTACTACCGCAGCGGCGACAATGCCCACCACGCGGCCACCCATTGGCGGGTGCGGACTCTGAGTGGAATTGCCACCCGAGCCAGAACCTTTTCCTCCGCCAAGGCCACCAAGCTTTTTGCTCAGTTTGCGGAAGATATCATCCAGATCCGGCGGCCCCTGCTCGCGACCACCTTTGTTGCCATTTCCCCCAGAGTTGCCGCCTTGATTATTGCTGCTTCCCCACGGGTCGCGGTCTTGTCCGTTATTACCGGGCTGATTCCACGCCATGTATATGCTCCATATTTGTTATGCAAGGGCGAATTTTTCAGGCTTCCCCTTTCTGATCAGACGATATAGTCCGCCAGCGCAGGTTCTTGTTTACAGAGGCGACGCCAGTCAACGATCGGCATACGCACCTGCATCCCCACGCTGCCGTCATCCTCCATCCACTCTTTTTCTATCGCCTGAAGCTGATAAAACCGGCTGCGCAGCCTGCCTTCCTGTGGCGGCAGTCGCAGCGTGTGCTGAGCTACCTCACCGGAAAGACGTTCTGTCAAAGCCTGGAAAAGCAGTGGCACACCAATCCCGGCCTGAGCAGACAGCCAGACCCGAATCGGTTTGTTCTCTTCGTCTCGGTCAATACGCGGTTCAAAATCGTCCAGCATATCGATCTTGTTCATCACCAACAGGGTAGGAATTTCGTGGGCGTCGATCTCTTCGAGCACCACGTTCACCGCGTCGATGTTCTCCTGCACGCGTACGTCAGCCGCATCAATCACATGCAGTAGCAGGGTCGCCTGACGCGTCTCCTGCAACGTCGCTTTAAACGCCGCGACCAGATCGTGCGGCAGATGGCGAATAAACCCTACGGTATCCGCCAGCACCGTTTCACCCACGTCTGCGACGTCAATACGGCGCAGGGTTGGGTCCAGGGTCGCAAACAGCTGGTCTGCGGCATACACCTGGGCCTCGGTTATCTGGTTAAACAGAGTGGATTTACCGGCGTTGGTATAGCCCACCAGCGACACCGTTGGGATGTCAGCTTTCGTTCGCGCCCGACGCCCCTGCTCGCGCTGTTTCTCTACACGTTCCAGACGTGAAAGGATCTGGGTAATACGCCCACGCAGTAAACGGCGGTCGGTTTCGAGCTGGGTTTCACCCGGGCCGCGCAAACCAATCCCGCCTTTTTGTCTTTCAAGGTGTGTCCAGCCACGCACCAGACGCGTCGCCAGATGGCGCAACTGCGCCAGCTCAACCTGCAACTTACCCTCGTGGGTACGCGCACGCTGAGCAAAAATATCTAAGATCAACCCCGTGCGATCGATAACACGGCATTCGCAGAGAGCTTCCAGGTTACGTTCCTGAGCCGGAGACAGCGCATGATCAAACAGCACAACAGATGCGCCGGTTGCTTTTACGGCATCCGCAATTTCTACTGCTTTACCTTCACCTACAAAATACTTCGGGTGCGGCGCTTTACGGCTACCGGTAATCACCTGCATTGCTTCGACACCGGCGGAAGAGACCAGAGATTCAAACTCCTGGAGGTCTTCCATATCTTTGTCTTGCGAAAAATAGATGTGTACCAGCACCGCCTGCTCACCGGCGTCATAACGGTCAAACAAGCGTAAACCTCTCTAAAAAGATCAGCGGGGAACGCAGGATCCCTGGCTCCCCGTGTGGATAACAGCCCAAAACCTTATTCGGTTTCTTCGCTGTCCTGCGCTGGTGTTGAAGAACCCTGCGCGTTGCTGCCGTGATGGTAGTTACTGCCAGTGCCGCCGCCAGCGTTATTGCTGTGATGAGATACCGGACGGGACGGAACAACAGTAGAAATCGCGTGCTTATAGACCATCTGGCTGACCGTGTTTTTCAACAGGATCACGAACTGATCGAAAGACTCAATCTGACCTTGCAGCTTAATACCATTCACCAAATAAATAGAAACTGGAACACGCTCCCGACGCAATGCGTTCAGGAACGGATCTTGTAAAGATTGCCCCTTAGCCATTCTATCTTTTCCTTATATGCTTGTTTTGTACTTAGAACCTTGCGATTCTGAAAAATTGCGCACGATACGGCTTAATTGTACACATTCAGTCAGCGATATCACCAATAACCTCAATCACTTCGTTTAACGCCTGTTGTGGTTTTTCACTGTCTAACCAGTGAACCCCCTTCCAACCGCGTAACCAGGTGATCTGGCGCTTCGCTAACTGTCTCGTGGCGCAAACACCTCGATAAACCATTTCATCGTATGAAATCTCGCCTTCAAGATACGACCACATCTGGCGGTACCCCACACAACGAATGGAAGGCATGTCCGTATGCAAATCTCCACGGGCAAAAAGCGCCCGCACTTCTGCTTCAAAATCTGAAGCCAACATCTGATGAAAACGCTGCTCAATTCGTTGATGGAGCAGTTCACGGCTCGCCGGGGCGATGGCGAACTGATGCACCTGATACGGCAGAGCGTCTCCTGACGTTTGCGTCAGTTCCGTTAAAGTTTTACCCGAAATGAAAAAAACTTCCAGTGCCCGGGAAAGCCTTTGCGGATCGTTTGGGTGGATCCGCGCTGCGGCAACCGGGTCAATCTCTTCCAGTTGCCTGTGCAAAACGTCCCACCCCTGCTCTGCCGCCTGCCGCTCAATCTTCGCTCTCACTTCCGGATCGGCCGATGGCAGAGGCGATAACCCCTCCAGCAGCGCCTTAAAGTAGAGCATCGTGCCGCCAACTAACAGCGGTATGCGTCCCGCGGCGGTAATCTCGGCCATCTCGGCTAAGGCGTCGCGGCGAAAATCTGCCGCGGAGTAAGCCTGTGCCGGGTCGAGAATATCCAGTAAACGGTGCGGTGCCGCACGCAGTTCGTCTGCGTTGGGCTTCGCCGTGCCGATGTCCATCCCTCGGTAGATGAGGGCTGAATCAACGCTAATCAACTCTACTGGCAAAACTTTACGTAACTCAATGGCTAACGCCGTTTTGCCGGAGGCCGTTGGCCCCATTAGAAAAATCGCCTTTGGCAGGCTCGCCTTACTTACATCAGTCATGTTTCAGGGCGGTCATCGCCGTTTGTAAATCAACAGGTTGTAACAAGCCACCTGGAGGTGCTTTCACCAGCTGTGGACAGAGGCGCTCTACCTCCGCCAGAACGGTAATCGCCTGCGCCATACTCCACGGCGAATGTTCGCTGGCCAGATGGCGGGCGATCCACTGCGCGGTATCGGCGGCATCAAACGTCGTTTGCTGCGCCAGGTAGCCTATCAGTTCAGGAATCAAGTTTTGTAAATTTTGTTGGCGTAAGGGTAAAGGCACTGCGCGAATTGTCACATGCTGCGCGTCCAGTACGATTTCAATCCCCATTTCGGCCAGTTGCGTCTGCACGCGCCGCAAAACCCCTGTTTCTTCAGGGGTTATTTTCAGGCGAACGGGAATCAACAGCGGCTGCGCGCAGGCGGCATTCACCCCCGGAGTTAACTGCGCCTGTTTGAGCCAGCGCTCCGCCACGGAAAGCGCCAGCAACAGGAGTTTACCTTCGCGTTCAAGCAATGCCATGTCGGGGGCAATAATGGTTAATACCCGACCAAAACTCTGGCTATGCCCATCCAGAGAGGGGGGTGAAACCGTGATGTGCTCTTTATGCTCAACGGACGGGGTATCCAGCAGCTTGCGGTACAGCGCCCCCTGCTGTTTATGATAGCCCGGCTGAGCGTTGGGATAGTTGGCACCGGTTGGTCGCGGCGCGTTGCCCGCCGGGGATAAACGTGGAGCAGCCGGCTCGCGCGCGACCGCCGGTTCGGCAAAATGGTTACGCCCGGCCGCCACGCGGTTTTCCGGCAGTGGGCGCGGCGCGGGCTCTTCTTTTGCCAGCGGCAACTCTGGCTCTGCCTGCTGCTGCAATACAGCGGCAACGCCCTGGTAGATGAAATCATGCACCAGGCGCGACTGGTGGAAACGCACCTCGTGCTTGGCGGGGTGCACGTTAACGTCAACCTGGTGCGGGTCGATCTCCAGATAAAGCACAAAGGCGGGCTGTTGATCGGCGCCGAGCTTATCTTCGCAGGCCTGTCGAATAGCGTGGTTAATCAGGCGGTCGCGCATCATGCGGCCGTTGACGTAGCAATACTGAATTTCAGCAAAAGCGGCGCTGCTGGCGTTCGGATCGGCAACCCAGCCACGCAAGGTCAGATCGCCATGCTGCCACTCAATGGCCAGCGCTTTTTCCAGGAACGGTGTGCCGCAGATAGCGCCCAGCCGACGCTCTTTTTGCCCGCCTTCCGCCACTGCGCGATACTGGCGCATCACTTTGCCGTTATGGCTAAGGTTGATCGTGACATCAAAGCGCGCCAGCGCGATGCGGCGGATGATCTCGTCGATATGTCCGAATTCGGTCTTCTCGGTTCGCATAAACTTGCGCCGGGCGGGCGTGTTATAGAAGAGATCCAGCACTTCAAGCGTGGTGCCTACCGGGTGCGCCGCAGGTTTAACCGTGACGTCCATATCACGCCCTTCGGCGTAGGCCTGCCAGGCTTCCTGCTGGTCGGCCGTGCGGGAGGTCAACGTTAAGCGGGAAACGGAGCTGATACTGGCCAGCGCTTCGCCGCGAAAACCCAGGCTTATAATCGCTTCCAGATCGTCAAGTGAGGCAATTTTACTGGTGGCATGACGCGCCAGCGCCAGCGCCAGTTCGTCCTTTTTGATTCCACAGCCGTTATCACGAATGCGGATAAGCTTTGCGCCCCCGCGTTCGATATCGATATCAATGCGGGTCGCCCCTGCATCGAGGCTGTTTTCCACCAGTTCCTTCACCACCGACGCAGGGCGTTCCACCACCTCACCGGCGGCGATTTGGTTCGCGAGCTGCGGCGGTAGAACCTGAATCGGCATGAACTCTCCTTAATTAGTCGCGGTCATTTCACCCGGCAGCGCGGCGCTTGCCGTCTGGGCTGCCCCGCCCTGCGGCGCAGACTGAAGCGGATGCGCGTCAAAGTATTTACGCAGACCGTTATAAATCGCTTCGGCAATTTGCTGCTGATAGCTGTCGCTTCCCAGTAAACGCTCTTCACCATGGTTACTGATAAAGCCCGTCTCTACCAGAATCGACGGGATATCCGGCGAACGCAGGACACCAAGGCTTGCATGCTCCGGGCGACGCTTATGCAGCGATCCAATGCTTTGCAGCTGGCTCAGTACGTTAGTGGCGACATCATACCCGACGCGCTGAGAATGACCGAACTGTAAATCCAGTACCGCCTGGCTGAGATACGGATCGGCCTGGCTGTTTGCCAGCACATCGCCTGCCCCACCTAACAGTTCAGATTGCTTCTCGTGCTCTTCAAGCCAGTTCGCCATTTCACTGTTGGCTCGACGGTTCGACAGCACCCATACCGACGCGCCGGTGGCGTTACGGTTCGGCGCAGCATCCGCGTGAATCGACACCAGGAAGTTGGCGTTTTGCTTACGCGCCACATCCGAGCGTCCCATCACTGAAATAAAGTAATCTCCGTCGCGGGTCATGACCCCTTTAAACATCGGATCGTCATTCAGAAGCGCACGCAGCTTACGGGCAATGGCGATAGTGACGTTTTTCTCCCGCGTGCCGCCCGGGCCAATCGCGCCAGGATCTTGCCCGCCGTGTCCGGCGTCGATGGCGATAATCACTTTGTCGCCACTGACCGGTGTTCGCCGCGCGCTGACCGCCGGACGCGTCACCGTGTTGCTGCTGGTCACGGCGGTAAGTCGGTCATTTTGTGATTTAAACGGATTACGGGCTGGCTCAGACGGCCTTGGGGTATAAACCGGCGCTTCCACGCGTTTTGCTACAACAGGTGCAGGCGGTGGCGGCGGCGGAACATCAGCATTAATGGTAAAGACCACCGTATAATTGGCGCCGTTTTGCTGCTTAACCGCCTTCGTTTTGCCCTTTTCGGTGAGATCGACCACCAGACGCAGAGACTGCGTATCCTTCGGCGTTCCCGAACGGATGCTTTTCACCAGATTGTTGCCGCTGAACTGGAGCGGCAGCCCCTGGATCACCCCGGTCTGTTTAATATCGAGCGCCACGCTGCGGCTGTCGATTTGTGAGAAAGCATATTCAGGATCGCCCATAAAGCTGAACGTAATGCGGGCCTGGCTATCGCCATTCGACACCTGAATATCCGAGAGGCTGGCCGCCCCGACCTGCGCGCACAGCAGGACCGTGGCAGCCAGCACCCAACCTTTAACGCGATTAATCATCCCGTTATCCCTACGCTCAACCGGCTAAACGCGCCAGTAAGGAACAGCCTGATGAGGAAACCGCACTGATGCGTGCCTCACGCCCTTGTGCCTGGTAATCTAAGTGAATTTCGACATCCGGGTCAGGCAGCACACCCGCACCTTGTTGCGGCCACTCCACCAGGCAGATGGCGTCGTTGGCAAAGTAATCGCGGATCCCCATAAATTCCAGCTCCTCCGGGTCCGCAAGACGATATAAATCAAAGTGGTACACCATGATATTTTCAAGCGTGTACGGTTCCACCAGCGTGTAGGTCGGGCTTTTTACGTTCCCGTTATGGCCTAACGCCTGCAAAAAGCCACGGCTGAAGGTTGTTTTACCCGCGCCTAAATCACCATACAGATAAATGACGGTCGCCCCCTGACAGGCCTGCGCCACGCGCTTGCCGAGATCTAAAGTGGCTTGTTCATCAGGTAAAGGAATCGCTCGATTAGTCATTTTCTACGTCAATCACATCCGGGTTAACAACACGCCGCAGCGTGCAAAAAAGATCGGTGGCCAGCATACCGCGCGTTCCGTAACGAGCAGCCAGCCTGTCAGCCGCCGCACCGTGGGCCACGCAGCCCGCACAGGCTGCATCATAAGGGGGAAGTTTCTGTCCGAGCAATGCGCCAATGATGCCGGAGAGCACATCGCCCATGCCGCCGCTCGCCATGCCTGCATTACCGGCATCAACGATGCCCATCGCATCATCGCTGGCGATAACGGTTCCCGCCCCTTTCAAAACGGCAACACCTCCGTAACGTTTTACCAGACGTTGGGCTGAAAGTAAGCGATCGCTTTCAATTTCTGCCACGCTACAGTTAAGCAGCCGTGCGGCTTCGCCGGGGTGCGGCGTCAGAATGCGATTGTGACGCTTATCCGGGTTTATTGCCAGAAGGTTAAGCGCGTCGGCATCCCAGAGCATCGGTTTACGAAAATTCTCGGCCTTTTGCAGGGCCTGTTTACCCCACTCCTGCTGACCCAGGCCCGGACCAATGACCACCACGTCCGCCCACTCAAGCCCCTCTTCAATCGCCTGCGGGGTAAGCTCGTGGACCATCAGCTCCGGCCGCGCGGTAATAATGGGCGGAATGTTTTCGCTGCGGGTCAGCACGCGTATTAATCCGCCGCCGCTGCGCAACGCGGCCTCTCCGGTCATTCGAATCGCACCTGCCGTGCCATGATCGCCACCAATAATCAGCAGTCGGCCATGGTCACCCTTATGGGAGGTGGGACGACGCGGCGGTAGCCACTGTGCAAGCTGGGAGGCATCAAAGCGGGTGATGTGGGTATCCTGTCCGATCAGCCAGTTTTCCAGCCCCAGGGCGTTGTGGTGTAACGTGCCCACGACATCCCGCGCTTTCCCGGTAAGCAGCCCCGGCTTCAGGGCGATAAAGGTCACGGTGTGCGCCGCCTCAATCGACACGCCCGGCGTCGCGCCGGTTTGTGCCATCAGGCCGGAGGGAATATCCAGCGCTACCACCGGGGCGGGGTGCGCATTAGCGCGCGTAATCAGCGCGGCGACGTCATCGCGAGGCGCGCGCATCAGTCCCGTCCCCAGCAGACCATCAACAATCACGTCGACATCCTCGGGCCAGATAATATCAGGCGCATGAATAATGCCCCCCGCATTCAGCCAGGCCTCTCTCGCCATGCCAGCCTCTTCCGGTAGCGGCTTGTCGCTCTCCAGCGTCATCAGGGTGACGCGCAGCCCCGCCGCCACCGCAAGACGAGCCACCACATAGCCATCGCCACCGTTATTGCCGTGCCCGCACAGGATCAGATAGTGCGAGGCATCAGGATAAGCCGTGCGCGCCACGTTAAACGCCGCCTCGCCCGCGCGCTGCATCAGTTCGTAAAGGGTAATGCCGAGGCTATCTGCGGCCTCTTTCTCGGCCCGACGGAGGTCATCCGCATGCCAGATGGAATGTGGTATACTTGCGGGGTTTTTCTTCACAGTATGGTCCGTCATGTCACAGCCCCTCGATCTCAATGAATTAGCGCAAAAAATAAAACAGTGGGGTGCTGAACTGGGCTTCCAGAAGGTCGGTATTACTGACACCGACCTCTCTGCCAGTGAGCCTAAGCTCCAGGCATGGCTGGATAAACAATACCACGGCGAGATGGAGTGGATGGCGCGTCACGGTATGATGCGTGCCCGCCCCCACGAGCTGTTGCCGGGTACGCTGCGCGTTATTAGCGTACGCATGAACTATCTGCCCGCTAACGCGGCCTTTGCGCGCACGCTAAAAAATCCCTCTCTGGGTTACGTCAGCCGATACGCGCTGGGGCGTGATTACCACAAACTTCTGCGCAACCGTCTAAAAAAGCTCGGGGAAACCATTCAGCAGCACTGTGTTTCGCTGAATTTTAGACCCTTTGTCGATTCTGCGCCTATTCTTGAGCGCCCGATCGCCGAAAAAGCCGGGCTCGGCTGGACAGGTAAGCACTCACTTATCTTAAGCCGCGACGCGGGCTCATTCTTTTTCCTGGGTGAACTACTGATTGATTTACCTCTTCCGGTAGACAGTCCGGTGGAAGAAGGTTGTGGCCGCTGTGTGGCCTGTATGACCATCTGCCCGACGGGCGCGATTGTCGAACCGTATACCGTTGATGCGCGCCGCTGTATCTCTTATCTCACTATCGAGCTGGAAGGCGCTATTCCAGAGGAGTTTCGTCCGCTTATTGGCAACCGCATCTACGGCTGTGATGACTGTCAGCTGATTTGTCCGTGGAACCGTTATTCACAGTTGACGGACGAAGAAGACTTCAGTCCGCGCAAGGCGTTACATGCCTCGCAGTTGATCGAACTGTTCGCCTGGAGCGAAGCCTGGTTCCTGAAGGTGACGGAGGGTTCCGCCATACGTCGTATCGGCCACCTGCGCTGGCTGCGTAATGTGGCCGTTGCGCTGGGGAATGCCCCGTGGGATGAGGCAAATCTTCAGGCGCTCGAAAGCCGCAGAGGTGAGCACCCACTTCTTGATGAGCACATAGAATGGGCGATTGCGCAGCAAATTGAGAAGCGAAATGCAGGCATAGTTGAAGTGCAGTTACCGAAGAAACAGCGTCTGGTCAGGGTGATTGAAAAAGGGCTGCCGCGGGATGTGTGATATATTCACAGGCTGTGAGTAAAAATAAGAATTCAGGCGCCATCAGCTCTGGCAAACAGGTCAAGTGATCTCAATAACATTTTGAAATCAAATTTTCTTCATAAATTACAGGGAATTACGAAGATATTATTCACCCTGCTAACATTTCGTACAGACTGATTTTATCACGGTTTCTGTGGATAACTCTGTTCACAAGAGTATTTCAGATACAACAGAAAACGTCCCCAACGAAGCACTTCGCTGTGGATAATCTGGAGATGAAGAAGAATTTGGAGCGGGAAACGAGACTCGAACTCGCGACCCCGACCTTGGCAAGGTCGTGCTCTACCAACTGAGCTATTCCCGCTTGGGTGTTCTGGTGCTATGCGTATCTTGCGATACTTTCAAATTTTGGAGCGGGAAACGAGACTCGAACTCGCGACCCCGACCTTGGCAAGGTCGTGCTCTACCAACTGAGCTATTCCCGCTTGGGTGTTCTGGTGCTGGCGTATCTTGCGATACTTTTCAAATTTTGGAGCGGGAAACGAGACTCGAACTCGCGACCCCGACCTTGGCAAGGTCGTGCTCTACCAACTGAGCTATTCCCGCAAATCTGTACTGCTTTTGTTGCTGTCGTAACGTGTAATTCTCTGTCGTTACGGGAGGCGCATTATACGAGAAATCCGTTTAGCTGCAACCCCCCTCAAAGCGATTTTTTTGAAATTCAGTTCAAGTGCTTATTTAATCGGCAAGCTGAACAATTTAGCGACAAAAATCCGGCCACGCAAGGCGCCGGATCGCAAAATCAGAGCTTAATAAAGTTTTCGCGATAGTACGCCAGCTCCGCAACAGACTCACGGATGTCGTCCATCGCCTGGTGCGTCCCCTGCTTTGTGAAGCCGTCGAGAATTTCCGGTTTCCAGCGGCGGGCCAGCTCTTTCAGGGTGCTCACATCCAGATAGCGGTAGTGGAAGTAGGACTCCAGCTCCGGCATGTACTTAAACAGGAAACGACGATCCTGACCAATGCTGTTGCCACAGATAGGCGATTTTCCTGCCGGCACCCACTGCTTCAGAAATTCAAGCGTCGCCAGCTCCGCTTCGCGGTCGCCCAGGGTGCTGGCCTTCACGCGTTCCACCAGCCCGCTGCCGGTATGGGTACGCACGTTCCACTCATCCATCAGCGCAAGCTGGTCATCGGACTGGTGCACGGCAATCGTTGGGCCTTCCGCCAGAATATTGAGGTTGGCATCGGTGACCAGTGTGGCGATCTCAATAATGCGATCGCGCTCGGGATCAAGGCCGGTCATCTCCAGATCGATCCAAATCAGGTTGTTTTCGTCCGCGCTCATGTTATTTTCCACCCTTCTCGCATAACCGGCAGTAGCAGGTTAACTAGTATTAATTAGAGTGTATCATAGAGGTTTTGCCCGCTACGGGCGACCAGGAGCCAGCGCGATTGAGTAAAAATAAACTCTCCAAAGGGCAGCAGCGCCGCGTGAATGCAAATCACCAGCGCCGTCTTAAAACCACTACGGAGAAGCCCGATTACGACGACAACCTGTTTGGCGAAGCGACAGAAGGCGTTGTGATTAGCCGCTTCGGCATGCACGCCGATGTCGAATCTGCCGACGGGGATATCCACCGTTGCAATATCCGTCGCACCATCCGTTCCCTGGTGACCGGTGACCGCGTGGTCTGGCGTCCGGGCAAGGAGGCGGCGGAAGGGGTAACGGTTAAAGGCATCGTTGAAGCCGTGCATGAACGCACGTCGGTTCTGACCCGTCCGGATTTCTACGACGGCGTGAAGCCCATTGCCGCCAACATTAACCAGATCGTGATCGTTTCGGCGATTTTGCCTGAGCTTTCACTCAACATTATTGACCGTTATCTGGTGGCCTGCGAAACGCTACAGGTTGAGCCGCTTATCGTGCTGAATAAAATCGATCTGCTGGATGACGAGGCCATGGCCTTTGTCAATGAGCAGATGGATATTTACCGCAACATTGGCTATCGCGTGTTGATGGTGTCCAGCCGCACCAAAGACGGCCTGAAGCCGCTGGAAGATGCGCTAACCGACCGCATCAGCATCTTTGCAGGGCAGTCCGGCGTGGGTAAATCCAGTCTGCTTAACAATTTGCTCGGCCTTCAGCAGGAGATCCTGACCAACGATGTGTCGGACGTCTCCGGGCTGGGCCAGCACACCACCACCGCCTCACGTCTCTATCACTTCCCGCACGGCGGCGATGTGATTGACTCCCCGGGCGTGCGTGAATTTGGTCTCTGGCACCTCGAGCCGGAACAAATCTTTAACGGATTTGTCGAATTCCATGACTATTTAGGCGCTTGCAAATACCGCGACTGTAAACATGACAACGATCCGGGCTGCGCCATCCGCGAAGCGGTGGAGAACGGTGAAATTGCGGAAACCCGTTTCGAAAATTACCACCGCATTCTCGAAAGCATGGATCAGGTAAAAACGCGTAAAAACTTTTCTGATTCTGATAACTGACAACTAAGCTAAGCGTCGCTAAAATCGTCCCCTTTTTTTCAGGTTCCGGCAGCGTAATGCCGGATCAGGAACGACAAAACAATGGCCTGGAGGCTACCTTGTTAAACTCATTTAAACTTTCGCTTCAATACATTCTGCCGAAACTGTGGCTCACTCGCCTGGCGGGCTGGGGCGCGAGCAAACGAGCGGGCTGGCTGACCAAACTGGTCATCGACCTGTTCGTGAAATACTACAAGGTCGACATGAAAGAAGCGCAGAAGCCGGATACGGCAAGCTATCGTACCTTCAACGAATTTTTTGTGCGTCCGCTGCGCGACGAAGTGCGTCCGCTGAATACCGACCCGAACGTGCTGGTGATGCCAGCGGACGGCGTGATCAGCCAGCTGGGTAAAATTGAAAACGACAAAATTTTGCAGGCGAAAGGCCATAACTACAGCCTGGAAGCGCTGCTGGCCGGTAACTACATAATGGCCGATCTGTTCCGTAACGGGACTTTCGCGACCACCTATCTCTCCCCGCGCGATTACCACCGCGTGCATATGCCGTGTAACGGTATTCTGCGCGAGATGATCTACGTGCCGGGGGATCTGTTCTCCGTCAATCACCTGACGGCGCAAAACGTTCCTAACCTGTTTGCCCGTAACGAGCGCGTCATCTGCCTGTTTGATACTGAATTTGGCCCAATGGCGCAGATTCTGGTGGGTGCTACCATTGTAGGCAGCATCGAAACCGTCTGGGCGGGCACCATTACTCCGCCACGCGAAGGCGTGATCAAGCGCTGGACCTGGCCTGCCGGCGAAGAAGAAGGTTCTGTGGCCCTGCTGAAAGGTCAGGAAATGGGCCGCTTCAAGCTGGGCTCAACGGTCATCAACCTGTTCGCTCCGGGCAAAGTTAACCTGGTCGACGAGCTGGAAAGCCTGTCCGTGACCAAACTCGGCCAGCCTCTGGCAGTATCGACGGAGGTCTTTGCAACACCAGACGTTGCGCCAGCCCCGTTGCCGGAAGATGAGATCAAAGCCGAGCACGACGCCAGCCCGCTGGTTGACGACAAAAAAGACGAAGGCTAACAACAGAAGGATCGCTGACGTGCGCCCGATTATCGTATTACTGATGGCCTGGTGCCTCAGCATGGGGGCGTACGCAGCGACGGCCCCCGACGCCAAACAGATAACCCAGGAGCTGGAGCAGGCAAAAGCGGCAAAACCCGCTCAGCCGGAGACCGTTGAGTCACTCCAGTCTGCACTGAACGCGCTTGAGGAACGAAAGGGTTCCCTTGAGCGCGCGCAGCAGTATCAACAGGTTATCGACAATTTCCCCAAACTCTCTCAGACCCTGCGCTCGCAGCTAAACAACCTGCGCGATGAACCACGCCAGGTCCCCGCGGGGATGACGTCCGAGGCGCTGAATCAGGAGATCCTGCAAGTCAGCAGCCAGCTGCTGGAAAAAAGCCGTCTGGCGCAGCAGGAGCAGGAACGGGCGCGTGAAATTGCCGATTCCCTCAGTCAGCTTCCACAGCAGCAAACCGATGCCCGCCGTCAGTTAAATGAGGTGGAACGCCGCATCGGGACGCAGACAGGCAGCACACCGCAGAATCAGGCGCAAAATCTTGGGTTGCAGGCGGAATCCGCCAGACTAAAAGCCCTGGTTGATGAACTGGAGCTGGCGCAGCTTTCCGCTAACAACCGCCAGGAGCTGTCGCGGATGCGTTCCGAGCTGGCGCAGAAGCAGAGCCAGCAGCTGGATGCGTATCTCCAGGCGCTGAGAAATCAACTCAACAGCCAGCGTCAGCGTGAAGCTGAACGTGCTCTGGAAAGCACAGAGTTACTGGCCGAAAACAGCGCTAACCTGCCCGACAGCATCGTCGCCCAGTTTAAGGTTAACCGCGAGCTTTCTGCTGCGCTGAATCAGCAGGCGCAGCGCATGGATTTGGTGGCCTCGCAGCAGCGTCAGGCTACCAATCAAACCCTTCAGGTTCGTCAGGCACTCAACACGCTGCGTGAACAGTCCCAGTGGCTTGGCTCGTCTAACCTGTTGGGCGAAGCGTTACGCGCGCAGGTGGCCCGTCTGCCAGAGATGCCAAAACCACAGCAGCTTGATACGGAGATGGCGCAGCTGCGTGTTCAGCGTCTTCATTATGAAGATCTCCTCAACAAGCAGCCGCAAATCCGCCAGATCCGTCAGGCTGACGGACAGCCGCTCACCGGCGAGCAAAGTCGTATTCTGGAAGCGCAGCTGCGCACCCAACGCGAACTGCTCAATTCCCTGTTGCAGGGGGGCGATACGCTGATCCTTGAGCTGACCAAGCTGAAAGTCTCGAATAGCCAGCTGGAGGATGCGCTGAAAGAGGTCAACGAAGCCACGCACCGTTACCTTTTCTGGACGTCCGACGTGCGGCCGATGACCTTCGCCTGGCCGATTGAGATCGTGCAGGATCTGCGCCGCCTCATTTCGCTGGACACCTTTAGCCAGCTGGGCCTCGCCAGCGTAATGATGATAACCAGTAAGGAGACTATCTTCCCGTTGCTGGGGGCGCTGATTCTGGTGGGCTTCAGTATTTATTCCCGTCGTCACTTTACCCGTTTCCTTGAGCGCTCCAGCGCCCGAGTGGGAAAAGTAACGCAGGATCACTTCTGGCTGACGTTGCGTACGGTGTTCTGGTCAATTCTGGTCGCGTCTCCGCTGCCGGTGCTGTGGATGACGCTCGGATACGGACTGCGTGAAGCCTGGCCCTACCCGCTTGCCGTCGCGATTGGCGATGGCGTGACCGCCACCGTCCCGCTGCTGTGGGTGGTGATGATTTGCGCCACGTTTGCGCGGCCAAATGGTCTGTTCATCGCTCACTTTGGCTGGCCGCGTAATCGCGTTGCGCGGGCGATGCGTTACTACCTGATGAGTATCGGGCTGATTGTGCCGCTGATTATGGCGTTGATCATGTTCGATAATCTCAATGACCGGGAGTTCTCCGGCTCGCTGGGACGGCTGTGCTTTATGCTGATCTGCGGGGCGTTAGCGGTAGTGACGCTCAGCCTGAAACGCGCCGGGATCCCGCTCTATCTCGACAAGACCGGCAGCGGCGATAACATGTTAAACCGTCTGCTGTGGAACCTGCTGCTCAGCGCGCCGCTGGCGGCGATGCTGGCGGCAGCGGTCGGTTATCTCGCCACGTCGCAGGCGCTGCTCGCCCGACTGGAAACGTCGGTGGCCATCTGGTTCCTGCTGCTGGTGGTCTACCATGTTATCCGCCGCGGCATGCTGATCCAGCGTCGTCGTCTGGCGTTTGACCGTGCTAAACATCGTCGCGCAGAAATTCTGGCCCAGCGCGCGCGGGGTGAGGAAGAGCCAAACCACGTCAACAGCACCGAAGGGACTACAGACGCTGATGACGTCGAACTGGATCTGGATGCGATAAGTACCCAGTCCCTGCGGCTGGTACGCTCAATTCTGATGCTGGTTGCCCTGCTGTCGGTGATCTACCTGTGGTCAGAAATCCACTCCGCGTTTGGCTTCCTGGAGAACATCTCTTTATGGGATGTGACATCCACGGTGCAGGGAGTCGAAAGCCTGGAGCCCATCACCTTAGGGGCCGTGCTGATTGCGATTCTGGTGCTGATCATCACCACCCAGCTGATACGTAACTTCCCTGCCTTGCTGGAGCTGGCGCTGTTGCAGCATCTGGATTTAACCCCAGGCACAGGCTATGCCATCACCACCATCACCAAGTATTTAATCATGCTGTTTGGTGGGCTGGTCGGCTTCTCGATGATTGGTATCGAATGGTCAAAACTGCAATGGCTGGTTGCCGCCCTGACCGTAGGCCTGGGCTTTGGTTTACAGGAGATTTTTGCCAACTTCGTTTCTGGTCTGATCATTCTGTTTGAAAAGCCGATTCGAATTGGTGATACGGTGACCATCCGCGATCTCACCGGCAGCGTCACCAGGATCAACACCCGTGCCACCACCATCAGCGACTGGGACCGTAAAGAGATCATCGTCCCGAACAAGGCATTTATCACCGAGCAGTTTATCAACTGGTCGCTGTCCGACTCCGTCACGCGTGTGGTGCTGACCGTACCCGCTCCGTCGGATGCCAACAGCGAAGAGGTGACGCAGATCCTGTATACGGCTGCTGAACGCTGTTCGCTGGTAATCGACAACCCACCGCCGGAAGTCTTCCTGGTTGATTTGCAGCAGGGGATCCAGATTTTCGAGCTGCGTATCTACGCCGCCGAGATGGGACACCGTATGCCGCTGCGCCATGAGATCCACCAGCTGATTCTGGCTGGCTTCCGCGAGCACGGAATTGATATGCCGTTCCCACCGTTCCAGATGCGTCTGGAAACGCTGGACGGACGTAAGACGGGAAGAACGTTGACGTCAGCGGCGCGTACGCGCCCGGCGGGAAGTTTGTAATCCTTTCCCCCTCCCCATCGGGAGGGGGTCAATCCTTTATGCCACTTCTGCTACACAGGCCGTCGAGCGACGACGGTAATGCTCATAAATCCCCATTGCCAGCAGCGAGAAGAAGATCGGTCCGCCAACCATCCACAGCGTGCTGTTCCAGTCATTTGCCTCAACAACGGGCTGAATGACGGTAAAAATGTTGGCGAACGCGACGACCAGCACCACAACAGTGGTCGCCAGCAGCGTCGCCGCACGGGTTTTGAAGATCACAAACGGTCGTTCCAGATCCTGCTTCGCCTTAAAGAACGGGAACGCCAGGGTCAGGAACAGATACGGAAGCGTCATCGATACGTTTGCCATCAGGGTCAGCTTGTTATAGAACGCCGACGCGGTATCACCGCCGAAGGACACCAGCAGAATGAACACGCACACCAGCATGCACTGCATCCACATCGCGTTGGCAGGCATACCGGCAGCGTTCAGCTGAGTCATACGTGCAGGCCACAGCGCCTTTGGCGTCCCCTGAATAATCGCTTTCAGCGGCGAGTAGATCAGCGTGAAGAACGCGCCAGTATAGGCGAGGAACATCGACAAACCGGTAATCCGCGCAAACCAGATCCCCAGGGTGGCCGACGTTTCCGGCGCGAGATCCATGGCGTTGCCCAGCGTCACCCCCAGGCTTTTCATCAACACGTAGGTAATGTTGCCGAGGTTGGTAGTGTTATTGCTCAGTACCTGCTGCCAGTTGGTGCTGACGCCCCAGAGGAAAATCGCCAGTGAGTAGCCAATGGATATGACGATGGCGGCAAAGATAATGCCTTTGGCGAAGTTCTTTTCCGGATTTTCGGTTTTGTCGACCAGGCCGCCCACGGCTTCAATTCCACCGTAAGCAAAGATGGCAAACACCACGAAGGAGAGCATGGCCAGTCCGGACTGGTAACCCGGATTAGGCGATGAAACGAAGTTGACTTCCTGTGCGAAATGCCCGCCGTTCAGGCACAGAATGGCGATGCTGACCAGCAGCAGCACCAGGTTCAGGCACATCACGGAAATACCGCCAACGGCAGTGATACGGGCAATTTTGTTGATGCCTTTCGAGGCCACCAGCGTGACCACCACCATCCAGCACACCGCCAGAATACCGACCACCTGCGTGGAGCTCAGCCCCGCCAGAGACCAGACCTGCGTTTTATCCGCACCGAAGAGAAACGTTGAGAACGGCACCCAGACCTTGGCCGCCGTGCTGACCATCCAGACGACGTAGGATGAAAACCACATGAACGTACCGATAAACGCGTAACGGGGGCCGACGCTGTTGTTCATCCACGAATAGATGCCACCCTCTTCTTTCCGGTACGCCGAGCCCATCTCCGCCATCATCAGCGCAAACGGGATAAAGAAGAACAGAGCGGAAACGATATAAAACGGCGTCGCGCTGTAGCCCATCAGATAAAACGCGGACGGGCTATTGGCAAAGCCAAAGACTGACGTAAAAATCATCAGAATGAGCCCGGTAAGGGTCATTTTTTTGAGTGAGTGAGACATATAACCATCCGAAACGGAATTAAACTGCGCGGATGGTAGCAGATGACCAGACAAATATTGTGGCTATCCGAGTCAATTTAAGAAAAAGACCCGTGCATAGCGAAAAGAGCAGTTTTTAATGTGGCAGAGTTAAATGACCGAGTAGGCCGGGTAAGCGACAGCGCCACCCGGCATTTTTTCAGGCGCGATCGACCGTAAAGGCAATCACATCGCCCAGTTGCTCGGCACCCAGCGCCAGCATGACCAGACGATCCACACCCAGCGCCACGCCGGAGCAGTCCGGTAAACCGGCCTTAAGCGCTTCCAGCAGGTTGGTGTCAATCGGCTGCTGCGGCAGACCGCGCGCGTTGCGCTTGCGGTTATCCTGCTCGAAACGCTGCTGCTGTTCGCGCGCGTCGGTCAGCTCGTGGAAACCGTTCGCCAGCTCAATGCCTTTGAAGTACACCTCAAACCGTTCCGCCACGCGGTGATCTTCGGTGCTGATCTGCGCCAGCGAGGCCTGGCTGGCCGGGAAGTGATAGACAAACGTCGGGCGATCTTTACCAATTTGCGGTTCAACGCCAAAGGTGAACAGCAGTTGCAACAGCGTGTCGCGGTCCTCTTCGTTATCCGCCACATTGCTCAGATCCAGTTTTGCCGCCACTTCACGCAGCTGTGTTTTATCAGCCGACAGCGGATCGATTTCCAGATGGCGCTGGAAGGCCTGCTGATAGGAGAGCGTTTCAGCTTCCGCGCAATCCAGCACCTGTTGCAGCAGATCATCGACTTCGTTCATCAGACGATACATGTCGTAGTGCGGGCGGTACCACTCCAGCATGGTGAATTCCGGATTATGGTGTCGGCCCATCTCTTCATTACGGAAGCTACGGCACAGCTGATAGACCGGACCACACCCGGCCGCCAGCAGACGCTTCATATGGTATTCCGGGCTGGTCATCAGATACAGATTCATGCCCTGAGAGTGGCCTGGGCCAACAAAACGGGTTTCAAACGGGACCAGATGAATATCCGTGACCGTCGCCTGACTCATGCACGGCGTTTCCACCTCCAGGACGCCGCGGTCGGCAAAGAAACGGCGGATCTCCGCCATAATTGCTGCGCGCTTTAGCAGGTTTGGAATGGATGCGCTCGGCTGCCAGGTGGCCGTTTCGCTCATGAGTTATTTCTCCGTTTTCAGACAAGGGCACGAAGTCTACTCGTAAGCCGGGGCAGAGACAAATTTTGCACAGTAAAAGTCCCTTTTCATTGCACAGAGAAATACTGTGACGCCATTCATTAATCACAATGATAAATCACCGCACAGAACAGCAAAAAAATCGAACACGTCAAATTTCCCTCCCTTCTACGCGGTTATACTGTTTTACCCATAAAGGAGCAGTGGAATCGCTTCCGCAATCGCCCGTTCGGGCAGGTGAACGTCCTTTAGCTCATCGCGTTGCGGGAAAACAAAAATCTGGAGGAATGTCGTGCAAACTTTTCAAGCCGATCTTGCCGTAATAGGCGCTGGCGGGGCTGGATTACGCGCTGCAATTGCTGCGGCACAAGCCAATCCGAACGCTAAAATCGCATTGATTTCAAAAGTCTATCCGATGCGCAGCCACACGGTAGCCGCAGAAGGAGGATCCGCTGCCGTCGCGCAGGATCATGACAGCTTCGAATACCATTTCCACGACACGGTTGCAGGGGGCGACTGGCTTTGCGAACAGGATGTCGTTGATTACTTCGTGCACCATTGCCCAACGGAGATGACCCAGCTGGAACAGTGGGGATGCCCGTGGAGCCGCCGTCCGGACGGGAGCGTCAACGTCCGCCGCTTCGGTGGCATGAAGATCGAACGCACCTGGTTTGCCGCCGATAAGACCGGCTTCCACATGCTGCACACCCTGTTCCAGACCTCCCTCCAGTTCCCACAAATCCAGCGCTTTGACGAACATTTCGTTCTCGACATTCTGGTCGACGACGGTCATGCGCGCGGACTGGTGGCGATGAACATGATGGAAGGCACGCTTGTCCAGATCCGCGCTAATGCGGTGGTGATGGCAACGGGCGGCGCGGGCCGCGTATACCGCTACAACACCAACGGCGGCATCGTCACCGGTGACGGTATGGGCATGGCGCTCAGCCACGGCGTCCCGCTGCGTGATATGGAGTTCGTCCAGTATCACCCAACCGGCCTGCCGGGCTCCGGCATACTGATGACGGAAGGCTGCCGCGGCGAAGGCGGAATTCTGGTCAACAAAAACGGCTATCGCTATTTGCAGGATTACGGCATGGGTCCGGAAACCCCACTTGGCGAGCCGAAAAACAAATACATGGAACTCGGCCCTCGCGACAAAGTCTCTCAGGCTTTCTGGCACGAGTGGCGCAAAGGCAACACCATCTCAACGCCGCGCGGCGACGTGGTGCATCTCGACCTGCGTCATCTCGGCGAGAAGAAACTGCTGGAGCGTCTGCCGTTTATCTGCGAGCTGGCGAAAGCGTATGTGGGCGTCGATCCGATGAAAGAACCGATCCCGGTGCGTCCAACCGCGCACTACACCATGGGCGGCATCGAAACCGATCAGCAGTGCGAAACCCGCATCAAAGGGCTGTTTGCGGTGGGCGAGTGTTCCTCCGTCGGTCTGCACGGCGCAAACCGTCTGGGCTCGAACTCGCTGGCTGAGCTGGTGGTCTTTGGTCGCATGGCGGGCGAACGTGCGGTGGAGCGTGCCGCAACGGCAGGTGAAGCTAACAGCGCGGCGCTGGATGCGCAGGTTGCAGACGTCGAAAAACGCCTGAAAGACCTGGTGAACCAGGAAGGTAACGAAAACTGGTCGAAGATCCGCGACGAAATGGGGCTGTCGATGGAAGAAGGCTGCGGGATCTACCGTACGCCAGAGCTGATGCAGAAAACCGTCGATAAGCTGGCGGAGTTGCAGGAGCGCTTCAAGCGCGTGCGTATCACCGACACTTCCAGCGTCTTCAATACCGATCTGCTTTATACCATTGAACTGGGCCACGGCCTGAACGTCGCAGAATGTATGGCCCATTCAGCCCTGGCGCGTAAAGAGTCCCGCGGCGCGCACCAGCGTCTGGATGAGGGCTGCACTGAACGTGACGACGTCAATTTCCTTAAACACACTCTCGCCTGGCGCGATGCGGATGGCACCACCCGTCTGGACTACAGCGACGTGAAAATCACCACGCTGCCACCGGCGAAACGCGTGTACGGTGCAGAAGCAGAAGCCGCCGATAAGAAGGAGAAGGCGAATGGCTGAGATGCAAAAACTGAAAGTTGAAGTGGTGCGCTACAATCCGGAAGTGGACGCCGCGCCGCATAGCGCTTTCTATGAAGTCCCTTACGACGAGCAAACCTCCCTGCTGGATGCGCTCGGCTATATCAAAGATAACCTGGCCCCAGACCTGAGCTACCGCTGGTCCTGCCGCATGGCAATTTGCGGCTCCTGCGGCATGATGGTCAACAAGGTGCCAAAGCTGGCGTGTAAAACCTTCCTGCGTGATTACACCAAAGGCATCAAGGTTGAAGCGCTGGGCAATTTCCCGATTGAGCGCGATCTGGTGGTCGACATGACCCACTTTATCGAAAGCCTCGAAGCGATTAAGCCGTACATCATCGGCAACCCGCGCACACCGGATCAGGGGCCAAACACTCAGACGCCCGCGCAGATGGCGAAATACCATCAGTTCTCCGGCTGCATCAACTGCGGCCTGTGCTACGCCGCCTGTCCACAGTTTGGCCTGAACCCTGAGTTTATCGGCCCGGCCGCCATTACCCTGGCGCACCGCTATAACGAAGACAGCCGCGACCACGGCAAAAAAGAACGTATGGCCCAGTTGAACAGCCAGAACGGGGTCTGGACCTGCACGTTTGTCGGTTACTGCTCCGAAGTCTGTCCGAAGCATGTCGACCCGGCCGCCGCCATTCAGCAGGGTAAGGTGGAAAGCTCGAAAGACTTTCTTATCGCTACCCTGAAACCACGCTAAGGAGTGCATGATGACGACTAAACGCAAAGCCTACGTGCGACCAATGCCGTCCACCTGGTGGAAAAAACTGCCGTTTTATCGCTTCTATATGCTGCGTGAAGGCACGGCAGTTCCCGCGGTCTGGTTCAGCCTCGAACTGATGTACGGGGTGTATGCCCTCAAGCACGGCCCGGAAGCCTGGGCCAGTTTTGTGGGCTTCCTGCAAAACCCAATCATCGTAGTACTGAACCTGATTGTGCTCGCCGCCGCGCTGCTTCATACCAAAACCTGGTTTGAACTGGCGCCAAAAGCAGCGAACATCATTGTAAAAGGCGAAAAAATGGGGCCAGAGCCGGTCATTAAAGGGCTCTGGGCAGTGACAGCAGTTGTCTCTGTGGTCATTCTGTTTGTCGCACTGTTTTGGTAAGGAGACTACTGTGATCAATCCAAATCCTAAACGTTCAGACGAGCCGGTTTTCTGGGGGCTGTTTGGCGCAGGCGGCATGTGGAGCGCCATTATTGCCCCGGTCATTATCCTGCTGGTCGGGATCATGCTGCCGCTGGGGTTGTTCCCGGGCGATGCGCTGAGCTATGAGCGCGTACTGGCCTTTGCGAGCAGCTTTATTGGCCGCGTGTTCATCTTCCTGATGATCGTCCTGCCGCTGTGGTGTGGTCTGCACCGTATCCACCATGCGATGCACGATCTGAAAATCCATGTGCCAAGCGGTAAATGGGTCTTCTACGGTCTGGCGACCATTCTGACGGTCGTCACGTTGATTGCCGTGGTCACCATCTGACTGAACAGGCCCGCCATCCGGCGGGCTTTTTACTTTTTCATCTTCTCCACCAGCCACCGGGAAAATTCGCGCATGGCTGGCGTTTCTGCCCGGGACTGCAATCGGGTCAGCCAGTAACTGCCGAGCTCAATCTGCGTCGCAAAGGGCTGTACAATGCGCTCGCTGGCTAACAGATGGGTAAACATATCGACAGGCGCAATGGCAATGCCCACCCCTGCCTGAGCGGCCTCCAGCATGGTCACGGACGAATCAAATACCATCACGCGGTGCGTTGGCGAAGGGGGATGCTCGCCGGCCGCCTGCATCCACGCGGTCCATTCATCGCGTCGGTAAGAGCGCAGCAGCGTAAACCTGAGGATGTCGGCCGGACTGTGCAGACTGGCGGCGATATCGGGCGTACACAGCGGCGCGAGCGGCGCATGACAAAGGAATTCAGCCTCGGTGCCGTGCCACGCCCCGCCACCGTAGCGGATCGTATAGTCAAGCCCTTCAGCAGCCGGATCAACGCGGTTGTTATGGGTGGAAAGCTGAAGATCGATGTGCGGATAGCCACGGCGAAAATCCTCCAGCTGCGAGAATAAAACCCCGGTGGCAAATGTACCCACCACGCCGATTTTCAGCTTCTCCTGCGCACGATGGTTAGCGAAGCGATCCAGCATTCCGGCTATACGATCGAAAGAATCATTCAGCACCGGCAGTAAATTTTCACCCTCGGTAGTCAACATCAGCCCGCGCGACACGCGAACGAACAGCTGACAGTTCAGGTGCTGCTCCAGCGTTTTCACATGCTGGCTAATGGCTGAATGGGTCACGTTCAGCTCAATGGCCGCATGCGTAAAGCTGAGATGTCTCGCGGCGGCTTCAAAAGCTCGAAGCGAATTGAGGGGGAGATAGCTTCGCGTCATGGTCTCTTCCGTTAGAAAAATTAACAGCTAATGCTAAATTTAACCGTTTGTCAGGCACAGTCAAATCCAACAGACTACGCCTGTCTGATGGGCCCGGACACCCCCTTGACTCGCTATTACGGAAGATTACTGATGATGAAAAAATCCCTTTGCTGCGCCCTGCTGCTGGGCCTCTCTTGCTCTGCTCTCGCCGCGCCAGTATCAGAAAAACAGCTGGCGGAGGTGGTCGCGAATACGGTTACCCCGCTGATGAAAGCCCAGTCTGTTCCAGGCATGGCGGTGGCCGTTATTTATCAGGGAAAACCGCACTATTACACGTTTGGCAAGGCCGATATCGCGGCGAATAAACCCGTTACGCCTCAGACCCTGTTCGAGCTGGGTTCTATAAGTAAAACCTTCACCGGCGTTTTAGGTGGGGATGCCATTGCTCGCGGTGAAATTTCGCTGGACGATCCGGTGACCAGATACTGGCCACAGCTGACGGGCAAGCAGTGGCAGGGTATTCGTATGCTGGATCTCGCCACCTACACCGCTGGCGGCCTGCCGCTACAGGTACCGGATGAGGTCACGGATAACGCCTCCCTGCTGCGCTTTTATCAAAACTGGCAGCCGCAGTGGAAGCCTGGCACAACGCGTCTTTACGCCAACGCCAGCATCGGTCTTTTTGGTGCGCTGGCGGTCAAACCTTCCGGCATGCCCTATGAGCAGGCCATGACGACGCGGGTCCTTAAGCCGCTCAAGCTGGACCATACCTGGATTAACGTTCCGAAAGCGGAAGAGGCGCATTACGCCTGGGGCTATCGTGACGGTAAAGCGGTGCGCGTTTCGCCGGGAACGCTGGATGCACAAGCCTATGGCGTGAAAACCAACGTGCAGGATATGGCGAACTGGGTCATGGCAAACATGGCGCCGGAAAAGGTTGCCGATGCCTCACTTAAGCAGGGCATCGCGCTGGCGCAGTCGCGCTACTGGCGTATCGGGTCAATGTATCAGGGTCTGGGCTGGGAGATGCTCAACTGGCCCGTGGAGGCCAACACGGTGGTCGAAGGCAGCGACAGTAAGGTAGCGCTGGCGCCGTTACCCGTGGCAGAAGTGAATCCACCGGCTCCCCCGGTCAAAGCGTCCTGGGTCCATAAAACGGGTTCTACTGGCGGGTTTGGCAGCTACGTGGCCTTTATTCCTGAAAAGCAGATCGGTATTGTGATGCTCGCGAATAAAAGCTATCCGAACCCGGCACGCGTTGAGGCGGCATACCATATCCTCAAGGCGCTTCAGTAAAACATTGCCGGGTGGCGCTGCGCTTACCCGGCCTACACAACGCGTGAACTTTGTAGGCCGGGTAAGGCGAAGCCGCCACCCGGCAAAACACCCTACACAATCTCCCGCATTTTCCCTGCTGTCATCTACACTTAACAAAAAACAGTAAGGAAACTCCTATGCGCATTCTGCCTGTTATTGCCGCAGTAACAGCCGCGTTTTTAGTGGTTGCTTGCAGTTCCCCTACTCCTCCGCCTGGCGTCACGGTAGTCAGTAATTTCGACGCACAGCGCTTCCTCGGCACCTGGTATGAAATCGCCCGAATGGACCATCAGTTCGAACGGGGCTTAGAAAAAGTCACGGTCAACTACAGCGCGATGGATGACGGCGGGATCCGGGTCATTAACCGCGGCTATAACCCGGATCGCCAGATGTGGCAGCAGTCAGTTGGTCAGGCCTATTTCACCAGCGCGTCTAACCGCGCGGCCATGAAAGTCTCTTTCATCGGCCCATTCTACGGCGGGTATAACGTCATTGCGCTGGACAGAGAGTACCGCCATGCGCTGGTGTGTGGGCCGGATCGCAACTATCTGTGGATCCTCTCCCGCACGCCAACGATCCCGGCGGAAATGAAACAGCAGATGCTGGACATAGCGACCCGGCAAGGGTTTGACGTGACGAAATTACTCTGGGTAAAACAGCCGCATTAGTGGGTACTGAGTTTTAACCCGATGATACCCGCGACGATTAACGCGAGGCTGGCGATGCGCGCCAGGCTCGCAGACTCCCCCAGCAGCAGAATACCGGTAATGGCAGCCCCTACCGCGCCAATTCCCGTCCAGACAGCGTAAGCCGTTCCGACTGGCAAGCTTCGCATCGCCCATGACAACATGACGATACTGACAATCATTGCGGCGATAGTGATGACGCTGGGCGTCAGGCGGGTAAAACCATGGGTATATTTCAGGCCAATTGCCCATACCACTTCGAGCAAACCGGCAATAACAAGAACGATCCAGGACATATCAGGCTCCTTAACTTAACGACAAGTTGGGGCCGTCCCCGATGAATGAAGCGCTTACGGGTCGTCCCGCAAGGCTGAGGTTGCGCCTTATATTTTGGTTAGCATGGAATTTTTTTTCAAACTTTTTCTGCTGAACATGTTAAGGCAAGAAATAGCCTCAGTAAGACACGGAGTTCAGGCATTTATGACTCATCCGACTTCTCTATGATGATAGGCTTTCTGATGGCAGGAAGCCAAACCACTAGCCGACTGCGAAAATTTTATGTTTAAAATTCTTTTGATTGACCGTTGTCACTTCACCCGCACGGGATTTGAAGCCTGGGTCAATCATTCAGACCTGTTTTCGGGTCATTTCGTCGTAACCGGGGTAAATAATCTTTTCCTCGCCAGAGAGCATATCCTGCAATGGAAACCTGCGCTGGTCATCGCTGATTTATCTGGCTTCCGGCAGGATTTACACCATTTTCAGCAGCTATCCTCCCTGCTGATTGCCAGCGAAACATTGCCATTTATTATGCTGCAATCAGGCCAGGAGCAAGAGATGACAGATTATCTGGCGCAGTTCCCGATATGGTCTTCTCTTTCCAAAAATACCGATCTGGAAAAACTAGCGGCGGTGATAAATGACGCGCTAACGTTATGCGCAAGCGCGGAGCTTCCGGAGATGGCGGCACCGTTACTGACGCGTCAGGAAGAGAGAGTTCTTAGCCTGTGGATGGATGGCGCGAGCAACCAGAAAATTGCCAGCAATCTGCGCATTAACGGAAAAACGGTGTACACGTACAAACGCAATATCCGCATGAAGCTACATATGGATACGCGCTACTCCCCGTTTTTATCGCTACAGGAAGTGGAGAATTGACGGTACGGTGAAATGACCTGCCGTACCGTCGCTTTCATTAGTTCTGAGCTTTAGTTGCTGCGCCAGAAATCGCGTTACCACCGTCGGAGATATCTTCCCCTACGCCACGGGTGGTGTTACATGCAGTCAGTACCGAAGAAAGCACCAGAACAGAAAAGATCGCTGCAATTGTTTTCTTAACCATAATATCTTCCTTTTATAGCCAAAGTTATTTTGTGTATAGCAACTTAAGAATAGACAAGATCTTGTCGTTTGACGGAAAAGGAAGAATTTTTAGGAAAATTAGACGGAATTAGCTGGCCGCATGGGAAATGATATGGCCAAGATCCTGGATATCTTCACCCACGCCACGCGCGGTGTTGCAACCGGAGAGAATTGCGCTGGAGAGCGCTAACAGAAGCAGAATTTTAACGGTACGTTTCATCTTCCCTGCCTGCAAAATCAGGCGCAGCGGGCGCTGCGCCTTACATCATGACGTAAATTACTTCACGCGGGATACGTATTCGCCGGAGCGGGTATCCACTTTGATCACTTCACCGATCTGTACGAACAGTGGCACTTTCACCACAGCGCCGGTAGACAGAGTGGCAGGCTTGCCGCCAGTACCTGCGGTATCACCTTTCAGACCTGGATCGGTTTCAACGATTTCCAGCTCAACGAAGTTCGGAGGCGTAACCGCGATAGGCTGACCGTTCCACAGGGTCACGATGCACTCAGCCTGATCCAGCAGCCACTTGGCGTTGTCACCAATCGCTTTTGCGTCCGCAGACAGCTGCTCGAAGGTTTCGTTGTTCATGAAGTGCCAGAACTCACCGTCGTTGTACAGGTAAGTCAGGTTCATATCGACAACATCAGCGCCTTCAGCGGAGTCAGTAGATTTGAAGGTTTTCTCAACACGGGTACCGGTCAGCAGGCGGCGCAGCTTTACGCGTGCGAATGCCTGGCCTTTACCTGGTTTAACGAATTCGCTGGCTTCAACCGCGTACGGTTCGCCGTCCATCATGATTTTAAGACCAGCACGAAAATCGTTGCTATAGTACGTTGCCATAAGGCCCTCTAAATTTGTTAACTGGTAGCTAAGCCACAAAATGGCGCATATTGTAACCCTAAACACCCCGTCCAGAGAAGATTGGTTATCGCAACTTGCCGATGTAATCACCAGTCCTGATGAATTGCTGCGTCTTTTAGACCTCGAACAGCACGAAGCGTTGCGTGCAGGTCGTGAGGCGAAACGCCTTTTCGCCCTGCGCGTTCCCCGCGCGTTTGTTGCCCGAATGGAAAAGGGCAATCCTGATGATCCGTTATTAAAACAAACGCTTACCTCTCAGGATGAGTTTATTACCGCCCCCGGCTACAGCACCGATCCGCTGCAAGAGCAGAACAGTGTCGTACCGGGTTTGCTGCATAAATACCGCAATCGTGCCCTGCTGCTGGTTAAGGGCGGTTGCGCGGTAAATTGCCGCTATTGCTTCCGTCGCCACTTCCCGTACGCCGAAAACCAGGGCAATAAGCGCAACTGGCAGGTGGCGCTGGACTACATCACGGCGCACCCGGAACTGGATGAAATCATCTTTTCCGGCGGCGACCCGCTGATGGCAAAAGATCATGAGCTGGACTGGCTGCTGACTCAGCTTGAGACCATCCCGCACATTAAGCGTCTGCGCATTCACAGCCGTTTACCGATCGTCATCCCGGCGCGTATCACCGACGCCCTGGTCACGCGCCTGGAGCAGTCCCGTTTGCAGGTGCTGCTGGTAAACCATATCAACCACGCGAATGAAATTGACGCGGACTTTCGTGAGGCAATGGCGCGTATGCGAAAGGCAGGCGTGACGCTGCTCAACCAGAGCGTATTACTGCGCGGCGTGAACGACAGCGCCCGCGTGCTGGCCGATCTCAGCAATGCCTTATTTGATGCGGGCGTTATGCCCTATTACCTGCATGTTCTGGATCGCGTCCAGGGCGCGGCGCACTTCATGGTGACAGATGAAGAGGCCCGGAAGATTATGCGCGAGCTGTTAACGCTGGTTTCAGGTTATATGGTGCCGAAGCTGGCACGTGAGATTGGCGGAGAGCCGAGTAAGACGCCGCTGGATTTGCAGCTGCGTCAGCAGTAAAAAGGCAGGTGGCGCTACGCTTACCTGCCCTGGAGATAAAGCGGCAGCGCCATCAAACGGTTATATCAGTTCGGGCACTTATAGACCTGGCCGTTCATCTGGCTGGCGGTTGGCACAAAGCTGGACAGCATCCCCTGCGTCGGGCTGCTTACCCCGTAAATCACGTTGCCGCCCATTGCCGCAGCCTGATTACGCAGGGCATTGGCCGCACCGCGCATAGAGCCGCCCTCTTCGCCGTGCTGCCCCGACATCCAGTTGCTTTGCTCGCCAGTGGCGGTGCCTAACAGCTGGCATTCGCTGCCCGGCTTATCTTCCACAAAGCGAACGCTCTGGCCCGCTGCCGTCAGCTCATTGCTGGTGCTACAACCCGCCAGCAGCAATGCTGCACCTACAATCCCTGCACAGACTTTTATGCGCATGTTATTCCTCGTTTTCAATAAGCTGGACAGTAGTTGTCCGCGTGTAAACCTTATACTAAAAAGATGACCAAAAGAAAAATG
Organism: Enterobacter cloacae complex sp. AR_0002; assembly: GCF_001922365.1. Taxonomy (NCBI): domain Bacteria; kingdom Pseudomonadati; phylum Pseudomonadota; class Gammaproteobacteria; order Enterobacterales; family Enterobacteriaceae; genus Enterobacter; species Enterobacter cloacae complex sp. AR_0002. The sequence goes on from NZ_CP018814.1 coordinate 3,104,338, forward strand.
CTGAGCATTTCTGCGAGCCAGATTCCGCTGGCACTCCTCCGACATCTTAAATGAATTCTGATAATAACCTTTGGGATATCGTGTTTTAGCCCCCGATCGTTTTTAGTGATGCGACGTACAACTTTTGTACGCGACTCAAAAAAGGGGGTTTCATGAGTGCATCATCCTCAGGAGAGGAAAAAGTAACCTGGGTGGGCTATCTGGCGTTCGTGCTCACCATCGTATTTTTCTCAGGTTTTTTCGCCAAAAGTACCGAATGGTGGCGCGTGCTGGATTTTACCGTCCTGAACGGCAGCTTTGGACCGGTGAACGGTGCGCTGACGTTTCGCGGCGAGGGCGGCACGGGAGCGAAAGATGGGTTTTTGTTTGCCCTTGAACTGGCGCCCTCGGTCATTTTATCGCTCGGGATCATTGCCGTTACCGAGGGGCTGGGCGGGCTGCGCGCCGCACAACAGCTTATGACGCCCATTCTGCGCCCGCTGCTCGGCGTGCCGGGCATTTGCTCTCTGGCGCTTATCGCCAACCTGCAAAATACTGATGCTGCCGCAGGGATGACCAAAGAGTTGACCAACGAAGGGGCAATTACTGACCATGAGCGCGCCATTTTCGCCACCTTCCAGACCAGCGGTAGCGCCATTATTACCAACTATTTTTCTTCCGGCGCCGCACTCTTTACCTTTATTACCGTCCCCGTAATCACGCCGCTTGCCGTCATTCTGGTGTTCAAATTTGTTGGCGCGAACTTTCTGCGACTGTGGATCGCCCACATGGAAGTTCGCTGCGCTCAGGAGGAAAAATGATCGCCCGGTCGCGTAAAAATATCATGGACTTGTTTATCGATGGCGCCCGCCGCGGCTTTACCATCGCCACCACCAGCCTGCTGCCGAACGTGGTCATGGCGTTTGTTATCATTCAGGCGCTCAAGGTAACCGGCCTGCTGGATATTGTCGGCAGGGTATGCGAGCCCATCATGGCTCTGTGGGGACTTCCGGGTGCGGCGGCAACGGTTCTTCTGGCCTCGGTGATGAGCATGGGGGGCGGTGTGGGGGTCTGCGCCAGTCTGGTCGCTGCCGGCACGCTCAACGGTCACGATGCCACCATCCTGCTGCCCGCCATCTATCTGATGGGTAATCCGGTGCAAAACACGGGCCGTTGCCTTGGCACCGCAGGCGTCAACCCGAAGTATTATCCGCACATCATCGCTGTCTGCGTCATTAACGCCCTGCTCTCAATGTGGGTGATGCAACTACTCTTCTGAGGAGATAAAAATGGATTTTTCAGTGCTGGAACCGCACCTTTTCCGCAATGCGCAGCTTTACGCTCCCGAGGATCTTGGGCATTGCGATCTGCTGATTGCCGGAGGAAAAATCGTCGCAGTCGAAAAAGCTGGCCACGCCACAATGAGGCCAGACTGCCCTGAAAGCGATCTCGCCGGAGCGGTGGTTTGCCCGGGGTTTATCGATCAGCATGTACACCTGATTGGCGGCGGCGGTGAAGCCGGTCCCCACACCCGGACGCCAGAGGTACGATTGTCTGCGCTGGTGGCGGCTGGCATCACCTCCGTTGTAGGCCTGCTGGGCACCGACGGCGTGACCCGCCATCCCGAGTCGCTGCTGGCGAAAACGCGGGCACTTGAGCATGAAGGGATCAGCGCATGGATGCTGACAGGCGCGTATGGCCTGCCTTCTCCGACGATCACTGGCAGTATCGAAAAGGATGTGGCGCTAATTGATAAAATCATTGGCGTGAAATGCGCGATTTCTGACCATCGCTCTTCCGCACCGGCAGATGACCAGCTCGCGAATATGGCCGCCCAGTCGCGCGTCGGCGGGCTGCTGGGCGCCAAAGCGGGGATATCCGTATTTCACCTCGGCAACAGCCCTAAACTGCTGGAGCCACTGCTTAACATCCTGAATAACGCCGACGTGCCTCGCACGAAGCTGCTGCCAACCCACGTCAACCGCGCCCAGGCACTGTTCCACGCCGCACTGGACTATGCTCGCGAAGGGGGGTACATCGACATCACCACCAGCATCAGTGAGCCCATTGATGCCGCTACCGCCATCGCGACGGCCCGTGACGCGCAGGTGCCGTTTAACCGGCTCACGCTCAGCTCGGATGGCAACGGCAGCCAGCCGAATTTTGACGCAAACGGTAATCTTGTTGGCATTGGCGTGGCGGGTTTTGAGTCCCTGCTTGATACGCTACAGCAGCTGGTCGGCCGGTATCACCTGCCTCTGGAGGAGGCACTTCTGCCATTTACGCGTAACGTGGCGGAGTTTCTCGGTCTGGAGCATAAAGGGCGGATCGCGCCCAGATGCGATGCCGATTTCCTGGTGCTGACGGATGACCTGAAGATCCGTGAGGTCTGGGCGAAAGGCCGCCAGATGGTGCGTGAAGGCGTGGTGTGCGTGAAAGGCACGTTTGAGTAGAAGATAATAAAAAACCCCGGGCATTGCTGCCCGGGGCTCGTTATGAGAGGTTCAGAACAGCATGATTACATCATGCCGCCCATGCCACCCATGCCGCCCATACCACCAGCAGCACCTAAGTCAGGCGCGTCGCCTTTAGGCAGGTCGGTCACCATGCACTCGGTCGTGATCATCAGGCCAGCTACAGATGCCGCGTATTGCAGAGCAGAACGGGTCACTTTAGTTGGATCCAGGATACCGAAGTCGATCATGTTGCCGTATTCTTCAGTTGCCGCGTTGTAACCGTAGTTACCTTCACCCGCTTTCACCTTGTTCGCAACCACAGACGGCTCTTCACCGGCGTTGGACACGATCTGACGCAGCGGAGCTTCCATTGCGCGCAGCGCAACTTTGATACCCACGTTCTGGTCTTCGTTCTGAGCAGTCAGGCCAGCCAGTTTAGCGGCTACACGCACCAGCGCGACACCACCACCAGCAACCACGCCTTCTTCTACCGCAGCACGGGTCGCGTGCAGGGCGTCGTCAACGCGTGCTTTCTTCTCTTTCATTTCAACTTCGGTAGCCGCACCGACTTTGATTACCGCTACGCCACCTGCCAGTTTCGCTACGCGCTCCTGGAGTTTTTCACGGTCGTAATCGGAAGTTGCTTCTTCGATCTGCTTACGGATCTGACCAACACGGCCCTGAATAGCGGCTTCTTCACCCACACCGTCGATGATGGTGGTGGTGTCTTTGTTGATCACAACGCGTTTCGCCTGGCCCAGGTCTTCCAGAGTCGCTTTTTCCAGCTCCATACCGATCTCTTCGGAGATCACGGTACCGCCGGTCAGGGTAGCGATATCCTGGAGCATCGCCTTACGACGATCGCCGAAGCCAGGTGCTTTAACCGCTGCCACTTTCACGATGCCACGCATGGTGTTAACCACCAGGGTCGCCAGCGCTTCGCCTTCAACGTCTTCAGCAATGATTACCAGCGGCTTGCCTGCTTTCGCAACGGCTTCCAGCACTGGCAGCATTTCGCGGATGTTGGAGATTTTCTTGTCAGCCAGCAGGATGAACGGGCTTTCCAGCTCAACAGCGCCAGTTTCTGGCTTGTTGATGAAGTATGGGGACAGGTAACCGCGGTCGAACTGCATACCTTCAACCACGTCCAGTTCGTCTTCCAGACCAGTACCGTCTTCAACGGTGATCACGCCTTCTTTACCGACTTTATCCATCGCTTCAGCGATCAGTTTACCTACGGTTTCGTCGGAGTTAGCGGAGATAGTACCAACCTGAGCAATGGCTTTAGAGTCAGAGCACGGTACGGACAGCGCTTTCAGTTCTTCAACAGCGGAAGCGACGGCTTTGTCGATACCACGTTTCAGATCCATTGGGTTCATGCCCGCAGCAACGGCTTTCAGGCCTTCGGTGATGATCGCCTGCGCCAGTACGGTCGCGGTGGTGGTACCGTCACCGGCAGCGTCGTTCGCTTTAGAGGCAACTTCTTTCACCATCTGTGCGCCCATGTTTTCGAACTTGTCTTCCAGCTCGATTTCACGTGCAACAGAAACACCATCTTTGGTGATGGTTGGCGCGCCGAAGGATTTGTCCAGCACTACGTTACGGCCTTTCGGGCCGAGAGTGACTTTCACTGCGTCTGCCAGTACGTTTACGCCGCGGAGCATTTTTACACGAGCGTCGTTACCGAATTTTACGTCTTTAGCTGCCATGTTCTTATTTCCTCAAATTCGTACAGTTTTCGTGCGTTAATTACGCTTCAACAATTGCCAGAATGTCGCTCTCGGACATGATCAACACTTCTTCATTGTCGATCTTCTCGGATTTCACGCCGTAGCCATCGTTGAAAATGACGATGTCACCAACTTTAACGTCCAGTGGCTGCACAGTTCCGTTTTCCAGGATGCGGCCCTTACCGACAGCGATGATTTCGCCACGCGTTGATTTTGCTGCTGCTGAACCGGTCAGAACGATGCCGCCAGCAGACTTGGTTTCAACTTCTTTACGTTTGACGATCACACGATCATGTAACGGACGAATACTCATTGATAGCTCTCCTTTGAGAAAGTCATTATCAGTTATGGATGACGCCGGCCCGCATGCGGTTTTCCGGCTAGTGCCCTGAGAGATGGGGATAGCTTTTTACCCCTTCAAGGGGTAATCGAAAAAAAATTTGCGAAAGTGTTACCATCCACTCTCTTTTGATGGTGGCGGGACGAGGTAAATGAGTGGACTCAGGCAGGAGTTGGGGCTGGCGCAGGGCATTGGCTTACTCTCAACGTCTTTGTTAGGCACGGGGGTATTTGCGGTTCCCGCGCTGGCGGCGTTGGTTGCCGGCAATAACAGTCTTTGGGCATGGCCGGTGCTGATCGTGCTGGTGTTTCCGGTGGCGATTGTCTTTGCCATACTCGGGCGGCACTTCCCGAGCGCAGGCGGCGTAGCGCATTTTGTCGGCATGGCGTTTGGGCCGCGGATGGAGCGTGTCACCGGCTGGCTATTTTTGTCGGTGATACCCGTTGGCCTTCCGGCAGCCCTGCATATCGCAACCGGCTTCGGACAGGCGCTGTTTGGCTGGCACGATGAACAACTGCTGCTGGCTGAAATCGGTACGCTGGCGATTGTCTGGTGGGTTGGCTCGCGAGGGGCCAGTTCCAGCGCCAATCTGCAAACGCTGGTCGCCGTGTTAATTGTCGCGCTGATCGTCGCCATCTGGTTTGCGGGTGACATTACGGTGGCGGATATCCCTTTCCCCGCGATTAACGACATCGACCACGCACAGCTTTTCGCTGCACTATCCGTCATGTTCTGGTGTTTCGTCGGTCTGGAGGCGTTCGCTCATCTGGCATCCGAGTTTAAACAGCCCGAGCGTGACTTTCCCCGCGCTCTGATGATTGGCCTGCTGCTGGCGGGCACCGTGTACTGGGCCTGTACCGTACTGGTGCTGCACTTCAACGCGTTCAGTGAAGAGAAAGCCGCCGCCGCGTCGCTGCCGGGCATCGTGGTGCAGCTGTTTGGTGTTAAAGCCCTGTGGGTAGCCTGCGTGATTGGCTATCTCGCCTGCTTTGCCAGCCTCAACATTTATATTCAGAGCTTCGCCCGGCTGGTGTGGTCTCAGGCACTTTATAAACCGGATAGCCCCCTCTCACGCCTGTCAAAGCGTCAGCTTCCGGTGAATGCGCTGAATACCGTACTGGGCTGCTGCGTGGTGAGTTCCCTGGCCATTTATCTCCTCGACATCAACCTTGACGCGCTGATTGTCTACGCCAACGGTATTTTCATCATGATCTACCTGCTGTGCATGCTGGCGGGCTGTCGGCTACTGAAAGGACGTTTTAAGGCGCTGGCGGCTGTCGGGTGTGTCCTGTGCCTGATGCTGCTGGCGATGGTGGGATGGAAGAGTGTGTACGCCATCGTCATGCTGGCGGGGCTGTGGGTGTTTTTACCGAAGCGGCAAGCTCCGCAGGCCCGGTGAGCGAGCGCCACCGGGCCAGAAACTCACCGATCGTCTTTATGATCTAACCGGTCGCGTTGCTCATCCTTACGCTGGTATTCCCCTTCAAAGGTATCCCCCGGGCCGGTGCTGAAACCACCGCCTGGCATACGGCTGAAACGCAGATGCGGCAGCAGCTTCATGGTCAGGTGCTTCTGCACCGGCGGCAACAGCAACAGCAGGCCGAGGAAGTCTGTAAAGAAGCCCGGCAGGATCAGCAGCAAACCAGCAATAATCAGCGACACGCTTTTGATCATCTCGGCGGCCGGGCTTTCGCCTGCGGCCATCTTCTGCTGCATTAACAGGAAATTTTTGAAACCCTGATTGCGCACCAGCGACATGCCGATGACGGAGGTGAAGATCACCAGAATCAGCGTCAGCAGGACGCCCAGCACATGGGCAACCTGGATGAAAATCGAAATTTCAATGTAAACATAAAGAAAGAAAGCAATAAATGGTATCCAGCGCACTGGCATCTCCTGTATGGCAGGTGCCTTCTGGCCCTGACTGAATGTGTTCGCGAAGCGCGTAGATAAGAGATGGCGACGGTTAGCCAAATTTCAATCGGTTTGCACGGATATTTTTTCTGGAAATATTAAAGCGGTGACATATTTCACAGATTAATAATTATCATGAAATCGGGTCGATAATAAGTGATCCAGCTTACGGCAATTCGCTATCATCAGCATATGATCTCGAACATCTGGCCGATTGAGGGAATAATCGTCGGTCATAAAATATTCAAAACCACATATATACTGTGTGTTTAGTACAATCCATCGGCAGCTTGAAAAGAAGGTTCACATGTTAAACAACATTCGTATCGAAGAAGATTTGTTGGGTACCAGGGAAGTTCCAGCGGATGCCTACTATGGTGTTCACACTCTGAGAGCGATTGAAAACTTCTACATCAGCAACAGCAAAATCAGCGACATCCCTGAATTTGTGCGTGGCATGGTGATGGTAAAAAAAGCCGCGGCTCTGGCAAACAAAGAGTTGCAAACCATTCCTAAAAGCGCTGCAAATGCGATTATCGCCGCGTGCGATGAGGTGCTGAACAACGGCAAATGCATGGATCAGTTCCCGGTCGACGTCTATCAGGGCGGCGCGGGCACCTCTGTCAACATGAACACCAACGAAGTGCTGGCAAACATCGGCCTGGAGCTGATGGGTCATCAGAAAGGTGAATACCAGTACCTGAACCCGAACGACCACGTTAACAAATGTCAATCCACCAACGACGCCTACCCAACCGGCTTTCGCATCGCGGTGTATGCCTCTGTCGTCAAACTGGTCGACGCGATTAATCAGCTGGGCGATGGCTTCCAGCGTAAAGCCGTTGAGTTCCAGGACATCCTGAAAATGGGCCGTACCCAGTTGCAGGACGCGGTGCCAATGACCCTCGGACAGGAATTCCACGCGTTTAACGTGCTGCTGAACGAAGAGACGAAAAACCTGCTGCGTACGTCCGAACTGCTGCTGGAAGTGAACCTGGGCGCAACCGCCATCGGTACACGCCTGAACACGCCAGATGGCTATCAGCAACTGGCGGTACAGAAGCTGGCTGAAGTGTCCAACCTGCCGGTTGTGCCTGCGGAAGACCTGATTGAAGCTACCTCAGACTGCGGCGCCTACGTGATGGTGCACAGCGCCCTGAAACGTCTGGCGGTGAAACTGTCCAAAATCTGTAACGACCTGCGCCTGCTCTCCTCCGGTCCGCGCGCTGGCCTGAATGAAATCAACCTGCCAGAGTTGCAGGCGGGTTCATCCATCATGCCAGCTAAAGTGAACCCGGTGGTGCCAGAAGTGGTGAACCAGGTTTGCTTCAAGGTTATTGGTAACGATACGACCGTCACCATGGCCTCCGAAGCCGGTCAGCTCCAGCTGAACGTGATGGAGCCGGTGATTGGCCAGGCGATGTTTGAATCTATCCATATTCTGACCAACGCCTGCTACAACCTGCTGGAAAAATGCATTAACGGCATCACCGCGAATAAAGAAGTGTGTGAAGGCTACGTCTATAACTCCATCGGCATCGTCACCTACCTCAACCCCTTCATCGGCCACCACAACGGCGATATCGTCGGGAAGATTTGTGCCGAAACCGGTAAGAGCGTACGTGAGGTGGTTCTCGAGCGAGGATTGTTGACCGAAGCCGAACTGGACGATATCTTCTCCGCCCAGAACCTGATGCACCCGGCATATAAAGCGAAACGATATACCGATGAAAGCGAACAGTAACCGTTCAGGCTAAGCTTCCGAAAGGCACGTCACTTGTGACGTGCCTTTTTTCTTTATGGGCGTTACCAAAACACAACAATTCAATATCAACTTGTTAATGAGCAAGGCAGGTCTTTATGTTTGGAGCAGAACTCGTCATCGTCCTGTTGGCGATTTATTTGGGCGCACGACTCGGGGGAATCGGCATCGGTTTTGCTGGCGGTCTCGGAGTGCTTGTACTTACCCTGATCTTTCAGATTAAACCCGGCGCAATCCCTTTTGACGTTATCGAAATCATCATGGCGGTTATTGCTGCTATCGCGGCCATGCAGGTCGCTGGCGGTATGGACTACCTGGTGAGCCTGGCGGAGCGTATGCTGCGTCGCCATCCGAAATACATCACCTTCCTTGCCCCGCTGGTGACCTGGTTTATGACCATTCTCGCCGGTACTGGCCATACTGCCTTCTCCACGCTGCCGGTCATCACCGAAGTGGCGAAAGAGCAGGGTATTCGCCCGTCTCGCCCTCTTTCTATTGCCGTGGTCGCCTCCCAGATTGCGATTACCGCCTCGCCTATTTCCGCGGCGGTGGTCTTCTTCGCGGGCATCCTTGAGCCAATGGGCGTAAGTTACCTGACGCTGCTGGCAATCTGTATTCCGGTCACGCTGATTGCGGTAATGATCACTGCCGTGCTGTGTAACTTCCTCGGTGCCGAGCTGAAAGACGATCCGGTTTACCAGGAGCGTCTGGCAAAAGGTGAAGTGAGCCTGCGCGGTAGCCAGGTCTTCGAGCTGAAGCCGCATGCAAAACGCTCCGTGCTGCTGTTTCTGATTGGTATCGTCGCCGTGATGTTCTACGCGACCGCCATCAGCGACACGGTAGGTCTGATCCAGAACCCGGTTCTGCCGCGTAACGAAGCCATTGTGGTGTTTATGCTGACCATCGCGACGCTGATCAGCATCACCTGTAAAATCGACACCAGCGAAGTGCTGAACGCCAGCACCTTCAAATCCGGTATGAGCGCCTGCGTGTGCGTGCTGGGCGTGGCGTGGCTCGGTGATACCTTTGTGAAAGCGCACATCAGCGATATCCAGACCGTTGCAGGCGACCTGCTGCACAACTATCCGTGGCTGCTGGCAGTAGTGCTGTTCTTTGCCGCGACGCTGCTGTACTCCCAGGCTGCGACCACCAAAGCGCTGATGCCTGCGGCACTGATGCTGGGCGTGACGCCGCTGACGGCGATTGCCTCTTTTGCAGCGGTTTCCGCCCTGTTCGTGCTGCCAACCTACCCAACCCTGCTGGCCGCAGTTGAGATGGATGACACCGGCTCAACCCGTATTGGTAAGTACGTGTTTAACCACGCGTTCCTCATCCCGGGCGTGGTGGCGATTACGCTCTGCGTGATCCTCGGCTTTATCATCGGCGGCATTGTGCTGTAAACGATTAGCCGTTGTAAAAATAGTTAAAAACGGGCCGCTCTGCGGCCCGTTTCATTAATGACCAACCGCCTTGCGTGATATAGTGAAGACTTTCGTGATGAGGAGGTCGACTTGTGAACACGCCTGATGCTGTTGTTGTACTGTGCACCGCCCCTGATGAAGCTTCTGCCCAGGATCTGGCCGCCAAAGTGCTGGCCGAAAAACTGGCTGCCTGTGTCACGCTTCTTCCCGGCGCCACCTCCCTTTATTACTGGGAAGGCAAGCTGGAGCAAGAGTACGAAGTCCAGATGTTGCTCAAAACCAACCTGACAAACCAGCAGGCTCTCCTCGACTGCCTCAAGTCTCATCATCCATACCAAACCCCGGAGCTGCTGGTGCTGCCAGTGGTCCACGGCGATAACGATTATCTCTCATGGCTCAACGCTTCATTACGCTGATCCTGCTGCTGTGCAGCACGTCAGTTTTTGCCGGGTTGTTTGACGCACCCGGCCGTTCGAACTTTATTCCTGCCGACCAGGCATTCGTTTTCGACTTTCAGCAAAACCAGCACGATCTCAGTCTCACCTGGCAGGTGAAAGAGGGTTACTACCTCTATCGCAAGCAGGTCAGCATCACGCCGACAAAGGCGAACGTCGGCGCATTGCAGATGCCCGCTGGCGTGTGGCACGAGGACGAGTTCTACGGTAAGAGTGAAATTTATCGCCAGCGCTTAAGCGTGCCCGTCACGGTGAACCATGCCGATAAAGGTGCCACATTAACGGTCACCTATCAGGGCTGCGCAGACGCCGGATTCTGTTACCCACCTGAAACAAAGGTCGTTCCGCTTAGCGAAGTGAAAGGCGCTGCCTCCCCTCTCCCATCAGGGGAGAGGGCCAGGATGAAGGGTGAAGGCGCAGGCGAAGCCACTTCAGACCTTCCGTTATCAGCACTTTGGGCGTTATTGATTGGTATCGGCATCGCCTTTACGCCCTGCGTACTGCCTATGTACCCGCTTATCTCTGGCATCGTGCTGGGCGGTAAACAACGCCTTTCCACCGCCCGTGCGCTGTTGCTGGCCTTTATCTATGTACAGGGCATGGCGTTAACCTATACGGCGCTCGGCCTAGTGGTCGCCGCTGCCGGGTTGCAGTTCCAGGCCGCCCTTCAGCATCCTTATGTGCTTATCGGACTGTCAGCGGTGTTTATTCTGCTGGCGCTGTCGATGTTTGGCCTGTTCACCCTGCAACTGCCCTCTTCCCTGCAAACCCGTCTGACGCTGATGAGCAACCGTCAGCAGGGTGGCTCTGCGGGCGGCGTGTTCGCCATGGGTGCCATCGCCGGGCTGATTTGCTCCCCCTGCACCACTGCGCCGCTGAGCGCCATTCTGTTATACATTGCTCAGAGCGGCAACCTGTGGCTCGGCGGCGGCACGCTGTACCTCTACGCGCTCGGCATGGGCCTGCCGCTGATCCTGGTGACGGTGTTTGGCAATCGTCTGCTGCCGAAAAGCGGCCCGTGGATGGAGACGGTGAAAACCGCGTTTGGTTTTGTCATTCTGGCGCTGCCGGTATTTCTGCTGGAGCGCATCATCGGTGATGTGTGGGGTACACGTCTTTGGGCGATGCTCGGCGTGGCCTTCTTCAGCTGGGCGTTTATCGTGAGTCTGGGGGCGAAGAAACCGTGGATGCGCCTGCTACAGATCCTTCTGCTGGCGGCCGCGCTGGTGAGCGTCCGTCCGCTACAGGACTGGGCGTTTGGCACCCCGGCAGGTCAAACGCAGGCTCATCTGAATTTTATACAGATTAAAAACGTAGATGACCTTAACCACGCCCTGGCGCAGGCGAAAGGCAAACCGGTCATGCTCGATCTCTATGCCGACTGGTGCGTGGCCTGCAAAGAGTTTGAAAAATACACCTTCAGCGATCCGCAGGTACAACATGCGCTGAGCGATACCGTTCTGCTCCAGGCGAACGTTACCGCCAACAGCACGCAGGATAAGGCTCTGCTGAAGCAACTTAAAGTGCTCGGGTTGCCTACCATCCTGTTCTTCAATGAACAGGGGGAAGAACAGCCGACGCAGCGTGTAACCGGGTTTATGGACGCGACGGCATTCAACGCGCATTTGCGCAATCGCCAACCGTAAACAACACTTTAGACGGGACAAACCGTTGGGAATAGCGGAGGAGATAACCGTGCAACGCGAAGACGTACTGGGACAAGCCCTGCAATTGCTTGAGATTCAAGGGATCGCCAGCACCACGCTTGAGATGGTCGCCGACCGTATCGATTACCCTCTGGATGAACTTAGGCGCTTCTGGCCGGATAAAGAGGCGCTGCTGTACGATGCCCTGCGCTATCTCAGCCAGCAGGTGGATATCTGGCGCAGGCAGCTGATGCTGAATGAAGAACTGACCACCGAGCAAAAGCTGCTGGCGCGCTATACCGCACTGACGGAGTGTGTTACCAACAACCGTTACCCAGGTTGTCTGTTTATCGCCGCCTGCACCTACTATCCGGATCCTGGGCACCCCATCCATCAACTGGCAGATCAGCAAAAACGAGCCGCGCACGAGTTCACACATGAGCTGCTGACCACACTAGAAGTGGATGATCCGGCAATGGTCGCGAAGCAGATGGAGCTGGTGCTGGAAGGTTGCCTGAGCCGCATGCTGGTGAACCGTAGCCAGGCGGATGTGGATACGGCGCACCGTCTGGCGGAAGATATTTTGCGGTTCGCGCAGTGTCGTATGGGTGGTGCACTGACCTAAGCCAGCATTCCCATCCAGGCGGAAATAAACAAACACAGCGCCATCGCGCGCTGAAATCGCACCATCGCCACGGTGGTGCGGAAAATCCGGTTCACCGCCTTCCCCAGCCACGCCCAGCACAACAAACAGACCACGGAGATCGCCAGAAACCATAGCGCCATCAGCGTAATATCCCGTAATGCATGGTCGCTTGCCGGAGCAAACAGGCTGACAACTGCCAGCGCCATCATCCATGTTTTTGGGTTTACAACCTGTAGTAACGCCGCCGCCCGCGCGGTAAATCGGACGTGACTGCTGGAGGAGAGATTCGCGGCCGTGGCGCTAAACAGCTGCCAGCTCATCCAGGAAAGCCACAGCACACCCGCCCAGCTCATTACCTGACGTATCAATGGATACTGGCGTAACACTTCTCCTGCCCCAGCGCCTGAAACCAGAACAATAGCGCTGGCGGCAATACACCCGCCCAGGATCGCAGGAACCGTATTTTTTACGCCAAAGTGCTGACTGTTAGCCAGTACCAGAATGTTGGTTGGCCCCGGTGTAATCGAGGCGACAAATGCAAACAGCAGGAAGGGTAATAAATTCACAGGTGACTCCTTTTTTATTAGAGCCACGAATGTGCCGTTATTTTCTGGAAACGTCTGGAAGGTTTGTGCACAACCGGCGGTAGTGTGCCGGAGAAATACGGTATGCACGCTGGAACCAGCGACCAAGATGGCTTTGATCGGCAAAACCCACTGCCGTCGCAACATCAACAGGCAGTTCCCCACACGCCAGCATCTGTCGGGCCTTTGCCAGTCGCAGCTGGATAAGCCAGGCGTGCGGTGCCAGGTGAAATTCGCGTTTAAAACAGCGGGTGAGGGTAAAGCGATCCGTACCCGTCTCGCGGGCAAGGTCTGATAGCCCCACGTTCTCGCCGATATGCGCATAGAGATAGTCGCGGGCACGATGCGCCACAGCGGAGCTTTGTAATTGCGACGGGAGTTTCTTACGCCAGTGACAGTGGGTAGTTATCTGAGAGAGCAGGTTATCCATTGTGCTCTGTTGGACGATCTTCATCTCATCGTTATGCAACGAGGCAAATGTATCACCGATAGCGCGCACCAACTGAGGCTCTCGCGTCAGCGTTTGGGCAAAGTGGAGAGTGTAACTCCCGGGAGTAGAGTCATACAGGCCTTGAAGCGTATGGGTGAGCCAGTGTTCATCCAGATAAAAGGTCAGATAAGTAAAGCCGCCCTCTACCGGCGCATCACCGTCATGGATCTCCCCGGGCTCAAGTAAAAAAGCATCGCCCGGCTGGCTACGGTGGCGTTCACGGCGACAGTGGAACTGCTGCGTACCGGAAAGGGTTATTCCGACCAGATAGCTATCATGCCAGTGGGGATCAAAGGCATGTCCTTCGAAATGCGCCTTAATTGTCTCAATACCTGTTTCTGCATGCTGACGCAGCTCAAGCCAGTCGTTTGCCATACTGCCCTCCTCTTACCGTCAGCATTGTCACATCTTGCCTGAACTGTCTGGAAGATTTGTGCAATTCCAGGGCACAAACGGACAGATTGCCGCAAACTTAAGCAGTTGAACAGCTTTTCCCGAAATAATGTTGACGATCGCGCGCGATTGCGGTTTAATGCGCTCCGTTGCCCGGATAGCTCAGTCGGTAGAGCAGGGGATTGAAAATCCCCGTGTCCTTGGTTCGATTCCGAGTCCGGGCACCACTAATTTTGCATCAAAGCACGCTGGTTAAGAGATGAGAACCTTAACGGGCGGTTAATACAGGGGCCGGTCATTACGGAATGTCCTCCGGTGTAGGCGTATCTGCACTGGTTAACGTTTCTGAATCAGTCCCTCAAGTGAGGGAGCCTGTTCGCGCAGGCCCCCTTCTCTCGATCACTGGCAATAATCCCAGTCAATCAGTTTTGTGTCAATAGTTGTAATTCCCTTTCTACACAGAGATCTGTGTGCAGGGACAATTCTTCTTCCAGTGTTTTTCCCACAATGTCCATCTTGAGTTCCACATATTCCATTGTTGTGCTTACGCTACGATGACCCAGTAAATCTTTAACCAGCTGAAGATTCCTTTCCGGTGCTTTCATCAGTTCTGTAGCCAGGGTATGTCTGAAACGGTGCGGCGAAACGGCAAAACCACATTCCTTTGACAGACGGCGAAAAAAGGAGCGGATCTTTTGATGCATCACTGTCACATCATTTCTGTCAGATTTTGCTTTTTTCCCGGCAATGTAAAAACTGACATCGAAGAGGTTATCTTTTGGCCCGGCTCCAGCCTCCGTTGCCCGTGTAAGAAGAAGCTGTAGCCGCAAACGCAGCTGCTTAACAACGGGAACGCGCCATTCCCTGTGCGTTTTACTCCCCTCAAGGCGCAGATCTATATAGCCTTCTGTCAGATTGACGTCCCTGAGCTGAATATGCAGCAGTTGATTTTGCCTCATTCCCGTATATCTGAGCGTATCCAGGACGGTTATCCAGAACCAAGCCGGGTAAAGCGCACTCCGCCCGCCACGTGCGAAAATTTTCCGGTTGGATTCAATTTCAGCCTGCTGCATTATCAGATAAAGGCGGGTTAGCTGAGAGCGGTTTAAAGTCCGTTTTTTCTTTCTGTCCCGCTGTACAGTGCAGTTGTTAAAAGGGTTTTTGCCCGCAGGCAATAAACCACTTTCCATAGCATAGTTATAGAGGGCCCTGAGATGTGCAATTTTATTGTTCCAGGTCTGCGCCGATTGTTGTTTTTCTCTGAGTACATATCGCCGCCATCTTAGAACTTCATGATGAGTAACCATTGATGGGGTTATGTCAGCCCCCGTAAATTTCAGGAACCCCTTGTCCGAGGACAATAAAGTTGTACACAAAGCACTAAAGTTGTAACCATTCTCAAAAAACGACGCTAATGTTGTATACTTACTGAATGTGTGGTTATAGGGTTGGAGACTATAAAATACACATATAGGTACGTATCAATGTCGTTTTTAGGGTACGATCATGGCTAGGGGTAGGCGTCTCAAATCCTATTTGGATTATGAAAATGCGCTAGGTGACGGCATAGGAGTGGGCTATGGCCAAAGTTATCAGCCCTGGCTTAGAGCTCAGGACGTTAAATCCCGTGGAAACCGTTCGATAGTCTTTGGCCTTAAGACGTTTCGAAACCATCATCTCCTTTCTTCTGTCGAAAGTAACTTTTTCTATCTGGCTGAGTTTAATGACTCGGTGATTGATATCCGGGAACAATTCCCACTCTTTCCTCTCCGGCTTACCCAACAAATAGCAAATCATCTACATTTTCAACATCCTATGGTGAGGGGAGTAAGAGGAGTACCTGTCGAAGTTCTGAATGTTATGACAACCGATTTTTTACTGACCTTGAGAACTCCTGAAGGCGGACTTCGATACAAAGCTATAGCAGTAAAACATAACGAGAGCATACCTGAACGCGAAGCCCAAAAACTTGAAATAGAGAGGATGTTTTGGCAGTTGATTGATGTTGAGTTTCAAATTTATGTTGGCTCGGAACTCAATAACGTCGTCGGTAAAAACATTTGCTGGGCTACTTCTGTATTAAGAGATGG
This sequence comes from Enterobacter cloacae complex sp. AR_0002, assembly GCF_001922365.1. NCBI lineage: Bacteria > Pseudomonadati > Pseudomonadota > Gammaproteobacteria > Enterobacterales > Enterobacteriaceae > Enterobacter > Enterobacter cloacae complex sp. AR_0002. The sequence continues at coordinate 3,120,244 of NZ_CP018814.1, forward strand.
TTCTGAATTTTATGATAAATATCCTCTTGATAAAATCCTATGGAAGCTTAAACCAGATGTTTATCCCATAGTAGGACTACGTGCAATGATTTCATCAATCTTTGGGGTAGATGCACAAGAAGCGATGATGTTATTGCAGGCAATGATTGGATTAAAAATGATAAATGTTGATTTATCATATCCAATACTCGAAACCGGTCTGATAAAGATAATTTCCAATGACCACTATATAGGACTGAACGCAAATGGATATTATTAGGAATTCAGTCTGGCTCTCTCAAGGCACTGATTTGCTTGCAGAGGGACTTTACCGTGTTTTGGATTTTGACAGAAAGGTCGATTTGTTAATTTTGTTTAAAATAAAATCAGAAAGAACGGGTAAGCCAATCCCTTTCTCATTTTCAATGTTTAAATATTATATTGAATCAAATAGCATAACTTGTAAAGATTATATATATCCTTCATATATGTTAGTAGATGAGAAAGAATTAACAGATAAAGACAGAGGAAGGCGAGATGAAAATTACAATATCATTAAAGATCTTGTAGATGACAGAATGTTTCTGTTCGACTATGCATTACATAAAAAGTCGCACCTTTTAATGGATTACTCAAGAAATAAAAAAATATCACAATATACTATCAGAACGCTTCTGGCGTTGTATTGGCGACATGGGCAGGATATTTATGCATTGCTACCCGCATTCTCGAACTGTGGCGCCGCTGGGAAAAGTAGAATCAAACATGAAATTAAACTTGGGAATTCCAAAAAAAACAGAGCATTACCTAATGAACGATCACGTGTTTTCATTCTTAATGAAAGAGATATAAATAATATTAGAAAATCTCTCATTACGTATCATTATAAAGTTAACGGAGATACGATAAAGAAAACATTAGAGAGACATATTGATTTGTATTTTAGGGATGAAATTAAAACAGCAAACCTAGAAAATAGAGCTCCATATGTTCCTTCTTTAAAACAATTTTCATACTGGAATAAAAAACTCTTCACTAAAGATTTCTCGATAAATAAGAAGAACACGAAAAAAGAAATAGACCTCAAAATGCGGGCGCTTTTAGGTAGTGTGGCTAATACAACTGTTTTGCCGGGTGATGTTTTCGAAATAGACTCAACTGTCGCTGATGTACATCTTATTTCGAGTTTAAACAGACGAAAAGTCATTGGGCGTCCTACTATTTATACAGTGGTGGATCGTGCAACAAGAATGATTGTTGGCCTTCATGTTTCTTTATACCATGCTTCATGGCGAGCCGCCCGACAAGCGTTAGCAAATTGCTTTATGCCAAAAAAAGAATATTGTAGATTATTTGGAATCTCTATTACTGATGATGATTGGCCTTGTTCTCACATTCCATTAACATTGATGTGTGACAACGGGGAGATGATTGGTCTTAAACCTCAGGAAGAGATGACCCCCCTGACAAAACTTGAGTTTGCGCCAGTCGGTAGAGGCGACAGAAAAAGCATTGTTGAACGCTGTTTCGGCATTCTGAATGATGAGGTTATTCATAGGCTTATTGGAACAACACGAAGGGGAAAGATTGTTAAAGGAGAGCCAACACCGCAATCCAGGGCTTGTTTAACGATTCAGGAGGTCACGTCTTTACTGATTCGGGAGATACTTGCACATAATCAGAGAACGTATGAGGAACTGGCTTATATCAATCCCTTACTGATTGAAAATGATCTCGTAATATCACCAAAAAATAGTTGGATGATAAGCTTAAAGCACGGGAGATTCAGCGCAAGAGCCGTTGGGGCCGACGAAGTGATCGCACGATTGTTAATCCCTGTGAACGCTAACATTACCGCCGGTGGGATTCAGTACAATAATCTTTTTTATGAATGTGATCCTGAAATTGCATCAGGTGTCAGAGTATTTGGAAGAACCACTTGTGAAGCAAGAATAGATGACAATTGCGTAGATTATATATATGTAAGATTTGACAAAAATAGCATTTTCAAAAAACATTACCTACTTAAGAAAAGAGATGTATTTAAAGGGAAAGCTCATCTTGATACAGATGTAATGGCTGATTGGGTAGATACTCAAAAAGAAATTAATTTATTTACTCTGGATTCGCTCAGCAATATCAATAATAAAGATGAATTTAACAGGAAAGGTAACGAAAGATTAAATGAAATATACGAATCTCGCCGGGTACATGGTAAAGATATTAAAAAGAACAGGAAAAATGAACTTGATTCATTAGGACGAACTCATGTTGCTAATGGAAGATCTGAACCCCTACTTCCTTCATCCAGTAATGTTCTGCTTTTGCCTGGCCGGGAGGAGAAACAAAGATGGTTAAAAGGTAAGAAGAAGACTGAGGACGCAGAATAATGAATCTTATACGGCGCGTTTCAGCGATATATAAAGAACAGGAGTTACCTGAGTATCGTGGCAATCCCTTAATTGAAGCACTTCCTGAAGCGCTTACGGAAGATGAAGTACTTCTGGAAATGAGTTATTTCCCCGAAATTGACGAAAAAATCCGCTGGACTGCCCCGGCGAATGTTAGAGAGCAGTATGTCGAACGTATAAAGAAATTCCGTTGCCCTCAAACCAATCTTATCCAGGCTTATAAGATGATCTTACGGGCACTTAGGGAAAGCTATGCAGCTCGTAATCCTTTAAAAAGCGGAACAATTCAATATCTTCATTACTATGGAAATGAGCGTCCTGATATTGAGCCAGAAAGTGGATATTTTAAATCCCAGGCTGAAACTATTACGATAGTTGGAATGAGTGGTTCTGGAAAAACTACCATGATTGAGCAAGTCATGGATCATTTCCCTCAGATTATAGAACACAGCAGCTATAAAGGAGTTTTTCCCGGCTTCAGTAAGCAAATTGTATGGGTAAAGATTAATTGTCCATACAATTCAAGTGTGAGAGACCTTTGTGAAGAGATTTTACAAAAATTAGATGATGCAATTGGTATTGAACGAACTACACCTGAGATTAGAAATGGTGCTCTGGCTCGCCAGATTGCACAAAGAATTAAATCATCATTTTTGGGTATCCTTGTTATTGATGAAATGCAGAGGCTTAAATTTTCAAGAACCGGGGGTGAGAGTAAGTTGATTGATTTTTTACATGAAATTGTAGATTCCATGGGGGTATCTATGGTTTTTTGTGGAAATCATCCTTTTGACGAGACGCTGACAAAGAAAATGAGAATTGCCAGGCGGGCAGAGTCTGGTGGTTACATGAAAATTAAGAATGTTAGATACGATTCACAAGACTGGCAATCGTTTATTCATTATTTATGGCCATTACAATGGACAAATGTTGAAACTCCATTAAATGATGAGTTAAACGAAAAATTATTCATTTTATCTAAAGGCAATATTGGATTGGCTCAGATGATTTATCGGGGGGCACAATTAAAGGTTATCGGTAGCGGCAATGAAATCATCACTGGCGCAGTCTTGTCGGCCTCTGTACCGGTACTCGTGAGTCATACGGAGGAATATAAGGATACTCCACTCCCGGGGGCCGCGACTGAAGATGAGGAAGCTAAATGGCTCTCTGCATCTAATGAGGGTGATGCTTCGGCTAAAATCATGGCAGAGAAGTCCCTAAAGTCTTTGATCCCTGGGGATATAGACAGGCCACAGCACAAGGAATTCGTAGGAAAAATAGACGAGGTTTTGCGCAATTTCGACGAGAAAATACTGTCTCTTGACCACGATCTTGTTATCAACAGAACAGCTGAAAAGAAAAATACCTACGATGCTCTTCAGCGTTGCGGGCTTATAAATATAGATCCACTTAATAAATTGTAATGAGGTAACAGTTCGTAACGGTCAAAGAGAGGTGTGGGAAATGAGAATGTTGCCTGTTTTGCCTGATGAATCCTTGTTCAGCCGGTTTTGTCGGACAACTACCGTGTACGGTATGTCCCCATCTTCTCTGTTAACGATCATTTTCAACAAACCTGATATGAACGTCCATCCAATTCTCAATTCAGGATTAAAGGCTATTTCTCTTCATACATCCGAAAGTGCAGATCAGCTCTGGCATGAACAGACTTTACTCCCTCTTTTTGCCTGGGCACTACCAATCAGTCGTAATGAAATTATGGATTTCAACACGACCCCTGCCAGGCTTAATCGATTGTGCCGCCTTAGTAATTTTTCACTAGGGCAGCGCACACTATTGAAGTTTTGCCCGGTTTGCGCTCGTGAAGATACTTTTCATTATGGTGTTACTTATTGGCATCTGGCGCATCAGCTTCATGGGGTTACAACCTGCCATCGGCATCCGGTAGCGCTTGAAAGCATCCATGTCCCTTCTTCACCGCACATACGTATTGGACTGATGCCTCCTGTTTCGTATACAGAACAACTTAGCAATGAGATAGACTTCGATTTTGCTAAGTTTTGTTATGAGTCCCTAAATATAATCAGAAGAAAAGATATTACACACCCCAATTACATGGATGTACTTAAAAAGTTGAATTTATTATCATTGGATGGAAATTTAAAGAAAAATGTATTCTACGCACATGTTTATGCTAAGTGCCAGTTATTTGGGGAGGGTTCATCGGGACTTATACCAACATCCCTAACTGATTATCATTACTGGGAGCCTATACTCAAAGACAAATGTTGTCAGCATCCCACAAAGCATCTTTTGCTTTGTTATTGTTTGTTAAATACTTGCTGGCCAACGTATGCAGGAAGTCGTACTAATAAAAAGAAAGAAATCTTTAAAAGTCATAAGAAATACAGTTTTCATATAGTTGAAAATAATACTAGTGTTAGCAACCTTGGGAAGGAATTTAGTCGCAGCAGATGTTACATTAAAACACTTATTTATAAAAAATACCTGAGGGCGTTTAAGCGAAACACAAAAATTAATATATTCACTGAATTGCTTATCAAGTCTATGGCTGTAAGGGGGTTTAGTCTGGCATCCATAGCTGAGAAAAACTCATTATCGGAAGGAGCTGTATCCTCTGTAATTTCATCTTGTTACGGTTTATGCTCATGGCGTAAAAAATGTAAAAAAGATTCTTTAAGACGGCGTCATAAGCAGAAAATATTAAGATTTATACATAATCAATCCGTTTCTATAACACGAAAGTTAGTCAAAGAAAGTTGTTATGCAAGTTTCTATTGGCTAAATAAACATGAATGTGACTGGCTTAATTCCTGTCTTCCTAAAACAATACGATGCTATAAAAATAAAAGAGTAGACTGGAGCGAGAGAGATATTATCTCATCATCATTAATAAATGATGTTTTATCTCAGGGGCAGTACTCGATGTCACTTACAAGTCTAGATGCTTTACTGGGAGGGCATGGCTGGCTTTTGAAATACAGAGATAAACTACCAATGACAATGATACTTCTCAGAAAAATGGAACTAATTAAATAAGAGGGAGTTATATGGTTTACGAAAATGAATTGTGGCACAGTTTTCTTCTGCGTTCACAGATAATGTATAACTTATCCAATTGCAGGAACATAATATCAAAGCATGGCGCACTAAGGTACGATGCCTTTCCTCGTTTCGAACTGATTGATATGTACAAATTGCATAGCTTGCAGGATATATATGACATTCTTGCCACTAGAAATGGTTATATACTAACTTCCAATATAGTGTCGTTATCTTCTGGTGTTTACGGGTATTTTAACGCTATTGAAGATGCCTGTCGGAAAAATTTTCACATAACTAATTCATATCCATTGGTAAACATCTCAAACATTCGTTACTGTCACAAATGTATTGTTGAAGATATACACTCTAAAGGCATTGGTTATCTGCGTCATAGATGGTTGTTTGAATCTAAATGTGCAGTTCATAGTACCAGTTTATATGAGGTTTGTTTTGATAACTATTTGAATGCAGTGAAAGGACTTAGTGACTTAATTATAAGTGGAATAAATCCTCATGGTTATTGTTCCCTTGTGGTTGACGTTTCAAACCCTTTCAAAAATCCAGTGTATATATTACCATGTGCACGTAATAAAATTTTAAAATGGATTTCGGACAATAAAAATATGCTGATTTACTTTCTCTTTGATCTCTTCAAATGTAAGTCGCATTCAAGTTTATCTAAGGTTATCGAAGTCAAGATAATGCATGATAGATATATTTCTGCGGTGTTCAAGATGTTAAGTGAAGTTAATTTTTGTAATTTCAACTCATTTATTTCTGATATTTTTGAGGACGTAAGTTATGCCTCTATCGGACTTGATGATTATTCTGTTAATGTGCATTTTCTCAGGCTAAGGGCTGCAGATTGTAAATTTTGCCAGTTGAATGGTAAATATTTTTGCTCACTTTACAATGTAAAACTTCTTCGCTAATTTCACTTCATTTATAAAATACTAAGAAAGCTAGTTAGATAAGGTTTTATATTTTGACTGGGGCAGGAATAAATTATCACTCATAGAGTTTCCCTGGGGGTTACCACCTGTGTATGATGCCGGTTAGCAACAACGTCTAAAAGACCTGCGATCACGTGGGTCCCTCTCCAGCAAAGGGGCAAGGGGTGCTATATAACGGTGTACTGCTTACCCAATACGGCCTTGTATTTGAAAGATGCCGCATCTTGGCAGGATTCGTATTACAGCCTATAGTCTGTTAATGAGCATTACAGCCTATATGCTGTAAATCCCTGCGTTATGCTTGTTAACTCGTCGATACGGAAGGTCACTTATGAACACTCAATACGCTTTGAAGACTTTGAATCAGTTACGTCCTGTTTTAATCGGCTTTCGCAAAGCCAATGGACTGACGCAAAAAGATGTTTCTGAACGTTTGGGTATAACACAGCAAACTTATGCCCGACTAGAGGCCAACCCTGCAAGTGCGGGTTTTGAGCGTTTGTTTAGGGTGTTCAGCGTCCTTGGAGTGGAGATCGTACTTTCATCCAGGGAACCATTGTCAGATGCAAAGCCCGAATACGGAGCTATGCACAATTATTCTTCACTTCCAGCCAGGCGGGAGAAATGGTGACGCCTGGCGCTTCCCGGTCTAATTTTTCTTCAACAAGATTAACCCCTTAGCGGCCTGAAGTATCAGGTTGCGATAGAGCCTTTCATTTCTTCTGTTATGTTAAATACACCATTTTGAGCTATTTCGCTCGGCCTTAAATTATCTCTTCATTCTTCAGTGAAAATTTTATGTCGATCACATTATCGATGAATTTAGGAAATAATCCGTAAATGAAAATCTATCTTCTTTTAAATTCATCAGTGTCAGTAGCAAATATTACGCATAAAAGAATGGTTATTATTATCATTTAAATTATAAAGCTCATGAGTCAATTCCAAAAAATATAATAAGCATTGAAATCATTACCCGTGATTCTGGAGTTTTAACTTTGCCATGTAACCAACCACAAGTTAGTTTCCGGTGTTTTGAGGGGCAGTAAAGTTCTGAAAGCGCGACCAGATCATAATCCCGAAATGTCGTTAAGATATTCTGAATAACGGTTATCCCTGCTTGTTGGCAGGCATTTGAAAATATATTTTGTATTCAGGTTGCAGCAAAACGCTTTCTTACACACAGGACTTCATATGCGGCTCAGAAAATTAAAACTGAAAAACTTCAGAGGCTACAGAAACTCTACTGAAATCATTATTGATGAAAGCATGACGGGTATTGTCGGTCGTAATGACTTTGGGAAATCAACGCTTCTGGAAGCGCTGGCTATTTTTTTTGAAACAGAAGGAATGAAGGCTGACAAGAATGACATGAACTGTTTCAGCCTAAGAGAAGGGGACGGCCGTTTTGAAATAGCCTGTGAATTTGATGACCTGCCCGATTTTATCATGATCGACGACAGGGTGCAGACCACGCTCGCCTCAGAACATCTGCTGAATGAGGACGGCAATTTTGAAATCGTCAAAACGTTTAAAGCAACGACCTCAGGAAAACCGGAGCAGACCTGCATCCGCTGCATCCACCCGGATGAGGAGCCCCTGAGAAATTTACTGGGCATGAAAATTTCTGAGCTCAAGGCGGTGGGAAAAGAAGTTGAAAAAAATGTGGCGGATAAACGCACTGCATCGTTATGGCGTCAGGCCATCAGGGAAGCCGCAGCCCCCTATACCTGTTCGGAAATTATGCTGGATGTCGATAAAGAGTTCGGAACCGACACAAAATCATTATGGGGTAAGATCCTCGATTTGCTGCCCACGTATGCGATTTTCAAAGCCGACAGGGAAAGCAGCGACGGGGATTCCGAAGCTAAAAACCCCTTACAGCAGGCCGTAAAAGACGCTCAGGCTGCGCTGCAGGACAAAATTACAGCGCTGGAAAATGAGATTCAGGACAGCGTCCTGGATGTCGCACAGAGAACGCTGGATAAATTACGTGAAATGGCCCCCGAACTCGCCAGTGAACTGACTCCACGATTTAAGGAGAAACCCAAGTGGACCTTCAATTTCACCCTGGACGGGGAAAATGGCATCCCCATCAATAAGCGCGGCAGCGGGATAAGGAGGCTTATCCTGTTGAATTTTTTTCGGGCTGAGGCTGAAAAGAATGTCGCGGGGACGCCCAGAAATGTGATTTATGCCATAGAGGAGCCTGAAACGTCACAGCATCCGAACTATCAGATGATGCTGATGAAAGCGTTACTGGCACTGGCAGGCCAGCCGCACCGTCAGATTATCGTCACCACCCATGTCCCGGCGCTGGCCGGATTAATCCCTGTCGAAGGCGTACGTTATGTTACCCGAAATGAGGCGGGTGAACCCGTAGTAAAAATGCCGGATGACGCAGTGCTGAAGGAAGCCACTGAAAGCCTGGGGGTGCTGCCAGAGACCGGTATGGAAAGGGCGCAGGGGATTGTTCTGGTAGAGGGAAAGTCGGATGTTACTTTCCTGAGGCATGCGGCCAGTTCATTAAAACAGTCAGGTGCGCTGCCAGCCTCTCTGGAGGACGTGAAAATAGTGCCAGTCCTCATAGGAGGGTGTGGTAGCGTCAAACACTGGGTTACATTGAATCTGGCCAAAGATCTGGGGCTTCCCTGGTGCGTATTTCTGGACTCCGATATTGGGGGAGACCCTGCACAGGTTCTGTCCATCCAGAAGCGTAAAAAAGAAGTAGAGGAGGCCGGTAAGGTATTTTTCGCTACGCGCAAACGTGAGATAGAAAACTATCTGTGCCCGGATCTTATCGAGGAAATTACTGGTGTAGCCGTCACGTTTACGGACACCTGTGACGCTAAAAAAATAATCGGCCGGGCTGTGGGAATGAAACCCGATAATGTACTAGATAAATTCTGGCCTCAGATGACATCAGAAAGAATCATCTCAAGATCAACCTATCATGACGGAACGCAGGAGAGAAGCGAGCTGGTTGAGATCCTGAGCGACATTGTATCCATGACGAGATAATGTATTAAATAAGCATCTCAGGTGCATATATTCCGGTCCTCAACAAAGGACCGGAGTACAGAGTAGTAAAAACCCGAAATTAATCGGGTTTGAATTATATAAAGATTAACCGACTCCCGCGCCCAGGAACGATGTAAAATCACGCTTGTCGTGACATTTCTACAATGTTTACTTTTGACTATCAAGCCATTTATTCATCTGCTCAATTTCACCTTTTTGAGCTTTAATGATGTCCTGCGCGAGCTTTCTCATTTTCGGATCTTTTCCGTATTTGAGCTCGGTCTCAGCCATTGCTATTGCCCCTTCATGGTGCGCTACCATGCCTTTCGCAAAAGCCTTGTCGGGATCGGACTCATTTACGGCAGCCATCATTTTGTCATGCATGTCTTTCATGCCAGCCATATATTCCTGTGACGAAGCCGAGGTAGACATATCAGTCATTTTCATTTCTGAATGTTCTGCTGAAATCGCTGGCAGGGATAACATTAATACTGCAAATAAAGTGTTTCTGGCTTTCATAAAAAATATCCTTTTAGCGTTGATGCCCGTTAACTGTAGCAGAATCTGATAAAAATGCCCCTGTAGGGGGCAAAGATGTTGCCATATATCCGGTTACGGAAAAATCTATCAAGGAAATAAGGACAGCACAGATACTTCCCTCGCCGTCAGCCTGCACTGAGCATGCGACGATGCGCTTCGGCCATGGCCTGATGTGGGCCAGACTGACCGTTATTCATAAATTCATGGGCAACTGCAGCTCTTTCATGCTCATTCATTGCCGCTAATGACTTCGACGGCCCGGTAGGGGAAACGGTCTGACTTCCCATCATCCTCTGATGACTTTCCACCATTTTCTGGTGCGCATCCGCCGACCCGTTCGTCATGGTTTCATGAGCAATAATGGCCTGTTCATGCTGGTCCATACCGGCCATACGAGGTGCAGTCCCCTGGATCCCGACAGGAGCCGCAGCAGACTGCATCTGGTGAGCAGGTGCCTGTGCATTGTTGACCCGCTCATGGATATTCACGGTTTCAGTGGCCCAGGCCGAAGAAATTAAGCCAAAGCCCAGCAAGGATGCTAATACGATATTTTTCATGATAACTCTCCATTTCTTAATTAGTGATGTCCGGGGGAGTACAACCGGTGTTTTCAGTTCCATAACTGAAACAGGTTCGGAAGTGTTTATTTCTCCGGGAGGGGACTGGATATTCATTTCCTGGCGTCCACTGACGCCGGATATTGATAAAGCAATCCAGCCTTCCTGATAAGTTGCACTAATTATATCGAATGGCTTCTGTTTGCTGCATGACAGGCTAATGACATCTTTGTCATTTAAATCTTTATTCCCAGCACTGGGTGTCCGGAATCATTTTCTCCAGTCTGGGCACGGATAAGATAAAACGCGTTGAGTGTACGTCCGATTCCACCTGCACTCTTCCGTGATGTGCTTCCACGATTGACTTCACAATCGCAAGGCCGATGCCGCTGCCTTCTCCTTTTCGTTGTCTGGACGGATCCACCCGATAAAAACGGTCAAACAACCTTGATAAATGCTCTTCAGGGATTGGTTTCCCCGGATTTTCAATCACAAGGTCAAAAAAGCTCTCCTGCTCTCTTATTGAGACGGTGATTGCCTGTCCCTCCGGGGTATAACGCAGGGCATTGGATAACAGATTATTGATCGCCCTTCTGAACATTTGTGGATCTCCCTCAACCAGGCAGGGCATCCCGTTAAATTTGAGCGTGATATTGCGTTCTTCGGCCCAGGCTTCGAAAAACTCGAAGACTTTCATGACTTCCGCTCTGAGGTCAAACATGACCCTGTCAGGTATCAGCTGATTATTATCTGCCTGTGCCAGGAACAGCATATCGCTGACCATTTTGGTCATCCGGTTATACTCTTCAAGACTGGAATAGAGGACATCCTCAAGTTCCCTCTGTGTTCGATCCTGACTCAGTGCGATTTCAGTCTGCGTCACCAGATTGGTGATGGGCGTTCTGATCTCATGCGCGATATCGGCAGAGAAATTGGCCTGGCGGGTAAAGACATCCTCAATCTTTCCAATCATATGATTGAACGAGATAACCAGTTGCTCCAGCTCAATGGGAACGCGTGTCGGTTCCAGTCGCGCATCAAGATTCTCGGAGGTGATGTTTTTAATGGCATTGCTGACATTACGAAGGGGCAGGTGCCCCTGACGGACAGCGATTCGAATGATCAGAACAATCAACAGGCTTATCACGACGGCAATCGCAATCAGGTTCTTTTTCAGCGCATCGAGGTAATGGAGATGGAAATTAATGGATAGGCCAGTCAGCATGACATAGTTCTGCTGTTTGCCCTGAAATATCGCCTGACCAGAGGAGGCGATAATCCTGTATGTTTCCATCTTCATTTTGGACCCGGTATCCATCGGTCCCGCAGGATCCTCCACCGTCCAGAGAAAGACATCCCGTGCGCGGCTGTGCTCGCTAAAATCTGCTGAATTCACTGCCGGGCGTAGTGCCGCCCCCTGAGCTGAGCTAAAGAGCACTTCCCCCCTGGGATTGAGGAGCAAAAGGGCAACGTTGCGGTAGCTGGCAATTGATTCCTTTATTTTGCTTATTTTTTTATCATCCGGATCCACCGGGGACTGCAGTATACGGTTCAGTGTGGTGCTGATTTGTTGAAGATCGCTGACATCCTGCTCGGCAAAATGATTTTCAACAGAATGCAGCATAAACCAGGTGAATGCGATAAAAGCCAGTATCGTGGACAGGCTGATAAAAAAGGTCAGCCGCAGAGCGAGTGAGAAAGGGCGTCTGGAAGGTTTGCTATGCATCCGGGACCTCCAGCATGTAGCCCACGCCCCGGACTGTCTGGATCAGCTTTGTCTCGTAATCGTTGTCTATTTTAGCGCGGAGTCGCTTTACTGCGACATCGATCGCATTAGTGTCGCTGTCAAAATTCATGTCCCAGACCTGAGAGGCAATCAGGGAGCGGGGAAGAACCTCTCCCTGATGGCGAATGAAGAATTCCAGCAGGCTGAACTCTTTACTGGTGAGCACAATGCGGTTTCCGGCGCGACTGACTTTTCTGGATACGAGATCAATCGAGAGGTCAGCCACCTTAAACTGGCTTTCCGTGATCATCGTGTTTCCCCGCCTCAGAAGGGTTCTCACCCGGGCGAGCAGTTCGGCAAACGCAAAGGGTTTAACCAGATAATCGTCCGCACCCAGTTCCAGTCCTTTGACCCTATGTTCGATCGTGCCGAGGGCTGTCAGCAGTAAGACCGGCATACCCTTTCCGGCAGTGCGCAGCATGCGGATGATATCCCAGCCGTTCACATCAGGTAGCATGATATCCAGAATGACTAAATCATACTCGGCTGTCATGGCGAGATGATATCCGGTAAGACCATTATCAGCGTGATCCACTACGAACCCTGCCTCTGTAAGCCCTTTGCTGAGATATTCACCTGTTTTAATTTCGTCTTCGACGATCAATATTTTCATCTTGCTCCCCGGCTGGCTGCTAATGTCATTCTATTGCGCCCACGATCGTTATCAACGGATTACAGCAAAAATGACAACATTGTCATTATCCTGTCACCCGGCAAACAGAGAGCGTTAGGTAAAGTACCCCTATCAATACTCTGGACTTCATTTGAACCATTTACCAGGTCTGCCTGGACGAGAAGCGTTATGTTCAAATTAAAATTACTCAGCATTAGCACGATATTCATCCTGGCAGGCTGCGTGTCGCTTGCGCCTGAATATCAGCGGCCCGCAGCACCGGTACCCCAGCAGTTTTCACTGTCCCATAACAGCCTGACGCCAGCGGTAAATGGCTATCAGGATACGGGCTGGCGTAACTTTTTTGTCGATCCCCAGGTTACCCGGTTGATCGGTGAAGCTCTGACTAATAACCGTGATTTGAGAATGGCTGCCCTGAAGGTTGAAGAGGCCCGAGCCCAGTTCAACGTCACGGATGCAGATCGTTATCCCCAGCTGAATGCCTCATCCGGGATAACATACAGCGGTGGTCTGAAAGGTGACAAGCCGACCACACAGGAGTACGACGCGAGACTGGAGCTCAGCTATGAGCTCGATTTTTTCGGCAAACTTAAGAACATGAGTGATGCTGATCGCCAGAACTACTTTGCCAGCGAAGAAGCCCGTCGGGCCGTACACATCCTGCTGGTATCCAACGTTTCACAAAGCTATTTCAGCCAGCAACTGGCGTACGAACAACTTCGTATTGCGCGGGAAACGCTGAAAAATTATCAACAGTCCTATGCTTTCGTTGAGCAGCAGCTCGTGACCGGGAGTACGAACGTTCTGGCACTTGAACAGGCGCGAGGACAAATCGAAAGTACCCGCGCCGAAATAGCCAAACGAGAAGGCGATCTGGCTCAGGCAAACAATGCCCTGCAACTGGTGCTGGGAACGTACCGCGCACTTCCGTCAGAAAAAGGGATGAAAGGCGGGGAGATAGCCCCAGTAAAATTGCCACCAAATCTGTCTTCACAAATTTTGCTGCAGCGACCGGATATTATGGAAGCGGAATATCAGCTGAAAGCGGCTGATGCCAATATTGGCGCAGCGCGAGCGGCCTTTTTCCCCTCAATTACCCTGACCAGTGGTCTTTCCGCAAGCAGTACGGAGCTGTCCAGCCTGTTTACGTCAGGAAGTGGAATGTGGAATTTTATCCCTAAAATTGAAATTCCTATATTTAATGCTGGCAGGAATAAAGCCAATCTGAAGCTGGCTGAAATTCGCCAGCAACAGTCGGTGGTTAATTACGAACAAAAAATTCAGTCAGCCTTTAAGGATGTTTCCGACACGCTTGCGCTGCGCGACAGCCTTAGCCAGCAACTTGAGTCACAGCAGCGTTATCTTGATTCACTTCAGATAACTCTCCAGCGTGCCAGAGGATTGTATGCAAGTGGTGCTGTCAGTTACATCGAAGTGCTGGATGCAGAACGTTCCCTCTTCGCTACCCAGCAAACCATTCTCGATCTTACCTATTCCCGGCAGGTTAACGAAATTAATCTGTTTACCGCGCTGGGTGGCGGTTGGGTAGAGTAAATTTATTTAATTAATCAGGAAATTAAAATGCGTAATTCACTTAAAGCCGTTTTATTTGGTGCCTTCTCTGTCATGTTTTCTGCCGGTCTTCATGCTGAAACACATCAGCATGGCGATATGAATACTGCCAGTGATGCTTCGGTACAGCAAGTTATCAAGGGCACCGGTGTCGTTAAAGACATTGATATGAATACTAAGAAAATCACCATTTCGCATGAAGCAATTCCAGCGGTGGGCTGGCCTGCAATGACCATGCGCTTTACTTTTGTTAATGCAGACGATGCTATTAATGCCCTGAAAACAGGCAACCATGTCGATTTCTCGTTTATTCAGCAGGGCAATATCTCCTTACTCAAAAGCATTAACGTGACGCAGTCCTGATTGGCTGTCCGGAGCGATTACATCCTGTGCGCCTGTACATTCACATAGGTATATGTGTGAGTTAACCGTCAGGCGCATATGCCAGGTGTTTTGATTTTTTAGCGGAAAATTGTATGGCTTCTTTAAAGATAAAATATGCTGCAATAATTATCAGCAGCCTCATAGCAGGGGGGCTGATATCGGTTACTGCCTGGCAGTATGTAAACTCAGCACAAAAGACAGAAAAAACAGAACAAAAGGCACCGGAACGAAAGGTGCTTTTCTGGTATGACCCAATGAAACCGGATACCAAATTTGATAAACCCGGAAAATCGCCCTTTATGGATATGGACCTGGTGCCAAAATATGCTGATGACAGTGGCGATAAAAGCAGTGGCGGGATCCGTATCGACCCAACCCAGGTTCAGAATCTGGGATTAAAAACGCAAAAAGTCACGCGAGGAATGCTGAATTATTCTCAGACAATCCCGGCTAATGTCAGCTATAACGAGTATCAGTTTGTTATTGTGCAGGCGCGTTCTGACGGGTTTGTCGAAAAAGTCTACCCCATGACGATTGGCGATCATGTGAAGAAGGGGACGCCACTTATCGATATTACCATTCCGGACTGGGTGGAAGCACAGAGTGAATTCCTTCTGTTATCCAGCACCGGTGGTACTTCCACGCAAATTAAAGGCGTTCTGGAACGGCTTCGCCTGGCAGGTATGCCGGAAGAGGATATTCAGAGACTGCGTTCTACCCGGAGCATTCAGACCCGTTTTACCATTAAAGCACCTATTGATGGTGTCATTACTGCATTTGACCTGCGCACCGGCATGAATATTTCGAAAGATAAGGTGGTGGCTCAGATTCAGGGAATGGACCCGGTCTGGATCAGCGCTGCAGTGCCAGAATCTATCGCCTATCTGCTGAAAGATACGTCGCAGTTTGAAATTTCGGTACCGGCTTATCCGGATAAAACATTCCATGTCGAAAAATGGAATATTCTTCCCAGCGTGGATCAGACAACCCGTACGCTTCAGGTCCGTCTCCAGGTTTCTAATAAGGATGAGTTTCTCAAGCCGGGCATGAATGCCTATCTGAAACTGAATACCAGAAGCCAGGAGATGCTGCTGATACCAAGCCAGGCCGTTATCGATACCGGCAAAGAACAGCGCGTGATTACTGTTGATGATGAAGGCAAGTTTGTGCCGAAACAGATCCACGTTCTGCATGAGTCACAGCAACAGTCCGGCATCGGCTCCGGCCTGAATGAAGGCGATACCGTGGTGGTCAGTGGCCTGTTCCTCATTGACTCTGAAGCCAATATTACGGGCGCACTGGAACGTATGCGCCACCCTGAAAAAACAGAAAGCAGTATGCCAGCAATGTCTGACCAGCCTGTAAATATGCATTCAGGGCACTGAGGAGACGACGATGATTGAATGGATTATCCGGCGCTCTGTCGCCAACCGTTTCCTGGTCATGATGGGGGCCCTGTTTCTCAGCATCTGGGGCACATGGACGATTATTAACACGCCTGTCGATGCCTTGCCTGACCTGTCAGATGTGCAGGTCATTATCAAAACCAGCTATCCCGGCCAGGCCCCGCAGATTGTAGAAAACCAGGTCACCTATCCACTTACCACCACCATGCTGTCCGTGCCTGGCGCAAAAACCGTGCGTGGTTTTTCACAGTTCGGTGATTCGTATGTGTATGTCATTTTTGAAGACGGCACCGATCTGTACTGGGCCCGTTCCCGCGTGCTGGAGTACCTGAACCAGGTACAGGGAAAACTGCCCGCCGGTGTGAGTTCTGAAATCGGTCCGGACGCCACGGGGGTGGGCTGGATATTTGAATATGCCCTTGTCGATCGCAGCGGAAAACACGACCTTTCAGAACTGCGTTCTCTGCAGGACTGGTTCCTGAAATTTGAGCTGAAAACCATCCCGAACGTGGCTGAGGTCGCTTCGGTTGGCGGCGTGGTGAAACAGTACCAGATTCAGGTCAATCCGGTAAAATTGTCTCAGTATGGTATCAGCCTGCCCGAAGTGAAACAGGCCCTTGAATCGTCTAACCAGGAGGCCGGTGGCTCATCCGTTGAAATGGCCGAAGCTGAGTATATGGTCCGTGCCAGCGGTTATCTTCAGAGCATTGATGATTTTAATAACATCGTCCTGAAAACAGGCGAGAACGGCGTGCCGGTTTATCTGCGGGATGTTGCCCGCGTGCAGACCGGGCCTGAAATGCGGCGTGGTATTGCCGAGCTGAACGGCCAGGGCGAAGTCGCTGGCGGCGTGGTGATCCTGCGGTCGGGTAAAAATGCACGCGACGTTATCACGGCAGTGAGGGATAAACTTGAGACGCTGAAGGCCAGCCTGCCGGAAGGCGTTGAAATCGTGACCACCTACGATCGCAGCCAGCTCATCGACCGGGCGATTGATAACCTCAGTTCCAAACTTCTGGAAGAGTTTATCGTGGTGGCCATCGTCTGTGCCCTGTTCCTGTGGCACGTACGTTCTGCCCTGGTGGCGATTATCTCTCTGCCGCTTGGTCTGTGTATCGCCTTTATCGTCATGCACTTCCAGGGACTGAACGCCAATATCATGTCGCTGGGAGGGATAGCGATTGCCGTCGGTGCGATGGTGGATGCCGCCATTGTGATGATTGAGAATGCGCATAAGCGGCTTGAGGAGTGGGATCATCAGCATCCGGGTGAGCAGATTGACAACGCCACCCGCTGGAAGGTGATTACCGATGCCTCCGTTGAAGTGGGACCCGCACTGTTTATCAGCCTGCTGATCATCACCCTGTCCTTTATTCCTATCTTTACCCTGGAAGGTCAGGAAGGACGTCTGTTTGGCCCGCTGGCATTCACGAAAACGTACTCCATGGCGGGCGCGGCCGCGCTGGCCATCATCGTCATTCCGATTCTGATGGGATTCTGGATCCGGGGGAAAATTCCTGCAGAGACCAGTAACCCCCTGAACCGGGTACTGATCAAAGCGTATCATCCATTGCTGTTGCGGGTTCTCCACTGGCCAAAAACAACCCTGCTGGTTGCGGCCTTGTCCATTTTCACCGTTATCTGGCCGCTGAGCCAGGTGGGCGGTGAGTTTCTGCCGAAGATTAACGAGGGCGACCTGTTGTATATGCCGTCGACCCTGCCGGGTGTCTCTCCGGCTGAAGCTGCAGCGCTCCTGCAGACGACGGACAAGTTAATCAAAAGCGTTCCTGAAGTGGCCTCTGTATTTGGCAAGACCGGTAAAGCAGAGACCGCCACGGATTCCGCACCGCTCGAAATGGTTGAAACCACGATCCAGCTCAAACCTGAGGATCAGTGGCGTCCAGGCATGACGATTGACAAGATTATTGAAGAACTCGACAGGACCGTCCGTTTACCGGGGCTGGCAAACCTCTGGGTGCCGCCAATCCGTAACCGTATTGATATGCTCTCAACCGGGATCAAAAGCCCGATAGGTATCAAGGTGTCCGGAACGGTTCTGTCCGATATCGATGCAACGGCGCAGAGTATCGAAGCGGTCGCCAAAACCGTACCCGGCGTAGTGTCTGCTCTCGCAGAGCGACTGGAAGGCGGGCGCTACATTGATGTGGATATCAACCGGGAAAAAGCCTCCCGCTACGGAATGACGGTGGGCGATGTGCAGCTGTTCATCTCATCAGCCATCGGCGGCGCGACGGTAGGGGAAACGGTTGAAGGCGTGGCCCGGTACCCGATTAATATCCGCTATCCGCAGGATTACCGGAACAGCCCGCAGGCCCTGAAACAGATGCCGATCCTGACCCCGATGAAGCAGCAGATCACGCTGGGCGATGTTGCGGATATTAAGGTCGTTTCCGGGCCGACTATGCTGAAAACGGAAAATGCCCGTCCAGCCAGCTGGATTTACATTGACGCGCGCGGCAGGGATATGGTGTCGGTGGTTAATGACATTAAAACGGCGATCAGTCAGAAAGTGAAACTGAGACCGGGTACCAGCGTGTCATTCTCCGGACAGTTTGAACTGCTTGAGCATGCCAACAAGAAACTGAAGCTGATGGTGCCGATGACGGTGATGATCATCTTCATCCTGTTGTATCTGGCATTCCGCCGGGTTGATGAAGCCCTGCTGATCCTGATGAGCCTGCCGTTCGCCCTGGTTGGCGGGATATGGTTCCTGTACTGGCAGGGCTTCCATATGTCTGTCGCAACCGGAACGGGGTTTATCGCTCTGGCCGGGGTGGCAGCAGAGTTTGGCGTGGTCATGCTGATGTATCTGCGTCATGCCATTGAAGCGCACCCGGAATTGTCCCGTAAAGAGACGTTCACACCGGAAGGCCTTGATGAAGCCCTCTATCATGGTGCCGTACTGCGTGTCCGGCCGAAAGCCATGACCGTGGCGGTGATCATTGCGGGTCTGCTGCCAATACTCTGGGGAACCGGTGCAGGTTCAGAAGTCATGAGCCGTATCGCGGCACCCATGATTGGTGGGATGATCACGGCTCCGCTGCTGTCCCTGTTCATTATTCCTGCCGCCTACAAATTAATCTGGCTGCGCAGACATAAAAAAGCGTGTCCTGACCTGAAAGGGCACCCCCTGTGGGTGTCCTTCTTTACTGATTCACCCTGACGTCAGG
The DNA here is from genome assembly GCF_001922365.1 of Enterobacter cloacae complex sp. AR_0002. Classification (NCBI taxonomy): domain Bacteria; kingdom Pseudomonadati; phylum Pseudomonadota; class Gammaproteobacteria; order Enterobacterales; family Enterobacteriaceae; genus Enterobacter; species Enterobacter cloacae complex sp. AR_0002. The sequence goes on from NZ_CP018814.1 coordinate 3,139,708, forward strand.
GTTTAAATCGATAATATACAGAGGTGAGTATGAAAAAAGTGGTTCTGATGGCGCTGGCTCTCGGCCTTTCACTGCCCGCGATGGCGAGTGAAAAAGTGATTGATATGTACAAATCTGACAACTGTGGCTGTTGTTCCCTGTGGGGCAAGGCGATGGAAAAGACGGGTTTGAAGTACGAACTCACGTCATGAATGATCAGGCGCTGTCAGCCCTGAAAGAAAGCATGCTATTCCTGCAGGACTGCGAAGTTGTCATACCGCGGTTGCCGGTAATTTGATCATTGAAGGCCATGTGCCTGCGACAACGATACATAGGCAATGCAGTCTGGTTCAGGTATATACGGTCTCGCCACCCCCGGTATGCCAGCAGGAAGTCCTGGAATGGAGATGGGAGCCCGAAAAGAGGCTTACGATGTTATCGCATTCTCACCGGATGGAAGTAAAAAAGTCTTCCAGCGAATCGAATAGTCAGCGGAACGGCTGATAACGGGACGCCGGTAGCAGGCACTCCTGTGCCGGCGATATTCGTGGTAATCGCATCCATGACATACCCTGAAGACAGAAGATGCTTCGGTATGCATAAGGAGAGTTACTGTGAAAAATGACAATGCAGTGCAACACAACAACCAGACTGCTTCTGAGCAGACATTATCCCCGGACGAGGGCCACGTATTGCATAAGGTGAGAGATCCCGTGTGCGGGATGGCCATCCTGCCCGACAGGGCGCACAGCAGCATTCGATACCAGGACCATCACTTTATTTCTGCTCCGCCAGCTGTGAGAGTAAATTTAAAGCCCATCCCGATCGTTATCTTACCGAAGATGCCAGTGAACATTCCCATCACCATCACCACGATCATCATGAAGTCAGCCCTGATCAGATAAAACAGCCTCACCACCAGGCGGAAAAAGAGAATTCTGAAGGTGTGTGGACATGTCCGATGCACCCGGAGATACGCCGCAGTGGTCCCGGAAGCTGTCCTGTCTGTGGAATGGCACTGGAGCCGCTCGTAGCTACGGCATCCACGGGGCCGAGTGATGAACTTCACGACATGACAAGACGCTTCTGGCTGGGGTTGTTGCTGGCGTTTCCGGTTCTGGTACTCGAAATGGGATCTCATCTGTTTCCCGAGTTGAGGAATACAGTACCGCCACAGTACAACACATGGCTGCAGCTGCTTCTGGCCTCCCCTGTCGTGTTGTGGTGTGGCTGGCCATTCTTCGCCCGGGCCGGAATGTCGTTACGTAACCGCTCCCTGAATATGTTTACCCTTGTTGCAATGGGGACCGGCGTAGCCTGGGTTTACAGCGTCATTGCAACCGTCTTCCCCTCCTGGTTTCCTGCATCGTTCAGAAACATGGATGGCCTGGTGGCCGTTTATTTTGAAGCCGCAGCAGTTATTACGGTGCTTGTTCTGCTGGGACAGGTTCTTGAGCTGCGGGCACGGGAACAAACCTCAGGCGCCATTACTGCGCTTCTGAACCTTGCCCCAAAACCGCCAGACGGCTGGATCATGACGGTCATGAAACGGATATTAATGCGGAAGATGTCCTGCCTGGCGATAAGCTCCGCATCAGACCTGGAGAGAGTATTCCGGTCGACGGTATCGTGATCGAAGGCAAAACAACCGTTGATGAATCGATGGTGACCGGGGAATCTATGCCGGTTACCAAAACGGAGGGTGACCCTGTCATCGGGGGGACCATTAATCAGACAGGGAGTCTCATCATCCGTGCAGAGAAAGTCGGTGATGAAACAATGCTCTCACGAATTGTTCAGATGGTCGCTGATGCACAGCGTTCGCGTGCCCCCCATCCAGAGAATGGCTGACAGCGTTTCAGGCTGGTTTGTTCCTCTGGTGATACTTATCGCGGTTTGTTGCTTTCGTGATCTGGTCTGTCTGGGGGCCCGAGCCCAGGATGGCGCACGGTCTCATTGCGGCTGTGTCGGTCCTGATTATTGCCTGTCCCTGCGCGCTGGGGCTGGCCACGCCGATGTCGATAATGGTGGGGTGGGCAAAGGAGCCCAGGCCGGGGGTGTTAATCAGGAATGCCGAAGCCCTTGAGCGTCTTGAAAAAGTGGACACGCTGGTTGTCGACAAAACAGGCACGCTCACGGAAGGTTCGCCTACGGTGACAGGGATTATCAGTCTCAATCCGGGTGGGGAAACATCTCTTTTGCGTGTAACAGCCGCAGTGGAAAAAGGCTCGCAGCATCCGCTGGGTATGGCAGTAGTTAAAGCAGCACAGGAAAAGGGGATCGCAATACCCGCAGTCACTCATTTCGATGCACCGTCGGGTAAAGGTGTCTCAGGCGATGTCGAAGGTCAACGGGTTGTTATTGGTAATGAACTGGCTATGCAGGAAAACAGTATAGTTATTGATAATCAAAAGGCCGTTGCGGATACGTTGCGGATGGAAGGCGCTACCGTTATCTATGTGGCCACAGACGGGGACCTTGCAGGCCTGATAGCTATCTCGGATCCCGTGAAAACAACCACGCCGGATGCGCTTAAAGCTTTGCGTCAGGCGGGGATCCGCATCGTTATGCTCACCGGGGATAACCAGCTTACTGCTGAAGCAGTCGCACGGAAACTGGGAATAGATGAGGTTGAAGCCGGAATTCTGCCGGATGGCAAAAAAGCAGTGATAACCCGACTGAAAGAGTCTGGCCATGTGGTTGCGATGGCCGGAGACGGTGTGAATGATGCCCCGGCGCTGGCAGCGGCTGACGTGGGTATAGCCATGGGAACGGGTACAGATGTGGCAATTGAAAGTGCCGGAGTCACCCTTCTCAAAGGCGACTTGATGATACTGAACAGGGCCCGTCATCTGTCAGAGATCACCATGAAAAATATCCGTCAGAATCTGTTTTTTGCATTTATCTACAACGCACTTGGCGTGCCTGTGGCTGCAGGTCTGCTTTATCCTGTGTATGGAATACTGCTGTCGCCAGTTATTGCGGCGGCGGCCATGGCTCTTTCCTCCGTCAGCGTCATTGTGAATGCGTTGCGTCTGAAAAGTGTCAGGCTCGGGAAATAACACTGAGTGAAGGGTCAGTTACGAACAGAAGGAGTCCAGTATGAAAGTACCACCTATGCGCTTATTGCTGTCGCCGCGATCGCGGCATTTGCCCTCCTGCGCGAACACTGGTCACATGTGGCAGGTTACTGGCCATATCTGTTATTGCTGGTCTGCCCGCTAATGCATCTTTTCCACGGCCACGGAGGGCATGGAGATCATCAACATCACGGAAGTGAAAACGATAAAAAAAATTAATCCGGCAGACGGGGCCGCGTCGCGGTCCCGTTATCAGTCCAGGTATCGTTCGTAGTCTCTGGCATGCGCAAAGGCATGCTGTTCGAGTTTGTTATCAGCGGGTGCCGCTGCCCGGAACGCCAGAGAGTTAACAGGGTTGTTATTGATGACCAGCTCGTAATGCAGATGAGGACCGGATGAACGTCCGCTGTTACCGGATAACGCAATAGCACCTCCCCGTGTAACCCTGGCCCTTTAGTAACGAGTATTTTATTGAGGTGGAGATAGCGAGTTTTAACACCGGCTTTTCCCGTTACTTCAACAAAATATCCCATGGTACTGTTGTATTCGGCCCGGGTGATTTTTCCGTCGATGACGCTGACTATTTTCGTGTTCATGGGCATGGAATAATCAATGCCATTATGGGGACTCACTTTTCCCGATACCGGGTTAAGTCTTGCAGGATTGAAAGGCGAACTGAGTCTTGCTGTGGCCGGTAACGGATAATCGAGACTGCCTTTCCCGGAAGTATCGGAAAGGTTATAGAACTTTTTATCTGATATACGATACGCCGTGTAATTAAATGAACCGGACGTAAATTTATAGGCCACGACACGTGATTTTCCCGCTTTCTTTTGCAGTACGAGTTTTAATGATTCATTTTTTTTCAAATGCCGCAGATTAAACCGGGAAGGCAAGGAGCGCTGAAGAGTAGCGATCTCGTTCGATTCCAGCCCCGAGCGGGTGGCTGAAAGGTAGGCATTTTCTTTTACGACATCGGTAGAATACATTTACTGGAATTCGCCGTTAGCATGAACACTGCGGCGTATGCTAGGGGTTTTCAGGAGGCGTGTCATCTGTCAGTTAATCGGGAGCACCGTTGATGGTCGTCATTTTTGTAACATATCTTGTTTCCCGTTTGCTCCTGAAGCTCTGGGAACTGTATGACCAGCCCGACGGTGATGATTAACGGGACTGAAACAGGTTACGGCAGAGCAATATGGGGCTCATGTCCTGCTACGTAACCCGTCAGTAAAGCCCTGCTGCGCACCTGACGCTAAGCACTAACCCGCCTGCAGTTACCTGGTCGAATACAGCCCGCGAAGCTTTCTTGCCTGCGTCTGATGTGCTTCCGCACCGGCATTATTGACCTGCTCATGCACGAGAGCGGCTTTTTCTCCGGCATTCAGTTCGTTAAAAGAAGAAGACGAGGTCTTTGAATTTGCATCACTGCCGGACAGCATTTTTTTATGTTCCTCAATCATTTTCTGATGCGCATAGGACGCGCTGTTGTTCATAAATGAATGAGCAACAATGGCCCTTTCATGTTCATTCATTTCAGAGAATGAGGGCGTGTTGTTTTTATTAACCCTGTCCGGTAAGTTTTCATGCGTCGAGGAATTCACATGACTGACGGCTGAGGCATTATTAACAAATCGATGTGCTTCATGGGCAATATCACTGGACTGAGCAAAAGCTGCCCCACAAAATAAAGCTGTAAACGCAGTGGTCGTGATTAATATATTCATGTGTAATTACCTTCTGAGGTACATAAAAGATGTCCTTATGATCATATATAAAAATAATCAACCTGTGGGGAAGATGACGTAAATGTAATACAGCTATGTACATTACACGATTGTAATGAATTTGTTTCTTAAGGTGTGCTAGATTCATTTCATTGTAAGTGGATGAACCAGTAATTTAATTTAAATCGGTTCTCGAATTCTGTCAGTAACCATACTTTAAATAAGGGAATGCGCATGCTGTTGAAAACGTCTCGACGAACTTTCCTGAAGGGGTTAACCCTCTCTGGCGTAGCCGGAAGTCTTGGCGTATGGAGTTTCAATGCGCGTTCCAGTCTGAGCCTGCCAGTTGCCGCATCCCTGCAGGGTACTCAGTTTGACCTGACCATTGGTGAAACGGCCGTCAATATCACGGGCAGTGAGCGTCAGGCCAAAACAATCAATGGAGGCCTGCCGGGGCCCGTTCTTCGCTGGAAAGAAGGTGACACCATTACCCTGAAGGTCAAAAACCGTCTTAATGAACAGACGTCCATTCACTGGCACGGCATTATTCTTCCGGCCAATATGGATGGTGTTCCGGGGCTGAGTTTTATGGGCATAGAGCCTGATGATACCTACGTTTACACCTTTAAGGTTAAGCAGAACGGGACTTACTGGTACCACAGCCATTCCGGTCTGCAGGAACAGGAGGGGGTATACGGTGCCATTATCATCGATGCCGGGGAGCCAGAACCGTTTACTTACGATCGTGAGCATGTGGTCATGTTGTCTGACTGGACCGATGAAAATCCTCACAGCCTGCTGAAAAAATTAAAAAAACAGTCGGATTACTACAATTTCAATAAACCAACCGTTGGCTCTTTTTTCCGCGACGTGAATACCAGGGGGCTGTCAGCCACCATTGCCGATCGGAAAATGTGGGCTGAAATGAAAATGAATCCGACTGACCTCGCGGATGTCAGTGGCTACACCTACACCTATCTCATGAACGGGCAGGCCCCGCTGAAAAACTGGACCGGACTGTTCCGTCCCGGTGAAAAGATACGCTTACGGTTTATCAACGGCTCGGCAATGACCTATTTCGATATCCGTATCCCCGGGCTGAAAATGACGGTCGTGGCTGCAGATGGCCAGTATGTAAACCCGGTTACCGTTGACGAATTCAGGATTGCCGTTGCCGAAACCTATGATGTCATTGTGGAGCCTCAGGGTGAGGCCTATACCATCTTCGCACAATCCATGGACAGGACCGGTTACGCTCGAGGGACACTGGCCACGAGAGAGGGGTTAAGTGCTGCCGTTCCCCCCCTCGATCCCCGTCCTCTGTTGACCATGGAAGATATGGGTATGGGGGGAATGGGACATGATATGGCAGGAATGGACCACAGCCAGATGGGAGGCATGGATAACAGCGGAGAGATGATGTCTATGGACGGTGCTGGCCTTCCGGATAGCGGGACATCCTCCGCGCCCATGGATCACAGCAGCATGGCCGGTATGGATCATTCCCGGATGGCCGGAATGCCGGGTATGCAAAGTCATCCTGCGTCAGAAACGGATAACCCACTGGTTGATATGCAGGCGATGAGCGTCTCTCCGAAATTAAATGATCCGGGTATTGGTCTTCGAAATAACGGAAGAAAGGTTCTCACGTACGCGGATTTGAAAAGCCGCTTTGAGGATCCTGACGGACGTGAACCTGGCCGTACCATAGAACTGCATTTAACCGGCCACATGGAAAAGTTTGCCTGGTCATTTAACGGAATCAAGTTTTCAGATGCCGCACCGGTGCTGCTGAAATACGGTGAGCGGCTCAGGATCACGCTGATCAACGATACCATGATGACTCACCCCATTCACCTGCATGGTATGTGGAGCGATCTGGAAGATGAAAACGGTAATTTCATGGTTCGTAAACACACAATAGATGTTCCCCCTGGTACAAAACGCAGTTACAGAGTGACAGCAGATGCGCTTGGCCGCTGGGCGTATCACTGCCATTTGCTCTATCACATGGAAATGGGAATGTTTCGTGAAGTCCGGGTGGAGGAATGATGCGAATGAAGAGAAATTTGAAGGCCATACCTGTTCTGGTCGCCGGTTTGTTTACCTCACAGCTTTCTATTGCGGCGGGCTCCGTCTCTGCAGATCCCCACGCCGGGCACGACATGTCTGCCATGCAGATGCCAGCAGATGAGAATTTCACTGAGATGACGTCAATGGAGCCCATTGTAACTGAGAGCAGAACGCCAATTCCGCCTGTTACCGATGCCGACCGGAAGGCTGCATTCGGCAATTTACAGGGGCATGCGATTCACGACAGTGCGATTAATTATCTGGTTCTGCTGGATCAACTGGAATGGCAACGGTCGGATAACACCAACAATTTCAGCTGGAGTGTTAACAGCTGGATTGGAGGCGACACAGATCGGATTTGGCTAAAGAGTGAAGGTGAACGAAGCAATGGGGAAACGGAGGCGGCTGAAGCGCAGTTACTCTGGGGACATGCGGTTGGCCCATGGTGGGATTTGGTTGCGGGTGTCAGGCAGGATTTCAGACCTGCTTCTGCCCGGACCTGGGCTGCTGTCGGTTTTCAGGGGCTGGCACTCTATAATTTTGAGTCTGAAATTACGGGTTTTGTCAGTAATGGCGGAAAAGCAGCCCTTCGTCTGGGAGGAGAATACGACGTTTTACTGACTAACCGGCTCATACTCCAGCCATCCTATGAGGTGAATTTCTACAGTCAGGATGATGAATCGCGGGGTCGCGGCAGGGGACTGACTGACACAGAGCTGGGGCTCCGGCTGCGCTATGAAATACGCCGTGAGTTTGCACCCTATATAGGCGTTTCCTGGAATCAACTTTACGGGAAAACATCCGATATGGCGAAAAGAGAAGGTGAGAAAGACCATCAGGTAGTATTCCTGGCGGGAGCCAGAATCTGGTTTTAACGCACTGATATAAAACACTCAACTAAACAGGTAAATAAAATGTCGATTTTAAATAAAGCCATTCTTACAGGTGGCCTCGTTATGGGCGTTGCTTTCTCTGCTATGGCCCATCCGGAATTAAAAAGCTCTGTGCCACAGGCTGATTCAGCCGTAGCGGCCCCGGAAAAGATTCAGCTTAATTTCTCGGAAAATCTGACCGTGAAATTCTCAGGTGCAAAATTAACGATGACGGGTATGAAAGGCATGTCATCACATTCTCCGATGCCGGTCGCGGCAAAAGTGGCGCCAGGCGCTGACCCTAAATCGATGGTCATTATTCCGCGAGAGCCTTTACCCGCTGGCACTTATCGTGTTGACTGGCGCGCGGTTTCTTCAGATACGCACCCTATTACCGGTAATTACACCTTTACAGTGAAGTAATATTATGAACGACCTGATTATGATTGTTATTCGTTTTCTTCTTTATCTGGATTTGATGGTAATATTTGGATTGCCATTTTTTCAGATATATGGAATAAGCGGTGTCAGACATGAAACCTATAACCTGACTAATTTCAGGTCGTTTATAACTTTTGCTGTTGTTACAGGCATCATTCTTACTGGCATTAATATGCTCCTGGTATCTAATGCCATGAGTGGAGTAACTGACCTCAGAGAATTATCCATCCATGTTATCGAGATGGTGATAGAAGAAACTGATGTGGGTATTAGCTGGATTGTCAGGCTCTGTGCCCTGTTTACCACACTCGGTGCTTTGTTCCTTTACACTAATAAGAGAGTATTGTCCTGCCTGCTGATGACGATGAGTGGGGGCGTGGCGCTGGCTACACTTGCCTGGGGAGGACACGCCGTTATGCATGACGGTCTGCATTACTATCTCCATTTACTGAGCGATCTGACCCATCTCGGCGCTGCAGGTGCCTGGACAGGTGCTCTGGTTGCATTTGCTATCCTGCTGATGCGCAGAAACGAGCATAATGCACAGAGCGTCATTGTGATATCTGACTCCCTGGCAAAATTTGCCACGGCAGGAACGGTGATTGTTGTAGCCCTGATCCTGAGTGCGCTGGTCAACTATCTGTATATTGCTGAGGGTAACTTAACTCCCTTATTCAACAGTTCCTGGGGGAGGATATTGCTTGCCAAGACGGCTCTGTTTGTTCTGATGCTTCTTCTGGCTGCAGCAAACCGGTTTCACCTGGGTCCCCGGCTTGAAGTTATGGTCAGGGAAGGGAATTATGATCGCAGCGTTGCCCTGATGCGAAACAGCATCCTGACAGAATTCGTTGTTGCGATTATCATTCTGGGCGCCGTAGCGTGGCTCGGAATGCTTGCTCCGTCTCAGGTCAGCTAGGGGACAGCCAAAGCTCATGCGTGAGATTTTTACTTTCATATCAGCGAGTTGACCATGCAGCGTATTTTAATCGTTGAAGACGAACAAAAAACAGGTCGTTACCTGCAGCAGGGACTGGTTGAGGAAGGCTATCAGGCCGATCTCTTTAATAATGGCCGCGATGGTCTCGGGGCCGCGTCGAAGGGACAGTATGATTTGATAATACTGGACGTGATGCTGCCTTTCCTCGACGGGTGGCAAATCATCAGCGCACTGAGGGAGTCCGGGCACGAAGAACCGGTCCTGTTTTTAACCGCAAAGGACAACGTGCGGGACAAAGTGAAAGGACTGGAGCTTGGCGCAGATGACTACCTGATTAAGCCCTTTGATTTTACGGAGCTGGTTGCACGTGTAAGAACCCTACTGCGCCGGGCACGCTCGCAGGCCGCAACAGTCTGCACCATCGCCGATATGACCGTTGATATGGTGCGCCGGACCGTGATCCGTTCGGGGAAGAAGATCCATCTCACCGGTAAAGAATACGTTCTGCTTGAGTTGCTGCTGCAACGCACCGGAGAAGTGTTACCCAGGAGTCTTATCTCGTCCCTGGTCTGGAACATGAATTTTGACAGTGATACGAATGTGATTGATGTCGCCGTGAGACGTCTGAGAAGTAAAATTGATGATGACTTTGAGCCAAAACTGATCCATACCGTTCGCGGTGCCGGATATGTCCTGGAGATCAGAGAAGAGTGAGGTTCAAAATTTCCCTGACCACACGCCTGAGCCTGATTTTTTCTGCGGTGATGCTTACGGTATGGTGGTTATCAAGTTTTATCCTGATTAGCACCCTTAATGGCTATTTCGATAATCAGGACCGCGATTTTCTGACAGGTAAACTTCAGCTCACCGAAGAGTTTCTTAAAACAGAGACGTTCAGGAACAAAACGGATATTAAGTCATTATCAGAAAAAATAAACGATGCGATGGTGGGGCACAATGGCTTATTCATTTCTATAAAAAACATGGAAAATGAAAAAATTGTTGAACTCTATGCCAAAAATTCTGTTGTTCCAGCGGTCCTGCTTAATAAGTCGGGTGATATTCTCGACTATATGATCCAGACGGAAGAAAATAACACCGTGTACCGCAGTATCTCGCGGCGGGTTGCCGTGACGCCGGAACAGGGTAAAAGCAAACATGTCATCATTACGGTTGCCACGGATACTGGGTATCACACCCTGTTTATGGACAAACTCAGTACCTGGCTGTTCTGGTTCAATATCGGTCTGGTCTTTATTTCTGTTTTTCTGGGCTGGCTGACCACACGTATTGGTCTGAAACCGCTACGGGAAATGACCAGTCTGGCTTCCTCCATGACCGTACACAGCCTGGATCAGCGTCTAAATCCCGATCTGGCTCCGCCGGAAATCTCTGAGACCATGCAGGAGTTCAATAATATGTTTGATCGCCTGGAGGGGGCATTCCGGAAACTGTCAGATTTCTCGTCTGACATCGCGCATGAGCTGCGCACACCAGTCAGTAATCTGATGATGCAGACGCAGTTTGCACTGGCTAAGGAAAGGGATGTTTCGCATTACCGCGAAATTTTATTCGCTAACCTGGAAGAACTGAAAAGGTTGTCACGAATGACCAGTGACATGCTTTTTCTGGCACGTTCAGAGCATGGTCTGCTGCGGCTGGATAAACATGATGTGGATCTGGCAGCCGAACTGAATGAATTACGTGAGTTGTTCGAGCCCCTGGCAGACGAAACAGGAAAGACAATCACGGTTGAAGGAGAGGGCGTTGTTGCCGGAGACAGCGATATGCTCCGACGTGCTTTCAGTAACCTGCTTTCCAATGCAATCAAGTATTCTCCCGATAACACCTGTACAGCGATACACCTTGAGCGTGACAGTGACTGTGTGAACGTGATGATTACGAATACGATGTCCGGCCAGGTTCCCGCTAATCTGGAACGTTTGTTTGACCGGTTCTATCGCGCAGACTCATCAAGGTTCTACAACACGGAAGGCGCGGGGCTGGGATTATCAATTACAAGGTCGATCATTCATGCTCACGGCGGCGAGCTGTCAGCAGAACAGCAGGGGCGTGAAATTGTGTTCAAAGTGCGCCTGTTAATGGATTAATCCCGTTGTTCAGGAGAAACCTGGAAGGTGACAAAATTGTCATCATTCAGTCACGCGATAAACAGAGGCGGTTTTTTATAATTATTCATAAATCAGGAGCAGCGTGATAACACAATCACCTGGTTCCTGGAGTGATGATTAACCCGCCCTGAGATCAACTGCTTTCTCTGTTATAAGCCATTGATTGTTTGGGTATGTAAACACCGGAGACCCAACCATGAAAAAGATTCTCGTATCATTTGTTGCCATTATGGCTGCCGCTTCATCTGCCATGGCTGCAGAGACAATGAACATGCATGACCAGGTAAATAATGCACAGGCACCTGCCCACCAGATGCAGTCATCTGCTGAAAAAAGTGCAATTCAGGGAGACAGCATGACAATGATGGATATGAGCAGTCACGATCAGGCCGCAATGTCCCATGACATGATGCAAAACAGCAATTCTGCTGCCCACCAGGACATGGCTGAAATGCATAAAAAAATGATGAAAGCTAAACCCGGAGCTACCAACGAAACAGCAAAGTCATTTTCTGAAATGAGCGAGCATGAGAAGGCCGCAGCTGTACATGAGAAGGCGAATAATGGTCAGTCTTCCGTTGTTCACCAGCAGCAGGCTGATAAGCATCGCAGTCAGATCACCCAGAATTAACCCGCAGCTCCACTTGTTAGACCCTCATTTGACGCCGAAGTCACTGGCTTACGCTCCCGTCCGGGAGCGTTTTTTTTCCCATATATCAAACTTTAACTCTGAAGAGGTGGAAGTATCTGACCAACACTGTCACGTAACGCCAGATAACTACAAAAACACCTTTTTCCTCCTGTAAATTGCAGTTCCTGCAAGAACATCAAGGTATAATGTTGGAACAGCGTGTGATACACACTTAGCATCATGTTTTGTATGTGTTTTTTTAAAACTTTACAACTTTAAAGTCTTTTTCAGGTTAAAGGATACAACTTTAATGTCTCTACACACCCCTTTACAACCTTTGCGTAGCTCCATTCTGTTGCAGCGCGCAGGTTTCGGGCGAAGAAGTACTCCTCAAGCAATTCTTCCCATGTCGTATAATGGTTTTTGTCAGACATACAGCATTTCCTTTTTCTAAATCAAGCTGCCCTTAAGGGCCCTCATGGACTGCCCCTCCTTCACAGGAAAGACAGAAGCCCGCTGTCTTCAGGGGAAGACGCTCCTCTGAAAAGGTGTGTAGTCTTGACAAGATATCCACTTACAGGTTTAAACGTGCCTTCTTTGCCAGGAGAGTGGTACAGTTTCGCTTTAATAAAACGCTCTCCCCGGCGCACCTTGTGAATATGCAGCTTCTCAAATTCCATTTGTATGGTATCCCTGCTTAGCTCTGCTCCGCTTTCTCTGATGTAAAGATAAAATATGTCCGGAACCCTGAGAAAGATGAACCCTGCAACTGCATGCGCCCTCGAATCAGGCTGATTAATATCAATTCGCTTGCTCTTAAGTCCTTCAGAAAGCCACCTGAGAAATTCAGTGCCAGTCTGTTTTTTTATCACTGTTTTTTGTGCGTCAATGTTAATGCTGTGTAAAGGGATGTTATCCTCTACAGCGTGTTCAGGGAAAGAGTCTTCTGCTACTGTCTGATTTATCTCAGGCTTATCAGCATCTGGAAGTAGTTCATTAAGGGGGGAAAATTCTGCCTCATTTTCTGTTCTCGTACTGATTGAAGACTCTTCATCACATGCTTCAGTCCCGGTCATATCAGGCTCTTCAATGGCACTGAAAATGCTTAGCAGCATCTCTGTATCAGCCTTCTCTGTTTCGTTTGGATCACATTCCCTCCTCTCGCCTGCCTTTTCATTGCTGACGAGATTGCTGCCATCAGCCATCGGCACCGGTGCAATAGAAGATGCGAGTTGAATTCCCTGCAAATCTGCAGCTTCTGGCGATGTAGTTTTCAGTGTTGTTTCTACTGACGGTTCTAATTCAATCTCTTGATCAGACGGCGTTTGCGGAACTGAAAGAGCCGGCTCTATGAGGGTGTTAACTTTCTCATTTGCCCCGGATACCTCCAGCGAAGGCGATTCCACCTTTTCGGCAGCCTGCTTCATTAAGCTTCTGATAAGTGGCATCGCCGGATGCTGATTCCATAGGGAACCGGCAAGATTGCCCAGAGCTTCGGGATTTTCTGCCAGCCAGCCTGTCGCTTCCGCTGGCATAAGTTGTCCGGCTGCCAGCGCTGCAAAAGCTGAAGAGTTGTCAGCTTCCCGGAAGCGAAATCGATAAGATGAGTCCGGAACGGTTATTCCCGGAAGCCAGCTTTTACCGTCAAGCAGCTCACCCTCCAGAGACGCCAGGAGCGGCAAATGCCAGAACAGTGCAGACCAGAAAATGACCGCATTCCACATCACGTTTTGCTCTGCCTGCTCTTCTGGCGCAGCTCCGGGTGGAAACATGTATCCTTTGGCCAGTCTGACCGCACAGGTTGTGAACTGCAGCGTAAGGTCCCCGAAGCCGTCTGACTGCGACCACCTTCCCTGCTGTGTTGCCGGCACATTCTGTACCCTGGCCAGTAAGCTATGCAGTGGCGTTATATAAAACCGGTGATAAACATCCGCCGGAAGTGAGCTGTTTTCCCATATTTGTTGCAGGCAGGTTTTTCTTAACGGACTACGGCACAGCGTATCGACCGTACGCGGAGTGTGGTAGCCGGCAGGTGTGACAACGGATACATGATGTACTGGTTCCGGTTCACCTTTTGAAAACAGAAACCTCAGGGTCCTGATTCTGTCGCGCATGATTTTCTCCTGGTATAGGGCTGCCCAGTGTTGTGACACTCCCCGCGCTTCACCATAAAAAACCAGTTACTCACTCTCAGAAGTTTTTCCCGTTTCTTCGTGCCTGTCGGCGCTCTCTCCATTTCCGGACGGTACGGTTTCGTGCGTCGTCTCGCGGTTTTTCCCGCCTTCATCGCTCAGCCAGCGCATCAGTTCGTTAAGCACAAGCGTTCTTCTGGCCCGGGTGACAGCCACGTACAGCAGGTTAGTCTCATCCTGCCGCTCATCCTGCGAAAGAAGCGGGTCGGTAATGTCAGTAAAATCCTCACTCAGCATTACCACCGGCCATTCGAGCCCCTTGCTGCGGTGTGCGGTTGAAACCGTGACCTGAGCCTCTTTTTCATGAGTGACTACCTGACGGCGCATAATGGCCAGCTTTTGAGGGAGCGGGAAAAAGTCATCGAGCAGGCGAATAGCCTGGTTCATCTCCACGTCCTGCGTGGCTTTGGCTATCGAGCAGTACTCGTCAAAATCCCGGTAGTCCCGGCTCAGGCGCGGGGACTGCATCTTTTCAGGCATATCGGCGGAGAACCAGTACAGGTCTTCCAGCTCCTCCGTTTTATAGCCTTCAATCCCTCCGACCCAGAAGACTTTTTTCTCCATGAGGCTTGCCGTCAAGGCGCTGCCGATCACGCCGGACACCGTCCGGCTCAGTACAGCTACGTGTTCAGCCTCATCCGGGATGTTGCTGACGACGGCGTCCTGCCCCCCGTTCCCCGTCACCCGCTTTTCTTCTCCGGCACGCTCCAGCAGGATATTGGCCATACGCGCGACCTCAGGGCCGAAACGAAAACTCGCCGTCAGCCATAACCGGTCCGCCTGCGCCAGCTGAGGGGCGCTGAGTGCATTATCTGCCCCGCGAAACCGGTAAATCTGCTGGTAACGGTCGCCGACCAGAATGACCCGGCAGGGCTGATTCAGCACAAACGCACTGGTCACCGGGTTGGCATCCTGCGCCTCATCAAACAGGATGGTGTCCCAGCGTTTAGACAGGTCAGGCTGAGAAAGCTGGAACAGTTTGAGGTACGTATCGTGCGTAACGGGGAAGGTAGAATCGGTCCGGCTCATTTCATACCAGAGAACCTGAATCGCCCCCAGAATCTTACCTGCATCAAGACCGTGGCGATCATCCTCTGCCGGCAGATGTACCAGTCCAGGCTCGGGGTCGGCGCTGCAGAGGAACATGTTCAGCCCGCTGAGCGCCAGCCTTGCCAGCGGCCAGTGGCGGGTGTTGAGTTTGCGGGCCACATCCGTAATGCGCAGACTGCCTGTCAGCCGGTCACTGAAATGTTTACCGAAGCGGACCCACGCCAGCTGATGGGACGTTTTACACTCTACGTTATAGGGGAACTTGCGCTCAGCTTCATCCCGCACCGCGCGGTTATAGGCGAGGTAAAGCATTTTGCTTTCCGGGTTGGATTCAGCGTAGCTGACTAACGTGGTGGTTTTTCCTGTGCCGGCAAATGCGTTTACCACTAGATGAGTGCCCTTCCACTCGATGATGGCGTTTTGCTCGGCTGTGTTTTTCCAGGTCATGGCGTTCTCCGACAGCTGCGTATGAAGAAGCCAGACTGGCAGCGGGAAGCGTTAACTGCGATAAAAAACCAGATACCCTGCTTCAGAAATAAAAAACGCTCAAGTTCGGTAGCATATGGTGGAAATTATGTAGCCTGAAAGTACTGCGGATCCAGACCAACAGGCCTGCTGCCGAGGTGGTGCCGGGGATGTAAAGTATTCGGCATCGTCAATATGATAGAGTGTTATCGGTCACAACCTCACCGGCAATCTTGCTCAAAAACATAGTCAGTATGCCGGAAGATCTCTAAAAGTGAATGGCCCGGTTTACCGGGATGCTTACAGTACTAATCGCAAGAGCTAATTAATTGGTAGAATATTGAGCAGCTTAAAAAGAATAAATAGGCGGCAAGCCGCCTATTATTAACTAATTGAATAATAAGAAGCATTTAAGGCAGTTATTTCATCGCCTTCTTCTAAACACTCAGTTGAAGATCCTTGTCTTATGTAAAATTTATTTTCAAAATGACAGACTTGTCCAACACTCTTGATTTCAATTTTCAAAACATGCAAGCCGTTATAAGAGCAAAGCTCAATGTCTTTTAATATTTGTTGTTTTAAAGCATTGGTGAAGTTATAAGATTGAATTTTTTGTTTTATAAATAAGAAATAATTATCAATATCTTTTGAGTTAATCTTTGCCTCATGATCCAATCCATTTATAAAAAAGCCATTAAACTCTTGTGGCTTGATGTTAAATAACCTTACTAATCTGTCCGAAGTGGCTTGTGTTTCGGAAATGCCAACTAATATATAGCCCCTTGATGATCTGCCAATGTTGTTTATTGCAACGCAAGTTTGGACAATATTAATTAGGCTGTTTTCATCAACCTTGTTTTCTCCCGAAAGATTAAATAGACCTTGTTTAAAATCATAAGATGGCTGTTCAGTTTTAGAGTTGTTTAAAATGGTTCTTATTAAAGTTTGCCAAGCATGATTCTCATAGTGTTTTTGAGAAGGGGTGAAATATCTAATTATAAGTGCCTTCAAATCCTCAACGCACTTCTCGCGAGCACTTGCTGCCCATCGGCCTCCTTCAGTCTGCACCATCGTCTTACTTACACTTTCTCCTAGCTGGGAGAAAAACCCTTCTGGATCAGCTAACTGCATGTTTTTTTCAATCAACAGACTATACATAGCTAAAAAGACAGCTTGATAATATCTAGGACATTCCTGAGATGTAGAATCATTGCCTAAGATATGACTTCTGAAGTTGATCAAATGATCATCATATAATTTTTGTATGGTTTCATAAACAATTAGATAACTGTCAATGATTTTTTCAGCACCTTTAGTTTGAATGAAACTTTCTAAATGCGCACGCTGCCCGATAGCATGGCTAGAGGTTCCTGCTCCATAAAAAGTATCTAAAGAGGTTGAGCCGGAAGTCGGTTTGTCTTCAAGAAATATATAACCTAAAATATTAGCTACCAGTTCTTCGTCATCCGAGTCTCGAATACTTCTTCTTGTTAAAATGTGATTTCGTATATAAAAGTGATTGTCTATATTTATGCCATAGCTTAAACCTTCATTACTTATTGAGATGCTATGTATTTTGTTTAAACCCATAACGTCAGAATGCGTCGTGTCACCTCGTATTAAAGTAGAAATCTTTCTTACAATTTCTGAAAAGTTACTTACACAGCCCGCACTGCGTAGTTCTTGCTTCGAAAGAATCTTGCCATTAGAGTTAATCCTTCGAAAAACCTCATCGATATTATCCTCTGTGGATGAATATTCTGAAATGGCAAATCTATATCTTGCAATCAGTGCTGATTCCTCACGAGATAACATTGGTTCATTTTGTATTAGCTTCCCGCTATCTTTAAGCTGCTTTGTGAGAGCTATTGCATCTAAATTAAAAAAGGAGCCATTCAATGAAAATCGCTGCTCAATAAAACTCATAAGTGCTTCAAGGCGTTGCATTCCATCAAGAATTTCACGTTTAGCATCAATAGAAACGAATAGCAATAATGGAATAGGGTATTGCTGTATCATCGAAGAAATTAAAGCATTTTTTTCTTCAATAGACCATACTAATTTTCTTTGATACCTACGGTTAACTATTAATTTTTGGTCTAAAAACCATTCGTAAAGCTCTTCAGCTGTTTTTGAATCAATATCTAGATTTTCATTAGCCATTTCAGATCCTTAGCGGCTTTGCGGGTTTGAAAAAACAAGCCTGATAATACACTAACTTTATTAAAAATTTCATCTAGTAAAACGTTGATGAAGTAATGTGTGCATTAGAGCACCTTTTCAGGTTGACCTGCCCCCAGTATTCGATACAACCGTCAGTTGGTAAGATCTGTTTGCTGACCCTGACCCCGAATATGATCCATTCATAATCAGGAATATCCGGCTTCATGTTGGTTGTATATCCTGGCAACCGGCAGACTTCTCAGCAAATTCTGACGGCGTCATCCAGCCCAGCGCAGAATGGGGACGTCTCTGGTTATAGTGTATGCGCCAGGCCTCGATTTTGCACCGTGCATCCTCCAGAGACATGAACCAGCTCTCGTTCAGACACTCCTGCCGGAGCCTGCCGTTGAAGGACTCCACCGTCGCATTATCCGTTGGTGTTCCTGGGCGTGAGAAGTCGATCCTGATCCCTCGTTCATATACCCACCTGTCCAGCATTTTCCCTGCAAATTCAGAACCATTATCGGTTTTCAGCAACTGAGGTAAAGGACGTCTGAGCGCTATGCTGTTCAGCATTTCTGCCACTTCTGCTGAGCGCAGATTCTGCCCCACGCAGATCCCCAGGCATTCGCGAGTATACAGGTCGATAACCGTCAGCAGGCGCAGTCGTCGCCCGTCAAACAGCGCATCAGAGACAAAATCCATGCCCCAGACGTGATTCGGATACAGGCCCTGAGGCTGCGGCTGGCGGCGCTGTGCAGATTTATTGCGGCGTGGCCGTTTGAGGCGCAGCGACAGCCCCTGTTCGCTGTAAAGCCGGTAAATCCTTTTGTGGTTATCGCGCCAGCCTTCCCGCCTGAGCATCACGTGTACCCGGCGGTAACCGTAATGCACCCGGGTTTCGGTGATCTCGCGGATGCGCAGCCGCAGTGCGCTGTCGTCGGTGGCCACAGAACGATAGCGAAACGAGCTACGGCTGACCCGCAGCGCAAAACAGACCTGTCTCTCACTGGCACCGTAGCGGACCTGCAAATCCCTGACCCACTCGCGCAGGCGTGCCAGCGTCAACTCTTTTTTGCCAGCACGTCCTGCAGCATGGCCTTGTCGAGGCTCAGATCGGCAACCAGCTTCTTCAGACGCAGGTTTTCCTCTTCCAACTGGCGCATATGTTTGAGTTCAGACGGGGAAATTCCGCCGTATTTCTTGCGCCTGGTGTAAAACGTGGCATCGGAGATACCGAGTTTGCGGCAGACATCCGGCACGGACGTCCCCAGCTCGGCCTGCTTCAGGGCAAAGACAATCTGCTCTTCGGTGAATCGTGACTTTTTCATCGGCACCACCTCCGTTCAGGGGAGTCATTATCATGCCGGAATTCTGTTTCTGAATGGAGCAGGATTTCGGGTCAGGGTCATTGCTTGTGCATTTATGCCATACAAACTAACTATCGCCATATATAAAATATGGGAAAATACTTCGAAAAAGAGTCTATGAATTTCCTCAATACGCGATTAATTTTGACGTTCCAAAACCATAATTATCGCCAGGTCTAAGGAGCTATCGCGTCCGCTGTTGGCACAGAGCAAACCTGCGCCTGGGTGAGGTTTGCTGTGAGAAGATGCGGCACGATACAGTCACAGTTTATTATAAGGCTGGGATATGACTGAGGGGCTCAATTCTCAACTACATATTGTTTACCTTTTATCTGTACTACCCCTCATCGATATCAATATCTCTAACGGAGGAGTTCATTCAGCGAGGACTTCGAAACTCTGTGCAGCTTGCTCAAAAAGCCATTTCAGACAAATAAAAAGCTCCGCACTTGCTTCGAAAAAGAAACAGCTTTCCTGCTTCACAAAAAAAGCTCCCCTTCGGGAGCGTAATGTGCAAATTATGCAGCCTGAAAGTGCCGTGAACCCAGACGGACAGGCCAGCCACCGAGATAATGCCCGGGGGTATAGAGTATCCGGCGTCGTTCATTCGCCAGAGTATTGCCTACCACTACTTCTCCGGCGATCCCACTCAGGGATAACTGCATGTAAGCCATACCGGCCGCAAGCGGATCGATATCTGTTGCTGAAACCCACAGATAACGGTGTGGTGGCCAGCCCGCTTTTCGCAGAACATCGGCAAACGCCAGCACCATGCAACCAGCACCACAGGCAGGTTCACTCAGCGTGATAAAGGGTCTATCCCGGAACAGCGTTTCAGTGTCGCCCAGCTGCATGGCCGCCATCATTCTGGCCACATCCCAGGGCGTGAAAAACTGCCCCCGGTACTTGTCACCCAGCTCCAGCTGCATGAAGACGCGGCCCAGGAAGTCCCCGGGTGCTTCACCCAGCCCGTTAACAACGTGGGCCAGCAGCTGCGCCATGCGCGTGACGTCCTCCTTTTCGTATCCACCGACTATACGCAAATACTTCTGCTCCCGGGCTTCACTGAAGCAAAGCCGGTTTTCCAGCGCGATGACGCTGCAGCTGATGAAGTCTTCGAACACTTTAAACCGGTGATGATACCGGGCCGTCTGACTGAACAACTTAACAAAGGCTTTTTCGTGGTTAATCATGCCAGCCATGCGTCTTCTCCATAAAAAAAGGGAACACGCACCCTGACCAGGGGACGTGTCCCCTGAGGGTAGAAAGCCACGGCATTGCCGTGGCTGGGTTAACGGAGGTACAGGCTTTTACCCCCGGACCTCACGATAAGATACTGCTTCCTGAGCAGGTAACGCTGGCTCATCGCTGACGAGATAAAGCACCTGACCGGGCTGAGACGCGCCGGCCGCACCTTTGTGTCCGTCGACATGTTCGCCGCCGTCATAGCAGTCGTAACCGCTGAGCCCGCTCACGGGCTCGCTGTAGCTGTGACGCACCTCGCAGTCAAACACCGCAGAAATTTCCCCGACAACCTCACCTGACGGCGGGAACCAGGGCGTATCCATCTGCAGCGTAAGACTGTTTGGCGTATGGCGCTGCCAGTTGACATTGTGCCCGGCCGGCCACTCCATGCCGTACTGCCGGCAGTAGAGGCTGGTTGTGGTCGACACGCCTGACATCAGCCCCCCGGAACCGTTCAGCTCTGCTGCCAGCCGCGTAGGTATGACGGCCAGCATATCGCAGGGCTGGGAGCGTTCAGGATACTGGCTGAGCCGCTCCCAGGCAGTTGCGGCATCAGACTCATCGCCGGTACTGACCAGACCAAACCAGTCGGTATACTGTCTGGCAATCAGCTCCGCCATAACGTCACGGGCTGAGACAGGTATGTTTTCCCATTTCAGCGCGCCCAGACCTGACTGGTGATACAGCCGGTCAATGGCCCTGATAGTTTCCGTATCGAGGACGGCATCCTTAAGCAGGAGCGCCAGCCAGCTTTCAAACGCCTGATTGGCCGCAGTGGAAAGCCCTGTGCCTGCACGAACCAGACCCTGACAGGGCGGATACGACGTTGTGCGCACCGGCTTGAGTATCCCCGCCGCGCCGGCCAGAAACAACTGTATGCTCTGCTGCACGGCGTGGCGGTGACGCGGTACGTCAGTGCCGTTTATCCACTGCAGCATGACATCGATGCAGACGGATTTACCGGTGATTTCCAGGCGGTTATGACACCATTCGGACATAGTGAATACTCCTCTTTCATAAAAAAAAGAGGACACAGCCCCGTGAGGAGCGGTGTCCTCACGGGACGGTGACAGTTACGGAATAACCGCCACCGGATAAGTTAATTACGCCGCCACAGCCTGACTTTCAGGCAGTGCCAGCAGATATTCCGACGCTTCCCGGGCATGCCGGCAGGCGCGGAACAGGGCCTTTTTGTCAGATTTCAGCACCTTCAGCCAGTGGTCCACATAGCTGTCGTGCTGAACCTCACCGGACACGCCGAGCTGAGCACACAAAAACGCGCTGCCCATTTCGGCGATGAGCTCCTCAAAGGCATACACCGGGTCCCCGAACTGCCGGGATGAGGAGGTTATCCCCTCCCGGTTAAGTCGCTTCGCATGACCGGTACTGTGTACCAGCTCATGCAACAGCGTGGACCAGCAGTCCGCCTCCGTAAAAAACTGCTCAGCCACCGGCATCACAATTTCATCCGTCAGCGGGCGGTAATAAGCCCGGTTCTGAGGCAGCATCCGGTGTTTAACCCCTGTGGCGTTAAACATCCGGATCACCCTGTTCATCACGTCCGGACAGAGTATGCCGTCCTCATCCACCGTCGGTGGTTGCTCAGGTGAAGCCGCAACCTCTGCCGGCAACCCCTCACACTGCTCAGCGTTGAACAGCTGCAGGGGTTTGAGCATCGGCACGGTTTCCATCAGCGGTTTACCGTCACTGTCATAAAGGCGGTTGCCTTCGCGATCCTCCGCCTGCTTCGTCCAGTCCTTATAAACCACCGCCAGGGTGGCTTTCTCACCCTTACGCACCTGCCCGCCAGCCTGCTGCGCCTGCCGGTAAGTCATCCAGCGGTTATTGCGAAAACCCTGCTCTTCCGCTGACATCCAGAGAAGCAGGACATTCACGCCGCTATAGTGACGTCCGGTTGTGGCATTCAGGGGCAGACCGGCCAGACCGCTGCCGGCAGCCGCGCGCCACGGCTTACGCCAGGGCGCGACGCCGTTTTCCAGCGCGACAACAATGCGGTCAGTGATCTGACGATAAAGGTCAGTCTGTTTTGCCGGGCGGCGGGCCGCCTTGCGTGAAGTCGTTTTTTTCATGAGATATACCTTTAATCAGAGGCATACCCCTGCGCCGGCGGGCGCAGAGATACGCCCGTCGACGGGAAATTCAGAAGTCAGTTACCATGCGGCATAAAACCACAGGTATTCATGTTCAAAGTCAAAATCACTGAGCAGGCTTTCCAGCCTGTCACGCAGGGTGAAAACGTACTGCAGCCGGCGCTGAAGAAGCGGATTATCCTCATTCCCCTCTGTAAATGTCGCAATCGCACAGTCCAGCCTCTCTTTCAGTTGCTGAATATGCTCGCGTGACAGTTCCAGACAGGTCGCGTTTTCCACCTCACCGACGTGCTTATCCACCCAGGTAATCAGTGAAAAATCGCGGCTCAGTTCACACACCGGATGATACGGTGCCGGCACTGCGACGATCTGCCTGTGCTGGCTGTAGAGAAAAATATCCAGTCCCATACGGGCCTCCTTCGGTTCAGAAAGAGGCAGGAACCTTTCCGGCAGGAAAAGTCCCTGCCGGGGTGAATTAACGTCCGGTTATTCGCAGCGCCCCCTGCGGGGTCACCTGCGATAATCTGGCCTGCAGCCTGCCACAGGCGTTCAGAAAGGTTTGATGATCTTCAGCCTTCGCCCGCTTACTGCTGATGAAGGCCGCCTGGGTCAGCAGACGCACGGCGTTTTCACGCCAGCGGCAGAGTTCATCAGGCCCGACACAGGCACTGAAGTGACAGACCGCGCTCGCCAGAAGCTGATCGGCCTTCTGGCGATACTGCGCCACTTTCACCCGGTCAGTCGCTGCGGTGAGCACCTGTATCTGTGTGTCGGTAATCAGGATCCTCAGGTCCTTCCTGCAAGACAGTACAGAGGTGGCTACCGCGTCGCTTATCGACAGTGATTCAATGAAATCATCGCCGCCGGCAAGCAGGCGCGCCGTGTCGTACCAGTCCTCATTTTTCTGAGGGTGGCACCCTGCGGCATACGCAATACGCGGCACCGGATCGTTGCCCTGCCAGGCACCGGTGGCCGGCATAAGATAAACACCTTCATCCTTTGCCAGATGAAGCTGGCCTCCCTGCATGCGGACGGTCAGCAGGACGTTCGTCAGGTCTTTATTGTCGAAAAAAAGCATAGGGCTCTCCTGTAAAACCGGGAGAGCCGCTCCGTCCGGAGTCATCTCTCCCGACGGGGTTAAAGTCATTACTGTTTAAAACGAGTCAGATTTTTCCGCGACCCGCTTCAGTTCGTACAGATGGAATTCCGCCAGCACGAAGGCATTCCAGTCCTCATTGCTCAGCACCCGCTCACCACCTGAGAGCAGTTGCAGCAGCAGGGAATCAAACGCGCCCTCGCCTACCGGTGTTTTCAGTACCGGCTGAGGCACGGTCAGCGTCGGTTGCTCAGGCAGGCCGAGGTGTTGTTCAATCCAGCGTAACGGTAACGCCCAGCTGCGACCCTCGTCTGAAGAATGTATCCGGAAGCTGTCCGGACACAGGTTATGCAGCAGGACCATCACAACACGCGCAAAGAAATCGCAGGGCTGATGCTGAAAATCCAGCTCCTGGATACTCAGCGTATTGTGGCTGCGCTCCCGCTCAATGGTCATGTTGACCGGCCAGAAACAGCCGCCTGAATCGCCACAGAACGCCATGACATCAGCAACCGGAAACAGGTCAGCCGCGCGGTTAAGCGACGGCAGATACATATTTCCCGGACGCAGACGCACCGGCAGTTGCCAGAAGGTTTCTGTTACGGCCAGAACGAAAGCATGCCAGTGTCGCAACGGAACCGTGCTGACGTGCTCAATGGTATAGACAACCGACATGGAAGCCGGGGAAGAAGACAGGTCTTTCATTGATAAATCCTCCGCGAAGAAAAAAAAGGGGGATTTATCCCCCGGACGGGAGTAAATCCCCGTCAGGGTGTGTTCTGTCTGTCTGATTACATCATTTCGAGGACCGCGATAGCTTTGTCACCACAAGCCTCATCCTGCCCGCGGGTCACAGCCTGCTCCCAGAAAGGCCGGTTAATTTCTTTACCGAGACTGTCCAGTGTGCAGAGAAGTTGTCTGGCAGTGGCAGGCAGCGGCGGAATATCACCGTCCCTGAGAAAACAGACAAACCAGCCATAAGCTGTGCCGGCGTTAATAATGGCATCTTCCAGATACGTCAGTTCATTCGGTTCATCCCGGTCTGTATGAAGATCGAGACGCTGGAATGCCCTGATGCTCAGGAGTTCACTCTCAAGCAGGCAAAGCCAGCTGAGTGTGTCCAGTGGTGTTTTAAGCGTATAAACGTCTGCGTACATGGGTATATCCTCAGGTAAATAACGGGATACTCCCTCCGACGGAGAGATATCCCCGTCAGGGTCCACAACATTTGCTGACTGAAATTATCAGCCGTTCAGTTCAGTGTTTATGAATCAGACTGCTGATCAGTCACATATTCAGGATTAAATCGGAGGCGTTGCAGCACAGCTAACGACAGTGGATCAGCGAAATTTATGCCAGAAACGGCCACGCCATCCAGTATGTCGCCGGCCTTAACCCGGGGAGAGTATCCATAATACTGACACCATACACAGAGTTCGGGGTCAGCCGGATCACAATCACCGAGCGGTGCAACAAAAACCTGTTCGCCACAGGAGACGTTATCTCTGAGGATTTCGCCCCGGATGAAAACGCCACTTACGGGGCCATACTGAGCAGGACATACATCCCGTCGCGTCTCAGACATCGACAGAATACGGAAAGTGACATCGTGCAGTGCTTCAGTCATGAGAATGCCCTCCGGAAAGAAAACGGTAGCGCAGGTGTGCCAGATGCTGTGCCTGACGGCAAGCATGGCGGTATGCGTTTCGACGACCTGTTATTCCCTCAGGAAAGGAAACCGGCAGGCGGTGAAAAACATACTCGGCGCGGTGGCAACCTGTACGAACGGTAAGAAAGACGTTAACGCCCTGGTCTTTGACAGAAGAGATATGCGCACGGACGGCATAATTGCCCGAGCCGTTGACATACCAGCTGCTGTTGCGATGCAGGTAAATGAAAGATTTCAATTTCCGGACAGCTGCGTCAGCAGACTGCTGAAGCTGAGTAAGGAGATGTTCAGGGAAAATCGCAGAAGAGATGACAGACATTGTGTTTCTCCATAAAAAAAGGAAACACTTGCCCGACCGGGAAGTGTTTCCCGTCGGGGAGTCAGTGAAGACAACATTCTGACTGTCTGGTTAGTACAGAAGGAACCTTTATCGTCGCGTCATAGTGCGCTTACATTGACGATATCTGCTCTCAAAGGTGTGCAGATTTACCAAAGTTTGCTCCCTTTCAGGTTGCAGGAGCTTTTTTGTAGCCACCCGAAGGCGATTCTCACAGGCTACTGAACCATTGGTGGTTGCAAAAGCAACGTATAAGCCTGTTCATTTTCAGAGCAAATGGAGCTTATGTCAACTGTGGTATCAAATGGGTATACCTATTAAATACCACCCAATTTATTGATAGAATATAAATAAGTTACCATTCATATTGTCACTTTCAGAAGGCGACAGCACGAAATATCAAAAGTCGACCGCACGGTCTTTTCTGACGTTGGAGTCGCCTCAGAAAACGGAATCTATGGTCACTCCCGTTTTTGCAACACCGATTTTGACGACAAGTTGGCTTGCTTGAATCTATCCGGCGTCTGAATGGGATTTTATTCCCGCGCCTTGATGAGTTCCGCGCCTGATGAACCTCCAGAAAATATACGGCTTCAATGAGCCTTTCCGTTTTACAGGTTCCTCAACAGGCCGGTGGGCCGTTAGTATCATCAATATCAGTATTCGCAAAACCAGATCAGTAATTCTTTAAACCGGTGTATTTCTGCCGTTATGCTACATAAGTTTGCTGTCGTGCCGTTAGGGCCCAGGCTATTCTGGCCAGCTTGTTTGCCAGAGCACAAGTGACGACAAAGTTGCTTTTCCGGCACAGTAAATCCCTGACCCAATCGGCCAATTTGCCAGACTGGTGTTCCAGTTTTTGTATGAATACCCTGGCACATTGAACCAACAAAGTTCGGATCTTTTTATTACCTCGCTTACTAATTCCCAGCAATGTCGTCCTACCTCCCGTGCTGTACTGCCGAGGTACAAGCCCTGTTGCCGCCGCAAAGTCACGGCTGCTGGCGTACTGCTTCCCGTCGCCAATCTCAGTTGAAATAGTACTCGCTGTCAGTGTTCCGACGCAGGGAATGCTCAGCAAGCGCTGTCCAACCTCATCTTCGTCCAACTTTCGTTTCAACTGGGATTCCAAATCTTTAATCTGCTCAACAAGATAGTGATAATGCTGTTGTAATTTCAGCAATAACTGGCTGAGGTAAAGAGGCAAACTATTATCCTCAAGAATGGTACTCAGTCGGCTAATAACGGCAGCTCCTCGGGGAACGCTAATGCCAAATTCCAGCAGAAAAGCATGCATTTGATTGGTTGTTTTTACCTTATCCTGAACCAGGGATTCACGGACACGATGCAGAGCCCGCATTGCCTGCTGAGATTCCGTTCTGGGCTGCACAAAACGCATAGACGGACGCGATGCAGCTTCACAAATAGCTTCGGCGTCGACAAAGTCGTTTTTATTGCTTTTAACGAACGGGCGGACAAATTGTGGTGATATCAGCTTTGGGGAATGCCCCAACTCTTCCAACTTGCGTGCCATAAAGTGAGAACCGCCACAGGCTTCCATTGCGATGGTTGTAGCGGGGCATGTCGCCAAAAATTCGATCAACTTTGGCCGGGTAAATTTTTTACGGTAAACAGCCTTCCCGCGACGATCCTGGCAATGAATATGGAAAGAGTTTTTACCCAGATCGATACCAATGAGCGCAATGTTTTCCATGATAGTTCTCCGAATGAAAGCCTGTCCTCAGCATAGTACCGGGAAGGAGGGAGTGACCATCTCATTAAATAAAGCACGCTAAGGCATAGCTGACCTTGCCAGGCCTGCTTCGCCCTGTAGTGACGCGATCAACGGGCAGGAAACATTCCCCTTTCGTGCATGGCAGGCGCACACGAGTTCAGACAGCACGGTTTCCATGCGCGCCAAGTCGGCCATCTTCTCGCGCACGTCCTTGAGCTTGTGTTCGGCCAGGCTGCTGGCCTCCTCGCAGTGGGTGCCATCGTCGAGCCGCAACAGCTCGGCAATCTCGTCCAGACTGAACCCCAGCCGCTGTGCCGATTTCACGAATTTCACCCGAACCACGTCCGCCTCCCCATAGCGGCGGATGCTGCCGTAAGGCTTGTCCGGTTCCGGCAACAGGCCCTTGCGCTGATAGAAGCGGATTGTCTCCACGTTGACCCCGGCCGTCCTGGCGAAAACGCCAATGGTCAGGTTTTCCAAATTATTTTCCATATCGCTTGACTCCGTACATGAGTACGGAAGTAAGGTTACGCTATCCAATCCAAATTCAAAAGGGCCAACGTATGTCTGAACCACAAAACGGGCGCGGTGCGCTCTTCGCCGGCGGGCTGGCCGCCATTCTTGCATCGACCTGCTGCCTGGGGCCGCTAGTACTGGTCGCCCTGGGCTTCTCCGGTGCTTGGATCGGCAACCTGACGGTGCTGGAACCCTATCGACCGTTGTTCATCGGCGCGGCGCTAGTGGCGCTGTTCTTCGCCTGGAAGCGGATTTACCGGCCCGTGCAGGCATGCAAGCCAGGTGAGGTCTGCGCGATTCCGCAGGTGCGCGCCACCTACAAGCTGATTTTCTGGATCGTGGCCGTGCTGGTCCTGGTCGCGCTTGGATTTCCCTATGTCGTTCCATTTTTCTATTAACCAGGAGTTCATCATGAAGAAACTGTTTGCCTCCCTTGCCCTCGCCGCCGCTGTTGCCCCGGTGTGGGCCGCCACGCAGACGGTCACCTTGGCCGTTCCTGGCATGACCTGCGCGACTTGTCCTATCACCATTAAAAAGGCCTTGAGCAAGGTCGACGGTGTTAGCAAGACCGAGGTCGACTTCTCAACCAAGCTTGCCGTCGTAACGTTTGACGATGCGAAGACCAACGTCCAGGCGCTTAGCAAGGCGACGACGGATGTAGGCTACCCATCTGAGCTGAAGAAGTAAGGCAACAAATAACGGCAGCATCGCTAGAACCACGGCAGAGATGCCGCTCAGGCGATTCTGCCGGTCGTCATCGCGTGAGCAGCCTGTAAACGACCCACGGAGCCTGTTCCCTGAAGCGCACAACCGATTCAGTGACCGAGGCGTCGTACTAGTTGGCTTGGGCACAACGGATAAAAGAGAGAGCGGAATGCAAGAGTTAAACGAAGTTGGTTTGAGCGTGGCGGGAATGACTTGCCCAAGTTGTACAAGGCACGTTGAGGACGCGCTGCTGGCGGTCCCCGGCGTAACGCGAGCGGCTGTCGATTATCCATCGAACAAGGCGCAAGTCACAGGCAATAGGCTTGACGTGTCCGCGCTCGTAGCAGCAGTGGGCGCCCTTGGTTACGGTGCTACGCCTACAGACGAATTTGAAAGCAAAGAGCGCAGTGTTGAACAGCCAGGACTCCTTGGCAAAGCCGCCCAGTGGCTGAGCGGCGAGCGCGCGGTGGAGAAACCGGCAGGTCAGCTGCATGTGGCGATCATCGGTACTGGCGGCGCCGCTGTGGCAGCAGCGCTGAAGGCAGCTGAAAACGGTGCCCGTGTCACCCTGATCGAGCGGGGAACTATCGGCGGCACCTGCGTCAACGTGGGCTGCGTCCCTTCTAAGATCATGATTCGGGCAGCGCATATCGCTCATCTGCGACGCGAAAGTCCTTTTGACGTGGGACTGTCGGCAACGCCCCCAGTTGTCCTGCGTGACCGTCTGCTGGCGCAACAGCAGGCCCGTGTGGACGAGCTGCGTCATGCTAAATATGAAAGCATCCTCGAAAGCAATCCGTCGATCAATCTGGTGCGAGGCAGCGCCCGATTCAAGGATGGCCAAACGCTTATCGTGGAAGCGGCAGAAGGTGACACTCGCGAAGTGGCCTTCGATCGCTGTCTCATTGCCACTGGTGCAAGCGCTGCCATCCCGCCGTTGCCTGGTCTTGCAGGAACGCCATATTGGACGTCCACCGAAGCCCTGGTTAGCGAAGCCATTCCTAAACGGCTGGCAGTAATTGGCGCCTCGGTCGTAGCACTGGAACTGGCACAAGCGTTTGCGCGCTTGGGCAGCGAGGTGACGGTCCTGGCCCGGCGCACCTTGTTTGCCAGTGACGACCCTGCCATTGGCGAGGCCGTGACTGCAGCTTTCCGTGCGGAAGGCATCACGGTGCTGACACAGACGCAGGCGAGTGCCGTGACCTATTGCGACCGCCAATTCATCCTGACGACCGCGCAGGGCGAGTTAAAGGTGGATCAATTGCTTGTTGCCACCGGCCGCACGCCAAATACCGCAAGCCTGAATCTCGAGCGCGCAGGTGTGACGTTTGACTCGCAACATCGCATCCTGATCGATCAAGGCATGCGCACGAGTGCTTCGAACATTTACGCAGCTGGCGACTGCACTGACCAGCCTCAGTACGTCTACGTTGCAGCCGCGGCTGGTACCCGGGCTGGCATTAATATGACCGGCGGCGACGTAAAGCTCGATCTCGACGCCATGCCGGCAGTCGTGTTCACCGATCCGCAAGTTGCCACGGTAGGCTACAGTGAAGCAGAGGCCCAGCGCATTGGTCTGCAAACCGAAAGCCGTACGCTCACGCTCGACAATGTGCCGCGTGCACTCGCCAACTTCGATACCCGCGGCTTTATCAAGCTTGTTGCTGAGGCAGGGTCCGGACGCATTCTCGGAGTCCAGGCTGTGACACCGGAAGCAGGCGAAATCATCCAGACTGCCGCGATTGCCATCCGGGCCCGCATGACCGTCCAGGATCTGGCTAACCAGCTTTTCCCTTACCTCACCATGGTTGAAGGTCTCAAACTGGTGGCACAGACTTTTTCGAAGGATGTGACACAGCTATCGTGCTGTGCCGGCTAAACCTTGGGCACCAAAACAGGGACAGAGGAGTTTTTATGTTTTGTGACATCAGACTTAAATTACGCCGTGTACGCGCGTGCTTGACGATCGTACTGGCAAGTACCGCAACGTTAGGCATGCCAAACCAAGCGTTGGCGGCTTATGATTTTTCTAAGCTCGGCGCCGCGATTGAAACATTGTCGCCAGAGACCGTCAGTGATTGGGAAAAGAAGGCCAGGGCTGGCGATGCCATGGCTCAGAACATCATGGGTCTTGCGTACAAATGCGGTATGGGCGTAAAGCAAAACCACGCGGCATCGATCCAGTGGTTCCGCAGGGCGGCCGAGCAGGGTGAAGCCGATGCACAGTTCAACCTCGGGCGCCTCTACGGAAGTGAAGTCGACGGTATGTATAAGAATGGGCGTGCGGCTCCTGCCAACGATGCAGAGGCTTTCAAGTGGTACCGCCTCGCTGCCGAGCAGGGACACACGCAGGCTCAAGTCAGGCTGGCCCAGCTGTTTGCAAAGGGTCTTACCGACATCGCGCCCGACCAGGTGCAGGCATACCAGTGGATGAGTCTGGCCGCAGCGTCGGGAGAACCGACAGCAGCAAAAGTCGTTGCAGACTATGCAGCTCAAATGAAGCCCGAACAGTTACAGCAAGCCCAGCTGCTGGCCGAGGAATGGCAACGCCGGCAAGGCACAAAGTAATTCGTCTTTTTTAAGCGCAGGACGTAACCGCCGAGTAAGGTTTATCTCGGTTGATCGCTGCCCGATATAACAGGTGGAAAATGGACAAGACTATTTATTCCAAAAAGATTGCCGAAAGCCTTTCATCTGGCAATCATCCTAAAGAGTTCGCAACGCTCTTTGTCGCGCTGCTCCGACAGCTAGCGATGGGGGGACCTGTATCACGCGAAAAGCTCGCCGGCGCACTCGGATGGTCTGGAGCGAGAGTTGCAACGGTACTTGAGCAGGCACCTGGTACGGAATATGACGACGAGGCCAATATCATTGGACTGGGGCTGACACTACGTGAAACCTCTCACGTTTTTGAGGTGGATGGCCGTCATTTGTACACATGGTGTGCGCTGGACACCTTGATGTTTCCCGCCTTGACCGGCAAGATTGCCCGTGTCACTTCCCGCTGCGCCGCCACCGGTAGGCCGATCACTCTCACCGTTGCACCAGAAGCAGTGCTTCATGTCGAACCGGCAGAAGCAATGGTTTCACTGCGAACTCCGGATACTTCGCCCGACATTCGTTGTTCGTTTTGCTGTCATGTGCATTTCTTTGCGTCTCCGTCTATTGCAAATTCGTGGGCTTCGACCCACCAAGGGATTGAGGTCGTGCCTGTCGAGAGTGCGTTCGACCTTGGTCATGATGTCGCGCTTAAGCTGCTAGAGGACTGCGAGGAAAGCCCAGTATGAATGCGTACTCGATATCGAAGCTGGCTGATGATGCTTGCGTCAGCGTGCATGTCGTGCGCGACTACATGATACGCGGCTTGTTGCACCCTGCTCGGCGAACCGAAAGTGGCTATAACATTTTCGATGACAAAACACTCGGAAGGCTGCGGTTTCTCCGCGCAGCCTTCGAGTCCGGAATTGGGCTCGACGAACTGGCGCGACTTTGCAAAGCATTGGACGCAGACGATAGCGAAAGCCTGGACCGATGCGTCGAGCGCGTGCGATGGAAGATCGACGTGCGTCGAACAGTTTTGACTGTCGTCGAGGCCTCTTTGAATGAAATGGCGGCCGGTGCAGCTACTTGAGGTCCGGCCGGTAAAAGCGTTGGAATTAGCCACTTCGTATATAATATATTGATTAATATAGCTTTTTCGATGAATGTTTGACTAAAGCCTTTATCGCGACAGTGACTCCTGAAGCTGCTTAAACTGCCCCTGAATCACCGCTTTTTCCTGAAGAATCAACTTGTTCTCATCGGACAGAACTTCCGCTCTATTCTGAGAGGCTTTCAGATCCGTTTTGGTGACCTCTAATGCTTGGGATAGTACGGCCACCTGCTTATCGGCATCTGCTTTCTGGCTTGGGGGTTCGAGGTTCAATCGTGTAAAAAACCACGTTAAGGCAATAATTCATTGTTTGAATTGAAATTTAATGGCCTCAACTCTCCCTTCAGAATATTTTCCGGCAGCGTGAACGTATAATGTCCCAGCATGTTGATATGACCGTACATCAGTGGCGACAGGCGTGAGATATGCTCGTCTTCCGGGATCTCACCAGCGCTGCGCAAATGTGATAGCGCTTCCTGCATATAAAGCGTGTTCCACAATACAACTGCGTTAGTGACAAGCCCCAGCGCACCCAGTTGATCCTCCTGCCCCTCACGGTAACGTTTTCTAATCTCACCACGTTGGCCGTAACAGATCGCCCTTGCCACGGCGTGACGGCCTTCTCCCCGGTTAAGCTGAGTCAGTATCCTGCGACGATATTCTTCATCATCAATGTAGTTGAGGAGGTACAGCGTCTTGTTGACCCGTCCCACCTCCATAATCGCCTGCGCCAGCCCTGACGGACGGGAACTTTTTAAAAGCGAGCCCACAAGTTCTGAGGCGTGGACTGTACCCAGCTTCAGAGAACCGGAAACCCTCATCATTTCATCCCATTGGGTTTCTATCTTTGACAGTTCAACGCATCCCCGCGCCAGCTCATCCAGTACCCCGTAGTTCGCATTTTTATCTGCACGCCAAAATACCGCCTCACCGGCATCTGCCAGGCGGGGCGAAAACTGGTAGCCCAGCAGCCAGAACAGGCCAAAGATAATGTCGCTGGACCCTCCAGTGTCCGTCATAATCTCCACCGGATTCAGCCCCGTCTGCTGCTCCAGAAGCCCTTCCAGCACAAAGATAGAGTCACGCAACGTACCGGGGATAACGATGCCGTGAAAGCCGGAATACTGGTCAGAAACAAAATTGTACCAGGTGATCCCACGCCCTGAGCCAAAGTATTTTCTGTTAGGGCCAGAGTTCAGCGTTTTTACAGGAGTGACAAAGCGCATCCCATCTGCAGAAGCCACTTCTCCGCCGCCCCAGCGCTCAGACAGTTCCAGCGTGGACTGAAAATCGACCAACCGGGCATTAGCGCTGACCAGCGTTTCAGCCCGAATGTAGTTTTGTTTTACCCAGCTCAGACGGTGGCGGGTCAGTGCCGGAATACTGTGTTTGATCAGCGGTTCATGTCCGATATTGCAGGCTTCAGCGAGCAGTACGGCACACAGGCTGATGTTAAGATCCTGAGCACGGGCTTCAGACTCACTCACATGAGTGAATTCGCGGGTAAAACCAGTCCGGGCGTCAATTTCAAGCAGCAGCTCTGTCAGATCAACAGGGGGGACCAGCTGCCTGACGCGGCTGTTCAGAAGAATCAGCGGCTGCGGTTCTTCCAGTTTTTCCAGACTGCTGATGGTCAGGGACGGATATTTACCCTGATGACAGATGCTCACGGCAGCATTCAGCTCAAAGCGTGAGGCCACCGTTTTCCAGGTTTCGTCCAGTTCGGTTGCCAGCTGTTTAACGGCATTTCCACCATCGGTGGGGTGTCCAAGCGCCCGGCATACGGCGATCCGCTGAGCCTGCCATTCTTTCCCCTGAAGAAACTTCTGACGCGGATCGCCCCAGCGATCGCTGTTCTCCAGCCAGATATCGCGGCGACGCAGCGAATCCTGAAGGCGTTCCAGCAGGCACAATGAGTATCCTGCACGCTGTATCCGGCCTTCGGAGTCGTACACCAGACGTTTCCAGGGACCTGTAATGATCTGCTCAGGCGCATTCTCCAGGAGGCGTTTTTTCGAACCACTCAGTTCGGCCAGGTAATGTATGGCCGATAGCGTATTTTCGCCGGCAGGGGCAGACTGAAAATGTAAATCACGCAGCATCGCTGGCAGAAAGCGCTTAACCCGTCCATATTGCTCGACCATTTCATCCTGGAAATTTGTGTCCTGCGGGCGGGCAAGCTCATTGACTTTACCTACGGATTCCGCCAGCCGGTTCTTTGGTACGTGGCTGAAAATAGTCTGACGCAGCGCTGCGTCATCCATTTTATCATCCAGTAAAAGCGTACATGCATGTGCCAGAAGTAGCGCCGCGCGATCAAGATCTTTGAGCGTTCTGAGCCGTTTTTTCTGCCCGGTTTGCTTCGCTGAACGCGTGATATTGAGGATCAGCAGATCCAGAACATCGACAGCCTCATCGAGTGCCAAAATTTCCTGTGCTTTAACAAACGCGGTCAGGATGGCCAGCCGCCGTTCCTCCGGCATTCTGGCGATATATTTTACCGAAGCCATGCCAGCATAACGAGCCAGGTTGCGGAGTTGAATTGCAGGCAGCCCGGCAAAATTCAGCCGGGAAAACTCCAGGCTGCGCAGGCGTGTGTAGCGCTGAAGTGCGTCAGTAAAGGCCGGACCACTGACGTTGACGGGCCCTTTTCGTATCTGCTCCATCACGGAAACCCGCTGTCCTTCCGGTATGACAAGCAGACCGGCCAGTTGCTCAGTCTGCCAGCTGTCAGGTAATGCAGCCAGTCTGCGCCACAAACGCCTGCTTGCCCGCTCACGAATTTCGCCAATGAGCCTCGTCAGCGCTGAGGCTGCGGGCAACAATACTTTATTCTGGAGCAACCATGCCGTGGCAAAATCGAACATCAGACCGGGGCGCTCGTTACTGAGCCATGTGCGGATATAAAGCAGACGTTTCAGTCTGAACGACCAGGGGAAATCGCCAAAATCATGGTAGTCAGAGTGTTGCCTGATCAGCCTTTGATGCTCCCAACGGGTATTCTCTCTCTGGGCGTATCGGGCCATGATCTCAGGGCGATGAATGTTCAGCTGTAATGCAACGTAATTTCGGACGCCGGGAGGTATTTGCAAGGGATCGGTCTGGAAGGTTCCCAGAAAACGGGCCGTGGTTAGCTGAAGGGCAATCCCAAATCGGTTATGTTTCCCCCGGCGCTGATTAATAAAAACAAGATCGCGTTCATCAAGATGAAAATACCGGGCCAGCTGAACCTCGTTAGGCTCGGCGGCATACCGTCCGTAGTTTTCGGTCTGTTCACTGGTCAGAAAACCGTCACTCATCCCGCATCCTTTCGTAAGGGTATCGCTCTGCTCAAATTTTGATAGTCTCAGATATTATAAGTTTTGAGACCTTTTAAAGTGCGTGCTTACATGAGTATCAAAAATCGTGTTTTATGCTTTATGATACTACGCAGTATCAGTATCGATTTGTGAGACCAATATGGCATTACTGGGATATGCAAGGGTATCAACGAGCCATCAGAAACTGACGGCGCAGATCATGGAGCTGAAATCTTCAGGCGTCAGAGATGACCGGATTTTTACTGACATGATGTCGGGCGCCACGGACGAACGTGAAGGGTTACAACGGCTGCTTGCCCGTGCCGAAAAAGATGACATTATCATGTGTACCAAAATGGACCGGCTTGGCCGCAACACAGCGGATATGATCCACATTGTTGATGCCTGCTATAAAAAGGGAATAGCCATCCGGTTTCTGGAGAATGGACTGAGTACTGAAGGCACGATGGGTAAAATGGTCATTCAGATCCTTGCTGCCGTTGCTGAAGCTGAGCGGGAGCGGATCCTGGAG
Organism: Enterobacter cloacae complex sp. AR_0002; assembly: GCF_001922365.1. Classification (NCBI taxonomy): domain Bacteria; kingdom Pseudomonadati; phylum Pseudomonadota; class Gammaproteobacteria; order Enterobacterales; family Enterobacteriaceae; genus Enterobacter; species Enterobacter cloacae complex sp. AR_0002. Next base: position 3,175,717 of record NZ_CP018814.1, read on the forward strand.
CGCACAAACGAAGGCCGGGTCATCGCCATGGCGGCAGGCGTCAGGTTTGGACGGAAACCTCATCACAAATCGGCCGCCGCACTGGAGCTTATCCGGCACGAAACGCCCATTAAACTGGTGATGGAGAAAACCGGCATATCCAGGGCCACCTATTTCAGGTTAAAAAAACTGGGCCCAGGCAGTTAACCCGACGCAGGCAGCGATTTTTTCCTGTGCCGGAAAGGGTTTCGCGGTTGATGCTGATGATCCCCTGCTTAAAAACAGAGTTAACATTGCCCACAATATTGCTGGTTTTGATGAGCCGTTAAAGGAGTTTTATGAATGGATGGATGTATCTGGTGATTGCCGGCATAGCCGAAGTCTTTTATGCCGCGTCAATGCTCCGGACTGAGGGATTTACCCGGATCTACCCCAGTATTTTTTGCCTGACATTTATCGGTGTGAGCATGTACTTTTTGTCCCTGGCAACACGGACTATTCCTGTAGGAACCGCTTATGCGGTCTGGGTCGGGATTGGTGCTTTAGGGACAGCAGCGTACGGAATAATTTACTTAAATGAAGATAAGGGCCTGTTACGCATTGCCTGTTTCGGACTGATTCTGGCGGGTATCATTGGCCTGAAAATTCTGGCAGGACACAAGCAGCTGTAGGTTCTCATCCATAAACAGAACTCCGGGGGCATTCTGATTTTAGACATCAGCATGCCTCTCCCTTTCCCCTTTTTGAAATGGGACATTACCCGCTACATTAATAACAGGCGAGAGAACCGACATAACCGGGGGCGGCCAGGAAAAGTTGCCATGATTGACAAAAAGACTGCTTTTTGTTTGTACCTGCATGATTAACGGTGCGAATTTTTTCGGCAAACTATAAATGCGGGCACCAGTGTGATGATAAGCACCTGAATAAATGCCGACGGTAATGAAGGTGGCCCTGTTGATTAATAAGTTTGCAGGGAAATAAAAATCCCCGTCATCACGGGGATTTTCCGGACCCGAATGCGTTACCGGGAAGGATGCGAAGGAGAAAAGCGCAGTATCAGCATACCCGCCAGTGCTGCCAGTACAGAGCCGGCAAGTACCCCCACCTTGACCTCGTCCACCAACAGGGGGCTTTCTGCAAACGCCAGGTTGCCGATAAACAGGCTCATGGTAAACCCTATTCCGCACAGGACCGATACGCCGTAAACCTGCAGCCAGGTACTTTTTTCAGGCCGTTTTGCCAGGCCCAGGCTGACGGCCAGCAGCGACAGGCCGAAAATGCCCGCCTGCTTGCCAACAAACAGGCCCAGCGCAACGCCGACCGGTACCGGCGACATCAGGTCATCAGCCGTCATACCGGAGAGCGCGACCCCCGCATTTGCGAAGCCAAACAGCGGCAGTATCAGAAACGTCACCCACGGATTGATGCCGTGCTCCAGCCGGGCAAGAGGGGATTGTTTATCCGGATCGGTTACCCGCAGCGGGATAAAGAGCGCCAGCAGGATACCCGCGATGGTGGCGTGCACCCCGGACTGAAGCATGAAAAACCACAGCACGCCCCCCGCCAGCAGATAGGGAAACAGCCGGGTAATCCCGGCACGGTTCATGATAAACAGCAGAGCAACCGTGACCGCCGCACCGGCCAGCATCAGAAACGAAATATTACTGGTATAGAAGAGCGCAATAATAGCCACTGCGCCCATGTCGTCCAGAATAGCCAGCGCCGACAGGAAAATTTTCAGCGAGGCAGGTACGCGACTGCCCAGCAGTGCCAGTACCCCGAGCGCAAAGGCAATGTCCGTGGCGGCAGGAATTGCCCAGCCAGCGAGGGTTTCATCGCTGCCCGCATTAAACCATACGTAAATGGCCGCAGGCACGGCCATCCCGCCCAGCGCGGCAAATCCCGGCAGCGCGCGCTGGCCCCAGGTGGCAAGCTGACCGGTGAGAAGCTCGCGCTTGATTTCCAGGCCGACCATCATGAAGAACACGGCCATCAGGGCGTCGTTTATCCAGTGCTCAACGGAGAGGCCGGCGGCGTTGTATTTCAGGAATACCTCATATCCCTCCCTGAGCGGAGAGTTAGCCACGATGATAGCGGCTGCTGAGGCGATGATGAGCACGATGCCGCCGGCTGCGGGCGAGCTGAAAAATGCAGATGGCACTTCTGACATCCTCTTTTTATTTCTGTCTGGGATTTCTGACACACTCCCTCCCTTTATTCAAAAAAAACAGGCCTTCCCCTGATATACAACCGCTGGTTATCAGAGGATAAGCCGGCTGAGCTACGCTGAAGATATAAAAAATACGATAATTAATTGCTGATAAATTAACGAATTAGCGTGACGTTAATTTTATCATAACGTCCGGCCCGCTTCAGGCGGAAGAGGTAAAGCCCTGTAAAGCTGCCGCAGGCAGGGGCATTTTTATCCGTCATCAGCCACACGCTCACAGCAGCCATGTGACGACAAAAAAACCCAGGGCAGTCATCAGAATGGAGCCGGTTACGTGTACCAGCAGTGAAGTAAACGCCCAGAAATAATTACCGGACTGCAGCTGTGAGAATATTTCCAGGGAAAACGTGGAAAACGTGGTCAGCCCACCGCACAGCCCGGTGATAACAAGTAATCGCCAGGCCGGATCCAGGTCAGGATGGCGCATGAACCAGGCCAGCGACGCACCAATGATAAATCCGCCCGCAAGGTTCACTACCAGCGTGCCCGGTGGCAGGTCAGGAAACAGGCTGTTCAGGCGTGCGCCAAGCAGCCAGCGGATCAGGCAGCCAGCGGATCCACCAATGATAATGGCCAGATAAGATTTCACGGGGTTTACCTCTGTGTCAGAGGGAGTATGCAGGCTGATGATACGGGGCGGCCTGACATACTCCCGGTTAAAGGGGAGTAATATCAGGCGTCATCAGCTTCTCAGGGGAAGCGGTTGGGTAAGGTGGAACGCCATCACCTCGCCGCAATTCTGGCCCGGTCACGGGCGTTAATCAAGCGGCTATCCACTGTTTTTGTGCGACTCCCCCTGCGGCGGGCATGAGGAGCCCGTTTTCAGGCTTGACCTGAAGAGCATTAAAAATTATCGTTTCGGCAGCATTTTATATCTGACTGTGAGTCATGCACATTACGCCACCCTGAGTTTCTCTTCGCCCGTCCTTTATCAGAGAGCCTGCCGCGACAGCCAGTCCGCGCCGGGTACCGTTCTCTCATATCCGTTACGGGACTGCCACCTTTCACGGTGAACCCGCGTGTACCTGCTTCAGGGACGCAGGCGCCGTGTCCGCAGCAGCCGGTACGGACACGTCGTGATTAATCGGCGGGCTGCAGCCCGCCTTCAGGGATATTCATGCGTCAGCTTTTTCGGTTTATGTTTCATCACGCCTCTCACCTTACGTTCGGTGCGATGCTGATGGCCATGTCCAGCTTTGGACAGACCTATTTTGTCTCACTTTACGGGCAGGATTTTCGTGAGGCCTTTGGGCTCACCGACGGCGGACTGGGCGGCCTGTACGCAATCGGAACGGTGATGAGCGCCATCACGCTGACCTGGGCCGGACGGCTGATTGACTACACCACGACCCGCCGCTTCACGCTGGCGGTCACCCTTTTGCTGCTCACGGCCTGCCTGCTGGTTTCCGGCGCACAGGCGGCGTGGATGCTGTGCATCGGGTTTTACTTTCTGCGCCTCGGCGGCCAGGGACTGATGGTGCATACTGCGCTGACCGCAACGGCGCGCCAGTTCCCCCTTGATGCAGGCAAGGCGCTCGGCGCCATCGCGCTGGGGCTCTCGCTGGCGCAGGCCGTTTTTCCTGTGATTGCGGTGCAGATAAGCGCGCTGACGGGATGGCGCGCTGCCTGGGGCATCAATGCCGGAATGCTTGTTGCCGGCGTGGGGGTCGCGCTGATGTTTTTGCCCCGCGGGAAAGAGAAGCCGCTGCGTACGTTCAGAAAGCGGGGTGAGGAGAAAGAAAAAGAGGCGCCGGTATGGCGAAACCGCAACCTGCTGCTGGCGCTGCCTGTCGTGCTGGCCTCCCCCTTTATCACCACCGGCTTCTTCTTCCACCAGGCGAGGCTGGCACAGGAGAAAGGCTGGGAGCTGTCGTGGGTGGCGGTATGGTTTATTGCCTATGCCATTACCCAGGCGGTATCGCTGCTGTCGTTTGGCCCGCTGATTGACCGGCTCTCACCACGCAGGCTGCTGCCGTGGTTTCTGATGCCACAGGCCCTGGCCATGCTGGCGCTATGGCTCAGCAACGGTCAGTGGGTGACGCCTTTTTACCTGATTATGACCGGCGTATCGTCGGCCATTGCCTCAACGCTTGCCACCGCGCTCTGGGTACAGCTGTTTGGTCCGGCGCAGCTGGCCAGGGTGCGCTCGGCGGTTGAGGCAGGGACGGTGATTGCCAGCGGGGCATCCCCGGTAATCATGGGCGTGCTGATAGATAACCATGTCACCCTGCATCTTCAGGCCCTGTTCTGCCTGGTCTACATTCTTGGCGCCAGCCTGCTGGCCACCGGTATCAGGACGGATGCGCCGCAATAACGCGCCTTTACCTTCATACCCGTCATCCTCTTTCCCCTGTGAAGGCGGGCCTGATATCAGGCCCGCCTGTTTCATCGCAGCATCAGCAGGGGCTGACGGCTTTCAGACAGCATTTCCGTGGTGTGGCTGCCAATAAAGAATCGCCGTAACCGGGAGTGCCCGCAGGCCCCCATTACCGTGAGGTCGATATCATGGGCGTCCGCGTAGCGGCACAGCGCCCCGGTTACGGACTCGTCTTCCAGCAGGCGTGTCTCGGTCGTGATACCGGCTTCCTGAAGAACAGCCTGCGCATCCTGCAGGGCTGACATGTCACCGTTGACCATCACGATATGACAGCTCAGGCCGTGCAGCAGCGGGCTGACCGTCAGGCGCGTCAGGTTTTTACGGCTCTCACTGCTGCCGTCGTACGCAAACATCACCCGCGCCGGCGGCGTAAACGTCTCCGGCACAATCAGCACCGGGTTTTTCTGCAGGCGAATGACGCTTTCCAGATGGCTGCCTACCTGATTCTGCGTCCCGCGGCGCCCCAGCACCATCAGCCGGACTTCGCCCAGCTCCGCCAGGATTTCGTCCAGTGCGCCGTGCTTTTGCAGCAGCTGTGCGTCCGGCTGTCCGGTCTGCTTCAGGAGCTCCGCACAGCCGGCCAGCACGGCCTTGCCCTGCGCCATCAGCAGCCGGCTGCGCTCACCCTCGACGCGGACCAGCGCTTCGGTCAGCTGCTCCCGGCTGTCAATACCAATGCTCCCGGTCAGGTCAGACACGGCGGGAGTCTCACTCTTTTCGAGCACGTGCAGCAGCGCCAGCGGCGCGCCAAGTTTACCGGCTGCCCAGGCAGCATACTCACAGACCGGCCGGGTTGACGGCGAGCCGTCAACGCAGGCAATAACGGTGTTATTCATGATGCTTTCTCCAGTAAATTAATGGCCACCCATCAGCTTTTCCACTTCTTCAGGCTTGTCATGCACTCCGAAGCGGTCAACGAGGGTGCGGGTCGCGTCATTCATACCCTTGATCTCCACTTCCGTGCCTTCGCGACGGAACTTGATAACCACCCGGTCCAGCGCGCTCACGGAGGTGATATCCCAGAAGTGGGCGTGCGTTACGTCAATCACCACGCGCTCCACCGCTTCACGGAAGTCGAAGTGGCTCATAAAGCGATCGGATGAGGCAAAGAATACCTGGCCGGCTACGGTATAGGTGCGGGTGTCGTCCTTCAGCTCAGAGGAGACCGCCATAAAGCGGGCGACCTTGGTGGCGAAGTTCAGCGAGGCAATCAGCACGCCGGTGAGCACGCCAAACGCCAGGTTATCGGTCGCCACCACCACCACCACGGTGGCCAGCATCACCACGCTGGTTGACAGCGGATGGCTGCGCAGGTTGCTGATGGAGCGCCAGGAGAAGGTGCCGATGGAGACCATGATCATCACCGCCACCAGAGCCGCCATGGGTATCCGGGACACCCAGTCGCGCAGGAACACCACCATCAGCAGCAGCACCACGCCGGCGGTGAGCGTGGAAAGCCGCCCGCGCCCGCCCGATTTGACGTTGATCACCGACTGGCCAATCATCGCGCAGCCCGCCATGCCGCCGATAAAGGAGGTGCAGATGTTGGCCACGCCCTGCGCCTTGCACTCGCGGTTTTTATCGCTCGGCGTGTCGGTCATGTCGTCCACGATGGTGGCGGTCATCATCGACTCCAGCAGCCCCACCACGGCAAGTCCTGCCGAGTACGGCAGAATAATCATCAGCGTGTCGAGGTTAAGCGGGATATCCGGGATCAGAAACACCGGCAGGCTGTCCGGCAGTTTGCCCATGTCACCCACGGTGCGCACGTCCAGGTGCAGCCACATGGAAATGGCGGTCAGCACGATGATGCAGACCAGCGGCGAGGGAATGGTTTTGTTCAGATACGGGAAGAGATAAATGATGCCCAGGCCCGCAGCGGTCAGGGCATAAACGTGCCAGGTGACGTTGGTCAGCTCCGGCAGCTGCGCCATAAATATCAGGATGGCCAGCGCGTTCACGAAACCGGTGACCACCGAGCGGGAGACGTAGCGCATCAGGCTGCCCAGCTTCAGGTAGCCGGCCGCCAGCTGCAGTACGCCGGTCAGCGCCGAGGCCGCCAGCAGATACTGCAGGCCGTGGTCTTTTACAAGCGTGATCAGCAGCAGCGCCATCGCACCGGTGGCGGACGATATCATTGCCGGACGGCCGCCGAGGAAGGCCATAACCAGGGGAATACAGAACGCAGAGTAGAGCCCGACCTGCGGGTCGACTCCGGCGATGATGGAAAAGGCGATCGCTTCGGGAATAAGCGCGAGCGCGACCACAATACCGGCAAGGACGTCACCACGGACGTTACCCAGCCAGTCCTTACGCGTCGAGGACAGCAGCATAGTCATTTCTCAGTTTTTGATTACGGTCAGCCCGTGAGGGCAAAAATTTTACGTACGAAAAAGCACATCCGCAGACGGGATGTTTTTGAGTGCGCGCCGAAGTTTATTCAGTGCGACAGAGGAGGGGTACGACTCAGGGTGGCGTAAGACGCATGGTGGTGTTTATCACTCCTTCACGGCTGACAGAGCAGCGCGGGTAATCAGAAAGACCGGATGAACAGACGTTCAGTACCGGCCACAAATGCCCGCCGGGCAGATGAACCACGGCAAAAAGCGCTTTTTACTCTACACGAATTGTTAACGGGGTCAACGCGCAGGGCAAAAACGCTGTTCATGGAATGCCGGTCAGGCGCATCCGGACGGAAAGTCCTTCTGCATGCTCAGGCTCGTCCGGCGTTCGCACATACATATGATTAAGTGAATATAAATTTGACGGAGAAAGTTTCACAGGTACACTCAGGTCAGTCACAATAAGGAGTCACCATGCCACCCGTGTCCCCCCTGCAGCTTTTTAAAAGCCTTTCCGACGAAACCCGACTCAGCCTCGTGCTGCTGCTACGCGAAAAAGGGGAGCTCTGCGTCTGTGAACTTACGTCCGTGCTGAAAGAAACTCAGCCCAAAATCTCACGGCATCTGGCTCTGCTGAGAGAAAACGGGCTGCTTACCGACCGGCGGGACGGAAAATGGATCCACTATCGTCTGTCGCCTCATATGCCGGCGTGGGCAGCGGCGGTTATCGAACAGGCTTATCTCTGCCAGCGGGATGATATCCGCCAGCTCAGCCGGCAGGCTGAACGCGATAACGCCACCACCAACGGCAAGCCTGTCTGCATTTAAAAATTTACCGGTATATATCTGGATTATCGAATATATTACGCATCGAAAATTTATCAGTCCGGTTTAACAGGCATTTGTATTCAATAGGAGCGGGTATGTTTCTGGCAGGTGCGATTTTCATCCTGACGCTGGTACTGGTCATCTGGCAGCCGAAGGGGCTGAGCATTGGCTGGAGTGCCGTCATCGGTGCGGCGCTGGCGCTGCTGACCGGCGTGGTGCACATCGGTGATATTCCGGTGGTCTGGCAGATTGTCTGGAACGCCACGGGCACGTTCATTGCGGTCATCATTATCAGCCTGCTGCTCGATGAGTCCGGCTTTTTTGAGTGGGCCGCGCTGCACGTTTCCCGCTGGGGAGGCGGCAGGGGCCGGCTGCTGTTCACGTATATCGTTCTGCTGGGTGCCGCAGTGGCGGCGCTGTTTGCCAATGACGGAGCCGCGCTAATTCTGACGCCGATCGTTATTGCCATGCTGCTGGCGCTGGGATTCACTCCCGGCTCCACGCTGGCGTTTGTGATGGCAGCGGGCTTTATCGCTGACACCTCCAGCCTGCCGCTCATCGTATCGAACCTGGTGAACATCGTAACGGCTGACTTCTTTACGCTGGGCTTCAGCGAGTACGCATCCGTCATGGTGCCGGTGAACATTGCCTCCATTGCGGCCACGCTGGTGATGCTTCATCTCTTTTTCCGCAGGGACATCCCGGTCACCTATGACCTGGCGAAGCTGAAGGCACCGCGGGAAGCCATCCGGGATGCACGAACCTTTAAGGCTGGCTGGGTGGTTTTGGTTCTTCTGCTGGTTGGCTTTTTTGCTCTGGAGCCGCTCGGCGTGCCGGTCAGCCTGGTGGCGGCGGTGGCGGCGTTTATTCTCTGGCTGGTTGCCCGCAAAGGACACGTGATTGACGCCGGCAGGGTGCTGAAAGGCGCGCCCTGGCAGATCGTTATCTTTTCGCTGGGCATGTATCTGGTGGTATACGGACTGCGTAACGCCGGACTGACTGATTACCTTTCCGCCGCCCTGAACCGGTTTGCAGAGCACGGCGTATGGGGCGCAACGCTCGGCACCGGCTTCCTGACGGCGGCACTCTCGTCCGTCATGAACAACATGCCCACCGTGCTGGTTGGCGCGTTGTCGATTGACGGTAGTAGCGCACAGGGCGTGGTGAAGCAGGCGATGATTTACGCCAACGTCATCGGCTGTGACCTCGGCCCGAAAATAACCCCTATCGGCAGCCTCGCAACCCTGCTGTGGCTGCACGTGCTGGCACAGAAAAACATCACCATCAGCTGGGGCTATTACTTCCGCGTGGGCATCGTGATGACCCTGCCGGTGCTTTTTGTCACGCTGGCCGCGCTGGCCCTGCGCCTGTCTGTTTAACTTTAACCCCGGGGCTGCGCCCGTGCAGCCCCTTTACGGAGTACCGCTTATGACTGACATTACCATTTACCACAACCCGGCCTGCGGGACATCCCGCAATACCCTGGCGCTTATCCGTAACAGCGGCGCCGAACCCACGGTTATTCTGTATCTGGAAACGCCGCCGTCACGCGATGAGCTGAAGAAGCTGATTGCGGATATGGGCATCGGCGTGCGCGACCTGCTGCGCAAAAATACCGAACCGTACGAACAGCTCGGCCTGGCAGAAGACCGCTTCAGCAATGACGAACTGCTCGATGCCATGCTGGCTCATCCGATCCTCATTAATCGCCCGGTGGTAGTGACACCGCTCGGCACGAAGCTGTGCCGTCCCTCCGAAGTGGTTCTGGACATACTGCCGGACCCGCAGCAGGGCGCGTTTACCAAAGAGGACGGCGAAGCCGTCATTGATGAGCACGGGAACCGCGTCAGCCACTGATTTTTTACCAGGCTGCGGGCATAACAGTGTGGAAAAAGCCGGCATCTGCCGGCTTTTTTATATGCTGCGCTGGTTGACCCGCTCAGAAAGCTGCGCGGCACTCTCTTTCCTTTCGCTGTAGCGGTCGGTGAGATAATCACTGCGACCGCGCGTCAGCAGGGTGAACTTCATCAGTTCCTCCATGACGTCCACTATGCGGTCATAATACGAAGAAGGCTTCATGCGGCCATCCTCATCAAACTCGGCCCAGGCTTTTGCCACGGATGACTGATTCGGGATGGTGATCATCCGCATCCAGCGTCCAAGAATACGCATCTGATTTACAGCGTTGAACGACTGTGAGCCGCCGCTGACCTGCATGACGGCCAGGGTTTTTCCCTGTGACGGGCGGACCGCGCCTGACGTCAGCGGTATCCAGTCAATCTGGGCCTTCATGATGCCGGTCATGGCCCCGTGACGCTCCGGAGAGCACCAGACCATGCCTTCCGACCAGAGAACCAGCTCCCGCAGCTCAGCCACTTTCGGGTGCGTCTCCGGCGCATCATCGGGCAGTGGCAGGCCGGACGGGTTGAAAATTTTCACCTCCGCGCCCATGGCCGTCAGCAGCCGGGCACCTTCTTCCGTTGTCAGCCGGCTGTAAGAGCGCGCCCGCAGCGAGCCGTAGAGCATCAGGATGCGGGGCGGATGCGTTATCTCTCTGGCCTTCAGCTTATCTTCCGTCAGCGGCGCGTCCAGGAGGGCCGGATCGATATTTTTCAGGGCATCAGTCAGGTTGTTCACAATGGGGTCTCTTCGGGAGTCTTTGCGGGTGACAGACTGCAGCTGCCGCCTGCGCAGCATTCTTCTGTCAGAAAGGCCATCAATTGCTCAAGCTGCGCATAGCAGGGCCTGCAGAACAGGGTACGACTCTGCCGTTCCTGGCTTATGAGTCCAGCGGATATCAGCGCTGAAAGATGATGGCTGAGCGTGGAGGCAGGAATCTCAAGGTGCTTCTGCAGTTCGCCAACCGGCAGGCCTTCATGACCCGCCCTGACCAGCTCCCGGTATATGCTGAGACGTGTCGGGTGGCCCAGTTCTCGAAGTGCGTTTGCAGCAGTGTTTAAATCCATAATACCTCCTTTATCTATATTTCCAGAATAATAGAAATATAGCCTGCGTCAATCGTTTCTGCCGTGAGGGTACCGCTTTCCCAATCATGCTCTGTCCGCCAGGTTATGGGGGGCAGAGCCAGAGCACTACCGAAATCCTTGCGAATACCCGTGCAGGGAATAATTTCCGCCCCCTTTATGGCCGGAAAAAAAACTGATAAACGTCGCCTTTTCAGAAGGTTGCTTTCTTAACGTGGTTTTTCGCATGGTTGGACCTCAGACCCCGCTTGCGAGTGCGGCAATATTATCCGCCAATTGTTTGCTTTCATGCTTCCGCTCCCGGTTTTTTGCCGAGGCGTCGTTAAGTTGATGCTCCAAGTTCTGGATATCGGCCACTTGCCTATCCAAGGTGCTTTTGTGCATCGCATTGGCCTGTTCGAGCTCATGCGTTTGTCGTTGTAATTGCGCATTAGTGTCTATCAGCTCGGACGCTCTTGACTCGGCTTGGATGAGCCGGTTTTGCAGGTCTTGAATCTGGTCTTTCAGGCCCCGGTTAACCATCTGGAATTGCTCGCGCTCCTGCTGCCGGTCTTCGGCGGTGCGTTGCTGGTAGGGGGCACCTCAGAAAACGGAATCTATGGTCACTCCCGTTTTTGCAACACCGATTTTGACGACAAGTTGGCTTGCTTGAATCTATCCGGCGTCTGAATGGGATTTTATTCCCGCGCCTCGATGAGTTCCGCGCCTGATGAACCTCCAGAAAATATACGGCTTCAATGAGCCTTTCCGTTTTACAGGTTCCTCAACAGGCCGGTGGGCCGTTAGTATCATCAATATCAGTATTCGCAAAACCAGATGAATGATTGTTTAAACTGGTGTATTTCTGCCTTTATGCTTCGTAAGTTTGCTGTCGCGCCGTCAGTGCCCAGGCTATTCTGGCCAGCTTGTTTGCCAGAGCACAGGTGACGACAAAGTTGCTTTTCCGACACAACAACTCCCTGACCCAGTCGGCCAACTTGCCAGACTGGTGTTCCAGTTTTTGTATGAATACCCTGGCACACTGAACCAACAAAGTTCGGATCTTTTTGTTGCCCCGCTTGCTAATCCCTAACAATGTCGTCCGACCTCCCGTGCTGTACTGTCGGGGTACCAGCCCTGTTGCCGCCGCAAAGTCACGGCTGCTGGCGTACTGCTTCCCGTCGCCAATCTCAGTTGAAATAGTACTGGCAGTCAGCGTTCCAACGCAGGGAATACTCAGCAAGCGCTGTCCAACCTCATCTTCGTCCAACTTTCGTTTCAACTGAGATTCCAGATCTTTAATCTGCTCAACAAGATAGTGATAATGCTGTTGTAATTTCAGCAGTAACTGGCTGAGATAAAGAGGCAAACTACTGTCCTCAAGAAGGGTACTCAGTCGACTAATAACGGCAGCACCTCGCGGAACGCTGATACCAAATTCCAGCAGAAAAGCATGCATCTGATTAGTTGTTTTCACCTTATCCTGAACCAGGGATTCACGGACACGATGCAGAGCTCGCATTGCCTGCTGAGATTCGGTTCTGGGCTGCACGAAACGCATAGATGGACGTGATGCTGCTTCACAGATAGCTTCAGCATCAACGAAGTCATTTTTGTTGCTTTTAACGAATGGGCGGACAAATTGCGGTGATATCAGCTTTGGAAAATGCCCTAACTCTGCCAGCTTGCGTGCCATAAAGTGAGAACCGCCACAGGCTTCCATCGCGATGGTTGTTGCCGGGCATGTCGCCAGAAATTCGATTAGCTTTGGTCGGGTGAATTTTTTACGGTAAACGGCCTTCCCACGATGATCCTGACAATGAATATGGAAAGAGTTCTTACCCAGATCGATACCAATAAGCGCAATGTTTTCCATGATGGTTCTCCGAATGAAAGCCTGTCCTCAGCATAGTACTGGGAAGGAGGGAGTGACCATCTCATTAAATAAAGCACGCTAAGCCGGTTGCAGCGGCCGTAGCGGCCTGAACTTGCCCGCGCCGATCTTGGCGCTGCTGCGCCAGAGGTAATCGCCGGTCAGGTTGATGTGCTCCCAGCCGAGCGGCGACAGGTACTGCAACAGGCCGTCATCGACGGCTTGACCGTGGCCACGCAAGGCGTTCGCGGCCCGCTCCAGATAGACCGTGTTCCATAGCACGATGGCCGCCGTCACCAGGTTGAGGCCGCTGGCCCGGTAGCGCTGCTGCTCGAAGCTGCGGTCGCGGATTTCCCCCAGGCGGTTGAAGAACACGGCGCGGGCCAGCGCGTTGCGCGCCTCGCCTTTGTTCAGCCCGGCATGCACGCGGCGGCGCAGCTCGACGCTTTGCAGCCAGTCCAGGATGAACAGTGTGCGCTCGATGCGTCCCAGCTCACGCAGGGCGACGGCCAGGCCGTTCTGGCGCGGGTAGCTGCCAAGCTTCCTGAGCATCAGCGAGGCCGTCGCCGTGCCCTGCTTGATCGAGGTGGCCATCCGCAGGATTTCATCCCAATGGGCGCGGACGTGCTTGATGTTGAGCGTGCCGCCGATCATCGGTTTCAACGCCTCGTAGGTGGCATCGCCCTTCGGGATGTAGAGCTTGGTGTCGCCCAGGTCACGAATGCGCGGGGCGAAGCGGAAGCCCAGCAGGTGCATCAACGCGAAGACGTGGTCCGTGAACCCTGCCGTGTCGGTGTAGTGCTCCTCGATCCGCAGGTCGGATTCGTGATACAGCAGGCCGTCGAGCACGTAGGTCGAGTCGCGCACGCCGACGTTCACGACCTTGGTGTGGAACGGCGCGTACTGGTCGGAGATATGGGTGTAGAACGTCCGCCCTGGGCTGCTGCCGTATTTCGGATTGATGTGGCCGGTGCTCTCGGCCTTGCTGCCGGTGCGGAAGTTCTGGCCGTCCGACGATGACGTGGTGCCGTCGCCCCAATGCTCGGCGAAGGGATGTCGGAACTGCGCGTTGACCAGCTCGGCCAGTGCCGCCCCGTAGGTTTCGTCGCGGATGTGCCAGGCTTGCAGCCAGGCCAGCTTGGCGTAGGTCGTGCCGGGGCACGATTCCGCCATCTTGGTCAGGCCCAGGTTGATCGCGTCGGCGAGGATCGTGGTCAGCAACAGGTTTTTGTCCTTGGCCAGGTCGCCTGACTTCAGGTGGGCGAAGTGCCGGGTGAAACCCGTCCATTCGTCTACCTCCAGCAGCAATTCGGTGATCTTGACGTGCGGTAGGATCATCGCCGTCTGGTCGATCAGGGCCTGTGCGGTATCGGGCACCGCCGCATCGAGCGGCGTGATCTTCAGGCCCGACTCCGTGATGATGGCGTCCGGCAGCTCGTTGGCCAGCGCCATGCGGTTGACGGTGGCGAGCTGCGTTTCCAGCAGCGTCAGCCGGTCATGCAGGTACTGGTCGCAATCGGTGGCCACGGCCAGCGGCAATTCGCTGGCCTGCTTGAGGCTGGCGAATTTCGCGGGCGGCACCAGGTAGTTGTAGCGGCTCGCGTTTGAAAACGGGCGTGCTCGCATTCGACGCCGCTTTCGGCTCGAATTAACTGCAACTGACGGCGCGCTGATGCTCACGCTATCTGCAAACGAGCTTGCAATCGACGGCGGCGGCTCGCATTTCATGGCGGCGTGCTCGAATTAATTGCAAGTGAAATGCCGGGTTCCAAGCTATCCAAAATCAATAGATGCAGTGCCGGCTGCCCGCTAACGCCTCTGAGCGGTCAGACGGGGATTGACCTACGCCGCCTCTCGCACGAGACGGATATCGACTTCTCTGTCAACGTACTTCCATTCCTCTGTTGCACGCAGTTCGGAAAGCAATGCGTTGAACTCAGCCTCATGGGTTGGCGCGAACTCGAACCAATTGAGAAAATCGAACGGTTCATTTTCAGAGAGGTCGCGGCAGTGGTGGAGCTTGCGCGCTACTGCAGGCAAGTAGTTGAGCCCGATTTGGATGTGCTTTGACTTTTCGAAAACGCTCCGGCGCTCGTCTTGCGTGAATTCCCACCAAGCTGCGTTTTTTCGGATCGGTATCAACGCAGCGCAAGTTGCTTCTGGGCGCGCTAGCCCTTGCTGCTTCACCACAATTTCGTTCTTCTCTTCGCGCATGACATACCGTTCATTGCTTGTTATTCCGCGAAGTACCCAGGGTGCATTGGTTTCGGGCTGCAACTCTGAGGCAGATATTACGTTGAGCCTTTTGGCTTCAGGCAGTGACTTGCCAACTATGGTTTCGGTTCCAACGATCCGCCAAAGACCGCTGTCTCCGCCGACGAATGCAAATAATCGTGTATCCATTTCACCCCCTTCATGTGAGTGTGTTAACTTTTTTACAGCCTCAAAAAACCTATCTGCCCATCCCATGCTTGTGCATCATCGTCTCGCCTCGCTTAGCGTAGTATTGCATTACGCTTACCAGCGCCCCCAGTTAAATTGTAAATATAGCATCGCTTGGTTTCAAGTAATAACTGCAATTTCATTACGCGGCGAGTAAATCGTCTCGCCGCCCTATAAATAACTCATTCGGTGATCGTCCACCTCTGGTCGCTCTGGGTCTGCTGTTCAGTCGATCCATAACAAACTGAACCTGCTCATCCGTCACCTTGCTTAAGTCTGTTCCCTTGGGGAAGTACTGGCGGATAAGGCCGTTGGTATTCTCATTGATCCCTCGTTCCCATGATGCATAAGGGTGGGCAAAATAAATATCCGCCTCCAGACCTTTCGCTATATCCTCGTGCCCAGAAAATTCAAGACCATTATCCAAGGTGATGGTTTTGATTCTGGCTTTGAGCGACGCCAAATGCTCAATCGCTGCAGCCGCCAGCAGGTCGGCTCTTTTGCCCGTCAGGCGAACAATGACCGTATACAGCGTCTTACGCTCAACCATCGTCAGCAGAACGCCCTTGCGACCCTTGCCGATGATCGTATCGCCTTCCCAGTCACCAATTCGGCTACGCCGGTCAACGACCGCAGGGCGCTCATCAATACTCACTCTGTTCTTGATCTTCCCTCGCCGATCATAGCTGCCATAGCGCTTGCGATAGGGCTTTGACGCTACCCGAAGATGCCTATACAAATCGCCACCGTTGGCCTTGTCTGCGTAAATCAACTGGTAAATCGTCTCGTGGTGCAGACATACGCCTGTGTGCCTTCTCAGGTAATCGGCAACCTGCTGCGGACTCAGCTCCTGACGAAGCAAGGTTTCTATCTCACCTCGCACCTCGTCCGTCACCTTCCGTGCCTTGTAGGCATCATGCCTCCTAGCGCTCGACAGCTTCTGTGCCTGCCCAGGCCGATAACCTCGAAGCCCTCTGTTACGGCGAAGCTCCCGGCTGATCGTGGACGGACTCCGCTCCATTTTCTCCGCTATCGCCAATTGGCTGTGGCCTGCTTTTTTTAGAATGTAAATCTGGTATCGTTCGTTTTCGGTCAGCTGGTTGTAGCTCATCAGTGCTTTTCTCTTGGTCGGGAGGAGCGCCGACTCTACCAGCTGGCCGCCCTCTTACCAATTGCACTTATTATCCGAAACCGCGAGGGAGTTGTTGTGTCGGAAAAGCAACTTTGTCGTCACCTGTGCTCTGGCAAACAAGCTGGCCAGAATAGCCTGGGCACTGACGGCGCGACAGCAAACTTACGAAGCATAAAGGCAGAAATACACCAGTTTAAACAATCATTCATCTGGTTTTGCGAATACTGATATTGATGATACTAACGGCCCACCGGCCTGTTGAGGAACCTGTAAAACGGAAAGGCTCATTGAAGCCGTATATTTTCTGGAGGTTCATCAGGCGCGGAACTCATCGAGGCGCGGGAATAAAATCCCATTCAGACGCCGGATAGATTCAAGCAAGCCAACTTGTCGTCAAAATCGGTGTTGCAAAAACGGGAGTGACCATAGATTCCGTTTTCTCTATCGTCCCCATCAAGGCTCTGGCCAGCACGATGCCCTTGTCGGTTTGCATGGCCAGCTCGGTCAGCAACTGGACAGCCTGCCGGTAGTGGCCAATCGTGAACGGCTGGAAGCCGAACACCGTTTGCAGCTCGACCAGGTGCTCGCGTCGGGTCTGCTCACGCTGCCCGTACTCGTCCCAGCTTTCGATGCCGACCTTGAGCTGGTTGGCGACCAGTCTCAGCAATGGCGGGAACGGTGGCTCATCAGCGCCAAGGATGACGCCGGGAAAGCGCAGGTAGCAGAGCTGCACCGCGAAGCCCAGCCGATTGGCCGGGCCGCGCCGCTGCCGGATGATGGAGAGGTCGCTTTCGCTGAACGTGTAGTGACGGATCAACTCATCCTTGGTGTCCGGCAACGCCAGCAGGCTTTCGCGCTCGGCGGCGGAGAGGATCGAACGGCGGGGCATGCGGTTTCCTTCTTCTTGAAAACGTAGGTTTGTGACAAGCCCGCCAAGGCAACCGGCGCGGCACGGGAATCAAGGCATTGCGATTCTCGAAAATAGTTCTTGAAATTCTATTCTTGATTGCATATCATCTCAACGAGTTTCGATAAGAAAGGATGCGCATGCGACCGTCTGGTTCGCTGGTGGGCAAGGAGGCAGCAGCCGACACGCTCATCGGCAACTGCACGACCGCACGACCAGCCTCCCGTTCAAATTCGAGTTAGAACTCATATCCAGCCTGTCTGGGGGCACTGTGAAAGAGGGATGTCCGATGACTGTTGAATCGAGAATATTTTCTGTAGCCGAGTATGTTCAGCCGTCCGAAGGCGAGCCTATTCGTTCCGTTGTGCTTGAAACCCGAGACTCAATTATCGTGGTTTGGCATGTCCATCCCGGGCAGGAAATTGCGGCTCACATTCATCCTCACGGCCAAGACACGTGGACTGTTTTGTCGGGAATGGCTGATTACTTTCAGGGCAATGGGATTGTTCGTGCCCTCAGGGAAGGTGAGATAGCCGTGGCAAGACCGGGCCAAGTGCACGGGGCGCGAAATACAGGTACCGAGCCATTTGTGTTCGTCTCGGTTGTGGCATCAGCCAATGCCGGTTTCGTATTGGCTGAGCGATAGAGCCCAATCTCTGGAGTTGGTCCAATGAGCGGTCGGGGAGATAGGTAACAGACATGCAGCGGACACGGCTGCTAAACCAGGTCGCAAACCTCCTTGCGTCGCAGCGTGCCGCAAGCGACGCGATCAATCGAATGGGGTCGGCATGAGACTGAACACCATCCAGTTCCCGACCGCGTAGCCGCCTGTCCTGCCGATCAGGTCTTGACCATCGACGCCTGGGATCAGTCCTGAATGTTCTTGGAGACCACTACGTTATGAGCCGCAGCCGCCGCAAAACACCCATCGTCGGGCACACGACCTGCGGCAGCGAGCGCGAGGACAAGAAGCTCTGGCATCAGCGCTGGCGCACCCGTGAGCGCACGGCGCTGACCAGCGCGTCGCCCGAAGCCCTGAGCGCCCATCTGCCCCTGCTGGAAAACCAGGCCAGCAGCGTCTGGTCGATGGGCAAGGATGGCCGCTCCTACTGGCCCGTCAAGCGCCAGGCCGCCACGGCGGATCGCATCGCCAATCACAAGGGACGCAACCCGCAAGAACGCGCCTCCCTGAAAAAGCGCCTGCTGCGCAAGTGGATGAGCAAATGAAGCTCTCCTTCCATCAGCACATTGCGCTGTTCTGGATGATCGGTGCTCCGGGTGTCACTTTCAGAAGGCGACAGCACGAAATATCAAAAGTCGACCGCACGGTCTTTTCTGACGTTGGAGTCGCCTCAGAAAACGGAATCTATGGTCACTCCCGTTTTTGCAACACCGATTTTGACGACAAGTTGGCTTGCTTGAATCTATCCGGCGTCTGAATGGGATTTTATTCCCGCGCCTTGATGAGTTCCGCGCCTGATGAACCTCCAGAAAATATACGGCTTCAATGAGCCTTTCCGTTTTACAGGTTCCTCAACAGGCCGGTGGGCCGTTAGTATCATCAATATCAGTATTCGCAAAACCAGATCAGTAATTCTTTAAACCGGTGTATTTCTGCCGTTATGCTACATAAGTTTGCTGTCGTGCCGTTAGGGCCCAGGCTATTCTGGCCAGCTTGTTTGCCAGAGCACAAGTGACGACAAAGTTGCTTTTCCGGCACAGTAAATCCCTGACCCAATCGGCCAATTTGCCAGACTGGTGTTCCAGTTTTTGTATGAATACCCTGGCACATTGAACCAACAAAGTTCGGATCTTTTTATTACCTCGCTTACTAATTCCCAGCAATGTCGTCCTACCTCCCGTGCTGTACTGTCGGGGTACAAGCCCTGTTGCCGCCGCAAAGTCACGGCTGCTGGCGTACTGCTTCCCGTCGCCAATCTCAGTTGAAATAGTACTCGCTGTCAGTGTTCCGACGCAGGGAATGCTCAGCAAGCGCTGTCCAACCTCATCTTCGTCCAACTTTCGTTTCAACTGGGATTCCAAATCTTTAATCTGCTCAACAAGATAGTGATAATGCTGTTGTAATTTCAGCAATAACTGGCTGAGGTAAAGAGGCAAACTATTATCCTCAAGAATGGTACTCAGTCGGCTAATAACGGCAGCTCCTCGGGGAACGCTAATGCCAAATTCCAGCAGAAAAGCATGCATTTGATTGGTTGTTTTTACCTTATCCTGAACCAGGGATTCACGGACACGATGCAGAGCCCGCATTGCCTGCTGAGATTCCGTTCTGGGCTGCACAAAACGCATAGACGGACGCGATGCAGCTTCACAAATAGCTTCGGCGTCGACAAAGTCGTTTTTATTGCTTTTAACGAACGGGCGGACAAATTGTGGTGATATCAGCTTTGGGGAATGCCCCAACTCTTCCAACTTGCGTGCCATAAAGTGAGAACCGCCACAGGCTTCCATTGCGATGGTTGTAGCGGGGCATGTCGCCAAAAATTCGATCAACTTTGGCCGGGTAAATTTTTTACGGTAAACAGCCTTCCCGCGACGATCCTGGCAATGAATATGGAAAGAGTTTTTACCCAGATCGATACCAATGAGCGCAATGTTTTCCATGATAGTTCTCCGAATGAAAGCCTGTCCTCAGCATAGTACCGGGAAGGAGGGAGTGACCATCTCATTAAATAAAGCACGCTAAGGCGTAGTTCCCTCGGGCTACACCGCGTCCGCACTGCGCGGTTCTTTCTTCCCTTGCAGTGACGCAATCAGCGGGCAGGAAACGTTCCCCTTCCGCGCATGGCAGGCGCACACCAAATCAGACAGCACGGCCTCCATGCGCGCCAGGTCAGCCATCCTCTCGCGCACGTCCTTGAGCTTGTGCTCGGCCAGGCTGCTGGCTTCCTCGCAATGGGTGCCATCCTCCAGCCGCAGCAGCTCGGCGATCTCATCCAGGCTGAAACCCAACCGCTGGGCTGATTTCACGAAGCGCACCCGCGTTACATCCGTCTCGCCATAGCGGCGAATGCTGCCGTAAGGCTTGTCCGGTTCCGGGAGCAAGCCCTTGCGCTGATAGAACCGGATGGTCTCCACATTGACCCCGGCCGTCCTGGCGAAAACGCCAATGGTCAGGTTCTCCAAATTGTTTTCCATATCGCTTGACTCCGTACATAACTACGGAAGTAAGCTTAAGCTATCCAATTCAGATTCGAAAGGACAAACGTATGTCTGAACCTCAAAACGGGCGCGGCGCGCTCTTCACTGGCGGGCTGGCCGCCATCCTCGCCTCGGCTTGCTGCCTCGGGCCGCTGGTTCTGATCGCCTTGGGGTTCAGCGGCGCTTGGATCGGCAACTTGACGGTGTTGGAACCCTATCGCCCCATCTTTATCGGCGTGGCGCTGGTGGCGTTGTTCTTCGCCTGGCGGCGCATCTACCGGCCGTCAGCCGCCTGCAAACCGGGTGAGGTTTGCGCGATTCCCCAAGTGCGAGCTACTTACAAGCTCATTTTCTGGGGCGTGGCCGTGCTGGTTTTGGTCGCGCTCGGATTTCCCTACGTCGTGCCATTTTTCTATTGATCACAGGAGTTCACCATGAAAAAGCTGCTTTCCGCCCTTGCCCTCGCTGCCGTTGTTGCCCCCGTGTGGGCCGCCACCCAGACCGTTACGCTGTCCGTACCGGGCATGACCTGCTCGGCCTGTCCGATCACTGTCAAGAAGGCGATTTCCAAGGTCGATGGCGTCAGTAAAGTTGACGTGACCTTCGAGACGCGCGAAGCGGTGGTCACCTTCGATGATGCCAAGACCAGCGTGCAGAAACTGACCAAGGCTACCGAGGATGCGGGCTACCCATCATCAGTCAAGAACTGATCATGAAAGACCCGAAGACACTGCTGCGGGTCAGCATCATTGGCACAACCCTCGTGGCGCTGTGTTGCTTCACCCCTGTTCTGGTCATTTTGCTCGGTGTGGTCGGCTTGTCCGCGCTGACCGGCTATCTGGACTATGTGCTGCTGCCTGCGCTGGCGATTTTCATCGGCTTGACCATCTACGCCATCCAACGAAAACGCCAAGCCGATGCCTGCTGCACCCCGAAATTCAATGGAGTAAAAAAATGACCGAAATCACCGTGAATGGCATGACCTGCACATCCTGCGCCACCCATGTCAAAGATGCTTTGGAAAAGATTCCCGGCGTGAATGCCGCTGTGGTGTCCTATCCAGAAAGCCGCGCGCAAGTCATGGCAGACACCGCCGTGAGCCACAACCAACTGCTGGCCGCCATCGCCGCATTGGGTTATCAAGGCTCGATCCGGGTTGGTGATTTCAAAGATGAACCAAAAATCCGTGATGCACTTGAGGGCGCCGGTTTGCATATCGCCATCATTGGCAGCGGCGGGGCCGCGATGGCGGCGGCGCTGAAGGCCGTCGAGCAAGGCGCGACGGTCACGCTGATCGAACGCGGCACCATCGGCGGCACCTGCGTCAATATCGGCTGTGTGCCGTCCAAGATCATGATCCGCGCTGCCCATATTGCCCATCTGCGCCGGGAAAGTCCGTTCGACGGCGGTATTGCGGCAACTGTGCCTGCGATTGACCGCAGCAAACTGCTGGCCCAGCAGCAGGCCCGTGTCGATGAACTGCGGCACGCCAAATACGAAGGCATCCTGGACGGCAATCCAGCCATCACCGTTTTGCACGGTGAAGCGCGTTTCAAGGACGACCAGAGCCTGGTCGTCCGTTTGAACGAGGGTGGCGAGCGCGAGGTAACGTTCGACCGCTGCCTGGTCGCCACCGGTGCCAGTCCGGCCGTGCCGCCGATTCCGGGCCTGAAAGAGTCACCCTACTGGACTTCCACCGAAGCGCTTGTCAGCGACACCATTCCCGCACGCCTGGCCGTGATCGGTTCGTCGGTGGTGGCGTTGGAACTGGCGCAAGCCTTTGCCCGGCTCGGCAGCCAGGTCACGATCCTGGCACGCAGCACCTTGTTCTTCCGGGAAGACCCGGCCATCGGCGAGGCCGTGACAGCCGCTTTCCGCGCCGAGGGCATCGAGGTGCTGGAGCACACGCAAGCCAGCCAGGTCGCCCATGTGAACGGCGAATTCGTGCTGACCACCGGACACGGTGAATTACGCGCTGACAAGTTGCTGGTTGCCACCGGTCGGGCACCGAATACGCGCAGCCTCGCGCTGGACGCGGCGGGGGTCACTGTCAATGCGCAAGGGGCCATCGTTATCGACCAAGGCATGCGCACGAGCAACCCGAACATCTACGCGGCCGGCGACTGCACCGACCAGCCGCAGTTCGTCTACGTGGCAGCGGCCGCCGGCACCCGTGCCGCGATCAACATGACCGGCGGCGACGCAGCCCTCAATCTGACCGCGATGCCGGCAGTGGTGTTCACCGACCCGCAAGTCGCCACCGTGGGCTACAGCGAGGCGGAAGCGCACCACGATGGCATCGAGACCGACAGTCGCACGCTGACACTCGACAACGTTCCGCGAGCGCTTGCCAACTTCGACACACGCGGCTTCATCAAGCTGGTCATCGAGGAAGGTAGCGGACGGCTCATCGGCGTGCAGGCGGTGGCCCCGGAAGCGGGCGAACTGATCCAGACGGCGGTGCTCGCCATCCGCAACCGCATGACGGTGCAGGAACTGGCCGACCAGTTGTTCCCCTACCTGACAATGGTCGAGGGGTTGAAGCTTGCGGCGCAGACCTTCAACAAGGACGTGAAGCAGCTTTCCTGCTGCGCTGGATAAAAAAAGGAGGTTTTCAATGAGCGCCTACACCGTGTCCCGGCTGGCCCTTGATGCCGGGGTGAGCGTGCATATCGTGCGCGACTACCTGCTGCGCGGATTGCTGCGTCCGGTGGCGTGCACCCCGGGCGGCTATGGCCTGTTCGATGATGCCGCCTTGCAACGGCTGTGCTTCGTGCGGGCGGCCTTCGAGGCGGGCATCGGCCTGGACGCGCTGGCGCGGCTGTGCCGGGCGCTGGATGCTGCGGACGGCGATGAAGCGGCCGCGCAGCTTGCCGTTCTGCGCCAGTTCGTCGAGCGTCGGCGCGAAGCGTTGGCCGATCTGGAGGTGCAGTTGGCCACCATGCCGACCGAGCCGGCACAGCACGCGGAGAGTCTGCCATGAACAGCCCCGAGCGCTTGCCGTCCGAGACGCACAAACCGATCACCGGCTACCTGTGGGGCGCGCTGGCCGTGCTCACCTGTCCCTGCCATTTGCCGATTCTCGCCATTGTGCTGGCCGGCACGACGGCCGGCGCGTTCATCGGAGAGTACTGGGGTATCGCAGCCCTCACGCTGACCGGTTTGTTCGTCCTGTCTGTGACACGACTGCTGCGGGCCTTCAAAGATCGATCATGAGCGCTTCCCATTGAGACAAACCACGCTGTCGCTACGTTGCCTCATGCCGGCATCAAATTCGGCTGAGTAGCTTCTCGCCATCTGGACGTAGCTCACCCTTGGGTGAAACATGCCGATACAGGGTCTGCCGCGTGACGCCAAGTTCCTGGCACAGGTCGCCGACCTTGGTCTCTGGCTGACCCATTGCCGCCATCGCCAGCCGCAGCTTGGCGGCGGTCATCTTGAACGGCCGGCCGCCTTTCCGCCCGCGCGCGCGGGCCGAGGCTAGGCCGGCAATCGTGCGCTCCGCGATCAACTCGCGCTCGAACTCGGCCAGGGCGGCGAAGATGCCAAAGACCAGCTTGCCGGCGGCGGTCGTGGTGTCGATGGCCGCGCCGTGCCCGGTTAATACCTTCAAGCCGATGCCGCGCCCAGTCAGGTCGTGCACGGTGTTGATGAGATGTCGCAGGTCGCGTCCGAGCCGATCCAGTTTCCACACGACCAGTGTGTCGCCAGTTCGCAACGCCTTCAGGCAGCTCGTCAAGCCGGGCCGATCCTCGCGCATGCCGGATGCCTGGTCCTCGTAAAGATGTACTGGATCGACCCCGGCGGCAATCAGCGCGTCGCGCTGCAAATCGGTAGCCTGGGAGCCGTCCGCCTTCGATACCCGCATGTAGCCTATCAGCATGTCGTACCTGTCACATATACGTTCGATTATGTGACAGTGTGCACCGGAAAGTTCTGGTCGTCAAAATTTGTCACTTAACCCGTCATTCTGTCTAAGACATGCAAAGGGTCCATCAGGCACGTAATGTGACAGGAATTCCGGGGGGATGCCTTCCTTTGCGAAGGTGGCGCGCAACTGTTCCAGGGAAGCGGGGTCGCGCCGACCATAGGAAGCCAACGCGAACAGCGAGCGTGCCGTCTCGGGGTCGTGCCGCGCTTCAATGATGGCCTCATCGATGGCCTGGACTGCCCGTTGCCAGTGATCGACGGGTTCGGGCTTCGGCGTTTTCGCCGACAGGCCACTGGTGAAACCGGTTTGGGGTTCGGACCAGAACAGCTTTGCATGCTCGCCCGGCGGGCTTATATCCCTCATCTCAATCAAGCTGATTGCCGTTGCCGCCGCCTCCAGCATCTGCAACCGTACTGCCGGGTTCAGGGTTTCATACGGTCGCCACAGACTTTGCCCAGCACGCAGCGGATGCCCGCAGCCTTCCCAGACTTGGCGGAGATACCCCGCGCAGGTTCCGCACGTCGAAAGCGGGGTGTTCAGCTCATCGAGCAGCGTGCGTAGTAGCCGAAACCACAATCCAGCGTGGATGCGTCGGCGCGGCAGCTCCACATGGCCGGTCGTCAGTGCCTGCCAGGTGCGCCGGTCCATCACCGCAATCGCGTCGCTGGCGGTGCGCGGCGCAGTGTCGGCGTTCTCCCAGCCGAGAAACCGCCCAGGCACGCCCCAATAGGATTCCAGCCAGCAGCCATGCAGCGGGCAGCTCAGCATCAGGGGCAGCTTCCATGCAAGCAGTACGGCTTGGTTTGCCGGGTCGTTCAGACAGAGCGGGCAGGCGCGATGTATCGGCTGGCTGGGCAGCCAGGCACGCCAGCTCGTGATGGATCGCGTCCTACGGCGGAGTTTCGGCAGCAGCACCGAGAGCTGGAACGCATAGGTTTCCAATGCGTCTGGAATCTGATCATCAAGGCTGTCCAGTAGCCAAGGCACCCAGCCGGCGAAACTCATGCAACGCAGCCGGTCCGGCTCGATGCCGCTCCGCTGGGAGAGCATCGCCAGCAGCGCCAGTGGTGGCGCGGTGTCCAGGTCATCAACCTGGCCGTGACCAAGATCGTGCTCCAGCAGCTCGGACACCTCCATGTGATAGCAAAGGGCCACGCGGTTGAGCCACGAAGACAAGGCTTCGCCTTCCCTGGGAGCCGGATGCAGTGGCCAGTGTGGCGCTGGCTTCACATCAGTTCCCGCTCGAATTGCCGCCGCCGCTCGCTGGGACCGGTGTAATCGGCCATGCTGAGCGTGCGATGGTTGATCGCTTCCTCACCGCTCTCCACGGCAGCGACGGCCGCCGCCATCAACAGGTGCGCCAGCTCGCCGATGGTGCCCTCGCTGCGCGTGAGCAGGTAGCGGGCCATATCCAGCGTGGCAATCGACGAGGGTCGCCGCAGCGGGAGCGAAGCCGCGAAGCTGGCCAGCAGTGAGCAGCAATCGTCGTTGGCCTCCCACACCGGCAGCATCATCGGCTCGAAGCGGTTTTCCAACTGGTCGTCCGAGCGGATCGCCAAGTAGGCATCGCGTGTGCCGACCCCGACCAGCGGGATGCGCAGCTCGTTGCCGAGGAAACGCAGCAGGTTGAGGAATTCCCGGCGGTTGACGCTGTTGCCGGCCAGGACGTTGTGCAATTCGTCGATCACCAGCATGCGCACGCCGACCTTGCGTAGCAGTGCCAGCGCCAATTGCTCCATTTCCGGCAGCCGTGGGCGCGGGCGCAATGGCGCGCCCATCGCGGCAAGTAGCGCGACGTAGAAGCGGATTACCGACGGTTCGGATGGCATCTGCACGACCAGTACCGGAATGTGCTCCTGGTCGGCGTCGGAGCTGGCCGGGTGGGTGCGGCGGAATTTCTCGACGATCATCGACTTGCCGTTGTTGGTTGGACCGACCAACAGCAGGTTGGGCATGCGTTGTTTGTTCGGCCACGCATACAGGGCTTCCAGCCGATTCAGCGCCTCGACTGCTCGCGGATAGCCGATCCAGCGGTCAGCGCGAAGGCGATGGATGCGTTCGTCCGCCGGAAGACGGGCCAAGCCCTGGGCCACCGGCATCAGGTGGGACAAGTCGATGATGGGATATTCTTCCACGGCTACCACTCCTCAATCTGGTCGAACGGTTTGGCAGGTGGCTGGTTGTCTGCCTGCGGGTCAGCCATGTCCGCGTCCGGTGGTGGCGTGGTTTTGAAAAGAACTGCCGTTGCCTTGAGATGCTGGCGTCGATCCGCGTCGCGCCGCGCCTTGCGCGTAGCTTTCTGCGCGGTGGACACGATTTCGCGCATCTGGCCGATCATGCGAAACAGCGCCGACTCATCCACCTGTTCGCGCCCTTGCTGCCGCAATTTCGCCAGCGCCTGTCGTTGTTCCCAGAGGGTGACAGCCGGGTGCGACAAGGTGCGGTATGGAATTTCCAGATAGTGCTGCCCCTCCGGCTCCAGCACCCAAATGCGGCTGATGTCGCGCGGGTCGCGCCGGATCAGGAACGCAGGCAAGCGGTCGCGCCGAGCTATCCACGGCTTGAGCGCATCGGCGTAGTAATGGATGTGGTCGATGACGAAGCCGGTGCGGGTCAGCGTGCGGCGGATGATGGGCAGAAAATCGACCAGAAAAGCCGTGGTGCGAGTGATGACGGTTGGCACGCCGGTCCGCGCGATAGCTTCGGCCCAGCGCGCTGCCGGCGGCTGGAGCAGGCCGTTGTGCACGGAGCCGTGGTAGGTGCCGACCGCCAATGTGAGCCAGCGCTCCAGCTCACGCAGCGTCAGGGCGGCCTTGTTTTCGGAATCGTAGTCGCCGCGCTGGTCAGGGTTGGAGAAGGTCGTCCCTGGCAATTCGTCGTGGATCATCTGCATCGCCGTGCCGATGATCCGTTCCACGATGCCGCCGTAGTGCGGCTGCCCGAGCGGGCGATAGTCAAGCCGGATGCCATGCTGCTCGCAGCCTCGGCGTAGCGCTTCGCTCTTGAACTCGGCCGCGTTGTCCAGGTAGAGCAGCCTGGGCTTGCCGCTCATCGGCCACTCCATTTCTATGTTCAGACCCTCCAGCCAGGGACGCTTGTCGCAGGCGACATGCACAAGGCACAGGCCGACCGAAACAGATGACGGCGCTTCCAGCGTGACGACCATGCCGAGCACGCAGCGGGTAAACACGTCGATGGCGATGGTCAGATACGGACGGCCAATCGGTTGCCGGTCGCGCTCGTCCACCACGATCAGGTCGATGACCGTGTGATCAATCTGCACTTGTTCCAGTGGCGCGGTCACGGCGGGAGGCTCACCACCGACACCTTGCAGGCTGCGGGACGCATCCTGACCTTCCCGGCGGCGAGTGGCCTTGAGCGGATCGAGGCCGGCGATCCGCAGAGCCACGGTGTTGCGCGCCGGCGCCCGCAGCTTTTGCGCTTTGCAAGCCTGCGCGACCTCGCGGTGGAACGCTGCCAGGCTACGCTTCTGCTTGGTCAGGAAGCGCTTTTGCAGCAACTCGCGGATGATGCGCTCAACTGATTCCGGCAAGCGTCCCTTGCCTTTTCCGCCGCCGGATCGGCTGCGAGCCAGGTCCGTCACAAGCCCAGCACCTTGCCGGGCACGGCGGATTAGGACATACACCTGCCGCCTGGACAGGCCAAGCGCGTGAGCAGCGGCATCGGCGGCTTCATGCCCGACCACATCAAGCGCTGCCAGCGGCCCGATGATTTCCGCCCGTTGCCGGGCCTGCGCCCAAGCCGCATCGGGCAGGGTGGCCACGCCTTGCTCGGCAATCAATGATGTGTCTGACGCCATGCTCACACCTCGCTTTGGTGCACACGAGTATTGAGCATAGTCGAGATTGGTGCAGATGACTTCTGATATTGCGTTGTCAGGAGTCGCCTGCACATCTGGCGTTACGCCCCGTCAATTGGTGCAGTCGTCTTCTGAAAATGACACATATGATACCAATTGGAATGTGACTATTTTAATGTTACTGCCGGAGGGACTTTGTTTATATTTGGATATCTTCGTGCTTCAACACAAGAACAGGATGCGTTGCGTGCAAAAGCGAGGCTCAAGGACTTTGCTCAACAACACAATCATCGCATAGCTGGCTGGTATGTTGAAAATGCTTCAGGTGCAGCATTGCATCGACCGGAACTGATGAGACTGCTTCAGGATGCAGAGCCAGGAGATGCGATAGTTATAGAACAAGTAGATCGGCTTTCACGTTTGGATGATAACGGCTGGGAGTCTTTAAAAAAGATGATTCATGAGAAATCGCTTTCAATAATAAGCCTTGATCTGCCTACAAGTCATATTGCGCTATCCAGCTCCTCAGCTGATGACTTTACCCGTAGTATGCTCCGGGCAGTGAATAATATGATGCTGGACATGTTAGCCGCAATTGCTCGTAAAGATTATGAAGATCGCCGCAGAAGGCAGATGGTGGGAATTACAAGCGCCAGGGAGAAGGGAAAATACAGGGGAAGGCTGGCAGACAAGGAAAAACATGAATTAATAAGAACTCTCCGCAAGAAAAACGGAAAGTCAATAAACGAAACGGCAAGGCTCGCTGGCGTATCACGCATGACCGTTATTAGAGCATGTAAGAATAAAGATTGATTTTGAATAAGCCACAGCCCTGATTGTGCTGTGGCGTTACATCCTAAAATTGAAGTGTAAAAACGTCTATTCTGTTTCCCCACGAAAATAAACCTGTTTGATATACCGCCCCCGGCCATCTCCGTGGCCCAGGTCCATTGAAACTAATGCCTCGGCTTCGTCGCGACTCATTCCATTTTTAATATGATGATTTACAGCATCCCGTGAGTAAGCATAACGTAAACTGTGCGGCGCATTTTTACCATTCATCCCTGCCTCTCTTACAATATTTCGGTAACGATCAATTGCGGTATGCAGAGAGGGTTTATCAATCAGCTTTCCGTTATGTTCACTGACATAATGAATTGCCTTATCCAGAATTGATAAAACTTTTTCACGATTGAAAACTGTTGTTTCTCTCGGCCGCCCGCCTTTCGTCCCGAAAACAACACGGACACGCTCATTATTGTTAATCAATGACTGCTTCCATGTTTTTAACGACTTTGCGGACTGCACGGTTTCTTCCGTTCTCAATCCCAGATATCGGGAAAGTTGTACCGCGAGCGCAACACCTTCATCTTTTTTAAGCGCAAAATTCACAACCGCATTAAGTTTTTCATCTGTAATAGGGAGTTTAGTTCCATCCCGGTTAGCACCAGAAATTCCCAGGGCCTGATTACTCAGGCTGGTATGATTGGGATCGGCCAGTTTATTTCTCCCTGCTGATAATAAAACAGAGCGGATAGCAGACATCTCATTCTGTAACGTCCGGAGAGACAAACTGTCTGCCTTCCTGCTCTCAATATACTTTTCAATATGGGAAGTTTTGATATGTTTTACGTCCCTAATCTGAATATTCAGTTCAGACAGACGTTCAGAAAAACGTTCTGCAATTCTTGAGCGGTCAGCCACAGTTTTATAACTTCCCCGTCCCTGACGAGCAAGTGTGACAAGTTGTTTGCACAGCTGTTTACTGAATCTGGACATTCCTATATCTCCACAGGGATACACGTCCCTCGGCTTGTAAATAAGCGGACGGATCTGTACCCCAGTAATTCATCCCCGACGACACGGTTGCTTTTGCGCTTCCTGCGTCTCAACTGGTATCTGTGCATCGGGGCGGCGAATTGTTGAGTTCTTGCGAGGCACCCCAGATCTCTGATCTGTTTGCTGCTTATGCAGAGCTGACTTACGTCAAGCTGCCTCCAACACTACTGTTCGTAGTGTCGCCATCGATACCGAGTCGATTTCCTCCTTACTGATAGTTGAACGTTCAGACGGCCTTCCGTCGTGCTTACGTTGATGTAAAAGTGAGTTTAATACCGTACTGACACGGACTACATGTTGGTCAGATGGTAGTAAAACGTTGAAAACCACGTCGTACGTGGGTTGAGACGTTATGCGCTGCGCGCGTCACTTGGTAGTGTCTTCGCCACTTCACAAGTGACGCCGCGCAGCTTCGTGCTCCTAATGCAACTCCGTAAGCGGCCAAATGTACCAAATGGCCTTATCCGTCGATGCAAAAGTCGTACGAAACTCAGGGCGTATCACTGCAAATGAGAAGACGTTGAACTGATGCCGTTCACAGAACGGAAGTGAATTGAAACTGGCAGATTTGCTACACAGTAAACCTTCATCGCCGCGTCATAGTGCGCTTTCATAGACGATATCTGCTTTCAAAGGTGAGCAGATTTGCCACATTTTTCATGTACTCCCTTTCAGGCTTAGAGAGTTTTATTGTGCAGTCACCCGAAGGCGCTCCTCACAGACTGCCGGAACATTGGTGGTCGCAGCTTAAGTGCGACTGTAGCCACCCGAAGGCGCTCATCACAGGCTACAAGAGCATTGGTGGTCGCCAGTGCGACAGTACAACAGTTTGATAGTACCAACAGGGAAATACGACGTCAAATGGATGTAGACATCGTTTTTTGGGTGAGTAATATGTAGTTTTCTCCGATGAAAGTGGTTGATATGGATATTTTAAAACAACGCCTTATGATTCTGACTTTCGGATTCTATAACTTTTTATTCTTTTATTTATTATTAACCTCTATTGATCTAAATATATTCTTAATGACTAGGCTTGATTTCTCAATATTACATTTGCAGATAATTAAGCCTCTGATGATGCTTTTAATTTTTTTATCCATAACTCACTTATTAAATAACACCTCACTTTACCAAGGATTAACCTGGGGGAAACCTAACAAGCAGTCATTTGTTTTTTTCTTGCTCATAATTATTGCTTACACTGCTTCATACTACCTTACGCCGAAAGAACCCTTCGTTACAGAATTTACTAAAGGTTTGTCACATGGAATGGCAGCTGTAAAAATCGCAGCCACAATTATTATTTTCCCTCTACTGGAGGAACTGGTTTTCAGAGGAATTATCCTGAGTTCTTTTTTAAACGCCCTTGGTGAAAAGGCGGGCTATATCATCGGTGGGCTGACAGTTTCTGTTTTGTTTGCAGTTATACACACACAGTATTCATTGCCCACCAAAATCCAAATGTTTTCACTTTCATTAATTTTCTGTGGAGCAAGATATCAAAGCAGAGGGCTTCTTTTACCAATTCTACTGCATGCTTTTTGTATCGCGCTTGGCCTATATATTGAGTTAAAATAAACCAACTACAAAAGGTAGTTATCATTAACACATAATGATAACTACCTTTTCCCGATAAAATATCACTCACCTATAGCCACGGAATGAATTTCCTTCATCAACTTCTGTACGCCAGATCCCGATAGCCTTTCTGCAGATGCCGAAGAATATGTTATATAGAGTTTACTCCCACTCCCGTTTTTTTCAATTTCTACATCTAAATGATCGTTATCATTCCAGTCAGATCCCATTTTATAATAGCTACCAGGTATTGCCTCCCAAACTGGATGTGCATCATCTTCAGCGACCGCTTTCCATGCCCCGTCATTAGAGCTATTCCGTAAACTATCCAGCTCCTGACTTGACATAAACTTGTAATGTCTTTTTATTCTGGCAGCAGCAGTATCTACATCAACAGCTACAGTATAATTTTTAGACTTGGATTCTTTTTTTAATGACTGAGGTAAATGCATTGGTGTTGTAACATCAGTTGATGGGTTAGAGTTTCCCCTCAAAGAGTTCATTATACCTGAAGCACCATCACTGATTTTCTTATTTGTATCTGCTATTTCCTGCATGCTACAGGCTGTGACAAGAGCAGGAATTATTAAAATGGCGGTAAGACTCCTCACGATCCATATCCTCCAAACATATTTACTAAAAAAGCGGTCAATGAAAAGTACGCTTAGACTGGCCCCATGAATCTCCAGACAGTTGGTATCACTTAAATTAGTGATAGTCTTAATACTAGTTTTAGACTAGTCGTTGGAGTCCGAATGATTGATGTTCTAGGTCCAGAGAAGCGCAGACGGCGCAGCGTTCAGGAAAAAATCGCCATTGTTCAGCAGAGCTTTGAGCCCGGAATGACCGTGTCGCTGGTCGCCCGTCAGCATGGCGTTGCTGCCAGTCAGCTGTTCCTGTGGCGTAAGCAATATCAGCAACTGTCTTGAAGGTAAAAATTATGGAGCAACGTGGTGGTACGACTCATCCCATTCTTCGTTCTTTCTGAGCATTGCGTTCAGGATGGTAAGCAGCTTACGCATACAGGCTACCAGCGCCACTTTTTTGGCCTTTCCGGCTGCAAGCAGGCGCACATAAAACGTTTTTATCACCGGATTAAAGCGGGTTGCCACAAGCGCAGCCATGTACAGTGCTGATCTTACGCCAGCCCTGCCGCCAAAAATGGTTCGCCGGCCACGCATAGTCCCTGAGTCCCGGTTGACAGGAGCAACACCTATAAGCGCACTGATTTCGCGCCGGGAGAGCGTTCCCAGTTCCGGAATCTCCGCCAACATCGCGGAAACGGTCATGGTGCCTACACCTTTGATACTGCTCAGGCGCTCAGCAATCTCTTTAAAGTGGTTCCGGATGTGACTGTTCATGTCTTTCTCGAGCCTGGCAAGCTCATCTTCCAGCGCTTTAATGATGGTATTAATGCTTTTCTTGTTCTGTGGATGGGATGGATACAGTCGGTTACGCTCAGCCACCAACATCGCAATCAACTGGCGTCTGCGAACCACCATTGCAGCAAGGGCCTGACGTTCAGCATCCGGCAGTGCCCTGATAAAGCGTTTCCGCTCAGGGTGACGATTAATAACCTCAGCCATCTGCGTGAGGACTCTGGCATCAATTCGGTCGGTCTTCGCAAGATATCCCATTGCACGGGCGAAGTCACGGGCCTGCCTGGGATTGACCACGGCAACCTCAAAACCTTCGGCCTGAAGCGAACAGGCCACCGCAACTTCCAGCCCACCAGTGGCCTCCATCAGAACCAGAGCAACGGAGTGCCGTCTCAGTCCGGTAATAATCGCGTTAAAGCCATCAGAGTCATTGCTGACTGTAAACTGAGCAACATCACTGCTGGCAGCGATGTCCAGTGTGGCTTTGGAAACATCGATGCCCACACAAAGTGGATTTGGCTGACTCATTTTTACCCCTCCTTGCAAATACGTTATGGAATACGGACAACTGTTCGGGTTTCAGATGAGTGGCTCAGCGTATGCGCCAGTCGCTGATATACGGGCTTGAACCCTGGAAGGCATCGGGCTGCATACGTTTTGCCAAATCTAATCGTATTAATTTTAATCAGTCTCCAAGATACAAGGAAGGCAGTCTCACTGCGGTTGCCGCTGGTGAACAGGTTGTACCCGCGTCGGAGCTGGCATCTGCAATGAAGCAAATTAAAGAGTTACAGCGCCTGCTGGGCAAAAAAACCATGGAAAACGAGCTGCTGAAAGAAGCCGTTGAATATGGCCGACAAAAAAAGTGGATAGCGCACGTGCCCTTGTTGCCGGAGGATGGCGAATAAGCCTTGTCAGTCGTTGCCTCCGGGTCTCACGTGCGCAACTGCATGCCATGGCCCGTCGGTCGAAGGGCTGGCAGGATCGTCGGTGCAAGCGCAAGCCTGATGATACTGAAGCGCTGGCTCGTATCCATACCGTTATCGACGATCTGCCCACCTATGGTTATCGTCGTGTATGGGCACTGCTGCGCAGACAATCAGAAACTGACGACATGGCGGTGATCAATGCCAAACGCGTATACCGTATCATGCGTCAGAATGCGCTGCTGCTTGAGCGTAAACCGGCAATACCGCCCTCGAAGCGGGCGCATAGAGGGAAAGTGGCCGTTGGAGAAAGTAACCAGCGGTGGTGCTCCGACGGCTTCGAGTTCAGCTGTGATAACGGTGAAAAACTGCGGGTCACGTTCGCGCTGGACTGTTGCGATCGCGAGGCACTTCACTGGGCGGCAAGTACCGGTGGATATGACAGTGAAACCGTGCAGGACGTCATGCTGGGTGCAGTAGAGCGTCGCTTCGGTAACAGGCTGCCGACATCCCCCGTTGAGTGGCTGACAGACAACGGTTCAGCCTACCGTTCTCATCAGACGCGTCAGTTCGCCAGAATGGTAGGACTGGAGCCAAAACATACGGCGGTACGTAGTCCAGAAAGCAACGGAATGGCGGAGAGCTTCGTGAAAACGATGAAGCGCGACTACATCAGTATCATGCCAAAACCTGACGGGTTAACAGCGGCAAAGAACCTTGCGGAGGCCTTCGAACATTACAACGAATGGCATCCGCACAGTGCACTGGGATATCGTTCGCCACGGGAATATCTGCGGCGGCGAACCAGTAATGGGTTAAGCGATAAAAAGTGTCTGGAAATATAGGGGCCAATCCAACGCTTGACTTATTCACCATGTAACAGACTGTAAACCCTGCCGTATAGAGTTTGTAATGTCAATGGTGCGGTTTCGAGCAAATATAAAAAAGATGATTACCTTACTCTGACAATATCATCCAATCTGGTTGTAAAAGCGGGCGAAAGTCTTTCTCTTCGCATCTTCCAGCCTGTGGCATCACTTTTAATGCCCTGCCCTGCAAACCAGACTGAACCCTTACCAGAGCTGTTAATGCTGTCTATGAGTGTCATTAATTCATCGCTATTACGATGAGGCTGAAGGTCATCGAACAGGGTAAGTTGTGATACTGCCGCGCTGCGAAAATCGGTGAGAATTACACCTGCGCGTTGATAACGATGCCCCGGGATGAATATTGTTTCAAGAGCTCTTACAGCCGCCTTGATGATAT
The DNA here is from genome assembly GCF_001922365.1 of Enterobacter cloacae complex sp. AR_0002. NCBI lineage: Bacteria > Pseudomonadati > Pseudomonadota > Gammaproteobacteria > Enterobacterales > Enterobacteriaceae > Enterobacter > Enterobacter cloacae complex sp. AR_0002. The sequence goes on from NZ_CP018814.1 coordinate 3,210,697, forward strand.
CCCGGGAATCACGGGCCGGAACAGCAAGCTCCGTTACAGCCTGATTTTTATAGAACGATTCATTCTCTGCAAAGGGACTGGTACTGATGAATACCGCTACTCGTTTACAAAACTGGTGCTCTGCGCGTAACTTTTCTGCTGCACGTTCGGCATGAGCGCAGACGGCCTGATGGATGCTGAATTCATCTGTAGGTTTTTCTCCAAAGGAGCGGGAGCATATGATTTGCTCCTTTGGAGCTGTAAACTCTTCAAGGCCCAGGCAGGGCGTGCCGTTGAGTTCTCTTACTGTTCGTTCAACAACCACTGAAAATTGCTTACGAATAAATGAAGGAGACAGCTCAGACAGCTGGAGTGCATTGTTAATCCCCATCAACTGCAATTTTTTACCGAGCCGACGGCCAATACCCCAGACCTCTTCGACTGGCACCAAGGCCATTAACTTTCGCTGTCGCCCTATATTGCTCAGGTCAACTACTCCTCGCGTAGCTGGCCAGCGTTTACTTGCATATTGGGCCAGTTTAGCCAGAGTTTTCGTTGGGCCTATCCCCACCCCCACGGTAAGGTGTGTCCTGCGCCTGATCTGCTCACGTATCTGATGGCCAAAAACCTCAAGTGATAAAAGACCACTTACTCCCGTAAGATCGCAAAAGGCTTCATCAATACTGTATATTTCTACGCGGGGAGCTAACATCTGCAAAATAGTCATCACTCTGTCAGACATGTCAGCATAAAGGCTGTAATTACTGGAAAAGGCAACAACGCCTCTTCTTTCCGCCTCGCGGCCAACCTTGAACCAAGGGTCACCCATTTTTAGCCCAAGTGACTTCGCAGCTGCTGAACGGGCTATTATGCATCCATCATTATTGGATAGTACAACCACAGGTTTGCCACGGAGGTCTGGCCTGAAAACGGTTTCGCATGAAGCATAAAAAGAATTCACATCGACCAGCGCAAACATGCTCAGGCATCCCGGAATTTGAAGGAGTGAACGAGATGACGTACCACACCAAAGACCACTGTTTCTATATCCTCAGTAAGGGGGATTGAAGAATAAGCTGGATTAGCCGGGACCAGAGCTGGTGATGGCAATAGCTGAAGCCTCTTACAGGTAAACTCCCCATCTACGGCTGCAATGACAATGTCACCGTGCTTTGCCTCACGAATACACTCCACTATTAGTAAATCACCGTCTTTAATCCCGGCATTAAGCATCGAATCCCCCTCTGCTCGCACCAGATAGGTACTTTCCGGATAGCGGATGCAAAGGTCATCGAGGGAAAGACGTTTTTCGACATAATCCTGTGCTGGAGAAGGGAAACCACATGAAACCCCATCAACAAACAACGGAACGCATGCCAGTGATGGATTGCTACCTGTAAGTCTGGAGATAGCCGCCATCATCAAAACCGGTGTGTTTGCTGAATTTTTCTGCGAACTTTTATCCCAACACATCGTCTGTTCTAAAGGAATTGGCATAACTCGCCCCTCAAATTATACTGTATATAAACACAGTATAGTGATGCTTTTTTAATGATGACAAGTCGTAACGCATTGAAAAAATTAACCCGATGATATTAGAGAATTTATTAGTAACTCTGAGTACTGAAGCAGTAATTAGTAATTGCTCAAAAAATCCGCTATAGTCCCTTTAGAACTCACCTAATTCGGAGGGGGAGATGTATCAGTCTCAAGAAAAACGCGCCTGGGAACGTGGTGTTCGTCTCGCTGCAATATGGAAGGGTATCAAAAAAATTTTTACACGTTTAGATCAGCGCTGCGTCATACTGGCTAAACAATACAAACTGCCGAAGTGGTTAGGCCACATACCGCTGCTTTTAGCTGTCCTTTGTTCGTTAGTTGCACTTATAGCAGGCGGTTTCTTGATAAGCTGCAGCGCAGTTTTATTATGGACTTTTATTGCTGCCATAACACATATAGGATCTAGCTCTAAAGATGCTTCAATAAATAGTTTTAATGAAAAGAAAGATGAAAATAATTTTCATGATGAATTTGTAATGAATAGCGCCATCAATAATGAATATGATGGCGCTCCTTACAAATCCCCGAGTGAAGATTAGGCCCAATTAACTCGGCCAGTAAAACTACCCTTTGGTTGCTTTACTGCCGATAGCATTACCAGCAGCTTCTCCAAGTTTCCCGCCTGTATTCTGAGCAGTTTCAGTACCCTTTTGAAAGGCAGCGCTAACAGCGACACCCACGCTGGCCCCTGCCCACGAAAGAGCTCCCAGCCAAACGGCAGGCAGTACAATAAACATCGCTCCCATCACCAGATTCATAATGAGGTCATCTGAGCTGTTCTGCAGTCCCGCCATATTGAAGCGGCTGTGTGTATCCGAACTGTACAACGCGGTTAACAGCCAGCTGTCGAGCCAGCGCGCCAGTTCCCACCAGAACGTCAGGAAGTTCAGGGCGAATATTACAAAGGTCAGCGTAATAACGGTCTTGAACTCGTAAGCCGCAAACGCCAGAATCAGCGGCAGCATGACATATATTGCCATCAGCAGGATAGCCTGCACCATTGGCAGCGCCTGTCGCATCGCATCGAACGCCGGGAATGCCGCCAGACTGCCGAGAGATGTCCCGCCAATAGCCGCCACGCGTGCCGCTGCATTATCCAGGGTAAAATCGGCGTTGCCGCCATAGCCGGCATACACATGGCCACTCTGTGAGACCGTCAGGCTCTCCGGGCTGACCAGGCGCCGTATGACAGCTTCCTGATAGTCACTGTCGTTAAAGCCTGACATTTTCATGGCGGCCGAGATACGCAGCCACATATCCGGGTCAGCCTGGTCCTTCACGCGGGCTTTCAGACCGGTATCCGCACTGCTCCACCATTCGCTGCAGGTGGGATAGCCTCCTCTTCCGGTATTGGGTCGACCGCTGTCCCGGCTGTCAGACCATGGGAACGCAGCCCGGGGCAGTTTGGACTGCAACGAAGGATAATACCGGCTCAGGAATGTACTGCTGCCAATCCATTCGATATCACGCAGCGTGGTTTTGTCCTTTGTCTGGCCCTGATCCTGTTGCTTCCACAGATACAACGCAACCGAATAGCAGTCGTTGGTGAAGTCCTGCAGCTCCTGCGCCAGCGCTTTGTTGTCGATACGCGTATGCTGCACTTCAAAGCGGATCTGGCGCATGTCAGGGCGGCAGGGAATGGTCGCCACGGCCGCCTGGGTTACCCCTTTTGAGAGTTTATGAATCAGCACCCACCATACCGGTGCTGCAGCCGTCTGGTCGTTGAGACTGGTGACCACGCCGGCATAGCCGCTTTCATCCGGCGCTTTGGGCGTCCACACACCACAGCTCTTTGCCCGGGTTGTGTCGTACTGCATCGTACTGAGGCTGACATTAATCAGCGGTACGCAGCAGGCAATCATCACCAGGAAGCCGGCATACAGCGCGTTCTCGATACGGGGCAGCGACAGCATCCCCTTGTTGCCTTCATCCTCCCCCTCTTCACGGACCCTGAGCCAGATACCCACCACCTTAAACGCCAGCGGAAGGACAAAAAGGCCGGTGCTCAGCAGGACATTCCACAGACCGTTATTGATCACCCAGCCGAGCAGCGTGAGAAAATACTCAAGATAGCTGTTTGTCGTCATCTTCAGACTCCCGGACCGGTAAACATCGCGTACTCACACAACGCGATAAAAAGCACACTGACCACGCTGATGCGCAGCAGCGGCCGCCGGTATGCCTCCCGGAAGCCCGGCGCATGCCGGATTTTCCAGAGGCCCCACGCAACCAGCGCATATAGCGCCAGTCGCCACATCAGCCAGCCGTAACGCGTCGACTGCATCCAGCTCCGGAATGCAGCAGCTTCAGTCGGATGTTTCATGGCGGTGTCAGCCATCATCAGTGAGACCACCATGAACAGCGCCATGCAGGCGAGGAAGATGCCGGCACGGGTCAGGACTTTCCTGACAGTCGTTTTATTACGCATCCTTATTCCCTCATTCAGCCGACTGCGGCGCTGCCATCTGGTTGAAGCGACTGTCGGTATTGTCATCTGACTGGGTCTGCGGGTTGGTTTCGACGCGCTGATTCTCCCTGTCGATAATGGTCAGCACTGAATTACGTGACAGTTCACGCTTCATCTCCATCTCGTTTTTCAGCGCCGCGATTTCCCGATCCAGCGCCTCGATACGCTGACCGGCGGTATCAATGGCCTTTGGCTGGGCAGCGGCATTCGGCTCCGACATACCGGTAACCATCATGCGACGCATCAGCAGCGCCGTTTCCACCGTGTCAGACATGGCCAGCTCGCCGGCAAGACGGGCGGTCAGGGCCGCGTTATCCGGATCACGCTGCAGGGCTTTAATCACGCCGGCCGTCACCGGCAGTCCGCCGGTTTTCAGCTTAGCCAGATTCGCGGCCGTGGGCTTTTCCGTACCGTTGACGAGCCTGACCAGCTGCTCAGCGTTGGCTTTAGTTGCCTCTTCCAGCAGTGGGGCAAAGCCGGTGCCGGCAACGGTCGTACCGGGCTGGTCATCCGCATCACCGCTGGTACATTCGCTCGCGTTGGCACAGGTGCGCATCGAGCGATCGCCCAGTACCTTCACGGTCATGGCCGCCGCCTCTTCAGCACTGCCGAATTTAGAGCATGCGCCACCGTTACAGCTGCTTTCGCCGACAGTCGAATTAGCGGTGACAGGTAAACCGTTCATCATGTTGTAGCCGGCAGCGACAAGGTCATGGGTGACACGGATGGCGGGCTGCCCCGCCCCCCACGTTTCTGACCACCAATCCAGTTGTTGCCCGACGTGCCGGTGACTTTCCGCCCCGCCTCATCTGCACGAACCGCGTCAGTATCTCCGCTGTTCACAACAGACTTGTATTCATCCATCATGGCCTGCTGCGTCCAGTTACTGCTGTCGCTGAAGTCCATCATCTTTTTCGCCATGTTCTGGCAGTTAAGCTGCGCCTTGTCGAATGACACATTGGCCTGAAGAACGCCGTTGGTGAGCATGTCGTACAGACCGGGGTTGGCCCGCTGAATGACCATCGCCGGCAGACTGGCCACCGCGCCGGTGGCCCCCTGAATCACGTCGCCCATCAGGTTTTTAAAGCCGGATGTGACGCCGTTGAGCTGGTTGCCGACGGTGGTTTTCAGGTCGAAATTGCCGCACATCAGGTCACTGCTCCAGCCAGTATTCAGCCCCAGCTTCTGCATATTGCCGCGCGTGGCCGGCTGGGAAATGACCGACCCGCCCCCGAGGGTGTAGAACAGTTTGTCCGACACCGCACCATCGACGGACTTGCCGTAACCGATGGCGCTGTTGTTCACCTGCGGCAGGGACATGCCCAGGATGGTATTGTCATCATCGGCCGCGTGCGCGGCCGGGAGAACGGTCAGCAGGGAGCCGGTCAGCAGCAGGCTTACGCGAACGGCTGAAAATGAAGGTGTTTTTTTCACGGTTTTCCTCATCAGATATCTGTGCTGCCCAGAAATTTCTGCCCGCGCTTTTTGCAGCAGCTGTAGGGCTGCCAGAGCGCAAAGGCTTCGTTGTTATCGCTCGCGGCGGTATAGCTCCCGTCCGGGAATACGGCACATGACTGTGTCATGTGGGGAGCCAGCCGCTGCCATTTGTGATTGCGCGTGCCGGTGTTTTCCGTGACCTCGCCCGGTGGCCAGTACCCGTCATGGCGGTTGCCCCGGAGCACCTGATAAACATGGGGCTGCCCGGCGCGGGTGATAATGTCTGCCACACGCTGCGCCACCACGGCAGAGGCTTTGTCATCATCGGTCTGGCTGATAAACCCCGAACGGGGATAGATGTTGCCCCACATGTTGGCTGCTGCCTGACTGCCGATTTCCCGCTGGCCGGGTACAAGCGCTTCCGGATACAGGGATTCCGGTACGCCCGTGCGCCAGGCCGCCGAATCCAGCGTACTCAGGAAGTAAGGCATTAACGGGGTGGCTGCGGTATCACAGGAATAGCCCGGAATACTGCCGCCAATCAGGGAGGTGGCCGGGTGGCCAATCGCATCGGCATACTTGAAACGCACGGCGGACTTGCGCTGGCCGGGATTTTTCATGTCGGCCGGATTGGCTCCTCCGGCAGAAACACCGGAAAGCCCGCGGGTCACGGCACTCTCCAGCCCGCCGGCGGTCTGGCTGACAAACGCCATTTCCTGCCACGGGTTGCCGCCCGGCGCGACATAGGTTGAAACGACTGCCTGAGGAATAAAGTGGGTGACTTTGACCGACGTGCGCACCTTGCAGCCAAAGGGGGTGCAGAACAGCCAGTAACAGATGCCACTGACACGCCAGCTGATACAGTTTTGCGACACGGCGCTGGCAATAATCTGCGCCGTGTTAAGTGCTGCAACAGCAGCTGGCGCGGTTGCCGTACCCAGTAAAGTGGCAACCGCCAGCGAGCACACCGTGGTTCTGATGCGGGAAGGTGTTGTATTCACTGACCACCTCCCCGGTTACGCAGGGATGTGGCCACGGCCACATCCGTGGTGCCGTACACCACATCGCGGTCATCAAACACCACGGCCGGCACTTTTTTAATGCCCAGTTCCCAGGCCCGGACCACCTGGCGATAGGAATCGTTTAGTTGCAGCTGTTTTTGTTGCCAGGCAGGAGACGTCATAGCCTGCCTGACCTGTGCCTCGGCCTGCTGCGGGTCTGCAGGCAATTCCCCGAACATGTCGGCCTGCAGCCGGTCAGGACCATCAAGAAGAACCACCGGCACGTCCGGCGGCAGATTTGCCGGCAGATGCTGACTGTCGGTGAAGACGGCCGTGCCGGCCAGTACGGATGCCGGCAGCAGAGCCGGCAGGAAAACAAGAGAGGTCAGTTTCATGAATCGGAACTCCGTCAGACTGAATCGTCTGACAGCGTGCCCGCAACGGCTCAGAAAGGCCGCAATAAATTGATAACGCAGTTCTAATAATTTAGAGGTTAGCTACAGCTAAGTTTTAGGAAGTTAGTTAAAGTTATTATTTCAAAGCGATGATTAATTAGGAAGTGGGTGTTTTTTAGCCCGCTTTAGATTCGAAAGGAGAAAAAGTTTGGAACTATACACAGCCAACTCTCTGAATGAACTAGAGAATATACTTTCCAAGCATGGTACTGATGTCTTATTCCGTGGTCAAAATACTAGATACGGAGATCCAGGGTTGCCTTCGGTCAAAACTTCTTTTGACCGACATGGATGTATACCTAGTGAAATGCTCAAGTGGAGTCGTTACGCAAAAAATGTTCTTAGCACGACTATCGGGCATCACGTTAACGACTTTAAATTTATACAGGCACTCCTCCAACATTATGGTTGGCGCTCTTTTTATATTGATTGCTCGTCGAACGCAGCTGTTGGGGCGTGGTTCGCCAGCCATCAGTATGATCAACAGCATACATTAGAAATGAGTGAAGACTTTGCAGAGCGACCCGTCTGGTTACGAAAGCTAAAGGCGCGATATACTCATAGCGAGGGTGTGGGTTATCTTTATATCCTAGATAAGAAAGCAGCAGAACAGGTTGGTTTAGTCGATTTAGCTTCTTTAAAGTTAGAGGGTTTCCATCCCAGGATGGAGGCTCAGGCGGCATGGTTAGTGGGACCTCTACAGCAAACTGATCTCCCTCAAAATTGTTTTCTCTCTGAAATTAAATGCAGTAGTGAGATTTTGCGTAAGTACTCTTCAAAGAATGGCTTTGATACAACAAGTGACCTTTTCCCTCCTATAACGGACGATCCTATTCTAAGGATGTTACTCGGATTACCTTGGAGAGAATTAGCTGACGTAAAAGATAAATCATTCCCCATCCCTGCGTTTCATAGGGCCCTTGAATTACCAGAGTATCATGAGAGCTATGTTAAGATTGCATGGCTGACCTGCTCCCCGTTGATTAGTACACCCCGATGTTAGTAATGTCTTCATAAGCCACATGAGGACATCCCCATGAAGAAGCGTTTTTCCGACGAACAGATCATCAGTATTCTCCGCGAAGCCGAAGCTGGGGTACCCGCCCGTGAACTCTGCCGCAAGCATGCCATTTCCGATGCCACGTTTTACACCTGGCGTAAGAAGTATGGCGGTATGGAGGTGCCTGAAGTTAAGCGCCTGAAGTCGCTTGAGGAAGAGAACACCAGACTCAAGAAGCTGCTTGCCGAAGCCATGCTGGATAAAGAGGCGCTTCAGGTGGCTCTTGGGCGAAAGTACTGACGACAGACCAGAAGCGGGAAGCCGTGATGTTGATGTGTGATGCGACCGGTCTGTCGCAACGTCGTGCCTGCAGGCTTACAGGTTTATCCCTGTCGACCTGCCGCTATGAGGCTCACCGTCCGGCTGCTGATGCGCATTTATCAGGGCGCATCACTGAGCTGGCACTGGAGCGCAGGCGTTTTGGCTACCGTCGTATTTGGCAGTTGCTGCGCCGTGAAGGGCTTCATGTTAATCATAAGCGCGTGTACCGGCTTTATCACCTCAGTGGCCTGGGCGTAAAACGCAGAAGACGTCGTAAAGGGCTGGCAACAGAACGTCTGCCGCTGCTCCGTCCGGCGGCGCCCAATCTGACCTGGTCGATGGATTTCGTCATGGACGCACTTTCCACCGGTCGCAGGATCAAGTGTCTTACCTGCGTCGATGATTTCACAAAGGAATGCCTGACGGTCACTGTTGCCTTTGGGATTTCAGGCGTTCAGGTCACGCGTATTCTGGACAGCATTGCACTGTTTCGAGGCTATCCGGCGACGATAAGAACTGACCTGGGGCCGGAGTTCACTTGCCGTGCACTGGATCAATGGGCCTTTGAGCATGGTGTTGAGTTGCGCTTAATCCAGCCGGGCAAGCCAACGCAGAACGGATTTATTGAGAGCTTTAACGGACGATTTCGCGATGAATGTTTGAATGAGCACTGGTTCAGCGATATCGTTCATGCCAGGAAAATTATTAATGACTGGCGGCAGGATTATAACGAATGCCGCCCGCACTCCACGCTGAATTATCAGACACCGTCTGAATTTGCAGCGGGCTGGAGAAAGGGTCATTCTGAGAATGAAGATTCCGACGTTACTAACTGAGTGTTGTATCTAATCGTGGGGGCAGGTCATGGCCTCAAGCTGCATTTTTTCGGGGTACCAAAATATCACAAACCTTTAATTCAATTGATGGCGACCCTAACGGCTGTGTCATAATTAACGTACCTGAGGAGGCTCTATATGGTGAGTCTGATGAAAACGCTACATTACACTTTTCTAGAATTGAAGATCTGATAAATATTAAAGGTTCAGTTGCATTCGAGATAGACGATCTTATCCAACACGTAAATATGGGACACTTATCTCTTTATCAAAAAGGAATTGGTGTTATATCCCGTGGTGCCAATTTATTTGAGGTAAGCGAACTTATGGTTGAACATCCAGGTATGGATATGACCCGAGTTGGGTTTGTTAGAGGATGGTTTTACCGAAAGGATGAAAATGGTTTATGGGCAAGGGAACAGCATACAATGGAGTGTGGTTGTGGGGATTCAAGAGTCCACAAAGCGCACATCTCAGCACTTCAAATCATAGAAATTTACTTGCAAGAGCAAACTAACATTGTTGGTGAGCTGAAAATATAGCCAAGTTCAGATGCGAAAAACCCCAGCAGAGCCGGGGTCTTTCAATACTTTTGCCTAATGTGCTTTCACTAGAACCCATGAAACATGGGGGAAGATTCGACACTGGCTAACGTTGTGCTTATAGATTAGCTTATGATGACGGAGTCGTCAACTAGCTTGTGAAGCATGAAAAATGCCCAGTAATAATGGCTAAAGCATCAGGAGATACTATGCCTAAAAGCATACAGGATTATACGCCAATCCTTTCCTTGCTCTCAACGGCAAGGCTAGGGGCTGTTCAAGGTACTTTCAACGTCCAGCCCGGATTAGAAACGTATGGGTTTAGCCTCTGGCTACAGAATGCAGCAGCTTCCCTGTACCCCTTAATGCAACAACTTGAATTGGTTTTGAGAAACTCAATTGATAAAGCGGCCAGGCAGCGATTCCAAGATAAGTGGTGGGATAAGATTAAATATGACACTACAAAAGATAATCACAGCAAGTTTATAAACTGCATTAGAGAGGCGGAATCCACTCTCAAAAAAAGATGGAAAGAAAAAGAAGCTGCGCGTCTAGGACTGGCTAGCTCAAACTTGGTAACCACACAACCTCCGGCATTTGATCATGATGATATTATCGCCACAACAACATTCTCAACATGGGAGTCAGTCCTGTTAGAGGCACTTCATACAGATGATAATTCTGAAAAAAATGATTATCTTTGGCCCCTTTCTCTTTCAAAAGCCTTCAGGCGATTAAATTTAATCGATAACAAACCTATTGAAGCACGCCGCAAACTAATTAACATGCTAAAAGAAATTCGTGATTATAGAAACAGACTTTTTCATCATGATTGCATCTGGATAAAATCTAAAACAGTCGACGCTCAAACGGCCATCGAGTCAATAAGGGAAAAAATTAACCTTATAGAAAAAATAATAAGAGCGATAAGCCCGATAACTTGCAACGCGTTAAACGCATGGGGAATGTTTGAAAATGCCCGACGCATATGCTCAACGTCCGAATTAGCTATATATACGAATCTCGATTATGAAACTATTAAGGACGAAGATCTAAAGGTACTAAACAAGATATTTGAGCGGACAAATGGTGGAAGATCATCTGTACCGATGTACGTAGGTGATAACTCGTGTGTTTTCTATAAAATAAGATGATAAAAAAACCGGCCCCAGCGGCCGGTATCAAAAAAGCATTAAGTAATTTTTATTATCATGCCCCTGGTGAAGGCAAGTCTGGAGTTACACTTCAAGCCCGTTAATCCACAGCATCAGATACACCAAGTCGGCCGAATCCGGCACCGTGATATACCAGCGGGGATGCGCATACTCCTCTTCCTGCGGCCAGCTTGTCTGCCCCGTCACGGTGATAAGGATGTTCACCGCCTGCTTCAGCTTTCCCTCAAGATAGATGGCCACGCTGCTGCTGAGTCCCACCCGGTGCGGGTGACACGTCATTTTGACCGGCCCGGTCAGGCGCTGCCTGAGCATCGCCCGCAGCCTCACAAGGTGCTGATGTGTCGCCGGGAGCACGCCGGGCTCCCCCTGAGGCGACAGTGTGAATAGCGCACCGCCACTGTGCTCATAAATGGCGGGTTCAGGGTACTTCAGTGTCATCATACCGTGGCAGGCTCCTGTTGTTTTTCCGTCAGACCGCGCAGACGGTCCAGATTCTGCGCGACGCGTTTTGCCGCCTCCAGTTCGCTGCAGTGAAATTCATTCATCAGCGCCCGGCGTTCGGCTTTCTCTTCTTTTTCCGTCATGCCCAGTGCCAGGAAGAGACTGGGCGGCACGGCACGAAACAGCGCTTCGATCCGTTTCGCCAGCACCACGCCTTCCGTATAACACCCCGACAGTTTACTGGCGGAAAGCAGCACCGATTCCTGCTCCGGCGTGAGCGCGCGGAAACGGCTGATATCTTTGACCTCCTCCGGGGGCATGGTCAGACAAATCCACCATTCCGCCATGTTCAGCATTTTTTCGGCAATATCCGGGTAGTCCTTAAGGTTCTGGGTGGCCAGCCACAGCCAGGCACCGAGCTTACGCCACATCTTGACCACCTTCGTCATGTAGGGCGACAGCAGCGGGTTGACCGTCACGATATGCGCCTCATCCACCGTGAAGACAATATCCCGGCCCAGGAACTGGTCACGCTCCGCGATGTTATTAATCATGTTGGTCATCGAGACCATGGTCAGGGCCATCTGCGCCTCGTAGCCCTCCCGCGCCAGATGCCCCAGGTCGACCAGCGTCACGTCCGCTTCCGGCCACAGCTCCCCTTCGCGGTTGAACAGCTCCGCTTCAAAGCTCCCGGCCTGGGTAAACATGCCCAGGGATTCCGCCATTTCCGCCGCTTTCGCCTTGCGCTGGGCATTGCGGACATTGATGACGCCCTCATCGTTGTCAGAGGCAATGTCATACAGCGCCTGCTGCAGGTCAGACGGCAGCATCTGCCGCCCTTCCTTATACGTGGCATGCGCCGCCATCAGCAGCGCCTCACGTATCATCGCCCTGTCGGCACGCTTAAGGTCAGCCTCTTCTTTCGGGTCGCCGCCGGTGATCATCATGCGCGCGGAGATTTCCATTTCACCGAGAACGTCACGCTTGTCATCCTCGCCATCGTCGTCCGTGTCGATATCAGGCAGGTCGCTCTCATCCACGGCCTGGGCGGCCAGGCCTTCTTCCACCAGTTTGTGAGCATCAGCAAACGGCGGCAGACTGACGCCGCTTCCGGGTTTGACGCTGATTTTATTCACCGTCAGCCCGAGGCTGTCAAAGAAGTCGGCCAGCAGGCCGAACGAGTTGCCGGCCTCCGCAATAAACAGCCGCGGACGGTGGACGGCCATCAGCTGGGAGAGCGCGGCACACAGCGTGGCCGACTTGCCCGCCCCGGTCGGGCCGAACAACAGCAGATGCGCGTTCTGGGTGCGGTCGAGCTTGTTGAGCGGATCGAATGTAAGGGTATCCCCGCCGCGGTTGAAAAAGCTGAAGCCGGGATGCCCCGTGCCGGTTTCCCGCCCGGTTACCGGCAAAAGTCCTGCCAGGTGCTGAACCCATGTCAGACGGGTATACCAGTGTTTTTTGTCGCTGTCCGGGTTAAAGCACATCGGCAGCGCCCGCAGCCAGCTGTTCAGCGGACCTTCTTCAAACTCCGGCCGTACCGGCTGCAGACCGGCCCCTAGCAATACGGTGGACAGCTCCAGCCGCTTGCGCTTCAGGCTGGTCATGTCGTCGCCGCGCAGCAGGAAGGTGATCCCCGCCCGGTACAGCTTGTGCCGGTTGCCCAGATACTCTTTGACCGTCTTCACATCCTGGCGGACGCGGCCCGACTCGGTATTCTCACCGACCGCATTTTTCGACAGCCGGTTAAACTGCTCTTCAAGCCGGTCCTGGGGCTGTACCACCACGGTCATGCACACCATGGTCCCTTCCGGAAACATATCCATCAGGGCATTAATTTTCTTTTCACCCCGGCTTTTCTCGCCGGTCAGGGTGCCCGGCTCCGGCGGTGTACGCAGTTTTTCCACCGCCACCGCGCAGTGCGGCTTGTTGTCAATCCACCACACGCCATTTTCCGGGTCTGAAACCGGCGGCGTGAACCACAGGGTTTCGGCAAAATCATTGCTGACCGGCACGGTGCCTTCAGGTGTCTCCCGCGGGTCTGCGTAAGCAGCCTGCCGATAGAGCGTGGTTTTCTCCACCCAGTCCGGTGACGGATTGAACAGCCGCAGCAGCCAGCCATGCACCTGCAGGCCGTTCTGCCGGGTGCAGCGGATCCCCGCCCCGCCCAGGGCATTAACGACCCGGTCGCACACCTGATTGAGCATCGCCACCGGCGGCATCGGATCCCGGCTTTTACCAAGCCAGCGATAAACAACCATCCGGGTGCGGCGCTGCTGCCCGCGCCACGGCTGGCCGGTAATCAGCGAGTCAGTAAAAAGTCCCTCAGGCCGGGAGATACTGCGGATATGGCGCTCCATTTCACCCAGCCAGGCGTCGGTAAACGCCGTGCGCTGTGCATGTGGTTTGACATACCCGCGCAGCCTGTCCAGGTACGCGTCAGTGTCGTCCTCGTCCTGGCAGAAGAACTGCACGACCCAGGGATTCACGTCATGTTCATCAAAGCTGTCCTGAAGTGCATCCTCAACCGAGTCCCGGATCTGCTCCAGGCGCTCTTCGGTTCGCCCTTCGGTCGCCACCGGTGTCACATCATAAACGGCCCCCACCGACACGCCGTCATCGAGCAGGAGACACTGCTCTTCATCGAGAAATTCTGCCCAGGGCAAAAAGTCAATGATGGACGGACTGGCGTGATAAACCTTCTCCTCATCCTGGCGCGTCATTTTCCCGGGGCGCTTCAGGGGTTGCCGGCCCTTCACGGCTGCGGTCAGGGTTTCATCTGCCTGAACGGACTGGCCGTCATCAACCGGCGTCTGCCGGTCGGTGGATTTAGTACGCGTAAACAGTGAAAGCATTACAGGGCCTCCGTACGCTCGCCAGGCATGGCATACTGCGTCTGGCTGTAGAACGGGAACACGGTGCTGTAACCCGGCACCGGCGTGTTACCGTCTGCCAGATGGGGATACAGGTACATCACCATGTCGGGGTTGGGCAGCCGGGGAAACTGCTGGGTGATTTCGCTTTCCTGAGTACGGCTGTAGCTGCGGTCGGCCTGCGCGTCCGCCTGCGTTTCGCTGCCCGTCAGCGGGCGTCGCAGCGTGTCGCGGGCCGCCGCAGACTGGCGGGAAGTACTGCCGCCGCCATCCGCCCCGTTCCACAGTTCAAGCATGGAGTTATCGCCCGCCGGCAGCATTTCCTCTTTGGAGGTTGAGCAGCCGCTGAGCATTACACAGCTCAGGGCCAGAATGAAAACCGTTCTGTACATTACCGGTATCTCCTTTGTGAGGCGGCCGGATCGTAACCGCCGCAGATAAAAACGAACGCACTGACATTCAGCAGGTGCCCCAGCTCCCGTAATGTCATACGCGGGCAGTAAAGCCGGCGCGGGATTTTCGGGCTGCGCCACGAAACGGCACACTCCCGGGCACTGAGCGGCAGGGAGAACCTGCCGATATCCAGTAAAAGCTGGCCATCGCGCCAGCGCAGTAAAGGTGCGCCGGCAGGCAACAGCGCTACGGGTCGCAGCAACAGAACCGCAGAAGACGCAGGGATCACGTCAATATGCCAGCCTGCCCCGTCGCTGAACGTCCAGCACACGGATGAAAGAGGGAAAAACGTTATCTGTCCCGCCATGGCCGTGTACTCAGTCCAGTCCGCCGTTGTCACTGACGCCACCCGGCAGGGTGAAGTCGTAGCGCACCTTACGGCCCTTATCTTCATAATCAATGGCCAGCTGACGGGTGATATGCACGGCGAGACGGGCACCGGGCGGCACATAAATGGCATCAAACGTCATCCCGTAACGCTGTTTGATCCAGTCGGTGGTTTCAGACATGCCGCCGGAAATGGCTTTCCCCAGCGCCGCCTGTCCGGCGTCGCCGGTCATGGTGGCGGAAATGCCATTCACGTTGTTCTGCGTGGTGTACTGTCCCTGGCTCATCGCTTCACCGGCCGCACCGGCAGCCGACAGGCCAAAGATGGTGGGCAGGTAGGTGGAGGCGTTGGACTTACGTTCGCCGCCAATGCACGGGATCCCGTTTTCATCCGAGATCCAGCCGATACCGCCACTGGTGCCGGTATCCTGTTTAGCCTGAGCGTTATTATTTTGCCCGCCGGCGTTGTTACTGGTGTCGGGTCTGGGGAGGGTGCGCACCGTACCGTCGGAAAAAACAAAGGTGACGCTGTTAACCTGCCCGCGCACGCAGGACAGCGTCCAGTCGCCGCTGGCCGTCCCCGAAACAATCGCCCCTTCGACGTCCGGTAACTCGATGCCGTTCGCCGTCAGGTTATCCTTACCGATAAGCACCTTGAACGGATAAGGATCGGTCACGGTGCCGTTGATGGGCACCCGGCCAAGCAGTGCCGTCATGGCGCGGCTGCCGACCAGCGTGGAATTTTCCGGTAGCGTGTAAACCGGCTCGGCGCTCTCTTCCGCCCCTTTTTCATTCGTACGGCCCTTCACTTTCTCCTCATAGGCCGCTTTCTGGCGGGTCAGCTCATTTTCACCCAGAAAAGAAGTCGGGAACTGAGGTGATGCCTTGCCGCTGGCCGCATCCCGCGGGTCCGTCTCTTTCTGGTCCGTCGGCGCGACCCACATCATGCCGTCGCTGCCCTGAGAAGCGCTCCCCCCGGTGCTGCTGCCCATGCCGTCCAGGCCCAGCCCCAGCGGGATATCGCTGTCCGCCGTTTTTTTCTCGGTGTCAGGCTTTTTGAGTTTGTCGGTCAGCTCCTGGATTTTCGCCGTCAGGCTCAGTTGTTCGTTCTGAAGCTGCGCCTGCCGCTTGTCGTACTGCTCGCGCAGACCATTAACGGCCTCATTCACCTGTCCTGAAACGTCCTGATTGCGTCGGCGCAACCGCTCGTTTTCTTTCACCAAATCCGCGTTCTGCTTATCCAGCGTTTTCTGGCGGTCACGCACATCGTTCAGCCGGCCGATAAGCGTGCGCAGGGTGTCCTCCGGCGTGTCGCCTTCCACACCCAGCGCCTTCAGTTCATCCGGCGAGAGATTATGCAGGGGGCCGCCGCTTTGTTTTGCCTGAGATTGTTCTGCCGGTTCGTTTTTGCAGCTTTTGAGCCCCACGGCCAGCCCGGCAATCACCACGGCCGGCACGATAATTTTCACCAGGGCATTAGATTTAATCTGCATGGCGGGCCTCCTGTTTTACCGTGCGGGTCGCTTTACGCAGTGCAGACGGCTCAGCAATGAATGCGCTCTCCGGACGACCGGCGGTCACCACATACACCGTGGTGGTGTCTTCAGGCGTGCCGGCCGGACCGACCCAGCGGTGCTGGAAGGTGGCGGACACAAACTGTCCCTGCAGCGAGCGTGGATCCAGAACGACCTTACGGCTGCCGGTGTTCGTGAGCCTGAGTGCCACCACGCTGCGGTTTGCCACACCCCAGCCAGCCAGCGGCGTGACCGTTAATGGTTCAGAGGGATACAGCGTGCTGACACGTCGGGGCAGATGAGGATTGACCGGATGAATACCCGGGACCGCCTCGACCGTACGTGCCGGAGCATAAAGGCTCTGAGCGGCATAGCGGGTCAGCAGCACCGGGATGGGGGCGCTGTAGCGGATTTTTTTACGCTTTGCCTGAGTACCATCATCGCTGCCGGTGGGAGCAGATGAGCCTGATCCGGAAGCAGCCCGGTCTGCACCACCTGGCTGACCGGCCGCATCGCCGGCGTGACTCAGCGTGCTGACATCACCGCTGTAGACCAGCCGCACCGGCTCAGTCGGCCCTTTTTCACCGGCGGCGATATCAAACAGCAGAACCTCGCCGCTTTCCACATCCTGCAGCTGCACCCGCGTCTGCGGAAAGGCGCTGTCGGCTTTCAGGTAGACGGCTCCCCCGGTGCTCTGCACCCGGAGTTTACCGTTAAGCGCCGGCGGAAAACCGACGCGGACGTTTTTGTCCACAAAGACCACCCGCTCCTGCCCCACCTTCAGGGGGATCTGCAGCGGAATACGCTCCCATTTCATCAGCTCATCTGCGCCGGCAGGACGTGATACCAGCATTGCCAGGGGCAGCAGGGCGAAGGACAGCGCCATCAGCCCGGCGCGGTAGTGGGGGTTTTTACTCATCACTGAAACACTCCTGACTTCTCCGGTTTAGGTGCAGGCGGTGCCGCCTCCAGACGCTGGGGCACACCGGCATAACAGTCCAGCGCCAGCCCGAACGGGTTGCGCTCCGCATCACCTTCCCAGCGCACCACTTTAAGCGGGTAACGTACCAGGGCGCGTTTGACCGGCTCGGCATGGAAATATTCGTCGGCCACCACGTCCAGGCGGGCAATCCAGTGATCGCGATCCTGTACGGTCACGCTCTGTGACTGGTAACCGCGACCGGGCACTTCATACACCACGCGCACGCGGTCGGTGAGCTCCCCGGCGTCACCGCGTTTCTTTGCATCCGCTTTCAGGAAATCCTGACAGGACGGCGTCAGATACGGCGACAGCGCATTGATTTTGGCGGAATAATCCACCTCGCCGTTTTTCGGCCAGGCATTGAGCTGCTGAAAAATGTAGAACGCAAAGGAGTAGACCGTCGGGGGTGGCACTTCCCACCAGGGCCGCGTGCTGCCGGTACGTAAATCCGGCGGGTTATGCACGGTCAGCTTGCTGGGCGCCAGCATCCAGCCGGCACAGGTGAATAAAAGGAAAAAGGCGAGCACGGCGCAGGCGATGCGCAGCGTCTGAATATGTTGGTCGCGGTCTTTTACCGCATGGCGAAAACGGCTCATGAGGCTCTCCTGTTACGTTTCACTGACCAGCCCCGGGCATCCACTATCAGTTTCGGATTGCCCATCCCCAGCCGGCGTTTTTTCGTCTCCAGTCGCTGCCAGAGCCAGTTCTCAGGCTTACCGCGCTTGAGCCTGGCCATCCAGCGGCCGCCGAACCAGACGAGCAGCAGCGGCATGACCAGCAGGCCGGTGGGAACAACAACCCAGCCGGCAAGCGGGATAAACGGCAGTGACAGGAGCAGACCCGCACCCGCGCCGGCAAGGGCTGCCAGCCCCATCTCATGGGTGGTAAACCCGCGAAACACCACGGGCTCACTGTTGAGACGGTCAGGTAAAAAACGAATGGTCTGCATCGTCGCAGGCTCCTACAACAGAATGTCGGCAGACTTGCCGAGCAGCCAGATAACGGCAACCAGCAGCACCACACCCACCACCACAATGGCCCCGAATTTGGTCCAGGTGGCTTTCTCATTGCGGACTTCGGTGAAGGTGTGCAGGGCGGCAATGGCAACGTTGATAAAGGCAACGGCCGCCACGACCAGCCCCCCGATAACAATGCCGTCCTGCAGGTAGCCCTTGATTTGTCCGGACAGCCCGCTTCCGCCTCCGGATTCAGGCGCTTCAACGCTTGGCAAGTCCGCAAAGGCCGGTTTGCAGGTGAGCCAGCCCAGGAGGGCAAGCGTACCGGCGCGGGTCAGCGTACGACTGGCGAGACGGCGCAGGCGGGCAACAACAGACTCAGAATGGTGCATGGAATTCATCTCCTGACTTAACGTTCATAATCGGGTTAACTGGCAAACATCCAGATACACACAAGCAACAGCAGCACGGTGCGGACGGCAAAACGCCCCAGGGCCGCGTCCCGCACTTTGGTGTTACTCCAGCCGGTCCAGACATCCGACAGCGCCCACGCGGCCCATAAAAAAAGAAATGCCAGCAGTGCCCCGATGCAGAGCAGATGAAGGATGTTCACATCAAGACTGCCGGAGCCGGCTTTAAACGCGTTCGTTTGTTCGGATGTCATGGGCATCAGGGCCGCTCCCGCCGGTAATTACCGGCCACATAAGACGGGTCACGCGGTTGCGCGCGGGAGGGCTCCAGATAGCGGTCAATGCCGCTGCGGATGGTGTTGAGATCGGATGTGGCCTGACGGTAATCAAAGAAAAAGCGGCCACGGTCAGCCGGGTCGGCCTGTGCAGCCGCCACGCGGGCCCGTTCAAGCGACGCCTGAACCTGGTCCAGCTGACGCTGAACAGACGCAAGCTCGTCTTTCTCGGATGCCTGTGCAGCAGCTGATGCCAGAAAGGTCAGCAATACCAGGCCAGTGATGCCCGGGACACGACGGTTGCGCCGCATGGCCGGACGATGTGAGTTCATACGCACCTCCAGAAGGATTAAGGGGTGCGGACAGGATGCGGAAGAGGGAGCGTCGGGTCAGCGATAAACCCTAAACAGGAATTTCAAAATTAATTGCAGGTCTGTGCCGGTGGCAGGTTTAGCTGTAAATAAAGGTTCATTGTGATATTAAGAAAACTCAACGGTAAACAGAGGGAAAATGAAAATGATGAAGACTGTTCTGAAGGCCACGTTAATCACTGCACTGATTACCGGCCCTGTTCTTGCGGCCGACGGTAATGGCAAAGTCCAACTTTCAGACCTGCATTTCGCCACAGCAGCAAATGGTTTGCAGCAAATTGAAGGCACGGGAACAAACGTGTCAGGTGGGCCTGTGAAGACTGTAATTGTCAAATTCAACTTGCTTCAGAATGGGGCAGTAATAGGAAATACGGCAGCGATGGCTGAAAATCTGGAGCCGGGTCAGCAATGGAAGCTACAGGCCCCCTACGACAGCATAACCAACAAGCCAGACAGCTTCAAAGTGACAGAACTGACGGTATTTAATAACTGACACTGACGCGCCAGTAACGGTCGTTTCATGGCTTGTCTGCTGACGGCAGGCGCGCAAAACAAGTTTTGCACGCCTCCGTCCAGCCCTGATTTAAAGATACTTCTTGAACGACGCAGTGGTCACCGTTACGGCGATCCCCAGCAGAACAGCCGCCGGCAACAACAGCAGATTGGGGTAGACTGCCGTGGGCCAGGAAAGATACAGCATGGCGGGCACCACAGCGGCCGGTTTGACCAGCTTCTTGGCATGATGATAGACAAACGAACTTTCATACCCCGCGCCGTACCGCCGCAGATCACGCCGCCCCAGCCCCTCAACCAGCGCCACCACCACGACCAGCACAAACAACGGCACGGACAGCACCAGGATGGTGACGCGTACCAGGGTGATAATGCTGATCCATACCGTGGCCAGCAGGTATTCACGCAGGTAGCCGGCAAGCCAGCCGCTCCAGCTGTTGATTTCCCGGGTGACGGCATTGTCACTGTGCATCTGGTGTGCATACTGCTGCCGGACCCAGTCCAGGAAGCCACTGTCCACAAAGGCCCACTGATACGCGGTGCTCACCCAGCGCACAACCGTCACCGATGGTTCAGACAGCAGCAGGCTGCGGGTGAACTCTGTGGACAGCCACCCCAGCTCGGTGTTCATGACCGCTTCACTGTGCGCCGCCCCGGCTTCCGGCCAGAAGAAGGCGATGCCGATATATTCAATCAGCAGGCTCAGCAGCAGCGAGGACAGCACCACGCCCACCAGGGCCCATGGCCAGCCCCAGAGCAGATTATACAGAATGCCGTGCTTGCGTTCCGGCAGCGTCTGCTGCTGTGGGGGACGTTTTACCTCAGCCATTCGCCCCTCCTGTGACCGGCACGTTCAGGGCCGGACCGTCCCGCCACCAGGATTCGCCGCTGTGATAGCTGCGCCGCATCTCCTCCGCTATTTTCTCAATACTTTCCGGCATCAGCACATCATCAGCATCCCCGGCAGGCAGCGGCATGCGGATTTTCCACAGTTGCCCGCCTTCCAGCAGGGCAAACGCCTGCCCTTTTGGCAGCGTCACGATATCGGCCGGCTCCAGTAGCGGGACTTTTACCGTCCCGACGCGGTCCTGGGTGCTTGAGGTGAAGTCCTGGTCTGCATTGACATCCGCCGTGTCCTGGTGCCCAGAGACCAGCGTTTTGGTGTAAATCTCCACCTGCGGCAGCTGCGTGGTCAGCAGCTCGGCGGTGCGGTTCTCCCTGACGCGCAGCATAATCAGGTTGTTAAAGTTACCCTGTACCTGGGCCGTCTTGGCCGCATTCCCGATGCGTGCCTCAATATCAGAAGACGTCTGGGTATAGGCCGTCACCTGCATGCCGGCACCGCCCCCTTTGTTGATGAGAGGAATAAACTCATCCCCCATCAGCTCGTTAAACTCATCGCAGTGCAGGTTAATCAGGGACTTCCCTTCTTTCCCGCCCGGCAGGCCAGCATTGATACCGTGTTTATAAATGTGCCCGGCCACACTCACCAGATCGGCGAACATGGAGTTACCGACCGCGCTCGCCACTTCACTGTCACTGAGCGCATCGAGCCCCACATACACCACGGCTTTTTTACGGATGATCTGTTCCCAGTCAAAAATCGGCCGCGTGTCGTCAATGTCCTGATAATCCGGCGACAGCAGCTCGGCGGTCTTACCGGTGGTCAGTTTTTCCAGCAGCGGCAGCAGCGACGCCACGATTTTGTCAAAGTAAGTACGGTCATAACGTACCGCTGACCGCAGCCCGTCAAGGATGGGATCATAGAGTTTTTTACCCTCTTCTGAACTCAGGGCAACCTCAATGGCCCAGATACGTAAGGCATCCGGCTGACCCTGCATGTTACGGGGCACGTCGTCCTCTCCCAGCACCTGCTGATTATTCTCAATCTGCGTCTGCAGAGCCGGCAGCTGCGCCTGGATGATTTTTTCCGCATAGCGGATATAGAGATCGGCGATATTGTTCACGTAGCGCATGATCAGCGTGTAGTCAGGGCGCTCACCCAGGGCGACCAGCGCACGGGCGATGATGTTGACGAACCGCCAGGCAAATTCGCGGAATGCCGCGCTGTTCCCCTCACCCGACAGCTGACCGGCCACGCGGGACGCCACCTCTGACACGCGACCAAAACGCCCGACGGCATTATAACGGGCTGAAATTTCAGGCCAGCCAAGATGAAAAATATACAGCTCGTCCCCGCGTCCGGCCCGGTGGGCCTCTGCCCAGACGCGTTTCATCAGATCTGCGTCGCCTTTCGGATCAAACACGATGGTGACTTCACCCCGCCGGATGTCCTGGGTGACCAGCAGCTCTGCCAGCCGGGTCTTCCCGACGCGCGTGGTGCCGTACACCACCGTATGGCCAACGCGCTCCCCCAGAGCCAGGGTGACGTCTTTTTCGTCGGGCTCGATGCCGTGCAGCGCCGGATTGCCGCCCACCGGTGGTAACGGCCGCACCGGGTTCAGCGGCGTATCGGCACTCAGCAGCTTGCCCAGCCAGGGCAGACGGTGCTCTGTCATCATTTCGAGCTGACGCGCCCCCAGGTAAAAGCGGTTTGGCTGCAGGTAACGGGCCACTTCAGGGCGCAGCGTATCCTGCAGCCGCTGGGTGTGTTTCTGCGTCCAGCGGAACCCCCGGCCTAGAAACAGGCGACGATGACTGACGGGGATCTGTTTAGTACTCATGACATAGCGCGGCAGGCGGCGGAGATTCCGGCGGTAGCGAATAATCTTCATCCCCTGATGCGTGCGGGTGACGGCCAGCGCCGCAAACCCGGCTGCGGTGACATAGCTGACAGACGGAGCCAGAGCGACAGCCCAGGGTGCCTGCACACAGACATACGCCGCCATGCCCGATACCACGGCGGTATTCAGCTCAACGGCCGGACGCAGCAGGGCCTCAATGACGTAACGGTTACTCATCGTCTGCCTCCTTTATAATTTTACCGTCGGCCATACGGATATACGTTACCCTCCCGGCACCGGCTTCCCTGCAGGAAAGGGAGTGGTAACGCAGGGCATCCGCCAGTAAGCGCCAGAGCACATACAGAACATTCGACAGGATGAAAAAAATGATCCATACGGCCCGCAATGACAGCAGGTAATTGTTCGCCGCGGTTTCTGTGGAGACGGCAGTGACGGTACAGGCTGCCGGCTTTGCCTCAGGCGGAGCCGCATTATCAGGCACCGGGCATTCCTCCCACATGTAATGTCCGGGCGGCGCGGTGCGCCATGCCGTTGCCTCCTTCTGCAACTGGTCGTTCAGGTCACTGACCGGATGGCCGAAAACAAGCCAGGCGAGCAGGCAGACACCGCCGAAAGCGGCAGGCACGAAAACGGCATGACGGAATAAACAGAACACAAGCCACAAAGCGTAGCGCAGGCTGTTCACGATGATATGCATAAGGGATTCCTCAGAGATACTGCCGGACGTCCTGCCCGGCGAGAATGGCCAGCAGGCGTTGCCCGCTGATGATGCGCAGGCGCGGTGACGCCATATGAAGGGTGCGGCTCATTTTTCCGGTACGGCCCGTGTGGATAAACAGCCCCCGGCGGCCGGAGTGCAGGAGAAGCCGGTCGAAGTCCTCAACATGTGCGGGGGAAACAGCACGACTGTACCGTTTGGCCTGGATAAGCCAGTGCTCGCCGTCGATGATGACCTGGCCATCAAGGCCGCCGTCACCGCTGTAGGAGGCATTGCGCACCACGGTCAGCCCCTGACGTTCAAAGGCAGACAGCAACAGCTCTTCAAAGACATAGGGGCTGATTTTGCGCAGATAGGTCAGACGCTGCCCGTCTCCCGGCAGGAGGGTCAGTTTATTCAGTACCCGCCCCGCCGTTGCCCGGTATCGCCGGTGACGGCGGGTGCTGGCTTTCTCACGCCAGCGCAGGTTCAGAAAGGCCATCACCACCAGGAAAAGGACTATCAGTATGACCGCCCCGTAAGGGTGTGCCATCAGCAGACCGTTGATATCTGGCGCGCTCATTACGGCTTAACCTGCTGCGTCAGGCCGGTATCGGTGATGAGTACCGGATAATGCGCAATCTGCAGGCGACGGGCCAGCTCGCTGCCGGAAGCCGGGACCAGGCTGACACCGGGTGCCAGTTCGCGCAGCTCGCGCACGGTATCCATGTCTGTGACGTTGACTATCATCCCGGCCGCATGCTGTTCAGCCAGCGCGCCGGCATTGGCTTTCAGCCATTCACGGGACAGAGCATCATCCCCGATCAGAAACAACGCCCCAATGCCGGGCAACTGCAGCGGCCGGTCTGCTGTATTCCCCGGGCTCAGTTCAGGTGTGTTAACGGGTAACATACCCGCCATCCCGTCAGCCAGCGGAACACCGTGGTCCGGCTGGCGTGAAGGCTGTACGTCACTGACGCCGGGCATGCCGGGCTGTTTATTAACGGCCTCAAAATACGGCGCAGCATCTTCACCGCCCAGATCAGCAATCACATTCAGTTCAGCATGGCCGGTCAGGGGAAGGAGGGTAAACAGCAGTAAGGACAGCGTTTTCATCAGGGTTATCTCCCGGGTTCAGTCCAGACGAAGCCTGGATCGGGGGTGAGCGCAGCAACCGAGCGGGGCGCTTCAGCTGCCGGCGCAGAAATGCGGGGTGCAGGGCTGATTTTTACCAGATGCCCTCTCACAATGGCGCGGTAACGTGCAGCAGGCTGACCACCTGCGGGATGGTGGTAGCAGCCGGCCGCATCCAGCCAGCTGCCTGGCTTACGCGCCCAGCACTCACGCAGAATGGTGGCGGCGGCGTTCAGGTTGGTGTAAGGGTCAAACGCATCCCACGTCGAGGCAAAATGATGACCGTTCCAGCCCAGATTGACCTGGGCAATACCGACATCGATGCGCTTAAGCGGGTGACGCTTCATAAAGACCTGCAGCGCCTGCCAGGCCTGCAGGCGCGTCTCATAGCGATACCCTTTGCCTGCCACATTGATGGTCCAGGGCCATGGCCGCACGCCGCGGGGAAGTTTGCGCGAAGACTCGCTCAGTGATACCGAGTAAAGCGCTTCGGGGGGCACGCCGTGCGCCATGGCCACGCGGACGTAACCCTCCGGCACCGTCTGGTCAGCATGGCCGTCAGGGACGGCCGCCATCAGTAAGCCCAGCGCCAGTGCGCCGGTCAGAATGCTGCGATTGCCCATTTACCGTCTCCCGCCTGCTGCAGTAAAACCGGCATCAGGCCGTTACCAAAGCGCATCCACCGGCCGCCGTCGTGGTTAAGCGTGATCTGGCGCTTGCGGACCTTTTCCACGGGAATGTGATGGTCCCGTGCCCAGCTGCGAAGCGCATCATCACTGCCCTGGCTGTCGACCAGATAGATGTCCACCGGCCGGTTGTCAGCCAGAACGGCAGACAGTTTCGCGTCGCAGGTGGCGCAGTCTTTTGACCTGACGAACAGCGCCAGCCGGCCGCCACTGTCGTGCGCCACGCCGGAGGCGTTCCCCATATTGACCGGCAGTGTGCCCGGATACAGGCGCTGCCAAGCCGCGTTCACCTCACGCTGGAAATCAAGCTCTTTCTGGGTGCGGGCAAACTCTTCCTTCACCCACTTTTCAGCAAACTTACGGCGCTCTGCCGGCGTCTGCGCCTCGATACCGAGGGTGGAAAGCGGATCGAGACCCGGCGACTGGGTACCCCGGGGTCCCTTCATCAGCTGCTGATAACGCTGATAATCGTCGGCACTGAGTCCCCACTGACCGGCCTGCTGCTGCAGGTTTTGCTGTGCGGAGTCCGCCCGTTGTGTTGATTCCTGTCGGCTGACATCCGTCTGTCCTGATGTGGTCGCGACCAGGGTCAGGGGACTCAGCAGCATGGCGGCTAAAAAGGTATGTTTCAGTTTCATCATTCGCTCCGTTATTCTGCTCTGAGCACGGTCAGGCGGCCGTTAACCCGAAACGTCGCCTCACCATAACCGGCACTGACCAGCGTCCAGCCGGCAACGGTTTCGCCCTCTCCGACCAGGGCCACCTGCGACAGGCTGCTGTAGCCCCGGGGCGCGATGGCAGCCCAGGACTCTGCCCCCCGCTTCTCCACGCCCGTCAGCACAAAAGGCGCAGTGCGGGCCACGCGAAGGGACGGAGCAGCACGACGTGTGTCAGCGGGACGGGGCTTTTTTGCAGCAGGCGCGTTTTTTTTGACCGGTGCGGCGACAGGTGCGGCGGGTGCGGGTGCCGGCTGTGATTTCAGCGCTGTCAGCTGCTCAGTCAGCGCACTCAGGCGGGTTTCCAGCCCCTGCTGGGCGTCCTGAAGGGTTCGCAATGACTGACGCATGGCGTCGTCGCTGCCGGCCTGTTTCGCAGCAGCGCTCAGCTCCTGCTGCATCTCACCAAGTTTTTTCCGGGTATCCCGCAGGCCGGTTTTGAGCGTGGTCACATCTGACTGCAGGGCCGCGACTGTCTCAACAGTGGCCGCTGTACTGCCCTGAGATTCAAGGCGTGCAAGGCGTTCATCAAGGTTCGATATGCCCAGACTGAAGGCGGTGTAGCCCAGCGCCAGAATGCCGGCCAGCGCCACACCGCTGGCAACGCCCCAGATGAGGCGGCGGCGGGGACGCCAGCTGAATCTTTTACGGGCCGGCGCGGGGTCAGTATGGAATGGTTGCTGTTCGCTCATTTTCTCAGAAACCCTCCGCTGACAGGTTTAACAGGGACGGACTGAGGGGCGCTGATGGCCGGTTGTGACACGGCGGACGGCGCAGGCGTGGACCAGCTGCTGACCGGCGGCGGAAGCTGGGAGACCGGCAGCTGGTAGCCGTCGCGCAGGCTGTGGCAGACCACCCGCTGCACATCGTCCACTTCCAGCTGCCAGGCCGGACCGGCCATAACCTGCAGGGCAGTACGCAGGCGCATCGGGCCCAGCTGGTACTGGACTGCCGGCAATGCCTGGCGGTAAAGCACGCCGTTGGCGGAGCCGGTCGCACACAGGGAATAACCGGACTGGCGCAGGGCATAACGCAGCGCATCAGCCACGGTAGGATGCAGGGATGACGGGATACGGATATCAATAATCTGCGAGAGAGGGTCACGCTGGGCCGCCTGCGGATCGGTACTGACCAGCAGATAACGATCGTAGCGCACCACTTCCGGCGTCCGCGCATACTCGTCCGGAGAGACCGGCTGAACGTTGCGGGTGACGGTGGTGCCGGGTGTCGGGTCGGCAGGCGCGCGTTGCTGCAACTTTTGCGGCTGGGAAACACAGCCCGCAAGGAGCAGCAGGGGAAGAACAGTGGCCAGCCTGCCTGGTGAAAATATGTTGTGAGAGGTGTTACGTTTCATCCGGAATTTTCCTGTACAGTGATAAAACAGCCCTCACTGTGCGGAATCGGTCCGGTTTCACTCAATTAACAACTGATTTTCCGTTGATGAAAAAAAACGCCGGCAAAAGCCAGCGTTTTTCACTAATAGCGCGCTGTCAGGCTACTTTATGGGGACGATGGGTCACATCGCCGCGGCCTTCAAGCAAACCCGCAATAGAAATGTCTTCGTCCAGCGCGTCCCAGTGGATACCACGGGGACTCAGTTCATAGCTGTTAAGCTGTTCAGTTGAAGCATGCAACAGGCGTGGAAACCATGCCAGCGGCACACCGATGGTACGGGCGTCGTTGAGTTCAACCCACATCGTGGCCTCATCGAAGCTGACCCGTTTAGCTGAAATAGTCATTCCAGGCCTCCAGAAACAATGCTTGGTTATCTTCAACGATCCCCGTCAGTTCTTTTAATACCCGTGAATTAAACCCATCGTTACTGGCCAGAGCCACTGATGGCGTTAACCAGAATTTGGCTTCACTACCTGCTTTCATTACGTGAATGTGTGCAGGTTCGAGCGGGTTACCTTCATTAGAATAAAAAAAGAACCGGAAACCGTTGATCCTCAGTATAACAGGCATGTCAGTTATCCTTAAATGCTGACCGGATTATGTGTAAGTTCAGAGCGACTGCCATAAAGGCTGTTCAGAGTGCATGGATTGCCGATTTTGGTACTCCATACCCGAATCCAATGAACGGTATATCGTCATCGAAGTCCATCGGTGGCGCACCGGCACTGCTGCCGGAAGCCTGGCCACTGTGAGTCGGTCCGGAAGGTTGCTGAGGCTGGCCCCAGTCATTCCGGGAAGACGTATTCTGACCGCTGCCGGACTGGCGACCGCCAAGCATCTGCATGGTGCCACCAATGTTTACCACCACCTCTGTGATGTATTTCTCCTGGCCGGACTGATCGGTCCATTTGCGTGTGCGCAGCTGGCCCTCGATGTAAACCTGGGAGCCTTTGCGCAGATATTCACCCGCAATTTCTGCCAGCTTGCCGAAAATAACCACCCGGTGCCATTCGGTCACTTCTTTCTGTTCACCGGACTGCTTATCACGCCAGCTCTCAGACGTGGCCAGAGAAAGGGTGGCAACTGCACTGCCATTGGGAATATAACGCACTTCAGGATCCTGGCCGAGATTACCGACAAGAATCACCTTGTTAACGCCGCGTGAGGACATAATCATTTCTCCTGTAAAGAATAAAGAAACACCCCGCGAACGGGGTGTGTCAGGTGCGCATCAGAATGAGTTTTCTGCGTAGTTTTGTTGTGCGGCAGAGCCATTCTGCGGCGGCACGGAGTCAGATTTTTCAGTCTTGTAGACCATGTCCTGGCCTATTTTGATCCAGTCCACCTTTATCAGGCGGGCTTTCAGACTGACACGCTGTTCGCCGGCATGCTCGCCCTTGTTCAGCGTAAATATGTCCGTGGACGGATTACTCAGGTTAAAGCCCAGCAGGACTTTTTTGTCTTCATCGACGGCTTTCTGGCAGCGGGCGATAAGGCTGGTAGCCTCTTTACCTGCGACAGAAATGTCAAAACGGACGTAGGCCGGATTGTCAGTCGGACCGCTCAGTGCATTGATTACGCAGCTGAGGAACGAGCCATTCTGATGGTTAACCTGGCGGATGTTGCTGAGATACCCGATGCCTTTAATAGTCAGGTTGAAGTACTCAGATTTTGCAGATGCAGAAGTATTGTTTGCAGACATGATGTTTTCTCCATGGAGGTAAAAATAGGTACGACAGAGAAACCATCTGCCCTGACGGGAGTGGTTTCCCGTCGGGGGTCAGGATCGGTTGAATCCTGAGAGTCTGGTATGTTGAAGGAACCTTCATCGCCGCGTCGTAATGCGCTTGTACAGGCGATATCTGCTTTCAAAGGTGCGCAGATGTACCAAAGTTTGCTCCCTTTCAGGTTACAGGAGCTTTCGCTGTAGCCACCCGAAGGCGATTCTCACAGGCTACTGAATCATTGGTGGTCGTATGAACGACGGTTTAGCACTTTTATAATTAAACCGTCCTCCCGGAATGTCAACGGTCAAAATGGAAAACGTGATCCGTAAAAATAAAGGGTAAGCGGATTAAATGGTTGATCTTACCTTTGCATGAGAGTGAGACAGACCGGCATCTCATCGGATTATCTGGTTGATGCTTCACCTACTGCTGGTGCATGTTTCCTTCGCTAATTCCAGCAAGAACCCCACACGCCTCAACTTCCCGGTCATCGTTGCAACTCGCTCTCAGTGAAACGAGTTGTTTCTCAAGCGCTTGCAGAGCGGTTATCTGCGACCGCACATGAGAGATGTGATCATCGAGCAAGGCGTTGACGGCGGTACAAGGCTGATGAGGGGCGTCCTGATAGCTCTGTAGTTCGTGAATCTCAGCCAGTGACAGGCCCAGGATTCTGCAGCGACGGATGAAGGCCAGCCCCTCACCATGCTTCTCGGTATAGACACGGTAACCGTTGTCCTGCCGATCAGGCGGCGGCAACAAGCCCTGCTGTTCATAGAAGCGGATCGTCTGTGTTTCGACCCCTACCAACTGCGCCAACTGACCAATGCGCATCAGCCTCCTCCCCAACGGATTCTTTACTCTATTGACCTTATAGTAGCTTTATAGTTTTAAATGGTACCACAACATTGTTCAAGTGGAGTCGTATCATGAGCAAATCCTGTGGTGGCGCCTGTGGCGGTGATGCAACGTCCGCAGCGGATACCGATATACAGGCCTCCTCCGAGGCGCCAGGGAGATGGGTCAGTGTTTATGCCGTGCCGAAGATGGACTGTCCATCAGAAGAACGAATGATTCGCCTAGCCCTGAACGGCTTTGAGGAGATTCGGGCGCTGTCCTTCGACTTGTCGAACCGCCGGCTGAAGGTCGTGCATGACGGCGAGGTCGAGCCCGTCACCTCGAAACTGAAGACCTTGGGGCTAGGCGCCTCGCTTCAGGAAACCGTCGCTGCAAATCCGGAGACCATCAAGGCCGCCGAGTTTTCGGCAGCTTCTGCTAAGCAAGAATCCGGGACCCTGCGCTGGTTGCTCGGCATCAATGCACTTCTGTTCGTGGTGGAAATGACTGCCGGTCTGATCGCCCGGTCCACCGGCCTGATTGGAGAATCCCTGGACAATTTTGCCGATGCGGCGGTGTACGGGCTTGCCCTTTATGCGGTTGGACATAGCGTGAAAATGCAGGTACGTGCCGCGCATCTTGCTGGTGTACTGCAACTGATCTTGGCTGTGGGCGTGCTCGTAGAGGTGGTGAGACGCTTTGTATTCGGTAGTGAGCCTGAATCGCTGGTGATGATGGCTATCGCATTCGTCGCATTGATTGCCAATACCAGTTGTCTGCTGCTCATATCCAAACATCGGGAAGGCGGGGCGCACATGAAGGCAAGCTGGATATTCTCGGCCAACGACGTGGTGATCAACCTGGGGGTCATCACCGCCGGCGCCCTGGTCGCGTGGACCGGTTCCAATTATCCGGATCTGATTATCGGCACCATCGCGGGGGGCATTGTACTTAACGGTGCCAGACGCATTTTGGCGTTGAAGGGTTAAATAATGCTCATTATTGGCAAAAAGCTCTCGCCGTATGCCCTATTGTCCATATCGGGCCTGCTGGCAGCGTCTGATCAGGCTGTAAAGTGGCTGGTGCAGCAATCAATGGCCTATGGCGAGTATGTTTCGGTGACCCCGTTCTTTAACTGGGTGCACCTATGGAACACCGGTGCCGCATTCAGTCTTTTTGCGAATGGTGGAGGCTGGCAGCGCTACTTTTTTATCGGAATCGCGGTAGTGATCTCGATTTTTCTGATCAAGCTGATCCTTGAAAATCGTCATAAAGGAGAAGCCATCGCTTACAGTCTTATCCTCGGTGGCGCCATGGGCAACCTGATTGACCGGGTCTTTCGCGGCTATGTTGTGGATTCCTTTGATTTCTATTGGCGAGACTGGCATTGGCCGGCCTTCAACCTGGCTGATATTGCAATTGTCCTCGGTGCCTTACTTTTCGTTTCCAGCAGCTTGTTGGGTAAAAAAGCAAACACCAATGCCGAGTCGGATGGATCTGACTGACACCTACGCCTATACAACACCATGACCGAACTTCCCGACAACATCCTTCACCTGCCGCAATACCAAGTACTGGGCTGCAAATCAACCGACGACGAAATGCACTTCCAGGTGGACATGCCCGATCCCATCGCCTGCGAGGAATGCGGCGTGCAGGGTGAGTTCGTACGGTTCGGCAAGCGTGACGTTCCCTATCGTGATCTGCCCATCCACGGCAAGCGGGTCACTCTCTGGGTGGTCCGCCGCCGATACACCTGCCGGGCCTGCAAGACAACATTCAGGCCCCAGCTACCGGAGATGGTGGACGGATTCCGTATGACACTGCGGCTGCATGAGTACGTGGAGAAGGAATCCTTCAACCACCCCTACACCTTTGTGGCGGCACAGACCGGCCTGGACGAGAAGACGGTGCGCGACATCTTCAACGCCCGCGCCGAGTTCCTGGGGCGCTGGCACCGCTTCGAGACGCCCCGCATCCTGGGCATTGACGAGCTATACCTGAACAAGCGCTACCGCTGCATTCTGACCAACATTGAGGAGCGAACCCTGCTCGACCTGCTGGCCACCCGCCGCCAGGACGTGGTGACCAACTACCTGATGAAGCTGAAAGACCGGCAGAAGGTCGAGATCGTCAGCATGGACATGTGGAACCCCTACCGGGCAGCGGTCAAGGCTGTGCTGCCCCAGGCCCGTATCGTGGTCGATAAGTTCCATGTGGTGCGCATGGCCAACGATGCCCCAGAGAGAGTGCGCAAGGGCCTCAGAAAGGAGCTGAAACCGTCCCAGAGCCGGACTCTCAAGGGAGACCGGAAAATCCTGCTGAAACGCGCTCACGAAGTCCCAGACCGGGAGCGCCTCATCATGGAGACCTGGACAGGCGCGTTCCCGCAACTGCTGGCCGCCTACGAGCACAAGGAGCGCTTCTACGGCATCTGGGACGCCACCACACGGCTCCAGGCAGAAGCCGCCCTGGACGAGTGGATAGCCACCATCCCGAAGGGCCAAAAGGAAGTCTGGAGCGATCTGGTCAGGGCAGTGGGAAACTGGCGCGAAGAGACCATGACCTACTTCGAGACGGACATGCCCGTCACCAACGCTTACACGGAGTCCATCAACCGACTGGCCAAGGACAAGAACCGTGAAGGGCGCGGTTACTCCTTCGAGGTGATGCGGGCACGAATGCTCTACACCACGAAGCACAAGAAGAAGGCACCGACTGCGAAGGTCTCTCCTTTCTACAAGAAAACCATCGGTTACGGACTGCCGGACTTCGCAGAGGAACTCAACTACGGAGTCGATTTATCAACCATCTGAGGGTGGTATCAGATTGATGGGGTGAAGGTGCCCCATCAACCATTAAATCCGTATACCCAAAATAAAAGGGCACCGTTTCCGGTGCCCTGGGGTCAGTGCCTTAACCTGCGGTCGTCTCATCTGTCTCCGGGGAATAATCCCGACGCGGTTTTCACGGAGTGCATGCGTCTTACAGGTCAGTTAGTGTGCAATAACTTCCTGCCAGGCCTGCTGGGGGTAAATCCCGTTAAAGTTTACCTTACAGCACCGTGGCCAGCGGGGCACCTATGCATCAAAGCCTGGCAACAATAGCAGAACCCGGCCCGGGGTTGTACAGTGAAATAGTTCAATACTGCGCGGATTATTCTGTTTTAGCCTTAACCGATGTTTTTTTACGCTTCGCTGCTTTCTTCTTACCTGTACTGATAATTCCCTCACAGTCCGGATAGCGTATGCACCCCCAAAAATCACCATTTTTACCTTTACGTTTACGCGTGGGTCCTTTGCATAACGGGCAGGGAGGCGTGACGGGAGCAGTAATTTTCACACTGTCCTGGCGGCCTTTTTCGACAAGGTGACGGGTCCACTGCAGCTGCTTTTGCATAAAGACCGCAAGCGACATTTTCCCCTGCGAAATATCATCCAGTGCCTGCTCCCATAATGCGGTCATGCCCGGGCTCGTCAGCGTTTCCGGCAGGGCCGCAATCAGCTCCCGGGCCATCTGCGTTGAGTGGATGTGCTTCCCTTTTTTCTCCAGGTAGTGTCGTTTGAAGAGGGTTTCAAGCACAGCCGCACGCGTCGCCTCTGTGCCCAGACCGGCGTTATCACGCAGCACTTTCTTCAGCTTCGGGTCACTGACGAAACTGGCCGCGTTCTTCATGGCAGCAATCAGCGTCCCCTCCGTGAACGGTTTGGGCGGACTGGTTTTCATATCCTTAACCTCAGAACCGGTGACAGCGCAAATATCCCCTTTTGCCAGCGCCGGCAGCGCCATACTGTCACCGTCGACGTCCTCTTCATCGTCATCTTTTTCAGCCTGGAACAATGACTTCCAGCCCGTCACCACACCGACTTTCCCGCGTGTACGGAACAGCTGTCCACCGATATTGAAAGAGGCCTCCGTCACGTCAGATTCCTGCAGCGGAAGGAACTGGGCGAAATAATGCTGGCGAATCAGCTGGTAGACCTTCAGCTCATCGGCACTGAGGCGTGACAAATCAAATGCCTGTCGGGTGGGAATGATGGCATGGTGCGCGGTGATTTTTTTGTCATTCCAGACACGCGAGACAAACTGCCTGTCCAGCTGATTCAGTACCGGGGCCACAGCCGGATCGGATTTCGCCACTGCCGCCAGCACGTCGGATATTTCCTGCTGCATGGAAGTTGGCAGAAAACCGCAGTCTGTACGGGGGTAGGTGGTCGCTTTGTGGGTTTCGTAAAGTGACTGAGCAATGGCGAGCACATCATTTGCGCCCATGCCGAATTTTCGGGAACAGACCTGCTGAAGGGTGCCCAGGTCAAAACAGAGGGGTGCCGCCGTTTTCTCCCGCTTCTGTGTCACCTCCAGTACCGCAGCCCTGCCCTGCTGCTGACACAGCTGTCCCACCGCCCGGGCAGCCTGAGGATTGATGCAACGCTTTTCCTCATCACAGTACTGCTCAACGGGCACCCAGCCAGCCCGGAACCGGACGCCCTCTTTTTCAATAAGCGCATGTACCTGCCACCAGGGCTTTGGCACGAAGGACGTAATTTCATTATCCCGGTTAACCACCATGGCAAGCGTCGGCGTCTGTACCCGCCCGACGGACAGCACTTCTGACACCCCTGAGTCACGGGCTTTGAGAGTATAAAGGCGGGTCAGGTTCATACCGATGAGCCAGTCAGCCTGGCTCCGGCCCTTGCCGGCATCGTACAGCAGGGCTGTTTTTTCTCCGGGAAGAATATTGCCCAGTGCTTCCTTCACACTGGCCTCATCCAGGGCTGACAACCAGAGC
Organism: Enterobacter cloacae complex sp. AR_0002; assembly: GCF_001922365.1. Taxonomy (NCBI): domain Bacteria; kingdom Pseudomonadati; phylum Pseudomonadota; class Gammaproteobacteria; order Enterobacterales; family Enterobacteriaceae; genus Enterobacter; species Enterobacter cloacae complex sp. AR_0002. The sequence continues at coordinate 3,245,268 of NZ_CP018814.1, forward strand.
CGGCGTACCGCGCCACTGTAGCGGCAGTATTCCAGCAGCTCACGCGCGATCACCTCGCCCTCGCGGTCGGCATCGGTGGCGATGACCACCTCAGAGGCCTTTTTGAGCAGCTTACTGATAACAGTGAACTGCGATTTTGTCTGCTCCTTGACGACCATTTCCCAGGTCTCAGGCAGCACAGGCAGGACATCGGCACGCCATGGCCTGCCATACTGCTCACCATAGGCTTCAGGGCTGGCAGTTTCGAGTAAATGGCCGACCGCCCAGGTCACAACGATGTTACCGCCGCTGATAAATCCCTGCTCACGCTTGCTGATACCCAGCACGCGGGCAATATCCTTTGCCTGTGATGGTTTTTCACACAGAAAGAGTTGCATGTGTTGCCTCCCGCATCAGCGTTTTTCACCCGCCGCAACAGCGCGGACATCATTCATCAGCTTCGTGACGCCGGACCCGGCCAGACGCTGTGATGATGATGAGCGATAGACAACATAGAGCCTGCTGCCGGACCCGTTTTTCTCGATTTCGATATCCAGGTGATCACGTTCGTTCCAGTCGGAGCCCATTTTGTAGTAGCTGCCCGGCATGGCGTCCCAGACGGGATGCGCATCATCTTCAGCCGCCGCTTTCCAGTCCCCGTCATTTGCGGCCTGCCGCAGTGCCTCAAGCTCCTGCGTGGATATAAATTTGTAATGGCGCTTCAGGCGGGCCGCCGCGGTATCCACATCGACCGGCACGGAGAACGTTTTATCGACGGACTTCATGGCCTGTTGCCCCGCCGGACTCATCAGCGGCATCCCGCCACTTTCTCCGCTGCTGTTGCCGCCCAACGTTTTTGTCAGGTTTGCGGCTGTGTCACTGACCTGTTTATTAATCGCAGCCCAGTCCGTTGTTGCGCATCCGCTCAGTAAAAAGAAGGAGGTGAGGAGGAACACAGGGCGAATCATATTATTCCTCCTCTGCTATGTTGTTTTTAAGCGGAGGTGAGAACGAAGAGCGTTTTTTACCGCTTAACACATCCGGATCAGGTTCGCCATTTCGCTCAATCGCAACAAGCCCTTGCGTGGTTTTTTCTGCAATATCACGGCGAGTCACTGCAAGTGTTCGGTAAGGCTGAATCACGCCATAGACCTGACGAACAGCATGGCCACCATTGTCCAGGATAGTGTCACGTTGCGAACGCGAAATCAGTCCGTAATGAAAAGCCTGGAAAGCTTTCATTGCTAACTGATCATATCCAACCAGAAGCCATACGCACCGGTATCCTAACGGTGAACGGCTGAAAACGCTGATATTTAACGGATCGGCTGATTCAACTTCCGAGAGCGTTACCCCTTTGGGTACGGCTGACAATCTGGCATCCAGTGAACTGACGTTTTCATTAATTTTAAGTGTTGCTCGTTGCAGGGCTTCTTCGAGCCGTACCAGAGCCATATCGGCATAGGGATTATCTGCCGCTGAGTCTCGGGAAGCATTACCAGCTCGCGCAATAGCTTGCGGCATGCTGATTATTTCAGGCCTCTTTTTTTTCACCCCTGTCTCGTCCGGAGCATCACGTTTCCTGCCCTCCCAAAGCCGGATTGCATAATGTGTATGGAGCAGGATATTAACAGAGGACTGTAGGGCCCCCGCTCGTGAAGCGGTTGTTCCGCCCTTTGTTTTACCATCAGACATGTCTAACGCCTCTCTTTAGTGGGTAATGAGTTTTGACACGCTTGAGATAGTCCGGGCGAGAGGGGTATATGAACAACTTAAAACCAGATCGTCACCATTACAAATTTGCAGGACCTTCATCTCTTTTATGGCGAAGAAATATTGCCTGGCTTTTAACCACTGTTGCCACTGGCAACAGTGCTCGCTTTTTAGCCAGTGTTGCCACTGGCAACAGTGCTTACTTTTTAGTCAGTGTTGCCACTGGCAACAGCGCTCACTTTTTAGCCAGCATTTTTGCTGACAAAAGTGCAAGACTTCATGCGCCGCTGCCTGTAAAAATCTGCAATCTCATGAATTTATGATTTTTTCCCGAATTTTCTTCACCAGATCCCTGATATTTTCCTCCGATACCGGGCGGGCAGAGGCGCGTGGTTCGGGTTTCCATCGTTGCTGTTCGGGACGCTGAACTGTTTTTTGCCCGACACTGTCAGATATATCGCCACCCTGACGGGGCGCGTATAACCTGCCCTCACGCGCCTTCTTCATCACGGCCAGCAACCAGCCTACCGGGTTGCTGAGCTGCTGGCGTGCCATCACCTTTTGCAGGCTGAGCAGCACAAGTTGTGCCTGCTCCTCAGGCAACGCCTGCAGCTGTGCGGTCAGCATGGCAATATCTTCTGCCGGAACAAGTTCATGCAGACTGTCGGGAAGCACAGGTTTACCCGGTACGTACGTATTTTTATTCACACTGTGTGTGATACTACGTACGTAATGGTTCGGTTTCCGAACCCGGCCATAACTGCCTGTTTTTACTGGCAGTACGGATTCCGAACTCAGTGAATTGTTGTATCTTTCTGGGCTGAGTTCGGTATCCGAACCCTGTTTTTTAGCGACGATTCCTGGCCGTTTATGACTGAGTTCGGTTTCCGAACCCGGTGCGGGACAGGGTATTCGGTGATGATGTTTCGCCATCTGGCTGGGCGTCTGTGGGCGGTCCAGACGCGATTCGATCAGCGCAAGATGGCTGCGATAATGGCGCATGGTGGGGTCGTTTTTTATATCGTCGAGCACTTCGCGGGCGGTCTGGCTGATAGTCCGGTTTTTACTCAGGCAGGCATCCGCTACCGTATCAAGGAAGCGGGGGTCGAGCATTTCCGCATCGCTGAACGTCAGGGGCTCATCGTGCTGAGCATAGATATTCCCCCGCACCCGCCCTTTATCATCCCGCACGCGTTTACAGAGGCTGAGCCAGCCGGTTATTCGCAGCATAAGCAGGACGCGGCTTACCGTTTCCCTTGAGGCGTTCCCCTTTCCGGGTGAGGCAAGCTGCAGCTGCAGTTCGTCATAGCTGGGGAAAACCGCCCCCTCATTATTTTGTGCATACAGCCGGATCATCATCCAGCCCATCTTGTCCAGTGGTGACAACCGCGTGTCGAGCAACAGCCGGCGGGGAATGGAATCATGCACATTTCCGGTAAACAGCAGGCCGTTACGTATCCTGCCATCATCCCGCCGGGGACTGGCCGCAAGGCGGGCATTCATTTTATCCAGCGTATAAGCAATCAGGCTTTCTGCAGGCAGACTCATTATTTTTCCTTTTCGGCCGCCATCACGGCCGTTCTGAACTGTCAGTATGCTTAGTACTGCACCCGCGTACGGGTGCAGGGTAAACAGGCTGTCATGCTGCTATTTCCGTATGGCGCTGTTATAGCGTTCGTGGCTGAGAAGAAGCCATGTCCGGCCTTCGTTGCGACTCAGCAGACGCCAGAACGGGCCGAGATCGATTTTGTAGTAACCGCAGCCTTTCTCATCGAGCCGGGTGTAATTACGCGCCCCCTGCCGGAAACGGCGAACCTGACGTAACGCCTTCTGACAGCATTGCGGCGGCGTACCATGGGGAGCCCGCAGGCCCGGCGCAACCATCCTGTATTTCATGCCGTCTTCCTTACCGGCGTTCGTGCCGGAGAAGGCTGCCGGGTCTTGTGCCAGCCACGGACCGCATGCCAGACCGACGTCAGCGAGACGTTCATCTGTTCTGCAGCCAGCATCATCACGTCCAGCCCGTCAGCACTTTCCGCATCTTCAACGCCGGACTTTTGCCACTGACGCCACAGGGCGGCGTTTTCCTCATCACCCAGTGCGTTACCGCGCCCCGGCCGGACATCGATACCGGCAATACGACGGCGGGCCGCCACGTCCGTACTGGAGAGCCCGAAGTAATTGGCCATCAGTTCAATGGAGCCGCCCAGCGCCAGCGCCCGATCGATACGCTGGAGTCGTTTCTGTTCAGTCCGGGCCTGCTGCAGCATGCGCACCAGATTGCCGTGATTGATGCCCACACTGATGATCGACACCTCACTGCCGGAAAGGTAGTGAAGCTCTTCGAGCGAGAGCCCCTGCAGCATCTGCATTTCCTCGCGGTTCAGTCCCAGCGATTCGCAGCGGCGGAGATAGCCACTTCTGAGATCCATAACCAGCTGCATCAATAATCCGTTTGCAGCCTGAGATAAACTGTTCATCATTCCCCCTTAATCCTGACGGTAACCAATGGCTGCCGGACCCCGGCCGCTGACACCCTGATGAAGACGGGCATTTTGTCCGGCTTCATACCCCTGATAACGTGCTGTATCCGCCCCGCGGCAGGCTTTCAGTTCACGGGTTGTGACTGTTTTCATACTGCGGCTTTCCAGCCAGTGGCTCATCACCTGCTGCTCCTCGCTGCTGATGTCAGTTGCCGATATCACCTCACGCACCCCACATACCCAGCCGTTACGGAACTGCTCCGCTCTCGCCCGGCGTGTGGCCAGTTTCAGCCGCTTACTCTGGGTTTTGAGATAAGAATTTGTGGCATCTTTCAGCTGGCGCGTCAGCACATCAAAGGCATAGGCTGCTATCTCAGGTTTTTCACTGAATCCGTAAAAGGTTACCGAACGGCGATACCCGGCAGAGGTCTGACGCCATGAGTAATAAGCCTGGCAGCCAAAGGCATGACAGACGCCCCGGACAAGGGTCACCATCCATTCCGGAACTTTTTCAGCATCCGAAGGGGCCGTGCGGGAAGACGCTTCGCGCACGGATGTAAGGCCGGCGTCAAGCTCGCTGATACCGTATCTGGCCATCAGCTTCTGGGCACGCTGCAGAGCCAGTCCTGCCTCATGGGCATTACTGTTGCTGCGGCCCAGCTTCAGCAGTTTCCTGACAAGATTCAGCAGTCGCAACTGTCGCTGTGAGTTATTCATCACTGTTATCCTCCCCGTACTTCAGACCGCGTTGCAGCTCCCGGAGACGGCGCATAACGCGCATCAGGCGGAGCAGTTTCAGAGCATCTTCATCTGTCAGGACAGGTGCTTCCCCCTCACCCGGGCCGCCGGTGAAAAGCTCCGGCAGACCACACACCCCTGCCGCCGGATGCAGCACAGGCGCTTCGCCGGTCAGGCCCAGCAGAAATGCGGCGGCTTCAGAACACACCTCACCTGCCCCGACGTAACCGGCAGACGTGTCCTTGTCGCGTTGAGGAAGAATTTCATCTTCGCAGCCAAGGACCTCACCCAGCTCCCATGCCAGACGAAAAGCGGTATTCTGCAGGTGTTCGATATCGTCCTGATGGGCCGGCACATGCCAGATGCTGTCATTAGTCACCGGCGCGTCATCCTGCAGGACAACTTCAGGTTCTGGTGTTAAAAGAGAAAGCAGGCCATCCTCCCCATTGTCCTCTTCTCCGCCATTCTCTTCTCCGTACCCATTGGAGAGGGTAACCAGCCCGCTAACATCCCCGCTCTCACCTGAAATAACCGGCGCGGCACCGTACATATCTGGCTGAACCTCATGCCGGGGGGGCTCATTAATCGGTGTTTCAGAAGGAGAAGACGCATTACCCGGAACGGGCGTTACAGCCCCTCCTGAGACCTCAGGACGTGAACTGGAGACAGGTAGCGGGACGCCTTCACTCTCATCTGAGCCTGTGGTATGCAGGGCGTGATCAGCATTAACAGGCTTGTTTGCGGCGGGAAAGGCAACCGTCTCCGGCTCGCCAAAATGATGTCTGCGGTTGCGTTCTTTAGGATCGAGTTCCATCATCCAGCGGTCATAGTCCAGTTCCGGATGGGGTAACGCCTGCAGTAAATCACCAATAAATTCATCGCGAAACATCTCCAGAGACCACAGTTCCGGGGAGTTGAAACGGCCACAACACTGGCCAAAAACGTCGCTGAAGGATTTGTCGCCTGTGTCTGAAATCAGGCAAAATTCATCCCACACGCGTTCCGCATCATGCCGGAGCGCCAGCAGTGACGTTATTTGTGGCCTGCCAAGCCCGGACTCAAGCAGGTCTGGGATCCACGGATAAAGATATTTCAGCGCATCTTCCATACGGCTGACTGTTGAGTAATGGACTGGCAAACCTTCATGGGTCAGTAGCTCTGACAACTGACGCAACGAAACCGTCTTTCCCATCTGCTCTTCATATATAGAGCGGGCTTTGTGGATCCCCTGCGCTTTTTCAATAAAACTCAGCTCCCCGCGCACTTCATTCTCTGCCAGATGGCCAATAACACACTGCAGCCGTCCCGGCCACGGCTTGAACAACACATGGACGCGGAAAAACCGGTCTTCTCCGGTTTCCTGCCACAGTTCTGACAGGATCTGATAACGTGTATTACCCCCGTCGCTGAAGATGTACATATCGGGCTCACCATCCGGGTCACGGGTGACTTTGGGCACGGTGTCCAGCCCGCGCGAACGGATGGAAGCCTTGATATCGTCATAACGCGGATTGCGTGATGTTCGCGGATTATCAGGATTCGGGCTTAACTGGTCGAGCGTCAGGACCATGGGCATTTCAGCCGCCGGCATGACGCTGATATTGCCGGCCGCCTGCGACTGGCGTCCGGGCTGCAGCATGGCAGCCCCCACATTAGAACTTTTACGGCTCATGCCTGTTTCCTCCCGCTGCGGTAACCGAAGTCATAGCTGCCTTCCTGAAACTCCGAAAAGAGGGTGTAACGCCCGTCAAATTTGACTTTTACCGTGCCGGTTGGCCCCTGCCGCTGCTTGCCGACAATGATCTCAGCCACCCCGGCATCAGGGGTGCCGGGGTTATAAACCTCATCCCGGTAAATAAACATGATGAGGTCCGCATCCTGCTCCAGCGCACCGGAGTCACGCAGGTCACCATTATTGGGGCGTTTATCGGCCCGCTGCTCCACCAGGCGGTTGAGCTGGGAAAGCGCCAGTACCGGACAGCCCAGCTCTTTACCGAGCGCCTTAAGCGAGCGGGAAATTTCCGCTATTTCCTGCGTGCGGTTTTCCTGCTCGGGGGAGCGGACAAGCTGCAGATAGTCCAGCATGATGAGAGAGGGTCTGCCGTATTTGCGGACATAGCGTCGGGCGCGGGCGCGCAGTGTGGCCGGGGTCTGGTAACTGGTATCATCAATGATCAGACGGTTTTTCCACTCAATAATGCGACCGGTTGCCTCGGACACGCGAGCCCAGTCTTCATCATCCATGTTGCCGCTGCGAAGCCGGGACAGTTCCACCCGGCCTTCCATCGCCAGCAGGCGCATCATCAGCTGCTCTGAGGGCATTTCAAGACTGAACACAAAGACGTTATCGTCAGGTTTTGCGCTCACGGCCGCTGTGCAGGCGGCCATGGCCAGCGACGTTTTCCCCATAGAAGGACGGGCGGCCAGCAGGGCCAGATCGCCGGGCTGGAGACCACAGGTCATCGCGTCCAGTTCACTGAACCCTGTCGGTGTCCCGGTGAGGCCGTCACTGGCGGACATGCTTTCCAGCTGCGTCAGCAGTTTATCCAGCGCCTCGTTAACGCCGGTCTCACTGTTGAGCTGCATGGCTCCCTGTTCGGCAATGTTAAACAACTTACCTTCGGCCGACTCAAGAATGCCCGCCGAGCTGGCTTTCGGGGCCTGCACATCGGAAAGAAGACTGTTACCCACAGTCATCAGCTGCCGCAGGCGGCTTTTCTCCGCCACCACCCCGGCGTAAGCCAGGATATTGGCTGCAGACGGCGTGTTTTTACTCATTTCAGCCAGATAAGCAAAGCCGCCACACTGTTCAAGGTCGCCTCTGTTCTCCAGCCGTTCCGTAATAGTGATGAGATCGAGCGGTAGCCCTTCTCCGGCCAGCTCAGCCATCACGCGAAAGACCATACGGTGCGGCCGAGAAAACAAATCTTCCGGGGAGATTTGCAGTATCACCTCATCCCACCGGTCGTTATCAAGCATCAGTCCGCCCAGTACGGCCTGCTCAGCCTCATAAGAGCAGGGCATCATCATCTCAGACATGACGCACCTCCCGGGTCAGAACGTCACTGAAATGGCTCTGCCACTCGGGGAACAGTTCAGACGCGAGGTCGTGCATGGTGACGGCTGCGGCCGGACCTTTGCGGCGTGTTTTGTATTCCAGACGATGCACGGGCTGCTGCTTGACGTGCCCCAGTTTGAAAATATCCAGCGCCTCGATACGGGTATCGAGTAAACGATAAACGTCACGGTTGCCCAGCGCAGAGGCGTCGTAATGTTTTTCGTTAATGATGGCGGCAAGACCGTCCATTGCTTCACGGTCAAGCAGAGTGTTTTCGATACAGTTGACGAGAATGGAAATATCAGGAAGGCGAATACCGTAATTTTCATAGGTTTTCAGGCGGGTAAGCATATGAAGGGAGCCGCGGATAAATTCACGGACATCCGGAAGGATGGGTTTAACAACGCCCATCACATTACCGGTAGAGGAAAGGAGGGAAAGCTCGGTCATGACGCCTGTTGCGCCTTTCGAATCCACAATAATGACGTCATAACGGTTAAAGAAAGAATGCTGAAGTATGTTACGCAGGCGCAGACGGCCGTCTGCAGCGTGGAGCATCGCGGTCGGCAACAGTTCGTCCGGGTCGTTAGAGTAGATGACATCGAGATTTTTTATGGCGGTCTGCGAAATGCATTGCGTATGGTCACTGACCATCTGCATCAGCAATTCATAGAGACCGAAAGGGGATTCATGCTCCAGCGCGAAGATACTGCTGGCTGTGGGCTGGGAATAGTCTGCATCCACAAGAAGGGTGTTCAGGCCGGCATCGGCAAGAAAACCGGCAAGGTAAGCAGCAAACGTGGATTTGCCTTCTCCACCTTTGGGAGAGATAACGGGAAGTATTTTCATTTTGCACACTCTTTACAGTATGCAAATACGCCTGTTTACAAACTATTAACTTTGACTCAGGGATTGAAAATCCCCGTGTCCTTGGTTCGATTCCGAGTCCGGGCACCACTATTTAAAGAACCCAGCCTATGGCTGGGTTTTTGCTTTTCTGTCCCCGCTACGCATTGAATTTTCCCTTCTGTCAGGTAATAGTGATTTTTTTTTCCTGACAATGAAAATGATATGACCTTATCTGCTTTAAAAGCCGGGTCACTGCTCCTGCTGATGATCCTGTTTTATACCGGCCTGTTCACGAGCGATCGCGTCACCTGGTTGATGGAGGTGACGCCCGTCATTATCATCATCCCACTTCTGCTTGCCACACACCGGCGATACCCTTTGACTCCCCTTCTCTATACTCTGGTTTTCTTCCACGCCATCATTCTGATGGTTGGTGGAATGTACACCTACGCAAAGGTTCCGGTTGGTTTTGAGGTTCAGGAGATGCTCGGGCTTAGCCGAAATCCGTATGACAAGCTCGGTCACTTCTTCCAGGGGCTGGTTCCCGCACTGGCAGCGCGAGAAATTCTGCTGCGCGGTGGGTATGTTCGTGGACATAAGATGACGGGGTTTCTGGTGTGCTGTGTTGCTCTGGCCATTAGCGCCACCTATGAACTCATTGAGTGGTGGGCTGCTTTGGCGATGGGACAGGGTGCGGATGATTTTCTGGGGACGCAGGGCGATCCATGGGATACCCAGTCTGATATGTTTTGCGCGCTGCTTGGTGCGTTAACGACGGTGCTGATCCTTGGGCGTTTCCATCAGCGGCAATTGCGTCGTTTGAATGTGGATAGTGCGCTCTGAGTTGCCGGATGGCGGCTTCGCCTTACGGCCTGCCGTTTTTCAGCAAACAAACGCAAAAAGGCCATCCTTGCGGATGGCCTCTTCACTTGTTTGATGCCTGGCAGTTCCCTACTCTCACATGGGGAGACCCCACACTACCATCGGCGCTACGGCGTTTCACTTCTGAGTTCGGCATGGGGTCAGGTGGGACCACCGCGCTAAAGCCGCCAGGCAAATTCTGTTAATCTGTATCAGGCTGAAAATCGTGTCTGTCTCTCGTTCGCCAAAACATCTTCGGCGTTGTAAGGTTAAGCCTCACGGTTCATTAGTATCGGTTAGCTCAACGCATCGCTGCGCTTACACACCCGACCTATCAACGTCGTCGTCTTCAACGTTCCTTCAGGAGACTCAAGGTCTCAGGGAGAACTCATCTCGGGGCAAGTTTCGTGCTTAGATGCTTTCAGCACTTATCTCTTCCGCATTTAGCTACCGGGCAGTGCCATTGGCATGACAACCCGAACACCAGTGATGCGTCCACTCCGGTCCTCTCGTACTAGGAGCAGCCCCCCTCAATTCTCCAGCGCCCACGGCAGATAGGGACCGAACTGTCTCACGACGTTCTAAACCCAGCTCGCGTACCACTTTAAATGGCGAACAGCCATACCCTTGGGACCTACTTCAGCCCCAGGATGTGATGAGCCGACATCGAGGTGCCAAACACCGCCGTCGATATGAACTCTTGGGCGGTATCAGCCTGTTATCCCCGGAGTACCTTTTATCCGTTGAGCGATGGCCCTTCCATTCAGAACCACCGGATCACTATGACCTGCTTTCGCACCTGCTCGCGCCGTCACGCTCGCAGTCAAGCTGGCTTATGCCATTGCACTAACCTCCTGATGTCCGACCAGGATTAGCCAACCTTCGTGCTCCTCCGTTACTCTTTGGGAGGAGACCGCCCCAGTCAAACTACCCACCAGACACTGTCCGCAACCCGGATCACGGGTCTACGTTAGAACACCAGCCATTAAAGGGTGGTATTTCAAGGGCGGCTCCACGCAGACTGGCGTCCACGCTTCAAAGCCTCCCACCTATCCTACACATCAAGGACCAGTGTTCAGTGTCAAGCTATAGTAAAGGTTCACGGGGTCTTTCCGTCTTGCCGCGGGTACACTGCATCTTCACAGCGAGTTCAATTTCACTGAGTCTCGGGTGGAGACAGCCTGGCCATCATTACGCCATTCGTGCAGGTCGGAACTTACCCGACAAGGAATTTCGCTACCTTAGGACCGTTATAGTTACGGCCGCCGTTTACCGGGGCTTCGATCAAGAGCTTCGCGTTGCCGCTAACCCCATCAATTAACCTTCCGGCACCGGGCAGGCGTCACACCGTATACGTCCACTTTCGTGTTTGCACAGTGCTGTGTTTTTAATAAACAGTTGCAGCCAGCTGGTATCTTCGACTGATTTCAGCTCCGCCCGCAGGGGCTTCACCTACATATCAGCGTGCCTTCTCCCGAAGTTACGGCACCATTTTGCCTAGTTCCTTCACCCGAGTTCTCTCAAGCGCCTTGGTATTCTCTACCTGACCACCTGTGTCGGTTTGGGGTACGATTTCGTGTTACCTGATGCTTAGAGGCTTTTCCTGGAAGCAGGGCATTTATCACTTCAGCACCGTAGTGCCTCGTCATCACACCTCAGCGTTAATAAGGTACCGGATTTACCTGGAACCTCCGCCTACATGCTTAAACCGGGACAACCGTCGCCCGGCTGACATAGCCTTCTCCGTCCCCCCTTCGCAGTAACACCAAGTACAGGAATATTAACCTGTTTCCCATCGACTACGCCTTTCGGCCTCGCCTTAGGGGTCGACTCACCCTGCCCCGATTAACGTTGGACAGGAACCCTTGGTCTTCCGGCGAGCGGGCTTTTCACCCGCTTTATCGTTACTTATGTCAGCATTCGCACTTCTGATACCTCCAGCATGCCTCACAGCACACCTTCAACGGCTTACAGAACGCTCCCCTACCCAACAACGCATAAGCGTCGCTGCCGCAGCTTCGGTGCATGGTTTAGCCCCGTTACATCTTCCGCGCAGGCCGACTCGACCAGTGAGCTATTACGCTTTCTTTAAATGATGGCTGCTTCTAAGCCAACATCCTGGCTGTCTGTGCCTTCCCACATCGTTTCCCACTTAACCATGACTTTGGGACCTTAGCTGGCGGTCTGGGTTGTTTCCCTCTTCACGACGGACGTTAGCACCCGCCGTGTGTCTCCCGTGATAACATTCTTCGGTATTCGTAGTTTGCATCGGGTTGGTAAGCCGGGATGGCCCCCTAGCCGAAACAGTGCTCTACCCCCGAAGATGAGTTCACGAGGCGCTACCTAAATAGCTTTCGGGGAGAACCAGCTATCTCCCGGTTTGATTGGCCTTTCACCCCCAGCCACAGGTCATCCGCTAATTTTTCAACATTAGTCGGTTCGGTCCTCCAGTTAGTGTTACCCAACCTTCAACCTGCCCATGGCTAGATCACCGGGTTTCGGGTCTATACCCTGCAACTTAACGCCCAGTTAAGACTCGGTTTCCCTTCGGCTCCCCTATACGGTTAACCTTGCTACAGAATATAAGTCGCTGACCCATTATACAAAAGGTACGCAGTCACACCCGAAGGTGCTCCCACTGCTTGTACGTACACGGTTTCAGGTTCTTTTTCACTCCCCTCGCCGGGGTTCTTTTCGCCTTTCCCTCACGGTACTGGTTCACTATCGGTCAGTCAGGAGTATTTAGCCTTGGAGGATGGTCCCCCCATATTCAGACAGGATACCACGTGTCCCGCCCTACTCTTCGAGTTCACAGCATGTGCATTTTCGTGTACGGGACTATCACCCTGTACCGTCGGACTTTCCAGACCGTTCCACTAACACACAAGCTGATTCAGACTCCGGGCTGCTCCCCGTTCGCTCGCCGCTACTGGGGGAATCTCGGTTGATTTCTTTTCCTCGGGGTACTTAGATGTTTCAGTTCCCCCGGTTCGCCTCGTTAACCTATGTATTCAGTTAACGATAGTGTGTCGGAACACACTGGGTTTCCCCATTCGGACATCGCCGGGTCAAGGGTTCATATCACCTCGCCGGCGCTTTTCGCAGATTAGCACGTCCTTCATCGCCTCTGACTGCCAGGGCATCCACCGTGTACGCTTAGTCGCTTAACCTCACAACCCGAAGATGTTTCACTTCTGATTGCGAAAATTTGAGAGACTCGAACACACATGAGCTGTGTGTCGTTTCAATTTTCAGCTTGATCCAGATTTTTAAAGAGCAAATATCTCAAACGTGACTCGCAAGTCAGTTTTGAGATATGACGGCAGGTGACTTTCACTCACGAACCAGCAAGTGGCGTCCCCTAGGGGATTCGAACCCCTGTTACCGCCGTGAAAGGGCGGTGTCCTGGGCCTCTAGACGAAGGGGACGTACAGTCTCAATCGCAAGACGCCTTGCTATTTACTTTTCATCAGACAATCTGTGTGAGCACTACAAAGGCAGGTTCTTTAAGGTAAGGAGGTGATCCAACCGCAGGTTCCCCTACGGTTACCTTGTTACGACTTCACCCCAGTCATGAATCACAAAGTGGTAAGCGCCCTCCCGAAGGTTAAGCTACCTACTTCTTTTGCAACCCACTCCCATGGTGTGACGGGCGGTGTGTACAAGGCCCGGGAACGTATTCACCGTGGCATTCTGATCCACGATTACTAGCGATTCCGACTTCATGGAGTCGAGTTGCAGACTCCAATCCGGACTACGACGCACTTTATGAGGTCCGCTTGCTCTCGCGAGGTCGCTTCTCTTTGTATGCGCCATTGTAGCACGTGTGTAGCCCTACTCGTAAGGGCCATGATGACTTGACGTCATCCCCACCTTCCTCCAGTTTATCACTGGCAGTCTCCTTTGAGTTCCCGGCCTAACCGCTGGCAACAAAGGATAAGGGTTGCGCTCGTTGCGGGACTTAACCCAACATTTCACAACACGAGCTGACGACAGCCATGCAGCACCTGTCTCAGAGTTCCCGAAGGCACCAAAGCATCTCTGCTAAGTTCTCTGGATGTCAAGAGTAGGTAAGGTTCTTCGCGTTGCATCGAATTAAACCACATGCTCCACCGCTTGTGCGGGCCCCCGTCAATTCATTTGAGTTTTAACCTTGCGGCCGTACTCCCCAGGCGGTCGACTTAACGCGTTAGCTCCGGAAGCCACGCCTCAAGGGCACAACCTCCAAGTCGACATCGTTTACGGCGTGGACTACCAGGGTATCTAATCCTGTTTGCTCCCCACGCTTTCGCACCTGAGCGTCAGTCTTTGTCCAGGGGGCCGCCTTCGCCACCGGTATTCCTCCAGATCTCTACGCATTTCACCGCTACACCTGGAATTCTACCCCCCTCTACAAGACTCTAGCCTGCCAGTTTCGAATGCAGTTCCCAGGTTGAGCCCGGGGATTTCACATCCGACTTGACAGACCGCCTGCGTGCGCTTTACGCCCAGTAATTCCGATTAACGCTTGCACCCTCCGTATTACCGCGGCTGCTGGCACGGAGTTAGCCGGTGCTTCTTCTGCGGGTAACGTCAATCGACAAGGTTATTAACCTTATCGCCTTCCTCCCCGCTGAAAGTACTTTACAACCCGAAGGCCTTCTTCATACACGCGGCATGGCTGCATCAGGCTTGCGCCCATTGTGCAATATTCCCCACTGCTGCCTCCCGTAGGAGTCTGGACCGTGTCTCAGTTCCAGTGTGGCTGGTCATCCTCTCAGACCAGCTAGGGATCGTCGCCTAGGTGAGCCGTTACCCCACCTACTAGCTAATCCCATCTGGGCACATCCGATGGCAAGAGGCCCGAAGGTCCCCCTCTTTGGTCTTGCGACGTTATGCGGTATTAGCTACCGTTTCCAGTAGTTATCCCCCTCCATCAGGCAGTTTCCCAGACATTACTCACCCGTCCGCCACTCGTCAGCGAAGCAGCAAGCTGCTTCCTGTTACCGTTCGACTTGCATGTGTTAGGCCTGCCGCCAGCGTTCAATCTGAGCCATGATCAAACTCTTCAATTTAAAAGTTTGATGCTCAATGAATTAAACTTCGTAATGAATTACGTGTTCACTCGTTGAGACTTGGTATTCATTTAGCGTCCGAGGACGTTAAGAATCCATGTCACTTTGAGTGCCCACACAGATTGTCTGATAAATTGTTAAAGAGCAGTTGCGACGCGCTTCAGCGCTCTGTCGCGAGGTGGCATATATTACGCTTTCCTCTTTCAGAGTCAACCCTGATTTTCAGGATTTTTTCTCTTCAACCGACCGGGTTGTTTGTGAAGTGATTCACATCCGCCGTGTCGATGGAGGCGCATTATAGGGAGTTCCCGAGCGACCGCAACAGAAAAGTTGCAAAAAAATGACTGATTGCTGTATTCCCCAGCAAAACCCCGCCTTATACCTTTTTACGCACAGACTTATCCACAATCCATTGACGATCCCGGTGTGATCCAGCGATTTGAACACTATACTAGCGGCAAATATTTCTCTCGCGGGTCAACCTCATGACGACACAACGACTTCAACGTGACTGGCGTCTCCCAACTGCCGGGCTCGCCGTGCTGGTGTTACTTATGGCAGGTTTTGCACTGCATGAGCACTGGAATGCTTTTATTCAGTGGTGCCTCGCCACCCAGATCACCCTGCACCGTTATCTGGTGATGTATTTGCTGCAACTTAATAATCATCAGTACAGCGGTGGGCTGTGGTTGTTAACCGGTGCGTTTCTTTATGGTGTACTCCATGCCGTTGGACCGGGACACGGCAAATTCATCGTCACCACGTATCTCACCACCAATAAAGAGAGCCAGCTCGCGGCGCGCGTCGTACCGTTTATCGGTAGCCTGATGCAGGGCGTCAGCGCAATCGCCTTTGTCTTTATCCTGGCGGTTGGATTGAACCTCGCGTCAGGGGATATCAGCACCAGCCGTTGGTACGTCGAGAAAATCAGCGCCCTACTGATTGCCGCCTTCGGTGCATTTATCATTTATCAGGCGCTCAGCAGCCTGCGTCCGCGCAAAATGGCGATTAGCGCCATCAAGCCGCTTCACCAGCATAATGAACATTGTGGCTGCGGCCATCACGGCGTAGGGGTGGATCTGGCTAAAAGCGACTGGAAAACCCGTCTGGGCGTGGTGCTGGCCATAGGCGCACGCCCGTGCAGCGGGGCAATTATGATCCTGATGTTCTCGAATGCGCTCGGCATTATTAGCTGGGGGATTGCTGCTGTGATGACAATGTCGCTGGGCACGGCGCTGTCGATTATGGGGCTGTCGCTGGCAGTACGTTACGCACGTGAACGCACAGTAGCCTGGTTTGGTGGCGGCACGTCCCTGAACTGGATAATGCCGATGGTCAAAATTGCCGGAGGGGTTGTTCTGATACTGTTCGCGACGGTCCTGTTCCTGACGGTGATCCCCGTCAGCGCTGGCGGCGACTACATCGCCGCAGGATGCTAATAAAAGAAAACCCGCCAGCGGCGGGTTTTTTATCACTCGTTAATTCTCGGATGCTGGTCAACCAGGCGAGAACGTTTTTTCTGGAGCGCCTCGATCTCTGCGTCAATATCTTCAATCTTCTGCTCTACATTATCGTAGTGCTCACGCAGGATCTCTTTCGCTTCCTGAATATCAGACGCCGCAGGCGTTGCCCCTTTCAGGGGACGATTCGCCGTCTCCTTCATGGTAATACCGGTAATCAGGCCGACCACCGCAATGACCATCAGATAGTAAGCAGGCATCATCAGGTTCTGCGTGCTCTCCACCAGTGAAGCAGCAAGTGTCGGCGTCAGGCCCGCAATCAGAACGGAGATATTAAAGGCTGCCGCCAGCGCACTGTAGCGAATATGCGTCGGGAACATTGCCGGCAGCGTAGAAGCCATCACCCCGATGAAGCAGTTGAGGATCACCGCCAGCATCAGCAGACCGGCGAAAATCAGCCCCAGCACATTGCTGTTAATCAGAATAAAGGCCGGAATTGCCAGTGCGAACAAGGCGACGCTGCCGAGAATAATGAATGGCTTACGGCCAAAGCGGTCGCTCAACAGACCCATAATCGGCTGCACAAACAGCATACCTACCATGATGGCGATAATAATCAGCACACCGTGGTCTTCCGAGTAGTGCAGGTTATGCGACAGGTAGCTCGGCATGTAGGTCAGCAGCATGTAATAGGTGACGTTGGTGGAAATCACCAGACCAATACAGGTCAGCAGGCTGCGCCAGTGTTTGGTCGCAATCTCCTTGAACGACACTTTCGGGCCATCCTGTAACCCTTCACGGTCACCCTGCTCCAGCTTTTCAACGTGCTGCTGGAACGCAGGCGTCTCTTCCAGGGCGTGACGCAGGTAAAGCCCAATGATGCCCAGCGGCAGCGCCAGGAAGAACGGAATACGCCAGCCCCAGTCAAGGAAGTTCTCTTCACCCACTACGGTTGAAATCAGAACCACAACCCCCGCGCCCATGACGAATCCGGCAATCGAACCAAAGTCCAGCCAGCTGCCCATAAAGCCGCGTTTACGGTCCGGAGAATACTCGGCGACAAAAATCGATGCACCGGTATATTCGCCGCCAACGGAGAAGCCCTGCGCCATCTTACAGATCAACAGCAGAATCGGCGCCCATATACCAATGGTCGCATAGGACGGAATAAGGCCGATACAGAATGTACTTATCGACATGATGACAATAGTAATAGCCAGGATTTTCTGGCGACCATATTTATCACCCAGCATGCCGAAGAAAAGACCACCAAGAGGGCGAATCAGGAAGGGAACGGAGAACGTACCCAGCGCGGCAATCATCTGCAAGCTGGGATCGGCACCGGGGAAGAACACTTTACCAAGTGCATAGGCCACAAAGCCGTAAACACCAAAATCGAACCACTCCATCGCATTACCGAGCGAGGCCGCTGTAATCGCTTTGCGCAGTTTCGCGTCATCAATAATGGTGACATCGCGCAGCGTGATGGGTTTTACTTTTTTCCTTCTAAGCATAGCTTTCCTCGTAGACTCAGCCCCGTCCGTTTCACAGCGCATTTTGCAAGCTGTGAACCAGAGATCCGCTCCATGCGAATCTCCTTATTCAAGCGTAGCAGGTTTACTTACATTGACGTTTTACCTCAATACAACCGAACCTGTTGACGCCTGTCTGGGCAGTTAAAGACCTTTTTACCCTACCAGCGTTTATATATGTGATCAACTTCACATATATTTTTCCTGTTCGTAAGATGCCTTCAGCTTTTGTCAATTCACGATAAGTAAGGTCATTCTCAACCCCCTTATCAAACAGATCTTAACGCCCGTTATTATTCATTCCCAAACAAAATACAATCACATTTCTTCACAGCGAATTTACACAAAATTTAATTATTAATCGTGGGCAATCCTGTTTCCATTCAATATGTGACGGAGATAACTAAAACAGCGTTTCGTTTTCATTGAATCGCAATTCCAAAGATCGCATGATAAATCCGAACACGATATCTCAGCGGCTTTCAAATGAAGGAATACTGAACGCCTTAATTTCACTTTACAGCATAAGTAACGAATCGATTGGCCTCTAAAAAGGCAATCATTTGAATTTGTTGATCTATTTTTTGAGATTTCCGCCAGCCACGCGGGCGAGATGTGAGGGTTAATGATGAAGATTAAAGCAACTATAGAACGCATCCCGGGCGGGATGATGCTGGTCCCGCTGGTACTTGGCGCGATATTAAATACGCTGGCCCCGAATACCGGTGCTTATTTTGGCGGTTTTACAAAAGGTATGATCACCGGAACGGTACCGATTCTGGCAGTCTGGTTCTTTTGCATCGGCGCATCTATTAACTTGCGTGCAACAGGTACGGTATTACGTAAATCAGGGACGTTGGTCATTACTAAAATTGCGGTCGCCTGGGTTGTTGCCATGATCTGTGCGATGTTCATTCCGGAGAATGGAATTCAGACTGGCTTCTTCGCCGGATTATCCGTTCTGGCCATTGTCTCAGCAATGGATATGACCAACGGCGGTCTCTATGCCAGCCTGATGAATCAATATGGCACCAAAGAAGAATCGGGCGCGTTCGTGCTGATGTCCCTGGAGTCGGGTCCACTGATGACGATGTTGATTCTGGGTTCTGCTGGCCTTGCCTCCTTTGAACTACACCATTTTGTCGGGGCGATCCTGCCGTTCCTGATTGGTTTTGCGCTGGGTAACCTCGATCACGATCTGCGCGATTTCTTCAGCAAAGCCACCCCGGTACTGATCCCGTTCTTCGGCTTCGCGTTGGGCAATACCATCAACCTGAACGTAATTCTGGAAACCGGCCTGCTGGGTATTGTGCTGGGTGTTGCCGTCATCGTCATCACGGGTATTCCGCTGATTATTGCAGACCGCGTCATCGGGGGCGGCAACGGAACCGCGGGTGTGGCCGCCTCTTCGGCCGCAGGCGCTGCGGTAGCCAACCCGGTGATTATCGCCCAGATTAACCCGGCCTTTGAACCCGTAGCCGCTTCCGCCACGGCTCTGGTTGCCGCCAGCGTGATTGTGACGGCAATTCTGGTCCCTATCATCACGGCACTGTACGCCAGACGCTTTGGGCATGTGCCTGAGTCCCGGACAGAACATGAAGCGGTAGAAATGCACCACTAACCCTTTCGCCCCCCTCTTTAAAAAGAGGGGGGCAATCACGTACCAAATATCTCTTCCACCATGCCATCCACAAGCCGTTTTGCCGAACAGAGTCTTGGCATCCCCAGCGCGACCGTTTGCCAGCTCTGCGTCGCTGACCAGCTCACCGGATGTTTTTCCGCCTGACACCAGTCCCCCAGCCAGCCCAGCATATCTTTATAATCAATCAGACCGGGAGAAGCGGGCGTCGTCAGCCACTGATGGTAAAAATGCCGGGTGGTGGGAGAAGCATTAATCTCCTGTGCCAGATAATTTGCGGCCATGCTGCGCAGGTTATCTTTCAGCATGGCCGCCACATCACTATTCGCCAGACGACAGGCATCGCCAAACGCCCCCCAGCGCAACTCTTCCAGCACGATAAAGCAGCGGCCAGCCAGCGACCAGCCGTCATACTGCCCGGCTCGCCAGCGGGTAAAAATTTGCTCGCTGTGCTCACCCGCCTGAACCGTAAGGCCTCGCTGCGCGAGCGCTTTCTCTTTATAGGCGGCACGCTGGTTGAAATGTGCGGAGAGCTCCTCGTACTGTTGCAACAATCCGGGAGGTTGAGGGAGGCGTGGATTCACCTGCTGGCGCAGGGCTACCAGCCTGTCGGACATACGGGTCAGCGCAAGGTGTCCGGGGTCGAGCATACCGGCAAGTTTCTCCGCCAGACCCAGCCGCAGTGCTGCATTTTCGTTGAGCATTCCCGCCATTGCCCACGGCCGCAGCCGGGTCTGCGTAATGATCTCCTGCGTCAAACGCTCACGAAATTGTAGTTGCTGTGGCCCCAGGAGGGCGTGACGTGCAGCATCCGCCCCCTGGACCAAATCGACCATAAATTTTGGATGAATACACTCCAGCGTCCGCCCGGGACCGTCCAGTAGCTGTGTTGTCATGGTTGCTCTGCCGCGAATAAGGTTTGAATATCATCGCGTAACAGTCGGGTATCTTCCTGAATCCACGCCGCAGTGGTCATACTTTGCTTCAACAACTGGCTAAGCGCCCGGGTTGAATGCTCATTCTGCTGCCGAACGGCAAGGCTATCACGCAAGCTTTCCTGTAACCCGGTCAGGCACAACGAAAACTCTGCAAAGAACGTTGCCATACCTGCCGTAACAGAGACATCGACCTGCGCGGCCAAAGCTTTACGAATTTGATCGCAAAACTGATCGGTATGTTGCGTAAATTTGCCATGAAGCTGAGCGATGTCGATGACATAGCGTGTGCGCGTCACGACATACTCCTCCCAGCCCCAGCCGGGATTATTGAGCCAGCGCGAGACGGTATTACGTACGCTGCCTGCCCCTGCTGGCTGACTGGCGGGAGGGGTGTCCTGCACAATGGCATCATTAAATAACCCGCGCGTATTGAAATTAAGCTGGTTTGCCTGAAACGCCGGGAAGCTAATCCGCGCCCGAAATCCGGCATGACTGAGCTGTTCCTTAATTCGCGTCTCGATGGGTCGCATCGCCTCATTCAACGATCGGGCGAGCGTAGACTCCAGCTGATCGAAGCGTAACGCCAGCTCCCGGCCAATTCTGCTCTGCGCATTCAGCATAATCTGCTCGCATGACGATCGGATCTTGCTCAGGACAATCTGCGCCTGCCCTTCATCGTCAAGCACCAGCTGCTGGATCGCATCCGCGTCGTCTTCACGCAAACTGGATGGCTCGCGGCCTGCTAAGTCAAGAATAGACGGGCGGCTAAAAATGTCGCCCAGCGCCTGGTGAAGTTCATCTTTCTGGCGAAGCAGAAAAGCATCCGTTGCGTTGAGCGCCTCTTCAACTTCATGCTGGACCTCATCGCTCACCACGCTCTGCCGCTGACGCAGCATCGTCATATCCTCTTCCAGGCGCGCAATATTCAGCTCCAGCTCATCAAAAGCGACCGTCAGTCCCTGATGGCGAAAGTCCAGGTATTCTCTGGCATTTTGCGCATAGTTCAGCAGCTTATGCGATGCCGACCGTAAAGCGAACAGTGAGGCGTTGGCGTAAGCCGCGTAAATCAGTTTGCGGATGGGCTGTTCGAACAGCGAATCCTCCCACAGCAGATCCGCCGCATGGCGAATATGGTCAATATCGTCCAGGTCGGCCGTTCGCCAGCGGCGGCCCAGCGCGGCCTCGGCAAAATCCTGTACCCAACGCTGATCCTGATGATCGGGAAGGCGCCCATGGACGTTCATCTCATAGCGGGCGCGGTTTGCCAGATAGGCCCACATGGAAGAGACCGGATAAATTTGCCCCGGAGAAATATTCCCTTTCATCAGCGTGCCGGAAATCATCGCCCGCACCTGCTCTTCATCGTCGCTATTACGATCTTTCTGATCGAATTTGTTGACCAGGGCGTAAAGCGGCACGGATTTCCCGGCAGCCGAAATTGCCTGACGAACCTCAGCATCAGAAATGGATTTAAGCTGGGTGTAGTCCATCACCGCCAGAACGGCGGAGGCGCGCGCCAACTGCTCATTGAGCATTTTTTGCAGGTGCGGCTGACCGGCCTCGTTCGGCCCCGGCGTGTCGAGCAGCGTCAGTTGCCCCAGGTGCGCATCCAGACCGGCGAGATGCACAAACTCCACCTCAATCACCGGAATATGTTCAATCGCGGCATACTCAGAGAACGGAAACTCCACGCCTAGCGCCTGAGAAAGCCGCACCAGATCGTTCAGGCTTTTCAGACAATGAAAGATGGGCTCCGCGCCCAGGTGATGTTTTTCAAACGCCTCACCTCTTTCTATGCGCTCCAGCAGCGTATTCATGTCCTTGTCGATTTCCAGACGCCGCGCCAGCTTGCCGCGATCTTTATCGCACAGTTTTTTCTGCAACTGGGTAATCAGGGTATCGATGGGCGAAACGTGCAAAAAATGCAGCACCGGCTCCTTCTGGCCCGGCGTATGGCGGATCAGCGTGGGAAGCGCCGTCATCGGACGATTGCGGTTCGGCAGCACTTCCGTGCCCACAATCGCATTAATGGTGGTCGATTTTCCCGCTTTCATGGTACCCACAATCGCCAGTACCATTTCGAGGCGGGTTATTTTGCGTAATTCATTATTCAGCATCGCCTGCTGAGCGTCGACACCTCGTGCGCTAAAATGCAATGGCAAAACGTTGTTATTAACGCCGCTCATGGCAGCGGTTGTGCTATCCAGTTTTGCAATCGGCATAGATTTTAATGAATCAAGATTGTTCAGAGCGAGCTGTAACAAACGTTCAGCTTCCTGGCTTAATTCAAATATGGTCTGTGTGTGCATGATAAAAGCCTTCCCTTAACGCAAATTTATTACTTTTATTAAGCCACGATGTTTTAATTATACTTTTCAGGCTTATATGATCACGTATGGAAAACATGTTCATTTAATACAACTAACTGAAGATAATGAGAATTTAAAACCCACCCTCGTAATACGTGTAAAACATCCCCTGGCCAGAAAGCCAAAAGTGAATAGACAAAACGCATTTTCAGGAAACATCAGGATATATCATCGTTATTTACCCACCAAAAAAGAGAGGTATTCCCTGACGCCAAAAGATGTATGTCGTCAGAGGAGGGTAGATAAATAACGGCTTGTTCCTTCACCTTATCCGAAATGGCACAGCGTAGCAATTTGCTGTAATAAAATATTCGATACATTTAGCATGATTACGATCTCTGCCGTTCAGGGCATACGCTTCTCTTAATTCACTGACAGTTCGTGTCATCGCTTGCGCATTTATGCGCTATTTTTATAAAACAATATCACCGACAAAAGTGGGGATTTGCGTTATACTCGCTGCCTTTTTCGGCACACTGCCGTCATTTAGCTGGCGTTTTCCAGCGTGTTAACACTTTTGAGGATACCCACATGCAACTTCCACACTGCCCGAAATGCAATTCTGAATACACCTATGAAGACAATGGCATGTTCGTTTGCCCGGAATGCGCCCATGAATGGAACGATGCGGAGCCTGCGCAGGACAGCGATGCGCTGATCGTGAAAGACGCGAATGGCAACCTGCTGGCAGACGGCGACAGCGTTACCGTTGTGAAAGATCTTAAGGTAAAAGGCAGCTCCTCCATGCTGAAGATCGGCACTAAAGTTAAAAATATCCGTCTGGTTGAAGGCGATCATAATATTGACTGCAAAATTGACGGCTTCGGTCCGATGAAACTGAAATCTGAGTTCGTGAAAAAGAACTGATTGTCCCGCCCGGTGACGCTTCGCTTACCGGGCGTTCGGGAACTACACTTAACGGGCTTTTCTTACGTGAGGTAAAGATTATGCCGTTAAGTCCCTACATCTCTTTCGCCGGCAACTGTGCGGAGGCGACGGCCTTCTATCAGCAGGCCGTCGGCGCAGAACTCCTCTACAAAATCACCTTCGGCGAAATGCCCAAAGACGAAAACAGCGAAGAAGGCTGTCCGTCAGGCATGAACTTCCCGGATACCGCCATCGCCCACTCTAATGTCCGCATTGCCGGCAGCGATATCATGATGAGCGATGGTCTGCCACCCGGTAGCAGCACGCAGTACGCCGGATTTACGCTGGTGCTCGACACGCAGGACGTGGATGAAGGCAAACGCTGGTTCGACAACCTCTCTGATGGCGGCAATGTCGAAATGGCCTGGCAGGAGACTTTCTGGGCGCACGGATTCGGGAAAGTCACCGATAAATACGGCGTGCCGTGGATGATTAATGTCGTTAAATCATAGGCCGCATAAGCGCAGCGCATCCGGCAACAGCGCCCGGTCGCGCTGCGCTGGCCGGGCCTAGGGTGATTGTCATCAAACTCCCCTCAACTCTTCAAACTCCCGCAACCAACACTTAACCTGAATGTCATATTGATGCGCCAGCATGAGGCCACATTTATCGTGAGGCCGGGCACATGCAAACTGTCATTCGCGTCGAGAAACTGAGCAAAACCTTCCATCACAACAAGGCGCTGCATGCCGTTGATCTGACCGTCCAGCAGGGCGAAATGGTGGCGCTGTTGGGGCCGTCTGGTTCAGGTAAATCCACCCTTCTTCGTCACTTGAGCGGCCTGATTACCTGTGACAAAACGCCGGAAAGCCGCGTCGAACTGCTGGGGAACACCGTGCAACATGCGGGGCGTCTGGCGAGCGATATTCGCAAAAGCCGCGCTCAGACGGGCTATATCTTTCAGCAGTTCAACCTGGTGAACCGCCTGACCGTGCTCGAGAACGTGCTGATTGGCGCGCTCGGCAGCACCCCGTTCTGGCGCACCTGCCTGCGCTGGTTCTCCCTATCCCAGAAGCAAGAAGCCTTACAGGCGCTGACCCGCGTCGGCATGGCGCATTTCGCCCACCAGCGCGTCTCCACGCTCTCCGGCGGACAGCAGCAGCGCGTCGCCATTGCCCGCGCCCTGATGCAGAAAGCCAAAATTATCCTGGCCGATGAACCTATCGCCTCGCTGGATCCGGAGTCCGCCCGCATCGTGATGGAAACCCTGCGCGACATCAATCAGAACGACGGCATCACCGTGGTGGTGACGCTGCATCAGGTGGATTACGCCCTGCGCTACTGCGAGCGCATCGTCGCCCTGCGTCAGGGACATGTGTTCTTTGATGGCGCAAGCCACCAGTTTGATAACGAACGTTTTGACCATCTCTACCGCAGCGTAAACCGCGTCGAAGAGCGCGCGCAGGCTGCATAACGACCCATAACGAGGAATGGAAATGAGCTATAAAACGGTTGCCGCGCTGGCCTTCACCAGCATGTTCAGCATCAGCACCCTGTTAAGCCCGGCCCACGCCGAGGAGCAGGAAAAAGCACTGAACTTTGGCATCATTTCGACAGAATCACAGCAGAACCTGAAACCCCAGTGGGAACCGTTCCTGAAAGATATGGAAACCAAACTGGGGATCAAAGTGAACGCGTTCTTCGCCCCGGATTACGCGGGCATCATTCAGGGAATGCGCTTCAACAAAGTCGACATCGCCTGGTATGGCAACCTCTCTGCTATGGAAGCGGTAGATCGCGCGAACGGCCAGGTGTTCGCCCAGACCGTTGCGGCAGACGGCTCTCCGGGCTACTGGAGCGTGCTGATCGTTAACAAAGACAGCCCGATCAACAACCTCAACGACATGCTCGCCAAACGCAAAGAGCTGACCTTTGGTAACGGCGACCCGAACTCTACCTCCGGCTTCCTCGTCCCTGGCTACTACGTCTTCGCGAAAAACAACGTCTCCGCCAGCGACTTTAAGCGCACGGTTAACGCCAGCCACGAAACCAATGCCCTGGCCGTGGCGAATAAGCAGGTTGACGTTGCTACCAACAACACTGAAAACCTCGACAAGCTGAAGACCTCCGCGCCGGAAAAGCTGAAGGAAATCAAGGTTATCTGGAAATCACCGCTGATCCCGGGCGACCCGATCGTGTGGCGCAAAAACCTCTCCGAGAACACCAAGGACAAGGTCTACGACTTCTTTATGAACTACGGCAAAACGCCGGAAGAGAAAGCGGTTCTGGCACGTCTGGGCTGGGCACCGTTCCGCGCGTCCAGCGATTTGCAACTGGTGCCGATTCGCCAGCTGGCGCTGTTCAAGCAGATGCAGGGCGTGAAGGACAACAAAGGCCTGAAGGACGAAGAGAAGAACAGCAAAGTGTCGGAAATTCAGGCGCAGCTGGACGATCTTGACCGCCTGACCGCCGCGCTCGGCGCCATGACCAGCGTGAATAAAGCGGTGCAGTAACGCCTTTCTCCCTCTCCCTCAAGGGAGAGGGGACTAAACCCAAAGGAGCCAACATGCAAACCATCACCCTCCCGCCGCCAAAACGCAGCTGGTTCTCGCTCATAAGCTGGGCTGTTCTGCTGGCGGTGCTCGTTATCTCCTGGAAGGGCGCGGAGATGGATCCGCTGCTGCTCTTCAGGGACTCAGGCAACATGGCGACCTTCGCCGCCGACTTCTTCCCACCGGACTTCAGCCAGTGGCAGGACTACCTCGGTGAAATGGCGATCACCCTGCAAATTGCCGTCTGGGGCACCGCCCTCGCCGTGATCCTCTCCATTCCGTTTGGCCTGATGAGCGCCGAAAACATCGTGCCATGGTGGGTTTACCAGCCGATGCGCCGCCTGATGGACGCCTGTCGCGCCATCAACGAAATGGTCTTTGCGATGCTATTCGTGGTCGCCGTCGGCCTGGGTCCGTTCGCGGGCGTGATGGCGCTGTTCATCCACACCACCGGCGTGCTCTCCAAGCTGCTCTCCGAAGCGGTTGAAGCCATCGAGCCCGGCCCGGTGGAAGGCATCCGGGCAACCGGAGCGAACAAAATCGAAGAGATCCTGTACGGCGTCCTGCCGCAGGTGATGCCGTTGCTCATCTCCTATTCCCTGTACCGCTTCGAGTCCAACGTTCGCTCCGCCACCGTGGTCGGCATGGTGGGCGCAGGCGGCATTGGCGTCACCCTGTGGGAAGCGATTCGTGGTTTCCAGTTCCAGCAAACCTGCGCCCTGATGGTGCTCATCATCGTCACCGTCAGCCTGCTGGATTTCCTCTCTCAACGTTTGCGTAAGCACTTCATCTGAGAAGCGAGGCTTTGATTGGTATGCACTTATCCAGACATCCGACCAGTTACCCCACCCGCTGGCAAGAGATTGCGGCAAAGCTCGAAGTGGAGCTGCGCACGCACTATCGCTGCGGGGACTACCTGCCTGCCGAGCAGCAGCTTGCCGACCGCTACGAAGTGAATCGTCACACCCTGCGTCGTGCCATCGATCAACTGGTGGAGCGCGGCTGGGTCCAGCGTCGTCAGGGCGTCGGCGTGCTGGTGCTGATGCGTCCGTTTGACTACCCGCTTAATGCCCAGGCGCGTTTTAGCCAGAACCTTCTCGATCAGGGCAGCCACCCCACCAGCGAAAAGCTGCTGTCTGTCCTGCGCCCGGCCTCCCGCCACGTGGCGGACGCGCTGGGGATTCAGGAGGGCGACAACGTCGTTCACCTGCGCACGTTGCGCCGGGTGAACGGCGTGGCGGTCTGTCAGATCGACCACTACTTCGCGGACCTCACCCTCTGGCCCGTTCTGCAACATTTCGCCAGCGGTTCCCTGCATGATTTTCTTCAGGACGCGACGGGTATCGTGCTCAAACGCACCCAGACGCGCATCAGCGCCCGCCGCGCGCAGGCGAAAGAGAGCAAGGTGCTGGAGATCCCCAACATGGCCCCGCTGCTCTGCGTGCGCACCCTCAACCACCGTGACGGCGACGTCAACGCAACGGAATACTCCGTCAGCCTGACCCGCGCCGACATGATTGAATTTACCATGGAGCACTGAATGCACTTCGACACCTCCACTCGTCAGCGCTGGATGCGCGTGCTGGCCCACAGCCAGCCTGCTGCGCTGGCTGCCCGCATGAACGCGCTCGGCCTGACGCCGGATTACGACACGATCCGCGCGCCGGAGATCGGCCTGGTGCAGATCCAGGCACGCATGGGCGGCACCGGCGAGCGCTTCTTCGCCGGCGATGCCACCCTCACCCGCGCGGTGATCCGCCTGAAAAGCGGCACGCTGGGCTACGGCTACGTACTTGGCCGCGACAAAACGCACGCCGAGCGCTGCGCAGCTATCGACGCGCTTTTACAGGAACAGCCGCATTTTCAGACGTTAATGGAAACCCTTATTGCCCCGCTGGAAGCTGACCGCGCCGCACGCCTTGCCGCGCGTCAGGCCGAAGTAAATACCAGCCGGGTCGACTTCTTTACGCTCGTTCGCGGAGACAACGCATGACGCTTCAACCTGCTTTTACCCTGGCCGTCCAGGATGCCCAACAGAGTTTCCGTCGACTGCTGAAAGCCATGAGCGAGCCGGGCGTCATTGTCTCGCTGCACCAGCTCTCCCAGGGCTGGCTGCCGCTGAACCTCGCCTCTACCAGCGTGCTGCTGACGCTGGCGGACAACGACACCCCGGTATGGCTGTCAGGGGCATTGCTGAACGATATCGCCAGCCAGAACCTGCGCTTTCACACCAACGCGCCGCTGGTCGAGCAGCCCCAGCAGGCGGTCTTCGCCGTGGCCGACGAGCAAATCAGCCATGAACAACTTAATGCCCTGAGCGAAGGCAGCGCCGTCGCACCGGAAACCAGCGCTACGCTGATTTTGCAGGTCTCCAGCCTGAGCGGTGGCCGCATGCTACGCCTGACGGGGGCAGGGATCGCCGACGAGCGGATGGTCGCCCCCCAGCTGCCGGAGTGCATCATTCATGAGCTGACCGAGCGCCCGCATCCGTTCCCGCTCGGTATCGACCTGATCCTGACCTGCGGCGAGCGCCTGCTGGCGATCCCGAGAACCACTCACGTGGAGGTGTGCTGATGTACGTTGCCGTCAAAGGGGGCGAGAAGGCGATCGCCGCCGCCCATGCCTTGCAGGAGCACAGACGCCGGGGGGATGACGCCTTACCCGAGCTGAGCGTCGCCCAGATTGAACAGCAGTTAAACCTGGCCGTCGACCGCGTGATGACCGAAGGCGGCATCGCAGACCGCGAGCTGGCGGCGCTGGCGCTGAAACAGGCCAGCGGCGATAACGTGGAAGCCATTTTCCTGCTGCGCGCTTACCGCACTACGCTTGCGAAGCTGGCGGTAAGCGAGCCGGTGAAAACGGCGGAAATGCGTTTAGAGCGCCGTATTTCTGCGGTGTACAAAGATATTCCTGGCGGCCAGCTGCTTGGTCCGACCTACGACTACACCCATCGCCTGCTGGACTTCACTCTACTGGCGAACGGTGAAACACCGCAGCTCAGCGTCTCTGACGCTGAACAAGACGCCTCCCCGCACGTCTTTAGCCTGCTGGCAAACCAGGGGCTGGCGAAGGCGGAAGAAGACACCGGCAGCACACCGGATGACATCACCCGCACGCCGCCGGTCTATCCCTGTTCGCGCTCGTCCCGCCTGCAACAGCTGATGCGCGGCGATGAAGGGTATCTGCTGGCGCTGGCCTACTCCACGCAGCGCGGCTACGGGCGCAACCACCCGTTCGCGGCAGAGATCCGCAGCGGTTATCTCGATGTCGAAATTGTGCCGGAAGAGCTGGGTTTTGCGGTGAACATCGGCGAACTGCTGATGACCGAGTGCGAAATGGTCAACGGTTTTGTCGCGCCAGAGAATGAAGATCCGCATTTTACCCGCGGCTACGGGCTGGTGTATGGCCTGAGCGAGCGCAAGGCGATGGCGATGGCGCTGGTTGACCGTGCGCTCCAGGCGCCGGACTACGGCGAGCATATTGCAGGCCCGGCACAGGACGAAGAGTTCGTGCTGGCCCACGCGGATAACGTTGAGGCCGCCGGCTTTGTCTCGCACCTCAAGCTGCCGCACTACGTCGATTTCCAGGCCGAACTGGAACTGCTGAAACGCCTGCAACGGGAGCGCGCCAATGGCTAACTTAAGCGGCTACAACTTTGCCTATCTGGACGAGCAAACTAAACGCATGATCCGCCGCGCCATCCTTAAGGCTGTGGCGATCCCCGGCTACCAGGTGCCGTTCGGCGGCCGCGAAATGCCGATGCCCTACGGCTGGGGCACCGGCGGTATTCAGATCACCGCCAGCGTGATCGGCGAAGCGGACGTGCTGAAGGTCATCGACCAGGGGGCAGACGACACCACCAACGCCGTGTCGATCCGCAACTTCTTTAAGCGCGTAACGGGCGTCAACACCACTGAAAAAACCGAAGACGCGACGCTGATCCAGACCCGTCACCGCATTCCGGAGACCCCGCTGACTGAAGATCAGATTTTGATTTTCCAGGTGCCGATCCCGGAGCCACTGCGTTTTATCGAGCCGCGGGAAACCGAAACCCGCACCATGCACGCCCTGGAAGAGTACGGGATCATGCAGGTCAAACTGTATGAGGACATCGCCCGCTTCGGCCATATCGCCACCACCTACGCCTATCCGGTGAAGGTGAACGGCCGCTACGTGATGGACCCGTCGCCGATCCCGAAATACGATAACCCGAAGATGGACATGATGCCCGCCCTGCAACTTTTTGGTGCCGGACGGGAAAAACGCATCTACGCCGTACCGCCGTACACCCGTGTGGAGAGCCTGGATTTTGACGATCACCCGTTTACGGTGCAGGAGTGGGACGAGCCGTGCGCCATCTGCGGCTCGAAGCATAGCTATCTGGATGAAGTGGTGCTGGACGACACGGGCAAACGGATGTTTGTCTGCTCCGACACCGATTACTGCCGCCAACAGAGCGAGGCGAACAGCCAATGAAACCGCTGCTTTCGGTTAATAACCTGACTCACCTTTATGCGCCGGGCAAAGGCTTTAGCGACGTGTCGTTTGAGCTGTGGCCGGGCGAAGTGCTGGGCATTGTCGGCGAGTCCGGCTCCGGTAAAACCACCCTGCTGAAGTCCATCTCCGCGCGCCTGACGCCGCAGAATGGCGACATTTTGTATGAGGGCGTGTCGCTGTATGGCATGAGCGAAGCCGAGCGCCGCCGCCTGCTGCGCACCGAGTGGGGCGTGGTGCACCAGCACCCGATGGATGGCCTGCGCCGCCAGGTCTCGGCGGGGGGCAACATCGGCGAACGGCTGATGGCCACCGGCGCGCGCCACTACGGCAACATCCGCGCCACGGCGCAGCACTGGCTGGAAGAGGTTGAAATCCCCGCCTCGCGCATCGACGACCTGCCGACAACCTTCTCCGGCGGCATGCAGCAGCGTTTACAGATTGCCCGCAATCTCGTCACCCATCCGAAGCTGGTGTTTATGGATGAACCGACCGGTGGGCTGGACGTCTCCGTGCAGGCGCGCCTGCTGGATCTGCTGCGCGGCCTGGTGGTGGAGCTGAACCTGGCGGTAGTGATTGTCACCCACGATTTAGGCGTTGCGCGCCTGCTGGCGGACCGCCTGCTGGTGATGAAGCAGGGTCAGGTGGTGGAAAGTGGGCTGACCGATCGGGTGCTCGACGATCCCCATCATCCGTACACCCAACTGCTGGTGTCCTCGGTATTACAGAATTAAGAGGCCAACATGATCCACGTTGAAAATGTCAGTAAAACCTTTGTGCTCCACCAGCAAAACGGTGTCCGCCTGCCGGTACTGCAAAATGCCTCATTAGAGGTCAGCAACGGCGAATGCGTGGTGCTGCATGGCCATTCCGGCAGCGGAAAATCCACCCTGCTGCGCTCCCTGTACGCCAATTATCTGCCGGACGAAGGCCATATCCATATCCGCCATAACAATGAATGGGTTGATCTGGTCCAGGCTCCCGCGCGCAAAGTGCTGGAAGTACGCCGCTCGACGATCGGCTGGGTCAGCCAGTTCCTGCGGGTGATCCCGCGGATCTCCGCCCTGGACGTGGTCATGCAGCCTCTGCTGGATCTCGGCGTGCCGCGCGAAACCTGCGCCGCTAAAGCCGCCAGCCTGCTGACGCGTCTCAACGTACCGGAGCGTCTGTGGCACCTCGCCCCGTCGACCTTTTCCGGCGGCGAGCAGCAGCGCGTCAACATCGCCCGTGGCTTTATCGTCGATTACCCGATTTTACTCCTGGATGAACCCACCGCCTCGCTCGACAGTAAAAACAGCGCAGCGGTGATAGAACTGATCGAACAGGCCAAAGCGCGCGGCGCGGCGATCGTCGGGATCTTCCACGACGACGCCGTACGCCATCGCGTGGCGGACAGACTGCACCCGATGGGGACAAACGTATGATTATCAATAATGTCAGGCTGGTGCTGGAAAATGAGGTCGTGAACGGCTCGGTTGAGGTGCGGGACGGTGTCATCCGCGCCTTTGCCGAAACCCAGAGCCGCTCACCGGACGCGATGGACGGCGAAGGCGGCTGGCTGCTACCGGGGCTGATTGAGCTGCATACCGATAATCTCGATAAATTCTTCACCCCGCGCCCGAAGGTGGACTGGCCTGCGCATTCAGCGATGAGCAGCCACGACGCGCTGATGGTCGCCAGCGGCATCACCACGGTGCTGGACGCGGTGGCGATCGGCGACGTGCGCGACGGCGGCGATCGCCTGGAGAACCTGGAGAAGATGATCAACGCCGTGGAGGAGACGCAAAAGCGCGGCCTCAACCGCGCCGAGCACCGCCTGCACCTGCGCTGCGAGCTGCCGCACCACACCACCCTGCCGCTGTTTGAGAAGCTGGTGGGCCGCGAGCCGGTCTCGCTGGTTTCCCTGATGGATCACTCGCCGGGACAGCGCCAGTTCGCCAACATTGAAAAGTATCGCGAATACTATCAGGGCAAATATTCTCTCAGCGACGCGGAGATGGCCCGTTACGAAGAAGAGCAGCTGGCGCTGGCGGCCCAGTGGTCGCAGCCGAATCGCCTCTCCATTGCCGCTATGTGCCGGGACCGTAATATTGCCCTGGCCAGCCATGATGACGCCACGCACGATCACGTGCGCGAATCCCACCAGCTTGGGAGCGTGATCGCCGAATTTCCCACAACGTTCGAGGCGGCAGAAGCATCACGTAAGCATGGCATGAACGTCCTGATGGGCGCGCCGAACATCGTACGCGGCGGGTCGCACTCCGGCAACGTGGCGGCAAGCAAGCTCGCCTCGCTCGGCCTGCTGGATATCCTCTCCTCTGACTATTACCCCGCCAGCCTGGTGGACGCGGCGTTCCGGGTGGCGGACGATGAGGGCAACAGCTTCACGCTGCCACAGGCGATTCGCCTGGTGACAAAAAACCCGGCCAGCGCGCTCAACCTTCACGATCGCGGTGAGATTGCCGAAGGCAAACGGGCAGACCTGGTGCTGGCGCACCGCAAGGGCAAGCACGTTCATATCGACCACGTCTGGCGTCAGGGAAAAAGGGTGTTCTGATGGGAAGACTCATCTGGTTAATGGGCCCGTCCGGCTCCGGGAAGGACAGCCTGCTGTCGGCGTTACGGCAGCGGGAACATTCACAGCTGCTGGTAGCGCACCGCTACATTACCCGCGCGGCAAACGCCGGGAGTGAAAACCATATCGCCCTGAGCGAGCAGGAGTTTTTTACCCGCGCCGGGCAAAACCTGCTGGCGCTGAGCTGGCATGCCAACGGTTACTACTATGGCGTCGGCATCGAGATCGACCTCTGGCTGCACGCGGGCTTTGACGTGCTGGTCAACGGCTCGCGGGCGCATCTCCCGCAGGCTCACGCCCGGTACGAAGCGGCGCTGCTCCCGGTCTGTTTGCAGGTTTCCCCGGACGTTCTGCGTAGCCGGCTGCAAAAGCGGGGGCGCGAAAACGCGCGCGAGATCGACCAGCGGCTGGAACGGGCGGCGCGTTACACCCCGTCGGGTTGCCATCTCCTCAATAACGACGGAAGTTTGCTACAGTCAGTCGAGACCTTTCTATCGCTTATTCGCCAGAAGGAGAAACAGCATGCCTGACTGCCAGCTTCGCCCCGCCACCGCCGACGATGCGCCGATCGTTTACGCGCTGATCTGCGAACTTAAGCAGGCCGAGTTCGATCATCAGGCGTTTCACGCCGGGTATTTGGCCAACTTGCAGGATCACAATATGCGCTACCAGCTGGCCGAGCTGGACGGGCAGATCATCGGGATGATCGGCCTGCATATGCAGTTTCACCTGCATCACGCCCGCTGGATCGGCGAGATCCAGGAACTGGTGGTGATGCCGCAGGCGCGTGGATTAAAAGTGGGCAGCCAGCTGCTGGCCTGGGCAGAGGACGTCGCACGGCAGGCAGGCGCCGAGCTGACCGAGCTTTCCACCAGCGTGAAGCGCGTGGACGCGCACCGTTTTTATGTTCGTGAAGGGTATACGCAAAGCCATTTCCGCTTCACCAAACCGCTGTAGAGGGGCGTTATGAGTCTGACGATCACGCTGACAGGAACCGGAGGGGCGCAGCTGGTGCCGGTGTTTGGCTGCGACTGCGCGGCGTGCCGACGGGCGCGTTTACAGGAAAATTATCGCCGTCGCCCCTGTAGCGCGGCGGTGAAATTCAACGATGCGGTCACCTTGCTGGACGCGGGTATTCCACACCTGATGGACGACTGGCCTGCGGGCAGCTTCCAGCAGTTTTTGCTTACCCATTATCATATGGATCACGTTCAGGGGCTTTTCCCTCTGCGCTGGGGCGTAGGCGCCACCATTCCCGTCTACGGTCCGCCAGACGAGGCAGGCTGTGACGATCTGTTCAAACATCCGGGCATCCTGGATTTCAGCCACACGGTGGAGCCATTTGTGACGTTTGAACTTCAGGGCTTGCGGGTCACGCCGCTGCCGCTCAACCATTCAAAACTCACGTTTGGCTATCTGCTGGAGTCCGCCCACAGCCGCGTGGCGTGGCTTTCTGATACCGCCGGACTGCCGGATAAAACGGTGACGTTTCTGCTAAACAATCAGCCGCAGGCGATGATTATCGACTGTAGCCATCAACCGCGCCCGGAGACGCCGCGCAACCATTGTGATTTGAATACGGTGATTGCGCTGAACGAGGTGATTGGCTGTCCGCAGGTGATCCTGACGCATATCAGCCATCAGTTTGACGTGTGGATGATGGATAACCCGCTGCCGTCCGGCATTGAAGCGGGGTATGACGGGATGGTGCTGGTGCTGGATTAGGTTTTCTCCCTCTCCCGTGGGAGAGGGTTGGGGTGAGGGCAACAGGCCGCACTTAGCCGCGATCGTAATCGTCTTCCAACCTGCGCTCGTCCTCTTCTAACCGACGCCTGTCGTCGTCCAGCTGACGCTGACGCTCGTCTAAACGCTGGCGTCGATCTTCTAACTGTCGACGACGATCGTCGTACTGTCGGCTGTCGATTTGACGGCTGCGGTCGTAACGATCGTCGTCATCGTCATTACGGCTGCTGCCGGGGTTATAGGCGTCGTTGATCGCCTGCTGAATATTGCCAATAGCATCATCAATCACATCGGCATGCGCCAGTTGGCTGGTTAAAGTCAGCAGACCCAATAACAGAGCGGTAGAGTAACGTTTCATAAGGCCAGACTCGCAGGTGAACTGGCCTTAAAGTAATGACTGGCTGTTAACGGGAGTAGCGGAGGAATCTCAAATTACCATCACCTTCCGCAGTGCCTGCGCCAGCTGCTGGCGGGTAAACGGCTTACGCAGTAACGGAACGTCCGGCAGCTGCGGGTTATGCGCCGGGCGCAAATCCTGCCCGCTGATCAGCAGCACCGGCAACTGCGGATAGTGGCTGCGTACATGGCCGATCACCTCCGCACCGCTCAGGCCGCCCGGCAGCATCAGGTCGCTGATAAACATGCCGATATCCGGTGATGCGTCCAGCATGTTCAGCGCCTGCTCGCCGTTTTCGGCTTCGAGCGTCAGGTAGCCAAGCTGGTGCAGTTGCTCACACAGGGTCTGCCGCACGCCCGCCTCATCTTCCAGGACCAGCACAAGCAGCTCACTTTCTGTCGGGGCCGTGGTCGCCAGCGCGGCATCATTGGAGAACGCGGGCAGCGTCGAGCGCGGCAGCTGGAGCCGCACGGTGGTTCCCTGCCCCGGCGCGCTTTCGATCTCAACGCGCCCCCCGGACTGACGCACAAAGCCGTACACCATCGACAGCCCTAATCCGCTGCCGCTGCCGGTCTGTTTGGTGGTAAAGAACGGTTCAAAGACCTGAGATTTCACCTCCTGCGACATCCCACAGCCGTGGTCAATCACCTCCAGCGCGACCATATCCTGCCTGCGCCCGTCGCTGCGGGTCACACGCTGGTTCCAGGTGCGGATTTTAATCACACCGTTTTGCCCCTCCATTGCATCACGGGCGTTCATCACCAGGTTGATAATGGCGTTTTCCAGCTGGCTGACGTCAATCCATGCGGGCCAGGCCGGGGTTTGCGCTTCAATATCCAGCGTCAGCGTGGCGGGAAGGGAGTGCCGCATCAGCTCGCTCAGGTTCTCCAGCAGCGGCTTCATCTCTACCGCATGGGGTTGCAGGGATTGCTTGCGCGAGAAGGCCAGCAGACGCTGGGTGAGCATGGCCCCGCGTTCCGCGGCTTTGAGCGCACGAGTGATGCGCGGCGCGTCCGGTGACGCTGAATCGGTCAGCTCCAGACTGCCGATAATCACCGCCAGCAGGTTATTAAAATCATGCGCCAGACCGCCCGTCAGTTGCCCGACCGCCTTCATTTTCTGGCTGTGCAGCAGCGCCTCCTCCAGCCCCTGACGTTCGATGCGGTCGACCTCCATCTGCGAGGTCTTCTCCTTAAGCAGCCGCGTGGTGTGCTCCAGCGAAGCGGTATTGCGTGCAAAAACGTTAAACGCGCGCGCCAGTTCCCCCAGCTCATCACGCCGCTGTAGTGCGGGCACCGACACATTCTGCTCTCCGTGAGCGAGACGCGACATTGCCCTTGAGATAGCCGTCAGGTTGGAGCCCAGATTGCGATAAATATACCAGCAGGCGCAGCCGGTGATGATCAGCGCCAGCACCGCGAAAACGCTGATAAACACGCTGATGGAGCGCAGCTCCTGGTGACTTTGGGCGGTACGCAGCCGGGAGGCCTGTGCCACCTGTTCAACGTACTGATTGATGTCGCGGTTTAATATCGCTACCAGCGCCTTGATGTGGAACATGTACCAGCTGATGGACAGATCGCTCTCTTCCAGCTGCTTCGACAGTGGCGCGAGCTTGCGCAGCTCATCATTAAAATCCGGGAGCACCAGGTTGACCACCGGTTGCAGGGCGCTCGCGGGTAACATCGCGGTTACTGCATCCAGCTGCTGCACCGTGGCGCGCGGTGAAGGGGTATCAATGGCGGCAACGATCAGCCTGTCCATCTCAGCAAGCTGCCGGGGGTCTGGCACATTGCTCGCGTAACGACGGTTGATATCCTGCAAATGACGCAGGTAGCTTTGGCTTTGATACAGCGCGCTGAGCAGCGCGTTACGCTCCAGATGCCGTTTTTGCCCGCGCTCCAGCATTCCCGTCACGCTCTGCTGTAACTCATTGCTCCTGCGAATAATACGCGTCACCAGCGCCGGCTCCTGCTGCGCCAGCGGCGCATCGGCAAGCTGCTCCAGCGAGTGGCGCAGCGCCATCTGCGTCTGTTTAAGCCGCTCAGCTTCGCCTTTGTACTCCAGCGCACCGACCACCTGCGACAGCCGCACCGCCGCCGTTGCCACATTGGCCGTGTCGCGCGCGAGGTTCATGCTGCCGGTCATGTCATCCAGCGTTTGCTGCTGCACCTGCTCCTGGATCTGGCTGGCATGACGAAAGCCGAGCACCGCCACGCCGCTGACCATCAGCGTTACCGCCACCACCAGCAGGTTAAATATCAGCAGGCGACCGCGGGCGCTGGTGAAGAACGGGGGGCGTGATGGCATGGGTTTGGGCTCCTCTGCGGTTTGGTGCCCTCACCCTGGCCCTCTCCCACAGGGAGAGGGAAAAGGAAAATGTGATGGCGATTAGCTATTCATAACTATGACAAATATGAACAGCTTCTGACATTTTGCATTTACGCGCCTGTGATGAAGTGCAGATATCGACATTCACAGGAGATCCGCCATGAGCAGAACCCCGGTTTTAGAGATGCGCCACATTGCCAAAACCTTTGGCAATTTCCACGCGCTCAAGGGCGTGGATTTGACGGTTTTCCCCGGTGAGATCCACGCGCTGATGGGGGAAAACGGCGCCGGAAAGAGCACGCTGATGAAGATCCTCGCAGGCGCCTATACCGCCAGCAGCGGCGACATCCTCATCGACGGTCAGCCGTTTCACATCAAAGGGCCGAAGGATGCGCTGGCCGCAGGCATTACCCTGATTTATCAGGAGATGCAGCTTGCTCCTAACCTGACCGTGGCGGAAAACATTTTTCTCGGTAGCGAGCTGTCGCGCGGCGGGCTGGTCCAGCGCAAAGAGATGGCTGCCCAGGCCCAGGCGGTCATTGACCGTCTGGGCGCGCAGTTCAGCGCCACCGACCTGGTCATGAAACTGACCATCGCCGAGCAACAGCAGGTGGAGATCGCCCGCGCGCTGCACCGCAACAGCCGCATTCTGGTGATGGACGAACCTACCGCCGCCCTCTCCTCACGCGAAACCCACCGTCTGTTCGAACTGATTTTGCGCCTGCGCGATGAAGGGATGGCGATTATCTACATCAGCCACCGCATGGCGGAAGTGTATGAACTCTCTGACCGCGTCAGCGTGCTACGCGACGGGCAATACGTCGGCAGCCTGACGCGCGACAAGCTCAACGCCTCCGAGCTGGTGCGCATGATGGTGGGTCGTCCGTTAAGCGACCTGTTCAACAAAGAGCGCGATATTCCGCTCGGCAGCCCGCGTCTGAACGTGCATCACCTCACGGATGGCAAAAAAGTG
Source organism: Enterobacter cloacae complex sp. AR_0002 (assembly GCF_001922365.1). NCBI lineage: Bacteria > Pseudomonadati > Pseudomonadota > Gammaproteobacteria > Enterobacterales > Enterobacteriaceae > Enterobacter > Enterobacter cloacae complex sp. AR_0002. The sequence goes on from NZ_CP018814.1 coordinate 3,283,873, forward strand.
CAGCCGTGCAGTTTGCAGGTTCGCTCCGGTGAAATCGTCGGGCTGGCAGGGCTGGTCGGCGCCGGGCGTTCTGAGCTGGCGCAGCTGATCTTCGGCGTGCGCAAAGCCACCGGCGGCATGATTGAGGTGGACGGCGAACCGGTGGTGATCCACTCCCCGCGCGCGGCCATTGATAACGGCATCGGTTTTCTCACCGAGAACCGCAAGGAGCAGGGGCTATTTCTGGAGCTGGCGGCGCAGGAGAACATCACCATGGCGACGCTGGAGCGCGACGCCACCTTCGGCTGGCTGAACCGCAAAAAAGCGCAGTCGATTTCCGATGACGCCATCGCCCTGCTCAATATCCGCGTGCCGCATTCTCAGGTGCGCGCAGGCGGGCTCTCCGGCGGCAACCAGCAAAAACTGCTGATCTCCCGCTGGGTGGCGATAGGCCCGCGCATTCTGATTCTGGACGAACCCACGCGCGGCGTGGACGTCGGGGCAAAAAGCGAGATCTACCGCATCATGAACCAGATGGCGCGCAAAGGGGTGGCGATCCTGATGATCTCCAGCGAGCTGCCGGAAGTAGTAGGAATGAGCGACCGGGTGTACGTGATGCGGGAAGGCAGCATTGCGGGTGAACTGCACGGGCGCGACATCTCTCAGGAAAACATCATGACGCTGGCAACCGGCGTGAACGACACACATCATCAGGCGGTGTAATTATGACAACTCCAACCCATCCGCAGCAGGTGGCGAAATCCGCCTCTGCCAAAAAAATGCTGATGAGCGATCTGATGCAAACGATCGGCATTTTGCCGATTTTAATCCTGATTGTGGCTGTATTTGGCTTTATCGCTCCGAACTTTTTCACAGAAAGTAACCTGCTCAATATTACCCGGCAGGCGTCGATCAACATTGTTCTGGCGGCCGGGATGACCTTCATCATCCTGACCGGCGGGATTGACCTCTCCGTGGGCTCGATTCTGGGCACCACGGCGGTGGCGGCGATGGTGGTCTCGCTTATCCCTGAATTTGCGATGCTCTCCATTCCGGCGGCGCTAATGCTCGGTATGGTACTGGGGCTGTTCAACGGCGCGCTGGTGGCCTTCGCCGGACTTCCGCCATTTATCGTCACGCTCGGCACCTACACGGCGCTGCGCGGCGCGGCCTACCTGCTGGCGGACGGCACGACGGTCATTAACTCCAACATCAACTTCGAGTGGATCGGCAATAACTACCTCGGCCCGATCCCCTGGCTGGTTGTGATCGCCCTGGCGGTGATTGTGGTGTGCTGGTTTATTCTGCGTCGCACAACCCTCGGCGTTCACATCTATGCGGTCGGCGGCAATATGCAGGCGGCGCGCTTAACGGGCATTAAGGTCTGGCTGGTGCTGCTGTTTGTCTACGGCATGAGCGGCCTGCTCTCCGGTCTCGGCGGCGTCATGAGCGCTTCACGTCTCTACAGCGCCAATGGCAACCTCGGCACGGGGTATGAGCTGGATGCAATTGCGGCGGTGATCCTCGGCGGCACCAGCTTCGTCGGCGGGATCGGCACGATCACCGGCACGCTGGTCGGTGCCTTGATCATCGCCACCCTCAACAACGGCATGACGCTGATGGGCGTCTCCTACTTCTGGCAGCTGGTGATCAAAGGGGCGGTGATCATCATTGCGGTGCTGATCGACAAATACCGTACCTGACACCATCAAAGTGCATAACAACAATACCCTACGTGAGGAATACAGCATGAGATTGAAGCCCTTAGTGACCGCGCTCTGTGCTGGCGCGCTGCTGGCCGCAACCCCGTTTGCGCAGGCAAAAGATCTGAAATCCATCGGCGTGACGGTGGGCGACCTGGCTAACCCGTTCTTCGTGCAGATCACCAAAGGTGCCGAGCTGGAAGCGCGCAAGCTGGCGGGGGACAACGTCAAGGTGACGCTGGTCTCCAGCGGGTACGATCTGGGCCAGCAGGTGTCGCAGATTGATAACTTCATTGCGGCGAAAGTGGACATGATCATCCTCAACGCCGCGGATTCCAAAGGGATCGGCCCGGCGGTAAAACGCGCCAAAGAGGCGGGGATCGTGGTCGTGGCGGTTGACGTGGCGGCGGAAGGGGCCGATGCGACCATCACCTCCGATAACACCCAGGCGGGTGAGATGGCCTGTAAGTACATTACCGACCGCCTGAAAGGTAAAGGCAACGTGGTGATCATCAACGGGCCGCCGGTTTCTGCGGTACAAAACCGCGTGGAGGGCTGCCAGACCGAGTTCAGGCGCCACCCGGATATCAAAGTGCTCTCGGATAACCAGAACGCCAAAGGCAGCCGTGAAGGCGGGCTGGAGGTCATGACCTCCCTGCTGGCGGCTAATCCGAAGATAGACGGCGTATTCGCGATTAACGATCCTACCGCGATCGGCGCCGATCTGGCCGCGAAGCAGGCGCAGCGCAACGAGTTCTTTATCGTTGGTGTGGATGGCAGCCCGGACGGTGAAGAAGCCCTGAAGCGCGAAAACTCCCTGTTTGTGGCGACGCCAGCGCAGGATCCGCAGGTGATGGCGGCGAAGGCGGTGGAGATCGGCTATGACATTCTTCAGGGCAAACCTGCGCCGAAAGAGCCTGTGCTGATCCCGGTGACGATGATCGATAAAAAGAACGTCGGCACGTATAAGGGGTGGACGGTTAAATGATCCTTTTCCCTCTCCCACCGGGAGAGGGAACTGTTTTCAAGGAGTCCCCATGAAACGCTCCGACATCAATGAAATCCTCGGCCATACGCGGCAGTTCTTCTCCATGCACGACGTGCATCTCCCGCCTTTTGCCAGCTTTCCGCCGACAAAATGGCAGCAGCTTGACCAGGCCGCATGGCAGGAGGTGTTTGACCTCAGGCTCGGCTGGGACGTGACGGCATTTGGTGGCAACAACTTCGCTGCACAGGGGTTAACGCTGTTCACCCTGCGCAACGGCTCCCCCAACGGCGTGCCCTATGAAAAGTGCTATGCCGAAAAAATCATGCACGTCCGCGACGGCCAGGTGACGCCGATGCATTTTCACTGGCGCAAGCGGGAGGACATCATTAACCGCGGCGGCGGGAATCTGATTATTGAGTTATGGAATGCGGGCGCGCATGAAGAGACCGAAAACACCGACGTGACCGTTACCGTCGACGGCTGTCGGCAGACGCACACGCCCGGCAGCCAGCTGCGCCTCACACCAGGGGAGAGCATCTGCCTGACGCCCGGCCTGTACCACAGTTTCTGGGGTGAACGCGGCTTTGGCGACGTGCTGGTGGGCGAAGTGTCGTCGGTCAATGACGATGAACACGACAACCACTTTTTACAGCCCATTGACCGCTACAACACCATTGAAGAAGACGAACCGGCGGTGCTGGTGCTGTGCAACGAGTACAACCTGTTTCGGATATAAGGAGTGAATGATGCCATTGATTTCTCTTGCCGATGGTCTGGCCCACGCCAGGGAACACCGCTACGCCCTGGGCGCGTTCAACGTGCTCGACTCCCACTTCCTGCGCGCGCTGTTTGCCGCCGCGAAGCAGGAACGCTCGCCGTTTATCATCAACATCGCCGAAGTGCATTTTAAGTACGTGTCTCTGGAGTCGCTTGTCGAAGCAGTGAAGTTCGAAGCCGCCCGTCACGATATTCCCGTGGTGCTTAACCTCGACCACGGGCTGCATTTTGAGGCCGTCGTGCGCGCCCTGCGCTTAGGGTTCAGCTCGGTGATGTTCGACGGCTCGACGCTGAGCTATGAGGAAAATATCCGCCAGACGCGGGAAGTGGTGAAGATGTGCCATGCGGTGGGCGTCTCGGTAGAGGCGGAGCTGGGCGCGGTCGGGGGTGATGAAGGGGGCGCGCTTTACGGGCATGCGGATGAAGCCTTCTTCACCGATCCGCAGCTGGCGCGCGAGTTTGTCGATTTAACCGGTATCGACGCGCTGGCGGTCGCCATTGGCAACGCGCACGGCAAATACAAGGGCGAGCCGAAGCTTGATTTCCCGCGTCTGGACGCCATTCGACGGCAGACGGGCCTGCCACTGGTTTTACACGGCGGCTCTGGCATAAGCGATACTGATTTCCGCCGCGCCATCGAGCTGGGCATTCATAAAATCAACTTTTATACCGGCATGTCGCAGGCCGCGCTCGCCGCCGTTGAGCAGCGCATGGCAAACCGCCAGCCGCTGTACGATGAATTTGCAGAGCTGCTGCTGGGCATTGAAGAGGCCATTACCGATACGGTTGCGGAACAGATGCGCATCTTCGGCAGCGCGGGGCAGGCATAATGGAACGCAAAGGGATTATCGCCGCAGGCAACATGCTGGTGGATCACGTCCACCAGATCGTACAGTGGCCGGAGCGCGGCTGGCTGGCGGAAATCACCCACAGTGAGCGCTCAACCGGCGGTGCGCCGCTCAACGTTCTGCTGACGCTGGCGAAAATGCACGTCGGCCTGCCGTTACAGGCGGTGGGGCTGATTGGGGAAGACAGCGACGGAGACTATATTCTGGCGATGCTCGACCAGTATCACGTCAATCGCCAGCGCGTGCAGCGTACAACGTTCGCCCCAACGTCGATGTCGCAGGTGATGACCGACCCCAGCGGACAGCGCACTTTTTTCCACTCGCCGGGCGCCAACCGCCTGTTGGATCTTCCCGCCTTCGATCGTTTAGACGGATCGCTGAAGATCTTCCATCTCGGCTACCTGCTGCTGCTCGACAGCCTGGACATGCCGGACGAGGAATTTGGCACCCGCAGCGCGCGGTTACTGGCACAGATGCGCGATCAGGGGTATGAAACCTCGCTCGATCTGGTGTCCCGCAAGGGCGATCCGCGCTATCAGCCGCTGGTGCTCCCTGCCCTGCGCCATCTTGATTATCTGGTGATTAACGAGCTGGAAGCCGGTGAGTTTAGCGGGCTTGAGATCCGTGACGGCCATGATGCGCTGAACATGGCCCATATCGCCGACGCTGCCACACAACTGCTGGCGGCAGGCGTGCGGCAGCGGGTGGTGATCCACTGTCCGGAAGGGGCATGGGGTGAAGCGCCGGGTGAAAAAGGGCAATGGGTTCCGTCGTGGAAGCTGACGCAGGACGAGATTATCGGCAGCGTCGGCGCGGGCGACGCGTTTTGCGCGGGCTTTTTATACGGCTGCCATGAATCCCTGCCGCTGACGGAGAGTATTTATCTGGCGCACGCCTGCGCGCGGGCCAGCCTGCTGGCGGCTAATGCAATTGACGGCGCGAAAACGCTGGCCGAGCTTCAGGCGTTTATTCAGGAGAACGGTCAGGCGGCTTTCTCATGATGGGAAACGTCCGTGGCAAAAACATAGCCCAGACCGCGAATGGTTTTGATCAGCAGAGGCTGGTGCGGATTGACCTCAATTTTTCGCCGTAGCCGCATGATCAACACGTCGATAGTGCGGTCAAAGACCTCGGCGCTTTCGCTGTGGGTCAGCTTCAGCAGCTGTTCACGACTCAGTACCCGGCGGGCGTTTTGCGTTAATGCCAGCAGCAGGCCATATTCGCCTTGTGTTAACGGCACGGTATTACGCTGCGGATCGCTCAGCTCGCAGCGGGTGGTGTCCAGCGTCCAGCCGTTAAAGGCAATACCTTCAACGCGCGGCGCGGCAGGCTCCGCGTCCAGCGCGCCGGTACGACGCAGCACCGCCTTAACGCGGGCGACCACCACGCGCGGATTGAACGGTTTTCCGATGTAATCATCAGCGCCCATTTCCAGCCCGACGACCACATCTGATTCACTTCCCAGCCCCGTCAGCATTACCACCGGTAGCGATGGTCGCTGCTTTTGCAGTTGCAGTAAAACCTGTAATCCGTTGATATCCGGCAGCATCATGTCCAGCAGAACCAGCGCAATGCCGGAGTCCTGCTGGACACGGTTCACCGCGTCCTGCCCAGAGTGACACGTCAGTACGGTAAAGACGTGCTCGCTGAGCACATCCTGTAGCAGTTCGCAGACTGCGACATCATCGTCAACCACCAGAATCGCCGGTTTCATCGCATGCTTCCGTCAGGGAATTATGTTAAGTCTGAACCATTCTGCCGCCGGCTCCAGCCGAATTGTTTTTTACGTGACGGAAATTCAATCCATGTCACATCCCCTGCCCTTTCGACACGTCAATTTTGACGATTGGCTGTTTTTCGTCAGGGTTTTGCCCCGCAAAGGGTCGTAAAGTCAGGAAATACCCATAATAAAAACATGGCATAGAAGCTGCATATTGGGCAGGTAAGAACTGTTTAACTGGAGCAAAGTGATGAAAAAAGTCGTCACGGTTTGCCCTTATTGTGCCTCAGGTTGCAAGATCCACCTGGTGGTCAATAACGGCAAAATCGTCCGGGCGGAAGCGGCGCAGGGTAAAACCAATCAGGGCACGCTGTGCCTGAAAGGATATTACGGCTGGGATTTTATTAACGATACCCAAATCCTCACCCCGCGCCTGAAAACCCCTATGATCCGCCGCGAGCGCGGCGGCAAGCTGGAAGCCGTCTCCTGGAATGAAGCGCTGGATTACGTCGCCACGCGCCTCAGCGCCATCAAGGCCAAGTATGGCCCGGATGCGATTCAGACCACCGGCTCCTCACGCGGAACCGGGAATGAAACCAACTATGTGATGCAAAAATTCGCGCGCGCCGTTATTGGTACCAATAACGTCGACTGCTGCGCTCGCGTCTGACACGGCCCATCGGTTGCAGGTCTGCACCAGTCGGTCGGTAACGGCGCAATGAGTAATGCCATCAACGAGATAGATAATACCGATCTCGTCTTCATCTTTGGTTATAACCCGGCGGATTCTCACCCTATCGTCGCGAACCACGTTATTCGCGCTAAACAGAATGGGGCGAAAATCATCGTCTGCGATCCGCGCAAAATTGAAACCGCGCGCATTGCGGATATGCACATTGCATTGAAAAACGGTTCAAACATCGCGCTGTTGAACGCAATGGGGCACGTCATTATTGAGGAGAACCTGTACGACCAGGCGTTTGTCGCGACCCGTACAGAAGGCTTTGAAGAGTATAAGAAAATAGTCGAGGGCTATACGCCTGAATCCGTCGAAGCGATAACCGGCGTCAGCGCGCAGGAGATTCGTCAGGCGGCCAGAATGTATGCCGGGGCAAAAACCGCCGCCATTCTCTGGGGCATGGGCGTGACCCAGTTCTACCAGGGCGTGGAAACCGTGCGCTCGCTCACCAGCCTCGCCATGCTGACCGGCAATCTGGGTAAAGCGCATGTGGGCGTGAACCCGGTGCGTGGTCAGAATAACGTGCAGGGTGCGTGTGATATGGGCGCGCTGCCGGACACCTATCCGGGCTACCAGTACGTCAAATTCCCGGAAAACCGCGAGAAGTTTGCGAAGGCCTGGGGCGTGGAGAGCCTGCCGGCACACACCGGGTATCGCATCAGCGAGCTGCCGCACCGCGCGGCGCACGGTGAAGTGCGTGCGGCCTACATCATGGGTGAAGATCCGCTCCAGACCGACGCCGAACTGTCCGCAGTGCGCAAAGGCTTTGAGGATCTGGAGCTGGTGATTGTTCAGGATATCTTTATGACCAAAACCGCGGCAGCGGCGGATGTGATTTTGCCGTCGACCTCCTGGGGCGAGCATGAAGGTGTCTATACGGCGGCAGACCGCGGCTTCCAGCGCTTCTTCAAGGCCGTCGAGCCGAAATGGGATCTGAAAACGGACTGGCAGATCATCAGCGAAATCGCCACCCGCATGGGCTACCCGATGCACTACAACAACACCCAGGAGATCTGGGACGAGTTGCGGCATCTGTGCCCGGACTTTTATGGGGCAACCTATGAAAAAATGGGTGAGCTGGGCTACATCCAGTGGCCGTGCCGGGATGAGTCAGAATCCGATCAGGGGACGTCATACCTCTTTAAAGAGAAGTTCGACACCCCGAACGGGCTGGCGCAGTTCTTCACCTGCGACTGGGTCGCGCCGATCGATAAGCTCACCGACGAGTATCCGATGGTGCTCTCCACCGTGCGTGAAGTGGGCCACTACTCCTGCCGTTCCATGACCGGCAACTGCGCCGCGCTGGCGGCGCTGGCGGATGAACCGGGTTACGCGCAGATCAACACCGCCGATGCCGAACGGCTCGGTATTGAAGATGAAGCGCTGGTGTGGGTGAATTCGCGTAAAGGCCGCATCATTACCCGCGCGCAGGTCAGCGACCGTCCGAACAAAGGGGCAGTCTATATGACCTACCAGTGGTGGATTGGCGCCTGCAACGAGCTGGTGACCGAGAACTTAAGCCCGATAACCAAAACGCCGGAGTATAAATACTGCGCCGTAAACGTGGAGCCCATTGCGGATCAACACGCTGCGGAACAGTATGTGATCGACGAATATAACAAGCTGAAAGCCCGACTGCGCGAAAGCGCAATGGGTTGAAGCCGTTAATTTATCGTTGAATAAAGGGAGTGATATATTCACTCCCTTTTTATTTCCGATTAATTCATAAGAAATAGAAATTATTATTCTGGAAAGCGGCTCGCAGAAATAATGTAATTTACGCAGAATAGAATTACATCTTTGCATTTTAATTCAGAGGGATAAGATGTGCGGCGGGTGCTTAAGACTTTCTGTCTTGAGCATTGTTGAGGGACAGAAAGTAGAAAGCCCCGGGAAATTTTCATTTACCTGTACTGCACCCATTTTGTTGGACGATGAAATGGAATAGTCCCTGATATGTCAAAGCCAAAATACCCCTTCGAAAAGCGCCTTGAAGTCGTGAATCACTACTTCACAACTGATGATGGTTACAGGATCATCTCTGCACGTTTTGGTGTGCCTCGAACCCAGGTCAGGACGTGGGTTGCCCTCTATGAAAAACATGGAGAAAAAGGTTTAATTCCCAAACCTAAAGGCGTTAGTGCTGATCCAGAGTTGCGCATTAAGGTCGTGAAAGCCGTGACCGAGCAGCAGATGTCCCTCAATCAGGCTGCTGCTCACTTTATGCTTGCTGGTAGTGGTTCTGTAGCCAAGTGGCTGAAAGTCTATGAGGAGCACGGAGAAGCTGGTTTACGCGCACTCAAGATCGGCACCAAAAGAAACATTACAATGTCAGTTGATCCAGAAAAAGCGGCGTTAGCATTGGAGCTGTCGAAAGACCGACGTATTGAGGATCTTGAAAGACAAGTTCGATTCCTTGAAATGCGGCTTACGTATCTAAAAAAGCTGAAAGCCTTAGCTCATCCCGCGAAAAAGTGAAAGTACTCAACGAGCTAAGGCAGTTTTACCCTCTTGATGAGCTTCTCAAGGCAGCGGAGATACCGCGCAGTACGTTTTATTACCATCTAAAGGCTCTCAGCAAGCCTGATAAGTATGCGGATGTTAAAAAGCGTATTGGTGAGATTTATCACGAGAATAAAGGTCGTTACGGATACCGTAGGGTAACGTTGTCTCTCCATCGAGACGGGGAACGGATTAACCATAAAGCCGTTCAGCGCCTGATGGGAACCCTCTCGCTTAAGGCAGCGATTAAGGTCAAGCGATACAGCTCCTACAGAGGAGAGGTAGGGCAAACCGCCCCCAATGTTCTCCAAAGGGATTTCAAGGCTACACGGCCAAACGAGAAGTGGGTTACCGACGTTACTGAATTTGCAGTCAATGGGCGAAAGCTGTATTTGTCTCCAGTAATAGATCTCTTCAACAACGAAGTTATTTCTTACAGCCTGTCGGAAAGACCTGTGATGAACATGGTCGAGAATATGCTCGATCAGGCATTCAAAAAGCTTAAGCCTCACGAGCATCCTATTCTGCACTCTGACCAGGGATGGCAGTATCGTATGAGAAGGTATCAAAACATCCTTAAAGAACAAGGCATTACACAGAGCATGTCCAGAAAAGGCAATTGTCTGGATAATGCAGTCGTGGAATGTTTCTTTGGAACCTTAAAGTCGGAGTGTTTTTATCTTGACGAGTTCAGTAATATAAGCGAACTGAAGGATGCTGTTACGGAATATATTGACTACTACAACAGCAGAAGAATTAGCCTGAAATTAAAAGGTCTGAGTCCAATTGAATATCGAACCCAGACCTATGTGCCTCGTGTTTAACTGTCCAACTTTTTGGGGTCAGTACAACCCGAGGCTACTCCCTCAACTCCAACAAGTTGAGAGTAGCCTCTTATTCTTTTTTTGACAAGGAGTAAAAGGCATGACGCCATTAAAAACTGCGTTAGGCATCGTCTTTATTGTTTGCCTGACGATAGTGATCTTTACCTTTATTACTCGCGGCAGGCTCTGCGAGTTTTCAATAAAGAGTGAACATCAGGAGGTGGCGGCGAAATTAGCCTGTAACGCAGGCTAACCTCTTCGGGCGGAACGCGTGTTCCGCCCGGCTTGTGGGATGCTGAGGTCTTAACGCACCCGTTTTTTTCTTCTGTCGCCGCGATTATACTGCGCGGCGTGTACCCAGATGATAAGAATCCATGAAAATCCTTTTTCTGATGTTGTTATTTTTAACCGCGTTTGCCCATGCCGATGAGATAGGCAGCCAGTATAAAAAGCAGGCTGAAGCGGGCGATGCGCGCGCGCAGTATTATCTCGCCGATACCTGGTTCAGTTCCGGCGACAGCGCGCAGGCGGCGCTGTGGGCGGAAAAAGCGGCAAAAGGCGGTGATGTCGACGCCATGGCGCTGCTGTCGCAAATCCACTTTTCACAGGGTGACTATGCGCAGGCTAAAGCCCTGGCCCAACAGGCAAACATTGCGGGCAGCAAACGCGGCGCGATCATGCTGGCGCGTGTGCTGGTGAACACGCAGGCGGGCAAAACCGACTACCCGCAGGCCATCGCACTGCTGCAATCGGCGACCGAAGACATCGATAGCGACTCGGCGGTAGACGCGCAACAGCTGCTGGGGCTGATCTATGCCAACGGCGTTGAAGTTCCTCAGGATGACGTGCAGGCCGCATCGTGGTTCAAGCGGAGTTCGACTCTGTCCCGGACGGGCTATGCGGAGTACTGGGCAGGAATGCTGTTCAGGCAGGGTGAGAAAGGCTTTATCACCCCGAATAAGCAGAAAGCGCTTTACTGGTTAAACCTGAGCTGTACCGAAGGGTTTGATACCGGGTGTGAAGAGTTTGATGCATTGAGCGGGGAGTAAATTGTTGCCCGGTGGCGCTGCGCTTACCGGGCCTACGGCTTATGTAGGCCCGGTAAGACGAAGCCGCCACCCGGCTTTTTACATCACTGGTCAGCCGTTTTATCAAAACGACCCAGTACCTCGCGTTCATACGCCAGCGCTTTTTTACGGTCGAACTTGTGTTCCCACTTAGCGATTACCAGCACCGCCAGCGCATTACCCACCACGTTCAGCGCGGTACGCGCCATGTCGAGGATACGGTCCACACCGGCAATAAACGCCAGGCCTTCCAGCGGAATACCGACGCTGCCCAGCGTCGCCAGCAGCACCACGAAGGAGACGCCCGGCACGCCTGCGATCCCTTTTGAAGTCACCATCAGCGTCAGAACCAGCACGATTTCCTGCCACAGCGACAGGTCAATGCCGTACAGCTGCGCGATAAAGATCGCTGCAATACTCTGATACAGCGTTGAACCATCCAGATTGAAGGAGTAACCGGTCGGTACAACGAAGCTGGTAATGGACGCCGGCGCACCGTAGGCCTCCATCTTCTCAATGATACGCGGCAGTACGCTCTCGGAGCTTGCCGTGGAGTACGCCAGAATCAGCTCATCCTTCAGGATGCGGATCAGGATCCAGATGCTGAGCCCGCACAGGCGCGCCACAATGCCCAGCACCACCAGCGCGAAGAACAGAATCGCGAAGTGCACCAGAATCACCAGCTTCGCCAGCGGCCACAGGGAGGCAAAGCCGAAGTTCGCTACGGTCACCGCAATCAGCGCGAACACCCCGACCGGCGCATAACGCATCACCATGTGGGTGACTTTGAACATGGTTTCGGAGATAGAGCGGAACACGGTCACCAGCGGTTCACGGTGCGTCGCGGGCAGGGAAGAAAGCCCCAGGCCAAAGAGTACCGAGAAGAAGATGATCGGCAGCATCTCGCCCTTCGCCATGGACGCGATAATGTTGGTCGGTACCAGCGAGAGAATAGTCCCCATCAACCCATGCGAATGGCTCTGCACATCGGCGGTTGTGCTTTGGTATTTCGAAATATCCACCGTCGCCAGCTGCGACATATCGATCCCGGCACCAGGCTGGAACACGTTCGCCAGGGTGATGCCAAGAACGATGGCAACCGTGGTGATCACTTCGAAATAGAGAATGGTTTTAACGCCGATGCGGCCTAACTGTTTCGCATCACCAACACCCGCGATACCGACCACCAGCGTCGAGATCACAATCGGCACAACAATCATCTTGATCAGATGAATAAAGATATCGCCCGCAGGGGAGAGAAGGTTCGCAATCAGCCACTCGCGACTGTCGCTATGATAATGGAGGTAACTGCCCAGCAAGATGCCCAGCACAAGGGCCAGCAGGATCTGCCAGGCCAGGCTGACTTTCAAATTTTTCATAGAAACTGACTTCCTCAATGAAATCTCCGCACCATCAAAACTGCATGATTATGGAGACATACTGAAAGGGTATGAATTGTGTTGCGTTGGTTTATGGGATTTTTTAACGCGCCGTATGAGTATCATTTGCACGGCATGCTGCGCAAGCCTTAAAGAACAAGGCATTTCACTGCAAAAAGTGTCATCGACGGTAATTTATAGCAATTCGCATAAATAACCGTTTGTTATACAAAATATTTTCACTTCAAAAAAGTGAATAATTCTTTAGATGAATTATTTCCCTTCAAAGTTTCATTCGCTCAATTTTCATACTCTTCAGACATTGCGTGATCTGTCGCCCAAATACTAAACAAAGCTTGTAAAGCCCCTACTATTAACGTTTTTGCGACATATTATTAACATCTTACAAGGAGAAAAAAAGCCATGAGCCAAATACACAAACACGACATTCCCGCAAACATTGCGGACCGTTGCCTGATAAGTCCGGAGCAGTACCAGGAGAAATACCAGCAGTCCGTTTCCAGCCCTGACGCGTTCTGGGGTGAGCAGGGTCACATCCTCGACTGGATCAAACCTTATCAGAAGGTAAAGAACACCTCTTTCGCGCCGGGCAACGTCTCCATTAAATGGTATGAAGACGGCACGCTGAACCTGGCGGCGAACTGCCTGGACCGCCATCTTGCCGAACGCGGCAACGAAACGGCTATCATCTGGGAAGGCGACGATGCCTCTCAGAGTAAACACATCTCGTATAAAGAACTGCATCGCGACGTGTGCCGCTTTGCCAACGTGCTGCTGGCCCAGGGCATTAAAAAAGGCGATGTAGTGGCGATCTATATGCCAATGGTGCCGGAAGCGGCGGTGGCGATGCTGGCCTGCGCGCGCATCGGCGCGATCCACTCCGTTATCTTCGGCGGCTTCTCGCCGGAGGCGGTTGCCGGGCGTATTGTCGACTCGAATTCGAAGCTGGTGATCACCGCTGACGAGGGCGTGCGCGCCGGGCGCGGTATTCCGCTGAAGAAAAACGTTGATGAAGCGCTGAAAAACCCGAACGTGAAATCCATCAGTAACGTCATTGTCTTCAAACGCACGGGCGGCAAAATCGACTGGCACGAGGGGCGTGACCTGTGGTGGAGCGATCTGATTGAAAAAGCGAGCGACCAGCATCAGCCGGAAGAGATGAACGCGGAAGATCCGCTGTTTATTCTTTATACCTCCGGCTCCACCGGCAAGCCGAAAGGCGTGCTGCATACTACCGGCGGCTATCTGGTTTACGCGGCCACCACCTTTAAATACGTTTTCGACTACCATCCGGGCGACATCTACTGGTGTACCGCCGACGTGGGCTGGGTCACCGGCCACAGCTACCTGCTGTACGGCCCGCTGGCCTGCGGCGCAACGACGCTGATGTTTGAAGGCGTACCGAACTGGCCAACGCCGGCGCGTATGTGCCAGGTGGTTGATAAGCATCAGGTCAACATTCTCTACACCGCGCCAACGGCGATCCGCGCATTAATGGCGGAAGGCGATAAAGCCATCGAAGGCACGGACCGCTCTTCCCTGCGCATCCTCGGCTCCGTGGGCGAGCCGATCAACCCGGAAGCCTGGGAGTGGTACTGGAAGAAGATCGGCAACGAGAAGTGCCCGGTGATGGACACCTGGTGGCAGACCGAAACCGGCGGCTTTATGATCACCCCGATGCCGGGCGCCACGCAGCTGAAAGCCGGTTCGGCCACCCGTCCGTTCTTCGGGGTACAGCCTGCACTAGTGGATAACGAAGGCAATCCGCAGGAAGGCGCCACCGAGGGCAATCTGGTGATCGTCGATTCCTGGCCTGGCCAGGCGCGTACCCTGTTCGGCGACCACGAGCGGTTCGAGCAGACCTACTTCTCGACCTTCAAAAACATGTACTTCAGCGGCGACGGCGCGCGCCGGGATGAAGACGGTTATTACTGGATCACCGGACGCGTGGACGACGTGCTGAACGTCTCTGGCCACCGTCTGGGCACGGCGGAGATTGAGTCTGCGCTGGTGTCGCATCCGAAGATTGCCGAAGCGGCGGTTGTCGGCATTCCGCACAACATCAAGGGCCAGGCGATCTACGCCTACGTCACCCTGAACCACGGCGAAGAGCCGTCGCCAGAGCTGTATACCGAGGTGCGCAACTGGGTGCGTAAAGAGATCGGCCCGCTTGCCACGCCGGACGTGCTGCACTGGACCGACTCGCTGCCGAAAACCCGTTCCGGCAAGATTATGCGCCGTATCCTGCGCAAAATCGCGGCAGGCGACACCAGTAACCTCGGTGATACCTCAACGCTCGCGGATCCTGGCGTGGTGGACAAACTGCTCGAAGAGAAGCAGGCCATCGCAATGCCTTCATAATTTTTTTCTCCCTCTCCCCTCACCCTAACCCTCTCCCCATAGGGGAGAGGGGATAAAACAAACCAACCTTACTTCTGGAGATTTCTGTGATGAATAACGATATTTGTCAGCAGATAGAGAATAGTGCGCACTACAGGGAGCTGGTCGAAAAACGGCAACGGTTTGCCTTCTTGCTTTCCATCATCATGCTAATTATCTACGTCGGCTTTATTTTGCTGATCGCCTTTGCGCCGCACTGGCTGGGCACCCCGCTGCATGAGGGTACCAGCGTCACGCGCGGTATTCCGATTGGGATTGGCGTTATCATCATTTCGTTTGTGCTCACGGGTGTGTACGTCTGGCGTGCGAACGGTGAATTCGATCGTCTTAACAGAGAAGTTCTGCGCGAGGTAAAAGCATCATGAAGAGAATTCTGACGGCGCTCGCCGCCACACTTCCCTTTGCTGCCCATGCAGCAGATGCCATTACCGGCGAGGTCCAGCGCCAGCCAACCAACTGGCAGGCGATTATCATGTTCCTGATTTTCGTGGTGCTGACGCTGTATATCACCTACTGGGCGTCGAAACGCGTGCGCTCCCGTAACGATTACTACACCGCGGGCGGCAACATCACCGGCTTCCAGAACGGTCTGGCGATTGCGGGAGACTTTATGTCTGCCGCCTCGTTCCTTGGGATCTCCGCGCTGGTGTATACCTCAGGGTATGACGGCCTGATCTACTCCCTCGGCTTCCTTGTCGGCTGGCCGATCATTCTGTTCCTGATTGCCGAGCGCCTGCGTAACCTGGGGCGCTATACCTTTGCTGACGTCGCCTCCTATCGCCTGAAGCAGGGGCCGATTCGTACCCTCTCCGCCTGCGGTTCGCTGGTGGTGGTGGCGCTGTACCTGATTGCGCAGATGGTGGGTGCGGGTAAGCTGATCGAGCTGCTGTTCGGCCTGAACTACCACATCGCGGTGGTGCTGGTGGGCGTGCTGATGGTGATGTATGTCCTGTTCGGCGGCATGCTGGCCACCACCTGGGTACAGATCATCAAAGCGGTACTGCTGCTGTTCGGCGCCAGCTTTATGGCCTTTATGGTGATGAAGCACGTTGGGTTCAGCTTCAATAATCTGTTTACCGAAGCCATGTCAGTGCATCCGAAAGGGGAAGCGATCATGAGCCCGGGTGGGCTGGTGAAAGATCCGATATCCGCGCTCTCGCTCGGTCTCGGCCTGATGTTCGGTACCGCAGGTCTGCCGCATATCCTGATGCGCTTCTTCACGGTGTCAGATGCGCGTGAAGCGCGTAAGAGCGTGTTCTACGCCACCGGGTTTATGGGTTACTTCTATATCCTGACCTTTATTATCGGCTTTGGCGCGATCATGCTTGTGGGGGCGAACCCGGCGTTTAAAGACGCGGCGGGCGCGCTTATCGGCGGTAACAACATGGCGGCGGTGCATCTGGCCGACGCGGTGGGCGGCAACCTGTTCCTTGGCTTTATCTCTGCCGTGGCCTTCGCCACCATCCTCGCGGTGGTTGCAGGGCTGACGCTGGCCGGCGCGTCGGCGGTCTCGCATGACCTCTACGCCAACGTTTTCCGTAAAGGCGCGAGCGAGCGCGATGAGCTAAAAGTCTCCAAAATCACCGTGCTGGTGCTGGGCGTCGTCGCCATCCTGCTGGGGATTTTGTTCGAGAAGCAGAACATCGCCTTTA
Source organism: Enterobacter cloacae complex sp. AR_0002 (assembly GCF_001922365.1). NCBI lineage: Bacteria > Pseudomonadati > Pseudomonadota > Gammaproteobacteria > Enterobacterales > Enterobacteriaceae > Enterobacter > Enterobacter cloacae complex sp. AR_0002. Next base: position 3,300,472 of record NZ_CP018814.1, read on the forward strand.
TGGTCGGGCTGGCCTTCTCGATTGCGGCAAGCTGTAACTTCCCGATCATTCTGCTCTCAATGTACTGGTCAAAACTGACCACCCGTGGGGCGATGATTGGCGGCTGGCTGGGGCTGCTGACGGCGGTGATCCTGATGATTCTGGGCCCAACGATTTGGGTGCAGATCCTCGGTCACGAAAGCGCTATCTTCCCGTATGAATACCCGGCGCTGTTCTCCATTGCCGTGGCGTTTGTCGGTATCTGGGTCTTCTCGGCTACCGACAATTCGCCGGAAGGTAACCTGGAGCGCGAGAAATTCCGCGCCCAGTTTATTCGTTCACAAACCGGTCTTGGCGTTGAGCAGGGCCGCGCGCACTAAACCTTTCTCCCCGGCCATTCTGGCCGGGGAGCTTAAAACATCACCCACGCCACCAGCGGTGCGATCAGCACCATCGTGACGCCCGAAAGCATCATCACCAGGCTCGCGACAACGCCCTCCTGCTGTCCCAGCTCATAGGAACGTGCCGTGCCCGCGCCGTGCGACGCCGCGCCAAATCCCGCGCCTTTGGCCATTCCTTCCCGAATAGAAAGCCGCAGAAACAGCACATCCCCCACCGCCATCCCAAAGACGCCCGTCACCACCACAAACAGCGCCACCAGATCCGGCTGGCCACCGAGCGGTTTGGCGGCTGCCAGCGCAAACGGCGTGGTCACCGAACGCACCGCCAGGCTGCGCTGGATTTCATCCGACAGGGTAAACAGCCGCGCCAGCCAGACCGAGCTGCACACCGCCACCACCGTCGCGGTGACGACGCCCGCGCTGAGCGACATCCAGTGGCGTCTGATAATAGCGAGGTTGTCATAAACGGGTACGGCGAAGGCAATGGTCGCCGGGCCGAGCAGCCACAGCAGCCAGTGGGATTCGCCAATGTAGTTCTGCCAGGAGATATGGCCGAAGACCAGCATCAGCACCAGCAGGATCGGCGTAAAGACCAACGGCATCAGCGGCAGCGCGCGAAAGCGGCGATACAGGCGCTTGTTGGCAAAGTAGATGACAACTGTCGCAATCAGGCACAGCAGGCTTATCTGAAAGTTAGTCATGCTTCTGCCTGCTGATTTCAAAGCGATACACCTTATCCACCACCCAGGCGGTGGCGCCCAGCACCATCAGCGTGCTCAGGGCGATAACCGCAAAGATGCGCCAACCGTCGACCATCAGCAGTTGTGCATAATTCACCACCGCCACCACGGCCGGCACAAAGAACAATAGCATCTCCGCCAGCAGCCAGCGCGCCCCGGCGCGCACCCAGTTAAGGGGCAACGCGCGACAGAGGATCAGCGTCAGCATCAGCACCATCCCCACCAGGTTGGCGGGTAAAGGCAGATGCAGCCAGTCGACAAGATATTCTGCGAAAACAAACAGTCCCGCGTAGAGCAGTACCTGAACCGGTACCTGAAGTCGTTGCACAACGGCAGGCGTAACACGGCTTAACGCCACGGCCATGGGGGTTTTCCTCAGAAATGAGACGAGGCGCCAGTATAGTGAGCGTACGGTATCGACTGAAATGAATTAAAATCATCGAAGGTATAGTTTCGAGGAATAATCATGGACATAAGAACGCTGCGCTATTTTGTCGAGGTGGTTCGCCAGCAAAGTTTTACTCGCGCAGCGGAGAAGTTATTCGTAACCCAGCCGACCATCAGCAAGATGCTGAAAAACCTCGAAGATGAGCTGAACTGTACCCTGCTGATCCGCGACGGGCGCAAGCTACTGCTGACCGATACCGGTCGCGTAGTGTTCGAGCGCGGGCTGGCCATTCTGGCAGAGTTCCGCCAGCTGGAGGCCGAGCTTGGGGACATCAACCACCTGACAAAAGGGCTGCTGCGGCTCGGTATTCCGCCGATGGTCGGCATGATGATGGCCGGGCCGATAAGCCTGTTTCGTCAGCGCTATCCCGGCGTTGAGCTAAAAATTTCTGAATTTGGCGGCCTGACCGTGCAGCAGGCGGTGATGAACGGTGAACTGGACGTGGCCATGACGGCCCTTCCCGTAGAGGAGGAAAGCGGCCTGGCGACGCTGCCGCTGTTCAGCCACCCGCTGTGCGTGCTGGTGCCGCGCTCCGGCGACTGGCTGAAGATAGACTCAGTAAAACCCGAGCTGCTCGGCGAACACCCGCTGCTGATTTACAACGAAGATTTTGCCTTAAGCCGCCAGCTGATGGCGCTGTTTAACCAGCACAACGTAAAGCCGCGCATTGCGGTGCGCAGCGGCCAGTGGGATTTTCTGGCGGCGATGGTACAGGCGGGCGTGGGGATTGCCATTCTGCCGCAGCCGATCTGCGAGCGGCTGGATAAAAACACGCTGCGCTGGATCCCGCTGGAGAGCGACCTGCACTGGCAGCTGGGGATGATCTGGCGTGAAGGGGTCTATCTGTCGCACAGCGCGCAGGCGTGGTTGCAATGCTGTGAGGGGTTTTGGGTGCCCTGACCCCTCACCCCAACCCCTTTCCCCATAGGGCGAGGGGCTCGATCGGTTCCCTCTCCCCTATGGGGAGAGGGCTAGGGTGAGGGGGCAAAGCGCGCTACTGATTCTCTATCAACAACGCTTCCAGCAGGTCCAGATCGTGCAGCAGCTTTTGCAACGTCTCGTTGCTGATCTGCCGCGTCGCGCGCAGGTGATACAGCTCGGCACGCTCGGAGCGCAGCGCCGCCAGGCGGAAACGGCGTTCGAGGTTCTCTTCCTGCAACGAACTTTCCACGTCGTTACGTCCGTCAGCACGGCGACGCAAATTACCAATCACGCGTGAACTGACTTCCTTCAGCAGCTGGTTATCAATGTTCTCTTCGGCATCGGCGGCCAGACGCTCCTCCATTTTCTCGATGGCGACAATCGCCACTTCCGCCGTCGCCGCACGGGCAATCCGCTCTTCTTTGTGCTGCTGCGAGGAGTCACCCGCGTCAATATGTTGCAGCAGAATCGGCAGCATAATCACGCCGACAAACAGCGAGAAGAGGATCACGCCCGCCGCCAGGAACACCAGCTCGTAGCGCGCCGGGAAGACGTCGCCCGTCGGCAGAAGCAGGGGAATGGAGAGTACACCAGCAAGGGTGATCGCCCCGCGAACGCCCGCGAAAGAGGCAATCAGCAGCTCGCGCGTGGTCCACGAGCCAAACTCCATCGGCTTTTTGGTCAGGAAGCGAACGCTGAATTTCTTCATCGTCCACAGCCAGCCGAAACGTACCAGCATCAGCGCAAGGTAGATGAGCACGATATCGGTAAACAGCATCCAGACTTCAACGTTTGGATCCGCTTCGGCCGCAATCAGCGAGGATTCCATAATGCCCGGCAGTTGCAGACCCAACAGCAGGAACACCATGCCGTTAAACACAAACTCGAGCATAGCCCAGGTACTGTTCGCGCGCAGGCGCATCGCCAGCGGCGCGCGCCGCATAACGCCGGAGCGGGTGATGGTCATCCCCGCGGCTACCGCCGCCAGAATGCCCGACACGCCAATGTGTTCGGCAATCAGGTAAGAGGCAAACGGCAGCAGGAACAGCAGGACGATCTGCGTCGCCGGTTCATCACCACCCCAGCGGCTAAGGAAGCGCAGCGAGCGTCCGTACAGCCAGCTCACTACGAAGCCCGCGAGGATACCGCCAATCGCCACCTTGAAGAATTCCAGGGTCGCGCCGCCGACGGTAAAGACCATGGTGCCCATGGCAACCGCCACGGCAAACTTCAGGGCGACCAGGCCAGAGGCGTCGTTCATCAGCGCCTCGCCCTGCAAAATGCCCATGATTTTCTTTGGAATGCGCCCTTCGCCCACAATGCCGGACAGCGCCACGGCGTCGGTAGGCGACAGCACGGCGGCCAGCGCAAAGGCGGGTATGAGCGGGATCCCCGGTACGGCCCAGTAGATCAGGAAACCAATCCCGACCACGGTGACGACCACCAGCGCCAGCGCCAGGCCGAAGATCTCTCGCCCGTGCTCCAGAAATTCGCGCGTCGGCGTTTTCCAGCCATCGGCAAACAGCAGCGGCGGGATAAACAGCACGAGGAACAGTTCCGGATCGAACTCCACGTGCAGACCGAACGTCGGCCACGCCAGCAGCGCACCGATAGCTATTTGCATTAAAGGCAGGGGGACCTGGAAGGGCAGTACGCGTGTAACCACCCCGGATAATGAGACCACAAGGGTCATGATGAGTATTGTGAAGAAAATTTCCATGCGTTCCCTGTTTGCTGTGTTTCTTATATGCCAAACCTGAGGCGTCGTGCCTCTTATTCTATCCTCTCCAGAGTAACGTAAAAGGCAACAGGATGAGTCCTGAAAATAAAAACGGGCGGCCTGAGCCACCCGTTTTCGCATAAAAAGTCAATTCAGATGGCCCAGCCGCCCGCGTAGAACGCCACCAGCGCAACGGCGATGACCACGGTACCGATGTTCAGCTTACGCCACTCACCGGAGACCAGACGCCCAATCACCAGCGAGGCGAAGCCGATCATAATGCCGGTCACGATGTTACAGGTCAGCACGATGAATACCGCAGTGATCAGGCCGGACATGGCATCAACAAAATCCGCGAAGTCGATTTTCGCCACGTTGCTCAGCATCAGCAGGCCAACGTACATCAGCGCAGGTGCGGTCGCGTAAGCTGGCACCAGATAAGAGAGCGGAGAGAGGAACAGGATCAGCAGAAACAGTACGCCAACGGTGATGGCCGTCAGGCCGGTTTTACCGCCCGCCGCCGTACCCGCTGCGGACTCGATGTACACCGCCGCAGGCGCCGCACCCACCAGACCAGAGAAAACGCTGCTCAGGGAGTCGGTGGTCAGCGCTTTGCCGCCGTCAATAATCTGTCCGTCTTTATCCAGCAGGTTCGCCTGACCGGCCACCGCGCGGATGGTGCCGGTGGCGTCAAAAACCGCGGTCATTACCAGCGCCAGCACGCTTGGCAGGATCACCGGGTTCAGCGCGCCCACAATATCCAGGCTGCCAATCAGGGAGTTGCCTTTATCATCGCTCAGCGACGGCATGGCGAAAATCCCGGAGAAATGAACGGTCGGGTCGAAGATCAGGCCGACGATGGACACGCCGATAATGGTCAGCAGAATGCCGCCCGGCACTTTCAGTTTTTCCAGGCCAATGATCACCGCCAGACCCACCAGCGACATGATCACCGGGAAGCTCGCGAAGTTACCCAGCGCAACCGGCAGGCCGTCCAGCGGGTTCTTGATGACCAGGCCGACGCCGTTGGCAGCGATCAGCAGCAGGAACAGACCAATACCGATGCCGGTGCCGTGCGCCACGCCCTGCGGCAGGTTGCGCAAAATCCAGCTACGAATGCCGGTTGCTGAAATTACGGTGAACAGCACGCCCATCAGGAACACGGCGCCGAGCGCTACCGGGACGCTGATCTGCTGGCCCAGCACCAGGCTGAAGGCGGTAAATGCGGTCAGGGAGATGGCGCACCCGATCGCCAGAGGCAGGTTCGCCCACAGGCCCATCACAATCGAACCCACACCCGCAACCAGGCAGGTGGCAACGAAGACCGCCGCTGGCGGGAAGCCCGCTTTGCCGAGCATGCCCGGCACCACGATGACGGAGTACACCATCGCCAGAAACGTGGTCAGACCGGCAACAACTTCCTGGCGCACGGTGCTGCCGCGAGCAGAAATTTTAAACATGGCGTCAAGTGAACCGCCGGTACGCGCAGATGGCGTAGACATAGAAAACATCCCCTGAGAGTTTTTTAGGAAGTCCGTAAGCGAGGTGGAGACGCCACTGCCAGCTAAACGTCAAATCCTTGTGTTGCGTTTGCGACGAAAGGGCGTCACAGAAAAAGCAAACGTTTAGCTCCGCGCTTACAAACGGGTGGTCAAATTAAGGCAAACGATTATCTAGCCTAATACCCGCCCTTTTCAACTGAACTTTCTCGTTTTTCGCTAAAATTGCCTCATGACGATGAAGAATTAAGCAGAGGATGCGCAAACGTTATCGTCCATGCGCAATTTCGTTAAATTTCATCCCTCGCCGGGGATCGTCAGCGGGCCGCCTTTCGCAAGCGTTGTCTGCCAGCCCGGACGTGCCTCCACTCTCTGTTTCCACGCCGCTATGTGGTCGAGATTGTCGATGCCGCCTCTCGCCAGCAGGGCGAAGAGGGGAAAACTCATCTGGATATCAGCCATGGTCAGCGTGTCGCCGGCAAACCAGCTGTTTTCGGCAAGATGATCGTTAATAAAGCGCGCATGCGTTTCCAGCTGGCGGTTGAGATACGCTTTTTGCACCCCCTGCCCCAGCGCCTTACCCAGCGTGCGCAGGCCAAACGGGACGGGTGGTTTGCCGAGGCTGTTAAACACCAGCTTCATTAACAGTAGCGGCATCAAAGACCCTTCGGCGTAATGCAGCCAGAAGCGATACTGCACTTTATGGGCGGGATCTAACGGTTTGAATCGTGACGCCGAATCATACGTTTCCTGAAGATATTCCAGAATCGCACCTGATTCGGCCAGAACCAGTCCGTTATCTTCGAGTACCGGGGATTTTCCCAGCGGATGCACTTTTTTGAGCGAGTCTGGCGCGAGCATGGTTTTTTCGCGCTGGTAGCGCACGATGTCGTACGTCAGATCCAGCTCTTCCAGCGCCCAGAGGACACGATGTGAACGAGACTGATTAAGGTGGTGGACCGTTAGCATGATGTTCTCCGATGATTCATACTTTTTAACTATAGAAAACTGAACAACTTCACGAAAAAAATTCGGCTAAAATCTCACCGTCTCCGGTGGCAAAAACGGCGGCCGGGCATAAAATTAAAGTGTCAGTACAAACCGGAACCTCCTTCACAAGCTCGACACGAGGGGTACTGATGTCGGGGGAAACCCTCCCGTGAGCCAGCGGGATAGAGAGAAAGACAAAGACCGGAAAAAACTAAAGCGCCCTTAGTGGCGCTTTAGTTCTTTATGTTTGTTGCCGGGTGGCGACTGCGCCTTACCCGGCAAACACCTCTCAATCCTCCTCCAGCAACCGTGCCCCTGTTCCCTGCTCGCCCAGCCTGTCACCCGGGTTACGCAGCGGGCAATCGCTACGTGATAAACACCCGCAACCAATGCAGCCATCCAGTTCATCGCGCAGGGCCACCAGCGTGTGAATACGACGATCCAGTTCTTCTCGCCACTGGGACGACAGCTGCTTCCACTCTTTCGCGCTCAGTGAGTGCCCTTCCGGCAATACGCCGAACGCGTCACCAATGGTGGCCAGAGGAATGCCGATACGTTGCGCAATTTTGATAATCGCCACGTAGCGGAGCACATCGCGCGTGTAGCGCCGCTGGTTTCCGGCGTTACGGATACTTTTTATTAACCCTTTGCTTTCATAGAAGTGGAGCGCCGACACCGCCACACCGCTTCGCTTAGCCACTTCACCGGGGGTTAACAGTGCTTTGATGCGCGGTAATCTCTTTTCCATAAAACCTCTTTACCTCAAGTTAACTTGAGGAATTATACTCCCCCGCAGAGAAAATGACGAATCAACCAGGACAGATGTCTCCACAGAGGGGTAACCTTATGTCGCATCAGCAAATTATTCAGACGCTTATTGAATGGATTGATGAACATATCGACCAGCCGTTGAACATTGATGTGGTCGCTAAAAAGTCGGGCTATTCGAAATGGTATTTACAGAGAATGTTCCGCACCGTAATGCATCAAACGCTGGGTGATTACATTCGCCAGCGCAGGCTCCTGCTGGCGGCGCAGGCGTTACGCTCAACGCAGCGGCCCATTTTTGATATCGCAATGGATCTGGGCTATGTGTCGCAGCAGACCTTTTCCCGCGTCTTCCGCCGCGAGTTTGACCGTACGCCGAGCGACTACCGCCATCAGCTCAATTAATGCGTGTTAACGCAAGGGTTGCTGCTGCCAGGCCATAAATGCCAGGGGCGGCATCGCTTTCGCGAAGTGCCATCCCTGGCAATACTGTACGCCACGCTTCAGCAGCCAGCTCACCTGCTCCCCCGTCTCGACCCCTTCCGCAATGGTTTTCAGCCGCAGGCTTTGCGCCATCTCAATGATGTGCTCGGCAATCAGGTGGCTGGTGCTGTTGGTGGTTAAGGTATCGATAAAGGATTTGTCGATTTTCAGGATATCGACGTTCAGCGAATAGAGGTTATGCAGGTTAGAGTAGCCGGTTCCGAAATCATCAATCGCCACTTCATACCCCGCCTGACGAAACGCCTGAATGACCGGCGTGGTTTTCGGCACGTCAATAAACCCCCGCTCCGTCACCTCAATTTTGATCTGCTGCGCGCGAACCGAGTAAAAGCGGGCTTTGTCGGAGATCAGGGCGATAAGACGTGAAGAGTGGAAATCTGACGCCGACAGGTTAATCGAGACATACAGATCGGGATGAGCGGCAAGAAAATGGCCCAGATCGCTGAACACCTCCTCCACGACGTAATCCGTAATGCGCTCAATCATCCCCTCTTTTTCTGCCAGAGGAATAAATTCCGCCGGGCTCATAACCTGACCGTTGAATCCAGGCCAGCGCAACAACGCCTCTGCCCCCACGCATTGGTTATTTTTAATATCAATAATGGGCTGATAATGGACGCACAGCTGGCGTTTATTCAGCGCACGGTGCAGAAGTCGGCCAGGCGAATTGAATTCACGATGTGTACGCGACCACACCAGCAGAATAATAATGCTGCAAATTATCCCTAGCGGTAGCGTCAGGGTAGCCTGATGATAAAGCGTTTTATAAAAACGGGCACTGGAGGTTGAAACGATGGCCGCAATGGGCCGCTGCTCTGATTTTACGATCGTATAAAAACGGTCATCTTTCTGAAAAGTCGTTTCCTGATGTCGAAGCATCGAATGCAATAAAGAAATATTGGCTTTCTGGCTCACAGAAAAGAATGCATTGCTGACGGTGTCATACACTCCCCACGACAGGGAACGATCGTCTGACATCACCTCACTATACGAAAGCGGGTTGACCACTGCGACATAATTTCCGCGCTGCATATATATCATTTTATAACCATTAAAAAATGGTGTATTGCGAAAATAATAGATAGCAACGTCGGGTTTACGTGTGTAATTGGCAGCGGGGATGATGTAAGGATGCTCCGGCGTAAAAAGGGTCGAGCAGAGAAAGTCCTGGCCATCAGCATAAATTAAATCGGCAACAAAAAGGCGACCGCGGGAAACGTTCAACATATATTGACGATGCTCCGGCGTACACACTTTGCCATGATATTTTTCCGCGTCTTTCCGGGCCAGGTCAACCTGTTGAATAACCCGTTCAGTTTTATTTAAAGCAAGTTCAGCAAACGTGCGCAGCTGGGCGCTGATTTCCGACACTGCACTAAGCTGGGCAAACCATAGCGCAAGCATCACCGGCAGTATAACTACCATGATAATCCCGACCACTTTGAGCATTTTGCGCCGCGCGCTACGATTCATTTCCCGCTCTGTATCCCTGCATGTTGTACGCCTGTAGCAATGAAGACCGGCTGCTTTGATAAACAGGTGATTACGTTGCATGAATCATAGGAAGTTAGCAACTGACTTTTGGTATTAGAAATCCTAAAATTCGTGATGCCGATAATATTTTCCCGTAAGCCAAACTAAAAGTATTCATTTCGTTTCTGATAAGGAAAATAATTACCCGCGACAGGTGTGGAAAATTCGCTGGCTGAAATAGCCTGCTCTTTGTTCTTATGCTGATTTATAAATAATCAGACGCCAGGACCGTTTTTCCTCTTCCCGTACGCTTGGCGTCATATAATGCCTTATCGGCACGCATCAGTATGGCAGAAGTATCTCGTTGCCCCTGACAGACTTCAACCACCCCGGCGCTGAAGGAGAGTACCAGCGTTTTATCGCCCACACGCAGCGGTTTTGAGATCAGCGCGGCACGCAGGCGAGAAGAGAGCAACGTAGCGGCCATACCATCCGTACGCGCCAGCAGAAGAACAAACTCTTCGCCCCCCACCCGTCCCAGCGCTGACCCGGCCGGGCTCACCTCGCGAATACGGTCGCAAAAGTGAATCAATGCCGCATCGCCAACCTGATGTCCCCACCGATCGTTAATCTGCTTGAAATAATCGAGATCGAACATCAGGAGACAGAAGTGGCTACTGACATCCTGCGGCGAACTGGCTGCCAGCGCCATTTTGAGCTGCTGTAAGATTGTCGAGCGATTCAGACAGCCCGTCAGATCGTCCGTGGTGGCTTTGACGGTCAGCTGCTGTTCTGCTTTTTTACGTTCGGTGATATCCAGGCCAATATTGAGAATGGAGTTATCCGGCAAAAGGATGTTTGACCAGAGAATCGTTAACTGCGTCCCGTCTTTACGCACCGGGTGCCATTCGTACATATCCTTAAGTGGTGCGAAACGAACCGACTCCTGCACGCGCTGTCGCTCCTCGGGATCCGGATAAAACAGGGCCAGCGGATCGGGGTGCTCGTCGATTTCAGTCATACTCCAGCCAAAGACTTTTTCGCATTCGGCATTCCACAATACACACCGGTTATGCCTGTCAAAGGCGTTCATTAATACCGGCGCACGCTCAAATAAGGTTTTATATTGCGTGACGACGCGCTGCATTTCTTGCGCCGTTTTTTCCCGCACGATGATGTCATCAAAATAATCTTTTAGCTTCTCAACCAATACCACCACGATATTTTTCAGTATCGGCAACGAGGTAAGTTTTCCATTAAAAGCCAAAAAGAAATAACCACTGCACTGTCTGCCATGCGCTGAGAGTTTACACAGGACGCCGCTTTGCAGCCGCGCATAGCCCGGGTGCTGAGGGGAAAATACCGCCCGGCCAATATGCGCTTTCCAGTAGATAACCCGCCAGGCGCGGTGATGCCGCTGCAACAGGGTGCTGGCAAGAAAATCCGCCACGTTGAAGGCGTGACACGTCACGTCGCCGGCACAAACCACGCGCGGCCCGTCTGCGGATTCGACACTGACCCACGAGAGATTTGCCCCCAGAGCGCTGTTGATGGTTTCCAGCATTTCCACCGGCGAACACTGCGCGTTGAGTTGCGGCATCAGCTTCGCCAGGGCGTGCAGCGCCTGCATGCTGTCGTTAATAATCTCGCGTCTTTGTTCTTTCATTATCTTTTCGCAGGTCATTAATCGAGAGAGCAACCGCAATAACTCATATCTGAATAAAAGAATAAGACCACGAAATCAAAGAGCATGCTGAGTGTAAAACAAAGAATATAAAATCCAAAAAAGGCAATTAATTCAATGCGATGAATTATTTCTGCGGGTACATTTATTGTTCCACACAAGCATAATCCATAGACATACTGCTGTAAACGCTATACAGCCGAAGGTGTTTTGCAAAGGTTTTGCTATCTGAATGAATTAAAAATAAAAATTCCGACCAGACGCGGATACGAGCGACGACGATATATTTTCCCTGGTAATAAACCCACTTTTACCTCACGCGGATACTGGCTAATAAAACAGCAAATGTGATATAGTTCACACATCTTATGTAACGAGAAACATTGTTTCATTCCAGTTCGTCTGTTTTGTCGAGGATGAGTTTTATGGCAACCATTACCACCAGCATGGTGCTCCTGCGCTGGCCGTTGTTGAGCGCGGTTTTGATGTTCCTGGCCAGCACGTTAAACATTCAGTTCCGAAAGTCCGACTACGCAGGTCTTGCTGTGATTAGCACCCTGTTAGGGTTAGGCGCCGCATGCTGGTTCGCAACAGGTTTGCTCGGTATTACGCTGGTGGATATAGCCGCTGTCTGGGAAAACATTAAAGTGGTGATGGTTGAAGCCATGAGCCACACCCCACCAGACTGGCCGATGGTGATTACCTGATAGCCTGTTATAAAAAAACCCAGACATTATCTGGGTTTTTTGTGTTTCACGCGTCTGGATATCAGAACGGGATATCGTCGTCGAAATCCATTGGCGGTTCGTTAGACGGTGCCGGAGCAGACTGCTGCTGCGGACGGGACTGCGCGCCGCCGCTAAACTGATTGCCGCCCTGCGGCTGCTGAGGCTGGCCCCAACCGCCCTGCTGCTGGCCGCCACCTGCCGGTGCGCCGCCGCCCTGACGGCCACCCAGCATCTGCATGGTGCCGCCAACATTCACCACCACTTCCGTGGTGTATTTTTCCTGACCGGATTGATCGGTCCATTTGCGGGTACGCAGTTGGCCTTCAATGTAAACCTGAGAGCCTTTACGCAGATACTCGCCGGCCACTTCAGCCAGTTTGCCAAACAGCACAACGCGGTGCCATTCGGTCTGCTCTTTCATTTCACCGGTCGCTTTATCACGCCAGGATTCGGAAGTAGCCAGCGTAATGTTGGCAACTGCGCCACCACTCGGCATGTAGCGTACTTCCGGGTCCTGGCCCAGATTACCGACGAGAATCACCTTGTTTACGCCTCTGCTGGCCATGTTCGTGTCTCCTGAATACGTTTCTTAATAGTGTAAACGCGCGAGTGTACCATTTCCATGCGACACTTTGATAGTTGCGTAGCATGTTCCAGAGTTCTCTCGCGGACTCGACATTGTTACACAGTGAATCAGAAAATGCATTCCAATACTGTATATTCAAACAGGTCATTTTGTGTCATAATTAGCCGTTTCTGACAGCCGTTTGTCCTTCAAACAAATCAGGCAATCCGTGTTCCAACCGGGAAAGGTGAATGGATAAGATCGAAGTTCGGGGCGCCCGCACCCACAATCTCAAGAATATCAACCTCATAATCCCTCGCGACAAACTCATCGTCGTGACCGGGCTTTCGGGGTCTGGCAAATCCTCACTGGCTTTCGACACTTTGTATGCCGAAGGACAGCGTCGTTACGTTGAATCGCTCTCGGCGTACGCGCGTCAGTTCCTGTCGCTGATGGAAAAACCGGATGTCGACCACATTGAAGGGTTGTCTCCTGCTATCTCCATTGAGCAGAAATCCACGTCGCATAACCCGCGATCCACGGTCGGTACCATTACCGAAATCCATGACTACCTGCGTCTGCTGTATGCGCGCGTGGGCGAGCCGCGCTGCCCGGATCACGACGTTCCGCTGGCGGCCCAGACCGTCAGCCAGATGGTGGATAACGTGCTGTCGCAGCCGGAAGGCAAACGCCTGATGCTGCTGGCGCCGATCATTAAAGAGCGTAAGGGCGAACATACTAAAACGCTGGAAAATCTGGCAAGCCAGGGCTATATCCGCGCCCGTATCGACGGCGAAGTGTGTGACCTGTCCGATCCGCCAAAGCTGGAGCTGCAAAAGAAACACACCATCGAAGTGGTGATTGACCGGTTTAAGGTACGTGAAGATCTGGCGACGCGTCTGGCGGAATCCTTTGAAACGGCGCTGGAACTGTCGGGCGGCACGGCGGTGGTGTCAGACATGGACGATGCAAAAGCGGAAGAGCTGCTCTTCTCCGCCAACTTTGCCTGCCCGATTTGCGGCTACAGCATGCGCGAGCTGGAACCGCGCCTGTTCTCGTTCAACAACCCGGCGGGCGCGTGCCCGACCTGTGACGGCTTGGGCGTTCAGCAGTATTTCGACCCTGACCGCGTGATCCAGAATCCGGAGCTGTCGCTCGCGGGTGGCGCCATTCGCGGCTGGGACAAGCGTAACTTCTATTACTTCCAGATGCTGAAGTCGCTGGCGGAGCACTACAAGTTCGACGTTGAAGCCCCGTGGGCCAGCCTGAGCGCGAACGTACATAAAGTGATCCTGTTCGGTTCCGGCAAAGAGAACATTGAGTTCAAGTACATGAACGATCGCGGTGACACTTCCGTGCGTCGCCACCCGTTCGAAGGGGTGCTGCACAACATGGAGCGCCGCTACAAAGAGACCGAATCCAGCGCGGTGCGTGAGGAGCTGGCGAAGTTCATCAGCAACCGCTCCTGCGCCACCTGCGAGGGTACACGTCTGCGTCGCGAAGCGCGTCACGTGTTTGTCGAAAACACGGCGCTGCCGACCATCTCAGACATGAGCATCGGCCACGCGATGGACTTCTTTAACAACCTGAAGCTCTCCGGCCAGCGCGCAAAAATCGCCGAAAAAGTGCTGAAAGAGATTGGCGATCGCCTGAAGTTCCTGGTGAACGTTGGCCTGAACTACCTGACGCTTTCCCGCTCGGCTGAAACGCTCTCCGGCGGTGAAGCTCAGCGTATCCGTCTGGCGAGCCAGATTGGTGCCGGTCTGGTCGGCGTGATGTACGTGCTGGATGAGCCGTCTATCGGCCTGCACCAGCGCGACAACGAACGCCTGCTCGGCACGCTGGTTCACCTGCGTAACCTCGGCAACACGGTAATCGTGGTCGAGCACGACGAAGATGCGATCCGCGCCGCGGACCACGTGATCGACATCGGCCCGGGCGCTGGCGTGCACGGCGGACAGGTGGTGGCAGAAGGGACGCTGAAAGACATTATGGCGGTGCCCGAGTCGCTGACCGGCCAGTACATGAGCGGCAAGCGCAAAATTGAAGTACCAAAACAGCGCGTGGCGGCGAACCCGGAAAAAGTGCTGAAGCTAACCGGGGCGCGCGGCAACAACCTGAAGGACGTGACCCTGACGCTGCCTGTCGGGCTGTTTACCTGCATCACCGGCGTGTCCGGTTCCGGTAAATCGACGCTGATCAACGATACGCTGTTCCCGATTGCGCAGACGGCGCTGAACGGCGCGACGCTGGCTGAACCTGCACCGTACCGCGACATTCAGGGGCTGGAGCATTTCGACAAGGTTATCGACATCGACCAGAGCCCGATTGGCCGTACGCCGCGTTCCAACCCGGCGACCTATACCGGCGTCTTTACGCCCGTACGTGAACTCTTTGCCGGCGTGCCGGAAGCGCGTTCGCGCGGCTACACGCCAGGACGTTTCAGCTTTAACGTGCGCGGCGGCCGTTGTGAAGCGTGCCAGGGCGACGGCGTAATCAAGGTTGAGATGCACTTCCTGCCGGATATCTACGTGCCGTGCGACCAGTGCAAAGGCAAGCGCTATAACCGTGAAACGCTGGAGATTAAGTACAAAGGCAAGACCATCCACGAAGTGCTGGATATGACCATCGAAGAGGCGCGCGAGTTCTTTGACGCCGTCCCTGCGCTGGCGCGTAAGCTGCAAACCCTGATGGATGTGGGTCTGACCTATATCCGTCTGGGGCAGTCAGCGACAACGCTGTCCGGTGGTGAAGCGCAGCGCGTGAAGCTGGCGCGTGAGCTGTCTAAACGCGGTACCGGTCAGACGCTGTACATTCTGGATGAGCCGACCACCGGCCTGCATTTTGCGGATATCCAGCAGCTGCTGGACGTGCTGCACCAGCTGCGCGATCAGGGCAACACCATCGTGGTGATTGAGCACAACCTGGACGTGATTAAAACCGCGGACTGGATTGTCGATCTCGGCCCGGAAGGCGGCAGCGGCGGCGGTGAAATCCTCGTCTCCGGTACGCCAGAGACCGTTGCAGAGTGCGAAGCCTCGCACACCGCGCGCTTCCTCAAACCGTTGCTGTAATCGTTACACGGAGAGCTGCTGTCGGATCGTTTCCGGCAGCAGTTCTACCGCCTGTTGATACGACGCATCTACCAGGTAGTAAATTTGCGAATCTGGCAGCGAGCCGTCGAGAAACACCGTACTCCAGTGTGCTTTATTCAGATGCTTGCTAGGCCTGACATCATCGTGCTGCTGGCGCAGTAAGTCGGCCAGTTCAGGACTGGTTTTCAGTGATGCCGCTGGCCGCGCATCCACCTCTTTCACCATCGCGAACAACACATCCCCCACTTTGATCTGCGTGGCTTTCCAGTCGCTGTGAACGCTCTGTTCTGCGCCCGGCTTGCTCATGCAGTACTGAAGTATCTCCGAAATTGTCATCTTTATTCCCCTTGTAGCGTTGCGATAATTTTACGCGAACCACCGTGAATGCGATGTTCTCCCAGCCAGATCCCCTGCCACGTTCCCAGCAGTAACCGTCCGTTGTGGACCGGCAGCATCAGCGAGACGCCCAGCAAAGAGGATTTGATGTGTGAGGGCATATCATCCGCCCCCTCGTAATCATGCTCATACGGGGCGTTATCCGGGACGGTTTTCAGAAAATGCCGCTCCATGTCAGACCGGACGGTGGGATCGCAATTTTCATTGAGCGTGAGAGAAGCAGACGTGTGCTGAAGCAGCAGATGCAGCAAACCCGTTTTGACGCGCGACAGGTCGCGGATTTGCCCGATGACTTCGTCCGTCACAAGGTGAAATCCGCGTGGTTTTGCGCTTAAGGTCAGGGTCTGTTGATACCACATGTGCTGCTCCATTATGAAAGGTGAATCTTTCTAAGTGTGCAGCAAGAAAGCGAAAGGTAAAACCCGCGCAGCGAGATTTGCTTAAAAAAGCATTCACCCCGCCGTTAATGCATCAGTATTCAGAGTTAACGATCACCTCTTCACCAAATTTTCCGGCCATCGGCAGCGGTCGGTAGGTGGAGTTCGAGGCGCGTAACACCCTGATGCCTCTGGCTCCCACGTCGTGCGCCGCGGTGATGTCGTTATCTGAATCCCCGTAGAACACTTTGATATTTTTCTTTTCCAGCCACTGGGTTTTGGTGTTTTGCCCTTCCTGGTCCCCGGCAAAAATGACCGGATTCATGCTGGCCGCCGGGATCAGAAAATCATCCTGTAGCGTTTTCGAGACGGTTTCGGTTTTGGTCTGGCTACGTCCGGTCACGAAGTAAATGCTGTCGCCGCGCTTTACGTGCATGGCGATCAGCGCGCGGGCAACCTCTTTCGGGATACTGAACTCATCCCAGCCGTTGTTCATCTTTTCCCAGAATTCCGGGTTTTTCAGATAGGCTTCGCTGTCCGGGGAGTACGTTTTTTTGCCGCGCCAGAAACCGGGGCTGGAGAAGAGAACGGTATCGTCAATATCGAAGCCCACGGCCATCGGCGGGCGACCCGTCAGGCTGTTTTCAATTTGTGCCACTGAAACCCAGTGAATGGGGGCCTGTTCGGCAAGAATGGCGGCGGTGGTGCCGGTGTAAAGCGGCGTGGGTGCAGAAGCCCGCGCAACAACGGTACTATTAAGCGAGAACAATAAGCAGGCGGCGCTGAGCGCCAGTGTGATCTTGCGCATATTTTCCCCTGAATATTCAGTTTGTTATCTTTTTATTTTGAGCGGATGGTCAAAAAACTATCCGACCATAACCCCAGCGGGAGGGGAAGGAAAGGAGTTTTTACTTATGAAGCGGAATAAAAAGAAGACGATCACAAAGTGTGGATGAGTGATGTAGGCCCGGTAAGGCGCAGCCGCCACCGGGCAAGATTTTCTGCGGCCTGATGCCCTCACCCCAGCCCTCTCCCACAGGGAGAGGGAGATAATAAGTAGTGAGTACTTACATCACAGCTGCAAACGCCTGCGCCACGCGCTGGACGTTGCTGGCATTCAGACCCGCCACGCACATACGGCCGCTGGCGATCAGGTAGACACCGAACTCTTCACGCAGGCGATCGACCTGCGCTGCGCTCAGTCCGGTGTAGCTGAACATCCCGCGCTGCTTGAGAAGATAATCAAAGTTATGCCCAGGCACGGCCTCTTTCAGGACGTTAACCAGCTCCTGACGCATCGACAGGATGCGCTTACGCATCGCTTCTACTTCGGCAAGCCAGGACGATTTCAGTGTTTCGTCACCGAGAACTGTCGCCACCACCTGCGCACCAAAGTTCGGCGGGCTGGAGTAGATACGGCGGACCGTCGCTTTAAGCTGGCCCAGCACGCGGCCCGCCGCTTCAGCGTCTTCACACACCACGGACAGACCGCCAACGCGCTCGCCGTACAGGGAGAAGATTTTTGAGAAGGAGTTGCTGACCAGAGCGGGAAGCCCCGCGCTGGCAATCGCGCGAATGGCGTAGGCGTCTTCTTCCATGCCCGCGCCAAAGCCCTGATAGGCGATGTCGAGGAACGGGATCAGGTTACGCGCCTTCAGTATCTCGATCACCGCATCCCACTGGGCATTGGTGAGGTCCGCACCCGTCGGGTTATGGCAGCACGGATGCAGCAATACGATGCTGCGCTCCGGCAGGGTGTTCAGTTTTTCCAGCAGCGCATCAACGCGCACGCCGTTCGTTTCGCTGTCGAACCACGGATAAGTTTCAACCTTAAAGCCCGCGCCCTCGAAGATCGCAACGTGGTTTTCCCACGTCGGGTCGCTGACCCACACGCCGGAATCCGGGAAGTACTTTTTCAGGAAATCTGCGCCTACCTTCAGCGCACCCGAGCCACCCAGCGTCTGGATAGTCGCTACGCGCTTTTGCGCGAGCACCGCGTGGTCCGCACCAAACAGCAGCGGCGCGATAGTGTTGCGGTAGGTGTTTAATCCTTCCATCGGCAGATAAAGCGAAGCACCGTGCGGGGTTGCGTTAAGACGCGCTTCAGCTTCGGCAACGGCTTTCAACTGAGGAATGATGCCGTCTTCGTTGTAGTAAAGACCAATGCTGAGGTTCACTTTGTCGCTGCGAGGATCTTCTTTGAAACGCTCCATCAAGGAGAGGATAGGGTCGCCGGCGTAGGCGTCTACTTTCTGAAACACGCGATGTTCTCCGGATTATTATGAGGCAGGGAATTCAACAATAAACCGGAAGCGGAAGAAGATCGAGGGGATGTTAACAGAAGCGGGATGCACCGCATCCCGCTCATGCTTAGTCGACGTATTTCATCGCGACCCTTGAGGTAAGACGCGTGATAAGTTCGTAAGCACTCACTTTTGTTATTTCAGCAATACGTTCTACCGGCAGGCCTTCGCCCCACATCACCGCATCGTCCCCCACTTTATCCTGCGCGTCGGGCCCCAGATCAACACAAATCATGTCCATCGCCACGCGGCCGACAATCTTCACTTCACGACCGTTGACCAGCACCGGCGTGCCCGTTGGTGCGGCGCGGGGATAGCCGTCACCGTAGCCCATCGCCACCACGCCAAGACGGGTATCGCGCTCGCTGATCCAGGTGCCGCCGTAACCTACCGGCTCTCCCGCTTTGTGCTCACGCACGGCAATCAGCTTTGAAACCAGCGACATCACCGGCTTAAAGCCAAAGTCCGGCCCCCAGGGTTTGTGCTCCAGTGGCGATACGCCGTAAAGAATGATGCCCGGACGCGCCCAGTCGAAGTGCGACTGCGGCCACAGCAGAATACCGCCGGATGCCGCGATCGAGCGCATCCCCGGTTTGCCTTCGCAGAAGGTATTGAAGATATCAAGCTGCTGTTCCGTTGCGCCGCATTCAGGCTCATCGGCGCGGGCAAAGTGGCTGACGATGTTTACCGGCTGACGCACATTTTTGCACTGACACAGACGCTGATAAAACGCCTCCGCGCTTTCCGGCCGCACGCCCAGACGGTGCATGCCCGTGTCGAGCTTCATCCAGACGGTGACCGGTTCGCTCAGTTCGGCCGTTTCCAGCGCGGCCAGCTGTTCTTCGTTATGCACCGCCGTGTGCAGGTGCTGATCGGCAATGGTCGGCAGGTCCGAGGCTTCAAAAAAGCCTTCGAGGAGCAGAATCGGTTGCGTAATTCCACCTGCGCGCAGGCGGAGAGCTTCTTCGAGACGGGCGACGCCAAAAGCGTCGGCATCGGGGAGCGTTCGCGCGGTCTCAAGAAGACCGTGTCCGTAAGCGTTCGCTTTCACGACTGCAACGAGCTTACTGGCGGGCGCCAGTTCTCGCAGACGTTGCAGGTTGTGTCGCAGAGCGCGGCGGTTAATAACAACAGTTGCCGCTTGCATTTGAATTCCTTAGAAATTACTCATCATCATATTGAGGACCGGCATAGTTGTCGAAACGCGACCACTGGCCGTTAAAGGTCAGACGTACCGTACCGATGGGGCCGTTACGTTGCTTACCAATAATAATTTCGGCGATCCCTTTCAGGTCGCTGTTCTCGTGATAAACCTCATCACGGTAGATGAACATGATTAAGTCGGCATCCTGCTCGATGGAGCCGGATTCACGCAGGTCGGAGTTGACCGGGCGCTTGTCTGCACGTTGTTCCAGAGAGCGGTTAAGCTGCGACAGCGCCACCACCGGCACGTGCAGCTCTTTGGCTAACGCCTTGAGCGAGCGCGAAATCTCGGCAATCTCCAGCGTACGGTTGTCGGAAAGCGACGGAACGCGCATCAGCTGAAGGTAGTCGATCATGATGAGACCGATGCCACCGTGTTCACGGGCGATACGGCGCGCGCGGGAGCGCACTTCCGTCGGCGTCAGGCCGGAGGAGTCATCAATATAGATGTTCCGTTTTTCCAGCAAAATCCCCATGGTGCCGGAGATCCGCGCCCAGTCCTCATCGTCCAGCTGACCGGTACGGATGCGGGTCTGATCCACGCGCGAGAGGGACGCCAGAGAACGCATCATGATCTGTTCAGAGGGCATCTCCAGACTGAAGATAAGCACCGGCTTATCCTGCAACATCGCCGCGTTTTCGACGAGGTTCATTGCAAATGTCGTTTTACCCATCGACGGACGTGCGGCCACGATAATCAAATCCGACGGCTGAAGACCTGCCGTTTTCTTGTTGAGATCGTCATAACCGGTGTTCACCCCCGTCACGCCATCGTGCGGCTGCTGGAAAAGCTGCTCAATACGTGCGACGGTGGCGTCGAGCACATCGGCGATGTTTTTCGGGCCTTCGTCTTTATTCGCACGGCTTTCGGCGATTTTAAAGACGCGGGATTCCGCCAGGTCGAGCAGATCTTCGCTGGTGCGCCCCTGGGGATCGAAACCGGCCTCGGCGATCTCATTCGCCACCGAGATCATCTCGCGGACAACGGCACGTTCACGAACTATATCAGCGTAAGCGCTGATGTTCGCGGCACTTGGCGTGTTTTTTGACAGTTCTGCCAGATAGGCAAATCCGCCGACGCTGTCGAGCTGTCCCAGACGCTCCAGCGATTCTGCGAGCGTAATCAGGTCGATCGGGCTGCCCGACTCCTGCAAACGCGCCATTTCCGTAAAGATGTGGCGGTGCGGGCGGGTATAGAAGTCTTCCGCGACAACGCGCTCGGCGACGTCGTCCCAGCGTTCGTTATCCAGCATTAAACCGCCCAACACCGACTGTTCCGCTTCAATCGAGTGCGGCGGGACTTTTAACCCGGCGACCTGATAATCACGCTCACGAGGTTCAGTCTGTTTGTTGAAGGGTTTGTTTCCTGCCATAGTGAATGGAGTTACCGAGATAAAGAGTGGGTCGAAAGATTACCACATTCTGGAGGAAGCATGGCAACACGTATTGAATTTCACAAGCATGGTGGCCCTGACGTACTCAAAGCGGTGGAATTTACCCCCGCTGCGCCTGGCGAGAACGAAATCCAGGTGGAAAACAAAGCTATCGGCATTAACTACATCGATACCTATATTCGCGGCGGCCTTTATCCGCCTCCGTCGATGCCGAGCGGGCTGGGCACAGAGGCGGCCGGCATCGTCAGCAAAGTGGGCAGCGCGGTTAAGCACATTAAGGAAGGCGATCGCGTGGTGTACGCGCAGTCGGCGCTGGGCGCTTACAGCTCCATCCATAACGTTCCGGCCGAGAAAGCGGCGCTTCTGCCAAATGCGATCGGCTTCGAGCAGGCTGCCGCCTCATTCCTGAAAGGGCTGACGGTCTATTATCTGCTGCGTAAAACCTACGAAATTAAGCCTGACGAGCAATTCCTGTTTCACGCAGCCGCAGGTGGCGTGGGGCTGATCGCCTGCCAGTGGGCGAAAGCCCTGGGCGCGAAGCTGATCGGCACCACAGGCAGCGCGCAAAAAGCGCAGCGTGCGCTGGACGCGGGCGCATGGCAGGTGATCAACTACCGGGAAGAGAGCATCGTTGAGCGGCTAAAAGAGATCACTGGCGGCAAAAAGGTCCGCGTGGTGTATGACTCGGTGGGGAAAGACACCTGGGAATCTTCGCTGGACTGCCTGCAACGTCGCGGGCTGATGGTGAGCTTCGGTAACGCCTCCGGGGCTGTCACCGGGGTGAACCTGGGCATTCTGAATCAGAAAGGATCACTGTACGTCACTCGCCCTTCCCTGCAAGGTTACATCACCAACCGGGAAGAACTTGAGGAAGCCAGCAACGAGCTGTTCTCGCTGATCGCCAGCGGGGTGATTAAAGTGGATGTGGCAGAGGCGCAGAAATATCCGCTGACCGATGCGCAACGTGCGCATGAGGTGCTGGAGAGCCGGGCAACGCAGGGGTCGAGTCTGTTAATTCCCTGAGCCATAAAAAGAAATTGGGCTTCCCGTGGGAAGCCCTTTCTTTTTTTAGTTCGGCTGTATGTAGGGTACAGCTCGATGAATTCTTTAGCGGCAGCCATAGTGACAGATTCGATAAGTAAATCCTATTCTGTTCTAAGGATTGCTGCCGGAAAAGTTGCAGGTATGTGACGTACCCCTCAATACCTTAGTAACGGAAGCGGTTATTACGCTGATAACTGGGCAGTTTTGGCGATTTAATCGCCCGTATCGCCCATACCACCGCAATCGCCAGAAGTAACCACGGCAAGAGTTTAATCGTCAGGGCAAATAAACCGCCGACAAACATCACCACCGTGGCCACAACGAGCGCGGCCAGGATACCGAGCAGCGACACGCCCGTGACCATCAGCATGATAAAGAAACCAATCACAAAAAGTAGTTCAAGCATGGTGCTCTCCCACGAGTTCCCGAATGATGCTGCGATCGTTACAAGAATCATGCCAAAAATAAGTTGTTGTTCTGAAAGCAAAACGCCCCGCAATGTGTTGCAGGGCGTGGCGTATTTGACCATCTTTTAGCGAAATTTAACGTTTATCCGCAACCAGACGCAGCGCGTGTTCCAGTACCTCAATATCCGCACCGGCTTTATGCGCGTTCTCGCTGAGATAACGACGCCACTGGCGCGCACCAGGAATGCCCTGGAACAGGCCAAGCATATGGCGGGTAATGTGGCCCAGATACGTACCATGACTCAGCTCGCGCTCAATGTACGGATACATGGCGCGCACTACGGCCACGGGATCGGTGTCAGCATCCTCAACGCCAAAGATTTCCCGGTCAACCGTCGCCAGAATGCCCGGATTCTGATACGCCTCGCGTCCGACCATCACGCCATCCATATGTTCGAGGTGCGCTTTGGCCTCGTCCAGCGACTTAATACCGCCATTGATCGACATGGTCAGGTGTGGGAAGTCGCGTTTCAGCTGGTACACGCGCGGGTAGTCCAGCGGCGGGATCTCGCGGTTTTCTTTCGGGCTGAGGCCTGAGAGCCAGGCTTTACGGGCGTGGATGATAAACATCTCGCATTCACCCTTCCCTGATACCGTGTTGATGAAATCACACAGAAACTCATAGCTGTCCTGGTCGTCTATGCCGATACGGGTTTTGACCGTGACCGGGATAGAGACGACGTCGCGCATCGCTTTGATGCAGTCCGCCACCAGGTGTGCATTACCCATCAGACACGCGCCGAACATACCGTTTTGCACACGGTCGGACGGGCAACCGACGTTGAGGTTAATCTCGTCATAGCCGCGTTCTTCAGCCAGCTTCGCGCACTGCGCCAGCGCAGCCGGATCGCTGCCACCCAGTTGCAGCGCAACCGGATGCTCCTCTTCGCTGTACGCCAGATAATCGCCCTTGCCATGAATAATTGCGCCGGTAGTGACCATTTCGGTGTACAGCAGCGTATGGCGGGAGAGCTGGCGCAGGAAATAGCGGCAGTGTCTGTCCGTCCAGTCGAGCATTGGCGCAATGGAGAAACGGTGTGCAGGGAAAGCGGTCTGGAATTCTGACGACATGGCGAAGTTTTAAGCATCTGGTGGAAAAGGGGCGCTACTATAGCATAAAGAAAAGCCGGAGGCGCAGCGCCTCCGGTGGGCTTTAGAACGTCATGCTCAACTGTGCCCCTGCGCCCCAGGTCTCGTCTTCGCCATAAAGCCCCATCAGGTCAACGTGGACGGCGTTGAACGGCGCGAAACCGACACCGCCGGTAAAGACGTTGCTGTCGTTCCCTTTCATATCCGCACGATATCCGGCGCGTACTGCCAGCCAGCTCAGCGGCGTGACTTCGGCACCGACGCCAACGTACTGGGAGGTGTCTTCGCTTTTAAAGCCCTTGGTTTCGGTCAGATCGCCGTCTGCGGTAAGCGTGACCAGATCGTTATGCCAGGCGGCCCCGGCAGTGACCAGCGGACGGATCTGATAGGTGTCTTTATAACTCACTACCTCTCCCGTGCGTCCGTTGCGAATGCGGATATCTTTGGTATCGATATCGCGCGACATCAGGTTTTGTCCGCTCACACCGACCGTCCAGTTTTCACCGAAATCAGCCGCAATACCGGCATCGACGTTGAAGCCAGTGTCGTCGGTACGGTAGCGGCTGTCGTTCCACTTATTACTGTCGTAATCGTAGATTGAGGTGGTGTAGTTATAGAGCCAGGTTTTTTGCAACTTCGGCGTGACGCCAACGGAAACCGGAACGCCGCCAAGATCGAACTGACGGGCCACCGCAATACCGTAGTCGGACACAATCGCCACCCGACCAGACGCCGTAGAGTTAAGGTTTTTGGTGATCTGATCGGTACCGTTTAGCACGGCATCCAGCGCCACACCGGCAGCCACCGCATCGCTTCGTTGTATACCGCGCAGATAATCAATGTCCTGCTGATCGATTGAAGAGCTGACCCGGCCATGGGCATAGCCTTTTGCCATAAAGGCCACGGAAAGAACATCGTTAGGGATACTGACGGCAATCCCCGCCCCTGCGGTGGCGTGTGCGGTCTTGCCTTTCAGGTAGTCCAGTTCATCAGCGAGATCTTTCGCTGCGCCCTGGAACTGATTGATCGAACCTAATGGATTGGTGATAACTTCAATGGGGGTCAGACTATCAACCACATCCTTGTAATGATTGATTTTGTCGTTAATGGTATCAATCTCGTCCTGAAGATTGTCTTCATCGGTCACCTGCACGCCAACGGACGGCAAAATAACCGTCACATCATCCTCGGGCTTAGATTTTGCCAGCAACGCGGGGTTGATTAACGCCCCGCTGCCATAGCTCCCTGCCGCGACACCCGTTCCGCCCATTGCGTCGCTACGCGCTTCCGTCCAGGTATTGGCTGCTCCCGCCTGATTTGCCATAAAAAAGGAGACAGCGATGCTAACCATCGAAAATTTAAAATGTTTTTTCACAGTGTGCTCGTAAATAGTTTGTTATTAGTTAACCCTGTCTGTTATCACCCAAACAGGAACGAACTATTGCTGTGAATAAGTGCAAAAAGACCCGCTATTTCCTTAAGTTAAATTCCATCCCGGCCTGTTGTAATATGTGACGACCATCAATATTTATAGAAGAGGAAATTATTTTCGCCCAGGTTTTCCATCGTGCGGCCCAAAAAACTGAGGCGGATGGTCGACCCAGCGGTCTTCGCGCGTCGCGGCATACACCGGATTGAGCGGATAGTAGATACGGTTATGTTTTTTATTGGCCTCACCCACCACCAGTAAGCGCACCTCTTCATCGGTATTGTTGATAAAGGTGTGACACACGCCCGTCCCTGCTGGAAATCCCACGCTGTCTCCGGGTTCGAGCTTCCATAAATAGCCATTGATCCAGGCCTCAGGGTAACCCTCCAGAACGTAAACAAACTCCTCTTCGTCGCTTTCCGCATGCGGATAAGATGTGCGGCGTCCGGGCGGCAGCCGTTCATGGTGAATACCAATGCGGCCGAGACCCAGTTTGCGGGCCAGCGGCGCGCCAATAGAAAAACGTTCGTTGCTGTCAGGATACGTTGCGTCATCAGCGCCTTCCACGTCCCGCCAGTGCCGAATACAGTCAGGTCTTTTCATTTTGCGATCTCCTGATTTGCGATGCGTCAGGTATAGCACAGCCTGGCGGATCTCGGTGTTTTTAGCAGAACATGATAAAGTGAGAGTTTTCACCCCTTACCACATCCGAGGTGCCCGATGGACAAGTCCACAAAAGAGCTGTTAGCGCAAGCTGAAAAGCTGTGCGCGCAACGCAATGTGCGCCTGACCCCGCAGCGCCTTGAGGTACTGCGTCTGATGAGCCTGCAACAGGGCGCCATCAGCGCCTACGATCTGCTCGATCTGCTGCGTGAAAGCGAGCCGCAGGCAAAACCGCCGACCGTTTATCGGGCGCTGGATTTTCTGTTGGAGCAAGGGTTTGTGCATAAAGTGGAATCAACAAACAGCTATGTGCTGTGCCATCTTTTTGACCAGCCAACTCACACGTCCGCCATGTTTATCTGCGATCGCTGTGGTGTGGTGAAGGAAGAGTGTGCGGAAGGTGTGGAAGATATTATGCATACGCTGGCAGCCAGAATGGGCTTTGCGCTGCGCCATAACGTGATTGAAGCCCACGGCTTATGTTCTGCCTGCGTGGAGGTGGAGTCATGCCGTCATCAGGATGACTGTCAGCACGATCACTCTATCCTGGTGAAGAAAAAGCCGCGTTAAAGCCAAAGAAAAAGGCGGCTCAGGGCCGCCCTTGGGGATAGTACCGGTTACCAGCGGTAGTCGTTACGGGTTTCCCAGTCTTTGACTTCGTTTTCCGCCTGATCTTTTTCGTAACCGTAGCGCTCCTGGATTTTACCTACCAGCTGATCGCGCTTACCTTCAATGACGGTCATATCGTCATCTGTCAGCTTACCCCACTGTTCTTTCGCTTTACCTTTGAATTGCTTCCAGTTGCCGCCGATTTCGTCTTTATTCATAATCGTGTCCTCGTGTTAAGCGTCTATGAGTATCGCCCGCTACGTTCTTTTCTGCTGGACGTGATTATTATTGTAGTTAAGGATTCGGTAGTTGTTTTTATATTCGGAATCTTTAACCGTTACGATATATCGTGCGGGGCTGGAAACCAGGTATTGTTTCGCCAGTGACGATGCCAGATAACGGCCAGCGAAAGGCCACGCAGTGAGAGAAACACCGCCAGCGCCAGCCACAGACCATGATTGCCGAGATACGGCAGGGTCAGCAGCGTCAGGCCAAACCCCGCCGCCGCGACGGCCATGCTGTTGCGCATCTCCGCCCCTCGCGTCGCACCAATAAACATGCCGTCCAGCAAATAGCACCACACACCCACCACCGGTAATACTACCTGCCAGAGGATGTAGCGATCGGCCAGCTCACGTAGCGCGGGCAACGAGGTGAGTAGTGCGACAATATGCCCACCAAAACAGGCGTATACCAGAGCAAAGGCCAGCGCCACCAGACCCGCCTGACGACAGGCAGCACGCCAGACCTCACGTAACTGGCCGCTTTCACGCGCGCCATAGGCCTGCCCTGAATGCGCCTCCACGGCGTAAGCAAAACCATCCAGCGCGTAAGCGGTAAAGGTCAGTAATGTCATGAGCACTGCGTTGACGGCAACGATCTCAGGCCCAAGACGCGCACCAAAAACGGTTAATGCACCAAAGCAGAGTTGCAGCAGAAGCGAACGGAGCATGATGTCGCGATTAAGCGCCAGCAGCTTTCGAATGTTGCCGCGCCAGGCCGATTTCAGCAGATCCAGGGTGATACCGCGCATCGCCAGCACGCGCCAGACCATCCCCAAACCGATCAGCAGCGTACCGTACTCGGCAATCGCCGTGGCCAGCGCCGCGCCCCGGACGTTCATGTGCAGCCCCATCACCAGCCAGAGATCGAGCACAATGTTAAGCAGGTTGCCCACCACCAGTAGGATCACCGGCGCGCGGGCGTACTGCACGCCCAGCAGCCAGCCCAGCAGGACCAGGTTTGCCAGTGAAGCGGGCGCGCTGAGCCAGCGAATTTCGAGGAACCGCCGGGCCTGTTCCAGTACGGCATCGCTGCCGCCCACAATATGGAGCGCAAAATCAATCAGCGGCGTACGCAACAGAACGATTAACGCGCCAGCACCGAACGCCAGAATGAGCGGCTGAACCAGCGCACGCGCCAGACGCAGAGGATCTTTTGCACCATACGCCTGGGCCGTCAGGCCTGTCGTACTCATGCGCAGAAAAAGCAGCAGCATAAAGAGGAAGCTGGTCGCCGTTGCGCCGATCGCGACGCCGCCGAGATAAATCGGCGAATCAAGATGCCCGATAACCGCCGTATCCACCAGCCCCAGCAGAGGAACGGTAATATTGGAAAAAATCATCGGTAGCGCAAGACGCCACAACGCCTTATCGGCAGAAGTTAGCAATGCCATGGAAATTACCGGAATCAGAAAACAGGCCAGGCTGTAGAGGAACTACAGCCTGTCAGGAAGAGATTACAGCCATTCACCGTTGCGGATAACGCCGACCGCCAGTCCTTCAATAGAGAAGCTCTGCTCGCGGAGATCCACCACAATCGGGGAGAATTCATTGTTTTCAGGCAGAAGCTGCACGGTATTGCCTTGTTTCTTCAGGCGCTTAACCGTCACTTCATCATCAATGCGCGCCACCACGACTTGCCCGTTACGCACGTCCTGCGTTTTGTGTACCGCCAGCAGATCGCCATCCAGAATACCGATATCTTTCATGGACATTCCGCTAACGCGCAGCAGGAAATCGGCGCTCGGCTTGAACATGCCTGGGTCAACCTGATAGTGCCCTTCGATGTGCTGTTGCGCCAGCAGAGGTTCACCTGCCGCTACGCGACCCACCAGCGGAATACCGCTCTCTTCTTCCACCAGCAGACGAATACCGCGTGAGGCGCCGGAAACAATCTCAATCACGCCCTTACGCGCCAGCGCTTTAAGGTGCTCTTCGGCAGCATTAGGAGAACGGAAGCCCAGACGCTGCGCAATTTCTGCACGCGTGGGTGGCATACCCGTCTGGCCGATATGATCCCGAATGAGATCAAACACCTCTTGCTGCCTGGTCGTTAACGCTTTCATACCGCCCCCTGGGTGTATATACAGTTATGCTGTGAGTATATACAGTCAAAGGCGATTTTGGAACCAAAAACTGCACAAAAAACCAGGGACTTAATTATTCCTCGAGGCTCATCGGAAATGCGACCAAAGCAGCGTGACCCAGGTGATCGCCGCAGTGATAATCGCCAGCAGTACGGCAGCGGAACCCATGTCTTTCGCCCGGCCAGACAATTCATGGAATTCCGACCCGATTCGGTCAACAACGGCCTCAATAGCGCTATTAAGAATTTCCACTATCATCACCAGAAAGACAGATCCGATGAGCAGTACGCGGGTGATAGCATCAACATCAAGGAAGCAGGCGATGACAACGGCAACGATTGCAGCAACCGCCTCCTGGCGGAAAGCGGCTTCATTAACCCATGCAGCGCGGAAACCTTTCCATGAATAACCGGCAGCTTTAATGATTCGAGTTAACCCAGTGGTATTATTGGCCATTAAAAGAACCTTTTATGATAAATAGCGTCTGTAACTAAAGCCGCAGCGCGTTTTGCTGCAACCTGAAGTATGACGGGTAACAACAGAAATTTTGCGCGCTTTCTGTTATCCTTGCGCCGCAATTGCATTATTAACCAGAGGCTTTACATCGTTTATGTCCGGCTGGCCACGAATTTACTACAAATTACTTAATTTACCATTAAGCGTCCTGGTAAAAAGTAAGTCTATCCCAGCAGAACCTGCGCTGGAATTAGGGCTCGATACGTCGCGCCCTATTATGTACGTTTTGCCTTATAACTCGAAGGCAGACCTGCTGACGCTTCGCGCTCAATGTCTGGCGCACGATTTACCTGACCCACTTGAACCGCTGGAAGTCGACGGTACGCTGCTGCCACGCTACGTGTTCATCCATGGCGGGCCGCGCGTGTTCACCTATTACACGCCGAAAGAAGAGTCCATTAAGCTGTTCCATGATTACCTCGATCTGCACCGCAGCAACCCCGATCTGGACGTGCAGATGGTGCCGGTATCGGTGATGTTTGGCCGTCGTCCGGGGCGCGAAAAAGGGGAAGAGAACCCGCCGCTGCGTATGCTCAACGGCATTCAGAAGTTTTTCGCCGTCTCCTGGCTGGGACGCGACAGTTTTGTCCGCTTCTCACCTTCCGTTTCACTGCGCCGCATGGCGGATGAACACGGCACTGACAAAATCATTGCGCAAAAGCTGGCGCGCGTTGCGCGTATGCACTTTGCACGTCAGCGTCTGGCGGCCGTTGGACCACGTCTCCCGGCACGTCAGGATCTGTTCAACAAGCTGCTGGCTTCCAAAGCGATTGCCCGTGCCGTAGAAGACGAAGCGCGCAGCAAGAAAATTTCGCACGAGAAAGCGCAGCAGAACGCAATCGCGCTGATGGAAGAGATCGCCGCGAACTTCTCCTACGAGATGATTCGCCTCTCTGACCGTATCCTCGGCTTCACGTGGAACCGCCTCTATCAGGGGATTAACGTCCACAACGCCGAACGCGTGCGTCAGTTAGCGCACGACGGCCACGAGATTGTCTATGTGCCCTGCCACCGCAGCCACATGGACTACTTGTTGCTCTCTTACGTGCTCTATCACCAGGGGTTGGTGCCACCGCATATTGCTGCCGGTATCAACCTGAACTTCTGGCCAGCAGGCCCGATTTTCCGCCGTCTGGGTGCGTTCTTCATTCGTCGTACCTTTAAAGGTAACAAGCTTTACTCCACCGTCTTCAGGGAGTATCTGGGCGAGCTGTTCAGCCGCGGTTATTCTGTGGAGTACTTTGTTGAAGGCGGTCGCTCGCGTACCGGTCGTCTGCTCGATCCAAAGACCGGCACGCTGTCGATGACCATTCAGGCCATGCTGCGTGGCGGTACCCGTCCTATCACGCTGGTGCCGATTTACATCGGTTATGAACACGTGATGGAAGTGGGCACCTACGCGAAAGAGCTGCGCGGTGCAACCAAAGAGAAAGAGAGTCTGCCGCAGATGCTGCGTGGGCTGAGTAAATTGCGCAACCTCGGCCAGGGATACGTGAACTTTGGCGAGCCCCTGCCGCTGATGACATATCTGAACCATCATGTTCCGGAGTGGCGCGAGTCTATCGATCCTATCGAAGCGGTACGTCCGGCCTGGCTGACGCCAACGGTCAACGGCATTGCATCCGAGCTGATGGTACGCATCAACAATGCTGGTGCGGCAAACGCCATGAACCTGTGTTGTACTGCGCTTCTGGCCTCTCGCCAGCGTTCACTGACCCGCGAACAGCTGACCGAGCAGATTGACTGCTACCTGGATATCATGCGCAACGTGCCGTATTCCGTGGATTCGACCGTGCCGTCTGCCACCGCCAGCGAGCTGATCGATCACGCGTTGCAGATGAACAAGTTCGAAGTCGAGAAAGATACGATTGGTGACATCATCATTCTGCCGCGCGAGCAGGCCGTGCTGATGACCTACTACCGTAATAACATCACGCACATGCTGATGCTGCCGTCGCTGATGGCGGCCATTATTACCCAGCACCGCCGTATTTCGCGTCAGGAGCTGCTGCGCCATATTCAGGCCATCTACCCGATGCTGAAAGCGGAGCTGTTCCTGCGCTGGAGTAAGGATGAACTGGCGGCAGAGCTCGATAAAATGACGGCAGAGATGCATCGTCAGGGGCTGATTACCATCAGTGATGATGAACTGCATATCAATCCGTCACGTTCACGTACCTTGCAGCTCCTGGCTTCCGGTGCGCGTGAGACGTTGCAGCGCTACGCTATTACCTTCTGGTTGCTGAGTGCAAATCCGTCCATCAACCGCGGTACGCTGGAAAAAGAGAGCCGGACGCTGGCCCAGCGCCTCTCCGTTCTGCATGGCATTAACGCCCCGGAATTCTTCGACAAAGCGGTATTCAGCTCCCTGGTGCTGACGCTGCGCGACGAAGGGTACATTAGCGATACGGGCGATGCCGAGCCGGAAGAGACGATGAAGGTTTACCAGATGCTGGCAGAGCTGATTACCGCGGATGTGCGTTTAACGATTGAGAGTTCGACGCAGGGCGAATGATGCTAAAGCCGGGTGACGCTAACGCTTACCCGGCCTACATGTTCCGCTAAATCGTAGGCCGGGTAAGGCGAAGCCGCCACCCGGCTTTTTTATGACCAGTAACTCATCGCCAGGCCCAGAAACAGCACCAGCCCGACGTAGTTATTATTCAGAAACGCTTTAAAGCAGGCTTCACGCTCGCGCTTTGCGATCAGCTTCTGCTGATACGCAAACAGCAGCCCCGCCACCAGTACGGACCAGTAAAACTCCCAGTTCAGCCCGTTCAGGCGACCAATCGCCACCATCAGCGCCAGCACCGCCACCTGTAATATGCCGATGATCAGCTTGTCGTGACGACCAAACAGGATCGCCGTCGATTTGATGCCAATCTTGAGATCGTCATCGCGATCGACCATCGCGTATTGGGTATCGTACGCAACGGCCCAGAGAATATTCGCCAGGAACATCAGCCAGCAGCTGAGCGGAACGGACTCGCTGACCGCGGCAAACGCCATGGGAATCGACCAGCCAAATGCCGCACCCAATACCACCTGCGGCAGATGGGTGTATCGCTTCATGAACGGGTAAACCCAGGCCAGCGCCAGAGCCGCAACGGACAGTAGAATGGTCATGGTGTTAAGGGTTAACACCAGCATGAAAGAGAGAAGCACCAGCACCACAAACAGAATGCGCGCCTCTTTCCCGGTCACCTGACCGCTCGGCAGAGGACGATTCGCGGTGCGCTTAACATGTCCATCAAATTTCCGGTCAGCATAGTCGTTGACCACACAACCCGCAGCGCGCATCAGCCAGACACCCGCCACAAACACCGCCAGGATCCACAGCGGCGGCACGCCCGGCGTGGCAACCCACAGC
This sequence comes from Enterobacter cloacae complex sp. AR_0002, assembly GCF_001922365.1. Lineage (NCBI taxonomy): Bacteria > Pseudomonadati > Pseudomonadota > Gammaproteobacteria > Enterobacterales > Enterobacteriaceae > Enterobacter > Enterobacter cloacae complex sp. AR_0002. Next base: position 3,333,215 of record NZ_CP018814.1, read on the forward strand.
GCCCATAAGGTCGGCCACAGCAGCAGCAGCGCGCCAATGGGTTTATCAGTACGCATCAGGCGGTGATAGGCCAGCAGCTTATTCTGCGTCAGACTCCACTCCATTTTCTCTCCCTCTTAGTACAACGGCGATGCAGGCAAAAAGAGTTCCGTCAGTATTAACGGCTTGCCACTCAAACGAAGGCGGGAACGGCGCCCCCACAAATCGGCATCGCAACCTATTTCAATAAAATCACGGGTCAGTTCAGACGAGGTGAACAGATAGCGCCCCAGGGGCGTTTTGCCGAGGCGTTGCAATGCCAGCTCCGGCCCGGAAAGTGTAGACTCAGGAACCACCGTCCGCCCGGCAAGCCACGGCTCGCCATCCGCACAGAGTAAAATTTCACGCAGCCAGTAGCGTTCTTCCTGCGGCAGCAGCGGCAGCTCGCTGGCAATCTCCGCAGGCGAGACAAACCCTTCCTGAATCATCGTCACCGTGACCGTTTTACCCTGTTGCTCAAAACGTTTTGTCATGGAATCTTCCAGCAGCAGCCAGTCCAGCTGTTCCGGGTCAAGCGCAGGGATGTGGTCGAAATAGCGTAGCGCACGCAGCTGCGTGAGCGCGGGGTGTGACATGCCAGACTCTCCGATACATAACGTAAAAGCATTGTATCGCAGATTGGCAAAATGAGGACGGACAAACAGAATTTAACGATCACTATCGCAACAATGGTGCAACTTAGCCAAAAAAAGTGCGCCCGTGAAGGCGCACCAAAGGACTAACAAAATCAGCACTGTGGGGAGACGGTTACCCCTTGCCTTTTACACTGCTGATAAAGGTGGAACGGGCAGTGGTTGAACCTAAACGCTCGGCTTCATCAAGCAGTTTCAGCGCTTTATCGACATCGCCGTTTTTAACTGCCTGCTTGATGGCGTTGTTAAAGTACGTTTCAGTATCGTTAAGCACCGGCTCGGCTTTTTTCGCCGGGGCCGGAGCCGCGGCCGGTGTTGCGGCTGGCGCGGCATACACAGGCGCGGCAGTATTACCCACCGTTACCGGCCCCGGGCCAGATGAGCCAAACAGCGGGCCTACGAGTACGCTGGAGGCGCTGTTGGTGGAGACTTTCAGCTTGATCAGGCCGTCGGTAGTATGGCGAGCATGCGGATCCGGGATATCCGGGACAGCGTTACCGGTGCCTTTTGCGTAGGCTTTCGCCGGATCAACCAGCTTCGTTGTCTGTTGCAGATCTTTTTCAGTCGTGAACACCAGGACATAAATCTTCTGCTGACCCAGGGCTGGCGTCAGGCGCATAACGCCTTCCAGCCGATCGGCACTCATGACGCCAGGCTCCTGATAGCTGAAATAGTCGCTTGGGAAGAATGCGGATGGCGTCATGCTCTGATCGAGGATCAGCACGTTAGGCGCGAAGACGCTGGTCTGTTTATTGACTTCACTGGTTAACGTCAGGGTCAGCTCGCCGATATTCGCCGGCACGCTGAAAGCCGCAACCGGACCGCTGATACCCGGCACGTTCAGCGACTGACCGCCAGCGGCAAGCTGGGTGGTTTGCGTTTTCGACTGATCAACTGGCGTCCACACCAGTTGCTGAAGTGCCGCAGCCGGAATAGCTGGCGCAGCACTGGTATTTTGAGGAACAAAATTCACATCTGCATAGGTGAGCGCAGGCGCACAGGCCAACAGCCCCGCAGAGAGGCACAGCGCGACGAGACTTTTCTTCATTTTCATTGTTATTACCTCTGATAGCGTGAGCACTGCGGTGGCCAGGCAATAGCGCGCAGCACCCTAAGGAGAGAGGGGCTTACGCCCCTCTTTTCAGGTCATTACGTCAGGCTCGACGAATTACCACCAGATTTCCATCTGGGCGCCGAAGGTCCACTCATCGTTGTCCCCACGGCTGAAGGTTTTCGCGGAGGTGTCGCTATACGCTACGCCAGAGGTGTAACCTGCACCTGAGTCGTTGTTTGCATAGCCCCATTTCTCATCCCACTTCGCGTAGGTTGCGAAGACACGGATAGCCGGACGGGACCAGATGCTGTCGCCTGCCTGCCATTGCTGTGCCAGGGTGATTTTGTACTGGCTGTTTTTGTCGTCAGTTTTCTGAGACTTAACGTTGTCGTAGCCCACTTCCAGCAAGGTGCTCATGATCGGCGTCCATTTGAACATTGGACGAACACCCACGGTCCACCACTCGGTACCGTTGTTGTTGTCACGATCGATGTTCTGGTACATACCGACGTACATCAGGTCCCAACGGTCTGCCAGGGTGATTGCACCGTGGTCCAGCACGCGCCACATAGAGCCGTCGTTATCGATGCTGCCGCCCTGTGGAATACCTTTACCGTTAGAGGTCATGGAATCCGTACCGTATTGCAGTACGAACTTGTTGAAGCCTTTCATCATGCTCTGGGTGTGTTCAGCGGTGAACAGCCAGCCATCTTTAGAGGCGCCAGGTTGCAGATAGTAGTCGTCAGGAATGTTGGTATGACCGTAGTCAACGCCCAGCTCCAGCGTACCGCCCGGGTTGGTTTCCAGACCGGCTAAACGGACGTCGAAGACATCGTTTGGTACCACGTTGTCATAAATACGGTCGCCGTTCGCATCACGATCGGCGAAGGTTGCAGAACCGCCGGACTCAGAAGAACGGGTCGCTGCCAGAGAGAGTTTACCAAAGCCCAGATCGATGTTTTCAATACCGGCACCAGGACCAGAGATATCCCAGTAGTAGAAGTCGATCATGTGTACGTCATGACGCTGATAGAAGCGCTTACCGGCCCAGATGGTAGAGCCTGGCAGCCATTCAATCAGGTTTTTACCCTGCACGTTAGCTTCACGGAAGGCCGGGCTGGTGGATTCCCAGTCATTCTGTTGAGAAACGGAGTACGCTACGTTGGTGTCGAAATAGAAGCTCTTGTCGCCTTCTTTCCACACTTCCTGGCCCAGTTTCAGTTCGGCGTAGGTTTCACATTCGTTACCGAGACGGTATTTACTTTGTGCGCCTGTTGCCTGGAAACATTGTTGTTCACCGCCACTTCCGGTCCAGCCAATGCCGGAACGAGCATAACCTTTAAAGTCTACGGCGCCCGCCTGGGCAGACAGGATGCCTGCCGCAATGGCGACAGCCAGAGGGACTTTGCGCAGAGTAATCATTATTCTATCTCCTGAGATCATTGCTTTTCTTTGTAATTGGAATGCTTAAACGCCTGGCTCTTTGTGCAACCGACGACATGCAGTGCCATCCTCACGGAACAGATGGCAACGCTCTGGCGGCAAACCGATAGCGAATGTGGCACCCTCTTCTACCAACACCACGTCATTCTGGCGGTAGACCAGGTTCTGACGGATGGCGGGGATCTGGATATGAATCTGTGTTTCGTGACCAAGCTGTTCGACGACCTGAACTTCACCTTCCAGCGTCACATCCGCAATGTGGCTTGGCAGTAGATGCTCAGGACGGATACCGAGGGACATATTGGCCCCCACCTGTACGTTGGCGCTGTCGACCGGCAGCCAGACTTGCTGACGGTTTGGCAGCTCCACCTGTACCTGTTCGATTGCCGTCGCGGTCACTTTTACGGGCAGGAAGTTCATCTTTGGCGAGCCAATAAAGCCCGCAACAAAGCGGTCTGCCGGGTAGTGATACAGCTCCAGCGGTTTGCCCACCTGCGCCACGCGACCGGCATCCAGCACCACGATTTTGTCGGCCAGCGTCATCGCTTCGACCTGATCGTGGGTGACGTAAATCATCGTGCGTCCAAGGCGTTTGTGCAGACGGGAGATTTCGATACGCATCTGGACGCGCAGGGCGGCATCCAGGTTAGAGAGAGGTTCATCGAGCAGGAACACGCGCGGCTCGGCCACCAGCGTACGGCCGATCGCCACACGCTGACGCTGACCGCCGGAGAGCGCCTTCGGTTTACGCTCCAGCAGATGTGCCAGCTGAAGCACTTCCGCCACCTGGGTGACGCGCTGGTTAATGGTCTCTTTTTTCGCGCCGGCCAGCTTCAGGCCAAAGGACATGTTCTCGGCAACGGAAAGATGCGGATAAAGCGCATAAGACTGGAACACCATGCCCACGCCGCGTTCTGCTGGTGGGATGTCGTTCATTCGGGTATCACCAATAAATAAATCGCCACTGGTGATGGTTTCAAGACCGGCAATCATACGCAGCAGAGTCGATTTACCACAGCCTGATGGACCCACGAACACCACAAATTCACCTTCGTGGATGTCCAGATTGATGTCTTTTGACACCACTACGTCGCCCCAGGCTTTCGTTACATTACGCAGCTGTACGCTCGCCATGCCCTTCTCCCTTCGTTACAACCTGTCACCGACAGAAACATTCAAGATAAGTTCACTATGCGTGTTCCATTACTTTCGTGAATCCTCCACCCCCCGGCTTTTTTATGGGGGAGGAGGCGGGAGGATGAGAGAGCAGGCTCTGCGACCGCAGCTGAGGGGCCGAGGCGAAAATCGTGAAGCGGCCTGCAAAATTCAGTGGGTTTTTATGTGCGCCAGCACTCATAACTTAAATTTATGTTACAGGGATCACACAAACAGGGGGTGGGGCGTAGGGACTGGGAGGATGGAAAGAGGATGTCAAATAAGGAGACTGAGTCACGTTGAACCACCTTATGTATCCACGAGCACATCACCAATAAAGGATGGCAGATATGAAGATCAAGACTGGCGCACGCGTTTTCGCATTGTCCGCCCTCGCAGCAATGATGATTTCCGCACCGGCTCTCGCCAAAATTGAAGAAGGTAAGCTGGTTATCTGGATTAACGGCGACAAGGGCTATAACGGTCTGGCCGAAGTGGGCAAAAAATTTGAGAAAGACACCGGTATCAAAGTCACCGTAGAGCACCCGGACAAACTGGAAGAGAAGTTCCCGCAGGTTGCGGCAACGGGCGATGGCCCGGACATTATCTTCTGGGCGCATGACCGTTTCGGGGGCTACGCGCAGTCTGGCCTGCTGGCAGAAGTTACGCCAGACAAAGCCTTCCAGGACAAACTGTTCCCGTTCACCTGGGACGCCGTTCGCTATAACGGCAAGCTGATCGCATACCCAATCGCGGTTGAAGCCCTGTCACTGATTTACAACAAAGACCTGGTGCCAAACCCACCGAAAACCTGGGAAGAGATCCCTGCTCTGGATAAAGAGCTGAAGGCGAAGGGTAAATCCGCTCTGATGTTCAACCTGCAAGAACCGTACTTCACCTGGCCGCTGATTGCTGCCGACGGCGGCTACGCGTTCAAGTTTGAAAACGGCAAATATGACGTGAAAGACGTGGGGGTGGACAGTGCGGGCGCGAAAAAAGGTCTGACCTTCCTGGTTGACCTGATTAAGAACAAACACATGAACGCGGATACTGACTACTCCATCGCGGAAGCGGCGTTCAACAAAGGCGAAACCGCGATGACCATCAACGGTCCGTGGGCCTGGACCAACATCGACAAGAGCAAAATCAACTACGGCGTGACCCTGCTGCCAACCTTCAACGGCAAACCGTCTAAACCGTTCGTGGGCGTGCTGAGCGCAGGCATCAACGCCGCCAGCCCGAACAAAGAGCTGGCGAAAGAGTTCCTCGAAAACTACCTGCTGACCGATCAGGGTCTGGATGAAGTGAACAAGGACAAACCGCTGGGCGCCGTTGCGCTGAAATCCTTCCAGGATCAGCTGGCGAAAGATCCACGTATTGCGGCCACCATGGATAACGCCCAGAAAGGCGAAATCATGCCGAACATCCCTCAGATGGCTGCATTCTGGTACGCCACCCGTACCGCCGTCATCAACGCTGCAAGCGGTCGCCAGACTGTCGATGCCGCGCTGAAAGATGCTCAGGGTCGTATTACTAAGTAAGTCTGAAAAACGGCGGGTGGCGCATGCGCTTACCCGCCCTACGACTACGGCACGATCCGTAGGTCAGGTAAGCGCGGCGCCACCTGACGATAAGTTTCCACCGTTGTAGAGGAAGAACCCCATGGATGTCATTAAAAAGAAACACTGGTGGCAAAGCGACGCACTGAAGTGGTCAGTGATAGGTCTGCTGTGTCTGCTGGTGGGTTACCTTGTTGTTTTAATGTACGTGCAAGGGGAATACCTATTCGCCATCATGACGCTGATTTTAAGCTCGGTTGGCCTGTATATTTTCGCCAACCGTAAAGCGTATGCCTGGCGCTATGTTTACCCGGGTGTTGCCGGGATGGGGCTGTTTGTCCTCTTTCCGCTGATCTGCACCATCGCGATTGCCTTTACCAACTACAGCAGCACCAACCAGCTCGCGCAGGAGCGTGCCACCCAGGTGCTTCTGGACCGTTCTTATCAGGCGGGTAAAACCTTTAACTTCGGCCTGTATCCTGCGGGTGATGAGTGGAAGTTAGCGCTCACTGACGGTGAGAGCGGCAAAACCTATCTTTCCGACGCGTTCAAATTTGGCGGTGAGCAGAAGCTGACCTTAAAAGAGGCTGCGGCCCTGCCGGAAGGTGAACGTGCCAACCTGCGTATCATCACTCAGAATCGCCAGGCACTGACCCAGCTCACCGCCGTACTGCCAGACGAAAGCAAAGTGATCATGAGCTCGCTGCGCCAGTTCTCCGGCACCCAACCGCTCTATACCCTGGCGGATGACGGCACGCTGACCAACAACCAGAGCGGCGTGAAGTACCGCCCGAACAACGATATCGGTTTCTATCAGTCGGTGAATGCCGACGGCAGCTGGGGGGATGACAAACTCAGCCCGGGCTATACCGTCACCATCGGCTGGGACAACTTTATCCGCGTGTTTACCGACGAAGGCATCCAGAAACCGTTCTTCGCCATCTTCGTCTGGACGGTGGTCTTCTCGGTGCTGACCGTGATCCTGACCGTGGCCGTGGGCATGGTGCTGGCCTGCCTCGTGCAGTGGGAGTCCCTGAAGGGCAAAGCGATTTACCGCGTGCTGCTGATTCTGCCGTACGCCGTGCCGTCGTTCATCTCGATTCTGATTTTCAAAGGGCTGTTTAACCAGAGCTTCGGTGAAATCAACATGATGCTGAGCGCGCTGTTCGGCATTAAACCGGCCTGGTTCAGCGACCCGACCACCGCTCGCTCGATGATTATCATCGTGAACACCTGGCTGGGCTATCCGTACATGATGATCCTGTGCATGGGGCTGCTGAAGGCCATCCCGGACGACCTTTACGAAGCCTCGGCGATGGACGGCGCGGGTCCGTTCCAGAACTTCTTCAAAATTACCCTGCCGCTGCTCATTAAGCCGCTGACGCCGCTGATGATTGCCAGCTTCGCCTTTAACTTTAACAACTTCGTGCTGATTCAGCTGTTGACTAACGGTGGCCCGGACCGTCTCGGCACCACCACGCCGGCAGGCTATACCGACCTGCTCGTGAGCTACACCTACCGCATCGCCTTCGAGGGCGGCGGCGGTCAGGACTTCGGCCTGGCGGCGGCGATTGCCACCCTGATCTTCCTGCTGGTGGGCGCCCTGGCGATTGTGAACCTGAAAGCCACACGTATGAAATTTGACTAAGGAGGGCACTGAACATGGCAATGGTACAACCCAAATCTCAGAAACTGCGCCTCCTCGTGACGCACTTAGGCCTGCTGATTTTCATCGCGGCGATCATGTTCCCGCTGCTGATGGTTATCGCCATCTCCCTGCGTTCGGGGAACTTCGCCACCGGGAGCCTGATCCCGGACGAAATCTCCTGGGAGCACTGGAAGCTCGCGCTGGGCTTCAGCGTGGAACACGCGGATGGCCGCGTCACGCCGCCGCCGTTCCCGGTGCTGCTGTGGCTGTGGAACTCGGTGAAGGTGGCAACCATCACAGCCATCGGCATCGTGACGCTCTCCACCACCTGTGCTTACGCCTTCGCCCGTATGCGTTTTCCGGGCAAAGCGACCCTGCTGAAAGGGATGCTGATTTTCCAGATGTTCCCGGCCGTACTGTCGCTGGTGGCGTTATATGCCTTGTTTGACCGTCTGGGCCAGTACGTGCCGTTCATCGGCCTGAACACTCACGGCGGCGTGATCTTCGCCTATCTCGGCGGTATCGCCCTGCACGTGTGGACCATTAAAGGCTATTTCGAAACCATCGACGGCTCGCTGGAAGAAGCGGCGGCACTGGATGGCGCGACACCGTGGCAGGCGTTCCGCCTGGTGCTGCTGCCGTTGTCGGTGCCGATTCTGGCGGTGGTGTTTATTCTGTCGTTTATCGCGGCGATCACCGAAGTACCGGTCGCCTCTCTGTTACTGCGCGATGTAAACAGCTACACCCTGGCCGTCGGTATGCAGCAGTATCTCAACCCGCAAAACTACCTGTGGGGCGACTTTGCCGCGGCGGCCGTCCTCTCTGCCATCCCGATTACCGTGGTGTTCCTGCTGGCCCAGCGCTGGCTGGTCAACGGCCTGACGGCGGGCGGTGTGAAAGGTTAAGTTTCATTTGTTATGCCACTGCAACCCTCAACTTTAGACGTATTGTATTGAACCAACTTGTGACTGTTGTTAGGCGCTCTTCGGAGCGCCCTTTTTTTATTCGCGTTTTAGCCGCTTTGAGTTGCACAGCCAGAGGGTGATCACCAGCAGCAGGATCGCCGCCGAGTAGATCAGCACGTCGAGCGGGGATTTATGATCGACGATGATCAGCCGCACAATGGCGGTGATGCCAATGTAGACAAAATAGCGCAGCGGGAAGTGAAAGCCGGACTGAAAGTACTTCACAATCAGGGCGATAAATTCAAAGTAGAGAAAGTAGACCACCAGGCCTTCCACCAGTGCGTATTTGCTGGTTTGCTCAGGAGCGAAGAGCACATCCGCCAGATGCACCGTCTCTTTACCCAGAAAAACGACCAGGATCAGGCCAAGGCTCAGCAGACCGAGGTTCAGTACGGTCTGGAGTATCGTTGAGATAAACTCAACGCGCGGACGAGTCAGGGATGTCATACAGCACCTCATTCTCCAGGGCGAGGTTCCTGTATAACGCAAAAATGTGACGGGGATCTATATTTTTTGTTTATGTTTGGCGCATTCGCCCGGTGGCGCTGCGCTTACCGGGCCTACAAAAACCGTAGGCCGGGCAAACGCAGTGCCGCCCGGCGTGAAGCATCAGCGGAAGTTAATGTTCTTATCGCTGGTCATATCATACAGCTGGAATTTACGTCCAAGCTGCTGACCGCCGTCGCGCGTCAGCGGCGTCCAGCCCACTGCCGCACGGCTGCGGGTTGGGCCTGATGAGAACAGATCCAGCGGAATCGACACGTACACCCCTTTGGTGAAGTCCCCTTCCCCGTACTCGTCTGGCGAAACGTTGGTGATGGTGGCATAGCCGCCCACCACAACGCCGCTGTCAAAGTGTTTGGAGATATCCAGCGTGCCGCCCTTATCGCCCGCCAGATACTGGCCGACGCTGGCTTTTACCAGCACGTCCTGCGCGAACGACGGCGTCCAGTAGGCGGTCAGGTGGCCGGTTTTGACGCTGTAGTCGGTGAACTTCATCATGTCCTGCGCGCTGCGCCAGTCACGCTGTTTCACGTAGTTGGCATCAACCCCAAACGCCCAGTTGCTGTCGACAGGACGATAAAGCACTTCTGCCCCGGCGCCGCCGAACATGGTTTCCAGATAGCCACCGTAAACCTGGCCGTAGAAACCGTTGCCGAAGTACTGGAAGTAGTTGGCCTGGAGGTTATTCACGTAGATATCGTTCTGCACGTATTCACGCACGCGGGTACGCACGCGCGGCAGTTTTGAATCGTTCGGCGGGTTGGTGTAGTTAAATTTGTCGTAGTTGTTGGCAAGGTTGCCGAACAGGCTACCGGTGGTCAACAGGTGGTCGGTCACCCACAGATCCGCCGTCGCCATCGCGCCCAGCTGATACATGTAGAAGTTTTCCGGCCCACCCACGGACTGGTTCAGCACCGGATCGATATGGAAATCGAAGCGCGATTTATCGATATACCAGCCCTGCTCGGTGGTTTCCGGCACCACCGGCTCAACGCGTTTTTGCACCAGCTCGGTTTCATGCCCGAGCGGTTCGCCTTCAAGATGACGCTTAAGGCTGGCAACATCGGTTTCGGTGGTGACCTGCGGCAGATTCAGGCGGTTCTCCGTCACGCGGATCGTGCGGATCCCCTCCGGCAGATCGTTCATGACGATCCGGTTGGCGCGCTCAATCCCTTCGCGGGAGTCGCGGTATTTCACCTGCTCGCCGGTAACATACAGCGTATCGCCTTTGGTCTGGATCTTCGGATCCGCCAGGCCCGCGTTATATTTCAGCAGCGTCAGCTGGTTCGCTACCACGGAGTGCTGAATGATCGCATCCTGCGGCTCCGGCTGATATTTTGGCCGCGGGTTGTCATTATAGTGCGGCCGCATGTCGTTAAAGTTAGTGCGCAGGGTAAAGCCAAACATCAGGGTATTACCGCGCTCATAGCTGAGGTTAACGTCGGCCCAGTCGGTGACGCGGTAAATGGCGCCGACGTTAAACTTGCTCTTCTGCTCAATTTTGCCGGCAAAATCTTCGCTGTAGTTATTACCTTCGTACTCCAGCTTCAGGCGCAGCGGCTGCCATGGCGTTTGATACTCTACACCACCAAACAGCGAGGCCGGGCCGTGGAACATCTGGTCGCCGTTGATGGAGCCCGCTTTCTGGTAGCTGTTATCACGGTAGCAGTATTTATCACTGTAGGAGCAGAACGGATTTTTGACGTTGCCGCTGGTACCCAGATAGCCCCATCCCAGACCGAGTGAGAAATCAAACGGTCCCCAGGCTTTGCTGGCCACGATGTATTCCGCGTCAAACAGGCCGGTCCCGCCAATGTCTTTCGCACCAACGGAGACCTGCGGCATCCAGTAACTCTCTTCCCACAGACGCAGCTTCACGTCGAAGGCTTTGTCTTTGTAGGTCTGATCGCCGGAGAAAGCGTCTACGCTGCTGTACTGTTTTGTACGCACGTCGGTGTAGCGCAGCGTGGTCTCCAGCCAGGGGAACAGCTGTACGGACGCAGAGTAGTAACGGTACTGATCGTTATCGCGATAGTTAAGGCTGATTTCCCCCTCGCGGGCCATACGCGCGGTTGGGGTTTGCAGTAAGCCCACGCCGCCAAAATCGGACTGCGACGGGCCGATGGGTGCCGGATACGTTTCTGCATGACAGGCGGCACTCACGCACAGTGCAAGCATGCTGTAGAGATAGGTTTTTTTCATTATTCCGGTATCCGCTGTATCAGGGAGCGAAGGATATCGGCATTAAGCCCGTCATACGCTTTCGTCCAGAAATGGTCGGCAAAACCGACAAAAATGATGCTGCCCGGCATAGGTTCGATATGGCGTTTATTCCAGTAAGCCACCGGCGCTTTCTGCGTATGCCCGTCCGGATAGACCACCCAGGCATAGCTTTTATCCGCTCCGCTGAGCAGACTTTGCTCGTCGAGATAGCTCGCCACGTCCCGGCCCGGCGTAAACGGCTTTTTGCCAGGGCTGCTGAGAAGCCCCATCACGGTGACGGTGGAAGGCTGAGCCGGAAGCCACAGGGTATAGTCCCCTTCCAGCGACGGATTGCCGTTTTCCGCGACACGCACTTCGTCGGGATCGAGATTCACCTTCTGGCGCCCCGTCACCTTAACCGCCTGAAGCTGCTGACGCAGGCTAGTAATAGCCGCGGCATCGTCGGCATCTTCCTGTTGTGCCAGCCCGCTCAGTCGGGCGAGCAGCGCCTGATGTTTTTGTTCCGCTACAATCGTCGCCTGACGCTCGCTGATAACCGCCCCGGTCCACCAGCTTTTCGCCAGCCTCGGCTGCCCCACCAGATCGAGCAGATGCCCGGCATTGGTTAAGGTTTTAGGTTTTTCGCTGTCCGGGGTGTAGACCTGTACCGTTCCCGCAGACCACGCCAGCGGCGAGGCCAGGCTGGCGAGAAGCGCAATGTGGATGAACATTTTCATGATTTCGCCGCCTTGATCAGGGTGGTCTTCACCGGGAAGAAACCGGCACCGAGATACTGCAAGGACTGGCGGATTTGCCCCTCTTCGTCCACCCAGAAGCGGTTATGCCAGGTGGCCTGATCGGTTGTCACCTCTTCATCCAGCACGCGCACCTGCGTTTCGTCGCTGCCCACTTTGACACTATCCGTACCGTCCCAGCGGAAGGTGGAGCGGGCCGTGGCGTAGCGCACCTGTTTGTGCTCGGTCCAGCCCATCGTGCGCGTCCAGCTTGCGCCATCGACAATCTGATTCGGCTTGATGAGCGGATCTTCAGCCAGGTTGTTCACCTCAAGCAGGTTGTCGCCGCCGAGCAACGTTTTCACGATGCGGGAATGCTGCGTCACGATGGTGGCCTGATCCTGCGTCACCCATTTCTGCTGCCCGTTTTCATCGAAAGCGAGCACCACAAACAGTTGCGGACCATCGTTTAGCTGCATGTACTGGCTGGCATACGGCATGTTCTGAAGTTCGTCATCGGTCAGATGCACGCCCGGCGTGCCGAACATGCTGTCCCACAGTGAGTGGCCCAGCCCTTTGGTGGTAGCTGAGCACGCCTGCAACAGCAGGCAAATCAGGATGATTGCAGGTCGCTTCACGACTCTTCTCCGAAGGGGCGAAATAACCACACCGAAGTGTGGTTATGATTAAAACACCCGGTATTACTGGGTGCTGGTCGTCGTAGTGGTCGTGGTTCCGGTATTGGAGCCATCACCGCCACCGGTTGCCGCCAGCGCGACACCCACGGCTGAACTTACGGCGCTGGTGCTGGCTGCGGTAGAACTCCCCGCAGACGCAGACGTCGCTGCCGACCCTGCTGCTTCCCCGACCTGGACCGGAGCTGCATAGACAGACGTCGCCGCAAGCGCAGATATGGCAAAAATGCCATACAGTACTTTCTTCATAACAATTTCCCTTCAATGAATGAATGGAGATTTGCCCGAAAAGAAATTCAGGCGGATTCGAGTATACACAACTAAAGCAGTGGGTTTACCGTGGGGGTAAATAGGGATGAGGTTTTCAGACTAATGGTTAAAAATGGAAGGAAAAAAGAATCAAGTAAATATATAATCAATATAAATCAATAATTTATAATATAAGAACATTAAAGCATCACTCCGTATTTTCTTAAAATAAACCTCAGCAATTAACGGGGTTACTGTCTTTTTCGGATTAAACTCAGATTCAGAATTTGAGATAACTAACAGACATCAGGAATTATCCGATAAAAAAATGCCGGCATATCGCCGGCATTGTTCATGACATATTTATTACGCACGCCAGGCTTTATAACGGTTAATCAGACCATTGGTGGAGCTGTCGTGGCTGTCGATCGCTTTATCGTCACCCAGCTCTGGCAGAATGCGGTTTGCCAGCTGTTTGCCCAGCTCAACGCCCCACTGGTCAAAGGTGAAGATGTTCAGAATAGCGCCCTGAGTGAAGATTTTGTGCTCGTAGAGGGCAATCAGCGCCCCCAGGCTGAACGGCGTGATTTCGCGCAGCAGGATGGAGTTAGTTGGACGGTTGCCTTCGAACACTTTAAACGGCACCACGTGCTCCAGCGTTGCCGGATCTTTACCCTGATCACGGTACTCCTGCTCAACCACCTCGCGGGATTTACCGAACGCCAGCGCTTCGGTCTGGGCGAAGAAGTTAGACAGCAGCTTCGGATGGTGGTCGGACAGTGGGTTGTGCGTAATCGCCGGGGCGATGAAATCGCACGGTACCATTTTGGTGCCCTGGTGGATCAGCTGGTAGAACGCGTGCTGACCGTTGGTGCCCGGCTCGCCCCAGATGATTGGGCCAGTCTGGTAATCCACCGCGTTGCCGTTACGGTCAACGTACTTGCCGTTGGATTCCATGTTGCCCTGCTGGAAGTAGGCCGCAAAGCGGTGCATGTACTGGTCGTACGGCAGAATCGCTTCGGTTTCAGCGCCGAAGAAGTTGTTGTACCAGATCCCGATCAGCGCCAGCAGTACCGGCAGGTTTTTCTCAGGCGCGGTGGTGGAGAAGTGTTTGTCCATCGCGTGCGCGCCGGAGAGCAGCTCAACGAAATTGTCGAAGCCGACGGACAGAATGATGGACAGGCCGATTGCAGACCACAGAGAGTAGCGGCCGCCAACCCAGTCCCAGAACTCGAACATGTTCGCCGTATCAATGCCGAACTCGCCTACCGCTTTACCGTTGGTGGACAGCGCCGCAAAGTGTTTCGCCACGTGCTTTTCGTCGCCCGCGGTTTTCAGGAACCAGTCGCGCGCGCTGTGGGCGTTGGTCATGGTTTCCTGAGTGGTGAAGGTTTTAGACGCCACCAGGAACAGCGTGGTTTCCGGGTTCACCTTTTTCAGCACTTCAGCGATGTGGGTCCCATCGACGTTGGACACGAAGTGCATGTTGAGGTGGTTTTTGTACGGGCGCAGCGCCTCGGTCACCATGAACGGGCCGAGGTCAGAGCCGCCGATACCGATGTTTACGACGTCGGTGATCGCTTTGCCGGTGTAGCCTTTCCAGCTACCTGAGATGATCGCTTCGGAGAAGGTTTTCATCTTTTCCAGCACCGCGTTCACTTCCGGCATCACATCTTTGCCGTCAACGATGATTGGGGTATTGCTACGGTTGCGCAGCGCCACGTGCAGCACGGCACGGTCTTCGGTGCGGTTGATCTTCTCACCGGAGAACATGGATTTGATGGCATCTGCCAGTTCAGTCTCTTTCGCCAGATCTTGCAGCTTCGCCAGCGTCTCTTCGGTGATACGGTTCTTGGAGAAATCCACCAGCATCAGGTCATCGAAGGTGGCGGAAAACTTGCTGAAACGATCGGCATCTTTCGCGAACAGATCCGCGATGGTGACGTCTTTCATTTCATCAAAATGTTTCTGTAGTGCCTGCCATGCAGCGGTCTGCGTTGGGTTGATGTTTTTCATAGCAATACTCTTCTGATTTGAGAATTGTGACTGCGGTCGATTGTAGCGCCTGCAAATAAAAATTGTGATGGTTTTTATGCCATTGCCCTGGTCTGCATCAAACGCAGGTGAAAAGACCCGAAAAGTATAGCTGCTGTCGCGCCCTTCCGGCGTGGCGAAATGTTGGTCAAAAAGGGGTAAAAAGGAGCATAAAATATGGGCCTGTTATAAGTCCTGTTTCTGAGGGGTACCCCCCCATGAAAAATCCGCATAATCCCAGCATTGACAGGACCTCCCCCGCATTTTATTTATAGGGCCGTATTTTGCGCCTGCACCTGTTCTCGCTTCATTCTTGTGCCAAGGTCGCTCTATTCATTCCCTGACACGAGGTTGTTATGACGAGTTTTGTGGTCGCCAAGTTTGGCGGCACCAGTGTGGCAGACTACGATGCCATGAACCGCAGCGCCGATGTGGTGCTGGCCGATCCGAATACCCGCCTGGTGGTACTTTCCGCCTCAGCCGGCGTGACGAACCTGCTGGTTTCTCTGTCTGAAGGACTGGAAGCGACCGAGCGTTTCGTGAAGCTGGATGCACTGCGCAAAATTCAGTTCGACATTCTCGAGCGTCTGCAAAACCCGAACGTCATTCGTGAGGAAGTGGAACGCCTGCTGGAAAATATCACCACTCTGGCCGAAGCCGCGTCGCTGGCAACCTCTACCGCCCTGACCGATGAGCTGGTCAGCCACGGTGAACTAATGTCTACCCTGCTGTTCGTTGAGATCATGCGCGAGCGCAATATTCAGGCGCAGTGGTTCGACGTGCGTAAAGTCATGCGCACCAGCGACCGCTTTGGCCGCGCCGAGCCGGACGTGGAAGTCCTGGCTGAGCTGACTAACCAGCAGCTTGCCCCGCGCCTGAATGAAGGCATAGTGATCACCCAGGGCTTTATCGGCAGCGAAGCCAAAGGGCGCACAACCACGCTGGGCCGTGGCGGTAGCGACTACACCGCCGCCCTGCTGGGTGAAGCCCTGCACGCCACCCGCGTGGATATCTGGACGGACGTGCCGGGAATCTACACCACCGACCCGCGCGTGGTCTCTGCGGCAAAACGTATTGACGTGATCGCCTTTGAAGAAGCGGCTGAAATGGCGACTTTCGGCGCGAAAGTGCTGCACCCGGCCACGCTGCTGCCCGCCGTGCGCAGCGACATTCCGGTCTTCGTTGGCTCAAGTAAAGATCCAAAGGCGGGCGGGACGCTGGTCTGCAAGAAAACCGAGAACCCGCCGCTGTTCCGCGCGCTGGCCCTGCGTCGTAAGCAGACGCTGGTTACCCTGCACAGCCATAATATGCTGCATTCCCGCGGCTTCCTGGCAGAAGTGTTTGGCATCCTGGCGCGCCACAATATCTCTGTAGATTTGATTACCACTTCCGAAGTGAGTATTGCGCTGACGCTGGACACCACCGGTTCAACCTCAACGGGTGATACCCTGCTGACGCAGTCGCTGCTGATTGAGCTTTCCGAGTTGTGCCGTGTGGAAGTAGAAGAAGACCTGGCGCTGGTGGCCATCATCGGCAACAAGCTGTCGCGCGCCTGTGGCGTGGGTAAAGAGGTGTTCGGCGTGCTCGACCCGTTCAATATCCGCATGATCTGCTACGGTGCATCCAGCTACAACCTCTGCTTCCTGGTCCCTGCCGATCAGGCCGAGCAGGTCGTGCAGAAACTTCATCAGAATTTGTTTGAATAAAATTCGTTAGCACGTTAAACAATATCGATAAGCCGGGCACAGACCCGGCTTTTTTATAACAAAACAACACGACAATACTGCAAGGAATTCACTATGCTCTCCGCTATCACCCGGCTGTTCCCGTTATGGGCGCTGCTGCTCTCCGTACTCGCGTATTACACTCCTGCCACGTTCACGGGCATTGGTCCGTGGGTCACCACGCTACTGATGCTGATTATGTTCGGCATGGGCGTGCATCTGAAAATTGACGATTTCAAACGCGTGCTGTCTCGCCCGGCGCCGGTTGCCGCAGGGATTTTCCTGCACTACCTGGTGATGCCGCTCGCGGCCTGGCTGCTGGCGATGGCCTTTAATATGCCGCCCGACCTTTCCGCCGGGATGGTGCTGGTGGGGAGCGTCGCCAGCGGCACGGCATCTAACGTCATGATCTATCTGGCGAAAGGCGACGTGGCGCTTTCCGTCACTATCTCGTCCGTTTCCACGCTGGTGGGCGTGATTGCCACGCCGCTGTTAACCCGCCTGTACGTGGACGCACATATCCAGGTGGACGTGATGGGCATGCTGCTCAGCATCCTGCAAATCGTGGTGATCCCGATTGCGCTGGGGCTGGTGATCCACCATCTCTTCCCGCGGGTGGTAAAAGCGGTTGAGCCGTATCTGCCCGCGTTTTCGATGATCTGCATACTGGCCATTATCAGCGCCGTGGTAGCCGGTTCCGCATCGCACATTGCTTCGGTGGGCTTTGTGCTGATCGTCGCGGTTGTGCTGCATAACACTATTGGTCTGCTGGGCGGTTACTGGGGCGGGAAGCTGTTTGGCTTTGACGAATCCACCTGCCGCACGCTGGCGATCGAAGTGGGGATGCAGAACTCCGGCCTGGCGGCGGCGCTGGGTAAAATTTACTTCTCACCGCTGGCAGCGCTACCGGGGGCGCTGTTCTCCGTCTGGCATAATCTGTCCGGTTCGCTGTTAGCAGGGTACTGGTCCGGTAAGCCGATTGATGACCAACCGAAAAAAGATGCGGTGAAACAGGGTTAATTGTCCCGGCTTGCTTTACACTGAAGCCTCCCCATCAGGAGGCTTCAGCAATGGCTACACCACGTTTGACCCAGAAAGACATGACCGAAGCCGAGCAGCGCGAACTTAAAACGCTTCTCGACCGCGCCCGCATCGCGCATGGCCGCACGCTGACGAACGCCGAAACCAATCAGGTTAAAAAAGAGTACATCGACAAGCTGATGGCGCAACGTGAAGCTGCGGCGAAAAAAGCCCGCAAGCTGAAAAAAGAGCAGGCTTATAAGCCGGATGCAGAGGCGACCTTTTCCTGGTCCGCCAATACATCAACCCGTGGAAGGCGCTAATTAGCGCCCTTTCTTTTTGCGCCCCGGCTGGGTAAAGCGTTTTCCGTTACCCGGCTTGCCCCGCCCTTTCTCTTCTGCCTGCGGTGCCTTCACCACCGGACGTTTAATCGCCTGCGTTTTCGGTTTGGCTTTGGCTTTCGGCTTCGCTTCGGACGAGGAGTTTTCGATAAGTTTGAACAGCTCGATCAGCTCGTCGTCCGTTAAGTCACGCCACTCGCCCAACGGGATCCCGGACAGGCTGACGTTCATGATGCGCGTGCGTTCCAGCTTCGTCACTTCGTAACCGAAGTACTCGCACATGCGGCGGATCTGGCGGTTCAGGCCCTGCACCAGCGTGATACGAAACGCAAACGGCGCCTCTTTTCTGACTTTACACTTCTTCGTCACGGTACCCAGAATCGGCACGCCTGCGCCCATCCCGCGAATGAACTCGTCCGTCACCGGCTTGTTCACCGTCACGATGTACTCTTTCTCGTGGTCGTTACCGGCACGCAGAATTTTGTTGACCAGATCGCCGTGGTTGGTGAGGAAAATCAGCCCCTGAGAGTCTTTATCCAGACGGCCAATCGGGAAAATGCGGCTGCTGTGGTTCACGAAATCAACAATGTTGTCCCGCTCGCCATCTTCCGTGGTGCTGACAATCCCAACCGGTTTGTTCAACGCGATAAACACCAGGTCTTCGGCATCACGCGGTTCGATGACCTGACCATTCACTTTCACCACATCGCCAGGTACCACCTGATCACCAATGGTGGCGCGTTTGCCGTTAAGAAACACGTTACCCTGTTCAATGTAACGGTCAGCCTCGCGACGTGAGCAGATCCCGCTCTCGCTAATGTATTTGTTTAATCGGGTTGATTGAGTTGGCAGCATAGTTTCTCCTGTGAAGGGCGAAATATACCTTAGGTTTGGGCTGGAAAAAAAGATTAGCCGACGGTTACTGAGACGGGTTTTTTAGTTTGCGAGACGCTTTCAGGATTTAGCGTCAGGCTATTTATCCTTGAGCTAACTCCTTTTAGCTTTACTCTCCAGAGACAATTGCTTGTAGTTTATAAATCACAGGGAGTAATATGAAGGAGATCGTTCAGACAGAATCCTTCCGACGCTGGGAGCAAAATTTAAAGGACAGGCGGGCAAAGACGATTATCGCTTCCCGCCTCTTTAGGCTGGCAAATGGCTTAGCGGGCGACATTAGACCCGTGGGGGAAGGTATCAGTGAACTGAGGATCCACTTTGGCCCGGGCTACAGAGTCTATTTTAAGGACCAGGGCAATTGCATCATCGTGCTGTTATGTGGTGGTGACAAAAGCAGCCAGGCCAGAGACATACTTATGGCAAAAATGCTGAGCAATGTATCCCAATGGCAGGAGTGAATGAGCATGCATAAATTAACACCCTACGATCCAGCCAACGCACTGGTGGATGACGAGGAAATCGCTGTGTTTATGGCTGATGCATTAGAGACGGGTGACTCAGCGTACATTGCTAAAGCGCTGGGCGTCATCGCCCGAGCGAAAGGGATGTCGACCATTTCCCTGCAAACGGGCCTGTCACGAGAACAACTGTATCGATCATTCAGTGATAAGGGGAACCCAACGCTCAAAACCACGCTGGCGGTCATGAAAGCATTGGGCCTTGGGTTAACAATCAAACCCTCTGGGGATTAATACTCATCCCGCTCGTCGTCTTCATCCGGTTGCTCCATCACGCTGTACGCCACCGCGCAGAACAACGAGTTGAGACGTTTCATATCGCCCAGCAGCCCCAGATGGAGCGAGCTGGTTTCGATACTCTGCACGTTCTGCTGATGCAGACGCTCAACGTGGGCGTGCGAGTAGCGGCGATTAAGGATGCGGAAACGATGCTTGTTGCGGCGCAGGCGGCGCGCGCTCGGCACGTCGCTGGAGAAGAAGACCGACATCGCCAGCTTCAGGTTGC
This sequence comes from Enterobacter cloacae complex sp. AR_0002, assembly GCF_001922365.1. Classification (NCBI taxonomy): domain Bacteria; kingdom Pseudomonadati; phylum Pseudomonadota; class Gammaproteobacteria; order Enterobacterales; family Enterobacteriaceae; genus Enterobacter; species Enterobacter cloacae complex sp. AR_0002. Next base: position 3,353,133 of record NZ_CP018814.1, read on the forward strand.
TGACCAGCTGTTCGTGCAGCGCTTCCAGCTCCTTCAGCCCTTCCACAGAAAACGCCCGACGTGCTGCCAGGGATTTGTCCGCGATTTCACTGCCCATACGCTCGACAATATCCGAAGCCTGCTCCAGGTTAAGCGACATCTCAATGATTTCCGCCCAGCGGCGGGATTCCTCTTCCGCCAGCTCGTCCTGGGGGATCCGCGCCAGATAGAGCTTGATGGCGGTATACAGCACGTTGATATCGTCCGCCAGCCTGCGCAACTCTTTTTCTTCGCGCGGCTCGCCGTGCATCACCTTTTGCAACCCTTCCAGCATGGTTTCCATCGCGTCACCCATGCGCAGCGTTTCGCGGGCGGCATTGGCGATGGCCAGCGCGGGCGTGTCCAGCACAGAGGTGTCCAGATGCTTCGGTTTAAGGCGCGCGTCCAGCTCCGGTTCATCACGAATTAGCCGCTCGCAGAAGCGGGCCATCGGCGCGGCAAACGGCACCATCGCCAGGCAGCGCACCAGGTTGTAGAAGACGTGGAAGTAGATCACCAGCTCCGCTTTCGGCAGAGAGAGATTGTCCATCAGGTTCGCCAGCGGGTGCACAAACGGAAGAATGATCAGGCTACCCACCAGCTTGAAGAGCAAACTCCCCAGCGCCACGCGGCGGGCGGCAGCGTTGGCGGCGCTGTTGTTGAGCATCGCCAGCAGGCCAGAGCCGAGGTTGGCACCGATCACCAGGCACAGCGCCACCGGGAAGGAAATGACCCCTGCGGCGGTTAAGGTCGCCGTCAGCAGGACCGCTGCCAGGCTGGAGTAGCTGACGATGGCGAATACTGCGCCGATCAGCGCATCCAGCATAATATCGCCGGTTAACGAGGCGAAGATGATCTGTACACCGTTGGCCTGGGTGATCGGCGTGACAGCCTGCACAATCAACTCCAGCGCCAGCAGGATCAGCCCGAGGCCAATACCGACGCGGCCAAGCTGCCCGGCACGGCTTTGCTTACGGCCGAGGAAGAAAATGACGCCGATAAAAATCAGCAGCGGCGACAGCCAGGAGAGATCGAACGTCAGGATACGCGCCATCAGCGCGGTACCGACGTCGGCGCCCAGGACAATCACCAGCGCCGGGGCGAGCGCCACCAGATCCTGCGCCACGAACGAGGTGACGAGCATGGTGGTGGCGTTGCTGCTTTGCACCAGCGCCGTGACGCCAATACCCGCGCAGAAGGCGAGCGGCTTCTTCTCAACGCTGCCGCTGAGAACGGTACGTAAACGTGCGCCAAACACACGCATCACGCCGGTACGAACGATATGGGTGCCCCATACCAGCAGTGCGACTGCGGAGAGCAGGTGTAACAACGTCAACACGGTAGGCATTCCTCCTTATCGTTATTCGTTTTCCTGAGGTTCAGTATAAGGGTTTAAACGTAAGAAAGAGACAAGGCACCATAGCGGTGCCCTGTTTGTTGTAAGGAAAAGTGACGTTAGTCTGCGTCGTAGCCTAAATTCGGCGCCAGCCAGCGTTCCACCTCTGACACGCTCATGCCTTTACGCAGAGCGTAATCCTCAATCTGATCGCGCTGAAGCTGTGCCACGGCGAAGTACTTGCTGTCCGGATGGCTGAAGTACCAGCCGGAAACGGACGCGCCCGGCCACATGGCAAATGACTCGGTGAGCTTCATGCCCGTATGCGCTTCTACGTCCAGCAGTTTCCAGATAGTGCCCTTCTCGGTATGTTCCGGACACGCCGGATACCCCGGTGCCGGACGAATGCCCTGGTAGTTTTCGCGGATCAGCTCCTCGTTGCTGAGGTTCTCATTCGCCGCGTAGCCCCAGTGCACCTTACGTACGCGCTCGTGCAGATACTCGGCAAAGGCTTCCGCCAGGCGATCGGCAATCGCTTTCACCATGATTTTGTTGTAATCATCGTGCTGCGCGTCGTACGCATCCGCCAGCGCGTCTTCTTCCAGACCGCCGGTTACGGCAAAGGCGCCGATATAGTCGGCTTTACCGGAGAGTTTCGGTGCGACGAAATCCGCCAGGCAGTAGTTGGCAAAGCCCACTTTCTCGGTTTGCTGGCGCAGATGGTGGCTCACGGCCAGCACATGGGTGCGGGTTTCATCGCGGTAGATTTCCACGTCGTCGCCCACGCGGTTCGCCGGGAACAGCCCCACCACGCCGCGCGGGTTGAGGGCTTTCTCTGCGCTCAGCCTGTCGAGCATGTCGTTAGCATCTTTAAACAGGCGCTTCGCCTCTTCGCCCACCACCTCATCTTCAAGAATGCGCGGATATTTGCCCGCCAGCGACCAGGTCATGAAGAACGGCGTCCAGTCGATGTAGTTACGCAGCGTTTCGATGCTGGCCGTCACGTCCTGCACGCCCAGACGGTGTGCGACCGGCGGCGTATAGCTGGACCAGTCGAACGCCAGATCGTTTTCGCGCGCCGCCTGAAGCGAAACCGGCGGCGTGCGCGGTTTCTTACGTCCATGCTGAATGCGGACGGTTTCATACTCTTTGCGGGTGCGGGCGACAAAGTCATCGCGCTGGGTGTCGGACAGCAGCGCGGAGACCACGCCCACGGTGCGCGAGGCGTTTTGGACATACACCGTCGGCCCACTGTAGTTCTGCTCGATTTTCACCGCCGTGTGGGCTTTCGAGGTGGTTGCCCCGCCAATCAGCAGTGGAATGGTGAAGCCCTGGCGCTCCATCTCTTTTGCCACGTTGACCATTTCGTCCAGCGACGGCGTAATCAGCCCGGAAAGACCAATCAGATCCGCATTCACCTCACGCGCGGTCCTGAGGATTTTATCCGCCGGGACCATCACGCCAAGATCGATAATTTCGTAGTTATTACACTGCAACACCACGCCAACGATGTTTTTGCCGATGTCGTGTACGTCGCCCTTCACGGTGGCGATGACCATTTTACCGTTACTGGAGCCCTTCTCTTTGCTGGCTTCGATAAAGGGTTCCAGATACGCCACGGCCTGTTTCATGACGCGGGCGGATTTCACCACCTGCGGCAGGAACATTTTGCCCTCGCCGAACAGATCGCCGACCACGTTCATGCCGTCCATCAGCGGCCCTTCGATCACTTCAATCGGACGGGCGGCCTGCTGACGCGCTTCCTCAGTATCCTCCTCGATAAACTCGGTAATGCCTTTTACAAGCGAGTATTCCAGACGCTTATTCACATCCCAGGAGCGCCATTCGGCCTGTTGAACGTTGGCTGATTCGTCAGATTTACTGCCGCGGTATTTTTCCGCCAGATCCAGCATGCGTTCGGTGGCGTCGTCACGACGATTGAGGATCACGTCTTCTACGGCGTCGCGCAGCTCGGCTGGCAGATCGTCGTAAATTGCCAGCTGGCCGGCGTTGACGATCCCCATGTCCATCCCGTTGCGGATGGCATAGTAGAGGAACACGGCGTGGATCGCCTCACGAACCGGGTCGTTGCCGCGGAACGAGAACGAGACGTTTGACACGCCGCCGGAGATCAGCGCATGCGGCAGTTCGCGTTTAATGTCTTCACACGCGCCGATGAAGTCCTGGGCGTAGTTGTTGTGCTCTTCGATGCCGGTCGCGACGGCGAAGATGTTCGGGTCGAAGATGATGTCTTCCGGCGGGAAGCCCACCTCTTCGGTCAAAATTTTGTACGCGCGGCGGCAAATCTCAATCTTGCGCTCGCGGGTATCGGCCTGACCCACTTCATCGAAGGCCATCACCACCACGGCGGCCCCGTAGCGACGCACCAGCTTCGCGTGGTGGATAAAGGTATCGACCCCCTCTTTCATTGAGATAGAGTTAACGATGCCTTTGCCCTGAATGCACTTCAGCCCTTTTTCGATGACGTCCCATTTGGAGGAGTCAATCATGATCGGCACGCGGGCGATATCCGGCTCACCGGCAATCAGGTTGAGGAAACGCACCATCGCCGCTTCGGCGTCGAGCATCCCCTCGTCCATGTTGATATCGATAATTTGCGCGCCGCTTTCCACCTGCTGGCGGGCAACGTCCAGCGCTTCGCTGTACTTCTCTTCTTTGATCAGGCGCTTGAACTTCGCAGAACCGGTAACGTTAGTACGTTCACCCACGTTCACAAACAGGCTGTCGTCGCCGATGGTCAACGGCTCCAGGCCGGACAGACGACAGGCTACCGGAAGCTCGGGTAGCTTGCGCGGTGGAAGCCCGGCGACGGCGCGGCTCATGGCGGCGATATGCTCCGGCGTGGTGCCGCAGCAGCCGCCGACGATGTTGAGGAAGCCAGATTCGGCCCACTCGCGGATTTGCGCCGCCATGGTGTCGGCATCCAGATCATACTCACCGAACGCGTTCGGCAGACCGGCGTTCGGGTGGGCGGTGACGTAGCACTCTGCGATGCGCGAAAGCTCCTGCACGTACTGGCGCAGCTCGTCCGGCCCCAGCGCGCAGTTCAGGCCGAAGGAGAGCGCTTCGGCATGGCGCAGAGAGTTATAAAACGCTTCGGTTGTCTGGCCGGAAAGCGTGCGCCCCGAGGCATCGGTGATGGTGCCGGAAATCATGATCGGCAGGTCGACGCCCAGCGACTCGAACTCCTCTTTTACCGCGTAAATTGCCGCTTTGGCGTTGAGGGTGTCGAATACGGTTTCAATCAGGATCAGGTCGGAGCCGCCTTCCACCAGCGCTTTAGTGGACTCCCGATACGCGGCCACCAGCTGGTCAAAGGTGATGTTACGATACGCCGGGTCGTTGACGTCCGGAGAAATCGACGCGGTGCGGTTGGTTGGGCCCAGCACACCGGCTACGTAGCGCGGCTTGTCCGGCGTACGGGCCGTCCATTCGTCGGCGCAGGCGCGCGCCAGCTTCGCCGCTTCAAAGTTGATCTCCGCCGACAGGGATTCCATCTGGTAATCCGCCATGGCGATGGTTGTCGAGTTGAAGGTGTTGGTTTCTACAATATCCGCACCCGCTTCGAAGTAAGCGTTGTGGATATCTATGATGACTGACGGTTTGCTTAACACCAGCAGGTCATTGTTCCCTTTCAGGTCACAAGGCCAGTCGGCAAAGCGCTCGCCGCGGAAATCGTCTTCACTCAGACGATAGCCCTGGATCATGGTGCCCATGCCGCCGTCCAGCACCAGAATTCGTTCATTTAACTGCGCACGCAGTTGCTCTACTTTGCTGCTCACACTTGCTCCCGACAACGCTCAACATGGCCAAAAGGCTGCGTTCCATACTGGCATAATCTCGCAGGGTCGAAAAGTCACACAGCGGTAACATGAGACATGTTCACTATCACTCCTCCGATCAGTCAGGAAAGCGGTTGCAAAACCACCAAATAAAACGAAAATGATTTCCACGATACAGAAAAAGGAGTTCGTCATGGTTACGACCGTTCCCGCTAAACGCGGCAGAAAACCTGCTGCAACCACCGCTGCACAACCTGGCGGACAGGTTCAATCCCTGACGCGCGGCCTGAAGCTGCTGGAATGGATAGCCGAATCGCACGGCAGCGTGGCCCTGACGGAGCTGGCGCAGCAGGCTGGCCTGCCGAACTCCACCACGCACCGTCTGCTGACCACCATGCAGCAGCTGGGATTCGTGCGTCAAGTGGGCGAGCTGGGACACTGGGCGGTGGGGGCGCATGCGTTTATTGTCGGCAGCAGCTTCCTGCAAAGCCGCAACCTGCTGGCGATTGTCCACCCGATTCTGCGCAAGCTGATGGAGGAGTCCGGCGAGACGGTAAACCTGGCCGTACTGGATCAGAGCGATCACCAGGCGATTATTATCGACCAGGTGCAGTGTACGCAGCTGATGCGCATGTCCGCACCGATTGGCGGCAAGCTGCCGATGCACGCCTCTGGCGCAGGGAAAGCGTTTCTCTCGCAGCTGAGCGAAGAGCAGGTAACGGGGCTGCTGCACCGTAAAGGGCTGCACGCCTATACCCACGCCACGCTGGTGTCGCCCGTACATCTGAAAGAAGATCTGGCTCTGACCCGCAAGCGCGGCTATTCGTTTGATGACGAAGAACATGCCCTCGGGCTGCGCTGCCTCGCGTCCTGCATTTTTGACGAGCACCGCGAGCCGTTTGCCGCCATCTCCATCTCCGGGCCGATTTCACGCATGACCGACGACCGCGTCACCGAGCTGGGCGCGATGGTGATTAAGGCCGCGAAAGAGGTGACGCTGGCGTATGGTGGGATTCGTTAAACGTGCATTGCCGCCTGATGCCCTCACCCCGGCCCTCTCCCACAGGGAGAGGGAGAAAAGCGGATGCAAAACCGCTGCTTGCGGCGGTAAGCGTAGACATCTTCCACGTGTCCGTTTTTGATCCGCGTTTGCAGCCCGCGCCAGTAGCTGGCGCGGAACAGATCGGCATGCATCTCTTCGAATAGCGGCCCGATGCGCGGGTCGGCACACAGCCAGTGGCGAAACTCCTCCGGAAACACATCGCCCGGCGATACGCTGTACCACGGCTCGCTGGACAGTTCATCTTCCGGATAGCGCGGCGGCGGGATATCGCGGAAGTTCACCTCGGTCATGTAGCAAATTTCATCGTAATCGTAGAACACCACCCGCCCGTGACGGGTGACGCCGAAGTTTTTAAACAGCATGTCGCCGGGGAAAATATTGGCGGCGGCGAGCTGGCGAATCGCATTGCCGTACTCTTCAATGGCGTCTCGTAAAGCCTGGCCTTCGGACTGCTCCAGCCAGATATTTAACGGCACCATCCGGCGTTCGATATAGAGATGGCTAATCGCAATCTTATCGCCAAGATCGGTAATTTTCGTCGGCGCTTCCTGCATTAGCAGCGACATCAGCGACGGATCGATCTGCTGCTTATCCAGCACAAAGTTTTCAAACTCCTGGGTATCGGCCATTCGCCCGACACGATCGTGCTCTTTAACCAGCTGATAGCAGGCGCGAACGTGCGCGGCGCTCATCTCCTTCTGCGGGGCGAATTTATCCTTAATCACCTTAAACACGCGGTCGAAGCCCGGCAGTGTGAAAACCAGCATCACCATGCCGCGGATCCCCGGCGCTTCGATAAACTGCTCATCAGCCGTGGTGACATAACGCAGGTATTCCCGATAACTTTCCGTTTTGGCATGCTTCTGACAGCCAATCGCCATGTACAGCTCGGCGGTGGTTTTGCCCGGCAGGATCTCGCGCAGCCACTCCACCAGGGCGGCAGGCAGTGGGGCATAGACCATGAAATAGGAACGGGCGAAGCCAAATACGATACTGGCCTCAGCGCTGGTAGTCAGGCAGGTATCGACAAACAGTTGGCCGTCGTCGGTACGGTGAATGGGCAGCAGAAACGGCACGATGGCTGTCGGCGTAACCAGTTTGCCCACCAGCCAGGCGGCCTTATTCCGGTAGAAAAGCTCGTTGGCAACCTGCAAATGGCTGCGGCTGAGCACCTCCTCGCCGAAGGTTTCATTGAGATACGCATGGATATAGCCGATATCCCGGGGTTTATTCTCCCACGGCAGGCGCAGCGGCAAATCCGTTAAGACGCGGTGCAGGAGCTTTTCCCAGCCGCGATCGGGAAAGAAATCTTTCGCCAGCGGACGCGGAATGGTACGGAAGCGGCGCTCCGGCTGGGAGCTGAAGATAAATAACCGCTCAGGAGATAATGAGCGGTGGTCAAATAACCGGCAATAGACGGAGTTGAAAAAGCTCTCCGCAATCTCGAAGCGCGGGTAGTCGGGTAACAGATGGTTGTAATGCTCTTTCACGCGCAGTAAAAAATCCGCATCCGGGCTTTTACCGTCGGTGATACAGCGCAGTTGCTCCACCACCAGACCTACATGGTGATCATAAAGATGGATACGCTGCTTCATGGCCTGCTGAACCGCATGCCAGTCGGCGTGCTCAAAACGCTGTTGCGCGCCGGAGGTGACTTCCAGAAAGCGGCCATATTGGGCATCGAAGCCCTGCAAAATAGTTTGGGCAATCAGTAATTCCAGACCACGCGACATATATTCCCCCTCACCCCAACCCTCTCCCCGAGGGGGGAGAGGGGGAAAAGATTAGAACTGTGCTTCTTCCGTTGAGCCCGTTAATGCCGTGACGGAGGAGGCCCCGCCCTGAATAATCGTGGTCACATTATCGAAGTAGCCGGTTCCCACTTCCTGCTGGTGCGAAACGAAGGTATATCCCTCTTTGCCTGCCGCAAATTCTGGCTGCTGCACCTTCTCAACATAGTGCTTCATGCCTTCGCCCTGCGCGTAGGCGTGCGCCAGGTCGAACATGTTGAACCACATGCTGTGGATACCCGCCAGGGTGATGAACTGGTACTTGTAGCCCATATCCGACAGCTGCTGCTGGAAGCTGGCGATGGTGGTATCGTCCAGATTCTTTTGCCAGTTGAAGGACGGCGAACAGTTATAGGCCAGCAGCTTGCCCGGATACTTCGCATGAATCGCATCGGCAAAACGCTTCGCCAGCGCCAGATCCGGCGTGGAGGTTTCACACCAGACCAGGTCAGCGTAAGGGGCATAGGCCAGACCGCGGCTGATGGCCTGTTCGATACCGGCATGCGTGCGATAGAACCCCTCGCTGGTGCGCTCGCCGGTAATAAATTCGCTGTCGTACGGATCGCAGTCAGAGGTGATCAGGTCCGCCGCATCAGCATCGGTACGGGCAATCACCAGCGTCGGCACGCCGAGCACGTCAGCAGCCAGACGCGCGGCAACCAGCTTTTGGATCGCTTCCTGGGTTGGTACCAGCACTTTCCCGCCCATATGCCCGCACTTCTTGACCGACGCCAGTTGATCTTCAAAGTGAACGGCCGCTGCACCGGCCTCAATCATGGATTTCATCAGCTCAAAGGCGTTCAGCACGCCGCCGAAACCGGCTTCCGCATCGGCGACGATCGGCAGGAAATAGTCTATAAAACGCGGATCGTGGGGTTCGATACCCGCGGCCCACTGGATCTGATCCGCACGGCGGAAGGTATTGTTGATCCGATCCACCACTGACGGCACCGAGTTCGCCGGATAAAGAGATTGATCCGGATACATGCTGGAGGCAAGGTTAGCATCCGCCGCGACCTGCCAGCCGGAAAGATAGATAGCTTCAATGCCGGCCTTCGCCTGCTGCAATGCCTGACCGCCAGTCAGTGCGCCGAGGCTGTTGATATAGCCTTTTTTAGCTCCCCCGTGCAGCAGATCCCACATTTTTGCCGCGCCGTTCTGCGCCAGCGTACATTCCGGGTTAACCGAGCCACGTAACTTCACCACTTCCTCTGCGCTGTACGGGCGGCGAATGCCTTCCCAGCGCGGTTGGGTCCACTCTTTTTGTAACTCTTCGATCTGTTGGGTACGGGTTTTCATGTGCAGATGCTCCATATTGTTATGTGGTGAATTACGCCAGGAAGCGGTAGCCCGGCAGGGTCAGGAAGTCGATTAAGTCATCAGAGGTGGTGATTTGCTCCATCAGACGTGCAGCATCGTCAAAACGCCCACTGCTGAAGCGGTGCTCGCCCAGTTCGTCCTGGATGACCCGCATCTCTTCGGCCAGCATCTGACGGAACAGGGCTTTGGTTACCGGTTTGCCGTTGCTGAGCGTTTTTTGATGGTGGATCCACTGCCAGATGGAGGTACGTGAAATTTCCGCCGTGGCGGCATCTTCCATCAGGCCGTAAATCGGCACGCAGCCGTTGCCGGAGATCCATGCCTCGATGTACTGCACGGCGACGCGAATATTGGCGCGCATGCCCTCTTCCGTACGCTCGCCCGCACACGGCGCGAGCAACTGTTCTTCTGCGATGGGCGCATCATCTTCACGGGTGACAAACAGCTGGTTTTTGTTGTCGCCGAGTACGCGGTTAAAGACTTCCATCGCCGTATCGGCCAGACCGGGATGGGCAATCCACGTCCCGTCGTGGCCATTACGGGCTTCCAGCTCTTTATCGGCTTTCACCTTGTTGAGCACATGGTTGTTACGCTCAGCATCTTTGCTCGGGATAAAGGCCGCCATGCCGCCCATCGCAAAGGCGCCGCGTTTGTGACAGGTCTTAATCAGCAGGCGCGAGTAGGCGCTGAGGAACGGTTTATCCATGGTCACAACCTGACGATCCGGCAATACCCGGTCGGCATGGTTTTTCAGCGTTTTGATGTAGCTGAAGATGTAATCCCAGCGGCCGCAGTTCAGGCCCACAATATGGTCACGCAGCGCATGGAGGATCTCATGCATCTGGAATACGGCAGGCAGGGTTTCAATCAGCAGCGTGGCTTTAATGGTGCCGCGCGGCAGGCTGAAGCGGTCTTCTGCGTAGCTGAAAACTTCACTCCACCACGCCGCTTCCTGCCAGGACTGGGTTTTCGGCAGATAGAAATAGGGGCCGCTGCCTTTCGCCAGCAGGTTTTTATGGTTGTGGAAGAAGTACAGCGCAAAGTCGAACAGGCTGCCCGGAATCGCTTCTCCGCGCCAGGTGACGTGCTTTTCTGGCAAATGCAGACCGCGTACGCGACAGATCAGCACCGCCGGATTCGGTTTGAGCTGGTAAATTTTACCGGCTTCGTTGGTATAGCTGATGGTGCCATTGACGGCGTCGCGCAGGTTGATCTGCCCGTCGATAACTTTCTGCCAGTCCGGTGCCAGCGAGTCTTCAAAATCGGCCATAAAGACTTTGACGTTGGCATTCATGGCGTTGATCACCATTTTGCGCTCTACCGGGCCGGTGATCTCCACACGACGATCCTGTAAATCTTCAGGGATTCCGCGGATTTTCCAATCACCATGACGAATGGAAGCAGTTTCCGAAATAAATCCTGGCAACTTGCCGTTATCGATCCCCTGCTGTTGGTGAATGCGCGCCGCCAGCAGTTTATTACGCTGTGGCGTAAAGCGAGTCACCAGTTCAGTCAGAAACTCTACCGCTTCTGCCGTCAAAACTTGCTGTTCTTGCTCACCATTCGGCTGGGTAAAGGTCAGTTCATCGACCGTTGTTGCCTGTTGAGTCATCGTTCTGCTCCTCATCAAAGATCCAAATCACGCCCCCGACGCGAGCGAAAGATCGTTGTGTAGTTTTCGCTCAGCAGAATTAAGACTATCTATAATTTTTCCAAAATCAAAAACAATTTCCATTTTAATTTTAATTGCAACGCAACTTCATGATTACTATAGAGTTAAAGTTTCCTGGTATGTTGAACAGGATTTCGGAAATAAAAAAGGCACCCGAAGGTGCCTGATCTGAATAGCTGAAACGCTTTAGGATCGTTTAATGCAGACGATTACTCCAGCGTCGGATTCATGTGGCGAAGATCGTACGGCGTAATCTGGTAGACGTAATAGTTGAGCCAGTTGGTAAACAGCAAATTTCCATGACTACGCCAGGTTGCCCGAGGCGTGTTTTGTGGATCGTTTTTCGGGAAATAGTTGTACGGGACATCCGGATTCAGACCCGCTTCAACGTCACGAAAATACTCTGCCGCGAGGGTATGCGGATCGTACTCAGGATGGCCGGTAACGAACGCGATGCGTTTGTCTTTACTGGCGAACAGGTAGGCATCGCCGTCTTCCGTTTCGGCCAGGATTTCCAGGTCGGTGTAATCTCGGATCAGCTGTGCCGGAAAATCGGCGTAGCGAGAATGCGGGGCCAGGAAAGTGTCATCGAAACCACGCGTCAGCAGCGCATGCGGGTGAAGGATGTGGTGTTCGTATACGCCAGAAAGTTTGTCGCTGCGGGTTTGCTTGGGAATGCCATAGAGGATATTCAGTGCGGCCTGTACCGCCCAACAGACAAATAAGGTGGACGTGACGTGATCTTTTGCCCACTCCAGCACCTGCCTGATCTGTGGCCAGTAGGCAACGTCATTAAATTCCACCAGACCCAGCGGTGCGCCGGTGACGATCAGCCCATCGAAATTCTCATCGCGAATATCTTCAAAATTACAGTAGAAGTTATTCAGATGCTCAGCAGGCGTGTTGCGTGACTCACGCGCGTCAATGCGCAGCAGCTGGATATCAACCTGAAGCGGAGAGTTGGAGAGCAAACGCAAGAACTGGTTCTCTGTTTCGATCTTCTTTGGCATCAAATTAAGGATCAGCACCTTCAGCGGGCGAATTTCCTGACCAGAAGCACGCGAAGTTGTCATTACGAAGACATTCTCTTCACGCAAGAAATTGACGGCTGGTAGCTCGTCCTGCACCCGAATCGGCATAACCTTAAATCCTCACAGCATACGTATAAACGTTTAGACATCCAGACAGCTAACGATACCCAGAAACGGGGTTAATGTCGAGCCTGCAAGCGTAAGGTGAGAAAGTTTCAAGGAGGGGATGGTGCGGTTTGGTGCCCTCACCCCGGCCCTCTCCCACAGGGAGAGGGAGAAAAACAAAAGCAAAAAACCCCGCACCTTACGGTACGGGGTTCTTCTTGTTTGATGCCTGGCAGTTCCCTACTCTCACATGGGGAGACCCCACACTACCATCGGCGCTACGGCGTTTCACTTCTGAGTTCGGCATGGGGTCAGGTGGGACCACCGCGCTAAAGCCGCCAGGCAAATTCTGTTTAATCTGTATCAGGCTGAAAATCGTGTCTGTCTCTTCGCCAAAACAGCTTCGGCGTTGTAAGGTTAAGCCTCACGGTTCATTAGTATCGGTTAGCTCAACGCATCGCTGCGCTTACACACCCGACCTATCAACGTCGTCGTCTTCAACGTTCCTTCAGGAGACTCAAGGTCTCAGGGAGAACTCATCTCGGGGCAAGTTTCGTGCTTAGATGCTTTCAGCACTTATCTCTTCCGCATTTAGCTACCGGGCAGTGCCATTGGCATGACAACCCGAACACCAGTGATGCGTCCACTCCGGTCCTCTCGTACTAGGAGCAGCCCCCCTCAATTCTCCAGCGCCCACGGCAGATAGGGACCGAACTGTCTCACGACGTTCTAAACCCAGCTCGCGTACCACTTTAAATGGCGAACAGCCATACCCTTGGGACCTACTTCAGCCCCAGGATGTGATGAGCCGACATCGAGGTGCCAAACACCGCCGTCGATATGAACTCTTGGGCGGTATCAGCCTGTTATCCCCGGAGTACCTTTTATCCGTTGAGCGATGGCCCTTCCATTCAGAACCACCGGATCACTATGACCTGCTTTCGCACCTGCTCGCGCCGTCACGCTCGCAGTCAAGCTGGCTTATGCCATTGCACTAACCTCCTGATGTCCGACCAGGATTAGCCAACCTTCGTGCTCCTCCGTTACTCTTTGGGAGGAGACCGCCCCAGTCAAACTACCCACCAGACACTGTCCGCAACCCGGATCACGGGTCTACGTTAGAACACCAGCCATTAAAGGGTGGTATTTCAAGGATGGCTCCACGCAGACTGGCGTCCACGCTTCAAAGCCTCCCACCTATCCTACACATCAAGGACCAGTGTTCAGTGTCAAGCTATAGTAAAGGTTCACGGGGTCTTTCCGTCTTGCCGCGGGTACACTGCATCTTCACAGCGAGTTCAATTTCACTGAGTCTCGGGTGGAGACAGCCTGGCCATCATTACGCCATTCGTGCAGGTCGGAACTTACCCGACAAGGAATTTCGCTACCTTAGGACCGTTATAGTTACGGCCGCCGTTTACCGGGGCTTCGATCAAGAGCTTCGCGTTGCCGCTAACCCCATCAATTAACCTTCCGGCACCGGGCAGGCGTCACACCGTATACGTCCACTTTCGTGTTTGCACAGTGCTGTGTTTTTAATAAACAGTTGCAGCCAGCTGGTATCTTCGACTGATTTCAGCTCCGTCCGCAGGGACTTCACCTACATATCAGCGTGCCTTCTCCCGAAGTTACGGCACCATTTTGCCTAGTTCCTTCACCCGAGTTCTCTCAAGCGCCTTGGTATTCTCTACCTGACCACCTGTGTCGGTTTGGGGTACGATTTCGTGTTACCTGATGCTTAGAGGCTTTTCCTGGAAGCAGGGCATTTATCACTTCAGCACCGTAGTGCCTCGTCATCACACCTCAGCGTTAACAAGGTACCGGATTTACCTGGAACCTCCGCCTACATGCTTAAACCGGGACAACCGTCGCCCGGCTGACATAGCCTTCTCCGTCCCCCCTTCGCAGTAACACCAAGTACAGGAATATTAACCTGTTTCCCATCGACTACGCCTTTCGGCCTCGCCTTAGGGGTCGACTCACCCTGCCCCGATTAACGTTGGACAGGAACCCTTGGTCTTCCGGCGAGCGGGCTTTTCACCCGCTTTATCGTTACTTATGTCAGCATTCGCACTTCTGATACCTCCAGCATGCCTCACAGCACACCTTCAACGGCTTACAGAACGCTCCCCTACCCAACAACACATAGTGTCGCTGCCGCAGCTTCGGTGCATGGTTTAGCCCCGTTACATCTTCCGCGCAGGCCGACTCGACCAGTGAGCTATTACGCTTTCTTTAAATGATGGCTGCTTCTAAGCCAACATCCTGGCTGTCTGTGCCTTCCCACATCGTTTCCCACTTAACCATGACTTTGGGACCTTAGCTGGCGGTCTGGGTTGTTTCCCTCTTCACGACGGACGTTAGCACCCGCCGTGTGTCTCCCGTGATAACATTCTTCGGTATTCGTAGTTTGCATCGGGTTGGTAAGCCGGGATGGCCCCCTAGCCGAAACAGTGCTCTACCCCCGAAGATGAGTTCACGAGGCGCTACCTAAATAGCTTTCGGGGAGAACCAGCTATCTCCCGGTTTGATTGGCCTTTCACCCCCAGCCACAGGTCATCCGCTAATTTTTCAACATTAGTCGGTTCGGTCCTCCAGTTAGTGTTACCCAACCTTCAACCTGCCCATGGCTAGATCACCGGGTTTCGGGTCTATACCCTGCAACTTAACGCCCAGTTAAGACTCGGTTTCCCTTCGGCTCCCCTATACGGTTAACCTTGCTACAGAATATAAGTCGCTGACCCATTATACAAAAGGTACGCAGTCACACCCGAAGGTGCTCCCACTGCTTGTACGTACACGGTTTCAGGTTCTTTTTCACTCCCCTCGCCGGGGTTCTTTTCGCCTTTCCCTCACGGTACTGGTTCACTATCGGTCAGTCAGGAGTATTTAGCCTTGGAGGATGGTCCCCCCATATTCAGACAGGATACCACGTGTCCCGCCCTACTCTTCGAGTTCACAACCTGTGCATTTTCGTGTACGGGACTATCACCCTGTACCGTCGGACTTTCCAGACCGTTCCACTAACACACAAGCTGATTCAGACTCCGGGCTGCTCCCCGTTCGCTCGCCGCTACTGGGGGAATCTCGGTTGATTTCTTTTCCTCGGGGTACTTAGATGTTTCAGTTCCCCCGGTTCGCCTCGTTAACCTATGTATTCAGTTAACGATAGTGTGTCGGAACACACTGGGTTTCCCCATTCGGACATCGCCGGGTCAAAGGTTCATATCACCTCGCCGGCGCTTTTCGCAGATTAGCACGTCCTTCATCGCCTCTGACTGCCAGGGCATCCACCGTGTACGCTTAGTCGCTTAACCTCACAACCCGAAGATGTTTCACTTCTGATTGCGAAAATTTGAGAGACTCGAACACACATGAGCTGTGTGTCGTTTCAATTTTCAGCTTGATCCAGATTTTTAAAGAGCAAAACTTCTTAATGCACTCAAAAGTACATTCAGAAGTTCATCATTCATCAGACAATCTGTGTGAGCACTGCAAAGGCAGGTTCTTTAAGGTAAGGAGGTGATCCAACCGCAGGTTCCCCTACGGTTACCTTGTTACGACTTCACCCCAGTCATGAATCACAAAGTGGTAAGCGCCCTCCCGAAGGTTAAGCTACCTACTTCTTTTGCAACCCACTCCCATGGTGTGACGGGCGGTGTGTACAAGGCCCGGGAACGTATTCACCATGGCATTCTGATCCACGATTACTAGCGATTCCGACTTCATGGAGTCGAGTTGCAGACTCCAATCCGGACTACGACGCACTTTATGAGGTCCGCTTGCTCTCGCGAGGTCGCTTCTCTTTGTATGCGCCATTGTAGCACGTGTGTAGCCCTACTCGTAAGGGCCATGATGACTTGACGTCATCCCCACCTTCCTCCAGTTTATCACTGGCAGTCTCCTTTGAGTTCCCGGCCGGACCGCTGGCAACAAAGGATAAGGGTTGCGCTCGTTGCGGGACTTAACCCAACATTTCACAACACGAGCTGACGACAGCCATGCAGCACCTGTCTCAGAGTTCCCGAAGGCACCAATCCATCTCTGGAAAGTTCTCTGGATGTCAAGAGTAGGTAAGGTTCTTCGCGTTGCATCGAATTAAACCACATGCTCCACCGCTTGTGCGGGCCCCCGTCAATTCATTTGAGTTTTAACCTTGCGGCCGTACTCCCCAGGCGGTCGACTTAACGCGTTAGCTCCGGAAGCCACGCCTCAAGGGCACAACCTCCAAGTCGACATCGTTTACGGCGTGGACTACCAGGGTATCTAATCCTGTTTGCTCCCCACGCTTTCGCACCTGAGCGTCAGTCTTTGTCCAGGGGGCCGCCTTCGCCACCGGTATTCCTCCAGATCTCTACGCATTTCACCGCTACACCTGGAATTCTACCCCCCTCTACAAGACTCTAGCCTGCCAGTTTCGAATGCAGTTCCCAGGTTGAGCCCGGGGATTTCACATCCGACTTGACAGACCGCCTGCGTGCGCTTTACGCCCAGTAATTCCGATTAACGCTTGCACCCTCCGTATTACCGCGGCTGCTGGCACGGAGTTAGCCGGTGCTTCTTCTGCGGGTAACGTCAATCGACAAGGTTATTAACCTTATCGCCTTCCTCCCCGCTGAAAGTACTTTACAACCCGAAGGCCTTCTTCATACACGCGGCATGGCTGCATCAGGCTTGCGCCCATTGTGCAATATTCCCCACTGCTGCCTCCCGTAGGAGTCTGGACCGTGTCTCAGTTCCAGTGTGGCTGGTCATCCTCTCAGACCAGCTAGGGATCGTCGCCTAGGTGAGCCGTTACCCCACCTACTAGCTAATCCCATCTGGGCACATCCGATGGCAAGAGGCCCGAAGGTCCCCCTCTTTGGTCTTGCGACGTTATGCGGTATTAGCTACCGTTTCCAGTAGTTATCCCCCTCCATCAGGCAGTTTCCCAGACATTACTCACCCGTCCGCCACTCGTCAGCGAAGCAGCAAGCTGCTTCCTGTTACCGTTCGACTTGCATGTGTTAGGCCTGCCGCCAGCGTTCAATCTGAGCCATGATCAAACTCTTCAATTTAAAAGTTTGATGCTCAATGAATTAAACTTCGTAATGAATTACGTGTTCACTCGTTGAGACTTGGTATTCATTTAGTGTCCGAGGACATTAAGAATCCATGTCACTTTGAGTGCCCACACAGATTGTCTGATAAATTGTTAAAGAGCAGTGCAACGCGGCTTTCGCTCACCGTTGCGAGGTGGCGTATATTACGCTTTCCTCTTTCAGAGTCAACCCTGATTTTCAGGATTTTTTCTCTTCAACCGACCGGGTTGTTTGTGAAGTGATTCACATCCGCCGTGTCGATGGAGGCGCATTATAGGGAGTTCTCCGCAGGCCGCAACCGCTAAATGACAGAAAAATGACTGACTGCTGCATTCCACAGCAAAACCCCGCCTTATACCTTTTTACACACAGACTTATCCACAATGATACGAAAAAGTGAAAATGTGCGAGCGTTGCGCAAACGTTTTCGTTAAAATGCTCGCGCTTTACAAGGATGCCTCGTCAGGTGTGTTAGATGAGTTTTTCACAGGAAAATTCATCTAACGCTCTCTGTAATCGTGAAATCCAGGGGATTTACCATGCAACAACGTCGTCCAGTCCGCCGCGCTCTGCTCAGTGTTTCTGATAAAGCCGGTATCGTCGAATTCGCCCAGGCACTTTCCGCACGCGGTGTGGAGCTGCTTTCTACAGGTGGCACCGCGCGCCTGTTAGCAGAGAAAGGTCTGCCGGTAACCGAAGTGTCCGATTACACCGGTTTCCCGGAAATGATGGATGGACGCGTCAAAACCCTGCATCCGAAAGTCCACGGCGGTATTCTTGGCCGTCGCGGTCAGGACGACGCCATTATGGAACAGCACGATATCGCGCCTATCGATATGGTCGTTGTTAACCTCTACCCGTTCGCCCAGACCGTCGCCCGCGAAGGCTGCTCTCTGGAAGATGCGGTTGAAAATATTGATATCGGCGGCCCAACCATGGTGCGCTCCGCAGCCAAGAACCATAAAGATGTGGCCATCGTGGTGAAGAGCAGCGACTACAACGCCATTATTAATGAGATGGATGCCAACGAAGGGTCCCTGACACTTGAAACGCGTTTCGATCTCGCCATCAAAGCCTTCGAGCATACCGCCGCCTACGACAGCATGATCGCCAACTACTTCGGTAGCCTGGTACCGGCTTACCATGGTGAAAGCAAAGATCCCTCTGGCCACTTCCCGCGCACCCTGAACCTGAACTTCATTAAGAAGCAGGATATGCGTTACGGTGAGAACAGCCACCAGCAGGCTGCCTTCTATATAGAAGAAGAGGTAAAGGAAGCCTCCGTTGCGACCGCCCAGCAGGTTCAGGGCAAAGCCCTTTCCTATAACAACATTGCCGACACCGACGCCGCGCTGGAATGCGTGAAAGAATTCAGCGAGCCGGCCTGCGTTATCGTCAAGCACGCCAACCCATGCGGCGTTGCGGTAAGCACTTCTATTCTGGATGCCTACGATCGCGCCTACAAAACCGACCCGACCTCCGCGTTCGGCGGCATTATCGCCTTTAACCGCGAGCTGGATGCGGAAACCGCGCAGGCCATCATCTCCCGCCAGTTTGTCGAAGTGA
This sequence comes from Enterobacter cloacae complex sp. AR_0002, assembly GCF_001922365.1. NCBI lineage: Bacteria > Pseudomonadati > Pseudomonadota > Gammaproteobacteria > Enterobacterales > Enterobacteriaceae > Enterobacter > Enterobacter cloacae complex sp. AR_0002. Next base: position 3,371,918 of record NZ_CP018814.1, read on the forward strand.
TCATCGCGCCGTCCGCATCAGAAGAAGCGCTGAAAATCACTGCGGCAAAACAGAATGTGCGCGTGCTGGTTTGCGGTCAGTGGGCGGAACGCGTGCCGGGCCTGGACTTCAAGCGCGTGAACGGCGGTCTGCTGGTTCAGGACCGCGATCTGGGGATGGTGAGCGAAGCCGATCTGCGTGTCGTCACCAAACGTCAGCCAACCGAGCAGGAACTGCGTGACGCGCTGTTCTGCTGGAAAGTGGCTAAGTTCGTGAAATCCAACGCCATCGTCTACGCCAAAGAGAACATGACCATCGGGATAGGCGCAGGCCAGATGAGCCGCGTTTACTCTGCAAAAATTGCCGGTATCAAAGCAGGCGACGAAGGCCTGGAAGTGAAAGGCTCCGCCATGGCCTCTGATGCCTTCTTCCCGTTCCGCGACGGAATCGATGCGGCCGCTGCTGTGGGTATCACCTGTGTGATCCAGCCTGGCGGTTCAATCCGTGATGACGAAGTGATTGCCGCTGCCGACGAGCATGGCATCGCAATGATCTTCACCGACATGCGCCACTTCCGCCATTAATTCCCGGAGCAGAAAATGAAAGTATTAGTGATTGGTAACGGCGGGCGCGAGCACGCCCTGGCGTGGAAAGCAGCGCAGTCCCCGCAGGTTGAAACCGTCTTTGTGGCACCGGGTAATGCCGGTACGGCGCTGGAACCCGCGCTGCAAAACGTCGCCATCGGCGTGACCGATATCCCGGCACTGCTGAGCTTTGCCCAGACCGAGAACATCGATCTGACCATCGTTGGCCCGGAAGCGCCGCTGGTGATTGGCGTCGTAGACGCCTTCCGCGCAGCTGGCCTGAAAATCTTTGGCCCAACGGAGGGTGCCGCACAGCTGGAAGGCTCAAAAGCCTTCACCAAAGATTTCCTCGCGCGTCATAACATCCCGACGGCGGAATATCAGAATTTCACTGAAGTGGAGCCTGCTCTGGCCTACTTACGTGAGAAGGGCGCGCCGATTGTTATCAAGGCCGACGGTCTGGCCGCGGGTAAAGGCGTGATCGTCGCGATGACCCTCGAAGAAGCCGAAGCCGCAGTTCAGGATATGCTGGCAGGTAACGCCTTTGGCGATGCGGGCCACCGCATCGTGATTGAAGAGTTCCTCGACGGCGAAGAGGCGAGTTTTATCGTGATGGTCGATGGCGAGCACGTTCTGCCGATGGCCACCAGCCAGGATCACAAGCGTGTGGGCAATGGCGATACCGGCCCCAACACTGGGGGAATGGGCGCTTACTCTCCTGCTCCCGTTGTTACCGATGAGGTGCATCAGCGCACCATGGACCGCATCATCTGGCCAACCGTGAAAGGGATGGCGGCGGAAGGCAATACCTACACCGGTTTCCTTTATGCAGGCCTGATGATCGACAAGCAGGGTAACCCGAAGGTGATCGAATTCAACTGCCGCTTTGGCGATCCGGAAACCCAGCCGATCATGCTGCGCATGAAATCCGACCTGGTGGATCTGTGCCTTGCGGCCTGCGAAGGCAAACTGGATGAGAAAACGTCAGAGTGGGACGAGCGTGCCTCTTTAGGTGTGGTGATTGCTGCGGGTGGGTATCCGGGTAGCTACAACACTGGAGATGAGATCCACGGCCTGCCGCTGGAAGAGATTGACGGCGCGAAGGTGTTCCACGCCGGTACGAAGCTGGCTGACGATGACCGCGTGCTCACCAACGGCGGCCGCGTGCTGTGTGCGACCGCGCTGGGCCAGACCGTGGCAGAAGCGCAGAAACGCGCCTATGCGCTGATGGCGGATATTCACTGGAACGGCAGCTTCAGCCGTCAGGATATCGGTTATCGTGCTATTGCGCGGGAGCAGGGAGAGTAATTTCCCCCTCACCCTAACCCTCTCCCTCAAGGGAGAGGGGACTTAAATCAAAAACTCTTTTCTGTCGGCTGCCAGGTGCAGAAATCTTCATTCGCCACCAGCAACAGCTGAGAGCCTTCCGGCGCTTCCAGCCATGCCACACTCACCTCCACAGATGAATGCCGCTGACGACGCTGAATGTGTTCGGTTGCCCAGGATTCAAGCTCAGGCTTCACCGTCTGCCCTTCGCAGGTGGTCACCGTGCCGTCGGCATGCCAGCGCCCCTGACGCAGCACCACGCGGCCCTGACGCAGTGCATCGCTGGTCTGGCGAAGTTGTTCAGCACGGTAGCGGTAGAGGGCGACCTGATCGCTGGAAAGCTGCTGTTTCAGTCCACTGACCTCATGCTGCATAAAGCTCAGCTCGCCGTGGTCGTCGAAACGCACCTTCACGTGTTCGGGAGTCTTACTGTAGATATTCAGTTCAATGAGCGACAGGGCATCGCCCTGCCAGCGGTATTCTGCGGTCGAGGTATTGCCGTTATGCCATGGGCTGAACGCGGTGAGCATATGGACTTCATCGCTGGAATCTTTGCGCCAGATCCTGACCGCACCCTGGTTGTCAGCGTAGCCGCTGGCGGTAAACGGGGGGAGTGAGGAATCATGACTACAGGCAGAGAGCAACAGTACGCCTGCCAGCGCGAGCGGTCCACGCCAGAATGACAAAAGGGGCGTTGCCGCCCCTTCGTTAAAACTGTTCACTGCCACGCGTCTTACTTAACTGCGTCTTTCAGTGCTTTACCAGAAACAAATGCCGGCACGTTAGCTGCGGCGATTTTGATTTCTTTACCGGTCTGCGGGTTGCGGCCAGTACGCTCAGCGCGGTGGTTCACTTTGAAGGTACCGAAACCAACCAGTTGTACAGCATCGCCTTCTTTCAGAGACTCAGTAATAGCAGCCAGGGTAGATTCCAGAGCAGCTTTAGCCTGCACTTTAGACAGATCAGCCTTGTCCGCAATTACATCAATCAGTTGAGTCTTGTTCATAAGTTATCCTTTCAATGTGTTTATCGCTTGCTAAGCATCGAGTGCGACGAAAATGCCAAAAAAGCACTCTCCTGCATACACGCACCGATAGCCACTTTTTTTCGCCCCCCAAATGTAGACCAGACGGGGGGCGAAAGGGAAGAGTCGAGGAGCGACAAAACAGGCGTTAAATCACGTTTTGTTGTCTCATTGGTTAAAAATTATACCAATATTGCTCTCGCCGGCCTCGCGCAGGTCCGCGCGCAGCCCTTTGATCAGCTCAATATCACGCTCTTCACACTCTGCCAGCAGGCGGAAAATCTCCCACTGAATGTCCCATTCCTGTTCTACCGCCGGGTTAGCACGCAGCTCTTCGTCGGTCATTTCACGGCCTTCCTGGGTCATTTCCAGCATCGCAACGGTGGTAATGGATGCCTTACTTACTTCAATGGCGTGTTCCAGGGTTTCACCGCTCAGACGGGAGTGGATCAGCTCGCTCAACGCCACACAGGCATCAATGGCCGGGTAGACGCCATACAGGTCGAAATCATCCGCAGCCGGAATAGCCTCTTCCAGCTTTTCGAGCTGAGAGTCAAAATTCACCTTCGCGTCTTTGACCGTCAGCGTCTCCCAGATTAAATCCAGGATACGACGATAAATCTGGCCTTCGCCAAACGCTGTCTGCTTGCAGAACGCGGCATAGTTGGGATACATGCGCTCGCACAGGCAAGCCATAAACGTCACGTGCTGCCAGCTTTCCAGCTTTTCAAGGCGCAGATGAATCGGGTTTTGTAACATGATGATGTCTCGAATCGAAAATTAGCCGCAGTTTACCTGAATCACGGCTGAATTTCCTGCCAACGAATGAATGCCGGACGTGAAGAGGCCACGGCGTCAGCCCAGCGGGTTGGCTCCGGTAAACGGTAGCCCTTCATACAGCGTTGCACCCACGCCAGGGCGCTGTCCATGCTCACCCGATGCCCGGTTGCGATAAACAGCGGGTTGCAGCGCGCTTTACTGCGCCAGACCCACGCCAGCTGCTCGCCTTTATGAATAAGCGGCGCCAGCGCGCCCGGTTCGGCAGAGAGCGGCTCAAACGCGCCGCACAGGCGTTTTTTCGCCACGCCGATGGTCGGCACGTCCACCAGCAGACCAAAGTGGCTGGCAACGCCTAAGCGACGCGGATGAGAGATACCATGCCCATCAACAAACAGCAGGTCAGGTTTTTGCGAGAGTTGTTCCCAAGCGGCCAGCAGCGCGGGATATTCGCGGAAGGAGAGAAAGCCGGGGATATAGGGCATGGTGGTGGCGATACGCGCCACCTTGTACTCCACCAGCTCCAGCGACGGGTATTTCAGCACCACCATCGCCGCTCGCGTCACTTCACCGCCCTGCTCAAACCCGACGTCCGCCCCGCCAATGTACCGCGGAGGGTCCGTATCCAGACGATCCTCACGGATCACCGATGAAGCCAGTTCGATTTGCTGAGCGCGTAGCGACGCGAGATCCATAACCACTCCTTACTTATGATACTGGGCAGAAAGCCGATGCACCGCCTCCACAAATACGCCTGCGTGTTCAGGCGGCACATCCTGATGAATGCCGTGGCCGAGGTTAAAGACGTGGCCTTCACCCTGGCCGAAACCAGACAGTATAGTCGACACTTCCTCTTCGATACGGGCAGGCTGTGCATAGAGCATGGACGGGTCCATGTTGCCCTGAAGCGCCACTTTGTCCCCCACGCGACGGCGCGCATCGGCAATATCGGTGGTCCAGTCGAGGCCCAGCGCGTCGCAGCCGGTGGCCGCCATCGCTTCCAGCCACTGGCCGCCGCCTTTGGTAAACAGCGTCACCGGCACGCGACGGCCTTCGTTTTCACGCAGCAGGCCATCGACAATTTTGTGCATGTAGTACAGGGAGAACTGCTGATAATCACGTCCGGTCAGCACGCCGCCCCAGGTGTCGAAAATCATCACCGACTGCGCACCTGCTTTAATCTGCGCGTTGAGGTAGAGCGTGACGCTCTTCGCGAGCTTGTCGAGCAGCGCATGCAGGGCCAGCGGCTCGGCGTACATCATCTTTTTGATGACGGTAAAGGCTTTGCTGCTGCCGCCTTCCACCATGTAGGTGGCCAGCGTCCACGGACTACCGGAGAAGCCAATCAGCGGCACATCGCCTTTGAGCTCGCGGCGAATGGTGCGCACGGCGTTCATCACATAGCCCAGCTCGCCTTCCGGATCGGGGATCGGCAACTTATCAACGTCGGCTTTGCTTTTGATCGGTGAGGTAAAACGCGGGCCCTCGCCGGTTTCGAAATAGAGCCCAAGGCCCATCGCATCCGGAATGGTGAGAATGTCCGAAAAAAGAATGGCGGCATCGAGCGGGAAGCGGCGCAGCGGCTGGAGCGTCACTTCACAGGCCAGCTCGGCGTTTTTGCACAGCGACATAAAATCGCCCGCCTGCGCGCGCGTGGCTTTGTACTCTGGCAGATAGCGTCCCGCCTGGCGCATCATCCACACCGGGGTGACATCAACGGGCTGGCGCAGCAGCGCACGCAGATAACGATCGTTCTTCAGTTCGGTCATTTTGCAGTTCCTTATTGCGTCAGTCCGTCAGTGTAACACTACTCATACTCGGCCCGACACATTGCCACGGTATCTTCTATCAGGCGACGCGCCACCGTTCCCGGCGGGGGCAGCAGCGGTAAATCGTCGTAGCGATACCAGTTCGCCTCCAGCAGCTCTTTCTTATCGATAACAATCTCGCCGCTGTCGTATTCCGCCATAAACGCGGTCATCAGGGACATCGGGAACGGCCACGGCTGCGACGTCACATAGCGCAGGTTTTTCACCTTAATGCCGCTCTCCTCCATCACCTCACGCGCCACCGCCTGTTCCAGCGTTTCGCCGACTTCCACGAACCCGGCGAGGACAGTATGAATGCCGTTGCGATGACGGGTATGCTGCGCCAGCAGGATGGAATCATCACGGCGGATGGCGACAATGATGCACGGTGCGATTTGCGGATAGTAGCGTTCACGGCAGTGGCCGCAAAGCATTGCCCACTCGGTTTTGCTCGGGTGCATGGTGTGGCCGCAGTAGCCGCAGTATTTGTGCGAGCGGTAAAACTCCGCCAGCTGCACGCCGCGCCCCGCCAGCTGGAACAGGCCGACATCCCGATCCAACACCTGACGAACGGATCCCATATCCTGACGACGAGCCTGTAGGATCAACCATACCGGATCGCCCTGCCACTCGCCGATCCGCAGCGCAGGTTGGCCGACGAGATCGAAGATTTCTGCCGCACCGTAGGGTATCTCCCCACCGGGCAGCCACAACTTTTGCTCGTGACTGACGATCCACCAACCCAGATCTGATTTTTCAATAATACGATCCATATCTATTGCACTACCTTCGCTTCACTGACATGTTGTTAGCATTGTGGTTACATTTTGGATAAGCAGATCCCATTCTAAACCTTATGGAGTCGACCATGTTAAACCAGCTGGAAAGCCTGACTGAGCGCGTTGGAGGAAGTAACACCCTGGTGGATCGCTGGCTACATGTGCGCAAGCATCTCCTTGTGGCGTATTACAATCTGGTCGGTCTTAAGCCTGGCAAAGAATCCTTTATGCGGCTGAACGAAAAAGCGCTGGATGATTTTTGTCAGAGCCTTGTCGACTACCTCTCCGACGGCCATTTCAACCTTTATGAACGCATTATCCGCGAAATGGAAGGGACAACGCCGTATTTAGCGGCCAGTAAACTCTGTCCGCTGCTGGAAGCCAACACCCAGCGGATCATGGACTACTACGATTCCGCGCTGGAGAACGCTATCGATCACGATAACTATCTTGAGTTTCAGCAGGCGCTTTCCGACCTTGGCGAAGCGCTGGAAGAGCGATTCACGCTGGAAGACAAGCTCATCGCCCTCGTGCTGGACAACAACCTGAATATCAGCACCAGCGATAACGTTGCGCGCCCTGCTTGAGTTCTTAATCGTTAACGAGTAATTTACAACCATTCGCCCCTCTGCGGAGGGGGATTTTTCTTGTCGGAGTGCCCAGTGTGAAAGCACGGGCTGAGACCGTTAATTCGGGATCCGCGGAACCTGATCAGGTTAATACCTGCGAAGGGAACAAGAGTCACACTGCTGTTGTATCGCCCCTGAGGCGATCTTCTCTTGCTTCATCCGTCGTCTGACAAGCCATGTCCTTCACTTTTGGAATGAGCTATGTCTACTGCAAAACTGACCCGCCGCGAACAGCGCGAACACGCACAACGCTTCATCGACACCCTGGAAGGCACCGCTTTCCCGAACTCGAAACGCATCTACATTTCCGGCTCACAGGCTGATATCCGCGTCCCGATGCGCGAAATCCAGCTCAGCCCGACGCTTATCGGCGGCAGCAAAGACAACCCGCAGTTTGAAGACAACGAAGCCGTGCCGGTGTATGACACCTCGGGCCCGTACGGCGATCCTGATGTTGCTATCAACGTCCAGCAGGGTCTGGCAAAGCTGCGCCAGCCGTGGATAGAGGCGCGTAACGACTGCGAAGAACTGAGCGTACGCAGTTCTGCGTACACCAAAGAACGCCTGGCCGACGACGGTCTGGACGCGCTGCGCTTTACCGGCCTGCTGACGCCGAAACGCGCTAAAGCGGGCAAATGCGTAACCCAGCTGCACTACGCGCGCCAGGGTATCGTCACGCCGGAGATGGAGTTCATCGCCATCCGCGAAAACATGGGCCGCGAGCGCATCCGCAGCGAAGTGCTGCGCCACCAGCATCCGGGTGAAGGGTTTGGCGCTCGCCTGCCGGAGAACATCACGCCGGAATTTGTGCGTGATGAAGTGGCCGCCGGGCGCGCCATTATCCCCGCCAACATCAACCACCCGGAATCCGAGCCGATGATTATCGGCCGCAACTTCCTGGTGAAGGTCAACGCCAACATCGGCAACTCAGCGGTGACGTCATCCATCGAAGAAGAGGTGGAAAAGCTGGTCTGGTCGACGCGCTGGGGCGCGGATACGGTGATGGACCTTTCCACCGGCCGCTATATTCACGAAACCCGCGAATGGATCCTGCGTAACAGCCCGGTGCCGATTGGCACCGTCCCGATTTATCAGGCGCTGGAGAAGGTCAACGGCATCGCCGAAAACCTCACCTGGGAAGCGTTCCGCGACACGCTGCTGGAGCAGGCGGAACAGGGCGTGGACTACTTCACCATCCACGCGGGCGTGCTGCTGCGCTACGTGCCGATGACGGCGAAACGTCTGACCGGTATCGTCTCACGCGGCGGTTCGATTATGGCGAAATGGTGCCTTTCCCATCATCAGGAAAACTTCCTCTACGAACACTTCCGCGAAATCTGCGAAATTTGCGCCGCGTACGACGTCTCCCTGTCGCTGGGCGACGGCCTGCGTCCTGGCTCCATCCGCGATGCTAACGACGAGGCGCAGTTTGCCGAGCTGCACACGCTGGGCGAGCTGACCAAAATCGCCTGGGAGTACGACGTGCAGGTGATGATTGAAGGCCCGGGCCATGTGCCGATGCAGATGATCCGTCGCAACATGACCGAAGAGCTGGAGCACTGCCACGAAGCACCGTTCTACACGCTGGGGCCACTGACAACTGACATCGCGCCGGGCTATGACCACTTCACGTCAGGCATTGGGGCGGCGATGATCGGCTGGTTCGGCTGCGCCATGCTCTGCTACGTGACACCGAAAGAGCACCTCGGCCTGCCAAACAAAGAGGACGTGAAGCAGGGACTGATTACCTACAAGATTGCCGCCCACGCGGCGGATCTGGCGAAAGGCCATCCGGGCGCGCAAATTCGCGACAACGCCATGTCCAAAGCGCGCTTTGAATTCCGCTGGGAAGACCAGTTTAACCTGGCCCTCGATCCGTTCACCGCCCGCGCCTACCACGACGAAACCCTGCCGCAGGAATCGGGCAAAGTCGCGCACTTCTGCTCCATGTGCGGACCAAAATTCTGCTCGATGAAAATCAGCCAGGAAGTACGCGATTACGCCGCCGCGCAGACCATTGAAGTCGGCATGGCGGACATGTCGGAAACCTTCCGCGCGAAAGGCGGCGAAATCTACCTCAAAAAAGAGGAGGCATAATGTACCAGCCTGATTTCCCCCTTGTCCCCTTCCGCTTAGGGCTTTACCCGGTGGTGGACAGCGTGGCGTGGATCGCTCGCCTGCTGGAGGCAGGCGTTCGCACGATCCAGCTACGCATTAAGGATAAACGCGATGAAGAGGTGGAGGCCGACGTGATCGCCGCTATCGCGCTGGGACGTCGCTACCACGCCCGCCTGTTTATCAACGACTACTGGCGGCTGGCGGTTAAACACCAGGCGTACGGCGTGCATCTGGGACAGGAAGATCTGGAAACGACCGATCTCAACGCGATCCGTGACGTCGGTCTGCGGCTGGGCGTTTCTACCCATGATGATATGGAGATCGACGTGGCGCTGGCGGCCCGCCCCTCTTACATCGCGCTCGGTCACGTTTTCCCGACGCAAACCAAACAGATGCCGTCCGCTCCACAGGGCTTGACGCAGCTGGCGGCCCACGTTAAGCGCCTTGCCGATTACCCCACCGTTGCCATCGGCGGGATCAGCCTTGAACGTGCGCCCGCGGTGCTGGAGACCGGCGTCGGCAGTATCGCCGTCGTCAGCGCTATCACCCAGGCCGCAGACTGGCAGGCCGCCACCGCACGGCTTTTACAACTGGCAGGAGCAGGCGATGAAAGATCGTGATTTTATGCGCTACAGCCGCCAGATCCTGCTGGAGGATATCGCCATTGACGGGCAGCAAAAGCTGCTCGCCAGCCGGGTACTGATTGTCGGTCTGGGTGGATTAGGCGCCCCCGCCGCGCTGTATCTGGCTGGCGCGGGCGTGGGCACGCTGGTGCTGGCCGATGACGATGAGGTACATCTCAGCAATCTGCAACGGCAAATCCTCTTCACGACAGAAGATATCAACCAGCCTAAAGCGCACGTTACGCGCCAGCGGCTGAACCAGCTTAACCCCGATATCGAACTGGTCGCGCTCCAGACGCGGCTGAGCGGGGAAGATCTGCAACGCGAAGTGGCCCTTGCCGACGTGGTGCTGGACTGTACGGACAATATGGCGACGCGTCAGGCCATCAACGCGGTCTGTGTTGCGCAGAACACGCCGCTGATCACCGCCAGCGCGGTCGGTTTCGGCGGGCAAATAATGGTGCTTACGCCGCCGTGGGCACAGGGCTGCTACCGCTGCCTGTGGCCGGACGAGGCTGAACCGGAGCGTAACTGCCGCACGGCAGGCATTCTGGGCCCGGTGGTGGGCGTGATGGGTACTCTTCAGGCGCTGGAGGCCATCAAGTTGCTCAGCGGCATAGAGACAGAACGCAACACGCTGCGGCTGTTCGACGCCCGCTCCAGCGGATGGCGTCATCTGGTGTTAAACCGCGCCAGCCACTGCCCGGTATGCGGAGGCCGCAATGCGCATTCTGTTTAACGATGAGCCGATGACGTGCGACGACGATCTTACCGTTGCCGCCCTGCTCGACACGCTGCGCCAGCTGAAGCCGGGAACGGCGCTGGCGCTCAATCAACAGATCCTGCCGCGCGAGCGGTGGGAACATCAGCAGGTCAATGAAGGCGACCAGATCCTGCTGTTTCAGGTTATCGCAGGGGGCTGAGATGTTACGTATTGCCGACAAAGTCTTTGATTCACATCTGTTTACCGGAACCGGAAAATTCGCCTCTCCGCAGCTGATGGTGGATGCCATTCGTGAGAGCGGCAGCCAGCTGGTGACGCTGGCGATGAAGCGCGTGGATTTGCGTCAGCACAACGATGCCATACTTGCGCCGTTACTGGAGGCAGGCGTGACGCTCTTACCGAATACCTCCGGTGCGAAAACGGCCGAGGAAGCAATTTTCGCTGCGCAACTGGCGCGGGAAGCGCTCGGCACCCGCTGGCTGAAGCTGGAAATTCATCCGGACGCCCGCTGGCTGTTGCCCGATCCGATCGAAACCCTGAAAGCGGCAGAGAAGCTGGTGCAGCAGGGATTTACCGTCCTGCCCTACTGCGGTGCCGACCCCGTGCTGTGCAAGCGTCTGGAAGAGGTCGGCTGCGCGGCCGTAATGCCGTTAGGGGCACCCATTGGCTCCAACCAGGGACTGGAGACCCGCGCGATGCTGGAGATCATCATCGAGCAGGCGACCGTGCCCGTGGTGGTGGATGCGGGCATCGGCGTACCCAGTCACGCCGCGCAGGCGCTGGAGATGGGGGCCGATGCGGTGCTGGTCAATACCGCGATTGCGGTGGCCGACGACCCGGTGATGATGGCGCGTGCGTTCCGCCTTGCCGTGGAGTCCGGTCTGCTGGCACGCCAGTCCGGCCCTGGCTCGCGCTGCGTTCAGGCGCAGGCCACCAGCCCGCTGACCGATTTTCTGGAGGCGCTCTGATGGCTACCTTTACCGATCGCTGGCGTCAGCTGAACTGGGACGATATTGCCTTACGCATCAACAGAAAAACCTCTGCGGACGTAGAGCGGGCATTAACAGCCAAACATTTGACCCGCGAGGATTTGATGGCCCTGCTTTCTCCGGCAGCCGGCGCGTACCTTGAACCGATGGCGCAGCGCGCGCAACGCCTCACCCGCCAGCGTTTTGGCAACACGGTGAGCTTTTACGTGCCGCTCTATCTCTCTAACCTGTGCGCCAACGACTGCACCTACTGTGGTTTCTCCATGAGCAACCGTATTAAGCGTAAAACGCTGGATGAGCATGAGATCGCCCGCGAGTGTGCGGCTATTCGTGAGATGGGTTTTGAACATCTCCTGCTGGTGACGGGTGAACATCAGGGCAAAGTGGGGATGGACTATTTTCGCCAGCATCTTCCGGCCATCCGCCGCGAATTTGCCTCGTTGCAAATGGAAGTGCAGCCTCTGTCGCAGGAGGAATATGCGGAGCTGAAAACGCTCGGGCTGGACGGCGTCATGGTCTATCAGGAAACCTACCACGAGGCGACCTATGCCCGGCATCACCTGAAAGGGAAGAAGCAGGATTTCATCTTCCGGCTGGAAACGCCGGACAGGCTGGGGCGCGCCGGTATCGATAAAATTGGGCTGGGCGCGCTTATCGGTCTGTCCGACAGCTGGCAGGTGGACTGCTATATGGTGGCGGAGCATCTGCTGTGGCTACAGCAGCGCTACTGGCAAAGCCGCTATTCCATCTCTTTCCCGCGGCTGCGTCCGTGTACGGGAGGCGTTGAACCCGCTTCGCTGATGGATGAGCGCCAGCTGGTGCAAACCCTGTGTGCATTTCGCCTGTTCGCGCCGGAAGTGGAATTGTCGCTCTCCACGCGTGAATCACCCGCGTTTCGCGACCGCGCGATCCCGCTGGCGATCAATAACGTTAGCGCCTTTTCCAAAACGCAGCCGGGCGGTTACGCGGACGATCACCCGGAACTGGAACAGTTTGCACCGCACGACGGACGACGGCCCGAAGCGGTGGCGGAAGCCCTGACTGCACAGGGGCTACAGCCCGTGTGGAAAGACTGGGATAGCTGGCTGGGAAGAGCCTCGCATTAGCGCTGAAACCGACTGCAAAAACGCGAAAAGGTTACGAGGCGGCTCGTAAGATCAAAACCGGGCGATTGAGGCGATCTGCCTGGTTTTCTTATGCTTTACCACGTCAGCAACGGACGCTGACCAGGGTGAAAATGCTTCTTCCTCGTTTCGCCCTGCCCTCCGCCTCTTAAACAAAATTTTAATTGATACAATAAATACGTCGTTTCTTATCTACGCTTAAGATAAATCATCTCGTCGGTAATCGCCTTCTGTATAATTTACTACCAGCAACCGGACAGCGACTATGCTGAGGGTATCGACAGACGCAACGCGTCTACCATCTGGATTGATGTACAACTCATGGCACTCCACAGTAAAAAGCTCTCTTTTACCCGGCCAATTATGGTCAGCTTCGCGGGGATCCTGTTCAGTTTTGCGCTGATCGCCATCCTGGTTATCCTTTCACAGAGAAAGGATTTTCTTGAGGATTATCATAAGATTAATGGTAACTTCACCCATAATCTGGCGGTAAACTATACCGAATCCATCCTGCGAGAAAATGACTATATTCTTGGTCGTGCTGCGATGTACTTCGCCCGTAACGACAGAGTAAATCAGACAATTAATATCGACCCGACACACGGTTTGCAGATGTTGATGCATTTGCAGAACCTGATGCCGACGGTGTCGTCTATCTCTCTGGCGGACACAGTAGGGCGCCATCTGCGCGCGCCGGAAGTGCTGCCAACGGAGAAGGGTAAGTCGTTCGACGCCCGGACCCGTCCATGGTTTATCGGACAAGCGGAAGCCAGCAACTTTCCTCACTACACCCGCCCCTATCTGGACTATTTTACCCAACATCCTACGGTCACTCTCTATAAGCCGGTCATTTCACCGGAAGGCCGCCTGAAGGGCACGCTCGCTTTCCATCTTGATTTAACGTCCATGGGGTATACCCTGCGCCAGATGGTGGCGCCGGTTCAGGGTGAGTTTTTTGTTGTGGAGCGTGACGGCGCTGTTGTGCTGCATCCGGACACGGGGGCGCTCTTTAAGCAGTACGTAAGCGAAGCGCTGATGGACCAAATGACCAGCGGCGAGGGCCATCTTTTCGACCCCAAAAGTAAAACCTGGTATTACTACTACTCTTTCACCAATCCGGACTGGTTTGTGATTTATCGGGTCTCCGATGCCACGCTTACCGTCATCACCCGGCATGAAACCACCGTCGTCGGCTGGGGATTTGCGCTGGCGGCAATCATCATCATTCTGTTCGGGCTTTACCTTCGTCATGCCTCGCGTTCTGTGCTGATGAACATTATCAACGCCATCAAAACCGGCGACGTCAACCAGGCGCCACGCCTTGAAGCGATGCTCAGCCATACCATTCGAACCAATAAAGAACGCGAGCTGGCCTATGTCCGTCAGGCCACCCATGATGCGCTGACAGGCTGCAAAAACCGCCGTGCGTTCGACAATGATGTGGATGAGTTGCTGACCGCCCATCAACCCTTCGTTCTGGCGCTGATCGACATCGATAACTTCAAGTCCATTAACGACACCTGGGGCCACCTGAGCGGGGATATTGTGCTGCGCAACGTGGCACGCGAAGGTATTCAGATCATGCAGCCGCACCACGTTTCCGTTTACCGCTACGGTGGAGAAGAGTTCGGCGTGATCTTCCCGGCCGAGCTGATGAACTCCGCGCACGCGCTACTGGAAGCCTGGCGCACCGCCGTTGAAAAGCGGACCTGGCGGGAAGAGAACCTGCGAGTGACCTTCAGCGCCGGGACGGGAGAGTGGCACTTCGAACCGCTGGAACAATTTATCGGTAGCGTAGATGAAGCGCTGTATACCGCTAAACAACAGGGTAAAAACCGCATCGTAAGCACGGCCATCCGATAATACCCTTCCTCAAATTCTGCCCGATCTGACGGGCAGAATGCTCTCCGCGGTAAAATTGTAACCGGTTTCAGAAAAATGCCGATTTCTTTGTGATGCCTGACACACAATCGCGGTAAAGCGGTTGTTGAAGCAGTCTGCACGGGATAATTATCAATAAACACATGTAGATCGAGGCTGACTATGAAGAACATCGTTTTATGCTGTGCAGCGGGAATGTCAACCAGCATGCTGGTTCAACGTATGAAAGATGCCGCGCAGAAAAAAGGAGTCGAAGTAACCATTAAAGCCGTTCCGGTCGCGGAGTTCAAAGATAACATCGCGACGGCTGATATCGTATTACTGGGGCCACAGGTCAAATACGAACAGGCAAAACTCCAGGCGCAGGCCGATCCGCTCGGAAAAAAGGTCGCGGTCATCGACATGATGGATTACGGCATGATGAAAGGTGATGCCGTACTGGAAAAAGCGCTCAAACTTCTGGAGTCATAATGGAAGACTTAGAAACCACGATCATGGAACTGCTGGTCAACGCAGGCGCGGCGCGCAGCGCGGCTCTGACGGCGTTGCAGATGGCGCGAAAAGGCGACTTTGACGAAGCCGAGAAAGCGATGGAAGAGTCGCGTGAATATGTGAAACATGCGCATACGATCCAGACGCAGCTTATCGGTCTTGACGAAGGGACAGGAAAACTGCCGGTTAACCTGATCACCGTTCACTCTCAGGACCACCTGATGAACGCGATGGTTATTCAGGATCTGGCGGGCGACATGATTGAGCTTTATCGACGCATCCCGCTGGTAAACTGAAAATGCAGATATAAAAAAACCCGCCGAGGCGGGTTTTTTATTTACGGCATCAACGATTACTCGTTGTCGGAACCGCCCAGACCTGCGTTCAGCAGTTCTGCCAGGCTCGCGGATGCATCTTCGGCAGTCACCTGCGGTGCAGCTGGCAGTTCGCCCGCTGCGCGACGACGCATACGATCCTGGTGGTACGCATAACCGGTACCGGCCGGGATCAGACGACCCACGATAACGTTCTCTTTCAGACCGCGCAGTTCATCACGTTTACCTGCAACAGCCGCTTCGGTCAGGACACGCGTGGTTTCCTGGAACGATGCAGCAGAGATGAAGGACTCGGTTGCCAGAGACGCTTTGGTGATACCCAGCAGATCGCGCGAGAAGGTCGCGCCAATTTTGCCGTTCGCTTCCAGATCGCGGTTAGCGATCTTAACGCGTGAGTATTCAACCTGCTCGCCTTCCAGGAAGTCGGAGCTGCCCGCGTTTTCGATGGTCGCTTTACGCAGCATCTGACGAACGATAACTTCAATGTGTTTATCGTTAATCTTAACGCCTTGCAGACGGTATACGTCCTGTACTTCGTTAACAATGTAACGGGTAACAGCATGCACACCACGCAGACGCAGGATGTCGTGCGGCGCTTCTGGACCGTCGGAAACCACGTCACCACGTTCTACGCGTTCACCTTCGAACACGTTGAGCTGACGCCACTTAGGAATCATCTCTTCGTACGGCTCGCTGCCATCTACAGGCGTAATAACCAGACGGCGCTTACCTTTGGTCTCTTTACCGAAGGAGATGATACCGCTGATTTCAGCCAGGATTGCAGGCTCTTTCGGACGACGTGCTTCGAACAGGTCCGCAACGCGTGGCAGACCACCGGTGATGTCCTTGGTACCGCCGGATTCCTGAGGAATACGCGCCAGGGTATCACCAGAGCTGATCTGTACGCCATCTTCCAGCTGTACAATCGCTTTACCCGGCAGGAAGTACTGCGCAGGCATATCGGTACCAGGAATCAGAACGTCGTTACCCTGCGCATCAACGATTTTCAGTGCAGGACGCAGATCTTTACCACCGGTAGTACGTTCAGCAGAATCCAGAACCACCAGAGAAGACAGACCGGTCAGCTCGTCGGTCTGACGAGTAATGGTCTGGCCGTCGATCATGTCAGTAAAGCGGATGAAACCACTTACTTCGGTGATTACCGGCATGGTGTGTGGATCCCAGTTTGCAACGGTTTCACCGCCAGCAACCTGCTCGCCATCACCTTTCGCCATAACCGCACCGTAAGGCACTTTATAGCTCTCTTTGGTACGACCAAATTCGTCGATCAGCTTCAGCTCGGTGTTACGGGAAGTGATAACCAGTTTACCGCTGGAGTTCACAACCGACTTCGCGTTGCTGAGCTTGATGCTACCTTTGTTTTTCACCTGGATGCTGGATTCAGCAGCCGCACGAGATGCCGCACCACCGATGTGGAACGTACGCATCGTCAGCTGTGTACCCGGCTCACCGATGGACTGTGCCGCGATAACGCCGATAGCCTCACCTTTGTTGATGATGTGGCCACGCGCCAGGTCACGACCGTAGCAGTGCGCACACACACCAAAGTCGGTGTCACAGGATACAACGGAACGCACTTTCACGGAGTCAACAGAGTTCGCTTCCAGCAGGTCACACCACTGTTCGTGCAGCAGGGTGTTGCGTGGAACCAGAATGTCTGCGGTGCCCGGCTTCAGAATGTCTTCCGCGGTCACACGACCCAGTACGCGATCGCGCAGCGGCTCTTTAACATCACCACCCTCGATAACAGGGGTCATGGTGATACCTTCGAGGGTGCCACAATCGTCTTCGGTGACGACAAGATCCTGCGCAACGTCAACCAGACGACGCGTCAGATAACCGGAGTTCGCCGTTTTAAGTGCGGTATCCGCCAGACCTTTACGCGCACCGTGCGTGGAGATGAAGTACTGGAGTACGTTCAGACCTTCACGGAAGTTCGCGGTGATTGGCGTTTCGATGATGGAGCCATCTGGCTTCGCCATCAGACCACGCATACCTGCCAGCTGACGAATCTGTGCCGCAGAACCACGCGCACCGGAGTCGGCCATCATGTAGATGCTGTTGAAGGAGACCTGCTGCTCTTCTACGCCGTCACGGTTAATCACGGTTTCGGTTTGCAGGTTATCCATCATCGCTTTGGATACACGATCGTTCGCCGCAGCCCAGATATCGATAACTTTGTTGTAACGTTCGCCTGCGGTTACCAGACCAGACTGGAACTGCTCCTGGATTTCAGCAACTTCAGCTTCCGCTTCAGAGATGATCTCGTGTTTCTTCTCTGGGATGACCATGTCATCGATACCAACAGATGCACCTGAACGCGCTGCATAAGCAAAGCCGGTGTACATTGTCTGGTCAGCGAAGATAACGGTCGGCTTCAGACCCAGAATGCGGTAACAGGTGTTCAGCATTTTGGAGATCGCTTTCTTGCCCAGCGCCTGGTTGACGATGGAGAAAGGCAGACCTTTCGGTACGATCATCCACAGAATGGCACGGCCAACGGTCGTGTCTTTCAGGCTGGTGTGCGCAACGAATTCGCCGTTTTCATCTTTTTCGTATTCGGTGATACGCACTTTAACGCGCGCATGCAGAGAGGCCAGGCCAGCGCGATAAATACGCTCAGCTTCTTTAGGGCCAGTCAGCACCATGCCTTCGCCTTTGGCGTTAACACAGTCACGGGTCATGTAGTACAGACCCAGTACAACGTCCTGAGAAGGAACGATGATAGGTTCACCGTTCGCTGGAGACAGGATGTTGTTGGTAGACATCATCAGCGCACGCGCTTCGAGCTGGGCTTCCAGCGTCAGCGGTACGTGAACAGCCATCTGGTCACCATCGAAGTCGGCGTTATAGGCCGCACAAACCAGCGGGTGCAGCTGGATAGCTTTACCTTCGATCAGTACCGGCTCAAAGGCCTGGATACCCAGACGGTGCAGAGTTGGTGCACGGTTCAGCAGTACCGGGTGTTCGCGGATAACTTCGTCCAGGATATCCCAAACGACAGCTTCTTCACGCTCAACCATTTTCTTCGCGGCTTTGATGGTGGTGGCCAGGCCACGCAGTTCCAGCTTGCCGTAGATGAACGGTTTGAACAGCTCCAGTGCCATTTTCTTCGGCAGACCGCACTGATGCAGACGCAGGTATGGACCTACGGTGATTACAGAACGACCGGAGTAGTCAACACGCTTACCGAGCAGGTTCTGACGGAAACGACCCTGTTTACCTTTGATCATGTCGGCCAAAGATTTCAGAGGACGTTTGTTAGAACCGGTGATCGCACGACCGCGACGACCGTTATCCAGCAGGGCATCTACCGCTTCCTGCAGCATACGTTTTTCGTTGCGTACGATGATGTCCGGCGCAGCCAGATCCAGCAGACGTTTCAGACGGTTGTTACGGTTGATCACGCGACGATACAGATCGTTCAGATCTGACGTTGCGAAACGACCACCATCCAGCGGAACCAGCGGACGCAGATCTGGCGGCAGAACCGGCAGAACGGTCAGGATCATCCACTCTGGTTTGTTACCAGACTGAACGAACGCTTCCAGCAGTTTGATACGCTTGGTCAGCTTTTTACGCTTGGTCTCGGAGTTGGTTTCGTTCAGCTCTTCGCGCAGAGTTTCACACTCTTGCTCCAGATCCATGCTCTTCAGCAGGGCCTGGATAGCTTCCGCACCCATCTTCGCGTCGAATTCGTCACCGAACTCTTCCAGCGCGTCCAGATACTGTTCTTCGGTCAGGATCTGGTTACGTTCCAGATTGGTCATCCCGCCTTCGATAACCACATAAGATTCGAAGTACAGAACACGTTCGATATCGCGCAGCGGCATATCCAGCAGCAGGCCGATACGGGACGGCAGAGATTTCAGGAACCAGATGTGAGCGGTCGGAGACGCCAGCTCGATGTGGCCCATACGCTCACGGCGTACTTTGGTCTGGGTCACTTCAACGCCGCACTTCTCACAGATCACACCACGGTGTTTCAGGCGCTTGTACTTACCGCACAGGCACTCGTAATCTTTTACTGGCCCGAAAATACGCGCACAGAAAAGGCCGTCACGCTCAGGTTTGAACGTACGGTAGTTAATGGTTTCCGGCTTTTTAACTTCACCGAAAGACCATGAACGGATCATGTCTGGCGAAGCCAGAGCAATTTTGATCGCATCAAACTCTTCGGTTTTAGTTTGCGCTTTCAGAAACTTTAATAAGTCTTTCACGGATTTGCTCCCGTCGGAGTTAGCACACTCTGCTGTCGGGCGTTAACCCGACAGCAGTGACCTGTTTGAGCGAGAATTACTCGTCTTCCAGTTCGATGTTGATACCCAGCGAACGAATCTCTTTCAACAGTACGTTGAAGGATTCTGGCATGCCCGGCTCCATCTGATGGTTGCCGTCTACGATGTTTTTATACATCTTAGTACGACCGTTCACGTCATCAGACTTAACGGTGAGCATTTCCTGCAAGGTGTATGCTGCGCCGTATGCTTCCAGCGCCCACACTTCCATCTCCCCGAAGCGCTGACCACCGAACTGAGCCTTACCACCCAGCGGCTGCTGAGTAACCAGGCTGTAAGAACCGGTAGAACGAGCGTGCATCTTGTCGTCGACCAGGTGGTTCAGTTTCAGCATGTACATGTAACCTACGGTTACCGGACGCTCGAACTGTTCACCGGTACGGCCGTCAAACAGCGTAATCTGACCAGACGTTGGCAGACCACCCAGTTGCAGCAGCTCTTTAATTTCAGCTTCTTTTGCACCGTCGAATACCGGCGTTGCAATTGGCATACCTTTGCGCAGGTTCTCTGCCAGACGCAGCACTTCTTCATCGCTGAAGGTGTTCAGGTCGACTTTCTGACGAACGTCGGTACCCAGATCATAGGCACGCTGGATGAACTCGCGCAGTTTCGCGACTTCCTGCTGCTGTTTCAGCATGGCGTTGATCTTATCGCCGATACCTTTCGCAGCCATACCCAGGTGGGTTTCCAGAATCTGACCGATGTTCATACGAGACGGTACGCCCAGTGGGTTCAGTACGATATCTACCGGCGTACCGTTAGCATCGTGCGGCATATCTTCGATCGGGTTGATCTTAGAGATAACACCCTTGTTACCGTGACGACCTGCCATCTTATCACCAGGCTGGATCTGACGTTTAACAGCCAGATACACCTTAACAATCTTCAGCACGCCTGGTGCCAGATCGTCGCCCTGAGTGATTTTACGGCGTTTCGCTTCGAGTTTTTTCTCGAACTCGTGTTTCAGTTCGTCATACTGCTCAGCCAGTTGTTCCAGCTGATTCTGTTTCTCTTCGTCGGTCAGGCCCAGTTCCAGCCAGCGATCGCGTGGCAGTTTGTCGAGCTTCTCAGCTTCAACGCCACCGGCAACCAGCACCGCATAGATACGGCTGAACAGACCTGCTTCGAGGATTTGCAGTTCTTCAGACAGGTCTTTCTTAGCCTGTTTGAGCTGCATCTCTTCGATTTCCAGCGCACGCTTATCTTTCTCAACGCCATCACGAGTGAAGACCTGAACGTCGATAACCGTACCGGAAACACCGTTTGGTACGCGCAGAGAAGAGTCTTTAACGTCAGACGCTTTCTCACCGAAGATAGCACGCAGCAGTTTCTCTTCTGGCGTCAGCTGGGTTTCACCTTTCGGCGTCACCTTACCTACCAGAATATCACCGCCGGTGACTTCCGCACCGATGTAAACAATACCGGATTCATCCAGTTTGGAGAGCGCAGCTTCACCCACGTTAGGGATGTCGGCAGTGATCTCTTCTGGCCCCAGCTTGGTGTCACGGGACACACATGCCAGTTCCTGAATGTGGATGGTGGTGAAACGATCTTCCTGAACCACACGCTCTGAGACGAGGATGGAGTCTTCGAAGTTGTAACCGTTCCACGGCATGAACGCTACGCGCATGTTCTGACCGAGCGCCAGTTCACCGAGGTCGGTGGACGGACCATCTGCCAGCACGTCGCCGCGCTCAACTGGCTCACCCAGAGACACACATGGCATCTGGTTGATACAGGTGTTCTGGTTAGAGCGGGTGTATTTGGTCAGGTTGTAGATGTCGATACCCGCTTCGCCCGGATACATCTCGTCTTCGTTAACTTTGATAACGATACGGGATGCGTCAACGTACTGAACGGTACCGCCACGCTTAGCAACTGCTGTAACACCGGAGTCAACGGCAACAGCACGTTCCATACCGGTACCAACCAGCGGCTTGTCAGCACGCAGAGTTGGAACGGCCTGACGTTGCATGTTCGCACCCATCAATGCACGGTTGGCGTCATCGTGTTCCAGGAACGGGATCAGGGACGCACCGACGGATACCACCTGCTGAGTGGATACGTCCATGTAGTCAACCTGGTCGCGGCTGAACAAGCTGGATTCGCCTTTGCTACGGCAGGTAACCAGATCTTCTACAAAGTGGCCTTCGTCATCCAGGTTGGAGTTCGCCTGAGCGATAACGTAGTTGCCTTCTTCGATAGCAGACAGGTAATGAATTTCGTCAGTAACAACACCGTCGGTCACTTTACGATACGGGGTCTCGAGGAAACCGTATTCGTTCGTCTGTGCGTACACGGACAGGGAGTTGATCAGACCGATGTTTGGACCTTCAGGCGTTTCGATTGGACATACGCGACCGTAGTGAGTCGGGTGTACGTCTCGAACTTCAAAGCCTGCGCGTTCACGGGTCAGACCGCCTGGGCCGAGTGCGGAGATACGACGTTTGTGCGTGATCTCAGACAGCGGGTTGTTCTGGTCCATGAACTGAGACAGCTGGCTGGAACCGAAGAACTCTTTCACTGCCGCAGAAATCGGCTTGGCGTTGATCATATCCTGAGGCATCAGGGTATCCAGATCGCCCAGAGACAGACGCTCTTTCACCGCACGCTCTACACGTACCAGGCCAACGCGGAACTGGTTTTCCGCCATTTCGCCTACGGAACGGATACGACGGTTGCCGAGGTGGTCGATATCGTCCACTTCGCCTTTACCGTTACGGATATCGATGAGCTTCTTCATCACTTCAATGATGTCGTCTTTGCTCAGGATACCGGAACCTTCGATTTCGTCGCGCAGCAGAGAACGGTTGAACTTCATACGACCAACCGCGGACAGATCGTAGCGGTCTTCGGAGAAGAACAGGTTCTCGAACAGGCTTTCAGCCGCTTCGCGAGTTGGTGGCTCACCAGGACGCATCATGCGGTAGATTTCGACCAGCGCGCTCAGACGATCATTGGTTGGGTCGACGCGTACAGTCTCAGAGATGTACGGACCGTGGTCCAGATCGTTGGTGAACAGCGTTTCGATACGTTTGTGGCCAGCCTGGCTCAGCTTAGCCAGCAGATCCAGGCTCAGCTCCATGTTCGCCGGGCAGATCAGCTCGCCAGTTGATTCATCAACGTAATCTTTCGCGGCTACTTTTCCTGCAATGTATTCAACCGGAACTTCGATGTGTTTGATATCATCTTTTTCCAGCTGGCGGATGTGGCGCGCGGTGATACGGCGACCTTTTTCCACATACACTTTGCCGTCGGCTTCGATGTCGAACGACGCGGTCTCACCACGCAGACGTTCCGGCACCAACTCCATCTGCAACTTGTTGTCGCGGATTTCAAAGATCACTTTCTCAAAGAACAGGTCCAGGATCTGCTCAGTGGTATAGTTCAGTGCACGCAGAATGATGGTTGCAGGCAGCTTACGACGACGGTCGATACGGACAAACAGGTTGTCTTTTGGATCGAATTCGAAGTCCAGCCATGAACCACGGTAAGGAATGATGCGTGCGTTATACAGTACTTTACCGGAAGAGTGCGTTTTACCTTTATCGCTGTCGAAGAAGACGCCCGGGCTACGGTGCAGCTGGGAAACGATAACACGCTCAGTACCGTTGATAACGAAAGTACCGTTGTCCGTCATGAGTGGAATTTCACCCATGTAGACTTCTTGTTCTTTAATATCTTTTACGGTGCCTTCCGGCGCTTCGCGCTCGTAGATCACCAGACGCAGTTTTACGCGCAGCGGTGCGGAATAGGTCACGCCACGGATCTGACATTCCTGAACGTCAAACACCGGTTCGCCAAGGCGGTAGCTGACGTACTGCAGCTCGGAATTACCGCTGTAGCTCTGAATCGGGAACACGGAACGGAAGGCTGCTTCCAGGCCGTACTGCCCTTCAGGATCTTGCTCGATAAACTTCTGGAACGAGTCAAGCTGGATAGAAAGGAGATATGGAATGTCCAGAACTTGTGGACGTTTACCAAAATCCTTACGAATACGTTTTTTCTCGGTATAGGAGTAAACCATAGGGTTCCTCAGCTCGCTGACAAGTCGACCCATCTGTCCGACGAAGGGACAGTTTGTGCAACACCATTTTGTGGACCGGAAAATTGAATACTTTCCGCAATACCTGTTGCTATCACGCTTAAACCATTTCATTGCGATTTACACAGAGCGAGCACCCTGTCGCAGTATATTAAGTCGTCGATAGAAACAAGCATTGTCAGGACAACCAGCAGTCAAACAGTGTGAAATGCTGCTGATGCCTTACAGCGCAAAAAGGCTGGTGACTAAAAAGTCACCAGCCATCAGCCTAATTGCTTAGGCTGCAACCAGAAAAGTTGGCTTATTTAACTTCAACTTCAGCGCCAGCTTCTTCCAGAGATTTTTTCAGTGCTTCTGCGTCGTCTTTGCTCACGCCTTCTTTCAGCGCAGCTGGAGCAGATTCTACCAGGTCTTTAGCTTCTTTCAGACCCAGGCCAGTTGCGCCACGTACTGCTTTGATTACAGCAACTTTGTTCGCGCCAGCAGCTTTCAGAATTACGTCGAATTCAGTTTTTTCTTCAGCAGCTTCAGCCGGGCCCGCAGCTACAGCTACAGCAGCAGCAGCAGAAACACCGAATTTTTCTTCCATTGCAGAAACCAGCTCTACAACGTCCATTACGGACATAGCTGCTACTGCTTCAATGATTTGATCTTTAGTGATAGACATTTAAATTGTTCCTGAAAATCAGAATAAGTTTATACGTAAGCAAATGCTTTATAAAGATAACTGCGATTAAGCAGCTTCTTTCGCATCGCGTACAGCAGCCAGAGTGCGAACCAGTTTGCCAGCCGCAGCTTCTTTCATGGTTGCCATCAGGCGTGCAATTGCTTCTTCGTAGGTCGGCAGGGTTGCCAGGCGATCGATTTGCGATGCCGGGATCAACTCACCTTCAAAGGCTGCAGCTTTGACCTCAAATTTTGCATTCGCTTTCGCGAACTCTTTGAACAGACGAGCAGCAGCGCCCGGGTGTTCCATAGAGTATGCAATCAGGGTCGGACCAACAAACGTGTCTTTCAGGCACTCGAACTGAGTACCTTCAACTACGCGACGCAGCAGGGTGTTACGAACAACACGCATGTATACGCCAGCTTCACGACCTGCTTTACGCAGTTCAGTCATTTTGTCTACAGTAACGCCACGGGAATCCGCAACTACTGCAGACAGCGCGCCTTTGGCTACTTCGCTGACTTCAGCAACAATCGCTTGTTTGTCTTGAAGATTTAAAGCCATTAGCTTTGCTCCTGGATGTTTGCCGGAACTCATGTTCCGGAACTCACTTCACTCGACCCAACGGGAAGAGCGTCTTAATACGGTGAGCAGAAACAAGCCAGAGTATTTAAAATAATCTTAGCGTTCTGTCACCGTCTACGCAGGGGATTAAGTTTCTTGCGAAACACCTGCGGTCTTCGACGGAGGCCTGGATAGGCCAGGCTCCAACGAACAATTCTTTTAGCCGCTAACTTTTGTTAGCAAACGTGGGGGTAAGATTGTAGACAAAATCACCGCCCACGTAAAGGCATTAGTTTGCAGCAGCGCTCAGGCCAGCCTGGTCAACTGCAACACCTGCACCCATGGTGGTGGAGATGCTAACTTTCTTGATGTACACGCCTTTCGCCTGAGTTGGTTTTGCTTTTTTCAGCGCAACCAGCAGAGCTTCCAGGTTTTCTTTCAGTTTGTCAGCGTCAAAGTCCACTTTACCGATGGTGGTGTGGATGATGCCGTTTTTGTCGTTACGATAACGAACCTGACCTGCTTTAGCGTTCTTAACCGCTTCAGCAACGTTAGGGGTTACAGTACCCACTTTCGGGTTTGGCATCAGGCCGCGTGGACCCAGAACCTGGCCCAGCTGGCCAACAACGCGCATTGCATCTGGAGAAGCAATAACAACGTCAAAGTTCATTTCGCCTTTCTTGATCTGATCAGCCAGATCTTCCATACCTACCAGTTCAGCGCCGGCAGCTTTAGCAGCTTCAGCGTTTGCACCCTGAGCAAATACAGCTACGCGTACGGAACGGCCAGTACCGTGTGGCAGTACAGTTGCGCCACGAACGTTCTGATCGGATTTACGAGCGTCGATGCCCAGGTTAACGGCAACGTCAACGCTTTCAACGAACTTAGCGGTAGCCAGTTCTTTCAGCAGAGCGATAGCTTCGTTGATGTCGTACTGTTTGGTCGCATCAACTTTGTCACGGATCACGGACATGCGCTTGGTCAGTTTAGCCATTTCTTAGTCCTCCACTACCAGGCCCATGGAACGTGCAGTACCTTCGATGGAGCGAGTCATCGCTTCAATGTCGGAACCAGTCATGTCGGCAGCTTTGGTCTGCGCGATTTCCTGCAACTGAGCGCGGGAAATTTTACCCACTTTGTCTTTGTTCGGCTTACCGGAACCAGACTTGATGCCCGCTGCTTTCTTCAGCAGAACTGCTGCTGGAGGGGTTTTGGTAACGAAAGTGAAAGAACGGTCAGCGTAAACAGTGATTACAACTGGGATTGGCAGACCTTTCTCCATGGATTCAGTTTTGGCGTTGAACGCTTTACAGAATTCCATGATGTTCACACCCTGCTGACCCAGAGCTGGACCAACTGGTGGACTTGGGTTCGCCATACCTGCTGCAACCTGCAGCTTGACGTAGGCTTGTACTTTCTTAGCCATTCTAAAATCCTCTGATTGGGTAATAACGCCTCGGAGAGGCTCCCCGTGAATAAAATTCGTTTTACGGGTCGGGACCCATAAAAACAAAAGGCGCGAAATTGTATTCCAATCTCGCGCCCTGTGCAACGATTAAATCGTCGCTTTTTTGATCGCTGCTTAGGCTTTTTCTACCTGAGCAAAGTCCAGCTCTACCGGGGTCGCACGACCAAAGATAGAAACGGAAACTTTCAGGCGGGACTTCTCGTAGTCCACTTCTTCGACGACGCCATTAAAGTCAGCAAACGGACCGTCGTTAACACGAACCATCTCACCCGGTTCAAACAGCGTTTTCGGACGCGGTTTATCACCCACCTGCTGGAGGCGGTTCATAATCGCATCAACTTCTTTGTCGCTGATTGGCGCCGGACGGTCAGATGTGCCGCCGATAAAGCCCATCACGCGTGGTACGCTGCGCACCAGGTGCCAGCTCGCGTCGTTCATCACCATCTGAACCAGCACGTAACCCGGGAAGAATTTACGTTCGCTTTTGCGACGTTGGCCGCCACGGATCTCAACCACTTCTTCGGTCGGAACCATAACTTCGCCAAATAACTCTTCCATATTGTGTAATTTGATATGCTCACGCAGCGACGTAGCTACGCGGCCTTCAAAACCGGAAAACGCCTGAACGACGTACCAGCGCTTTTTAGGGGCTTCAGACATCTCAGAACCTCAGGCCAGTGATAAAGGATACCAGGCGAACCAGAATACCATCCAGTCCCCACAGGATCAGTGACATTACAGCGGTTACCGCCGCTACAATCAGCGTGGTGTGCAATGTTTCCTGGCGAGTCGGCCAAATGACCTTGCGGACTTCGGTACGCGCTTCGCGGGCAAACGCAACGGTCGCTTTGCCTTTCGTCGTCAACAGCGCGACACCACCCGCCGCAGCAATCAGAATTACCACTGCAAGCGCGCGTAGCGGCAGCATCATGTCACGATAAAGATAGTTGCCGACAATCGCCACAATCAGCAGCACGGCTACAACTACCCATTTCATCGCTTCCAGGCCGCGCCCGCTCCCTTGAGCTTCGGTATTCGCACTCATAAACCAACCTGTCAGAAGTATTCTACAAACATTTTCACCCCGCGAGTGCGAGGCAAACCAATCGAAATGCTATTCGCTTTTCGTATTATACGCTCTCCGCAGAGCCTGTCTCAGCAATGATTATGACAAAATTAATCACTGATGA
Source organism: Enterobacter cloacae complex sp. AR_0002 (assembly GCF_001922365.1). NCBI lineage: Bacteria > Pseudomonadati > Pseudomonadota > Gammaproteobacteria > Enterobacterales > Enterobacteriaceae > Enterobacter > Enterobacter cloacae complex sp. AR_0002. The sequence goes on from NZ_CP018814.1 coordinate 3,399,363, forward strand.
GCCAGGTTCTGATGTGAAAGCGTGCAAAAAGGGCATCAAATGATGCCCTTTTATTGCGCATTGCGTCAAATGTTATCAGCGATTAGCCGAGAACTTTAGCAACAACGCCCGCGCCAACGGTACGGCCGCCTTCACGGATTGCGAAACGCAGACCGTCGTCCATCGCGATTGGGTGGATCAGAGTCACAACCATCTTGATGTTGTCGCCTGGCATTACCATCTCTACGCCTTCTGGCAGTTCGATGGTACCGGTCACGTCAGTTGTACGGAAGTAGAACTGTGGACGGTAGCCTTTGAAGAACGGAGTATGACGGCCGCCTTCGTCTTTGGACAGAATGTACACTTCAGATTCGAACTTGGTGTGTGGCTTGATTGAGCCTGGCTTCGCCAGAACCTGACCACGTTCGATTTCTTCACGTTTGATACCACGCAGCAGAACACCAACGTTCTCACCAGCACGGCCTTCGTCCAGCAGTTTGCGGAACATTTCAACGCCAGTACAGGTAGACTTCGCAGTCTCTTTGATACCAACGATTTCAACTTCTTCACCAACTTTGATGATACCGCGCTCTACACGACCGGTAACAACGGTACCACGACCGGAGATGGAGAATACGTCTTCGATTGGCAGCAGGAATGGCTTGTCAATCGCACGCTCTGGTTCTGGGATGTAAGAATCCAGGAAGCCAGCCAGTTCGATGATTTTCGCTTCCCACTCTGCATCGCCTTCCAGCGCTTTCAGCGCGGAACCACGAACGATTGGAGTGTCGTCGCCTGGGAAATCGTACTGAGACAGCAGTTCACGAACTTCCATCTCTACCAGTTCCAGCAGCTCTTCGTCATCAACCATGTCGCACTTGTTCAGGAACACGATGATGTAAGGAACGCCTACCTGACGACCCAGCAGGATGTGCTCACGAGTCTGAGGCATAGGGCCATCAGTCGCAGCAACAACCAGGATCGCGCCGTCCATCTGCGCAGCACCGGTGATCATGTTTTTAACATAGTCGGCGTGGCCTGGGCAGTCTACGTGTGCGTAGTGGCGAGTCGGGGTGTCATACTCAACGTGAGAAGTGTTGATGGTGATACCACGAGCTTTTTCTTCTGGTGCGTTATCGATCTGGTCGAAAGCACGAGCAGCACCGCCGTAGGTTTTAGCCAGTACGGTAGTGATTGCAGCGGTCAGCGTTGTTTTACCATGGTCAACGTGGCCGATAGTACCGACGTTAACGTGCGGTTTTGTACGTTCAAACTTTTCTTTAGACATCGATTGTCCCTCTAAGACACGGATAAATCGGTGATATCACCACATCAACCAGGCGAAAATGCCTGAACTGTTGAATACATTTACATTGAAACAGAGAGAAAGGGAGGGAGAAGTGAAGTGGTGCTGATACCCAGAGTCGAACTGGGGACCTCACCCTTACCAAGGGTGCGCTCTACCAACTGAGCCATATCAGCACGTATTGGAGCGGGCAGCGGGAATCGAACCCGCATCATCAGCTTGGAAGGCTGAGGTAATAGCCATTATACGATGCCCGCATCCTGAAACTCGGCTACCCAGTTCTTTCTGTAACAAAAAAAGAGATTTCTCTCTTTTCTGTTCGAGCTGGTCAATTTTTCCAACCAGCTCCGGCGGCGTTGACGCTGCCAGAAAGTGGTGGTGGGGGAAGGATTCGAACCTTCGAAGTCTGTGACGGCAGATTTACAGTCTGCTCCCTTTGGCCGCTCGGGAACCCCACCGGACTTGATGGTGCCGACTACCGGAATCGAACTGGTGACCTACTGATTACAAGTCAGTTGCTCTACCTACTGAGCTAAGTCGGCATCAAGTAGCGCGCATTCTATGGAGACCTGCGCAGTCATGCAACTAAAAAATTGCATAAAACGTTCTTTCGCTCACATTTTATTCGAAACCAGGGCTAACCGCTGTAAATTCATCCGCTCACGGTTAAAAATTCAACATGAACGCCTGATTTCGGCACGCTATAGCCCCACGTGATACCTGCCCGGTTAAGCATCGCTTTCCCATATTTTTTCTTATTATTCCTCTCATCTGGTGTTAACCTCCTGCCCATTGTCCAAAATTAACTATGTGATGAGCCCGCACCCGCCGTTTCGTGATGGTTCACAGAAGCATGCTTATGAGCAAAAAAGAGCAAACGTTAATGACGCCCTATCTTCAGTTTAACCGTAGCCAGTGGGCAGCCCTGCGTGACTCCGTCCCTATGACACTGACGGAAGGTGAAATCGCACGGCTAAAAGGGATAAACGAAGATCTCTCCCTGGAAGAGGTGGCAGAAATCTATCTCCCCCTCTCTCGCTTGCTTAACTTCTATATCAGCTCCAATTTGCGTCGTCAGGCCGTCCTGGAACAGTTCCTCGGCACGAACGGTCAACGTATTCCTTATATCATCAGTATTGCGGGCAGCGTGGCAGTGGGTAAAAGTACCACCGCGCGCGTGCTTCAGGCGCTGCTGAGCCGCTGGCCGGAACACCGCAGCGTGGAGCTGATCACCACCGACGGCTTCCTGCATCCCAACGAGGTGTTGAAAGAACGCGGCCTGATGAAAAAGAAGGGCTTCCCGCTCTCTTATGATATGCACCGCCTGGTAAAGTTTGTTTCAGATCTAAAATCGGGCGTACCTCACGTTACCGCGCCGGTTTACTCACATCTGATCTACGACCGCATCCCGGATGGCGACAAAACGGTTGTGCAGCCCGACATCCTGATTCTGGAAGGCTTAAACGTCCTGCAAAGCGGGATGGATTACCCTCACGATCCGCATCATGTGTTTGTCTCTGACTTTGTCGATTTCTCAATCTATGTCGATGCGCCGGAAGATTTGCTGCAACGCTGGTATATCAACCGCTTCCTGAAGTTCCGCGAAGGGGCGTTCACCGACCCGGATTCCTACTTCCACAACTACGCCCAGCTCTCTGAAGAAGAGGCTATCAGCGTGGCGACCGGGCTGTGGAATGAGATCAACTACGTCAACCTCAAAGAGAACATCCTGCCGACGCGCGAACGCGCAAGCCTGATCCTCACCAAGAGTGAGAAACACGCCGTCGACCAGATTCGTTTACGGAAGTAGACCTCAGACGTAAAAAAACCGGCTTATCGCCGGTTTTTTATTTATGCATGCGGCTTTTCGCCGTTTTCATCCTGATCGACCGCGAAGCAGGCCACCAGCTGTCCACCATAATCCTTTAGCTGTGGCTGCAACTGCGTACACGGACCGAAGCGGCGACGGCAGCGGGCGTTAAACGCACATCCCGGCGGCGGGTTAAGCGGGCTTGGCAACTCACCGGTCAGCTTAATGCGCTCACGGCGGTCATCCGGGTTCAGCCGCGGCGTCGCAGACAGCAGTGCCTGGGTATACGGATGACGCGGGTTAGTAAAGATCTGATCTTTCGTCCCCTTCTCCACGCAGCGTCCCAGATACATCACCATCACCTCATCGGCAATGTGCTCGACCACGGACAGGTCATGGGAGATGAAGACGTACGACAGTCCCAGATCCTGCTGTAAATCCATCATCAGGTTAAGCACCTGCGCGCGAACGGACACGTCAAGCGCTGAGACCGGCTCATCGGCAATCACCACGTCCGGGTCAAGCATCAGCCCACGAGCGATGGCAATACGCTGACGCTGACCACCAGAGAACATATGCGGGTAGCGATCGTAATGCTCGGTTTTAAGCCCCACCTTCGCCATCATCGCCAGCGCTTTTTCACGACGCTGCTCTTTGCTCAGATTGCTGTTAATCAGCAGCGGTTCTTCCAGAATCTGCCCCACTTTTTTACGCGGGTTTAAAGAACCGTACGGGTTCTGGAACACAATCTGGATTTTCTGGCGACGCAGCTTCTGCGCCTGCGGATCGTGCTTGAGCAGATCCTGGCCCTGATAGTAAAGCTCGCCGCCGGTTGGCGTTTCAATCATCGTCAGCAGACGGCCCAGCGTGGATTTCCCACAGCCCGACTCCCCGACGACCGCCAGCGTTTTACCGCGTTCAAGGCTGAAGGAGACGCCGTCCAGCGCTTTTACCAGGCGCTCGGGGGCAAAAATCCCCTTCTTCACCGGGTAATGTTTTTTCAGGTCGATAGCCTGCAACAGCGGCTGTTGCGTGGTGGCCTGGTGCGTACTCATAGTGTTGGCCTCCCGGCATCATCGAGTGGGTAGTGGCATTTTGACTGCCGACCATCGGCCAGCAGATTCAGCTCTGGCTCCTCGGCGCGGCATTTATCTGTCGCATACGGGCAGCGCGGATTCAGCAGGCAGCCCTGCGGACGGTCATATTTACCCGGAACCACACCCGGCAGTGACGCCAGACGCGCTTTGTCCTGGGCAAACTCCGGCAGCGCACGCAGCAACGCCTGCGTATACGGATGACGCGGCGCGCGGAAGATATCGTGCGAACTTCCGGTCTCCACCACCTGACCCGCGTACATCACGATGATTTTGTGTGCCGCTTCCGCCACCAGCGCCAGGTCGTGCGTAATCAGCACCAGCGCCATATTCTCTTTCTGCTGCAACTCCAGCAGCAGCTCGATGATTTGCGCCTGGATGGTCACGTCCAGCGCGGTAGTTGGTTCATCGGCAATCAGCAGTTTTGGTCGACAGGCAATCGCCATGGCGATCATCACGCGCTGACTCATGCCGCCGGAAAGCTGATGCGGGTAAACGTCCAGACGCGATGCTGGGTCAGGTATCCCCACCTGGTTCAGCAGATCGATAGCACGCTGGCGACGGGTTTTCTTATTCCCACCCTGATGCACCTTAATCGCTTCCATAATCTGGAAACCCACGGTGTAGCATGGGTTCAGGCTGGTCATGGGGTCCTGGAAGATCATCGCCACTTCCGCGCCCACCAGCTGGCGGCGCTGTTTTTCGGAAATACGCTTCAGATCCTGACCGTTGAACTCCAGATTTTCTGCCATCACGCGGCCGGGGTAGTCAATCAGCCCCATAATCGCCAGCGAACTCACTGACTTACCGGAGCCCGACTCTCCTACAATCCCGACCACTTCGCCCTGATTAACGCTGTAGCTGATACGGTCCACGGCGCGAAACGGTGTGCCTTCGTCGCCAAAGTGCACGGATAATTTATTTACATTTAATAACGCCATCTCGTGCCTCTTACTGCTTCAGTTTGGGATCAAGTGCATCACGCAGACCATCACCCATCAGGTTAAATGCCAGCACCGTCAGCAGAATCGCCAGACCCGGGAAGGTGACGACCCACCAGGCGCTTTGCGCGAACTGCAACACGTCGGAGAGCATGGTGCCCCACTCCGGTGTTGGCGGCTGCGCACCCATGCCAAGGAAGCCAAGAGCGGCCATATCAAGAATGGCGTTAGAGAAACCGAGCGACGCCTGAACAATCAGCGGCGCAAGGCAGTTTGGGAAGATATTGATAAACATCTGACGCATCGCACCGGCACCCGCCACGCGAGAGGCGGTAACGTAGTCGCGGTTCACTTCCACCAGCACCGCCGCACGGGTCAGACGCACATAGTGCGGTAGCGCAACAAACGTCAGCGCAAGCGCGGCGTTACCAATCGACGGACCGAAGATCGCCACCAGCACCAGCGCCAGCAGCAGGCTTGGTAATGCCAGCATAATGTCGACGACGCGCATGATGATGTTATCAACAATGCCGCCGAAGTAGCCTGCCACCAGGCCGAGTACGATCCCCATGATCAGCGACAGTACGACAACGAGGCAGCCAACCAGCAGCGACAGGCGTGCGCCGTACATCAGGCGCGAAAGCACATCGCGACCCACGTCGTCGGTGCCCAGCAGGTGCGCCAGGCTTCCGCCGTCCTGCCATGCAGGAGGTGCCAGCAGCGCATCGCGGAACTGATCAGCCGGGTTATACGGCGCAAGGACGTTCGCAAACACCGCAATCAGGATCATGATGGAAACATACACCAGCCCGACGACCGCGCCTTTGTTGCGCTTGAAGTAGTGCCAGAATTCCTGCATCGGCGTCATTGGCACCGGTGCGGTGACCACTTTATTTTGAGTAACTTGTGACATGATGGCCCCTTACTTCTTATGACGAATACGCGGGTTCACCACGCCGTACAGCAAATCGACCAGCAGGTTGACGAGAATAATCATCGTCGCGACCAGCAGTACACCGCCCTGCACAACCGGATAGTCACGGCGTTGCAGCGCATCAATCAGCCAGCGTCCAAGACCCGGCCAGGAGAAGATGGTTTCGGTCAGGATCGCCCCCGCCAGCAGCGTACCGACCTGCAAACCGATAACGGTTACCACCGGCAGCATAGCGTTTCGCAGGGCATGAATGATGATGACGCGCATACGGGTCAGGCCTTTAGCGCGGGCAGTACGAATATAATCCTCGCCCAGCACTTCCAGCATGGAGGAACGGGTCATACGCACGATCACCGCCAGAGGGATGGTGCCCAGCACCATTGCAGGCAGGATCATGTGCGCAACCGCATCAATGAAGTTGCCCTCTTCGCCCCAGATCGCCGTATCAATCAGCATAAAGCCGGTTAACGGATTGGTGTCGTCAAGGAAAACCATATCGCTGACGCGTCCGGAGACCGGCGTCAGGTTCCACTGCACCGAGACCAGCATGATCAGCATCATGCCCCACCAGAAGATAGGCATGGAGTAGCCGGTCAGTGCCAGGCCAACAGCGGTGTGGTCAAAAATAGAGCCACGTTTAACGGCAGCCAGTACGCCAACGGGGATCCCTACCGCGGTCGCGAAGATCATGGCGCAGATACCGAGTTCCAGCGTCGCTTTAAAGCGAGGTACGAACTCGTCCCACACCGGAAGACGGCTTTTCAGTGAAATCCCTAAATCGCCGTGCAACACGCCCCAGATATAGTGGAGATACTGCTGCCACATCGGCTTATCAAGGCCGAGTTCAGCCAGCAGTTGCGCATGACGTTCAGGGGAGATACCACGCTCGCCCGCCATAATCATCACCGGATCACCCGGGATCATATGGACGAAGGCAAAAGTGAGAAGGGTGATACCGATAAACGTCGGGATAACCAGTCCCAGACGTCGGAGGATGAACTGCAACATAACCCGGATTCTCTCTGATGACGCACACTCAGTGGCGTGACGTCTGTATTGCTCACAAATGTAAATTCCCTCTCCCTGTAGGAGAGGGTTAGGGTGAGGGGGTGCATGCACGCCCCTCACCCCTGCCCTCTCCAGGAGGGAGAGGGAGAACACCCTACTTATTATTCAACAGACACGTTTTCGAAGTGGTGTTTGCCCAGTGGATCGACCACGTAGCCCTTCACTTCTTTACGCACTGGCTCGTACACGGTGGAGTGAGCAACAATCAGCGCCGGAGCCTGATCGTGCATGACAACCTGCGCTTGCTTGTACAGTTCGATACGTTTGTTGTGATCGTCGGTCGCACGCGCCGGCTGGATCAGATCTTCAAACGGCTTGTAGCACCAGCGAGAATAGTTAGAACCGTCTTTCGCTGCCGCACAGCTGAACAGGGTCGCGAAGAAGTTGTCCGGATCCCCGTTGTCACCGGTCCAGCCCATCATGACCGCCTGGTGTTCACCCGCTTTGGCGCGCTTCAGGTACTCGCCCCACTCGTAGGTCACAATCTTGGCCTGTACGCCAATCTTCGCCCAGTCAGCCTGAACCATTTCCGCCATACGGCGTGCGTTCGGGTTGTAAGGACGCTGTACCGGCATCGCCCACAGCTCAACGGTAAAGCCTTTGTCCTGGCCCGCTTCTTTCAGCAGCGCTTTCGCTTTCTCAGGATCGTAGGTGTAGTCCTTAATGTCGTCGTTATAGCCCCACATGGTTGGTGGGATCAGGTTCTTGGCCGCAACGCCTGCGCCCTGGTAAACGGCTTTGATGATCGCTTCTTTGTTCACCGCGTAGGTCAGCGCCTGACGCACTTTCACGTCATCGAACGGTTTCTTCTCGGTGTTGAAGGAGAGATAACCCACGTTCAGGCCCGCCTGCTCCAGCAGGTTGATATTTTTGTCCTGCTTCATGCGCGCGATGTCAGCCGGGTTTGGATACGGCATCACCTGACATTCGTTTTTCTGCAATTTTGCGTAACGCACGGATGCGTCAGGCGTGATGGAGAAGACCAGACGGTCGATCTGCGGCTTGGTGCCCCAGTAGCCCGGGAAGGCTTTATACAGAATACGGGAATCTTTCTGGTACTGAAGCAGCTGGAACGGGCCGGTACCGATTGGGTTCAGGTCCACTTTTTCCGGAGTGCCGGCTTTCAGCATGTTGTCCGCATACTCTTTAGAGAGAATCGAGGCGAAGTCCATCGCCAGGTCAGCCAGGAATGGCGCTTCCGGACGCGTCAGCACAAACTGGACGGTTTTATCGTCCACTTTTTTCACTTCAGCGATCAGGTCTGGCAGACCCATCCCTTCGAAGTATTCATAGCTGCCGCCAGACACTTTATGGTACGGGTTCTGGGCATTTTTCTGACGGTCGAAGGAGAACACAACGTCGTCGGCGTTAAAGTCGCGCGTAGGTTTAAATTCTTTGCTGTCCTGCCACTTCACGCCCTGACGCAGGTGGAAGGTATAGGTTTTACCGTCTTCGCTGATATCCCACTTTTCAGCCAGGCCAGGAATCACTTCCGTGGTGCCGGTTTTAAATTCAACCAGACGGTTATAGATCGGTACAGAGCTTGCGTCGTAAGTCGTACCAGAGGTAAAGAGCTGTGGGTTAAAGCCTTCCGGAGAGCCTTCAGAACAGTAAACCAGGGTTTTTGCCTGTACGCTTGCTGCAACGGTCATGGCCACCAGGCTCAGACCAAGCTTCAGCATCCCTGACTTCTTCAAGGAAATACTCATTATTGTGCTCCAATGTGATGTTTTGCTTTGTTGTGTTACGCCGCCTGACCTTTATTTATTTTTTACCCGGTCCGGTCGGTGATGCCCGAAGGCGTTAAAAGGGATAGAGAATCCTTTCAGAAGAGCGTTTGAGTTGCAGCGCAGATCCTCCCTGAAATGCCCCTCGTGCCCTACAATCTGTCAACAGAATGTGAAAACGTCAATACAGGTGGCGGGGATTTACTTGGAGTGTGAGAAACCGCAAACAAAGATTAAAAAAACCCTGACCGTGAGTTTTCAGCAGAGAAATTTATGCTACTCGCCATGATGCAGCACAATTATCTTCATATTTCGCAACACTCAGTGATTAAGTTTTATTCAGAATGGGTAAATTTTCTTACAGGATGGTGATTATCTGAGCACTAAATACCGCGAACGTTAAAACGCACAGCGAAAAATGCTGAGGTTATCCATAAGCAACGCGAAAAAAGATCAAACTATATATAAAAAAATACAATGGATTATGTCACAAAACCGCAAGCAGGCAGGGGGAAGCAGGGCTAAGGGGTATTTTGAGGACTCGTGCGGGGTAACGCGTTAATGCAAAAAGGGCTAACCTTGCGGTTAGCCCTTTTTAGAATGTGGTCGGCGAGAGAGGATTCGAACCTCCGACCCACTGGTCCCAAACCAGTTGCGCTACCAAGCTGCGCTACTCGCCGAATGCGGAGCGCATCTTACTGCTGAGGTGCGCCCCCGTCAATCCCTTATTTTCAAAAAGCCATTCAACTGGCGATATTCTCGCCAGACCAGCTACTGCGCGGCTTTTGTGGTGTTATCAGGGAGTTTACACCAGTTGTTGTTTTCGTTAATCCCACCGTTCGGTGAGGTATAGCCGAGACAGCCCATAATGGTGTCGTACAGCTCAACGTGACGGCGCGGTACCTTGATCTCTGCCTGCTGTTTCAGATGGGCAAACATTTTGGCTTTGTCCGGATTTTCCAGGTACTTATCCGACATCCACATGATCATCGGCACGCGGAACTGCTCAGGCGGGGCCAGCTTACGCGGCGTACCGTGTAAATGCTCTTTCTCGTTGATGGACTCGCCGTGGTCGGCCGCGTAGATCACAATCGCTTTCTTATCGCGAAGCTGGTCGATCACCCGACTGAGGAAGGTATCCACATACAGAATCGAGTTATCATAGGCATTGATCAGCTCCTGCTTGCTACAGTTCTTGTTAATGCCGACGCACTCAGGCGTCCATTTGGCGAAATCGCGCGTGTAACGCTGATAGTAGCTGTAGTGTGACCCTTTGGTATGCAGAACAATAAGATGCTTACCCTGCGGATGGTTTTTCAGTGACTGTTCCATCTCAGAGAGCAGCAGCATGTCATCAACGTTCTTTCCGCGGTTACGCGGCTCGGCGCCAATCTGCTCGCGGTAGGCGATGTTATCCGCCATGGTGTTGGTGTAGAACCACATCTCACTTTGCATGGCGAACAGATCGGAGCTAAATCCAAGCTGCTTCAGAACAGCAAACACGTTTTGCTCTTTGAGAGTACGCTGAGGATTATCACTCGCACCGCCCTCACGAACAAACATACAGCGCAACGAGAGCTTCGTGGCGGTATCGCAGGAGTAGCCGCGGTAAGCTACAAGATTCTTTTCCTGCGCCAGTTTCGGGGTGGTATCGCGGTCATAACCGAGGATACCCATATGATCCCAGCGCGTCGTTTCGCCGATAACGAAGACCACGTAAGTATCATCCAGCCCGTCAGCCGGAGCCTGGTAGGTGAACTTTTTGGTTGGGTTAATCAGCGATTTCACATCGCTGGATTCGTCCGCCTGAGCCCAGGCATAAAGACCTAACGCCGACAGCCAGTTAGACGGCAGATACGAGTTAGCCACCACGCCGCCGTAGCTTGGCATATCCACGCCTGTCGCTTTTTCGATCCTTTTTTGCTGTTTTTCCATCAGGCGAATAGGCGCCCACACCAGCAGACCCGCCAGAAGAACGACGGCGACGTTGCGGATGCGCTGTCCCCGGGTACGCAGCTGGCGTAACAGGGTGTAGCGGCAGGTGTTACTCCAGATAAAGAAGAGCGGGATCAGGCAGGTCAGAATCGTCCACAGGATGAACCCTTGACCCACCACCTCTTTCGAGAGGTCGATGTCCGTGGTCATCACCGAGGCCACAATACCGTAGCCAATGACCACATTCATGAATGTCATGTAATAGCTTGCGGCGGCGGAGATAATCACCACCAGCGAGGCCAGAACCTGCCATGTACGTCTGCCAAAAAGCGAGAGCAGACGTAGCAGGAAGAAGGTCGCCAGAATTGAGCCAAACACTTCAATCGCGGCAAAAATTCCATTTCTTACAGTGAGGTGTTCGAAATAACCTTCCACTCGTCTGAACAGCACCGCGCCATTCAGAAACAAACCGATATAGACAGCCAGCATCAGACACAATCTTTGCTGGGTAAGAGACCTAATATATTTCATGCAAACAACCCTGGGGGAAGGGGTATAAAGACCCGCCGAATCTCAGTGAGAAAGCTGACAGAGTAAGTAGATGCGAGAGAAACCGTTATCAGAAACGTCTACAAGCGCGATAAGTAGACCACAGCAGGAAAGAAAAGTGGCAGCAGAGAATGTGAATCGATGAAGATTTTTACAAAATAGCAAGTCCGGAAGCGATTTAGAAATAAATAAAAGAGGCCCTGCGGCCCCTTTTTATCGAATCATGCATGCGCTTCTTTATATACCTCGCGCTGCGGCTGACGAATCGTGGTGGACAGCGCCAGCGAAATAATCAGCAAGGCAAATATCACGCAGAATGTCACGTAGAAGCCACCAAACAGCGAGGCAATCAGTGAACCGCAAATACTGCCGATACCGAAGCCGAGATAAATCACGCCGTAGTTTTTCGCCAGGTTGTTCAGGCCGAAGAACTCGCTCACCAGCGACGGGAAGACGGTAATAGTGCCGCCAAAGTTAAAGGCTACGCAGGCTATCGCCGCAAAGAATGTCGCCTCGTTCAGCGGAGCGAACAGCAGTGCTGCCATACCCACCAGGGAGATCACCTGCCCCAGCGTAATCACGCGGATCCGGGCGATTTTGTCAGACAAGATACCCAGTACCAGACGACCCGAGAGGTTAGCGATAGAGATGACCGTTACGGCGTTCGCCGCCGTCGCCGCGTCCAGTTTTACCATTCCCTGCGCGATATCTTTCGCCACACCGATGACATACAGACCGCTCATGCAGGCCGTCAGGAACATCACCGCCAGCATCCAGTACTGCGGCTTACGCATGGACTGAGCGAGGGTGAAATCGTTCTCCACCACGCCGTTAACGGTTTTCACTTCCTGCTGCGGCGCATCTTTCATCAGCGTGGCGCCGAAGAGGATCATTACCAGCACAATCACGCCCCAGATCATAAAGGTTTTCTCAAGCCCAACCGAGGCCAGCAGATGCGCATCGATGAATTTGAAGCCGAGGCTGCCCAGGCCATATGAACCAATGGCAAATGCGGAGATAAGCCCTTTACGCTCCGGGAACCACTTCACGCAGTTAGACAGCGTCAGCAGATAACCTGCGCCGTCCGCCAGCCCCACCAGCACCCCGGCGCTCAGCCACAGCATCATCAGGTTGTTAGAATATGCCGTCAGGAAGAATCCCAAGCCCAGCAAGATCCCGGAGGCCATGGTTACACGCTTCACGCCGAAACGTTCCTGAAGTTTGCCCGCCACGGAAGAGGAAATTGCTAACCCAAGACTCAGCAAGCCGAAGGAGAATGCCACCTGGCTTATCGGCGCGCCGAGCTTATCGGACAGGGCGCTGTTAAACAGGCTCCAGGTATAGACCGATCCCAGTGCGAACTGGGTAACGATGGTGCCGAATAGCGTCAGCCAACGCGTGCGGTTATAAGTTGATGTGTTCATGGCAGTGTCCTGCAAGATAAATTATGGAAATTCGCTGAGGACAACGATAAACAAAACCTTTATAGCGTTGGGGAAAAACGGAATGAAATGCAGGAGAGAAGGAATGAAATGCCTGGGATCTGGAATGAATGACCTTGCCGGGGAATGAAGCGCTGTTCTGTTAGTGGGCACTATCGCTCCAGACCCCGTCATAATTGTATTAAATATGTTATCGTATCGTTTAAAAAAATAACAACCCTTAAAATTTGGCGCTCAATCCCAGCGTATATAAATATTCTTCTTCAGTTTGCTGGTTATAGCTGATCTTCGCCCAGGGGTGTAAATCACCATACTGCGTATCAACACGCCAACCCAATGAGTTCACGCTGGCATGCCAGAGGGGATCGGTAAGCGACTGCGTGGTGGTTGTATCCTCAAACGCATTCACCGTTACAGGGGGGGCGCCATCAGTGCGCCACGCCATGACGGGCCCGGTGGTGAAATGTCCCGCCACGGGAAAATTCCAGCCAACGCTCAGAACGGTTTCCGCATCCGAACCGGAGGGATCGTTCAGGGTAAACCCCGTAGCATTCTGCGTGCGGTTAATACGCTCCGCGAGAATATCTTCATAACGAGGTTGGTGATCGGCGTCCCATGTATAACGTTCCGTCGTATTACTTTGTGCATCTGAAACGATATATTCCTGTTGCCACGCAAAAGCGGTGTGACAAAAAAGCAGGCAGACTGAAACACCCACCAGGCCAGAAGCAGCATGGCGACCACTGATTTTTTTTATCATCATCAAAGCGACTCCAGAAAGAGCCGAGTTCGGCGATATATGTCATTGTTCGAAGAGGTATTAGGGCGTATAGCCCTGTATTAACTATTGTCTCTTTAGCAGACACGTCAAGCCGGGCAGATTGAAATTTTTGCGTTTACCGTATCAGGAAGGGAGATGACCTATGCAACGTTGCGGCTGGGTAAGCCAGGATCAGCTTTATATCGATTATCACGACAAGGAATGGGGCGTACCGGAAACCGACGGTAAAAAACTATTTGAAATGATTTGCCTTGAAGGCCAGCAGGCCGGGCTGTCGTGGATCACCGTTCTGAAAAAGCGTGAGAACTATCGCAAAGCCTTCCACCAGTTCGATCCGGCTGCGGTTGCCGCCATGACCGACGACGACGTACAAAAGCTGGTTCTGGATACCGGTATCATCCGCCATCGCGGTAAAATTCAGGCCATTATTGGTAACGCGCGTGCTTATCTGGCGATGGAGCAAAATGGCGAACCCTTTTCAGCATTTGTCTGGTCGTTTGTGGATAACGAGCCGAAGGTGACGCAGGCCGCCACGCTTGCAGAGATCCCAACGTCGACCCCCGCCTCAGATGCCCTGTCGAAAGCGCTGAAAAAACGCGGCTTTAAGTTTGTGGGCACCACCATCTGTTACTCCTTTATGCAGGCCTGCGGGCTGGTCAATGACCACATTACGGGCTGCTTCTGCCATCCGGAGGGCCACCATGATCCGCAAATGGCAAAGTGAGAACACCGCGCCGCTTTTGAGTCTGTGGCTGGAGAGCACCACCGAGGCGCATCCGTTTATCGACGCAAGTTACTGGCAAGCGAATGAAGCGGTAGTGCGGGATGAATACCTTCCCGCCGCCGAGACCTGGGTCTGGGAAGAAAACGGTACCCTGTGCGGTTTTATCAGCGTCATGCAGTTCCAGTTCGTGGGGGCGCTGTTTGTCGCCCCGGCGTTCATCGGAAAGGGGATTGGGCGTGCGCTGCTGAACCACGTTCAGCAGCACTACCCGTATTTAACCCTGGAGGTGTACCAGAAAAACGTGCGGGCGGTGAATTTCTATCATGCTCAGGGTTTTCGCATCGAAGACAGCGCCTGGCAGGATGATACCCAACACCCGACGTGGATCATGAGCTGGCAGGCGGATCAAACGCCGTAAGGGTAAGCGCCGGCCCCTCATATTTCTCCACCCATGCCAGCGCCGTATTCCCCGCGCAGCCATTCCCCAGCTTCGAGCTGGGGAGATCTTTGGTCAGCACGTTTACGGCGCCGTTCTTACAAATACCGCCCTCGTCCAGCGCCAGATCCGGCCATGCGCCCTGATGAATGCAGAAAACGCCAGGGCGGATCCCGTCACTCACCACGGCGCCTGCCAGCACCTGCCCGCGCGCGTTCCAGACCCGAACGAGATCGCCGTCGTTAATCCCCCGCGCCTTTGCATCGTCGCTATTCAGCGCGATCGGCTCACGACCCGCCACCGCATACTGCTCGCGCAGAGCCGAATAGTTGAGCTGGCTGTGCAGACGATGGGCAGGATGGGCAGACAGCAGCTGAAGCTGCCCCGGCTGCGCATTGCCATGCCATTCGTCCGGCTCCAGCCACGCCGGATGCGGCGGACAGTCCGCGTAGCCAAAGCTGGCGATGCGTTCGCTGTAGATCACAATCTTCCCGCTTTCGGTTTTTAACGGGTGATTCTCCGGATCGCGACGGAAGTCAGCAAAGCGCACAAACCGCGCGTTCTGCTCGCTTTCTGGCATTTCGAAGAGTTGATTCGCCTCCCAGAACTCAGCAAATGGCGGCAGGGACACGCCCTGCGCAGCCCCGCGCTGGCTGGCAATCTGGTAAAATGTTTCCAGCCATTGCAGATCCGTTTTGCCCTCGGTGAAACGCTCCCGCCCGCCCGCTTCCCACATTTCACTCAGGTCGGCAAAGACGTCGAAATCATCCCGCGCTTCATTCCGGGGAGCCACGACGCGCTTCATCGGCACCATATGCTGGTTGCTGTAATCCCCCGTCATGGTGAGATCGTTACGCTCGAACGAGGTCGTGGCAGGCAAAACGATATCGGCATGTTTCGCTGACGCAGTCCAGAAGCACTCCGAGATCACCACCAGCTCCGGTTTCTGCCAGGCGCGGATTAGGCGGTTGGTATCCTGGTGATGGGTGAAGTTGGCCCCACCCGCCCACCAGATAAACTTAATATCCGGGAAATGGCGATCCTGACCGTTGTGCTGATAAAACCCGCCGGGGTTCTCCAGGGCTTCAACAATGCGTGCCACCGGAATTTTTTCCACAGCGTCCACGCCACCCTGCACCGAGCCCTGCATGGACGCCAGCACCGCGGCTTTACGCGTCGGGTTGCCGCCGTTGGCAAAGTGATAGGAAAGGCCAAAACCGCCGCCGGGTGTGCCAATCTGCCCAAGCATCGCGGCGAGCGTCACCAACATCCAGTGCTTTTGCTCGCCAAACTGCTGGCGCTGCATCCCCCAGCCGGACATGAGCATCGTGACATGGCTATGGAATAACGCCGCCAGTTCGCGGATTTTAACGGCATTAACGCCGCAAATCGCCGCGGCCCACTCTGCGGTTTTGGCAATACCGTCGCTTTGTCCCGTCAGATAGTCGGCAAATTTATCGAACCCCGTGGTACAACGCGCCAGAAATTCCGTGTCGTGCCAGCCGTTCTCCACCAGGGTGTGGGCGATGCCCAGCATCATCGCCACGTCGGTGCCCATATGCGGCGCGATCCACTCGGCGCTGTCGCCGAAGAAATCCAGGGTTTCAGAGCGCATCGGATCGATACAGATGATGCGCTTGCCGCTTTTGCGCAGCGCATCGAAGTAGGAAACGCCCTGCTCGTCGGACGCATTCCAGGCAATTTTCAGGGTATTGAGCGGGTTGGCGCTCCACAGCACCACCACCTCTGTATGCTCCAGCACCAGCGGCCAGCTGGTCTGCTGTTGATAAACCTCATTCCCGCCCACGACATACGGCATGATCGCCTGCGCCGCGCCGGTCGAGTAATCACCCAGATGGCCGGTATATCCTCCGGCCAGGCTCATATAGCGTTGCAGCAGGGTTGCAGCCTTATGCAGCACGCCGTTTGAGCGCCAGCCATAGGAGCCGGCAAAAATGGACGACGGGCCATAGCTGTCGCGGATGCGTTTATGCTGCGTATGGATCAGCGCCAGCGCATCGTCCCAGCTCACGCGCACGAACTCATCCTGCCCGCGAATACCCTGCGGTTTATCCGGTGACGCCAGAAAGCCTTTACGCACCATCGGCCAGCGGACGCGGGTCTTGCTGTGTACCTGATCGCGAACGACGGTCTGTAAAGAGTTGAGATGGCGCGAAGGCAAAGCCCCGCGAGACGACAGCACAGTGTCGCCATCGGTTTCGACCAGCATCGGCCCCCAGTGGGCGGCGGTCAGAATGGTTTTTGTTGAGGTGCTCAAAGCGTGCGCTCCTGGTTGCGTGCAGGTGTTTCGGCCTTTCATTGAGGCAATTTATCGTTTGTGACAAATTTCAGAGTTATACACTGAATTTTCTCCGTATCCGGACGTCATAATCCACTGCCACGTCCGTCGTGGCAAAGAATAAAAAGGATTAAGGAAATAAGATGAAAAAACGCGTACTCGTTATTGCCGCTCTGGTGAGCGGCGCACTGGCTGTTTCAGGCTGCACAACCAACCCTTACACCGGTGAACGCGAAGCGGGCAAATCCGGCATTGGCGCGGGTATTGGTTCCCTGGTAGGCGCTGGCGTTGGCGTACTCTCCTCCTCCAAGAAAGATCGCGGCAAAGGTGCGCTGATTGGCGCAGCGGCAGGCGCAGCCCTGGGCGGCGGCGTGGGTTATTACATGGACGTGCAGGAAGCAAAACTGCGTGACAAAATGAAAGGTACGGGCGTAAGCGTGACGCGCAGCGGTGACAACATCATCCTGAACATGCCAAACAACGTGACCTTTGACAGCAGCAGCGCGACGCTGAAACCCGCAGGCGCGAACACCCTGACCGGCGTGGCCGCAGTGCTGAAAGAGTACAATAAAACTGCCGTGAACGTGATTGGTTACACCGACAGCACCGGCAGCCAGGATCTGAACATGCGTCTGTCGCAGCAGCGCGCCGATTCCGTGGCCAGCTCGCTGATCACCCAGGGCGTAGAAGCGAACCGCATCCGCACCAGCGGCATGGGTCCGGCTAACCCGATCGCCAGCAACAGCACGGCGGAAGGCAAAGCGCAGAACCGCCGCGTTGAAATTACGTTGAGTCCTGTGCAGTAGGTAAAAGCAAAACGGCAACCCCGTTGCCGTTTTAGTATTTGCGCCCTCTCCTGTAGGAGAGGGTTGGGGTGAGGGCATCAGACCGCCACCCGGCAAATTGCTTGATTCGCCAGATTTTCCCGCTAAGGTATTCTCACTAAATTCAGGGAAATCAGCGATGATCAAACCAACCCGGGCCACCATCAGCGACGTGGCGAAAGCCGCCAAAACCGGTAAAACCAGCATTTCACGCTACCTCAACGGCGAGAAACACCTGCTGTCCGATGCGCTGCTGGCGCGAATCGAACAAGCCATTGCCGATCTCGACTACCGTCCCAGCCTGATGGCGCGCGGCCTCAAGCGGGGTCGCACCCGCCTGATTGGGCTTATCATCGCCGATATCACTAACCCCTACTCCGTTAACGTACTCAGCGGCATCGAAGCGGCGTGCCGGGAAAAAGGCTTTACCCCGCTGGTCTGTAACACCAATAACGAAGTTGATCAGGAGTTGCATTACCTCGATCTGCTGCGCAGCTATCAGGTGGAAGGGATCGTGGTCAATGCCGTCGGGATGCGCGAAGAGGGGCTAAATCGTCTGCAACAATCGTCTCTCCCGATGGTGCTTATTGACCGCAAAATCCCGGAATTTGCCTGCGATGTGGTCGGGCTGGATAACACCCAGGCGGCCACCACTGCCACCGAGCACCTGATTGAACAGGGTTTCGAAGCCATTCTGTTCCTGAGCGAACCGCTGGGTATGGTTAACACCCGCCGCGACCGCCTGGCTGCATTTCGCGCCACGCTGGCGCGTTATCCCGGTGTGATCGCCGAAAATGCTGAAATCCCCCTCCATGAAGCCGGACAGCTGGATAATACCCTGCGCCAGTTCCATACCCGCCATCGGGGAATGCGTAAGGCGGTGATCTCCGCTAACGGGGCGCTGACGCTTCAGGTTGCCCGCTCGCTTAAACGCATTGGCCTGCACTGGGGCAGCGACATCGGCTTGCTCGGCTTTGATGAACTGGAGTGGGCTGAACTTGCTGGCGTAGGCATTACCACCCTCAAACAACCCACCTGGCAGATCGGCTATGCCGCGGTTGAACAAGTGGTTCGCCGCATTGAAGGCACCCGCGACGCCGTACGCGAGCAGGTTTTTTCTGGCGAGCTGATCGTTCGCGGCTCTACTGCCCGTTAATTTCCCCTTCGTGACAGCGATCATAAATTCAGCATCCCGATCTTTTCTTTGGAACCGGTTCCATCTAGCGTAATACTATCGATTACGCTCTGGAGTCAGGAAATGAGCAGGAAAATTATGGTGGTCACCGCCGCGTATGGTGCGGATCAGGTGCGACAGGCAGGCGGTCAACGGGCAATGCTTCCCGTTATTGCCGGCGCAGGGGCTGATGGCGTTGAAATCCGCCGAGAGCTCTTCAGCCACGACGAGTTAATGGCCCTGCCTGCGCTGGGCGAGTCCATTGAACTGCTGGGTTTACTGGCGTGCTACTCCGCCCCGGCCCCCCTGTTTATGCCCGATGGAACCCTCAACCCGGATCTTCCACGCTACCTTAGCGAAGCCAGCGCACTGAACGCGCTGTGGCTTAAAGTCTCGCTGGGTCATTTCAGCGACAAACAACCGCTTGAAGCCCTGCGCGCACTGCTGGATGAAAGCGGCATGACGCTGGTGGTGGAAAACGACCAGACCGACTGCGGGCAGCTCGCGCCGATGCAGCGCTTCAAAGCCGCCTGCCGGGTAATGGCGCTGCCGGTCACACTGACGTTCGATATGGGCAACTGGCTGTGGGTTGGCGACTCCCCGGAAGAGGCTGCACGTCAGCTGGCTCCCGCCGTGAGCTATATTCATGTGAAGGCCGCAGTCCCGCATAAGGCGCAGTTCCGCGCCGTCGCGCCGGATCAGACCGATTCTCGCTGGCGGGATCTGCTTAATCAACTGCCTGCCGACGCGCCGCGCGGTATCGAATTTCCGCTCGAAGGGACGGATCTCACCGCCGTCACCCGCCATTACGTCAACCTGCTGCGCGAGGAGTAAACCATGCACAAGACGCTGGACGTTATCACTATCGGCGAGGCCATGGCGATGTTTGTCGCCACCGAAACGGGCGAGCTGAGCGCAGTGGAGCACTTTATCAAACGCGTGGCAGGCGCCGAATTGAATGTCGCTACCGGCCTTGCGCGGCTGGGGCTGAATGTCGGCTGGGTGAGCCGCGTGGGCAATGACAGCTTTGGCCATTTCGTTCTCGACTCGCTGAAAAAAGAGGGCATTGATGCCGCAGGCGTCACGCTCGACGGACGCTTCCCGACGGGCTTTCAGCTGAAATCTAAAGTTGAAAATGGAACCGATCCCATCGTGGAGTATTTCCGCAAAGGCTCAGCGGCAAGCCATCTCTCCGTGGATGATTATCACGCCGCGTATTTCTCCTCCGCGCGCCACCTGCACCTGAGCGGCGTGGCGGCGGCGCTCTCGGCCAGCTCGTACGATTTACTCGATCACGCGGCTTCGGCAATGAAAGCGCAGGGCAAAACGATCTCCTTTGATCCGAACCTGCGCCCGGTACTGTGGAAAAGCGAAGCAGAGATGGCTGAGAAACTCAACCGACTGGCGTTTCAGGCGGACTGGGTTCTGCCGGGCATAAAAGAGGGAATGATCCTCACTGGCGAAAGCACGCCCGAAGGCATTGCTGATTTTTACCTCAACAGAGGGGTAAAAGCCGTGGTGCTGAAAACCGGTGCCGACGGCGCATGGTTTAAAACTGCCGACGGTGAGCAAGGCGCTGTCGCTGCGGTAAAAGTCGACAACGTGATCGATACCGTGGGCGCGGGCGATGGGTTTGCCGTCGGGGTCATCAGCGCCCTGCTGGAGGGCAAACCGCTGTCGCAGGCCGTGGCGCGAGGCAACAAAATTGGTTCGCTGGCGATTCAGGTGCAGGGCGACAGCGAAGGATTACCAACACGAGCAGAGCTCGGCGTCTAAATTCCCTCTCCCCGTGAGAGAGGACCAGGGTGAGGGCAGCAATCCGCACCAGATAATAAAGCCACCGTGTACCCTACAGACAACGGCGGCAACAACCTCAACAACAGAGGCAAGCCTATGAACAGTTCGACCAATGCAGTAAAACGCTGGTGGTACATCATGCCAATCGTGTTTATCACGTACAGCCTGGCGTACCTGGATCGTGCCAACTTCAGTTTCGCATCCGCCGCCGGGATCAACGAAGACCTCGGGATCACCAAAGGGGTCTCGTCCCTGCTGGGCGCCCTCTTCTTCCTGGGGTATTTCTTCTTCCAGATCCCCGGCGCGATTTACGCTGAACGCCGCAGCGTGCGAAAGCTCATTTTCATCTGCCTGATCTTATGGGGTGCCTGTGCGTCGCTTACTGGCGTGGTGAATAACATTCCTGCTCTGGCGGCTATTCGCTTTATTCTCGGCGTGGTTGAGGCGGCCGTCATGCCAGCAATGCTGATTTACATCAGCAACTGGTTCACAAAATCGGAGCGTTCACGTGCTAATACGTTCCTGATACTCGGTAACCCGGTCACCGTGCTGTGGATGTCGGTGGTTTCCGGCTATCTGATCCAGTCCTTCGGCTGGCGCGAGATGTTCATCATCGAAGGGGTTCCCGCGATTATCTGGGCCTTCTGCTGGTGGGTGTTGGTGAAAGATAAGCCAGCCCAGGCGAAATGGCTTTCTGAAGACGAAAAAGCCGCACTCCAGGCGCAGCTGGATAAAGAGCAGCAGGGGCTTAAAGCGGTGCGTAACTACGGCGAAGCCTTCCGCTCCCGGAACGTTATTCTGCTGTGTGCACAGTATTTTACCTGGAGTATTGGCGTGTACGGTTTTGTGCTGTGGCTGCCGTCGATTATCCGCAGCGGCGGTGAAAACCTTGGCATGGTGGAAGTGGGCTGGCTGTCATCGGTGCCTTACCTGGCTGCGACCATCGCGATGATTATCGTCTCTTGGGCATCGGACAAGCTGCAAAACCGTAAGCTGTTCGTCTGGCCACTGCTGCTGATCGCTGCTTTTGCCTTCATTGGCTCCTGGGCCGTAGGCGCGAACCACTTCTGGGTCTCGTACACTCTGCTGGTGATTGCGGGTGCGGCCATGTATGCCCCGTATGGTCCGTTCTTTGCCATCATCCCGGAAATGCTGCCGCGTAACGTCGCAGGGGGCGCGATGGCGTTGATCAACAGTATGGGTGCGCTGGGTTCGTTCTTTGGCTCGTGGTTTGTGGGCTATCTTAACGGTGCCACCGGCAGCCCGTCGGCCTCTTACATCTTTATGGGGGTGGCGCTTTTTGCCTCGGTATGGCTTACTCTGATTGTTAAGCCTGCTAATAATCAACAGCTACCCGTCGGCGCACGCCACGCCTGAATCCTTTTAAAATCAACGGAGATTAGCATGAAGCCGTCCGTCATTTTGTACAAAGCACTGCCTGAAGATCTGCAAAAACGCCTGGAGGAACACTTTACCGTTACCCGGGTAAAGAACCTCAGCCCGGAAACCGTGGCACAGCACGCCGACGCGTTTGCCAGCGCCGAGGGCCTGCTGGGTTCGAGCGAAAAGGTGGATGCAGCGCTGCTGGAGAAAATGCCGAAGCTTCGTGCTACCTCAACCGTTTCGGTGGGATACGACAATTTCGACGTGGATGCGCTAAACGCGCGCAACATCCTGCTGATGCACACGCCCCATGCCCTGACGGAGACCGTCGCCGACACGCTGATGGCGCTGGTGCTTAGCACCGCCCGTCGTGTAGTGGAAGTGGCCGAGCGCGTGAAAGCGGGCGAATGGACCAAAAGCATTGGCCCGGACTGGTTCGGCGTGGACGTTCATGGCAAAACGCTGGGGATTGTTGGGATGGGCCGTATCGGTCTGGCGCTGGCACAGCGCGCGCATTTTGGCTTCAACATGCCCATTCTGTATAACGCGCGCCGTCACCACAGTGAAGCTGAAGAACGTTTCAACGCCCTTTATTGCGAGCTTGATACGCTGTTGCGGGAAGCCGACTTTGTCTGCCTGATCCTGCCGCTGACGGATGAAACGCGTCATCTCATCGGCAAAGCGGCGTTTGAAAAGATGAAGAAATCGGCCATTTTCATCAACGCGGGTCGTGGTCCGGTGGTCGATGAGAAGGCGCTGATTGAGGCACTGCAAAACGGTGAGATCCACGCCGCTGGTCTGGACGTGTTTGAACAAGAGCCGCTGCCGGTGGATTCTCCGCTACTGACCATGCCGAACGTCGTCGCCCTGCCTCACATCGGCTCTGCAACTCATGAAACACGCTACAACATGGCGGCGACCGCCGTGGATAACCTGATTGCCGCGCTCGGCGGTAAAGTGGATAAGAACTGCGTTAACCCGCAGATACAACAGTAGAAACGAAAAAACCCGCCAGAAGGCGGGTTTTTGAATTTAGTGCTACTGGGCTGGAAGCTTACAGGCTTACAACGTTACCAGCTGCTGGGCCTTTAGCGCCGCTTTCGATGGTGAAGGAAACTTTCTGACCTTCATCCAGAGATTTGTAGCCATCGTTCTGGATAGCAGAGAAGTGTACGAACACGTCTTTAGAGCCATCGTCAGGAGTGAT
Organism: Enterobacter cloacae complex sp. AR_0002; assembly: GCF_001922365.1. NCBI lineage: Bacteria > Pseudomonadati > Pseudomonadota > Gammaproteobacteria > Enterobacterales > Enterobacteriaceae > Enterobacter > Enterobacter cloacae complex sp. AR_0002. The sequence continues at coordinate 3,422,773 of NZ_CP018814.1, forward strand.
GAAGCCGAAACCTTTATCAGCGTTGAACCATTTTACCAGACCAGTCATTTTAGCAGACATAGAAATTACCTTATTAACAAATATATTGTGCCTTCCGGCTTGATGGATTGCGTTACAGATTTTTAAGCGATGAAGGAAGGGTCACTACGAAGGGTATCTATGGATAACAATCTGGACTGCTTTACTAAACTGCTTTAGGTCTGTGTAACAAACCGACGAACATAGTTATACCGATGTGGTAGATGAATGACAAGCGTTATTTTCATCAAGCATAAAAAAACCCCGCCGAAGCGGGGGTTTTTCTTATTCCGTAGCAGCGACCGCTGCGCTCCAGGCCTGGCTAAAGGCCTGATGCTGGGACGCGAGCGGACCGATCAGCGCGTTATACTGGCTCGCCTGCTGGGAGGTCGGGAACTGGATACCGTTAGAGACAAAGCTCACCTGCGTACCTTGTTCACTAATAAAGTCACCCACCTGGACCAACTGCTGAGTAAAGACCTGCGCCGCCGGGATCAGCGGTTGCAAAGCGTTTGACGGCTTGGTCACGACTTTCTCATACACCTGGTCATAGACCGGTTTAAGATCCTCGCCCTGCTTCAACGCGGAACGCGACGCATCAGCCTGCATTTTGGCATTTTGCAGCTGCTGGCTCAGTACCCCAAGCGCGCCATTTGACTGGCGTAGCGGTTCGCGCTGGGTCATATAATCCTGTGGAACACGGATGGCATTCACGCTATCCACTACCGGGCGAATACCGGAATCCATCGCCTGGCTTACCTGCTGAGAATAGCCATACAGAATGGCGTAATCCGACACGAATGGACCAAACTGTTTTTTCTGATCCGCAGTCAGCGTTGGTAAACGCTCGCCGCTACGCATCACTGTATTCTGTAGAAAATCGATAAACGCTTTGCGCTGATCGCCTTCTTTATCGAAACACCCACTCAGGCTAACAACCATCAATAACGCCGCAATAGGCGCAAACCAGCGAGAGCAGGACTTTCCTGTCGCCATTTTATTACTCCTTTCACCCAAAAAGCGCACACCGGCACACGCGTGCCCAACGCTGACAAGGATAGTCCAGGTCAGCCTTGCAAGATAGAGTTTTCATGCAAAACGGGTATTCCCGTTTTTGTACTGACTATTTACAAAAAAATACCTGTGCATCCCTACATATGACTAATCAGGTAATTAGCATAACTATCCATATAGCTGAAACGTGTAAAGCGATCGTTATCGCACAATTAATCACAGCCGTGACGATCCTGTGTCTGGTTTAGGGACTATTCTTAACAGGCTCTCTGATGTTCATGATCCCGATGTGTGATTTATGAGGAGTTCTCAATGGAATTAAAAGACCCTGAGTTTGAGCTGCTGAGCAGCCTGGAACAGATTATTTTTAAAGATGTACCGCCGACGGTTACCCTGAATCAAAAGTCCAATCCTTTTAGTGAATTTGAGCGTTTACGCAAAGGATCGGGCCTGAAAACAGATGAATTCGCAAGAGCGATGGGTGTCAGCGTAGCAATGGTGCTGGAGTGGGAGTCAAAACGTGAAAAACCTACCCCAGCCGAGCTAAAGCTTATGCGCCTGATCCAGGCAAACCCTGACCTTCGCAAGCAGTTAGCCTGATAAAGTTTGTTTGCCCCCGCCCTTGCGGGGGCTTGTGTTTACAGGCTTTCACATCGCCATCCCGTCTCTTCCCACACCAGTTCATGCGTCAGCTTCAGCCCTGCCAGAAAAGCTTCATCGTGCGACACCACCAGCAGCGCGCCGGGGTAATCGGCTAAGGCCGCTTCAATGGCCTGAACAGAGGCCAGATCAAGATGGTTGGTCGGCTCATCCAGAAGCAACAGCTGCGTTGCCGCTTCACGCCACAATACGCAGGCCAGCGCGGCCTTCAGGCGCTCGCCGCCACTCAGTTCGGCCAGTGGTAGTGTCACTTTCTCTGCGCCCAGCTGAAGCTGCGCTAAACGGGTACGCAGCGCCCCCTCTTCGAGCGGCGTATTGCCCAGGCTAAGGTGAGTCATCACCGACTGCGACAGATCCAGCCGGGAAAGATGCTGATCGAGATAAGCACACCTGACAGAGACCTTACAGATTCCCGTAACAGGGGCGGTTTCGCCCAACATCACTTTCAACAGCGTGGATTTTCCACAGCCGTTCGGCCCGCGTAGCGCCACGCGCATCGGGCCATCCATTCGCCAGTTTATCGGTGGGACAGGCACGTGCGGAAGCACCAGTTCTTCCAGCACCAGCACCTGTTTCCCTTCCGGGATTTCACTGCCCGGCAGGGTAAACATCACCGCATTATCCTCTTCAACCCGCTCGCGTGCCTGGTTGACCGCAGCGTTCAAAGCATGGTTTTGATCGCTATGCTGTTTTTTCCAGGAACCAATACGCTCTTTCGCCGCCCCTTTGTATTTGACCCGTTCAAACGAGGCGATGTTAAGGCTGTCGACCGTGCGAAGCGTTTTGGCTGAACGCCGCAGGCTGTCGTCATGCTCTTTATGCATACGGGCGCGGGTACGCTTGCGCTCGGTGGCAGCATGCTCCAGCGCGGCGCGGGCAGCCAGCTGTTCAGCATCACGCTGGGTTCGATAGTCAGCATAATTCCCACCGTAGCTGCGCAAGCCCAACGCGCTCAGTTCAAGGATTCGCGGTACCTGGGCCAGCAACTCACGGTCGTGAGAGGCCACCAGCACCCCGCCCTGATACCTGGAAAGCTGCTCGTAGAACCACTTGCGGCCTTGCCTGTCGAGGTGGTTGGTCGGTTCGTCCAGCAGCAGGTAGTCAGCATCCGCGGTGAATGCGCTGCACAGCAAGGCACGAATGCGCTCGCCACCGCTCAACTCTGCCGCGCGTTTACTCGGGTCAAAAGGGGGAAGTTTTGCAGCGATAAAAGCCTGGCTCAGCCGTTCAGCCAGATCCCAATAACCGTCGAGCGTGTCGAGATCGTCGGGTTCATAATGACCGCTGTCGATGCGCGTGCGCGCCGCAAAGATCGCGTCGTAACCAAGCAGTTCGGCAAGCGTGGTATCCGCAGAAATATCCTGCTGCTGCGCCACGTAGACGTGTGTACCAAAGCGTTCAATATGACCGCTGGCGGGTTCATCAACTCCTGCCAGCAACCGGAGAAGGCGTGTTTTACCGCTGCCGTTGCGGCCAACCAGCGCGCACACTGACGCATCCAGAGAAAGATTCAGTGGACCAAAAAGGATATCGCCCGTCGCAAACTGACAGGTGACCTGATGCAAAATAAAAGAGGGGGACTGCGCAAAATGAGCCATAAGCACTCCTGAATGAAATCAAAACATCCCCTGCCGACGCGATGCGTTGAGCAAGGATCGAAATTCATCAGTCGTGTTTGTTCATTTTTGGGGGGCGCTCCTGAGGGCGAAATTTAACGGGAACAAGAATAACGGCAATGCGCCGCCCATTTCAAGGTTAAATTTTCACCAGGCTATTGCCCGAGCATAAAAAACCCGCCGAAGCGGGTCTCTCAATCAGATAAACGCAAACGCATCGCCAAACAGACGATCTTCCCGCGCGTCACGCTCGTTGCAGAACAGGTCGCGGGCAATTTTTGCCATTTCAAAGCGACCGGCAATGTAGATATCGTGCCCGGCCAGCGTCCCGTGATCCTGCAATACCGCAGTCAGCACCGTACCGCTGCGCCCGCGCCAGCCCTCTTCCGGCTGCTCGACAACCGGCTCAATGCGCAGGTTTGGATGATTTACGCTCAGCGCCTCCAGCTCAGACAGATCGTAAAGGTGCTTCTCTTCACGGCCGCCCCAGTAGATGGTGATATCGCGATTTGGATTACGCGCCAGCGCCGTCAGCAGAATAGAGCGGACATAGGAGAAGCCCGTGCCACCGGCAATCAGGATCAGCGGACGGTCTTCGTCTTCACGCAGCCAGGCCTCGCCATGAGGAATATCGACCACGATTTCACGCTCTTTCAGGATGCGGTCCATCACGGCCATCGCGTACAGGTTAAGCTCAGACGCACCAATATGCAGCTCAATAAATTCCTTCTCTGCTGGCGTTGAGGCCATAGAGAAAGGACGCTTATCACGCTCGTCCATCACGACCATCAGGTACTGACCGGCACGGAATGAGAATGCCGCTTCAGGAACCAAACGGACGCGATATACGGTGTCGGTAATAGCATCTACCGACGTCACTTTACAGCTTAAGGTTGTCATTCGCTCTCTCTGTCGGGAAGTCTATAGGGCTAAACGGTCTTATTCTGCCTTACCGTTATTCATTATGGCCAGCTCGTCCCAGATCGCGTCAATTCGCGCGGTCACGGCAGGATCTTTTTCGATCGGGCGACCCCATTCACGGTCGGTTTCGCCAGGCCATTTGTTCGTGGCATCCAGTCCCATTTTTGAGCCAAGTCCGGAAACCGGCGAGGCAAAATCCAGGTAATCAATCGGCGTGTTTTCCACTAACACCGTATCACGCGCCGGATCCATACGCGTGGTGATGGCCCAGATAACGTCATTCCAGTCGCGGGCATTGACGTCATCATCGCAGACAATCACAAACTTGGTATACATAAACTGGCGCAGGAAAGACCATACGCCCATCATCACGCGCTTAGCGTGACCGGCATACTGCTTCTTCATCGTCACCACCGCCAGGCGATACGAACACCCTTCCGGCGGCAGATAAAAATCAACGATTTCCGGGAACTGCTTTTGCAGGATCGGCACGAACACTTCGTTCAGCGCCACGCCCAGTACCGCCGGTTCGTCGGGTGGACGGCCGGTATAGGTGGAGTGATAGATGGCATCTTCACGCTGGGTAATGTGGGTGACGGTGAACACCGGAAAGTTATCCACTTCGTTGTAATAGCCGGTGTGGTCGCCGTACGGCCCTTCGGGTGCCAGCTCGCCCTGTTCAATGTAACCTTCCAGCACAATCTCTGCGCTGGCCGGTACTTCCAGGTCATTGGAGATGCACTTCACCACTTCGGTTTTGGTGCCGCGCAGCAGCCCTGCAAAGGCATATTCAGACAGCGTATCAGGAACAGGCGTCACCGCGCCCAGGATGGTTGCCGGATCGGCACCCAGCGCGACGGAAACCGGGAAGCGTTCGCCCGGATGGGCCGCGCACCACTCCTGGAAATCCAGCGCCCCGCCGCGATGGGACAACCAGCGCATGATGAGCTTGTTTTTGCCAATCAGCTGCTGGCGGTAAATGCCGAGGTTTTGACGCTCTTTATGCGGCCCACGCGTCACGGTGAGGCCCCAGGTGATCAGCGGTGCGGCATCTTCAGGCCAGCACTGCATGATGGGAATATTGGTCAGATCCACCGCATCGCCTTCCAGCACTTTTTGCTGGCACGGCGCACCGCGCAGGCGTTTGGTGGGCATATTCAACACCTGCTTAAACTGCGGCAGTTTGTCGAACAGGTCGCGGAACCCTTTTGGCGGCTCCGGCTCTTTCAGAAAGGCCAGCAGTTTGCCCACTTCACGTAACGCCGTGACATCTTCCTGCCCCATCCCCAGCGCCACGCGGCGAGGTGTGCCAAACAGGTTGCACAGCACCGGCATGGTGTAGCCTTTTGGGTTTTCAAACAGCAACGCCGGGCCGCCCGCGCGCAGGGTGCGGTCAGCGATTTCTGTCATTTCCAGATACGGATCAACAGGAAGCGTAATGCGTTTGAGTTCGCCCTGCTTTTCCAGCAGCGCCAGGAAGTCGCGTAGATCGTGGTATTTCATGCAGTTAATCATGGCCTCTCTGTAAGCGCTTCATTATACGGCGTAAGACCGCGTGATGCTGTAATTTTGTTAAATTAGCGTGAACTTCCACGACTTACTCTCTTTTTCGCCATTATAATCACCTTAGCGATCCCGCCAGGGTTTTGGTATGCTTGCGCCCCGAACAATGGGAAGAGTGATTATGCAGGCCTGGTATTTACTGTATTGCAAACGCGGGCAACTTCAGCGCGCGCAGGAACATCTTGAACGTCAGTCTGTTAACTGCCTGACACCCGTGATCACGCTTGAAAAAATGCAGCGTGGAAGACGCACGACCGTCAGTGAGCCTCTGTTCCCGAATTACCTGTTCGTCGAATTCGACCCCGAAGTGATCCACACCACGACGATCAGCGCCACGCGCGGCGTCAGCCATTTTGTGCGTTTTGGCGCCCATCCGGCAAGAGTACCGTCATCGGTTATTCATCAGCTTTCTGTCTACCAGCAGCCTGAAGATATTACCGATCCGGAAACCCCTTATGCCGGCGACAGCGTGGTGATCACCGAAGGCGCCTTTGAAGGCTTACAGGCCATCTTCGCTGAGCCGGACGGTGAAGCGCGCTCCATGCTGCTGCTCAACCTGCTGAACAAAGAGGTGTTGCAGAGCGTGAAAAACACCGATTTCCGCAAAGTTTAGAACTGCACGCCGAACAGACGACGCACGTTATCATCGGTTTGTGCTGCCAGCCACTGCACATCTTCTCCCAGCCAGTGCGCCACTCGCTCAGCAATATGCCCCAGGTAGGCCGGTTCATTACGTCGTGATGGCGGTTTGGGCTGCATATCCCGGGGCAACAGATACGGCGCATCCGTTTCCAGCAGCAAACGATCGGCCGGGATAACGGGTAACAGCTCACGCAGTTCCAGCCCACGACGCTCATCGCAGACCCAGCCCGTGATACCCAAATAAAGCCCGCGGTTCAGGCAATCCAGCGCTTCCTGACGGGAGCCCGTAAAGCAGTGCAACACCGCGCCCGGCAGTTTCTCCAGCCAGGGTTCCAGTAGCGCCATAAAACGTTCATGCGCATCGCGACAGTGCATAAACACCGGCATCTCCAGCTCTGCTGCCAGCGCGAGCTGGGCGGTAAATGCCTTCTCCTGCTCTTCAGGCGTCGAGAAGTTACGGTTGAAATCAAGCCCGCATTCGCCAATGGCAACCACTTCTGGCGTTTGTGCCAGACGATGAAGCGCCTCAGCGCTTTCATGCGTCCACTGGCTGCTGTCATGAGGATGCACGCCTGCGGTGGACCAGCAGTGTTGATAGCGTTGCGCCATCTGCCGTGCCTGCTCACTCTCATGCAGATTCGTTCCCGTCAGTAGCAGCCCACCCACGCCGGCGGCAAAGGCGCGCGCCACCACCTCATCGTGGTCTTTCGCAAACTGGGAGCTAGTGAGGTTAAGCCCGATATCAAACATACGTATCCCCATATGACAACCGCCCTGACGGGCGGTTGGTTTTATTCTTTAGTGGTCTCTTCAGACGGCTCGTCTTCTTCGTCCCGGGTACGCCCCTTTCCGACGTAGAAACGAGCGAAGAATACGCCGACTTCAAACAGGCAGTACATCGGTATCGCCAGTAAGGTTTGCGAGAAGACGTCCGGTGGCGTTAACAGCATACCTACAACAAATGCCCCCACCAGGATGTACGGGCGCTTCTTACGCAGATCGTCAGGCGTGGTCACCTCTACCCAGCAGAGCAGGACAATCGCTACGGGCACCTCGAAGGCGACACCAAAGGCCATAAACAGCGCCATCACGAAGCTGAGGTAGCTGGCGATGTCCGTCGACACCTGCACCCCTTCTGGCGCGGTATGCGTCAGGAAGCCAAAGGCCAGCGGGAAGACAACGAAGTAGGCGAACGCCATGCCGATATAAAACAGCAGCGAACTGGACACCAGCAGCGGAATAACCAGCTTGCGTTCATGCCTGTACAGCGCGGGCGCCACAAATGCCCAGACCTGATACAAAATGACCGGTGCAGATGCAATCAACGATACCCAGAAGGTCAGCTTGATGGGGGTAAAGAACGGTGAAGCAACGTCCGTTGCAATCATCGTCGCGCCCAGCGGCATCTGTTTAATCAGCGGCGCGGAAACCACCTGATAGATATCGTTGGCGAAATAGACCAGACATAAAAAAATGAGGAAAACCGCAATAATGCAGTTTAACAGGCGCTTACGCAGCTCAATGAGGTGCGCAATCAGCGGTTGAGTATCATCTACTGCCATGTTTACGCTTTATCACTCGACGAGGGGGATGATTCGGAAACGGGCGCGGCGGGTTTTACCTCAGCCGTTTTGACCACGGGCTCTTCCGGCGGCACCTGCTTTTTCACTTCGGGCTCCTGCGGCGATTGCTCTGGCGAAGCAGCCTGATGCTCCGCGCTGGAAGGCGTTACACCCTCGCGCTGCTCTTCGCTACCCTTCACCACCGGATTGTGGATGGTGTTTGCTTCATCGCTCGCCTTCTCAGGATCGTTAATGCTGTAAGAGCGCTTCATGGATTCAGCCGCTTCGCGTAACTCATCCATTGATGCTTTCAGCTCCGGCGTCAGGTTATCCATGCTCGCCTTTTCAACCTTTTTCAGGCTGTCCTGAAATTCCTGAAGCTTCAGCTCCTGCGCCAGCTCGTTCTGCACGGTAGTTGCCAGCGAGCGAAGTGCCCGCACCCAGCCCACGACGGTTTTCACCGCAACGGGTAAACGCTGCGGCCCCAACACAATCAGACCAATCACAAAGACCAGCAGTAACTCACCAAAACCAATGTCGAACACGAATTACACCTGCTCTTTATCGTGACGTTTAGCCTCTTCCTTTTTGGCTTCGTCCTGCTTATCGGCGATGGATTTAGCGGTAAAATCAGCATCCTGACTGGTTTTTTCCTGCTTATTCTCATCATCGCTCATGGCTTTCTTGAAGCCTTTGATTGACGCGCCCAGGTCGGAACCAATCGATCCGAGTTTTTTCGTGCCAAACAGCAGCACAACGATGACGGCAATGATCACTAACTGCCAGATACTGATACCACCCATGCGTGTTCCCCAGTGATAGATGATTAATTAGTCAGATCGCATTATACGTATGCAATCTCTCGATAGCGACGCTAATTCAGCGCGTTTTTCGCCAGCCAGCAAGCCAGACAACCACACCGGCAGCCATAATCCAGGCTGGCATCATTTCCCAGTCCGGACGATTGATCAACAGCAACGTGCCGCTTATCAGCAGCGTCGCGCCAATTCCGAAGAGATAGCGGGACTGCCCCTGACGCACGCGACTGGATTGAAGCTCGTGCGCGATTTTATCCATGCTGTGCTGAAGGTTCTTGCTCTGACGCAAACTGTCGTAAACCAGTTCAGGAATTTCAGGCATTTTTTCAATCCAGAACGGGCCTTTCTCTTTAAGCGAGCGAACCAGGGCTGGAATACCGACCTGATCCTTAATCCAGGATTCGAGGAACGGTTTCGCGGTTTTCCACAAGTCTAACTGAGGATAGAGCTGGCGGCCTACGCCCTCAACGTAAAGTAATGTTTTCTGAAGTAAAACTAATTGTGGCTGCACTTCCATATTGAAACGGCGTGCGGTGTTGAACAGGTTGAGCAGGACGTGTCCGAAAGAGATCTCCGAGAGCGGCTTTTCAAAAATCGGCTCACAGACGGTGCGGATCGCAAATTCAAACTCTTCCACGTTGGTATCTGGCGGAACCCAGCCTGAATCCACGTGCAGTTCGGCCACCTTACGGTAGTCGCGATTGAAGAAAGCGATAAAGTTCTCGGCGAGATAACGCTTATCCTCTTTATTCAGCGAGCCGACAATACCGCAGTCGATGCCGATGTATTTAGGATCTTCCGGGTGCTCATAGCTGACAAAAATGTTGCCCGGATGCATGTCAGCATGGAAGAAGCTGTCGCGGAAAACCTGAGTAAAGAAGACCTGCACGCCACGTTCGGCCAGCAACTTCATGTTGGTGCCCTGTTTTTCCAGCGCCGTCACGTCCGAGACCGGAATACCGTAGATACGTTCCATCACCATCATGTTCTGACTGCAATAGTCAGAATAGACTTCAGGAACATACAGCATCGGGCTGTCTTCAAAGTTTCGACGCAGCTGAATGGCGTTCGCCGATTCACGCAGCAGGTTAAGCTCATCAATCAGCGTTTTTTCGTATTCCCGTACCACTTCCAGCGGACGCAGACGGCGGCCATCCGGCAACAGACGCGGCACCCAGCGAGCCAGGCGATAAATCAGCTTCATGTCTGCTTTGATAACCGGCAGGATATCCGGACGAATCACTTTAATGACCACCTCTTTGCCATTTTCCTTCAGGCGCGCAGTATGAACCTGCGCAATAGAGGCAGAGGCCAGAGGCTGAATATCGAAATCATCAAACCAGGTCTCGATGGGGATATTGCCCATCGCTTCTTCGATTTGTTTCTTCGCTCTCTCTCCGTCAAACGGAGCGACGCGATCCTGCAATAGTGCGAGCTGATCGGCAATCTGCGGTGGAAAAAGGTCGCGACGTGTTGAGAGCATCTGCCCAAACTTGATCCAGACCGGTCCCAGCTCCTGCAACGCAAGACGCAGGCGTGCGCCCAGCTCCTGATCCTTATGGCGATTCGGCATCCAGAACAGCGTGCGACGCCAAAGCCGAAGCGGCAGGGTGATACGCATTCTGGGGATAAGCTCGTCGAGCCCGTAGCTCAAAAAGGTGCGAACGATAAAATAGAGGCGCCGAATTTCACCAGGCGTCATTTGCCCTCCAGTTTTTCCAGCCGTTTGGTTAACGCATCAACTGCGCGCTCAACTGCCGCGGTCTCTTCTGCAAACCAGGCGACTTCTAAAGGCCCCGGCGCCATACGCCACTCTTCGGTCAGCACCTCGGCAGCATAGCGCTGTTGACGGAGCAGACCTTTACGCAGGAAAGCGGACCCCGTGCGCAGCGTTTTGCTTATCCCTTCAGCCGCGATGTCGCCGATATAGGGCGCCAGCAGTTCCGCCGGGTCGAATTCAGCCTGATCGCTGAGTGCAACGAAGTTCTGTACCACCTGAATATCGCCTTCGACCTCCAGCTCACCGCTGCGAATAAGCGCCGTCATCTGCTGACGGTCACGCAGTTTTGGTAAGACGCTCATGTGCGTAATTACCGAGCAATCAGCTTCGCCTTCCCACTCCCCCAGAACGTCAAGCTGGCGTTCGCTGAAGACCAGCACAAGCGGCGTCGAGAACTCCTTTAACACGATGCGCAGCACCTTTCCGTTAAGCCGCTGACGTGCGGTTTTCAGCGCCGGAGCGCGATACAGAAAGGCATTCAGTACGTTCTCGATGCCTGCGGTGACTAAGGGTTTAATGGGCACAGGAAACCTCCACTCAGAACTTGTAACCACGATGCAGCGCGACGACACCCGCCGTCATATTGAAGTATTCCACGTTTTCAAACTCGGCATCCTGCATCATCGCTTTCAGCGTGTCCTGATCCGGGTGCATTCGGATGGATTCGGCCAGATAACGGTAACTTTCTGCATCGTTTGCCACCAGCTCGCCGATGCGCGGCAGAACGTGGAAGGAATAGGCATCGTAAGCTTTGCTCAGCGGGTCGATAATCGGTTTAGAAAACTCGAGAACCAGCAGTCGGCCGCCCGGCTTCAGCACGCGGTACATGGAGCGCAGCGCTTTATCTTTATCGGTCACGTTACGCAGACCGAAAGAGATGGTGATGCAGTCGAACGTATTATCCGGGAACGGCAGCGCTTCGGCGTTGGCCTGAACATATTCAACGTTGCCTACCACGCCGATGTTACGCAGCTTTTCGCGTCCCATTTTCAGCATGGAGTCGTTGATATCCGCCAGCACCACGCGGCCGGTTTCGCCAACCAGACGGGAGAATTTAGCGGTCAGATCCCCTGTGCCTCCGGCTAAATCCAGCACCGTTTGTCCACGGCGCACGCCGCTGCAATCAATAGTGAAGCGCTTCCACAAGCGATGAATGCCGAATGACATCAAATCATTCATCACATCGTACTTCGCCGCCACGGAATGAAATACGTGGGCCACCATGTCAGCTTTCTGCGCTTTGGCGACAGTCTGAAAGCCAAAGTGCGTTGTGTCTTGTGAATCGTCAACCATCTCAGAGCCTGCTAATCAGTCAAATGTTCGTGAAGTGTAACAGATTGGGCGCATTTGCCCTACGTTTCAACCACCGTGAAAGAAACGCGCCGGCTGCGCTTCGGGGGATAAACTCGCCGCTAAATCGTTGTCTTCATTGCGGCTATTTTGCTCACCGCCGCCTTCACGCAGACGAAACTCTTCGTCCTGAGCGGTAGCCTGCTCCACCAGTTCCGGATTAATCTCGCGTTTAACTTCCACCCCCAGGCTGCGAAACGCCTCCGCCTGCGCCAGCAAATTGCCACGCCCGGAGGAGAGTTTTTTCATCGCCTGGCGGTAGTTATCCTGCGCGCGATCCAGGCTTTGCCCCACCGAGGACATATCGTCCACAAACAGCCGCATTTTGTCGTACAGCTTGCTGGCGCGATCGGCAATCTGCTGCGCGTTACGGCTTTGGTGCTCATAGCGCCACAGGTTGGCAATGGTACGTAACGCCACCAGTAGCGTGGTGGGGCTGACCAGCATAATGTTATTTTTCAGCGCTTCGGTGATCAGTTCGGGCTGTCTGTCGAGCGCCAGCAGGAAGGCTGGCTCAACCGGAATGAACATCAGCACATAATCCAGCGATCGCAGCCCCGGCAACTGCTGATAATCTTTTCTGCCCAGCAGACGGATATGGTTACGCACGGAGGCGATGTGCTCCTGCAACGCTGTTTCGCGGGTGTAGTCATCTTCCGCGTTGAAGTAGCGCTCATAGGCCACCAGCGTCATTTTGGCGTCGATAACCACATCTTTGCCCTGTGGCAGACGAACAATGACATCCGGCTGCATCCGCGAGCGCGCATCGTTTTCAATGCTGACCTGCGTTTCGTATTCGTATCCTTCGCGCAGGCCAGAGGCCTCCAGCACGCGCGTCATGACCACTTCGCCCCAGTTTCCCTGCGCTTTGTTATCACCTTTCAGTGCGCGCGTCAGGTTAACCGCCTCCTGCGCCATCTGCGCATTCAGCTGCTGGAGATTACGAATTTCATGCGCCAGCGTGTGGCGCTCGCGGGCCTCCTGACCAAAGCTGTCCTGTACCTGACGTCGAAAGCCGTCCAACTGCTCACGCAGGGGCGTCAGCAGGCTGTTCAGGCTCTGACGGTTCTGCTCATCCACGCGGCGATTGCTGTGCTCAAAAATGCGGTTCGCGAGGTTCTCAAACTGCTCGCTAAGACGCTGCTCGCTGTTGATCATCTGACGGATTTTGTCTTCGGCGTGCAGTTGGGTGGACTCAAGGCGGGTGGTCACTTCCCGGAGATCGGCCTCCAGCGAGGTGTTAATGTCGCGCAGATTGCGCAGTTCGTTATTGAGCAGTTCACACTCATCGCGCCAGTGGTCACTCAGCGCAAGCTGTTGTTTCGTCGCGCTGAGTTCGGCGACGATCTCTTCGCGCTCTGCCAGCTGATCGGCTTTCTGCTGAGCATGTTGGTAGCCGCAAATGAGCCAGCCAATCCCCACGCTCACCAGCGCAACTACCGCATAAACCAGGATTGAAATATCCACAATGCCCCCTGCATCCACGTCTAACCCGCACAAAATAGAATTGTGCTGTATGAACGTCCAGTTTGAAAGGGTTTTCCTGCGAGGCGTTACGCAAAAAGAAAAGGCCGAGCATGTCGGCCTTTTAGCACTGAAGAGAGAATTAGATCAGGCGGCGCGCCGCTTCAACCACGATTTTCACCGCATGGCTTTCAGTCTGCTTCATGGTTTCAGCGTTCGGGATCTCCTGTTGGGTACGGTTGACGATAACGCCCGCCACCATACCGGCACGCAGACCCTGGCTCGCGCACATGGTCAGCAGCGTCGCAGATTCCATTTCGTAGTTCATGACGCCCATCGACTGCCACTCTTCCATGGAGCCTTTGAAACGGCTCACCACGCGACCAGAGAAGGTGTCGTAACGCTCCTGGCCCGGGTAGAAGGTATCGGAAGAGGCAGTTACGCCCACGTGGGTGGTGGCGCCCACGGATTTCGCGGCTTCAACCAGCGCGGTGGTGCATTCGAAATCGGCCACTGCCGGGAATTCCATCGGAGCAAAGTGCAGGCTTGCCCCGTCCAGCCGCACGGATGCGGTGGTAACCAGCACGTCGCCCACGTTGATGTGCGGCTGAATGGCGCCTGTGGTGCCGATGCGCAGGAAAGTACGAATGCCCAGCTGCGCCAGCTCTTCAACGGCGATAGAGGTAGACGGGCCACCAATACCGGTAGAGCACACGATCACCGCTTTACCGTCCAGCTCTGCGCGCCAGGTGGTGAATTCGCGATGCGCTGCCAGCTTAACCGGCTTATCCATCAGCGCGGCGATCTTTTCCACACGCTCTGGATCGCCAGGGACGATAGCAAGCGTAGCCCCTTGTAAATCGTTTTTAGTGAGGCCGAGATGAAAAACATCAGACTTAGACATAGGTGACTCCTCTGTGGGTCGGTTTGTCAGAAGAAGTAAAACGGTACTTTACAGAAGCAATGTGCATTATTTCGTGACACACCTCACCATGAATGAAAATGATTGCAGTTAATTTCCATAAAATAGTGATTCACATCACATTAACAAGTTATATCGCCGGGTGCTGCACAAAAGATAGACGCTATAAGGCACTGTGGGTTGTTAACCTGGTGTCTATATTTATCTTTGCGCTAATCCATTCATTGGTACGGAGAATGCCATGACTGAAAAAATCGGTTTTGCACCTGCTGCGGCCCCGCACGCTTCAACCATCGTCTCGACCCCTGAAGAAGCCATTACCGCAGGCGAGACCTCCATTCCCTCCCAGGGAGAGAACATGCCAGCGTACCACGCGCGGCCAAAATCTGCCGATGGCCCGCTGCCCATCGTGATCGTGGTGCAGGAAATATTTGGCGTTCATGAACATATTCGCGACCTCTGCCGCCGTCTGGCGCTGGAAGGTTACCTGGCCGTTGCGCCGGAACTCTATTTCCGTCAGGGCGATCCGAATGATTACAGCGACATCCCGACGCTGTTCAGCAACCTGGTCAGCAAAGTGCCGGACGCGCAGGTACTGGCCGATCTCGACCACGTTGCCAGCTGGGCGGCGCGCAACGGTGGCGACCCACACCGTCTGATGGTGACCGGCTTCTGCTGGGGTGGACGCATTAGCTGGCTGTATGCCGCGCACAATCCGCAGTTGAAAGCGGCCGTGGCCTGGTACGGCAAACTGGTGGGCGAAAAGACGCTGAACTCGCCGAAACATCCGGTTGATATCGCCACCGATTTAAATGCCCCGGTGCTAGGGCTGTATGGCGGTCAGGATACCGGCATTCCGCTTGATACCGTCGAGACCATGCGCCACGCGCTGCGGGCGGCAAACGCGAAGGCCGAAATCGTGGTGTACCCGGATGCGGGACACGCGTTTAATGCCGATTATCGTCCGAGCTATCACGCGGAATCCGCGAAAGATGGCTGGCAGAGAATGCTGGCGTGGTTCAGCCAGTACGGCGGGAAGAAAGCGTAATACCAAAAGCCCGGTGGCGGCTACGCCAACCGGGCAATCCAGCACCACTACGCCTGACGCAAATTCTGCGCCGCCTGCACCATGTTCGCCAGCGCCGCGCGGGTTTCAGGCCAGCCACGGGTTTTCAGGCCGCAATCCGGGTTTACCCACAGACGTTCCGCCGGGATGCGCTGGGCCGCTTTTTGCAGCAGCGATTCAATCCACTCCACGCTTGGCACGTTAGGGGAGTGAATGTCATACACGCCCGGCCCGATTTCGTTCGGGTAGTCGAACTCTTCGAACGACTCCAGCAGCTCCATGTCTGAACGCGAGGTCTCGATGGTGATCACATCGGCGTCGAGCGCGGCAATGGAGTCCATGATGTCGTTAAATTCGCAGTAACACATGTGGGTGTGGATCTGCGTGTCGTCCTTCGCGACGGCCGCGTTGAGGCGGAACGCCTCCACGCCCCACTGTAAGTAAGCATCCCAGTCGCTGCGACGCAGCGGCAACCCTTCACGCAGCGCCGGTTCGTCGATCTGAATGATGCCAATCCCCGCCGCTTCCAGATCCGCCACTTCATCACGCAGCGCCAGGGCGATCTGTTTGGCGATGGTTTCCCGGGAAACATCTTCACGCGGGAACGACCAGCAGAGAATGGTCACCGGCCCCGTCAGCATGCCTTTTACCGGTTTGTCGGTCAGAGACTGGGCATACTTCGCCCACTCCACGGTGATCGCTTCCGGGCGGCTGACGTCGCCGATCACCACCGGCGGCTTCACGCAGCGGGAGCCGTAGCTTTGCACCCAGCCGTTCTGGGTAAAGACAAAGCCGTCCAGGTGTTCACCGAAGTATTCCACCATATCGTTACGCTCGGCCTCGCCGTGCACCAGCACGTCCAGACCCAGACGTTCCTGCTCGACGATCGCCTGTTTGATGTGTTCCGCAATGCCGGTGCGGTAGTGATTCGCATCCAGATTGCCCTTTTTGAAGTCCAGGCGCAGGCCGCGGATCTCGGTAGTCTGCGGGAAGGAGCCGATGGTTGTGGTCGGCCACGCGGGCAGGTTAAAGCGCGCACGCTGGGCTTCGGCGCGCACTTCATACGGGCTCTGGCGCTGGCTGTCCCGGGCAGTGATGGCCGCCAGACGTTTTTCCACCGCCGGGTTATGCACGCGCGTCGAGTGACGGCGCGCCTGGATCGGAGCGCTCCAGTGGGTAATCGCTGCCGTGTCGCCGCTGTTCAACGCGTCGCGCAGCAGAGCCAGCTCCTCACACTTTTGCAGGGCAAAGGCAAACCAGCTTTTCACCTCAGGGTCGAGTCGGGTCTCCACGCTCAGGTCGATCGGGCTGTGCAGCAGGGAACAGGAAGAGGCTACCCACAATTCACGTTTACCGACAATGTCCTTAATTTGTGCATATTTCTCGGTGAGATCGGCACGCCAGACGTTACGACCATTCACCAGACCGGCAGAGAGCAACCACTCCGCAGGCAGACGCTTGTGCAACTCTGCCACATCGTCTTTGCCGTGAACGAGATCAACGTGCAGACCCTGAACCGGCAGCGCAGTAATGGTGTCGAGGTTAGGCGTTACGCCCTCGAAATAGGTGGTCAGCAGCAGCTTCACCTGGCCCGTGAGCGCGTCATACGCCGGTTTGAAGGCATCCAGCCACGCCTGCGGCAGCTCAAGCACCAGCGCCGGTTCATCGATTTGCACCCACTGAATACCGCGCTTACCCAGCTCAATCAGCACCTGCTTATAAACCGACAGAATATCGTTCAGCAGGCTGAGGCGGTCGAACTGCTCACCTTTCACTTTGCCCAGCCACAGGTAGGTGACCGGCCCCAGCAGCACGGGTTTCACCTGGTGACCCAGCGCCAGCGCTTCGTCCACTTCATCCAGAAGCTGGGTCCAGGTCAGTTTGAACTGCTGGCCCTTAACGAACTCCGGCACCATATAGTGATAGTTAGTGTTAAACCACTTGGTCATTTCCGCCGCTGCCGCTGGCTCACCCGTTGGCGCGCGGCCACGGCCGATGCGGAACAGGGTATCGATATCCACCGATCCATCGCTGTTCTGATGACGAGCCGGCACGTTGCCAAGCAGCAGGCTGGTGGTCAGAACATGGTCGTACCAGGCGAAATCGCCCACCGGCAGCAGGTCTACGCCCGCCTGTTTTTGCTGATCCCAGTGATGCGCGCGCAGCTCGCGTCCCACCGCCAGCAGTTCTTTGCGGGTGGCGTTACCCGCCCAGTAGCTTTCTTGCGCTTTTTTCAGCTCGCGACGCAGACCAACGCGAGGGAAACCGAGAGTGTGAGTGCGGATTGTCATGGCATACCCCTTGTAGAAATTCGTTATTTAGACGTCCAGATGTTTACACTTCTATAATTGGCAGGTACTGTATATTCCTCAAGCGCAAAATGTTCATGCCGAAGTGAAGGACTTTCATGATCGAGATTAAACACCTGAAAACGCTACAAGCGTTGCGGAACTGCGGTTCTCTTGCGGCGGCAGCGGCCACGCTGCACCAGACTCAGTCTGCCCTTTCTCACCAGTTCAGCGATCTGGAACAACGCCTCGGCTTTCGTCTTTTTGTGCGTAAGAGCCAGCCTTTGCGCTTTACGCCGCAGGGCGAAATTTTGCTTCAGCTGGCGAACCAGGTGCTGCCGCAGATTGCCAGCGCGTTGCAGTCCTGCAACGAGCCGCAGCAGACCACCCTGCGCATCGCCATTGAGTGTCACAGCTGTATTCAGTGGCTGACCCCCGCGCTTGAGAACTTCCGCCAGAAGTGGCCGCAGGTGGAGATGGACTTCAAATCCGGCGTCACGTTTGATCCGCAGCCGTCGCTTCAGCAGGGTGAGCTGGATCTGGTGATGACCTCAGATATTCTGCCACGCAGCGGTCTGCACTATTCGCCAATGTTTGATTTTGAGGTGCGTCTGGTGCTGGCCCCGGACCATCCGCTGGCCGCCAAAACGCGTATCACGCCGGAAGATCTGGCAACGGAGACGCTGCTGATTTACCCGGTACAGCGCAGTCGTCTGGATATCTGGCGCCATTTCCTGCAACCCGCGGGCATCAGCCCACAGCTGAAAAGCGTGGATAACACGCTGCTGTTAATTCAGATGGTGGCGGCCAGAATGGGGATTGCGGCGCTGCCGCACTGGGTGGTCGAGACGGTTGAACGCCAGGGTCTGGTGGTTACCAAAACCCTGGGTGAAGGACTGTGGAGCCGGCTGTACGCCGCCGTGCGCGATGGCGAGCAACGTCAGCCAATTACGGAAGCGTTTATTCGCTCAGCGCGGAACCACGCGTGCGACCATCTTCCGTTTGTGCGGAGCGCGGAGCGACCCAGCGGCGATGTACCCACAGCGAAGCCAGGATCACCGTTCCCCCAATAAGGAAACTCGGCCAGTGCGGCTGCTCCTGCCAGATGGCGAGGTTCACCAGTAGCCCTGCCGGCACGTGCACGTTGTTCATGATCCCCAGCGTTCCGGCGTCTACCTGCGTCGCGCCGTAGTTCCACATAAAATAGCCCAGCCCCGAGGCCACCACGCCCAGCCAGACCAGAACGCTCCACTGCACGGGGGTGGTCGGCAGCTTTTGCGGGTTGCCGAGCATAAACCATGCCGCAATCGCGACAATCGCCGCGCCCATATAGAACCACGCAAACGCGTTATGCTGCGGCATCGGGCGGGTCTCCATCAGGCGTTTGTAACCCACCATCCCGATGGCAAAGCTGATATTAGCGAGCTGGACGAACATCAGCCCGGTCCAGAAGTGATCGCTTACCTTGTCATAGCGAATAATCGCCGCGCCAATGACTGCCAGCGCAGCGCTCAGCAGATATCCCCAGCGCAGGCGGCGCCTGCTGAGCAAGTCATAAATCAGCGTGATGTAGAGCGGCGTCAGCACGGTGAAGAGCAGAAATTCCGAGACGGACAGGTAAACGTAGGCCCGGAAGCTGAACAGGTACATGATGCCGAGCTGCATCGCGCCTACCAGCATGTACAGCAGAATAGTTTTTAGCGACTGCCCGCGGGTACGCAGGAACGGCAGGAACACCAGCGCCGCCAGCCCCACGCGCATCAGCACCGAAAAGTAGCTGTCGACCGATCCGGCAAGGTATTCGCCAATCAGACTAAAGGAGAAGGCCCACAGGATAGTCGTGATAATGAGTAGCGCCACAATGCTTGTCTCTCAGAAAGAAGGAGAGGCATTGTAGCGAACTCTTTAGTTGACATCTGAACAATAAACAATCAAATGAAGGTTATTCAAGGAACAGTTTGCGCAGATACTTAGGTACCGCGTTGTCTGCGTTCGTGCCAATCACTTCCAGCTCCGGGTGCAGATCTTTCAGGCGCTGGTGCGCGTTCTGCATGATGCAGCCTTTACCCGCCATGGAGAGCATCTCGGCATCGTTCATGCCATCGCCAAAGGCGATACAGTCTTTCAGATCAAAGCCCAGACGCTTCGCGACCGCTTCCAGCGCGTGACCTTTGGACACCCCGCCCGCCATCACTTCCAGACAGGTCAGCGTGGAGAAGCTCACGTTCACGCGGTCGCCCCAGCGGGCGTTGATCGCCTGCTCCAGCGGAAGCAGCGCTTCGTGACTTTCGCAGGTAAAGAACACCTTGCTGATCCCTTCAGGATCCAGCAAACCCGGCTCATACAGGGAGTAGTTGAAGACGGCTTCCTTGAAGAAACGCATTTCGTCCGGGCGATGGCGGTTCATAAACCACTCGTCGTCGCGGTAAACGTTAGTCACGATATCCGGGTTGTTATGCACAATGCCGAACAAATCGGTGGCGATGTCACGATCGAGATTATGGGTAAAAATCAGGTTGCCGTCCGTGTCATGTACGCGCGCACCGTTAGAGGTGATCATGTACGACTTGATCTCCAGGTTATCGCGGATCTGCCCCACGTCCACGTGGTGGCGGCCAGTGGCGAACACGAAGTTCACGCCACGGGCAGTCAGGAGTTTTAGGGTCTCTTTCGCATAAGGCGACAGGGTGTGGTCGGGGGAAAGCAGCGTGCCATCTAAATCAGATGCAACAACCTGGTACATAGGGATTTCAACCTCTGGTGGAAAACAATAATCAGTTATGCCTGTTGAAAAATTCAACAATGGCGTTGAGCGCGACTGAGCGCATAGCGTCCTTTTCAAAAAGGATCTCATGGTACGCACCGTTGATGACCAGCGGTTTACCCCCTTCACAGGGATGGCCCGCAGCGGCGCGAAGTTCACAATAGCGGTCATGCATGCGGTTATCCACCACACGCTCTTCTTCCGCCTGGATCAGGAGCGTCGGCGTGTCATCATCGCCTACGCCTGCCAGCACCTGTTCACCGGCATGAATACCTTCCCGCACCCAGTGCCAGGTGGGGCCGCCGACCCGCAGACGCGGTTCATCGGCATAAAAACGCAGGTTGCGCCGATAACGCTGCCGACTGTGGGTTAACACGTTGATGGCAAACGGTAACGCCCGCCAGCGTCCTGTTCCGATGGCATAGCCTTCTCGAATGCGCTGATGGCCCTCAGCCCAGTCGAGAAGATGGCGCACCATCCAGTCAGGAAAACGTATCACAATGCCGTACATCGGCGCGGTCAGCGCAATGGCGTCGCACTGGTGCTTATGGCGCTGCAAAAACAACGTCGAGATCGCGCCCCCCATGGAGTGGGCAAGAATATAACGCTTGCGCCACGGCCCGGGCTGCACTTCCTGCTGCCAGAACGCGGCCAGATCGTCGACGTAATCGCTGAAGTTATCCACGTGGCCGCGATGGGTATCCGGCAACATCCGGCCGGAAAGCCCCTGCCCGCGATGGTCGATAATTAACACATCAAAGCCCAGATGGAACAGGTCATACGCCAGCTCGGCATATTTGATATAGCTTTCGATGCGCCCGGGGCAGACCACAATCACCCGGTCATTTTTTTCATCACGGAAACGAACGAAGCGTACCGGGATTTCCCCGACGCCCATAAACTCATCTTCCTCACGCTGGCGCCAGAAATCGGTCAGCGGCCCCATGGAGAAAGCAGCAAATGCGTTTTCTCGTGTTTCCCAGTCCTTTTTCTGCTGAAACATTGGGTTTCCACCCCCCGTAATTCAGGGAATATCGTTTTTTTCGTCACCGGTCACAAAATGACTCAACAATAGCGTATTGTGGCATAAAAACAGACGATCCGGGAGTTTCAAATGACCTTCGAGTGGTGGTTCGCCTACCTGCTGACATCCATCATCCTCAGCCTTTCACCTGGCTCGGGCGCAATCAACACCATGACCACCTCAATTAATCACGGCTATCGCGGCGCGGTGGCGTCAATCGCCGGTTTACAGACCGGGCTTGGCATTCATATTGTGCTGGTGGGGATTGGTCTGGGCACGCTGTTCTCCCGTTCGGTGCTGGCCTTCGAGGTGCTGAAATGGGCTGGCGCAGCGTATCTTATCTGGCTGGGCATTCAGCAGTGGCGCGCCGCTGGCTCGATTGATCTGCATACGCTCTCCCGGACGCAAACACGCGGCCACCTGTTTAAGCGCGCGGTGTTCGTTAACCTGACCAACCCGAAAAGCATCGTGTTCCTCGCCGCCCTGTTCCCGCAGTTTATCGTGCCGCATCAGCCACAGGTGATGCAGTACGTGGTGCTGGGCGCAACCACCATTATTGTCGATATCATTGTGATGATTGGTTACGCGACGCTGGCGCAGCGAATTGCGGCGTGGATCAAAGGGCCTAAGCAGATGAAGGCCCTGAACAAAGTCTTTGGTTCGCTGTTTATGCTGGTTGGCGCGCTGCTTGCGTCAGCGCGTCATGCTTAGCGAGAAATGATGAGATGAATGCCGAAGCCGGCGAACAACGCGCCGGCGAAGCCGTCGATCCACTTCGCGATGCGCTGGTAGCCGCGACGCATCGCCGGTAAGGCAAACAGGCTTGCCACAACGGTAAACCAGGCGAACGTTTCCACAACGATCAGCAGGAAGATCCCCCAGCGCGCGCCCGCGCCGACGTTATCCCCCACAAACAGCGAGAATACCGAGCCGAAGTAAATAATTGCTTTCGGGTTCGCCAGGTTGGTCAGCAGCCCTTTCACAAAGCTACGGCCGCCCGTTGCCAGCTCAACCTTTGGCTCTTCCGGCTTGTTCTCTTCTTTCTTCAGCGCCCCGCGCAGCATCTGGTAGCCCATCCAGCACAGGTACAGACCACCGCCAACCATAATGATGTTATGCAGCCACGCCATTTTCGCCAGGATCAGGTTCAGACCGAGCAGCGCAACCGCCGCCCAGACCATGACGCCCATGGTAATACCGAGCACACCCATCATCGCCTCTTTGCGGGAGCGGCTGACGGCCGTTTGCGACACGAAGAAAAAATCAGGGCCTGGGCTCATCAGCGCAACGATGTGCACTAACGCCACGGTGAGAAATAGCATTAACATAATTAGCTCGCGGGGAAATAATACAGTGAGTCACCATCCTGGCACTTTTTCGCCCGGCTGACTACTCCTCATCATCACCATCAGCGTGGGAACGGATGAGCGCCATAAACTCTTTACCGAAGCGCTCCAGCTTGCGCGTGCCGACGCCGTTGACGCTGAGCATCTCGCTGGCGCTGAGCGGCATTTGCTCGGCCATCTCGATCAGCGTCGCGTCGTTGAACACCACGTATGGCGGGATGTTCTCTTCATCGGCAATAGCTTTACGCAGCTTACGCAGCTTGGCGAACAGCTTGCGGTCGTAGTTACCGCCGTAGGATTTTTGCATCACGCGCGGCTTCAGGGCGACGACGCGCGGAACGGCGAGCTTCAGTTCAACCTCGCCACGCAGGACAGGTCGCGCCGCTTCGGTCAGCTGAAGCGCAGAATGCTGGGCAATATTTTGCGTGGCAAAGCCGAGGTGGATCAACTGGCGGATAATACTCACCCAGTGCTCATGGCTCTGGTCTTTCCCGATGCCGTAAACCGGCAGCTTGTCGTGACCCATATCGCGGATACGCTGGTTGTTAGCCCCGCGCAGCACTTCAACGACGTAGCCCATCCCAAAGCGCTGGTTCACGCGTCCGATAGTCGAGAGCGCTTTGCGCGCGTCCATCAGGCCATCGTACTGCTTCGGCGGGTCGAGGCAGATATCGCAGTTGCCGCACGGCGCCTGACGCCCTTCACCAAAGTAGTTGAGTAACACCAGACGGCGGCAGGTTTGCGCTTCGGCGAAGGCCCCCATCGCGTTAAGCTTGTGGCGTTCGATATCCTGCAACTGCCCCTGCGGTTTCTCTTCCAGACAGCGGCGCAGCCACGCCATATCCGCCGGGTCGTAAAACAACATCGCTTCCGCAGGCAGACCATCACGCCCGGCGCGGCCGGTTTCCTGATAGTAGGATTCGATATTGCGCGGAATGTCGAAATGCACCACAAAGCGCACGTTGGGCTTGTTGATCCCCATCCCGAACGCCACCGTTGCGACCACGATTTGCAGGTCGTCGCGCTGGAATTTTTCCTGAACATCGGCGCGGATGTGGTTCTCTAACCCGGCATGGTATGCCGCCGCGCTAAAGCCGCGATTTTGCAGACGCGCAGCGGTGTCTTCCACCTTTGCGCGGCTGTTGCAGTAGATGATGCCGGACTTGCCGCGCTGCTCCTGCACGTAGCGCAGGAGCTGATCCAGCGGCTTGAACTTTTCCATCAGCATATAGCGGATGTTCGGGCGGTCGAAGCTGCTGACCTGAATATACGGGTCGTTCAGTCCCAGCAGGCGAACGATGTCCTGACGCGTGGTGTCGTCCGCCGTGGCGGTAAGCGCCATAAACGGCAGCTCGGGGAAGCGCTGACGAAGCTGGCCGAGGGCGGCGTATTCCGGGCGGAAATCGTGCCCCCACTGGGAGATACAGTGCGCTTCATCCACCGCCAGCAGCACCGGGTTCCAGTGCGCCAGGTGGTCGAGGAAGTTGTCCAGCATCAGGCGCTCTGGCGCGATATACAGCAGGCGAACCTGTCCGGTGCGGCACCCGGCCATCACCTCTTGCTGCTGCTCGCGAGTTTGCGTTGAGTTAAGACAGGCCGCCGCCACGCCGTTGGCGAGCAGCTGGTCGACCTGGTCTTTCATCAGGGAAATAAGGGGTGATACCACAACCGTCAGGCCATTAAGCACCAGCGCGGGCACCTGATAGCAGAGCGATTTACCGCCGCCGGTCGGCATGACCACCAGGCAATCGCGGCCTTCCAGCACGGTTTCAATGATGGTTTCCTGGCCAGGACGGAACTGCTGGTAGCCAAAGGTTTCATGCAAAACCTGTTTAGCCAGCGATTCCTGATTCAATACTTCCGCCTGCGCCACGTTAACCCCATATGCCAGAAATGAAACAGGCGCTATTTTCAGCGCCTGAGAGAGAAACTTCAACGTTTAACGCAAAAACATTCGAGCAGCTTAGAAAATATCGTTCAGCATGACGCCCACACCGACGCGGGTCTGGTTGAAGTTGTAGTCGATCAGCGATTCGCCGTAGCCGCTATACACCTGGGTATAGAGACGAACGTGTTTCGTTACCGGGTAGCTCAGGCCCAGCTCTGCACCGCCGTAGCCGGTATTCCAGTTGTACTGGCCTTTGGCACTCAGCACCGCGTCACCCAGCTGATAGCCCACTTTAAGCTGATAGTAGCCCATATATTTGGTGATATCCGGGTTGTCATCGGTGCTGCCTACTACGTACCACGGCTTCACTTCCACCATGAAATTGCCGTTCTGCGCCATCAGACGCGTATAGATGCGGTTCCAGCTGCGTGAGGTTGGGTCGGAACGACCGTTGGAATCGTGGTTATAGCCCACCTCCACGTCTCGCAGCGTCCAGCCTGCAAACTCATAATCGGTGGCGAAACCGAGGAACAGCTGCGGTTCATAGTTGGTTTCGCGGAACGGTGATGATTCCCCGCTGTTGGAGAGCTGCCACCATGACTTCTGCGTGTAGGACGCGCCAAGTACCGAGTTCGGCCCCAGGATGCCGCGCCAGAACGGGAAGGCGAGGCTGAGCTGGAACTTCACCTCATCTTTACGCGCATTATCAGACCAGTTATAGGAGCTTATCGCCTCTTTGTTGAGATCGCTGGTCTGGGTGTAGATCACGTAGTTTGTGTCATACGGGTACAGCGTGAACGGATTGTCATGCTCCTGAAGCATATTGGCGATGATGCTACCCTTAACGGCAGGTTTATCATGCACCTCTTTGATCGTCGCTTCCTGCGCATATGCTGTGAGGGGCAGCGCAACCGCCGCCAGTAACCAACCCAGATACGTCCGCATCGGTGGTGTTCTCCTGAAATGGTGACATTTAATGAATAGTTTTGTCCGGGCATTCTACAGACTTCTGCGATAACTTCCGCTTCCTCGTTTCTTAAAGTGGCATTCCTTTATCCTGAAGCATAAAATCAACATTTTGTTAACAACAAGGATGCCACGTCAGATGTCAGCCACACTCACCGCCGAAGAAACCTTAAAGCTCGTGGGCGAGATTTTTGTGTACCACATGCCGTTCAACCGTGCACTGGGTCTTGAGCTGGAGCGATACGAAAAAGACTTCGCTCAGCTGAGTTTCAATAATCAGCCAATGATGGTCGGTAACTGGGCGCAAAGCATTTTGCACGGCGGGGTAATTGCCTCCGCGCTGGACGTGGCGGCCGGTCTGGTGTGCGTGGGCAGCACGCTGACGCGCCACGACACCATCAACGAAGATGAGTTACGCCAGCGCCTGTCGCGCATGGGCACCATCGATTTACGCGTCGACTACCTGCGCCCAGGACGCGGAAACCGCTTCACCTGTACCAGCAGCCTGCTGCGCGCCGGGAATAAAGTTGCCGTCGCCCGCGTTGAGCTGCATAACGAGGAGCAGGTTTATATCGCCAGCGCAACCGCCACTTATATGGTGGGTTGAGACGGCAAATTCGGGTAAAATTACTTCACTTTTTTGTAACGGATTTTCCCGATGGATGCTAAACAGACGCGGCAGGGCGTTTTACTCGCCCTTGCCGCTTATTTTATTTGGGGTATAGCACCGGCGTACTTCAAACTTATCGCCTATGTCCCGGCGGACGAGATCCTCACTCACCGCGTCATCTGGTCGTTTTTCTTCATGATTGCGCTGATGAGTATCAGCCGTCAGTGGTCAGGCGTCAAAACGCTGCTGAAAACCCCGAAGAAGGTCTTCCTGCTCGCCCTCTCTGCGGTGCTGATTGGCGGAAACTGGCTGCTGTTTATCTGGGCGGTGAATAACCATCACATGCTCGAAGCCAGCCTGGGCTACTTTATTAACCCGCTGGTCAATATTTTGCTGGGGATGATTTTCCTCGGCGAGCGCTTTCGCCGGATGCAGTGGGTGGCAGTGATTCTGGCCTTCTGCGGCGTGCTGGTACAGCTGTGGACCTTCGGCTCACTGCCGGTTATCGCCCTGGGGCTGGCGTTCAGCTTTGCCTTCTACGGCCTGGTGCGTAAAAAAATCGCCGTGGAAGCGCAGACGGGAATGCTGTTTGAAACCCTGTGGCTGCTGCCTGTCGCCGCGATCTACCTGTTCGGTATTGCCGACAGCGCCACCAGCCATATGGGCAGCAACCCATGGTCGCTGAACCTGATGCTGATGGCCGCGGGCGTGGTCACGACGATACCCCTGCTGTGCTTCACCGGCGCGGCAACGCGTCTGCGCCTCTCCACGTTGGGCTTCTTCCAGTACATTGGCCCGACGCTGATGTTCCTGCTGGCGGTGGTGTTTTACGGCGAGGTGCCGGGTGCGGATAAGATGGTGACGTTCGCCTTTATCTGGGTGGCGCTGGCCATCTTTGTTGCGGATGCGATTTATACCCAGCGCAGGGTGCGCAAAGGGCTGTGATGTTGCCCTCACCCTAACCCTCTCCCACAGGGAGAGGGAATTCGATCGTAGGGCGGGTAAGCGCAGCGCCACCCGCCAGATTTTTACAGCCAGTTCCGGCGTTTAAAATAGAGATACGGCGCCAGCCCGGCGAGGATCATAAAGATAATCGCCCCCGGGTAGCCAAAGCTCCACTTCAGTTCCGGCATAAACTCGAAGTTCATCCCGTAGCTGGAGGCTACCAGCGTCGGCGGCAGGAACACCACGGACACCACCGAGAAGATCTTGATGATGCGGTTCTGCTCGATGTTGATGAAGCCCATCGCCGCCTGCATCAGGAAGTTGACCTTCTGGAACAGGGATTCGTTGTGCGGCAGCAGGGATTCGATATCGCGTAAGATCTCACGCGCCTGCTCCAGCTGACCGCCCGGCAGACGCGCCTTGCGCACCAGGAAGTTCAGCGCGCGCTGGGTATCCATCAGACACAAACGCACCTTCCAGCCGATATCTTCCAGCTCAGCCAGCGTGGACAACGCTTCGTCGTACTCATCGCCCTGATGGCCTTCCATGATCACGCGGCTCAGCTTTTCCAGGTCGCTGTAGATGTTTTCGATTTCATCCGCCAGCTGTTCGATTTTGGTTTCGAACAGATCCAGCAGCAGCTCATAGGCGTTACCGTCCATCATCGCCTGGCTGCGGGCGCGCATACGGTAGAGACGAAACGCAGGCAGTTCGCGCTCGCGCAGGGTGAACAGGCGGCCATCGCGAATGGTAAACGCCACGGTGGAGTTCCCCGCGTGGTCTTCGGCATCTTCGAAGAAGAAGAAGGAGTGAATGTGCAGGCCGTCTTCGTCTTCAAAAAAACGGGCGGATGCTTCGATGTCTTCCAGTTCCGGGCGCGTTGCCAGGCTTTGCCCCAGCTCAGATTGTACGCGAAGGCGCTCATCGTCGTCCGGCTCGACCAGATCCACCCATACGGCATCAATGAGGGGCTGTGACTCTTCGGCTTCAAGCCGAGTCAGTCGGTTATTTTCGAGTTGAAATGCGCTCAACATGACCGGGACTCCCAATGCAAAAAATATCGGACAGTTCGGTGGGCACACAGAAACAAATTGGGTTTCAGACCATTAAACAGCCTGACTCAGCGCGACGGGAATGATGCAGTCGCTGACAACCACTAAGGCCATCAGCAAGAGGAGATAGCCTTAGGAGTTGTTCCTGGATGACAGGGAATTGAGCCAGTATCTACTGGGTGTGTCCAAGGCGAATGTCCTCTTAGCGTAATCGTGCGCGCATGTTACGCCAGCAATAACTGTGGCGTCAACACGCAACGGAACGCTGAAGGGCATTAATTGACCTTCAACGTATAAGGCTAGCAGATTATTACAAAATAGTGATATTTTTCTGAAAGTTACACACTTTCCAGCTTGGCATAGGCTGCCACCAGCCATTTGATCCCCTGCCCCTGGAACGCTACCTGCAAACGGCTGTGCTCGCCGCTGCCTTCCAGGTTGACGATGGTGCCTTCGCCAAACTTCGAGTGGCGCACGCGCTGGCCCAGCTTGTAACCGGTGTCGGTTTCAGAGATCGGCGAGCCCATACGCTGATGGCTGACCGGACGGCTGATGCTGGCGCGCAGGCGCACCTCTTCCACACACTCTTCCGGCAGTTCGCCGATAAAGCGCGACGGACGGTGATACACCTCTTTCCCGTACAGGCGGCGGGTTTCCGCGTAGGTCAGAGTCAGTTTCTGCATCGCACGGGTCACGCCCACGTAGGCCAGACGACGCTCCTCTTCCAGACGCCCGCCTTCATCCAGCGACATCTGGCTCGGGAACATCCCCTCTTCCATCCCGACGATGAACACCTGCGGGAACTCCAGACCTTTCGCGGAGTGCAGGGTCATCAGCTGAACCGCATCCTGCCAGGTATCGGCCTGCCCTTCACCCGCCTCCAGCGCGGCGTGAGAGAGGAATGCCTGCAACGGCATCAGGTCTTCGTCTTCTTCGTTGTAGCTGAACTGGCGCGTTGCCGTCACCAGTTCCTCTAAGTTCTCAATACGGGTCTGGCCCTTCTCGCCTTTTTCCTGCTCGTACATGGTGCGCAAGCCGGAATCTTTAATCACCCGGTCGGTCTGGACGTGCAGCGGCATGTCGGCCGTTTCCTGCGCCAGT
This sequence comes from Enterobacter cloacae complex sp. AR_0002, assembly GCF_001922365.1. Taxonomy (NCBI): domain Bacteria; kingdom Pseudomonadati; phylum Pseudomonadota; class Gammaproteobacteria; order Enterobacterales; family Enterobacteriaceae; genus Enterobacter; species Enterobacter cloacae complex sp. AR_0002. The sequence goes on from NZ_CP018814.1 coordinate 3,452,153, forward strand.
GCGTCGATTAACTCCAGAAAGCGTTGCAATGCGCTGGCGGCGCGCCCGGCGAGGGCTTTTTCCTGTAACAGCTCGCGGCATGCCTGCCACAACGTGAGCTGACGATCGCGCGAGGCCTGACGCACCACGTCCAGCGTACGATCGCCGATGCCGCGCGTCGGTGTGTTCACCACGCGCTCAAATGCCGCATCGTCGTTACGGTTGGCAATCAGACGCAAGTACGAGAGCGCATCTTTGATCTCCTGACGTTCGAAGAAGCGCATACCTCCATAAATGCGGTACGGCATGCTCACCTGCAACAGCGCCTCTTCCAGCACGCGCGACTGGGCGTTGCTGCGATAGAGAATGGCACACTGCTCCAGCGCGCCGCCGTTCTCCTGCCAGGTTTTAATGCGGTTCACAACGAAACGGGCTTCGTCGAGCTCGTTGAAGGCGCAGTAAATCGAAATCGGTTCGCCGTCGACGCCATCGGTCCACAGCTTTTTACCCAGGCGCCCGTTGTTGTTCTCAATCAGGGCGTTGGCCGCGCTCAGAATGTTGCTGGTAGAACGGTAGTTCTGTTCCAGACGGATGGTTTGCGCGCCGGGGAAATCGTTGAGGAAGCGCTGGATGTTCTCCACCTGCGCGCCGCGCCAGCCGTAGATAGACTGGTCGTCATCGCCTACGATCATCACCTTGCCGGTATCCCCGGCCAGCAGGCGGATCCAGGCGTACTGGATGTTGTTGGTATCCTGGAATTCGTCCACCAGGATGTTGGTAAAGCGTTCACGGTAGTGTTGCAGGATATGCGGTTTGTTCAGCCACAGCTCGTGGGCACGCAGCAGCAGTTCGGCGAAATCCACCAGACCGGCGCGATCGCACGCTTCCTGATAGGCCTTGTAGACGTTCTGCCAGGTCTGCTCGACCGGGTTACCGAAGCTCTGAATATGATGCGGACGCAGCCCTTCGTCTTTCTGACCGTTGATGTACCACATCGCCTGACGCGGCGGCCACTGCTTCTCGTCGAGGTTCATCGCCTTGATCAGGCGTTTCAGCAGGCGCAGCTGATCTTCGCTGTCGAGGATCTGGAAATCCTGCGGCAGGTTAGCGTCCATATGGTGCGCGCGCAGCAGACGGTGCGCCAGGCCGTGGAAGGTGCCAACCCACATGCCGCCCTGGCTGGTGCCCATCAGCTGTGCGATACGGTGGCGCATCTCCGCCGCCGCCTTGTTGGTGAACGTCACGGCCATAATCGAGTACGGCGAGCAGTTCTCCACGCTCTGTAGCCAGGCGATACGGTGAACCAGCACGCGCGTCTTACCACTGCCCGCTCCAGCCAGTACCAGCAGGTTTGTACGCGAGGCGGCAACCGCGTCACGCTGTTTATCATTAAGGCTGTCGAGCAGGTAAGAAACGTCCATTGGCACCGTCACGTCATGGCGGGCAGGCAAATGTTTCCATTCGCCAAAACCCTGTTAATTTATACAGAACAATTGATGATTATATCAGCGTCGTGAGGGATGCCAACCGTGAAATTTCCACGTGCGGCAGAAGACGGCTATCCGGGGTAGTCATCAGATCGGCATTTTCCGGCTTGATCCAGCAGGCCTGCATGCCGCAGCGGATCGCCCCGGCGACGTCCGTGGTCAGGTCGTCGCCCACGTGCAGGATCTCACCGAGCGGCAAATCCAGTTTTTCCGCTGCCAGATGATACATATCGTTGAACGGCTTCGAGCGTCCGTGCGGGCCCGCGCGCAGCACGAACTGAAAATAGTTCCCCAGACCAAACAGTTCAGGCTGAGCGTTGCCGTTGGTGATGGCCACCAGCGGCCACTTTTCGGCGAGCTTCGCCAGCGTGTCGTGGGTCTCCTGCGGCACGTCGATGCGACTGCGCCATTTGGCGAAGTTTTCCATGGCCGCTTCGGCACCCGTGGCCGCGTCCTGCGCGCTCAGGCCGGCATTGAGCATCGCCTGCTCAACCGCACGGCGGCGCCATTCGGTCACGTCATGATAAATTTCCGGCTCGGTTTCCCGCAGGGACTGACGCAGCTTCTGGAAATCTTTGTTCTGCATTGTTTTCAGCGCAGGATGGTAGTTCTGCACAAACGCCAGCGACTCCTGCTCGGTACGCAGGATCACCGGACGATTGTCGTAAAGGGTGTCATCAAGATCAAACGTCAGGGCTGAGATCTGACCGAGTGGGCGGTAAAAACGCATTATTTCCCCCGTTTGGCGCGTGGATGCGCCGCGTCATACACCGAGGCAAGGTGTTGGAAGTCTAAGTGGGTATAGATTTGGGTGGTCGACAGATTCGCGTGACCAAGCAGCTCCTGTACGCCGCGCAGGTCGCCGCTTGATTCCAGCATGTGCGTCGCAAAGGAGTGGCGCAGCTTGTGGGGGTGAACGTGGCTGTTCAGCCCCTGCTTAATGCCCCACTCCGCAAAGCGCTTCTGCACGTTACGCGCCGAGATCCGCTTGCCGAGTTTCGACAGGAACAGCGCATCTTCGTCGGCGCCAAACAGCCCGCGAAGGTCCAGCCAGTGCTCAATCCAGGAGACCGCATTGCGGCCGATCGGCAGGCGGCGCTCTTTGCTGCCCTTGCCCATCACCCACACCTCGCCGGATTCCAGATCGAGGTGCTTCAAGTCGAGGTTCACCAGCTCAGAGAGACGCAGGCCCGCGCCGTACATCACCTCCAGCATTGCGCGGTCGCGAACGGCCAGCGGATCGTTAAGATCGATATCCAGCAGGCGGTTTACGTCGTCGACGTCGATATTTTTCGGCAGATGACGCGGGGCTTTCGGCGTGGCGATCCCTTTCGCCGGGTTGGCTTTCAGACCGCCCTGACTGACCAGCCAGTCGAAGAAACTGCGCAGGGCAGAGAGTCGGAGCGCCAGGCTCGCCGGGCTTAAGTTTTTTTTACGGCTACGCACGACGAACCCGCGTACCGTGGCGGCGTCACATTGTTGCCAGCTTTTCAGGCCGATTTCATCGGCAATCTGCATGATGGCATCAAGCTGACGCTGATAGTTGAGCAGCGTAATAGGGCTGAGCTGGCGTTCTACGCCCAGATAGCGCAGAAAGCGGGTGACGTCAGTGGCGAGCAGTCCGTCCGTCATACGCGCTCAATCCAGCGCTCCAGCAACTCAGGCAACATCAGGGCGATCTCCTGCAACAGTTGCGTACCCTGCCCCTGTTCATAGTGATGCGCGTCGCGGCTGGTAAATAACATCACGCCCAGGTCACCATCGCGCCCCATCAGCGACATCGCCACCGAGCCGATAGCTTTGGCTTCCGGCAGCACCACCAGCAGTTCTGGCCCGTTGAGCGGCCCCAGATAATGGTGCTCATGGCCCAGACGCTGAATGCGCAGCGGCTCAAACGCCTGACGGCTCAGCGCCAGATGGGTAAACCCGGACGGCGCGCCAATGCGCCAGCGGTCAGGGAAGAGACGGATCGTCGCGCCTGCCAGCCCCAGCTCGCGCGCCCAGCGGTGGAAGCGGTTGAGGAACTCTTCGAGACTGTGTGCGGAAGCCAGACGCGCCTGAAGGTGCAGAAGACGGTAGAACAGGCTTTCGTTATTGCTGGCCTGCTCCATCAGCAGCGTCATGTTCTCTTCGAGCTGATTGATGTGATTGCGCGAGCGCGCCATGTGCCATTCAACCAGCGACACGGTCTCGCGAACCGGATGCGGCACGCGCATCCGTTCGACGACGCGTGCATTGCGGATAAAAAACTCAGGATTGTGCAGCAGATAATCCACAACAGTGCTGTCGTCCAGCTCTGTTACAGGTTCCCGCAGTTCTTCCCCTGGTTGCTTCATAGATGGATAAACCCGTCATAAACATGTGTCGCCGGGCCAGTCATGTACAGTGGATGACCCGCTCCTTTCCAGGCGATATCAAGCCGACCGCCTGGTAATTCCACGCGAACCTCTTCTGCCAGTAACCCCTGTGAGATACCGACGGCCACCGCCGCACAGGCACCGCTTCCGCAGGCCTGGGTTTCGCCCGCGCCGCGCTCGTAAACCCGCAGGCGAATATGTTCACGCTTCACCACTTGCATGAAACCGATGTTCGCCCGCTCCGGGAAGCGCTCGTGGCTTTCCAGCACCGGGCCGAGCGTTTCAACCGCCGCGGTTTGCACATCATCCACCTGAATCACGCAGTGCGGGTTACCCATTGAGACGACGCCGCACAATACTGTCTGCTCGGCGGCACGCATGATATAGGTCTTTTCCGCTTTGTTGGCGCGAAACGGCACGGCAGAGGGTTCGAAGTTCGGCTCTCCCATGTTCACGCGCACCAGTTCGTCGTCGGTGACGCTGAGCACCATCCGGCCATTGGCGGTGCTGACGCGGATATCGCGCTTGTTGGTCAGCCCTTTCAGCCGTACAAAGCGGGCAAAACAGCGCGCGCCGTTGCCGCACTGGGAAACTTCGCTGCCGTCGGCGTTAAAAATGCGATAGTGAAAGTCCAGGTCAGGATCGTAAGGCGGCTCCACCACCAGCAGCTGGTCAAACCCCACGCCCACGTGTCGATCCGCCAGACGACGGATCAGTTCCGGGGAGAAAAAGACATTCTGCGTTACCGCGTCGACGACCATAAAGTCGTTGCCAAGGCCATGCATTTTAGAGAACTGCATCATTTGCTCCATTGCGCGGGTACAGAACGTAATTGTCAGAGATTGACCTGAGTCGGGCCGCCGTTATTGCCGCGATCGTTGGTATCCGGCGTAGATGACTCGATACCACTTTGCACCGGTTTTGTCGGCGGTGGTGCGTTTTTATCCTCTGGCGGGAAGTACAGTGGTCCCTTCAGTCCACAGCCGGTCAGGCTAAACAGAGTGACAAGAACGACAAGCGTTCGGAAGACGTTTTTCATGTAGAGGTTGCCCGTAAGTTCAAATCTGTTTCTATCATCGCAGGAGAAGACACAAAAGCAAGAGTTTGCCGCTTTCCTGCAACGGGAATTATTTAGCGTTATACTGCCGCCATCACGAAAAACAGGAATAAAACCATGAACGACAGTGAATTTCATCGCCTTGCCGATACCCTGTGGATGACCATCGAAGAGCGTATCGACGACTGGGACGGCGACAGCGATATCGATTGTGAAATCAACGGCGGGATCCTGACCTTAAGCTTCGAAAACGGCAGCAAGATTATTATTAACCGTCAGGAGCCGCTTCACCAGGTGTGGCTGGCGGCGAAACAGGGCGGCTATCACTTTGATCTGAAAGGTGACGAGTGGGTCTGCGACCGCAGCGGCGAAACGTTCTGGGATCTGCTGGAGCAGGCGGCGACCGCGCAGGCGGGTGAGGACGTGAGTTTCAGGTAGTTTTGTTGCCCGGTGGCGGCTACGCCTTACCGGGCCTACAACGGCTCGGACCGTAGGCCGGGTAAGCGATAGCGCCACCCGGCGAAAAGCCTCAGGAAAAATACTGCTGCAACAGCGGCGCAGTTTCCTGGTTAGCGGGCGCCGCAGGGGTAATCGCCTGCGTACGGAACGGGATCACCTGCGCTCGCCCATCCACATTCACAATCTGGTAGAACTGCGGCAGGTTGAAGTTGATAAAACTTGAGCCGTAGGTAAAGCGATCGTGCGAAGACGAATAGAAGCGGCTGACGTCGCGCACCAGCTCCTCTTTGCTGCCTTCACAGTGGTGATACACCTCGGCACGGTTGGTTTCATCCAGAATGTAGATGTTAAACCCGGCATTATCGCCCGACTCTTCGAAGAAGAACTGAATAATCCCTTCACTCGCAAAGCCATCTACCACCTGCGGCAGCTTAACGTGATTGGTTTCCACCTGAACCGACAGGCCATGCAGTTTGTTGTGTGAAATCGCGCCGTAGAATTCAATGGCGTTCTCCAGCTTCTGCACCGACACGTTCAGGCGCTCAAAGAACAGGCCCCAGGTCTGGCCGGAGACGCGCAGCGCTTTAAAGCGCCCGGTTTCCTGACGGGTGCTGGAGAGACGCAGTTCGATGCACTCAGACACCAGCTGCTGCACGCGGGTACGAATCAGGCCGCGCAGGTGCTGGCTGTAGCAGAACACCTCCACGCTGTCCGGGGGTGCGGCGTCCTGGTGCATCTTGCCGAGGATCGTTTTCAGCGCCTCGATCATCGCCTGCTCGCCGTTAAAGTGTAAGGTACGCACTTCGTTCCACGAGTTGCGGTACAGCAGATCCACGCTACCCACCAGGCAGTTTTGCTGCTCGCCGAAGCTAAAGACGTCCAGCTTGCGGAAGTCAAAGTGAACTACCTGATTGCGGAAGGCCGCCGTCGGGTCGTATTCCAGGTTGACGATGATCGCCAGATGGCGGATCTCACACGGGCTGTAGAGCGCCTTTGGCGTCGGCGCAGGCAGACGCAGTGGGAAGTGGTGCGAGACATCCGCCACCATCTCCTGCAACTTGGCTAAATCGACCACCTCGTTACCCTTGATAAACAACCGGGTGCGTGAGGTGAGAAGGCCGTTAAACCAGGCCCAGGCCACCAGCTTGTTCAGATAGCGGTTATATTCCAGCGGCTGATGGCTGATGATCGAATCCATGCTTGGCGCACGGTTGTACAGATACCACCCGGTGCGGTTTGCGCGGCCCGGCGGCACGTAGATAAAGGTCAGATTCGGCTCAGACAGGTCAGGCGAAATCTGTGGGTTAACCAGCGTAACCTTGCCCGGCAACGCTTCAAACGCGGCGTACAGTTTACGGGTCAGCACCCCGATATCCTGTGGGCTGGCAGAAACGCTAAGGTTGTTACGGCGGGCAAAGCGGATCAGGTTGCGGTAGCTCTGCATCATCGCATCAAGCAGCTCGTTGTGCGCCTCGCGCACCTGATCGATCTTCCAGTTGGCGCGGTTGTCCAGCATGGCGAGACGCGCTTCGTCCCATCCCCACTCTTTGACTAACTGGCTGACGACTTCACGACGCCAGCCCACGCAGGCGCGTTCGCGGCTCAGTTTTTCACAAACTTTGAGATAGAAACATCGACGCACCAGGTCAAGACGCGTGGCGTCCTCAATGGCTGTCAGGTATTCGGTGACGCGTTCCAGCATCATGCAGTAGGCATCAAGCCCGTAGGAGACGATCTCCCCGTCGTGCAGACGCTGTTTAATATCTTTCGCCAGCAGGCGCGGCGTGGGGTATTCCCAGGAGTAAGCTTCCAGCAGCAGGGTTTTCAGCACCGCTTTGTACGGTGAATCAATGCTCTTATAAAGCTGCCAGAGGCTTGCGCCAAAGTACTCTTCGGCGGACAGGGAGCTCAGGCCGCCCAGATCCAGCCACTCGTTTGGCGTCAGAACGCCCTGCGAGTAAAGCGACATGACGTAGTCGTCATAATTCTCTTCTTCATCGCACGGCACCATATTCCACAGAATACGTTTCCCGGCCAGGCGAACGGCAGTACGGTAAAACTCATCCAGCAACAGGATGTGCTGAGTCGAGCCGCAGTCTTCACCACCAAGACTGCCGCTTTCGTTATGGCGGAAACGGTTTTCATCAATCAGGAAGAAGCTCACTTCCACGCCGAGCGACGCCGCCCAGCTCTCCAGCAGGCTGCATTTACGCTGCAACAACTGGCGCTCTTCATTGTCGAGCCAGGACTGATGGCAGACCCAGATATCCAGGTCAGAAGAGCAGCTTTGCCCAACCGATGATGTGCTGCCCATGGAGTAAACCCCGGTAATCGGCAGCTCGCCTTTCGGCGAATCCTGCGGCGGCATACCACGGTAGAGTTCAAGTTCAGTCAGGTAATGCTGTTGGGTTTCATCAGGCGTGAAAAGGCAAATGCCCTGGGGAACGTTACCATCGAGGTAACCCGGCATTAGCGGATGGTGATAGTGCAACAATGTCGGCAGAAGACTGTATACCTGCTGGAAAGCAGGGCCCATGGCAGCAAGCGCGCGATCCACGCGCAATTGATTGATGGCATCCAGTCTCTGTTTCAGAGTCTCAATATAGAGGTACAAGACGTATCGCCTGATGTTTCCGGGTGTCGCATGCCAGTCAGAACAGAAAAAGCAGCGGACCCGCAGTATTTCAAAAAATAACCGTTACCCTTTTTTCGCCTTTTGCTTTTCTGGTGGTACAGACGAAAAAATGGTCTAAAACGTGATCAATTTAACACCTTGCCGGTTGACCGTAAAGAAAGATGCGCTACATACAAGTGTAGCACCGTTCTGTACGTGTAAATTCCTGAATACGGCGATGGCTGACGAATACGCCGCCCTGTCCCTCTCACTCTTCATCAACCGTAAAACTGCCATCCGAGTGTCAACAATGTTAGGATGGTTAGCGATTGATAATGACGGTAACAAGCATGTTAGACAATGTTTTGAGAATTGCCACACGCCAAAGTCCTCTTGCACTCTGGCAGGCACATTATGTTAAGCAGCGCCTGGAAGCCTGCCACACCGGATTACGCGTTGAGCTGGTGCCAATGGTTACGCGTGGCGATGTCATACTGGATACGCCGCTGGCCAAAGTGGGCGGAAAAGGTCTGTTTGTCAAAGAGCTGGAGCTGGCATTGCTTGAGAACCGCGCCGATATCGCCGTGCATTCGATGAAGGATGTGCCCGTTGAGTTCCCGGAAGGGCTGGGGCTGGTGACCATCTGCGAGCGCGAGGATCCGCGCGATGCGTTTGTCTCTAATCGATATGACTCGCTCGGTGCGTTGCCGGCAGGCAGCGTGGTCGGCACGTCAAGTTTACGCCGCCAGTGTCAGCTGGCTGAACGTCGCCCGGATCTGGTGATTCGCTCGCTGCGTGGGAACGTCGGCACACGCCTTGGCAAGCTGGATAACGGCGACTACGATGCCATTATTCTTGCGGTTGCGGGCCTGAAACGCCTGGGGCTGGAAAAACGCATTCGCGTGGCGTTGCCGCCGGAGCTGTCGCTGCCCGCCGTCGGCCAGGGCGCCGTCGGCATTGAGTGTCGTCTGGATGATGTGCGCACTCAGGCACTGCTGGCGCCGCTGAATCATGACGATACCGCCGTTCGCGTAAAAGCCGAGCGCGCGATGAATACACGCCTCGAAGGAGGCTGTCAGGTGCCAATTGGCAGCTATGCTGAATTAACTGACGGTGAACTGTGGCTGCGTGCGCTGGTTGGCGCGCCGGACGGCTCGCATATGGTTCGCGGTGAACGTCGCGGCAAACCGCAAGATGCCGAGGCGCTTGGCGTATCGCTGGCGGAAGAGCTGCTGAATAACGGCGCACGTGAAATTCTGGCCGAGGTCTATAACGGAGAGCCCCCTGCATGAGCATACTTGTCACCCGCCCTTCTCCCGCAGGAGAGCAGTTAGTGAGCCGTCTGCGCGCACTGGGGCAGGTGGCCTGGAGTTTTCCGCTGATTGAATTCTCCCCCGGTCGCGAGCTGCCTGAGCTCGCTGACCAGATGCGTCTCTTGCAGGAAGGCGATCTGCTCTTTGCGCTGTCGCAGCATGCCGTGGAGTTTGCCCATGCGCAACTGCAACAACAGGGCGTTCGCTGGCCTCACGCCCCCCGCTATTTCGCCATCGGGCGCACTACGGCGCTGGCCTTACATACCGCGAGCGGAATCGATGTTCGTTACCCGTTAGATCGGGAAATCAGCGAAGTCTTGCTACAATTACCTGAATTACAAAACATTGCCGGAAAGCGCGCGCTTATTTTGCGCGGCAACGGTGGCCGCGAACTGCTGGGCGAGACGCTGCGCGAACGCGGCGCAGACGTGACGTTTGTGGAGTGCTATCAGCGCTGTGCAAAACACTATGATGGCGCGGAAGAAGCAATGCGCTGGCACGCCCGCGGTATTAATACGCTGGTGGTCACCAGCGGTGAAATGTTACAACAGCTTTGGTCGCTGATTCCGCTTTGGTATCGCGAAAACTGGTTACTCCGCTGTCGGCTTCTGGTCGTCAGTGAGCGTCTGGCGAACCACGCCCGGGAACTGGGCTGGCAGGATATTCGGATCGCTGAAAACGCCGACAACGATGCGCTGCTGCGCGCATTACAATAACTCTCAAATGGGAAGCCATAATGACGGAACACGAAAAATCCTCCGCCGTGGTTGAAGAGACCAGGGAGACTGTGGACACCACGTCACAGCCAGAGACGACAGACAAAACCGTTGAGAAGAAAAACGGCAGCAATAAAACCAGCCTCACGCTGAGCGTGATTGCCATCGCGATTGCGCTGGCCGCAGGCGTGGGTCTCTACGGACTGGTGAAGAAACAAGGCACCAACCAGACGGCCACCAGCGACGCGCTGGTTAACCAAATCACTGCCCTACAGAAAGCGCAGGAGACGCAAAAAGCTGAGCTGGAAGGTGTGATCAAACAGCAGGCTGCCGCCCTCGCCGACGCGAACAGCAAACGTGAAGAGTTGACCAAACAGCTGAGCGAAGTGCAGGAAAAAGTCGCCACAATTTCGGGAACCGATGCCAAAACCTGGCTACTTTCACAGGCCGATTTTCTGGTGAAACTAGCCGGGCGCAAGCTCTGGAGCGATCAGGATGTCACCACCGCCGCCGCGCTGCTGAAAAGCGCCGACGCAAGCCTGGCTGATATGAACGATCCGAGCCTCATCAACGCACGCCGCGCTATTACGGAAGATATCGCCAGCCTGTCCGCGGTTTCTCAGGTCGACTACGACGGTATCATCCTTAAGGTGAATCAGCTCTCGAACCAGATTGATAACCTTCAGCTGGCCGATAACAACGACGATGACTCTCCGATGGATTCCGACGGTACCGAGCTGTCCAGTTCCCTGAGCGAATGGCGTATCAACCTGCAAAAGAGCTGGCAGAACTTTATGGACAGCTTTATAACCATTCGCCGCCGCGATGAAACTGCCGTGCCGCTGCTGGCACCGAACCAGGACGTCTATCTACGCGAAAACATTCGTTCCCGCCTGCTGGTCGCGGCGCAGGCCGTGCCGCGTCACCAGGAAGAGACCTACAAACAGGCGCTGGATAACGTTTCAACCTGGGTACGTGCTTACTACGATACCAATGATGCAACCACGACCGCGTTCCTTGAGGATATCGACAAGCTGAGCCAGCAAAACATCACCATGAACGTACCGGACAAGCTGGAAAGTCAGCCGATTCTGGAGAAGATCATGCAGACGCGCGTGCGTAACTTGCTGGCCCAGCCGGGCGTTCCGGCAGAGCGTCCGGCTGAAGCACCTGCCGCCGCGCCAGCGCCTGAAAGCGCGCCGCAAGGAGAGTAATGATGCTAAAAGTCTTCTTACTCTTCATCCTGCTGATCGCCGGGATTGTACTGGGGCCGATGCTTGCGGGTCACCAGGGTTACGTATTGATCCAGACCGATAACTACAACATCGAAACCAGCGTAACAGGGCTGGTGATTATCCTGATCCTGGGTGTGGTCGTTCTGCTGGCAGTGGAGTGGCTCCTGCGTCGTATTTTCCGTATCGGCGTACATACGCGCGGCTGGTTCGTTGGCCGTAAGCGCCGTCGCGCCCGTAAGCAGACCGAGCAGGCGTTGCTGAAGCTGGCCGAAGGCGACTATCAGCAGGTTGAAAAGCTGATGTCGAAAAATGCCGACCATGCAGAACAGCCGGTTGTTAACTATCTGCTGGCCGCTGAGGCGGCGCAACAGCGAGGCGATGAGGCCCGCGCCAATCAGCATCTTGAACGCGCGTCTGAGCTCTCTACTAAGGATCCGATTCCGGTTGAGATCACCCGCGTTCGTCTGCAACTGGCGCGCAATGAAAACCATGCCGCACGTCACGGCGTTGACCGTCTGCTGGAAATTACCCCTCGTCATCCGGAAGTGCTGCGTCTTGCTGAGCAGGCATATATTCGGACCGGTGCATGGGGCTCGCTGCTGGACATTATCCCTTCCATGGCGAAAGCCGACGTGGGTGATGATGAACATCGTGATGAACTTCAGCGTCTGGCCTGGATTGGCCTGATGGATCAGGCGCGCGCCGATCTCGGAAGCGACGGCCTGAAAACCTGGTGGAAAAACCAGAGCCGCAAAACGCGCCAGCAGGTTCCTCTTCAGGTTGCGATGGCAGAACATCTGATTGAGTGTGACGACCATGACACCGCGCAGGAGATCCTCCTCGACGGTCTCAAGCGACAGTATGATGACCGCCTGGTGATGGTCATCCCGCGTCTGAAAACCAACAATCCGGAACAAATTGAAAAAGCACTGCGCCAGCAGATCAAAACCGTGGGCGATCGTCCGCTGCTGTGGAGTACGCTGGGCCAGTCTCTGATGAAACACGGCGAGTGGCAGGAGGCGAGTCTCGCCTTCCGCGCCGCGCTGAAGCAACGCCCGGACGCATTTGATTACGCCTGGCTTGCTGATTCGCTGGACAAGCAGCACAAGCCGGAAGAGGCCGCAGCTATGCGCCGTGATGGGCTGTTATTGACGTTGCAAAATAACGGAACGCAGCAGTAATTAACAGGAGGCCAGATGGCCTCCTTTTTTTATCTCATTTCTCCTGCTACATTCTTTTAACACTCACCTGCAAACGAACCCGCCAATGTAACGATGTCTTTTCCTTAACTTTTTTTTGCACACGCGCTTACCCGCGTGGAATAAACCGTTTCTGAAAGGATATCGTCATGAACTCGCTTTTATATGCGCTTTTCGAAGCGCTGCGGTGCCATCGCTGGCTCCGCCTGCTGGCCTGCGCCTTTATCTTTAGCTCCCTGGGTAATGGCTTAACTCAGGTTGTTGTTTTCGGATTATTGTTACGGTGGTCAGCCCCGTCAGCGCTGTTAACCCTCGCCTTCCTTTTTGCTACGGTGCCCGGTTTTATCGGCAGCCTGATTGGTGAAAAGCTGTGCCAGCGGTTTTCACCTCTCTACCTGTTGATGCTGACCGAATGGCTGGGCTTGCTCGCCCTGCTCTTTCCCCTTTCAGGCGCACATTACCACAGCATACCGGCGCTGCTTGCGGTGCAATCCACAGAAGCGTTGCTGAGCGGGATGAGCTGGCCTGCGTTAACGCTTCTGTTTAAACGCGGACTGCATGAGGCAGAACTGCCTGCGGCAACGTGTCTGGAAAATGTGATTTTTGCCTCCCAGGTTTTGTTAGGAACCGGGCTGGGTGTAGTGTTGTTCCAGCGCATCCCGGTCTTCGCCTTACTGGTCATCGACGCCGCCAGTTTTATGGGATCGCTGGTCATGCTGTTTCTCGCAGAACGCCAGTATGTAGCGCGTCCAGCACCGTTGCCTGTCGGGGACCCTCAACCTGTGGCATTGCGCTGGCAAACTCTGACCCTTCGACAAAAACGCAGTTTGCTGATTTTGCCTGCCCTTGCTGCCGTAGGCTCGCCTGCAATGGCGTTGCTGCCAGCACTGGCGCAGCAGATCAACCCCGAGAATGCCGCTGGGCTTGCGCTGCCCTTGCTTTTTGCCAGAAGTCTGGGACAGCTTTGTGGCCCCTTGCTGCTCAGAAAAGAGAGTCTGACGCGCTTTGCAGCAAGATCGCCTTTGCTACTTAGCTGTCTTGCTCTTTTTCTGGCAGCCTATGGGTTGCTTCCGTTTTTATCCGCATGGGTCGTGCTTGCGCTGGGGATGATCTTTATCGCGCATCTGGCGTCGAATATCGTTTTTGCGGCGGGTACGTTTGGGGTACTGAGTAATTTTCAGGCTATACAGATATCCGCTGCCAGCGGTAAGGCCTGGCGCTGGCAAACGTTGAGCGCTTCCCTTTTTACGGGCCTCGCCGCAATGACGGCGACGATAATGGGAGCGGCTCAGACGCTATATGCTGTCTCTGCTATCGCTCTGCTGTTAGTGGCGCTGGTCCTGGCCCATTATCGTGAATAAGGCATAAAAAAACGCCTGCTATAAAAGCAGGCGTTAAAACAGGTCTGTAAGACAACATATTTGGTGCTTCACTCAACGTTGTGTCCATGGTGTCTGATGAGGCCGAAGCGACATCTGTCAGTGGACGATAAGCACCGTAAACGGCTCTGCGTCATTCCTGAGTTTATGAGGCCTTAAGGCGAACATAAGAGATGGAATGAGCATCTACACGCATATCATTGCATGTAATGTGCCAGGTTTACACGCAGAACTTTTACATCGCGCAACATTTTAAGATAAAAGGAAATTATGCTGTTAAGAACCGCCTGAAGCCATACAACATCGCGCTAAAGTCGGTGAACTGTCGCCACAAGGAGACAGGTTAAGAGGTAAAATAACAAATACTTAAATATTAATGGTTTATATGTCGCTGAATCGCGACAAGGATGTGGGGTGTTGTCGGGAAATGACTACAGGATAAAAAAACGCAGAAAACAAAAAACCCCGCCGAAGCGGGGTTCAAAATTGGTCGGCGAGAGAGGATTCGAACCTCCGACCCACTGGTCCCAAACCAGTTGCGCTACCAAGCTGCGCTACTCGCCGATGTACTGCTTTTTTGAATTTTTAGTTCAACTCATTAAAAGTCGTGGTGCGAGGGGGGGACTTGAACCCCCACGTCCGTAAGAACACTAACACCTGAAGCTAGCGCGTCTACCAATTCCGCCACCTTCGCAATTCACAACTCTTTCAATAATGGGGTGGCTAATGGGATTCGAACCCACGACAACTGGAATCACAATCCAGGGCTCTACCAACTGAGCTATAGCCACCACTGTATTCTTTCACGCGGTTCTGACTACTTCTCAGACCACCGCAGCTCTAGCGCCGGGACTAAAATGGCGCGCCCGACAGGATTCGAACCTGAGACCTCTGCCTCCGGAGGGCAGCGCTCTATCCAGCTGAGCTACGGGCGCTTAGCGCCGTTGCGGGGCTGGATATTACGTACCTCCGTCCCCGCTGTCTAGTGCTTTTTTGAAAAAAATGCGCGTTTGGTTATGGTTTGCACATTTTGCCGCTTATTCCTCCACTTTATGGGCGGAGCCACGGCGACCCAGGCCAAAAAGTTTATATGCAGCTGTGACGGCAGCCAGGAAGATCATCCCGACAAACAGCGACATGCGTGTATCTTCATTAAAGTACATTCCAATTAATACGCAAATCAGGAACGCCATCGTCAAATAGTTCGCATACGGGAACAGAATGGAGCGGAACGGATGGCTGGCGATCGCTTTTTTGTGCGCCTGCCGGAAACGCAACTGGCTAATCAAAATGACAAACCACGGTACCATCCCCGGCAGCACGCTGGCGCTATAGACGTAAACAAACACGCGCTGCGGATTTGGGATGATGTAGTTCAGGCAAGAGCCAATCAGCAAAATCACAATCGACACCGCTACGCCCGCCACCGGTACACCTACGCGGGAGACTTTGCCCATCACAGCCGGCAGCTGTTTGTTTTGCGAGAGCGCGTAAAGCATACGCCCACAGCTGTACATTCCGCTGTTACAGCCGGAAAGCGCCGCCGTCAGTACCACAAAGTTGATAATGGCGGCTGCCGCCGTGATGCCAATCTTAGCGAAAGTTAAGACAAACGGGCTGCCGGTGGTGCCGATCTCGTTCCATGGGAAAATGGTCACGATAACGAAGATCGCGCCCACATAGAAAATCAGGATACGCCACAGCACCTTGCCTACCGCGCTACGCAGTGTCACCTGCGGGTTTTTCGCCTCACCGGCGGTAATGCCGATCAGCTCAACGCCCTGATAGGAGGCGACAACGATACAGAGCGCCGTCAGAAAGCCCTTCCAGCCACCCGCAAAAAAGCCGCCGTGCCCGGTCAGGTTACCGAAACCGATAGCGTGCCCGCCGTTACCGAAGCCAAAGAAGATGACACCCAGACCCACAACAATCATCACGATGATGGTGGTAACTTTGATCATCGCAAACCAGAACTCGATTTCACCGTAAAGACGAACGGCGGCAAGGTTCGCCAGCGCCACTAGCCCTACGGCAATAAGCGCAGGTATCCACTGGGCCATCTCCGGGAACCAGAACTGCACGTAGACCCCGATGGCGGTGATCTCCGAAATCCCGACGGCCATCCACATAAACCAGTACGACCAGGCCGTGAGATAACCAAAGAACGGGCTCATATACCGGTGGGCGTAAACGGCGAAAGAGCCCGTTACCGGCTCCAGGAACAGCATTTCGCCCATTGAGCGCATGATGAAGAAGACGAACAGTCCGGCAATAATATACGCCAGCAGGACGGAAGGCCCCGCCCATTTCAGCGTGCTTGCCGAGCCCATAAACAGGCCAACGCCGATAGTCCCGCCCAGCGCGATCAATTCAATATGTCGAGCTTCCAGCCCACGCTGAAGCTCCGGTTTTTTCTCTGCCATAATTCCTCGGTTGTGTTTGCTGTTTCCCGACTTATTGCCGGGTATTGTTTTTGAGGGGTACTGAAATACGGAGCGAATGGTTTCTTAAATTCTGGCAAATGGCAAACAATGCATTAAAAAAATGAATGCATTGCACAGAAATTCAGCAGCTTTGCAGGGGGCGTTGCAGCGCGAACAGCAGATCGCGCTGCATATTGATTACATTTTCCCGGTGTAGTGCCAGGCGAGGTAGCGCAGAAGACGAATCTGTCGTTTGATTCGTGTCGGTTGAGAAAGCAGGCGGTAGAGCCACTCCAGCCCCAGGTTTTGCCAGACTTTGGGCGCACGCTTAACGTGGCCGGTAAAGACGTCGTAGGTGCCGCCGACGCCCATATAGAGCGCATCCGGGCTGACCAGACGGCAATCGCGCATCAGAATTTCCTGCCGCGGCGACCCCATGGCGACAGTGACAATTTTCGCCCCGCTGTCGCGTACGCGCTCATATAACGCCTGGCGATCTTCCGGCCTGAAATAGCCATCCTGACTGCCCACGATATTAACATTCCACTGGTTACGCAGCTTTTGTTCGGTCTGCGCCAGCACCTCTGGCTTGCCGCCGATCAAAAATACCGGTGTGCCTTCAGCGCCTGCGCGTTCCATAAGCCGCTCCCAAAGGTCAGCTCCCGCCACGCGAGACACATTAGCGTCTGGAAACTTTTTACGAATTGAACGCACCACGCTAATACCGTCTGCGTATTTAAACTCCGCGGCTTCAATCAGGCTTTTCACTTCCGCATTATCTTCAACCGCCAGCATTTTTTCTGCGTTGATGGCCACCAGCGTGCCCGATTTCATCTGCCCGTCCGCGAACAGAAAATCCAGCGCGTGCTGCATGTCTCGCCAGCCAATCAGCTGTAGCCCGCGCAGCGCATAACGCGGGGCTGAAGTTGTATCCGTCATGATAATCCCTACTCAGACTTGCGACAGCGTTGTGCTGCCCTGTGGCTCACGTCTGTGCACAAGCCCTGCACTGTCAAACAACCAGTACAGCAGTTTTGCCAGCAGCAGACATAGACCGAAAACGACCATAAAGAACACCACGCGTGAGACGAATGAATCCAGCCCCTCGCGCGCCAGAACGATCATATTGAAAATGGCACCGAAACAGAAACTGTGCAAAACAGCGGCTTTGTAGCGGTTGGTCTCTTCATTACCCAGCGTATATAGCCAGTCGAACCATTTTATTATCAGCCCGACCGCGATCGCGCCCGGCAGGATAAACCACGTTCCGCCCATCACTACCAGCGAGCCAATCAGGGTTGGGGAAATCGCCAGACCCGAATGGTTGTTCAGCACTTCCCAGGTAAAGTAGTTCGCCGTGTTCAGGACAATACCGGGACGGTCGGGCCACAGCCACGTCGGTATAAAGACATAGAAATCGCGAACAATCGGCGCCAGCCCCTGGAATTCGATTTTGTCGTAGTTTTGCAGCAGCAATGCCAGGTTTTCCCACGGCGAGAAGGTGTCGCGCGTCAGATACAGGAAGGTATAAAACGCTTCGTCGCCCGCCACGTTCAGTCCGTAGCGCTTCAGCGCCAGCCAGAACATCCCCACAATGCCAAAGACGCCTGCCGCCGCCAGCATCCACAGCGAGATCCAGCCGCGAATAATGCCGATAAACAGGAAAATCGCGAAGGCGATAATGATGTTGGCGCGGGTGCCGCCGACGATCATGTAGGTCAGAATGCCAAATGCGACGGTGCTGACCAGGAAGAACAGCCAGGCTTTGCTGTCCTGACGCAGGAAAAAGACCACCAGCATCGCCGGGATAAAGAAATAGAAGAAACGCTTGAGCGCGACGCCGGAGACTTCGGCGGAGAAAATCTGGCTATAGGACTGTAACTTAAACAGTAAAAAGCCGTTATGCATGAAGAAAATCGCCACGCTGACGAGGGCGATGGTCATCAGCATAACCCACGTCAGATGGGTTTCTACCCGGTTCATGGTAAACAGCGGACGACGGGGTGCGGTGTCTTTCGCCGCGCGCAGGCGCGTTTTATAGGTGACGTAATACACCGCGTAGAAGCAGGTCGCAGAGAGCAGTGCCTGCAACAAGATTTCCGGCGGAGCGACGCCAACATCAAAGCGGAACACGAGGATGCTGGTCAGCGGGAAGCCAAAGAAAAAGGTCAGCAAAAACAGCAGCGAGAAGAAAACGTTGAAGTTAAAACGTACGCGCCGGAACTCAAACCAGGTGAGCGTGGCGATAAACAGCGTGCTCAGCAGCCAGACCACCAGCAAGCCGCTAAATTGCAACTGGCTCATGCGTTGTCTCCTGAAGCAATACGCAGCGCGTGGTGCCACGGCGTGAGGTAGTTCGGGCTGAAAAAGTCGATGCTATTTTTATCCACCAGCGTGAGCTGACGCTGCGCTTCCCGTACTACCTCGACATTAAGCGTGTCAGAGGTAAACAGCACCGGAATATGCTGTTCGGCCATGTCCTGCCAGAACGGGTTTTCGCGGTTGAGCACGCACGGTACGCCCGCCTGAATCAGCAGACACAGCGTACCAATCCCCTGCTGACGGGCAAAGATGAAATAGCCCAGATCGCATTTTCGCAGGAGCGCGAGATAGTCATCAAATTCCAGCTTATCGTTGAGAATGTGCAGATTTTCCGCGCTAAACAGCGCAAGCCCCTGCTGGCGAACGTCATTGATGTAGGCGTCGTTATTGGCGGGATAGCCCATCGGCACCACTACGTTCACCGTATCGCCAAACTGCTGATGTACCGCCCGCAGCGCCGCGACATGCTCGTTACTGCGATCGCCGGAATTTCCCACCAGGATGGTCAGTTTGCCCTCACGAACCGCGTCATTCGCCAGGGTGTTCAGCGCAGGATCCATACGGGTCGGAAAATAGAGCAGCTCCCCGCGAACCTTCGGGTGCTGTTTAGCAAAATAGTTGAGATCGCCACGGGTAGCAAAAACGCAGCCCACGCGCGCCTGGGCCAGACGACGCAGCGGATAGAAAAGACGGAATTTCCAGCCACGGGAGACTTCGTAGAGATCCGCTCCCCAGATATGCCAGCTGAACTGGGAAGGTTTTATCCCGCCGCTTAACAGCGCCAGCCACAGGCCAGTATTGAACTGTCCGTGGAAGAAGAAACGCTGGCTTCGGTCCGCTTTAGCTTTCGCGACAACGGCTTTGGTCAGCGCCGCTTTGTCTGGCCAGAAGGTGATGTGCAATGCCGGACACGCCGCGCTCAGACCGTTATCGCGTCCAACGACCATAAACTCGCGCGCATCGGGCGTGCCGGATGCCAGTTCATCATTGAAGAAACGTAGAACGGTCTGGTTGTGATGCGGGATATCCGATCCCAGTATGTGTATCAGTGCAGTCATGCGCGTTTACGCCAAAGTAAAAATACGCCGCAACAGGCAGCGAAATAAACGATATAAGTTGCCATATAGGCCTGAGCCGCCCCCAGCGCACCGTGGGTGGGGATCAGCCAGTGAGAAAATGCCGTCAGCAGCGCAAACTGGCCGATCTCAGCCAGGATATACAACCGCAGCGAAGCCTTCGCAATCACCAGATAGCCGAAAACGTATGCCCCCACTTTCAGCACATCGCCGACCAGTTGCCAGGCAAACAGATCGCGCATGGCGGTAAACTTCGCCGAAAACAGCAGCCAGATGGCGAAATCACGCATTAACCAGACGGTAAAGCTGGCGATCGCAACCGCCGGCAACACAAAACGCAGGGAGCGAAAAATCTCGCGGGTAATATCCTGCCTGGAAGTCAGGCGCGATAAGGTTGGCAGCAAATAGACGCTAAAGGAAGCCGTAATAAATTGGAGGTAAGCATCTGAAATACTGCTCACGCCCTGCCAGATCCCCACTTCATCCCAGCTGTAATGCGCTGCCAGCAGGTTTCGCATCATCACGTAGGCAACGGGAAGCGTTACCGAAGTGATGAGCGCCATCAGGGTAAACTTACCGAGCTGCCCCGCCAGTATCTTGTCCCACTGCGGTTTCAGGTAACTCAGCGGGACATTGCCTCTGCGCATCAGCATAAACGCAGCCGGAATGACAACGAGCGCAGGCACCAGCGCCAGCCCCAGCAGCGCGCCTTCATAGCCGCCCAGCCGATAGCAAAAGTAGTAGGCGATAACGCCGATGATGCTGCCGAGGATCAGCGCCAGCGCATTCCCGGCGGCATCACGGAAGCCTTTCATCAGCGCCAGCAGCAGGTTTGCCCAGGCGATCCCCATCTGAACGAGCGCCACCAGGCGCACCAGCCCCTGATAATGCGTGTGTCCGAACAGCCCCTGGCTGATGGGTGCCGCCGCCAGCAAAAAGACGACGGCCAGCAACGTAGAGAAGCCCAGCACCATAGCCGAGGAGGTGCCCACCACCGTGCGGAGCTTTTCGGCATCGTCATGATGCTGCGCGACGTATTTGGTGACGCCATTGAATATCCCGGCTCCCGCCAGCACGCCAAGCACCGTGACCAGCTGGCGGAAGTTCCCTGCCAGCCCAACGCCTGACGGACCAAATGAGACGGCCAGCAGCTTGACGACCAGTAACCCGGCGCCAATTTTTACTAGCGTGGACGCTGCCGTCCACACCGACGCTTTTGCCAGAGACATATCAGGCGAAATAACTCAGAAGCGAATTGATCACCGTACGCTGGTTCACCGGCGCGAGGTTGTAGAACAGGGGCAGGCGGAGCAGACGTTCGCTCTCTTTGGTGGTGTAGCGGTCTTCACCGGCAAACATCCCGAAGGCTTCGCCAGCCGGGCTGGAGTGCAGCGGAATATAGTGGAATACCGCCATAATTTCCGCCTCTTTCAGCCAGGCAATCAGCTTGCTGCGATCGTCGTTATCGCGCAGCTTGATGTAGAACATGTGAGCGTTGTGGATACAGTCTGCCGGAATAGTCGGCAGTTCAATACGTCCGGCTTTTGCCAGCGGCTCCAGCGCGTCGTAGTAGGTTTGCCACAGGGAGAGGCGTTGCAGATTGATTCGCTCTGCCGCTTCCAGCTGCGCCCAGAGATACGCGGCCTGCAAATCCGCCATCAGGTAGCTTGAGCCGATATCGCGCCAGGTGTACTTATCCACCTGACCGCGGAAGAACTGGCTGCGGTTGGTCCCTTTTTCACGGATCACTTCCGCACGCTCCACCAGGGCACGATCGTTAATCAGCGTCGCGCCGCCTTCGCCGCCTGCGGTGTAGTTTTTGGTTTCGTGGAAGCTAAAGCAGCCGATATGACCGATGGTGCCCAGCGCGCGCCCTTTGTAGGTGGACATCACGCCCTGCGCGGCGTCTTCCACCACAAACAGGTTGTGCTTTTTGGCGATGGCCATGATGGTGTCCATCTCACAGGCCACGCCCGCGTAATGCACCGGCACAATCGCCCGCGTTTTGTCAGTGATCGCCGCTTCAATCAGCGTTTCGTCGATGTTCATGGTATCCGGACGGATATCCACAAACACGATTTTCGCCCCGCGCAGGACAAACGCGTTCGCCGTGGAGACGAAGGTGTAGCTCGGCATGATCACTTCATCGCCAGGCTGGATATCCAGCAGCAGCGCCGCCATCTCGAGCGATGCGGTACAGGACGGCGTCAGCAGCACCTTGGCACTGTGAAAACGTTGCTCCATCCACTGCTGGCAGCGGCGGGTAAAACCGCCGTCGCCACAGAGCTTGCCGCTGCCCATAGCCGACTGCATGTAATCAAGTTCAGTGCCCACAACGGGAGGCGCGTTAAATGGAATCATCTTGTCACCTGTATAACCAGTAGGCGGTGGCGTCGATGCTGGCACCACTCGCAATATAACGTTTAAGCGCAGCGGTGTTGCCCATCTGGGTTGCGACCCGCAGCGTCGATACCTGTTGTTGCTCCGCCCAGTGCAGCGCCGCCTGCATGAGTTTCTCGCCCATGCCGCGCCCGGCTAACAGTCCGATGCGCGCCTCGTGCTCGGTGAGCCTGCGAAGCGAAACAAAACCCTGAATCTGTCCCCCGTCAGTACGGAACACCAGACATACGTGGTCAAACGTGCCTTTGACCGCATTCTCTATCCACTGAGCATAAAAGCGACCGCTGTCATCGGGCGCATACCAGGGCGCCCGGAAACGGCTCTGAGCGAAGGCCAGCGCCGCCATCTTGCGCAGCGTGGGGATATCCTGCTCCGTTGCAATTTCCGCGCCCGGTGAGGCGTAGCGCGCCACGGTAACAGAGAGATCAACCTCGCCCTCGACCAGCCGGAATCCGTGCTGCTGGAGGGCGTCCAGCAGATCGGCGCGGTCCGCCGGGATCTTAGCCTGTACGCGCTGCCAGGCGCTGAAGTCTGCATCCTGCAACGCAGGGGCATTGTCGTGCAGACGCACTATCGCTGAGGGACGCGCAAAAAATGCGCTTTCCCACTCAAGAGACTCCAGCACGCCGTTGAGGATACTCAACGCCACACGCCTTTGGTATCAACAACATACTGCTGACGTACGGCATCACCGGAGACCGCTTTAAACGCATTGTGATCCACCAGCAGCACCAGCACATCCGCCGTCGCCAGCGCGTCATCCAGGGCGGTAAGGGTGCAGTGACCGGCAAGTTTTGCCGGCAACGCATGAATATTCGGCTCAACCACCAGCGTTTCACCGCTGTGCCAGGCAGCGATCATTTCGGCAATTTCCATCGCCGGGCTTTCGCGCAGATCGTCAATATTCGGTTTGAATGCCAGACCAAAGCAGGCAATTTTCAGCTCACTGGCGCGTTTGCCGCTGTCGGCCAGGCAATCCGCGACCGTGGCTTTGACCTGGTTGATAACCCAGTGCGGTTTATGGTCGTTTACTTCGCGCGCGGTGCGAATCAGGCGTGCCTGTTCCGGATTTTGCGCCACGATAAACCACGGATCGACCGCGATGCAGTGCCCACCCACGCCCGGCCCCGGCTGAAGGATGTTCACGCGGGGGTGACGGTTGGCAAGGCGAATAAGTTCCCAGACGTTAATCCCCTGATCGGCGCAAATCAACGACAGTTCATTCGCAAACGCGATGTTAACGTCGCGGAAACTGTTTTCGGTCAGTTTGCACATCTCGGCGGTGCGGGAGTTGGTCACCACACATTCGCCTTCAAGGAAAATTTTATACAGCTCGCTGGCGCGCGCGGAGCAGACTGGCGTCATGCCGCCAATCACGCGGTCATTTTTAATCAGTTCCACCATCACCTGGCCTGGCAGTACGCGCTCAGGGCAGTAGGCGATATTGATATCGGCCTGGTCGCCCACCTGCTGGGGGAAGCTAAGATCGGGACGCGCCTCGGCCAGCCACTGCGCCATCTGCTCGGTTGCCCCAACAGGTGAAGTGGACTCAAGGATAACCAGCGCCCCTTTCTTCAGCACAGGCGCAATGGATTTTGCCGCCGCCTCGACGTAAACCATGTCAGGCTCATGATCGCCTTTAAAGGGTGTTGGAACCGCAATCAGGTACGCATCGGCTTCTACCGGCGTGGTGCTGGCGCGCAGGAAGCCACCGTCCACCGCCTTTTTCACCACGCGATCGAGATCGGGCTCCACGATATGAATTTCGCCACGGTTGATGGTTTCCACCGCGTGCGCGTTGATATCTACGCCAACGACCTGCTTTTGACGAGAGGCAAAGGCCGCCGCAGTAGGCAGCCCGATATAGCCAAGACCAACAACAGAGATGGTAGTAAAACTCATAGCGTTACCCGATTGTGTTTAAGTGCGTGCAAAATACGACCACAAGCCTGCCCGTCACCGTACGGATTGTGGGCCCGGCTCATCGCCTGATACTCTTCATCGTCATGCAGTAAGCGCGTGACCTCTTCGACAATACGACGCGGATCCGTTCCCACCAGACGCACGGTACCAGCAGTGACCGCTTCCGGGCGTTCGGTGGTTTCACGCATCACCAGTACCGGCTTACCGAGTGAAGGCGCCTCTTCCTGAATGCCGCCAGAATCGGTCAGGATCAGCCAGGCGTGGTTCATCAGCCAGACAAATGGCAGATAGTCCTGCGGCTCGATCAGGAGCACGTTTTCCACGTGACCCAGGATACGGTTGACCGGTTCGCTGACGTTCGGGTTGAGGTGCACCGGATAGACAATCTGCACATCCTCGTTCTGCGCGGCGATTTCAGCCAGCGCGTGGCAGATTTGCTCAAAGCCACGGCCAAAGCTTTCGCGGCGGTGGCCCGTCACCAGAATCGTTTTCTTGCCGTTGTTCAGGAACGGATAGCGCGCAGCAAGTTCTGCCTGAAGCTCGCTGTTAGCCAGCACGCGGTCACGCACCCAAATCAGCGCATCAATGACCGTATTGCCGGTGACGAAGATCTTGCTGTCGCTGATATTTTCGCGCAGCAGGTTTTGGCGTGAGTTCTCGGTTGGCGCAAAATGGTACATCGCCAGGTGACCGGTGAGCGTACGGTTGGCCTCTTCCGGCCACGGGGAATAGAGATTGCCGGTACGCAGACCCGCTTCAATATGACCAACGGGGATACGCTGATAGAACGCGGCCAGGCTGGTTGCCACGGTAGTGGTGGTGTCGCCGTGCACCAGCACTACATCCGGCCTGAACGACTCCAGAATAGGCTTTAATTCTTGCAGAATACGGCAGGTTATTTCCGTCAGTCCCTGTCCCGGTTTCATTATATTGAGATCGTAATCCGGGACGATAGAAAAGAGGGTTAAGACCTGATCGAGCATCTCACGGTGCTGGGCAGTCACGCACACTTTCGCTTCAATATCAGGATCTCTGGCCAGCGCATGAACCAGAGGCGCCATCTTGATGGCCTCCGGCCTGGTGCCAAATACGGTTAGTACTTTCACATCGATTCTCTTCGATTAGACGATGAAGGCCACAGCCTTCATCGTAGACGGCGTTCTTAGTTTGTGCGGCGACGCAATAACGCTACGCCAGCGCCAGTCAGTGCGCCCACAATCCCCCACATGATCATCAGGAATGCGCGACGCGGACTATCGCGTTTTACAGGCTCTTCAGGCGTTCTTAAATAACGATAGGTCTGAAAACGCGGGTCCAGCGTTGGACCGACGTTGAGCGTATTGAGCATGGCGCGATTTTGGTCGTAATCAAGGTCAAAGTCAGGGCCAACGGCCTGGATATTTTCCAGACGAGCCTGAAGCATTGGGCGACCAAGAAGGAACATTTCTGAATCCGGGAGTTCGTCCGCCGGAACATCCGTTTCGCTACGGGAAATATTGTGCTGTTCCGCAATCTTCAGCGCCTGCTCAAGATTATGCACGCGACGGGCGAAGATGGCCTTAGCGACCTCTTCCTGACGTTTGACCTGCGCTTTCATCTGGATAGTGCGCGCAGCCCAGGCGCCTTTTAGCTCGTCATTCAAATGACTGGCCGCGCGCTGGCTGGCAAAAGCAACGTACTGACGCAACAGGTTATTGGCGTCCGGCGCCGTTTCCGCAATCAGCTTCACGCTGTCGCTAACGTTACGAAGCACATCGCCAGGCATAAACTGAATGTTATTAATCAGATCATCCAGCAGCGCGGCATCCGCTTTGCTGTTACCGACCATGCGCTGCTTGTAGTAGTCCGTCTGGGACCAGAAATCGCGACGTGTATCCCACGACGCCAGCTGCACCACAAACTCTTTGTAGGATTCATCCATCACCGAGGCCTGATCCGGGGTCGCCAGATTGGCCTTGATATCAAGATTACGCAGGAATTGCTGCTGGGAGTAATAGCCTCCAAGCATATTCACCGTTGGTCGGTCTGTGATCGCCGTGGCGCTCCACTCTTGTTTTGCAAAGAAGGTGTAAGCAAGCGCTAACAGCGCGAACCCCAGGGCAATCCCTACAATCCACAGTTTGCCCTGCCATAACACGCGAAACAAACCACGAATATCCAGCTCGTTCTCAGTGCCCACTGATTTCGCTCCCGCCAACGGTTGAGTCATCATAGTCCCGGTTTTACTTAGTTAAAGTTGTGTTTTTGCCACTGTTCCGACGCATCCTGCGTTTTAAACGTTTAATAAAACGCGCGACTTTCCATGCACGCTTGATGCAGTAACCGTACATGAAAAATGCTAGCAAGAATAATACCAACATTACCCATTCAGGAATGAAATGAGCGTATTCCGCGGCAACGCCAATCGCAGCCAGAATAGCAGCCGCTAGCGTAATCAGCACAAACGCCTGACGAGACGTGAAGCCGGCGCGCATAATCAGATGATGAATATGCTGCCGGTCCGCAGAAAATGGGCTCATTCCTTTACGCAGACGACGATACATAATCGCCACCATATCCATCAGCGGAATGGCAATGATCCAAAGCGCTGTAACCGGGCTGATTGGATGTGTTTTACCCTGAGTGGTTTCCAATAAGATCCAGATAATAGTGAAACCAATCAATGTGCTACCCGCATCGCCCATAAAGACTTTATAGCGACGGCCCAGCGCGCCAAGATTTAAAAGAATATAGGGCAGAATGGCCGCAATCATAGCAAAACACCACATTGCCAGGCTGTATTGACCATCAAACCATAAGATTATGCCAATGGCAGCAAATGAAACACAAGATAGTCCGCCCAATAAACCATCAATCCCATCTACCATATTAAATGCATTGATGGCGACCCATACGGCAAAGAGTGTAAGGAAGTAACCAAACGGCCCAAGTACCATCTCCCAAGAACCAAAAATGTATCCAAGACTGCTAAGGTGAAGGTTTGCCGCCACCATCATGGCAAGAGCAACTGCAGCCTGCACGAAGGCTCGAATTCTTACACTGATATCGTAGCGATCATCAAGTGCCCCCACAACAACCAGAACAGACGCACAGCACAGGTACAGCCTGGCATGTGGGATATAGTAATCCGCGATAGCAAAAGTGAAAGAAACACCTGCAAAAACGGAGATTCCGCCCACCAAGGGAATCATACCTTGGTGCCGTTTACGGAAGTTAGGTTTGTCCACTAAACCGACATATTTTGCTACCTTACGTGCTAAAAAAAGAAAGCAAGTAGTGAACAAAAAAATACTGGTGAGTTCAGCAAACGTATCGAATAGGTTCACAACGGATGTTCTCAACATATGTTAGTCAAAGAAGTATAACCATGATGGCATCAAGCCAGAAGGCATAAAGCACACCTCTTGCGACCCATTTGTTTATTATTCAAGCTATTAATATTTTTACTGTGCGAATTTTCTTATTGTCGCACCGACCGGTCAAAATTGGGAGTGTGTGGTAATAGCGTATAGTCCATAAATAAAAAACGCCACGTAAAAACGTGGCGTTTACTGGGATTATTTGCGTTACGAGCGTTTCATCATGTCGAAGAAATCGTCGTTCGTTTTGGTCATCGCCAGTTTGTTGATGAGGAATTCCATTGCGTCGATTTCGCCCATTGGATGGATGATTTTGCGCAGGATCCACATTTTCTGAAGCTCTTCCTGAGTGGTAAGCAGCTCTTCTTTACGGGTACCGGAACGGTTGTAGTCGATCGCCGGGAAGACGCGTTTTTCTGCGATTTTACGAGAAAGGTGCAGTTCCATGTTGCCTGTACCTTTGAACTCTTCGTAGATAACTTCGTCCATTTTGGAGCCGGTATCGATCAGCGCCGTCGCGATAATGGTCAGGCTACCGCCCTCTTCCACGTTACGCGCCGCACCGAAGAAACGCTTCGGACGATGCAGGGCGTTGGCATCCACACCACCGGTCAGTACTTTACCGGAAGCCGGCACCACGGTGTTGTAGGCACGCGCCAGACGGGTGATGGAGTCGAGCAGGATGATCACATCTTTCTTGTGCTCAACCAGGCGTTTCGCCTTCTCGATAACCATTTCCGCAACCTGAACGTGGCGGGAAGCAGGCTCGTCGAAGGTAGACGCAACCACTTCCCCTTTCACCAGACGCTGCATCTCGGTCACTTCTTCCGGACGTTCGTCAATCAGCAGCACCATCAGCACACAGTCTGGGTGGTTGTAAGCAATGCTCTGCGCGATGTTTTGCAGCAGCATGGTTTTACCGGCTTTTGGCGGCGCCACAATCAGACCACGCTGGCCACGACCAATTGGCGATGCCAGATCCAGCACACGCGCGGTTAAGTCTTCAGTAGACCCGTTACCACGCTCCATGCGCAGGCGAGAGTTCGCGTGCAGCGGCGTTAAGTTCTCGAACAGGATCTTATTGCGGGAGTTTTCCGGTTTGTCGTAGTTGACTTCGTTAACCTTCAACAGCGCAAAGTAGCGTTCACCCTCTTTTGGAGGACGAATCTTACCTGAAATGGTGTCACCAGTGCGGAGGTTGAAACGGCGGATTTGGCTAGGGGATACGTAGATGTCGTCAGGGCCGGCGAGGTAGGAGCTGTCTGCGGAGCGGAGGAAACCAAATCCGTCTTGCAGTATCTCCAGCACACCGTCGCCAAAGATATCTTCGCCACTCTTAGCGTGCTGCTTCAGGATGGCGAAAATGATGTCCTGCTTGCGCATACGAGCCTGGTTTTCCAGTCCCATATTTTCGCCGAGAGTGATCAGCTCAGAAACCGGCGTATTCTTTAATTCGGTAAGATTCATAATGGTGTGGGTTCTTAAACTCGGGGTGATTCTCGAACTTAATGTTGTGAATGGTATGGCAGGGTCATCCATGCCTGTTTAGCGGCCATCACCTCATGTCTGTTCGCTGTCTGGTCACAGGGAAAGAACGCAGAACTGAAACGACAAGACGGATTGAGTGACAAGCCCGGAATCTAGCAACTTCACGCACTGTTTATGTTAACAACGGGAAGTATCGGGTAAAACAAGATTCAAACAACAAGATATGTTTAAAACGTAGTCATAGCTAACTTAGCACGACTAAAGCCGGGCGTCCAGATCTCGCCGTTAATTAGGCGCTCTGGACGCTCAGCTGAGAAACCTTACGCCAGGTTAGCGTCCAGGAACTCTTTCAGTTGACCTTTGGACAGTGCGCCCACTTTGGTCGCTGCCACGTCACCGTTCTTGAACAGCAGCAGGGTCGGGATGCCACGGATACCGTATTTTGGCGCGGTGCCCGGGTTCTGGTCGATGTTCAGCTTGGCAACGGTCAGTTTGCCCTGATATTCGTCAGCGATTTCATCCAGAATCGGAGCGATCATTTTGCAAGGACCACACCATTCAGCCCAGAAATCAACGAGGATCAGCCCGTCAGCTTTAAGTACGTCCGTGTCAAAACTGTCGTCAGTCAGGTGAATAATTTTATCGCTCATATATAACTCCACAGGAATAAGCCTGGTACGTTGGTTTTGTCTCCACCAACGACGTGTTGATGTCGCATTAACCAACTAAAGGTTGACTTTATTTCACCGGATACGCTTTCGTAAAGCAATAGTAAGCTGATATTCTACCACACTATGAGCAAAACACATTTAACAGAACAGAAGTTTTCCGACTTCGCCCTGCACCCAAAGGTGATCGAAGCCCTTGAAACTAAAGGGTTTCATAACTGCACGCCCATTCAGGCTCTCGCCCTGCCGCTGACGCTGGCCGGTCGCGATGTTGCAGGGCAGGCGCAAACCGGTACTGGCAAAACGATGGCGTTTTTAACGTCAACGTTTCATTATTTACTTTCTCACCCAGCGATTGCAGACCGCAAAGTTAACCAGCCGCGCGCGCTAATTATGGCCCCGACGCGAGAACTGGCGGTACAGATCCACGCAGACGCTGAGCCCCTGGCGCAAGCCACCGGCCTGAAACTTGGCCTGGCCTACGGCGGCGACGGCTACGATAAACAGCTGAAAGTGCTGGAAAGCGGCGTCGATATCCTGATTGGGACCACCGGCCGTCTTATCGACTACGCCAAACAGAACCATATCAACCTCGGCGCAATCCAGGTCGTGGTGCTGGATGAAGCAGACCGCATGTACGATCTGGGCTTCATTAAAGACATCCGCTGGCTGTTCCGCCGTATGCCTGCGGCAAACCAGCGTCTGAACATGCTGTTCTCCGCAACCCTGTCATACCGCGTACGTGAACTCGCATTCGAGCAGATGAACAATGCGGAATATGTGGAAGTAGAACCGGAGCAGAAAACCGGGCACCGCATTAAAGAAGAGCTTTTTTATCCTTCTAATGAAGAGAAAATGCGCCTGTTGCAAACCCTGATCGAAGAAGAGTGGCCGGATCGCGCGATTATCTTCGCGAACACCAAACACCGCTGTGAAGATATCTGGGGACACCTGGCGGCAGATGGTCACCGTGTGGGTCTGCTGACCGGCGACGTGGCGCAGAAAAAACGCCTGCGCATTCTCGACGAATTTACTCGTGGCGACCTTGATATTCTGGTCGCGACCGACGTGGCGGCCCGTGGCCTGCACATTCCAGCCGTGACGCACGTCTTTAACTATGACCTGCCAGATGACTGTGAAGACTATGTACACCGTATCGGTCGTACTGGTCGTGCAGGCGCAAGCGGTCACTCCATCAGCCTTGCGTGTGAAGAGTATGCGCTGAACCTTCCGGCCATTGAGACCTACATCGGTCACTCTATTCCACAGAGCAAATACAATCCGGAAGCGCTGTTAAGCGAGTTGCCGCCACCTAAGCGCCTTACACGTCCACGCTCCGGCAATGGCCCGCGTCGTTCCGGCGGTGCACCGCGTAATCGTCGTCGTTCAGGTTAAGAAAATATGCTCAGCTCCACCTCGCTTTATGCGGCAATTGATCTCGGTTCGAATAGTTTTCATATGCTGGTTGTGCGCGAGGTGGCGGGAAGCATACAAACGCTGACGCGCATTAAGCGCAAGGTCCGCCTCGCGGCGGGCCTGAGCAGCGATAATCATCTCTCCCCGGAAGCCATGGAACGTGGCTGGCAGTGTCTGCGTCTGTTTGCAGAACGTTTACAGGATATCCCGCTCAGTCAAATTCGCGTTGTTGCCACGGCGACCCTACGTCTGGCGGTTAACGCTGGCGATTTCATTGCCAGAGCACAGGAAATTCTGGGCTGTCCGGTGCAGGTCATCAGCGGTGAAGAAGAAGCGCGTCTGATTTATCAGGGTGTGGCGCATACGACCGGCGGCGACGATCGTCGTCTGGTGGTCGATATCGGTGGCGCCAGTACCGAACTGGTCACGGGCACAGGCGCGCAGGCGACGTCGCTCTTCAGCCTGTCAATGGGCTGTGTGACCTGGCTGGAACGCTACTTTACCGATCGAAACCTTGCCAAAGAGAATTTTGACGAGGCGGAAAACGCGGCGCGTGCGGTCCTGCGCCCGGTCATGGACGAACTGCGCTATCACGGCTGGAAAGTGTGTGTCGGCGCGTCCGGAACCGTGCAGGCGTTGCAGGAAATCATGATGGCACAGGGGATGGACGAGCGGATCACGCTTGCCAAACTCCAGCAGCTTAAACAGCGCGCCATCCAGTGTGGTCGTCTGGAAGAGCTTGAAATAGAAGGGCTGACGCTTGAACGCGCGCTGGTTTTCCCCAGTGGGCTCGCCATACTGATTGCCATTTTCACCGAGCTTAATATCCAGTGTATGACCCTGGCAGGCGGTGCGCTGCGTGAAGGTCTGGTCTACGGAATGCTGCACCAGTCGGTCGATCAGGACATCCGTAGCCGTACGCTGCGTAACGTTCAACGCCGCTTTATTGTGGATACCGACCAGGCGCAGAGAGTGAGTCAACTGGCGTCACAGTTTGCCGATCAGGTGAAAAAAAGCTGGGATATTGAACCGTTAAGCCGCGATCTGTTGCTAAGCGCCTGTGCGCTACATGAAATTGGTCTCAGCGTGGAGTACAAGCAGGCACCGCTGCACGCGGCCTGGCTGGTGCGTAATCTCGATTTGCCGGGTTATACGCCCGCCCAGAAGAAGCTACTGGCCACCCTGCTGCTGAATCAGACTAACGCCGTCGATCTCTCTTCCCTTCACCAGCAGAACGCTGTGCCGCCGCGCGTGGCGGAGCATCTGTGTCGTCTGCTTCGGCTGGCGATCCTGTTTGCCAGTCGGCGTCGAGATGATTTGCTGCCAGCCATTACGCTGGCGGCAGACGATGAGAAACTGACGCTGACGCTACCGGAAAACTGGCTTGAGGATCATCCGCTTGGGGCGGAACTGATTGAGCAGGAGTACCAGTGGCAGAGCTATGTGCACTGGGCGCTTGATGTGAAGTGACCCTTGAAGCGTGCCGGGTGGCGGCTTCGCCTTACCCGGCCTACAAATAGTTATCCCTTCTCTTTGGCTTTTGCCAGCATCGCGCGAATGTTTGCCACGTTTGCCTGCCCTTTATGCATACGCTCTTCAGCGGTAATGACTTTACGCTCCTGCTCCCAGATAAGATCGTCCTGAGGCAACTCCAGCAGAAAACGGCTCGGCTCCGGGCGCACCAGCTCACCATACTGACGGCGCTCTTTGCACAGCGTAAACGTCAACTCTTTCTGCGCACGGGTGATCCCAACGTAGGCCAGACGGCGCTCTTCGTCGACGTTATCTTCATCAATGCTGCTCTGGTGCGGCAATAGGCCCTCTTCCATCCCCACCAGATAGACATAAGGGAACTCCAGCCCTTTCGAGGCATGTAACGTCATCAGCTGAACCTGATCGGCTTCTTCTTCGCTTTCCCCGCGCTCCATCATATCGCGCAGCGTGAAGCGGGTGACCACCTGCGTCAGGGTCATGGGCTCGTCAATCTCAGATCCTTCAAGCATTTCGGTCATCCAGCTGAAGAGCTGGTTAACGTTTTTCATGCGCATCTCTGCCGCTTTCGGGCTGGCGGAGGTTTCATACAACCAGGATTCGTAATCAATGCCGTGGATCAGATCGCGTACTGCCGCCACAGGCTCGCGCTCAGCCAGACGCTGCACCTCACCCAGCCAGTGGGTAAAGCGGGTTAAGGCCTCATAGCCGCGCCCGGTCAGGGTCTGGCTCAGCCCCATATCGAAGCTGGCGGTGAACAGGCTTTTGTTGCGGGTCATCGCCCATTCACCCAGCTTTTGCAGCGTCGCAGAGCCAATCTCGCGCTTCGGCGTATTTACAATGCGCAGGAAAGCGCTGTCGTCATCCGGGTTGGTCAGCACGCGCAGATAGGCCAGCAGATCCTTGATTTCCGGACGCGAAAAGAACGACGTACCGCCGGAGATTTTGTAGGGGATGCGGTTCTGCATCAGCATCTTTTCAAAGACGCGCGACTGGTGGTTACCGCGATAGAGGATCGCGTAATCCTTGTATTCAGTTTTGTTGACGAAGTGATGGGCAATCAGCTCGCCAGTTACGCGCTCCGCTTCGTGCTCTTCGTTATTGGCGCTGAGCACTTTCAGCTCGGTGCCGTAACCCAGTTCGGAGAACAGGCGCTTCTCAAAGACGTGCGGGTTATTGGCAATCAGGATATTCGCCGCCTTCAGGATACGCCCGGAGGAACGGTAGTTCTGCTCCAGTTTAATCACCTGCAACGCCGGGAAGTCTTTGCTCAGCAGCACCAGGTTCTGCGGACGTGCGCCACGCCATGAGTAAATCGACTGATCGTCATCGCCTACGACGGTAAAACGCGCGCGCTGTCCTACCAGCAGCTTTACCAGCTCGTACTGGCTGGTGTTGGTATCCTGGTATTCATCCACCAGCAGGTAACGAATTTTGTTCTGCCAGCGCTCGCGCACCTCTTCATTCCGCTGAAGCAGCAGCGTCGGCAGCAGGATCAGATCGTCGAAATCCAGGACGTTACAGGCTTTCATATGCGCGTCGTACAGACCGTAGCAGTGGGCAAAGATGCGGTCGCGCTCGCCTTTGGCACTTGCCGCTGCCTGGGCCGGCGTCATCAGATCGTTTTTCCAGTTCGAGATCGTCGAGATCAGCTGTTGCAACAGCACTTTGTCATCTTCGATCAGCCCTTCCGTTAGCTCTTTAAGCAGCGCCACCTGGTCGGTGTCATCAAAGAGAGAAAAGTTGGACTTCATGCCCAGCGCCGCGTATTCGCGCTTGATAATATCCAGACCCAGCGTGTGGAAGGTGGAGATCATCAGCCCGCGCGCCTCTTTACGGCCCAGCGTCTGGCCGACGCGCTCTTTCATCTCACGCGCCGCTTTGTTGGTAAAGGTGACCGCCGCGATATGGCGCGCCTGGTATCCACAACCCCGAATTAAGTGGGCGATTTTGTTGGTGATCACGCGTGTTTTACCGGATCCCGCTCCCGCCAGCACCAGGCAGGGTCCGGTGACGAATTCGACAGCTTGTTGTTGTCCGGGGTTTAAACGCATAAATGATCACTCAATGAAAGTCGGGAGAGGAGGAAAAACGCGTGGTAGTATACCGATCGTAAACTCGTTGACTCAAGGCACGATCATGGCAAAAACAGCAGCAGCACTGCATATCCTTGTTAAAGAAGAAAAACTGGCACAGGATCTGCTCGAACAGATTAAAAACGGCGCCGACTTCGGCAAACTGGCGAAGAAACACTCGATTTGCCCGTCAGGCAAACGCGGTGGTGACTTAGGCGAGTTCCGCCAGGGCCAGATGGTCCCGGCGTTTGATAAAGTGGTCTTCTCCTGCCCGGTGCTGGAGCCAACCGGCCCACTGCATACGCAGTTCGGCTATCACATTATCAAAGTGTTATACCGCAACTAATCAAAAGCCCGGTGCATTGACTCACCGGGCTTTTTTATTTGGCTGTTCCGGCGTTCAGATGCCGTCGCCGTATTCGAAGGTGTGGTGAATACCGTTGAAGTGCTGATCCATATCCATCGACGGCTTATCGCTGTCTGGCTTACCGACGATGCGCGCCGGGACGCCAGCGGCGGTGGTGTGCGGCGGTACAGGCTGGAGCACAACCGACCCCGCGCCAATCTTCGCGCCGCGTCCGACTTCAATATTGCCGAGGATTTTAGCACCCGCGCCAATCATCACCCCTTCACGAATTTTCGGATGGCGATCGCCGCTGGTTTTACCGGTACCGCCCAGCGTAACGGATTGCAGGATCGACACGTCATCTTCGATCACCGCCGTTTCACCGACAACAATGCCGGTGGCGTGGTCGAGCATGATCCCACGGCCAATTTTCGCCGCCGGGTGAATATCGACCTGGAAGGTTACGGACACCTGGTTTTGCAGGAAGATGGCCAGCGCGCGGCGTCCCTCATTCCATAACCAGTGGCCGATGCGGTACGCCTGTAAGGCGTGGAATCCTTTGAGATACAGTAGCGGCGTGGAGTATTTATCCACCGCCGGGTCACGCGTACGCACGGCCTGAATGTCGCAGGCGGCAGAAGCAATCATCTCCGGATCTGCGGCGTAGGCCTCTTCCACCACCTCGCGAATGGCAATAGCAGGCATGATAGGGGAAGCCAGTTTATTGGCGAGCATATAGCTCAGGGCGCTGCCGAGATTTTCGTGCTTAAGTAGCGTCGCGTGATAGAAACTGGCCAGCATGGGCTCACAGTCGGCCAAAGCTCGGGCTTCGGCTTTAATATTATTCCAGACGATATCCAGTTCTTCACACGGCATTGCTTGCTCCAGACGATAGTTAATGACCAGCCAGTTCTGCGCTGGCTGGGTCATTCAGGTGACGATACTTCCCGGCTAATTGCTGCTGCGCTCGTCCTTGCGCGCACGACCTAATAAGGTCAATGCTGCCTCGCGCGCATTTTTTCCGCAATACAATACCTGATAAATTTCCTCGGTTATTGGCATTTCGACACCGAAACGGTGCGCCAATTCGCGAACTTCTTTGGTATTGCGATAGCCTTCAACCACCTGACCAATCTTCTCCTGCGCGCTTTTTACATCGCTGCCCTGTCCGAGCATCATGCCAAAGCGGCGGTTACGCGACTGGTTATCGGTGCAGGTCAGCACCAGGTCGCCCAGCCCTGCCATTCCCATAAAGGTGGCCGGATCGGCACCCAGCGCTTCGCCCAGGCGGGACATTTCGGTCAGACCACGGGTGATCAGCGCCGTACGCGCATTCGCGCCGAAACCGATGCCGTCAGACATCCCGGCCCCGATGGCAATGACGTTCTTCACCGCACCGCCCAGCTGTACGCCGATAAAATCAGGGTTGCTGTACACGCGGAAGCTTTTGCCGCAGTGCAGCAGTTGCTGAAGATCGTCTGAAAATGCCTGGTCGGTGGACGCCAGCGAGATCGCCGTCGGCAAGCCCGCAGCCAGCTCTTTGGCAAAGGTCGGCCCCGAGATCACCGCCAGCGGGATCGCTGTTCCCAGCGCTTCGCGGGCAACGTCCTGCAACAGACGTCCGGTTTCCGCTTCCAGCCCCTTCGTCGCCCACACAATACGCGCATCCGCACGCATCAGCGGCTTAATCTGACGCAGGACTTCGCCAAACACGTGGCTTGGCACCACAATCAGAATATTGCGGCTGGCCGCCAGCGCGGTCGCGAGGTCGCTTTCCAGATAGAGAGAGTCAGGGAACGGAACGTCCGGGAGAAACGCCACGTTGCAGCGGTCGTGTTGCAACGTCGCGATATGTTTTGGATCGTGGCCCCACAGGACCACGTCGTGACCATTTCTTGCCAGCGTGATGGCAAGAGCGGTGCCGTAAGAGCCGGCACCGATCACAGTCATTGACGCATTAACAGTGCTCATCAGGCATCCTGATGTTGTTCGGCACCTTCGCCAGCCTGCTGCTGTAGATAGTTCATGAACAGCGCATCAAAGTTTACTGGCGCGAGGTTCAGTTGCGGGAAAGTACCGCGAGAAACCAGGCTGGTGATGCATTCACGCGCATACGGGAACAGGATGTTCGGGCAGTATGCACCCAGGCAATGCGCCATCTGGTTACCTTCGATGCCGCCGATGGAGAAGATACCGCCCTGCTGAACTTCGCACAGGAACGCAGTTTCTTCGCCCAGAGAGGCGGTCACGGTGACACGCAGTACGACTTCATACACATCATCCGCCAGCTGGGTGGATGCGGTATCCAGATCAAGTTTAA
Source organism: Enterobacter cloacae complex sp. AR_0002 (assembly GCF_001922365.1). NCBI lineage: Bacteria > Pseudomonadati > Pseudomonadota > Gammaproteobacteria > Enterobacterales > Enterobacteriaceae > Enterobacter > Enterobacter cloacae complex sp. AR_0002. Next base: position 3,489,255 of record NZ_CP018814.1, read on the forward strand.
CCTCTGGCTGCCAGTCTTTCTGGAAAACGTGCGGCGCATTTGGCGCTTCGAAAGAGACATCCTTGGTATAGATGCGCTGGATCTGGAAAGTCATCTCGGTGTTATTTTGTTCTGACATGGAAAAACCCTTTTTAATTGTCCTAAAGTCTCTAGCTCAGCAGCGGATCGAGTCCACCACGGGCGTCGAGCGCATACAAGTCATCACAGCCGCCAATGTGCTGCGCATCAATAAAAATCTGTGGAACCGTTGTGCGACCACTGCGTTGGATCATCTCTTCGCGTTTAATCGCGTCACCATCGATCGGCAATTCCTTGAACGTTACGCCTTTGCTGGACAGCAGCGCTTTCGCTCGGTGGCAGAACGGGCACGTTGCTTTGGTGTAGATCTCAATATTGGCCATCACTTAACTCCTTATTTACCGCGCACTAAAGGAAGATTCTCCCCGCTCCAGCCGGAGATGCCTTCTTTCAGCACCGTTACGTTTTCAAAGCCTGCTTTATGCAGTGCGTTGGCAGATTCCTGCGCCTGCATGCCAGTGCCGTCAACAACAATAATCGGCTGGGCTTTATGCTTCTCCAGCTCACCAATGTTGTTCGCTTTAATTTCCGCTGGCAGCAGGTTGATAGCACCTGCAATATGGCCCTTGCGGAAATCGTCGCGCTGACGCAGATCGACAACCACGGCGTCCTCTTTGTTGATCAGACGTGTCGCTTCACCGCGGGTGATCACCTTAATTTTAGACGTCAGTCCCTTAAATGTGGTGAACAGTACAGCGACCAGCAGGCCAATCCACGCGATGCTCAGAACCGGGTGGCGGCTAACGAATTGCATAATTTCTTGCATGGGGGGTAACAACTCCCGACTAAGTGATTAAAAAAACCAGGACAGGAGTATACCTGTGCGCTGTGGCAAATACAGCCAGCGACATAAAGCTAATCTATTTTCTGCGGCATGCCACGTAAAAAAAGCCTCAAAATGGCCTGAGAACAGCCTTGCCCCCGCGCTTTCTTTGATCTTCTGCGGCTATTTTATCGATTCAGCTGTAGTAAAATTACGCAAATTTTTTGTCTCTTGAGCATGAGGTTGTCGCAATGTCGGTTTCTAAAAAACCTATGGTACTGGTGATTCTCGATGGCTATGGCTACCGTGAAGATCAACAGGATAACGCCATTTTCAACGCCAAAACCCCGGTTATGGATGCGCTATGGGCAAAACGTCCCCACACCCTGATTGATGCGTCTGGCCTGGAAGTGGGTCTGCCGGATCGTCAGATGGGCAACTCAGAAGTGGGTCACGTTAACCTGGGTGCGGGCCGTATCGTTTATCAGGACCTGACGCGCCTGGACGTTGAAATCAAAGAACGTACATTCTTTGTCAACCCAACGCTCACCGGAGCGGTTGATAAAGCCGTTGCCGCAGGCAAGGCCGTTCACATTATGGGTCTGCTCTCTGCGGGCGGTGTTCACAGCCACGAAGATCACATCATGGCGATGGTAGAACTGGCCGCTGAGCGCGGTGCGGAAAAAATCTATCTGCACGCCTTCCTGGATGGTCGCGATACGCCGCCACGCAGCGCAAAAGGTTCTCTTGAAGCGTTTGAAGACAAATTTGCCGCACTGGGCAAAGGCCGCGTGGCGTCCATCATTGGTCGTTACTATGCCATGGACCGCGACAACCGCTGGGACCGCGTTGAGCAAGCCTATGATCTGCTGACCCTGGCAAAAGGCGAGTTCCAGTTCCCGACCGCCGTTGAAGGCCTGGAAGCGGCTTACGCGCGTGATGAAAACGACGAATTTGTGAAGGCAACCGTGATCCGCGCTGAAGGCCAGGCCGATGCCGCCATGGAAGATGGCGATGCGCTGATCTTCATGAACTTCCGTGCCGATCGCGCGCGCGAAATCACCCGCGCCTTCGTCAACAGCGATTTCGACGGTTTCGCCCGTAAGAAAGTGGCGAAGATCGATTTCATCCAGTTGACCGAGTATGCAGCGGATATCAAAGCCCCATGCGCGTATCCACCCGCTTCCCTGGCAAACACCTTCGGCGAGTGGATGGCGAAAAATGACAAAACGCAGCTGCGCATCTCCGAAACTGAGAAGTATGCGCACGTGACATTCTTCTTTAACGGCGGCGTAGAAGAGCCGTTTAAAGGCGAAGACCGCATCCTGATTAACTCACCGAAAGTCGCCACTTACGATCTCCAGCCAGAAATGAGCTCTGCGGAGCTGACCGAAAAACTGGTGGCCGCGATCCAAAGCGGTAAATACGACACCATCATCTGTAACTATCCGAATGGCGATATGGTGGGCCACACCGGCGTGATGGAAGCAGCCGTTAAAGCGGTTGAAGCGCTGGACCACTGCGTTGAGCAGGTTGCGAAAGCGGTTGAATCCGTAGGCGGCCAACTGCTGATTACCGCTGACCACGGTAACGCAGAACAGATGCGTGACCCGGCAACCGGTCAGGCACATACCGCCCATACCAACCTGCCTGTTCCACTGATTTATGTGGGTGATAAATCAGTGAAAGCAGTGGAAGGCGGCAAGCTTTCCGACATCGCGCCAACCATGTTGTCGCTGATGGGTATGGAAATCCCTGAAGAGATGACTGGCAAGCCGCTGTTCATCGTGGAATAATCGCTCCCCATGAGGGGAAAGGCGATTTTTTCAATCACATGGGTCGTGAAGCCGCTTCGGTTATCAGTCAGACCTCTGCTTTGCGCCAGCGCACTCAGCGCTGGCGTATTGCTGTGCGCCGCATCCGCCCATGCGGATGACCGCGATCAGCTTAAATCCATTCAGGCCGATATCGCCGCCAAAGAGCGTGCGGTACGCCAGCAGCAACAGCAGCGCGCCACCCTGCTCGCCCAGCTTAAAAAGCAGGAAGAGGCCATTTCCGCCGCCGCGCGTAAGCTGCGTGAAACACAAAACACCCTTGCCCAGCTCAATAAGCAAATCGATGAAATGAACGCGTCGATTGCGAAACTGGAGCGTCAGCGCGATGCCCAGGAGCGGAACCTTGCTGCACAGCTTGATGCTGCTTTCCGTCAGGGTGAACACACAGGCCTTCAGCTGATCCTCAGCGGTGAAGAGAGCCAGCGAGGTCAGCGTTTACAGGCCTATTTCGGCTATCTTAACCAGGCGCGTCAGGAGACCATTGCGCAGCTGAAACAGACGCGCGAAGAAGTCACCACGCAAAAAGCCGAGCTGGAAGAGAAGCAGAGCCAGCAGCAAACGCTGCTCTACGATCAGCAGGCGCAGCAGGAGAAGCTTGAGCAGGCGCGCAATGAGCGTAAGAAGACGCTCGCCGGGCTGGAATCCTCTATCCAGGCAGGACAAAGCCAGCTGAGCGAAATGCGCGCCAACGAATCCAGACTGCGTAACAGCATTGCCCGGGCAGAAGCCGCGGCCAAAGCGCGCGCCGAAAAAGAAGCGCGCGAAGCGCAGGCGGTGCGTAATAAGCAGCAGGAAGCCTCCCGGAAAGGCACCACCTACAAACCGACTGAAAATGAACGTTCCCTGATGTCCCGTACCGGCGGCCTCGGCTCCCCGCGTGGTCAGGCTTACTGGCCCGTTCGCGGTACGATCCTGCATCGCTATGGCGAACAGTTGCAGGGTGAGCTACGTTGGAAGGGGATCGTTATCGGTGCGTCTGAAGGTAGCGAAGTGAAAGCTATCGCCGATGGCCGCGTGATCCTGGCCGACTGGCTACAGGGTTATGGGCTCGTGGTGGTGGTTGAACACGGTAAAGGCGATATGAGTCTTTACGGCTACAACCAGAGCGCGCTGGTCAGCGTTGGCACCCAGGTGCGCGCGGGTCAACCCATTGCCCTTGTGGGCAGCAGTGGCGGTCAGGGCCGCCCGTCACTCTATTTCGAAATTCGTCGTCAGGGTCAGGCGGTCAATCCACAGCCGTGGTTGGGAAGATAAGTTTTGCTTCAATTTCGTCGAATTGTTGTTTCCGTAGTCAGCGCACTGGCGCTGGCTGCACCGGTTTATGCAGGCAAACTCGCGATTGTGATTGATGACTTCGGTTATCGACCACACTATGAAAATCAGGTGCTGGCGATGCCGTCAGCCATCTCTGTCGCCGTCCTGCCTAATGCGCCTCACGCGCATGAAATGGCGACCAAAGCTCACAATGGCGGCCATCAGGTCCTTATCCATCTGCCGATGGCCCCCCTCAGCAAGCAGCCGCTGGAAAAAGATACCCTGCGCCCGGACATGAGCAGCGACGAGATCGATCGCATCATCCGCGATGCATACAATAAAGTGCCGTATGCCGTGGGTCTGAATAACCATATGGGCAGCGCGATGACCTCCAGCCTGTACGGTATGCTGAAAGTGATGCAGGCGCTGGAGCGTTACAACCTCTATTTCCTCGACAGCATGACCATCGGCAACAGCCAGGCGATGCGTGCCGCTCAGGGAACGGGCGTGAAAGTCATCAAGCGCAAAGTATTCCTGGATGACTCCCAGAACGAAGCGGATATCCGCATGCAGTTCAACCGCGCGGTACAGCTGGCGCGCCGTAACGGTTCGGCGATTGCCATTGGGCATCCGCATCCATCTACCGTTCGCGTTTTGCAGCAAATGTTGCCGGGATTACCCGCCGATATCACGCTGGTGCGTCCGAGCGATCTGCTCAATGAACCTCAGGTGGATACTTCTCGTCCGGGTAGCGCGCAACCACCCGCAACGCAGCCGCGTAATCCATTCCGCGGCGTGAAGAACTGCACGCTGAAACAGCCGCCTGAACCGGTCTATGCAACCCGCTTCTTCACGGTGATTGGCGAAAGCATCAGCAGCAGTACGCTGGTTAAATACGTCCAGCAACAGTGGCAGGGTTGGGGAAAAAAAGCCTGATCGGCTAACGCCTATTCTGCCAGATAAGAGTCCGACTGCTCTTTTGCAACGGACTCTTTCTTTTCCCGATTCTGATACCAGGCCTTGAAATACTTCAAAAAACTGTACGCCGTGGCATAAAACCCTGTCACCACACCCACTTTGCCCTGACGCCAGGCACCACTAAACAGATACCATTTGAAAAATGCGCCGATAGCGCTGATCGCTCCGCGACCAAGAGAGGGACGTATCGTCTGATATTGAACCAGGCGAGTGGTATATCCGTTTAATTTATTGAAAAGTTCATGCAGTGAATAAAATGTATCATGTCTGACATAGCCAGGAATACGTTCAGAATGGAGAAAACCTTCGACCTGATCGTCTACTGGCCGGTTATTAAATCGCGACTGCGTACGGTTAAAAAGACGCACCGGATAATCCGGTGATGAGACGGGATAAATCGTTCGGACATTTTCTCCCAGAACAAACCAGTGACGACATATCCGCCACGCCATATCCGGTTCGGGTTCATCGCCCATTTTTAATTTTAAAATAGCATCAACGGTTTCTTGATCGAGTATTTCGTCGCTGTCCATGCACAGCACCCAGTCGTTGTGCGCATGGGATACGGCATGGTTCATCTGCTCGCCGTGCCAGCTATATTTTTTGAATATGGCCGACAATCCATAACTCTGGCAAATATATATCGTTGCGTCTGTACTTCCGGAATCAACTACAACGAATTCATCCGCTATTTTTAAAAGAGGAGGAATAACATCGTGCAACGTTCTTTCGGAGTTAAACGTTAATAAGCAGACCGTTATTTTAAACATTTTCTCACTCTCTCAATAACAACATAAATATTTTCGCTAATAGTATCTAATTGAGAAGAGGCGATTAAAGTCTTAAATCACACTTTTAAAATAAGCGTGTTTAAAACGTTTTCTTATAAAAAGACAAAGAAATACAAAAAATCTATTTTATTTCAACAAATTCTTTATAATGCGGTCAGATGAAGGGTAGCATACGGATTCAGACATGCCGCAAAAACGTAAAATCCTCCTCCTGGACACGGGCAAAGAATGGGGGGGAGGTACCAACAGTATGCTTGAGCTTCTGAAGCGAATCAACCGCGAAAAATTCGACATTACTTGTTGTTTTTACAGTGATTATAGTCGTGCTGAAGGTGAAACGATAGGCCAGGTGCTCAATAGCATTGGGATACCTCTACTCGTTATCCCTCAACGTAAGCAACCGGCATGGGCAAAACTCCTGAAAGAAGCGGGACGTGGTCTGCTGTTTTTCTCGCGTTCAGCGCGCAAAGCATTTACGCGGCATATCGATACCCTGTGGCGCATTCGCCCCAACGTCAGCAAGATCGAGACCATTTTCAGGGAAGGTGGATTCGATACGCTGTATATGAACAACCAGCCAGGCTCTAACGAAGAAGGGTATCTGGCGGGCGCAAACCTGCATGCGCGGATAATCCAGCACTGCCGGATTGAACCGGTGCTAACCCCGCCGCTGGTGAAGCTGGTGAATACCCATGCCACAAAAATCATCGCCGTCTCGCACGGCGTTGAACGTGTGCTACTTCAGCATGGCGTCCGGCCAGCGCTGTGTACCACGGTCAACAATGCCATCGACATCCACCAGCCTTTGCCCGACCGACGCGCGATGCGCCAGCGCCTGAACATTGATGATGACACGTTTGTGTTCGGCAGCGTTGGCTCGTTAATCCCTCGCAAGGCCAATCATCACACGCTGGAGGCGCTGGCCCAGTTCAACCAGAGGCACCCGCAGGCAAAATGGAAGATGGTGCTGGTCGGTGAAGGGGCTGAGCGCGGCGCGCTGACGGCACAGGCTGACGCGCTGGGGATTGCTGAACACGTGATTTTTACCGGTTTCCAGAACACGCCTTTTGACTACCTTGCTACCTTTGACGCGTTTATTCTGGCCTCGAAGAGCGAAGGTCTGCCGCGCGTCGTGCTGGAGGCAATGCTGCTGAACATCCCAGTGATTGGTTCAAAGGTGACCGGCACGGCAGAATTGATCGACCACGAGTCGACCGGCCTGCTGTTTCCGTGGAGCGACGTGTCGCAACTTGCTCAACATCTGGATAATATCTGGCAGGATCCTGCTCTGCGCGCCCGGCTCGCCGCAGCCGCGCACCAGAATGTCTGCAACGTGTATGCCATTGAAAGCTATGTTAACGGTGTCGAGGCCGTTCTTGGCGCGCAATAACCAAACGAGAAGAACATGTTTAAATTCCTGAATGCTCGCTACCGCCACATTACCGGGCGTCATAACATTCCCTACGCTTCCCTTCCGGTCACGCGCGATCTCGTTGCGGTTGATTCCATCGTGATCCCTTGTACGGGCGCGGATTTCGTCGAAGAGGCGTTATTATCAGCGACCTTTGCAGAGCGTTACGCCACCGACGTCAGCGAGATTGTTATCGTCAGCGATCAGCCTGAATCCGCTTTCGGCGAGCTGCCGCTAAAAACCCGCGTTGTCACCCTCACGCTTCCAAAACGTGAAGAGGGGTACCGCTATAAGCAGATCTACCTCAGTCGTCTGGTGAAGCTTAATGCTCCGTTGCAGGCGCGCGGTGAAGGGGTGCTGATGATCGACTCCGATCTCAACCGGCTTAAAATGCCAGAGATCAACATGGCGGATATGCACATCTACTCCAGCTTCCGTCAGGGCAAAATGATTGCCAAGCTGGACGGTGCGCCAGCGGAGAAAGTGCCGGCATATTACAAAGAAACGGTGCGCCCGTATCTGGTCGATCACGTTAACGGCGCGTTTCTTGCGGCCACCAAAAAGACCTGGCGCCGTATCTGCCCGCTGTGGCTGACGCTGTTCCAGGATACCTGGGAGCTGATGGACGATACGCAGCCGCCGACCGATCAGCTGCCGCTCGCTGCGCTGCTGGACATGCTGGATGTAAAAACGGTTAACCTGGGCGACTGGATGAACTGGCCGGTCTCCAAGAAGATCGGCGGTCAGGAAGCCGTTGTGCCGAAAGAGGTGATTGGCGCGCACGGTGGTTTCCCGCTTTCCGAGTGGCAGAAGTATCTGGAATCGCCGGATAACAAACTGCTGTTCAAAGGTCAGGACTACACCCGCAAGGTGCGTTACCTGACGGACGAAGAGAAAAAGAATCAGTAAAAAAAGGGGCCGCTGGCCCCTTTTTCATTATTTATCCCAGCTCAGGATCACTTTCCCTGACTGGCCGGAACGCATCGCGTCAAAGCCCTGCTGGAACTCATCGATGGAGAAACGGTGAGTGATAATCGGGGACAGATCCAGACCAGACTGGATCAGCGCGGCCATCTTGTACCAGGTCTCAAACATCTCGCGGCCATAGATGCCCTTAATGAATAGCCCCTTGAAGATGACTTTGTTCCAGTCGATGGACATATCTGACGGCGGAATACCCAGCATCGCGATACGACCACCGTGGTTCATGGTGTCGAGCATGGTGCGGAACGCGGGTGGCGCGCCGGACATCTCCAGACCCACGTCAAAGCCTTCGGTCATGCCCAGCTCTTCCATCACGTCGGTCAGGCTCTCTTTCGAGACATCCACCGCGCGGGTGACGCCCATTTTGCGCGCCAGCGACAGGCGGTATTCGTTCACGTCGGTGATCACCACGTTGCGCGCACCCACATGCTTCGCCACGGCAGCCGCCATAATACCGATGGGGCCTGCGCCGGAGACCAGCACGTCTTCCCCCACCAGGTCGAAGGAGAGCGCCGTATGTACCGCGTTGCCGAACGGGTCGAAGATGGAGGCCAGATCGTCAGAGATATTGTCCGGGATTTTGAACGCGTTAAACGCCGGGATCACCAGGTATTCCGCGAAGCAGCCCGGACGGTTCACGCCCACGCCGACGGTGTTGCGGCACAGGTGGGTACGCCCACCGCGACAGTTGCGGCAGTGACCACAGGTAATGTGGCCTTCACCGGAGACGCGGTCGCCAATGTTGAAGCCTTTCACTTCCTGGCCGATGCCGACTACTTCGCCGACATATTCGTGGCCGACTACCATTGGCACGGGAATAGTTTTTTGCGACCACTGGTCCCAGTTGTAGATGTGAACGTCAGTACCGCAGATGGCGGTTTTACGAATTTTGATCAGCAGATCGTTATGACCGACTTCCGGCTCCGGTACGTCGGTCATCCAAATCCCTTCTTCCGCTTTCAGTTTGGATAACGCTTTCATCACACGTCCTCAGGCAATTACGCCCAGCTGTTTGCCGATGCGGGTAAAGGCTTCCACCGCACGTTCAATTTGTTCAGGCGAGTGCGCCGCAGACATCTGGGTGCGGATACGCGCCTGACCTTTTGGTACCACCGGGAAGAAGAACCCGGTCACGTAAATCCCTTCTTTCTGAAGCTCACGAGCAAATTGCTGTGCGACAACCGCGTCACCCAGCATCACCGGAATGATCGCGTGGTCAGCACCGGCCAGGGTGAACCCTGCTGCGCTCATTTTTTCACGGAACAGGCGGGCGTTAGCCCACAGACGCTCGCGCAGTTCAGCTCCTGATTCCACCATCTCCAGCACTTTAATAGAGGCAGCCACAATCGCCGGCGCCAGGGAGTTGGAGAACAGGTACGGGCGGGAGCGCTGACGCAGCCACTCAACCACCTCTTTACGCGCAGCGGTATAACCGCCAGACGCGCCGCCGAGCGCTTTGCCCAGCGTACCGGTGATGATGTCCACGCGGCCCATTACGTCACAGTATTCGTGGGAGCCGCGACCGTTTTCGCCGACAAAGCCAACCGCGTGAGAGTCATCCACCATCACCAGCGCGTCGTATTTATCCGCCAGATTGCACACGCCCTTCAGGTTGGCGATCACGCCATCCATGGAGAACACGCCGTCGGTGGCGATCAGCACGTGGCGGGCACCGGCTTCACGGGCCTCTTTCAGGCGGGCTTCCAGCTCAACCATGTCGTTGTTGGCGTAGCGGAAACGCTTCGCTTTACACAGGCGAACACCGTCGATGATGGAGGCGTGGTTCAGGGCGTCGGAGATAATCGCATCTTCTGCGCCGAGCAGGGTTTCAAACAGACCGCCGTTGGCGTCGAAGCAGGATGAGTACAGAATCGCGTCTTCCATTCCGAGGAAGTTCGCCAGCTTTTGCTCAAGCTGCTTGTGGCTGTCCTGGGTACCGCAGATAAAGCGAACGGAGGCCATACCGAAACCGTGGGTGTCCATGCCGTTTTTCGCCGCGGCAATCAGCTCAGGGTGATTCGCAAGACCTAAGTAGTTGTTCGCGCAAAAGTTGATCACATGGCTGCCGTCGGCAACGGTGATGTCCGCCTGCTGGGCAGACGTGATAATACGCTCTTCTTTGAACAACCCTTCCGCACGTGCGGTCTCGAGGTCGCTGTTTAACTGTTTGTAAAAATCACCACGCATTGCAATTCTCCAGACTCGGCAAATTTTGGCACATATTACCCAAACCAATAGTTCATGACGAGATGACGCAGTATCTCTTCTCGTTTTTGCAGCATAAATCACGCGTACCCCTGCTGCATATCGGTGAATGGCTGAAGCCTGAGCATTGTGATGATATGATAAAGAGATTAGCGTTCGGGATATTCCCCGACTCATACTTCAAAGGTTACAGTTATGATCATCGTTACTGGCGGCGCGGGCTTTATCGGCAGCAATATTGTTAAGGCCCTCAATGACAAAGGCATCACCGACATTCTGGTGGTGGACAACCTGAAAGACGGCACCAAGTTCGTGAACCTGGTGGATCTGAACATCGCTGACTACATGGATAAAGAAGACTTCCTTATCCAGATTATGGCGGGTGAAGAGTTCGGCGAGATCGAAGCCATCTTCCACGAAGGTGCGTGCTCCTCCACCACCGAGTGGGACGGCAAGTACATGATGGATAACAACTATCAGTACTCCAAAGAGCTCCTGCACTACTGCCTGGAGCGTGAAATTCCGTTCCTGTATGCCTCTTCCGCGGCAACCTACGGTGGGCGCACTTCAGATTTCATCGAATCCCGCGAATATGAGCAGCCGCTGAACGTCTACGGTTACTCCAAATTCCTGTTTGATGAGTACGTGCGTCAGATCCTGCCAGAAGCGAACTCGCAAATTGTCGGCTTCCGCTACTTTAACGTCTACGGGCCGCGCGAAGGCCACAAAGGCAGCATGGCGAGCGTGGCGTTCCACCTGAACACCCAGTTAAATAACGGCGAAAGCCCGAAACTGTTCGAAGGCAGCGACGGCTTCAAGCGTGACTTCGTCTACGTGGGCGACGTGGCGGCAGTGAACCTGTGGTTCCTGGAAAATGGCGTGTCCGGCATTTTCAACCTGGGCACCGGCCGCGCGGAATCCTTCCAGGCGGTGGCAGACGCGACGCTGGCGTACCATAAGAAAGGCAGCATCGAGTACATTCCGTTCCCGGATAAGCTGAAAGGCCGCTACCAGGCATTCACTCAGGCGGACCTGACTAACCTGCGCGCCGCAGGCTACGACAAGCCGTTCAAGACCGTTGCCGAAGGCGTAACGGAATATATGGCCTGGCTGAACCGCGACGCATAAGTATGAAAATTCTGGTGATCGGCCCGTCATGGGTGGGCGACATGATGATGTCGCAAAGTCTCTATCGCACGCTCAAGGCGCGTTATCCCCAGGCGATAATCGACGTGATGGCACCCGCATGGTGCCGTCCGCTGTTATCGCGTATGCCGGAAGTGAACGAGGCGATCCCGATGCCGCTCGGCCACGGGGCGCTGGAAATCGGTGAACGCCGCAAACTCGGCCACAGCCTGCGCGAGAAACGCTATGACCGCGCCTACGTGCTGCCTAACTCCTTCAAATCTGCCCTTGTGCCCTTCTTTGCGGGCATCCCGCATCGTACCGGCTGGCGCGGTGAAATGCGCTACGGCCTGCTGAACGATGCCCGTGTGCTGGATAAAGAGGCCTGGCCGCTGATGGTCGAGCGCTACGTGGCGCTGGCCTACGACAAAGGCGTGATGCGCAGCGCGAAAGATCTGCCGCAGCCGCTGCTGTGGCCGCAGCTCCAGGTAAGCGATGGGGAGAAATCCCACACCTGCAACGCATTTGGCATTTCGTCCGAACGCCCGATGATTGGGTTCTGCCCTGGCGCGGAGTTTGGTCCGGCAAAACGCTGGCCGCACTATCACTATGCAGAGCTGGCGAAACAGCTTATCGATGAAGGCTATCAGATTGTGCTGTTTGGCTCGGCGAAAGATCATGAGGCGGGCAATGAAATTCTCGCCACGCTCAGTACCGAGCAACAGGCCTGGTGCCGAAACCTGGCTGGGGAAACGCAGCTCGAGCAGGCGGTTATTTTGATTGCCGCCTGTAAAGCCGTGGTGACGAACGACTCCGGTTTAATGCACGTCGCCGCCGCGCTGGATCGTCCCCTGGTTGCGCTGTATGGCCCAAGCAGCCCGGACTTCACGCCGCCGCTGTCGCACAAGGCGCGCGTGATCCGTTTAATCACCGGCTACCACAAGGTGCGTAAAGGCGATGCCGCAGAAGGCTATCATCAGAGCCTGATCGACATCACGCCGCAGCGCGTCCTTGAAGAACTCAACGCATTGCTGTTGAGCGAAGAAGGATAACGGATGCGGGTATTGATCGTTAAAACCTCCTCAATGGGTGATGTTCTGCATACGCTGCCGTCGCTGACGGACGCCATGCGGGCCATTCCCGGCATCCGTTTTGACTGGGTGGTGGAAGAAGGCTTCGCGCAGATCCCCACCTGGCATGAAGCGGTTGATCGTGTGATCCCGGTGGCCATTCGCCGCTGGCGCAAAGCGTGGTTCTCCGCACCGATTAAAGCCGAACGCAAAGCCTTCCGCGAAGCGGTGCAGGCCCGGCGTTACGACGCGATCGTCGACGCCCAGGGGCTGGTGAAAAGCGCCGCGCTGGTCACGCGTCTGGCGCATGGCGTAAAGCACGGCATGGACTGGCAAACCGCCCGCGAACCGCTGGCGAGCCTGTTCTATAACCGTCGACACCATATTGCGAAACAACAGCACGCCGTGGAGCGCACCCGCGAGCTGTTCGCGAAAAGCCTGGGCTATGCAAAACCTGAAGCCCAGGGTGACTACGCTATTGCACAGCATTTTTTGCGCGAGACGGAGGAGCATGCCGCGCCGTATCTGGTGTTCCTGCATGCCACAACGCGCGACGATAAGCACTGGCCGGAAACGCACTGGCGAAGGCTGATTGAACTAATGCAACCTTGCGGTATCCATATTAAACTCCCGTGGGGCGCTGAACATGAGCGTCAGCGTGCGGAGCGTCTGGCAGCCGGTTTTTCCCATGTCGAGGTGTTACCCAAACTCACGCTGGCGCAAGTTGCCGCACAGCTGGCGGGCGCAAACGCCGTCGTTTCTGTGGATACAGGGTTAAGCCATTTAACCGCCGCACTGGATCGACCTAATATCACGATTTTCGGCCCGACCGATCCGGGGTTGATCGGGGGTTACGGTAAAAACCAGCATCAGATGGTCAGCCCTACGCAACAAACGAAGGATATTAGCGCAGATGCTATTTTTTCATTTTTACAGGGCAGCCATCGGCTTTCCAACAGGGATATTTAACCCATGAGTTATGTATTTCTGCTGATTTTACTCTTTCCGGTGAAACTCATCCGGAAGCTGTTTCGAAAGGACACGGGCAAGAACCTTGTCATTCAAACAGCCAAAATCGGTGACTTTATTAATGCGACGCCTCTTCTGGCCTGGCTGCAAAAAAGCGATGTGTTGATCAGTCGCAGCGTTGGTGCGCTGGCGAAGCATGATGAGACTATCGAGCAGATCTATTTTATTGAGCAGCATAAGCGCAACCTGTGGCGTAAACTGTGCTTCGCGTGCAGGATCATGAACCGCTACGACAACGTCTACCTGCTACAGCCCAACAGCGTGAACCTCTTTTTTGCCGCCGTCTGCAATGCCAAAAACAAACAATTTTTAAGCATTTACACGCGCAGGTGGTATCACGGGATTTTCTATCTCGCGGCCGACGGTACCGTTGAGCATGGCAAAAAAACGCTTTCGGTGACGAACTACCTGAAACTGGCCGACCGCTCGCTCACATGGCAAGACTCTCCCAAGCACGCCACAAAACCGCTCTTCAAGCCGACGACCTGGCCGGCTATTCTTGATAAACCTGACGTTATCCGCATCGGCATCAGTATTGCGGCAGGCAATAAAGCCAAAACCGTCCCTCCGGGTATCTGGAAGCGGATTGTTGATCAACTCGCTGATTTACCCTGCGAGTTTTATGTCTTCGGCGCGCCAAACGAACAGTCGTGGATGGATGATATCACCCGCCTTTACGGTGAAATCCCTAATTTTATTAATCTTATTGGCAAAATTTCGCTAGAAGAGCTTCCCTGGGCCATTTCAAAGATGGACTGCTATATCGCGTCTGACTCGGGGAATGTCTACATCGCAGACGCCGTCGGCGTGCCGGTGGTCCTGCTGTTTGGACCGTGTTGTCATTACGAACAGCGTCCGCTTGGCAATGTGATGCTGATCGGGAATGACGACAACATTTGTTCTTATGTGTTTGAAACGCGCTATTACTTCCCGCAAGAACGGGAAGCGCTATTCTCTGTCACTGACTCCGCGTTACACGATCTTCAGCAGTTTGTCCGTACATTACCCAAAGCCCGCTCACTGGCTAGCGCTACCGACGCTCAAGGAAACTAATTTTTATGGCTTTTTTAAGCGTCATTATTGCTGCGCATAACGCTGAAGCTACGCTGCACGCCACGCTTTCAAGCCTGCTGGCAGCAATCGGTCAGGACACTGAAGTCATTATTTTCAATGACAGTTCTGAGGATGCCACGCAGGCAATAATTGAAGAGTGGTCGCCGAAATTTCCTCAGATGATCACGCGCACCGTGAACTTTCGTAACGTAGGCCGGGTACGAAACAGCGCTGTCGCGCTGGCATCGGGAGAGTATATTACGATGCTCGACAGTGACGATTGCTTAAAGCCGGGCAGCCTCAGGGACGCAATGACCTTCCTGAAAGCGCAACGTCCGGATATGTTACTGACACGTTTGCTTGAGATTCGCGATCCCCGGAAAATGACTTCAGACTGGCAGGGATTCAACCCTGTGCCATTGTCACAACATGAAGCAGTCGCTCGTTTCTTACGCCATAAAGACTTTCAGGCGCATCTCATTGGCCAGTTTATTCATCGTAGCCTGTACGAAAGCAACCCTATTCCTCCAATGTTATGTTATGAGGATTTCGCTGTCTTCCCCGGAATGTTGATGCAGTCGAGCAAAATAGTCTATCAACGCCAGGGGCATTATTATTACGTCAAGCGTCGCGACAGTTTGTCGAGCAGTCTGGACGCCAGCAAAATTTTAACGCTTGTCGAATGCACGTTACAGATGGAAAGAACATTTCCGTCAAGCTACAGGCATCTTGTCAATTGCCACTGGTTTGATATTTACAGCAACCATCGGTCCTGTCTTACAGACCAACAATTACAACTCGTGAAACAACGCGTAAAGGCCATGTACACATTGTCTTTTTTCCTGTCCACCGATGTTCGTTTTAGCTACAAAAAAAGGGTTATTGAGGCGTTATGGAAAAAATAAAGTTAAGAACTTACCAGTTAACACTCGCATTGAGCCTTATCTCTTTAGCTCTTGTGCTTGTTAATTCAGGGAAACAACGAGAGTTTTTCTATATTGCAATATATGCAAGTATCTTGGGTTTGGCATTTGAGTATAAAAAAATCTCCTGGCATCCTTTTAGTATCGCCTATCCTATTATGCTGATAGGGTTACTTAATCTTATTTGGTATGTCACTTATGAATTGCATAATGAGGGATTAAACGCATACAGTGATTATCTTGGATCGAGTAAAAAATTAATCCTGGCAAGCCTTTTGATTTTTTACCTTGACCGTTTCAAAAATTATGTAACAAAAGATAATTTTGTGAAATACTTCTTAATTAGTACAGCTGTAGGTTATACCCTTGCCACAGCTTATGGCCTTTATCAGGCTGTACAAGGTATTAATCGCGTAGAGATGGCTATAAACCGTCCAACTATCGCAGCGTATGTATATTCTGTTCTATCATTAGCCTTTGTTTACAGCTTATACCTAAAGAATAATGTGAAATTATACCTTTTGGCAGGCGTCGTAGTCCTGATATCTTTCTTCCTGATTCTTTTGACAGCCACGCGTGCCGCCATGGCCCTTTACCTGTTACTGGCTATTATTCTTACACTTTATCATTTCCGAAAAATTCACCTTAAATCATTAATGATTTTTTTATGCATCGTTGCAGGGATCATAGTTGTAAGTTATAAACCATTGATATCACCTAAAATTCAACAAACAGTGACTGAGATAACTAAATATCAGGAAGGGCATGATGCAACTTCTCTGGGGGCTCGTTTTTCAATGTGGAACGTGGGTCTTATGACTGGCATTGCGCATCCACTGGGACAGTCTATTGAAAGCAGGGAATCATGGGTTCGAAATTATGTCGCAAATGGACATCAACATGTTGCAGCAGCGCTCGGTTACATTCGAATTCATTTGCACAATGAGTTTATTGAAAAATATTCACTGCAAGGCATTCCTGGACTGCTAATTTTGTGCTTCTTTTTTGTTTCGATAATAGCTTACTCTATTAGAAGTAAAAACGCGCTGCTGCTAACGTCAATGCTTCTTTTGCTTTTGTATGGACTGACGGATGTCATACTGCTCAGTTCAGAAGCCTTAATCTTCTTTATGATTTTGTTTGCGTTAAGTACACCTTTCTCACAAACAAAGCAGCAATAACAAATATGCCCGCCTGGCGGGCATAACTATTTTTTGTACTGGTAAAACTCCGCAAGCGTCATCCCCACGGTCTTATCTGATAACCAGGTAAAGAGCTGCTCCAGATCCTGATACAGTCCCTCAATCGCGGCCTCGTCTTTAAAAGTAGGGCTGCCGCCAGGCATAAATTCCGACGAATGCAGCATGAACTCTACGTAGTCATTCCCCTGAGCCAGGCACTGCTGCGCAACCTTAATCATCTCCTGCGCGTTACCGCCGGACGGGCGTAACCAGTTAACTGACGGAGAACGGTATTTACCGCGCAGACGATCGTAACCCTGCTTCAGGGAATTCAGCCATGCCGGGTGTTTATACTGGATACTCATCGGCACTTCGAGGAGAGGGCTGTTTCCCGGCCGGGAAATGTCGTCTACGTCCAAAAAATAGGCGCGATCGGGAAAATGCTGGTAATTCGTTCCGCCATTACCCTGCGGGGCACCTTTCGCGTTGCGCCAGTTCACGCGCGGCGTAACGGAACAATCTACCTGATACCCCAGCTCAATCAGCAACCGGGCGTAACGGCTGTCGAATGCCCAGCGCCCGGCGCGATGGCTGAGCATTTTTGTCTGGAAAGTCTCTTCCAGTAAGCGGGTCATGAACAGCACTTTCTCACGCATGACCTCGTCTGAAAACTCAATCAGATAAGGCTGCCAGCGCCAGTCATCACCGGTCAGATCGTGCTCCGGAGGGCTATTCCAGGCATGGAGATGCATTCCCACCTCACCCTGGCCGCGGGCTATGACCTCTTTCGCGAACTCAATGAATACCGGTTCGACGGCCATCTCGTAGTTGGTCAGCCAGACGGGCTTAAAGCCGAAGCGTTCACAAAGCGCCTGAAACCGCGCCAGGTAGCGCGCGTTTTCCGTTTTGATCACCCGGTGGTTCTGCCAGAGATTATCCCCTTCGGTATCGATCGTGATGATAAACGCTGGTTTTTTCATAATAAGTCCGCAAGACAAAATAGTTAGCGCTATGTTACGCACGCCCGAAAGCAGGAGTAAACCCTTCCAGGGAAATTCCTGACATTATGGAGAAAGAGTGCAAGTCGTTACCAGGTCTATTAGAATTGCCAATAGTACAACGCCGATAAGATGATGATGAATAACTTACCTGACACGCCTGATTTGCGCATTTTACTGATCAAACTTCGCCATCATGGCGACATGTTACTCACCACCCCCGTCATCAATTCATTACGCCAGAAATGGCCTGAAGCCCAAATCGACGTGCTTCTCTATGAAGAGACGCGAGACATGCTCGCCGCGCATCCGGCAATCGGGACGATCTATGGTATCGATCGTAAATGGAAGCAGCTGGGGACGCTGAAGCACCTGCAAAAAGAGTGGCAGTTGCTTCGTGCTTTACGCGCTCAGCATTATCATCTGGTGATCAATCTTGCCGATCAGTGGCGCAGCGCGATTGTTACCCGCTTCACCGGCGCACCGGTTCGGCTCGGGTTCGCTTTTAACAAGCGCAAGAATGCCTTCTGGCGTTTTTGTCACAGTGAACTGGTCTCGGTCGCCAGCCATCAGTCGCTGCACACCGTTGAACAAAATCTCTCCATACTGTCAGCGCTGCCGGTAATGGCCAACCCTACCGTCACCATGGCTTACAGCGCGGATGACTGGCGCCATGCTCACCAAAAGCTGACACAAAAGGGCGTGGGAGACCGCTACATCGTTATTCAACCCACGTCACGCTGGTTCTTTAAGTGCTGGGACGAAGGCAAAATGGCGCAAACTATCGCCACGTTGCAGCAGGACGGCCACACTATCGTCCTTACGGCGGGACCGGATAAGAAAGAGCTGGCGATGATTGACCGCATTCTTGCCGCCTCCCCGCAGACGGGTGTTGTATCGCTGGCAGGGCAGTTAACCCTGCGCCAGCTGGCCTCGCTAATCGATCACGCGATCCTGTTCATTGGCGTTGACTCCGTACCCATGCACATGGCCGCCGCCCTTCAGACGCCCTGCGTGGCGCTGTTTGGCCCGTCAAAATTGACGTTCTGGTCGCCATGGCAGGTTAACGGCGAGGTCATCTGGGCAGGTAACTACGGCCCGCTTCCCAACCCTGACGCCATTGATACAAAAACGACGGAACGTTATCTCGACGCCATCCCCGTTGATGCTGTCGTCTCCGCCGCAAGGAGATACCTGCAATGAAGCTTCATCGTCTGGCCATTGTGCGCCAAAAATATCGTCCGGATGGAGGAGCAGAACGTTTTGTCTCCAGGGCACTTACCGCGCTGAGCAATCAAAATCTTGAGCTCAACGTCATCACCCGCGAGTGGCAGGGCGAAAAGCAGGACGACTGGCATATTCATATTTGCGATCCACGAAAGTGGGGCCGCATCAGCCGTGAGCGCGGCTTTGCACACGCCGCACGCGCGCTGTGGCAGCAACAGCAGTTTGATATTGTCCAGAGCCACGAACGTATTCCGGGCTGCGATATTTACCGCGCCGGGGATGGTGTACATCGACGCTGGCTGCTACAGCGTACGCGTATTCTTCCCGCCTGGCGTGCGAAGCTGCTTATGCACGATCGTTATCACCGCTACGTGATGAACGCAGAACGTGAAATGTACCAGGCTCCCGAGTTGAAAGCCGTTATCTGTAATGCGGAGATGATCAAACGCGAAATCGTCGAAGACTTTGATATTGACGCAAAAAAGATACATGTGATTTATAATTCAATAGATTCCAGCCGCTTCGTTCCGGCAGAAGAGAGACAACGCGCTGTACTGCGTCAGCAATTTGGCTTACCCGCTGATGCCGTCATTTTCTGCTTCGTGGGTTCAGGGTTTGAACGCAAGGGGCTGGCAAGCGCTATTCGGGCTATAGCAGGAACATCGGCATGGCTGGTTGTGGTCGGTCAGGATAAAGCGGAAAGCCGTTATCGCGACCTCGCCCGTTCATTAGGCTGTGAGGGGCAAATCCGTTTCCTGGGGATGCAAAAAGAGACGCTGCCATTTTATCAGCTTTCTGATGGTTTACTGCTGCCGACGCTGTATGATCCTTTCCCTAACGTCATACTTGAAGCAATGGCCTGTGGATTGCCCGTCATTACGTCAGAGAGTTGCGGTGGTTCAGAATTTATTGAGCAAGGCCAGAACGGGTTTTACTGTGATGCACTTGATATCCACACATTGAAGGAGGCCGTCATGTCCATCCCTTCACTGGAAAAAAATAATAATATGGGGCTTGCGGCGCGTGAACGCGTCAGAGAAGCAACCCCTGAAAAACTATCAAGTCAGCTTATTTCGCTTTATCAAAAATTACTGGATTAATAATGCGCATCCTAATGATTATTGATGGTTTACCCGGTGGAGGAGCCGAAAAAACGGTTCTCACCCTCTCCAGCGGACTGACAGAACTGGGGCATCAGGTCACCCTTTTCTCCTTACGGAAGGTGTGCGACTACGCCATTCCGGAAGGCATCGATTTTCAGATTGTGCAGGATACCTGTAAAAAACCCTGGCGGAAGCTGACCGAGATCCCGCGTCGCGCCCGTTTGCTGGATCGCGCCATCGAGAAGGCAGAACGCAGCGGTAAATTTGACGTCGTGTTCTCGCATCTGCATAAAACCGACCGTATCGTGGCGCACAGCCGCGTGCTGGATCGGGATAAGGTCTGGTTCTGCGTTCACGGGATGTTCTCCTTCTCCTATTTGCGCCATCGCAGCGGGCTTTCTCGCTGGTTTAAGCATTATAAAATTCGGCATACCTATGAAAACCGCAACGTGGTGGCGGTTTCCGGCGCCGTGCTGCACGACCTCTCTGAAGTACTCGCGATCCCCCTGCGGCGCAAAGCGGTTATCCATAACCCCTTTGATATCCCTGAAATTCAGCGTCTGGCGGAAGCGCCCTTTGAGATGCAGGGGCAGGATTACATTATCCACGTTGGCCGTTTTCATGAACACAAACGTCACGACCGGCTGCTGCGGGCGTTTGCGCTGAGCAAGATCGACGCATCGCTGGTGTTGATGGGCAAAGGTTCTGACGCGAAAATAAACCAGCTCAAACAGCTTGCCGCTAAGCTGGGAATTGAAAACAAGATCGTCTTCCGCCCGTTCGAAACCAACCCCTACCCGTGGATCAAAGGGGCACGCCTTTTAGTGTTAAGTTCCGACTGCGAAGGTTTTGGTAATGTACTGGTAGAGTCCATTATCTGTCAGACCCCACCGGTGAGTACAAACTGCCCTGGCGGTCCTGCTGAGATCCTTACTGGCCCCCTGGCGCGAGGTCTGACAGCGTTAACCGACGAATCACTGGCGAAAACACTGGCAGAATTGTATGCCTCTCCGCCAGTTGTTGATCGCGAAACGATCGCATCGTTCGGTATTAACGCCATTTGCCAGCAATACATTGCTTTGGTCGACAACCAAAAATAATCAGGTTTCATATGCAAAATTCAGCGCCTTTATTAAGCGTGGTGGTTGCCGTTTATAACGGTGAAGCTTTTCTCGATCAGTTCTTTACCTGCCTTGTAAATCAACACATCGACAGTATGGAAGTCATCATCGTGAATGACGGCTCCACTGACCGCTCGATGCAGATTGTCGAAAAATGGCGCGAAAAGCTGCCACAGATGCGGGTTATTGAACAACCTAATCAGGGCGTGTCTATCGCGCGTAATACCGGCCTGGCGGTTGCGACCGGGCAGTATCTCTCTTTCCCGGATATTGATGATGTCTTCAAACCCGGCATGTACCAGCGTCTGCTGGATATGGCCGTCACGCAGAATCTGGATGTCGCCACCTGCAATGGCAACTACGTCTGGGAAAATAACAAAAAACCGTCTCGCCCTATCTTCCCTGAAGATAAGCTCGCCTCGACGGGCGTCATGAATGGTGCGGTATGGTTAAAAAAGGCGCTAGATTCACGTAAGTTCCTGCATGTGACCTGGCTGAATATCTATCGTCACGATTTTATTCGTCAGCACGGCTTCCGTTTCGAGCCTGGCCTGCGCCATCAGGATATTCCGTGGACGACTGAGGTGCTGCTTGCCGCGGAACGCGTTCAGTACACCAGCGAACGCTTTTACGACTACTACATTCACTCCGCCTCGGTATCGCACACCCCGGATAATGACGACACGCTGATTCGCTCTGCGCGCCATTACATGAAGATACTGAAGATGCTTGATGCCATTAACCAGCGCTACCCGGATAAAGTGAAAAATATCCCGGCCTGCCACTGGCAAATCGCCAAAGAGGGTCTGGGAATTATTCATACCTTCGACAACATGAAGGATGAGGCGAAGAAAGCAATGATAATCAAAGAGTTCTTCGACACCGGGATCTGGAAGCTCATCTGGAAAAGTGCCAAAAGCCCGCGTTTGCGCTGGCGCCTGGGCCGACGCTACTTCCGTTTAAAACGGTATCTGGCATAAGAGATAGCTTTAGCACGCTTAAATGCTTAGAATTTCCCGGCCGAAACTAAAAAAACGGATAATCGCTTGGAATTGTTGTATACCGCCCTGCTCTACATCATTCAGCCACTGGTTTGGCTGCGACTGTTGCTTCGTAGCCGTAAAGCGCCTGCGTACCGTAAACGCTGGGCCGAACGCTATGGCTACTGCCGCAATAAAGTGGCGCCGGACGGTATTCTGCTGCATTCCGTGTCAGTCGGGGAAACGCTGGCCGCCATTCCACTGGTGCGTGCCCTGCGCCACCGTTATCCGTCACTGCCCATCACCGTCACCACGATGACGCCAACCGGCTCAGAGCGCGTGATGTCTGCCTTCGGTAAAGACGTGCATCACGTCTACCTGCCGTACGATCTCCCCTGCGCCATGAACCGTTTCCTGAATACCGTGCGCCCTAAACTGGTGATCGTCATGGAAACCGAACTGTGGCCGAATATGATTTCCGCCCTGCATGCCCGTAAAATTCCTTTGGTTATCGCCAACGCGCGTCTGTCGGAACGCTCGGCTAAAGGGTACGGCAAGCTGGGTAAATTTATGCGTCGCCTGCTCAGCAAAATCACGCTGATCGCCGCGCAGAACGAAGAAGATGCCGCGCGCTTTATCGCCCTAGGTCTGAAGCGCAACCAGCTTGCGGTCACGGGTAGCCTGAAGTTCGATATTTCCGTCACCCCTGAACTCGCCGCCCGTGCGGTAACGCTGCGTCGTCAGTGGGCGCCGCGTCGCCAGGTCTGGATTGCCACCAGCACCCATGACGGCGAAGAAGCCATTATCCTTCAGGCTCACCGCCAGCTGCTGGAAAAATTCCCTGATTTACTGCTGATTCTGGTTCCTCGCCATCCGGAGCGTTTTAAAGATGCCCGCGAGATGGTGCAAAAAGGCGGTTTCAGCTTTACCCTGCGCAGCAGCGGCGAAATCCCCTCTGGCAGCACGCAGGTGGTGATTGGCGATACGATGGGCGAACTGATGCTGCTGTACGGCATTGCAGACCTCGCCTTTGTTGGAGGTAGCCTGGTGGAGCGAGGTGGTCATAACCCGCTGGAGCCGGCAGCCCACGCCATTCCCGTGCTGATGGGTCCACACACGTTTAACTTCAAAGATATCTGCGCGAAATTGCAGCAAGCCGATGGCTTAATCACCGTGACCGATGCGGACTCGGTGGTCAAAGAGGTCTCAACCCTTCTGACTGACGAAGATTACCGCCTGTGGTACGGTCGTCACGCCGTTGAAGTCCTGCATCAGAACCAGGGCGCACTGACCCGTCTGCTGCAACTTCTGCAACCTTATCTGCCGCAGCGGAGCCACTAATGTCAACGCGTCTGTCGGTCGTGATGATCGCCAAAAACGCCGCCGACCTGCTTCCGGATTGCCTGGCCTCTGTTGCCTGGGCTGACGAAATCGTCATTCTCGACTCCGGAAGTACGGACAATACGGCGGACGTTGCCCGTGCAGCCGGGGCAAAAGTCTTTACCGACACCGACTGGCAGGGCTACGGTATTCAGCGTCAGCGTGCGCAGGGTTACGCCACGGGCGATTACGTGTTGATGATCGATACCGATGAGCGCGTCACCCCAGAACTCCGACAGGCCATTCAAACGGTGCTTGCCGCGCCACAGCCTGGCGCGGTCTACAGTATCGCGCGTCGTAACTATTTCCTGGGCCGCTTTATGCGCCACAGCGGCTGGTACCCCGACCGCGTGATGCGCCTCTATGCCCGCGAGCGTTATCAGTACAACGATAACCTGGTCCATGAGTCTCTGGCCTGCGATAACGCTCAGGTCATCCCCCTGACGGGCGATCTGCTTCATCTGACCTGCCGCGATTTCGCCAGCTTCCAGCGTAAACAGCTGAACTATGCCACCGCCTGGGCACAGGAGCGGCATGCGCGCGGCAAGAAGGCCACGCTGACCGGCATCTTCACCCACACGCTGGGCGCGTTTCTGAAAACGCTGCTGCTGCGTGGCGGCGTGCTAGACGGCAAACAGGGCTGGTTACTGGCCGTAGTGAATGCCCAGTATACTTTTAACAAATACACCGAGCTGTGGGCGCTGAACCGCGGCTACTCAGAGAAAACGTGAGCCATGAGCACAAAAGCGATTTATCCGGGTACCTTCGATCCGATCACTAACGGTCATCTTGATATCATCACCCGTGCGGCGTGTATGTTCGACAAGGTGATTCTGGCCATTGCCGCCAGCCCGAGCAAAAAGCCGATGTTCGACCTGAACGAACGCGTGCAGCTTGCCACCGATGCGATTTCGCATCTGTCGAATGTTGAGGTCGTCGGATTCAGCGACTTGATGGCAAACTTTGCCCGTGACCGGCATGCCAATATCCTGATCCGCGGTCTTCGCGCGGTAGCAGACTTCGAATATGAGATGCAGCTGGCACACATGAACCGCCATCTGATGCCGGAGCTGGAGAGCGTATTCCTGATGCCCTCCAAAGAGTGGTCCTTCATCTCTTCTTCGCTGGTGAAAGAGGTGGCGCGCCATCACGGGGACGTTACCCACTTCCTGCCGGTTAACGTCCACCAGGCGTTGATGGAAAAGCTAAAGTAACCCTACTTCTGACACTGACGGCAGTAAAACGTGGCGCGCTGAGCGTGCTTCGTGGCAATAATCGGCGTCCCGCAGGCTCTGCACGGCTCACCCTTACGGCCATAAACCTGCAACTCCTGCGCAAAATAACCCGGCTTCCCGTCGCTTTGCAGGAAATCCTTCAGCGTCGTCCCGCCCTGCTCAATTGAGCGCAGCAGTACCGCTTTAATAACTCTGACCAGCAGCTCGCACTCCTGCGCCGACAGCGAGGAGGCCAGCCGATCGGGATGGATCCCGGCGGCAAACAACGATTCGCTGGCGTAGATATTCCCCACGCCCACCACCAGCTTGTTATCCATCAGCCAGGGTTTAATCGGGGTTTTCTTTTTCGCGCACTTCTCTTTGAGATAATCCGCGTTAAACGCCTCTGAGAGCGGCTCAGGTCCGAGATGCGCCAGCACGTTGTGTCCTTCCAGCTCTTTGGTCCACAGCCATGCGCCAAAGCGACGCGGGTCGGTGTAACGCAGCACTTTGCCGTTACTCATCACCAGATCAACGTGGTCGTGCTTTTCCGCAGGCAACTCTTCGGTAAGAATACGCAGGCTTCCCGACATGCCCAGATGGATAATGATCCAGCCGTCAGGCAGCTCCAGCAGCAGGTATTTCGCGCGGCGCTGCACGCTCAGGACGGGTTTGTCACTTAACGCGTGGATCTCATCGGACACCGGCCAGCGCAGACGCCCGTTGCGAACGACAGCATGAAGAATAGTCGCGCCAACCAGATGGGGCTCAATGCCGCGGCGGCTGGTCTCTACCTCAGGTAATTCAGGCATGGTTCCTCCGTTGAGATGCAGAATGCAAAAAACCCCGCAGTTGCGGGGTTTTTCAATACAAGGAGACTAAAATTATTTGATTTTAGCTTCTTTGTACAGTACGTGCTGGCGTACAACTGGATCGAATTTTTTCAGTTCCAGTTTTTCCGGCTTAGTACGTTTGTTCTTCGTGGTGGTGTAGAAGTGACCTGTACCAGCAGAAGAAACCAGCTTGATTTTCTCGCGAATACCTTTAGCCATGATTTATTTCCTCTTTAAGTACTTAGTACTTTTCGCCACGGGCACGCAGTTCGGACAGAACTGTATCGATGCCTTTCTTATCGATTACACGCATACCTTTAGCAGATACGCGCAGGGTGACAAAACGCTTCTCGCTCTCAACCCAGAAACGGTGAGAGTGCAGGTTCGGCAGGAAACGGCGTTTAGTCGCGTTCAGTGCGTGGGAACGGTTGTTACCGGTCACCGGACGCTTGCCAGTAACTTGGCAGACTCGGGACATGTCTATTCTCCAAAAATCAAATTAGCTCGAGCTTCGTATGGGGTATCGGCGCCTCGTCAGGCTTTACAGCCCGGTCATCGCATAGTTCTATTGAACTCTCGATTGCCAGGCCCAAATGCCAAACCCGAGATTCTCAAAGGTGGCGTAGTATACGCTGACTCGGCGGTGTGCTCAAGTCCCGAACAGACAAAGATCCCGATGGATCGCGAGAAAAGGCCTAAATCCAGCCACGTTCGGCAAAAGAAATGTACTCTCCGCGGCCAATTATCAGATGGTCCAGCACACGAATGTCCATGAATTGACAGCATTTGATAATACGTTCGGTAATTGCTTTGTCAGCTCTGCTTGGTTCTGCACAGCCAGAGGGGTGATTATGCGCGAGGATCACGCCGGCTGCATTCACTTTTATCGCTTCCCGCACAATTTCACGCGGATGCACCTCAACATGGCTCAATGTTCCCGAAAAAAGGCGGGTATGTTTCAGTACCCGGTTTTTGTTGTCGAGAAAGATCACCATAAAGATCTCCCGCTCCAGATCGGAGAGCTGGCTTTGCAGAAATTCGCGGGTCATGTCGGGGGTGAGGATCGGGTCTTCTTCCTCCATACGCACGTTGTAAAATCGCCGGGCCAGCTCGGCAATGCCCCGCAATTGGGCATATTTCGCCACGCCAATGCCCTCAACGTGCGTAAACGCCTCCAGCTCAGCGGTCAGCAATCCATACAGTGAACCGAAATGGTCTATCAGTTCTTTCGCCAGCGTAAATACCGTTTTCCCCGGCGTGCCTGTGCGTAAAAAGAGCGCCAGCAGCTCGTCGTCCTTTAACAACGTGACGCCATGACGCAGCATTTTTTCACGCGGTAGCAGCAGTTCAGTCTCTTCCATGCCTGGCCTCCTTCTGTTTGCCATTATGCTGCCACAGGCAAATTCGGGGTTCGATGCTGGCATTTCGTTCTTGCGTAACGCCTCGCAAAGTGAATTAAGGACATCATCACCCCGTTTTAGGGATTGTGATAAAATGCCCGCTCTCTGGTGAAACCCAACAGGAAAGAATCATGATGAGCCTGGCCGGTAAAAAAATCGTTCTTGGCGTCAGCGGCGGTATTGCTGCCTATAAAACGCCAGACCTGGTGCGCCGTTTGCGCGAGCGCGGGGCCGACGTACGGGTCGCGATCACCGAAGGCGGCAAAGCCTTTATCACCCCACTGAGCCTGCAAGCCGTCTCGGGATACCCGGTATCCGACAGCCTTCTCGACCCGGCGGCCGAAGCCGCAATGGGCCATATTGAGCTGGGGAAATGGGCCGATCTGGTTATCCTTGCCCCCGCCACGGCAGATTTAATTGCCCGCCTGGCAGCCGGTATGGCGAACGATCTGGTAACGACCATTTGCCTCGCCACGCCTGCGCCCGTCGCGGTTGTGCCCGCAATGAACCAGCAGATGTACCGCAACGCCGCTACCCAGCACAATCTGGACACGCTGGCCTCGCGCGGCCTGCTGATTTGGGGACCGGACAGCGGCAGCCAGGCCTGCGGCGACGTGGGGCCAGGGCGTATGCTCGACCCATTAACGATTGTTGATATGGCCGCCACCCATTTCTCGCCTGTCAACGATCTGCAACATCTCAACATCATGATTACCGCGGGCCCCACGCGCGAGCCGCTGGATCCGGTGCGTTACATCACCAACCACAGCTCCGGCAAAATGGGCTTTGCGATTGCTGCCGCGGCAGCCAAACGCGGCGCGAACGTCACGCTGGTGAGCGGCCCGGTGTCGCTTACCACCCCTGCGTTTGTGCAGCGTATTGATGTGACGACCGCGCTGGAAATGAACGCCGCCGTACAGGCACATGCTCAACAGCAGCATATTTTTATCGGCTGTGCGGCCGTCGCTGATTACCGCGCCGAAACTATTGCTGACGCCAAAATTAAAAAGCAAGGCGATGAATTAACAATAAAAATGGTGAAGAACCCGGATATCGTTGCCGGTGTCGCCGCACTGAAAACTCATCGTCCTTACGTTGTTGGGTTTGCCGCAGAAACGAATAATGTGGAAGAATATGCCCGGCAAAAACGTACCCGCAAAAACCTCGATTTAATTTGCGCGAACGACGTATCGCTGTCCACGCAAGGATTTAACAGCGACAGCAACGCATTGCACCTTTTCTGGCAGGATGGAGATAAAGTCTTACCGCTTGAGCGCAAAGAACTCCTGGGCCAACACTTACTGGACGAGATCGTTACCCGTTATGATGAAAAAAATCGACGTTAAGATTCTGGACCCGCGCGTTGGCGAGCAATTTCCGCTGCCAACGTATGCCACCTCCGGCTCTGCCGGTCTTGACCTGCGCGCCTGTCTCGATGACGCCGTAGAACTGGCGCCGGGTGCAACGACCCTGATCCCGACCGGGCTGGCGATTCACATTGCTGACCCGTCACTGGCAGCGGTGATCCTGCCGCGCTCTGGCCTGGGCCATAAGCATGGCGTCGTGCTGGGTAACCTGGTCGGCCTGATCGACTCTGACTATCAGGGTCAGCTGATGGTATCCGTATGGAACCGTGGCCAGGACAGCTTCACCATTGAGCCGGGCGAGCGTATCGCGCAGATGGTGTTTGTACCGGTGGTGCAGGCAGAATTTAACCTGGTGGCAGACTTCGACGCTACCGACCGTGGCGAAGGCGGCTTCGGCCATTCCGGGCGCAAATAACCGCCCGACAAACACGCATCTCACAGCGCCATAATGCAATAACAAACCGCAAACGTCAGTTTGCGGGTCGCTGTGTGGTTGCCAGCCTGACAAGTGCTTATTTTCAGGGGTATTTTGTAACATGGCAGAAAAACAAACCGCGAAAAGGAATCGTCGCGAAGAAATACTTCAATCTCTGGCTCTGATGCTTGAATCCAGCGACGGCAGTCAACGCATCACCACCGCAAAACTGGCGGCCTCTGTGGGCGTGTCAGAGGCGGCGCTGTATCGTCATTTCCCGAGCAAAACCCGGATGTTTGACAGCCTGATCGAGTTTATCGAAGACAGCCTGATCACGCGCATCAACCTGATTCTGAAGGATGAAAAAGACACCAGCACGCGTCTGCGTCTGATTGTGCTGCTGATTCTGGGCTTTGGTGAACGTAACCCGGGTCTGACCCGTATTCTGACCGGCCACGCGCTGATGTTTGAACAGGATCGTCTGCAAGGCCGTATAAACCAGCTTTTTGAGCGTATCGAAGCCCAGCTGCGTCAGGTTCTGCGCGAGAAGAAAATGCGGGAAGGCGAGGGATATAATACGGATGAGACCCTGCTGGCAAGCCAGATCCTGGCATTTTGCGAAGGGATGCTCTCCCGGTTTGTGCGCAGCGAGTTTAAATATCGACCAACGGACGATTTTGACGCCCGCTGGCCGTTAGTGGCTGCTCAGTTACAGTAACGCCATCGCCGGATGGCGGCTTCGCCTTATCCGGCCTACGAACGGGTAGGCCCGGTAAGCGCAGCGCCACCGGGCAATTGAATTATACGCCAAACTCTTCGCGGTATTGACGCACCGCCGCCAGATGATCAGCCATCTCAGGCTTCTCTTCCAGATACGCAATCAGATCTTTCAGGGTGATAATCGACGTCACTTTGCAGTTGTAGTCGCGCTCCACTTCCTGAATAGCAGAGATGTCGCCGCGCCCACGCTCCTGACGATCGAGCGAAATCAGCACGCCCGCAAGGGTTGCACCGTTAGCCTGGATTATCTCCATCGATTCACGGATCGCGGTACCTGCGGTGATCACGTCATCCACCAGCATCACGCGGCCCTGCAACGCGCTGCCTACCAGATTGCCGCCTTCACCGTGGGTTTTGGCCTCTTTACGGTTAAAGCAGTACGGTACGTCGCGGTCATGGTGCTCCGCCAGCGCCACCGCCGTGGTGGTTGCGATTGGAATGCCTTTGTACGCGGGGCCAAACAGCAGGTCGAAATCAATCCCGGAATCCACCAGCGCTTCGGCATAGAAGCGGCCTAACAGTGCCAGGTCGCGCCCGGTATTAAACAGCCCGGCGTTGAAGAAATACGGGCTTTTACGCCCGGATTTCAGCGTGAACTCGCCAAACTTAAGTACCTGCTTGTTAAGCGCAAACTCAATAAACTGGCGCTGATACGATTTCATGGATTTGCTCCTTTGTCTTTTCAGTCTTACAGGCAAAAAAAAGGCGACTCATTGGTCGCCTTAAAATCAATTTTCTAACGCCGCTTTCTGCGTCGCTACAATAGATTCGATTCCCCCTCGGGCCAACGCCAGCAAGGTGAGCAGTTCTTCGTGGGTGAATGGCTCGCCTTCTGCCGTACCCTGCACTTCAATGATGCGACCATCTTCGGTCATCACCACGTTCATGTCGGTTTCTGCGGCAGAATCTTCAACGTATTCCAGATCGCAAAGCGCTTCGCCGTTAACGATACCAACGGAGACAGCAGCAACCATCCCTTTCATTGGGTTGGTTTTCAGCTTACCGGCGGCAACCAGCTTGTTCAGGGCGTCTGCCAGCGCCACACAGGCACCGGTAATAGAGGCCGTACGCGTGCCACCATCGGCCTGGATCACGTCGCAGTCCAGCGTGATGGTGAACTCACCCAACGTTTTCAGGTCAACCGCGGCGCGGAGCGCACGCGCGATCAGGCGCTGAATCTCCATAGTACGGCCGCCCTGCTTACCTTTTGCCGCTTCACGGGCATTACGGGTATGGGTTGCGCGCGGCAACATACCGTATTCGGCGGTGATCCACCCCTGGCCCTGACCTTTCAGGAAGCGAGGCACGCCCTCTTCAATGGACGCGGTGCAAAGCACCTTGGTGTCACCAAACTCAACCAGCACGGAGCCTTCAGCGTGTTTTGTATAGTTACGGGTCAGGGTGACGGGACGCACCTGGTTGGCGCTACGACCTGCTGGACGCATGATGGATTCTCCGGCTTGAAACGAATGTGGCTGCGCATTATACGGATAAAGGACGCTTATTCCTATCCTGAGAAGCCCCTGAAAGCTATAATCCCCCCATCTCTCCTTTAAAAACGGGAATGTCTATGATCCGCAGTATGACCGCCTACGCCCGGCGTGAAATCAAGGGTAGCTGGGGTAGCGCTACCTGGGAAATGCGCTCGGTAAACCAGCGCTATCTGGAAACGTATTTCCGTATGCCGGAACAGTTCCGCAGCCTGGAGCCTGTGGTGCGTGAGCGTATCCGTACGCGTCTGACCCGCGGGAAAGTGGAATGTAACCTACGTTTTGAGCCCGATGCCAGTGCACAGGGCGAACTGATCCTGAACGAAAAGTTGGCAAAACAGCTGGTTAATGCGGCGAACTGGGTCAAAATGCAAAGCGATGAAGGCGAGATCAACCCGGTTGATATTCTGCGCTGGCCTGGCGTGATGGCCGCCGGAGAGCAGGATCTGGACGCGATTACCGCTGAGATCCTGGCTGCACTCGACGGCACGCTGGACGACTTTATCGTTGCCCGCGAAACCGAAGGCCAGGCGCTGAAAGCGATGATTGAGCAACGCCTTGAGGGCGTGAGCGCCGAAGTCGCTAAAGTGCGCGCTCATATGCCAGAAGTGCTGCAATGGCAGCGTGAGCGTCTTGTCGCCAAACTGGAAGAGGCGGAAGTCCAGCTGGAAAACAACCGTCTGGAACAAGAGCTGGTGCTGATGGCGCAGCGTGTGGACGTGGCTGAAGAGCTGGATCGTCTGGAAGCGCACGTTAAAGAGACCTACAACATTCTGAAGAAGAAAGAAGCGGTAGGCCGCCGTCTCGACTTTATGATGCAGGAGTTCAATCGCGAGTCGAACACGCTGGCGTCTAAGTCTATCAATGCAGAGGTAACCAATTCAGCGATTGAACTGAAGGTCCTGATTGAGCAGATGCGCGAGCAGATCCAGAATATCGAGTAATTCCTTTCAGGGTGGTATTGCCTCGCATACCACCCATTACTTTTTCTAATCCTTTCTTAGCCCTACTTCCTTTCTATCCCGCCTTATATCAAGCCTGCCTGGCATGCGTTGATAATTTTCTGTAGGGCAAACCCCCTCACCTTAGAAAATCTCAATCGTGATCTTCCGCACAAATCGCTAATCTCCTTCTCTTCATTCCGGAGGGTTTATGCTGCTTCACATTCTTTATCTTATTGGCATTACCGCAGAAGCCATGACCGGCGCGCTCGCTGCCGGACGTCGCCGTATGGACACCTTCGGCGTGATTATCATTGCCACAGCCACCGCGCTCGGCGGCGGGTCCGTACGCGATATCCTGCTTGGCCATTATCCGCTCGGCTGGGTAAAAAACCCTGAGTACGTCATTATCGTGGCAACGGCAGCCGTGCTAACCACGATTGTGGCCCCGGTGATGCCTCATCTGCGCCGCGTGTTCCTGGTGCTGGATGCGCTTGGGCTGATTGTTTTTTCCATCATTGGCGCACAAATCGCTCTCGATATGGGTGAAGGCCCGGTTATCGCCACCATTGCTGCCGTGATCACGGGCGTGTTTGGCGGGGTGCTGCGGGATATGTTCTGCAAACGTATCCCGCTGGTTTTCCAGAAGGAACTGTATGCCGGCATCTCCTTTGCTGCGGCAGTGCTTTACGTCGCCTTGCAGCACTATGTCACCAGCCACGATGTGGTGGTTATCTCCACCCTGCTGTTTGGTTTCACCGCGCGTATGCTGGCATTGCGCCTGAAGCTGGGCCTGCCCGTTTTTCATTACAAACACAATGCGCATTAATGTCAGAACGGGCAGGCGCCGGATAATCAGTTACTCGAATAGTTGTAACCGTAGTGATGGTAGCCGTAGCCGTAAGCGTTGCTTGCCCGCTTAACGACGCCGTTGAGAATCACTCCTTTGGTATTGACGCCACTCTGCTCCAGACGCTGTACACAGACCAGCATCTCCTTCACGCTGTTCATCCCGAAGCGGGCGACCAGCAGCGTGGTGCCTGCGCGACGGCCGACAACCGCCGCGTCGGTGACCGCCAGGATCGGTGGCGTATCGATAATCACCAGATCGTAGCGTTCATTCGCCCAGTCCAGCAGCTGCTGGAAACGCGTATGCATCAGAAGCTCCGCCGGATTAGGAGGGATCTGCCCGCGCACGATGGTATCGAACCCGCCTTTATCGAAGGTCTGAACGCCCTGGGTATACTCCGCCTTACCGGACAACATCTCCGACAAGCCGCAGGTATTGTCGAGCTTAAACAGATCATGGGCATACCCGCGACGCATATCCGCATCAATATAGAGCACTTTCTGGCCCGCCTGCGCCACGACGGCCGCCAGGGTACTGCTGACAAAGGTTTTACCGCTGTCAGGCGTGGCGCCAGAGATCATCAGTATATTGTTCGCTGACTCCATCATCGCGAAATGCAGGCTGGTGCGCAGGCCGCGAATCGCCTCCACGGAGAGATCGACCGGATTATCCGCCGCCAGGAAGGGGATATGTTTGGTCTTATGGCGCAGCCCTGGGGACATAAAGTCTTTTTTACGCAAACGCATCTTTTTAGCCAGCCATTCTGACAGCGGTACGGTGGCATAGACGTTAATCCCGTGCTCCTCCAGCTGCTCCGGCGTTTCAATGCCCATACGCAGCATACTGCGCGCCAGGATCCAGCCCGCAGAGACGAACAGACCCAGGAGAACCCCCAGAACGACGACCAGCGCTTTTTTCGGCTTGACTGGCTGCGGCCGGGTCACGGCCGGATCGATAATGCGGACGTTACCAATTGCGCTCGACCGGGCGATGCTCAGCTCCTGTTCGCGGTTAAGCAGCTGCTGGTAGATAACGCGTCCCGACTCCACATCACGGCTCAGGCGCAAGACCTCCTGCTGGGTTGACGGCATGGACGATACCCGTTTATTCAGGCGGTTTTTTTCCTGCTCCAGCGTCTGGCGTTTCTCAATCAGCGCCCGGTAGGTGGGGTGATCTTTTTTGTAGAGCTGCGAAATTTCCGCTTCCCGGAAGGTCAGTTCATTGAGCTGATTGTCCGCATTTACAATCTGCTCCAGCACCGCTTTTGCCTCCAGGTTCAGGTCAACGGAGTCGTTTTGCTGGCGATAGCGGTTGAGCTTCTCCTCGGCCTGGTCCAGCTCGCTGCGTACCTGCGGAAGCTGCTGCTTCAAAAATTGCAGGCTTTTCGCATCCTGCGCCGCCTGGCGAGCCACGTTCTGTTGTAAATAGTTGTCGGCGATGCAGTTAAGCACGCGAGCCATCTCATCGGGATCTTCTCCCATGATGGTCAGGCCAAGCATCCCGCTGTCCTTGCTGCGCTCGCTCACGGAAAAACGCAGCTGTAGCGCGTCAATGGCCTCCAGCTCACTCTGCTGTGTAATCGTAAATTGCGTACCCGGCTTCGCCTGGATATCGGCAATGGTAATGGCGATATTCGCCGCGCTCAGGGGTTGTCCCACAACGCCCTGTAACGTCACATTATCGCCTTCCAGCTGATAGTGGCCCTTCTCGCCGACGGTCAGCGTCAGCTTTTGCGCCCGGCCCGCGACAGGGGGAAGATTGAGCATACGGATATCGACGATGCCAGGCTGTTGGCCGGTGAGCCGCGCCCAGCCGCGTCCGACAAGGGGAAAATAGTTTTCACTTACCTGCGTGCGCAGGTTCAGGTCATCAATCGTTTTACCGAGGATCATGCGCGACTGGAGAAGCTGAAGCTCCGGTGCCGACTCCGGCGAGGAGTCAGGGATGAACTCGCTAAGGTTACTGAGTAGCGCGTTGCCCTGCTTCTGTTCCACCTGTATCAGCGCATCGGCCTGATAAACCGGTGTGGCAAAGAGCGCATAAAGCAGGGCCACCAGCGTGAACAGCGCGGTAAGGATGAGAATGAATTTTCGGTGGTCGAGCAGCTCACCCAACAGGCGCACAAGATCGATCTCGTTATTCGCGGCAGACGCATCATGGGCGTGAAGGTTATTTGTTGACATAAAACGTAACTATCCCGTGTGATTAACTGAGCCGTTTCGCCCATTCCAGACTGGCCTGCTCCAGCAGCCCATAAACATATTCAAATGCGTCCCGGTTTTTACGGTAGGGGTCCGGGATCTCTTTTCTGCCCGTCCAGTGACCAAAGAGCATCATTTTGCCGCGCGCCTCCGGTGCGATAGCCGTGACCTGCTCGATATGTTCCAGCTCCATCGCCAGAATCAGATCGTAGTCGCGCACCATGGCGGGGGTGAGCCTGCGCGCCACGTGGCCCTCAAGCAGGGTGCCGCGTTCGGCGGCGATCTCTGTCGCCTGTGAATCGGCGGTGCGCCCTTCCAGGCCACACGTTCCCGCTGAATCGACCCGGGCAGCGGGAAGCAGCCGGCGCAGCAGCCGTTCCCCAATGGGAGAGCGGCAGATATTGCCGGTACAGATCACCAGGATGGCGTTAAACGTTAGTTTGGCCATGTTCTGATATATCTCCCTGTTTCAGTCAGGTCATGTACGCCGGTAATGGTCGGCACAAGCTGAGAGATCACGCGGTTCCAGCGCACCAGCGGCGCGGTGGTGACATAGACGATGTCGTAAGGCTCAAGCTGAAATTCGGTGCTCAACACCATCGCGGTGGCATCCCGGGCGTTAAGCTGGTAGACGTTGGCGATTTTGCCGTTCTGCTTGCCCTGCAACGGACGAATCACAAAGATTCCGGTGGCGTCGGCCATATCCTGATTCACGCCCTGTGCATTACCCAGCGCTTCCGCCAGCGTCATGCCGCTACGGTCCATCTTCAGGGTGCTCTGTTTACCCACCTCGCCCATGACAAACACTTTCAGGTCGTCATTACGGGGAATGAAGAGGATATCGCCCGGATAGAGGAGTTTGTTCTGGGTGAGATCGCCGCGCTGCATCAGCGCGTAGAGCGAAATGTGCGTGTCCTGGCCGTTGTGGGTCAGCACCACATGGCGCCAGTCCGCCTCAGATGTCAGGCCGCCAGCCGCATTGATCGCATCCATTATCGTCAGCGGAATGTTGGTGATGGGCTGCTGGCCCGACTTAGCCACTTCGCCCGTCACGTAGGCTTTTTGCGAGCGGAATGCCGCGACGCTGACATCCACCTGCGGGCTCTCAATCACCGAGTCCAGCCGGGCGGCGATCTCATCGCGCACCTGGGCCAGCGTTTTGCCGACGACGCGGATTTTGCCGATATAGGGGTAGAAGATCGTGCCATCGGCATTCACCCAGTTGCCCGTATCGCTGGCGCTGCGGTACTGACCTGCGGGGGTGGTCAGCTCCGGGTGGTCCCAGACGGTAACCATCAGCACGTCGCCGACGCCGATGCAATATTGGTAGTTCTGAAGCTGGCGATCCAGTTCAGGATTCGCGCGGGAGTCGACTTTGCCAGGCAGCAACTGCTCCACCAGCCCCGGCGTGAGAGGATAGACGTTGACCATCTTATTCAGATCGTAATTGCTGTCAGGCAGATCGATAATATCTTTGCCCTGGGTGCTAAGTCCCTGGCCCGGTACGATAGTACAACCGCTTAACGCCATCATAGCCAACGCCAGCACGGAAAATTTAACGTTTTTCATTCAGGAAAATCATCTGGTTAAGTAATGCCTGTTTCATCCGGTACTACTGCCCTACCGGGGTTTCGCGTTCTGACGTCATGTCATAGAGCTGATATTTACGGCCTAACATCTGGCCGCCATCACGCGTGAGAGGCGTCCACGAGACCACCGCCCGGTTGCGATTTGGGCCGATCGTCATCAGATCAAGCGGGATCGAGATGTAGAAGCCTTTGCTAAAGCCACCTTCGCCATAATCCTCTTTCGAGACGTTGGTCAGCGCCGCCCAGACGCCTACCGTCACGCCGCTGTCGAATCGCTTCGCGACGTCGAGGGTGGCGCCTTTATCCTTCGCCAGGTACTGCCCGACGCTCAGCTTCATTAGCACACTGTTGAGCTTCGCCGGGTTCCAGTAGGCGGTGATAAATCCGGTTGGCACGCTGTAGTCGGTGAAGCGCATCATGTCGTCCCAGTCGCGCTGCTTGACGTAATTCGCATCCACGCCCAGCGCCCAGTCGCTATCCAGCGGGCGCCAGAGCGCCTCTGCTCCCACGCCGCCGTACATGGTTTCGAGGTAGCCGCCATAAATCTGGGCATAGAAGCCGTTCCCCAGCGCATCGACATAGTTGGCTTGTAAGTTGTTGATGTAGACGTCATTGCTGACATAATCGCGAATATGGGTTCTGACGCGCGGCAGGCTGGAGTCAGCGGGAAGTAGCGAGGATTTGAACTTGTCGTAGTTGTTATAGAGGTTGGCGAACACGCCGCCGTCGAGCAGCAGACGATCGGTCAGCCAGTAGCTGGCGCTGGCCATCACCCCCACCTGGAACATATAGAAATCTTCCGGACCGCCCAGCGACTGCGCCAGCGTCGGTTTAACGCTGTAGCTGAAGCGATCGGCGCGAATACGGTAGCCACGCCCGAATGCTGTGGTATCCACAGGCTCGACGCGCTGCTGCCTGAGCGCCTCCTCCTGGCCGAGCGGCTGCCCCGCCAACTGTTTGCGCAGGCTGGCGACATCGGTTTGCGTCGTGACCAGCGGCAGATGATCACGCTGCTGGGTGATAGCGATCGTGTCGACCCCGTCGGGCAGGTTATTGATCAGAATACGGTT
Source organism: Enterobacter cloacae complex sp. AR_0002 (assembly GCF_001922365.1). Classification (NCBI taxonomy): domain Bacteria; kingdom Pseudomonadati; phylum Pseudomonadota; class Gammaproteobacteria; order Enterobacterales; family Enterobacteriaceae; genus Enterobacter; species Enterobacter cloacae complex sp. AR_0002. Next base: position 3,526,894 of record NZ_CP018814.1, read on the forward strand.
GGCACGATCCACCGCTTCGCGCGGATCGCGATAGCGATACTGTTCGCCGGTCATGTATAAGGTATTGCCGTGCTGAAGGATCTCCGGCGCATCGAAGCCTGCGTTGTACTTAAGCGCGGTGAGCTGGTTCGCCGCAGAGGTATAGTCCAGCGTCTCGCCTGCCGGTGCCGGTTGCCAGGCCGGTTTCGGGTTATCACGCAGCGCGGGGCGCAGGTCGTTAAAGTTGGTCCGCAGGGTGAAGCCAAACATCAGCGTATTGCCGCGCTCGTAGCTGAGGTTGAGATCGGCCCAGTCGGCAACGCGATAGACCGCCCCCACGTTAATATGGCTCGACTGCTTAATGGAGCCGGCAAAATCATCGGCATAATTGTTGCCGTCATACTCAAGCTTCAGGCGCAGGGGCTGCCAGGGCGTCTGATACTGGAGGCCGCCAAACAGAGACGCCGGACCACGAAACATATCGCTAAAGCTGATATCTCCGGCATCATGCGACTCGCCGCGGGTGCAATACTTATTGTTGTCATGGCAAAGCGGGTTACCCACGTTGTCGCTATTACCGGGATATCCCCAGGCTATTCCAAAGGTAAAATCGACCGGTCCGGCCATTTTACTGGCAACCAGATATTCACCATCGAACAGGCCGGTGCCTGCAATATCACGCTTGCCGAGCGCCACCTGCGGCAGGCTATAGTCCTCTTCCCACAGACGAACTTTAAAGTCGAACGACTTATCCTTGTAGCTTTGATCGCCGCTGAAATCCTCGTCGCTGCTGTATTTACGGGTGCGGACGTCGGTATAGCGAATTGTCCCTTCCAGCCACGGGAAGAGCACGACCGAAGAGGAGTAAAAACGGTACTGGTTGTTATCGCGGTAGTTGACGCTGAATTCCCCTTCCCGGCCAAAGCGCGCGTCGGGCATTTGCATCAGGCCGGTGCCGCCAAAATCGGACTGTGACGGTCCGGTCGGATCGGGCCAGGTACGCAGCTCCGCGTGGCAGGCAGAAGAGATCGCCAGAGCAAGGCCGCTCAGTAAAAAAAGTTTGTTCATCAGTCAGGTATCCGCCGCGTCAGGAGCGCAACGATTTGCTCATTCAGACCGGTAAAATCGTCCGGTACCGCCCGGGGATCAAACCCCACCCACAGAACAGCGCCCGGCTCTGCTTCAATATGGCGTGCGTTCCAGTACCCCACCGGCGCAACAACCGTACTGCCGTCAGGATCGATAACGGTCACGTTATTCCTGTCGGCGCCGGCCAGCCGCAACTGCCCCTGTAAGTAGTCCCGGATGCTTGCGCCCGGTCGCCAGGCCCGTTTCCCCGGCGTGACGACCGCCCCCATCAGCGTGACGGTACGGGGCGCAGGAGAGAGCCACAGATCGTAACGGCCCTCAAGGGAGCGATCGCCGCGGGCGTCGGTACGCACGGCATCTGGGTCGAGGCTGACAAACTGCCGCCCGACGATCCGCAGGGAGCGGATCTGTGCAGCGACAGCGCGAATGGTCGCGATCCGCTCGTCATCGGCGCGATTCTGCCAGGCTGAAAGCGACGCCAGCACCTGCTGTTGCGTCTGTTGCGCGCGCAGCGTGGCGGAAGGGGTTGCGATGACAGCCCCCTGCCACCAGACGTTGTTCAGCTGCGGCTGGGTGACCAGCCGGGAGAGCGTATCAGCCGGTTCAGCAGACCACGTTTTGCCCGGCTGATGCACGGTAACGACGCTTGCGCATAGGGCGGACAGGCTGAAGAGAGATAGCCCTACGCCAGGTAACCATTTTCTGAGTCTGTTCATGGGGCGGGCTTCAACATCGTCATGGCGACAGGGAATACGCCCGCGCCGAGCATCTGTTTGCTCTGGCGTACCTGGCCGGTAGCGGAATCAATCCAGAAGGTGTTATGCCAGCGACGATCGAGGCCGTCGGCCTGCACCGCCTCCTGCCAGACCTGACAACGTAGCGTGTTTCCGGCAAGGGTCAGGTTTTCCGTCCCGCTCAGGGAGAAGCGCGAGGTCAGGTGTGCGGAGCGATACCGCCCCTTTTCCTGCCAGCGCACATCACGCGACCACTGGCTGCCGTCGCGGAGCTGCGGCGTGTGGCGCAGCGGATCGTGCTCAAGATTGGTTACCTCAAGCAGGTTATAAGGAAGCTTGAGCGTGTGGATAAGGCGACCGTTATGCGTGACGATCATCGCATTATCCTGCGATAACCATTTACTGTTTCCCTGTTCGATGTATCCGAGAACCACCAGGATCCTCGGGCCATTATCCAGTCGCAGGTACATGGTTGAGTATGGGAGCGCCTGAATCTGCCCGTCCGTTACCGTCACATCCTGGCGCCCGTCCAGACTGGCGTTAAAGGTCTCAATAATGCTCTGCTGGCTCGGCGTACACCCCTGGATCAGCAGAGTCATGATGAGCAGAATAAACAGTCTCACCAGAAATCCTTGATTAAATAACATTGAAATCAATTAAATACCCGGCTTTGATATCGACGCCGGGTCAAGTCGTTGCGCTGTTCAGCGCAAGGTTATATCGCCTTGCGCACCAGCCTTAGCGGGTAACTGTCGTCGTGGAAGTACCATTGCTTGAGTCATCGCCACTGTCGCTTGCCGCGACAACGGCTAACGTCGCTACGCCGGCAATCGCAGCGGTGGTGACAACAGCGGTTGTCCCAATCGCCCCTGCCGCCAGTCCCCCCGTAGTGCCAGCGGTAGTTCCCACCGTTGCTCCGGTTGTTGTTCCGGTTGTTGCTGCGCTGGTGCTACCTGCTTCGGTGGTAGCGCCTATAGCAGGCAAGGCAGTCGCCAGCGTGAGTGCCGTCAGCACTGTACAAAGCGTCCTTTTCATTTTTGGTCCTCATTCAAATGAAGGAAAATATGAGCACCTGGAAACCAGGTCCCGGTTAACGGGCATAAAGCCCGGGGCTGAATTCCGGCCCGACAGGGACGGAAAATCATCCATGTAAAAGCCCTGGGCTCTGAACACCAGCGCATATAAACCGCCAGGATATATTTCGGTACCCTTAATTGCTTCAATTGGAGTTCAGATAGTTAACTCCCTCACGGGGTGCAAAAAGAAAGGAAAACGCAGAAGTGATGCAAAATGCACCCCAGCGGTAACTACCTTAAAAATTTTGGATAAGATAATTCTTATAATAATTTGACGCAATGATTTCCGGCAGAATAAATATGACCAATTGTTAACCAGAAAAAACTCAATATATTATTAATTAAACATTTAACCAACTGAAATTAAAAGCAAAACCACGTCAAGCACACAGACTACATCACCTATAACGCCTTCATTACCGGCTAGTGTTCTCGATTAATAATGATTGAGATCAATTAAACCAACCTCTCGAGAAAAATAAAAACACAAGCAGAGTAAACCCTGAAATCAGGATCGGGAATAATATTTCCTCAAAATATATTTATCATGAATAATTCATTTGTATTCATAATTATTGCGTATATAAACCGCGTCTCATAAATACGCTATTTCACGGCAGCGAAAATGTTTTCCTCCCTCGCCAGTCTGTTCAGGAGCGCACGCAGATTAAAATCCACCGATGTGCTCTGCGGCCAGCCACTTTGCCAGGGCATCAATCTGAGGCTGATGCAGCCAGTTTACGATCTGGCGGGCTTTCTCCTGCCCGACACCCGGTAGCATCCGCCACTCCGCTTCGCTTCGCTGAATCAGCGCCTGCCAGGTGCGATCCCCTGCCGCCTTGATCGTCGACCGGGCCAGTGGTATTCCCATCGCGGTGATCCAGCGGATAAAAGGACGCTCCCGCGCCAGGTTAAACTGATGCCACAGCGCAGCGCCATGCGATGCCGATATCCCCGGCGTCGCGGTGAGCTGCGCCTGCGTGAGCTGTAGCCAGGAGAAGAGGTGCTCAAACCGATGCCCCTGATAGAGGGTCCGCCATCCTGATTCGCCCATACCTTCGATATCTAACGCCTGCCTGGAACTTAGCCACGTCAGCCGGGCAAAAAATTGCTCCATGCACTCCGGGGAGGCATAGAAACAGGTTAAGCCGTTATAGCGCGATGAGGGCGGCTGTGGTTTACGGCGATCCACATTGCGCCACACCACGTTATCCAGCCGGGGAATACCTTGTCCCGCCAGGCTTACCAGCACCTGATCGCCGGGGGCAATATCCAGCCTCTGCCAGCGGTTAACTGACCCTAAGCTGACGCGCTGTACGCGTTTATCGTCGAGCATCAGCGGCTCAAGCTGCGCAATCGCGGTGATCCGCCCGGTACGGCCAACGGTAAAGTGAATCGCTTTGACTTCCGTCACCTGGGCCACAGGAAGGTATTTCCATGCGACGACCCAACTTCCTTCCCCCGGCAGCCACTCCTCGCCCGGCGGCTCTGCCGAGGCGCGGACCACGATGCCATCCGTGGCGAAGGGCAACGAAGCCTTAAACCAGGCCGTCCGCTGCGCTTCCACGTCAGCCGCGTTTTTAACCGGCAGGGTATAGCGCGCCGTCAGGGTAAAACCAGCCTCCGCCAGCGCGGAAAGGCGTGCTTTCATCACTTTTGGGCCGTTCGGCCAGGCCCAGATAAAAATGCCTGTCTGCTTCAGCGCTGCGCGATCGGTCGCGCGCATCATCGCCCCCGCTACCTTCGCACGCGCGTTCATCCCCCCCATCCGCTGCTGGATATGCCCCTCGCGCAGCAGAAAAAGTTCCCCCTGCAACACGCTGTTGACAAGCGGCCCGGCCAGTGTTTGCGGAATAGCGGGGATCATTCGCGCCTGTGCCGTCCACTCTTCCCCCTGTAAGCCGTCGCCCCGGCTGATCGCCTGCGCCAGCTTGCCGTTTTTGTAGACCAGGGTGACCGCAACACCATCCACCTTTGGCTGTACCCAGAGATCCTGCTGCGTCGCCATCCAGCGGCTAAGCGCCTGCTTGCTTTCTACTTTATGCACGCCGGTATGGGCGAAGGGATGCTTCACCGTCCCGCTGGCGGCAGGGCGATCGTCGTGCAGCGGCTCATCGTGAAAACAGCGCTGCCACTGTTTTAAGCGGCCGTTAAGCCTGTCGTAAACGTCGTCGCTCACCTCGCTGCTGCCCTGCTTCCAGTAATCTTCATTCCAGCGGGTCAGCTGCGCCTTCAGGGCCGCGATCTCCTGCCCGGCTTTAGCCGGTGACCAGACCGGGCAGATAGCCATCGCCCCGCTGCTTAAGAAGATCATCAGTATGCTTATCCATTTCACCATTATTACCCCTCCCTGTTTTGCGAAGGGTATACCCTGCCCGGGAGCCGTAGACCAGCTGCAAAAATGCATTTTACGAGCGCGCTTCAGCGCATTGTTTTTGTTGCAGCAAAAGGAAGGTAAAAGCTGAAAACGGCACGCAAAATTTAATCATCCGGGGGAAAAAGTGTGACAAAGACTACGTCACACAGCGGCGACGTGTATAATAAGCCCGTATGTAGGACTTCTTCGTTAACACATACAAAAGACTCTCATGGCTCAAGGCACGCTTTATATTGTTTCTGCCCCTAGTGGCGCGGGTAAATCCAGCCTTATTCAGGCACTGTTAAAAACCCAACCGTTGTACGATACGCAGGTTTCTGTTTCTCACACCACGCGAGCACCGCGTCCGGGTGAAGTGCACGGTGAACATTATTTCTTTGTAAATCACGACGAATTCAGAGCGATGATTGGCAGAGACGCGTTTCTTGAACACGCAGAAGTATTCGGTAACTACTACGGTACTTCGCGTGAAACCATTGAGCAGGTTCTGGCGACCGGCGTGAACGTGTTCCTGGATATCGACTGGCAGGGCGCGCAGCAAATTCGTAAGAAAATGCCTGATTCGCGCAGTATCTTTATTTTACCGCCATCGAAAGATGAACTGGATCGCCGCCTGCGTGGTCGCGGCCAGGACAGCGAAGAAGTTATCGCGAAGCGTATGGCGCAGGCTGTTGCAGAAATGAGCCATTACGCGGAATATGATTACCTTATTGTGAATGATGATTTTGATGCCGCGCTGAGCGATCTCAAAACTATCCTTCGCGCAGAACGCCTGCGTATGAGCCGCCAGAAGCAGCGACATGACGCATTAATCACCAAACTGTTGGCAGACTGAACCCACTTTCAGTATCATGCCCAGTCATTTCTTCACCTGTGGAGCATTTTAAGTATGGCACGCGTAACTGTTCAGGACGCTGTAGAGAAAATTGGTAACCGTTTTGACCTGGTGCTGGTCGCCGCGCGTCGCGCTCGTCAGATGCAGGTAGGCGGTAAAGATCCGCTGGTACCGGAAGAAAACGATAAAACCACCGTTATTGCACTTCGCGAAATCGAAGAAGGTCTGATCAACAACCAGATCCTCGACGTGCGTGAGCGCCAGGAGCAGCAAGAGCAGGAAGCCGCTGAATTACAAGCTGTTACCGCTATTGCTGAAGGTCGTCGTTAATTAAACCTGCGGGTCGCCCTTGTATCTGTTTGAAAGCCTGAATCAACTGATTCAAACCTACCTGCCTGAAGACCAGATTAAGCGTCTTCAGCAGGCGTATCTCGTTGCACGTGACGCTCACGAGGGCCAGACACGTTCAAGCGGTGAACCCTATATCACGCACCCGGTAGCGGTGGCCTGTATTCTGGCCGAGATGAAACTCGACTACGAAACGCTGATGGCCGCCCTGCTGCATGACGTGATTGAAGATACCCCTGCCACCTACCAGGACATGGAACAGCTGTTTGGCAAAAGCGTTGCCGAGCTGGTGGAAGGGGTCTCTAAGCTTGATAAGCTGAAATTCCGCGACAAGAAAGAGGCGCAGGCCGAAAACTTTCGCAAGATGATCATGGCGATGGTGCAGGATATCCGCGTCATCCTCATCAAACTCGCTGACCGCACCCACAATATGCGCACGCTGGGCTCACTTCGCCCGGATAAACGTCGCCGCATCGCCCGTGAAACCCTCGAAATCTACAGTCCGCTGGCGCACCGTTTAGGTATTCATCACATTAAAACCGAGCTGGAAGAGCTGGGTTTTGAGGCGTTGTACCCGAACCGCTATCGCGTGATTAAAGAGGTGGTGAAAGCCGCTCGCGGTAACCGTAAAGAGATGATTCAAAAGATCCTCTCTGAAATCGAAGGGCGTTTGCAGGAAGCGGGCATTCCGTGCCGCGTGAGCGGTCGCGAAAAGCATTTGTACTCTATCTACTGCAAAATGGTGCTCAAAGAGCAGCGTTTTCACTCGATCATGGATATCTACGCATTCCGCGTGATCGTCCACGACTCGGACACCTGCTACCGCGTGCTGGGGCAGATGCATAGCCTGTACAAGCCACGCCCGGGGCGCGTCAAAGATTACATCGCCATTCCAAAAGCGAACGGATACCAGTCTTTGCACACCTCGATGATTGGCCCGCACGGCGTTCCGGTTGAGGTGCAAATTCGTACCGAAGACATGGATCAGATGGCGGAAATGGGTGTCGCGGCACACTGGGCCTATAAAGAGCACGGTGGTGAAAGCAGCACCACCGCGCAAATCCGCGCCCAGCGCTGGATGCAGAGCCTGCTGGAGCTGCAACAGAGCGCAGGTAGCTCGTTTGAATTTATCGAGAGCGTTAAATCCGATCTCTTCCCGGATGAGATTTACGTTTTCACGCCGGAAGGGCGCATTGTCGAACTGCCTGCGGGCGCGACACCGGTCGACTTCGCTTACGCCGTGCATACCGATATCGGCCATGCCTGCGTAGGTGCCCGCGTCGACAGGCAGCCTTATCCGCTGTCGCAGCCGCTCTTCAGCGGACAGACGGTGGAGATCATTACCGCGCCGGGGGCACGTCCTAACGCCGCTTGGCTGAACTTTGTCGTGAGCTCAAAAGCGCGCGCAAAAATCCGCCAGCTGCTGAAAAACCTTAAGCGCGACGACTCCGTTAGCCTGGGGCGTCGTCTGCTCAATCACGCGCTGGGTGGCAGCCGCAAACTGGCAGAGATCCCGCCAGAAAACATTCAGCATGAGCTGGAGCGTATGAAGCTCGCCTCGCTGGATGACCTGCTGGCAGAGATTGGTCTCGGCAACGCCATGAGCGTGGTCGTGGCGAAGAACCTGCAACAAGGTGAAACGACAGCCGTTCCTGCCACCACGCAAAATCATGGTCACCTGCCGATCAAAGGCGCTGACGGTGTGCTCATCACCTTCGCCAAATGCTGCCGTCCTATCCCAGGCGACCCGATTATTGCGCACGTCAGCCCGGGTAAAGGGCTGGTGATCCACCACGAATCCTGCCGTAACATCCGTGGCTATCAGAAAGAGCCTGAGAAGTTCATGGCGGTCGAGTGGGATAAAGAGACGGCGCAGGAATTTATCACTGAAATCAAGGTGGATATGTTCAACCACCAGGGTGCACTGGCGAACCTGACGGCAGCGATTAACACGGCCTCGTCCAACATTCAAAGCCTGAATACGGAAGAAAAAGATGGCCGCGTTTACAGCGCCTTTATTCGCCTGACCGCCCGTGACCGCGTGCATCTGGCAAATATTATGCGCAAGATCCGCGTGATGCCGGATGTCATTAAAGTCACCCGTAACCGAAACTAGCATTATGAATTCAAAACGTTACGAGCGAATCTGCGAAATGCTCGCCAGGCGTCAGCCTGATCTGACGGTCTGCATGGAGCAGGTCCATAAACCTCATAACGTCTCTGCTATCGTCCGCACCGCAGATGCCGTCGGCGTGCATGAAGTCCACGCCGTCTGGCCAGGCGCACGTATGCGTACCATGGCCTCCACCGCCGCAGGCAGCAACAGCTGGGTATCCGTGAAAACTCACCAGACTATTGGTGAAGCGGTCTCGCACCTGAAAGGGCGTGGCATGCAGGTTCTGGCAACCAACCTCTCTGCTAAAGCCGTGGATTTCCGTGAGATCGACTACACCCGTCCGACCTGTATTTTAATGGGCCAGGAGAAAACGGGGATCACGCAGGAAGCACTGGATTTGGCCGATCGGGACATCATCATTCCGATGATTGGCATGGTCCAGTCACTCAACGTGTCGGTCGCCTCAGCGCTGATCCTGTATGAAGCGCAGCGCCAGCGTCAGAATGCCGGAATGTACGAGCGCAGCAACAGCATGCTGCCGGAAGAGGAGCAGCAGCGCCTGCTGTTTGAAGGTGGCTATCCGGTGCTGGCTCGCGTTGCGAAGCAGAAGAAATTGCCTTACCCCCACGTCAACGCGCAGGGCGAAATTGAAGCCGATGCCGAGTGGTGGTCCACCATGCAGTACGCGGGATAAATCATGAAAGGCCGCCTGCTGGACGCTATACCGCTCAACAGCCTGACGGGCGTGGGCGCGGCACAAAGCAGTAAACTGGCGAAGATTGGCCTGCACACCGTGCAGGATCTCCTGCTCCACCTCCCCCTGCGTTACGAAGACCGTACTCAGCTTTATAAAATTGGCGATCTGCTGCCCGCTATTTACGCCACCGTTGAAGGGGAAGTGCTGAACTGCAACATCACCTTTGGCGGACGCAGGATGATGACCTGCCAGATCAGCGACGGCACCGGTATTCTTACCATGCGCTTTTTCAACTTCAATGCGGCAATGAAAAACAGCCTTGCCACTGGACGACGCGTACTTGCGTACGGTGAAGCCAAACGGGGCAAATACGGCGCGGAGATGATCCACCCGGAATACCGCGTGCAGGGCGATCTCAGCTCACCTGAGCTACAGGAGACGCTCACGCCGGTCTATCCAACCACTGAAGGCATTAAGCAGGCTACGCTGCGCAAGCTCACCGACCAGGCGCTGGAGCTGCTCGATACCTGCGCCATTAACGAGCTGCTGCCGCCGGAGCTGGCGCAGGGCATGATGAGCCTGCCAGAGGCGTTGCGCACCCTGCACCGCCCACCGCCAACGCTTCAGCTTGTTGATTTAGAGAGCGGTAAACACCCCGCCCAACGGCGTCTTATCCTTGAGGAATTACTGGCTCACAACCTGAGCATGCTGGCCCTGCGCGCAGGTGCGCAGCGTTTCCACGCGCAGCCATTAAGCCAGCGTGATGAGCTCAAAGATAAGCTGCTGGCCTCACTGCCGTTTAAACCCACCGGCGCCCAGGCGCGGGTGACCGCCGAGATCGAACGCGATATGGCGCTGGATGTGCCGATGATGCGCCTGGTGCAGGGCGATGTGGGTTCCGGTAAAACGCTGGTCGCCGCGCTGGCCGCTTTGCGCGCTATCGCCCACGGCAAGCAGGTGGCGCTGATGGCACCGACGGAACTGCTGGCCGAGCAGCACGCCAACAATTTCCGTAACTGGTTTGCCCCGCTGGGAATTGAAGTGGGCTGGCTGGCCGGGAAGCAGAAGGGCAAAGCGCGCCTTGCGCAGCAGGAGGCGATAGCCAGCGGGCAGGTGCAGATGATTGTCGGCACGCACGCCATTTTCCAGGAACAGGTGCAGTTTAACGGCCTGGCGCTGGTGATTATCGACGAACAGCACCGCTTTGGTGTTCATCAGCGTCTGGCGTTGTGGGAGAAAGGTCTGCAACAGGGCTTCCACCCGCATCAGCTGATCATGACCGCCACGCCGATTCCGCGCACCCTGGCGATGACGGCCTATGCCGATCTGGATACCTCCACCATCGACGAACTCCCCCCGGGTCGTACGCCGGTGACAACGGTCGCCATTCCGGACACGCGCCGCAGCGACATCATTGACCGCGTGCGCAACGCCTGCACCCACGAAGGACGTCAGGCTTACTGGGTCTGTACCCTGATTGAAGAGTCTGAGCTGCTGGAAGCGCAGGCTGCCGAAGCCACATGGGAAGAGTTAAAGCTCGCCCTGCCGGAGCTGAACGTCGGTCTGGTTCACGGGCGCATGAAGCCTGCCGAAAAGCAGGCGGTGATGCAGTCGTTCAAACAGGGTGAACTGCATTTACTCGTTGCGACCACGGTTATCGAAGTGGGCGTGGACGTGCCGAACTCCAGCCTGATGATTATTGAGAACCCGGAGCGCCTGGGCCTGGCGCAGCTCCACCAGCTACGAGGCCGCGTGGGCCGTGGCGCGATCGCCTCTCACTGCGTGCTGCTCTACAAAGCCCCGCTGTCGAAAACCGCGCAGATGCGTTTGCAGGTATTACGCGACAGCAATGACGGCTTCGTCATTGCGCAAAAAGATCTGGAGATCCGCGGCCCGGGTGAACTGCTGGGCACGCGTCAGACGGGTAACGCCGAATTTAAAGTGGCGGATTTGTTGCGCGATCAGGCCATGATCCCCGAAGTACAACGCCTTGCGCGTCATATTCATGAACGCTACCCCGAACAGGCGGCAGCGTTAATTGAACGCTGGATGCCGGAAACCGAGCGGTATTCCAACGCCTGACGATCAGCCAAACATCGGCAGCATCAGGTAGAGCTTAATGACCAGCGCGTTGACGATATCAATGAAGAATGCCCCCACCATCGGCACCACCAGAAACGCCATGTGCGACGGACCGAACCGTTCAGTGATCGCCTGCATGTTTGCGATGGCCGTTGGCGTTGCCCCCAGTCCAAACCCACAGTGGCCCGCTGCCAGTACCGCCGCATCATAGTTTTTGCCCATCATGCGCCAGGTAACAAAGATGGCATACAGCGCCATAAACACGGCCTGTACCGCCAGGATCGCCACCATCGGCAGCGCCAGCGAGGCCAGTTCCCACAGCTTGAGGCTCATCAGCGCCATCGCCAGGAACAGCGACAGGCTGACGTTCCCCAGCACGGACACTGCGCGCTCAAAGACGCGGTAGAAGCCCATCTGCGCCAGACCGTTGCTCAGGATCACCCCGATAAACAGCACGCAGACAAAGGTTGGCAGTTCGAAAGCCGTTCCCGCCAGCCATTGCGCAACGATTTTGCCCACGGTGAGGCAGATAGCAATCATGGCGATGGTTTCAATCATCACCAGCGAGGTGATACTACGGCCAACGTCCGGTTTTTCAAATGCGGTCGGCACCATTTCATCGTCTGGCCTGCCTTCCGGCGTGGTGGAGTGTTTCACCAGATAGCGCGCCACCGGGCCGCCAATCAGCCCGCCAAGCACCAGGCCAAAGGTCGCGCAGGCCATCGCCACTTCCGTTGCGTTTTCAAAGCCATAGCGTTCGATGAACAGCTTGCTCCACGCCGCGCCAGTTCCGTGGCCACCTGACAGGGTAATCGACCCCGCCAGCAGACCCATCAGCGGATCCAGCCCCAGCAATGACGCCATACCGATGCCGATGGCGTTTTGCATCAGAAGCAGGCCCACCACAACAATCAGAAACACGCCCAGCACCTTGCCACCCGAACGCAGGCTTGCGAGGTTAGCGTTCAGGCCGATAGTGGCAAAGAAGGCCAGCATCAACGGATCTTTCAGGGACATATCAAAATCGATTTCCCAGCCCATGCTTTTTTTCAGTATCAGCAGGGCCAGCGCCACCAGCAAACCACCGGCGACGGGTTCAGGAATGGTGTACTTTTTCAGAAAGGAAACACTGTGTACCAGCTTGCGACCAAGCAGAAGAACCAGCGTTGCGGCAACAAGGGTCGACAACGTATCGAGATGAATCATAAAAGGCTCCTGTTATGCGCGTATTCCATACACACGCGGCGTTATCCTGGGCCGGGTGATGCTCGTCATGAGCCGCCGGCGCGAAAAGTGTAATTTTTTTTTCCTGTTCGTTGTAGAAAAGCTGCTCACACCGGCAGATTTTCTCTCTTTTTTTTGCTGGCAATCGTTTGCTTTTACCAGGTGGTCAGCTAAAATGCCCGCTTTTCCACCGTGGGATTGCCGCCGATGTCTGTTAACACTCTGGAGTCTGCTGATGCGCAACCGATTGCGCAGAAGCAAAACAGCGAACTGATTTACCGCCTTGAAGATCGTCCCCCGCTGCCACAAACCCTGTTTGCCGCCTGCCAGCACCTGCTGGCGATGTTCGTTGCGGTCATCACGCCGGCTCTGCTGATTTGCCAGGCGCTAGGGTTACCGGCGCAGGATACGCAACACATCATCAGTATGTCTCTGTTCGCTTCCGGCGTGGCCTCCATCATTCAAATTAAAGCCTGGGGTCCGGTGGGTTCAGGTTTGCTGTCGATTCAGGGCACCAGCTTTAACTTTGTGGCTCCGCTGATCATGGGCGGTACGGCACTGAAAACCGGCGGCGCAGATGTCCCGACGATGATGGCGGCGCTTTTCGGCACCCTGATGCTGGCAAGCTGCACAGAGATGTTCATCTCCCGCGTTCTGCACCTGGCGCGCCGGGTGATTACCCCGCTGGTCTCCGGCGTGGTGGTGATGATTATCGGCCTGTCGCTGATTCAGGTGGGTCTGACCTCCATCGGGGGCGGCTACGCGGCAATGAGCGACCATACCTTCGGCGCGCCGAAAAACCTGCTGCTGGCAGGCGTGGTGCTGGCGATCATTATTCTGCTTAACCGTCAGCGTAACCCGTACCTGCGCGTGGCATCGCTGGTGATCGCCATGGCGGCCGGTTACCTGCTGGCGTGGGCGCTGGGTATGCTCCCGGAGAACACCACCCCAACCAACAGCGCGTTGATTACCGTGCCAACGCCGCTCTACTATGGCCTGGGCATTGACTGGAGTCTGCTCCTGCCGCTGATGCTGGTCTTTATGATTACCTCGCTGGAAACCATTGGCGATATCACTGCCACCTCCGACGTGTCCGAGCAGCCGGTCTCCGGCCCGCTGTACATGAAACGTCTTAAAGGTGGCGTGCTGGCGAACGGACTGAACTCGTTTGTCTCGGCGGTGTTCAACACCTTCCCGAACTCCTGCTTCGGCCAGAACAACGGCGTGATCCAGCTGACCGGCGTGGCCAGCCGCTACGTGGGCTTCGTGGTGGCGCTGATGCTCGTGGTCCTCGGTCTGTTCCCCGCGGTAAGCGGATTTGTACAGCACATTCCCGAGCCGGTGCTGGGCGGCGCGACGCTGGTCATGTTCGGTACCATCGCGGCCTCCGGCGTGCGTATCGTCTCCCGCGAGCCGCTGAACCGCCGCGCAATCATGATTATTGCGCTGTCTCTCGCCGTAGGGCTTGGCGTCTCCCAGCAGCCGATGATTTTGCAGTTTGCCCCGGACTGGGTGAAAAACCTGCTCTCTTCCGGCATCGCCGCGGGCGGTATTACCGCTATCGTGCTGAATCTCATTTTCCCGCCTGAAAAGAACTGATCCCCACACGGCAGGCTGTCAATGCCTGCCGTGACATCTCTTTACACCATTCCCGCCTTGAGCATTGCGCATAAATCGTGCATAACACCCTTATGTGCGTTTCGCGGGAAGGAAGACCATGAAATTTATTGGAAAGCTGCTTATCTATCTTCTGGTAGCCCTGCTCATTGTAGTGCTCGCCTTTTATTTTCTGCTCCAGACCCGCTGGGGCGCATCGCAGGTCAGCAGCTGGATCACGGTGAATACCGATTACGAGCTCAACTTTGACCTGATGGATCACCGCTTTTCATCCCCTTCTCACATCCTTCTGGAAAACGTTACCTTCGGACGAGATGGCAAACCGGCCACGCTGGTCGCTAAAAAAGTGGATATTGGCTTAAGCAGCCGCCAGATCACCGACCCGCTGCATATGGATGCCATCACCCTGTTCGATGGCACGCTGAATTTATCGCCGCAGACGGCGCCGCTGCCGTTCCAGGCCGACCGTCTGCAACTGAATAACATGGCCTTTAACAGCCCGAATACGGAGTGGGATCTCAGTGCGCAAAAGGTGACCGGCGGCGTCAGCCCGTGGCAGCCCGAGGCGGGGAACGTACTGGGGAAAAATGCGCAAATCCAGATGAGCGCCGGGTCGCTCACCCTCAACGGCATACCGGCCAACAACGTGCTGATTCAGGGACAACTCAACGGCAAAGAGGTGGCGCTGAATACCATCGGTGCCGATATGGCGCGCGGCTCGCTTACGGGCTCGGCTCTGCGTAATGCCGACGGTGGCTGGGTTATCAACACCCTGCGTCTGAATGAGATCCGCCTGCAAAGCGACAAATCGCTGCTGGATTTCTTCGCCCCTCTCTCCACCCTGCCTTCGTTACAGATTGGGCGGCTGGAAGTGACCGATGCCCGTCTACAGGGGCCAGACTGGGCAGTAACCGACCTCGATCTCAGCCTGCGTAACCTCACCCTGAGTAAAGGTGACTGGCAAAGCCAGGAGGGACGGTTATCCATGAACGCCAGCGAATTTATCTACGGCTCGCTGCATCTGTTTGACCCTATCCTGAACGCGGAATTCTCCCCGCAGGGCATTGCGCTGCGTCAGTTCACCTCCCGCTGGGAAGGGGGCATGGTGCGCACCTCCGGCAACTGGCTGCGCGAGGGTCAGGCGCTGGTGCTGGACGACGTTGCGATTGCCGGGCTGGAATATACGCTTCCGGAAAACTGGAAAACGCTGTGGATGGACCCGCTCCCGGCATGGCTGAACAGCGTGACGCTGAAAAAATTCGGCCTGAGCCGCAACCTGGTGATCGACATCGATCCGGCGTTCCCGTGGCAGATCACCTCCCTCGACGGTTATGGCGCTAATTTGCGGCTGGCGCAGGATCACAAGTGGGGCGTGTGGGGCGGTAACGCAACCCTCAACGGGGCGGCAGCGACCTTTAACCGCGTCGACGTGCGTCGCCCGTCGCTGGCGCTGAATGCCAACGCCGCAACGGTAAATATTACCGACCTGAGCGCCTTTACCGAGAAAGGGATCCTGGAGGCGACCGCCACGGTTTCACAGCTGCCGCAGCGGCAGACCACCGTGAGCCTGAACGGGCGCGGTGTACCACTCAACGTCTTGCAGCAGTGGGGCTGGCCAGCGCTGCCGATTGCGGGCGACGGCAATATTCAGCTCACCGCCAGCGGAAGCGTGCAGGCGAATGCGCCGCTGAAGCCGACGGTGAACGGGAAGCTGAGCGCGGTGAATATGGATAAACAGCAGGTGCAACAGACCATGACCCGCGGGATGGTGTCGGCGGTGGCTCCGGCACAGTAAATAGCCGGGTGGCGGCTTCGCCTTACCCGGCCTACGATCTCATGTAGGCCCGGTAAGCGAAGCGCCACCGGGCATTTTTACGGCTCAGAGGTGCACCACCACCTCATCCCCCTCCGCTTTCACCACCACACCCCACTCGCTGCCCGCATGTGAACCGCCTTTTACGCCGCCGACCTTCTGCACGTTGCGCAAGCACACCGACCAGTTTTGCGCATCTCCCGTGCCGGTAAAGGTCACGACGTCGCCCTGACGTGACGCCTTCAGCGTAAACAACACGGAACCGTCCGCCGCAGGCACTTCACTCACCGCCGTTGCGCCATCGCTCAGGTTGAAAAGCTGGAAGGCCGTCCCCTCGTGCCACGCATAGTCCGGCTTCTGGTTATTATTGCCGAGCGCCAGCAGCGTGTTGTCGCGCACATAGACCGGCAGGCTCATGAAATCGTGCTGCTGCTTATGCCAGCGGCTACCCTCGATTTCGTCGTTGTGCCACAGGTGCGTCCAGCGCCCTTCCGGCAGGTAAAACTGCACATCGCCCGCCTCGGAGAACACCGGCGCCACCATCATTGAATCCCCCAGCATGTACTGACGGTCAAGATAGTCACACGCCGGATCGTCCGGGAACTCCAGCATCATCGCCCGCAGCATCGGCGTGCCGAACTCACGCGCCAGAGCCGCCTGACGATACAGGTACGGCATCAGCTGGCATTTCAGCTGCGTGAAGTGGCGCACCACGTCGCAGGACTCGTCATCGTACGCCCACGGCACGCGGTAGGATTTGCTGCCGTGCAGGCGGCTGTGGCTGGAGAACAGCCCGAACGCGCACCAGCGTTTGTAGACGTGCGCCGGAGCGGTGTTTTCGAACCCGCCGATATCGTGGCTCCAGAACCCGAAGCCGGACAGGCCAATCGACAGCCCGCCGCGCAGGCTTTCGGCCATCGATTCATAGTTGGCGTAGCAGTCGCCGCCCCAGTGTACCGGGAACTGTTGCGCCCCCACGGACGCGGAGCGGGCAAACAGCACCGCCTCTTCTTCTCCCACCGTCTCTTTCAGCACGTTCCACACCAGTTCGTTGTAGATGTAGGCGTAATGGTTGTGCATCTTCTGCGGATCGGAACCGTCAAACCACTGGACGTCCGTCGGGATACGCTCGCCGAAATCGGTCTTGAAGCAGTCGACTCCGATCTCCACCAGGCCTTTCAACTTGTCGGCGTACCACCGGCACGCGTCCGGGTTGGTGAAGTCGTAGATCGCCAGCCCCGGCTGCCATTTGTCCCACTGCCACAGGGAGCCGTCCGGGCGCTTCAGCAGGTAGCCCTTCTCTTTCAACTCGCGGAAGATCGGCGATTTCTGGCCGATGTACGGGTTGATCCACACGCAGACCTTCAGCCCTTTCTCTTTCAGGCGGCGGATCATCCCTTCCGGATCCGGGAAGGTCACCGGGTCCCACTCGAAGTCGCACCACTGGAAGGCCTTCATCCAGAAGCAGTCGAAGTGGAAGACGTGCAGCGGCAGGTCGCGCTCGGCCATGCCGTCGATAAAGCTGTTCACCGTGGCTTCGTCGTAGTTGGTGGTGAACGAGGTGGTGAGCCACAGGCCGAACGACCACGCAGGCGGCAGCGCCGGACGGCCAGTGAAGCGGGTATAGCGGTTCAGCACTTCTTTCGGCGTCGGGCCGTCGATCACAAAGTACTCGAGATATTCCCCTTCCACGCTGAACTGCACTTTGGACACTTTCTCGGAGCCGACTTCAAACGAGACGTTTTCCGGGTGATTCACCAGCACGCCGTAGCCGCGGTTGGTCAGGTAGAACGGGATGTTTTTGTAGGACTGCTCGGTGCTGGTGCCCCCGTCGCGGTTCCAGGTCTCGACCGTCTGACCGTTGCGCACCAGGGCGGTGAAGCGCTCGCCCAGGCCGTAGACCGTTTCCCCCACGCCCAGATCCAGACGTTCAAACACATAGTTGCGATCGGTATTGCTGTCCTGTACGTAGCCGTTGTTTTTCAGCTGGCTGCCGGTAATGCGCTGGCCGTTGCGCAGGAAATCCAGCGCCCAGAACTCGCCTTTGGTGACGCGCACGCTGACGCTGCCGCTTTTCAGCTCGGCAAACTCGGCGTTGTTTTCAATCTCAACTTTTACATCCTTCAGAACGTTCAGCGGATAGTGCGGGCCTTTATTCAGCGCGCCCTGGAAGTGCTCAATGCGCACCCCGACAATCCCTTCCTGCGGGGCAAACAGGCGCACCGTGAACATCAACGTGTCGAGCTGCCAGGTGCGTTCGCGCACGTCACGCGGCGCGACGTACACCACCAGGTCATTGCCCTGCTGCTCCACGTCGAACACCTGAACCGGATACGTCACGTTCAGGCCCGGTTGAATAAGCCAGTTTCCATCACTGATTTTCATGCTTTCGTCCTCTTAGTTCTGCAATTCTTTACTGACCGGCAGGTTTTCAAACTCCTGCTGATTGCGGCGCGCACCCTGCGCCAGCTCGCGCAGGATTTTGGTCAGGAAGGGGGTTTTCAGCGTGTAGTAGCGTTTGGCGATGATGGCGCTCAGCACGTAGCAGATCGCTGGTGCCAGCGTAAACAGGCCGATAATGATACTGATGGTCGCGCTGTTCTGGGTTTTGGCCGCCGCGTCGTAGCCGCCGCCTGCCAGCATCCAGCCGATCATCGCCCCGCCCAGCGCCAGGCCGAGCTTCAGCACGAACAGCGTGCCCGCAAAGCTGATGCCGGTCAGACGTTTGCCGTTGGTCCATTCGCCGTAGTCGACGGTATCGGACATCATTACCCACTGAATCGGCGTCACCAGCTGGTGCAGCACGCCGATAACGAAGATAAAGCCGAACATCAGTACGGTGGCATGCATCGGCACGAAGAACATCGCCACGCTGACCACCGCCAGCGCGGCGTTGGTCCACCAGAAGATGCTCACCTTGCACTTCCAGTCGGTGAGCGGTTTCGCCAGCGCGGAGCCGATCAGGTTACCGACGCAGTAGGTGGTGAGGAAGGCGACGAACACCTCCGGCGAGCCCATGATCCAGGTGCAGTAGTACATCATCGCGCCGCCGCGCACGCAGACGGCGAGGATGTTGAGGATGGTGAGCACGCCGACGATACGCCACTGGTCGTTTTGCCAGATGTCGCGCAGATCTTCCCGCATGGAGGTGGTGCTCGGTGGCACCTGGATGCGCTCTTTGGTGGTGAAGAAGCAGAACGCCAGCATCAGGAACGCGACCACCGACAGCACGGCGATCCCGCCCTGGAAGCCGAACGCTTTATCGTCGCCGCCAATCAGGTTCACCAGCGGCATCATCAGCACCGTGGAGAGCATGCCGCCCGCCGTCGCCACCACAAAGCGCCACGACTGAAGGGAGATACGCTGCGTCGGGTCGTTGGTGATCACGCCGCCCAGCGCGCAGTACGGGATGTTGACCACGGTATAGAGCAGGGTCAGCAGCGTGTAGGTGATGGCGGCGTAAACCATTTTGCCGTTGAGGCTCAGGTCCGGCGTGGTATACGCCAGCACGCAGACGATGCCGAACGGGATAGCGCCAAACAAAATCCATGGACGGAACTTGCCCCAGCGGCTGCGGGTGCGGTCGGCAATCAGCCCCATGCACGGGTCGGAGATCGCATCCAGCGCGCGGGCCAGCAGGAACATGGTGCCGACAAACCCGGCGGGAATACCAAAAATATCGGTGTAGAAAAACATCATATAAAGCATGACGTTATCAAAAATGATATGGCTGGCGGCGTCTCCCATGCCGTAGCCAATCTTCTCTTTTACTGACAGTACTTCGCTCATATTTTTATCCTTCACGCTGTAGGGGGCGCTGAGACCGGTTACCGTTTTTTAAACCATTGTTTCAGGAGCGGGTATTGCGTTTTCTGGTTAAGAGATTACGTTTCTTGTTTTTTGTGATCGGGATAAAAGTTGATGAGCACGAAATGCTAACCTGAGGATTTTCTTAAGAATTAGCTGAAACAGGGGGATTCAGGTCAAAAGAGAGGTGAAAAAAGTGGTGTGGGGTATGTGGTAAATGCCTGAAAGTAGCTATAATGCGCCCCGCCTCCATGTAGCAATGCAGGCGCGGAAGATCGTCATCTCCGGTGAGGTGGCTGGACTTCAAATCCAGTTGGGGACGCCAGCGTTCCCGGGCAGGTTCGACTCCTGTGATCTTCCGCCAAAATTTTAAATTCCCCCCATAAAATTCATTAGAAATTTAACTATCCTTCCTAAATACATTATTATAACACCTACTATCATTAAAATTAAGATTTAATAAAATGAGAATTACTAAAGCCAGAATTAACACAATGCGTTTTATTATCTCTGAATCCATAAGAATTGATGATGAGATTTTTAAAGCATTGAAAAATAAAAATTACAATGAATTTCTTCAAAAAGAGTATGGGGAAGGGTTGGCTGGATTAGGCATGTCTATAAGCTCACCGAATGATTTCACTGAAGAATATAAACATGACCCAAGAAGAGAAATAAAACTTTCTAACAAATCTAAATCTGCCATACTTCATATGCTAAATGAACTCATCAAAGAAGTAAACTTAGAGATGAACTCAACAACCAATGAGTTTTATATTGAATTTAAAAAGATATTTTATAATCATTTCTTTCTTGGTGATGGAAATATAGATCATGATGGTTGCCTTAAAATACTTAATGAAGTGGTCAATAGAATAAAAGACAGTCTACTCGACGAAGATTTTTATTTCCCGATACTAGCCAACGGTCTAGAAAAAGATGAGATAAATTTAGGTATCGCTTCGATCATTCCCAAAGAAAACATCTTCTCGGATATCCAACCCAATTTTACAACCGACGTAATTGAACTAGCCGAAGAGTTTTGTAATTCACAATTACATCCTTATAAACACTTCCTTAAAATAACCATAAAAAACTGCTCTAAAGAGAGAAGGAAGTATTTATCTAAGCAAATCGCCAACTTTATCGTTGGAATAATACAATTATTTAGTGAACATTTTCAAATAGATTCAGACGTGGTTGCTTTATCATTAAACCCGTATCCTAACTACGAGTCCTTTTACATTACAAATAATGATGATGGATACAATTATTGTTTTTCGAGCAAAGGAACAATTGTTCATAGCGCAGTGTTTTGGCAAAAATTCAAACAAGAGAATGCATCAGAACTTGGTAGCATAATAAAACAGATTATAATTCATGCAACAACCCCAAAATCGAATCCCGTTTTGGTGGATAGGCTCATAGATGCAATATTTATTTTTAGAAGTGCAATGCAAGATAATGATGACTCATCAAAAATCGTAAAACTAACTACAGCACTTGAACGCCTTGTAAACACACAAAAAGATAACATCACTTCCACATTTATAAGTAGAGTTACACTTCTGCTGAATATGTACCATAAAGACAACAGCGACTGGAGTAGCATAGCAAAAGAAATGTATAACTATCGCTCAGAAATCGTACATGGTTCATGGTCGCTTTATCGTCAAACAAAACCGTTATATGCCGGCCGATATAGTGAACTTACCAGCAAAGCTCTTATATCAGCATGTATAGGTTTCTTTCACGTTGGCTTAAAAAGAGAGGATGACATAAAGTTAATTAACTCTTTTTATGATTATCTTTCCAAAAATAACCAATCCTAACTTACATACCTAACCTTCAATCAGTAATTAAATCCCATTGGGAAATTAATCACCCTCTTGGTTCTTTTCCTTTCTTCCTTAGCGCTTCCCTCGCTAGTTCTTTCAACCAACTAGCAAGACTCACCCCTTCCTCAGCTGCCACTGCATCCAACTGTTCCTTCAATGCCGGATCAATACGCATCTTAAACTGCGGAGATTGCCCACCGCCTTTTGGTTTTTTTTCGCGCGATATGATTGACATGAGGCCACCTATCCATCTACTCTTAAACATATAGGAGGCCACCTAAACCTCCTGTATTTGCAACGCCCCGATGTGCGGGAACACAACCGGAGCGTCTAACCTCACCAACTATCAAGGAGTTGATTATGGCTGATTCGCATTCTACCCCAGACACAGACCAATCCGGAACCGAGCGTTCGTTAATTGTGGGATACCGCCCGAATGTTTACGACAAATCTACACCAAAAATCATCCTTTCCGGCAAGTGGCTGCGCGCGGCGGGGTTTGATACCGGACAGCAGGTCACGGTAAAGGTCATGAAAGGATGCATCGTTCTGGTGGCGTATAACGAGCAGGAGCAGAGGTTGCAGGATGATTATAAACGGACGAAAGCAAAGCTTATTGAGATAGAGAAAGCGCTTGCAGCGATCCAAATTCCACATGCTGGAAAGCGCCTCGCAAAATCAAATACAAACCATCTGGCTTAACGGCTGTTTCTGTCATACTACGAGCTTACAGGCATCAACCTTATGACGCGGAGGCAGCATGACATATGAGGAATTAATAAATTCGCCAGCCGGTGAGTTTGTCATGTTTGCCAGCAAGGATGGAAAAGTTCGCATTGAATGCCGCTTCGAAAGCGATACGTTGTGGCTCTCACAGGCCACGATCTGTGAGTTATACGGCAAAGCCAAAGCTACGATCAGCGGGCATATCAAGAATATTTTTGATGAGGGTGAACTGGTCGAAAATTCAGTTGTTCGGTTTTACCGAACAACTGCCAGCGATGGTAAAGTATACAACGTTCAATATTTTAGCCTGCCCGTTATTCTCACCATCGGCTATCGTCGGCTTATTAAAATGGGAAAAGCAGGCTAAGCGATAATTCCAGTACATGTTCGTTATTTAACGATATTCACCATTTTGATACTTGATACATTTTTTATGTCATTATTGTTCTTAAAATGGAAGAACAACCATAAATCAACTTTATACTTTTTTAATATCAATTCATACCACATATATCTCGCAACGATAACTTTCTTTTTAAGCAGGCAAAGTTCTTCAGCATTCCCATTTTGAATGGTAAGTCACAATTTAAGATATTAATGAAGCGTAGTTTCCCTCAGTCTTTAAAAGGAGATTGAGATGGCTATACCTGTTTACTTATGGCTTGAGGACGATGCAGGCCGGAAGATTAATGGATCTGTCGATATAAAGGATCGCGAAGGCTCAATAGAAGTGATTGAATTTATGCATTCAATAGAACAATCTATAGAGAAATTCTCCGGAAAAATCACTTCAAAACGTATTTGTAGCACCTATGCATTCATGAAAGAGATTGATTCCTCATCCTCATATCTATACAAGGCCTTGAGCACTGGACAAACACTAACAAGAGCAGAATTTATATTTTACAGGATCAACTATAACGGGCTCGAAGAGGCTTACTTTAAGACAACTTTAGAAAATGCAAGAGTAGTTCAAATTGAACCACTCATGTTTGACATTAAACTACCGCAAAACGAACGCTATACACATTGTGAATATGTAGATCTAACATATGAAAAAATAACATGGCATTACATAGATGGAAACATCATTCATTCTGATACCTGGAAGGAACGCGCTTAAGGAGAAAGTATGTCCTGGGAATATAATGTAAAAGAGCACAAATTTTATCTTGATGGTGTTTATCAGTTCGATGCAGATTATGCAGGAGCAAGTGGTTACAAAAACGATCCATCTCAAGAATGTGTAAAAAACAGTGGGCTTCTACCTCGAGGGAAATACACAATTGGTTCCCCTCATAATTCTGCCCACACAGGAAAATATACCCTCAGCCTCACGCCCTACTCGACAAATGATATGTGTGGCAGAGACTCATTTAAAATTCATGGCAAAAGCAGTTTGCACCCTGATGACTCTTCAGACGGCTGCATTATTGCTCCTTTGAGTGCGAGAAGAAGCATCTGGAAAAGCAACGATACGGTGTTGATTGTCAAATGAAGCGTTTAATTTGTTCATTGCCATTACTCGTTGCAGTCAGTTCGCACGTCTCAGCATCTGAAATGACCGGCTTCGCAACACAGTATTACGATGAAGACGGCTCGCTGACGGAAATTTCAACCATAGTGCCCCTTTCCCCGACCATCACGATCGGCAAGAAAACGGTTCAGATGGAAGTTACTCATCTGTCTCAGATTTTCAGTACATACGTGGAGAAAGACAGCTCCGCGCACTGGATCTGCCTTCATGACGACGATGGCACCAATTATTGGTTCATTTCAGATAACGAAATGGGTGCAGGGCTGTTAACTGCGCTAGCCATATCCAGGGATGGCATCCATAAAGAGTGTGTGAATACAACGGAACGAGTCAGTGTCTCAGTCTCTGGCGTTCCATTGTTAAATGCCACTCACGGGGATTTAGTTGAATTGTTCGGCAAAAAAACAATCGGCAACAGAAAAAAGATCCTGCTTTATCAGGAGACACCTGTACAGGATGGATTTGTTCAGAACAATACCGTCTCTTATTACTTTGATGGCGAAAAATTGCGCGGCGTAATTATCGGGCAAATAACCAGTAACTAGCTTGCAGGCTCCCTCTTTTACAGAAGAGGGCGTTAAGCCTGTCCACTCAACCGCATATGCAACAGCGGAAACGGATTCCCCTGCCCGTCCAGTTCCGAACGCCCGACCTGCTCAAACCCCATATGGCGATAAAACGCCACCCCCTGCGGATTCTGCTCGTTCACATCCACTTCATTTACGCCGAATTCTGCAATGGCATATTGCAGCAGCATTTTCCCGATACCCTTCCCCCGGCTCGCATCATCCACAAACAGCATTTCAATGCGATTTTTATCCACGCCCAAAAAGCCGTGAATAATACCCACGTCATCCCGGGCAATCACAACCCTGAGATTAGGCAAATATGCGTTGAGCAATAACGGACGCAGCGCCGCGATATCGCTTTCCTGCAAAAAGCGGTGCGTGGCGCGTACGGACGACTCCCAGACTGCGACGAGGCGTTCAAATTGCGAGGGGTGTGCGGCTTCTATTTTCATGGTGATATTCCGGTTGAGTAAAGTTTCAGGGCAGCAATGTAATGATATTCAGCTCTGCGACGTGCGCCACACCCCAGGCGTACAACCATACTCCGTCTGGAAATGACGAATAAAGTGCGCGCAGTCGCTGAATCCCATCCGCTGCGCAATATCCGTCACGCTTTGCTGCGAGTTCTTCAGCAGCCAGCAAGCATAGCGCAGCCTGGCGCTGCGGATAAATTCGCGGGCCGTTTTGCCGAATTCTGCGTGGAACAGGCGGTTGAGCTGGCGTTCACTCAATGCCACTTCTCGCGCAAGCCCGGCGGTGGTGAGCGGCCGGGTCAGGAACTGTTCAATCAGCATGACGGCGCGGCGCAACCGCGAGTCAGGGATAAGCGCAAGATTCGCCGGACGTGGGGTGGCAATTTCATGCGGAACGAGCGACAAACGCTGACAGGTGGTGCTGGCGATATCATCCCCGGCATGGGCGCGGATAAGCTCAGTTGCCAGCGTCAGGGTGGAAATACCGCCCGGGCAGGTCAGCACATCGCCATCGTCGATGAAATCATACCCTTGCTCAGCATAAACCAGCGGGAAAGCCTGCCGAAATGCATCAAGGTGGAAAGGATGGATGGACGCTCGTCGTTCATTCAGCAATCCTTCCTGTGCGAGGACAAAACTGCCGGTGCCAATGCCAATGAGCGGAACCCCGGCATGGTGGGCATGTGCCAGATACGCTTTATCCCCCTGATACCCTAAGTCCAGATACTGCAATTCACCGCCGATAACAGCAAGGTAGTTAAAACTGTCCGGCGGCGCATGGGTGGAATCCGGTCTCATGATAATCCCCGCATTGCTGATAATCGGGATATCAGGAAATTCACTTATCAGGCTGATTTTAAATGCTAATTTATCCTGAGCTTTCGCTGCATAACGCAGCGCCTCCAGCAATCCGGAGACGGCCAGGAGTGAATAACGGGGCCATAATATCAACCCAATATGCAGACACTTTTCCGGTACTGATTTTCCCCCATCGGAGGAGTCAAATACACTTTTCATTTACTTGCCAAATTTAAAATTAATTACATTATCGCAACATGATCTGTCGCACTTTATATTTCTAAGATAATGCTGATATTTTAAATCAAGCATAAATGAGACGGGAGGAAAATATAATGTTTTTCTCGTTTATATCATTCTTTTTTTGAACCACGACACACATATGTCGGTAATGTTCCTAAGGTAAAGATATAGTTACCATTATGTTGTTCATTGATCCGCATATAAATACTCTTGCCCGGATAGACAAAAAATTGCGGTTCATATTTTTCCAGCCAGCTGTCGTCAACATTATCGTCCGGGAACGTCATATTTTTTTCTGACGTCAGCAAATAGAGATGATCTTGTCTCTCCACCCGAAAGGAAATTTTCCTGTCGATGGTTTTACCCGGATCGCTCTTTGCCCGGCCATTCATGCTCAGGGTGCCGAATTTCCCGTCGAAGGTGTAATTCAGCCAGACCGTCAGCGTCTCATCCGGATGGTGCTGGACCAGATTAGCCTGGCATGAAAAAGGCTGAACGTAAGTTCGGTGCCACAGGTAATAGCCCGTCAGCACGCCTGCCGTGACGAGGCCCGTCACGATGATATACAGCATCTGCCGAAAACGAGTCATGCTAGCTATCCTTCAGGAAATAATCAGATATACAGCGGTTCGGTTCTTTCATTGGCCGGTCGCAGCGAATAACCGACGCACGAGGAAGCAGAGCGTACCAGCTGATGTAAACCCAGGGATATTGCGCGCATTCAGCCTTGAATTGTTCCACATAGGTCAGCGCGGAAGCGCGTTCAGCGTGAGTCTGAATGTCGTTCGCAAGATAAACGCGACAGGCTCCGACGGATGCCGCAAAACGGTAATCCTCAACAAAACGGTTTTCTGTGGCGTTCATATATCCCGTCACGCCTGCCCCGGCCAGGACGATCAATAGCCCCATGACAACAGCCAGCCAGCGCGTGGGCTTCCTGGCAACGGGCGTTGCTGGCTCGGAGGATGCTGAGACCTCCTCGATCGCTGGCGCCTCCACACATTGTTCCTCTGCGGGTTGAGGCGCGACAGGTGAAGACTCTCTGACGGTTATTTGCGTGTCGCTTGCCAGCGTCAACCCAATCCGCGGAATGGTAACGATAGGGTCAGTTTCAAAACCAATCTTTTTGAGCCCTTTGCGCAGGATGGAGATGTTCTGGTAATAGGTATTGGAGGAGACAAGCATGCCGCGGCTTTGCCAGACAATATCAAGGAACTCTTGCTGAGTGACAATCGACCCCGCTCTGTCGATTAATAACAACAGGCATCGGCCTGCTGGCGAATTTAACACAACCACACGGTCAGGATTGTTGATATCACGTAACGTGCTGGCCGCAGGATGAAATTCGACGATATTATTTATAATGTAATGCTTATGCATAGGGGCAGTATGAATTCTCCGGTTAACAGATGTTGAACCTGGGTCACCGCATGTATGGGATGACATTCACGTCGGGATTAATGTGACTGATTAACGGCATGCTGTATATCTTCGCCATTGGCGAAAAATCTTAATTTATATTTCATCCCTTAAGCTTCACTGAACCTGCATAAGAACTCAACCCTTGTAGAATGCGGCTTGCAGAGCCACTTCATCCGCGATCATCCTCATTATGATGTTTTGTGAAGTGAATTTCCGCTCCACAGAAGTATCTGACTACCGGCAGCATCTCATTTATCAGAGCCTCACCTTTTGGCGCACTCCTCGCCTCTTGACATTGACAAATATCTACATAAAAAAACATTGTACGCCACGGACATGCGTGTCTGAAATATTCAGCACCCTTAAGCCTTAAGTTTTCTCAACCTGACCAATATCAATAACTTATATGGTTTTTGTATGCTTTTCAGCCACCTTTCTATCAGTTTTTATCGATGATAACATTCGTAAATTGTTATTCCCCGTCAGCAACTTCACACCCGCACTGACACCAGACGACAAACTCCTTACAAAACATTTATCAAAGCTAAATTTTCATTAAAAATAGCGGCTATCATAATTTACAGAAAGCGAAGCGGAATAAGACCAATCAGAGGGAAGCGTCGTAACCGGTCTCGATCTTAGTAATTAATACAATTTTAGATTAATTCAGATTACCTCTTTATTGGCCGACGTATAGTAGGCCTACACTATGCAACACGTCATTGCTTCGAGAATACTGGCGATAACCTTATAAATAATTCGCCTGATTACTATTATAAATCGAGGAATAACATGACGAACAATAGCCAAATAACACAGCATATAACTGTTGCACTGATGGGCGGCGATCATTATGCAAGAAACGGCATTAAAACATTATTAAGCAGCATCCGCGACGACCTTCACATCATTATCATCGAAGGAGGTTATCAGGAACTGGATAAGGCGCTGTCGTCGATTCGTATCGATATCTTATTTATATCTGGCGCAGAGAAATACCATACAGGGTATGACTCACTGAAATATTTAAAAAAAATCAAAGCCACGCAGCCTGAAGTGATGATCTGCCTGTACTCAACCTCTGCCCATTCCCTGTTATGGGTCCGGGAAGATATTGATGCCTATATCTCGCTACAGAACACGGTTTATCAGTGGCGGATAAAGCTAGCAAAAATGGTCGATAGCCATTATCGGCCCCAAAAGCAGCCAGCGGCGTTATCGCTGACGCCTGGAGAAAGGAGGGTATTAAAGGAACTCAGGAATGGACTGGATATACGTTACATCGCAGAACTGGAGAAACTTTCTTATCGCCGCGTGAGCGCCTTAAAAAGCTCAGCGATAAGGAAACTCGGGCTCAGGAATAAGACAGATTTGCTGGTCTTTTTAACCAGTTAGACCTGCCGCTTTCAGAGCAAATCTCGTAATAAAAAAATCAAGGAATTATGAAATGAAAGCACGCCTTACTTGCCATTCTCTGCTGGCATTAAGCATTGCCGCCCTGCTGCCAGCGGGCTCAGCACTGGCCGCCACCACCAGCGGCGGCACGGTAAACTTCAGCGGTAAAGTGGTGACCTCCGCCTGTGCCATCAGCGCCGGTAGCGCCAATATCGACGTCGACATGGGGGAAGTGCGTACCGCCACGCTGGCTGCCGCAGGCAGTGAAGCCAGTACCGCAAAAGCCTTCTCCATCACGCTGGAGGATTGCGAAATCGCCGATACCTCCGCGTCCACGGAAAATAACCCCATCGCCGCAACGACCGTGGCTATCACCTTCACCGGTACGCCGGACAGTACCGATGTCAATAGCCTGGCCGCGGGAGTAAACGGCGGCGCGGGCTCGGCGCAGCATGTCGCTATCCGTCTTTATGACGAACAGGGCAACGTCGTCAGGCTGGGTGAGCCGGCAGCAGCGATCCCCCTGCGTGCGGGGGCGAACACCCTGAACTTCAGCGCGAAATATTACTCCCCACTGGGCAACGCCACGGCGGGTGATGCCAGCGCGGTCGCCACCTACACCGTGACCTATTCGTAATCTTCAGGCCCGGTCTGCTGGCCGGGTCTGACTCAGCTTTCAGGAGACGCACAATGCGCGTAAACACATGGATTTGTCTGGCTGGCACGTTATGTTCATCCGCCGTGTACGCAGGCGGCGTGGGGTTAGGCGCAACGCGGCTGGTCTACGCAGGCGCGGCTACGCAGACGATGATGCAGGTAAGAAATACCCACCCTGATGCCACGTTCCTGATCCAGTCATGGATGGAAGACGAGAAAGGGAGCCGTACCAACGACTTCGTCATCACGCCGCCGCTGTACGTCATGAAGCCCGCCAGCGAAAGCGCGGTGAAAATCATGTTCAGCGGTGACGCCCTGCCAGCCGATCGCGAGACGCTGTACTGGATGACGGTCAAAGCTATCCCACAGCAGGTTAAAAACGGTTCCGGCAATTCGCTGCAATTCGCCTCTGCCAACCGCATCAAGGTCTTTTATCGCCCGGAGCGGCTCAGGGAAGGTGCAGGGGAGGCATGGAAAAACCTTGCCGGCGCCTACCGCGCGGGCAAGGTCACGCTGACCAACCCAACGCCGTATTACCTCACCACCATTAACGTGAAAATTGATGGCAGGCCGGTATCGCCCGTCATGGTACCGCCGAAAGCCAGCGTGACGCTGGCAGACACCTTCAGCCATGCGAGCAGCATGAGCTACCAGACGATTAACGATTATGGGGCCTGGACGCCCGTCACCCGCACGTCATTGTCCCAATAATAAAAACAGTAAGGCGTGACCACATGAAAATTAAAATCCTGTGCGCCACGGCGATCGCCCTGGTGATTCGGCAAGCCGTGGCTGCCGAAAGCGAGCTGCAATTTAATCCTGCGTTTCTCAACGGCGAGCGCGCCAACAGCGCCGATCTCGCCTGGGTCAACGCCGGGAGCGCGTTGCCGCCGGGCGAGTACAATCTTAACGTGTATATCAATACCCAGTTCGCGTTCACAGGTAACGTCACGTTTCGCGTCGCTGAAAGCACCGCCGGTGAAGCCCTGCCGTGCCTTACGCCTGCACAATTCGCCGCACTTGGCATCGACAGCCGTCAGGCTAAAGGGGGTGAGCTGCCGCCTGCGCAGCGCTGCATTTTTTTAACCCAGTCATTCGCCGATACCCGGTTTGATTTTGACCAGAGGACGCTTACCCTCAACTTCACCGTACCGCAAAGCGCGATGCGCGCTCTGCCGCGCGGATACGTCAGCCCGGAGAGCTGGGAGTCCGGCATCCCTGCCGCGTGGCTGAACTATGTGGTCAATGGCGCGAATAATGACTACCGGGGCGAGACGCGCACGCGGGAACAACAGCTGTTTGTGAGCCTGAACAGCGGCGCCAACCTGGGCGCATGGCGGCTGCGTGATTTCACCACGTGGACCAAAGAGAGTAACGAGCTCACCCACGTCCAGACCTGGCTACAGCGGGATATCCGCGCCCTGCGTGCCCAGGTTTATGCCGGTGAAACGTTCACCTCCTCGCAGGTGTTTGACGCCGTTGGCCTGCGTGGGATTGCCCTGAAGACCGATGACAATATGTTGCCCGCCAGCCTGAGCGGTTACGCGCCTGAAGTGCGCGGCATCGCGCGCAGCAATGCCACGGTGACGGTTCGCCAGAACGGTAACGTCATCTATCAAACCTCCGTTCCGCCGGGGGCGTTTGTGCTGAAAGATCTCTATCCGACCTCTTCCGGCGGCGATCTCGCGGTCACCATTCAGGAGAGCGACGGTAGCCAGACGCAATACACCCTGCCCTTTGCCAGCGTGCCGAATCTGGTGCGTAACGGTCAGGTCAAATATGCTCTGGGTGCGGGGAAATACCGCCCTGCGGGCAATCAGATCTCGCCCTCCTTCGCGCAGGGCGAGCTGTTCCTGGGCTGGCGATACGGCCTCACGTTTTATGGCGGGGCGCAGTTTTCCGATCGCTACACCGGCCTGGCCTTCGGGATCGGGCAGAATCTCGGCCGCTTTGGCGCCTACTCTCTCGACCTCACCCATGCCCTCAGCCAGCTGGCTGATAACCAGCACTACACCGGTGATTCGGTGCGCCTGCGGTACAGCAAGCTGCTGAACGATATCGGTACGCGAGTCAATTTCTTCTCGCTGCGTTACTCAACGGCAGGGTTTTATACTCTCAGCGATACCACTTACAAAGGCATGGCGGGCGGAGCGCCAGAACAGACCGTGGAAGACGATGGCACCGTCACCACTCACTACGACACGGTTTACAACCTGCATATGTCGCGTAAGGCAAAAAATCAGCTGCTGTTGTCGCAGCCGATGGGCGAATACGGCGCGCTGTCGCTGTCCTGGGATCAACAAACCTACTGGAATACGTCAAAAACCACGCAAAGTTTGCAGTTCGCGTGGAACGCGACGTTTCGTAACCTGTCGCTTGGCATCAGCGCCCAGCGTAGCTCTGGCCTGTACGACAACAAGAAAGACAATATCCTCGCGTTGTCCCTGTCGGTGCCGCTGGGTAATCCGGCGCTGTCGACCCGTCTCCGTTTTACCGCTACCCATGCGGATCCCGCTGGCACCACCGCCAGTACCGGTGTCAGTGGTTATCTGCCGGGGCAGGAGAATCTTTTCTATAGCGTCAACCAGCGCTACAGCGCGCAGCAGCACTACGGCGGCGATGCCGCGCTGCAATACGAGGGCGCGTGGGGAGACTATAACCTGGGCTACAGCTACGCCGGTGACTCCCGCAACCTCAGCTACGGGATGAGCGGCGGAGCGGTGCTGCATGAGGATGGTCTGACGCTGAGCCAGCCGCTCGGGAACACCAATATTCTGGTGAAAGCCCCGGGCGCCAGCCATGTCGCCGTGCTCAACCACAAGGGCATCAAAACCGACAGCCGGGGCTATGCGGTGATCCCGTACGCCACGCCGTATCGCGTTAATCAGGTTGCGCTGGATGTCACCACCGTGGGCAATGACGTGGAACTTGAGAACGCCATCGCCAATAAAATTCCCACCGACGGGGCACTGGTTCGCGCCACCCTCACCACGCGTCAGGGAGCAAAAGCGATGTTTATCGTACGTCACGCTAAAGACGTGCTCCCCTTCGGCACGCTGGTCTCGTCAGAGGATGACAAAGCCAGCGGTATCGTCGGCGACGGCGGCAGCGTGTATCTGACCGGCCTGTCAGCGCAGGGAACCTTGCATGCCGTATGGGGACGCGACAGCGCCCAGCGCTGCACGATCCGCTATGCGTTGAACCCGCAGAATTATCACGCCCGCACCGGGCTTTATTCCCAGGAGGCCATATGTCAGTAACCGTCCGTTTCCTCCCCCTGATCCTGCTGATGGTCATCACCGTCCCCGCGCGCGGCTATGACGTGCTGGTTTCCGTGACCGGCAACGTGATCGGCAATACCTGCATTGTCTCGGAAGATTCGAAGGAGCAAAACGTGCCGCTGGGCACCCTCGGCGTGAAGCAATTTAGCGAGGCGGGGGCGGTCAGCAATATCAAAACGCCCTTCACGCTCACCCTTGAAGCGTGCGGCCCCACCTTTGCTGGCGTGAAAATCCGCTTCAGCGGTACGCCGGATGACGAAAACCCGCAGCTTCTGAAAGTCGCTGACGGCGGCGCGACCGGCGTGGCAGTGCAGATACTGGATAAAGACAGCGTACTTATCCCGCTGGACACCCAAACCGCTGCTTACGGCGCGGCGGGGGATGACAGCGTAAAAATGACCTTCTATGCGCGACTGGCCGCCACGGGTGCGCCGGTCAATGCCGGAGACGTTTCGGCAGTGGCGACCTGGACGACGGAGTATCAATAATGCGTTTACTGTTTTTAGCCCTGTTTTTCATGTCCTCTCAGGCACTTGCCCTCTCCTGGACATCGGATATCACCCTTTCGCCAACGCCCATGTCATGGTCCGGCCCGGCAGACTCCATCGTGCCTGGAAAGACGATCGGCTCTGAATGGAGCGCCACTGCGAGCGTCTCGGAAGTGTTCTGGTGCGGCCTGGTATTTACCTGCTCCAAAGGGACGCTGGAGCCGAGCAGCAGTATAACCGCCACCGGCATCACGGTTATTCTTGATGGCGCAAATTACATGGTATTTGAAACGGGCGTGCCCGGCATCGGCTTCATTCTTGGGCTCAAAGATTATAACGGCACCACCTATGTGCCGATGCAGACGGGCATTACGCAGAGCTATCCGGCCGATGGGACTAACGGTTACGCCACCGCACTGGGCTGGTCGGCAAAAGTGACGTTTATCAAGACCGGCGTTCCGCTGAAATCCGGCGTATACCAGACCCCGACCATTAACGCGGCGATCCTGACGGCCTATAACAACGAAGTGAAAACCGCGCAGGTGATCATCAACCCCACCACCATCACGGTGACGGCAAGCGGCTGCACGGTAGGCACAAAAAGCGCCAACGTCGACCTGGGCACCATTGATGTTCACACGCTGCCCAGCGTAGGCAGCACCTCGCCGTCGGGGGAGTTTAACGTCAGCCTGACCTGCGATGAGAACGTGGCGGTTAATGCAGTGATGACCGATCAGACCACACCGTCAAATACCTCGTCGGTCGTGACGCTGACCGGGGACTCCACGGCCTCCGGCATTGGCGTGCAGTTTTTCTATAACGGTACCGGGCCGCTGATGATGGGGCCAGACAGCTCGGCCGCAGGCACGACGGGACAGTTTTTCATCCAGACCACCAGCGCAGCACAAACGCTGTCGCTGCCGTTCCAGGCGCAGTACATCCGAACCGGAGACCTGGTCCCCGGCTCGGCCAATGCCCTGGCAAGCATCACCTTTTCGTATCAGTAGGTTAGTGCTTCACCCACACCAGCTGATCGACCCGGAAGCCCAGACCGCGTGCGGTGTTCAGGTAGTCCTGTTTTACCGCATCCGGAATGGTCGGGGTGCGCGATAAAATCCACAGGTAGTCACGGTTCGGGCCGCTGACCAGCGCGTACTGGTACTTATCGTCCAGCTTGATCACGTTATAGCCGCCGTAGAACGGGCCGAAGAACGATACCTTCAGCGCAGCCGTAGTCGGTTCGCCGGTAAAGTACGCCTTTCCTTCGCTCTCATTCCATTTGTTCTTCACCGGATCATAGCCGCGGTTCAGTACGCTGATACCGCCATCGCTGCGCTTGCCGTACGTCGCGGTGACCTGTTCCAGACCGCGCTCAAAGCGGTTTTCCAGTCGGGCGACTTCATACCATTTGCCGAGATAGCGGCTGGCATCAAAGCCGGTAATGGGCTGCACGCCTTTCGGCGGCGTGGGAGATTTACAGGCAACCAGAGTCAGCGCAATGGCGACACCGGTAACTACAGGCCATAGCCTCATGAGAACTCCTTTCATTTACGCGGTTGGACGTTAAGTGTAGCGCACCCGTGCGGCGCTTCATCCCGTCGGAGAATATTCGTAGTATATTGAGACAACTCCTTCTCTTCGGATGCAGACATGGCTTACTCCATCGGCGAATTCGCCAGACTCAGCGGCATCACCGCCACCACGCTGCGGGCGTGGCAGCGACGCTATGGCTTGCTCAAACCCGAGCGTACGGACGGCGGTCACCGCCTGTACAGCGATGAGGACGTTCAGCAGGCGCTGAAAATCCTCGACTGGGTAAAAAAAGGCGTACCCATCGGTCAGGTTAAATCACTGCTGGAACGCCCTGCGCCGCGCCGCGCCAATAACTGGCAAACCCTGCAACAGGCCATGATGCAAAAGTTGCAGGAGGGGAAAATTGAATCCCTGCGTCAGATGATTTACGACGCCGGACGCGAATACCCAAGGCCAGAGCTGGTCACTAACGTGCTGCGTCCGTTGCGCAGCCAGATATCGGCCAACGTCGCCGCCGCCATGACGCTGCGTGAGATCCTCGACGGCATCCTCATCGCCTATACCTCGTTTTGCCTTGAGGGCGATAAAAAAGCGCCGGGCGATAACATCCTCATCAGCGGCTGGTACCTCAACGACCCGTGTGAGATCTGGCTTGAAGCCCTGACGCGCACCGGCCAGGGCCACCGCATCGACATCCTGCCGGTTCCCCCTGCCGCGCTGGCCCCGGAAATTTTCCCGGATCGCAAATGGCTGCTGGTCACCAGCGGCAAACTCACCGCCGCGCGGAAAAAGCAGGTTGCGCAGTGGCAGCAGCAGGTTTCCCTTGAGGTAATTATCCTCTGATTATTTTCTGCTGTGGCAATCTTCACGAAAAGTTGAATATTTTTTCGCGCAGCGAGTGCTAACGTTTTCCTGTCACCGACAACTCAACAGGAAAACACGATGAAAAAGACACTCCCTCTGATGATGCTGGCTGCAATGGCTTTCGCGCCTGCCGCATTCAGCGCCCCGGCAGGCACCCTGAGCGTCCACGTTCTGGACCAGCAAACCGGTATGCCGCCAGCAGATGTGACCGTTACGCTGGAGAAGCAGGAGCAGGACAAGTGGACCCCGATTGCCAGCGGTAAAACCGACCACGACGGGCGCATTAAATCGCTTTATCCGCAGGATCAGGATATGGCACCTGGCGTGTATAAAGTGACCTTCAAAACCGCCGATTACTTCCACGGCAAAAAGCTGGACTCCTTCTTCCCGGAAGTGCCGGTGCTGTTCACCGTCACCCGCACCAATGAAAAACTGCACATCCCGCTTCTGCTCAGCCAGTACGGTTACTCAACCTACAAGGGCAGCTGATTGCTCTTGATTTTAAAGACGATTAAAAAATAATCCCGCCAATACTTGGACAAACTCGCATTGTTGTGTAACTTTTAGATATGAGATCGGGAGGTGCACACCATGACAACAAAACCTGTGCTGGGTATTAGCGGATGTTTGACCGGTTCCGCCGTTCGCTTTGACGGCGGGCATAAGCGTATGGGCTTTGTGATGGATGAGCTGGCGCAGTGGGTCGCTTTCCGCCCGGTATGCCCTGAAATGGCTATCGGCCTGCCCACGCCTCGTCCGGCGCTGCGCCTGGTGATGACCACCGGCGGCGAGACAGAAATGCGGTTCAGCAAAGCGCCCCACGATGACGTCACGCACAAGATGGCCGCATTTACGGCAGATTATCTGCCGAAAATCGGCGATCTGTCGGGGTTTATCGTCTGTGCAAAATCCCCCAGCTGCGGCATGGAGCGCGTGCGGCTGTACGACGAAAACGGCAACCGGGGCCGCAAGGAGGGTGTCGGGCTGTTCACCGCCGCCCTCCTTGAAACTTTCCCCTGGCTGCCCGTCGAAGAAGACGGTCGCCTGCACGATCCGGTACTGCGGGAAAACTTTGTTGAGCGCGTTTTTGCCCTCCACGAACTGAACGTAATGCGTAAAAATGGCCTGACGCGCCGTGCTCTGCTGGACTTTCACAGCCGCTATAAGCTTCAGCTTCTGGCGCACCATCAGGCAGGCTACCGTGAAATTGGCCCGTTCGTGGCATCACTGCACGAGTGGGACGATCTGGACGCGTTTTTCGTGGCCTATCGCGACAAACTGATAACCATACTGAAAAAACCTGCTTCGCGGAAGAATCACACTAACGTGCTGATGCACATTCAGGGCTATTTCCGTAACCAGTTGAACAGCCGCCAGCGCGGAGAACTGCGTGATGTGATCCTGCATTACCGGGACGGACTGCTGCCGATCCTCGCGCCGCTGACGCTGCTTAAGCATTATCTGGCTGAATACCCTGACCGGTATCTGATGACGCAAAACTACTTTGATCCCTATCCTGATGATTTGGGTCTGCGTCTGGCCGTTACCTGATAAGAAAGAAGCGAAGGCCCCATTGACCCACAGAGGCCCAAAGCTGTACCCCGTTTAGACGACACCCTCACTGTCGTCTTTTTTTTGCGCTCAGCGTAAAATACTGTAATTCTGTACAGGTTAAGCGTGCACAGCGGAGTAACCCGATGATCAAAAATCTGCATATTCAAAACTACCGCTCAATTCGCGATATGTCGCTTGAGCTGGAACAACTCAATATCGTGTTCGGCCCCAACGGCACCGGAAAATCCAATATTTATAAAGCGATTTACCTGATGCACAGCGCGGCGCAGGGGCAATTCTCCCAGGCGCTGGCAAACGAGGGCGGCATTTTGAAAGTGTTCTGGGCGGGCAAAACCCGCAGCGACCAGCTGCGGCGCATGAACCTGGCGGTGGAAACGGAAACCTATGAATATGAGCTTCAGGTCGGGTTCGTGGAAAAGCTGCCCTACCCCTCACAGTTTCAGCTCGATCCGGTGATCAAAGAGGAATCTATCTGGCTGAGCGGCCAGCACCGTCGTCCGTCGTCACAGCTGATGAAGCGTAAGAATCAGGCCGTATTCCTGAACAACGTACATCACGAAAAAGTGACCCACAGCGGTACGCTGTATGAGAACGAGTCAGTGTTCGGTCAGCTCGGTGAACCGCACCTCTACCCCGAAGTGTCGCAGATGCGTGAGTCCCTGCGTAACTGGCGCTTTTATCATGAGTTTTCCGTTTCATCCGGCTCGGCGATCCGCGCGCCGCAGGTGGGTTTCCGCTCCCCGGTGCTGGCCAGCGACGGCGCGAACCTGGCCGCCGCGTTTCAGACCATTGTCGAAATTGGCGACGAGCTGCTGCTGATGCGCATTCTCGACCAGGCCTTCCCCGGCTGCGTGTTTTACAGCGACAACACCGGCGGGCGCTTCCGCATGATGATGCAGCGCGAGGGGCTGAGCAGACCGCTGGAACCGGCAGAGTTCTCCGACGGCACGCTGCGTTTTTTATGCCTGGCGGTGGCGCTGTTAAGCCCGCGCCCTCCCGCATTTATCGCCCTCAACGAACCGGAAAACAGCCTGCATCCGCAGATGCTGCCCGCCCTGGCAAGCCTCATTGCCGAGGCCAGCCGCTATTCGCAGATCTGGCTCACCAGCCATTCGCCGGAGCTGGCGCATTTGATTGAGAAGCACCGATCGTTTTCGCTGTATCAGCTGTCGATGGCGGAGGGGGAGACACGGATGGAGCGGCTGGGGTAATGCACTTCTTTTATGCTGTCACCACTTTCAAGGTCGCCATCAACGACGAAGATGATTTCCGTCGGTATATACCTTCGGCGAATTCTGCGCTCGCGACAGATTATCCAATTTATTGTTGCCAGTTTCTGATGCCAGGATAATCTGTAAACGTTGGTTATCAGATGAGAAAATTAAAATGGATATTGTACTTTTCCCTGGTCAGAACGCCCGCGCATGGGCTGAAACAATGATAAATCTTGAAGCCCGCAAGCTCATCAATACTGCGAATATTGTCGGAGGGCAACATCTCAGCGACGGACTCGCACGGATTAAATTTATGGATGATATTCGGCAGTTTGTGATGCAACAATTTAGTGCTACCCGGGCAGCCAGAAGTGATGAGGAGTGCATGGAATGCCTGAAAAACATCCGGGCTGAGAACGAAAGTCTTCTTGAGCAAAGCAGAATGCTTCGCTCCCGTACAGCTCAGCTTTTTGCTCAGATTGAACTGGTTAAAGAAAATAACAAAGTCGTCGGTTACGTTATCTCATCGATTAAGGTTGTGCTTTCAGGGTTACAGATTGTTGCAGGTGTTGGTGCAATGATGACAATGAATCCAGTGGGTGCGCTTGCAGGAGCGATTCTGGTTATGGATGGTGCAAATGCCATTTCAAAAGAAATTAACAGAACGCTTCAACATCAACCAAACTCCGAAGGTATGCTGGCAGATGGCGTCATGGATATCGCTCAGTTTATGGGATTTAAACGTGAATCAGCACTTGGGGTATTCAATAGCGTAAGCCTGGCAGCAAGCGTCTATACGGTATTTGGCGCCATCCGGAAACCCGAATCATGGCGTCTGTTTCGTTATCTCCCGCTGGATTTCTACCGCAAAGTCGACGGAATGAATCGCGCAGCGCTCACTATGAAAATTGTCGGCTGGGGTGTCTCTGCAAAAGTCTCGTTTGATTTAATTTCTAATGCGTCTGGACAGAACTAATGTATTTCTTTCTGAAGCGCCAGGCTTTGTAGGTAATGATCGGGGGTTGAAAAAACCAGGCAATAATCAATACGATGAAAAGAGAAATGCCACCGGAAACAATATTATAATGTTCAGCGAAAAAAAGAAGCGCCAGGAAAATCAGGGCCACAGTCGCAGTAATACACAGAACCATGATAAATCGCTTACCTAACTCAAGCACTACCTCGAGCAGGGATGAACCATAACGGCTAATGTTTCGGTTCAGATACGCTAATTCTTTTACGGTGAAACCTGATTCAAGTAACTGCGTTTCAATATTGTTCATGCCACTACCTTTTCTTCTGGAAAGTAACGTGGATTATCTTAACCGGAAGAGAAGTGCTTGTAACCCGTCTGATGCATATCCATTGCCGCCAGCTTTAAAGGCAAAGAAGCCGCCCACGTCTTTTTATTCCATCGCGCCAGCATTATTTTTCGCTGCATACGGCTTAACGCGAAACGTCTTACGCCACTCCGCCGGACTGACACCAAAGCGCGCCTTAAACTGCTGCCGATACGTCACCGCTGATAAAAACCCCACCTGCTCAGCGACGCTTTCGATTGGCAGACTGCCGGACTCCAGCAGGATCTGGCTGCGCCGCAGGCGCTCGGCGGTAAGCCAGTCGGCAACGCTCATGCCCGTCGCCTTGATAAAATGGCGGGTCAGCGTGCGTCGGCTCATCGACACCACGTCCGCCAGCGAATCCAGGTTATGCGGTTCGGAAATGTGCTGCTGAAGGTAGTCAATGAGACAGTTAATCCGCCCGTCGCGGGTATCTTTCGGCACAGGTTGCGCAATAAACTGCGCCTGCCCGCCCTCGCGGTGCGGCGGGACGATCATCCGGCGGGCAATCTGATTGGCGACAACGCTGCCAAAGCGCTGGCGGATGATATACAAACAGCAGTCGAGCGCGGCGGCGGTACCCGCCGAGGTGATCACATTGCCGTCATCCACGTAGAGGGCGTTGATGTCCAGTCGAACGTCCGGAAACAGCGTCTGAAACTGGTGTTCAAACTCCCAGTGGGTGGCGGCCCGTTTGCCGCTGAGTATGCCCGCATAGCCCAGTACAAACGATCCCAGACACAGCCCAACAACTTCCGCCCCGTTGTCTCTGGCCTGAACCAGGCTGTCGAGCAGCGTCTGAGGCGGGCGCTCCAGCACGTGCTGCCAGTAGGGTACAACCACAATTTCAGCCGATGCGATTGCAGAAAAATCCTGCGTCGCATGCAGGGCAAAACCGTCTTTCGAGGTCAGGAATCCCGGTTTTTCAGCGCAGATCGTAACGTTAAAGCGCTTTTCCCCGGATACCGTATCGCCAAACAGAATGCAGGGGACGGAGTAGTGGAACGGGCTAAACCCGTCCACCGCGACAATAGCAACGTTAACAAGCGGCATCTGTCTCTCCTTTCCCCTTTAACACTCAGAATATAACGGTTTCGCCGTCCTGAGGAATGCTCACCGCGTCACTTATCTCGTTGGCGTCAACATACTCGCGCAGCGCGCGGCGGGTCAGCAGGCAGTGGTTGATAGCTTCCATATGGGTCGCCACGATTTTCGCCTGCGGCAGCAGGAAATGCACGTTAAGCAGATCTTCTTCCCCCATGATAATCGGCCCAAACCCAATGACATGAGCGTAACCGGCGTTGAGCACGACGATATCCGGCTGGTGCTTTTGCAGATTGGCCGCCACCGCATCGCGCCAGATGGTATCCCCTGCGATATAAAGCGTCTTCTCATCGGGATGACGGAACACCACGCCGCAGGCTTCCCCCAGAAACTCTGCCAGCTCCGGCACGGCGTAAGCGCGGTCAGTACCGTGCTGGCCGCCGTGGGTTTTCACTATCCGGATATCGCCGTATGTTGTTTCCCCGGTCATGATCGTCAGGTTGGTAAATCCCTGGCTGCGCAGCAGCGCGGCATCGCTATCATTTTGCACGTAGATCGGCTTGCCTTTGGCGATCAGCTCAACGGCGTACTGATCCCAGTGATCGGCATGGGTATGGGTGACGATCACCGCGTCAGCATCCAGAAGCGTTTGAACGTCAACGGGAAGCTCGACCATCGGGTTGCGAATATCAGCCCGCGCCGTGCCGGGAAAACCCGGATAAGTGCCTTTTGGCGCCAGCATTGGGTCGATTAAAAAGCGTTTTCCCGCGTAAGTGATCAGTTGGGTGGCATTGCGAATTTGCGTAATGTTCATGGGCTATCCTCCGGTTGGTATGAGAAGGAGAATAGCCCCAGGGTGCCGTTAAGAATGTGGGCCAAAGGGCGATGATCGATGAAATCGGGTCAATCGATAAACCGCTTGCGCACCCTTTCCAGCGGGGCAATCAGCAGATTGATAAGCGGCTTACGATCGATAACGATATCGGCGTTCACCGTCATCCCGCCCATCAGCATGCGCTTTTTCTTGTCCGGGTCGGTAAACCAGGAGGGGACGCGCACTTTAGCCAGGTAGTAGTTCTGCCCTTCCTGGAGCGGGATCAGCGCCGAATGGGCATCAATGTTTACCTCATAGAAATCGGACAGCGTCGCCTCCACCGAACCGTATTTGTCCACGGGCCAGGAGTCGAAGCGCAGCTTAACCTTATCGCCTTTCGCCACGCGCCCCACCCCCGTTGCCGGAACATACAGGTACCCCTCCATCGTCGCCGCGGTATTTTTACGGATCACCACCACCACCTCGCTATTTTGCGTAATGGCCCGGCCAGGCGGGAAGTTAATCGCCACCACGTAACCATCGGAAGGGGCCAGCATCGCCATGGTGGAACTTCCCCGGCTGGACAGGTTGCGATCGATTTCGCTGATGCGGTTTTTCACATACAGCTGCTCTTCGCTCAGAGAGTCAATTTGCGACTGGGTGCTGTCGGTCAGGCTGGTTTTGCGTGCCTCAAGCTCAAGAATAGTGCTCTCCTCCAGCGTCAGGTTGAGCTGCGCATTGAGCACATCATTGTGGCTTTTATCGAGATCCACTCTGGAGACATAGCCCTTCCCGGAGACGGATTTCCACGCCTCGTAGGTGTCGGTGCTGTTTTTTAACAGCGCGCGCAGCTTCTTCACCTTATCGCGGGAAACGGCGATCTGCTTGTCGGTGAGAGCCAGCTGCTGCGCCAGATTTTTGCGATACGACGCAATCGAGTCCTCAATGGCCTGAATGCGCTGCTCGCTGCGCTTCTTCTCCGCTTCCATCTGCTGGCGGTCAAACTGCACCACCGAGCCCTGCTTGCCGCCATAGTCCTGCGACACGGTGAACAGCGGATCGTTTTCCTTCACGTACTGGCCGGGCCGGACGGCAAAATCAACAAGGGTTCCGGACTCTCTGGCGCGCACCTCCACATCGCCCTGCGCCGGGATCAGCACCCCGCGTGCCAGCGTGGTTTCCGAAAAATTAAAGACAATCGCAAAGACCAGCAGGCAGAGAAAAAAGGCGATGAACAAGGTCAGCACGGCTTTCAGCCGTGGCGCGTTGATGTGATAGCTTTTTGAGAAGTGATGCGGGATCAGCGCCCGCCGCTGTCCGCTTCGGTTTTTTAATTTCACGATATGTCATCCATGATAAATCACTGAAAGATCATCCCATGCACTCCAGAGCGTGGGGGTTTTGCGCAGCGCGTTCAGCGTGTCGGCGGCGGCCTGACGGTAATCCTCCGGCGCATACGCCTGACTCTCCAGCCCAAACTCCGCCGCGTGCAGCGAACAGATCGGCAGCAGCGTTCGGACGCTGTAGCCATAGCGCGATAAAAACCGCGTTGAGACGTCCGTTAACCACGCCTTTTGATCCCCTGCCTGGGTGGAGAACAGCGGCGCATCCGGCAGGCGTTCGTCCATCAGCAGCACCGTCACCAGGCGGTGAGGGGCGAAAAACGAGCTGGCGCGTCGGCCTTCGTGCGCGGCCATCAGCTTATGCAGCGCAGGGTGACGGGTAATAAACTGAAAGCGCACATCGGCTGGCGCGGTGGCGAGCAGCGCATCCACGATCAGACCAAAGCCCGCCCAGCGCATGCCCAGTAGCAGGGTGCGAGATGAACTGTAAAATGCCTGCTCCCGCGTCCACTGCGCCACGTACCCGTGCAGATCAAAACTAACGTTGCGCGCCCAAAGCGCGGGCGGGAAGATCTGCTCCACGAAGTTAAACCCGCTCAGCTCATGCGCATTCTGATGCAGAAAATCAGCCGGAACATCGGCCTCCGGGCAACGCATAAACTGGCTGTAGTTTTGCGTGATCCGGTTTGCCAGCAGCGTGCGCCCGGCCTGGCGCGCGCAGAGTCGCGCATAGAGACGCGGC
Source organism: Enterobacter cloacae complex sp. AR_0002 (assembly GCF_001922365.1). Lineage (NCBI taxonomy): Bacteria > Pseudomonadati > Pseudomonadota > Gammaproteobacteria > Enterobacterales > Enterobacteriaceae > Enterobacter > Enterobacter cloacae complex sp. AR_0002. Next base: position 3,570,584 of record NZ_CP018814.1, read on the forward strand.
AAAAGCATCATTGCTCACTCTCCCGCAGGGTGCCGTTTTCCATGGTATAGAGACGCCCCTGACAGCCCACCACGTCCGGCGAGTGGGTGACAAACACCAGGCCAATCCCCAGGCTACGCAGGTTCGCCAGCACTTTCTGCGCGGTCGTTTTATCCAGATTCGCCGTCACTTCGTCACAGAGCAGAAGCTTAGGCTGGCTGTACAGGGCGCGCGCCAGAACCAGACGCTGCATCTCCCCGGCAGAGAAAAAGGTGTTCCCCGGCAGCATCTCCGTTTCGTAGCCGTGCGGCAGCCGGGCGACGACGTGATCCACCTCCGCCAGCCGACACGCGGCAATGACCTGCTCTTTATCCGGTGCGCTGTCAAAGCAGGCGATGTTGTCCAGAATCGAGCCGGTGAAGAGAATATCGTCCGCATGGACGATGCGGATGTGCTGACGCAGCGAGGAAAGATCGCACTCGTCAATGGGGATCTTATTGATCCGCAGCGTGCCAGACGATGCCAGCAGCATGCCGGAGATCAGACGCAGCAGCGTGGTTTTTCCCGACCCGCTCTGGCCCACAATCACCGCTTCTTCGCCCTGCTTCAGGGTCATGTTGATATGCTGTAGTGTGGCCTCCCGGCCAGGATAGGCAAATGAGACATCCTCAAATTGCAGACAGACCGGCGAGGTGACAATCCGCTTCCCAAACTGGCTGGTTTCAGAGGGGGCAAACAGCAGGTCGCCCACGCGATCCAGCGGCCCCTTGAGGGCATTTTTGTCCAGCAGCTTCTGCGCCACCTGCACCATGGCATCGGAAAAATAGCGCTTATAGCTGATATAGGCGTAAAGCATCCCGATGCTCATCTGCCCTTCCAGGATCAGCCACGCGCCAAAGCAGACCACCAGCAGTTGCTCGGCATTGATCACCAGCAGCGAAGCCACGTCAAAGCGGGCCAGTAGCCGCTCTTTACGCATTAGCCCGGCGATGTGCTCGCGCTGGGATTTGTCCATCACCGCATCCCGGGCCTGCTCCATGTTGTTCGCTTTGAGCGTTATGATCCCTTTCTGCGTCTCCACCAGCAGAGACTCATACTGGGCGGTGCGCTCGATGGAGTCATCCACCGCGCGTTGATAGGGGCCGATCAGCGAAAAGCGGATCAGAAAAAACACGCCCATCAGCAGCATTGTCAGCAGCGCAATTTTGACGTTATACAGCAGCATAAACAGCAGGCTGGTGACGGCGATCAGGCTGGAAAAGAGAATTTGCACGTAACCATTGCTGATGAACTCCGCGCAGGCGTGGAGCGATTTCTCAATAGCCAGCACGATGCCCGGCGGGCGCGAGCGGAACCAGCTGGTCTGGGTGCGCAGCATGTAGTGGCGCACGGACTGGCTTAAATCGTCATAGGCAATGTTACGCATCAGGATCTCAAGCAGCTGCTTGAGGAATTTACCGATGACTTCAAAGATAAAGACGATAGCGAAGATCGCGGTGAGCAGGATCACCAGATCGCTGTCGCTGCGGGAAATGGCCTCATCCATAATCAGCTGCACGTAGGTGGGGCTTGCCAGCATGGTGATGAGAGTAAAAATACAGAGCACAAACAGCAGCAGCTGGCGCTGGAACAGGCTCGGAGATTTATTGGCTAAACGGCCAAGCGTGAGCTTTTCATCCGGGGATTTCTTTTCGAAGCACGGCGTGGGCTTAAGCTCAAGCACATAGCCGGAAAAGAGTTTTTCCGCCTCTTTCAGACGGTAACGACGCACGCCGCTGGCCGGGTCGTGAACGGTCACGCTGCGGCTGTCGATCTTCACGATGACCACGAAATGGTTGCCGCGCCAGAAGGCGATGAGCGGCAGCTCAGACGTTTCTATTTCAGTGATTTCGCCTTTAAGCACCCGGCCAGACATATTTTTATCGCTGGCAAGGGTCATCAATTCCGCCATTGAGGTTCCCGCATCGGCGGAAACGGAAATCTCCCGGCGCAGCTGGCTGACGGAGACATGGTGGTCGTAGTGCCCCAACACCATCGCCAGGCAGGCCAGTCCACATTCGGTAAATTCATGCTGGCGAATAACAGGGGTCTTACCCTGTTTTTTATACTGAAAGAGCGAAAACATAATGATCCGTGGCTGAAATAAAAAAATGGCCCGGCAATGCGGGCCATGCGTACAACGTGCTTCTCGCTTAGGCGCTGAAGAAACCGCCGATGAAGCCGCCCACCAGGCCGAATACGCCGCCGATGGTGCCGCCCAGCGCGCCTAACATCTGGCTGCCCGCGTTATAGCCCGCACTTGCGCCCTGAATAGCGGCAGCAAACGGATCCCAACCACCGATGATGGCCTGTGCTTTTTTGAAATCGATAACTTGCATGATACTTTTCCTGTTAACGTGAATTAGTTGTAGCTACCAACCAGCGCGCCCAGGAAGCCCATTGCGCCACCCAGAACTCCGCCAACCACACCGCCAACCATGCCCATGATGCTGGCGCCGGTGTCGTAACCCAGCTGTGCACCTTTAACCAGACCAGCGAACGGGTTTAACGCGCCGCCAATAATGTCTTTCGCTTCTACGAATGAAATCGCTTTCATTTTTATCTCCTGTAGTGATGGATCTTTAGCATGATGCTAAAGGCTAATTTCCTTTTATGAAGGAAAGCGGTTGCTACGGGCAGGTGGTCAGCGGAATGATTTTATTGCCATAAATAATCATCCGCCTTGCAGCCTGCCCGGCATTATCTATTTCCAGCCGTTGCCCCGGTGGAATATATTTTGAATTGTTGTATTGCGTACTGCACCCGACCGAGGAAACATATTTAAAATAGGTATTCCCGGTATTACTCACCACCCCGTTGCTAAACGCATAATCAAAATGTCGTGTCCATGGTCGGACAATCAAAATAGCCTCAAGCGAGACCACCACATCCGACTGGATGCGCTGGCCTTTGCGCGTGATCACCTTTGCCTGGAGCGGCGTCTCGGTGAATTTTACGCGATAGTATCGCTCTTTGTTGTCATGCGGGCCGGTATAATAAAATTTAAAACCCGCGCGTTCACCGCTCCCCAGCGTTAATTGCTTAGGCGAATACATGACTTCGCCGTCTTTTATTTCGGTTTCTTTTCCCTTCTCTTTAGGAACGTCTACCTGAATAAGCGACACGGTATAATTCTGACGCTCGCTGGTATCGTTTTTTATCGGCTGAAAAACAACTTCTCTTTCGGGAAGAAAATCAATATTCAGACTTTCGATAATTAAAGCATTTGCCCCTGTGGAAATGAAGCAATTTATTGCAAAAATAGCCAGGAATTTTCCAGTCATGGTTGATTAATTCCAGGATGCGCTAACATCTATTCTTCCCTGCGCGGTCACTTCACCAAACCAGCTATTTCCGTCATAGGTGGTTTTCGATACCGGATTATCCATAACGAACTGGAGGATCAGCGGTGTTTTCCAGAGCCACATATCGGTCACGCCGGAACTCATTTTGTCCCACTCTTCCGCATGGGTGGCCGGCGCCGGGATCGACAGTACTTCGCCTTTACAGTTGTGCGCCATCAGCGTCTGGCTTTTCCCCACCAGCACGTTGCCCGGAATGGGAACCGTAAAGCCGTTGCCGCTAAAGGCGCAGTAGTCCACCCCATTCAGGCTTTGGGTAGGCCCGGTGACTTTTACCGTGACCGCAATCGCCGCATCTTTTTGCGCCCCGCTGTAGGTGATGGTGTAGGGGATCTCAATAGGCGCTTCGCCGATAATGCCTTTCCCTGAGCCGCCCAGACCGTCAGGATCGAGGGTGTAATCCGGGTTGTCTGGCACAATTTCCAGCCCGGGTTCGATAGGGTTAATCACCAGGCCGCCCCCCGGCTGGAAGCAGAAATCCGCCGCCAGCGAGCTGTTGCCGGGCGTCAGACACAGGCTGACGATATTGCCAATGTTGCTGCCGTCCCCCGCCTGCGCCACGCTCAGAATTAACGCTTTCGGCAAAAAGATTTTAAGGTACGCTTTGCCGCCGTTTTTCTGCGGCGCTGCAAGGAAGGTGTTCGCCAGGACACGCGTATCGCTCAGGATACCGCCGGAGATACTGTACCAGGTGTTTTCATCGAAGGTCAGCTCGGCGGCAAGCCCGGTGCCGCCGCTCATGTGCGATTGCAGCACGCTGTTGACGCGGGAAGAGGTGAGCGCCAGCCCTCCGTTGTAACCGGAGATATCTTCCCCAACAAACGTGTATTCGAGCAGGTCGCACAGGACGCCAGAGACCGTATTACGGGTGTACTTGGTGCAGGTGGCCCCCGTTGATCCATCGACAATCGTCACCTCGCCGCTGATCGGGTCAATACCCAGGTTAAGCGCTCTGGAGTTGGTCATGGTCAGCGTGCCCACCTTGTGAAGCGTATTGGTGGTGGTCACTTTGTTGATTGAGCTGATTTGCGGCGTGGAGGTGATGGTCACTTCATCCCCTGGCGCGGCGTTGAGCAAATAGTTAAAGAACGGATCGCCCAGTACCCAGCGCCCGTATGACGTGCCGGGCTCCATCACCGGCGGCTTAACCACCATCGACGTGTCGGTATAGCTGGTCGTCGGGGTGTACCCCGTGTTGCCGCAGGACGAGGAACACGCCGTCCCTTTAAAGAACGGAGAAGCGCTGGAACCGGTCACCGAAAAGTCGATAGTTAACGCGCTGCCTGCCGGGCCGTTGAAGCTGTTGTCCGGGATGTAAGTGGCGATACCGTTATTCGTTTTCGCACTCAGGGTCGGCCACTCGCGCGAACCGTGTAAAAACGCGGTCGACGTGCTGTTCAGACTAAACAGCCCTGCGCTGTTTCCCGTACCGTTATTGTCCGGGTTATTAATGGCGAAATAGGGCAGCTCCTGCGCCTGGGCCGCCGCGCTCATCAGCAGTAAATTAAGAGCGAATATCTTTTTCATCGTCACGTTCCTGCGTTCCTTTTGCTTCCTGCCAGACGAAATCGCCTTTGTCGCAGGAGATGTCCCCAAGCCACAGCGCACCGCGGTTAGACTCGATGTCCAGGCGCACTTCGCAGACGCTGTCGTCCGGCGTGGCGATACTCAGGACAGGGTTGTTCTTATCAACGTCGATCACGAAGCGTCCGTCGTTTTCCGTCCGGGTCAGCCCGACGTGGTTTTTGATCTGCATGGCGCCAATCGGGGCCCCGTTTGCATCCACAAGACGACCAAACAGAGTGACGATTTTCTTCACCTGCGGCTTCATCACCACGGTATTGCCCGGATAAACCGTGATATGGCGACGCGCATTCGCGCCAATCTCATAGCTTTCCGTACCGGTTTCACTGTTCATCACTTCCAGGTCATAAGCCTGGTATGCCGGCAGCGACAGCCAGGTCTTATCCCCTTTGATGCGTTCTGCCCGGCCGTTAAGCTTCAGGGTCAGCGCTTCATCAGATTTGAGACCGGTACTGACAATCACCCCTGCGCTTTCGGTGCCTTTCCCGGCGGCGATGGCCTCTTTGGACCAGCCCACGCTGCCGTCACTGGTCAGCGTGGAGTTCCAGCCTTTACTCATGCCGCTCTGGACGCTGAGGATGTTGCTGTTCCACGGCGTGTCGAAGTTCACGCTGCCGCCGCCGCTTACGCTGCGATCCTGGCGGCTGTTAAAGGCTTTTGAGACGTTGGCAGTAGCCGATTTCAGGTAATCGCCTTCAAACTGGCGGCTGGCGCTGACGTTCAGCGCCGTGCCGGTATCGCGATTGTGGGAAACGCCAACCGACACGGTATTGCCGAGCGGTATAGCGAAATCGAGCATCACGTAACGATCTTTCTCTTCGTAATACCCGTCGTATTTGTTGCGCGACATTCCCACCCGCAGGCGCGCCGTACCGTAGCGACCGGCGTATAACCCCTGGGAGTAGTCCAGCTGATAGCGTTTATAGCGATAGAGGTCGTCCTCCTGGCGCATCAGGCTCAGGTTGCCCGCCGAGGGCAGACCGAACGACGGCAGGCTAAAGGAGGCGCCCCAGGTATTGCCCTTGCTCTCATAGATATCGAGGAACTTGCCACTGGAGAGCTGTTCATGGGAGTACCACACCGAGCCGATCTGCCACGGCAGGCTGAGATTCGCCCCATAGTTGGCGCGATAGGTTCCGTCGGAGGCGGCCATGGTCTGGGTATTCACCGAGAAATAGCCCGTCAGGTTCAGGGAGGCCCACAGCTCGCTGACGATGTGTTCCCGCATCATGTAGGTGGAGGCGTTCCAGTCGACCATCCCGCTGCGCTTGCTGAACGAGGCTCCCACCAGCGACATGGTGTCTTTATGTTTGGTGTCGTAATCGTAGTAGTAGGTGTTGTCCTGCTCGTTTTTGCGTTTCGCGTATTTTTTATAATTGACGACGGATTTATCGCGGCTATACATCCCGCCCCACATCTGCCAGCGCAGCGTTTCCGACACGTTGCTGGAGAACGGCTTATTTACGGTGTACATGTTACGCGACACGGTGCGGCTTCCGCTCACCACCTCAACTTCGATGCTGTAGATCCCGTAGGGCAGGCTGCTGGTGTCAATTTCATGGTTGCCGACGTCAAAGCGCTGAATGCCGATAAGCTGCCCGTCACGACGAATACGGGCCTCGCCCGCCGTGGGGAAATAGACCACCACCGGCGTCAGAGAGAGCGTGTTATCGCGTTTGCGGGAGTTGGCCTGGTTGCCCATGGAAACGCCGTAGACTTCACCGCCGGAAATCCCGCTGACGCTCGCCAGAGACTGCATCGCCCAGCCGTTCAGCATGCCTGCGGCGTAGCGCATCCCCTGATAGTCGCGCTCCCACATAACCGCGTTCATCTGGGTATCGCTGCTGCTCTCGTTGACGTAGCCAGAGCCATCGATCAGCACATGATCGACGCCCATTGAGATCCAGTTTCTCGCGTTCAGATAGCCCGACGACCAGCTGTCACCGTAGCCGCTCTCGGTGTGATACGCCCCGAGGTTGTAGGAGAACGTGCCGCTCAGGTCGTCAGACTCCGGCGCATCAATATCCACCTCACGCGGGCGAATATTCACCCCGTAGTCGCTCTGCGACAGATTCAGCAACAGGCGCATTTTTTTCTGATCCAGTTCGAACGCCGAACCCGCGCTAACCGGAATACGCATCTGGTCATCAAACTGCTTATCGTTAATGCTTTGCAGTAACGCCCGCATCTCTTTTGACAGACGAATGCCGTTATCAGACTCCTGGACCTGAACGTCCCTCAGCCCCAGCTTCAGATCTTTTGCAAAGAGCGTCACGTCACCGATACGAACATATTCACTCGCCGTGCCTTCGTGGTTCCCTTGTTGTGCTGAGTGTGGACGCGTATTCACCAGATAGACGGGAATTTTGATCCCCTGCTCCAGCAGTGCATAAAGCGAGTCGGGAAAACGGTAATTAGCGATAACCACGGAGCTTGAGGCTGCATGCGCAAGCGCGGGCAGCGTGCCGGATGCGCAAGCCATCATCACCGGCAACACTAATTTATTTTTCACCATGCATCCTTACTTAACAGGAATGAACTGTTTCAGGTCCCATATTCCGAGATGAAAATGGTTATCCGTAACGTTGATATCCTCGATAGCGCGCGAGGTCTCTGGCATCAGGTAGAAGTTTTTGCTACACGGCGTGCCGGGGGATTCCGGATTCGGCTTCAGGCAGGTCCCGGTCGCATTGACGCGAAACGAGGTGTTCCCTTTATTGGTTATTTTTCCCGCCACATAGACGAAATCAATCTTCTTATCCCGGGGCTGAACCACCAGAATGGTGCTCACCACCGCGCGCGTCATCCCGGTGCCGTTTTTTGGCGAACCGCTGTCCACCTCTTCGCTTACCCCTTCATCCGTGAAGGTAATGCGGTAGTAACGCTCTTTGTTATCGGCGTTCCCGTGATAGTAAAATTTGACTATATTGCTGGTACCGGCGGGCATCACCATGCGCGTGGGCGTCAGCAACAGTTCGTCCACTTTCTCCGGATTAATGACGATCCCTTCATCCATTGGGCTGCTGATCCGCTGTGCGCGAACAGAAACAATACGCACGCTGTCTGCTTCGTTTTTTATTTCCTTGGCGGTGGAGTCAGCATCCGCAGAAATAATGGTGGTGACTTTTCCCACATTAATGGCCAGCGCGGAGGAAGAGATAAATAATAAAAATAAGAAGGCGGATTTGAGGTTAAACATGCTATTTCCCTAAACAGGGGCTTGCGCCCCTGGATCGATCAGGCCTTAGCCCCAGGTTGCGCGGAACGCAACAGACACGGTCCCTTCCCACAGGCTGTTGGTCAGGTCTTTGAACTCTTTCGCCGTACCGGCATTGTCCTGAGCGGAGTCAACGTAGAAGACGAATTTGTCCTGGCCGGTAATTTCGGTATCTGCCGCCGCGCCTGCGCTGGTGGTCAGGTTCCACAGGCCAGAAGAGACGCCGGTGTTAGAAGAGGAATCAACCAGCGTGGTCCATGCGGTTGATTTCGCCCCCACGGTGCCACCGATAGAGCCCAGGTCGTTACCGCCCCAACGCGCACCCACTTTCAGCTTGGTCGCTTCACCACCCACGCTGAACAGCGTGTTGTTTGAATCGTCGAGGATAGCTTCGAGTTTGAAGCTGGTCGCCGTAGAGTGATCGCCACGGATAGCCACATCAAACAGACCGGTGTCGGTGTTGAAAGATTTGGTGTTGGCGCTGTAAACAAAGTTCAGAGCACGCGTTGGCGTAACAACCAGATCGGATTCGCTGTCTTTGGTCGCGGTTGCCTGCCATGTGGCAGAAGCCGTCGTTTCTGCTGCATTAACTGCGCTCAGGGCAGAAACAGACAGCAGGGAGCCCAGAACGATAGCGTTCAGTTTGTTCATTTATTTAGTCCTTCAAAAAAGAATCCACGTGTATAAAAAGGGGAGCCCCTTTTTCGAGGCGGAGTATAGACAGCCGCAAAATAACGAGGCAATACAGAAAAATTCACTCGACGGAGAGCAACAATAAAAATATAAATAAATTTCTCGTATCTTATTGTTACGTATTGAGTAAATTACTCACTTTCCCGAGTAATAGATAAATATCGATTTTTTAATAAAGAGAAATATCAGGACGTCGGGACAGCCACACACATCATTACAGGCAACACCAGCCCCTTAATTAACCACGCATGTTTTTTTACGCTGGTAATATAGAAGAAGTTGATATTATCAAGTAACATTTCGTTTACAACGCCATCCGGCGCCGCATCATCTTCAGATTTATTCAGCTTTTTATCCTTAATATAAAAGATATTGCTTCCATCGACTTTTTCCACGCTGAGCGTGTAATTTCGGTCAATCAGGTAGCTTTTGCCCTCTTTCTTGAGCACGCCTTTATGAATAACCGTCACAACATCTTTGTTGTTAAACAGGAAAAGCGTGGTTAGCGACATATCGGTTGACTCACCCGTGGAATAGGTTTTCCAGGAAATGGTATCTGACTGGCAGCCAAACCCCTCATCCTGCGCTCTGGTAAAATAGATCCATAACAACGCGATGACAGACAGCGCCAGTACGATACTGAACAGTACACTCATTTTAGTCCTTGACATATTTTAACTCCCGGTCAGGCTTCTGTAAGAAATGCAGTTCTTATAATCGTCGATACTGTCCTGCTGATAACAGATGGCCAGGAAATAATTTTCTATCTGCGACTTTTTAAACCTGGAATAGTAAGCATCTGCAACCTGATGTTGACAGTCGATATGTTGACTGGCGATGACCTCTTTTACGTGATTAAAGTAGTGCTGTCGCGGCTGATACATATTCTTATCGATCAGGTATACCGTACACCGGTCCACTTTACCGAGCAGATGCATATCAGAATCTTTCAGGCTCTCGGCATAGGAATCCCGTTGGTGCAACAGTAAAACAGCGGTGCCGATAACGGTAATCAGTAATAAGGTGCAGAGAGAAATAAAGAGTCTGTGCAGCGATATTAATTGTTTAGGCGGATCGGCATCTTTCTTATGCGCTAGCGTATCGAATGATTCAGAGGCAGATTGTTCACTAAGCGTTGAAACAACCGGCGGCCTGACCGTGTGGTGTTCAATATGCGCGGCAAGGCTAAATCCCTTGCCACGTATCGTTTTTATCAGTAAAGGGTCGCATCCTAATGTACGAAATGCTTTTCTGATTTCACTTATGGCAACATTCAGACTCACCGAAGAACCAGAGAAACCATGATCCTCCCAGACCTTCTTTATCAGGTCGTCTCTGTCGAGAGTTTTACCATTATTGATGATAAGTTCATAAAGCAGACGACCCGCCTGGTTAGATAACTTAATGGATGACTCTTCCTCTCCATTAATCATGATCATACCGGTGTCGACTTCATAAAGCATTGTAAGATCAATGAGATACTTCATATTATTATTACGCCATTGTTAAAATTATGTGCATTTGCCAGGCAATAATAAGTCTAAAGTTTGTGTGGTCAAGTCGCGTGATATTAATTGAGAGATGAATTCATAAAGCTTCATTAATTAACAATTATTAAATCATTAATAAAAATATTTGAACCAACGCATTTAGGTTAAAACATTAAAAAAAACTAACACACAAGATTATAATCTTAAACTTTAGAAATTGTTGGAATAATGTTTTGTTATGTACTTTTTTAGTGCAACATAATATCGTCAAAGCATTCTCCCGAGTCGCCATGCGTCTAGCCGGTACATCAGGGACATGTGTAGCCGATTAACATTCATTTTAAATAACACAAATCTTCATGGAGTTTATCATGTTCAAATCGATCATGACCGTATCACTGCTGGCCGCTGCTATTGCCTCTACCAGCGCAGTGGCCGCAGACAATTCAGCGGGTGGTATTATTAACTTTACCGGCGCTATTACCGATACAACCTGTACCATTAACGGCGGTAAAAGCGCAGACTTTACCGTTGCGCTTTCCCCTATTTCGGTAAAAGATGCAGGCACCACGGTTGGCCTGATCACTAAGAATAAAAAATCTATTGCGCTGACTTTCTCAGGTTGTTCACCAGCAGCCGGAACGACCGGCACCCCGCTGAAAGTGTATTTCTCCAGCGCGGATAATATTTCCACTGACGGTAAATACCTGCTGAATAACAGCGTGAACGAAAGCGATGCCAGCGTGGCACGTAATGTCGGTTTTGCGTTAGTGGAGCCAGGTTCGTCTACGCCAATTACCCTGAACCAGCCTTACACCACGGATATTATGGGTACAGCGACCGCGCCAGATTCCGAGACGCTGACGCTGGATGTTTATTATTATAAAACGAACGCCGCTGCCGCCACCGTGGGCGAGTTAAGCTCCAACGTAACGTATACCATTTCCTACCTGTAATAATGATTATTCAGGCTCTGTTTTCGCAGAGCCTGTATTTAAGGTTGCAATCATGCGCAAGGCAATTTTGCTGGCAGGCTTACTGCTAAGCACCGGTCACTCATGGGCCAATATTGTCATTAATGGCACCCGTGTCCTTTATCCTGAAAATAACAAAGAGGTGATCGTCCAGTTAATGAATACGGGCGATGCGCCCGCTCTGGTGCAATCCTGGATAGATGACGGTGATATTAATTCCACGCCGGAAACAGCCAATGTGCCGTTTTTGCTGTCGCCGCCAGTGATAAAGGTTAACGAACATAATGGCCAACAGCTTCGTATTAAAAAGCTGCCGTCCAGCTTGCCTGCGGATCGCGAATCCGTCTTTTTCCTGAATGTTCTCGACATTCCGCCCAGACCTGAAAATCTGCAAAACCAGAATACCGTTCAGCTGGCGATTAAATCCCGTATCAAACTTTTTTACCGGCCCGCTGCGCTGAAAGGCACGCTGGATGACGCGGTGGCGAAACTGACGCTCGCCGCCGAAGGCGATCGCTTTCGCATTACAAATAACAGTCCGTTCCATATTACGGTCGCCAATATTTCGCTGGGTAAAACGAAATTGCTCCAGGAGTCCCCTATGGTTTCCCCGTTTGGGCAGCTGACGGTCGCCGCAAAAAATACGGTTAAGCGCGGACAGACCTTCCAGCTGATGTATGTGGACGATCTTGGCGCGTATAAAACCCGGACTTTCACCAGTCAGTGATCGGAAAGACTCACCATGAAAATGAAACAAAACAGACTCTGTCTGCTGGCAGTCTGCACGCTTCTGCTTTCGCATAAATCAGGGGCCGTCTCGTTTGATCCCTCCCTGCTTGCTGGCGCATCCGGTGAGTCCGATCTGTCTCGCTTTTCCGAAAACAACGCCATGCCTGCCGGCAGCCAGGAGATGGATATCTACGTAAACGGCAGCTGGAAGGGACGTTATACCGTCATCTACGGCGAGCAGCGTGACGACATCCGCATTGCCTGGAAAGATGCCCGGTCGCTTGGCATCAACACCACGTCCGTGCCTGCGCCCGCCATTGCGCACGGGCAGGTTCAGCTGCGCGATCTGGTTCAGGGCGGTGAAGTCAAAACCGATACCAGCACTCTGAGTCTGGCGCTTACCGTTCCGCAGGCGGCCGTGCTGCGTACTGAAGAAGGTTACATTGCCCCCCAGTTCTGGGACGAGGGGATACCGGCGCTGATGCTCTCGTGGAACACGACCTGGTACAACACCCGCGCGAAAGGCGCTGCGAAAGACACAAATGATGATTTTTATGCCGGGCTGGATTCCGGCGCCAACCTGTTCGGCTGGCAGTTTCGCGACAGCAGCGCCTGGCGGAAAACGGCCAGCGGAGAGAGTAGCTGGCAGAATAATACCCGCTACCTGCGCCGTCCCCTGGCCTCGCTGAAATCCAACCTGACGCTGGGTGACTTTTATATTCCTGGCGATCTGTTTGATTCCCTGCGCGTGCGCGGCGTGTCGCTGGCGTCGGACATGAAGATGCGCCCAAATTCACAGCAGGGTTTTTCACCGGTGGTTCACGGCGTGGCACGGACGAACGCCCTGGTGAAAGTTATCCAGAATGGCAACGTGATCTATCAGGAGAATGTGCCGCCGGGCCAGTTTACCCTCGACAGCATTCAGCCTACCGGCTCCGCGGGCAATTTGCTGGTGGTGGTGCGTGAAGCGGACGGTTCACAGCAGTCCTTCACGGTGCCGTTTTCCGCCGTACCCGGGATGCTAAAAGAAGGGGTGAGTCAGTACAGCGTGGTGGCGGGTAAAGTGCATCAGAACACGCTCGATGCCGAACCCGCATTCATGCAGGCCACGCTGCGCTACGGGTTTAATAACCTCATCACCGGGTATACCGGGACGATTATTAGCGATAACTACCAGGCCGGGCTTGTCGGTACCGGGTGGAACCTTCCCTTTGGCGCGGTCTCGTTTGATGTCACCCACGCCAAAACCACCCTACAAGATCGCACCAGCAGCGGTCAGAGTTATCGCGTGTCGTACAGCAAATTTATCGATACCACCGCCACCAACTTCACCCTGGCGGCCTATCGCTATTCCACTAAAGGCTATTACAGCTTCAGCGACGCGCTCTATTCGCGCGAAGGGTATCAGCGCCTGAGAGCGCAGTACGACGACTATGAAGATCGGTTTGGCGTTGCGCCCGACATGTCGCTAAGCACCTGGGACGCCATGCGCGCGGCGCAGCCCAAGAATACCTTTACGCTTAACCTTAATCAGCGCCTGCTCAATAACTGGGGCACGGTGTTTGTCTCCGGCACACAGCGCGATTACTGGAACTCACAGCAAACCACGCGCGAATACCAGATGGGCTATTCCAACGCCATCGGCCGCGCCAGCTATACCCTGTCGGCCAGCCGGGTACGGAACAGGGACAGTGAAGAAGAGACGCGCCTTTACCTCTCCCTCAGCCTGCCGTTCTCGCTGTTTGATAATAATGCGTGGATCACCTCCAGCCTGACGGCCAGCGATTCGCATTACGAGCAGAGCAATATCAGCATGAGCGGGAACGCGCTGGCGTCGAACCGACTGAGCTACACCCTCTCCGGCAGTAATGCGCGGGGGGGTAAAAATGCGGCAAGCGTTAACGCCGCGTACCGTTCGAACTTCGCAACACTCGGTGGCTCTTACAGCGAATCCTCCGACTACCGCCAGACCGGGCTCAGCGGACGCGGCAGCCTGGTGGCCTACCCGTGGCACGTTCTCGCCTCAAACGAAACCGGCACAACCATGACTATCGTCGATGCGCCAAAGGCGGAGGGGCTGATGGTGAACGGCGATGAAAGCATTATGACGAACCGCGATGGCGTGGCGCTGGTGCCTTACGCCACCCCGTATCGCAAAAACGCCATTACGTTAACTGAAACTGAAAACAGCGCTGGCGCGGAAGTGATCGGCAATATGGCTAACGTGGCTCCTTACGACGGGGCGGTGAGCTATATCCGCTTTGAAACCGACAAGCGCCAGTCATGGGTACTTCATGCGACGCGCGCCGACGGCAAACCGCTGCCCTTTGGCACCGAAGTGCTGGATGAACATGGTGAATCTGTCGGGTATGTCGGACAGGCCAGCGTACTGTATATCCGTGCTGAACGGCCGCCACGCGCGCTCAACGTGCATCTCCGCGGCGGAAAGTGCGAAATCTCCTCCCCGGCCTGGGGGCTGAACAGCCCCTCATCGGTTTGCCATTAATTACGGATTATCAAAATGTTACGATCATTCATGTTCCTGCTCCTCACCAGCGTTAGCGGGATGAGCTATGCCACCTGCTCCGGCAGCAGCATCGTTTATGGCACACCGATTACCATTGATTTATCGGATAAGCTGAGCCCGGCCACGCCCACATGGACCGGCAGCTTCACCACCCAGTACAGCGGCTCGTTCAACTGTACGACGGGTAATAGCGAATTTTCTTACACGCCGATCCTCTCGACCGACAGCAAATACGCCACCATCCTCGGATTCAGCAACAACAAGTATATGGTGCGGGCGGAGATCACCAATCCCCCGGCCAATAAAACCCTGTCTGCCAGCGGTAGCCATACGGCGTCTGAGCTGAATACACCGTTTACGGTTCGCTTCACCCTCGTTAACCAGAGCGGCACCACCCTGACGGGGGATACGGCGAACATGAGCGACGTTCTGTTCGTCAGCGACATGAGCGGGTTATCTATCTGGGAAATCATCACCTGGCCAATCAATCAGGTCATCAAGATAGCGCAGTGGTTATTCAGCGGGTTCAAGTGGCCTTACGACAACCGCGATATGTTTGGTCAGCCGATGATCATCAAATACGCGCCGAAACTGACTACCTGTTCCTTTGATAATGCGGGGCTGACCGTGGCGCTGCCGACGCTCGGCATTCCCCAGCTCAGTGCATCCTCACAGCCGGGGCTTACGCCTTTTTCACTGAACATGAGCTGTCAGAACGTCGGGGTTAATGGCAATTCCGATCGGGCAATTGAGATGTTTCTGTCCAGCACGCAGCTGCTTTCGACCGACAGCTCGGTGCTGATCGACAGCAGCAGTAGCGCGGCGCAGGGCGTGGGGCTCCGCCTGATAAAACGTGACGCCCCGCAAACGCCGGTGACCTTCTCTACCTCGACCACCAGCCGTGGCAACGCCACAATGATCTTCAGCGTGGCGGCTGGCGCGGCGCTGGACGAACATTTCACCCTTCCGATGGCGGCGTACTATTACGTGTGGGCACCCGCCCAGGTGAGCCAGGGTAAGATCAATACATCGGCTACGCTGAATATTATCTACCCCTGATGTGGACTATTCCTCCATCTTTCCAACCGTCTGCACATACTTAATCAGTTCGCTGTGGTTGGAAAGATTCAGCTTTTTCATCGCATTATGCTTCTGCGTCGCAATGGTACTGACCGAACGGTTTCGATGACGGGCAATCTCCGTCGTTGAAAATCCTTCCACAATAAGATGAAGCACCTCCCACTCTCTGGCCGAGAGGATGGAGCGCGCCCGGGAGCCGGACCGCATTACCCGCCTGAGCCACGAAGAGATCGACGGTTTTTGCCCGTCCGCCATGAGCAACGCGGGTAATTCCTTTTTCAGTTCAGTCAATTCATCCTGCTGACTGATGGTTAATTCAAATTTCATCTCCAGAACTTTTTTTAACAGCCCGTAAGGCAGCTCGGGCACCAACAGAACACGCCTGACGTGATGGGTTTTACATAAAGATGTAAAACGGCTGCTGACCTCCGCACTCCACTCTTTATGATTAAGCAGATAATTAAATTCAGTGAAGAAAACATCCACGTTATTATCCGCCACCGCCGCCAGTGCCTGTTCTGTGGAATCGACCTGAGTAATATTCAGTACGTAATCGGGTAAAAGATCCTGGAGCGCCCGGAATATTATCTCTTTAAATATATTTATTTTGTAAAACACCATTACCCTTACGATACGTTCAGTATTATTCATGTCTTTTCTAAATTTTCGTGACCGGAGGGAAATGATAATAGTTTATGTACATACCACTCACAACCTCTTCGCGCCAGGATTTTATCCTTCTCAGGCTTAAAAATCTGAACAAGGTCATTAAATTCATAGAAAAAATTCTATTTTATTCTGCGCGCTGTTTCCCCTTGCAGATAAAGCCTTGTCGATAACTCTGCCACGATCACAATTTTTCTTACAGAAATAGCATTAAGCCACTGAAAAATCGGTTGATTAACCCCATTAATTAACCGTCCGATGCTTATTATCCGCTCATTTACAGAATAAAAATCTGGCATGAATATTATTAGAAGATTAAAACAATTGCATATACCATTAAAACCCTTTTTCAATTTTATCTTCCTCTAATAATTGGCATAAGCTTTACTCGACGGTTTGTATTGGCTTACATTGATGCCATCGCATCGCGTTATTTAAATAAGTGCTCGCTATTCTTTTAATAAGAGAGTGCGAACCGCCATTTTCTCTTATATGGACTGTTTACTCAGCGAAAGGAGAATGCCAATGCAAAATAAAAAAACAATTCACGTTGCCGTTGTTGACAGCTGCGAATTCACGATGATTGGCCTGCAATCGCTTGGAAAGCGTGAGCCTGATGAAAAACACGACGTTATTTTCCATGGGTTTACCCATATCGAAGAACTTGCTATGAGTGAACAACTCTTTGATATCATCATTTATGATCCGTTGAATACGCGTCATTTCCGGGTGACGACAAATGACGACATTCTCTGCATTAAACAGAAACAAGTGACGGCGAAGATCTATATCTATTCGTTATCCGCCGGCTATTTGAAATTCAAACATGTTGATGGGGTAATCAGTAAAAGAGTCTCCCTGGGGGATATCAAAGCGCTGTGGCAAATACTGATGAGCCAGACGCCGCAAGAGTCTGGCCGTTACAATGTAGGCATGACGACCCGCTTACGCACCCCGGCGAGGCTGTCCAGCGAGGAGGCCAGCGTATTGCGCGGCTATTCCTGTAATCTCAAAACCAAGCAAATCGCCCGTCAGCTGGGGTGTAACGTCAGGCTGGTTTACTTTTATAAGAACAACGCCATGAACAAGCTTAAAGCCGTGCGTGGCCCCTCGTTTTACCAGAGCATTCGCTGGATCCTGAATTAAGAATTTGACCGTGTGTCGTTTGCCTTTTGTTCCCGTGTCCGCGGGAACCTTTTTTTCATTTCCTGAAGGCTGTTCCATGTATACCGTTCTTCCCTCTCCCCTGTTGCAACGTATCTCAGGGCTGCGCTTCCAGCCGCTTGTCGATCTTCATTCGGGCCAGGTGTTCGCGCATGAAGTTCTCGTGGAGATCCATAACGTCAATCTTGAGGTGCTGTTTGCCTCGCTGCCCTCGCGCAGCGCGCTGCAAATCTTCTTCTGGCAGGCCAACACTCTGTTACAGATACCCGCCCGGGACGCTTACTGGCTAAACCTTCCGGCAGAACACCTTCTCGACGAACGCGCTATCCGGTTGTTGCTGGCGTTACGCCATCAGCAGCGGTTAACGATTGAAATTCAGGATCCCCTGACCATCACACGGCTGAGCGAGGCTGAGCAACGTCATCTTCATGCCACGCTTGTTCGGTTAAAAGAGGCGGGATGGCAAATCTGGCTGGACGATTTAACCCGGGAGTTGGCTGAGGCCTTCGCGCGGCTTGCGCTACCGCTGGATGGGGTAAAAATTGACCGTTCAGCACTGCGCGAGCGCGCGCCGCTTGCCCCGTTTGTACAGGAGGTCAGGGCAGGTATCGCGCAATCAATTCTTATCGAAGGCATCGAGAATTCGCGGGATCTGGCGCGCGCCCGCGCGTCCGGCGCACAGTCTGGCCAGGGTTTTCTGTGGCCCGAAAGCCGAACCGATGCCCGCGTAACGCTTTGACGGCCAGCGGAGCGCTGGCCTTTTTACCGGGGCTTACCAGCCCGGCACCGCGCCACCGTTAAAAAGGGTCTCTGCCGCTTTCGCCACTTCCGGCGACTGATAGGACTGGATAAATTCCTTCACGTTTTCAGCGTCTTTGTTGTCTTCACGCGTGACCACAATATTCACATAGGGTGAGTTTTTGTCTTCAATAAAGACGCTGTCGTGTACCGGAGACAGCCCCGTTTGCTGGAGATAGGTGGTACTGATGATGGCCACATCCACTTTCGGATCGTCCAGCACGCGCGGCAGCTGCGCCCCTTCCAGCTCCATAATCTGTAAGTTTTTCGGGTTCGCGGTAATATCCAGCGCCGTTGGCAGCAGGCCAACATCCGGTTTAAGGGTAATCAGCTTCTCTTTTTGCAGCAGCAACAGCGCGCGACCAAGGTTGGTGGGATCGTTTGGAATCGCAATGGTTGCGCCGTCCTTCAGCTCAGACACCGATTTAATCTTTCGGGAGTAACCCGCCATCGGGAAGACGAAGGTATTGGCCACGGCGACCAGCTTGTAATTGTGCGCCTTGTTATCTTCTGCAAGGAAAGGGCGATGCTGGAAGACGTTGGCGTCCAGTTCGCCCTGGTTGGTGGCATCGTTGGGTAGCAGCGAGCCGCTAAAGCCCACCAGCTCAACATCCAGACCGTATTTTTCCTTTGCCACCTTTTTGGCGACTTCCGCCACGTCCTGCTCAGCGCCATTGATTACGCCGACTTTAATGTGTCTGGCATCATTGCCGCCCTGGTCACAGCCCGCGAGCAGCAGGCCAGTCAGGAGAAGCACACCCATTCGAAGTTTCACGAGACAGTTCCTTTTGAAAGACGTTTTGAAGACTATATCGACAACGAGACGGCAGGCTAAAAAACGAAAAGGAATCAGTAAGACGGTTAAGTTATATGCGGCCTGTTGCCGGGTGGCGCTGCGCTTACCCGGCCTACGTGACGGGGGAAGTGTAGGCCCGGTAAGCGTAGCGCCACCGGGCGATGGGCATCAGGCTACGGTAGTCCAGGCGCAAGCAGAACCGCTAACCTCACGCCTGCCGACGCAGCGGCGCTTCGCGCAAAAACCACGACAACACAAACGCCAGCACCATAATCCCCGCCGCCAGCATGAACACCGCATGGATCGCCGAGCCGAACGCATCCAGATAGTCCAGACGCAGGGCATCAGGCAGATGGTGTATGGCAACGGGATTAAGTTCGCGCGGCAGTTCCGCCCCTTCCGGCAGCCTGTCGATCAGACCTGATTGCAGAATATGGGTGAACACCGCGCCAAACAGCGCGACGCCAATCGCCCCGCCAATGGAGCGGAACAGCGTCACCCCAGACGTCGCGACGCCGTATTGATCGGCTGACACGCTGTTTTGCACCGCCAGCACCAGCACCTGCATCACCAGTCCCAGCCCCATGCCCAGCACGCCGGTAAACAGGTAAAGCTGCCAGGTTGGAGAGGTGATTGAAATGCGCGTCAGTAACATCATCCCCACCACGCCGAGCAGCGTGCCGAGGATCGGGAACAGACGATATTTCCCGGTACGGCTGATGATGCGCCCGCTGATGATGGAGGTGAGCAACAGCCCCCCCATCAGGGGGATGAGCTGCAAACCGGCCTGCGTCGGCGTGGCGTCTTTTACCACCTGTAAATAGAGCGGCAGGAAAGTGACGGAGCCAAACAGCGACATGCCGATAATAAAACCGATCAGGCTACAGAGCAGGAAGCTGCGGTCGCGGAAGAGCGACAGCGGGATAATCGGCTCCCACGCCAGCCGCTCTTCGTAGATAAACCCGGCGATCCCCGTCAGGCCGAAGGCCAGAATGCACCACAGCTGCGGGTCGCTCCATTGGCGGATCGTCCCCCCCTCGGTGGTAAACAGAATGATGCACAGCAACGCCATGCTGAGGTAAATCGCCCCCAGGTAATCAATCTCATGCTTGCTGCGCCGCGCGCTGCCGTGGAAAACCGCGCCAATCACCAGCAGCGCAAACAGCCCCAGCGGCAGGTTGATGTAGAAAATCCAGCGCCAGGATGCGTGCTGAACGATAAACCCGCCGATCAGCGGCCCTATCACCGTCGCCAGGCCAAACACGCCGCCAAACAGCCCCTGATAGCGACCCCGATCGGCAGGCGGGATCACGTCCGCCACGGCAGCCATGCTGATCACCATCAGCCCCCCGCCCCCCAGCCCTTGCAGGGCGCGCATCAGCACCAGCTGGGTCATGTTCTGCGCCAGACCGCACAGCGCGGACCCCACAAGGAACAGCACAATCGCGATTTGCAGAACGATTTTTCGGCCAAACAGATCGCCGAATTTGCCGTACAGCGGCACCACGATGGTCGAACTGAGGATATAGGCCGTTACCACCCACGAGAGTTTATCCAGCCCGCCCAGCTCACCCACGATGGTCGGCAGCGCGGTGGAAACAATGGTCTGATCCAGCGCCGAGAGCAGCATCACCAGCAGGAGTGCGCTGAACAGCAGCTTAATCGACGGCGCCTTTTTCGCAGGTTGAGTCATTACGTCGGACTCCATAAGACATCACTTGAAATTAATTAATCGTATAATTAATATTTGTGGAAGTGATGAATAAGATCAAGAGATACGGTGACCATGTCAGCACAAAAGGACAATTCTGAACCCCGCCGCCCCGGTCGGCCACGCGGCGGCAAGCGCGTTACCGCCAGCCGTGAACAGCTGCTGGATATCGCCCTGAATCTCTTTTCCCGCCAGGGGATCGCCAATACGTCGTTGAACGCTATTGCCCGCGAAGCAGGCGTGACGCCCGCCATGCTGCACTACTACTTCAACTCCAGAGAACAGTTGCTGGATGCGATGATTGAGGAGCGCTTCCTGCCGTTACGCGAGCGGATCGGGGCGATTTTCGCCGACAACCGGGATTCGCCGGTGGATGCCCTGACGGAAATGGTCAGGGTGCTGGCCGAACTGGCGGAAAAGTATCGCTGGTTTGCCCCGCTGTGGATGCAGGAGGTGATTGGCGAGATGCCGGTACTGCGCACCCATTTGCAGGCACGCTTTGGCGATGAGAAATATCACACCACGCTGGCAACCATCAAAGGCTGGCAGCAGGAAGGAAAGCTGAATCCGGCGCTGGCCCCCGAACTGCTGTTCACTACGCTGCTGAGCCTGGTGCTGGTGCCGTTCTCCCGCATGCGCAATGACGAGAGGCTTAGCGCCCTCTCGCCGGAGATCGTGGTGCGCCACGTGTTAGCCGTGATAGGCACCGGGATCGGCGGTTAAAGATTTTTGGACAGATAGTGTCTCTGCATTCCCTGATAAGGGTAATCCTGCAAGGACATCTGCACCTGATAACCCTGTTTTTCATAGAACGGACGCGCCTGGAAGCTGACCGTATCCACCAGCGCGTGACGACAGCCTTTGCGACGGGCCTCCTCTTCAGCCGTTTTGATAAGCTGGCTTCCCACACCCGTACCCCGCACGCTGTCACTGACCCACAGATAGTCGATGTTCAGCCAGTCGCCTTTCCGTACGCCGATTAACCCGCCCAGCATGACGCCATTGTCGTCTCGCATATATACGCCAATATCGCCACTAAACGTCGCCAGATCTAAATACTGCGCGTTATAGGCTCTTAGCCCCGTTAATAATTCTTCTTTTTCTTCAGCCGTGACTTTATCTGTAATGCTCAGGTGCATAAATCTCTCCTTATTTTCAGCGCAATCTGAATATCTCACAGCTTAACCTTCATAAAAACTCCTTATTTCCTCCATTGTTTAAACAAGGAAATATTCATTCAATATGTAAATAAAAAAAACCTTTCCAATAGGCTCCGAAAACGTATAATGAGAACGATCATTCTCACTTTTTACGGTAGCCGACGATGAGCACAAAGCTGGAAGAACGACAAAAACTACGGCAGGACGAAATCATCACCGCCGCGCGCCGCTGCTTTCGCGCCAGTGGATTTCACGCTGCCAGCATGTCGCAGATCGCCAGCGAAGCCAGGCTCAGCGTCGGACAAATCTATCGCTATTTCAGTAACAAAGACGCGATCATTGAAGAGATGATCCGGCGCATTATCGACTCACGTATTGAGGAGATGCAGGGCAAAACCCTGGTTGAAGGGATGCCGCAGGCGCTTGCCTGGCGCCAGACGCTTAACGAAGATGATGACGCGCTAATGCTCGAAATGTCCGCAGAGGCCACGCGCAATCCGCTGGTGGCAAACATGCTGATCGAAGCCGAAGCCCGCATGTTCGCCAACGCCTGTGAGCACCTTAAAAAGCAGTTCCCCCACCTGAGCGATGAGCATATTCGCTGCTGCGTGGAGATTACCGCTGTGATGATCGAAGGCACGATTTACCGTCGACTCACGCCTTTAAAATTACCGTCAGAACAATTAGAGCCCATATACCAGAATATTTTAAATATGCTTTTCTCTGCGAAGTAATCGCATGTGAATAATTAGCGGAAATAATTAATTTCCCTTTTTTCATTTCTGGCTCAGCCAGAGATGCGGGATCGCTGTGCTTTTAATTAGCCCTCCTCCCTGTTAAGCGATTAACAGGGCAGGCTTCGTTCACCCTGGAAAAAGATTATGAAAACCATAACAACCTCCATCGCGGCATTACTCCTCCTGACAGGGTGCGATAATGCGCAAACATCTGCTCCCCAGCGTCCTCTTCCGGAAGTGGGGATTGTCACACTCATGAGCCAGCCGGTGTCCGTCGTCAGCGAGCTGACCGGCCGCACCGCCGCCGCAATGAGCGCCGAAGTGCGCCCCCAGGTAGGTGGCATTATCCAGAAGCGCCTGTTCACCGAAGGCGATACGGTCAAGGCCGGGCAGGCGCTGTATCAGATCGATCCTTCCAGCTACCGCGCCGCTTATAATGAAGCTGCCGCCGCACTGAAACAGGCGCAGGCGCTGGTGCAGGCCGACTGCCAGAAAGCCCGACGCTATGCGCAGCTGGTGAAGGACGACGGCGTATCACGTCAGGATGCGGAAGACGCGAAGTCCACCTGCGCGCAGGACAAGGCCAGCGTCGAGTCAAAGAAAGCCGCGCTGGAAAGCGCCCGCATTAACCTCAACTGGACCACCGTCACCGCGCCGATTGCCGGACGTATCGGCATCTCCTCTGTGACCCCCGGCGCGCTGGTGACCGCCCAGCAGGATACCGCGCTGGCCACCATTCGCGGGCTGGACAGTATGTACGTCGATTTAACCCGTTCCAGCGCCGATCTGCTGCGTTTACGCAAGCAAACCCTCGCCAGCAACAGCGATACGCTGAACGTGTCGTTGATTCTCGAAGACGGCAGCAGCTACAGCGAAAAAGGCCGCCTGGCGCTGACCGAAGTGGCGGTGGATGAGTCTACCGGCTCAGTTACCCTGCGCGCCGTCTTCCCGAACCCGCAGCATCAGCTTCTGCCGGGCATGTTCGTCCGCGCCAGAGTGGATGAAGGCATCATGAATGACGCGATCCTCGCCCCGCAGCAGGGCATCACTCGCGACGCCAAAGGCACCGCCACCGCGCTGGTGGTGAACGCCAGCAACAAGGTCGAACAGCGTCAGCTGGAGACGGGTGACACCTACGGCGACAAATGGCTGGTGCTGAGCGGTTTGAAGGCTGGCGATAAGTTGATTGTGGAAGGCACCGACAAAGTCACCGCCGGGCAGGAAGTGAAAGCTGAAGAGATGAAAACCAACGGAGGAAACGCCTGATGTTTTCCCGTTTCTTCGTGCGTCGCCCGGTCTTTGCCTGGGTTATCGCCATTCTCATCATGCTCGCCGGGATACTGGCGATCCGCACGCTGCCCGTTGCGCAGTACCCGGACGTTGCCCCGCCGTCGATCAAAATATCCGCCACCTACACCGGCGCCTCCGCACAAACGCTGGAGAACAGCGTGACGCAGGTGATCGAGCAGCAGCTCACCGGGCTGGATAACCTGCTCTACTTCACCTCCACCAGCAGCTCGGACGGGTCGGTGAGCATTAACGTCACGTTTGAACAGGGAACCGATCCGGACACCGCTCAGGTACAGGTGCAGAATAAAGTCCAGCAGGCAGAATCGCGCCTGCCGACCGAGGTGCAGCAGTCCGGGATCACCGTCGAAAAATCCCAGAGCAACTTCCTGCTGATCATGGGCGTATATGACAAAACCGACACCGCCAGCAGCTCGGATATCGCCGACTGGCTGGTGAGTAATATGCAGGATCCGCTGGCGCGCGTGGATGGCGTCGGTAGCCTACAGGTGTTCGGTGCAGAATACGCGATGCGCATCTGGCTCGACCCGGCGAAGCTGGCGTCGTACTCGCTGATGCCCTCCGACGTGCAGAGCGCGATTGAAGCGCAGAACGTGCAGGTTTCCGCCGGTAAAATCGGCGCGCTGCCCTCGTCGAACGCCCAACAGCTGACCGCCACCGTCCGCGCTCAGTCGCGTCTGCAAACGGTCGATGAGTTCAAAAAGATCATCGTCAAGAGCCAGTCCAACGGTGCGGTGGTGCGCATCAGCGACGTCGCGCGCGTGGAGATGGGCAGCGAAGATTACACCGCCACCGCGAAGCTGAACGGCCACCCGGCGGCGGGTATGGCGGTGATGCTCTCACCGGGCGCCAACGCGCTTAACACCGCCACGGCGGTAAAAGATAAGATCGCCGAGTTCAAAAAGTCGATGCCGGAAGGCTACGACGTGGCCTACCCGAAAGACAGCACCGAGTTCATCAAGATCTCCGTTGAGGACGTGATTCAGACCCTGTTCGAAGCCATTATCCTCGTGGTGGTGGTGATGTACCTGTTCCTGCAAAACATCCGTGCGACGCTGATCCCGGCGCTGGCGGTGCCGGTGGTGCTGCTGGGCACCTTCGGCGTGCTGGCGCTGTTCGGTTACTCCATCAACACCCTGACGCTATTTGCGATGGTGCTGGCGATAGGGCTTTTGGTGGATGACGCCATCGTGGTGGTGGAAAACGTCGAGCGTATTATGCGCGACGAAGGGCTGCCCGCCCGGGAAGCGACCGAAAAATCGATGGGCGAAATTTCCGGCGCGCTGATCGCCATTGCGCTGGTGCTCTCTGCGGTATTCCTGCCGATGGCCTTCTTCGGCGGCTCTACCGGGGTCATTTACCGCCAGTTCTCGGTCACCATTATTTCGGCGATGTTCCTCTCCGTGGTGGTGGCGCTGACCCTGACGCCCGCGCTGTGCGGCTCGATCCTGAATCACACCGCTCCGCACAAAAAGGGCTTCTTCGGCGCGTTTAACCGCTTCTACAGTAAGACCGAGCACAGCTATCAGAACAAGGTGCTGCGCGCCCTGCGCCGTTCCGGTGGCATGCTGGTGATCTACGCCCTGCTCTGCGGCGCGATGGGGTTCGCCATGCTAAAACTGCCGGGCAGCTTCCTGCCAACCGAAGACCAGGGTGAAATCATGGTGCAGTACACCCTGCCTGCCGGCGCAACCGCGGTGCGTACCGCCGAGGTAAGCCGCCAGGTACGCGAGTGGTTCCTCACCAAAGAGAAAGCCAATACCGACGTGATCTTCACCATTGAAGGCTTCAGCTTCAGCGGCAGCGGCCAGAACGCCGGGATGGCGTTCGTCTCCCTGAAAAACTGGTCAGAGCGCAAAGGCGATGAGAATACCGCCCAGGCCATTGCCCTGCGCGCCACGCAGGAGCTGAGCACCATTCGGGATGCCACAATTTTCGCCATGACGCCCCCGGCGGTGGATGGTTTAGGCCAGAGCAACGGCTTTACCTTTGAGCTGATGGCCAGCGGCGGCACCGACCGCGACGCGCTGCTGAAACTGCGTAACCAGCTGATTGGCGAAGCCAACCAGGACAACTCGCTGCACGCCGTGCGCGCCAACGATCTGCCGCAGATGCCGCAGCTTCAGGTGGATATCGATAACAACAAAGCCGTGTCGCTGGGGCTGTCCCTGAGCGACGTCACCGACACCCTCTCCAGCGCCTGGGGCGGGACCTACGTGAACGACTTTATCGATCGCGGCCGCGTGAAAAAGGTCTACATCCAGGGCGACAGCGACTATCGCGCCGTGCCGTCGGATCTCAACAAGTGGTATGTGCGCGGCAGCGACAGCACCATGACACCGTTCTCCGCCTTCGCCACCACCCGCTGGGAGTACGGCCCGGAAAGCCTGGTGCGCTACAACGGCTCGGCGGCGTATGAGATTCAGGGCGAAAACGCCAGTGGCGCCAGCTCCGGCACGGCGATGAGCAAAATGGAGCAGTTGGCAAACAGCCTGCCGTCCGGCAGCACATGGGCGTGGAGCGGTTTGTCGTTGCAGGAAAAACTGGCGAGCGGCCAGGCGATGAGCCTTTATGCCCTCTCGATCCTGGTGGTGTTCCTGTGCCTGGCAGCGCTGTATGAGAGCTGGTCAGTACCGATTTCGGTCATCATGGTGATCCCGCTAGGGGTGCTGGGCGCGGCGGTTGCCGCCTCCCTGCGCGGCCTGAACAACGACGTCTATTTCCAGGTGGCGCTGCTGACCACCATCGGTCTGTCGTCGAAGAACGCCATTCTGATTGTCGAGTTTGCCGAAGCCAAAGTGGCCGAAGGCTACTCCCTGACGCGCGCCGCCCTGCGGGCCGCCCAGACGCGTCTGCGTCCGATCATCATGACCTCGCTGGCGTTTATCGCAGGCGTGACGCCGCTGGCGATTGCCACCGGCGCCGGGGCCAACAGCCGCGTGGCGATCGGTACCGGTATTATCGGCGGGACGCTGGCCGCGACGCTGCTGGCCATCTTCTTTGTTCCTTTATTCTTTGTACTGGTGAAACGTCTGTTCTCCGGTAAGCACGCAAACCGGAGGTCATAATGTTTCGTGTAACCGTATTAACATTAGCGCTGCTGAGCGCGGGCTGTGTGTCGTTAGACCCAACGTATCAACGCCCGGACGCCCCCGTCCCGGCGACGTTGCCTGGCGCCCATGGCGAAGCCAACGCCGTGGTGAGCCAGTGGCAGCAGGTGATGAATGATGCGCGGTTGAAAAGCGTGGTGACGATGGCGCTCAACAGCAACCGCGACGTGCAAAAAGCGATTGCGGATATCGACGCCGCCCGTGCCCAGTATGGCGAAACGCGCTCGTCCCTGTTCCCGACGGTGGACGCGGAACTGAGCCACACCCGCAGCCGCACGCTGGCGAGCGGTGTCGCGACAAGTGACGAAGCCAACGGCGCGGTCTCCAGCTTCGAACTGGATCTGTTTGGCCGCAACCAGAGCCTGTCGCGTGCCGCGCGTGAAACCTGGCTTGCCAGCGAATTCACCGCGCAGAACACGCGCCTGACGATGGTCAGCGAGCTGACCACGGCCTGGGTGACGCTGGCGGCGGATAACAGCAATCTGGCGCTGGCGAAGTCCACCCTGGAGAGCGCCGCAAACTCACTCAAGATTGTGAAGCGCCAGCAGGAAGTAGGCGTGGCAGCGGCAACGGACGTCAGTGAAGCGATGGCGGTTTACCAGCAGGCGCGCGCCAGCGTGGCGAGCTACCAGACGCTGGTGATGCAGGACAAAAACGCTCTCAACCTGCTGGCGGGCGATACGGTGCCCGAGAACCTGCTACCCGGCACGCTGGAGAGCCTGAGCGACAACGCCATCACGCTGATCCCGGCGGGCGTTAGCTCCAGCGCGCTGCTGCGTCGTCCGGACATTCAGGAGGCGGAACACAACCTGCTGAGCGCCAACGCCAACATCGGCGCGGCGCGCGCCAACTTCTTCCCGACCATCTCGCTCACCGCCAGCGCGGGCGTCGGCAGCGATTCGCTGTCGTCCCTGTTCAGCCACGGGATGAAGGTCTGGTCGTTTGCACCTTCCATCACCCTGCCGCTGTTCAGCGGCGGCAACAATATGGCGCAGCTGCGCTATGCGGAAGCCGAGAAAAAAGGGTTAATTGCGACCTATGAGAAAACCATCCAGAGCGCGTTCAAGGACGTGGCCGACGCGCTGGCCCGGCGCGAAACGTTGAGTGAACAGCTTGATGCCCAGCGTGAATACGTGGCGGCGGAGCAAAAAACGCTGGATGTGGCGACGCGCAGTTACAAGGCTGGCGCGGGCGATTATCTGACGGTGCTCACCGCGCAGCGGTCGCTGTGGTCGGCGCAGGAATCACTGATTGCCTTGCAGCAAACCGACCTGGAAAACCGCATCACGCTGTGGCAATCGCTGGGCGGCGGGATTCAGTAACATCACTGCCGGGCGGCGCAACGTTGCCCGGCCATCAGAGTAAATACCTATGGCAAAAGTCTCTTTTTCTTTCGCGGCCATCCTTGGCCTGCTGACGGCGATCGGGCCGCTGTGTTCCGATTTTTATCTTCCGGCGCTGCCGGAGATCGCCACCCAGCTCAACACATCCACAACGCTGACGCAGCTTTCTCTCACCTCGGCGCTGATTGGCCTGGGGCTGGGACAACTCTTTTTCGGCCCGCTAAGCGATCGCATCGGACGTAAAACGCCGCTGCTGTTCTCACTTTTGCTGTTTGTACTGGCTTCAGTGCTTTGCGCCAGCACGCAGAATATTTACGCCCTGATCGGCTGGCGATTTGTGCAGGGCGTTGCCGGGGCGGGCGGCTCCGTACTTGCCCGCTCCATCGCCCGCGATAACTATCATGGCACGATGCTAACGCAGTTTTTTGCCCTACTGATGACGGTCAACGGCATCGCGCCCGTGGTGTCCCCGGTACTCGGTGGCTATATCGCGTCGCATTTCGACTGGCGGATGCTGTTCTGGGTAATGGCAGGGGCGGGTCTGGCGCTGCTGATCGCCAGCCAGCTTTTTATCCGCGAGTCCCTCACAGAGAAACAGGGCAGGGGATCGCTGACGCAAACCGCCAGGACGGTACTTAAAAATCGTCGCTTTATGCGCTACTGCCTGATCCAGGCCTTCATGCTGGCGGGGCTGTTCGCCTATATCGGGGCATCCTCCTTTGTGATGCAAAACGAGTATGGCCTGAGCGCCATGCAGTTCAGCCTGCTGTTCGGTGTGAACGGTATCGGCCTGATCGTCTCAGCGCTGATTTTCTCCCGTCTGGCACGCCGCCATCTGGCGGAAAGATTGATGCGAACAGGCCTCGTTCTGGCGTTGTCCTGCGCGGGGCTGACATTGCTCTTTGCGTGGATGCAGCTTTCCGTTCCGGCACTGGTTGCACTCTTTTTCACCGTCGCATTTAACAGCGGGATCAGCACCATTGCGGGTTCAGAAGCGATGAGCGCAGTCGACACGAAGGAGTCCGGCACAGCGTCAGCCATTCTGGGCATGCTGATGTTTTTATTCGGCGGGATCGCAGCGCCTCTCGCGGGTATCGGCGGAGAAACGATGCTGAAAATGAGTCTCGCGGTGTTAGTAAGCTATGGCATTGCACTGGCGATCGGATCCCGCACGCAGAATGCGTAAATTCATACTTTTGGCTTGAATCGCGTTGATGAATGTAACGATATATTTCAGGGGAAGCATGTGACTTTCAAAGGAGGTTTCGATGAAATCTGCATACCTGGTTTGCCTGCTCGTTTGCCTGATTTTCGCTGCGTTTGTTCACGCGCAGGAGAAGAGCGCTCCGGAGAAAGAGGCCCAGATAAAACAGCAGGTCCTGAAAGATGTAAAGAAAACCTGTACCCCGCAGAAAAAGCAGAGCGATAAGGCCTGGCAGGCGATGATTTTGTCGTCTGAGGCCAATCAGCTGCTGATCAAAAACGCCATCACCGCCATGAAGCGTGACAACCTGGACGCCTACTGGGATGCAGTCAGTCAGGTGGATTGTATGGAAGATTACTGAGGATTGAGCGCCGGGTGGCGCTGCGCTTACCCGGCCTACATCACACGTTTAACGCTTCCGCACATCCGGAATAATCAAATCCCCGCGCAGAACGTAGGACCCGAGCATCTGCGTTTTCTCTGTCAGCCAGCTCACGATGCGCGCCGCCATGGCGTCCATGGAATACTCAATGGCCGGGATCACCGGGATACCCGGCAGATGCAGCGAACCGCCGAGGCTAAAGACCATGATGTCTTCCGGTACCGATTTATTAAACGCCTGTAACTGCGGGATCACCCGCTGGGCTTCCTGCTCATCCGCCACCAGCAGCGCGTTGAAGTTCAGCGTGGACGCGTTGTTGAGTAATTCCTGAAGCGCAACGGACGATGAAGTTGCGTCCATAAACACGAGGTTGCGATTAAAGGGCAGGAAGTTTTTCTCCAGCGCATGTTTGTAACCCAACAGCACCTGATCGGCAAAGCCGCTGCCGTGCGGGTGGATGAGCGCTATCTGGCGACGCCCCTGGCTGGTGAGATAGTTGCAGGCCGTTTCAGCCGCGAACGCGTGATCGAACTGAATGCTGTTGGCGTTATCGGCTTCCATACAGTCGACCAGAATCACGTTGTCCATGTCCACGTCCAGCGGGAAACGCGCGCCAATCACCAGAATGTCATCACATAAGCCGCAGGAGAGTTCTTCAAGGGCGTTCATCACTTCTGTTTTCGTGTGTGCGAAACGCAGCAGCAGATGTTTTTGATGCTGGCTGAGGTGTTTTTCCAGCGCGTACAGGTAACCGGTGGTCTGGTTAATGTTTTCCTGCGCGCAAATCACCCCAATGCAGCCCGTCGACTGGCTGAGCAGCGACTGGGCGATCACGTTGGGACGATAGTTCAGCTCGTCCACCGCTTTCAGAACAGCCTGGCGGCTGGCTTCTTTAACGCCACGCGACCCGCTCAACACCCGTGATACCGTGGCTTTGGACACCCCGGCCAGACGCGATACATCGTTGATTGTAGACATCTCTCTCCCCTGTCAGACGCAACTGGCGTCTGTAATTTCCATCACCGCTACGGCTCACATTATAGCCAGAACGGAGTATATCCGTTTCCGTTTTCCATGGAAACCGATTTTCCGTTTCCACTCAAATTGATGCCAAAACAGCCAAATTATGTGACCCACATCCGGTTAATTAGCCTCATAAGTAAGGGATCTTGATGGTTGTCACAGTTCTGTCTTTTATAAATGGAAACCGGTTTCCGTATCATGTCCAATCATCCTCGCAATAACTTTTTACATTTTGAGGATGGTTGTCGATGTTCAAGATTATGCTGTGCTGCTCTGCCGGGATGTCCACCAGCCTGTTGGTCAGCAAAATGGTCGATGTCGCGAAAGAACGTGGTTTGCCGGTGAAGATTGATGCGTACGGTGTTTCCGAATTTGATACGCAGTTTCCGCAATACCAGGTGGTACTTCTCGGACCGCAAGTGAAATACATGTTACAGACACTCTCAGACAAGGCGGCGACGCATGGCATTCCGGTGCAGCCCATCGACATGATGGACTACGGCATGCAGCGTGGCGATAAAGTACTGGACTTTGCTCTGTCGCTCATCGAAGCGGCACACTAAAAGGTGTTCACATGAGTTCGTTATATCAATCCATGGTTGCGGTGATTGAGCAATCAATTACCCCGCTGGCCGCAAAGCTGGGTCAGCAAAAGTATGTGATTGCCATCCGCGACGGCTTTACCGCCGCGCTACCGTTTATGATCATCGGCTCGTTTATGCTGGTGTTCATCTTCCCGCCGTTCTCGGCGGATACCACCAACAGCTTCGCCCGCGGCTGGCTGGATTTCTCCCAGACCTACCGCGAACAGCTGATGCTGCCGTTTAACCTCAGCATGGGCGTGATGACCTTCTTCATCTCGGTGGGGATTGGGGCGAGCCTGGGGCGTCAGTTTAACCTCGATCCGGTGATGTCCGGCCTGCTGGCCTTTATGGCCTTCCTGCTGGTCGCAGCACCCTATGCCGATGGCAAAATTTCGACCCAGTATCTCTCCGGCCAGGGGATCTTCACTGCGCTTATCACCGCGATCTACTCCACCCGCGTGTACGCGTGGCTGAAGCAGAACAACGTCACCATCCGCCTGCCGAAAGAGGTGCCGACCGGCGTGGCGCGTTCGTTTGAGATCCTGATCCCGGTGATGGTGGTGATCGGGACGCTGCACCCGCTGAACCTGTTCATTGAAGCGCAGACCGGCATGATTATCCCGCAGGCGATCATGCACCTGCTGGAGCCGCTGGTGTCGGCGTCTGACTCCCTGCCCGCGATTCTGCTCTCCGTGCTGCTGTGCCAGATCTTCTGGTTCGCGGGTATCCACGGCTCGCTGATTGTCACCGGCATCATGAACCCGTTCTGGATGGCGAACCTCTCTGCAAACCAGGCGGCGCTGGCGGCGGGCGCGGCGCTGCCGCACGTTTATCTGCAAGGTTTCTGGGATCACTACCTGCTGATTGGCGGCGTAGGCTCGACCCTGCCGCTGGCGTTCCTCCTGCTGCGTAGCCGCGTTACCCATCTGCGCACCATCGGCAAAATGGGCGTTGTGCCAAGCTTCTTTAACATCAACGAACCGATTCTGTTCGGCGCGCCGATCATCATGAACCCGATGCTGTTTATCCCGTTCGTGTTCGTTCCGCTGGTCAACGCCTGCCTGGCGTACGGCGCAACTAAGCTCGGCTGGCTGGCTCAGGTGGTTTCGTTAACCCCTTGGACCACGCCCGCGCCGATTGGCGCCTCGTGGGCGGCGAACTGGGCGCTGAGCCCGGTGGTGATGTGCCTGGTCTGCATGGTGATGTCCGCCCTGATGTACCTGCCGTTCCTGCGCGCCTATGAGCGTACGCTGATTAAAAACGAAGAGCAGAAAGCCCAGGCTGCAACCGTGGGTGCCGCTGAAGCCACAAGCAATTAAGCAAAGAGGAAGGGTCATGAAATACGCATTTCCCGATAACTTCTGGTGGGGCAGCGCAAGCTCCGCTCTCCAGACGGAAGGGACACGAGAGGGTGAAACCACGTGGGACTACTGGTTTGCCCGCGAGCCGAACCGTTTTCACAACGGCGTGGGGCCGCAGCACACCTCCACGTTTTATCAGCACTGGAAAACGGACATTCAGCTGTTAAAGCAGCTGAACCACAACAGCTTTCGTACCTCGATTAGCTGGGCGCGCCTGATCCCCGACGGTATCGGTGAAGTGAACCCGGACGCGGTCGATTTTTACAATCAGGTTATTGATGAGCTGAATGAACAGGGCATCACGCCGTTTATCACCTTGTTCCATTTCGACATGCCGATGGCGATGCAGGAAATCGGCGGATGGGAAAACCGCGACGTGGTGGACGCTTACGCCCGCTATGCGCAGATATGCTTCGAGCTGTTCGGCGACCGCGTGCTGCACTGGTTTACCTTCAACGAGCCGATTGTTCCGGTGGAAGGCGGTTATCTGTACGACTTCCACTATCCGAACGTGGTGGATTTTCGTCGGGCAGCCACCGTGGCGTATCACACGGTGCTGGCCCATGCGAAGGCGGTTCAGGCCTACCGCGCCGGGCACTACGCGGGGGAGATCGGCATCGTGCTGAACCTGACGCCGTCTTACCCGCGCTCCCGGAACCCGGCAGACGTGAAGGCGGCGCACGTTGCGGATCTAATGTTTAACCGCAGCTTCCTCGACCCGGTCCTGCGCGGCGAATACCCGGCGGATCTGGTGGCGCTGCTGAAATCTTACGACCAGCTGCCCGCCTGCAAGCCGGAAGACGGTTTCCTGATTGCGGAAGGGAAAATCGACCTGCTCGGCATTAACTACTATCAGCCGCGTCGCGTGAAGTGTCGCGACAGCGCGGTGAACCCGCAGGCGCCGTTTATGCCGGAGTGGTTCTTTGATAGCTACGAGATGCCGGGCCGCAAGATGAACCCGTACCGCGGCTGGGAAATCTACGAGCCGGGTATTTACGATATTCTGGTTAACCTGCGCGACCATTACGGCAACCCCCGCTGCTTTATTTCGGAAAACGGCATGGGTGTCGAAAATGAGCAGCACTTTATTGAAAACGGCCAGATTAACGATCAATACCGCATTGATTTTATTTCTGAGCATTTATCGTGGCTGCACAAAGGTATTAGCGAAGGCTGCAATTGCCTTGGCTACCATATGTGGACGTTTATTGATAACTGGTCGTGGTGTAACGCGTATAAAAATCGCTACGGATTTATCCAGCTCGATTTAAAGACGCAGCAGCGCACCATTAAAAAAAGCGGAGAGTGGTTTGCCGCTACCGCCTTAAATAATAGTTTTGATAAAGAGTAAAGATAATGATCGCACTAGAAGAAGCCGTAATGGAAATTATCGTCAACGCCGGTCAGTCCCGCAGCCTGTGCTTTGAAGCCCTGCACGCGGCGCGCCAGGGCAACCTTGACGAGGCCAAAAGCCTGCTGCGCGAAGCCGACGGCTACGCGCGCCAGGCGCACAAGATGCAGACCAAACTGATTGAGCAGGACGCGGGCGAAGCCCGCCAGCCGATGACATTAATTATGGTGCACGCGCAGGATCATTTAATGAATTCGCTATTAGCGCGTGAATTATCTGAAGAGATTATTCATTTATATCAGAGATAGTCTATGGCGAAATAATTTAATGTAATACCTCTGTACCTAAAACTAGAAATCCACTTGTTCTGATGATAGCGACATATTCTGTCAGATCGGAGCGGGATGGTTATTGTCTGAATAAAATTAAACTATATTGAGATAACCATGAATACGATTAAAAAACTTCCATTAACCATGGCGGTTATCGCCGCGCTTTGCCCAATTTCCGTCCTCGCTCAGGAATTCACGCAGGAGCAAATCGACGCCATTGTGGCGAAAGCGGTGGATAAAGCCCTGGCCGAGCGTCAGGCTAAAATGGATGCGGCGGTCGCGAAAAAAGCGGACGTGGTGACCGAGCCGCAGAGCGCGGCGCAATCTCCGGATATGGCGATCCCGTTCGGGGTTAAATTTACCGGCTACGCCCGCTACGGGGCGCACTTCCAGGCTGCCGATCAGAAATACGTGGCGGTGGACGGCTCCTACAACGGCGCGTCCGCCATTGGTCGTCTGGGTAACGAAGGCAACGGTGGCGAGTTCCAGCTCTCTAAAGCCTTCAAGGGCGAAAACGGCGCCATCTGGGACATCAACGTGATGATCGACCACTGGGGCGACGAAGTTAACCTCAAGAAAGCCTACGCCGGCGTGACCAACATTATGGCCTCCAACCCGAACGCCTACTTCTGGGCGGGTCGCGACTTCCACCAGCGTCCGCAGCAGGGCATCAACGATTACTTCTGGATGAACCACGACGGTCAGGGCGCCGGGGTGAAGAACTTCGATATCGGCGGCGTGCAGTTTGACGTCGCTGCCGTGGCGGCAGTGGAATCCTGTAGCCCGGAAGTGATGGAAGACGAAGCGAACCCGTCACGCATCACCTGTACCGGCGGGTCCGGCACGGGCGACAAAGGTAACTACGCGGCCACCTCTAAAATCCACGGCATGAAGCTCGGTCCGCTGGATCTGGAGCTGTACGCCAACTACGGCTTTGATTCAAAAGCGGTAGAGAGCGACGAGCGTCTTAACGCCTGGCAGGGCGGCGTGGTGCTGAGCCACACCAACGACAGCGGCGTGAACAAGGTGATCGCCCGCTACTCCGATAATTCGGACAACAGCGTGTTCAATAAAACCGAAGACCTGACCACGGTCTACGCCAGCTTCGAAGGGCTGTACAAATTCACCCAGGCGACGCAGGTGGAGTACATCCTCGCCTTCCACGATTACGACAATAGCCGCGATAAGACCGACAACCGCAAGAACTACAATGCCATCGTGCGCCCGATGCACTGGTGGAACGACGTTCACTCCACCTGGCTGGAAGCGGGCTGGCAGCACGTGGATTACGACAACGGCGGCGACAACAAGGGCTGGAAGCTGACCCTGTCGCAGAACATGTCTATCGCCATGGGGCCGGAGTTCCGCCCGATGCTGCGCTTCTACGTGACCGGCGGCAAGGTGGATAACGAACGCACCGCGCGCGTGAACAACACCAAAGATGAGACGCTGGACGACTTCAACGTCGGCGCGATGTGGGAGGCGTGGTTCTAAAGTAAAAGCAAAACGGCAACGAAAGTTGCCGTTTTTAGTGTTCGCTCCCTCTCCCCGTGGGAGAGGGCCGGGGTGAGGGCATCAGGCCGCACACAACCATGCTATGCTGTTGACCGAATTAACGACAACATAACAGGGGAGAACATGGGTTCCACACGCAAAGGGATGCTCAACGTCCTGATCGCCGCCGTTTTATGGGGCAGTTCCGGGGTTTGCGCGCAGTACATCATGGAGAAAAGCCACATTTCTTCGCCTTACCTGACCATGGTTCGTCTGCTGTTTACCGGCGTGATCCTGTTGACGCTCTCCTTCGTTCACGGCGACAAGATTTTCTCGGTCATCAAAAACCGCAAAGACGCCCTCAGCCTGCTGTTTTTCTCGCTGGTTGGCGCGCTCACCGTGCAGCTCACCTTCCTGCTGACGATTGAAAAATCCAACGCTGCGACGGCCACCGTGCTCCAGTTTCTGTCGCCGACCATTATCGTGGCATGGTTTGCGCTGGCGCGGAAAACGCGTCCCGGCATATTTGTCTTATCCGCGATTTTCACGTCGCTTGTGGGTACCTTCCTGCTGGTCACCCACGGCGACCCGACGTCGCTCTCCATCTCGCCTGCCGCGCTGTTCTTCGGTATCGCCTCAGCGTTTGCCGCGGCGTTTTACACCACCTATCCATCAACGCTTATAGCCCGCTACGGCACGCTGCCGATTGTCGGCTGGAGTATGTTGATTGCGGGATTAATGCTGACGCCGTTCTACGCCGGACGCGGCACCACCTTCGTGATCGACGGCGGCCTGCTGCTGGCGTTTTTCTACCTGGTGGTGATTGGCACCGCGCTGACGTTCAGCCTGTATCTGAAAGGCGCACAGATGATCGGCGGGCCGAAAGCGAGCATTCTGAGCTGCGCCGAACCGCTGAGCAGCGCGCTGCTGTCGGTGGTGTTGCTGGGGGTGGCATTCACCCTGCCGGACTGGCTGGGGACGCTGTTGATTGTGTCGTCGGTGGTGTTGATTTCGATGGATTCACGCAGAAGGGTTAAGGCATCGGCGTAGCCTGATGCCCTCACCCCAACCCTCTCCCACGGGAGAGGGAGAAAAGCACTACTTCGCCTTAACCTTCCCCGCCACCAGCAGCGCCGTCAGCAGCATCAGCGTGCCGGAAATCACCAGCGGTGACGTCAGCCCCAGATGGTCGAGCGCTACGCCGCCCACCGCCGCGCCGCAGGTGTTCGCCAGCTGGATCACCGCTACCTGAATCGACCCGGCTTTTTCCGCCTGATCGGCAAGTGAGCGGGTGATCCACGTCGACCAGCCCACCGGCACCAGCGCAAAGGCAAAGCCCCAGATAATCGCGATCGCCGAAGCCACCCACTTATCGCTACCCCACAACACCAGCACCGCGGCGCTGATCGCCAGCACCAGCGGGGCACCCGCCAGCGCCACCTTCAGGGAGCGCTTCAGGAACTGAGACGACAGTGAGGTGCCGACAAAACTGGCGATACCGAAGCTCAGGAGCACCAGCGTCAGGCCGTCCACGTCAAAGCCCGCCATGGTCATATACACCGGGCGGATATAGGTGAAGAAAGCAAACTGCCCGGCAAAGGCCATGAAGATGGCGGTCATCCCCGCCAGCACGCCCGGACGTTTCAGCAGCGCGAACATGTTCTGTTTGTGGTGCGCCACTTCCCCCGGCAGGGACGGCAGCGCTTTCCACACCCAGATAATGCACAGCACACCCATCACCGCCGCCGCGTTGAACACGTTACGCCAGCCGATAATCCCGCCGAGGAAGCTGCCCAGCGGCGCGGCAATCACCAGCGCGATGGAGACCGCACCGAAGATAACGGACAGGGCCTTCGGCACCGTACGCGCGGGCACCAGGCGCATGGTCAGCGAGGCGGACATCGCCCAGAAGCCGCCTAATCCCAGCCCCAGGCAGGCACGGCCGAGCAGCAGCAGGGTGAAGCTTTCAGCGAAAGAGACCAGCAGGCAGGAGAGCGTCAGCAGCACGCTGAACAGAATAACCACCTTGCGACGGTCGATGGTGCCGATCGCCTGAGTGATAAACAGGCTGGCGAACATCGCCACAAACGCGGTGACGGTAACGGACTGCCCCGCCACGCCCTCGGAAATGCCCAGATCCTGCGCCATCGGCGTCAGCAGGCTCACCGGTAGAAACTCAACGGTAATCAGGCAGGCGACGCAGAACGCCACGGAGAAAACCGCCGACCAGTTGGGGCGCGACACCTCTTTGGGCTGCGGTGTGGTCGTGGGCTGGGTATGTTCTGTCATGGCATCACCTGAAGATAAAAACGTGCGGAAAAGTCGCGCAGTTTATCATCAAAAGTGTGACGAATTTAACGTTTCGACAACTTTTCTTGCATCGCTGCATTCGCCAGCCCAACGATCCACTCCTGGTGCCCGTTGATCATCGGATTCGGCACGGTGCGAGCAAGTTCCTGTGCAGGAACGCCTTTCTGCGACTCCTGAGTCAGAATACGGACGCGGTTTCCCGGCAAGTCTTCAAACAGCCAGGCGTGGATCACATCCAGACGCGAGCTGGCATCGCCCTCCACCCAGCCGTGCCAGGCGATCCGTGCGGCTTCGCCGTCAACGGGCGGAACATACTCCGTGACCTGCGCCTCAACCGGGAAGCCAAAGGTCGTAAAGCGGAAGCGGGCGTTGGCGCTCAGTTCCGGA
The DNA here is from genome assembly GCF_001922365.1 of Enterobacter cloacae complex sp. AR_0002. Lineage (NCBI taxonomy): Bacteria > Pseudomonadati > Pseudomonadota > Gammaproteobacteria > Enterobacterales > Enterobacteriaceae > Enterobacter > Enterobacter cloacae complex sp. AR_0002. Next base: position 3,609,479 of record NZ_CP018814.1, read on the forward strand.
CCGCTGCCGTCGTGAAAACGAATATCTTTGGCGTTGCTGTAGTAGTTCGGCCACAGGGTAGTGTCGTTAAGCTGCGCCCAAATCTCTTTTGCGCTCAGCCCGGCGACGATGATTTCGTTGGATGCAAAGTTATCGGTTGTGCCTGGCAGGTAGTCGTTTGGCCAGATAATGGCGGATTGTTTCATGGTTCACCTCATCAGCGAGTGGATGAAGTGATGGTGCGCCTGCGGCAGATATAAATCTAATGACGATGCTTTATACTCTTCATCACGTTTCGTGATATCAGTGCAGATAAAACACGCCCTCTTCCGGGAGGAAAAGCTGGTTATAGCGCAGCTGGAAGGCGTCAAGCTCCTGCGGATCGGGCTCTATCTCGCGCATGAAGCCGAGCGCGAGGCGGATTTGCGCATCGGTGATCGGTGCGGCCAGGCGGGCTTTACGCAGCATGCGGTGCCAGGTATGCAGATTCTCTTCGCTCCCGTCGACGATGCAGACCTGCCAGATAAGCAGGACCTGGGCGGCGTTTTGCAGGTGCGCTTCGTCTGGGCGCTCAAGGTAGCGGATAAACTCATTGCCCGGCGTTTTACCGAACTGGTCGATCATCGATTCTACCGGCATCGGGGTGATACCCAGCCGTTCGCTCAAGCGTTTGATGGCGCGGCGGGAATCCGAGGTCAGGACACGAAACCCAACTACAAACACCACGGCAAGCGTTGCCAGCATTATCCAGACCATGCGTTCTCCTTAGACTAGCCGCCCATCATAGCGGGAAACGCAACGCGTCGACAGCGGGCAGCGCCATAATAGTGAACGGAAAAGAGGTAGCAAAACATCATGAAAGCGGATCTGCGCACGCTGGATCTAAACCTGCTGAAAACGCTTGACGCTCTGCTGGATGAACGCAGCGTCACCCGCGCGGCGGCGCGTCTTGCTCTGACCCAGCCCGCCGTGAGCGGCATGCTCAACCGCCTGCGGGACTACTTCGACGATCCGCTCTTTATCCGCGCCCCGCACGGCATGGTGCCAACCACGCGCGCGGAAGCGCTGGCCGCTCCGGTGAAGCGCATTCTCGCGGATATCGACGTGCTGCTTCAGCCCGTTGCCTTTGACCCAAATACCGCTCGCCTCACCTTCACTCTTGCCGCTACGGATTATGCACTTCGGGCGGTTGTTGTGCCGTTTATCGCCGCCCTTAAAACACAGGCGCCTGGCATACGCGTGCGCGTGGTGCCCGTTACCCCCGGTAGCCTTGTCAGCCAGCTTGAGCAGGGCGCTATTGACGTAGCGCTTATCACCCCCCACACCACGCCCGATGAGCTTCACAGCCGTGCGCTTTATGATGAACGGTACGTATGCATGATGCGCGCCGATCATCCAAACGCCGGAGAGCCAATGACGTTAGACCGATTTTGCGCCCTTGAGCATGTGCTGGTCTCTTACGAGGGGGACGGCTTTCGCGGGGTAACCGATAGCGCGCTGGAGAAAATTGGCCGGACGCGGCACGTGGGGCTCTCGGTGAGCCACTTTTTGGTTCTGCCGGACGTGCTGGCCCTCAGCGATATGATTGCCGTCGTGCCGTCACGCATCGCGGAAAATCAGACGGGGATGTTCATCTGCGAGACGCCAGTTCCAGTGCCAGGCTTTACCAAGAGCATGGCCTGGCACGGCAGAACGCACCGCAATCCCGCGCAGGCGTGGCTGCGCGGGCTGTTGCTGCAAACCAGTCAGCGGGCCTGAAGCCCCTTAAGCAGCGCCTCGTGGAAGCGCTCAGGATCCTGCATCTGCGGCGCGTGGCCCATGTCGTTAAATTCCACCAGCGTAGCGTGCGGGATGCGCTTCGCCGTCTCCTTTCCCAGCACCGCATAGTTGCCGAGCGTTTTGCGGATCTCAGGCGGGGCGAGATCTTTCCCGATGGCGGTGTTGTCCTTCGTGCCGATCATCAATAATACCGGCATCTTCAGCTCGTTAAATTCATAGACGACCGGCTGGGTATAAATCATGTCGTAGAGCAGCGCCGAGTTCCACGCCACGCGCGCTTTGCCTGGCCCGTTGTTTAACCCGGCAAGCATGGTGACCCAGCGCTCGTACTCCGGCTTCCACTCCCCGGCGTAGTAGGTGTTTTTCTCGTACTGACGAATGCCGTCGGCACTGACCTTCAGCTCACGCTGGTACCACTGGTCGACCGTAATATGCGGCACGCCGCGCGCTTTCCAGTCTTCAAGCCCTATTGGGTTCACCATCACCAGCTGCTCCACCTGCTGCGGCCACATCAGCGCGTAGCGGGTCGCCAGCATGCCGCCGGTCGAATGGCCGATGACCGTGACGCGATCGACGCCCAGCGTTTTCAGCAGCGCGTGGGTGTTATCCGCCAGCTGCTGGAAGGTGTACTGATAATGCTCCGGCTTGGTGGATTTGCAGAAGCCGATCTGGTCGGGTGCGATCACGCGATACCCGCTGGCTGAAAGCGCGCGGATCGTGCCGTCCCAGGTACCGGCGCAGAAGTTTTTGCCGTGCATCAGCACCACGGTGCGGCCGTTGGGTTTTTCCGGCTTCACGTCCAGGTAAGCCATATCCAGAGGCTGGTTCTGCGAGGTAAAGGTAAAGTGTTTTACCGGCCAGCCGTAGTCAAAACCTTCCAGCTTCTCGCCGTAGGTAGGTGCATTCGCGGCCATTGCGGGGGAGGCCAGCGCCATCAGCAGCGCCAGGCAGGACAATCGTCGGGTTAACATGCAAGCTCTCCGTTAGCAAAAGGGGCTAAGGCTGCACGAAAGGCGGCAGCAAAAACACTGTAGAGCATGGAGAAGGGTGAGTGTGTAAAGCGGGGTAAAGGTGTGGCGTGCAAATAAAAAAGCCCGGCATCACACACCGGGCAAAGAAGTTACCTGCACACTCAGGCTGTTTTTAATTTCTGCGCGCGATTTTCACGGCGAATTTTACGTTCTTCCAGCACCGCGACCATCGCCATCAGGACGATACAGCCGATCGCTGCCGCATCCAGCGCCGCGAAGGTGCCCGCCCAGCCGGTGAGGCCGAAAATCGGCGTGCCGTCGGCGATCATCCCCAGGCCCAGCTTGGCGAAGCTGTCGCCGATCAGGTAGGCGAAGGTGCCTTTAATCCCATCGGCGGCGCCGATCGCTTTTTTCGGCACGAACCCTACGGCCGCCACGCCAATCAGCAGCTGAGGGCCAAACACCAGGAAGCCGAGCGCGAACAGGGACGCCAGATAAACGTACTGGTTGCTGGCGTGCTGGTAAACGCCGAGCGTGGCGATAATCAGCGCCAGCGCGATGCAGGCCACCAGCGCGCGACGGCCGTTGGCGAGGTCGGAGAGCCAGCCCCACAGCAGCGTGCCGACCAGCGCGCCCACTTCGAACAGGGTGAAGCCCTGAATCGCCACCTCTTTAGAAAGCTTCAGCTCCTGGAAAGCATACACGGTTGACCACTGGTCAATGCCGATACGCACCACGTAGAGGAAGATGTTTGAGAAGCAGAGCAGCCAAATCACTTTGTTTTTCAGCACGTACTCAACAAAGATCTGCCATTTGGTCATCTCGTTCTCTTCGGTCTCTTTGTCCTCTTCGCTGATCTCCTCGCCGAACAGCTCTTCGGCTTTGCCGAGGCCGTACGATTCCGGGGAGTCGCTGCCGTAGCGAAGGCCGATAAAGCCGACGATCAGGGCGATAATCGACGGGAAGATAAACATGCCGATCACATGGCCGTCGAACAGGTAGTTTGCGCCGAACAGCGCTACGCCAGCCGCGCCCGCCCCGCCGAGGTTGTGGGAGATGTTCCACATGCCGAGGTAGGAACCACGCTTGCGGCGCGGGGTCCATTTGGTAATGGTGGAATAGCTGCACGACCCGCCGGTACTCTGGAAGAAACCGCTCAGGGCGTAGAAGGCGATCATCAGGAACAGGCTAACGGACCCCGCGCCCATGCTGGCGCTGAAGCCGAGCATACAGATGGCGGAGAGGATCAGCATAAACGGCAGGAATTGCTTGGTGTTTTTGCCGTCTGCATAGTACGAGACAACGGTTTTCCCCACGCCGTAGGTGATGGAGAAGCCCAGGCCAATCATCCCCAGCTGCGTCATGCTCAGCCCGTAGGTCGAGATCATGTCGTTCTGCGCGATGTTAAAGTTTTTGCGGATCAGATACATGGTCAGGTAGCCGATGAAGACCACCAGATAAGACTGCATGAACGGTTTGAACCACATCTTGCGCCGCACGTCGAGCGGCAGATCCAGGGTCGGCTTGCGCACCTGGTTTAAGAAGGCCAGCATGGTTGGTTTACTCCTGAGCTGATTTTTGCAGCATTGTAAAAACCAGCCAGGAGAGATGCCTGAGACAGCGTCCAGGTGAAACCGGGAAAATTTCTTAGTTTTGCGCGTCTCGGCAGCAAAAGGTGAGGCGCGTCACGCTTCGCGCGGCGCCTGCGCGTGCAAAAACGGCAGTAAAAGCAGGGCGGAGATGCCCGCCGCGATGGCGATCACCGCGAAGAACCCGCTCCAGTGCCAGATGTCGATCACCCGCGCCAGCGGCCAGCCGGAGAGCGATGCGCCAAGATAGGCAAACAGCCCGACAAAGCCCGTCGCCGCGCCGGCCGCCTCTTTGTGGGAACACTCCGCCGCCGCCATGCCGATCAGCATCTGCGGGCCAAAGACGAAAAATCCGATGGTGAAGAAGCACGCCGCCTGCATCACGTAGCTGGCGAACGGCATCAACCATAGTGAGCCGACGGAGAGCAAGATCCCGGCGGCAAAAATCAGGTTCATCGGGCCGCGGTTGCCGTTGAACAGCTTGTCCGAGCCCCAGCCCGCCACCAGCGCGCCGATAAACCCGCCCAGTTCAAACATGGTCACCGCCGAGTTGGCGGTCACCAGATCCACGCCGAGCGTCTCGGACATGTACAGGTTGCCCCAGTCGTTGATGGCCGCGCGCACCACGTAGACCAGCACGTAGCAGAGCGACAGCAGCCAGATGTAGGGGTTTTTCAGCACGTATTTGGTGAGGATCTCCTGGCGGGACAGCCCGGCCCCTTCCTGCTGCTGGGCGATCTCCATCTCGTCGTGCCGCCAGTCGCCCACCGGTGGAAGGCCGACGGTTTGCGGCCTGTCGCGCAGGCGCCAGCAGAGGAACAGCCCGGCGACAATCGCCAGGCCACCGGCAATCATCATCCCCGCGCGCCAGCCGTAGTGCAGCGCCGCGGCACCCACCACCATCGGGATCAGCGCCCCGCCGACGTTATGCGCGGTGTTCCATATCGCCCACCAGCCGCCGCGCTCGTTGCGTGAGTACCAGGCGGTCAGCAGGCGGGCGCAGACCGGCGCGCCCCAGCCCTGGAAAAAGGCGTTCAGCGCCCACAGCAGGGCGAAGGCCCAGAGCGAGGTGGAGAAGCCAAACAGAATATTCACCACGCCGGTGGCGATCAGCCCGACGCCCATAAAATAACGCGCGTTGGAGCGATCGCTGACGATGCCGGAGAAGAACTTCGACAGGCCGTAGGTGATGTAAAACAGCGTCGCCAGCAGGCCGATGTCGGTGCGGGTCATCACGCCGCTCGCGAGGATCTCCGGCGCGGCGGCGTTGAAGCTTTTGCGGGTAAAGTAGAACAGCGCGTAGCCGAGCCAGATGGTAATCAGGATATGGCGACGCCAGTAGCGGTAGCGGGAGTCGATTTCCGCTTTGTTGCTTAGCGGGGCGGCGCTGGCGGGGGTTTTAAACATGATGCGTCCTTAACGGCAAACTGACGCTGACGCGCGTCCCGTGGGTGCAGGAGAGGCTCAGCGTGCCGCCAAGCGCCTTTACGCGCTCGCGCATGCCCGCCAGGCCAAAGCCCTGCTGGCCGGAGCCCGGCGGCAGGCCGCAGCCGTCGTCTTCAATTACCAGCATCAGGCGCTCGTCCTGCTGCCAGCCCTGGATCGTGACCGCGCTGGCACTGGCATGTTTGACGATATTGTTCAGCCCCTCCTGACAGACGCGGAACAGGGTTACGCGCTGGCCTTCGCTCAGCGCAGATTCGTTAATTCGCCAGTCGAGATGGCTGACAATGCCGCGGCTTTCCAGCTCCATCTCGCGCATCAGGGAGCGTACCGCCTGCTCCAGGGAGAGATCGTCAAGCTGGCGCGGGCGCAGCCGCCCTAACAGGCGACGAACGGAATCATAGACGCCCAGCGAAAGCTGTTCGATATGCGCCCCGCCCTGCTTCACGCCCGCGTTTTCTGCCGCCAGGCGCTGAACAATGCCCGCCTGGGTACGGATGGCGGTGATGGTCTGGCCGATGTCGTCGTGCAGCTCGCGGGCAACCTCTTGCCGCACGCTCTCTTCCGTCTCCAGCAGACGCTCCGCCAGACGGCGGTTGCGCGCCAGCTCGTTTTGCAGGGACTGGTTCAGCTCGCGCAGGCGCTGTATGCCCGCGCCGAGCAGCAGCCCGGTCAGGCTCTGGGCCAGCAGGGAAAGCAGTAAATCTACCGGATGATCGTGCCAGGTCTGGCTGGCAATCAGCGCGATGGCGTTCATCAGCGTGGCGATCAATGCGCCCTGCCAGCCGTAGTGCCAGGCAAGGGCGATGATCGGCAGCGCCAGACAAAACGGCGTGAAGCGTGATAATTCAGCTGGGAGACCAAGCTGGAGCCACAGGCTCACCACAAACAGCAGCAGATACCAGATGAGATGCCGGGCGCGCCAGTTCACCGGCTGGGAGACCAGCGCCGGGCCGAGCGGCTGCCAGACAGTGCTTGTAAGATAATGCCAGATCACAAGGCAGGTCGGGGCCAGCGTCAGGCCGCCGGTAAGGGTCAGCAGCAGGGCGTTAAGCACCTCCTTTTCACCCACCCACGGCAGGGACTGCAACAGCGCGGCGGCAATTAGCGCCGCCCCCTGACGCAGCAGCGTGCGCCAGTCGCGCTGGTGACGGTAGCGGGAAATGAGGGCGACCGGGATAAGCGTGAGCAGGCTTCCGGTTATCAATAACGGCAGATGCGCCAGCGCCACTTCCTGCGCCAGCCAGATCAGCATCAGCCACTCTGCGCCCAGCAGCACCGGCCAGTAGCCGCGAGGGCATTGCAGCATCAGCCCCAGACGCAGGCCAAAGGGGAACAGCAGCACCGCCAGCTCCGGGCGTTCCACCAGATGCAGGCTGATACTCCACAGGCAGAACCACGCGGCGGAGAAGATAAAAAAGCTGGCGACAACGGCGATCAGCCGCGAAAAAAGGGAGTTCATTGCCAGCTGTCAAACATACGGCGCGCCAGCTCGACATCGTTACTGACGTTGAGTTTTTCCATCAGGTTGGCGCGATGAACGTGAACGGTCTTTGGCGACAACCCCAGCTCTACGGCAATCTCTTTCACCGACATGCCCTGGGCAAGTTTCTCTGCCACCTGACGCTCGCGCCGGGTGAGCGGATCCTGTCGTCCAGCCGCCAGCTTGATGGCGATTTCCGGCGTCAGGTAGCAGCCGCCGGTGGAGACGGTGCGCACGGCGGCAATCAGCTCGTCCGGGCTGCAGCGTTTAGAGAGGAAGCCGCGTGCGCCCGCGTTGAGTGCCTGCTCGACCAGCGCCGGGCTGTCGTGGACCGAGAGCATAATGGTCGCCATTCCTTTCGGCAGCTGGCTTAACAGCTCCAGCCCGGAGAGATCCGGCATCGAAATGTCGCAGATACAGACCTGAACCCCGCGCCCCGGCAGGCCCGCCAGCGCCTCGCGACCGGAGCCAAACTCGGCCACGACCTGGAAATCCGGTTCGAGGTTGAGAAGCTGGGCAAAGCCAGAGCGGACGATAAGGTGGTCGTCAATAAGGGCGATGGTGGTCATGTGTGTTCCTGCGGTCTGAAAAAGCCGGATGGCGCTGCACTTATCCGGCCTACAAGAGCGAAAGACGCTTACCTTAAGCGATCTATTCGAAGAACACCGCAATTTTGTTAAACATGGTGGGATCGGACTGGTTGCGCGCCACTTTGGTGACGTCTTCCAGCTTGTCGATCTGCGCTATCATCTGCTCCAGACGCTGGTCGTCGTTGACCAGTAGCCAGATGCGGCTGTGCTCGCTGCCCTGAATCGGCAGGCAGAGAATGCCTTCCACGTTAAATGCCCGGCGGGCAAACAGCCCGCAGACGTGGGTCATGACGCCAGGGTGGTTGCGGACGGTGAGTTCCAGAATGACGTTATCATGTTGTTTCTGCATGGCTTATTCTCCCACCATCTCAGTATTTGCCGCACCCGGCGGCACCATCGGATACACTTTTTGTTCAGGGTCGATACGCACGTGGATCAACGCCGGGCCAGGGCGAGAAATCGCATCCTGCAACGCCGCGTGGGCATCTTCTTCGGCGTTCAGATCGCAGGTGTGCAGGCCAAAACCAGCGGCAATCTGCATGAAGTTGATCATCCCCGGATAGGTCGCCGCAAACACGCCCTGCTTATAGAACAGGCTCTGCTGCTGGTGTACCAGACCCAGCGCCTCGTTGTTCATCAGAATGATTTTGACGTCTAACTGGTTTTCGGCCGCCGTCGCCATCTCCTGAATATTCATCATCAGGCTGCCGTCACCGGAGAAGCAGATCACCTTACGGTCCGGGTTGGCGAGCGCCGCGCCAACCGCTGCTGGCAGGCCGAAGCCCATGGTGCCAAGGCCGCCGGAGGTCAGCCACTGGCGCGGGCGGTTCAGCGGATACGCCTGGGCAGTCCACATCTGATGCTGGCCGACGTCGGTGGTGATAATCGCGCTGTCATCCACGCAGGCGGCAACAGCGTTGATAAGACCATAGTGGCTCAGCGGGTCGCCCTCGGTTGGGATAGCGCCCGGGAACTCGCGTTGCAGATCGGCCACCAGCTGGCGCCAGTCGGCGCGGTCGGTTGCCACCGTCTGCGGGATCAGCTGCGCCAGCACCTCGGCCACGTCGCCCTGGATCGCCACGTGCGGCTGCTTGATTTTACCCAGCTCGGCGCGGTCGATATCCACGTGAATGATTTTGGCGTTCGGGCAGAACTGCTCGGTTTTGCCAATCGCCCGGTCATCAAAACGCGCCCCCATAACTATCAGCAAATCCGCCTCTTGCAGGATGTAGTTGGTGCTGCGCGCGCCGTGCATGCCCAGCATCCCTAAAGACAATGGATGCGCTTTGGGCAGCATACCCAGCGCCATCAGGGTCATGGTGGTCGGCAGGTTGGCTTTTTCCGCAAACTGGCGGATTTCATCCGCGGCGTTGATCGCCCCGCCGCCCAGATACAGCACCGGGCGTTTGGCGGCGTTGATCATTGCCGCCGCATCGCGCACGCTCTCAGCGCTGAACTCCGGCGCGGGGGCACGCTCGCCCGGCTCCGGCAGAATGTCGATCTCGATCTCTGCGGTCTGGACATCCTTAGGAATGTCTATCCACACCGGGCCCGGGCGGCCAGACTGCGCGATGCGGAACGCATCGCTGATAACCTGAGGCAGCTCGCTGATATCGCGAACTAAATAGTTATGTTTGGTGATGGGGATAGAGATGCCGTAGGTATCGACTTCCTGGAACGCATCGGTGCCGATCATCGAGGACGGCACCTGGCCGGTAATGCAGATCAGCGGAATGGAGTCGAGACGCGCGTCGGCGATGGCGGTCACCAGGTTAGTGGCGCCCGGCCCGCTACAGGCCATACAGACCGCTGGTTTACCCTGGGTACGCGCCATGCCCTGGGCGATAAAGCCTGCGCCCTGCTCGTGGCGCGCCAGCACGTGGCGGATCTGTGTGCTTTGGCTTAACGCATCATACAGCGGCAGCACGGTCCCACCCGGGATGCCCGCAACGGTGGTGATGCCCTGTCGTTCCAGTAAATGAACAATCAGCTGCGCGCCTGTAAAACGCGTCTTGGTGGATGTTGTGCCCGAACTTGCCATGCTCCAGTCCTTTTCTTCTGAGCCAGCTTTACGCGTCGTAGTTCAGGTTGCAGATGCGTTGGCTGCGTTCCCTCACCCCAGTCACGTACCTATGTACGCTCCTGGGGATTCGCTCACTTGCCGCCTTCCTGCAACCCGAACTACTTAGCGTATCCGGGAGGGGCCCTAAACGAAAAACCCCGCCCGGTTTGCGCCGGCGGGGTTTTGGATTCGTGTGTTGATCCAGTCCCTACGGCGCATTGCCGACGACCACCACCACACGCACGACGACCACTGCGGCAGGTTGCGCAGTTTTTAGTAGGGTCGAAGTGAAGATGGATGAAGTCATTGGGGACCTGTGTTTGGAATCATTGATTGAATTTATACAAACACAGGTTTTCGGGCGTGACAATGGAAATATTTTCATCTGCGCAAAAATGCGTCAGGGATCACGTTTCAGTAAGTTGCTCGCTCATTCCAGGCATCACTATAGATGACATTGCCGTCACAATACTTCCAGGTGATTTTCTCGTAGCGTATAAGAACCGTTTTAAGATGTGTTCCGGTGTTTGCGCCGGGATACAGGTCTGGTGTGATTGAGGTTATTTTCACATTCTCAAGGAGGATATTAAAATATTCCTGTTCTAAACCCGCCTCATTAATCTGATACATCTTAATAGTGGCTGACTTGAGCATTCTTCCCGTACTCAGCGCCCGAAATAAAATCGGGGTTACACGATCAAATTTCTTCTGAAACATGACGGGCATGTGTATGCGCGTGCCCGTTAATTTCCGGTATTTCCGTCGACTGGAATGTTGACATTATGAGTGAACGATTTGAGTTCAATTGCACCTTCACGCCCTGACACAAGGCAAGAGCCAACCATGGGAGAACCATTTTCATCTGTTAAAAACAAATAAGCTGGGTTTGACATAAAAAAATCCTTTTTATATTATTTAATCGTACTTATCAAAGTGGCCGAAAATTATCGGATGTACAATAATAAATACAATGATAGAAATGAATGTTAGTAATACCCAGTGGTCAGGCACCAACCACAGGAACAAGGAGGCGCACGCAAAAATATAAACAGGAAATAAAATATCCGTAAATAGAATTGATAACAGACTCTTAAACATGCTCCTTGCCCTTTAAGTCTTTATAAATTGCATCGAAATCCTTATAGAATCCCAACTGCACCTTCTTAATGAGTTCAGACAGGAAAGGCTCAAAAAAGTAGTAAAGCATCTCCAGTTGTGCGGCATAGAGGGTGGCGTAATACTTAGGGTCCAATGTTTTCAGGCGGCGAGCAGCAAGAGCGCACTTCTGTTCCGTTCCAATCAATTGAAGCGCCATGACAACGTTAGGTACGCGGCGTGCAAGCCGTTCGACGACGATTTCAGACAGCAGGCCTGATTCGGACAGGGATTTGGCCAGACCCCATGCTATTGCTAAACGCGCGGCCTTGCTGGTCGGTATGTTATTAACAAGCCCTGTTACTTTTGAATCTATCTTACGAACGCGATTGTGTTCATTCCCATTTTCTGAATCGGAAATAACACGTTCAAAATAAAGATAGAGCATGTGTGCTATTACATCGCGATAACGGTAAAGCGAGAGAATTGAGAGGTACATTCTCTTTTCTTCTGAGAGAAGCTCGTCACATACATCGTGATAGCTGGGGATTAAGCATGATGAGTACCAACTTACACGCTCAATTCCTGAGTAAATATCAGAGCCGATCCCCTTTAATGCTCTCCATGTTCCTGCAACACCTTGCTGTCCATAAATAGTCAACTGCCTGTCACTCTGGAACTTCATCTTTAAATAATCAGATGCTTGCATAATGTGTCCACACAATGATTGCGGCTATAGAAATATACATTGAAAAGTCCAGAAATTCAAACCAGTAAAATTGCTTTACATAAACATTCACATAAAAAATAAGTCAGTACGATTTTATTTATTAGGTTATATACGAAACAACTTAATTACTTGAAGGGCATTAGCGGTTTTTATTAGTTCACACATTTTTAGTTTAATCATTGCAAAATGAGTCTAATACCTATCTCTATAAAGAGAGTTGCATAAGCGATGCTATCCCGTTCACAACGAAGCTAAATAGCAGAAACCTCGCTTTTACAGCAGTCTTTTTATGGGCAGACCAGAAAACAAAAAACCCCGCCTAAGCGAGGTTTTTATCAGGGTTTTGCGGTTGGTTGCCGCAGAACACACTGTGTTACGTCAACGCGAAAAGTATACGCGATCGAAGACGAACGCGCAATTCCGGCACGGATTTTGACGTTTTTGAGTATGGATCGCCTTCCAAAATTTGTCCATAAAATACTGTTCATGCATACAGTATTTATCTATACTGAGGGTGTTCGCAGTGAGCGAGGGGGCCGCAGTTTACCGGCGCAACGAAGTCCTGGCTGAAACGGGTGGTGCCGTCAGTGCCTTAACCCCTGAAGTGAGCACACTGTGTTACGTCAATCCAGGTGCTGGCCACAGGCGGCGGAAAGGTACGCCAGCATCGTGCTCCTTTTAACCAAAAGGAGACGCGTATGAGCGTCGTGGATATGGTCATACTTGTCCTCAAACTCATTGTTGCTGTATTGCAACTGCTTGATGCTGTCCTGAAATACGTTAAGTGATTCAGGTTCAAGTCGCACCTGAGAGGGGCGGGCAACCGCCCCTCTTTAATAACGAGGGAATGCTATGTCGCGTCTGTTAATTGAGCCTGTTACGCCTGATGAACCGGGCTATATCGCCCTGAAGGCGGAGAGTATCGCGTTGAATTTCAATATGCTGCGCAGGCTGGAAGAGAACTGGCAGCGGGGTGAAAACCGCTTTAACGCGCCGGGTGAAAAGCTGCTGGGGGCGTTTCTTAACGGCAGGCTGGTGGGCGTGTGCGGCCTCAACCGCGATCCGTTCAGCCAGCAGCCGCGCGCCGGACGTATTCGTCATCTCTACGTCAGCGAAAAGTGCCGTGGGCAGGGCATTGGCAAACAACTTTTGACCGTGGTGATGGCGGATGCCAGCATCTGGTTTGATTTTCTTAATACCCATGCGCCGGAAACCGCGTACGGATTTTACCATCGGGCGGGCTTCAGGCTGGTGTCAGACGAACCCCGGGTGACGCACCGCCTTTTTTGCGCAGTGTAAGCGGCTGGCAGCATCGACGGGTGAATGTTACAGTTGGATGACATTTCACCAACCGATACGCCATGACCATCACCGTTTTCTGCATTTTACTGTTCGCCGCACTGCTGCATGCCAGCTGGAACGCCATCGTTAAAGCCGGAACGGATAAACTCTACTCGGCGATCGGGGTCAGCGGTTCAGCCGCGCTTATTGCCCTGATTTTACTGCCCTTCTCTCCTCAGCCAACTGCCGCAAGCTGGCCATACTTGTTCGTCTCCTGTGCGTTACAGGTGGTGTATACGGTACTGGTGGCAAAAACTTATCAGGTCTCCGACATGAGCCAGACCTACCCCCTTATGCGCGGGACGGCCCCTCTGCTGGTGGCGCTGATCAGCGTAATGGTGCTCGGGGATCATCTCTCCTGGCTTGCGTGGTCCGGCATCGGGGTCATTTGTCTTTCGATTCTGGCGATGGCGATGAACGGCCGCATGCAGTCACGCAAGGGGATCTGGCTGGCGCTGCTGAACGCCTGTTTTATCGCCGGGTATACCCTGGTGGACGGCACCGGTGTGCGACTCTCGGACACTGCGCTGGGCTACACGCTCTGGACCTTCTTCATGAATGGTTTCTGTCTGCTGAGCTGGGCAATGGTGGCGCGGCGTCGCGAAGCGTCCAGCTACCTGCGCCTGCACTGGAAAAAAGGGCTGCTCGGCGGCGTCGGGACGATGGGATCTTACGGTCTGGCACTCTGGGCGATGACCCAGGCACCGCTGGCTGTGGTCGCCGCACTGCGTGAAACCTCTATTCTCTTCGGCGCATTAATCGCATTTGTGCTTTTAAAAGAGAAGGTTGCCGGCCTGCGCATCGCGGCGGCACTGGGTATTGCTGCCGGTGCGATCCTGCTGCGCCTGGCGTAATTCGCTGGCAACATTAGTTGCCGATCTTGTTTACAAATCATGCCTTCACGTCTTCTGTCATTCATCACAGTAATGCTTAAATTGTCATCTCTCTGTGGTAGATTCCTCGCGCATTTATGGGAATGCATAGTCACTTATTCTTCATTTATCTCTTTTGGCAAAAGTATTCAGCGACATGAAAAAGCAACGGAACGTGAACTTATTGTTGATGCTGGTGTTACTGGTGGCCGTCGGGCAGATGGCGCAAACCATCTACATTCCGGCGATTGCCGATATGGCAAAAGATCTGAGCGTCCGCGAAGGTGCAGTCCAGAGCGTGATGGCAGCCTATCTGCTAACCTATGGCGTTTCACAGCTGGTTTATGGTCCCCTGTCCGATCGCGTCGGGCGTCGTCCGGTCATTCTGGTGGGCATGAGCATTTTCATGGTAGCGACGATGATCGCCATTACCACTCACAGCCTGAACGTCCTGATTGCCGCCAGCGCCCTTCAGGGTGTGGGCACCGGCGTCGGCGGGGTTATGGCGCGTACCCTGCCGCGTGATATGTACCAGGGCACACAGCTTCGCCACGCCAACAGTCTGTTAAATATGGGTATTCTGGTCAGCCCGCTGCTGGCCCCGCTGATTGGGGGTCTGCTGGACACCGTCTGGTCCTGGCGCGCCTGTTATGCCTTCCTGCTGGTGCTGTGCATTATTGTCACCTTCAGCATGGGGCGCTGGATGCCGGAAACCCGCCCAAAAGACGCGCCGCGCACGAAGCTCATCGCCAGCTACAAAACGCTGTTCGGTAATGGGTCCTTTACCTGTTATCTGTTGATGCTAATCGGCGGCCTGGCGGGCATTGCGGTGTTTGAAGCCTGTTCCGGCGTGCTGCTGGGCGCGGGCCTTGGCCTGAGCAGTATGGTGGTGAGTATTCTGTTTATTCTGCCGATCCCGGCGGCGTTCTTCGGCGCATGGTTCGCCGGACGTCCGAACAAGCGTTTCTCCACCCTGATGTGGCAGTCGGTGATCAGCTGTCTGCTGGCCGGGCTGATGATGTGGATCCCGGGGCTGTTTGACGTGATGTCGGTCTGGACGTTGCTCATCCCGGCGGCGCTGTTCTTCTTCGGCGCGGGCATGCTGTTTCCCCTCGCCACCAGCGGCGCGATGGAGCCGTTCCCGTTCCTCGCAGGCACGGCAGGCGCGCTGGTGGGCGGTTTGCAGAACATCGGTTCCGGCGCGCTGGCCTGGCTTTCGGCTATGATGCCGCAGACCGGGCAGGCGAGTTTAGGCTTGCTGATGACCCTGATGGGGCTGCTGATTTTGCTGTGCTGGCTGCCGCTGGCGTCGCGTGTCTCGCATCACGAACAGCCGGTTTAACCGCATGATGGCCCGGCTTCTCGCCGGGCTTTTCACAGACGGGCGCAATCATCGCCTGCAATAGCCGCTCTGGGGCAGGCCGCCACGCCCCCTCTTCCCCGTCATAAAACTGAACATCGGCGTTTATCGCATACGGGATGTTGGCCTGTTGCAGCTCGCACGCCATAAACGTGGCAAACGTCATCTGCGAGGCAGTTGGCGTCAGGCTTTTCGATTCGCCCACCCCCCAGCCGCCAACCCAGCTCACATGCCCGGTTTTTTGTTGCCAGTGCAGCGCGGCGTTAATTCGGTTACGGATAGCCGCTTTCTCAGCCGCAGTTCCGGACGTCCACGGGTATTTACCGTTCGTTTTCAGCGGACCCCAGGGGAAAATATGCCACTCCGCCAGCAGGTAATTCTGGCTGTGCGCGGGCAGCTTCAGGGTGGATAAATCCTCCGGCGCGGCGCGCAGACGAGGGGCGATAAAAATCATGCGGCTGGCATCAATGGCGTGAATGTCTTTGATCGCTTTCTCATACACCCGGTTGAGCGAAGCAACGTTGTGGTTGAGCTTGTCCGCCGGTTCGTAGATCAAGTCAAAGCCCAGCAACGGCGAGCGCTGACCAAAATAGTGCGCCACGGCAATCCACCAGTTAATCACCTCTTTTTCGGTATCCGCTTTCGGGTCGTTTTTATATTCATCGGCCTGATAAGCGATGATGGGGATGACGCCGTATTGCTCGCAGGCCTCCACCAGCTTACGCAGGTGAATCAGCCGCGCTTCCGTCGGTTCGCCCGCCACCCGAATACGGACATGGTGTATGCCTTTCGCCTGAAAATCACGGACCACCAGCGGGTCGAATTCGCGGATACCGCGCTCGGTGCGTGCCCAGTCCACATCCATCCCGACGCCCAGCTGCTGCGCATAACGGGCAGCCGTCAGCGGCGGCTCAGCGGCAGTCGCCCAGCCGGAAGAGAGTAAGATCGCAGTGGCAATAAAAGGCTTTAACACGGTTTACCCTGGAAAAATCAAAAGCATTACCTGTATTTAGCACGCTTTTTCACATTTGGTGTAGAGCGAAAGCGTAATAATTCTTCAACCCGCCAGCTCTCTTAGCCAGCCGATAAAGGCGTCAATTTTCGGCCACTGACGGCCGGGAAGCGTTGAGACGTAATAATGCTGATGGCACTTGAGGGTTTCCCCATCAAAGGGTGCGATCAACTCCCCCCGTTCGAGACGTTTTTGCACCAGCCGCTTTCTCCCCATCGCCACCCCGACATTACTCATGGCCGCGATAATGGCTAAATCAGAACGATCGAAGCCAATACCCGATGATAACGGCATATTCACCGCGAAATGCTGCGCCCAGCTCAGCCACTCATCCGTACCGGAATCATTGCTCCAGGCCTGACGGTCGTGCAGTAACGTGCAGTGGCTGAGGTTATGGGGGTTTTTCAGCAGTTCATGCTCCCGGGCATACGCTGGCGAGCAGACGGGCAAAATCTCTTCATCCATCAAAAAGTGATGAGAAAGGTGGTTTGGCGGCGTATCGTCGAAATAGAGCGCCAGATCGATGCCGGTTCGCTGCATGTTGACGTAATCATTACCAGTCAGAATAGTAAGTGAAATCGACGGGTAGCGGCGGGTAAAATCCCCCAGCATCGGCACCAGCCAGCACTGGGCGATCGAGGGCCGGGAGTACACCGTTAGCGTACCTGACAGCGCCTGGTTTTTAATGTCCAGGATCTCCTGATTCAGGGTGTCGAGGGACGATTTCAGCGTCCAGTAAACGCGCTTGCCTTCCTGCGTCAGCTCCACTTTACGGTGTGAGCGGACAAACAGCTGAATGCCCAGCTCCTCTTCCAGCAGGTTAATGCGGTGGCTCACCGCGCTGGGGCTGAGCGACAGCTCCGCCGCCGCCAGGGCGAAGGACTCATGCCGGGCAGCCACTTCAAAGGTGTACATTTTCGACAGCTGCCAGCCGTTTAACAGCCGGTTTCTGCCTTCATTCGCATCGGTCATCACAATTCCCACACGTAATTTCTGCGTTCAGCATACCGCTCAAGAATGAATTTATGTGAACCAACGGCAAAATAAGTGCGCTTTTTAGAATCCAGTCACTCAGTTGATCCAATCTGGCTCATCTGAACGCCAATTTATATCGTTTGTCAGCCCAAGCCGTTTTTTCGTCCAATATCCCCAGATGACATAAGGGTGAGGTGAGATATGGGATCTCAGGTCTGGGTTGTGGCAACGCTGCTTGTCAGCATCGTGTTGATTGTTTTAACCATCGTAAAACTGAAGTTTCACCCGTTCCTCGCGCTGCTGCTGGCAAGCTTTTTCGTTGGCGCGATGATGGGGATGAGCCCGCTGGATATGGTTAACGCCATTGAGAGCGGGATTGGCGGTACGCTGGGCTTCCTGGCGGCGGTTATCGGTCTTGGCACTATTCTCGGCAAAATGATGGAAGTCTCCGGCGCGGCAGAGCGCATCGGGATTACGTTGCAGCGCTGCCGCTGGCTGTCGGCGGACGTGATTATGGTCCTGGTCGGCCTGATCTGCGGCATTACGCTGTTTGTTGAAGTGGGCGTGGTACTGCTGATCCCGCTGGCGTTTTCCATCGCCAAAAAGACCAACACGTCGCTGCTCAAGCTGGCCATTCCGCTCTGTACCGCACTAATGGCAGTGCACTGCGTGGTGCCTCCGCATCCGGCCGCACTATTTGTCACCAACAAATTAGGGGCGGACGTCGGGACGGTGATTGTCTACGGTCTGGTGGTGGGCCTGATGGCGTCTCTGGTTGGTGGCCCGCTGTTCCTGAAGCTGCTCGGCAACCGTCTGCCCTATAAGCCGGTTCCGGCGGAATTTTCAGACCTGAAGGTGCGGGAAGAGCACACTCTGCCGTCGCTGGGCGCCACGCTGTTCACCGTGCTGCTGCCGATTGCCCTGATGCTGGTGAAAACCATTGCCGAGCTGAACATGGCAAAAGAAGGCTCGCTGTATACCCTGCTGGAGTTTATCGGCAACCCCATCACCGCGATGTTTATCGCCGTGTTTGTCGCCTACTACCTGCTGGGGATCCGCCAGCACATGGGCATGGGCGCAATGCTGATCCATACGGAGCACGGCTTTGGCTCTATCGCCAACATTTTGCTGATTATCGGTGCGGGCGGGGCGTTCAACGCCATCCTTAAAATCAGTGGTCTGGCGGAGACGCTGGCGCATATTCTCTCGAACCTGCATATGCACCCTATCCTTCTCGCCTGGCTGGTGGCACTGGTGCTGCACGCCGCCGTGGGTTCGGCAACGGTAGCGATGATGGGTGCCACGGCGATAGTGGCGCCGATGCTGCCGCTCTACCCGAACGTAAGCCCGGAGATCATCACCATTGCCATCGGGTCCGGCGCTATTGGCTGCACGATCGTGACCGACTCTCTCTTCTGGCTGGTGAAGCAGTACTGCGGCGCGACCCTGAATGAGACCTTCAAATACTATACGACGGCGACGTTTATCGCCTCGGTGCTTGCACTTGGCGGCACATTCCTGCTTTCTTTCATTATCTGAGCGCGAAGAGACGTATTATGGAAAACGCAACTATCACTACTTTAACCGCACAGTTTCCTCTGGTTGAGGATCTGATTGCCCTGAAAGAAACCACCTGGCTTAACCCGCGCACCACGACGCTGGCGGAAGGATTGCCGTATGTCGGGCTGACGAAAGCCGACGTAGACGACGCGCACGCGCGCCTGAAACGCTTCGCGCCGTATCTGGCGAAAGCGTTCCCGGAAACGGCGGCAACGGGCGGGATTATCGAATCCGACCTGGTCGCGATCCCGGCGATGCAGGCGCGGCTGGAGAAAGAATCTGCGAAGCCTGTTACAGGCCCGCTGCTGCTGAAAAAAGACAGCCATCTGCCGATTTCCGGCTCGATCAAAGCGCGCGGCGGCATCTATGAGGTGCTGACCCATGCGGAGAAACTGGCGCTGGAAGCCGGGTTGTTGAGCGTTGAAGACGACTACAGCGTTCTGCTGGAGCCGCGCTTTAAGGACTTCTTCAGCCAGTACAGCATCGCGGTGGGCTCAACCGGCAATCTGGGGATGTCCATCGGCATTATGAGCGCACGCATTGGCTTTAAGGTGACGGTGCATATGTCCGCCGACGCCCGCGAGTGGAAGAAAGCCAAACTGCGCAGCCACGGCGTGATCGTCGTGGAATATGAGCAGGATTACGGCGTGGCGGTAGAGCAGGGACGCAAAGCGGCGGAAAGCGATCCGAACTGCTTCTTTATTGACGATGAGAACTCACGCACGCTGTTCCTGGGCTATGCGGTTGCTGGCGAGCGCCTGAAGGCGCAGTTTATCGAACAGGGCCGCGTGGTGGATGCCGATCATCCTCTGTACGTCTATCTGCCGTGCGGCGTCGGCGGCGGCCCCGGCGGCGTGGCTTTTGGCCTGAAGCTGGCCTTTGGCGATAACGTCCACTGCTTCTTTGCGGAGCCAACGCACTCACCGTGCATGCTGCTGGGCGTTTATACCGGGCTGCACGATGAAATCGCCGTGCAGGACCTGGGTATTGATAACGTGACGGCGGCGGACGGACTGGCGGTAGGACGTGCCTCCGGCTTCGTGGGCCGCGCGATGGAGCGCCTGCTCGACGGGTTCTATACCCTCTCCGATCAAAGCATGTACGACATGCTCGGCTGGCTGGCGCAGGAGGAAAGGATTCGCCTGGAGCCGTCGGCGCTGGCGGGGATGGCCGGGCCGCTGCGCGTCGATGCCGATGAGAACGTTACCCACCTGGTGTGGGCGACCGGCGGCGGCATGGTGCCGGAAGACGAGATGGCGAAATATTTAGCGAAAGGGAAGTAATTATGCCGGGTGGCGGCTGCGCCTTACCCGGCCTACAGGTGCAAAATTTGTTGAATGTGGGTTACCGCAAACAGCAGTGACAACGACAGCACGGCCAGGGCGATGAGGAACTTATCCCGCACCGCTTTCGGCTGCGCAAAGTCGTTCTGCGACACGTCCATCAGGTTACGGCTGCGGGTGTAGCGCCATAAAATGATGGCTACCAGCGCCAGCACAACAATGGAGATCCAGAATGGCGCCCCCGTGCGGTGCCAGTTGTGCTTAATGGCAAGAGCGATCAGCGCGCCATACCCCAGCAGCGTGCGCAGCCAGGCCAGCGAGGTTCGCTCTGGCTGAAGGCCGGGGTCCGCTTCCCGCCGCGCTTTGCGGCTATCCGGCATACAGCACCAGTAACATCACTACGCCCGCAACCATCAGCAAAATCGTACTGATAATGAGCAAGCCGCGCGTGTAGGGGAGATCCTGCTTCAGACGCATCGCCTTTTCATTTCTCAGCCAGCGCAGATAGCCATAAATCGCCAGCACGCCGGCAATCAGGCACAGTAGCAGGGCCAGCACTTCGCGAATCAACGGGGTGGCAAAATCGGGGGCGAGCTGATCAAGGCCGACGCCTGCGGCCAGAAAGCCCAGGGCGGTGCGGATCCACGCTAAGAACGTGCGTTCGTTAGCCAGTGAGAAGCGGTAGTCCGGTGCTTCACCGAGGCGGGAAATGTTCATGAAAGTTCCTTGTCGTGCTGCATGCAGGCTTCAGCATAGCGTAATTCAGCCAGGACAAGGAGACCGGCATCAGGCGATGCCGGTCAGAAAGATTAGTGCAGCTCTGGCCAGTAATCCTTATTCGCTTCAATCAGATCGTCCAGAATCGCCTTCGCCACCGATGCGCTCGGTACGGTTTTCGACAGGGTAATCGCCTGCCAGAGTTTCTGATACGAGCGCTGCTCCCAGGCGTCCACCACCAGTTTTTCCACCGCCACCTGCTGGCTCATGAGCCCTTTCTGGAAGTGCGGAATATCACCCACGGTCAGCGGCTCCGGTCCGTTGTGGCCGACCAGACAAGGGATTTCTACCATCGCGTCAGCATCAAAGTTATGGATAGCCCCATTGTTAGGCACAATCAGCAGCATGCGTTCCTGGGTGTTAAAGGCAATCGCGGTCGCCAGATCGACGATGTACGACGCATGTTCGTCAATTTCCAGTTCACCGGCAGAAGAATGACCGGCTTCGATAATCGCCCGACATGAACTGAATACATGCTTCTCACGGTGATCCATCACTTCATTGGCGCGGGTACGCTCCGGATTGGAATGGGCGACCACATAGTCCGGGAACAGGTAATACTTCAGGTAGGTGTTCGGCATGGTGTCCGGATCCAGCGCCTGTACGTCTTTGGCCTTGGCGAAGGTATCGTTCCAGCTCGCTTCAGTATGCACATCTTCCGAAGGCGGAACATAACCGTTTTTCGCCACGTATTCGCGCAGTCTCGGCATCAGATCGTTGCCGTTCTGATCTTCAATCGACGTCCACCAGCCGAAGTGGTTCAGACCGTAGTAGCGCACGCGCATCTCTTTGCGGTCTTTCAGGCCGACGATTTGCGCCATACGCCCTTCAATGCCGATCGGCATATCGCAGATGTTGAGGATTTTCGCGTTCGGACGCAGGCGGCGCGTGGCTTCCGCGACAATCGCCGCCGGGTTGGAGTAGTTCAACATCCACGCGTTCGGGGAGTACTGCTCCATGTAATCCACCAGCTCCAGCACGCCGCCGATGGAGCGCATGCCGTAGGAGATGCCGCCCGGCCCGCACGTTTCCTGGCCCAGCACGCCGTGGCGCAGCGGGATTTTTTCATCTTTTTCACGCATGGGATATTTGCCAACGCGAATATGCGCCATCACGAAATCCACATCGGTAAAGGCCGCTTCAGGATCGGTGGTGTAACTAAATTCAATCTCCGGCGCCTGCTCCTTAAGGATGATTTTACACGCCTCGGCGATGATCTCCTGACGTGCTCCGTCATTGTCATAGAACTTCAGCGCACGCAGCGGGAAACGGTCACGGTTGGCTAACAGCATCAGGACGATACCAGGCGTGAATGTACTGCCGCCGCCTGCAATAACAACTGAGAATTTTTTCATGATATAGCCTCTGTCAGAGTGGTTTGTTCGTTTGTTAAAGGGGTTTTCATCAGCGATTCCAGCTGGTCGCGCACCTGAGGAACGTGCAGACCGACAATCACCTGTATGCCGTTGCCGCGCCGCACCACACCGTGTGCGCCCAGGGCTTTGAATACGTCATCGCTTTGGGTTTTCGTCATATCCACCAGGGCGATACGCAGGCGGGTGGCGCAGTTATTGATACTTTCGATATTCGCTGCGCCGCCGAGCGCCTGTAAGAACCCAGCGGCCTGTCCGACCTGCTGGCTGGCTGCCGCCGGGGCGGTGGTTTGCCCACGAGCGGCCTTATAGTCGGCCTTGCTGTAGAGCTTGATTTCGCTCTCTTCCCGGCCCGGCGTTTTGAGATTCAGACGTTCGATAAGCGTTCTGAAGACCACGAAGTAGATCCCGGTGAAGCAGAGGCCGATGCCAATCTGGGTGAATACCGTCGAGGCGTGGTTATGGAACATCGGGATCCAGTTTTGCGGCAGGAACTGGTCCAGCAGACCGCCGCCCATGTTCCCCACCACCCCGAAGATATACATCACCGTCGCCATCGTTGCGGCCAGCACGGCGTGGATGGCAAACAGCAAAGGCGAGATAAACAGGAAGGTGAACTCCAGCGGTTCGGTAATGCCCACCAACACGGCGGTAAGCGTGGCCGGGATCAGCAGACCTGCCACTTTGACGCGGTTCTCCGGTGACGCGGTATACCAGATAGCCAGCGCAATACCGACTGAGCCAAACACCTTAGAGTTGCCGTGCAGCGCGAATCCGCCCTCCGGGAACAGCGTTTTCAGCGGCACAGTGCTCTGGCTGAATTCCTGAAGGTGCTGTGCCCAGTAGACCTGAATGCCGCCTTCTACCGCAGCCGGGCCGAAGATAAACGGGCCGTAGACAAAGTGGTGTAATCCGGTTGGGATCAGAATGCGTTCCAGGAAGGTATAAACCCATACGCCCAGCGCGCCAGCGGTACGTAGAAAGGCCTGCAACGACTCAATGCCCATCTGCACTTTCGGCCAGCCCAGCAGCGTCAGCCAGGCGCAGGGGATCATCACGAAGAACGCGAGGATAACGACAAACGAGGTGCCCTGGAAAATCCCCAGAAAGACCGGCAACGGCTTGTCGAAAAATCGGTTGTGGATGGCGGTGACGAGCCCGGAAATGATAATCGCCCCGATGATGCTGGTATCAAGCGTTTTGATTCCGGCAATCATCGCCAGCCCGCTGCCGGCAGTGGGTTCAGCAGAGAAGTCGACGCCAAAGAAGTGGCCCCAGGTCATCCCCATCGCGTTGATAAAATAGTTCCAGGTCAGGAAGCTAATCAGCACCGCCAGACAGGCGCGGCCCTGCGCCTGCTTTGCCAAGCCAATCGGTAAGCCGACAGCAAAAATCAGCGGCATATTACGGAACACCGCCCAGCCGCCCTCTTCGATGATGTGAACAATTTGCGCGAACAGATTATCAGGCGCGGTTAAGGCCTCACCGACAAACAGCGGATTGCGAAGCATGATGGCGATCCCAACCACGATCCCGGCAAAGGGAAACAGCAAAACCGGGGTGAACATGGCGCCGCCAAAACGTTGTATTTGACTGAGCATTTTTAAATCCTCATGAAACAACCTGTAGGGGATAGAGGCCTTTATGGTTTTTTACTGGCCTGAGGTGAGCATAAGAAGTTACTGATGCGGGAACATGGCGTGCCGCTGCGATTCGTGATCGCATTCATGGTTTTAATTTGACCAATCAGGTCTACTTTTTAAACTAAACATGGACAAGTTAAGACGTATTCCACGCTATGATGTGCGCAGAGAGGTCTACTGGTGATCTACAAATCAATTGCCGATCGGCTACGGCTGCGGCTGAATTCTTCGGACTACAACATTGGCAGTCCGTTACCCGGAGAAAAAGCGCTGGCAAAGGAGTTTGGCGTAGCCCGGATGACCGTCCGCAAAGCGCTGGATCTGCTGGTAAGCTGGGGGCTGGTTGAACGTCGACACGGTAGCGGGACGTTCGTGGCGCGCAAAGACGTTCATCATGAAACGACTAACCTGACTGGGCTGGTGGAGGTATTGCGCCAGCAGGGGAAAGAAGTGCAAAGCAAGGTGTTGCAGTTTGAAGTGATGCCCGCGCCGCCCGCCATCGCCAGCCAGCTGCGGATTCAGGTTGATGAGCGGATCTATTTTTCAAGGCGGGTGCGTTACGTGGACGGAAAACCGCTGATGCTGGAGGACAGCTTTATGCCGGTGAAGCTGTTCCGCAATCTTTCCCTGGCGCATCTCGAAGGGTCTAAGTTTGATTACATCGAGAA
The DNA here is from genome assembly GCF_001922365.1 of Enterobacter cloacae complex sp. AR_0002. NCBI lineage: Bacteria > Pseudomonadati > Pseudomonadota > Gammaproteobacteria > Enterobacterales > Enterobacteriaceae > Enterobacter > Enterobacter cloacae complex sp. AR_0002. Next base: position 3,634,064 of record NZ_CP018814.1, read on the forward strand.
GGAGTGTGGGATCACCATCAGCGGCAACTACGAGAGCCTGACGCCGGTGCTGGCTGATAAACAGCTGGCCGGTTATATGAATGTGCCGGAACAGACGCCGCTGCTGCGCATCACTTCCCTTTCCTACAGCGACAGCGGCGAGTTCCTCAATTATTCCGTGATGTTCCGGAACACAAGCGATTACCAGGTGGACTACCATCTGCGGCGTATCCACCCGGAAGACTTATTAGCCCATCCCCCAGAATAGCACCGCCAGTAGCTGCGGGGTGATGATGCGCAGAAACATCACCAGCGGATAAACCGTGGCGTAGGATAACGCCGCCGCGCCGCTGGTGGCGTGCAGGTTATTGGCGAACGCCAGCGCGGGCGGATCGGTCATGGAACCGGCCAGCATGCCGCACAGCGTGAGATAGTTCATTTTAGCGAACATACGCGCCAATAATCCGACAGTTATCAGTGGGATAGCGGTAATAAATATGCCGTATCCTACCCAGCTCATCCCTTCGCCGTTCACCAGAGTATCGACAAAATCGCCGCCGGATTTCAGCCCCACCACCGCCAGAAACAGCACGATGCCCAACTCCCGCAGCGCCAGGTTAGCGCTCGGCGGCATAAACCAGTAGAGCTTACCGATGGAGCCGATACGCCCGAGGATAAGCGCCATAATGAGCGGCCCGCCTGCCAGACCCAGCTTCAGTGCTACCGGGAAGCCGGGCACATACAGGGGGATGGAGCCAAGCATGACGCCAAGCCCGACGCCGATAAAGACCGGCAGCATCTGCACCTGCTGGAGTTTTTGCTGGGCGTTGCCCACCATGTCCGCTACGGCATCAATAGATGAAGGACGCCCGACGAGGTTGAGAATATCACCGAATTGCAGGCTGGCATCCTGGCTGGCCACCAGCTCGACACCGGCGCGGTTAAGCCGGGAGATCACCACGTCATAACGCTCTTTAACCTGCAAATCGCGTATTTTCTTGCCCAGAACCTTCTCATTGGTCACTACCACGCGCTCCACGCGCATGTCCGTTCCACGGGTTGAGAGTGAGGTATCCACCTCCTGACCGATCACCAGCCGGGCATTGTTTAAATCCGCCGGTTGCCCTACCAGATGCAGGAGATCGCCGTGCTGAATAAGGGTATCCGGTGAAGGCACCATCAGCGTGTCATCACGTTTCAGGCGGGAACAGATAATGGTCGCGCTGTTCAGAATGGGAACATCCTGAATCGCCATATTGTTCAGATTAGGGTTTTCGACGCGAATATTGATAGTTTTAATGAGCGCATGGCCGTTGGTCAGCGTGCTTTCATGCTCTTTTGCCTCCTGCTCGACGTTAACGCGGAACAGCACGCGCACCAGCCACATCGAGAGCAAAATACCGCAAATGCCAAACGGATAGGCCATGGCGTAGCTCATCCCCATCTGATCGACGACATCAGCAGGGATACCCAGATCGCGCAGAATTTGCTGGCCCGCCCCGAGCGCGGGCGTATTCGTGACGGCGCCGGAGAAGATGCCCAGCACGACGGGCAGCGGAATAGCGAAGAGTTTATGCAGGATCGCGGTGACCAGCCCACCCATCACAACAATGCCGAAGGCAAAGAGATTAAGGCGTAAACCGGAGACGCGCAGGGAAGCGAAGAAGCCCGGCCCCACCTGAATACCGATGGTATACACAAAGAGGATCAGGCCGAACTCCTGGATGAAATGCAGCATATCGGCGCTGAGCACCCACCCAAGCTGGTCGGCAAAATGGCCGACAAAAATCCCGCCGAACAGCACCCCGCCAATCCCAAACCCGACGCCGCGGATTTTGATATTCCCCAGCCATAGCCCCACTACCGCGACAAGGGCCAACACGCTGACGGTTAACGCGATATCACTCATGTTCCACATCCTGTGTATAACCTTAGTTATGATAAGGATTCTCTCAGAGCTGGCGGCGGTTGTATGGGCGATGGCGCACAAAAAAGCCGAAGGTAAACGCAAAACGGTCACCCGAAGGTGACCGTTTTTAGTGTTTGCACCCTCTCCCACAGGGAGAGGGTCGGGGTGAGGGCACCAGCCCGCACACGATTAGCTATTCAACGCCGGGCGTTCGCTAATGGCGATGCGTTGAGGCGCAATGGCTTCCGGCACGTTACGGGTGAGGTCAATGTTCAGCAGCCCGTTAGTGAACGTCGCGCCAGAAACTTCCATATGGTCTGCCAGGGTAAAGCTCAGGCTAAACGGCTGAGTGACAAGCCCCTGATGCAGCCATTTGGTCTCGGTGTCTGGTTTTTCCGGTGACCCTTTCACGGTCAGGCGCGCACCCTCAAGCTGGATGTCGAGATCTTCCTGGCGGAACCCGGCCAGCGCAAGCGTGATGCGGTAGTGGTTATCATCGCTTTTTTCGATGTTGTACGGCGGAAAGGTCTGCTGTTCGGTTGCGCTTTGCAGCGCGTTAGCCAGTTTGTCAAAACCGATCCACTGACGCAGCAGAGGGGAAAAATCATAGTTACGCATACTAAATCTCCTTCTGAGAAGCGAGTTCGGCACAGTTTAATTTTGTGCACAGTTGTACCTGCAAACCCTTGCGGATTCGCATATGCTCCCTTTACGGCAAGCAATTTCAGGTGGGCCGCAGCCGCGACCCGCTTAATTAATTGATTTCGATACGACGCGGTTTTTTCTCTTCCGGAATCACACGTTCCAGTTCGATAAACAGCAGGCCGTTCACCAGGTTCGCGCCCTTGACGTGGATGTTCTCAGCCAGCTGGAACTTGCGTTCAAAGTTACGCTCTGCGATACCCTGGTAGAGGTAGGTTCGTTCTTTCTGCTCGCCCGCATGGGAGCCTTTCACCACCAGCAGATTGTCCTGCGCGGTGATCTCCAGTTCGCTCTCTGCGAAACCGGCAACAGCAATCGCAATGCGATAGTGGTTTTCGTCAACCAGTTCAACGTTGTAAGGAGGATAGCCGTTGCTCTGGCTCTGGTTGTTTTCTAAGTGGTTGAACAGACGATCAAAACCAATGGCAGAACGGTATAGCGGAGAGAGATCGAAATTACGCATAGATAAATGCTCCTGAAATCAGCGAGAAAATGTAGCCTTCCACCATGGACAGGCTTCTGCTTCCCCGAACACCCATCAGGCGTGTCCGTTATCGGGTTACATTCTTAAAATGGGTATGGATACGGCCTTTTCAAGCCTGTTGATGTGAGATTTTTTTGCACTTTGCTGGTTGTCGCATAGACTCAGGGGCACAGCACAAAGGGTTAAATTGCGATGGCGACCACAGTGCGGGAGTTTGGAGCTATCCATTTTGGACGCGCCTCGCTATAACCCTGAGTTGCAGGTCAATGCCGTGCTACTAATGATGACTGAGTGATGATGAGAAATGTTCTGATTAAGCTGGCGACGTTCAGCGGGGTTGTTTTACTTTGCGGGTGTTCGAGCGTGATGTCGCACACCGGCGGTAAAGAAGGAACATATCCGGGGACGCGCGCCAGTGCCGCAATGATCTCTGATGATGAGACAAACTGGGGTACCAAATCTCTGGCGATTCTTGATATGCCGTTTACGGCGGTTGCCGATACGCTTTTGCTGCCGTGGGATATGTTCCGCACCGACAGCTCAGTGCGTTCGCGCGTTGAGAAAAGCGAGCAGGAGACGCTGGCAACCAACTCCGTCATCCCGCCCGCAGCGATGCCTCCACGCTAATTCTGTGCGGTTTCCGTTAGCCACAGCTGGCGGAAACCGTCCTTCTCTTCCATCCATGTAATAAATCGTCCGTCCGGGGAAAACACCACAGCGTCAGCAGACGGCGGATTGCCGTGATCGGAGGTCAAAAACGTCACCTCACCGGTCTGCGCATCGCAGCAGGCAATACGGCTTTCGAGCACAAACCCAAGTGTGCGGCCAGAAGGATGCCAGTTAAAAGCCGACTGAATATCACGCTCAGTGTGGGTCAGCTGGCGCGGCTCGCCGCCCTCAGGGGAGATAAGCCACAGCTGCACAACGCCGTTATCGTCCCGCATTAAAAACGCGACCTGCGTCCCCTGTGGATTGCTGCGCACCCAGTGGCGCGGCACGTTCACCAGCCCCGGATACGCCTTCTGATGGGTGAAGGTAAGGCGGCGTTGCATGACGCCCGCAGGCGGCGCGGGCATTGTATCCGGCGTTCCCTGCAACGGCGCATCGCCCGCTCGTTTCCAGCCCTGCTCGTCTTTGGGAAGATTGACAATAAACAGTTCGGGCACTTTCTCGCCTTTCGCAGACACCGTATCGCCGATAAACGCCAGCCTGTCGTTGCCCACCCAGCCCTCTTCATAGGCGCGGTTGATCTCATCGCTGCCCGGTTTCGGGTTCGGCGTTGTCCGGCTTACCAGTACGCTCCAGAAGGTTCCGGCATATTCCCGCGGATGGTTCCCCTGTGGGTTTACCGGACCACAAGGCGCCGCCACCCCGACGTTACGCAAATCCAGCTGCGGATCGCGCGCGTGCAGCACATGGTCGTTATAGGTAAAGCTGACGAACTGCCCGTTCGGGCTAAAAACGTGAACGTGGGTGCCGCCACGCAGCGCACCTGCCGTGTAAGGCGCGGTGATATCCATCGCATCAAGATTGCTCACCTGACCATTGTGCGCAATCACCCCCTGACGATGGTGAAAATCATACTGCCAGTCTGCATCCGGGTTTTTCGGGCCGTGGATAAAAACATATTTGTCCTGCGCCGGATGAACGGTTACCACGCCAACATGCGCGCCGTCAGTCGCACGGTAGATCGCCTCAACCTCGCCCGTACTAACATTGACCCGCTCAATGGTTTCACCGGTAAACGACGCGCCGGACGGGCGGACATCATAGACAAGCCACTGACTGTCTGGCGTCCAGGTGTTGATGTTGGTGAGCTGGTGGTTGCGGGAAGCGAAGGTGATTTGTTTCATGAAAATACCCTGATGCGCGGTTATCGCATCAGGGTAAAACATCCGAAGGGATTAGCCTACTCGTTTCACGTCGCCGACCAGCAGGATGTAGGAGAGCGCCCCGATCAGCGCCACGGCAGAGATATACACCAGCGCCGGACCAAAGCCGTAGTCCTGCGCCAGGTAACCGATGACCAGCGGCACGGTGATCCCGCCCAGGCCGCCAACGAAGTTAAACACGCCGCCGGTCAGGCCAATCAGACGCATCGGCGCCAGCGACGACACCAGCGACCAGGTGATGGAGGCAAAACCGTTCCCGAAGAACGCTACCGCCATCAAGGTCATGATCCACACCGGATCGTTGGTGTAGTTCGCTCCCATGATGCAGGTAGAGATCAGTAGGCCGCAGATAATAGGCGTTTTACGCGCAACGCCCAGTGAGAAGCCTTTTTTCACCAGTTTGTCCGCCAGCCAGCCCGAGAGCAGGACGCCGAAAAATGCCGCAAGGAAGGGTACGGTGGTCATAAAGCCCGCCTTCAGCGCGGTAATCCCTTTTTCCTGGGTCAGATAGTTCGGGAACCAGGTGAGGAAGAACCACAGCGTGGAAGTCACCGCGAACTGACCCAGATAAACGCCCACCAGCTTACGGTGGAAGACCAGCTTCCAGTCCGCTCTGGTCAGCGGCTGGCGCGCCTCTTTTTTCACGGGCGCATCGCCGTCCACCAGGCCACCGCCGTCGCGGATGTAGTCCAGTTCGGCTTTGGTGATGCTTTTGGTCAGGCGCGGCGGCTGATAGACCTTAAACCAGATTAACGACCAGATAATGCCGATCCCGCCGGTGACGATGAACACCCAGTGCCAGCTCAGTAGCTCCTGGATCCAGATTAACAGCGGCGTCAGAAATGCCAGGCCAACAAACTGCCCGGAGGTGTAAAAACCAACAGCGGAAGCGCGTTCGTGTTCCGGGAACCAGCTGGTCACCATGCGGTTGTTGGTCGGAAACGCGGGCGCTTCAAACACCCCGGTGATGGCGCGCAGGCCAATCAGTGACATCAGCCCGGTGGCGAAGCCCTGGAACAGGGTCGCCACGGACCAGCCAAAAATAGCGATAAAGTAGGTCAGACGCGACCCCACGCGGTCAAGGAACCAGCCACCCGGGATCTGGCAGAGCGTATACAGCCAGGCAAACGCCGAGAAGACGTAGCCCATTTCCGCTTTGGTGATGCCAAACTCTTCCTGAATATGAGCCGATGCCACGGCAAGGTTGGCGCGGTCGACATAACAGATGACCACGGTAATAAAGATCATGATCAGCGTCAGGTAACGACGACGCCCGGTTTTTGCAGCAGTAACTGGAATATCCATCGCAATCTGTCTCCAGATTTTGGGCATAGCGAAGCCGCTCACCATGCCCTGTAATTTACAGAGGGTGTATTTGGTTTTTTTAATTAAAAACGTAAACGGAATGCGCTAAATAATTCGTGCTGGGGGAAGGCGGCAAGTTTTCGCATCCCCGGGAGCATACAAAAGTATGTGACCGGGGTAAGAAAACGCAGCCAACGCATCACCAGCGCGAAGTATGACGCGCATTTACCACTCGGCTACGGAACCGTCTTCATGACGCCACAGTGGGTTACGCCAGTCCGGCGCACATTTACTCAGCTCAATGACTTTGGCTTCGTCGATCTCCACGCCAAGGCCCGGCTTCGTTAACGGTTTAAAGAAACCGCCTTCCATGCTGAAGTCTTCCTTGTTTTTCACAAAGTCGAGCAGCTCCGCGCCCTTGTTATAGTGAATGCCCATGCTTTGTTCCTGGAACACCGCATTGCGCGAGACGAAGTCGACGTGCAGGCAGGCCGCCAGCGCAATTGGCCCAAGCGGACAGTGCGGGGCCAGCGCCACATCGTAGGCTTCTGCCATTCCGGCAATTTTGTAGCATTCGGTGATGCCACCCGCGTGGGAGAGGTCCGGTTGCAGGATCGCAATGCCGCCCGCTTCCAGCACGCGTTTAAACTCGAAGCGCGAGAACATGCGTTCACCCGCCGCGATGGGAATGTGCGTCTGTTCAGCCAGTTTCGGATAGTATTCCGCCTGCTCGGCCAGCACCGGCTCTTCGATAAACAGCGGGCGATACGGCTCCAGCTCTTTAATCAGCACTTTGGCCATTGGCGCGCTGACGCGGCCGTGGAAATCCAGGCCAAACTCAATCTCGTTGCCGAAAGCCTCGCGGATTTGCGCCACGGTGTTCACCGCCCGGTCTACCGCGCGCGAGTTGTCGATAACGCCCATCTCTTCGCAGCCGTTGAGTTTGAAGGTGTCAAAACCGATGTTGCGCAGTTGCCGGATACCGTCGATCACTTCCGCAGGGCGGTCACCGCCCACCCAGCTGTAGGCTTTGATTTTGTCGCGCACCAGGCCGCCCATTAATTGCCAGACCGGGGCATTCAGCACTTTGCCTTTGATATCCCACAGCGCCTGATCAATACCGGCGATGGCGCTCATCAGGATCGGACCGCCACGGTAAAATCCCGCCCGGTACATGACCTGCCACAGGTCGTTGATGCGCGCCGGATCCTGGCCAATCAGGTATTCGCCCAGCTCGTGAACCGCGGCTTCAACGGTGCGCGCACGGCCTTCAATCACCGGCTCGCCCCAGCCAACCACGCCTTCGTCGGTTTCGATTTTCAGGAACATCCAACGCGGGGGTAAACGGTACGTGGTGAGTTTGGTTATTTTCATTGCACTGCCTCTCGATACGCTTTCACAAATGCTGCCGCCTGCTGTGCGGTACGCTCAACGGGCTGTCCGGCACGATAGAGATCGCTGCCCAGCCCGGCGCCCACACAGCCCGCTTTTATCCACTGCACCAGGTTTTCCGGCGTGACGCCGCCCACGGCAAAGACCGGCACGCTGGCGGGTAAGACCGCTTTCAGCGCTTTGATGTAATCCGGACCAAAGGCCGACGACGGGAAAATTTTGAGAGACTGTGCGCCTGCATCGAGGGCGGCAAAGGCTTCTGTAGCCGTGGCGCAACCCGGGCAAACGGTCATGCCGTACTCCACCGCCCGGCGGATCACCTCGGGGTTGATATTCGGTGTGACGATAAGCTTGCAGCCCATCTTCGCCAGTTCATCCACCTGCTCCGGCTGTAATACGGTGCCAGCGCCAATCAGCGCCTTATCACCAAACGCCTTCACAATTGCCGGAATGCTTTTTTCCCACTCCGGGGAGTTGAGCGGGATTTCCACCGCGTCGAACCCGGCGTCGATCACCGCGCCAACGTGCGCTAAGGCCTCACCGGGCGTGATACCGCGCAAAATCGCGATCAGGGGAAGTTCAGTTTGCCACTGCATGAGCGATGCTCCTTATGCCTGCCTGAAATGCCGTGTCGCCTTCCACCGCAGCAACATCCCGTCCGATAGCGTGGAACGCCTGGCGGTAACGAGACGTCAGCGATGAACCCGCGACGAGCGTGATGGCCTGCTGCCCGGCGAACGCGTCGCTCAGGGTGGCGACCTCTGCGCCAATCAGCAGGCCGGACAGAAATTCGCTGACCTGTTCGCGCGGAAGATTTCCCAGCACGTGCGAGGCGCGAACCTCAAAAAGTTGCGGCAAAACGGCAGGGGATGCGATCCCGCGCTCAAGCCCGGCGGCAAACGCTTCCGGCGAAGGGGTCTGCTCCGGCAAACCGGCCCCCACCAGCGAATGCTTAAGCAGCAAGTGGTGCAATTCGCCGGTCATCACGGTGCGAAAGTCATGAATTTGCTCAGCATCCGCCTGGACCCATTTGCAGTGCGTCCCGGGCATGACGTAGACAGAAGAAGGAGAAAGCGTGCGCGCCCCGAGCAGTTGCGTCTCTTCACCGCGCATCACGTTATGGTTATCGTCGCGAGAGACGCATAAACCGGGGATAATCCAGACATTGTCGCCAACGGACGTTAACTGCTCGCCAACGGCAGTGAAATGCACCGGAACCGACAGATAAGGCGAAACCTTCCAGCCTACGTTACTGCCGACCATTCCGGCCATCACCACTGGCGTAGTACCGTCGCGCCAGTTTTGTGTCACCTCTGCTAACACCGCTGCTGGGGATTTACCGTTCAGGCGCGTCACACCTGCTTCTGATTGCCTGCGTTCCAGGCACTGCTCACCCTGGTAGAGCCAGGCGCGCAGATTGGTCGATCCCCAGTCAATTGCGATGTAGCGTGATGTCATGTGATTTCCTTCAACCTTCGTGTCGAGCTGGCGATCATGGTCAGCGCCGCCTGCTCTGCCGCATCGCCGTCCTGATGCCGTATCGCATCGAACAGCGCTTTATGTTCCTGAAGCGTTTTCGGCATGTTGGCCTCATCACCCATCCAGGTACGTTCAAATACTGCTCGCTGTAGCGAGCTGATCGCCACGCTAAGCTGCTGTAACACCGGGTTATGCACCGACTGCAATACCGCCTCGTGGTAGCGAATGTCCGCCTCGTTGAACGCCTCCCGATTCTGGTTATTGGCGATCATGTCGTTTAAAGCCGACTCAATCTGTGCCAGGTCACCTGACGTTGCGCGCTCAGCCGCCCAGCGGGCAATGGCCGGTTCCACCAGATTTCGGACTTCGCTCATCGCGCCGATAAGCCGTGGGTCGTAGTCGTTTTCCAGTACCCATTGCAGAACATCGGTATCGAGGTAGTTCCACTGGTTACGCGGCGCCACAAACGCGCCGCGATAGCGCTTCATTTCAATCAGCCGCTTCGCCATCAGCGAGCGGAACACTTCCCGGATGATGTTGCGCGAGGTTTCAAACTCCTCGCACAGTTCCGCCTCTGCTGGCAGCGGCGAACCGGGAACGTATTTGCCACCCACAATCTGAGTGCCCAGCGTGATGACAATGCGATCGGTTTTATTGAGTGTCATGGAGAGTCCTTGTGCTCTGTAAGTCCATCACTACTTTACCGCGACCGCTGAATTTCGCCTCACTTTTGCAGTACAAACGTGAGGCCTTTCGTCTTTGCCGTGGTGACAATGTAGTACAATCAGTTAATATTGTACTACAATCCAGATCACAAAAAGAACAATCCGATAAATTCAGGGCCAAAAAAAGCCCCGGTAGATAACCGAGGCTGATGATTACAGACAGCTGCTAGGAGAGGACAAATTTCTCGATCGCCCAGGCAACGCCGTCTTCCAGGTTAGATTTGGTCACGAAGTTCGCCACTTCTTTTACCGACGGGATGGCGTTATCCATCGCCACGCCCATGCCTGCATATTCGATCATCGCAATATCGTTTTCCTGGTCGCCCAGCGCCATGATCTCCTCAGGCTTGATGCCCAGCGCATCGGCAAGCGATTTGACGCCCGTGCCTTTATTGACGCGTTTATCGAGGATTTCGAGGAAGTAAGGCGCACTTTTCAGCACGGTGTATTTCTCTTTTACCTCAGCCGGAATGCGTGAAATGGCTTTGTCGAGAACCGCAGGTTCATCAATCATCATCACTTTCAGGAACTGTGTTGCCGGATCCATTTTCTCCGCTTCACAGAACACCAGTGGAATGGTTGCAACGTAGGACTCGTGCACCGTGTAGTAGCTGATATCGCGGTTGGCGGTGTAAAGCGTATTGCGATCGAGCGCGTGGAAGTGAGAGCCCACGTCGCGGGAGAGTTTTTCCAGGAACCGATAGTCATCATAGCTCAGTGCAGTTTGCGCCACCGTGCTGCCATCGGCTGCCTTTTGCACCAGCGCGCCGTTATAGGTGATGCAGTAATCGCCAGGCTGGTTCATGTGCAGCTCTTTCAGGTAACTGTGCACCCCGGCATACGGGCGTCCGGTGGTGAGCACCACGTTCACGCCTTTTTCGCGTGCGGCGGCGATCGCATTTTTAACGGCAGGAGAGATAGTGTGGTCTGGCAGCAGCAGCGTGCCGTCCATATCGATTGCAATGAGTTTGATGGCCATGGGGTCCCCGGGATAAATGAGTGCTACCTCATGCTAACGCGATTAAGCACACAAAAATAGAGCTACCTTGCGCAACAAAAAGCCCCTTTTACGTTTATTCCGGGAACGGGAACTCACTCGCGGGTGAGAACGATTTTGCCAAACGCACCGCGATCCAGATGCTCAAGCGCCTGTTCCAGCTCGTCAAAGCGGTAGCGATGCTCAATCACCGGTTTTAACTCCGTGACATCAACAGCACGGACAAAATCTTCCAGCGCCCGGCGGTGTCCAACCCCAATCCCCTGAATGACGGGGGATTTCAGCAACAGCTCGCTTGCAGGCAGAGAAATTTCTGTCCCGGCCAGCACGCCAATGACCGATATCCGCCCATGAACGGCAACGGCGCGCAGGGAATGTCTCAGGTTCTCCCCACCCACGGTTTCGATAATATGGTCGATGCCGCGATCCTGCGTCAGTGCCAGCGTATTTTCAGCCCAGTCGCCTTTCAGTCGGTTGATGCCCTGGCTGGCCCCCAGCTTTTTGGCCCGCGCCAGTTTTTCATCACTTCCCGAGGAGACAAACACCTCTGCGCCGTGCGCTTTTGCTATCTGCAAAGCGAATAGCGCCACACCGCCCGTCCCTTGTACCAGCACCGATTGCCCGGCGCGTAAATGACCGCGCTCCACCAGCGCGAACCATGCGGTAAGCCCCGCGCAAGGAAGCGTACTGGCCTCAGCGTCATCCAGGCTTTCCGGGGACGCCACCAGCGCGTTTTCACTCACAACCACATATTCGGCCAGCATGCCCTGGAAGTATCCACCGGACGTTTTATAGGGCAAATCGCGCGCGTCTGCCTGCGGCTTGCCGTCGATCCATTCCGGGAAGAAGGTTGAGATGACGCGTGCGCCGGGTTTGAAACGCGTAACGCCTTCACCGATGCTGTCCACCACGCCTGCCATGTCAGATGCTGGGGTAAACGGGAAGGAAAGCGGAATCGGCATCGTGCCTTCAATCACCATTTTATCCCGGTAGTTGAGCGCAACGGCATTTACCCGTACGCGGACCTCACCCGGGCCTGGCTGTGGAACAGGCTCCTGAACGAGCCTGAGGCTTTCACGACCAAGGGCATCCATTGACCAGCGTTGCATTGTTGCTGTCATTTTTTTCTCCTGTCATCAGATGATTGTTCAGTTCTGACAGTCTACCGTTGACTCAGCGTCACCAGTGGCGATAAGTTTTCCCTTCATTGATGACCAAATTGATACAATTCGTCCATGACCGATACGCTGAAAGATATTCCCGTTTTCGTTGCCTCCGTTGAGGCAGGAAGTTTTGCCCAGGCCGCCGTCCGTCTGCATTTGTCGCGCTCGGCGGTAGGAAAAAGCATTGCTCGTCTTGAAGAGAGGCTGGGGGTTCGTCTGTTTCATCGGACCACCCGCAGCCAGAGGCTGACCGATAACGGCGCGCTTTTTTATGAACGCTGCCTGCGCGCGCTGGAAGAGATCCGTGGCGCTGAATCGCAGCTTGAAACCGGAAAACATCAGGTCAGCGGTCGGCTGCGTGTTGCCATGCCGGTGCTGTTTGGTCGCCAGTGTATCGCCCCGCTGCTAATAGAGCTGGCGCAGGAGCATCCCGGGCTTGAGCTTGAAATGTCCTTTAGCGACCGCATCGTGGATCTTGTGGAAGAAGGGTTTGATATGGCGGTGCGCAATGGCACCCTGGCTGACAGCGCCGTGCTGGTCGCCAGAAGGCTGGGAGTGCACCGAATGGTTCTGTGTGCCGCGCCGGATTATCTGATTAAGAATGGCCAGCCGCAAAGCGTTGATGATTTACGCCAGTATACGGCCATTAACTACACGCGTGCGGGCAGAGTCTTACCCTGGCAGCTGATGGATTACGATGGCACGTCGCGCACGTTTATTCCCCGCTCATCCCTCAATATGGATGATTTGCAGGCGATCTGCGACGCGGCGCTGGCCGGCCACGGTATTGCATGGTTACCCTGCTGGATGGTCATCAAAGAAATTCATCAGGGAAATCTTGTCCCGCTCTTTAAGCAGGCCCCGGATGTACGCTTCGACGTTCATGCCGTCTGGCAGCAGACGCCACACCTGCCGCTAAGGGTAAGAATTGCCATAGATATGCTGGTCAAACGTTTACCGGCAGTGATGTCGCTGGAGTTTCCTGCGTCCATAAAAAAGCCGCGCTAAAGCGCGGCCAGTTATGTTGTCGTAAAGCGACGATTAAATATCGATATTCGCCGCCTTCAGGGCGTTCTCTTCGATGAAGGCGCGACGTGGTTCAACCGCATCGCCCATCAGGGTCGTGAACAGCTGATCCGCTGCGATTGCGTCTTTAACGGTGACGCGCAGCATGCGACGGCTTTCCGGATCCATGGTGGTTTCCCACAGCTGATCCGGGTTCATTTCGCCCAGGCCTTTATAACGCTGAATAGAGAGGCCACGACGGGACTCTTTTACCAGCCACTCCAGCGCCTGTTCGAAGCTGGTTACCGGTTGACGACGCTCGCCACGTTCGATGAACGCATCGTCTTCGATCAGACCACGCAGCTTCTCGCCGAGGGTGCAGATACGGCGGTATTCCGGACCGGTAACAAACTCGTGCTCAAGCGGGTAGTCGGTATCGACGCCGTGGGTACGCACGCGAACAATCGGCTCGAACTGCTGCTCAGCGTTCTGCTGAACGTCGAACTTCCACTGGCTGCCGTGCTGCTCTTTCTCGTTCAGCTCGCTCACCAGGGTGTTCACCCAGCGGGTGACGGTCTGCTCGTTGCTCAGATCGGCTTCGGTCAGGGTCGGCTGATAAATCAGCTCTTTCAGCAGCGCTTTCGGATAGCGACGCTCCATACGGCCAATCATTTTCTGCGTGGCGTTGAACTCGGAAACCAGACGCTCCAGCGGCTCACCGGCCAGCGCTGGCGCGCTGGAGTTTGCGTGCAGGGTCGCACCATCAAGGGCGATCGCGATTTGGTACTGATCCATCGCGTCGTCATCTTTAATGTACTGTTCCTGCTTGCCTTTTTTCACCTTGTACAGCGGTGGCTGCGCAATGTAGACGTGGCCGCGCTCAACGATTTCCGGCATCTGACGATAGAAGAAGGTCAACAGCAGCGTACGGATGTGCGAGCCGTCGACGTCCGCATCGGTCATGATGATGATGCTGTGATAACGCAGTTTGTCCGGGTTGTACTCGTCGCGACCAATGCCGCAGCCGAGCGCGGTGATGAGCGTCGCTACTTCCTGAGAAGAGAGCATCTTGTCGAAGCGCGCTTTCTCAACGTTGAGGATTTTACCCTTCAGCGGCAGAATCGCCTGGTTCTTGCGGTTACGGCCCTGCTTTGCAGAACCGCCCGCGGAGTCCCCTTCCACAAGGTACAGTTCAGACAGCGCCGGGTCGCGTTCCTGACAGTCAGCCAGTTTGCCCGGCAGGCCTGCCAGGTCCAGCGCGCCTTTACGACGGGTCATTTCACGCGCTTTACGCGCCGCTTCACGGGCACGCGCCGCATCGATAATTTTACCCACCACGATTTTCGCGTCGGACGGGTTTTCCAGCAGGTATTCGCTCAGCAGTTCGTTCATCTGCTGTTCAACCGCCGATTTCACCTCAGAAGAGACCAGCTTGTCTTTGGTCTGTGAGGAGAACTTCGGATCCGGCACCTTCACGGAGACCACGGCAATCAGGCCTTCACGGGCATCGTCACCGGTGGCGCTGACTTTCGCTTTTTTGCTGTAGCCTTCTTTGTCCATGTAAGCGTTCAGGGTACGGGTCATCGCCGCGCGGAAGCCCGCAAGGTGCGTACCGCCGTCGCGCTGTGGAATGTTGTTGGTGAAGCAGTAAATGTTTTCCTGGAAACCGTCGTTCCACTGCAAGGCCACTTCCACGCCGATACCGTCTTTTTCAGTAGAGAAGTAGAAGATATTCGGGTGAATTGGCGTTTTGTTCTTGTTCAGATACTCAACGAACGCCTTGATACCACCTTCATAATGGAAGTGGTCTTCTTTGTTGTTGCGTTTGTCGCGCAGACGAATCGACACGCCGGAGTTCAGGAACGACAGTTCACGCAGGCGTTTCGCCAGAATGTCGTACTCGAATTCGGTGACGTTGGTGAAGGTTTCAAGGCTCGGCCAGAAACGCACCATGGTACCGGTTTTCTCGGTATCGCCCGTGACGGCCAGCGGCGCTTCAGGCACGCCGTGATGGTAGATCTGACGGTGAATTTTGCCTTCGCGCTGGATAACCAGCTCCAGCTTCTGCGACAGGGCGTTAACTACGGATACGCCTACGCCGTGCAGACCGCCGGAAACTTTATAGGAGTTATCATCGAACTTACCGCCTGCGTGCAGAACGGTCATGATGACTTCCGCCGCGGAGACGCCCTCTTCCGGGTGAATACCGGTTGGGATGCCACGACCGTCATCGGTAACGGACACGGAGTTGTCCGCATGGATCGTGACCACGATGTCTTTACAGTGACCCGCGAGCGCTTCGTCGATAGCGTTATCTACCACCTCGAATACCATGTGGTGCAGACCGGTGCCGTCATCCGTGTCGCCGATATACATACCCGGGCGCTTACGCACCGCATCCAGCCCTTTCAGGACTTTGATACTGGAGGAGTCATAAGAATTCGACATCAACGTTTCTCGCTCATTTCAACTTGGGTTAATCCGTTATTTTACCCTTTTCCACGGTAAACATCTTCGAATTTTCGTCCGACATGTCCATAACGTGTTCAGCGCTAATGGCGCTGACGAAAACCTGCGACTGCGTGGCTTTCAGGCGGCTGGCAAGCAGCCCGCGCCGCGCGTCGTCAAGTTCCGAGGCAAAATCATCTATCAGGTACAGGCAGCGTCGCCCACTTTCGCGGGTGAGGAACTCCCCCTGCGCCAGGCGCAGCGCGCACATCAGGAGCTTCAGCTGCCCGCGCGACAGCGTGTCTTCCACCGGCGCACCGTCGGCACGAATGCGGAAATCCGCCTTGTGCGGGCCGTGCGCGGTGTAGGTCAACATGCGATCGCGCTCGAAGCTTCTCTCTAACACCTCAGCATAATCCGTCTCTTTCTCCCAGCCGCGCTGGAAAGAGAAGGTGAGAGAGAACTCGGGTAAAAACTGTTTGCAGGTGTCGGCCATGTCTTCGGCGATACCTGCGCTGTATTCGGCACGCCAGCGGCTGATTTGTTCCGCTAGAGGGATGAGTTCCATGTCCCACGGACGCAGCTGGGCGTAGCGCGTGACCTGGCGCAATGCGGCGTTACGCTGTTTAAGCAGACGCTTCAGGTTGCTCCAGGCGTTAAAGAAACCGGCTTCATTGTGAAAGCATCCCCAGTCGAGGAACGCTCTTCTGTATTTGGGGCCGCCGTTGAGTAAAGTAAACCCCTCGGGCGTAATCAGCTGCATCGGCATCAGCAGCGCCAGCTCCGCCACCTTGTGGCCATCGGTGCCGTCGATGCGCACCTTGCTGTCACCCTGCTTATCTTTGGTCAGGCCGATGGCGGTCTCTCGCTCCTCTCCCTGCAAACGCCCGTGCAGAACAAAAGAATCCTGCTCGTGGCGAATCACGCGACCAATCTGCAAACTGCGAAACGCCCGGCCGTGGCCGAGCGTATAGATGGCTTCCAGCACGCTGGTTTTGCCGCTGCCGTTCGCGCCAACCAGGAAGTTAAAGCCAGGGGATAAAGCGAGATCCGCGCTTTCGATATTGCGAAAGTCGCGGATCAACAGACGGGTGAGCGACATTACAGTCTCATTGGCATAACAACATAAGCAGCCGACTGTGATGCGGCATCTTCAATCTGTACGCTCGAAACGGAGTCAGTCAGCAGGATGCGAACGTTCTCGCATTTCAGTGCATTCAGCACATCCAGCACGTAGCTAACGTTGAAGCCGATTTCCATCTCAGCCCCGGCGTAGGTGACGTCCAGAATCTCTTCTGCCTCTTCCTGCTCCGGGTTGTTGGCGGTGATTTTGATCTGGTTTTCACTCACGTACAGACGTACGCCGCGGAATTTCTCGTTCGAGAGAATAGCGGCACGCGCAAACGCCTGCTTGAGGATGTCGCAACCCGCCTCCAGCGTTTTGTCCGGATTCTTCGGCAATACGCGGCGATAATCCGGGAAACGACCGTCTACCAGCTTCGATGTGAAGACAAAATCGCCCACGTGGGCACGAATATTGTTGCTGCCAATCTGCACGCGCAGTGGGGTATCGCCGCCGTCGAGCATGCGCATCAGTTCAATTACGCCTTTACGCGGTACGATCACCGAATGGTTTGGCAGTGAATCGCCAATCGGCATGGAACAGACCGCCAGACGGTGACCGTCGGTCGCCACGGTACGCAGCTCTTCACCTTCGGTTTCGAACAGCATGCCGTTTAAGTAGTAACGAACGTCCTGATGCGCCATGGAGAACTGCGTGGCTTCAATCAGACGCTTCATCGTCGCCTGCGGCAGGGTAAATTCAACTTCGCTCTGCCAGTCATCCAGGTTCGGGAAGTCCGCAGCGGGCAGCGTGGAGAGGGAGAAACGGCTGCGGCCAGAGCGCACCAGCATGCGGTCGCCCTCCAGCTGCACGGCGATTTCAGCGCCTTCCGGCAGCCCACGGCAAATATCAAAGAATTTACGTGCCGGAACCGTGGTCGCGCCCGCGTCGTGCGGCTGAGTCAGCGTAACGCGCGCGATCATTTCCATTTCCAGATCTGTGCCGGTCAGCGACAGCGTACCGTCCGCGACCTGAAGCAGCAGGTTTCCAAGAATAGGCAGCGTAGGGCGGCCGCCTAATGGGCCACTCACCTGTTGCAGCGGTTTTAATAAATGTTCACGTTCAACGGTAAATTTCATAGCGTCACGATGATAATGTTCTGATTAAATTGGAAAAATCTTCTTTTATGTCGTGGCTTTCTTCGCGTAGCTGCTCGATCTTGCGACAAGCGTGCAGCACGGTCGTATGGTCACGGCCACCAAACGCATCACCGATTTCCGGCAGGCTGTGGTTGGTGAGCTCTTTTGCCAGCGCCATCGCCATCTGACGCGGACGCGCCACCGAGCGGGAACGACGTTTAGACAGTAAATCTGCCACTTTGATCTTGTAGTACTCAGCCACCGTCTTCTGAATATTGTCGATAGTGACCAGTTTTTCCTGCAAAGCCAATAAATCGCGCAGCGCTTCACGCACAAAATCGATGGTGATCGCACGACCAGTGAAGTTGGCGTTAGCGATAACGCGGTTCAGCGCCCCTTCCAGCTCACGCACGTTGGAACGCAAGCGCTTGGCAATAAAGAACGCCACTTCACCCGGCAGGCGAATGTCGTTCTCGTCGGCTTTTTTCATCAGGATCGCGACGCGGGTTTCCAGTTCCGGCGGCTCGATCGCCACGGTCAGGCCCCAGCCGAAGCGGGATTTGAGACGATCTTCAACGCCGTTGATCTCTTTTGGATAACGATCCGAGGTCAGAATGATCTGCTGATTACCTTCCAGCAGGGCGTTAAAGGTATGGAAAAACTCTTCCTGCGATCGTTCTTTATTGGCAAAGAACTGAATGTCATCGATCAGCAGCGCATCAACGGAACGGTAGTAGCGTTTAAACTCTTCGATCGCATTGTTTTGCAGGGCTTTTACCATGTCCTGAACGAAGCGTTCGGAGTGCATATACACTACTTTGGCATTGGGCTTACGCGCCATAATGCCGTTGCCCACCGCATGCAACAGGTGCGTTTTACCGAGACCCGTGCCGCCATACAGGAACAGCGGGTTGTAAGCGCCACCGGGGTTATCGGCAACCTGGCGAGCCGCCGCGCGCGCCAGCTGGTTCGACTTACCTTCAACGAAGTTATCGAACGTGTGTTTCACGTTAACGTTAGAGCGGTAGGTAGGCTCAGCGGGGGCTGGAACGTTATCCCAGCCCTGACGAGCCGGTGCAACGCGAGGCGCTGGAGCGGGCGCCGCCTGTGCAGGGGCTGCCACATTGACAACTTCACGAACGGTTTGGGTGACCGGCTTTGTGCCCACTTCAAAACGCAGCTGTGGGGCATCTGACCCGCAGAAATCATTCAGCAGTCCATTGATGTTATTAAGGTATTTATCCCTTACCCAATCGAGCACGAAACGGTTTGGCGCATACAAAGCCAGCGTGTTATCGCTCAGTTCCGCCTGCAACGGGCGGATCCACATACTGAATTCTGTGGCTGGTAACTCATCCTGCAATCGGGCAAGACACTGCTGCCAAAGCGAAAGTGACACGGCGGACTCCACTCGAACAATAAAAGAAAACTATTGAATATTCATGATTGTTGGCGCACATCGACATGACCCCATCAGGGTGATGTGCGAACCGCTATCTGCGGTTATACACGCTATCGTTGATACAGCCTGAACGATGTTGTGTTTATGCCCGACCAGGATCGCTGGATCCCGATCGGGACCGCGGATCATAGCCTAAACTGAGCCAGAGATCTTCTGTTTCTCACAGATTCTTCCCGATTTATCCACAGGAAGATCCGGAATCGGGTAAGTGTAAACGATCCTGACGCGAGTGCCTCGCGATTTAGGCCGCATATTGGAAAATTTAATGAGCACAGACAATTTTTGGCTTAAATGATCTAACGAAGATCCGGGACGATCCTTGCGCTTTGTTGGCGAGCCCGTATAATCCTCGACCCGGCGCGTGATGCTCATCTTCCTGCGTCGTCCGTTGCTCATTTTCCACGCGAAATCGTGCGGAAATACGCGGGAAATAAGGAAAGAGAATTGACTCCGGAGTGTACAATTATTACAATCCGGCCTCTTTAATCACCCACGCTGAGGCGTTAGTCGTTCGAATCTCGTTCGGGTATACGCAAAAGTCAGTGAATTTATTCAAGTTTAGGTAGAAATCGCCATGAAACGCACTTTTCAACCGTCTGTACTGAAGCGCAACCGTTCTCACGGCTTCCGTGCTCGTATGGCTACTAAAAATGGTCGTCAGGTTCTGGCACGTCGTCGTGCTAAAGGCCGCGCTCGTCTGACCGTTTCCAAGTAATAAAGCTAACCCCTGAGTGGTTAAGCTCGCATTTCCCAGGGAGTTACGTTTGTTAACTCCCACTCATTTCACTTTCGTCTTCCAGCAGCCACAACGGGCTGGCACGCCGCAAATCACCATCCTCGGCCGCCAAAATTCGCTGGGGCATCCCCGCATCGGTCTCACAGTCGCCAAGAAAAACGTTAAGCGTGCGCATGAACGCAACCGGATTAAACGTCTGACGCGTGAAAGTTTCCGTTTACGTCAGCACGAACTGCCTTCAATGGATTTCGTGGTGGTGGCGAAAAAAGGGGTTGCCGACCTCGATAACCGTGCTCTCTCGGAAGCGTTGGAAAAATTATGGCGCCGCCACTGTCGCCTGGCTCGCGGGTCCTGATAGCCCTCATTCGGGTCTATCAACGCCTGATTAGTCCGCTACTCGGGCCACACTGCCGTTTCACGCCAACATGCTCAAGCTACGGAATTGAGGCATTGCGCAGGTTTGGAGTGATAAAAGGCAGTTGGTTGACGGTGAAACGCGTATTAAAATGCCACCCTTTACACCCAGGTGGAGACGACCCCGTCCCTCCAGGACCTTTTGATACCAGAGAACACTAACGATGGATTCGCAACGCAATCTTCTTATCATCGCTTTGTTGTTCGTGTCTTTCATGATCTGGCAGGCATGGGAGCAGGATAAAAATCCTCAACCCCAGCAGCAGACCACGCAGACCACGACCACCGCAGCGGGTAGCGCCGCCGACCAGGGCGTACCGGCCAGTGGCCAGGGGAAACAGATTACGGTTAAGACCGATGTGCTTGAGCTGACTATCAACACCCGTGGTGGTGATGTTGAGCAGGCGCTGCTGTTGACCTACCCGAAAGAACTGAAGTCTACCGAACCGTTCCAGTTACTGGAAACCACGCCTGAATTTATCTACCAGGCGCAGAGCGGCCTGACCGGTCGTGATGGCCCGGATAATCCGGCTAACGGTGCGCGTCCACTGTACAACGTCGAGAATGACACGTTTGTACTGGCTGATGGTCAGAACGAACTGGTTATCCCGATGACCTACACCGACGCGGCAGGCAACACCTTCACCAAAACCTTCACCCTGAAACGCGGTGAGTATGCGGTGAACGTGGGCTACAGCGTACAGAACGCCGGTGCGAAACCGCTGGAAATCTCTACCTTTGGTCAGCTGAAGCAGTCCATCAATCTGCCGTCTCACCGTGATACCGGAAGCAGCAACTTTGCGCTGCATACCTTCCGTGGCGCGGCTTACTCCACGCCAGATACCAAGTACGAGAAATACAAATTCGACACCATTGCCGATAACGAAAACCTGAACGTCAGCTCTAAAGGCGGTTGGGTCGCAATGCTGCAACAGTATTTCGCGACGGCGTGGGTACCGAATAACGACGGTACGAACAACTTCTACACCGCGAACCTCGGCAACGGTATTGCAGCCATCGGCTACAAATCTCAGCCGGTTCTGGTGCAGCCGGGTCAAACCCGTAAACTGGCAAGCACCCTGTGGGTCGGCCCGGAAATCCAGGACAAAATGGCTGCCGTTGCGCCGCACCTGGATCTGACCGTGGATTACGGTTGGTTGTGGTTCATCTCTCAGCCGCTGTTTAAGCTGCTGAAGTTCATTCACAGCTTCCTGGGTAACTGGGGCTTCTCCATCATCGTTATCACCTTTATCGTTCGTGGCATCATGTACCCGCTGACTAAAGCGCAGTACACCTCCATGGCGAAGATGCGTATGCTACAGCCGAAGATTCAGGCTATGCGTGAGCGTCTGGGCGATGACAAACAGCGTCAGAGCCAGGAGATGATGGCCCTGTATAAAGCAGAGAAAGTGAACCCACTGGGTGGTTGCTTCCCGCTGCTGATTCAGATGCCAATCTTCCTTGCGCTGTACTACATGCTGATGGGTTCCGTTGAGCTGCGCCACGCGCCGTTCGCCCTGTGGATCCATGACCTGTCCGCACAGGACCCGTACTACATCCTGCCGATCCTGATGGGCGTGACGATGTTCTTCATTCAGAAGATGTCTCCGACCACCGTGACCGACCCGATGCAGCAGAAGATCATGACCTTTATGCCGGTCATCTTCACCGTGTTCTTCCTGTGGTTCCCGTCAGGTCTGGTGCTGTACTATATCGTCAGCAACCTGGTGACCATCATCCAGCAGCAGCTGATTTACCGTGGTCTGGAAAAACGTGGCCTGCATAGCCGCGAAAAGAAAAAGTCCTGATTCGGTAACTTAACGCTAAAATAAGGGCGGTCGATTGACCGCCTTTTTTATTTGTATTGAACGAGAGCAACCATGAGCCATAACGACACTATCGTCGCCCAGGCAACCCCACCGGGACGCGGTGGTGTAGGCATTCTGCGTATCTCCGGCCTGAAGGCGCGTGAGGTGGCCGAAGCGGTGCTGGGTAAACTGCCAAAGCCGCGCTACGCTGATTATCTGCCGTTTAAAGATGCTGACGGCACACCGCTGGACCAGGGCATCGCGCTGTGGTTCCCCGGCCCAAACTCCTTTACCGGCGAAGATGTGCTGGAACTTCAGGGCCACGGCGGCCCGGTGATCCTCGACCTGCTGTTAAAACGTATTCTGACCCTGCCTGGCCTGCGCATTGCGAAGCCGGGTGAGTTCTCCGAGCGTGCTTTCCTCAACGATAAGCTCGACCTGGCGCAGGCCGAGGCGATTGCTGATCTGATCGACGCCAGCTCCGAACAGGCGGCCCGCTCCGCGCTGAACTCGTTGCAGGGGGCATTTTCCGCACGCGTGAATCACCTTGTGGAAGCACTTACTCACCTGCGAATCTATGTCGAAGCGGCTATCGACTTCCCGGACGAGGAGATCGACTTCCTCTCAGACGGTAAAATTGAAGCTCAGCTCAACCAGGTGATGAACGATCTCGATGCCGTCCGCGCCGAAGCGCGCCAGGGCAGCCTGCTGCGTGAAGGCATGAAGGTGGTCATTGCCGGACGCCCCAACGCCGGGAAATCGAGCCTGCTGAACGCCCTGGCGGGCCGTGAAGCGGCGATCGTCACCGACATAGCCGGCACCACCCGCGACGTGCTGCGCGAGCATATCCACATCGACGGCATGCCGCTGCACATCATCGACACCGCTGGCCTGCGCGATGCGAGCGATGAAGTCGAGCGTATCGGTATCGAACGCGCCTGGCAGGAGATCGAGCAGGCCGACCGCGTGCTGTTTATGGTGGACGGCACCACAACCGACGCCGTTGACCCGGCTGAAATCTGGCCAGACTTTATCGCCCGTCTCCCGGCTAAACTGCCGATCACCGTGGTGCGCAACAAGGCCGACGTTACCGGCGAAACGCTGGGCATCAGCGATGTGAATGGTCACTCACTTATTCGCCTGTCGGCCCGTACCGGTGAAGGCGTGGAAGCCCTGCGAAGCCATCTCAAACAGAGCATGGGGTTCGACACCAGCATGGAGGGTGGCTTCCTGGCGCGTCGTCGTCACTTGCAGGCGCTGGAAGAGGCGGCTCGCCACCTTGAGCAGGGTAAAGCCCAGCTGATCGGCGCGTGGGCCGGTGAACTGCTGGCGGAAGAGCTGCGTCTGGCGCAACAGAACCTGAGCGAGATCACCGGGGAGTTTACGTCGGACGATCTGCTTGGACGGATTTTCTCGAGCTTCTGCATTGGTAAGTAATTCACGTTAATACAGGGTGATTTCCTCCAGGGAAATCACCATTGTCCAAATGGCAACTCGCCTAATCCCCTTTCACCCCCTATCCTGCATGCCTGCATCTATGGGGGGTTTATGGCGCGTTTTCTGTTTTGTAGTTTCGCATTAGTTCTGCTTTATCCGTCCGGCATTGATATGTATCTGGTGGGGCTACCGCATATTGCCCGCGATCTGGGTGCCAGCGAGGCGCAACTGCACATCGCGTTTTCGGCCTACCTCGCGGGAATGGCGTCGTCGATGGTATTTGCCGGGAAAATCGCGGATAAAGCAGGCCGCCAGCCCGTCGCGATTACGGGTGCAGTTATCTTTGCGCTGGCATCAGTACTCTGTTCAGTGGCTCAGGAAAGCACAATGTTCCTGTCAGGACGTTTTATCCAGGGCATTGGCGCAGGCGGCTGTTACGTGGTGGCCTTTGCCATTCTGCGCAATACCTTGAGCGCCCAGCGCCGCGCCAAGGTGCTGTCGATGCTGAACGGCATTACCTGCATCATCCCGGTGCTGGCACCGGTTGTAGGCTACCTGATTATGCTTAAATTTCCGTGGCAGAGTCTTTTCTGGACCATGGCAGCCATGGGCGCCATCGTCTTTATCCTGTCCGTGACGGTGCTGAAAGAGACCCATCCCGGTTCGCAACAGCCATATCACACCGCAACCCTCCATCCGGCTGAAAAGCTGGTGAATCGCTTTTTCCTGAGTCGGCTGGCAATCACCACGCTTAGCGTGGCGGTGATCCTCACCTATGTAAACGTTTCCCCGGTGTTGCTGATGGAGACGATGGGCTTCGATCGCGGTGAGTATTCGACGGTGATGGCGCTAACCGCGATGGTGAGCATGGCGGTTTCATTCTCAACGCCCTTTGCGCTCAACATCTTCCGCCAGCGCACGCTGATGCTCACCTCACAGACGCTGTTTCTCGCCGCAGGCGTGATCCTGGCGACCGCCACCTCACACGCTGTAATGCTGGTGGGCATTACTCTGATCTGCGCCGGATTCTCCGTCGGCTTTGGTGTGGCGATGAGTCAGGCGCTTGGCCCCTTCTCGCTGCGGGCAGGCGTGGCCAGCTCGGTGCTGGGCATTGCGCAGGTCTGCGGTTCTTCGCTATGGATTTGGCTGGCGGCGGTGATCGGCCTTAACGCGCTGAATATGCTGATCGGGGTTCTGATTGGCTGTAGCATACTCTGCATTACCTTACTTATGGTCATCCAGCCCGCGGCGCACTATGAAGAAGCCCATCAGCAGTCTCGATCTTAATCTTTTACTTTGCCTGCAACTTTTGTTGCAGGAGCGCAGCGTCACCAAAGCCGCGAAGCGGATGAACGTGACGCCGTCCGCGGTGAGTAAATCGCTGGCGAAGCTGCGCGACTGGTTCGACGATCCGCTGTTTGTGAAAACGCCTTTAGGGCTACTGCCCACGCCTCTGACGGTGAGTCTGGAACAGGATTTGGCCGACTGGATGCAGATTGGCAATCAGATCCTCGATAAATTCCACCATAGCTCTCCAGGCGGGCTTAAGTTTGTGCTCGCCGCCGAAACACCGCTGATGCTGATCCGCTTTAATACCCTGCTGGAGCAGGTGAACGAGCGCTACCCACAGGCGACGGTGAAGCTGCGGCAATGGGATTACGATTCGCTGGACGCCATTACGCGCGGAGAAGTGGATCTGGGCTTCACCGGGCGTGAAACGCACCCTCGCTCGCGCGAACTGCTAAAGCTGATGCCGTGGTTTATCGACTACGAAATCCTGTTCAGTGACCGTCCGTGCGTGTATTTGCGCGAGGATCATCCCGCGCTCCAGGAAGCGTGGGATCTGGAGACGTTTCTGCGCTACCCGCATATCAGCATCTTCTGGGAACGCAGTGACACCTGGGCGCTCGACGAGGTGCTAAGGGAGATGGGCCGGGAGCGTAACATCGCCATGAGTTTGCCCGGTTTTGAACAGTCGATGTTTATGGCGGCCCAGCCGGATCACAACTACATAGCCACTGCGCCGCACTACTGCCATCACTACAACCAACTCCACCAGCGTAATCTGGTCTGTCTGCCCATTCCCATCGATGAGGCGCAGGCAGAAAAGCTCACCGTACCCTTCACGCTGATCTGGCATAAACGGAACAGCCATAATCCGAAAATCCTCTGGCTGCGTGAGACAATTAAAGCGCTGTATACCGCACCAGATCAGGTTTTTGCCTAAGATAATGTAAAGTTCAGTGCTCAGGCTTCTCTTATTTCCATTTACTGATTAAAACAGAAGCTAAGTTAAGCGATAATCATGTAACCGTTTAACCGACTACGACCATTATCAAGGAGCGAAAAATGGCTACGCACTTTGCACGAGGAACATTAACGGAAGGGCATCTCGTATCGGCCAGACTTTCTTCAGCCTGTCACAGTGAGGCGCTCAAACTACCTGAACACCGCAGGACGCGGTTTTTAGCTTCCAGAGCGCTCCTCGCAGAACTGCTTTTTATGCTCTACGGCACTAGCGAACTACCGGACATAATCACCCAGCCAGAAGGTCGCCCGGTTTTTGCGGACCCGGCACTCCCCCATTTTTCCATTGCGTACACCGGCAACATTGTTGGCGTCGCGCTGACGACTGAAGGTGATTGTGGCCTGGATATGGAGCTGCAACGCGTCACGCGTAGCTTCCATGGTGCTAACGCGCTCGATGAATACCCGCTCTCCAGCAATGAAAAGCTGTGGATACGTAACCAGAACGACCCTGTTGAAGCCAGAGCGCAGCTCATCACCCTTCGCCAGAGCATCCGCAAACTGAACGGCGCGGCGTCAGACGACGCCAGCCTGTTGCAGCTGCTCCCCGGCTCCGGACGCCTGCGCGCGACAAAAGCCTCGCTGGTAGAGGCGCTCAGCGACGCTGAGGACGTACTGATCTGGTCCGTTGCGGTGAGCCCCGCCATCGAACGGCTGAAAATCTGGGAATTTGACAGTATTCGCGGTTGGCGTAGTCTTCCGGATGTCCCTGAGCGCGCCAACGAGCCCGCCGCGCGCCTGATGCGATTAACCAGTTTACCGGCAGAAAAAGCATACACCCATAGCTGATCCGTCCAGGGTCATCATGATGAAACAGGAGTAATCATGTCTGATACGTTGAAAGTTGTTACGTTACTGGGAAGCCTGCGCAAAGGTTCTTTTAACGGGATGGTTGCCCGTACGCTGCCGCAGCTGGCGCCTGCGGGAATGGAGATCAGTGCCCTGCCGTCCATTGGCGACATCCCGCTTTATGATGCTGACGTTCAGCAGGAAGAAGGGTTCCCGCAAAGCGTGGAAGCGATAGCCGAGCAGATCCGTCAGGCTGACGGCGTGGTGATTGTGACGCCTGAGTATAACTACTCGGTGCCGGGTGGTCTGAAGAACGCCATTGACTGGCTGTCCCGTTTACCGGAGCAGCCGCTGTCTGGTAAACCTGTGCTGATCCAGACCAGCTCAATGGGCGCCATTGGCGGCGCGCGCTGCCAGTATCACCTGCGTCAGATCCTGGTGTTCCTGGATGCGATGGTGATGAACAAGCCGGAATTTATGGGCGGCGTGATTCAGAACAAGGTCGACCCGCAGACGGGTGAAGTGGTGGATCAGAGTACGCGTGACCATCTCTCTGGCCAGCTGACCGCGTTTGGGGATTATATTAAGCGGGTGAAGGCGTAAGCCTTCGCCCTAACCCTCTCCCACAGGGAGAGGGAACTTTGCCCGTAGGTCAGGTAAGCGAAGCGCCACCTGACACCACCAGCATCTTAGTGTGAATCAATAAACACAATCTTCAGCACAAACAGCAGCGCAACAATAATCACGCACGGGCTGAGTTCGCGGAAGCGGCCGGTACCGATCTTCATCACGCAGTAAGAGATAAAGCCCAGCGCGATACCTTCGGTGATCGAGAAGCTGAATGGCATCATCACCGCGGTAATAAACGCCGGAACGGCTTCCGTCAAATCTTCCCACTTCACGCGCGCCAGGCTTGAGGTCATCAGCACGCCGACGTAAATCAGCGCGCCAGCTGCCGCGTATGGTGGCACCATCCCCGCCAGCGGAGAGAGGAAGATCACTAGCAGGAACAGCAGACCCACAACTACCGCCGTCAGGCCAGTACGACCGCCCACGGACACACCGGAAGAGGATTCAATGTAAGCGGTAACAGACGAGGTGCCGATGAAAGAGCCAGCGACGGACGAGATGCTATCCACATACAGCGCCTGCTTCATGCGCGGGAATTTGCCTTTTTCATCCGCCAGACCCGCTTTGTCGGTCACGCCAATCAGCGTACCGGAGGAGTCAAACAGGTTGACCAGCATGAAGGAGAAAATCACCCCGGCCAGACCCAGGTTCAGCGAGCCCGCCAGATCAACGTGGCCAATCACGGTAGAGACGCTTGGTGGCGCAGAGACGATACCGTTGTAATGTACGTCACCCAGCATCCAGCCCAGCAGCGTGGTCACAATGATAGAGACCAGCACCGCAGCATGGATGTTGCGCGACGCCAGGATCGCGATGATAAAGAAGCCCAGCACGCCCAGCAGCACGCTGTGAGAGGTCAGGTTACCAATGCTCACCAGCGTTTCCGGGTTCGCCACGATAACGCCAGCGTTTTTCAGCCCCATCATGCCGATAAACAGACCGATACCGCTGGTGATACCCACGCGCAGGCTCACGGGAATGTTCGCAATCATCCAGTAGCGCACGCGGAAGATGGTCAGCAGCAGCAGGCCGACCGCGCCCCAGAAAATAGCGCCCATCCCGACCTGCCACGGCAGGCCCATCGCCTGAACCACCACGAACGCAAAGAACGCATTCAGACCCATTGCCGGGGCCAGCGCCACGGGCAGATTAGCGAAAACGCCCATCAGGATGCTGCCAAGCGCCGCGATCAGACAGGTGGTCACGAAGACGGCGCTGGTGTCCATGCCAGCCACGCCCAGAATTTGCGGGTTAACGAAAACGATATAGACCATCGTCAGGAAGGTAGTAAAACCGGCGATCACTTCGGTGCGTGCCGTTGTGCCGTGCTCGCGCAGTTTGAACACGCGCTCAAGCAGCCCCTGACCAGACGTCTGGGTAGTGTGTTGTTGACTCATCATCAATTTCCGAACAAGGAGGGAAAATTCGTCGCTATCCTATACCAAAATGCGACAATAGTGGCGGTTACGGGATACTTTTTTCATTGATTTTGCTTATACGGCAACGATTGCGTCCCGGTGAACTGCCGTACGAAAACGTTAAACTTGTTAAAAGGGAAAGGCATGTCCGGAATTGAAGCGGTATTTTTCGACTGTGACGGTACGCTGGTCGACAGTGAGGTCATTTGTTCCCGCGCGTATGTCGCCATGTTCCAGGAATTTGGTATTACGCTCGATCTCGAAGAGGTGTTTAAACGCTTTAAGGGCGTGAAGCTGTACGAGATCATCGACATCATTAACGAAGAGCACGGGGTGGATCTGGCGAAAGCGGATCTGGAACCGGTGTACCGCGCCGAGGTCGCACGCCTCTTCGACGCCGAGCTGGAAGTTATCGCTGGCGCTAACACGCTGCTGGATGCGATGACGGTGCCGATCTGCGTGGTCTCTAACGGCCCGGTCAGCAAAATGCAGCACTCGCTCGGCAAGCTGAACATGTTGCACCACTTCCCGGAAAAACTGTTCAGTGGCTACGATATCCAGCGCTGGAAGCCGGATCCGGCATTGATGTTCCACGCGGCGAAGGCGATGAACGTCAACGTGGAGAACTGCATCCTGGTGGATGACTCGTCTGCGGGCGCGCAGTCGGGGATTGATGCGGGGATGGAGGTGTTTTACTTCTGCGCCGATCCGCACAACAAGCCGATCGATCATCCAAAAGTGACGACCTTTACCGATCTGGCGCAACTGCCAGCGTTGTGGAAGGCGCGCGGGTGGGATATTACTCGCTGAGTTTTCCCCTCACCCCGGCTCTCTCCCACAGGGAGAGGGAGAAAACCGAATGGTCCCCTCTCCCTGTGGGAGAGGGTTAGGGTGAGGGTAAAAATCACTCTTTCGGATCTTTACCCGCCAGCAGCTTGTCCAGCTCGTCGCCGCCCACGTGTCGGAAATCCTGCCCCTTCACGAAGTAGAAGATGTATTCGCAAATGTTCTGGCAGCGGTCACCGATACGCTCGATTGAGCGCGCGCAGAACAGCGCGGTGAGTACGCTTGGAATGGTACGGGAATCTTCCATCATGTAGGTCATCAGCTGACGCACTATGCCTTCGTATTCCTGGTCAACTTTCTTGTCTTCACGGTAGATACGGACCGCTTCGTCCAGATCCATGCGCGCGAAAGCGTCCAGCACGTCGTGCAGCATCTGCACGGTGTGGCGACCGAGAGACTCCAGACTCACCAGCAGCGGCTGGTGCTGCTGGGAGAATTTCTCCAGCGCGGTGCGGCAGATTTTATCCGCCACGTCACCGATACGCTCCAGCTCGGCGATGGTTTTGATGATCGCCATCACCAGACGCAGGTCGCTCGCCGTCGGCTGACGCTTCGCAATGATGCGCACGCAGGCTTCGTCGATGGCGACTTCCATCATATTGACGTTGTGGTCGCCTTCAATAACGCGCTTCGCCAGCTCGCTGTCCTGGTTGTGCATCGCCGTGATCGCATCAGAAAGCTGCTGCTCGACCATGCCGCCCATGGTCATCACCTGGGTGCGAATGCTTTCCAGCTCTGCGTTAAACTGGCCGGAAATGTGTTTATTAAGATTGAGGTTGTCCATGGTTTCTCCACATGCACTAAGGCAAATCAACCGTAGCGGCCAGTAATATAATCTTCGGTTTGTTTCTTCGCCGGACGGGTGAACAGCGCATCCGTATCGCTGAACTCAATCAACTCGCCCAGGTACATAAACGCCGTGTGGTCAGAACAACGTGCAGCCTGCTGCATGTTGTGGGTCACGATCACCACGGTGTAATCCTGCTTCAGCTCGGTGATCAGCTCTTCGATACGCCCGGTTGAGATCGGGTCCAGGGCTGAGCACGGCTCATCCAGCAGCAAGACTTCCGGGCGAATGGCGATACCGCGCGCAATGCACAGACGCTGCTGCTGACCACCGGAGAGAGAGTACCCACTCTGGTGAAGTTTATCTTTGGTTTCGTTCCATAATGCGGCCTTGGTCAATGCCCACTGCACGCGCTCGTCCATATCCGCACGGGAGAGCTTCTCAAACAGACGCACACCAAAGGCGATGTTGTCATAGATCGACATCGGGAACGGCGTGGGTTTCTGGAATACCATCCCCACTTTCGCACGCAGCAGGGCGATATCCTGGGTATTGGTCAGGATGTTGTCACCGTCCAGCAGAATTTCACCTTCTGCGCGCTGCTCCGGATAGAGCGAATACATTTTGTTAAAGGTGCGCAGCAGCGTGGATTTACCACAGCCGGACGGACCGATGAATGCCGTTACCTGGTTCTTCGCGATATCCAGATTGATATTCTTCAGGGCATGGAATTTGCCGTAGTAGAAGTTCAAATCACGAACCTGAATCTTACCCGGGGCAGTATCAACCATACTCATTGACTCATTTCCTCATTCGGCGCCGCGAGCTGCCGCGCCGTAAAAATTTAACCGTGTTTCTTCTTCGCGAAAATGACGCGCGCCAGAATGTTCAGCAACAGTACGCAAAGGGTGATGATCAGCACCCCGGCCCAGGCCAGCTGCTGCCATTCCGCGAATGGGCTCATCGCAAATTTAAAGATCGTCACCGGCAGGTTGGCGATCGGCTGCATCATGTCCGTGCTCCAGAACTGGTTGGAGAGGGCGGTAAACAGCAGCGGTGCGGTTTCACCGGCGATACGGGCGATAGCCAGCAGGATACCGGTCATGATCCCCGAGACGGACGCTTTCAGGGTGATCGCCGAAATCATTTTCCATTTCGGCGTGCCCAGCGCGTAAGCCGCTTCACGCAGGCTGTCCGGCACCAGTTTCAGCATGTTTTCAGTAGTACGAATAACGATAGGCACCTGCAACAGCGCCAGCGCAATCACACCCGCCCAGCCGGAGAAGTGTTCCATTTGCGCCACCACGATGGTGTAAACAAACAGACCCACGACAATCGACGGGGCAGAAAGCAGAATGTCGTTAATAAAGCGGATGACTTCAGCGATCCAGGACTTGCGCCCATACTCCGCCAGATAGATACCCGCCATGATGCCCAACGGTGTACCGAAAACGGTCGCCCACAGGATCAGCAGGCCGCTACCCGCCAGGGCGTTTGCCAGACCACCGCCCGCCGTGTTCGGCGGCGGCGTCATTTCCGTGAACAGCGCCAGGGACATTCCATCGATGCCGCGGGTGATGGTTGACATCAGGATCCAGATCAGCCAGAACAGGCCGAACGCCATCGTGGCCATGGAAAGCGTCAGCGCAATGCGGTTTTTAATCCGGCGCTTTGACTGCATTTTGCGACGGGATTCCGCAAGCTGAGCGGTATTTTGCATATCGAGAGTTGCCATTAGCGTGCCCCCTCGTTTTTAGCCAGACGCATAATCATCAGCTTGGAGATAGCCAGCACAATAAAGGTGATAACAAACAGGATCAGGCCCAGTTCCATCAGCGCCGCGACGTGCAGCCCGGATTCCGCTTCGGCAAATTCGTTCGCCAGCGCAGAAGTAATACTGTTCCCCGGCATATAGAGCGAAGCGCTGTCGAGCTGGTAGGTGTTGCCGATGATAAAGGTGACCGCCATGGTTTCACCGAGCGCGCGACCTAAGCCCAGCATAATGCCGCCAATCACCCCATTTTTGGTGAACGGAAGGACGATGCGCCAGATAACTTCCCAGGTGGTGCAGCCGATGCCGTAGGCGGACTCTTTCATCATCACCGGGGTTTGTTCGAAGACATCGCGCATGACCGCCGCAATGTACGGAATAATCATGATGGCGAGGATCACACCCGCCGCCAGAATGCCGATACCGAATGCCGGGCCGGAGAACAGCGCCCCCACAAACGGAACGGCAGAAAGCACGTTACCGACCGGCTCCTGGAAGTACGTTGCAAACAGCGGAGCAAAAATAAACAGGCCCCACATGCCGTAAACGATACTTGGGATGGCCGCCAGCAGTTCAATGGCGATACCCAGCGGACGCCGCAGCCAGCCTGGCGCCAGTTCCGTCAGGAACAAGGCAATACCGAAGCTCACCGGAACCGCAATTAGCAGGGCGATAAAAGAGGTCACCAGCGTGCCGTAAATCGGCACCAGCGCACCGTAAATATCGTTCGGCGCATCCCACTCTTTGGTCCACAGGAAGGCGAAACCAAATTTTTGAATGCTCGGCCAGGAGGAGAAAATCAGGGACACGATAATGCCGCCCAGCAGCAATAGCACAATCAGCGCAGCCAGTTTCACCAGCGCGCTGAAAATCATGTCACCTTTTTTACCCGGAGGGTTAAATGCAGGCTTGGTTGCAGCCATAAATTACTCTTCTTTATGAGACGTCTTACGAATATGCCCGGTGGCGCTGACGCTTACCGGGCCTACAGAGTAAACCGTAGGGCGGGATCGCTGCGCGCCACCCGCCATCTTCGTTAAAAATATCCTGTTAGTACAGCGCTTTACCGCTGCTGTCTTTCACGTTGGTTTTCCATGCAGCACGAATCTGCTCAACCACGCTGTCTGGCAGGCTGGCGTAATCCAGGTCATTAGCCTGTTTGCCGCCGTTTTTGTATGCCCAGTCGAAGAACTTCAGCACTTCTGCGCCCTGCTCTGGTTTCTTCTGCTCTTTGTGAACCAGAATGAAGGTGGTAGAGGTGATTGGCCACGCGTCTTCACCTTTCTGGTTAGTCAGGTCCTGAGCGAAGGATTTGCTCCAGTCAGCGCCTTTGGCGGCGTTGGCGAAGTTCTCTTCGGTCGGGCTAACCGGTTTGCCGTCGGCAGAAACCAGTTTGGTGTAGGCCAGATTGTTCTGCTTAGCGTAGGCGTACTCTACGTAGCCGATAGAGCCAGGCAGACGCTGTACGAAGGCTGCGATACCGTCGTTGCCTTTACCGCCCAGACCGGTTGGCCAGTTAACGGTAGAGCCGGAACCGACTTTAGATTTCCACTCTTCGTTCACTTTCGCCAGGTAGCTGGTGAACACGAAAGAGGTGCCAGAGCCGTCAGCACGACGAACCACCGCGATATTCTGCGAAGGCAGCTTAACGCCCGGGTTCAGCTTAGTGATGGCTTCGTCATCCCATTTTTTGATTTTGCCCAGGTAGATGTCACCCAGGGTTTTGCCGTCCAGCACCAGCTCGCCTGATTTCAGGCCAGGGATGTTAACAGCCAGCACAACGCCGCCAATCACGGTCGGGAACTGGAACAGGCCTTCCTGATTCAGTTTCTCATCAGACAGCGGAGCGTCGGATGCGCCGAAATCAACGGTATTCGCGGTAATTTGTTTTACGCCACCGGAGGAGCCGATACCCTGATAGTTGACCTTGTTACCGGTCTCTTTCTGGTAGGTATCCGCCCATTTGGCATACACCGGCGCAGGGAAGGTTGCACCAGCGCCAGTCAGGCTTGCTGCTGCGAAGGCAGAGAAAGCGCTCATCGATAAGGTCGCGGCGACAACAGTTGCGACAGTGGTACGCATAACTTTCATAATGTCTCCTGCAAGGATTTCGTAAATCATTGTTTAAGTGGCTACGATGAGCAAAATAGGACAAACAGGTGACAGATAAATGTACGAAATATGACAGTTTTATGACAATCAAGGCGTTGGATATAAGTCATTGAAAATGATAATTATATATTCAACTCCCTGCCATAAAATTGTCACAATAAGCATGTTTAGTCTGGTTCAAAATGCGCAATATGACAACGGCTGTCATAAACAGCCGTTGACGAATCAGTTTTTAATTTCCATCGTAATGGTGGCAGTCGCGGTAAACGTTCCTGGCTCAGGCCTGGCTCCCGTCGCGCTCGCCGGCGCAGCAGAAAAATTAAACTCACCCGTCTCCACACCCAGTCGAGAACGGGTTCCCATGTCCGTTTCCATGCGTCCGCCGTTAACATCCACTTCTTGATTAAACTCGTCGTAGACCTTAATACCCACATCCTGGTTTGTTGTCTCAATCATGGTTGAAAACGCGCCTGCCTGGGTGGCATGGAGTGAAACTTCAACATCTTGCCCTGAGCTCATCCCAGTGCATCTTACCGACGCCTTGATGGGTATTTTCTTATCGGAAAGGCCAGTGCCCGCTACAGATGAAAATGAAGACGCAGAGATTTTACCAAAATCCACTTCAATGATTTGACCGCCGTTAACTTCACACTCCTGCGGCGCGGTAATATCCCCTTGAATAAAAACATCAGCCAGTTTATTGCCATAGTCGGTGGCTAATACACTAGAAGTATTAGCATACAGCGAAGCGAGTAACGTCAACGGAATAGTAACGGTGCCGATAAACGGTTCTTTGACATAAAAATAAATGGTTGCGTCGGAACCGCTTGTAAAGGTGGTCGTATTAAGGGAATTAACGCAGTTGTAATAACCACTGGGGTTGTTAGGCCGGTCCTCAAAGGGAACGTTGATATAACCGCGCCCCATGATCATGATCGACAATCCAACATCTAAATACTCATCTAATACATAGTATTGCACTTTATTTCGGCTGACGCTTTTCTGCAAGGCGGGGTTATCTTTGGCTGTAAAGTAAACATAGTTATAATCGCGATTACAGTGGCATACCCCTTCATACTGACCACCGTTATCTACTTGTTTGCTAATTGTCTGGCCAGCTTTATTCTGTGAGGCGCTGAGCGTAGTGCCGGAAAACGAATCTATGGTCACTCCCGTTTTTGCAACACCGATTTTGACGACAAGTTGGCTTGCTTGAATCTATCCGGCGTCTGAATGGGATTTTATTCCCGCGCCTCGATGAGTTCCGCGCCTGATGAACCTCCAGAAAATATACGGCTTCAATGAGCCTTTCCGTTTTACAGGTTCCTCAACAGGCCGGTGGGCCGTTAGTATCATCAATATCAGTATTCGCAAAACCAGATGAATGATTGTTTAAACTGGTGTATTTCTGCCTTTATGCTTCGTAAGTTTGCTGTCGCGCCGTCAGTGCCCAGGCTATTCTGGCCAGCTTGTTTGCCAGAGCACAGGTGACGACAAAGTTGCTTTTCCGACACAACAACTCCCTGACCCAGTCGGCCAACTTGCCAGACTGGTGTTCCAGTTTTTGTATGAATACCCTGGCACACTGAACCAACAAAGTTCGGATCTTTTTGTTGCCCCGCTTGCTAATCCCTAACAATGTCGTCCGACCTCCCGTGCTGTACTGTCGGGGTACCAGCCCTGTTGCCGCCGCAAAGTCACGGCTGCTGGCGTACTGCTTCCCGTCGCCAATCTCAGTTGAAATAGTACTGGCAGTCAGCGTTCCAACGCAGGGAATACTCAGCAAGCGCTGTCCAACCTCATCTTCGTCCAACTTTCGTTTCAACTGAGATTCCAGATCTTTAATCTGCTCAACAAGATAGTGATAATGCTGTTGTAATTTCAGCAGTAACTGGCTGAGATAAAGAGGCAAACTACTGTCCTCAAGAAGGGTACTCAGTCGACTAATAACGGCAGCACCTCGCGGAACGCTGATACCAAATTCCAGCAGAAAAGCATGCATCTGATTAGTTGTTTTCACCTTATCCTGAACCAGGGATTCACGGACACGATGCAGAGCTCGCATTGCCTGCTGAGATTCGGTTCTGGGCTGCACGAAACGCATAGATGGACGTGATGCTGCTTCACAGATAGCTTCAGCATCAACGAAGTCATTTTTGTTGCTTTTAACGAATGGGCGGACAAATTGCGGTGATATCAGCTTTGGAAAATGCCCTAACTCTGCCAGCTTGCGTGCCATAAAGTGAGAACCGCCACAGGCTTCCATCGCGATGGTTGTTGCCGGGCATGTCGCCAGAAATTCGATTAGCTTTGGTCGGGTGAATTTTTTACGGTAAACGGCCTTCCCACGATGATCCTGACAATGAATATGGAAAGAGTTCTTACCCAGATCGATACCAATAAGCGCAATGTTTTCCATGATGGTTCTCCGAATGAAAGCCTGTCCTCAGCATAGTACTGGGAAGGAGGGAGTGACCATCTCATTAAGTATGCTGTGGTGTGTACCGCCTTTAGCTTCGCAATATGTATCCGCAGACCATGCGTGCTGGCACACTGCGCAGATGCACAGCACGATGATTAATTTAACGATATTCAATTTGATACTCCGTTATTAGCGCATGTTACCGGCAGTTGTAACAGCCCATTGTCCTTTGGCGCTTCGAGATGATACTCAACCTGGCAGATGGATTGACCAGTAATATTAAAACGGCCAACTAAGGGCATTCCTGAAAGATAAAGCTCGCCGTTATCCCCCACAATCCCGGTTACCGTTCCCGTATCCAGATCGGCCGTCGCCATTGCGCCAAACGGCGCAGGTTTGCCGTTAGCCATAATGACGCTGAATAAAACGCGATAGCCGATGCGAGTTTTAAACGCTGCTTTCACTACCGCGCCGCGGGTAGGTACAAGATTAACAACGGTATTATCCAGTTCGACGTTAGCACGTGAAAAATAGTTGCTGTTAATCGCTATACGGTTTTCTTCGTAAGGATTAAGCTGCGTTTTGACGGTGTATCCACGCCAGTCCGTCGCTACCCCGGTCGTGTTTTCAACCGACAGGCCGCCCGCTCCTGGCGCTTCCACTAGCGCCACCGTTTCACCCAACTCCTGGGAAAAGGTCACGCCGTCGCGGTGAATCAGAATACCGCCACGCGCCCCGTAGTTTATACGCTGCGAATCCTGGCTATAGGCGTAGCTGCCATTTACCGATCCGTAGGTGCCGTCGTAGTTCAGGCTGGCATTGCTGCTATGGGTATTATTCGATGTATTCGTCCAGGACTCCTGCACGCTATACGCCAGATTGTGGCCTTCCAACAGAGTGCCGCCGATCCCGGCCTGCATGCTACTGTCGTTATGATTATTCTGGGTCATGGAGTAGTTAACGTAACTCCCTTCCAACCAGCCAGAGAGCGGCAAAGAAACCGTGAACATAAAAATATGTTCGCTATCGGTGTAGTCGTCGCTGTGGCTGCCGCTGGAATAGCGGTTGATCGAGTCGGTATAATTCCATGTCAGGTTCCATGATATCTGCCGCCAGTTATTGCTGTAACCAAGCTGAAGCAGACGCTCGACCTCATCGGTGTGCCAGTACTGCTGACGGCTCAGCGTCAGGTAGAAATTTCCCCGATCGGGCCCCAACGATTGGGTCCAGGTACCTTCCAGGCGACTACGCCGGTTTCCCATGTTCCAGAAATCAGAAACATCATTCTGGCGAGATGCCCACTCGGTTAGTGAATAAAAGCCTTCTGTAGAGTACCGGTATCCTACGAGACGAAAATTGGTATCTGTATCATCAAATCGTTTGGAATAGAGGAAACGGTATGATTGCCCTTTTTCCTCGTCGCCATTGTCAAAAGACGAGCGAGCCTGGGTTATATCTAGCGACATCGCACCCAGCGCACCCATATCCTTCCCCATCCCTATAGCTGCGGAGGCATAATCTTGCGCAACCTGCGTTCCACCGTAGAGCGTTAATCCCCACGGCATCCCGTGTAATACCTGCGCCTGTAACACATCGGGTGTAAAGCCGCTCTCAGCGCGCATTTCACCGACGCTGACATCAACGTCGGTCTGTCCTTCGCGTTTCAGTATTGCCAGAGAAGCGTAAGGCTGTGTAAAACGCTGCTCGCTGCCGTCTTCCTCTTTGATTGTTACGTCCAGATCGCCGCCACCGCTGGTGGTATTCAGATCGGTGATTTCAAACGCGCCCTGCGGTACCGCCGACTGATAGATCACATAGTTATTCTGGCGGATCGTCACGGTCGCGTTGCTTTTTGCGATACCGCGCACTATCGGCGCAAAGCCATTCTGACTGGACGGTAGCATGTCGTCATCGGTATAGAGTCTGACGCCGCGGATCTGCGTACTGTCAAAGATGTCGCTTGCGGTCCAGGTATCGCCAACCATGATCTGGCTGCGTAGCGCGGCGATATCTCGCTGCACATAGCTGCTGATGGAGTGGTACTCAGCGCTGCCTGCTGTCGAATCCACTGTGCTGTAGTTGCGAAGCCGCCAGGACCCGAGATTAAGACCATTGCGCAAATTCAGGTAGTAGCTGTCATCCTCCTCAGAATCATAATTTGATCGAAGAGTATGCGAACCGGAAAAGTCATAGTTGGTCATCAAGGCGTTAATGCCTTCATCCCATCGCGAGGGACTAATATAATCATACGCCGCTGAATCAAGATAAATTTGTGGAATGGAGATGTTCAACACCAGCTTGTTGCCGTCGAATAGCCAGCGTGATCCCTCCACCAACGGAGCGGGGTTGACGCAGGCGGTGCTATCCACTCCACGCAGCGTTTTCAACGCCTCAACCTTTACGCCGTAAGATATAAGGACATCATTGATAGCGACGTAGCAAGGATGGAGTTCGTCCTCGGGAGCATCCTGCACAAACGTCACTTCCTTACGTTCAAAAAATTTGCCGTTAATGAATACATCAACTTTATAGCTGCCAGGGGGAAGCGCGTTGGAACGGTTAAATTGACGAATATCGACATCGACCGGATGATCGATTTCCAGAAGTTTCGGGTTAAACAGGCTGTCCTGTGCTAATGACTGAACAGGAATGCTCAGACATAACCCCGATATCATGGCAATGCAGTGACGTAAGCCAATCATTAAGACATCCCTATCAGAATATTAAAGCACCTGTTTTACTGGGTTGCTGACGGCGCCGTAATCATTAATAAAACGCCAAACAAGCGTATGGCCTGCACTTCCTGGTGGTAATGTCAGCGAGAGTTTTTCAAAGGGTTTGATCATATTGACTGGTATGTCTTTACCATCAACTGATACATCCATGATATTGATATGGATAGGATTATTATTCTGAACAATAAGTTGCCGACCTTGTTTTGACCATGCGACGTTCGCTACCGCCTTCTCAGGGATTAACGTAATAGCCGCCGGTCGCCAGAACAGTTTGATACGTGTCTTAATCGCAATTTCCAGCGAGCTGGTCTCTTTTTTACTGCTGGATGGCGGAATATTTTTTATGTTCAGCCAAAAAACGGATTCGCGATCGGTGGGCAACGTCCCGGCCATTTTAAGTACGCGTAAGACCTTTTCTTGCATTGGCTCAAGCCTGGAAACGGGTGGTATGACGGTAAAAGGCGGTTTATGTTTATCTTCTTTGTCAAAGGGGTCGACCCAGGTTTGTATCAGGTACGGCAGATCGCTCTCTTTGTTGTAAATCGATATAGTGGCATCAGGACTATCAGCCAAAAAAATGACGCGCGTGCCGCCGACAATGATGCCTGCACAGGCTATTGACGAGCTGAGACACATTGTCGCAGCCATGAATGTTTTAAATAAACGTGTAAAAGCAACCATACAGCCTCTCATTAGTTGACGCCCTTAAAATGTTTATTATTAGCAACGCGAATAAGGGCGTCTTTTAACTAATAAATGTAATTATTTCACATATTCAACGGTGAACTGAGAGTCAGCGTTAGCTGTACCTGGCGTTACGGTCGTAGAGGTTGCAATATAACGTGCAATGAATTTTAAATCGGCCTTAGTATCCACAATATCAGTTGTGGCAGAATCTTTGTATAACTCAACCTGAGAGTTGTCTGCGCGGTTATAGATACGAATCGCTACGCCCGTTGCAGTGACCGCGTCGCCTGTACCCGTAAAGTCGCCTGGCGTGCCTGTTTTTTCCGGGTTACCTATCGCCAGATCGCCATTGCCAGCTTCAGTACCGTCAAATCGAACCGATGCCTTGGTATAGGTTGGCGGGCATTTCTCCAGGCTGATAGTGAATTGCGTTGGTGCGGAGGTGCTGCCTACACCGTTGAATGCCGTTTTACTGACTTTACCTAAATCAACGTTTTGTTCTTTCGTAACGGTGGTAATTTCACAAGCGCTATCAATGATCTCACCACGGAAATGTACAGTACCATCAGATGCCAGAGCAGCACCAGATAATATGGATGAAGACAAGATTATTGCGCTGGCGATAGCATTTAGTTTCATGACAACCCCTATTAATTTTATATCGCTGATATTTTATTTATTAACCAAATAAAATGATTAAAATTGAAGCGGCGTAATATTACGATCCTAAAAACGCCTCTGACAAATAAGTTTTCCAGCTTGTAATATTTTATTTTAAGAAGGATGAATGAAATGTATCAGATTCAATCATGTTATAAATATCAGCCACAAACAATAAATGCGATATCTACTGGCAGGAGGATTATTTTAGGAATATATTAATATCTTAATAATAAACAATTATTATTTGATCGTTTTTGCAACAGCACAAGTCCAAAAAACGGAGAGCGAAAAAAATGTAACCACATGTTTTACATGAAACATTTTACGCCATAGGGTACACAAGAAAGTAAAAATGAGGCGTGTAAAGAAGTAGCAACAAATAAAAAGGCTGCCACGCAAATGGCAGCCTTTTTACAGGAAGTGATTACTCAACGGTAACCGATTTAGCCAAGTTACGTGGCTGGTCTACGTCGGTGCCTTTGATCAGCGCGACGTGATAAGCCAGCAGTTGCAGCGGTACGGTGTAGAAGATCGGCGCAATCACCTCTTCCACATGCGGCATCTCGATGATGTGCATGTTGTCGCTGCTGGCGAAACCGGCATCTTTATCCGCAAAGACGTACAGAACACCACCACGGGCGCGCACTTCTTCGATGTTAGATTTCAGTTTTTCCAGCAGTTCGTTGTTAGGTGCCACCACGATAACTGGCATATCCGCATCGATCAGCGCCAGCGGGCCATGCTTCAGCTCGCCTGCCGCATAGGCTTCAGCGTGAATATAAGAGATCTCTTTCAGCTTCAGCGCGCCTTCCAGCGCAATCGGATACTGATCGCCACGGCCCAGGAACAGGGCGTGATGTTTGTCAGAGAAATCTTCCGCCAGAGCTTCAATGCGTTTGTCCTGAGACAGCATCTGCTCAATACGGCTCGGCAGCGCCTGAAGGCCATGCACGATGTCGTGTTCAACGGAAGCATCTTGGCCTTTCAGACGCGCCAGTTTCGCCACCAGCATCAGCAGAACGGTCAGCTGAGTAGTAAACGCTTTGGTGGAAGCCACGCCGATTTCGGTACCCGCTTTGGTCATCAGCGCCAGATCGGATTCACGTACCAGCGAAGAGCCCGGCACGTTACAAATGGCCAGCGAGCCGAGGTAACCCAGTTCTTTAGACAGACGCAGCGCCGCCAGGGTATCGGCCGTTTCGCCAGACTGAGAAAGGGTGATCATCAGGCTGTTACGACGCACCGCAGATTTGCGATAGCGGAACTCAGAGGCGATTTCCACATCACACGGCACACCCGCCAGGGATTCAAACCAGTAGCGCGAGACCATACCGGAGTTGTAAGAGGTACCGCAGGCCACGATCTGAATGTGCTCGACTTTGCTCAGCAGTTCGTTGGCATTGGCGCCCAGCTCGCTCAGATCCACTTCACCATGGCTGATGCGACCAGTCAGGGTGTTTTTAATGGCGTTTGGCTGTTCGTAGATCTCTTTCTGCATGTAGTGACGGTAAGCGCCTTTGTCGCCCGCGTCGTATTGCAGGTTTGATTCGATCTCCTGACGCTTAACCTGCTCGCCTTTCGTGTCGAATACGGTCACGCTGCGACGTGTCACCTCGGCAATGTCTCCCTCTTCGAGGAAGATAAAGCGACGGGTAACCGGCAGCAGCGCCAGCTGGTCGGAAGCGATAAAGTTTTCACCCATGCCCAGACCAATCACCATCGGACTACCGGAACGCGCGGCCAGCAGCGTGGACGGGTCGCGGGAATCCATGATCACCGTACCGTAAGCACCGCGTAGCTGAGGAATAGCACGCAGCACCGCATCACGCAGTGTACCGCCCTTTGCCAGCTCCCAGTGCACCAGGTGAGCAATCACTTCGGTGTCGGTTTCAGAGACGAAGGTATAGCCGCGCGCTTTCAGTTCTTCACGCAGCGGTTCGTGGTTTTCGATAATGCCGTTATGCACGACCACGATGTGTTCAGACACATGCGGGTGTGCGTTGCCTTCAGATGGCTCACCGTGGGTCGCCCAGCGGGTATGCGCAATACCGGTGCCACCGTGCAGCGGATGTTCTTCCGCAGCCTGGGCCAGCATCTGTACTTTACCGAGACGGCGCAGACGGGTCATATGACCTTCTGCATCAACGACAGCCAGCCCGGCTGAGTCGTAACCACGGTATTCCAGACGACGTAAACCTTCGAGAAGGATTTCAGCAATATCACGCTGCGCAACTGCGCCAACAATTCCACACATAGTTATATTTCCTGATTATGGCGTTATGCCATGCGTTGTCGCTGACCTGTATTTGCCCTTTCCGGGCGCCCCGAGCCTTGTAGAGAGTGGGGTTATTTTTATGGGTACTGCTTGTGGGGGGAGGATTATGTTATCCCCTCACCCCGGCCCTCACCCCAAAGGGGCGAGGGAGAAAAACACCGCACCGAACAATCCCCTCTCCCCTGTGGGGAGAGGGTTAGGGTGAGGGGTATAAATCCGTTACTTCTGCTTCACCGGGCGTTTCCAGCCCTGCTTGCTGACCTGCGGAACGCGGCTTAACACTAGCTCGTTCTCGGCCACATCGCGCGTAACGGTTGTCCCGGCGGCAATGGTCACGCCTTTGCCCACGGTAACAGGCGCCACCAGCTGGGTATCGGAGCCTACAAACACGTCATCACCAATGATGGTTTTAAACTTATTGGCGCCGTCATAGTTACAGGTAATCGTCCCTGCACCAATGTTTACGTTGTCGCCAATTTCCGCATCGCCCAGATAGGTCAGATGACCCGCTTTAGAGCCCTTACCCAGACGCGCTTTTTTCATTTCCACGAAGTTACCTACGTGAGCACCTTCCAGCAGCTCAGCGCCCGGGCGCAGACGCGCAAATGGGCCAATCGTACAGGCCGCCTCAAGATGGGCATCTTCCACCACGCTGTACGGGCTGATTTCGCAGTCATCACCGATCGCGCTGTTTTTAATCACACAGCCGGTGCCGATTTTGACGCGGTTGCCCAGCGTGACGTTACCTTCCAGG
Source organism: Enterobacter cloacae complex sp. AR_0002 (assembly GCF_001922365.1). Classification (NCBI taxonomy): domain Bacteria; kingdom Pseudomonadati; phylum Pseudomonadota; class Gammaproteobacteria; order Enterobacterales; family Enterobacteriaceae; genus Enterobacter; species Enterobacter cloacae complex sp. AR_0002. The sequence continues at coordinate 3,677,799 of NZ_CP018814.1, forward strand.
ATAACGTTAGTATCTATTTCAACGTCGCGCCCGTGGGTCAGCGTGCCACGCAGATCGAAACGCGCCGGATCGCGCAGCATAACGCCCGCGAGCAACAGCTTTTCTGCCTGCTCGGACTGGTAAATACGCTCAAGACGGGAAAGCTGGAGACGGTTGTTTACCCCGTCCGTTTCGCTGATACGCGCCGGATGAACGGCAGCAATCTCACGCCCTTCCTGGTAAGCCATCGCAATGATGTCGGTGATGTAGTATTCACCCTGCGCGTTGTTATTGTTGAGTCTGGACAGCCAGCGCTTCATATCCGCACCGTTCGCAATCAGGATGCCGGTGTTGATCTCCTGAATCTGGCGCTGTTCGTCAGTGGCATCTTTATGCTCAACAATCCCCGTCACGTTGCCGTTTTCACGCGTAATGCGGCCATAGCCGGTTGGATCGTCCAGCACGACGGTCAACAAACCGATGCCACCCTGCGGTTTGGCTTCACGCAGGCGGGTGAGGGTTTCAACGGAGATCAGCGGGACGTCGCCGTAGAGCATCAGGATATCTTCATCATCAGCGAAGAAGGGTGCAGCCTGCTGCATTGCATGACCCGTACCCAGCTGTTCTGCCTGAAGCACCCAGTTGAGATTGTCGTCACGCAGCGTTTTTTTCAGCAGATTGCCGCCATGTCCATAAACCAGATGCACCTGGCTGGCGCCTAATTCATTCGCTGCATCAATAACATGCTGAACCATTGGCTTTCCTGCCAGCGTGTGGAGCACCTTAGGCAGATCGGAATACATGCGGGTACCTTTGCCTGCGGCAAGGATCACCACGCTCATCGCACTGTTTAACATACGCATCCTGACGGTAGTTTGTGTGAGAAGTAAAAACGTTTGATGCTTAAAATTCTACATCTTTTTCATCATGAATTAAGGCCGAAAAAAAAAGCCAGCCTGGGATCCAGACTGGCTTTTGTGCTTTTCAAGCCGGTGTTACATCGCTTTTTTGGTCAACTCGATAACGCGCAGTTTCGCGATCGCTTTGGCCAGCTCCGCAGACGCCTGAGCGTAATCCACGTCACCATGAGAGCTGTTAATGTGCTCTTCAGCCTTACGCTTCGATTCCAGGGCTCGCGCTTCGTCGAGATCCTGGCCACGAATAGCGGTATCGGCCAGAACGGTCACACTGCCTGGCTGCACTTCAAGAATGCCGCCGGACAGATAGATAAACTCTTCATGACCGAACTGTTTAACGATGCGGATCATACCAGGCTTAATGGCGGTGAGCAGCGGTGCGTGACCCGGGAAAATACCCAGTTCACCTTCACTACCCGTTACCTGGATTTTCTCGACCAGACCAGAGAACATTTGTTGCTCTGCGCTGACGACGTCCAGGTGGTAAGTCATTGCCATATCACCCTCCGATTAAGGCGTTAAAGTTTTTTGGCTTTTTCCACGGCTTCTTCGATGGAACCAACCATGTAGAACGCCTGCTCTGGCAGGTGATCGTATTCGCCTTCCATGATGCCTTTAAAGCCACGGATGGTGTCTTTCAGGGAAACGTATTTACCTGGAGAACCGGTGAATACTTCCGCAACGAAGAACGGCTGGGACAGGAAGCGCTGGATCTTACGCGCACGTGCTACCACCAGTTTGTCTTCTTCAGACAGTTCATCCATACCCAGGATGGCGATGATGTCTTTCAGTTCCTGATAACGTTGCAGCAGGGACTGTACGCCACGCGCGGTGTCGTAGTGCTCCTGGCCAACAACCAGTGGATCCAGCTGACGGCTGGTGGAGTCCAGCGGGTCAACGGCCGGGTAGATACCCAGAGACGCGATCTGACGGCTCAGTACCACGGTTGCATCTAAGTGAGCAAAGGTGGTGGCTGGAGATGGGTCAGTCAAGTCATCCGCAGGTACGTATACCGCCTGAACGGAGGTGATAGAACCAGTTTTGGTAGAGGTGATACGTTCCTGAAGAACACCCATCTCTTCCGCAAGCGTAGGCTGATAACCTACCGCTGAAGGCATACGACCCAGCAGTGCAGATACTTCAGTACCGGCCAGGGTGTAACGGTAGATGTTATCAACGAACAGCAGAACGTCACGGCCTTCGTCACGGAACTTCTCAGCCATCGTCAGGCCAGTCAGCGCAACGCGCAGACGGTTTCCTGGTGGCTCGTTCATCTGGCCGTAAACCAGGGAAACTTTATCCAGAACGTTGGAGTCGGTCATTTCATGGTAGAAGTCGTTACCCTCACGAGTACGTTCACCTACGCCCGCAAACACGGAGTAACCGGAGTGCTCGATCGCGATGTTACGGATCAGCTCCATCATGTTTACGGTTTTACCTACACCCGCACCACCGAACAGACCGACTTTACCGCCCTTCGCGAACGGACACATCAGGTCGATAACTTTGATGCCGGTTTCCAGCAGTTCCTGAGAGCTGGACAGCTCTTCGTAGGAAGGTGCCGCGCGGTGGATAGCCCAACGCTCTTCTTCACCGATGTCGCCTTTCATGTCGATTGGTTGACCCAATACGTTCATGATACGACCCAGTGTTGCTTTACCTACCGGGACTTCGATCGGGTGCTCAAGGTCTTTTACTTCCAGACCACGACGCAGACCGTCGGAAGAACCCATGGCGATGGTACGCACGATACCGCCGCCGAGCTGCTGCTGAACTTCCAGCACCAGGCTCTCGTTACCATTCTGTACCTCAAGCGCGTCGTACACGCGTGGTACGGCGTCCTGAGGGAACTCGACGTCCACCACGGCGCCGATTACCTGGACAATCTTTCCAGTAGCCATCTTGAATCCTCTACGTAATTCGTAAACCTGGTTAAACCGCGGCGGCCCCCGAGACGATCTCGGTGAGTTCCTGAGTAATGCTGGCCTGACGAGCTTTGTTGTAAACCAACTGCAGCTCTTTAATCAGGCTGCCGCCATTATCGGTCGCGGCTTTCATCGCCACCATTCGTGCGGCCTGCTCGCTGGCCAGGTTTTCTACAACGCCCTGATAAACCTGAGATTCAACGTAACGACGCAGCAGGGTATCCAGCAGCGGTTTCGGATCGGGTTCATACAGGTAATCCCAGGCTTTCTGTTTCAGCTCGTCATCTTCTGATGCCGGTAACGGCAGCATCTGAGTGAGCGTAGGCACCTGAGACATGGTGTTAATAAATTTGTTGCTGACAACGTACAGTCTGTCCAGACGGCCTTCATCGTAGGCCTGCAACATCACTTTAACCGGGCCGATCAGTTCGGACAGGGACGGGTTATCACCCATACCGGTCACCTGAGCGACAATGTTGCCACCAACGGAGTTAAAGAAAGAGACGCCTTTAGAGCCAATCAGTGCCAGATCGCACTGAACGCCTTTATCGGACCAGCCTTTCATATCCGCCAGCAGTTTTTTGAACAGGTTAATGTTCAAGCCGCCACACAGACCACGGTCAGTCGACACCACCAGGTAGCCCACGCGCTTAACGTCGCGTTCTTCCAGGTAAGGGTGCTTATATTCCAGATTACCGTTTGCAAGGTGACCAATCACTTTGCGCATGGTCTCTGCATAAGGACGGCTGGCCGCCATGCGATCCTGCGATTTACGCATTTTGGAAGCGGCGACCATCTCCATCGCTTTAGTGATCTTTTGCGTGTTCTGGACGCTTGCGATCTTACTACGTATCTCTTTTGCGCCGGCCATGAGCTTCTCCTCAATGCCAGACGGCTTGTCCTGAGACAAGCCGCCGGACGATTACCAGGATTGGGTTGCTTTGAAGGAATCGAGGATAGCTTTCAGCTTGCCTTCGATTTCGTCGTTATAGCCACCGGTCTGGTTGATCTCTTGCATCAGCGGAGCGTGATCACGGTCGACGTAAGCCAGCAGAGCGGCTTCGAAGCTACCGATTTTCGCCAGTTCCACATCTTCGAGGTAACCGCGTTCAGCCGCGAACAGTACCAGGCCCTGCTGAGCAACAGACATTGGCGCGTACTGTTTCTGCTTCAGCAGCTCGGTCACTTTCTGACCGTGGCTCAGCTGTTTACGGGTTGCTTCGTCCAGATCGGATGCGAACTGAGAGAACGCAGCCAGTTCACGATACTGTGCCAGCGCGGTACGGATACCACCGGACAGTTTCTTGATGATCTTGGTCTGAGCAGCACCACCCACACGGGATACGGAGATACCCGGGTTAACCGCCGGACGAATACCGGAGTTAAACAGGTTGGTTTCCAGGAAGATCTGACCATCGGTAATGGAGATTACGTTGGTCGGAACGAACGCAGAAACGTCACCCGCCTGGGTTTCAATGATCGGCAGGGCGGTCAGAGAACCTGTTTTACCCTTCACTTCACCTTTGGTGAAGTTCTCGACGTATTCCGCGTTAACGCGGGAAGCACGCTCCAGCAGACGAGAGTGGAGGTAGAATACGTCGCCCGGGAATGCTTCACGTCCTGGTGGACGACGGAGCAGCAGGGAAACCTGACGATAAGCAACAGCCTGTTTAGACAGGTCATCGTATACGATCAGCGCATCTTCACCGCGGTCACGGAAGTATTCGCCCATTGCGCAACCGGCGTATGGTGCCAGGTATTGCAGTGCAGCAGATTCAGACGCGGTTGCTACCACAACGATGGTGTTAGACAGTGCGCCGTGCTCTTCCAGTTTACGAACCACGTTGGAAATGGTGGACGCTTTCTGGCCGATAGCCACGTACACACATTTGATGCCGGAGTCACGCTGGTTGATGATGGCGTCGATTGCCATCGCGGTTTTACCGGTCTGACGGTCACCGATGATCAGTTCACGCTGACCACGACCGATTGGGATCATGGCATCAACGGACTTATAACCCGTCTGTACTGGCTGATCAACTGACTGACGGTCGATAACGCCTGGTGCGATAACTTCGATTGGGGAGAAGCCATCGTGCTCAACCGGACCTTTACCGTCGATTGGCGCACCCAGGGTGTTAACAACACGACCCAGCAGGCCACGGCCAACCGGCACTTCCAGAATACGGCCAGTACACTTAACCTTCATGCCTTCGGCGAGGTCAGCGTATGGACCCATCACAACGGCACCTACGGAGTCGCGCTCCAGGTTCAGTGCGATAGCGTAACGGTTACCCGGCAGGGAAATCATCTCACCCTGCATACAATCGGCCAGGCCGTGGATGCGGATAACACCGTCACTTACAGAAACAATAGTACCTTCGTTGTGAGCTTCACTCACAACATTGAACTGAGCAATGCGCTGCTTGATCAGTTCGCTGATTTCGGTGGAATTCAGTTGCATGCTCCAGTCCCCTTAAGACTGCAAGACGTCTGCAAGGCGCTCAAGACGGCCGCGTACGCTGCCATCAATGACCATATCACCCGAGCGGATGATTACGCCTGCCATTACAGACTTATCGATTTTGCAATTCAGCTTAACTTTGCGTGACAGACGTTTTTCCATCGCGGCGGTGATTTTCGCAAGCTGTTCGTCACTCAGTTCAGTCGCGGAAGTTACTTCAACTTCAGCGGTAGCTTCACTAAGGGCACGTAAGTGCTCAAACTGCTCGAGAACATCCGGGAGCACACGGAGACGACCATTTTCTGCCATCACCTTAATCAGGTTCTGGCCGTTGGCATCCAGTTGCTCTCCGCACACGGCGATAAACGACGCGGCGAGAGTTTCAGGTGCTAACGCACCGGAAAGCAACTCGGCCATTTGTTCGTTTTTCGTCACCTCAGCGGCAAACGCCAGCATATTCTGCCAGCGATCGACATTTTGGTGTTCGACAGCAAAGTCAAAAGCTGCTTTGGCGTAGGGGCGAGCTACCGTAACAAATTCAGACATCAGCCCCTCCCTCCTTACAGTTCAGCGACAAGTTTGTCCACGATGTCGCTGTTAGCAGCTTCATCCACGGAACGTTCGATGATCTTCTCGGCGCCAGCAACAGCCAGAATCGCAACCTGCTTACGCAGTTCTTCACGAGCACGTTTACGCTCAGCTTCAATTTCAGCCTGAGCCTGTGTCACGATCTTAGTACGTTCCTGTTCTGCTTCAGCTTTGGCTTCGTCCAGGATCTGAGAACGGCGTTTGTTAGCCTGTTCAATGATTACCTGAGCTTCAGCTTTCGCTTTTTTCAGCTGGTCTGTCGCGTTGGCCTGTGCAAGGTCCAAATCTTTCTTAGCGCGTTCTGCGGAAGCCAGACCGTCAGCAATTTCTTTCTGACGTTTTTCGATGGCAGCCATTAAAGGCGGCCATACATACTTCATGCAGAACCAGACAAAGAGAATAAACGCGATGGCCTGGCCGAGGATTGTTGCGTTCATGTTCACAGCACAATACCTCTTAAATTTCTGTGGCTTGGGGTTTTAAAACAACTACTACGCGACAGCAAACATCACGTACAGACCCAGACCTACAGCGATCATTGGGATTGCATCCACCAGACCCATAACGATAAAGAACTGAGTACGCAGCAGAGGAATCAGATCAGGTTGACGCGCTGCGCCTTCCAGGAATTTGCCCCCGAGGATGCCGATACCGATCGCAGCACCGATAGCCGCCAGACCCATCATCACAGCGGCAGCCATGTACAGCAGATCCATATTCAGGTTTTCCATGACAGTCTCCAGTTTGTTTCAATTAAAACGTAGTAGTGTTGGTAAAAAATCAGTGCTCTTCAGACGCCATCGACAGATAGACGATCGTCAGAACCATGAAGATAAAGGCTTGCAGCGTAATGATCAGGATGTGGAAAATGGCCCATGGCACATTCAGAATCCACTGTGACCACCACGGCAGAAGACCCGCGATCAGAATGAAAATCAGCTCACCCGCATACATGTTGCCGAACAGTCGCAGACCCAGTGAAACAGGTTTGGACAGCAGGCTAACGCCTTCCAGAATCAGGTTGACCGGAATAAACGCCCAGTGGTTGAACGGCTGCAAGGTAAGCTCTTTCACAAAGCCGCTTACGCCTTTCATTTTGATGCTGTAGAACAGAATGAGGATAAATACGCCCAGCGCCATCGACAGGGTGATGTTCACGTCGGCAGACGGAACCACGCGCAGTGCAGGCAGGCCGAGTACGTGCTCACCGATCCAAGGTAAGAAATCGATAGGCAGGAGGTCCATCAGGTTCATCAGGAAGACCCAAACGAACACGGTCAGGGCCAGCGGAGCAATCAGTTTGCTCTTACCATGGTACATGTCTTTCACGCTGCCATGGACGAAGCCGATGATCATCTCGATGAACGTCTGGAATTTCCCTGGAACACCGCTGGTCGCCTTTTTAGCAACGCTACGGAACATGGCCAGGAACAGAAGACCCAAAACCACCGAGAAGAACATGGAGTCGATGTTGATCGTCCAGAAGGTGGCCGGGGGGTTATGTGGATCCACCAGCGAGAATGTACGCAGGTCCAGCTGAAGGTTATTCAGATGGTGACCTATGTAATCCTGCGGCGTCATATTTTCTGAAGCCATGATGCCTTTTACCCTTTGTTATTGATTACAGCTGGAGCCAGAACTTGTACCACCAGCACCAAAACCCACGTTGCTATCAGCGGCATGAATACCACTTTCAAAACCGCCAGCGCCATCACCAGTAGAGCAAAGGTCAGCAACACCTTACACACTTCGCCGAGAGCGAAGGACCAGGCCACGCGGCCTTTGGCAGGTGTATGCGCCTGATGACGCCAGGCAAAAATCATAAACAACACGTTTGGCAGAACCACCGCCAAACCTCCGCACGCGGCGGAGATGCCCCAGAAGGGGTCTTTGAGGCTAAACAGCAGTCCACTTGCTATCACAGCCAGAAACTGAATGAACAGAAGCTTACGAGCAACGTTTCTACTCAAGAGCGACACAGACATCACGTTTTTACTCCTGCTCCCTTCGAGGTATGCCGCGTGTCGTATAAAACGTCCTTTAAGGCTCAGAGTCAAGCATCAAAAAGCGGTCAAATTATACGGTGCGTACCCGTGATTTCAAACATTAAGTAGCGAAAAGGTGAATAAATGTTTAAATATTTTTCCCCAGTCCTATTTTTCAACTTTTGACCCAAGCGTTGACCTTCAGGCAAAACTGCAAACAGCGCGGAAACGTTGGTGATAAAGCGTGCACGAGATCACAAAATACACATTTGCGATAAAATGGTATTTATCAAAGACGTAAAACGATTAATTTCATCTGCATGAAATTAAAGCAAAAAAACCGCAACTATTTTTAAAACAGAGCCGTATACAACAAAAACCTTTTATTGACATTCTTAATAAATATTTAACATTCCATTCTTGTTGCTTTTACCCACTTTTAGCAGACTGATAATTTCATGGCTGACTATCCTCTGAGTGAACGAATCACGTCAGGTTAACCATAAGAAAATCCATGGTAACAACAAGGTTAAATTAACGACGACCAAATCAGACTGGATGTGCTGCTTTTTAACACGATCAGAACAGCACAAATTCCACATTTTTTATTAATTTTTTAAAAAGTGTTTGGCTTAATTATCACCAGATGACGCTCACCTTCGAGCTGAGGGATCTGGAGTTTCTCAATGGATTCGACAACAAAACCGTCCGGAAGCTGCTCGATTTCGTCCCCCGGAAGTTGCCCTTTCAGCGCATAAAAACGCCCCTTCTCCGCTGGCAGGTGTTTGCACCAGCTCACCATGTCATTGAGTGAGGCAAACGCGCGGCTGATAACACCGTCAAACGGTGGCTCTGCCGGGAACTCCTCTACCCTGCTCTGTACGGGCGTAATGTTTTCCAGCTTCAGCTCATGCTGAACCTGGCGTAAAAAGCGTACGCGCTTGCCCAGGCTGTCCAGCAGCGTGAAATGACTCTCCGGTCGAACAATAGACAACGGAACGCCCGGCAAGCCCGGACCGGTGCCCACATCGATAAAACGTTCACCGTTCAGATACGGCGCCACGACGATGCTATCGAGAATATGGCGAATCAGCATCTCGTTGGGATCGCGTACGGAGGTGAGGTTGTACGCTTTATTCCATTTGTTCAGCATATCGACATAGGCCACCAGCTGATTTTTCTGGTGATCGGTGAGCGAAATACCTGCCTGTTCCAGCAGACGAGAGAGTTTATTGAGCACGGTGGATACCTGTTGAGAAACTTAAGTGGCGGGTGGCGCTTCGCTAACCCGCCCTACGGGTTCAGTAGGCCCGGTAAGCGCAGCGCCACCGGGCTATTTACAGAGCATTACGCGCTACGGCGCAGCATGCCCTGCTTTTTCAGCCACACCAGCAGAATCGAAATCGCGGCAGGTGTGACGCCAGAGATACGTGAGGCCTGGCCAATCGACACAGGTTTGTGATCGTTCAGCTTAGCGATCACTTCGTTGGAAAGGCCCGTCACCTGACGGTAGTCCAGCATTTCCGGCAGCAGCGTGTTTTCGTTGCGCTGCTGTTTTTCGATCTCATCCTGCTGACGCGCGATGTAGCCTTCGTACTTCACCTGAATTTCGACCTGCTCGGCCGCTTCAGCGTCTTCAAGGCCCGGTGCGAACGCCGTCAGTTTGACCAGATTCTCGTAGGTGACTTCAGGACGGCGCAGCAGATCTTCCCCACTGGCTTCGCGCGACAGCGGTGCTGTTAAGTGAGCATTCACTTCAGCAGCAGTTTCCGCCTGCGGATTCACCCAGGTGGTTTTCAGGCGCTGACGTTCCTGTTCAATGCGTTCCAGCTTCTCGTTGAAGCGCGCCCAGCGCTCGTCATCCACCAGACCCAGCTCGCGGCCCACCTCGGTCAGACGCAGATCGGCATTGTCTTCGCGCAGCATCAGGCGATATTCCGCACGAGAAGTAAACATGCGGTACGGTTCTTTGGTCCCCAGCGTGCAGAGATCGTCGACCAGAACGCCCAGGTAAGCCTGAGAACGCGCCGGTGCCCAGCCCTCTTTCTCGGCAGAGAAGCGAGCGGCGTTCAGACCGGCCAGCAGCCCTTGCGCGGCAGCTTCTTCGTACCCGGTGGTGCCGTTAATCTGGCCTGCGAAGAACAGACCCTGGATGAATTTGCTTTCCAGCGTCGGCTTCAGGTCACGCGGATCGAAGAAATCGTACTCAATAGCGTAGCCAGGACGAACGATCTTCGCGTTTTCCATGCCCTGCATTGAACGCACAATCTGCATCTGCACGTCGAACGGCAGGCTGGTGGAGATGCCGTTCGGGTAAATTTCGTTAGAGGTCAGCCCTTCCGGTTCGAGGAAGATCTGGTGCTGATTACGATCGGCAAAGCGCATCACTTTGTCTTCGATCGACGGGCAATAACGCGGGCCGATCCCTTCGATCACACCAGCATACATTGGGCTGCGATCGAGATTATTGCGGATCACGTCATGGGTTTTTTCATTGGTGTGCGTGATGTAGCACGGCACCTGCTGCGGATGTTGCGCCGCATTGCCCATGAACGAGAACACCGGCATCGGGTTATCGCCGTGCTGCTGTGCCAGCACGCTGAAATCAATGGTGCGCGCATCAATACGCGGCGGCGTGCCGGTTTTCAGGCGGCTTACGCGCAGCGGCAGCTCACGCAGACGACGAGATAACGGAATTGACGGCGGATCGCCAGCACGACCACCGCTGTAATTGTCCAGACCAATATGGATTTTACCGTCCAGGAATGTCCCGACCGTCAGCACCACCGCTTTTGCGCGGAATTTGAGACCCATTTGGGTCACGGCGCCAACAACACGATCGTTCTCCACGATAAGATCTTCTACCGCCTGCTGGAAGATCATCAGGTTCGGTTGGTTTTCCAGCGCGGTGCGCACAGCCTGACGGTAAAGCACACGGTCTGCCTGTGCACGGGTGGCGCGAACAGCCGGACCTTTACTCGCGTTTAGTATCCTAAACTGGATGCCTGCATGATCGATCGCTTTCGCCATCAGGCCGCCAAGTGCATCCACTTCTTTTACCAGGTGTCCTTTCCCAATGCCGCCAATCGCCGGATTACAGGACATTTGTCCCAGCGTGTCGATATTGTGTGTCAAAAGCAGGGTCTGCTGACCCATTCGCGCTGCGGCCATTGCGGCCTCAGTGCCTGCGTGACCCCCGCCAATGATGATGACGTCAAAAGGATCCTGATAAAACATGGTGGTCTGCCTCGCGTAAAGCGGTATGAAAATGGATTGAAGCCCGGGCCGTGGATTCTACTCAACTTTAGTCTTTCGAGAAAGCATTGGGATCCTGGGCTATTAAAAAGAAGATCTTTCTATTTAGAGATCTGTTCTATTGTGATCTCTTATTAGGATCGCAGACCTTTGTGGATAAGTCCGATCCCATAAATAAGATCATGCGGTTAGGAAGGATCGTTTGCTGTGAATGATCGGTGATCCTGGACCGTATAAGCTGGGATCAGATCGCCACTTTATACACAGGTCAAAAACTAAACCAACATTGTTATTTGGATAACTACGGCTTAATACGAGCTTTTAACCAGAGTTATCCACATCTGTTCGCACGATCTTTAATCGTTTTTGAGTAAATTTTTCCATTCCGCGAGCCAGATCTCGGCTGGATCTTCGGGAATATCATGATCGAGGATATTGATCTTCAGCGTTTCACCCAGCTGTTTTGCTCCGCAGGCGGTCACCGCAGCTTCTACTTTCTCTATGGCGCCACAGAAAGTGTCATATTCACGGCTACCTATCCCCACAGCGCCAAACCGGACGTTTGACAGATCGGGCTGTTGTTCCAGCAGTTCGTCATATAAAGGTTGCAGGTTATCTGGCAGATCGCCCGCGCCGTGCGTGGAGGTGATCAGCAGCCAGACCCCGTCAGTCGGGAGATCTTCCAGCAGCGGTCCATGCAGCGTTTGTGTAGAAAAGCCCGCGTCTTCCAGCTTCTCAGCCAGATGTTCCGCTACATATTCCGCACCGCCCAGGGTGCTGCCGCTGATAAGAGTAATGTCCGCCATTGATCGCTCGCTCAGATAAAGAGGCGGCCATTGTACGCTGTGAACGAGCTGGGATCTACCTGTGGAAAATGTGGGAATGAAATTGCCCGATCACGGGCGGATAGTACGCATGATCGGGTTTTGCAGGGAGATCAGGGTTTCAGTGGACTGAATTTCATCGATTGTTTGGATCTTGTTTATAAGTACCTGCTGGAGGGCGTCAATGGATCGGCACATGACCTTTATAAAGATGCTGTAGTGCCCGGTGGTGTAGTACGCCTCAGTGACTTCATCCAGCGCGTTCAGTTTCTCCAGCGCGGAGGGGTAATCTTTGGCGCTTTTCAGAATAATGCCAATGAAGCAGCAGACGTCGTAGCCGAGTTGCTTCGGGCTGACATCAATGCGTGCGCCGGTGATGATCCCGGCCTGCTTCATTTTCTCTACGCGAACGTGAATGGTCCCCGGGCTGACGCCAAATTGTTTCGCCAGTTCGGCATACGCGGTGCGTGCGTTGGCCATGAGCGCTTCCAGAATGCCGCGGTCCAGATTGTCGATCTGATAATTTTCCATAGGTTTTTCTTATGAAGATTAATGATTCCTTCTATTCTAGCGTCTTATTTTAACGAATCAAAAGTGAAGGAGGCTTTTTGTTGATGAGTTATTGAATTAAGCGCCTGTTCTGTTGCTTAATCAGTATCAACAGGACGCAGGAGTATAAATAATGAAAACCGCTTACATCGCAAAACAACGCCAGATCAGTTTCGTTAAATCCCATTTTTCCCGCCAGCTGGAAGAGAAGCTTGGCCTTATTGAAGTTCAGGCGCCGATTCTGAGCCGCGTGGGTGACGGGACGCAGGATAACTTGTCTGGTTGCGAAAAAGCGGTACAGGTAAAAGTAAAAACACTGCCAGACGCTCAGTTCGAAGTGGTTCATTCCCTGGCGAAGTGGAAGCGTCAAACCCTGGGACAACACGACTTCAGTGCGGGCGAAGGGCTTTACACGCATATGAAAGCCCTTCGCCCCGATGAAGACCGCCTCTCCCCCATTCACTCTGTCTACGTTGACCAGTGGGACTGGGAGCGCGTAATGGGTGACGGCGAGCGCCACGTTGGCACGCTGAAGTCTACCGTTGAGGCGATCTACGCCGGGATCAAAGCGACCGAAGCGGCCGTAAGCAAAGAGTTTGGTCTGGCACCGTTCCTGCCGGAAACGATCCACTTTGTTCACAGTCAGGAATTGCTGAGCCGTTTCCCGGATCTGGATGCCAAAGGCCGTGAACGCGCCATTGCCAAAGAGCTTGGCGCGGTATTCCTGATCGGCATTGGCGGAAAATTGTCTGATGGTAAACGTCACGACGTCCGTGCGCCGGATTACGATGACTGGAGCACAGTGGGCGAAAGCGAATATGCCGGTCTGAACGGCGATATTCTGGTCTGGAACCCGGTTCTGGAAGATGCGTTTGAACTCTCTTCAATGGGGATCCGCGTGGATGCTGAAGCACTGAAGCGTCAGCTGGCCGTGACCGGTGATGAGGATCGTCTGCAACTGGAATGGCACCAGGCGCTGCTGCGCGGTGAAATGCCGCAGACCATCGGCGGTGGTATTGGCCAGTCTCGTCTGACCATGCTGCTGTTGCAACTGTCCCATATCGGTCAGGTGCAGTGTGGGGTCTGGCCGCAGCAGGTACGTGAGAGCGTCGGTTCTCTTCTTTAATTAACGTCGCCAGCGTCTGAGCAGGCGGCTACGCAACCCGGTATCAAAGCGCCAGATATGATCGAAGATGCGCATGATGCCGGGTTTTCCATGTGCAGACATCGCCACGGCATGGAAACGGTGCTGGTGCACGCGCTGCATCTCCTTCACTTTATTCACGACGTCGTCCGGCAGCCGCTGGGCAATAAAATCGGAAATCACCACCGCATCCGCGTCGTACCAGTCACCGCCCTGCATGCGCTCAATGATACTGCGAAAACAGCTGGCCAGATCGGTGCCGCCGCGAAAGCGCTGGCTTAAAAAGCGGATCGCCTGCTCCAGCCCCTGCGGGCTGGTCAGTTCATACCCCACCACTTCGCTGGAAAAGAGCATGATGTAGCAGCGACGACGATCGGCGAGCGCCACGCGCATCAGGGCCAGGCAGAACGCTTTTGCGCACTGTTCATTAAAGCCCCCCATCGATCCGGACGTATCGACGCAAACAATGAATGGGCCGCGCGGTTGCTCATCAAAATCCTGGTGCACCACCGGACGCTGGCTGATCTTCTCGCGCCAGGCTTCGCCATGCAGTCGATAGGTAATGAGCTGTTTTTCCACCAGCCGACGATAAAACTCATACTCCAGTTCGGTCATTCCCAGCGTGCTGAGTTCCGTTGGCAGCAGGCGCAGGATGTCATCGCTTTGCTGTAGCCCGTCCACCTGCTCCGGTACGGTGGAGGGTTCGCGTACCAGCGTTCGGAAGGTCTCCATCGGCGCATCTTTCTTTGGGACCGACCGGGCCTCCCGGGAGCGGCCGAGCTGTTCTGCGAGCTTCATCAGCTCCGGCTGTTGCGCCAGAAAGTCGCCGTACTTCACGATCAGCTGATAATCGCCCCGCTTTAACTGGCCGGCACTCATATCCCAGAGTCGACCAGCGGCGTTTTCATTCTCCACCAGCACCGGTTCTAACTGGCCGCTCAGGGTCATTCGCTCCTGGACCTCACTGAGCAACTGTTCGCGCTCTTCGTCCAGCAACTGCTGATTGAGGGCCGTGGCCTGGACCACAAGGCTCAGTCGCCAGCGCTGTAAAAACAGCGTATGCAGGGCGGGAGTGAAGCTGGGGTTGTCCGTGACCAGCGCTCTGGCCTGGCTGGCAAACGGGGAGTGAACGTTATCAAGCAGCGTCAGAGTTTGCTGTAGCTGGGCAATAAACTGCGGCGTTGAAAGCCGCTGGCACTGCTGGTAACCAGCCACTTCCTCTGTCAGTTCCGGCGGGACTTCCGTCTCCTTAAACCGCTGGCGCAGGTTATCGCGCCAGCGGGGAAGATCGTCCGTCATTGCTTTTCGAAGCTTCGGGAATTTTTCAAAGAAGGCCGCCAGCTGCGGTGAAGCGAGCAGGGTAATGACGACCTCTTCGATCAACCCTTCCTCGCTAACCGCCAGCATGACGTTAAGCGTGTCCAGCGTTAGCATTGACGCGCCTGTTTAATCTGCGCGCTGACATCCTGCAAGCTGGCTTCAATGCGACCTAACCAGTCGCTATGGATAAAGAGGCATTTCTGCTGCTCGCTGAAGCGGGTGTGCTGCTGATGCCATTCGTTATCCAGCGCGTCGAGCTGCTGTTTGATCTCCTCCGGCACAGTGTCGGAGGCCGTGCCCGGCAGAGCCAGGCGCGATCCCTGAAGGCTGACGTCGCGGATCACAAGGTGCTGGCTGCTGTCGACTTCCATCGACAACGGCTGTGCAAAGCCGATACCGTTGAGTTTACCGCGGATCTCACCGCCCTTATCCAGCCACTGAACCAGCGCAACGCGTTCGATAGTCACATGCACAACCTGCATATCATGAAGCTTCAGCGGCTGCTGAAGAAGAAGCGTGAGCGAGGCGTCAGTCAGCCCGGCTGGCAGTTCGTAGTGCGGTTTACGGGCAAACATCCCGCCAAGACGGTTCACCTTCAGCGCGGTTTTGTCACTTTGCTGCTGCTGGAGCTGAAGGCGACGTTGAGCAATCGCCCCCAGTTGATTAAGCATGGATTGCTGACCCCACGCGTGTCCGGTCATCAAAACGTCCAGCTGCTGCTGCATCAGATTCATCCCTTCTGCGTCGTGCCACAGGCAGTCTTTCAGCAGGATCAGATCGATGGGAGCGACAGCATCGCGGCCGCTAAACAGCGCGCTTGCCTGGAGCAGGCGAATTGCTTTTTTCCAGCGACGATCGGAGACGTACGGCGCGGAGGGCAGTAAATCAAGCTGCTGGCGCAGCATGAAGATCAGCTCAAAAACGGGATCGGGCAGTTTTATCTTGCCGATCTCCTCCTGCCACTGGTGGTATTCCTCGTCCGTGACCTGCAATGACGCTGCCACCGGATTTTCGTTTTCATCCTGCTGGCTTACCAGCATAGAACGGAAGTTTGATTTATCCTGGACTTTATCCAGCCACAGGCGGATCAACATACGGTCATACAGCGCTTCCAGGCTGCTGTCGGCTTCGGGCAGTTCGTTTGACGCGGCCACCAGCAGGCGCATGGGGATCTTCTCTTCGCTGGCGCCGTTGCGGAATCGGCGTTCGTTAATTGCCGTCAGCAGGGTATTCAGAATGGCCGGGCCGGCTTTCCAGATCTCATCAAGAAAGACGATTTCCGCTTCCGGGAGATAGCCCGCCGTCAGACGTTCATAGCGTCCCTCATCTTTTAGCGCCTGAATGGAGAGTGGGCCGAAAACTTCTTCCGGCGTGGAGAAGCGCGTCATCAAATACTCGAATGCGCGCGCGTTCTGGAAAGCGAATTTGAGGCGGCGTGCGATCAGACTTTTGGCAATGCCCGGCGGCCCCAGCAGAAACACGCTTTCCCCGCTCAGCGCCGCCAGTAAACAGAGGCGAATGGCGTGGCTACGCTCGTAAAGGCCTTTTTCCAGCGCACTGCTGAGGCGGGAAATTCTTTCTGCTAATAAATGTGAGTGAGCCATAATAGTTTTGCATCCTTTCGCCGTCGTGGCGGCTAATTGAAGCGAGTATAGACGTTTCGGTCTGGCCTGGTAATAGGCTGAAGTGCGGCGCTATTTTCTTTGCGCTACATTAATGTGGCTGCATTTAGGGGTACGATTTTGCATTGAATCGTGCATACTGTGCGCTTTTTGTGGGCCAAGGGACTAAGCACACATTTGTTATTCAAACGAAAAGACTAGTCTATGAGCACTGATAATAAGCAATCATTACCCGCAGTAACGCTTGCGGCGATCGGGGTTGTCTACGGTGATATCGGCACCAGCCCGCTTTATACGCTTCGTGAATGTCTGTCCGGTCAGTTTGGTTTTGGTGTAGAGCGTGACGCCGTATTTGGTTTCCTCTCGCTCATCTTCTGGCTGCTGATCCTGGTGGTCTCCCTTAAGTATCTCTCTTTCGTTATGCGGGCTGATAACGCGGGCGAGGGCGGTATTCTGACCCTGATGTCCCTTGCCGGGCGCAATACGTCTGCAAGAATGACCTCCGTGCTGGTCATCATTGGCCTGATTGGCGGCAGCTTCTTCTATGGAGAAGTCGTGATTACGCCGGCGATTTCGGTAATGTCGGCCATAGAGGGGCTGGAGATTGTCGCGCCACAGCTTGATACGTGGGTGGTGCCACTCGCTATTATCGTGCTGACGTTACTGTTTGCTATACAAAAACACGGTACCGGGCTGGTGGGTAAGCTGTTCGCGCCTATTATGCTGGCCTGGTTCCTGATCCTGGCGGCGCTGGGCTTACGCAGTATTATCGCCAACCCGGATGTCCTGCACGCGCTGAACCCATTGTGGGCGGTGCATTTCTTCCTGGAATATAAAGTGGTGTCGTTTGTGGCGCTGGGCGCGGTGGTACTTTCCATTACCGGTGTTGAAGCGCTGTATGCGGATATGGGCCACTTCGGGAAACTCCCTATTCGCGTCGCATGGTTTAGCGTGGTCTTGCCTTCACTGGTGCTGAATTACTTCGGTCAGGGCGCGCTGCTGCTTGCACACCCTGAAGCGATTAAAAACCCGTTCTTCCTGCTGGCGCCGGACTGGGCGCTGGTTCCGATGCTGATCCTGGCGACGCTGGCGACGGTCATTGCCTCTCAGGCTGTCATTTCCGGCGTATTCTCCCTGACGCGTCAGGCCGTGCGGTTGGGTTATCTCTCCCCAATGCGCATTATCCATACCTCAGAGATGGAGTCTGGCCAGATCTACATTCCGTTCGTCAACTGGCTGCTCTACTTCGCGGTGGTGATTGTCATCGTCAGCTTTGAGCACTCCAGTAATCTGGCGGCGGCGTACGGTATCGCGGTAACCGGAACGATGGTGTTGACCTCTATTCTCTCCACCACCGTGGCGTACCGTAACTGGCACTGGAATAAGTTCCTCGTGGGGCTGATCCTGGTTGGCTTCCTCTGTATCGACGTGCCGCTGTTTTCTGCGAATCTCGACAAGATTGTCTCCGGTGGCTGGCTGCCGCTGACGCTGGGTCTGGTGATGTTTATTGTGATGACGACGTGGAAGAGCGAACGTTTCCGCCTGCTGCGTCGTATGCATGAGCACGGTAACTCTCTGGAGGCGATGATTGCCTCGCTGGAGAAATCCCCACCGGTGCGCGTGCCGGGCACGGCGGTGTATATGTCTCGCGCGCTGAACGTAATCCCGTTTGCGCTGATGCATAACCTCAAGCACAACAAAGTGCTGCACGAGCGCGTGATCCTGCTGACGCTGCGTACTGAAGATGCGCCGTACGTTCACAACGTGCGTCGCGTACAGATTGAACAGCTGTCGCCAACCTTCTGGCGCGTGGTGGCAAGCTACGGCTGGCGCGAAACGCCGAACGTGGAAGAGGTGTTCCACCGCTGCGGTCTGGAAGGCCTGAGTTGCCGCATGATGGAGACGTCGTTCTTTATGTCCCACGAGTCGCTGATCATCGGCAAGCGCCCATGGTATCTGCGCCTGCGCGGCAAGCTGTATCTCATTCTGCAACGTAACGCCCTGCGTGCGCCTGACCAGTTTGAGATCCCGCCTAATCGCGTGATTGAGCTGGGCACGCAGGTCGAGATTTAAGACTCCGTGCGGGCTGATGCCCTCACCCCGACCCTCTCCCACAGGGAGAGGGCGCAACCATAAAATACGGTAACCTGACGGTTACCGTTTTGCATTTACCTCCTCTGCATTTCACTTAGCGAAACGTTTCGACGTTGATCACAAATCCGTTACGTCATGATGGTTTTCTGAACACTTCTGCGGCTACACTGTTTTTAGCGAAACGTTTCGCTAGTGGAGCAAAAAATGAAGAAAGGCACAGTACTCAACTCAGAAATCTCATCGGTGATTTCCCGTCTTGGGCATACCGATACGCTGGTGGTTTGCGATGCAGGCTTACCGGTTCCGCGCAGCACAACCCGTATCGATATGGCGTTAACGCAGGGCGTGCCCTCGTTCATGCAGGTACTGGAAGTGGTCACCGCGGAGATGCAGGTTGAGGCGGCCATTCTCGCGGCGGAAATCAAACAACATAATCCGCAACTCCACGAAACGTTGCTCAGCCACATTGAGCAACTGCAACAGCACCAGGGAAACACCATAGAAATTCGTTACACAACGCACGAGCAGTTCAAACAACAAACCGCAGACAGTCAGGCGGTGATTCGCAGCGGGGAGTGTTCCCCGTATGCGAATATCATTCTCTGTGCTGGCGTCACCTTCTGAGGCCATCATGGACGCATTACTGCAACTCAAAGGGATCGATAAATCGTTCCCGGGCGTAAAAGCCCTCTCCGGCGCGGCGCTGAACGTCTATTCCGGGCGCGTCATGGCGCTGGTGGGCGAAAACGGCGCCGGCAAATCCACCATGATGAAAGTGCTGACCGGTATCTACCAACGCGATGCCGGTTCGCTGCTGTGGCTGGGTAAAGAGACCACCTTCAACGGCCCTAAATCCTCTCAGGAAGCGGGCATCGGCATCATCCACCAGGAGCTGAACCTGATCCCGCAGCTCACCATTGCGGAGAACATCTTCCTCGGCCGTGAGTTCGTGAACCGGTTTGGCAAAATCGACTGGAAAACCATGTATGCCGAAGCGGACAAACTGCTGGCGAAGCTGAATCTGCGCTTTAAGAGCGACCGACTGGTGGGCGACCTTTCCATCGGCGATCAGCAGATGGTGGAAATCGCGAAGGTGCTGAGCTTCGAGTCGAAGGTCATCATTATGGATGAACCGACCGACGCCCTGACCGATACCGAAACCGAATCCTTGTTCCGCGTGATCCGTGAGCTGAAATCCCAGGGCCGCGGCATTGTCTATATCTCACACCGCATGAAAGAGATCTTCGAAATCTGCGACGACGTCACCGTCTTTCGCGACGGGCAGTTTATTGCCGAGCGCGAAGTAGCAACCCTGACCGAAGATTCGCTGATCGAAATGATGGTGGGACGTAAGCTCGAAGATCAGTATCCACATCTGGAGAAAGCGCCGGGTGAGATCCGCCTGAAGGTGGATAACCTCTGCGGACCGGGCGTGAATGACGTCTCCTTTACCCTGCGCAAGGGCGAGATCCTTGGCGTCGCGGGCCTGATGGGGGCGGGGCGTACTGAACTGATGAAAGTGCTCTATGGCGCACTGCCGCGCACCAGCGGCTACGTTACCCTTGACGGTCATGAAGTGGTCACCCGCTCGCCGCAGGACGGGCTGGCGAATGGCATCGTCTATATCTCTGAAGACCGTAAGCGCGACGGCTTAGTGCTGGGCATGTCGGTAAAAGAGAACATGTCCCTGACTGCGCTAGGCTATTTCAGCCGCAGCGGCGGCAGCCTGAAACACAAAGATGAGCAGCAGGCGGTCAGCGATTTTATCCGTCTCTTTAACGTTAAAACCCCATCGATGGAGCAGGCGATTGGCCTGTTGTCCGGCGGTAATCAGCAGAAAGTGGCGATTGCCCGCGGGTTGATGACGCGCCCGAAAGTACTGATCCTCGATGAGCCCACCCGCGGCGTGGACGTGGGCGCGAAAAAAGAGATCTATCAGCTGATTAACCAGTTCAAGGCCGACGGTCTGAGCATCATTCTGGTCTCTTCCGAGATGCCAGAAGTATTGGGCATGAGCGATCGCATTATCGTCATGCATGAAGGGCATCTCGGCGGTGAATTCACTCGCGAGCAGGCCACCCAGGAAGTTCTGATGGCTGCCGCTGTGGGCAAGCTTAATCGCGTGAATCAGGAGTAAGAAGATGACTACCCAGGCTGTTTCTGGTCGCCGCTATTTCACAAAGACGTGGCTGATGGAACAAAAATCGCTGATTGCCCTGCTGGTGCTGATCGCGATTGTCTCGACCATGAGCCCGAACTTTTTTACCGTCAATAACCTGTTCAACATTCTTCAGCAGACCTCTGTCAACGCCATTATGGCGGTGGGGATGACGCTGGTGATTTTGACCTCGGGTATCGATCTGTCCGTCGGTTCCCTGCTGGCCCTCACCGGCGCGATCGCCGCGTCGATTGTCGGTATTGAGGTCAACGCGCTGGTGGCCGTTGCCGCTGCGCTGGCGGCAGGTGCGGCAATTGGCGCCGTAACCGGCGTAATTGTGGCGAAAGGTCGCGTTCAGGCGTTCATCGCCACGCTGGTGATGATGCTGCTGCTGCGCGGTGTGACCATGGTGTACACCAACGGCAGCCCGATTAATACCGGCTTTACCGATAACGCCGATCTGTTTGGCTGGTTCGGTATCGGTCGCCCGCTGGGTGTCCCGACCCCGGTCTGGATCATGGCTATCGTTTTCCTGGCGGCGTGGTACATGCTGCACCATACCCGTCTGGGTCGTTATATATATGCGCTGGGCGGTAACGAAGCGGCAACGCGCCTGTCCGGTATCAGCGTTAATAAAGTCAAAATTATCGTTTACTCCCTGTGCGGCCTGCTGGCGTCTCTGGCGGGCATCATCGAAGTGGCGCGCCTCTCTTCCGCACAGCCAACGGCGGGTACGGGCTATGAGCTGGATGCCATCGCGGCAGTGGTTCTGGGCGGTACGAGCCTTGCGGGCGGTAAAGGTCGCATTGTTGGGACATTGATCGGCGCACTGATCCTCGGTTTCCTGAATAATGGTTTGAATTTGTTAGGTGTTTCCTCCTATTACCAGATGATCGTTAAGGCAGTGGTGATTTTGCTGGCGGTACTGGTAGACAACAAAAAACAGTAACTGACGACACTACAGGACATCTTAGATATGAACATGAAAAAACTGGCTACCCTGGTTTCTGCTGTCGCGCTGAGCGCAACCGTAAGTGCTAACGCCATGGCGAAGGACACCATCGCGCTGGTTGTCTCTACCCTGAACAACCCGTTCTTCGTCTCCCTGAAGGATGGCGCGCAGAAAGAAGCAGATAAACTGGGCTACAACCTGGTGGTGCTGGATTCTCAGAACAACCCGGCGAAAGAGCTGGCTAACGTTCAGGACTTAACCGTTCGTGGCACCAAAATCCTGCTGATCAACCCAACCGATTCCGACGCGGTCGGTAATGCCGTGAAGATGGCAAACCAGGCGAAGATCCCGGTAATCACCCTTGACCGTCAGGCAACGAAAGGGGATGTGGTCAGCCACATTGCGTCTGATAACGTACTGGGCGGAAAAATCGCCGGCGACTACATCGCGAAGAAAGCCGGTGAAGGCGCGAAAGTGATTGAGTTGCAGGGTATCGCCGGGACTTCCGCGGCCCGTGAACGTGGTGAAGGTTTCCAGCAGGCTGTAGCGGCGCACAAATTCAACGTGCTGGCGAGCCAGCCGGCAGACTTCGACCGTACAAAGGGTCTGAACGTCATGCAGAACCTGCTGACCGCGCATCCTGATGTGCAGGCCGTATTCGCACAGAACGACGAAATGGCGCTCGGTGCGCTGCGTGCGCTCCAGACTGCGGGTAAATCAGATGTGATGGTTGTCGGATTTGACGGCACGCCGGATGGTGAAAAAGCAGTAAATGATGGCAAACTGGCTGCGACCATCGCTCAGCTGCCTGAGCAGATTGGCGCGACTGGCGTGCAAACTGCCGATAAAGTGCTGAAGGGCGAAAAAGTTCAGGCCAAATATCCTGTTGACCTGAAACTGGTCATTAAGCAGTGAAGGCGATTCAGGCAGTCGCTGGCTGCCTGAGGGACACCAAATAAAAGAAAAGTGTGGCATACGCCACCGGGTAATACCGGTGGCGCTCTCAGATGGACACCTCAATACATGAAAACCGCAGGCAACCTCGTCGTCCTTGGCAGTATCAATGCCGATCACATTCTTAACCTTGAAACGTTCCCCACTCCGGGCGAAACCGTCACCGGCAATCAGTATCAGGTGGCGTTCGGCGGTAAGGGCGCAAACCAGGCGGTTGCCGCCGGACGCAGCGGGGCGAATATCGCGTTTATCGCCTGTACGGGTGATGACGATACCGGCGAGCGCGTACGCAAACAGCTCGCAAGCGACAACATCGACATCGCACCCGTCAGCGTGGTTGCAGGGGAATCTACCGGCGTGGCGCTGATTTTCGTCAATGCGGAAGGTGAGAATGTCATCGGTATTCATGCGGGGGCTAATGCCGCGTTAACGACTGAACGCGTCGAAGCGCAGCGTGGAATCATCGCCGGAGCGGAAGCCCTGCTGATGCAGCTGGAGTCACCGGTTGAAAGCGTGCTGGCCGCTGCGAAAATTGCGCATGAAAATCATACCTCTGTCGTACTTAACCCGGCACCTGCCCGTGTATTATCAGACGAGCTGCTGGCGCTGGTGGATATTATCACCCCGAACGAAACCGAAGCGGAAAAGCTGACGGGTATCCGTGTCGAAAATGATGACGATGCAGCGCGTGCCGCGCTTGCGCTGCATGATAAAGGCATCGGCACCGTGATCATCACCCTCGGCAGCCGTGGGGTGTGGGCTAGCGTCAATGGCGAAGGTCGTCGCGTGCCGGGCTTTAAGGTCAAAGCCATTGATACCATCGCCGCAGGAGACACCTTCAACGGTGCGCTGGTAACGGCGCTGCTGGAAGGAAAAGCAATGGATGACGCGATCCGCTTCGCGCATGCCGCCGCTGCGATCGCGGTGACGCGTAAAGGCGCTCAGCCTTCTGTTCCATGGCGTAAAGAGATTGATGAATTCTTAAGTCAGCAGGGGTAACGCTTGGCCACAATGAAAGATGTCGCCCGTATGGCGGGCGTTTCTACCTCGACTGTTTCCCACGTTATCAATAACGATCGCTTCGTCAGCGAGGCGATTCGGGAGAAAGTTGACGCTGCAATTAAAGAACTCAACTATGCGCCGTCCGCGCTGGCGCGCAGCCTGAAGCTTAACCAGACGCGCACCATCGGCATGCTGATCACGGCCAGTACCAATCCTTTCTATTCTGAACTGGTGCGCGGCGTGGAGCGCAGCTGCTTCGAGCGCGGCTACAGCCTGGTGCTGTGCAATACCGAAGGCGATGAGCAGCGCATGAACCGTAACCTGGAAACGCTGATGCAAAAACGCGTCGACGGGCTGCTGCTGCTCTGTACCGAAACGCATCAACCTTCGAAAGAGATCATCCAGCGCTACCCTTCTATTCCCACGGTGATGATGGACTGGGCGCCGTTCGACGGCACCAGCGATCTGATCCAGGATAACTCGCTGCTGGGCGGCGATATGGCGACTCAGCATCTGATCGATAAAGGTCATACCCGCATTGCCTGTATTACCGGCCCGCTGGATAAAACCCCGGCGCGCTTGCGTCTGGAAGGCTATCTTTCGGCCATGGAACGTGCGGGGCTTGCCATTCCTGATGGCTATCGCATCACCGGCGATTTCGAATTTAACGGTGGATTTGAAGCAATGCAGAAACTGCTGGCGCAAGAGCCGCGCCCGCAGGCGGTGTTTATCGGTAATGATGCGATGGCATTCGGAGCTTATCAGGCGCTTTATCAGGCGGGATTACGTGTCCCGGACGACATGGCGATCGTCGGTTACGATGATATCGAACTGGCGCGCTACATGACGCCGCCGCTGACCACCATCCATCAGCCGAAAGATGAACTGGGCGAGCTGGCCATCGATGTGTTGATCCACCGCATGGCCCAGCCCACGCTGCAACAGCAACGTTTGCAGCTTACTCCTGTTCTGATGGAACGCGGTTCGGTTTAGCCTTCTCTTTGTGACGCTCTTTAATCAGGTTCCGGCCGTCTTTTGGTTTTAACAACATAAAGACCACCGCCGATACCACGGTAAGCGCGCCCATGGTGATAAAGGTATAGTGGAACTGCTCAACGGTATTAGTACCGTCAAACCCTTCATAAAACCGCAGTACCGCCGCGCTTACGGCAACCCCGAGGCTGATCGACAGCTGTTGAGTGACCGCCAGTACGCTGTTGCCGCTGCTGGCATTCTCGTCGGTGAGGTCCGCAAGGGTGATGGTGTTCATCGACGTAAACTGCGTCGACATGGCCATACCCAGCACAAACAGCGGCAGGATCAGCATCCAGATTGGTAACGCCGCAGATTGCAGAGAGAACTGCGCAATCATCAATCCGATAAAGATCGTCACGCCAACCAGCGTCTTACGATAGCCAAACCAGCGCAGCACCTGCGTGACCGTCGATTTTGCCAGAATCGAGCCCATCGCCGTGGGCGCCATCATGCAGCCAGCAATCAGGGCCGGATAGCCGAAACCGACCTGGAGCATCAGCGGCATCAGGAACGGTACGCAGCCCGTGCCCAGACGCGAGGCAATATTGCCCGCGATCCCGACGGAAAACGTTCGGGTGTTAAACAGAGATAAAGAGATAAGCGGTGTCGGATGGCGACGCGCATGACGTATATATAGAAGGAACAGCAGAATCCCGCTAAGGATGACGGCCAGCGCCAGCCACGTCGCTACGATTTTCTCGCCAAACAGCTCCATCCCGCTGGAGAACAGGACCAGGCTCAGGCCAAACAGGAAGAAGCCGCCCATATCGAAGCTGCGTCTTGGCGTGGTGAAGTTCGGCATATATTTACGGGCATAAATCAGCCCTGCCACACCAATCGGAATATTAATCAGGAAGATCCAGTGCCAGCTTGCCCAGGTCACCAGTACGCCACCGAGAACCGGGCCAAGTATCGGGCCGACAAGCCCCGGCATAGTCACAAAGTTGAGCACCGGGAGCAGTTCGCTGCGCGGATAGGCGCGCAATA
This sequence comes from Enterobacter cloacae complex sp. AR_0002, assembly GCF_001922365.1. Classification (NCBI taxonomy): domain Bacteria; kingdom Pseudomonadati; phylum Pseudomonadota; class Gammaproteobacteria; order Enterobacterales; family Enterobacteriaceae; genus Enterobacter; species Enterobacter cloacae complex sp. AR_0002. The sequence goes on from NZ_CP018814.1 coordinate 3,703,553, forward strand.
ACGCCAGACGCGCGACGGGCATCATCATCGCGCCGCCTATCCCCTGTAGAACGCGGAAGATAACCAGTTCCGTCAAAGAGGTGGAGAGGGCGCAAGCCAGAGAACCGAGGGTGAACAACGTCACCGCCAGCATGAATACTTTACGCGTGCCGAAACGATCGGCCAGCCAGCCGCTGACCGGAATAAGCATCGCCACCGTCAGGGTGTAGCTGATGATGGCGGATTGCATCGCCAGCGGGGAGCGGTTAAGGCTTTGGGCTATGGCGGGAAGGGCGGTATTGAGGATAGTGGCATCAAGTGCCTGCATAAAGAACGCCATGGCTGCAATCCACGGCAATCCGGCCATACTGCGTGCTTTTTTCTCTGTCATTTATTTACCTGCTGGTGGGTTGGCGCGGCCAGCAACGCCTGGCACGCACTCAGGGCTCGCTGCCCGTCGCTCTCCTGAATGGCATCGACTATCGCCTGATGCAGATCCAGCTTCACCACCTCATCCTGTGTGATAGAGGTAAAGTAAGTGTGGTACACAGAATGGAATAAAGAAGCAAAGGAGGTCAGGAAAGGATTTCCGCTCATATTATAGATATGTTCATGCCAGGCCATATCGACCGCTATCCAGCGCTCGCGGTTAAAGTGCTTTTTCAGATCCACCATCTCTTCCATCAAAGTATTGAGCTGCGCTTTTTGCTCTGCTGTGCCGAGCGTGGCGGCAAGCAGACAGGCCTGAGGTTCAAGACTGCTGCGCATGACCAGAAAGTGATCGACGACCTGATTAAAGTTATCTTCGGTCATCCACCAGGTGAGCAACTCCTGATCGAGAAAGTTCCAGTTTCCCTGAGGCATAACGCGGGTGCCAATGCGCGGGCGTGGAAGCACCATCCCTTTCGCCGTTAATGTTTTTACCGCTTCGCGAACGGCTGTACGGCTAACGCCAAACTGATCTCCCAGCTCCATCTCGCTGGGCAGGATGCTACCTGGAGCATATTTACCCGCTAAGATCAGCTGCGCCAGTTTCTCTGCCAGCACATAGGACAGGTTTTTTTGAGCTGCCAGCTGTTGTGCGCTTAATGGCATCGCTTTTATTCCTTAGATATTGATGCGGCTAATTATGCCATCTCAGGTGTGATTGTGGTTGCAGATACATCAAATAGAACAATTTGTAGCTGGATCTCATCGCTTTTGGTGAAAAAAAACACGGTCAGAAATTTTTTTTAAATTTCCTCTTGTCACTTCAGAAGAACTCCCTATAATGCGCCTCCACTGACACGGAACAACGGCACACACGCCGCCGGGTCAGCAGAGAAAAGCAAAACAAACGCTTGACTCTGAAGCGGGAAAGCGTAATATGCACACCCCGCGCCGCAGCGAAAACGAAGCGGCACTGCTCTTTAACAATTTATCAGACAATCTGTGTGGGCACTCAAAGTGACATGGATTCTTAATGTCCTCGGACACTAAATGAATACCAAGTCTCAACGAGTGAACACGTAATTCATTACGAAGTTTAATTCATTGAGCATCAAACTTTTAAATTGAAGAGTTTGATCATGGCTCAGATTGAACGCTGGCGGCAGGCCTAACACATGCAAGTCGAACGGTAACAGGAAGCAGCTTGCTGCTTCGCTGACGAGTGGCGGACGGGTGAGTAATGTCTGGGAAACTGCCTGATGGAGGGGGATAACTACTGGAAACGGTAGCTAATACCGCATAACGTCGCAAGACCAAAGAGGGGGACCTTCGGGCCTCTTGCCATCGGATGTGCCCAGATGGGATTAGCTAGTAGGTGGGGTAACGGCTCACCTAGGCGACGATCCCTAGCTGGTCTGAGAGGATGACCAGCCACACTGGAACTGAGACACGGTCCAGACTCCTACGGGAGGCAGCAGTGGGGAATATTGCACAATGGGCGCAAGCCTGATGCAGCCATGCCGCGTGTATGAAGAAGGCCTTCGGGTTGTAAAGTACTTTCAGCGGGGAGGAAGGTGTTGAGGTTAATAACCTCAGCAATTGACGTTACCCGCAGAAGAAGCACCGGCTAACTCCGTGCCAGCAGCCGCGGTAATACGGAGGGTGCAAGCGTTAATCGGAATTACTGGGCGTAAAGCGCACGCAGGCGGTCTGTCAAGTCGGATGTGAAATCCCCGGGCTCAACCTGGGAACTGCATTCGAAACTGGCAGGCTAGAGTCTTGTAGAGGGGGGTAGAATTCCAGGTGTAGCGGTGAAATGCGTAGAGATCTGGAGGAATACCGGTGGCGAAGGCGGCCCCCTGGACAAAGACTGACGCTCAGGTGCGAAAGCGTGGGGAGCAAACAGGATTAGATACCCTGGTAGTCCACGCCGTAAACGATGTCGACTTGGAGGTTGTGCCCTTGAGGCGTGGCTTCCGGAGCTAACGCGTTAAGTCGACCGCCTGGGGAGTACGGCCGCAAGGTTAAAACTCAAATGAATTGACGGGGGCCCGCACAAGCGGTGGAGCATGTGGTTTAATTCGATGCAACGCGAAGAACCTTACCTACTCTTGACATCCAGAGAACTTAGCAGAGATGCTTTGGTGCCTTCGGGAACTCTGAGACAGGTGCTGCATGGCTGTCGTCAGCTCGTGTTGTGAAATGTTGGGTTAAGTCCCGCAACGAGCGCAACCCTTATCCTTTGTTGCCAGCGGTTAGGCCGGGAACTCAAAGGAGACTGCCAGTGATAAACTGGAGGAAGGTGGGGATGACGTCAAGTCATCATGGCCCTTACGAGTAGGGCTACACACGTGCTACAATGGCGCATACAAAGAGAAGCGACCTCGCGAGAGCAAGCGGACCTCATAAAGTGCGTCGTAGTCCGGATTGGAGTCTGCAACTCGACTCCATGAAGTCGGAATCGCTAGTAATCGTGGATCAGAATGCCACGGTGAATACGTTCCCGGGCCTTGTACACACCGCCCGTCACACCATGGGAGTGGGTTGCAAAAGAAGTAGGTAGCTTAACCTTCGGGAGGGCGCTTACCACTTTGTGATTCATGACTGGGGTGAAGTCGTAACAAGGTAACCGTAGGGGAACCTGCGGTTGGATCACCTCCTTACCTTAAAGAACCTGCCTTTGTAGTGTCCACACAGATTGTCTGATGAAAAGTAAATAGCAAGGCGTCTTGCGATTGAGACTGTACGTCCCCTTCGTCTAGAGGCCCAGGACACCGCCCTTTCACGGCGGTAACAGGGGTTCGAATCCCCTAGGGGACGCCACTTGCTGGTTCGTGAGTGAAAGTCACCTGCCGTCATATCTCAAAACTGACTTGCGAGTCACGTTTGAGATATTTGCTCTTTAAAAATCTGGATCAAGCTGAAAATTGAAACGACACACAGCTCATGTGTGTTCGAGTCTCTCAAATTTTCGCAATCAGAAGTGAAACATCTTCGGGTTGTGAGGTTAAGCGACTAAGCGTACACGGTGGATGCCCTGGCAGTCAGAGGCGATGAAGGACGTGCTAATCTGCGAAAAGCGCCGGCGAGGTGATATGAACCCTTGACCCGGCGATGTCCGAATGGGGAAACCCAGTGTGTTCCGACACACTATCGTTAACTGAATACATAGGTTAACGAGGCGAACCGGGGGAACTGAAACATCTAAGTACCCCGAGGAAAAGAAATCAACCGAGATTCCCCCAGTAGCGGCGAGCGAACGGGGAGCAGCCCGGAGTCTGAATCAGCTTGTGTGTTAGTGGAACGGTCTGGAAAGTCCGACGGTACAGGGTGATAGTCCCGTACACGAAAATGCACATGCTGTGAACTCGAAGAGTAGGGCGGGACACGTGGTATCCTGTCTGAATATGGGGGGACCATCCTCCAAGGCTAAATACTCCTGACTGACCGATAGTGAACCAGTACCGTGAGGGAAAGGCGAAAAGAACCCCGGCGAGGGGAGTGAAAAAGAACCTGAAACCGTGTACGTACAAGCAGTGGGAGCACCTTCGGGTGTGACTGCGTACCTTTTGTATAATGGGTCAGCGACTTATATTCTGTAGCAAGGTTAACCGTATAGGGGAGCCGAAGGGAAACCGAGTCTTAACTGGGCGTTAAGTTGCAGGGTATAGACCCGAAACCCGGTGATCTAGCCATGGGCAGGTTGAAGGTTGGGTAACACTAACTGGAGGACCGAACCGACTAATGTTGAAAAATTAGCGGATGACCTGTGGCTGGGGGTGAAAGGCCAATCAAACCGGGAGATAGCTGGTTCTCCCCGAAAGCTATTTAGGTAGCGCCTCGTGAACTCATCTTCGGGGGTAGAGCACTGTTTCGGCTAGGGGGCCATCCCGGCTTACCAACCCGATGCAAACTACGAATACCGAAGAATGTTATCACGGGAGACACACGGCGGGTGCTAACGTCCGTCGTGAAGAGGGAAACAACCCAGACCGCCAGCTAAGGTCCCAAAGTCATGGTTAAGTGGGAAACGATGTGGGAAGGCACAGACAGCCAGGATGTTGGCTTAGAAGCAGCCATCATTTAAAGAAAGCGTAATAGCTCACTGGTCGAGTCGGCCTGCGCGGAAGATGTAACGGGGCTAAACCATGCACCGAAGCTGCGGCAGCGACACTATGTGTTGTTGGGTAGGGGAGCGTTCTGTAAGCCGTTGAAGGTGTGCTGTGAGGCATGCTGGAGGTATCAGAAGTGCGAATGCTGACATAAGTAACGATAAAGCGGGTGAAAAGCCCGCTCGCCGGAAGACCAAGGGTTCCTGTCCAACGTTAATCGGGGCAGGGTGAGTCGACCCCTAAGGCGAGGCCGAAAGGCGTAGTCGATGGGAAACAGGTTAATATTCCTGTACTTGGTGTTACTGCGAAGGGGGGACGGAGAAGGCTATGTCAGCCGGGCGACGGTTGTCCCGGTTTAAGCATGTAGGCGGAGGTTCCAGGTAAATCCGGTACCTTGTTAACGCTGAGGTGTGATGACGAGGCACTACGGTGCTGAAGTGATAAATGCCCTGCTTCCAGGAAAAGCCTCTAAGCATCAGGTAACACGAAATCGTACCCCAAACCGACACAGGTGGTCAGGTAGAGAATACCAAGGCGCTTGAGAGAACTCGGGTGAAGGAACTAGGCAAAATGGTGCCGTAACTTCGGGAGAAGGCACGCTGATATGTAGGTGAAGTCCCTGCGGACGGAGCTGAAATCAGTCGAAGATACCAGCTGGCTGCAACTGTTTATTAAAAACACAGCACTGTGCAAACACGAAAGTGGACGTATACGGTGTGACGCCTGCCCGGTGCCGGAAGGTTAATTGATGGGGTTAGCGGCAACGCGAAGCTCTTGATCGAAGCCCCGGTAAACGGCGGCCGTAACTATAACGGTCCTAAGGTAGCGAAATTCCTTGTCGGGTAAGTTCCGACCTGCACGAATGGCGTAATGATGGCCAGGCTGTCTCCACCCGAGACTCAGTGAAATTGAACTCGCTGTGAAGATGCAGTGTACCCGCGGCAAGACGGAAAGACCCCGTGAACCTTTACTATAGCTTGACACTGAACACTGGTCCTTGATGTGTAGGATAGGTGGGAGGCTTTGAAGCGTGGACGCCAGTCTGCGTGGAGCCGCCCTTGAAATACCACCCTTTAATGGCTGGTGTTCTAACGTAGACCCGTGATCCGGGTTGCGGACAGTGTCTGGTGGGTAGTTTGACTGGGGCGGTCTCCTCCCAAAGAGTAACGGAGGAGCACGAAGGTTGGCTAATCCTGGTCGGACATCAGGAGGTTAGTGCAATGGCATAAGCCAGCTTGACTGCGAGCGTGACGGCGCGAGCAGGTGCGAAAGCAGGTCATAGTGATCCGGTGGTTCTGAATGGAAGGGCCATCGCTCAACGGATAAAAGGTACTCCGGGGATAACAGGCTGATACCGCCCAAGAGTTCATATCGACGGCGGTGTTTGGCACCTCGATGTCGGCTCATCACATCCTGGGGCTGAAGTAGGTCCCAAGGGTATGGCTGTTCGCCATTTAAAGTGGTACGCGAGCTGGGTTTAGAACGTCGTGAGACAGTTCGGTCCCTATCTGCCGTGGGCGCTGGAGAATTGAGGGGGGCTGCTCCTAGTACGAGAGGACCGGAGTGGACGCATCACTGGTGTTCGGGTTGTCATGCCAATGGCACTGCCCGGTAGCTAAATGCGGAAGAGATAAGTGCTGAAAGCATCTAAGCACGAAACTTGCCCCGAGATGAGTTCTCCCTGAGACCTTGAGTCTCCTGAAGGAACGTTGAAGACGACGACGTTGATAGGTCGGGTGTGTAAGCGCAGCGATGCGTTGAGCTAACCGATACTAATGAACCGTGAGGCTTAACCTTACAACGCCGAAGATGTTTTGGCGAACGAGAGACAGACACGATTTTCAGCCTGATACAGATTAACAGAATTTGCCTGGCGGCTTTAGCGCGGTGGTCCCACCTGACCCCATGCCGAACTCAGAAGTGAAACGCCGTAGCGCCGATGGTAGTGTGGGGTCTCCCCATGTGAGAGTAGGGAACTGCCAGGCATCAAACAAGTGAAGAGGCCATCCGCAAGGATGGCCTTTTTGCGTTTGTTTGCTGAAAAACGGCAGGCCTTAAGAAGCCGTCACCCGGCAGATTTCAGACTGCACACCACGCCGAAATAAACGCTGCAATCCCCTCCACATTATTCAAATCCAGAACCGGTACTTTCAGCGTCAACGCAACGTCACTGGCCACGGCAATCACATGTTCATCCAGCGTTAACTCACTTACGTCATGTCCGGCATCGCTTCTGAATAGCAGGATCTTCGCAACAGCCTCATGCTTAAACCCCTCAACCAGCACCAGATCCAGCGTGGAGTGATCCATCCGGCTGACAAGATAAGCGAGATCCAGCGGTGCTTCATCCGGTGTTTCTGTCATTAACGCCCAGCGCTGGTTACTCGCCACCATCGTTTGTGCAGCGCCAGCCTTACGCAGCTCATAGCTATCTTTCCCCGGTTTATCGACATCCATGTTATGGTGCGTATGCTTAATCAATCCGGGACGAATGCCTTTGGCGCAAAGTGCAGGTATCAGTTTTTTTAGCAGCGAAGTTTTCCCGGTGCCACTCCAGGCTGAGATCGCTAATACGGGTATCATTTTCTCTCCTGCATCATCTGCAAATCTTCCGTCGTGTTTACATTCACAAACGCCGATTTCATGTCGCTGAAATCAACGGAATGCCCTCCGGACTGGCGCATAAATACCATGACGCGTCGCTCTCCTGCGGCCAGGTAATCTTCCAGCGCGGATATTAACGAGCGATTAATCAATGCGATCGTTGGATGGTCGCGTTCACCGTCGTGTACCCAGACGACGGGAGCACCACCGCGCCGCTGCACCAGACGTTCAACCAGACAGGACGGGATGAAGGGCGTATCACATGGACAAAAGAGAAACCACTCTCCGTACGACTGCTGCATAACAGAAAGCATTCCCGCCAGCGGACCGGGGTAGTCCGCCAGGTTATCCTGATAAACCGGATACCCGCTGCGCTGATAGATATCAACATGTCGGTTAGCGCTGATCGCCATCGATGACACCTGATCTGCAAGCGTATCAGCAACATGCTGCCATAATGGTGTGTTGTTCAGGAGCTGAAGTCCCTTATCCTTTCCACCCATTCGCGTTGCCCTGCCCCCGGCCAGAACAACCCCGATGATTTCCTGGCATTGATTCACGAATATCGCCTCTTTTATTGTGGGATTTACCCTGCTAACGTGTCTCTCTAAATGAAAGGAGCACTACCATGAAATGTAAACGTCTTAATGAAGTCATTGAGCTTCTCCAGCCGGCCTGGCAAAAAGAGCCAGAGCTGAATCTGATGCAATTTTTACAGAAACTGGCGAAAGAGTCAGGTTTTGATGGCGAACTGGCGGACCTTTCTGACGACATCCTGATCTACCACCTGAAAATGCGTGACTCGGCTAAAGATGCTGTTATTCCTGGCATTCAGAAAGATTATGAAGAGGATTTTAAAACCGCATTACTGCGCGCCCGAGGCGTAATTAAAGAGTAAAAGCTTGTAAGCGGAGCCACCGAAATCGCCACAAGATGATATCCTGAATCATTCGTATAATTTCCGGATGATCGGATGAACGACCAGGCTTTTACTTTCCAGACACTACACCCGGATACCATTATGGATGCGCTGTTCGAGCAGGGTATTCGGGTGGATTCCGGGTTAACCGCTTTAAACAGCTACGAAAACCGTGTCTACCAATTTCAGGACGAAGAGCGCCAGCGCTTTGTCGTAAAGTTTTACCGTCCACAGCGCTGGTCCGCAGAACAAATTCAGGAAGAACATCAGTTTGCCCACGATCTACTGGATGATGATGTTCCCGTTGCGGCACCGATTAAATTCAATAACCAAACGCTGCTGACCCATCAGGGCTTTTACTACGCGGTATTTCCGAGCCTGGGCGGAAGACAGTTTGAGGCAGATAATATCGATCAGATGGAATGGGTTGCCCGCTATCTGGGGCGCATTCATCAGACGGGACGTAAAAAACCGTTTGTTGCCCGTCCGACGATTGGTGTTCAGGAATATCTTATTGAGCCGCGACAGGTATTCGAAACATCGGCGCTGATCCCGAATGCACTAAAGGATAATTTCCTCACGGCGACCGATAAGCTTATTGATGCTGTAAAAGCCTGCTGGCGGGATGATATTACTACTCTGCGCCTGCACGGTGACTGCCACGCCGGGAATATTCTCTGGCGCGATGGGCCGCTATTTGTCGATCTTGATGACGCACGTATGGGACCCGCGGTGCAGGATCTATGGATGCTACTCAACGGTGATAAAGCCGAGCAGCGCATGCAGCTTGAGACCATAATTGAAGCTTATGAAGAATTTATCCCCTTTAATTCAGACGAAATTGCCTTGATAGAGCCTTTACGTGCGATGCGATTTGTTTATTATCTCGCGTGGTTAATCAGGCGTTGGGAAGACCCGGCTTTTCCCCGAAATTTCCCCTGGCTTACCGGGGAGGATTACTGGCGCAACCAGATATCCACATTTACCGAGCAGGTTAAGGTTCTACAGGAACCCCCTTTGCAATTAACGCCGATGTATTAATTGGACACACCCAGGAGAGAGTTGATCATGAAAAAAATTTGGCTGGCGCTGGCTGGTATGATTCTGGCATTTAGCGCAACTGCTGCGCAGTTTACCGACGGCAAGCAGTACATTACGCTAGACAAGCCTGTTGCTGGCGAGCCTCAGGTGCTGGAGTTCTTCTCCTTCTACTGCCCGCACTGCTACGAGTTTGAGCAGGTACTTCATGTTTCTGACAACGTGAAGAAAAAGCTGCCGGAAGGCACCAAAATGACGAAATACCACGTTGAGTTCCTTGGCCCACTGGGCAAAGATCTGACTCAGGCATGGGCGGTCGCGATTGCGCTGGGTGTGGAAGATAAGATCACCGCGCCTATGTTTGAAGCCGTACAGAAAACCCAGACCGTACAAACTACGGCAGATATCCGTAAAGTGTTCGTAGATGCCGGTGTGAAAGGTGAAGACTACGACGCTGCCTGGAACAGTTTTGTGGTGAAATCTCTCGTGGCACAGCAGGAAAAAGCTGCCGCTGACTTCCAGTTGCAGGGCGTGCCGGCGATGTATGTTAACGGCAAATACCAGGTGAATATGCGTGGTATGGACACGACCAGCATGGATATCTTCGTACAACAGTACGCTGATACCGTGAAATACCTGGTTGAGAAAAAGTAACAACCATAAAGAAAAACGCCGGTCACTGACCGGCGTTTTTGTATGAAGATTTAATCTTCGCTATCTGCTCGTCTTTCTCTTTCCAGAGTGTATTAAGCCAAAGCTGGAAACGACGTTTGAAGTTTTTATCGTTGACGTAATCCCCGTGCAGTTCAGTATTGACGGGCACCAGATCAACGCGGACAACGATACGCGTCAGCCTGCCGCTGAGCATGTCGTAGAATGGCGTCCTGTCGTTTTCCGGATAGCAGAGCGTTACGTTCAACAATTTATCGAACTGCTCACCCAGCACGTTGAGCGCCATTGCGATGCCCGCAGCCTTTGGCGGCAACAGGTTCTGATAAGGAGAGCGAGTTTGCTGGCGCTTCTCTTCGGTAAAGCGCGATCCTTCGACGAAGTTAACAATGGTGGTGGGATGCGCGCGAAACTTCTCGCAAGAACGGCGCGTGGTTTCCACGTCCTTACCGCGGCGTTCCGGATGACGAATCAAATAGCTGCGTGAATAGCGTTTCATAAACGGCATATCCAGCGCCCAGCAGGCCAGACCAATGAAAGGCACCCAGGCCAGCTGCTGTTTCAGAAAGTATTTATTCATCGGAATGTGTTTGCGAAACAGTACGCACAATACAACAATGTCGGCCCAGCTGTGGTGATTGCAGATCAGCAGATACCAGTTCTTTTTGTTCAGCTTCTCCAGACCCTGAACGTCCCACTTCAGCCAGGGGTTCAGATGCAGCAGGATCGCCAGGCCTTCACACCAGCAGTACATCATAAAATTACAAAAAGCAGACACCGCGCGCCATACCGGAGGGACAGGCAACAGGAGCTTAATTATTCCGGCAACGATGATTGGCACAGAACAGGCGATAGTAACCAGAATAGTTAAAATGACGCTAAATAATAATGTTATCGCAGCGAGTATTCTCGACATGATGAATTTTTTCAGATAGTTAGCTGTAATTGAGCAGCCGGCTATCCGGTGCTGGGCGCCGATCTTATCAGAAATTCGCTCAGACCAGGGCGCTTTCACACCAGGAGGCCGCGGCTTTTCCTGGCAGGCCTCGAATTTTTCCCTATAGACAAGGTGCTTAAGCCTTATATCCACATAGACTAAATAACCATCAGTGAGGTGTGATCTTAATTGATCTTGTATTAATTGTTTGATTTAAATAGATAAATAAGTTTTCAATATCACTTTTATCAAGCTGTTATTCACCTGTATTAAAAATATGCACAAACTTATCCACAGTTTTGTTTTGCGAGCGATCTTCCCGATCGCAAAATCTTTTTCTGTATAAAGCGCTAAAACCTGATGTTTTCATCCTTCTGTGGCATCCTTTACCCATAAATTCATAACAGGCACGGACATTATGGTTCAGATCCCAGAAAACCCACTTATACTCGTCGATGGCTCTTCTTACCTGTATCGGGCGTATCATGCGTTTCCTCCTCTGACCAACAGCGCAGGGGAACCTACCGGCGCAATGTACGGCGTGCTGAATATGCTGCGCAGCCTGATTCTGCAATACCACCCAACCCATGCGGCCGTGGTGTTTGATGCGAAGGGTAAAACCTTCCGCGATGAATTATTTGAGCATTACAAATCACACCGTCCCCCTATGCCTGACGATCTGCGTGCGCAGATTGAACCGCTGCACGCTATGGTGAAAGCGATGGGGCTGCCACTGCTGGCGGTCTCTGGCGTTGAAGCTGACGACGTTATTGGTACCCTGGCGCGCGAAGCGGAAAAAGCAGGCCGCCCGGTTCTGATCAGTACCGGTGATAAAGACATGGCGCAGCTGGTAACGCCAGGGATTACGCTGATCAACACCATGACAAACACCATTCTTGGCCCGGAAGAAGTGGTCGCCAAATATGGTGTGCCGCCAGAGCTCATTATTGATTTCCTCGCCCTGATGGGCGATTCCTCGGATAACATTCCTGGCGTGCCGGGCGTGGGTGAAAAAACAGCTCAGGCGCTGCTGCAAGGGCTGGGCGGGCTGGATACGCTGTATGCAGAGTCCGACAAAATTGCCGGTCTTACCTTCCGTGGCGCAAAAACCATGGCCGGAAAACTCGCCGATAACAAAGAGGTGGCTTATCTCTCCTATCAGTTGGCCACTATCAAAACTGACGTAGAGCTGGAGCTTACCTGCGAGCAGCTAGAAGTGCAGGAACCCGCCGCCGACGAACTGCTTGGTCTGTTCAGAAAATACGAATTTAAACGCTGGACCGCGGATGTTGAAGCCGGGAAATGGCTTCAGGCGAAAGGGGCTAAACCTGCGGCGAAGCCGAAAGAGACCATCGTTGTCGATGCCGAAGAGCAGGCAGAAGAAGAGGCGATAGCGCTCTCCTTCGACAACTATGAAACCATCCTGGAAGAGTCACGGCTCGTCGCCTGGATTGAAAAGCTGAAAAAAGCGCCAGTATTTGCTTTCGATACCGAAACGGACAGCCTTGATAACATTACGGCTAATATGGTGGGTCTGTCATTCGCGACGGAGCCGGGTGTTGCCGCCTATGTTCCGGTTGCTCACGACTATCTGGATGCGCCGGAGCAAATCTCCCGCGAGCGCGCCTTAGAACTACTGAAGCCGATTCTGGAAGACGAGAAAGCGCTGAAGGTCGGGCAAAACCTGAAGTATGACCGCGGTATTCTGCAAAACTACGGCATTGAGCTGCGTGGTATCGCTTTTGACACCATGCTTGAATCTTACATTCTGGACAGCGTGGCGGGCCGCCATGATATGGATTCCTTATCCGATCGTTGGCTGAAACACAAAACCATCACCTTTGAAGAAATTGCCGGTAAGGGTAAAAATCAGCTGACCTTTAACCAGATCGCGCTGGAAGAGGCAGGCCGCTACGCCGCGGAAGACGCTGACGTCACGCTACAGCTGCATCTCAAAATGTGGCCGAAATTGCAGAAGCACGAAGGGCCGCTGAATGTGTTCGAGAACATTGAGATGCCGCTGGTGCCTGTGCTGTCCCGCATTGAGCGCAATGGCGTTAAAATCGACCCAACGGTGCTGCATAACCACTCTGGTGAGCTGGCGCAGCGCCTGACCGAGCTTGAACAGAAAGCGCATGAGCTTGCTGGCGAGGCATTTAACCTGTCGTCACCGAAACAGCTGCAAACCATCCTGTTTGAAAAACAGGGTATCAAGCCGCTGAAGAAAACCCCGGGCGGCGCTCCTTCAACGTCTGAAGAGGTGCTGGAAGAGCTGGCGCTGGACTATCCGCTGCCAAAAGTTATTCTGCAATACCGCGGTCTGGCTAAGCTGAAATCGACCTATACCGACAAACTGCCGTTGATGATCAACCCGAAAACGGGCCGCGTGCACACCTCCTATCACCAGGCTGTGGCGGCGACCGGGCGACTTTCGTCAACCGATCCTAACCTTCAGAACATTCCGGTGCGTAATGAAGAGGGCCGCCGTATTCGCCAGGCTTTCATTGCGCCAGAGGATTATCTGATTGTCTCCGCGGACTACTCGCAAATCGAACTGCGTATTATGGCGCACCTGTCACGCGACAAAGGCCTGCTGACGGCCTTTGCCGAAGGGAAGGACATCCACCGGGCAACCGCTGCCGAAGTGTTTGGGCTGCCGCTGGAGAGCGTGACAAATGAGCAGCGTCGTAGCGCAAAAGCGATCAACTTCGGTCTGATTTACGGCATGAGTGCCTTTGGTCTTTCACGCCAGCTCAATATTCCGCGTAAAGAGTCGCAGAAGTATATGGATCTCTACTTCGAGCGGTATCCGGGCGTGCTGGAATATATGGAACGTACCCGCGCGCAGGCGAAAGAGAAAGGCTACGTTGAAACGCTGGATGGCCGTCGTCTCTACCTTCCGGACATCAAATCCAGCAACGCCGCGCGCCGCGCGGGTGCTGAACGTGCTGCGATTAACGCCCCTATGCAGGGCACTGCGGCGGACATCATTAAACGCGCAATGATCGCCGTCGATGCCTGGTTGGAAAAAGAGAAGCCGCGCGTGAAAATGATCATGCAGGTACACGATGAACTGGTCTTTGAAGTTCATAAAGACGATCTGGAGACGGTCTCTCAGAAGATCCATGAACTGATGGAAAACAGCATGAAGCTGGACGTTCCGTTGCTGGTGGAAGTGGGTAGCGGCGAAAACTGGGATCAGGCTCACTAAGGGTTAACGGAATAACGCGCGTTTTATGTAAGTAAGCAACATAAGTACGCGCGTTTTGTGACGATCATTAGAATTCCCTATGTAAAGAATGAAAAAAAACTACAAAAAGTGCTTTGTCCAGCGATAAAAAAAGAGTAGAGTTAACGACGTAGGGTACAGAGGTAAGATGTTCTATCTTTCAGACCTTTTACTTCACGTAATCGGATTTGGCTGAATATTTTAGCCGCCCCAGTCAGTAATGACTGGGGCGTTTTTTATTGCGGCAAAGAAAGTTTCAGGCGAAAAAAAGCGCGGTCATCGCCGCGCCTGTTATTACTCTGCTTCCGCTTCTGTCGCCGGTTCCAGATCGTTAAACCAGCTGTCGAGCTTCTGACGCAGTTTATCCACGCCCTGCTTTTTCAGCGAGGAGAACGGTTCAACCTGTACATCACCGTTGAATGCCAGCACCGCTTCACGAACCTTATTCACCTGTGCCTTGCGCGCGCCGCTCGCCAGCTTATCCGCTTTTGTCAGCAGTACCAGCACCGCAATATCGCTTGCCACCGCCCAGTCAATCATCTGCTGGTCGAGATCTTTCAGCGGATGACGAATATCCATCAGCACCACCAGGCCTTTCAGACACATGCGTTTTTCCAGGTATTCACCCAGCGCACGCTGCCATTTGATCTTCATCTCTTCCGGTACCTGCGCGTAACCGTAGCCCGGTAAATCGACCAGGCGTTTGCCTTCAGCCACTTCAAACAGGTTAATCAGTTGTGTACGGCCAGGTGTTTTTGAGGTACGCGCCAGGTTTTTCTGATTGGTCAGCGTATTCAGGGCACTGGATTTTCCCGCATTGGAGCGGCCAGCAAATGCCACTTCAATCCCTGTGTCTGAGGGCAGGTGGCGAATATCGGGCGCACTGGTGACAAAATGCGTCTGTTGGTAGTTCCAGGTAGTCACGTGGTCGTCTCCAAAAATCGTAATCTGCGGGGATTATACCTGAATGCGGGCAAAAGGCTTTTCCCTTCGTCATTGACATGTAAGTGAAAGCCCTGCGAAATGTAAGAGATTTGCCCTTAAGCGTATGAGAAATTTAAGAGAAATCGCAGGCGCTAAAAAACTCAAGATATTAAAATTCAAAGAGTTATTAATGAGTAATTATCTGAAAATCCGGTTTTGTATCTTTTCGTTGCTTGTTAGTTTAAAGGAACAAGGTAAAGTGTGTGCTACGGCGAGGATGCCAACAGGATAACGACTTAAGGATAAGGGTCAGGAGCGCCAGGAGGCGAAGACTCAGGATTGTCAGGATGACCGGCGCCTGGAGGCGTTTTTAACAGGAAACGGAACCGTATCACGGACGGTAGTAGCCAAGGGATAAACAGGGTTTGTTGCAGGCAAACAGGGAATGTCTGACCCGTTAAGGGTTGTGAGTCAGGAAAAAAGGCGACAGATTGCTCTGTCGCCTTTTTTCTTTGCTTGCTTTCTGCTAGATTTCGCCGCAATTCTATACTGAAGAAAACGACTTAAAGATAAAACATCATGAAAAAACCGACCTCCGCTGCGGGCGCGAAACGCCCTGCAAAAGCACGCCGCAAAACGCGCGAAGAACTGAATCAGGAAGCGCGCGATCGCAAACGCGATAAAAAACATCGTGGCCATGCTGCGGGTAGCCGTGCTAACGGTGGCGGTGCCGCAGGCGCTTCTGCAAAAAGCAAGCAGCAGAAAGATCCTCGTATCGGCAGTAAAACTCCCATTCCACTGGGCGTGACAGACACCCCGGTCACTAAGCAGCACAAACCAAAGAGCGAGAAACCTATGCTTTCACCGCAGGCTGAGCTGGATTTGCTGGAGAACGATGAGCGCCTGGACGCGCTGCTGGAACGTCTTGAAGAGGGTGAAACCTTGACCGCCGAAGAGCAGTCATGGGTGGATGCCAAACTGGATCGCATCGACGAGCTGATGCAGAAGCTGGGTCTGTCCTACGATGATGAAGAAGACGAAGAGGAAGACGAAAAGCAGGAAGATATGATGCGTCTTCTGAAGGGTGGAAACTAACATTTGCACCCGGCAGGTACACTCGTCCTGCTTATAACCCTTCCGGTTATATGTTATCTGGTGTGGTTATTCGTTAAACTACGGCGGTTGTCGCGGCGACAGAAGTGGCTGCGCACCCGAATGATGGCCCGCAACGGGACCAGAACGGGCCGCCGTATACGAACGCGACACCAACGGAAGGAGTGAGCATGTCTGTACCATCTATCGACTGGGATTTTGCCCTGATCCAGAAATATAACTATTCCGGGCCGCGTTATACCTCATACCCCACCGCGCTGGAGTTTTCTGACGCTTTCGGCGAGGCGGATTTTCAGCATGCTGTGGCGCGCTATCCCGAGCGCCCGCTGTCGCTCTACGTCCATATTCCATTCTGCCATAAGCTCTGCTACTTCTGCGGCTGCAATAAAATCGTTACCCGCCAGCAGCACAAAGCCGATCAATACCTCGATGCGCTCGAACAGGAAATTCTGCACCGCGCACCGCTGTTTAAAGGGCGTCACGTTAGCCAGCTTCACTGGGGCGGTGGTACGCCAACCTATCTGAATAAAGCGCAGATCAGCCGCCTGATGGCGCTGCTGCGCGACAATTTCAGTTTTAACGACGACGCCGAAATTTCGATCGAGGTCGATCCACGTGAAATCGAGCTGGATGTGCTGGATCATTTACGCGCTGAAGGCTTCAACCGCCTGAGTATGGGCGTACAGGACTTCAATAAAGAAGTACAGCGCCTGGTAAACCGCGAGCAGGACGAAGCGTTTATCTTTGCCTTACTCAACCATGCGCGTGAAATCGGCTTTACCTCAACGAATATAGACCTGATTTACGGCCTGCCGAAGCAGACGCCGGAGAGCTTCGCCTACACGCTTAAACGCGTGGCTGAGCTTAACCCGGACCGTCTGAGCGTCTTTAATTACGCGCACCTGCCGACGCTGTTCGCCGCTCAGCGCAAAATCAAAGATGCGGATCTGCCTTCCGCCCAGCAGAAGCTAGACATTTTGCAGGAGACCATCGCCTCGCTGACCGAAACCGGCTATCAGTTTATCGGGATGGATCACTTTGCCCGCCCTGACGACGAACTGGCAATTGCCCAGCGCGAAGGTGTTCTCCACCGTAACTTCCAGGGTTACACCACCCAGGGCGATACCGATCTGCTCGGAATGGGCGTCTCCGCCATTAGCATGATTGGCGACTGCTACGCTCAGAACCAGAAAGAGCTGAAGCTGTACTACCAGCAGGTTGATGAAACGGGTAACGCATTGTGGCGCGGCATTGCGTTAACGCGTGACGACTGCATCCGTCGTGATGTGATTAAGGCGCTTATCTGCAACTTCCGTCTCGAATTCCGCGAGGTGGAGTCGCAATGGGATCTGCAATTCAGCGATTACTTTGCCGAAGACCTGAAACTCCTTGCGCCGCTGGCGAAGGACGGGCTGGTGGATGTGTCGGAAAGCGCGGTGGTCGTCACGCCGAAAGGACGTCTGTTGATTCGTAATATCTGCATGTGCTTCGATGCCTATCTGCGTCAGAAGGCGCGTTTACAGCAGTTCTCGCGGGTGATTTAAGTTGAAAAGCCGGGTAAGCGAAGCGCCACCCGGCTTTTCATCAGCTCGTTAGCTAAACAGCCCAACCAGCGCCGCACACAGCACCGCCGCAACGGCAGTTTGTGGCGTGTGGCTTTCTGCTGCTCCGCTCGAAAGCAAAGTCACTAATGATTCCAGCATGATGCTCCCCCCTGTTTCCGGGCACGATCATACAAAACTCATCGGAACAGTAAAGCGCAAAATAACGGCACTTTGCGCTCACTTAGTAACCTTTACACAGCGGAGTAAGATCACTCCATTCCCAGCTCTTTCAGCTTGCGCGTCAGGGTGTTTCGACCCCATCCCAACAGGCGAGCCGCTTCCTGTTTGTGGCCCTGGGTATGACGAAGCGCGGTAGTTAACAGCGTGCGCTCCATCTCCGGCTGCGCTTCGGAGAGCAGATTTTGATGACCGGAACGCAGCGCGCGATCTGCCCACTGCGCCAGCAGCGTCGCCCAGCTGTCCGGCAGCGCATGTCCGGCGGTGCTTTCGGGCACGGTGGCTTCAAACAGCTCGGCGGGGAGATCCTGAATCAACACTTCCTGTCCGGCGGCCATCACGGTCAGCCAGCGACAGGTGTTTTCCAGCTGACGCACGTTGCCAGGCCATGCCAGACGGGTGAGGGCGGCATCCGTTTCCGGATGAAGCTGCTTGGCTTCCACGCCCAGCTCACGGGCCGCCACTTGCAGGAAATGGCGCGCCAGACGCGGGATATCTTCCCGACGCTCGCGCAGCGGCGGCAGGTGGACACGGATCACGTTCAGACGATGGAATAAATCCTCACGGAATTTCCCCTCCTGCACGCGCAGCTCCAGGTTCTGGTGCGTCGCGGCAATAATGCGCACGTCCACCTTCACCGGCGCATACCCGCCCACGCGGTAAAACTGGCCATCTGCCAGCACGCGCAGCAGTCGGGTCTGAACATCCAGCGGCATATCGCCGATTTCATCCAGGAATAGCGTTCCGCCGTCAGCCTGTTCAAAGCGTCCCTGACGAATGGTATTTGCCCCGGTAAACGCCCCTTTTTCGTGGCCGAACAGCTCAGATTCAATTAAATCCTTAGGGATCGCTGCCATGTTCAGGGCGATGAAAGGCGCTTTCGCCCGCGGGCTGTGGCGATGCAGGGCGTGCGCAACCAGCTCTTTACCGGTCCCTGATTCACCGTTAATCAAGACGCTGATAGACGAGCGCGACAGACGCCCGATGATGCGAAACACGTCCTGCATGGCCGGCGCTTCACCGATGATGTCCGTCGTAGGCCCGAAATCCGGCGCGTGGCGGGGCTGCTGTTGCTCCTGATAGTGGCTGATGGCGCGTTCGACCAGGGCAACGGCTTCGTCGATATCAAACGGTTTTGGCAGATAATCAAACGCCCCCTGCTGGTAGGCGCTAACGGCGGCATCCAGGTCGGAGTGGGCGGTCATTATGATGACCGGAAGCATGGGGTGGCGCTGTTTGATCTGCTTTAAGAGCGCCAGTCCGTCCATGCCCGGCATGCGAATATCCGAGAGCAGAACGTCCGGCGTTTTGGTGGTGAGTGCGTCGAGCACCTCGCTGCCGCTCTCAAACGTCGTGCAGCTTAATCCCGCTCCCGTGAGTGCGCGTTCAAGCACCCAACGGATGGAGCTATCGTCATCGACTACCCAGACTATCCCTCGTTGCATAAACGTCACCTTTATTTTTTAATCGGCAGGAAAACCGAAAACTCGGTATGTCCCGGCCAACTGGTAAATTCAATTTTGCCGGAGTGTTGGTCAATCAAATTTCGGGCTATGGATAACCCCAGCCCGGTGCCGCCTTCGCGACCGCTGACCATCGGGTAGAACAGAGTGTCCTGGAGATGCGGCGGGATCCCCGGCCCGTTATCTTCCACATCAATACGTGCCGCCAGACGATAACGCACGCCGTGCAGCGTCAGCTGGAACGCGGTGCGGGTACGCAGAATAATTTCGCCACCCTCCGGGCCCAGCGCCTGCAACGCGTTACGCACAATGTTCAACAGCACCTGTTCAATCTGGTCCGGATCGTGCGCCAGCTCCGGCAGGCTTGGGTCGTAATCACGCACCAGCGTGACGTTATCCGGCAGCTCCATAGAGACGAGTTTCACCACCCGCTCCGCGACCTTGTGAATGCTTTCTGAAACATGCATCCCCGGCTGCTGTGGCCCGAGCAGGCGATCGACCAGATTACGCAGACGGTCCGCCTGCTCAATAATGACGTTGGTATACTCCGCCAGGGCAGGGTCAGGCAGCGCTTTGGTCAAAAGCTGTGCCGCACCGCGTAAGCCGCCCAGCGGGTTTTTGATCTCATGGGCCAGCCCGCGCACCAGGTCGCGCGCCGCAATCTGCTGCGCATGCTGAAGCTGCTCCTGGCTGAGACGACGTTGGTTATCCATCGGCGCCATTTCCAGCAGAATCATGCCATCTGGCAGGCGCTGTGCGGTGAGGGACAAAATATGCGAGCGTCCGTCAATCACCAGCGTCACTTCGTTATCGGTGAAGCCCTGACCCGCCTGCAAACTCTCCTGCATCAGACCAATATTCAGCGAGAAATAGCTCAGCAGTTCCGGCAGCGGCGTGCCAAACAGTTTTCTGGCGCTTTGGGCGAGCAGCTGTTGCGCCGCCGGGTTGGCGTAATGCACCGCCAGCTCGTCGTCGACCAGCAAAATACTGTTAATCAAAGAATTGAGGATCTGCCCAGCATCGGGCAGCGTGCCAGTTGCCATTCAGCAGTCTCCTGGAGTCGTTGCACTATTTTAGTGCAGTATAGCGTTTTAGAGGTAAAAAGCGCGTGAGATCAGGTTGTTGGTGGAGAAAAAAGCCCATCCGAAGATGGGCTAAAGTTTCCACGGCAACTACTCCCGACGCGTATGCGCCGAGTAAAACAAAACAATTAAACGCTGTAGTACAGTTCAAACTCAACCGGGTGCGGCGTCATGCGAACGCGGTCGTTTTCTTCGGTACGCAGCGCGATGTAAGCGTCGATAGCTTCATCGGTGAACACGCCGCCAGCGGTCAGGAACTCGCGGTCTGCGTCCAGCGCTTGCAGGGCTTCTTCCAGAGAGCCGGCAACCTGTGGGATCTCTTTCGCTTCTTCTGGCGGCAGGTCGTACAGGTTTTTGTCCATGGCTTCGCCCGGGTGGATCTTGTTCTTGATACCGTCCAGACCGGCCATCAGCAGTGCTGCGAAGCACAGGTATGGGTTAGCCGCCGGGTCCGGGAAGCGCACTTCGATACGACGCGCTTTCGGAGACGCAACCACCGGGATACGGATAGAAGCAGAACGGTTACGGGCAGAGTACGCCAGCATCACGGGTGCTTCGTAGCCTGGAACCAGACGCTTGTAGGAGTTCGTGGTCGGGTTCGCCAGGGCGTTGATCGCTTTAGCGTGTTTGATAACACCGCCGATGTAGTGCAGCGCCTGCTCAGACAGACCCGCATACTTGTCACCAGAGAACAGGTTGGTGCCGTTCTTGGACAGGGACATGTGGCAGTGCATGCCGGAACCGTTGTCGCCAAACATTGGTTTTGGCATGAAGGTCGCGGTTTTACCGAAACGGTGCGCAACGTTGTGTACAACGTATTTGTAGATCTGAATCTCATCCGCTTTTTTGGTCATGGTGTTGAAGCGGGTAGCGATCTCGTTCTGGCCAGCCGTTGCCACTTCGTGGTGGTGCGCTTCAACAACCAGGCCCATCTCTTCCATGATCAGACACATGGTAGAACGGATGTCCTGTGAAGAATCGACCGGAGGAACCGGGAAGTAACCGCCTTTCACGCCCGGACGGTGACCTTTGTTACCACCTTCGTACTTGGTGGAAGAGTTCCATGCGCCTTCGATGTCATCGATAGCGACGTGGGAGCCAGAAATGGAAGCACCAAAACGGATGTCGTCGAACAGGAAGAACTCTGGCTCTGGCCCGAACAGAACGGTGTCTGCGATGCCGGTAGAGCGCAGGTACTCTTCAGCGCGTTTTGCGATGGAGCGTGGGTCACGGTCATAGCCTTGCAGCGTGCCAGGTTCCAGAATATCGCAGCGGATGATCAGCGTAGGTTCTTCGTAGAACGGGTCAATGAGCGCAGTGGTTGCATCTGGCATCAGAACCATGTCGGATTCGTTAATGCCTTTCCAGCCGCCAATGGAGGAGCCGTCAAACATTTTGCCTTCTTCAAAGAATTCGGCGTTCACCTGATGAGCAGGGATCGTAACGTGCTGTTCTTTACCTTTGGTATCGGTGAAGCGCAGATCAACAAACTTCACTTCATGTTCGTTCAGCATCGTCAAAACGTGTTCAGCGGACATACTTAACTCTCCAGATTGGTCATTGTCGTCGTGGTAACGAGGTCTTCAAATCGGCTGGGCTGCCATATTTTTACTGTATTTCTGTAAAGCGAAATCTGTGCCAACTTTTAAAACACCCCAAAAAGGCGTTATCATGCGCACCATAGTGCAGAAGGGCTGCACCACATTGGATTTGTTGCACCATTATAGTGCTTCTGTGTGAACATCGAGCACCATATTGGTGCAATTTACGTTAAAGTGCCCTTTTACCGCTCCGTGAAAGCGATCACAAAGCATCTCTGCAATACTTGTTTGCGGGGGATGTTTGTGATCCTGTTTTGTAGTGCGATTAATCCGTGTACAATAACGCGCTATTTCTAAATGCCTGAGGCAAAGTTGTGATCGAAAAATTGCGTAATATCGCCATCATCGCGCACGTCGACCATGGTAAAACTACCCTGGTTGATAAGCTGCTACAGCAGTCCGGTACGTTTGATGCTCGTGCCGAAACTCAAGAGCGTGTGATGGACTCCAACGATTTGGAGAAAGAGCGTGGGATTACCATCCTCGCCAAAAACACCGCTATCAAATGGAATGACTACCGTATCAACATCGTTGATACCCCAGGGCACGCCGACTTCGGTGGTGAAGTTGAGCGCGTGATGTCCATGGTGGATTCCGTGCTGCTGGTGGTTGACGCATTTGATGGCCCTATGCCGCAAACGCGCTTCGTGACCAAAAAAGCATTTGCCCACGGCCTGAAACCTATCGTTGTGATCAACAAGGTTGACCGTCCTGGCGCGCGTCCTGACTGGGTTGTTGACCAGGTCTTCGACCTGTTCGTTAACCTCGACGCGACCGACGAACAGCTGGACTTCCCTATCGTTTATGCGTCTGCGCTGAACGGTATCGCCGGTCTGGATCACGAAGACATGGCGGAAGACATGACTCCGCTGTACCAGACGATTGTTGACCGCGTTCCTGCGCCAAACGTTGACCTGGAAGGCACCCTGCAAATGCAGATCTCTCAGCTCGACTACAACAACTATGTTGGCGTAATCGGCATTGGTCGTATCAAGCGCGGTAAAGTGAAGCCTAACCAGCAGGTCACTATCATCGATAGCGAAGGGAAAACCCGTAACGGTAAAGTTGGTAAAGTGCTGACTCACCTGGGTCTTGAGCGTATCGAGAGCGACATCGCTGAAGCGGGCGACATCATCGCTATCACCGGTCTGGGTGAACTGAACATCTCCGACACCATCTGCGATCCGCAGAACGTCGAAGCGCTGCCAGCCCTGTCCGTTGATGAACCAACCGTATCCATGTTCTTCAACGTCAACACCTCTCCGTTCTGTGGTAAAGAAGGTAAGTTCGTTACCTCTCGTCAGATCCTTGACCGCCTGAACAAAGAGCTGGTGCACAACGTTGCGCTGCGCGTTGAAGAAACCGAAGACGCTGATGCATTCCGCGTTTCGGGTCGTGGTGAGCTGCACCTGTCTGTTCTGATTGAGAACATGCGTCGTGAAGGTTTCGAGATGGCGGTTTCCCGTCCGAAAGTTATCTTCCGCGAAATCGATGGCCGTAAACAAGAGCCGTTCGAAAACGTAACGCTGGACGTTGAAGAGCAGCACCAGGGTTCTGTGATGCAGGCACTGGGTGAGCGTAAAGGCGACCTGAAAAACATGAATCCAGATGGCAAAGGCCGCGTACGTCTCGACTACGTGATCCCAAGCCGTGGCCTGATCGGCTTCCGTTCTGAGTTCATGACCATGACTTCCGGTACCGGTCTGCTGTACTCCACCTTCAGCCACTACGACGACGTTCGTCCGGGCGAAGTGGGCCAGCGTAACAACGGCGTGCTGATCTCCAACGGTCAGGGTAAAGCGGTTGCGTTTGCGCTGTTCGGTTTGCAGGATCGCGGTAAGCTGTTCCTGGGTCACGGTGCTGAAGTTTACGAAGGCCAGATCATCGGTATTCACAGCCGTTCTAACGACCTGACGGTAAACTGTCTGACCGGTAAGAAACTGACCAACATGCGTGCGTCCGGTACTGACGAAGCAACGGTTCTGGTTCCACCGATCAAGATGACGCTGGAGCAGGCTCTGGAATTCATCGATGATGACGAACTGGTCGAAGTGACGCCTCAGTCAATTCGTATCCGTAAACGTCACCTGACTGAGAACGATCGTAAACGTGCAATGCGCGGTGCGAAAGAAGACTAATTCGGTTATGCCGTAGGCCGGGTAAGCGCATGCGCCACCCGGCAACGAAAAAGCCGCTGAGCGATCAGCGGCTTTTTTATTAGAACGAATACCGTAACCCTAAACGGATCCGGTACTGCTCCCGGTTGTAATCATTCCATCGGTCCAGCCACTGTAGCTCAAGATACGGCAGCCAGTTTCTGTCGATTTTATAGCTGAACTTGTTAGTAATTTCCCAGTGATGATCTTTGCCATTTTTGCTGTGGTAATCATTCACCCGCTGGAAAAAGTGCGGCTCAAAGGTGTAGAAAAACGCATCCGTCACTTTGAAATTCCAGTAGTTGGCGAATTCATGCGTGTCGTTCTTATCCATCTGCCCGTTATAGTCCGGCGTATCGTAATTGTTATGGTTATAGCGATAGCGGAACGTCAGATTAAACCAGTCCGTAAATTTGTAATTGGTATCTAAATAAACCGCGCCACCTGATCCTGCGCTGCTGTCATTAATTAAGCCGCCGGGCTGGAAGGTCAGTTTGTCGGTCGGTTTGAAGAGCGGATACCACCCCTCGATTTCGTTATAGCTGTGTTTCAGTTCGTCCCATTTCCCCACGTTATAAGCGTTGGTGAACATCAGCCCCGCGCCCATATCGAAGTTATAGCCCGCACGCAGGATCACTTCGTGCAGCTCTGAGGCGGTGTTGTAGGCTTCGCGCGTTTCGACATAGGCCCCGGCAAATACCGGGCAGGACACAGACGACACGATCAGTACGGTGATGATTCTTTTCATAATTTGTCCATGTATCAGGTACAGAAAGGCCTCCCTCCTGCTAAACAGGAAGGACATAGTGGCCGGATTTATAGTTATAAAGTGACTGCTGACGCTTTATTGTTGGTGGTTATCTCAGGGGTATTTGCTGTCTGTTTCTTCCGTTTTCCAATCTCCTCGATAATAAAGGCGAAGCGCGCTTCGTTGAGTTTATAAAATAGCCCCATGGTCACGGCGGCAACAATCGCCAGGCCGCACGGCCAGAGGAAAATAAGCTGACGCAAACCCAGCAGCGTGCCCGCGCTCTGCACGGCATGGGGTACGTAGCCAATCTGGGTCAGCATAATGCCGGGCAGGAAACCGGCGAGCGCGGCGGAGATTTTGCGCGAGAAGGTATAGCCGGTATACACCGACCCTTCGGCGCGAATGCCGGTTTTCCACTCGCCGTAATCAACGGTATCCGGCACCAGCGCCCAGTTCAGGCTATTAACAAACGCCGTGCCGAAGAAGGCCATGCAGGAAAAGAGCACAAACAGCAGGGAGCTGGTCCCCCAGAAGAAATTCAGCACGTCGCCCACCGCCCACAGCGCCAGCCCGCCCAGATAGACCGGCTTCTTGCCAAAGCGCTTCACCGCGCCGGGCACCAGAAACACGCCAATCAGAATGCAGCCCATGCTGAAAAAGCCCATCCACGACAGGAGATGCAGATCGTTCAGCACGTACTGGGTGTAATAGACCTGAATCGCCAGCTTGATGTTAAACGCGGCGAGGGTACAGAGGTTGGCGATGCACAGCACCAGCAGCGGCGGATTGCGGAAAATCGCGCAGAATGATTTCAGAATGCCGGGCTTATGGTGATCGGGCGTAAGCTCGACGTAGCGTTCTTTCACCCCGCTGTAGCACCACCACATGCAGAACAGCCCCCCGGTGACGAACACCAGCGCGGCCACCAGATAGCCGAGTGAGGGCTGGCTGATGAACAGCGCCTGAATCGGCATAAAGCCGACGGTGCAGAGCAACAGTCCTACCGTTGCGCCGCCCTGACGCCACGCGGCAAGCTGCGCGCGCTCGTTCGGGTTTTTGGTGATGGCTGGGACCATCGCACCGTAGGCGCAGTTCATCAGGCTGTAGCAGAGGCCAAACATCATGAAGAGCACGGTGGCGAGGGCCGTTTTCACCGTCAGGCTAAAGTCGTTGGCCATAAACTGCGCCGTCGCGACCAGCGCCACCGGAACGGAGGCGTAAAGTATGAATGGCCTGAACTTCCCCCTCGGGCCAATGTTACGCCGGGAATCCAGCAGCACCCCGGTCAGCATGTCGGTGAACGCGGTAAAGAACTTGGCGACCAGAAAAATGATGCCGCCGTAGAACGCGGGCATGCCCAGCTCGTCCGTGTAAAACTTCAGCAGATACAGCGTGCCAATACACAGCATCAGGTTCGAGCCAAAATCACCCATCCCGTAGGCGCACTTCTCTCGCAGGCTCAATTTCAGGGTTAACGGATCAGTATTATGTGTCATGGTCGATCCTCAAAGCGCCCCGCAGGGCGCTCAATCACGTCATTTATGCCGTACGTTTGCGCAGTTCGATCTCTTCCACTATGCGCACATACATCTTCTCGTTGAGGTTGTAGAAGCAGCCCATCGCCACGATGGTGATGACCGCCAGCAGGCTCGGGTAGATAAATATCAGCTGCCGCAGCCCTTCAACCGTCCCGGCGGACTGCACCACGTTCGGCACATAGCCGATCTGGGTGAGCATGATCCCCGGGAAGAAGCCCGCCAGCGCCTGCGAGACCTTCCTGAAGAAGGTAAAGCCGGTATAGACCGTTCCCTCGGAGCGCACGCCGGTGCGCCACTCGCCGTATTCCACGGTATCGGACACCAGCGCCCAGTTCAGGCTGTTCACGAACGCGGAACCGAAGAACGCCAGGCAGGAGAACGCCACAAAGCTCACCGAGCCGCCGCCGAAGAAGTAGTTAAGCAGATCGCCCGCCACCCAAATCATCAGCCCGCTGATGTAGACCTTTTTCTTGCCGAAGCGCCGCACCGCGCCGGGCATCATAAAGACGCCGATAAAAATACAGCCCATGCTGAAGAAGCCCATATACGACAGCAGGATCGGGTCGTTCAGCACGTACTGCGTGTAGTAGACCTGAATGGCGAGCTTAACGTTAAAGGCGCCCAGCGTGCACAGGTTAGCGATGCACAGGATAAACAGCGGACGGTTCCCGGCGATGGCGCGAAACGACTGCAACAGCCCCGGTTTCTGCGCCGGGTTAGCAGGCTGCGTCTCGACGTAACGCTCGGTAACGCCCTTATAGCACCACCACATAAAGAACAGCCCGAACAGCGAGAAGAGGGTGGCGGCAAAGATGTAGCCAAGCTGGCCGTTACCCTCAATCAGGTTCATCACCGGGACAAAGCCCACCGTACAGAGCAGCAGGCCGAGCGTGGCGCCGCCCTGACGCCAGGCCGCCAGCGAGGCGCGCTCGTCCGGGTTTTTGGTGATGGCGGGCACCATCGCGCCGTAAGAGCAGTTCATCATGCTGAAGAACAGGCCGTACAGCATGAACAGCACCGTCGCCATCACCGTTTTACCGGTGATTTCAAACGGTGTGCCGACGAAGTTGGCAATCGCCAGCAACGTTACCGGGAAGGCTGCATACAGCACGAACGGGCGGAATTTCCCTTTCGGGCCGATCTTGCGCCGGGAATCGAGCATGATCCCGGTGCCCATATCGGTGAAGGCGGTAAAAAACTTCGCAATCAGGAAGATAATCCCGCCGTAGGTGCCCGGCAGCCCCAGCACGTCGGTGTAGAACTTCAGCAGATACAGCGTGCCGATATCAAGCAGGATGTTAGAGCCGAGATCGCCCATCCCGTAGGCGAGTTTTTCTTTAAACGGCAGGCGCAGGGTTGCCGGATCAGAAGTATGTTGACTCATTATTGTTCTCCGTCTGCCCGCAGGTTTCCCCGCGGGCGAGCCTTATCAGATATGACGTAAGGTGCTAAACAGATCGGCCCATTCGCTTTGCTGGCGATAGAAGACCGGCGGTTTGCCGAGCGGGGCATCAACGGTGATGTCACCGCCCTGGCAGGTTTCTCCGGTCCACGCATTGACCCAGGTGTCCTGCGGCAGATAGAGCGACCAGTCGCGGCGTCCCTCTTCATGGACCGGCGCCACCAGCAGATCGCGGCCAAACAGATACTGGTATTTCAGCGTGTAGGCGCGCGCGTCGTCCTCGTAGTGCAGGAAAAGCGGACGCATCACCGGCAGGCCGCTTTTCGCGTTCTGCGCGACCGCGGCTTTGATGTACGGCTTCAGAGTGGTGAAGACAGTGGTCATGCGCGCGAAGTGCGCGATGGTTTCCGCGTCGCCGTCGAACTGCCAGTTATCGCCTGGACGGTTGCCCTCATGGGTACGCATCATCGGCGTAAAGGCGCTGAAGTCGCACCAGCGCAGCAGCAGCTCTTTGCTGCGCTTCATCTCGAAGAGCGTCGTATAGCCGCCAATGTCGCTGTGGTGCAGGCCGTGCCCGGTCATCGCCAGCGACAGCGCCGCAGGGATGACGGACGCCAGACCGTCGTCCAGGCTCCAGTCGACGTTCTGATCCCCCGCCCACATCATCACCGAGTGCTTCTGGCTACCGGTGTAGCCTGCGCGCATGAAGAACAGGATCTCGCCGAGCTTGCCGGTCTCTTCCAGCGCCTCGTAGTTACATTTCGCCCACAGGGCAGGCCAGGCGTTATGCATGATCTCCGCGCTCACGCCGTTGTGCAGGAAGGTATCGGTCGGCAGATATTCCCCGAAATCGGCCATCCAGCCGCCGCAGCCCAGTTCGATCAGGTTCTTTTTAATGACCTCTTTGTACCAGTCGTAGGCTGCCGGGTTGGTCAGGTCGATAACGCCCGCGTAGAACTCGCCGAACTCGACGTGGTAGTCCTTGCCGTCGGCGTTTTTGGTCAGATAGCCGCGTTTCGCGGCCTCTTCGCAGAGATCTTTATCGCTGGCGACGTACGGGTTGATATAGGAGAGGAACTGCACGCCTTCTTCTTTCCACTGCGCAATCCGCGTATCAAGCTGCGGATAGAGCGCGCTGTTCCACTTCCAGTTCCACATTACGCGTTTGCCGAAGGAGGTCATGCGGATGCCGGACCAGTCCTGCGCCCAGATGCCGTTCACCTTTACGCCGCCGTTACGCATGGTGTCGAGCTTCTGCTGGCACACCTCGGTGCCGCCCTGGATGCCCAGCGTCACGCCGTCGTACACCCAGTCCGGCAGCTCCGGCTGGCGTCCCAGCAGGCCGGTCAGTTTTTCCAGCAGATCGACGTACGTTTCCGCACATTCGAAGCGCAGCGTGGCGTTATCTTCCCAGAACGCCAGCTCGTGGAAGTCAGGGGCGCTGAAGTCAAAGTTCATGTAGCAGCTGTTATCCACGTGGCAGTAGTACTTCTGGGTGCTCACGAAGGTGGGCTGCGGGAAGAAGGTCCAGTAGTAGTCACCGCCTGCGTTCTCTTTGCAGTCGGCCTGCCAGGTGACATAGGTCTGCTTGTTGCGGCCCACGCCCTGCTCGCTGGTCCACAGCGGGAACGGCTTGCCGCGCAGATCGAAGTACGAGAACTGCTCGCCGCAGCCGTAAATATGATCTTCTGGCTGCGCCGCCAGCCGCAGCCAGATGCGGTTATGGCCGGGAGCATCATTTTTCAGTTTCAGCTCCAGACGGCCTTCCGCATCCACGCCCACCAGCAGCGTGGCGCTTACCGCATCGCCGCGGGTAAAGCGGATTGCCCAGCCCGCGCTTTGCTGCGTAACGGTCGCGTTCGTCAGGGCAATCTTTTCGTTGAGCTTGTCTTTGATGCTGAAGTTGCCGCGAAACATCTCGATATCCGCCTCACCTGCGCCAATCCACAGGCAAGGGGCATCCGCGGTGTGGGATAAAATCAGACGGTCCTGCCAGCGCAGGGTGAAGCCACTTTCGTTATTTTTCAGGTCAATATTGTGTAGGGTACGCATAAAAACTCCGTCTTAATTATTTGGCCTGGCTATCCAGTAATCCGGCGGCGACGGCAGGCGCTAAGCCCGGCGCCAGCGGCAGGCGGGGGATCACCAGGCAGTGCAGCAGATGGTAAATATCCTGCTTGCCGTCCCAGACTTTGGTGGTCACTTCGTTATTGGTGTCCAGCTCCTGCCACCAGGATCCGTTTTCGTAATCCATCAGATACTTGATGCAGTAATCCCACCATTTCTGATACCAGGCTTCGTACTGCGCCTCGCCGGTCACGGTATAGAGGGCATAGGCCGTGCCCATCGCCTCGACGATTGGCCAGCGCACGCGTTCGCGCACGATTGGCTTGCCGTCCCAGCCCACGGAGTAGACAAAGCCGTCCGCCCCGTCGGGTGCCCAGGCGTCGCGGATGGTGGCGTGGAACAGTCCTTTCGCATCTTCCAGCAGCCACTCCGGCGGGGTTTCAAAGCGCGCTTCCAGGGCGGCGCGCAGGTGCAGCATCAGGCGGCCCCACTCAATCCAGTGCCCAGGCGTGCCGCCATAGGCGCGGAAGCGGTGGGCGGGGTTATCGATGTTATAGTCGCGGATCGGGTTCCAGTTGGTGTCAAAATGCTCGTTAACGCGGTACTCCCCTTTGCGCGCCACGTCGTGAATAATCACCGAGGCGATGCGCAGGGCGCGGTCGAGCCATTTGCGGTCGTGGGTCACGTCATAAACGATGAGGAAAGCTTCCACGGCGTGCATGTTGGCGTTACCGCCGCGATAGTCTTCCGTTTTGCTGAAGGCTTCGTCCCAGGACTCCAGGCACATCTGCTCCTGTTCGCTCCAGAAGTAGCGCTCAATCACCTCGATGGCGTCGTCCAGCAACTTGCGTGCCTGCGGATGGCCGGTGGTGACGGCGCTCGCCGCGCCCAGCAGAACGAAGAAATGCTGATAGCCCTGCTTGGACGCATCAATCACGCCTTCATCGTTTACGCAGGCGTACCAGCCGCCGTGCTGCTTGTCGCGCAGCGGACCGTTCAGGGCATTAATGCCGTGCTCAACCAGGGCGTACGCGCCGGGGCGCCCCATGTTCGCCGCCACCGCGTACACATGCAGCATGCGGGCGGTGATCCACAGATGTGTGCCCATATCGCTACGCACCTGCCCGTTATTGCCCAGCCAGCCAAAGCCGGTCGGTACGGCGGCGTTTTTACCGAAATCGAGAATGCGGTCGGTCTCTTGTTCGAGCCAGCGGTTATGGCTCAGGGTGTTAAACCATTTCATGTTCGGATCCTTTCTTAACGGCGAGCCATCATTTCGTCGACGATCTCACCCAGACGCTGAAGTTTTGGTACGGAAATATCACACAGCATCAGCTCGGTGTCCGGCAGGCCAATCACAGAGGACCAGACGGCGCGACCGGCTAAAAAGCCCGATGCCCCCGCCTGCATCGCCACGCTCACCGCGCGCGGGAATAACTTATCGTCAACGCCGGACGAGAGGATCACCCACGGCATGGCGATGTTCTCGTTAAGCTTTTGCGAGGCCGCCAGCAGCTCCTGCTGCGTGCCCTTGCCAAACAGTGGCATCTCCACTTTGTAGAGGTCGGCACCGCTGTCGCCCAGCTCTTTGGCCGCGTCGATAATCGCCTGTTCGCGGTTAAACGCGGCACCGCGACGCGGTGGACGCACCACCGGCTCGATAATGCTCAGCAGACCGTTATCGTGGCACAGCGTATTGAACGCTTTCACCATCTCCAGGCGCTGCTGCGGATCTTCATCGCTGCGCCACAGCACCAGCAGCTTCAGTGCTTTGCCGCCATCGCGTTTGACCGCCTGCGCGTCGACGTTCTTGTCGATCACCACGCTGTCGACCGGAATACCGTTCCCCGGAATAAACTCGTCGGCTGCAACAATCATCGCGCAGCTTTTTGCCACGGCCTGCTGCCCGACAATCTGGCGATAGCAGAACTGCTGGTCGACAAGGATCGCAGAGGCGTACGGCGACAGAATTTTTGCCGCGTTGACTTTAAAATCCGTCAGGTGCTGGTCGGTTACCGGTACCGGCGCGCCTGCCGCCGCAAACATCAGGCGCATCGCTTCGCGCTGATCCACGGCCAGCATCGCAAAACCGCCGGAAGGTCGGGTGATATCTTTCAGGGTGTACATCGTCATTCCTCAGTCCTTTCGTATCAGTGTGATTTTTTCAGCCCGGCAGATGCGCGAACCTGTTCAAGAATGGCCGTCCAGTCCTCGCGCCCGCGCCCGGCGGCGCGAGCCTGGTTGTAAACTTCGCGGGAGGCCGCGCCCAGCGGCATCGGAACGTGGAGCTGGTTGGCCACGTCGAGGGCGATCCCCAGGTCTTTATGCGCAAGGTCGATCATGAAGGCGGGAGAAAGATCCCCTTTCAGCACCTTGTTCGGCCAGGATGTCGTGAAGTGGCCTTTACCCGCAGGCGTACCGCTCATGACCTTGAGCGCCACGTCAAAGGAGAGGCCAAGCGCTTCGCACAGCACGGCGGCCTCGGCGGAAAGGGCGTTCAGGGCAATGCTCATGTAGTTATTGATAAGCTTCACGCGGATGCCCATGCCTGGCCCGCCGGCGTTAATCAGCTCATTGCCCATCGCCATTAAGACCGGGGTGGCGCGCTCAACCTGCTGGGCCGTGCCGCCTGCCAGCAGGAGCAGCGTGCCGGCGATGGCATGGTCAGAGGTGCGTCCGACGGGCACGTCCATCAGGCTGAAGCCTTGCTCAGCCATGTCGCGTATCAGCGCGTCGGTTTGCAGCGGGTGAATGGTGGACATATCAATGACCAGCGCGTCGCGGGATAATCCTTCGCACACGCCGTGCTCGCCGAACAGGACGCTGCGTACCAGGTCGCCGTTTGGCAGCATGGTAATTACGAATTCCGCGTCCGTTGCTGCCTGTGCTGGCGTAGCCGCCGCCCGAGCGCCGCTCTCTACCAGCGCCTGAACCGCCTGCGGGTTCACATCAAAAACGTTAAGCTGGTGGCCCTGTTTCAACAGATTCTTCGCCATGGGCGCGCCCATCTGTCCTAAGCCGATAAATGCGATTGCTGACATGCCTCTCTCCTGTCACATCGTGTCAATTTTTGCGCGTTTGTAGTGTCTGTTTTTGATCGTATTTGTAATTTATAGTCAAAAAATTGACACGGGTCACTTTTTAAACATTTGGTGAAATTAAAATGAAGGCATCAGAAATCGCAGAAGGAATCACCATGACTCGCATCGTTTGTGTCGGCATTACCGTGCTGGATCGCATCTGGTATCTCGATGATTTACCGAAAGAAGGTGGGAAATATGTCGCAAAAGACTATACGGAAGTGGGCGGTGGCCCGGCGGCAACGGCGGCAGTGGCAGCCGCGAAACTGGGCGCGGAAGTGGATTTTATTGGCCGGGTGGGGGACGACGATACCGGCAGACGGCTGCTCGCGGAGCTGGAATCCCTGGGGGTGAATACCCGCTACACGCGCGTAGTTAAGGGAGCCCGATCGTCGCAATCGGCGGTGCTGGTGGACGGCAGCGGGGAGCGTGTTATAGCGAACTATTCCAGCCCCGATCTCCCTGCGGTGGCAGACTGGCTGCAAGAAATCGACTTCTCGCAGTGGGATATTGTCTTAGCCGATGTGCGCTGGCATGACGGGGCAAAACAGGCATTTACCCTGGCCCGTCAGCAGGGCGTACCGACGTTGCTTGATGCGGATGTCACCCCGCAGGACATCGCGGAGCTGATCGCCCTAAGCGACCACGCGGCCTTCTCCGCGCCGGGATTGCGGCGTTTAACGCAGCGGGATGACACCGAAGACGCGCTGAAAAAAGCACAAACGCTCACAAATGGACATGTGTATGTTACGCAGGGGCGAGACGGCTGCTTCTGGCTGGAAAACGGCGCACTGTGTCATCAGCCCGGCTTTGAGGTGAACGTGGTGGATACCACGGGGGCGGGCGACGTGTTCCACGGTGCGCTGGCGGTCAGTCTGGGGCAACAATCGTCCACTTCAGACGCCGTGCGTTTTGCCAGCGCCGTCGCAGCGCTGAAATGCACAAAGCCCGGTGGACGCGCGGGTATACCCGACTGTGATCAAACCCGCTCTTTTTTGTCACTTTTTGTATAAAATGCGGGGCGTGATGGTTTTCAGAGGACAGCCCATGAGCCTTACCGAACTGACCGGCAACCCGCGTCACGATCAGCTGCTGACGCTGATTGCCGATCGCGGCTATATGAACATTGATGAACTGGCGCAGCTGCTGGATGTGTCGACGCAAACCGTGCGTCGGGATATCCGTAAGCTCAGCGAGCAGGGGCTGATCACGCGTCATCATGGCGGGGCGGGCAGGGCATCCAGCGTGATGAACACGGCGTTCGAGCAGCGTGAAGTCTCGCTTACCGAAGAGAAACGGGCGATTGCCGAAGCGATTGCGGACTATATTCCCGACGGTTCGACCATTTTTATCACCATCGGGACGACCGTGGAGCACGTTGCCCGGGCACTGCTTAACCATAATCATCTGCGCATCATCACTAACAGCCTGCGGGTGGCGCACATTCTTTATAAGAATCCGCGCTTTGAGGTGATGGTGCCCGGCGGTACGCTGCGCCCGCATAACGGCGGCATTATCGGTCCTGCGGCAACGGCGTTCGTGTCAGGATTTCGCGCAGATTACCTGGTCACCAGCGTCGGGGCGATAGAGCACGACGGCGCGATGATGGAATTTGACGTTAACGAAGCCAGCGTGGTGAAAACCATGATTGCCCACTCCCGCCACATTTTACTGGCGGCCGATCATACGAAATACCACGCCTCCGCGGCGGTTGAAATTGGCAACGTGGCGCAGGCGACGGCGCTGTTCACTGATGAACTGCCCGGCCCGGCGCTGCAAAATCACCTCAAATCCAGCAAGGTTGAGGTTGTCGAAGTCAATTCCGGAGAAGAACAGCAGGCTGGCTGATCATCCTATGGCCCGATATTGCGATTCGGGCCTTTCCTTTCTCTAAGCTGAATCTGGCGCATAGCTAAAGTTTCTCTTTCCCGCTACAGTTACTTCTCCACGGCGAAAGGAGATAAACATGCTTTATATCTTTGACTTAGGAAATGTAATCGTCGATATCGATTTTAACCGGGTGTTGGGCGCATGGAGCGATTTTAGCCGTGTTCCGCTGGCGACGTTAAAGCAGAATTTCGCGATGGGTGAGACTTTCCATCTGCACGAGCGAGGTGAGATCAGCGACGAAGCGTTCGCAGAGCGTTTCTGCCAGGAAATGGGTCTTTCGTTAAGCTACGAGCAGTTTTCCCACGGCTGGCAGGCCATATTTGTCGCGATCCGCCCGGAAGTGATCGACATCATGCACAAGCTGCGCGAGCAGGGGCATCGTGTTGTCGTGCTGTCTAATACTAACCGCCTGCATACCACCTTCTGGCCGGATGAATACCCGGAAATTCACGCGGCGGCAGATAAAGTGTATCTCTCCCAGGAGATGGGGATGCGTAAACCTGAGGCGCGCATCTATCAGGCAGTATTGCAGGAAGAAGGATTCACGGCAGCGGATGCGGTCTTTTTTGACGACAACGCCGATAATATAGAAGGGGCTAATCAGTTAGGTATCACCTCCATTCTGGTGACCGGAAAAGAGACGATACCGAACTACTTTGCGAAGCAGTTATGCTAAAAACCGTTCATCAAAAAGCCAATCACCACACGCGCCCGCTGAGGGCGTGGCTGAAACTCCTCTGGCATCGCATTGATGAGGACAACATGACCACGCTGGCGGGCAATCTCGCTTACGTGTCGTTGCTCTCGCTGGTGCCGCTGGTGGCGGTGATTTTTGCGCTTTTTTCGGCATTTCCAATGTTTGCCGATGTGAGCATGCAGCTTCGCCATTTTGTTTTCGCAAACTTTATTCCTGCCACCGGCGATGTGATCCAGAACTACATTGAGCAGTTTGTCGCAAACTCCAGCAAGATGACGGCGGTGGGGGCGTGTGGGCTTATTGTTACCGCGCTGCTGCTGATGTACTCCATCGACAGTGCGCTCAACACCATCTGGCGGAGCAAAAAAGTCCGCCCGAAGGTTTACTCCTTTGCCGTCTACTGGATGATTTTAACCCTTGGCCCATT
Organism: Enterobacter cloacae complex sp. AR_0002; assembly: GCF_001922365.1. Classification (NCBI taxonomy): domain Bacteria; kingdom Pseudomonadati; phylum Pseudomonadota; class Gammaproteobacteria; order Enterobacterales; family Enterobacteriaceae; genus Enterobacter; species Enterobacter cloacae complex sp. AR_0002. The sequence goes on from NZ_CP018814.1 coordinate 3,739,441, forward strand.
GCTGGCGGGGGCAAGCCTGGCGATCAGCTCCTACCTTCTTTCGCTGCGCTGGGCGACCGACTTAAACAGCGTGATCGATAACGTGCTGCGTATCTTCCCGCTGATTTTATCGTGGCTTTCGTTCTGGCTGCTCTACAGCGTGGTACCAACCACGCGCGTACCCAACCGGGATGCCGTGGTGGGTGCGCTGGTCGCGGCGTTGCTCTTTGAGCTGGGCAAGAAAGGATTCGCGCTTTATATCACCATGTTCCCCTCTTATCAGCTGATTTACGGTGTGCTGGCGGTGATCCCCATTTTGTTTGTCTGGGTCTACTGGACGTGGTGTATCGTCTTGCTTGGCGCCGAAATAACTGTCACTCTCGGAGTCTACCGCGAACTCAAAAAAGCAGCAGAAGCTGAAAAACAACAAGAAGCAGACCAACCATGATTGCATTGATTCAGCGCGTAACCCGTGCCAGCGTCACCGTGGCGGATGAGGTGACGGGTGAAATTGGCCCAGGACTTTTGGTGCTCCTGGGTGTCGAAAAAGATGACGACGAACAAAAAGCTAACCGCTTATGTGAGCGCGTGCTGGGCTACCGCATTTTCAGCGATGCGGAAGGCAAGATGAACCTGAACGTTCAGCAGGCGGGCGGCAGCGTGCTGGTGGTTTCCCAGTTTACGTTGGCTGCGGATACCGAACGCGGCATGCGGCCGAGTTTTTCGAAGGGCGCGGCACCGGATCGCGCAGAAGCTCTATACGAGTACTTTGTTGAGCGCTGTCGCCAACAGGACATGAATACACAAACCGGACGATTCGCTGCGGATATGCAGGTTTCGCTGGTGAACGATGGCCCCGTCACATTCTGGCTCCAGGTATGAGCCAACTGGCGGTATGGCCGCGGGTAACAAGAGAGAGTACAGCTATGTATCACCTTCGAGTACCGCAAACGGAAGAAGAATTAGACGCTTATTACCATTTCCGCTGGGAAATGCTGCGCAAACCACTGCATCAACCGAAAGGCTCTGAACGCGACGCCTGGGACGCGATGGCGCACCACCAGATGGTGGTTGATGAAGAGGGCAACCTCGTTGCCGTGGGACGTCTGTACATCAATGCCGACAACGAAGCTTCAATCCGCTTTATGGCCGTTCATCCCTCCGTGCAGGACAAAGGCCTTGGAACGCTGATGGCAATGACGCTGGAATCCGTTGCCCGTCAGGAAGGGGTCAAGCGCGTCACCTGTAGCGCCCGCGAAGATGCCGTTGAGTTCTTTGCCAAGCTTGGTTTCGTGAATCAGGGGGAAATCACCGCCCCGCAAACTACGCCGATTCGTCACTTTTTGATGATCAAACCCATCGCCACGCTGGACGATATTCTCCATCGCGCCGACTGGTGCGGGCAGCTCCAGCAGGCGTGGTATCAGCACATTCCGCTCAGTGAAAAAATGGGTGTGCGTATTCAGCAGTATACCGGACAAAAATTTATCACCACCATGCCGGAAACCGGCAACCAGAACCCGCACCATACCCTGTTTGCCGGCAGCCTGTTTTCACTCGCCACGCTCACCGGATGGGGACTGATCTGGCTGATGCTGCGCGAACGTCATCTCGGCGGCACCATTATTCTGGCCGATGCCCATATCCGCTACAGCGCGCCGATCAGCGGCAAGCCGAGCGCGGTAGCTGACCTGGGCGCACTGGGCGGCGATCTCGACCGTCTGGCGCGTGGACGTAAAGCACGCGTACAGATGCAGGTTGAGCTGTTCGGCGATGAAACGCCAGGCGCGGTGTTTGAAGGCACCTATATCGTTCTGCCTGCGAAGCCGTATGGCGCGTATGAAGAGGGTGGGAACGAGGAGGAGTAGTCTCCTTCTCACTCTCGCCCGGCATGGTTAATGCGCCAGGCAATATCTCGCATAATGTCTCGCGCTGACTGGCTAATTCCACCCAACTGGAAGAAGCCGTGAATTACACCCCGCCATTGTTGAGCGGTACACTTCACGCCTTGCGCCGTGAGGCGCTGATAAAGCGCCTCGCCTTCGTCACGTAACGGATCATACTCAGCGGTAACAATATGGACCTTCGGCAGACCGCTAAAGTCGTTGCGCCACAGTGGACTGACTTCAGGATGCTGACGGTCGGCTCCAGCCAGATACATTTCATAGCCGCTCAAAAGGGTATCGCGAGTAATCACGTAATCCATGCCGTTGAGGGTATAGCTTTCAAAACTGGCCGTGGCGTCGAGCATGGGATAGATAAGAATAAGCTGCGCAGGTTGCCACAGCCCTTTAACCTTAAGCCGCAGCGCCGTTACCAGCGCCAAATGCCCTCCTGCGCTGTCTCCACAGAGGGTGAGTCGGTTCTTATCCACGCCTAATTCGTCTGCATACTGCCAGACCAGATTCGCACCTCTTTCAGCATCGTCATGTGCGGCGGGGAAGGTATGCTCCGGCGCCAGTCTGTACTGAATCGCAATCACCCGGCAATTGCCGTAGTAGGCTAACTGACGGAGCTGGTTGTCATGGGTATCAAAGCCGCCGCTGATAAAACATCCGCCGTGGTAGTAGATGGCAGCAGGCAATATTTCAGGCGCATTGAGAGGTGAAAATACCCGAATGGTAAGACCCTCAAGAACAAGCGTCTCCAGCTGAACGCGCGTTTCGGTCTTCCCGGCAAGCTCCGTGCTGGCAATATAGCCTGCTCGTCGTACCTCAATTGTCTGGCGACGCGATGAGGGGCGACCTGCAGCGATAAATCCTTGAACCAGCCGTTCAATACCCTTTTCCAGTGCCATGAAAACACCTTTTAACTGTATGAATGTACAGCTTTATAGCCTGGTTTGATTCAAAAGAAAACAAGAATATTATTGAGGGGAAAAGTCTTGAAAGCTGCTCGCAAAGGCGAGAGCTTTTTTATTATCTGCTTTCGTCACAGACATAAAGTGCGGATGTTGCCTGAGATTTGCCGTGGAAGCGATGCTAAAGCGATAACGCGTCTTTAGACGGATCCTGGACTACGGGCTGAAGAGCATCTGGCATATAAGACGGCAGGTATTGCTGTCGAGGTGTAGGCCGGGCAAGCTCGCGCCGCCCGGCACTGTCACAGGAGATTACTCCCCTTCACCCGGGAACAGGAACGGGTTGATAGAGCTGCGGGCAAAGCCCTCCTGCTCCATTTTGGCGTCCAGAATCAGCGAGGCGAGATCGTCGGCCACCGCTTCGACTTTCGGGTCTTTTTCCTGATACAGAATCTTCAGGTAAGTCCCGCAGTCGCCGCAGCTTTCGGCTTTCACCGCTGCGTCTTCGTTTTCCAGCGACCAGTAGTTCAGATCGCGGGTCTGCTCGCAGTTGCTGCACTTCACGCGCACCACGTGCCACTCGGTTTCACACAGGTTGCAGTGCAGGTAGCGCAGCCCCTGTGTCGTACCAATCTGTACCATGCTGGAGACCGGCATTGAACCACACACCGGACAGAACTGGCGCGCTTCGCCGTATTCGGCGCGGGCTTTGCCTGGGATCAGGCTCGCCATTTGCGCCCAGTAGAGCGACAGCGCAGCCCAGATGAACGGCGCTTTATCGCTGCTCACCAGCGAGAAGTCGGAAGCAAACAGCGCGCTCGCCATCTCTTCCAGCTCTTGCTCTGAGGCTTTTTCCAGGTTCTCAATGACCGCCAGCGCCGTGCCGCTCATCTCGGGCTTCAGCTCGGCAATCAGCGAATGCAGCAGCTTATGCCAGTGCTTGTCGCGCGGCAGGACGTGAATGTCCAGCGGCGGCTTGCCCTGTTCGTTGGCTTCTTTGATGCGTGCGGTCAGGTCCATTTGCAGCGGATGGTCGTACAGCACCACTTCCTGCGCATGGGCGACCAGCGCGGCAAAACGCAGAAAATCGCCCAGCGGGTTGTTCTCTGCCAGCTCGCGCAGACGCTCTGCGCGGCGGTTGTAGAGGTTCTTGAGTCTGGGGAATAACAACGGCGGAATATACTCCGCCGTACGTTTCTCGCTCGACCCCAGCTCATCTTGCGGGATTATGCGAATACTCATTCAGATGACTTTTCCTGTTTCTGGCGGACTTCACGGTACCAGCGCGGGTGATGTTTCTTCGCCCACGTTTTGGTGACCCAGCCTTCCACCATCGCGGTAATGGTGCCTTTCACCCAAAGGGCGGCGTAAATATGCACCATGATAACCACAATTAACGCCACTGCGGCAAATGAATGCAGCATTAGCGCAAATCGGATCACCGGGATTGAGAAAGCAGGCGCAAAGTACGGACGCCAGATGATCACGCCGCTCACCAGCAACAGGACCAGGAAGATAATCGCCGCCCAGAATACGCATTTCTGGCCGAAGTTATAACGCCCGGTATCACCTACTTCCTCGTTGACGACGATCTTACGAATATTCTTCGCCCAAAAGATATCATCCCGATTGATTAGGTTATGGTGCCAGTAACGGAAAAACATGATGATGAACGACGCGAACATGATGACGCCCACAAACGGGTGCAGTATACGCGCCAGCTGTGGTGTCCCCATGATCTGCATCAGCCAGTTGAAGGACGGGAAGAAGAACCCCAGCCCGCTTATCGCCGCCAGCATGAAGCAGAAGGCGGTGACCCAGTGGTTGATACGTTCCGGCGCGGTGTAGCGCACGATGGTGTCACGTTTTCTCATTTGCGCACCTCGTCTTTCTCTTCATGCAGGTTATCGTCTTCCTCTTCCGCGCGGTTCGGACCAACGCCGACGTAGTGGAAGATGCTCGCTGCGAAGGTGGCAGCAAAACCGACCGCTGCCAGCGGTTTCCAGATGCCTTTCCAGAACTTCACGGTGGCGCTGATTTCCGGGTTCTCCGGCAGGCCGTGATACAGGTTCGGCTTGTCGGCGTGGTGCAGCACGTACATGACGTGCGTACCGCCAACCCCGGCCGGATCGTACAGGCCCGCGTTATCGTAACCACGAGTTTTCAGCTCGCCCACGCGCTCTGCCGCCAGCGTTTTCATATCCTCTTTAGAGCCAAAGTGGATAGCGCCGGTTGGACAGGTCTTCACGCACGCTGGCTCCTGGCCGACATTTACGCGGTCAACGCACAGCGTACATTTGTAGACGCGGTTGTCTTCCGGGTTCATGCGCGGCACGTCGAACGGACAGCCCGCGATGCAGTAGCCGCAGCCAATGCACTGCTCGGACTGGAAGTCGACGATGCCGTTGGCATACTGAATGATAGCCCCTTCTGACGGACACGCCTTCAGGCAGCCCGGATCCGCACAGTGCATACAGCCGTCTTTGCGAATAAGCCATTCCAGCTTGTCGTTCTGCTCCACTTCCGAGAAACGCATTACCGTCCAGGACTTGGCGGTCAGGTCCGCCGGGTTGTCGTACACCCCGACGTTGTGACCCACTTCGTCACGGATGTCGTTCCACTCAGAGCAGGCCACCTGACAGGCTTTACAGCCGATACAGGTGGTCACGTCGATAAGCTTCGCCACTTCCTGCTGGTGGTCCCGCGCCTGAGGCGCGGGCGTGAAACCGTTAGTCGCGGAACGACGGATAATGTCTTGAGATTGATAAGCCATAAGTCGTCTCCGTTACACCTTTTCCACGTTCACGAGGAAGGCCTTAAACTCCGGCGTCTGCGTGTTCGCATCACCGACGAACGGCGTCAGGGTGTTCGCAATGAACCCTTTCTTCGCCACGCCCTCATAACCCCAGTGAATCGGGATGCCGATGGTATCCACCTGCTGACCGTGAACGTTCAGCGTGCGAATACGCTTGGTCACCACCGCCTTGGCTTTGATGTAGCCGCGGTTAGAGGAGACCTTCACGGTATCGCCATGGGCAATGCCGAGTTTGTTCGCCAGCTTCTCGCCGATCTCCACAAACTGTTCCGGCTGCGCGATGGCATTCAGCAGCGCGTGCTTGGTCCAGTAGTGGAAGTGCTCGGTCAGACGGTAAGTGGTGCCGACATACGGGAACTTGTCCTTTTTACCCAGCGCTTCAAAATCGCTCTTGAAGATACGGGCTGCCGGGTTAGAGACCACGTTCGGGTGCAGCGGGTTAGTACCCAGCGGCGTCTCAAACGGCTCGTAGTGTTCCGGGAATGGCCCTTCCGCCATCTTATCGATAGCAAACAGACGGCCCATCCCTTCAGGCTGCATGATAAACGGCCCGACATCGCTGCCTGGTGCGGCAGTGCTGTAGTCCGGAATATCCACGCCGCCCCATTTCGCGCCGTCCCACTTCAGAAGCTGACGCTTCGGATCCCACGGGTTGCCCTGCGGATCAGCGGAGGCACGGTTATAGAGGATGCGGCGGTTAAGCGGCCACGCCCATGCCCAGCCCAGCGTATTACCGAGGCCCGACGGGTCGGCGTTATCGCGGTTGGCCATCTGGTTGCCTTTCGGCGTCCAGCTCCCGGCAAAGATCCAGCAGCCGCTTGACGTCGTACCGTCATCGCGCAGGTGCGCGAAGGTGCTGAGCTGATCGCCTTTCTTCGCCAGCACCGCACCGGTCGCCGGGTCGATAACGTCCGCCAGCGCTTTACCGTTGCTCTCCATGGCCACTTCTTCCGGCGCTGGGTTTTCCGGCGTCGAGTAGTTCCAGGTCATGTTCAGTACCGGCTCAGGCGTTGCGCCGCCCTCAGAGGCGTACATCTTACGCAGGCGTAAGAAGATGCCGGCCAGGATCTCGCCGTCATTCAGGGCGATGCCCGGGGCGTCTGCGCCTTTCCAGTGCCACTGCAACCAGCGGCCGGAGTTGACGATAGACCCGTTCTCTTCCGCGAAGCAGGTGGACGGCAGACGGAACACTTCGGTCTGAATCTTCGACGGATCGACGTCGTTCGACTCACCGTGGTTCTGCCAGAACGTCGACGTTTCGGTATTGAGCGGGTCAATCGTCACCAGGAACTTCAGCTTCGACAGAGACTCGACAACCTTGTTCTTGTTCGGGAACGACGCCACCGGGTTAAAGCCCTGGCAGATATAGCCGTTGACCTGGCCCTGGTGCATCATTTCGAAGTACTGAAGTACGTCGTAACCTTTGTCCCACTTCGGCAGCCAGTCAAAGCCCCAGCTGTTTTCCGCCGTCGCCTTGTCGCCGTAGAAGGCTTTCATCAGCGAGACGAAGAACTTCGGATAGTTGCCCCAGTAGTTCACCTGGCCTTCGAGCAGCGGTTTTGGCGTGCTGGCCGTCAGGTAGGTTTGCAGGTCAGTCTGTTTCTCGCTCGGCAGGTTCATGTAACCCGTCAGGCTCTGAGACAGCAGGCCGAGGTCGGTCAGACCCTGAATGTTGGAGTGACCGCGCAGGGCGTTCACGCCGCCGCCTGCCATCCCCATGTTGCCGAGGAGCAGCTGAACCATCGCCATGGTGCGGATGTTCTGCGCGCCGATGGAGTGCTGCGTCCAGCCGAGCGCATACAGGAACGACGCGGTTTTATCTTTCGCGCTGGTTTCCGCAATCAACTCGCACACCTTCAGGAAATCCGCTTTCGGCGTCCCACAGATGTTTTCGACAACCTCCGGCGTATAGCGGGAAACGTGCTCTTTCAGCAGGTTCCACACGCAGCGGGGGTGTTGCAGGGTGGTGTCGCGCTTCGCAAAGCCGTTTTCGTCCAGCTCGTAGTTCCAGCTGGTTTTATCGTATTTGCGTTTTTCGGCGTCATAACCGCTGAACAGGCCATCGTCGAAGCTGTAATCCTCACGCACGATCAGGCTGGCGTTGGTATAGGCTTCGGTGTACTCGCGGTTATATTTTTCGTTGGTCATCAGGTACAGCAGTACGCCTGACAGGAAAGTGATGTCAGTACCTGAACGAATCGGGGTGTAGAAATCCGCCACTGACGCTGTACGCGTAAAGCGGGGATCGATCACAATCAGCTTCGCGCCGTTGTGGATTTTGGCTTCCATCGCCCAGCGGAACCCGACAGGGTGCGCTTCAGCGGCGTTACCGCCCATCACCACAATAAGGTTGGCGTTCTTGATGTCGACCCAGTGGTTGGTCATCGCACCGCGACCAAATGTTGGAGCAAGACTTGCTACCGTTGGTCCGTGTCAGACACGCGCCTGGTTGTCGACCGCGAGCATACCGAGTGCGCGCGTAAATTTCTGGGTTAAATAGCCGGTTTCGTTACTGGACGCTGAAGCACACAGCATGCCGGTGGAGAGCCAACGGTTAACGGTGGTGCCTTCGGCATTCTTCGCGATAAAGTTGGCATCGCGGTCTTCTTTCATCAGCTTAGCGATGCGATCGAACGCTTCTTCCCAGCTGATTTGCTGCCATTTGTCAGAGCCGGGAGCGCGATACTCAGGAAACTTCAGGCGGCTTTCGGAGTGGATAAAATCTACCAGACCGGCCCCTTTCGGACAGAGTGCACCACGGTTTACCGGGTGATCCGGATCGCCTTCGATGTGGAAAATAGATGCTTTGGCGTTTTTCGCACCGTCGCCGAGGCTATACATTAACAGCCCACAGCCGACGGAGCAGTACGTACAGGTGTTACGGGTTTCGCGGGTGCGCAGCAGTTTATACTGCCGTGTTTCCGCCAGCGCTACACCGGGCGCAAAGCCCAGTGCCGCCGCCGTGGTGCCTGCCATACCGCCAGCGCAGATCTTAAAGAACTGCCTTCTGCTGACCTGCATGGGTCACTCCTTGGTTCATTACGACATTGCTATGTAGTTTTACTCTGCGGTTGAGAATTAACCGCAAAGGAGAAAAATTTGCGTTAATCCCTCATTTCTCCGAGGGATAAGCCCAGAATACCACAATGTCGGTACGCCTGTTCCAACGGGGTTAAAACAAAGTGAACGTATTATCACGGCATTGATTATAAAATGTGATATCAATCACATTTTACCCTGTGCATGTTAAAGAGGTGTAGCAGGTGATCGGTTGCACCCCTCCGTATTGAGTAGGAGAATGGTTGCTGAAAAGTTGATCCATACTATGCGTAAGGCCTGCCGTTTGTGTTGCAATAGCAGGCTCACTTCCGTGGTTGTTCAGGAATACCGTTGTGTCTAAACAAAACCGTGTTGCCCACGCGTCGCCACTGCCTGCGGGTATTGTGGAACTGTCGGTACACAGACCGCCTCACATTTCACATGCCACGCCGGATTTTCTGGCGGAAGAGGTCCCCGTTGCCCTGGTTTACAACGGTATTTCGCATGTGGTGATGATGGCCTCGCCGAAAGATCTGGAGCTGTTCGCCATAGGTTTTTCCCTCTCGGAAGGCATCATTGCGCATCCGCAGGAGATCTACGGCATGGATGTGGTTCATGCCTGTAATGGTCTTGAAGTGCAAATCGAACTCTCCAGCCGCCGCTTTATGGGGCTGAAAGAGCGCCGCCGGGCGCTGGCCGGACGTACCGGCTGCGGCGTGTGCGGCGTTGAACAGCTTAACGATATCGGCAAACCCATTATCCCGCTGCCGTTCACCCAGACGTTCAATCTGGCGCACCTTGATCGGGCGCTTGAGCACCTGAACGACGTGCAACCCATCGGTCAGCTCAGCGGCTGTACCCACGCGGCGGCATGGATATTGCCGTCAGGCAACATTGCCGACGGTCATGAAGATGTGGGCCGCCACGTCGCGCTGGATAAGCTTTTAGGTCGCCGCGCTCGGGAAAGCAACGTCTGGCAGCAGGGCGCGGCGTTAGTCTCCAGCCGCGCCAGCTATGAGATGGTGCAAAAGTCCGCCATGTGCGGCGTGGAAATTCTGTTTGCGGTGTCAGCGGCAACCACGCTGGCGGTGGAAGTGGCGGAGCGCTGCAACCTGACGCTGGTGGGGTTCTGCAAGCCGGGTAGAGCAACTATTTACACCCATCCGCAGCGATTGATAGTTGATCAGTAATTTTGAATGAGTATAGCAAATCCTTCCGCTTTTAGTTGTTCATGATGAGGTCTAATATTTATCTCATCAAGGCACAGCGCCTTATCTAAACAACTTAACGAAAGGGTTTATCTCATGAAAAGCATCAAAACTTTTGTCGCAGTAATCGCTCTGGCTACCTCTTTTGGTTCTTTCGCTGCGCAGACAGTGACCGCATCCGCCTCTACCCTGGATGGTGCAGAAGCTAAAATCGCTGCACAGGCTCAGGAAGCGGGCGCGTCATCCTACAAAATTACCCAGGCATTCACCGGTAACCGCGTACACATGACCGCTGAACTGAACAAATAATTCCGCTATACCGTCGAAAGAGCGCCCCTGGGGCGCTTTTTAGTTTATGCCTGCCAGACGCAGCAGTGCGGTCACCACCGCCGCCGCGACGATCACCACAATTAACGGCATTTTGCGCCAGGCCAGAAACACCGCGAACCCCACGCCCAGCACACGTGCCATCCCGGCAAAATGGTCCCCTTCATAAAACGTTGTCGCCAACGCGACGGAGAACAGCAAAACGGTAGCCGCGTCTGAAAGCAGCGCCTGCGACCGTTCTGAAAGCGCCAGCCGGTTGCCAAGCTTCGCTCCGCCAAGACGCATCAGATAGGTTCCGGCAGAAAGAATGGCGATGCCGAGAATAAAGACCGTCATGTTTTCCATTATTTTTTCCTCGCGGCAAGGCCGAGCAAAGAGAGCAGTACCGGCAGACCCACCGGCGCAAACGGTACGGCGGCCAGCGACAACACTGCGCCGCTACAGGCGCGGATCAGCGTGGTACGGTTTTTAAATGCCGGCACCACTAACGCCAGCAGGATCGCCGGGAACACCGCGTCCAGCCCGATGGTTTCCGGGTCTGGCAGCAGCTTGCCGACCATCGCCCCCAGTACCGCCCCCAGCGGCCAGATAATTGCCACGCCCAGGCCGCACAGCCAGTAGGCCGCTTTACGCTGCTCGGCGGTTTTTTGCGAAAGGCCGAACACCACGCTTTCATCGTTCATAATATGACAGCCCAGAAAGCTCAGGCCGCGCTTGCCCACCAGGTCACGCACCGTTACGCCGAACGGCACATGGCGCGCGTTTACCAGTAAACCGGCCGCGGCCGCTGCCAGCGGATTGCCGCCGCTTGCCACGATGCCAATAAACATAAACTCGGATGCGCCTGCCAGCACCGTGAGGGAGAGGACAAACGGCACCCACAGCGGGAAACCGTAGGCCATCGCTAGTGAGCCATAAGACATGCCGACTACGCCCACCGCGAGGCAGACCAGGACGATCGCTTTTATCGTGTCGCCTTTCAGACAGGAGAGGTGTTTCTTCATACCATTTTAGCCATATCGAACGTATTTCCATTATAATGAACGCATCAAAATCGTTTTACAAGGCGAACGATTCGTTCGTTATAGAGAGAAAGAGGCCGTTTTTATGACGCAGCCAATCAGCGTGATCGCCAAAAGCCTGGTACGAGAACGCCTGCGAACCGGGCTCTCACTGGCGGAAATTGCCCGCCGTGCCGGGATCGCCAAATCCACGCTTTCACAACTGGAGTCTGGCAACGGCAATCCTAGCCTGGAAACGCTGTGGTCGCTTTGCGTGGCGCTGGATATTCCGTTTGCCCGGTTACTGGAGCCGCAGCAACCCGTCACGCAGGTGATCCGCCGCGGCGAGGGCACAAAAGTCGTCGCCGGGCAGGCGAACTACGAGGCGATTTTGCTCGCGGCGTGTCCGCCGGGCGCGCGTCGTGATATCTATCTGCTGCTGACTCAGCCGGGGGCAGACCGTATTTCCCAGCCCCATCCGCCTGGTTCGGTTGAGCATATTATCGTGACCCAGGGGCGGGCGATGGTCGGTCTGATCGACGCGGCGGAAGAACTCGGCCCGGGAGATTACATTTGCTACCCCGCTGACCAGCCGCATATCTTTAAGGCGCTGGAGCCCGATACGCACGCGCTGCTGGTGGCGGAACAAAACTAAAGAAGATACGGAAAATCATGTCGCTTAAAGCCATTGCCAAAGAACTGGGGCTGTCTGTTACCACCGTCAGCCGCGCCCTCAACGGATATGACGACGTTTCTGCTGAGACGCGCGCCCGCGTGGAAGCGGAGGCCCAGCGCCGTGGCTACCGACCAAATACCTTTGCCCGTCGCCTGAAGATGGGCAAAATCGACGCCGTCGGGCTGGTGTTCCCGGTCCATCCTGTTCCGCTCAATAACAGCGTATTTATGGACATGGTCGGCGAAATTAGCCACGAACTGGCGCGACATGAAATCGATTTGTTGCTGATTGCCGATGACGATCTGGCCGATAAACACAGCTATATGCGCATGGTGCAGAGCCGACGCGTGGATGCGCTGATAGTGGCGCATACGCTGGATCACGATCCGCGTCTTGAGCAGCTTCAGGCCGCCGGGTTCCCGTTCCTGGCGCTCGGCCGCAGCCAGCTTCCGCAGCCGTACGCGTGGTTCGATTTCGACAACTATGCCGGTACGTATCAGGCCACCCGCTGGCTGATCGAGAAAGGCCATCAGCGCATTGCGCTGCTGGGCGAAAGCAACAACCAGGCATTCATCACCCAGCGCCGCCAGGGCTACCTGGACGCGCTGCGGGAAGCCGGACTTTCCAGCGAATGGCTGCGCGCCATGCCTCCTTCGCGCCGCGTGGGTTATGCCACCACGCAAGAACTTCTCTCCCTGCCGCAGCCGCCCACGGCCATCATTACCGACTGCAACACCCACGGCGACGGCGCAGCGATGGCCCTGGCGCAGATGGGACGCTTAACCGGTGAAAATGCCGTCTCGCTGGTGGTCTATGACGGCTTACCGCAGGACAGCATTGTCGATATCGACGTCGCGGCGGTGATCCAGTCTACCCGTCAAGGCGTCGGGAAACAGATTGCCGATATGGTGCGCCAGCTGATTAACGGCGACGACATTGACACCCTTCAGGTGCTCTGGCAGCCAGAATTCTCCCCAGGCCAGACGGCCTAATCACACGAAAAATTCCAAACCCGATCACAGATCCGAAACGTTTTGGTTTGTATCCGAAACGTTTCGGATCAAAACTCAGGACATCCCGATGACAGGAGATGTCCGATGCAAGATGCCATTTTTCGACTTGAAAGCAATACGGTTGACGTGGTGCTAAAAACCCACCCGTTCGCCGAAATTCTCTACTGGGGGCCGCACCTTCAGCACTTCTCGCCGCAGGATGTCCTGAGTATTGCGCGCCCGGTTGCTAACGGCAGGCTGGACGTCGACTCCCCCGTCACGCTGATGGCAGAGCTGGGGCATGGGCTGTTTGGCTCGCCGGGCATCGAGGGGCATCGCCAGGGGCTGGACGGATCGCCGGTATTTAAAACCACGCAGGTGCAGCAGGCGTTAAACGCCCTGACAATCACTGCTGAAGACGAGCATGCAGGCTTGCGCCTGACCAGTGAAATAACGCTGGATGCCAGCGGCGTACTGGTGGTGCGCCATGGGTTAACCAACCTGAAAACGCTGGCGTGGCAGGTGGATCGCTTTGCCGTGACGCTGCCGGTGGCCGAACGCGCGCAGGAGGTGATGGCCTTCCACGGACGATGGATCAGGGAGTTTCAGCCGCACCGCGTTACGCTTGAGCACGACAGCTTCGTGATTGAAAACCGTCGGGGTAAAACCTCCCACGAACATTTCCCGGCACTGATTTCAGGTACGCCGTCATTCAGTGAAATGCACGGCCACGTCTGGGGTGTGCATCTGGGCTGGAGCGGCAACCACCGCCTGCGCGCAGAGGCGAAAACCGATGGCCGCCGCTATATGCAGGCCGAAGCGCTCTACCTGCCGGGTGAAATGGCGATTGAAGAGGGGGAAACGCTCTGGACGCCGCGCCTGTATGCCAGCCACTCCCCGCACGGGCTGAACGGCATGAGCCAGCAGTTCCACCGCTACCTGCGCGATAACGTTATCCGCTTCCCGGAAGATAAACCGCGCCCGGTGCATCTCAACACCTGGGAGGGGATCTACTTCGACCACGATCCGGACTACATCATGCGCATGGCCGACGAGGCCGCAGCGCTGGGCGTGGAGCGCTTTATCATTGACGACGGCTGGTTCAAAGGCCGCAACGACGACCACGCCGCGCTGGGCGACTGGTATCTGGACGAGAAAAAATACCCGAACGGCCTTAAGCCGGTAATCGATCACGTTAAACAGCTCGGCATGGAGTTTGGTATCTGGGTTGAGCCGGAGATGATTAACCCGGATTCCGATCTGTACCGCGCGCACCCTGACTGGGTGCTGGCGCTGCCGGGCTACGCCCAGGCGACCGGGCGACATCAGCTGGTGCTCAATCTTAATATTCCGCAGGCCTTTGATTATCTGGTCGAGCGCATGAGCTGGCTGCTGGGCGAACACGCGGTCGACTACGTGAAATGGGACATGAACCGCGAGCTGGTGCAGCCAGGGCACAAGGGCAAAGCCGCCGCCGATGCCCAGACGCGCCAGTTTTATCGCCTGCTGGACGTGCTGGGCGAGCGTTTCCCGCACATTGAGTTTGAATCCTGCTCCTCCGGCGGCGGGCGAATCGATTATGAAGTGCTGACCCGCTGCCACCGCTTCTGGGCGTCCGACAATAACGACGCGCTGGAGCGCAACACTATCCAGCGCGGCATGAGCTACTTCTTCCCGCCGGAGGTGATGGGGGCGCATATCGGTCATCATAAATGTCACGCTACCTTCCGCCAGCACAGCATTCAGTTCCGCGGGCTGACGGCGCTGTTTGGTCACATGGGGCTGGAGCTGGATCCGCTCACCGTCGACGCGCAGGAGCGTGAAGGCTATCGACATTACGCCGCGCTGTATAAGCGGTGGCGCGGGGTCATTCATCACGGCACCCAGTGGCGCGTGGATATGCCGGACGCCACCACCCTGGCGCAGGGTATAGTGAGCGAAGACAAGACGCAGGGGCTGTTTTTGGTCAGCCAGCTCGCGATGCCGGATTACACCCTGATGATGCCGCTGCGCATGCCGGGGTTAGACGCCAGCGCGCAGTACCGCATCACGCTGCTCGATCACCCGAACATTCAGATTACGGGCGAGGGCGGGCACACCATGCGCAAGCTGCCGGCGTGGATGGACGCGCCGCAAACGGTAAGCGGTGAATGGCTGATGCAGGCGGGTATTGCGCTGCCGATTCTGGATCCGGAAACCACCATTCTGATTGGTGTGGAACGCGTGTAAGGGTGACGGGCCGGGCAACCGGCCCTCCGTTGAGGATAAAAATAATGAACACAACAACCTGTACCCACAAAGACAACCCTAACTTCTGGATCTTCGGGCTGTTCTTCTTTCTCTACTTCTTCATCATGGCCACCTGTTTTCCGTTCCTGCCGATCTGGCTGTCGGACATCATCGGCCTGAACAAAACCCATACGGGGATTGTTTTCTCCTGCATCTCGCTGTCGGCCATTGCCTTCCAGCCGGTGCTGGGGGTCATTTCGGACAAGCTGGGGCTGAAAAAACATTTGCTTTGGATCATTTCGGTGCTGCTGTTCCTGTTCGCGCCGTTCTTCCTGTACGTCTTCGCCCCGCTGCTGAAAACCAATATCTGGCTGGGGGCGCTGAGCGGTGGGTTGTATATCGGCTTTGTCTTCTCAGCGGGTTCGGGGGCGATTGAGGCCTACATTGAACGCGTGAGCCGCAACAGCTTTTTTGAGTACGGCAAGGCGCGCATGTTCGGCTGTCTCGGCTGGGGGCTGTGCGCCTCAACGGGCGGCATCCTGTTCGGCATCGATCCGTCGTATGTTTTCTGGATGGGATCGGCGGCGGCGCTGTTGCTGATGCTGCTGCTGGTGGTCGCGAAACCGAAGCCCAACCAGACGGCGCAGGTCATGAACGCCCTGGGCGCGAACCAGCGGCAGATCACTGCTAAAACCGTGTTCAACCTGTTCCGCCAGCGCAGAATGTGGATGTTCATCCTGTACGTGATTGGCGTGGCCTGCGTATATGACGTCTTCGACCAGCAGTTTGCTACCTTCTTCAAAACCTTCTTCGCCACGCCGCAGGAGGGGACCCGCGCCTTTGGTTTCGCCACCACAGCGGGGGAAATCTGTAACGCGATCATCATGTTCTGCTCGCCGTGGATCATTAACCGCATCGGTGCGAAAAACACGCTGCTGATTGCCGGGGTGATCATGGCGACGCGCATTATCGGATCGTCGTTTGCCACCACCGCCGTGGAGGTGATTGCCCTGAAGATGCTGCACGCGCTGGAAGTCCCGTTCCTGCTGGTGGGGGCATTCAAGTACATCACCGGGGTGTTTGATACGCGCCTGTCGGCCACCATCTACCTGATTGGCTTCCAGTTTGCCAAACAGTCGGCGGCGATCTTCCTCTCCGCCTTTGCCGGAAATATGTATGACCGGGTCGGCTTCCAGGAGACGTATCTGATACTGGGCTGTTTCGTGCTGGCGATCACGGTGGTGTCGGCGTTTACGCTGAGTGGCAGGCGGGAGATTGCTGCTACCGCTGGGGCAGCAGCGTTAACACATCAGTCCAGGTAAAACACCTCGTTCAGCGCCGCACTCACCGGGCTGTTATCCGGGTTAGACGGCATAACGTCAGCCATATGTTTCCACCAGCGCTGGCAGACATCGGTGTTTGCCACCGCATTCCAGCGCTCCTCCGATTCAATCTCCACCGTTGCAAACAGCAGGTTGCGGGCTTTGTCGAGGTAAATGGCGTAGTGGTGCGCACCGTGGGCTTTCAGTACCGCCTCCAGCTCAGGCCAGATCGGGTTGTGGCGACGCGCGTACTCCTCGTGCGCGTCCGGGTTTACCTGCATCACAAACGCTTTGCGGATCATAACGCCTCCAGGTACAGCTCGCGGACCTCATCGCGGCTGGCGGTGCGCGGGTTACACGGCGCGCACGGGTCGGCGAGAGCTTTATCCAGCCAGCCTTCAATATCGGCTTTGGTCACGCCGAGCTGGCTAAATCCGGACGGAATGCCGACCCGGGCGCTCAGGTCGCGAATCGCCTGAATGGCTGACATGCTGGCCGCTTCATCGCTCATGCCGCGCGTGTCAACGCCCATCGCCTGCGCCACGCGGGCAAATCGGGCAACCGCGTTCGGGCGGTTAAAGTTTTCGATGATCGGCAGCAGAATGGCGTTGCACACGCCGTGCGGCAGGTTGTGCGTCGCGCCCGGCTGGTGCGCCAGGGCATGCACCAGCCCCAGACCGGCGCTGTTAAACGCCATGCCCGCCAGATACTGACCAAAAGCCATCTGCTCGCGCGCTTCCAGGTTGTGACCGTCGTCGACCGCTTTCGGCAGCCAGAGGTTGATCAGGCGAATCGCCTCCAGCGCGTTGGCATCGGTCAGCGGGTGCGCGCCGACGGACACGTAAGCTTCAATGGCGTGAGTCAACGCATCCATGCCGGTTGCGGCGGTCACGGAGGCGGGAATATCGAGCATCACGCTGGCATCGTCCACGGCGATATCCGGGATGATGTTCGGGTCGATGATCACCTCTTTCACCTGCCGCGCGGAGTCGATGATCACCGCGTTGCTGGTCATCTCCGCCGCCGTGCCTGCGGTGGTGTTGATCGCCACCAGCGGCACGCCCGCGTTTTTCACCTTGCCGACGCCAGAGTAATCGGTTGACGGACCGGGGTTGGCGGTGAGGATTTTGATTGCCTTGGCGGTATCAATCGGGCTGCCGCCGCCAAAGGCAATCAGGTAATCACACTCCGCATCCTGATATGCCGCATAGCCTTTTTGCACCAGCGCTTCCGTCGGATTCGGGAATACCTCATCGAACAGGTGATACGACATCTGATGGGCGTCGAGCGCGGTAAACAGGCTGTCGAGCAGGCCCAGCTTCACCAGCTGACCGTCGGTGACAATCAGCGCTTTTCCCCACTGTTTGTTTGCCACCAGATTGACCATATCGCCGATCGCGCCCGCGCCGTGCAGGCTGATTTTGGGGAGTGCCAACATAAAGCTCATGATAATTCTCCTTAATTACTGTGAATTTTATGCCCGGCGGCGCTGCGCTTGCGCGGGCCTACGGTTAAGCAGGCCGGGTAAACGCAGTGCCACCCGGCTATGAGATCCGTCTTCGCTGCATAATCCGGCGGGTAATAATCGGCAGCGAAATCACCACGATCAGCATCGCGCCGATAATCACCGACATCACAATGCCGGGCACGTTGAGCAGGCTCAGGCCGAAGGTCACCAGCCCCATCAGGAAGGCGGCGATAATCACGCCCACCATGCTGCCGGACCCGCCGAGAATGTTGACGCCGCCGAGCACCGCCATCGTCACCACCGCCAGCTCCCAGCCCATCGCGATGGTCGGACGGGTGCTGCCCAGACGCGAGGTGAGCAGCACCGACGCCAGGCCGGACATCAGCCCCACCAGCGCGAAGAGGATCAGGTTGTGGCGCTTCACGTTGATGCCGGAGTACCACGCGCCGGTCGGGTTGTTGCCGATGGCGTAGGTGCGGCGGCCAAAGTTGGTGCGGTGCAGCACAAAGGCAAACAGAGTGGCCAGGACGATAAACAGCGCGAACTCAAACGACAACGCGCCCCAGACGTAGCCCTGGCCGAACCAGGCAAAGCTCTCCGGGTAGCTGTTCAGCGCCTGGTCCCCGAGCAGGATGTAGGTGATCCCGCGGTACAGGCTCATGGTGCCGATGGTGATGACGATGGACGACAGGTTAAAGCGCGTCACCAGAATGCCGTTGAACAACCCGCACAGTAGCCCGACGCCTAATCCCACGCACACCAGCAGTGGCGTATCGACGCCCGCCGCCGCGCAAAAGCCCATCACCGTCGAGCTGAGCGCGATGGTGGAGGCCACCGACAGGTCAATTTCCCGGGCGATAATCAGCATCGCCATCGGCAACACAATGATCGCTTTTTCCGTGAAGTTGAACGTCGCGTCGGAGAGGTTCCAGATATTGAGGAAGTAGGGCGAGGCGAGCGCGTTCACCACAAACACCGCCAGCGTCACCGCCAGCAGGAAGCCCTCCCAGCACAGCAGACGCTGGAAGATGCCCGGCGCAGAAGTGGGTTTGAACTCTTCAGATGTCATCATTTTGCTCATGGTTTCACCGCCAGTTTCTGACGTGCCAGCGCCGCGTCGCGCAGGATCAGCCTGCCTTTGCGTTTGTTGCCGCGCTCGTTCAGCAGCACAGCGATGACAATGACCGAGCCGGAAATCGCCATCTGCCAGAACGGGGAGACGCCGATCACCGGCAGGGCGTTGTTGATGACGCCAAGGAACAGCGCCCCGAACAGACAGCCGAGCACGCGGCCGGTGCCGCCCATGGTGCTGATCCCGCCAATCACGCAGGCTGCCACCACCTGCAATTCAAAACCGTTAGCGACGTCAACATACGCAACGGCAAAGCGCGATATCCACAGGTAGCCGCAGAACCCGGCCAGCAGACCGGAAAGGCAGAAGCTGATGAACTGCATTTTCCCGGCGTTGATCCCGGTGTAGTACGCTGCCGTGGCGTTACCGCCTGCGGTGTAGAGCGCCCGTCCGGTGCGGCTGTAGCGCAGGAAGTAGCCCACCAGCAGCAGTACGGCGATGGCGCACCAGCTCAGCACCGGCAGGCCCAGCACTGACGCACGCGGCAGGCCGAGGAAGTCTGCACCCATCTGGTTGGAGTTCACCCAGCCGCCGCCGGAGAGCAAAAAGATCATTCCGCGGTAGATGCTCATGGTGCCGAGTGTTACCACAATCGCCGGAATGCCCAGCTTCCACACAAGCAGGCCGTTTATCGCGCCCATCAGCAGCCCAAGCGCGCTGGCGAGGATCAGCAGCGCCCAGACGGGCACGTCCGGGTAATGGAAGTTAATCAGGGCGACAATCATCCCGGTCAGGGCCAGATTGGCCGCCATCGACAGGTCGATGCCTTTAGTGAGCAGCACCATCATCTGCCCGAGCGCGAGGACGATCAGAATGGCGGTGTCGTTAAACATCTCCACCAGGTTGCCCGGCGCGATAAACGATGGCACGCGGCTGCCAATGGCGACGATCATCAGGATAATCACCGCGCCCAGCAGGGCTTCGCGGTGTTTTAAGAGTGAGCTAAGCATTTATGCCGCCTCCTGTTTTGCACCGCTGGCGGCGCTGACGATGGTTTCCGCCGTCGCGTCTCCCGCCTGGTATTCGGCCACCATCAGCCCCTCGTGCATGACGATAATGCGATCCGCCATGCCCATCACTTCCGGTAGTTCGGACGAGACCATAATCACCGCCAGCCCCTGACTGACCAGCTCGGACATAAACTGATGAACGGCTGCCTTTGAGCCGATATCGATGCCTTTTGTTGGCTCATCGAGGATGATCACGTCAGGGTGCGTCGCCAGCCATTTGCCGATCACCACCTTTTGCTGGTTGCCGCCAGAGAGGGTCTCCACCGCCTGCTTCCAGCTGAAGGCTTTCACTTGCAGGCGTTTGGCGTACTCGTTCGCCAGTTTCCATTCACGGTCGTCATGCAGCACGCCGTTCGGATTGAGCGTGCCAAGCTGAGGCAGGCTGATGTTCTGGGCAATCGGCAGGGCGATAATCGCCCCCTGTTTCTGCCTTTCTTCCGGCACGCAGACAATACCGGCTTTGATCGCATCCGCAGGCTGGCGGAAGCGCCGGGGCTGTCCGTTGAGGATAATTTCCCCGGACGATGGCCGCGTGATGCCGGAAAGCGCCTGCATCAATTCGGTACGCCCGGCACCCACCAGCCCGTAAAAGCCGAGGATTTCCCCTTTACGCAGGGAGAACGAGATATGCGCAAACTCGGTCGGATGGCAGAGGTTTTTCACCTCCAGCACCGTCTCGCCTTTTTCGCAGTCGATTTTCGGGAAGGTTTGGGTAATGGCGCGCCCGACCATCATCGACACCATCCGCTCCTCGGTGATCTCATTTATTGCCCCTGCACCGACGAACACGCCGTCGCGCAAAATGGTGTAGTGATCGGCCAGCTCAAAAATCTCGTCGAACTTGTGGGAGATAAACAGGATGGCTTTTCCCTCCTGCTTTAAGCGCTCCACAATCTGGTAAAACTCGAGGATTTCATGCTGCGACAACGCCGCCGTGGGTTCGTCGAGGATCACCACCTGCGCCTCAAACGACAGCGCGCGGGCAATCGCCACCATGTGACGCTGGGCGATGCTTAGGGTTTTCAGCGTTGCGCGCGGGTCGATTTGCACCTCAAGGCGGGCGAGAATAGCCTGCGCCCGGCGGTGCATTTCCGGCCAGTCGAGCTTTTTCAGGAAGCCTTTGTGAAGGTACTGACCAACAAAGATATTTTCGGTGACCGAGAGTTCATCAAACAGGACGGTTTCCTGGTGTATGGCGGTGATACCCATTTTATGCGCCGACTCCGGCGTTGGAAGGTGAACGGGGATCGCCTTGTAGAGAATTTCGCCCTCGTCGGGCTGGTATATGCCGGTCATCACTTTGACCAGCGTCGACTTGCCCGCGCCGTTTTCGCCGATAAGCGCCGTCACTTTGCCGGGCCACAGCGCAAGCTGCACGTTCTCAAGAGCACGTACGCCGGGGAACACCTTGGTGATGCCAGAAAGCTGTAGCAATGGGGTCATGATAGTTCTCCGTTTGGTTCACCCTCACCCCGACCCTCTCCCTTTGGGAGAGGGCTAGGGTGAGGGGGGAAAGGATCAAAAGATTTTCGAGAACTTATCAATATTGCTGGCATCGTAGACGAACGGCTCGGCCATCGCGCCGTTGCCGTCCGCATCCAGCTTCACTTTGCCCAGTTTGCCCATGCTGGCCTCACCTTTCGTGGCCGTGCCTTTCACCAGATCGTCCGCTAAGTAAGTCGCGGCATAGCCCAGGTCAATCGGGTTCCAGATGGCAAAGCTCTTGCTCGCGCCGGATTTCACCGCGCCCGCCATCTCAGACGGCAGGCCTAAACCGGTGACGTACACTTTGCCAATCTTGCCCTGGTCCTTCACCGCCTGCGCGGCAGCCACAATGCCCACGGACGACGGCGAGACGATGACTTTCAGCTCCGGGTAGGTTTTCAGCAGGCCGACCGCTTCGCGGTAGCTTTTGTCAGAGAGATCGTCTCCGTAGGCCACGGTCACCAGATTGACGGACGGGTACTTCGGCAGCACCTTTTTCATCTCCGCAATCCAGGTGTTCTGGTTGGTGGAGGTTGGCGTGGCGCTCAGCACCGCTACTTCGCCCTTCTCCACGTTCAGCGCTTTCAGGGCATCGGCGGCGAGCTTGACGTTGGTTTCGCCAATCAGGGCGTTATTGGACGGGTTGAGATGGATCTGACGCCCGGCTTTCGCCACCCCGGAATCCCACGACACAACCTTAATGCCGCGCTGCATCGCTTTTTTCAGCACCGGCACGACGGCGTCCGGATCGTTCGCGGAAATTGCGATCGCATCCACGCCCTGGGCGATCAGCCCGTTCAGCACCTCGATCTGCGCTTCCGCCGTGGTGGTGGTCGGGCCGGTATAAATCACTTTTACATCGCCTAACTCTTTGGCCGCCTCCTGCGCGCCGACGTTCGCTGCCTCGAAGAATCCATTCCCTAAGGACTTCGCCACCAGGGCGATTTTCACTTCTGCTAAAGCGGAACCGGACAACGCCAGAGCGGCAACGGTGAGGATCAAGCTTGCTTTTATTTTCATTGCTTTTACTCCACTGACTTGAGTTAGTTGTAGGGATTGCAGGTGGTTTTCGCCCCGTCTCGGTGAGCGGGGCGCGATGTTGTTATTGGTACAGATCTAACGCCGACTGCATCGGGGTGACGCCAAAGCGTTTGCCCAGGGCAATCAGCTCTTCCCGGGTGATGGTCTGCTTCATGCCGCCCATGGAATAGACCTTCACCAGCACCTCCGCGGATTTCTCGGCGGTGTCGATCAGGCCGAAGGTTTCATCCAGTGTCGGGCCGCTGCCGAAGACGCCGTGGAACGGCCACAGCACCAGTGAGTGCTTCTGCATGTCCGTCGCGGTCGCCTGGCCGATTTCGTCGGTACCCGGCACCATCCACGGCAGAATGCCGACGCCGTCCGGGAACACCACCAGACACTCGGTGCTGCCTTCCCACAGTTTGCGGGTGAAGAAATCAGAATTATTTTCCAGCACGTAGGTCAGGGCGATCAGGTTGGTGGCGTGGCAGTGCATGATTACGCGGTCCTTGCCATTGGTCGCCTTAATGCGCTCGCAGTGGGAGAGGAAGTGCGCCGGCAGTTCGGATGTGGGTACCGCGTCGTCCGTCAGTCCCCAGAGAATGTGGTAACCCGCGCCGTCGCTGTCCACCTTCACCACGCCGAGGTTGGCTTCCGGGTCCAGCTGTACGTTGCGGAAAAACTTCCCGGAACCGGTGACGATAAACGGCGTGTTGGCGAGCAGCGGCATCGGCTGGCTCAGGGCGATATAGCGCGGCTTCTGGTGGAAATCGGAGGCAAATGGCTCGATATCCGCGTCGTCCAGGCGTAGCGTCAGGTTGCCGCCGTTGCGCTCATCCCAGCCCTTCAGCCAGGCGTCGGAGGTGGCTTTGATCATGCCCTGGACGAACCAGGAGGTGGTGATGGTCTGCATACTGTAGTTCCTTTGAAAATGCCGGGTGGCGTTACGCTTACCCGGCCTGGTCTTATCTGTAGGCCCGGCAAGCAACGCGCCGCCGGGCGATGTTTTTTACTGACGAGCGGCAAGAACCTCTTTCTCATACGCCCGCACGTTATCCAGCCACTGGCTGCCCGCAGGTGCATCGTGACGCTGGCAGTACATCTCCCACACCGCCTGCCACGGCAGGGATTTCTGCTCTTCCAGCAGCGCCAGGCGCGCGGTGTAGTCGCCGTTTTCTTCCAGCTGTTTCAGGGCGGCGACAGGCTCCAGCAGCGCGCGCAGCAGGGCTTTCTTCATGTTACGGGTGCCGATAACCCACGCCGCGATGCGGTTGATGGAGGCGTCGAAGAAGTCGAGGCCGATATGTACGCGGTCAAAGAGGTTGTGGCGGATGATTTCGCTGGCAATGGCCTGGGTTTCGTCATCCAGCAGCACCACGTGGTCGCTGTCCCAGCGCACCGGGCGGCTGACGTGCAGCAGCAGGCGCGGCACGTAGAGCATGGCGGCGGAGATCTTGTCGGAGATGACTTCCGTTGGGTGGAAGTGGCCGGCATCCAGGCACAGCGCGGTCTGGCGGCTGGTGGCATAACCCATGTAGAACTCGTTTGAGCCCACGGTGTAGCTCTCTGCGCCAATGCCGAACAGCTTGCTCTCGACGGCGTCGATGTGGTGCGCCGGGTCCAGCTTCTCGCTGATGGCTTCATCCAGCGCGGCCAGCAGGCGCTGACGCGGGGCCAGTCGGTCTACGGTGATGTCCTTCATGCCGTCCGGGATCCAGATATTCATTACCGATGGCGTGCCAAGCTGCTCGCCAAAATAAGCCGAGACGCGGCGGCTGGCTTTGACATGGTCGATCCAGAACTGGCGGATTTCATCGTTGGCATGCGCAAGGGTAAACCCGTCCGCGCTCAGCGGGTGCGAGAAGCAGGACGGGTTAAAATCCAGACCCAGCCGGTTGGCTTTTGCCCACGCCACCCAGTTCGTAAAGTGTTCCGGTTTGATTTCGTTACGCGCGACCGGCTCATCGGATTCGAGATAAATGGCGTGCAGGTTCAGGCGCTTTGGCCCGGGGATCAGGCTCAGCGCCAGCTCCAGATCCGCACGCAGTTCGGTGGCGTTGCGCGCTTTGCCAGGATAGTTACCCGTGGCCTGAATACCCCCCGTCAGGGAACCGCCCGGGTTCTCGAAACCGGCGACATCATCACCCTGCCAGCAGTGCATGGAGACGGGCAGACGATCGAGCTGGCGCAGCGCCTCTTCGACATCCACGCCGACGGCGGCGAAACGCTGTTTAGCCAGGTCCCAGGCTTGTTCAAGTTGAGTGGTCATGCGCAAAGCTCCTTAGTCAGTCGTTTTTGCTGAAACTGCGCCCGGTAGCGGGCAATTTCATGGCAGGGATGGGGGGTGAAGGTGGTCAGGCTGTTATTCGCCGTCACCACCGAACGGAAATCGTCGACGTTGGACAGTTCGTCCAGGGTCATCAGCTGAATGCCGATATTGCCGAGCGTGGAGGCTTCAATCGGACCTGCCACCACGGTAATGCCGCATGCATCCGCGCAGAGCTGGTTCAGCAGTTGGTTCTGGCAGCCGCCGCCCACGATATGCAGTTGTGTGAACGGTTTGCCGCGAAGGTCAGCCAGCTCGCTCAGGATGTCGGCATACAGCAGGGCGAGACTGTCAAAAATGCAGCGTGCCAGCTCGGCGGGGCGGGAAGGTACCGGCTGCCCCGCTTCAAAACAGGCGGCCTGGATTTCGGCGCTCATGTGCGCCGGGTTGATAAAGCGGTCATCGTTCGGGTTAATCAGGAAGGTACAGGCCTTCAGCGTTTCGGTTTCGGCGATAAGCTCGGGCAGGTCGGTGATGTTCTGCTCTTTCAGCACCCGCTGGAGCAGCCACAGGCCCATGATGTTCTTCAGCACCCGGTAGCGCCCTTCGGCACCGCCTTCGTTGGTGATGTTCGCGGCCAGCGCGGCATCGCTGGTGTAGGGCGTTTTGCTCTCAAAGCCCATCAGCGACCAGGTGCCGGATGAGAGGTAGGCCGCATCTTTGCCGGCGAGCGGCGAGGCAATGACCGCGCTCGCGGTGTCGTGGCTGGCGACGGCGACAACGGGGATTTTATTCCCCTGCGGGCAAAGCCAGTGGCCGATCACATTGCCCGGATGGGTTGGCGCGCCAAACCAGGACGGCGAGGCGCCCGTCCAGGCCAGCAGATGTTCATCCCAGTTATCGGTGTTGATGTTGACCAACTGCGTGGTGGTGGCGTTGGTGTATTCCCAGTTCATGTTGCCGGTCAGACGGTAGCTTAAGTAGTCCGGGATCAGCAGCGCATGCGCCACCTTTTCGACCAGCTCTGGCTGTTGCTCAACCAGCGCGCGCAGCTGATACAGCGTGTTAAACGGCAGAAACTGAATGCCGCTGCGACCATAGATGTTCTCCTTGCCAAGCTGGGCGATGGCGTGCGCCATTAGCCCATCGGTGCGGCTGTCGCGGTAGGAGACGGGCAGGCCGACGCGTTCGCCGTGACGGTCCAGCAGTACGTAATCCACACCCCAGGTATCAATGCCGATACTGTCGATGCGAATACCGTCTTCGCAGACGTTGTGAAGTCCGGTGCGGATCTCTGCTTCCAGGGCGTCGATATCCCAGGTAACAAAACCGTCCTGTTTTTGCAGACAATTGGCGAAACGGTGCATTTCGCGAAGCGTAAGGGTGTGCAGGTCGCAGTCCCAGGTGGCGAGCATTACACGGCCGCTGGATGCGCCTAAATCGACAGCCACACAATGGCGAAAAGTCATGGTCGGGTCCTTTCTTAAGTCATTAGCGAGGAGTGTAAGAAAGGGAAGAAATAGCCACCTTCTCGCCACTGACAGCCCAAATCTCGCGCTGGCAAGAAAGCAAAGATGAACGTGAGGGAGTTCACAGTTTCCAGTAATGGCGGGGTTTGCAGGCAGTGTGACGCTGACCGCATTTCCCGATCTTTCCGCCTGTTTCTTGAAAAACCGACAGCTTTTGCGCGGTTTGCTGTCAAAAATTTAAGGTGAGCGTGAAAGGCCTTAATTACTATTTTGAGAACTTTTCTCATTGGTGGGGGCCGTTATGACCGTACTGCACAGCGTCGATTTTTTTCCTACGGGGGCTTCGCCGGTCGCGATTGAGCCACGGCTGCCTCAGGCTGCGTTCCCGGAGCATCATCATGATTTTCATGAAATTGTGATTGTTGAGCACGGAACGGGCATCCACGTGTTTAACGGTCAGCCGTATACCATCAGCGGCGGTACGGTGTGCTTCGTGCGCGATCACGACAGGCACCTGTATGAACATACCGACAACCTGTGCCTGACCAATGTGCTCTATCGTTCTCCGGATGCGTTCCAGTTTCTTTCCGGGCTGAATCAGCTGTTGCCGCAGGAGAAGGACGGCCATTATCCGTCGCACTGGCGGGTGAATCAGTCCACGTTGCAGCAGGTGCGTCAGCTGGTGAGCCAGATGGAGCAGAGCGAGGATGGACAGGAGACGCACGCCATTGCTACCCGCGAGCTGCTGTTTATGCAGCTGCTGGTGCTGCTGCGGCGCAGCAGCCTGGTGGAAGGGCTGGAAAATAACGACGCGCGCCTGAATCAGCTGATGGCATGGCTGGAAGATCATTTCGCCGAAGATGTCTGCTGGGAAACGCTGGCGGATGACTTTTCGCTCTCGCTGCGCACGCTGCATCGTCAGCTCAAGCAGCATACCGGCCTGACGCCGCAGCGTTACCTTAACCGTCTGCGCCTGATCAAAGCGCGTCACCTTTTACGTCATACCGACGAAAGCGTCACCGATATCGCCTATCGCTGCGGTTTCGGCGACAGTAACCACTTTTCGACGCTGTTTCGCCGGGAGTTTAGCTGGTCGCCGCGCGATATTCGTCAGGGGAAAGACGCGTTGCTTCAGTAACGCGAGGGCAGTCACCGTTTTTTTGCTGCAAAAAGGCTAATAATGTCCGGTTATTCGCCGTAGAGGTTGTGGTGTGGCTGCTCAGCTCATTCTTCGCAAAGATGATTTTTTTGCCTCCGCGAGTCAGGCCGTCGCGGTGGCCGACCGCTACCCGCAAAACGTCTTCGCCGAGCACACCCACGAGTTTTGCGAGCTGGTGCTGGTGTGGCGGGGCAATGGCCTGCACGTCCTCAACGACCGTCCCTACCGCATCACGCGCGGAGACCTGTTCTACATCCGCGCTGAAGACAAACACTCCTACGCCTCGGTTAACGATCTGGTGTTGCAGAACGTCATCTATTGCCCCGACAGACTTAAACTGAATGTCGACTGGGCGGGCAATATCCCCGGTTTTCATAATGCCAGAGGCGAACCGCACTGGCGCTTAAGCAGCAACGGCATGGCTCAGGTGCGCCAGACGATTTCCCAGCTGGAGCAGGAGAGCCAGAAGAGCGATCCGGCGGCTAACCAGATGTCGGAGCTGCTTTTCGCCCAGCTGGTGATGACCCTGAAGCGCCATCGTTACGCTACGGATAATCCCTCTGCCACCATGCAGGAAGCGCTGCTGGATAAGCTCATCACCCGGCTTGCGGGCAGTCTGAACAAGAGTTTCGTGCTGGAAAAATTCTGCGAGCAGGAGCAGTGCAGCGAGCGCGCGCTGCGCCAGCAGTTCCGCACCCAGACGGGGATGACGGTAAACCACTATCTGCGCCAGCTGCGCATCTGCCACGCCCAGTACCTGTTACAGCATACGGAGCTGATGGTGAGTGAAGTGGCGATGCGCTGCGGCTTTGAGGACAGTAACTACTTCTCGGTGGTGTTTAACCGTGAGGTGGGGATGACGCCGGTTCAGTGGCGTCATCGCAGTCGAAAGGCAGCGTAATCAGTTCGCCATGCCGAGGCCGACGATATTGGCCGCAATGATAATCACCACGCAGCCCAGGCTCAGCACGCCAACCGGACGACGCCCGGCGTTGTTCCACTCTTTCAGCACCAGCCCAACCAGCCCGCCACACAGCACGTAGAAGCTCATGTGCAGCATCCAGCTCATGTAGTCATACTGCGCCGGAATACTGGCGTGACCCCAGGCGTAGAAGAAGAATTGCAGATACCACATCAGGCCGCCAAGGGCGGAGAGCAGGACGTTGGTGACGATCAGCGGTTTTGCCAGCGAGAAGTCGGCTTTTACCGACAGGTTGTTCACTTTTGCCAGACGAATAAAGCAGAAGCCGAGGTTTACCAGCGCGCCGCCGCCCATGATCACCACGTAGCTTGGCAGGGCAACGTACAGCGGATCGACGCCCAGCGCCGCAGCGGCGTCGTGCATCGGTTTGGCGGCATTCATGGCGAACGACATGCCCGCCGAGAAGACGCCGCACATCACCGCCAGCAGCAGCCCTTTCTTCAGGTTGAACTCTTCGGCTTTGATGCCCATCTTGCGTTCTTTCAGCTGGCCCGCGCGGGTGACGATGCCCACGCCGATCACCGCCACCAGCACGCCCAGCAGGGTCATTCGCCCTCCCTGGGTGTTGATCAGCACATCGAAGTTGCCGTTGAGGATTGGCGTCATCAGGGTGCCAACAATCAACGTTATGCCAATCGCGATGCCAATCCCCATCGACATGCCGAGGTAGCGCATGGTGAGGCCGTAGTTGATATTACCGATGCCCCACATCGCGCCGAACAGGAATACCGGCAGCAGGGTGGAGGCGTTGAAGGAGGAGAAGTAGCCCCAGAAATCGGGCAGCAGCATGGCGCTGATTGTCCACGGCAAAATCAGCCAGGACACGGTACCGCCAACGGACCACATGGTTTCCCATGACCAGCCTTTCACCTTTTTAAACGGGGCATAGAAACAGGCTGCACTGGCCGCGCCTATCAAATGCCAGAAGATACCCATCGTAATCGCATGATTCATTTTTACATCCTCATCGTTTTTATAGCCGGAGGCTTCCCGCCGACTTGATGAGTGTAAAAATGAGGCGGTTTGGGAACCTTCAGAAGGTTGCCGCACTTTTGTTTTGAATGGCAATCAGCACGTTAACCGCGTGAGCAGACTCACAATTCCTTCATTTCTCAAAAACCGAATAACCTTATAAAAACTACGGCATTGATAATCATTTTCAATATCATTTAATTAACTATAATGAACCAACTGCTTACGCGGCATTAACAGCTGTGCCGCCCGACAATAATGGAGAGGATTATGAGTTATACACTGCCATCCCTGCCGTATGCCTACGACGCACTGGAACCGCATTTCGACAAGCAGACGATGGAAATCCATCACACTAAACACCACCAGACCTACGTGAACAACGCGAATGCTGCGCTGGAAAGCCTGCCAGAGTTCGCTAATCTGCCTGTTGAAGAGCTGATCACCAAACTGGACCAGCTGCCAGCAGACAAGAAAACCGTGCTGCGCAACAACGCGGGCGGTCACGCTAACCACAGCCTGTTCTGGAAAGGCCTGAAAACCGGCACCACCCTTCAGGGCGACCTGAAAGCGGCTATCGAGCGTGACTTCGGTTCCGTTGACAACTTCAAAGCGGAATTCGAAAAAGCCGCTGCAACCCGTTTCGGCTCTGGCTGGGCGTGGCTGGTTCTGAAAGGTGACAAACTGGCGGTCGTTTCTACCGCTAACCAGGATTCCCCGCTTATGGGTGAAGCTATCTCTGGCGCATCCGGCTTCCCAATTCTGGGTCTGGACGTGTGGGAACACGCTTACTACCTGAAGTTCCAGAACCGTCGCCCTGACTACATCAAAGCCTTCTGGGATGTAGTGAACTGGGACGAAGCAGCAGCGCGTTTCGCCGCTAAAAAATAAGGTTGCATTGACGCCTGTGAGAAGCGAGTCTGATGACTCGCTTTTTTTGTATCTGAAGGAGTGGAGATGCATTACCCGGTGAATGTGTTTACAGGCAAGGTAAGGGAGTACGAAGGCAGCCGCCCGAGTGCCATCGCCAAAGTGCAGGTCGACGGTGAGCTGACGTTGACCGATCTCGGGCTTGCGGGTGACCAGCAGGCTGAAAAGAAAATCCACGGCGGGCCCGATCGCGCGCTGTGCCACTATCCGCGCGAGCACTATCAGCACTGGAAAACCGAATTTCCTGAACAGGCTGACCTCTTCGTCGCCCCCGCGTTTGGCGAAAATCTCTCAACGGAGGGGCTGACGGAGAAGAACGTCTTTATCGGCGATATTTACCGCTGGGGCGATGCTTTGATTCAGGTCACCCAGCCGCGCTCACCGTGCTTTAAGCTTAATTACCATTTCGGCATTCAGGATATGTCGGCCCAGTTGCAAAACGCGGGTAAAACCGGCTGGCTGTATCGCGTTGTGCAGGCGGGACAGGTTTCGGCGGATGCGCCGCTTGAGCTGGCTTCGCGTTTGAGTGAGGTGTCGGTGTACGAGGCCTGCGCAATTGCCTGGCATATGCCGTTTGATGACGATCAGTATCACCGTCTGCTGTCAGCGGCGGGATTATCCACCAGCTGGACCAGAACGATGCAGAAGCGGCGGATAAGCGGCAAGATCGAGAGCAGTTCGCGGAGATTATGGGGGAAATAGTTCCCGCAGAAAGTAGGCCGGGTAAGGCGAAGCCGCCACCCGGCACATACGGTTACGAACGCTTATACAGCGGCAGCCACAGCGTTAACCTGAGCCCGCCCAGCGGGCTGTCATCGGCTTTCACCCAGCCACGGTGCTGTTGCATGGCGGTTTCCACAATCGCCAGCCCCAGTCCCGTACCGCCCGATTCCCGGTCGCGCGCCTCGTCGGTGCGGTAGAACGGACGGAATATCTGCTCGCGGTCTTCCGGGCTGACGCCAGGACCGTCGTCGTCGACGATGACGGTGATCCCGTCTTTATCCACCGAGAACGCCACCTCAATCTTCGTGTGC
The DNA here is from genome assembly GCF_001922365.1 of Enterobacter cloacae complex sp. AR_0002. NCBI lineage: Bacteria > Pseudomonadati > Pseudomonadota > Gammaproteobacteria > Enterobacterales > Enterobacteriaceae > Enterobacter > Enterobacter cloacae complex sp. AR_0002. Next base: position 3,770,756 of record NZ_CP018814.1, read on the forward strand.
GAGTAGCGCAGGGCGTTACGCACGATATTTTCCAGCGCGCTTTCCAGCGCGTTGGGGTTACCGTACAGCGGCCATGGCCCCGGCGGGAAGTTAACGGTGAAGGATTTGCCCATCTGCTCCGCTTCAAACGCCGCGTTGTCCAGCACCTCATGCCACAGATGATTGGCTTTCACCGTTTCGCTCACCAGCGCGTTTTTCTGCTGATTGCGCGACATGACCAGCAGATCGTTGATCATGCTGTCCAGACGATGCGCTTCGGTTTCGATGCGCTCCAGCTCTTTGCTTTCTCCGCTGCGGCGACGCAGCAGGGCGGTACCCAGCTGTAAGCGCGTGAGCGGGGTACGCAGTTCGTGCGAGATATCCGACAGCAGGCGTTGCTGCGCGGTCATCATGCGGTCAAGAGCAGAGACCATCTGGTTAAAACTGGTTCCGGCGGCCAGGAACTCCTGCGGCCCGGATTCCAGCTCCGGATGCTGCCTCAGGTTGCCCTGCGCCACTTCGTCCGCCGCATTTTTCAGCTTACGCGCCGGTTTCGCCAGGCTCCACGCCAGCCATAATAGCAGCGGGGAACTGACCAGCATCGTGACAATCAACAGCAAAAGCGGACGGTCAAACAGCAGGTTGATGAAGTCGGACTGGGAACTGCTCGCAGGGCGAATCAGGTAGAGCTGATAATTGTCTTCCCCGTCCCGAACCGAGAAAGGACCAACCATCTCTACCCGACCATATTTCTTTTTCTGTGGGTGATCGGCGTTATCCGCCTGGCCAATAAAGTTGCGGATAATCTGCATTTCATTGCGATCGGCCCCAATCACGCGACCTTCGCTGGTGACCAGTAAAAGACGTTGTCCGGGGGGCGCCCACTTGTCGATAGCGCGAAACAGCCTGCGCCACCACATTAAATCGTTCGGCGGATCGTTTGCCAGCTCCGCTTCCACGTGCTGCTCGATCATCACGCCCTGACGTTGCTCGCTGTCGAGTAGCTCCGTCATCTGGCGTGAGTCGAGTTTTGGCAACATCAAAACGAGCATTAAAACCAGTGCCAGCGTCAGCCAGAAGATGGCGAAGATGCGGGCGGTTAAGCTGCCTATCATGAAGCGGAAACCATCAGATAACCACGACCACGCAGGGTTTTGAACCAGGGATGACCGTCTTTACGCTCCGGCAGCTTACGGCGCAGGTTCGAGATATGCATGTCGATGGCGCGGTCAAACGGGGTGAGGCGTTTGCCCAGCACTTCCTGGCTTAAGTGTTCACGCGACACCACCTGGCCGAGATGCTGCGCCAGCAGATACAGCAGGGTGAACTCGGTGCCGGTTAGCTCCAGCGTTTCACCGTCGAAGCTCGCTTCCTGTCGGCCCGGGTTCAGGCTCAGGGAGTCCACTTCCAGCGTAGGTGAGCTGTTGTCGGTATTCTGCTGCTGCTCGCTCCAGTGAGAGCGGCGCAGGATCGCGCGAATACGGGCCACCAGTTCACGGTCGTTGAACGGCTTAGGTAAATAGTCATCCGCACCCAGCTCAAGGCCGAGTACGCGGTCAAGCTCGCTGCCGCGTGCGGTCAGCATAATGACGGGGGTCTGGTGTGTCTGGCGAAGCTCTTTCAACGTATCAATACCGTTTTTCTTCGGCATCATGACGTCGAGCAAAAGTAAATCGATGCTGTCGTCAAGGAGACTCAGCGCCTGCTCGCCATCATGGGCAACCAGGACGTTGAAACCTTCCATGTCGAGCAACTCCTTTAAAAGAGATGTGAGCTCTCGGTCATCATCAACTAACAGGATTTTATTCATTGTTTAAATACCTCCGAGGCAGAAATTACGACATCAAGGCTATCTAATCCATGACTTTACGTTGTTTTACACCCCCTGACGCATGTTTGCAGCCTGAATCGTAGACTGTCTATCGTTGAATCGCGACACGAAAGATTTTGGGAGCAAGTGATGCGCAAAGTTACCGCTGCCGTCATGGCCTCAACGCTGGCCTTCAGTGCGTTTAGCCAGGCTGCTGTAGCTATCATCAGCGATAACGGTTCCTCAGCAGAGGGCGCAACGCAGCACAGCAGCCAAAGCCATATGTTTGACGGCATAAGTTTAACCGAACATCAGCGTCAACAGATGCGAGATCTGATGCAGAGGGCAAGACACGACCAGCCCCCTGTTAATGTTAGCGAAATGGAGACAATGCATCGCCTTGTCACCGCAGAAAATTTTGACGAAAGCGCTGTACGCGCTCAGGCCGAAAAAATGGCGCAGGAACAGGTTGCCCGCCAGGTAGAGATGGCGAAGGTTCGCAACCAGATGTTCCACCTGCTAACGCCCGAGCAGCAAGCGGTTTTGAATACCAAACATCAGCAACGTATGAACCAGTTGCGTGAGGTTGCACGGATGCAGCGAAGCTCAGATATGACGCTTTTCAGTAGCAATAGCAGTACCCGTAGTAACCAGTAAACCCTGTTTTCCTTGCCATAGACACCATCCCTGTCTTCCCCCACATGATGTGGGGGTTTTTTTTGCCCATCGTTCCGGTTTGTTAACGCTTTATTCATCCTTTCACTCCACCACCATCCGTTATACTAGCGCCATGGCATGACAGGAGTGTTTATGAATCAATCCTATGGACGGCTGGTAAGCCGGGCCGCAATAGCCGCGACGGTGATGGCGTCGTGTTTACTGATCATTAAAATTTTCGCGTGGTGGTACACCGGATCGGTCAGTATTCTGGCGGCGCTGGTGGACTCACTGGTGGATATTGCCGCCTCGCTGACCAACCTGCTGGTGGTGCGCTACTCGCTGCAACCGGCGGATGAAGAGCATACGTTTGGCCACGGCAAAGCGGAATCGCTGGCCGCGCTGGCACAAAGCATGTTTATTTCGGGCTCTGCGCTTTTCCTGTTTTTGACCGGCATTCAGCATCTTGTTTCGCCGTCACCGATGAACGATCCGGGCGTTGGCGTGGTCGTAACGGTAGTTGCACTTATAAGCACACTTGTTCTTGTAACTTTCCAGCGCTGGGTTGTACGCAAAACACAAAGCCAGGCTGTACGGGCCGATATGCTTCATTATCAGTCTGATGTTATGATGAATGGGGCTATTCTTATTGCGCTTGGTCTGGCCTGGTATGGCTGGCATCGGGCCGATGCGTTGTTTGCGTTAGGGATAGGGATCTATATTTTATACAGCGCCTTGCGGATGGGGTATGACGCGGTACAGTCGCTTCTTGACCGTGCGCTTCCGGATGCAGAACGTGATGAAATTTATGCCATCGTGACCAACTGGCCCGGCGTCAGTGGTGCTCACGATCTTCGTACGCGGCAGTCAGGGCCGACCCGCTTTATTCAGATTCATTTGGAAATGGAAGACAACCTGCCACTGGTTCAGGCGCATATGGTCGCTGAACAGGTGGAGCAGGCGATTTTGCAGCGTTTCCCTGGGTCAGACGTCATTATTCACCAGGACCCATGCTCTGTCGTACCCAGGGCGTTTTGAGCTTTCGTAATTCGTTGTAAAAAAGTGAGCCAGAGCAGCATTTTGTGGATAAATTACCACCATATGGCCTGACCTGAATCAATTCAGCTGGAAGGGATTGATATACTATTTGCAGTATTCGACGGTTGAACAGTTTCTTCCGGCAGCAGATTTCAATTTTGCATTCCTAAGTTCAGAGGTAGTCATGATTAAGAAAATCGGTGTGTTGACAAGCGGCGGTGATGCGCCGGGCATGAACGCGGCAATCCGTGGGGTTGTCCGTGCAGCGCTGACGGAAGGTCTGGAAGTTTTTGGTATCTATGACGGTTACCTGGGTCTGTATGAAGACCGCATGGTTCAGCTCGACCGCTACAGCGTGTCTGACATGATCAACCGTGGCGGTACTTTCCTCGGTTCTGCACGCTTCCCGGAATTCCGTGACGAACACATCCGTGAAGTGGCTATCGAAAACATGAAAAAACGGGGTCTGGATGCGCTGGTGGTTATCGGCGGCGACGGCTCCTACATGGGTGCAAAACGTCTGACTGAAATGGGCTTCCCGTGCATCGGCCTGCCTGGCACCATCGACAACGACATTAAAGGCACCGACTACACCATCGGTTACTTCACCGCGCTGGGTACCGTTGTGGAAGCGATTGACCGCCTGCGTGACACCTCTTCCTCTCACCAGCGTATTTCCATTGTTGAAGTGATGGGCCGTTACTGCGGTGACCTGACTCTGGCAGCGGCAATTGCCGGTGGCTGTGAGTTCGTGGTGGTGCCGGAAGTGGAATTTAGCCGTGAAGATCTGGTCGCTGAAATCAAAGCCGGTATCGCGAAAGGTAAGAAACACGCCATCGTTGCTATCACCGAGCACATCTGTGACGTTGACGAGCTGGCGAAGTACATCGAAACCGAAACCAAACGCGAAACCCGCGCGACCGTTCTGGGTCACATTCAGCGTGGTGGTTCCCCAGGCCCGTACGACCGTATCCTGGCGTCCCGCATGGGCGCGTACGCGATCGAGCTACTGCTTCAGGGACACGGCGGCCGCTGCGTCGGTATCCAGAACGAGAAACTGGTTCACCATGACATCATCGATGCCATTGAAAACATGAAGCGTCCGTTCAAAGGTGACTGGCTGGACTGCGCGAAAAAACTGTACTGATTGGCTCTGTTGCCCGGTGGCGGCAAGGTAAATGCAAAACGGTAACCCTTGGGTTACCGTTTTTTATGGTTGCTCCCTCTCCTGTGGGAGAGGGTTGGGGTGAGGGCATCAGTCCGCTCATTCACTTTTTTTATTCCTCCACGTTATAGCCAATCTTTTTTTATTCTTTAATCATCGGTTAGCTTTCTGGCACGCTGCATTCATCAAAACACTACACAAGAGAGCTGGGCGATGAATAAATGGGGCGTGGGGTTAACATTATTGCTGGCATCAACCAGCGTTCTGGCAAAGGACATTCAGTTACTGAATGTGTCGTACGATCCGACGCGTGAACTGTACGACCAGTACAACAAAGCTTTCGCGGCGCACTGGAAACAGGAAACCGGCGATAACGTGGTGGTTCGCCAGTCTCACGGCGGTTCCGGTAAGCAGGCGACATCGGTGATCAACGGTATCGAAGCCGACGTGGTGACCCTGGCGCTGGCTTATGACGTGGATGCGATCGCGGAGCGTGGCCGTATCGACAAAAACTGGATCAAGCGCCTGCCGGACAACTCTGCGCCATACACCTCGACCATCGTCTTCCTGGTGCGCAAAGGCAACCCGAAACAGATTAAAGACTGGAACGACCTGATTAAGCCGGGCGTGTCTGTCATCACCCCGAACCCGAAAAGCTCCGGCGGCGCACGCTGGAACTACCTGGCGGCCTGGGGCTACGCGCTGCACCACAACAACGGCGATCAGGCCAAAGCACAGGACTTCGTCAAAGCACTGTTTAAAAACGTCGAAGTGCTGGACTCCGGCGCGCGCGGCGCAACCAACACCTTCGTCGAGCGCGGCATCGGCGACGTGCTGATCGCCTGGGAAAACGAAGCCCTGCTGGCGACCAACGAGCTGGGTAAAGACAAGTTCGAGATCGTCACCCCGAGCGAATCCATCCTCGCTGAGCCGACCGTCTCCGTCGTCGATAAGGTTGTTGATAAGAAGGGCACCAAAGCGGTGGCGGAAGCCTACCTGAAGTACCTCTACTCACCGGAAGGGCAGGAAATTGCGGCGAAAAACTTCTACCGCCCACGCGATGAGGCCGTCGCGAAGAAATACGAAAACGCCTTCCCGAAACTGAAGCTGTTTACTATCGATGATGTTTTTGGCGGCTGGACCAAAGCGCAGAAAGAGCACTTCTCTAACGGCGGCACCTTCGACCAGATCAGCAAGCGCTAAGCGTTTTACAAAGAACGACACGGTAACCCGGTGTGAGAAATCCGCCGGGTTTTTTATTTGGTCATCATTTTGCGTTACTCTTTTGCCTCTATTGAAAACAGGGAACGCGTTGTGAAAAAAATTATCTTACTGATTCTGATCGTTATCGCCCTTGCCGCAGGCGGCGTGTACTGGATGAAAGCGGGTAATCCGAATGCGTTGCGTCATATCGTTCTCGACCAGTGTGTGCCCAACCAGCTGCATAACCGTAACCCGGCACCGTGCGCGCAGGTGAAGCCAGATGCGGGCTACGTGGTGTTCAAAGACCGCAACGGACCGCTGCAATACCTGCTGATGCCCACGTACCGTATCAACGGCACCGAAAGCCCATTGCTGACAGAGCCGCAGACACCGAATTTCTTCTGGCTGGCATGGCAGTCTCGTCATTTTATGAGCATGAAACGAGGGGCCGACGTGCCTGACAGCGCCGTTTCGCTAACCATCAACTCCCCGACCGGGCGCACGCAAAACCATTTTCATATCCACATCTCCTGTCTGCGCCCAGACGTGCGCGAGAAGCTGAACGCGTCGCAGGGGCAAATCAGCACCCAGTGGTTACCGCTTCCGGGCGGGCTGGAAGGGCATGAATACCTTGCCCGTCGGGTGACGGAGAACGAACTGGTGCAGCGCAGCCCGTTTATGATGCTGGCGGAAGAGCTGCCAGAAGCGCGCGACCATATGGGACGCTTCGCGCTGGCGATGGCGCAGCAGTCAGACGGCTCGTTTGTATTGCTGGCGACAGAGCGTAATTTGCTTACCTTTAACCGCGCGTCGGCTGAGGAATTGCAGGATCATCAATGCGATATCCTGAAGTGACCCCACCATAAATAGCGTTTACTCGCCCTGCCTGTCGCCGTAGACTTGCTGAAAAATTCTACAGGAGACAGGTATGTCGCTCTGGTTAACGCATCCTCTGCTGCTTCCCTCGCTGATCGTCGGCGTCACCATCGTGCTGTGGGCGACGTCGCTGTTGCCCGAATTTATCACCGCGCTGCTGTTTTTCACGGCGGCGATGGCCGCCAGAATCGCCCCGCCGGAAGTAATCTTCGGCGGCTTCGCCTCGTCTGCCTTCTGGCTGGTGTTCAGCGGCTTTGTGCTGGGTGTGGCGATTCGGAAAACCGGCCTGGCGGACAGGGCCGCCCGGGCGCTGTCGGCAAAGCTTACCGACTCCTGGGTGCTGATGGTGGCAAGCGTTGTGCTACTGAGCTATGCCCTGGCATTCGTGATGCCGTCGAACATGGGACGTATTGCGCTGCTGATGCCGATTGTCGCCGCGATGGCGAAGCGGGCCGGCATTCCTGATGGCTCGCGGGCCTGGTTTGGCCTGGCGCTGGCGGTCGGGTTTGGCACCTTCCAGCTCTCGGCCACTATTTTGCCCGCCAACGTGCCCAACCTGGTGATGAGCGGCGCGGCGGAAGGCTCATACGGCATCCACCTGAACTATGTTCCGTATCTGCTGCTGCACACCCCGGTGCTGGGTATTCTCAAAGGCCTGATTCTGATTGGCCTGATCTGCTGGCTGTTCCCCGGCAACCCGAAACCGGCGAAGGATCTCGCGCCATCGGAACCGATGGGGCGTGACGAAAAACGGCTCGCCTGGCTGCTGGCGGTGGTGTTGACGATGTGGGTGACGGAGAGCTGGCACGGCGTGGGCCCAGCGTGGACAGGGCTGGCGGCCTCGGTCGTCGTTATGCTGCCGCGTATAGGTTTTATCACCGGGGAGGAGTTCTCGGCGGGGGTGAATATGCGTACCTGTATTTACGTCGCGGGTATACTCGGGCTGGCCATTACGGTAACGCAGACCGGTATCGGTGCGGCCGTAGGCGAGGCGTTGCTCCATATCATGCCGCTGGATGCAGATCGCCCGTTTACCAGCTTCCTGGCGCTGACGGGGATCACCACGGCGCTCAACTTCATTATGACCGCCAATGGCGTTCCGGCGCTGTACACCACGCTGGCGCAGAGCTTCTCGGACGCGACCGGCTTCCCGCTGCTGTCGGTGATCATGATTCAGGTGCTGGGGTATTCCACACCGTTGCTGCCGTATCAGGCGTCGCCGATTGTGGTGGCGATGGGCTTAGGGAAAGTGCCTGCGAAGGCGGGGATGCTGCTCTGCCTGGCGCTGGCGATTGCGACGTATCTGGTGCTGCTGCCGCTGGATTATTTGTGGTTTAGCGTATTAGGACGTTTGTAGTGGTTTTGTAGGGCGGGTTAGCGAAGCGCCACCCGCCCCAAAGGCAATTACGCCTGCTTAGCCGCTTCTGCCGCTTTAACGATCACCGCGAAAGCGTCTGCTTTCAGGGATGCGCCGCCAACCAGCGCGCCATCGATGTCTGGCTGGGTGAACAGCTCAGCTGCGTTTGATGCGTTAACGGAACCGCCGTACTGGATGATGACCTGCTCCGCCACTTTCGCGTCTGCTTTTGCAATGTGGTCACGAATGAACTTGTGCACCGCCTGTGCCTGCGCTGGAGTTGCAGATTTGCCGGTACCGATCGCCCAGACTGGCTCGTAAGCGATAACCGCGCCTTCGAACGCTGCCGCGCCCTGGGTTTTCAGCACAGCGTCGATCTGACGTGCGCACACTTCTTCGGTTTTACCCGCTTCGTTTTCTGCTTCGGTTTCACCGATGCACAGAACCGGGATCAGACCCTGCTCTTTCAGCACAGCGAATTTCTTCGCGATGAACTCGTCAGATTCTTTGTGGTAGGTGCGACGCTCAGAGTGGCCGATGATGATGTATTTCGCGCCGATGTCTTTCAGCATTTCAGCGGAGGTTTCACCAGTAAACGCGCCAGACAGGTTAACGTCAACGTTCTGCGCGCCCAGAATGATGTGGCTGCCGTCAGCGGCACGTTTAGCCAGATCCAGGTACATATCCGGCGGAGCGATAGCAACCGCGCAGCCGGTCACGCCAGCCAGCTCTTTACGCAGGTTAGCAACCAGTTCGTTTACCATGTGGCGGCTGCCGTTCAGTTTCCAGTTACCCATCACTAAAGGATGTCGCATTTCAATTCTCCACGCTCAATAAGCGAATTAAGGAATATGGCCACCCTTAAGGGCAGCATGGTCTGTGAATCAGTATAGAGATTTTCCCTCGAAAGGCTTTGCTTTTTGTCATTAATTCGCCCCCTCGAGTGCGTCTGATAGGGCCAGCTTAATCGGTTCAACCGCGAAGGTCAGCCCCTTTTCGCCGTTATCTGCGACGACATAGCGAACGGCACCTTCCGTATCGGCGTAATAGCGTTTGTTTTTCCCCGCGGTAAGTAGTTTTTGCAGCTTTTGCTGGCTTTGTACTTTCGTGAAGGTGGGGGTAAAGGCGCGCAGAATAGCGCTCATGTACTCCAGCGCTTTCGCTTTCGCCGCTTTCTGCTCTGGGCCCTGAATCGGCAGCCAGGTGATCTGCATGCTTTTGATTTTTAACGTTCCGCGCTCAAGGGCGGTAGAGGCATACAGATTCTCGTTAATTTTGCTGGCCGCGCGGGTCAGGGTCGGCGTATCGCGGGCGCTGTCAATCGCTCGGAACTCTCCCAACGGAAGTGAGGGGTTTTCTTTGTTGAAGGCTTCGCGGAACTGGCTGATAGATTGATCGAAAGAGGGAGCGCCCGCCAGAAGATAGGGGGCGGTGACCGGGGAAGCCGTTTCCGTGGCGTACAGGGAAAAACTGGCGCTCAGCATCGCTAAACACAAATAAAGAGAGTGTGCCGAACTTTTCATCAACATTGCCCCTGGCCGTCATTGCCCATGATTAAAACGATATCTGGTCGGCTTGTCAAAAGGTCACAACTCCAGGGTAAAATGCGGGCTAAACAATAATAAGGAACCTTACATGACCATACAGCAGTGGCTGTTTTCATTCAAAGGGCGTATTGGGCGCCGTGACTTCTGGATCTGGATTGCAACGTGGGTTGTCGCCATGCTGCTTCTGTTTTTTGTTGCCTACAACGCATGGCTGAGCACGCAAACCGCGGCATTTGCGCTGGTCTGTTTACTGTGGCCAACCGCCGCCGTGGTGGTGAAACGTCTGCACGATCGTGGCCGCTCCGGCGCATGGGCTTTCCTGATTATCCTGGCGTGGATGCTGGTGGCGGGGAACTGGTCATTGCTGCCCTCAATCCTCCCATGGGTGGTGGGCAGACTGCTGCCGACGGTTATCTTTGTAATGATGGTTGTCGAACTGGGCGCGTTTATCGGCACCCAGAGCGAGAACAAATATGGTAAAGATACCCTTGAGGTGAAGTACCGCTGATCACCAGTAGTGTTCAGCGGTCATGTGGCCCGGCCGGCGGCGAAGGTGCTTCGTCATCTGTCGGGTATCTTTCAGCAGCTGCTGCGTATCGCGCACCATCTGCGGGTTGCCGCACAGCATCACGTGGCTGGTTTCGGTATTCATCGGTAAACCCACTGCCTCTTCCAGCGCGCCGCTTTCAATCAGCGCCGGAACGCGGCCGGTTAACGAGCCGTCTGCGGTTTCGCGGCTGACCACCGTCTGAATCTTTAATTTCCCGCCGTAACGCTGTTCCAGCGCCTGCATCTGCGGCAAATAGCTCAGGTCTGCGGCGTAGCGCGCGGCGTGAACCAGCACGATATTTTTAAAGCGCTCCAGATCTTTGCCGTATTGCAGAATGGAAAGATACGGGCCGATGGCCGTGCCGGTCGCCAGCATCCAGAGCGTGTCACAGTCGGGGATTTCATCCAGCACGAAGAACCCCGCCGCGTCGGAGACAATCTGCACTTCATCGCCTGGCTTCAGCGCGGCGAGGCGCGGGCTGAGCTTACCGTCCGGGACGGTGACCAGATAGAACTCAAGGTCCGGGTTATCAGGCGCATTAACGTAAGAGTAGGCGCGCTGTACGCGTTCACCGTCGATATCCAGCCCGAGTTTGGCAAACTGCCCGGCAGTAAACGGATGAACGGGAGCGTGCAGCGTGAGGCTAAATAGCGCATCGGTCCAGAACTGTACCTTTGTGACTTTACCTGTTACCCAGTCCGCCATGATCTTCTCCTGTGCTGTTTCTCTCTTCTATCTTCCGTACTTGTGGGAAACATTTCCAGCCCATTCGGGCCGGAAAGCTCTATCGATCAAACGGTTTTACAGAATGTGCGTCTGTACGTCCGGATCTTTACGATCGAGATAATGAATGGACTTAATGCGGCGAATAGTGCGGGATTTACCGCGGATCAGCAGGGTTTCAGTGGTGGCCATGTTGCCCTTGCGGGTGATGCCGTCCAGCAGATCGCCTTTGGTGATGCCGGTTGCGGAGAAGACCACGTTATCGCTGCGGGCCATCTCGTTTAGCGCGAGCACTTTATTGGCCTCGATGCCCATCGCCGCGCAGCGCGCCAGTTCGTCTGCACCAATGCGAAGGTTCTCGTCGCTGTCGCCTTTGACCTCATGGCGTGGCAGCAGACGCGCCTGCATATCGCCGTCCAGCGCGCGGATCACTGCCGCAGAGACCACACCCTCCGGCGCGCCGCCGATGCCGTAAAGCACGTCGACTTCGCTGTCAGGCATGCAGGTCAGAATAGAGGCGGCAACGTCGCCATCCGGAATAGCAAATACGCGCACGCCAAGCGTTTGCAGGTACGCGATGGTGGCGTCGTGGCGCGGTTTCGCCAGAATGGTCACGGTGAGTTCGCTGAGCGCTTTACCCAGCGCCGCAGCGATATTGCGCAGGTTGGCGTCCAGCGGCAGACTAAGGTCGATAGCGCCTTTAGCGCCAGGACCGACGATCAGCTTTTCCATGTACATATCGGGCGCGTTGAGGAAGCAGCCCTTATCGCCCACCGCCAGTACCGCCAGCGCGTTGGCCTGGCCCATCGCCGTCATGCGCGTGCCTTCGATCGGGTCGACCGCGATATCCACCGCATCGCCTTTGCCGGTCCCGACCTTTTCACCGATGTAGAGCATCGGCGCTTCGTCGATCTCGCCTTCACCGATGACGATAGTGCCGTCGATGTTAACCTGATTAAGCACAATGCGCATGGCGTGGACGGCTGCGCCGTCTGCGGTATTTTTGTCGCCACGGCCCAGCCACTTGTAGCCTGCGAGGGCGGCAGCTTCGGTGACGCGGGAAAACTCGATAGCAAGTTCACGTTTCATGAGGTACTCGTACAATCAAAAGGAATTGCACGAAGTTTATCACAGAGTGGGGAGGGTCGAGGGGACCGGTGCGGTTGGAGCCCCTCACCCTAACCCTCTCCCCAGGGGAGAGGGAATATAGGCTTACTCGTCGTGCTCTTCCCACGCCAGGGCACGTTTCACCGCTTTCTTCCAGCCGCTGTAGCGGTAGTTGCGCTCGGTGGTTTCGATGCCAGGACGGAATTCGCGTTCGATAACCGCTTTTTCCTGAAGCTCGTCGAGGTTTTGCCAGAAGCCAACCGCCAGACCTGCCAGATACGCCGCGCCCAGCGCCGTCACTTCTCGCACCTCAGGACGTTCAACGCGAGTGCCCAGAATGTCGGACTGGAACTGCATCAGAAAGTTGTTGGCTACTGCACCGCCGTCCACGCGCAGGGCGTGCAGACGAATGCCAGAGTCAGCCTGCATCGCTTCCAGCACGTCGCGCGTCTGGTAGGCGATGGATTCCAGCGTCGCGCGAATGATGTGGTTTGAGTTCACGCCGCGCGTCAGGCCGAAAATCGCGCCGCGGGCGTACGGATCCCAGTACGGTGCGCCCAGACCGGTGAACGCTGGCACCACGTACACGCCGTTGGTGTCTTTCACTTTGGTCGCGAAGTATTCGGAGTCAAACGCGTCGCTAATCAGCTTCATCTCGTCGCGCAGCCACTGAATGGAGGCACCCGCCATGAATACCGCGCCTTCCAGGGCATAGTTCACTTCGCCGCGCGGGCCGCAGGCGATGGTGGTCAGCAGACCGTTTTCTGATTTCACCGCTTTCTCGCCCGTGTTCATCAGCATAAAGCAGCCGGTGCCGTAGGTGTTCTTCGCCATCCCTTCTTTTACGCACAGCTGGCCGAACAGGGCTGCCTGCTGGTCACCGGCGATACCGGCGATAGGAATACGCGTGCCGCCTTTACCGCCAATGTTGGTCTGGCCGTACACTTCTGAAGATTTACGCACGTCTGGCAGCATCGCTCGCGGAATGTCCAGCGCGTCCAGCATCTTGTCATCCCACTCCAGAGTGTTGATGTTGAACAGCATGGTGCGCGAGGCGTTGGTGTAGTCGGTGACGTGAACGCGTCCCTGAGTCATCTTCCAGATAAGCCAGGTATCGACGGTACCGAAGAGCAGCTCGCCACGACGTGCGCGCTCGCGTGAACCTTCCACGTGGTCGAGGATCCACTTCACTTTGGTGCCGGAGAAATAGGGGTCAACCACCAGGCCGGTGGCGCTGCGCACGTACTCTTCCATCCCGTCGCGCTTCAGCTGTTCGCAGATCTCTGACGTACGGCGGCACTGCCAGACGATGGCGTTGTAGATGGGCTTACCGGTTTCGCGCTCCCAGACCACAGTCGTTTCACGCTGGTTGGTGATACCGATAGCGGCAATCTGGTCAGAACTGATGTCGGCTTTCGCCAGCACTTCCACCAGCGTGGAGCTTTGTGACGCCCAGATCTCCATCGGGTCGTGTTCAACCCAGCCTGGACGCGGATAAATTTGCTCAAATTCGCGTTGAGACACGCTGACAATGTTCGCGTCATGATCCATTACGACAGCGCGGGAGCTGGTAGTGCCCTGGTCGAGCGCAACGATATATTTTTTTTCGGTCATGGTATGTGTCCCGTAGTCAGATTACAGCGAAGCTTTTTGTTGTGTGGTGGAAGTTGTCTCTTTTTCCTCTTCCACACAGGTGTCGCACGGTAAGTGGCGACCAATTAATTTGCGATAGCCGAATGCGCCCAGTGCCGCCCCTACAATTGGCCCGAACAGCGGAACCAGGAAGTAAGGAATGTCTTTGCCGCCCGTGAAGGCGACATCGCCCCATCCCGCAAAGAAGGCGAAGGTTTTTGGACCCAGGTCACGCGCCGGATTCATCGCAAAACCGGTCAGCGGACCCATGGATGCGCCAATCACCGCAATCAGAAGGCCAATCAGAAGTGGTGCCAGCGGGCCGCGCGGAATGCCGTTTCCGTCGTCGCCCAGCGCCATAATGACGCCCATCAGAATAGCGGTAATCACCATTTCAACTGCGAACGCCTGCACAAAATTGATATGCGGATTCGGATACGTTGAGAAAATGCCTGCCAGATCCAGACTTTCGACACTGCCACGCACCATATGATGCGTCTGTTCGAAGTCGATGAAAAGATTGTAATAAAGCCCGTAAACTAACGCCGCTGCGCAAAAGGCGCCGGCAAATTGCGAAATGATGAAAGGAACAACTTTGCGTCCGTCAAAGCACGCGAATAGCCACAACGCGATGGTCACCGCCGGGTTAAGATGTGCGCCGGAAACCCCTGCGGTCAGGTAGATGGCCATCGCCACGCCCAGACCCCAGATAATACTGATTTCCCACTGACCAAAACTGGCACCCGCCACTTTCAGTGCAGCGACACAGCCTACTCCGAAGAATATCAACAACCCGGTACCCAGGAACTCGGCAATGCACTGGCCTTTTAAGGTTGATGTCTGACTCATAATCGGAATCCTGCAAAAGAGTAATGTTTATTGTTTGCGTGACCGCCCGTGACAGTCACGATGCCCTGTAGACATAGTGTTAATTTATCGTTAACGAGCACAAACGAGAAATATCGAAATCGAAATGTGTGGTCTGTGTCAATAAAATGAGCGTTTTCGCGCCATAAAGCGCGTTTTTGCATCAGGTAATGATTGTGGGTTGAATCATTTCTTTAACTTATGGGTTAACAACTTAGGGGTATATGCGGCGAACGCACCAGGACGAGGCCGAAAAGTGTTGCAAACCACGATCTGCGTGGCATGCCGCTGGACAGGGGCGACGGCGCTCCATACAATCGGAACATATGTTGTGCGCGTTTACGTTAAAGCGTCGCCTTGCAATTCAGGAGAGGTAGGATCATGTCTTTAGAAGTGTTTGAGAAACTGGAATCGAAAGTACAGCAGGCGATTGACACCATCACGCTGCTGCAAATGGAAATTGAAGAACTGAAAGAGAAGAACAACTCCCTGTCTCAGGAAGTTCAGAACGCTCAGCACAGCCGCGAAGAACTGGAGCGCGAAAACAACCAGCTGCGCGAACAGCAGAACGGCTGGCAGGAACGCTTGCAGGCGCTGCTGGGACGTATGGAAGAAGTCTGATTTCCTTGGGAATGAATTGAACAGGCCGGGTAAGGCGTAGCCGCCACCCGGCTTTTTTATGCATCTCGCTTACCGATTAACTACTCAATATCCAGCGCATCCTCAGAAAGGATAATGCCGGTATTGTCAGCATAAAGGTGGTCACCCGAGAAGAAGGTCACGCCGCCGAAGTTAACGCGCACGTCGCTTTCGCCGATGCCTTCACCCGCTGCGCCAACCGGAATGGCGGCAATGGCCTGAATACCGATATCCAGATCTTCCAGATCGTCCACCTGGCGCACGGAGCCGTAGACCACAATCCCTTCCCACTCGTTTTGCACCGCAAGGCGGGCGAGGTCCGCATCGATCAGTGCACGGCGCACTGAACCGCCACCATCCACCAGCAGAACGCGGCCACGACCGTTCTCTTCGAGCAGATCGTACAGCAACCCGTTGTCCTCGAAACATTTCACCGTGATGATTTGTCCGCCAAACGACGACCGTCCACCAAAGTTGGAGAACAGGGGTTCAACGACGTTGACATCTTCCTGGTAGATGTCACAAAGCTCGGAGGTATCGTATTTCATAGGTTTAACGCTCTGTTGCTGCGAATGTGTTCAGTATATCGTGCGAAATGCGTTGTTGGCAAAATCATCAATTGTTAATTGATATTTGTCAGCTAACTCAGCGTCTGGCTTAAGACAATCCCGATGACGAACAGCAGGTTAGTCAGTAACGCGCCTTTTACCGTACGTTCCAGCATCGGTGGCATGGCGGCCGGGCTGAGTTCACGCATGACATAGCGGGCCTGCTTAATCAGCAGCGGTGCGGCGAGCACAAACAGCCAGCCCCACAGGCTGTGCAGAGAGATCAGATTGAACAGTGCCAGGCAGACCAGCGCGCCGATGAGCAGGAAGGCGTGATAGCGGCGTGCATTCACCGGACCCAGACGCACGGCCAGCGTGTTTTTACCGTTCTCGCGGTCGCTGTCGATGTCGCGCAGGTTATTGATATTCAGCACCGCCGTCGCCAGCAGACCGCAGGCGGTCGCCGGCAGGAACAGGGCTGGTATCACCGTATGCGCCTGCAAGTACCAGCTTCCCATCACGCTCAGCCAGCCGAAGAACACCAGCACGGAGATGTCGCCCAGACCAATATACCCGTAAGGACGCGTCCCGACGGTATAGGTAATGGCTGCAATAATGGCAAGCAAGCCCAGCACCAGGAAGCCAATGAAATCACTGGTGGTTTTCGACGCGACCGTCACCAGCGCCAGCCCGGACAGGCAAATCAATACCACGGTGATAATCAGCGCCCGTTTCATCTGTGCCTGGGTAATCACCCCTTTTTGCATCCCGCGCAGCGGCCCGATACGGTCAGGCTTGTCGCTGCCCTTTACCGCATCGCCGTAATCATTGGCGAGATTAGAGAGGATTTGCAGCAGCCCGGCGGTGACAAGCGCCAGGCCTGCTACCAGCGGATCGAAATGACCCTGCCACCAGGCAAGCGAGGTACCGACAATAATGGCGGCAAAAGCCAGAGGAAGCGTTTTAGGGCGCAGACTTTCGAGCCACGCCTGTGTACGGCTGATATCAGTCATAGTTATTTAGCCAATAAAAATGGGGGCCATAGCCCCCATCAACAGTGATGAAAATGCATTGAACGCGATTATAGAATAAAACGGCTCAGATCTTCATCTGCCACTAACGCATCCAGGTGTTTGCCCACATAGTCTGCGTCAATGGTAATGCTTTGACCGTTAAGGTCGCTCGCATCATAAGAGATGTCTTCCATCAGGCGTTCCAGCACGGTGTGCAGACGACGCGCACCGATGTTCTCGGTGGTTTCGTTGACCTGCCACGCGGCCTGGGCGATGCGCTTGATACCGTCATCGGTAAATTCAATGTTCACGCCTTCGGTCGCCATCAGCGCTTTATACTGTACGGTCACAGAAGCGTTTGGCTCAGTCAGGATACGTTCGAAATCTTCGGTGGTCAGCGCCTGCAACTCAACGCGGATTGGCAGACGACCCTGGAGTTCCGGGATCAGGTCAGACGGGCTGGCAATCTGGAACGCACCGGAGGCGATAAACAGAATGTGGTCAGTTTTAACCATGCCGTGCTTGGTGGAGACGGTGCACCCTTCCACCAGCGGCAGCAGGTCGCGCTGAACGCCTTCGCGGGAGACATCCGGGCCGGACGCGTTGCCGCGCTTACAGATTTTGTCGATTTCGTCGATAAACACGATACCGTGCTGCTCAACCGCGTCGATAGCGTCCTGTTTCAGCTCCTCCGGGTTAACCAGCTTCGCGGCTTCTTCTTCAATCAGCAGCTTCATCGCGTCTTTGATTTTCAGCTTACGCGCTTTCTGCTTTTGCCCGCCCAGGTTCTGGAACATGGACTGCAACTGGCTGGTCATCTCTTCCATGCCCGGAGGCGCCATAATTTCCACACCCATTGGCGCGGCAGCGAGATCGATCTCAATCTCTTTATCGTCCAGCTCGCCTTCGCGCAGTTTTTTGCGGAATGCCTGACGCGCAGCAGAAGGTTCAGACTGCTGTTCAGCCTGTCCCCAGTTGTTTTTTGCCGGTGGGATCAGCACGTCGAGAATACGCTCTTCGGCCATCTCTTCGGCGCGATAGCGGTTTTTCTCAATCGCCTGGACGCGCACCATCTTAATCGCCGAATCGGTCAGATCGCGGATGATGGAGTCCACTTCTTTACCCACATAGCCCACTTCGGTGAACTTAGTGGCTTCAACTTTGATGAACGGCGCGTTAGCCAGTTTGGCCAGACGACGGGCGATTTCGGTTTTACCCACACCGGTCGGGCCGATCATCAGAATATTTTTTGGCGTCACTTCGTGGCGAAGCTCTTCGTCGAGCTGCATGCGACGCCAGCGGTTACGCAGTGCGATAGCCACGGAGCGCTTGGCATTGTCCTGGCCGATAATGTGTTTGTTCAGTTCGCTGACAATTTCGCGTGGGGTCATTTCAGACATGGGCGATCCTTACGCTTTAGACGGTAATTCTTCGATGGTGTGATTGTGGTTGGTATAGATGCAGATATCACCTGCAATATCCAACGCTTTCACCGCGATATCGCGCGCGTTCATGTCGGTATTTTCCAACAGCGCACGGGCTGCGGCCTGGGCGTACGGGCCGCCAGAGCCGATGGCAATCAGGTCGTTTTCAGGCTGAACTACGTCGCCGTTACCGGTGATGATCAGCGAGGCGTTTTCGTCAGCCACGGCCAGCAGCGCTTCGAGCTTGCGTAGCATGCGGTCGGTACGCCAGTCTTTTGCCAGCTCAACGGCGGCTTTCACCAGATGACCCTGATGCATTTCCAGTTTGCGTTCAAACAGTTCAAACAGCGTGAAGGCATCAGCCGTGCCGCCTGCGAAACCGGCGATCACTTTGTCGTTATAAAGACGACGTACTTTCTTCACGTTGCCTTTCATGACGGTATTACCCAGCGTGGCCTGGCCATCACCGGCAATTACCACCTGGCCGTTACGGCGTACACTTACTATTGTTGTCACGAGCAGACCCCCTGGTTACAGATTCGGGAAACAGAAGCCCTGAGCCTGTGCTCAGGGCTGAATTAAATGATAGATGGGGGGGATTTTGGGGGTTTCAACCCCCGGAGGCGAGTCGAATGCAGTTTGTGTGGCCAGCCACTTTCAAACGGGAAATGGTGCCATCGGCATTTTCTTTGCCTTTGACCGGTCCAATCACTACGCGATTCCAGCCGTTATTGGTGGTAATGCGTGAGTCAAATCCTTCAAATGCCAGCTGAGCACGCACCGTTTCTGCCTGTTCGGCGCCTTTAAACGAACCGCACTGAACCATCCAGCGGCGTTCATCTTTTTTCTCAGCCGTCTGCTTCGGCACCTCGGTCTCTTTGGTGACCGGCGCAGCCTGCTGCGTTTTTGGCTGTTGCGCAGTGGTATGCGCAGGCGTCTGCAACAGATCCTGATACGGCTGTGCCGTTTGCTTCTGCGGCTGCGCCTTCGGTTGCTGCTGGACAGGCTGAGTTTGTACGGTACGCGTCTGCTGCTGCGGTTGTGAACGCGGCTGCTGTACCGGCTGCGTCTGCGTCCACTGCTGCTGTTGCGTTTGCTGCTGAGCCTGACGCTGGCGCTGCAATGTTTGCTGACGCTGCGCCGGGGTTTGTTCGTTCCACGGCACTTCGTTCAACTGCGTAGGCTGCTGGCGCATGTCCGCCTGCATCTGAGCGAGCAATTGACGCTGTTCGTCCGTCAGCTGATCGGCATTCTTCACTTCACCCCCGGCAGAAGGCTCGGTAGGCGCACGTACGCCAGGCTGGCGGCTTTCCAGCTCTTTAATGTAGCGCCAGCGCTCTTCAGGCTTAGGAGGAAGGCCGTTGCCGACGACCTTGTTACCCTGAAGGGCTTCAGACTCTTCTTTTTTATGATGCGTAATGAAGTAGAGGCCGCCAATAAAGGCCACCAGCACGGCCGCAGCAATGGCGACCATGGCTGGGGAGACAGCAGACAGGCTACGTTGCTTGCTTTTTGAACTACTCTTTTTGCGTCGCGAAGGTGCCGGCTGGCCGCGACGTACATAATCTCGTTGTGCCACTATCGTTTCGCTGTATTTATTCGTTCGTCAGCCCGCCATGTTACTTAAGCGACGGGGCTTTGACCAGATAAGGGTGTCGAAAGGTATTTACTTTAAGTTAATGCCTGGGTAGAGCCGCGCACAATTAGCTCACAATCCAGTAGCCGTGACCCACTGCTAACTGTTTGACCGTGCAGCTGATCCAGCAAAAGCAGCATCGCTTCCCGGCCAATGTCATACCGCGGCTGTGCAACGGTCGAAAGCGGCGGATCGCAAAACTCCGAAAGCGAAATATTATCAAAACCGATTATCGACAGGTCCTGCGGCACACGCAGGCCGTGACGTTTGGCGTAGGATAACGCCCCTAGCGCCATCACGTCGCTGTGGCAGAAGACCGCGGTAGGCGGTTCTGGCAAGGCCAGCAATTTTTCCAGCGCCTGCCCGCCCGCTTCAAAGGTGAAATCACCGCGCGCAATGTAGTGCGGATCGACGATAGCCCCGGTACGGCGCAGCGCCTGAACGTAGCCCTGCAAGCGGTAATGACACAGCGGCATCTCTTCTGGTCCGGCGATACAACCGATGCGCTTATGCCCCAGTTCCTGAAGATAGTTCACGGCGTTGAACGCGGCGGTGAGGTTATCGATATGAACGGTTGGCAGCTCCAGCTCCGGCGCGAATTCGTTCGCCATGACCATCGGCGGTAAATTGCGCTGTTCTTCAATGCTGGCATCAAACGGCAGGCGTGAGCCAAGCAGCAGCATGCCATCAATCTGCTTGGTGATGATCAGGTCGATGAACGTTTTTTCCTGCTGGTTCTGGTGGGCACAATCGCCAATCAGCACCAGATAGCCCTGGGCGGCGGCCGTGACTTCAATGCCGCGGATGATTTCGCTGAAGAAGGGATCGCAGATGTCCGGCACGATCACCAGGATGGTGCGGGATTCGTTGCGTTTTACGTTACGCCCCATGGCTTGCGGAAAATAACCGACCTCAAGCGCCGCCTTTTCAACCCGGTTTCGGGTCGCCTGGGAGACTTTGTCAGGGTTCATCAATGCGCGGGACACGGTTGCTGTTGAGACTTGTGCTTTCTCGGCAACGTCTTTCATGGTCGCCGAGGCAACCTCTTTCCTGGACTTCAACGTCTTCTCCTCGCCTGAACACCGAACTGCGGACCGCACCATTTTTACAGATAGTTAATGGAATCGGTTACAGAATTTTCATAAAAAGTGTGAGGCGCATTAAATTTTTCGATCCGTCTTCAGCCTTCAATCGGATCGACGTCCAGAACCCACTTCACTTTTCGCGCTTCCGGCAGGGTATTGATCAGCGCCAGCGTGCCGCTGACGATCTGCTGTAAACGGATACGCGAGGGGTGCTGAAGTAAGAGTTGCCAGCGGAAACGGCCGCCGCGTTTCGGGGCGAGCGCGGGTACCGGGCCTAAAATCCACAGCTGATTATCCACCAGTGGGCTGGCTTGCAGGAGGTTTCTCAGCTGTTGCAGGAACAGCGGCGCCTGCTGGTTATTATGGTCTTCCGCACGGATGATAACGTGGCTGGTCCACGGGGGAAGCTGCATCGTCTGACGTTCGGCCAGCGCCTGGTCCGCGAAGGCGTCATAGCCTTTGTGCAGCAGGGTTTGCAGCAGCGGATGTTCAGGGTGGTGCGTTTGCAGCACCACCTCGCCCTGCTTACCCGCTCGACCAGCGCGACCGGCAACCTGGGTATAAAGCTGGGCGAAACGCTCGGCGGAGCGAAAATCCGCGGAGAACAGCGCGCCGTCGACGTCCAGCAGGGCGACCAGCGTCACGTCCGGGAAGTGGTGCCCTTTCGCCAGCATCTGAGTACCAATCAGGATACGCGCGCCGCCACGATGTACTTCCGCCAGTTGCTGCTCCAGCGCCCCTTTACGGCTGGTGGTATCCCTGTCGATACGGGAGATGGGCACATCCGGGAAGAAGGGCGCGAGCGCCTGTTCAAGCTGTTCCGTTCCCAGACCGACCGGCACGATGTGCGTTGAGCCGCAGGACGGGCACTGACGGGGGACCGGACGCTGGCTGTCGCAGTGGTGGCAGCGCAAATGGCGCTGAGCCTGGTGGAAGGTGTAGTAGTGATCGCAGCGCGGGCACTCCGCGATCCAGCCGCAGTCGTGGCACAGCAGCGCAGGCGCAAAGCCGCGGCGGTTCAGGAACAGGATCACCTGGTTGCCCGCCTGCAAATGCTGACGCATGCGGCTAATCAGCGCAGGCGCTAACCCGGCCTGCACCTGCTGACCTTTCAGATCCAGCACATGCTGAATGGCCGGGCGGGCATTTCCCGCGCGGCGCGTCAGGCGCAGCATGTGGTATTTACGCTGGCGAACGTTGTGCAGCGTTTCAAGCGCGGGGGTGGCAGACCCGAGAATAATGGGGATTTGCTCGCTGTGGGCGCGGTATACGGCTAAGTCGCGGGCGTGATAGCGCCAGCCTTCCTGCTGTTTATAGGAGCTGTCATGCTCTTCATCGATCACGATAACGCCGAGATTTTTAAACGGCGTAAACAGCGATGAACGGGTGCCGATCACAATCGCCGCTTCGCCGTTTTTCGCTTTCAGCCAGGCGCTGAGGCGCTCGCTGTCGTTCAGGCCGGAGTGCAGAACCTCAACGGGCGCATTAAAACGTTCACGGAAACGCGCGATGGTTTGCGGCGTCAGGCCGATTTCCGGCACCATCACCAGCGCCTGTTTGCCCTGCGCGAGCACGTTTTCCAGCACGCTCAGATACACTTCGGTTTTACCGGAGCCGGTGACGCCCGCCAGCAGCCAGGCGGAAAAACGATCGGCAGCGCTGTGAATCGCGCCTACGGCGGTGGCCTGCTCGGTATTCAGACGCAGACGATCGCCCGAGACGGAAAAGCCGTCGCGCCAGTCGTGAAGGGCAGGTGCTTCACTGGCCAGCTCGCTCAGCCCTTTCTTCCTTAATGCCTGCAACGCGGTTTCGCTTACCTCAAGCTCGTCGACCTGATGGCGCCAGATTTTTCCCTGGCGCAGCGCGGCCAACGCCTGCTGCTGTTTTTGCGAGCGCTTCAGGCTGTTAATGTCCACCGCCTGGCCCTGCTCGGTGGCAAACCAGTACCACATTGGCGCGTGGCTGGCGCTCTTACCCTGGCGCAGCATAATGGGCAGGGCATGGAACAGGACATCGCCAATCGGATGATGATAATAATCTGCCGCCCACAGCAGCAGTCGCCAGGTGCTGGTGGAGTAAACCGGCTCGCTGTCCAGCACCTCAACAACCGATTTCAGCTCGTTAAGCGGCAGTTCGCTTTTATTACTGACGGACACCACGATCCCCACGCGCTGCTGTTTGCCAAACGGCACGGTCACGCGACAGCCCGCTTTGGCGCTCATGCTGTCGGGCAGCAGGTAGTCAAAGGTGCGGGGAAGCGGAACGGGCAGGGCAACGTGAGCGACGGGCATCGAATCTTCCTGACTTGAAAAGTGGCGCGTTAGTATACACATTAGTGAAAGCGGCGTGCGGATCAGTTTGCATACGTTGGTCAAATTCTGTATGATTCGCCGCCTTTGGTGTATTTTACGCCAAAGAACTTACATTCAACATCGCGTGGTGTCTGGCGTTAGGGCTGGAAGAGCGACGCGGCCTTAACTGAGGTTCTCCCATGAAAAAAGATATTCACCCGAAATACGAAATGATTACTGCAAACTGCTCTTGCGGTAACTCTATCCAGATCCGCTCTACCGTGGGTCACGATCTGAACCTGGACGTGTGCGGCAAATGCCACCCGTTCTACACTGGTAAGCAGCGTGATGTTGCAACCGGTGGCCGTGTTGACCGCTTCAACAAGCGTTTCAGCATCCCGGGCGCTAAATAAGCATCCAGAAGAAACCGCCTCCGGGCGGTTTTTTTGTGCCTGTAATATCTCTCCTGAATTAATTCTGTATTTATATTTTCTCTTCAAATATATATTTTAATTTTTCCGAAAAATAATCACCGTGTCTTAATATATTCCTATTTATACGGATAGTGAGCTTTATCTCTGTATTCTTGGCCTGTTTGCCATTTTATTGCCGGATATGGCAATAAATAAAAGGTTTCCCTCTGGGTGTAAAATTACACTGCGCTCGACATAAATTCTTATTTGCCATTTCAACAGCGATGGCTTTCAGGGTGTATTTACTTTGAGGGAAAAAGGATGAAACTGAAGCAACTTTTATTCGTGCTTCCATTACTATCGTGCGCGGCGCAGGCGGGATATGTTGATTACCGACACGAGTATTACGACGATGGACGTAACTATGACCGTGTATACATGTCACACCGTTTCGGGACGGGCTTTGGTGTGGCCGTAGAGGCCGTCTCACGCTCAGACGAAAAGCAATCTAATGATGCGCTCAATAATATGGAGAGTAACAGCAACGAATATACTGCCAGCTACCAGTTTACCTGGCAGGGATTTATCTGGCAGCCGGGTGTCGCGGTTGAAATGGGTGACGACATGGCTATTTATAAACCCTATTTACGCGTACAGTATAATATTAATGACAGCTGGTGGACGGCGTTCCGTTATCGTACCGAATATACCCGCCGTAATGCAGACGGTAAAGATGACAGACTGGTATATCGCCCGGAAATGTGGCTGGGATATAATATTGATAACTGGATGTTTGAGCTGAACGGAATTTATAAATTCGCCGACAACGAAGATCTGTATAACAACAAAAAAGAGGATTACGAATATAACTTCCGCGTGGCGTATAACATCGATTCGTGGGTGCCATTCGTGGAGGTGGGTAATGTCTCTTCCGGCTATAACACTGCTACCACTGACGACCGACAAACGCGTCTGCGTGTCGGCTTAGGTTACAACTTCTGAGAAACCATCCCGCTGAGCACCCTCAGCGGGACCGCATCGCTGTTAGTATTCCCAGGTCTCCGGGTCGATACCCAGTTCACGCATGATCACCTTCGCCTCTTCCGGGATTTCGTCACTGCGTTCTTTACGCAGATCGTCATCGTTCGGCAACGGTTGGCCGGTAAACGCATGCAGGAACGCTTCGCACAGCAGTTCGCTGTTAGTGGCGTGACGCAGGTTGTTCACCTGACGACGCGTACGTTCATCGGTGAGGATCTTCAACACCTTCAGAGGAATGGACACCGTGATTTTCTTGACTTGCTCACTCTTCTTACCGTGCTCAGCGTATGGGCTGATATATTCGCCGCTCCATTCAGCCATGAGATACCTTTAATCCTCTCAGTCATTAATCTAAAGGTGCAAAACCCGTAACCATCAGTTTTGAACCGTAATCTTGCGTAGTTTACCGTAGAGACGATACCGAGGCACGGATATTGCCGCTGTAGCGTGTCCTAAAGCATATAATTTTAACGGCTATTTGCGCATTGCTCAATCTATACGCAAAGAAGTTTAGATGTCCAGATGTATTGACGTCCATACTTTCAATGTTTACTCTGGTGCCTGACTTTTCACCTCATTCGCCAGGAAGCCTCACCATGACGCGTAAACAGGCCACCATCGCAGTGCGTAGCGGATTGAATGATGACGAGCAGTACGGCTGCGTTGTCCCGCCAATTCATCTCTCCAGCACCTATAATTTCACCGGATTTAATGAACCTCGCGCGCATGACTACTCGCGTCGCGGCAATCCTACGCGCGACGTCACCCAGCGAGCGCTGGCGGAACTGGAAGGCGGCGCAGGGGCGGTATTAACCAATACCGGCATGTCTGCCATTCACCTGGTAACCACAGTGTTCCTGAAACCTGGCGATCTGCTGGTGGCACCACACGACTGTTACGGCGGCAGCTATCGTCTGTTTGATAGCCTGGCGAAACGTGGCTGCTACCGTGTGCTGTTTGTCGATCAAAACGACGAACAGGCGCTGAAACAGGCGCTTGCCGAGCAGCCGAAGCTGGTTCTGGTGGAAAGTCCAAGCAATCCATTGTTGCGCGTAGTCGATATTGCGAAAATTTGTCAGCTCGCAAGGGATGCGGGAGCGATAAGTGTAGTGGATAATACGTTCCTCAGTCCGGCCCTTCAGAACCCACTGGCACTGGGTGCCGATCTGGTGTTGCATTCATGCACGAAATATCTGAACGGCCATTCTGACGTGGTGGCGGGCGTGGTGATTGCCAAAGATCCCGACGTTGTCACCGAACTGGCATGGTGGGCCAATAACATTGGCGTCACCGCGGGCGCGTTCGACAGCTATTTGCTGCTGCGCGGTATTCGCACGCTATCACCGCGTATGGACGTGGCGCAGCGTAATGCCCAGGCGATCGTGGATTTCCTGAAAACCCAGCCGCTGGTGAAAAAGCTTTATCACCCGTCGCTGCCGGAAAACCAGGGGCACGAGATTGCCGCGCGCCAACAGAAAGGATTTGGCGCGATGTTAAGTTTTGAACTGGACGGTGACGAGCAAACGCTGCGTCGCTTCCTGAGCGGGTTGTCATTGTTTACGCTGGCGGAATCCTTAGGGGGAGTAGAAAGCTTGATCTCCCACGCCGCAACTATGACGCACGCAGGTATGGCACCCGAAGCACGTGCCGCTGCCGGGATTTCCGAGACGCTGCTGCGTATCTCGACCGGTATTGAAGATTCTGAAGATTTAATTGCCGATCTGGAAAATGGCTTCCGGGTCGCAGCCAAGGGGTAATCATGAGTGTGATAGCGCAGGCAGGGGCGAAGGGTCGTCAGCTGCACAAGTTTGGTGGTAGTAGTCTTGCTGATGTGAAATGTTACCTGCGTGTCGCAGGGATCATGACCGAGTATTCACAGCCGGGGGACATGATGGTTGTCTCTGCGGCAGGCAGCACCACCAACCAGTTGATTAGCTGGCTGAAACTGAGCCAGACCGATCGCCTCTCTGCGCATCAGGTGCAACAGTCCTTACGTCGTTACCAGAGCGAACTGATTGCCGGTTTGCTGCCTGCGGACGTGGCGGACGGGCTGATTAGCGCTTTTACGCACGACCTTGAGCGTCTGGCCGCTCTGCTGGACAGCGGCATTACCGATGCGGTGTATGCCGAAGTGGTTGGCCACGGTGAAGTGTGGTCTGCGCGCCTGATGGCCGCCGTGCTGCAACACCTGGGTGTGGAAGCCGCCTGGCTCGACGCGCGTGATTTCCTGCGTGCCGAACGTGCCGCGCAGCCGCAGGTGGACGAAGGGTTGTCCTACCCACTGCTGCAACAGCTGCTGGTGCAACATCCCGGTAAACGTATTGTCGTCACCGGCTTTATCAGCCGCAGCAATGCCGGCGAAACCGTTCTGCTGGGCCGTAACGGCTCTGACTACTCGGCAACACAGATTGGTGCCCTGGCGGGCGTGTCCCGCGTCACCATCTGGAGCGACGTGGCCGGTGTGTACAGCGCGGACCCGCGCAAAGTGAAAGATGCCTGCCTGCTGCCGCTGCTGCGTCTCGACGAAGCGAGCGAGCTGGCGCGTCTGGCGGCCCCGGTGCTGCACGCGCGCACGCTACAGCCGGTTTCCGGCAGCGACATCGACCTGCAACTACGCTGTAGCTACACGCCGGATCAGGGTTCCACCCGCATCGAGCGCGTGCTGGCATCCGGTACGGGCGCGCGCATTGTCACCAGCCACGATGACATCTGCCTGATTGAGTTCCAGGTGCCTGCGGGCCAGGATTTCAAACTGGCGCACAAAGATATCGACACCATCCTGAAACGTGCTCAGGTGCGTCCGCTGGCCGTTGGCGTGCATAACGATCGCCAGCTGTTGCAGTTCTGCTATACCGCCGAAGTGGTGGACAGCGCCCTGAAAATTCTGGATGAAGCAGGCCTGCCGGGCGAGCTTCGCCTGCGTCAGGGGCTGGCGCTGGTGGCGATGGTGGGCGCGGGCGTCACCCGTAACCCGCTCCACTGCCACCGCTTCTGGCAGCAGCTGAAAGGCCAGCCGGTGGAGTTCACCTGGCAATCAGAAGAGGGCATCAGCCTGGTTGCCGTTCTGCGTAAAGGGCCAACCGAGAGCCTGATTCAGGGCCTGCATACCTCCCTGTTCCGTGCGGAAAAACGCATCGGCCTGGTGCTGTTTGGTAAAGGCAACATCGGTTCCCGCTGGCTGGAGCTGTTCGCCCGCGAACAGGTCACGCTCTCGGCGCGTACCGGGTTCGAATTCATTCTCGCAGGCGTGGTGGACAGCCGCCGCAGCCTGCTGAACTACGAAGGGCTGGATGCCAGCCGCGCGCTGGCCTTCTTTAATGATGAAGCCGTCGAGCAAGATGAAGAGTCGCTGTTCCTGTGGATGCGTGCGCACCCGTATGACGATCTGGTAGTGCTGGATGTGACCGCCAGCGAGCAGCTGGCCGATCAGTATCTGGATTTCGCCAGCCACGGGTTCCACGTCATCAGCGCCAACAAGCTGGCGGGCGCGAGCAGCACTGATAAATATCGCCAGATCCACGACGCGTTCGAAAAAACGGGTCGTCACTGGCTGTATAACGCCACCGTTGGCGCAGGTCTGCCGGTTAACCATACCGTGCGCGATCTGATTGAAAGCGGCGACAGCATTCTGGCGCTGAGCGGGATCTTCTCCGGCACGCTCTCCTGGCTGTTCCTGCAATTTGACGGCACCGTGCCGTTCACCGACCTGGTGGATCAGGCGTGGCAGCAGGGTTTAACCGAGCCGGATCCGCGCGTTGACCTTGCCGGTAAAGACGTGATGCGCAAGCTGGTGATCCTGGCGCGTGAAGCCGGCTACGACATTGAGCCGGGTCAGGTACGCGTTGAGTCGCTGGTGCCTGCGGGCTGCGAGGAAGGGTCCGTCGATCACTTCTTCGAGAACGGCGACGAGCTGAACGAGCAGATGGTGCAACGTCTGGAAGCGGCTAACGAGATGGGGCTGGTGCTGCGTTACGTGGCGCGCTTCGAGGCGAACGGTAAAGCGCGCGTGGGCGTGGAGGCGGTGCGTCCTGAACATCCGCTGGCGGCGCTCCTGCCATGCGACAACGTCTTCGCCATCGAAAGCCGCTGGTACCGCGATAACCCGCTGGTGATCCGTGGCCCGGGCGCGGGACGCGATGTCACCGCCGGAGCCATTCAGTCCGACATTAATCGTCTGGCTAAGCTGCTGTAACGTCTGCATTTCCCTCTCCCTGTGGGAGAGGGTCAGGGTGAGGGTATCAGACCGCACTCACCCCCATCATGAATGCCCTTCATCTTCCCTGAACAAACCTCACCGTTAATGTTGATTATTTCTGTTGACGTCATCCCGCTTTTCCGTCATTTTTACATCTGGACGTCTAAACGTATAGAAGTTCACAACACAACAGACAATGACACGCGATTGATAGGGGTAGGGTATGAGCTTTTTTCACGCCAACCAGCGGGAAGCACTGAACCAGAGCCTGGCCGAAGTAAACGGCCAGATTAACGTCTCTTTTGAATTTTTCCCGCCGCGCACCAGTGAAATGGAGCAAACCCTGTGGAGCTCTATCGATCGCCTGAGCAGCCTCAAGCCGAAGTTCGTCTCCGTGACCTACGGCGCCAACTCCGGTGAGCGTGACCGCACGCACAGCATCATTAAGGGCATTAAAGACCGAACCGGTCTGGAAGCGGCGCCGCACCTGACCTGTATCGACGCCACCCGTGATGAACTGCACGCCATTGCCCAGGACTACTGGAATAACGGCATTCGCCACATTGTGGCCCTGCGCGGCGACCTCCCGCCAGGCAGCGGTAAGCCAGAGATGTTTGCCGCCGATCTGGTCGGCCTGCTGAAAGACGTTGCCGACTTTGATATCTCCGTGGCCGCCTACCCTGAAGTTCACCCGGAAGCCAAAAGTGCCCAGGCGGATCTGCTCAACCTGAAGCGTAAAGTGGAGGCTGGTGCTAACCGTGCGATTACTCAGTTCTTCTTTGACGTTGAAAGCTACCTGCGCTTTCGTGACCGCTGCGTCTCGGCAGGTATTGATGTCGAAATCATCCCTGGTATTCTGCCGGTCTCGAACTTCAAACAGGCGAAGAAATTCGCGGATATGACCAACGTGCGCATTCCGCTGTGGATGTCCAAAATGTATGAAGGGCTGGACGACGACCCGGAAACCCGCAAGCTGGTGGGGGCCAATATCGCGATGGACATGGTGAAGATTTTAAGCCGCGAAGGGGTGAAAGATTTCCATTTCTATACCCTGAATCGCGCGGAAATGAGCTATGCCATTTGCCATACGCTCGGTGTTCGCCCGGCGCTGTAAAGTAAAAAGCCCTCATAAAACGAGGGCTTTTTAATCGAACAGAGAGTTAAAAGGTATTAGCTATCGAATCTGTGGATTAATTCAACTATCTCTTATCGCTAGTGGTGTATATCGTAACGGTAACACTGTAAAGGGAGCATAGCGATGAGCATGTCAGACGAGACCAATAACGCGGCATCCGCCGGCAAATGTCCGTTCCACCAGGGCGGCGTCGATCACAGCGCGGGTGCAGGTACCGGCAGCAAAGATTGGTGGCCTAAACAACTCCGCATCGATCTTCTAAACCAACATTCCAACCGTTCGAACCCGCTGGGTGAAGACTTCGACTACCGCAAAGAATTCAGCAAGCTCGACTATTCCGCCCTTAAGGGCGATCTCAAAGCCCTTTTAACCGACTCACAACCGTGGTGGCCTGCCGACTGGGGAAGCTATGCGGGCCTGTTTATTCGTATGGCCTGGCACGGTGCGGGTACCTATCGCTCCGTTGACGGTCGCGGCGGCGCGGGGCGCGGCCAGCAACGTTTTGCGCCGCTGAACTCCTGGCCTGATAACGTCAGCCTGGATAAGGCTCGCCGTCTGCTGTGGCCAGTTAAGCAAAAATACGGACAAAAAATCTCCTGGGCCGACCTGTTTATCCTCGCGGGTAACGTGGCGCTGGAGAACTCCGGCTTCCGCACTTTTGGTTTCGGTGCCGGGCGTGAAGACGTCTGGGAACCGGATCTGGATGTGAACTGGGGCGATGAAAAAGCCTGGCTGACCCACCGTGACCCGGAAGCGCTGGCGAAGCGCCCGCTTGCGGCCACTGAAATGGGCCTGATTTACGTTAACCCCGAAGGGCCAAACGCCAGCGGTGAACCGCTGTCTGCGGCGGCGGCGATCCGCGCTACCTTTGGCAACATGGGCATGAACGACGAAGAGACCGTCGCGCTGATTGCAGGCGGCCATACGCTCGGTAAAACGCACGGCGCAGGCGAAGCCACGCATGTGGGCACTGACCCGGAAGCGTCACCGATTGAAGCGCAGGGCCTGGGCTGGGCCAGCACGCACGGCACCGGTATTGGCGCTGACGCCATCACCTCCGGGCTGGAAGTTATCTGGTCTCAAACCCCGACCCAGTGGAGCAACTACTTCTTCGAGAACCTGTTCAAATACGAATGGGTGCAGACGCGTAGCCCGGCGGGCGCCATTCAGTTTGAAGCCGTGGATGCGCCGGAAATTATGCCTGACCCGTTTGACCCGTCGAAAAAACGCAAGCCAACCATGCTGGTCACCGACCTGACGCTGCGTTTTGATCCGGAATTCGAGAAAATTTCCCGTCGCTTCCTGAACGATCCGCAGGCCTTCAACGAAGCCTTTGCGCGCGCGTGGTTCAAGCTGACCCACCGCGATATGGGGCCAAAAGCGCGGTACATCGGCCCGGAAGTGCCGAAAGAAGATCTGATTTGGCAGGATCCGCTGCCGCAGCCGGTGTTCCATCCGACGCAGGAAGATATTGAAAGCCTGAAAGCGGAAATCGCGGCCTCTGGTCTCTCCGTGAGCGAGCTGGTTTCCGTGGCCTGGGCGTCGGCATCGACCTTCCGCGGCGGCGACAAGCGTGGCGGCGCTAACGGCGCGCGTCTGGCGCTGGCGCCTCAGCGCGACTGGGATGTGAACGCCGCGGCGGTACGGGCGTTACCGGCTCTGGAAGCTATTCAGCGCACCACTAATAAAGCCTCACTGGCCGATATCATCGTGCTGGCAGGTGTTGTGGGCGTTGAGCAGGCGGCGAAAGCGGCAGGCGTTTACGTCAACGTACCGTTTACCCCAGGCCGCGTAGATGCGCGTCAGGACCAGACGGACATCGAGATGTTTAACCTGCTCGAACCGGTTGCCGACGGTTTCCGCAACTACCGTGCGCAGGTGGATGTATCCACCACCGAGTCGCTGCTGATCGACAAAGCCCAGCAGCTGACCCTGACCGCGCCGGAACTGACGGTGCTAATCGGCGGTCTGCGCGTACTGGGTGCAAACTTCGATGGCAGCAAGAATGGCGTGTTTACCAACCGCGAGGGCGTGCTGAGCAACGACTTCTTCGTTAATCTGCTGGATATGAACACCCAGTGGAAAGCGACCGATGACTCAAACGAGCTGTTTGCCGGTAGCGATCGCGCCAGCGGAGAAGTGAAATACACCGCCACCCGCGCCGATCTGGTCTTCGGTTCAAACGCCGTCCTGCGTGCGCTGGCCGAAGTATACGCCAGCAGTGATGCACACGAGAAGTTCGTCCGTGATTTTGTTGCCGCGTGGGCGCGAGTGATGGATTTGGACCGGTTTGACGTGAAGTAACCCATGTGCCGGGTGGCGGCTACGCCTTACCCGGCCTACAAATTAAAGTGCCATGTAGGCCGGGTAAGCGCAGCGCCACCCGGCTTTTTTCGTTACTCCCACTCCTGCAAGAATCGCTGTCCATACTGGTCGGCCACCAGCAGCGCCGCATAGACCTGATCCGGCGTGACGCCGCCAGGCATGTTGTGAATGGTTTCACCTTCGGCGCAGGACGCTTCCGCGATCAGCCGCATTTTGGCCGGAATATCCTCATTGATGTTCAGCTGCGCCAGGGTGATCGGCAGCCCAACGCTGTGGCAAAGCGCGGCGACGGTCTCAATTTCTTCAACCGGCGCGTTCTCCAGTACCAGCTGTGTCAGCGTGCCGAACGCGACCTTTTCACCATGGTAAAAATGATGCGCATCCGGCACCGCCGTCATGCCGTTGTGAATGGCATGCGCCGCCGCCAGCCCGCCGCTTTCAAAGCCCACCCCGCTGAGATAGGTGTTGGCTTCGATAATGCGTTCCAGCGCCGGTGTGACGACATGCTGCTCTGCCGCCAGCATCGCTTTCTCGCCCTCTTCAACCAGCGTGTTGTAGCACAGCTCTGCCAGCGCTAACGCTGCCTGCGTGCACTTGCCACCCGCCATGGTCGTGGCGCCGCTGCGCGAACAGGCGCGCGCTTCAAACCAGGTTGCCAGTGCATCGCCAATCCCGGCGGCCAGCAGGCGCGCAGGTGCGCCTGCCACCACTTTGGTATCGACAATCACCATGTTCGGGTTGTGCGGCAGCATCAGGTAGCGATCGAACTCACCGCTGTCGGTATAAATCACGGAGAGGGCGCTGCACGGCGCATCGGTGGAGGCAATGGTCGGGGCAATGGCCACCGGCACGTCCATAAAGTGGGCCAGCGCTTTGGCGGTATCCAGCGTTTTTCCGCCACCGATACCCAGCACCGCCAGGCAGTCGGCGCTGTCGGCCAGTTTTTTCAGCCGATCGATTTCATTTTGCGAACATTCGCCACCAAACGGTGCAATTTCGGCATGGAGTCCGGCTTTTTTAAAACTCTGACGCAGGGTTTCTTCAGCAAAACCCAGCACAAATTTATCGCCCACCACCAGCCAGCGATTCGCCAGCGGCTTCAGGTAGTCGCCGAGGCGAGTAAGAACATCTGCACCCTGGATGTATTTCCCCGGCGATTGAATAATACGGTCCATAACAGTTCTCCCTTAGAGGTTGAGGTTACCAAACGCGTTTTTCCAGTCCTGCTCGAACTTCTCTATGGCTGACTCTACCGCTGGTGTGTCGAGCATTTGTTGCGCTACGTCTAAGGGAAGCGTGATTGCCTCACATCCTGCCAACAGGCAATCCAGCGCCTGGCGCGGCGTTTTAAAGCTGGCAGCCAGCACCATGCTTTCCGGCGCATGCAGTTCCAGCAGGGACTGCAGCTCCTGTACCATGCCAATACCGTCGCCGCCCTGTGCGTCGACGCGGTTGACGTACGGCGCAACGTATTTCGCGCCTGCCAGCGCGGCCAGTAAACCCTGAGCGGCGCTGTAAACGGCGGTGCCCAGCGTGGTAATTCCCTCTTTCTTCAGCGCCTTAATCGCGATGAGCCCCTGTGCAGTGACGGGAATTTTTACCACGATGTCCGGCAGGGCATTGTTCAGCCGTTTTGCTTCCGCCACCATTTCTTCGGCATCGCGGCTCATGGTTTGAGCAAACAGCATGCCTTCCGGCCCAATGGCTTTTTGCAGGCGCGGCAGCACGTCCCAGATGGATTCACGGCTGGCGGCAATGATGCTTGGGTTGGTGGTGACGCCCGCGATGGGGAAGATGCGTGCAAGGCGTTCCACTTCCGCCACGTTCGCGGTATCCAGATACAGTTCCATTATTTTTCCTTAAGTCAGAAAGGTTGAATAAAGGGTAAGGCCCGGCTGAGTGCGGCGGATACAGGTCAATTTTGCCAAATACTGGACAAATGTAATGTCCTTAGCGAAGTGCGATAGCGATCACAATGCTATTTTTTGGCGATAAGCTGGCTGTGATACTGGCGACGATATTCGGAAGGGGAACGCTCGGTGTGCTTGCGAAAGAGGCGACAAAAGTAGTTGCTGTCAGGAAATCCGCAGCGTGCGGCAATATCTTTAATTTTGAGATCGTAGCCTTTCAGCAACTGGCGTGCATGTTCCAGCCGCGTTTGTGTCAGATACTCGTTGAACCCCACGTGGCCGATCTTCTGAAAGAGATGGGAAAGATAGTTCGGCGAGATGTAGAACGCCTGTGCCACGGATTCGCGCGTTAACGAAGAGGCGTAATTTTCTTCGATATAGCTACGAACGGCTTCGAATAGCGCCCGGCTGCGGTTAGCGGTGTGGATGTCACTCCCAAGCAGATCCCGGCAGTGGCTGAGCAAGCTTAATACCACCAGCATGGCTGTGTCTTGCTCGTCTGGCTGCATCTGTAATTCGGTGAGCGCTTGCAGAAGAAAAGCACCCGTTCTCGGGCCACGCCGGGGAACCTGCAGCTGCTGCAAAAGCGCGTTGTCACGCTGTAAATCGAGAGTCAGCTGCTGCTTACCGAAATGTATGCTCAGGGCGTTAGGCGGTGGAAGCGTGATGTGTCCAAAGGATGAAAATATCGCCTCACAGGGGGGAGCAAGGGTAATGACGAGGCAGGGAGATGTTCGGGGATGCTGTTCAGCCAGCGCTGAGAAATGAATCTGGCCCAGCGGTAACGTTCGGTTCACCAGGTCAGTCAAAATTCGGGTGATATCGGAATACATGAGAAGACTACCGAAACGTGCCGGGCGGCGCTAAAAACGCCTGCCCGGCATAAAGCATTACCCAGTGTTACGCATGCCCGCCGCAACGCCCGCAATCGTCACCATCAGCGCCTGTTCAACGCGTGGATCCGGCTCTTTACCTTCCTCTTCCGCCAGACGCGAACGGTGCAGCAGCTCTGCCTGTAAAACGTTCAGCGGGTCGGTGTAGATGTTACGCAGCTGGATAGACTCGGCGATCCACGGCAGGTCTTCCATCAGGTGGGAGTCATTGGCGATATCCAGCACCACTTTGATGTCGCCTTCCAGCAGTTCGCGCAGCTCTTTGCCCAGCGCCCACAGCTCCGGCTTCACCAGGCGCTGATCGTAGTATTCCGCCAGCCACAGGTCGGCCTTCGAGAAGACCATCTCCAGCATTCCCAGACGGGTAGAGAAGAATGGCCAGTCGCGGCACATGGTTTCCAGTTCGCTCTGCTTACCGTCTTCCACCACTTTTTGCAGCGCCGCACCGGCACCCAGCCAGGCTGGCAGCATTAAGCGGTTTTGCGTCCAGGCGAAGATCCATGGAATGGCGCGCAGGGATTCAACACCGCCGGTCGGACGACGCTTGGCCGGGCGCGAACCCAGCGGCAGTTTACCCAGCTCCTGTTCAGGCGTGGCCGAGCGGAAGTAAGGGACAAAGTCTTTGTTTTCACGCACGTAGCCGCGGTACAGATCGCAGGAGATGTCAGACAGTTCGTCCATAATCCGGCACCAGGATTCTTTTGGCTCCGGCGGCGGCAGCAGGTTGGCTTCGAGGATCGCGCTGGTATAAAGCGACAGGCTGCTGATGGTCACTTCCGGCAGGCCGTACTTGAAGCGGATCATCTCGCCCTGCTCGGTCACGCGCAGGCCGCCTTTCAGGCTTCCTGGTGGTTGAGAGAGCAGCGCCGCGTGTGCAGGCGCACCGCCACGACCAATTGAGCCACCGCGTCCGTGGAACAGGGTCAGCTCGATACCGGCTTTCTCACAGGTTTTGATCAGTGCATCCTGTGCCTGATACTGCGCCCAGGAGGCTGCCATCACCCCCGCATCTTTCGCGGAGTCGGAATAGCCGATCATCACCATCTGTTTGCCCTGAATAAAGCCGCGATACCAGTCGATGTTCAGCAGCTGGGTCATCACGTCGTTAGCGTTGTTCAGGTCGTCGAGAGTCTCAAATAGCGGTGCTACCGGCAGAGCATAGTCAATGCCCGCTTCTTTCAGCAGAAGGTGAACGCCCAGCACGTCGGACGGGGTCTTCGCCATGGAGATCACGTAGGCGGCCACAGATCCTTTCGGCGCATCTACAATCGCTTTACAGGTGTTGAGCACTTCGCGGGTGTCATTGCTTGGCTCCCAGTTGCGCGGCAGCAGCGGGCGCTTGGAGTTCAGCTCGCGGATCAGGAACGCCTGTTTGTCGGCTTCTGACCAGCTTTCGTAGTCGCCAATGCCGAGGTAGCGGGTCAGCTCGCCCAGCGCTTCGGTATGACGGGTACTTTCCTGACGAACGTCGATACGCACCAGCGGCACGCCGAAACACTTCACGCGGCGCAGGGTGTCGAGCAGTTCGCCGTTGGCAATGATGCCCATCCCACAAGCCTGGAGCGATTTATAGCAGGCGTATAGAGGCTCCCAGAGCTGTTCGTTCTGGCTCAGCAGACCTTCCGGCTTCGGCAGGCGCTGGCCTTTCAGGCGCGCTTCCAGCCAGGCCTGAGTGGCCATCAGCTGACCGCGCAGCTTTTTCATCAGGAAGCGGTACGGCTCGCTGGCGCCTTCTTCACCGGCCAGCGCGCGCAGTTCCGGCGTCGCTTCCACCATCGACAGCTCGGAGATCAGCACCTGAATATCTTTCAGGAACAGGTCGGTTGCTTTCCAGCGGCTCAGCAGCAGGACGTGACGGGTGATTTCCGCCGTCACGTTCGGGTTGCCGTCGCGGTCGCCGCCCATCCAGGAGGTGAAGCGAACCGGCACAAAGTCGACCGGCAGGCGATAGCCCAGATTTTCTTCCAGCTGTTCGTTCAGCTCGCGCAGGTAGTTGGGTACCCCTTCCCACAGGCTGTTTTCCACCACCGCAAAGCCCCACTTGGCTTCGTCGACCGGGCTTGGGCGATGCTTACGAATTTCATCGGTGTGCCAGGACTGGGCAATCAGCTGGCGCAGGCGGCGCATAAGCTGGTTACGTTCGTAGTCGGCGATGTCTTTGTTATCCAACTGCTTCAGACAGTTGTTCACTTCCACCATTTTGTGGATCAGCGTACGACGGGTGATTTCGGTTGGGTGTGCGGTCAGCACCAGCTCCAGCGAAAGGGATTCCACCGCTTTTTTGATGGTCGCTTCGTTGAGGTCGGGCTGGTCTTTGAGTTTACGAAGGGTGCGGGCAATGACTTCCGGGTTGCTGGCCGCTTCGCCTTTTGGCGAAATGCTGTGGTATTGCTCAGCGGTGTTTGCCAGGTTCAGGAACTGGCTGAAGGCGCGGGCAACGGGCAGCAGCTCATCGTTGGAGAGGTTCTGCAAGGTGGTAAGCAGCTCCTGACGGTTGGCCTCATTACCGGCGCGGGAAGATTTGGACAGCTTGCGGATGGTTTCAACGCGGTCGAGGATGTTCTCCCCCAGTGCGTCTTTGATGGTATCTCCAAGCACTTTGCCGAGCATACTGACATTACTACGCAACGCGGAATATTGTTCGTTCATAAAAACCCAGTCACCCCATCATTTTTGTTTATGCCCAGGCGAAAATCTTCTGGACATTATTTTGTCATCTCCCTTTATAAAGCCACGTAAAACCCCCGTCGTCAATTGCTGCGAAAACGGTTCAGCAGACGAATAAATGCGGACAATTTACGAAATTTAATTCGCATTGCGTCAGATAAGAGATGCTTATGGAAATGTGACGGTGATCATGCGATTTGTTGCCCTCACCCTAACCCTCTCCCACAGGGAGAGGGGACTTTTCGGTGCGGTTTTAATGCCAGCAGAAGTGATGCACAACCTGGGTAATGAGTTCGCGGGTGGGCTTGATGAAGCGGGTTTCGAGATATTCGTCCGGCTGGTGTGCCTGGTTGATGGAGCCAGGGCCCAGAACCAGCGTCGGGCACAGCGTCTGAATAAACGGCGCTTCGGTGCAGTAGTTCACCACGTCGGTTTTCTCGCCGAGCAGTTTTTCCACTACCTGAACCAGCTGATGGTCAGGCGGGCATTCGTAGCCTGGAATCGGCGGATGCAGTTCGGAGACCGTCAGACGGCCCGGCCAGCGCTCGCTGACCGGTGCCAGCGCTTCGTTCAGTAAGCCATCCAGATCGCTCAGCGTCATGCCCGGCAGAGGACGGATATCCATATGCAGTTCGCAGCAGGCGCAGATACGGTTGGACGCATCACCGCCGTGCAGGCTGCCGAGGTTAAGCGTTGGGTAAGGCACGGTGAACGCCTCGTAGTGATAGCGCTCTTTCAGATCGTCGCGCAGGGTCATGATGCGGCCAATCGCGTCATGCATCAGCTCAATGGCGTTCACGCCGCGCGCCGGATCGCTGGAGTGGCCAGACCGGCCCAGTACGCGCACCGCGGTAGAAATATGGCCTTTGTGCGCCCGAATCGGTTGCAGAGAGGTCGGTTCGCCGATGATCGCGCAGTCAGGACGAATCGATGTGTTTTCAGAGAAATAACGTGCGCCCGCCATGCTGGTCTCTTCATCGGCGGTCGCCAGAATGTAGAGCGGTTTTTTCAGCTTCGTCACGTCCACGTCACGCAGCGCGTCGAGGATAAAGGCGAAGAAGCCTTTCATGTCGGCGGTGCCCAGACCATAAAGCTTGTTGTCATGCTCGGTCAGCGTGAACGGATCGCGCGTCCAGCGGCCATCATCAAACGGCACGGTGTCAGTGTGCCCAGCCAGCAGCAGGCCGCCCGCGCCATGTCCGGTACTGGCGAGCAGGTTAAATTTGTGGCGTGTTCCGGGGACGGGCTGAACCTCAACGTTAAACCCAAGATCGCTAAACCAACCCGCCAGCAGATTGATTAAAGACTCATTGCTCTGATCCAGGGCTTCTTCCGTCGCGCTGATGGAGGGTGTGGCGATCAGGGCGCGGTAAATCTCGATAAATGGCGGTAAGTTCATTTTCATTGTTGACACACCTTAGGTCGTGATAGTATCAATATTCATGCAATAAATGTGAATAAAAATACATTAACGTTGAGCATAAAGGAACCCGATGTTGAATACGCTGATTGTAGGCGCTAGCGGTTATGCGGGCGCAGAGCTTGTAAGCTACGTAAATCGCCACCCTCATATGACCATAACCGCTTTGACCGTGTCAGCGCAAAGCAATGATGCCGGAAAGTTAATTTCCGATTTGCATCCACAACTTAAGGGCGTGGTTGATTTGCCTTTGCAGCCCATGTCTGACATCAGCGAGTTTACCGACGGCGTTGACGTGGTGTTTTTAGCCACCGCACACGAGGTCAGTCACGACCTGGCGCCGCAGTTCCTGGCAGCCGGATGCGTGGTGTTCGATCTCTCCGGCGCGTTCCGCGTTAACGACGGCGCGTTCTACGAAAAATATTACGGTTTCACCCACCAGCATCCGGATCTGCTTGAAAAAGCGGTGTACGGCCTGGCGGAGTGGAGCGCAGATAAACTGAAAGAAGCGAACCTGATTGCCGTTCCGGGATGCTACCCGACGGCGGCGCAGCTTTCCCTGAAGCCGCTGATCGACGCCGGGTTGCTGGATCTGAACCAGTGGCCGGTGATCAACGCCACCAGTGGCGTGAGCGGCGCCGGGCGCAAAGCGGCAATCTCCAACAGCTTCTGCGAAGTGAGCCTTCAGCCGTATGGCGTGTTTAACCACCGTCATCATCCTGAAATCACGACGCATCTGGGCGCGGACGTCATTTTCACCCCGCATCTGGGCAGCTTCCCGCGCGGGATCCTCGAAACCATTACCTGCCGCCTGAAGCCGGGTGTGACCAAAGAACAGGTGAACGAGGTCTTCACGCAGGCGTATGCGGATAAACCGCTGGTGCGCCTGTACGACAAAGGCGTGCCGGCGCTGAAAAATGTGGTCGGCCTGCCGTTCTGCGATATTGGCTTTGCCGTGCAGGGTGAGCATCTCATCGTGGTGGCCGCAGAAGATAACCTACTGAAAGGCGCTGCCGCACAGGCAATGCAGTGTGCAAATATTCGTTTCGGCTTTCCTGAAACGCAGGCTCTTATTTAAGGTGTGATGATGAATCCATTAATTATCAAACTCGGTGGTGTACTGCTGGACAGCGAAGAAGCGCTGGAGCGCCTGTTTAACGCACTGGTGAACTATCGTGAATCACACCAACGTCCGCTGGTGATTGTGCACGGCGGCGGCTGTGTGGTGGATGAGCTGATGAAAGGGCTCAACCTGCCGGTGAAAAAGAAAAATGGCCTGCGCGTGACGCCTGCCGACCAGATTGACATCATTACCGGCGCGCTGGCGGGCACGGCGAACAAAACGCTGCTGGCCTGGGCGAAGAAGCACCATATCGCCTCCGTTGGCCTCTATCTGGGCGATGGCGATAGCGTGAAAGTGACCCAGCTCGACGAAGAGCTTGGCCATGTTGGACTGGCGCAGCCGGGTTCGCCTAAGCTGATTAACACCCTGCTGGAAGGCGGTTTCCTGCCGGTGGTGAGCTCTATCGGCGTGACCGAAGAGGGCGAGCTGATGAACGTTAACGCTGACCAGGCGGCAACCGCGCTGGCGGCCACGCTGGGCGCAGACCTGATCCTGCTCTCCGACGTGAGCGGCATACTGGACGGCAAAGGCCAGCGTATTGCGGAAATGACCGCCGCAAAAGCCGAGCAGCTGATCGATCAAGGCATTATCACCGACGGCATGATTGTTAAAGTGAATGCGGCGCTGGATGCGGCCCGCACGTTGGGTCGCCCGGTGGATATCGCCTCCTGGCGGCACGCGGAGCAACTCCCGGCGCTGTTTAACGGTACGCCGATTGGTACGCGTATTCTGGCTTAAGTTTCTGTGCCGGATGGCGCTTTGCTTATCCGGCCTACGTGAATTTTGTAGGCCCGGTAAGCGCAGCGCCACCGGGCAAAAATATCATCATTAAGGAAATTCGTTATGGCACTTTGGGGTGGGCGTTTTACACAGGCAGCGGATCAGCGGTTCAAACAGTTCAACGACTCTTTGCGCTTCGACTACCGCCTGGCCGAACAGGATATTGTCGGCTCTGTGGCCTGGTCCAAAGCGCTGGTGACCGTTGGCGTGCTGACCGCAGACGAACAGCAGCAGCTGGAAGAGGCGCTGAACAATCTGCTGGAAGAGGTGCGTCTGGATCCGCAGCAAATCCTCCAGAGCGATGCTGAAGATATTCACAGCTGGGTGGAAGGCAAACTGATCGACAAAGTCGGCCAGTTGGGTAAAAAGCTCCATACCGGGCGTAGCCGTAATGACCAGGTGGCGACCGACCTGAA
Organism: Enterobacter cloacae complex sp. AR_0002; assembly: GCF_001922365.1. Taxonomy (NCBI): domain Bacteria; kingdom Pseudomonadati; phylum Pseudomonadota; class Gammaproteobacteria; order Enterobacterales; family Enterobacteriaceae; genus Enterobacter; species Enterobacter cloacae complex sp. AR_0002. Next base: position 3,812,221 of record NZ_CP018814.1, read on the forward strand.
GCTGTGGTGCAAAGAGACCGTCGGCGAACTGCTGGCGGCGAATCGTCAGTTGCAGGGCGCGCTGGTGGACACCGCGCAGAACAATCAGGACGCGGTGATGCCGGGTTATACCCACCTGCAACGCGCGCAGCCGGTGACGTTCGCGCACTGGTGTCTGGCCTATGTTGAGATGCTGGCGCGTGATGAGAGCCGTTTACAGGATACCTTAAAGCGTCTGGACGTGAGCCCGCTGGGCAGCGGCGCGCTTGCCGGCACGGCTTATGAAATTGACCGTGAGCAGCTGGCAGGCTGGCTGGGCTTTGCCTCCGCCACCCGCAATAGTCTGGACAGCGTCTCTGACCGTGACCACGTGCTGGAACTGCTCTCAAATGCGTCTATCGGGATGGTGCACCTGTCGCGCTTTGCCGAAGACCTGATCTTCTTTAACTCTGGCGAAGCCGGGTTTGTGGAGCTGTCCGACCGTGTGACGTCCGGCTCCTCCCTGATGCCGCAGAAGAAAAACCCGGACGCGCTGGAGCTGATCCGCGGGAAATGTGGCCGCGTGCAGGGTGCGCTGACCGGTATGATGATGACCCTGAAAGGGCTGCCGCTGGCGTACAACAAAGACATGCAGGAAGACAAAGAGGGGCTGTTCGACGCGCTCGACACCTGGCTGGACTGTCTGCATATGGGCGCGCTGGTGCTGGACGGCATTCAGGTGAAACGTCCGCGCTGCCAGGAAGCGGCGCAGCAGGGGTATGCTAACTCTACCGAACTGGCGGACTACCTGGTGGCGAAAGGCGTACCGTTCCGCGAGGCGCACCATATTGTGGGTGAAGCGGTAGTGGAAGCGATTCGTCAGGGTAAAGCCCTTGAAGAGCTGGCGCTTGCCGACCTGCAAAAATTCAGCGCGGTTATCGGGGATGATGTCTACCCGATTCTGGCCCTGCAATCCTGCCTGGATAAGCGTGCAGCGAAAGGCGGCGTGTCACCGAAGCAGGTAGCGCAGGCGATTGCGGATGCGAAAAACCGGTTGGTTTAAACCGTGCGGGCTGGTGCCCTCACCCCGTCCCTCTCCCACTGGGAGAGGGAGAAAAACGGAGCCTGGCTTAGTGCTGGGCTTTTTTTTACGCAAAAAAAAGCGGACCACGGGGTCCGCAAAAGTTCACGTTGGCTTTAGTTTTTCGAGTTTTGAGAGAAACTCGCTGACGGTGCGGGGACGTCAAGGGTCAAACACGTACCGCCTCGTCTATGTGATGTATTATTCAACAGAATGCTTGATAGGGATAATCGTTCGTTGCTATGCTATCTATCGCCATGAACTATCGTGGCGACGGAGGATGAATAATGAATATTCGTGATCTTGAATACCTGGTAGCGTTAGCTGAGCATCGCCATTTTCGCCGCGCGGCAGACTCCTGCCATGTCAGCCAGCCAACGCTGAGCGGTCAGATCCGCAAGCTGGAAGATGAGCTGGGCGTGATGCTGCTGGAGCGCACCAGTCGTAAAGTACTGTTCACGCAGGCAGGTCTGCTGCTGGTGGATCAGGCGCGCACCGTACTGCGCGAGGTCAAAGTGCTCAAGGAAATGGCAAGCCAGCAGGGGGAAGCGATGTCCGGCCCGCTGCATATTGGCCTGATCCCAACCGTTGGCCCGTACCTGTTGCCGCACATCATTCCGATGCTGCACCAGACGTTCCCGAAACTCGAAATGTACCTGCATGAAGCGCAAACCCATCAGCTGCTGGCGCAGTTAGACAGCGGTAAGCTCGACTGTGCGATTCTGGCGCTCGTTAAAGAGAGTGAAGCGTTTATTGAAGTACCGCTGTTCGATGAGCCGATGATGCTGGCGATCTATGAAGATCACCCGTGGGCGAACCGCGATCGCGTACCGATGGCCGATCTGGCCGGTGAAAAACTGCTGATGCTGGAAGACGGCCACTGTCTGCGCGATCAGGCGATGGGCTTCTGCTTCGAAGCGGGTGCCGATGAAGATACCCATTTCCGCGCAACCAGCCTGGAAACGCTGCGTAATATGGTGGCGGCGGGAAGCGGTATTACGCTGTTGCCGGCGCTGGCGGTGCCGCACGAGCGTAAACGTGATGGCGTGGTCTATCTGCCGTGTATTAAGCCGGAGCCGCGTCGCACCATTGGTCTGGTTTATCGTCCGGGGTCACCGCTGCGCAGCCGCTATGAGCAGCTGGCAGAGGCCATCCGCGGTGCGATGGATGGCCATTTTGACAGCGCGTTAAAACAGGCGGTTTAAGCCGTTCAGCGCAGCGACCCGATAAGCTTCCGCCATGGTCGGGTAGTTAAAGGTGGTGTTAACGAAGTACTCAATGGTGTTGCCACCACCTTTTTGCTCCATGATCGCCTGGCCGATATGAATGATTTCCGCCGCGCGTTCACCGAAGCAGTGAATACCGAGGATCTCTTTCGTCTCGCGATGGAACAGGATCTTCAGTGTACCCACGCTCATTCCCACGATTTGCGCCCGCGCCAGATGTTTAAACTGGGCACGACCCACCTCGTAAGGCACCTTCATGGCCGTAAGCTGCTGCTCGGTTTTGCCGACAGAACTGATTTCCGGAATGGTGTAGATCCCCGTCGGGATATCTTCAATCAGATGCGCCGTCGCTTCACCTTTCACCAGCGCCTGTGCGGCGATGCGGCCCTGATCGTAAGCGGCGGAGGCCAGGCTTGGGTAACCAATCACGTCGCCCACCGCGTAAACGTGCGGCAGCGCAGTCTGGTACATGCTGTTGACCTTGAGCTGACCGCGGCTGTCGGTTTCAAGCCCGATATTCTCCAGCTGCAATGAATCCGTGTTGCCGGTACGGCCGTTGGCATACAGCAGGCAGTCCGCCTTCAGCTTCTTACCAGATTTCAGGTGCATGATCACACCGTCATCGCAGCCCTCAATCTTCTCGTACTCTTCGTTGTGGCGAATCACCACGCCACTGTTCCAGAAGTGGTAGGAGAGGGAATCTGACATCTCCTGATCGAGGAACGCCAACAGCCGGTCGCGGGTGTTGATCAAATCAACTTTGACCTCCATTCCGCGGAAGATCGACGCATATTCACAGCCAATCACCCCCGCACCATAAATGATCACATGGCGTGGCTCGTGGTGCAGGCTGAGGATGGAGTCGCTGTCGTAAATGCGCGGGTGCGAGAAATCCACGTCTGCCGGATGGTAAGGACGGGAGCCGCAGGCGATCACAAATTTTTCAGCGGTGAGCGTCTCAACCGAACCGTCGTGGCACTCCAGCGCCAGGGTGTGTTCATCCACAAAATGCGCGTTCCCTTGCAGAATTTCACAGTGGTTGCGCTCATAGAAACCCTGACGCATGCGCGTCTGCTGGTTAATGACCGTGTCTGCGTGATTCAGGATATCGGCAAAGGAGGAGCGAAGAAGTCGGGAGTGGTCGCTGTAAAGAGGGTTCTGGTTAAATTCGATAATGCGGCTAACGGCGTGGCGGAGGGCTTTCGAAGGGATGGTGCCCCAGTGAGTGCAACCGCCGCCGACATTATGGTAGCGCTCAATAACCGCTACTCTGGCTCCCTGTTTTACCAGACCCATAGCAGCACCTTCGCCGCCGGGGCCGGAACCAATAACTATTGCGTCGTAATCGTAGGAATGTGGCATGGCAAGGCTTACCTGTTCTTATACATAAAAGCAACAGAATCATAACATCATTGCCAGGGTAACCCAATTATCGTTGTGCTTTTTTCGGGCAGTGGAGCACAAACCGCGCGTAAACAATCATTCACAAAGTCAGGTAAACAGATTAATTTTATTCTCTGGTATAGTGCCAACGGGCCTTTGGAAGGATTCAACTATCGTGATGGGCGTAAGAGCACAACAAAAAGAGAAAACCCGGCGTTCGCTGGTGGAAGCCGCATTCAGTCAACTGAGTGCTGAGCGGAGTTTTGCCAGTTTGAGCCTGCGTGAAGTGGCGCGCGAGGCCGGGATTGCGCCAACGTCCTTCTATCGTCATTTCCGTGATGTGGATGAACTGGGCCTGACCATGGTCGACGAGAGCGGTTTGATGCTGCGCCAGCTTATGCGTCAGGCGCGTCAGCGTATCGCCAAGGGCGGCAGCGTGATCCGCACTTCCGTGTCGACATTTATGGAATTTATCGGCAATAACCCTAACGCGTTTCGCCTGCTGTTGCGTGAGCGTTCCGGAACGTCAGCCGCGTTTCGTGCCGCCGTCGCGCGTGAAATTCAGCATTTCATCGCGGAACTTGCCGACTATCTTGAACTCGAAAACCATATGCCGCGTGCGTTTACTGAAGCACAGGCTGAGGCGATGGTGACGATTGTGTTCAGCGCGGGTGCTGAAGCGCTGGATGTCAGCATTGAACAACGTAAGCAACTCGAAGAGCGACTGGTATTGCAGCTGCGGATGATTTCTAAAGGCGCGTACTACTGGTATCGCCGTGAACAAGAGAAGTTGGCACATCAAAACGATGAGTGAAGGTGAGTAATGAAACAGTCAGGTCAGGATAAAGGAACGCTGTTGCTGGCATTGATCGCTGGCTTATCCATTAATGGTACGTTTGCGGCGGTTTTCAGCTCAATTGTACCGTTCTCGATTTTCCCGATTATCGCGCTGGTGCTGACGGTGTACTGCCTGCATCAACGTTATCTGAACCGCACGATGCCAGTTGGGTTACCGGGACTGGCCGCAGCCTGTTTTATTCTGGGTGTATTGCTTTATAGCACGGTGGTGCGCGCGGAGTATCCGGATATTGGCTCTAACTTCCTGCCTGCGGTACTGTCTGTGGCGCTGGTGTTCTGGATTGGCTCTCGCATGCGTAGCCGCAAGAGCGAGTTGCCGGAGTAGAGAAGGGTTTTGTAGTCGTTGTAGGGCAGGTAAGCGAAGCGCCACCTGCCAAAAAATGCCGGATGGCGCTACGCTTATCCGGCCTAAAGATTATCGTGCAGTAAGCAGTACGCCGCACTCCATATGGTGCGTATACGGGAACTGATCGAACAGCGCCAGACGTTCAACCTTGTGCGTCTGGCTCAATGTTTCCAGATTCTTGCACAGCGTCTCCGGGTTACAGGAGATGTACAAAATACGCGGGTACGCCTGCACCATCTTCTCGGTTTCGCTGTCCAGGCCACTGCGCGGCGGATCGACAAAAATTGTCTCACACTGGTAGCTCTTCAAATCAATCCCTTGCAGGCGGTTAAACTCGCGTACGCCGTTCATCGCCTGGGTAAACTCTTCTGCCGCCATACGAATAATTTGTACGTTATCAATATGGTTAGCGGCGATGTTGTACTGCGCGGCTGCCACCGACGGTTTGGCGATTTCCGTCGCCAGCACGCGTTCGAAGTTACGCGCCAGCGCCAGCGAGAAGTTGCCGTTACCGCAGTAGAGTTCCAGCAGATCGCCCTTAGACCCTTCCGTCGCCTTCAACGCCCACTCCAGCATCTGCACGTTCATGGCGGCATTCGGCTGGGTGAAGCTGTTCTCCACCTGACGGTAAACCATCTCTTTTCCTGCCACCGGCAGACGCTCGTCGATGTAATCCTGGTCCAGCATGATTTTGGTTTTGGTCGCGCGGCCAATCAGGTGCACGTTGATATTCTGCGCGCGCAGCGCATCGCGCAGGGCTTCTGCCTGCTCGCGCCACTCGTCAGTCAGTGCTTTGTGATAGAGCAGAGAAACAATGGCCTGATTGCTTTGGGTGGTCAGGTAGTCAATCTGGAACAGCTTGTTGCGCAGTACCGGATTGTTGCGCACACCGTCGATCATCAGCGTCATCAGCTGGTTGATAAGCTCACTCGCCGCCGGAAAACTGTCTACGCGAATACGGGATTTCGTCTGCTGATCGAAAATGATGTGGTACAGGTCATCGCCATCGTGCCAGATGCGGAACTCAGCGCGCATACGGTAGTGGCTGACCGGAGAACGAAACACCTCGGGAACGGGCGCGTTGAAAGGCGTCATCATACTTTGCAGGCGGACAACTTTTTCTGCCAGCTGTGCGTCGTACTGTTCTGTCGGGAGGTGTTCGGGGGTCATGATGCGTCCTGAGTGATAAAGAATTACGCGGGGATTGTAGGGATTGTGCAGTGGATGTCCAGATTTAATGGCTAATAGCTATCTGGACATCTATACGTGTCTAATTGTAGCATTCTGTTTCCGGTCTCCTTAGAGTGAAAAGGGAATCCAGTGCAAATCTGGAGCTGACGCGCAGCGGTAAAGACTGGCGGGATGAGAGTTGTAGACACTGTGAAAATGGGAAGTCTTCATCCGTATAACGCCACCCAGCCCGAAGACCTGCCGGGATCACGTCGCATTTGGTTTCATCATCGCGTGCTATCGGTGAGGCCTGCGGCATCCTTCTTATATTGTGGATGCTTTAACAATGATTAAAAAAGTATCGCTGTTGACGGTGTTTTCCGTCACGGCATTTTCGGGCTGGGCGCAGGAAAGCGCCGACTCGTTGGTGGTGACAGCAAACCGTTTCGAACAACCAGCAAAAACCGTTCTGGCTCCGACCTCCGTCGTGACGCGTGAGGATATTGAACGCTGGCAGGCAACGAGTGTTGTGGAAATCATGTCACGCCTGCCGGGTGTGGACATCGCACAAAGCGGCGGGATGGGGTCGACCTCTTCAACGTTTATTCGCGGTACGGAATCCCGCCATGTTCTGGTACTGATTGATGGTATCCCTCTGAATAATGCCGGGATCAGCAACGTTCCCGATTTAAGCCAAATTCCGACGTCGCTGATTCAGCGTATTGAGTACATTCGCGGCCCACGTTCGGCGCTGTATGGCTCCGACGCGATTGGCGGTGTGATTAACATCATTACCGGGCGCGACAAGCCGGGTGCGGAAATTTCTGCGGGTGTCGGTTCAAAGGGGTATCAAAACTATAACGGTGCCTTCCAGCAGGTGTTCGATAAAACCAAAATCACCATGGCCGGTGATTATACCTATACCCGTGGTTTTGATATTGCCGCAAAAGATGCCCCGCGCCAGCCAGACCGCGATGGTTTTATGAGTAAATCGCTGTTTGGCTCGGTGGAGCAGCAGTTTACCGACAGCGTCAGCGGATTCGTCCGTGGTTTTGGCTACGATAACCGCTCCGCGTATGACGGTTACGATCACTATGGCGCGACCGGCATTGATGGGCGGCCGGACACGCGTCAGGTTTACAGCCAGAACTGGGACACCGGGTTGCGCTATAACCAGGGTATTTTCCAGTCACAGCTGGTGGCAGGGTATGGCCGTAGCAAAGATCAGAACTATGATCCGAAAAAAGGCCGCTACGCTGACTCCGCAACCATGGATGACGTGAAGCAGTACACCACCCAGTGGCTGAATACGGTTGAAGTGGGGCACGGCAATATCGGCGCGGGTCTGGACTGGCAGAAGCAGAAAACCCAGGCGGGTACGGGCTATCTGGAAAAAGGTTACGAACAACGTAATACCGGCGTGTTCCTTTCGGCGATGCAGCAGTTCAACAGCGTGACGCTGGAAGCGGCGGCGCGTAATGACGATAACTCTAATTTTGGCAATCACGCCACCTGGCAGACCAGCGCCGCATGGGAGTTCATCGAGGGGTATCGCATCATCGGTTCTTACGGTACAGCGTATAAAGCACCGACCATGAGCCAGATCCACAGTAAAGATTACGGTAATCCGGATCTGAAGCCAGAAGAGAGTAAGCAGTGGGAAGGCGGCTTTGAAGGTCTGACGGGGCCGGTAAACTGGCGTGTGACGGGCTATCGTAATGATATCGATAACCTCATTAATAGCGACCCGCGGACTTACCGTTATTACAACGTCGATGAAGCCCGTATTAAAGGAATCGAGGCGACGGCCCAGTTCGACACTGGCCCGTTAGGGCATCAGATTTCTTACGACTACGTCGACCCGCGTAATGCGAAAACTAACGAAGTCCTGGCTCGTCGCTCAAAGCAACAGGTTAAGTATCAGCTTGACTGGCAGGTGTGGGATCTCGACTGGAATCTGGCGTACCGTTATCTGGGCACTCGCTATGACGTTGCCGTTGATCCGAATACCTATGCAACAGAACGCGTGAAAATGGGCGGCGTCAGCCTGTGGGACGTCGCGGTTTCATATCCCGTCACCTCTCATCTCACAGTTCGTGGTAAAATAGCCAACCTGTTCGATAAAGATTACGAGACAGTTTATGGCTACCAAACTGCAGGACGGGAATACACCTTGTCTGGCAGCTACACCTTCTGATCCGCGTCCCACCGTGCTGGTGTTTGATTCCGGCGTCGGTGGGCTTTCGGTCTATGATGAGATTCGGCAGCTCCTGCCGGATCTCCATTACATCTACGCCTTCGATAACGTCGCGTTCCCGTATGGGGAAAAGAGTGAAGACTTTATTGTTGAGCGTGTGGTTGAAATCGTCACCGCGGTACAAAAGCGCTACCCCCTGGCGCTGGCGGTCATTGCCTGTAATACGGCAAGCACGGTCTCTCTTCCTGCCCTGCGCGAAAAATTCCCGTTCCCGGTTGTGGGCGTTGTGCCGGCAATTAAACCTGCGGCGCGTCTGACGGCGAACGGCATCGTGGGTTTGCTGGCGACGCGTGGTACGGTAAAACGTCCTTATACGCGCGAGCTTATTGAGCGCTTTGCCAATGAATGCCAGATCGCCATGCTCGGTTCCGCGGAGCTGGTGGAAATGGCGGAAGCGAAGCTGCACGGCGAGACGGTCTCGCTTGAAGAGCTGCGCCGCATTCTGCGTCCATGGCTGCGGATGCAGGAACCCCCGGATACGGTTGTTCTTGGATGTACCCATTTCCCGCTGTTACAGGAAGAGCTATTAAAGGTCCTGCCTGAAGGAACCCGGCTGGTGGATTCCGGTGCGGCGATTGCGCGTCGGACGGCCTGGCTGCTGGAACACGAGGCGCCGGATGCGAAATCAGCGGAAGCGAACATCGCTTTCTGTATGGCGATAACAAAAGAAACTGAACAACTTTTACCCGTTTTACAGCGTTACGGCTTCGAAACGCTCGAAAAACTGGCGCTGTAGCACGGTTTTGAGCAAAAAAGAGACGGTTGAATGTTTTTTTTCAAAGAGGGGTTGTCAACGTCTGAGAACTCCCTATAATGCGCCTCCACTGACACGGAACAACGGCTTACAAGCCGCCGGGACAGCGGGGTTCAGAGATGAATGCCAACAGAGAAAAGTAAAAATAATTGCTTGACTCTGAATGAGGAAAACGTATTATACGGGACCTCGCAACGGTGAGCTGAAAGCCCCGTTGCAACTGCTCTTTAACAATTTATCAGACAATCTGTGTGGGCACTCAAAGTGACATGGATTCTTAACGTCCTCGGACGAAAAATGAATACCAAGTCTCAACGAGTGAACACGTAATTCATTACGAAGTTTAATTCATTGAGCATCAAACTTTTAAATTGAAGAGTTTGATCATGGCTCAGATTGAACGCTGGCGGCAGGCCTAACACATGCAAGTCGAACGGTAACAGGAAGCAGCTTGCTGCTTTGCTGACGAGTGGCGGACGGGTGAGTAATGTCTGGGAAACTGCCTGATGGAGGGGGATAACTACTGGAAACGGTAGCTAATACCGCATAACGTCGCAAGACCAAAGAGGGGGACCTTCGGGCCTCTTGCCATCGGATGTGCCCAGATGGGATTAGCTAGTAGGTGGGGTAACGGCTCACCTAGGCGACGATCCCTAGCTGGTCTGAGAGGATGACCAGCCACACTGGAACTGAGACACGGTCCAGACTCCTACGGGAGGCAGCAGTGGGGAATATTGCACAATGGGCGCAAGCCTGATGCAGCCATGCCGCGTGTATGAAGAAGGCCTTCGGGTTGTAAAGTACTTTCAGCGGGGAGGAAGGTGTTGAGGTTAATAACCTCAGCAATTGACGTTACCCGCAGAAGAAGCACCGGCTAACTCCGTGCCAGCAGCCGCGGTAATACGGAGGGTGCAAGCGTTAATCGGAATTACTGGGCGTAAAGCGCACGCAGGCGGTCTGTCAAGTCGGATGTGAAATCCCCGGGCTCAACCTGGGAACTGCATTCGAAACTGGCAGGCTAGAGTCTTGTAGAGGGGGGTAGAATTCCAGGTGTAGCGGTGAAATGCGTAGAGATCTGGAGGAATACCGGTGGCGAAGGCGGCCCCCTGGACAAAGACTGACGCTCAGGTGCGAAAGCGTGGGGAGCAAACAGGATTAGATACCCTGGTAGTCCACGCCGTAAACGATGTCGACTTGGAGGTTGTGCCCTTGAGGCGTGGCTTCCGGAGCTAACGCGTTAAGTCGACCGCCTGGGGAGTACGGCCGCAAGGTTAAAACTCAAATGAATTGACGGGGGCCCGCACAAGCGGTGGAGCATGTGGTTTAATTCGATGCAACGCGAAGAACCTTACCTACTCTTGACATCCAGAGAACTTTCCAGAGATGGATTGGTGCCTTCGGGAACTCTGAGACAGGTGCTGCATGGCTGTCGTCAGCTCGTGTTGTGAAATGTTGGGTTAAGTCCCGCAACGAGCGCAACCCTTATCCTTTGTTGCCAGCGGTTAGGCCGGGAACTCAAAGGAGACTGCCAGTGATAAACTGGAGGAAGGTGGGGATGACGTCAAGTCATCATGGCCCTTACGAGTAGGGCTACACACGTGCTACAATGGCGCATACAAAGAGAAGCGACCTCGCGAGAGCAAGCGGACCTCATAAAGTGCGTCGTAGTCCGGATTGGAGTCTGCAACTCGACTCCATGAAGTCGGAATCGCTAGTAATCGTGGATCAGAATGCCACGGTGAATACGTTCCCGGGCCTTGTACACACCGCCCGTCACACCATGGGAGTGGGTTGCAAAAGAAGTAGGTAGCTTAACCTTCGGGAGGGCGCTTACCACTTTGTGATTCATGACTGGGGTGAAGTCGTAACAAGGTAACCGTAGGGGAACCTGCGGTTGGATCACCTCCTTACCTTAAAGAACCTGCCTTTGTAGTGCTCACACAGATTGTCTGATGAAAAACAGCAGTAAAAAACCTCTACAGGCTTGTAGCTCAGGTGGTTAGAGCGCACCCCTGATAAGGGTGAGGTCGGTGGTTCAAGTCCACTCAGGCCTACCAAATTTTTGCTGATGCTGCGTTGCGGCGACACTCACATACCTGAGTATGCTTCGTGTCACCACGCCTTGCCTCAACAAAAATTACCGGTACAGAGGTGACTACGATGGGGCTATAGCTCAGCTGGGAGAGCGCCTGCCTTGCACGCAGGAGGTCTGCGGTTCGATCCCGCATAGCTCCACCATCTTTTACTGCGAACACAAGAAAACTTCAGAGTGAACCTGAAAAGGTGCACTGCGAAGTTTTGCTCTTTAAAAATCTGGATCAAGCTGAAAATTGAAACGACACACAGCTCATGTGTGTTCGAGTCTCTCAAATTTTCGCAATCAGAAGTGAAACATCTTCGGGTTGTGAGGTTAAGCGACTAAGCGTACACGGTGGATGCCCTGGCAGTCAGAGGCGATGAAGGACGTGCTAATCTGCGAAAAGCGCCGGCGAGGTGATATGAACCTTTGACCCGGCGATGTCCGAATGGGGAAACCCAGTGTGTTCCGACACACTATCGTTAACTGAATACATAGGTTAACGAGGCGAACCGGGGGAACTGAAACATCTAAGTACCCCGAGGAAAAGAAATCAACCGAGATTCCCCCAGTAGCGGCGAGCGAACGGGGAGCAGCCCGGAGTCTGAATCAGCTTGTGTGTTAGTGGAACGGTCTGGAAAGTCCGACGGTACAGGGTGATAGTCCCGTACACGAAAATGCACATGCTGTGAACTCGAAGAGTAGGGCGGGACACGTGGTATCCTGTCTGAATATGGGGGGACCATCCTCCAAGGCTAAATACTCCTGACTGACCGATAGTGAACCAGTACCGTGAGGGAAAGGCGAAAAGAACCCCGGCGAGGGGAGTGAAAAAGAACCTGAAACCGTGTACGTACAAGCAGTGGGAGCACCTTCGGGTGTGACTGCGTACCTTTTGTATAATGGGTCAGCGACTTATATTCTGTAGCAAGGTTAACCGTATAGGGGAGCCGAAGGGAAACCGAGTCTTAACTGGGCGTTAAGTTGCAGGGTATAGACCCGAAACCCGGTGATCTAGCCATGGGCAGGTTGAAGGTTGGGTAACACTAACTGGAGGACCGAACCGACTAATGTTGAAAAATTAGCGGATGACCTGTGGCTGGGGGTGAAAGGCCAATCAAACCGGGAGATAGCTGGTTCTCCCCGAAAGCTATTTAGGTAGCGCCTCGTGAACTCATCTTCGGGGGTAGAGCACTGTTTCGGCTAGGGGGCCATCCCGGCTTACCAACCCGATGCAAACTACGAATACCGAAGAATGTTATCACGGGAGACACACGGCGGGTGCTAACGTCCGTCGTGAAGAGGGAAACAACCCAGACCGCCAGCTAAGGTCCCAAAGTCATGGTTAAGTGGGAAACGATGTGGGAAGGCACAGACAGCCAGGATGTTGGCTTAGAAGCAGCCATCATTTAAAGAAAGCGTAATAGCTCACTGGTCGAGTCGGCCTGCGCGGAAGATGTAACGGGGCTAAACCATGCACCGAAGCTGCGGCAGCGACGCTTATGCGTTGTTGGGTAGGGGAGCGTTCTGTAAGCCGTTGAAGGTGTGCTGTGAGGCATGCTGGAGGTATCAGAAGTGCGAATGCTGACATAAGTAACGATAAAGCGGGTGAAAAGCCCGCTCGCCGGAAGACCAAGGGTTCCTGTCCAACGTTAATCGGGGCAGGGTGAGTCGACCCCTAAGGCGAGGCCGAAAGGCGTAGTCGATGGGAAACAGGTTAATATTCCTGTACTTGGTGTTACTGCGAAGGGGGGACGGAGAAGGCTATGTCAGCCGGGCGACGGTTGTCCCGGTTTAAGCATGTAGGCGGAGGTTCCAGGTAAATCCGGTACCTTATTAACGCTGAGGTGTGATGACGAGGCACTACGGTGCTGAAGTGATAAATGCCCTGCTTCCAGGAAAAGCCTCTAAGCATCAGGTAACACGAAATCGTACCCCAAACCGACACAGGTGGTCAGGTAGAGAATACCAAGGCGCTTGAGAGAACTCGGGTGAAGGAACTAGGCAAAATGGTGCCGTAACTTCGGGAGAAGGCACGCTGATATGTAGGTGAAGCCCCTGCGGGCGGAGCTGAAATCAGTCGAAGATACCAGCTGGCTGCAACTGTTTATTAAAAACACAGCACTGTGCAAACACGAAAGTGGACGTATACGGTGTGACGCCTGCCCGGTGCCGGAAGGTTAATTGATGGGGTTAGCGGCAACGCGAAGCTCTTGATCGAAGCCCCGGTAAACGGCGGCCGTAACTATAACGGTCCTAAGGTAGCGAAATTCCTTGTCGGGTAAGTTCCGACCTGCACGAATGGCGTAATGATGGCCAGGCTGTCTCCACCCGAGACTCAGTGAAATTGAACTCGCTGTGAAGATGCAGTGTACCCGCGGCAAGACGGAAAGACCCCGTGAACCTTTACTATAGCTTGACACTGAACACTGGTCCTTGATGTGTAGGATAGGTGGGAGGCTTTGAAGCGTGGACGCCAGTCTGCGTGGAGCCGCCCTTGAAATACCACCCTTTAATGGCTGGTGTTCTAACGTAGACCCGTGATCCGGGTTGCGGACAGTGTCTGGTGGGTAGTTTGACTGGGGCGGTCTCCTCCCAAAGAGTAACGGAGGAGCACGAAGGTTGGCTAATCCTGGTCGGACATCAGGAGGTTAGTGCAATGGCATAAGCCAGCTTGACTGCGAGCGTGACGGCGCGAGCAGGTGCGAAAGCAGGTCATAGTGATCCGGTGGTTCTGAATGGAAGGGCCATCGCTCAACGGATAAAAGGTACTCCGGGGATAACAGGCTGATACCGCCCAAGAGTTCATATCGACGGCGGTGTTTGGCACCTCGATGTCGGCTCATCACATCCTGGGGCTGAAGTAGGTCCCAAGGGTATGGCTGTTCGCCATTTAAAGTGGTACGCGAGCTGGGTTTAGAACGTCGTGAGACAGTTCGGTCCCTATCTGCCGTGGGCGCTGGAGAATTGAGGGGGGCTGCTCCTAGTACGAGAGGACCGGAGTGGACGCATCACTGGTGTTCGGGTTGTCATGCCAATGGCACTGCCCGGTAGCTAAATGCGGAAGAGATAAGTGCTGAAAGCATCTAAGCACGAAACTTGCCCCGAGATGAGTTCTCCCTGAGACTTTAAGTCTCCTGAAGGAACGTTGAAGACGACGACGTTGATAGGTCGGGTGTGTAAGCGCAGCGATGCGTTGAGCTAACCGATACTAATGAACCGTGAGGCTTAACCTTACAACGCCGAAGCTGTTTTGGCGAAGAGACAGACACGATTTTCAGCCTGATACAGATTAACAGAATTTGCCTGGCGGCTTTAGCGCGGTGGTCCCACCTGACCCCATGCCGAACTCAGAAGTGAAACACCGTAGCGCCGATGGTAGTGTGGGGTCTCCCCATGTGAGAGTAGGGAACTGCCAGGCATCAAATTAAGTAGTAAGCCGGTGCATTAATCCGGTGGTTACAGAAGTATTCGGTGGAGCGGTAGTTCAGTCGGTTAGAATACCTGCCTGTCACGCAGGGGGTCGCGGGTTCGAGTCCCGTCCGTTCCGCCACTTATTAAGACATTAAGCCTGCCCTTTCGGCAGGCTTAATGGCAAAAACTCTAGGGGCGTAGCTCAGTTGGTAGAGCACCGGTCTCCAAAACCGGGTGTCGCGAGTTCGAGTCTCTCCGCCCCTGCCATATAGAATCCTTTGCTTCGGCAAAGGATTTTTTTTTGCCTGCAAAACAGCTCAACACCTTCCTGAAGAATAAGCAGCCTGCGTTTCCGCAGGCTTTTGCGTTAATCCAGTATGCTGGTTTTTAACAGATCTTTTATCTGCGACTGCTTATCGCTGTTTTGCAGCCAAATGGCATACAGCGGCCTGGAGAGAGTTGTCGAATCGGTGACAACATGGAGTGCGGGTTTATTATCCGCCCAGCGAACAGGTAACCATGTACAGCCTTTCAATGCGGGAAGATGCTGGCATGCGATCTCCGCAGAGCTTGTCGTGAGTTGCGGGATATCATCGCTGGCAATTAACCCCGTCTCGTGCTGCTGAAAATCAGGCCCCCATTCCAGGCGTAAATAATTCAGGTCGGCCTTCATCATTGCAGGCTCGGATGCATAGAGCGCCAGGCTAAACTGTCCAACAATCTGGCTGCTAAATTCGTCCATCTTGGGCGCTTCTGTGGTGATCAGGAGATCAAGCTGCCGCTCGTGGAGTTGCTTAACCAGCGACTGGCGTTGCGCAATCCTCGCCTCAAATTGCAGATGGTTGTGTGAGCGATATAGCCGCATAAGCCACTGGCTGAGCATGCATTCCCATAGTGAAGCGCTGGCACCGATCGAGAATTCATTATGCCGGGAGGTGTGCGCAACCTCCTTCCGCGCTGCCTGCCAGGTATTCATCAGGGTTTCTGCATAAGGCAATAGCTTTTCACCGGCCGGGGTTAAACGAATATTGTTGCGATGGCGGGTAAAAAGGTTCACACCCAGTTGATTTTCCAGCTGTCGAATACGAAAACTGACTGCTGACTGCGTCAGGTAGAGGGCTTCAGCTGCTCGCCCAAAGTGTCGCGTTCTGCTCACTTCGAGGAAAGTTTTTAGCAATTCCGTATCCACATCTTTCTCCGCAAAATTATTTGTCGTTATGATTTAAATGTTTTGTTTTACACTCTGTCAAGCGTAACTAATACTCCGCGCCATAAATAGCTCGGCCAAAGAATTAGGAGCGTGTAGGATGGCGGAAAGCTTTACGACGACTAATCGTTTTTTCGACAATAAACATTATCCGCGCGGGTTCTCTCGTCACGGCGATTTCACTATCAAAGAAGCTCAACTTCTTGAGCGCCATGGTTATGCCTTTAACGAGCTGGATCTGGGTAAACGTGAACCGGCAACCGAAGATGAAAAACAGTTTGTCTCTGTTTGCCGTGGTGAGCGTGAGCCGCAGTCTGATGCAGAACGTGTATGGATCAAGTATATGGCTCGCATTAAGCGTCCTAAGCGTTTCCATACGCTGTCTGGCGGCAAGCCGCAGATGGAAGGTGCAGAAGACTACACCGAGTCTGACGATTAAGAAGAGAAGGGGCTACGGCCCCTTTTTTTTACGCCAGCATTTTTTGCAGATGCAACAGCAGCCGATCGATCGCACGGTAACTTAATGCCTCCTGCAAATGCCGCCTCTCTATTCCGGGGCAGCCTTCCACGTCGGCGACCGTGCGCGCAACTTTCAACAAACGCTGCCACGCGCGAATGGATAGCCCAAACCGCGTCAGTGTCTCTTCCAGCCAGCCCGCATCTTCAGCGTTGAGAGAACAAAACTGTCGGATCCCGCTGTTATCCAGCCGGGCATTCAGCCTGTTCTGACGAACATACTGCCGCGCCTGCGCCGCAATAACCCGTTCACGCACAGCTGCTGAGCTTTCGCCTTTGATACCGGTTTGCCTCAGCAGACCGGGCGGGGGCAGGGGGATCTCGAGAGATAAATCAAAACGGTCGAGGAAGGGGCCGGACAGCTTACTTAGATAGCGCAGCGTCTGCTCCGGCGTACAGCGGTTATGATTGCCCTGATAATGACCCGTAGGGCTAGGGTTCATCGCGGCGACCAGCTGAAACTGCGCAGGGTAGCTTAATTTGGCCCGTGTACGAGACAAATGGATTTCGCCGGATTCAATCGGCTCCCGCAATGCATCCAGCACGCGGCGTTCAAACTCTGGCAATTCATCCAGAAACAGAATGCCGTTGTGCGCCAGTGAGATTTCACCCGGCCCGGGGATCGAACCCCCGCCCACCATCGCGGTAAGAGACGCACTGTGGTGTGGAGAGCGGAAGGGACGGCGGCGCCACTGTTTATGCAGCGACGTAGAACTGACCAGGCTAAATATCGCGGCGCTTTCCAGCGCTTCGTGATTATTGAGGGGTGGCAACAGGCCGCTCAATCTGCTCGCCAGCATCGTTTTCCCCGTGCCTGGCGGACCTATCAGTAACAGGTTATGCCCACCCGCGGCCGTTATCTCTAACGCTCGTTTACCCTGTTCCTGACCCATAATATCGCTGAGATCCTCGGGCGAATCTGGCGCCACCTCGTCATTCTCCTGCGGCTCGGCAAGCTCGTGTCGGCCTTCCAGCCAGGCGCAAACCTCCTGCAAATGTCCCGCGACAAGACATCCCTTTTCGGCGATAAGGCTTACTTCAGAGGCATTTTCACTGGCCACAATGATTTGTCTTCCCGCGCGTATGGCTTCAAGCGCACCCGAGATTGCTCCGGGAACGCCTCTTAACGCGCCTGTAAGCGCTAATTCACCCACGAACTCGCACGAGCTTAGCCCTGGCGTATTGAGCTGTTCAGAAGCCGCGAGAAGCGCTATAGCAATAGGTAAATCATATCGCCCTCCCTCCTTTGGCAAATCGGCGGGCGCAAGGTTGATGGTGATCTTCTTCGCCGGAAAAGCATAACCGCTATTAATAATTGCGCTGCGCACGCGATCCCTCGCCTCTTTAACGGTCGTTTCTGGTAAGCCGACCAGCGTCAGTCCGGGCAGTCCATTACTTAAATGAACCTCTACAGAAATAAGCGGTGCCTTCACGCCGATGGCCGCGCGTGTATAAACAACTGACAGTGACATAAGCCCTCCTTGGCGGTGACTATGCCAGCATCATTTTTTCCTGTTTAGCGCTAATTCACTGAATTACGGCGCTCGTTCCAGCCTTTTAGCGCCTAAATGTAATCATTACATGTCGGTGGAATCGGCCTCGCAGAAAAGGAATCATGCGCGCCTTGCCTGATGAAACAGGACAAAAAAAATGAAAAATCTTCATTTCTATTTTTTCCCTATATAAAACAACGATTTTGAAAGAAATAGTTCGCCTGCTACAGAAACAGGTCATAAAAAAATCTTGTGTCAGATGAAATATCTGTGGTAACTCTTTAGGTATTCCTTCGAACAAGATGCAAAAAGAACTGAAAATGACAGCCCTTCTACGAGTGATTAGCCTGGTCGTGATTAGCGTGGTGGTGATTATTATCCCACCGTGCGGGGCTGCACTTGGACGAGGAAAGGCTTAGAAATCAAGCCTTAACGAACTAAGACCCCCGCACCGAAAGGTCCGGGGGTTTTTTTATGACTAAAAAACGGAAATGAGGAGCAGAGAATGACAAGTAGCACAAAATTCTGTTTCTCCCGATTTATGACGGGGAACTAACTATGAATGGGGCACAGTGGGTAGTACATGCGTTGCGCGCGCAGGGAGTCGAGACAGTATTCGGTTATCCGGGTGGCGCAATTATGCCGATTTACGATGCACTGTATGACGGCGGCGTGGAGCACCTGTTGTGCCGACACGAGCAGGGCGCAGCGATGGCCGCCATCGGTTATGCCCGTGCCACCGGTAAAACCGGTGTCTGTATGGCGACCTCAGGTCCGGGCGCAACGAACCTGATCACCGGTCTGGCTGATGCACTGCTGGATTCTGTTCCCGTTGTTGCCATCACCGGACAGGTTGCCTCTCCGTTCATCGGCACCGATGCCTTCCAGGAAGTGGATGTGCTCGGTTTATCGCTGGCCTGCACCAAACACAGCTTCCTCGTTCAGTCTCTCGAAGAGCTGCCGCGGGTGATGGCCGAAGCGTTCGAGGTTGCCAGCTCTGGCCGTCCTGGCCCGGTTCTGGTTGATATCCCGAAAGATATCCAGGTTGCACTCGGCGATCTGGAACCGCATTTCTCTACCGTGAAAAGCGATGATGCGTTCCCGCATGCACAGGTGGAAGAGGCGCGTCAGATGATGGTGCAGGCCAAACAACCGATGCTGTACGTTGGTGGTGGCGTAGGTATGGCGCAGGCGGTTCCTGCCCTGCGCGAATTTATCGCGGCAACGCAAATGCCTGCCACCTGCACGCTGAAAGGGTTGGGTGCGGTAGATGCTGATTACCCCTACTATCTGGGCATGCTGGGGATGCATGGTACCAAAGCGGCAAACCTGGCGGTGCAGGAGTGTGACCTGCTCATCGCCGTCGGCGCCCGTTTTGACGACCGCGTCACCGGCAAGCTGAACACCTTCGCGCCAAACGCCAAAGTGATCCATATGGACATCGACCCGGCGGAGATGAACAAACTGCGTCAGGCGCATGTCGCGTTGCAGGGCGATCTTAACGCGCTGTTACCGGCCCTGGAGCAGCCGCTGGATATTAACCCATGGCGTCAGCACACCGCCGATATGCGCGCTGAACACGCCTGGCGTTACGACCACCCCGGCGAGGCCATCTACGCGCCGCTGCTGTTGAAGCAGTTGTCCGACCGTAAGCCCGCCGACAGCGTGGTGACGACCGATGTCGGCCAGCATCAGATGTGGTCTGCCCAGCACATGACCTACACCCGTCCGGAAAACTTCATCACGTCCAGCGGGTTAGGGACGATGGGCTTCGGTCTGCCAGCCGCCGTTGGTGCACAGGTTGCCCGCCCGAACGATACCGTTATCTGTATCTCCGGTGACGGCTCCTTCATGATGAACGTTCAGGAGCTCGGCACCGTGAAGCGCAAGCAGTTACCGTTGAAGATCGTGTTGCTCGATAACCAGCGTTTAGGGATGGTTCGCCAGTGGCAACAGCTGTTCTTCCAGGAACGTTACAGTGAAACCACCCTGACCGATAACCCCGATTTCCTCACCCTGGCCAGCGCCTTCGGCATTCCTGGCCAGCACATCACCCGTAAAGACCAGGTTGAAGCGGCACTCGACACCATGCTGTCAAGCGAAGGCCCATACCTGCTTCATGTCTCAATCGATGAGCTTGAGAACGTCTGGCCGTTGGTACCGCCCGGTGCCAGTAACTCACAAATGCTGGAGAAATTATCATGATGCAACATCAGGTCGCCGTGCAGGCTCGCTTCAACCCGGAAACATTAGAACGCGTTTTGCGTGTGGTGCGTCATCGTGGTTTTCAGATTTGCTCTATGAATATGGAAACGGCCACCGACGCGCAAAACATCAGTATCGAATTAACCGTTGCCAGCCCGCGGCCGGTCGACTTACTGTTTAGTCAGTTATCAAAACTGGTAGACGTTGCCCATGTTGCCATCTGCCAGAGCACAACCACATCACAACAAATCCGCGCTTAAGCGTGACAGGACGAAAAAATGACGACAAAAAAAGCTGATTACATTTGGTTCAATGGTGAGATGGTTCGCTGGGAAGACGCGAAAGTTCACGTGATGTCCCACGCGCTGCACTACGGCACCTCCGTGTTTGAAGGGATCCGTTGCTACGACTCTCACAAAGGACCAGTGGTGTTCCGCCACCGTGAACACATGCAGCGTCTGCATGACTCAGCCAAAATTTATCGTTTCCCGGTCTCCCAAAGCGTTGATGAGTTGATGGAAGCCTGCCGCGAGGTGATTCGCCAGAACAAACTGACCAGCGCCTATATTCGTCCGCTGGTCTTCGTGGGTGATGTCGGCATGGGCGTCAACCCGCCCGCTGGCTATAACACCGATGTGATTATTGCTGCGTTCCCGTGGGGCGCCTACCTGGGCGCGGAAGCACTGGATCAGGGGATCGACGCAATGGTTTCTTCCTGGAACCGCGTGGCGCCAAACACTATCCCGACTGCGGCTAAAGCGGGCGGTAACTACCTGTCCTCACTGCTGGTCGGCAGCGAAGCGCGCCGTCACGGTTACCAGGAAGGTATCGCGCTGGATGTGAATGGCTACATCTCCGAAGGTGCGGGCGAAAACCTGTTTGAAGTAAAAGACGGCATTCTGTTCACCCCGCCGTTTACCTCGTCCGCGCTGCCAGGCATCACCCGTGACGCCATCATCAAGCTGGCAAAAGATCTGGGTATCGAAGTGCGCGAGCAGGTGCTGTCCCGCGAATCCCTGTACCTGGCTGACGAAGTGTTTATGTCCGGTACCGCGGCTGAAATTACGCCGGTGCGTAGCGTCGATGGCATTCAGGTGGGCGAAGGCCGCTGTGGCCCAGTGACCAAACGCATTCAGCAAGCGTTCTTTGGCCTCTTCACCGGCGAGACAGAAGATAAATACGGCTGGTTGGATCAGGTTAATCACTAAATATAAATTTGGGACGGCACGCACCGTCCCATTAAATAGTCAGACGGGAGTAAATAAAGCATGCCTAAGTATCGTTCAGCCACCACCACCCACGGCCGTAATATGGCGGGTGCCCGCGCACTGTGGCGCGCCACCGGAATGACCGACGCCGATTTCGGCAAGCCAATTATCGCCGTGGTGAACTCCTTCACCCAGTTTGTGCCGGGCCACGTACACCTGCGCGATCTCGGTAAGCTGGTTGCCGAGCAAATCGAAGCCTCCGGCGGCGTGGCGAAAGAGTTCAACACCATTGCGGTGGATGACGGTATCGCAATGGGCCACGGAGGGATGCTCTATTCGCTGCCGTCGCGCGAGCTGATCGCCGACTCGGTGGAGTATATGGTTAACGCCCACTGCGCCGATGCGATGGTCTGTATCTCCAACTGCGACAAAATCACCCCGGGGATGCTGATGGCCTCCCTGCGTCTGAACATTCCGGTGATCTTCGTTTCCGGCGGCCCGATGGAAGCGGGGAAAACCAAGCTTTCCGACAAAATCATCAAGCTCGACCTGGTCGATGCGATGATCCAGGGCGCGGACCCGAAAGTCTCTGACGAGCAGAGCGACCAGGTGGAACGCTCCGCGTGCCCGACCTGCGGCTCCTGTTCCGGGATGTTCACCGCCAACTCCATGAACTGCCTGACCGAAGCGCTGGGCCTGTCTCAGCCGGGCAACGGCTCGCTGCTGGCGACCCACGCCGACCGTAAGCAGCTGTTCCTTAACGCGGGCAAGCGCATCGTTGAGCTGACCAAACGCTACTACGAGCAGGACGATGCCAGCGCGCTGCCGCGCAACATCGCCAGTAAAGCGGCGTTCGAAAACGCCATGACGCTGGATATCGCCATGGGCGGCTCCACCAACACCGTTCTCCACCTGCTGGCCGCCGCGCAGGAAGCTGAAATCGACTTCACCATGAGCGACATCGACAAGCTCTCCCGCAAAGTGCCGCAGCTGTGTAAAGTCGCGCCGAGTACCCAGAAGTACCACATGGAAGATGTCCACCGTGCGGGTGGCGTGATTGGTATTCTCGGCGAGCTGGATCGCGCCGGGCTGCTTAACCGCGACGTGAAAAACGTGCTCGGCCTGACGCTGCCGGAGTCGCTGGAGCAGTACGACGTGATGCTGACCAAAGACGACGCGGTGAAAAACATGTATCGCGCCGGTCCGGCGGGCATCCGTACCACCCAGGCGTTCTCGCAGGATTGCCGTTGGGACACGCTTGATGACGATCGCGCCGAAGGCTGCATTCGCTCGCTGGAACATGCCTATAGCAAAGACGGCGGCCTGGCCGTGCTGTACGGTAACTTTGCGGAAAATGGCTGTATCGTGAAAACCGCTGGCGTGGACGACAGCATCCTGAAATTCACCGGTCCGGCAAAAGTGTATGAAAGCCAGGACGAAGCGGTAGACGCCATCCTCGGTGGCAAAGTGGTGGAAGGCGACGTGGTGGTCATTCGCTACGAAGGACCGAAAGGCGGTCCCGGCATGCAGGAGATGCTCTACCCGACCACCTTCCTGAAATCGATGGGCCTCGGCAAAGCCTGCGCGCTGATCACCGATGGTCGTTTCTCCGGCGGCACGTCTGGTCTCTCCATCGGCCACGTCTCCCCGGAAGCGGCAAGCGGCGGCAATATCGCGATCATCGAAGATGGCGATCTGATTGAAATCGACATTCCAAACCGCGGCATTCAGCTGAAGTTGAGCGACCAGGAGATTGCGGGCCGTCGTGAAGCGCAGGAAGCCCGCGGCGACAAAGCCTGGACGCCGAAAGATCGCCAGCGCGAAGTCTCCTTCGCCCTGCGCGCCTACGCGAGCCTTGCAACCAGTGCAGATAAAGGCGCGGTGCGCGATAAATCTAAACTGGGGGGCTAACGATGGCCGAGTCACAACCCTTATCCGCCGCCCCTGAGGGGGCGGAATACCTGAGAGCGGTGCTACGCGCGCCGGTCTATGAAGCCGTGCAGGTCACGCCCCTGCAAAAAATGGAAAAACTCTCTTCGCGCCTCGACAACGTCATCCTGGTGAAGCGTGAAGACAGGCAGCCGGTGCACAGCTTCAAGCTGCGCGGAGCCTACGCGATGATGGCCGGGCTGACCGACGAGCAAAAAGCGCGCGGCGTGATTACCGCGTCGGCGGGCAACCACGCGCAGGGCGTGGCGTTTTCCTCGGCGCGTCTGGGGCTGAAGGCGCTGATCGTGATGCCGGTTGCTACCGCCGATATCAAGGTCGACGCGGTGCGCGGTTTCGGCGGAGAAGTCTTGCTCCACGGGGCTAACTTTGACGAAGCCAAAGCCAAAGCGATTGAGCTGGCGCAGCAGCAGGGGTTCACCTGGGTGCCGCCGTTCGACCACCCGATGGTGATTGCCGGGCAGGGTACGCTGGCGCTGGAGCTGTTGCAGCAGGACGCCCATCTCGACCGCGTTTTCGTCCCGGTGGGTGGCGGCGGCTTAGCCGCTGGTGTGGCGGTGCTGATCAAACAGCTCATGCCGCAGATCAAAGTCATTGCCGTGGAAGCGGAAGACTCCGCCTGCCTGAAAGCGGCGCTGGATGCCGGGCATCCTGTGGATCTGCCGCGCGTCGGGCTGTTTGCCGAGGGCGTGGCGGTGAAGCGCATTGGCGACGAAACGTTCCGCCTGTGCCAGGAGTATCTCGACGATATCGTCACCGTCGACAGCGACGCTATCTGCGCGGCGATGAAAGATCTGTTCGAAGACGTGCGTGCGGTGGCGGAACCCTCCGGCGCGCTGGCGCTGGCGGGGATGAAGAAATACATCGCCCAGCACAATATCCGCGGCGAGCGTCTGGCGCACGTGCTTTCCGGTGCCAATGTGAACTTCCACGGCCTGCGTTACGTGTCCGAGCGCTGCGAGCTCGGCGAACAGCGTGAAGCCCTGCTGGCGGTGACCATTCCGGAAGAGAAGGGCAGCTTCCTGAAGTTCTGCCAGCTGCTGGGCGGCCGTTCGGTAACGGAGTTCAACTACCGCTTTGCCGACGCCAAAGATGCCTGCATTTTTGTCGGCGTGCGTCTGAGCCGTGGCGTGGAGGAGCGCAAAGAGATCCTCAGCCTGCTGCACGACGGCGGCTACAGCGTGGTCGATCTCTCTGACGATGAGATGGCGAAGCTGCACGTGCGTTACATGGTCGGCGGCCGTCCTTCCAAGCCGCTGAAGGAACGCCTGTTCAGCTTCGAGTTCCCGGAATCACCGGGCGCGCTGCTCAAGTTCCTGCACACGCTCGGCACGCACTGGAACATCTCCCTGTTCCACTACCGCAGCCACGGCACCGACTACGGGCGCGTGCTGGCGGCGTTCGAACTGGGCGAGCACGAGCCGGATTTCGAAACGCGCCTGAACGAACTGGGCTATGAATGTCATGACGAAACCCATAACCCGGCTTTCAGGTTCTTTCTGGCTGGTTAGTGGTTCGGCAATATCGTCCAGAACGCATCAATAAGCGGCTCATGCAGCCGCTTTTTTTGTGCGCACACGCCCAGCTCAAACGGCGTCTTCTCGTCGCTGCGCTCCAGAATCATCACGCGGTTGCGCACCGGTTCCGGGCTGTTTTCCAGCACCACTTCCGGCAGCAGCGCCACGCCGCAGCCAAGCGCCACCATCGACACCATCGCCTCATGGCCGCTGACGGTAGCGTAAATCGACGGGTTGCTGATTTTCTGACGGCGGAACCACAGCTCGATGCGGCGGCGCACCGGCCCCTGATCGGCCATGATAAACGGCACCGTCGACCAGTCCGGTTTTTCTACCGAGACCTGGTTACGCACCGGGCAGGGCAGCGCCGGGGCAATCAGCACCACCGCCAGATTCTCCAGCATCGAGAACGCCACCGCCCCCGGCAGCGTTTCCGGTTTTCCGGCAATCGCCAGATCCGCTTCGCCCGTGACCACTTTTTCCATCGCGTCGGCGGCATCGCCGGTGGTGAGCTTAATTTCAACCGACGGATGTTCCGCGCGGAAGCGGTCAAGAATGGGGGGAAGATGGCTGTAGGCAGCGGTCACGGAACAGAAAATATGCAGCTCGCCGGAAAGCGACGGCCCCTGCTGGTCGATGGTGTGCCGCAGCTGCTGATACTGCAACAAGGTTTGCTGGGCAAAGATGCGCAGCTCTTCGCCGGCTTCCGTGAGGGTGACGGTGCGGTTATCGCGCACGAACAGCGGCTGGCCGAGGTCTTCCTCAAGGCGCTGGATCTGGCGCGAAAGCGTGGACGGGCTGACGTGCATCGCCCGGGCGCTGCGGCCAAAGTGACGGCTTTCCGCCAGGTGCAGGAACATTTTCAGATCGCGTAAATCCACCGATTCCACTCCCTCTTTTTACATTGCATAAATTGCAATGTGACGTTGTGAATATATCAATTTCCGCAATAAATTTCCTGTTGTAATGTGGGTACATTGTCGCTGAAAGGCGAACCGAACAATAAATTACTCGTCGTCTTTCACGTTGTAGGTGCGTTGTCTACGTCAACTCACCCCAGTCACTTACCAGAGTAAGCTCCTGGGGGTTCGCAGACTTGACGCCTTCCTAAAACGTGAAATCCATAGAGTAATAAACAACACAACATCACGAGGTATCACCCATGGCTAACTACTTTAATACACTGAACTTGCGCCAGCAGCTGGCGCAGCTGGGCAAATGCCGCTTCATGGCGCGCGATGAATTTGCTGATGGCGCGAGCTACCTTCAGGGTAAAAAAGTGGTCATTGTCGGCTGTGGCGCACAGGGTCTGAACCAGGGCCTGAACATGCGTGACTCCGGGCTGGATATCTCCTACGCCCTGCGCAAAGAAGCGATTGCCGAGAAGCGCGCTTCATGGCGTAAAGCGACCGAAAACGGCTTCAAAGTGGGCACCTACGAAGAGCTGATCCCGCAGGCGGATCTGGTGGTGAACCTGACGCCGGACAAGCAGCACTCTGACGTTGTGCGTTCCGTACAGCCGCTGATGAAAGACGGCGCCGCGCTGGGTTACTCCCACGGCTTCAACATCGTTGAAGTGGGCGAGCAGATCCGTAAAGACATCACCGTGGTGATGGTGGCACCGAAGTGCCCGGGCACCGAAGTGCGTGAAGAGTACAAACGTGGCTTCGGCGTACCGACGCTGATCGCCGTTCACCCGGAAAACGATCCGAAAGGCGAAGGCATGGCGATTGCCAAAGCCTGGGCAGCGGCCACCGGCGGCCATCGTGCGGGCGTACTGGAATCTTCCTTCGTTGCGGAAGTGAAATCTGACCTGATGGGCGAGCAGACTATCCTGTGCGGCATGCTCCAGGCTGGCTCTCTGCTGTGCTTCGACAAGCTGGTGGAAGAAGGCACCGACCCGGCATACGCGGAAAAACTGATTCAGTTCGGCTGGGAAACCATCACCGAAGCGCTGAAGCAGGGCGGCATTACGCTGATGATGGACCGTCTGTCCAACCCGGCAAAACTGCGCGCGTTCGCACTCTCTGAACAGCTGAAAACCATCATGGCGCCACTGTTCCAGAAACATATGGACGACATCATCTCCGGCGAGTTCTCCTCCGGCATGATGGCAGACTGGGCGAACGACGATAAGAAACTGCTGACCTGGCGTGAAGAGACCGGTAAAACCGCGTTCGAAACCGCACCACAGTACGACGGCAAGATCACCGAGCAGGAGTACTTCGATAAAGGCGTCCTGATGATTGCGATGGTGAAAGCAGGCGTTGAGCTGGCGTTCGAAACCATGGTGGATTCCGGCATCATTGAAGAGTCTGCGTACTACGAATCGCTGCACGAGCTGCCGCTAATCGCAAACACCATCGCCCGTAAGCGTCTGTATGAGATGAACGTGGTGATCTCCGATACCGCCGAGTACGGTAACTACCTGTTCTCTTACGCCTGCGTACCGTTGCTGAAAGAGTTCATGACCACCCTGCAAGCGGGCGATCTGGGCCAGGCGATTGCGGAAGGTGCGGTTGATAACGCGCAGCTGCGTGACGTTAACGAAGCGATTCGCAGCCACGAAATCGAGAAAGTGGGCCAGAAACTGCGTGGCTACATGACCGATATGAAACGTATCGCGGTAGCAGGCTAAACACGATGAATCGGGTGGCGCAAGCCACCCGAACTGTTTTAGCTACGCAGTATCGCGCCGGGATAACCCAGCTGGCGCCACGCCTCATACACCACCACCGACACCGCATTCGACAGGTTCATGCTGCGGCTGTCCGGCATCATCGGAATACGAATTTTCTGCTCGGCTGGCAGGGCATCCAGAATGGTGGCCGGCAGGCCGCGGGTTTCCGGACCAAACATCAGATAATCCCCGTCCTGATAGCTTACGGCGCTGTGCGCTGGCGTGCCTTTGGTGGTCAGGGCGAACATGCGCTGCGGCTTCTCTGCGTCCAGAAACGCGGCGTAATCGTGATGACGAACGACGGCAGTAAACTCATGGTAGTCCAGCCCCGCGCGGCGCAGACGTTTGTCGTCCCACGTAAAGCCCATCGGCTCAATGATGTGCAGACGAAAACCGGTGTTGGCGCACAGGCGGATAATATTGCCGGTGTTCGGCGGAATTTCTGGTTCGAATAAGACGATGTTAAGCATGCTGCCCCCTTAATTGCGGGGGCAGAATAGCAGAAAAGAGAGGGACTAGGCGACGCCCGGCTCCTGCGCGCGGCTATACAGCATTTTGTAGACGGTTGCCGCCGCGGCCACGAGAGCAGGCACGCTGAGGATCATTAAAATACTGTCTGCCTGCTACTGCATGGAAAGAAGCTGGGCGCTGGTCATGGTGCCCGCCACGCCGCCGAAGCGGCCGATCCCCTGCATCCAGGCGATACCCGTCGCGCGGCACTCGGTAGGGTAAAAGGTGGCGGCCAGGGTCTGCATGCCCGACTGCGCGCCGTTCATCGCGATCCCCATCAGGAAAATTAACCCGCCAAACAGGGCGATATGGTTATGCTCAATGCCGAGTAAAAGAATCAGGCCCATCGTCAGCACGAAACCACACGCGACCACCTTGTGCGCTTCCCAGCGATCCATCATCCAGCCCGCGAGCAAAATGCCAGCGGTGCCGCCGAAGGTGAACAGCGAGGTGAGCCAGGCGGATTCCGCCAGCGCATACCCCATCCCCTGCATCAGCGTCGGCATCCAGCTCAGCAGGACGTAATAAATCACCAGTCCCATAAAGTAGGTGACCCACAGCATCAGGGTGCCGGGCAGCCAGGGCATGGAAAACAGCTGCGACACGCTGCCTTTTTTCGACGCGACTTTCTCCTCTGTCAGGAAAAAGCCCGTGACGCTATCCAGCGTGCTGCGGGCGAACCGGCTGGCGATGCGGCGAACCTGGGCGACGTCTTTCCCGCGCTGCACCAGAAACTTCACCGACTCCGGCAACAGCAGCGCCAGCAGCACCGTTAAAATCAGCGGCGCAATCGCGCCGGTCAGCAGCACGCTTCGCCAGCCATGGTGAGGGATAAGCCAGGACGAGATCGCCCCGCCGCCCGCCGCACCCAGCGGAAAGCCGCAGTACATGGTGTTAATTGCCATGGCGCGGCAGCGCTGGGGGGCAAACTCTGAGATCAGCGTGATGGCGTTAGGCATCGCGGCGCCCAGCCCGAGACCGGTCAGAAATCGCCATAGCGTCAGGGTATTCAGACTTTGCGCCCAGGCCGTGCCCAGGCTCGCCAGGCCGAAGAAGAGACACGAAAAGACCAGCACGCGCTTGCGTCCCATCCGGTCCGATACCGGACCTGCAATCAGGGCTCCCAGCGACAGCCCCAGCAGCGCCGCACTCAGCACCGGCCCCAGATCCTGTTTATGTATTCCCCACTCCGTCGACAGCGTAGGCGCAATGTAACCCATCGCTGCGGTATCAAACCCATCGATCGCCAGCACCAGAAAGCCCAGCACAATAAGAAGCCAGTGAAACCCTGAAAAGGGACTTTCATCGATCACCTGCTGAATATCCACCCGACCTGAATACGTCATACGTTCCCCTCCGATGTGATGTTGTTTTTGTGTTCTTGTATTTGCTTGTCTATACAATTGCGGAGGGGCGGGGTGTGTCAAATTTTCTTATCAAGAATGTTACGCAGGTGTTATTTTCGACAAAAAAAGCGCCCGAGGGGAAAGTCGGGCGCGGAAGAAGGGGAGGCTAACCGGGGGAGATCAGGCCGCGTTTCCCTGAGAAAGAGGGGCCAGCGCCGCAGGCAGCTTACTGAGCTCCTGCACCAGCGAGTCTTTGTTGATTTCGCTAATCGACTTCGCCCCGGTCAGGGTCATCGCTACTTTCATCTCTTTCTCGATCAGGTTCAGCAGATTCGCCACGCCCGCCTGGCCGCTGGTGGCCAGCGCGTACAGGTAAGCACGGCCCAGCAGCACGCTGTCGGCGCCGAGCGCAATCATGCGCACCACGTCCAGCCCGTTACGGATGCCGCTATCGGCCAGGATCGCAATATCGCCTTTCACCGCATCGGCAATGGCCGGCAGGGCGCGGGCGGAGGAGAGCACCCCATCAAGCTGGCGGCCACCGTGGTTAGAGACCACGATCCCATCGGCGCCAAAACGCACCGCGTCGCGGGCATCTTCCGGATCGAGGATCCCTTTGATCACCATCGGGCCGTCCCAGAATTCGCGGATCCACTCCAGGTCTTTCCAGGAGATCGACGGATCGAAATTGTTCGCCAGCCAGCCAATGTAGTCCTCCAGCCCGGTCGGTTTACCCAGGTAGGCCGAAATATTGCCCAGATCGTGCGGACGGCCGTTCAACCCGACATCCCACGCCCACTGCGGGTGCGTCACCGCCTGCCAGTAACGGCGCAGGGCCGCGTTAGGGCCGCTCATGCCGGAGTGGGCGTCGCGGTAGCGCGCGCCGGGGGTCGGCATGTCGACGGTAAAGACCAGCGTTGAGCAGCCCGCCGCTTTGGCGCGCTCCAGCGCGTTGCGCATAAAACCGCGATCGCGCAGGACGTACAGCTGGAACCACATCGGGCGCTTGATGGTCGGGGCGACTTCTTCAATCGGGCAGACGGACACGGTGGAAAGGGTAAACGGAATGCCTTTGGCATCTGCGGCGGCGGCGGCCTGCACTTCACCGCGACGGGCATACATGCCACATAAACCGACAGGTGCGAGCGCTACCGGCATGGAGAGCGTCTCGTTAAACAGCTTCGTCTCAAGGCTCAGGTCAGACATATTTTTCAGCACGCGCTGGCGCAGGGCCACTTCCGACAGATCCTCCACGTTACGGCGCAGGGTATATTCGGCATACGCCCCGCCGTCGATATAGTGGAACAGGAACGGGGGCAAAATGCGCTGCGCCGCGGCGCGATAGTCACTGGCTGCTGAAATAATCATGCTTTGTTCTCCCTGGAAATATCACTCTCGCCAGGCAGACGGGTAATACGCGCCTGTCGGGCCTGATCTTCATCGAATCGTTTAATGGTGGTATGCACGAAGCCGAGATGCGCCATCATCGCCTTGCGCGCGGCTTCGGCATCTCCGGCCAGAATGGCGTTGAGCACCGCCTCGTGCTGTTCGGTCAGCTGGGCAAACACCGGCGGCACCAGATACATGCGCTGGCGGCTCTGCTTGACGGAGGATTGCAGCAGGTCGAAGAACCCGCGCATGGTTTGCAGCAGCACCACGTTGTGCGAGGCCTCGGCAATCGCCAGATGGAACCGCACGTCCGCCTGGGAGGCGATGTCCGGGTCGCTGCTTTGCGTGGCTTCAAAACAGGCTTTGAGCTTCTCTTTGTCGGCGTCGGTTGCCCGCATCGCCGCGTGCCACGCGGTGCTGGTTTCGATGGCGTGACGCGCTTCGAGGATGTCGAAGCTGTAGTCCGGGTCGTTTTCCATCAGCGTCTTCAGCGGCTGCACGATGTTTTGTTCGGACCAGTCGTCATGCTGCCAGCGCACGAAGGTGCCGCCGCCGCGACGGCTCAGCAGCACCCCTTCACTAACCAGCGTCGCCAGCGCCTCGCGCAGTGAGTTGCGCGACACGCCAAGCTGAGCGGCAAGCTGACGCTCGGCGGGCAATCTCATGCCCGCTTCCAGCTGTTGTTCTTCTATCAGCGCCCGTACGCGAGTGGCAATCTCTTCGGACAGGCGTCTGGGCATCACTATCATGGAATCATCCAGGTTAAGACATAGGCCTGCAATGTGGTGATCACGCCCACCATGCAGGTAAATATCAGGCTGTGTTTAACGGTAAAGCGGAACAGATCCGACTCTTTGCCTACCAGCCCCACCGCAGCACAGGCAATGGCGATGGACTGCGGTGAGATCATCTTCCCGGTCACGCCGCCGGTGGTGTTCGCAGCGACCAGCAGCACGTCCGAGACGCCAATCTGCTGCGCGGCCGTGGCCTGTAGGGCAGCAAACAGGGCGTTAGATGACGTATCTGAACCGGTCAGGAACACCCCCAGCCAGCCGAGGAACGGCGAGAAGAAGGTAAACGCGTGGCCGGTATGCGCCAGCGCTAACGCCAGCGTCGACGACAGGCCGGAGTAATTCGAAATAAACGCGAACGCCAGCACCATGCCGATGGAGTAAATCGGCAGCATCAGCTCTTTAATCGTCGCCGCAAAGGTCTGTACCGCGGCGGCAGGCTTCATGCGCAGCCACACAACGGAAAGGATAGCGGCAAACAGGATGGCCGTACCGGTGGCTGAGAACCAGTCGAACTTAAACACTGCCGCATACGGCGTGGCGTCGTGCACCACCGGCGGCATACGGGCGACCATTTTGTCGAGGAACGGCACGGAGATATTAATCACCATGTCGTACAGCGCGCCGCCCGGGGCGAAGAGGGCTTTAAACGGCGGAATGCTCCACAGCGTCACGGTGGCGGTCAGGAACAGGAACGGTGACCACGCGCGCACAATCTGTCCGGCGGTATAGCCGGTGCGCGCCAGCGTCTGATCCACGTGCGATGCGCCCATGTCAGCAAAGCGGAAGATACGTACCGGCTGCCAGCGTTTCAGGAACAGCGTCAGGCAGACCAGCGACACCAGGGAAGAGATGATGTCCGGCAGTTCCGGGCCGAGGAAGTTGGAGCTGAGATACTGGGCAATGGCGAACGAACCGCCCGCTACCATCACCGCAGGCCAGGTCTCCTTCACGCCGCGCCAGCCGTCCATAATCGCCATGATCCAGAACAGCACGATAATGGTCAGGAACGGCAGCTGGCGGCCCACCATCTGGCCGATCTCGAAGCTGTCCAGCCCGGTCACCTGGCCCGCCACCAGAATCGGAATGCCCATCGCGCCAAACGCCACCGGGGCGGTGTTCACAATCAGGCACAGGCCAGCGGCATACAGCGGATTAAAGCCCAGCCCGACCAGCAGAGCGGCGGTGATCGCCACCGGCGCGCCAAATCCTGCCGCCCCTTCAAGGAACGCCCCGAAGGAGAAACCGACAATCAGCATCTGTAAACGCTGGTCCGGTGTAATAGAGAGAATCGACGAGCGAATAATGTCGAACTGCCCGGTTTTCACCGAGATTTTGTAGACAAAGACGGCGGCGATGATGATCCACGCAATCGGCCACAGGCCGTAGAAGAAACCATACACCACGGAGGCCAGCGCGCGATCGACCGGCATTTTATAGAAGAACAGCGCCACCAGCAGGGCGATGGCAACGGTGTACGTTGCGGCAAGGTAGCCCTTCAGCTTGAGCTTTATCAGCGCAAAGAAGAAGAACAGGATCGGTAGCGATGCGATCAGGCTCGACAGCCAGATATTCCCGGCCGGATCGTAGTTTTGTTGCCAGAGGCTCATGCAGGTCTCCTGAGGACCACACGGGTGTTCGTCGGGTGAGTCTCTGCTCATCTCAGCGTCACACTTAGTGTAAAAGTGGTCCTTCCAATATTGTGATGTAGGGTTAATGGCAATAAATGGTTAACCAAGTGTTGCTATTCAGCAATGCTTTTGTGAAGTGGAGCATCGAAACTGTGAACGATGGATAGCTTTACGCATGATTGGTAGGACCAAAACCGCAAGTTCAACTCACCGCGTGCGTTGGGAGCGGTAGTCAGGTGGAGGGCATTACATTCGCCTTTTGAGCAGATACGGCGCGTAAAAGAGGTTGAATAAAATGGGTATGTGATAATATTGCGTGAATCAAATGAGGTTTGTTTGTTTTATTTATGTTTTTGAAAATCTGTATATGTGTGATCAGAGTGATATATTTCCAATAAATAAAAAATTTTTTTGGTTAAAAATGCGAAATCGAAGCTGTAGCAAAAAATTTTAATTAAGGTAAATTTCACATATAGATTTTAACAGTGTATTACAAACGATCAATTGCTGATCGATAAGGAAATATCCTGTTTAACCGTGATTTTTCAGGATAAAGTGAAAGAATTTTTTGCTGAAGTGACATTTTTTGGCTAATAATATCCTGAAATAAATTGATCAAACAATGATCAGTTAACTCTCTTGTAATTTAGTTGCGGTATTAAAAGCAGATTAATAATTATTAGGGCAATGGAAAGGGGTTAAATTTGTTAGCTGAGTGTTAATTTCAGAATATTTACAAGCGCGGCGTATTACTTTTCAATACGTAGACGTTAAAAGGCATTTGATTTACTATTTATTCAGAAGCAACGTAACAGAAGATTTTAAATTTATTACTAACCACAACGTATTCAGTGTTATTTTCGGCCAGAAGTCATTCCTCAGTTGAAGGATATCTGTGTATGGCCTTCTGAAAATATACGGATTATCACCATGGGATGGACCCTGCTTTATTCTATAAGGTCGCGTCACCCATTCTGCTAAAACCCTTTCGGTGGCGTTTTTAAATCCTTATAGCGGTTATTGTACCTGGTACAACAAGTCTATATCTGTTTAATTTACAGAGGGGAAAGTGTTCCAAATGAAAATCAAAAATGTGGCGCTGGCGATTGCCGCGGCGGGGCTGCTGTTATCTTCTCAATCGGTACTGTCAAGCAGTGATTCTGGCGTTAATGCTTCTCTGGATACCGGTGCGGGTTCGCAAAGTACGGGCGGGGTGATCAATTTTACAGGGAAGATTACCCTTATTTCCTGTGATATTACTCCGGCCTCTAAAAACAAAACGGTAGACCTTGGGGCGTGGGCAAAAAGCTACTTTGACGATCACAACGAAACGACGCCGCGCGAGTTCAAAATCAACGTGGAAAACTGCCCGGAGACGGTTGAATCGGTTGCGGTACTGTTTGACGGAACCAAAGATACGGTGAATGACACACTGCTTCAGGTTACGCCAGGTGAAGGTATGGCGACGGGTGTCGGCGTGAAGCTTTATAACAGCGATCGCAGCACGGCGATTAAACCGGGTACGGTATCTGAAACAACCTCACCGGATGATGAAGGCAATGCTGAATTAACTTTCTATGCCGCACTTGACAAAGATGGCACAGAAATCAACGCCGGCGATGTTAACGCCGTTTCTAACTTCCTGATGGTTTATAACTGATTTCACTGTCAGCCACCTCCAGAGATAATAATGATGAAACGTTTATCGTATATTATGCTCACTGCATTAATGGTTAGTTCTGCGTCAGTTTCCGCTGGCGTTGTAATGGGGGGAACACGGATCGTATACCCACAACATAGCAAGGAGGTGGCATTTTCTGTTTCTAATATGGAAAGTGCGGTTCCCTATCTTATTCAGTCGTGGGTTGAAGGGGATGGGCAGGGTAAAAATAACGCTGCGCCATTTATTGTCACGCCACCTCTGTTCAGACTTGATCCGGAGCAGACCAACACGCTGCGTATTCAATATACCGGCGCTCCGCTGCCCACAGATCGTGAATCTGTATTCTGGCTCGATATTAAAGCGATTGCGCCAAAGCCAAAAGAGAGCAGCAACGAATTACAAGTTAACGTTAAATCGAAATTTAAAATTTTCTACCGCCCGGACAATCTAAAAGGGGACGCTGCAACTGCCTGGCAGAAAATAACGTTTTCGCGGACGGGAAAAGGGCTTAAGGCCGCTAACCCGACGCCATACTACGTCTCTTTTTATCGGCTGACCGTTGGCGGGCATAAAATTGAGCAGCCGGGCATGATCGGTCCAGGGGAAACCCGTGAATGGCCTGTGTCCGCCTCCGGGGGCGTAAGCTGGTCGGCTATTAATGATTTTGGTGCCATCACCGCCACCCACACCCAGCCTCTTTAAGATCATGCCTTTTCGCCTGTTTCGTTACGCGCCGCTTTCAGTGTTGCTGCTTAGCTTCAGCCGTGCGGGGATGGCCGAGGATTACTTTGATCCCGCCGCGCTGGAGCTTTCCTCTACTGAACAGAAAACGGCGGATCTGCACTATTTCTCTGAAAAGGGCGGGCAGATGCCAGGCACCTGGCTCGTGACGCTGGAGATTAACGGACGCGAGGAGCGGCATCAGGAGATCACCTTCGTCAATGAGAAAGGCAGCCTGCAACCCGTTTTTAGCGTATCGCTGCTGGAAGCGCTTGGAGTAAATGTAGGGGCCATTCCTGCATTCTCCCGGTTGCAGGAGGGAGAAACGTTCACGCACCTCGAGGATTTTATTCCGGCAGCGCGAACCTCCTATGATTTCAACCAACAGCGCCTTTTTCTCAACCTGCCGCAGGCGGCGATGAAACACCGCAGCCGTGGCTACGTGCCGCAGTCGCAGTGGGACGATGGTATCCCGGCGGCATTTACTGATTACAGTCTGTCGGGCGGTCAGGCCCGTCATCAGAGCGGGGTCACGACATCCAGCTATCTGAGCCTGCGTAACGGCATCAATCTGGGGGCGTGGCGGTTGCGCAACACTTCGGCCTGGAGCCACAGCGACGCGGGCGGCAACCATTTTCAGTCGCAAAGTAGCTGGCTGAGCCGGGATATTCGCCGTCTTAACAGCCAGCTACGGATCGGCGATGCCTGGACCGCAGGCGACGTCTTCGATAGCGTGGCGTTTCGCGGGGTTCAGCTCTCGTCCAGCGAGAGCATGTTACCCGACAGCCAGCGCGGCTTCGCACCAACCATCCGCGGCGTTGCACACAGCTTCGCTAAAGTCTCCGTTTCGCAAAATGGCTATGTGATCTATGAAACCTGGGTGGCCGCCGGGCCATTTATCATTAACGATCTGTTCCCCGGCGCACAAAGCGGCGATCTACAGGTTACGGTCACGGAAAGTGACGGCTCAACGCGCGTCTTTACCCAACCCTATTCTGCGGTGCCGTTTATGCGACGCCAGGGCAGCCTGAAATACAGTCTCAATGCAGGACGATTTCACTCCGGTTCCGGCGATGCGCGTTCGCCTGAGTTTGTTGAAGGCGCTTTTTTCTACGGTCTGCTCTCCAGGATGACGGTGTATGGCGGCTTTCGTACGGCGAGCAACTACCAGGCCGGTGCAATTGGCATAGGCAGAGGGTTTGGCGCATTTGGCTCGCTGGGCATTGACGATACGCTGGCAAAAAGCCATTTACCCGACGGCAAAAACGCGATAGGGCAGGCGTGGCGCATTCAGTATCAGAAAGATTTCAGCGCTACCGGCACCGCCTTCAACCTGGCGAGTTATCGCTATGCCTCGCGCAATTACTATGAATTTAGTGAACTGAATCAGTCTGACAGCCAACAGCTGCAACTCAATAATCGCCGTAGCCGCTCGCAGGTCACCTTTTCACAGACGCTGGGTCAGTTCGGCAGCCTCAGCGTCTCGGCATGGATGCAGGATTACTGGCATACGTCCGGGCAGGATAAAACCATCCACATTGGCTGGTACACCAGCTGGCGGGGCATTTCCTGGGGCGCGGGATATGACTACACCGACTCAGCGCGTGAGCAGCATCCCGATCGCACCGTGTCGTTTAACGTCAATGTTCCGCTTGGCCACTGGTTACCGGACAGCTCGGTCAGTTACTTCATCAACCACAACAATCGTGGAATGACCACGCAGCAGATGTCTCTCAACGGCAGCGCGCTGGCGAATCGCAACCTTAATTACAGCGTTCAGCAGAGTAAGGCCAGCGAGGGACAAGCCGACAGTACCAGCCTGGCGCTGCAATACAACGGTGGCTACGGCAACGTCAGCCTCGGTTATGACCACAGCCGAAGCGGTAGCAACGCGAGCCTCGGACTCGCCGGAGGCGTTATCGCCACGCAGTATGGCGTCACGCTTAGCGAGCCGCTGGGCGATACCGTCGCCCTGCTGCGCGTGCCCGGTGCGGCGAACGTTGAGCCGGAGGGTTACAACGGGATCCATACCGACAGCCGCGGCTATGCGGTCATGCCAACGCTCTCGGCGTATCGCAAAAATACCGTCAGCCTTGATACGGCGACGCTGGGTGAGAACGTCGACGTTGAGCAGAGCGGTCTGACGCTCATTCCCACCAGCGGCGCGGTGGTGCTGGCCAATTACAAAACCCACATTGGTTATCGCGTTCTGTTTTCCCTGCGCTACCACGGTGAACCGTTGCCGTTTGGCGCGCAGGCTGAAGTGGTGGAGCAGAACCGCCATTCTGCAAACCGAAGCATGGTCGCTGACGGCGGTCAGGCCTACCTGAGCGGAGTACCCGAGCGCGGCACCCTGCGCGTCACCTGGTATGAAAACGGGGAGCAGCAGCAATGCCAGACACCTTTCAGACTGGGGAAAGCTCATATGGCCCCCGGCATCGCTACGCTGTCTCTTGAGTGCCACTAGAGGAATATCATGCGTCGTTTTATTCACTGGTTTTTCTATCTCAGTCTGCTTTCGCTTTTTGGCATGCTGAGTTTTCATGCCCATGCCCAGACTTCAACCTGCCGCACCACGCGCGATCAGTGGGTCGTTCAGGTGCCTTATGCCATTGGGTATGCGCCCGGCACGTCTGACTGGACGCCGATATCTGCGCCGATACAGTCTACCGGGGCGGATTTCTACAGCTGTGATGGCGGGAATGACGCCTGGCGTAGTATCGGCTTTGTCGACATGGATAACCCCGTCGGCACCGTGGTGGGGGAAGACGGCGCGTCACGTCACGTCTATAAAACTCAGATCGACGGCATCGGCTACGCGCTGGGGTTCCGGGAACAGCAGTACTGCGGCGCCGATGCGGTACGCTATATTGACGGCACAAGTCAGGTGAATGGCAAAGAGTCCCGGCGTATCTGCGATGCCTCACAGAATCCTGCCTTTGCCAGCGCCCCAACGTATAAATTGCAGTTCTGGGTGGTGTTTTACAAAATCCCGACGACCAGCCCCATGCCTGACGATAACGCCAACTCCCAGGAGCAAAATGTCGGATCGCTGATATTGCAGGCGGGAGAAAATCAAGCCAGCGCCACCAACGTGGCGACACCAGTACAGATTCATCTCGCCAGCTTCACCGTCAGGCGTACCAGCTGTTCAGTGGGCTCTCGCAGCATTCTTGTTCCCATGGGGAGCGTGAGCCAGCGTGAATTTCACGGCATCGGCTCCCGCGCCGGGGGCGGACGCTTCAGCATTCCGGTGACTTGCGAAAATAACACGGCGGTGAAGATGGGTTTCTTTGGCGATACCACGCCGGGCAACGATCGGGCGCTGGCGTTGACGAAGCAGGAGGATAGCGCCAGCGGTGTCGGGATCGAACTGCTTTACGGTGACAATACCGGTTCGGTTCAGGGGCAGGTGGTACCGTGGAACACCCCGCAGGTGTCAGCGCTTGGGCAAGTAGGGGATAACCAGACGCAAACCTTCTGGTTTGATGCGCATTACATTCAGACGGAAGCGAACGTGACGGCGGGAAAAGCGGATGCGATGGCCACGTTTAACCTGATTTACAACTGAGTTTCCCCTGCCGCAGCGGCAGGGGAGGACGATCAGAACGCGGTCTTACAAAAACCCGTCATCTCTTTCAGGCCCATTTCGCGACCAAGCTCAGTCATCGGGTGCACCACCACCAGGCCACGGACGCTTTTCTTCAGCTTGCCCATGTCGGCCTGCTCTTTTTTGGTGATCGCGCGGCGATGCGGCATGTTCATCAGCTTCTGCGCTTCTTTACTCAGCTTCTGGCCTTTCACTTCGCGCAGGCGTTCAATTTCCGCCTCCAGCTTCACGGACTCTTTTTCCAGCTCGGCATATTTCTCGGCGGAATCAACAAGGGAGAGGCCGGCCATCTGATGGCGGATCATATCCAGACGGTCGCTCAGGCGTTTAATTTCGTTCTTTTCGACTTCTTTCATGACAAATAACTCTGAAAACGGGGAATTTACAGGGAAGGATACACCAATGTGTGCGGGCTTACTTCTGAAACGCTTTTTTTAAGCTGATTTTAGAAATCAGCTCAGTCAGGGAAAGCACCATGGTGGAGCGGACAACCTGTTGATAACGCAGCTTTTGCATCGCATACAGCTCTGGGTCGCTGTTATCAAACTGAGGTGCGGGAGGGAGCGCGGATACGCAGTGCAGTTCGCCGAAGGGCCCCAGTATCTCATCATCGGTAAAGGTGTACTCATTGCCGTCATGATTGAGCTCTTCGCGCAGCGCCATTAACAGCTCGGCGTCTTCATACTCCTGACGGTTCAGCACGCCGAGACCGTAAATCAGCTTCAGCCGTACCGATAAATCGCCCAGCGGTCCGTCTCCGTCCAGTAACGGTTCTACAGCATACTTTACCGCGTAGTCGTCTTTGCGAAACACCTGAAGCACCAGAATGTTTACCGCCTCGGTTAACAGCTCGACAGCGGTAATCAGGAAACTTCGTACGGTTTTGCCAGCATTCAGACGCTCAAGCACACGATTTTCAAAGGCCTGGGTTTGTTCCATTATTGCCTGCATATCTGACAATCTGTTATTCGGGCGCAGGCTCACCTGCGCCGGACTCTGCATCATTTGGTTGCGTTGTATGCGCTGACCGCCTCCGCAACTACGTCACTGTTGGCATCCAGACCGGAGATCTGCGCCAGCGCAGCTTGCGCGCCTTTGTCATCAATCAGCTGAGCCAGCTCAATTGCCTGCGGGTCCTGCTCGCTGCGGTAGTGCATTGCGGCAGCGATTCCCTTCACCAGGTTAGCGTGCGGCAGGCCGTATTCCAGCGTGCCCAGCAGCGGTTTAATCAGGCGATCGCCCGCGCTCAGTTTACGCAGCGGCTGACGACCCACGCGCTCAACGTCATCTTTCAGATACGGGTTTTCAAAACGACCGAGGATTTTCTGGATGTATGCTGCGTGTTTATCAGCATCAAAACCGTAGCGTTTGATCAGCACCGCGCCGCTCTCTTCCATTGCCCCTTTGACCACCGCACGGATGTTCTCATCGAGGATCGCGTCACGAATGGTCTGATGACCGGCCAATTTTCCGAGGTACGCGGTTATAGCATGCCCGGTGTTCAGCGTGAAGAGTTTACGTTCGACAAATGCCATCAGGTTATCGGTTAATTCCATTCCCGGAATGGTCGGCAGCGCGCCCTTAAACTGGGTTTTATCAACGATCCACTCGCTGAAGGTTTCCACGGTCACTTCCAGCGGGTCGTTGGTGGCGGATGCTGACGGCGGAACGATGCGATCCACGGCGGAATCAACAAAACCTACGTGCGCTTCAACCCAGGCTTTATCTTCGTCGGCGACGGCCGCAAGAACGTGGCCTTTCAGCTGCGTGGTGCCGCGCACCATGTTTTCACAGGCGATGATGTTCAGCGGCGTTTCAACGCCCTGTGCTTTACGCTTCGCCAGGCCTTTCGCGACCGCCGGGGCGATACGCTCAAGCACCACCGGACCCACGGCTGTGGTGACCAGATCAACGCTGGCAATAAGATCGATAACATCGTCGCCAATGCTGCTTACCGCGTTGACGCCAGAGACCGTTTCAACCTGTTCGTTTTCACCCACCACGTGAACCTGATAGCTATGACGGGCATTCAGGGCATCCAGAACCACCTGATTCACATCGGCGAATGTCAGGGTAATGCCCGCGTCTGCCAGCAGTTTACCGATAAAGCCACGACCAATATTACCTGCGCCAAAATGTAATGCTTTCATAGTGTTAACCTTCATCAATGTTTTTACCCGAGAGGGCTGGGGTGAGGAACGTTTTCCCCTCACCCTAGCCCTCTCCCCGGGGGGAGAGGGAGGAGTACCGTTATTTGTTAAGCAGGGCCAGAACTTCTTCAACGCTGGTGGTGTTGGCCAGACGCTCAATAACCGTTTCGTCATCCAGCGCGTTGGTCAGGCTGGTAATCACCTGGATATGCTCGTTGTTGCGAGCGGCGATACCAATCACCAGACGGGCGATGTCGTCCTCTTCTTCACCGAAGCGCACGCCATCAGGATACTGACAGAACACCACGCCGGTTTTCAGCACGCGGTCTTTGGCTTCCACCGTACCGTGTGGAACCGCGATGGATTCACCCAGGTAGGTTGGGGTCAGCTTTTCACGCTCCAGCATCGCCTCAACGTATTCCGGCTGAACGTAGCCACCTTTCACCAGCTGCTCACCGGCGAAGCGAATGGCCTCTTCTTTATTGGTCGCCGTGCGGCCAAGGAAGATGTTTTCTGCGCCCAGTTTGAACAGATGCGCGTTGCTCTCGTCGAAGCTGTCTTGCAGGCTGGTACGTACTTTCACTTCGTTATCTTCATGGCGCTGCGCCGCCACCAGACGTTCGGTCAGGCTCGTGTACAGGCCGCTGTCGAGGAAGTTGGTCAGGGAAATGTGCTGCGCCTGCGGTACCTGACGCATAGCGCGTTCGGTCAGATCGCGGTGCGTGATCACCAGGTCAACGTCCGGCGGCAGGCTGTTAATCGCGCTGTTGGTGACGGAGATGTTGGTCAGACCCGCATCCTGCACTTTCTTACGCAGCACGCCCGCACCCATTGCGCTGGAGCCCATACCGGCATCGCAGGCAACGATGATTTTACGAACGTGGCTCAGGTCGTTAGAGACATCGCCTGCCGCCAGCGGCGTTGCGCCTTTGGATTCGGCTTTCATGTCATGCATACGACGGGTTGCCGCTTCGATATCGTCGTCTTCTTTCACCTTGCTGGTTTTCAGCAGGATAGCGGAGGCCACGAAGGAGACCGCCATGGCCGCACAGATCGCCGCGATGTTCGCGAAGTAGGCGCCTTTCGGGGTCATCGCCAGCACCGCCAGGATAGAGCCTGGAGAAGCCGGAGAGACCAGACCGCCGCCCAGTACGCTCAGGGTGAACACGCCGGTCATACCGCCGAGGATAACGGCCAGGATCAGGCGTGGGTTCATCAGTACATACGGGAAGTAAATTTCGTGAATACCGCCCAGGAAGTGAATGATCGCCGCGCCGCCAGCAGACTGTTTCGCGCTGCCGCGACCAAAGAACATGTATGCCAGCAGAACGCCCATACCCGGACCCGGGTTCGCTTCAATCAGGAAGAAGATGGACTTGCCGAGATCGTGTGACTGCTGAATCCCCAGCGGTGAGAAGATACCATGGTTGATGGCGTTGTTCAGGAACAGGATTTTCGCCGGTTCAACGAAGATTGACGCCAGCGGCAGCATGTCATGCGCCACCATGAAGTTAACGCCCGCAGCCAGCAGCTTGGAGAGCACTTCAACCGCCGGGCCAATGCCGAGGAACGCCAGAATCGCGAGGATCATCCCGATGATGCCCGCGGAGAAGTTGTTCACCAGCATTTCGAAGCCGGATTTGATCTTGCCATCAACCCAGACGTCAAATTTCTTAATCGCCCAGCCGCCCAGAGGACCGGCAATCATCGCACCGAGGAACATCGGCATATCCGCACCGACGATCACCCCCATGGTTGTGATGGCACCCACGACGCCACCACGGTCACCGCCCACCAGACGACCACCGGTATAACCGATGAGCAGCGGCAGCAGGTACGTAATCATTGGGCCAACAAGTTTCGCCAGCGTTTCGTTAGGCAACCACCCTGTCGGAATAAATAATGCGGTGATAATACCCCACGCGATAAACGCGCCGATATTTGGCATCACCATGTTGCTGAGGAAACGACCAAAGCTTTGCACTTTGATCTTGAAATCGGATGACATAAAACACCCCTTCTTATGTTTACGCTTAGGCTTGTGGCCCGAGGTTTATCGTTAATGTGCGGCGGCAGAGGTAGCCGGGCCCTGTTCTGATGCTGTGAAATCTGGCACTGAATCGTTCAACTGTCCAGACAGCGAAATTTTGTGTGATCTGAATCACATGAATGTAGGGGGTGAGGACATTAATGAAGTGATCGCGATCACATAATGAGTGTGTAAAAAAAATACATCGTTCAGAATTACGCCAAAATGGGCGGGTTTTTGTGATTAATATCACAATGTTAAGTTGGCTGTTTGTTTTCAGATTGTGATTTGATTCACAAAATATTTTTATGCAGATTTCTCCCGTATCCCCTCACGACAGGAATGCGATACGCACACCTGTCTTTTACCACGGCTTGATCCATACTGACCTCTTTGTGGGCATTAAGGATAAGCAATGAAACTCATCGGCAGTTATACAAGTCCTTTCGTGCGTAAGATTTCGATTCTCCTGCTGGAGAAAGGGATTGAATTTGAATTCGTAAATGAACAACCCTACAACGCTGAGAACGGCGTTGCGCAGTACAACCCGCTGGGGAAAGTCCCGGCGCTGGTAACGGACGAGGGCGACTACTGGTTTGATTCCCCGATCATTGCGGAGTACATCGAGCTGCTTGGCGTTGCGCCGGCCATGCTGCCGGCGGATCCAAAAGCAGCGCTGGCGATGAAGCAAATTGAAGCCCTGGCGGATGGCATTATGGATGCGGCATTAACGTC
The DNA here is from genome assembly GCF_001922365.1 of Enterobacter cloacae complex sp. AR_0002. Taxonomy (NCBI): domain Bacteria; kingdom Pseudomonadati; phylum Pseudomonadota; class Gammaproteobacteria; order Enterobacterales; family Enterobacteriaceae; genus Enterobacter; species Enterobacter cloacae complex sp. AR_0002. The sequence continues at coordinate 3,856,092 of NZ_CP018814.1, forward strand.
CGTACGCGAGCAGGCAAGGCCCGCCGCCCAGCAGTCAGAAAATGAGCTGCTGCGCCAGCGCGAAAAAATCAGCCGCAGCCTGGATATGTGCGAACAGCTGATCCGCGACGGGAAAATTCAGAGCGATAGCCTGAATCTGGCGACGATCGCCATCGCCTGCGCCATCGGCTACCTCAATTTCCGCCGCGTCTCGCCGGGCTGGTGCGTAGATCGTCCGCTGCTGGTCAAACTGGCGGAGACGCTCTTCCAGCGCGAAAGTTTCGCCCGGACTGAACCGCCAAAGGCTTGATGCGGGTTATAACACTTCCTGGCGGGAGGCGGTACAATCCCCCCACATGTTAACTCCCTCTCCCGTCGGGAGGGGGGAAGATATTTACTCGCCAGGCGCATTCATGACTACTCATCATTCCCTCTACAGCCAGATCCCCGCTACCGATCGTCTGCTTCGTGACCCGCGCATCACTGCGGTGCTGGAGCAGTTTGGCCATACTGCAACGGTCGACATGCTACGCCAGCTTCAGGACGATGCGCGTCGCCATATTCAGGCTGAGAACGCGCTACCCGGCTGGTGCGAGGCATGGGCGCAGGAAGTTGAAAGGAGGTTGAGCAAGCACGCGCAAAGCGCGTTGCGCCCGGTTATTAACCTGACAGGCACGGTTCTGCACACCAATCTGGGCCGGGCACAGCAGGCAGAAGAGGCAATAGAGGCCGTCACCCGGGCCATGCGCTCGCCGGTGACGCTGGAGTACGATCTGGACGGCGCCGGGCGCGGACATCGCGATCGCGCGCTGGCGGATCTTCTCTGCCAGATCACCGGCGCGGAAGATGCCTGCATTGTGAATAACAACGCGGCGGCGGTGCTATTAATGCTGGCGGCCACCGCGAGCGGAAAAGAGGTTGTCGTCTCTCGCGGCGAGCTGGTGGAGATCGGCGGTGCGTTTCGTATTCCGGATGTCATGCGCCAGGCGGGCTGCACGCTGCATGAAGTGGGCACAACCAACCGTACCCATGCAAAAGATTATCGCGCGGCGGTGAATGAAAACACCGCCCTGCTGATGAAAGTGCATACCAGCAATTACCACATTGAGGGTTTCACCAAAACGGTGGAAGAGGCTGAACTGGCCGCCATCGGGCGCGAGCTAAACGTGCCGGTGATTGCCGATCTTGGCAGTGGGTCGCTGGTGGATATGCGCCAGTATGGTCTGCCAAAAGAGCCAATGGTGCAGGAAATGGTTGCCGCGGGCGTAAGCCTGGTTAGTTTCTCTGGCGATAAACTGCTGGGCGGGCCGCAGGCGGGTATTATCGTCGGCAGGCGCGAACTGATTGCGCAGCTACAGCAGCATCCGCTGAAGCGCGCCCTGCGTGCCGATAAAATGACGCTGGCCGCGCTGGAAGCCACGCTGCGGCTCTATCTCCACCCGGAGAAACTGGCTGACCGCCTGCCCACGTTGCGTTTGCTGAGCCGTGATGCGGCCTCTGTTCGCGCGCAGGCGGAAGCGCTACTGCCGCAGGTTGCTCCTCATTACCCTGAGTTTGAAGTTCGTATCGAGCCTTGCCTGTCGCAAATTGGCAGCGGCTCGCTGCCGGTGGACAGGTTACCGAGCGAAGCGCTGACGTTCACCCCGCGCGACGGACGCGGAAGCCAGCTTGAGGCGCTGTCGGCGCGCTGGCGCGCATTACCGACGCCGGTGATTGGCCGGATCGGTGACGGGCGCATGTGGCTGGATTTACGCTGTCTGGAAGATGAAGTGCGGTTTCTGGAGATGATGTTGAAATGATTATTGCCACCGCCGGTCACGTTGACCACGGCAAAACCACGTTATTGCAGGCCATTACGGGCGTGAATGCCGATCGCCTGCCGGAAGAGAAAAAGCGCGGCATGACCATTGACCTGGGTTACGCCTACTGGCCGCAGCCCGACGGTCGCGTGCTGGGCTTTATCGACGTGCCCGGCCACGAGAAGTTTCTTTCCAATATGCTCGCGGGCGTGGGCGGGATCGATCACGCCCTGCTGGTGGTCGCGTGCGATGACGGGGTGATGGCGCAAACGCGCGAGCATCTGGCGATCCTCCAGCTGACGGGAAACCCGCAGTTGACCGTCGCCCTCACCAAAGCGGACCGTGTGGAGGAGGCGCGTATCGACGAGGTGCGTCAAGAGGTGCTGGCGGCGCTGAGTGAATACGGTTTTAAGGATGTCGCACTGTTTGTCACCGTAGCGACAGAAGGCCGCGGTATCGATGCTCTTCGCAACCATTTGCAGCAGATCCCGTCTCGTGAACAGGCCAGCCATCACCGCTTCCGTCTGGCGATCGACAGGGCGTTTACCGTGAAAGGGGCTGGGCTGGTGGTGACCGGTACCGCGCTGAGCGGGGAAGTGAACGTGGGCGATACCCTGTGGCTGACGGGCGTGAACAAACCGATGCGCGTGCGCGGGCTTCATGCGCAAAACCAGCCGGTGGAACAGGCCCACGCCGGGCAGCGTATCGCGCTGAATATTGCCGGTGATGCCGAAAAAGACCAGCTTAACCGCGGCGACTGGCTGCTGGCCGACGCGCCGCCGGAGCCCTCTGAACGGATTATCGTTTCTCTCCAGACCCATACGCCGCTGACCCAGTGGCAGCCGCTGCATATCCACCACGCGGCCAGCCACATCACCGGACGCGTGTCGCTGCTGGAAAACGATCTCGCCGAACTGGTGTTCGACTCCCCGCTCTGGCTGGCGAATAACGACCGCCTGGTTCTGCGCGATATTTCGGCGCGGGAAACGCTGGCGGGCGCGCGCGTGGTCATGCTGGATCCGCCCCGTCGCGGCAAACGTAAGCCCGAGTATTTACAGTGGCTGGCCGCGCTGGCCCAGACCCGCGATGATAAGTCTGCGTTAGATATCCACCTTGAGCGTGGCGCGGTGGATCTGGCGGCGTTCGCCTGGGCGCGCCAGCTCAGCGGCGAAGGATTGCGTCTTCTGACGCAGGAGCCAGGTTTTATTCAGGCCGGGAACAGCCTGCTGAACGCGCCGGTGGCGGCGCGCTGGCAGCGCAAAGTGCTGAGCACGCTGGCGACCTACCATGAACAGCATCAGGATGAGCCCGGCCCGGGCCGTGAACGTCTGCGGCGCATGGCGTTGCCCATGGAAGACGACGCGCTGGTGCTGTTGCTGATTGAAAACATGCGTGAAAGCGGCGTTATTGCAAGTCATCACGGCTGGCTACACCTGCCGGAACACAAGGCCGGTTTTACCGCTGAGCAGGACGCGGTCTGGCAAAAAGTGGCGGCGCTGTTTGGCGATGAACCGTGGTGGGTGCGCGATCTGGCGCGTGAAACCAATACCGATGAGCAGCTGATGCGTCAGGTACTGCGCCATGCGGCACAGCAGGGGATGATTGTGGCGATCGTGAAAGATCGTTATTACCGCAACGATCGGATCGTAGCGTTTGCGAACCTGATCCGGGAGCTGGATCAGGCGCGCGGATCAACCTGCGCCGCAGACTTCCGCGATCGGCTGAATGTGGGACGCAAACTGGCGATTCAGATCCTGGAGTATTTCAACCGCATCGGGTTTACGCGTCGTCGTGGCAATGACCATGTGCTACGCGACGCGCAGTTATTTCCGTAAGCGTTAAGCGCTGCGCGCCTGCTTCTGCTTAGCCAGCCAGACCGCGCCCAGCCTTCCCGCCTGGTTACCCAGCTCGCAGGGAAGGATGGGCACCCGGAGCGCCTCCCACTCCTCGAATCGCTGTAGGTATTTATCCAGCAGGAGATAGATTTTCTCCTGCTCGCTAATGCCGCCGCCAATCAGCACCGCCTGCGGATCAAACATGGAGATCACGCTGTAGATGCCGCGCGAGAGGAAATGCGCCCACTCTTCTATGGCCTCACGCAGATGCACGTCGCTGTCCATGCGTTTAAACAGCTCCTCACCGTCAGGCATCTCATCTTCCGACACGGCCAGCGCGCGGCGGCAGGCTTTCATCAGGCCGCTGGCTGACGCCACTTCGTGCATCGGCTCGCCGTTGTTGCCAACGGGCAGCACGCCAAACTCACCCGCCCGGTAGTGCGACCCACGGTAGAGATCGCCCTCCATGACGATACCGCCGCCGATGCCGGTGCCGATGGTGATGCAGACAAAATGCTCATAGTCCTTGCCGGCGCCCTGCCAGCGTTCGCCCAGCGCCGCGCAGTTGGCGTCATTTTCGGTTGTTACGGGGAGATCGGTCAGCTGTGCGAAAAGCTCGCACAGGTTTTCACCGTCAAGGTAATCCAGCGCCCCGGCCTTGGCCGCTTCGCCGGTATGGTGATTGATGTGGCCCGGAAAACTCACGCCGATGCCGACGATCTCATGCTCCTGGCGGTACTTATCCACCACCGCTTTCCACTTCTGTTTGAAGGTGCTTTCATCGTCAGGCGTATCATATTCATCGGATGTCAGTTCTTCGCCGTTTTCGTTAATCACGCCGTGTTTGATGTGGGTTCCGCCCACGTCAAAGCCGATAAATAGCTGCATTGCATCGTTCCTCATGAGCCCCTGAGCTATTAAGTATGGCTCTGGCGGCAGAAACGAAACGTAAAGTACGGTAATCCGTGATACGGCTCGTAAACCCGTTACCGACTGGCGAGAAAACCACCAGCCGGAACTACCCTTGTTGTACACCTACTGCAAGGAGACGGTCATGACAAACAATCCTCCCTCATCGCGTATCCAGCCAGGCGAGTATGGTTTTCCCCTTAAGCTGAAGCCCCGCTATGACAACTTTATCGGCGGCGACTGGGTGGCGCCCGTCGACGGTGAATACTATTCCAACCTGACGCCCGTTACCGGCCAGCCGCTGTGTGAAATTGCCAGTTCGGGCAAGCGGGATATAGATTTAGCGCTGGATGCGGCGCATAAGGCGAAAGATAAGTGGGGACAAACGTCCGTTCAGGACAGAGCGGCCATTTTGTTCAAAATCGCCGATCGGATGGAGCAGAATCTGGAGCTGCTGGCGACCGCAGAAACGTGGGACAACGGCAAGCCGATCCGGGAAACCATGGCGGCGGACGTGCCGCTGGCGATTGACCATTTCCGCTATTTTGCGTCCTGCATTCGTGCCCAGGAGGGGGGAATAAGTGAAGTTGACAAAGATACCGTGGCGTATCACTTCCACGAGCCGCTCGGCGTGGTGGGGCAAATTATTCCGTGGAACTTCCCGCTGCTGATGGCGAGCTGGAAAATGGCGCCCGCGCTGGCGGCGGGTAACTGCGTTGTGCTGAAACCCGCTCGCTTAACGCCGCTTTCGGTACTGCTGCTGATGGAGGTGATTGGCGACCTGTTGCCGCCGGGGGTCATTAACGTGGTCAACGGGGCCGGGGGAGAGATCGGCGAATATCTGGCTACCTCAAAACGTATCGCCAAAGTGGCGTTCACCGGCTCAACGGAAGTGGGCCAGCAGATCATGCAGTACGCGACCCAGAACATCATTCCGGTCACGCTCGAGCTGGGCGGCAAATCGCCGAACATCTTCTTTGCCGACGTGATGGACGAAGAGGACGCCTTCTTCGACAAAGCGCTGGAAGGGTTTGCGCTGTTCGCGTTTAACCAGGGCGAAGTCTGCACCTGTCCGAGCCGCGCGCTGGTGCAGGAATCCATTTATGAGCGCTTTATGGAGCGGGCGATCCGGCGCGTGGAGTCGATTCGCAGCGGTAATCCGTTGGATAACGTTACCCAGATGGGGGCGCAGGTATCGCATGGCCAGCTGGAAACCATCCTCAACTATATTGATATCGGTAAAAAAGAGGGGGCCGATGTGTTGACCGGCGGTCGTCGTAAGGTGCTGGGCGGCGATTTGCAGGAGGGCTACTACCTTGAGCCGACTATCCTGTTCGGTAAGAACAACATGCGCGTTTTCCAGGAGGAAATTTTTGGACCGGTGCTGGCCGTCACCACGTTTAAAACCATGGACGAGGCGCTGGAGCTCGCCAACGACACGCAGTATGGCCTGGGGGCGGGCGTCTGGAGCCGTAACGGTAATCTGGCCTATAAAATGGGCCGGGGCATTCAGGCCGGACGCGTATGGACAAACTGCTATCACGCCTATCCGGCTCATGCGGCGTTTGGCGGCTACAAGCAGTCGGGCATCGGGCGTGAAACCCATAAGATGATGCTGGAGCACTACCAGCAAACAAAATGTCTGTTGGTCAGCTACTCTGATAAACCGCTGGGGTTGTTTTAATCTCCGGGCTCAGGCCGTCCCGGGTGGCGTGGCCTGAGCCGGGTTAAAGCCGGGTGGCGGCTTCGCCTTACCCGGCCTACGATAGTGGCCGCATTTTTATTTGCAACATGACAATCTTCCCTCTTCTTTTCTCGATGCCTCTTCCTGTTTCGCTAAAGTCTGGCTGCGCTGCCGTTTTTAATGCGGTAGTCTCATTCAACCCAGTAGCGATGGTGTGTATCATGTGTATAATCAGGGAAGGATTGGGATGTGAAAAGTGCGGATATCATTACTGTTCTGGTTAGCCATGGCTGGAAATGTGTAAGAACGAAGGGAAGCCATCATCAGTTTCGCCATCCAGTGCAAAAAGGGTTGGTTACCGTCCCACATCCTAAAAAGGACATTAAACCAGGCACTCTCGCACAAATCTGGCGACAGGCGGGAATTAAACACTGATATCAGGAGTAGTTATGTTTTATCCGGCTTACATTCATTCTGATTCCGACGGTAGCGCCAGTGGTTTCTTTCCTGACGTTCCGGGGTGTTTTTTTGCGGGGGATTCACTGGATGATGCTTTTCAGGATGCACGTGATGCATTAACTGCCCATTTTGAAGCGTTGTTTGAAATGGATGAAATGTTGCCACTTCCGGGTATGGTTGAAGCGCATCTGGCAAGTCATCCGGAGGATTTCATTGGCGGACAATGGTTGCTGGTGGATATCAATATGAAACAGTTTGAAGGCAGAGTAGAGCGCATCAATATTACGATACCTCGCCGTTTGCTGGTGAAGATTGATTCCTTTGTCAGCGAGCATCCACAATTTACTAACCGAAGTGCTTTTCTTGCAGAGGCAGCACGGCGTGTACTGCCCCGGTGATGATTAGTTGTAAAGAGCAGCAGTTGCTTTCAGGATATCAGCAAAGGAATAAATATCATCAACTGTAGCAATTGGGTGCCGTGTTTCGTTTTTTTCCAGATCAAAAAGCCCGATGTATTTTTGTGTTCGATTAAAATGCAGTCGGCAAAGAGGCTTGCGGTTATTGTCGTCTACAAGAATGCCGCAATAGCTCTTTGTGTCTCTATGGGTAATGCGAGGCGCCTCAAGAACGGCTCGGGTGATTGCTTTAACAATGTGAAAACCTTCCAATTCTTCCAGAGTCGTTATGATTTCACTTTCATCCTTTTGTTCATCATCCTCACTTTGCTGTGTTTCTGTTTGAGTTTCGACAGTAGCCGGAGTGATACCTGTGATGGCAGACTTAAGCCTCTCATTAACTTGATCGTTTATGTACTGGCTTGCTGCCTTTCTGGTGAGATTTTGAAAAGACTCTCTGACTTTTTGGGTCAGCATACCGTCATAAACTCGCGAAGCAAAAAACTTAACGAAATCGTCTTCTGGATTGTTAAGTTGTGTATGCAATATTCTCTTGATTTGGCTAACGTACTTTAACTCTCCAGCAGCGTTTATGATGGATTCAAGATCAAAAGAAGATTTGGTGAGTTTTTTTAATTCAGGTATAACGTTTTCATCAATATCAAGCAGGTCGACCTCTAAAAAAGGTTTTTCATCCATTTTATTAGGTGCGTCGAGATCGGTATAAAATCTGTATATTTGTCCGTTCGTTAAGATTGATATCCTTGCGTTTGTAACATGAAAGTATCTAAAAAGTTGTGATGCATGATTTATATTTAAAGGCTCACCAATTTTTTTACATTCGATGAGAATTTGCACGTCATTGTTTTTCATTATCGCATAGTCAATTTTTTCACCTTTTTTTGTGCCAATATCACATACAAATTCAGGTGTAACCTCTGACGGGTCAAACACATCGTACCCTAAGACATTATGAATAAAAGGCATAACAAATGCCGTTTTGGTTGCTTCTTCAGTATTAATTACTTCAATTTGCTGTCTAATTTTAGTAGATAATGCATTCAGTCTTTCTGTAAATTCCATGGGATATCCTTATTTCAATACTGTGTGTCCTGATGAAATAGCATCAAAATGCATGCCATTCAATGAACTCCATGGGGAGTTAACAGCAAAAAAAACGATTCCGGGGTTTGGATCACAGAGTGATTAAATTGAATAAAAGAAAATAAGCCCGTTAACGCCGAGCTTATTAAGTATATTATATATATAAAGCTATTTTATTTTTTCAAATTATGCCTACATTCACCTATAACCGCATTTCCTCTCCACGCCGGTTTGCCCAGCTAAACCACGGAGTGAGGGTAGCATTAGAGCCCTGCGCCTGATAACCGATCCCCTCCGCCTGTTGGCGCACCTTCGGGTAAGCTAAAAGTATCCGCGCCCGCTCTTTGACCCACAGCATCCTTAACGATTCGCACGCAAGGTATGATGCGCTAACGATAATTCAACGGAACTGACTTTTAACCTGCGCGAGGCGTTATCCATGAACCGATTTATCCTGGCGGATCCTGAAAAATGTATCGGGTGCCGTACCTGTGAGGTAGCGTGCATGATGTCGCATCAAAGCAGCGCCACGCCAGAAGCGCTTACGTCACGGATCCGCGTGGTTAAGGGGGGAACCTTCACTACGGCGGTGGGCTGCCACCAGTGTGAAGATGCGCCCTGCGCGAATGTCTGCCCGACGGGGGCCATTCACCACGCTGCGGGAGCCTGGCTCGTTAAGCAATCGCGCTGTATCGGCTGCAAAAGCTGTATGGTGGCGTGCCCGTTCGGGGCAATGCAGGTTCGGGTCGTGGAAGATCGCGTTCAGGCGCTGAAATGTGATTTGTGCGCGCATCGCGAGAGCGGTCCCGCCTGCGTCGAAGCCTGTCCCACCCACGCGCTGCGCTGCATAGACCCCGCCAGATTACGCGCGGAACGGCTGCGTAATCTGGCCTGAGGTTTTATTAACCGGCCTCGCGCCAGGCGTTCTCAATCTCTTCGGCGAGAATTTTCACACCCGCTTCGATTTTTTCCGGGTCCGGGACGTAGTTCATACGCATGCACTGGTGCGTGTGCGGCCACGGCTTATCCAGCCCCGGGAAGAAGTAATCCCCTGGCACCATCAGTACGCCACGTTTTTTCAGACGCTGATAAAGCAGCTCTGTCGTAATGGGCAGATCCTTAAACCACAGCCACAGGAAAATTGCCCCTTCCGGTTTATGGATCAGGCAGCGTTCTTCCGGTAAGTAGCGGCGAAGGATGGCTATAGTTTCCTGAACGCGCTGAGAGTAAAACGGCTTAATCACCTCATTCGACAGGCGCAGCAGGTCGTTACGCCTGATCATCTCGCACATCATCGCCGGGCCGATGCCGCCAGGCGAAAGGCTGATAATGCCGTTCATGTTGGTAATGGCGGTGATGATTTTCTCGTTAGCAATGATAATGCCGCAACGGCTGCCCGGCAGGCCCAGCTTAGAGAGGCTCATGCAGAGGATGATATTCGGGTTCCATAGCGGACGCGCTTCGCTGAATATGATCCCCGGGAACGGTACGCCATAGGCGTTATCGATCACCAGCGGGATGCCGTGCTGATTCGCCAGCGCATCCAGCTTCATCAGCTCGTCGTCGGTGATCACGTTGCCCGTCGGGTTGGTGGGACGTGATACGCAGATCATGCCCGTCTCTTCACCGATATGCAGATGTTCAAAATCGACGTGATATTTGAACTGGCCCTCTGGCAGCAACTCGATATTCGGACGTGCGGAAACAAACAGGTCTTCTTCGAGGCCGGCATCGGCATAGCCAATATATTCCGGTGCCAGCGGGAACAGCACTTTTTTCGTGGTGCCATCGGCGCGGCGTCCGGCGAACAGATTGAATAAGTAGAAAAACGCGCTCTGACTGCCGTTTGTCAGTGCAATATTCTGTGGTTCGATATCCCAACCCAGCGCTTCCCGCAGCATTGCCGCCAGAAGCGTCAGTAGTTCTGTTTTACCCTGAGGGCCGTCGTAATTACATAGCGCATCGGTTGCTTTACCGTTTTCCAGCATCTCTGCCAGCAGCGTCTGGAAGTAGGTGTTCATCTCCGGAATTTGAGCCGGGTTTCCGCCGCCAAGCATGATAGCGCCTGGGGTGCGCAGCCCGTCGTTGAGGTCCTCCATCAGGCGGGTAATGCCTGAATGGCGGGTAAATTTGTCGCCGAAAAGTGAAAACGTCATAGCAGGTGATCTGTCGGGCTTAATATGAAAGGCAGTAACCATAACGCCAGCACCGTGTTGGTGCAAATCGGCGAATGTGGTCGGATTTGTTGTTTTATGTGGTAGATTTGTATTTGTGTGGTGAATTATTCTGGTGAATACCCCTCACCCCGGCCCTCTCCCCTTTGGGGAGAGGGTTAGGGTGGGGGGTCTATTGATTACCCGCCCAAACCACCATCACCTTATCGCCCTTGTGCTCGCGCACAAAGCCGTAGCCTTCTTTCATTGACAGCGTTGTTTGCTTGCCTTCACCCACCGCCGGATGACGGGCGCGGAACTGCCCCAGAAGCTGCCAGTGGGCGACAGTTAACGCCTGTTTACCCGTGACGTCCTGCCAGTTCATATCCGAACGGGTCCCCTGTAGCGGATCGGAGCCCGTAGGGCCGAATGGACGCTCTGATTCATCGCCGTAATAGATCTGTACGCTTCCCGGCGCCAGCAACAGTAACTCAGCGGCGCGCTGGCCCCCTTCACGGAACAGACGCGTATCATGGGAGGAGAGATAGCTCAGCACATTAAAACTTTGCAGCTTTTCTGCCATTTGCTGCCAGGTCAAATCCATATCGGCCAGGCAGTCCACCGCTTTTGCCGCCTGCTCCTGATAGTCAAAATTGATCATCGCATCGAAGCCGTGGCGGTAATAATCGCTCTGCATCACGCCGTGGCCCCAGGATTCACCGGTCATCCAGAACGGCGCATCGTCGAGTTTTTTGTCCGGGTTGGCGGCTTTCCACGCGGCCAGCGCCTGGCTGGCCTGGTTTTTCAGTTGCTGCCAGGCTTCAGGCTCAACGTGCTTAGCGGTATCGACCCGGAAACCGTCGATGCCGTAGTCACGTACCCACTGGCTAAGCCAGTGAGTCAGGTAATCTCGCGGCGTGAAATTCGTCATCACTTTCGCGTTGGTGTCGGGCTTGTGTTGATAAAAGTTCGGCAAACCTGACGGGATCTTAGATTCCGTTTTCAGATCAGGCAGGAAGGCCAGCGACATGGTCAGATCGTCAAAGCCCGGGTTGTCGTAATCACCGATATCGGTACGGATCCATTTTTTACCCCACCATTTTTCCCATGCGGCTTTGTCACTGAAGTTGATGTAATCGTTGAAGCTGTGCCAGCTTTGCCCCGCTCCTGGCTTCCAGTCAGTCCAGCGCTCGCCGAGGGTTTTTTTCAGTTCATCGCCCTGCAAATAGAGCGCGCCAAACTGATACTCCTGCATATCTGCAAGCGTCGCATAACCCGCGTGGTTCATGACAATGTCAAACAGGACGCGGATACCGCGCCTGTGCGCGTCGTCGACAAGCTGGCGTAAATCATCTTCGTTGCCCATGTTGGCGTCGAGCTTCGTCCAGTCCTGAGTGTAATAGCCGTGATAGGCGTAGTGAGGGAAATCCCCCTTGGTGCCGCCGCCCACCCAGCCGTGGATCTGTTCCAGCGGCGAGCTTATCCAGAGCGCATTCACGCCCAGTTGCTGAAGGTAATCCAGTTTGCTGGTAAGCCCTTTCAGATCGCCGCCGTGGAAAGTACCTATCTCCTGCATACCATCTTTATGGCGGCCATAGCTGTTGTCGTTGGTGGGGTCGCCATTTACGAAGCGATCGGTCAGCACGAAATAGACGGTGGCGTTTTGCCAGCTGAACGGCGCGGGTTTGTCCGTCTCGGCGCGTTCAAGCAGCAGCAGGCCATTGCTGTTGGCGGCTGGCTGAAGAGTTACTTTGCCGTTTTGAACGGTCGCGGTCTGTTTGCTGTAAAAATCACGCACCACCGTGCCTTCCGGAAAGGTGTTAACGACATCGATCGTGAGCGGTTTGCCGTCCCACTTCGGGCACTGGCGGGTAACGTTTGCGACAGGCTGTGGCGCCGCACTTTGTACTGTCAACATCAGCGTCGGCGTTCCCGAGCGCGTATCAATACGCATCTGATAAACGCCGTCACGGAATAACCGCCACTGCGGTGGGGCGCCTTCGCAGGGTTTGAGTGACAGCATCTCGTTGAGTTTAATGGCACCTGTCGGCTGCCAGCACGCGTTATCAAGACTCACCGTCAGCGGGCGGGTACCCTTCGCAAGCGTTGCCTGGCTGGTAAAGACGCCGGTACCTTCAGCGCTAAACGCGTTAAATCCCGGCGATGACCAGTCGGCATGCGCGAATGCGGGTAACATCAGAACAGCTAATGCAGTGCGTTTCATTCCATTTTCCTGTCGCGGCATTTTTGACCAGTGTGCCATTCGGCTCAGGGGAAAAACTCCTCCTCTACGGCTTTCTGCCAGGAGGACGCGAAGGGATGAGTGATCCCGCGCAAAATTAGGCAGTTATCTGCGATATCGCGCACATTTTTCCAGCGTTGATGCTTTAATGAGCATGTTCCGGATGACATAGTTTCGGAATTGGACTATTTATAGACGTGCTCTTGAAGACTATTTTTGGTACGATTTGAGATTCCGCTCTCAAATTTTTGAAGAAAATAAGGTGTTGGAATGTTTATATCCGACCAGGAGACCTAATGATATCGACTCCCATTCGACGATATGGGGCCGCGATGCTCATGTTACTCACCATGGCATTTTCAGGTGAGGTGCTTGCAAAGACGCACACGGATACAACGAGTAAGAAAGCCCACGTAATAAAGACGACAAGCAGTAAGGTTAGCAGTAAACAAGAGTATTCTCGCAATAGTGCAAAGAGTAGTTCACTTCCTGATTTGCGAAAATACCCTTCCGGGACACCAAGGAAAAAAGCGTTTCTCCGGACGGTAATGCCTTACATTAAAAGCCAAAATGCCGCGATTACTGCGGATCGTAACTGGCTGATCTCCAAACAGTACGACAGCCGCTGGTCGCCGTCTGAGCGCACTCGCCTGAAAGATATCGCCAAACGCTATAAAGTGAAGTGGAGCGGGAACACGCGTCGCGTGCCTTGGAACTCACTGTTAGAACGTGTGGACATCATTCCAGGCAGTATGGTCGCGACAATGGCCGCCGCCGAAAGCGGTTGGGGCACCTCGAAGCTGGCGCGCAACAACAACAATCTGTTTGGCATGAAATGCGTAAAAGGTCGTTGTACTAACGCGCCCGGCAAGGTGAAGGGCTATTCACAGTTTGAATCGGTGAAAGATTCCGTGAATGCCTACGTGGTGAACCTGAACACCCACCCGGCCTATTCCTCGTTCCGTAAGTCACGCGCTCAGCTGCGTAAGGCGGATCAGGAAGTGACGGCCACGGCGATGATCCATAAGCTGAAAGGTTATTCCACTCAGGGACAGCGTTATAACAATTACCTGTTCTCCATGTACCAGGATAACCAGCGTCTGATTGCCGCACATATGTAATGAAAAACGCCTTCCACTGGAAGGCGTTCTTTTTTCTAGAGCAGGACTTCACTGTACCGTTCACGGTACTCCTTCGGCGTGGTGTCATACTCTTTCCTGAACACCGAATAGAAATACTGAAGCGACGGATAGCCACACATCTGTGAAATCTCGTTGATCGACAGCGAGGTGGAGATCAGCAGACTGCGCGCTTTCTCCAGCTTTTCCGCATGGATCACGGCGTGGATCGTCTCACCCACTTCCTCTTTAAACCGCTTCTCCAGATTCGAACGTGATATGCCGACCGAATCGAGCACCTGATCGACCTTAATCCCTTTGCAGGCATGATTGCGAATGTAGTGCATCGCCTGAATCACGGCCGGATCGTTTAATGAGCGGTAGTCAGTTGAGCGACGTTCGACCACGCGAACGGGAGGAACCAGCAGACGCTGGAGCGGCAGGGATTCGTTGTCTAACAGTCTGTGCAGCAGCTTTGCGGCCTGATAGCCCATCTGACGGGTACCCTGAGCCACGGATGAGAGCGCCACGCGCGACAGATAGCGCGTAAGCTCTTCGTTATCAATACCAATCACGCACAGCTTTTCAGGCACCGGAATATGCAAATGTTCGCACACCTGTAATACGTGGCGGGCGCGGGCGTCCGTCACGGCGATAATCCCTGTCTGGGGCGGCAGCGTTTGCAGCCAGTCAGCCAGACGATTTTGTGCGTGCTGCCAGTTTTCTGGCGCGGTTTCCAGCCCCTGATAAACGACGCCGCGATACTTCTCCTGGGCAACCAGCTGGCAGAAGGCATACTCACGCTCCATCGCCCAGCGCTTTCCGCTCGTGGCGGGCAATCCGTAAAACGCAAAACGATGGACGCCTTTCTCCTTTAAATGGAGGAAGGCGGTCTCGACCAGAGCATGGTTATCCGTGGCGATGTAGTGAACGGGAGGATAATGTTCCGGTGTATGATAAGAGCCGCCAACGCCCACGATAGGCACGTCAACGCCACTCAGCAACTGTTCAATCACGGGGTCGTCAAAGTCAGCGATGACCCCGTCGCCCAGCCAGTCTTTGATGTTCTCCAGACGGGTACGGAAATCTTCTTCGATGAAAATATCCCATTCGGATTGCGACGCCTGCAAATATTCGCCAACCCCTTCAACCACCTGCCGGTCATAGGCTTTGTTGGCATTGAATAACAACGTAATGCGGTGACGCTTTTCAAACATGGCTTATTTCCCAAATTAGTCACGATACTGTTATCAGGCGCGCCGCTTGGTGGCAGAGTCCATCCAGACTGCCAGCAAAAGAATGGCACCCTTGACGATATACTGCCAAAACGTCGGCACGTCCATCATACTCATCCCGTTATCCAGCGAAGCCATAATAAATGCGCCCATCACCGCCCCCGCCACGCTGCCAATGCCCCCGGCGAGGCTGGTCCCGCCAATCACGCAGGCGGCGATGGCGTCCAGCTCGGCAATATTACCGGCAGAGGGGGAGCCCGCCCCCAAACGTGAGCTGAGGATCAGCCCCGCGATGGCCACCATCAGGCCGTTGATGGCAAAGACGGCGAGTTTGGTGCGTTCTACGTTAATGCCGGACAAACGCGCGGCTTCGAGATTGCCACCGATGGCATAAATACGGCGACCGAATGCGGTACGCGTGGCCATAAACATCCCACCTAACAGCAACAGCGCCAGCAGCAGAACGGGCGTTGGGACGCCGCGATAATCGTTTAACAGCCAGATGGCGCCCAGTACAATCACCGCAGTAAGCGCCTGACGGCCGACAACCGAGGTTGAAGCAGGCGAGGCCAGCCCCAGCGCCTGGCGACGCATGCGTCCTCGCCATTGCCACGCGACAAACGCCATCAGCCCAACCACGCCGATCGTAAAACCGACGCCATCAGAGAGGTAGCTTTGGCCAATCTGGGACATCGAGGCGCTGGTCGGGGAGACGGTAGTGCCGTTGGTGATCCCAATCAGAATGCCGCGGAAGGCCAGCATCCCCGCTAAGGTGACGATAAACGACGGGACCTTACGGTAGGCCACCCACCAGCCATTCCACGCCCCCAGCAGCAGACCCAGTACCAGCGTGACCGCAATCGTCAGCGGCAGCGGCCAGCCGAGCCAGACGTCAAAAATTGCCGCCACGCCGCCGAGCAGACCCATCATCGACCCTACTGACAGGTCAATTTCCGCTGAGATAATCACAAAGACCATCCCCACCGCCAGGATCCCGGTGATGGCGGTCTGACGCAGCAGGTTAGAAACGTTACGTGCGCTCAAATAGGAGCCATCGGTCATCCAGGTAAAGAACAACATGATCACGATAATGGCGGCAATCATTACAAAAACTTGCAGATTCAGCGATTTAAGTCCTGCGAACGCACCGGGCGTCGGAACAGCGACTTTGATATCAGACGGGTTGCTTTTCGACATGGCGTTCGCTCCTTAAGGCAGCTTCCATCACCTGCTCTTGCGTCAGGTTCTGGTTGTTCAGGTTGGCTTTGAGTTTCCCTTCATGCATGACCAGCACGCGGTCGCTCAGCCCCAGCACTTCAGGCAATTCGGACGAGATAACAATGACGGCAATCCCTTGCTGCACAAGCTGGTTGATCAGCTTGTAGATTTCATACTTCGCGCCGATATCGATCCCGCGCGTGGGTTCGTCCAGAATTAAAATGCGCGGATTAAGCAACAGGCAGCGCGCCAGAATCGCTTTCTGCTGGTTGCCGCCGCTCAGGCGACCTATCGCCAGTTCCGGCGAGGAGGTTTTCACCTTGAGCCTGGCAAGTGACTGAAGAATACACTGCTGTTCTGCGGCATCATCCAGGCTGCTCAGCGCGCCGGAAAACTGGCTGAGCGCCGCCAGCGTGATATTTTTTCCCACCGCCATGACCGGCACGATGCCGTCTTTTTTGCGGTCTTCGGGCACCATAGCAATGCCTTTGGCAATGGCCTGCTGGCAGTTGTCGATTTTTACCGGCTGACCGTCGATATAAATTTTGCCTTCCCAGCGCCCCGGCCAGACGCCAAACAGACACTGCACGGCCTCGGTTCTTCCGGCACCCACTAAACCCGCAATACCGAGAATTTCGCCGCGGTGCAGCGAGAAGGAGAGGTTATCCACGCGCTTGATGTGGCGGTTAACGGGATGCCACGCCGTCAGGTTTTCCACGCGCAGGAGTTCTTCGCCTATGGTGTGTGGTTCGTTGGGATACAGTGCGGTGAGTTCGCGACCCACCATCATGGTGATGATGTCATCTTCGCTCATGCCTTCTGCTTCACGCGTGCCAATGTGCTGCCCGTCGCGGATGACGCAGATGGTGTCGGAAATAGCTTTCACCTCATTGAGCTTGTGCGAAATATAGATGCAGGCGATACCGTGGTTTTGCAGGTCGCGGATGATATTGAGCAGAACGGCGGTTTCCTGTTCGGTGAGTGAGGCGGTTGGCTCGTCGAGGATCAGCAGGCGTACCTGCTTGTTCAGCGCCTTGGCGATCTCCACCAGCTGCTGCTGGCCCAAACCTAAGTCGCCCACGCGCGTATCCGGTGAGATAGCCAGGCTCACCTGGGCCAGCAGTTTTTCGCAGCGCAGCGTCATGGTGTCGTAATCCAGTACGCCGTGGCGTGAGAGTTCGGCGCCGAGAAAAATATTTTCCAGCACGGTAAGGTGCTTCACCAGCGCCAGCTCCTGGTGAATAATAGCGATGCCTTTACGTTCGGTATCGCGAATGTGCGTGGCCTGGAGCACCTCGCCGGCAAAGACGATTTCGCCCTCGTAGCTGCCGTGCGGATAGATCCCGCACAACACTTTCATCAGCGTGGATTTTCCCGAGCCATTTTCGCCGCACAGCGACATCACTTCGCCGGGATTCAGCCGCAGGCTTACGTTATCGACTGCTTTCACCGCCCCGAAGGCTTTGGTGATGCTTTTCATTTCAAGTAAATAAGACATAACTGCTCCGCATGGCCCGACAGATGTACAGGGCAGGTCGATGCGCCCCTGCCGGGCAGGGGCTGCGCTGGATTACAGTTCACTCTTCTTATGGAAACCGTCTTTCACCACGGTGGCGTCAATATTCTCTTTGTTGACTTCGATAGGGGTAAGCAGGCGAGCAGGTACGTCTTTCAGGCCGTTATTTAACGTCGCGTCTGCTTTAGGTTGCTGGCCATTGCCCAGCTCAACGGCAATTTCGGCGGCCGTATTGGCAAGCTCGGTAATGGGCTTATACACCGTCATGGTCTGGGTACCCGCGATGATGCGTTTTACACCCGCAAGGTCGGCGTCCTGTCCGGAAATAGCGACTTTCCCGGCCAGACCCTGCGCGCTCAGCGCCTGAATGGCGCCACCCGCAGTGGCATCGTTAGAGGCCACCACCGCATCGATTTTGTTGTTATTTGCAGTCAACGCGTTTTCCATAATTTTCAGCGCGTTTTCCGGTAACCAGCCGTCAGCCCACTGGTCGCCGACGACTTTAATTTTGCCCTCGTCGATATACGGCTTCAGCACTTTCATTTGTCCCTGGCGGAACAGTTTGGCGTTGTTATCCACGGGCGAGCCGCCCATCAGGAAATAATTCCCCTGAGGCACTTTTGCGACCAGGCTTTTAGCCTGTAATTCGCCCACCTTTTCATTGTCGAACGAAATATAATAATCAATGTCGGCATTATTAATCATGCGGTCATAAGCCAGGACTTTTATGCCTTCCTGTTTCGCTTCTTTCACCACGTTGCTTAATACCTGGCCGTTATACGGGATAATGACCAGCACATCGACGCCACGGTTGATCATATTCTCGATTTGCGACATTTGCGTCTCTTCGTTGCCGTTAGCGGACTGAACGAACACCTCCGCGCCGAGAGATTCCGCTTTTTTAACAAAGATATCGCGATCTTTTTGCCAGCGCTCCAGGCGTAAGTCATCAATCGCCATGCCGATTTTGACCTCTTTGGCGTGGCCGGCAAAGCTTGCAAGCAGGAGAGTAGTGCAGAGCGTTAGGGTCAGGTTCTTTATCTTCATAATTATTAGGCCTTTTTGTAGGGGTATGTGTAGCTGAGATAAAAGAAACATTCACTGCTGAGACGCAGCAAATTTTTAACGTGGAAAGGCCTGCTGGCAATTACAGATTTTTATCTTCTCATTACGATATTTGGTTTATTTCTGAATTTATGACCGCGATCGGATTTTAAAAAGCGTAACCTATTAATTACATTTGATTCTGGAATGCGCGCCGAAAAATAGTTTGTCTGCACATTATTTTGCGAGCCAGCGCACAATTGCGCATTCTCTCAATAGCAGTGTGAAATAACGTAATTGAGCAACCTCCAATGTCTATTCACTATTACTCCAGAAGCAAGACCACGCCGCATACCCTGATTATGGAGCTCAATATGCAAGCTTATTTCGACCAACTCGATCGCGTTCGTTTCGAAGGCACGAAAACGACCAATCCTTTAGCATTTCGTCACTACAACCCGGATGAGCTGGTGCTGGGTAAGCGCATGGAAGATCACTTGCGCTTTGCCGCCTGCTACTGGCACACCTTCTGCTGGAACGGTGCCGATATGTTCGGCGTGGGCTCTTTTGACCGTCCATGGCAACAGCCGGGCGAGGCCATTGAGCTGGCGAAGCGTAAAGCCGACGTCGCGTTCGAGTTCTTCCATAAGCTGAACGTGCCGTACTACTGTTTCCACGATGTGGACGTGTCGCCGGAAGGGGCATCGCTGAAAGAGTATCTGAACAACTTCGCGCAGATGGTCGACGTACTGGCTGAAAAACAGCAGCAAAGTGGCGTCAAGCTGCTCTGGGGTACGGCTAACTGCTTTACCAACCCTCGCTATGGCGCGGGCGCGGCAACCAACCCGGATCCGGAAGTCTTCAGCTGGGCGGCAACCCAGGTCGTGACTGCGATGAACGCCACGCATCAGCTGGGCGGTGAGAACTATGTACTCTGGGGCGGTCGTGAAGGATATGAAACGCTGCTGAATACCGACCTGCGTCAGGAGCGTGAGCAGATTGGTCGCTTTATGCAGATGGTGGTGGACCACAAACACAAAATCGGTTTCCGCGGCACGCTGCTGATTGAGCCAAAACCACAGGAGCCAACCAAGCATCAGTATGATTATGATGTCGCCACCGTGTATGGCTTCCTGAAGCAGTTTGGTCTGGAAAAAGAGATCAAAGTGAATATTGAGGCTAATCACGCTACCCTGGCGGGCCACTCGTTCCATCACGAAATTGCCTCTGCGATTGCGCTGGGCATCTTCGGCTCTGTCGATGCTAACCGTGGCGATCCACAGCTGGGCTGGGATACCGACCAGTTCCCGAACAGCGTGGAAGAGAATGCGCTGGTGATGTACGAGATCATCAAAGCGGGCGGTTTCACCACCGGCGGCCTGAACTTCGACGCCAAAGTGCGTCGCCAGAGCACCGACAAATACGATCTGTTCTACGGGCATATTGGCGCGATGGACACCATGGCGCTGGCGCTGAAAGTGGCAGCCCGTATGATTGAAGACGGTGAGCTGGATAAGCGCGTGGCGAAGCGCTACAGCGGCTGGAACAGTGAGCTGGGCCAGCAAATTTTGAAAGGTCAGTTATCGCTTGCGGAGATCGCGAAGTACGCTGAACAGCATCAGCTTGCGCCGCAGCATCAGAGCGGCCATCAGGAGCTGCTGGAAAACCTGGTCAATCACTACCTGTTCGATAAATAACAGCATTCATGCCCGGTAAGCGCTGCGCCACCGGGCATTTCTGTCAAAGGAGTCACCACATGTATATCGGGATCGATCTTGGCACGTCGGGGGTGAAAGCCATCCTGTTAAGCGAGCAGGGCGATGTGTTAGCCACGCAGACTGAAAAGTTGCAGGTTTCACGCCCGCATCCGCTTTGGTCGGAACAAGATCCGGAGCAGTGGTGGCAGGCGACGGACCGCGCGATGAAAGCCTTAGGCGAGCAGCACAGCCTGCGCGGCGTTAAGGCGCTGGGCATTGCCGGGCAAATGCATGGCGCAACGTTGCTGGATAGCCAGCATCGCGTTCTGCGCCCGGCTATTCTCTGGAACGATGGCCGCTGTGCGGAAGAGTGCGCGATCCTTGAGGAACGCGTGCCTGCGTCCCGCGAGATTACGGGCAACCTGATGATGCCCGGTTTTACCGCGCCAAAACTCCTGTGGGTGCAGCGCCATGAGCCTGAGATTTTTCGCCAGGTGGCGAAGGTTCTGTTGCCGAAAGACTACCTGCGTTTTCGCATGACGGGGGATTTTGCCAGCGACATGTCTGACGCCGCGGGCACGATGTGGCTCGACGTGGCGAAACGGGACTGGAGCGAGGCGATGCTGGATGCCTGCCAGCTGACGCGCGATCATATGCCTGCGCTGTTTGAAGGCAGCGAAATCACGGGCGCTTTGCAGCCTTCTGTTGCTGAACGCTGGAATATGCCAGCCGTACCCGTCGTCGCCGGCGGCGGCGATAATGCGGCGGGGGCGGTCGGCGTGGGGATGGTCGAGGCAGGACAGGCTATGCTCTCGCTCGGTACCTCCGGCGTCTATTTTGCCGTCAGTGACGGGTATCGTAGCAATCCTGGAAGCGCCGTACACAGCTTCTGCCACGCGTTGCCGGGTAAATGGCATTTAATGTCGGTGATGCTGAGCGCGGCTTCCTGCCTCGACTGGGCGGCAAAACTAACCGGAATGGCGGACGTCCCGGCGCTTATCGCAGCGGCACAGCAGGCGGATGATAATGCCGGTGCGGTCTGGTTTTTACCGTACCTTTCCGGCGAGCGGACGCCTCATAACAACCCGGAAGCGAAAGGGGTGTTCTTCGGTCTTACCCATCAGCATGGCCCGGCAGAGCTGGCGCGCGCGGTGCTTGAAGGCGTTGGCTATGCTCTGGCGGACGGAATGGATGTCGTGCATGACTGTGGACTTACGCCATCCAGCATTACGTTAATTGGCGGCGGTGCGCGAAGCAGCTACTGGCGGCAAATGCTTTCCGATATCAGCGGGTTGCAGCTGGACTATCGTACGGGAGGCGATGTCGGCCCGGCGCTTGGTGCGGCACGGCTGGCGCAAATTGCGCTGAACCGGGATAAACCACTGCCCCAGCTTTTGCCTCAGCTGCCGCTTGAACAGCAGCATCGTCCTGATGCGAAAAATCATGCTCGCTACGCTGAAAGACGAGACGTTTTCCGCAAAATCTATCAGCAGCTTTTACCGCTAATGTCATAAACAGGAGCCGGGTGGCGCTAACGCTTACCCGGCCTGCCAGCCTTCAACCGGGTTAGCTCACAAACCGGCGCGTATCGATGCGTTGCAGCAGCATTGAGAGCAGCAGGCTGACAACCAGCGTAACGGTAAATATCCAGACAATATCCAGCACCGGCCAGCTTTTAAGCTCAACGCCGCGGGTGCGCAGGGCGTGGATCACCAGCGCGTGAAAACCGTAAATGCCCAGCGAGTGGCGAGAGATAAACCCCAGCACCGGAAGCGGGCGGGCATTCAGGGTGTTTTTAACCAGCGTCAGCAGAGAGATTGCGCAGATAAAGACCATCGGGCCGCAGTACAGATACCAGGTATCGGCAAAGTTGCCGCGCCATTGCAGCTCATGCAGCGTCCCGCGAGAGATAATAAACACACCGACGAGAAACGCGGCCGCGCATAGCCAGTTTATTCCTCGCTTTTGCGTCTCCATCATGCCAATGGCGCGCCCCAGCATGCCGTACAGCACGTAATAAAACGTATCCCCGGTGATATAGAGGTTAACGGGCAGCCATTCAAAGCCATCAATTTTCTGTGAGACGGTATTCGGGTTGGCCACGATCCCGATGACCACCATCAGCGCCAGCAGCATTTTACCGTTGACGTTTTTTACCTGAATTAACGGTGAAACAAGATAAATAACGATTATCGCGAAGAAAAACCATAGATGATAGAACACCGGTTTTTGCAACAAGTTGAGCAGGGAACGTTCAGCGTTAATTGAAGTGAACAGGACGATATAGAGCAGCGAAATCGCGCTGTAAAACAGCAGACAGGAGACAATACGGATGAAATGTCTCGGCTGTGCACTACGCTCGCCAAAAAAGAGAAAACCGGAAATCATAAAGAACAGCGGGACGCTCACGCGGGAGGCCGAGTTCAGAACATTGGCGACATCCCAGTTAACAGGGCTGATACTGTGCGCGTTCGTGACATACCAGGTCGTTGTGTGGATCATCACCACCATCAGACAGGCTATTCCCCGCAGGTTATCAATCCAGTTAATTTTTGACTGCATCAGTTCCTCTGTATTCCTGATAAAGAAAGTGTGACTGCGATTGCGTAAAACTTTTCCCTTGGAAAATTCTGAGTTTAGCCAGGCTAACTTGTAGGGAGCTGGCGAGATTCGCAGAATGACGGACTTTAATCTATAAACGTGTTGCTACTAAAAATAACAGCCACTGACCAGGGCGGTAATAAAAATGATGATGAAGCGTGGGGTGTCACTCTTTCTGCTGCTCTTATTAACAGGATGCAGTGCTTCTGAGGAGATACCTGTCCAAAAAGCGCAGCAGGGGAAAATGAGCCCGGAGCGTTCCCTGAATATGGAACAGCTGTGCAGGGATCAGGCGGCTCACCGCTATAATTCTGAAGCACAGAAAATTCATATAAACGGCTTCGAGCGCTTTCAGGGCAGCTATGAACTGAAAGGCTATACGGCGCGTAAAGAGGGCTTTGTCTGCTCTTTTGATGCAGACGGCCAGTTTTTACATCTCTCAATGCGTTAAATTGCTCGTATAAGCAGCAACCAGAGCCTTCGCAGGTTCTGGCTGTAGGGCTTATTCCCCAATTTTCCCTAAACAACCCCGTTTCGTACTGTATATCTTGCAGCCAGCGGGTATACTGATCCCTTCCATTTAAAACCACACGTATCCAGCACGAAATACTATGCAAAAGTTTGATACCAAGACCTTCCAGGGCCTGATCCTGACCTTACAGGATTACTGGGCTCGTCAGGGCTGCACCATTGTTCAACCTTTGGACATGGAAGTTGGCGCAGGCACCTCACACCCGATGACCAGCCTGCGCGCGTTAGGGCCAGAGCCAATGGCGACCGCCTATGTGCAGCCATCCCGTCGTCCGACCGATGGCCGTTATGGCGAAAACCCGAACCGTTTGCAGCACTACTATCAGTTCCAGGTGGTGATTAAGCCATCACCAGACAACATTCAGGAACTGTACCTCGGGTCACTGAAAGAGCTGGGTATGGATCCAACCATTCACGACATTCGCTTCGTGGAAGATAACTGGGAAAACCCAACGCTGGGTGCCTGGGGTCTGGGTTGGGAAGTGTGGCTGAACGGCATGGAAGTGACCCAGTTCACTTACTTCCAGCAGGTTGGTGGTCTGGAATGTAAACCGATTACCGGCGAAATCACCTATGGTCTGGAACGTCTGGCCATGTACATTCAGGGCGTAGACAGCGTTTACGACCTGGTCTGGAGCGACGGCCCGCTGGGTAAAACCACCTACGGCGACGTGTTCCATCAGAACGAAGTGGAGCAATCCACCTATAACTTCGAATACGCGGACGTGGACTTCCTGTTCACCTGCTTCGAGCAGTACGAGAAAGAAGCCCAGCAGCTGCTGGCGCTGGAGACTCCGCTGCCGCTGCCTGCCTACGAGCGTATTCTGAAGGCTGCCCACAGCTTCAACCTGCTGGATGCCCGCAAAGCGATCTCCGTGACTGAACGTCAGCGCTACATTCTGCGTATTCGTACCCTGACCAAAGCCGTTGCAGAAGCTTACTACGCGTCCCGTGAAGCCCTTGGCTTCCCGATGTGCAACCGAAACAAATAAGAGGCGGCCATGTCTGAGAAAACTTTCCTGGTGGAAATCGGCACTGAAGAGCTGCCACCAAAAGCCCTGCGCAGCCTGGCTGAATCTTTTGCTGCGAACGTCACTGCTGAGCTGGATAACGCTGGCCTGGCGCACGGTAAAATTGAGTGGTTTGCTGCGCCGCGTCGTCTGGCGCTGAAAGTGGCAAACCTGGCGGCGTCCCAGCCGGATCGCGAAGTTGAAAAACGTGGCCCGGCCATTGCTCAGGCGTTCGACGCGGAAGGCAAGCCGAGCAAAGCGGCAGAAGGCTGGGCGCGCGGCTGCGGCATCACCGTTGATCAGGCCGAGCGTCTGACCACCGACAAAGGTGAATGGCTGCTGTATCGTGCCCATGTGAAAGGCGAAAGCGCCGAAGCGCTGCTGCCTGACATGATCGCGACCTCGCTGGCAAAATTGCCAATCCCTAAGCTGATGCGCTGGGGCGCGTCCGACGTTCACTTTGTGCGTCCGGTTCACACCGTGACCCTGCTGCTGGGCGATACCGTTATCCCGGCGACCATTCTGGGCGTGGCGTCCGATCGCGTGATCCGCGGCCATCGCTTTATGGGCGAGCCGGAGTTCACCATCGACAATGCCGACCAGTATCCACAGATCCTGCTGGAACGCGGTAAAGTGATTGCCGACTACGAACAGCGTAAAGCCAAAATTAAAGCGGACGCAGAAGAAGCGGCGCGCAAGATTGGCGGAAACGCTGACCTGAGCGACAGCCTGCTGGAAGAGGTGACCTCGCTGGTCGAATGGCCGGTTGTACTGACCGCGAAATTCGAAGAGAAATTCCTGGCCGTTCCGGCAGAAGCGCTGGTTTACACCATGAAGGGTGACCAGAAGTACTTCCCGGTTTACGCCAACGACGGCAAGCTGCTGCCAAACTTCATCTTCGTGGCGAACATCGAATCGAAAGATCCGAGCCAGATTATCTCCGGTAACGAGAAAGTGGTGCGTCCGCGTCTGGCGGATGCCGAGTTCTTCTTCAACACAGACCGTAAAAAACGTCTGGAAGATAACCTGCCGCGTCTGCAAACTGTACTGTTCCAGCAGCAGCTGGGTACGCTGCGCGACAAAACCGACCGTATCGCGGAGCTGTCCGGCTGGATTGCCCGTGAAATTGGCGCCGACGTTAACCACGCTACCCGTGCGGGCCTGCTCTCCAAGTGCGACCTGATGACCAACATGGTGTTCGAATTTACCGACACCCAGGGCGTGATGGGTATGCACTACGCGCGTCACGATGGCGAAGCGGAAGACGTGGCGGTAGCCCTGAACGAGCAGTATCAGCCGCGCTTTGCCGGTGACGATCTGCCGTCCAATCCGGTTGCCTGCGCCGTGGCGATTGCCGATAAGATGGACACCCTGGCGGGTATCTTCGGTATCGGCCAGCATCCAAAAGGCGACAAAGACCCGTTCGCGCTGCGTCGTGCTGCGCTGGGCGTGCTGCGAATCATCGTTGAGAAGAACCTGAACCTCGATCTGCAAACGCTAACCGAAGAAGCGGTACGTCTGTACGGCGATAAGCTGACCAACGCGAAGGTTGTGGATGATGTTATCGACTTTATGCTCGGTCGTTTCCGCGCGTGGTATCAGGACGAAGGTTACTCCGTTGATACCATTCAGGCGGTGCTGGCGCGTCGTCCGACCCGTCCGGCAGATTTCGATGCGCGTATGAAAGCGGTATCCCACTTCCGTACGCTGGAAGCGGCGTCTGCGCTGGCCGCGGCTAACAAGCGCGTATCCAACATCCTCGCGAAATCCGACGAGACGCTGAACGATCGCGTAAACGCTGCAACCCTGAAAGAGCCGGAAGAGATTTCTCTGGCGATGCAGGTTGTGGTGCTGCGCGACAAGCTGGAGCCGTATTTCGCGGAAGGTCGCTACCAGGAAGCGCTGGTGGAGCTGGCGGAGCTGCGTGACGTCATCGACGCCTTCTTCGAGAAGGTGATGGTGAACGTGGAAGATAAAGAGCTGCGGATTAACCGTCTCTCGATGCTTGAGAAACTGCGTGAGCTGTTCCTGCGCGTGGCGGATATTTCGCTGCTGCAATAACGTAAAAAACCCGCCCCTGACAGGCGGGAAGAACGGCAACTAAACTGTCTCTCTTCGCCAATGGCGCCATAACTGCGTTGGCTGCGCTCGTTCACCCGAATCACTTACTAATGTAAGCTCATCGGGATTCGCTCGCTTGCCGCCTTGTTCTGACGTCATTGGCTTTGAGATACTTTTCCTTATTTACACTCTCTCAATTAATTTACACCCTCTCAAACACTGTCGCGATCCCCTGACCCAACCCGATACACATCGTTGCCAGACCAAACTGGGCATCTTTGCGTTCCATCAGTTTAATCAGCGTGGTACTGATACGCGCCCCGGAACAGCCCAGCGGGTGTCCGAGGGCGATCGCGCCGCCGTTGAGGTTAATCTTCTCGTCGATCTGATCCATCAGCCCCAGATCCTTAATGCACGGCAGGATCTGCGCGGCGAACGCTTCGTTCATCTCAAAGAGGTCGATATCACTTGCGCTCAGCCCCGCTTTTTTCAGCGCCAGTTTTGACGCCGGAACCGGACCGTAGCCCATGATGGATGGATCGCAGCCCACGACCGCCATCGAACGCACGCGGGCGCGTGGCGTCAGGCCTAATTCGCGGGCGCGGCTTTCGCTCATCACCAGCATCGCGGCGGCACCGTCGGACAGGGCAGACGAGGTGCCCGCCGTTACCGTACCGGTGACCGGATCAAACGCCGGACGCAGGGTGGAAAGCGCTTCAACGGTGGTTTCCGGGCGGATGACTTCGTCATAGCTGAACTGCTTCAGTACGCCGTCTGCGTCGTGACCGCCGGTCGGGATGATCTCATTCTTAAAGGCACCAGACTGCGTGGCGGCCCAGGCGCGGGCATGCGAGCGAGCGGCAAAGGCATCCTGCATCTCACGGCTGATGCCGTGCAGACGGGAGAGCATCTCGGCGGTCAGGCCCATCATACCGGCGGCTTTCGCCACGTTGCGGCTCATACCTGGATGGAAATCGACCCCGTGGCTCATCGGCACGTGGCCCATGTGCTCCACGCCGCCCACCAGACAGGCCTGCGCATCGCCGGTCATGATCATCCGCGCCGCGTCGTGCAGCGCCTGCATCGACGAACCGCAAAGACGGTTGACGGTGACCGCCGGAACCGAATGCGGGATCTCCGCCAGCAGAGACGCGTTACGGGCAATGTTGAAGCCCTGCTCCAGCGTCTGCTGGACGCAGCCCCAGTAGATATCGTCCAGCGCAGCAGGGTCCAGCGCCGGGTTACGCGCCAGCAGGCTACGCATCAGGTGCGCGGAGAGGTCTTCCGCGCGCACGTTACGGAACGCACCGCCTTTTGAACGGCCCATCGGGGTGCGAATCGCATCAACAATGACAACCTTTTCCATTGTGACTCCTTAAGCCGTTTTCAGCGCGCCAACCGGACGGGCTGGCTCAACTGCTGGGTAGTAGGGTTCGTTATGACGCGCTTTGTTACGCAGACCTTCCGGCACCTCATAAAGCGGGCCGAGGTGCTGGTACTGCTGAGCCATATCGAGATAGCGAGCGCTGCCGAGCGTATCCAGCCAGCGGAACGCGCCGCCGTGGAACGGAGGGAAGCCGAGGCCGTACACCAGCGCCATATCCGCTTCTGCCGGGCTGGCGATAATGCCTTCTTCGAGGCAGCGCACCACTTCGTTGATCATCGGGATCATCATCCGGGCGATGATCTCGTCGTCAGTGAAGTCGCGTTTCGGCTGACTGACGTCGGCCAGCAGGCCATCCACCGCCGCATCTTCTTCTTTTTTCGGTTTGCCTTTGCTGTCTTCTTTATAGCGCCAGAAGCCCAGACCGTTTTTCTGACCAAAGCGGTTGGCGTCGAACAGGGCGTCAATGGCGTCGCGATAGTCTTTCTGCATGCGCTGCGGGAAGCCCGCCGCCATCACCGCCTGAGCGTGATGGGCAGTATCGATGCCGACAACGTCCAGCAGATACGCCGGGCCCATCGGCCAGCCGAACTGTTTTTCCATCACTTTATCGATTTTGCGGAAGTCTGCGCCGTCGCGCAGCAGCTGGCTGAAGCCGGCGAAGTAAGGGAACAACACGCGGTTAACGAAGAAGCCCGGGCAGTCGTTAACGACGATCGGCGTTTTGCCCATCTTGCTCGCCCACGCCACCACTTTGGCGATGGTTTCGTCGGAGGTTTTCTCCCCACGGATCACTTCGACCAGCGGCATGCGGTGCACCGGGTTAAAGAAGTGCATCCCGCAGAAGTTTTCCGGACGCTTCAGCACGCTCGCCAGTTCGCTGATAGGAATGGTGGAGGTGTTAGAGGCCAGCACGGTTTCCGGACGCACCTTGTCTTCGGTTTCGGCCAGCACCGCTTTTTTCACTTTCGGGTTCTCGACGACCGCTTCAACCACCACGTCCACACGGTCGAAACCGCTGTATTCCAGCACTGGCTGGATGGTGGAGATCACGCCTGCAAGCTTCAGACCATCAATTTTGCCGCGCTCAAGCTGTTTATTCAGCAGCTTGGCCGCTTCGGTCATGCCCAGCGTCAGGGATTTCTCGTTGATGTCCTTCATCACCACCGGCACGCCTTTCCAGGCAGACTGGTAGGCGATGCCGCCCCCCATAATGCCCGCGCCGAGTACCGCCGCGTGTTTTGGCGTTTCAACGTTTTTGGTGAGTTGTTTGGCTTTGCCCTTCACAAACTGATCGTTAAGGAAGATACCAACCAGCGCGCGGGCTTCGTTGGTGTGCGCCAGCGGGACAAAGCTCTGGTTTTCCAGCTTCAGGGCGTCATCACGGCCCAGACGGGCTGCCGCTTCAATGGTTTTCACCGCCGTGATCGGCGCCGGGTAGTGTTTACCCGCCGTCTGCATCACCATGCCTTTGGCGATGGTGAAGCTCATGGTGGCTTCAATTTTGCTGAGCTTCAACGGCTCCAGCTTCGGCTGACGTTTGGCTTTCCAGTCGAGGTCGCCGTTAATGGCCTGACGCAGAATGGCGAGTGCGCCTTCAACAAGCTTCTCAGGTTTTACAACGCCGTCGACCAGGCCAATTTTCTGCGCCTGTTCTGCGCCGACGTCTTTACCCGCGGCAATGATCTCCAGCGCGCTGTCGGCGCCCAGCATGCGCGGCATACGGACGGAGCCGCCAAAGCCCGGCATGATGCCCAGCTTGGTTTCCGGCAGGCCGATACGCAGGTCCGGGGTCGCCAGACGGTAATCAGTGGCTAACACGCATTCGCAGCCGCCGCCCAGCGCGTAACCGTTGACGGCAGAAAGGGTCGGGACAGGCAGATCTTCCAGACGATTAAAGACGCTGTTCGCGAAGTGCAGCCACTGGCTCAGCTGTTCTTCGGGCACCAGGAACAGCGACAGGAATTCGGTGATATCCGCGCCAACGATAAAGGCCGCTTTGTTGGAGCGCAGCAGCAGCCCTTTTAAATCTGATTGCTTTTCAAGTACATCCAGCGCCTGGCCAAGACTGGCCACCGTCGCGGTATCAAGCTTGTTCACTGAGCCGGGGGCATCGAACACCAGTTCGGCAATGCCATCTTCCAGCCAGTCTACGTACAGGGTGTCGCCTTTGTAGAGCATGTCGGTCTCCTGAATCCAGCAATTGGATCTGGTCATACCAGATGAAACGGAGTGTGGAATTTATGTTAATAAAATGCAAATTAGTCATTAAGAAATTGCTGCGCTGATCACGGTCGGTGGAAATCACGCAGCCGGAGTGAGGTGTGCTAAGATGCGATGACTTGAGGTCAAAAAAACGAAAGGAAGAATGATGGACTCACTGGCTTCGCTTTATAAAAATCATATCGTTACCCTACAGGAACGTACCCGCGATGTACTGGCCCGCTTCAAGCTGGATGCCCTGCTGATCCACTCCGGCGAGCTGATGAATACTTTTCTTGATGACCATGCTTATCCCTTCAAGGTTAACCCGCAGTTTAAAGCCTGGGTGCCTGTCACGCAGGTTCCAAATTGCTGGCTGCTGGTGGATGGCGTGAACAAGCCGAAACTGTGGTTCTACCTGCCGGTCGATTACTGGCACAACGTGGAGCCGCTGCCGACCTCATTCTGGACCGAAGAAATTGACGTGATTGCGCTGCCAAAAGCAGACGGCATAGGCAGCCAGCTGCCAGCGGCGCGCGGCAACATCGGCTACATTGGTCCGGTTCCTGAGCGCGCGCTGGGTCTGGATATTCCGGCAGATAAACTCAACCCGAAAGGCGTGCTGGATTATCTGCACTACTATCGCGCCTACAAGACCGACTACGAACTTTACTGCATGCGTGAAGCGCAAAAAACGGCGGTGAATGGCCACCGTGCGGCGCACGAAGCGTTCCAGTCCGGTATGAGCGAGTTCGATATCAATCAGGCTTACCTGACGGCGACCGGCCACCGCGATACCGACGTGCCGTACAGCAACATCGTGGCGCTGAATGAACATGCCTCGGTTCTGCACTACACCAAACTGGATCATCAGGTTCCGGCTGAGATGCGTAGCTTCCTGCTGGACGCGGGGGCTGAGTACAATGGTTATGCGGCAGACCTGACCCGTACCTGGGCGGCGAATGCGGATACCGATTTTGCGCAATTGATTAAAGACGTGAACGACGAACAGCTGGCGCTGATTGGCACCATGAAGGCCGGAACCAGCTACGTGGATTATCACATCCAGTTCCATCAGCGCATCGCTAAACTGCTGCGTAAGCATCAGATTATCAAAGACATGAGCGAAGAGGCGATGGTTGAGAACGATTTGACCGGGCCATTTATGCCGCATGGTATCGGCCACCCGCTGGGTTTGCAGGTTCATGACGTCGCGGGCTTTATGCAGGATGATACCGGCACGCACCTGGCGGCACCGTCTAAATATCCTTATCTGCGCTGCACCCGCGTTCTGGCGCCGCGTATGGTATTGACCATCGAGCCGGGCATCTACTTTATTGAATCCCTGCTGGCGCCGTGGCGCGAAGGGCAATTCAGCAAGCACTTCAACTGGGAGAAAATTGAAGCGCTGAAGCCTTATGGCGGCATTCGTATCGAGGATAACGTGGTTATTCACGAGAACAGCATTGAGAACATGACGCGAGATTTGAAGCTGGCCTGATGGAAAGCTGGCTGATACCGGCCGAGCCGGTCACCTTTGTTGAGGAAATCAAAAAAAGCCGCTTTATCACGCTGTTGGCGCATACCGACGGCGTGGAGGCGGCGAAGGCGTTCGTCGAGTCCGTCCGCGCGCAGCACCCGGATGCCCGCCATCACTGTGTGGCGTGGGTCGCAGGGCCGCCAGACGACTCACAGCAGCTCGGGTTTTCTGACGACGGTGAACCGGCGGGTACGGCCGGAAAACCGATGCTCTCCCAGTTGATGGGCAGCGGCGTGGGTGAAATCACCGCCGTCGTGGTCCGCTACTACGGGGGCATTTTGTTAGGCACCGGAGGGCTGGTCAAAGCCTACGGAGGTGGTGTCCAGCAGGCGCTTAATCTTCTGATAACAACCCGCAAAACGCCACTTACGGAATATACTTTGTTATGCGATTACGCCCAGCTATCGGGTATCGAAGCACTGCTTAAACAGTTTAACGGTGTCATCGCACACAGTGATTATCAGGCAATGGTGCAATTACGC
This sequence comes from Enterobacter cloacae complex sp. AR_0002, assembly GCF_001922365.1. Classification (NCBI taxonomy): domain Bacteria; kingdom Pseudomonadati; phylum Pseudomonadota; class Gammaproteobacteria; order Enterobacterales; family Enterobacteriaceae; genus Enterobacter; species Enterobacter cloacae complex sp. AR_0002. The sequence continues at coordinate 3,888,290 of NZ_CP018814.1, forward strand.
GTGGCGCTTCCTCAGGCGGAACTGGCTGCTTTTTCAGCAAAACTCGCTGATTTTAGTCGCGGTTCATTGCAATTACTGCCGATTGAAGAATAATCCCCACCTCACAATTTTGAATACCTAAGGAAGCGGCAGAGATGCATTTTCGTGCCATTACCCGAATCGTTGGATTGCTGGTCATACTTTTCTCCGGGACAATGATCATTCCCGGACTGGTGGCGCTCATCTACCGGGACGGCGCGGGGCGTGCATTTACGCAAACCTTTTTTGTCGCGCTGACGATTGGCTCCCTGCTGTGGTGGCCAAACCGCCGTGAGAAAGGTGAACTGAAATCCCGGGAGGGGTTTCTGATTGTGGTCCTGTTCTGGACGGTACTGGGAAGCGTGGGTGCGCTGCCGTTTATCTTCTCCGAACAACCGAATCTCACCGTCACGGATGCGTTTTTTGAATCGTTCTCCGGATTAACGACCACCGGGGCCACCACGCTTGTGGGGCTGGATTCGCTCCCGCATGCGATTCTCTTTTACCGGCAGATGCTCCAGTGGTTCGGCGGTATGGGGATCATTGTCCTGGCGGTGGCTATCCTGCCGATTCTGGGCGTCGGGGGGATGCAGCTTTACCGGGCGGAGATGCCCGGCCCGCTGAAAGATAACAAAATGCGCCCGCGTATTGCGGAGACGGCGAAAACCCTGTGGCTTATCTATGTCCTGCTGACGGTGGCCTGCGCGCTGGCGCTGTGGTTTGCCGGGATGCCTGCGTTTGATGCCATCGGGCACAGCTTTGCGACTATTGCTATCGGCGGGTTCTCCACCCACGATGCCAGCGTCGGCTACTTCGACAGCCCGACAATCAATACCATCATTGCCATCTTTTTGCTGATCTCAGGCTGTAACTACGGTCTACACTTCTCGTTGCTTAGCGGACGGAGCCTGAAGGTGTACTGGCGCGACCCGGAATTCCGGATGTTTATTGGCGTCCAGCTGACTCTGGTGATCATCTGTACCCTGGTACTGTGGTTCCACGATGTCTATAACTCGGCGGTCACGACCCTGAACCAGGCCTTCTTCCAGGTGGTATCGATGGCAACAACCGCCGGTTTCACCACGGACAGTATTGCGCGTTGGCCGCTGTTCCTGCCGGTGCTGCTGTTGTGCTCTGCGTTTATCGGCGGCTGTGCCGGGTCAACGGGCGGCGGTCTGAAGGTGATCCGTATTCTGCTGCTGTTCAAGCAGGGGAACCGTGAGCTGAAACGTCTGGTCCACCCGAATGCGGTTTACAGTATTAAGCTGGGGAACCGCGCGCTGCCGGAACGCATCCTCGAAGCGGTGTGGGGATTCTTCTCCGCTTATGCACTGGTCTTTATTGTCAGTATGCTGGCGATAATCGCCACGGGCGTGGATGATTTTTCTGCCTTCGCCTCTGTGGTGGCAACGTTAAACAACCTGGGGCCGGGGCTGGGCGTCGTGGCGGATAACTTCGCCAGTATGAACCCGGTGGCGAAGTGGATCTTAATCGCCAATATGCTGTTTGGGCGTCTTGAGGTCTTTACGCTGCTGGTGCTGTTTACCCCAACATTCTGGCGTGAGTAAGGAGACATTGGTGAAAACGTTAATTCTTTTCTCAACGCGTGACGGACAAACGCGTGAGATTGCTTCATATCTGGCTTCTGAACTCAAAGAGCTGGGCATTTATTCTGATGTGGTGAACCTGAATCGCACTGAACAGATTGCCTGGCAGGATTACGACCGCGTGGTCATTGGCGCTTCAATTCGTTACGGCCATTTCCATCCGGCGCTGGATCGCTTTGTGAAAAAGCATACGGCGGAACTCGCTCAGCTGCCTGGCGCGTTTTACTCGGTCAACCTGGTTGCCCGTAAAGCAGAGAAGCGTACGCCGCAGACTAACAGCTATACGCGTAAGTTTTTGCTGAGTTCGCCATGGCAGCCCGATATCTGTTCTGTCTTTGCTGGCGCGCTGCGTTACCCGCGTTACCGCTGGTACGACCGCTTTATGATCCGCCTGATCATGAAAATGACGGGCGGGGAAACGGATACACGTAAAGAAGTGGTCTACACCGACTGGGCTCAGGTCGCCAGTTTTGCCCGTGAAATTGCGCATTTAACGGACGATGCGCGGGTTTAATAAGCGTTGAGTTTGAAAAGTGAGCGAACGAAAAGTTTTTTGTATTTAGTGCTTGTCACTTCAGAAGAACTCCCTATAATGCGCCTCCACTGACACGGAACAACGGCACGCAAGCCGCCGGGTCAGCAGAGAAAAGCAAAACAAACGCTTGACTCTGAAGCGGGAAAGCGTAATATGCACACCCCGCGCCGCAGCGAAAACGAAGCGGCACTGCTCTTTAACAATTTATCAGACAATCTGTGTGGGCACTCAAAGTGACATGGATTCTTAACGTCCTCGGACGAAAAATGAATACCAAGTCTCAACGAGTGAACACGTAATTCATTACGAAGTTTAATTCATTGAGCATCAAACTTTTAAATTGAAGAGTTTGATCATGGCTCAGATTGAACGCTGGCGGCAGGCCTAACACATGCAAGTCGAACGGTAACAGGAAGCAGCTTGCTGCTTTGCTGACGAGTGGCGGACGGGTGAGTAATGTCTGGGAAACTGCCTGATGGAGGGGGATAACTACTGGAAACGGTAGCTAATACCGCATAACGTCGCAAGACCAAAGAGGGGGACCTTCGGGCCTCTTGCCATCGGATGTGCCCAGATGGGATTAGCTAGTAGGTGGGGTAACGGCTCACCTAGGCGACGATCCCTAGCTGGTCTGAGAGGATGACCAGCCACACTGGAACTGAGACACGGTCCAGACTCCTACGGGAGGCAGCAGTGGGGAATATTGCACAATGGGCGCAAGCCTGATGCAGCCATGCCGCGTGTATGAAGAAGGCCTTCGGGTTGTAAAGTACTTTCAGCGGGGAGGAAGGTGTTGAGGTTAATAACCTCAGCAATTGACGTTACCCGCAGAAGAAGCACCGGCTAACTCCGTGCCAGCAGCCGCGGTAATACGGAGGGTGCAAGCGTTAATCGGAATTACTGGGCGTAAAGCGCACGCAGGCGGTCTGTCAAGTCGGATGTGAAATCCCCGGGCTCAACCTGGGAACTGCATTCGAAACTGGCAGGCTAGAGTCTTGTAGAGGGGGGTAGAATTCCAGGTGTAGCGGTGAAATGCGTAGAGATCTGGAGGAATACCGGTGGCGAAGGCGGCCCCCTGGACAAAGACTGACGCTCAGGTGCGAAAGCGTGGGGAGCAAACAGGATTAGATACCCTGGTAGTCCACGCCGTAAACGATGTCGACTTGGAGGTTGTGCCCTTGAGGCGTGGCTTCCGGAGCTAACGCGTTAAGTCGACCGCCTGGGGAGTACGGCCGCAAGGTTAAAACTCAAATGAATTGACGGGGGCCCGCACAAGCGGTGGAGCATGTGGTTTAATTCGATGCAACGCGAAGAACCTTACCTACTCTTGACATCCAGAGAACTTTCCAGAGATGGATTGGTGCCTTCGGGAACTCTGAGACAGGTGCTGCATGGCTGTCGTCAGCTCGTGTTGTGAAATGTTGGGTTAAGTCCCGCAACGAGCGCAACCCTTATCCTTTGTTGCCAGCGGTTAGGCCGGGAACTCAAAGGAGACTGCCAGTGATAAACTGGAGGAAGGTGGGGATGACGTCAAGTCATCATGGCCCTTACGAGTAGGGCTACACACGTGCTACAATGGCGCATACAAAGAGAAGCGACCTCGCGAGAGCAAGCGGACCTCATAAAGTGCGTCGTAGTCCGGATTGGAGTCTGCAACTCGACTCCATGAAGTCGGAATCGCTAGTAATCGTGGATCAGAATGCCACGGTGAATACGTTCCCGGGCCTTGTACACACCGCCCGTCACACCATGGGAGTGGGTTGCAAAAGAAGTAGGTAGCTTAACCTTCGGGAGGGCGCTTACCACTTTGTGATTCATGACTGGGGTGAAGTCGTAACAAGGTAACCGTAGGGGAACCTGCGGTTGGATCACCTCCTTACCTTAAAGAACCTGCCTTTGTAGTGCTCACACAGATTGTCTGATGAAAAACAGCAGTAAAAAACCTCTACAGGCTTGTAGCTCAGGTGGTTAGAGCGCACCCCTGATAAGGGTGAGGTCGGTGGTTCAAGTCCACTCAGGCCTACCAAATTTTTGCTGATGCTGCGTTGCGGCGACACTCACATACCTGAGTATGCTTCGTGTCACCACGCCTTGCCTCAACAAAAATTACCGGTACAGAGGTGACTACGATGGGGCTATAGCTCAGCTGGGAGAGCGCCTGCCTTGCACGCAGGAGGTCTGCGGTTCGATCCCGCATAGCTCCACCATCTTTTACTGCGAACACAAGAAAACTTCAGAGTGAACCTGAAAAGGTGCACTGCGAAGTTTTGCTCTTTAAAAATCTGGATCAAGCTGAAAATTGAAACGACACACAGCTCATGTGTGTTCGAGTCTCTCAAATTTTCGCAATCAGAAGTGAAACATCTTCGGGTTGTGAGGTTAAGCGACTAAGCGTACACGGTGGATGCCCTGGCAGTCAGAGGCGATGAAGGACGTGCTAATCTGCGAAAAGCGCCGGCGAGGTGATATGAACCTTTGACCCGGCGATGTCCGAATGGGGAAACCCAGTGTGTTCCGACACACTATCGTTAACTGAATACATAGGTTAACGAGGCGAACCGGGGGAACTGAAACATCTAAGTACCCCGAGGAAAAGAAATCAACCGAGATTCCCCCAGTAGCGGCGAGCGAACGGGGAGCAGCCCGGAGTCTGAATCAGCTTGTGTGTTAGTGGAACGGTCTGGAAAGTCCGACGGTACAGGGTGATAGTCCCGTACACGAAAATGCACATGCTGTGAACTCGAAGAGTAGGGCGGGACACGTGGTATCCTGTCTGAATATGGGGGGACCATCCTCCAAGGCTAAATACTCCTGACTGACCGATAGTGAACCAGTACCGTGAGGGAAAGGCGAAAAGAACCCCGGCGAGGGGAGTGAAAAAGAACCTGAAACCGTGTACGTACAAGCAGTGGGAGCACCTTCGGGTGTGACTGCGTACCTTTTGTATAATGGGTCAGCGACTTATATTCTGTAGCAAGGTTAACCGTATAGGGGAGCCGAAGGGAAACCGAGTCTTAACTGGGCGTTAAGTTGCAGGGTATAGACCCGAAACCCGGTGATCTAGCCATGGGCAGGTTGAAGGTTGGGTAACACTAACTGGAGGACCGAACCGACTAATGTTGAAAAATTAGCGGATGACCTGTGGCTGGGGGTGAAAGGCCAATCAAACCGGGAGATAGCTGGTTCTCCCCGAAAGCTATTTAGGTAGCGCCTCGTGAACTCATCTTCGGGGGTAGAGCACTGTTTCGGCTAGGGGGCCATCCCGGCTTACCAACCCGATGCAAACTACGAATACCGAAGAATGTTATCACGGGAGACACACGGCGGGTGCTAACGTCCGTCGTGAAGAGGGAAACAACCCAGACCGCCAGCTAAGGTCCCAAAGTCATGGTTAAGTGGGAAACGATGTGGGAAGGCACAGACAGCCAGGATGTTGGCTTAGAAGCAGCCATCATTTAAAGAAAGCGTAATAGCTCACTGGTCGAGTCGGCCTGCGCGGAAGATGTAACGGGGCTAAACCATGCACCGAAGCTGCGGCAGCGACGCTTATGCGTTGTTGGGTAGGGGAGCGTTCTGTAAGCCGTTGAAGGTGTGCTGTGAGGCATGCTGGAGGTATCAGAAGTGCGAATGCTGACATAAGTAACGATAAAGCGGGTGAAAAGCCCGCTCGCCGGAAGACCAAGGGTTCCTGTCCAACGTTAATCGGGGCAGGGTGAGTCGACCCCTAAGGCGAGGCCGAAAGGCGTAGTCGATGGGAAACAGGTTAATATTCCTGTACTTGGTGTTACTGCGAAGGGGGGACGGAGAAGGCTATGTCAGCCGGGCGACGGTTGTCCCGGTTTAAGCATGTAGGCGGAGGTTCCAGGTAAATCCGGTACCTTATTAACGCTGAGGTGTGATGACGAGGCACTACGGTGCTGAAGTGATAAATGCCCTGCTTCCAGGAAAAGCCTCTAAGCATCAGGTAACACGAAATCGTACCCCAAACCGACACAGGTGGTCAGGTAGAGAATACCAAGGCGCTTGAGAGAACTCGGGTGAAGGAACTAGGCAAAATGGTGCCGTAACTTCGGGAGAAGGCACGCTGATATGTAGGTGAAGCCCCTGCGGGCGGAGCTGAAATCAGTCGAAGATACCAGCTGGCTGCAACTGTTTATTAAAAACACAGCACTGTGCAAACACGAAAGTGGACGTATACGGTGTGACGCCTGCCCGGTGCCGGAAGGTTAATTGATGGGGTTAGCGGCAACGCGAAGCTCTTGATCGAAGCCCCGGTAAACGGCGGCCGTAACTATAACGGTCCTAAGGTAGCGAAATTCCTTGTCGGGTAAGTTCCGACCTGCACGAATGGCGTAATGATGGCCAGGCTGTCTCCACCCGAGACTCAGTGAAATTGAACTCGCTGTGAAGATGCAGTGTACCCGCGGCAAGACGGAAAGACCCCGTGAACCTTTACTATAGCTTGACACTGAACACTGGTCCTTGATGTGTAGGATAGGTGGGAGGCTTTGAAGCGTGGACGCCAGTCTGCGTGGAGCCGCCCTTGAAATACCACCCTTTAATGGCTGGTGTTCTAACGTAGACCCGTGATCCGGGTTGCGGACAGTGTCTGGTGGGTAGTTTGACTGGGGCGGTCTCCTCCCAAAGAGTAACGGAGGAGCACGAAGGTTGGCTAATCCTGGTCGGACATCAGGAGGTTAGTGCAATGGCATAAGCCAGCTTGACTGCGAGCGTGACGGCGCGAGCAGGTGCGAAAGCAGGTCATAGTGATCCGGTGGTTCTGAATGGAAGGGCCATCGCTCAACGGATAAAAGGTACTCCGGGGATAACAGGCTGATACCGCCCAAGAGTTCATATCGACGGCGGTGTTTGGCACCTCGATGTCGGCTCATCACATCCTGGGGCTGAAGTAGGTCCCAAGGGTATGGCTGTTCGCCATTTAAAGTGGTACGCGAGCTGGGTTTAGAACGTCGTGAGACAGTTCGGTCCCTATCTGCCGTGGGCGCTGGAGAATTGAGGGGGGCTGCTCCTAGTACGAGAGGACCGGAGTGGACGCATCACTGGTGTTCGGGTTGTCATGCCAATGGCACTGCCCGGTAGCTAAATGCGGAAGAGATAAGTGCTGAAAGCATCTAAGCACGAAACTTGCCCCGAGATGAGTTCTCCCTGAGACCTTGAGTCTCCTGAAGGAACGTTGAAGACGACGACGTTGATAGGTCGGGTGTGTAAGCGCAGCGATGCGTTGAGCTAACCGATACTAATGAACCGTGAGGCTTAACCTTACAACGCCGAAGATGTTTTGGCGAAGAGACAGACACGATTTTCAGCCTGATACAGATTAACAGAATTTGCCTGGCGGCTTTAGCGCGGTGGTCCCACCTGACCCCATGCCGAACTCAGAAGTGAAACGCCGTAGCGCCGATGGTAGTGTGGGGTCTCCCCATGTGAGAGTAGGGAACTGCCAGGCATCAAACAAGTGAAGAGGCCATCCGCAAGGATGGCCTTTTTGCGTTTCTACACCTGCTTCCTTTCCATAAACAAATCACCTATCCCCCCATATATACGGTAAACTATCCCGGTTTTTGCATCAGGATAGCGTCTATGAATCACTCCCTTAAGCCCTGGAATACCTTTGGTATTCAACGGAATGCTAATCAAATTGTACGTGCCGAAAGTGCTCAGCAGTTGCTGAATGCATGGCAAAACGCAACAGGAAACGGTGAACCCGTACTTATTCTGGGCGAAGGAAGTAATGTCCTGTTTCTCGATGATTTTGCGGGGACGGTAATCGTCAATCGCATCATGGGGATTGAGTGTAAAGAGAGCGCTGACAGCTGGCATTTACACGTGGGTGCTGGCGAGAACTGGCACCATCTGGTGCAATATACCCTTGAAAAAGGGATGCCCGGACTGGAAAACCTGGCCCTGATCCCGGGCTGTGCAGGATCATCTCCTATTCAAAACATCGGTGCCTACGGCATCGAACTGAAACACGTCTGCGAATATGTCGATTGCATCGAACTCGCGACCGGAACGGCGAAGCGCCTGACCGCAGAGCAGTGCCGCTTTGGTTATCGCGACAGCATTTTCAAGCACGATTATCAGGATCGTTTCGTCATTGTGGCCGTTGGTCTGCGCCTGGCGAAAGCCTGGAAACCCGTTCTGACTTACGGCGATCTGACCCGTCTTGACCCGGCTACCGTCACACCGCGTGAGGTATTTGATTCCGTATGCCACATGCGCATGACCAAGCTCCCGGACCCGAAAGTCAACGGAAATGCGGGCAGTTTCTTCAAAAACCCGGTGATCAGCAGCGAAAATGCAAAAGCATTTCTCGCTGGCTGGCCAACGGCCCCGCATTATCCTCAGGCGGATGGCAGCGTGAAGCTGGCCGCAGGCTGGCTTATCGATCAGTGTGAATTAAAAGGTACTACTCTTGGTGGCGCTGCTGTTCATCGTCAGCAGGCGCTGGTACTGATCAACCAGTCCAACGCGACAAGTGAGGATGTCGTCAACCTGGCGCACCATGTTCGTCAGCGCGTGGGCGAAAAATTCAACGTCTGGCTGGAGCCTGAAGTTCGCTTTATTGGCCGAACGGGCGAAGTGAATGCCGTGGAGACCATTGCGTGAAGGACAATACTATTCCGTTAACTCTCATCGGTATCCTTGCTGATGGCGAGTTTCATTCTGGCGAGCAGCTGGGCGAACAGCTGGGCATGAGCCGCGCTGCCATCAATAAACATATTCAAACGCTCCGCGACTGGGGCGTGGATGTGTTTACGGTGCCGGGAAAAGGCTACAGCCTGCCGGAACCGATCCAGTTACTGAATGAAGAGATCATCCGCAGCCAGATTGGGCACGGTAACGTCGCGGTATTGCCGGTCATTGATTCGACGAACCAGTATCTGCTGGATCGCCTGAGCGAGCTGAAATCCGGTGATGCCTGCGTTGCCGAGTACCAACAGGCAGGACGTGGCCGCCGGGGGCGTAAGTGGTTCTCACCATTTGGCGCCAACCTCTACCTTTCCATGTACTGGAGGCTTGAACAGGGGCCAGCTGCGGCCATCGGGCTGAGCCTGGTCATCGGCATTGTGATGGCAGAGGTGCTGCACGATCTGGGTGCCGATCAGGTGCGGGTAAAATGGCCCAACGATCTGTATCTCAACGATCGGAAGCTGGCGGGGATCCTGGTCGAACTGACGGGAAAAACAGGCGATGCCGCACAGATCGTTATTGGAGCGGGGCTGAACATGGTGATGCGAAACGTGCAGAACGATGTCGTGAACCAGGCCTGGACCAACCTACAGGAAGCGGGGATCACCATCGATCGCAATACGCTTGCCGTCCGCATGATCAATGAGTTGCGTAGTTCGCTGACGCTCTTTGAACAGGAGGGGTTAGCGCCATTCCTGTCCCGCTGGGAAAAGCTGGATAACTTTATTAACCGACCGGTGAAGCTGCTGATTGGGGATAAAGAGATTTACGGCACATCACGCGGCATTGACGCGCAGGGTGCGTTGCTTCTTGAACAGGATGGTGTGATTAAGCCCTGGGTGGGCGGTGAAATTTCGTTACGAAGTGCAGAGTAACCCTCTCCCCACAGGGGAGAGGGTGTAGCAGCTCATCACTGCGGATACGGCACCCAATCCCCGGCATTCAGTCGGACATAAGGCTTATTCTGATACTGGATCACCACCGCATTGGCGTTTTCCGATACCTCCGCCGTCTGCGGCAGCCCGCTGGTGAGCTGATCCCAGTTCACGCTATCTTCCACAAACAGCTTACCGTCTACTGCGCGAGCGACCAGTTCCGAGATAGCCAGATAGCTGCTTGGCTGGGTGATCTCAACTGGCGCTCCCTGATGCGGCGCCTTCATGCCAAAGAACTTAATCCCGGCCGGAACGTTAGTGATGGACGGGCTTGGGATATCGCGCAGACCAGACACCTGCATCCTGTCGCCTTTCAGCGCTCCCCCATGTTCCGGTACTACCACCACCATCACTTTGCGGCCTGATTTTTCCAGCTCGTTGAAGAACGCGTTCAGCTCGTCAAAGAACTTCTGCGCACGGGCCTTATAATCGGCCGTTTTACTCACGCCGGGATAATGGTTCCCGTCGTGCAGCGGCAGCGTGTTATAGAACGTCGCACTACGTGTCCCTTCCTCTTTGCCGACGGTATCTAACCAGCGCTGAAGCACGGCGGTATCGTCATACACCGGCGAGCCATCAAAGCCCAGCAACGTGACCGGCAGCCCTTTCTGGTCCATCAGCGGGGCCTGCATGCCACCCTGTTCACGTACTTCTTTCAGGAAGTTACCGAACTGACCGTTATGACCCATCATCAGGTGCTGGGTAAAGCCCAGTTTTGCCAGGTTATCAAACAGATAACACTGGTTAGCTGCCGGCTGGTAGAGGTTCTTATGCGAAGGCTGTCCGCAGCTGGCGCGCAGCAGGCGGATAGCCGCCGGGCCGCTGTACGACGTGGCCGAGTTGAAGTCCTTGAACTGAATATCGAAATGCGACCACAGCGGGTGCGACATCAAACCAGCCGCGTCAACGTCAGCCCAGGACAGAGAACAGATGTTAATGACCAGCAGCTCAAACGGCTGAGCATCGGCAGGCAGCGCGTCCGGGAATTTCGTCTGACGCTTATCTTCCGCAGCGTAAAAACTGGAGAGCCACGCGTTCAGGTTCGTGGATGTCGGCGGTGCAGTCTGCGCTGGAATATCCCCAACCACAGGCGTATCCCCTGCTGTCGCGACGGTCGCGGCGGCGGAACCGCCCGTGGTGGTCACGGTTGTCGTCGGCTGACCGGCTGGCCACAGCGAGAAGCTCGGGCCCGTCAGCGTCAGGACGTTAAGCCAGATCATAATCGCGACGACAAACACCGTCACCCGGATCCACTGAGACAGGAACAGCCAGGCGACCAGCAGGACAAATACCGCGCCAATCATCTGCCAGTTAATAAAGCGCTCAACCAGATCGAGCATATAGTCCGCACTGAAACCTGCGACCTGGGAGCCCTGGCTCATGATGCTTTCAGGGCCGGGCAGCCAGGTATCATGCCAGAACAGGGCGAAACCGATGGGAATAGCGACCCAGTGACGTATACGGTGCAGCCTGAGGTTCGGGATTGGCATCAGCAGGAATGCCATAAACACCAGGTTAAGCAGAGGGTGGAAATTAAGATAGCCTGCCCACAGCAGACCAAACTTCACCAGAAAGTAGAAATTCCAGCCGGACAGGCCGCGCCAGTATTGCCAGAGTGGCGATGGCGCCGAAGAGGTATAGGTAGAATTAGTCATGTTTTCGGTTTGCCTTGACGTTCGGAGCGCGACTCAGTGTTCCGGCGGGTTTAATATAGCGAGGTTTGACGAACAGTAATCTGACCGTATCGCGAATACGGCGCAGGGAATGGCGTGCATAGTAGCCAAGCGGCAAAAAAATCAGCGCGCACAGAACAACCAGTTGGATGATATCGCTGATATTCATAATGGCGCGCTCTCCTTGTTCTCATCCAGTAAGCGTAGCGGCTCAGGTACCCGACGCCAGACATGCCCGTCATGTTTCGCGTTCAGAACCGGTTTGGCACCGCTTGTCACAGGCAACGGTTTCGCCCACTTTTCAGGAGCCAGGGCACGCATCTGGACAAGCTCAGCGCTGATCAAATTATCTTCAAACCAGACCATGCGGTTCGAGAAGATATCCCCGGTAGGAAGCGGGAAGATATGGTTAAGCGCCGTATCCAGATCGTTCACCCGGCAGAAGGAGAGGAACAGCACCAGGCGGTTATCGCCAATGGTCATGATATCCCCGATACGGTTAGGGCGGCACAGAGTAAGCGCCTGCTCAACGCGAATACCCGGCACGGGGCGCAGGGCAACCATCACCCCTTTTCCGTCTGCCGGTAACAGCGTATTGCTCATCATGTTGCCCACCGCATCGCAGAAGGTGTCCCATTTCTGGTAGCCGCGCAGTTTCATCGGCTGCGTCATTGAAAGCAGGGTGCTGATATCTTCCGGAACATGTCGATTAAACTGCTGGCCCTGGATGCTTTCGATCAGCGTCAGACAGCGCGACAGGGGAGCATTCCACGGGATGACCATATTCGCGCCGCAGCCCAGTAATAAGCGCTCATCGGTGGCGCGCAGGCTGGTATTATTTTCACGCACCACAATTTTTAACGCGCTGCCGCGCTGGCGACGTAATGTGTGAATGTGCCTTGCCAGCGTTTCGATTTGGTTATTCTGGATCAACGAGAAAATAATGGTCGCCGCCTGCGTGGTGCGCGCCTCATCAAATAAGGCTTCATTGGTATCGAACAGTGACCAGTGCTCAGACAGTGCAGGCGCACCTTCCAGTACCGCAATATGGCTCAGAACGCGTTTTTCATCACTGCGTGGCTGAACTACCGTCTCTTCCTGTTGAGCAAGATGCCACTCATCCCCGACATGTTTGAGGGTAAGTTGTTGTCGGGAGCTCACCCCTTTTTCATTGCACCAGAAAGCCACGTCGTAAAGATGGCTGTCGGTCTGGACACGAATACTGGCCAGGCCATAGAGAGAACGGTATTCACTCATTAAAAGTGAAAAAAGCTTGTCATTATTACTGCCTGGGTTAACAACCAATAAGGTGCAATTTTGATTTTTTGCCCATCTGTTGATTCTTTCCAGCCATTTCAGCAGTTTTTCAGAGGGGATATTTTGCAGGCCGTTATTAGAGCATTTTAGAATCAGTAAATAGTGTTCAGGAACAATAGAACACTGAATATCGCGGGGTAAAAAGTATAGACTGTCAGCCTCCGCAGGCATGGAAAATAATCGTACTGTCTGGGGTCCACGGTCACTGTCGAGCCTGATGATTGACTTTGGCTCATCGTCCATCGTAATTATGGCCACGCGGGAATCCTTCCCCTGCGCCGCTATCGTCTGGTTTACCAGACTGATGGCATCTTCATTACGATCCGTATTAACCCACCAGACTCCTCCGACTGGCATGTGGCGCAATTCGTCCCATAATGACTGGATGCCAATAGAAAATATGGAGTCCACGGTGTCCCTCTTTTCGTCGAATTTCTATGTCTCTCAGTTTACTAGCGAAAGCGTAGAAATAAACCTAACATTGAAATTAAAGAACATCAGATTTAGCATGTAAATGAAATTTAGTGGGCAGGACGCCTCGCTGCATCTGAATCTTATGATTTTACTCAAAGGGATGAAAAAAGAATGCAAAATAACGAACCCGCAACCCCAGTCGACTCAAGTCTGGGTTACACATTCCAGAACGATTTTTTGGCACTCACGCAGGCTTTTTCTTTGCCTGAAATAGATTACACCGATATTTCCCAGCGGGAACAGTTGGCGGCGGCTATTAAACGTTGGCCGTTATTAGCTGAGTTTGCCCAACAACAATAAGGAAGCCATTGATGGCTGTACTAGGATTACAGGGCGTCCGTGGTGGGGTGGGTACAACTTCCGTTACCGCGGCGCTGGCGTGGTCATTGCAGGTATTAGGTGAATCGGTACTGGTCATTGATGCCTGTTCCGATAATTTGCTGCGCATGTCATTCAATGTCGACTTTACGCATGCAAACGGCTGGGGACGTGCGCTTCTGGACGATAAAGACTGGCGGGATGCGGGTTTGCGTTATACCTCCCAGCTCGATTTGCTTCCCTTTGGTCAATTGACCGAAACCGAGCGCGGGAATGAAGCCGCGTACCAGCGCCTGTTCTCTCGCTTCATCACCGCATTGCAGAGCCTGAAAGAGAGCGGGCACTATCAGTGGATCCTGCTGGACCTGCCGCACGGTGCCGCGTCGCTGACCCGCCAGCTGCTGGCGCAGTGCGACCATGTGCTCTCCATCGCGAACGTAGATGCGAATTGTCATATCCGTCTGCATCAGCAGCCGATGCCTGCCAATGCCCATATTCTGATCAACGATCTGCGCATTGGCAGCCAGATCCAGGACGATCTCTACCAGGTCTGGCTCCAGAGTCAGCGCCGCCTGTTGCCGATGGTGATCCATCGTGACGAAGCGATGGCGGAGTGCCTCGCGTCCAAACAACCCCTCGGGGAGTACCGTAGCGATTCACTGGCGGCGGAAGAGATCCTGACGCTGGCCAACTGGTGTCTGCTGCACTTTGCTAAACGGCCGGAGCCTGCCGGGAGTTCAGTATGAGCCGCCTGACTAACTGGCTGCTCATTCCGCCGGTCAGTTCGCGCTTAAGTGAACGCTACCGCCATTACCGTCATCACGGCGCCTCGTCGCTGAGCGCAGCGCTGGGCTGTTTGTGTATGATTCTGGCGTGGATGTTCATCCCCCTTGAGCATCCCCGCTGGCAACGCATTCGCGCGCGCCACGGTGAACTCTATCCGCATATCAACCCTGACAAGCCGCGTCCGCTGGATCCCGCGCGCTACGCTATTCAGTCCATCTGGCTACTGACGACCTCAACGGGCGCGGAGAAAAAAACGTCCCGCTGGCGCAGCTTCGATCGTGTGCAGAACCTGCGTGAACACTACCACCAGTGGCTTGACCGGCTACCCGACCGGGTGGGCGACAAAACGGGTCATTTAGATAACCAAAAAGAGCTCGGGCACCTACACCCGGGCTTGCGGCGTTTTATTCTCGGCGTGGTTGTGGTGTTCTCGCTGATTCTTGCGCTGGTCTGTATTACCCAGCCTTTCAACCCGCTGGCGCAGTTCACCTTCCTGATCCTGCTGTGGGGCGTGGCGCTGCTGGTGCGGCGCATACCAGGGCGTTTTTCTGCCCTGATGCTGATTGTGCTATCGCTGACCGTTTCCTGCCGCTACATCTGGTGGCGATATACCTCAACGCTGAACTGGGACGATCCGGTCAGCCTGGTGTGCGGCTTAGTGC
The DNA here is from genome assembly GCF_001922365.1 of Enterobacter cloacae complex sp. AR_0002. Classification (NCBI taxonomy): domain Bacteria; kingdom Pseudomonadati; phylum Pseudomonadota; class Gammaproteobacteria; order Enterobacterales; family Enterobacteriaceae; genus Enterobacter; species Enterobacter cloacae complex sp. AR_0002. The sequence continues at coordinate 3,903,329 of NZ_CP018814.1, forward strand.
TGCTGTTTGCTGAGACTTACGCCTGGATCGTGCTGGTGCTGGGTTACTTCCAGGTTATCTGGCCGCTGAATCGACAGCCGGTGCCGCTGCCAAAAGACACGACCCAGTGGCCTACGGTGGACCTCTTCGTGCCGACCTACAACGAAGACCTGTCGGTGGTAAAAAACACCATTTACGCCGCGCTGGGTATCGACTGGCCGAAGGATAAAATCAAAATCTGGATCCTCGATGACGGTGGCCGCGCCGAGTTCCGCCAGTTCGCGGACGAAGTGGGGGTAGAGTACATCGCCCGTACCACGCATGAACACGCGAAAGCCGGTAACATCAACAATGCGCTGAAATATGCCAAAGGGGAGTTCGTCTCTATTTTCGACTGCGACCACGTGCCAACGCGCTCGTTCCTGCAAATGACCATGGGCTGGTTCCTGAAGGAGAAAGAGCTTGCGATGATGCAGACGCCGCACCACTTCTTCTCACCGGACCCGTTTGAACGTAACCTCGGTCGTTTTCGTAAAACCCCGAACGAGGGCACGCTGTTCTATGGCCTGGTGCAGGACGGGAACGACATGTGGGACGCCACGTTCTTCTGCGGCTCCTGTGCGGTGATCCGCCGGAAACCGCTGGATGAAATTGGCGGGATCGCCGTCGAGACGGTCACGGAAGATGCGCACACCTCGCTGCGTCTGCACCGTCTTGGCTATACCTCGGCCTACATGCGTATTCCTCAGGCGGCGGGGTTGGCCACGGAATCCCTGTCGGCGCACATCGGCCAGCGTATTCGCTGGGCCCGCGGCATGGTGCAAATTTTCAGGCTCGATAACCCGCTGATGGGTAAAGGGCTGAAGCTGGCGCAACGGCTGTGCTACGTCAACGCCATGTTCCACTTCCTGTCGGGTATTCCACGGCTTATCTTTCTCACAGCGCCGCTGGCGTTCCTGCTCCTTCACGCTTACATCATCTATGCGCCTGCGCTGATGATTGCCCTGTTCGTTCTGCCGCACATGATCCACGCCAGCCTGACGAACTCGAAGATTCAGGGGAAATATCGGCACTCCTTCTGGAGTGAAATTTACGAAACGGTGCTGGCCTGGTACATCGCGCCGCCAACCATGGTGGCGCTGATTAACCCGCATAAAGGGAAATTCAACGTCACCGCGAAGGGCGGGCTGGTGGAAGAGGAGTATGTCGACTGGGTGATCTCCCGGCCCTATATCTTCCTGGTGCTGCTGAATATTGTGGGCGTGATTGTTGGGATCTGGCGCTACTTCTACGGCCCGGAAAACGAAATTCTGACGGTCTTCGTGAGTATGGCGTGGGTGTTTTATAACCTGATTATCCTCGGTGGCGCGGTGGCGGTATTGGTGGAGAGCAAGCAGGTTCGCCGCGCGCATCGCGTCGAAATCAGCATGCCAGCGGCCATTGCCCGCGACGATGGACATCTCTTCTCCTGTACCGTACATGACTTTTCGGATGGCGGTCTGGGTATCAAGATCAACGGTCAGGCGAAGGTGCTGGAGGGGCAGAAGGTCAACCTACTGCTTAAGCGCGGCCAGCAGGAGTATGTCTTCCCGACGCAGGTGGTGCGTGTGAGAGGAAATGAAGTGGGTCTGCAACTGATGCCGCTGACCAAAAAACAACACATTGATTTTGTGCAGTGTACGTTTGCCCGCGCGGATACGTGGGCTCTCTGGCAGGACAGCTTCCCTGAGGATAAGCCTCTGGAAAGCCTGCTGGATATTCTTAAGCTGGGGTTCCGTGGCTATCGTCACCTTGCAGAATTTGCCCCGTCGTCGGTGAAATTAATTTTCCGGTCACTTACTTCACTGGTTTCCTGGGTCGTGTCGTTCATTCCGCGTCGACCTGAGCGAGATGAAGCGAAGCAGGCGGACCCGGTTATGGCTCAACAATGATGATAACGCGATGAAAACAAAACTTTCCTGGTTATGTGCAGTGGCAATGGGGATGAGTGCGCTCCCTGCAACAGTGGCTAACGCGGCGCCTGATAACGCAGCGACCACGCCCGCGCCAACGGTGCCTGTCGTCGCGCAAGCGACCGATCCGGTTGTGACGGCCGCGCCGGGGCAGACGGAGAACGTTGTCCCGAATCAGCCGACGACGGGGAATACGCTGCCCGGCGACAACCCGGTGGTTGGGCAGGTCATGCCTGGCGTGCCGGGAGCCAGTGCGCCGGTGGTTGCCGAAAATACGCCGTCGCGTGACGTTAAGCTGACGTTTGCCCAGATCGCGCCTCCTCCGGGCAGCATGGTTCTGCGCGGCATCAACCCAAATGGCGGTATCGAATTCGGTATGCGCAGCGATGAAGTTGTGTCAAAAGCGATGCTCAACCTGGAATACACCCCATCGCCGTCGTTGCTGCCGGTGCAGTCCCAGCTTAAGGTCTATCTGAATGACGAGCTGATGGACGTCCTGCCCGTCACCAAAGAGCAACTGGGTAAGAAAACCCTGGCTCAGGTGCCGATTAATCCGCTGTTTATCACCGACTTTAACCGCGTGCGTCTGGAGTTTGTCGGCCACTACCGCGATGTCTGTGAAAACCCGGCCAGCAGCACCCTGTGGCTGGATGTCGGTCGTAACTCTTCGCTTCAGATGACCTATCAGCCGCTGGCGTTGAAAAACGATCTCTCCGCCTTCCCGGTGCCGTTCTTCGACCCGCGTGATAACCGTCCGCTGAACCTGCCGATGGTCTTTGCCGGCTCGCCGGATGTGACCGAACAGCTGGCGGCCTCTATCGTGGCATCCTGGTTTGGTTCCCGCTCCGGCTGGCGTGGTCAAAGTTTCCCGGTCATGTACGACAAAATGCCAGACAAAAACGCGATTGTGTTTGCCACCAACGCCAAACGCCCGGCATTCCTGCGTGACCATCCGGAGGTGAAAGCACCCACCATCGAGATGATCAGCCATCCGGACAATCCGTACGTGAAGCTGCTGGTGATCTTCGGCCGTGATGACAAAGATCTGGTGCAGGCGGCGAAGGGCATTGCGCAGGGAAATATCCTGTTCCGCGGTAACAGCGTTGTGGTGGATGAGGTGAAACCGCTGCTGGCGCGTAAGCCTTATGATGCGCCGAACTGGGTACGTACCGACCGGGCAATCACCTTTGGCGAGCTGAAAACCTATGAAGAGCAATTGCAGTCAACCGGGCTTGAACCTTCTCCTGTCAGCCTGTCGCTGAACCTGCCGCCGGATCTCTATCTGCTGCGCACCAACGGCATTGATATCAACCTGAACTACCGTTACACCGCGCCGGCAACCAAAGACAGCTCGCGCATGGATATCAGCCTCAACAACCAGTTCCTGCAATCGTTCAGCCTGACCAGCAGCCAGGAGACAAACCGGTTGATGCTTCGTCTGCCTGTATTGCAGGGGCTGCTGGATGGCAAAACCGATGTGTCGATCCCGGCGCTGAAGCTCGGTGCGGTGAACCAGCTGCGGTTTAACTTCCAGTATATGAACCCCATGCCGGGTGGATCGGTGGAAAACTGTATTACCTTCCAGCCGGTGCAAAACCACGTGGTGATTGGCGATGATTCCACGATCGACTTCTCGAAGTATTACCACTTTATCGCGATGCCGGATCTGCGTGCCTTTGCTAACGCCAGCTTCCCGTTCAGCCGCATGGCTGATCTCTCTGAATCGATTGTCGTGATGCCAAAAGCGGCCAACGAAGGTCAGGTTGCCACGCTGCTGGACACCATGGGCACCGTTGGGGCGCAAACCGGCTTGCCGGCTATCAACGTGACGGTGACGGATGACGGTAGTCAGATCCAGAACAAAGATGCCGATATCATGGTCATCGGCAACATTCCGGACAAGCTGAAAGACGAGAAGCGCGTCGATCTGCTGGTGCAGGCGGCTCAGTCATGGGTCAACACGCCGCTGCGTCAGACCGAGTTCCCGAGCATCATGCCGGACAGCGGCGATCGTCAGGCCAATATCAGGACGACCGTAAGTTCAACGGGTCCGATGGCCGCGATTGTCGGCTTCCAGTCGCCGTATAACGACCAGCGCAGCGTTATCGCCCTGCTGGCGGACAGCCCACGCGGCTATGAGCTGCTCAACACGGCCATGAACGACAGCGGTAAACGGGCAGCAATGTTCGGTTCCGTCTCGGTGATCCGTGAGTCGGGGGTAAACAGCCTGCGCGTGGGGGATGTCTACTACGTCGGTCATCTGCCGTGGTTCGAACGCCTGTGGTACGCCCTGTCTAACCACCCGGTGCTGCTGGCCGTGCTGGCTGCGCTCAGCGTCGTATTGCTGGCGTGGGTACTGTGGCGTCTGCTGCGAATCATCAGCCGTCGTCGTCTTAACCCGGACCATGAGTAAGCGGTGATGAAAATCTTTCGCGGGTGTGTAGTCGCAGCGTTGATGCTGGCGGCGGCGAATCTTCACGCTGCCTGTCGCTGGCCTGCCTGGGAGACGTTCAAGCAGGATTATATGAGCGAAAGTGGGCGGGTCATTGATCCCAGTGACGCGCGCAAAATCACCACCTCCGAAGGGCAAAGCTACGGGCTGTTCTTTGCCCTCGCGGCAAACGATCGCAAGGCGTTCGATCTGCTGCTGGCATGGACGCGCGATAACCTTGCCGAGGGAGATTTAGCCCAACATCTCCCGGCCTGGCTGTGGGGAAAAAAGGACGACGAAACCTGGGCGGTTATCGACCCTAACTCCGCGTCTGATGCCGATATCTGGATTGCCTGGTCGCTGCTGGAAGCCGGGCGGCTGTGGAAAAATCCCGATTACACGCGCACGGGTAAGGCGCTGTTGACGCGCATTGCCAGTGAGGAAGTGGTGAAGGTGCCGGGGCTGGGTTCTATGCTGCTGCCGGGTAAAGTCGGTTTTGCCGAAGAGAGTGTCTGGCGCTTTAACCCCAGCTACCTGCCGCCGCAGCTTGCGAGCTATTTCACCCGTTTTGGCGCGCCGTGGACGACGCTCCGTGAAACTAACCTGCGTCTGCTGCTGGAGACCGCGCCTAAAGGATTTTCCCCGAACTGGGTGAAATACCAAAAAAAGGGCGGCTGGCAGCTGTCGCAGGATGCATCCCTGATCGGCAGCTACGATGCGATTCGCGTCTATCTGTGGGTAGGGATGATGAACGATAACGATCCGCAGAAAGCCCGGCTACTGGCGCGTTTCAAGCCCATGGCGACCACCACAATCAAACAAGGCTTGCCGCCGGAGAAAGTGGATGTAGCAACCGGGAAACGCACCGGAGATGGGCCGGTAGGGTTTTCTGCCTCTCTCCTTCCGTTTTTACAAAACCGGGACGCGCAGGCGGTGCAACGCCAGCACGTCGCCGATCGTTTTCCCGATAACAATGCTTATTACAGCTACGTTCTGACCCTCTTTGGGCAAGGATGGGATCAGCATCGTTTTCGTTTCACCGTGCAAGGTGAATTACTACCGGATTGGGGCCAGGAATGCGCACGTTCACACTGAATCTACTCACCTTATCGCTTGGCCTGGCGCTAATGCCCCTGGCCCAGGCCGCCAACTCCCCGCAGCAGAGACAGCTGCTGGAACAGGTCCGTCTGGGGGAATCCACCCAGCGTGAGGATTTAGTGCGCCAGTCGCTCTATCGCCTTGAGCTGATCGATCCCAACAACCCGGATGTGATTGCCGCGCGCTTCCGCTACCTGTTACGACAGGGCGATACGGCGGGCGCGCAAAAAGAGCTGGATCGCCTGAAAGGAATGGCAGCCGATTCCAGTGCCTACCAGTCCTCCCGTACTACCATGCTGCTCTCCACGCCGGATGGTCGCCAGGCCCTCCAGCAGGCTCGCCTGCTTGCCACCACCGGGCACACGCAGGAAGCCATTGCTGCGTATGACAAACTGTTTGACGGTAAGCCGCCCAGCGGCGACATCGCGACGGAGTACTGGAACGTGGTGGCGAAAGAGCCAGCCCGCCGCAACCTGGCCATTAATCAGCTTAAGAAAATAAACGCCAGCAGTCCGGGCAACGTCCCGCTACAGTCCTCGCTGGCACAGCTTCTGTTCCAGAGCGGACGGCGTGATGAAGGGTTCGCGGTGTTGCAGGAGATGGCCAAATCGAATAATGGCCGCAGTCAGGCGTCGGACATGTGGTACCAGCAGATCAAAGATCAGCCGGTCAGCAGCGCCAGCGTCACCGCGCTGCAACAATACCTGAGCGTATTCAGCGATGGCGATAACGTGACGGCGGCGCGCACCCAGCTTGAAGCACAGCAAAAACAGCTCGCCGATCCGGCGTTCCGCGCCAAAGCCGAAGGGTTAGCCGCAGTGGATGCCGGGCAGGGCAGTAAAGCGGTAACGGAGTTGCAAAAAGCAGTCAGCGCCAACCACGCTGACAGTGAAGCCGTAGGCGCTCTGGGGCAGGCCTATTCTCAGAAAGGCGATCGCGCGCGTGCGGTTGCGCAGTTTGAAAAGGCGATCGCCCTCGATCCGCAGAGCGATAACCGGGGCAAATGGGACAGCCTGCTGAAGGTCAACCGATACTGGCTGCTGATCCAGCAGGGGGATAACGCCCTGAAAGCCAATAATACGACCCAGGCCGAACGCTATTACCAGCAGGCGCGCAATATCGACAATACTGACAGCTACGCGGTTCTGGGGCTCGGTGATGCGGCGGCGGCGCGCAAAGATAACGACGCGGCCGAGCGCTATTACCGCCAGGCGTTGCGGATGGACAGCGGCAACAGCAACGCGGTGCGCGGTCTCGCCAATATTTATCGCGCGCAGTCTCCGGAGAAGGCGACGCAGTTTATTCAGTCGCTCTCTGCCAGCCAGCGCCGCAGCATTGATGATATTGAACGTAGCCTGACGAACGAGCAGCTGTCAGCCCAGGCTGAACAGCTGGAAAGCGAGGGGAAATATGCGCAGGCCGCAGAAATTCAGCGCCGACGCCTTGCGCTTTCCCCGGGCGACGTGTGGATCACCTACCGACTGTCACGCGATCTGTATAGCGCGGGTCAGCGCAGCCAGGCGGATAACCTGATGCGTCAGCTGGCAAGTCAGAAACCGGGCGATCCGGATCAGGTTTACGCCAGCGGGCTGTACCTGTCCGGTAACGATCAGGACCGGGCGGCGCTGGCGCATCTGAACACGCTGCCGCGCGACAAGTGGAACGGTAACATTCAGGCGCTGGCGGACCGCCTGCAAAGTAACCAGGTGCTGGAAACCGCCAACCGCCTGCGCGACAGTGGAAAAGAGCAGGAGGCGGAAACGTTGCTTCGCCAGCAGCCTCCGTCCACCCGTATCGACCTGACGTTGGCGGACTGGGCTGAACAGCGGGGCGATCATGAGGCCGCGAAAACCGACTACAACACCATTCTGCAACGCGAACCGCAGAACGAAGACGCGATCCTCGGCCTGACCGAGGTCTATCTTGCTCAGGGCAACAAGGACGCGGCGCGCGCGGCGCTGGCGAAACTGCCCGCGGCACAGAACGGCGAACCGCTCTCCATCAATATGCAGCGCCGGCTTGCCATGGCGCAGGCCGGACTGGGTGATCCTGCCGCGGCAGAAAAGACCTTCAACGCCATTCTTCCGCAGGCCAAATCGCAGCCGCCTTCGATGGAAAGTGCGCTGGTGATGCGCGATGCCGCCCGTTTCCAGGCACAAAATGGTCAGCCTCAGCAGGCGCTGGACACCTGGAAAGATGCGATGGTCTCATCGGGCATCACAACGACCCGTCCCACCGATAACGACAGCTTTACGCGACTCACGCGTAACGATGAGAAAGATGACTGGCTGAAGCGCGGCGTGCGCAGCGATGCAGGCGATCTTTATCGTCAGCAGGATCTGAACGTCACGCTGCAACACGACTACTGGGGCTCCAGCGGCACGGGAGGCTATTCCGACCTGAAAGCGCACACCACCATGCTCCAGGTTGATGCGCCGCTGTCGGATGGACGTATGTTCTTCCGTAGCGATCTGGTCAATATGAACGCCGGTTCCTTTGACACCGATAACGGAACTTACGATCCGACATGGGGTACCTGTGCCGAAACGCCATGTCACGGCAGCACGAACCAGTCGGCCAACGGCGCCAGCGTGGCCGTCGGCTGGCAGAACAAAACCTGGGCGTGGGATATCGGTACAACGCCGATGGGCTTCGACGTGGTCGATGTGGTGGGCAGCCTGAGCTACAGCAACGATTTAGGGCCGATTGGCTACACCCTGAACGCCCATCGCCGTCCGATTTCCAGCTCGGTGCTGGCCTTCGCCGGGCAAAAAGATCCCAATACCGACACCACCTGGGGCGGCGTGCGTGCCACCGGTGGCGGCGTGAGCATGAGCTACGACAAAGGCGAAGCTAACGGTATCTGGTCAAGCCTGAGTGCCGACAGCCTCACCGGGAAGAATGTCGAAGATAACTGGCGCGTCCGCTGGATGACCGGCTATTACTACAAGCTCATCAATCAGAACAACGAACGCCTGACGGTGGGCGTGTCCAACATGCTCTGGCATTACGATAAGGATTTAAGTGGCTATTCGCTGGGCCAGGGCGGTTACTACAGTCCCCAGGAGTATGTGTCGTTCGCCTTACCGGTGAACTGGCGTAAACGCACAGAGAACTGGTCATGGGAGCTGGGCGGCTCCGTCTCCTGGTCTCATTCAAAAACAAAAGATGTGATGCGTTATCCGTTACAGGGGCTGATCCCGGACAATGAGCCAGGCCGTTATACCGATAAAGGTGTGATGGAAACCGGAAGTAGCTCGTCAGGCACGGGTTATACCGCAAGGGCGATTGTTGAACGCCGCGTGACGTCCAACTGGTTTGTCGGTCTGGGCGTCGATATTCAGGAAGCAAAAGACTATACCCCGAGCCATGCGCTGCTCTACGTTCGGTATTCTGCCGCGGGCTGGCAGGGTGATATGGACTTACCACCGGAACCGCTGGTGCCTTATGCAGACTGGTGATCGGATTTTTACTTAATCTAATTGTAAGTCTCTCTTAAAAGTGCAGCTATCGGGTATACTCGGACGCACCAGGTTTACACCCTGGTGCGCCCTGCGCTTCGAGTTTTGTGGAGAGTCATTTTGCGTGTCAGCCGTTCCTTAACGATCAAACAGATGGCGATGGTGTCTGCCGTCACAATGCTGTTTGTCTTCATCTTCTGCGTCATTTTGCTGTTCCACTCCGTACAGCAGAATCGCTACAACACGGCTTCGCAACTGGAAAGTATTGCCCGCTCGGTGCGGGAACCCCTGTCAGCCTCGATCCTGAAAGGGGATATCCCCGAGGCGGAATCCATCCTGAAGCGCATTCAGCCCGCTGGTATCGTGAGCCGCGCGGATGTTGTACTGCCGAACCAGTTCCAGGCGCTGCGGATGAGCTTTATCCCGGAGCGTTCCGTCCCGATGATGGTGATGCGCCTGTTTGAACTGCCGGTGCAAATTTCCCTGCCTCTCTATTCCCTGGAAAGACCGGCTAACCCGCAACCGTTGGCCTACCTGGTGCTACAGGCCGACTCGTACCGCATGTATAAATTCGTCATGAGTTGGGTTGCTACATTAGTGACCACTTACTTACTTTTGACATTAATGCTGAGCGTGGCGCTGACGTGGTGTATCAACCGGTTAATTGTGCATCCGTTGCGCCGCATAGCCCGGGAGCTGAACGACCTCTCTCCACAGGAGCACATGGGGCATCAGCTTCCGTTGCCGCGCCTGCATCACGACGATGAAATTGGCATGCTGGTCCGCAGTTACAATATCAACCAGCAGCGTGTCCTGCGTCAGCAGGAAGAGCTCAGTAGCAACGCCACCCGTTTTCCGGTATCTGATCTGCCAAACAAAGCGTTTTTAATGGCCTTGCTGGAGCAGACCGTCGCCCGCCAGCAGACCACCGCGCTGATGGTGATTGCCTGCGAAACCTTGCAGGACACGGCGGGCGTGCTGAAAGAGAGCCAGCGCGAAATGCTGTTACTAACGCTAGTGGAAAAGGTGAAATCCGTTCTGGCGCCGCGCATGGTGCTCACCCAGGTCAGCGGCTATGACCTGGTGGTGATCGCGCACGGTGTTAAAGAGCCGTGGCACGCCATTACGCTAGGTCAGCAAGTACTCACTGTCATTAATGAGCGGCTGCCCATTCAGGGTATCCAGCTTCGCCCGAGCGCCAGCATCGGTATTGCGATGTACTCCGGGGGGCTGACCGCCGAGCAGCTTTATCGTCGGGCTTTCTCGGCCGCGTTCACCGCGCGCCGGAAAGGGAAAAACCAGATCCAGTTCTTTGATCCGGAGCAGATGGAAAAAGCCCAGCAGCGCCTGACGGAAGAGAGCGACATTCTGACGGCGATGGACAATCGCCAGTTTGCGCTCTGGCTACAGCCGCAGGTCAATTTGCGCACGGGTGAAGTGACCAGCGCCGAAGCGTTGCTGCGTATGCAACAGCCGGACGGTACGTGGGAGCTGCCTGAAGGGATGATCGAACGTATCGAGTCCTGCGGCCTGATGGTCACCGTCGGCTACTGGGTGCTGGAAGAGTCTTGCCGCCAGCTTGCGGCCTGGCAACAACGGGGCATCACGCTGCCGCTGTCGGTGAATCTCTCTGCGCTACAGCTGATGCACCCGACCATGGTGCCGGAGATGCTTGAGTTGATCCATCGCTACCGCATCCAGCCCCACACGTTGATCCTGGAAGTCACCGAGAGCCGTTGTATCGATAATCCTGACGACGCTGTCGCCATCCTGAAACCGCTGCGTAATGCCGGGATCCGCATTGCGCTGGACGATTTCGGTATGGGGTATTCCGGCCTGCGTCAGCTCCAGCACATGAAAACGTTGCCGGTGGACGTCCTGAAAATCGACAAAACCTTTGTGGAAGGGCTGCCGGAGGATTGCAGCCTGGTGCAGGCCATTATTCAGATGGCGCACAGCCTGAATCTGCACGTCATTGCCGAGGGTATTGAGACCGACGCCCAGCGTGAGTGGCTGGCTGCGGCGGGCGTAGAGAGCGGACAGGGCTTCCTGTTTGATCGCGCCGTACCGACGGATATCTTTGAGCAACGCTATCTCGCCGACGCTGGCAATAACGCAAAAGTGTAATTTTGTTGCTGGCTTGTGCGAGCCAGCTCAAAGTTCTTAACATTTGTGTTTCAAATTTGAACCCCGTTTATTTCTGTCCTGTTATGTGGGTGTTATTTTAAAGCCGCAGGTTAACCATAACCTTACAAAGCCTGTAGTTTTTCTTTCCAGGGACACCCTATGAAAACCTCACTCTTCAAAAGTCTTTACTTCCAGGTCCTGACAGCCATCGCCATCGGTATTCTGCTCGGTCACTACTACCCGGAGCTGGGCGCGCAGATGAAACCGCTTGGCGACGCGTTCGTTAAGCTCATCAAAATGATCATCGCGCCTGTCATTTTCTGTACCGTGGTGACCGGTATCGCTGGCATGGAAAGCATGAAGGCGGTCGGGCGTACGGGAGCGGTTGCCCTGCTGTACTTCGAGATTGTCAGTACCATCGCGCTGATTATCGGCCTGATTATTGTCAACGTGGTACAGCCTGGCGCGGGCATGAACGTTGACCCGGCCACGCTGGATGCGAAAGCGGTGGCGGTTTACGCTGAACAGGCGAAAGATCAGGGGATTGTTGCCTTCCTGCTGGACGTGATCCCGAGCAGCGTGATTGGCGCGTTCGCCAGCGGAAACATCCTCCAGGTACTGCTGTTTGCCGTGCTGTTTGGCTTTGCCCTGCACCGTCTTGGCAGCAAAGGCCAGCTGATTTTTAACGTCATTGAAAGCTTCTCGCAGGTTATCTTCGGCATCATCAACATGATTATGCGTCTGGCCCCGATTGGCGCCTTTGGCGCGATGGCCTTCACCATCGGGAAATACGGCGTCGGCACGCTGGTACAGCTGGGCCAGCTGATCGTCTGCTTCTACATCACCTGTATTCTGTTTGTGGTGGTGGTGCTCGGCTCCATCGCCCGTGCGACCGGCTTCAGCATCTTCAAATTTATTCGTTACATTCGTGAAGAGCTGCTGATTGTCCTCGGCACATCCTCTTCGGAGTCCGCGCTGCCGCGTATGCTCGATAAAATGGAAAAGCTGGGCTGCCGTAAGTCAGTGGTGGGGCTGGTTATTCCTACGGGCTACTCTTTTAACCTGGATGGCACCTCGATATACCTGACGATGGCGGCGGTCTTTATTGCCCAGGCCACTAACAGCCACATGGATATCTTCCATCAGATTACGCTGCTGGTGGTGCTTCTGCTCTCTTCAAAAGGGGCGGCGGGCGTAACGGGCAGCGGATTTATCGTGCTGGCGGCCACCATTTCGGCGGTGGGCCATCTGCCGGTGGCGGGCCTGGCCCTGATCCTCGGTATTGACCGCTTTATGTCTGAAGCCCGTGCGTTAACCAACCTGGTCGGCAATGGCGTGGCGACGATTGTGGTGGCGAAGTGGGTGAAAGAGCTGGATCACAAGAAGCTTAACGATACGCTGAATAACCGCACATCTGAGGACAAAACCCCCGGTTTATCCTCTTAATCCCTCATAAATGCCCGTATTCCCTTGTGGGGATGCGGGCACCTGCGCATAATAACCGTTCATACCTGTCATAATTCGACAAGATTTTTTTTGGGTATATTTCACTTCCGCCCGTGACGTTTAGCTGAACACGCTGTCTAATCGGAAGGTTTTCATCGTCATCTTTGAGTGCTCACGTCGCGAGACACTCTCTTTAACCAGGAATGTTGATCAGGGGTTCACATGCAGGGCACAAAAATTCGACTCTTAACCGGCGGTTTGCTGATGATGGCAGCAGCCAGTTATGTGCAGGCAGATGCGCTCCAGCCAGACCCGGCCTGGCAACAGGGAACACTGGCGAACGGTTTCCAGTGGCAGGTATTATCCACTCCGCAACGTCCGAGCGATCGCATTGAAATCCGTCTTTCTGTGAATACCGGCTCCCTCACTGAAAGCACCCAGCAGACCGGCTTAAGCCACTTTATTCCTCGACTGGCGCTCACCCAGAGCGGCAGTTTGCAGGCGGTTCAGGTGCGTTCTTTATGGCAACAGGCCATCGATCCGAAACGCCCGCTGCCCCCGGCTGTGGTCTCCTATGACTACACCATGTTTAACCTGAGCCTGCCCAACAACCGTAACGATCTGCTTAAAGAAGCGCTTACCTATCTATCCGATGCCACCGGCAAACTGGCGATTACGCCTGAGACCGTAAACTATGCGTTGAGCAACAGCGACATGGTGGCGACCTGGCCGACGGATACCAAAGAAGGCTGGTGGCGCTACCGCCTGAAAGGGTCCACGCTGCTTGGCCACGACCCGGCAGAACCGCTGAAACAGCCGGTGGATGCAGAGCAGGTGAAATCTTTCTACCAGCAGTGGTACACCCCGGATGCCATGACCCTCATTGTAGTGGGCAACGTGGACAGCCGTGCGGTGATAGAGCAGATCAACAAAGCCTTTGGCGATCTGAAAGGGAAGCGTGAAACGCCTGCCCCTGTTCCTACCTTGTCCCCGCTGCGTCCTGAGACGGTCAGCATCATGACGGATACCGTGCGTCAGGATCGTCTTTCAATGATGTGGGATACGGCCTGGCAGCCGATCCGCGAGTCTTCTGCGCTGCTGCGTTACTGGCGTGCGGATCTCGCGCGTGAAGCGCTGTTCTGGCACGTTCAGCAGACGCTCAGCAAGAACAACGTGAAAGATATTGGCCTGGGCTTTGACTGCCGTGTGCTGTTCCAGCGCGCCCAGTGCGCCATTAACGTGGAATCGCCGGGCGATAAGCTCAATGCCAATCTCGGCGTGGTGGCGAAAGAGCTGGCTAAAGTGCGTAAAGAGGGCCTGTCTGAAGAGGAGTTTAACGCGCTGGTGGCGCAGAAATCCCTTGAATTGCAGAAACTGTTCGCCACCTATGCCCGCGCCGATACCGATATCTTAATCAGCCAGCGCATTCGCTCCTTGCAGAATCAGGTGGTGGATATCGCGCCGGAGCAGTATCAGAAACTGCGTCAGGACTTCCTGAACGGTCTGACCGTGGAGATGCTGAATCAGGATCTGCGCCAGCAGTTGTCGCAGGATATGGCGTTGATTCTGTTACAGCCGAAAGGTGAGCCGGAATATGACATGAAAGAGTTGAAGGCCACCTGGAACGCCATCATGGCGACGGCGCCGCAGCCAGCGCAAACGGCAGCCGATGATTTACATCAGGATGCGAGCGATATTCCGCAGGGCCAGTAAGCCCTGCGTCCCCTCTCCCTGTGGGAGAGGGTTAGGGTGAGGGCATCAGCCCGCCCAGTCCTTAAGCAGGCATCGCCTCGCGCGGAATAATCGCTCCGCGATACTGAATCACCGTGCTGGCCGTTAAATGACCGCGCTGCGCCGCCGCTTCCGGCGTACCTCCCGTCAGACGTACCGCCAGATACCCCGCGCTGAAAGAATCTCCCGCCGCAGTGGTATCGATCACTTTCTCTTTCGCCAGCTTCACCGCCGGGACCTCTGTCACGGCTTCACCTGCAACCGCCACCAGGCAAGACTCCGCCCCACGCTTGATCACCACTTCGCTGACCCCGGCAGCCTGCGTCCGGGCGATGACCTCATCAACCGGTTTTTCGCCCCACAGAGCATCTTCATCATCCAGCGTCAGGAAGGCGATATCGGTGCATTCGAGCATCTGCTGGTAGACCTGCTGCGTCTCTTCGCGGCTGGCCCACAAACGTGGACGGTAGTTGTTATCGAAAATCACCTTACCGCCATTGGCACGGCATTCGCGCAGCAGTGACAGCAGCTTTTCACGGCTCTCCTGGCTCAGGATCGCCAGGCTGATCCCGCTCAGGTAGAGATAATCGAAGGTCGCCAGTTCTTCGCAAATGGCAGCGGCGGCCTCGCTTTCCAGCCAGAATTTGGCGGCCGCTTCATTACGCCAGTAATAGAAGGTGCGCTCGCCGGTGCTGTCGGTTTCGATGTAGTACAAACCCGGCAGGCGGTTTTCCATTCGCTGGATCAGCGAGGTCCCAACGTTTTCACCCTGCCAGGCTTCCAGCATCTGCTGGCTGAAGCTGTCCGTTCCCAGCGCGGTAACGTAGCTCACGCTCAGCGCGTCGGGGGAGACCTGACGGGCAATGTAAACGGAGGTGTTCAATGTATCGCCACCAAAACCGCGGCTGACTTCCGCGCCTTTCTGGGACAGCTCAATCATGCATTCGCCAATCACGGCAATTTTTTTAGACATAGTCGTGAACCTGAACAAAGTAATTAAGGGTAGTGTGCGCTGTGTGTTTTTTATGGTCAACTATATTAAAACGACGTTCCATTATTTTTTTTGAGCCAGCGCGTATTCCGGCATATTTCTGTCATCTTAATTTCATTTTCCCGGTGAATTGAACATAAAGTTCTCACCTGGCGGGCCGATAACTCAGTGACGAGTCCAGAAAGGCTATCCCATACAACAGGACATCCGAAATGAAGTCAGAGCAGGTTATCCAGCGGCTGAGCACTACGCCTGAGGCAAGTATTGAGAACTTGCAGGAGCATCGCTACTGGCTGCAATGTGAGCGAGCGTACACTTATCAGCCCATCTACCGTACCGACGGTCGGTTAATGGCGATTGAGGTGTTAACGGTCGTCACTCATCCATCGAATCCTTCACAGCGTATTGCACCGGACCGCTATTTTGCGGAGGTTGCCGTGCGTCAGCGTATCGACGTGCTGGAAGAGCAGCTGAGAATGCTGGCGACGAAGCAGGCGTTCTTCGAGCAGCACGGTATTCTGGCGTCGGTGAACGTGGATGGCCCCACCCTGATGGCGTTACGTCAGAATGCGACGTTGCAGGCGCTGATTGCTACCTTGCCGTGGATGCGCTTCGAGCTGGTGGAACATGTTCAGCTGCCGCAGGACTCCTCGTTTGCCTCGATGTGTGAGTTTGGCCCGCTGTGGCTGGATGATTTCGGTACCGGTATGGCCAATTTCTCCGCCCTGAGCGAAGTGCGTTATGACTACATCAAAGTGGCCCGCGATCTGTTTATCATGCTGCGCCAGACGCCGGAGGGACGGAACCTGTTTACGATGCTCCTGCAACTGATGAACCGCTATTGCCAGGGTGTCATTGTGGAAGGCGTAGAAACGCTGGAGGAGTGGCGCGACGTGCAAAATTCCCCGGCAGCGGCGGCACAGGGTTATTTCCTCTCTCGTCCTGTCCCCATGGATACCCTGGAAAAGGTGATAACCAGCCTCTGATCTGCCCGCTTCCCTTTGTCTGAACTATAGTTTTAGAGGCAAGTTCATCAGGAAAGGGGACAACAATGACAAAAACAACCAGGGTGATTTCCTGGACAGCAGGGATTTTCTTGTTGCTGATCGTGGTCTTAATCATCATTATCGCCACGTTTGACTGGAACCGCCTCAAACCGACCATCAACCAGAAAGTCTCAACCGAGCTGAACCGCCCCTTCGCAATACGTGGCGATTTGGGCATCGTGTGGGAGCGCCAGAAAGAGGAAACTGGCTGGCGGAGCTGGGTGCCCTGGCCGCACGTTCATGCCGACGATATTATTCTCGGTAACCCGCCCGACATCCCAGAAGTAACCATGATCCACCTGCCGCGAGTGGAAGCCACGCTGGCGCCGTTAGCCCTGTTAACCAAAACGGTGTATCTGCCGTGGATCAAACTCCAGCAGCCCGACGCGCGGCTGATTCGCCTGTCAGAGAAAAACAACAACTGGACGTTCGATCTCGCCAGCACCGGCGATAAAGATCAGAATGCGCAGCCCTCTTCGTGGTCTTTCCGCCTCGACAATATTCTGTTCGATCGGGGGCGGATCGCCATTGACGATAAAGTGAGTAAGGCTGACGTGGAGATCCTCGTCGATCCGCTGGGCAAGCCGCTGCCGTTTAGCGAAGTAACGGGCAGCAAAGCCAAAGGCGATGACAGCAAAGCGGGCGATTACGTCTTTGGCCTGACGGCGAAAGGGCGCTACAACGGCCAGCCGCTCACCGGTAAAGGCAAAATCGGCGGCATGCTGGCGCTCAGGAGCGAGGGCACGCCGTTCCCGGTGCAGGCGGATTTTCGCTCCGGCAATACCCGCGTGGCGTTCGTGGGCACGGTTAACGACCCGATGAACATGGGCGGCGTCGACCTCCAGCTTAAGTTTGCCGGTGATTCGCTGGGGGAACTGTACGATCTCACCGGCGTACTGCTGCCGGATACTCCGCCGTTTGAAACGGACGGGCACCTGGTTGCCAAAATCAACACCGAAAAATCGTCCGTCTTTGACTACCGTGGATTCAACGGCCGCATCGGCGACAGCGATATCCACGGCACGCTGACCTACACCACCGGTAAACCGCGCCCGAAACTGGAGGGGGACGTTGAATCCCGCCAGCTGCGTCTGGCCGATCTTGGTCCGCTGATTGGCGTAGATTCGGGCAAAGGCACGAAGTCTAAAGAGGTTAAAAAGGACGTTCAGCCTGCGGGTAAAGTGCTGCCCTATGACCGCTTCGAAACCGACAAATGGGACGTGATGGATGCGGATGTGCGCTTCAAAGGACGTAAAATCGAGCATGGCAGCACGCTGCCGCTGAGCAACCTCTCGACCCATATCATCCTGAAAAACGCCGACCTGCGCCTGCAACCGCTGAAGTTTGGCATGGCCGGGGGAACCATTTCATCGAATATCCACCTGGAGGGGGATAAAAAGCCGATGCAGGGAAGGGCGGAGATCCAGGCGCGTCGGCTGAAGCTGAAAGAGCTGATGCCGGACGTGGAGCTGATGCAGAAAACCCTCGGTGAGATGAACGGCGACGCGGATATTCGCGGCACGGGTAACTCCGTAGCGGCGCTGCTGGGCAGCGGAAACGGCAACCTGAAACTGCTGATGAACGACGGGCTGGTGAGCCGTAACCTGATGGAGATCCTGGGGCTGAACGTCGGGAACTTTATCATCGGGCAAATCTTCGGTGACGACGAAGTACGCGTTAACTGCGCGGCGGCAAATCTGGATCTGGTCAACGGCGTGGCGCGTCCGCAGATCTTCGCCTTCGACACGGAAAACGCGGTTATCAACGTCACCGGTACCGCCAGCATGGCGTCCGAGCAGCTCGATTTAACCATCGATCCGGAAAGTAAAGGCATTCGTATCATCACCCTGCGCTCGCCGCTGTACGTTCGCGGAACCTTCAAAGATCCGCAGGCGGGCGTGAAGGCTGGGCCGTTGATTGCGCGTGGTGCGGTCGCCGCCGCGCTCGCTACGCTGGTCACCCCTGCGGCGGCGCTGCTGGCGTTGATTTCGCCGTCAGAAGGCGAAGCGAATCAGTGTCGGACGATTTTGTCGCAGATGAAGAAGTAGTCCCGTTTCTCCCTCTCCCTGTGGGTTGAGGGATCCCCACAAAATAATGCCTGCACAGACGGCCCCCTCTCCCTTGAGGGAGAGGGCTGGGGTGAGGGGGAACATACGGCTCTGGTGGTCATTCCGTTCACGTTATGTTCCTTGCTACTCTGTCACGACATGACCGGTGAACGTGCCAGGGTGGCTCAGTCGCCACCACCCTGGCGACCCGCCCTCTCGGCGCATCCCCGCGCCTCGCCCCGGCATTCACTTACAGCGCCTGATGCTTCGTCTCATGCGTCAGCAGCAACGCAATCAGCGTCAGCGCTGCCATTGCTGCCAGATAGACACCCACATAGAACAGGCCATAGTTCGCCTGAAGCCAGGTGGCGATATACGGGGCTACCGAGGCGCCCAGAATCGACGAAACGTTATAGGAGAACGACGCGCCGGTGTAACGCACTTCAGTCGGGAACAGCTCCGGCAGCAGTGCGCCCATTGGGCCAAAGGTCAGCCCCATCAGGCTCAGGCCAATCAGCAGATACGCCATCACCAGCGCAGGGCTACCTGAACCCAGCAGCGGCGGGAAGACAAACAGCGCGAACAGAATAATCAGGGAGGTGATGACGATCATGCTTGAACGACGGCCAAATTTATCCGCCAGCAGGCCCGCGATAGGCACCATCACACCAAATCCGATGACCGCCATCATCAGCATCCACAACACTTCGTTACGTGGCAGGCCCAGGCCGACCGGCGCGGCGGCAGTACTGAAGGTCATGGAGTAAACGGTCATGATGTAGAACAGCGTGTAGGTCGCCAGCATGATGAACGTGCCCAGCACGGTCACGCGGAGGTGTTTGGTCAGCAGCGTCCCCAGCGGAACTTTAACCTGCTTTTTCGCCGCGGCGACTTTAGCAAAGACCGGCGTCTCGTGCAGCGACACGCGCACGTACAGGCCAATCAGCACCAGCACAGCAGAGAAGACGAACGGAATACGCCAGCCCCAGCTCATGAACTGTTCATCGGTCAGCAGCCAGGAGAGGAGCAGGAAGGTGCCGTTAGCAAAGAAGAACCCAATCGGTGCGCCCAGCTGCGGGAAAGAGCCATACAGGGCACGCTTGCGCGCCGGAGCGTTTTCGGTCGCCAGCAGTGCCGCGCCGCCCCATTCCCCGCCCAGCCCCAGACCCTGACCAAAGCGCGCCAGCGCCAGCAGCGCAGGCGCCAGAATGCCGATAGTTTCATAGGTCGGCAGCAGGCCGATGGCGACGGTGGAGATCCCCATCGTCAGCAGCGAGGCAACCAGCGTCACTTTACGGCCAACGCGATCGCCAAAATGCCCAAAGACCGCTGAACCAATCGGACGCGCAACGAAGGCGATAGCAAAGGTGGCTAAAGACTGTAGCGTGGCTGCCGTCGGGTCGCCCTGAGGGAAGAAAATATGCGGAAAGACAATGACCGCAGCGGTGGCGTAAATATAAAAGTCGAAGAACTCAATGGCGGTGCCAATCAGCGATGCGACGACGACTTTATTGCGCGAGTTGACCGGAACGTGTTCCGCCCCTTCGTTAAGTGTGGTGGCTGTTGCTTGCATAATATTTTCTTATTTTTGGACGAACGAAGGGCCATATTAGGCATAGCAAAAGCGACATTTCAATCTGTAACAAAGGCGTGGTGTGGTCATAAAAGCAACATAAAGCGGATAATTTTCAGACCAGCGAAAACACTTCTATGAAATGCTTCACACTTTTTAAATATCAGTCATTAAAACTGGTTTTGCGTTAAATAAAAGTTACGGACTGGATTTATATGCTGAAATGGCGGATCGGGCTGAAATATCAGCCCGACAGGACATCAGCGGTGGGTTTTACCCGGCATGCGCGGGTCATCTTTATACTCAGCCGTGGCGATCCACGCGGCGCAGAACAGCGTCAGGCGAGCGAAGAAATAGAAGAAAGCCATCAGCCCCAGCACCGAACCAAAGGCCGCGCCGGAGGGCGACTTCACCAGCGACGGCAGCGTATAGGTCATCACAATTTTGATCACTTCAAAGCCAATGGCGGCAATCAACGTCCCACGGATCAGCGCCTTCTTGCGCGGCCGATGGCGGGGCAAACGCCAGAAGATCCAGAAGAACAGCAGGTAGTTAGCAAAGATGGAGATGGCAAGCCCTATACCGCGCCAGGCCGGTTTCAGCCATTCAATATAATCCAGGTACAGCGCGGAGATAATCATCTGCTGCGCGGAACCGGCGACCGAGGTGATAGAGAGCGTGATGACCAGCGCCACCAGCAGCCCAATCAGCGAAATAAAGTCGCGCAGATACTTCACCCATATCTTCTCCTGATCCTGCGGCCTACGCTCCCAGACGTCACGCGACTGGGCGCGAATAGCCTCACGCAGGTTGCCCATCCAGTTCACCCCGGAATAGAGCGCAATCAGCAACCCGACGATACCCACAGTGGTACGCTGCTGCACGGCGGTGTTGATGGTGCTTTTGAGCGTTGTGGCGAGCGTCTGGTCGCTGACGTTGGTCAGGATCTTATTGAAGATGTCCTGCAACAGCGTCGGGTGAGACGCCAGCACAAAACCGGCGGCGGCAAATGACACCATCAGGATGGGGATCATCGACAGGAACGAGAAATAGGTAATCGCCGCGCCAAACTGATTTCCCATGCGGTCGTTAAAGCGCTCAGCGGCGCGTATCAGGTGAGCAATCGCGGGTATCTGCTGAATTTTTTCGGCTATGCCGGTCACGGTGCCCAGCGCTTTGCTGGCCGTTCCAGGCTCTTTCGGCGCTTCAGGCTCGTTATCCATCTTTTTGATGGGTTCATAATCTAAATGTTGAGTCGGTCGTTGCGGGTTATTTTCCGGCGTCACGCGCATTTTCCTTTTCGTTGAGCTGGATGTTACTGAATTATAGCTTGCGACTAGTCCACGTAACCTTTTGTGAGTTCGGTAAGCCACTCCATAAACACATGCACCCGACGGGAGAGGTTACGGCGGTGGGGATAAATGAGGGAGACGGGCATTGGTTCAGCCCGATATTGCGGCAGGATCTCAACGAGTTTTTTCGTGCGCAGGGCATCACGCACCCCGACGCGCGGGACCTGAATAATCCCAAGCCCGGCGATACAGGCGGCCTGGTAGGTTTCTGTGCTGTTAACCGACAATACGCCTCCCGTTTTTACCCACCGGGTCGCGCTGCCGTTGTAATACTCAAAACCCTGCGGACGGGTGCCCAGCGTGGCGGAGTAGTGAATGAGGGCATGCGAAGCCAAATCGTCCAGCGTCTCAGGGTAGCCGAATCGCGTCAGATAATCCGGGCTGGCGCAGTTAATCACCGAGAGTTTCCCAAGCGGGCGGGCGATAAGCCCGGAGTCCTTTAAGTTTCCCACGCGAACCACGCAGTCAAATCCTTCGCGGATGACATCGACCAGACGATCGCTGCTACTCAGCTCCAGTTCAATGCCGGGAAACTGTTGTAAAAATGCAGGCAGTTTCGGAATGACGACATTTCGCGCAATGGCAACGGGCATATCCACACGTAGCCGACCGCTGATGGTTGAAGGGTCGTGCAGGAACATGCCGTCCAGTTCGTCCAGATTCATCAGCAGATCTTTGGCGCGCTCGTAATAAACCATGCCGTCCTGCGTCAGGCTGACGCGGCGGGTAGTGCGGTGCAGCAGCTGCGTGCCCAGCGCGTTTTCCAGTGCCTGGATCTGTCGCGATACGCTCCCCTTCGGCAGGCTTAACGTCTCCGCCGCGCGGGAAAAACTCTCCAGTTCCGCGACCCGAAGGAAAAGCTGCATTGCGTGTATTTTATCCATAGATGTTTGTCATTGTTGTTAAGAATGAAACAGTGAAGCGCTCACGGCACTATTTATTGATTTTCTACCATCTAATAAGCTCTTTCTCAATCTTCATCACAGCCGAAACGAGGTGAATTATGAGTGAACGTATTGCTTTAGTGACGGGCGGTAGCCGCGGCCTGGGTAAAAATGCCGTTTTGAAGCTGGCCGCGGAAGGGACAGGCATTATCCTCACCTGGAACAACAGCCAGCAGGAGGCGCAGGAAGTTGTGCGCGAAATCGAGGGAAAAGGCGGAAAAGCGGCAGCATTGCAGCTTAACGTCGGCGATACGGCAAGCTTTTCGCGCTTTGCTCAAAAGGTGAAAGATACCCTTAAACACGTCTGGCAACGTGACACTTTTGACTATTTAGTGAACAACGCAGGTACAGGGTTATACGCACCCTATACCGAGACGACCGAGGCGCAGTTTGATGATGCGCTGAACATTCACTTCAAAGGGCCGTTTTTCCTCACGCAACAGCTGCTGCCGCTCATAAAAGACGGAGGGCGGATCCTGAACGTCTCCAGCGGA
Source organism: Enterobacter cloacae complex sp. AR_0002 (assembly GCF_001922365.1). Classification (NCBI taxonomy): domain Bacteria; kingdom Pseudomonadati; phylum Pseudomonadota; class Gammaproteobacteria; order Enterobacterales; family Enterobacteriaceae; genus Enterobacter; species Enterobacter cloacae complex sp. AR_0002. The sequence continues at coordinate 3,926,002 of NZ_CP018814.1, forward strand.
CTGGCCCGTTTTACTCAGCCCGGTTCAGGAACCTACGCGGCAATGAAAGGGGCGATGGAGGTGCTGACCCGCTATCAGGCAAAAGAGCTTGGCGCGCGCGGAATTTCCGTCAATATCATCGCGCCCGGCGCGATTGAAACCGACTTTGGGGGCGGGCGAGTGCGGGATAATGCGGAGCTTAACCAGCTGCTGGCCTCGCAGACAGCGCTGGGACGCGTGGGCCTGCCCGATGATATTGGTGACGCCATTGCGGCGTTGCTCAGTGACAAACTGGGCTGGATGAATGCGCAACGTATTGAAGTTTCAGGCGGTATGTTTCTGTAATGTTCAGTCTTAAGGGGGAAGGAACCCTCTTAAGGAAATCCTTAAAACAGGTATGTCTAAATGCTGGAAGATATAAAGAGAGCTGGGTGATTTGTAACCTCTCCATTCATTGAGTTTTTTCTTAAAAAATGCCTCTGTAGAATCCCCCTTCGCTATTCTCAGAGGAGTAAAACGATGCGAGTAATCATGTTTGACAGGCAGTCATTATTTATTCATGGAGCGATGTATAGTTTGCAGAAGTTAATTCCGAAAATAGATATGACAGGAACTCGTCAGACTGATGAATTATGGGCGCAATTATCCGCGTCACCCTCCGCTATCGTCATGATAGATGGGTATTTAATTCGTGATAATGGTGTGGCTTTACTGGAAGAGATTATGGATCGCTTTCCAACGTCGCGCGTGGTGTTGGTGTTAACGAAAAAAGAGCGGCGTTGGGTTGAGCAAATGTTTCAGCGCAACGTGGTGGCGATAATTCCCCGCAATGCGAATCCCGAACGCTTTTCCGCAGTGCTGGATTCTGTATCGCGAGGAATGGTCTGTTTTCCCGGCGAGTGGCTGAAGCAGCACACCTCTCAGGATGAACTGGCAGTGTTAAGCGAGCGCCAGCGTGAGGTATTGAAGTTACTGGCGGCCGGAGAGTCCAATAAAGAGATTGGACGTAATCTCAATATCAGTGCGGCAACGGTAAAAGCCCATCTTGAGACGCTTTTCCGGCGTCTTGATGTCAAAAACCGGACGCAAGCCGCGATGTACTACACCCGGGCGACGGCCTGAAGGATCTTCTCTGGCAGAGGGGACTCTTCCCCAAAACTGAAGAGGGTTAATATCAGTGCGTCATGCTGCTGTTGGGTTAATGGGCGTTTGTTCATTTCCCGCAGCAGCGCCTCACATAATTGAATATCATTACAAAGCAAATTCTCCGCCTCAGTCGGCGTGATGAGACCGTTAAATTTTTCCCACTGGCGAATTACGTGACCATAACCAATAACCCATATTCCCTTTTCGTCACGGTATTTCTCCAGGGAAAGACCCTGTTGTTTTTTAATTAATGCGATTGCAGCAGAAGATATCTGCATTGCATAACCCGTCATAAGCGTTTCCTCTTAATGACGCGACTATAGAGGAAACGCCGCCGGGGAAATATCCGCCAAATGGCTGTTGATCAGGTTTAACTGAACGGGAATTCCTTTTTCAGTAAACCGAATAGCCAGTCGTTATGCCATTGCCCTGAAAGGAAATAACTCTCGCGCAACTCACCTTCCAGCTGAAAACCTGTTTTTTCCAGCAGTCGCCTGGAGGCGATATTTCCCGCCGTCACGGTCGCGGTGAGCCGACGGATATTGCCCTGAGTCAGCGCAAAATCACACACAGCCCGCAGAGATTCAAAGCCGTAACCTTTCCCCTGCGCAGAAGGCGCAAAGAGAAAACCGACTTCAGCACAATCTGCCTCCCGGTGCACATATCCGGTTACGCCCAGCGGCGTCTGGCTGGCCGTCTCACGCACCATAAGGCAGAGCCAGTGCGAACTGCCCGGCGTCCACGGCAACAGACGAGACTCAAAGGCTTCCCGAATGTCCGCCTCGCTACGCGCAGGGGCGACAAAACGCATTACCTCAGGATTTTGCTGTAGCGACAGAAAAAAGGGCCAGTCTTGCTCTTGCAGCGGCGAGCAGGTGAGACGCGCGGTGGTTAAGGCGGGCATGACGATCCTCCGGAGACATTGCAAATGATTATAAGGTTGTCACTTTATTTCAACAGAAAGTCAGGTATGTTTAACCTCATATAAATAAAAAGAAAAACGGCTTTTAATGCCGCTTTAGCGGTACTCATTGTCTCTCAAGGAAAACAATGATGATTAGCTCATCGCATCATACCCGCGAACAGTTTGAACACTGTCTGGCGGCGATCCGTCAGGCGTCTGTTGAAATTTTACTTCTGTTGAATGTACATGTTTCTGAAGGAAAAGATCCACGCTGGTTTCTGGAGCAACTGGATAGCGCCCGCCTGGGGCTGGGCGGGTGGGGCGCTGTAGCCAGGAAGCTGAACCTGAATGATGCGGAAATGACGGCCTTTACGCTGCAATTACGCTTGCTTCAGCAGCGTGTTCCCCAGTATGAAAGCGGGCAGGATGTCAGCGAAAATCAGCTGATTGCGGCGATGCGCTTCGTCACCTCCCTTGAATATCTGCGTCTGCAACAGCCCCTCCTGACCTACGAAACCGGGAGGGTGCCAGAGAAGGAGAGCCAGCTTCAGGCGCAGAAACAGGTGCGTGCCATTGAGCTGATGATTAAAGGGCTGATACAGCAGGCGTGGCCCGATCCGGTGCGGCTGAATAATCATCTTAAGACGTTGTTTAACGCTGAACGCGTGCGTCGCTGGCTGAAAAACGGTGAAATTAATGATGTTCTGAGCGGCATGTTATTCAGCGAACTGGCCCAGCTGCTGGTGGATAAAAAAGAATTTAGCCGCTACTACGCGCCGCTGTTTAACGCCCCGGACATGCTGACGCTGCTGGTAGAGCCCCGCAAAACCCTGCAAACCTTCCTCGAAGATATTCGACAAATCCGCAACAGCATCACCGTGCAGCAGCCGTTAAGCGGAGCGCAAATCCAGCTGCTCGACTGCTATTACACGCAGATCACCCGCTCCGTTCAGCGCGCGTTTGAGGAAGGGCGGACACGCGTTAACCCGGCGGCGCTGATGGCGGTGGACGAAAGCGAGCTGCACGCGTTCTGGGAAAAGGCGCAAAAAATGGACCGCACCACAGGCGGCGATCTTTTTGAAGTGCGCGACAGTATAGAAAAACCGACTCAGCGTGCCACGCGTACGCCAGAGCAGTGCGAACAGCTGATTTCCGGCGTGCTGTGGGGAGCGGTTGGCGTGATGGTTATCGCGATTGTCGTGGGGGGATTCTGGCTGATGAACAGCAGTAAACCGCAGCCGGCTGTGGCCAGTACGGCATCTCCCGCACCGGTGCAGGAGATGCGCGAAACGCCTTCCTCGCGAGAAACGCTGACGCGGATGGGTGTCACCTGGGATGAAAACAACTTCCGTTCAGCGATTAGCCGCAACGATACCCGGGTGGCGCTCCTGTTTTTGCAGGGCGGGATGGACTGGAAAATGTCATGGACGGAGGAGGCGTTGTCGGCAGGCTACGACGATGTGCTGGAAGTAATGTTGCGCTACCGCCTGCAAATGACAGAGCAAAAGCCCTGCCGACGCTTTATTAATACGCTTAGCCATGCGATGGCGAACGGGGAATCGCTGACGCCTATGCGTAAGCAGTACCTGAAAGCATTCTGTACCGTCCCTGCGGTGGTGAAACGCCAGCAGCACGACGCCGATATGGCAACGCGCCGCGCGAAGACGCAGCCCGATGCCAGCACAAAAAAATGGCAGTCCATCCAGACTGCCATTTATGAGGTGATTCGTTAACTTTTCCCTCTCCCCTCAGGGGAGAGGGTTAGGGTAAGGGGCAAGGCTCAAGGTTCACCATATAACCCAATCAACCGCCGCACCACGCCATTCGTCCAGCCGAAGCCATCCTGCAACGGATACTCCCCCCCGCCACCTTCGCGTGGCGTGCTGCTGGCGATGTGGTACTTCTCAATCAGCTTATGATGGGTTTTGTAGTAATGGTTCACCGTGTGCAGCCAGCTCCAGGCGATCTCATCTCCCAGCGAGTCGTTGCCGTACTGCTTGAACCCCTGGATCGCCATCCACTGGAGCGGCGCCCAGCCGTTCGGCTTATCCCACTGCTCCCCGGTTTCATATTCGGTGGCAAGAATACCGCCCGGCGTGAGCAGACGGGCTTTAACGGCATCGGACAACCGTTCAGCCTGCTCATGCGTCGCCATGCCCACATACAGCGGCACAATGCTGGCCGCAGAGAACAGCGCCAGGGCTTCACGCCGCCAGTCGTAATCACGATAACAGCCGTTCTCTTCGTCCCACAGATAGCGGTTTACCGCCGCGCGCCGGTCGCTGGCTTTCTGGCGGAACAGATCAGCCGTCTCTTTATCCCCTTTCGACGCGGAGATGTTGGCGATAGCGCTCTCCAGTTTGAACAGGAATGCGTTCAAATCGATGGGGATAAATTGTGTTGTGCGGATGCTGGCCAGCCGCGCAGGATCGCGCAGCCAGCGGGATGAGTAATCCCATCCTGAGGCTGCCCCGGCACGCAGGTCACGGTACACCTCGTTCGGCGGACGACCAGAATGACGGGCAGTTTCAACGTCCTCAATCCACGATTCATCCCGCGGCGTATCGCGATCGTCCCAGTAACGGTTGAGCAATGAGCCATCCGGCATACGAACCGCACTGCGATAGGCCTGATTGAGCAGCAGCGATTCCGCCCCGTCCATCCAGAAGGCGTACTCCATCTTGAGGTGCTCAAGATAGCGCTTCGCCCCGCGCACGCCGTCCTCTTCAAACAGCTCCACCATCAGGGCAAAAACGGGCGGCTGGGAGCGGCTGAGATAGTAGGTGCGGTTGCCGTTCGGGATATGGCCGTAGCGCTCAATCAGCCAGGCGAAGTTATCGGCCATACATTTCAGCAGATCGTTACGACCGCTTTCTGCCAGCCCCAGCATGGAGAAGTAAGAGTCCCAGTAGTAGGTCTCGCTGAATCGCCCGCCGGGCACAATATAGGCCTGCGGCAGCGCCAGCAGCGACGACCACGGGATGTGATCCTGCGGCTCGCGCGTCAGCACCGGCCACAGATTATCGATATGTTCTTTCAGGGACAGGCCGGGATCAGAGACGTACTCTTTGCTGTAGTCCTCCGGTAGCCAGAAGTGATTCTCTACAAAGCGCGCCAGGTCAAAATCACGGTGGCGACGCACCTTGCGATAGCGGATCAAAATATCCAGCGGATCCATCTTCGGCGCGCAGTCGGGAAAGGTTTTGCTGTCCGCAAACAGCCGCGACGACTGGACGTGTTCAAACAGTTCAAGGTAGCGGTCAGCGGGCGTAAGGGCATCGGACGCCGGCAGCCCTTCAATCATTTCCGGTTCCGGCTCTGCCTCGATCATCTCATCCAGTTTTAACTCACAGGGATCGGTTTCATAGCGCAGCTCTTCTGCAATATCGAACTCGATATCCTCGGCAGTCTGTAGTTTCTGGTTGAACATGGTGTTCAGGACCTCCGGTTTTTGTCGTAACAAATACGGGTTTTTCCCGGCTATCTTTTAAGCGTAGACATTCGCTTCGGTTAATGCGGTGCGAAGTGTGCGGTAGATCACGCTTTCAAAATGGATTTAAACACGCTGAAAATCAGATATCCCTTTGATTATGAAATCATTAAATCAGAATCTTTGGAAACAGAGCAGGAATAAAATTCAGAGCATTCGGTATTCTGCATTTACGCAGGGATTAATGTGCCTGACGCGCATTGCCTTGAAGGCTGTTGGCGGTTTGATTGGCTTTCTGACTGGCGCCTTCGCTTTTATCCATCGCCTTGCTGGCCGCTTTTTCTGCATGGGCGGCGCTGTACGCAGCCAGATGGGAAATCACGATGGCGTAAATGCTCATTAACGACACCCACAGAATGCTGTTTTTCCACCACAGCAGGGTAGGAATAGTCAGTATCGCCCATACCAGCGCGAGAACAAGGTGCATTTTGGCCATCAATTTTGCGGTGATCTTTACGTGCATTTTCATATCTCTAATCTTTTTCCGTAGTAACAGGCGAACGCGTAGCGCTTTCTAAGATTAGTTAATTCCACCGCGGGTAGCGGGTTATTTTGTTACCGTTTGTGCACCCGTTGGGTTTACCTGCCCAGGGCATAAAAAAACCGGCCAGTTGGCCGGTTTTGTTGCGGATCAGACCGATCAGCGCATGGTCACAAATTCTTCCGCCGCAGTCGGGTGGATTGCCACGGTGTTATCGAAGTCTTTCTTCGTTGCGCCCATCTTCAGCGCCACCGCGAAGCCTTGCAGGATCTCGTCCATGCCGAAGCCAATGCCGTGGATGCCGACGATCTTCTCTTCCGGGCCCACGCAGACCAGCTTCATGCGGCACGGCTGACGGTGCGAGGTGACCGCGGTATACATCGCGGTAAACGCCGATTTATACACTTTCACCTGATCATCGCCGTACTGCTCACGCGCCTGCGGCTCGGTTAAGCCGACGGTACCGATTGGCGGGTGGCTGAAGACCACGGTCGGAATGTTGCTGTAATCCAGATGTTCGTCCGGCTTGTTGTTAAACAGACGCTCGGAAAGACGACGCCCCGCCGCCACGGCAACCGGCGTCAGCTCTACGGCACCGGTGTTATCACCGACGGCATAAATGCCCGGTACGCTGGTGTTCTGGAATTTATCAACGACAATGTAGCCTTTTTCATTGGTTTTCACCCCGGTTGCGGCCAGGTTGAAGTTGTCGGTGGCCGGTTCACGGCCAATCGCCCAGATCAGGCAGTCAACGGTCTGGCTGCGGCCATCTTCCAGCTCCAGCGTCAGGCTACCGTCCGCATTTTTCACCACCGCTTTTGGCACGGCGTTGGTGTGCAGGGTTGGGCCTTCGGCGTTCATCACCTCGACCAGCGTGTCGACGATCAGCGGGTCAAAGCTGCGCAGCGGCGCGTGTTTACGCACGAACAGGTGCGCTTCCGCCCCCAGGCCGTTAATCACGCCGGCCAGTTCAACCGCGATGTAACCTGCGCCCACAATGGCAACGCGTTCTGGCAGAGCAGGCAGCTCGAAGAACCCGTCGGAGTCGATACCGTATTCCGCGCCCGGAATGTGCGGGTGGCTCGGACGGCCGCCGGTGGCGATCAGGATGTGATCGGCGGTGATCGTCTCGCCGTTCACTTCGATCGTCTTCGCATCCACGAAACGGGCAAAGCCGCGGATCACGTCGACGTTATTCTTGCCCAGCACGTTATCGTACGAGGTGTGAATACGGTCGATGTAGGCGGTACGGCTGGCGATCAGTTTATCCCAGTCGAAGTGGTTGATGGTGGTGTCAAAGCCGTAGTCCGGGCCATACATATGGATAGCTTCACGGATTTGCGCGGCATGCCACATCACTTTCTTCGGTACACAACCCACGTTCACGCAGGTGCCGCCGAGTTCTTTGGCTTCAATCAGCGCACACTTCTGGCCGTACATGGCTGCACGGTTGATGGAGGCGATGCCGCCGCTGCCGCCGCCGATTGCGATGTAGTCATAATGCTTAGTCATAGCGTTGTCCTTAATCGTGAATTGCCGCGATTGTATACCTGAAATCAATAGTTTCCACCGATGGCTGCGATTACTCCGGCACGATCCAGCTCACGGTGGCGTGACCCGTACCGGCTGGCACCAGCGTTTTGTGCAGCCACGGCAGCACGTTGTTCATCTGTGCTTCGAGCTTCCACGGCGGGTTAATGACGATCATGCCAGACGCGGTCATGCCGCGCTGGTCGCTGTCAGGGCGCACCGCCAGCTCAATTTGCAGGATTTTGCGAATGCCCGTCGCTTCGAGGTCTTTGATCATGCGTTTAATTTGCGCGCGCAGCACTACCGGATACCACAGAGCATAGGTGCCGGTCGCAAAGCGTTTGTAACCTTCGTTAATGCCGGTCACCACCGCCTGATAGTCGGTTTTGATTTCGTACGGTGGGTCAATTAGCACCAGGCCGCGACGGGAAACCGGCGGCAGTTTGGCTTTCAGCTGCTGGTAGCCATCGGCTTTGTCCACGCGGGCGCGGTTATCTTTCTGAAACTCAGAACGCAGCAGCGGGAAGTCGCTCGGGTGCAGCTCGGTTAACTGGATGCTGTCCTGCTCGCGCAGCAGCTGGCGGGCAATCAGCGGGGAGCCAGGGTAGTAACGCAACTGGCCGTTGCGGTTAAAGTGATTCACCACGCCAATGTACGGCTCCAGCTCGGCAGGCAGATCGTCCTGCTGCCAGATACGCGCAATCCCTTCCAGATATTCACCGGTACGCTCGGCATGCTCGCCGCTCAGCTGATAACGGCCCGCGCCCGCGTGGGTGTCCAGATAAAGGAACGGTTTATCCTTTTCTTTAAGCGATTCGATGATCAGGCTCTGAACGGTGTGTTTGAGGACGTCGGCGTGGTTGCCTGCGTGGAAGCTGTGGCGATAACTGAGCATGGGTAATGATATTCCGCTGAATTGACGATTTGCCACAGTTTACAGCAGAACGGCACAGATTACCCGCAGGCCCGGTAAGCGCAGCGCCACCGGGCTCTTTTCCCCCACGTCTGGCATTGAAATCCTCTACACTTAACCCCATTACTGAACAATATGCACAGCGCCGGATGCGCGCTTCATTCACCTATTTCAACAGGACAGCGTTTATGACCAATCCATTACTGACGCCTTTTTCGTTGCCACCGTTTTCTAAAATCCTCCCTGAGCATGTGGTTCCAGCGGTTACGCAATCGCTGGACAACTGCCGCGCGGCGGTAGAAAGCGTGGTCGCGCAGGGCGGGCCGTACACCTGGGAAAATCTGTGTCAGCCGCTGGCCGAAGTGGACGACGTGCTGGGGCGCATCTTCTCCCCGGTGAGCCACCTGAACTCGGTAAAAAACAGCCCGGAGCTGCGCGAAGCCTACGAGCAAACCCTGCCGCTGCTCTCTGAGTACAGCACCTGGGTCGGCCAGCATGAGGGGCTCTACAAAGCCTACCGCGACCTGCGCGACGGCGACCACTATGCCGAACTGAACACGGCGCAGAAAAAATCGGTCGATAACGCCCTGCGTGATTTCGAACTGTCCGGGATTGGCCTGCCAAAAGAAAAACAGGTTCGCTATGGTGAAATCGCTGCGCGCCTGTCCGAGCTGGGTAATCAGTACAGCAACAACGTCCTCGACGCCACCATGGGCTGGACGAAGCTGATTACCGATGAATCTGAACTGGCGGGCATGCCGGAAAGCGCGCTGGCGGCGGCAAAAGCCCAGGCCGAAGCGAAAGAGCAGGAAGGCTTCCTGTTAACGCTGGATATCCCAAGCTATCTGCCGGTGATGACCTACTGTGACAACCAGGCCCTGCGCGAAGAGATGTACCGCGCCTACAGCACCCGCGCCTCCGATCAGGGCCCGAACGCGGGTAAATGGGACAACAGCCCGGTCATGGCGGAGATCCTCGCCCTGCGCCACGAGCTGGCACAGCTGCTGGGCTTCGACAGCTACGCGGATAAATCCCTCGCCACCAAAATGGCCGAGAACCCACAGCAGGTGCTCGACTTCCTGACCGATCTGGCGAAACGCGCCCGTCCTCAGGGTGAAAAAGAACTGGCTCAGCTGCGCGCCTTTGCGAAAGCGGAGTTCGGCGTAGACGAGCTTCAGCCGTGGGATATCGCGTACTACAGCGAAAAACAGAAACAGCATCTCTACAGCATCAGCGACGAACAACTGCGTCCGTACTTCCCGGAAAACAAAGCCGTTAACGGCCTGTTCGAGGTGGTGAAACGCATCTACGGCATTACCGCGAAAGAGCGTACCGACATCGACGTCTGGCATCCGGACGTGCGCTTCTTTGAGCTGTATGACGATAAAAACGAACTGCGCGGCAGCTTCTACCTCGATCTCTACGCGCGTGAGAACAAGCGCGGCGGGGCGTGGATGGACGATTGCGTGGGCCAGATGCGTAAAGCGGATGGTTCCCTGCAAAAACCGGTCGCCTACCTGACCTGTAACTTCAACCGTCCGGTGAGCGGCAAACCTGCGCTGTTTACCCACGATGAAGTGATCACCCTGTTCCACGAGTTCGGTCACGGCCTGCACCACATGCTGACCCGCATCGAAACCGCTGGCGTCGCCGGTATCAGCGGTGTGCCATGGGATGCGGTCGAGCTGCCTAGCCAGTTTATGGAAAACTGGTGCTGGGAGCCGGACGCGCTGGCGTTTATCTCCGGTCATTACGAAACGGGTGAACCGCTGCCGAAAGAACTGCTGGATAAAATGCTGGCAGCGAAAAACTACCAGGCGGCGATGTTTATCCTGCGCCAGCTGGAGTTCGGCCTGTTCGACTTCCGCCTGCACGCCGAGTTCAGCCCGGAGCAGGGGGCGAAAATCCTCGAAACCCTGGCTGAGATTAAAAAGCAGGTTGCCGTTATTCCAGGGCCAACCTGGGGACGCTTCCCGCACGCGTTCAGCCATATCTTCGCAGGCGGGTACGCCGCAGGCTACTACAGCTACCTGTGGGCCGACGTGCTGGCGGCGGATGCCTTCTCGCGCTTCGAAGAAGAGGGGATTTTCAACCGCGAAACCGGTCAGTCGTTCCTCGACAACATCCTGACCCGCGGCGGTTCAGAAGAGCCTATGGAGCTGTTCAAACGCTTCCGTGGCCGCGAGCCGCAGCTGGATGCGATGCTGGAGCATTACGGAATCAAAGGCTGATTGCTACGTGAAGATCTGCTTAGTAAATGAAACAGGCGCCGGGGACGGCGCCTTATCTGTTCTGGCGGCCCGCTGGGGGCTGGAACATGATGAAGACAACCTGATGGCGCTGGTGATGACGCCGGAACATCTGGAGCTGCGCAAGCGCGATGAGCCAAAGCTTGGCGGGATTTTTGTCGATTTTGTCGGCGGCGCGATGGCGCACCGGCGTAAGTTCGGCGGCGGTCGCGGCGAAGCGGTGGCCAAGGCGGTTGGCATTAAAGGGAGCTATCTTCCGGACGTGGTGGACGCCACGGCGGGGCTGGGGCGCGATGCGTTTGTGCTGGCCTCGGTGGGCTGCCGGGTGCGGATGCTGGAGCGTAATCCGGTTGTCGCCGCGCTGCTCGACGACGGGCTGACGCGGGGCTATGAGGACCCGGAAATCGGCCCGTGGTTACAGGAACGTTTACAACTTATTCATGCCTCCAGCCTGACGGCGCTCACCGACATCACCCCGCGCCCGCAGGTGGTTTATCTCGACCCCATGTTCCCGCATAAGCAGAAAAGCGCGCTGGTGAAGAAAGAGATGCGGGTGTTTCAGTCGCTGGTGGGGCCGGATTTAGATGCCGATGGCCTGCTGGAACCGGCTCGTCAGCTGGCGACGAAGCGTGTGGTGGTGAAGCGGCCGGACTATGCGCCGCCGCTGGCGGACGTTGCGACCACTAACGCGGTGACCACGAAAGGGCACCGGTTTGATATTTATTCGGGTACGCCGGAATAGAAAAAGCCGGGTGGCGGCTTCGCCTTACCCGGCCTACATCCTCGATCTATTCCCTCTCCCTTTGGGAGAGGGTTAGTGAGGGGAATTTAACGCACTTACTCGTCTTCTTCGTCACGCAGTGGAACAATCAGCATATCCACGTGAACGGTGTTAATCAGCTGGCGCGCGGAAGACATCAGTTTGCTCCAGAAGTCCTGATGGTGACCACATACCACCAGGTCCATATCGTATTTCTTAATCGCATCAACCAGCACCTGGCCCAGATCGCCGCTACCGCTTAAGGTTTCAGTGATCGGATAGCCCGCGTTGGTAGAAAGCTCGCTCAGCGCGTGGTGAGTCTCTTCGGAGATGCGTTTCTGCATATCGCCGAGATTCACGTCGATCAGACCGGTGTAGAGGTCGGAGTAATTCACATCAACGTGAATCAGCGAAACTTTCGCGTTGTAGGGACGTGCCATGGATACTGCTTTATCAACCAGCACTTTACTCTCCGGGGAGAGGTCTACCGCGATAAGAATGTGTTTGTAAGCCATAGTGTTACTCCTTCCTTAAGTTATCGATGACTAAATGGGAAAGCCGTCGTCTGATGCTTTCATTACGGCCCAGTTAAACATATTTTTCAAGCTTTGGTGTTGATAACGATTAACCTTGTGGCAAAAAAATTAACGGATCTCCTACACTATTTAATGAGCCGTTCGGATATTAAAACGCGAACCGGATCGACTTTTGGTCATTCTTTCACTGAACTGTCTGTCAGGGCATTGGGGTGCGGTAGCTCAGGAGCCTTGCTTCGTGGGCGGACGCCGGGGAGGATGTATGATTAGCACCGTCGCATTGTTTTGGGCGTTATGCGTGGTTTGCATAGTGAATATGGCGCGCTACTTCTCATCGTTACGTGCGCTGTTAGTGGTACTTCGTGGTTGCGATCCGTTGCTTTATCAGTATGTGGACGGTGGAGGGTTCTTCACCTCGCACGGACAGCCCAGCAAGCAGATGCGTCTGGTGGGGTATATCTACTACCAACGCTACCGCGATCACCACGATGAAGAGTTTATCCGTCGCTGCGAGCGCCTGCGTCGTCAGTTCATTTTGACCAGCGCCCTCTGTGGTCTGGTTGTGGTGAGTATGATTGCGCTGATGATTTGGCACTGAGCATAAAAAAAGCGGGCCAGTTTCCTGACCCGCTTTTTTGTCGCCTTCAGCCGATTAAATCAGCTTCAGCGAAATCCAGTACAGACCGCCAGACAGCAGGATGGACGCCGGGAGGGTGAACACCCAGGCCATCAGGATGTTGGTCACGGTTTTACGCTGCAAACCGCCGCCGTCAACAATCATTGTACCTGCCACGGACGAAGAGAGTACGTGGGTGGTGGAGACTGGCATACCGGTGTAACTCGCCAGACCGATAGATACCGCTGCCGTCATCTGCGCGGACATACCCTGCGCATAGGTCATGCCTTTCTTACCGATCTTCTCGCCGATGGTGGTCGCCACACGACGCCAGCCAATCATCGTACCGATACCCAGCGCCAGCGCGACCGCCATGATGATCCAGATTGGCGCGTACTCAATGGTATTGAGCATATCGCCTTTCAGTTTCTTCAGCAGACGTTGGTCGTCAGCATTAACCTCTGGCAGCTTCGCGACTTTATCGGTCACGTCGGAGATACAGAGCATGATGCGACGCAGCTGACCACGCTGTTCAACAGCCAGTTTGTCATAGCTTTCGATATCGGCCAGCATGCCTTTCGCACGTTCCAGCGCGTTAATCGCGTTTGCCGGATGGCAATGGAACTCGCCCGGTGCCGTCGTTGCGCCTGACTCCGGAGAAGGAATCAGCTGGTCCACGCCGGTCGCTTTCTTCAGCAAATCAGGATGCTGCTGGAAGTAAGTCTCAACGTTGTTTACCGCATCACGGGTACGGGTGATTTCGTAACCGGAGGCGTTCATGTTAACCACGAAGCCCGCCGGTGCGACGCCAATCAGAACCAGCATCACCAGGCCGATACCTTTCTGACCATCGTTCGCGCCATGAGAGAAGGCGACGCCGATAGCGGAAATGATCAGCGCGATACGCGTCCAGAACGGCGGCTTTTTCTTGCCGTCTTTCTTCTCACGCTCTGCTGGCGTCAGGTGGATACGCGCACGTTTTTTCGTGTTGCTCCAGTAGCGACGCAGGATGAAAATCAAGCCACCCGCCACCACCAGACCGACGATAGGGGAGATGATCAGAGAGCCGAAAATGCCGAGAACTTTCGGGATATTCAGCGCATCAACGACGGAGGTCCCGGTCATCAGGGCATTGGTTAACCCGATACCGATAATCGCGCCGATGAGGGTGTGAGAGCTGGATGCCGGCAGGCCGAAATACCAGGTACCGAGGTTCCAGATAATCGCAGCAAGCAGCATAGAGAACACCATGGCCAGGCCATGACCGGAACTCACGTTAAGCAGCAGATCCGTTGGCAGCATATGCACAATGGCATACGCAACGCTCAGTCCGCCCAGGAGGACACCAAAAAAGTTAAATACCGCCGCCATAACAACCGCAAGCTGCGATCGCATTGCGCGAGTGTAGATAACCGTTGCTACTGCGTTTGCAGTGTCGTGGAAGCCGTTGATCGCTTCGTAAAACAGCACAAAAACCAGAGCAAGCAATAATAAAAGCCCGGTATGTAAATCCAGGCCGGCAAACAAATGTAGCATAGGACGTTACGCCATTTTGAGGACATGAACGCGGCGCATTATCCAGGACAAATGCGCAACGGGCAAAGTGAAATATAGACTTTTTTTGACATACCACCTGATTTGAGAAATGTGCCTGAAAGGATAATCTTTAAATATCAATGAAATGGCTTTGTAATATCTTTTTACGCTGGTGCGACCACTGAGGAAACTTTACAATCCGCGGCAGTTAACGAAGAGGATTTTGACGTGGAAAGGTTTGATGCCGTAGTTATTGGCGCCGGTGCGGCGGGTATGTTTTGTGCGGCGATGGCCGGACAAGCGGGTCGTCGCGTGCTGCTGCTGGATAACGGAAAAAAGCCTGGCCGCAAGATCCTGATGTCTGGCGGTGGGCGCTGCAACTTTACTAATCTTTATGTCGAGCCTGCGGCCTATTTGAGCCAGAACCGCCATTTTTGCAAATCTGCGCTGGCGCGCTATACCCAGTGGGATTTTATCGAACTGGTGGGTAAACACGGTATCGCGTGGCATGAGAAGACGCTGGGACAGCTGTTCTGCGACGACTCCGCGCAACAAATCGTTGATATGCTGGTGGCCGAGTGCGAGAAAGGCGGCGTAGTAATGCGATTGCGCACCGAAGTGCTGGACGTCGCCCGTGACGAGCAGGGCTACACGCTGCAACTCAACGGTGAGACCGTCAGCGCCGATAACCTGGTGATCGCCAGCGGCGGCCTCTCGATGCCGGGGCTGGGCGCCTCACCGTTCGGCTATAAAATTGCCGAGCAGTTTGGCCTGAAGGTACTGCCCACCCGCGCCGGGCTGGTACCGTTCACGCTGCATAAGCCGCTGCTGGAGCAGCTTCAGACACTCTCCGGCGTGTCTGTACCGTCGGTCATTACGGCCGAAGACGGCACGGTGTTCCGCGAAAACCTGCTCTTTACCCATCGTGGACTCTCGGGGCCGGCGGTATTGCAGATCTCCAGCTACTGGCAGCCGGGGGAGTTTGTCTCCGTAAACCTGGTGCCGGACTGCGATCTGGACGCCTTCCTCAACGAGCAACGCGCCGCGCACCCGAATCAAAGCCTGAAAAATACCCTGGCGATGCAGTTGCCGAAGCGTCTCGTGGAGTGCTTGCAGGTGTTAGGGCAAATTCCGGATGTTGCGCTCAAGCAGCTCAACAGCCGCGAGCAGGAAACGCTGGTGGAGACGCTGACGAACTGGCGCGTACAGCCAAACGGCACCGAAGGCTACCGCACGGCGGAAGTGACGCTGGGCGGCGTGGATACAAACGAACTCTCATCCCGCACGATGGAAGCCCGCAACGTGCCGGGTCTTTATTTCATTGGTGAAGTGATGGACGTGACCGGCTGGCTCGGCGGGTATAACTTCCAGTGGGCGTGGGCCAGTGCCTGGGCATGCGCGCAAGCGCTGGCTGATGTCCGAGGACAATAAAGTTGTACACAAAGCACTAAAGTTGTAACCATTCTCAAAAAACGACGCTAATGTTGTATACTTACTGAATGTGTGGTTATAGGGTTGGAGACTATAAAATACACATATAGGTACGTATCAATGTCGTTTTTAGGGTACGATCATGGCTAGGGGTAGGCGTCTCAAATCCTATTTGGATTATGAAAATGCGCTAGGTGACGGCATAGGAGTGGGCTATGGCCAAAGTTATCAGCCCTGGCTTAGAGCTCAGGACGTTAAATCCCGTGGAAACCGTTCGATAGTCTTTGGCCTTAAGACGTTTCGAAACCATCATCTCCTTTCTTCTGTCGAAAGTAACTTTTTCTATCTGGCTGAGTTTAATGACTCGGTGATTGATATCCGGGAACAATTCCCACTCTTTCCTCTCCGGCTTACCCAACAAATAGCAAATCATCTACATTTTCAACATCCTATGGTGAGGGGAGTAAGAGGAGTACCTGTCGAAGTTCTGAATGTTATGACAACCGATTTTTTACTGACCTTGAGAACTCCTGAAGGCGGACTTCGATACAAAGCTATAGCAGTAAAACATAACGAGAGCATACCTGAACGCGAAGCCCAAAAACTTGAAATAGAGAGGATGTTTTGGCAGTTGATTGATGTTGAGTTTCAAATTTATGTTGGCTCGGAACTCAATAACGTCGTCGGTAAAAACATTTGCTGGGCTACTTCTGTATTAAGAGATGGTTCTGAATTTTATGATAAATATCCTCTTGATAAAATCCTATGGAAGCTTAAACCAGATGTTTATCCCATAGTAGGACTACGTGCAATGATTTCATCAATCTTTGGGGTAGATGCACAAGAAGCGATGATGTTATTGCAGGCAATGATTGGATTAAAAATGATAAATGTTGATTTATCATATCCAATACTCGAAACCGGTCTGATAAAGATAATTTCCAATGACCACTATATAGGACTGAACGCAAATGGATATTATTAGGAATTCAGTCTGGCTCTCTCAAGGCACTGATTTGCTTGCAGAGGGACTTTACCGTGTTTTGGATTTTGACAGAAAGGTCGATTTGTTAATTTTGTTTAAAATAAAATCAGAAAGAACGGGTAAGCCAATCCCTTTCTCATTTTCAATGTTTAAATATTATATTGAATCAAATAGCATAACTTGTAAAGATTATATATATCCTTCATATATGTTAGTAGATGAGAAAGAATTAACAGATAAAGACAGAGGAAGGCGAGATGAAAATTACAATATCATTAAAGATCTTGTAGATGACAGAATGTTTCTGTTCGACTATGCATTACATAAAAAGTCGCACCTTTTAATGGATTACTCAAGAAATAAAAAAATATCACAATATACTATCAGAACGCTTCTGGCGTTGTATTGGCGACATGGGCAGGATATTTATGCATTGCTACCCGCATTCTCGAACTGTGGCGCCGCTGGGAAAAGTAGAATCAAACATGAAATTAAACTTGGGAATTCCAAAAAAAACAGAGCATTACCTAATGAACGATCACGTGTTTTCATTCTTAATGAAAGAGATATAAATAATATTAGAAAATCTCTCATTACGTATCATTATAAAGTTAACGGAGATACGATAAAGAAAACATTAGAGAGACATATTGATTTGTATTTTAGGGATGAAATTAAAACAGCAAACCTAGAAAATAGAGCTCCATATGTTCCTTCTTTAAAACAATTTTCATACTGGAATAAAAAACTCTTCACTAAAGATTTCTCGATAAATAAGAAGAACACGAAAAAAGAAATAGACCTCAAAATGCGGGCGCTTTTAGGTAGTGTGGCTAATACAACTGTTTTGCCGGGTGATGTTTTCGAAATAGACTCAACTGTCGCTGATGTACATCTTATTTCGAGTTTAAACAGACGAAAAGTCATTGGGCGTCCTACTATTTATACAGTGGTGGATCGTGCAACAAGAATGATTGTTGGCCTTCATGTTTCTTTATACCATGCTTCATGGCGAGCCGCCCGACAAGCGTTAGCAAATTGCTTTATGCCAAAAAAAGAATATTGTAGATTATTTGGAATCTCTATTACTGATGATGATTGGCCTTGTTCTCACATTCCATTAACATTGATGTGTGACAACGGGGAGATGATTGGTCTTAAACCTCAGGAAGAGATGACCCCCCTGACAAAACTTGAGTTTGCGCCAGTCGGTAGAGGCGACAGAAAAAGCATTGTTGAACGCTGTTTCGGCATTCTGAATGATGAGGTTATTCATAGGCTTATTGGAACAACACGAAGGGGAAAGATTGTTAAAGGAGAGCCAACACCGCAATCCAGGGCTTGTTTAACGATTCAGGAGGTCACGTCTTTACTGATTCGGGAGATACTTGCACATAATCAGAGAACGTATGAGGAACTGGCTTATATCAATCCCTTACTGATTGAAAATGATCTCGTAATATCACCAAAAAATAGTTGGATGATAAGCTTAAAGCACGGGAGATTCAGCGCAAGAGCCGTTGGGGCCGACGAAGTGATCGCACGATTGTTAATCCCTGTGAACGCTAACATTACCGCCGGTGGGATTCAGTACAATAATCTTTTTTATGAATGTGATCCTGAAATTGCATCAGGTGTCAGAGTATTTGGAAGAACCACTTGTGAAGCAAGAATAGATGACAATTGCGTAGATTATATATATGTAAGATTTGACAAAAATAGCATTTTCAAAAAACATTACCTACTTAAGAAAAGAGATGTATTTAAAGGGAAAGCTCATCTTGATACAGATGTAATGGCTGATTGGGTAGATACTCAAAAAGAAATTAATTTATTTACTCTGGATTCGCTCAGCAATATCAATAATAAAGATGAATTTAACAGGAAAGGTAACGAAAGATTAAATGAAATATACGAATCTCGCCGGGTACATGGTAAAGATATTAAAAAGAACAGGAAAAATGAACTTGATTCATTAGGACGAACTCATGTTGCTAATGGAAGATCTGAACCCCTACTTCCTTCATCCAGTAATGTTCTGCTTTTGCCTGGCCGGGAGGAGAAACAAAGATGGTTAAAAGGTAAGAAGAAGACTGAGGACGCAGAATAATGAATCTTATACGGCGCGTTTCAGCGATATATAAAGAACAGGAGTTACCTGAGTATCGTGGCAATCCCTTAATTGAAGCACTTCCTGAAGCGCTTACGGAAGATGAAGTACTTCTGGAAATGAGTTATTTCCCCGAAATTGACGAAAAAATCCGCTGGACTGCCCCGGCGAATGTTAGAGAGCAGTATGTCGAACGTATAAAGAAATTCCGTTGCCCTCAAACCAATCTTATCCAGGCTTATAAGATGATCTTACGGGCACTTAGGGAAAGCTATGCAGCTCGTAATCCTTTAAAAAGCGGAACAATTCAATATCTTCATTACTATGGAAATGAGCGTCCTGATATTGAGCCAGAAAGTGGATATTTTAAATCCCAGGCTGAAACTATTACGATAGTTGGAATGAGTGGTTCTGGAAAAACTACCATGATTGAGCAAGTCATGGATCATTTCCCTCAGATTATAGAACACAGCAGCTATAAAGGAGTTTTTCCCGGCTTCAGTAAGCAAATTGTATGGGTAAAGATTAATTGTCCATACAATTCAAGTGTGAGAGACCTTTGTGAAGAGATTTTACAAAAATTAGATGATGCAATTGGTATTGAACGAACTACACCTGAGATTAGAAATGGTGCTCTGGCTCGCCAGATTGCACAAAGAATTAAATCATCATTTTTGGGTATCCTTGTTATTGATGAAATGCAGAGGCTTAAATTTTCAAGAACCGGGGGTGAGAGTAAGTTGATTGATTTTTTACATGAAATTGTAGATTCCATGGGGGTATCTATGGTTTTTTGTGGAAATCATCCTTTTGACGAGACGCTGACAAAGAAAATGAGAATTGCCAGGCGGGCAGAGTCTGGTGGTTACATGAAAATTAAGAATGTTAGATACGATTCACAAGACTGGCAATCGTTTATTCATTATTTATGGCCATTACAATGGACAAATGTTGAAACTCCATTAAATGATGAGTTAAACGAAAAATTATTCATTTTATCTAAAGGCAATATTGGATTGGCTCAGATGATTTATCGGGGGGCACAATTAAAGGTTATCGGTAGCGGCAATGAAATCATCACTGGCGCAGTCTTGTCGGCCTCTGTACCGGTACTCGTGAGTCATACGGAGGAATATAAGGATACTCCACTCCCGGGGGCCGCGACTGAAGATGAGGAAGCTAAATGGCTCTCTGCATCTAATGAGGGTGATGCTTCGGCTAAAATCATGGCAGAGAAGTCCCTAAAGTCTTTGATCCCTGGGGATATAGACAGGCCACAGCACAAGGAATTCGTAGGAAAAATAGACGAGGTTTTGCGCAATTTCGACGAGAAAATACTGTCTCTTGACCACGATCTTGTTATCAACAGAACAGCTGAAAAGAAAAATACCTACGATGCTCTTCAGCGTTGCGGGCTTATAAATATAGATCCACTTAATAAATTGTAATGAGGTAACAGTTCGTAACGGTCAAAGAGAGGTGTGGGAAATGAGAATGTTGCCTGTTTTGCCTGATGAATCCTTGTTCAGCCGGTTTTGTCGGACAACTACCGTGTACGGTATGTCCCCATCTTCTCTGTTAACGATCATTTTCAACAAACCTGATATGAACGTCCATCCAATTCTCAATTCAGGATTAAAGGCTATTTCTCTTCATACATCCGAAAGTGCAGATCAGCTCTGGCATGAACAGACTTTACTCCCTCTTTTTGCCTGGGCACTACCAATCAGTCGTAATGAAATTATGGATTTCAACACGACCCCTGCCAGGCTTAATCGATTGTGCCGCCTTAGTAATTTTTCACTAGGGCAGCGCACACTATTGAAGTTTTGCCCGGTTTGCGCTCGTGAAGATACTTTTCATTATGGTGTTACTTATTGGCATCTGGCGCATCAGCTTCATGGGGTTACAACCTGCCATCGGCATCCGGTAGCGCTTGAAAGCATCCATGTCCCTTCTTCACCGCACATACGTATTGGACTGATGCCTCCTGTTTCGTATACAGAACAACTTAGCAATGAGATAGACTTCGATTTTGCTAAGTTTTGTTATGAGTCCCTAAATATAATCAGAAGAAAAGATATTACACACCCCAATTACATGGATGTACTTAAAAAGTTGAATTTATTATCATTGGATGGAAATTTAAAGAAAAATGTATTCTACGCACATGTTTATGCTAAGTGCCAGTTATTTGGGGAGGGTTCATCGGGACTTATACCAACATCCCTAACTGATTATCATTACTGGGAGCCTATACTCAAAGACAAATGTTGTCAGCATCCCACAAAGCATCTTTTGCTTTGTTATTGTTTGTTAAATACTTGCTGGCCAACGTATGCAGGAAGTCGTACTAATAAAAAGAAAGAAATCTTTAAAAGTCATAAGAAATACAGTTTTCATATAGTTGAAAATAATACTAGTGTTAGCAACCTTGGGAAGGAATTTAGTCGCAGCAGATGTTACATTAAAACACTTATTTATAAAAAATACCTGAGGGCGTTTAAGCGAAACACAAAAATTAATATATTCACTGAATTGCTTATCAAGTCTATGGCTGTAAGGGGGTTTAGTCTGGCATCCATAGCTGAGAAAAACTCATTATCGGAAGGAGCTGTATCCTCTGTAATTTCATCTTGTTACGGTTTATGCTCATGGCGTAAAAAATGTAAAAAAGATTCTTTAAGACGGCGTCATAAGCAGAAAATATTAAGATTTATACATAATCAATCCGTTTCTATAACACGAAAGTTAGTCAAAGAAAGTTGTTATGCAAGTTTCTATTGGCTAAATAAACATGAATGTGACTGGCTTAATTCCTGTCTTCCTAAAACAATACGATGCTATAAAAATAAAAGAGTAGACTGGAGCGAGAGAGATATTATCTCATCATCATTAATAAATGATGTTTTATCTCAGGGGCAGTACTCGATGTCACTTACAAGTCTAGATGCTTTACTGGGAGGGCATGGCTGGCTTTTGAAATACAGAGATAAACTACCAATGACAATGATACTTCTCAGAAAAATGGAACTAATTAAATAAGAGGGAGTTATATGGTTTACGAAAATGAATTGTGGCACAGTTTTCTTCTGCGTTCACAGATAATGTATAACTTATCCAATTGCAGGAACATAATATCAAAGCATGGCGCACTAAGGTACGATGCCTTTCCTCGTTTCGAACTGATTGATATGTACAAATTGCATAGCTTGCAGGATATATATGACATTCTTGCCACTAGAAATGGTTATATACTAACTTCCAATATAGTGTCGTTATCTTCTGGTGTTTACGGGTATTTTAACGCTATTGAAGATGCCTGTCGGAAAAATTTTCACATAACTAATTCATATCCATTGGTAAACATCTCAAACATTCGTTACTGTCACAAATGTATTGTTGAAGATATACACTCTAAAGGCATTGGTTATCTGCGTCATAGATGGTTGTTTGAATCTAAATGTGCAGTTCATAGTACCAGTTTATATGAGGTTTGTTTTGATAACTATTTGAATGCAGTGAAAGGACTTAGTGACTTAATTATAAGTGGAATAAATCCTCATGGTTATTGTTCCCTTGTGGTTGACGTTTCAAACCCTTTCAAAAATCCAGTGTATATATTACCATGTGCACGTAATAAAATTTTAAAATGGATTTCGGACAATAAAAATATGCTGATTTACTTTCTCTTTGATCTCTTCAAATGTAAGTCGCATTCAAGTTTATCTAAGGTTATCGAAGTCAAGATAATGCATGATAGATATATTTCTGCGGTGTTCAAGATGTTAAGTGAAGTTAATTTTTGTAATTTCAACTCATTTATTTCTGATATTTTTGAGGACGTAAGTTATGCCTCTATCGGACTTGATGATTATTCTGTTAATGTGCATTTTCTCAGGCTAAGGGCTGCAGATTGTAAATTTTGCCAGTTGAATGGTAAATATTTTTGCTCACTTTACAATGTAAAACTTCTTCGCTAATTTCACTTCATTTATAAAATACTAAGAAAGCTAGTTAGATAAGGTTTTATATTTTGACTGGGGCAGGAATAAATTATCACTCATAGAGTTTCCCTGGGGGTTACCACCTGTGTATGATGCCGGTTAGCAACAACGTCTAAAAGACCTGCGATCACGTGGGTCCCTCTCCAGCAAAGGGGCAAGGGGTGCTATATAACGGTGTACTGCTTACCCAATACGGCCTTGTATTTGAAAGATGCCGCATCTTGGCAGGATTCGTATTACAGCCTATAGTCTGTTAATGAGCATTACAGCCTATATGCTGTAAATCCCTGCGTTATGCTTGTTAACTCGTCGATACGGAAGGTCACTTATGAACACTCAATACGCTTTGAAGACTTTGAATCAGTTACGTCCTGTTTTAATCGGCTTTCGCAAAGCCAATGGACTGACGCAAAAAGATGTTTCTGAACGTTTGGGTATAACACAGCAAACTTATGCCCGACTAGAGGCCAACCCTGCAAGTGCGGGTTTTGAGCGTTTGTTTAGGGTGTTCAGCGTCCTTGGAGTGGAGATCGTACTTTCATCCAGGGAACCATTGTCAGATGCAAAGCCCGAATACGGAGCTATGCACAATTATTCTTCACTTCCAGCCAGGCGGGAGAAATGGTGACGCCTGGCGCTTCCCGGTCTAATTTTTCTTCAACAAGATTAACCCCTTAGCGGCCTGAAGTATCAGGTTGCGATAGAGCCTTTCATTTCTTCTGTTATGTTAAATACACCATTTTGAGCTATTTCGCTCGGCCTTAAATTATCTCTTCATTCTTCAGTGAAAATTTTATGTCGATCACATTATCGATGAATTTAGGAAATAATCCGTAAATGAAAATCTATCTTCTTTTAAATTCATCAGTGTCAGTAGCAAATATTACGCATAAAAGAATGGTTATTATTATCATTTAAATTATAAAGCTCATGAGTCAATTCCAAAAAATATAATAAGCATTGAAATCATTACCCGTGATTCTGGAGTTTTAACTTTGCCATGTAACCAACCACAAGTTAGTTTCCGGTGTTTTGAGGGGCAGTAAAGTTCTGAAAGCGCGACCAGATCATAATCCCGAAATGTCGTTAAGATATTCTGAATAACGGTTATCCCTGCTTGTTGGCAGGCATTTGAAAATATATTTTGTATTCAGGTTGCAGCAAAACGCTTTCTTACACACAGGACTTCATATGCGGCTCAGAAAATTAAAACTGAAAAACTTCAGAGGCTACAGAAACTCTACTGAAATCATTATTGATGAAAGCATGACGGGTATTGTCGGTCGTAATGACTTTGGGAAATCAACGCTTCTGGAAGCGCTGGCTATTTTTTTTTGAAACAGAAGGAATGAAGGCTGACAAGAATGACATGAACTGTTTCAGCCTAAGAGAAGGGGACGGCCGTTTTGAAATAGCCTGTGAATTTGATGACCTGCCCGATTTTATCATGATCGACGACAGGGTGCAGACCACGCTCGCCTCAGAACATCTGCTGAATGAGGACGGCAATTTTGAAATCGTCAAAACGTTTAAAGCAACGACCTCAGGAAAACCGGAGCAGACCTGCATCCGCTGCATCCACCCGGATGAGGAGCCCCTGAGAAATTTACTGGGCATGAAAATTTCTGAGCTCAAGGCGGTGGGAAAAGAAGTTGAAAAAAATGTGGCGGATAAACGCACTGCATCGTTATGGCGTCAGGCCATCAGGAAGCCGCAGCCCCCTATACTGTTCGGAAATTATGCTGGATGTCGATAAGAGTTCGGAACCGACACAAAATCATTATGGGTAAGATCCTCGATTTGCTGCCCACGTATGCGATTTTCAAAGCCGACAGGGAAAGCAGCGACGGGGATTCCGAAGCTAAAAACCCCTTACAGCAGGCCGTAAAAGACGCTCAGGCTGCGCTGCAGGACAAAATTACAGCGCTGGAAAATGAGATTCAGGACAGCGTCCTGGATGTCGCACAGAGAACGCTGGATAAATTACGTGAAATGGCCCCCGAACTCGCCAGTGAACTGACTCCACGATTTAAGGAGAAACCCAAGTGGACCTTCAATTTCACCCTGGACGGGGAAAATGGCATCCCCATCAATAAGCGCGGCAGCGGGATAAGGAGGCTTATCCTGTTGAATTTTTTTCGGGCTGAGGCTGAAAAGAATGTCGCGGGGACGCCCAGAAATGTGATTTATGCCATAGAGGAGCCTGAAACGTCACAGCATCCGAACTATCAGATGATGCTGATGAAAGCGTTACTGGCACTGGCAGGCCAGCCGCACCGTCAGATTATCGTCACCACCCATGTCCCGGCGCTGGCCGGATTAATCCCTGTCGAAGGCGTACGTTATGTTACCCGAAATGAGGCGGGTGAACCCGTAGTAAAAATGCCGGATGACGCAGTGCTGAAGGAAGCCACTGAAAGCCTGGGGGTGCTGCCAGAGACCGGTATGGAAAGGGCGCAGGGGATTGTTCTGGTAGAGGGAAAGTCGGATGTTACTTTCCTGAGGCATGCGGCCAGTTCATTAAAACAGTCAGGTGCGCTGCCAGCCTCTCTGGAGGACGTGAAAATAGTGCCAGTCCTCATAGGAGGGTGTGGTAGCGTCAAACACTGGGTTACATTGAATCTGGCCAAAGATCTGGGGCTTCCCTGGTGCGTATTTCTGGACTCCGATATTGGGGGAGACCCTGCACAGGTTCTGTCCATCCAGAAGCGTAAAAAAGAAGTAGAGGAGGCCGGTAAGGTATTTTTCGCTACGCGCAAACGTGAGATAGAAAACTATCTGTGCCCGGATCTTATCGAGGAAATTACTGGTGTAGCCGTCACGTTTACGGACACCTGTGACGCTAAAAAAATAATCGGCCGGGCTGTGGGAATGAAACCCGATAATGTACTAGATAAATTCTGGCCTCAGATGACATCAGAAAGAATCATCTCAAGATCAACCTATCATGACGGAACGCAGGAGAGAAGCGAGCTGGTTGAGATCCTGAGCGACATTGTATCCATGACGAGATAATGTATTAAATAAGCATCTCAGGTGCATATATTCCGGTCCTCAACAAAGGACCGGAGTACAGAGTAGTAAAAACCCGAAATTAATCGGGTTTGAATTATATAAAGATTAACCGACTCCCGCGCCCAGGAACGATGTAAAATCACGCTTGTCGTGACATTTCTACAATGTTTACTTTTGACTATCAAGCCATTTATTCATCTGCTCAATTTCACCTTTTTGAGCTTTAATGATGTCCTGCGCGAGCTTTCTCATTTTCGGATCTTTTCCGTATTTGAGCTCGGTCTCAGCCATTGCTATTGCCCCTTCATGGTGCGCTACCATGCCTTTCGCAAAAGCCTTGTCGGGATCGGACTCATTTACGGCAGCCATCATTTTGTCATGCATGTCTTTCATGCCAGCCATATATTCCTGTGACGAAGCCGAGGTAGACATATCAGTCATTTTCATTTCTGAATGTTCTGCTGAAATCGCTGGCAGGGATAACATTAATACTGCAAATAAAGTGTTTCTGGCTTTCATAAAAAATATCCTTTTAGCGTTGATGCCCGTTAACTGTAGCAGAATCTGATAAAAATGCCCCTGTAGGGGGCAAAGATGTTGCCATATATCCGGTTACGGAAAAATCTATCAAGGAAATAAGGACAGCACAGATACTTCCCTCGCCGTCAGCCTGCACTGAGCATGCGACGATGCGCTTCGGCCATGGCCTGATGTGGGCCAGACTGACCGTTATTCATAAATTCATGGGCAACTGCAGCTCTTTCATGCTCATTCATTGCCGCTAATGACTTCGACGGCCCGGTAGGGGAAACGGTCTGACTTCCCATCATCCTCTGATGACTTTCCACCATTTTCTGGTGCGCATCCGCCGACCCGTTCGTCATGGTTTCATGAGCAATAATGGCCTGTTCATGCTGGTCCATACCGGCCATACGAGGTGCAGTCCCCTGGATCCCGACAGGAGCCGCAGCAGACTGCATCTGGTGAGCAGGTGCCTGTGCATTGTTGACCCGCTCATGGATATTCACGGTTTCAGTGGCCCAGGCCGAAGAAATTAAGCCAAAGCCCAGCAAGGATGCTAATACGATATTTTTCATGATAACTCTCCATTTCTTAATTAGTGATGTCCGGGGGAGTACAACCGGTGTTTTCAGTTCCATAACTGAAACAGGTTCGGAAGTGTTTATTTCTCCGGGAGGGGACTGGATATTCATTTCCTGGCGTCCACTGACGCCGGATATTGATAAAGCAATCCAGCCTTCCTGATAAGTTGCACTAATTATATCGAATGGCTTCTGTTTGCTGCATGACAGGCTAATGACATCTTTGTCATTTAAATCTTTATTCCCAGCACTGGGTGTCCGGAATCATTTTCTCCAGTCTGGGCACGGATAAGATAAAACGCGTTGAGTGTACGTCCGATTCCACCTGCACTCTTCCGTGATGTGCTTCCACGATTGACTTCACAATCGCAAGGCCGATGCCGCTGCCTTCTCCTTTTCGTTGTCTGGACGGATCCACCCGATAAAAACGGTCAAACAACCTTGATAAATGCTCTTCAGGGATTGGTTTCCCCGGATTTTCAATCACAAGGTCAAAAAAGCTCTCCTGCTCTCTTATTGAGACGGTGATTGCCTGTCCCTCCGGGGTATAACGCAGGGCATTGGATAACAGATTATTGATCGCCCTTCTGAACATTTGTGGATCTCCCTCAACCAGGCAGGGCATCCCGTTAAATTTGAGCGTGATATTGCGTTCTTCGGCCCAGGCTTCGAAAAACTCGAAGACTTTCATGACTTCCGCTCTGAGGTCAAACATGACCCTGTCAGGTATCAGCTGATTATTATCTGCCTGTGCCAGGAACAGCATATCGCTGACCATTTTGGTCATCCGGTTATACTCTTCAAGACTGGAATAGAGGACATCCTCAAGTTCCCTCTGTGTTCGATCCTGACTCAGTGCGATTTCAGTCTGCGTCACCAGATTGGTGATGGGCGTTCTGATCTCATGCGCGATATCGGCAGAGAAATTGGCCTGGCGGGTAAAGACATCCTCAATCTTTCCAATCATATGATTGAACGAGATAACCAGTTGCTCCAGCTCAATGGGAACGCGTGTCGGTTCCAGTCGCGCATCAAGATTCTCGGAGGTGATGTTTTTAATGGCATTGCTGACATTACGAAGGGGCAGGTGCCCCTGACGGACAGCGATTCGAATGATCAGAACAATCAACAGGCTTATCACGACGGCAATCGCAATCAGGTTCTTTTTCAGCGCATCGAGGTAATGGAGATGGAAATTAATGGATAGGCCAGTCAGCATGACATAGTTCTGCTGTTTGCCCTGAAATATCGCCTGACCAGAGGAGGCGATAATCCTGTATGTTTCCATCTTCATTTTGGACCCGGTATCCATCGGTCCCGCAGGATCCTCCACCGTCCAGAGAAAGACATCCCGTGCGCGGCTGTGCTCGCTAAAATCTGCTGAATTCACTGCCGGGCGTAGTGCCGCCCCCTGAGCTGAGCTAAAGAGCACTTCCCCCCTGGGATTGAGGAGCAAAAGGGCAACGTTGCGGTAGCTGGCAATTGATTCCTTTATTTTGCTTATTTTTTTATCATCCGGATCCACCGGGGACTGCAGTATACGGTTCAGTGTGGTGCTGATTTGTTGAAGATCGCTGACATCCTGCTCGGCAAAATGATTTTCAACAGAATGCAGCATAAACCAGGTGAATGCGATAAAAGCCAGTATCGTGGACAGGCTGATAAAAAAGGTCAGCCGCAGAGCGAGTGAGAAAGGGCGTCTGGAAGGTTTGCTATGCATCCGGGACCTCCAGCATGTAGCCCACGCCCCGGACTGTCTGGATCAGCTTTGTCTCGTAATCGTTGTCTATTTTAGCGCGGAGTCGCTTTACTGCGACATCGATCGCATTAGTGTCGCTGTCAAAATTCATGTCCCAGACCTGAGAGGCAATCAGGGAGCGGGGAAGAACCTCTCCCTGATGGCGAATGAAGAATTCCAGCAGGCTGAACTCTTTACTGGTGAGCACAATGCGGTTTCCGGCGCGACTGACTTTTCTGGATACGAGATCAATCGAGAGGTCAGCCACCTTAAACTGGCTTTCCGTGATCATCGTGTTTCCCCGCCTCAGAAGGGTTCTCACCCGGGCGAGCAGTTCGGCAAACGCAAAGGGTTTAACCAGATAATCGTCCGCACCCAGTTCCAGTCCTTTGACCCTATGTTCGATCGTGCCGAGGGCTGTCAGCAGTAAGACCGGCATACCCTTTCCGGCAGTGCGCAGCATGCGGATGATATCCCAGCCGTTCACATCAGGTAGCATGATATCCAGAATGACTAAATCATACTCGGCTGTCATGGCGAGATGATATCCGGTAAGACCATTATCAGCGTGATCCACTACGAACCCTGCCTCTGTAAGCCCTTTGCTGAGATATTCACCTGTTTTAATTTCGTCTTCGACGATCAATATTTTCATCTTGCTCCCCGGCTGGCTGCTAATGTCATTCTATTGCGCCCACGATCGTTATCAACGGATTACAGCAAAAATGACAACATTGTCATTATCCTGTCACCCGGCAAACAGAGAGCGTTAGGTAAAGTACCCCTATCAATACTCTGGACTTCATTTGAACCATTTACCAGGTCTGCCTGGACGAGAAGCGTTATGTTCAAATTAAAATTACTCAGCATTAGCACGATATTCATCCTGGCAGGCTGCGTGTCGCTTGCGCCTGAATATCAGCGGCCCGCAGCACCGGTACCCCAGCAGTTTTCACTGTCCCATAACAGCCTGACGCCAGCGGTAAATGGCTATCAGGATACGGGCTGGCGTAACTTTTTTGTCGATCCCCAGGTTACCCGGTTGATCGGTGAAGCTCTGACTAATAACCGTGATTTGAGAATGGCTGCCCTGAAGGTTGAAGAGGCCCGAGCCCAGTTCAACGTCACGGATGCAGATCGTTATCCCCAGCTGAATGCCTCATCCGGGATAACATACAGCGGTGGTCTGAAAGGTGACAAGCCGACCACACAGGAGTACGACGCGAGACTGGAGCTCAGCTATGAGCTCGATTTTTTCGGCAAACTTAAGAACATGAGTGATGCTGATCGCCAGAACTACTTTGCCAGCGAAGAAGCCCGTCGGGCCGTACACATCCTGCTGGTATCCAACGTTTCACAAAGCTATTTCAGCCAGCAACTGGCGTACGAACAACTTCGTATTGCGCGGGAAACGCTGAAAAATTATCAACAGTCCTATGCTTTCGTTGAGCAGCAGCTCGTGACCGGGAGTACGAACGTTCTGGCACTTGAACAGGCGCGAGGACAAATCGAAAGTACCCGCGCCGAAATAGCCAAACGAGAAGGCGATCTGGCTCAGGCAAACAATGCCCTGCAACTGGTGCTGGGAACGTACCGCGCACTTCCGTCAGAAAAAGGGATGAAAGGCGGGGAGATAGCCCCAGTAAAATTGCCACCAAATCTGTCTTCACAAATTTTGCTGCAGCGACCGGATATTATGGAAGCGGAATATCAGCTGAAAGCGGCTGATGCCAATATTGGCGCAGCGCGAGCGGCCTTTTTCCCCTCAATTACCCTGACCAGTGGTCTTTCCGCAAGCAGTACGGAGCTGTCCAGCCTGTTTACGTCAGGAAGTGGAATGTGGAATTTTATCCCTAAAATTGAAATTCCTATATTTAATGCTGGCAGGAATAAAGCCAATCTGAAGCTGGCTGAAATTCGCCAGCAACAGTCGGTGGTTAATTACGAACAAAAAATTCAGTCAGCCTTTAAGGATGTTTCCGACACGCTTGCGCTGCGCGACAGCCTTAGCCAGCAACTTGAGTCACAGCAGCGTTATCTTGATTCACTTCAGATAACTCTCCAGCGTGCCAGAGGATTGTATGCAAGTGGTGCTGTCAGTTACATCGAAGTGCTGGATGCAGAACGTTCCCTCTTCGCTACCCAGCAAACCATTCTCGATCTTACCTATTCCCGGCAGGTTAACGAAATTAATCTGTTTACCGCGCTGGGTGGCGGTTGGGTAGAGTAAATTTATTTAATTAATCAGGAAATTAAAATGCGTAATTCACTTAAAGCCGTTTTATTTGGTGCCTTCTCTGTCATGTTTTCTGCCGGTCTTCATGCTGAAACACATCAGCATGGCGATATGAATACTGCCAGTGATGCTTCGGTACAGCAAGTTATCAAGGGCACCGGTGTCGTTAAAGACATTGATATGAATACTAAGAAAATCACCATTTCGCATGAAGCAATTCCAGCGGTGGGCTGGCCTGCAATGACCATGCGCTTTACTTTTGTTAATGCAGACGATGCTATTAATGCCCTGAAAACAGGCAACCATGTCGATTTCTCGTTTATTCAGCAGGGCAATATCTCCTTACTCAAAAGCATTAACGTGACGCAGTCCTGATTGGCTGTCCGGAGCGATTACATCCTGTGCGCCTGTACATTCACATAGGTATATGTGTGAGTTAACCGTCAGGCGCATATGCCAGGTGTTTTGATTTTTTAGCGGAAAATTGTATGGCTTCT
The DNA here is from genome assembly GCF_001922365.1 of Enterobacter cloacae complex sp. AR_0002. Lineage (NCBI taxonomy): Bacteria > Pseudomonadati > Pseudomonadota > Gammaproteobacteria > Enterobacterales > Enterobacteriaceae > Enterobacter > Enterobacter cloacae complex sp. AR_0002. Next base: position 3,957,264 of record NZ_CP018814.1, read on the forward strand.
TTAAAGATAAAATATGCTGCAATAATTATCAGCAGCCTCATAGCAGGGGGGCTGATATCGGTTACTGCCTGGCAGTATGTAAACTCAGCACAAAAGACAGAAAAAACAGAACAAAAGGCACCGGAACGAAAGGTGCTTTTCTGGTATGACCCAATGAAACCGGATACCAAATTTGATAAACCCGGAAAATCGCCCTTTATGGATATGGACCTGGTGCCAAAATATGCTGATGACAGTGGCGATAAAAGCAGTGGCGGGATCCGTATCGACCCAACCCAGGTTCAGAATCTGGGATTAAAAACGCAAAAAGTCACGCGAGGAATGCTGAATTATTCTCAGACAATCCCGGCTAATGTCAGCTATAACGAGTATCAGTTTGTTATTGTGCAGGCGCGTTCTGACGGGTTTGTCGAAAAAGTCTACCCCATGACGATTGGCGATCATGTGAAGAAGGGGACGCCACTTATCGATATTACCATTCCGGACTGGGTGGAAGCACAGAGTGAATTCCTTCTGTTATCCAGCACCGGTGGTACTTCCACGCAAATTAAAGGCGTTCTGGAACGGCTTCGCCTGGCAGGTATGCCGGAAGAGGATATTCAGAGACTGCGTTCTACCCGGAGCATTCAGACCCGTTTTACCATTAAAGCACCTATTGATGGTGTCATTACTGCATTTGACCTGCGCACCGGCATGAATATTTCGAAAGATAAGGTGGTGGCTCAGATTCAGGGAATGGACCCGGTCTGGATCAGCGCTGCAGTGCCAGAATCTATCGCCTATCTGCTGAAAGATACGTCGCAGTTTGAAATTTCGGTACCGGCTTATCCGGATAAAACATTCCATGTCGAAAAATGGAATATTCTTCCCAGCGTGGATCAGACAACCCGTACGCTTCAGGTCCGTCTCCAGGTTTCTAATAAGGATGAGTTTCTCAAGCCGGGCATGAATGCCTATCTGAAACTGAATACCAGAAGCCAGGAGATGCTGCTGATACCAAGCCAGGCCGTTATCGATACCGGCAAAGAACAGCGCGTGATTACTGTTGATGATGAAGGCAAGTTTGTGCCGAAACAGATCCACGTTCTGCATGAGTCACAGCAACAGTCCGGCATCGGCTCCGGCCTGAATGAAGGCGATACCGTGGTGGTCAGTGGCCTGTTCCTCATTGACTCTGAAGCCAATATTACGGGCGCACTGGAACGTATGCGCCACCCTGAAAAAACAGAAAGCAGTATGCCAGCAATGTCTGACCAGCCTGTAAATATGCATTCAGGGCACTGAGGAGACGACGATGATTGAATGGATTATCCGGCGCTCTGTCGCCAACCGTTTCCTGGTCATGATGGGGGCCCTGTTTCTCAGCATCTGGGGCACATGGACGATTATTAACACGCCTGTCGATGCCTTGCCTGACCTGTCAGATGTGCAGGTCATTATCAAAACCAGCTATCCCGGCCAGGCCCCGCAGATTGTAGAAAACCAGGTCACCTATCCACTTACCACCACCATGCTGTCCGTGCCTGGCGCAAAAACCGTGCGTGGTTTTTCACAGTTCGGTGATTCGTATGTGTATGTCATTTTTGAAGACGGCACCGATCTGTACTGGGCCCGTTCCCGCGTGCTGGAGTACCTGAACCAGGTACAGGGAAAACTGCCCGCCGGTGTGAGTTCTGAAATCGGTCCGGACGCCACGGGGGTGGGCTGGATATTTGAATATGCCCTTGTCGATCGCAGCGGAAAACACGACCTTTCAGAACTGCGTTCTCTGCAGGACTGGTTCCTGAAATTTGAGCTGAAAACCATCCCGAACGTGGCTGAGGTCGCTTCGGTTGGCGGCGTGGTGAAACAGTACCAGATTCAGGTCAATCCGGTAAAATTGTCTCAGTATGGTATCAGCCTGCCCGAAGTGAAACAGGCCCTTGAATCGTCTAACCAGGAGGCCGGTGGCTCATCCGTTGAAATGGCCGAAGCTGAGTATATGGTCCGTGCCAGCGGTTATCTTCAGAGCATTGATGATTTTAATAACATCGTCCTGAAAACAGGCGAGAACGGCGTGCCGGTTTATCTGCGGGATGTTGCCCGCGTGCAGACCGGGCCTGAAATGCGGCGTGGTATTGCCGAGCTGAACGGCCAGGGCGAAGTCGCTGGCGGCGTGGTGATCCTGCGGTCGGGTAAAAATGCACGCGACGTTATCACGGCAGTGAGGGATAAACTTGAGACGCTGAAGGCCAGCCTGCCGGAAGGCGTTGAAATCGTGACCACCTACGATCGCAGCCAGCTCATCGACCGGGCGATTGATAACCTCAGTTCCAAACTTCTGGAAGAGTTTATCGTGGTGGCCATCGTCTGTGCCCTGTTCCTGTGGCACGTACGTTCTGCCCTGGTGGCGATTATCTCTCTGCCGCTTGGTCTGTGTATCGCCTTTATCGTCATGCACTTCCAGGGACTGAACGCCAATATCATGTCGCTGGGAGGGATAGCGATTGCCGTCGGTGCGATGGTGGATGCCGCCATTGTGATGATTGAGAATGCGCATAAGCGGCTTGAGGAGTGGGATCATCAGCATCCGGGTGAGCAGATTGACAACGCCACCCGCTGGAAGGTGATTACCGATGCCTCCGTTGAAGTGGGACCCGCACTGTTTATCAGCCTGCTGATCATCACCCTGTCCTTTATTCCTATCTTTACCCTGGAAGGTCAGGAAGGACGTCTGTTTGGCCCGCTGGCATTCACGAAAACGTACTCCATGGCGGGCGCGGCCGCGCTGGCCATCATCGTCATTCCGATTCTGATGGGATTCTGGATCCGGGGGAAAATTCCTGCAGAGACCAGTAACCCCCTGAACCGGGTACTGATCAAAGCGTATCATCCATTGCTGTTGCGGGTTCTCCACTGGCCAAAAACAACCCTGCTGGTTGCGGCCTTGTCCATTTTCACCGTTATCTGGCCGCTGAGCCAGGTGGGCGGTGAGTTTCTGCCGAAGATTAACGAGGGCGACCTGTTGTATATGCCGTCGACCCTGCCGGGTGTCTCTCCGGCTGAAGCTGCAGCGCTCCTGCAGACGACGGACAAGTTAATCAAAAGCGTTCCTGAAGTGGCCTCTGTATTTGGCAAGACCGGTAAAGCAGAGACCGCCACGGATTCCGCACCGCTCGAAATGGTTGAAACCACGATCCAGCTCAAACCTGAGGATCAGTGGCGTCCAGGCATGACGATTGACAAGATTATTGAAGAACTCGACAGGACCGTCCGTTTACCGGGGCTGGCAAACCTCTGGGTGCCGCCAATCCGTAACCGTATTGATATGCTCTCAACCGGGATCAAAAGCCCGATAGGTATCAAGGTGTCCGGAACGGTTCTGTCCGATATCGATGCAACGGCGCAGAGTATCGAAGCGGTCGCCAAAACCGTACCCGGCGTAGTGTCTGCTCTCGCAGAGCGACTGGAAGGCGGGCGCTACATTGATGTGGATATCAACCGGGAAAAAGCCTCCCGCTACGGAATGACGGTGGGCGATGTGCAGCTGTTCATCTCATCAGCCATCGGCGGCGCGACGGTAGGGGAAACGGTTGAAGGCGTGGCCCGGTACCCGATTAATATCCGCTATCCGCAGGATTACCGGAACAGCCCGCAGGCCCTGAAACAGATGCCGATCCTGACCCCGATGAAGCAGCAGATCACGCTGGGCGATGTTGCGGATATTAAGGTCGTTTCCGGGCCGACTATGCTGAAAACGGAAAATGCCCGTCCAGCCAGCTGGATTTACATTGACGCGCGCGGCAGGGATATGGTGTCGGTGGTTAATGACATTAAAACGGCGATCAGTCAGAAAGTGAAACTGAGACCGGGTACCAGCGTGTCATTCTCCGGACAGTTTGAACTGCTTGAGCATGCCAACAAGAAACTGAAGCTGATGGTGCCGATGACGGTGATGATCATCTTCATCCTGTTGTATCTGGCATTCCGCCGGGTTGATGAAGCCCTGCTGATCCTGATGAGCCTGCCGTTCGCCCTGGTTGGCGGGATATGGTTCCTGTACTGGCAGGGCTTCCATATGTCTGTCGCAACCGGAACGGGGTTTATCGCTCTGGCCGGGGTGGCAGCAGAGTTTGGCGTGGTCATGCTGATGTATCTGCGTCATGCCATTGAAGCGCACCCGGAATTGTCCCGTAAAGAGACGTTCACACCGGAAGGCCTTGATGAAGCCCTCTATCATGGTGCCGTACTGCGTGTCCGGCCGAAAGCCATGACCGTGGCGGTGATCATTGCGGGTCTGCTGCCAATACTCTGGGGAACCGGTGCAGGTTCAGAAGTCATGAGCCGTATCGCGGCACCCATGATTGGTGGGATGATCACGGCTCCGCTGCTGTCCCTGTTCATTATTCCTGCCGCCTACAAATTAATCTGGCTGCGCAGACATAAAAAAAGCGTGTCCTGAACCTGAAAGGGCACCCCCTGTGGGTGTCCTTCTTTACTGATTCACCCTGACGTCAGGGTTTAAATCGATAATATACAGAGGTGAGTATGAAAAAAGTGGTTCTGATGGCGCTGGCTCTCGGCCTTTCACTGCCCGCGATGGCGAGTGAAAAAGTGATTGATATGTACAAATCTGACAACTGTGGCTGTTGTTCCCTGTGGGGCAAGGCGATGGAAAAAGACGGGTTTGAAGTACGAACTCACGTCATGAATGATCAGGCGCTGTCAGCCCTGAAAGAAAAGCATGCTATTCCTGCAGGACTGCGAAGTTGTCATACCGCGGTTGCCGGTAATTTGATCATTGAAGGCCATGTGCCTGCGACAACGATACATAAGGCAATGCAGTCTGGTTCAGGTATATACGGTCTCGCCACCCCCGGTATGCCAGCAGGAAGTCCTGGAATGGAGATGGGAGCCCGAAAAGAGGCTTACGATGTTATCGCATTCTCACCGGATGGAAGTAAAAAAGTCTTCCAGCGAATCGAATAGTCAGCGGAACGGCTGATAACGGGACGCCGGTAGCAGGCACTCCTGTGCCGGCGATATTCGTGGTAATCGCATCCATGACATACCCTGAAGACAGAAGATGCTTCGGTATGCATAAGGAGAGTTACTGTGAAAAATGACAATGCAGTGCAACACAACAACCAGACTGCTTCTGAGCAGACATTATCCCCGGACGAGGGCCACGTATTGCATAAGGTGAGAGATCCCGTGTGCGGGATGGCCATCCTGCCCGACAGGGCGCACAGCAGCATTCGATACCAGGACCATCAACTTTATTTCTGCTCCGCCAGCTGTGAGAGTAAATTTAAAGCCCATCCCGATCGTTATCTTACCGAAGATGCCAGTGAACATTCCCATCACCATCACCACGATCATCATGAAGTCAGCCCTGATCAGATAAAACAGCCTCACCACCAGGCGGAAAAAGAGAATTCTGAAGGTGTGTGGACATGTCCGATGCACCCGGAGATACGCCGCAGTGGTCCCGGAAGCTGTCCTGTCTGTGGAATGGCACTGGAGCCGCTCGTAGCTACGGCATCCACGGGGCCGAGTGATGAACTTCACGACATGACAAGACGCTTCTGGCTGGGGTTGTTGCTGGCGTTTCCGGTTCTGGTACTCGAAATGGGATCTCATCTGTTTCCCGAGTTGAGGAATACAGTACCGCCACAGTACAACACATGGCTGCAGCTGCTTCTGGCCTCCCCTGTCGTGTTGTGGTGTGGCTGGCCATTCTTCGCCCGGGCCGGAATGTCGTTACGTAACCGCTCCCTGAATATGTTTACCCTTGTTGCAATGGGGACCGGCGTAGCCTGGGTTTACAGCGTCATTGCAACCGTCTTCCCCTCCTGGTTTCCTGCATCGTTCAGAAACATGGATGGCCTGGTGGCCGTTTATTTTGAAGCCGCAGCAGTTATTACGGTGCTTGTTCTGCTGGGACAGGTTCTTGAGCTGCGGGCACGGGAACAAACCTCAGGCGCCATTACTGCGCTTCTGAACCTTGCCCCCAAAACCGCCAGACGGCTGGATCATGACGGTCATGAAACGGATATTAATGCGGAAGATGTCCTGCCTGGCGATAAGCTCCGCATCAGACCTGGAGAGAGTATTCCGGTCGACGGTATCGTGATCGAAGGCAAAACAACCGTTGATGAATCGATGGTGACCGGGGAATCTATGCCGGTTACCAAAACGGAGGGTGACCCTGTCATCGGGGGGACCATTAATCAGACAGGGAGTCTCATCATCCGTGCAGAGAAAGTCGGTGATGAAACAATGCTCTCACGAATTGTTCAGATGGTCGCTGATGCACAGCGTTCGCGTGCCCCCATCCAGAGAATGGCTGACAGCGTTTCAGGCTGGTTTGTTCCTCTGGTGATACTTATCGCGGTTGTTGCTTTCGTGATCTGGTCTGTCTGGGGGCCCGAGCCCAGGATGGCGCACGGTCTCATTGCGGCTGTGTCGGTCCTGATTATTGCCTGTCCCTGCGCGCTGGGGCTGGCCACGCCGATGTCGATAATGGTGGGGGTGGGCAAAGGAGCCCAGGCCGGGGTGTTAATCAGGAATGCCGAAGCCCTTGAGCGTCTTGAAAAAGTGGACACGCTGGTTGTCGACAAAACAGGCACGCTCACGGAAGGTTCGCCTACGGTGACAGGGATTATCAGTCTCAATCCGGGTGGGGAAACATCTCTTTTGCGTGTAACAGCCGCAGTGGAAAAAGGCTCGCAGCATCCGCTGGGTATGGCAGTAGTTAAAGCAGCACAGGAAAAGGGGATCGCAATACCCGCAGTCACTCATTTCGATGCACCGTCGGGTAAAGGTGTCTCAGGCGATGTCGAAGGTCAACGGGTTGTTATTGGTAATGAACTGGCTATGCAGGAAAACAGTATAGTTATTGATAATCAAAAGGCCGTTGCGGATACGTTGCGGATGGAAGGCGCTACCGTTATCTATGTGGCCACAGACGGGGACCTTGCAGGCCTGATAGCTATCTCGGATCCCGTGAAAACAACCACGCCGGATGCGCTTAAAGCTTTGCGTCAGGCGGGGATCCGCATCGTTATGCTCACCGGGGATAACCAGCTTACTGCTGAAGCAGTCGCACGGAAACTGGGAATAGATGAGGTTGAAGCCGGAATTCTGCCGGATGGCAAAAAAGCAGTGATAACCCGACTGAAAGAGTCTGGCCATGTGGTTGCGATGGCCGGAGACGGTGTGAATGATGCCCCGGCGCTGGCAGCGGCTGACGTGGGTATAGCCATGGGAACGGGTACAGATGTGGCAATTGAAAGTGCCGGAGTCACCCTTCTCAAAGGCGACTTGATGATACTGAACAGGGCCCGTCATCTGTCAGAGATCACCATGAAAAATATCCGTCAGAATCTGTTTTTTGCATTTATCTACAACGCACTTGGCGTGCCTGTGGCTGCAGGTCTGCTTTATCCTGTGTATGGAATACTGCTGTCGCCAGTTATTGCGGCGGCGGCCATGGCTCTTTCCTCCGTCAGCGTCATTGTGAATGCGTTGCGTCTGAAAAGTGTCAGGCTCGGGAAATAACACTGAGTGAAGGGTCAGTTACGAACAGAAGGAGTCCAGTATGAAAAGTACCACCTATGCGCTTATTGCTGTCGCCGCGATCGCGGCATTTGCCCTCCTGCGCGAACACTGGTCACATGTGGCAGGTTACTGGCCATATCTGTTATTGCTGGTCTGCCCGCTAATGCATCTTTTCCACGGCCACGGAGGGCATGGAGATCATCAACATCACGGAAGTGAAAACGATAAAAAAAATTAATCCGGCAGACGGGGCCGCGTCGCGGTCCCGTTATCAGTCCAGGTATCGTTCGTAGTCTCTGGCATGCGCAAAAGGCATGCTGTTCGAGTTTGTTATCAGCGGGTGCCGCTGCCCGGAACGCCAGAGAGTTAACAGGGTTGTTATTGATGACCAGCTCGTAATGCAGATGAGGACCGGATGAACGTCCGCTGTTACCGGATAACGCAATAGCACCTCCCCGTGTAACCCTGGCCCCTTTAGTAACGAGTATTTTATTGAGGTGGAGATAGCGAGTTTTAACACCGGCTTTTCCCGTTACTTCAACAAAATATCCCATGGTACTGTTGTATTCGGCCCGGGTGATTTTTCCGTCGATGACGCTGACTATTTTCGTGTTCATGGGCATGGAATAATCAATGCCATTATGGGGACTCACTTTTCCCGATACCGGGTTAAGTCTTGCAGGATTGAAAGGCGAACTGAGTCTTGCTGTGGCCGGTAACGGATAATCGAGACTGCCTTTCCCGGAAGTATCGGAAAGGTTATAGAACTTTTTATCTGATATACGATACGCCGTGTAATTAAATGAACCGGACGTAAATTTATAGGCCACGACACGTGATTTTCCCGCTTTCTTTTGCAGTACGAGTTTTAATGATTCATTTTTTTCAAATGCCGCAGATTAAACCGGGAAGGCAAGGAGCGCTGAAGAGTAGCGATCTCGTTCGATTCCAGCCCCGAGCGGGTGGCTGAAAGGTAGGCATTTTCTTTTACGACATCGGTAGAATACATTTACTGGAATTCGCCGTTAGCATGAACACTGCGGCGTATGCTAGGGGTTTTCAGGAGGCGTGTCATCTGTCAGTTAATCGGGAGCACCGTTGATGGTCGTCATTTTTGTAACATATCTTGTTTCCCGTTTGCTCCTGAAGCTCTGGGAACTGTATGACCAGCCCGACGGTGATGATTAACGGGACTGAAACAGGTTACGGCAGAGCAATATGGGGCTCATGTCCTGCTACGTAACCCGTCAGTAAAGCCCTGCTGCGCACCTGACGCTAAGCACTAACCCGCCTGCAGTTACCTGGTCGAATACAGCCCGCGAAGCTTTCTTGCCTGCGTCTGATGTGCTTCCGCACCGGCATTATTGACCTGCTCATGCACGAGAGCGGCTTTTTCTCCGGCATTCAGTTCGTTAAAAGAAGAAGACGAGGTCTTTGAATTTGCATCACTGCCGGACAGCATTTTTTTATGTTCCTCAATCATTTTCTGATGCGCATAGGACGCGCTGTTGTTCATAAATGAATGAGCAACAATGGCCCTTTCATGTTCATTCATTTCAGAGAATGAGGGCGTGTTGTTTTTATTAACCCTGTCCGGTAAGTTTTCATGCGTCGAGGAATTCACATGACTGACGGCTGAGGCATTATTAACAAATCGATGTGCTTCATGGGCAATATCACTGGACTGAGCAAAAGCTGCCCCACAAAATAAAGCTGTAAACGCAGTGGTCGTGATTAATATATTCATGTGTAATTACCTTCTGAGGTACATAAAAGATGTCCTTATGATCATATATAAAAATAATCAACCTGTGGGGAAGATGACGTAAATGTAATACAGCTATGTACATTACACGATTGTAATGAATTTGTTTCTTAAGGTGTGCTAGATTCATTTCATTGTAAGTGGATGAACCAGTAATTTAATTTAAATCGGTTCTCGAATTCTGTCAGTAACCATACTTTAAATAAGGGAATGCGCATGCTGTTGAAAACGTCTCGACGAACTTTCCTGAAGGGGTTAACCCTCTCTGGCGTAGCCGGAAGTCTTGGCGTATGGAGTTTCAATGCGCGTTCCAGTCTGAGCCTGCCAGTTGCCGCATCCCTGCAGGGTACTCAGTTTGACCTGACCATTGGTGAAACGGCCGTCAATATCACGGGCAGTGAGCGTCAGGCCAAAACAATCAATGGAGGCCTGCCGGGGCCCGTTCTTCGCTGGAAAGAAGGTGACACCATTACCCTGAAGGTCAAAAACCGTCTTAATGAACAGACGTCCATTCACTGGCACGGCATTATTCTTCCGGCCAATATGGATGGTGTTCCGGGGCTGAGTTTTATGGGCATAGAGCCTGATGATACCTACGTTTACACCTTTAAGGTTAAGCAGAACGGGACTTACTGGTACCACAGCCATTCCGGTCTGCAGGAACAGGAGGGGGTATACGGTGCCATTATCATCGATGCCGGGGAGCCAGAACCGTTTACTTACGATCGTGAGCATGTGGTCATGTTGTCTGACTGGACCGATGAAAATCCTCACAGCCTGCTGAAAAAATTAAAAAAACAGTCGGATTACTACAATTTCAATAAACCAACCGTTGGCTCTTTTTTCCGCGACGTGAATACCAGGGGGCTGTCAGCCACCATTGCCGATCGGAAAATGTGGGCTGAAATGAAAATGAATCCGACTGACCTCGCGGATGTCAGTGGCTACACCTACACCTATCTCATGAACGGGCAGGCCCCGCTGAAAAACTGGACCGGACTGTTCCGTCCCGGTGAAAAGATACGCTTACGGTTTATCAACGGCTCGGCAATGACCTATTTCGATATCCGTATCCCCGGGCTGAAAATGACGGTCGTGGCTGCAGATGGCCAGTATGTAAACCCGGTTACCGTTGACGAATTCAGGATTGCCGTTGCCGAAACCTATGATGTCATTGTGGAGCCTCAGGGTGAGGCCTATACCATCTTCGCACAATCCATGGACAGGACCGGTTACGCTCGAGGGACACTGGCCACGAGAGAGGGGTTAAGTGCTGCCGTTCCCCCCCTCGATCCCCGTCCTCTGTTGACCATGGAAGATATGGGTATGGGGGGAATGGGACATGATATGGCAGGAATGGACCACAGCCAGATGGGAGGCATGGATAACAGCGGAGAGATGATGTCTATGGACGGTGCTGGCCTTCCGGATAGCGGGACATCCTCCGCGCCCATGGATCACAGCAGCATGGCCGGTATGGATCATTCCCGGATGGCCGGAATGCCGGGTATGCAAAGTCATCCTGCGTCAGAAACGGATAACCCACTGGTTGATATGCAGGCGATGAGCGTCTCTCCGAAATTAAATGATCCGGGTATTGGTCTTCGAAATAACGGAAGAAAGGTTCTCACGTACGCGGATTTGAAAAGCCGCTTTGAGGATCCTGACGGACGTGAACCTGGCCGTACCATAGAACTGCATTTAACCGGCCACATGGAAAAGTTTGCCTGGTCATTTAACGGAATCAAGTTTTCAGATGCCGCACCGGTGCTGCTGAAATACGGTGAGCGGCTCAGGATCACGCTGATCAACGATACCATGATGACTCACCCCATTCACCTGCATGGTATGTGGAGCGATCTGGAAGATGAAAACGGTAATTTCATGGTTCGTAAACACACAATAGATGTTCCCCCTGGTACAAAACGCAGTTACAGAGTGACAGCAGATGCGCTTGGCCGCTGGGCGTATCACTGCCATTTGCTCTATCACATGGAAATGGGAATGTTTCGTGAAGTCCGGGTGGAGGAATGATGCGAATGAAGAGAAATTTGAAGGCCATACCTGTTCTGGTCGCCGGTTTGTTTACCTCACAGCTTTCTATTGCGGCGGGCTCCGTCTCTGCAGATCCCCACGCCGGGCACGACATGTCTGCCATGCAGATGCCAGCAGATGAGAATTTCACTGAGATGACGTCAATGGAGCCCATTGTAACTGAGAGCAGAACGCCAATTCCGCCTGTTACCGATGCCGACCGGAAGGCTGCATTCGGCAATTTACAGGGGCATGCGATTCACGACAGTGCGATTAATTATCTGGTTCTGCTGGATCAACTGGAATGGCAACGGTCGGATAACACCAACAATTTCAGCTGGAGTGTTAACAGCTGGATTGGAGGCGACACAGATCGGATTTGGCTAAAGAGTGAAGGTGAACGAAGCAATGGGGAAACGGAGGCGGCTGAAGCGCAGTTACTCTGGGGACATGCGGTTGGCCCATGGTGGGATTTGGTTGCGGGTGTCAGGCAGGATTTCAGACCTGCTTCTGCCCGGACCTGGGCTGCTGTCGGTTTTCAGGGGCTGGCACTCTATAATTTTGAGTCTGAAATTACGGGTTTTGTCAGTAATGGCGGAAAAGCAGCCCTTCGTCTGGGAGGAGAATACGACGTTTTACTGACTAACCGGCTCATACTCCAGCCATCCTATGAGGTGAATTTCTACAGTCAGGATGATGAATCGCGGGGTCGCGGCAGGGGACTGACTGACACAGAGCTGGGGCTCCGGCTGCGCTATGAAATACGCCGTGAGTTTGCACCCTATATAGGCGTTTCCTGGAATCAACTTTACGGGAAAACATCCGATATGGCGAAAAGAGAAGGTGAGAAAGACCATCAGGTAGTATTCCTGGCGGGAGCCAGAATCTGGTTTTAACGCACTGATATAAAACACTCAACTAAACAGGTAAATAAAATGTCGATTTTAAATAAAGCCATTCTTACAGGTGGCCTCGTTATGGGCGTTGCTTTCTCTGCTATGGCCCATCCGGAATTAAAAAGCTCTGTGCCACAGGCTGATTCAGCCGTAGCGGCCCCGGAAAAGATTCAGCTTAATTTCTCGGAAAATCTGACCGTGAAATTCTCAGGTGCAAAATTAACGATGACGGGTATGAAAGGCATGTCATCACATTCTCCGATGCCGGTCGCGGCAAAAGTGGCGCCAGGCGCTGACCCTAAATCGATGGTCATTATTCCGCGAGAGCCTTTACCCGCTGGCACTTATCGTGTTGACTGGCGCGCGGTTTCTTCAGATACGCACCCTATTACCGGTAATTACACCTTTACAGTGAAGTAATATTATGAACGACCTGATTATGATTGTTATTCGTTTTCTTCTTTATCTGGATTTGATGGTAATATTTGGATTGCCATTTTTTCAGATATATGGAATAAGCGGTGTCAGACATGAAACCTATAACCTGACTAATTTCAGGTCGTTTATAACTTTTGCTGTTGTTACAGGCATCATTCTTACTGGCATTAATATGCTCCTGGTATCTAATGCCATGAGTGGAGTAACTGACCTCAGAGAATTATCCATCCATGTTATCGAGATGGTGATAGAAGAAACTGATGTGGGTATTAGCTGGATTGTCAGGCTCTGTGCCCTGTTTACCACACTCGGTGCTTTGTTCCTTTACACTAATAAGAGAGTATTGTCCTGCCTGCTGATGACGATGAGTGGGGGCGTGGCGCTGGCTACACTTGCCTGGGGAGGACACGCCGTTATGCATGACGGTCTGCATTACTATCTCCATTTACTGAGCGATCTGACCCATCTCGGCGCTGCAGGTGCCTGGACAGGTGCTCTGGTTGCATTTGCTATCCTGCTGATGCGCAGAAACGAGCATAATGCACAGAGCGTCATTGTGATATCTGACTCCCTGGCAAAATTTGCCACGGCAGGAACGGTGATTGTTGTAGCCCTGATCCTGAGTGCGCTGGTCAACTATCTGTATATTGCTGAGGGTAACTTAACTCCCTTATTCAACAGTTCCTGGGGGAGGATATTGCTTGCCAAGACGGCTCTGTTTGTTCTGATGCTTCTTCTGGCTGCAGCAAACCGGTTTCACCTGGGTCCCCGGCTTGAAGTTATGGTCAGGGAAGGGAATTATGATCGCAGCGTTGCCCTGATGCGAAACAGCATCCTGACAGAATTCGTTGTTGCGATTATCATTCTGGGCGCCGTAGCGTGGCTCGGAATGCTTGCTCCGTCTCAGGTCAGCTAGGGGACAGCCAAAGCTCATGCGTGAGATTTTTACTTTCATATCAGCGAGTTGACCATGCAGCGTATTTTAATCGTTGAAGACGAACAAAAAACAGGTCGTTACCTGCAGCAGGGACTGGTTGAGGAAGGCTATCAGGCCGATCTCTTTAATAATGGCCGCGATGGTCTCGGGGCCGCGTCGAAGGGACAGTATGATTTGATAATACTGGACGTGATGCTGCCTTTCCTCGACGGGTGGCAAATCATCAGCGCACTGAGGGAGTCCGGGCACGAAGAACCGGTCCTGTTTTTAACCGCAAAGGACAACGTGCGGGACAAAGTGAAAGGACTGGAGCTTGGCGCAGATGACTACCTGATTAAGCCCTTTGATTTTACGGAGCTGGTTGCACGTGTAAGAACCCTACTGCGCCGGGCACGCTCGCAGGCCGCAACAGTCTGCACCATCGCCGATATGACCGTTGATATGGTGCGCCGGACCGTGATCCGTTCGGGGAAGAAGATCCATCTCACCGGTAAAGAATACGTTCTGCTTGAGTTGCTGCTGCAACGCACCGGAGAAGTGTTACCCAGGAGTCTTATCTCGTCCCTGGTCTGGAACATGAATTTTGACAGTGATACGAATGTGATTGATGTCGCCGTGAGACGTCTGAGAAGTAAAATTGATGATGACTTTGAGCCAAAACTGATCCATACCGTTCGCGGTGCCGGATATGTCCTGGAGATCAGAGAAGAGTGAGGTTCAAAATTTCCCTGACCACACGCCTGAGCCTGATTTTTTCTGCGGTGATGCTTACGGTATGGTGGTTATCAAGTTTTATCCTGATTAGCACCCTTAATGGCTATTTCGATAATCAGGACCGCGATTTTCTGACAGGTAAACTTCAGCTCACCGAAGAGTTTCTTAAAACAGAGACGTTCAGGAACAAAACGGATATTAAGTCATTATCAGAAAAAATAAACGATGCGATGGTGGGGCACAATGGCTTATTCATTTCTATAAAAAACATGGAAAATGAAAAAATTGTTGAACTCTATGCCAAAAATTCTGTTGTTCCAGCGGTCCTGCTTAATAAGTCGGGTGATATTCTCGACTATATGATCCAGACGGAAGAAAATAACACCGTGTACCGCAGTATCTCGCGGCGGGTTGCCGTGACGCCGGAACAGGGTAAAAGCAAACATGTCATCATTACGGTTGCCACGGATACTGGGTATCACACCCTGTTTATGGACAAACTCAGTACCTGGCTGTTCTGGTTCAATATCGGTCTGGTCTTTATTTCTGTTTTTCTGGGCTGGCTGACCACACGTATTGGTCTGAAACCGCTACGGGAAATGACCAGTCTGGCTTCCTCCATGACCGTACACAGCCTGGATCAGCGTCTAAATCCCGATCTGGCTCCGCCGGAAATCTCTGAGACCATGCAGGAGTTCAATAATATGTTTGATCGCCTGGAGGGGGCATTCCGGAAACTGTCAGATTTCTCGTCTGACATCGCGCATGAGCTGCGCACACCAGTCAGTAATCTGATGATGCAGACGCAGTTTGCACTGGCTAAGGAAAGGGATGTTTCGCATTACCGCGAAATTTTATTCGCTAACCTGGAAGAACTGAAAAGGTTGTCACGAATGACCAGTGACATGCTTTTTCTGGCACGTTCAGAGCATGGTCTGCTGCGGCTGGATAAACATGATGTGGATCTGGCAGCCGAACTGAATGAATTACGTGAGTTGTTCGAGCCCCTGGCAGACGAAACAGGAAAGACAATCACGGTTGAAGGAGAGGGCGTTGTTGCCGGAGACAGCGATATGCTCCGACGTGCTTTCAGTAACCTGCTTTCCAATGCAATCAAGTATTCTCCCGATAACACCTGTACAGCGATACACCTTGAGCGTGACAGTGACTGTGTGAACGTGATGATTACGAATACGATGTCCGGCCAGGTTCCCGCTAATCTGGAACGTTTGTTTGACCGGTTCTATCGCGCAGACTCATCAAGGTTCTACAACACGGAAGGCGCGGGGCTGGGATTATCAATTACAAGGTCGATCATTCATGCTCACGGCGGCGAGCTGTCAGCAGAACAGCAGGGGCGTGAAATTGTGTTCAAAGTGCGCCTGTTAATGGATTAATCCCGTTGTTCAGGAGAAACCTGGAAGGTGACAAAATTGTCATCATTCAGTCACGCGATAAACAGAGGCGGTTTTTTATAATTATTCATAAATCAGGAGCAGCGTGATAACACAATCACCTGGTTCCTGGAGTGATGATTAACCCGCCCTGAGATCAACTGCTTTCTCTGTTATAAGCCATTGATTGTTTGGGTATGTAAACACCGGAGACCCAACCATGAAAAAGATTCTCGTATCATTTGTTGCCATTATGGCTGCCGCTTCATCTGCCATGGCTGCAGAGACAATGAACATGCATGACCAGGTAAATAATGCACAGGCACCTGCCCACCAGATGCAGTCATCTGCTGAAAAAAGTGCAATTCAGGGAGACAGCATGACAATGATGGATATGAGCAGTCACGATCAGGCCGCAATGTCCCATGACATGATGCAAAACAGCAATTCTGCTGCCCACCAGGACATGGCTGAAATGCATAAAAAAATGATGAAAGCTAAACCCGGAGCTACCAACGAAACAGCAAAGTCATTTTCTGAAATGAGCGAGCATGAGAAGGCCGCAGCTGTACATGAGAAGGCGAATAATGGTCAGTCTTCCGTTGTTCACCAGCAGCAGGCTGATAAGCATCGCAGTCAGATCACCCAGAATTAACCCGCAGCTCCACTTGTTAGACCCTCATTTGACGCCGAAGTCACTGGCTTACGCTCCCGTCCGGGAGCGTTTTTTTTCCCATATATCAAACTTTAACTCTGAAGAGGTGGAAGTATCTGACCAACACTGTCACGTAACGCCAGATAACTACAAAAACACCTTTTTCCTCCTGTAAATTGCAGTTCCTGCAAGAACATCAAGGTATAATGTTGGAACAGCGTGTGATACACACTTAGCATCATGTTTTGTATGTGTTTTTTTAAAACTTTACAACTTTAAAGTCTTTTTCAGGTTAAAGGATACAACTTTAATGTCTCTACACAGCTGAAAAGAACGGTTAATATTTATTTTTTAGCGTGATGCGTCCTTAACGGGCCCACGCTTTTTATTGTGTGCATGGTGTTTTGTCTTCTTAAAAGGGTTGTCTATGTCTGCTGCTCATCTCGGTTTCCCGACGGAAACCGTTGTTGTCTTCGTGGTGATGGCCGTTGGGGCGATGTTTATCGACCTCTTCATGCACCGTCACGATAAACCGATCTCGTTGAAAAGCGCGGTTATGTGGTCCATCTTCTGGGTCATGATGGCGATGGCCTTCGCCGGATTTTTATACGTGCACCACGGCGCGGAGATGGCCAGTCTGTTCCTGACCGGCTATGCGCTGGAAGAGGTGCTCTCCGTCGACAACCTGTTTGTGATGATGGCGATCTTCGCCTGGTTCGGCGTGCCGGATAGATATCGTCACCGCGTGCTCTACTGGGGCGTGCTCGGGGCGATTGTGTTCCGCGGTATTTTTGTTGCCATCGGCACCAGTCTGTTGAGCCTGGGGCCGTATGTTGAGGTCATTTTTGCGCTGGTCGTCGGCTGGACGGCGGTGATGATGCTGAAACGCAATGAAGAGAGCGATGAAGTAGAAGATTATTCCAACCATCTGGCGTACCGCCTGGTGAAACGCTTCTACCCGGTGTGGCCAAAAATCAGCAGCCATGCGTTTATCCTGACCCAGAAAGAGGTGGATGCCGAACTGGAGAAGCCTGAAAACAAGGATGTAATGGTAGGCCGCGTGAAGAAGGCGAAGCGCTACGCGACGCCGCTGCTGCTCTGTGTTGCGGTGGTGGAGCTGTCCGACGTGATGTTCGCCTTCGATTCCGTACCCGCAATCATTGCCGTCAGCCGTGAGCCGCTGATTATCTACAGCGCAATGATGTTCGCGATCCTCGGCCTGCGTACCCTCTACTTTGTGCTGGAAGCGCTGAAGCAGTATCTGGTGCATCTGGAGAAAGCGGTGGTGTTACTGCTGTTCTTCGTGGCGTTCAAGCTGGGGCTGAATGCGACCGACCACTTCTGGCATCACGGTTATAACATCGGCGCCACGGCAAGCCTGTTTGTGGTGCTGGGGGTACTGGCGCTGGGGATTATTGCGAGCGTGATGTTCCCGGGAAAACGTGAGGCCTGATGTACCGCTTTTCTCCCTCTCCCTGTGGGAGAGGGCCGGGGTGAGGGCACCGGGCCGCACCTAACCCTTAATTGGTGAATTTCGGCGCTTGCTCGGATGATGAAAATGCCGCCAGTGTGGATCCTGCGCCGCCGCCAGCAACTCGTGGTCGCCACGCGTGTCGCCCCAGGCGCGCAGGTGATACGCGTTCAAATCCCCATACACCTTCTCCAGCCTCGCCACCTTCTGGGCACACCGGCAGTTGTGGCCGGTGATCCGCCCGGTCAGCTTGCCGTCTTTCACTTCCAGCTGCGTGCCAATCAGCTTAATGCCGAGCTTATCGGCCCACGGCTGCAATACCAGCGCCGGGGAAGCAGAGCAAATCGTCACTTCCGCACCGGAATTGACCTCGTTGGCGACGGCCAGCACCCCTTCCGGGCGCATCAGCTTGTTCCAGTATTTTTCACAGAAGGCTTCCGCCTGCTGACGTAACCAGTGCTCATCCACCCCCGTCAGGAAGGTTTTGATCAACACCTCTTTCAGCTCATCTCGCGTCAGCTTGCGGCGCACACAGTGCAGCGTAGGCAGGGCCATGCGCACCAGTCGGCCAGCAAAGTAGCGCTTGCCAAAGGCAAAGCGCAGGAACGGGATAAAACTGTCGTGGTGCGTCAACGTACCATCAAAGTCAAAGACAGAGAGCACGCTGGACTTCGCCACGGCTTCGTCGGCAATCATATTGGTCATAAATACGTCTTAGCTGAAATACACATTCTGTTCACTAGTTTACCTGCTTTACCTTCATAGTCCTTATATCAGGTCGCATTTTTTCCTGAACCTGTGGCCTGACGGGTCAAACTATGTCATCCACCACGCCACCGTCAACGCGCAGCGCCGCGCCGGAAGTCGCGGAGGCCTGCATGGAACAGACATACACCACCATATTCGCCACTTCTTCTACCGTTGCGGCGCGCTGAATAACCGAGCTGGGACGATTCTCCATCACGAACGCTTTCGCCAGCTGCTCCAGCGATTTACCGGTTCTTTCGATTTCGTCTTTCATCATCGCGGCAAAACCGTCCGACATTGTCGGGCCCGGCAGTACGCTGTTCACCGTCACGCCGCTGCCTGCCACGAACTTCGCCAGACCGCGCGCCAGCGAGAGCTGGGCGGTTTTTGTCACGCCATAGTGGATCATATCCGCAGGAATATTGCAGGCCGATTCTGACGAGATAAACACTACCCGACCCCAGCCCTTTTGTACCATGCCGGGCAACAGGGCACGGGAGAGGCGCACGCCGGACATCACGTTGGTTTGCCAGTAGCGTTCCCAGGTCTCGTCGTCGGTGGAATAAAAATCCTGCTGGCCATAGATCCCGGCGTTATTCACCAGAATATCGACGTGCGTGGCGACCCTGAGCAGTTCGTCAACGCCCTCCTGCGAGCTCAGGTCGGCGATGGCGGCACGGACCTGTACGCCAGGCACCACCTGCTGTAGCGCCTGAATGCCTTTATTCACCGAGTCGACGCTGCGTCCGTTTACGATCACTTCCGCACCGCTCTCCGCCAGCCCGCGGGCGATGGCAAACCCAATACCGCCGGTGGACGCGGTCACCAGCGCTACTTTCCCCGTTAAATCGATTTTCATCGTTCACTCCTTGTCGTTTTATGGTTCAAAACTTAAAGCGTAGCAGTTGACGATGACGGCTCCTGCTTAAAAAGGCGCAACAGCGTCTCAACCTGCTCGTCCAGCGGGCTGAGGGAGCGTTTGACGATGAGGTGCAGCGGCGTGGCGCGACGTACGCCGTGGCTGAGCGGCAGCGTTTTAAGGATGCCCTGCTGGAGCGGGGTCTGAATGCGTTCTTCCGGTAACCAGCCGTACCCAACCTGATACATCACCGCTTCGATCGCGGCATCGATAGTGGAGAATGTCCACGACTCCCCGGTGGGGTGAGTGGTGGGCTGGCTGTCTGCGATCTGAATGCGCGGCCACGGCCGTAGCATCTCGTCATTAAGCGGCGTATCCAGCGAAAACAGCGGGTGCGCGTGATGCGCGACGGCAACAAAATCGATATTCATCAGCCATTCGCCCAGGCCGGTAATGTCCTGGCGGCGGGTTAAGACCATCACGTCGGCTTCATCATTGAGCGCATCTGCGCGGCTGTTTTCCAGAACCTCGGTAAGCCGCACCTGCGTTTGCGGGTACAGCTGCTGAAACTGGCGCAAAATCGCGAACAGCCGGCTACGCGGAAAAATACTGTCTACCATCAGGTCGATACGGGTTCGCATCCCGCTGCGCAGGGTCGCAGCGCGCGTTTCAACATAGGCGAAGGCTTTCAGCAGCGGTTTAACCTGATTCAGCAACAGCTCACCCGCCGGGGTTAGCACGGCACGCCGTCCCTCTGTCATCAGGAGCGCCACGCCCAGCCGCTCCTGCAAAAGCGACAGGTTATAGCTGACCGAGGACTGGCTGCGGTAGGTCTCTTCCGCCGCCTTAGCGAAGCTGCCAGCCTCGATGACTCTCTCCAGCAAGGCCCACTGTTCGAGCGTCGTCTTGTGCATAATTAATCTAAATTTTGGATGAATTTGATTCAAACATAGCGTTATTCATTCATTTTTTGAAGGGGTACGATCGTCTCATCAAAACAAAGGAGACATCGTATGAGCACCTTCGATAAACATGATTTAAGCGGCTTCGTCGGCAAACATCTTGTATATACCTACGATAATGGCTGGAATTACGAAATTTACGTTAAAAACGAAAACACCCTGGACTACCGTATTCACAGTGGTCTGGTTGGCAACCGTTGGGTGAAAGATCAGCAGGCCTACATCGTCCGTGTTGGGGAGAGCATCTATAAAATTTCCTGGTCGGAGCCAACCGGTACTGACGTGAGCTTGATCGTGAACCTGGGCGACCGCCTGTTCCACGGCACCATCTTCTTCCCGCGCTGGGTCATGAATAATCCGGAAAAAACCGTCTGCTTCCAGAACGATCACATTCCGCTGATGAATAGCTACCGTGATGCCGGACCAGCGTATCCAACCGAAGTGATTGATGAATTTGCCGCCATCACCTTCGTGCGTGACTGCGGTGCGAATGACGATAGCGTGATCAATTGCGCGGCCAGCGAGCTGCCTGCAAACTTCCCGGAAAATTTAAAATAAGATCGAGAACAACGTGAACGGGACATTGGCCATGTTGGTTTTAACCGGCATGGCCGTTTTTTATGCCGCAGGAATACCGGAGTAAGTAACCGCTTCCGCCGTTAAGGTGAAAGGCGTAGGGGTACAGACCGCCAGGCTCAGCGAGCCGAAGCGTAGCTGACTGACCGGGAGCGACTGGGCGGTGCTGTCAATGCTGACTATCTGCCACGCGCTGCCGCCACGCTGTTTGACGATTGCCTCTTTGCGTGTCCAGATGCGCCAGAATGCGGAAAGCTGCTCTTCCGGCGCTTCACGTTCCAGCTCGTCATGTTCGGTGAGGCTGAAAACGGCATTTGCCAGCGCCTGCCAGTTCTCCCGCGGGCGGATCACTTCGATATCGCAGCCCACTTCACCTTCATCGCTCATCAGCAGGGCAATATCGTCCCCGCTGTGGCTCAGGTTAAACCACAGCGGATGGCCGTTAGCGAAGGCCGGTTTTCCCTGCTCGCCGTAAATTATCTCGGGAAGGGGCGAGGGGGATAAGGTTCTGGCGAGCAGCGTCCGGCCTGCAAGCCAGGAAGCGTGTCGTGCACCCTGAGGTGCCATGTCTGCGAGCGTTGACGCCAGCGGGTCCGCGCTAAGGGTGGAGATCTTTCCCAGTACAAACTGGTACATAGTTACGCCCAGCGTTTAATGATTATCGAGGTATTGATGCCGCCAAAGGCAAAGTTATTGCTCTGAATAAATTCGCAATCAATCGGGCGGGTTTCCCCCATAATATAATCTAAAGCGCCGCATTGCTCATCCGGTTGTCTTAAATTGAGCGTCGGCGTGAACCAGCCCTCCCGCATCATATGCAGACTCAGCAAGGCTTCCAGCGCTCCGCAGGCACCCAGGGTATGACCGAAATAACTCTTTAAGGATGAGATGGGCACGCTGTCGCCGAAAATGGCGGCGGTCGCCTGACTCTCGGCGATATCCCCGCGATCGGTTGCCGTGCCGTGGGCAGAAATGTAGCCAATGTCCTGAGGGCCAAGACCCGCCATCGCCAGCGACTGCTCCATACACACCTGCATGGTTTCACGCTGGGGCTGGGTGATGTGCGCCGCATCGCAGTTGGTGGCAAAGCCCACGATCTCGCCATAAATTGTCGCTCCGCGCGCTCTGGCGTGATCCAGCGCTTCCAGCACCAGCGTACCCGCCCCTTCGCCAATCACCAGGCCATCGCGCTGAACGTCAAACGGCGACGGCGTGGTTTTTGGCGCGTCGTTACGCTGGCTGGTGGCAAACAGGGTATCGAAAACCGCCGCTTCCGACGGGCACAGCTCTTCCGCGCCGCCTGCCACCATCACCGTCTGGTAGCCGTGACGAATCGCTTCCCAGGCGTAGCCAATCGCCTGGCTGCCAGAGGTACAGGCGCTCGAGGTGGGGATCACCCGTCCGCGCAGGCCAAAGAACAGCCCGGTATTCACCGCCGTGGTGTGCGGCATCATCTGCACATAAGTGGTGCCGGTGATGTTGTGGGTGTGCTTTTCGGTGAGCATAGAGGCAAACTCGCTGACCGGCCCGGTGCTGCCGGTCGACGAGCCGTAGGCGATGCCGGTCTGACCGTTGGTCAGCACCGCGTCGTCGATTAGTCCCGCCTGCTCCAGCGCCAGCTCGGTGGCGCGGGTAGAGAGCAGCGACACGCGGCCCATGGCGCGAATGCGCTTACGGGTATAGTGAGCGGGGAGAGTGAAGTCTTCAATCGGCGCGGCGAGCAGGGTTTGCAGGCCGTCATACGCCTGCCACTCCGTCATGGTACGCACCGCATTTTCATACTTGCGCAGACGGCGCGAGATGGTCGGCCAGTCCTCGCCGAACGCGGTGACGCCGCCCATGCCCGTAATCACTACCCGGCGGGTCATAGCATGCCTCCGTTAATCGAAATCACCTGACGCGTCACATAGCCTGCTTTATCCGACATCAGGTAACTCGCCAGCCCCGCGACCTCCTCGGCCTGGCCCATACGCTGCATCGGGATCATCGACATCGCCGCGTGCAGTGCGGCTTCGTCCATCTCGATCATGCCGGTATCGATCAGCCCCGGCGCGATGCAGTTGACGGTGATTTTGCGTTTTGCCAGCTCGGTGGCGAGCGCTTTGGTGGCGCCGATGATCCCGGCTTTCGCCGCGCTGTAGTTCACCTGCCCACGGTTGCCCATAATGCCTGACACCGACGACAGGGTGATGATCCGCCCGCCCTTGCGGGTGCCGATCATCGGCATAATGCAGGGATGAATGACGTTATAAAAACTGTCGAGATTGGTGTGGATCACGCTGTCCCAGTCATCGTCGCTGAGCGCAGGAAATGCGCCGTCGCGGGTAATACCGGCGTTACTGACCACGCCATACCACGCGCCGTGGTCAGCGATCTCCTGTTCCAGCACCGTGCGGCACTGCTCGCGGTTGCCCACGTCGAAGGTGAGTAAACGGCCCGCGCCGCCTGCCTGGATAATCGCTTCCAGCGTCTCCTGCGCGCCCGCTTCATCACGATGGTAATGCACGCCGACGGTGAAACCGTCCGCCGCAAGCTGAAGGGCGATAGCGCGGCCAATGCCTTTGCTGGCGCCAGTGACCAGTACGGATCTCATGATGGTGTTCCCTGGTTGAAAAGTGTGGTTAATTCTTCCTCGCTCGGCTGGAAGGTGTTCACGCGTCCCGTGGCGAGGGGGACACTATCCGCATGAATGGTGCACTCGAAGCTGCCAAAGCGTTCATCCTGCATCAGACGTTCGATGGTGATGGTCAGCGTGCTGCCTGCGGCAAAATGCCCTGCGTCGCACACCAGCTCGCGCGCGCCCAGCACCATGCCCAGCGCACAGTGCGGCAGCCCTTTTTGCATCCGGTGCCATTCAGACCAGACGCCCACGGTCTGGGCCATCAGCTCCAGCGCAAACCAGCCAGGCAGGTTGCCGTCCGCGTCCAGGAACGGGGCCAGAACGCCCCGTTCGTTCACCGTCACGCTGCAAACGGCGCGGTCATCGGTGACGCTTTCCACGCTCTCAAGCAGCAGCATCGGCGTGTCGTGAGGAAGATAATCCCCGGGAGGTAAGTAGTGCATCATACTCTCCCCAGCAGAAGGCTGGCGTTGTTGCCGCCAAACGCGAAGGAGTTTGACAGGATCACCGGTTTATTCAGCGGTGCGCTCTGGTGCAGTAGGCCGAAGGCGGGCAGGGTGTCGTCCGGCGCGTAGCGGGAAAAATCCTGCGGCGGCAGCGGCAGGTCTCGGGTCAGGATCAGCCAGCTCAGGGCGGCCTCGGTGATCCCCGCGGCGCCCAGCGTGTGGCCGGTAAGATGTTTCGTGGAGCTGCACGGCACGCGGTCGCCAAAGAGATCGTGGATAACCTGCGCCTCAATGCGATCGTTCAGCGGCGTGGCGGTGCCGTGCAGGTTGATATAGCCGACGTCCGCCGCCGTTATGCCCGCCTCGTTCAGCGCCTGGTTGATGGCGCGGATCGCCCCTTCGCCCTGCGGATGTGGGGCGGAAATATGGTACGCATCGCTGGATTCCCCCGCGCCCAGCAGCGCAACCTCGCCCGGCTCGCGGGTCAGCACCATCAGTGCCGCCGCTTCGCCAATGGTGATCCCCCGACGGTGGCGGCCAAACGGTTCGCACAGGGTCGGGGAGAAGGACTCCAGGCTGTTGAAGCCGTTGACCGGCATGCGGCTCAGGCTGTCGGCCCCGCCGACGATGGCGACGTCCACCAGCCCGGCGTCGATCAGGCGACGACCGCTGATGATCGCCCGCGCGCTGGAGGAGCAGGCGGTCGAAATGGTATACGCCGGGCCGTCCAGCGCAAGCCAGCTGGCGAGAAAGCGCGACGGATCGCCCAGCTCCTGCTGCGGATATTGCCACTGCGGGCTGCGCTCGCCGTTCTGCGCGCGGCGCACGTACTCATCACCCTCGTCCAGTCCGGAGGTGCTGGTGCCCAGCACAACCGCCACGCGGTCTCGCCCCACGCGCGCAATGGCCGCATCGACGGCGGGCCAGATTTGCGCAAGCGCCGCCAGCAGCAGCTGGTTGTTGCGGCTGCGATGGGCGGAAAAAGACTCGGGGACAGGGGGAAGTTCACCCTCCACGCCTCCCAGCACGGCCTCGGGTAAGCCCTGTAGCCAGCCCGCACGTTGGCGCATCCCGGGGGCCACGCCAGCGATCAGGTTCGCCGCTATTTCATCAGCCGAGTTGCCGAGCGCGTTGACCATGCCAACGGCAGAAAGGTAAATCATCTCAGTCACCCAGATATTGAATGGTGATGTGGTAGTGAAAAGCGTGCTGCACAATGCTAATCGGTTCGCGCCTGCCGTTACGGTTCAGGTAGACAATTTCCGTGACCAGTTTGCCATCGGGGTTGCGCAGTTCGCGTCTGGTGTCAGTATCGTTCAGCGTCCAGCCTTTCGGCAACTGCGGCTGCCAGGCGCTGAGCGGCCAGTGGCTCAGCATCACGTCGGCCAGCACCTGGCTGGCGGGCGGCAGCTGCGGCATCACAACCGACTGCTCGGTGTGGATCCCGGTGTCGTCGTAGGTGGCGAGGAACAGGCGGATCCCGACGGAGGAGAGGCCGGCAAGCGTCACTTTATTTCCGTCGGCGTTCAGCATCACCAGCAGCGACTGGGTCTGGCCTTTAAAACTGCCGGTAAGCAACTGCTGCGCGCGGATGGCAGGCGTGATGCCCGGCGGGGGCAGCGTGACGCGGGTACCGGGCTGGAGCCAGGCCTGAGGGCGCGCGTCATCGCGGTTCGTCGTATGGCTACACCCCGCCAGCAACAGGGCCATCATCACTGCCGCCAGGCGAATGAAACGGGTCATGGTAAGTTCTCTTTGTTAGACGGCATCGCCAGCGGGGCGAGCAGGAACGCGGTGAAGATACCGCTCACCAGCACAATGCCAAAGCTGCTGATGGCCTGAGTGGTGCTGAATACCAGCATCCCCAGCGTCAGCAGGGTGGTCATCATGGCGAGGGTAATCGCCAACATGGAGGTCAGCGGCGTGCCGCGCGGGTTGCTGAAAAACAGCGTGTAGTTGATGCCAATGCCGAGGACCAGCACCAGCGCCAGCAGGGAAAACAGGTTCACCGGATGGCCCGTCACGGCCAGCGCCGCCAGCCCGCCGCCCAGCGACAGCACGGATGGCACCAGCGCCACCAGCCCTTTTCGCCAGCCGAGACGTAGCATCGCGCCGCCGGCAATCACCGCCAGCGCCACGCCCAGCAGCCCCGACAGCAGCGAGCGGTAGAGCGCAAACAGGCTGTCGAAGCTGGCCTTACGGTCAACCCAGACGACCCCGGGATGGCGGGTGGCCAGCTCACCGAGCGCGGCGCTGTTTCTGACGCCATCGACCGGGACCAGCACACCGCTTTTGCCGTCCGGCAACGTCAGCCACAGCAAACGCCAGCCCTCGCTGGCCGGGCTGGCGAGCCACGCTTCCACGCTGACAGGCATGGCGTTCAGGTTCGGAGGGACGGCATTCAGCCCCGTGCTTTGCAGCATTTTCACCACCGTCGGTGCGGCGTTGCGCAGCAGATGCAGATCGCTGTTCTGTCGCGCCAGCGAGTTCAGCGGCAGGGTACGCCAGCGGGTTAATTCACCGGCTTTTTGCGCCTGCGCCAGCGCCGGGGTAAATGCCTCCAGCCGCTCCAGCGTTTCCTGAGCCGACGCGCCATACACCACGAACCACTTCTGATCGACATTTTGCCCGGTCAGGGCGGTGATGGTTTTTTCCTGCGCCAGAATGTCCTGCGGCAGCGCCTGAAGCCGGGCGATATCGTCATCCACCCGCAGGCTGGCGATCCCGATGGCGGAGAGCAGCGCCAGTGCTACCGGCAGCCCGACGGAGAGGGCTTTACCGTCGCGCCAGGCGTCCAGCCAGCGCTGCATTATCCGTCTCAGGGGGACCGGGCGGACCGGCATGCCACGGCACAACCACGGATGCCAGAACATTACCGTCAGGCACGAGGCGCTCAGCCCTGCGGCGGCGAACACCGCCATCTGACGAATGCCGGGGAAGGGGGCCAGCATCATGAAGAGATACGCCACGACGGTGGTCAGCAGCGCCAGCAGCAGCGCGTTACGCACTTTTGCCAGGCTTTGCCAGGGCGAGTGTTCCGCGCCGTGCACCATCCGCTCCGTGAGGTAGTAAATCGTATAGTCCGCCGAGATGCCGATAATGCTCATGCTCATCACCAGCGTCATCAGGTGCAGCTCACCGAACAGCAGGAGCGTCACGACCGTCCCCGCCAGCGCGCCGATGGCAATGGAGAGCAGGCTCAGCAGCAGCGGACGCACGGAGCGAAACACCGACACAATCAGCAGGATCACCCCGAGCACCGTGGCGACGCCAAGCGTGGAAATATCGTTTTTAGCCTGCTGGCTGGCGTAATCGCTGTAGAACACCGTCCCGCGCGAGAGCAGCTGCGCCTGTGGATACTGGCTTTTCAGCGTCTGCTGCAACGCGTTGAGGGTGGTCACCAGCTGGTGGGTTTGCTGCATGTCAAACGACGAGCCCGCCAGCTCGCCGTGTAGCAGATACCAGTAGTTCCCGGCCGCATCTTTTGTCACCAGCCAGCCGTCCATCAGCTGCATCTTCTGGCTGTTCTTCGCCAGCGCGAGCTGCGCGCCGCGCATCAGCATCAGCGGATCGTTTTGCAGCTCCTTGCCGCTCACGCCGGAAAAGGCGGAGTAGAGCTGGGACAGGATCCACTGAGCCTGCGCTTCACCGCCGTTTTGCAGGCGGGCGCGGGTGGCCGGATCGACCAGGCCATTGCGGTGCTGCCAGAAGAAATCTCCCCAGGCCTGTTGCCCGGCGGCATCCAGCGGACCTTTTACGACACTCAGCGCCTGGCTGCGTTGCAGCAGGGTTAACCACTGCTGCGCCACGCGCGGGTCCGGCTGTTTGCCGGGGCTGACCAGCCAGATGAGCTGGCGGTCGAGGCGCTGCATAAATCCGTCGTTGAGAGCGGGAGGGATCGCGCCGAGCGTCTGTTTCGGCAGCATGGCGAGCACGCTGCTGTTCAGCCGCGCGCCAGGCAGCAGCGACAGCAGCACGCCCAGCAGGATCAGGCATACCGCGGCCCACAGCAGCGCCGGGCGCAGGGCGTTACGGTGCGGCAAAGCGCTGGCGTTCTGCATCAGTCAGGCGGGCGGGCGTCAGTTGGTGGCGGGAGAGGGCGATATCCGTCGTGTCGCCCTGCTTATCGTTCAGGCGAATGGATTCCAGATAGATCGCGCCCTTCAAATCAAGGGTGGAGAAAATCTTGTCCAGCGGCGTGGTGACGGGCGTCAGCACCAGCGACCAGCGGCCTTCGCCCAGGTCTTTGAAATCGACGCGGAAGTTCTCTTCCAGTACCTTGCGGTCGGCCTGGAACAGCGCCCGCAGCAGATGGTTGAACTGAAACATCTGCGGGTTAGTGTCGGCGGTAATGGTCTGCGGCGACTGACCGTTGACGATCTGCACCATCCGTTTGTCATCCAGCAGCAGCGTCATCGGGAACGGCGCTTTTTGATCCCACAGCAGGCCATTGTCACGGGCGATTAGCATCTCCCCCTGCGAGCGCAGGGGCTGAGGCATATCCTTGATCGTGCGGGTCTGTTCGAAGTGTGCGCGCACTACCGGTTGCTCCGCAAACCGCTGTTGCAGTTCATCCAGCGTGACCGCGTTCACCAGCGGGCTTACCAGCAGCGCGAGTAGCGTTATCCATTTCATGGCGCGATCCCCATGCGTTCGAACAGAATGGCCGGGCTGACAAAGCACATCTCCCGGCTTGCTTCTTCCACCGCCACCTGAATGGTGTAGCCGGTGGTGGTGCGTTTCCCGGTTTGCGCGTCGAAGATTTGATAGGCGATGCGCAGACGGTTTTCAACCTCTTCAATGTGGGCGCGGATGCGAATGCGCTGCTCGAAGGTCACCGCGTCGCGGTATTTCACCCGGGTATCCACCACCGGCCAGACGTAGCCGGACGCTTTCATCTGGCGATAGCCGTAATCAAACTGGTTGAGCAGCGCTTCGCGGGCAATCTCAAAGTAGCGGAAGTAGTTGCCGTGCCACACCACGCCCATCATATCGACGTCGTGGAACGGAACGGTGATTTCAACTTCAGCCGTAAAGCGGGGATCGGTCAGCACCCTTTACTCCTTCTCGTTGATCTCTGGCAGCTGCCAGAAATCGAAAAAATTAAACCAGTCGAGCGGCGACAAGAGCGCGTAATGCTCCAGCCGCTCCGCATAGCGGTCGACGGTCTGCTGTAGCGCCTGCTGGCGTTCGCCGCGCGGCAGCAGCAGCGGGTCGGCAAACGGCTCGCAGTGCAGGGTCAGCTTTCCCTGCTGACAGAGGGCAAAAATCAGCACCACCGGGCAGCGCAAAATGGACGCCAGGATAAACGGCCCCTGCGGGAACGGCGCGGGCTGGCCCATAAATTCGCTCCATATCACCCGCCAGCTGCCGCCGCGCTGCGGGGTGACGGCAATGCGATCGCCCACGATCGCCACCCATTCGCCGCGATCCAGCTTCTCTTTGATGAGGATGGCGGTCTCCGGGCCAATGTCGGTGACCGGCATCAGGTGAATGCCCGCCTGCGGCGCCATCTCCTCCATCACCTGCTTAAAACGTCTGGCGTTGTCGCTAAAGACCAGCGCGTTGATGGTTTTCGCCCCTTCGCGCTGGGCCAGCGCCCGGCAGGCTTCCACATCGCCAAGATGCGACGCGAGCAGCAGTTTGCCCTGAGGATCGTCGAGCCCCAGCGCCTCCTGCGCGCCTGGCGCAAAGACCAGATCGCGATGGAGTTTCATTTCGCCGCGCCAGCTGGCCACTTTGTTCAGCATGGCATGACCGAAGCGCAGGAAGTGGGAAAAACTGTTAAGCCGCGCGGGTTGCGGCATTTGCCGCTGTGCCATCACCGTTTTAACCCGCGCCAGCCACTGCTGCGACGCCTGACGCGCAGCGCGGGCGGTTAGCCAGTAGACGGCCGTAACCGGCCACAGCAGGGCGGTAAACGCCTTACGCCCCAGCAGTTGCCAGACGCGCAGCATCAGGCGCATGCCCCATAATCCTTTCACCTCCTGCTGCTGCGCCCAGTGCTGCGAGCGGCGACGCATCAGCAGGGAAGGAATGCGCGGCAGCATGCCGAGAAACAGACGGGTATGCATCAACGAGATGCGCACGTTGTCTTTCAGGGCATCGAAATGGGATACCCCGTCCGGCGGATAGGTCACGCGGGTGGGCAGAAAATAGCTGGTGTTGCCCTGCCAGTAGAGGCGCACCATCACTTCGGTATCAAAATCCATTCGCCTGCCGAGCGGCGTGGTTGCTGCAAGGCGCAAAACCGGGGCTATCGGGTAAACGCGAAACCCGCACATGCTGTCTTTCAGTTGCAGGGAGAGGGTTTCAATCCAGACCCAGACGTGCGTTATCCAGCGGCCGTACAGGCGCGAACGGGGGATCGAGTCATCGTAAACGGGCTGCCCGGAAATGAGCGCATCGGGATGGCGTTCGGCCAGCGCCAGCAGTTTGGGGATGTCTTCGATAGCGTGCTGGCCGTCAGCGTCCACCTGAACGGCGTGGGTGAAGCCGCGATCGGCGCAGTCTTTCAGCCCCTGCATCACCGCCGCGCCTTTGCCGCTGTTTTCGGCCAGCCGCAGTAGCGTGACCTGCGGACGATCCGCCGCCAGCGCTTCAAGCGTGCGGCGCGTGGTTTCATCGCTGCCGTCGTCCACCACCAGACAGGGCAGATCGAAAGGCGCCAGGCGCGCCAGCACCGAAGCCATCATCACCCCGTGGTTATAGCACGGGATCAGCACGCAGGGACGGAAGGTTACTGACATAAGCGAATCTTCCCGCTGCTGGCGGTGTGGCGCTCGTTACCCGCATGGCGCTGGTAGCTAAAGGTCAGCATCTCGCGTTCGGGCTGCCAGGCAAGGAGCAGCGTGACCGTATTCTCCGGCAACAGCGGGGCGGCGAACTTCACGTTCTGAATACTGTGAAAACGGTAGCCCGGCGCCAGCGCGGCAGCGTAATGCATTACCCAGTCGAGCTGGGCCACGCCCGGCAGCAGCGGCTGTACGGCGAAATGTCCCTTAAACCAGAGCAGGTCAGGATCAAGATAAAAGGTTATCTCCAGATGCTGTGGATCGGGCTGGAGGCGCCCGATTTCAGGGATCTTCATGAAACAACTCCTGTAGCTGCGCAGTCACGCGCTTGTTCATGCTGTTGACCGGGATTTCATCAACGATCCGCCAGTAGCGCGGCACGGCAACCGGTTCAAGCCAGGGGCGAAGGGCGCATCGCCAGGCGAGCTCCTGCGCTTTTTTGCCCTGTTCGTGTTGCTGACGCACCGCTTCATTCAGCACCAGCAATACGCCAATGCCCTGACGCCCGCCGCGCGTCACCGTCAGCGCGGCGGCCTCGCGGATGCCGTCCAGCGCCAACAGGCGGCGCTCAATGTCATCGAGTGAAATGCGTTTATCTTCAATTTTGACCACCCGACCGCGGCGCCCGACGAGGCTGAACTGCCCGTCAGCCGTGAAGTGCAGGATATCATCCAGCACGACCCCCTCCACCTCGGGGATCAGCGGCGACATCACGCGATCGCCGTGAAACGTCACGCCGGGGAAAGGTTGCCAGCGGGTGCTTTCCTCCTGACGATAGCGCCAGGCCATTACGCCTGTTTCCGTGCTGCCGTATATTTCATCCGGCCAGACGTTGAGCCAGGCCTGAACCGCGGCGACCTCCTGCCAGGGCAGCGCGCCGCCAGCGGAGAAGAGCAGGTTGACGGGGGGCGGCGTCAGTGACGCGTCCAGCCGCTTGAGAAACGCCGGACTGCTGATGAAAAGATAGCGTTTATCGTCGGGAAGGGCAGAGAGCTGCTCGGCATAGTTGAGCAGGCTGGCGTGCAGCGGCAGGCCGAGCGCCATGGGTAAGACGACACGAAACGTCAGGCCATACAGGTGGTGCAGCACCACGGAAGCCACGACGTGACAGCCCGCCAGACGCTCGCCAAAATGCGCCGCCAGAAGACGAGCCTCACGATCCAGGCTGACCACCGGCTTACTCACCCGCTGCGGCGTGCCGGTCGAGCCGGAGGTGTAAAGCTCGATCGTGCGCATCTCACCGATGGCAGGCAGCGGTGAAAAGGGATGGCCTGCCCGCTGAGCGGAAGCCACCCGCAGCTGTTGCCCCTGAAAATCGAGCGTGGTGTCGCTCAGGACGCCGCTGAACAGCGCCCGCTGTTCGTTAAGCTGCGCCGCCCGGCTGTGCCCGGGGAGGACCGGCGTTTTACCCGCATGCAGCGTCGCCAGCAGCGCGACAATAAACAGATAGCCGTTTTCGATGCACAGCGCCCAGCGCTCGCCATCTTCACGACGCAGCGTGTCGACCAGCTGAGTGACGTCGTGGCGCAGATCGCCAAGCGTCCAGAGATGGTCGTCCTGCCAGGCGACAGGGGTGTCGTCAGGGCGGGGCGCACTGAGCCACTGGCTAAGCGGAAGAGGGTTAAGCATCGTTTTTCTTCACCCGTTGTCGCACCAGCCACTCGCCAGCCATCAGCGTGCCCATCAGGAGATAGGCAATCATCCCGTTCCACAGCGTCCACAGACGGATATCGGCGTGTAATACGGTAAACAGCGCGATCGCCCCGTTGATAATAAAAAAGCCGCACCAGACCTGGGTAACCCGGCGCGTGTAACGTACCCCGACGGGGGAGAGGTCCGGTTCACGCAGGCGCGCCAGTCGTTCGACGACGGGCATTGCCGTCCACAGCGAACCGCCAAACACCACCAGCATCACCAGATTCACCACCACCGGATATAACAGCACCCACTGGTGCGCGTGCAGGACGTAGCTCGCCGCGCAAAGCGCTATGCCGGCCAGCGCCACGCTTACGAACAGATAACGCAGGGGGCCGCCCTGCCGACGGGCCTGGCAGACGCGCATCAGCAGCACCAGCGCCATCACGGGCAGTATCCCGTGCAGGCTATTATTCGCCAGCCCGAAGCCGATCAAAAACGGCCATGCCAGCAGCATCAGCCCCGTCAGGGCGGGAAGAACTGGAATCGAACGCACGTTACGCGTCGCGCTGAAGCTGTTCCACAACGTCCACGACGTCCTGCACCGTGCGCACCGCTTTGAAGGTTTCAGGCTTGATTTTATGGCCCGTTTTCTTTTGCAGGTGCACCACCATATCGACGGCATCAATGCTGTCGAGGTCCAGATCCTCGTAAAGACGTGCCTCAGGGGTAATATCCTCCGGGGCGATTTCAAACAGCGTAATAAGAAGCGCAGAGACTTCCTGATAAATCGTTTGTTGTTCTGTCATAGCGGTCATTCTCAGGCGCGTTGTTGATGGATAAAAGCCGCGAGCGTGGCAACGGAATAAAAGTGCTGACGCATCTCATCACTTTCGGCAGAAAGCACTACGCCGTACTGATTTTTTACCGCCAGCCCCAGCTCAAGGGCGTCGATTGAGTCCAGACCGAGGCCGTCGCCAAAGAGCGCGGCGTCTGTATCAATATCCTCTGGGGTAAGTTCTTCCAGATTCAGCGTAGAGATAATGAGATTCTTAATTTCAAGATAGAGCGCTTGCATCTTTCGTTCCTGACAAAGATTGAAGACCGGTTGTTAACTGATGCTGCATATGCCGGTTTAACTGCCTTGCTGCCAGCGCGGGTTCGTGCTGACTCGCATCATAAAAATCATGAATGTTGATGCGTTCGCGAACATCCACGGTGAAAACAGGTTTGTTGGGGGGCACGTTATACCAGCTGCTCTGTTTATCCAGCATCCGTTCGCTACAGTGGATCACCACCACGCGCACGGCGCTGTTGCAGCGAACGGCGATATTCGCCGCCCCACGTTGCAGGGTCATGACTTCCCCCACCCGGGTGCGGGTGCCTTCAGGGAAGATAAGCAGGGTGTCGCCCTGGGACAGACGCTGCTGGCTTGCGGCAAGCAGCGTGTCGGCTTCGCTGTTAATCAGATAGTCAGCCGCGCGGATCACGCCGCTGACGAACGGGTTACGCAGCAACGCGCTTTTCACCAGACAGTCGGTTTCGTTCATCACCGACGCCAGCAGAACGTAGTCCAGCAGCGAGGGATGATTCGCAATCACCAGACAGCCCCGCTCGGCGCGTAGAACGTCCAGGTTGTTGAAACGGTAATCCAGTACCCCTACACCGCGTACCACCGCGAGGAACAGGCGAAAACTGGCAGAAATAGTACGGCGTGCCAGGCGGCGACGTTGGGTGCGGTCGCGCTGGAAAATCAGCAGCAGGTTAAACCATACCAGCGACAGCGTCAGTCCGCCGAGGCCGAACAGGGCGAAGCACAATCCGGTCATCAGCATCCGCCATAACCGATCGAGGCGGGAACGTAACCCTCTCATTGGCGCGTCCATTGCCACAGCAGGCGCTCGCCCGGCAGGGTGAACTGGCGCTCGTCCCGCAGGTAATGGCGCAGGAACTGGAGGCTTTGCGGCAGCGCGGGCTCTTCAGGCGTGCGGTTGACGTGCGTTTCACAGCTGAGCGTATTTCCGGCTTCAATCACCAGCGCCAGCGCGTAGGGCCAGACGGGCATCTGCGGTGGCAACCCGGCGTGATAAAAATCAGGCAGCAGACCGTCGAAATCCACCAGCAATACGCGGGAGTAGCCCGCATGCAGCAGGCTCAGCACGTCGCACAAGCTCTGCTGGAAGGTATCCATACCGGCGGAAACCGACGAAGAGACAACAGGCTGACGCGCGGCGATAGTGAGATTGCCGACCGCCGAGTTGTGTACCGACATGGCAAAATCGGTGGGGGAAACGGGCTGTTCTGCCGCCAGGGCCTGGAGAATACGGAAATTGCGCTCCAGCTCCCCATGACGGCTGCTGTAGACGACGGCATCGATGCGGTGTTTGCGCAGCATCATCAGGCCAAGATCGACGGCCAGCCTGCTGCCTGAATTCAGGCGGCGGGCGGTCATCATCGGCAGATCGGTCAGTTTCGCCAGCGGTGCAGCGGGATCGATGGCGTCAGACCGGCGTGACCATGCCTGCCATTCGTCGGCATCGCTGAGTCCTGGCGCTCTTGCCTGCCAGTCGATAAGGGTAAGTGTAAATTTCATCTACGCGCGTCCGCGATAAACCTGTTTCTGTGACTTTTTCTTCGCCAGCGCGATTTACTGCGCACATCGTACAATGTTGTCGTCGCGCTGGCGAATAAACGTCACTTTTGACCCTTTCCACCCGGTTATCCCGGCAAACGGCTTTTTGGCCGACCCGGACCCAGAAGAATGGCGAGTTTACTGCCTCCTTTCGTGGTTTCCATCCAGATTTTACAGACGCTGGTGAGCGGCACGGAGAGCAGCATGCCCACCGGACCCAGCAGCCATCCCCAGATCAGTAACGATAAAAACACCACCATCGTCGACATGCCCAGACGGTGGCCCATCATGCGCGGCTCAAGAATGTTACCCAGCACCATATGCACGACGAGGAACAGCGCCCCTACCAGCATGCACTCATAAAAACCGTTAAACAGGAACGCCTGGATCATCGGCGGAACGGCGGAAAGCACCGCGCCGATATTGGGTACGTAGTTCAGTAAAAACGCCAGCACGCCCCACATCAGCGCGAACTGCACGTCCAGCAGTACCAGCCCCAGCCAGACGATCACGCCGGTCCACAGGCTTAACAATGTTTTCAGCGCCAGATACTTGGACACGCCCTTCAGCGCGCGGTGCAAGCCGGCAATGTGGATCTGCGGATTGTTCAGGGCAAAACGCAGCTTATACGGCACGTGGCGCACTTCGAACAGCATAAACACCACCGTCATCACCAGCAGCAGAATGCTGGCCATTGCCCCGGAAAGCCCGGTCATCAACGTGGTGGCGTAGGTCATCACCTTCTCGGAATCCATCCGGCGCAGCATCCGTTCCGGTGAGATATGCAGATTCACGAATGGCAACATGCGCTGAAGATCGACCAGCTTGCGCGTCAGCTCTTTATTGTACTGCGGCAGCATGGTGGAAAATTCGCTCAGCGAGGCGGCGAGCACGCCGAACAGCGCCGTCAGGACAACCAGCATCACCATCACCACAATGGTAATCGCGACTGGGCGGCTGATGCCCCGGCGTAAAAACCATGTCACCAGCGGGTTGAGCACAATGGCGAAAAACAGCGCCAGCAGAAGCTGAACAATGATATCCGCCGCCGCGTGGATACCCGCAAGGATAACCACCAGGCAGGCAAGTTTTAATAAAATATGAAGTCCGGCTTTGTCGGGCGGGCTGGCAGTCATAAGAATTCCTTTTTCCGGGGGGCGTGTTAATTGTAGTGTGCCGGATGGGCTTCGTCTGGAGCGTTAGTCTGAAAGTCGTGGCAAAAAAATGGCCCCCGGCGCAAGCGACGGAGGCCACGGCATCCCGGTGAACGATTACTGGATCACGAGGGTGTTAATGATGTTTTCAGCGGCGGTCTGCGCTTTCTGCTGATTATCTGCCGGCAGGGTGATCTGCATGGTCAGCAGTTTATTGTCCACCTTGCCGAGCACCACGGAGGAGTACGCGGTCTGGCCTTTGGCAGAGATGATGCTGTCCAGCTGTTGCAGCGTGTGGCCTTTCAGTTCAACAGACTTGTTGGTGACCACCTGAAGCTGCGGGTCGCGGCTGCGCTGCTGATCTTCCAGGCGTTTGGCCAGCACGCCCAGATCTTCGCTGGTATCGTCACCGACGATCACAATCACCGCTTTTTGGCCGGTGGCATCGGAATAGACGTGCATATTGTTCGCCTGGGTACCCAGCTTACCGCTCTGGTCGGTCATGTCCGCGGGCAGAGAGAAACTGAGTTTGCCATCCATCAGGCTCACCGGCTGACCGGTGGCGTTGCTTTCTGCTGACGCGCCCTGAGCAGGCGTTTTGGTGTCGCTGTTATCACAGGCTGCAAGGCCAACAACCAGCAGGCCAATCCCGACATATTTAACCAGATTGCGCATTGACTTCTTCCTTTCGATAAACGGCCATAACGGCTCATTCGTTCATCTTATCACAACTGATAAAGCGAACCCTTAACCTGCCTGCAATGCGGAGATTTCAGATTTATCTGCCAGCCTTTTCAGCAGCATATTCAACAGTACGCCGTACATCGGCAGGAAGAAGACCAGGCTAATAAGCACCTTAAAGGCGTAGTCCACCAGAGCGATTTCCATCCAGTGTTCTGCCATGAAGGCGTCCGGGCTGCGCCAGAAGGCGATGAAGAAGAAGGCCAGCGTATCGCTCACGTTACCGAACAGCGTGGAGGCCGTTGGCGCCATCCACCAGCGATGGTTTTGACGCAGGCGGTTAAACACGTGGACATCGAGGATCTGCCCCAGGGCGTAGGCCATAAAGCTGGCGGTGGCAATACGCGCGACGAACAGGTTGAAGTGCGTCAGCGCTTCGAAGCCCTGCCAGCTTCCCATGTAAAACAGCGAGGAGATGGCGTAGGAGACAAACAGTGCCGGGATCATCACCGCAAAAATAATCCGCCGCGCCAGCGGTGCGCCAAAAATACGCACGGTTAAATCCGTCGCAAGGAAAATAAACGGGAAACTGAACGCGCCCCAGGTGGTATGGAAACCAAAAATGGAGATGGGGAGCTGTACCAGATAGTTACTGGAGATGATCACCAGCAGATGAAATAGCGAAAGCCAGAACAACGCCTTGACGCGCTGCGATTGTGTAAAGGAGTTCATATTGTACCTTTTTGATTAATATTTGGGGTGAGGGAACCCAATAAAGCCGCCGCATGATACTGCTTTGACGACACTTTGCAATGGCTAATTTTCACGCAATCGTTAACCTGGTTTGCATTGGCGATAGCGGGGCGTAAACTACAGCCGTTTTTACCTGAACGAGAAGAAAATGACCGACCTGTTTTCCAGCCCAGACCACACGCTTGATGCTCAGGGCCTCCGTTGCCCGGAGCCGGTAATGATGGTGCGTAAAACCGTCCGTAACATGCAGAGTGGCGAAACGCTGCTGATCGTCGCCGATGACCCGGCTACCACCCGTGATATCCCCGGCTTTTGTACCTTTATGGAACATGAACTGGTGGCGCAGCAAACCGAGACCTTGCCGTACCGGTATTTGATTCGTAAGAGGTAAGTGCGGCCTGACGCCCGGCGGCGCTTCGCTTGCACGGGCCTACGGGTGTAGTAGGTCGGGTAAGGCGCAGTCGCCACCCGACAAGTACTCATCACAATTTCGAACCATCGTTTCAAAATTTCGCGCTTTTTGTGAGGCGCTTCACCCTCCCTTTTCCAGCCGTAGTCTAATTTTTAAGCGTCAAAAATTAAAACATCGTTTTAACGCTTATCTCACTACCCTGGAGTTGACTTAATGAAAACGACCCTCAAGCCGTTACTGGCCGCGCTGTGTCTGACTGCTTTCGCCTGCACCGTTTCTGCCCAGACCATTAAAGCCGCCGATGTGCATCCCGAAGGCTACCCGAACGTGGTGGCGGTCCAGCACATGGGTGAAAAACTCAAACAACAAACCGATGGCAAGCTGGAGATTAAGGTCTTCCCCGGCGGCGTGCTGGGGGATGAAAAGCAGATGATTGAGCAGGCGCAGATGGGGGCGATCGACATGATCCGCGTCTCCATGGCGCCGGTGGCCGCCATCCTGCCGGATATCGAAGTGTTTACCCTGCCCTACGTATTCCGCGATGAAGACCACATGCACAAGGTGATTGACGGGGATATCGGCAAGCAGATCGGCGACAAACTCACCGCCAACCCGAAATCGCGTCTGGTCTTCCTTGGCTGGATGGATTCCGGCACCCGCAACCTGATCACCAAAGAGCCGATCGTCAAACCGGACGATCTGAAAGGGAAGAAAATCCGCGTGCAGGGCAGCCCGGTGGCGCTGGCCACGCTGAAAGCGATGGGGGCGAACTCGGTGGCGATGGGCGTCAGCGAGGTTTACAGCGGCATGCAGACCGGGGTGATCGACGGCGCGGAGAACAACCCGCCAACCTTTATCGCCCACAACTATATGCCGGTCGCCAAAAACTACACGCTGAGCGGCCACTTCATCACCCCGGAAATGCTGCTCTACTCCAAAGTGAAATGGGACAAGCTCAGCGCTGACGAACAGCAAAAGATCCTGACGCTGGCCCGCGAAGCGCAGTTCGAGCAGCGCAAGCTGTGGAATGCGTATAACGACCAGGCGCTGGCGAAAATGAAGGCCGGCGGCGTGCAGTTCCACGACATCGATAAAACGGTGTTTATCAAGGCGACAGAGCCGGTGCGCGCGCAGTATGGCGATAAGCATCAGGATCTGATGAAAGCCATCG
This sequence comes from Enterobacter cloacae complex sp. AR_0002, assembly GCF_001922365.1. Lineage (NCBI taxonomy): Bacteria > Pseudomonadati > Pseudomonadota > Gammaproteobacteria > Enterobacterales > Enterobacteriaceae > Enterobacter > Enterobacter cloacae complex sp. AR_0002. The sequence goes on from NZ_CP018814.1 coordinate 3,996,552, forward strand.
CTGACGTTCAGTAAGCCGGAGTACGTATGTCCGAACTCTACCTGAAGTGGATGGACCGTCTGTACCTGCTCGCCATGGTGTTGGCGGGTCTCTCGCTACTGGTGATGACGATTGTGATCCCCATTGGCATCTTCTCTCGCTATGTGCTCAATCGCGGCGAATCCTGGCCGGAGCCGATCGCCATTATCTGCATGGTGACGTTTACCTTTATCGGCGCGGCGGTGAGCTATCGCGCCGGGTCGCATATCGCGGTCAACATGCTCACCGACCGCCTGCCCGCGTCGCTGCAAAGAGTGTGCGCGCGAGTGGTAGATCTGCTGATGCTGCTCATCTCCGGCCTGATGTGCTGGTACAGCTACTGGCTGTGCGTCGAGCTGTGGGAGCAGCCGGTGGCGGAGTTTCCGCTCCTGACCTCCGGCGAAAGCTATCTGCCGCTGCCTGTCGGGTCGGCCATTTTGATCCTGTTTGTGCTTGAACGCCTGCTGTTTGGCTCGCAGGAAAACCGTCCGGTCGTGCTGATCGGCAATCACAGTTAAGGGGTGAACAATGGATGCTTTTGTTTTGTTATTCACCCTCGCCATTTTGCTGGCGCTGGGGATGCCGGTGGCCTTCGCCGTCGGCTTAAGCGCCGTGGCGGGCGCGCTGTGGATTGACCTGCCGCTGGAGGCGCTGATGATCCAGATCACCAGTGGAGTGAATAAATTTACCCTGCTGGCGATCCCGTTCTTCATTCTTGCCGGGGCGATCATGGCGGAAGGGGGCATTGCCCGACGGCTGGTTAACTTCGCGTACGTTTTTGTCGGCTTTATTCGCGGCGGGCTGTCGCTGGTGAACATCGTGGCATCAACGTTCTTCGGCGCGATTTCCGGCTCGTCGGTGGCGGATACGGCGTCTATTGGCAGCGTGATGATCCCGGAGATGGAGAAGAAGGGCTATCCGCGTGAATACGCGGCGGCGGTGACGGCCAGCGGGTCGGTGCAGGCGATCCTGATCCCGCCCAGCCACAACTCGGTGATTTACTCCCTGGCGGCAGGGGGAACGGTTTCCATCGCCACGCTGTTTATCGCGGGCGTGCTGCCGGGCCTGCTGCTGGGCGTGAGCCTGATGGTGCTCTGCCTGTGCTTCGCCCGCAAGCGCGGCTATCCGAAGGGGGACAAAATCCCGTTCAGGCAGGCGCTGAAAATCATGCTCGATGCCCTGTGGGGGCTGATGACGGTGGTGATTATCCTCGGCGGGATCTTGTCCGGGATATTCACGGCGACCGAATCTGCCGCCGTGGCCTGCCTGTGGGCGTTTTTCGTCACCATGTTTATCTACCGCGACTATAAATGGAGCGAACTGCCGAAGCTGATGTGCCGCACGGTGAAAACCGTCACCATCGTGATGATTTTGATTGGCTTTGCCGCGGCGTTTGGCGCGGTAATGACCTACATGCAGCTGCCGATGCGCATCACCGAATTCTTCACGTCGCTCTCCGATAACAAATACGTGATCCTGATGTACCTCAATATCATGCTGCTGCTGATTGGCACGCTGATGGACATGGCGCCGATCATCCTGATCCTGACCCCGGTGCTGCTGCCGGTGACCAACTCGCTGGGGATCGACCCGGTGCATTTCGGGATGATCATGATGGTGAACCTGGGGATTGGGCTGATCACGCCGCCGGTCGGATCGGTGCTGTTTGTGGCGAGCGCGGTGAGTAAGCAGAAGATCGAGCACGTGGTGCGGGCGATGCTGCCGTTTTACGGTATGTTGCTGGTGGTGCTGGGGATGGTGACGTACATCCCGGCGATTTCATTGTGGTTGCCGGGGCTGCTAGGGATGCAGTGATGCGTGCGGCCTGATGCCCTCACCCCGGCCCTCTCCCGCAGGGAGAGGGGGCAAACACGAGAAACGGCAACCCGGTTGCCGTTTCACTTTTACCTTTGGCGCAACAGCCGCAACGCGTTCGCCGTAACCAGCACCGTCGCCCCCGTATCCGCCAGTACCGCCAGCCACAGTCCGGTCATGCCGAGCAGCGTGGTGACCAGGAAAATCCCCTTCAGACCCAGCGCAATGCCGATGTTCTGCCGAATATTGGCGCGCGTCGCCCGCGCAAGATCTATCATCTGCGCCAGCCCGGTCAGGCGGTTGTGCGTCAGCGCCGCGTCGGCGGTCTCCAGCGCCACGTCGGTGCCGCTGCCCATCGCAATGCCGATGGTGGAAGCTTTCATTGCCGGGGCATCGTTTATCCCGTCCCCGACCATCGCCAGCGGGGCGTTACTTTTCAGCTCGGTTACCGCGCTGACTTTATCCGCAGGCAGCAATCCGGCCTTAAACGCCAGCCCCAGCTCACCGGCAATCGCCGCCGCCGCGCGCGGATTATCGCCGGTCAGGATCACGCCCTGTACTCCCAGCCTGTGCAGCGCGTCGACGGCGTCTTTCGCATCGTCGCGCAGGGTGTCGCGCAGCGCCAGCATGCCCATCGGTACACCGTCCTGCATCACGGCAACGACCGTCTGCCCGGCCTGCTCCAGCGCCTCAACCTGTGGAGTAGAGCGCGAGTCCGCCGCGGCAATCAGCACTTTTTTGCCTTCGACCACAGCCTCAATCCCTGACCCGACCAGCGCTCGCTGGGCGGTTGCCGGAGGGATGTTCAGCCCGCGCGACTGCGCTTCTCGCACAATCGCCTGCGCCAGCGGGTGAGTGGAGCCTTGCTCCACGGCGGCGGCCAGCGTCAGCAGATCGTCTTCACTGACATCCTGCGGATACACGCCGGTTACCTGCGGCTTGCCGACCGTCAGCGTGCCGGTTTTGTCGAAGGCGATGTGCTGAATCTGGCTCAGTTGTTCCAGCGCCGCGCCGCCCTTAATCAACGCCCCGCGACGTGCCGCTGCCGCCAGCCCTGAGGTAATCGCCGCCGGGGTGGAGATCACCAGTGCACACGGACAGCCTATCAGCAGCAGCGTCAGCCCTTTGTAAATCCAGCCCTCCCACGGCGCGCCGAAGCACAGCGGCGGGACGACGGTGACCAGCAGCGCCACCAGCATGATGGCGGGGGTGTAAATCCGGCTGAAGCGATCGATAAAGCGTTCTACCGGCGCGCGGCGCTCCTCGGCCTCTTCAATCAGCCTGAGGATGCGGTCGATGGCGCTGTCGCCCGGTTCGGAAAGGACCGTCAACTGCACCAGTCGGTCGACGCTGGTGGCGCCCGCAGGCACCTTTTCACCCGCCGCGCGCGCTACCGGGATGGATTCCCCGGTCAGGGCACTTTCGTCAAAACTTGCGGTGGCAGTAACGAGGGCCCCATCGGCTGGCAGGCGTCCGCCTGCGGGCACTTCAATCACGTCGCCCGGGCGCAGGGTGTTGATGGCGACCGTTTCACGCTGACCATCAATAACCCGCGTGGCGGTTTCCGGCTTCAGCGCCATCAGCGCGCTCACCCCTTTACGCGCCCGGCTCGCCGCCCAGCCCTCAAGGCGTTCGCCAATTAAGAACAGCAGCAGCACCATCGCCGCTTCCGCCGTCGCGCCAATAAACAGCGCCCCGATAGCCGCCACGCTCATCAGCGTTTCGATGGCAAACCAGCTGCCGCTTCTCATCAGACGCAGTGCCTGACGCGCAATCGGGAACAGGCCAACCAGCGTGGTGGCGATAAACGCCAGGTTGCCGAATGGGTGGTTGATCTGCTCCAGCCCCCAGCTCAGGGCCATCATGATGATGAGGGTGATAAGGGGCAGATTTTCTTTTAGCGGGGACGTTTTTTCTGCGGGCGCCGTTTCGCTGCGCAGGGTATAACCCGCTTTGCTGACGGCGGCTTCAACCTGTCTGCTGACGTCGTTTTCGGCGCTGACCAGCAGCTTTTCGGTAGCGAACAGCACCTGAACGTGATTCACGCCTGGCACCTGCTTCACCGCGTTTTCCACTTTGCGAGCGCAGGCCGCGCAGTCCATGCCGTTGACCACCCAGCTGTAGTGATTGCCGCTTCCAAGCAGCGCTTCGGTCCGGGTTTCGCACGCGCCCTCGCAGCAGCAGTCCTCTTTTGGCGGAACCGGGCTGAGCTTAAGTGCCAAGAATTGGGGAACTTTTTTAGGTGTTTCTGGAGTCGACATGGCAGTCTCCGGTAATGATAATTTTCTCATTAACCGCAGCATACACTCTGGAGTCGACTCCAGAGTCAAGCGTTATTTAGATATACAGCGAACGCACAATCAGGAAGTGTCCGGCAAAGTAACAGGCGGCGGAAATCGCATTATCCGCACGGAAGCGGCGGCGATAGTGGCTGCCCAGCCAGACGATATTACCCAACAGCAACAGTGCGGCACCGAAGAACGCAGACATTGCCGGAGCGGTCGGACGGAAGAACCACAGCTCGCCCGCCAGCCACACCATCACCAGCGTCATAGCGATAAACGTACAGACCGGGAGACGCATCTCTTCCAGACGCGACCAGATCACCGCGATCAGCAGGGCGCCAATCACCAGCAGCACCAGCGGCAGCGGCCAGAAGAAGGAGAGCGTCATCTGGCTGGCAAAGTAGATGGTATAGAGCAGATGTGACAGGAAGAACGCCCCCACGGCGTACAGCAGGCGCTGACGCGGCAGCAAGGTTAAGGCATCGCCAATCAGGGAAGCACACAGCCCCGCGAGGACAAGATAGCTAACGGCGTTAAACATCGGGGCCTGCCAGGCAAGCAACAGCAGGAGTAATAGCGTGACGGGTTTAAATAACCAGCGCTGCCAGGCTGGGCCACGGTAGGACGCATCGACGTAAAGCCATGCGGAAAAACAGACAGCGATAAATGACCAAAGCATATTAACTCCCTGTAACTGTTGAGGCTGAATGATCAGTTCCTGATCCAGTGTAGTGACGCGAGCGGGCGTTTGGCAATGCCGGGGCAGGCGAGGTATCCTGAATTCCGCATAATCTGATGGGATTTTTCAATGAGCAAGATGCCGCTGTTTTTCATTATCGTAGTGGCGATTATCGTCATTGCTGCCTCGTTTCGCTTCGTGCAGCAGCGCCGTGAGAAGGCCGACAATGACGCCGCGCCGCTGATGCAAAAGCGCGTGGTGGTGACGAACAAGCGTGAGAAGCCGCTTAACGACCGCCGCTCCCGCCAGCAGCAGGTGACGCCTGCGGGCACAACGATGCGCTATGAAGCGAGCTTTAAGCCGGAAACCGGCGGGCTGGAGATGACCTTCCGCCTGGAGGCGCAGCAGTACCATCAGCTGACGGTGGGAGAGAAAGGCACGCTGAGCTATAAAGGGTCGCGTTTTGTAGGTTTTAGGGCTGAATAATGCGCGATCGGTCCCCTCTCCCAGTGGGAGAGGGTTAGGGTGAGGGCATCACACCGCACCTTACTTCTTCACCTGCGCCTTAAACTTCTTCATCCACACCAGCAGCTCAAATACGCCGAAAATAAACACCCGCAGCTGCTGCCAGCCGGTCATCGGTGGGCTATCTTTCGGCAGTCCGTTTTTCAGCATCACCATCTGTAAGGCATGCATGAACGCGGTAAAAATCAGCGCCACGTTAATGAAGATATTCAGCGGACGCGGGAACGGGTGCACCAGATTCAAAATCAAAAATGCCCAGACGCCCAGCATCAGCAAGCGCCCTACGTTAATCAGTACTGGCATCGGATCCTCCTTGTGCCTGACGGTGATACAGACGATAAGCCACCTGGCCGGCGACCTTCTCGCGGTGCAGATCCCAGTGAACGGGAACGGGCGGCAGACCATTTTCCACTTCGCTTTCAACGTAAATCAGCGCGTCATCCGCAAGCCAACCATTTTGCTCCAGCAGGGATAGCGTCTCTTCCAGCAGCCCTTTACGGAACGGCGGGTCAACAAACACCACGTTGTACGGCGTCCCCTGTTGGGCGAGGAAGCTCAGCGTGTTGGTATTCACCACTTTGGCGTTGGTTGCCTTCAGCGTAGCCAAATTTTGCTGCAACGTCTGCGCGACGCCGCGCTCCATCTCCAGCAGCGTGGCGCTGGCAGCATAGCGCGACAGCGCTTCCAGCCCTAATGCACCGCTTCCGGCGAAGCAGTCCAGGCAGTTGGCGTCTACCATAGACGGGGCGAGCCAGTTAAACAGCGTCTCGCGAACGCGGTCCGTGGTGGGGCGTAAACCGGGGCTGTCCGGCACCGGTAATTTCCGGCCTCGCCACTGACCGCCGATAATGCGAATTTGACCGGCCGGGGCGCGGGTGGGTTTCTTCATCTCAGGAAAGCTCTGTTAACCATTGCCCTGCGATTGCGGGCGGTGATGTCAATTAAGTAAAGTGTTAGACTATTTCATCATTTTTTTAGCTTCCCTGTATATAGCGCCGCGAGGAGTGTAGTCGCAGATGGCAAAACAAAAAAAACGTGGCTTCTTTTCCTGGTTGGGTTTCGGTGAAAAAGAGCAAGAAACAGAACAGAAAACCGAAGAACAGCAGGTTGTAGAAGAGCAGTCACAGCCTGAAACGCCTGTCGAAACCGCTGCGGTTGTCGAAGCGGAAGAGCCAGCGCACAGCAAAGAAGAGATTGAATCCTTTGCTGAAGAGGTGGTTGAGGTCACTGAGCAGGTTCAGGAGAGCGAGAAGCCAGAGCCGGTTATCGTTGAAACCCTTACCGAAGCGCCGCAGGCCGCTATCGAACACGAAGCGCTGCCGCTGCCCGAAGAGGTTAAAGCTGAAGAGGTTTCTGCCGAAGAGTGGCTGGCCGAAGCGGAAACCGTTGAAATTGTTGAGGCGGTGGAAGAAGAAGCGGTCCTTGAGCCAGAGCTGACCGACGAAGAGCTGGAAGCCCAGGCGCTGGCGGCGGAAGCGGCTGAAGAAGCGGTCATCGTCGTACCGGTGGAAGAGCAGGCCGAAGAAGAGATCGTTCAGGAGCAGGAAAAACCGACAAAAGAAGGTTTCTTCGCGCGCCTGAAGCGCAGCCTGCTCAAAACCAAAGAAAACTTAGGTTCCGGATTTATCAGTCTTTTCCGCGGCAAAAAGATCGACGACGATCTGTTTGAAGAGCTGGAAGAGCAGTTGCTGATTGCGGACGTGGGCGTGGAAACTACCCGTAAGATCATCGCCAACCTGACCGAAGGGGCGAGCCGCAAACAGCTGCGCGACGCCGAGGCGCTGTACGGCCTGCTGAAAGACGAGATGGGTGAAATTCTCGCAAAAGTTGACGAACCGCTTAATATTGAAGGCAAAATGCCGTTTGTTATCCTGATGGTTGGCGTCAACGGCGTGGGTAAAACCACCACCATCGGCAAGCTGGCGCGCCAGTTTGAGCAGCAGGGCAAATCGGTGATGCTGGCGGCGGGCGATACCTTCCGTGCGGCAGCGGTGGAACAGCTCCAGGTGTGGGGCCAGCGCAACAATATTCCGGTCATTGCTCAGCACACCGGCGCGGATTCCGCGTCCGTGATTTTCGATGCCATCCAGGCGGCGAAGTCGCGTAACGTGGACGTGCTGATTGCGGATACCGCGGGGCGTTTGCAGAACAAATCGCACCTGATGGAAGAGCTGAAGAAAATCGTTCGCGTCATGAAGAAGCTGGACGAAGATGCACCGCATGAAATTATGCTGACTATCGACGCCAGCACCGGACAGAACGCCATCAGCCAGGCGAAGCTGTTCCATGAAGCGGTAGGACTGACCGGGATCACGCTGACCAAGCTGGACGGCACCGCGAAAGGCGGGGTGATCTTCTCCGTGGCCGACCAGTTCGGCATTCCTATCCGTTACATCGGTGTGGGCGAGCGTATTGAGGATTTACGTCCGTTTAAAGCGGACGACTTTATTGAGGCACTATTTGCCCGAGAGGACTAACAATGATTCGCTTTGAACACGTCAGCAAGGCCTATCTCGGCGGGAGACAAGCGCTACAGGGGGTGACATTCCACCTCCAGCCAGGCGAGATGGCATTCCTGACCGGCCATTCCGGCGCGGGGAAAAGTACCCTGCTCAAGCTGATCTGTGGGATCGAGCGGCCAAGCGCCGGTAAAATCTGGTTCAGCGGCCATGAAATTAGCCGTCTTAAGAACCGTGAAGTGCCGTTCCTGCGTCGTCAGATTGGCATGATTTTTCAGGATCACCACCTGCTGATGGATCGCACGGTTTTCGATAACGTCGCGATCCCGCTGATTATTGCCGGCGCCAGTTACGATGATATCCGCCGTCGCGTTTCGGCGGCGCTGGATAAGGTCGGGCTGCTGGACAAAGCGAAGAACTTCCCGATCCAGCTCTCCGGCGGTGAGCAGCAGCGCGTGGGTATCGCCCGTGCGGTGGTGAACAAGCCTGCCGTTTTGCTGGCGGATGAACCGACCGGTAACCTGGACGATGCCCTCTCTGAAGGGATCCTGCGTCTGTTTGAGGAATTTAACCGCGTGGGGGTCACGGTACTGATGGCGACGCACGACATGGGGCTGATCTCCCGCCGTTCGTACCGCATGCTGACCCTGAGCGACGGGCATTTGCACGGAGGCCACGGTGAATAAGCGTGATGCAATGAACCAGATTCGGCAGTTCAGCAACCGGTTTGACCGTTTCCGCAAGCCTCAGGGCGGTGGTGACGGCAATCGCAATGCGCCTAAGCGTGCCAAAGCGACACCGAAACCGAACTCCCGCAAAACCAACGTCTTTAACGAGCAGGTGCGGTATGCCTTCCAGGGCGCGTTGCAGGATCTGAAAAGCAAACCGCTGGCGACGTTCCTGACGGTGATGGTGATTGCCATCTCCCTGACGCTGCCCAGCGTCTGCTACATGGTTTACAAAAACGTAAACCAGGCGGCGTCCCAGTACTATCCGTCGCCGCAGATCACCGTTTATCTGGATAAAGCCCTCGACGATAACGCGGCGGCTCAGGTGGTGGGGCAGATTCAGGCCGAGCAGGGCGTGGAGAAGGTGAACTATCTTTCCCGCGATGAAGCGCTGGGTGAGTTCCGCAACTGGTCCGGATTCGGCGGCGCGCTGGATATGCTTGAAGAGAACCCGCTGCCCGCGGTGGCGGTGGTGATCCCGAAACTCGATTTCCAGGGCACGGATTCGCTCAACACCCTGCGCGACCGCATTACCCGCATTAACGGGATTGATGAAGTGCGCATGGACGACAGCTGGTTTGCCCGTCTTGCCGCCCTGACCGGGCTGGTAGGACGCGTGTCGGCGATGATCGGCGTGCTGATGGTGGCGGCGGTGTTCCTCGTCATCGGTAACAGCGTGCGCCTGAGCATCTTCGCCCGTCGCGATACCATCAACGTGCAGAAACTGATTGGCGCAACGGATGGTTTCATCCTCCGCCCGTTCCTTTACGGCGGCGCGTTATTAGGTTTTTCTGGTGCATTTCTTTCATTGATATTGTCAGAAATTTTGGTGATGCGGCTGTCGTCAGCAGTCACCGAGGTGGCGCAGGTTTTCGGAACTAAGTTTGATATCAGTGGTTTAGGTTTCGATGAGTGCCTGCTGTTACTGCTGGTGTGCTCCATGATCGGCTGGGTGGCGGCATGGCTGGCAACGGTTCAACATTTACGCCACTTTACTCCCGACTAATAAAAGCGTGATATAATCTTTCCCTGCACCGAGATGTTCGCTTGCAGGGAAAGCGTCCCTGTTGTCTCTTCCCCTGTAATCATCTTCATGTCACATTTTGTGCGTAATTTATTCACTGTTCCACCTGGAACTTGTGGATAAAATCACTGTCTGATAAAAGAGTGAATGCTAATCTCGTTGCTCAAACGCTTTGGCATGGTTGTTGCCTGACGGGGACAACCTGGACCAGAAGAAACATTGAGAGGAATGAATGACCAAAGAAATGCAAACTTTAGCTTTAGCCCCTGTTGGTAACCTGGAATCTTACATCCGGGCTGCGAACACCTGGCCGATGTTAACGGCTGAGGAAGAAAAGGAGCTTGCTGAAAAGCTGCATTACCAGGGCGATCTGGAAGCAGCTAAAACGCTGATCCTGTCTCACCTGCGCTTTGTTGTTCACGTTGCTCGTAATTATGCGGGCTACGGCCTGCCGCAGGCGGACCTGATTCAGGAAGGTAATATTGGCCTGATGAAGGCGGTACGTCGCTTTAACCCGGAAGTGGGTGTGCGACTCGTCTCCTTCGCCGTGCACTGGATCAAAGCGGAAATTCACGAATACGTCCTGCGTAACTGGCGTATTGTGAAAGTCGCCACGACGAAAGCGCAGCGCAAACTGTTCTTCAACCTGCGTAAAACCAAGCAGCGTCTGGGCTGGTTCAATCAGGATGAAGTGGAAATGGTGGCGCGCGAGCTGGGCGTTTCCAGCAAAGACGTCCGCGAGATGGAATCCCGTATGGCCGCTCAGGACATGACGTTTGATATGTCTGCCGACGATGACGCGTCCGACAGCCAGCCGATGGCCCCGGTTCTGTATCTACAGGATAAAACCTCTAACTTTGCTGACGGCATTGAAGAGGATAACTGGGAAGACCAGGCGGCGAACAAGCTGACCTTCGCGATGGAAGGCCTAGACGAGCGTAGCCAGGATATCATCCGTGCCCGCTGGCTGGACGAAGATAACAAGTCCACGTTGCAGGAACTGGCCGACCGCTACGGCGTCTCCGCTGAACGTGTGCGTCAGCTTGAAAAGAACGCCATGAAAAAACTTCGCGCCGCTATCGAAGCGTAATTTTCGCGAAGTACACCGAGAACCCCTGGATGAGAGTCTGGGGGTTTTGTTTTTTTAGCGCCCGCTCTGGCGAATTCCCTGCCCCTGGCAAACACTTACTGATGCGCTAAGCAGGCGACTTTCAGAGGGTGACAGGGTGAAAAATAACGAACTGAACGACCGGCGTTTACAGGCGACGCCGCGCGGTATCGGCGTCATGTGTAACTTCTATGCCGATAAAGCCGAAAACGCCACGGTGTGGGACGTGGAAGGTAACGAGTATATTGATTTTGCCGCCGGGATCGCCGTGCTGAATACCGGGCATCGCCATCCTAAAGTTATCGCCGCCGTCGAAAAACAGCTTCACGCCTTTACCCATACCGCTTATCAAATCGTCCCTTATGAAGGCTATGTATCGCTTGCCGAGCGCATCAACCAGCGCGTACCCATAGAGGGGCCAGCCAAAACCGCCTTCTTCTCAACGGGGGCGGAAGCGGTCGAAAACGCGGTGAAAATCGCCCGCGCGTACACCAGACGTTCCGGCCTTATCACCTTCGGCGGCGCGTTCCACGGCCGTACCTTTATGACCATGGCGCTGACCGGCAAAGTGGCGCCCTATAAGCTCGGCTTCGGCCCGTTCCCCGGCTCGGTGTACCACGCGCAATTCCCTAACAGCCTGCACGGCGTCAGTACCGCCGAAGCGTTAAAAAGCCTGGAGCGCATCTTCAAAGCCGATATCGCGCCCGATCAGGTGGCGGCAATCATTATTGAACCGGTTCAGGGCGAGGGCGGATTCAACGTCGCGCCCGCTGATTTTATGCAGGCGCTGCGTGCCCTGTGCGATACCCACGGGATTTTACTGATTGCCGACGAAGTGCAAACCGGCTTCGCCCGTACCGGCAAGCTGTTCTCCATGGAAAACCACTGCGTGAAGCCCGATCTGATCACTATGGCGAAAAGCCTGGCGGGCGGGATGCCGCTCTCTGCCGTCTCTGGCCGGGCGGAGGTAATGGATGCGCCGGCCCCGGGCGGACTTGGCGGAACCTACGCAGGTAACCCGCTGGCGATTGCGGCGGCCCATGCGGTGCTGGATGTGATTGACGAGGACGATCTCTGCACCCGCGCGGCGCATCTCGGGCATCATCTGGTCGAGGTGCTGAATAAAGCGAAGGATGGCTGTCCGTATATCGCCGATATCCGTGGGCAGGGGTCGATGGTGGCGGTGGAATTTACCGATCCGCACACCGGACAGCCGTCGCCGGAATTTACCCGTCAGGTTCAGGAGCGCGCGTTGAACGAAGGGCTGCTGCTTTTGAGCTGCGGCGTTTACGGCAACGTTATTCGCTTCCTCTACCCACTCACCATCTCCGAAGCGCAGTTTCGTAAAGCGCTGGATATTATTTCCGCCTCGCTGACACGATAAAGCCAAAAGCCCGGCTGAAATGAAGGCCGGGATTATCATATTTTCATTTCAAATTAGCTATTCCAAAATCATAAAAATGGGGTATGTTTTAGCAGAGTATGCTGAAAAAGCGCGAACAGCACGCCTATAACTGAAATAAAGCGCTACACAACAACATCACAACAATCGTTATAACCATAATAATGGGGAATCTCAGGATGAACATGAAGGGTAAAGCGTTACTGGCAGGATGTATCGCGTTGGCATTCAGCGCCATGGCGCAGGCCGATATTAAAGTGGCCGTGGTGGGCGCAATGTCCGGTCCGGTAGCACAGTACGGCGACCAGGAATTTACGGGCGCGGAACAGGCGGTTGCAGACATTAATGCTAAGGGCGGCATCAAGGGCGAAAAGCTGCAAATCGTAAAATATGACGATGCCTGTGACCCGAAACAGGCGGTCGCGGTGGCGAACAAAGTGGTAAACGACGGGATCAAATACGTTATTGGTCACCTGTGCTCCTCTTCCACCCAGCCCGCGTCTGACATCTACGAAGACGAAGGCATTCTGATGATCACGCCGGCCGCGACGGCGCCAGAGCTGACCGCGCGCGGCTATAAGCTGATCCTGCGTACCACCGGTCTGGACTCCGATCAGGGGCCAACCGCCGCGAAATACATCGTGGAAAAAGTGAAGCCGCAGCGCATCGCGATTGTTCATGACAAACAGCAGTACGGCGAAGGCCTGGCCCGTGCGGTGCAGGATAACCTGAAAAAAGCGAACGCCAACGTGGTGTTCTTTGACGGTATCACCGCCGGTGAGAAAGACTTCTCGACCCTGGTCGCGCGTCTGAAGAAGGAAAATATCGATTTCGTTTACTACGGCGGCTACCACCCGGAAATGGGGCAGATCCTGCGTCAGGCGCGTGCGGCGGGTCTGAAGACGCAGTTCATGGGGCCAGAAGGTGTCGCGAACGTTTCCCTGTCTAACATCGCGGGTGAATCCGCTGAAGGTCTGCTGGTGACCAAGCCGAAGAACTACGACCAGGTGCCTGCGAACAAACCTGTTGTCGATGCCATCAAGGCGAAGAAACAGGATCCAAGCGGTGCGTTCGTCTGGACCACCTACGCAGCGTTGCAGTCTCTGCAAGCGGGCCTGAACCAGTCAGCCGATCCGGCGGAGATTGCCACCTGGCTGAAAGCGAACTCGGTGGAAACCGTGATGGGACCGCTGTCCTGGGATGAGAAGGGCGACCTGAAGGGCTTCGAGTTCGGCGTGTTTGACTGGCATGCCAATGGCACTGCTACTGATGCCAAATAATGCTGGTGCGGGTTGATGCCCTCACCCTAACCCTCTCCCACGGGGAGAGGGGATTACCCGGTTTTCTCCCTCTCCCTTAGGGAGAGGGCCGGGGTGAGGGTATCAGGCCGCACAGATCTAGCGCTTCTCCCACCCGTTCGACTGCGCCGTAAACCCTAACGCCTGCATAAACGCTGCCATCACGCCGCGATCCTCCACGCCCACGTCGGCCATCCACCAGGAGGTTACGCTCGGGTTTTCGCGGATCACCTCTTCAATCAAATACTGCCCGACCCCGCGACGACGGGTCACGTCGCGCACGCGCAGGGAGTCCAGCGCCCCTTCCGTGCCGCTCAGCGTTACGCGGACGGCGGCCAGCAGACGTTCATTAAAACGCGCGGCATAGATGCGGTGGTTTTCATCGACGGCCAGCGATGAAGGGGAATATTCCGGCCAGATCTTGCCCAGGTCGATATGATCCTGGTCGCTAAAGGTCACCAGACGCACGATAGTCAGTTTCATTAGCTGCTTGTCCAAATCAAAAAGAGTAGGGCCAGTGTACTCAATTTATTTGCTCAGGCGCTTTCTCTTTTTCTTCCCATTTACCAGGTGATTAGTTTTTTGACAGCGTAATGCGCAGTTTGAAAACACATGGATCGAAAAATAAGCAGAATTTTAACCTGAAGGGCAGTGATTTATTCGGCGCTTTGTACCGTTATTTTATGCTGCCAACTGCGCTTTTATTTGTTTATCTCCGCCTGATTTCAGAATATTATCTTTGCTTAATCGCCTGAAAAATAGAGATATTAGTCTGGTTTTTGACAAAAAACTGCGCTAAACCATTAAAGGCACTGGTAAAAATAGCGTTGTTCATTAAAAGTACAGAATGCTTTTTAACCATAATAAAACAAAATATAAACACGACATCACGAATGGGGATTCAGAGATGAAAAGGAACGCGAAGACGTTAATCGCGGGGATGGTCGCACTGTCGATCTCGCATGCCGCTATGGCAGACGACATTAAAGTTGCGGTAGTGGGGGCGATGTCCGGCCCTGTTGCCCAGTGGGGTGACATGGAGTTCAACGGCGCGCGTCAGGCCATCAAAGATATCAACGCCAAAGGCGGGATCAAAGGCGACAAGCTGGTGGGCGTGGAGTATGACGACGCCTGCGATCCAAAACAGGCCGTCGCGGTCGCCAACAAAATTGTTAACGACGGTATCCAGTACGTCATAGGGCACCTGTGTTCCTCTTCCACGCAGCCTGCGTCTGATATCTACGAAGACGAAGGCATTCTGATGATCACCCCGGGCGCCACCAACCCGGAACTGACCCAGCGCGGCTACCAGCACATCATGCGTACCGCCGGTCTGGACTCCTCTCAGGGGCCAACCGCCGCCAAATACATCCTCGAAACCGTTAAGCCGCAGCGTATCGCCATCATTCATGATAAACAGCAGTACGGCGAAGGCCTGGCGCGTTCCGTACAGGACGGCCTGAAAAAAGGCGGGGCGAACATCGTCTTCTTCGACGGCATTACCGCCGGTGAAAAAGACTTCTCCGCGCTGATCGCCCGCCTGCAAAAAGAGAATATCGACTTCGTTTACTACGGCGGCTACTACCCGGAAATGGGGCAGATGCTGCGCCAGGCGCGCGCCACCGGCCTGAAAACCCAGTTCATGGGGCCAGAGGGCGTGGGCAATGCCTCCCTGTCCAACATCGCGGGGGATTCTGCCGAAGGCATGCTGGTGACGATGCCAAAACGCTATGACCAGGATCCGGCGAATAAGGTTATCGTGGATGCGCTCAAGGCGCAGAAGAAAGATCCAAGTGGTCCGTACGTCTGGATCACCTACGCGGCCGTGCAGTCTCTGGCCACCGCGCTGGACCGTACCGGCAGCAAAGAACCGCTGGATCTGGTGAAAGATTTAAAAGCGCACGGGGCGAACACCGTGATTGGGCCGCTGAACTGGGATGAGAAAGGCGATCTGAAGGGATTTGAATTTGGTGTCTTTAAGTGGCACGCCGACGGTTCGTCCTCGGTCGCCAGATAATCATCCCACCGCCCGGCTCACCGGGCGGGTATAAAAAGGTTTGCATATGTCCGAGCAGTTTCTCTACTTTTTGCAGCAGATGTTTAACGGCGTCACGCTGGGAAGCACCTACGCGCTGATCGCCATCGGCTACACGATGGTTTACGGCATTATCGGCATGATTAACTTCGCCCACGGCGAGGTGTACATGATCGGTAGCTACGTCTCCTTTATGATCATCGCCGCGCTGATGATGATGGGCATCGACAGCAGCTGGCTGCTGGTGGCCGCAGGGTTTGTCGGCGCGATTGTGATCGCCAGCGCCTACGGCTGGAGTATCGAACGGGTAGCCTACCGACCGGTGCGCAGCTCCAAGCGCCTGATCGCGCTGATCTCCGCCATCGGGATGTCCATTTTCCTGCAAAACTACGTCAGCCTGACTGAAGGTTCACGCGACGTGGCGCTGCCAAGCCTGTTTAACGGCCAGTGGATTGTGGGGGCCAGCGAAAACTTCTCCGCCTCTGTCACCACCATGCAGCTGGTAATCTGGGTTGTGACCTTTATTGCGATGCTGGCCCTGACCCTGTTCATCCGCTACTCCCGCATGGGACGCGCCTGCCGCGCCTGCGCGGAAGATCTGAAGATGGCGAGCCTGCTCGGGATCAACACCGACCGCGTGATTGCCCTGACCTTCGTGATCGGCGCAGCGATGGCGGCGGTGGCTGGCGTGTTGCTCGGTCAGTTCTACGGCGTAATCAACCCGTACATCGGTTTTATGGCCGGGATGAAAGCCTTCACCGCAGCGGTACTGGGCGGCATCGGCAGCATTCCGGGCGCGATGATCGGCGGCCTGATTTTGGGCGTGGCCGAAGCGCTCTCCTCTGCGTATCTGAGCACCGAATATAAAGATGTGGTGTCGTTTGCCCTGCTGATTCTGGTTCTGCTGGTGATGCCTACCGGTATTCTGGGCCGTCCGGAGGTAGAGAAAGTATGAAACCGATGCATTTTGCGATGGCGCTGCTCTCTGCCGCCATGTTCTTCGTCCTGGCGGGCGTCTTTATGGGCGTCCAGTTAGGGCTGGACGGCACGAAGCTGGTGGTGGATACCGCCCCCGACATCCGCTGGCAGTGGGTGTTTATCGGCACCGCTGTGGTGTTCCTGTTCCAGCTGCTGCGTCCGCTGTTCCAGAAGACGCTGAAAAACGTCTCCGGGCCGAAATTCGTCCTGCCGGCGATCGACGGTACAACCGTGAAACAGAAGCTGTTCCTTGTGGCGCTGCTGGTGGCTGCCGTGGCGTGGCCGTTTATGGTATCGCGCGGGACGGTGGATATTGCCACCCTGACCATGATCTACGTGATTCTGGGGCTGGGTCTGAACGTGGTGGTGGGGCTGTCTGGCCTGCTGGTGCTGGGCTACGGCGGGTTCTACGCCATCGGCGCGTACACCTTCGCGCTGCTGAACCACTATTACGGCCTCGGCTTCTGGACCTGTCTGCCGCTTGCGGGGCTGGTCTCTGCCGCGGCGGGCTTCCTGCTCGGCTTCCCGGTGCTGCGCCTGCGCGGTGACTACCTGGCGATTGTGACCTTAGGCTTCGGCGAAATCGTCCGTATCCTGCTGCTCAACAATACCGAGGTGACCGGCGGTCCGAACGGCATCAGCCAGATCCCGAAACCGACCTTCTTCGGCCTGGAGTTCAGCCGTACCGCCCGCGAAGGCGGCTGGGATACCTTCAGCAACTTCTTTGGCATCAAATACGATCCGTCCGACCGCGTGATCTGGCTCTATCTGGTGGCGCTGCTGCTGGTGGTGATTACGCTGTTTGTGATCAACCGTCTGCTGCGCATGCCGCTGGGTCGCGCGTGGGAAGCGCTGCGCGAAGATGAGATCGCCTGCCGCTCCCTGGGCCTGAACCCGACCCGCATCAAGCTGACCGCATTTACCATCAGCGCCGCGTTTGCCGGTTTCGCCGGAACGCTGTTTGCCGCGCGTCAGGGCTTCGTCAGCCCGGAATCGTTCACCTTTGCCGAATCGGCCTTCGTGCTGGCGATTGTGGTGCTCGGCGGAATGGGCTCGCAGTTCGCCGTGATCCTCGCGGCTATCCTGCTGGTGGTCTCCCGCGAGCTGATGCGCGACTTTAACGAATACAGTATGTTAATGCTGGGTGGTTTGATGGTGCTGATGATGATCTGGCGTCCGCAGGGTCTCCTGCCGATGACCCGTCCACAGTTGAAGCTGAAACGCACACAGGCGAAAGGAGAGCAGGCATGAAGCCTTTATTATCCGTTAACGGCCTGATGATGCGTTTTGGCGGCCTGCTGGCGGTCAACAATGTGAATCTGGATCTGCACAAGAAAGAGATTGTCTCCCTGATTGGCCCGAACGGCGCGGGAAAAACCACGGTCTTCAACTGCCTGACCGGCTTCTACAAGCCGACGGGCGGCACCATCATGCTGCGCGATCAGCATCTTGAAGGGCTGCCGGGCCAGCAGATTGCCCGCATGGGCGTGGTGCGTACCTTCCAGCACGTGCGTCTGTTCCGCGAGATGACGGTGATTGAGAACCTGCTGGTGGCGCAACATCAGCAGCTGAAAACCGGCCTCTTCTCCGGCCTGCTGAAAACCCCGGCCTTCCGCCGCACGCAGGAAGAGGCGCTCGATCGCGCCGCGACCTGGCTCGACCGTATCGGCCTGCTCCAGCACGCCAACCGTCAGGCGAGCAACCTCGCTTACGGGGATCAGCGTCGCCTTGAGATCGTGCGCTGCATGGTGACCCAGCCGGAGATCCTGATGCTCGACGAACCAGCGGCAGGTCTCAATCCGAAAGAGACCAAAGAGCTGGACGAGCTGATTGCCGAGCTGCGCGACCATCACGACACCACCATCCTGCTGATTGAGCATGACATGAAGCTGGTGATGGGCATTTCGGACCGTATCTACGTGGTAAACCAGGGCACGCCGCTGGCAAACGGCACGCCGGAAGAGATCCGCAACAACCCGGACGTGATCCGCGCATACCTTGGTGAGGCATAAGATGGAAAAAGCGATGTTAACGTTCGACAAGGTCAACGCGCACTACGGCAAAATTCAGGCGCTGCACGATGTCAGCCTGCATATCAATCAGGGCGAAATCGTCACCCTGATTGGGGCTAACGGCGCGGGCAAAACCACGCTGCTCGGCACCCTGTGCGGCGACCCGCGCGCCACCAGCGGGCGGATTGTGTTTGATGGTAAAGACATTACCGACTGGCAGACCGCCAGAATCATGCGTGAAGCGGTGGCGATTGTCCCGGAAGGGCGTCGTGTATTCTCCCGCATGACGGTGGAAGAGAATCTGGCGATGGGCGGTTTCTTCGCCCACCGGGATGAATACCAGACCCGCATCAAGTGGGTGTACGAACTCTTCCCGCGCCTGTGGGAGCGTCGTATTCAGCGCGCGGGCACCATGTCCGGCGGCGAGCAACAGATGCTGGCGATTGGCCGCGCGCTGATGAGCCAGCCGCGTCTGCTGTTGCTGGATGAACCGTCGCTCGGTCTTGCGCCCATCATCATCCAGCAGATTTTCGACACCATTGAGCAGCTGCGCAAAGAGGGGATGACCATCTTCCTCGTCGAACAGAACGCCAACCAGGCGCTGAAGCTCGCTGACCGCGGCTATGTGCTGGAGAACGGGCGCGTGGTGCTCTCCGATACCGGCGATGCGCTGCTGGCGAACGAAGCGGTGCGGAGCGCGTACCTGGGCGGATAGGTAAAAGCAAAAAGGCAACGCAAATTGCCTTTTTAGTGTTTTCTCCCTCTCCCTTTGGGAGAGGGCCGGGGTGAGGGCACCAGACCGCACCCAACATCTAAACCCCTTCACACAACCATCATCCCTCTGACGCCTGGCTGTCACCTGTCTGTAAACAAACAGTTATTTTTCTGTCATTCGAGCATGTCATGTTACCTCGCGAGCATAAAACGCGTGATATCGCGCATCCGGCACAATAAGAGAGATGACAATGACATCGTTACGACACACAGCTTTGGGTCTGGCACTGGGTCTGGCTTTTGCGACGAACGCAATAGCTGTGACGACCATTCCGTTCTGGCATTCCATGGAAGGGGAGTTGGGTAAAGAGGTTGACTCCCTGGCGCAACGTTTCAACGACACCCACCCGGATTACAAAATTGTGCCGGTGTACAAAGGCAACTACGAGCAGAGCCTGAGCGCGGGCATCGCCGCCTTCCGTACCGGTAACGCGCCTGCGCTGTTACAGGTTTATGAAGTGGGCACCGCGACCATGATGGCCTCCAAAGCCATCAAGCCGGTGTACGAGGTGTTCAAAGAGGCGGGCATTAACTTTGACGAGTCCCAGTTCGTGCCAACCGTGGCGGGATACTACACGGATTCCAAAAGCGGGCATCTGCTGTCCCAGCCGTTTAACAGCTCCACGCCGGTGCTGTACTACAACAAAGACGCCTTCAGGAAAGCCGGTTTAGATCCGGAGCAGCCGCCAAAAACCTGGCAGGACCTGGCCGAATACACCGCGAAGCTGAAAGCGGCGGGGATGAAGTGCGGCTACGCCAGCGGCTGGCAGGGCTGGATCCAGATTGAAAACTTCAGCGCCTGGCACGGCCTGCCGGTGGCCACCAAAAACAACGGCTTCGACGGTACCGACGCGGTGCTGGAGTTCAACAAGCCGGAGCAGGTGAAGCACATCGCGCTGCTGGAAGCACTCAATAAGAAGGGCGACTTCAGCTACTTCGGGCGTAAAGACGAATCCACCGAGAAGTTCTACAACGGCGACTGCGCCATTACCACCGCCTCATCTGGCTCGCTGGCAGACATCCGTCACTACGCCAAATTCAATTACGGCGTGGGCATGATGCCGTACGACGCTGACGTCAAAGGCGCGCCGCAGAATGCCATCATCGGCGGGGCAAGCCTGTGGGTGATGCAGGGTAAAGACAACGGCACCTACAAAGGCGTGGCCGAGTTCCTCGACTTCCTGGCGAAGCCGGAAAACGCCGCCGAGTGGCACCAGAAGACCGGCTACCTGCCGATCACCAAAGCCGCGTACGACCTGACCCGCGAGCAGGGCTTCTACAGCAAGAACCCGGGCGCGGATATCGCGACGCGTCAGATGCTGAACAAGCCGCCGTTGCCGTTCACCAAAGGCCTGCGTCTGGGCAACATGCCGCAGATCCGCACCATCGTCGATGAAGAGCTGGAAAGCGTGTGGACCGGGAAGAAAACGCCACAGCAGGCGCTGGATTCCGCGGTAGAGCGCGGGAATCAGCTGCTGCGCCGCTTTGAGCAGTCGACGAAGTCTTAATCTTTTTGCCCTCACCCTAACCCTCTCCCAAAGGGAGAGGGAACATATCCCCCTCCCTTTGGGAGAGGGACGGGGTGAGGGGAAACCAACCTGAGCTAACCTATGTCATCATCCCGTCCGGTGTTCCGTTCCCGCTGGCTGCCGTACCTGCTGGTCGCGCCGCAGCTGGTCATCACCGTCATCTTCTTTATCTGGCCTGCGGGCGAAGCGCTGTGGTACTCGGTACAAAGCGTCGATCCGTTCGGGCTTTCCAGCCAGTTTGTCGGGCTGGACAACTTTACCGCGCTGTTCCACGACAGCTACTACCTGGATTCCTTCTGGACGACGATCAAATTCAGCGCGCTGGTCACCGTCAGCGGTCTTGTCGCGTCGCTGTTTTTCGCCGCGCTGGTGGATTACGTAGTACGGGGCAGCCGTCTGTATCAGACCCTGATGCTGCTGCCCTACGCCGTGGCTCCCGCCGTGGCCGCCGTGCTGTGGATCTTCCTGTTTAACCCGGGCCGCGGGCTGATTACCCACTTCCTGGGTGAGTTTGGCTATGACTGGAACCACGCCCAGAATAGCGGTCAGGCGATGTTCCTGGTGGTGTTCGCCTCGGTGTGGAAGCAGATCAGCTATAACTTCCTGTTTTTCTTTGCCGCGCTACAGTCTATCCCGCGTTCGCTGGTGGAGGCCGCCGCCATCGACGGCGCAGGGCCGGTGCGCCGCTTCTTCCGGCTGTCGCTGCCGCTGATCGCCCCGGTGAGTTTCTTCCTGCTGGTGGTGAACCTGGTGTACGCCTTCTTCGACACCTTCCCGGTGATCGACGCCGCCACCGCGGGCGGCCCGGTGCAGGCAACCACCACGCTGATTTACAAGATCTACCGCGAGGGCTTTGCCGGGCTTGATCTCTCAGCCTCTGCTGCACAGTCGGTCGTGCTGATGTTCCTCGTCATCATCCTCACGGTGGTGCAGTTCCGCTATGTCGAAAGTAAGGTGCGCTACCAATGATTGAGAACCGTCGCGGGCTGACGATTTTCAGCCATACCCTGCTAATCCTGGGCATCCTCGTCATCCTGTTCCCACTGTACGTGGCCTTTGTCGCCGCCACGCTGGACACCAAAGCGGTGTTCGACACGCCAATGACGCTGATCCCAGGCACGCATCTTTTCGAGAACATGAAGACTATCTGGACGCAGGGCGTGGGCGCTAACAGCGCGCCGTTCTGGCTGATGATGCTCAACAGTTTCATCATGGCGTTCGGCATCACCGTCGGCAAAATCACCGTGTCGATGCTTTCGGCCTTCGCCATCGTCTGGTTCCGCTTTCCGTTGCGTAACCTGTTTTTCTGGATGATTTTCATTACCCTGATGCTGCCGGTGGAGGTGCGTATCTTCCCGACGGTGGAGGTGATCGCCAACCTGAAGATGCTCGACAGCTACGCGGGCTTAACCCTGCCGCTGATGGCCTCGGCGACCGCCACCTTCCTGTTCCGCCAGTTCTTTATGACCCTGCCGGATGAGCTGATTGAAGCCGCGCGCATCGACGGGGCCTCGCCGATGCGCTTCTTCCGCGACATCGTGCTGCCGCTGTCGAAAACCAATCTCGCGGCGCTGTTTGTGATCACCTTTATCTACGGCTGGAACCAGTATCTGTGGCCGCTGCTGATCGTTCAGGACGTCAACCTCGGCACCGCCGTGGCAGGCATCAAAGGCATGATCGCCACCGGCGAAGGCACCACCCTCTGGAACCAGGTGATGGCGGCGATGCTGCTCACCCTTATCCCACCCGTAGTCATTGTTTTAGCCATGCAGCGCGCGTTTGTCCGCGGCCTGGTCGATAGCGAGAAATAAGATGGCAGGTTTAAAATTACAGGCAGTAACCAAAAGCTGGGACGGCAAAACCCAGGTCATTCAGCCGCTGACGCTCGACGTGGCGGACGGGGAATTTATCGTGATGGTCGGCCCGTCCGGCTGCGGAAAATCCACCCTGCTGCGTATGGTGGCCGGGCTGGAGCGTGTGACGTCCGGGGATATCTGGATTGACCGCCAGCGCGTTACCGAGATGGAACCCAAAGATCGCGGCATCGCGATGGTATTCCAGAACTACGCCCTCTATCCGCACATGAGCGTGGAAGAGAACATGGCCTGGGGGCTGAAAATTCGCGGTATGGGCAAAGGCCATATCGAGGAGCGCGTGAAAGAGGCCGCGCGCATTCTGGAGCTGGACGGCCTGCTCAAGCGTCGCCCGCGCGAGCTCTCCGGCGGCCAGCGCCAGCGCGTGGCGATGGGGCGCGCCATCGTGCGCGATCCGGCGGTATTTCTGTTCGACGAACCGCTGTCAAACCTCGACGCCAAACTGCGCGTGCAGATGCGTCTTGAGCTACAGCAGCTGCATCGGCGGCTGGGAACCACGTCCCTCTATGTGACCCACGATCAGGTTGAAGCCATGACCCTCGCCCAGCGCGTGATGGTGATGAACAAAGGCATCGCCGAGCAGATTGGCACCCCAGTGGAAGTCTACGAGAAACCGGCCAGCCGTTTTGTGGCGAGCTTTATCGGCAGCCCGGCGATGAACCTGCTGGACGGGCGGATCAATGCGGCGGGAACCCACTTCGAGCTGGAAAGCGGGATGGCGTTGCCGATCAACTGGTACTATCGTGGCTACGCCGGGCGTAAGATGACGCTTGGTATCCGCCCCGAGCATATTGGTTTGACGTCTCAGGCGGACGGCGGCGTGCCGCTGGTGATGGACACGCTGGAGATGCTGGGCGCAGACAACCTGGCGCACGGACGCTGGGGCGAGCAAAAGCTGGTAGTGCGTCTGCCGCATCAGGAGCGCCCGAAAGCAGGCAGCACGCTGTGGCTGCATATGCCGGAAAATCACCTGCACTTATTTGACGGTGAAACAGGACAACGAGTATGAGCAACTGGCCTTACCCCCACATCGTCGCCCACCGTGGTGGCGGTAAACTGGCGCCGGAAAATACCCTGGCGGCAATTGACGTTGGCGCACGCTACGGCCACACGATGATCGAGTTCGACGCCAAGCTATCGAAGGACGGCGAAATTTTCCTGCTGCACGACGACAACCTCGAACGCACCAGCAACGGCTGGGGCGTGGCGGGTGAACTGCCGTGGCGTGACCTGCTGAAGGTGGACGCCGGAAGCTGGTTCAGCGGCGAATTCAAAGGCGAACCGCTGCCGCTGCTGGCGGAAGTGGCGGACCGCTGTCGTCAACACGGCATGATGGCCAATATTGAAATCAAACCGACCACCGGCACCGGGCCGCTGACGGGTAAAGTGATTGCCATTGCCGCGCGTGAGCTGTGGGAAGGGATGACCGCGCCGCTGCTGTCGTCGTTTGATATCGACGCGCTGGAAGCCGCACAGGCCGCCGTTCCGGAGTTGCCGCGCGGGCTGCTGCTGGATGCGTGGCGAGAAGACTGGCGCGCGCTGACGACCCGCTTAGGCTGCGTGTCGATCCACCTCAACCATAAGCTGCTGGATGAAGCGCGCGTGACGCTGTTGAAGGAGGCCGGTCTGCATATCCTGGTGTATACCGTCAACAAACCCCAGCGTGCAGCCGAGCTGCTGCGCTGGGGCGTGGACAGCATCTGTACCGATGCGATTGACCAGATCGGGCCGAACTTTATTTATTAAGCATACTGCCGTTCTGCTGGGTCGGCAGCATGTGCTGCTGACCGCTGCTTTGCGATACTCCGCCTCCTAACATCCCACCGTTTGCATTAGGCAGCGGCTGTTCAAGCATCTGGCCCTGCTGTACGCGCTGGGTGTTGGTATTCATCTGGTTTTGCAGGTGCTGCTGCTGCACCTGGGTCTGCGTCTTTAACTGCTGATTGAGCATCCCTTTCTGCTGCTGTTGCTGGCTCATCATCTCCGTCTGCATACGCTGCTGGCTCGGAATGACGTAGCCCGGCTGGTTCGGGTTGTTCAGGGTGTTGATTGGCTGTGCGAGCGCGGCGAACGGAAGCAGCGCGGTCAGGATCAGTAATCGTTTCATGGTTATCTCCTCCTTTGAGGCTTCTCTTAAGTTTATCCTCATTCCTGCATAACGATGATTTTTTAAGAGTTGTGAACCAGGCTTAAGCGGGGAATATGGGCCCCTTCACCTGGAGAACAATAATGATGAAACCAACCTTTTTGCGCTGGGTCGCCATCGCTGCGCTGATGGCAGGCGGCACATTCACCGTGGCGGCCAACCCGCCCGCCGCTCCACCGGTCTCTTACGGCGTGGAGGAGGATGTTTTTCACCCCGTGCGGGCGACGCACGGCATGGTGGCCTCGGTTGACGCGCTGGCAACGCAGGTGGGCGTCGATATTCTTAAACAGGGCGGTAACGCGGTGGATGCGGCGGTCGCGGTGGGATATGCGCTGGCGGTGACGCATCCACAGGCGGGGAACCTGGGCGGCGGCGGGTTTATGATGCTGCGCACGAAAGACGGTAAAACCACAGCCATCGACTTCCGTGAGATGGCGCCGAACCAGGCCTCCCGCGATATGTTCCTCGACGATCAGGGCAACCCGGACAGTAAAAAATCCCTGACCTCGCACCTTGCCTCCGGCACGCCGGGCACCGTTGCGGGCTTCTCGCTGGCGCTGGAAAAATACGGCACGCTGCCGCTGAATAAAGTGGTGCAGCCTGCCATCAGGCTGGCGCGCGACGGCTTCGTCGTCAACGACGCGCTGGCGGACGACCTCAAAACCTACGGCAGCGAAGTTATTCCCAATCATGAGAACAGCAAGGCTATCTTCTGGAAAGACGGCGAGCCGCTGAAGAAGGGCGATAAGCTGGTGCAGAAGAACCTCGCAAAAAGTCTCGAACTGATTGCCGAAAACGGTCCGGATGCCTTCTATAAGGGGCCGATTGCCGATCAGATTGCGGATGAGATGCAGAAGAACGGCGGGCTGATCACCAAAGCGGATCTGGCGGAATATAAGGCGGTGGAGCGCGAGCCGATTAGCGGCACCTATCGCGGCTACGAGGTCTTCTCCATGCCGCCGCCGTCTTCCGGGGGCATTCACATCGTGCAGATCCTCAATATTCTGGAAAACTTCGATATGCACAAGTATGGCTTCGGTAGCGCCGATGCCATGCAGGTGATGGCCGAGGCGGAAAAGCGCGCCTACGCTGACCGCTCGGAATACCTCGGCGACCCGGACTTCGTGAAGGTGCCGTGGCAGGCGCTGACCAACAAGGCCTATGCCAAATCGATTGCCGATCAGATCGACATCAACAAGGCTAAGCCGTCGAGCGAGATCCGCCCGGGCAAGCTGGCGCCGTATGAAAGTAACCAGACCACCCACTTCTCGGTCGTGGACAAAGACGGAAACGCGGTGGCGGTGACCTACACGCTTAACACCACCTTCGGCACTGGGATTGTGGCGGGCAATAGCGGTATTTTGCTGAACAACGAGATGGATGATTTCTCTGCCAAACCGGGCGTGCCGAACGTCTACGGCCTGGTCGGCGGCGATGCAAATGCAGTAGGGCCAAAGAAGCGTCCGCTATCATCCATGTCGCCCACCATTGTGGTGAAAGACGGCAAAACCTGGCTGGTGACCGGCAGCCCTGGCGGGAGCCGGATTATCACCACCGTACTGCAAATGGTGGTGAACAGCATCGACTTTGGGATGAACGTCGCCGAAGCGACCAATGCGCCGCGTTTCCATCACCAGTGGCTGCCGGACGAGTTGCGCGTGGAGAAGGGCTTTAGCCCGGACACCCTCAAGCTGCTTGAGCAGCGCGGGCAGAAGGTGGCGGTGAAGGAGGCGATGGGCAGCACCCAGAGCATTATGGTCGGACCGGATGGCGCGCTGTTTGGCGCGTCGGACCCGCGTTCGGTGGATGATTTAACGGCGGGGTATTGATTTTGTTGCCCGGAGGCGCTGCGCTTACCGGGCCTACAACGACACGGACGTAGGCCGGGTAAGGCGAAGCCGCCACCCGGCAACAAACTACTTCATTCGCGCCATATAATACGCATCCACATACTCGCCGTTGCGCAGGGCATAGCGCCTGCCGGTGCCTTCAATCTCAAACCCGTGCTTTTTGTACACCGCGATTGCCGGTTCGTTATCCACAAACACCGTTAACTCGATGCGGTCGACGCGCAGCCAGTTGTCGCACATATCAATCATGGTGCGAATCAGCGCGCTGGCCACGCCGCGGTTATGCCACTCTGCGCCAACGCATATACCGAAATCGGCAACGTGGCTGCGGCGTGGTCGCTGGGCGACATCAATGGTGAGGTGGCCGACCACGATATCATCAATGCAGGCAACCAGCTGTTTAATGCCCGGCTGTTCGCCTAGCCGCATTTGCCACATTTCCATTGAAGGATGAGGAACCTGTAGCGTGTTGTGGTACACCTCCGGCTGGGCGTGGATCTGACGAATGGCGTCGTAATCTTTCGGTTCAGCGTGGCGTATCACTATCTCACTCATTCCTTGTTCCTCAGTCAGTTAAAAGTCCCTTCCAACATCAATGACTTTAAAAGTTGAGTCAATCGCTATTTTTTGCAAAAAGTGTTGGACAAGTGCGAATGAGAATGATTATTATTGCTTTGCATTCAGGAAGACCTCCTACGGGAACCTGAAAGCACGACATTGCTCACATTGCTTCCAGTATTACTTTAGCCAGCTTTTAGCTGGCTTTTTTTTGTTATGGTTAGACTCAGCAACCTTCGAAAAAGGACTGAGCCATGACACTACATTGCGCATTTATTGGATTTGGCAAAAGCACCACGCGTTACCACCTTCCGTATGTTCTCAACCGTAAAGAGACCTGGCACGTCGCTCATATCTACCGCCGCAGCGCGAAGCCGGAAGAACAGTCTCCGCAGTATTCCCATATTCATTTCACCAGCGATCTTGATGAAGTGTTAAATGATCCGCAGGTGAAGCTGGTGGTGGTCTGTACCCACGCCGACAGCCACTTTGACTACGCGAAACGCGCGCTGGAAGCAGGTAAAAACGTGCTGGTGGAAAAGCCGTTCACCCCGACCATCGCCGAAGCGAAGGAACTCTTTGCGCTGGCGAAAAGCAAAGGCCTGACCGTCACGCCGTACCAGAACCGACGCTTTGACAGCTGCTTCCTGACGGCGAAAAAGGCGATTGAGAGCGGCAAACTCGGCGAGATCGTGGAAATCGAAAGCCACTTCGATTACTACCGCCCGGTGGCGGAAACCCAGCCAGGACTGCCGCAGGACGGGTCGTTCTACGGTCTGGGCGTGCACACCATGGACCAGATTATTTCCCTGTTTGGCCGCCCGGACCACGTGGCGTATGACATCCGCAGCCTGCGCAATAAGGCCAACCCGGACGATACCTTTGAAGCACAGCTGTTCTACGGCGATCTCAAAGCCATCGTGAAAACCAGCCATCTGGTGAAAATCGACTACCCGAAATTTATCGTTCACGGCAAGAAAGGCTCCTTTATCAAGTACGGCATTGACCAGCAGGAGACCAGCCTGAAGGCCAATATCATGCCGGGTGAACCGGGCTTTGCGGCAGATGATTCCGTGGGCGTGCTGGAGTACGTGAACGACGAGGGCGTGACGGTCAGGGAAGAGCTGAAGCCGGAAACGGGCGACTATGGACGCGTCTATGATGCGCTGTTTGAGACCCTCACAAACGGCACGGCGAATTACGTCAAGGAATCTGACGTTCTGACCAACCTGGAAATCCTCGAACGGGCCTTCGAACAGGCTTCTCCTGCCACGGTAACCCTCGCGAAATAAGCAAAAACGGCTCCTCTGCGCTTGTTCACAATTTTTGAACAGAAGAGTCAATTTTCACCCTCTATGATCCCAGGGCGTTTGCGTCCACACTTACTCCATCGAAACGAACTGAGGGTGAAAACAATGATCTACTTACGCAAAGCAAACGAACGTGGTCACGCGAATCATGGCTGGCTGGACTCATGGCATTCATTCTCGTTTGCCGACTACTACGACCCGAACTTCATGGGCTTCTCCGCACTGCGCGTGATTAACGATGACGTGATTGATGCAGGCCAGGGCTTCGGTACCCACCCGCACAAAGACATGGAAATCCTGACCTATGTGCTGGAAGGGGCGGTTGAGCACCAGGACAGCATGGGCAACAAAGAGCAGGTTCCGGCGGGCGAGTTCCAGATTATGAGCGCGGGGACCGGGGTGCGTCACTCTGAGTACAACCCGAGCAAAACGGAAAAACTGCACCTGTATCAAATCTGGATCATTCCAGAAGAGACCGGCATCACGCCACGCTACGAGCAGCGCCGCTTCGACGCGAAACAGGGCAAACAGCTGGTGCTCTCGCCGGATGCGCGTGAAGGTTCCCTGAAAGTGCATCAGGATATGGAGCTGTACCGCTGGGCGCTGGCGAAAGATGAACAGTCTGTGCACCAGATCGCCGCCAACCGCCGCGTGTGGATCCAGGTGGTGAAAGGGGAGGTGTCCATCAATGGCACCAAAGCGACAACCGCCGATGGTCTGGCCGTCTGGGATGAGCAGGCGCTCTCCGTGCATGCCGACAGCGAAAGTGAAATTCTGCTGTTTGACCTGCCGCCGGTCTAAATAATTTCTCAACCTTCCCTTTAAACGGGGAAGGTTGAGCTTTGTCCGTGATAAACTGAGCAAATCTCTCACTTCAAGATTTCTCAGGACGATGAAAAAGAAACGCCCCGTACTTCAGGATGTCGCCGATCGCGTCGGTGTGACCAAAATGACGGTCAGCCGTTTTTTACGTAACCCGGAACAGGTTTCCGTGGCGTTGCGTGGCAAGATTGCCGCCGCCCTTGATGAACTGGGTTATATCCCCAACCGCGCGCCCGATATTCTCTCCAATGCGACCAGCCGTGCGGTGGGTGTCCTGCTTCCTTCCTTAACCAACCAGGTATTCGCCGAAGTGCTGCGTGGCATCGAAAGCGTCACCGATGCGTTTGGCTATCAGACCATGCTCGCCCACTACGGGTACAAGCCGGAACTGGAAGAGGAACGTCTTGAATCGATGCTTTCCTGGAACATCGACGGCCTGATTTTAACGGAACGTACTCACACCCCGCGCACGCTGAAAATGATTGAAGTGGCAGGCATTCCGGTGGTGGAGCTGATGGACAGCCAGTCGCCGTGCCTCGACATCGCCGTGGGGTTCGATAACTTTGAAGCGGCGCGTCAGATGACGGCGGCGATCATCGCCCGCGGTCATCGCCATGTGGCCTATCTGGGTGCGCGTCTGGATGAACGTACTATCATCAAACAGAAGGGATACGAGCAGGCGATGCTCGACGCCGGTTTAACCCCGTACAGCGTGATGGTGGAGCAATCTTCTTCTTACACGTCGGGTATTGAGCTGATGCGTCAGGCGCGACGCGAGTATCCGCAACTGGACGGTATTTTCTGTACCAACGATGACCTTGCGGTCGGCGCGGCGTTTGAGTGCCAGCGTCTGGGTTTAAAAATCCCGGATGATATGGCGATTGCCGGTTTCCACGGCCACGACATTGGCCAGGTGATGGAGCCGCGTCTGGCGAGCGTCCTGACCCCGCGTGAACGCATGGGCCGCATTGGTGCAGAACGCCTGCTGGCGCGCATTCGTGGTGAGGCAGTTACCCCTAAAATGTTAGATTTAGGTTTCACCTTGTCACCGGGTGGATCTATTTAATCCGACAAATTTGAAGTAGCTCACACTTATTCACTTCGCGCACGTTTGGATATTGCTTCTCTTATGCCCCGGCAGGACAATGTTACCGATAACTGTTACCCGTAACAATTGACTGAGGGACACCCTTTGAGCACGACTAATCACGATCACCACGTTTACGTCCTGATGGGCGTGTCCGGTAGCGGTAAATCTGCCGTGGCGAGCGAAGTGGCGCATCAACTCCAGGCTGCGTTTCTTGATGGTGACTTCCTCCATCCGCGTAGCAACATCATGAAAATGGCTTCCGGCGAGCCGCTGAACGACGACGACCGCAAACCGTGGTTGCAGGCGCTGAATGACGCCGCGTTCGCGATGCAGCGCACCAATAAAGTCTCCCTGATCGTCTGTTCCGCGCTGAAAAAAACCTATCGCGACCTGCTGCGCGACGGCAACCCGAACCTCTCTTTCATCTACCTGAAAGGCGATTTCGGGGTGATTGAAAGCCGCCTGAAGGCGCGTAAAGGCCACTTCTTCAAAACCCAGATGCTGGTAACGCAGTTCGAAGCGTTGCAGGAGCCGGGTGCTGACGAGCAGGATGTCTTAGTGGTTGATATCGATCAGCCGCTGGAAGGTGTTGTTGCCAGCACCATCGAGGTTATTAATAAAAGGCAGTAAGTTTTGAGTACATTAACGCTAGTTTTGACAGCAGTGGGTTCCGTATTGCTGCTGCTGTTTTTAGTGATGAAGGCACGTATGCACGCCTTCGTTGCTTTGATGGTGGTTTCTATTGGTGCTGGTCTCTTTTCCGGCATGCCGCTCGATAAAATCGCGGCGACGATGGAAAAAGGGATGGGCGGCACGCTCGGCTTCCTGGCCATTGTGGTGGCACTGGGCGCGATGTTTGGCAAGATTTTGCACGAGACGGGCGCGGTCGATCAGATTGCCGTCAAGATGCTGAAATCCTTCGGGCACAGCCGTGCGCACTACGCGATTGGTCTGGCCGGTCTGATTTGCGCGCTGCCGCTGTTCTTTGAAGTGGCCGTTGTGCTGCTGATAAGCGTCGCATTCTCCATGGCGCGCCATACCGGTACTAACCTCGTGAAGCTGGTCATTCCGCTGTTTGCGGGCGTGGCGGCGGCGGCGGCGTTCCTGCTGCCGGGGCCTGCGCCGATGCTGCTGGCCTCCCAGATGCATGCTGACTTTGGCTGGATGATCCTGATTGGCCTGTGTGCGGCGATCCCGGGGATGATTATCGCCGGTCCGCTGTGGGGAAACTTTATCAGCCGTTACGTTGAGCTGCACATTCCGGACGACATCACCGAGCCGCACCTGGGCGAGGGTAAAATGCCGTCCTTCGGCTTCAGTCTGTCGCTGATCCTGCTGCCGCTGGTGCTGGTGGGCCTGAAAACCATCGCTGCACGCTTTGTGCCGGTGGGGTCAACCGCTTACGAATGGTTCGAATTTATTGGTCATCCGTTCACTGCGATTCTGGTGGCGTGTCTGGTCGCGATTTACGGCCTGGCAATGCGTCAGGGCATGCCGAAAGACCGCGTGATGGAGATCTGTGGTGCCGCGCTGCAACCGGCGGGGATTATCCTGCTGGTGATCGGGGCGGGCGGCGTGTTCAAGCAGGTGCTGGTGGATTCCGGCGTTGGCCCGGCGCTGGGCGAAGCGCTGACCGGAATGGGCCTGCCGATTGCGGTCACCTGCTTTGTGCTGGCCGCGGCGGTGCGTATCATTCAGGGCTCCGCGACCGTGGCGTGCTTAACCGCCGTGGGTCTGGTAATGCCGGTGATTGAACAGCTGAACTACTCCGGCGCGCAGATGGCGGCGCTCTCTATCTGTATCGCGGGTGGTTCGATTGTGGTGTCTCACGTGAACGATGCAGGCTTCTGGCTGTTCGGTAAATTTACCGGCGCAACCGAAGCGCAAACCCTGAAAACCTGGACGCTGATGGAAACCATCCTCGGCACGACGGGTGCGGTTGTCGGGATGATTGCGTTTACGCTGCTGAGCTAATCCCGGTTTTCTCCCTCTCCCACGGGGAGAGGGAGCAAACACTAATAACGGCAATCAAGGATTGCCGTTTTGCTTTTACCTATCCTTTCATCCACGCTCGGATCCCGTCCAGGAACATCTGCGTTGCCATCATCACCAGAATCAGCCCCATCAGGCGCTCCAGCGCGTTCACCCCTTTCTCACCCAGCAGGCGCAGGAACAGCGACGACTGCAACAGGATAATAAACGTCCCGCCCCAGGCGATCAGCAGGGCAATCACCAGATGGCTCATCTGATTCGGATACTGATGCGACAGCAGCATCAGCGTGGCCAGAATCGTTGGCCCGGCGACCAGCGGAATCGCCAGCGGCACGATAAACGGCTCTTCACCCGCAGGCAGGCCGCTGCTGCTGCCCTCCGCGCTCGGGAAAATCATCTTAATGGCAATCAGGAACAAAATGATCCCGCCGGAAATGGAGACCGTTTCGGCGCGTAAGTTCAGGAAAGCGAGAATTTTTTCACCGGCGAACAGGAAGATAAACATCACCAGCAGGGCGATGAGCAGCTCGCGGATCATGATCGCCCGACGGCGCTTCGGCTCGGTGTGCTTCAGCACCGACATGAAGATCGGCAGATTACCGAGCGGATCCATAATCAGGATCAATAAAACCGCTGCGGAAATGATTTCACTCATCTTAAATTATCCCTGATACTTATTGTGGTCATTGCGATGATTAGCACTTTTTCTGATTGCCGGGCAATCATCGATTAATTTCGCTTGCGACTTTGGCAGCATTTTGTAATGTGAAGCATATCCCAGTTCAATACTGGCTTGCACAATCAGCACACACCCCTTGCAGGAAAAAAATGCTATGAAAAACGTTGGTTTTATCGGCTGGCGCGGTATGGTCGGCTCTGTACTCATGCAACGCATGGTTGAAGAGCGCGATTTCGACGCCATCCGCCCGGTCTTCTTCTCCACTTCCCAGCTCGG
The DNA here is from genome assembly GCF_001922365.1 of Enterobacter cloacae complex sp. AR_0002. Classification (NCBI taxonomy): domain Bacteria; kingdom Pseudomonadati; phylum Pseudomonadota; class Gammaproteobacteria; order Enterobacterales; family Enterobacteriaceae; genus Enterobacter; species Enterobacter cloacae complex sp. AR_0002. Next base: position 4,029,818 of record NZ_CP018814.1, read on the forward strand.
CCAGGCTGCACCGTCCTTTGGGGGTACCACAGGCACGTTGCAGGATGCTTACGACCTGGAGGCGCTGAAGGCACTCGACATTATTGTGACCTGCCAGGGCGGCGATTATACCAACGAAATCTATCCGAAGCTGCGTGAAAGCGGCTGGCAGGGCTACTGGATTGACGCGGCCTCTTCGCTTCGCATGAAAGACGATGCCATCATTATTCTCGACCCGGTTAACCAGGGCGTCATCACCGACGGCCTGAACAACGGCGTGAAAACCTTTGTTGGCGGTAACTGCACCGTCAGCCTGATGCTGATGTCTCTCGGCGGTCTGTTCGCACAGGATCTGGTGGAGTGGGTCTCCGTGGCGACCTACCAGGCGGCGTCCGGCGGTGGCGCGCGTCATATGCGCGAGCTGCTGACCCAGATGGGCCAGCTGCACCAGAGCGTCGCTGCCGAGCTGGCAGACCCGGCGTCCGCGATCCTCGATATCGAGCGTAAAGTCACTCAGCTCACCCGCAGCGGCGAGCTGCCGGTGGATAACTTCGGCGTACCGCTGGCCGGCGGCCTGATCCCGTGGATAGACAAACAGCTGGATAACGGCCAGACCCGCGAAGAGTGGAAGGGCCAGGCTGAGACCAACAAAATCCTCGGCACCGCGAACACCATTCCGGTTGACGGTCTGTGCGTGCGTATCGGCGCGCTGCGCTGCCACAGCCAGGCCTTCACCATTAAACTGAAAAAAGATGTGTCTATTCCGACCGTGGAAGAGCTGCTGGCCGCGCATAACCCGTGGGCGAAAGTGGTGCCAAACGATCGCGATATCACCATGCGCGAACTGACCCCGGCAGCCGTCACCGGCACGCTGACCACCCCGGTTGGCCGCCTGCGCAAGCTGAACATGGGGCCGGAGTACCTCTCCGCGTTCACCGTTGGCGACCAGCTTCTGTGGGGTGCCGCCGAGCCGCTGCGCCGCATGCTGCGCCAGCTGGCGTAATAATTTGTTAAACACGGGGGGTGATTGTCACCCCCTTTTTTTGCGTACTACATGGAGTAAAACGCAGATGTCTTATTTTTTATCAGGAGGACCCACGACGTTGGCTATGCTTTAAGGAAGATTTATTTCTCACCTGAGGGTAGGGCGGAGCAGAGAGGATTAACTGCACCGTTTAGGTCACATTAAAAGTCGTCCCGGAGCGCGTAAAAAGGGCGACATAAAAAAACAGGATGAATACCATGTCCGATCGTATTTCGAGAGACGTGATTAATGCGCTTATTGCGGGTCACTTTGCCGACCCCTTTTCTGTGCTAGGGATGCACCGTACAGAGGCCGGACTGGAAGTTCGTGCGCTGTTACCGGATGCAACAGAAGTGTGGGTTATCGAACCCAAAACCGGCCGCAAGGTGGGTAATCTGGAATGCCTCGACTCGCGTGGCTTCTTCTCGGGCGTCATGCCCCGCCGTAAAAATCCTTTTCGTTATCAGCTTGCCGTTATCTGGCACGGTCAGCAAAACCTGATTGACGATCCCTATAGCTTCGGCCCGCTTTTAAAAGAGATGGACGCCTGGCTGCTGTCCGAAGGGACCCATTTACGCCCTTACGAAACGCTGGGTGCCCATGCGGATACCATGGACGGTATCACCGGCACGCGTTTTGCCGTATGGGCGCCAAACGCCCAGCGCGTCTCCGTTGTCGGGCAGTTCAACTACTGGGACGGTCGTCGTCACCCCATGCGCCTGCGCCGGGAAACCGGCATTTGGGAGCTGTTTATCCCCGGCGCGCACAACGGTCAGCTCTACAAATTCGAGATGATCGATGCCAACGGCAAGCTGCGCATTAAATCTGACCCGTACGCCTTTGAGGCCGAACTGCGCCCGAATACCGCCTCGCTGATTTGCGGCCTGCCGGAGAAGGTTGTCCAGACGGAAGAGCGCAAGCAGGCTAACCGCTTTGATGCGCCGATCTCCGTCTATGAAGTGCATCTCGGCTCGTGGCGTCGCCACACCGATAACAACTTCTGGCTGAGCTATCGCGAGCTGGCGGACCAGCTGGTGCCGTACGCCAAATGGATGGGCTTTACGCACCTGGAACTGCTGCCGATCAACGAGCACCCGTTCGACGGCAGCTGGGGCTATCAGCCAACCGGGCTGTATGCGCCTACGCGCCGCTTTGGTACGCGCGATGACTTCCGCTATTTCATCGATGCCGCGCACGCCGCCGGGCTGAACGTCATCCTCGACTGGGTGCCGGGCCACTTCCCGTCGGATGATTTTGCGCTGGCAGAGTTCGACGGCACAAAGCTTTACGAGCACAGCGACCCGCGCGAAGGCTATCACCAGGACTGGAACACGCTGATCTACAACTACGGTCGCCGTGAAGTATCGAACTACCTGGTCGGGAACGCGCTGTACTGGATCGAGCGTTTCGGCATTGATGCCCTGCGCGTCGATGCGGTGGCGTCGATGATTTACCGCGACTACAGCCGCAAAGAGGGTGAGTGGATCCCGAACGAGTATGGCGGGCGTGAAAACCTCGAAGCGATTGAGTTTCTGCGCAACACCAACCGCATCATCGGGGAGCAGGTGGAAGGTGCCGTGACCATGGCGGAAGAGTCCACCGACTTCCCGGGCGTTTCCCGTCCACCGTCAATGGGCGGACTGGGCTTCTGGTACAAGTGGAACCTCGGCTGGATGCACGACACGCTCGACTACATGAAGCTCGACCCGGTTTATCGTCAGTATCACCACGATAAGCTCACTTTCGGGCTGCTCTACAACTACACCGAAAACTTCATGCTGCCGCTGTCGCACGATGAAGTGGTGCACGGCAAGAAATCCATTCTCGACCGCATGCCGGGGGACGCGTGGCAGAAGTTTGCCAACCTGCGCGCCTACTACGGCTGGATGTTCGCCTTCCCGGGCAAAAAGCTGCTGTTTATGGGCAACGAATTTGCGCAGGGGCGCGAATGGAACCACGATACCAGCCTTGACTGGCATCTGCTGGAAGGTGCGGACAACTGGCACCACGGCGTACAGCGTCTGGTCCGCGACCTGAACCTGACCTATCGCCACCACAAAGCGCTGCACGAGCTGGACTTCGACCCGTACGGCTTTGAGTGGCTGGTGGTGGACGACCACGAGCGCTCGGTGTTTGTCTTTGCGCGCCGCGACAAGGCGGGTAACGAGATCATCGTCGCCAGCAACTTCACGCCAGTGCCGCGTGAACACTACCGCTTCGGCATTAACCAGCCGGGCAAATGGCGCGAAATTCTCAATACCGACTCCATGCACTACCACGGCAGCAATGCGGGTAACGGCGGGCTGGTGCAGAGCGATGCCATTGAAAGCCATGGCCGTCCGAACTCCCTGAGCCTGACGCTGCCGCCGCTTGGCACAATCTGGCTGGTGCGGGAGGGAGAATGACGCAGCTTACGGCAGGTAAACCCGAACCGCTCGGGGCGAGTTTTGACGGAAAGGGGGTGAACTTCACGCTCTTTTCCGCCCATGCGGAGCGGGTGGAACTCTGTGTGTTTGACGGGGAAGGTAACGAGCACCGTTACGATTTACCGGCGCGCACGGGGGATGCCTGGCATGGCTATCTGGCCGGAGGACGGCCGGGGATGCACTACGGTTTTCGCGTACACGGCCCCTGGGAGCCCTCTCAGGGGCACTGGTTTAACCCGGCGAAGCTGCTGATTGACCCTTGTGCGCACCGGGTGGACGGTGAGTTTAAAGATGACCCGCTGTTCCACGTTGGCTACGGCGAACCTGACCACCGCGACAGCGCGCCCGTCGCGCCCAAAAGCGTGGTGATGCACGATCTCTACGACTGGGAAGACGATGCCCCGCCGCGTACGCCTTGGGGCAACACCGTTATTTATGAAGCCCACGTCAAAGGGCTGACGTATCTGCACCCGTCAATTCCCAAAGAGATGCGCGGCACCTACAAAGCGATTGGGCATCCGACGATGGTCGCGTACCTGAAGCACTTAGGGATCACCGCGCTGGAGCTGTTGCCCGTGGCGCATTTCGCCAGCGAGCCGCGGCTACAGCGTCTCGGGTTAAGCAACTACTGGGGCTACAACCCGCTGGCGTTGTTCGCCCTCGATCCGCGTTATGCGGTGAATCCTGAGAAGGCGCGGGATGAGTTTCGCGATGCGGTGAAGGCGCTTCACGCGGCGGGTATCGAGGTCATTCTGGACGTGGTGTTGAACCACAGTGCGGAAAGCGATCTTGACGGCCCGACGCTCTCACAGCGCGGAATCGATAACCGTAGCTATTATTGGATCAGGGACGACGGCGATTACGAGAACTGGACCGGGTGCGGTAACACCCTCAACCTCAGTCATCCGGCCGTTACGCATTACGCGTACGAGTGCCTGAAATACTGGGTTGAGACGTTCCACGTGGACGGTTTTCGCTTCGACCTGGCGCCAGTGATGGGGCGCACCCCGGCGTTCAGCCAGCAGGCGCCGCTGTTTGAGGCCATCAAAAACTGCCCGGTGCTTTCAAAGGTGAAGCTGATTGCGGAGCCCTGGGACATCGGCGAGGGCGGTTATCAGGTGGGGAACTTCCCGCCGCTGTTTGCCGAGTGGAACGACCACTTCCGCGATGCCGTCCGCCGCTTCTGGCTGACGCGCGATCTGTCGCTGGGGGAGTTTGCCAGTCGCTTTGCCGGCTCCAGCGATCTCTTTAAGCGTGACGGCAAACGTCCGTCGGCCACCATTAACGTGGTGACGGCGCACGACGGTTTTACGCTGTGCGACTGCGTTTGTTTCAATCAGAAACACAATGAGGCAAACGGCGAGGAGAATCGCGATGGGACTAACAATAACCATAGCTTTAACCATGGTATAGAAGGGTTAGGCGGAAGTCTGGATGTGATCGAGCGGCGACGCGCCAGCGTTCATGCGCTGCTGACGACGCTTTTGTTGTCGCAGGGCACGCCGATGCTGCTGGCGGGCGATGAGCACGGCCACAGCCAGCACGGCAACAACAACGCCTATTGCCAGGACAACACCCTGACCTGGCTCGACTGGGGAGAAGCGAACAGCGGGCTGACCCATTTCACCGCGGCGCTGATCCATCTTCGCCAGCGCATCCCCGCGCTCACCGCCGATCGCTGGTGGGAAGAGGGCGACGGCAACGTTCGCTGGCTGAATAAAGACGCGCAACCGTTAAGCGCGCAAGAGTGGCAACACGGCATACCCTGTCTGCAAATCCTGCTTTCGGATGCGTGGCTGGTGACGCTGAACGCGACGGATGACGTCGCAGAGATTGTTTTACCTGACGGGGAGTGGCGAGCCATTCCTCCCTTTGCCGGAGCGGATAATCCGGTTGTTATGGCTGTCTGGCACGGGCCTGCGCACGGAGTGTGCGTATTCCAAAGATGATAAAAAAGGAGTTAGTCATGGTTAGATTAGAGAAGAACGATCCGTTAATGTTGGCGCGCCAGCTACCATTAAAAACAGTTGCCCTGATACTCGCGGGCGGGCGTGGTACCCGTCTGAAAGATTTGACCATCAAGCGCGCTAAACCGGCCGTTCACTTTGGTGGTAAGTTCCGTATTATCGATTTTGCACTGTCAAACTGCCTGAACTCAGGCATTCGCCGTATTGGCGTCATTACCCAATATCAGTCGCACACGCTGGTGCAGCACATTCAGCGCGGCTGGTCATTCTTCAGCGAAGAGATGAACGAGTTTGTCGATCTGCTCCCGGCGCAGCAGCGCGTTCACGGGGAGAACTGGTACCGCGGCACGGCGGATGCCGTGACCCAAAACCTCGACATCATTCGCCGCTACAACGCGGAATACATCGTTATCCTCGCCGGGGACCACATCTACAAGCAAGATTACTCCCACATGCTGATCGACCACGTCGAAAAAGGGGCGCGCTGCACCGTGGCGTGCCTGCCGGTGCCTGTTGCGGAAGCAACCGCGTTTGGCGTGATGCATGTAGATGGCGACGACAAGATTATCGACTTTGTCGAAAAACCGGCGAACCCGCCAACCATGCCGGGAGACGACACCAAATCGCTCGCCAGCATGGGGATCTATGTCTTTGATGCCGATTATCTTTATGAACTGCTGGAAGAGGACGACAAAGACGAGAACTCCAGTCACGACTTCGGCAAAGACATTATCCCGAAAATTACCAAAGCTGGCATGGCGTATGCACACCCCTTCCCGCTGTCCTGCGTGCAGTCCGATCCGAATGCGGAACCTTACTGGCGCGATGTGGGAACGCTGGAAGCGTACTGGAAAGCCAACCTCGATCTTGCGTCCGTCACGCCTGAGCTGGATATGTACGACCAGAACTGGCCGATTCGCACCCATATGGAATCGCTGCCGCCGGCGAAGTTCGTCCAGGACCGCTCCGGCAGCCACGGTATGACGCTCAACTCGCTGGTCTCTGGCGGGTGCATTATCTCCGGTTCGGTGGTGGTGCAGTCCGTGCTGTTCCCGCGCGTGCGTATAAACTCATTCTGTAATATCGATTCGGCAGTCCTGCTGCCGGATGTCTGGGTAGGGCGCTCATGTCGTCTGCGTCGCTGCGTTATCGACCGTGCCTGCGTCATTCCCGAAGGGATGGTGATTGGGGAAAATGCGGAAGAAGATGCGCGTCGTTTCTACCGTTCGGAAGAGGGGATCGTGTTAGTAACACGGGAAATGTTGCGGAAGCTGCAAATCAAACAGGAGCGATGATGCAGGTTTTACACGTATGTTCTGAGATGTTCCCGTTGTTAAAAACGGGCGGACTGGCGGATGTTCTTGGTGCACTACCGGCGGCGCAAATTGCCGGAGGGGTGGATACCCGCGTGTTGTTGCCCGCTTTTCCGGATATCCGGCGTGGTATTCCCGATGCAAAGGTTGTTACCCGTCGCGAGACCTTCGCGGGACGTATCACCCTGCTGTTTGGACATTACAATGGCACAGGGATTTACCTGATTGATGCCCCGCATTTATACGATCGACCCGGCAGCCCGTATCACGATACCAACCTGTACGCCTATACCGATAACGTGCTGCGCTTTGCCCTGCTCGGCTGGGTGGGGGCGGAGATGGCCGTCGGGCTGGATCCGTTCTGGCGTCCGAACGTGGTGCACGCGCACGACTGGCACGCGGGGCTGGCTCCTGCGTATCTGGCGGCGAAGGGGCACCCGGCCAAATCGGTGTTTACGGTGCACAACCTGGCGTATCAGGGCATGTATTACGCGCATCATATGAATGACATCGATCTGCCATGGTCGTTCTTTAACATGCACGGGCTGGAGTTTAACGGACAGATTTCGTTTCTGAAGGCGGGTCTGTACTACGCCGACCATATCACGGCGGTCAGCCCAACCTACGCGCGTGAAATTACCCAGCCGGAGTTCGGTTACGGTATGGAAGGGCTGCTGCAACAGCGCCACCGTGAAGGTCGTCTGTCGGGCATTCTGAACGGCGTAGATGAACAGATCTGGAATCCGGAAACGGACCTCCTGCTGGCGGCGCGCTATGGACGCGACTCCGTGGAGGACAAAGCGGAGAACAAGCGCCAGCTACAGATTGCGATGGGGCTGAAGGTCAACGACAAGGTACCGCTGTTTGCGGTGGTCAGCCGCCTGACCAGCCAGAAAGGGCTGGATCTGGTGCTGGAAGCGCTGCCGGGATTACTGGAGCAGGGTGGGCAACTGGCGCTGCTCGGCGCGGGCGACCCGGTATTGCAGGAAGGTTTCCTTGCGGCCGCGGCGGAACATCCGGGGCAGGTGGGCGTGCAGATTGGCTATCACGAAGCGTTCTCGCACCGCATCATGGGCGGCGCGGACGTGATTCTGGTGCCGAGCCGTTTCGAGCCCTGCGGCCTGACGCAGCTCTATGGTCTGAAATACGGTACGTTGCCGCTGGTACGCCGCACGGGCGGGCTGGCGGATACGGTGTCTGACAGCTCCCTGGAAAACCTGGCGGATGGTATCGCCAGCGGGTTTGTTTTCGAGGACAGTAATGCCTGGTCGCTGCTTCGGGCGATCCGGCGTGCTTTCGTCTTGTGGTCCCGTCCATCCCTGTGGCGTTACGTACAACGTCAGGCGATGTCCATGGACTTTGGCTGGCACGTTGCGGCGCAGTCCTACCGCGACCTTTATCAACGCTTGATGTAACGAGGCGAAGTTACTGATATGAATGCTCCATTTAGCTACTCTTCCCCCACGCTCAGCGTTGAGGCGTTGAAACACTCCATCGCCTATAAGCTGATGTTTACCATTGGGAAAGATCCCGTTATTGCCAACAAACATGAGTGGCTGAACGCCACGCTGTTTGCGGTGCGCGACCGTATGGTCGAACGCTGGCTGCGCTCCAACCGCGCCCAGCTTTCGCAGGAGACGCGACAGGTGTATTACCTGTCGATGGAGTTTCTGATTGGTCGCACCCTCTCCAATGCGCTGTTATCGCTCGGGATTTATGACGACGTCAAAAACGCACTGGAAGAGATGGGGCTGGATTTAGAAGAGCTGATTGACGAAGAGAACGACCCGGGGCTGGGTAACGGTGGTCTCGGGCGTCTTGCCGCCTGCTTCCTCGATTCACTGGCGACGCTGGCGCTGCCGGGGCGCGGCTACGGTATTCGCTACGACTACGGCATGTTCAAGCAGAACATCGTGGATGGCCGTCAGAAAGAGTCCCCGGACTACTGGCTGGAGTACGGTAACCCGTGGGAGTTCAAGCGCCACAACACGCGCTACAAGGTGCGTTTTGGCGGGCGTATTCAGCAGGAAGGTAAAAAATCCCGCTGGGTGGAAACCGAGGAGATCCTGGCCGTGGCCTACGACCAGATCATCCCCGGCTACGACACCGATGCGACCAATACGCTGCGCCTGTGGAACGCGCAGGCCAGTAGCGAGATCAACCTGGGTAAATTCAACCAGGGCGACTACTTCGCGGCGGTGGAAGATAAAAACCACTCTGAGAACGTGTCCCGCGTCCTGTATCCGGATGACTCGACCTACTCAGGCCGCGAGCTGCGCCTGCGTCAGGAGTATTTCCTCGTCTCGGCAACGATTCAGGATATCCTTAGCCGTCACTATCAGCTGCACAAAACCTATGCGAATCTGGCGGAAAAAACCGCTATTCACCTCAACGATACCCATCCGGTGCTGTCGATCCCTGAGCTGATGCGCCTGCTGATTGACGAGCATAAGTTCAGCTGGGATGACGCGTTTGAAGTAACCTGCCAGGTGTTCTCGTACACCAACCATACGCTGATGAGTGAAGCGCTGGAGACGTGGCCGGTGGATATGCTCGGCAAAATTCTGCCGCGCCATCTGCAAATCATCTTCGAGATCAATGACTACTTCCTCAAGACCTTGCAGGAGCAGTACCCGAACGATACCGGTCTGCTGAGCCGCGCCTCGATCATTGATGAATCCAACGGGCGTCGCGTACGCATGGCCTGGCTGGCGGTGGTGATCAGCCACAAGGTCAACGGCGTATCAGAGCTGCATTCGAACCTGATGGTGCAGTCGCTGTTTGCGGACTTCGCGAAGATCTTCCCGACGCGTTTCTGCAACGTGACCAACGGCGTCACCCCGCGCCGCTGGCTGGCGCTGGCGAACCAGCCGCTCTCCGACGTTCTGGATGAGAACATTGGCCGCACCTGGCGCACCGATTTGAGCCAGCTGAGCGAGCTTGAGCAGCACATCGATTTCCCGACGGTGAACAAAGCGGTACGGGAAGCCAAGCTGCTGAACAAGAAGCGTCTGGCGGTCTGGCTGGCGATGCATCTGAACGTGGTGGCGAACCCGAAAGCGCTGTTCGACGTGCAGATCAAACGTATCCACGAGTACAAGCGTCAGCTGATGAATGTCCTGCACGTCATTACCCACTACAACCGCATTAAGGCTGACCCGACGGCGGAGTGGGTGCCGCGTGTGAAAATCTTTGCCGGTAAGGCGGCCTCCGCGTATTACATGGCGAAGCACATCATTCATCTCATCAACGATGTGGCGAAGGTGGTGAACCACGATCCGGACATTGGCGATAAGCTGAAGGTAGTGTTTATCCCGAACTACAGCGTGAGCCTGGCGCAGCTGATCATTCCGGCGGCGGATCTCTCTGAGCAGATTTCCACGGCGGGGACGGAAGCATCCGGCACCAGCAACATGAAGTTTGCCCTGAACGGCGCGCTGACTATCGGCACGCTGGACGGCGCAAATGTCGAAATGCTGGAGCATGTGGGCGCGGAGAATATCTTTATCTTCGGGAATACGGCGGAAGAGGTGGAGGCGCTGCGCAAGCAGGGCTACTCGCCGCGTGAGTATTATGAAGAGGATGAAGAGTTACGCCAGGTGCTGACGCAAATCGCCACCGGAGTGTTTAACCCTGAGGAGCCTGGACGCTATCGTGACCTGGTGGACTCGCTGATTAACTTTGGCGATCACTATCAGGTGCTGGCGGATTACCGCAGCTACGTGGATTGTCAGGATAAGGTGGACGAACTGTACCGTCAGCAGGAGAAGTGGACCAGCACCGCGATGCATAACATCGCCAACATGGGCTACTTCTCGTCAGACAGGACCATCAAAGAGTATGCCGAGAATATCTGGCATATTGATCCGGTGCGGTTGTAAAAACAAAGCCCGGTGGCGCTGCGCTTACCGGGCCTACGGGATCGAGTAGGCCGGGTAAGGCGGAGCCGACACCCGGCTTTTTTTCAATTACGACGCCAGCGACAATTCACGCTTTCCCGCATGTTGCGCCAGCCACTGCGCCACGCGAGACTGCTGCTCGGCATTCAGCCACATCCCTTCTTTAGTACGACGCCAGATGGCATCGTCCAGACGGCGCACCCACTCGTGTTCCACCAGGTAGCGCAGCTCGGCTTCGTATAGCTCATGGCCAAAATGCTCGCCCAGATCGGCAATCTCTTTCGCGTCGCCGAGGAACAGTTCGGTGTTGCTGCCGTAGGTGCGGGCGTAGTGGCGCGCCATGCCTTCGGTAATGAACGGGAAGCGGCGACGCAGCTTCGCGGCGTAATCGTCGCGGTTATCGCCGATATCGCCGCCAGGCAGCACGGCGCCTTTCGTCCACGCCGGGCCGATGCCTTTGTAATACGGCGCCAGTTTCTCCAGCGCGTGCTCCGCCAGTTTACGGTAGGTGGTGAGCTTACCGCCAAACACGGAGAGCAGAGGCGCCTGACCGTCAACGTCGTGAATATCAAGCGTATAGTCACGGGTGATGGCCTGCGGTGAGTCAGACTCGTCATCACACAGCGGACGCACGCCGGAGTAGGTCCAGACCACGTCATCGCGCGCCAGCTGTTTCTTAAAGTGCGCGTTGTACACTTTCAACAGGTAGCTGACTTCACTCTCGTCGATCTCAACGTTTTTCGGATCGCCTTTGTACTCCACGTCGGTGGTGCCGATGATGGAGAACTCGTCCATCCACGGGATCACAAACACAATGCGCTTGTCTTCATTTTGCAGGATATAAGCCTGTTTCTGGGTATGCACGCGCGGCACCACGATGTGGCTGCCCTTAATCAGGCGGATGCCGTACGGTGAAGGCAGGTGCATGCCGTCGTCGAAGAACTGTTTCACCCACGGGCCGGTGGCATTCACCAGGCCGCGCGCTTTCCAGCTAAACTTCTCGCCGGTATCCACGTCTTCCGCTTCCACAATCCACAGGCCGTTTTCGCGGCGTGCGGCGGTGGCGCGGGTGCGGGTTTTCACCTCGCCGCCTTTCTTCTCGACCATCTGCGCGTTAGCCAGTACCAGACGCGCATCGTCCACCCAGCAGTCGGAATATTCGAAACCGCGCACGATTTCAGGCTTAAGGACCGATTCTGAGCCAAAACGCAAACCGGTTGAACCCGGCAGGCTGGTGCGTTTACCCAGATGATCGTACATAAACAGACCGATGCGGATCATCCACGCCGGACGCAGATGCGGGCGATGGGGCAGGCGGAAGCGCATCGGGATCGCCAGATGCGGGGCCATTTTCAGCAGCACTTCGCGTTCGGCCAGCGCTTCGCTGACCAGGCGGAATTCGTAGTGTTCCAGGTAGCGCAGGCCACCGTGGATCAGCTTGGAGCTGGCGGACGACGTCGCGCAGGCGAGATCGTTAGCTTCCAGCATCAGCACGGATAAACCGCGTCCTGCGGCATCAACCGCAATACCGGCACCGTTGATGCCACCGCCTATCACAATCAGATCTTTGGTTTCCATAACACCCTCATGCACTTTCGTTAAAGCTCAAAAATGTTCGATATCGCTCATAATAGCAAAGGAACGCGCTTTTGGTAACATCAAAAAAACAATTTAGAGTGATATGGATAACATAATGGCGTTTACCCGCCGCCAGGACGTACACTACGGGGTAAAATCGTGCGGTCTGATGCCCTCACCCCAGCCCTCTCCCTCCGGGAGAGGGTAGGGTGAGGGGAAAACCGCACCACACCTGAATATAAGATGAGAACACCATGGATCAGTTTGAATGTATTAACGTAGAAGAAGCCCACCAGAAGATGCACCAGGGAAAAGCGGTGCTGGTGGATATCCGCGATCCGCAGAGCTTTGCGATGGGCCACACGCCGGGCGCGTTCCATCTCACCAACGACACGCTGGGCGCGTTTATGCGCGATAACGACTTCGATACCCCGGTGATGGTGATGTGCTATCACGGCAACAGCAGTAAAGGCGCGGCGCAGTATCTGCTCCAGCAGGGTTACGAGGCGGTATACAGCGTCGATGGCGGCTTCGATGCCTGGCATCGTCATTTCCCGGCAGAAGTTGAATACGCGTTTGAGCGCTGATCCCGCTATACTGTCCCCTTTTGTGTGGAAATAAGCGACCGCTGCCCATGTTGATGATCACCTCTTTTAGCAACCCGCGCGTCGCCCAGGCGTTTGTCGACTATATGGCGACGCAGGGCATTATCCTGACTATTCAGCAGCATACACAGACGGATGTCTGGCTGGCAGACGAAAGCCAGGCTGGGCGCGTGAACGCCGAGCTGGCGCGTTTCCTGGAAAACCCGGGCGACCCGCGTTATCTGGCGGCAAGCTGGCAATCCGGCCAGACCGGCAGTGGCCTGCACTATCAACGTTTTCCGTTTCTCGCCACCCTCCGCGAGCGCGCAGGACCGTTTACGCTGCTTTTAATGGTAGCCTGCATCATCGTCTTCATTATTATGAGCGTGGTGGGTGACCAGAGCGTGATGATTGCCCTCGCATGGCCGTACGATCCCTCCCTGCAATTTGACGTCTGGCGCTACTTCACGCATGCGCTGATGCACTTCTCGGTGATGCATATCCTCTTTAACCTGCTGTGGTGGTGGTATCTCGGCGGGGCGGTGGAGAAGCGGCTCGGCAGCGGCAAGCTGATTGTGATCACCCTTATCAGCGCCCTGTTAAGCGGCTACGTGCAGCATAAATTCAGCGGTCCATGGTTTGGCGGGTTATCCGGCGTGGTGTACGCCCTGATGGGTTACGCCTGGCTCAGAGGCGAGCGCGACCCGGATAGCGGCATCTATTTACAACGTGGATTAATAACCTTTGCATTAATATGGCTTATTGCCGGATGGTTTGATCTGTTTGGTATGTCTATCGCCAATGGTGCGCACGTTACCGGCCTGGCGGTCGGGCTGGCGATGGCGCTGGCTGATACGCTCCATGCGCGAAAGCGAACATAATTCCCAGGGATATTTCATGAAACAAACACAACGTCATGACGCCATTATCGAACTGGTAAAAAAACAGGGATACGTCAGTACTGAAGAGCTGGTGGAGCAGTTTGCCGTTAGCCCGCAAACCATCCGTCGTGACCTCAACGACCTGGCCGATCAGAACCGTATTCTGCGTCACCACGGCGGTGCCGCGCTGCCGTCCAGCTCGGTGAACACCTCATGGCATGACCGTAAGGCGACGCAAACGGCAGAGAAAGAGCGTATCGCCCGTAAAGTGGCGAGCCAGATCCCGAACGGCGCGACGCTGTTTATTGATATCGGCACCACGCCGGAAGCGGTCGCCCATGCGCTGCTGAACCACGAGAACCTCCGCGTGGTGACCAACAACCTGAACGTGGCCAACACGTTGATGCAGAAAGACGATTTCCGCATCATCCTCGCGGGCGGCGAACTGCGCAGCCGCGACGGGGGCATTATCGGCGAAGCGACGCTCGATTTTATCTCTCAGTTTCGCCTCGATTTCGGCATTCTGGGGATCAGCGGCATCGACACCGACGGCTCGCTGCTGGAGTTTGATTACCACGAGGTGCGCACCAAGCGCGCGATCATTGAAAACTCACGTCACGTGATGCTGGTGGTGGATCACTCCAAGTTTGGTCGTAACGCGATGGTGAACATGGGCAGCATCAGCATGGTGGATGCGGTTTATACTGATGTGATGCCACCGGCGGGCGTGATGCAGGTGATTAAAGATAATAATTTGCAGTTAGAGTTATGTTGAGAAGCCATTCTCCCTCTCCCTGTGGGAGAGGGCCGGGGTGAGGGCATCAGACCGCAAAGGATTTACACTCCGTACCCCATCATCTTCAACAGCTGCTGCGCATGCTGCACCGCATCCTGACGGTGCGCCACGCCCAGCTTCTGATACAGATTGCGAATGTGCGTTTTGATGGTGGTCGCCGCCACCGCCAGCTCACCGGCAATCTGCTCGTTGCTGTAGCCGGAATAGATCAGCCCCAGCACCTGCCATTCACGCTGGGTGAGCGGGCTGGTACGGATAAGCTCCGGCACTTCCGGATGGTTCAGCAGACGTTCAACAAAGTTCTCATCGAAGTGCGCAAACTTGTGGCGATGATGCTGGTTAATCTCGCGCAGAATGCGCTGGGCGCGATGCTGATCGAGTTCCGGCAGCGTGTTGAGTTGAATCAGCTGGCGCAGCTGCTGGGCCATCACTTCACCCTCAATTACAAAGTGGCTGATAAACCCGGTGCGGTTCGCCAGCTGCAACGCTTCCAGCAGTACGCGCTGGGCATCGTTTTTACGTCCTGCCTGCCAGTAAAGCTGGTTTAACAGCAGCAGGTTGCGGTTTAAATCGCTCATCAGACGCAGGCTGCGGGCGTTTTCGTTTAACTCTTCCAGCACGATCTCGGCAGGCTCAAAGTCACCCAGCAGGATCTGCACGCGGGCAATATTGCGCCACTGGCTTTGCAGGAAGTGGTTATTGGCAAATTCCGGTTTAGGCGTGTGACGCAGCCAGTTGGCGGCGGACTTTTTATCGCCGGTCATCTGCCAGTAAATCACCCTGACCTTATCGGCGTTGGAGACCCAGTCGCTATGGTACTGTCCGTTGCCGAGCAGATTTTCCAGGCGGTTAAGGTGGTTACGGGCATTATCCAGGTCGCCGCGTGCCAGCGAGCACTGCACCAGCAGAGCCAGACACTGGAGCTGCTGCTGCGGCTGGAAGCTCGAAAGGACATTCAGACCCTGGCGGGCGCAGCTTTCTGCTTCATCCAGACGCGACCATGCCCACAGCAGCTGAGCGCGAATACGCAACAGGAACTCGTGCATCGGCAGCTGTTCCAGATGTTGTTCACGGATCAGCTGGAACGCTTTCTCCTGGTTTTCCCAGGCTGCTTGCAGAAACCCCTGAGCAAATAAAATCTCGCTTTGCTGGATCAGGCTCCACAGGGCGTAATGCCAGACATCGTGGCGGCGCGCCATCTGTTCGGTTTGCTGCATGAGTGAAAGCGAACGCGTGAGATCGCCCTTACAGTGCAGCACTTCGCCGTGTACCGAGGTGGCCACAATACGGCTGTAAAAATTCGCCAGCGGCAGCTCATCCAGCGCGACCATCGCCAGCCGTTCAGCTTCATCCGGGTCCCCGTCGTTAATCGCCACCTGTGCGCGCAGGGCGTTAAATTCGCCGTGCAGGGTGGTATCCATCTCGCTTTCCATCTCCTGCTCGGCGCGCGCCAGCAGGGTGTTCACTTCGCTGTAGCGATGCTGGCTCTGCATCAGCCAGGCCTGGAGCAGCACCAGACGCGGATTCTCCAGCAGGCTTTCCCACGGCAGCGCTTTTAACGACTCTTCCAGCAGCGTCAGTTCGCTGTGGTTGAACAGTCCCCACGCGTGGTTGAGCAGAATATCGCGCAGCATACCGGCATCCCCGGCGGCCAGCGCATGGTGGATAGCCTCGCTCGGGAAACCTTGCGCCATCCAGCTTTCGGCGGCGGCGCGGTGAATGTCAGGCAGCTCTGCGGCCAGCTCCCACTGGCAACGCTGGCGCAGGAAGCTGCCAAACAGCGGATGGTAGCTAAACCATTCGCCGTGATCGTCCATACGCGTCAGGAACAGACCCTGACGTTCAATCTCTTCGAGCTGGAGCTGCCCGTTTTCAATACCGGTGACGCGCACAATCAGCGCGTCGTTCATGGAGCGCAGCAGGGAGCTTTTCAGCAGGAAATGGCGGGTGGAGAGGTCAACGCTGTCGAGTACCTCATCCACCAGATAATCCGACAGGTGGCTGGCGTTGATGCCCGCCAGGCGGCGTGCGGACTGATGCGTCGGGCTGTTGTTTTGCCGCGCGGAGAGGGCAATCAGCTGCAGCGCCGTGGCCCAGCCGGCAACGTCATCGCACAGGCGGCTGCTTTCAGACGCCTCAATCGGAGACGTCAGACGGCAGTCAAAGAACTGCTTCGCTTCCTGATGGGTAAAGGCCAGCTGCTGACTGCCGATTTCCAGAAGCTGATCGCGCACCCGCAGGTTGGCAATGCCCAACTGCGGAAGGTTACGCGACAGGACAACCAGCGTCAGGTTTTCCGGCTGATGGCGCAGGAAGAAACGCATGGACTCGTGAATAACCGGGTTGGTGATCAGATGATAATCATCAATCACCACATACAGCGGGCGATGCCATTCGGCCAGCTCGATAAACAGCTGGGAGAAAAGAGAGGACAGGCTGGCGTACTGGCGCTTTTGCACCATCACCTCGCTGGTGACGCAGTGTCCGTTGGTCGCCTGCTGAATCGCGGCAATTAAATAGCTGGCAAAACGCTCCTGCTGGTTATCACCTTCATCCAGGGAGTACCAGCCAAGATCGCTTTTACCTGCCGCCCATTGCGAAATGAGCGTTGTTTTTCCATAACCCGCAGGACTCGTAACCAGCGCCAGTCGGAAATTATGCGCACCGGAAAGTTTAGCCAGCAGGCGCTCGCGGACCACAGTATGGTCAAGACGAACCGGGCGACTTAATTTGGACGGAATCAACATAGTTTTCACTTCACTGTGGGGAACGAGAGAATTTATTTTTTTTGCGCTTCGTAATTAATATCTATAAGTTCGGCCAATAGAGGAACTATTGCAAGTTATGTCTGGGTTTGGAGGCTCTGAATTTGCACTCTGTCACAAAACATTCTCATCACTGATGGAACTTTCCGTAAATGGCTGGATGCCGCGCTGCTTCTGGCTTGTCTGCATGACGCTCGGTTGCGCTGAAACTGGTTTCAGAAAGAGATAATGACGGTGAAGTTAATTAACTTTGGGGAAAGTTGCATGGGCTTAATAGTGGTGCTGAATAATCCCGACGCGCGGAAATATTATTCTACGTAAGTAATCATTTCAGCGATGATTAATTTCTTCCGAAACTGCATTTCATTTCTTTGAGGTTCTTCCGGGATCGCTTTTTCCGCGAAGCGCACACTTACACAGTGGCCTCGATCACACTTTTATGCTCATCCCCGCTACTCCTCCCTGCCTAATCCCCGACAGGAGGAGGAAGAGGCGCAATGAGCCAGGCACACTAGCGCCAAATGTGTTTTCTCTCTACAGGATGCCGATTCCCTATGTCACAGCCTACTTTCAACAAAGCTCAATTTCAGGCTGCCCTGACGCGTCAGTGGCAGCGTTTTGGCCTTCATGCTGCAAACGAGATGACGCCTCACCAGTGGTGGCAGGCGGTGAGCGGGGCGCTCGCAGAACAGCTGGACGCTCAGCCTGTGGCGAAGCCTGTGAAAGGCCAGCGTCACGTCAACTACATTTCGATGGAGTTCCTGATTGGCCGTCTGACGGGTAACAATCTGCTGAACCTTGGCTGGTATCAGGAGGTCGGTGACGTGCTGAAAGAACACGACATCAACCTGACCGATCTGCTGGAAGAAGAGGTTGACCCGGCGCTGGGTAACGGCGGTCTGGGACGTCTGGCAGCCTGCTTCCTGGATTCCATGGCAACGGTGGGCCAGTCGGCGATTGGCTATGGCCTGAACTATCAGTACGGCCTGTTCCGTCAGTCATTTGCCGACGGCCATCAGATGGAAGCGCCGGACGACTGGCACCGCAATACCTATCCGTGGTTCCGCCACAACGCGCAGCTGGATGTGCAGGTCGGGATTGGCGGGAAAGTCACGAAGCAGGGACTCTGGGAACCGGCGTTCACCATTACCGGTGAAGCCTGGGACCTGCCGGTACTCGGCTACCGTAACGGCGTGGCGCAGCCGCTGCGTCTGTGGCAGGCGAAGCACGCGCATCCGTTTAACCTGACCAAATTCAACGACGGTGACTTCCTGCGCGCCGAGCAGCAGGGGATCGACGCCGAGAAGCTGACTAAAGTCCTCTATCCGAACGATAATCATCTGGCGGGTAAAAAGCTGCGTCTGATGCAGCAGTACTTCCAGTGCGCCTGCTCCGTGGCGGACATTCTGCGTCGACACCACCTGGCGGGCCGCAAGCTGGCTCAACTGCCGGACTTCGAAGTTATTCAGCTTAACGACACGCATCCGACCATTGCCATCCCGGAACTGCTGCGCGTGCTGATCGACGAGCATCAGCTGAGCTGGGACGACGCCTGGGCCATCACCAGCCGCACCTTCGCCTACACCAACCACACCCTGATGCCGGAAGCGCTGGAGTGCTGGGATGAGAAGCTGGTGAAAACGCTGCTGCCGCGCCATATGCAGATCATCAATAAGATTAACGACCAGTTCAAAACGCTGGTGGAGAAAACCTGGCCGGGTGACAAAGCCGTCTGGGCGAAGCTGGCCGTGGTACACGACAAACAGGTGCGCATGGCGAACATGTGCGTGGTCAGCGGCTTTGCGGTGAACGGCGTGGCGGCGCTGCACTCGGATCTGGTGGTCAAAGATCTCTTCCCGGAATACCACCAGCTGTGGCCGACCAAATTCCATAACGTGACCAACGGCATCACGCCGCGTCGCTGGATCAAGCAGTGCAACCCGCTGCTGGCTGGCCTGCTGGACAAGACCCTGAAGAAAGAGTGGGCCAACGACCTGGACCAGCTCATCAACCTGGAAAAACAGGCCGACAACGCGAAGTTCCGCGAGCAGTACCGCGCCATTAAGCTGGAGAACAAGGTTCGTCTGGCTGAGTTCGTGAAAATGCGCACCGGAATTGAGATCAACCCGAATGCGATTTTCGATATCCAGATCAAACGTCTGCACGAGTACAAACGTCAGCACCTGAACCTGCTGCACATTCTGGCGCTGTATAAAGAGATCCGCGAGAATCCACAGGCCGACCGCGTTCCGCGCGTGTTCCTGTTCGGTGCGAAAGCGGCGCCGGGCTACTACCTGGCGAAAAACATTATCCTCGCCATTAATAAAGTGGCGGCGGCGATCAACAACGATCCGAAAGTGGGCGACAAGCTGAAGGTGGTGTTCCTGCCGGACTACTGCGTTTCTGCGGCTGAAATGCTGATCCCGGCGGCGGATATTTCCGAGCAGATCTCTACCGCCGGTAAAGAAGCGTCCGGTACCGGCAACATGAAGCTGGCCCTGAACGGTGCGCTGACCGTCGGCACGCTGGACGGTGCGAACGTCGAAATTGCCGAGAAGGTCGGCGAAGAGAACATCTTTATCTTCGGCCATACTGTTGAAGAAGTGAAAGCCATCAAAGCCAAAGGGTACGACCCGGTGAAATGGCGTAAAAAAGACAAAGTGCTGGATGCGGTGCTCAAAGAGCTGGAAAGCGGGAAGTACAGCGACGGCGACAAGCACGCGTTTGACCAGATGCTGCACAGCATGGACAAACAGGGCGGCGACCCGTACCTGGTGATGGCTGACTTCTCGGCTTATGTTGAAGCGCAGAAGCAGGTCGACGTGCTGTATCGCGACCAGGATGCCTGGACCCGCGCGTGTATCCTGAACACCGCGCGCTGCGGTATGTTCAGCTCTGACCGCTCAATCCGTGATTATCAGGCTCGTATCTGGCAGGCAAAACGCTAAGGAAGCGCGATGGAGAGTAAACGTCTGGACAGTGCCGCGCAGGCGGCGGGAATTAGCCTCAGTTACATCAATGCGCACGGCAAACCGCAGTCTATTGGTGCGGACACCAAAAGACGTTTGCTGGATGCCATGCACAAAACCGACGCGAAAGCGTCGGGTGCGCCGGTGCCGAACGTGAAGGTCTTTACCGCGGGCAAAAAGATGCCGCTGGCGGTGGAAGGGCGCGGCGAGTTCAGCTGGCTGCTCACCACCGAAGAGGGGCATCAGCACAAAGGCCATGCCACAGGCGGCAAAACCCTTAACCTTCCGGCGAAGCTGCCGGAGGGCTACCACACGCTTACGCTTACCCGGGACGACCAGCGTTTTCACTGTCGGGTGATCGTGGCGCCAAAGCGTTGCTATGAGCCGCAGGCGCTGCTTGAAGGCAAAAAGCTGTGGGGCGCCTGCGTGCAGCTCTATACCCTGCGTTCGGACAGCAACTGGGGCATTGGCGATTTTGGCGACCTGAAAAAGATGCTGGCATCCGTGGGCGAGCGCGGCGGCGCGTTCATCGGCCTCAACCCGATCCACGCCCTCTATCCGGCCAACCCGGAAAGCGCCAGCCCGTACAGCCCGTCTTCCCGCCGCTGGCTGAACGTGATCTACATCGACGTTAACGCGTTAGACGATTTCAAAAACAGCAAAGAGGCGCAGGCGTGGTGGAAGCTTGAGACCACCCAACAGATGCTGAAACAGGCCCGCGATGCGGACTGGGTCGATTATGCCTCCGTGACCGCGCTGAAAATGGCGGCTCTGCGTCTGGCATGGAAGGGCTTTGCGAAGCGTGACGACGAGCAGATGGCAGCCTTCCGCCAGTTTGTGATGCAGGAAGGTGAGAGCCTTTACTGGCAGGCAGCGTTTGATGCGTTGCATGCGTATCAGGTCCAGGAGGATGAGATGCGCTGGGGCTGGCCGGTGTGGCCGGAAGCGTATCAGTCCGTGGATACCCCGGAAGTGAAGGCGTTCTGTGAGACGCATGCCGACGAGGTGGATTTCTATCTCTGGTTGCAGTGGCTGGCGTACAGCCAGTTTGCCGCCTGCTGGCAGGTGAGCCAGGGCTATAACATGCCGATCGGTCTGTATCGCGATCTGGCCGTCGGCGTGGCGGAAGGCGGGGCGGAAACCTGGTGTGACCGCGAGCTTTACTGCCTGAAAGCTTCGGTGGGTGCGCCGCCGGATATTCTGGGCCCGCTTGGTCAGAACTGGGGCTTACCGCCAATGGATCCGCACGTGATGGCGGCGCGTGCCTACGAGCCGTTTATCGACCTGCTGCGCGCTAACATGCAGAACTGCGGCGCGTTGCGTATCGACCACGTGATGTCCGTGCTGCGCCTGTGGTGGATCCCGTACGGTGAAACGGCTGACCACGGGGCGTACGTGCAATATCCGGTGGACGATTTGCTCTCAATCCTCGCGCTGGAGAGTAAACGTCATCAGTGCATGGTGATTGGCGAAGATCTCGGAACCGTGCCGGTGGAAATTGTCAGTAAGCTCCGCGATAGCTGCGTCTACTCCTACAAAGTGCTCTATTTTGAAAACGACCATGAGAAAACCTTCCGCGCGCCGAAAGCGTACCCTGAACAGTCAATGGCAGTCGCGACGACGCATGATCTTCCTACGCTCAGAGGCTACTGGGAAAGCGGCGACCTGACGCTCGGCAAAACGTTAGGTCTCTACCCGGATGAAGAGGTTCTGCGCGGGCTATATCAGGATCGCGAGCTGGCGAAGCAGGGGCTGCTGGACGCGCTGCATAAACATGGTTGTCTGCCGAAGCGCGCCGGGCATAAGGCGTCGCTGATGTCGATGACGCCAACGCTTAATCGTGGCTTACAGCGCTATATTGCCGACAGCAACAGCGCATTGCTCGGTCTGCAACCGGAAGACTGGATTGATATGGCGGAGCCGGTAAACATCCCCGGCACCAGCTATCAATACAAAAACTGGCGACGCAAACTGTCCACAACGCTTGAAGCGATGTTCGCCGATGACGGGGTGAACAGGTTGATTAAGGATTTGGACAAGCGCAGAAGAGCGGTGGGTAATAAGCGGTAGTTTCACCCTCACCCTAACCCTCTCCCAGAGGGAGAGGGAATAGAATGTAGGCCGGGTAAGCGTCAGCGCTACCCGGCTTTTTACATCAAACCACCATATTCAACAGCAGCACCCCGACCAGACCGCACACCGAAATAATGGTTTCCAGCGCGGACCAGGACTTGATGGTTTCACCGATGGTCAGGTTGAAGTACTCCTTGAACAGCCAGAAGCCCGGATCGTTCACGTGGGAGAAAATCACGCTGCCCGAACCGACCGCGATAACCATCAGTTCAGGGCTGACGCCCGTCGTGGCAATCAGCGGTGCCACGATGCCGCCTGCGGTAATCGCCGCAACGGTCGCAGAGCCCAGCGCAATACGCAGAACGGCGGCGATAGACCACGCCATCAGCAGCGGAGAGACGTTGGTTTCGTGCATCATGGCAGCGATGTATTTATCCACGCCGCTGTCGACCAGCACCTGCTTGAACGCGCCGCCGCCGCCGATGATCAGCAGCATCATGGCGATGATTTTGATGGAAGAGGTCAGCGTATCGTTGATCTGATCCATGGAGCGACCGCGGTTAAGACCGAAGGTAAACATCGCAATCAATACCGCAATCAGCGTTGCCATTACCGGGTCGCCCAGGAACTCCGCAACGGACAGGAACGCGTGACCTTTCGGCAGAACCATCTCTGCTATGGCACGCATCGCCATCAGGATCACCGGTACCAGTGAGGTCCAGACGCTGACGCCAAAGCCTGGCATCTCTTCTTCAGTAAAGGTTTTGGCGCTGTACAGCCCTTCCGGGATAGGCTTATCGATGCCTTTCAGGAAGCGCGCATACACCGGGCCTGCCAGAATCACCGTCGGGATCGCCAGAATCGTACCGAACAGCAGGGTTTTACCCATATCGGCGTGGAAGATGGTGGCGATAGCCGTTGGACCCGGATGCGGCGGCAGGAAACCGTGGGTGACGGACAGCGCCGCAGCCATCGGCACACCCACGAACAGCAGCGGAATGTTGGCGGCAGCGGCGATGGTGAACACCAGCGGCAGCATCAGAACGAAGCCCACTTCATAGAACAGCGCGAAACCGACGGTAAAACCGGTTAACACCACTGCCCATTGAATGTTCTTCTTACCAAATTTGTCGATCAGCGTGGTGGCAATACGCTGTGCGCCACCGCAGTCCGCGAGCATTTTACCGAGCATGGCGCCGAAGCCCATGATCAGCGCCAGGCTGCCGAGCGTACCGCCGACACCGGCTTTAATGGAGCTGATAACTTTAACCAGCGGCATTCCCTGCATCAGACCGACTGCAAGTGCCACCAGAACCAGAGCGATAAAT
The DNA here is from genome assembly GCF_001922365.1 of Enterobacter cloacae complex sp. AR_0002. Taxonomy (NCBI): domain Bacteria; kingdom Pseudomonadati; phylum Pseudomonadota; class Gammaproteobacteria; order Enterobacterales; family Enterobacteriaceae; genus Enterobacter; species Enterobacter cloacae complex sp. AR_0002. Next base: position 4,053,400 of record NZ_CP018814.1, read on the forward strand.
CCGTTCATTTTGAAGCGGATCATTAAGAGCAGTAATAACACAACACCGATAGCGACGATGACTAATGGCATGATTGACCTGGCCTTTGAATTGTTATGGGTAACGTCATTGTTTCAACGACAAATTCCGGTTGTCCCAACTGGGAACAGAGTGTTAACGGCACTCATACTGATGCCTGCGAAAACGTTAAGTTTAGTCGGCTGTTATAAGGGTGTTGAGTGCCCACGAGAATGATACGGGTAACATGATGTGATTGAGAATCACCCAGGGAGGCAAAATTTGAATTATGAGACGCAGGTCAACATATAGAGGGGGAGGCAAGAAAATGTAGGCCCGGTAAGCGCAGCGCCACCGGGCAATACAGACGGGCACTGAATCAGTAGTAGGAGTGCTCGCCGCGCTGGTGCTCTGTCAGATCGCGCACGCCTTTCAGTTCCGGGAATTCGTTCAGCAGCTGCTTCTCGATCCCTTCTTTCAGGGTGACATCGACCATGGAGCAGCCGTTACAGCCGCCGCCGAATTGCAGGATTGCCAGACCATCTTCGGTGATTTCCATCAGGGAAACACGTCCCCCGTGGCCGGCCAGCTGCGGGTTGATCTGCGATTGCAGCAGATATTCCACACGCTCCATCAGCGGGGCATCGTCAGAGACTTTACGCATTTTCGCGTTCGGTGCCTTCAGCGTCAGCTGAGAACCCAGCTGGTCGGTGACGAAATCAATCTCCGCATCTTCAAGATACGGCGCGCTCAGCTCATCAACGTACGCGGTGAGCTGTTCAAATTTAAGGGCAGTGTCAGTTGCTTCCACGGCATCCGGAGGACAATAAGAGACACCACATTCTGCATTCGGAGTGCCTGGATTGATCACAAACACGCGGATCTGCGTCCCTTCTTCCTGATTTGCCAGCAGTTTGGCAAAGTGCGCTTGTGCAGAATCGGAAATACGGATCATAGCTTTGGCCTAATAGTTGACTAAATTACCTGGGTATAATCATACGCCCATTGAAGAAGGGCTACAAGGTACGGCACAGACACCATACCTGAACTGACGCGGCGCCGCTTTGCAAAAGCAGTCGGGAAAGTTCAGCCACGGTACTGCCCGTGGTGACGACATCATCCACAATCGCGATATGGAGGCCGTTGACCGGCAATTCAAGGCGAAAGGCGTTTTTCAGGTTCCTTTTGCGCGACCGGGCGTTGAGCCGGTGCTGAACGGCAGTGGCATGAGTACGTTTCAGCGCAGAGGCTGGGTACCGGCAACCCAGCCAGTGGGCGAGCGGACGACACAGCAGGTCGCTCTGATTGTATCCCCGCCGCCAGTGGCGGCGCTGAAACAGTGGCACGTTCACGAGCGTGTCGACCGGCGGTAGCCCACGCGTTCTTCGCGCCTGCAATACCGCCAGTAATAACAGGCGTGCCAGCGGCTGCGCCAGCGCGATCTGGCTGGAAAATTTGAACTGATGAACCAGACGACTCAGCGGCAATACATAATCATCCACCGCCACCAGCGCGCTCCACGGCGGCGCTTTTTTCAGGCATCGGCCGCAGGGAAGCGTCTGGCTGACGGCAGGCAAGCCGCATTGCGGACAGCCCTTCAGGTAACCCAGCGCTCGCGTGCAAACGGAACAGACGCCCCACGCGCTCAAGGCAAGTGGCATTCGGCATAGCCAGCACAAGCCGGGCACTGTTAGCATACGCAACCTCCATGTGAAAAAAGAGAACGTTAACTGATGAAGACGCTGTGGTGGCAGACCGTTGGGACGGGAAATTGTCATCTTGTGCTGCTGCACGGATGGGGACTGAACGCCGAAGTGTGGCGTTGCATAAGTGAGGAACTGGCCTCGCAATTCACGGTACACCTGGTGGATCTACCGGGCTATGGCCGTAGCCACGGCTATGGCGCGATGACGCTTGACGACATGGCGGAGCAGGTTCTGGAAGCGGCGCCGCAAAAAGCCGTCTGGCTCGGCTGGAGCCTGGGCGGGCTGGTGGTAAGCCAGATTGCGCTGCGCCATCCTGAGCGGGTCCAGGCGCTGATCACCGTTGCCTCATCACCCTGTTTCAGCGCCCGCGAGGCGTGGCCGGGCATTAAACCCGAGGTGCTGGCCGGGTTCCAGCATCAGCTGAGCGAAGACTTCCAGTGGACGGTGGAGCGTTTTCTGGCGCTACAAACCATGGGAACAGAAACCGCCCGTCAGGACGCACGGACGCTGAAGCAGACGGTGCTTTCTCTGCCGATGCCGGAGGTTGAGGTGCTGAACGGTGGACTGGAGATCCTGAAAACGGCCGATCTGCGCGAGCCGCTGGCGTCGTTAACGGTGCCGCATCTGCGTATTTATGGCTATCTGGATGGACTGGTTCCGCGCAAGGTGGTTCCGCTGCTGGATGCGCAGTGGCCGGAGAGTAAATCAATGGTGGTTGCCAAAGCGGCACATGCGCCGTTCATCTCTCATCCTGCTGAGTTTTGTTCGGCGCTGTCCGGTTTTATCAGCGAAGCGTCCACCACTCCCTGAGACAGGCTTTGCCTTCAGGACAACTCTTACAACTGCCGGACAGACAACCGTCCGGCTCTTCCTGAATGCGCACGGCTTTCCCCATCGCCTCCAGCCTTTCCAGCATGGCATCGATCATCGGCTGCGGCGTATGCAGGCTGAGGCTGAGCTGCTTCGCCTCCATTCGTCCCTGTAACGCCAGTAAGTCACGAACCTGAATCAACGATGCCATCTTTTTCCCCTCAGTGACAGTCGCCTGCTGGGCTGTTACAGCAGGTCGTTGGGGTTTTGCGCGTTGCCAGCAGGTTAACGTCAACGCGGCTACGCGCCCGGCGCAGCAGGCCAATCACCATTACGTTAAACAGGATCACCGCGAGGATACAGACCAGGCTGTAGCGCGGATGCTGGCTGTAATTGACGGCCTGATAAAACACGGTCGCCAGCGAGTAGGCAATGTTCAGCCCCCACAGAATGGAGAAGCCCATCCAGCCGCGGCTGGACTCACGGGCAATGGCGCCCATGACCGAGATGCATGGAATATAGAGCAGGACGAAGATCAGGTAGCTGTAGGCCGCCGACGCGCTGCCAAATTTCTGGCCCATCACGCCCATTGCTCCGGTCGCCATTTCGCCGTCGCCTTTGCTGGCTTCAATCGGGTTCGCCAGTACGCTCAGGCTGAAGGTGTCTTTGAGGCTCTGCCAGGTCTCTTCCACCGCGCCAAGCAGTTCATCGCCGAGGTTGAACGCTGCCGGATTAAACTCCTCTTCCTGGATGTTTTCCGCGGTGTAAAGCGTGTTCAGGGTGCCGACAACTACCTCTTTTGCCATCGCGCCGGTGAACAGGCCCACGGTTGCCTGCCAGTTGTCTTCCTGAACGCCAATCGGTTTGAAGACCGGCGTAATGATCCGGCTGACGGAGGCCAGGGCAGAGTCATTAATGTTGTCCGCGGCCTGGCCGCTCAGGGTGAAGCTGTTCAGGGCGCTCAGGAAAATGCTGACCACCACAATCACCTTACCGGCGCGCAGAACGAAGCCCTTCAGGCGCTGCCATGTCTGAATAATCAGGCTTTTCAGATGCGGAACGTGATAAACCGGCAGTTCCATCACGAACGGCGACGCTTCGCCACGCATGATGGTGTGCTTCAGCATCAGGCCGGTGAGAATAGCCATCACGATACCCAGCACATACAGGGAGAAGACGGCCAGCGCCCCTTCCTGACCAAAGAACGCCGCGGCAAAGACCGCGAAGATCGCCAGACGCGCGCCGCAGGACATGAACGGCGCCATCATGATGGTCATCAGGCGTTCGCGCGGGGCATCCAGCGTACGCGCGCCCATGACTGACGGCACGTTGCAGCCAAAACCGACAATCAGCGGCACGAACGATTTGCCCGGCAGCCCCAGCGCCTGCATCAGGCGGTCCATCACGAAGGCCGCGCGCGCCATGTAACCGGAATCCTCAAGGAAGGAGAGGAACAGGTACATCATGCCGATCTGCGGCACCAGCGGCAGGACGGTGTTGATCCCGCCGCCGATCCCCTGCGCAAGGAAGATGGTCAACCATTCCGGGAAGTGGAGGGTGTAGCCCAGCCACTGAATACCGTGTACGAAGATAGCGACAGAGCCGCCATCAAAAATAGGTTGTAATGCACCGCCGATGTTAATGGCGAGCAGGAACATCACGTACATCACCAGTAAAAAGATCGGCAAACCGAGGAAGCGGTTGAGCACAATCTTATCCACGGCGGCGGTGAAGCGGCTGGGTTCAGCGGTTAATGCATTGCTGACCACGTCACAGATAGCGGCGATGGCCTGATAGCGCGCATCCGCAATATGCAGAGCGGGATCGTCCAGCTCGTCGCTCAGGCGAGCCTGCGCGAAGCCCAGCTTATCCGCCGCATCGCCTGCGTAGGCGCGGCTGTAGATATCGCCTTCCAGCATTTGCAGGCCAAGCCACAGACGTTGTCTGGCGGGCATGCTGTTGTCCATCTCCTGCGCCAGTTGCCCGGCTTCGCGCAGCAGCGGCTGGGCGTAGTGGACCAGTTCGACGTCGGCATTGCCCGTGTGGCGGTCAATCGCCAGCTTCAGGGCGTCAATGCCGCGTGCGCGGGTAGAAACCAGCGGAACCACCGGGCAGCCCAGGCGTGCGGAGAGGGCATCGACGTCGATGCGCAGCTTTTGCTTCTCGGCGATGTCGAGCATGTTAAGCGCCACGATGCAGGGAATACCCAGCTCCAGCAGCTGTAACGTGAGATACAGATTTCGTTCGAGATTGGAGGCATCCACCACATTGATGAGCAGATCCGCGTCGCCGCTCAGAATATAGTGGCAGGCAATTTGCTCATCGAGTGAGGTCTGGGATGAAATCGTGGTGAGTGAATAGGTCCCCGGTAAATCAACCAGCGTGACCTGATTATCTGTTGTAGTGAACTGGCCCTCTTTGCGTTCAACCGTTACGCCTGCCCAATTTCCCACACGCTGGCGTGCGCCGGTTAACTGATTAAATAAGGTTGTCTTGCCGGAATTAGGATTGCCAATTAAGCCAATAGTTAATTTTTTCATTGTAATAGACTCACTGAAACCGCTGGCTTGTTAACGGGATAAAGATTCAACTTCAATTAATGCGAGGTCTTTTTTACGCAGAACCAGATTAACGCGTCGGGTTTCGATATGAACAGGATCGCCCAACGGCGCAACGCGCACCACCTGGAACGATGAGCCGGGTAGCATGCCCAGGGACAGCAGCTTCTGCCGATAGGCCGGGCTTATCTCACGGGTAAAACCGATAATTTTCCACGCACTGTCTGGAGTGAATTGCATAGCGCCTGATTCCACGAGAGGTTAAATAATCTACACTGCGATGATAATGAGAATAGTTTTTATCAGCAATAATAAAAATGTGACGGGATGTTGTTAATCGTATTAATTTGCGGTCTGCTTGACCTTGCTCAATATTTGCGAAATTGAGGTGAAAATAAAAAGAAGGCTATTTGTTAATGAGGTGATAATTCGTGGTTTAAATATGGATACAACTTATTTATTTTAATTCCCTGCGGCCTGCTTGCCGGGCGGCACTGCGTTTGCCCGGCCTACAAAACCGTAGGCCCGGTAAGCGTCGCGCCACCGGGCATTTACAGTATTAGCGTTTCTTACCCATCGCCGCTGCCAGCGCATCCATCATCGCGCTGTTGCCTGCTGGATGTGCGTCACGTCCGCGTGGCTTCGCGGCTTTCGCTGCCGGACGCTGCTGTTCACGGCCACCGCCATTACCGCCACGGCGCGCGTTAGTGTCGCCCGGCTGCTCGTCCAGACGCATGGTCAGGGCAATACGCTTGCGCTGGAGATCCACTTCCAGCACTTTCACCTTCACGATGTCGCCCGCTTTGACCACGGTGTGCGGATCTTCAACGAACTTGTCTGCGAGGGAAGAGATATGCACCAGACCGTCCTGATGCACGCCGATATCCACAAACGCGCCAAAGTTGGTGACGTTGGTTACCGCCCCCTCCAGCACCATGCCCGGCAGCAGGTCGTTCATGGTTTCTAAGCCGTCAGCAAAGGTCGCGGTTTTAAACTCAGGACGCGGATCGCGGCCCGGTTTTTCCAGCTCTTTGATGATGTCAGTGACCGTCGGCACACCGAACTGTTCGTCGGTGAAATCCACCGCTTTCAGGTTACGCAGCGCGCTGCTGTCGCCCATCAGGTCTTTAAGCGCCTGCTGAGTCGCGGCCAGGATGCGCTCAACTACAGGGTACGCTTCCGGGTGAACGGTAGAGGCATCCAGCGGGTTATCGCCGTGGTTGATGCGCAGGAAGCCCGCGCACTGCTCAAATGCTTTCGGCCCCAGACGGCTCACCTTCAGCAGCTGCTGGCGGTTCTGGAACTGACCGTTCTCATCACGCCAGGCGACGATATTCTGTGCCATCATACGGGTCAGGCCCGCCACGCGGGTCAGCAGGGGAACGGAAGCGGTGTTCAGGTCCACGCCGACGGCGTTAACACAGTCTTCCACTACCGCATCCAGCTTGCGCGCCAGCTGCGTCTGGCTCACGTCGTGCTGATACTGGCCCACACCGATGGATTTCGGGTCGATCTTCACCAGCTCCGCCAGCGGATCCTGCAAACGACGGGCGATAGAGACCGCGCCGCGCAGGGAAACGTCCAGAGCCGGGAACTCCTGCGCTGCCAGCTCAGAGGCGGAGTAGACTGATGCCCCCGCTTCGCTGACGATCACTTTCTGCGCCGTCACTTTCGGGAACTGCTTCTGCACGTCGAGATAGAAACGTTCGGTTTCGCGGGACGCCGTACCGTTACCGATGGCAACCAGCTCAACGTTGTACTTCTCGCACAGCGCGGCGACGACGACAGCCGCTTTCGCTGCCTGACCGGTGTGCGGGTAAATGGTGTCGGTGGCAACCAGCTTGCCGGTGCCGTCAACCACGGCCACCTTCACGCCGGTACGCAGACCCGGATCGAGACCCATGGTGGCGCGCAGGCCAGCTGGCGCAGCCATCAGCAGATCGTGCAGGTTACGGGCGAAGACGTTGATCGCTTCGTCTTCGGCGCGCTCGCGCACGGTGCCCATCAGCTCGGTTTCGAGGTGCATCAGCACCTTAATGCGCCAGGTCCAGCTCACCACGCCTTTGCGCCAGCTGTCCGCCGGTGCGTTGTTCAGGCGCAGGCCCAGATGATCCATAATGATCTGCTCGCAGTGGCTCTCTTTAGGCGGCTCGTCAAACTGCGGATCGGCATTCAGGGAGAGTTGCAGCACGCCTTCGTTACGGCCGCGGAACATCGCCAGCGCGCGGTGAGACGGCGCGGTAGAAATGGGTTCGTGGTGATCGAAATAGTCGCGGAATTTCGCGCCTTCTTCCTCTTTGCCGGACACCACGGTGGAGACGATATGCGCGTTCTTCCACAGGTAATCACGCACTTTGGCCAGCAGCGCCGCGTCTTCGGCGAAGCGCTCCATCAGAATATAGCGAGCACCGTCCAGCGCGGCTTTGGTGTCTGCTACGCCTTTATCGGCGTCGATAAACTTGGCGGCTTCGGTTTCCGGATCGTGAGACGGCTCGTTCCACAGCAGATCGGCCAGTGGCTCAAGGCCGGCTTCGATCGCAATCTGCCCGCGCGTGCGGCGCTTCGGTTTGTACGGCAGATAGAGGTCTTCGAGTTCGGTTTTACTCAGGGTACCGTTAATGGCTTTTTCCAGGTCACTGGTCAGCTTGCCCTGCTCGCCGATAGATTTGAGGATCGCCTGACGTCGGTCTTCCAGCTCGCGCAGATAGCCCAGACGGGTCTCCAGGTTTCGCAGCTGCGTGTCATCCAGACCGCCGGTGACTTCCTTACGATAACGTGCAATAAACGGCACGGTGTTCCCTTCATCAAGCAGGCGAACGGCAGCTTCTACCTGTTCGGCTCTGGCCTGAAGTTCACCCGCAATAATGCGGCAGAGCGACTCTTTCATCATGGTCAGTTCATCTTGTGGATCGAAAATCAGGGGGATAGTTATACGGGCTGACACCAAAAAATGCCAGCCGGGGAGGGCGCTCTCGGACTATTTAACATACACGATTTCGTTGACGTACCAGCTTGCTTCACCTGCGGGCGTCTGGACAACGGCTAAATCGCCCACCTCTTTTTTCAGCAGGGCGCGGGCCATTGGTGAATCGATAGAAATGTAATCCTTACGACCGAAAATTTCATCATAGCCGACGATACGAAAACGCAGGGTGTCGCCGTTGTCGTTTTCAATTTCGACCCACGCGCCGAAGAACACTTTACCTTCCTGCTGCGGGGAGTAATCGACAATTTTGAGATTCTCGAGACACTTCGTCAGGTAGCGTACCCGGCGATCGATTTCGCGCAGTCGCTTTTTATTGTACTGATAGTCCGCATTCTCGCTGCGGTCGCCCAGACTTGCGGCCCAGGTGACTTTTTTGGTCACTTCCGGACGCTCTTCGCGCCACAGGTAATCCATCTCTTTTTTGAGTTTCTCGTACCCTTCGCGGGTGATCAGAGGCGTTTTCATGGTGCAGCCTTTAATGCCGGTTAACTGTCTTTGCGCACAATACGTAGCGCACAGTGTAACAGACAAGATTAATAATGATTTATGTGATGAAATGAACAGATAAGCTGCTGTTAAATATGCTTTGTAACAATTTCGTCTAGAATTTATACCAGAATTTGCTGGTCGAACCCGTGCACTTTTTTAGAATACGCTGTTCCAGGCTTATCCGAACCTTTGGGAGTACACACAATGCAAGAGAACTACAAAATTCTGGTCGTAGATGACGACATGCGCCTGCGTGCGCTGCTGGAACGTTATCTGACCGAGCAGGGCTTCCAGGTTCGTAGCGTCGCGAACGCGGAACAGATGGATCGTCTGCTGACGCGTGAATCTTTCCACCTGATGGTGTTGGACCTGATGCTGCCTGGCGAAGACGGGCTCTCTATTTGCCGCCGTCTGCGCAGCCAGAGCAACCCGATGCCGATCATCATGGTGACGGCGAAGGGTGAAGAAGTCGACCGTATTGTCGGCCTTGAGATTGGCGCTGATGACTACATTCCAAAGCCGTTTAACCCGCGTGAACTGCTGGCGCGTATTCGCGCCGTGCTGCGTCGTCAGGCGAACGAACTGCCGGGCGCGCCATCTCAGGAAGAGGCCGTCATTGCATTCGGTAAGTTTAAGCTGAACCTCGGCACCCGTGAGATGTTCCGTGAAGATGAGCCAATGCCGCTCACCAGCGGTGAGTTCGCGGTGCTGAAAGCGCTGGTCAGCCACCCGCGTGAGCCGCTCTCCCGTGACAAGCTGATGAACCTGGCGCGTGGTCGTGAATACTCCGCGATGGAGCGTTCTATCGACGTGCAAATCTCTCGTCTGCGTCGTATGGTGGAAGAAGATCCGGCGCATCCTCGTTATATTCAGACCGTTTGGGGTCTGGGCTACGTGTTTGTCCCGGACGGCTCTAAAGCATGAGGCGAATGCGCTTCTCGCCGCGAAGTTCGTTTGCCCGCACGCTGTTATTGATCGTCACCCTGCTGTTTGTCAGTCTGGTGACGACCTACCTGGTGGTGCTGAACTTTGCAATCCTGCCGAGCCTCCAGCAGTTTAATAAGGTGCTGGCATACGAAGTGCGTATGCTGATGACCGACAAACTGCAACTGGAGGACGGCACGCAGTTGGTTGTTCCCCCGGCGTTCCGTCGGGAAATCTACCGTGAGCTGGGCATTTCTCTCTACTCGAACGAAGCGGCGGAAGATGCTGGCCTGCGCTGGGCGCAGCACTATGAATTCCTCAGCCAGCAGATGGCGCAGCAGCTTGGCGGCCCGACGGAAGTGCGCGTTGAGGTCAATAAAAGCTCGCCGGTTGTCTGGCTGAAAACCTGGCTGTCACCCAACATCTGGGTGCGTGTTCCGCTCACCGAGATTCATCAGGGCGACTTCTCACCGCTGTTCCGATACACCCTGGCGATCATGCTGCTGGCCATCGGCGGCGCATGGCTGTTTATTCGCATCCAGAACCGACCGCTGGTCGACCTGGAGCATGCGGCATTACAGGTCGGTAAAGGTATTATCCCACCGCCGCTGCGCGAGTATGGCGCATCGGAAGTGCGCTCGGTAACGCGTGCGTTTAACCACATGGCGGCAGGCGTTAAACAGCTGGCGGACGACCGTACGCTGCTGATGGCCGGGGTCAGCCATGACCTTCGCACGCCCCTGACGCGTATCCGGCTGGCGACGGAGATGATGGGCGAGCAGGATGGTTATCTTGCAGAGTCCATCAACAAGGATATCGAAGAGTGTAACGCCATCATCGAGCAGTTTATCGACTACCTGCGCACCGGGCAGGAGATGCCGATGGAGATGGCGGATCTGAATGCGGTTCTGGGCGAAGTGGTTGCTGCCGAAAGCGGCTACGAACGTGAAATTGCGACCGACCTTCAGGCAGGTGAGATTCAGGTACGTATGCACCCGCTCTCCATTAAACGCGCGGTGGCGAATATGGTGGTCAACGCGGCGCGCTACGGCAACGGCTGGATCAAAGTCAGCAGCGGTACGGAACTCAACCGCGCCTGGTTCCAGGTGGAAGACGATGGCCCGGGCATCAAGCCTGAGCAGCGTAAGCACCTGTTCCAGCCATTTGTGCGCGGCGACAGCGCGCGCAGCACCAGCGGAACCGGCTTAGGCCTGGCGATTGTGCAGCGTATTGTTGATAACCATAACGGACTGCTGGAAATTGGCACCAGCGAGCGGGGTGGTTTGAGCATTCGTGCGTGGTTACCGGTGCCGGTTTTACGGGGTCAGGTGAAAGAGAGTTAAAAAAGGGTGGGGCCTGATGCCCTCACCCCGGCCCTCTCCCACGGGGAGAGGGAAAAAACATTAAAAAAGGCAACTTTCGTTGCCTTTTTGCTTTTACCTACAGCTTCGGTCCCGCACTCACCAGCGCAGCACCCGCCGGGGTGTCGGTATACTTCTCGAAGTTTTCGATAAACAGTTTCGCCAGCGATTCAGCCTTCTCACGCCACTGTTCCGGTGAACCGTAGGTGTTACGCGGATCCAGGATACGCGTATCCACGCCCGGCAGCGCTGTTGGGATCGCCAGATCGAACATCGGCAGCGTAAAGGTCTCGGCGTTATCCAGCGAACCATCCAGAATCGCGTCGATGATGGCGCGTGTATCTTTGATGGAGATACGTTTGCCCGTACCGTTCCAGCCGGTGTTTACCAGGTATGCCTGGGCGCCGGATGCCTGCATGCGTTTCACCAGCACTTCCGCGTACTGCGTTGGGTGCAGCGACAGGAACGCCGCGCCGAAGCAGGCGGAGAAGGTTGGGGTTGGCTCGGTCACACCGCGCTCGGTACCCGCCAGTTTAGCGGTAAAGCCGGAGAGGAAATGGTACTGCGTCTGGCTGGCGGTCAGGCGGGAAACCGGTGGCAGCACGCCGAATGCATCCGCGGTCAGGAAAATCACCTTCGTGGCGTGACCCGCCTTCGATACCGGCTTGACGATGTTCTCGATGTGGTAGATCGGGTAAGAGACGCGGGTGTTTTCCGTTTTCGAGGCATCGTCGAAGTCGATAGAGCCATCGGCACGCACGGTGACGTTTTCCAGCAGCGCATCGCGGCGAATCGCGTGGTAGATATCCGGCTCTGCCTCTTCCGACAGGCGAATGGTCTTCGCGTAGCAGCCGCCTTCAAAGTTAAACACGCCGTCATCATCCCAGCCATGTTCATCGTCGCCAATCAGACGACGTTTTGGATCGGTGGACAGCGTTGTTTTACCGGTGCCGGAAAGGCCGAAGAACACTGCTACATCGCCTTTTTCCCCGACGTTCGCCGAGCAGTGCATGGAGGCGATACCGCGCAACGGCAGCAGGTAGTTCATGACCGAGAACATCCCTTTCTTCATTTCGCCGCCGTACCAGGTACCGCCGATCAGCTGGATACGCTCGGTCAGGTTGAAGGCGATAAAGTTTTCGGAGTTCAGACCCTGCTCTTTCCACTGCGGGTTGGTGCATTTCGCGCCGTTCATCACGATAAAGTCAGGGGTGAAGTCTTGCAGTTCTTCATCGGTTGGACGAATGAACATGTTCTTCACAAAATGCGCCTGCCAGGCCACTTCGGTGATAAATCGTACGGAGAGACGGGTGTCGGCGTTAGCGCCGCAGAACGCATCAATAATAAACAGACGCTTGCCGGAAAGCTGATGGGTGACAAGTCCTTTCAGATGCTGCCAGGTTTCCGGGGAGAGCGGTTTGTTATCGTTCTTACCTTTGCCCTTATCAGCCCACCACAGCGTATCGCGGGTGGTGTCATCTCGGACGATATACTTATCTTTCGGCGAACGACCGGTAAAAATACCCGTATCGACGGCGATAGCACCCAGGTTCGTCAACACACCACGCTCGTATCCTTCCAGTGCCGGATTGAGCTCTTCCTGATACAGCGTATCGTAATCGGGGTTGTAGACCACTTCCTGGACGTCGTGAATACCATAAGCCTTGAGATCTTGCGGGGTTAAACCATTAACACGCATATCACTGCTCCTTAGCCAATATGTACTGCCTGAAATTGTAGGGTTTTTCTGAGGATGTTAACCGCGACGGGGCTCATAGATTTACGTATCTGGTCAAAACCCTTACTAACGGAAAACGCTGCGACTCCAGTCACAGGGCGGGCAGATTATCGCAGGAATCGCTTTTTGGATGGGGAAAATGTTCTTAAAAGGTTAATCTCTGGTGAATTTATCCAGAAGAATGTGAATGTAATCGCATACATGTAAGAAAATTACGTAAGGGTTACACTGGGAAAACGATTCAGGTCTCTTGGGTCAGCTATTTTCAGAGTTTGAGGTGGGGGCCAGAGTTTTGCTTTGATGAGACAATAGATTTTCATGAACAAGGGATGAGAAATGGAAAACCGTGAGACGTTATCCGCTTTAACGCGCGTAGCCGTCGTGCTGGCGGGGGCTCTACAGGGCGTAATTTGCTATCTAATCACGTGGTATATCGAGTACGCAAAATTGCCATCGGATACGCTGTGGCTGATGTGTGTAGTACCTGCCACCGTGGTAATGACAACCACGTTGTCTCTTGCCATGACGTCATTCAGAAAGCCATTTTTGTGGCTGTCACTCGGGATGATCGGCGCGGCAGTCGCGGGTATGGGCGGCTGGCTTAAGTGGAGCGTTGCAGGACTCGAAAGCTGGAATCTCAGAGATGAGATGCTCGTTTTCGGCTTTCATCTGCTGCTGATGACGCTGTTCGTGTTGCCATGGCTTCAGCGGCGTCTGGATCCCGTCCCGACTACCTCGTTCTACAGCGACTTTTATCAACGAAACTGGCATAACGCGCTGACACTGCTCATTATTTTTGTTTCGAATGGTCTCTTCTGGCTGGTGCTTTTCCTCTGGGCCGAGCTTTTCGAACTTATCGGCATCGGCTTTTTTGATCGGCTTTTCTTTCATTCTGACGGATTTATTTCAGTGGCGATTGGCGTGGTTTCAGCCAGTGCGGCCGTGCTCACGCGCATGCAGGTAAGGTTAATCTTTGCCCTGCAAAATCTGCTGACCCTCATCGCCACCGGTCTGCTTCCCCTGATGGCGGCGCTGGCGCTGCTCTTTATTGGCGCGTTGCCTTTTGTCGGCTTTGAATCCATTTCAGCCAGAATATCCGCCGCGGGCTTGCTGACCACCTTAGCGCTGCTGCTGTTATTCCTGGTGACGATAGTGTGGCATCCACAGCGTCAAACACTGCCTTACTATGCCCCGCTGCGAGGGATGATTCGCCTCGCTGTGGCTATCGTACCCGCGTATCCGGTTCTGGCGGGGTGGGCGCTGTGGCTACGCATTTCGCAATACGGCTGGTCACCCGAGCGTCTGTACGGGGTATTGATAACCATCGTGGCGCTGGTCTGGGCGATCGGTTTTTGCGCCAGCGCTCTGATTCAGCGCCGTGAACCGCAGAAGATCCATGCGTACGTCATCCCGGCGACCGGGCTGCTTTCCCTCATTTTCCTGGCGTTGGTCCATACCCCCGTGCTGGATCCGTGGCGAATAAGTGTTGCAAGCCATATGGCCCGCTATCAGGACGGCAGAATAACTGCGGATCAAGTCAGCCTGTATATGCTCAGTAACGCTGGACGAAAGGGGCGGGAGGCGATGCTCACGCTGCAAAACGATCCGCAGTTTATCTCTAACCCAAAACGCCAGCGTGAAATAAATGGTCTTCTCTCCAGGAATGCTGGCGGAGCAGGTAAGATGACCGCCGCGATGCTGGAAAAACAGGTCCAGCTCGCACCGGGAATGGCTCATCCTGATAAGACATTGTGGCAAGCCATGCTCAGCAATCAGTATCGCTTCGAGAGCTGCGATAGCGCCCAGAGTAACTGTTTACTTATGCCGATGGATCTTAACAGCGACGGCAAGCCGGAAGCCGTGCTATTTCAATTTACCGATCGCACGATCGTGGCTTACACACAAACTAACACGGGCTGGAGGATCGCCGGGGACGCGTGGAAAATGCCGGAGGCATTGACCAGAGGAGAACTTGACCGCGCATTAAGGCAGAGGAAAGTGAAATCTGTCGTGAAGCCCTGGGCGGATATTGAGATTTTTGGGGAGCGTGTCGATATGAGCTACGACAGTTACAATAATGCGCAGTGGCGTTAGTGCTTTTTCTTGCCGGGTGGCGCTACGCTTACCCGGCCTACAATTAGCAATCATATCAAAAAATTGCACAATTCATTGTAGGCCCGTGCGAGCATAGCGCCGCCGGGCATCAGGCTCAGAGCTTAGTGAACCTGCGGATCCGCCGGAGAGGCGTTATTGCGGATCTCCGCGATATCCATCGAATTAAACACGTAGTGCGTACCGCAGTAATCACAGTGCATATCGATCTCACCGTCTTCCGCCATGATGCTGTCGATCTCTTCATCCGGCAGCGTTTTCAGGGCGCCGGCACAACGCTCGCGAGAGCAGGTGCACTTAAATTCCACATCCTGCGGATCGTAAACCGTCACTTCTTCTTCGTGGTACAGACGCCACAGCACGTCGGTCGCCGACAGGGTGAACAGCTCTTCCGCTTTGATGGTTTCCGTCAGCGTTGCCAGATGCTCGAAATCATTGGTCTGCGCATCCTGCGCAGGCAGAACCTGAAGCAGCATACCACCGGCAGCAGGCTGACCATCTACTTCACCGGTGCGGATGAACAGACGGGTTGGCAGCTGTTCGGAACGCATAAAGTAATCTTCCAGGCAGGCGGCAAGCGTGTCGCCTTCCAGACCGACAACGCCCTGATAGCGCTCACCCTCTTCAGGCGAAATCGTGATAACCAGGTAGCCATTTCCGACCAGCGTTTTCAGATCCGCATTTTCAGGGATATCGCCCTGAACGCGCGCCACGCCGCGCATTTGCTGCTGGTTATTACCGTTGATCACCGCCAGCGACATCGGGCCATCACCCTGCAACTGAACGGTAATATCGCCAGCGAACTTCAGCGTGGCGGTCAGCAGGCTGGTGGCAACCAGCAGTTCGCCCAACAGGGTTTTCACCGGCAGCGGGTAGTTGTGGTTTTCCAGAATCTGTTTCCAGGTTTCGGATACGGTGACCAGCTCGCCGCGCACGGCGAATTGTTCAAACAGATAGCGGTGTAATTGGTCGTGTTGGGCCATTTTCATCTCTCGTGCAGGTGAGGGTTACTCGCTCTCACCGTGTTTAAATTTCATCAGATCGCGGCGCTCTTTTTTATCCGGTCGCCGGTCCGGGTGAGGCATAGTTAGCGCGTTCATTTTGCGCGCCAGCGCGGTTTTCTCGCGCTTCTCTATGCTTTCGGCCGTCTCTTCATACAGCAAAACGGCTTCGGTTGCGGGCCGCCGTTGTTCGGTAATGGCTTTCACCACCACCGTTTTCTCATCGTTGCCCTGGCGAAGCGTTAACGTGGCATTCAGTTCAACCAGCTTGCTCGGTTTGCTGCGCTGACCGTTGTAATGCACCTTTCCGCCGTCAACCATTTCACGGGCAAGGGCGCGCGTTTTGTAAAAACGGGCGGCCCACAGCCATTTATCCAGTCTTACCCCATCAGAGGGTTTTTCTTTCATGGCGTCTCCTTCACGGTGAGTGAGGGGATCATCCGGCGATAGTCGTTCAGCCCCGGATGTCGCAGATAGCTTTTTTCAGCCAGGCCGGAATCCGGATTGGTCACGCCCAGACAATAGCGAATGCCAAAAGCGGCCGCAGAATCCAGAATCGGCTCGCTGTCGTCAATGAACAGCGTGCGTTCCGGCTGTAAACCGGTTTCTTCTACCACGGCATGCCACAACCGCTGATCCTCTTTCGGATAACCAAATGTGTGGGTGGAAAGCAATAAATCAAGGTGTGAAGCAAGCCCGGTATGCTCCAGCTTCACGGCCAGGTTATGGGGATGCGCATTTGTCAGCAAAATACGGCGCTTACCGCAGGCTTTCAGCGCGTCCAGGAACGGGACCGTATCTTCGCGCAGTACGGCGCGTGCGCCCTGGGCGGTGGTCATGGCACAAATATCCAAACCGAGTCGCTCGCTCCAGTAGTCAAGACAGTACCAGTTTAGCGTATGCTGCACCGCGCTATATTGCGAACGAATGAATTCCTGCGCTTCTGCCGGGGAGATCCCCTGCTGTTCACCGTAAGTTTCCGGGACCAGCTTTTGCCAGAAATAGTTATCAAAGGCGAGATCAAGCAGCGTGCCGTCCATATCAAGCAGGACGGTATCGACCGCCTGCCAGTCGATATCAAGATGCATAAGGGGGAACTCCAGCCAGAAGAAACGTGCGCGACAGGGTAGCACAACTTGTCGCGCAGGGACGTTATCCGATCAGGCTCTCAGAAGAGGAGATCAGTTTCGGGTTAAGGCAATTTTCGTAGTAGGCCTGGATTTCTGCCAGCCGCGTGCGGGAACGCTGATAGCGGCGTACGGCCTGATAACCGTTCCAGACGATGCACGCCAGCATCGCAATCAGCAGCAGGGATGTCCCTATATAGCGCCACAGGCCAGCGCTATCCGGCATACGGTGCAGGCCAATATGACGCGTGCCGTTGGCGTCGGTGAAGAGGGTGGTGACGATCCCTTCCGCGCTGAATGGCGTCTGCATCAGCATCTGCGCCAGACGCTGGAATTCGCTCCACTGCTCCTGGGCAGGATAGTCATACAGCGAAACCTGCGGATAAGGTTGATCCACCAGGTCGCTGCCTTCATCGCTGGCAATCACAAAACCGCCCGGCGCCGGGCTGTTAAGCGCCTGGGCGGCACGGGTGGTTTCACGCATCACGAAGGGGGCGGTAGAGGTCGCCACCAGGTTATCCAGCGACTCGGCGCTGACCGGACGCAGAAGCACGTTCACACCGTCCAGGCGTCCCGCTTCGGCGCGTTTCACCAGCGCGTCCCAGTCTTTGCTGTTGCCGAGGTTGACCAGCGCGTTCTTGAGCCGGATACAGTCATCCTGGGCGGAACAGAGATCCTCTGTTTTCAGGACGATTTCGCCAAAGTCATCCAGCAGCACCATGCCCGACTTCTGAATAGCCGAACGCAGGGCAGGGCTGACGCGAGAATCATCATCCGGTTTTGGATGGAGCTGGCGATTAATCGTCTGGGTGAGCGCAGTGGCCTTGTTGACCACATCTGATTCCGGCAGCGGCAGCGGAGAGGCGTCATTCCAGATGATCTGAGAGCAGTCGAACGGCGCGAACGGCGAGTTCTGGCGCGTGTTCCAGGCGCCCGGCGTGTGGATATTACACATCCCGGTGCCTTTGAGGCGCAACGTATCTCCCACGCGTACACCCGCTTCTTCGAGCTGCTGTACGCTGGTGGCTTCCACGGTTTGCGCCCCTTTAATCCATGACAGGGTAAATTTAATTGGCATATCCAGCGGCACGAAAAGCAGCAGCATGAGGAAGATTAACGCGGCGCCACCGGCAATCACCGCGCTGCGAAGCCAGTGCTGAAGCGGGAAGTTTTTTACTTCGTCGTGCAGGGATAA
This sequence comes from Enterobacter cloacae complex sp. AR_0002, assembly GCF_001922365.1. NCBI lineage: Bacteria > Pseudomonadati > Pseudomonadota > Gammaproteobacteria > Enterobacterales > Enterobacteriaceae > Enterobacter > Enterobacter cloacae complex sp. AR_0002. The sequence continues at coordinate 4,071,404 of NZ_CP018814.1, forward strand.
GTAACGTCCCTGGCGTACAACGTGGCGGTCGAGATAGATATCAATATCCGTTTTGTGGCCCAGGTCCTGCGCAATCCACGGCTGCCAGTGGCGTGGATAGATAAGATCGATGATCCCGAGCGAGATATTGTTGATATGTTCCTGATCGTTCTCACCGAACAGTCCCCAGCGTTTTGGGGTTCCGCGCAGGCAGTGAATTTCGCGTAATGACGTTTTTGCCGGCGGGGCAAATATGCCCCACAGCCCGGCGGCCAGAAGCAGTACTGCGCCACCCGCGAGCCACGGAACAAACACGTCCGGCGTCAGCAGGCAGATGAAAAAGAGCAGGAACGAGGCGACAATCAGCACCGCTTCGCGAATGCCATCCGGGCGGCTCAGGACGTACTCTTCATGCGTTTCCTGGCGGATGTTGAGCAGTTCAATCTGCTCTGTCTCTTCACCACGAATAGAGGCCTGCGTTCCGCTCGCGCGTTCCAGCGCAAAGCGTGGCGCTTCCTGAACATATTCGCTCAGAGTATGACCATTAAGGGAGATAACCAGCGGCAGCGTATCGGTATGGATGAGCTCGACGCTGTTTTCGTCGTTAATATACTGTTCCCAGAAGGGAGGCAGGTGTACTTCAACAGAGTCGAGATAGTAACGCCATTTGTTGGGATCGTCGGTTGTGATGCCGTAGCGGGTAATGGAGCGCGTCACGCACAGAACGGTGTCGCTTTGGGCGTTAAGGTTGAGCGATACGGGGGCGGTGCTGGCGCCGGTAGGGCCAGGCGAAAGTCGGGATCGGTTCAGCGTGTCGAGATACTGCTCAACGGTGCTGCGTTCCTCTGGCGAAAGCTTGCGCGTGTTTGCCCCGGCGAACGCGTTCAAAAAGGGCAGCCGATAACGGCGATGTACGCGGCGCCTGAATACCCACACCGCAATCGACGCGCAGGCCAGCACAGCAGCGAGAAAAATCAAAATGGTGCTCATGCTTTCCCCATCTTACTTATCTTCTTACAGGTGTTGTCAGTCGCACCTTTTGTACAATGAATGAGATTCTGTGGTCGGCTATCGGCAAGTATGGAGTCTAACTTGAGCATGTTGACGCGCATCCCAGTGACCGGTAATGATAACAAAGCCTGTTCCGGCGCGATATCAGCAAATTCCTGGAAACATTTCAACCTCTTGACATTTGTTTTGAAATGAGAATCGCATTCAATTACGTTGCATAAATGTAAATAAAGAGCAATTGACATTGCCGAAACCGTGCGGCGTATCGCACAATAAAGCCAGTTCACCCAGCAAAGACCCGTCAAGATGACCAAACCCTTACAAAAGCCCACCATTCTGAATGTTGAAACCGTCGCGAAATCGCGTCTGTTTAATGTCGAAAGCGTGGATCTGGAGTTCAGCAACGGTGTGCGTCGTGTTTATGAGCGTATGCGCCCCTCCTCGCGTGAAGCGGTGATGATTGTGCCCATCGTCGACGAGCACCTGATCCTCATTCGTGAATACGCCGTGGGCACAGAATCGTACGAGCTGGGCTTTTCCAAAGGACTGATCGATCCGGGCGAAACGGTGTTTGAAGCGGCAAACCGGGAGCTGAAAGAAGAGGTCGGTTTTGGCGCGAAAGAGCTGACGTTCCTGAAAAAATTGAGCATGGCGCCGTCCTATTTCTCCAGCAAAATGAACATCGTTGTCGCGGAAGATCTCTATCCTGAATCGCTGGAAGGAGACGAGCCGGAACCGCTGCCGCAGGTTCGCTGGCCGCTGGCTCATCTGATGGATTTGCTGGAAGATCCTGACTTTAACGAGGCACGCAACGTGAGCGCACTGTTCCTGGTACGAGAGTGGCTGAAGGGGCAGGGTCGTTTGTAGCGCCACCATTAAAAACGGCAACCGAAGGTTGCCGTTTTGCATTGATGTTGTAGGCCGGGTCAGGCGTAGTCGCCACCCGGCTTTTTAGTTGGCGTCAGAACAGTTCGTGCGTCTCGCCGTTATCAATGATCTCTGTACCCACCTCATGCACCGCCTGCGTGGTTGGCTGCGTACCCTCGATGAAATACTCGGCACGGCTATTACCGCCATTCGCGAGCTGTCCAGTGCTGCGGTCAATATTGATCGTGACAATGCCCGGCGGAGGCGTTAGCGGCTGCTCCGGCACGCCCTCGAGAGCGGCCTTCATGTAAGCATCCCAGGCCGGTTGCGCACTCTTAGCCCCACCCTCGTAACCGGAAATCTGATCTTTAATCGCGCCAGAAGCGGTTGTGCGCCCCAGAGTGCGGCGGTGATCGTCAAAACCAATCCAGACCGAGGTGACAACGCCCGGGCCATAACCTGAGAACCAGGCATCTTTTGAACTGTTGGTTGTCCCGGTTTTGCCGCCGATGTCGTGGCGCTGCAAATCGCGGCCCGCTCGCCAGCCGGTGCCTTGCCAGCCCGGTTCGCCAAAGATGTTGGTGTTCAGTGCGCTCTTAATCAGGAACGACAGCGGCGTGCTGATCACGTGCGGGGCGTACTCCTGCGCGCCACTCTGGGCGACCAGCGCCTGATTGGCCTGTTCCAGCTGAGGCTGCGGCACCGCCAGATTCTGACGTTCCTGAGAGATCGCCACATCTTCCATATCCTTGTTTTCCAGGACATTGGATTTTGGCGTGTCGCCGTAAATCACCGGAATATCGCATTCAGGGCAGGCAATTTTCGGTTTCGCTTCAAACAGTACGCCGCCCTGATCGTTCTCGATTTTGCTGATGAAATACGGATCGACCAGGAATCCCCCGTTCGCCATCACCGAGTAGCCACGAGCGACCTGGAGCGGCGTAAAGGACGCGGAGCCGAGCGCCAGAGATTCGGTATGAACAATGTTTTGCGCCGGGAAGCCGAAGCGTTGCAGATACTCTGCCGCATAATCAACGCCCATCGCACGCATCGCGCGAACCATGACCACGTTCTTCGACTGGCCAAGGCCCTGACGCAGACGGATAGGGCCAGCGTATTGCGCCGGAGAGTTCTTCGGCTGCCAGTCAGAGCCCGCACCGGCATCCCAGCGGGAAATTGGCACGTCGTTGAGAATGCTGGCGAGCGTCAGCCCCTTATCCATCGCCGCGGTATACAGGAACGGTTTGATGTTCGAACCAACCTGACGCAGTGCCTGGGTCGCGCGGTTAAATTTGCTCTGGTTGAAATCGAACCCGCCAACCAGCGCCATCACGGCACCGTTCTGCGGATTGATGGAGACCAGCGCAGAGTTGACGTCCGGCACCTGCGCCAGCCACCAGGCATCACCGACCTGACGGACCCAGATTTGTTGTCCGGTTTGTACCACATCGGTCACTTTACGTGGCGTCGGGCCCTGAAGAGTGTCAGAGCGGTACGGACGCGCCCAGCGGACACCCTCCATGCGCAGCGAAACGGATGTGCCATCGGCCATCATCGCCACCGCTTCCTGTGGATCGGCCTGGGTGACGACAGCCGGACGCAGCGGGCCATAGGTCGGCAGCGCTTTCAGGGAATCAGTGATTTTTTTACTGTCCCATGCGCCTTCCCCCACTTTCCACAGCACGTTGGACGGGCCGCGATAGCCGTGACGCATATCGTAATCCATCACGTTATTACGCACCGCCTGCTGGGCAGCCTGCTGCACTTTGCGGGTCACGGTGGTATAGACGCGATAACCATCTTCATACGCTTTATCACCGTAGCGACTCACCATCTCCTGGCGAACCATTTCAGTGAGATACGGTGCAGAGAAGGCGATTTCCGGCGCATGGTAATTGGCGTCAATAACGTCGCTGCGCGCCTTATCGTACTCAGACTGACTGATGTAGCCTTCGCTCAACATACGCGACAGCACCACGTTACGGCGCGCGGTGGCGCGGTCCAGCGAGTAGAGCGGGTTAAAGGTGGATGGCGCTTTTGGCAGGCCGGCAATGGTCGCCATTTCGCTCAGCGTGAGCTGATCGATCGGCTTACCAAAATAGACCTGAGCCGCAGCCCCTACGCCATAGGCGCGGTAGCCCAGATAGATCTTGTTGAGGTAAAGCTCAAGGATCTCGTCTTTGCTCAGCAGTTGCTCAATGCGGATCGCGAGGAACACCTCTTTGATCTTACGCATCAGCGTCTTTTCCGGGCTGAGGAAGAAGTTACGCGCCAGCTGCTGAGTAATAGTACTTGCCCCCTGAGAGGCATGACCGGAGAACAGCGCCACGCTTGCCGCACGGAAAATACCGACCGGATCGACACCGTGGTGCTCGTAAAAACGGCTGTCCTCGGTGGCGATAAAAGCTTTCACCATCACGGGTGGGATTTGATTTAAGGTCAAAGGGATACGACGTTTCTCGCCGTATTGCGCCATCAGTTCACCATCGGCGCTATAGACCTGCATAGGGATCTGAAGCCGCACATCACGAAGCGTGGCGACATCAGGGAGTTGCGGCTCGACATATTTGTACAAACCAATAATCGAGCCTGCTCCCAGCAGAATGCAACAGACTGCAAGGATCAATAAATACTTTACGAACTTCACCGGAGATTTCCCATTTGGTTTAGCCTGGGCAGTTTCTAAACAATCGCGCGGTAGTATAAAGGCAAGCCTGATTCATTGATATAGCCGTCACTCCGACGGGCGATAAGGAGATCGTGAAGCATGGCTTTTAAAACGTGGCAAACAGGTGTTCATATTCAACAGGATAAGGTGGTTGCGGTAGCGCTGACCAGAGAGCGGGCCGGATGGCGTTTACTGCGCTGGTGGGCGGTGCCGCTGTCGGACGGCGTTATCGGGGAAGGCAAAATACTTAAGCCAGAAGAGCTGGTTAACGCATTACGTGGCTGGCGGAAAACATTGCCGCACTCGCATCGGGTATTCCTCTCATTTCCGGCAACGCGCGTTCTGCAACGCGCGTTGCCCCGTCCATCCGTTACCTTGCGTGACAGCGAACAGCTCACCTGGGTAGGCGCCGCATTAGCGCGTGAGCTGGAGATGCCCGCCGATACGCTCTGCTTTGACTACGCGCAGGATACGTTCAGCAACACTTTTCAGGTTACCGCAGCGCAAAACAGAGAGGTCGATACCCTGTTGACGCTGGCGAACGCGCTGCGTTTGCGTCTGGCAGCAATCGCCCCGGATGCCGGCGCGCTGGCTAATCTTCTCTCTGCTGTTGCCCCCGCCCGGTGCGTCGCCTGGAGAGATCAACACCAGTGGCTATGGGCGATGCGTCACCAGTGGGGGCGGCGCTACACCACAGAAGCGGCGACGGTGAATGAACTGGCGGCGCTGCTTGCGCTTTCTTCTTCTGATATCGCCGTGTTTGATGCTGCCCGCGATCCCTGGGAAGCGGTGACGCTGTGCCAGCCGCCGCTGCCGGAATGCGGTGCTGATTACACCGTCGCCCTGGCGCTGGCCATGAGCGAGGCGCCGTAATGAGCATGCCCAATCTTTTACCCTGGCGTCGGCAGCAACGTAATCAGCGCCTGCGTTTCTGGGGGCTGCTGTTTGCCGCCTCATTGCTGGTGATGCTGGCGGGTGGTTTCAGTCTGCGGGCGACGCAGTCTCTCGCGTTACAGGCGTTGCAGAGCGAACTGGCGGGGACTCGGGCGGTGCAGAAAGTATTGAGAGCCCGTCAGCCGCAGTCAGCGGGGCTGAAAACCCCTTCGCCGCCGTCTGATCCGGCCTGGCAACCCGCGCTGGAATCGCTTGCCAGCGCAATGCCCCGGCAGGCGTGGCTGACGGCGCTGCGTTATCAGCCACCCTCGCTGACCCTGACCGGCTATACCACTTCACTGCCAGCGCTCGCAGCCATGACCGATGCGCTGAAAAGGGTGACGGGATTTAACCCCGGACCGGCAGGCGAACTGCAACAGGATAGCCTGGGGCGATGGATGTTCTCTTTTAAACTGCATAGCCGGAGGTAGCCGGTGGGTATCTGGTATCAACGCTGGGCTGATGCACGTCCTTCCCGGCGCGTCCTTTGCTGGTTGATCGCGTCGGGGCTTGTTGCGTGGGCAATTTGGGGACTGCTGCTCAGGCCCGCTGCTCTGCGTTACGCCGATGTTCAGGCGCAGGCCATCAGTGCGAAGCGAATCAACGCCTCGCTGTGGCCAGAGGCCGGACGGCAAGCAGTGTTTACGCAAGTGACGCCCTCGCGGCCCTTTTCTCCCCTGGCATTTCAGCGTGAGGACGCAAGGCTGGTGTACTGGAAGCCGCAGCAGAGTGGGGGAGAGCTGGCGCTGGATGCCTCATGGGGCGCGGTTCCGGCGCTCTTTTCCCGGCTGGCGCTTGAGAACGTGCGGGTGAGTGCGTTTTCCATCATCCCACAGGGCAAACAGTTACGCCTCAGCCTGCAACTGGAGATCGGTCATGCGCAGTAAAGCCCGTTTAGTCATCCTGCTTTCTCCGCTTTTCCTGACCGGGATGCGGGATCCCTTCTCTGTGCCGGAAGAGCGTTGCGCAGCCGGGCAGCTCAGCCAGTGGCGGTATCAGGGGATAGTCAGCGGCAGCAGGGATATCGGCCTTATGCAGGACGGGCAGAAACGCTGGCACCGGGTAAAAACGCAGATGCGGTTACCGACAGGCTGGCGGGTGAGCGCGATAGATAGACAACAACTGACCGTTGATGTCGGCGATATGTGCGAGCCGAAGCGATGGACATGGCAACGAGAAGGAACGAAAAAAAGTGAAGATAAGGATAGGGCTGTTACTGGCGGTACTCAGCCAGCCCCTGTGGGCCGCGACGCCAAAACCGGTCACCCTGCTGGTGGATGATGTCCCGGTGGTGCAAATATTACAGGCGCTGGTAGCGCAGGAGGATCGCAATCTGGTGGTGTCGCCGGATGTCAGCGGTTCGCTTTCGCTGAATTTAACGCGGGTGCCCTGGAGGCAGGCGCTTCAGACGGTAGTGAACAGCGCCGGGCTGGTATTGCGGGAAGAGGGCGGCATTTTTATGTGCATACGGCGGCCTGGCAACGGGAGCAACAGACGCGTAAAGAGCAGGAGCGGGCCCAGCGTCTGCTCGACGCCCCGCTGCACTCTCACAGCATTCCGTTTGCTTATGCGGATGCGGCCGAATTGCAAAAAGCGGCGGAAAAGCTCTTAAGCCCGAAAGGCAGTCTCTCCGTCGACAAGCGCACCAACCGTTTCCTGGTCAGGGATAACCAGACGGTGGTGGATATGCTCCAGCGCTGGGCTGTGCAGATGGATCTGCCCGTCGAGCAGGTGGAACTGGCGGCGCAGATTGTGACCATCAGTGAAAAAAGCCTGCGTGAACTGGGGGTGAAATGGAACCTCGCTGACGCAACGGAGGCCAGTAAAGTGGGTCAGGTCACGACGCTGGGTGCGGACCTGTCGGTGGCCAGTGCGACCACCCACGCAGGGTTTAACATCGGGCGCATCAACGGCAGGATGCTGGATCTTGAGTTGTCGGCGCTTGAGCAAAAGCAGCAGGTGGATATCATCGCCAGCCCGCGGCTGCTGGCATCGCACATGCAGCCGGCCAGCATCAAGCAGGGCAGCGAAATTCCGTATCAGGTTTCCAGCGGCGAGAGCGGGGCGACATCCGTTGAATTTAAAGAAGCGGTATTAGGCATGGAGGTCACGCCGGTGGTTCTGCCGGGTGGTCGTGTGCGCCTGAAATTGCATATCAGTGAAAATATGCCCGGCCAGGTGCTGCAACAGGCAGACGGCGAAACGCTGGCGATCGATAAGCAGGAGATCGAAACGCAGGTTGAGGTAAAAAGTGGGGAAACGCTCGCGCTGGGCGGGATCTTTTCGCAAAAGAATAAAACCGGACGCGACAGCGTGCCCGTGCTGGGCAACATTCCGTGGCTGGGTCAGCTGTTCCGCCATGACGGAAAAGATAACGAACGGCGCGAGTTAGTGGTGTTTATCACGCCACGTCTGGTCAGTATTCAGTAATGGGTAACGATCCCCGCAATGATTTTGCATTCAGTTTGTTGCAGATGTTTGACGTGGGGCATGAATTAGCATACAAGGAGTACCGATTTGAGTTGGACTTACGTCTTATTTCCTTATGCGCCGGGAACGGTGATTTAATCAGTTGCCAAACAAGCCGGAGTATTGAGATAATTTTTCGTCTGACTCTCGCTCTATTGCAAATGAGGTTTCAGTTCATGTCCTGCTACGCCGGGTGTCTGCGCAGCGGGGATTACCATTAACGAATAGTCTTAGTAGTACCGAAAAAATGGCAGAGAAACGCAATATCTTTCTGGTTGGGCCTATGGGTGCCGGCAAAAGCACTATTGGGCGTCAGTTAGCTCAACAACTCAATATGGAATTTTACGATTCTGATCAAGAGATTGAGAAACGAACCGGAGCGGATGTGGGCTGGGTCTTCGACGTAGAAGGCGAAGAAGGTTTCCGTGACCGAGAAGAAAAAGTGATCAACGAACTCACGGAAAAACAGGGCATTGTGCTGGCAACTGGCGGCGGCTCTGTAAAATCTCGCGAAACCCGCAACCGTCTCTCCGCCCGTGGCGTAGTGGTCTATCTTGAGACGACCATCGAAAAACAGCTGGCACGCACGCAGCGTGATAAAAAGCGCCCGTTGTTGCAGGTTGAAACACCGCCACGTGAAGTTCTGGAAGCTTTGGCCGATGAACGCAATCCTCTGTACGAAGAGATTGCTGATGTGACCATTCGTACTGACGATCAAAGCGCTAAAGTGGTTGCAAACCAGATTATTCATATGCTGGAAAGCAACTGATTCTGGCTATATATACACTCGCCTGCGGGTAAAAGCATTTAAGGTGGATGTCGCGTCATGGAGAGGATTACAGTTACTCTCGGGGAACGTAGTTACCCTATCACCATCGCGGCTGGTTTGTTTAACGACCCAGCTTCCTTCTTACCACTGAAAGCGGGTGATCAGGCGATGCTGGTCACCAACGAGACGCTGGCTCCGCTTTATCTCGACCGTGTACGTCACCTGCTTGAGCAGGCGGGCGTGAAGGTCGACAGTGTGATTCTGCCCGATGGCGAGCAGTACAAAAGCCTGACGGTACTGGATACCGTCTTTACCGCACTTCTGCAAAAACCGCACGGTCGTGATACAACACTGCTTGCCCTGGGCGGCGGCGTTGTGGGCGATCTGACCGGTTTTGCAGCCGCCAGCTACCAGCGCGGCGTGCGCTTTATTCAAATTCCAACCACGTTGCTCTCACAGGTCGATTCTTCTGTGGGCGGTAAAACGGCGGTTAACCATCCGCTCGGCAAAAACATGATTGGCGCGTTCTACCAGCCCGCCTCGGTGGTGGTGGATCTCGACTGTCTGAAAACCTTGCCAGCGCGCGAACTGGCGTCCGGCCTTGCAGAAGTGATCAAATACGGCATTATTCTTGACGGGGAGTTCTTCACCTGGCTGGAAGAGAATATGGATGCGCTGCTGCGCCTCGACGGGCAGGCAATGGCCTACTGTATTCGCCGTTGTTGTGAGCTGAAAGCAGAAGTCGTTGCCGCAGATGAGCGTGAAACCGGCTTACGTGCTTTACTGAATCTGGGGCATACGTTTGGTCATGCGATCGAAGCCGAAATGGGCTACGGTAACTGGCTTCACGGTGAAGCTGTCGCTGCCGGAATGGTTATGGCGGCGCGTGCCTCTGAACGTTTGGGGCAGTTCAGGCCGGAAGAGACAGCACGTATCATCGCGTTGCTTAAACGTGCTGGCTTGCCGGTAAGTGGTCCGCAGGAAATGTCTGCGCAGGCGTACCTTCCCCACATGATGCGCGATAAAAAAGTATTAGCAGGTGAGATGCGTCTGGTACTCCCGCTTGCAATAGGGAAAAGTGAAGTGCGCGGCGGAGTGCCGCACGAAGTCGTACTTGGCGCTATTGCTGATTGTCAGCAAGCGTAACAACTAGAAAGGTCAGACCGCTGTAACAGGTGGTCGTTTTAGCTTCAGGTTAATGCAGAGTCGTTGGCAGAAGCCTTTGAGTGGGGTGTTAAATGGATGAATTCAAACCAGAAGACGAGCTGAAACCCGATCCCAGCGATCGTCGTACTGGTCGTTCTCGTCAATCTTCAGAACGTGATAACGAGCCGCAGATCAACTTTGACGATGTCGATCTGGATGCAGACGATCGTCGCCCTTCGCGTAGCCGCAACGCGCGCAATGAGCGTGAAGACGAGGAGTTTGAATCCGAAGAAGAGTTAATGGATGAACAGCCTGTTGAACGTCGACCGCGCAAGCGTAAAAAAGCGGTAGCGGCAAAACCGGCCTCCCGTCAGTACATCATGATGGGCCTTGGCGTTCTGGTGCTGGTATTGCTGATTGTCGGCATTGGTTCCGCGCTAAAAGCCCCTTCTACCCATTCTACCGAGCAGACCGCGTCTGCCGAGAAGAGCATCGACCTGTCTGGTAACGATGCGAGCAACCAGGCGAATGGCGCTCAGCCTGCGCCGGGCACCACTTCCGCAGAGCAGACCGCAGGCAACACCAGCGCCGGTCAGGATATCTCTCTGCCGCCTGTCTCTTCTACCCCGACTCAGGGCCAGGCGCCAGCTACGCCTGAAGGCCAGCAGCGTGTTGAGGTTCAGGGCGATCTGAACAACGCGCTGATGCAGCCGCAGAATCAGGAACAGGTTAACGCTGCCGTGGTGAACTCCACGCTGCCAACTGAACCAGCCACCGTTGCGCCAGTTCATGGCAGCAATGCCCAGCAGCAGACGGCGGCAACGGAAACCAAACCGCGCCAGACGCAGACTGCACCACGCCAGGAGCGTAAGCAGGCTGTGATTGAGCCGAAGCGTGAGACGAAACCACAGGCCGTGGCAAAAGCGCCAGAAACGAAAGCGCCAGCGCAGACAAAACCTGCGGTGAGCCAGCCGGTTAAAGCGCCAACGCCTGCGGCAACCGCTGCTCCGAAAGCGACGGCGACCACAGCGGCGCCTGCTGCAACAACACCTGCTGCAACAACACCTGCGGCTCCCGCAGCCAAAACGGGCGCTTCGCCAGGTAAAACGACGGGCAACGTGGGTTCTTTGCAGTCGGCCTCTTCCAGCAACTACACCCTTCAGCTGAGCAGTTCGTCTAACTATGACAACCTCAACGCCTGGGCGAAGAAATCGAATCTGAAAAACTACGTGGTTTATCAGACGACCCGTAACGGTCAACCGTGGTATGTGCTGGTGAGTGGTATTTATGCTTCCAAAGATGAAGCAAAACGTGCCGTTTCCACGCTGCCAGCCGACGTGCAGGCGAAAAACCCGTGGGCGAAGCCGATTCATCAGGTGCAGGCCGATCTGAAGTAATGTTTAAAGCGCAGGATGCTGTCGGAGCTTTCTCCACAGCCGGAGAAGGTGTAATCAGTTAGTCAGCATGAAAAAAAATCGCGCTTTTCTGAAATGGGCAGGGGGGAAATACCCCCTGCTCGACGATATTAAAAAGCACCTGCCGAAAGGCGAGTGTCTTATCGAGCCCTTCGTGGGTGCTGGATCGGTGTTCCTGAATACCGATTTTTCTCGTTATATCCTGGCGGATATCAACAGCGACCTTATTAGCCTCTATAACATCGTCAAACTGCGTACCGATGAGTATGTGGAAGAGGCACGGAAGCTGTTTACGCCAGAGAACAACAACCCGGACGTCTACTATCAGTTCCGCGCTGAGTTTAATCAAAGCCAGGATCCGTTCCGTCGCGCGCTGTTGTTTCTTTATCTCAACCGCCATGGCTACAACGGTCTGTGCCGGTATAATCTGCGTGGCGAGTTTAACGTGCCGTTTGGCCGCTATAAGCGTCCCTATTTCCCGCAGGACGAGCTGTATCACTTTGCTGAAAAAGCACAGAATGCCGAGTTCTACTGTCTCTCATATGAAGAGTGCATGGAGCTGGCGGGCGTAAACTCGGTGGTCTACTGCGACCCGCCTTACGCGCCGCTGTCTGCCACGGCAAATTTCACCGCCTACCACACCAATAGCTTCAGCCCGGCCGAGCAGGCTCGTCTGGCTGAGATGGCGGAAAAGCTGGTCAGCAAAAGAATTCCGGTGTTAATTTCGAATCACGACACGCCTGATACGCGCGAATGGTACAAAGCCGCGAAGCATTTTCAGGTAAAAGTGCGGCGTAGCATTAGCAGCAACGGCGGCACACGTAAAAAGGTGGACGAACTTCTGGCGCTTTATCGACCCTGAGCCTTTGCCCGCCGGTAAACACATTTCAAGGAGATGCGGATGAAACAGTTTTTGATTGCCCCCTCAATTCTGTCGGCCGATTTTGCCCGCCTGGGTGAAGACACTGCCAAAGCTCTCGCGGCTGGCGCGGATGTCGTCCATTTCGACGTTATGGATAACCACTACGTTCCCAACCTGACCATCGGTCCGATGGTGCTTAAAGCGCTGCGTAACTACGGGATCACCGCGCCCATTGACGTGCATCTGATGGTGAAACCGGTTGACCGCATCGTACCCGATTTCGCCGCGGCGGGTGCCAGCATCATCACTTTCCACCCGGAAGCCTCCGAACACGTTGACCGCACGCTACAGCTGATCAAAGAGAACGGCTGTAAGGCGGGGCTGGTCTTTAACCCGGCGACCCCGCTGAGCTATCTCGACTACGTGATGGACAAGCTGGACGTGATCCTGCTGATGTCCGTCAACCCGGGCTTTGGTGGTCAGTCATTTATCCCTCAGACCCTTGACAAACTGCGTGAAGTGCGCCGCCGTATCGATGAGTCTGGCTATGATATTCGTCTGGAAGTGGACGGCGGCGTGAAGGTCAATAACATCGGAGAGATTGCGGAGGCAGGGGCGGATATGTTCGTCGCAGGCTCCGCCATCTTCGATCAACCGGATTACAAAAAAGTCATTGATGAAATGCGCCGTGAACTGGCGAAGGTAAGTCATGGATAAATTGCAGGCTATTCGGGGTGTAGCATTTGACCTCGACGGCACGCTGGTCGACAGCGCGCCAGGATTAACCAGCGCCGTCGATCAGGCGCTGTATGCCCTTGAACTCCCCGTTGCAGGCGAAGAGCGCGTCGTGACGTGGATTGGTAACGGTGCAGACGTGCTGATGGAGCGCGCGCTGACCTGGGCTCGTCAGGAGCGTGCCTCTCAGCGTTCCGCGCAAGGTAAACCGAGTGTTGACCACGCGGATATTCCCCAGGATGAGCAGCAGCGTATTCTGCGCAAACTGTTCGACCGTTTCTACGAAGAGACCGTCGAAGAGGGCAGCTTCCTGTTCCCGGATGTCGCTGAAACGCTGAGCGCGCTATATGCTAAAGGCATCCCGCTGGGGCTGGTAACTAACAAGCCGACACCGTTCGTTGCGCCTCTGCTGGAAGCGCTGGATATCGCGAAATACTTCTCCGTGATTGTGGGCGGCGATGACGTACAGAATAAAAAGCCGCATCCGGAACCGCTATTGCTGGTGGCAGGAAAATTATCCTTAGCACCTGCGGAGCTGCTCTTTGTCGGGGATTCCCGCAATGATATTCTGGCTGCCAGAGCGGCAGGTTGCCCGTCGGTTGGGTTGACCTACGGCTACAACTACGGTGAAGCCATTACGCTGAGTGAGCCGGACGTTGTGTTCGACCACTTCAAAGATTTGTTGCCCGCACTCGGGCTCTCGCACAGTGAACATCAGGAATTGAATAATGACTAAGCCCATCGTTTTTAGTGGCGCACAGCCTTCAGGTGAACTGACCATTGGTAACTACATGGGTGCGTTACGTCAGTGGGTGAGCATGCAGGATGACTACCACTGCATTTACTGCATCGTGGATTTGCATGCTATCACCGCGCGTCAGGATCCAGAGAAGCTTCGCAAAGCAACGCTCGATACGCTGGCGCTGTACCTGGCGTGCGGTATCGATCCCGAGAAGAGCACCATTTTCGTTCAGTCTCACGTACCAGAGCACGCGCAGCTGGGCTGGGCGCTGAACTGCTACACCTATTTCGGCGAGCTGAGCCGCATGACCCAGTTCAAGGATAAGTCTGCGCGCTACTCTGAGAACATCAACGCCGGTCTGTTTGACTATCCGGTGCTGATGGCGGCCGACATTCTGCTGTACCAGACCAACCAGGTGCCGGTGGGTGAAGACCAGAAGCAGCACCTGGAGCTGAGCCGCGATATTGCCCAGCGCTTCAATGCGCTTTACGGCGACGTGTTCAAAGTGCCTGAGCCGTTTATTCCGAAATCCGGCGCGCGCGTGATGTCCCTGCTGGAGCCGACCAAAAAGATGTCCAAGTCTGACGATAACCGCAACAACGTTATCGGCCTGCTGGAAGATCCGAAATCGGTGGTGAAAAAGCTCAAGCGTGCGGTGACCGACTCCGATGAGCCGCCAGTGGTGCGCTACGACGTGCAGAACAAAGCGGGCGTATCCAACCTGCTGGACATTCTCTCCGGTGTGACCGGACAGAGCATCCCTGAGCTGGAAAAACACTTTGAAGGCAAGATGTACGGCCACCTGAAAGGCGAAGTGGCAGACGCCGTTTCCGGCATGCTGACCGAGTTGCAGGAGCGCTATCACCGTTACCGTAACGACGAAGCTTTCCTGCAAAAAGTGATGAAAGAGGGCGCAGAAAAAGCCAGCGCGCGCGCGTCGGAAACCCTGACAGCGGTGTACGAGGCGATTGGGTTTGTGGCGAAACCTTAAGCCGCCACCCGACAAATACGGACTCAATAAAAAAAACCGGGAAATTCCCGGTTTTTTTACGCCTGAAAAACGCTTACTGCTGTGCCGCCGGGCCGCAACCGCCGATGATCTTCGAAATGGAGATCGCCGGATGCAGCAGGTAATCGTAGCTGCAATTATTTTTAGTATTTTGAACGTGACCGGTGCAGGCCGTCAGAGTTGTTAACAGGCCGACCAGTACGGCAGCTTTTGCCAGTTTGAACATACGCATTCCTTGTCAATAAAATCAAAAAATTGGATGTAATACGAGGGAATAAATGGAAAAGTTCCATTACGCGGGCGGTATGTTATCGATTGAGGTAAGAAGGGAGTAGTCCGCTTCAAGACTACTCCCGGGAGAGAGATTGTGCGTTAGTGGCTGGAGAACCAGTTCAGTTTTTCACGCAGTGCTACCACGCGGCCCACCACGATCAGCGCCGGGCTTTCAACCTGCTGCGCCAGCTCACCCAGCTGCGTCAGCACGCCATCGACCACGCGCTGCGTAATGGCGGTGCCGTTTTCCACCAGTGCGACCGGCATATCTGCTTCCATGCCGTGCTCCAGCAGTTTCGCCTGAATCGTGGCTGCCTGATTTAGCCCCATGTAGAAGACCAGCGTCTGCTTTTCAGCGGCCAGATTATGCCAGTCCAGCTCGCTGCCGGTTTTCAGGTGGCCCGTCACCAGGCGCACGCTCTGGGCATAGTCGCGATGGGTTAACGGAATGCCGGAATAGGCAGAACAGCCGGATGCCGCCGTAATACCCGGCACCACGGAGAATGGAATGCCCGCGTTGCAGAGAGTTTCCAGCTCCTCGCCGCCGCGACCAAAGATAAAGGGATCGCCCCCTTTCAGACGCACCACACGCTTACCTTTCTGCGCTTCCCGCAGCAGGATCTGGTTGATCTCCTCCTGCGGTACGCAGTGATAACCTGCCCGTTTGCCGACGAACACGCGGTCAGCATCGCGGCGTACCAGATTCATGATGTCATCAGAGACCAGACGGTCATACACCACGATGTCCGCCTGCTGGATCTGCTGGAGACCCTTCAGCGTCAGCAAGCCCGCATCGCCGGGACCTGCGCCCACCAGTACCACTTCACCGCGATGATCCAGCGGCTCGCTCAGGAGCTGTTCGGTCGTCTCTTCAACGGCTTTGGTGTCCTGATTGGCCAGCGACTGCGCCAGCCTGTCATTGACAAAGAACTTCTCCCAGAAGCGACGGCGTTCGCCCACGGTTGCGAAGGTTTGCTTCACGCGGGAACGCAGCTGCCCGGCGTATTGGGCAATCTGGCCAAGATGCTGCGGCAGCACGGCTTCCAGTTTTTCCCGCAGCAGACGGGCAAGAACGGGCGAGCGGCCACCGGACGACACCGCAATCATCAGCGGTGAACGGTCGATAATCGACGGCATGATAAAGCTCGCCTCTTTCGGCGCATCCACCACGTTACAGAAGATGCGGCGCGCTTCGCAGGCGTCGCTGACGCGCTGGTTAACGTCATCGTTATCCGTTGCGGCGATGGTCAGCCAGCAGGTATCCAGCAGGGATTCATCAAATTCGCCCTGCACCTGGGTGAGCATCCCTTCCTGCGCCCAGACGTCAAACTGTGGGGCGAAGGTGAGGGCGTTAACGGTCAGTCGGGCGCCCGCCTCTAACAGCAGGCGCGCCTTGCGTTCAGCCACATCGCCGCCGCCCACGAGCAGGCAGTCGCGGTTGCGTAATTGACAAAAAATCGGCAGGTGATCCACGACGTTACCTCACAGCATTCATGGCGGGGGAAGAATTGACGTCAGGATAACAGCAGGAATCGTACAGAACATACGGTTTTTCCTGCCGTTACCCATAAGGGGTCATAAGCCTTTCCTATTGAAAAGGCGAGGGGTTACCCTTTCAGCTGCACCTTGCCGTCCTTCACGCGGACGTCGTAGTGTTTGACCGAGAAGCTTTCATCTTCCATGCAGCGCCCGTCGGTTAAGCGGAAGCGCTGCTTTTTCAGCGGGCTGGCAACCCACAGTTCGCCCTGGTGCTCCGCAATCAGACCGCGGGAGAGCACGCTGGCCTCGAAGAACGGGTCGATATTGCTGATGGCATAGACCTGTTCATCGTGGCGAGGACGGAAAATCGCCACCTGCTCGTTGCCCAGCAGGGCACAGACGCCGGTTGCTGGCAGAATGTCGTTAATATTGCAGATGTTTACCCACTGGCTCATGCGTTTTCCTCCACCAGCATCACCGGAATACGTTCATACGGGGTCGCTGGACGATGCTGTTCACGCTCCGGCACCACCTGCACGTTCGGGTCGCGCTGGGTGCTGTTGATAAAGTGTTTGAAGCGCGTCTGCGCCGCTGGCGTGTTCACGGTTTTGGTCCACTCGCAGATCACCGCCTCGCGCAGGCGAGTCATCTCGGATTCCAGCTGTTCATTCAGGCCCAGCTTGTCGTCGATAATGACCGACTTCAGGTAGTCGATGCCGCCCTCGAGGTTATCAAGCCAGGAGGCGGTACGGGTCAGCTTATCGGCGGTACGGATGTAGAACATCATGAAACGGTCGAGGTATTTGATCAGCGTATCGCGATCGAGATCGGCGGCCAGCAGATCCGCGTGGCGAGGTTTCATCCCGCCGTTGCCGCACACGTACAGGTTCCAGCCTTTCTCGGTGGCAATAATACCCACGTCTTTACCCTGCGCTTCCGCACATTCGCGGGTACAGCCGGAGACGCCGAACTTCATTTTGTGCGGGGTACGGATGCCTTTGTAGCGGTTTTCCAGCTCAACGCCGAATCCCACGCTGTCGCCGACGCCGTAGCGACACCAGGTGCTGCCCACGCAGGTTTTCGCCATGCGCAGCGCTTTGGCGTACGCGTGGCCGGTTTCGAAGCCCGCTTCAATCAGCTGACGCCAGATTTCCGGCAGGTCGTCCTTCTGCGCGCCGAACAGGCCGATACGCTGGGAACCGGTGATTTTGGTGTACAGGTTAAACTCACGGGCGATACGACCCACGGCGACCAGCCCTTCCGGGGTGATTTCCCCTCCGGCAGAACGCGGGATCACCGAGTAAGTCCCGTCTTTCTGAATATTGGCCAGGAAGTTATCGTTGGTGTCCTGAAGCGGAGTGTGTTCTGGTTTGAGCACATATTCGTTCCAGCAGGACGCCAGCAGCGAACCAACGGTAGGCTTACATACCTCACAGCCATAGCCCTGGCCGTGTTTCTCCAGCAGTTCGTCAAAGGACTTAATGCCCTCCACGCGGATCAGGTGGTACAGCTCCTGGCGAGAGTAAGCGAAGTGCTCGCACAGGTTGTTGTTCACTTCAATGCCCTGTTTTGCCAGCTCGGCGTTCAGCACCTGGGTGACCAGCGGGATACAGCCGCCGCAGCCGGTCCCGGCTTTGGTTTCCGCCTTCAGCGCCGCAACGGTGTGGCAGCCTTTGTTAATGGCGGAGATCAGCATGCCTTTGGTGACGTCGAAGCAGGAACAGATTTGCGCGCTGTCCGGCAGTTTATCCACGCCAATGGACGGCTTACCGCTGGAGGCGTGCGCCGGGAGGATCAGCGCGTCCGGGTTTTCCGGCAGCTCAATGGCGTTCAGCACCAGCTGGAGCAGGTTGCCGAAGTCGCTGGTGTCGCCCACCAGCACCGCCCCGAGCAGGGTTTTGTTGTCCTGGCTGACGATAAGACGTTTGTAGACTTCTTTGCTTTCGTCCAGATAAACATAGCTGCGGGAGTTCGGGGTGCGACCATGCGCATCGCCAATACCGCCCACGTCCACGCCCAGCAGCTTCAGCTTGGCGCTCATGTCTGCGCCGGTGAAGGCGTTTTCGCTGCCGAGGATATGGTCAACGGCGACCTGCGCCATTTTGTACCCAGGCGCGACCAGGCCGAATACGCGGTTGTTCCAGCTGGCGCATTCGCCGATGGCGTAAATATCCGGGTCGGAGGTCTGGCAGGTGTCGTTAATCATGATCCCACCGCGCTGCGCGACGGCCAGACCGCATTGCGTTGCCAGCTTGTCGCGCGGGCGGATACCGGTGGAGAAGACGATGAAGTCCACTTCCAGCTCGCTGCCGTCGGCAAAGCGCATGGTTTTGCGTGCTTCAGTCCCTTCCTGAACGATCTCTTTGGTGTTTTTGCTGGTGTGAACTTTCACGCCCATGCTTTCGATCTTACGGCGCAGCTGATCGCCACCCATGTGGTCGAGCTGTTCGGCCATCAGCATCGGGGCAAATTCGATAACGTGGGTTTCAACGCCGAGGTTTTTCAGCGCGCCTGCCGCTTCCAGACCCAGCAGACCACCGCCGACAACCGCGCCGCGTTTGCTTCGACGTGCGCAGGATTCGATGGCGTTGAGGTCTTCAATGGTACGGTAAACGAAACAATCCTGGGTTTCCGACCCTTTAATAGGCGGGATCCACGGATACGAGCCCGTCGCCATGATCAGCTTATCGTAAAAAACCGTACGTCCGGCGCTGGAGTGGATTACTTTCTCCTGACGGTTGATGGTGATAGCGCGTTCGCCCACCAGCACTTTTACGCCATGCTTCTCGTAGAACCCTTCACGCACCAGAGAGAGCTCTTCGGCGGTATGGTGAGAGAAGTAAGAAGACAAGTGCACACGGTCGTACGCCTTGCGGGGTTCTTCACAGAACACGGTAATATCGAACTGCTCAGCATCGGCTTTATCGAGAAGATCCTCAATAAAGCGGTGGCCGACCATGCCGTTACCGATGATAGCGAGTCTGACTTTGCTCATTTTTGCCTCGATTTCTTTTCTATTACTGCCTACCTTA
Organism: Enterobacter cloacae complex sp. AR_0002; assembly: GCF_001922365.1. Taxonomy (NCBI): domain Bacteria; kingdom Pseudomonadati; phylum Pseudomonadota; class Gammaproteobacteria; order Enterobacterales; family Enterobacteriaceae; genus Enterobacter; species Enterobacter cloacae complex sp. AR_0002. Next base: position 4,090,793 of record NZ_CP018814.1, read on the forward strand.
ACGATTCAGCAGGGGCACTTATTGATGCAAATCAAATACGCCTTCACCTACCCCTTAGGGGGTATATCTATGATTTGTCAGGATTTTTATAAGTGACGGATATTGTTTGATTTTTGTGCTTGTTCGTTTTTCGCACAAAATTAATGGGGTTTTTACCCATCGGCGGGCAGGGCGGGTGAGCACAGGGGAAACCCCTTTGCAGTACGCAAAGGGGTTACGGCGATTAGTGGGTAGCTGTTGCCGGGTTGTGTTGACGGTGACGGGTCACAAAGCCCAGCACGAAGCACATGATAAACACTACGGCGTACAGACCGTTAGCGGTATGCAGCGCCGCCAGCGGGCCGCTGTGCGCAACAATCGGGCCCGTGACCACGAAGGTCAGCATGGTGCCGATGGTGCCGCAGGTCAGCACGAAGTTCACCAGCTTTGGCGAGGCCACTTTGGTCTGAAGAGAGCCAAGGGTGATGATCGAGGTATAAATCGCGCTGGAGAAGAAGCCCAGGGTCAGGATGAACCACGGCATATGCTCCGGGGAACCGTTGATGAACAGATACATCAGCACGGTCGCCAGACCCGCCAGAACGGTCAGGATCCGTTGCAGGTCGAAGAAGCGCAGGATAAAGCTAAACGCCCACATGCCGAACATGTAAGACATCCAGAAATCGCTCACCAGTTTACCCGCGTCGTTCAGGCTCATGCCCAGACCTTTCGCATACTCAGGAACCCAGGAGATAAAGCCCAGCTGGCCGAGGATGTAACACAGCGCGGCGATGGAGAGGAACAGTACGCCGATACCCCATTTTTCTTTCGCAACCGGCTCGGATGTAGTCTGCGCTTTTTTGCCCAGCACCGGGAACTCGCAGCCGAAGGTGAGAATGAAGATCGCGACATAGACCAGACCAATGCAGGCATATACCCAGTACCACTCAATGCTGCGCGCCAGAAGATACGCGGCGACCATCGGGAAAATCATCCCGGCCATGCTGAAGAAGGAGTCGGTGAACAGCAGACGCGCGCCGCGCTGGCGGCCTTCATACATGTGCGTAATCAGAAACGTACCGATCGACATGGTGATCCCGCTCACCAGGCCCAGTACGAACATGGCGGCAGAGAAGAGGGCGATGCTGTGGCTCAACATCAGGCCCGCCACGGCGGCAACCATCAGCACGAAGCCAAAACGCAGCTGCGTTTTCAGCGGCACGATTTCCATCAGCCAGGCATTAAGGAAAATAGAGATCAGGATCCCCGCGTTCAGGAAGGTGAAGGTGTTACTCATGCTGGAAACGGGCAGCTGGAAGTAGTCTGCGATATTTCCCATCACCATCCCGGTGACGATCACCAACGCGCCGGTCAGGGCGTAAGAGAAGAAGCTAATCCATGTGAGCTTGATGCGATTGCTGTTAGTCATGTCTGGCCTGTTAAAAGTAAAGAAAAACGCAATGACTGCGTTTGAGCGGGCAGATTTTAGTCGCGAAAGTGATCTAATTAAATCTTTTCAGAAAATTTTGAGCACAATTGCAGGTTTTAACGTGATGCAGATCACATTACGTTGCGGGATGAACAATCGTTTGCGCGGTAATAATTGTTTCAATTTGGTAAAATTAGGTAAAAGACTGGTCTGGGTTCATACTGCTCTTTAGAATCAAGCCATTCGCTTTTTATACTGCGCTTTGTTAAGGAATTCTCATGCTCAAATCAACACTGGCGGCTGTTGCAGCTGTGTTTGCTCTTTCTGCCGTTTCCCCTGCTGCGCTGGCAGCTAAAGGAGACCCTCACGTCCTGCTGACTACCTCTGCGGGGAATATTGAGCTGGAGCTGGATAGCCAGAAAGCCCCTGTTTCGGTGAAAAACTTCCTCGACTACGTGAACAGTGGTTTTTATAACAACACCACGTTCCACCGCGTGATCCCGGGCTTTATGATTCAGGGTGGCGGTTTTAACGAGCTGATGCAGCAGAAACAGCCTAACCCGCCCATCAAAAATGAAGCTGACAACGGCCTGCTGAACAAGCGCGGCACCATCTCGATGGCGCGTACGGCGGACAAAGACAGCGCCACCAGCCAGTTCTTCCTCAACGTGGCTGATAACGCCTTCCTGGACCACGGTCAGCGCGACTTTGGCTACGCGGTGTTTGGCAAAGTGGTGAAAGGCATGGACGTGGCGGATAAGATCTCTCAGGTTCAGACTCACGATGTCGGTCCATACCAGAATGTGCCGACTAAGCCTGTCGTCATTCTCTCCGCGAAAGTGCTGCCGTAATCGTTCCCTCACACGGGCACATCTTGCCCGTGTCTTTCCGCCCTCCCTGCGAAAGCGCGTTTTGCTGCTTATACTTGTGGCAAACGGACTATTCAGGGAGGCGTAGTGAAAAAACTCACCGACAAGCAAAAATCCCGTCTCTGGGAGCAACAACGTAATGTCAATTTTCAGGCCAGCTGCCTCCTTGAAAAAGGTAAGGGGCCCGCTGAACCCGATATCGAGACGCTGGAACTGGGGCCTTCCGCACCGGGTTTACCCCATCTGTGTCTTATTCACCGCCATTTATTCCGCAACGAAATGAAAGGCGCGGGCGAGCTGCGCACCGCCGATATTTCCAAGGGCGACATTCCTTTTTGCCATTTCGAGTACATCGAGAAAGTGGGTAATGAGCTGATGGCTTCGCTGGAAAGTGATAAATATCTGGTAGGCCTTCAGAAAGAAGAGTTTACAGACAGAATCAGTCATTACTACTGTGAAATCAACATGCTACATCCGTTTATGAGCGGTAATGGCGTGGCCCAGCGGATCTTCTTTGAACAACTGGCTATTCATGCGGGCTACGTGCTGAACTGGCAGGGGATCAACCCGGACGACTGGGCTGCCGCCAACCAGAGCGGGGCGATGGGGGATTTGACCGCCCTGAACGTCATCTTCGCCAAAGTTGTGAGCGAAGCGCGGGAATCTGCGTAAAATAGGGCGGCCATTTTTTCAGGAGCCGCCATGATTCTGCTGATTGATAACTATGATTCCTTTACCTGGAACCTCTACCAGTATTTTTGCGAGCTGGGGGCAGAGGTGGTTGTCCGCCGTAACGATGAGATCGCGCTGGATGACATTGACGCGCTGGCACCTCAGAAAATCGTGATTTCGCCCGGGCCGTGTACCCCGTCGGAGTCCGGCATCTCGCTGGCGGTAATCCAACACTATGCGGGCAAACTGCCGATTCTGGGCGTCTGCCTGGGTCACCAGGCCATTGCGCAGGTCTTTGGCGCCACCATTGTCCGTGCCGCGAAAGTCATGCATGGCAAAACCTCACCGATCACACACACCGGTACCGGCGCATTCCTGGGGCTAAACAATCCGTTAACCGTGACGCGCTACCATTCTCTGATTATTGATCCGCCGACCCTGCCGGCCTGCTTTGAGGTTACCGCCTGGAGCGAGACGCAGGAGATCATGGGCATTCGCCACCGCGAGTACGATCTGGAAGGTGTGCAGTTCCACCCGGAAAGCATTCTCAGCGAACAGGGGCACGCGCTGCTGGCCAATTTCCTTAATCGCTGAATATCGGTTGCCTTGCTGTGATTTTTTATGCATATTTTGTGATTATATTTTCACAATAACTGTGACATAAAAATGGATGGTCATGACATGGCAACTGAACAACCAGCAATTACCCGCGCGACATTCGATGAAGTGATCCTGCCGATTTATGCACCGGCTGAGTTTATCCCGGTGAAAGGGAGAGGCAGCCGCGTCTGGGATCAGCAGGGCAACGAGTATGTTGATTTCGCAGGCGGTATTGCGGTGACGGCACTGGGCCATTGCCATCCTGCGCTGGTGGACGCGCTGAAAACGCAGGGCGAAACGCTGTGGCACACCAGCAACGTGTTCACCAACGAACCGGCGCTGCGTCTGGGGCGTAAGATCATCGATGCCACCTTCGCCGAACGCGTGCTGTTTATGAACTCCGGCACCGAAGCCAACGAAACTGCCTTTAAGCTGGCGCGCTACTACGCAACCACGCGTCATAGTCCGTACAAAACCAAAATCATCGCCTTCCATAACGCCTTCCACGGTCGCTCGTTCTTTACCGTTTCCGTGGGCGGCCAGCCGAAGTATTCCGACGGCTTTGGTCCGAAACCTGCGGATATCATCCACGTGCCGTTTAACGATCTGCACGCCGTTAAAGCGGTGATGGACGATCACACCTGTGCCGTGGTGGTCGAGCCCATTCAGGGGGAAGGCGGCGTCACGGCGGCCACCCCGGAATTTCTGCAAGGGCTGCGCGAACTGTGTGACGAGCACCAGGCGCTGCTGGTGTTTGATGAAGTGCAGTGTGGGATGGGGCGTACCGGGGATCTGTTCGCTTATATGCACTACGGCGTAACGCCGGATATTCTGACCAGCGCGAAAGCGCTCGGCGGCGGTTTCCCGGTCAGTGCGGTACTCACTACCCAGGATATCGCTTCCGCATTTCATGTGGGCTCACACGGCTCCACCTACGGCGGTAATCCGCTGGCGTGTGCCGTGGCGGGTGCGGCGTTCGATATCATTAATACGCCGGACGTCCTGAATGGCGTGAATGCGAAACGCGATCTGTTTGTGAAACATCTTCAGCAGATTGACGAACAGTTTGATGTCTTCAGCGAAATCCGCGGAATGGGGCTGCTGATTGGCGCCGAGTTGAAGCCTCAGTATAAAGGCCGCGCGCGCGATTTCCTGCACGCCGCCGCGCACGAAGGCGTCATGGTGCTCAATGCCGGGCCGGACGTGATGCGCTTTGCGCCATCGCTTGTGGTGGAAGACAAAGACATCGAAGACGGATTAACCCGTTTTGCCGCGGCGGTCGCGAAGATCGTCAGCGGCTAATACGCGGTTCGTTTTAACCGGCGCGTTAACCAAATCCCGTGATGCGGGCGCTGACGCCATGCCACCGACGAAATGGTGTGCATGGTGTTCAGGTGGCCGAGAACGCGCTGTAAATGCTGCTCAAGGGTGCTCATCGGCCCGTGGGTCAGCGTCTCCGGCGCTTCCAGAATGTTCGAATCACCTGACTCGCCCGGTGCATCATACTCCAGGCGCTGCTGACAGCGCTGCAACGCAATTTCACACGACTGCAAATAGCGCTGCGCCAGATCCGGCGTCAGCATCGTGTGCTCCCGCGCCAGCGTCGTCATGGCATTGATGTGCTCGACGATAAACTGGCTGTGCGTGACCCACAGCTTCATGTCAGCCAGATAGTGCGCGTTAAAGCCCGGCTCCTGCATGGCCTGGTTAAGGGAGTTGAACAGGGCGTTATGCGCCTGGTTGACCTTCATGCGCTCGTAGGCCAGCGGAGAGGGCTGTGGGTCATCGCTCAGGATCAGACGAATGGCCTGCTGGTCAGCTTCCAGCGCGTCGTGGGCGTTCTGCCTCAACAGCCCGCTCTGCCACTGCGGCCACAGCCAGACCATGCCGCCAAAGGCGATCAGGCAGCCAATCAGCGTATCGACCAGACGGGCAATAATAAACTGTTCCCCGTTAAGCGTGAGCAGTTGAAGGGTATACACCGCCGTCACCGTAAAGCCCACCATCGCCCAGCCGTAGTTTTTGCGGATAATCAGATAGCTCACCAGCGTGATTGCCAGCATACCGGCCAGGGTATAGCCCTCCGGCACGTGGAAGTGCAGCGTTATGCCCGCGATAATCAGCCCCGCCATCGTGCCGCCCGCCCGATGCAGAATACGGACCCGCGTGGCGCCATAGCCGTTCTGGGTAACAAACAGTACGGTCATTAAGATCCAGTAGGGTTTCGGCAGGTGCAGGGCCATTCCCATCAGGCTGGCGATGCTCAGCATCACACTGATCCGTGCGGCATTGCGCAGGGCAGAAGATTTCAGTGAAAGATAGCTTTTGAGCGCGGGCAGCAGCGGCAGCCGTTTTTGCTTATCGGCCATCAGGTCGCGGGCATAAAGCGGGCGCTGGGTGCGTAACACCGGGGCGATGCGGCTGAAATGCCAGGCAGCAAATTGCCCGACCGGGTTATCCGCGTGCTGACGCGCAATCTTTTCCAGCGCGCCGAGCTGTTTGTCCATGTTAAAGCGCGTCGGGTAGCGGTGATAGAGGATATCGTCAGCCAGCACCCGCAGGCGGGCCGCGACGGTCTGCGCGTTCCAGCGGATCACCGCTTCTGCATGGCTGCGCTCCACCAGCTTTTGCACCTCTTCCGGATTATGAAGGCTGACGGAGATATGCTCCTGCAAATCCAGCCCGACCTGGAAGATTCGCAGCAGCCGCTTGTATTCATGATTTTTGTTGGCGGCAAGCATGTGCAACTGCTGATAGCACTGGCTGATCAGATCCACCACTTTTTGCTGGCGCGCCAGTAGCGGCGGCAGGGATTTTTCCGGGTCGGTATGTTGAGTGAGCAGGGTGTATTTTGCTTCGCAGTATTCAGCAAGCTGCACGTAGAGCAGGCTCAGGGATTCGCGCAGCGGCTGTTCCCGCCACAGCCAGAACCAGAACCAGTTAAACAGCCCGTACCACAGCGTGCCGAGGGCGTAGATCAGCAATGGCTCCCACACCGGCATATTACCTGCAAGGCTTAAGGTGAAGATGGCGGCAATCAGCGACGCGGGAAGCAGGCGGGCGTGCAGCGAGCTGATTTCGGCGGTGACGCCGAGCGTCATCGCCAGCACGGTCAGGATCAGCGGCAGAGGAATGTCGCGGGCCAGTAAGAGTTGTACGGCAAGGCTACAGCCGGCAAACAGGCAGCCGCCAATAATCAGACGTTTAAAAAAGCGTTTATGCGGCGTATCCAGACCGGCAATGTTGCAGCAGGCGGGCACGAGGGAAAACAGCAGGCCTTGCTGAAGATGTCCGAGGAGCAGGCCCACGGCCACGGGAAGACACAACACCAGCGTTTGTCGTAGTGCGTAGTTAACTTCCGGGTGATAGATCAGCCTGCGCCACATGAGGAGTAGAGACAAAAACGGCGTGCCACCCTGCGGCGGCACGCCGTTTGACCGGAATTAACGGGTCCCGTAAACCACGATGGTTTTACCGTGGGCGGAGATCAGGTTCTGATCTTCCAGCATCTTCAGGATACGGCCCACTGTTTCACGGGAGCAGCCGACGATCTGACCGATTTCCTGGCGGGTAATTTTAATTTGCATACCGTCAGGGTGGGTCATGGCGTCTGGCTGTTTCGCCAGGTTCAACAGCGTCTGCGCGATACGACCGGTCACGTCCAGGAAGGCGAGGTTACCCACCTTCTCAGAGGTCACTTGCAGACGGCGTGCCATCTGGGAAGAGAGACGCATCAGGATGTCAGGGTTGACCTGAATCAGCTGACGGAATTTCTTATAAGAAATTTCAGCCACTTCACATGCTGTTTTTGCACGAACCCAGGCGCTACGTTCCTGGCCTTCTTCAAACAGGCCCAGTTCACCGATAAAATCGCCCTGGTTCAGATAAGAAAGGATCATCTCTTTCCCTTCTTCATCTTTGATCAGCACGGCCACCGAGCCTTTAACGATGTAATACAACGTTTCCGCTTTTTCACCCTGGTGAATCAGCGTGCTCTTTGATGGGTACTTATGAATGTGGCAATGAGACAAGAACCATTCGAGAGTCGGGTCTGTTTGCGGTTTGCCAAGCACCATGCGCTGTTATCCTCTGTTATAAGCTGTCACCAGAGTCATAAGATGCATCCGGACTCTGGGGTTGCAATCGAATTCTTACCCATACCTGGGAAGTCGGCTGTCGTAACGTTTCGCAGCCAGTAAAGTTTGATGTCCTCTGCATACATGTGTAACGTCAATGTATTACTGTAGCATCCAGAGTGTTTTAGCATAGCTTTCGCTGCGTGTCTCCTGGTGTCTCGCTTCAGCATGACGCAGGTCGCCTTCCGTTGCGAGAAATGTAACGTACACGTAATCTGTCATAAAAAATGCAACGTTGGAGTGAGTGAATATGCAAGCGCGTGTGAAATGGGTTGAAGGGTTAACGTTCCTGGGCGAGTCTGCTTCCGGGCACCAGGTTTTGATGGATGGCAACTCCGGCGATAAAGCGCCAAGCCCGATGGAGATGGTGCTGATGGCGGCGGGCGGATGCAGCGCGATCGACGTGGTGTCGATCCTGCAAAAAGGCCGTCATGACGTGACCGATTGTGAAGTGAAGCTGACGTCAGAACGTCGCGAAGAGGCGCCACGCCTGTTCACGCATATTAATCTGCACTTTATCGTCACTGGCAAAGAACTGAAGGATGCGGCGGTCTCGCGTGCGGTTGACCTGTCTGCGGAGAAATACTGCTCTGTGGCGTTAATGCTGGAGAAAGCGGTAAAAATCACCCATTCGTATGAAGTGATAGAGGCTTAATTATTGGGGCATCGTGCGTGTTGATGCCCTCACCCTAACCCTCTCCCACGGGGAGAGGGAACATGTTCACGCGATTTGCTTTCCTTCCATCAGCCGCTGCACCAGCGGTGTCATGATAAGTTCCATTGCCAGCCCCATTTTTCCCCCGGGCACCACTAACGTATTCATGTGCGAAATAAACGAACCCTGTAGCATCGCCAGCAGCCAGGGGTAATCAATGCCTTCCAGGTTGCGGAAGTGGATCACCACAAAGCTCTCGTCCAGCGACGGGATGCTTTTTGCAGCGAACGGGTTAGAGGTGTCCACGGTGGGGACGCGCTGGAAGTTAATGTGGGTTCGGGAGAACTGCGGCGTCAGGAAGTTGATGTAATCTTCCATGGAGCGCACCACCGAGTCCATGACCGCCTCTCGCGAATGGCCGCGCTCGCTCATGTCACGCGTCAGCTTCTGGATCCACTCAAGGTTAACAATCGGCACCACCCCCACCAGCAAATCCACGTGGCGCGCCACGTCGTGCTGAGGCGTCACCACGCCGCCGTGCAATCCTTCGTAAAACAGCACGTCAGTCGGTTCCGGCAGCGGCTGCCAGGGCGTGAACGTGCCGGGGACCTGGTTCCAGGGCACGGCTTCATCGTAGGTGTGGAGATACTTGCGGGACTGCCCGGTACCGCTTTGCCCGTATTCACGGAAGGTTTGCTCCAGCAGGCCGAAGTCATTGGCCTCCGGGCCGAAGTAGCTGATGTGTTTACCCAGATCGCGCGCCTTGCGGATGGCCATATCCATCTCCGGGCGCGTGTAGCGGTGAAAGCTGTCGCCTTCTACCTCGGCCGCCCGTAAGTTAAGCTGGGCGAAGATCTTGCGGAAGGCGAGGCTGGTGGTAGTGGTTCCCGCCCCACTCGAACCCGTAACGGCAATAACCGGATGTCTGGCAGACATAGCAACTCCCTGACTGGAAAAGTGTAAAGATCAGCCATGAAACGCGTTGCGGGGCATGATATTGACCGTCTCATGCAGTTCGGACCATACCAGCACCACGTCGCCGCTTTTAAGCTGGCGCTTAACATCGTTGACCTTTTGTTCAAGCGAACGTTCATGTTCACCATAATCGGTGCCTTCGCGCAAGACAAAGCTTTCAATCAGATTATCGAGCGTTTCGGGAGAGAGATCCTGCCAGGGAATAATCATTTTTTACCGTCCAGATAGGCCGTTAACCAGTCGGGTATACGCGTCTCAAGCCACATTTTTGGCCGACGCAGCGTGCCGCCAACAAAGCCGACGTGCCCGCCGAACTCGGTGAGCTGATACTCCACGTTATCCGGCAGATAGTCAGGGGCGGGGATCGAGTGATGATCCATAAACGGATCGTCTTTGGCGTGGATAATCAGCGTGGGTTTCGTGATTTGATTCAGTAAAGGCATGGCGCTGCACTGACGGTAATAGTCAATCGCATCGGCAAAACCGTGAATTTTCGAGGTGATCAAATCATCAAACTCGCGCAGGCGCTTCACGCGTTTGAGCTGTTGCAGCGTCACAGGCAGCGTATCCGGATAGGCCTTCAGCTTGCGCGCGGCGTTGGCTTTCAGCAGGTTGAGCAGGTAGCGCTGGTACACTCGCGAAAAGCCCTTTTCCATATGATAGCTGCACTGCTCCAGCATAAACGGCGCAGAGACAATCACCGCCGCATCCAGCGGTACGGCGTCGCTCTCCTTCGCCAGCAGACAGGCCAGCATATTGCCGCCCAGCGAATACCCCACCGCTGCCGTTGGTGCCTCGCCGAAATTGTCTCTTAGCCAGCGCAGGAACCAGGTGCCGTCCTCGGTTTCACCCGAGTGATAAATGCGTTTCTGACGATTAGGCTCGCCGCTGCATCCGCGAAAATGCATCACCACCCCAAGCCAGCCGCGGGCTTTCGCCGCCTCAATGAGTCCGTGTGCGTAAGGGCTGTGCAGGCTGCCTTCCAGACCGTGAAACACTACCAGACGGGGTTTATGTCTGGCCCGATCCGGATCTTCGCTCCAGGCGAGATCCAAAAAGTCGCCATCCGGCAAATCCAGGCGTTGCCAGTGCGGGGTGAACTGTACCTTGCGGCGGATCAGGCGCGGCAGCATGGTTTGCAGGTGAGGGTTAGCCACACCGCGCATGGGCACGAACTCTGCGCTCTCTTCGGCTGCAATGTCGAAGTCTGAGGGAATGATTTGGGTCATAAGGGCGATGCTGATTCTTGTCAGAAATTAACTATACCTTCCGAATTGTACCCCGTTTAGCCCGTTTTTCCGAAACATGAACTGATCCCGATCACAAATATTTACCTTGATTATTACTCTCAGGCTAATGATTTGCCTCTACGCTTAATTGATGCCTTTCTCACCAGAGCGCACACTTTACTCAACGTTAAGCAAATCAGAATGATGTGCTGAATCAGGAGGTTAATAATGTTATCTGGGCAAACACCCACCCGGCAATGGAACACCCGACGCAGTGAGAAAGCGCGTCGTCTGGCGTCCGTACCGGTGCAGGGCAAGGTACTGCCAACCGGCGATCTTGTCGCCATGCTGGAAAAACTGATCGCACCAGGCGACAAAGTCGTTCTGGAAGGCAACAACCAGAAGCAGGCGGATTTCCTTTCCCGTTCACTGGCGGAAGTGAACCCGCAAATCGTGCACGATCTGCATATGATCATGCCGAGCGTGGGCCGCAGCGAACATCTGGACATCTTTGAGAAAGGCATCGCCCGCAAGCTCGACTTCTCCTTCTCCGGTACGCAAAGCCTGCGCATTTCGCAGCTGCTGGAGGATGGTCAGCTCGAAATCGGGGCGATTCACACCTACATCGAACTCTACTCACGTTTATATGTCGACCTTTCGCCAAACGTGGCGCTGATTGCCGGTTTTAAAGCGGACCGCAAAGGGAACCTCTATACCGGGGCGAGTACCGAAGATACCCCGGCGCTGGTGGAAGCCGCCGCGTTCCACGACGGCATCGTCATCGCGCAGGTGAACGAGCTGGTGGACGACGAGTGCGACATGCCGCGCGTCGATATTCCGGGCTCCTGGATCGATTACGTGGTGGTGGCGGACAAGCCGTTCTTTATTGAGCCGCTCTTCACCCGCGACCCGCGCCTGATTAAACAGGAACACATCCTGATGGCGATGATGGCGATTAAAGGCATCTACGCCGAACACCAGGTGCAGTCCCTGAACCACGGGATTGGCTTTAATACCGCAGCGATCGAACTGCTGCTGCCAACCTACGGCGAACAGCTCGGACTCAAAGGCAAAATCTGTAAACACTGGACTTTGAACCCGCATCCAACGCTGATCCCGGCCATCGAAAGCGGCTGGGTGGAGAGCGTCCACTGCTTCGGCGGCGAGCTGGGGATGGAAGAGTACATCCGCGCTCGTCCGGACGTGTTCTTTACCGGTGCTGACGGCTCCATGCGCTCTAACCGCGCCTTCTGTCAGCTGGCTGGTCAGTACGCGGTCGATATGTTTATCGGCTCCACGCTACAGGTTGATGGTTACGCTAACTCCTCAACCGTGACTCGCGGCCGTCTTTCCGGCTTCGGCGGCGCGCCAAACATGGGCCACGATCCGCACGGTCGTCGCCACGCCACACCGGCCTGGCTGAACATGATCACCGAGCCTGACCCGATGCAGCGCGGTAAAAAGCTGGTTGTGCAGATGGTGGAAACCTTCCAGGCGGGCGTGAAGCCAACCTTCGTGGAAAAACTCGACGCTGTTGACGTCGCGAAAGCCTCCGGTATGCCGCTGGCGCCGGTCATGATTTACGGCGATGGCGTCACCCACGTGCTGACGGAAGAGGGGATTGCTTACCTCTACCGGGCGAAAGATCTGGAAGAGCGTCGCGCCATGGTCGCCGCCGTGGCGGGTATCACCGATATCGGTCTGGGCGTTGACGCCAAACGCGTGGCGGAACTGCGCCAGAGCGGCAAGGTTGTGTATCCGGAAGATATGGGCATTCGTCGTACCGATGCCACTCGCTCTCTGCTGGCTGCGGGCAGCGTGGCTGATCTCGTTGAGTGGTCCGGTGGTCTGTATAACCCACCTGCGAAATTCCGGAGCTGGTAATGAAACTTCTGCCCCAGATCCAGGTTGAAGGCGGTGCCGAATGGCTGGCGCGAACCGCCACGCAGTGTCTGATTGACGAAGCACGTTTAAGCCCGAAGCCCGGTCTGGTGGACAGCCGGGGGAACGGCGCGCACCACGATTTATCGCTTGCGCTGATGGAGCGCTCCGCTCGCAGCCTGACCCCCACGTTTCAGGCGCTGGCGCAGCAGAGCTGGCAGCGTCCGGCGGATATTGCCCTCCGGCAAACCGTTGGCCGCCTGGGTCGCGAAGGTGAACGGCAGATGATGGTCGCTACCGACGGCGTGAACACGCACCGTGGCGCGATCTGGGCGCTGGGATTGCTGGTGAGCGCGGTGGCGATGCTGGGCGGCGATGCCCGGGCGCAAACCGTCGCGAACATCGCCGCTCAGCTGGCGAAGCTGCCGGATGACGCGGCGCCGAAAGTGTTCAGCAAGGGGTTACGCGTCACGCACCGCTACCGTGTACCGGGTGCGCGTGAAGAGGCTCAGCAGGCGTTTCCGCACATCATGCAGCGCGCGCTGCCGCAGCTTCGCCTCAGCCGTCTCAACGGCAGCAGCGAAACGCAGGCCAGACTCGACGCGCTGATGGCGATCATGACCTCGCTCACCGACACCTGCGTGCTGTCGCGCGCCGGCATGGAGGGGCTGGACGCCATGCAGAACGGCGCCCGTGCAGTGCTGAACGCCGGAGGATGCGCAACGCTCGCCGGGCAGCAGGCGCTGGCGCGGTTAGACCGTCAGATGCTGGCGCTTAACGCCTCGCCGGGCGGAGCCGCAGACCTGCTTGCCGCCACGCTGTTTCTTGACCGCGTCGAAACGCCCTATTCAAAGCATTAAGAGGATGTTATGGAAAAAATCACATTGACCGTGCCCGCCAGCCGCGAAGTAAGCGGCAGGGCGCTGGCAGGGGTAGTCGGTTCCGGGGATATGGAGGTGCTTTTCACCGCCGAACCGGGCCAGACCTTAACCATTGATATCACCACCTCCGTCGACAACAGCCGCGGGCGCTGGGAGGCGTTGTTCAACCGCCTGCAAACCGTCAGCAGCCTGCCCGCAGGTAAGCTGACCATCCACGACTTCGGCGCGACGCCGGGCGTGGCACGCATTCGTATCGAACAGGTCTTTGAAGGGGTGAATCATGCGTGATGACAGCAGCTTTATCGAACTAAAAGCGCGCCAGCGTGCACAGGCGCTGCTCGACGACGGCAGCTACCGCGAACTGCTGGATCCGTTCGAAGGCATTATTTCTCCATGGCTTGGGCCACAGGGGATTGTTCCTCAGGCTGATGATGGCATGGTGGTCGCGAAAGGGACCATCAACGGCCAGCCTGCGGTGGTGGTGGCGATTGAAGGCACCTTCCAGGGCGGCAGCATGGGCGAAGTGTCCGGCGCCAAAATGGCGGCGGCGCTGGAGCTGGCGGCGGAAGATAACCGCAACGGCATTCCGACTCAGGCGGTACTGTGCCTCGAAACCGGCGGCGTACGTTTGCAGGAAGCCAACCTTGGCCTGGCGGCGATTGCCGATATCCACGCTGCGATCGTTGACCTGCGTCGCTATACCCCGGTCGTCGGGATTGTCGCCGGGACCGTAGGCTGCTTCGGCGGGATGTCTATCGCCGCGGCGCTGTGCAGTTACCTGATTGTGACCCGCGAAGCGCGTCTTGGCCTCAACGGCCCGCAGGTTATTGAGCAGGAAGCGGGCATTGAAGAGTACGACTCCCGCGACCGTCCGTTTATCTGGAGCATGACCGGCGGCGAAGTGCGCTATGAAAGCGGGCTGGTGGACGCGCTCGTCGGCGACGGCGTGAACGCGGTGAAAGCCGCGATGAACGAGGCCATCGCCAAAGGCGTACCGGGGAAACATCGCACCGATAACTACGACGATTACCTGAGCCGTCTGACGAATTTCGACACCCGCAAACAGGCCGATGCCGAACAGATTAAAGCGCTTTTTGCCCGGGAGGTGAAATGATGAGTACTTCAATAAGCCGTGGCGAACTCTGGCTGGAAACCCTCGCCCCTAACGCCAAACGTCTGGAAGGGTTATGCCCGTCCGTGCAGGCGGCAGATGGCGAGCTGAACGGTGAAACGGTGCGCTTTGTCGCCGTGGTGCCGGACGCCAACAACCACTTCCCGCGCGCGGCGCAAGGGGAAGTCGGCCTGCTGGAAGGCTGGACGCTGGCAAAAGTGGTCAGCGAAACCGTAGCTGCTGACGCTGATAAAGCCGTGAAGCGCCCGATTGTGGCGGTGATCGACGTCCCAAGCCAGGCCTATGGTCGTCGCGAAGAGGCGTTTGGTATCCACCAGGCGCTGGCCGGAGCCGCTGCCGCCTACGCCAACGCGCGTTTAGCGGGGCATCCGGTGATTGGTCTTATCGTCGGTAAGGCCATGTCCGGCGCGTTTCTGGCGCACGGCTACCAGGCTAATCGCCTTATAGCCTTCAACGATAAAGGCGTGCTGATCCACGCGATGGGCAAAGAGTCTGCGGCGCGCATTACGCTGCGTACCGTTGAGGCGCTGGAAAAACTGGCGGCAACCATTCCGCCAATGGCGTACGACATCAGCAACTACGCCACGCTGGGGCTGCTTTCCGACCTGCTGGATATCAGCAATCCGGATGCCCCTTCCGAAAGCGATCTGACGCGGGTGAAAACCACCCTGCAACAGGCCATCAGTGACGCTCGTCAGGACACCACGTTGAAAAACCGTCTGGGTGCTGACAACCGCCGCAGCTCAGCGCTCGTACGTGAACGTATGCGAGCCAGCTGGTAAGTAAAAAGAGACCTGCCAGATGCATCACCCCGTGGGCGCGCCCGTTGCGTCCACGCGGGAACCTGCATCCTGAAAATAATAAACATCGCGCCAGTGCTTAAACTTTTTTACTACAGGTGATTTATGACTTACGTAATTGTTCATGCTCTTGCACCGATTTTCGTCATCATGCTGCTGGGATTCTGGGCCGGTAAGGCAAAGATGGTCGATAACAAAAATGTTTCCCTGCTGAATATCTTCGTGATGGATTTTGCACTCCCGGCCGCGCTATTCAGCGCCACCGTGCAAACCCCGTGGACCGGCATCGTGGCGCAGTCGCCGCTGATCCTGGTGCTCACCCTGGCGATGTGGATCACCTATGCGGTCATCTACTTCCTCGCGACAAACGTATTTAAAAAATCCCCGCAGGATGCGGCCGTGCTGACGCTGACCGTCGCCCTGCCAAACTACGCGGCGCTTGGCCTGCCGATTCTGGGCAGCGTGCTGGGCGAAGGCTCTTCAACGTCGCTGTCCGTGGCGGTCTCCATCGCCTGTGGTTCAGTGCTGATGACCCCGTTCTGCCTGCTGATTCTGGAGCGTGAGAAAGCGCGCGTCGAAGGCAATAACTCGGGTTCAACGCTTTCCATGCTGCCGGTGCTGATGTGGCGCTCCATTAAAAAACCGATCGTGATGGGCCCGCTGCTGGGTGTGATCCTGTCCGCTATCGGCATCACAATGCCGGAGCTGGTGCTGGCGGCGATTAAACCGCTGGGACTGTCCGCGACCGCTGCGGCGTTGTTCCTGACCGGCGTGATCCTCTCTGCCCGTAAGCTTCAGATCAACACCATGGTGATCACTTCTACTATCGCCAAGCTGCTGATCCAACCAGCGATTGCCTGGGGTATCGTTTTAATCTTCGGTCTGCACGGCTCAGTGGCTATCACCGCCATCCTGATGATTGCGCTGTCTGCGGGCTTCTTTGGCGTGGTGTTCGGTAACCGCTTTGGCGTGCAGTCGCCGGATGCTGAAGCCGTGCTGCTGTTGAGCTCCATACTGTGTATCCTGTCGCTGCCGCTGTTTATCTCGCTGACTTCAGGAATGTAATCATGACCACAACATTACGCCCACACGACCTCATCTGGCTTACCGCGCGCGACGCCCTGGAAGGGATTACTGAATCCTGGGTGGACGCGGCCTGGCATACCGGGCTGCCGGTAGTGGTGCGGCGTGATGTTGATAATGAAGGCCGTATTCCCGTTGGCGTGCGGGGATTGCGCCGCGACCAGCGGGCGGCCGGATGGGTGAAGCCTGAGAACGTGTTGCGCGTGGTGTCGCCCGAAGATTTGAGCGTTGCCGCCGACCTGCTGCGTTCGCCGTTTATCACCCAGCCGCCGGTTCAGGTGGCGCTTCAGCTTGCGCAGCAGTCATGGCCGTGGACGTGGGGGATAACCGGCAGTACGGGTTACGCGCTGGCGACCGGCATTCCGGTGATCCACGCCGACAGCGATCTCGATCTGCTGATCCGCGCCCCGTGTACCGTTTCCCCTGAGGCGTTTACTGACTGGCAGGCTCAGCTCAGTCGTGCGTTGTGCCGGGCGGATACACAGGTGGATACGCCCGAGGGCGGATTCGCGCTGGCGGAATGGTTACGCGACGGCAAAACGCTGTTAAAAACGCAATATGGGCCGCGCCTGGTGGCGGATCCATGGCACAGGGAGGAGTAATGAAAATACTGTTTACCTTTCCAGGGCAGGGCACACAGCATGAAGGTATGCTGCAAAACCTGCCGGGAACAGAGCTGGAGCAGGCCCGTGCTGTGCTGGGGGCGGAAGTTGATACCCTGGACAGCGCATCCTCGTTAACCCACACCCGCGCGGTTCAGCTTTCGCTGTTGATTGCAGGCGTGGCCTGGGCGCGCGAGCTGGAACGTCGCGGCGTGTCGCCGGATATCGTCAGCGGGCTGTCCATTGGCGCTTATCCTGCGGCGGTTATCGCCGGTGCGCTGGACTTTACGGACGCGCTGAAGCTGGTGGCGCTGCGCGGCGATCTGATGGAGCAGGCGTATCCCCACGGCTACGGCCTGACGGCGATAATGGGGTTGACCCTGCCCCAGGTGGAAAACCTGATTCAGGGGACAGGAACCTATATCGCTAACCTGAACGCCGAAACGCAGATCGTGATTGCCGGAGCCGATGACGGCATGGCGCAGGTAGCCGAACGCGCGCTGGCGAAGGGCGCGAACAAGGCCAAACGGCTGGCGGTAAGCGTGCCGTCGCACTGTGAATTGCTGGCGGAACCGGCGCAGAAGCTGGCCGCGGCGTTTGAATCAGTCACGCTTTCACGCCCCCGCTGCGCGTACCTGAGCGGCAGTACCGGGCGCGTGCTTTGGCAGCCAGAGAAAATTGCCGACGACCTGGCGATGAATATGGCGCGAACCGTGCGCTGGCAGGAGGCGGTGATTTCCGCTAACGAGCGCGAAGCGCGTCTGGCGATTGAGATGCCGCCTGGGGGTATTCTGACCTGTCTGACGCGGCAGGCGGCGTGGGAAGGCGAATCCATTTCGCTGGAGCGCAGCGGAGTGGATGTGGCGGTGCATCTGGCGGGTCGGCTTCAGCGGTGACTTTTTGCCCGGTAAGCGTAGCGCCACCGGGCAATAACATCAGGCACTATCCTGCAAACTTCTGGCATACATCCGCCCTTCCGCGGCCAGCGCCCGCAGGCTCGGATCCTGCTCGCGGTTGCGGGCAAAGACGATCGCAATCAGCTGCTGCATCTGGTACGGCTGCGCCAGCTTCAGTAGCTGCACCGAATTTTCGTACACTTTCTTCATCCTGCCCGGCATCAGCGTAAACCCGACCCCCGCCTGCACCAGGCTCAGCATCGAGAAGATATCGTTCACGCGCGTCACAATCTCCGGCTCAAAACCGGCGATATGAAACGCTTCCTGAAACCCCGCATACGTGGCGAACCCTTCCGCGAGGGCGACAAACTTCTGATCTTTATAATCACGCAGATCGGCGGGGCCGCTGGTATTGAGCGTGGCAGAAGCCGGTGCGGCAAGGAAAATATCGTCATGGAACAGAGGAAGCACTTCGAGGCTGTTACGGTCGATATCGCTTTCGGAGATAGAGATTAAAATCGCATCCAGCGATCCCTCATCCAGCATATGGAGCAGGGTTTCGTTCGAGCCCATCGTCAGATCCATCTCCAGATCCGGACGGCGCAGCTTCATGCCCATTATCAGACGCGGCACGGTTTCCAGAGTCAGCGAGTAGAGCGTGCCGACGCGCAACCGTCCCTGGCCGATACCGGCGATCTTGCGCGACTCTTCCAGCCCGCGCTCCATCACCTGCATCACCTCCTGACAATACTCCAGCAGCGTCCATGCGGAGGGGAGGGCAATCAGGTTACGCCCTTTGTGGGTAAAGAGCGGGCAGCGGACATTCTCTTCCAGGGTATGCAGCGCGCGGTGCACGCTGACGCCGCTCAGGCCGAGCGTTTCGGCGGTACGTGCGATATTGCCCTTCTCCATGAACGTCATGAAGATGCTGAGCTTACGGAATGTAATCTCGCTCGTGGTATCGAAGCTCATAACCCTCCCGGCGTGTTAGTCGGCTTGCAGCATCGCTTCCAGCTGTTCCTGCGCGTCCAGCCATGCCATTTCGCACTCTTCGAGGCTGGATTTGGTTTTCGCCTGAGTTTGCAGACAGTCCGTCAGCTCCGCTTTGCGGCTCTGATCGTACAGTTCGCTGTCGCCCAGCTTCTCTTCGACGGCAGCAAGCGTGGCGTTGAGCTTTTCCATCTCTTTTTCGAGGCGGGCAATCTCTTTACGCAGCGGTTGCGTCTGGGTGCGCAGCTCCGCTTCACGGCGCTTCTGGTCTTTACGCGCCTGGGCGCTGTTGGCGTTGTCTTTCGCTGACTCTTCCGGCTGGTTTTCCTGCTTCTGCACGTCCGTCAGCCACTGCTGGTAGTCTTCCAGGTCGCCGTCAAACGGTTCGACTTTGCCGCCGTGTACCAGATAGAGATCGTCGGTGGTGGAGCGGATCAGGTGGCGATCGTGCGACACGACAACCAGCGCCCCTTCGAACTCAATCAGCGCTTCGGTCAGCGCCTGACGCATGTCGAGATCGAGGTGGTTGGTTGGTTCATCAAGCAGCAGCAGGTTTGGACGCTGCCAGACGATCAGCGCCAGTACCAGACGCGCTTTTTCACCACCGGAGAAACGCGCTGTATTTTCAGTCACCTTATCGCCCTGGAAGCCAAAGCCGCCGAGGTAGTCGCGCAGCTTCTGCTCCATTTCCTGCGGCGCCAGGCGCGCCAGGTGCTGGATCGGCGATTCATCCGCGCGTAAAAATTCCAGCTGATGCTGGGCGAAGTAGCCAAGCTTGATGCCTTTCGCCAGGCCGATTTCGCCGCTGACCGGGTTAAGCTCGCCCGCCAGCAGCTTGATCAGCGTCGATTTACCGGCGCCGTTACGCCCCAGCAGGCCAATGCGTGAACCCGGCACCAGGTTGAGCTTGATAGAGTCGAGGATAATGCGATCGCCATAGCCCGCGCTCACTTTTTCCATTTTCAGCAGCGGGTTCGGCAGGCTCTCCGGCTCGCGGAAACTGAAGTGGAATGGGTTATCCACATGCGCGGGAGCGATCATCTCCATGCGTTCCAGCATCTTGATGCGGCTCTGCGCCTGCTTGGCTTTTGACGCCTTGGCCTTGAAGCGATCCACAAAGCTTTGCAGGTGCGCCACGCGCTGCTGCTGGCTTTCATACATCGCCTGTTGCTGGGCAAGGCGCGTCGCGCGCTGGCGCTCGAAAGAGCTGTAGTTGCCGGTGTATTCGAACATGCTTTGCTGTTCGATATGAATGATTTTATCCACCACCGGATCGAGGAAGTCGCGGTCGTGGGAGATCAGAATCAGAGTGCCCTGATAGCTCTTGAGCCACTTCTCCAGCCAAATAACCGCATCGAGATCGAGGTGGTTGGTGGGTTCATCGAGCAGCAGGAGGTCGGAGCGGCAGATCAGCGCCTGCGCCAGGTTGAGGCGCATACGCCAGCCGCCGGAGAAATCGCTCACCGGGCGTTCAAGCTGTTCGTTGCTGAAACCCAGGCCGTGCAGCAGGCTGGAGGCGCGGGAGCGAATGGTCCAGGCATCGATGGCGTCCAGCTTGCCGTGGACGGTGGCGATGGCGTGGCCGTCGTTGCGTTCGTTGGCGGCGTTGAGCTCTGCTTCGAGCTTGCGGTATTCACGGTCGCCGTCGATAACATAGTCGAGCGCGGGTTCGCTCAGTGCGGGCGTCTCCTGGTTCACCCAGGCGAGCTGCCAGTTGCCCGGGAAGGTAAAGTTACCGCCATCCGCGCTTATCTCGTTTTTCAGCAGTGCCAGCAGGGTGGATTTACCGCAGCCGTTTTTGCCGACCAGCCCCACTTTCTGGCCCGGGTTGATGGTAGCAGTCGCGTTATCCAGCAGGACGCGCACGCCGCGACGAATTTGTAACGAGGAGAAAACAATCATAGAAGCGCCGTATGTTCCGACTATGTTAATTTGTCATTATGATAATGTAAGGTGTGGGCCATTTTCCCCACCGGGCCGCCATGGTAGCCCAAAACGACAACAATACACAAAAACAGAACCGGGAGGGGAATGATGTCTCAGACAGCGAAAGTGCTGCTGCTGTATGCCCATCCGGAATCACAGGACTCGGTGGCGAACCGGGTGCTGCTTAAGCCGGCCACACAGCTCAGTAACGTAACGGTGCACGATCTCTACGCGCACTATCCCGATTTTTTTATCGATATTCCTTACGAGCAGGAACTGCTGCGTCAGCACGACGTGATTGTGTTCCAGCATCCGCTTTATACATACAGCTGTCCGGCATTGCTGAAAGAGTGGCTGGACCGCGTGCTGAGCCGGGGCTTCTCCAGCGGGGTGGGGGGCAACCAGCTGGCGGGAAAGTACTGGCGGAGTGTCATTACCACCGGTGAGCCGGAAAGCGCTTACCGTCACGACGGGCTGAACCGTTACCCCATGAGCGACATTCTGCGGCCGTTTGAGCTGACGGCGGCGATGTGCCGTATGCACTGGATGAGCCCGATTATTATCTACTGGGCACGGCGGCAGGATCCGAAAGCGCTGGCGAGCCATGCCAGGGCCTATGGCGAATGGCTGGCGTCACCGATTCCGGCGGGAGGACGCTAATGGACGGTTCGAATTTACTCCTTGCCGGGGTGCTGTTTTTGTTCGCCGCCGTCGTCGCGGTCCCGCTTGCCGCGCGTCTCGGCATTGGCGCGGTGCTGGGTTATTTGCTGGCTGGGATAGCCATTGGCCCCTGGGGGCTTGGGTTTATCAGCGATGTGGATGAAATTCTCCACTTCTCTGAACTGGGCGTGGTCTTCCTGATGTTCATCATTGGCCTTGAGCTGAACCCCTCCAAGCTGTGGCAGCTGCGGCAATCTATTTTTGGCGTCGGGGCGGCGCAGGTGTTACTCAGCGCGGCCATTCTCGCGGGACTGCTGATGTTGACGCAGTTTTCCTGGCAGGCCGCGGTGATTGGCGGGATCGGTCTTGCGATGTCGTCGACGGCGATGGCGCTTCAGCTGATGCGCGACAAAGGGATGAACCGCAACGAGGCGGGGCAACTGGGCTTTTCGGTGCTGCTGTTCCAGGATTTAGCGGTGATCCCGGCGCTGGCGCTGGTGCCGCTGCTGGCGGGATCCGGAGACGATCATTTCGACTGGATGAAGATTTCCATGAAGGTGCTGGCCTTCGCGGGGATGCTGATCGGCGGACGGTTTTTACTGCGTCCGGTATTCCGGTTTATTGCAGCATCTGGCGTGCGCGAGGTATTCACCGCCGCAACGCTGCTGCTGGTGCTTGGCTCAGCGCTGTTTATGGATGCGCTGGGGCTGTCGATGGCGCTTGGGACGTTTATCGCCGGGGTGCTGCTTGCGGAAAGCGAGTACCGCCACGAGCTGGAGACCGCCATCGATCCGTTTAAGGGGCTGCTGCTAGGGCTGTTCTTTATCTCGGTGGGTATGGCGCTTAATCTTGGCGTGCTCTATACCCATCTGCTGTGGGTTATTGCGAGTGTCGCCGTGCTGGTGGCGGTCAAAACGCTGGTGCTGTATCTCCTCGCGAGGATTTACGGGCTGCGCAGCTCGGAAAGAATGCAGTTTTCCAGCGTGTTAAGCCAGGGGGGAGAATTTGCGTTTGTGCTGTTTTCCACGGCGTCGTCTCAGAAGCTGTTCAAAGATGACCAGATGGCGCTGCTGCTGGTGACGGTCACGCTGTCGATGATGACCACCCCGCTGCTGATGAAGCTGGTGGACAAACTGCTGTCGCGCCGCCTGAATCCCGCAGACGATGAAGACGAAGCGCCGTGGGTGGAAGATGATAAACCGCAGGTGATCGTTGTGGGCTTTGGTCGCTTCGGACAGGTGATTGGTCGCCTGTTGATGGCAAATAAAATGCGCATTACGGTGCTGGAGCGCGATATCAGCGCCGTCAACCTGATGCGCAAATATGGTTATAAGGTGTACTACGGCGATGCGACGCAGCTTGAGCTGTTGCGCTCGGCGGGCGCAGAGGCTGCGGAGTCCATCGTCATCACCTGCAACGATCCGGAAGACACGATGAAGCTGGTGGAGCTGTGCCAGCAGCATTTCCCGCATCTGCATATTCTGGCGCGTGCGCGTGGACGTGTGGAGGCTCACGAACTTTTGCAGGCGGGTGTGAAACACTTCTCCCGCGAAACCTTCTCCAGCGCGCTGGAGCTGGGACGCAAGGCGCTGGTTTCGCTGGGTATGCATCCTCATCAGGCGCAACGCGCCCAGATGCATTTCCGCAGGCTGGATATGCGAATGCTGCGTGAACTGATGCCCGTGCACAGCGACACGGCGCAGATCTCCCGCGTGCGGGAAGCGCGTCGCGAACTGGAGGAGATCTTCCAGCGTGAGATGCAACAGGAACGACGCCAGCTCGACGGCTGGGATGAATTTGAATAAAGGGTAACGAAAGATGGCTGTACGTAAACGCTTTATCGCGGGCGCAAAATGCCCATCCTGCCAGGCGCAAGATACGCTGGCCATGTGGCGTGAAAATAATATCGATATCGTTGAATGTGTTAAGTGCGGTCACCAGATGCGTGAGGCCGACAAAGAAGCCCGCGATCATGTTCGCAAAGAAGAGCAAGTGATCGGCATTTTTCATCCAGACTAGCGATATGCTCTGAGTTTTTTTAAGCTTAAGGGTACACGGGTGCAGATTTCCGCTACAATCTGCGCCAGCAATTTTCCCACGCTCAGGAGATATCATGAAAGTAGCAAAAGACCTGGTGGTCAGCCTGGCCTATCAGGTACGTACAGAAGACGGTGTGTTGGTTGATGAGTCTCCGGTGAGTGCGCCGCTGGACTACCTGCATGGTCACGGTTCCCTGATTTCCGGCCTGGAAACGGCGCTGGAAGGCCATGAAGTTGGCGACAAATTCGACGTTGCTGTAGGCGCGAACGACGCTTACGGTCAGTATGACGACAACCTGGTTCAGCGCGTTCCTAAAGACGTATTCATGGGCGTTGACGAGTTGCAGGTTGGCATGCGCTTCCTGGCGGAAACTGACCAGGGTCCGGTTCCGGTTGAAATCACTGAAGTTGAAGACGACCACGTTGTGGTTGACGGCAACCACATGCTGGCGGGTCAGAACCTGAAGTTCAACGTAGAAGTTGTTGCGATCCGTGAAGCGACTGAAGAAGAGCTGGCTCATGGCCACGTTCACGGTGCGCACGGTCACGACCATGACCACGATCACGGCCATGACGGCTGCTGCGGTGGTCACGGCCACGACCATGGTCATGACCACGGCCACGGTAAAGGTGGTTGCGGTACCGGCGGCTGCGGTTGCCACTGATTCCGTACTCCGGAAAATAAAAAAGCGGGATAATCCCGCTTTTTTTACGCCTCAATAATGAGGTGGTGGCGTCTCTTCTGACTGAGAGGCAATGTTTGACGGCTGCGTGGCCTTCAGCTTTTCCGTCAGCAGGCGCATGTGATCGCGCAGTTTTGCCATTTCAAGCTCATGGGCCGTCACGGTCTGGTTCAGTTCTTCGATGGTGATGTCCTGAAAAGCCAGGCGGCTTTCCAGCTCAGCCAGTCTCGCTTCGATCGTTGTATCCTTCATCATTCACCTCGTTTATCTGTCGTTCGCCATAATGGACCAGCGGCGGCGAAGTTTAGCTGACTTTTTCCTTAAGTACAGTATCCATCTCCCTGACAAGAAACTTATTTAAACAAAAATAGTCTGAAAAGAAGCGACATTCGGGGGAGTCTGTCTGTAGATTTCTTCCACAACGTTTTATAGTACGTCACTCATTTACGTTTAACACTGGGGTGAGAGACCTCAGGTCCTGGAGATATGGATGAAATCACTGTTTAAAGTTACGCTGCTGGCGACCACTATGGCTGTAGCGCTCAATGCGCCGCTGTCTTTCGCTGCTGATACTGCTGCGAAGCCTGCTGCGACTACAGACAGCAAAGCGGCATTCAAAAATGACGACCAGAAATCCGCCTACGCACTTGGCGCGTCTCTGGGTCGTTACATGGAAAACTCTCTGAAAGAACAAGAGAAACTGGGCATCAAACTGGACAAAAACCAGCTGATCGCAGGGGTCCAGGATGCGTTCGCAGACAAGAGCAAACTGTCTGACCAGGAAATCGAGCAGACTCTGCAAGCGTTTGAAGCGCGCGTGAAAGGCGCCGCTCAGACCAAGATGGAAGCAGATGCTAAAGATAACGAAGCGAAAGGCAAAGCCTACCGCGACAAGTTCGCTAAAGAGAAAGGCGTTAAAACGTCTTCTACTGGCCTGATCTATAAGGTTGAGAAAGAAGGTACTGGCGACGCGCCTAAAGACAGCGACACCGTTGTGGTGAACTACAAAGGTACGCTGATCGACGGTAAAGAGTTCGATAACTCTTATACCCGTGGTGAGCCTCTCTCCTTCCGTCTGGATGGTGTGATCCCGGGCTGGACCGAAGGCCTGAAGAACATCAAGAAAGGCGGTAAAATCAAGCTGGTCATCCCACCGGATCTGGCTTACGGCAAAACCGGCGTTCCGGGTATCCCGGCTAACTCCACGCTGGTATTTGATGTAGAACTGCTGGACATCAAACCGGCGCCGAAAGCGGATGCGAAAACAGACGCACCGGCTGACGACAAAGCCGCAGCAGCTAAGAAGTAATGCTGAAAAAAACCGCCGCCTTTACAGGCGGCGGTTTTTTTATTGTGGGGCAGATATAATTAACACTGGAAAGCGTTATACACGCTGTATTAATTTAGTTGTCCGTGTAGATAATGAGCCTGCCCTGAAAACCTAACGACAGGCTCCTGAAAAGGAGTGTTTTTTTCATGTCCAGGTCGCTTTTAACCAACGAAACCAGTGAACTTGATTTGCTGGATCAACGTCCATTTGACCAGACCGACTTCGATATTCTGAAATCCTACGAAGCGGTAGTGGACGGGTTAGCGATGCTCATTGGTTCCCACTGCGAAATCGTATTGCATTCCCTGCAAGATCTTAAGTGTTCCGCTATCCGCATTGCGAATGGTGAGCACACTGGCCGTAAAATTGGTTCGCCAATCACCGACCTTGCATTGCGTATGTTGCATGACATGACCGGCGCGGACAGCAGCGTCTCAAAATGCTATTTCACCCGCGCCAAAAGCGGCGTGCTGATGAAATCAGAAACGATCGCGATTCGAAACCGCGAACACCGGGTAATCGGTTTGCTGTGCATCAACATGAACCTTGATGTGCCATTCTCGCAAATCATGAGCACCTTCATCCCGCCAGAAACGCCGGACGTGGGCTCATCGGTGAACTTTGCTTCTTCGGTTGAGGATCTCGTGACCCAGACGCTGGAGTTCACCATTGAAGAGGTGAATGCCGATCGCAACGTATCCAACAACGCCAAGAATCGTCAGATCGTCCTGAACCTCTATGAGAAAGGGATTTTTGATATCAAAGATGCCATCAACCAGGTGGCCGATCGCCTGAATATCTCCAAACACACGGTTTACCTCTATATTCGCCAGTTCAAAAGCGGCGACTTTCTGGGACAAGACAAGTAATGCGTTTTGCGTTAATGGTGACGGGCCCGGCGTACGGTACCCAGCAGGCCAGCAGCGCGCTACAGTTTGCCCATGCGCTGCTTGATGCCGGTCATGAACTGGCAAGCGTCTTCTTCTATCGTGAAGGGGTCTATAACGCGAACCAGTTTACGTCCCCGGCGAGCGATGAGTTTGACCTTGTGCGCGCCTGGCAAAAATTAAACGAAACGCAGGGCGTTGACCTGCATATCTGCGTCGCGGCGGCACTGCGTCGCGGCGTGACGGATGCGACCGAAGCCGAACGCCTTGGTCTGGCGGGGGCTAACCTGCAACCGGGCTTTTCCCTCAGTGGTCTAGGTGCCCTGGCACAGGCGGCGTTGACCTGCGACAGAGTGGTGCAATTTTGATGAAGCGCGTAGCGTTTGTTTTTACTTCTGCGCCGCATGGCAGCGCTTCAGGCCGGGAAGGGCTGGATGCATTGCTCGCGACATCGGCATTAACCGAAGATATCGGCGTCTTCTTTTTAGGCGATGGCGTATTCCAGCTTCTTGCAGGCCAACAACCGCAGGCCATTCTTGCGCGCGACTACATTGCGACCTTTAAAGTTCTGCCGCTCTATGACATTGAAACCTTCTATGTGTGCGCCGACTCGCTGGCCGCGCGTGGGTTAAACGAGATAACACCGTTCGTGCTGGACGTGACGATCCTGACATCTGCTGCGCTGCGCGAACAACTCTCTCACTACGATACCGTTCTGACTTTCTGAGGCTGTCATGCTCCATACCCTGAGCCGTTCACCGTGGCAATGTGATATCGACACGTTACTGAGCATGCTGCGCGAAGGTGATGATCTGCTGCTGATTCAGGATGGCGTGCTCGCGGCGCTTGAAGGCAGCCGTTTTGTTGAAATCCTCGCGAATGCCCCCATTACAGTCTCTGCGCTGAAAGAGGATCTGGATGCGCGGGGTCTTTCTGGTCAAATTTCAGCCAAAATTGACGTGGTTGGCTATACTGATTTCGTCAATCTTACTGTGACGCACGCCAGTCAAATGAACTGGTGATTTGAGATCGCTGTATATTTCTTGACACCTTTTCGACGTAGCCCTAAAATTTCGCGTCCTCATATTGTATGAGGTCGTTTTATTACGTGTTTACGAAGCAAAAGCTAAAACCAGGAGCTATTTAATGGCAACAGTTAACCAGCTGGTACGCAAACCACGTGCACGCAAAGTTGCAAAAAGCAACGTGCCTGCGCTGGAAGCCTGCCCGCAGAAACGTGGCGTATGTACTCGTGTATATACCACCACTCCTAAAAAACCAAACTCCGCACTGCGTAAAGTATGCCGTGTGCGTTTGACTAACGGTTTTGAAGTGACTTCCTACATCGGTGGTGAAGGTCACAACCTTCAGGAGCACTCCGTGATCCTGATCCGTGGCGGTCGTGTTAAAGACCTTCCGGGTGTTCGTTACCACACCGTTCGTGGTGCGCTGGACTGCTCAGGTGTTAAAGACCGTAAGCAGGCTCGCTCCAAGTACGGCGTGAAGCGTCCTAAGGCTTAATGGTTCTCCGTTAAGTAAGGCCAAACTGATTTATCTTAATGTCAAACTAAACTCGTAGAGTTTTGGACAATCCTGAATTAACAACGGAGTAATCCCATGCCACGTCGTCGCGTCATTGGTCAGCGTAAAATTCTTCCAGATCCGAAATTCGGATCAGAACTGCTGGCAAAATTTGTAAATATCCTGATGGTAGATGGTAAAAAATCTACCGCAGAAGCAATCGTATACAGCGCGCTGGAGACCCTGGCTCAGCGTTCTGGTAAAAATGAACTGGAAGCCTTCGAAGTCGCTCTCGACAACGTGCGCCCGACTGTAGAAGTTAAGTCTCGCCGCGTTGGTGGTTCTACTTATCAGGTTCCAGTTGAAGTTCGTCCGGTTCGTCGTAATGCTCTGGCAATGCGTTGGATCGTTGAAGCTGCTCGTAAACGCGGTGATAAATCCATGGCTCTGCGTCTGGCGAACGAACTTTCTGATGCTGCGGAAAACAAAGGTACCGCAGTTAAGAAACGTGAAGACGTTCACCGTATGGCAGAAGCCAACAAGGCGTTCGCACACTACCGTTGGTAATCCCTTCGGAGTCGTAGTCACCAGGCGGGCGCTTCAGAGAAGCCGCCCGCTCTGGGTAACTTAACTGAACGCCTAAAGATATAAACGAGGAATCAAATGGCTCGTACAACACCCATCGCACGCTACCGTAACATCGGTATCAGTGCGCACATCGACGCCGGTAAAACCACTACTACCGAACGTATTCTGTTCTACACCGGTGTAAACCATAAAATCGGTGAAGTTCATGACGGCGCAGCCACCATGGACTGGATGGAACAGGAGCAGGAGCGTGGTATTACTATCACCTCCGCAGCGACTACTGCATTCTGGTCAGGTATGGCTAAGCAGTACGAACCGCATCGCGTAAACATCATCGACACCCCAGGGCACGTTGACTTCACCATCGAAGTAGAACGTTCCATGCGTGTTCTTGACGGCGCGGTAATGGTTTATTGCGCAGTTGGTGGTGTTCAGCCACAGTCTGAAACCGTATGGCGTCAGGCAAACAAATATAAAGTTCCACGCATCGCGTTCGTTAACAAAATGGACCGTATGGGTGCTAACTTCCTGAAAGTTGTTGGCCAGATCAAAACCCGTCTGGGCGCGAACCCTGTTCCGCTTCAGCTGGCAATTGGTGCTGAAGAAGGTTTCACCGGCGTTATCGACCTGGTGAAAATGAAAGCCATCAACTGGAACGAAGCAGATGCGGGCGTTACCTTCGAATACGAAGATATCCCGGCAGAGATGCAGGACCTGGCTGACGAATGGCACCAGAACCTGATCGAATCCGCAGCAGAAGCTTCTGAAGAGCTGATGGAAAAATACCTGGGTGGTGAAGAACTGTCTGAGCAAGAGATCAAATCTGCTCTGCGTCAGCGCGTTCTGAACAACGAAATCATCCTGGTAACCTGTGGTTCTGCGTTCAAGAACAAAGGTGTTCAGGCGATGCTGGATGCGGTAGTTGACTACCTGCCATCCCCGATTGACGTTCCTGCGATCAACGGCATCCTGGACGACGGTAAAGATACTCCGGCTGAGCGTCACGCAAGTGATGAAGAGCCATTCTCTGCACTGGCGTTCAAAATTGCTACCGACCCATTCGTGGGTAACCTGACCTTCTTCCGCGTTTACTCTGGTGTGGTTAACTCCGGTGACACCATCCTGAACTCCGTGAAAGCGGCGCGTGAACGTTTTGGCCGTATCGTACAGATGCACGCTAACAAACGTGAAGAGATCAAAGAAGTTCGTGCGGGCGACATCGCTGCTGCTATCGGTCTGAAAGACGTGACCACTGGTGACACTCTGTGTGATCCGGATCACCCGATCATTCTGGAGCGTATGGAATTCCCTGAGCCGGTAATCTCCATCGCAGTTGAACCAAAAACCAAAGCTGACCAGGAAAAAATGGGTCTGGCTCTGGGCCGTCTGGCGAAAGAAGACCCATCATTCCGTGTATGGACTGATGAAGAATCTAACCAGACCATCATCGCTGGTATGGGTGAACTGCACCTGGACATCATCGTTGACCGTATGAAGCGTGAATTCAACGTTGAAGCGAACGTGGGTAAACCTCAGGTTGCTTACCGCGAAGCGATTCGCGCGAAAGTTACCGACGTTGAAGGTAAACACGCTAAGCAGTCTGGTGGTCGCGGTCAGTACGGTCACGTTGTGATCGACATGTACCCACTGGAGCCGGGCTCTAACCCGAAAGGTTACGAGTTCATCAACGACATCAAAGGTGGTGTAATTCCTGGCGAATACATCCCTGCCGTTGATAAAGGCATTCAGGAGCAGCTGAAAGCTGGTCCTCTGGCTGGTTACCCGGTTGTAGACATGGGTGTTCGTCTGCACTTCGGTTCTTACCACGACGTTGACTCCTCTGAACTGGCGTTTAAACTGGCTGCGTCTATTGCCTTTAAAGAAGGCTTTAAGAAAGCAAAACCAGTTCTGCTTGAGCCGATCATGAAGGTTGAAGTAGAAACTCCTGAAGAGAACACCGGTGACGTTATCGGTGACTTGAGCCGTCGTCGCGGTATGCTGCGTGGTCAGGAATCCGAAGTAACTGGCGTTAAGATCCACGCTGAAGTTCCGCTGTCTGAAATGTTCGGATATGCAACTCAGCTGCGTTCACTGACCAAAGGTCGTGCATCATACACTATGGAATTCCTGAAGTATGATGATGCGCCGAACAACGTTGCTCAGGCCGTTATCGAAGCCCGTGGTAAGTAATCCACAGGATTAAAACCTAAGTCCCGTGCTCTCTCCGAAGGGGAGAGCACTATAGTAAGGAATATAGCCGTGTCTAAAGAAAAATTTGAACGTACAAAACCGCACGTCAACGTTGGTACTATCGGCCACGTTGACCATGGTAAAACTACCCTGACTGCTGCAATCACTACCGTACTGGCTAAAACCTACGGCGGTGCTGCTCGTGCTTTCGATCAGATCGATAACGCACCAGAAGAAAAAGCTCGTGGTATCACCATCAACACCTCTCACGTTGAGTATGACACCCCGACTCGCCACTACGCACACGTAGACTGCCCAGGCCACGCCGACTATGTTAAAAACATGATCACCGGTGCTGCGCAGATGGACGGCGCGATCCTGGTTGTTGCTGCGACTGACGGCCCTATGCCTCAGACTCGTGAACACATCCTGCTGGGTCGTCAGGTAGGCGTTCCTTACATCATCGTGTTCCTGAACAAGTGCGACATGGTTGATGACGAAGAGCTGCTGGAACTGGTAGAGATGGAAGTTCGTGAACTGCTGTCTCAGTACGATTTCCCAGGCGACGACACTCCAATCGTTCGTGGTTCCGCGCTGAAAGCGCTGGAAGGCGAAGCAGAGTGGGAAGAGAAAATCATCGAACTGGCTGGCTACCTGGATTCTTACATCCCAGAACCAGAGCGTGCGATTGACAAGCCATTCCTGCTGCCAATCGAAGACGTATTCTCCATCTCCGGTCGTGGTACCGTTGTTACCGGTCGTGTAGAGCGCGGTATCATCAAAGTTGGTGAAGAAGTTGAAATCGTTGGTATCAAAGAGACTGCGAAGTCTACCTGTACTGGCGTTGAAATGTTCCGCAAACTGCTGGACGAAGGCCGTGCTGGTGAGAACGTTGGTGTTCTGCTGCGTGGTATCAAACGTGAAGAAATCGAACGTGGTCAGGTTCTGGCGAAGCCAGGCTCAATCAAGCCACACACCAAGTTCGAATCTGAAGTGTACATTCTGTCCAAAGACGAAGGCGGCCGTCATACTCCGTTCTTCAAAGGCTACCGTCCACAGTTCTACTTCCGTACAACTGACGTGACCGGTACCATCGAACTGCCAGAAGGCGTAGAGATGGTAATGCCAGGCGACAACATCAAGATGGTTGTGACTCTGATCCACCCAATCGCGATGGACGACGGTCTGCGTTTCGCAATCCGTGAAGGCGGCCGTACCGTTGGCGCGGGCGTTGTTGCTAAAGTTCTGGGCTAATTAATTATCCCTGAAATAAAAAGGACGCTTCGGCGTCCTTTTTTGTTTTCTACCGTAAAGTCGCTGTCATAAAAATTCGCATTTTTTGTTTTCTCCCGCCACGTATTCCGGCGCCTGTGCTATTGTAATCATAACCATTCTCACTTACACTTTGCGCATATTTTGAACGGGAGTCTTTATGTACGTTTGTTTATGTAATGGTGTAAGCGACAAAAAAATTCGTCAGGCCGTTCGCCAGTTTCAACCACAATCATTCCAGCAGCTTCGCAAGTTTGTTCCGGTGGGAAATCAATGCGGTAAATGCGTTCGCGCAGCGCGTGAGATCATGCAGGACGAACTGATGCAGATCCCGGAATTCAAAGAGATCGCGTAAGCCTCTATCTTTTTTTTGACATCCCCGTAGCCCGATCTACGCTTCAATGAGTGGAAGCGGAGGGACTATATAATGAAAGGTGATGTTAAAATCATAAGTTATCTCAATAAATTATTGGGAAATGAGCTTGTCGCAATCAATCAGTATTTTCTCCATGCAAGAATGTTCAAAAACTGGGGACTGACTCGCCTCAACGATGTTGAATACCATGAGTCCATTGATGAAATGAAACACGCCGATAAATACATTGAGCGTATTTTATTCCTCGAAGGCATTCCTAACCTACAGGATCTCGGAAAACTGGGCATCGGAGAAGATGTCGAAGAGATGCTGCGTTCTGATCTCCGGCTGGAGCTGGAGGGTGCAAAAGACCTGCGTGAAGCCATTGCCTATGCGGACAGCGTACATGACTACGTCAGCCGCGATATGATGATCCAGATCCTGGCCGATGAAGAAGGGCACATCGACTGGCTTGAGACCGAACTGGATCTCATTAGCAAAATTGGCCTACAGAACTACCTTCAGTCTCAGATCAAAGTGGAAAGTTAATCAGGCTTTCCCAGCCAACGCATAAACCCGCTGCCGCCAGAAATGGCCCAAAAGGCAGTGGGTTTTTTAATGCCTGCTTATCAGGAGTAAACAACGAGAAAGCAACCAGATACAGCAGAGCCATTAACGCGGCTACGAGTGCCAGTACTGGCAGTACACACCAGCCATGCCATGCCCCCAGCGCCGCCAGATATTTTATGTCGCCATATCCCATACCTTCACGTCGGCAGATGAGCCGATATCCCCAATAGATAACGGCGAATCCGGCGTATCCTGCCAGCGCACCCACCACCGCGCTCGGCAAAAAATCAGGATGGAGGCACAGCTGGTAAAGCAGGCCGGTCCATAGCAGCGGGCAAAGAAATTTGTCGGGAAGAAGCCCTGTGCGAATATCGGTGCGAACAAGCAAGGCCGATAACGCAAAATAGATCACCAGAAAGGGGAGGGACAGTAGCATAGCGAGAGCCTCAAAACGGTTTGAGCGCATACTCGTAATAATCTGCATGTCCGGCAATGTGCAAAAACAGCAATTGCGTAGCGGCTTCAGACAAAGAGTTGAGAAGGGATACTTTGCATAAAAAAATGCGAGGCCTTACGCAGAGTACGTCTTTAGCGCTTAATTTCTAAACGGCACTTGCGTCTTCCCCAGATTTACGTATAATGCGCGGGCTTGTCGTAATTGACGGCGGGTTCAATCTGAACCAGAGTAGCTCACTTTGTTACTCAACAATGCTCCCAATTGGGGAGCTACGTAAGAACGGTTACACTCTCCCATCAATCGTAATGGGTTTGAGGAGTAATCATTTTCGTTTATAAAATAATTGGAGCTCTGGTCTCATGCAGAACCAAAGAATCCGTATCCGCCTTAAAGCGTTTGATCATCGTCTGATCGATCAATCAACCGCGGAAATCGTCGAGACTGCTAAGCGCACTGGTGCGCAAGTCCGTGGTCCGATCCCGCTGCCGACCCGCAAAGAGCGCTTTACCGTTCTGATCTCTCCGCACGTTAACAAAGATGCGCGTGATCAGTACGAAATCCGCACTCACAAGCGTCTGGTTGACATCGTTGAGCCAACTGAGAAAACCGTTGATGCTCTGATGCGTCTGGATCTGGCTGCCGGTGTAGACGTGCAGATCAGCCTGGGTTAATCAGGTCATCGAGCGATTGAGAGGTTGAAACAATGATTGGTTTAGTCGGTAAAAAAGTGGGTATGACCCGCATCTTCACTGAAGATGGCGTTTCTATCCCAGTAACCGTAATCGAAGTTGAAGCAAACCGCGTTACTCAGGTTAAAGATCTGGCTAACGATGGCTACCGCGCTATTCAGGTTACCACTGGTGCTAAAAAAGCTAACCGTGTAACCAAACCAGAAGCGGGTCACTTCGCTAAAGCTGGCGTTGAAGCTGGCCGTGGTCTGTGGGAATTCCGTCTTGCTGAAGGCGAAGAGTTCACCGTAGGTCAGGACATTAGCGTTGAGCTGTTTGCTGACGTTAAAAAAGTTGACGTAACCGGTACCTCTAAAGGTAAAGGTTTTGCTGGTACCGTTAAGCGCTGGAACTTCCGTACCCAGGACGCTACTCACGGTAACTCCTTGTCTCACCGCGTTCCGGGTTCTATCGGTCAGAACCAGACTCCGGGCAAAGTGTTCAAAGGCAAGAAAATGGCAGGTCAGCTGGGCAACGAACGTGTAACCGTTCAGAGCCTGGACGTAGTACGTGTTGACGCTGAGCGCAACCTGCTGCTGGTTAAAGGTGCGGTCCCGGGTGCAACCGGTAGCGACCTGATCGTTAAACCAGCTGTGAAGGCGTAAGGGGATAGCAATGGAATTAGTATTGAAAGACGCGCAGAGCGCGCTGACTGTTTCCGAAACTACCTTCGGTCGTGATTTCAACGAAGCGCTGGTTCACCAGGTTGTTGTTGCTTATGCAGCTGGTGCTCGTCAGGGTACTCGTGCTCAGAAGACTCGTGCTGAAGTAACTGGTTCAGGCAAAAAGCCATGGCGCCAGAAAGGTACCGGCCGTGCGCGTTCAGGTTCTATCAAGAGCCCGATCTGGCGTTCAGGTGGCGTGACCTTCGCTGCGCGTCCACAGGACCACAGTCAAAAAGTTAACAAAAAGATGTACCGCGGCGCGCTGAAAAGCATTCTGTCCGAACTGGTACGTCAGGATCGTCTGATCGTTGTCGAGAAGTTCTCTGTTGAAGCGCCTAAAACTAAGCTGCTGGCACAGAAACTGAAAGACATGGCTCTGGAAGATGTGCTGATCATCACCGGTGAGCTGGACGAGAACCTGTTCCTGGCCGCGCGTAACCTGCACAAGGTTGACGTACGCGACGCGACTGGTATCGACCCGGTTAGCCTGATCGCCTTCGACAAAGTCGTAATGACTGCTGATGCTGTTAAGCAAGTTGAGGAGATGCTGGCATGATTCGTGAAGAACGTCTGCTGAAGGTGCTGCGCGCACCGCACGTTTCTGAAAAAGCGTCTACTGCGATGGAAAAAACAAACACCATCGTTCTCAAAGTTGCTAAAGACGCGACCAAAGCAGAGATCAAAGCTGCTGTGCAGAAACTGTTTGAAGTCGAAGTCGAAGTCGTTAACACCCTGGTAGTTAAAGGGAAAGTTAAACGTCACGGACAGCGTATCGGTCGTCGTAGCGACTGGAAAAAAGCTTACGTCACCCTGAAAGAAGGCCAGAACCTGGACTTCGTTGGCGGCGCTGAGTAAGTCGGAGGAGTAATACAATGGCAGTTGTTAAATGTAAACCGACATCTCCGGGTCGTCGCCACGTAGTTAAAGTGGTTAACCCTGAGCTGCACAAGGGCAAACCTTTTGCTCCGTTGCTGGAAAAAAACAGCAAATCCGGTGGTCGTAACAACAATGGCCGTATCACCACTCGTCACATCGGTGGTGGCCACAAGCAGGCTTATCGTATTGTTGACTTCAAACGCAACAAAGACGGTATCCCAGCAGTTGTTGAACGTCTTGAGTACGATCCGAACCGTTCCGCGAACATCGCGCTGGTTCTGTACAAAGACGGCGAACGCCGTTACATCCTGGCCCCTAAAGGCCTGAAAGCTGGCGACCAGATTCAGTCTGGCGTTGATGCTGCAATCAAAGCAGGCAACACCCTGCCGATGCGCAATATCCCGGTTGGTTCTACCGTTCATAACGTAGAAATGAAACCAGGTAAAGGCGGTCAGCTGGCGCGTTCCGCGGGTACTTACGTTCAGATCGTTGCGCGTGATGGTGCTTATGTCACCCTGCGTCTGCGTTCTGGTGAAATGCGTAAAGTCGAAGCAGACTGCCGCGCTACTCTGGGCGAAGTTGGCAATGCTGAGCATATGCTGCGCGTTCTGGGTAAAGCAGGTGCTGCACGCTGGCGTGGTGTTCGTCCTACCGTTCGCGGTACTGCGATGAACCCAGTCGACCACCCACATGGTGGTGGTGAAGGTCGTAACTTTGGTAAGCACCCGGTATCTCCGTGGGGCGTTCAGACCAAAGGTAAGAAGACCCGCAGCAACAAGCGTACTGATAAATTTATCGTACGTCGCCGTAGCAAATAATTTTAGAGGATAAGCCATGCCACGTTCTCTCAAGAAAGGTCCTTTTATTGACCTGCACTTGCTGAAGAAGGTAGAGAAAGCGGTGGAAAGCGGAGACAAGAAGCCCCTGCGCACTTGGTCCCGTCGTTCAACGATCTTTCCTAACATGATCGGTTTGACCATCGCTGTCCATAATGGTCGTCAGCACGTTCCAGTCTTTGTTACCGACGAAATGGTTGGTCACAAACTGGGTGAATTCGCACCGACTCGTACTTATCGCGGCCACGCTGCTGATA
The DNA here is from genome assembly GCF_001922365.1 of Enterobacter cloacae complex sp. AR_0002. Classification (NCBI taxonomy): domain Bacteria; kingdom Pseudomonadati; phylum Pseudomonadota; class Gammaproteobacteria; order Enterobacterales; family Enterobacteriaceae; genus Enterobacter; species Enterobacter cloacae complex sp. AR_0002. The sequence goes on from NZ_CP018814.1 coordinate 4,127,442, forward strand.
AAAAAGCGAAGAAGAAATAAGGTAGGAGGAAGAGATGGAAACTTTAGCTCAACATCGCCATGCTCGTTCTTCTGCACAGAAGGTTCGCCTTGTTGCTGACCTGATTCGCGGTAAGAAAGTGTCGCAGGCCCTGGACATCCTGACCTATACCAACAAGAAAGCTGCGGTATTGGTCAAGAAAGTACTGGAATCTGCCATTGCTAACGCTGAACACAACGATGGCGCTGACATCGACGATCTGAAAGTCGCGAAAATTTTCGTAGATGAAGGCCCAAGCATGAAGCGCATTATGCCGCGTGCGAAAGGTCGTGCAGATCGCATCCTGAAGCGCACCAGCCACATTACTGTGGTTGTGTCCGATCGCTGAGACTCTGGAGACTAGCAATGGGTCAGAAAGTACATCCTAATGGTATTCGCCTGGGTATTGTAAAACCATGGAACTCTACCTGGTTTGCGAACACCAAAGAATTCGCTGACAACCTGGACAGCGATTTTAAAGTACGTCAGTACCTGACTAAGGAACTGGCTAAAGCGTCTGTATCTCGTATCGTTATCGAGCGTCCAGCGAAGAGCATCCGTGTGACTATTCACACTGCTCGTCCTGGCATCGTTATCGGTAAGAAAGGCGAAGACGTAGAAAAACTGCGCAAGGTCGTAGCGGATATCGCTGGCGTTCCTGCACAGATCAATATCGCTGAAGTTCGTAAGCCTGAACTGGACGCTAAATTGGTTGCTGACAGCATCACTTCTCAGCTGGAACGTCGTGTTATGTTCCGTCGTGCTATGAAGCGTGCTGTACAGAACGCAATGCGTCTGGGCGCTAAAGGTATCAAAGTTGAAGTTAGCGGCCGTCTGGGCGGCGCGGAAATCGCACGTACCGAATGGTACCGCGAAGGTCGCGTACCGCTGCACACTCTGCGTGCTGACATCGACTACAACACCTCTGAAGCGCACACCACTTACGGTGTAATCGGCGTTAAGGTATGGATCTTCAAAGGTGAGATCCTGGGTGGTATGGCTGCTGTTGAACAACCGGAAAAACCGGCTGCTCAACCTAAAAAGCAGCAGCGTAAAGGCCGTAAATAAGGAGCGTCGCTGATGTTACAACCAAAGCGTACAAAATTCCGTAAAGTGCACAAAGGCCGCAACCGTGGTCTGGCGCAGGGTACGGATGTTAGCTTCGGCACTTTCGGTCTGAAAGCTGTTGGCCGTGGTCGTCTGACTGCACGTCAGATCGAAGCAGCACGTCGTGCAATGACCCGTGCAGTTAAGCGTCAAGGTAAGATCTGGATCCGTGTATTCCCGGACAAACCGATCACCGAGAAGCCACTGGAAGTTCGTATGGGTAAAGGTAAAGGTAACGTGGAGTACTGGGTTGCCTTGATCCAACCGGGCAAAGTCCTTTATGAAATGGACGGTGTTCCGGAAGAGCTGGCCCGTGAAGCCTTCGGCCTGGCAGCAGCGAAACTGCCTATCAAAACCACCTTTGTAACTAAGACGGTGATGTAATGAAAGCAAAAGAGCTGCGTGAAAAAAGCGTTGAAGAGCTGAACGCTGAGCTGCTGAACCTGCTGCGTGAGCAGTTCAACCTGCGTATGCAGGCTGCAAGTGGCCAGCTGCAACAGACTCACCTGCTGAAGCAAGTGCGTCGCAATGTTGCGCGCGTTAAGACTTTACTGACTCAGAAGGCGGGTGCGTAATGACCGATAAAATCCGTACTCTGCAAGGTCGTGTTGTTAGCGATAAAATGGAGAAATCCATTGTTGTAGCTATCGAACGTTTTGTGAAACACCCGATCTACGGTAAATTCATCAAGCGTACGACCAAACTGCACGTACATGACGAGAACAACGAATGTGGTATCGGCGACAAGGTTGAAATCCGTGAATGCCGTCCACTGTCCAAGACTAAGTCCTGGACGCTGGTTCGCGTTGTAGAGAAAGCGGTTCTGTAATAGAGTACGCATTCTCAATACGAATAAACGGCTCAGCGATGAGCCGTTTATTTTTTCTACCCATATTGCAGAAGCGGTGTTATAATGCCGCGCCCTCGATATGGGGCTTTTTAACGGCTCTGATTTTAGAGTCTCAGGTAGTAGTTGACATTAGCGGAGCACTAAAATGATCCAAGAACAGACTATGCTGAACGTCGCCGACAACTCCGGTGCACGTCGCGTAATGTGTATCAAGGTTCTGGGTGGCTCGCACCGTCGCTACGCAGGCGTAGGCGACATCATCAAGATCACCATCAAGGAAGCAATTCCACGTGGTAAGGTCAAAAAAGGTGATGTGCTGAAGGCGGTAGTGGTGCGCACCAAGAAGGGTGTTCGTCGCCCTGACGGTTCTGTCATTCGCTTCGATGGTAATGCATGCGTTATTTTAAACAATAACAGCGAGCAGCCTATCGGCACGCGTATCTTTGGGCCGGTAACTCGTGAACTTCGTACTGAGAAGTTCATGAAAATTATCTCTCTGGCACCAGAAGTACTCTAAGGAGCGAATCATGGCAGCGAAAATCCGTCGTGATGACGAAGTTATCGTGTTAACCGGTAAAGATAAAGGTAAACGCGGTAAAGTAAAAAATGTTCTGTCTTCCGGCAAACTCGTCGTTGAAGGTATCAACCTGGTTAAGAAACATCAGAAGCCGGTTCCGGCCCTGAACCAACCAGGCGGCATCGTTGAAAAAGAAGCTGCTATTCAGGTTTCTAACGTTGCAATCTTCAATGCGGCTACCGGTAAGGCTGACCGTGTAGGCTTTAGATTCGAAGACGGTAAAAAAGTCCGTTTCTTCAAGTCTAACAGCGAAACTATCAAGTAATTTGGAGTAGTACGATGGCGAAACTGCATGATTACTACAAAGACGAAGTAGTTAACAAACTCATGACTGAGTTTAACTACAATTCTGTCATGCAAGTCCCTCGGGTCGAGAAGATCACCCTGAACATGGGTGTTGGTGAAGCGATCGCTGACAAGAAACTGCTGGATAACGCAGCAGCTGACCTGACAGCAATCTCCGGTCAAAAACCGCTGATCACCAAAGCACGCAAATCTGTTGCAGGCTTCAAAATCCGTCAGGGCTATCCGATCGGCTGTAAAGTAACTCTGCGTGGCGAACGCATGTGGGAGTTCCTTGAGCGCCTGATCACTATTGCTGTTCCACGTATCCGTGACTTCCGTGGCTTGTCCGCTAAGTCTTTCGACGGTCGTGGTAACTACAGCATGGGTGTCCGTGAGCAGATCATCTTCCCAGAAATCGACTACGATAAAGTCGACCGCGTGCGTGGTTTGGATATTACCATTACCACTACTGCGAAATCTGATGAAGAAGGCCGTGCTCTGCTGGCTGCCTTTGACTTCCCGTTCCGCAAGTAAGGTAGGGTTACTGAATGGCTAAGCAATCAATGAAAGCACGCGAAGTAAAGCGCGTAGCTTTAGCTGATAAATTCTTCGCTAAACGCGCTGAACTGAAAGCGATCATTTCTGATGTGAACGCTTCCGACGAAGATCGTTGGAATGCGGTTCTCAAGCTGCAGTCTCTGCCGCGTGATTCCAGCCCGTCTCGTCAGCGTAACCGCTGTCGTCAAACAGGTCGTCCACATGGTTATGTGGGCAAGTTTGGGTTGAGCCGTATCAAACTGCGTGAAGCCGCCATGCGCGGTGAAGTACCAGGCTTGAAAAAGGCTAGCTGGTAATTACCAATTGAATCACGGGAGTAAAGACAGATGAGCATGCAAGATCCGATCGCGGATATGCTGACCCGTATCCGTAACGGTCAGGCCGCGAACAAAGTTGCGGTCACCATGCCTTCCGCCAAGCTGAAAGTGGCAATTGCCAACGTGCTGAAGGAAGAAGGTTTTATCGAAGATTTTAAAGTTGAAGGCGACACCAAGCCGGAACTGGAACTTACTCTCAAGTATTTCCAGGGTAAAGCTGTTGTAGAAAGCATTCAGCGTGTCAGCCGCCCAGGCCTGCGCATCTATAAGAAAAAAGATGAGCTGCCAAAAGTAATGGCTGGTCTTGGTATCGCAGTTGTTTCTACCTCTAAAGGTGTTATGACTGATCGTGCAGCGCGCCAGGCTGGTCTTGGTGGCGAAATTATCTGCTACGTAGCCTAATCGGAGGAAAGAATGTCTCGTGTTGCTAAAGCACCGGTCGTTATTCCTGCCGGCGTTGATGTAAAAATCGACGGTCAGGTTATTACGATCAAAGGTAAAAACGGCGAGCTGACTCGTACCCTCAACAAAGCTGTTGAAGTTAAACATGCAGATAACGCTCTGACCTTCGGTCCACGTGATGGTTTCGTGGATGGATGGGCTCAGGCTGGTACCGCGCGTGCCCTGCTGAACTCAATGGTTGTTGGTGTTACCGAAGGCTTCACTAAAAAGCTTCAGCTGGTTGGTGTAGGTTATCGTGCAGCTATCAAAGGGAATGCAGTAGGCCTGTCTCTGGGCTTCTCACACCCTGTTGAGCATCCGCTGCCGGCCGGTATCACTGCAGAATGTCCGACTCAGACTGAAATCGTGCTGAAAGGCGCTGATAAACAGCTGATCGGTCAGGTTGCAGCAGATCTGCGCGCCTACCGTCGTCCTGAGCCTTATAAAGGCAAGGGTGTTCGTTACGCCGACGAAGTCGTGCGTACCAAAGAGGCTAAGAAGAAGTAAGGTAACACTATGGATAAGAAATCTGCTCGTATCCGTCGTGCGACCCGCGCACGCCGCAAGCTCAAAGAGCTGGGTGCAACTCGCCTGGTGGTACATCGTACCCCGCGTCATATTTACGCACAGGTAATTGCACCGAACGGTTCTGAAGTTCTGGTAGCTGCTTCTACTGTAGAAAAAGCTATCTCAGAACAATTGAAGTATACCGGTAACAAAGACGCCGCAGCAGCTGTAGGTAAAGCTGTCGCTGAACGCGCTCTGGAAAAAGGCATCAGCAATGTTTCCTTTGACCGTTCCGGGTTCCAATATCATGGTCGTGTCCAGGCACTGGCAGATGCTGCCCGTGAAGCTGGCCTTCAGTTCTAAGGTAGAGGTGTAAGATGGCTCACATCGAAAAACAGGCTGGCGAACTGCAGGAAAAGCTGATCGCGGTAAACCGCGTATCTAAAACCGTTAAAGGTGGTCGTATTTTCTCCTTCACAGCTCTGACTGTAGTGGGTGATGGTAACGGTCGCGTTGGTTTTGGTTACGGTAAAGCGCGTGAAGTTCCAGCAGCGATCCAGAAAGCGATGGAAAAAGCCCGTCGCAATATGATTAACGTCGCGCTGAACAACGGTACCCTGCAACACCCAGTTAAAGGTGTTCACACGGGTTCTCGTGTATTCATGCAGCCAGCTTCCGAAGGTACCGGTATCATCGCCGGTGGTGCAATGCGCGCCGTTCTGGAAGTTGCTGGAGTTCATAACGTTCTGGCTAAAGCATATGGTTCCACCAACCCGATCAACGTGGTTCGTGCAACTATTGATGGCCTGGAAAATATGAATTCTCCAGAAATGGTCGCTGCCAAGCGTGGTAAATCCGTTGAAGAAATTCTGGGGTAATTGACCATGGCAAAGACTATTAAAATCACTCAAACCCGCAGTGCAATCGGTCGTCTGCCGAAACACAAGGCAACGCTGCTTGGCCTGGGTCTGCGTCGTATTGGTCATACCGTTGAGCGCGAGGATACTCCTGCTGTTCGTGGTATGGTCAACGCGGTTTACTTCATGGTTAAAGTTGAGGAGTAAGAGATGCGTTTAAATACTCTGTCTCCGGCCGAAGGCTCTAAAAAGGCGGGTAAACGCCTGGGTCGTGGTATCGGTTCTGGCCTCGGCAAAACCGGTGGTCGTGGTCACAAAGGTCAGAACTCTCGTTCTGGCGGTGGCGTACGTCGCGGTTTCGAGGGTGGCCAGATGCCACTGTACCGTCGTCTGCCGAAGTTCGGCTTCACCTCTCGCAAAGCAGCGATCACAGCGGAAATCCGTCTGTCTGACCTGGCGAAAGTTGAAGGCGGCGTTGTAGACCTGAACACGCTGAAAGCGGCTAACATTATCGGTATCCAGATCGAGTTCGCGAAAGTGATCCTGGCTGGTGAAGTTTCTACTCCGGTAACTGTTCGTGGCCTGCGTGTTACTAAAGGTGCTCGTGCTGCTATCGAAGCTGCTGGCGGTAAAATTGAGGAATAAGTAGCAGATGGCTAAGCAACCGGGATTAGATTTTCAAAGTGCCAAAGGTGGATTTGGCGAGCTGAAACGCAGACTGCTGTTTGTAATCGGCGCGCTGATTGTGTTCCGTATTGGCTCTTTTATTCCGATCCCTGGTATTGATGCCGCTGTACTTGCCAAACTGCTTGAGCAACAGCGAGGCACCATCATTGAAATGTTCAACATGTTCTCTGGTGGTGCTCTCAGCCGTGCTTCTATTTTCGCACTGGGTATTATGCCGTACATTTCGGCATCAATTATTATCCAGCTGCTGACGGTCGTTCATCCGGCCCTGGCAGAGTTGAAGAAAGAAGGGGAGTCTGGACGTCGTAAGATTAGCCAGTACACCCGTTACGGCACTCTGGTGCTGGCAATATTCCAGTCGATCGGTATTGCTACCGGTCTTCCGAATATGCCTGGTATGCAGGGCCTGGTGTTAAACCCGGGCTTTGCATTCTACTTCACCGCTGTTGTAAGTCTGGTCACAGGGACAATGTTCCTGATGTGGCTCGGCGAACAGATTACAGAGCGTGGTATCGGTAACGGTATCTCAATCATTATCTTCGCCGGTATTGTTGCGGGCCTCCCGCCAGCCATCGCCCATACTATCGAGCAAGCGCGTCAAGGCGACCTGCACTTCCTCCTGTTGCTGTTGGTTGCAGTATTAGTATTTGCAGTGACGTTCTTTGTTGTCTTCGTTGAACGTGGTCAACGCCGCATTGTGGTGAACTACGCTAAACGTCAGCAGGGTCGTCGTGTCTATGCTGCACAGAGCACACATTTACCGCTGAAAGTGAATATGGCGGGGGTTATCCCGGCTATCTTCGCTTCCAGTATTATTCTGTTCCCGGCAACCATCGCGTCATGGTTCGGGGGCGGTACTGGTTGGAACTGGCTGACAACAATTTCGCTGTATTTGCAGCCTGGGCAACCACTTTATGTGTTACTCTATGCGTCTGCGATCATCTTCTTCTGTTTCTTCTACACGGCGTTGGTCTTCAACCCGCGTGAAACAGCAGATAACCTGAAGAAGTCCGGTGCATTTGTACCAGGAATTCGTCCGGGAGAGCAAACGGCGAAGTATATCGATAAAGTAATGACTCGCCTGACTTTGGTTGGTGCGCTTTATATTACTTTTATCTGCCTGATCCCGGAGTTCATGCGTGATGCAATGAAAGTACCGTTCTACTTCGGTGGGACCTCACTGCTTATCGTTGTTGTCGTGATTATGGACTTTATGGCTCAAGTGCAAACTCTGATGATGTCCAGTCAGTATGAGTCTGCATTGAAGAAGGCGAACCTGAAAGGCTACGGCCGCTAACTGGTCGCCTGAGAAGTTACGGAGAGTAAAAATGAAAGTTCGTGCTTCCGTCAAGAAATTATGCCGTAACTGCAAAATCGTTAAGCGTGATGGTGTCATCCGTGTGATTTGCAGTGCCGAGCCGAAGCATAAACAGCGCCAAGGCTGATTATTTCGCATATTTTTCTTGCAAAGTTGGGTTGAGCTGGCTAGATTAGCCAGCCAATCTTTTGTATGTCTGTACGTTTCCATTTGAGTATCCTGAAAACGGGCTTTTCAGCATGGTGCGTACATATTAAATAGTAGGAGTGCATAGTGGCCCGTATAGCAGGCATTAACATTCCTGATCAGAAACATGCTGTGATCGCATTAACTTCGATCTACGGCGTCGGCAAGACCCGTTCTAAAGCCATTCTGGCTGCAGCGGGTATCGCTGAAGATGTTAAGATCAGTGAGCTGTCTGAAGAACAAATCGACACGCTGCGTGACGAAGTTGCCAAATTTGTCGTTGAAGGTGATCTGCGCCGTGAAATCAGCATGAGCATCAAGCGCCTGATGGATCTTGGTTGCTATCGCGGTTTGCGTCATCGTCGTGGTCTGCCAGTACGCGGTCAGCGTACTAAGACCAACGCACGTACCCGTAAGGGTCCGCGCAAACCGATCAAGAAATAATCGGGGTGATTGAATAATGGCAAAGGCACCAGTTCGTGCACGTAAACGTGTAAGAAAACAAGTCTCTGACGGCGTGGCTCATATCCATGCTTCTTTCAACAACACCATCGTTACTATTACTGATCGTCAGGGTAACGCATTGGGTTGGGCAACAGCCGGTGGTTCCGGTTTCCGTGGTTCTCGCAAATCCACTCCGTTCGCAGCTCAGGTTGCAGCAGAGCGTTGCGCTGAAGCCGTAAAAGAATACGGCATCAAGAATCTGGAAGTTATGGTTAAAGGTCCGGGTCCGGGTCGTGAATCTACTGTTCGCGCTCTGAACGCCGCTGGTTTCCGCATCACGAATATTACTGATGTGACTCCGATCCCTCATAACGGTTGTCGTCCGCCGAAAAAACGTCGCGTATAACGCTCGTTTTTTAGGTTAGTTGGAGATAGAAAATGGCAAGATATTTGGGTCCTAAGCTCAAGCTGAGCCGTCGTGAGGGCACCGACTTATTCCTTAAGTCTGGCGTTCGCGCGATCGATACCAAGTGTAAAATTGAACAAGCTCCTGGCCAGCACGGTGCGCGTAAACCGCGTCTGTCTGACTATGGTGTGCAGTTGCGTGAAAAGCAAAAAGTTCGCCGTATCTACGGTGTGCTGGAGCGTCAGTTCCGTAACTACTATAAAGAAGCAGCACGTCTGAAAGGCAACACAGGTGAAAACCTGCTGGCTCTGCTGGAAGGTCGTCTGGACAACGTTGTATACCGTATGGGCTTCGGCGCGACTCGTGCTGAATCACGCCAGCTGGTTAGCCATAAAGCAATCATGGTAAACGGTCGTGTTGTTAACATCGCTTCTTATCAGGTTAAAGCGAATGACGTTGTTAGCATTCGTGAGAAAGCGAAAAAGCAATCTCGCGTGAAAGCCGCTCTGGAGCTGGCTGAGCAGCGTGAAAAGCCAACCTGGCTGGAAGTTGATGCTGGCAAGATGGAAGGTACGTTCAAGCGTCAGCCAGAACGTTCTGATCTGTCTGCGGACATTAACGAACACCTGATCGTCGAGCTTTACTCCAAGTAAAGCTTAGTACCAAAGAGAGGACACAATGCAGGGTTCTGTGACAGAGTTTCTAAAACCGCGCCTGGTAGATATCGAGCAAGTGAGTTCGACGCACGCCAAGGTGACCCTTGAGCCTTTAGAGCGTGGCTTTGGCCATACTCTGGGTAACGCACTGCGCCGTATTCTGCTCTCATCGATGCCGGGTTGCGCGGTGACCGAGGTTGAGATTGATGGTGTACTTCATGAGTACAGCACCAAAGAAGGCGTTCAGGAAGATATCCTTGAAATCCTGCTCAACCTGAAAGGGCTGGCGGTGAGAGTTCAGGGTAAAGATGAAGTTATTCTTACTCTGAATAAATCTGGCATTGGCCCTGTGACTGCAGCCGACATCACCCACGACGGTGATGTTGAAATCGTCAAGCCGCAGCACGTGATCTGCCACCTGACCGATGAGAACGCAGCTATTAGCATGCGTATCAAAGTTCAGCGCGGTCGTGGTTATGTGCCGGCTTCTGCCCGAATTCATTCGGAAGAAGATGAGCGCCCAATCGGCCGTCTGCTGGTCGACGCATGCTACAGCCCTGTAGAGCGTATTGCCTACAATGTTGAAGCAGCGCGTGTAGAACAGCGTACCGACCTGGACAAGCTGGTCATCGAAATGGAAACCAATGGCACAATCGATCCTGAAGAGGCGATTCGTCGTGCGGCAACCATCCTGGCAGAACAACTGGAAGCTTTCGTTGACTTACGTGATGTACGTCAGCCGGAAGTGAAAGAAGAGAAACCAGAATTCGATCCGATCCTGCTGCGCCCTGTTGACGATCTGGAATTGACTGTCCGCTCTGCTAACTGCCTCAAGGCAGAAGCTATCCACTATATCGGTGATCTGGTACAGCGTACCGAGGTTGAGTTGCTGAAAACGCCGAACCTGGGTAAAAAATCTCTTACCGAGATTAAAGACGTGCTGGCTTCACGTGGTCTGTCTCTGGGCATGCGCCTGGAAAACTGGCCACCGGCAAGCATTGCTGACGAGTAACCGGATCACAGGTTAAGGTTTTACTGAGAAGGATAAGGTCATGCGCCATCGTAAGAGTGGTCGTCAACTGAACCGCAACAGCAGCCATCGCCAGGCTATGTTCCGCAACATGGCAGGTTCACTGGTTCGTCATGAAATCATCAAGACGACCCTGCCTAAAGCGAAAGAGCTGCGTCGCGTAGTTGAGCCGCTGATTACTCTTGCCAAGACTGACAGCGTTGCTAATCGTCGTCTGGCATTCGCCCGTACTCGTGATAACGAGATCGTGGCAAAACTGTTTAACGAACTGGGCCCGCGTTTCGCGAGCCGTGCCGGTGGTTACACTCGCATTCTGAAGTGTGGCTTCCGTGCAGGCGACAACGCGCCGATGGCTTACATCGAGCTGGTTGATCGTTCAGAGAAAGCAGAAGCTGCTGCAGAGTAATCTGTAGTAACGTAAAAAAACCCGCCTCGGCGGGTTTTTTTATATCCGCAGAATCTCCACTTATCTACAATGTCTGTATCTTTTCTGCTCACCCCCTGGAGTTCATTATGTGGTTGCTCGATCAGTGGTCTGAACGCCATATTTGCGATGCCCAAAACAAAGGCGAGTTCGAAAATCTTCCCGGCAGCGGTGAGCCGCTGATTCTGGACGATGATTCACATATTCCCCCTGAATTACGGGCCGGTTATCGCTTACTGAAAAACGCAGGTTGTTTACCGCCTGAGCTTCAGCAACGTAATGAAGCCGTCGAGCTTGCCGATCTGCTTAAAGGCATTCATAAGAATGACCCGCGGTACTCTGAAATCAGTCGTCGGTTGGCGCTCATCGAGCTAAAACTGCGCCAGACGGGAATGAATACTGACTTTTTGCATGGTGAGTACAGTGAAAGGTTAATACAAAAAATAAACAAGGAGTAGCCATGTACCGCATAGGTGAACTTGCGAAGCTTGCTAACGTAACGCCGGATACTATCCGCTACTACGAAAAGCAGCAGATGATCGATCATGAGGTCAGAACGGAAGGTGGATTTCGCCTTTATACGGATAACGACCTGCAACGCCTTCGTTTTATCCGCTATGCACGGCAACTCGGCTTCACGCTTGAGTCGATCCGTGAACTGCTGTCGATCCGTATCGATCCTGAACATCATACGTGTCAGGAATCTAAAAGCATCGTTCAGGCCCGGCTGGATGAAGTTGAAGGACGCATTCAGGAACTGCAAGCCATGCAGCGATCTCTGCAAAGGTTAAATGACGCGTGCTGCGGTACCGCTCACAGCAGTGTTTATTGCTCAATACTGGAAGCACTTGAACAGGGTGCCAGTAGTGAAGCTCAAGGTTGTTGATTTTTTATTAGCCAGGGACTAGACTCCCGCCGACATTAACTATGCTCAGGAGAAATGATGAGCCGCTATCAGCATACTAAGGGACACATTAAGGATAACGCCATTGAGGCATTGCTTCACGACCCACTTTTCAGACAGCGAGTTGAGAAGAACAAGAAAGGAAAAGGGAGTTATTTACGTAAAGGTAAACATGCACAACGGGGTAAATGGGAGGCCAGTGGCAAGCAAGCTAATCGCTTTTTTACCACTGGCCTTTCTGTTTCTGTCTCCTGATTAAACGCGGTTATTCTGCTCTTTTAACAGATCGCGAATTTCAGTCAGTAAGACTTCTTCTTTAGTTGGTGCTGGCGGGGCAGCAGCCGGTTCTTCTTTTTTACGGTTAAGTCTGTTGATAAGTTTGATCGCCATGAAAATGGCAAATGCCACGATCACGAAATCAAATACGTTCTGAATGAATACGCCGTAGTGCATTACAACCGCAGGGATATCGCCCTGAGCTTCCCGAAGGGTGAAGGCGAATTGTTTGAAATCAATGCCTCCAATCAACAGTCCTAACGGCGGCATAATAATGTCGGCGACTAATGATGAAACGATCTTACCGAACGCCGCACCAATAATGACACCCACAGCCAAATCCACTACATTCCCGCGCATCGCAAATTCGCGAAACTCTTTAATAAAACTCATTATGTTCTCCTTGTGCCAGCTGACGCCTATAAGTTTAACAAATGATTAGCTAATTGCCATTGGGGATAAATAATCGTTATGAAAATAAAAGGCATGAAAATTAGAAGGTTAATATTTGGGTGCTCTTGTCTGAGCACCCAAATCATTACAGGAAGAATGGACTTGGCTGGAATAAACGCTCGACGTCGGTAATAAATTTTTTATCGGTCAGGAACATAATAACGTGGTCACCCTGCTCGATACGTAAATTATCATTGGCGATCATGACATCGTTACCTCGCACTACGGCGCCGATAATGGTGCCTGGTGGAAGTTTAATTTCGTCGATCGCGCGACCAACAACGCGCGACGTCGTTTCATCCCCGTGAGCGACGGCTTCAATGGCTTCAGCAACACCACGACGCAGAGACGACACGCCGACAATATCCGCTTTACGCACATGGCTTAGCAGGGCAGAGATGGTGGCTTGCTGGGGTGAAATAGCAATATCAATTACGCTACCCTGTACCAGGTCGACATAAGCCTTACGCTGGATAAGCACCATTACTTTTTTCGCCCCCATACGTTTAGCGAGCATGGCGGACATAATATTCGCTTCGTCGTCGTTGGTGACGGCAATAAAAAGATCAACCTGATCGATATGCTCTTCGGCCAGCAATTCCTGATCCGAAGCATCGCCATAAAACACGATAGTATTCTGAAGTTTTTCAGCCAGCTCCGACGCGCGCTGTTGATCTCGTTCGATCAGCTTCACGCTGTAGTCTTTTTCCAGCCGTCTCGCCAGACCTGCGCCAATATTACCGCCGCCAACCAGCATAATACGTTTATACGGTTTTTCGAGACGCTGAAGTTCACTCATCACCGCACGGATATGCTGAGAAGCCGCAATAAAGAAGACTTCATCCCCGGCTTCGACAATGGTGGAACCTTGCGGACGAATAGGTCTGTCGTGACGGAAAATCGCCGCAACACGCGTATCGATATGTGGCATATGCTCGCGCATTGTCGACAGGGCATTACCAATCAGCGGGCCGCCGTAATAAGCCTTCACGACCGCCAGGCTTACTTTCCCTTCAGCAAAGTTCACAACCTGCAACGCGCCCGGGTACTCAATCAGACGATAAATACTGTCGATAACCAACTGCTCAGGGGCAATAAGATGGTCGATAGGTACTGCTTCGGAATTAAACAGCTTTTCCGCATCCCGGACATAGTCCGGGGAGCGAATGCGGGCGATGCGGTTCGGTGTGTTGAACAGCGAGTAGGCCACCTGGCATGCAACCATGTTGGTTTCATCAGAACTGGTTACTGCAACCAGCATGTCGGCATCGTCCGCGCCCGCCTCACGAAGCACTCGAGGATGAGAGCCGTGCCCCTGCACAACACGAAGATCAAACTTGTCCTGCAAAACGCGCAGGCGATCGCCATTGGTATCCACAATGGTGATATCGTTGTTTTCGCCCACGAGATTTTCCGCCAGCGTTCCGCCAACTTGCCCTGCGCCCAGAATGATAATTTTCATCTTTCGTGACCTGTTCTCAACATCACTCTTTGATTAGCTTAGCGTAAAAGAAGCCATCACCCTCTTCTGCGCCCGGCAGGTTTTGCAGACCCGGGTGCTCAGGTGTTCCCGTATCATGCAGCGTCGCGTCCGGGGTGCGCTTCAGGAAAGCCGCAATTTGCTGACTGTTTTCTTCCGGAAGAACAGAGCAGGTTGCATACACCAGGGTTCCGCCGGGTTTGAGATGCGGCCAGATGGCATCCAGAATTTCGGATTGCAACTGGGCAAGCTCCTTGATATCACGATCGCGACGCAGCCATTTGATATCGGGATGACGACGAATTACGCCGGTTGCAGAGCAGGGGGCGTCCAGCAAAATACGATCGAACCGGGTATCACCACACCAGTCTGCGGGTTTACGTCCATCGCCTTGCTTAACCTGTGCTTTCATACCCAGACGCTTGAGGTTGTCATAGACGCGTGAAAGACGCTGCTCATCAACATCCACGGCCATCACGCAGGCCTGCGGCGCCACTTCCAGAATGTGCGTTGTTTTTCCCCCTGGCGCTGCACAAAGATCAAGGATCTGCTCCCCGTCTTTCGGTTCAAGCCAGGCCATGCACCCCTGAGCGGATGCGTCCTGTACCGTTACCCAGCCCTCTTCAAAACCGGGTAATGCATGTACCGGTGCAGGGGAGGCTAAACGAACCGCATCAGGATAAGCCGCGTGTGTGAAGCCGCTCATTCCGGTCTCTTCCAGCAGGGCCAGCCATGCGTCGCGGGTATGATGGTTACGATTGACGCGTAACCACATCGGCGGACGTTGGTTATTGGCATCCACAATGTCTTGCCATTGCTGTGGGTAGGCTTTTTTAAGGCGATTCAGCAGCCATTCTGGATGCAGGAAGCGCGCTTCGCTTTGCGCAAATTCTGCCAGCAGTTCGTCCTGCTGACGCTGGAACTGACGCAGCACGCCGTTAATCAATCCTTTCAGCTGGGGACGTTTAATCGCAACGGCACCTTCCACTGTCTCAGCCAGCGCAGCATGAGGTGGAATGCGGGTATGAAGAAGCTGGTAGAAACCGACCATGATCAAATAATGCACGGTACGTTGCTTGCCGCTCATCGGGCGTGACATCAGCTTATTAATTAACCATTCAAGCTGAGAGAGGGTACGCAGCACGCCAAAGCACAGCTCCTGAAGCAGCGCTTTATCTTTATCGGAAACCTTTTGTTGCAGTGGAGGCAGGACATTACTCAGTGACTGGCCCTGCTCAATAACCTGCTCAACGGCCTGAGCCGCCATAGTGCGTAGATTTTGTCTTTTCATAACCGTAAAAATAAAAATGCCCGGAAACACCGGGCCTTAAGAATAAATTTGTTCAGGCAAGACGATTGCCAGGGATGAACCATTCACGACGGGAATTTAATAGATCCTGCGCGCTCATTGCCTTTTTACCGGCCGGTTGCAGCGATTCAAGATTCAGGATCCCTTCTCCGGTCGCAACCTGGATACCGTTTTTGCTGGCGTCGATAATCGTACCGGGCTCTGCTGATGTATTGCCGTTAATAACTGAAGCTTTCCAGACTTTCACTGGCTGCTCATCAATCATCAACCAGCTCATCGGCCACGGATTAAAGGCGCGGATGCAGCGTTCGAGTTGAGCTGCTGACAGGGACCAGTCGATCCGGGCTTCTTCTTTACTCAGTTTTTCAGCATAGGTCACCTGTGCCTCATCCTGCACTTCAGGTGTCGCTGTATTGTCAGCAAGCTGTTGCAACGTTTCAATCAGCCCCTGCGGACCGAGATCCGCCAGCTTGTCATACAGCGTGGCGCTGGTATCTTCTGCGGTAATGGGACACGCCAGTTTATACAGCATGTCACCCGTGTCTAAACCTACGTCCATCTTCATGATTGTCACGCCAGTTTCAGCATCGCCTGCCCACAGAGCGCGCTGAATAGGGGCTGCACCGCGCCAGCGTGGGAGCAAAGAACCATGAACGTTAACACAGCCCAGGCGGGGCATATCGAGTACCGCTTTTGGCAGAATGAGGCCGTAAGCCACAACTACCACCACGTCAGCGTTCAGGTCTGCCACTAACTGCTGGTTTTCCTCAGGTCGTAATGACGCTGGCTGGAATACCGGTAAACCATGCGTTTCTGCCAGTACTTTAACCGGGCCAGGCATCAGTTTTTTACCGCGGCCAGCCGGTCGATCCGGCTGAGTAAATACGCCAACAATCTGATGACCAGACGATAGCAGCGCGTCGAGATGACGCGCTGCAAAATCAGGGGTACCCGCGAAGATTATACGTAGTGATGTAGACACGTTATTCCTTGTATCCGGGGGGCGTTAAGCGCGAGAACGCAAACGATCCAGTTTCTCAACTTTCTGACGAATACGCTGTTGCTTCAGAGGTGAGAGGTAATCGATAAACAGTTTACCGACCAGGTGATCCATCTCATGCTGAATGCAAATCGCCAGCAGATCGTCGGCTTCCAGCTCAAACGGATTGCCGTCACGATCCAGTGCGCGAATTTTAACTTTTTCGGCACGTGGCACCAAAGCGCGCTGTTCAGGGATAGACAGACAGCCTTCCTCAATGCCTGTTTCGCCGCTTTTTTCAAGCAGTTCAGGGTTGATCAGCACCAGACGCTCATCGCGATTTTCAGAAACGTCGATCACGATAATACGCTTGTGAATGTCTACCTGGGTCGCCGCCAGGCCAATGCCTTCTTCAGCGTACATGGTATCGAACATATCATCGACGATACGCTGAATTTCTGCATTCACTTCTTTAACCGGTTCCGCGACGATGCGAAGACGCTCGTCAGGAATATGTAACACTTGCAAAACTGCCATAAATTTCCAGAGTCGTGTTCAGGAGTTGATAAGAATATTACTTCTATTCTAGACAAATCCCCGGTCGATTGACAGCATCAGTGACCAATCGCAAAGATTGCTGAGGCTGCTTATGGCAGGGAAAAGGATGACGTCCACAGAGATATGGTTACGGCTTATAAACATCGGGTCGTTATACGGTGACGCGATGCTGGAGATTGCGCAGAGGCTGCTTCGCCAGGCAACCGTTGATGCTGAAGCTGTCAACGCGGCAGGGCTTTCGCCCAAACATGCCGTAAAGTTTTTTTCGTTCAGCGAGAGTGAGCTTGAACGTAGTCTGGAATGGCTGGAACACACCGACAACCACCTTCTCACGGCGGATGATCCTCGTTTTCCGCCATTGTTGCGTTCTATACCTGATTTTCCCGGGGCGCTCTTTGTGCGAGGCCGCGTCGACGTGCTTAATAGCATGCAGCTTGCGGTTGTGGGCAGCCGTGCGCCCTCGTGGTACGGCGAGCGTTGGGGGAAAATGCTCAGTGAACAGCTGTCCCAATGTGGCTTTACGATCACCAGTGGCCTGGCTTGCGGCATCGACGGTGTGGCACATCATGCGGCGTTGTCAGCAAAAGGGCGAAGTGTCGCCGTGCTTGGCAATGGTCTTTTTAGTCTCTATCCGCGTCGTCATCACATTCTGGCTGAGCAACTTATCGCTTCTGAAGGGGCGATAGTATCTGAGTTTTCACTTTCGACATCGCCCAGACCGGGTAACTTTCCACGGCGTAACCGGATCATCAGCGGGTTAAGCCAGGGCGTGCTGGTGGTCGAAGCTGCGATTCGAAGTGGATCGCTGGTTACTGCAAGGTGCGCACTGGAGCAGGGGCGTGAAGTTTTTGCGCAGCCCGGCCCGTTGGGGAACCCTGGCTGCGAAGGCCCTCACTGGCTGATAAAACAGGGGGCGACGCTGGTGACCTGTAAAGAGGATATCCTGGAAAATTTGCAGTATGGATTGCATTGGTTGCAGGATGATCTCCAAAAGCGACATATTTCATCGGATCAGGAGGCCGTAGCATTGCCATTTCCCAAGCTCCTGGCTAACGTAGGAGATGAGGTAACACCTGTTGACGTTGTCGCTGAACGTGCCGGCCAACCTGTGCCAGTAACGGTAGCACAGCTACTCGAACTGGAGTTAGCAGGGTGGATCGCAGCTGTACCCGGCGGCTATGTCCGATTAAGGAGGGCATGCCATGTTCGACGTACTGATGTATTTGTTTGAGACTTACATCCACAACGAAGCAGAAATGCAGGTGGATCAGGACAAATTAACACGGGATCTGACCGACGCAGGTTTTGAGCGGGAAGATATTTATAATGCGTTGATGTGGCTGGATAAGTTGGCTGATTATCAGGACGGCCTCGCCGAACCGATGCAGCTTGCTTCTGACCCATTGTCTGTGCGCATCTATACAGCTGAAGAGTGTGAAAGGCTGGATGCCAGCTGCCGGGGATTCATTTTATTCCTCGAGCAGATTCAGGTGCTAAACCTCGAAACGAGAGAGATGGTGATAGAGCGCGTCATGGCGCTGGATACTGCTGAATTTGAACTGGAAGATCTGAAATGGGTGATCCTGATGGTGCTGTTCAACATTCCAGGCTGTGAAAATGCCTATCAGCAAATGGAAGAATTACTCTTTGAAGTGAATGAAGGTATGCTGCATTAATTCTATGTGCAGCAACAAGAGTTGTTATGGCCAAATCAGCACTCTTCACGGTGCATAAAAACGAGCCCTGCCCACAGTGTGGGGCTGAACTTGTTATTCGGTCCGGGAAACACGGTCCGTTTCTCGGTTGTTCACACTATCCGGAATGTGATTATGTCCGTTCCCTGAAGAGCCAGGCGGACGGACATATCGTCAAAATTCTGGAGGGACAGCTTTGTCCGCTCTGCGGCGGCGAACTGGCGCTGCGGCAGGGGCGGTTCGGGATGTTTATCGGATGCAGCCGCTACCCGGAATGTGATCATACGGAACAAATTGATAAACCAGATGAAACGGCAATTGCCTGCCCTCAGTGCCAGCGTGGTCAATTGGTGCAGCGCCGCTCTCGTTATGGCAAGACCTTCCATTCGTGCGATCGCTATCCTGAATGCCAGTTCGTTATCAATTTCAAACCAGTAGCGGGCGTCTGCCATAATTGCGATTATCCGTTACTTATAGAAAAGAAAACCGCGCAAGGCTTGAAACGCTTTTGCGCCAGTAAACAATGTGGAAAGCCGGTTTCGGCGGATCAAATCAGTGAATAATAACCTGCCATCAGGCTCCATCGCGCAGGCGGTGGAAATCCTGAAAAAAGAAGAAGTCATCGCCTATCCAACAGAAGCCGTTTTCGGGGTCGGGTGCGATCCTGACAGCGAAGTCGCCGTTAACCGTCTGCTGGCGCTAAAACAACGGCCTGTCGAAAAAGGATTGATTTTGATCGCTGCGAACTACGCGCAGCTTAAGCCTTATATTGATGATTCCATGCTGACGCCTGCACAGCGGGAAACCATTTTCTCTGCGTGGCCTGGTCCCGTGACGTTTGTTTTTCCTGCACAACCGACAACGCCGCGCTGGTTAACCGGGCGTTTCGATTCACTTGCGGTACGCGTTACCGACCATCCGCTGGTGGTGGAGTTATGCCAGGCATTTGGTAAACCTCTGGTTTCAACCAGCGCCAACCTGACCGGGCTTCCCCCCTGTCGGACAACCGAAGAAGTTCTGGCGCAGTTCGGGAGTGATTTCCCGGTAGCCGTCGGTGAAACCGGTGGCCGTCTTAACCCGTCAGAAATTCGCGATGCCTTGACCGGCGAACGTTTTCGCCAGGGATAATGTGATGGAAACCTATGCTGTTTTTGGTAACCCGATCGCGCACAGCAAGTCGCCTCTGATCCATCAGCTGTTTGCAGAGCAATTGCAGATAGATCACCCATATGGTCGGGTTCTTGCGCCTGTTGATGCATTTTTACCGACGCTAAATAGCTTTTTTGTTGCGGGCGGTAAAGGTGCGAACGTTACGGTGCCTTTTAAAGAAGAGGCTTTCGGGCGTGCGGATGAGCTGACCGAGCGTGCGTCGCTCGCTGGTGCCGTCAATACTCTTAAGCGGCTCGAAGATGGTCGCCTTCTGGGCGATAACACCGATGGCATAGGTTTACTCAGCGATCTGGAGCGACTGTCGTTTATTAAACCAGGCTTTCGGATCCTGCTGATCGGTGCGGGTGGCGCGTCGCGCGGCGTATTGCTTCCTCTTCTTTCGCTGGATTGTGCGGTGACAATCACCAACCGTACTTTCTCCAGAGCAGAAGAGCTGGCGGCGTTGTTCGCACACACAGGCAGCGTAGCTGCGGTAGCTCTTGAGGATCTCGCGGGTCACGAATTTGATCTTGTGATTAATGCCACCTCAAGCGGTATTAATGGAGAGATCCCGGCGATTCCTGCATCCCTGGTTCATTCCCACATCTACGCCTATGACATGTTTTATCAAAAAGGGAAAACGCCATTTCTGACCTGGTGCGAACAACAGGGGGCAAAACATGTGGCTGATGGTCTGGGCATGCTGGTGGGGCAGGCGGCTCATGCGGTGCTACTCTGGCATGGCGTGTTACCTGCTGTAGAACCGGTGATCGAAAAGCTGAAAAAGGAACTGATGGTATGAATCAGGCGATTCATTTTCCCGACAGAGAAATCTGGGATGAAAACAAGCAAGCGGTGTGTTTCCCGGTGCTGGTGCATGGAATGCAGCTCACCTGTGCGATTAAAGGGGAGACGTTGCTTCAGCGCTTTGGTGGTTCAGATCCGTTAGCGGTCTTTTGTGAAAATCGCTGGGATCTGGAAGAGGAAGCCAGCGATTTGATCCGCGTACAGCAGGAAGACGATCAGGGCTGGGTCTGGTTATCCTGATCCAGATAGTCATTCTTCCATTTAACGTAATTGTTCGCTGAGTATTTCAATCCTTCGATCTCCGCCTCCTTTAGGGGGCGGATCTGTTTAATCGGACTGCCTAAATAGAGATAGCCACTTTCCAGGCGTTTGTTTTGCGGAACTAGGCTTCCTGCGCCAATCATTACGTCATCTTCTACTATGACGCCATCCAGCAAAATCGATCCCATCCCAACGAGAACCCTGTTACCGATTGTGCAGCCGTGGAGCATTACTTTATGACCGACGGTAACATCTTCCCCAATGATGAGCGGATTGCCCTCAGGGTTATAAGATGACTTATGAGTCACATGCAGCACGCTGCCGTCCTGAATATTGGTGCGTGCACCGATTGCAACATAGTTAACATCGCCCCGGATCGCGACGAGTGGCCAGATGCTGACATCATCGGCCATGCGAACATCACCAATGACCACGCTGCTGGCATCGATCATCACGCGATCGCCTTTTTGGGGGAACAGATCTTTATAAGGACGTAATACTGCAAACATATCTACCTCGATACAGATGAGCGCTATTAAAGAAGACTTTGATCGTATTCCTGGATCGAGGCAAGGCAAAATGCGTCAATTTTTAAGCGGATCGGGTGGGTTTTCAGCGAAAAGCACGGAAAATCATCAGTTGGAAAAAAAGATCTAAAAAATACTTGTGCTAAAAACTGGGATCCCTATAATGCGCCTCCATCGACACGGCGGATGTGAATCACTTCACAAACAACCCGGTCGGTTGAAGAGAAAAAATCCTGAAAATCAGGGTTGACTCTGAAAGAGGAAAGCGTAATATACGCCACCTCGCGACAGAGCGCTGAAGCGCGTCGCAACTGCTCTTTAACAATTTATCAGACAATCTGTGTGGGCACTCAAAGTGACATGGATTCTTAATGTCCTCGGACACTAAATGAATACCAAGTCTCAACGAGTGAACACGTAATTCATTACGAAGTTTAATTCATTGAGCATCAAACTTTTAAATTGAAGAGTTTGATCATGGCTCAGATTGAACGCTGGCGGCAGGCCTAACACATGCAAGTCGAACGGTAACAGGAAGCAGCTTGCTGCTTTGCTGACGAGTGGCGGACGGGTGAGTAATGTCTGGGAAACTGCCTGATGGAGGGGGATAACTACTGGAAACGGTAGCTAATACCGCATAACGTCGCAAGACCAAAGAGGGGGACCTTCGGGCCTCTTGCCATCGGATGTGCCCAGATGGGATTAGCTAGTAGGTGGGGTAACGGCTCACCTAGGCGACGATCCCTAGCTGGTCTGAGAGGATGACCAGCCACACTGGAACTGAGACACGGTCCAGACTCCTACGGGAGGCAGCAGTGGGGAATATTGCACAATGGGCGCAAGCCTGATGCAGCCATGCCGCGTGTATGAAGAAGGCCTTCGGGTTGTAAAGTACTTTCAGCGGGGAGGAAGGCGATAAGGTTAATAACCTTGTCGATTGACGTTACCCGCAGAAGAAGCACCGGCTAACTCCGTGCCAGCAGCCGCGGTAATACGGAGGGTGCAAGCGTTAATCGGAATTACTGGGCGTAAAGCGCACGCAGGCGGTCTGTCAAGTCGGATGTGAAATCCCCGGGCTCAACCTGGGAACTGCATTCGAAACTGGCAGGCTAGAGTCTTGTAGAGGGGGGTAGAATTCCAGGTGTAGCGGTGAAATGCGTAGAGATCTGGAGGAATACCGGTGGCGAAGGCGGCCCCCTGGACAAAGACTGACGCTCAGGTGCGAAAGCGTGGGGAGCAAACAGGATTAGATACCCTGGTAGTCCACGCCGTAAACGATGTCGACTTGGAGGTTGTGCCCTTGAGGCGTGGCTTCCGGAGCTAACGCGTTAAGTCGACCGCCTGGGGAGTACGGCCGCAAGGTTAAAACTCAAATGAATTGACGGGGGCCCGCACAAGCGGTGGAGCATGTGGTTTAATTCGATGCAACGCGAAGAACCTTACCTACTCTTGACATCCAGAGAACTTTCCAGAGATGGATTGGTGCCTTCGGGAACTCTGAGACAGGTGCTGCATGGCTGTCGTCAGCTCGTGTTGTGAAATGTTGGGTTAAGTCCCGCAACGAGCGCAACCCTTATCCTTTGTTGCCAGCGGTTAGGCCGGGAACTCAAAGGAGACTGCCAGTGATAAACTGGAGGAAGGTGGGGATGACGTCAAGTCATCATGGCCCTTACGAGTAGGGCTACACACGTGCTACAATGGCGCATACAAAGAGAAGCGACCTCGCGAGAGCAAGCGGACCTCATAAAGTGCGTCGTAGTCCGGATTGGAGTCTGCAACTCGACTCCATGAAGTCGGAATCGCTAGTAATCGTGGATCAGAATGCCACGGTGAATACGTTCCCGGGCCTTGTACACACCGCCCGTCACACCATGGGAGTGGGTTGCAAAAGAAGTAGGTAGCTTAACCTTCGGGAGGGCGCTTACCACTTTGTGATTCATGACTGGGGTGAAGTCGTAACAAGGTAACCGTAGGGGAACCTGCGGTTGGATCACCTCCTTACCTTAAAGAACCTGCCTTTGTAGTGCTCACACAGATTGTCTGATGAAAAGTAAATAGCAAGGCGTCTTGCGATTGAGACTGTACGTCCCCTTCGTCTAGAGGCCCAGGACACCGCCCTTTCACGGCGGTAACAGGGGTTCGAATCCCCTAGGGGACGCCACTTGCTGGTTCGTGAGTGAAAGTCACCTGCCGTCATATCTCAAAACTGACTTGCGAGTCACGTTTGAGATATTTGCTCTTTAAAAATCTGGATCAAGCTGAAAATTGAAACGACACACAGCTCATGTGTGTTCGAGTCTCTCAAATTTTCGCAATCAGAAGTGAAACATCTTCGGGTTGTGAGGTTAAGCGACTAAGCGTACACGGTGGATGCCCTGGCAGTCAGAGGCGATGAAGGACGTGCTAATCTGCGAAAAGCGCCGGCGAGGTGATATGAACCCTTGACCCGGCGATGTCCGAATGGGGAAACCCAGTGTGTTCCGACACACTATCGTTAACTGAATACATAGGTTAACGAGGCGAACCGGGGGAACTGAAACATCTAAGTACCCCGAGGAAAAGAAATCAACCGAGATTCCCCCAGTAGCGGCGAGCGAACGGGGAGCAGCCCGGAGTCTGAATCAGCTTGTGTGTTAGTGGAACGGTCTGGAAAGTCCGACGGTACAGGGTGATAGTCCCGTACACGAAAATGCACATGCTGTGAACTCGAAGAGTAGGGCGGGACACGTGGTATCCTGTCTGAATATGGGGGGACCATCCTCCAAGGCTAAATACTCCTGACTGACCGATAGTGAACCAGTACCGTGAGGGAAAGGCGAAAAGAACCCCGGCGAGGGGAGTGAAAAAGAACCTGAAACCGTGTACGTACAAGCAGTGGGAGCACCTTCGGGTGTGACTGCGTACCTTTTGTATAATGGGTCAGCGACTTATATTCTGTAGCAAGGTTAACCGTATAGGGGAGCCGAAGGGAAACCGAGTCTTAACTGGGCGTTAAGTTGCAGGGTATAGACCCGAAACCCGGTGATCTAGCCATGGGCAGGTTGAAGGTTGGGTAACACTAACTGGAGGACCGAACCGACTAATGTTGAAAAATTAGCGGATGACCTGTGGCTGGGGGTGAAAGGCCAATCAAACCGGGAGATAGCTGGTTCTCCCCGAAAGCTATTTAGGTAGCGCCTCGTGAACTCATCTTCGGGGGTAGAGCACTGTTTCGGCTAGGGGGCCATCCCGGCTTACCAACCCGATGCAAACTACGAATACCGAAGAATGTTATCACGGGAGACACACGGCGGGTGCTAACGTCCGTCGTGAAGAGGGAAACAACCCAGACCGCCAGCTAAGGTCCCAAAGTCATGGTTAAGTGGGAAACGATGTGGGAAGGCACAGACAGCCAGGATGTTGGCTTAGAAGCAGCCATCATTTAAAGAAAGCGTAATAGCTCACTGGTCGAGTCGGCCTGCGCGGAAGATGTAACGGGGCTAAACCATGCACCGAAGCTGCGGCAGCGACGCTTATGCGTTGTTGGGTAGGGGAGCGTTCTGTAAGCCGTTGAAGGTGTGCTGTGAGGCATGCTGGAGGTATCAGAAGTGCGAATGCTGACATAAGTAACGATAAAGCGGGTGAAAAGCCCGCTCGCCGGAAGACCAAGGGTTCCTGTCCAACGTTAATCGGGGCAGGGTGAGTCGACCCCTAAGGCGAGGCCGAAAGGCGTAGTCGATGGGAAACAGGTTAATATTCCTGTACTTGGTGTTACTGCGAAGGGGGGACGGAGAAGGCTATGTCAGCCGGGCGACGGTTGTCCCGGTTTAAGCATGTAGGCGGAGGTTCCAGGTAAATCCGGTACCTTATTAACGCTGAGGTGTGATGACGAGGCACTACGGTGCTGAAGTGATAAATGCCCTGCTTCCAGGAAAAGCCTCTAAGCATCAGGTAACACGAAATCGTACCCCAAACCGACACAGGTGGTCAGGTAGAGAATACCAAGGCGCTTGAGAGAACTCGGGTGAAGGAACTAGGCAAAATGGTGCCGTAACTTCGGGAGAAGGCACGCTGATATGTAGGTGAAGCCCCTGCGGGCGGAGCTGAAATCAGTCGAAGATACCAGCTGGCTGCAACTGTTTATTAAAAACACAGCACTGTGCAAACACGAAAGTGGACGTATACGGTGTGACGCCTGCCCGGTGCCGGAAGGTTAATTGATGGGGTTAGCGGCAACGCGAAGCTCTTGATCGAAGCCCCGGTAAACGGCGGCCGTAACTATAACGGTCCTAAGGTAGCGAAATTCCTTGTCGGGTAAGTTCCGACCTGCACGAATGGCGTAATGATGGCCAGGCTGTCTCCACCCGAGACTCAGTGAAATTGAACTCGCTGTGAAGATGCAGTGTACCCGCGGCAAGACGGAAAGACCCCGTGAACCTTTACTATAGCTTGACACTGAACACTGGTCCTTGATGTGTAGGATAGGTGGGAGGCTTTGAAGCGTGGACGCCAGTCTGCGTGGAGCCGCCCTTGAAATACCACCCTTTAATGGCTGGTGTTCTAACGTAGACCCGTGATCCGGGTTGCGGACAGTGTCTGGTGGGTAGTTTGACTGGGGCGGTCTCCTCCCAAAGAGTAACGGAGGAGCACGAAGGTTGGCTAATCCTGGTCGGACATCAGGAGGTTAGTGCAATGGCATAAGCCAGCTTGACTGCGAGCGTGACGGCGCGAGCAGGTGCGAAAGCAGGTCATAGTGATCCGGTGGTTCTGAATGGAAGGGCCATCGCTCAACGGATAAAAGGTACTCCGGGGATAACAGGCTGATACCGCCCAAGAGTTCATATCGACGGCGGTGTTTGGCACCTCGATGTCGGCTCATCACATCCTGGGGCTGAAGTAGGTCCCAAGGGTATGGCTGTTCGCCATTTAAAGTGGTACGCGAGCTGGGTTTAGAACGTCGTGAGACAGTTCGGTCCCTATCTGCCGTGGGCGCTGGAGAATTGAGGGGGGCTGCTCCTAGTACGAGAGGACCGGAGTGGACGCATCACTGGTGTTCGGGTTGTCATGCCAATGGCACTGCCCGGTAGCTAAATGCGGAAGAGATAAGTGCTGAAAGCATCTAAGCACGAAACTTGCCCCGAGATGAGTTCTCCCTGAGACCTTGAGTCTCCTGAAGGAACGTTGAAGACGACGACGTTGATAGGTCGGGTGTGTAAGCGCAGCGATGCGTTGAGCTAACCGATACTAATGAACCGTGAGGCTTAACCTTACAACGCCGAAGATGTTTTGGCGAACGAGAGACAGACACGATTTTCAGCCTGATACAGATTAACAGAATTTGCCTGGCGGCTTTAGCGCGGTGGTCCCACCTGACCCCATGCCGAACTCAGAAGTGAAACGCCGTAGCGCCGATGGTAGTGTGGGGTCTCCCCATGTGAGAGTAGGGAACTGCCAGGCATCAAATTTAGCGTGCTGATATGGCTCAGTTGGTAGAGCGCACCCTTGGTAAGGGTGAGGTCCCCAGTTCGACTCTGGGTATCAGCACCACTTTATACTTAGGTTAAAGTTCGGCAAGAAGTAAAAGAATTTGTCTGGCGGCTTTAGCGCGGTGGTCCCACCTGACCCCATGCCGAACTCAGAAGTGAAACGCCGTAGCGCCGATGGTAGTGTGGGGTCTCCCCATGTGAGAGTAGGGAACTGCCAGACATCAAACAAGTAGAAAGGCCATCCGAAAGGATGGCCTTTTTGCGTTATATCTCTAGCTAAACCAATTCCCTCATTCGATGTTCTCACTGGTGCCGTTAATACCCTACGGACGTAGCGCTTTACCGTACTGAAACTGTAGTTGTGAAATGCATTCTGCTGGCTCGCAGTAGTGTTAAATGAATTAAATGTTATGCCAAATGCTGTACAGGTAAGGGATATAGCGAGGAGTAAGGTAGCGTATTGAATTTAATTAATATCTGATGTTATTTGCGATGGGGAATATACGTTTCTTATATCAGGCAAAAATAAAAGCGCGGCCATCGCCGCGCTTTTAGAAGCCTTATTTAGTGAGGGCGACAATACCGAGTGTCAGGCCAGCGATTGCCGCGGCGCCACCAGCAATCGCACCTGCTGTTTCCCAGTTATCCTGGGTAGTGCCCTTCATACAGGTATTGGTGTGAACCAGTCGCCCCTGATCGTCGTATACCGGTACACATGGAGAATCGTGCGCGCAACCAGCAAGCAGCGCAGCGAGAAGTGCAACGGAAAGGAATCTTTTCATGATGTTACCTCAATATGATCGCCTATTCGCTAAAGAGCCGATGTGGCAATTAACGAATCGATGATTATTTTACCACCGCACTAATACCATGCAGCACGTGGAATAATCTCAATTTGTGTGGATTGTAAAAATTATGAAGAAAAAAGCGCGGGCAGTAATTATTAATGGAGGAAATGTGAAGAGGGGATGTGTTTTTACATTTTTTTCAGGAAATAAAAAAGGCACCAGAGGTGCCTTTATGATTTTCATTAATCCTTGTGCTTTGTAAATCGTCTCCGGACAACCACAAAGAAAACAGGAACAAAGAATATGGCCAACAGTGTGGCTGAGAGCATCCCGCCCATCACGCCCGTCCCGACCGCATTTTGTGCACCACTACCTGCACCGCTGCTGATGACCAGAGGCATAACACCAAGGATGAATGCCAGGGAAGTCATCAGGATAGGACGCAGACGCATACGCGAGGCTTCAAGCGTGGCTTCGATAATCCCTTTGCCTTCTTTATCCATAAGATCTTTGGCGAACTCAACGATCAGTATGGCGTTCTTGGCTGATAAACCAATTGTTGTAAGCAGACCAACCTGGAAGTAAACGTCATTGTTCAGCCCTCGCATTGATGCAGCCAGAAGCGCACCGATCACCCCCAGAGGCACAACCAGCATGACCGAGAATGGAATTGACCAGCTTTCATAGAGAGCCGCCAGACACAGGAACACCACAATAAGTGAAATGGCGTACAGCGCCGGAGCCTGATTCCCGGAAAGTCGTTCCTGATAAGACATCCCCGTCCAGTCATAGCCGATGCCGGACGGCAGTTTTGACGCAAGGTTTTCCATCAGCGCCATTGCCTCACCGGTACTTTTGCCTGGTGCAGACTCACCGAGGATCTCCATTGATGGCATCCCATTGTAACGTTCCAGACGCGGTGAACCGTACACCCAGTGAGAGCTGCTAAAGGCAGAGAAAGGCACCATTTCGCCGTTAGCGCTACGCACATACAGGCCGTTAATGTCTCCGGGTAGCATACGGAAGCGAGCATCAGCCTGGACATAAACTTTTTTCACCCGTCCGTGATCGATAAAGTCGTTCACATAGGTGCCACCCAGGGCTGTTGAAATAGTCTGATTGACGTCAGACACGCTCACACCCAGCGCCTGTGCCTTCTCCTGATCGACGTCCAGCTTGAACTGTGGCGTATCTTCCAGTCCGTTAGGACGCACGCGGACCAGTAAGTCAGGATGTTCTCTCACCATGCCCAGCAGCTGGTTACGCGCCTGCGTTAACTGCGTATGCCCCAGGTTTGCCTGGTCTATCAGTTCAAAGTCAAAGCCTGTTGCGGTACCCAGTTCAATAATGGCAGGCAGGTTAAACGGAAATACAAGGCCGTCTTTGATCTGGCTGAACGCTTTCGTCGCGCGGCTGACAATCGCCTCAACGCCGTTTTCCTTGCCCGGACGCTCTTCCCATGGCTTCAGGCTGACGAAAGCGATACCGGAGTTCTGACCCTGTCCGCTAAAACTAAACCCGTTTACGGTAAAGACCGATTCAACGTTCGCTTTCTCTTTTGTCAGGTAATAATCCTGAACCTGATCGAGTACCTGCTGGGTACGCATCTGCGTCGCCCCTGCCGGCAACTGAACCATCGTCATAAACACACCCTGATCCTCTTCCGGCAGGAAGGAGGAAGGCAGGCGCAGGAACAGAACTGCCATGCCGCCGACGATGATGACGTAAACCAGCAGATAGCGGCCGGTCTTACGTAAAATGCCGCTCACGCTGTTGCTGTAGTGCTCCACACTCTTATCAAAGAGCGCGTTAAACCAGCCGAAGAAACCACCTTTCTTTTCATGATGTTCGCTGGAAACCGGTTTGAGCAGCGTTGCACAAAGAGCAGGCGTTAATATCAACGCCACCAGTACCGACAAGGCCATCGCGGAGACAATGGTCAGCGAGAACTGGCGATAGATAGCCCCGGTTGAACCACCAAAGAATGCCATCGGAATAAATACCGCCGAAAGCACCATGGCAATGCCCACCAGAGCGCCCTGGATTTGCTCCATTGACTTCTGCGTCGCCTCTTTTGGCGGCAGCTTGTCCTCAACCATGACGCGTTCTACGTTCTCGACTACCACGATGGCGTCATCGACGAGAAGACCTATCGCCAATACCATCCCGAACATCGTCAGGGTGTTAATGGAGAACCCGAACGCAGCCAGTACCGCAAAGGTGCCCAGTAACACCACGGGAACGGCGATAGTGGGAATAAGCGTTGCCCGCAGGTTTTGCAGGAACAGGTACATCACCAGGAACACGAGAACAATCGCTTCAAACAGCGTCTTCACCACTTCATGGATGGAGATCTTCACGAAAGGTGTGGTGTCGTACGGATACACGACTTTCAGACCCTGAGGGAAGAAGGGCTGCAACTGCGCCAGTTTACTCTTGATGGCGGCAGCGGTATCCAGCGCGTTTGCGCCAGTCGCCAGCTTGATCCCCAGCCCCGTTGCTGCCTGGCCATTGATTTTGGTGACCATGTTGTAGTTTTCGCCACCCAGCTCAATGCGTGCCACATCTTTCAGGTGGACCATTGAACCGTCCTGGTTCACCTTCAGCGTCACACGACCAAACTCCTCCGGCGATTTCAAGCGTGTTTGAGCAATAATTGAGGCGTTCAGTTGCTGCCCTGGTACGGACGGCGTTCCTCCCAACTGGCCCGCAGCAATCTGGTCGTTCTGTGTTTTCAGCTGGTTAATGATATCCAGCGGCGTGAGCTGATATTTGTTCATCGCGTTGCTGTCCAGCCAAATGCGCATTGCATACTGGGCACCGAACAGTTGCACGTCACCGACGCCGGAAGTACGGCTGATCGCATCTTTTACGTTAGAAGCGACATAGTCGGAGATATCATCCTGCGTGAGATTTTTATTGTCCGACACAAAGCCTGCAACCAGCAGGAAGCTGCTGCTGGATTTCTCCACGCCAATCCCCTGCTGCTGCACTTCTTGCGGCAGCAGCGGCATGGCGAGCTGGAGTTTGTTCTGAACCTGCACCTGCGCGATATCAGGATCCGTACCCGACTCGAACGTCAGCGTAATGGTGACGTTACCGGCGGAATCACTGGTGGACGACATGTACATCAAATTATCGATACCGTTCATGTTCTGTTCGATAACCTGAGTTACGGTGTCCTGTACCGTCTGGGCATCAGCGCCAGGGTAGGTTGCTGTCACCGCCACCGCTGGCGGCGCAATGGTCGGATATTGCGCCACCGGCAGTTTTAAAATGGCCAGCCCGCCCGCAATCATCAGAATGATGGCGAGCACCCAGGCGAAAACAGGCCGTTGAATAAAGAAATTAGCCATGTCGTTATTCCTTAACTGGCTGGAGTCGCGGCGGTATCAGGAATAGCCACGACGGTAACGCCAGGGCGAACTTTTTGCAGGCCGCTGATAATGACGCGGTCGCCGTTTTTCAGGCCTTCCGTGATCAGCCAGCGATCGCCAATCGCCTGCGGTGCAACGACAGTGCGCGATTCCACCTGGTTTTTATCGTTTACCACAAGCACAGTGGCATCCCCGCGCGGTGTACGGGTTACCCCCTGCTGGGGAACAAGAATGGCATCAGGCTGTGTACCTTCGTCAATGCGTGCACGGACAAACATACCCGGTAACAGCATATGCTGAGGGTTAGGGAAGAGGGCGCGAAGGGTGATTGAGCCGGTACTTTCATCTACCGTGACATCAGAGAACTGGAGCGTTCCTTTCAGTGGATAAGGCTGGCCATTTTCCATCAGCAACTCGACGCTGCTGGTGTCTCCCTTTTGCAGGCTCGTCTGCTGCTTCAGACGCATAAAATCGCTGCTGGATTGCGTCACATCGACATAAATGGGATCGAGCTGCTGAACCGTCGCCAGTGCAGTCGACTGACCATTAGTAACCAACGCCCCTTCGGTGACGCTGGATTTACCTATACGCCCGTTGATTGGGGATGTGACTTTGGTATAAGCCAGGTTGATCCGCGCGCTTTCAACGCCAGCCTTCGCGGCAACGACGCTCGCATCCGCCTGCTGGGCGGTTACCACCGCCTGATCGTACTCCTGCTTGCTCACATATTGCGTACCGACCAGCGGAACGTAACGTTTCACCGTCAGATGAGCGATATTGGCCGCCGCCTGTGCTTTTACCAGTTCACCTTTCGCATTGTCGTAGGCTGCCTGATACGTGGCCGGATCGATCTGATAAAGGGATTCACCCGCTTTGACGTCGCTGCCTTCGGTAAAATTACGGTGCAGAATGATACCACTTACCTGGGGACGAACCTCCGCAACACGATACGCGTCAGTTCTGCCAGGCAATTCTGTCTTTACGGCCAGTGGCGCGCTTTTAACAATATGAACACTGACCTGAGGAGCTTGCGCATGTTGCTGTGGGTTTTCTTGCCCATCGCATCCGGTAAGCAGCGCGGCACAGACAA
This sequence comes from Enterobacter cloacae complex sp. AR_0002, assembly GCF_001922365.1. Lineage (NCBI taxonomy): Bacteria > Pseudomonadati > Pseudomonadota > Gammaproteobacteria > Enterobacterales > Enterobacteriaceae > Enterobacter > Enterobacter cloacae complex sp. AR_0002. The sequence goes on from NZ_CP018814.1 coordinate 4,159,227, forward strand.
TGAAACCGGATAAGGGTAAGCATCTGAAGTGATTCGTCATTACTGTTCCTTAAACTACCCCTGAACCGATATTTGTCATGAATCGGTGAAAGGGTGTGAGGCAAAAAAAGAAATGTAGCTGCGTATAATAATGAGGGTATTTAATGTTTTTTAATTTATAAGTGCTGATGGAGCTTTTAAAAAGTAAAAATCGGAATCTGACCCAGTGCATTCGACACTCTATTTCTGTCAGGATAATCAACGAAATGCTTTTTGGTGAAAGCTATACATATGTTTTATGTATTTAATATATTCAATTTATTCACGAGGTTTATAAATTAAACGAATTGACTTTTTTTGTGCAAAACTAACACGGATTTTGGTTAATACTTTGTCTGACACGACCACGGCAATATCCTTTGATAACGTATCAATCTTGTAAGTAACGAGTAGCAGGTAATGGCGCGCAAAAAGAAAGAAGAGGCTCAAAAGACCCGCCAGCAGCTGATTGAAGCCGCTATCAGGCTATTCGCGACGCGTGGTGTGGCCAGCACCACGCTTACCGACATTGCCGATGCAGCTCAACTCACTCGCGGGGCGGTTTACTGGCATTTCTCGAGTAAAGCGGAAATATTTAACGCAATATGGGAACAGCAATTGCCGCTGCGTGAAATCATTCGTGACAGGCTAATGCTTTCCGAAAATGACGACCCTTTGTTAATGCTTCGTGAACAATTTATTGTTGCGCTGCAATATATTGCGAGCGAACCCCGACAGTATGCGCTTTTACAAATTCTGTATCATAAGTGTGAATTTCATGACGATGTGATTTCAGAATGTGAAATACGCAAGCGGATCGGTTTAAACGATGATTATCTTCGCAAGACGCTTAAGCGATGCATTGCTCATAACATTATCTCTTCGCAAACTAATATTGAACTGGCGCTGATTGTTTTCCATGCGTTTTTTAGCGGAGTCATTAAAAACTGGTTAATGGATAACACCAGTTTTAATCTGTACAAACAAGCGCCGGCGCTGGTGGATAATATTCTGGCGACACTAAATATCACCCGAGTGGCGCCAGTGGTTTACGATACAGCCTTATGACTGCGCCCGGGGTGGCGACATCTCCCCGTGCTGGCACTGTTCCATAATAGCTTGCGCGGTAATTGGTTTGCCCAGCAGATAACCCTGTAGCGTATTGCATCCCAGTTCTGTCAGGAAGGTCTGCTGCGCTGCGGTTTCGACCCCTTCCGCCACGACCTTCAGATTCAGCGTTTTTGCCAGGGCGACAATCGCCGAGACAATTGTCGCATCTTCGCTCTCTCCACTTAACTCTTTCACAAAAGCGCGATCGATTTTCAACTCGCAGGCGGGAAGCCGCTTAAGATAGAGAAGGCTTGAGTAACCTGTACCAAAATCGTCTATTGAGGCTTTTACTCCCGCATCCGTCAGCGCTGTCAGGACGCGTACGCTTTCGTCCGGATTGCTCATTGCCGTGGTTTCAGTCACCTCCAGGATCAACATGCCGGGCGGCACGCTATGGCGCGTCAGACAATCGAGAACCGTTTTAACCAGCGACGGCTGTTCGAACTGCAACGTAGAAAGATTCACCGCCATTGACCAGTCCGTGTGGCCCTGAAGATGCCATTCACGCAGCTGGCGGCAGGCCTCGTCGATTACCCAGTTTCCAATCGGAATAATCAGCCCTGTTTTCTCTGCCAGCGGCAGAAACAGGTCGGGGGAGAGTAATCCCTGTTTGGGATGCTGCCAGCGTAACAGCGCTTCGAACCCGATGACCGGCCCGGCAGGGGCGTGGAATTTAGGTTGATAAAGCAGGCGTAACTCATCACGGTCGATGGCCTGCCACAGATCATTCATCAGCTGTAGATGCGTCTGCGCCAGCGTATTCATTGACGGCTGGAAGAAGTGATAGCCGTTGCGACCCATATGTTTCGTGTGGTACATCGCAGCATCAGCGTTAAACATTAGTTCACGATCGGTTTTGCCATCGTGTGGATAGAGCGCAATGCCAATGCTCAGGGTGACCATCAGTTCGTAAGGATCGAGATGGAACGGGCTATCAATGACGCGCACCAGTGAATTTGCCAGTGAGGCAGCATCATCCGGGGTGGCGGTTTCGGCCAGCAGCACGAATTCATCCCCACCGATACGCGCCAGCGTGTACTGACCTTTCAACTGCAACAGCAAACGCTGAGTCACCGCTACCAGAAGCTTGTCACCGACATCATGACCATAGGCATCGTTGACGGTTTTAAAGCCGTCGAGATCCATAAACATCAGCGCGAAAGGGCTTCCTTCGCGATCGGCCTTGCTGATGGCCTGATCGAGGCGATCCTCAAGCAGAATACGATTGGGTAATCGCGTCAGCGTATCATGCAACGCCAGCTGTGCGAGTTCACGATTAGCTTCTGCCAGTGATGAGGCCAGCAGCGAGGTACGAGCCTGAAGGCGGGCATCGAACATCGACACCAGCAGCGTAATCCCCAGAATAGCGAGCGCGACCACGCTAACCAATATCGCCAGCCAGCTCCCGTTAATGCCATGATGGTGGACCATCGTCGACATCGGAAATTGTGCTGCTTCCATGCCAGCGTAATGCATGCCAGCGATAGCGATGCCCATGGTGATCGCCGCCCCCAGCCGCATCAACGCCATTCGTGCGGCTTCCTGACGTAAACGGAACGTCAGCCAAAGAGCGGCCAGTGAAGCGGCAAGGGCTATGACCACAGAGATAGCCACCCACGTTTTATCCCAGACAATACCCGGTGTGACCTCCAGGGCAGCCATACCGGTGTAGTGCATGGCAACAATGCCCGTTCCCATCACGACGGCGCCAGGCAGCAGCCGGCGCAAACGTAGCTGCTCGCCGCTAACGAGCCACAGGGCAAACATTGACGAGCTAATGGCGATAACCATCGAAAGCACGGTCAGGGCCGCGTTGTAACTCATGCTCATGGAAAGATCCATCGCCAGCATACCGATGAAATGCATCGCCCACACGCCAATCCCCATCGAAACACCGCCACCTGCCAGCCAGACGCGTGCAGCGACGCCCTGGCTTCCAGCAACGCGCGCAGCCATATTCAGTGCGGTATAGGCGGCAAGAATGGCAACAACAAAGGAGATGACTACGAGGATTTGGTTGTATTGGCTAACCAGCATGGTCTGTTCACTCGTGTGAGACGTTAAGCAAGAGCGGTTGGAAAGGGGACAGACATTATCATCGTCAGGAAATGACGAAAAGTGATTTAAGCCCCTGTTTTTATTGGGTGTTAACAGGGTTTTATACAGGATGGAAGCGGTTAGTCCAGCTCTGAGCAGTTGACCAGTTTAAGCGGGTTCACGGAATTCATATTGCGACATTTATCGGTTTCAGTGCTCATCAGTTCAATCCACTGCATCAGCAGCGCATCGAAAATGAAAACAGAGACAGCAAAAACGACCAGCCACCAGTATTTACGAATCATGTGTCATTCCGCGAAAAGAGAGCCTGTAAGTTGGTGGAAATATACACGAAAAGCGGGCGTTGAAAAGTGGGGAAAGGGAAGGTTTACAAAGCGTTGACGGTTGCTCGCCCGAACGATAAAAAAGGCGCTTCCCCATGCCGAAGAGCGCCTTTTTAAACAAGCAGTTAGCTAATCGAAATTAGTTCATGCCGTATTTTTTCAGTTTCTTACGCAGGGTACCACGGTTGATGCCCATCATCAGGGCAGCGCGGGTTTGATTACCACGGGTGTATTGCATCACCATGTCCAACAGTGGCTGTTCAACTTCAGCCAGTACCAGCTCATACAGGTCATTAACATCCTGACCGTTCAGTTGAGCAAAATAGTTCTTCAGTGCCTGTTTAACCGAGTCACGCAGGGGCTTTTGAGTCACCTGATCCTGAGAGTTAACGGTAGAAACGGTCAGTACGTCAGAATTTACGCGTTGTTCGAACATAGTTCTGTCAGCTCTTTATTTCATTACGCAAGATTTTCGAAGTATGCCTCCAACGCCTCCAGCTGTTCGCTGGCATCCTCAATGGCGTTGAATGTGCGCCGAAACTGGTCATTTGGAGCGTGCTCCTGGAGATACCAGGAGACGTGTTTACGCGCAATTCGGTACCCTTTTGCCTGGCCGTAGTGGTCATGCAATTCCCGAACATGCGAACAAAGCAAGCGCTTGACCTCTGCCAGAGGCAGCGGGGCAAGCAGCTCCCCAGTGTCCAGATAATGCTGGATTTCCCGAAAGATCCAGGGTCTTCCCTGAGCGGCACGTCCTATCATCAGAGCATCAGCTCCCGTATAGTCGAGCACAGCTCTGGCTTTAAGCGGGTCAGTAATGTCGCCATTCGCGATAACCGGAATGGAAACTTTCTGCTTAACTGCCCGAATGCTGTCGTATTCAGCTTCACCGTTGAACAAACAGGCGCGAGTGCGTCCATGAATGGTCAGGGCCTGAATGCCACAGTCTTCGGCCAGTTGGGCAATCTCTACGCAGTTACGGTGTTCCGGCGACCAACCCGTGCGAATCTTCAACGTAACAGGAACGTCCACTGCGCTGACAACCGCCGTCAGGATTGACTTCACCTGGTCGGGGTATTGCAGAAGGGCTGAACCTGCAAGCTTGCGATTCACCTTTTTGGCCGGGCAACCCATATTGATATCAATAATCTGGGCGCCACTTTCCACGTTAATACGCGCGGCATCTGCCATCTCTTCAGGCACGCTTCCGGCAATTTGCACGGTGCGGATACCTGGTTCATCCACGTGCACCATCCGAAGGCGGGACTTGTCGCTTTCCCAAACCTGCGGGTTAGACGACATCATCTCGGAAACGGTTAATCCTGCTCCCATCTCGTAGCACAGCGTCCTGAACGGCCGGTCGGTAATACCTGCCATTGGGGCTGCGATCAGGCGATTTCTGAGCTGGTGGTGTCCGATGCGCATGAGTTAAGAAATGACCATACTGTGACTGCAAGGCGGCGTATATTACGCATTTTTTGCACGAGATGAAAGGCCAAACTTTGAACAATCCTCTGTTGTAGATCAAGGAATCGCCAGTCATTCTTTTGGGATAAGATTATTCGCTATTTAAATCATTGTGTTATGAATAAATGAACATTTTGTGGGCGCTTACAATTTCCCGTAACTTCTCATCATTTCTGAATAAATGGATCAATTGTTCGGGATAATCTGCTGCTATAAGCAGCAGATTATGGCGCTTCTTTGCGATCTGCGTCGCATTTCAGCACAGGATATCAACGTAAAAAATCGACTTATTCAACAACCAGACGGCCATGAAGCGGCTGAACCGGGCGGCTGTTTTCGTGGTGCAGAGTGTGAGTAAATTTTTGCAGCTGTTCAGCAGAGACGGTCAGCGGATGCTTGAGGACCAGCCACGTTACCCCTTCTGAACACGGTGGGGTGGTCAGAGAGCCGCTAAAACGCCAGTAAGTTTTATCCGCGGGCAGTAATTTATTCATATCAAGGGTTGGCTTAATCGTGACGTTCTGGTCAACCTGTCCCGGCATCACGCCCCAGAGTTTATCCAGTTCAGTGTTTGCAGCGCCCTGATCGAACATAACGGCAACGACCGTCAGTTCGCCGTCAGCGTTTTTATGGACCAGATGCATTTCCATTGCGTATTTTTTACCGTGCACCGTGTTTTCGGATGGTGCATGGAAATGGAACTGCTGTAACGTCCAGCGCTGTTTATCAAGCGTGATGCTGTCGCGTGTATCGGCATTTTCACTCGCCTGGATAGTATGGCCGTTATTTGTCAGAATGACCGGGCCGTCGATATAGTGCGTTTCCAGCGGAGAGATGTGGGCTTTGACCGTGTTATCTATGTTCACCGGCGACTGATACATTCCGCTTTTACACGTCTTGTACGCCTCGTCCAGTTCGCCCCAGTGTTCCGGTGCGCCTTCTCCTTGATAGCTCCAGTGTGATGCGTAAGCCGTAGCCGAAATCATGCTCAGCGCCAGCAGCGCTGCCTTGCCTGAAATGTGTTTCATCATATTCTTCCTGTGAATTTTATTATCCAAATCAATAATTAACATTGTGATTTGTGGGGTTATTTTATCGAAGAAAGGAAGAAGGCGGGAGAAAAAACCGAAGGAAAAAGGCGTGGTCAGACGACCACGCCAAACGCTTATTTTTTATGACCGGTGATGCGACACCACTCTTCTTTCTCGACCACCGGGTCGAGCGCAAAGAGATCGGCGTAGGCTTCACAGACGCTGTCTGCCTGGCTGGCAAGGATACCGGACAGGCCCAGCAGACCGCCTTCAACCGGCAGCACGCTGATTAACGGCGCCAGCTCGCGTAATGGGCCAGCCAGGATATTCGCGACCACCACATCGGCTTTCATCGCCTCTGGCTGTGCATCGGGCAGATACAGTTCAAGGCGATCGGAAACGCCATTACGCTCGGCGTTATCACGGCTGGCCTGAATCGCCTGCGGATCGATGTCGATCCCGATGGCTTTTGCCGCGCCCAGTTTCAGTGCTGCGATAGCAAGGATCCCGGATCCGCAACCGAAGTCGATCACGGTTTTGCCTTCCAGATCCAGGCCATCCAGCCATTGCAGGCACAGGGAGGTTGTCGGGTGGGTACCGGTGCCGAACGCCAGACCCGGATCCAGCATCACGTTGACGGCGTTTTCATCGGGCACTTCACGCCAGCTTGGGCAGATCCACAGACGCTGACCAAACTGCATCGGATGGAAGTTGTCCATCCACTCGCGTTCCCAGTCTTTGTCTTCCAGCTGTTCAATTTTATGCGCGAAACCCGCGCCCAGCAGCGGATGGTTTTCCAGAATCGCCACGACCTCTTTCATATCGGTTTCTGCATCGAACAGGCCGATAACGTCCGTATCACCCCACAGGCGCGTTTCGCCTGGCAGCGGCTCAAAGACCGGCGTGTCATGCGTGTCCTGGAAGGTGATAGAGACCGAACCGGCCTCCATCAGCGCATCACTCAGTTCTTCGGCGTTCGCGCCGGTTGTGTTCAGTTTTAATTGGATCCACGGCATGGCAAAACTCTTTATTTGTCAGTAGAAATCAGGGCAGTTTGTGGCACCGGTCGACCAAAACGGTTTCCCACCACAAACGCCAGTAAACTTAACAGTAACGAAGGCACGATCGGATGGAAGCCCAGATACTGAATTTTAAACGTGGCGAGAACGGCATACAGGACGCCCCCGACAATCATGCCGCTTAATGCACCCGCGGCATTCGCGCGTTCCCAGTACAGCCCCAGCACCAGCGGCCACAGGAAAACGGCCTCCAGCCCGCCAAAGGCGAGCAGGTTTAGCCAGATGATCATCTCCGGTGGACGCCACGCGGCCAGCAACAGTAACGCCCCCAGCACCAGGGTAATCACCGCCGACATACGCTTGAGGCGTCGCTCATTTTCGACCTGTTCAGGGCGCAAATTCAGATAGAGATCTTTAATGATCGTAGCGGAACTTTGCAGCAACTGAGCGTTGATGGTCGACATAATGGCCGCCATGGGTGCGGCGAGGAAAATCCCGGCGGCAAACGGCGGAAGCACTTTCACCATCAGGGTCGGAATGACCAGATCCGGTACGGTAAGGTCAGGGATCACCGCGCGGCCCAGCGCGCCCGCCAGGTGCATACCAAACATCAGGATCGCCACCACAATTGTCCCGATAATGATCCCGCGGTGCACCGCTTTGCTGTCTTTATATGAGATGCAGCGCACGGCAGTATGCGGCAGGCCAATCACGCCAAAGCACACCAGCACCCAGAACGAGGTCATAAAGGTTGGAGAGAGGATGTCATCCGCCCCCTGCGGCGAGACCAGTTTCGGATCGATCGCTTCCAGGGTTTCAACCGCATGGCTCAGGCCCCCTGCGGCATGCACGATACCCACCAGCAGAACGAGGGTGCCAATGAGCATCACCATCCCCTGCATCGTGTCGTTGAGTACGCTGGCGCGGAACCCGCCAAACGCGGTATACAGCGCGATACTCACACCGAAAATGACCAGGCCCGTCTCATAGGGGATACCGGCTGCCGTCTCCAGCAGACGTGCGCCGCCGATAAACTGCACCGTCATTGCGCCAATAAACGCCACCAGCAGACTCAGGCTTGCCAGCCATACCAGCAAGCGACTCTGATAGCGAGCAAACAGCATATCGTTCAGCGTTACGGCATTGTAGCGACGGGCCAGAATGGCAAACTTTTTACCCAGTATGCCCAGAGAGAGCCAAATGGCAGGCAGCTGGATCATGGCCAGCAGTACCCAGCCCAGCCCGTACTTATAAGCGGCGCCCGGGCCACCGATAAACGAGCTGGCGCTGATGTAAGTAGCGGTCAGCGTCATGGCCAGCACGACGCCACCCATTGAGCGGCTCCCGAGGAAATACTCGTTCAGAAAGGTGCCGGTCGAACGTTTACGCATCGCATAAACCGACAGGCCAAACACCAGGAACAGGTAAGCGATAAGGGGCAGAATGACTTCAAGCTGCATCATCGTCCTCCAGTGAAATATCGCGATAGATGAATTTCACCATCGCCCAGCACAGCAGGATAAACACCAGCGGCAGCAGCAGGCAGGCCATTTCAAACCAGTGCGGGAGGCCGGTAATGCCAATCGCCGAATCAGGTAAGTAAGCAGTTACTAACCATGCGGCGAGATAGAGAAGGGTCAGCCACAGCGCCCAGCGCGCTTCTTTATGGGCCTGAACAAAACGTTTGTCCATTTTTTGTCCCTTGTGGATGAAGAAAGCGGGGATTGTACATGATGGGGCTTAGCGATCCCCAGAAATAAAAAAGGCCGGATAATCCGGCCTTTTAGCAACACTGATCTCTTACTTCTCGTTCAGACCGAGTTTTTTCTCCAGGTAATGGATGTTAGTCCCACCATTCTGGAAGTGCTCGTCGCTCATAATGCGCATCTGGAGATCAACGTTGGTTTTGATCCCGTCGATGATCAGCTCCTGAAGGGCGTTCTTCATGCGGGCAATGGCCACGTCACGGTTTTCGCCGTAGCAGATCAGCTTACCAATCATTGAGTCATAGTACGGCGGTACGGTGTAACCGGCGTAGATATGGGACTCCCAGCGCACACCAAAGCCACCCGGCGCGTGGAAACGCGTGATTTTACCCGGGCTTGGCAGGAAGGTGTTCGGGTCTTCGGCGTTGATACGGCACTCTACCGCATGGCCTTTAACCACAACTTCTTCCTGTTTGATGGACAGCGGCTGACCGGCTGCGATACGCAGCTGTTCTTTAATCAGGTCAACGCCGGTGATCATTTCGGTAACCGGGTGTTCAACCTGAATACGGGTGTTCATCTCAATGAAGTAGAACTCGCCGTTTTCGAACAGGAACTCAAAGGTACCCGCCCCGCGATAGCCGATATCGACACACGCTTTGGCGCAACGCTCACCGATGTAGCGACGCAGTTCCGGCGTAATGCCCGGCGCTGGCGCTTCTTCGACGACTTTCTGGTGACGACGCTGCATGGAGCAGTCACGTTCTGCCAGATAGATCGCGTTACCCTGACCGTCAGCCAGCACCTGAATTTCGATGTGGCGTGGGTTTTCCAGGTATTTTTCCATGTACACCATGTCATTGCTGAAAGCCGCTTTCGCTTCCGCTTTGGTCATGGAGATGGACTGCGCCAGTTCAGCATCGCTGCGTACAACGCGCATACCGCGACCGCCGCCGCCGCCGGACGCTTTGATGATCACCGGATAGCCAATGCGTTTAGCATGGGCGCGGTTAGCATCCATATCGTCGGTCAGCGGGCCGTCAGAGCCCGGTACGGTTGGCACGCCAGCTTTTTTCATCGCGGTGATGGCAGACACTTTGTCACCCATCAGGCGAATGGTGTCAGCTTTCGGGCCAATGAAGATAAAGCCAGAGCGTTCAACCTGCTCAGCAAAGTTGGCGTTCTCAGAGAGGAAACCATAACCCGGGTGAATCGCGACCGCGCCAGTGATTTCGGCGGCGCTGATGATCGCCGGGATGTTCAGATAGCTTTTTACGGACGGAGCCGGACCGATACAGACCGTCTCATCCGCCAGCAATACGTGTTTTAAATCGCGATCCGCGCTTGAATGCACGGCCACGGTCTTGATGCCCAGTTCTTTACAGGCACGAAGAATACGCAGTGCAATCTCGCCACGGTTGGCGATAACAATTTTATCCAGCATGTTCGCCTCGTTACTCGATGACGACCAGCGGCTCGTCAAATTCTACCGGCTGACCACTTTCGACCAGGATCGCTTTCACAGTACCTGATTTGTCTGCTTCGATCTGGTTCATCATTTTCATGGCTTCAACGATGCACAGGGTATCGCCTACGTTGACTTTCTGACCCACTTCGATGAACGCCTTCGCGTCCGGGCTCGGGGTGCGGTAGAAAGTACCAACCATTGGGGAACGTACGATGTGACCACTGATTTCTGTTGCAGCCGCAGGTGCCGCTTCTGCTGCCGCTGGCGCAACGGCTGCGGAGAGCGCAGGCTGCTGCACTGGCGCAGCATAAGCTTGCTGCATTACCGGGAAGCTAGCGGCTGGGGCTGCACGGCTGATGCGTACAGACTCTTCGCCTTCAGAAATTTCCAGTTCGGAGATGCCTGATTCTTCAACCAGCTCGATCAGTTTTTTAATCTTACGAATATCCATGAGTGGGTTCCGTACTCTTGTTTAGTGTGATTGTGACAAGCGTTTTACCGCTGTCTGTAAAGCGTATGAATAGCCGTCTGCACCCAGCCCACAAATCACGCCAGCGGCGATATCTGACAGGTAGGAGTGGTGGCGGAACGGCTCTCGGGCGTGCACGTTACTCAGGTGAATCTCGATAAACGGGATACTCACCGCGAGCAGTGCGTCGCGTATAGCAACACTGGTGTGCGTAAACGCGGCCGGATTGATCAGGATATAGTCCACAGTGTCTTTAGCCTGATGAATACGGTCGATGATTGCGTACTCCGCGTTAGACTGAAAATGGTCCAAATCCACATTCAGCGACGCTGCTTCCGTACTCAGACGGTTAACAATTTCGCTCAATGTTAGCGTGCCGTACTTCTCTGGCTCACGGGTGCCGAGCATGTTCAGGTTCGGTCCGTTTAAAACTAAAATTTGGAATTTATCAGCCATTATGCCGCTATCTCCTGCGATTTTCGGGTAAAAAACAACATATACCCTCAAAGCGCAATTGTCACCCTTTCAGAGGCCTAAAACCCCTGTCCGGAAAACCGAAGTCGCACATTATAACGATTTCGTAGCATTTGGCAGCTAAATACTGGTCTTATCAGGGAAGATTATCAACCGCTATCCGAAAAAGATTCGCGGTTGATAAATAATCTGCGGGAAAACGCACAGTTTCGTGAACTATCGCAACCACTGGCGGAACTTCTTGTAACGCCACGCTAAAAGGGCCAGGGCCAGCAGGGCGTAGATGACCGGCTGAGGGGATAAAATCTTCACCGACCACAGGTAATGAATAGGGGCGAGGATCGCGACCAGATAGACGAAGTTATGCAGTAGTTGCCAGCGTCGCCCCAGTTTTCGCTGCGCATACTGCGTGGATGTCAGCGTCAGCGCCAGTAAAACCAGCCAGCTTACGATACCCAGCGTCAGATAGGGACGCGTCACCAGTTCGCTGCCAAGGAGTGCCAGGTTATTAATGCCCAGTTCCAGCAGGGCGTAGCTGGTGAGATGCAGCGTTGCCCAGGCGAAACACCATAGCCCTAAAAGCCGACGGGTGCGTATCAATAATGGCTGTTTAGCGTAGCGCGCCAACGGTGAGACGAGCAAGGTCGCCAGCAAAAATTTCAGAGCCATCCGACCCGTAAAATGCTGAATATCTTTCGCCGGATCGGCACTGAACTGTCCCTGGCTGGCTGCCCAGAAGAGCCAGATAAAGGGGAGCAATCCGGCTAAATGCAGGAGTACCTTCAGCCAGGTTATCTGCTTTGCCGTTAAACGCACTTAGAAGTTCTCCCGTAAGTTCAGACCACGGTAGAGGGATGCCACCTCATCCGCATAGCCGTTAAATAGCAGCGTTGGCTGGCGTTTAACATCCAGCGCGCCGCCGGAACCGATAAAACGTTCTGTTGCCTGCGACCAGCGCGGATGGTCAACGTGTGGGTTAACGTTGGCAAAAAAACCATACTCGTCAGGCGCTGCCAGGTTCCAGGTGGTGGGGGGGCGTTCACGGGTGAGCTTAATGCTGACGATCGATTTGATGCCCTTGAAACCGTATTTCCACGGTACGGTCAGGCGAATGGGTGCCCCGTTTTGCGGCGGCAGCGCTTTGCCATAAACCCCGACGGTGAGCAGCGTAAGCGGATGCATGGCTTCGTCGAGACGTAAACCTTCAACGTAGGGATACTCCAGCCCGCCGCCGATAAACCGATCCTTCTGGCCTGGCATCTCGTCCGGGGCATAGCGCGTCTGGAAAGAAACATACTTCGCGTTGCTGGTGGGCTCAACCAGCGCCAGCAGTTTATGCAAAGGGAAACCTACCCACGGCACCACCATCGACCAGGCTTCCACACAGCGCATACGGTAAATGCGTTCTTCAAGGGGGAAGCGGGTGGTGAGGTCATGATGATCCAGCGTCAGCGGTTTTGCCACCTCGCCATCTATCTTCAGCGTCCAGGGATCGGTTTTCATGCTCCCGGCGTTGGCGGCAGGATCGGCCTTATCAAGACCAAACTCATAGAAGTTGTTATAGCCGGTGACTTTATCTTCCGGCGTCAGCGTCAGTTTATTCTGCCACTGTGCCGGTTTGGTGAAGTCAAGCGGTGCGCCGGAGGGGGCTTTCGGGCGATCGTTGCCCTTAAACCAGTCGAGCAGATCGGCATGGGCCGCAGGGGTGAGCGTCAGGGCAGTGGCGCTGATGCCAAGCATTTTCAGGATCTGGCGGCGCTGTAGCATAAAGACAGATTCAGACGTTACGTCGGCTTCCGTCAGTTTTCGGGTTTTCATGGCATCCTCCGTCAGGCGTTTTTCTAAGCATGACGGAGGAGGAGGGTTAGCGCGAATATGTCACGAAAATTTGAAGATTAGGCGATTTTAACCAGCGCACGACCGTGGAACTGGTTGTCCATGATTTTATTGGCGAACTCTGGCGCCTGGCTCAGGGTGATCTCAGTGGCGCTCTGCTCATAGAATGAGGCTGGCAGATCCTGCACCAGACGTTCCCAGGCCTCAGCCCGCCGCTCGGCTGGGCTCATGACCGAATCGACACCCTGAAGACGCACGTTACGCAGAATAAATGGCATCACCGTCGTCGGCAGGGCAAAACCACCCGCCAGACCACAGGCCGCCACGCAGCCGCCGTAATTCATTTGCGCCAGCACCTTCGCCAGCACTTTGTCGCCGACGGTATCTACTGCGCCAGCCCAGATCTGTTTTTCCAGCGGGCGGGTCTCGGCGAATTCGTCGCGGCTCAGAATACGGCTTGCGCCCAGCTGACGTAGATAATCATGCGTACTTTCGCGGCCAGAGACGGCGGCGACCTGATACCCCAGCTTGTGCAGCAGCGTGACGGCCGTGCTGCCCACGCCGCCGCTGGCGCCGGTGACGACAATTTCGCCCGAGTCAGGACGAATCCCGGCCTCTTCCAGCGCCATCACGCACAGCATGGCGGTGAAGCCTGCCGTGCCGATGATCATCGCCTTACGACCGTCCAGGCCTTTCGGCATCGGGACCAGCCAGTCACCTTTGACGCGCGCCTGTGCTGCCAGTCCGCCCCAGTGGTTTTCACCTACGCCCCAGCCGGTGAGCAGCACCTGCTGTCCGGCGTGAAAACGCGGATCTTCACTGGTATGCACGCGGCCTGCAAAGTCGATTCCTGGCACCATCGGGAAATTTCGGATGATTTTACCTTTTCCCGTAATCGCCAGTGCATCCTTATAGTTCAGGCTGGACCAGTCGATATCTACGGTCACGTCGCCCTCCGGCAGGCGGTTTTCCTCAATGGCTTGCACCGAGGCAACGGTTTTGCCGTCCTGCTGTTCTAAGATCAAAGCCTGCATACAGGGTCCTCACTAGGTTTGATGATGGGAAAATATGTCCTGATGACTATACTCGCTCAATGAAACGCAGTGCCGATTTAACGCAATAAATTGCCAGATACACCAGGTTTGGTAGTATGTCGCATTTAAAATGCAAGTTAGTGCTCACTTGCCCCCCTTCAACCCACGGAGTAATCTCAAGGATGCGATTAACGACGAAGTTCTCAGCTTTTATTACCTTGCTGACGGGGCTGACCATATTTGTCACGCTAATCGGCTGCTCGCTGAGCTTTTACAATGCCATCCAGGATAAGCTGGTTAACCGGGTTGAATCGGTTGCATCGGTTATCGACACTCGCCTGATAACGTCCTCCTTCCCGGCGCTTTCGCGTGAGCTGGATGAGTTAATGGTGCCTGTGGATATAGTGCAGATCGACATTAAACAGGGGAAGCAGACCGTTTTCAGCCATACCCGCCAGGGCAGCTATCGTCCTGCCGGCACGGTAGATCAGTATCGGGACGTCACGGTTAATTCACTTAAACATCCGGGTATGACAATTCATCTGATGTACCAGGATCCGATGAGCAACTATTTACGCTCGCTTATGACCACCGCGCCCTTAACCATCGCCGTTGCTTTTATCGTACTGCTGATTTTCCTCGCCGTTCGCTGGCAGCGTCGTCAACTTTCCGGCCAGGAACTGCTGGAAACACGCTCCGTGCGGATACTGAATGGCGAGCGGGGTCCGCAGGTGCGGGGATCGGTTTATGAATGGCCATCACGCACCAGTAGCGCCCTGGACGTGCTGCTCTCCGAAATCCAGTTTGCCAGCGATCAGCGTAGCCGTATGGACACGTTGATTCGCTCTTACGCCGCGCAGGATAACAAAACGGGCCTCAACAACCGTCTCTTCTTTGATAATCAGCTGGCTACCCTTCTTGATGACCCCGAAAAGGTGGGTACGCATGGCGTGGTAATGATGATTCGCCTGCCCGACTTCGATCTGCTCCGTGATACCTGGGGTCAGCGCGTGGCGGAAGAGAACCTCTTTACGCTGATTAACCTGCTGTCCACCTTTATTATGCGCTACCCCGGCGCGTTACTGGCACGCTACCACCGCAGCGATTTTGCCGTCTTGCTGCCGCATCGCACCTTAAAGGAGTCCGAGAGTATCGCCAGCCAGCTGCTGAAAGCCGTCGATGCGCTGCCCCAGAGCAAAATGCTCGACAGAGACGATATGGTGCATATGGGCATCTGTGCCTGGCGCGGCGGTCAGTCGACGGAGCAGGTGATGGAACATGCGGAAGCGGCCACGCGTAACGCCGTATTGCAGGGGGCGAACGGCTGGGCAGTCTATGATGATACGCTGCCGGAGAAAGGGCGCGGCAACGTGCGCTGGCGAACCCTGATTGAACAGATGCTGAGCCGGGGCGGACCGCGCATCTATCAAAAACCGGCGGTCATGAAGAGTGGTCATGTCCATCATCGTGAGCTGATGTGCCGTATTTTTGATGGCACCGAAGAGGTTATCTCCGCGGAATATCTGCCCATGGTGTTGCAATTCGGATTGTCCGAAGAGTATGACCGTCAGCAAATCACCCGCCTCATTCCGTTTTTATCGTACTGGCCTGAAGAAAATCTGGCTTTACAGGTGACCGTCGAATCGCTGATCCGTCCGCGCTTCCAGCGCTGGTTACGTGACACGTTAATGCAATGCGAAAAATCGCAACGCAAACGCATTATTTTTGAACTTGCAGAGGCAGATGTAGGTCAACACATCAGCCGGTTGCGCCCGGTGGTGCGTTTAATCAATGCGCTTGGAGCTCGCGTGGCGGTAACCCAGGCGGGTCTGACGCTGGTGAGCACCAGCTGGATCAAAGAGCTGGATGTTGAATTATTGAAGCTGCATCCGGGTCTGGTAAGGAATATTGAAAAACGCACGGAAAACCAGCTGCTGGTACAAAGCCTGGTGGAAGCGTGCAAAGGAACGCAAACGCAAGTATTTGCCACAGGCGTACGTTCACGAAGTGAATGGCAGATGTTGACAGAGCGCGGCGTGACGGGCGGTCAGGGGGATTTTTTTGCCGCCTCTCAGCCGCTTGACACCAATGTGAAAAAATATTTGCAAAGATACTCTGTTTGACCTGCCGTTTACTTTGTTTTCACGTAGAATATCGCGCCTGTAGCTTTGAGTAAGACGAGCATAAAAGCCAGTGAACGACCTTTAATGGGTTACAAGTGAAAGTGAGGGACGCTGCTGTTTACTCAGCCCTGAGGGATTCAGGGGATGAATTTGTAACAAAGGAAACGTGCTGCACTAATTTTCACCGTAGCAGACGATTTTTGCGCCTTGTCGCTGCTGCGTGTGGTTGGTAAAGTAAGCGGATTTTGTTTTCCGCCCCAGCTTTCAGGATTATCCCTTAGTATGTTGAAAAAATTTCGTGGCATGTTTTCCAATGACCTGTCCATTGACCTGGGTACCGCGAATACCCTTATTTATGTAAAAGGACAAGGCATCGTATTGAATGAGCCTTCCGTTGTGGCCATTCGTCAGGATCGTGCCGGCTCGCCAAAAAGCGTGGCCGCAGTAGGTCATGATGCGAAGCAGATGCTGGGCCGTACGCCGGGCAACATCGCCGCGATCCGCCCAATGAAAGACGGCGTTATTGCTGACTTCTTCGTGACCGAAAAAATGCTTCAGCACTTCATCAAGCAGGTTCACAGCAACAGCTTCATGCGCCCAAGCCCGCGCGTGCTGGTGTGTGTGCCGGTTGGCGCGACCCAGGTTGAACGCCGTGCAATCCGTGAATCTGCTCAGGGTGCCGGTGCGCGTGAAGTCTTCCTGATTGAAGAACCGATGGCTGCGGCAATTGGTGCGGGTCTGCCGGTTTCTGAGGCTACCGGTTCTATGGTGGTGGATATCGGTGGCGGTACCACTGAAGTGGCCGTTATCTCCCTGAACGGCGTGGTGTACTCCTCTTCCGTGCGTATCGGCGGCGACCGTTTCGACGAAGCTATCATCAATTACGTTCGCCGTAACTACGGCTCTCTGATCGGTGAAGCGACCGCAGAGCGCATCAAGCACGAAATCGGTTCTGCCTACCCGGGTGATGAAGTGCGCGAGATCGAAGTTCGCGGTCGTAACCTGGCGGAAGGCGTGCCACGTGGATTCACCCTGAACTCCAACGAAATCCTGGAAGCGTTGCAGGAGCCACTGACCGGTATCGTGAGCGCGGTGATGGTTGCGCTGGAACAGTGCCCGCCAGAGCTAGCCTCCGATATTTCCGAGCGCGGTATGGTTCTGACCGGTGGTGGTGCGCTGCTGCGTAACCTCGACCGCCTGTTAATGGAAGAGACAGGTATTCCTGTCGTAGTTGCAGAAGATCCACTGACTTGCGTCGCCCGTGGTGGTGGCAAGGCGTTGGAAATGATCGACATGCACGGCGGCGACTTGTTTAGCGAAGAGTAGTCGGGTGTGAGAGGGTAGCAATTTGCTACCCTTTCTCTCTGACGCGAGAATACGCATAGCCTATGAAGCCAATTTTTAGCCGTGGCCCGTCGCTACAGTTTCGCCTGATCCTGGCGGTTCTGGTTGCGCTCGGGGTCATTATTGCCGATAGCCGCCTCGGTACGTTCAGCCAGATCCGAACGTACATGGATACCGCCGTCAGTCCTTTCTACTTTATTTCAAATGGTCCCCGTGAACTGCTCGACTCCGTGTCGCAAACGCTCTCATCGCGTGACCAGCTCGAACTCGAAAACCGTGCGTTACGCCAGGAACTGCTGCTGAAAAACAGCGAGCTGCTGATGCTGGGGCAATATAAGCAGGAAAACGCACGCCTGCGTGAACTGCTTGGCTCGCCGCTGCGCCAGGATGAACAGAAAATGGTCACCCAGGTGATCTCCACCGTAAACGATCCGTACAGCGATCAGGTGGTGATTGATAAAGGCAGCGTGAACGGCGTATACGAAGGTCAGCCTGTCATCAGCGATAAAGGCGTCGTGGGCCAGGTTGTGGCGGTTGCCAAACTGACCAGCCGCGTGCTGCTGATTTGCGATGCCACCCATGCACTGCCGATTCAGGTGCTGCGTAACGATATTCGCGTGATTGCCGCCGGTAACGGCTGCACGGACGATCTGCAACTGGAACATCTGCCCGCCAACACGGATATCCGCGTGGGCGACGTGCTAGTGACGTCCGGTCTGGGCGGTCGTTTCCCTGAGGGCTACCCGGTTGCGGTTGTCTCTTCCGTGAAGCTCGACACTCAGCGTGCCTACACCGTGATTCAGGCGCGTCCAACGGCCGGCTTGCAGCGTTTGCGCTACCTGCTGCTGCTGTGGGGCGCCGATCGTAACGGAGCTAACCCGATGACCCCGGAAGATGTGCATCGCGTGGCGAATGAACGCCTGATGCAGATGATGCCGCAGGTACTGCCTGCGCCGGATGCGATGGGACCACCTGCACCCGTACCGGCTCCGGCGACGGGGTTAACGCAGCCGCTGCCGGATGCGCCGCCACCGCCGCAAGTCTCGGGTGGAGGGCAGTAGTGGCCAGTTATCGTAGCCAGGGGCGCTGGGTAATCTGGCTCTCATTCCTCGTTGCACTGTTGCTGCAAATTATGCCCTGGCCGGACGACATTCTTGTTTTCCGGCCAAACTGGGTATTGCTCATTTTGCTCTACTGGATCCTTGCCCTGCCGCACCGCGTAAATGTCGGCACAGGTTTTGTGATGGGTGCCATACTGGATCTTATCAGTGGCTCTACGCTTGGCGTCCGCGCCTTATCCATGAGCATTATTGCGTATCTCGTCGCACTCAAATTCCAGCTCTTTCGTAACCTTGCGCTCTGGCAACAGGCGCTGGTGGTGATGTTGTTGTCGCTCGCTGCGGATATCGTTGTTTTCTGGGCAGAGTTTTTAGTGATCAACGTCTCTTTCCGACCGGAAGTGTTCTGGAGTAGTGTAGTAAACGGTGTGCTCTGGCCGTGGCTGTTCCTGCTGATGCGTAAAATTCGCCAGCAGTTTGCCGTGCAATAAAAGGTTTCTATGACGTCTTTGTATCTTGCCTCCGGTTCTCCGCGTCGCCAGGAACTGCTCGCGCAGTTGGGTGTCTCCTTCGAACGCATCGTTACCGGTATTGAAGAAAAACGTGCTGAGGGTGAAAGCGCTCAGCAGTATGTCTCTCGTCTGGCGCGTGAAAAAGCGCAGGCGGGCGTGGCATGCGTGCCGCGTGACTTACCGGTGCTGGGTGCGGATACCATTGTCATTCTCAATGGTGAGGTGCTTGAGAAACCCCGCGACGCAGACCATGCGGCGCGGATGCTGCGTAACATGTCCGGACAAACCCATCAGGTGATGACGGCGGTAGCGCTGGCAGACAGCCAGTACGCTCTGGATTGCCTTGTGGTAACGGAAGTGACGTTCAGAGTCCTCACCGACGAGGAGATCGCCGGCTATATCGCCAGCGGTGAACCTATGGATAAAGCAGGTGCATACGGTATTCAAGGGTTGGGTGGCTGTTTTGTCAGGAAGATAAATGGCAGCTATCACGCCGTAGTCGGCTTACCGCTGGTGGAAACGTATGAGTTGCTGAGCAATTTTAACTCACTGCGTGAGGGAAGGGATAATTATGACGGCTGAATTGTTGGTAAACGTAACGCCATCGGAAACCCGTGTGGCCTACATTGATGGTGGCATTCTTCAGGAAATTCATATTGAGCGTGAAGCGCGACGCGGAATCGTAGGCAATATCTACAAAGGTCGTGTCAGTCGTGTCCTGCCGGGTATGCAGGCGGCTTTTGTAGATATTGGGCTCGATAAGGCGGCGTTTTTACATGCCTCCGATATCATGCCGCACACCGAATGTGTGGCAGGCGAAGAGCAAAAGCAGTTTGCCGTGCGCGACATCTCTGAGCTGGTGCGTCAGGGCCAGGATCTGATGGTGCAGGTGGTAAAAGATCCGCTGGGCACTAAAGGCGCGCGTCTGACCACCGACATCACCCTGCCTTCACGCTACCTGGTGTTTATGCCGGGGGCGTCGCACGTCGGCGTGTCACAGCGTATTGAGAGCGAAAGCGAGCGTGAGCGCCTGAAAAAGGTGGTCAGCGCCTACTGCGACGAGCAGGGCGGGTTTATTATCCGTACCGCGGCGGAAGGGATCAGCGAAGAAGATCTCGCCTCGGATGCGGCCTACCTGAAGCGCGTCTGGACCAAAGTGATGGAGCGTAAAAAACGCAACCAGACCCGCTACCGGCTGTACGGTGAGCTGGCGCTCGCTCAGCGCGTATTACGTGATTTCGCCGACGCCCAGCTTGACCGCATCCGCGTGGACTCCCGTCTGACGTACGAAGCCTTACTGGAGTTCACCGCCGAGTACATCCCGGAAATGCCGGGTCTGCTGGAGCATTACACCGGACGCCAGCCGATATTTGACCTCTATGACGTTGAAAACGAAATCCAGCGTGCGCTGGAGCGTAAGGTTGAGCTGAAATCGGGTGGCTATCTGATCATCGATCAAACCGAAGCGATGACCACCGTCGATATCAACACCGGCGCGTTTGTCGGCCATCGCAACCTCGATGACACCATCTTCAACACCAACATCGAAGCGACGCAGGCCATCGCGCGTCAGCTTCGCCTGCGTAATCTGGGCGGCATTATCATCATCGACTTTATCGATATGAATAATGAAGATCACCGCCGTCGCGTGTTGCACTCTTTGGAGCAGGCGCTGAGTAAGGACCGCGTGAAAACCAGCATCAATGGCTTCTCGCAGCTCGGTCTTGTGGAAATGACCCGGAAACGGACCCGCGAAAGCGTGGAACATGTCCTGTGTAATGAGTGTCCAACCTGCCATGGACGCGGAACGGTAAAGACGGTGGAGACGGTCTGCTACGAGATCATGCGTGAAATTGTCCGTGTCCATCATGCCTACGACTCAGACCGTTTTCTGGTCTATGCTTCCCCTGCGGTGGCGGAGGCCCTGAAAGGGGAAGAGTCGCACGCGCTGGCGGAAGTGGAAATCTTTGTCGGCAAACAGGTAAAAGTGCAAATTGAGCCGCTCTATAACCAGGAGCAGTTTGACGTCGTCATGATGTAAACGCAGTTCGCTGCGAGATTTAAGGCTGACAAGGAGAGACGCGTGAGGCGATTGCCGGGGATTTTACTGCTTACAGGGGCAACGCTGGTCGTGATTGTCGCGTTGCTCGTGAGCGGGCTGCGTCTCGCCTTGCCGCATCTGGACAGCTGGCGTCCGCAGATACTGGCAAAAATCGAATCCGCCACCGGCCTGCCGGTGGACGTGAGTCATATCGAGGCAAGCTGGCAGAACTTTGGCCCGACGCTAGATGCGCGGGATATCCGCGCCAGCCTGAAAGATGGCGGCCACCTCAAAATCAAACGCGTCACCCTGGCGCTGGATGTCTGGCAAAGCCTGCTGCATCTGCGCTGGCAGTTTCGCGATCTCACCTTCTGGCAACTTCAGCTGATGACTAACACGCCGCTGCAAAGCGGCGACAGCGATCGAGGGCTGGAAACCAGCCGTATCAGCGATCTGTTCCTGCGGCAGTTCGATCATTTCGATCTGCGCGACAGCGAAGTGAGCTTTATTACTCTTTCCGGTCAGCGCGCTGAGCTGGCGATCCCTCAGCTGACCTGGTTAAACGGGAAAGATCGCCACCGCGCCGAGGGGCAGGTGAATCTCTCCAGCCTGAACGGGCAGCACGGGGTTATGCAGGTGCGGATGGATCTGCGTGACGACAATGGCCTGCTGAACAACGGCAGGGTCTGGCTACAGGCGGACGACGTGGACGTGAAGCCGTGGCTCGGTGAGTTGCTACAGCAGAACATGCAGCTGGAGACCGCGCGCTTCAGCCTGGAAGGCTGGATGACGCTGACGAACGGGGCGTTCGCCAGCGGCGATATCTGGCTTAAGCAGGGGGGCGCGAGCTGGAAAGGGGAAAACCATCAGCATCAACTTTCCGTCGATAACCTCACCGCACACGTGACGCAGGATAAAGGCGGCTGGCAGTTCGCCATTCCGGATACGCGCATCTCCATGGATAACAAACCCTGGCCGCGCGGCGCGCTGACGCTGGCGTGGATGCCGGAACAGGACGTCGGCGGGATAAACGGTAAACGCAGCGACGAGCTGCGTATCCGCGCCAGTAACCTGGATCTGACGGCGATCGAAGGGCTGCGTTCAATGGCCGCAAAACTTTCACCGGAGCTGGGCGAAATCTGGCTGGCGACGCAGCCGAGCGGGCAGATAAACCGACTGGCGCTGGATATTCCGCTCCAGGCTACGGAAAAGACGCGTTTTCAGGCGGCATGGAAAAATCTCGCATGGAAACAGTGGAAATTGCTGCCGGGTGCCGAGCACTTCAGCGGTAAACTGGAAGGAAGCGTGGAAAACGGCAGGCTGACGGCAGAAATGCAGGACGCGAAAATGCCGTACGAAACGGTCTTCCGTGCGCCACTGGAGATCGAAAAGGGAAATGCCACTCTCAACTGGCTGAAGAATGACAAAGGTTTTCAGCTCGATGGCCGCGATATTGATGTAAAAGCCAAAGCGGTACATGCCCGTGGTAATTTCCGTTATCTACAGCCTGAAGGCGATGAGCCGTGGCTGGGTATTCTGGCGGGCATCAGCACAGATGACGGTTCGCAGGCGTGGCGCTACTTCCCGGAAAACCTGATGGGGAAAGCGCTGGTGGACTATCTCAGCGGCGCTATTCAGGGCGGCCAGGCGGATAACGCCACGCTGGTCTACGGCGGCAACCCGCACCTGTTCCCGTATAAGCACAACGAAGGCCAGTTCCAGGTTCTGGTGCCGCTACGCAACGCCACCTATGCCTTCCAGCCAGACTGGCCGGCGCTGAAGAATCTGGATATTGAACTCAACTTCCTGAATGACGGCTTGTGGATGAAGACGGACAGCGTCGCGCTGGGCGGCGTAACGGCAAGCAACCTGACGGCAAACATCCCGGATTATTCCAAAGAGAAGCTGCTGATTGATGCGGATATTAAGGGGCCGGGTAAAGCGGTTGGCCCGTACTTTGAAGATACGCCGCTGAATGACTCCCTGGCAGCCACCCTTCAGCAGTTGCAGTTAGATGGCGATGTGAATGCTCGCTTACATCTGGATATCCCGCTGGACGGTGAATTGACCACCGCCAAAGGCGACGTTCGCCTTAATAACAACAGCCTCTATATCAAGCCGCTGGACAGCACCCTGAAAAACCTCAGCGGTCAGTTCAGCTTTGTTAACGGCACGCTGAAAAGTGAGCCGCTTAAAGCGACCTGGTTCAATCAACCCGTTAATATCGATTTCTCCACCACCGAGGGCGATAAAGCCTACCAGGTGGCGGTCAATATGGACGCGAACTGGCAGCCGTCACGCATGGATGTTCTGCCGAAGCCGATTGAGAATGCGGTGGACGGTGCGGTGTCATGGAATGGCAAGGTCGCCATCGACCTGCCTTATCATGCCGGTGCGCGCTATAACGTCGACATTACGGGCGATCTAAAAAACCTCAGCAGCCAGCTTCCCGCGCCGCTGAATAAAAAAAGCGGTGAAGCATTGCCCGTCAACGTTAAGGTTGCGGGCAACCTTAACAGCTTCGATTTAACCGGAAACGCGGGCGGAACAAACCACTTCAACAGCCGCTGGCTGCTTAACCGCAAGCTGACGCTGGACAGGGCGATCTGGACGACGGACAGCCGTACCACGCCGCCGCTGCCGGAGCAGGCGGGCGTTGAACTGAATCTCCCGCCGATGGATGGCGCAGAGTGGCTGGCACTGTTCCAGAAAGGTGTCGGGCAAAACGTCGACCAAACGGCGCAGTTCCCGCAGTCCATTACCTTGCGCACGCCTGCGCTGACGCTGGGCGGGCAGCAGTGGAACAACCTGAGTATTGTCTCCCGGCCGACGGTAAACGGCTCAAAGGTCGAGGCGCAGGGGCGTGAGATCAACGGTTCGTTGATCATGCGCGATCACGCGCCATGGCAGGCGGCTATCCGTTATCTCTATTACAATCCGACCTTTACGGCGTCTAAAGCAGAGTCGACAAGCACTTCTCCTGTCAGTGGCAATGGGACGTCGCGCGTGGATTTCAGCGGCTGGCCCGATCTCCAGCTGCGCTGCGCGGAGTGCTGGCTGTGGGGACAGAAATATGGCCGTATCGACGGTGATTTTGCCATTCAGGGAAATACGCTGAGCCTCTCTGGTGGGCTGGTGGATACCGGCTTTGGCCGCATGACTGCCGCGGGCGAATGGGTGAACAAACCGGGTGAACAACGCACCTCGCTGAAAGGCGATATTAAAGGCAATAAGCTGGACGCCGCGGCTAACTTCTTCGGCATTAGCACGCCGCTTCGCGGATCGTCCTTCGATGTGAATTACGATCTGCACTGGCGCGCTGCGCCGTGGACACCCGATGAAGCTTCGCTTAACGGCATCCTGAAAACCAACTTCGGTAAGGGTGAGATTGCCGACGTGAGCACGGGGCGCGCCGGGCAGATCCTGCGCCTGCTGAGTTTTGATGCGCTGCTGCGCAAGCTGCGCTTCGATTTCAGCGACACCTTCAGCGAAGGTTTCTACTACGATTCCATTCGCAGTACGGCGTGGATCAAAGACGGCGTTCTGCATACGGACGATACGCTGGTGGATGGCCTGGAAGCGGATATCGCCATGAAAGGCTCGGTCAACCTCGTGCGTCGCGAACTGGATATGGAAGCCGTGGTGGCGCCGGAAATTTCCGCAAGCGTGGGCGTTGCGGCGGCCTTTGTGGTGAACCCGATTGTCGGTGCGGCGGTGTTTGCCGCCAGTAAAGTGCTGGGGCCGCTGTGGAGCAAGGTCTCTATTCTGCGCTATCGCATTACCGGTCCGGTCGATAAACCGCAGATTAACGAGGTGCTGCGCCAGCCGCGCAAAGAAGCACCGCAATGATTTGACGTGGGCAGGTAATTGCCTCACTCTCAATAAATACGATCTTTATACCGCCACGGGCGGCAACGAACGAGTAGCAATAGATGAGTCTGAACCTGGTAAGTGAACATTTGCTCGCAGCGAACGGCCTGAGCCATCAGGACCTGTTCTCCATTCTTGGTCAACTGACCGAACGCCGCCTCGACTACGGCGATCTCTATTTCCAGTCGAGCTATCACGAATCCTGGGTTTTAGAAGACAGCATCATTAAAGATGGCTCTTACAACATCGACCAGGGCGTCGGCGTGCGCGCCGTCAGCGGGGAGAAAACCGGTTTTGCTTATGCCGATCAGATTAGCCTCGCCGCACTTGAGCAGAGCGCGCAGGCCGCGCGCACCATTGTGCGTGATACCGGAGATGGTCGCGTGAAAACGCTGGGTGAAGTGCAGCACGCTGCGCTCTATACCAGCATCGACCCGCTGCAAAGCATGAGCCGCGAAGAGAAGCTCGACATCCTGCGTCGCGTGGACAAAGTGGCTCGCGCGGCGGATAAACGCGTGCAGGAAGTCTCTGCCAGCCTGACCGGTGTTTATGAACTGATCCTGGTGGCGGCGACGGACGGTACCCTGGCGGCGGATGTTCGCCCGCTGGTGCGTCTCTCTATCAGCGTGCAGGTTGAAGACGACGGCAAGCGCGAGCGCGGCTCAAGCGGTGGCGGCGGTCGTTTTGGCTACGACTGGTTCCTCGGCGACGTTGACGGCGAAGCGCGCGCTGATGCGTGGGCAAAAGAAGCCGTGCGCATGGCGCTGGTCAACCTGTCTGCCGTGGCGGCTCCTGCCGGTACGCTGCCGGTGGTTCTGGGCGCAGGCTGGCCTGGCGTGCTGCTGCACGAAGCGGTCGGTCACGGCCTTGAGGGTGATTTCAACCGTCGCGGGACGTCCGTATTCAGCGGTCAGATGGGGCAGCTTGTCTCCTCCGAACTGTGTACCGTGGTGGATGATGGCACCATGCTCGACCGTCGCGGCTCGATTTCTATCGACGATGAAGGCACGCCGGGCCAGTACAACGTGCTGATCGAAAACGGCGTACTGAAAGGCTACATGCAGGACAAGCTTAACGCGCGCCTGATGGGCGTAGCGCCAACGGGTAACGGCCGTCGTGAATCCTACGCGCACCTGCCGATGCCGCGCATGACCAACACCTACATGTTGCCGGGCAAATCCACGCCGCAGGAGATTATCGAATCCGTTGATTACGGGATCTTCGCGCCAAACTTTGGCGGCGGTCAGGTGGATATCACCTCCGGCAAATTTGTCTTCTCTACCTCAGAGGCGTATCTGATTGAGAAGGGCAAAGTGACCAAAGCGGTGAAAGGCGCAACCCTGATTGGCTCCGGCATTGAGGCCATGCAGCAGATTTCCATGGTCGGTAACGATCTGAAGCTGGATAACGGCGTGGGCGTTTGCGGCAAAGAGGGCCAGAGCCTGCCTGTGGGCGTCGGTCAGCCTACGCTGAAAGTAGATAATCTGACGGTGGGCGGCACGGCGTAAATTTTCCCCCGCACCCTAACCCTCTCCCCAACGGGGAGAGGGGAAAAGCCTACTCTTTCCTTCTGCCCCGCATGCCCTGAAACAGCTCCGCCACTTCCACAAAATAGTCCGTCAGATAGTTAATACAGACCTGCACCTTCAGCGGCAGCTTGTCCTTTTCCGTATAGAGCGCGTACACCGGACGCGGATCGGACTGGTAGCGCGGGAAGAGGATCTCCAGCACGCCGCTGTTGATCTCGTTGATCACCCACATCAGCGGTACGTAGGCGATCCCGGCCCCGGCCACCAGCCAGCGTGAGATGGTCATCGGATCGTTGGTGACGAAGCGGCCTTCAGGCAGCAGTTTAGTGGAAAGCCCTTCCGGCGCGATCAGTTCAAATTCGTTATCTGGCCGAACGCTGTATTCCAGCCACGAGTGGTTGCTCAGATCGGCAGGTTTCTCCGGCACGCCATACTGTGCCAGGTAGCTTTTCGAAGCGCAGACCACCATCGGCATGCTGCCCAGTCGACGCGAGAACAGGCTAGAGTCCTGCAACGCGCCAACGCGGATCACCACGTCTAACCCATCGGCAATCAGGTCCGGTGCCGGAATGCCCGTAACCAGATTAACGGTTAAACCGGGATACTCTTTCAGCATTTCCGCCGTCATGGCAGCGAGAACATTTTGTGCCATAGTTGAAGAACACCCGATACGCAGCGTGCCGATAGGCGTGTTGTTAAAGGCATAGAGTTGCTCGTGAACGTCCTGCACTTCATGCAGCATTCGACGGCAGCCCTGATAGTAAATTTTACCCGCTTCCGTCAGCCCGATGCTGCGGGTGCTGCGGTTGAGCAGCTTCACCTGAAGCTCATCTTCCAGTTTTGACACTGTCTGGCTAATGGATGAGACGCTCATTTGTAGCTGACGTGCTGCGGCGGTAAAAGAGCCTTGCTCAACCACTTTCGCAAAGACGGACATGCGTTTTAGACGTTCCATTATTCACTCTGGCTTAAAAGTGATTTAGATCACATATGATAGATAACAGCATAACAGTTACGTTAATATATTATTAATTACATAACGGCTGCGCCACTCTCGCCCGGCAATTCTTGCTCTCCTGCGGCGGCGCGAGCTTAAAAATCCAGTAACCTGCACTCTCTTTAATCAAGGTCAACATGAGTCTGTTTCCCGTTATCGTGGTGTTCGGTTTGTCGTTCCCACCGATATTTTTCGAGCTTCTTTTATCACTGGCGATCTTCTGGCTGGTGCGCAAGGTGCTGGTCCCTACCGGGATTTATGATTTCGTCTGGCATCCTGCATTGTTCAATACCGCGCTGTATTGCTGCCTGTTCTATTTAATATCGCGCATGTTTGTCTGAGGTTGATGTGAAAACGCTAACAAGAAAAATCTCCCGCACTGCCATCACTATGGCGCTGGTCATCCTGGCGTTCATCGCTATTTTTCGCGCCTGGGTTTATTACACCGAATCCCCGTGGACGCGCGATGCGCGTTTCAGCGCGGAGGTGGTCGCGATAGCGCCCGATGTCGCCGGTCTCATTACGGCAGTCAACGTCCACGATAACCAACTGGTGAAAAAAGATCAGGTGCTGTTCACCATCGACCAGCCGCGCTATCAAAAAGCACTGGAAGAAGCGGAAGCCGACGTGGCGTATTACAACGCGCTGGCCTCTGAAAAACGCCGTGAAGCAGGACGCCGTAACAAGCTGGGCATCCAGGCCATGTCCCGGGAAGAGATTGACCAGTCCAATAACGTGCTGCAAACCGTGCTGCATCAGCTGGCAAAAGCGCAGGCGACGCGCGATCTGGCGAAGCTCGATCTGGAACGTACCGTTATCCGCGCCCCGTCCGATGGCTGGGTGACCAACCTCAATGTCTATGCGGGCGAGTTTATCACGCGCGGCTCTACGGCCGTGGCGCTGGTGAAACAGAACTCTTTCTACGTCCTCGCCTATATGGAAGAGACCAAGCTGGAAGGCGTGCGTCCGGGCTATCGCGCCGAAATCACGCCGCTCGGCAGCAACCGGGTCCTGAAGGGAACCGTGGACAGCGTGGCCGCGGGGGTGACCAACTCCAGCAGTACCAATGATTCAAAAGGGATGGCGACCGTCGATTCTAACCTCGAGTGGGTTCGTCTGGCGCAGCGCGTACCGGTACGCATTCGTCTGGATGAGCAGCAGAGCAACCTCTGGCCCGCAGGCACCACGGCGACGGTGGTGATCACGGGTGAAAAAGACCGTGATGCCAGCCAGGATTCTATCTTCCGTCAAATCGCCCATCGCCTGCGCGAGTTTGGTTGATCGCTATGGGCATTTTTTCCATCGCCAGCCAGCACATCCGCTTCGCCGTGAAGCTGGCATGCGCCATTGTGCTGGCGCTGTTTGTTGGCTTCCATTTCCAGCTTGAAACGCCGCGCTGGGCCGTTCTGACCGCCGCGATCGTCGCCGCCGGTCCTGCCTTCGCGGCGGGTGGCGAACCTTACTCCGGGGCAATTCGCTATCGCGGGATGCTGCGTATTATCGGCACCTTTATCGGCTGTATCGCCGCCCTGACCATTATCATCCTGATGATCCGCACGCCGCTGCTGATGCTGATTGTATGCTGTATCTGGGCGGGTTTTTGCACCTGGGTCTCTTCGCTGGTGAAGGTGGAGAACTCGTACGCCTGGGGTCTGGCGGGATATACCGCGCTGATTATTATCATCACCATTCAGAGTGAACCGCTGCTTGCTCCGCAGTTCGCCGTGGAACGTTGCAGCGAGATTGTCATTGGTATCGTCTGCGCGATTGTCGCAGACCTGCTCTTCTCTCCGCGATCCATCAAGCAGGAAGTCGATCGTGAGCTGGACGCGCTGATTGTTGCTCAGTACCAGCTCATGCAGCTGTGCATTAAGCACGGCGACAGCGAAGAGGTCGACAAGGCCTGGAGTGCGCTGGTGCGCCGCACGCAGGCGCTGGAAGGGATGCGCAGTAACCTCAATATGGAGTCTTCCCGCTGGGAGCGGGCCAACCGTCGTCTGAAAGCGATCAATACCGTCTCGTTAACGCTGATCACCCAGGCGTGTGAAACCTACCTGATTCAGAACACCCGCCCCGAAGTGGTAACGGATACTTTCCGCGAACTGTTTGATGAGCCTGTGGAGACGGTGCAGGACGTGCATCGACAGCTTAAACGCATGCGTCGTGTGATTGCGTGGACAGGAGAACGGGATACGCCAGTCACCATTTATACCTGGGTAGGCGCCGCAACGCGCTACCTGCTCCTGAAACGCGGCGTGATTAGCAACACCAAAATCAGTGCGGCGGAAGAAGAGGTGTTACAGGGCGAAGTGGTGATCAAACCTGAATCCGCCGAGCGCCATCATGCGATGGTTAACTTCTGGCGTACCACCCTGGCCTGTATACTCGGCACGCTGTTCTGGCTGTGGACCGGCTGGACGTCTGGCAGCGGCGCGATGGTGATGATTGCCGTCGTCACCGCGCTGGCGATGCGTCTGCCCAACCCGCGCATGGTCGCGATCGATTTTCTGTACGGCACCATTGCGGCGTTACCCATTGGCGCGCTCTACTTCCTGGTGATTATTCCCTCGACGCAGCAAAGCATGCTTTTGCTCTGCATCAGCCTGGCGGTGATGGCGTTCTTTATCGGGATTGAGGTACAAAAACGCCGTCTGGGATCGTTAGGCGCACTGGCGAGTACGATTAACATCATCGTGCTGGATAACCCGATGACCTTCCATTTCAGTCAGTTCCTGGATAGCGCACTAGGTCAGCTGGTGGGCTGTTTCCTGGCAATGATGGTGATCCTGCTGGTGCGGGATAACTCTCAGGCGCGGACAGGGCGCGTGCTGCTGAATCAGTTTGTATCGGCCGCCGTATCGTCCTTGACCACCAACACCGCGCGGCGCAAGGAGAACCACCTGCCGGCGCTCTATCAGCAGCTGTTCCTGTTGCTGAATAAATTCCCGGGCGATGTCGCCCGCTTCCGCCTGGCGTTAACCATGATTATCGCGCACCAGCGTCTGCGGAACGCGCCAGTGCCGATCAACGACGATTTGTCCGCCTTCCACCGCCAGCTACGGCGCACGGCGGACCATGTGATATCGGCATCCAGTGATGACAAACGTCGCCGCTACTTTAAGCAACTGCTGGAGGAGCTGGATATCTACCAGGAGAAACTGCGGATCTGGGAAGCGCCGCCGCAGGTTACCGAGCCGGTAGAGCGGCTGGTGTTTATGCTGCACCGCTACCAGAATGCGCTGACAGACAGCTAACGAAGAGAAAACCGACGCCAAAAGCGTCGGTTTTTTTGTGGCTATACTTATTCTTGCAGGTTCAAACATTCAGGAAGGGAGGACACATGACAACCCAGGCTCTTCAGGACAGTATTCTTTTTCAGACCGGGTATCTGGTCAACGGTATCTGGAAAACACTCGACACCACGTTTGATGTGCTAAACCCGGCCACGGGCGAGGTCATTGCGAAAGTGGCGAAAGCAGGAAAAGCCGAAACCGAAGAGGCCATTGTGGCCGCGACGAAGGCCTTTCCCGCATGGCGCGCAAAAACGGCAAAAGAGCGTTCCGCGATCCTCTATCGCTGGTATGAACTGATTATCGAGAACAAAAGCTGGCTCGGGCGGCTGATGACTACCGAGCAGGGCAAGCCGCTGAAAGAGGCTGAAGGTGAGGTGGACTACGCTGCCAGCTTCATTCAGTGGTTTGCCGAGCAGGCCAAGCGCGCCAACGGTGAAATCATTCCTCCGGTTAAACCTGGCTCCCGTATTCTGGCCACTCGTGAACCTGTCGGGGTGGTTGCTGCTATCACGCCATGGAATTTCCCGATGGCTATGCTCACCCGTAAGCTCGGCCCGGCGCTGGCAGCAGGATGTACCGGCGTGATCAAACCTGCAAACAACACGCCGCTGAGCGCCTTTGCGCTGCTGACGCTGGCGAAGCAGGCCGGTGTGCCGGATGGTGTGCTGAATGCGGTCGCGGGGAGCACCTCAGAAATTAGCGACGCCATTATGGCCAGCCATGACGTGCGCAAAATCTCGTTTACGGGTTCAACCGCCGTCGGGAAAACGCTGGTTCGCAATTCCGCAGAGACCATGAAAAAGGTATCGATGGAGCTGGGCGGTAATGCGCCGTATATCGTTTTCGAGGACGCGGATATTGATGCCGCCGTCAAAGGCGCGATCGCCAATAAGTTCCGTAACGCCGGGCAGGTCTGCGTCAGCGTAAACCGTTTCTATATTCAGGAGACGGTCTATGACAAGTTCGTCAATCAACTTGCCGATGCGGTGAAGGCGCTGAAGGTGGGTAACGGTCTGGACGAGGGCGTCGTTGTCGGCCCGCTGATTGAGCCTTCGGCTGTCGAGAAAGTGCGTGAGCACGTCGAAGATGCGGTAGCGAAGGGCGCCACGGTGCTGGCTGGGGGTAAACCGCACGAACTTGGCGGCAACTTCTGGATGCCAACCGTACTCGGTGACTGCCATGAAGGCATGAAGCTGGCAGAAGAGGAGACCTTTGGTCCCGTAGCCGCCTGCTTCCGCTTCACGTCGGAAGACGAAGTGGTTATGCGCGCTAACAATACGCCTTACGGGCTGGCGGCCTACTTTTATACCCAGAATCTTTCGCGCGTGTTCCGCGTCTCACAGGCCATTGAGAGCGGCATGATCGGAATTAATGAATGTGCGGTCTCGACCGAACTGGGTCCGTTTGGGGGCGTAAAAGAGTCCGGGCTGGGCCGCGAGGGGTCCGTGCTGGGGCTGGAGGAGTTTCTGGAAGTTAAAACCCTGCATATCGGGGGATTATAATAGACAGGGCGGCATTTGCCGCCCGCCTGTACCGGGTGGCTGGCAATGAAAATTTATACCTTTGATTTTGACGAAATTGAGAGTCAGGAAGACTTCTATCGCGAGTTTATTCGGGCGTTCGACCTGGAGCGGGGCAGCGTAAGCAATCTTGATATGCTGTGGGATGTGGTTACCGGCGACAGGCTGCCGTTACCGCTGGAAATCGAATTTACCCATCTGCCTGAAAAACTGCGCAGACGCTTTGGCGCATTGATTTTATTGTTTGATGAAGCGGAGGAGGAGCTGGAAGGGCAACTGCGTTTCAACGTGCGCCAGTGATAAAAAAGCCCCTGACCGGGAGGTCAGGGGCAAGTCGTATGATGAGATACGACGAGGGTTTATTTGTACAGTTCTGCGGTAGCGTGCCAGTGGTCGCCACTGCGCGCTTCGATGATGCGATAAGATGACGCACCCTGTTCTTCCGCTTTTTTGTTCAGCATTTCGTGCATGTCCATCGGAGACGTACCGATGGCACCAACAGAAACAGTCCCGATAGCCTGACGGGATTGTGCCTGTTCGGCATTAATGGTGTCGGCTGCAAACGCACCGAATGACAGGACTGACAGTACGCTCAGGGTAGCTACAGTGGTTTTAATTTTCATGATTATTTACCTCGTCAATTATTTTACTGGGGTCTTTGTTCTGTGACCCTCATCACAAAATCAAGTATACACTAATCACGCTAAAAATTAATACCAGGCTAATGGTTTCCTCTGTTATTACGTGTTAAAAAAATCATTTTTTATAACGCGAATGCATAAAAAAGGACGCCACAATGCAAGGTTTATGGTTTTTTCTTTCCTAAATCAAAGGGATAGATCAATTTGATTTTTTGTGCGGTTTTGCGGCAGATCATTCACTGAATGAATGTTAACAGGCGGTAAAAAGCACTATTTGCAAAAACAGCAGGCAGAGAAAAGCAGGGTAAAACGCGGAAGCAGCAGAATGATCCCCGCAGTCAGGCGCTACGGGGCAGACAATTACAACTCCTGTTCGAACAGGACCAGAATCGCTTCGTAGAGGTCTTTCACCGAGAAACCATTTGCCGGGGTGGTAAAAATGGTGTCATCACCGGCGATGGTCCCGAGGATCCCCTCTGCTTTACCCAGCGAGTCCAGCAGGCGGGCAATCAGCTGGGCTGCGCCCGGGCTGGTGTGGATCACGACCACGGCATCGTTATAGTCGATGTCCAGAACCAGGTTTTTCAGCGGGCTGGAGGTCGTTGGCACGCCAAGTTCAGCAGGCAGGCAATAAACCATTTCCATTTTGGCGTTGCGCGTACGCACCGCTCCAAACTTGGTTAACATGCGAGAGACCTTCGACTGGTTGATGTTGTCGAAGCCTTGTTCCTGCAACGCCTGAACAATTTCTCCCTGAGAACTAAATTTCTCTTCTTTGAGTAGCGCTTTAAACGCCTTCACTAATTCTTCTTGCTTAGACGAGCTTCGCATAAGTCACCTGGAATATGACGATAGAAACAACATTATTATGCATGTGGATGAATTTTTATGCAAATTATCTACCTGACGCCAGGCTGAAATAATGTTATGAAAGGGAGAGATTTTATCAGATTTCGTTATCGGAAAACATGCCTGGGTCACGCCGCGCAAATAACCTTAAAAGTAAATTAAATGTTATCAAAATGATGTTGTTTTGGTGGCGTGGCAGGGTGTATTGTAACCCCCTCTTAATTCGTTGTTGCCTACAGCCCGATAGTATTCAGGTGAAGGTGAAAGACGTGCGACCTCAAATTCTTTAGCGATGAAAATTGTAATTAATGACGTGCTGAATTATGGTCGCCGCAACGGAGTTACAGATACTTAAGTTAACCATAATAAGGAGTTTAGGATGAAAGTCGCAGTCCTCGGCGCTGCTGGTGGTATCGGCCAGGCGCTTGCCCTACTACTGAAAACCCAACTGCCTTCAGGCTCAGAACTCTCCCTGTACGATATTGCTCCGGTAACCCCAGGTGTGGCGGTTGACCTGAGCCACATCCCGACAGCTGTGAAAATCAAAGGCTTCTCCGGTGAAGATGCGCGTCCTGCGTTGCAGGGTGCCGACGTGGTGCTGATCTCCGCGGGTGTTGCACGTAAACCGGGTATGGATCGTTCAGACCTGTTCAACGTCAACGCGGGCATCGTGAAAAACCTGGTTCAGCAGATCGCTGAAACCTGCCCGAAAGCGTGCATCGGTATCATCACCAACCCGGTGAACACCACCGTTGCCATCGCAGCAGAAGTACTGAAGAAAGCAGGCGTTTACGACAAGAACAAACTGTTCGGCGTAACTACGCTGGATATCATCCGCTCCAACACCTTCGTGGCTGAGCTGAAAGGCAAGCAGCCAACGGAAGTGGAAGTGCCGGTTATCGGCGGTCACTCTGGCGTGACCATCCTGCCTCTGCTGTCGCAGATCCCGGGCGTGAGCTTCACCGAGCAGGAAGTGGCTGACCTGACTAAACGCATTCAGAACGCAGGCACCGAAGTGGTGGAAGCGAAGGCGGGTGGCGGTTCTGCAACCCTGTCTATGGGTCAGGCGGCGGCACGTTTCGGCCTGTCTCTGGTTCGCGCGTTGCAGGGCGAAAAAGGCGTTGTTGAATGTGCCTATGTTGAAGGCGACGGTGAACACGCGCGCTTCTTCTCTCAGCCGCTGCTGCTGGGTAAAAACGGTGTTGAAGAGCGTAAGTCTATCGGCACGCTGAGCGCGTTTGAGCAAAACGCGATGGAAGGCATGCTGGATACGCTGAAGAAAGACATCACGCTGGGCGAAGAGTTCGTTAACAAGTGATCTTGTCCCGGTAAAAAAAACGGAGCGCTAAGCTCCGTTTTTTTATGCCCGTCAGTTAGTGGCCGGGTATTCCTGGATGGTGACCTGGATCGTCAGCTTCTTGTCATTACGCATGACTTCAACAGGGATGATGGAGCCCGGGCGAATCTCAGCCACCTGGTCCATGGTTTCCAGCGCAGAGACCGCTGGCGTACCGTTGACGGAAAGGATAACGTCGTTCACCTGGATACCTGCATTGGCCGCCGGGCCGCCAGGCGCCACTTCGTTGACCACAATCCCCTGGATCTGATCGATACCACCGCCCTGCGTATGCATCGGTGCGATTTCACGCCCACCAATACCGATGTAGCCACGGATCACGCGGCCATCGCGGATCAGCTTGTCCATGATCTTGGTCGCCAGCTGGAATGGAATGGCAAAGCCAATCCCTTCCGGTGTTTCGCCGTCGTTGCTCTTGTCGAAGGAGAGGGTGTTAATGCCCATCAGTTCGCCCAGAGAGTTCACCAGCGCACCGCCGGAGTTACCGTGGTTGATAGAGGCATCGGTTTGCAGGAAGTTCTGCCGCCCTGACGGGTTCAGGCCGATTCGACCGGTCGCGCTGATGATCCCCTGAGTGATGGTCTGGCCCAGGTTGTACGGGTTACCGATCGCCAGTACCACATCGCCGATATGCGGCGTTCGTTTGCGATTAATCGGGATAGTCGGCAGACCGCCGGTGGCGTTGATCTTCAGCACCGCCAGATCGGTCAGGCTGTCCGACCCCACCAGCAGGGCTTCAAACACGCGGCCATCCTGCAAGGCGACGATAATCTGGTCGGCATCGTTAATGACGTGTTTATTGGTGATGATGTAGCCCCGGTCATCCATGATCACACCGGAACCGAGCGTGCGGATCTCCAGCTGGTTATGAGCAGAACTGTTAAGCCCGCGGTTATAGACGTTAACCACGGCGGGGGCGGCACGGCGTACCGCCTGATTGTACGTCGCAGGCGTTTCATCCGTGCTGTCGAACTGAGGAGCCGACAGTTTGTTGAACTGGCGTAAAGATGGCATAGCCACCAGCAGCAGACCGGCAACGATCAAACCAATGACAATTGAACGAAAGAGCTTTAAAAGCATGATGCGTGTGTCGTTAAAAAAGGAACGGTTTGCAGCATAACATGAGTTATCCGGACATCACACGCAGCGGCGATGCCCGGAGTCGCAAATGGTTAACGCAGTAAAATGTAGAGGGTATCGTTGCCACGGATAATTTGCAGGGCAATGACCGCCGGTTTACTCTCCAGCACCTTACGCATTTCGGCAATAGACTGCACGCGAGTACGGTTCACGCCCACGATCGCGTCGTCCTGATGCAAACCTGCCTGCGCGGCCGGGCTGCTCTTCTCAACGGTAGTGACAGAAATGCCTTTCGTGCCGTTTTTAAGCTGACCATCGCTCAGCGTAGCGCCCTGTAGAGCCGGGGAGATCTGTTCTGCGCTGGCGGAAGAGGAGGTGCTCTTGTCCAGCGTCACTTCCACGGTCAGCGGTTTGCCCTCGCGGATCAGGCCCAGCTTCACTTTAGCGCCAGGCTCCGTGGTGGCAATACGCGAACGTAATTCAGCGAAGCTGCTCAGCGGTTTATCGTTCAGGCTGACAATAACGTCACCGGATTTCACGCCCGCTTTCGCAGAGCCTGAGTTGGGCAACACTTCGCTGACAAACGCCCCGCGCTGGACGTTGAGCTTAAAAGCTTTGGCGATATCGGCGCTCATCTCCATGCCTTTGATGCCCAGCAGACCGCGCTTAACCTCGCCAAACTGAATCAGCTGTTGAGACAGAGTTTTCGCCATGTTGCTCGGAATGGCAAAACCAATCCCGATGCTGCCGCCGCCTGGCGCGAGGATAGCGGTGTTGATGCCGATCAGCTCACCGTTCAGATTAAGCAGCGCACCGCCGGAGTTGCCCCGGTTGATGGAGGCATCGGTCTGGATGAAATTTTCCAGCCCTTCGAGATTCAGGCCGCTGCGCCCCAGAGCGGAGACAATTCCGGAGGTGGCGGTCTGGCCTAAGCCGAACGGGTTACCGACCGCGACAGCAAAATCACCGACGCGCAGCTTATCGGAATCAGCAATGGCGATCTGGGTCAGGTTGCTGGGGTTTTGTACCTGTAGCAGGGCGATATCACTCTGATCGTCACCGCCGATCAGTTTGGCGTCAAACTCCCGGCCATCGTTCAGCTGAACGCTGATTTTATCGGCCTGGCTGATCACGTGGTTATTGGTCAGGATATAGCCCTTAGCCGCGTCGATAATCACCCCTGAGCCCAGACCTTCAAACGGCTGAGCCTGCTGATCCGGCGCGTCTTCGCCAAAATATTTCTTCAGCTCTTCGGGAATACGCTGGCTTTGGCGTGCCGTCCCTTCCACCTGAACGCTGACTACCGCAGGCAGGACTTTTTCAAGCATCGGCGCAAGGCTGGGAATGGCTTCTTGTCCAGGCACCTGCGAAGGCAGTGCCGCACTGACGGGGAAGGACGCCGAGAGAGATAACCCGACACTTAACGCTAAGGCGCTCAACAGCTGGTTTTTTTTCTTCATCGATGCTGACTCTCGTATCCTGGAATGAAAAAGAACGGCCCCAAAAACATCTTGATGTTATTGAATTTTCAACCGCTGAACAATGAGGTGTTTGACTAAATAATAGCTGGGGACGGGAAGAAAGGACGGGCGCATAAGGTGCGCCCGTAAAATTTATTCAGGTTGTGCGATTAATCGCGTTTTACGCCACCGCGCAGCAGGCCGGACGCGCCGTCTGAATAGTCGCGTGGCATCTGAACCGGTGCCTGATCGTTACCGGCTTCAGAGTCCGCCAGACGATTGCGGAAGGGGTTGGTCTCCGCGGTCATTTCCGGCAGCAGGCTGCTGGAGCTTTTCGCCATGTGCTGGTAGAGCTGGCGATAATCTGTCGCCATGTTGTCCAGCAGCTCAGCGCTACGGGCAAAGTGGCTGACCAGCTCTTCGCGATATTCTTCCAGTTCGGCTTTGTTCTTTTCCAGTTCGTATTGCAGTGACTGCTGCTGACGCAATTTGCGGTTACCGAAACGCATGGCCACAGCACCAATGATGATGCCGACGACTAAACCGATTAGCGCATATTCCCAGGTCATGAACTTCTCCCGTTGTCTTGTTGTTCCGTAGGGTGTTGGCTCGGCTCCTGCCTGTGCCTGATTATGCCACTATAACCGCTATTTCCGCAGAAGTGGAATCCTGACGTATCATCGCGTAGTGTAGAACGGCCTTTTTTTCATCAGCCACGCGCGCTGGTGAGGTTTAACTAAAGGAATAACAACAACATCATGCAAAACCTGTCCCCTTCATCGCGTTACCAACTGGCCCTGAGCGAGGGCACACACCAGCCGGATGATGTCCAGCGTGAAGCGGTTAACCGCCTGGACACGATTTATCAGGAAATTCTGGCGAAACCCGCCGATGCGGTGCAGAGCAGTGGGCTGAAGGCGGCATTCGGCCGTTTACTGGGCAAAAAAGAGCCCACGGTAAACGCACCGGTTCGTGGATTATATATGTGGGGTGGCGTTGGGCGGGGTAAGACCTGGCTGATGGACATGTTCTACCAGAGCCTGCCCGGCACGCGTAAGCAGCGTCTGCACTTTCACCGTTTTATGCTGCGGGTCCATGAAGAGCTGACGGCGCTCCAGGGCGAAACCGACCCGCTGGAGATTGTGGCCGATCGCTTCAAGGCGGAAACGGACGTGCTCTGCTTCGACGAGTTCTTTGTTTCCGATATTACGGATGCCATGCTGCTGGGGGGCCTCATGAAAGCGCTGTTTGCGCGTGGGATCACCCTGGTGGCGACCTCAAATATCCCGCCGGATGAGCTTTATCGCAATGGTCTTCAGCGGGCGCGTTTCCTGCCAGCCATAGATGCCATTAAGCAGCACTGCGACATCATGAATGTCGATGCCGGCGTCGATTATCGTCTGCGCACATTAACGCAGGCGCACCTGTGGCTTTCACCGCTGAACGCCGACACAGCCAGCGAGATGGATAAACTCTGGCTGGCGCTGGCAGGGGCACCGCGGGATAACGCGCCAGCGCTGGAGATTAATCATCGCCCGTTGTCGACGCTTGGCGTAGAGAACCAGACGCTGGCCGTCTCGTTTGCAACGCTCTGCGTGGACGCCCGCAGCCAGCATGACTACATTGCGCTTTCACGTCTGTTCCATACCGTTATGTTGTGGGATGTGCCCGTTATGACCCCACTCATGGAGAGCGAAGCGCGCCGCTTCATCGCGCTGGTAGATGAGTTTTACGAGCGCCACGTTAAGCTGGTGGTCAGCGCCGAGGTGCCTTTATATGAGATCTATCAGGGCGAGCGCCTGAAGTTTGAGTTCCAGCGCTGCCTGTCGCGCCTGCAAGAGATGCAGAGCGAAGAGTACCTCAAGCGTGAGCATATGCCGTAATAAATGCGCCCCTCTCCCCGTGGGAGAGGGGCTGGGGGTGAGGGCACCAGACCGCACAGTACGCAACCCCGAAAAACCCATTCCAAATCACATTTAAGGGTCGATCTTTGACCTCAACTTCTCTATAATCTTGCGACCCCACGTTACGAGAAGGTTTTTTTCCCGAAACTTTCTATGTGTCGGCATGTGCTATTCGAAGGGGTAGGTTTGCCGGACTTTGTCGTGTGAACCTCAACTGACTAAACGTTTGGGTGTTCACCAACGTGTAACTTATTATTTGGGTAAGCTTTTAATGAAAACTTTTACAGCTAAACCAGAAACCGTACAGCGCGACTGGTATGTTGTTGACGCGACCGGTAAAACTCTGGGCCGTCTGGCTACTGAACTGGCTCGTCGCCTGCGCGGTAAGCATAAAGCGGAATACACTCCGCACGTTGATACCGGTGATTACATCATCGTTCTGAACGCTGACAAAGTTGCTGTTACCGGCAACAAGCGTACTGACAAAATGTACTACCACCACACCGGCCACATCGGTGGTATCAAAGAAGCGACCTTTGAAGAGATGATTGCCCGCCGTCCTGAGCGTGTGATTGAAATCGCGGTTAAAGGCATGCTGCCAAAAGGCCCGCTGGGTCGTGCTATGTTCCGTAAACTGAAAGTTTACGCAGGCAACGAGCACAACCACGCGGCACAGCAACCGCAAGTTCTTGACATCTAATCGGGATTATAGGCAATGGCTGAAAATCAATACTACGGCACTGGTCGCCGCAAAAGTTCCGCAGCTCGCGTTTTCATCAAACCGGGCAGTGGTAAAATCGTAATCAACCAGCGTTCTCTGGAACAATACTTCGGTCGCGAAACTGCCCGCATGGTAGTTCGCCAGCCGCTGGAACTGGTTGATATGGTAGAAAAACTGGATCTGTACATCACCGTTAAAGGTGGTGGTATCTCCGGTCAGGCAGGTGCGATCCGTCACGGTATCACCCGCGCTCTGATGGAGTACGACGAATCCCTGCGTTCTGAACTGCGTAAAGCTGGCTTCGTTACTCGTGACGCGCGTCAGGTTGAACGTAAGAAAGTGGGTCTGCGTAAAGCACGTCGTCGTCCACAGTTCTCAAAACGTTAATCCATTCTGCTTACGCAGAACGATTGGCGAAAAACCCGCTTCGGCGGGTTTTTTTATGGATAATACGCAGGTTATCCACAGTAACATTTCATATATCTTCTCTTTTTCCACATTTCCGGAATCCCCTCACCACAAAGCCATCAAAATCTGGTAAACTATCATCCAATTTTCTGCCCAAATATCGGTGAATACTCGATTTTTGTTCGATTCTTGAACAATGTGTCTTCTCTGGGATGGGCGATACATCATCTGGCTGGCCCCGTTGGGCTGGTAGCAGTAAAAATTCTGAATATACCTGGAGGTTTTCATGGCTGTCGCTGCCAACAAACGTTCGGTAATGACGCTGTTTTCTGGTCCTACTGACATTTATAGCCATCAGGTTCGTATCGTGCTGGCCGAGAAGGGTGTCAGTTTTGAGATCGAGCATGTGGAAAAGGATAACCCGCCTCAGGATCTGATCGATCTCAACCCGAGCCAAAGCGTACCGACGCTGGTGGATCGCGAGCTGACCCTGTGGGAATCCCGTATCATTATGGAATACCTGGATGAGCGTTTCCCGCATCCGCCGCTGATGCCTGTTTATCCTGTTGCGCGTGGTGAAAGCCGCCTGTACATGCAGCGTATCGAGAAAGACTGGTACTCGCTGATGAACGTTATTGTCAACGGTTCCTCTTCTGAAGCGGATGCTGCACGTAAACAGCTGCGTGAAGAGCTGCTGGCGATTGCGCCGGTATTTGGTCAAAAGCCTTTCTTCTTGAGCGACGAGTTCAGCCTGGTAGATTGCTACCTGGCTCCGCTGCTGTGGCGTCTGCCAACCCTGGGCGTAGAGTTCAGCGGTCCTGGCGCGAAAGAGCTGAAAGGCTACATGACTCGCGTCTTTGAACGCGACTCTTTCCTGGCATCCTTAACTGAACCGGAACGTGAAATGCGTCTCGGCCGAGGCTAATGACTGTGGAAATGTCACAACTTTCACCACGCCGTCCGTATCTGCTGCGCGCCTTCTATGAATGGCTGCTGGATAACCAGCTCACGCCGCACCTGGTTGTGGATGTGACGTTGCCGGGCGTGCTGGTTCCAATGGAATACGCGCGCGACGGACAGATTGTACTGAATATTGCGCCACGCGCAGTGGGTAACCTGGAGCTGGCGAACGACGAAGTGCGCTTTAATGCGCGCTTCGGCGGCGTGCCGCGTCAGGTTTCCGTGCCGCTGGCAGCTGTGCTGGCTATCTACGCCCGTGAAAACGGTGCGGGCACAATGTTTGAGCCGGAAGCAGCTTATGATGAAGAGGTTGCGAGCCTGAACGATGAAGAGGGCGGCGTTGGGACCGAGAGCGAAACGGTGATGTCTGTGATTGATGGTGATAAGCCCGATCGCGAAGATGATAACGATCCTGATGACGATCCGCCGCCGCGCGGAGGACGTCCGGCATTACGCGTTGTAAAATAACGCTAACTCAATTTTAATCTTAACGGTCAGGTTTATGCCTGGCCGTTTTTTTTTGGAGAAAATTATATATTTTTTAAATTGATCGAAAAATAAGAATATGAGACTGCATTTTTCGTTTTTTTTTATCTCGAGAAGAATGGTTACAATAATAAACGCAATGAATAATTTAAGCGGGTAGCCTTGCGTAATACCCGATTTAATAATTCATGATTATTATATCAGAGAAACTAAAAGTATAAATTAAATTTGCTAAATTGCATATATTTATAAAAATAATATTATAAAGTTCCCCAGTGACAGCTCATATTGCAAAAATAGTTTTGTACCTGATGGAAACCTATTTTTAATTATCATATGTTAAGGATTAACGAATGAAAAAAGTTCTTATTGCCACCGCACTGTCTCTTTGCGTCGCTTCCGCATTTGCTGCTGATACCGCAGTATTGCAGGTAAAAGGTAAGCTGACAAATGCTGCCTGTACTCCAGAATTAAGTAA
The DNA here is from genome assembly GCF_001922365.1 of Enterobacter cloacae complex sp. AR_0002. Lineage (NCBI taxonomy): Bacteria > Pseudomonadati > Pseudomonadota > Gammaproteobacteria > Enterobacterales > Enterobacteriaceae > Enterobacter > Enterobacter cloacae complex sp. AR_0002. Next base: position 4,201,871 of record NZ_CP018814.1, read on the forward strand.
AGGTGGTGTAGTAGATTACGGTACTATTCACCTTGGTTCATTGTCTGCCAGCGCAGTAAACCAGTTAGGTCAGAATAATATCGATCTAACCATCACTTGTTCTGCTGCGACGAAAGTTTCGTGGACTATGGTTGACGATCGTGCAGAGACGAATGCGGGTTTAACCGTTAATAACGCAATGTTTACCGGTGCAAGCCTATCCAATTCTAGTCAGACCTACGGTGTAGGTAAAACAACGGGCGGCGTGAACATCGGCAGCTATGCAATGTTTGTTAAGGTTGATAGCGTAACCGCTGACGGGGCGACAGTTGATCCTATTTACACTCAGAATGGTGATACCTCCAAGTGGACCACGAGCACGAATGGTTCTAGTCAGGCTCAAAACATCCGTGAGTTTACTGTTGCAAAATCTGGCGAAAAAGTTCCATTGGCATTCCTGAGTGCAACATTCCCGCTGGTGACATCACTGGCTATTCAGGATACTACCACGCTGGCCATTACCGACGATACCACACTTGATGGTCAGCTGACTATCAGCCTGAAATATTTATAATATTTTAAAAGTTATAATATTTTAAAATCGGTATATTAATTAAAAAGGGAATAAACATATCTTGTTTATTCCTTTCTAACTACACGTGAACATGGAATGTTGTGTTGTGGATTAAAGGAGTGATAATTATGTCTTGTTTAAAGAAAACCTTACTGAAGTCCGTTATTGCTGCCGCTCTGTTTTCAGCTCAATTCTCGACGTATGCAGCAGGAATGGTTCCTGAAACCAGTTTACTGGTAATTGATGAGGCAACGCACAGCGGTACGATCAACGTCAAAAATACGGACAGCTTTCCGGCTCTGCTATATACCAATGTCCTTGATTTACCGGACGATCAGGGTTTAAAACTGATTTCCACCCAACCAGTGGTACGTCTGGAGCCTGGCCAGACCCAGCAGCTTCGTTTTATTTTACAAAATAAAGAACCGCTGGAGGCTGAGCACTATAAACGTGTGACGTTCGAGGGTATTCCGCCGAAAAGCGATAACAAGAACATTAAGATCGGATTTAATCTTCGTCAGGATTTGCCTGTGCTTATCCGTCCGGCGAAACTGGCGGTTGTTACCGATGCATGGAAGTACCTGGAATGGAACGCAACGGGTACAACGCTTACGGTGAAAAACCCCAGCAAATACGTTGTGCGTTTGGCACAAAACGTTATGACTCAGCCATCTGGCACCGCAGGCACGCTGCCTAAAACGTATATTTTACCAGGCCAAAGTATGACCGCAACGCTGAAGAAAACGGTGAGCGGCGATAATAAAGTGAAATTTTTCCCGGCCAGTCGCTACGGTGTGGAAGTACCGAGCTTTGTTTCAGAATTAAATAAATAACACTCAATAGGGATATGACGGTGTGTAAAAAAAGCCGCCTTGCACTTTGTGTCCGCGCTATTCTTTGCGGCACATTACCTCTGGTAGTCCTCGCGTCACCCTCTTTGTATGCGAGGGAAGTGACGTTTGATACGGGCATTATTCAGTCACGTGGATTAAGCCCCGATTTAAACCATTACTTTGCACAAGCGCCACGATTCTTACCCGGCACACACTCTGTACAGGTTAAAGTGAATGGGAAAGATCGCGGTACGGCCGCTGCACGTTTTAATGAAGACGGCGAGCTCTGTATTGATAAAGATTTTCTGGATTTTGCCGGGATTATGCCTGTCCCGCTCAAGGCTGGCGAAGCGTGCCATGATATCCGCAGCGATTATGCGCAGGCGGTTGTCAACGCATTACCAAACCAGGACGCGGTAGAGCTTTATTTACCCCAGGAGGCAATTAACAGTTTAACCTCCAATATTAAACACTTTCAGCAAGGTGGCACGGCGGGGTTACTGAACTACTCATTATTCAGTACCCGTAACGAATATGGCGACAGCGATAACAGCCGCTATTCGCAGGCTAGCCTGGAGGCTGGCTTTAATACGATGGACTGGTCTGTGCGCAGCCGTTATATCCTGACGGATGATGATGGCGATAAAAATGCGGAAAGCATTTACACCTACGCGGAGCATGTATTTGTTCCCCAGCGCCTGACCATGCAGGTGGGTGAAATTAACGCCATGTCCGGTGTATTAAGCGGCGTGCCGATTACGGGGGTGCAGCTCATGCCCACCAACGGCCTGGAAAGGGACGGGACTGGCGTAAGCGTATCGGGTATCGCCCGTTCCTCGCAGGCGCGCGTTGAGGTGCGCCAGAGTGGTCGTCTCGTCTACAGTACGTTAGTGCCGGCGGGTCCGTTTACCCTGGACGATGTGCCAGTTGTCAGAAATAACGTCGATCTCGACGTGACTGTCGTGGAATCAGATGGCTCTTCAAGCCACTTCATTGTGCCTGCTTCCGCAGTCAGAACCCGCAAGCTGGGGCGTCCGCAGGGATTGACCATGTCTGTGGGCCAGGTACGGAGTATGGACAGCGATTATAGCGATCCGCTGGTCGCGAACGTCTCTGACGGCTGGCGTATCACACCATGGATGAACGCACTGGCATCCGGCGCAGTGGCAGAAAAGTATCAGGCTGCGGGCGGCAGCGCGGAGTTTATGCTCTCTGATATATGGGGCATCACGACTACCGCTGCGGCAAGTAAAGAGCAGTTTGGCGACAGTAATAGCGGGCTCAAAACCGAGCTGCAAAGCGATTTAACGCTGGGTGAACACGTGAGCCTTTCCGCCAGCGCAACGCATTTTAGCAGCGGTTACCGCGAGCTTGCCGATGCGCTGGATGATGAATTTCAGCCTAATGATAATACTTACAGCGGCAACGTAAGTTTTGCGACAGGGATTGCGGGTACGTTTAGCGCAGGGTTTAACTACAACCAGAGCGCAAACTACGAGGACAGCCGCTACCTGCTGCTGTCGTGGGGTAAAACCTTTAAATATGCCAGCATCACCGTGAACTGGCAGAGCGCCGTCGGAAATACTGATGACGAGCAGGATGACGATATGCTCTACGTCAACCTGAGCATTCCACTCGGCGGCTCGCAAAGCCTGAGCAGCTATATGCGCAAGCAGGGTGACAGAACCACCTATGGTGTCGCGAACAGCGGCGCCATTGGCGATAACACCAATTATTATATCTCTGCGGATCGTGATAACGATGACAATGAGAATAGCTTTAACGGCAATATCAACACTAACCTGCACTATACCCAGTTGAGCGTTGGTGGGGGCAGCAGCGGTAGTAACCAGCGCAACTATAGCGCAACGCTGACGGGCGGTATTGCAATGCATAAAGATGGTGTGACCTTCTCGCCGTACGCTATTAAAGATACGTTCGCCATCGCTAAGCTGAACGAGCCGAAGAGTGGTGTAGAGATTTCAACGCCGCAGGGCACCATCTGGACCGACCATTGGGGACAGGCTGTGGTACCGGGGCTGAATGAGTGGCGTAACTCCCGTATTGAAATTGATGCCAATAAGCTTCCGCCAAGCATGACGCTGGCGAACGGCATTAAATACGTTGCGGCAGGGCATGCTTCCGTCAGTGAAGTCAGCTTTAAAATTCTGAATAGCCGTCGCGTGATGCTGCGGGTGAAGAGAGCGGATGGTACACCACTGGCGAAGGGGTTATCCATTGTTGATGAGAAGGGCAATTATATCGTCACCAGCGTGGATGACGGCCATGTGTTTATCAATGATGCCGATCAGCTGAAAGGGCTGTATGCCATGGATGACAATAACAATCGGCTTTGTCAGATTCACTATACCTTAAGTGATAAAAAAGATGACGAAGCGTTCTATGAGGAAGTAAACGGAGTATGCCAATGAAGACTCAGCGCGTAATCAAAGTAGCGACGTTTCTGGCGTTTTGTTTACCCGGTTTGACGCTTGCCGAAGATTGTCAGATCACGCTTTCTCAGCCCATAGTAGATTATAAACAGCTCAAGCGTGACGATATTGTTACGTCTCAGCAAAGCTGGCATAAATTGCCGGAACGGGAAGTTACCGTGAATGTGTTTTGTCCAGACAAACAGAAGCTGGCAGTGCTTTTACAGGGTAATGCTGGAGAGAAAGGTCGCTTCCGTTTTGGTCAGAATGGCGGTGTCGCAGTTAAAATTGATGATATGAATGTTGATGGCAAAAGCTATACCGTGGGTAAAACGGTTGATCAGCTTAACTTTACGCCGGAAAGCGGGTCGCCTTCGCCATTCTATTTAAGAAATAATGAAGCCGTCGTCGCGGTTGAAAATAACCAGGCCGTTACGGGCCAGCAGATGACATTTACAGCTACGATATTCCCTGTGCTTAATGAAAGTGCATTCAGTAATAATGCCGATCAAACAACGCTGGAAAGCGATTTAAGCTGGAAAATATTGCAAAATAATCCATAGGCAATGTGGTGATGATATCGTAATAACGTTATCTTTAAGCGTTGCAGGATTGTTTTATCACGAATGGTAAGCCATTCAATTAGTAAGTGCGGAATATACAACCCATTCTTTACATGAATAAAAGATTGGGTTGGGTTTCCGTGAATCAATAATGTTAAGGATTAACAAATGAAAAAAGTTCTTCTCGCTACCGCGTTGTCTCTATGTGTCGCTTCCGCATTTGCTGCTGATACCGCAGTATTGCAGGTAAAAGGTAAGCTGACAAATGCCGCTTGTACTCCTCAGTTAAGTAACGGCGGTGTCGTAGATTATGGCACTATCCATTTGGGTGAGCTCTCTGCAACAGCTGTTAACCAGTTAGGTGACAAAGATATTAACCTGACGATTACATGCGGTGCGCCTACTCAGGTTGGTTGGGTTGTGAATGACGATCGCGAGTCAAGTAAGGCTGGTATTAATGTCGATTTCAACGGCACAATGCAAAACATTTCTTACTATCAGTATGGCGTAGGTAAAACCACAGGTGGTGTGAATATTGGTAACTATATGCTTTTCATCAAAAATAAGAAAGTCACCATTGATGGGCAAGAGGGCGACGAAATTTTTTCAAACGTCGACTGGAATGGCTCTAAATGGGAATCAGGCGGTGCGGTTCGCAGCGACGGTATCTCCATTATCAGTGCCGCAACCACAGGCACAACGACCCCTGTTGCATTTACCACTGCGGTTTTCCCACTGGTTACCTCTCTGGCTATTCAGGGGACCGATACGCTGGCGATTACTGACGATACATCTTTAGATGGTCAGGCAACAATTACCCTGAAATACCTTTAAGTTATTTGGGTATTAATATCCCGCTCTGTCGTTGTGTAAGGCTATATTAGCATTTACGCTTACAGCGGATTATTTAGGTTTGAATATGTAGAGGGAGTAACTTCCCTCTTTGTTTAGAAAATTCTGTTTTTAATAGCGAGAGTAGCCCACTTTATTAAAAGCAGAAAGAACATTTACATTAACGTTAAGAATTAACAAATGAAAAAAGTTGTATTGGCTTCTATGCTTGTCATGTTTGTATCTTCTGCCTTTGCCGCAGACACCGCCGTACTGAAAGTCACAGGCGTTCTGACAAATAGCAGTTGCACCCCTGAAATCAGCGGCGGTGGCGTGGTAGATTACGGTACGATCCACCTGTCAGCCCTGAACACCACTGCTATTAACCAGCTGGGCCAGAAAGATTTCTCTCTTTCTATTACCTGCCCTGCGCTGACCAAAGCGGGCTTTAGCGTTTCTGACGACCGTACTGGTACTGCGCCAAACATTATGGTTAAAGATGGTGCGGGTAACGGTAACGATATTATTCAGCCGCTCAATATGTTTGGTCTGAATAAGACCGCAGGAAACGTTAACATCGGTAACTACACCATTTTCGTGAAAAACGACACAATTACTGCTGATGGTGCCACTGTTGGGGCGATCTACAGCGCAGACAACGGCACCAGCTGGTCTGATAACGGCACACTGATGGTTAATGACGGTAGCCAGATTGTATCCGTTGCTACAGTTGGCAGCACCGCTCCAGTTGCGTTTAAAAACCTGGTCATTCCGATGGCGGTTTCTGCTGCGATTCAGGATACCAATACGCTGGCTATTACTGATGATACCAACATGGATGGTCAGGCAACGTTTACCATCAAGTATCTGTAATATTCAGAAACTGGCAGAATATAAAAATAACGCCCGGCATTGCCGGGCATTATTATTTACACTTCGAGGAAGTTCATGATCCCATCAGCCGCTTTACGGCCTTCGGCAATCGCCGTGACCACCAGGTCAGAGCCACGAACGATGTCGCCACCGGCGAAAATTTTCGGGTTGCTGGTCTGGAACGCGTTGTCGCTGCCTTCTGGCGCAATGATGCGGCCCTGAGAGTCCAGCTCTACGCTGTGCTTCGCCAGCCACTCCATGCTGTGAGGACGGAAACCAAACGCCATCACCACGGCGTCAGCCGGGATCACGTGTTCAGAACCGGCCACGATCTCTGCGCGACGACGGCCTTTCGCATCTGGCGCACCCATCTCCGTGCGCGCCATCTTCACGCCGCTCACTTTACCGTTGGCATTCACTTCAATACCCAGAGGCTGAATGTTGAACTGGAACTCGACGCCCTCTTCACGCGCGTTTTTCACTTCGCGTTTAGAACCCGGCATGTTCTCTTCGTCACGACGGTAGGCACAGATGACATGCGCCGCATTCTGACGAATGGAGGTACGCACGCAGTCCATCGCGGTATCACCGCCGCCCAGCACCACCACGCGTTTGCCTTCCATACTGACGAACGGCTCATCGGCGGTCTCGCCGTAGCCCATTAGCTGTTTGGTATTCGCAATCAGGAACGGCAGCGCGTCGTACACGCCTGGCGCATCTTCGTTCTCCAGACCACCGCGCATGGACTGATAGGTTCCCACGCCCAGGAACACGGCGTCGTAATCTTTCAGCAGGTCGTCGAGCTGTACGTCGCGGCCCACTTCGGTGTTGAGTTTGAACTCAATGCCCATGCCGGTGAAGATTTCGCGGCGGCGGGTCATGACCTCTTTCTCCAGCTTGAAGGCCGGGATACCGAAGGTCAGCAGGCCGCCAATCTCTGGGTGGCGATCGAAGACCACCGCCTTCACGCCGTTACGGGTCAGCACGTCCGCACAGGCCAGGCCTGCCGGGCCCGCGCCGATAATCGCCACGCGCTTGTCGGTTTGACGCACACCGGTCATATCCGGACGCCAGCCCATCTCGAACGCTTTATCGTTGATATAGCGTTCGATGTTGCCGATGGTCACCGCGCCAAACTCGTCGTTCAGCGTACAGGATCCTTCACACAGACGATCCTGAGGGCACACGCGGCCGCACACTTCCGGCAGGGTGTTGGTCTGATGAGACAGCTCGGCGGCTTCAAAAATACGCCCTTCGTTGGCCAGCTTCAGCCAGTTCGGGATGTAGTTATGGACCGGACACTTCCATTCGCAGTAAGGGTTACCGCAGGACAGGCAGCGGTCTGCCTGTGCTTTGGCCTGGCCTTCTGAAAACGGCTCATAGATTTCAACAAATTCAATTTTACGGATCTTCAGCGGTTTCTTTGGCGGATCAACACGCTGAAGGTCGATAAACTGGTAAACGTTCTGGCTCATCTGAATTCCTTACTGCGCCTGCACGCGCAGCTCTGCTGCGCTACGACTACGGTGACCCAACAGGGCTTTAACATCGCTGGACTTCGGCTTAACCAGCGCGAATTTCGCAGAGAACGCCGGCCAGTTGGCCAGGATCTCTTCGCCGCGCGAAGAACCGGTATGCTGCACGTGTTCGGTAATTAAGCCGCGCAGGTGTTCTTCGTGGATGGCCAGAGTATCAACGTCCAGCACTTCCACCAGCTCAGGGTTCACGCGTTTGCGGAACTCACCGTCTTCATCCAGGACGTAGGCAAAACCGCCCGTCATGCCCGCGCCAAAGTTCACGCCGGTTTTACCCAGGACGCACACAATTCCGCCCGTCATGTATTCACAGCCGTTATCGCCGATGCCTTCCACCACGGTGATGGCGCCGGAGTTACGCACCGCAAAACGCTCGCCCGCACGGCCCGCGGCAAACAGACGACCGCCGGTTGCACCGTACAGACAGGTATTGCCAATGATGCTTGCTTCATGGCTGCGGAAGGCTGAACCAACCGGAGGACGCACCGCCAGCAGACCGCCCGCCATGCCTTTTCCGACGTAGTCGTTGGCATCACCGGTCAGGTATAACTCAACGCCACCCGCGTTCCACACGCCGAAGCTCTGACCCGCGGTACCGCTGAAATGCGCGGTAATCGGATCCGACGCCAGACCCTGATCACCGTGCGTTTGCGCGATGTAACCGGAGAGAGACGCACCCACGGAACGGTCGGTGTTGCGGATATCAAACCAGAACGTTTTGCTCTGCTTCTCATCCACATACGGCTTCGCCTGTTGCAGCAGCTGTGCGTTCAGCACGCCGTTATCGAACGGCGGGTTGTTCTCGGTACAGTAAACCGCTTTGCCAGGATGCGGCTGAGCGGTTTCCAGCAGCTTGGACAGCTCCAGCTTCTGCTGCTTGGCCGTGAAGCCCTCAAGCTCTTTCAGCAGGTCGGTACGGCCAATCAGATCCACCAGACGCTTCACGCCCAGCTGCGCCATCAGCTCGCGGGTTTCACGGGCGATGAAGTCAAAGTAGTTAGTCACTTTGAACGGCAGGCCGTGATAGTGGTTCTTACGCAGCTTTTCGTCCTGGGTAGCAACGCCCGTTGCACAGTTGTTCAGGTGGCAAATACGCAGGTATTTACAGCCGAGCGCAACCATTGGGCCGGTACCAAAGCCGAAGCTTTCCGCTCCCAGAATCGCCGCTTTGATGATGTCGAGGCCGGTTTTCAGCCCACCGTCCACCTGCAAACGGATCTTGTGACGCAGGCCGTTAGCGACCAGCGCCTGCTGGGTTTCCACCAGGCCGAGCTCCCACGGACAGCCCGCATATTTCACGGAGGAGAGCGGGCTTGCGCCGGTGCCGCCGTCGTAACCGGCGATGGTGATCAGATCCGCATAGGCTTTCGCCACGCCGGTGGCAATGGTGCCAACGCCCGGTTCGGAAACCAGCTTCACGGAGATCATCGCTTTCGGGTTGACCTGTTTCAGGTCGAAAATCAGCTGCGCCAGATCCTCGATAGAGTAAATATCGTGGTGCGGCGGCGGGGAGATCAGCGTCACGCCTGGTACCGAGTAGCGAAGCTTAGCGATGTACGGGGTGACTTTATCACCCGGCAGTTGACCGCCTTCACCCGGTTTTGCCCCCTGAGCGACCTTAATCTGGATCACGTCGGCGTTAACCAGGTACGCAGGCGTTACGCCAAAGCGACCGGACGCCACCTGCTTGATACGGGACACTTTGTTGGTGCCGTAGCGGGCCGGATCTTCACCGCCTTCGCCGGAGTTGGAGTTGCCGCCGATGCTGTTCATGGCTTCCGCCAGCGCTTCGTGGGCTTCCGGGCTCAGCGCGCCGATGGACATCGCCGCAGTATCGAAGCGTTTGAACAGCTCAGACGCGGGTTCAACCTCGTCAATGCTGACCGCTTCCTCACCCGGATTGAGGGCAATGAGATCGCGCAGCGTCGCCGCGGGACGGTTGTTCACCAGCTCAGCATACTGCTGATAATCGCTGTACTCGCCGCTCTGCACCGCCTGTTGCAGCGTGCGCACTACGTCCGGGTTATAAGCGTGATACTCACCCCCGTGGACATATTTCAGCAGGCCGCCCTGTTCCAGCGGCTTACGTGCCAGCCAGGCGCGTTTCGACAGGTTCACCAGATCCTGCTGGAAGTCAGCAAAACCGGCGCCACCGATACGGCTGACCACGCCCTGGAAGCAGAGGTTGGCGACCTCGTTATGCAGGCCGACCGCTTCAAATAGCTTCGAGCAGCGGTAAGAGGCGATGGTCGAGATGCCCATTTTGGACATGATCTTGTACAGACCTTTGTTGATGCCGTTACGGTAGTTCAGCATCACAGCACGGTAGTCTTTATCGATCGCGCGGGTATCTACCAGGCGTGCCAGCGTTTCGTAGGCCAGGTACGGATAAATCGCCGTGGCGCCAAAGCCTAACAGCACCGCAAAGTGGTGCGGGTCGCGCGCGCTCGCGGTTTCAACGATGATGTTGGCATCACAGCGCAGGCTCTTGTCCACCAGACGCGTCTGGATAGCCCCCACCGCCATGGGGGCAGGCACCGGCAGACGGTTTTTCGCGATGTTGCGGTCAGACAGCACCAGCAGAACGGTGCCGTTACGTACCATCTGCTCGGCTTTGTCGCACAGCGCGTTCACCGTCTCTTCGAGGCTCGTTTCGGTCACGTCGAAGGTGATATCGAGCGTGTCGGCGCGATAGTGCTCCTCGGTCATGGTGGTGAGCTGTTTGAAATCGGAGTACAACAGGATCGGTGATTTAAAGGTCAGACGGTGCGCCTGGCCTTCGGCTTCACAGAATACGTTCATCTCACGGCCGATGCTGGTGGCCAGCGACATGACGTGGGCTTCGCGCAGCGGGTCTATTGGCGGGTTAGTGACCTGCGCAAACTGCTGACGGAAATAGTCGTAAATAATGCGTGGCTGGCTGGAAAGCACGGCAAACGGGGTATCGTCACCCATTGAGCCGACCGCTTCCTGGCCGTTTTCGCCGAGAACGCGAATAACCGAGTCCAGTTCTTCCGCGCTGTAGTTAAACTGCTTCTGGAAGCTCGCGAGGGTGTCATCGTCCAGCTCGCGGCTGCCCACTTCTTCGTCCGACAGATCTTCAAACGGCACCAGACGACGCACGTTTTTCTCCATCCACTCTTTGTACGGATGGCGGCTCTTCAGATCGTTGTCGGTTTCGGCGGAATGCAGAATACGCCCACCGCGGGTGTCGATCACCATCAGCTCGCCCGGACCGACGCGGCCTTTTTCGACCACTTCGTCAGGCTGGTAATCCCAGATGCCGACTTCAGAGGCGCAGGTGATGAGCTTGTCTTTGGTGATAACGTAGCGCGCCGGACGCAGACCGTTACGGTCCAGGTTACAGGCGGCAAAACGACCGTCGGACATCACGATGCCCGCCGGGCCGTCCCACGGCTCCATGTGCATGGAGTTAAAGTCGAAGAACGCGCGCAGCTCAGGGTCCATATCCGGGTTGTTCTGCCAGGCCGGTGGCACGAGCAGACGCATGGCGCGCACGATATCCATCCCGCCCGCCAGCAGCAGCTCCAGCATATTATCCATGGAGCTGGAGTCCGAGCCGGTTTCGTTGACGAACGGTGCGGCATCGTGCAGGTCCGGGATCAGCGGGGTCTGGAACTTATAGGTACGGGCGCGGGCCCACTGGCGGTTGCCGGTAATGGTGTTGATCTCACCGTTGTGCGCCAGGTAGCGGAACGGCTGAGCCAGCGGCCAGCGTGGAACGGTGTTGGTGGAGAAGCGCTGGTGGAACAGGCAAATGGCCGATTCCAGACGCAGATCCGCCAGGTCCAGATAGAAGCGCGGCAGGTCAGCCGGCATACACAGACCTTTATAGATGTTCACCAGGTTAGAGAGGCTACAGACGTAGAACTCTTTATCGTCCTGAAGACATTTTTCAATGCGGCGGCGTGCGATAAACAGACGGCGTTCCATATCACGCGGACGCCAGCCCGCAGGCGCGTTGACGAAAATCTGTTCAATACGAGGCAGCGAGGAGAGGGCGATTTCACCGAGCACCCCTTCGTTGGTTGGCACATCGCGCCAGCCGACAATCGACAGGGTTTCACGCTGAAGTTCTTCTTCAACGATGCGGCGTGACGCGGCAGCTTTTTCTGGATCCTGATTCAGGAACAGCATACCGACAGCGTAGTTTTTGGCTAAACGCCAGCCGCGCTCTTCCGCCACGATGCGGAAGAAACGATCCGGTTTTTGCAGCAGCAGACCGCAACCGTCGCCGGTTTTACCATCGGCAAGGATGGCGCCACGGTGCTGCATACGGGCCAGTGCGTGAATAGCAGTACGCACTACCTTGTGGCTAGGTTCGCCTTCTATGTGGGCGATCAGGCCGAAACCACAGTTATCCTTCTCAAGGGATTTATCGTACAACATATCAGTGAACCTCCCCAGGCTCGTCGGGCTTCCCACTGAACTTTACCGTGGCGCACAGGCGCAGAAAGAGCATGGCGACGGGGTTAGCGTTTCATACGCGGACCTCGCATTCGCCCTCTTTTTCATCCTTTTGCGCAGGTAAACAAGTTTGAGGACTTGCTTCAGAGGGAATCTCAATTACTGCATAAATATGATGAGCAGGCCGCTCATCCAGAAAGCTTCCAGCGGATTTCCAACTTATCGGGAATTGGTACACAGGTCAAATGGCAATCTTATTTATACAAAAATGTGCTAAAGAGTGCTTATCTAGTTGTTTTTATTGTGTATTTAACTATTTTTACAACCGCTTAAAGCACCGGGCAGGTGCAGGGGAGTGTGATCTGACTCACTATACGAAAGCGGTATTATCGATGCAGCGTGCTGAAATGCAGATTTATAGCAGAATATTAATCTGGTGTTGCATTCAATGCCGCATAAAATCACTGTTTTTCAGTCCTGGCGCTATAAATGAAAAAAACCATCAGAACATAAGGAAAAGTAATTACGTTCAGGGTGAATGAAATGTCGGTAATCGTGATTATTTATTCAAATAGATAAAAGCCGTCCAGGGCGATTGATCCAGGTCATCGCCGACAGAGGCTAAAAATGGCAGGCTTGTCCCCTTTCTTCGGGACGGTCTATCAGATTATGCAGTTACAGAAATTAGTCAATATGTTTGGTGGGGATCTTTTGCAGCGCTACGGACAAAAGGTTCATAAACTGACGCTGCACGGCGGCTTTAGCTGCCCGAACCGCGATGGCACCATCGGGCGTGGTGGCTGCACCTTCTGTAACGTGGCCTCGTTTGCTGACGAGGCCCAGCAGCATAAATCTATCGCTGAACAGCTCGCCCATCAGGCGAGTCTGGTGAACCGCGCGAAGCAGTATCTGGCCTATTTCCAGGCCTATACCAGCACGTGGGCGGAGGTGCAGGTGCTGCGCTCGATGTATCAGCAGGCGGTTGCTCAAGCGAACATTGTCGGGCTGTGCGTGGGGACGCGTCCGGACTGCGTGCCGGACGCCGTGCTGGATTTACTTAGCGAGTACAAAGAGAAGGGCTACGAGATCTGGCTGGAGCTGGGCTTGCAGACCGCGCATGACAAAACCCTGCACCGTATCAATCGCGGGCATGATTTCGCCTGCTATCAGCGCACCACGCGTCTCGCCCGCGAGCGTGGATTAAAAGTCTGCTCGCATCTGATTGTCGGCTTGCCGGGAGAAGGGCAGCAGCACGGGCTGGAAACGCTGGAAAAAGTCGTTGAGACCGGCGTGGATGGCATTAAGCTGCATCCGCTGCATATTGTGAAGGGCAGCATAATGGCGAAAGCCTGGGAAGCGGGGCGGTTATGTGGTATCGAACTCGACGACTATACGGTGACTGCGGGGGAAATGATTCGCCATACGCCGCCGGAGATTGTTTACCACCGCATCTCGGCAAGCGCCCGCCGTCCAACGCTTCTGGCACCGCTATGGTGTGAGAACCGCTGGACGGGGATGCTGGAAATCAACCGCTATCTACAGGAGAACGGCGTACAGGGGTCGGCGCTTGGCCGCCCGTGGGTTCCCCCGCTACCGGCGACGGCCGCCTAGCAGACTTCCCAGCATGCCGCGTACTATCTGGTTGGTAATCTGACGCGTCGCGCTTTTTGCCATGGTCTGAACCACGCCATCGCGTTTGCCGCCGCGTGGCCCGGTGCTGCCGAACAGAATATCTTTCAGCCCGCCGAGAATGCCGTCGTCCACGGCAACAGATTGCCCTTTTGCGGCAGGCGCATCCTGCGATTCGGCAGTCGCCTGCACCCCTTTTTGCAGCATCTCGAACGCCGATTCGCGATCCACCTCGTCTTCATACTTTCCGTACACCGGGGAGTGGTTAATCAGGCCGTTGCGTTCATCGTCCGTTACCGGCCCCATGCGCGAGCAGGGCGCAATCACCATCGCGCGCTCGACAACTGTCGGGCTACCTTTTGCATCGAGAAACGAAATCAGCGCTTCACCGGTGCCCAGCGCCTGAATGGCGGTTTCGGTATCAAAGGCCGGATTGACACGCATGGTTTGCGCCGCGGCTTTCACCGCTTTCTGATCTTTCGGCGTAAAGGCGCGCAGGGCGTGCTGCACGCGGTTACCCAGCTGCCCCAGTACGTTGTCCGGAATATCCGACGGGTTTTGCGACACAAACCAGACCCCGACGCCTTTGGAGCGGATCAGGCGGATAACCTGTTCAATTTTATCCAGCAGCACCTGCGGCGCGTCGTTAAACAACAGGTGCGCTTCGTCAAAGAAGAACACCAGTTTGGGTTTTTCCAGATCGCCTGCTTCCGGCAGTTGTTCGTACAGTTCAGAGAGCATCCACAGCAGGCTGGCGGCGTAAAGCTTCGGCATCTGGTAGAGCTTCTCTGCGCTCAGAATGTTGATGATGCCTTTGCCGCTGCTGTCGGTACGCATCCAGTCTTTGATATCCAGCATTGGCTCGCCGAAGAAGTGTTCGGCGCCCTGTTGCTCCAGCGTCAGGAGCCCGCGCTGAATGGCGCCCACTGAGGCGCTGCTAATATTGCCGTACTGGTTCTGGAAGGATTTGGCGTTATCGCCAATGTACTGGGTGATGGCGCGCAGATCTTTGAAGTCGAGCAGCAGTAGCCCCTGATCGTCGGCGATACGGAAGATAATGTTCAGTACCCCGGACTGCACGTCGTTGAGGTTAAGCAGACGAGCCAGCAGCAGCGGGCCGAGGTCGGAGACGGTGGCACGCACCGGATGCCCTTTTTCGCCGAAGATATCCCAGACCACCACCGGATTACCGTGCGGCGTCCAGTCCGTGATACCGATATTTTTCAGGCGCTCAAGCAGTTTTTCTGACGCTGCACCTTCCTGAGCCACCCCAGTTAAATCGCCCTTCACGTCAGCCATAAAAACCGGCACGCCAGTCTCTGACAACGACTCAGCCAGCTTTTGCAGGGTAACGGTTTTTCCCGTCCCGGTCGCGCCGGTGATCAGGCCATGACGGTTCGCCATCGCGGGCAGTAAAAACAGCTCTTTTTCCAGCGTCCTGGCGATTAGCAATGGTGTACTCATGATGCACGTCCTCTCGTAGTCCTGGGTGGAGTATAGGCAACCTGACGGCAAAATGTCTGCGTAAATTCCTCACTTTGCGGCGCATTATCCAGTGCGGGCTATGCTTTTGCATACGGTAAACAAAATTTTGGGAAACTATGTCCAGATTCTTTTTTAACGACCGCAAACAGCTTGTCAACGATGCCATTGAAGGCATACTTCTCTCCGCGCCGCACGGTAATCTCGTCAAACTGGATATCGATCCGGCCATCCGCGTGGTGGCTCGCGGCGACTGGGATAAAAGTCGCGTGGCGGTGATCTCCGGTGGCGGCTCCGGCCATGAACCGGCACATGCCGGGTTCGTCGGCAAAGGCATGCTTACCGCAGCGGTGTGTGGCGATCTGTTCGCCTCCCCAAGCGTGGATGCGGTCCTCAATGCCATTGTGGCGGTGACGGGCGACCGTGGCTGCCTGCTGATTGTGAAAAACTACACCGGCGACCGGCTTAACTTTGGCCTGGCGGCGGAAAAAGCCAAACGCTACGGCCTTAAGGTCGAGATGGTTATCGTGGCGGATGATATCGCCCTGCCGGATAACAAGCAGCCGCGTGGTATCGCGGGAACGGCGCTGGTGCATAAAATTGCGGGATATGCGGCAGAGCAGGGGAAATCGCTAAACGACGTGCGGGATATTGCGCAACAGGCCTGCGATAACCTCTGGAGCCTGGGCGTGGCGATGCAAACGTGCAACCTGCCGGGCAGCGATGATGAAGGGGGGCGCATTAAACAAGGCCATGTCGAGCTGGGTTTGGGCATTCACGGCGAGCCGGGAGCTTCCGTCGTGGATACGCAAAACAGCAAAGCCATTATCGACACGCTGGTGACGCCGTTACGCGCGCAGGCGGGGGAAGGGCGTTTTGCGGTGCTGATTAACAATCTTGGTGGCGTATCGGCGTTGGAGATGGCGCTGCTGACCAAAGAGCTGGCGCACTCGGCGCTGAAAGAGAACATTGCGTATCTGATTGGCCCGGCGCCGCTGGTGAGTGCGCTGGATATGAAAGGCTTTTCGTTAACGCTGCTAAAGCTCAACGATTTCTTCGAGAAGGCGATTCACGCCGAGGTCGAGACGCTGGGCTGGCAGAAGCCCGTGGCGTTCGCGCCCCTGCGTACCGTCCCACATAGCGCCCTTCATGATCGCGTGGAATATGCCCCGTCGGACAATACGGAGGTGAGCGAGGCCGTCGCCTCGGTAACGAAAACATTGATTCAGCTGGAAAACCGCCTTAACGCGCTGGATGCCAAAGTAGGCGATGGCGACACGGGCTCCACTTTTGCGCAAGGGGCGCGGGATATTGCGCAGCGACTTGAGGAGAACAACCTGCCCCTTAACGACGTGCCGACATTACTCCTGCTGGTAGGCGAGCGGCTGGCAACGGTGATGGGCGGATCGAGTGGGGTGTTGATGTCGATCTTCTTCACGGCGGCAGGACAAAAGCTTCACGATGGACAGCCGCTACCTGAAGCCTTGCTGAGCGGACTTGCGCAGATGAAGCAGTATGGCGGCGCGGATCTCGGCGATCGTACGCTGATCGATGCGCTGCAACCGGCGCTGGAGGCGTTACAGAAAGGCAATATTCAGGCGGCAGCGCAGGCCGCGCAGCAGGGCGCCGAAGCAACGGCAAAAATGGCGAAAGCCGGCGCGGGACGCTCGTCGTATGTGAATAAAGAGAATCTGGACGGGGTGATGGATCCGGGGGCAGTCGCGGTGGCGGAAGTTTTTAAGACCATGGTAGATGCAAAACGGTAACAACCGTTACCGTTTTTAGTGTTTGCGCCCTCTCCCTGTGAGCTGAGGGATCCCCACAAAATAATGCCTGCACAGACGGCCCCCTCTCCCTTGAGGGAGAGGGTTGGGGTGAGGGCATCAGGCCGCACATTCCCCGGCAATGTCACATCAAAAATCCGCTTTCAACACCACGCGGTAGCGGGCTTTGCCGTCGCGCACGTGCTGGATTGCTTCGTTGATTTTTGACATCGGATACAGCTCGGTGGTGGGTGCCACTTTTGTGCGTCCGGCAAACTTCATCAGCTTGCGCAGCTCGTACGGTGTACCGGTCGCGGAGCCTGACACGCTGCGATCCCCGCCGATCAGGGTAAACGCCGGAACCGGCAGCGGCTTCATCACCGCACCCACGGTGTGGAAGTTACCGCCGTAGGCCAGGGCTTCAAAGTACGGCTGCCAGTCGAGATCGACGTTTACCGTGTTGATGATCAGGTCAAACTGGCCTGCCAGGGCGGTGAGTGCCTGAGGATCGCGGCTGTTCACCACTTTATCCGCACCCATCGCCAGCACTTCCTGCTCTTTCGCCGGGTTAGAGCTGAACGCCGTCACTTCACAGCCCATCGCATGCAGCAGTTTGATGGCAATATGCCCCAGACCGCCAATACCGATCACGCCCACGCGGCTGGTGGCAGTGATGTGATGCATCAGCAGCGGTTTAAATACGGTGATGCCGCCACACAGCAGCGGACCGGCGGATTCGATATCAATGCTGTCCGGCAGCGGGATAACCCATTGCCAGTCGGCGCGCAGCTTATCGGCGAAACCGCCCTTGTTAAGGATGGTCGGCGTTGCGCCCTCAAGGCAGTTGATCTGGTTGCCGCTGATACAGGCATCGCAGTGACCGCAGCTGCGTGCCGTCCAGCCGATACCCACGCGCTGGCCCACTTTCAGCCCTTTGTCCTGCGCGGCGCTGCCGAGCGCCACGACGCGGCCAATGACTTCGTGCCCGGCAACCAGCGGATAGCTGGAAAAGCCCCATTCATTGTCGATCATCGAGAGATCCGAGTGGCAGATCCCGCAGTAATCAACCTGTACTTCGACGTCTTCCGCTTTTAGTTCGCCCGCATCGTACTCGTACAGCTCAAGTTCTGCACCCGCCTGCGGTGCGGCGTAGCTTTTTATCTTCGACATCGCGTTTCCCCTGTTTTGGTGTGAACTGTGAGTGTAGAGCATTCAGTTTACAGACGCTTAACAGAAGACGGCAGGAACGAAACTTACAGACTTTTCAGCATCCTGACTTCGCAGTCCACGTGGCCCGTGCAGCCCAGTGGCGCATCGATATGCTCAAAGCCCAGATGCTCATACAGGCCAATGGCCTCTTTAAGGAAAGCGGTGGTTTCGAGGTAGCAACGTTTAAAGCCCTGTGAGCGTGCATGTTCCAGGGCGACCAGCGCCAGCTTTTTCGCCAGGCCTTGTCCGCGTATCGTTGGCAGGAAATACATTTTCTGAAGTTCACAGATATCCGGCTCGCTGCAAAGCAGTGGGGCAATGCCGCCGCCGCCCACGACCTGGCCGTCCTGTTCAATGACCCAGTAGGCATGACCCGGCTGGCTGTACAGCTGAAAAAGTTCGTCCAGATTGGGGTCGGCCACGGTGTAGCCTTTGTCGGCGGTCAGGCCATATTCGGCAGAAACCGTGCGGATAACGGCGGCGATAGCCGGGTTGTCCTGCTCAGTGATCCGACGCATTGTCGTCGCGACGGGGGTAATCACGCTCATAGCATTACTCATGACAAAAATTGACACACAACTGCTGTTAATAGCACCGCAGAAAGGGGAGTGCAAGCGAGGAGTTTTCAGGAAGGATACCCCTTACGCCCTGAAGCGTAAGGGGTAAAAGCATTACAGGGCTGCGATAACCGCCTGCTGCTCGATCAGTTTGGTCTTCGCATCGGCGAAGGCAACCAGACGCTCACGCTCTTTGGCGATGACCGCTTCCGGCGCGCGGGCCACAAAGCCCTCGTTCGCCAGTTTGCTTTCGATTTTGCCAATTTCCACGTCGACTTTCGCCACTTCTTTCGCCAGACGCGCCAGCTCCGCGTCTTTGTCGATCAGGCCCGCCATCGGGATCAGCAGCTCCGCGCCGTCGATGATTTTGGTCACGGAAACCGGACCTTTGTCATCGGCAGGCAGCACGGTGATGCTTTCCAGACGCGCCATGGTTTTCAGGAATGTGTTGTTCTCGGTGACGCGACGAACGGCAGCTTCGCTGCAACCGCGCAGCAGCAGCTCCAGTGGTTTACCCGGAGAGATGTTCATTTCCGCGCGGATGTTACGTACCGCAACGATCGCCTGTTTCAGCCACTCGGTATCCGCAGACGCGGCTTCATCCACTTTCGCGGCGTCGAATGCCGGGAACGGCTGGAGCATGATGGTATCGGCATTAATACCGGCAATCACCTTCACGCGCTGCCAGATGGTTTCGGTGATGAATGGAATGATCGGGTGCGCAAGGCGCAGCAGACCTTCCAGAACGGTAATCAACGTATTACGCGTGCCGCGCAGTTCCGCTTCAGAACCACCGTTCATGACCGGCTTCGCCAGCTCCAGGTACCAGTCGCAGAACTGGTTCCAGGTGAATTCGTACAGGATGCCTGCCGCGATGTCGAAGCGGTAGCTGTCCAGCGCGTCGCGGAACGCTTTCACCGTCTGGTTAAATTCCGCCAGGATCCAGCGGTCTGCCAGGGAGAGGGTCATCTCGCCGCCATTGAAGCCGCAATCCTGATCTTCGGTGTTCATCAGCACGAAGCGGCTGGCGTTCCACAGCTTGTTACAGAAGTTACGGTAACCTTCCAGACGCTTCATATCCCAGTTGATGTCACGGCCGGTGGAGGCCAGCGCCGCCAGGGTGAAGCGCAGGGCGTCGGTACCGTGAGATTCGATCCCGTTCGGGAACTGCTTCTCGGTACGCTTGCGGATTTTCTCCGCCAGCTGCGGCTGCATCATATTGCCGGTACGTTTTTCCAGCAGCTCTTCCAGAGAGATACCGTCCACCATATCCAGCGGGTCGATAACGTTACCCTTGGATTTGGACATCTTCTGGCCTTCGTCGTCGCGGATCAGGCCGGTCATGTAAACGGTATGGAACGGAACCTGCGGCTTGCCGTCTTCGTCTTTGATGAAGTGCATGGTCATCATGATCATGCGGGCGATCCAGAAGAAGATGATGTCGAAGCCGGAGACCATCACGCTGGTTGGGTGGAACTGACGCAGCGCGTCGGTGTTTTCCGGCCAGCCGAGGGTAGAGAAGGTCCACAGCGCGGAGGAGAACCAGGTATCCAGCACGTCTTCATCCTGGCGCAGGGCAACGTCAGCGCCCAGGTTGTTTTCCTGGCGCACTTCCTCTTCGGTGCGGCCAACGTAGACATTGCCTTCGTTGTCGTACCACGCCGGGATACGGTGACCCCACCACAGCTGACGGGAAATACACCAGTCCTGAATATCGCGCATCCAGGAGAAGTACATGTTTTCGTACTGCTTCGGCACGAACTGAATGCTGCCGTTCTCAACCGCTTCCACAGCCGGTTTCGCCAGCACGTCGGCACGCACGTACCACTGGTCGGTCAGCATTGGCTCGATAACTACGCCGCCACGGTCGCCGTACGGCACGGTCAGATCGTGAGGCTTAATCTCTTCCAGCAGGCCGAGCGCGTCAACGGCGGCTACGATGGCTTTACGCGCGGCAAAGCGCTCCAGCTTCTGGAACTCAGCCGGGATGTCGCTGGAATAAACGTCGGACTCGTTGCCTTTGGTGTCATACACTTCTGCGCTTTCGCGGATATCGCCGTCGAAGGTCAGAATGTTGATCATCGGAAGTTGATGACGACGACCGACTTCATAGTCGTTGAAGTCATGCGCCGGGGTGATTTTCACGCAGCCGGTGCCTTTTTCCATGTCGGCGTGTTCGTCGCCCACAATCGGAATACGGCGGTTCACCAGCGGCAGCACCACGAATTTGCCGATCAAATCTTTATAACGCGGATCTTCCGGGTTAACGGCCACGCCGGTATCGCCCAGCAGGGTTTCCGGACGGGTGGTCGCCACCACCAGGTAATCTTTACCGTCGGCGGTTTTCGCACCGTCTGCCAGCGGATAGCGGATGTGCCACATGGAGCCTTTAGACTCGCGGTTTTCCACTTCCAGGTCAGAGATGGCGGTACGCAGTTTCGGGTCCCAGTTGACCAGGCGTTTGCCGCGGTAAATCAGGTCTTCTTTGTACAGACGGACGAAGACTTCTTTCACGGCGTTGGACAGGCCTTCGTCCATGGTGAAGCGCTCGCGCTCCCAGTCCACGGAGTTGCCGAGGCGGCGCATCTGACGGGTAATGGTGCCGCCGGATTCTGCCTTCCACTGCCAGATTTTGTCGATGAACGCGTCGCGACCGTAGTCGTGGCGGGTTTTACCCTCTTCAGCGGCAATTTTACGCTCAACCACCATCTGGGTCGCGATACCCGCGTGGTCAGTCCCCGCCTGCCACAGGGTGTTTTTACCCTGCATGCGCTGGTAGCGGATCATGGTGTCCATGATGGTCTGCTGGAAAGCATGCCCCATATGCAAACTGCCGGTGACGTTCGGCGGCGGGATCATGATGCAGAAGGACTCTTTGCTTTCGTCGCCGTTAGGCTTGAAATAGCCCTGCTGTTCCCAGTGCTCGTAAAGCGGCTGTTCGATATCGCGTGGGTTATATGTCTTTTCCATTATTTCCAGGTTGCCGTATTCAGGTTAAAACCGGCCAGGCGGTACGCTTTGTAGCGTTCGCGCGCCAGTTGTTTCAAAGATTCTTCGTAAGGGACAAAGTCTACCACTTCTGTGAAAGCGGTGGCAAAATCTGCAAAGTCTGTCCGCAGGCTAATGAGAATATCGCGCGCGCTACTGTTGCGTTTTTGCGGCCAGGCAATCTCCACCGGTGCCCCGCCGCGTGGACCTTCGCCCGACAGGTTATGCGGAACAAAACTCTCCGGCGGGCGCGCCCATAGCGCTTCATCCAGGCGAATTGCTTGCTGCTCATCTTCACAGGCAATCAGGACGCGTTTACCTGCGCGCCAACGTTCTGCGGCAATTTCACACACCAGTTGTTCAACGGCGCTGAGGCCATCCTGATGGGTGTCATTGTCCAGAAGGTAGAACGTTGCATTCTTCATATATGGGGTTTCTTGTCGTGGATTTAAATGCAAAGCCGGGTAAGCGTAGCGCCACCCGGCGTTTATCATTACTCGTCGCCGTTAAAACCCGCACGATTGAGCAGGAACTGCGACAGCAGCGCCACCGGACGTCCGGTCGCGCCTTTGGCTTTTCCGGAGCGCCATGCGGTCCCCGCGATGTCCAGGTGCGCCCAGTTGTACTTACGGGTAAAGCGCGCCAGGAAGCAGCCCGCGGTAATCGCCCCGCCAGGACGACCGCCGATGTTTGCCATGTCTGCGAAGTTAGACTCCAGTTGTTCCTGGAACTCGTCCCCCAGCGGCAGACGCCACGCGCGGTCGCCGGCCTGTTCGGACGCGCCGATCAGTTCATGCGCCAGCGGGTTGTGGTTCGACATCAGGCCGGTGATGTGATGCCCCAGCGCAATCACGCAGGCGCCGGTCAGTGTAGCCACGTCAATCACCGCTTCAGGTTCGAAACGCTCAACGTAGGTCAGCACGTCGCACAGTACCAGACGACCTTCGGCGTCGGTGTTCAGCACCTCAACGGTCTGGCCGGACATGGTGGTCAGCACATCACCAGGACGATAAGCGCGGCCGCCAGGCATGTTTTCGCAGCCCGCCAGCACGCCGATCACGTTGATGGGCAACTGAAGTTCCGCGACCATGCGCATAACGCCGTAAACCGCCGCCGCGCCGCACATGTCGTACTTCATCTCATCCATGCCTTCTGAAGGCTTGATGGAGATACCGCCTGAGTCGAAGGTCAGCCCTTTACCGACGAGCACGATCGGACGCGCATCTTCAGACGGATTGCCCTTGTACTCAATGACTGACATCAGGGATTCGTTCTGGGAGCCGTTACCGACCGCCAGATAAGAGTGCATCCCCAGCTCTTTCATCTGCTGTTCGCCGATAACGCGGGTGATAACGTTCTTGCTGTAGGCGTCAGCCAGCTGGCGCGCCTGAGACGCCAGGTACGCGGCGTTACAGATGTTTGGCGGCATATTGCCAAGATCTTTTGCCGCTTTGATACCGGCGGCAATGGCCAGACCGTGCTGAATGGCGCGCTCGCCGCTGGTCAGCTCGCGACGGGTTGGCACGTTAAAGACCATTTTACGCAGCGGGCGACGCGGCTCGCTTTTGGTGGTCTTCAGCTGATCAAAGCTGTAGAGGCTCTCTTTTGCGGTTTCGACGGCCTGGCGCACCTTCCAGTACGTGTTGCGGCCCTTAACGTGCAGCTCCGTCAGGAAGCAGACGGCTTCCATCGAACCAGTATCATTCAGTGTATTAATGGTTTTCTGAATAACCTGCTTGTACTGGCGCTCATCAAGCTCACGTTCTTTACCACAGCCAATCAGCAGAATACGCTCGGACAGGACGTTCGGAACATGGTGCAGCAACAAGGTCTGCCCTGGTTTGCCTTCCAGTTCGCCACGGCGCAGCAGGGCGCTGATATAGCCGTCGCTGATTTTATCGAGTTGCTCGGCGATCGGGGAGAGTCGGCGTGGTTCAAAGACGCCCACAACGATGCAGGCACTCCGCTGTTTCTCCGGGCTACCGCTTTTTACACTGAACTCCATGCACTACGCTCCTGAATCTTAAAGACAACGGCGGCGGCTACGGATAGAATTGAAACCTTTCGTAACTCATGTCCGCCGTTGTGGTGACTTCGTGTTAATCTTACGTTACTACGGTTTCGACACGTCAATAAATGTCATGAAGCGCGAATCCGCCGGGTTTTTTAATCTTAGCGATGATTTCGACGACTCAAGAGAATAAATGACGTTTAAGCCATGAAACAAGCTAAATTCCTGCATAAGACGAGTTTTAACGGGCGTATTTAAAGTGATAATCATAAGATATCTGGTTCGGGAGACGCTGAAGAGCCAACTGGCGATCCTCTTTATCCTCCTTCTGATCTTTTTCTGTCAGAAGCTGGTCAGGATCCTCGGCGCGGCGGTTGATGGCGAAATCCCAACGAATCTGGTGCTTTCCCTGCTCGGGCTTGGCGTGCCGGAAATGGCGCAGCTTATCCTGCCGTTAAGCCTGTTCCTTGGTCTGCTGATGACCCTGGGTAAGCTCTATACCGAAAGTGAAATCACCGTGATGCATGCCTGCGGCCTCAGTAAAGCCGTACTGGTAAAAGCAGCCATGGTGCTGGCGCTGTTTACGGGCATTGTTGCCGCGGTTAACGTCATGTGGGCGGGGCCGACCTCCTCTCGTCATCAGGATGAGGTGCTGGCGGAAGCAAAAGCTAACCCGGGGCTGGCGGCGCTGGCGCAGGGGCAGTTCCAGCAGGCGACCGACGGTAACTCCGTGCTGTTTATCGAAAGCGTTGATGGCAACCGCTTCAATGACGTGTTTCTTGCTCAACTGCGCCCGAAAGGTAACGCTCGGCCTTCTGTGGTGGTGGCGGACTCCGGTCAGCTGTCTCAGCGTAAAGACGGCTCTCAGGTTGTCACGCTGAACAAAGGAACGCGTTTCGAAGGCACGGCTATGCTGCGCGACTTCCGTATTACCGATTTCCAGAACTACCAGGCCATCATTGGTCATCAGGCCGTCGCGCTCGATCCAACGGATACTGAGCAGATGGATATGCGCACCTTAATGAATACCGATACCGATCGTGCGCGTGCTGAACTGCACTGGCGTATCACGCTGGTATTCACCGTATTTATGATGGCGCTGATGGTGGTTCCGCTGAGCGTGGTGAACCCGCGCCAGGGCCGCGTGCTGTCGATGCTGCCAGCGATGCTGCTGTATCTGGTGTTCTTCCTGCTGCAAACCTCAATCAAGTCTAACGGCGGGAAAGGAAAAATTGACCCGATGATCTGGACCTGGGTCGTGAATGGTTTGTATCTGCTGCTGGCAGTCGGACTCAACTTGTGGGACACGGTGCCTGTGCGTCGTCTTCGTGCCCGGTTTACGCGTAAAGGAGCCATCTAATGCAGGCGTTTGGCGTACTTGACCGCTATATCGGTAAAACGATTTTCACCACCATCATGATGACCCTGTTCATGCTGGTGTCGCTCTCGGGCATTATCAAATTTGTCGACCAGCTGAAAAAAGCCGGGCAGGGGAGTTACGACGCGTTGGGTGCCGGGATGTACACCCTGCTCAGCGTACCAAAAGATGTGCAGATCTTCTTCCCGATGGCGGCCCTGCTGGGGGCGTTGCTGGGCCTGGGGATGCTGGCTCAGCGTAGCGAGCTGGTGGTGATGCAGGCATCTGGCTTTACCCGTATGCAGGTTGCGCTGTCGGTAATGAAAACCGCGATCCCGCTGGTGCTGTTGACCATGGCGATTGGCGAATGGGTCGCGCCGCAGGGCGAACAGATGGCGCGTAACTACCGTGCTCAGGCTATGTACGGTGGTTCGCTGCTCTCCACGCAGCAGGGGTTATGGGCGAAAGATGGTCAGAACTTCGTCTATATCGAACGCGTGAAAGGGGACGATGAACTGGGCGGCGTGAGCATCTACGCCTTCAACAACGATCGTCGTTTGCAGTCGGTGCGTTATGCCGCCTCCGCTAAATTTGATGCGAACAACAAGCTGTGGCGGTTATCCCAGGTTGATGAATCTGACCTGACGAACCCGAAACAGATCACCGGTTCGCAGACCGTAAGCGGTACCTGGAAAACCAACCTGACGCCGGACAAGCTTGGCGTGGTAGCGCTCGATCCCGATGCGCTCTCCATCAGCGGTCTGCATAACTACGTGAAGTATCTGAAAACGAGCGGACAGGATGCGGGGCGTTACCAGCTCAACATGTGGAGCAAAATCTTCCAGCCACTGTCCGTGGCGGTGATGATGCTAATGGCGCTGTCGTTCATCTTTGGACCGCTACGTAGCGTGCCGATGGGGGTCCGCGTGGTAACTGGTATCAGCTTTGGTTTCGTGTTCTACGTCCTCGATCAGATTTTCGGTCCGCTGACACTGGTGTATGGCATTCCGCCAATTATCGGCGCGCTGTTGCCGAGCGCCAGTTTCTTCCTGATCAGCCTCTGGATGCTGCTAAAACGCTCCTGATAAAACGTCTTCCTCGCTCCCGCTAGCCCGGGGGCGAGGCTAATCTCCTGTTTCACCCCGCACTTTTTCTCACAACCTTCAACGCCTCGCCGTGAATTTGAGTATTATTGAGCGATAAAGTCGTGAAGGGATCCTCTATGAAGCAAATTCGAATGCTGGCCCAGTACTACGTCGACCTGATGATGAAGCTCGGGCTGGTGCGTTTTTCCATGCTGCTGGCGCTGGCGCTGGTCGTTCTGGCCATTGTCGTGCAAATGGCCGTGACCATGGTTCTGCATGGTCAGGTCGAGAGCATCGACGTGATCCGCTCTATTTTCTTTGGCCTGCTGATCACCCCATGGGCGGTCTATTTCCTCTCCGTGGTGGTTGAGCAGCTGGAAGAGTCCCGACAGCGTTTATCGAAACTGGTGGATAAGCTGGAAGAGATGCGCGAGCGCGATCTTAAACTCAACGTTCAGCTCAAGGACAACATTGCCCAGCTGAATCAGGAAATTTCAGACCGTGAGAAGGCGGAAGCCGAGCGTCAGACCACGCTTGAGCAGCTGAAAATTGAGATGAAAGAGCGCGAAGTCACGCAGATCCAGCTTGAACAGCAATCCTCTTTCCTGCGCTCGTTCCTCGATGCGTCGCCGGATCTGGTGTTCTACCGTAATGAAGATAAAGAGTTCTCCGGCTGTAACCGGGCCATGGAACTGTTGACCGGGAAAAGCGAAAAACAGCTGATCCACCTGAAACCTCAGGATGTCTATTCCGAAGAGGCGGCAGCAAAAGTGATGGAGACGGATGAAAAGGTCTTCCGCCATAACGTTTCGCTGACCTATGAGCAGTGGCTGGACTACCCCGACGGGCGCAAAGCCTGCTTTGAGATCCGCAAAGTACCTTATTACGACCGGGTGGGTAAACGTCATGGTCTGATGGGCTTTGGCCGTGATATCACCGAGCGTAAGCGCTATCAGGATGCGCTGGAGCGCGCCAGCCGGGATAAAACAACCTTCATCTCCACCATCAGCCATGAACTGCGCACCCCGCTGAATGGCATTGTGGGGCTGAGCCGCATTCTGCTGGATACCGAGCTGACCAGCGAGCAGGAAAAATACCTCAAAACGATCCACGTCTCGGCGGTCACGCTGGGCAATATCTTCAATGATATTATCGACATGGATAAGATGGAGCGCCGTAAAGTTCAGCTCGACAACCAGCCGGTTGATTTTACAGGCTTCCTCGCAGACCTGGAGAACCTGTCAGGTTTGCAGGCCCAGCAAAAAGGGTTGAGCTTTGTGATGGAGCCGACGCTGCCGCTGCCGCATAAAGTGGTGACGGACGGCACGCGGCTGCGGCAGATCCTGTGGAACCTCATCAGCAATGCCGTGAAGTTTACCCAGAAGGGGCAGGTTGCGGTGCGCATTCGCTATGACGAAGGCGACATGCTGCACTTTGAAGTTGAGGACTCGGGTATCGGCATTCCTCAGGAAGAGCAGGATAAGATCTTCGCCATGTATTATCAGGTTAAAGACAGCCACGGCGGTAAACCGGCGACCGGTACGGGCATTGGCCTGGCGGTGTCGAAACGTCTGGCGAAAAGTATGGGCGGGGATATCACCGTTGCCAGCCAGCCGGGTAAAGGCTCCACCTTTACGCTTACCGTCCATGCGCCTGCCGTAGCGGAAGAGGTGGAAGATACGTTTGAGAACGACGATATGCCGCTGCCAGCCCTGCACGTCCTGCTGGTGGAAGATATTGAGCTGAACGTCATTGTCGCCCGGTCGGTACTGGAAAAACTCGGTAACAGCGTGGATGTGGCGATGACCGGCAAAGCCGCGCTGGAGATGTTCACGCCGGGCGAGTACGACCTGGTGCTGCTCGATATTCAGCTACCGGACATGACC
Source organism: Enterobacter cloacae complex sp. AR_0002 (assembly GCF_001922365.1). Lineage (NCBI taxonomy): Bacteria > Pseudomonadati > Pseudomonadota > Gammaproteobacteria > Enterobacterales > Enterobacteriaceae > Enterobacter > Enterobacter cloacae complex sp. AR_0002. The sequence continues at coordinate 4,229,886 of NZ_CP018814.1, forward strand.
GGACTGGATATCTCCCGCGAGCTGACGCGCAAATATGCTCCTGACGAGCTGCCGCCGCTGGTGGCGTTGACCGCAAACGTGCTGAAAGATAAAAAAGAGTACCTCGAGGCCGGAATGGACGATGTGCTCAGCAAGCCGCTGGCGGTACCTGCCCTGACGGCGATGATCAAGAAGTTCTGGGATACCTGTGATGAAGAGGAGAGCACCATGACGTCTGTTGATAGCGCCAAAGCCCAAACGATACTGGATACCGCCATGCTGGAGCAGTATATCGATCTGGTAGGACCAAAACTGATCACCGATGGCCTGGCCGTGTTCGAAAAAATGATGCCGGGCTATCTGAACGTGCTCGAATCCAACCTGACGGCGCGTGACCAGAAGGGCATCGTCGAAGAGGGACATAAAATCAAAGGCGCGGCAGGATCGGTCGGGTTACGTCATCTCCAGCAACTGGGCCAACAGATTCAGTCGCCTGATTTACCTGCCTGGGAAGATAATGTAGGTGATTGGGTCGAAGAGATGAAACAGGAGTGGCAAAACGATGTGGCAGTGCTGAAAGCCTGGGTAGATGCCAGAAAAAAATGACCCCGGCTATACCGGGGTGCGCGAATACTGCGCCAACACCAGGGAAATCGTGGCTGCGCCTGATTTTTGTGGGTTGTTTTCGCATGGACGCCGCCTGAAAATTGAGGCCGCACGCAGATAAGATAGCAAATCTTAAACAGTTTGTTACATGAATCAGTGAAATGTGTGAAGCATAGCGTTTTAATCAGAATTTTTAATGTGCTTCAGCGAGTTGCTTAGAAGGATCGTCAGAATGAAGAAAGTGGGTGTCGTGCTGAGCGGATGTGGCGTTTACGATGGTTCAGAGATACACGAAACCGTATTAACGCTGCTGGCATTATCGCGGCAGGGGGCAGACGTTATCTGCTTCGCGCCGGATAAAACTCAAGCAGACGTAATGAATCATCTTACCGGCGAGCCAATGGCGGAAAGCCGTAACGTGCTGATTGAAGCAGCACGTATTGTGCGTGGAGATATTCATCCGCTGGCACAGGCCGATGCCGCTGAACTTGATGCGCTCATCGTGCCGGGCGGCTTTGGCGCGGCAAAAAACCTGAGCACGTTTGCAACAGAAGGCGCGGCGTGCCATGTCGATCCCGATTTGAAAGCGCTATCGCTGGCGATGCATGCAGCAGGTAAGCCGCAGGGCTTTATCTGCATTGCGCCAGCCATGCTGCCGAAAATTTTTGATTTCCCGCTGCGGCTCACGATCGGAACCGACATTGATACCGCTGAAATTATCGAGGATATGGGCGGCGAGCACGTGCCATGCCCGGTCGACGACATTGTGGTGGATGAGGACAACAAAATCATCACCACGCCGGCGTATATGCTGGCGCAGAATATCGCTGAGGCTGCCGCAGGCATTGAAAAGCTGGTGGACAGAGTGCTGGTTCTTACCGAATGAGTCGTAAATTATCCCCTGGCGGGTGGTTAAAACGGATCCTGCTGCGTATTGTGCTGGTCCTGGCCGTTTTTTGGGGCGGAGGCATTGCGCTGTTCAGCATCCTGCCCGTCCCGTTCTCCGCCGTGATGGCAGAGCGGCAGATTAGCGCCTGGCTCTCGGGTGATTTTGGCTATGTTGCCCACTCAGACTGGGTCGGCATGGATGAAATCTCCCCGTGGATGGGGCTGGCGGTCATTGCGGCAGAAGATCAGAAATTCCCGGAGCACTGGGGTTTTGACGTGGCGGCTATCGAGAAGGCGCTGGATCATAATGAACGTCATGAAAACCGCGTCCGCGGCGCGTCGACGCTTTCTCAGCAGACGGTAAAAAACCTGTTCTTATGGGACGGTCGCAGCTGGGTGAGAAAAGGGCTGGAGGCCGGGCTGACGCTGGGCGTCGAGACGGTGTGGAGCAAAAAACGCATTTTGACCGTCTACCTGAATATCGCGGAGTTTGGTGACGGCGTGTTTGGCGTCGAAGCGGCATCGCAGCGCTATTTTGGCAAGCCCGCCAGCAGGTTGACTATGTCCGAAGCGGCACTCCTTGCCGCCGTGCTGCCGAACCCGCTGCGTTTTAAGGCCAGCACCCCGTCAGGCTACGTGCGAAGCCGCCAGGCGTGGATTATGCGCCAGATGCGTCAGTTGGGTGGGGAAGGGTTTATGGAGCGAAATAATCTTATGTAGGGCGGGTAAGCGCAGCGCTACCCGCCGACATGGCGAACGTTAGTCTTCGTCAAACCCGGCGTTAAACAGGGCAATCACTGCCGCCAGCGCTTCTTCTTCCTGCGGGCCGGTGGCTTCAACTTCAATCTGGCGGCCTTTGGCAGAATCCAGCATCAGCAGGGCGATCACGCTATTGGCTTCTGCCTCGGTTCCCTCGTCGTTGCGCAGCAGCACCTCAGCATCAAAACCCTGCATCAGCTCAAACAGCTTCATCGCCGGGCGCGCATGCATACCCAGCTTATTGGTGATTTCGACGGTCTGTTTTACGGTCATGTTTTGCGTTTTTCCAGCGTGCGATGACGGGACTGAACGTTCTTTCCGCGTGAGCGGAAGTAATCGGCCAGCTGTTCGGCAATGTAGACCGAACGATGTTTACCGCCGGTACAGCCAATCGCCACCGTCAGGTAGCTGCGATTGTTTGTTTCCAGCATAGGTAACCATAGCTCAAGGTAGCTTCGCGTCTGGTAGATAAAATTGTGTACTTCTGTGTGTCGGTCGAGGAACGCCGCCACCGGCTTATCCAGACCGGTCATCGGACGCAGTTTCGGATCCCAGTGCGGGTTCGGCAGGAAACGCACATCAAAAACGTAATCCGCATCGATAGGTATGCCGTGCTTAAAGCCGAAGGATTCAAACACCATCGTCAGTTCACGCTCGCGCTTGCCGAGTAAGCGCGTACGCAGCATTTCCGCCAGCTCGTGGACGGACATTTCAGAGGTGTCGACAATCAGGTCGGCCCGCGAGCGCAGCGGCTCAAGCAGATCGCTCTCTTTATCGATGGCGCTTTCCAGCGAAAGATTTTTACTGGAGAGCGGATGCAAACGACGTGTATCGCTGTAACGGCGGATCAGCGTGTTGCGGTCAGCGTCCAGGAACAAGAGCTGAGGCGAGAAGCATTCCGGCAGGCTGTTCATTGCCTGCTCGAAGATTTCCGGCGATTCCGGCATGTTACGCACGTCAATACTGACGGCGGCAGAGATTTGCCTGTCCGCCAGCGTCCGCGCCAGATCGGGTAACAACACTACCGGCAGGTTATCTACACAGTAAAATCCCATGTCTTCCAGCGCGCGCAGGGCCACGGACTTCCCGGACCCCGAACGACCGCTGACGATCATCAGCACCATGTTCCGTTTCTCCTCAGGGCAGCCGTTCTGAAGGCCCTTTCCCGATTATGCCTCATCCTGATTGCCTTCTGCTTCAGTGATAATTTGATAAAGCTCTTCATCACTTTGGGCTGAGCGCAGTCGACGACAAATGGTTTTATCCGCCAGACGTTTGGCAACCAGCGACAGCGTGTGCAGGTGGGTCTTGGTCTGATCGGCAGGAACCAGCAGCGCGAAGAGCAGATCCACAGGCTGGTTATCAATGGCGTCAAAAGCGATAGGCGTTTCCAGTTGCACAAACACCCCCACGGCACGCAGCGTATCTTCTTCCAGCTTGCCATGCGGGATCGCAATGCCATTGCCGATGCCGGTACTGCCCATTTTTTCACGAGTCAGAATGGCTTCAAACACGATCTGCGGCGGCAGACCCAGCTGTTTTGCGGCCAGCTCACTGATGATTTCCAGCGCACGTTTTTTGCTCTGGCAGTGAACGCCACTGCGGGTACAATCCTGGTTAAGGACATTGCTCAGTTGAAGAGCGGAATCGTTGTTTATCATAATTTCACCTAAGCGCTAACTGTACAAATGGCCTGTTGTGTTTCACAACAGGCCGTCCTGCACCCGTTAACTGCCCGGACAATTAGTGTTGTTTCAGTTTATCTTTATGTTTATTGAGCTGTCTCGCAAGCTTATCAATCAAGCCGTCGATAGCCGCGTACATGTCTTGCCCTTCCGCACTGGCATGGAGTTCCCCTCCGTTGACGTGCAGGGTCGCATCCGAGATATGCGTCACTTTCTCCACTTTCAACACAACATAGACCTGGTTGATCCTCTCGAAATACTGCTCGAGTTTCGCAAACTTAGTGTTTACAAAATCGCGTAAAGCCTCAGTAATCTCGACGTTATGTCCGGTGATATTGAGCTGCATAGTGTCTTCCTTATCGGTTGTGTCAAACCAGTTGTTTACGCTGGTTAGACGGCGGAATGGATAAAGACTCTCGATACTTCGCGACAGTACGACGTGCCACCATAATACCCTGATCGGACAGCATGGTGGTTAACTTACTGTCACTGAGTGGCTTCGCGGGGTTCTCCGCGGCGATCAACTTCTTCACCAGTGCGCGAATGGCCGTCGACGAGGCTTCGCCGCCGCCTTCGGTGTTCACGTGGCTGGAGAAGAAATACTTAAGCTCAAAAATACCGCGTGGGCTGTGCAGATACTTCTGCGTGGTCACGCGGGAAATGGTTGATTCATGCATCTCGACGGCCTGGGCTATGTCCGCCAGCACCATCGGTTTCATAAACTCTTCGCCCTGCTCAAAGAATGCCTGCTGCTGTTCGACAATACAGCGGCTGACGCGCAGCAGCGTGTCATTACGGCTCTCCAGACTCTTAATCAACCAGCGTGCTTCCTGAAGGTTGCTGCGAATGTATTGATTATCAGCGTCGTTACGGGCGCTGGTGCACATGGAGGCGTATTGCTGGTTGATTTGCAGGCGAGGAATGCTGTCGGCGTTCAGTTCAACGACCCAGCGGCCATTGTGTTTTCTCACCAGCACATCGGGAATGACATATTCCGGTTCGCTGGTCTGAATCGACTGCCCCGGACGCGGATCGAGCGACTGGATCAGATTCACCGCTTCCTTCAGCACCTCTTCTTTCAGGCGCGTGACGCGCATCAGGGTGCGGAAGTCGTGGTTCGCCAGCAGATCCAGATGATCGCTGATGATGAGCCGGGCTTCGTCAATCCACGGTGTCTCTTTAGCAAACTGCGAAAGCTGGATCAGAAGGCAGTCACGCAGATCTTTCGCGGCGACGCCAATCGGGTCGAAACGCTGAACGCGTTTCAGGACGGCTTCGATCTCTTCCAGTTCAATCTCGTCATCGCCGATGCTTTCAAGAATCTCGTCCAGCGTCACGGTCAAATAGCCCGTGTCGTCAACGGCATCGACAATCGAGGTGGCAATGGCGCGATCGGTATCGGAGAAAGGCGTCAGCTCCACCTGCCACATCAGGTAGTCCTGAAGCGATTGGGTAGTTTCGCCCTGGTAGACCGGGAGTTCATCGTCCTGGTAGTCTGCACGCGTCCCGGAAGGGGTACCCGCGGTGTAGATTTCATCCCAGCTGGCATCCAGCGGCAGTTCGTCCGGCATCTCTTTCTGTTCGAGTGCATCTACGGAGTCGAGCGTTTCTGTGTCCTGCGTCTGCTGGGCGTCTACCTCGTCATGAAGATCGGTCTGCTCCAGCAGCGGATTGCTGTCCAGCGCCTGCTGGAGCTCCTGCTGGAGTTCTAACGTGGACAGCTGCAACAGACGGATTGCCTGCTGGAGCTGCGGCGTCATGGCCAGTTGCTGGCTGAGCCGTAATTGCAAACCTTGCTTCATGTTCAGAGCGTTTTTCTCCGGTTCGGCGTGACTTAACCTCTACCCTATCAGAGTCTGAAGTCTTCCCCAAGGTACACGCGCTTAACATGCTCATCCTCGAGGATTTGCTGCGGCGTACCGTGGGCAATCAGATGGCCCTGGCTCACTATGTAGGCGCGCTCACACACCGCCAGCGTTTCACGAACGTTGTGGTCCGTGATCAGTACGCCAAGCCCGCTGTCGCGCAGGTGTTCAATGATACGTTTGATATCGATAACGGAGATGGGGTCAACGCCCGCAAACGGTTCATCCAGCAGGATAAATTTCGGGTTTGCTGCCAGCGCGCGCGCAATCTCAACGCGGCGGCGTTCACCACCGGACAGCGCCTGACCGAGGCTGTCGCGAAGGTGTTCAATATGAAACTCTTCCATCAGCTCGTTCGCACGGTCAGTGCGCTGCTCGCTGGTCAGATCGTCACGGATCTGGAGCACGGCCATCAGGTTGTCGAACACGCTTAAGCGGCGGAAGATAGACGCTTCCTGCGGCAGATAGCCGATGCCACGACGCGCGCGGGCATGCAGCGGCAGCAGGCTGATATCTTCATCATCGATAATGATGTTGCCGGCGTCACGTGGGACGATGCCCACCACCATGTAGAAGGTCGTGGTTTTACCCGCCCCGTTAGGGCCAAGCAAACCCACGATTTCGCCGGAGTTGACGGTCAGACTGACATCTTCGACGACGCGGCGGCCCTTATACGCTTTCGCGAGGTTTTTTGCAGTTAAAGTTGCCATAACGAATTAGTTACTCTTTTTCTTTGCCGGAGCCTGACCGTTGTTCTTGTCCTGCAACTGCGAAGGCACAAGCACGGTCGTGACGCGTTTGCCTTTTTCGCTGGAGGCCTGCATTTTCTGCTCTTTCACCAGATAAGTGATCTTGTCGCCTTTGATATTGCTGTCCAGCTGTTCCAGGTAAGCATTACCGGTCAGGATGACCAGATCCTTCGCCAGTTCATAGTGCATATGCGAGGCATGGCCTTTCACCGGCTTGCCGTTGTCCTGCATCTGGTAGAAGGTGGCCGGGTTGCCATAACCATCGATAATCTCTTTCCCCTGCTCGCCGCCCGGACGGGTAACGACCACTTTGTCGGCGTTGATTTTGATAGTGCCCTGGGTCACAACGACGTTGCCGGTAAAGGTGACGACGTTACCCTGCATATCCAGAGACTGGGTATCGGATTCAATATGAATCGGCTGTTCGGTGTCGCCAGTCACAGCAAGCGCGGGAAGACTGGCCGCCAGCAGCGCGCTGGCGATAACAACTTTAAGGCTGAGTTTGTTTGTTTTGAATTTCATAGGAGGTTCTAACCTTTTCAATCAGCTCGGCGTTTTTGCTGCGTAAGTTCCCGCGCATTCTTAAACCGCTGGAATTAAATGTTGTGCCATACAGGGTGACTAAATCCTGCGACGTGACATCCTGGGTGACCAGGTTGATCTGGGCGTTATCCGTCGTAATTTTTCGCAGTTGCGCGTCAGCGGTCAGGGCGTTGACTTCAACGTGACCATAAAGGTAAAGCATACGGTCATTTGTCAGTTTTGCCCGGTCAGACTTGATTGACCACGTCGGCACTTTGTCCGTATCAAAGGTGGTCAGGACCGGCTGGGTAAACCACGAGGTGCCGTCATCTGAAAAATATTCTACATGCTGAGCAACGAGGCGATAGTTCAGCGCACCTTCCGGGCTATAGACCACGGTGTCGCTGTGATCGCTTTTATAGGTCGGGTCGCTCGTGTTAACCACTTCCGCTTGCGTATCATCGCGGTCAGCGAGATTTACGCCAATCAGTATCAGGGCGACAAGCGCAAGCAGAATGATAACCCAACGTCTGGTTTTACTCATATCGATTGCCCTTTCGCCTCATCAAGCTTGCCCTGCGCCAGCAGAAGCAGATCGCAGACTTCACGGACGGCGCCACGGCCACCGTGAATATGGGTAACGTAATCAGCACGCGGGATCAGCAGCGGGTGCGCGTCAGCCACGGCGATGCTCAGACCCACCTCCGCCATGACTGGCCAGTCGATCAAATCATCTCCGACGTATGCCACATTCTCTGGCGCAATGGCCAGTTTTCCCAGCAAATCCCGGAAGGCTACCATCTTATCAGACTGTCCCTGATAGAGATGCGTAATGCCCAGCGTTTCACACCGATCTTCTACCAGTTTAGCTTTCCGCCCGGTGATGATTGCAACTTCAATACCGGACGTGAGCGCACAGCGGATACCGTAACCGTCGCGAACGTTAAAGGCTTTCAGCTCTTCGCCGTTATTGCCCATATAAATCAGACCGTCGGAGAGCACACCATCCACATCGAGGATCAGCAGGCGGATATTTTCCGCCTTTGACATCATGTGGGCGCTCACCGGGCCATAACAGGTTGCAAGGGATGCACCCGCATTACTCATTGTCTTATCCTTCATTACACTACGCCAGCGCGCAGCAGATCATGCATATGTACCACACCCAGCAGTTGGTCGCCATCGGCAACCATCACTGAGGTAATATGACGGGACTGCATCAGGTTCAGCACATCTACCGCCAGCGTGCCGGGACGGACGCGGATCCCTCCTGGTGTCATTACATCAGCGATGCCCAGCGTTCGGACATCCACACCCATATCGAATACCCGGCGCAGGTCGCCGTCGGTGAAAATGCCCTGAATCTTCATCAGATCGTCGCAGATAACCGTCATACCCAGGTTTTTACGGGTGATCTCCAGTAACGCGTCGCGCAAAGAGGCCTCTTTGCTGACGTGCGGGATCTCATCCCCGGTGTGCATAATATCGTTAACCCGCAGCAGCAGTTTGCGCCCGAGCGCGCCGCCGGGGTGAGACAGGGCGAAATCTTCTGGCGTAAAACCGCGGGCTTCCAGCAGCGCAACGGCAAGGGCATCGCCCATCACCAGCGCGGCGGTTGTGCTGGAGGTCGGCGCCAGCCCCAGCGGGCAGGCTTCTTTAGGCACCTTCACGCACAGGTGAATATCCGCCGCGCGCGCCATGCTGCTTTCCGGGCGGCTGGTCATGCAAATCAGCGGTACGTGCAGACGCTTCAGCACCGGGATCAACGCCAGGATTTCATTCGATTCCCCGGAGTTGGACAGCGCAATAACCACGTCCTGCGGCGTAACCATGCCGAGGTCACCGTGCGCGGCTTCACCGGGATGAACGAAGAATGACGACGTGCCGGTACTGGCAAAGGTCGCCGCCATTTTGCGCCCGATATGGCCGGATTTGCCCATCCCCATCACCACGACTTTACCGGCGCAGTAGAACATCTTCTCACAGGCCAGACTAAAATCCTGATTAATGTACTGATCTAACTGCGCCAGACCTTCACGTTCAATCTCCAGAACGTCTTTGCCTGCTTTCTGAAAGTCAAAACCCGGCTGCAATTCTATTTGCGACATAATGCGTTTCCGTTTACCCAGAGAGAAGTGGCGAGAGCCAGTACAGCATCGCCAGCCATACGATAAATCCACCCGTCAGCAGCGCGCCCGCGCCTTTGCCGATCTGCTCTTTTCGCCGCCAGCAGAGCAGGGCGAAAATCACGCTGACCAGCAGCATCACACCGTAATCGCGCGTGAAAACCATAGGGTTAAACGGCCCCGGTGAGATTAATGCCGGCAGCCCCGTCACGATCGCGATATTGAAAATATTCGAGCCAATGATATTGCCGATGGCGATATCATCTTCCCCTTTACGCGCCCCGGCGATGGCGGTAGCCAGCTCTGGCAGGCTGGTGCCGATAGCGATGACCGTCAGACCGATTGTCAGTTCGCTCATCGCAAACGCGTTCGCCAGCACCGTCGCGTTATCGACCACCATCCGCGTGGCCATTGGCATGATAATCAGCGCGACGCCCAGCCACAGCAGGGCGACGGGTAAGGTCCCTTCCCGGGGCAGCTCGGCGAGGTGCTCACGCGTGAGGCTATCGTTACCCTGTTTTTCCGCCAGGCGTGCGATCTTCACGCTGTAAAGCAACCAGATCACGGCCAGGGCGAGCAGGAATATACCGTCACCGACGCTCAGCACCCCGTCATAAAGCACATAGCCCGCCAGCAGACTGACGACTAACATTAGCGGCAATTCACGACGCAAAACATCGGAATGTACGCGAAATGGATGCAGTAATGCGGCTAAGCCTAAAATCAGCAAGATATTGACGATGTTAGAGCCAATCGCGGTGCCGATAGCGAGGTCAACCTGGCCATGCAACGAGGCTGAAACAGAAACGATGATTTCAGGAAGCGATGTGCCTACACTGACCACCGTCATGCCGATAATGATGGGCGGCATGCCAATGAGTCGACAGAGAATGGATGCGGCAAAGACCAAACGGTCAGCACTGTAGACCACCAACAGTAAACCAATTATTAACAGTGCTGTTGCTAAAAGCATCAAAAGTCCTTTCTTCAGGTATACTCGCTGGTCCACTGCGCACGAATTTTAGCGCCAGATGAAGTCTGAGACGTGACGAATTCCTAATTTTGACTTTATGCGCCGGAAAAGTAAAACAAATGCCAGCTTTCGCTAACCCCAATAGTGAATATTCTGTAAAAATGCGGGGTTTAGGGCTGATTTACGCTTCATGCCAGCCGTGAAGCAAGGTAAGTAAGGAACCATAAATGAGCCAAACGATGGCGAATATAGTCGATGTCCGGGGCGTCAGTTTTTCTCGTGGCAACCGGTTAATATTTGATGATATTTCGCTGACCGTGCCGCGCGGTAAAATCACCGCCATCATGGGGCCGTCAGGGATCGGTAAAACCACGTTGCTGCGTCTTATCGGCGGGCAAATCCCCCCTGACAGCGGCGAAATTCTCTTCGACGGCGAAAACGTCCCGGCGATGTCTCGCTCGCGCCTCTACACGGTTCGCAAACGGATGAGCATGCTCTTTCAGTCGGGGGCGCTATTCACCGATATGAACGTTTTTGACAACGTGGCCTATCCGCTGCGTGAGCACACCCATCTTCCTCCTGCGCTGTTGCACAGCACGGTGATGATGAAGCTTGAAGCCGTGGGGCTGCGGGGGGCTGCGAAACTCATGCCGTCCGAACTCTCGGGTGGGATGGCGCGCCGCGCCGCGCTGGCGCGTGCTATTGCCCTGGAACCCGATTTAATCATGTTCGATGAACCGTTCGTCGGGCAGGACCCCATCACCATGGGCGTGCTGGTGAAGTTAATTTCGGAGCTGAACAGCGCCCTTGGCGTCACCTGCGTGGTGGTTTCCCACGACGTGCCGGAAGTGCTGAGTATCGCTGATTACGCCTATATTGTGGCTGACAAAAAGATCGTCGCCCACGGCAGCGCGCAGGCGTTGCAGGAGAATGGCGATCCGCGCGTGCGGCAGTTCCTGGACGGTATCGCAGATGGGCCGGTGCCTTTCCGCTATCCGGCGGGCGACTATCATGACGATTTACTGGGAATAGGGAGTTAAGCCACTCATGCTGTTAAATGCGTTGGCGGGTCTTGGACACCGTGGCCTAAAAACCATCAGTACGTTCGGGCGTGCCGGATTAATGTTGTTCAACGCGCTGGTCGGCAAACCGGAGTTCCGCAAGCATGCGCCGTTACTGGTGCGGCAGCTTTATAACGTCGGCGTGCTGTCGATGCTTATCATCATCGTGTCGGGTCTGTTTATTGGCATGGTGCTGGGGTTGCAGGGGTATCTGGTACTGACAACCTACAGCGCGGAAACCAGCCTTGGAATGCTGGTGGCGCTCTCGCTGCTGCGTGAACTCGGGCCGGTGGTTGCCGCGCTGCTGTTCGCCGGGCGTGCCGGGTCAGCGTTGACTGCGGAAATTGGCCTGATGCGCGCCACCGAGCAGCTCTCCAGTATGGAGATGATGGCAGTCGATCCGCTGCGCCGGGTGATCTCGCCGCGCTTCTGGGCCGGGGTTATCTCCTTGCCGTTACTGACTATCCTCTTTGTGGCGGTAGGTATCTGGGGAGGCGCGCTGGTTGGCGTTAACTGGAAAGGCATTGATGCCGGATTCTTCTGGTCTGCCATGCAGGACGCCATCGATCTGCGGATGGATCTGGTGAACTGTCTGATCAAGAGCGTGGTTTTCGCTGTGACGGTTACCTGGATTGCGTTGTTTAATGGTTACGATGCCATTCCGACGTCGGCGGGCATTAGCCGTGCAACGACGCGTACTGTCGTACATTCGTCGCTGGCCGTTTTAGGTCTGGATTTTGTGCTCACCGCACTGATGTTTGGGAATTGAGTTCATGCAAACGAGAAAAAATGAAATTTGGGTTGGCGTGTTTCTGCTTCTGGCGCTGCTGGCCGCGCTGTTCATCTGCCTGCGAGCGGCGGACATCACCTCTGTTCGCGCCGAGCCGACGTACCGTATCTACGCGACTTTCGATAACATCGGCGGCCTGAAAGCGCGCTCACCGGTGCGTATTGGTGGCGTCGTTATCGGACGTGTCGCCGACATTACGCTTGATGAGAAAACCTATCTGCCGCGCGTCGCGATGGATATCGAAGAGCGCTATAACCACATTCCGGACACCAGCTCGCTTTCTATCCGCACCTCTGGCCTGCTGGGGGAGCAATATCTGGCCCTTAACGTTGGTTTTGAAGATCCTGAGCTGGGAACGACTATCCTTAAAGACGGTAGCGTAATCCAGGATACCAAGTCAGCGATGGTGCTGGAAGATATGATTGGTCAGTTCCTTTACAACAGTAAAGGGGATGATAAAAAGTCTGACGATGCCCCTGCGCAGAGTGAAGACCACACCAACGTCGAACCGACGCCAGGCGCGACGAATTAATTTCAGGAGAAGTTATTCATGTTTAAACGACTGTTAATGGTTGCCATGCTGGTCATTGCCCCTCTTACCGCGGCGCACGCTGCGGATCAGAGTAACCCGTACAAACTGATGAATGAGGCCGCGAAGAAAACCTTCGACCGTCTTAAAAACGAACAGCCAAAAATCCGTTCTAACCCTGATTATCTGCGTGATGTGGTGGATCAGGAGCTGCTGCCGTATGTGCAGATCAAGTACGCGGGCGCACTGGTGCTGGGCCGTTACTACAAAGACGCGACCCCGGCGCAGCGCGAGGCTTACTTTGCGGCGTTCCGTGAATACCTGAAACAGGCTTACGGCCAGGCGCTGGCGATGTATCACGGGCAGACCTATCAGATTGCCCCTGAACAACCGCTGGGCGATGCCACTATCATTCCTATTCGCGTGACGATTATCGATCCAAACGGTCGTCCACCGGTTCGTCTGGACTTCCAGTGGCGTAAAAACAGTCAGACCGGAAACTGGCAGGCGTACGACATGATCGCTGAAGGCGTCAGCATGATCACCACTAAACAGAACGAGTGGAGCGATCTGCTGCGCACTAAAGGCATTGATGGCCTGACGGCTCAGCTTCAGTCCATCTCTCGTCAGAAAATTACCCTGGACGAGAAGAAGTAATGTCACAGCAGCTTAGCTGGGCGCGTGACGGCGAGACGTTGACGCTGACGGGAGAGCTGGATCAGGATCTGCTTAACCCGCTGTGGGACGCTCGCCATAACGCGATGCAGGGCGTGACGCTGATTGATCTCCATGGCGTCACGCGGGTAGATACCGCCGGTATCGCCCTGCTGGCGCACCTGGTGGCCACGGGCAAAAAGCAGGGGAGTAGCGTCACCCTGACGGGGGTAAGCGATAACGTGATTACCCTTGCACAGCTTTACAATTTGCCCGAAGACGTATTACCTCGCTAATTTTTTCAGTACGTTACTTCTGAAAGCCCCGACAGTTTACGCGTCGGGGCTTTTTGCTTGTTTAAGACCGCGCCACTTTGCTCTAAGATGTTGAGCTTGTTTTCACTATCAGATGATGTAGACCCCATGGAAAATAATGAAATCCAGACTGTGCTGATGAATGCACTCTCCCTTCAGGAAGCCCACGTCTCTGGCGATGGCAGTCACTTCCAGGTTATTGCTGTGGGTGAGATGTTCGACGGAATGAGTCGCGTGAAGAAACAGCAGGCTGTGTACGCGCCGCTGATGGAATACATTGCGGATAACCGCATCCACGCCCTGTCGATTAAAGCGTTCACCCCACAGGAGTGGGCACGCGATCGCAAACTAAACGGTTTTTGAACTGAGGGCGAAACGCCCGCAGCACGGTTGAATTTATAAGAGAGCAAACGATGGATAAATTTCGTGTACAGGGACCTACGCGTCTCCAGGGCGAAGTCACAATTTCTGGCGCTAAAAACGCCGCGCTGCCCATTCTTTTCGCTGCGCTGCTCGCAGAAGAGCCGGTAGAGATCCAGAACGTACCGAAGCTGAAAGATATCGACACGACCATGAAGTTGCTCGGCCAGTTGGGCACCAAAGTGGAGCGTAACGGTTCCGTCTGGATCGATGCCAGCAACGTGAACAACTTCTCAGCGCCGTATGAGCTGGTGAAAACCATGCGTGCGTCCATCTGGGCGCTTGGTCCGCTGGTGGCGCGCTTCGGTCAGGGACAGGTTTCACTGCCGGGCGGATGCGCTATCGGCGCGCGTCCCGTTGACCTGCATATCTTCGGCCTGGAAAAACTCGGCGCGGAGATCAAGCTGGAAGAGGGTTACGTTAAAGCATCCGTCAATGGTCGTCTGAAAGGCGCGCACATTGTCATGGACAAAGTGAGCGTGGGCGCAACGGTCACCATCATGTCGGCTGCTACGCTGGCAGAAGGCACTACCATCATCGAAAACGCCGCCCGTGAGCCGGAGATCGTGGATACCGCGAACTTCCTGGTCGCGCTGGGAGCGAAGATCAGCGGGCAGGGCACAGACCGTATCACCATCGAAGGCGTTGAACGTCTGGGTGGCGGTGTGTATCGCGTACTGCCAGACCGTATCGAAACCGGCACTTTCCTGGTGGCCGCGGCCATTTCTGGCGGTAAGATTGTCTGCCGTAACGCCCAGCCGGATACCCTGGATGCGGTGCTGGCGAAGCTGCGCGATGCGGGTGCGGACATTGAAATCGGTGAAGACTGGATCAGCCTGGATATGCACGGGCAGCGTCCTAAAGCCGTTAACGTGCGTACTGCGCCACATCCGGCATTCCCGACGGATATGCAGGCACAGTTCACGCTGTTGAACCTGGTGGCCGAAGGCACGGGCTTCATCACGGAAACCATCTTCGAAAACCGTTTCATGCACGTACCGGAACTGATCCGTATGGGTGCGCATGCTGAGATTGAAAGCAACACGGTAATTTGCCACGGCGTTGAAAAACTGTCCGGTGCGCAGGTGATGGCGACCGATCTGCGCGCATCTGCGAGCCTCGTACTGGCAGGTTGTATTGCGGAAGGGACTACCGTTGTCGATCGTATCTACCACATCGATCGTGGTTACGAGCGTATTGAGGATAAGCTGCGCGCGCTGGGTGCAAATATCGAGCGTGTGAAGGGCGAGTAATCATTCCGGCACCCCCCTGCCAGAACAGGCCGGGGGATTGCTGTTCTTGTCAATTCTGGTGCATCAGTCCTGATGCGCTTTCTTCGTTTTGCTCTGGCGCATCATGCGCGTTCTGTCGATAAATTCATGGGTGATGGGATCGTGGTAGCGTGACGGCCATATCACCCACGGATGCGTATCCAGCGCCGTCGCGATAATCAGTTCCCCCTTCGGCCATGGGCGGGTCAGGGCGTTTGCCAGCGTCGACGAGCTCAGCCCATGACGACGTGATTCGGCAGCCAGCGAAGTTCCTTTTTTACGCAGTGCCGCAATAATGTCAGCAGAATGCCAGTCGATGAATTTTGTATCCATAATGCTGTCCTTGTGTTCGTTATCGTCCACGTCGTTTCGTGTGAAAAGACAGCATTACTATACTCACTTCGAACATCTGTTCTAAAAAGTTCATGTTACGAGAAGCAATATTCAGAATAAGGCACGGCTTTATACATACGGCCTGTAACCCGATGGGCTTACGCGTAAATGTAATTTACTGGAGCGTACTGGAGTCTCCCTGCGTAGGGGCAGGGAGATGATGAGGGATTAACGGTCGCGCTGGACGGCGATGTGCGCGAGGCCGATTAGCGCATCACGCCATGGGCTGTCGGGAATGACCTGAATAGCGGCGATGGCTTTGTCCGCTTCTTCTTCAGCGCGCTGACGCGTCCATTCCAGGGAGCCGCAGATTGCCATTGTTTCCAGTACCGGTTCCAGAAGATGGCGTCCATTTCCCTGCTCGATAGCCTCCCGGATCATTTTCGCCTGCTCTGGTGTACCATTGCGCATCGCGTGGAGCAGCGGCAGCGTTGGCTTGCCTTCGTTCAGGTCATCGCCGACGTTTTTACCGAGCGTTTCGCCATCCGCGCTGTAGTCCAGCAAATCATCAATCAACTGGAACGCGGTGCCGAGGTAACGGCCATAGTCCTGAAGGCCTTTTTCCTCCGCTTCGCTACAGCCAGCCAGAATGCCAGAGCACTGCGCGGCGGCTTCGAACAGACGTGCGGTCTTGCTGTAAATCACCCGCATATAGTTTTCTTCGGTGATGTCCGGGTCGTTGACGTTCATCAGCTGTAGGACTTCACCTTCAGCGATAACGTTCACGGCTTCTGACATCACTTCCAGCACCTTCAGCGAGCCAAGGCTGGTCATCATCTGGAAGGCTCGGGTATAGATAAAATCGCCTACCAGAACGCTTGCCGCATTACCAAACGCGGCGTTGGCGGTGGCTTTGCCACGACGCATGTCTGATTCATCCACAACATCGTCGTGAAGAAGGGTGGCGGTGTGGATAAATTCGATCAGCGCCGCGATCGTGACATGGGCATTTCCCTGATAGCCAACCGCGCGTGCGGCCAGAATGGCAATCATCGGACGAATACGTTTACCGCCGCCGCTGACGATGTAATAGCCCAACTGATTGATCAGCTGAACGTCAGAGTTGAGTTGCTCCAGGATTGCTGCATTCACACCCGCCATATCTTGCGCGGTTAACTCATTGATTTTTTCTAAATTCATCGCAAAAGCCGGGCTTTTTATCCTGTTTATCCCACACGAGATGGGCACACAAAGGGTTTCGGTTTATAAATAGTATTGCTGATTGTACTGAAAAAACGGCTCAGATAAACGTTACCGTACGTGTTGTGTTTTTTTTCTTCATGTATTGATGGTAGCACTTGTCAAAGGCTCGCGTTTTGCGTAATATTCGCGCCCTATTGTGAATATTTATAGCGCACTCTGAATCATACGAGGATGTGCGCGGAAGCGGAGTTTATATGTACGCGGTTTTCCAAAGTGGTGGTAAACAACACCGAGTAAGCGAAGGTCAGACCGTTCGCCTGGAAAAGCTGGACATCGCAACTGGCGAATCTGTTGAGTTCGCTGAAGTTCTGATGATCGCAAACGGTGAAGAAGTCAAAATCGGCGTTCCTTTCGTTGATGGCGGCGTTATCAAAGCTGAAGTTGTTGCTCACGGTCGTGGCGAGAAAGTTAAAATCGTTAAGTTTCGTCGTCGTAAACACTATCGTAAGCAGCAGGGCCACCGTCAGTGGTTCACTGATGTGAAAATTACTGGCATCAGCGCCTAAGACCTGAGGAGAGATTTAAATGGCACATAAAAAGGCTGGCGGCTCCACACGTAACGGTCGCGATTCAGAAGCTAAACGCCTGGGCGTTAAGCGTTTCGGTGGCGAATCCGTTCTGGCGGGTAGCATCATCGTTCGTCAGCGTGGCACCAAGTTCCACGCGGGTACCAACGTAGGTTGCGGTCGTGACCACACTCTGTTTGCTAAAGCAGACGGTAAAGTGAAATTTGAAGTTAAAGGCCCGAACAACCGTAAATACATCAGCATCGTTGCTGAGTAAGGTTTTCTCGGTCCGGTAACGGATTAAAGCCCCGCAACGTGTTGCGGGGCTTTTTACATTGGAAACCCGGAAAATTTTCTGTAGGGAAAACGGGCATGAAGCAGCAGGCCGGCATTGGTATTCTTTTGGCGCTCACTACCGCAATGTGCTGGGGTGCGCTGCCAATTGCAATGAAGCAGGTACTGGAAGTCATGGAGCCACCGACGGTGGTGTTTTATCGCTTCCTGATGGCAAGCATAGGCCTGGGTGCCATTCTGGCCGTCAAAGGTAAGCTGCCACCGCTGCGCATCTTTCGAAAACCGCGTTGGCTGGTGTTACTGGCTATCGCGACGGGCGGTCTGTTCGGTAACTTCATTCTGTTCAGCTCTTCCCTGCAATATCTTAGCCCTACAGCGTCGCAGGTGATTGGTCAGCTTTCACCGGTCGGCATGATGGTCGCCAGCGTATTCATCCTCAAGGAGAAGATGCGCGGCACGCAGATCATTGGGGCAAGTATGCTGCTTTGCGGGCTGGTGATGTTCTTTAACACCAGCCTGATTGAGATTTTTACCCGCCTGACGGATTACACCTGGGGTGTCATTTTTGGGGTGGGCGCAGCAACGGTCTGGGTGAGTTATGGCGTCGCGCAAAAGGTGTTATTGCGCCGTCTTGCCTCACAGCAGATCCTCTTTTTGCTGTACACTTTGTGTACACTGGCATTATTGCCTTTAGCGAAGCCGGGTGTAATTACCCAGCTCAGCGACTGGCAACTGGCGTGCCTCATTTTTTGTGGGCTGAATACGCTGGTCGGTTATGGCGCGCTGGCTGAAGCCATGGCGCGCTGGCAGGCAGCACAGGTGAGCGCCTTAATCACGCTTACCCCGCTGTTTACGCTGTTATTTTCAGATTTATTATCAATGGCCTGGCCCGATGTCTTCGTCAAGCCGATGCTCAACCTGTTGGGTTATCTCGGTGCGTTTGTCGTGGTTGCGGGCGCGATGTATTCCGCCATTGGTCATCGTCTCTGGGGGCGTTGGCGCAAAAATGAAGCGGTTGTAATAGTCCCCCGCTCAGGCGAATGAGTTACGGAGAGTAAAATGAAGTTTGTTGATGAAGCGACGATTCTGGTCGTGGCAGGTGATGGCGGTAACGGTTGTGTAAGCTTCCGCCGTGAAAAATATATTCCTCGTGGCGGTCCTGATGGCGGTGACGGTGGGGACGGTGGCGACGTGTGGCTGGAGGCGGATGAAAACCTCAACACGCTGATCGACTACCGTTTCGAAAAATCTTTCCGCGCCGAGCGTGGCCAGAACGGCCAGAGCCGCGACTGTACCGGTAAACGCGGTAAAGACGTGACGATCAAAGTGCCGGTGGGTACGCGTGTCATCGATCAGGGTACGGGCGAAACCATGGGTGATATGACCAAACACGGTCAGCGCCTGATGGTGGCGAAAGGCGGCTGGCACGGTCTGGGTAACAGCCGTTTCAAATCTTCCGTTAACCGTACCCCGCGTCAGAAAACCATGGGTACCCCGGGTGATAAGCGCGACCTGCAACTGGAACTGATGCTGCTGGCGGATGTGGGGATGCTGGGCATGCCAAACGCCGGTAAATCGACGTTTATCCGTGCGGTCTCTGCGGCGAAACCAAAAGTGGCAGATTATCCGTTTACGACGCTGGTACCGAGCCTGGGCGTTGTCCGTATGGATAACGAGAAGAGCTTCGTGGTCGCTGACATCCCGGGTCTGATTGAAGGGGCAGCAGAAGGCGCCGGTCTGGGTATTCGCTTCCTGAAGCACCTTGAGCGTTGCCGCGTACTGTTGCACCTCATCGACATCGATCCAATCGACGGTTCCGATCCGGTTGAAAACGCCCGTATCATTATTGGCGAGCTGGAGAAATACAGTGAAAAACTGGCGCAAAAACCGCGCTGGCTGGTATTCAACAAGATCGACCTGATGGACAAAGCGGAAGCTGAAGCGAAAGCTAAAGCGATTGCCGAAGCGATGGGTTGGGAAGATAAGTACTATCTGATCTCTGCCGCCAGCCAGGTTGGCGTGAAAGATCTCTGCTGGGATGTGATGACCTTTATCATCGAGAATCCGGTTGTTCAGGCAGAAGAGGCGAAACAGCCTGAAAAAGTCGAATTCATGTGGGATGACTACCACCGCCAGCAGCTCGAAGAGCTGGAAGCGGAAGAAGATGATGAAGACTGGGACGATGACTGGGATGAAGACGACGAAGAAGGCGTCGAGTTCATCTACAAGCACTAACCCCTGTATAAAGCCCCTTAACGGGGCTTTTTTTTATCCTATTTTCGTCGGTAACCAACAGCTGGCGATGAGGCCGCCCTCAGCGCCGTTCTCCAGCGTTAAATGACCATGATGGAGCTGTACGATACGCTGTACGATGCTCAGCCCAAGGCCGCTGCCGCCGTAGCGCTGGTCGAGACGTCGGAAAGGTTCGGTGATCGACTGGCGGTGCGCCTCATCAATACCCGGCCCCTGATCGGTAACGCTCACCCGGGTACCCCCCTCCGTCGCTGTTAATGCCACTTCAATGGTTGTGCCTGCCGGGCTGTAACGGGCGGCATTCTCCAGAAGGTTCCTTAGCATCAGACGTAACAGGACGGCGTCCCCCTGTACCGTCAGCGTGCTGTGGGCCGGCCATATTACCGTATGCTCTTTGGCTTCATGCTCCAGGCTAAGCGGAGCAATGATCGACTCAGTCCAGTTCACGGTATCGTAATGGCCGCTGGCCATCGCCTGTCCGGCACGCGCCAGCATCAGCAGCTGTTCCACCGTGTGCATCAGCTGATCGATCCGGTTTATCAGTGGCGTGGCCTGCGGGGAACCGGACTGAGCCATCAGTTCCAGATGGAGCCTAATCCCCGCCAGCGGCGTACGTAACTCGTGTGCCGCATCGGCGGTAAACAGGCGTTCCTGTTGAATAGTGTGGTCCAGCCGGGCGAGGAGTTGGTTGAGGGACGTGGTTACTGCGCCTATCTCTTCCATATCAGAATACATCGGCAGGGGAGTCAGATTATCCGCCGAACGGTTCGCAAGGCTGGCGCGAAGTTTGTTGAGTGGTCGGGTGATCCATGTGACTGCCCAGAATGAGAAGAGCAGGGTAAAACCGACCATCACCAGTGAAGGAACCAGCAGGGAGGCAATGGCTTCGCGGATCTCTTTTTCGACATGGTTGTTGCGTGTTTTAGCGGACAGCGTTTCATTCACCAGAAAACCGATCTGCTCGCGGCTCTCATGCCACAGCCAGACTACGCTAATGAGTTGAAAAAATAGCAGAATAACCGCCAGCAACACCATTAATCGCCGGCGCATACTGTTCATTTCTGGCTCTCCAGACGGTAACCCACGCCGCGTACGGTTTTGATGCGATCTTTACCGAGCTTGCGGCGCAGATTATGAATATGAACTTCAAGCGTGTTTGATCCTGGATCGTCCTGCCAGGAGTAGATGTCCTGTTGCAGCGTTTCACGGTGCACGGTCTGCCCGCTGCGCATGATCAGGCGCGTCAGCAGAGCGAACTCTTTTGGGGTCACTTCCACAGGCTGAGACTGGCGCAGCACCTGCTGAGTTTGCAGATTGAGGGTAATATCCCCGTCCGTCAGCAGGTTGTCGCTGTGGCCCTGATAGCGGCGGATCAACGCCCGTACGCGAGCCTGTAGCTCGGCAAGGGCGAAGGGTTTTACCAGATAATCGTCAGCGCCAGAATCAAGCCCGTTAATTCTGTCTTCAATGGCATCGCGGGCGGTGAGAATCAATACGGGATTCTCCACTCCGCGACGACGCCACTGGCAGAGCAGCGTCGCGCCGTCTTTATCCGGCAGTCCCAAATCCAGGATCACCAGGCTGTATTCACCGCTCTGGATCAGGGCATCTGCTTCAGCGGCCGTGGCGGCACAATCCAGGGCGTAGCCCTCATTGCCCAGCGCCAGCGCTAACCCTTCCTGCAATAACAGATCGTCTTCAACTATCAGTAGTTTCATCGCTAGTTATTCTGGTAGATGTCCTTATAGAGCCTGCTTTCGAAACGTACCAGTGGAATACGGCGATTGCGCTGGTCAGCCGGTTCGACGGCATAGCCGGAAAGATACTGCACAAATGCCATGCGTTGTCCGCTGGCGGTCGTGATGAAACCGGCAAGGTTGTAAACGCCTTGCAGGGAACCCGTTTTGGCTGACACTTTGCCATCCACGCCCGCAGCGTGAAGGCCCGCGCGGTACTGAAGAGAGCCGTCGTGTCCGGCAAGCGGCAGCATCGTAATAAAGTTTAGCTCAGCGTCATGCTGAGCAATGTACTGCAACACCTGCATCATGGTGGCCGGCGAGATCAGGTTATGACGCGATAAACCGGAACCATCAACGGCGATCGTATTGCCCAGATCGATACCCGCCTGCTGGCGCAGGATCTGACGTACGGCATCAGAACCGGCCCGCCAGGTGCCCGGCACACCAAAGCGCGCGTGCCCGATCATGCGGAATACCGTGTCGGCAATCATGTTATCCGACTTTTTCAGCATAATCTTAAGCAAATCATGCAGTGGCGCGGACTGTTTGCTGGCAATCACCGTGCCTGGCTCATTCACCTGCGTCTGGCGCAGCAGCGTTCCGGTGTAGGTTATGCCCGCCTGCTTCAGTTCATCTTTAAAAATGGCACCGGCATAACCTGCGCCATCCTGAATGGCAAAGGCCAGCGGGAGTGGATCGGCCCGCTGGGTCAGGCAGCCGGTGAGCGTATAGCGGTTGAGATCGCCCGGTACCACGTCCAGCTCGCAATACTGTGCCTCCGGGGAGCCTTTCGCCAGCGTCCGCACCTGGCTGAACATCGTGACCGGGTAGTAAGACGCCACGCGGATAAACGCTAAGTCATTTGGTTTTGGCGCGCTGTAAAGCGATACGGAGAAGCAGTTACGGTCAACGATGGCGGCGGCTGGCGGGGCGCTAAAACACTGCGTCATGTCGTTCCATGGCCAGCCAGGCGCTTTATCGTGGCTGGCGAAAATGGAGGTGTCGATCAGCACGTTGCCATCAATTTTTGTTACGCCGGATTTTTTCAGTACCGCCACCATGTTGCGGACATCCTGGCGCTTAAAGGTGGGATCGCCACCAAAACGGGCGATAAGATCGCCTTTCAGTTCGCCACCCTCAACGTTACCTCTGGTTTCAAGGGTGGTAGTAAAACGGAAGTCAGGCCCGAGCTGGAGCAGAGCGGCGAGGGCGGTGATCACCTTTTGGGTACTGGCAGGCAGCGCCATCTGTTGACTGTGATAGTCAATCTCGGGAGCCTGCGCGCCAACCTTCTGCACCATCAGGGCAAGGTTCGCGCCGGCGGGCAGTTGATTAATGTACTCATCAACATTCGCGGCCTGAACGGTGAACGTTATACTGGTAGTCAATCCGATGATAAAACTGGAAAATCGCATAATCTCGCGCTAACAACCCGAAAACAAACCGTCATACTACGGTGCATGGCACTGTAAAGTAAACGATGACCCATAGTGAACTTCGCGGTAAAATGCGTATCAAATTGAAAAATTGCTGCTGACCTGGGGCGTTGCTCCCGGGTCGGTTTTCTTTTTGCTTCTGGCCTGTTCAGGTGGGCTGGAGCAGGGAACACTGCTCCCAACAGGAATGTTTAAGAGGTATAACAAATGCAAGCTATTCCGATGACCTTACGTGGTGCCGAAAAACTGCGCGAAGAGCTGGATTTTCTGAAATCCGTGCGTCGCCCTGAAATCATCGCCGCTATCGCGGAAGCGCGTGAGCATGGCGACCTGAAAGAGAATGCTGAATACCACGCGGCGCGTGAGCAGCAGGGTTTCTGTGAAGGGCGTATTAAAGATATCGAAGCAAAATTGTCCAATGCCCAGGTTATCGATATCACCAAAATGCCGAATAATGGCCGTGTGATTTTTGGTTCAACCGTTACCGTGCTGAACCTGGACAACGACGAAGAGCAGACCTATCGCATCGTGGGTGATGATGAAGCTGACTTCAAACAGAACCTGATTTCGGTGAACTCGCCAATTGCTCGTGGCCTGATTGGCAAAGAGCAGGACGATGTGGTCACCATCCGCACCCCTGGTGGTGAAGTGGAATACGAAATTATTAAGGTTGAATATCTGTAATTCGCTTCTCTACTAAGATGTTGATACATTGTAAAGAAAAGAAAAAGGCCGCATAGCGGCCTTTTATCAACTCACGGAGCATGGCATTTTGCTCGCCTGCTGAAAGAAATCCCTCGTTTCACACAGAAAATGTGTTCGATTCAGGATATCCTTAACGTGGCAGCGAGATTTTGCGCTCTTTAGATGGGCGATAGAGCACCAGCGTTTTACCGATGACCTGTACATTACAGGCGCCGGTTTCGCGCACGATGGCTTCCACGATCAGGTTTTTAGTGTCTCTGTCTTCAGAGGCGATTTTCACCTTGATCAGCTCGTGGTGTTCCAGCGCTTGTTCAATCTCGGCAAGCACCCCTTCGGTCAAACCATTGTTGCCAAGCATCACTACAGGCTTGAGCGGATGTGCCAGACCTTTAAGGTGCTGTTTTTGTTTAGTACTCAGATTCATCGTATATTTTTGCTTACGTTGGGATTGAAAACGGTTCATTCTACCGCCATCTCCCTAATATCGCCAAATAGCTGCGTAGAAATTTACGTCACAGGCAAGCAACGATGAACCAGGACGGAAATGTTAAATGACAGGTAAAAAGCGTTCTGCCAGCTCCAGCCGCTGGCTTCAGGAACACTTTAGCGATAAATATGTTCAACAGGCGCAGAAAAAGGGGTTGCGTTCCCGCGCCTGGTTTAAACTTGATGAAATACAGCAAAGTGACAAACTTTTTAAACCGGGAATGACGGTGGTCGACCTCGGTGCGGCACCTGGCGGATGGTCCCAGTATGCGGTTACGCAGATCGGCGGAACGGGCCGAATCATCGCATGCGATCTTTTACCAATGGATCCCATCGTCGGTGTCGACTTCCTTCAGGGCGACTTTCGTGATGAATTAGTGCTTAAAGCATTACTTGATCGTGTAGGTGACAGTAAGGTCCAGGTTGTCATGTCGGATATGGCGCCAAATATGTGTGGAACACCGGCGGTGGATATCCCCCGCGCCATGTATCTGGTGGAACTAGCGTTAGAAATGTGTCGTGATGTACTAGCGCCTGGTGGTAGTTTTGTTGTGAAGGTGTTTCAGGGCGAAGGTTTCGAGGAGTATCTTAAGGAAATTCGCTCCCTGTTTGCGAAGGTCAAAGTTCGTAAGCCGGACTCTTCCCGGGCCCGTTCCCGTGAAGTGTATATTGTAGCGACCGGGCGAAAATGATAACCGGGAGATTTCAGACGAAAGTTTGAATGAAACTGGATATAGAGTATCCTGACGCTGTTTTTAACACAGTTGTAATATGAGGTTAATCCCTTGAGTGACATGGCGAAAAACCTAATACTCTGGCTGGTCATTGCCGTTGTGCTGATGTCAGTATTCCAGAGCTTTGGGCCCAGCGAGTCGAATGGCCGCAAGGTGGATTATTCTACCTTCCTGCAAGAGGTCAATCAGGACCAGGTTCGCGAAGCGCGTATCAACGGACGTGAGATCAACGTTACCAAGAAAGATAGTAACCGTTACACGACTTACATCCCGGTGAACGATCCTAAGCTGCTTGATAACCTTCTGACCAAAAACGTCAAAGTGGTAGGCGAGCCGCCGGAAGAACCAAGCCTGCTGGCTTCTATCTTCATTTCCTGGTTCCCGATGCTGCTTCTTATCGGCGTCTGGATCTTCTTTATGCGCCAGATGCAGGGCGGTGGTGGCAAAGGTGCCATGTCGTTCGGTAAGAGCAAGGCGCGTATGCTGACGGAAGACCAGATCAAGACCACGTTTGCTGACGTAGCAGGTTGTGACGAAGCAAAAGAAGAGGTGGGTGAACTGGTTGAATACCTACGCGAGCCGAGCCGTTTCCAGAAACTGGGCGGTAAGATCCCGAAAGGCGTCCTGATGGTCGGCCCTCCGGGTACCGGTAAAACCCTGCTGGCAAAAGCCATCGCGGGTGAAGCGAAGGTGCCGTTCTTTACTATTTCAG
Source organism: Enterobacter cloacae complex sp. AR_0002 (assembly GCF_001922365.1). Lineage (NCBI taxonomy): Bacteria > Pseudomonadati > Pseudomonadota > Gammaproteobacteria > Enterobacterales > Enterobacteriaceae > Enterobacter > Enterobacter cloacae complex sp. AR_0002. Next base: position 4,255,538 of record NZ_CP018814.1, read on the forward strand.
GTTCTGACTTCGTTGAAATGTTCGTGGGTGTCGGTGCATCTCGTGTGCGTGACATGTTCGAGCAGGCTAAGAAGGCAGCACCGTGCATCATCTTCATCGATGAAATCGACGCCGTAGGCCGCCAGCGTGGCGCAGGCCTGGGTGGTGGTCACGATGAACGTGAGCAGACGCTGAACCAGATGCTGGTTGAGATGGACGGCTTCGAAGGTAACGAAGGTATCATCGTTATCGCGGCAACTAACCGTCCGGACGTACTTGACCCTGCGCTGCTGCGTCCAGGCCGTTTCGACCGCCAGGTTGTGGTCGGTCTGCCGGATGTTCGCGGTCGTGAACAGATTCTGAAAGTGCATATGCGTCGCGTACCGCTGGCGCCAGATATCGACGCGGCAATCATCGCGCGTGGTACTCCAGGCTTCTCCGGTGCGGATCTGGCTAACCTGGTCAACGAAGCAGCCCTGTTTGCCGCTCGCGGTAACAAGCGCGTGGTGTCCATGGTGGAATTTGAGAAAGCGAAAGACAAAATCATGATGGGTGCGGAACGTCGCTCCATGGTGATGACGGAAGCGCAGAAAGAGTCCACGGCATATCACGAAGCGGGCCACGCGATTATCGGTCGTCTGGTGCCGGAACACGATCCGGTACACAAGGTGACGATCATTCCACGCGGTCGTGCGCTGGGGGTGACCTTCTTCCTGCCTGAAGGCGACGCGATCAGCGCCAGCCGTCAGAAGCTGGAAAGCCAGATTTCAACCCTGTACGGCGGTCGTCTGGCAGAAGAGATCATCTACGGTGCGGAACATGTTTCCACCGGTGCGTCGAACGATATTAAAGTGGCGACAAACCTGGCGCGTAACATGGTGACCCAGTGGGGCTTCTCCGACAAACTCGGTCCGCTGCTGTATGCAGAGGAAGAGGGCGAGGTGTTCCTGGGCCGTTCCGTGGCAAAAGCGAAACATATGTCCGATGAAACGGCACGTATCATCGACCAGGAAGTGAAAGCGCTGATTGAACGTAACTACGCTCGCGCCCGTCAGATCCTGAACGACAATATGGACATCCTGCATTCGATGAAAGATGCGCTCATGAAATATGAGACCATCGATGCACCACAGATTGACGACCTGATGGCGCGCCGCGAAGTGCGTCCGCCGGCAGGCTGGGAAGACCCAGGCGCGTCTAACAATTCTGACAACAATGGCACCCCGCGTGCGCCGCGTCCGGTCGATGAACCGCGTACGCCAAACCCGGGCAACACCATGTCAGAGCAGTTAGGCGACAAGTAAGTCACTGCTGTTGAAGCGTTTGTCTGTATCTCAAACCCTGGAGCTTGCTCCGGGGTTTTTCTTATCTGTTTAACCACATTAATCCCAGGGACTTCACCATGAAACTATTCGCCCAGGACTCGCATCTCGACCTTTCACATCCCCATGTGATGGGGATCCTGAATGTCACGCCTGATTCCTTCTCTGACGGCGGCACGCATAATTCGCTTATCGACGCGGTTAAACACGCGAATTTAATGATTAACGCGGGTGCCACCATCATTGACGTTGGAGGGGAGTCAACGCGGCCTGGCGCGGCGGAGGTCTCGGTGGAAGAAGAGCTGGCGCGCGTGGTGCCGGTGGTGGAGGCTATCGCCCGGCGCTTTGAAGTGTGGATCTCTGTTGATACCTCCAAACCCGAAGTGATCCGTGAAGTGGCGAGAGTGGGCGCTCACATTATCAATGATATCCGCTCGCTGACCGAGCCGGGCGCGATTGAAGCCGCCGCAGAAACCGGGCTACCGGTGTGTCTGATGCATATGCAGGGCCAGCCTAAGACAATGCAGGAGGCGCCAAAATATGAAGACGTGTTTGCCGACGTCACCCGCTTCTTTATTGAGCATATCGAACGCTGTGAACGTGCGGGTATCGCAAAAGAGAAATTGCTGCTCGACCCGGGCTTCGGTTTCGGTAAAAATCTCTCACACAATTACGCGTTGCTTGCGCGCTTATCAGAGTTTCATCAGTTCGGCCTGCCACTGCTGGTGGGAATGTCGAGAAAATCGATGATTGGTCAGTTGTTGAATGTCGGGCCGAGCGAACGTCTGAGCGGCAGTCTGGCCTGCGCGGTGATTGCCGCGATGCAAGGTGCACACATCATTCGCGTCCATGACGTAAAAGAAACAGTAGAAGCCATGCGTGTGGTGGAAGCCACACTGGCAGCGAAGGAAAACAAACGCTATGAGTAATCGTAAATATTTTGGTACCGATGGCATCCGTGGGCGCGTAGGCGATGCGCCAATTACCCCTGACTTTGTCCTGAAGCTGGGCTGGGCAGCGGGGAAAGTGCTTGCGCGTCATGGCTCCCGTAAGATCATTATTGGTAAAGATACCCGTATTTCGGGTTATATGCTGGAATCCGCGCTGGAAGCCGGGCTGGCGGCGGCGGGGCTTTCAGCTTCCTTTACGGGGCCAATGCCGACTCCTGCTGTTGCCTATCTGACCCGCACCTTCCGTGCGGAAGCGGGCATCGTCATTTCCGCTTCCCATAACCCGTTCTATGACAACGGTATCAAATTCTTCTCCATCGACGGCACTAAACTGCCGGATGACGTGGAAGAGGCGATTGAAGCGGAAATGGAAAAAGAGATCACCTGTGTTGACTCCGCTGAGCTGGGTAAAGCCAACCGTATTGTCGATGCCGCAGGCCGCTACATTGAATTCTGCAAAGGCACTTTCCCGAATGAACTGAGCCTGGCACACCTCAAAATTGTGGTGGACTGTGCAAACGGTGCGACTTACCACATTGCGCCGAATGTGTTCCGCGAGCTGGGTGCGAAAGTGATCACTATCGGCTGCGAGCCGGACGGTCTGAACATCAACGAAGAAGTTGGCGCGACAGACGTGCGTGCCTTGCAAGCGCGTGTCCTGGCTGAAAAGGCCGATCTGGGTATTGCCCTGGATGGCGATGGTGACCGTGTGATCATGGTTGATCACGAAGGTAACAAGGTCGATGGCGATCAGATCCTCTACATCATTGCGCGTGAAGGCCTGCGTCAGGGGCAACTGCGCGGTGGCGCGGTGGGCACTTTGATGAGCAATATGGGACTGGAACTGGCGCTGAAACAGCTGGGCATCCCGTTTGTTCGTGCGAAAGTGGGTGACCGCTACGTGCTGGAAAAACTCCAGGAGAAAGGCTGGCGTATTGGCGCGGAAAACTCCGGCCACGTGATCCTGCTCGATAAAACCACCACCGGTGACGGCATTGTGGCGGCGCTTCAGGTTGTTGCCGCGATGGCGCGTAACCATATGAGCCTGCACGATCTGTGCAGCGGCATGAAAATGTTCCCGCAGATCCTGGTCAACGTGCGTTTCACCGCGGGTAAAGGTGACCCGCTGGAAAATGATAACGTGAAAGCGGTGATGGCAGAGGTGGAAGCGACGCTTGGCAGCCGTGGGCGCGTCCTGCTGCGTAAGTCGGGTACCGAGCCGCTGATCCGCGTGATGGTGGAAGGCGAAGACGAAGCGCAGGTGACTGAATTTGCGCACCGCATTGCGGATGCAGTCAAAGCTGCATAATCTTTCAGAATAAGTGTTTAAAAAGGCGGCGTTTGCCGCCTTTGTTTTAAACAATTAATGGCTTTTTGCTGTTTTTTTCCGCAGTTGATACAATGCCTCGAAAATGCCCTTGCGAAGGTGATTCGCTTTGGTTAGTATTCACACCCGCTTCAGTGGGAAACAAAATCCTGCTAATTGGTCGAAGCATTGGTATGCGGCAAATCCGCAAGGAACAGGTTGATTATGTACGAAGCTCTTTTAGTTATTTTCCTTATTGTAGCCATCGCTCTCGTAGCGCTGATTATGCTACAGCAAGGTAAAGGCGCTGATATGGGAGCCTCCTTCGGAGCAGGCGCTTCTGGTACGCTGTTCGGTTCAAGTGGTTCTGCGAACTTCATGACCCGCACGACGGCGATTCTGGCTACGCTGTTCTTCATTATCAGTCTGGTGCTGGGCAATATCAACAGCAACAAGACCAGTAAAGGAAGCGAGTGGGAAAATCTGAGCGCGCCAGCAAAAACTGAGCAAACTCAGCCAGCTGCACCGGCTAAGCCAACCAGCGATATCCCGCAGTAAGTATTCCGTACCGAGGTGGTGGAATTGGTAGACACGCTACCTTGAGGTGGTAGTGCCCTAACGGGCTTGTGGGTTCGAGTCCCATCCTCGGTACCAATATTCCAGAAGAAAGACGTCGCAAGACGTCTTTTTTTCGTCTCTATATTCTGTGTTTCCGATCTATTGTAGGGCGGGTAAGCGCAGCGCCACCCGCCGTTTTGCCCGGTGGCGCTGCGCTTACCGGGCCTACGAAGACCACAAAAAAGGCGCCCATTGGGCGCCTTTTGCATGTCTTGCTGTCGATTACTTCTTATCGCTGTGTTCCAGGTTCTCAACCTGCGGCAGACCATTACCGGAATTCGCGGAGAGCAGGCCATTCTCAACATAGTTGAACAGCTTCTCACGGGTATCGGTGATGTCCAGGTTACGCATGGTCAGCTGGCCAATACGATCGTCCGGAGAGAATACTGACTCACCTTTCTCCATGGTCAGACGCTCTGCTTTATAGGTCAGGTTGTCAGACACGGTGTTCAGGATGGAGTAGTCGTTACCGCGACGCAGTTCCAGGGTCACTTCGCCGGTGATGGCGCTTGCCACCCAACGTTGCAGGGCGTCACGCAGCATCAGCGCCTGTGGATCAAACCAGCGACCCTGATACAGCAGTTTGCCCAGCTGACGGCCATGAGCGTGATACTGCTCAATGGTGTCTTCGTTGTGAATACCGGTCAGCAGACGCTCATAAGCGATGTGCAGCAGCGCCATCCCTGGAGCTTCGTAAATGCCGCGGCTTTTTGCTTCGATGATACGGTTTTCGATCTGATCGCTCATACCCAGCCCGTGACGACCGCCGATGCGGTTTGCTTCCAGCATCAGTTCAACATCGTCGGAGAAGGTTTTACCGTTCAGGGCAACCGGATGACCGCGTTCGAAACGCACGGTCACTTCTTCCGCCGGGATCTTAACGTTCTCATCCCAGAACTTCACGCCCATGATCGGGTTAACAATTTTTACGCTGGAGTTCAGGAATTCCAGGTCTTTCGCTTCATGCGTCGCACCCAGCATGTTGGAGTCGGTTGAGTAGGCTTTCTCAACCGACATCTTGTAGTCAAAGCCGCAGGCAATCATAAACTCAGACATTTCATGACGGCCACCCAGCTCGTCGATGAAGTCGGTATCCAGCCACGGTTTGTAGATCTGCAACTCGGCGTTGGTCAGCAGGCCATAACGATAGAAACGTTCAATATCGTTGCCTTTATAGGTGCTACCGTCCCCCCAGATGTTCACGCCATCTTCTTTCATGGCGGCGACCAGCATAGTGCCGGTGACGGCACGACCCAGCGGGGTGGTATTGAAATAGGTCAGGCCGCCGGTAGTGTTATGGAAAGCACCGCACTGGACCGCGGCAATCCCTTCGGCGACCAGCTGCTTACGGCAGTCGATCAGACGTGCGTTCTCTGCGCCATATTCCATGGCACGACGAGGGATCGCGTCATAATCTTCCTCGTCCGGCTGACCCAGGTTCGCAGTATATGCATAAGGAACCGCTCCCTTCTGGCGCATCCACAGCAGTGCAGCGCTGGTATCCAGGCCGCCAGAAAAAGCGATGCCAATACGTTGTCCTACCGGGAGATGCTTGAGAATCGTCGTCATATAATAAAACCCTGCTTGATTGACTGATTAGAGACCGCTTTCGCTCTCGATGCATTTTTATGCAAAATAAGTGAGTATTCATTTAATCATCTTTTATCGACGACCGAAAGAGACGTGTGCGTTTTTTGTAAAAATTTCCCTTTTATTGCCCTGGCCGAAGTTGGGTTGACAGGTGGGGGCAACTATCAATATACTGAATGCCGATTTTACGTCCCGTCTTCGGTACCAAATCCCAGCATTATTTGCAAATTCTGTCCAAAACGCGTAGAATTTGCCACGTTTCAGGCGCGGGGTGGAGCAGCCTGGTAGCTCGTCGGGCTCATAACCCGAAGGTCGTCGGTTCAAATCCGGCCCCCGCAACCACTTTCCCATAAAGTTCTTTTTCAAATATACTGTGAAGACTTAGAGCCTTCGTAGCTGGATTTGAAAAAATGCTTTCGGAGAGTGCTCCAGGCCACAGTTGTGGCTATAGGGTTCAGTTATCTAAAGCCCCGATTTATCGGGGTTTTTTGTTATCTGACTACAGAATAACTGGGCTTTACGCCCTTTTTTTATGTCTTGGGGGTGGGCTTGTCCACATTAGAGCAAAAATTAACAGAGATGATTACTGCGCCGGTCGAAGCACTGGGCTACGAACTGGTCGGCATCGAATTCGTTCGCGGCCGTACATCCACACTGCGCATCTATATTGATAGTGAAGATGGCATCAATGTTGATGATTGTGCTGATGTCAGCCACCAGGTGAGTGCGGTTCTTGATGTTGAAGATCCGATTACCGTTGCGTACAACCTGGAAGTTTCCTCACCTGGCCTCGATCGTCCGATGTTCACGGCCGAGCACTACGTGCGCTTTACCGGTGAAGAAGTGGCTCTCGTTCTGCGTATGGCCGTACAGAATCGCCGTAAATGGCAGGGAATTATCAAAGCCGTTGATGGTGAAATGATCACGGTGACAGTCGAAGGCAAAGATGAAGTGTTCGCGCTGAGTAATATCCAGAAGGCGAACCTGGTTCCCCACTTTTAACAGTCTGGATTGAGGTGAAAAGCCCGCGATGAACAAAGAAATTTTGGCTGTTGTTGAAGCCGTCTCCAACGAGAAATCACTGCCGCGTGAGAAGATTTTCGAAGCGCTGGAAAGTGCACTGGCTACAGCAACCAAGAAAAAATACGAACAAGAGATCGATGTTCGCGTAGAAATCGATCGTAAAAGCGGTGACTTCGATACATTCCGTCGTTGGGTAATCGTTGAAGAAGTGACCCAACCGACCAAAGAGATCACCCTGGAAGCGGCACGTTTTGAAGACGAAAGTCTGAACGTGGGTGACTACGTTGAAGATCAGATTGAATCTGTTACCTTCGACCGTATCACCACCCAGACCGCGAAGCAGGTTATCGTGCAGAAAGTTCGCGAAGCCGAGCGCGCGCTGGTTGTCGATCAGTTCCGCGATCAGGAAGGCGAAATCATCACTGGCGTGGTGAAGAAAGTGAACCGCGACAACATCTCTCTGGAGATCAAATCCGAAGGACTGCCGGGTAACGCTGAAGCCGTCATCCTGCGCGAAGACATGCTGCCGCGTGAAAACTTCCGCCCAGGCGATCGTATTCGTGGTGTGCTGTATGCCGTACGTCCTGAAGCGCGTGGTGCACAGCTGTTCGTGACGCGTTCTAAACCAGAAATGCTGGTTGAACTGTTCCGTATCGAAGTGCCGGAAATCGGCGAAGAAGTTATCGAAATCAAAGCGGCGGCCCGCGATCCGGGCTCCCGTGCGAAAATTGCGGTGAAAACCAACGACAAGCGTATCGACCCGGTCGGTGCTTGCGTCGGTATGCGTGGCGCACGTGTTCAGGCGGTTTCTACCGAACTGGGCGGCGAGCGCATTGATATCGTTCTGTGGGACGACAACCCGGCGCAGTTCGTGATCAACGCAATGGCACCGGCTGATGTGGCGTCTATCGTTGTTGACGAAGACAAACACACCATGGATATCGCTGTAGAAGCGGGCAACCTGGCGCAGGCGATTGGCCGTAACGGTCAGAACGTACGTCTGGCGTCACAGCTGAGCGGCTGGGAACTCAACGTGATGACCGTTGATGACCTTCAGGCCAAGCATCAGGCTGAAGCCCACGCGGCGATCGATACCTTCACCAAATACCTGGACATTGACGAAGACTTCGCCACTGTGCTGGTTGAAGAAGGTTTCTCTACGCTGGAAGAACTGGCCTACGTGCCAATGAAAGAGCTGCTGGAAATTGACGGTCTGGATGAACCAACCGTTGAAGCCCTGCGTGAACGCGCTAAAAACGCACTGACCACCCTGGCGCTGGCTCAGGAAGAAAGCCTTGGCGATAAGAAGCCGGCTGATGACCTGCTGAATCTGGAAGGTCTTGATCGTGCGATTGCGTTCAAGCTGGCTGCCCGTGGTGTTTGTACGCTGGAAGATCTCGCTGAGCAAGGCGTTGATGACCTGGCCGATATCGAAGGTTTAACCGACGAGAAAGCCGGCGAACTCATCATGGCCGCACGTAATATTTGCTGGTTCGGCGACGAAGCGTAATAAACTGTAGCAGGAAGGAACAGCATGACTGATGTAACTGTAAAATCGCTGGCTGCTGAGATTCAGACCTCCGTGGACCGCCTGGTACAGCAATTTGCTGATGCAGGGATCCCGAAGTCCGCTGATGACTCGGTGACCGCGCAAGAAAAACAAACCTTGTTAGCGCACCTGAACCGTGAACACGGCTCTACGCCTGACAAGTTAACGCTACAGCGTAAAACGCGTAGCACGTTGAACATCCCTGGTACCGGTGGCAAAAGCAAGTCGGTACAAATTGAAGTCCGCAAGACGCGCACCTTTGTAAAACGTGATCCGCAAGAGGCAGAACGCCTTGCCGCGGAAGAGCAGGCACAGCGTGAAGCGGAAGAACAAGCTCAGCGTGAGGCAGAAGCCACTGCCAAACGTGAAGCAGAATTAAAAGCTGAACGTGAGGCCGCAGAAAAAGCGAAACGCGACGCCGGTGAAAAAGCGAAGCGTGACGCTGCGGAAAAAGACAAAGTGAGCAATCAACAGACCGACGAAATGACCAAAACTGCCCAGGCTGAAAAAGCCCGCCGTGAAAATGAAGCTGCCGAGCTGAAGCGTAAAGCGGAAGAAGAAGCCCGCCGCAAGCTTGAAGAAGAAGCTCGCCGCGTCGCCGAAGAAGCGCGTCGCATGGCAGAAGAAAACGAGAAGAATGGTGTGAATACCGCTGAACCAACTGAAGATACCAGCGATTATCACGTCACCACGTCTCAGCATGCGCGTCAGGCAGAAGACGACAACGACCGCGAAGTAGAAGGTGGTCGTGGTCGTACTCGCAGTGCAAAAGCTGCGCGTCCTGCGAAAAAAGGTAACAAACACGCTGAATCAAAAGCTGACCGTGAAGAAGCGCGTGCAGCGGTTCGCGGCGGTAAAGGTGGTAAGCGTAAAGGTTCCGCTCTCCAGCAGGGCTTCCAGAAGCCTGCTCAGGCCGTTAACCGTGACGTTGTGATCGGCGAAACCATCACCGTTGGCGAACTGGCTAACAAGATGGCGGTGAAAGGCTCTCAGGTCATCAAAGCGATGATGAAACTGGGCGCAATGGCCACCATCAACCAGGTCATCGACCAGGAAACCGCACAGCTGGTTGCCGAAGAGATGGGCCACAAAGTTATCCTGCGTCGTGAAAACGAGCTGGAAGAAGCAGTCATGAGCGACCGTGATACGGGCGCAGCGGCTGAACCGCGCGCACCGGTTGTGACCATCATGGGCCACGTTGACCACGGTAAAACCTCTCTGCTTGACTACATTCGTTCTACTAAGGTTGCCTCCGGCGAAGCGGGTGGTATTACCCAGCACATCGGTGCTTACCACGTAGAAACCGAAAACGGCATGATCACCTTCCTGGATACCCCAGGCCACGCAGCGTTTACCTCAATGCGTGCTCGTGGTGCTCAGGCAACGGATATCGTTGTTCTGGTTGTTGCTGCCGACGATGGCGTGATGCCGCAGACCATTGAAGCTATCCAGCACGCGAAAGCGGCGCAGGTGCCTCTGGTTGTTGCAGTCAACAAAATCGATAAGCCAGAAGCTGATATGGATCGCGTGAAGAACGAACTGTCCCAGTACGGCGTTATGCCGGAAGAGTGGGGCGGTGAAGCGCAGTTCATCCCTGTATCTGCAAAAGCAGGTACCGGTATCGACGACCTGCTGAACGCTATCCTGCTTCAGGCTGAAGTTCTGGAGCTGAAAGCGGTTCGTAAAGGTATGGCGAGCGGCGCGGTAATCGAATCCTTCCTGGATAAAGGTCGTGGTCCGGTTGCAACCGTTCTGGTTCGCGAAGGTACTCTGCACAAGGGCGACATCGTTCTGTGTGGTTTCGAATACGGTCGCGTTCGTGCGATGCGTAACGAACTGGGTCAGGAAGTGCTGGAAGCGGGTCCGTCCATTCCAGTGGAAATCCTGGGGCTGTCCGGTGTTCCGGCTGCCGGTGACGAAGTAACCGTCGTACGTGACGAGAAGAAAGCGCGTGAAGTCGCTCTGTATCGTCAGGGTAAATTCCGTGAAGTGAAGCTGGCTCGTCAGCAGAAATCTAAACTCGAGAATATGTTCGCCAACATGACCGAAGGCGAAGTTCACGAAGTGAACGTTGTTCTGAAAGCGGACGTTCAGGGTTCTGTGGAAGCGATCTCCGACTCCTTGCTGAAACTGTCTACCGACGAAGTGAAAGTGAAGATCATCGGTTCTGGCGTAGGTGGTATCACCGAAACCGACGCAACTCTGGCAGCAGCGTCCAACGCGATCCTGGTTGGCTTCAACGTTCGTGCTGACGCATCTGCGCGTAAAGTGATTGATGCTGAAAGCCTGGATCTGCGTTACTACTCCGTCATCTATAACCTGATTGACGAAGTGAAAGCAGCGATGAGCGGCATGCTGTCTCCTGAACTGAAACAGCAGATCATCGGTCTGGCTGAAGTACGTGACGTGTTCAAATCACCGAAATTCGGTGCGATCGCGGGCTGTATGGTTACCGAAGGGACCATTAAGCGTCACAACCCAATCCGCGTACTGCGCGACAACGTGGTTATCTACGAAGGTGAGCTGGAATCCCTGCGCCGCTTCAAAGATGACGTTAACGAAGTTCGTAACGGCATGGAATGTGGTATCGGCGTGAAGAACTACAACGACGTTCGCGTTGGCGATATGATCGAAGTGTTCGAGATCATCGAAATTCAGCGTACCATCGCGTAATCTTCGTCAACTGAAGATTAATTAGCGTAGGCCGGGTAAGCGAAGCGCCACCCGGCAGTAATTTTAAAAAGGGGCTTAAGCCCCTTTTTTGTCTGGAGAATTTATTATGGCGAAAGAATTTGGTCGCCCACAGCGCGTCGCGCAGGAGATGCAGAAAGAGATCGCTCTCATTCTGCAACGTGAAATCAAAGATCCACGCGTGGGTATGATGACCACCGTGTCTGGCGTGGAAATGTCCCGCGACCTGGCGTACGCCAAAGTGTTTGTAACTTTCCTGAATGACCAGGATGAAGACGCTGTGAAGAACGGCATTAAAGCGTTGCAGGAAGCCTCTGGTTTCATTCGCTCTCTGCTTGGCAAAGCGATGCGCCTGCGTATCGTGCCAGAGCTGACCTTCTTCTACGACAACTCGCTGGTTGAAGGTATGCGTATGTCCAACCTGGTGACCAGCGTGGTGAAACATGACGATGAGCGTCGTGTTAACCCGGCGGACGACAGCAAGGAGGACTGATGAGTCGTCCTCGTCGTCGCGGTCGTGACGTGCATGGCGTGCTCTTGCTGGATAAACCACAGGGCGCATCCAGCAACGACGTGCTGCAAAAAGTGAAGCGTATTTATAACGCCAACCGAGCAGGGCACACTGGCGCGCTGGATCCGCTGGCAACCGGCATGCTGCCGATCTGCCTGGGGGAAGCGACAAAGTTTTCCCAGTACCTGCTGGATTCCGATAAGCGCTACCGCGTGATTGCCAAACTGGGCCAGCGCACGGATACCTCCGATGCAGATGGCCAGGTGGTGGAAGAGCGCCCGGTGACCTTCAGCGCAGAGCAACTTGATGCGGCGCTGGACAGCTTCCGTGGTGATACTCTACAGGTGCCGTCGATGTATTCGGCGCTGAAATATCAGGGCAAAAAGCTCTACGAATATGCACGTCAGGGCATTGAGGTTCCGCGCGAAGCTCGTCCGATTACCGTGTATGAGCTGCTGTTCATTCGTCACGAAGGTGATGAACTCGAGCTGGAAGTACACTGTTCGAAAGGGACCTATATCCGCACCATCATTGATGACCTCGGTGAAAAGCTGGGCTGCGGCGCGCATGTGATTTATCTGCGTCGTCTGGCGGTCAGCAAATATCCGGTCGAACGCATGGTGACGCTTGAGCATCTGCACGCCCTGATTGAGCAGGCGCAAGCGCAGGGCGTTGCGCCGGCCGATCTGCTGGACCCGCTGCTGATGCCAATGGACAGTCCGGCAGTGGACTTCCCGGTTGTTAATCTTCCTTTAACATCGTCCGTTTACTTTAAGAACGGAAACCCGGTTCGCACAACGGGGGCACCGCTTGAGGGCCTGGTACGCGTGACGGAAGGTGACGAAGGGAAATTCATCGGTATGGGCGAAATGGACGGCGAAGGGCGTGTGGCGCCGCGTCGTCTGGTCGTCGAATATCCGGTCGAAGCGTGACGGTGATAACGCCTTACCTTGCGATAAGCAGGGGAGACGAGTAGAATATCGCCGCTTAACGCCTGGTAAATTGTTTAACAATCTGCGGGGCGTACATGGGATAGCTGAATTAGAGATCGGCATCCTTACATTCTTTATACTTTGGAGTTTGAAAATGTCTCTAAGCGTTGAAGCTAAAGCTAAAATCGTTTCTGAGTTTGGTCGTGGTACTAACGACAGCGGTTCTACCGAAGTTCAGGTTGCACTGCTGACTGCACAGATTAACCACCTGCAAGGTCACTTTGCAGAGCACAAAAAAGATCACCACAGCCGTCGTGGTCTGCTGCGTATGGTTTCTCAGCGTCGTAAACTGCTCGACTACCTGAAGCGTAAAGATGTTGCACGCTACACCGCGCTGATCGAGCGTCTGGGTCTGCGTCGCTAATTCTTGCGAGTTTCAGAAAAGGGGGCCTGATGGCCCCTTTTTTCAACCAGACGGCAGCAATTCAATGGAAACTATTGTATTGTTGCTATAAATGATCTTCATTGCAGAGGTTCGCGCGGCTAATGAGAGGCTTCACCCATGGGGGTGTCGGTTGTCATTAGTCGCGAGGATGCGAAGAAGGTCGGGTTAAATCGTCAGCACACCTGAGGTGTGCTTTCAAACATTTAAGAAAGGACAGAACTTTGCTGAATCCGATCGTTCGTAAATTCCAGTATGGTCAGCATACCGTCACGCTGGAAACCGGCATGATGGCGCGTCAGGCTACTGCTGCCGTTATGGTAAGCATGGATGACACTGCTGTATTCGTTACCGTAGTTGGCCAGAAAAAAGCTAAACCAGGTCAGGACTTCTTCCCGCTGACCGTTAACTACCAGGAGCGTACCTACGCTGCCGGTAAAATCCCAGGTGGCTTCTTCCGTCGTGAAGGCCGTCCAAGCGAAGGCGAAACCCTGATCGCGCGTCTGATTGACCGCCCGGTTCGTCCGCTGTTCCCGGAAGGCTTCGTGAACGAAGTGCAGGTTATCGCAACCGTTGTTTCCGTTAACCCGCAGGTTAACCCGGACATCGTTGCGATGATCGGTGCGTCTGCTGCCCTGTCACTGTCTGGTATTCCATTCAATGGTCCAATCGGTGCTGCGCGCGTGGGTTACATCAATGATCAGTACGTGCTGAACCCAACTCAGGAAGAGCTGAAAGAGAGTAAGCTGGACCTGGTTGTCGCCGGTACTGAAGCCGCGGTGCTGATGGTTGAATCCGAAGCTGAACTGCTGAGCGAAGACCAGATGCTGGGCGCTGTGGTCTTCGGCCACGACCAGCAGCAGGTTGTTATCCAGAACATCAACGACCTGGTGAAAGAAGCCGGTAAACCACGCTGGGACTGGCAGCCAGAAGCGGCAAACGACGCGCTGAACGCACGCGTTGCTGCACTGGCAGAATCTCGTCTGAGCGACGCATACCGCATCACCGACAAACAGGAGCGCTATGCTCAGGTTGATGTGATCAAATCTGAAGTGACCGCGACCCTGGTTGCCGAAGACGAAACGCTGGACGCTAACGAAATTGGCGAAATCCTGCATGCCATCGAGAAAAACGTTGTTCGTAGCCGCGTACTGGCAGGCGAGCCGCGTATCGATGGCCGTGAAAAAGACATGATCCGTGGTCTGGACGTGCGTACTGGCGTACTGCCACGTACTCACGGTTCTGCGCTGTTCACCCGTGGTGAAACGCAGGCGCTGGTAACCGCGACCCTGGGTACTGCACGTGACGCACAGATCATCGACGAACTGATGGGCGAGCGCACTGACAGCTTCCTGTTCCACTACAACTTCCCTCCGTACTCTGTGGGCGAAACCGGTATGGTTGGCTCACCGAAGCGTCGTGAAATTGGTCACGGTCGTCTGGCGAAGCGCGGCGTGCTGGCAGTGATGCCAGAAGCAGACAAATTCCCGTACACCGTACGTGTGGTGTCTGAAATCACTGAATCCAACGGTTCTTCTTCCATGGCTTCCGTGTGTGGTGCTTCTCTGGCGCTGATGGATGCAGGCGTGCCAATTAAAGCCGCCGTTGCGGGTATCGCAATGGGTCTGGTGAAAGAAGGCGACAACTACGTTGTTCTGTCTGACATTCTGGGTGATGAAGACCACCTGGGCGATATGGACTTCAAAGTGGCGGGTTCCCGCGACGGTATCTCTGCCTTGCAGATGGATATCAAAATTGAAGGTATCACCAAAGAGATCATGCAGGTTGCTCTGAACCAGGCTAAAGGTGCGCGTCTGCACATCCTGGGCGTGATGGAACAGGCTATCAACGCGCCACGCGGTGATATCTCTGAATTCGCTCCGCGTATTCACACCATCAAGATCAATCCAGACAAGATCAAAGATGTTATCGGTAAGGGCGGTTCCGTTATCCGTGCACTGACCGAAGAGACGGGCACCACCATCGAAATCGAAGATGACGGTACTGTGAAGATCGCAGCAACCGACGGCGAGAAAGCGAAATACGCTATCCGTCGTATCGAAGAGATCACGGCAGAAATCGAAGTGGGCCGTATCTACAATGGTAAAGTGACCCGTATCGTTGACTTTGGCGCATTCGTTGCCATCGGTGGCGGTAAAGAAGGTCTGGTACACATCTCTCAGATCGCTGACAAGCGCGTTGAGAAAGTGACCGATTACCTGCAAATGGGTCAGGAAGTACCGGTGAAAGTTCTGGAAGTTGACCGCCAGGGCCGTATCCGTCTGAGCATTAAAGAAGCAACCGAGCAGTCTCAGCCTGCTGCGGCGCCGGAAGCTCCGGCTGCTGAACAGCAAGGCGAGTAAGGTTGCCATTTGCCCTCCGCGCAGGCGGAGGGCTTATTATCAGGCAGGACGCCTTGTTAAGCCGCCGGGGGACAGGACGTTCATCCAATAGTTGTCTTCGGGAGTGGGAAATGAAGCCTTTTTTGCGCTGGTGTTTCGTTGCGACAGCTTTAACGCTGGCAGGATGCAGCAACTCTGCCTGGCGTAAGAGCGAAGTCCTCGCAGTGCCATTGCAACCGACTTTGCAGCAGGAAGTCATTCTGGCACGCATGGAACAAATACTTGCCAGTCGGGCTTTAACCGATGACGAACGCGCACAGCTTTTATATGAGCGCGGAGTGTTGTATGATAGTCTCGGTCTGAGGGCACTGGCGCGAAATGATTTTTCACAAGCGCTGGCGATTCGACCTGATATGCCTGAAGTATTCAATTACTTAGGCATTTATTTAACGCAGGCAGGCAATTTTGATGCTGCCTATGAAGCGTTTGATTCTGTACTTGAGCTTGATCCAACTTACAACTACGCGCACTTGAATCGCGGTATCGCATTGTATTACGGCGGACGTGATAAGTTAGCGCAAGATGATCTGCTGGCGTTTTATCAAGACGATCCTAATGATCCTTTCCGCAGCCTGTGGCTTTACATCGTTGAGCAGAAGCTTGATGAGAAGCAGGCCAAAGAAGCACTGAAACAGCGCTTCGAGAAATCGGACAAGGAACAGTGGGGATGGAACATTGTCGAGTTCTACCTGGGCAACATTAGCGAAGCAACGCTGATGGAACGCCTCAAGGCGGACGCAACGGATAACACCTCGCTCGCTGAGCATCTCAGTGAAACCAACTTCTATTTAGGTAAGTACTACCTAAGTCTGGGGGATATGGACAGCGCTACGGCACTGTTCAAATTAGCGGTTGCTAACAACGTACATAACTTCGTTGAGCACCGTTATGCATTGTTGGAATTATCGCTCTTGGGCCAGGAGCAAGACGACCTGGCAGAATCGGACCAGCAATAGCTGACGACATAAACATCAGCCCGTAATCTTTTGATTGCCATCACCTTCACTGGTGAGGGCGTTGTTGTTCGTCAATACACCTAATTTGAGCCGGTTCACACTTTTCAATGAAAATTGCTAATCATTTTCACGATGAGCTAAGTAGACTGGCCGCCATTAATATCGAGGCACTTGTACTACATGGCTGAATTCGAAACCACTTTTGCAGATCTGGGCCTGAAGGCTCCTATCCTTGAAGCCCTTAACGATCTGGGTTACGAAAAACCATCTCCGATCCAGGCTGAGTGTATCCCACACCTGCTTTCTGGTCGTGACGTGCTGGGCATGGCCCAGACTGGTAGCGGTAAAACCGCAGCATTCTCGCTGCCGCTGCTGAACAACATTGATCCGGACCTGCGCGCGCCGCAGATCCTCGTCCTGGCTCCAACCCGTGAACTGGCTGTTCAGGTTGCTGAAGCCATGACGGAATTCTCTAAACATATGCGCGGCGTAAACGTGGTAGCCCTGTACGGCGGCCAGCGTTATGACGTGCAGTTACGCGCCCTGCGCCAGGGTCCACAGATTGTTGTCGGTACGCCGGGCCGTCTGCTGGATCACCTGAAGCGCGGTACCCTGGACCTCTCTAAACTGAGCGGTCTGGTACTGGACGAAGCCGATGAAATGCTGCGTATGGGCTTCATCGAAGACGTAGAAACCATCATGGCGCAGATCCCGGAAGGTCATCAGACCGCTCTGTTCTCTGCAACCATGCCAGAAGCGATCCGTCGCATTACCCGCCGCTTCATGAAAGAGCCGCAGGAAGTGCGCATTCAGTCCAGCGTGACCACTCGCCCGGACATCAGCCAGAGCTACTGGTCTGTATACGGCATGCGCAAAAACGAAGCGCTGGTGCGTTTCCTGGAAGCGGAAGATTTTGATGCGGCGATTATCTTCGTTCGTACCAAAAACGCGACCCTGGAAGTGGCTGAAGCCCTGGAGCGTAGCGGCTACAACAGCGCAGCGCTGAACGGCGACATGAACCAGGCCCTGCGCGAGCAGACCCTGGAGCGTCTGAAAGACGGTCGTCTGGATATTCTGATTGCAACCGACGTGGCAGCACGTGGTCTGGACGTTGAGCGTATCAGCCTGGTTGTAAACTACGATATCCCAATGGACTCCGAGTCTTACGTTCACCGTATCGGCCGTACCGGTCGTGCGGGTCGTGCAGGCCGTGCGCTGCTGTTCGTTGAGAACCGCGAGCGTCGTCTGCTGCGTAATATTGAACGCACCATGAAGCTGACCATTCCAGAAGCTGAGCTGCCAAACGCAGAACTGCTGGGCAAACGCCGTCTGGAAAAATTCGCCGCGAAAGTACAGCAGCAGCTGGAAAGCAGCGATCTGGATCAGTACCGTGCGCTGCTGTCCCAGATCCAGCCTGTCGCTGAAGGCGAAGAGCTGGACATGGAAACCCTGGCCGCAGCACTGCTGAAAATGGCGCAGGGCGAACGTAGCCTGATCGTGCCACCTGATGCGCCGATGCGTCCTAAGCGTGAGTTCCGTGACCGTGACGATCGTTTCGAACGTCGTGGCGACCGTAACGACCGTGGTCCACGCGGTGACCGTCCAGAGCGTGGTGGTGAAGACCGTCCACGTCGCGAGCGTCGTGACGCTGGCGAAATGGAACTGTATCGCATTGAAGTGGGCCGTGATGATGGTGTTGAAGTTCGTCACATCGTTGGCGCGATCGCTAACGAAGGCGACATCAGCAGCCGTTACATTGGTAACATCAAGCTGTTCGGTTCCCACTCCACCATCGAGCTGCCAAAAGGCATGCCGGGCGAAGTACTGCAACACTTTACTCGCACCCGCATCCTGAACAAGCCGATGAACATGCAGCTGCTGGGCGATGCACAGCCACGTCCTGACCGTGGCGGCGAACGTCGTGGCGGTGGTCGCGGTTTCGGTGGCGAGCGTCGTGAAGGCGGTCGCAGCGAAGGTCGCGGTGGTGAAGGCCGTCGTTTCTCCGGCGAGCGCCGCGAAAACCGTGGTCCACGCCGTGAAGAAGGTGCCAGCCGTCGTCGTTTCGGTGACGCGTAAGCCTTTCGCTTCTGACGTAAAGTAAAATATACAGCCCCGATAGTCGCTATCGGGGCTTTTTTTATTCCTTTTGTACTCTTGTACTGGTACAGTGCAGCACATTAAAATGCAGAACCACATTTTTCACTGGAGATAAGGCCGCATGGCAACACTAACCACCACCCAAACGTCACCTTCGCTGCTTGGCGGCGTGGTGATCATCGGCGGAACCATCATTGGTGCCGGGATGTTTTCCCTGCCTGTGGTCATGTCCGGTGCGTGGTTCTTCTGGTCGCTGGCGGCGCTGGTTTTCACCTGGTTCTGCATGCTCCATTCCGGGCTGATGATCCTTGAAGCAAACCTGAACTATCGCATTGGCTCCAGCTTCGACACCCTCACCCGGGATCTGTTGGGCAAAGGCTGGAACCTGGTGAACGGGCTGTCCATCGCGTTTGTACTCTATATCCTGACCTACGCGTACATTTCAGCGAGCGGGTCGATTCTGCATCACACCTTCTCAGAGATGTCGCTGAACGTTCCGGCGCGTCTGGCGGGTCTCTGCTTCGCGCTGGGCGTGGCGTTTATCGTCTGGATGAGCACCAAAGCGGTCAGCCGCATGACGGCAATCGTGCTGGGCGCAAAGGTCATCACCTTCTTTCTTACCTTCGGCAGCCTGCTGGGGCACGTCACGCCGGCCACGCTGTTTAACGTTGCCGAAACGAACACCTCTTATACGCCGTACCTGCTGATGACCCTGCCGTTCTGTCTGGCGTCGTTTGGCTACCACGGTAACGTACCGAGCCTGATGAAGTACTACGGCAAGGATCCGCGCACCATCGTGAAATGCCTGGTTTACGGCACGCTGCTGGCGCTGGCGCTGTATGTGATCTGGCTGCTGGGGACGATGGGTAACATCCCGCGTCCGGAATTTATCGGCATTGCGCAGAAGGGCGGTAACATTGATGTGCTGGTACAGGCGCTGAGCGGCGTGCTGAACAGCCGCAGCCTGGATCTGCTTCTGGTGGTCTTCTCGAACTTTGCGGTGGCGAGTTCATTCCTCGGCGTGACGCTGGGCCTGTTTGACTACCTGGCGGATCTGTTTGGTTTTGATGACTCTGCGACGGGGCGCTTCAAAACGGCGCTGTTGACCTTCCTGCCGCCGATTGTGGGCGGCCTGCTGTGGCCGAACGGTTTCCTCTACGCCATCGGCTATGCAGGACTGGCGGCCACCATCTGGGCGGCGATTGTACCGGCGCTGCTGGCGCGCAAATCACGTAAGCGCTTCGGCAGCCCGAAATTCCGCGTCTGGGGCGGAAAACCGATGATTGCGCTGATCCTGGTATTTGGTATCGGTAACGTGGTGGTGCACGTGCTGTCGAGTTTTAATCTGTTGCCTGTGTATCAGTAAAACGTGCGGTCTGAACCCCTCACCCCGGCCCTCTGCCGCAGGGAGAGGGAGAAAAGAATGTAGGCCCGGTAAGCGAAGCGCCACCGGGCAAAGCAAAAAAACTACCCCACCAACTCCTCTTTCACCTGCATTGCCAAATCAAACGAATGCAGACGCGCCTGGTGATCGAAAATCTGGCCGTTAACCATAATCTCATCCGCCTGGGTTTCACGCAGCACCGCCTCCAGCCCGTGACGCACTTTCGCCTTATCACCTACCAGCGACATACTCAGAGCCTGCTGCACGCCATACTGCTCGGAGGCCGACCACAGCTGATGCATATTCTCTACCGGCGGCGGCAGCTGGCCCGTCTCACCGCGACGCAGCTTCACAAACGCCTGCTGCATGGAGGTGAACAGGAATTCCGCGTCGCGGTTGCTGTCGGCGGCAATGATATTGATACAGACCATCGCGTACGGTTTCTCCAGACGCTCGGACGGTTTGAAGTGCGTGCGGTAGAGATGCAGCGCCTGATGCAGCATATCCGGTGCGAAATGCGAGGCAAACGCAAACGGCAGCCCCAACTGGGCGGCGAGCTGCGCGCTGTACAGACTTGAGCCTAACAGCCATACCGGGATCTTTTCCCCGTACCCCGGCACAGGACGCACGTGCGGGTTCGGATCCCGCGCGTCAAACCAGTCCACCAGCTCCGCCACATCGCGCGGGAAGTTATCGATATCGCCGCTCATATGGCGACGCAGGGCGCGCATGGTCGGCTGGTCGCTGCCCGGCGCGCGGCCAAGCCCTAAATCAATACGGCCCGGATAGAGGGTATTCAGCGTCCCGAACTGCTCAGCAATCACCAGCGGGGCGTGGTTTGGCAGCATCACGCCGCCGGAGCCCAGGTGCAGTGTGGTGGTATTCGCCGCCAGATAGCCAATCAGCACCGAGGTGGCGGCGCTGGCGATGCCCACCATATTGTGGTGTTCCGCCAGCCAGTAGCGGTGATAGCCGCGCTTTTCGGCAAGCTGAGCAAGATCGAGAGAGTGCGTGAAGGCTTCTCTGGCCGAGGAGCCTTGTGGGATCGGCGCCAGATCCAACACCGAAAACGGAATGGTTTTGTCAGTCATAACAGCTCACTTTGTCGACGGTCAATCTTTAATACTGCATTAAAAAATGATAACCGTTGTTAACAAAGTGAGCCTTTTTTATGCCTGCAATTCCAGCCCGGCGAGACGTCGCCAGTAACCGTTGCAGTCGCTGTTTGCCGTCAGAGGCAGCGGAGCAGCGCCATTTTCGTTGGCGCGGAAGGCGTCCAGCATGGCGAATACGCCGGTATCAAGCGGCGAAAGACGCACCATATCCACCAGCCCGTGCATTGACGCCAGTTCGTTGCCGAGGTTATAGACGTAACCGCTCATGGTCTGAATGCCGTTAAGAACAAACACCTGCTGATTCTCCTGCGACAGCATGCTGCGTCCGTTCGGGTACTTAATGCAGCAGGTTTCGCACTCGTCTTTCGGACGATCTTCGGAACGTGCGGTGAAGCAGCGGGCAGAGTAGGCCAGCGGCAGATGCCCATAGCTCAGAACTTCCACTTCAAACTTGTTGCGAATGACCAGCTCTTCGCACTGTGTAAGCAGGTTGGCCAGCCAGTCGCGGGAGAGTTCAACCGGCATGCACCAGCGGGTCATCCCCTGTTTGAGCAGCAGGCGCAGGGTCACGGCGTTATAGCAGTTCAGGGCATGTCCGGCGACAAACGGCAGCTTACGTTCGGCGCACATGTTCACCACGCCCAGGTCGCTCGCCTCCAGCAGGAACTCACCGTTTTCGACGTAGCGCTTCAGCTCGCCCAGTTCAGAGGACGCCTGCACCAGCGCCAGCGTCGAGAGCACCACCTGCTTGCCGCTGCCGGCCAGGCTTTTCGCCATATCCAGCCAGTCGCCCACTTTGGTGGCGCGGCGCTTGCTGCACACCGCTTCGCCGAGGTAAATCACATCGGCGCTGCTGTTAGCCGCCTGCTGGTAAAAATCTTCCAGCGTCTCTTTTGGCCAGTAGTAAAGCACCGGCCCTAATGAATATTTCATGATTATCTCACTGCCATTTACGGTGATACGCGCCGAGCGTGGTTTGGGTGCCTTCGGACATCGCGCCGAGCGTCTC
Source organism: Enterobacter cloacae complex sp. AR_0002 (assembly GCF_001922365.1). NCBI lineage: Bacteria > Pseudomonadati > Pseudomonadota > Gammaproteobacteria > Enterobacterales > Enterobacteriaceae > Enterobacter > Enterobacter cloacae complex sp. AR_0002. The sequence continues at coordinate 4,277,414 of NZ_CP018814.1, forward strand.
CATCCATGCCGCCTGCGGAGCGTAGTATTGCGGGTCCGCCATGCAGCGGTCGATGGCCTGACGCCACACCTTTGCCACCTGGCTCACGTAGGCCGGGCTGCGCTGGCGGCCTTCGATTTTCACCGAGGCAATATTGGCGGCCAGCAGCTCTGGCAGCAGTTCCAGCGTGTTGAGGCTGGTGGGCTCCTCCAGCGCGTGGTAGCGCTCACCGTCCACCAGATATCGGCCTTTGCACAGCGTCGGGTAGCCCGCGTTTTCACCGTCCTGATAGCGGTCAATTAACACATCATTCAGGCGTGACTCCAGTCCCTGCGGCGTTTGCTGCCAGCGAACGAAGCGGGCAGGCGAGCAGGCGCCGACGGTATTTGGCGATTCGCCGGTCAAATACGAGGAAAGATAGCAGCGGCCTTCGGCCATGATGCACAGGCTGCCGAAGGCAAAAACCTCCAGCGGCACTGGCGTGACGCGCGCCAGTTGCTTAACCTGATGAATAGAGAGTACGCGCGGCAGCACTACGCGAGCCACGTCAAAGTGTCGATGATAAAAACGGACGGCCTCTTCATTGGTGGCCGATGCCTGAACAGAGACATGGCGCTCAATATGCGGATAACGTTCTGCCGCATACTCAAGCATGGCGAGGTCGGCCAGGATCAGCGCATCGGCGCCCAGCTGGGCCGCCATATCCACGGCGCGCTGCCAGCGGGCATAGCCATCAGGATGGGCAAAGGTATTGATGGCGATGTGCAGTTTGCGCCGGTGCTGGTGGACGAAGTTAACGGCTTCCTGAAGCTTTTTCTCCGTAAAGTTAAGACCCGCAAAATGGCGGGCGTTGGTATCATCTTTCAGCCCGATATAGACCGCATCGGCCCCATTTTCGATGGCCGCCTTAAGCGCCGGAAGGTTTCCGGCAGGGCAGAGCAGCTCCATAATTTATCCCGATGTTGTCGATCGCAGGGATCGTAAAAAATGTTAACGAGCTGGGATTTTAATTAACCCATACGCGACAATTTTTGATTTAAGGCAGCTAATGGCGTATTGATGGCACCAATAATGAGGTACACCGGACAACGGTTTGTTGATTTACGCCGCTATCTTCTTGTCGGGATATGGCAAAATAGCAGGACTATAGCTATCAGGGAGTAAAGCTCGTGCTGGATAAACTGCGTTCACGTCTCGTACAATTTGGTCCATCAATGCTGAGCGTGCCGGTAAAACTGGCGCCGTTCGCGCTTAAACGCCAGGTGCTGGAGCAGGTACTGAGCTGGCAGTTCCGCCAGGCGCTACAGGACGGTGAGCTGGAGTTTCTGGAAGGCCGCTGGTTAAAGATTGAAGTGCGCGATATCGGGTTGCGCTGGTTTACTTCCGTTGAGAACGATCGGCTTATCGTCCGTGAAACCGCCGAGGCTGATGTCAGCTTTAGCGCGGATGCCAGCGATCTGCTGATGATCGCCGCGCGCAAACAGGATCCGGACACCCTCTTCTTCCAGCGTCGTCTGGTGATTGAAGGCGACACGGAGCTCGGTCTGTACGTCAAAAATTTAATGGATGCCATTGAGCTGGAGCAGATGCCGAAAGCGCTGCGTATGATGTTGATGCAAATGGCAGATTTCGTTGAGGCCGGGCTAAAAACCCCGCCGGACAGTAAACACACTTCAGTAGGTGAACCATGCTGATTCGAGTCGAAATTGGGATTGATGCGCCGGGTATCGATGCGTTGTTACGCCGCTCTTTTGCAGGCGACGCCGAAGCCCAACTGGTTCACGATCTTCGCGAAGATGGCCTGATTACGCTGGGCCTGGTTGCCACTGACGATGAAGGGCAGGTGGTCGGCTACGTGGCCTTCAGCCCGGTGATTGTGCAGGGTGAAGAGTTGCAGTGGGTCGGCATGGCGCCGTTGGCGGTGGATGAAAACTACCGTGGCCAGGGCCTGGCGCGCCAGCTGGTCTATGAAGGACTGGATTCACTGAATGAATTTGGCTATGCCGCTGTCGTCGTTCTGGGCGATCCGGCGTTCTACGAACGTTTAGGTTTTGAGCCAGCGTCCAGATACGATCTGCGCTGCCACTGGCCGGGCACGGAAACATCTTTCCAGGTGCATCCTCTGGCAGATGATGCGCTCGACGGCGTTACCGGTCTGGTGGAGTACCACGATCATTTCAATCGTTTTTAAGCAGGCTTTCGAGTAGCGCCTCGAAAGAGCCGTCCCCGTTGACGAGACGCTCTTTCTGGCGCTTTGTCAACTGCTTGATGCGGTATTCCAGCCTGAGCGCCAGGGATCTGTCGCCCACGGCGGCTGAAAACGCTAACTGAAGTTCACCTTTCCCCCGTAGTGCTTTCGCCCCTTTCCCCGTTTGATGTTGTAAAAAACGCCGTGCCACATCGGTAGTGATCCCGGTGTAGAGTGCGTTATCAGCGGTTCGGACAAGATAGAGAAACCAGCACACAGTAAACAGATTCAGTATGTTAAGGTGAACGCACCATAGCATGAGAGAGAGCTAAAATGGAAACACTGGCCGCCATTAACCGCTGGCTGGCAAAGCAGCATGTCGTGACCTGGTGCGTCTGTAAAGACGAGGAGATGTGGTGCGCAAATGCCTTTTATTACTACGATCCCGAGCGCGTGGCCTTTTACGTAATGAGCGAAGACAAAACGCGGCATGCGCAGATGACGGGCCAGCAGGCAAAAGTGGCAGGTACGGTAAACGGTCAGCCTAAAACTGTTGCGCTGATCCGCGGGGTCCAGTTCAAAGGTGAAATTCGTCGCCTGGAAGGGGAGGAGAGCGACGCGCAACGTAAACGCTATACGCGCCGCTTCCCGGTGGCTGCGGCGCTAAAAGCCCCGGTGTGGGAAATCCGCCTTGATGAGCTGAAATTTACCGACAACACCCTGGGCTTTGGTAAAAAGCTGCACTGGTTACGCGCCGAGCAGGCGTAGCGCTTCACGGTTAAACGCCGGCAGATCGTCCGGTGTACGGCTGGTGATCAGCTGATCGTTATCGTTCACCACTTCCTGATCGTAGAACTCGGCTCCCGCGTTTTTCAGATCGATAACGATCGGTTTCACCGCGGTGAGCTTACGCCCGCGTACCACCTCGGCGCTGATCAGCAGCTGCGGACCGTGGCAAATGGCAAACACCGGTTTACCGGTGCCGACGAAGTCACGGGTAAAGGTGACGAAACGCTCGTCCCCGCGCAGGGAATCCGGTGAATGGCCGCCCGGTAACAGCAGGGCGTCGAAATCCGACGGGCTGACGTTATCAATGGATTCGTCAATGGTCACGCTGGCTTCACCCTTGTGGCCCTTCACGGTTTTACCCGCTTCTTTCTCAATGGTGACCACCTCGTGGCCCGCCTTGCGGAATGCCTCTGCTGGCGACGTAAATTCTGAATCTTCAAACTCGTCGGTAATCAAGACTGCGATTTTTTTACCCATGCTTCCTCCGTTGTTTTCGCTTCAGACTGTTTTTTTCCCGTTTGTGGTAAATACTTACCGGTAACAGACTTTTAAGTGTGGTAGAGCAGGCCCAGAACGCAAACGGACAATTCTGTAAAGGGGATAAGATGAGTCAGGTACTGATTACCGGCGCAACCGGGCTGGTGGGTGGACATCTGCTGCGGCTGCTGATCCAGGATCGGCATATCAATTATATCGCCGCCCCGACGCGTCGCCCGCTGTTGGATATCACCGGCGTCTATAACCCGCACGATCCACAGCTCACCGACGCGCTGGCGCAGGTGCAGGATCCCATTGATATCGCCTTTTGCTGCCTTGGCACCACCCGACGGGAAGCGGGCAGTAAAGAAGCTTTTGTCCATGCGGATTACACGCTGGTGGTGGATACCGCCCTGACGGCGAAAAAGCTGGGCGCAAAACATTTCCTGGTGGTCAGCGCGCACGGCGCGAACGCAGGCTCGCCGTTTTTTTACAACCAGGTGAAGGGCAAAATGGAAGAGGCGTTAATCGCGCAGAAATGGGAGCGCCTGACCATCGCGCGGCCTTCCATGCTGATGGGGCACCGTGACGAACGTCGTTTTAACGAGTCTTTTTTCGCTCCGCTGTTTCGCATTCTGCCGGGTAACTGGAAGTCCATCGAGGCGCGGGATGTCGCGCTGGCGATGCTAAAAGAGGCGCTGGCTCCGTCGCAGGAGGGGGTTAATATTATCCCTTCGGCAAAACTGCGTGAAATCGCGCAGGGCGAGGCGTAAACTTCCCCAGCTTATTAAATAACACCTTCCGGGGAATGGTATGACTGGTCAGTCTTCATCTCAGGCGGCAACACCTGTTCAGTGGTGGAAGCCCGCACTCTTCTTTCTCGTGGTCATCATTGGCCTCTGGTATGTGAAATGGCAGCCGTACTACGGTAAAGCCTTCACCGCCGCCGACACCCACAGCATCGGTAAATCGATTCTCGCGCAGGCCGATTCCAGCCCGCTACGCGCGGCGTGGGATTACGCAATGGTTTATTTTCTTGCCGTCTGGAAAGCGGCAGTATTGGGCGTATTGCTGGGCTCGCTGATTCAGGTACTTATCCCGCGTAACTGGCTGGTGAAAACCCTGGGACAGCCGCGCTTGCAGGGCACGCTGCTGGGGACGATTTTCTCCCTGCCGGGCATGATGTGTTCCTGCTGCGCCGCACCGGTGGCGGCGGGTATGCGCCGACAGTGCGTGTCGATGGGCGGCGCGCTTGCCTTCTGGATGGGTAACCCACTGCTGAACCCGGCAACGCTGGTGTTTATGGGCTTCGTTCTCGGCTGGCATTTCACGTTTATCCGTCTGGCGGCTGGCCTGCTGACGGTGGTGCTTGTCGCTACGCTGGTGCAGCACCTGGTGAAAGACAACGAGGCCGGGTCTGCTTCCGTTGAGCTGGACGTCAGCGAGCCGCAGGGCAGTTTCTTTGCTCGCTGGGGCAAAGCGCTGTGGCAGCTTTTCTGGAGCACCATTCCGGTCTATATCCTGGCCGTACTGGTGCTGGGGGCCGCGCGCGTCTGGCTGTTCCCGCATGCGGATGGCGCTATCGACAACACGCTGATGTGGGTGATTGCGATGGCGGTGGCCGGTTGCCTGTTCGTGATCCCAACCGCGGCGGAGATCCCGATTATTCAGACCATGATGATGGCCGGTATGGGGACCGCACCAGCGCTGGCGCTGCTCATCACGCTGCCGGCGGTGAGCCTGCCGTCGCTTATCATGCTGCGTAAGTCATTCCCGGCGAAAGCGCTGTGGCTGACTGCGGGGCTGGTGGCGTTGAGTGGAGTGATTGTGGGGAGTATGGCGCTTGTGTGAAAGAAAGCCCGGTGGCGCTTGCGCTTACCGGGCTTACAGTCAGGTGTGAATTACTTAATATAAGTAAACGCGGTGGTGACGTGCTTCACGCCGCTCACCCGGCTGGCGATATCCGCTGCCGCTTTCCCTTCACGTTCCGTCACCAGACCCAGCAGGAACACTTCGCCGTTCTCCGTGGTCACTTTCACGTTTGAGGATTTCACCTGGTCGGTACCCAGCAGCTGGGAACGCACTTTGGTGGTGATCCAGGTATCAGATGACGCGGTGCCGAGACCAATCGGCTGGCCCTGGCGGATCTCGTTATACACTTCCGCCGTGCCTTCCACACCCATCGCGATCTGTTTGGCGCGCGAGGCGAGTTCAGGATTTGGCGCCTGGCCTGCCAGCAGCACTTTGCCCTGATAAGCCGTCACGTTGATGCGTGCTTCCTTCTTGATCTGCTCGTCTTTCGACAGTGCACTGTTTACGCGCAGCTCAAGCGTACCGTCATCCACCTGCGTCCCAACGGTACGCGGATCGGTCGCTGCTTTGGTGCCGACCGCTGCGGTACCGACTACAGCGGCAGCGATGCATCCCTGAAGCAGTAATGCAGACATCACGACTGCAAGGGCCGATAAAACCTTCATGAGAACTCCTTAATCATCCTGGTGAGGGAAAAGCGTGTTATCGATCAGATCGCATAAGCAGTTCACCGTGAGCATATGCATCTCCTGGATGCGGGCGCTACGGTGCGAAGGAATGCGGATCTCCACATCCTGCGGCCCCAGCAGGCCAGCCAGCTCACCGCCGTCGTAACCGGTCAGGGCGACAATCGTCATATCCCGGGTCACTGCCGCTTCAACCGCTTTAACGATATCCCGGCTGTTACCGCGCGTGGAGATCGCCAGCAGCACGTCTCCGGCATGGCCTAAGGCGCGCACCTGCTTGGCGTAGATTTCGTCATGCAGACGATCGTTGGCAATCGCAGTTAAGACCACGTTATCGGTGTTTAGTGCAATGGCAGGTAAGCTTGGGCGCTCGGTTTCGAAGCGATTGATCATGCTGGCAGCAAAATGCTGTGCGTTGGCGGCGGACGTGCCATTGCCACAACAGAGGATTTTGTTGCCGTTGAGCAGCGACTGAACCAGTGTCATCGCTGCACGCGAGATCGCGTCCGGAAGGGCTTCCGCCGCGGCAATCTGCGTTTGAATGCTTTCTGTGAAGCACACTTTAATTCGTTCGAGCACGGTATCCCTTTAAAATCTTATTTATGCGTCTTCGCCAAACGCGTTTTTAAGCCAGTCGATCGCATTTCCGGTGAAGGCTACCACATCGAAACGGCAATCCACAGTATCAAAACTCCCATTATGGCGGGCAAGCCACAAGTGGGCAGTCTGTAATAATTTTTGTTGTTTGGCGAGCGTCACGCTGGCGGCAGCACCGCCAAAACGGGACGACTGTCGGTAGCGAACTTCAACAAACACGATGGTCTGACCGTCTTTCATGATCAGGTCAATCTCGCCGCCGCGCCCGCGAACGTTGGCGGCGACAAAGCGCAGTCCTTTGCCTTCAAGCCAGCGACGCGCCTTTAACTCCCACGCGTCGCCGGTCTGTTTACGGCTTAACTGGCCGGGACAATCTGCCCCTGCTGGTATTTGAGCCATGATAACTTCCTGTTAATCACACAATCCTGATCGGCGGTCAGATCGCCGGTATTCCCGTTAAGCTCGAAGCCCGGTACCTGGCGCATCTGGGTGAAGTGGTTTGCCAGCGCCCAGGCATCGACGCCCATCGCGTACAGACGCGCCAGGGAATAGTCATTGCGCACCGCGCCCAGCGCCTGCTGCATCAACTGCGGGTTGCTGCCTGCCAGCATCGGGATCTCGCTGTATTGCAGTCCTTCCATTTCCAGACGGAAATCCGGGCCTGCGGTACCCTGTGCGCTGCGTGAGCTGGCGTAGAGCGTTGCGCCGCTCTGGCTGCCGTTACGCATGGCGATCATCGGTTTGATAAAGGCGATCTCTTCCGGCGTAGCGACGATGTACGCCGAATCCACTTTACCGCCGCCGCTGATTTGCGCGTCGGTAGGGGGCGCTGGGATCGTCAGACCGCCGATGGTGACGCTCTGCTGCTGCGGCAGGCTGGCGGATACCGGGCTACCGTTGAGGGCAATACCTGCCCCGCCGTTCACGCCCGCTCTCAGTTCGGCAGCTGAGCCAAATTTCTGCTGCAACACCACGCCACCGCCAAGGGTCTGCCACTCTTGCGCAAACGCGTTGGCAACGCGATCGCCCAGCGTGCTGCGTGGGATCAACAGCAGCGGCGCCTGCTTGCCCTGCTCGTGAATATGACGGGCCGCATCGCGGGCTTCATCCTCCGGAGAGAGGGCGAAGTAACAGATATTGGCGCGGTTCTGAACCTGCTCAGGCTGGTTAAGCGCCAGCACGTTCAGCGTGGTGTTGCTCTTCATCAGCGCTTCCACGTTGTTTTTCAACAGCGGGCCGACAACGATGCTGGCCCCGTCCTGCTGAACCTGCGCCAGCACCTGGTCAAGCGGCTGGGCGCTGGTGTCGTAGATTTTCAACTCTGCACCAGGGTTAGCGCTGGTGGTGGCCACAGCCTGCGGCTGGGTTGCTGGCTGCTGTTCCGGCTGCGCGGTTTGCGGCTGAGGTTGTTCTGCCGTCGCGGGCGCCGGTGTTTCAGCCGGGGCCTGTGTTGTCGCAGGCGCAGGGGGAGCGGGCTGCGTCGTTGGGGCGGTAACCGGATTCTGCATGGTGCCCTGCGCAGGGGTTTGCGCGGTGGTCAGGTCGCTGGTTTCGGCGGCGGACGGGCTGACAACGTCATTCACATTCGCCGCCTGTGCTGCCTGGGTCGGAACCGCGCTACCGCTGACGGCGGTAGTGCCGTTTTTCGCGGCTTCAAAACCTTGCTGAATGGCGCGACCAAACACCGCTGCCTGACCGTTTAACGGCAGCAGTAGGGCGATTTTGCTGGTGGAGGCGGGCTTAAAGTTTTGCACGTTCACCAGCTGCGTTGGCAGCATTTTCGCTCCCGGGTTTTGCGGGTAACGCTTTTGCCAGTCGGTAATGCCAGCTTTCAACATGTTCGGATCGCTGCGGTTGTTGAACCACATCTGTTGCAGATCCAGCCAGCCTTGCAGAACATTTTCATCGGCGTTGATTACCAGCGCTTTGGCCTGATCCTGGGTCATGGAGGCGAGCGCCTGCCAGGTTGCATCAATATTTTTCTGCTTGTCCGCACCCGCGAGCAGAGGCTCCTGGGCAATCAGCGCGCGGAGTAGCGTCAGGGAAGGGCGGCCCTGCTCAGCGGTGATACCGGCCTGCCAGAAACGGGCCTGCTGGTTTTTATCCAGCGTGCTGAGATCGATGGTGCCGAGGATCTTCTTCGCGCCGTCGTAATCTTTTTGCGCGACCTTCAGTTCTGCTGACAGCAGCGTCTGCTCATGACGCTGAGTGTCGTTAAGATCCTGCGGCAGCTGGCTGAACAGCTCGGCGGCCTGCTGGGTTTTCCCTTCTTTCAGCAGTGCACGAATGGCGAGTAATTGCCAGTTGATCCTGGTATCATTTGTACTCTGCGACATTTGTTGCAGATAAAAGCCAGAATCAGCCTGAGCGGATCCCTGCATATGAGCAGTGCTCTGGTCAGGTGCCTGGGTGCCGCAGCCGGTAAAGATCAGGGCTGCCAGCAGGAGGGGCACGCTGTGCGCGGCTTTTTTTCGAAGAAACGTTAACGGTACCATACTGTATCCAGTGATTTTTTTACGCAATGCTCAATATTAAATCGGCAATACGGACGAAACAATGAAACAACACGAAACGGCAGATAATTCTCAAGGCCAGCTTTATATTGTACCTACTCCTATCGGGAATTTGTCTGATATTACCCAACGTGCGCTCACCGTATTGCAAGCTGTTGATTTAATTGCTGCTGAAGACACCCGTCATACCGGTTTACTGCTACAACACTTTGCCATTAACGCCCGTTTGTTTGCCCTGCACGATCACAATGAGCAACAAAAAGCCGAATCGCTGGTGGCGAAGCTTAAAGAAGGGCAGAACATCGCGCTGGTCTCCGATGCGGGAACGCCGCTGATCAACGATCCGGGCTACCATCTGGTACGCACCTGCCGTGAAGCAGGCATCCGCGTTGTGCCGCTGCCCGGGCCGTGCGCGGCGATTGCGGCGTTAAGCGCTGCGGGCCTGCCGTCCGATCGTTTCTGCTACGAAGGCTTCCTGCCTGCTAAATCCAAAGGCCGTCGCGATGTGTTAAAGGATCTGGAAGCTGAACCGCGTACGTTGATCTTCTTCGAATCAACTCACCGTCTGCTGGAAAGCCTGGAAGATATGGTGACCGTCTGGGGCGAAGGGCGCTACGTGGTGCTGGCGCGCGAGTTGACCAAAACGTGGGAAACCATTCACGGTGCGCCGGTTGGCGAACTGCTGGCGTGGGTGAAAGAGGATGAAAACCGCCGCAAGGGCGAAATGGTGCTGATTGTTGAAGGGCACAAAGCGCAGGAAGACGCTCTGCCTGCCGATGCGCTGCGTACGCTGGCTCTGCTACAGGCTGAACTCCCCCTGAAAAAAGCGGCGGCGCTGGCGGCGGAGATCCACGGCGTGAAGAAAAATGCACTGTATAAATATGCGCTGGAGCAGCAGGGGGAATAAGCCCCTGCCGCCTGTTTTGCCGGGTGGCGGCTTCGCCTTACCCGGCCTACACCGTGTCAGAGCCTCACTATTTCCCCGGCATCGCCTCAAATACCAGCGTTTCCAGCGGTTGCAGCGTAATTACCACAGCGTTTTTATACTCCTCTGGTACGGTCGAATTACTGCCGTACACGGCTTTCAGGGTAAACTGCGAACGCTCTCCTGCCGGGATCTCAAAATCTTTGGTTAAATCCAGGTAGTAACGTTGCGGCTTATCCGACGGGTTGCGTAGGCCAAAAATCGCTTTGTCTTTACTCCATGAGGCCCAGCCGTAAACCTGAAGCGAAGTTGGGTCACCGCCAATCCAGTGAGTATCCACCAGCACGCTGGCATTCTCACGCGACCATTTCGCCGCCTGCGCCAGGGTATCCCACTTCGCCTTATTCAGCATGGACGGCGTGATGTACAGCTCCTGAAGCTGAGTTCCGGTTGCGAAGTAGCTCCAGACCTGATCGGCAAAATCGCTGTCTGTTTGCACTTTCTCGAGTCCATAGTAAGCGTTCTCTGCGCTGACGATCCCGTGGTACATCAGTGAGTTCAGCGGGAACAGAGGACCTTTGCGCACGATGGATCGCCAGGTTTCGGCATCGCGGTAGGTCATCCACTGCTGCACTGGCGTGCCGGGGCCGTACAGGTTGATATCATCGCCCTGACGCCAGATTGAATCAGCATAGAACAGCCAGGACGGGCTGGCGTCGGTGCCGGTGGTCAGGTTGATAAACAGGTTCGGGTTTGCGCTGCGCATGTTGTGCAGCAGGGCAATGGACGCGTCAAAATCCGATGCAAATGGGCTGCCCTTGATATGCGAATTGGCGTTACCCATTCCGTCGAGCTTGAACGAGGTAATGTGCTCGTTTTTGATCAGCTTAATGATCTGATCGTTAAAGTTTTTAAAATAGTTCGGCCCTGACAGCGCCAGCTTGCCGTCTACGGTTTCGAAACCATATTCTTTTGCATGCGAGACGCGAATATCGCGCGGCTTGTTGTATCCGCCCCACGGAGAAAGCCACAGCCCAACCGAGCTGTGCAGGCTGTCGGCTTTTTCCCTGACTTTGCCAAAACCGTTGCTGAATGCCGGGCCAAAAAGCCAGCGTCCGGTGCGATCGTCCCAGCCATCGTCCAGCAGGAACGCGTCCAGCGCCACCCCGCGTCCGGCAATAAATTCTTTATTCCATTCGTCCATCCGCCCAATGACATCCTGCTCGGAGTAAGGGGTAAAGAAACCGATGTCCATCCAGCTGTTGTAGTGCAGATAAGGCTTATAAGGCCGCGGACGCACGGCATCGATAAACTGGTTTACGCTGCGGCGCAGCTGATTAGTTTCCGGGAAAGTGCCGAACCAGGTGGTAAAACTAACCGGTGTCTCAGGCAGAATTGGCGTTTTCAGCTCCACGTTGAGGTTCGTGGTGGCTTCATAAGCGTAAGTATTCACAATCGGTTTGTCTGGCAGGATGAAGAACGAGTCGGCCACGATTGGCGAGCTGTTAATCGCCCCGTCAACGTAAGGTGCCTGAGACTGCTTCTTCGTCGGGAAGAAGGTAATTTTCGCTACGTCCCGCGGCTGCCCGACGGCGGCGATGGTGTAGCCGATGCTGGCGTATTTTCCCTTCACCAGGTTCAGTTTCACCGTTACGTTAAAATCCGGATGCGTAAAGTCGATGACTATCGCATTGTCCTGCTTTTCGACGTGCTTGATTTTGAAATCAGCGGTGTGGATTTTTGTTTCATCCGGCAGCGTCAGAAAGAACAGCTCCTGGGGCGTGAGCGGATGGTTAGCTTTGCTGTCCGTTACTACTACCGTTGCATTTGCATCATCAAACGAAAGGGCAATATTGTCGTTACTGAGCGCGTAGTTTGCTGCCGCCGCGCCATGAGAAACGCAGAGAGCCAGCAGCGAGAGAGTGAGCATTTTTTTCATCGGGGTAAGATCCTTATCAGTAATGCTTCAGCATTCGGTTGATGGACTGTTCCAGCCAGTAGCGCTGGGTGCCGAAGTTAATACGCAGGTAGTTTTCGCCGTTTTGTACGTAGTGGCTGCCATCTTCGATGACCACGCCAGCCTGTTTGGCGAAATGTTGGGTTAGCGCCGTCGCACTGCGATCGTCCGCACTGACGTCTATCCAGGCGAGATACGACGACTCCGGGTTCATCATCTTCCATGCAGGGAAGTGGGTCTGGATAGCATCCGCAAGGTAGCGGGCATTGCCGCGCAGATAACCATTCAGCGCGTCGAGCCATGGCAGACCCTGCTGATAGGCCAGAATAATTCCCCACACGCCGAAGATATTGGGCGAGGTAATGGAGTTCTTCTCCAGCTGCTGGCGGAAACGCTGGCGCAGCGAATCGTCTGGAATTATCGAGTAGGATGTTTTTAGCCCGCCAAGGTTGAACGCTTTATTGGGGGAGGTCAGCACAATCAGGTTGTCCTGGGCGGCACAGCCCGAAGTCAGACAGCTGACGAATGTACCGTCCAGAATGTGCTCGGCGTGAACCTCATCAACCACCAGAATCGTGCCGTAGCGCTTACAGAGATCGGACACCTGGCGTATCTCATCCGCGCGCCAGATTCGGCCCGAAGGGTTATGCGGCGAGCAGAAGAACCACAGTTTTGGACGGTGAGTTTTGAGCTGAACTTCAATCAGATTAAAATCCAGGTGATAGCGGTTTTCCTTCACGCTCAGCGGATTTGCAAGCACCCGCACGCCCTGTCGCTGTGTCGCCATCGCAAACGGGTCATACACCGGGGTGTTCATCATCACGCAGTCGCCGGGTTTGCAGAACGCCTGAACCGTATAGTGCAGCGTGGAAACGGTGCCGTAGGTCAGGGTGATCCATGACTTATGCACCTCAACCTGATGTCGGGTGCGCTGGAAGGCGATGACCGCATCGTAGAATTCGTCGAAGCACCAGGTGTAACCGAAGGTGCCATGCTCCACGATGCGCTGGAAGCCTTCAATCACGGCGGGTGGCGAGGTGAAATCCATGTCTGCTATCCACAGCGGGATAAATCCCTCCGGGACATCACCGAAACGCGAGCACACAAACGCATGATCCCATTTACGGCATTTATCGCTTTTACGCTCAATGATTCTGTCGAAATCAAACACAACGTCCCCCTGTTAAATTAAGGCTTCAATGCCGGATTTGACGCTCTGCACCTGCGGGCCGATGATCACCTGAACGCTGTGGGCATCAAGCACCACGACTGACAAGGCGCCCGCGGCCTTCAGCGCCTGCTGGTCGATAAGCCCCATATCTTTCACCACCAGACGTAAGCGGGTGATGCAGTTGTCGAGCGACTCAATATTCTCTTTACCGCCAAGCGCGCGAAGAATAAGCCCATGATCGTATTTTGATTTTCCACGTGCCCGGGTATTGGCTTCCACCGCCTGGAGCGCACCCTGCGCGTCAACCTCACGGCCCGGCGTTTTAATATCGTGCCTGAGGATGTACCAGCGGAAGACGAAGAAGTAGATAGCAAACCAGGCCATACCCACCGGGAACAGCAGATACCATTTGGTCGACATCCCCTGCATGACGCCGAAGATCAGCAGATCCAGAATACCGCCGTCGGTGTTGCCGATAGTGACGCCGAGAAGCGCCATCACCATCAGCGCCAGGCCAGACATAACGATATGAAACGCGTAAAGCACAGGGGCAATAAACAGGAACAGGAACTCAATCGGCTCTGAAATACCCGTGACAACTGAAACCAGCACGCCAGAAAGCAGCAGCCCTTTAATCACCGGACGGTTTTCCGGACGCGCGGTGCGGTAGATAGCGTAAGCCACGGCAGGCAGGCCGAAGATAAAGGTCGGCATAAACCCTTGCGATAAAAATGCCGTAACGTGCGGGCTAAACGGCAGGCCGGCTTTCAGCTCGGCGTAGAAAATGTTCAGCGCACCGGCCACTTCCTGGCCGTTAACCATCTCAATGCCGCCCGCCGGGGTGAAGCGCACCATCGCCAGCAGGATGTGGTGCAGGCCAAAAGGTTTGAGTAGCAGCACGCCCACGCCATACAGGAACGGCCCAAAGACGCTGGTGCTCTGGATGATATGACCAATCCCGGCAATGCCCATTGCCACATATTCCCACAGCAGGGGGATAAACAAGCCGACCAGCGACAGGGTGAGGGCGGTAACAATCGGTACAAAACGAATGCCGCTAAAGAAGGCAAACGCGTCGTGCAGCACCGTGTCCTGGAAGCGTTCGTGCAGGAAGTAGGTGATCACCCCTACCACAATGCCGCCGAGCACGCCCATCTCCAGCGTTTGAATACCAAGCACGATGGATTGTCCCACCGGTCTCATGGTGGCGGCATCCGCAAGCTGGTGGGTGGCGGTCAGGTAGTAGTTGATGCTCATGTTCATCAGCATGTAGCCAACGAATCCGGCAAAAGCGCCCACCGCTTTATTACGTCTGGCAAGGCCCATCGGGATCGCCATGGCAAACATCAGCGGCAGATAGGTAAAAGCAAAGCCGCCGACCATGGCGATAAAACCAAAGGTGAGCTGCGTTAACTCGCCGCCCAGAAAGGGAAAACTTTTGATGGTGGAAGGGCTGGTGACAGAACTACCGATACCTAACAACAACCCCATAAAGGCCAACAGCGAGACTGGGAACATAAACGTCTTTCCCAGGCTCTGGAAAAACTCCCACGCTTTCGATTTAAACGACTTTTCCTGTGTCATGTAGGGACTCCTCGTATTTTTAGGATAATGGAAGGCGCTGTCCGGCTTAAGGACGCGCCTTCATATTTGCGAGGCTTATAGTTATTTTTTTAGGTACTAACGTTATGCGCGATGGGTTCAGGCTTCAGCCGGAAGCAGCAGCCGGTTCGCCGAGCCGCAAACGGTGATTTTGCTTCTGACCACCTCTTTCATGGCATCCATGCCGACGCGCATGTAGAAGCGCGGATCGTTGCCCTGTGGGTTCTCGGCAAACCAGGCTTTGACTGCGTCAGAGAAGGCGATTTTCAGCTCTGTTGCGACGTTAACTTTGCAGACGCCCAGCTCAATGGTGCGGCGCACATCCTCATCCGGCACATCGCTTGCACCATGCAGCACCAGCGGCACTGTCACTACCTCGCGGATCTCGGCCAGCCGCTGGAAGTCGATTTTTGGGCGTTTGGTATAGAGACCGTGCGCGGTACCGATGGCGACGGCGAGGCTGTCCACGCCTGTCAGTTCGACAAAGCGTTTTGCTTCCTGCGGGTCGGTCAGGAACGCGCTTTCGGCGTCGACGCTCATGTCATCTTCCACCCCACCCAGTCGGCCCAGTTCGGCCTCGACGCTACAGTCGTTGAGGTGGCAGAAATCGACGACCGATTTCACCAGCTTGACGTTTTGTTCGAAGGGGTAATGGCTACCGTCGATCATTGCGCTACGTACGCCGGCATGGACTTTGCGGCGAATGTCGTCCAGCGATTCGTGGTGATCGAGGTGTAGCGCCAGCGGCATGTGATAAGTAAGGGAATACGCGCTGCACAAGGCGTAAATCTCTTCCAGCGCAATATGTTTAAACGTCCCTGGCGTACCCGCGAGGATCACCGGCGATCGCATTTCGCTACAGACTTCGAGGATCGCCTGGATCGTCTCGGCGTTATGGATGTTAAAGGCCGGAACGGCAAAGCCCTTCGCCTGTGCGTCCTGCAAAAGATATTTGGTAGAAATAATACTCATGAGCCTGTCCTCTTAAGCCTGCCACGGATGAATAACGACGCCCTGGACCACACGGTTAACCGTACCGCTGGCGGATGGCGTATCCGGCGTATTGCCAACGTGCAGAGACTGGGTCAGTGCGAAGACCTGGGCGTACATCAGGAAGCAGAACGCCTGCTCCATATCGTTAAATGAACGGGAAGGCGGCAGCAGGATATGCGGGCCAGCTTCAATGACCGGATCCGTTTCGGCTGCAATGGCTACCACGCGCATAGCCTGACGATCGCGTCGCAGCTCGGCGAGCAGATCCAGATCGTACTGACGCGTGTACGGATGGCTGGAGACAAACACGACGACCAGCGTTTCGTTGTCCACCAGCGACTTAGGCCCGTGACGGAAACCCGTTGGCGAATCGTAGAATGCCGCCAGCTTGCCGGCGGTCAGCTCCAGCACCTTCAACGCTGACTCCCGTGCGGCGCCCTGTAATCCACCGCTGCCCAGATAAACAATGCGTTTCCACGGTTCGTTACCAAAGACGCCGGGGCTGAAATCGCCAAGCGACGTGAGGATCGCCTGACAGCGATCGGACACGTCGCGGAACGTTTTGCTGTTGATCGTTTCCGGTGCGAATACCGCCAGGCAGCTCGCCATCATGGTGGTGATGCTGCTTGTCATCGCGAACCCGCGATCGTGCGTTTCGGCTGGCATGAGCAGAGCGCAGGCGTTATCGCTGTCGACGGCATTCTGATACAGGCTGCCCGCTTCATTACAGGTGATCGACAGGTGGTAGCACTCCGGAACAAACTGATTCGCCAGCTCAACGGCAGCGACGCTCTCCGGGCTATTGCCAGAACGGGCGAAAGAGACCAGCAGCAGCGGGTGCGCAGGGCTGAAGTAATCCATCGGGTTGGTGACCAGATCGGTCGTAGGTATCGCGGTGATATTTTTTCTCGTGTGGCTGGCAAGCCATGGCGCAATGATGTCGCCGATAAAAGCAGACGTACCCGCGCCGGTCAGAACGATCCGCAGATCGGGCTTGCGCAACAGTGGCGTCAGAAAACTGTCGATCGACGCGCGCAGATTATCAATATTGTTGAGCGAGCGAAGCCAGCTGGCTGGCTGCTGGCGGATCTCTTTTTCGGTCCAGGTGCCGGTGGTGGTAGTGGTTTGTGGCATAACTCAGTCCTTAGTCGTGTGAATTCCACATCAGACGCTGGCAAATGTGTCGCTATCTTTCGTTTCGTTTCACTTGTTTACTTTAGCAGTTAAAGAAAATCTATAGAAAAGAAATCGAAAGTTCAATGGCGAAAAAGAAATAAAACGAAAAGTGTGATCGCGAAAGGAAAGGCGAAGATCAAGGAAAGGAAAAGAAAGGCCTTACGATCGTCTTCCGTAAGGCCAACAGAGCACACTGTGAAGGGGCTACAGGGAAAGAGCCTGACCCTGGATCCAGATCTGCCGGAGGTGTAAACCCGCATCGAGCGCAATAATATTGGCGCGTTTGCCTGGTGCTAACGATCCCAGCAAGTGATCCATACCGAGCAGACGGGCGGGATGCAGCGAGGCCATATGGATAGCGTTTTCTGGGGCGACCCCCGTATGCTCCACCATATTCCGCACGGCGGCATCCAGCGCGAGCGTGCTGCCCGCCAGCCCGCCCGAGGCCGTGCGAACAACGCCGCCCTGCATCTCGACATTTTCACCACACAACGTATAGCGCCCATCAGGCATACCCGCCGCCTGCATGGCATCGGTAATCAGCACCGTACGATCCTTCGCGCAGCAACAACATAGCCGCATGGCTCCAGGATGAACGTGATGCCCGTCGGCAATAAGCTCCAGCCACGCGCGTGGGTCCGTAAGCCCGGCGCCAACCATGCCCGGCTCCCGGTGGTGTAATCCCGTCATGCCGTTGTAGCAGTGCACCAGCCCGTCTGCGCCTGCATCAAATGCGGCCAGGGTTTGCGCGTA
Source organism: Enterobacter cloacae complex sp. AR_0002 (assembly GCF_001922365.1). Taxonomy (NCBI): domain Bacteria; kingdom Pseudomonadati; phylum Pseudomonadota; class Gammaproteobacteria; order Enterobacterales; family Enterobacteriaceae; genus Enterobacter; species Enterobacter cloacae complex sp. AR_0002. Next base: position 4,295,032 of record NZ_CP018814.1, read on the forward strand.
TGTAGCGGCGCTGTGGCCCAGCATGACGCGTATCCCTTTTTGCTTGAGGTGATGGATCGCCTTCAGGGCATCCACTTTTTCCGGAGCAAGCGCCACCACCCGCAGCGTGTTCTGCGAAACCGCAATCAGCTCATCAAGTTCCGCGAGATCCAGCTCGCGAAACAGTTCTGGCGGGTGCGCCCCTTTGTTCTGCGGTGTAAAGTACGGGCCTTCCAGATAGCTGCCCAGGAGCTGCGCGCCGGGGCCACCGGCATGACAGCGCCGGGCAATGCGCCGTAACGCGCCATGGATCGCCTCCAGCGGAGCGGTGACGGTGGTAGGCAGAAACGCCCCTACGCCTTCACGCGCTTTATGTATGGCTAACCGGTCCAGCACGTCGGGGGCATCATCCATCACATCCACACCCGCGCCGCCGTGGACGTGGATATCAATGTATGCCGGGCAAAGCAGGTCTGCCTCGCGGGTGTTAACCCCTGCCGGAATCGGCTCGATGGCGGTGATGACGCCTCTATCCATACGCAGCTGATGGTCATCCAGCCAGCCTTGCCCGGTAAGCAGACGACGCGCGCGCAGCAGCTGGCTCATATCCCTTCCTCGGCGGGCGCTTCCTCGCGACAGCGTGCAAGTTCATCCACCAGGCTGGTCAGGCCGCGATGGCCGCACTCCAGCGCCTGCAAACGAAAGGCTTCACTGCTTAATCCGTCGCGCTCCAGAACCATCTCCAGCAAAAGCTGGAGATTGGTGCCGGTGATCACTTCGCTGCCGGGGCGCTGCATCGCGAGGGTAGAGGCCACACGAAACGGCGTACCGCCGAGAAGATCGGTGAGAAACACGATATCGTGCTCTGCATCCAGTTCATTCACTGCCTGCTCAAGCTGCGCGGTCAGCCGCGCAGTGGTGGAGCTTTCCGGAAAATCGATGGCGATAAACTGCGGCTGTTCGCCGAGGATTTGCTTCATCGCCTGTTGCAGCCCGCTGGCAAAACCGCCGTGACCCGTCAAAATAATGCCTAACATCGCAACCTCTTTGCTTTTTACAGGAAGTGACAGAATTTACCGACAACGCCCAGCACCACGGTGATACCAATCAGGCGCAGTGGGCTCCAGCCACGGCGTACCAGCCAGAACATAATCAGGGTGTAGACCAGCGGCAGAAAGGCGGGCATCAGTTTGTCGATCACATCGGTTTGCAGTTTGACGACCGCATCCCCGGCTTTAATCTCGAGTGTGGTATTCAGGCGCACATAGGTTGCCACCAGCGCGCCAATCACTGTCATTCCGACAATGGACGCAGCATGACCAACCTTTTTGGTGTTGGCCTTGATCAGCGGGATCGCGGCGACACCCATTCGGTAGGCATAGTGCGCCAGACCAAAACGCAGGCCGAGATGCACCACGTTAAACAGAACGATAAAGACCACCGCGCCAAGAATGGATCCCTGTAGCGCCAGGCTGGCGCCAATCCCCCCGCAGATGGGCAGCAGGGTCAGCCAGAACATGGCGTCACCAATGCCACCGAGCGGTGCGCCGACGGCAATTTTAGTGCTCTGGATGCTGTTCACATCCTGCTTGGAACGCTCCATTGCCAGAATAATGCCGATGACGAAGGTCACCAGGAACGGGTGGGTGTTAAAGAAGCCCATATGGCCTTTCATGGCGCGCGCCAGGTCCCGCTTATTGGTGTGGATCTTTTTCAGCGCGGGCAGTAGCCCATACAGCCAGCCGGAGGCCTGCATACGCTCGTAGTTAAACGAGGCCTGTAGCAGCATGGAACGCCAGGCGACACGGTTAATATCCTTTTTCGTTAGCTCAGCGCCAATACTCTGATCTTCGTAGACGTTTTCATTCACGCCGGTCAGCAGTGTCTCTTCACTTTCAGACACGCCCGGCAGGGTGGTGTGATTAGATGCCATCTTCAAATTCCTCTTTCTGGGCCGCAGGCGCCGTGGGTTCAGGCGATTTGCGCAGCAGGTCGATCAGCGCCATCGCCAGTGCAGCCGCGGCAATCGCCAGCACCGGGAGTTTCAGCCAGGCCGCGGCGACAAAGCCGATAATGAAGTAAGGGATGTAAACGTTTTTCATCATGATCTTCAGTAGCACGGCGAAGCCGATCGCTGGCATGATGCCGCCCGCGACGCCGAGACCGTCGATCAGACGTTCCGGCAGCACGTCAATGGCGGTTTTCGCATGTTCAGCCCCGAAGTAGATGGGCAGAAATGCGCACAGGAAGTAGAAGACGCCGAGCGCCAGCAGTGCCAGATAGTTGACCCGTTCAATACCACGGGTGTCTGCGTTAGCCGCCATGCGATCGCAGCGGGACATCACGCCGGACATCACCGAGAAGAGGAAGGTGATCCCCATCTGAACCGCCACGGCAAACGGCACGGCGACCCCAACGGCGACATCCGGCTTCACGCCTGTAGTAATGGCAAATGTGGTGCCAACGATGGTGCCGATAATCACGTTTGGCGGCTGCGCGCCCGCCAGCGGCGCGAGTCCCATCCAGACCAGTTCTAACGTACCGCCGGTCAGAATTCCGGTGTGCAAATCGCCCAGAATCAGGCCAACCAGTGGCCCGAGCACCACTGGACGGTGCATGTGTGTTAAGCCATTAAACATATCCAGGCCCGCTATAAAGGCGAGAAGCCCCAGCGCGAAAGCCTGCAACAGACTGATTTCCATTGTGAATCCCTCAGAGCAGTTTAAAGAGATCCAAAGCAGTCTCTGTTGGAACGCCCTGAACGAAGCATTCCACTCCGGCCGCCTTCAGGCCGTTAAACGCGGCGATATCGTTCGCGTCTACAGATACCGTTTTGGCAATTTGCTGTTTGCCACTGGCGTAATGCATATTTCCGACGTTAATACGGGTGATGGGCACGCCGCCCTCGACCAGCGTTAAAAAATCAGCCGGTGTTTTACAGACCAGCAGAATTTTCTGCCGGTCGGCGGCGCGATGAATGTTGTCGATCACTTTTTGCAGAGACCAGAAACGCACGGCGATGCCTTCCGCAAGCACCATCTCCATCAGGTTTTGCTGAACCGGATCGTCTGCAACCTCGTCATTTGCCACCAGCACCAGGTTCGCCCCCGCAAACCCCACCCACTGTACGCCCACCTGACCGTGGATCAGGCGTTCATCAATGCGGCATAAGACAATGTTTGGCATAGCGTTTTCCTCTTTTTAATTATGCGTGTTGAGTCGTTACGCCTTCGCAGGCGGCATGGTACTGCTGGAGTATGTCCTGAATGTGGTCGAGGATGAGTTCCCGTGGTGTGGAGCTGAGAGCGCCATCGCGAACTTTGCTGTACTGCAACGGCAGATACTGGCTGATCAGCGGCAGCGGGATCGGTTCATCCGCCAGGTTGCGTACCAGCCGCTCAAAGGCGTCGTCAATCTGGCTGTCTGGCCAGTAATAGCGCACGCGGTCGGAATAGCTGTAACCGCGGGCCAGGCGACGGGCATTGCCGTCGCCGTGATAGTGGCTTTGCCAGTATTCCGGGCGATCGAGCATCACGTTTTCCAGGACGTGACGCAGCCCTGAGCAGGCTTTTGCCGGCAGCAGCTCTTCTTCAATTGCTGCCAGTGAGAACAGCGCTTCGCGCAGCGCGAAGGTTAGCGCAGGGCCGACTTTCAGAATGGCGAAGTGATCTTTCACCAACTGGCGCAGCGCCTGCGGCGTCTGGTAATCGGTAGAGTGTGCTTCAAATACCAGCGTGTCGTAGGCTTCAACCATCTTGCTCAGCGCGACGGCTCTATGCGGTTGATAGTCACAAACGTGCGCATGGTCGAACTCAACGCCAGGCTGAACGACCAGGCCAATAATGCGCGGCCAGATGTCGCTTAACCCTTCCTTCTCGAATGCGTGGCGGTGTGCCTCAAGCGTGGCGCGTGCCGCCTCTGGCGTGGTGACCTCAAGCTCGGTCAGCGTCTCGTGTGCCCCACCGGGAACCGGAACTTCCGTGCCGATAACGTAGACCAGATCGGCTACGCCAAATTGCTCGAGACAGGTGGTTTCGGCAATTTTAGCCAGCCGAGCGGCACGCCCGGCAACGATTGCATCGGTTAAAGGAACCGGGTCGTCTTCGCAGGACATGCTGCAATCGAGGTGAATTTTTTTAAATCCGGCCGCCACGTAGCTTCTGATCAGATCGTCGGCGTTCGCCATCGCCTGCAAAGCTGGCAGGTTTTGCCAGCGGTTTGGACCTAAATGATCGCCGCCAAGGATCAGCTGTGAGGTGGGGAAACCGAGGGATCCCGCCAGCTTGCAGACAAACCCATAAAAATCGGCGGGCGTCATACCGGTATAGCCGCCAAACTGATCCACCTGGTTTGAGGTGGCTTCAATCAGCAGAGGCGTCTGTTGTGAATGGGCGTAACGTATTGCAGCTTCAAGTACCAGTGGATGTGCGGAACAGACGGCATAAATCCCGTTTGTATTCCCCCGTTTATGTTGTTCCACCATTTCTGTCAGATGTTTCACTTTCCTCTCCATTTCGGATGGTGTTGGCATTCATCTTTCGTTTTGTTTCATTTGATACTGCATTATGGTGATGTAAAAATAAAACGAAAGATAATAGTTTTCCGATCTGTTTCACAAAAGAAACATAATGAAAGGTTTCAGCGGCGATTAAGCTTGCGTCCGCCTACCATACAGGGCTTGCATTCCCTCAAAAGAAAGGCGTTAATAAGAAAAACGAAATGAAACGAAAGTTTATTTACTAAGGAGCTCGTATGAGCAGCACCGATTCATCCGCAGAGAAGCGCATCACCGGCACCAGTGAAAGGCGAGAGCAGATCATTCAGCGGTTGCGGGCGCAGGGAAGCGTGCAGGTTAACGATCTTTCTCTTTTATTCGGCGTGTCGACGGTGACGATCCGTAACGATCTGGCCTTTCTGGAAAAGCAGGGGATTGCCGTTCGCGCTTACGGCGGCGCGCTGATTTGCGAAGGCAATGCCCCCGGCGTGGAGCCATCCGTTGAGGACAAAAGTTCCCTTAATACGGCAGTGAAGCGCAGCATCGCGCAGGCGGCGGTTGAACTGGTGAAGCCGGGTCACCGCATTATTCTGGACTCCGGCACCACGACCTTTGAAATTGCCCGCATGCTGCGCCAGCACACCGATGTCATTGCCATGACCAACGGGATGAACGTGGCAAACGCGCTGCTGGAAGCGGAAGGCGTAGAGCTGCTGATGACCGGCGGGCATTTGCGCCGTCAGTCACAGTCCTTCTACGGCGACCAGGCGGAGCAGTCCTTACAGAATTACCATTTTGACCTGCTGTTTCTGGGCGTCGATGCCATCGATCTCGACCGGGGGGTGAGTACGCATAACGAGGATGAAGCCCGTCTGAACCGCAAAATGTGCGAGGTGGCGGAGCGTATTATCGTTGTCACGGACTCCAGCAAGTTTAATCGTTCAAGCCTGCATAAAATTATTGATACCCATCGAATCGACATGATTATCGTTGATGAAGGCATTCCTGCGGAAAGCCTGGAAGGGTTACGCAAAAGCGGGATCGATGTGGTGCTGGTCTAAAGAGGCTTTTCCCCTCACCCTAACCCTCTCCCCATAGGGGAGAGGGTTCCCCAGTAATTTGAAAGCAAAAACTATAACGTTGCCTCAGAATAACTGAGGGCTTTCAGCGATGCCTCGGTCCGGCTGTAAATCGCTGAGGCGTTTCCTGTAGGCCGGGGCGAGGCGCAGGGATGCGCCGAGAGGGCGGGCTTTACAGGGATGTTACCTCCGCCCGTCCCCGATAAGCCGGAAGGAATAAGCCGAAGGCACCGCGAAGCGGCGATTTTCCGCCGGAAGCCCGGGTCGCCAGGGTGGTGGCGACTGAGCCACCCTGGCACGTTCACCGGTCATGTCGTGACAGAGTAGCAAGGAACATAAAGTGAACGGAATGACCACCAGAGCCGTATGTTTCCCCTCACCCCAGCCCTCTCCCTCAAGGGAGAGGGGGCCGTCTGTGCAGGCATTATTTTGTGGGGAACCCTCAGCCCCATAGGGGAGAGGGGACTGCTCGGTGCGGTTTTTTACCCTCTCCCCGGTGGGGAGAGGGCAGGGTGAGGGACAATCACGTCACCGGCGCCGGGTTAAACACCGCCAGCGAGTTATGCAATCCCCATTGATCGGAGAAGGTTTTCTTCCGCCCGCTTGCCACATCCAGAATGAAGTGGAACAGCTTCCAGCCCACCTCTTCAATACTCTCTTCCCCGGTGGCGATGGTGCCCGCGTTGATATCCATTAAGTCATACCAGCGGTTTGCCAGCTCGGTGCGGGTCGCCATTTTGATCACCGGTACCGCCATCAGGCCGTACGGCGTGCCGCGCCCGGTGGTAAAGACCTGTACCGTAATGCCGGAAGCCACCTGCTGGGTGCCGCAAACGAAATCACTGGCAGGCGTTGCCGCGTAAATCAGGCCGCGTTTGGTTGGTCGCTGGCCAGGGGAGAGCACTTCCACAATCGCGCTCTGGCCGGATTTGGCAATCGACCCGAGGGCCTTTTCCACCACGTTCGCGAGGCCGCCTTTCTTGTTACCCGGAGACGGGTTGGCGCTGCGATCAGTTTTGCCCATGTCGAGATAGTTATCGTACCAGGCCATTTCCTCCAGCAGGCGTTTGCCCACCTCTTCGTTGACGGCGCGCGGCGTGAGCAGGTGGATAGCATCACGTACTTCGGTGACTTCGGAGAACATCACCGTGGCGCCGCAGCGCACGAACAGATCGGAGGCATAACCTACCGCCGGGTTAGCGGTGACGCCGGAAAACGCATCGCTGCCGCCACACTGTGTCCCAACGACCAGTTCAGAGGCCGGGCAGGTTTCACGCTGGCGTTTGTTCAACTTCTCCAGATGGCGCTCTGCCACCTGTAAAATGTCGTCGACCATCGATCTGAAGCCGACATGGTGTTCATCCTGAAGACGCACAACACTGGCATCGTCAACCGGAATGGCTTTCACATCCTCAGTACCCTGCAACAGGCGTTCTGGCTGCAATTTTTCACAGCCGAGACCAATCACCATTACCTCACCGCCAAAGTTTGGGTTAAGGGCGATATTGTGAATCGTACGGATCGGCACGACCGCTGCCGGCGCGTTGATCGCCACGCCGCAGCCGTACAGGTGGTTAAGACCCACCACGCCGTCAACGTTGGGGTATTTCGGCAACAGATCGCGCTCAATAATTTTCACAACGTAATCCACTACGCCCGCCACGCAATGCACGCTGGTGGTGATGCCAAGCAGGTTTTTGGTTCCCACGCTGCCATCCGCATTGCGGTAACCTTCGAAGGTATAACCCTCCAGCGGAGGCAACGGCTCAGGGACGCGGGTAGCCAGCGGCAACGTCTCCAGCGGCGGGGCGGTGGGCAGCTCAACCAGCGACTCCTCAATCCAGCTACCCTGCGGGATAGCGCGCACCGCATAGCCGATGACTTCGCCGTAGCGCACGATTTCGCCCTGCGCCGGAATATCGACCAGTGCGACTTTATGCCCCTGCGGAATGTGCTCAATCAGCTCCAGGCCATCCGGAAAGCGGGTGCCAGCTTTTAAGCCATTGTCGTTGACAATAATCGCCACGTTATCGGTATCGTGCACTTTTATATAGAACGCCGTCGGCGACGCCTGTCGAATTTCAATATCGGCCATTGTTCACTCTTCTCCAGCAAAATATCTGATACTAAATATAGCCAGATGGTTAATTGTTTCTTATTGAGGAAATAAAGAATGTCAGGAGAGGAAAGGTGAGAATGTGATCGCGATCGCTCCCGAACCACTAATCGTTGATTCTGTGCATCAGCGCCCACTGCATTGGGCATATGCTCAAAATAGCGTGCTACTCCCGTTGGATAATTGAGCATTGAAACAATGTATTGCCGGGTGGTGACGATTATACTGAATGACGATTTTATAACGCCAAAATTCAGTCAGGAAAATAAATATAACGCTGACGCTGAGTCGGAATAAATAAGAAAAGCTACTGGCTAAAACTGCGGAATTAAAAAAGGTATAAGTAATGAGTAACGACATCTTCCCGAATAAGTTTAAAGCGGCCCTCGCGGCGCACCAGATTCAGATTGGCTGCTGGTCTGCGCTGGCCAACCCCATCAGCACCGAAGTGCTGGGCCTGGCCGGGTTCGACTGGCTGGTGCTGGACGGCGAACATGCGCCAAACGATATCAACACGTTTATTCCGCAGCTGATGGCGCTGAAAGGCAGCCACAGCGCGCCGGTGGTGCGTGTACCCACCAACGAGCCGGTGATCATCAAGCGTCTGCTGGATATCGGCTTCTACAACTTCCTGATCCCGTTTGTTGAAACGGAAGAAGAAGCGGTGCTGGCCGTGGCGGCGACCCGCTATCCACCGGAAGGGATCCGCGGCGTGTCCGTCTCGCACCGCGCCAACATGTTTGGCACCGTGCCGGACTATTTCGCCCAGTCCAACAAGAACATCACCATTCTGGTTCAGATCGAGAGCCAGCAGGGGGTCGATAACGTCGACGCTATTGCCGCGACGGAGGGGGTAGACGGCATTTTCGTCGGCCCGAGCGATCTGGCGGCCGCCTTTGGTCATCTGGGCAACGCCAGCCATCCGGACGTGCAGCGCGCAATTCAGCACATTTTTGCCCGTGCCAAAGCGCACGGTAAACCGTGCGGCATTCTGGCGCCAGTGGAAGCCGATGCCCGCCGCTACCTGGAGTGGGGCGCAACGTTTGTCGCCGTGGGCAGCGATCTCGGCGTATTCCGCGCCGCCACGCAGAAATTAGCGGACGCTTTTAAAAAATAACCATCATTGAGGAAACAGATTATGACGCTGAAAGTGGGTTTTATTGGCCTGGGTATCATGGGCAAACCAATGAGCAAAAACCTCATCAAAGCAGGTTACTCACTGGTGGTTTTAGATCGTAATTCAGACGCGGTGGCAGAGGTGATTGCGGCTGGCGCAGAAACGGCGACAACCGCAAAAGCGATTGCTGAGCAGTGCGACGTGATTATCACCATGCTGCCAAACTCCCCGCACGTGAAAGAGGTGGCGCTGGGTGAGAACGGCATTATCGACGGCGCGAAGCCGGGTCTGGTGGTGATCGACATGAGCTCTATCGCACCGCTGGCAAGCCGCGAAATCAGCGAGGCGCTGAAAGCGAAAGGTGTGGAGATGCTGGATGCGCCAGTCAGCGGCGGCGAACCGAAAGCCATCGACGGCACCTTGTCGGTGATGGTGGGGGGCGATAAAGCCGTGTTTGACAAATACTACGACCTGATGAAAGCCATGGCTGGCTCCGTGGTGCACACCGGTGAAATTGGCGCAGGCAACGTCACCAAGCTGGCAAACCAGGTGATTGTGGCGTTGAACATCGCGGCCATGTCCGAAGCGCTGACGCTGGCCACCAAAGCGGGCGTTAATCCGGATCTGGTCTATCAGGCCATTCGCGGTGGTCTGGCGGGCAGCACCGTGCTGGATGCCAAGGCGCCGATGGTGATGGATCGTAACTTCAGGCCGGGCTTCCGCATCGATCTGCACATTAAGGATCTGGCGAATGCGCTGGATACCTCCCACGGCGTGGGCGCGCAGTTGCCGCTGACTGCCGCCGTCATGGAGATGATGCAGGCGCTGCGTGTGGACGGTCTGGGCACCGCCGATCACAGCGCGTTGGCGTGCTATTACGAAAAGCTGGCGAAGGTTGAAATTGCTCGCTAATGACGTCCCGCCCGGTGGCGTTACGCTTACCGGGCCTACGGCTCAGGCATACAACTATGAAAATCGTAATCGCGCCAGACTCTTATAAAGAAAGCCTGTCTGCCACTGAGGTGGCGCAGGCGATAGAAAAAGGATTTCGGGAAATTTTCCCCGACGCTCATTACGTGTCTGTTCCCGTTGCTGACGGCGGAGAAGGTACGGTTGAAGCGATGATCGCCGCTACGCAGGGCACCTGGCAGCAGGCTGTCGTCACCGGCCCGTTAGGGGAAAAGGTGAAGGCCAGCTGGGGGATCTCGGGCGACGGTACCACCGCGTTTATCGAGATGGCCGCCGCCAGCGGCCTGGTGCTTGTTCCTCCCGCGCAGCGTAACCCGCTGGTCACGACGTCGCGCGGGACGGGGGAGCTGATCCTCCGCGCGCTGGATAAAGGCGCGCGCAACATCATTATCGGTATCGGCGGGAGCGCAACCAACGATGGGGGCGCAGGCATGATGCAGGCGCTGGGCGCGAAGTTTACGGATGCGAACGGGACGGAGATCGGCTACGGCGGCGGCAGCCTGATGGCGCTTAACCGGATTGATATTTCGGATCTCGATCCGCGTCTTCAGGGGTGCGCAATCCGTGTCGCCTGTGACGTGACGAATCCGCTGGTCGGTGAAAGCGGCGCGTCGCGTATCTTTGGACCGCAAAAAGGCGCCACGGAGGAGATGATCCTCGAACTCGACGCCAGTCTTAGCCACTATGCCGAAGTGATCAAAAAAACGCTGCGCATTGACGTCAACCGGGTTCCGGGGGCAGGAGCGGCGGGCGGCATGGGCGCGGCGCTGATGGCCTTCCTGGGCGCAGAGCTGAAAAGCGGCATTGAGATTGTCACTCAGGCGCTCAATCTTGAAGAACATATTCACGACTGCACGTGGGTGCTGACGGGGGAAGGGCGCATCGACAGCCAGAGCATAAATGGCAAAGTGCCCGTCGGCGTGGCGAGCGTCGCCAAAAAATACCATAAGCCAGTGATAGGGATTGCCGGAAGTCTGACGCAGGATGTGGGTGTGGTGCATCAGTACGGCATCGATGCGGTGTTCAGCGTACTGACCCGCATCGGCTCACTGGAAGAGGCGTTCCAGGGCGCGTATGACAACATTTACCGCGCCTCGCGGAATATCGCGGCCACATTGCAGGTAGGCATGCGTAGCCAGGGGTGACAGCGACGCGCAAACCCTCTATACTGCGCGCCGAAGCTGACCAGACAGTCGCCGCTTCGTCGTCGTCCCTTTCGGGGGAGACGGGCGGAGGGGAGGAAAGTCCGGGCTCCACAGGGCAGGGTGCCAGGTAACGCCTGGGGGGGAAACCCACGACCAGTGCAACAGAGAGCAAACCGCCGATGGCCCGCGCAAGCGGGATCAGGTAAGGGTGAAAGGGTGCGGTAAGAGCGCACCGCGCGGCTGGTAACAGTCCGTGGCACGGTAAACTCCACCCGGAGCAAGGCCAAATAGGGGTTCACATGGTACGGCCCGTACTGAACCCGGGTAGGCTGCTTGAGCCAGTGAGCGATTGCTGGCCTAGATGAATGACTGTCCACGACAGAACCCGGCTTATCGGTCAGCTTCAACTTCTTACCAAACCCCGCTTCGGCGGGGTTTTTGCTTTCTGAAGGTTGCAGGCCGGGTAAGCGAAGCGCCAAACGACATCAATTCTCAATTTTGCGACGCTAAGCACGTTTCACTATTTGTTCGGCTGCGTGTTCCTCTCATCTGCTGCGCATGATCGTAATCACAAAATTTAACGCTATAAAATTAGAAAAATTTAGTGTTGAGCAGATGTTGTAAATGTTTAGTCAGTGATGCCGAATGTTATTCATTTGATAATTTAATATTGAATCTAAAAACATTCTTCTGGTGAATGTGTGATATATCCCACTCTTTGATCGGAAAGTGAATAAATACTCCTGATAAAGTTGATAAACCACAAAAATGTTTTAAAGGAATAATGGTGTTTTATTAACCTTTAATTGCCTGAAAGATAGCTTTTATTAATATTTTTAAGGCAAAAAAATTCACGCTGGTTATTGCCATAAAATAAATTTATTACCGCGTTTTTTATTGATCGATGTCAGCGTAAATGCGTATTTTTATTGTGATAAACATTTGATTTTTAAAGATATAAATAGTTTTCTGGTGCGACTGGAAACAGAGCGTCCTGGCAAATTGTGAGTAACAGCACATACCCCCTGAAACAATATTGGGTAGAATCCGCTGCGTCATAGGGAAATAAGCGCAGAATATTATGAATACTATTATTCTACCGAAAACTCAGCACCTCGTGGTATTTCAGGAAGTCATCAAAAGTGGCTCCATAGGTTCTGCTGCAAGACAACTGGGGCTGACGCAACCTGCCGTCAGCAAAATCATCAGCGACATCGAATCCTACTTTGGGGTGGAAGTGATGGTGCGTAAGAACACCGGCGTAAAACTCACTGCTGCCGGTCAGGTGCTGCTGTCCTACGCTGAGTCGATCACCCGCGAAATGAAAAACATGGTAAGCGAGATCAACAGCCTCAGTTTCAGTACCGTCATGGACGTCTCCTTCGGCTATCCGTCGCTGATTGGCTTCACCTTCCTGTCCGGGATGATCAAAAAATTCAAGGAAGTGTTCCCGAAGGCACGCGTCTCAATGTATGAAGCGCAGCTCTCTTCATTCCTGCCCGCCATTCGCGATGGCCGGCTGGATTTCGCCATCGGTACGCTGAGCGACGGGATGCAGCTTCAGGATCTTCACGTTGAGCCACTGTTTGAATCCGAGTTTGTGCTGGTGGCGAGTAAATCACGAACGTGCACCGGCCCGACCAGACTGGCATCGCTCACGCACGAGCAGTGGGTGATGCCGCAAACCGATATGGGCTACTACAACGAACTCCTGACCACCCTGCAAGACAACCACATCAGCATTGAAAACATCGTCCAGACCGATTCCGTCGTCACCATCTATAACCTTGTCCTCAATGCCGATTACCTGACGGTGATCCCCCGTGACATGATTGCGCCATTCGGCTCGGACCAGTTTATTGTTCTGCCGGTGGAAGATGAATTACCCGTGGCGCGTTATGCCGCCGTGTGGTCAAAAAATTACAGTATTAAAAAATCGGCGTCAGTATTAGTTGAACTGGCAAAACAATATTCGTCGATGAATACCGAAAAACGACGATAGAAATAATGATGATTTAAAACACCCGGAGCGACGCTTTTTAACGCTCTGTTACCCTGACTTTGCCTGAAAACAATGAATTATTATAACGAGGATATTATGCACATTACTTACGATCTCCCGGTGACCATTGAAGATATTCAGGACGCCAGAAAAAGACTGGCGGGAAAGATCTATAAAACCGGTATGCCGCGCTCAAATTATCTGAGCGAACGGTGTAAGGGTGAGATATTCCTGAAATTTGAAAATATGCAGCGTACCGGTTCGTTTAAAATACGTGGGGCGTTTAATAAATTAAGCTCGCTGACCGATGCGGAAAAACGCAAGGGCGTGGTGGCCTGTTCCGCAGGGAACCACGCGCAGGGGGTCTCTCTCTCTTGCGCCATGCTCGGCATCGACGGCAAAGTAGTGATGCCGATGGGCGCGCCGAAATCCAAGGTTGCCGCCACGCGCGACTACTCTGCCGAAGTGGTGCTACACGGCGAGAACTTTAACGACACCATCGCCAAAGTGAGCGAAATCGTCGAGATGGAAGGGCGCATTTTTATCCCGCCTTACGACGATCCGAAAGTGATCGCCGGTCAGGGCACCATCGGCCTGGAGATCCTCGAAGATTTATATGACGTGGATAACGTGATTGTCCCCATCGGCGGCGGCGGTTTAATTGCCGGTATTGCGACAGCAATTAAATCCATCAACCCAACTATCAATATTATCGGCGTGCAGTCTGAAAACGTGCACGGAATGGCGGCATCGTATCAGGCCGGTGAAATAACGAACCACCGCATTACCGGCACATTAGCAGACGGTTGCGACGTGTCTCGCCCGGGTAATTTAACCTTCGAAATCGTTCGTGAATTAGTCGATGACATTGTGCTGGTCAGCGAAGACGAGATTCGCAACAGCATGATCGCGCTTATCCAGCGAAATAAAGTGGTCACGGAAGGTGCTGGCGCACTGGCGTGCGCGGCGTTATTAAGCGGCAAGCTGGACCACTATATCCAGGGCCGTAAAACCGTCTGCATTATTTCCGGCGGCAATATCGATCTCTCCCGTGTTTCCCAAATTACCGGCTTCGTTGACGCATAAAGGATGACTTATGAGCAACACAGAAAGCATTATCGTTGGCCAGACAAAAACGTCCTCCTGGCGTAAATCTGATACCACCTGGACGCTCGGCCTGTTTGGTACCGCCATTGGCGCAGGCGTGCTGTTCTTCCCTATCCGTGCAGGCTTTGGCGGCTTGATCCCCATCCTGCTGATGCTGGTACTCGCGTTCCCGATTGCCTTTTACTGCCACCGCGCGCTGGCGCGTCTGTGTTTGTCCGGCAGTAACGTCTCCGGCAACATCACCGAAACGGTGGAGGAGCATTTTGGTAAGACCGGCGGGGTGGTAATCACCTTCCTCTACTTCTTTGCCATTTGCCCGCTGCTGTGGATTTACGGCGTCACTATTACCAACACCTTTATGACCTTCTGGGAAAACCAGCTCCAGATGCCCGCCCTGAACCGCGGCGTGGTGGCGCTGTTCCTGCTGCTGCTGATGGCCTTTGTTATCTGGTTCGGTAAAGACCTGATGGTGAAAGTGATGAGCTACCTGGTGTTCCCGTTCATCGCCAGCCTGGTGTTGATTTCTCTCTCGCTGATCCCGTACTGGAACTCGGCGGTGATCGACCAGGTTAACCTGAGCGATATCGCCTTCACCGGTCATGACGGCATTCTGGTCACGGTGTGGCTGGGGATCTCCATCATGGTCTTCTCCTTCAACTTCTCGCCTATCGTCTCCTCGTTTGTGGTCTCCAAGCGCGAAGAGTACGAACCGGAGTTCGGGAAAGAGTTTACCGAGCAGAAATGTTCCAAAATCATTGGTCGCGCCAGCCTGCTGATGGTGGCGGTGGTGATGTTCTTCGCCTTTAGCTGCCTGTTTACGCTCTCTCCGCAGAACATGGCGGACGCCAAAGCGCAGAACATTCCGGTGCTCTCTTACCTGGCGAACCACTTTGCGTCGATGTCAGGCAGTAAATCCACGTTCGCCACCGTGCTGGAGTACGGCGCGTCCATCATCGCGCTGGTCGCTATCTTTAAATCCTTCTTCGGCCACTATCTGGGCACGCTGGAGGGGCTGAACGGCCTGATCATCAAGTTCGGCTACAAGGGCGACAAGAAGAACGTCTCCGTCGGCAAGCTGAACACCATCAGCATGGTCTTCATCATGGGCTCCACCTGGATTGTGGCCTACGCCAACCCGAACATTCTGGACCTCATTGAAGCCATGGGCGCGCCAATTATCGCCTCTCTGCTGTGCCTGCTGCCGATGTACGCCATCCGCAAGGCACCGGCGCTGGCGAAATACAAAGGCCGGACCGAGAACATCTTCGTAACCGTGGTCGGCCTGCTGACCATTCTGAACATCGTGTACAAACTGTTTTAAACCAAAGCTCAGGAAGAGCGGAGCCATACCATGATTGAGTTTCCGGTAGTACTGGTCATTAACTGCGGATCGTCCTCTGTTAAGTTCTCGGTGCTGGACGCCGCAAGCTGCGATGCCCTGATGACGGGCATTGCGGACGGCATCAACACAGAAAAAGCCTTTATTTCCGTGAATGGGGGTGAGCCGGTCAGACTGGCTCACCAGGACTACGAAGGGGCGCTGGCCGCCATCGCCCTTGAGCTGGAGAAACGCAACCTGATGGGCAGCGTGGCTTTGATTGGCCATCGCATTGCCCACGGCGGTGACCTCTTCAGCGAGTCGACCCTGATCACGGAAGAGGTGATGGCGCAGATCCGCCAGGTCTCCCCGCTGGCGCCGCTGCATAACTACGCCAACCTGAGCGGCGTGGAAGCCGCCGAGCGCCTGTTCCCCGGCGTGCAGCAGGTGGCGGTATTTGATACCAGCTTCCACCAGACCATGCCGCCGCAGGCGTATCTGTACGGCTTGCCGTACCGCTATTTTGAAGAGCTGGGCGTGCGCCGCTACGGTTTCCATGGCACCTCTCACCGCTATGTGTCGGCGCAGGCGCACGCGCTTTTCGGGCTCTCTCCCGATGACAGCGGCCTGGTGATCGCCCATCTCGGCAACGGGGCGTCCATCTGCGCGGTGCGTAACGGCGTAAGCGTGGACACGTCCATGGGGATGACGCCGCTTGAAGGACTGGTGATGGGCACGCGCTGCGGAGACGTGGATTTTGGCGCGATGGCGTGGATTGCCCGGCAGACCGGCCAGTCGTTCGAGGATCTGGAGCGCGTGGTCAACAAAGAGTCCGGGCTGCTGGGGATCTCCGGTATCTCCTCCGATTTGCGCGCGCTGGAGAAAGCCTGGCATGACGGCAACGAGCGGGCGCGGCTGGCAATAAAGACCTTTGTCCACCGGATTGCGCGGCATATCGCCGGTCATGCCGCCTCCCTGCACCGTCTGGATGGCGTGGTGTTTACCGGCGGGATCGGTGAGAACTCCGTGCTTATCCGCGCGCTGGTGGCGGAGCATCTGAAGGTGTTTGGCATCATCCTCGACGAGTCCAAAAATGCCCTGCCGGGCAGCGCGGGCGAGCGCGTGATCTCCACCGAGTCGTCCCGCGCGGCCTGCGCGGTGATCCCTACCAATGAAGAAAAAATGATCGCGCTGGACGCCCTCCGTCTTGGGAAGGTTACTCCGGCTGCGGCTTACGCCTGATAAAGCGAGAATCTGATGAAAGTAACAATCGATACGGGCGTCGTGCCCTACAGCGACGCATGGGCCGGGTTTCGCGGTGAAGAATGGAAAAACGCCGTCAACGTCCGCGATTTTATTCAGCATAACTACACCCCTTATGAGGGCGATGAAGCTTTCCTCGCGCAGGCGACGCCAGCAACGACGGCGCTGTGGCAGAAGGTGATGGTCGGCATTCGTCAGGAGAATGCCACCCACGCTCCGGTGGATTTCGACACCAACATCGCCACTACCATTACCGCGCACGGGCCGGGCTATATTGATCAGGAGCTGGAGACGATCGTCGGCCTGCAAACCGACAAGCCGCTCAAGCGCGCCCTGCATCCGTACGGCGGGATCAACATGATCCGCAGCTCGTTCGAAGCCTACGGTCGCGAGATGGATCCGCAGTTTGAATATCTCTTTACCGACCTGCGCAAAACCCACAACCAGGGCGTGTTTGACGTTTACTCCCCGGAGATGATGCGCTGCCGCAAATCGGGGGTGCTGACCGGTCTGCCGGACGGCTACGGGCGCGGACGCATCATCGGCGACTACCGCCGCGTGGCGCTGTACGGCATCAGCTATCTGGTGCGCGAGCGTGAACTTCAGTTCGCCGATCTCCAGGGGAAACTGGAGCGCGGCGAAGATCTGGAGGCGACGATCCGCCTGCGCGAGGAGCTGGCGGAGCACAAGCGCGCGCTGCTGCAGATCCAGCAGATGGCGGCGAACTATGGGTTTGATATATCACGTCCGGCGATGAACGCCCAGGAAGCGGTGCAGTGGCTCTATTTTGCCTACCTGGCGGCGGTGAAATCCCAGAACGGCGGAGCCATGTCGCTGGGGCGCACGGCCTCGTTCCTCGATATCTACATCGAACGCGACATGCAGGCTGGGCGGCTGAATGAGGTGCAGGCCCAGGAGCTGATCGACCACTTCATCATGAAGATCCGCATGGTGCGCTTCCTGCGCACGCCGGAGTTCGACACGCTCTTCTCCGGCGATCCGATCTGGGCCACGGAAGTGATTGGCGGCATGGGGCTGGACGGGCGCACGCTGGTGACTAAAAACAGCTTCCGCTACCTGCATACCCTGCACACCATGGGGCCTGCGCCGGAGCCAAACCTGACGATCCTCTGGTCCGAAAAACTGCCGATCGCGTTCAAGAAATACGCCGCACAGGTGTCGATCGTCACCTCCTCGCTGCAATACGAGAACGACGATCTGATGCGCACCGACTTCAACAGCGACGACTACGCCATTGCCTGCTGCGTCAGCCCGATGGTGATCGGCAAGCAGATGCAGTTCTTCGGCGCACGCGCCAACCTGGCGAAAACGCTGCTGTACGCAATCAACGGCGGGGTGGATGAGAAGCTGAAGATCCAGGTCGGTCCGAAAACCGAGCCGCTGCTGGATGAGGTACTGGATTACGACACCGTAATGGCGAGCCTCGATCACTTCATGGACTGGCTGGCGGTACAGTACATCAGCGCGCTGAATCTCATTCACTATATGCATGATAAATACAGCTACGAAGCCTCGCTGATGGCGCTGCACGACCGGGACGTCTACCGCACCATGGCCTGCGGCATTGCCGGGCTGTCGGTGGCGGCGGATTCCCTGTCGGCCATCAAATACGCCACGGTAAAACCGGTACGCGACCACACTGGTCTGGCGGTCGATTTCATCATCGAAGGCGACTATCCGCAGTACGGCAACAACGAGGATCGTGTGGACAGTATCGCCTGCGATCTGGTTGAGCGCTTTATGAAGAAAATCCAGGCGCTGCCGACGTACCGCAACGCGGTACCGACGCAGTCGATCCTGACCATCACCTCCAACGTGGTTTACGGCCAGAAGACCGGGAACACGCCGGACGGACGACGCGGCGGCACGCCGTTTGCGCCTGGCGCCAACCCGATGCACGGGCGCGACAGAAAAGGGGCGGTGGCGTCGTTAACCTCGGTCGCCAAGCTGCCGTTCACCTATGCCAAAGACGGGATTTCCTACACCTTCTCCATCGTGCCGCAGTCACTGGGCAAGGACGAGCCGGTGCGCAAAACCAACCTTGTCGGGCTGCTGGACGGATACTTCCACCACGAAGCGACCATTGAGGGCGGTCAGCACCTGAACGTCAACGTGATGAACAGGGAGATGCTGCTGGATGCCATCGCCCATCCGGAGAATTATCCGAACCTGACGATCCGCGTTTCAGGCTATGCGGTGCGGTTTAATGCTCTGACGCGCGAGCAGCAGCAGGATGTGATTTCGAGGACGTTTACGCAGGCGATGTAATGTAGGCTCCATCTTCAGCCTCCTCTAATGAGGAGGCTTTTAATTTTGTGAACTCGGTCGATTTTAGAAAACTCACTCTCTTTTCTGCTGTTCAGAAGTAATATTTTCCTCGCGCCTTATGAAGTCCCTATAAAACTTGTGACTTTTTTCTCCCGCTCTCCGGATATGATCTCCCCATATCAATAACTCACACCTGCACCCTCTGACTCGCAATCGCTGGCGATCGGAACCTTATAAAAACAACCAGTTACCCTACAAAATAAGCGAGTGCCCAATGAATATGGCAACAAACAGCAGTGTGATTGTGAGTGATTCCCCTGCGGCAAGGCGGGCGGGAATGAGCGAAAGCGAATGGCGAGAGGCGATCAAATTTGACAGCACCGATACGGGCTGGGTCATCATGAGTATCGGGATGGCTATCGGCGCGGGCATCGTTTTTCTTCCGGTGCAGGTCGGGTTAATGGGGCTGTGGGTGTTTTTACTCTCGTCGATAATTGGTTATCCGGCTATGTACCTGTTCCAGCGCCTGTTTATTAATACGCTGGCGGAATCACCGGAATGCAAAGATTACCCGAGCGTCATTAGCGGTTATTTAGGTAAAAACTGGGGCATCTTATTGGGTGCGCTTTATTTCGTGATGCTGGTGATCTGGATGTTTGTCTATTCCACGGCTATCACCAACGACAGCGCCTCCTATTTGCACACCTTCGGCGTAACCGACGGTTTGCTGTCGGAAAATCCGTTCTATGGCTTATTCCTGATCTGCATTCTGGTCGCTATCTCGTCGCGCGGTGAAAAACTGCTGTTTAAAGTCTCCAGCCTGATGGTGCTGACCAAATTATTTGTAGTGGCGGCGCTGGGTCTTTCGATGATTGGCCTCTGGCATTTAGCCAACGTCGGTATGCTGCCGCCGATGGGGCTGCTGATTAAAAACGCCATTATTACGCTGCCTTTCACCTTAACCTCCATTCTGTTTATTCAGACTTTAAGCCCGATGGTGATTTCCTATCGTTCACGGGAAAAATCCGTAGCGGTGGCGCGTCATAAAGCGCTGCGGGCAATGAATATCGCCTTTGGCGTGCTGTTTGTGACGGTCTTTTTCTACGCGGTCTCCTTCACGCTGGCGATGGGGCACGACGAGGCGGTAAAAGCCTACGAGCAGAATATTTCCGCCCTGGCAATCGCAGCACAGTTCATCAGCGGTGACGGTGCGGGCTGGGTCAAAATCGTCAGCGTGATCCTCAACATTTTCGCTGTGATGACCGCGTTCTTTGGCGTCTATCTCGGCTTTCGTGAGGCGACGCAGGGCATCGTGATGAACATCCTGCGCCGCAAAATGCCGGCGGAAAAAATCAATGAAAATGCCGTCCAGCGCGGAATTATGCTGTTCGCCATCCTGCTGGCCTGGAGCGCGATTGTATTAAACGCGCCGGTGCTGAGCTTCACCTCCATCTGTAGCCCTATTTTCGGGATGGTGGGCTGCTTAATTCCGGCGTGGCTGGTCTACAAAGTGCCCGCACTTCATAAATATAAAGGCGTATCGCTGGTAATTATCGTAATTACCGGGCTGCTGCTTTGTGTTTCTCCTTTCCTCGCCTTCTCATGAGGTTAAATAAGGTCGTAACGATGTCTGAGCAAATTAATCCTTTATGGAACCATTTTATTCGCGCCGTGCAGGAAGAGGTAAAGCCTGCGCTGGGCTGTACCGAACCCGTCTCGCTGGCGCTGGCGTGTGCGATGGCTGCCGGACAGCTTTCCGGTGAGGTAACGCGTATCGAGGCGTGGGTATCGCCGAACCTGATGAAAAACGGGCTTGGCGTAACGGTGCCCGGCACCGGTATGGTCGGTTTACCCATCGCGGCCGCGCTGGGGGCGACAGGCGGTAATGCACACGCCGGGCTGGAGGTGTTGAAAGACGCGTCGGCAGAGGCGCTAACGCGCGCCAAAGCACTGCTGAACGCGGGTCTGGTGCAGGTAAAATTGCAGGAGCCGTGCGATGAGATCCTTTATTCACGCGCCTGCGTTTACGCCGGTGAATCCTCGGCGATGGTGACCATCGCTGGCGGGCATACTCGCGTGGTGGAGGTAGTTTGTCAGGGCGAAACGTGCTTCAGGCTTGACGATCGTCAGAGCCAGAACAACGACGATCCGCTGGCGGTACTCTCGACCACCACGCTGTCACAGATCCTTGAGTTTGTGGAGCAGGTGCCGTTCGACGCGATCCGCTTTATCCTCGATGCGGGGCGGCTGAACGATGCGCTCTCCCGCGAAGGTTTGCGTGGCAACTGGGGGCTGCATATTGGCGCGACGCTCAATAAACAGCGCGCACGCGGCTGGATGGCGCAGGATCTGGGTTCAGACATTATTATCCGCACCAGCGCAGCCTCGGATGCCCGCATGGGAGGCGCGACGCTGCCAGCGATGAGCAACTCGGGTTCCGGGAATCAGGGCATCACCGCCACCATGCCGGTAGTGGTGGTGGCTGAGCACGTTCAGGCTGATGACGAACGGCTGGCGCGGGCGCTGATGCTCTCGCATTTGTCGGCTATCTATATCCATTACCAGCTTCCGCGCTTGTCCGCGTTGTGCGCGGCGACAACCGCCGGAATGGGGGCAGCGGCGGGGATGGCGTGGCTGATGGGCGGATCTTACCAGACCATTGCCATGGCGATCGGCAGTATGATCGGCGACGTGAGCGGGATGATCTGCGATGGGGCTTCTAACAGCTGTGCAATGAAGGTCTCGACCAGCGTCACCAGCGCCTGGAAAGCCGTGATGATGGCGCTGGATGATACTGCGGTGACGGGTAACGAGGGGATTGTGGCGCACGACGTGGAACAGTCGATCTCTAACCTGTGCGCCCTGGCGTGCCGCTCGATGCAGGCAACGGACCGGCAGATCATTGAGATTATGGCGAGTAAGGTGTTGTGATTTAATCCAACCCGTTACCCCTCACCCTAACCCTCTCCCATAGGGAGAGGGAACCGATCGAGCGAGGGGCATGTTGATCTTAAACCGGCAAATCAATCAACAGCGCGCGCAGCGGCGTATCGGCAACCAGAGTGATATTCGCTTCGTCACGAATAAACGCCCCGTCACCGCAGGTGAGCGCTTCTTTCTCTTCCGTATGCGTGAGCGCATGCACCGTTCCGTGAATGGACTGCAAATAGGCACGCGGGCCATGAAGCTGGAAGCTCGCCTGTTCACCTTTTTTCAGTTCGATATGATGCAGCCACACCTGCTGGCGCAACTGCAAGCTGCCTTTGCTGCCGTCCGGCGAGGCAATCAGCTGCTGTTGATCGCCCTTCAGATCGATCTTTTGCACCAGCGGATTTTCCCGCTCCGGACAGGCATCCAGCCACAGCTGCATGCGGGTCAACGTTTTGTCTTTGCTGAGGTTATGCTCACTGTAGCTAATACCTGGCTGAGTAGAAATTAACAGCGCCTCGCCAGCCTTCGCCTGGACATGATTGCCCTCGCTATCGCGGTATTCTGCCTCGCCTTCCAGGATCAGGTTCAGGATATCGACTTTCGGGTACGTGCGCGGCTGGAAGGACGCGCCCGGGGCGAGCACTTCCTGATTCAATACACGCAGTGAAGCGTAACCGAGGAGTTTAGGGTCAAAGTAGTGTCCAAAGGAAAAGGTGTAGCGGGCCTGCAACCAACCGAAATCGGCTTGTCCGCACTGTTTCGCTGTTCTTGTCGTAATCATAAACTTGACCTCTCTTTACACTAAATCAATGGTAAAGGTATGGACGCTGCATTGTTAGCCAGATATTCTGCCTGGTATGTTCAAATTTCCTGAATGAGAACGAGATGGCTAAAGAGAGAGCATTGACGCTTGAGGCGCTTCGCGTCATGGACGCGATTGACAGGCGCGGCAGTTTTGCCGCGGCGGCAGATGAACTGGGGCGCGTTCCGTCTGCGCTGAGCTACACCATGCAAAAGCTGGAAGAGGAGCTGGATGTTGTGCTCTTCGATCGCTCCGGTCATCGAACAAAATTCACCAACGTTGGGCGGATGCTGCTGGAGCGCGGCCGCGTATTGCTGGAAGCGGCGGATAAGCTGACGACCGATGCCGAAGCGCTGGCCCGCGGCTGGGAAACCCATCTGACGTTAGTGACCGAAGCGCTGGTGCCCACCGAAGCGCTGTTTCCGCTGGTGGACAGACTGGCCGCGAAAGCCAATACCCAGCTGTCGATCATCACCGAGGTGCTGGCCGGGGCGTGGGAGCGTCTTGAGACGGGCAGGGCGGATATCGTGATTGCGCCAGACATGCATTTCCGCTCATCGTCAGAAATCAATTCGCGCAAGCTCTACAGCGTGATGAACGTCTACGTCGCCGCGCCGGATCACCCTATCCATCAGGAGCCGGAGCCGCTCTCTGAGGTCACGCGCGTGAAATACCGCGGCGTGGCGGTCGCGGATACCGCCCGAGAGCGCCCGGTGTTAACGGTACAGTTGCTGGATAAACAGCCGCGACTGACGGTAACGTCGCTGGAAGATAAGCGACAGGCGCTCCTGGCGGGGCTGGGCGTGGCGACTATGCCTTACCCGTTTGTCGAAAAGGACATTGCAGAAGGGCGGTTGCGCGTCGTCAGCCCGGAATACACCAGCGAAGTGGATATCATTATGGCGTGGCGTCGCGACAGCATGGGCGAAGCCAAATCGTGGTGTTTGCGTGAAATTCCCAAGCTCTTTGCCCACCACAACAAATAAGCGTAGGCCCGGTAAGCGTAAGCGCCACCGGGCAGAATTTACGCGCTTGCCTTAGGATCCGGACCAAAGCGGTTTTCGCCCGGCGTTCCGCTCTGACAGTTGAAAATCAAAATCACGATCCAGCCGATAAGCGGGATCAACAGCAACAGCAGCCACCACGCCGAACGATCGGTGTCGTGGAGACGACGAAACAGTACGGCCCATGAAGGCAGCAGAACTAACACACCATAAATGGTGGTGAGAATGCCTTCACCCCCCTCGCGTTCCCAGCCGAGGATCTTGTCCACAATGCCCAGCACCATAATCAGGACGAAGTTCACCAGAACGAACATCCAGTACTCTTTACGGCGGGCACGGCCACCAAAACCAAAATAGTTGCGCAGTACCTTTAAATACCAGTCCATTTTTCCTTGCCTCTTAATCAGTCAATCACTTGTTTTCTAAGCGATCGAGGTAAGGATAGATGTATGCTGTGAATTAAAAAAGGGAATCAATTGATTCCCTAAATAATTATCCGAAACGCACGTCGCGCCCGTGCGGTTCATCCAGGTCCTGCCACGGGCCAATGGAGATAATGCCCGTTGGGTTGATGGTCTTATGACTGCGGAAATAATGGGTGCGAATATGGTCAAAATTGACCGTCTCCGCAATCCCCGGCATCTGATAGATGTCGCGCAGGAAACCGTGCAGGTTCAGATAATCGCTGATGCGATGCTTGTCGCACTTGAAGTGGGTGACATACACCGGATCGAAGCGGATCAGCGTCGTCCACAGGCGGATGTCTGCTTCGGTGAGGCGATCGCCCGTTAAATAACGATGCTGGCCGAGGATCTGCTCCAGGCGCTCCAGGGATCCAAACACGTTGCCGACCGCTTCGTCGTACGCTTCCTGACTGGTGGCAAAGCCCGCTTTATAGACGCCGTTGTTGACGTTGTCGTAGATCCAGCCGTTCAGCTCGTCAATTTTCTCGCGCAGCTCAACCGGGTAGTAATCCCCGGCGCGGGCGCCGTGCGCGTCAAACGCGGTATTGAACATGCGAATGATTTCAGCGGATTCATTGCTGACGATCGTCTGGTTTTTCTTGTCCCACAGCACCGGCACCGTTACGCGTCCGGTGTAGTGCGGATCGGCGCGCAGATAGAGCTGATACAGGAAATCGTGATGATAAAGCTCATCACCCGTCGCGGCAGGGAAGTCACTGTCGAACGTCCAGCCGTTTTCCAGCATCAGCGGGTTGACCACCGAAACCGGAATTAACGATTCGAGGCCTTTAAGCTTGCGCACAATCAGCGTGCGGTGCGCCCACGGACAGGCGAGAGAAACGTACAGATGATAACGATCTTTCTCCGCCGCGAAGCCGCCTTCGCCGCTCGGGCCGGGTGCGCCGTCGGCGGTCAGCCAGTTACGGAAGGCCGAAACAGAGCGCTTAAAGCGTCCACCGGTGGATTTGGTGTCATACCAGACATCCTGCCAGACGCCGTCTACGAGTTGTCCCATTTTTTTCTCCTCCGTCAGATAGCAAAAGCGAGGAGATGTCTCCTCGCTTTGAATGTAATCAGTATAGCGTGCTTACCACTTCTTATTCAGAAGACGGTCGATGCTGTAGGCGCCCGGGCCCGTGATAGCCAGCAGCAGGAAGCCACCCGCGATGGTCAGGTTTTTCATGAACATCAGGGAGTTCACGCCTTCCGCAAAGTTGCTGTGGAAGATGAACGCGGTCAGCAGGGTAAAGCCTGCGGTGAACAGCGCCGTGGTGCGTGTCAGGAAACCGAACAGCACTGCCAGGCCGCCGCCGAACTCAAGCAGAATGGTCAGTGGCAGCAGGAACCCCGGCACGCCCATCGCTTCCATATACTGCTGAGTGCCCGCATAGCCGGTAATTTTGCCCCAGCCTGCGGTGATGAACAGAATTGGCATCAGAATACGCGCTACCAGTACACCAACATCTTCTAATTTTTTCATTTTACTCTCCAGGAAACCACATCAGCGGCTAAACGTTATTTGCTTGCAAATTCGGGTAGATACCGCGTCTTTGCTGTCGATGGAGAGGAGTGTAAACGGGGCGGATGGCAATTGTTAGCAAGGAAAACTGTTAATCTTCTTCAAAGATATTGAGTAAGGGAGCGTGCGGGCTGGTGCCCTCACCCCATCCCTCTCCCACAGGGAGAGGGGGCAAAAACAAAAAACGGTAACCAGGGTTACCGTTTTGCTTTTTTCACCGCAACTGCTGCTGTCGCAGCGTGGTTTTCACCAGACGCCAGGCGCTCCAGGCGCCAAAGCCGCGACGTGCCCAGCGGATCAGCATGTTAGGATGCCGAACCGACCAGATCGCCATCACGCTGCTGCCGACCAGCGCCCATGAACGCAGGCTCAGGACCGTGTTCCAGCCGCGGTCAAACCGATGCGTGGCTTCAACCCAGTCGCGACGGCTGGCAGACAGATCCAGTCGCTGCTGCTGGATTTGGCTCAACAGATACGCTTTCCGCTTTTGACGTTCGGCTTTGTCGCTCACGACTTATCATCCTCCAGCAGGGCGCGGTCGTTGGCCAGCTCCTGGCGCGTATGACGCAGGAAGGTCGACGTGCGCGCTTTATGCAGGGTCCAGATACCGCCTATCAGCGCCGCCACCAGCAGAACCACGGTAGTCGCAATCATCGCGTTCAGACGATACTGTGGATCGATAGCCCAGATGATTAACACCATCAGGCTCATCAGACCAAACGCGGCAAAGAGCATCGTAAGCCCAAGCATGAGCAGCATCTGGAAGAGGTTGGCTTTCTCCTCTTCCAGCTCCACTACCGCAAGCCGGACGCGCGTTTCGGCAATCCCGACCAGCGTCGTAAGAATACGCTGGCCAATGCCGAGGACGTTTTTAGCAGGCCCTTGTGCGTGACGTGGATCTTCCATAATCAACGACGCGTCAGCAGGACACCCAGCACCACACCCACTGCGGCGCCAATACCCACACCCGTCCATGGATTATCACGTACATATTCGTCTGCGCGCGCAGCCGCTTCGCGGGTCTGTTTCGCCAGTGCATCACCGGTTTCACCCAGACGGTAACGGCTCTCTTTCAGTGCCTGCTCCGCTTTGCTGCGCAGTTTGCTGACTTCTTCTTTCGATTTATCGGCAGAAGAGTTCAGCACCTCTTCCAGGGTGTCCGCCAGGGATTTCAGTTCAGCGCGCAGATTTTCTGAAGTTGTATCTTTTGACATGATTCTCTCCTGTTGAGATTTCCGTTAACTCAATAATCGCGAGCTTCCAGCGCTTTCAGTTCGTCCTGCGCCTCTTGCAACTTCCTCTCGCGCTTGGCAATTTTTTCCGCATCACCTTTCTCTTTCGCTTCTTGCAGGTCTTGACGGCGCTCGGCTATCTCGTCCTTCTGTTCAGCGATTTTTTCCTGATGATCGGCACGCAGCTTGCTGTCCGTACAGTTGTCTTTCACTTCGCGCAACGCTTTTTTCAGTCCGTCGATCCGGTGCTGATTGTTATGCTTTTCGGCATAACTGATTTCGCGTTGGATATCCTGTTCTTTCTCCTGACAAAGAGACATAGCGAAGGAAGCTGTGCTTAAAGAAAAAAGGGCCAGAGCCAGGGTGATGCGGTATTTCATTATAGAAACCTTCCATTGTGTTACGGCGTAAGCCGTGTTCCAGAACTAAGCGGAGAACATCTGAGGGGTGCTCCGCGTACTTAAGCATAGTAAGTAAACGGGAGTTTCACCAAAGTAGGTGAAAATATTCGGAATATTAGTCGTTAACCAAATCGATGCGACGTGTCGCGTAACCGTGACATCCAGGAGGCGACGTGGCTGTCATCATCCTGTTGCGCAATGATGTAACCCTGCGGCAGCGTGCGGTCCAGCACGGCTTTCGCCGCGGCGCTTTGCGCACTGGAGTCAAATTTTATCAGCAGCACATCGTCTTGCGGCGTGATGCTCTTAAAGCGAATCCCGTTTGCGTCGAGATGATGCCAGATGGAAAAACCATCCGGCACGCTGGTTCCCTGGCTCACAGGACGGATAGCCAGCGTCGACTCCTGATGCTGTAGCGCAGACCACAGCAGGATAAGAGCGCTGAACATCATCAGCGCGACGATGGCGTAAGAGAAGCGGCGCAGCGCGAGCGGGGAGATAACCATCGTTAACCCCTGGCCCCGTATTTCTTCTTCCACAGTACGACCAGGGACCCGACCAGGCCAAACACCAGCAGAACGACGGGCAGCAGCATCAGGCAAGACATCAGTTGGTCTTCGTATTTCATAAAGACCGGCGTTTTACCCAGCGCGTAGCCGAGCGTGGTCAGGATCAGCACCCACAGCAAGCCGCTCATCCAGTTAAAGAACTGGAAGCGCGTGCTGCTCAGGCCGGACAGGCCCGCAATGGTGGGCAGTAGGGTGCGTACGAATGCGATAAAGCGGCCAATCAGCAAGGCGGAAAGCCCATGCTTATGGAAAAGGTGGTGCGCTCGCTGGTGGTAATGGGCCGGAAGGTGCGAAAGCCAGTTCTGAACGATTCGCGTGTTACCCAGCCATCGCCCCTGAATGTAACTCACCCAGCAGCCCAGGCTGGCGGCAATGGTTAAAAGCAGGACCGTTTGCGGGAAAGCCATCGCCCCTTTTGCACAAAGCACCCCGACCAGCACCAGCAGGCTGTCGCCCGGTAAAAAGGCAGCAGGCAGCAGACCGTTCTCAAGGAACAGGATCATAAATAATACAAAGTAGAGCATGCCAATCATGGACGGGTTGGCCAGCGTTTCGAAATCCTGAGCCCAGAGGGCGTTCAGTAGTTGGGTCAAAAGTTCCATTCAGTGTTCCTGGAAATCGGTTAACGTCACGCCTGTAATTCGGGAAATACAGCACGGCGACATTGTTATGATTTCATTATGGTCGCTCGCGGACACATTGATGTGTGGCCAACACTGTTCCCTGTTAATTGGCTGGTTAGCAAGCACTAACTTACAAAATAACGAAGTGAATCCAATTG
Source organism: Enterobacter cloacae complex sp. AR_0002 (assembly GCF_001922365.1). Lineage (NCBI taxonomy): Bacteria > Pseudomonadati > Pseudomonadota > Gammaproteobacteria > Enterobacterales > Enterobacteriaceae > Enterobacter > Enterobacter cloacae complex sp. AR_0002. The sequence continues at coordinate 4,323,614 of NZ_CP018814.1, forward strand.
TAACAAAGCCCGACGTTCTGCGTCACAGAATTTGAGGGGAAACACGATTTTGGCGTAAGCCACGGAGGGGAGCGAGAAATTTTACAAAGGCTGACACTATAGAGGTTTTCTTACCCTGTCTGGCCGGAAGGCGCGGCGGTGCGCCTGCCAGCAGTTCGGGGCGTTATTTTGCGAGATTGGTCGCGGTATCGAGGTGAACGACCGGATTATCGGCAAAAAGATAGCGGTCAGCGTTAAATTCAAAGTCATCACTTGTTTCATTAAACAGCATCTGTTTGGTGTTCTCCAGATGCTGCCACATTGCCAGTTTCGCCGCATGCGGATCTTTACGAATCAGGGCCTTAAGAATCTGGTCGTGATCGTCACACCAGTTATCTACCGTGCGGGAATCAATATGATCGTGCAATTTCTTCCAGTACGGGTTGTGAACGCGCTGAGTCCACATTTTTTCAACGATTGCCGCCAGCGCCGTGTTCTGAGTCGCAAGGGCGACCTGGACGTGGAATTGCAGGTCCCATTCAGAATCGCGGAAACATTTTTCTTTACGCGCGTGATCCTGGATTTCCATCAGCTTCATGATGTCCTGCTTGGTCACCTGCGTCGCAGCAAATTCCGCAATGTTGCTTTCAATCAGCTGGCGAGCCTGGAGAAGCTCAAACGGACCGTAGCTGGCAAACTCCAGACTTTCGTCCGGGGTGGGGGAGTGTTTCGCCTGGCTGGAAATCACATGAATGCCGGAACCTTTGCGTACCTCAACATACCCTTCCACTTCCAGCATGATGATGGCTTCGCGGACCACCGTGCGGCTGACGCTTTTTTCATCCGCAATGAAACGCTCAGCGGGAAGTTTATCACCGACAAGATAGACCCCTTGCTCGATGCGATCTTTCAGCTCGGCGGCAAGTTGTTGATATAAACGACGTGATTCGGTGATTTCCATATGCGCTCCAGGCAGGGTACGGCGAATGATTTGTTATACCACTTTTGCGTGCCAGTCTCCAGATTTCGCCATCAAAAAAGCCGCCCGGAGGCGGCTTTTGCGTCGTTCTTGCCGGGTGGCGCTACGCTTACCCGACCTACTATTTTATTGGATTTTGTAGGCCGGGTAAGGCGGAGCCGCCACCCGGCACAACAACGCTAACTCTGCGTCGCCGGTCCCCCGAGGGACTCTTTCGCAAGTTCATCTGCGGATTTGCTTTTCAGCACCGTCCAGATAACCACCGCACCCAACAGGTCGAAGACAGCCAGTACCGCGAACAGTGGGCTGAAACCAATCGTATCCGCCAGCGCGCCGACCACCAGCGCAAACAGGGTACTTGCGGTCCAGGCGGCCATCCCGGTCAGGCCGTTGGCGGTGGCGACTTCGTTACGACCAAACACGTCGGACGAGAGCGTAATCAGCGCACCGGACAGAGACTGGTGAGCAAAGCCCCCGATACACAGCAGGGCGATAGCCACGTAAGGGCTGGTGAACAGGCCGATCATACCCGGGCCGATCATCAGCAGGGCGCCCATGGTGACCACCATCTTACGGGACACAATCAGGTTCACGCCAAACCAGCGCTGGAACAGCGGTGGCAGGTAGCCGCCGACGATACAGCCCAGGTCTGCAAACAGCATTGGCATCCAGGCGAACATCGCGATCTCTTTCAGGTTAAAGCCGTAAACTTTAAACATGAACAGTGGGATCCAGGCGTTAAACGTACCCCAGGCCGGTTCTGCCAGGAAGCGTGGCAGGGCGATACCCCAGAACTGACGGGTGCCCAGGATCTGCCAGACGGACATCTTTTTGCCGTTGTCGGTCTGATGCTGGGATTCCTGACCATTAATAATGTAGTCACGTTCTTCGTCAGACAGCTTTTTCTGGTCGCGCGGGTGTTTATAGAAAATCAGCCACGCCATGGCCCAGGCAAAGCTCAGCACACCGGAGATGATGAACGCCATCTGCCAGCTGTGCATCACAATCGCCCACACCACCAGTGGCGGAGCAATCATCGCCCCGATGGAGGAGCCCACGTTGAAGTAACCGACAGCGATAGAACGCTCTTTTGCCGGGAACCATTCAGAGCTGGCTTTCAGACCCGCGGGGATCATCGCCGCTTCGGCAGCACCTACCGCACCACGCGCCAGCGCCAGTCCGCCCCAGCTGCCGGCCAGCGCGGTCGCCCCACAGAAGACGGCCCAGGCTACAGCGAAGAAGGCATAACCAATTTTTGTACCCAGAATATCAAGAACATAACCTGCAACAGGCTGCATTACGGTGTAAGCGGCAGAGTAAGCCGCAATGATGTAAGAGTATTGCTGCGTGGAGATATGTAACTCTTCCATCAACGTTGGCGCCGCTGCTGCCACGGTGTTACGTGTCAGGTAGCCCAGCACGGTGCCGAGCGTCACCAGTGCGATCATGTACCAACGTAACCCTTTAATTTTACGCATGTAAAACCTCATCGTTATGTTATTTCCGTGTCGGGACACGGCAACAACTCAACCGTTGCCGGGAGCTGTTCTGTAACGGGAGGGGCGTAACCGGGAACCTGTCCCGGAACGGCCCGAACCTTGCCATTAGTAATCGTGCTAAGTCGGCTTCCGTACCGTTAAATCCGATGTATCAAACACCGGTAATGCATCCGTCGGCTTATAGTTTGCGACGGCGAAAAGATAACTTGTCATACAACTTTAAAAGGTGAGTGACATCACAAAAGTGTGAATCTTTGTAGGGACATTATGCGGCACGCGCAAAGCCAGAACTGGCGCGGCCTGAGAGAGGGTTTACCCCTTTGAGGGTAATTTATTTGTCGACGTTTATTGATCTAACTCACGAAAAAAACGTCGGACTCTGGAAATTGGTGTGATAACTTTGCAGCATCTGAACATAAGCTTTCTGACGCTCCCGTAATGAGGAAGACGATAATGACACCGTTTATGACCGACGATTTTCTGTTAGATACCGAATTTGCTCGCCGCCTGTACCACGACTACGCAAAAGACCAGCCGATTTTCGACTACCACTGCCATTTACCGCCGCAGCAGGTTGCCGAAAATTACCGTTTCAAAAACCTGTATGATATCTGGCTGAAGGGTGACCACTATAAGTGGCGCGCAATGCGCACCAACGGCGTGGCCGAGCGCCTGTGTACCGGCGACGCGACCGATCGCGAGAAGTTTGACGCCTGGGCCGCTACTGTTCCCCACACCATCGGTAACCCGTTATACCACTGGACTCACCTTGAACTGCGTCGTCCGTTTGGTATCACCGGCAAGCTGCTCTCTCCCGCCACGGCGGATGAAATCTGGGATCAGTGCAACGACCTGCTGGCGCAGGATAGCTTCTCGGCGCGCGGCATCATGAAGCAGATGAACGTGAAGATGGTGGGCACCACCGACGATCCGGTCGACACTCTGGAGCACCACGCGGTTGTCGCGAAGGACAGCACGTTTGACATCAAAGTGCTGCCAAGCTGGCGCCCGGATAAAGCCTTCAACATCGAGCTGCCGACCTTTAACGACTACATGGCGAAGCTGGCGGAAGTGTCTGACACCGATATCCGTCGCTTTGGCGATCTGCAAACCGCGCTGACCAAACGTCTGGATCACTTTGCCGCACACGGCTGTAAAGTGTCTGACCACGCGCTGGACGTAGTGCTGTTCGCGGAATCCAGCGAAGCTGAGCTGGACAGCATTCTGGCGCGTCGTCTCTCCGGCGAAGCCCTGAGTGAGCACGAAGTGGCGCAGTTTAAAACGGCGGTACTGGTATTCCTCGGTGCGGAATATGCCCGCCGCGGCTGGGTTCAGCAGTATCACATCGGCGCGCTGCGTAATAACAACCAGCGTCAGTTCAAACTGCTGGGCGCGGACGTGGGCTTTGACTCCATCAACGACCGTCCGATGGCGGAAGAGCTGTCAAAACTGCTGAGCAAACAGAACGAGCAAAACCTGCTGCCAAAAACCATCCTTTACTGCCTGAACCCACGCGATAACGAAGTGCTGGGCACCATGATCGGCAACTTCCAGGGCGAAGGGATGCCGGGCAAGATGCAGTTCGGTTCCGGCTGGTGGTTTAACGATCAGAAAGACGGCATGGAGCGTCAGATGACGCAGCTGGCGCAGCTCGGCCTGTTGAGCCGCTTCGTTGGCATGCTGACCGACAGCCGCAGTTTCCTCTCCTATACCCGCCATGAATATTTCCGCCGCATTCTGTGCCAGATGATTGGCCGCTGGGTGCACGCGGGCGAAGCGCCAGCGGATATCCAGCTGCTGGGCGAAATGGTGAGAAACATCTGCTTTAACAATGCGCGTGACTACTTCGCCATTGAACTGAACTAAGGCCGTTTGAGGTTGATATGCAATACATCAAAATCCATTCGCTGGATAACGTTGCCGTCGCGCTGGCCGATTTAGCCGAAGGGACGGAAGTGACCTTCGACAACCAGTCGGTGACGTTACGCCAGGCCATTGGACGTGGACATAAGTTTGCCCTGATCCCCATCGCGAAAGGGGAGAACGTGGTGAAGTACGGTTTGCCCATCGGTCATGCGCTGGCGGATATTGCGCCGGGTGAATACATTCATTCCCACAATACCCGCACCAATCTCAGCGATCTGGACGAGTACAGCTATCAACCTGACTTCCAGGCAGAAGAAGGACAGGCGGCCGATCGTGAGGTGCAGATCTACCGCCGCGCCAGCGGCGAGGTGGGGATCCGCAATGAACTGTGGATCCTCCCGACCGTCGGCTGCGTGAACGGGATCGCGCGTCAAATTCAGACGCGTTTCCTGAAAGAGACTAACAATGCTGAAGGCACCGACGGCGTGCATCTGTTCAGCCACACCTACGGTTGTTCCCAGCTGGGCGACGACCACATCAATACCCGCACCATGCTGCAAAATATGGTGCGCCACCCGAACGCGGGGGCGGTGCTGGTGATTGGCCTCGGCTGTGAAAACAATCAGGTTGACGCCTTCCGCGATACGCTGGGCGAGTTCGATCCTGAGCGCGTGCACTTTATGGTGTGTCAGCACCAGGACGACGAAGTGGAAGCGGGCGTCGAACAACTGCACCAGCTGTACGAGGTGATGCGTCACGACAAGCGCGAGCCGGGCAAGCTGAGCGAACTGAAGTTTGGCCTGGAGTGCGGCGGGTCTGACGGGCTTTCCGGCATTACCGCTAACCCGATGCTGGGCCGCTTCTCGGATTATGTGATTGCCAACGGCGGCACCACGGTGCTGACCGAAGTGCCGGAGATGTTCGGCGCAGAGCGCATTCTGATGAGCCACTGTCGCGACGAAGAGACGTTTGAGAAGACCGTCACCATGGTGAACGACTTCAAACAGTACTTCATTGCCCACAATCAGCCGATTTACGAGAACCCGTCGCCGGGGAACAAGGCGGGCGGAATCACCACGCTGGAGGAGAAATCCCTCGGCTGCACCCAGAAAGCGGGGGCCAGCCAGGTGGTGGACGTTCTGCGCTACGGCGAACGCCTGAAAACCCACGGCCTGAACCTGCTGAGCGCGCCCGGTAACGATGCGGTCGCCACCAGCGCGCTGGCGGGGGCGGGCTGCCATATGGTGCTGTTCAGTACCGGCCGCGGTACGCCGTACGGCGGGTTTGTGCCGACGGTTAAAATTGCCACCAACAGCGAGCTGGCGGCAAAGAAAACGCACTGGATCGATTTCGACGCAGGGCAGCTGATCCACGGCAAAGCGATGCCGCAGCTGCTGAGCGAGTTCGTGGACGCTATCGCAGAGTTCGCCAGCGGCAGGCAGACCTGTAACGAGAAGAACGACTTCCGCGAGCTGGCGATTTTTAAGAGTGGTGTGACGCTGTAAGCTGGGTGCGGGCTGGTGCCCTCACCCCAACCCTCCCCACAGGGATAGGGTGCAAACACTAAAAACGGCAACACATGTTGCCGTTTTGCATTTACCTTGTAGGCCCGGTAAGGCGTAGCCGCCACCGGGCTTTTCTTTTTAACTGCGCAGGGCGTTCTTCGCTAAACGCGCATCTTCCGCCTGACAGGCTGCGGCGGTAAACAGCACGTCGGTAGAGGAGTTCAGCGCAGTCTCGCAGGAATCCTGCAATACGCCGATAATGAAGCCGACCGCGACAACCTGCATGGCAATCTCGTTCGGGATACCGAACATGTTACAGGCCAGCGGGATCAGCAGCAGCGATCCGCCCGCCACGCCGGATGCGCCACAGGCACACAGTGATGCAACGACGCTCAGCAGCAGCGCGGTTGGCAGATCCACCGGAATACCCAGCGTATGCACCGCCGCCAGCGTCAGCACGGTGATGGTGATCGCCGCACCCGCCATGTTCACGGTCGCACCCAGCGGGATCGACACGGAATAGGTATCGCGATCCAGGTTCAGCTTCTCCGCCAGCGCCATGTTGACCGGAATGTTCGCCGCCGAGCTGCGGGTAAAGAAGGCATACACGCCGCTCTCGCGCAGGCAAGTCAGCACCAGCGGATACGGGTTGCGGCGGATCTGCCAGAACACCAGCAGCGGGTTGATCACCAGCGCCACCAGCAGCATACAGCCGACCAGGACGACCAGCAGCTGCGCGTAGCCCCACAGTGCGTCGAAACCGGTAGTGGCCAGCGTCGAAGAAACCAGACCAAAGATACCGACTGGTGCAAAGCGAATCACCAGCTTCACCATGAAAGTCACGGCATTGGACAAATCGTTGACCAGGTTTTTCGTGGTCTCGTTGCCATGACGCAGCGCGAAGCCCAGACCAATCGCCCAGACCAGGATGCCAATGTAGTTTCCGCTCATCAGTGCGGTGATGGGGTTAGAGACCATGCTCATCAGCAGGCCGCGAAGGACTTCCACAATCCCGGACGGCGGGGTGATATCACCGGCCGCGCTGGTCAGGTGCAGCGTAGACGGGAACAGGAAGCTAAACACAACGGCCATTAAGGCAGCAGAGAAGGTTCCCAGCAGATACAGGAACAGAATAGGGCGAATGTTGGTTTTTTGTCCGTGCTGGTGGTTGGCAATCGACGCCATCACCAGCATCAGCACCAGTACCGGGGCGACGGCCTTCAGGGCGCCCACAAACAGCGTCCCGAGCAGTCCCGTGGCCTCCGCGGCAGGTTTCGACACCATGGCCAGCAGAATACCCAGTACCAACCCGACCAGAATTTGTTTTACAAGACTGCCCTGCGCCAGGCGCGCGAACAGACCGCGTGATTGTGTGCTCATACGTTATTCCTGAGTGAAATTGCGTTCCATCCTGGATGTGCTCTAAGTCACATTTATTTCCGGATGTAAGTAAATGTTTGCCTGGTCGAGTATAGGGAATACGTGAAAGGAGGGAAGCGTAAAATGCTGGATTTTACGTGTTGCGTCATGTTTTTTAACTATTGGTTAACGAAAGCGCCGGGTAGCGCTACGCTTACCCGGCCTGCATTGCATTTCCCCCTCTCCCTGTGGGAGAGGGTTGGGGTGAGGGCATCAGCCCGCACCGAACGTTGCACTAAACCTGCTGCTTCTTATCGTGCTGGCGGTTAACCCAGGTATTGATAATCAGCGTCACCAGCAGAATGCCAAACACCACGCCGAGCGAAATGGCGATCGGGATATGGTAGAAATCGACGATCAGCATCTTGATACCGATAAACACCAGAATCACCGACAGGCCGTACTTCAGCATTGAGAAGCGCTCTGCCGCGCCCGCCAGCAGGAAGTACATCGCACGCAGGCCGAGGATGGCGAACAGGTTCGAGGTCAGAACGATGAACGGGTCGGTGGTAACTGCGAAGATAGCCGGGATACTGTCCACCGCGAAAATCACGTCGCTCAGCTCGACCAGAATCAGCACCAGCAGCAGCGGGGTGGCGAATAGCAGGCCGTTCTTACGCACGAAGAAATGCTCGCTCTCGATCTTGTCCGTCATGCGCAGATGACCCCGGAACCACTTCACCAGCGGCTTATCACCGATACCGGTATCGTCTTCTTTCGCCAGCGCCATTTTGACCCCGGTGAACAGCAGGAACGCACCAAATACATACAACAGCCATTCGAACTGGGTAATCAGCCAGCTGCCGGCGAAGATCATGATGGTACGCAGGACAATAGCGCCCAGAACGCCGTACACCAGCACGCGGCGTTGCAGAGCCGCAGGCACGGCGAAGTAACTGAACAGCATCAGCCAGACGAAGACGTTATCAACCGCCAGTGCTTTTTCAATCAGATAGCCGGTGAGGAAGGCGAGTGCCTGAGGATCGGCCACCGCGCGGCCTTCGGTTGAGGCCAGATACCACCAGAAGGCGGCGCAGAAAAGAAGTGAGAGGGTAACCCATACCAGCGACCAGACGGCGGCTTGCTTGACGCTCATGCCGTGTTCGCCGCGACGACCCTGCAAAAAGAGGTCGATCGCCAGCATGATGAGCACGACAACCGCGAATCCGCCCCACAGCATTGGAGTGCCGACAGAATGCATACTATTTTCCTTACACATAAAAAACAAAAACGGCTATGGTCAGAAGACGATAGCCGTTAGCTTTTTATGCATAGACCTCGCCTTCCGGCAAGGTCTCACTTACAACCTCGAAGGTTGCCCGGCGACCGGATGCGGTTTTGCACGCATCGTAATGACGATCCACCGGCGAAGAAGTTACTCCCCTTTGCAGGTAACAAATTATGTCAGACCATCGGTTTCGTCAATGGTCTGCACGATTTCATTACACAGCTTTACGCGACGGCTTCCACATTCACGCCGTCTGCGGGGAAAATCACGCCAGTCTGTCGGCGGATCTCCGTTTGCAGCTTCGCCGTGGTGCGGCTGATTGCCAGCCCCGGGTGGTTCACTTCGTTGTCTTCTACCAGACGGGCGAAGACCTCTGCCTCATAGAGCATAGTGTTAATATGCTGAGGTTGCGTCAGCTCCTGCGCTTTGCCGCCGCGGGGAACGATGCTTAGCTTCTGGCATTCGGAGATTTTTTCGATCACCAGCGAGCCGTCTTCGCCCTGAATTTCGCTTGGCAGTACGGAGTCACTGACCTTCGAGTGCTGCAACGTCACGCTGAAATCACCGTAGTCCAGCACCACAACGCCATGTGCATCCACGCCGCTCTCCAGCAGGCTGGCGGTGGCCGTTACGCCGTGCGGTTCACCCCACAGGGCGACCGCAGAGGCCAGGCAGTAAAAACCGATATCCATAATCGAGCCATTCGAGAAGGCCGGGTTAAAGGTGTTCGGGTTTTCGCCGTCCAGGTAGCGCTGGTAGCGCGAGGAATACTGGCAGTAGTTGATAAAGGCTTTACGCACTTTGCCAATTTTCGGCAGGGACTGCTGCAACAGCAGGAAGTTCGGCAGGCTGGCGGTTTTGAACGCTTCAAACAGCACCACCTGGTTTTCCCGGGCAAGCGCAATGGCGGCTTCCACTTCCTCAATATTCGAGGCCAGCGGCTTCTCGCAAATCACGTGTTTTTTGTGGCTGAGGAACAGCTTCGTTTGCGGGAAATGCAGAGAATTCGGGCTGGCAATATAGACCGCGTCAATGGCGTCGCTTTGCGCCATCTCATCGAGCGAGGTGAACAGATGTTCAACCAGGTAGTCATTCGCAAAACTCTGCGCCTGCTCAAGGCTGCGGGAATAGACTGCGGTGAGCTTATATTTGCCGGTTTCGTGGGCGGCGTCGACGAACTGGCGCGTGATCCAGTTCGTACCGATGACTGCGAAACGTATCATAAACGTTTACGTACTCCGTAGCAGGGAACTTAAAACCACTGTAGCACGTCATCATGACATTTCGCGTGCGCTACTGCGCATTACTCTTTAACGATAAATGCGTCAGCCACAAACGGGTATCAAACTCCAGCTGGTGGTACTGTGGCTCCATGTGGCAGCACAGGGAATAGAAGGCTTTGTCGTGCTCTTTCTCTTTCAGGTGCGCCAGCTCGTGCACCACGATCATCCGCAGAAAGGCTTCCGGCGCATTGCGAAAGACGGTCGCGACGCGGATCTCCGCTTTAGCCTTCAGCTTGCCGCCCTGCACGCGGGAGATGGCGGTATGCAGGCCGAGCGCGTTTTTCAGCACATGGATCTTATTGTCGTACATCACCTTGTTGATCGGCGGGGCGCTCTTAAGATACTGGTTTTTCAGATCCTGCGTATACTGCCAGAGGGCTTTGTCAGTCGCGAAATCATGCGTGCCCGGGTAGCGTTTTTCCAGCACCGCACCGAGCTTTCCCGCGGCAATCAGGTCACGAACCTGGGAAAGTAAATGCTCCGGATAGCCCTGGAGATAAGTCAGCTGGTTCATCAAAACCCCAAAATAGTGTGAAAACGGGTATACTCACGCACCCTTTTCAGGGATACGCCAAATTTTACCATTCAGGAGGGCCGATGAGCCACTTAGACAACGGTTTCCGTTCACTCAACCTTAAACGTTTCCCGGAAACGGACGACGTGAACCCGCTTCAGGCGTGGGAAGCGGCGGATGAATATCTGCTGCAACAGTTGGATGAGACTGAAATCAGCGGCCCGGTTCTGATCCTGAATGACGCGTTTGGCGCGCTGGCCTGCGCGCTGGCGGAACATGCGCCTTACAGTATCGGCGATTCTTACTTAAGCGAACTGGCGACGCGTGAAAACCTGCGCCATAACGACATCGAAGAGTCCAGCGTGAAGTTCCTCGACAGCACCGCGGACTACCCGCAGGCGCCGGGCGTGGTGCTGATTAAGGTGCCAAAAACCATGGCGCTGCTGGAGCAGCAACTGCGCGCGCTGCGTAAAGTCGTCACGCCAGAAACCCGCATTATCGCGGGTGCCAAAGCGCGTGATATTCACACCTCGACGCTGGAGCTGTTCGAGAAGGTCCTCGGCCCGACCACCACGACGCTTGCCTGGAAAAAAGCACGCCTGATCAACTGCACCTTCAGCGCACCGGCGCTGGCCGACGCGCCAGAAACGCTGAGCTGGAAACTGGAAGGTACCGACTGGACCATCCACAACCACGCGAACGTCTTTTCCCGTACCGGTCTGGATATCGGGGCGCGTTTCTTTATGGAACATCTGCCGGAAAATCTTGAGGGTGAGATTGTCGACCTGGGCTGCGGCAATGGCGTGATTGGCCTGACGCTGCTGGCGAAGAACCCGGAGGCCAGCGTGGTGTTCAGCGACGAATCGCCAATGGCGGTGGCCTCCAGCCGTCTGAACGTGGAAACTAACCTGCCTGAAGCGCTGGATCGCTGCGAGTTTATGATCAATAACGCGCTGTCGGGCGTAGAGCCTTTCCGCTTCAACGCGGTATTCTGTAACCCGCCGTTCCACCAGAAGCACGCCCTGACGGATAACGTCGCGTGGGAGATGTTCCACCACGCGCGCCGCTGCCTGAAAATCAACGGCGAGCTGTACATCGTGGCGAACCGCCACCTGGACTACTTCCACAAGCTGAAGAAGATTTTCGGCAACTGCGTCACCATTGCCACCAATAACAAATTCGTGGTGCTGAAATCGGTGAAGCTGGGGCGTCGTCGCTAAATAACCAGTGCAAGCTGGGTGCCCTGCGCAATCGCCCGCCGCGCATCCAGCTCCATCGCCACGTCGCACCCGCCGATCAAATGCACCGTTTTACCCGCTTCGCGCAGCGGATCGGCCAGATCGCGCTTTGGCTCCTGTCCGGCGCACAAAATCACATGATCCACGCGCAGCAGCTGCGGTTCACTACCGATCAGCACATGCAGCCCGTCGTCGTCGATCTTCTGGTAGCTCACCGCCGGGATCATCTTCACCCCGCGCGAGAGCAGGGTGGCGCGGTGGATCCAGCCAGTGGTTTTGCCCAGCCCTTCACCCGGCTTGCTGGCCTTACGCTGGAGCATCACGATCTGACGCGGGCTTTTCGGCAGCTGCGGCCCTTCCGGGCGTAAACCGCCGGACTGACTGAGACTGGTATCAATGCCCCATTCCACGCAGAACTCAGCGATGTTCTGGCTGGTGGCTTCGCCCGGCTGGCTTAAATACATCGCGGTATCAAAACCGATCCCGCCGCAGCCGATAATCGCCACCTTCTCGCCAACCGGCGCTTTGTCGCGCAGCACGTCCAGATAGCTCAATACCTTCGGATGATCGATACCCTCGATCGCAGGGGTGCGCGGGGCGATCCCACTCGCGAGGATCACCTCGTCGAAACCGATCAGATCCGCCGCGCTGACAAACTGATTAAGCCGCAGCTCGACGCCCGTCAGCTCGATCATCCGGCGGTAGTAGCGCAGCGTTTCGTAGAACTCCTCTTTGCCGGGGATCTGTTTGGCGATATTAAACTGCCCGCCAATCTCTCCCTGCGCATCAAACAGCGTCACGCCGTGCCCGCGCGAGGCGGCATTGACCGCAAACGCCAGGCCCGCCGGGCCAGCGCCCACCACGGCCAGGCGTTTTTTATTGACCGTCGTAACCACCGGCATTTTGGTTTCATGGCAGGCGCGGGGGTTAACGAGGCAGGAGGTGACTTTGCCGACGAAGATCTGGTCCAGACACGCCTGGTTACAGCCGATGCAGGTGTTGATCTCATCCGCACGACCGCTTTGCGCTTTGGAGAGCAGTTCGGCATCCGCGAGGAACGGACGCGCCATCGAGACCATATCGGCGTCGCCGCGGGAGATCACATCGTCCGCCACCTGCGGGTCGTTAATGCGGTTCGTTGTTACCAGCGGAACGGAGACTTTGCCTTTCAGCTTGCGCGTTACCCAGCTGAACGCCGCACGCGGCACCGGCGTGGCGATGGTGGGGATGCGCGCTTCGTGCCAGCCAATCCCGGTGTTGATAATGGTGGCACCGGCGGCTTCAATTGCCTGCGCCAGCTGCACGGTTTCGTCGAAGGTGCCGCCGCCTTCCACCAGGTCGAGCATCGACAGGCGGAAGATGATAATAAAATCCGCACCCGCACGTTCACGCACCGCGCGCACCACCTCCACGGCAAAACGCATGCGGCGGGCATAGTCGCCACCCCATTCGTCGTCGCGCTGGTTGGTGCGTGCGGCGAGAAATTCGTTAATCAGATAGCCTTCAGAGCCCATCACCTCCACGCCGTCGTAGCCTGCTTCCCTTGCCAGCGCGGCGCAGCGGGCAAAATCGTCGATCAGCGCCAGGATCTCGTCGTGGCTAAGGGCGTGAGGAGTAAAGCGGTTAATCGGCGCCTGAATAGCCGAGGGGGCAACCAGGTTCGGTTGATAGCTGTAGCGCCCGGTATGCAGAATTTGCAGGGCGATTTTGCCGCCCTCGCGGTGGACCGCGTCGGTCACAATGCGGTGGTGCGACAGTTGTGACGCATCATTCAACACCGCGCCGCCCTCCATCGTCACCCCGGAAGGGGCAGGGGCTACGCCGCCGGTGACAATCAGCGCCACTCCGTGGCGCGCGCGTTCGGCATAGAAGGCTGCCAGACGTTCAGCCCCGTCCGGACGCTCCTCCAGCCCGGTGTGCATTGAGCCCATTAGCACGCGGTTTTTGAGGGTGGTGAACCCCAGATCGAGAGGGGCGAATAACGACGGGTAGCGGCTCATAGTCTCTTCCAGTGTAAAATTATTGTTATGTGGTCGGATGAGTTACTAATTTAGCCAGCGGGGAGTAAAAGGGAAAAGGGGAATGCGGTGAATGTGATGGGATTCAAATATTGGTGTGGCCTGATGCCCTCTCCCTAAGGGAGAGGGGACTTAATCTCCCTCTCCCTTAGGGAGAGGGCCGGGGTGAGGGGGATGCCCGCACCAGCCCCGGCGCCTGCCACATCGACGTGGTCAGCCCGCTGTCCACCAGCCCGAGCTGGTCGGCGTACACCGCCTGCCATTTCTGCATCATGCCGTCGTACAGTTCCCGGTGCTGCGGGTTTGGCGTGAACTCGTGGCTCCACTTCACCAGCCGCTCGCCCGTCGAAGCCATATCCGCAAACAGCCCCGCGCCAGCTCCTGCGGCAAGGGCACAGCCGAGCGCCGTTGCCTCTTTAACTTCCGGCACGCGCACCGGCAGGCCGGTAACGTCGCTTAAAATCTGACTCCACAGGGCGCCTTTGGCCCCGCCGCCCGCAAACACCAGACTCTCAAACGTCACGCCGGAGAAGCGCGAAATCTGCGCCAGGTTGCAGGCCGAGACGATCGCCGCGTTCTCTTCCAGGGCGCGGAACAGCGTCGCTTTGTTGCACTTTTCCGGGTCGATGGAGAGGTTAATAAACGACGGCGCGGCGTGATACCACTGCTTAAAATGCATCGCGTCGGAGAAGATTGGCATTACGCCGTGGGAGCCCGCCGGGACGCGGCTCGCCATCTCTTCCAGCAGGGAATAGGTGTCCATCCCCATCCGCTCGGCAATCAGCTTTTCCTCGGCGCAAAAGGCGTCGCGGAACCAGCGCATGGTTAGCCCGGTAAAGAAGCTGATCGACTCCGCCTGTGCCATGCCGGGGATGACGTGCGGGTTTACGCGGATGTTCATCTCAGGATCGGTGCGCACCTGCGGCAGGTTAACCACCTGCTGCCAGAAGGTGCCGCCCAGCACCGCCGTTTGTCCGGCGCGGACCACGCCCAGCCCCAGACAGCCCAGCTGCACGTCGCCGCCGCCCATCACCACCGGCGTGCCTTCACGCAGGCCGCACTGCTGCGCGGCCTGTCTGGTTATCGCGCCCAGCACGGTGCCGGTCTCTTTCACCGGGGAAAGGATATCGGCGCGCAGCCCGGCCATGTCGAGCAGCGCCGGACGCCAGTCGCGGGAGAAGAGATCCAGCATACCGGTGGTGCCCGCATTGGACGGGTCGACCGCCAGCTCGCCGGAGAGCTTCGCCGCCAGCCAGTCGCTGATCATGGTGATAGTCGCAGCCTTGCGGTAAATATCCGGACGGTGGTGCGCCAGCCACAGCAGGCGCGGCATGGCGCTCAGCGCCAGCGTCTGGCCGGAGACCTCATACACTTCGGATTCAAACCGGTAGTCGTGGATCTCTTTGAGTTCAGCCACCTCGCGGCTGGCGCGGGCGTCGACGTTGGCGCAGGCCCAGATAGCCTCGCCGTTGCGGTCGTACAGCACAATCCCTTCGCGCATCGAGCAGCAGGCGACGGACTGAATATCCGCCGCGCTAAGCCGTGCGCGCTCCAGCGCCTGCTGAATACACCGGCAGGCCAGCCGCCAGTTGGTGTCGAGATCGAACTCCATCGACCCCGGCACGTTCTCCACGCTCAGGTGCTTCCACTCGGCCTGGCCAACGGCAATCTGGTTGCCCTGTAAATCGAAAATCACGGCGCGAACGCTGCCTGTCCCTGCATCTAACGCTAAAAGGTAACTCATGAGCTTGCCTCGCTGTTAGCGCAGGGCTGCTCTTATCCGGCCAGAGCCAGCACCGCGCGGGCTGTCGTCTCTTCCGTCACCAGGCCATTAATACGGCGACCTTTCAGTGCGGCATAAATCGCATCGGCTTTCTCTTCCCCTCCGGCCACGCCGACAATGGTGGGCAGCTGCGCCAGTTCATCGAGCGTGACGCCCAGTAATTCTTTGTGGATCTCCAGCTCCTCGACGCATTCCCCTTCGGCATTGAGGAAATAGCCGAGAATGTCGCCGACCGCGCCTTTGCGGGCGTACATCAGCTGTTCACCTTCGCTGATATAGCCGGAGCGCAGGATCGTTGCGTCGCGGCGCTGGTTTACCGAGCCAATCCCGACCACCGCCACGTCAGCCGCGGTGGCGGCGAGGATCACGTCCCGCACGCTGGTTTCGCGCTTTAAGATCCCGGCGACTTCAGCGGATGACACGCGAAGCGGGGCGGGGATCATGCTGACGCTACAGGCCGCATCCAGCTGGCCGATACCGGTCATATACGGCCCGACGCCGCCGGAAAGCGTCACCAGGCGGATCTGTTGCGAGCTGATAAAGCCGCTTAAGTGTTGCAGACTGCTCATGGTGGTTTCACCGAAGCCTACCGCTAACAGCTGGCCGGGCTCCAGCACGCCCATCAGCGACTGCGCCGCGCCAATGCCCAGCCGCACGTTCATCGGCGGGGTATTCAGGGCAGGCATCACGCGCACCAGCTTCAGGCCAAAGCGCTGCTGTAGCTCGGTTTCCAGCGCCAGGCAGCCCTCGTAGCGGGAGTTGATCTGCACGCGGATCACCCCGGACTGACGGCCTTTCTCCAGCAGGCGGGAGATTTTTAATCGCGGCAGCCCGAGCCGTTCGCCGATGTCGTTCTGGGTCAGCCCGTCGTGGTAGTAGCACCAGGCCACGCGCGCCACCAGCTCCTCTTCCGCCAGTGCCAGCCCGGCAAACCGTCCTTCTTCCGCAGTGCGTTTATCGCTCATAATTGAACTCTTATAAAAATTTAGATCATATGTTCGTGATGGCGCGACGTGAAAATGTGAGCCACGCGACAAAATAGATCATTTCGATCGATTCCGGTTTATCTAAATCTCAATCGATAAAATTGTGATCCCTGCACGGTTGTAAATATAGTTCACCGTCTACGCTTTTGAACATTATTAAATCTAAAAATCATTTGTTCAATAGCGGAGCGATGATGACACCACTTCTCGACGCGCGTGATATCAGCAAGCAGTTTTCAGGCGTACCGGTCTTAAAAGGCATTGATTTCACGCTGCTTGCGGGGCAGGTGCATGCGCTGATGGGCGGTAACGGCGCGGGAAAATCGACGCTGATGAAGATCATCGCCGGGGTAGAAACCCCGGATAGCGGTGAACTTTCGGTGGCGGGTGAGTCTTTTACACGGCTTACCCCGGCTCAGGCGCACAGGTTAGGCATTTATCTGGTGCCGCAGGAGCCGCTGCTGTTTCCCAACCTGACGGTGCGGGAAAACATCCTGTTCCGCCTGCCGCGCGAGCGCGGCCTGGAAAAGCGGCTGGCGGAGAAACTTGAGCAGCTGCAGTGCCGGCTGAACCTCGACGCCGCCGCCAGCACCCTCGAGGTGGCGGATCAGCAGATGGTAGAGATCCTGCGCGGATTAATGCGCAACGCCAGGATCCTGATCCTCGACGAGCCCACGGCCTCCCTCACGCCGGGCGAAACCGAACGGCTGTTTCGTCAGATCCGCGCCCTGCAGGCGCTCGGCGTCGGGATCGTGTTTATCTCGCATAAGCTGCCGGAAATTCGCATGCTGTCGAGCCACGTCTCGGTGATGCGCGACGGCGCGGTGGTGCTCAGCGGTGAAACCGCGCAGTTCGACGATAACGCCCTGATCGCCGCCATGACGCCGGTAAGCCGCGAGAAATCCCTCAGCGATACGCAAAAGCTGTGGCTGGCGCTGCCGGGCAACCGTCGCACCCAGCCGCAGGACTTTCCGGTGCTGCGGGTGGAGGATCTTACCGGGGAAGGGTTTATCGATCTCAGCCTTGAGATTTACGCCGGGGAGATCGTCGGCCTGGCCGGGTTGGTAGGCTCCGGGCGCACCGAGTTTGCCGAAACGCTCTATGGCCTGCGGCCTGTGCGCGGGGGGCGCGTCTGGCTGGAGAACCAGGAGATCACCACCGATCCGGTCAGTTCACGCCTGCAAAAAGGGCTGGTCTATCTGCCGGAAGACAGGCAGGTGTCCGGCCTGTTCCTCGACGCGCCGATCCGCTGGAACACCGTGGCGCTGAACGAGCCGTCGCTCTGGCAGCAGCGGAAAAGAGAGTCCGCGGTGGTGGAGCGCTATCACCGGGCGCTGGGGATCAAGCTCAACCATGCGGATCAAACCGTGCGCACGCTCTCCGGCGGCAACCAGCAGAAGGTGCTGCTGGCACGCTGTCTGGAAGCCAACCCGTTATTGCTGATCGTCGATGAACCGACGCGCGGCGTGGACGTCTCGGCGCGCGCCGATATTTATCAGCTGCTGAAAAGCGTGGCGGCGCAGAACGTGGCGGTGCTGATGATCTCAAGCGATCTCGATGAGTTTCCCGGCCTCGCGGATCGGGTGCTGGTAATGCATCAGGGCGTGCTCAGCGGCGAGCTGCCGCGCCACGCCGTCAGCCTCGACCGGATGATGGCGCTGGCGTTTGGAGGGCAATCATGAAGATCTTACTGAAAAACCGCGAGCTGAGCGCGTTTCTCGCCATTCTGACGCTGTTCGCCGTGCTGGTGGCGCTGAACCCGTCCTACCTGAGCTTACAGACGCTGGGGATGATCTTCGCCAGCTCGCAGATCCTGATCCTGCTGGCTATCGGCGCGGCGCTGGTGATGCTGACCCGCAATATTGACGTCTCCGTCGGCTCCACGGTCGGGTTGTCCGCCATTGCCGTCGGCGTGGCGCTTAACAGCGGCTACAGCCTGCCCGTTTCCATTCTCTTCGCGCTGTCGATCGGCGCGCTGGCCGGGGCGTTCAACGGTTTTCTGGTGGTGGGCCTGCGCATTCCGGCGATTGTCGCCACCCTCGGCACGCTGGGGCTTTATCGCGGGGCGATGCTGCTCTGGACCGGCGGGAAGTGGATAGAAGGGCTGCCGCCGGGGCTGAAATCCCTCTCTGAGCCTGCCGCCGTCGGCATTTCGCCGCTCGGCATGCTGGTGTTGATTATCGCGGCCACCGGCGCGTGGACGCTGTCGCGCACCGCCTTTGGGCGGGATTTTTACGCCGTGGGGGATAACCTCACCGCCGCGCGCCAGCTGGGCGTGGCGGTGAACCGCACCCGCATGATCGCCTTTACCCTGAACGGCCTGCTGGCGGCCTGCGCCGGGATTGTGTTTGCCGCGCAGATAGGCTTTGTGCCCAACCAGACCGGCAGCGGGCTGGAGATGAAAGCCATCGCTGCCTGCGTGCTGGGGGGCATCTCGCTGCTGGGCGGCACCGGCACGCTGGTCGGTGCGTTCCTCGGCGCGTTCTTCCTCACCCAAATCGATACCGTGCTGGTGCTGTTCAGGCTCCCGGCGTGGTGGAACGACTTTATCGCCGGGCTGGTGCTGCTGGGCGTGCTGGTGCTCGACGGGCGTCTGCGTCAGGCACTGGCGCGGCATCAGCGGGCGCTGAAATACAGCCGTTTCCAGCCCGGTAACAAAGGGGGAAAGCACGTTACCCCGTTTCCCAAACGCAAAAAAGAGGTGGCGTAAATGAGGCTTAACTGGGAAAGCGCGCTGCTGATTTTACTGGTGCTGGAGATCCTGCTCTTCGGCGCCATCAACCCGCGCATGCTTGATATCAACATGCTGCTGTTCAGCACCAGCGACTTTATCTGCATTGGCATCGTGGCGCTGCCGCTTACGCTTGTAATTATCAGCGGCGGGATCGACATCTCCCTCGGCTCAACCATCGGCCTGTGCGCCATCGCGCTGGGGGTGATGATGCAGGCGGGGTGGCCCATGACGATCGCCGTTCCGCTGACGCTGCTGCTTGGCCTGCTGTGTGGGCTGGTGAATGCGGCGCTGATCCACTACACCGGCATTAGCCCTTTAGTCATTACCCTCGGCACGCTCTACCTCTACGGCGGCGGCGCGCTGCTGCTCTCCGGCATGGCGGGGGCGACGGGCTACGAGGGCATCGGCGGCTTCCCGGACAGCTTTACCGCCTTCGCTAACCTCACGGTGCTGGGGCTGCCGATCCCATTGGTCTTGTTCGCGGTAATCACCGTCTTCTTTTGGCTTATTACCCACCGTGGGCGCTTTGGTCGGCACCTGTTTTTGATTGGGCAGAACCCGCGCGCGGCGCGCTATGCGGCGCTGTCGGTGAACGGCATGCCCTACGCGCTGTACGGCCTGGTGGGCGTGGCCTCGGCGATTGCCGCGCTGGTGATGGTCTCCTATTTCGGCTCCGCACGTTCGGATCTGGGGCGCGATCTATTAATGCCTGCGCTCACCGCCGCCGTGCTCGGCGGAGCCAATATCTACGGCGGGTCAGGTTCTGTTGTCGGTACGGCGCTGGCGGCGCTGCTGGTGGGGTACCTGCAACAGGGTTTACAGATGGTCGGCATCCCCAACCAGGTGTCGAGCGCGCTGTCGGGGGCGCTGCTGGTTGTGGTGGTGATGGGGCGTTCGCTGAGTCTGCACCGCGAATGGGTGCGATCTCTCTTCAGAAAACTATCCGGAGCGTAAGATGAAAACAAAACTGCTCGTCCTGGCAATGGCCCTCAGCTTCGCTTCGGCGCAGGCGGCGGACCGCATTGCCTTTATCCCGAAACTGGTAGGCGTGGGATTCTTCACCAGCGGCGGCAACGGCGCGAAAGAGGCGGGGAAAGATCTTGGCGTGGACGTGACCTACGACGGCCCGACCGAGCCGAGCGTCTCCGGTCAGGTGCAGCTCATCAATAACTTCGTCAACCAGGGCTATAACGCCATCATCGTCTCTGCCGTGTCACCGGACGGTCTCTGCCCGGCGCTGAAGCGCGCGATGCAGCGCGGCGTCAAGGTCCTGACCTGGGATTCCGACACCAAACCGGAGTGCCGCAGCATCTACATCAATCAGGGGACGCCGGAACAGCTGGGCGGCCTGCTGGTGGAGATGGCGGGCAAGCAGGTCACCAAACCGAACGCGAAAGTGGCGTTCTTCTACTCCAGCCCTACCGTCACCGACCAGAACCAGTGGGTGAAAGAGGCGAAGGCCAAAATCGAGAAAGATCATACTCAGTGGCAGGTCGTCACCACGCAGTTTGGCTATAACGACGCCACCAAATCGTTGCAAACCGCCGAAGGGATCTTAAAGGCCTATCCGGATCTGGATGCGATCATCGCCCCGGACGCCAACGCCCTGCCAGCCGCGGCACAGGCGGCGGAAAACCTGAAGCGGGAAGGGGTGGCGATTGTCGGCTTCAGCACGCCAAACGTGATGCGTCCGTACGTTGAGCGCGGCACGGTGAAAGCCTTCGGCCTGTGGGACGTAGTGCAGCAGGGCAAAATTGCGGTCAATGTCGCCGATCGTTTGCTGAAAAAAGGCGATCTTAACGTCGGCGACAGCGTAGACGTGAAAAATATCGGGACGCTGAAGGTCGAGCCGAACAGCGTGCAGGGCTACCAGTATGAGGCGAAGGGCAACGGCATCGTGCTGCTGCCGGAGCGCGTGGTGTTCACCAAAGAGAACATCAGCAAATACGATTTCTGACGGGGGAGCAAATGGCTGATTTAGACGACATCAAAGACGGCAAGGATTTTGGCATCGGTACGCCGCAGCAGAATGTGCCGTACACCCTGAAGGGCTGCGGCTCGCTCGACTGGGGCATGCAGTCAAGGCTTTCGCGCATTTTCAACCCGCAGAGCAACCGCACGGTGATGCTGGCCTTTGACCACGGCTACTTTCAGGGACCGACCACCGGCCTTGAGCGTATCGATCTCTCCATCGCGCCGCTGTTTGGCGAAACCGACGTGCTGATGTGCACCCGCGGCATCCTCAGGAGCCAGGTACCTGCCGGGACGAACAAACCGGTGGTGCTGCGCGCCTCCGGCGGTAACTCGATTCTGGGCGAACTGTCGAACGAGTGCGTGGCGGTGGCGATGGAAGACGCGCTGCGCCTGAACGTCTGCGCGGTGGCGGCGCAGGTGTACATCGGAAGCGAGTTTGAGCATCAGTCGATCAACAATATCATCAAGCTGGTCGATGCAGGGGCGCGCTACGGCATGCCGACGCTGGCGGTGACGGGCGTGGGGAAAGAGATGGCGCGTGACGCTCGGTATTTTTCGCTGGCAAGCCGCATCGCCGCCGAAATGGGGGCGCAGTTCGTCAAAACCTACTATGTGGACGAGGGCTTTGAAAAAGTGACCGCCAGCTGCCCGGTGCCGATCGTTATCGCGGGGGGCAAAAAGCTGCCGGAGCACGAGGCGCTGGAGATGTGCTGGCGCGCGATAGACCAGGGCGCGTCCGGCGTGGACATGGGGCGCAACATCTTCCAGTCCAGCGCGCCGCTCGCCATGCTGAAGGCGGTGAAGAAAGTGGTTCACGAGAACATGAGCGCCCGGGAGGCGTTCCAGTTCTGGCAGGAAGAGAAACAGGGAGAAGCAAAATGAACGTGACGCTGGTGGAGATCAACATCAAGCCCGAGCGGGTGGACGAGTTTCTGGAGGTATTTCGCGCCAACCACGAGGGGGCGATCAAGGAGCCGGGCAACCTGCGCTTCGACGTATTGCAGGACCCACGGGTGAAAACCCGGTTCTTTATCTACGAAGCCTATAAAGACGAAGAGGCGGTACTGGCGCATAAGCAAACCCCGCACTATCTCGCGTGCGTGGATAAGCTGGAGGAGCTGATGTCGGAGCCGCGCAAAAAACGCAGCTTTGTCGGATTGTTGCCGGAGTAGCGGTTTTGCCTGGTGGCGCTGCGCTTACCGGGCCTACGGGTACGGGGGGTGTTGATTTTGTAGGCCGGGTAAGCGCAGCGCCACCCGGCGTTGTTCACGCCAGCTCCAGCAACTGAATACGCGCCGTCGCGCCCGGCATCAGCTTTTGCAGATTGCTCACCAGCTCATCGCCAGCTTCCTGTAATGCCGCCAGCGGCATCGACGGCAGGCTTTCGAGAATAAACCACATGGACTGCGCCTGGCTGTCCAGACGCGTGCGTATCCCCTGTCGCCAGTTCCAGCGGCGGCAGGTGATGCCAAGATCGTCACGCCAGATAACTTCGCCTGGCTCCGGATTTTCGACTACCGGCTCACCCTCTTTGACGGTATCAAAAGGCTCACTGCCGTCGGCCAGCGTCAGGCGCGGCGCTCCCGAGTAAGCCGCCAGATTTTCTCCCCCTACCGGAATAGCGTAGCGGATACTGATGGCATTATAGATATCCACCACCGGGTCGAGCGGCGGCAGCGAACCGTCTCTCATCACGCGCTTGCGCAGGGCCGAGGCCGAGCAGGGCGTACGTTTGGGTTTTGCACCAAAGGCTTTAAACACCTCATCCCAGGCGGCGAGATGATTTTCTGCCCAGGGCACATCATCATTGAGCATCTGCTGGCAGGCCTGCGCCAGCGCAGCGGGCGCAACCTCCGGTTGGGTAATCGGGGCAGCTTCAACCAGAATGCTCAGCGCCCGAAAGCCGGGCGCGATCCCGACAAGTCGCGAATCTATTGACGGTGTTACAAGAGACATAAATAATCCTGTATTGACTGTTTTATACCATGGTAGTGACCAATGACTGATAAAGTCAATATAATGACCGATGCGGGTGCCGATGTTGCCCAGGTAAGCCTGGCCGTCGCGAACCGTATCCGCAGCTGGCGGAAAGAGAAAAAACTGTCGCTGGACGAGCTTTCTCGCCGCGCCAGCGTCAGCAAAGGCATGCTGGTGGAGATCGAAAAAGGGGCTGCCAACCCCAGCATTGCCATTCTGTGTAAACTGGCCGCCGCGCTTGGCGTCTCGGTGGCAGATATCGTTAACGTCTCCAGCGAGCCGCAGATACACATTATTCAGGAAGAGGCGATCCCGGTTCTGTGGCAGGGCGCACAGGGCGGTTACGCCAGATTGCTGGCAGGCACCGCAGGCCCGGATATGATTGAGCTGTGGCAGTGGGAGATGCATCCGGGAGAAACGTTCACTTCTCCGGGACATCCGGCGGGAACGTTTGAGCTGCTGCATGTGAACGAAGGCGTATTAACCCTGACGGTGGACGAGACGGTGGCACAGGTTAATGCTGGCGCGTCGGCGGTGGCGAAAACGGAAGCGGCGCACGGCTATGCCAATGAAAGCGATACCGTGCTTCGCTTCACCATGACGGTGGCAGAGTTTCACCGATAAAAAGCAGCCCGGTGGCGCTACGCTTACCGGGCTTGCATATGCAGTATGTTGTAGGCCGGGAAAGCGTAGCGCCACCCGGCTTTTTTTACGCCTCTTCCACACTCACCCGCAGCGCCGCCAGCGCCTTACGCGCCGCCTTCAGCACCTGCTCACACTGCTCAATGGTGAGCGTCAACGGTGGTTCAATGCGGATGGTTTTCGAGTTGTTAAGCGTTCCCGCCACCAGTACCCGCTGGCGGAACATCTCGCTTGCGAAGCTATAACCGGTTTCGTTATCAACGAACTCAATCGCCATCAGCATCCCTTTCCCGCGCGCATCCTGTACCAGATCCGGGTATTCCCGGCCCAGCTGGCGGAAGCCGTCCAGCAGCATGTCGCCTTTCTGCTCCGCCTGCGCAGGCAGGTTTTGCTCCAGCAGCACGTTGATGGTCGCCAGCGCGGCCGCGCAGGCCAGCGGGTTACCGCCAAAGGTGGTGGTATGCAGGAATGGATTGTCGAACAGCACCGAGAACACCTCTTCAGTGGCGACCGTTGCGCCAATCGGCATCACGCCGCCGCCGAGCGCTTTTGCCAGGCACAGAATATCCGGCTGAACGTTCTCATGCTCACAGGCGAACATCTTGCCGGTGCGCCCCATCCCGGTCTGCACTTCGTCGAGGATCAGCAGCGCGCCAATCTCATCGCACAGCTGACGCACGGCGGGCAGATAGCCCTGCGGCGGGAGGATCACGCCGCCTTCACCCTGAATCGGCTCCAGGATCACCGCCGCCACGTCGTCGCCGGTTTTACGGCATTCGCCGAGCATGGTGCGCATGGCGTTGATGTCGCCGAACGGTACGTGGCGGAAGCCCGGCAGCAGCGGCATAAACGGTTTACGGAAAGTGGATTTAGCGGTCGCCGACAGCGCGCCCAGGGATTTCCCGTGGAACGCGCCGCTGGTGGCGATAAAGGTAAATTTCCCGCGTGGCGACTGGTACGCTTTGGCGAGTTTAATCGCCGCTTCGACCGATTCGGTGCCGCTGTTGCTGAAGAAGCTGTATTTCAGTTTGCCGGGCGTTAAGGCTGCCAGCGTTTTCGCGAGCATGGCGCGAAGCGGATCGAGCAGTTCCTGGCTATGGAGAGGTTGTTTCGCAAGTTGATTCTGTACGGCGGAAACCACAACTGGATTACGGTGCCCCACGTTGAAAATACCAAAACCACCCAGGCAATCGATAAACTCCTGTCCCTGGGTGTCGACAAGCGTATTCAGACTGCCCGCTTGCCACTCTACGGCTCCGTAATCCCCGCCGGCGGTAACAGATTTGCGATACTCCAGAAAACCAGGATTCACATGCTCTTTAAAGTAATCAATGACCTCACGGTTAAGTTGTTTCATCTCCTCATGATCAAGCGTTCGCTTTTCAATGAGATTCAGTGCGTGCGCGGTACAGGCAAGAGCCGAGGCGCTGGAAGGTAACCTGTTCAAAATATGCTCCCGGGGATCGCGTATCACATGATACTGAGTTAATTATTGCAGGGATTACGCCACCTCAGATGCCTTAACAAAAATCGGGATAAACGCCAGGTGAAATCAAATTTGCACAATATTTAATCATGCCATTGCGCGCCGCACGGGATAAGGGATAACGAGCCGGGGATGGGGTGTCGTCAATTGCACTACCCCAGGGCAGGAAATGCGCCTTAAGTGTGCGCCGGGGGATCATGCTTTGTAGGTAGTTTCGTCTCGAAAGTATTTTAAATCAATTAATTAGAAAAACGCACGAAAAGTGCGGTTTAACCGAGATTTGCGATCTCAATCATATTTAACAACTAAAGATAAATTTTTTATCGCCGAAAAAAACATAAGCCACAAAATTAACATTCAAATAACCTGCAAGGGATGCTCACTATGTCCTCTCCTGACTATGTCACCCAGAATGAATATCCGCTGGACGATGACACCACGCTTATGTCGACCACCGACCTCCACAGCTACATGACCCACACTAACGACACCTTTGTGCAAGTGAGCGGCTTTACGCTCCAGGAGCTGCTCGGGCAACCGCACAACATTGTGCGCCATCCGGATATGCCGAAAGCGGCTTTTGCCGACATGTGGTACACGCTGCAAAAGGGCGAACCCTGGAGCGGGATTGTCAAAAACCGACGTAAAAATGGCGATCACTATTGGGTACGCGCCAATGCGGTACCGATGGTGCGTAACGGCCAGATGACGGGCTATATGTCCATTCGTACCCGCGCCACCGAGGACGAGGTCGCCGCAGTGGAGCCGCTTTATAAGGCGCTCAACGAAGGACGTAGCAAAAAACGCATTCATAAAGGGCTGGTGGTGCGCAAAGGCTGGCTCGGCAAATTACCGGCGATGCCGCTGCGCTGGCGCGTGCGCAGCGTAATGGCGGTACTTTTTGCGGTGATGGCCGCAACGCTGGTTGCCAGTGCTGCGGGCTGGGCTTCGCTGGTGGCGGCAGCCGTGGTGATGCTGCTTGGCACCCTGGTGTTTGAACAACAGATTGTCCGCCCGGTGGAAAACGTCGCACGGCAGGCGCTCAGGGTCGCTACCGGAGAGCGTAACAGCGTGCAGCATCTTAGCCGCAGCGATGAACTGGGGCTGACGCTGCGGGCCGTCGGACAGCTGGGGCTGATGTGCCGCTGGCTGATCAACGACGTCTCCAGCCAGGTGGTGAGCGTGCGCGACGGCAGCGACAGGCTGGCGCAGGGCAATGAAGATCTCAACGATCGCACGCGCCAGACCGTGGCTAACGTGCAGCAGACCGTGGCAACAATGAACCAGATGGCGGCGTCGGTGCAGAGTAACTCTGAGACCGCAGCCGAAGTCGACAAGCTGTCGATGGCCGCCAGCAGCGCGGCCACGCAGGGGGGCACCGTGATGCAGACCGTGGTGAAAACCATGGATGACATAGCCGACAGTACCCAGCGCATTGGCTCTATTACCTCGCTTATCAATGACATTGCCTTCCAGACCAATATTCTGGCGCTGAACGCCGCGGTTGAGGCGGCACGCGCGGGCGAGCAGGGGAAAAGCTTTGCGGTGGTGGCGGGCGAAGTGCGTCATCTTGCCAGCCGCAGCGCGAATGCAGCTAACGATATTCGTAAGCTGATCGACGCCAGCGCCAGCAAAGTGCAGTCGGGCGCCGATCAGGTCCACGCCGCGGGACGTACCATGGATGATATTGTCGAGCAGGTGAAAAACGTCACGCAGCTTATCGCGCAGATCAGCCACGCCACCTCAGAGCAGGCGACAGGCCTGACAGAGCTGACCCGTGCCGTGGCAGAGCTGGACAGCATTACGCAGAAAAATGCTGACCTGGTCGAAGAGAGCGCGCAGATTTCCGCGATGGTTAAGCACCGGGCCGGACGTCTTGAAGATGCGGTTACCGTGCTGCATTAAGAAATGCATGCTTCGATAAAGCCGTTTATTCCTCCGGGGTAAACGGCTTTTTTGTTTTTCAGAATACGTTATGTTGTTAATGAAATATTAAGTAACTAAAAAAAGCACCCGTTTTTTAATTGCTACGCCCCGGATTTATTGAAAGTGGGAAATAAAAAAACGATCAAAGTCATAAAGTTAGAGAGTTTCCTGTCGATAACAGCGATCGTCTGAGAAATAATCACATCGATGGGGTAAATATGTTCATACATGACGTAAAGATCGGCACGAAATTATTTCTGGCGTTTGGATTATTTATTGTCCTGATGGTCGTCAGCGCAAACTTGTCTCTGATGAGCCTGAATCGGGCAAACAATGGAATGCAAACCATCCTTACCAGCGATTATCCAACGACGGTAAAAGCGAACCAGTTAATCGACAACTTCCAGGAATTTATCAGCACGCAGCAGCTCATGCTGCTGGACGAACAGGGGACGTACACGGCGCAATCAGAGCAGCGTCTGAAGGCGATCAGCGAGCGCATCGCCGCAATCCTGAGCGAGCTGGACAACGCTCTCAAGGATAAAAAATCCCAACAGGTGCTGGCCGATATCCACGGCGTGCGCCAGCAATATCTTGACTCGCGCTACCGCATTTTGCAGGCCGTGCAGAATAACGACCGTGCGGGCGCGATAAACGAAATGATGACCAACACCCTGAACCTGCAACAGTCCTATAAAGCGAAAGTGCAGGCGTTGATTGCGATCCAGGACCATGAAATGCAGAGTGCGGGCGAGCAGGTGGAAGGTGATTTCCGCACCAATCGTCTCCTGCTGATCCTGATTACGCTTTTTAGCGTCGCGGCAGCCAGCCTGACTGGCTGGTTCATTGTGCAATCCATTACCCGCCCGCTGAACGACGCGGTGAATTTTGCGGAGGCCATTGCCGATGGCGATCTCACCGGCAGCATTACCTCGCACGGTAAAGATGAAACCGGACTGCTACTCACCGCACTGATGGAGATGAAAACGCGCCTGCTGGAGATTGTGCAGCAGGTGCAAACCGGATCGGAAAACATCTCCAGCGCCGCCGCGCAGATTGTCGCGGGCAACCAGGATCTGGCTGCCCGCACGGAGGAGCAGGCCAGTTCCGTTGAACAGACGGCCGCGTCGATGGAGCAGATCACCGCTACGGTGAAGAATACCGCGTCCCACACCGGAGAAGCGACGAACCTGTCTGCCGATGCGGCTGCTGTGGTCAAAAACAACGGCGAGATGATGAAGCAGGTCACCAGCAAGATGCGCCTGATCAACGAAACATCGAACAGGATGTCCGACATTATCGACCTGATCGACGCCATTGCCTTCCAGACTAATATTCTGGCGCTGAACGCGGCGGTCGAAGCGGCGCGCGCGGGTGAGCATGGTCGTGGCTTTGCGGTGGTGGCGGGCGAGGTACGTCAGCTCGCGCAGAAAAGTGCAACATCCGCAAGTGAGATCCGCCAGCTGATTGAAAGCTCCACAAGCCAGACGCAGGACGGCATGAACCTTGTGGAGAAGGCCAGCGGGCTTATCAACGGCATGGTCGGCAACGTGGAAGAGATGGACGTCATCCTGCGTGAGATTCGCCAGGCCAGCCACGAACAGACGGAAGGCATCTCGCAGATCAACAGCGCGATTGGCCTGATAGACGCCACCACCCAACAGAACTCCGCGCTGGTGGAGGAGTCCGTTGCGGCGGCGGCATCCCTTAACGAACAGGCCATGCACCTGAAAGAGCTGGTCCGCGTGTTCCGCGTGAGCGACGGCGTGCTGGCTTAATCCAGCTGGGAGATCTCCAGTGCCGCGCGGTCAATCACGCCGATAATCTGTTTTAACTGCGCGTCGCTGAGCTCTCCCTGATTAACCTTCAGATCCAGAACCGCTTTGAAGTTATCCAGCGCCCGCTTCATCTGCGGGTTTTTGCGCAGCTGGAAACCGACGGAGCGCGCCTTGATACGCGTCTGGATCTGCTCCAGCTGTTCCCGGTTATCTTCCAGCCACTGTTCTCCGGCGGCGTTAATCGCAATCCGCTTACGGCCGTTCTCTTCTTCGGTAATGGTGATAAGCGCCTGATCCTGCAAGTAATCCAGCGTCGGATAGATCACGCCAGGGCTTGGCGTGTAATGTCCCTGCGTCAGGTTCTCGATCTCTTTGATCAGCTCATAACCATGGCTCGCGTTGCGGGTCAGGATATCCAGGATCACCAGCCGCAGATCGCCATGACCAAAAAATCGTGGCCGGCGTCCGCCGCCGTCGTGTTCGTGTCGCATGTTTCTTCCTCAATTTGATATATCTAAAATATATCTAAGATATATTCAGATGCAATCTAAAAAATCTTGATTTCTGAGTTAATAGCAATCATTATCATTAAAAATTCATTCCGATATATCGTATTCACCTGAGAAGGGCATCAACATGGCATCTACCCGTTACCCTCAACGTGTCCGCAATGACCTGCGTTTTCGTGAGCTTAACGTGATGCGCACTGAGCGAGTCAGTGCAGGATTTCAGCGCATTGTGCTAGGCGGCGAGGCGCTGGAGGGCTTTAGCTCTCGCGGCTTTGACGACCATACCAAAGTCTTTTTCCCGGCACCGGGCACCACTTTCGTGCCGCCTGTGGTGACTGATGAAGGCATCGACTGGGGCGACGGCGTGCGTCCGCAAGCGCGTGACTATACCCCGCTGTACGATGACGAAAAACATGAGCTGGCGCTCGATTTCTTCGTTCATGATGGTGGCATTGCCAGCAACTGGGCGGTAGAGGCGAAGGTGGGCGACAAGCTGACCATCGGCGGTCCGCGTGGTTCGCTGGTGGTGCCGGAAGATTACGCCTGGCAGCTGTACGTGTGCGACGAGTCGGGCATGCCCGCGCTGCGCCGCCGTTTAGAAGGCATCGCAAAACTGCCTGTTCGCCCGGCGATCCACGCCATCGTCACCGTGGGCGATGCGACGTACCAGGACTATCTGGCGCACCTGAGCGGGTTCAACATCACCTGGGTTATCGGCCACAACGAGCAGGCGGTGGCCGACCATCTTGCCGCGCTGGCCGTGCCGGAAGAGGATTACTTTATCTGGCTGACCGGAGAGGGGAAAGTGGTAAAACGCCTGAGCCGTCAGTTTGAAACCGACGCAATTGACCCACAGCTGGTGCGTGCCAGCGCGTACTGGCACGCCAAATAATCAGGCAGCGGGATCCAGCTGCGCTTCGCTCACCTGATGTTCGAGCGAGGCGCATACCTCTTTCAGCGCTTTCTCCTGCTGGGCAAAGTAGGCTTCCATATTGCTGAGCGACGAGACGAGCAGCCAGGACTCTTCTTTCTCCAGCTCTGCCAGCTCGTTCACCAGGGTGTCGATTTGCTCACGCACCTGCGCCATTTTTTTGCGAATACGTTCCAGGTCGTTCAGCCTGTCGCTCGCCATCATCGGTTCAAACCCTTGTTGCAGACGGGCGACCAGCAAGCGAATGGCCTTCACGTCGCCGCGCTGTTTGGCCTGGTTGAGTTGCACCATCATCCTGTTGGCTTCTTCTTTTAAATCATCGGCAACCAGATCCGGGTGGCATAGCTTACTCGCCTGACGCCAGAGCCGCTTCAGCTCGTTCCGATCCTCTTCAGAGAGATCCTTGCCTTTACGCAGGCGAACTTCGGCATCATGATGCTGTTCGCGATACTTCTTGTACTCTTCGTTGGCCTCATCGCGCGCCTGACGTGCTGGCTCTTCTTCACGCGTTAACCCGGTCTCCAGCTCCATCGCTTCGGCCAGCAGGTTGGCAATCAGATTACTTTGCTGCTGAAGATGCTTGCGCGCCTCTGCCGCCTGAACGGAATCCGCAGGCAGATCTCGCCAGCGCCGGGTGAGCGTTGTCAGAACCTCTACGGCCTGCGCCATATAGCTCTGGCAGCGGCGGTAATCCTCTTCCCGACGACGCGTCTCCGCCTGCTGACGACGCAGGTTAAGCTCCGCCAGCGTTTTACGCAGGGCGAGGATCTGCTGCATCAGCGGCCCGAGGCGGGAGAAATAGAGATCGTTGAACTCATCAAGCTGCTGTACCCGGGCGTTACGGCGATCAATCAGATCGCGCAGACGCTCTTCCAGGGCTTTTAGCTCCAGCTTGCTGGCCGCCAGCTGCGGGTCACGCCACGGGGTAACGGCGCGCTGGCTTTGCAGCCAGGTGGTGATAGCGCGAAGGGCTGCGGTGTAGTTTTTCTGCTCAAGCGCCGCGACGATGGACAGGAGTTCATCGTCAAAGGCTTCCTCTTTGAGACGTTTAAGCTGGCTCCGGATGATGTCGTCATCTTCCAGCTCAATGGCATTTTTAATGATTTCTAGCCGTTTGATCGGTGTGCTCATGATGCCTTTCGCTCTGGCGCTTAAGTATTTGAGTTAAAGTTAGTTGTTGTAAAAGCTACAGGAAATAATACACACGGATGATGATCGGCGCGATGGGGGATTTCTTTAGTTTTTAGGGTTTGTGAGGGGAAGCGGCAGGCCGGGCTACGTGTGGTGGATTACTTACAAAAAAGCCACTCAATCGAGTGGCTTAACTGGATGATTCTAAAGCTAAAATTTGGTGGCCCCTGCTGGACTTGAACCAGCGACCAAGCGATTATGAGTCCCAAACTTAAAGCTTATAAAACAATAAGTTACTTTAATTTCAACGTCTTGCGCCGTCGAATAGTGGGGAATATGAAAGCATAGTGAATAGGTTTGCTGCCATTTTGCTGCCATCAAATCAGATTTAAGGGGTTGTACTCCACTGCTTCTGTCAGATGGTCTGGGGCGAAATGAGCATAGCGCATCGTCACCTTAATATCAGTATGTCCAAGGATACGCTGCAGTACAAGAATGTTACCCCCGCGCATCATAAAGTGGCTTGCAAATGTGTGCCGTAGAACGTGTGACAGCTGCCCGTCAGGTAGCTCAATCCCCGCTCGCTTAATTGCCCCACGAAACGCAGAATAGCACCCCGTAAAGACTGGTTTTGATGTTCTTACTTTTGGGAGTATTTCGTAAAGCTCATCACTTATTGGAACGGCGCGGTTTTTCTTGCCCTTGGTTTTGATATAAGTGATTTTGCCGGGGCTTATTTGCTTGCCTGTTAGTGACTCCGCCTCGCCCCATCGTGCGCCGGTTGCAAGGCATATTTTGACGATGGTTACTAAATCTACCGCTTTACTTTTCTCACACTCTGCCAGCAGTTGCTTGACTTCTTCGACTGTGAGCCAGGCCAGCTCTGCCTCATCAATTTTAAATTCCCGGACGTTTTCGAGCGGATTGGGCGCACTCCAGTCATCCAGCCTTTTCAGTTCGTTGAACATGGCGCGGAAATACGCCAGCTCAAGATTAACGGTGCGGGGTGTCACTGCTTTTACCCGATCAGAACGTGTAATTTTCCCGCTTAAACGTTGCTCACGGTAGGTTGCAAAAAGCTTGGCGTTAAATTCAGTTGCAAGAGGGTTGCCCATGGCGAAGCAGGCAAACTCCATCGCCCCCTTACGCTTGAGGCCATCAGAGAGTGTAACTCCATGAGCATTGAACCAAGTTTCAACAAGGTCTGTAACCCGTCGCTTATCTGCTTTCTCTCCTAACCAAGGCTTATCCTGTGCTTGATCCTTAATGTGGCGTTCAAAGGCCATGGCTTCCCCTTTGGTGGCGAATTGGCGACGAATACGCCGCCCATCCCTACCGTTGGGGAAGACCTGAGCCTGCCACTTTCCATTGCTTAATTTGCTTACTGCCATTCTGCAGGCCTATTGAGATATAGAATTATTATCACGCATTAAGGTTTGCCAGTGTTCTTCACTGAGGATTTTGAGCGGAACTCCTTTATTGTCACGATAATCAATAGCCTGTTCTATCTTTCTTCCGAAGCTTTGAAATTTCCAATCCTTAGAGCTGAGGGCACCAATAATTAGATAGTCCAAATCTTGAGTAACACGATCAACAATTTGGCAGCCAAGCTTTAAAAGGTCACTTTCACATTGTCTACGGGAGCCACATAGAAACTTACCAGTGAGACAGACTTTACTATCTGTAGGGTTAAACTCATCAATTAGGTCAACAGGTGATGTTGTGGAATATCCATCCACAATACCCTCAGAAATATTTGAGCCAGTGAAAGCAGTAATTTCTTGTAATAATTTGGTGCGTTCTTCGTCTGTGATCACCCCATCACTCAGGATTGATTGAACCAGTTCGTAAAGATGTTTGCCGGGATAGTTGCTTTTTAAAGCTGCATTTGTAGATAAGAACCAGTTTAAATAGCTGATTTCTTCATCGCTCAAATGATAGTCGGAAGCAAGCCCCTTACATAGACCCTCTAGCAAATGCTTGTCAGAGTCAGCTGAGTAAAGGTCTATGTTAGGAGTATCCATCAATCCGAGTTGCATTTCATGGAGCAGGTCTTTCAATTCGTCTAATTCAGCTTTTTCAACTACACCATCCGAAAGGATTTCACTTATTTTATTTCTGATGCAGTTTACGAAATAATTTTGGGAAAGAACGTCTGATTCCATCAGCCACGTATCAAGGAAAATCATTTCTTTTTCACTTAGTTTCCCGTCACAGGTCATCCCTTCAATTAGGTTGATTAAGTTAGCGATGGCTTTATCTCTATTGTGTGTATAGTTGAAAGCGCTAAATTGAGTCATACCAATATTCCTTATTCAGTAAACGTTATTTTGCTGATCACTCTGCCATTGGCTTCAATATCCGATGGTGTGCACTCAAAGGATGCGGGGCCATTTTCTACGCGTAAACGTCCGCCTGGAAGACGGTAAACCTGTCTGATACTCATAAAGCCATCTATTTCAATCAACCAGATTCCATCGTTGATCTCTCCCCTGAACTCGTCCACTAGATAGAACGAATTTTCAAACTTCACAATGAATGGGGCAGTTGTGTCTTGAGGTAAAAGGCGAGAGTCGTAGCGAACTTGGTCAGAGGATGAAAAAATCCCGTTTGAGATTTCTTTTAATTGCAAAGGCAATCCACTGTCGCTATCTGCTTTTGTTGTGGGCAAGCCTTGTCCTGTAGTTAACCAAAGCATAGATGCACCTGTATCAAGATGGCAGGCAATGAGCCAATCATGTGGAAAAGTATCGCGCATCCAACGGTTTGCCATAGTGCTCTGGGATACCCCAAGGTGATCGCACAAAGCCTGTCTGGTACTGAATCCATAGGCCTGGAGGATACGTGTTATCGCTTCCTTTCCACCACTTTGAGATGGAAAGTTGTATTTTGAGATCGCGGAAAGGGTCTCTTTTGTGTTTGACATATTTAAAATGCGATCCTATCATCGGTTTTGTGGTGTTCGGAATGATTGCGAATAGTTCCGAATAGTGAAGTTTTTAAACACAAACTGAGGAATAGTGCATCATGAAAAGCAATTTTTCAATGCGCCCCAGCATCAACCTTGTGGTATCTGAGCCATTCATCACACTGGATGAGTTCTGTCGCCGTACTGGTTATAAGCCAAGCTATGCCCGTCAAATGATCCGGGAAAACCGCCTGCCTATCAGGAAAAAAGCCGGAGTTAACAGCCTTATCGAAATCAACATGTTCGCGTTGACGATGGAAGCGGCCCAAGGCTGCGAAGTCGCAATGCAAGCCTGATAGTTCCATTTTGGGATAGAAAAGGATTTACATCATGTTTGATTATCGTGTTTCCAAACATCCGCATTTTGACGAAGCCTGCCGGGCTTTTGCGCTGCGTCACAACATGGCGAAGCTTGCAGAACGTGCGGGGATGAACGTCCAGACGCTGCGTAACAAACTGAACCCGGAGCAACCGCATCAGCTCACGCCGTCGGAAATCTGGCTGCTTACCGATCTTACTGAGGACTCCACGCTGGTTGACGGTTTTCTGGCCCAGATTCACTGCCTGCCATGCGTGCCGATGAACGAAGTGGCAAAAGAGAAGCTGCCGCATTACGTCATGAGCGCTACTGCTGAAATCGGACGTGTTGCTGCCGGTGCCGTATCGGGTGATGTGAAAACCACCGCAGGCCGCCGCGATGTTATCAGCAGCATTAACTCTGTTACTCGTCTGATGGCACTGGCTGCCGTTTCGATGCAGGCGCGTTTACAGGCCAACCCGGCGATGGCAAGCGCGGTGGATACCGTGACGGGCCTCGGCGCTTCGTTCGGTCTGATCTGAGGTGGTTATGCTGACTAAAGAACCATCTTTCGCGTCACTTCTCATAAAGCAAAGCCCGGCAATGCATTACGGTCACGGCTGGATCATGGGGAAGGATGGCAAACGCTGGCACCCGTGCCGCTCTCAGGATGAACTGCTGGCTGACCTGTCCACAACCAAACAGGGGAAATCATGGCTATTGAAGGCGCTACGGCGACTGTTCCATTAAGCCCCGGTGAACGCCTGGACGGACTGAACCATATTGCGGAATTGAGGGCTAAAGTGTTTGGTCTGAATCTTGAGCCGGAGCTTGAAAGGTTTATTAAAGATATGCGCGATCCACGCGACGTAAATAATAAACAGAATGAGCGGGCACTGGCAGCCATTTTTTATATGGCAAAAATTCCGGCAGAACGTCACGGCGTCAATATTAGTGATCTGACTACTGACGAAAAGCGGGAACTGGTGAAAGCAATGAATCATTTTCGTGCAGTGGTGAGCTTATTTCCCAAACGGCTAACCATGCCGAATTAATCCACAACAGAAATTAATGGCGTAAACCCGCCGGGCTTCTTATTGCCCAAATTCAGGAGAAACAACTATGCGAAATATCGAAACCCGTACCACTAAAACCGGACCAGATGATGCTGGACTCAACCTGTTGCTGACTGAGGCACGCAAAGAAGAACGCCGGGGACGCGCAGATGTGATGGCTGCACGTCTGGATTCTTTAGCTGCTCGTATCGTGTCACGTCAGCTTAACCACACGGAAGCGGATGAGCTGCTACGTCAGGAAGCGGTGAAGATTCAGAACGAAGCGCAGGAGATTCACTGATGGCTGATTCAATGGGCCTTGTACAGCAGCGCGTTGAAGAAGAACGCCAGCGCCACATCCACACCGCCCGAAATAAAACGCCGGGCGTTTCCCGTGTTCTCTGCATTGATTGCGATGCGCCGATCCCGCCAGCTCGCCGCCGCGCCATTCCGGGCGTGCAGTGCTGCGTCACCTGTCAGGAAATTTCAGAGCTTAAAGGCAAACACTACAACGGAGGTGTTGTATGAGCACTATCCTGAAATGGGCGGGAAATAAAACCGCCATCATGCCGGAACTGATTAAGCACCTTCCTGCTGGCCCGCGACTGGTTGAACCTTTCGCGGGTTCATGCGCTGTAATGATGGCGACAGACTATCCTCATTATCTTGTCGCGGATATTAACCCTGATTTAATAAATCTATATCGGGAGATAGCAACAAACGCATCAGATTTTATTGAGCGTGCCAAACATCTGTTTAAAATATTCAATAGTGAAGATGGTTATTATGATAGCCGGGATTCATTCAATCATGATAAAGACCCTGAATGGCGCGCGCCGCTGTTTTTATTCTTAAATCGCCACTGTTACCGTGGTCTTTGCCGTTATAACAAAAAGGGTGAGTTTAACGTCCCTTACGGTAATTATAAAAAACCGTATTTTCCTGAAAATGAAATACGCGCTTTTGCTGAAAAAGCTACCCGCGCCACGTTCATTTGCGCCAGCTATGACGAAACTTTGGCATTATTAGTGCCTGGGGATGTTATTTATTGCGATCCGCCTTATGACGGTACTTTCAGTGGCTATCACACTGCCGGTTTTACTGAGGACGATCAGTATCATCTGGCCTCTATTCTTGAGCGCCGTGCATCAGAAGGCCATCCGGTCATCGTTTCGAACAGCGACACTTTCCTGACTCGTTCCCTGTATCGCAATTTCACTCATAACCGTATTAACGTAAAACGCAGCATTGGTATTGCTGCAGGCGAAGGGAAAACCGCAGACGAACTGATTGCTGTACTCAAACCGAAAGTATGGGCTGGCTTTGATCCAGCTGGCGGCCCTGATTACTCGGTCGTGCATGAGGTGCGCGCGTGAGTCATCACGAAGTTGAAAAGCACGGCGGTGCAGAAGATTCTGCCGCTGCTTTTGCCTGGAATGTACCTAAAAAGGCGATTAACCCCTACATGGACCCGGCGGAAGAAGCGCCGGTTTCTGCGCTTTCAAACCTGATTACTCTCTATGTTGCGGATAACGAGCAGGAGCAGCTGCGCCGCGAGGCCCTGAGTAATGAGGTCTGGGAACGCTATTTCTACAATGAATCCCGTGATCCTGTTCAGCGAGAAATGGAGCAGGATCAGCTGATAAGCCGCGCCAAAATGGCCCGCGAGCAGCAGAAATTCAACCCCGATCTGGTCATCGTTGCTGACGTGAGCGCCCAACCGGCGCATATCAGTAAGCCGCTGCTTGAACGGATTAAATATTTCGAGGGCCTGGGCAAGCCGAAGGCATATTCCCGCTATCTGCGTGAAACTATCAGGGCGTGCCTTGAACGCCTGGAGCGCGTGCGTACCAGCCAGGTTTCTGCCTCGTTCCGTTTTATGGCAAGCCACGACGGGCTGGAGGGCCTGCTGGTCCTGCCGGAAATGTTCCAGGAGCAGGTCAAGCGGTTATCTACCCTGGTGGCGGCACACATGAGCATGTGTCTGGATGCTGCCTGCGGTGAGCTGTTTACGGATGAAAACGTTACGCCGGAAGAGATCCGCCGGTCATGGGAAAGGGTGGCCGCTGAGGCCATGCGCCTTGATATTATCCCGCCTGCTTTCGAGCAGCTGCGCCGTAAAAAGCACCGCCGTAAGCCGGTCCCATACGAGCTTATTCCGGGCTCGCTTGCCCGTATGCTTTGCGCGGACTGGTGGTATCGCAAGCTGTGGCGGATGCGGTGTGAATGGCGGGAAGAACAGCTGCGCGCTGTCTGCCTGGTCAACAAAAAAGCGTCCCCGTATGTCAGCTATGAAGCCGTGATCCACAAACGCGAGCAGCGCCGCAAATCGCTGGAGTTCTTCCGCTCGCATGAGCTGATCAATGAAGACGGCGATACGCTGGACATGGAAGACGTGGTGAACGCCAGCAACAGCAACCCGGCACACCGCCGTAATGAAATGATGGCCTGTGTTAAGGGGCTGGAGCTGATCGCGGAAATGCGCGGAGACTGTGCGGTGTTTTATACCATCACCTGCCCGTCACGCTTCCACGCAACCCTTAACAACGGCAGACCTAATCCGAAGTGGACCAGTGCCACTGTCAGGCAGAGCAGTGACTATCTGGTTGATACATTCGCCGCTTTCCGCAAGGCCATGCACAAGGCCGGGCTGCGCTGGTATGGCGTCCGCGTGGCAGAGCCGCACCATGACGGCACCGTGCACTGGCATCTTCTGTGCTTCATGCGCAAAAAAGACCGCCGTTCCATCACTGCGATGCTGCGCAAGTTTGCCATCCGTGAAGACCGCGAGGAGCTGGGCACCAATACGGGGCCGCGCTTCAAGTCCGAGCTAATCAACCCGCGCAAGGGCACGCCGACCAGCTACATTGCCAAATACATCAGCAAGAACATTGACGGGCGGGGGCTGGCTAAAGAAATCAGCAAAGAAACCGGCAGATCACTGCGTGACAGCGCCGAGCATGTCAGCGCCTGGGCGTCACTGCATCGTGTCCAGCAGTTCCGTTTCTTTGGTATTCCGGGGCGTCAGGCATACCGAGAGCTGCGCTTGCTGGCTGGTCAGGCGGCGAGAGTGCAGGGTGAACGCAAAGCGGGCGCACCAGTACTGGATAACCCGCGTCTGGATGCGGTGCTGGCGGCAGCTGATGCGGGCTGCTTTGCCACCTACATCATGAAGCAGGGCGGTGTGCTGGTTCCCCGCAAACATCACCTTGTCCGCACAGCTTATGAGCTTAACGACGAACCGAGCGCCTACGGCGATCACGGTATCCGTATCTATGGTATCTGGTCCCCGATTGCAGAGGGCAAGATTTGCACGCACGCGGTGAAGTGGAAAAAGGTTCGCAAGGCCGTTGACGTTCAGGAGGCGGAAGCCGACCAGGGCGCTTGCGCCCCTTGGACTCGTGGCAATAACTGTCCCCCTGTTGAAAATCTGAACAAATCAGGGGGGGGTTTACCCGAGATTAAAACCATGAATGAGAAGGAGCTGCAGGAATATCTCCACAACATGGGCCAGAAGGAACGGCGGGAGCTGACAGCCAGGCTAAGGCTGGTAAAACCGAAGCGGAAAAAAGCATATAAACAGACTATTTCGGATCAGCAGCGCCTGCAGCTTGAGGCAGAACTGAGTTCCAGAGGGTTCGGTGGTAGCGAGTCAGAGATTGACCTGCTTCTGCGCGGCGGCAGTATTCCGTCAGGTGCCGGGCTGCGTATTTTTTACCGCAACCACCGTCTGCAGGAAGATGACAAATGGCGTCAGTGGTACTGATGCCGCAGCTTTAACAATTCTTGCTCTTATTGATCCGCATCAGAGCGATCTAATTGACCGATAAAAAACGGTTTACATTCGCAAATCCCTACTATACTGTAATTATAAACAGTGGATATATATACAGTTGTTGTGTATCCGAGGTAGTGATAGGAGGGAAAATGCAGGATTATCTTTTGGAGTCATTGAAGCTCCAGCGCATTGATTTTTTTATCAAGCTTGTAGCGGCTAGTGAGTGCAGCGACGAAGAAAAGCGGCTGGCTATCCAGTGGGTGTCCGAACTGACCGATGAGCTGATGGAAAAAATCAGGAATCATGAGTACAGCCGAGCCATGGGCGTTTCAAGTTAGAGGTGAATCTGTATGCGCATTGAAATAATGATCGATAAAGAGCAGAAGATTAGCCAGGCTACACTGGACGCCCTTGAATCCGAGCTTTACCGTAATTTGCGCCCTCTGTATCCCAAAACAGCAATTCGTATCCGTAAGGGCAGCGCCAACGGCGTTGAGCTGAGCGGGTTAAAACTGGATGAAGACAAAAAGCGGGTGATGGAAATAATGCAGCAGGTCTGGGAGGACGACAGCTGGTTACATTAGGGAACGTTGCGGACGATAAAACTGGTTTTTACCGTCCGCAAGGTTGAACAACGAGCCACGCGAGGCGTTAGTGCTGTTGTGCATGACTATGCCGCATGAAATCGCATGATCGTTTGAGGATCGTTTTTGCTGAGGCCCGCCAGAACTGGCGGGCTTTTGCTTATGTCATGCAGGTGCATGAAAACCACTACACAAAGCGGGCAGGCGTGGCGGGGCTACGAGCGCGCGGTTTTGGTGTTAATCGTGGTTTTGGCGCCTCAATGTCTGGCGGGCATGGCCATTTTATGGGGGGCTGGTCGTGAGCGCCTGCGCCGTGGTGAGACGCTGCGTTTCGTCGTGAGCTGCCAGATGGCGAAAGCGCAGGACCGCTCAGCGAGGCGCTGAGGCGCTCTGATGGTGAGGCAGGGCATAAGGGAATAAAAAAACCGCCCGGGGAAGGGCGGTTGATATCAAAGGTTGGCCAGGTAGGCGTCAGTCTTCATCGGTCAGGTAGGGGTCAAAGCGTATCACCTCATCACCCAGCCACTCGTTAACTTCTTTGATGCGGCCCTGCAGGGGGGTAAGTTCGTTGCGAACGAAAACGCGCGCCGCTTTTTCCACATCGCCAAACCCGCCGGTATTCGTTGGAATAATCCCCATCAGCTGCGGCGGCACGCGGTGAGCTGCCAGCATGTCATCACGGCTCACATTCTTGATGTTAAGAAACTCATCTTTCGCTGCGACTTCTGACAGCGGGATGATCTGAATGCCGTCTTTCTTGCCGTTCGGGCTGTACATAAACAGGTTGCGGAAGTTGCCTGGCCCTTTCGATTTTTTAAGTGCTTCGCGTATGTTGTCCACGTCTTTCTGATCGGCGGCGGGGTCGCTCATGTACATGATGAAACCAGCATGGCTACCGTTAAGGTAATATTTACGGCGAAAGAGCGTGGCCGATTCATTCAGCAGGGCGGAGGGAATGGCGGAGAGGTATTCCGGCATCCCGTAAAGCTCCTGGTTAACGTCGGGTTCCATCAGATGAAACACGCTTCCCTCATCGAACTGATAGGGCTGCGAGTTGTAGCCATACTGTGCAAACCAGTAGGTGTCCTGGTCAATGCCACGACGGGTATATTTGGCAAGCGAGGCGCGCAGCTCCATGATCTGCCCTAACCTGTTCATGCGTTTTTCAAGGTAGGCATTACCGAATACCAGAAAGTCCTGGGCGAACCGGGAAAAGGCTTGCTTAGACAGCCAGCGGTGAGGGATGAAGGTACTGGTAAGAATATTGCGTTTTACCTGAATAGCGCTGGAGTGATGCACGGCGGCGCGGTAAGTTCGCGCCAGGCCATCCATGCTGATCGGTGGTTCGTACCAGCGGTCTACCTGCACGCACTCCAGGTAATCAAATAACTCCCGGCGGTCCATCACGGGGATCGGATCGCCAAATGTAAACGCCTCCGCATGTGCATTACTGACCATGTTGGCCGTATCGGTGGCGGTCTGGCCGCGCGGTGCCTTGCTGCGGTTTTTGCGGTTAGCCATTAAAAAATCTCCACGATGTTGCTGGTACTGGCGGAAGCTCCTGCCAGTGGTTCGTTATAAAGTGCGTGCATGGTTGCCCAGGCTAAATCCGCGTGGCTGGCTTCCTCTGTGCGGGCTGCTTCGTAGGTTGGCCGGTTGCCGCTGGCGGTGGTTGAACGGCGAATGGACATAAAGGACTGCGCGATATCCAGCATCCCCGCGTCAAACTCCAGACGGCGCCCGCTGATGATGTCGTAGGCTTTAAGCACCAGTGCATTTTTTACGGTTGGGTTGTAGACAAACTCACGCGCGGCAGGGAAAAACTGCTTAACCGTTTTGTAAACGCCATCGCCAACGCCGGTCGAGTCAATGCCGATATAGGTCACGTTGTAGCGTCTGGTGATTTCCTCAATCGCTGAGGCCTGGGCGCGAAAGTCCATCCCGCGCCACTGGTGACGCTCAAGGATACGGAATTTACCGCCGGGGACGACGGGAGGCGCGATGACCACGCAACCGGCGCTGTCACCGTTCTGAGTTCCTTTTGCCGGGTCATAGCCGATCCAGACAGGGTGGTATGCAAACGGACGCAGTAAAAGCGGTTCGAAATCGTCCCAGACATCCCAGCTGTCAACCATGCAGGACTGCAGCAAGGCCAGCGGGAACACGGACGCCAGGTCGTCAACAAACTGACACATCAGCAGGTTGTTGTATTCGTCCGGGCTGTACTCCAGGCGCAGCTGGTCCAGGTCGAAAAGGTTACACCCGCCGTTTACGGCATCTTCAATGGTGACTATCTGGCGGTACTGGCCATCAGGGCATAAAACGCCGTGCGCCAGGCTACTGTGAGAAAGGTCAAATTCTACCCTGTCGGCTTTCGGGCGCCCTTTATTGAACAGGACACCAGACCAGAACGGGTAGGCGCTGTGCGTCAGGCTGGAAGGTGTTGAGAAATAGGTCTGACGCCATTTTTTGTGCAGCGCCATACCGGAGGCCACCTTGCGCAGCTCCTGGAATTTCGGTATCCAGAAATACTCATCAAGATACAGATTGCCGTGATAGCTCTGCGCGGTACGGGCATTTGTACCGAGGAAGTAAAGACAGGCGCCGTTAGGCAGCACCATCGGATCGCCTTTCAGCTCAACATCCACCTCTTTTGCGAAGTCGATGATGTACTGTTTAAAAACGTGTGCCTGAGCTTTACTCGCTGACAGAAAGATTTGATTTCGGCCCGTGGTCAGGGCGTCTATCAACGCTTCACGGGCGAAATAGTAGGTTGCACCGATCTGGCGTGACTTTAAGAGGTTGCGGATACGGTGCTTGATGCCAGCGTCCCACCAGTGGCGCTGGTACTCGAACATACCGGCGCGGAAAATCTCTTCCAGCTTTTCGATCTGTTCGTCGGTAAACAGGTTTTTTTCCGGCGGCTTGCGCGGACCTTTATTGCGGTTCGCCACGTTCGGATTCAGGTCTGCTTCATTCCCGCCATTGTTAAATTTGCCGATTCTGGCCTGTCGTTCGGACTGACGCGCCAGCAGGTCAATTTCTTTAAAATCCTTTCCTTCCTTCTGCTCCTTCATGACGAGCTGG
Source organism: Enterobacter cloacae complex sp. AR_0002 (assembly GCF_001922365.1). Taxonomy (NCBI): domain Bacteria; kingdom Pseudomonadati; phylum Pseudomonadota; class Gammaproteobacteria; order Enterobacterales; family Enterobacteriaceae; genus Enterobacter; species Enterobacter cloacae complex sp. AR_0002. The sequence continues at coordinate 4,366,769 of NZ_CP018814.1, forward strand.
CAGTAACGTGCGGCGGTGGTGAGCTGCATCTGATCCAGTGGGCCATATTCGCCCCACTTATCGCGTTTTTTCCAGCTGTGAACGGTTGCAACTTTCTCGCCCAGCATTTCAGCAATGCGGGCTACGCGGTATCCCTGAAAGTACATCAGCATTGCCTGACGACGGGGATCGAGGTCTGCGGGGGTCAGTGTTGTCATGGCACAAACATACGGCCTCAAATCAGCACTTTCCCCGGCTTCGCATTGTGTGGGAGTTCGCACAAGCCCAACGCGTTGTTTACACGCGCCCATCACCGCAAACATAAGGCTCTGAACGTGTTACGAACTAACTAACCGGAGCCGGACCGATGGCAAAAAAATCTAAGCGTTTTCGTATTGGGGTCGAAGGGGCCACTACTGACGGGCGCGTTATTGAGCGTGAATGGCTCACCCAGATGGCGGCGAGCTATAACCCGCAGGTATACACCGCGCTGATCAATATGGAACACATCAAGGGCTTCACCCCTGATGGGCCTTTCCGTCGTTTTGGCATGGTGGAAAAGCTGGAAGCGGAAGAAATCACCGAAGGGGCATTATCCGGGAAAATGGCGCTGTATGGCTGGATTGCCCCGACTGACGATCTGGTCACGATGACTAGCAACTGGCAGAAGCTTTTCACCTCAATGGAAGTTAACACCAGCTTTGCCGATACCGGCTCCGCTTATCTGGTTGGCCTGGCGATTACTGACGATCCGGCAAGCCTCGGTACTGAAATGCTGCAGTTCAGTGCCAGCGCAGAACATAACCCACTGGCGCGCCGCAAGCTGGACAAAGACAACCTGTTTACCGCTGCTGTTGAAACGCTGATCGAGTTTGTGGACGTGCCGGAAAAAACCAGCCTGTTTACCCGCGTTAAAGAGCTGCTGTCCCGCAAAGGCGCCGATGATAACGCCCGCTTTGCTGATGTGAATCAGGCTGTTGAAACTATCGCGCGTGAGCATCAGACGCTGGCGGAGCAGGTCAGCACCCATCAGACCGATTTCAGTAACAAGCTGAGCGATATGCAAAAGGTTGTTGATGAGACAACCAGCGCACTCTCCACCCTGCGTGAGCAGCTTTCCACTCAGGACAGCCGCAGCGAACGCCGCCCTAATGCGACCGGTAATAACGGCGCAGAACAAACCACCGATTGCTGACGGAGCAAAAGCACAATGAAAAAAGAGACACGTTTTAAATTCAACGGCTATCTGACGCAGCTCGCCAAACTCAACGGCGTATCTGTGAGCGATATCGCCTCGAAATATACGGCTGAGCCGTCAGTGGCGCAGACGCTGGAAACGAAAATCCAGGAGTCTTCCTCGTTCCTGCAGAAAATCAACATTATCCCGGTTGATGAGCAGTCCGGCGAGCGTCTGGGGCTGGGTATTGGTTCCAGTATTGCCGGAAATACTGATACCACCCAGAAAGACCGTGAACCCGTTGATCCGACTTACATCGACGGTGAAGGGTACAAGTGTACCCAGACCAACTCTGATACGGCGCTGCCCTATGCGAAGCTGGATTTATGGGCCAAATTCCAGGACTTCCAGACGCGCATCCGTGACGCCATCATTACCCGCCAGGCGCTTGACCGCATCATGATCGGCTTCAACGGCGTGAAGCGTGAAAAAACGTCTGACCGCGCGACCTATCCACTGCTGCAGGATGTGAATATCGGCTGGCTGGAAAAAATCCGCCAGGAGAAACCCGTTCAGGTGATGGATAAGATCGTGTCCGAAGGCGAAGTTATTTCTCAGACTATCCGTGTCGGTAAAGGCGGTGATTTCCTGAATCTGGACGCGCTGGTTATGGGCGCCGTTAATGAGAAAATCGCGCCGTGGTATCAGGAAGATACGGAGCTTGTGGTTATCGTCGGGCGCCAGTTGCTGGCGGATAAATATTTCCCGATCGTCAACCGTGACCAGCCAAACAGCGAAGCGCTGGCGGCAGATCTTATAGTCAGCCAGAAGCGTATCGGCAACCTCCCGGCCGTTCGTGCGCCGTTCTTCCCGGCGAATGCCATGCTGATCACCCGCCTGGATAACCTGTCTATTTACTGGCAATCAGGCTCCCGCCGCCGTTCGGTCATCGACAATCCGAAGCGTGACCGCGTGGAGAACTTCGAGTCCGTTAACGAGGCGTATGTTGTCGAAGATTACGACGGCGTTTGCCTGGTTGAGAACATCGAACTGTTGCCCGTGCAGGCAGGTGGCAATGCCAGCCCAGCGCTGACAACTGAAACCATCCAGGAAATCGTCACGGCAGCGGTGAAAGGCGCGCTTGATGCGCAGGCAGCTGGCGGTGCTGGCGCCGGAGCGTGATAAATGAATCCGTTCCGTGCTCACACTCAGTATGTACAGGCACAGGATGCCGCCCGGCAGGGCGGCAGTAATGCCAGCCTGACGGGCTACAACCAGATGCTGTTACAGCTGACAGAACACCGCAGGCGCCTTAAAACCGTCCAGTCAAATGAGCGCAAGGCTCAGCTCAAACGTGAGTTTCTTCCCGCTTATGCCTCATGGATTGCCGGTTTACTGGATGCTGACGCGTCAGGCCAGGACGACGTGGCGATGTACGTCATGATCTGGCGCATTGATGCCGGAGACTATACCGGCGCGCTGGACATTGCCCGCCATGCCATTAAACACGGCTGGGTCCTGCCGCAGCGATTCAACCGGACCTGCGGGACCGCTGTTGCGGAAGAGTTTGCCGACGCGGCAATGCGCGCTTTTTCTGCCGGTGAATCATTCAGTGCCGCCATTCTTACCCAGGTGCTCGATATCGTTGAAGGTCAGGATATGCCGGATCAGTCCCGCGCCCGACTTCATAAGGCGATGGGCTACGCGCTGCGGGATAACGATCAGGCAGTGGCGGCACTTAACCATCTGAAGCGTGCCCTGCAGCTGGATAACAGTTCTGGCGTCAAAACCGAAATCAACAAGCTTGAAAGCCGATTGCGACAGGCAATGTCGGCTTAACGAATCGTGCCAACGCGCGGGGCGGCACGGGGTGGCGACAGGCTTTATGCCGCGTCAAAACCCCGTCCACCGCCCAACTATTTGGGAGTGCCAGAAATATGCAATTCGTTTCGCCGGAACAGGCCGGGGAAAGTACCCAGGACGTTATTAAAAACACCAGTTTCTGGCCTGATGTCAGGGTTTCAGAGTTCCGCCGTGATATGCGCATGGATGGGAGTGTCACCGATCCGCGCCTGCGTCTGGCGTTACTGACAGCGATTGCTGAAGTTAACGCCGATCTTTATGAGTTCCGCGAGAAACAACGGGCGCAGGGGTATGCGAGCCTGGCCGACGTCCCTGCAGATGTGATCGACGGCGAAAGCCAGCGGCTCATGCTGTATCGCCGTGCGGTGTTTTGCTGGGCAAAAGCAAACCTGGTTGAGCGCTATCGCGATTTTGACGCAACCGGCGACGGAAGCAAGAAAGCTGAAGATATCGAAACAACCTTAGGCGAGCTGTGGCGCGATGTGCGCTGGGCGGAGTCCCGCCTGCGCGATATGCCGCATATGACGGTGGAGCTGATTTGATGAAAGTGCGTGCGCATCAGTATGACACGGTGGACGCACTCTGCTGGCGCCATTACGGGCGCACGCAGGGAGTCACTGAACAGGTGCTGCAGGCGAATCCGGGGCTGGCTGAATATGGCCCCTTTTTACCGCACGGGCTGCAGGTGGAGCTGCCGGACATTACGGCGTCAACCACTGCGCAGACTGTCCAGTTATGGGACTGAACTATGACGCTTGAACGAATCAGCGCCTTTATCACTTACTGCGTTGCCCTGCTTCTGGCATGGCTCGGCGATTTGTCTCTTAAAGATGTGTCGACCATCACCGGTCTTGCGCTGGGGATTATTACTGCAGCGGTGACCTGTTATTTACGCTGGAAAGCCTACCAGCTGCTGCGGGACGGCAGAATATCCAGGGGGGAATATGAGTCCTTCAATCGTTAAGCGTTGCCTGGTCGGCGCGGTGCTGGCGATTGCCGCCACGCTGCCGGGTTTTCAGTCGCTTCATACCTCCGTCGAGGGGCTGAAACTGATTGCTGATTTCGAAGGGTGTCGCCTCCAGCCATACCAGTGCAGCGCCGGGGTATGGACTGACGGGATCGGCAATACGTCCGGGGTAGTACCGGGCAAAACCATAACGGAGCGACAGGCCGCGCAGGGGCTGATTAATAACGTGTTGCTGACGGAAAAAAGGATTGAAGCCTGCCTGCAGGTTAAGCCACCTCAGCATGTTTACGATGCCCTGATGAGTATCGGTTTCAATGTCGGAACGGGGGCAATCTGCCGGTCAACAATGGTTTCTTACATCAATCGCCAGCAATGGTGGCAGGCGTGCAACCAGCTCCCCCGCTGGGTTTATGTAAATGGTCAACGGAATAAAGGGCTGGAAAACCGGCGCGCCCGTGAGCTTGCCTGGTGTCTTAAAGGGGCAGGGGCATGACGCGCGCGCTGGCGGTGATCCTGGCTCTGGTGCTGGCATTGCTGGGCTGGCAGTCATGGCGGCTTAACAATGCCGGTCACACCATCGGGACGCAGGCTGCGGCGCTTAAAAAGAACAAGCAGGAGCTGGCGAAGAAAAACAGCCAGCTCATCAGCCTGTCCATTCTTACTGAAACCAACAGCCGGGCGCAGATGCAACTTTATGCTGCAGCGGAGGAGACTTCCGCGCTGTTGCGGAGCCGCCAGCGCCGGATCGAGGAGCTAAAACGTGAAAACGAGGATTTACGCCGCTGGGCTGACACTCCTTTGCCTGCTGACATTATCCGGCTGCGGGACCGCCCGGCCCTCGCCGGAGGTGCAGCTTACCGTGAGTGGTTGTCCAAAAGTGACGCAGTGCCGCCTGGACAGGTCAGCGCCGCGCAGTAATGGGGATTTGAACCAGGTGCTGGATGAGACTGAGGCCGCCTGGGCGGTATGTGCCGACAAAGTGGACACGATCATAGCGTGTCAGGAGCAAGACAGTGAACAAGCCGCAGTCCTTACGCAACGCCCTGAATAAATCGGTGGCGTATGTCCGTGACAACCCGGACAAACTGCACCTTTTTGTTGATAACGGTTCGCTGGTTGCAACCGGCGCCCGTTCAATGTCATGGGAATACCGCTACACCCTGAACGTGGTGATTGAAGATTTTAGCGGCAACCAGAATTTAGTGATGGCGCCCGTATTGCTCTGGTTAATGACCAATCAACCGGACGCTATCAACAACCCGGAGCTGCGCGAAAAACTTTTTACCTTTGACGTCGATATCCTGAGCAATGATCTGTGTGATATCAGCCTCAATCTGCAGCTAACGGAGCGCGTGATTGTCAGCACAGACGGCACCGTATCGAGCGTTGAAGCGGTGCCGGAACCCGACGTACCCGAAGAAATGTGGACGGTGAAACGTGGATGACCTGCAGAGGGTGGATGACTGGCTGGCGGCCCTGCTGGCGAATCTGGAACCGGCAGCCCGCAACCGTATGATGCGACAACTGGCGCAGGAGCTGCGCCGGTCGCAACAGCAAAATATCAGGCTGCAGCGTAATCCAGACGGCACCACCTTTGAGCCGCGCCGGGTGACGGCCAGAAGTAAAAAGGGGCGCATCAAGCGCCAGATGTTCGCCAAATTGCGCACCACTAAATACCTGAAAACCGCAGCCACTGCGGACTCTGCCAGCGTGCAGTTTGATGGGAAAGTCCAGCGCATCGCCCGTGTTCACCATTATGGTCTGCGTGATCGAGTCAGACGCAACGGCCCGGAGGCCCGGTACCCGGCACGCCGTCTTTTGGGCGTGAATGATGAGGTGGAAACCATCACCCGTGACACGCTGTTGCGCTGGCTGTCGGAGTGAAATTTGTGTCACGGACGGCACAAAACCTAACGCTGCCTCCCTTTTCCCTCTGATGGCAACCTTTCGTTATGAACGCACAACTAACCGAAATCATGCGCCTTATCACCAACCTGATCCGCACCGGCACCGTAACCGAAGTGGACCGGGAAAACTGGCTGTGCCGGGTGAAAGTGGGCGAGCTTGAAACCAACTGGATTAACTGGCTGACACTGCGCGCAGGCGGTGCCCGTACATGGTGGTGCCCGTCGCCGGATGAGCAGGTGGTGGTGCTGAGTATGGGCGGCAATCTGGAAACCGCTTTTGCCTTACCTGCGATCTATTCCAACCAGTTCGCCCCGCCGTCGGACTCTGTGGACGGCTGCGTAACGGAATACCCGGACGGTGGCTGGTTTGAATATGAACCAGCGACCGGCCGCTGGCATGTGCGGGGCATCAAATCCATGGTGATCGAGGCTGCAGATAACATAACCCTGAAAACGGGGGAATTTGTGGTGGAAGCAAGCAACACGCGCATAAACAGCGAAGTGGTGATCAATGGTGGCGTCACCCAGGGCGGCGGCGCCATGAGTTCTAACGGGATCGTAGTCGATAAACACGGTCATACCGGCGTTAAATCCGGTGGTGATACATCGGGAGGTCCGGTATGACGCTGTATATCGGCATGAGTCAGGGCAACGGCAAGGCCATTACCGACACGGACCACCTGTGCCAGTCGGTCCGGGATATTCTGCTGACCCCGCAGGGGAGCCGCATTGCCCGGAGGGAATACGGCTCGCTTCTGTCTGAACTGATAGACCAGCCGCAGAACCCGGCGCTGCGCCTGCAGGTTATGTCTGCGGTCTATGTGGCTCTGAGTCGCTGGGAGCCACGGCTTACCCTAGATTCCATCACCATAAACAGCAGTTTTGATGGTTCGATGGTGGTTGAGCTTACCGGGCAGCGTGATAACGGCGCGCCTGTTTCTCTTTCGGTATCAACAGGAGCAGACAATGGCAGTCATTGACCTTTCCCAGCTGCCCGCCCCGCAGATAGTGGATGTGCCGGATTTTGAAACGCTGCTAAACGAACGGAAAGCCGCGTTTGTAGCCCTTTATCCGGCAGACGAGCAGGACGCGGTAAGGCGCACGCTTGAGCTGGAGTCTGAACCCGTGACCAAGCTCCTGCAGGAAAATGCGTATCGTGAAATCCTCCTGCGTCAGCGCATTAACGAGGCGGCGCAGGCGGTCATGGTGGCTTATTCCATGGGGAGTGATCTCGATCAGCTGGCCGGTAACTGCAACGTAAAACGTCTGACGGTTATTCCTGCAGATAACGACGCGGTACCGCCGGTTGCTGCCGTGATGGAAAGTGATGAGGCTCTGCGTCAGCGTGTTCCTGCAGCTTTTGAAGGGCTGTCAGTTGCAGGCCCAACGGGAGCTTACGAGTTTCACGCTAAAAGCGCTGACGGGCGAGTGGCTGACGCCAGCGCAACCAGCCCGGCCCCGGCTGAGGTGGTGCTTACCGTGCTGAGCCGTGAGGGCGACGGAACGGCTGCGGCGGATCTGCTGGCTGTGGTTGAACAGGCGCTTAACAGTGAGAACGTGCGGCCGGTTGCTGACCGTCTGACGGTGCGCAGCGCTGAAATCATTCCGTACAGCGTGGATGCGACGATCTTTCTTTACCCGGGGCCAGAAGCTGAGCCGGTGATGGAGGCGGCAAAAGCCAGCCTGCAGAAATATATCGCCAGCCAGACGAGGCTGGGGCGTGATATTCGCCGCAGTGCTATTTATGCCGCGCTGCATGTTGAAGGTGTGCAGCGTGTTGAGCTGGCCTCGCCGCTCGCTGATGTGGTGCTGGATAAGACACAAGCCGCTTCATGTACAGAATGGAGCGTAACCAACGGGGGAACGGATGAATAGTCTGCTGCCTCCTGGCTCATCGCCGCTTGAGCGCCGACTTGCTCAGACCTGCAGCGGCATTTCCGATCTGCAGGTGCCGCTGCGGGATTTATGGAACCCGGCAACATGCCCGGTCAAGTTTCTGCCGTATCTGGCGTGGGCCTTTTCGGTTGATCGCTGGGACGAAGGATGGGCGGAGAGCGTGAAGCGCCGTGTGGTACAGGATGCGTTTTATATTCATCAGCACAAGGGCACAACCAGCGCGGTGCGGCGTGTGGTGGAGCCGTTCGGCTTTCTGATCCGAATCATTGAATGGTGGCAGACCGGCGAGGCACCGGGCACGTTTCGCCTGGATATTGGGGTGCAGGACCAGGGCATAACAGAGGAAACCTATCTGGAGCTGGAGCGCCTGATTGGTGACGCCAAACCCTGCAGTCGGCATCTGATCGGCATGTCCATAAATCTGCAGACGAGCGGGCCATATTTTGTGGGAGCAGCCACTTATACCGGCGAAGAAATCACGATTTACCCGTATATCAACGAAACCATCATTTCCGGTGGCACTGCCTACGAGGCCGGCGCCGTCCATGTTATCGACACAATGAGAGTGAACCCATGAGCGCAAAATTTTATACCCTGCTGACGGATATTGGCGCGGCGAAACTGGCAAGCGCTGCCGCGCTCGGTGTACCGCTGAAAATTACCCAGATGGCGGTGGGGGATGGCGGCGGCGTGCTTCCAACTCCCAGCGCACAACAGACGAAGCTGGTTTCCGAAAAGCGGCGCGCTGACCTGAACATGCTTTACATCGATCCGCAGAACAGCAGCCAGATTATTGCTGAGCAGGTGATTCCTGAAACTGAGGGCGGTTGGTGGATTCGTGAAGTTGGGCTGTTCGATGAAACGGGCGCGCTGATCGCCGTGGGAAACTGCCCGGAGAGCTACAAACCGCAGCTGGCAGAAGGGAGCGGCCGCACGCAAACAGTGCGCATGGTACTGATTACCAGCAGCACCGATAACATTACGCTGAAAATTGACCCGTCCGTAGTGCTGGCTACCCGCAAATATGTGGATGACAAGGTGCTGGAACTGAAGGTGTATGTAGATGAGCTGATGGCGGCGCATCTTGCTGCAGCTGATCCGCATACGCAATATGCGCCAAAAGCCAGCCCGACGTTTACCGGCACCCCAAAAGCCCCGACTGCAGCTGCAGGTAACAATACCACTCAGCTTGCCACAACTGCGTTTGTGCAAGCGGCTCTGATCGCCATGGTGAATGGTGCCCCGGCTACACTGGACACGCTGAAAGAAATTGCTGCGGCTATCAACAACGATCCTAATTTCAGCACCACCATTAATAACGCGCTTGCGCTCAAAGCCCCACTGGCAAGCCCGGCCCTGACCGGAACGCCGACAGCCCCCACGGCTGCGCAGACTGTCAACAATACGCAAATAGCCACTACTGCTTTCGTAAAATCAGCTCTGGCTGCGCTTGTTGGCTCATCACCTGCGGCGCTTGATACCCTGAACGAGCTGGCGGCGGCGTTAGGAAACGATCCTAACTTTGCAACTACCATGACAAATGCCCTCGCAGGCAAACAGCCTCTTGATAGCACGCTGATAACTTTGTCGGGAAAGACCGCCGCGGGGATTATCGAATACCTTGGTTTAGTTAATTCTTCAGGGATGGTTGGTCGACTCGTCAGTATTAAGAAATTCACCTCGAGTGGAACATACACACCAACAGCAGGTACGAGGTTTGTTAAGGTCAGGCTCGTTGGCGCAGGTGGTGCAGGTGGTGGCGCTGCCGCCTCTACCGTTTCAGGCTATTTAGCAGCCGGGCGTGGAGGTGGAGGTGGCAGTTATGGTGAAACGACATTGATTGATGTCGCCTCAGTATTATCTGTCGCGGTTATCGTCGGGAGTGCCGGAATTGGCTCTGCTGGAAGTTCAGGAACAGACGGAGGTTCGTCCTCATTTGGTAGTTATATCACAGCGCCAGGCGGTAATGGTGGTGGTATGGGGGCGTCAGGACCAGCTAACAACAGCCTTGTATCTGATTTGAGCAATTCAGGAAAAGAATGCACAGGAACCGATATTTTTATTTCAATTCCGGGAGAGGGAGGCGGTGGTCAGATGTCTTTATCCACAGGGACAGCTAAAGGTGGTCATGGCGGTTCTTCAATTTTGGGAGTTGGCGGTTCGGCTTATACCGGAAATCAACAGGGCGGTTATGGTTGGGGCTTTGGCGCCGGTGGTGCCGGATCTGTTACTGTGTATGCACAGGGCACTTCAGCAACGGCAGGTGGACACGGTAGTAACGGAATTGTCATCATTGAGGAATTTGCCTGATGCAAAATTATGCGTTAATCAAAAATGGTGTTGTTGAAAACGTTGTTATCTGGGATGAAAATGGAAATATTTTTGACGATTACACTGTGGTTAATTTAGAAGGACTAACAGCGGGTATTGGCTGGACTTATGACGGAGAGAAGTTTAGCGCGCCACCAGAGCCTGAACCTACTCACGATGAGCTTGTACAGAAAGCTGAAATCCTGAAGCAGGCATTAATCAGCGATGCCAATAATTATATTGATAGCAACCAGTGGCCTTCGAAACTGGCACTAGGACGCCTGTCGGATGCAGATAAGCAGTCATTTAATGAATGGCTTGATTACCTTGATGCGCTGGGAGCGGTAGATATATCTGCTGCACCTGATGTGAACTGGCCCAGCAGCCCTGAAAAATGAAACTGCCCCGCGTTTGCGGGGATTTTTTTATCCCTTTCATTGTGTCATTCCCCATACATAGCCCGGCGCGTGCGCCGCGCGTATATCAACCAGAATATAGGCGTACCCCCTGTAAACCGGAGAGACTGCCTTATGGCTCAGGATTACCACCACGGGGTGCGCGTTGTTGAAGTCAACGAGGGCACCCGATCCATTACCACGGTGAGCACCGCCATCGTGGGCATGGTCTGCACCGGCGATGATGCTGATGCGTCCATGTTTCCTCTCAATAAGCCGGTCTTGCTGACTGACGTGCTGACCGCCAGCGGTAAAGCGGGCGAGTCCGGCACGCTAGCCCGTTCGCTGGATGCGATTGCAGACCAGGCTAAACCCGTGACAGTCGTTGTGCGCGTCGCGCAGGGCGAAACCGAAGCGGAAACCACTTCCAACATTATCGGCGGCGTGACCGCTGACGGTAAAAAAACGGGCATGAAAGCGCTGCTTTCGGCGCAGTCGCAACTGGGCGTCAAGCCTCGTATTCTGGGCGTGCCGGGGCATGACACGCAGGCGGTTGCCACTGAGCTGCTGAGCGTGGCGCAGAGTCTGCGCGGGTTCGCCTATCTGTCAGCCTACGGCTGCAAAACGGTAGAGGAGGCCATTGCCTACCGCGCTAATTTCAGCCAGCGCGAGGGGATGCTGATATGGCCTGATTTCATCAGTTTCGACACCGTGCTGAACGCTGACGCAACGGCTTACGCCTCAGCCCGTGCGCTTGGCCTGCGTGCCAAAATTGACGAACAGACCGGCTGGCACAAATCCCTGTCCAACGTAGGCGTGAACGGCGTCACCGGCATTTCTGCTGATGTGTTCTGGGATTTGCAGGACCCGGCAACCGATGCGGGGCTGCTGAACCATAACGATGTCACCACGCTGATCCGCAAAGACGGTTTCCGCTTCTGGGGTTCCCGCTGCCTCAGTGACGATCCTCTGTTTGCCTTTGAAAACTACACCCGCACCGCGCAGGTATTGGCTGACACCATCGCAGAAGCGCACATGTGGGCGGTGGATGGCGTGCTTAACCCGTCGCTGGCCCGCGACATTATCGAAGGTATTCGCGCCAAACTGCGCAACCTGAAAACGCAGGGCTACATCATCGGCGCCGACTGCTGGCTGGATGAGTCCGTAAACGATAAAGATTCCCTGAAAGCCGGGAAGCTCACTATCGATTACGACTATACGCCGGTACCGCCTCTGGAAAACCTGATGCTGCGCCAGCGCATCACCGATCAGTATCTGCTGGATTTCTCCAGCCGGGTCAGCGCGTAAGGGGACAATATGGCTTTACCACGCAAGTTAAAACACCTGAACCTGTTTAACGACGGGAATAACTATCAGGGGATTGTTGAGTCCCTGACCCTGCCTAAATTCGGCCGCAAGTTTGAAAAGTATCGCGGCGGCGGTATGCCCGGTTCGGCTGATGTTGATCTGGGGCTGGATGATGGCGCGCTGGACACGGAATTTTCAATCGGTGGCACCGAACTGCTGTTATTCAAACAGATGGGTAAAGCCACCGTTGACGGCATCCAGCTGCGTTTCACCGGCTCCATTCAGCGTGACGATACTGGCGAAGTGCAGGCCGTTGAGCTGGTTGTGCGCGGGCGACATAAAGAAGTCGATTCCGGCGAATGGAAAACCGGGGAGAGCAACACCACAAAAGTCAGCAGCACCAACAGCTACGCGAAGCTGACCATTAACGGCGAGGTGCTCTATGAGGTTGATGTGATCAACATGATTGAAATCGTTGATGGCGTGGACCTGATGGAAGAACACCGCAACGCCCTGGGCCTCTGATCTACTTTAAAGGCGCGGGCAGCCGCGCCAGTACCTTATTAACAGGAAATGACAATGAGCGAACAACTGACTGAAAAAACCGTACAGCTGGACACCCCAATCAAACGCGGTAAAACCGAAATTGCCGAAATTGTGCTGCGCAAGCCGCAGTCCGGCGCGCTGCGTGGCACCCGTCTGCAGGCGATCATGGATATGGACGTCGGCGCGATGATGACGATTATTCCCCGCATCTCCACGCCCGCGCTGACCGCTCAGGAAATGGCTGAAATGGACCCCGCCGATCTCACCGCGCTGTCGGTTGAGGTGGTCACTTTTTTGTTGAAGAAATCGGTGCTTGCCGGTTTGCCGACAGCCTGACGGTAGAAGACCTGGTGGCTGATATCGCCACCATTTTTCACTGGCCGCCGTCCGTCACTGACGTTATGCCGCTGACCGAAGTGCTGGAGTGGCGGCATAAAGCGATTCAGAGAAGCGGGGCCAGCGATGAGTGACACTAACCTGCGTTTGCAGGTAATTTTAAATGCGGTTGATAAACTCACCCGCCCATTCCGATCAGCGCAGGCCAGTTCTAAAGAGCTGGCTACCGCCATTCAGCAAAGCCGCGCAAGATTAAAAGAACTGGACGCCCAGGCGGGCCGTATTGACGGTTTCCGCAAGGCAAGCGCGCAGCTGGCCGTCACCGGCAACAGTCTTAAAGCCGCACGCGAAGAAGCGGCGAAGCTTGCCACGCAGTTCTCGGCCACTAACCGGCCGACGGCGGCGCAGGCGCGTCTGCTGGAGCAGGCAAAAAACCGCGTTAACGAGCTGCAGAGCAAATACAACGGCTTGCGTCAGTCGGTGCAGCGTCAGCGTCTTGCGCTCAATGAGGCCGGGCTGGACACCAAAAAGCTGAGCAGTGCGCAGCGGGAGCTGCGGCAGAATGCCGACGAAACCCGGCAGGCGCTGGACCGACAGCAGAAATCCCTTAAACGCCTGGGCGAGCAGCAGGCCCGTATGAACGCCGTCCGCGATCAGTATTCGCGGCGCCTTGAGGTGCGGGATCGTATTGCGGGCGCCGGAGCAACGACTACTGCCGCCGGGCTGGCGATGGGCGCGCCGGTGATGGCTGCCGTTAAAAGCTATGCCAGCATGGAAGATGCGATGAAAGGCGTGGCAAAGCAGGTTAACGGGCTGCGGGACGACAACGGCAACCGCACAAAACAGTTTTATGACATGCAGGATGCCATCAAGGCCGCCAGTGAACAGCTGCCGATGGAGAATGGCGCCATCGACTATGCCGCGCTGGTTGAAGGTGGCGCCCGCATGGGTGTGACAAACCAGAACGATTCTTACGAAGACCAGAAGCGTGACCTGCTGGCCTTTGCATCCACTGCTGCAAAGGCCGCAACGGCATTCGAGCTGCCCGCTGATGAGCTGGCGGAGGGGCTGGGGAAAATCGCGCAGCTCTATAAAGTGCCGACCCGCAATATTGAACAGCTTGGCGATGCCCTGAACTACCTGGACGATAACGCCATGTCTAAGGGCGGCGATATCATCAATGTGCTGCAGCGCATGGGCGGCGTGGCTGACCGGCTTGATTTCCGCAAGGCGGCCGCGCTGGGTTCCACCTTCCTGTCTCTGGGCGCCGCGCCTGAAATTGCCGCCAGCGCATCAAATGCGATGGTGCGCGAACTGTCGATTGCAACCATGCAGAGCAAGCGGTTCATGGAAGGTATGGATCTGCTGAAACTCAATCCAGAAGAGATTGAAAAGCAGATGACAAAGGACGCAATGGGGACCATTCAGCGCGTGCTGGAGAAGGTCAACAAACTGCCGCAGGACAAGCGCCTGTCCGCCATGACGATGATATTTGGCAAGGAGTTTGGCGATGATGCGGCGAAGCTTGCAAACAACCTGCCGGAGCTGCAGCGACAGCTGAAACTCACATCAGGCAATGAGGCTAACGGCTCCATGCAGAAAGAATCCGATATCAATAAGGATTCACTTTCCGCGCAGTGGTTGCTTGTGAAAACTGGCGCGCAGAACGCTTTCAGTAGCCTGGGTGAAACCCTGCGCCAGCCGCTGATGGATATCATGGGGTACGTCAAAAACGTTACCGGGGCACTGCGTCGATGGGTTGAGGCTAACCCGCAGCTGGCGGGCACGCTGATGAAAGTGGCTGCAGCCACAGCTGCGATCACCGTTGTGCTCGGCACGCTGACGGTGGCCGTGGCTGCCGTGCTGGGGCCGCTGGCGGTGATCCGTTTTGGCCTGTCCGTGCTGGGTGTAAAAACACTCCCCTCCGTTATGTCTGCAGTGACCCGCACCGGCGGCGCGCTGTCCTGGCTGGCAAATGCGCCGCTTTCCCTGTTGCGCCGTGGCCTGGCTGCATCCGGCAGCAGCGCCGGATTGCTGGCGTCTCCCCTTAACTCCCTGCGCCGTTCTGCCGGGCTGGCTGGCAATGCGCTGAAAGCGCTGGCCGGTGCGCCGCTTGCTGTCCTTCGCGGCGGAATGTCTGGTATTCGCAACATTATCGCCATGGTAATGAATCCGCTGGCCGCGTTGCGCGGGGGATTATCCGCAGCCGGTGGCGTGCTGCGTTTTCTGGCGTCCGGCCCGCTGGCCCTCCTTCGCGTTGCGCTGAACGGGATTTCTGGATTGCTGGGCGCCCTGCTTAGTCCGATAGGGCTCGTTGTGGCGGCGCTGGCTGGCGTGGCGCTGGTTGTCTGGAAATACTGGCAGCCGATAAGCGCATTTTTAGGCGGAGTGGTTGAAGGATTCAAAGCTGCAGCTGCGCCTATCAGTGCGGCTTTTGAGCCACTGCAGCCTGTTTTCCAGTGGATAGGTGACAAGGTCCAGGCATTGTGGGGCTGGTTTACTGATCTGCTGACGCCGGTTAAATCCACCTCTGCAGAACTGCAAAGCGCGGCGTCGATGGGACGGCAGTTTGGGGAAGCGCTGGCGGCAGGGCTGAACATGGTCATGCACCCGCTGGATTCGCTTAAATCGGGCGTGTCCTGGCTGCTTGAAAAACTCGGCATCGTCAGCAAGGAGGCGGCCAAAGCGAAGCTTCCTGAGCAGGTCACGCGGCAGCAGCCAGCCACGGTAAACACAGACGGTAAAGTGGTGCTGCCGCCTGGCGGATTCCCGCCGATGGGTTTTGCTGGCATGTACGACAGCGGCGGTACCATTCCGCGCGGCCAGTTCGGCATCGTGGGTGAGAATGGCCCTGAGATTGTTAACGGGCCCGCCAATGTCACCGGCAGGAAACGGACTGCTGATCTGGCGAGGATGGCGGCAACGCTCAATCCTTCCCGGCCGGAACCGGCCAGCGCTAAACAATATCCTGAACGCGCGATAGTTCTGCCGCCTGATAGTGTGAACGGTCCGGCAAATCTTCCGGTAATCAATCGTACTGCTGAGCTGGTGAAACTGGCGGCAACGGTAAGCCCGGTTCGTGATGTAACAGCCAGCCCGGAGCAACGGCCTGAAAGCAGGTTAATACTGCCGCCTGATATTGTTATCGCCCCGGTAAATCGTCCTGGTCGGGATCGTGCTGCGGAGCTGGCTGATATCGCTGCGGCTGTCATGCCAGCACCGGCAGTTACGGAAATCACGGATAACAGGGCTGACCCGATGGCTATGCGCCAGAAGGTGTTCGCTTCCGTGGTCGCTGGCGTAATGGGCCTGGCGGCTGCCCCGGCAGAAGCCGCGCCAATTCATCCGTACAGTGTACCTGTCAGGACGCAACCGGCGCCGTCGGCGAAGGCAGAAAGACAGCCGCAGGTAATTAAGTACGAGATAAGCGCGCCAATTCATATTGTCGCCCAGCCAGGACAAAGCGCGCAGGATATCGCCCGCGAGGTGGCCCGGCAGCTTGATGAGCGTGAGCGCAGGGCCAGGGCAAAAACACGCAGTAATTTCAGTGATCGAGGGGGGTACGAATAATGATGATGGTGCTGGGGTTATACGTATTCATGCTGCGCACCGTGCCCTATCAGGAGCTGCAGTATCAGCGCAGCTGGCGGCACGCTGCCAACAGCCGGGTTAACCGGCGCCCGACAACGCAGTTTCTTGGGCCGGATAACGATTCGCTTACGCTGTCCGGCGTCCTGCTGCCGGAGATTACCGGCGGCAGGCTGTCTTTGCTGGCGCTGGAGCAAATGGCGGAGCTGGGGAAAGCCTGGCCTTTGATTGAGGGGAGCGGGACGATTTACGGCATGTTTGTGATCGAGAGTCTGAGCCAGACAAAAACAGAATTTTTTGAGAGCGGTATGCCCCGGCGCATCGAATTTTCGCTGAGCCTGAAACGGGTAGATGAATCGCTGTCTGATATGTTTGGCAGCCTCAGCGATCAGCTCAGTAATTTGCAGGACTCCGCCACCTCTGCGATAGGCAATATGAAAAATACGGTTGGGGGGTTACTGCAGTGAATTTCAGCTCTGATCTCCTGAACCTGAACAGCAAAACCCCCGGTTTCAGTATCATCATTGAAGGTAAAGATGTAACTACCGTGCTGGATGCGCGCCTGATGAGTCTGACGCTGACGGATAACCGGGGCTTTGAAGCGGACCAGCTTGATCTGGAACTGGACGACTCGGACGGGCAAATCGTTCTGCCGCGTCGGGGGGCCAATATTCAGTTTGCGCTGGGGTGGAAAGGTCAGCCGCTTTTTCCGAAAGGGGCCTTTACTGTCGATGAGATTGAGCACAGCGGCGCGCCTGACCGTCTCACAATTCGCGCGCGTAGCGCAGATTTCCGTGAAACCCTTAACACGCGGCGTGAAAAGTCCTGGCACCAGACAACGGTGGGCGAAGTCGTGAAGGAAATCGCCGCCAGGCATAAATTAAAGACGGCGCTGGGCCAGGACCTGATGGACAAGCCTGTCGATCATCTTGACCAGACTAATGAAAGCGACGCCAGCTTCTTGATGAAGCTGGCGCGGCAGTATGGTGCGATAGCCTCAGTTAAGGACGGCAATCTGTTGTTTATCCGCCAGGGGCAGGGCAGAACGGCAAGCGGTAAGCCGCTGCCGGTTATCACCATCACCCGCCAGGCCGGTGACGGTCATCGTTTTACCCTGGCTGATCGCGATGCCTATACGGGGGTAATTGCCAGCTGGCTCCATACCCGTGAGCCAAAGAAAAAAGAGACGGCAAAGGTTAAGCGCCGTCGAAAGAAAACCACTGCGGCAAAGGAGCCGGAAGCAAAACAGGGAGATTACCTGGTTGGAACGGATGAAAACGTGCTGGTACTCAACAGAACTTATGCAAACCGCAGCAATGCAGAGCGAGCGGCAAAGATGCAGTGGGAGCGCCTGCAGCGCGGGGTAGCAACATTCTCCCTGCAGCTCGCAGAGGGAAGGGCTGATCTGTATACCGAAATGCCGGTGAAGGTGAGCGGCTTTAAACAGCCCATTGATGATGCCGAATGGACCATTACCACCCTGACGCATAGTGTCAGTGCAGATAATGGTTTCACTACGTCTCTGGAGCTTGAGGTAAAGATAGATGATTTAGAAATGGAATGATAATGTTCACAAAATGGATGTTCGTGTATCATTATGGGATTGCGGGTAATGACTTGGGGAGAAACGGATATGATGAATTGTCCGAAATGCGGACACGCGGCACATACTCGCAGTAGCTTTCGTGTATCAGATAATACGAAAGAGCGTTATTGCCAGTGCCAAAACATTAACTGTGGAACCACTTTTGTTACTCATGAAACCGTAGTGCGCTTTATCGTAACACCCGGACAGGTCGATCATGTGCCTCCGCACCCTTTAAACAGCGGTCAGGGACATATGAATTTTTGACAAACTAACCCGCTTCGGCGGGTTTTTTATTCGTGGCAGCTTATTTCCTGCTGCCATTTTGCTGCCAACGATGAAACCATAAACAAAAAAGCCACTCGCGAGAGTGGCTTAATTATATGATTCTAAAGCTAAAATTTGGTGGCCCCTGCTGGACTTGAACCAGCGACCAAGCGATTATGAGTCGCCTGCTCTAACCACTGAGCTAAGGGGCCGTGGCGGTGAATTATAAAGTAACTCCCCTCAGCAATCCAGCCATTCACACCTGCCTGCTGTTTTTATAAACAACGCATAATCAATCCTTTATACTTATCTTAAGATGCATAGACAGGAGTAGAGATGATCAACGATATTCTGGCCCCTGGCCTGCGGGTGGTGTTCTGCGGTATTAATCCGGGCAAGTCATCGGCGCACACCGGTTTTCACTTTGCTCATCCGGGAAATCGCTTCTGGAAGGTGATCCACCAGGCCGGATTTACCGACAAACAGCTTAAGCCGGAAGAAGAGCAGCAGCTGCTGGATACGCGCTGTGGCATCACCATGCTGGTCGAGCGACCCACGGTGCAGGCGAGCGAAGTGAATCTGCATGAGCTGCGCGCTGGCGGGCGTGAGCTGATCGCGAAAATTGAAGACTATCAGCCCGCGGCGCTGGCGATCCTCGGCAAGCAGGCCTACGAGCAGGCGTTCAGCCAGCGCGGTGTGAAGTGGGGTAAGCAGAACATTACCATTGGCGTAACGCAGGTTTGGGTGTTGCCGAACCCCAGCGGGCTGAACAGGGCGACGCTGGACAAGCTGGTGGAGGCGTATCGGGAACTGGATGAGGCGTTGGTGGTGAGGGGGCTTTAGCTCCTCTGCGGCCTGATGCCCTCACCCTGACCCTCTCCCACAGGGAGAGGGAATAAACAAAAAAAGCTCCCGATTGGGAGCTTTTTCATTTCAGGACCGATTAATCGTCCAGGAAGCTACGCAGCACTTCAGAGCGGCTCGGATGGCGCAGCTTACGCAGCGCCTTCGCTTCGATCTGACGGATACGTTCGCGGGTCACGTCAAACTGTTTACCCACTTCTTCCAGCGTGTGGTCGGTGTTCATGTCGATACCGAAACGCATACGCAGCACTTTGGCTTCACGGGCGGTCAGGCCAGCCAGCACGTCGTGCGTAGCGGCACGCAGGCTCTCAGTGGTGGCAGAGTCCAGCGGCAGCTCGAGGGTGGTATCCTCGATGAAATCACCCAGATGCGAATCTTCATCATCACCGATTGGCGTTTCCATGGAGATTGGCTCTTTAGCGATTTTCAGCACTTTACGGATCTTGTCTTCCGGCATCAGCATGCGTTCAGCCAGCTCTTCCGGCGTCGGCTCGCGGCCCATCTCCTGCAACATCTGGCGAGAGATACGGTTGAGTTTGTTGATGGTCTCAATCATATGCACCGGAATACGGATGGTGCGCGCCTGGTCTGCGATAGAGCGGGTGATCGCCTGACGGATCCACCAGGTAGCATAGGTGGAGAACTTGTAACCACGACGGTATTCAAACTTATCTACCGCTTTCATCAGACCGATGTTGCCTTCCTGAATCAGATCCAGGAATTGCAGGCCACGGTTGGTGTATTTCTTGGCGATAGAGATAACCAGACGTAAGTTCGCTTCAACCATCTCTTTCTTCGCACGGCGGGCTTTCGCTTCACCGATGGACATACGACGGTTGATGTCTTTCACCTGCTCGATGGTCAGGCCGGTCTCTTCTTCAATCTGATGCAGTTTTTGCAGGCCGCGCTGTACGTCTTCTTTCACATCGTGCAGCTTTTCAGACCACGGCTTGTTCATCGCGATAGCGGCGTTGAACCAGGTTTCGCTGGTTTCGTTGCCGGTGAAGAGGGTGATGAAGTTCTTCTTCGGCATTTTGCACTGTTCAACGCACAGCTTCATGATGATACGTTCCTGGGTACGTACGCGATCCATCATCACGCGCATGCTGTTCACCAGGTAGTCGAACTGTTTTGGCACCAGGCGGAACTGTTTGAACACTTCAGACAGCTTCAGGATCTCTTCCTGAGCGGCGGCATGGCTGCGGCCTTTCGCTTTGATGGTGTCACGCGTCACTTCGTACTGGGTACGCAGCTCGGCAAATTTCTCACGCGCCAGTTCAGGGTCGATGCTGTTGTCGTCATCGCTGCTGTCGTCGTCTTCTTCTTCATCTTCGTCTTCGTCGTCATCCATCTCTTCCTGAGACAGCTCAGAACCGACGTGAGTGGCGGTTGGCGCCATATCTTCTTCAGCGTTCGGGTCGACAAAGCCAGTGATCAGATCGGACAGACGCGCTTCTTCTGCTTCAACGCGATCGTACTGCTCCAGCAGATAGGTGATCGCTTCCGGGTATTCGGCAACAGAGCACTGAACCTGGTTGATCCCGTCTTCGATGCGTTTTGCGATGTCAATTTCGCCTTCGCGGGTCAACAGTTCAACGGTACCCATTTCGCGCATGTACATGCGGACCGGGTCAGTGGTACGCCCGATTTCAGATTCCACGCTGGACAGTACCTGTGCAGCAGCTTCTTCCGCATCTTCGTCAGTGTTGTTGGAGGTTTCAGCCAGCAACAGATCATCGGCATCCGGTGCTTCTTCCATCACCTGAATGCCCATGTCATTGATCATTTGGATGATATCTTCGATCTGATCTGAATCGACGATATCTTCCGGCAGATGGTCATTGACCTCGGCATAGGTCAGATAGCCTTGCTCCTTACCGCGTTGGACAAGAAGTTTCAGCTGTGACTGCGGGTTTTGCTCCATAAGACGGTATCCACACTTAATTCGTTTGATTGGTGTCGGCGATGGGCTGCCAACCTTTAAAGCGAGGGCGTACTTATATTTTTGCCGCTGCCTCTCAGTGCGGCTGCCGGGGGCTTCCCGATCGATATTCGGCACTTAAGCCGTTAAATTTTTTATTTCTTCGCCAGTTCCTGGTTAATCATCCAGAGCTCCCGGCGTTCTTCGCTGCTTAGGCCATGGGTGCGCTCGCGAGCTATCAACTCTTCCTGGCGCAACTCAAGCATCGAATCAAACATATGGTTGAGTGAGTCGGTGAACGTTTTTTCTGCGATATCCTTATCTGCTATATCGTCCCACATCGACAGTTTTTCAAGGGTAGCGGCCTCTTTTGTGCCGCGATAATGCTCTAAAAGTTGTCCGGTGGTCAGACCTGGCTGAGACAAACAAGTGTTGACCAATTCTGAAAATAAGCCAAGCCCGGGCAATTTTTCGTGGTTCAAACCCGCCAGCGACGGCACTTGCGGAGCAAGTTCGGGGTTTTGTACCAGCAACCCTATCAGTATACGCATGGTTGTGCGTTTTAGCTGAGGCGCGGGGCGTACCGTGCCGTTTTCAGCCTGTTTCGGCATTAAACGTTCAAGCTGGCTGTCATCCAGAATGCCGAGCTTGTTGCCTAACTCCTGACGCAGATAGATGCGCAGCGTTTCGCCGGGCACCTGGCTGATTAACGGCAGCGCCAGCGTGCTGAGCTGCGCGCGCCCGTCAGGGGTACTCAAATCAACCTGCGGCATCAGGCTGTTAAACAGAAACGTGGAGAGCGGCTGAGCCTGCTCCATCCGCGCTTCAAACGCCGCTTTGCCCTCTTTACGCACCAGCGTATCCGGGTCTTCACCGTCGGGCAGGAACATAAAGCGTAGCTGACGCCCGTCGGTCATATACGGCAACGCGGTTTCCAGCGCTCGCCAGGCGGCGTCGCGTCCTGCGCGGTCACCGTCGTAACAGCAAATCACGTTGTTGGTGACGCGGAACAGCAGCTGGATATGGTCCGCCGTGGTGGACGTTCCCAGCGACGCAACGGCATAGTTAATGTCGTACTGCGCCAGCGCAACAACATCCATATAGCCTTCGACGACCAGAAGACGCGGAGGTTCCGCATTATCCTGCTGTGCCTCATAAAGACCGTAAAGCTGGCGGCCCTTATGGAAAATATCGGTTTCCGGGGAGTTAAGGTATTTCGGCAGGGCATCACCCAGCACGCGACCACCAAAACCTATCACCCGGCCACGCTTGTCGCGGATCGGGAACATCACCCGTTCACGGAAGCGGTCGTAGCTTCGTCCCTGGTCGTTGGTGACCAGCATGCCTGCGTCGATGAGGGATTTACGATCTTCGCTATTGCCGCCAAAACGCTTTAACACGTTGTCCCAGCCGGGCGGGGCGTAACCAATAGCGAAACGCGCAATCACATCGTCACTCAGTCCGCGCTTGTTCAGATACTGACGCGCAGGCTCAGCCGCAGAGTGCTTAAGAGACTGTTGGTAAAACGAATTCAGGCCATCCATCAGTTGGTACAGCGTTTGCCGCTGATGGCGCTCGATCTGACTTGGCCCACTGCCCGCTTCATACGGCACTTCAAGGTTATGCATCGCCGCCAGCTCTTCGACGGTTTCAACGAACTCGAGCTTGTCGTAGTTCATCAAAAAATCGACGGCATTACCGTGTGCGCCACAGCCGAAGCAATGGTAGAACTGCTTTTCACCGTTTACGGTGAAAGAGGGGGTTTTTTCGTTATGGAACGGACAGCACGCATGGTAGTTCTTGCCCTGCTTTTTTAGCTTCACCCGCGCGTCGATGAGATCGACGATGTCGGTTCTGGCAAGCAGGTCATTGATGAAAACGCGTGGGATTCTTCCGGCCATATGCCCCAAAAATTTAAGCGACTTATAAACGAAAACAAGCCGCGCATTCCTTCCGGAAGCACGGCCTTACGACTACAACTCTGTCTGTCAATTGAGGGCTGTGGCCCTCAACAGATTAGTACAGACGAGTACGGCGTGCGTTTTCGCGAGCCAGTTTCTTCGCGTGACGTTTCACAGCGGAAGCTTTAGCGCGCTTACGTTCGGTCGTTGGTTTTTCATAAAACTCACGACGACGAACTTCAGCCAGAACACCTGCTTTCTCGCATGAACGTTTGAAGCGACGCAGTGCTACGTCGAACGGCTCGTTTTCACGTACTTTAATTACCGGCATGTAACTCTCACCTTTAATAAATTCGGTTTGCCGCTGGCATCAACGCCAGCTTATTTCAAAATGGTGCGGAATTTTACTGCAAATGCTGCTGCTTTGTAAAGCACCGATGCGATTTTGAAAGGGACTTTAATAAGGGTGAGGAGTATACACGAGGCTTCTTCCTGGGGCGAACAAAGTTTTACAACAATCCGCCCAGGCTCTACACTGCGCGGTATTGAAACGAGGTAAAACAAGTCATGCGTGTACTGGGTATTGAAACATCCTGCGATGAAACCGGCATCGCGATTTACGACGACGAAAAAGGGCTTCTGGCCAACCAACTGTATAGTCAGGTGAAATTGCACGCTGACTACGGCGGCGTCGTGCCTGAACTGGCCTCTCGTGACCACGTGCGTAAAACGGTTCCCCTGATCCAGGCGGCGCTGAAAGAGGCCGGGTTGAGTGCAAAAGATATTGATGCCGTGGCCTATACCGCAGGACCGGGCCTGGTCGGCGCGCTGCTAGTCGGCGCAACGGTAGGGCGTTCACTGGCCTTCGCGTGGGATGTTCCGGCCATTCCGGTTCACCATATGGAAGGGCACCTTCTGGCGCCGATGCTGGAAGACAATCCGCCAGCGTTCCCGTTTGTGGCGCTGCTGGTTTCCGGTGGTCATACCCAACTGATCAGCGTAACGGGTATTGGCAAGTATGAGCTGCTGGGCGAGTCAATTGACGATGCAGCCGGTGAAGCCTTCGACAAAACCGCCAAGCTGCTGGGGCTGGATTACCCGGGCGGCCCGATGCTCTCGAAAATGGCCGCACAGGGCACGGAAGGGCGCTTTGTCTTCCCACGGCCGATGACTGATCGTCCGGGGCTGGATTTCAGCTTCTCCGGTTTGAAAACCTTCACGGCGAACACCATCCGCAATAACGACGACAGCGAGCAGACGCGTGCCGACATCGCTCGTGCGTTCGAAGATGCGGTGGTGGATACGCTGATGATCA
Organism: Enterobacter cloacae complex sp. AR_0002; assembly: GCF_001922365.1. Lineage (NCBI taxonomy): Bacteria > Pseudomonadati > Pseudomonadota > Gammaproteobacteria > Enterobacterales > Enterobacteriaceae > Enterobacter > Enterobacter cloacae complex sp. AR_0002. The sequence goes on from NZ_CP018814.1 coordinate 4,390,894, forward strand.
AGTGCAAACGCGCGCTGGATCAGACCGGCTTTAAGCGCCTGGTGATGGCAGGCGGCGTGAGCGCCAACCGTACGCTGCGCGCGAAGCTTGCAGAGATGATGCAAAAGCGTCGTGGGGAAGTGTTCTACGCGCGTCCTGAATTTTGTACCGATAACGGGGCGATGATCGCCTACGCCGGGATGGTGCGCCTGAACGCTGGCGCAACGGCTGACCTGAGCGTGTCCGTGCGTCCGCGCTGGCCGCTGGCGGAGCTGCCGGAGGCGTGAGTTTTTTTGCCCGGTGGCGCTGCGCTTACCGGGCCTACAAAACCGTAGGCCGGGTCAGGCGAAGCCGCCACCCGGCAATAACCCGCACTACACCCGCAGCATCCCTTTCTCTTCCAGAAACGCAATGATCGTTCCCAGACCGTCTCCCGCTTTCAGGTTGGTAAAGGTCCACGGACGCTCGCCGCGCATGCGGTTAGTGTCGCGTTCCATTACCTCCAGCGACGCCCCCACGTACGGCGCGAGGTCGGTTTTATTGATCACCAGAAAATCGGATTTGGTGATCCCCGGCCCGCCCTTGCGCGGAATTTTTTCCCCTTCGGCCACGTCAATCACGTAGATGGTCAGATCCGCCAGCTCCGGGCTGAAGGTCGCGCTCAGGTTGTCCCCGCCGCTTTCCACGAAGATCAGATCCAGATTGCCGAACTTCTCGCTGAGCGCTTCCACCGCCGCCAGGTTCATCGAGGCGTCTTCGCGGATGGCGGTATGCGGACAGCCGCCCGTTTCCACGCCCACGATGCGCTCTGGCTCCAGCGCACCCGCCTCGGTCAGGATGCGCTGATCCTCTTTGGTGTAGATATCGTTAGTCACCACCGCCAGGTGATAGGTATCGCGCATCGCCTTGCAGAGCGCTTCCAGCAGGGCGGTTTTGCCCGACCCTACCGGGCCGCCCACGCCCACGCGCAGGGGATGTTTGTAATCAGCCATATTGACTCCTCAGGAACGGAATAGTCGTGAATATTGGGTTTCGTGGCGCGCGGAGGCGATGGCCGACAGCGGCGTAGCGGCCCCCAGCGCGTCGTCGCCACGTAAAAATGCCTGTTCAAACCCGGCGGCAAAATGGTCGCTCAGGTCGATAATCAGCTGTTGTGCGGCCTGCTGCCCAAACGGCACCAGCTTGACGCCCGCCATCACCGCGCTCTCAATCCAGCTGTAGCCCAGGCTCAGCGCCAGCTCGCGCGTGCTAATGCCCCAGCGCACGCCGAGCCACGCCATGCCGCAGAGCTGGCTCTGCGTCAACAGCGGCAACCATTCTGGCGGGCAGGCGGGTTCCCAGCTTTTAATCAGGCGCGTAAAGGCCGCGCCACGGTTGCGTTCTTCATCGCGCAGCTCGCGCGTTTCCCGGCAGGCGAGCAGGTATGCCGTCCAGCGTTTTGCTGTCGCGACGTCCTGCTTCTCGCAGGCACGATAAAGGCGGATAAACAGCGGCAGGTCGACGCAGAAAAAGCTCTGCTCCATCTGCTGGATCTGCCAGCGCCTGAAGGCCTCAGCGTCCGTGACCCACCCGGCCTCAACGGCCCACTCCAGCCCCTGCGACCAGGTAAACGATCCGACCGGCAGGCTACTGCTGGAGAGCTGCATCAGGCGCAGCCGCTGGCGGGCGTGCTCCATCAGCTCATCAGCGCCAGTAGGGCAGAGACGATCAGCCCGCCACCGAAGGTTTTACGCAGGCCGTCGTGACGGCGCAGCAGCAGCCCTGCCGCGAAGCTGGCGCACAGCACCGTGGCGCTGGCTAACATAAACCCGCTGGTGAAGAGCCAGAAGCTGTGGCCGGACATCTCCACGCCGTGCGCCCAGCCGTGGAACATCGCCAGGGCTGGCACCGCCAGCAGCAGGCGATTTTCAGTCTTAAACATCATTACGCCGCAGACCGCCAGCGAGGCGATAATCAGCATCTCCATGCCGCTAAAACCGCCGAGCAGGCTGCCCGCAACGGCGCCAGCAAGCATCATGCCGAGCGTTGCTAACGGCAGCAGCAGCTTGCGGCCGCTCAGGGCGGACAGCACGCCAGCCCCCGTCAGCATCAGCAGGTGATCCAGCCCGGTCAGCGGATGGAGAAATCCGGCCTGGAAGCTGTCGGTCCCGTGGCCCGGATGGGCAAGCGCCGGAACGGAAAATGCCAGCAGAAACAGCGGTAAATACTTGCGCATGATGAGTCCTTAATGTGAATGAGAGTGGGAGTGGCCATGGCTGTGGGCATCGCTGGTGTAAGCCCCCGCTTCCGGTTCAAACGGCAGGCTGGCGAAGGTCACCTTCAGCCCGAAATGACGCAGCATGTCGTCAAGAACGTGGTCGTGGTGGTAGCGCAGCTCGCCGGGCATAATTTGCAGCGGCACGTGACGGTTGCCCAGGTGGTAACAGGCGCGGGCGAGCAGGAACGGATCGGCGCAGCGCACCACGGAAACCGACTCCGGGGCCGCGATCACTTCGATCACCTCGCTGCCGTCGTCGGTGGTCAGCAGATCGCCGCCGCGCAGCAGCAAACCGCGCGGCAGCATCAGCCCGGCTTCGCGACCGTCGTTCAGGGCCACGCGGGCGCGGCTTTTCACCCGCACGTCAATCGGCAGCGTGACGCTGGCGGTAGTCGGGTGTGCGTGGTCCAGGCGTTGGGTCAGATAAATCATCATCACTCCTCAAAACAGGAAATAGCGTTGCGCCATCGGCAGAACGTCAGCCGGTTCGCTGGTAATCAGTTCGCCGTCGACGCGCACCTCGTAGGTTTGCGAGTCGACGGTGATGTTCGGTTGCAGAGCGTTGTGGATCATGTCCGCCTTTTTCACCGTCCGGCAGCCTTTCACCACCGCCGTGGCGCTCTGCAAGTTGAGCTGCTGCGGGATGCCGTTCGCACTGGCGGCCTGCGAGATAAACGTCAGCCGCGTGGCGTGGCGCGCGGCGCCCAGCGATCCAAACATCGGGCGGTAATGCACCGGCTGCGGCGTGGGGATCGAGGCGTTGATATCGCCCATCGGTGCGCAGGCGATCATCCCACCTTTGACGATGGTGGCGGGCTTGACGCCGAAGAACGCCGGGGACCAGACCACCAGGTCCGCCAGCTTGCCCGCCTCAATCGAGCCCACTTCATGGGCGATGCCGTGGGTCAGCGCCGGGTTAATGGTGTATTTGGCGACATAGCGCTTCACCCGGAAGTTGTCGTTATCGCCGGTCTCTTCCGGCAGCGCGCCGCGCTGAACCTTCATGCGGTGCGCGACCTGCCAGGTGCGGATAATCACTTCCCCCACGCGGCCCATTGCCTGTGAATCTGACGAGGTGAGTGAGAACGCGCCGATATCGTGCAGCACGTCTTCGGCGGCGATGGTCTCCCGGCGAATGCGGGATTCGGCAAACGCCACGTCCTCGGCGATATCCGGGTCGAGGTGATGGCAAACCATCAGCATGTCCAGGTGCTCGTCGATGGTGTTGACCGTGTAGGGCAGCGTCGGGTTGGTGGAGGAGGGCAGAATATTCGGGTGCGCGCAGGCGGTGATGATATCTGGCGCATGGCCGCCGCCCGCCCCTTCGGTGTGGAAGGTGTGGATGGTGCGCCCGGCGATGGCGGCCAGCGTATCTTCGACAAAACCGGACTCGTTCAGCGTGTCGCTGTGCAGCGCCACCTGGATATCCATCTCTTCAGCGACCTCCAGCGAGCAGTTGATGGCCGCAGGCGTCGCACCCCAGTCTTCGTGGATCTTAAGCCCGATGGCACCTGCCGCGATCTGCTCGCGCAGCGCGTCCGGGTTTGAACCGTTCCCTTTGCCCAGCAGGCCAATATTCACCGGCAGCGTATCGGCAGCCTGCAACATGCGGGCGATATACCATGGCCCCGGCGTGCAGGTGGTGGCGTTTGTACCTGCCGCGGGCCCGGTGCCGCCGCCGATCATGGTGGTGACGCCAGAGACCAGCGCCTCTTCCGCTTGCTGCGGACAGATCCAGTGGATATGGGTGTCGATCCCGCCAGCGGTGACAATCTTGCCTTCGGCGGCGATCACTTCCGTTGCTGCGCCAATCGGGATCGTCACGCCGGGCTGAATGTCCGGGTTTCCGGCTTTGCCGACGGCGAAGATCCGCCCATTTTTTACGCCGATATCCGCTTTCACGATCCCCCAGTGATCGACGATCAGCGCGTTGGTGAGCACCAGATCCACGCAGTCGTCGGCGGTCATCTGCCCCTGTCCCATGCCGTCGCGGATCACCTTCCCGCCGCCGAACTTGACCTCTTCGCCGTAGATCGTGAGATCGTCTTCTACTTCGATCCACAGTTCGCTGTCGGCCAGCCGCACTTTATCCCCGGTCGTGGGGCCAAACATATCGGCATACGCCTGGCGTGAAATCTCAGCCATGTTTCACCTCGCCCATGATCTCGCCGCGAAAACCGAAAATGCGCTGTGCGCCCGTCACCTGCACCAGCGTCACTTCCCGCTTCTGGCCGGGCTCGAAGCGCACAGCGGTGCCCGCCGGGATGTTCAGCCGGTAGCCTCGGGTGGCCTCGCGATCGAACTTCAGCGCCGGGTTGACCTCGTAAAAGTGGTAGTGCGATCCGACCTGGATCGGCCTGTCGCCGTGGTTTTCCACTATCACACTTCGGGTTTCGCGCCCGACGTTGAGAGCAATGTTGCCGGACTGGATCCGGTATTCACCTGGGATCATCACGCGCTCCTTACACGATCGGGTTGTGGACGGTGACGAGCTTGGATCCGTCCGGGAAGGTGGCTTCCACCTGAATATCCGGGATCATCTCCGGTACGCCCTCCATCACCTGATCGCGCGTCAGGACGTGGCGGCCGGCTTCCATCAGCGAGGCGACGGTTTCGCCATCGCGCGCGCCTTCCATAATAAAGGCGCTGATCAGCGCGACCGATTCCGGATAGTTGAGCTTTACCCCGCGCGCGAGGCGGCGTTCGGCAACCAGCGCGGCGGTGAACAGCAACAGCTTGTCTTTTTCTCTGGGAGTCAGTTCCATAGCGTTTCTCTTTATGTCTGCCAGATGCGCGGCGAACAGGCGGTTTTGGGGGTTAAAAGCGGGCGAAGCGACTGCCAGATATCGCGCATCACCCGCTGACAAATCAGGTTGTCGTGCGAGAGAAAACGCACCGACAGCAGATCGTCGGTGAGCGTCGCCCCGCCAAAGTTTTCCAGCGGGGCGAGCCGCTCGCGCACCGTGTCGAGATGTGCTTCCCGGGCCGGATAGAACAGCAGCGTGCCGACCCACGGATGGTCCGCGACGGGCGTCAGATCGCCACCGCTGAGATGCAGTCGCTCAATCAGACGCGGCTCGCCATCCACCCACACCTCAAGGCGGCTCTCCAGCGTGCCTTGGCTGAAGGTTTCGTTTATCACCGGACGGCCCAGACAGTACAGCTCCCACGCCAGCAGCGTGCTGGTGGCGTGCAGGTGAAAGACGGAACGCAGCGCGGCGTTAGCGCCGGGGAAAATAATGGTGTCCTGCGGCAGCCACTCCAGCGTGGCCTCTTCGTCGAGGTAAAAATGCTGACTGAGGCAGGCCAGCGGGCCGCTGCTGCGATAGAACTTGCTGGCGCCGGGCATGGTGATGAGGGCATGGCTTTTGGCGTCGAGCCGCACGGAAATATCCAGCGTATCCCCGCCCACAATTCCGCCTGGCGGGTGCAGCAGGTAAAGGTGGCAGGTTTCCCCTTCGGGATAAAACGGACGCTGAACGGTAAGTGGCCCGGTGTGACGCGCGGAATGGAGGAGGGTTTTCTCAGGGGTATGACAAAACTGGAGGGCAAGCGAGGCCTGCCAGCCTTTGTATGAATTATCAGTGACCTGAGTTGCTAACATGGTGCTTCCACTTCCGCACTATCGGGATACGTTTCAGTATGCCCTGGCGGAAATGAAGGCTGTCATATGAGTCGCTTATGGATAAAAAAACCGGCTCATGTGAGCCGGTTTCAGTAATGTAGGCCGGGTAAGCGCAGCGCCACCCGGCAAGAAAGGCTAGCGATAATCCTCTGCATCCACATCATACCCCGACGGCTCCCAGCGGATCGCCAGCAGCGAGGCCAGGCCGATAAACGGCGCCAGCGCAATCACCCAGAACACGGCGGTATCCAGCGAGGCGACCAGCAGCGGGAACAGAAACAGTGATAGCGTTGAACTGCTGCGCATCAGCGTCTGGTTAAGCCCCACACCCACACCGCGCAGCGAGGTCGGGTAGCTCAGAGAGGCAAACGTCATGGTGTGCGCACCCGGACCAAAACCCTGGCCAAACAGGAACAGCGCCAGCATCGCGACGGCGACCACGCCTTCCGTGGCCCCGTCAGGGCGGCCAATCAGCGCCAGGCCGAGCAGCGCCGCCAGCTGGCACGCATAACCCGCCAGTGACATCCGCCATGCGCCGAAGCGCGGAACATAGCGCACCGCCAGCAGCCCGCCGACAAACGCGAACAGCAGATTAAGCGCCAGCGAGATCAGAATGGTGGTCAGCATCGACTGCACAAAGAAGCTGGAGATGATCACCGGCAGGCCAAAGGCTACGGCGTTATAGGCGAACGAGGAGACGACTGACAGCAGCGTGGCGAGCGTGGTACGCCGCAGATAGATACCGCGGAACAGGTTCAGGTAGTTCGACCATTTTGCCTTGTTCACAACAGGCGCGGGCTGGTCGAGCGCATCCTGCGGTACGTGGGCATTAATGTTGTAAGACTGCCGCAGGATAGACGCCGCCTCCTTCAGATTGCCCTGATTCGCCGCCCAGACCGGGGATTCGCTCATATAGCGGCTACGGATGGCGATAATCACCAGCGCGGGCACCGCGCCAAAGCCAAGGATCAGACGCCAGAGCCAGTCGCTGTGGCTTTCCGGCAGTACGGCGTAAAAGAAGAGCACCAGAAGATAAGAGATGCTGATGGCAGCATACCAGGTGGGACACCACATCGCGACGCTGGAGGCTTTATTCCCCGGGCCTTTCAGTCTGGCGAACTCGCTGAGAAACGCCATCGCGACGGGAAGGTCGATCCCAACGCCAAGACCCATCACAAAGCGCGCGCCCGCCAGCACATATTCGTTCGGGGCCAGCGCACAGGCGATAGCGGCAACGACAAAGAATACCATGTCGGCCATAAAGACGCGGTAGCGCCCGATTTTATCCGTAAGATAGCCGCCGAGCAGCGCCCCGACAATCGCGCCAAACGTAATGGCTGAAGCCACCATGCCGGTACCGGCGGGCGTCAGGTTAAATTCGCGGGTGATGTCTTTGATGCCGAATGCCAGCGCGCCGAGATCGTAGGCATCGAGAAAAATTCCCCCGAGCGCGATACCGACCACGATGCGGGCATTGGCCCGGCCCTGAGAGCCGTCATTAACGAGACGTGAAACGTCCGATGCGCTGCGTACCCACTTGATATCGCCATCCGGAGTGTTTGCTGCCGCTGGAAGGGGAGTTGAATCTGTGATTTCTGCCATTTTCTTTTTGTGTGGTTGTGTTGTGTCTCTAACAGTTACCACAGGCAGAAGGTGACAAAAATCACATTTGGTTATAAGGCATAACGAACGGTTTACTGAGCGTCTTTCTTTTTACGTCTGAGTTTCGTCCAGATCTTCGTTTCCTGACGACGCCACAGGCGTTGAATGTTGTCGTGATGGCGCAACAGGATCAGACACGAGAGCATCGACACCGGGAAGGTAAACTGCGGTTTAAACCACCAGACATAGAACGGGGCGATCAGTGCGCTGACGATGGCGCCCAGCGACGAATAACCGCTCAGCAGGATGGTCAGCAGCCAGGTGCCCGCCATCACGCCGGTGAGATCCCAGCCGATCGGCGCAATCGCGCCAAACGCAGTGGCCACGCCTTTACCGCCTTTAAAACCAAAGAAAACAGGCCAGATGTGGCCGACGCAGGCGGCGATGGCTATCAGCCCCAGCCAGAAGGGTGTGACGCCAAGCGCATACGCGCCCCAGACGGGAAGCATTCCTTTCAGAACGTCAAAAATCAAAACCGCTACGGCTGCTCCCTTGCCGCCAATTCGTAGTACATTGGTCGCCCCCGGATTCCCGGAACCACTTTCACGCGGGTCAGGCAACCCGGCGATGCGGCAGACCAGAATGGCGCTGGAGATTGAGCCGCAAAGGTAGGCGAGGATAATCATTCCAGGCGCGATTGCACTCATAACGCTGTTCCGTTTTGAAAATGTATCTGTATTCTCAGCATCTGTGGATAATACGCATAATTCGCCGGAAGTGGTATCCGGTTTAGCCAAAAAGCAGGCAGGTCGTGATGGATATTGTATTTATAGAGCAACTTTCGGTAATCACCACAATTGGTGTTTACGACTGGGAACAGACCATCGAGCAGAAACTGGTGTTCGATATCGAAATGGGCTGGGATAACCGCAAGTCAGCGAAAAGCGATGATGTGAATGATTGTCTGAGCTACGCCGACATCAGTGAAACGGTCATCGGCCATGTGGAAGGGCAACGATTTGCGCTGGTAGAACGCGTGGCGGAAGAGGTGGCAGACCTGCTGCTGAGCAAATTTAACTCCCCGTGGGTGCGCATTAAGCTAAGCAAGCCGGGCGCGGTGGCGCGCGCCGCCAACGTGGGCGTGATTATCGAGCGTGGCACAAATCTGAAAGGAAAGATTTAACGTCATAATAGCTAAACCATTTTAGGTTATATCGGTCTTAGAGCTGTATGTTTCACGGTAGCCGTTGTGGCGACCGTTTTTTTATATCTTTTTAGGGGTTTATAGATGAGCGATATGCACTCGCTGCTGGTGGCGGCAATACTGGGTGTGGTCGAAGGATTGACGGAGTTTTTGCCGGTGTCCAGTACGGGCCATATGATTATCGTTGGCCATCTGTTGGGCTTTGAAGGCGATACCGCAAAGACGTTTGAGGTGGTGATCCAGCTGGGCTCTATCCTGGCGGTGGTTGTGATGTTCTGGCGTCGTCTGTTTGGTCTGATCGGCATCCACTTCGGGCGTTTGCCGCAGCGTGAAGGAGAGGGCAAGGGGCGTCTGACGCTGATTCATATTCTGCTCGGGATGATCCCGGCAGTGGTGCTGGGGCTGGTGTTCCACGACACCATTAAATCGCTCTTCAACCCGATTAACGTGATGTACGCGCTGGTTGTCGGCGGCTTCCTGCTGATTGCCGCCGAAGTGCTGAAGCCAAAAACCCCGCGTGCGGAAGGTCTGGACGATATGACGTATCGTCAGGCGTTTATGATTGGCTGCTTCCAGTGTCTGGCGCTGTGGCCGGGCTTCTCCCGTTCAGGGGCAACCATTTCCGGCGGGATGCTGATGGGCGTGAGCCGTTACGCGGCGTCTGAGTTCTCGTTCCTGCTGGCGGTGCCGATGATGATGGGCGCCACCGCGCTGGATCTCTACAAAAGCATCGGCTTCCTGACCGTGGGTGACATTCCGATGTTCGCCGTGGGCTTTATCACCGCCTTCATTGTGGCGCTGATCGCCATCAAAACCTTCCTGCAACTGATTAAGCGTATTTCGTTTATTCCGTTCGCGATCTACCGCTTTATCGTCGCGGCTGCCGTGTACGTGGTCTTCTTCTGATGACCGACCGCCCTCAGTCTTTCGGCTGAGGGCAACGTTTTTCCTTCCACGCCGCAACCGCATCAATCCGCCGCTTCGTCAGCTCTTCGCGGATCTCCGGGCCTTTAAACCCTGCCTCCACCACCTCTTTCGTTGGCACCGCTTTCGCTACGTCCCACGCCTCACGCAGCAAACGACCCTGCGGATAATCGGACGCTTCAAACCCGGTACGCCCGCGCACGTCAGCCTCGCTGGTGAGCGCGATCTGCTCCACGCGCTGCGGCTTGCGCCAGGCGTCGATGTTATCAAACAGCCTGACGATGGTGGCGGGTTTTAGGATCGGGAAGGTGTGGATCAGGTCGTGGAACTCGGCGACCAGCTTTGCCAGATCGCGAATGTCATTCGGCACGCGCAGGCGCTGGCAAAGCCCTTCAACCAGCTTTACGCCAGCCGGACCGTGCCCGTGATGGCGTGGCCACAATTCCTTTGGCGTTAACCCTTTGCCGAGGTCATGGCAGAGAGTGGAAAAGCGCACGTCCACTTCAGGACTGAGCATAGCGGCCATGCTCAGCGTCATCAGGGTGTGAATGCCGGTATCAATTTCCGGGTGCCATTTCGCCGGGGCGGGCACGCCAAACAGCGCATCTATTTCCGGGAACAGCACTTTCAGCGCCCCGCAGTCGCGCAGAACCTGGAAAAAGATCTGCGGATTACGGGTAGTCAGGGCGTTTTCGGTCTCTTTCCAGACGCGTTCTGGCGTCAGGTGTTCCAGCTCGCCCGCGTCGGTCATGGCCGTCATCAGCGCCATCGTCTCGTCGGCGATGCGGAAGCTGAGATGGGCATAACGGGCGGCAAAACGCGCCACGCGCAGTACGCGTAACGGATCTTCAGAAAAGGCGGGGGAAATATGGCGTAAAAGACGGTCGCGCAGATCGTTCTGGCCGCCGTAGACGTCGATAATATGGCCGTTTTCGTCCTGCGCCAGGGCATTAATGGTGAGATCGCGGCGCAGTAAGTCCTGCTCCAGCGTCACATCCGGCGCGGCATAGCAGGTGAAGCCGGTATAACCGGAACCGGATTTCCGTTCGGTTCGCGCCAGGGCGTACTCTTCCCGGCTTTTCGGATGGAGGAACACAGGAAAATCGCGGCCTACCTGCTGGTAGCCCGCGTCAATCATCGCTTCGGGCGTGGCACCGACCACGACCCAGTCTTTATCTTTGACCGGCAGACCTAATAACGCATCACGTACCGCACCACCGACCAGATAACTCTTCACGCCAACACTCCCGTTTTCTCTTTTCGCAAGATGATACGTAAGTGTGGCAGAGAAGACGAGTTAGTTCATCCAGCGGTCTTTACGTTTACGGCTTGGGATTAGGTGAGGAAGCACCAGACCCAGCACCAGACCGACGCCCAGCACCCCGCCGCCATACATAAACCACTGCATGATGATGGTGCGTTGTTTGTCATCCAGCTGTAGATTCGCGGCGTTCACTTTCTTCTGCGCGACGATCAGCTCATTTTTCAGCTTCTGATTTTCATCTTTCAGACCGGCGATCACGCTGTCGCTTTGTGCCACTTTCTGCTGCATCTCTGCGGTGCGCTGGTTCCAGGTGCCGTCGATGTTGTTCAGCTTGTCAGTCAGGGTTTTCACCTGATTTTCCAGATCCGGCACGCGGGTGCGCAGGCTTGGCACCGTGCTCAGCTCTTTCAGCGGGATCCATGAGGTGCGGCCAGAGCTGTCACGAACCTGACCGTAATTGGTGTCTGCATTGGTTTGCAGCAGAGTCACTTCCTCGCCGGCATTTACCGTACCCACGAGGCGATAATTGTCTCCAGGGCCGCTGCGTACCCAGGTATTCAGTTCATCAGAAACGTAACGTTTCTCTTCAGCGTGGACCGCGGTTGCGGCGCTAAAAGCGAGTAAAGTAAGTCCAATCAGGCGTAATTTAAGCATATCAGTCGTTATTTTCATAAAAAGTGGAACGATAGTAGTGGTATCAGTGTCGCTACGCAAAGGATTCATCATCAATCGGAATCATCTGTGTCATGATTTCCACCGCTTTAAACTTTTACGCCCGTCAAATTGCTCATTGCGTGGCAATTTGGCGCAAAATACTATGTACTGACAAACAAATGGCGAGGAAGTTCGCCTTCATCGACGCGTCTGTGACGCACGCAAAAGTACAAGGCTATGGCACAAGAGATCGAATTAAAGTTTATCGTCGAAAAAGACAGCGCTGACGCGCTCCGCCAGCATCTGAATACGCTGTCCGGCGAGCACCATGAACCCGTACAGCTGCTCAACATCTATTACGAAACGCCGGACAACTGGCTGCGCAACCATGATATGGGCCTGCGCATCCGGGGTGCGAACGGGCGCTACGAGATGACGATGAAAATCGCCGGTCGCGTGGTGGGCGGTTTACACCAGCGTCCGGAATACAATATCGACATCAGTAAGCCAGAACTTGAGCTGGATCGTTTTCCGGCGGAAGTGTGGCCGGAAGGGATGCTGCCCGCAACGCTGTCGGCAGAGGCGCAACCGCTGTTCAGCACCGATTTCTGGCGCGAGAAATGGCTGGTGACGGAAGGCAAGAGCCGCATTGAGATCGCGTTTGATCGGGGTGAAATTAAGGCTGGTGAAGAGCAGGAGCCGATCTGCGAATTGGAACTCGAACTGCTTGAAGGCGACGCGAGCGATGTGCTGAAGCTGGCGCGCAAGCTGGTGAACCAGCCTGGACTGCGTCAGGGCAGCCTGAGTAAAGCGGCACGCGGCTATCACCTGGCCGCCGGGAATGCGCCGCGCGTGCTGCGAGAAACCCCGATTCTGCGCGTTGTGCCGAAAGCCTCCGTTGAGCAGGGGATGGAAGCGGCGCTGGAGCTGGCGCTCTCTCAGTGGCAGTACCACGAGGAGCTGTGGGCGCGTAACGTGAAAAATGCCAAAAAACAGGTGCTGGCCGCTATGGGGCTGGTACGTCATACCCTGACGCTCTTTGGCGGCATTGTACCGCGTAAAGCCAGCACTCACTTACGTGATTTGCTCACTCAAACCGAAACGCTGATGCTTTCCGACGTGTCGGCACAAACGGCGATCTACAGCCCGCAAAACGCCAGCGCGAAACTGGCGCTGACCGAATTTCTGGTGACGCGCGGCTGGCGCACCTTCCTCGATGCGAAAGGGCAGGCCAAAATTGCGGAAAACTTCAAACGTTTTGCGGATATCCACCTCTCCCGTCACGCGGCCGAACTGAGAACCACCTTTGCGCATCCGCTGGGTGACCAGTATGGCGATCAGCTTCCCCGCCTGGCGCGTAACATCGACAGCATGTTGCTGCTGTCGGGTGCGTATGAGGGCGTGAAGGCGCAGGCCTGGCTGGAGAACTGGCAGGGGCTTAAGCATGCCATCGAGACCCGTCAGCAGATTGAGATCGAGCATTTCCGCAACGAGGCCATTTCGCAGGATCCGTACTGGCTGCACAGCGGAAAACGTTAATTCTGGCAAGGAACCCCTGATATGCCGCTTTCTTCGCAGTTACAGCAGCACTGGCAGACCGTTTGTGAACGCCTGCCTGAGTCGTTACCCGCGTCGTCGTTAAGCGAGCAGGCGAAAAGCGTGCTCACGTTCAGTGATTTTGTACAGGAGAGCGTCAGCGCTAACCCGGACTGGCTGGCAGAGCTGGAAAGCGCGCCGCCGCAGGCTGACGAGTGGCGGCATTATGCTGGCTGGCTGCAAACCGCGCTGGCAGAGGTGGCAGACGAAGCCACGCTGATGCGCGTTCTGCGTCAGTTCCGCCGCCGGGTGATGGTACGCATTGCCTGGGCGCAGGCGCTGGAGCTGGTGAGTGAAGAGAGCACCTTGCAGCAGTTGAGCGAGCTGGCGCAGACGCTGATTGTCGCCGCGCGGGACTGGCTCTACGCCGCCTGCTGTAAAGAGTGGGGCACGCCGTGCAGCGAGGAAGGGGTTCCTCAGCCACTGTTGATCCTGGGGATGGGCAAGCTGGGCGGCTGCGAGCTGAACTTCTCCTCAGACATCGATCTGATTTTTGCCTGGCCCGAGAACGGCTCCACGCGCGGCGGCCGTCGCGAGCTGGACAATGCCCAGTTCTTTACTCGTCTGGGGCAGCGGCTGATTAAGGCGCTGGATCAGCCCACGCAGGATGGTTTTGTTTACCGCGTGGACATGCGCCTGCGTCCGTTTGGCGACAGCGGGCCACTGGTGCTGAGCTTTGCCGCGCTGGAAGATTACTACCAGGAGCAGGGTCGCGACTGGGAGCGTTACGCGATGGTCAAAGCGCGGATCATGGGCGACAGCGACGATGCCTACGCCAACGAGCTGCGCGCCATGCTGCGCCCGTTCGTGTTCCGCCGCTACATCGACTTCAGCGTTATCCAGTCCCTGCGAAATATGAAAGGGATGATTGCCCGCGAGGTGCGTCGCCGTGGCCTGAAAGACAACATCAAGCTCGGTGCTGGCGGTATTCGTGAGATCGAATTTATCGTCCAGGTCTTCCAGCTGATACGCGGCGGGCGTGAACCTTCTCTGCAATCCCGCTCGCTGCTGCCGACGCTAAGCGCTATCGATCAGCTGCATCTGCTGCCGGAAGGCGACGCGCAAACGCTGCGTGACTCTTATCTCTTCCTGCGTCGTCTGGAAAATTTGCTGCAAAGTATCAACGACGAACAGACCCAGACGTTGCCGGGCGATGAGCTGAACCGGGCGCGTCTGGCCTGGGGGATGCGGGTGGATGACTGGGCGGCGCTGACGCAACGGCTGGAAGCGCATATGGCGGGCGTGCGCCGCATCTTTAACGATCTGATCGGCGACGACGAAACTGAATCGCAGGACGATGCGCTCTCCGAGCACTGGCGCGAACTGTGGCAGGACGCGCTCCAGGAAGATGACACCACGCCGGTGCTGGCGCACTTAAGCGACGATGCCCGCCATCGCGTGGTGGCGCTGATTGCCGATTTCCGCCTCGAACTGAACAAACGCGCTATCGGCCCACGCGGTCGTCAGGTGCTGGATCATCTGATGCCGCATCTGCTGAGCGATGTCTGCTCCCGCGAGGATGCGCCGGTGCCGCTGTCGCGCATGATGCCGCTGCTGAGCGGGATCGTCACGCGTACCACTTACCTCGAGCTGTTAAGCGAGTTTCCCGGTGCGCTGAAGCACCTGATTTCCCTCTGCGCCGCCTCGCCGATGGTGGCGAACAAGCTGGCGCGTTATCCGCTGCTGCTGGACGAACTGCTCGACCCGAATACCCTCTATCAGCCGACGGCGACGGATGCCTACCGCGACGAGCTGCGTCAGTATCTGCTGCGCGTGCCGGAAGAGGACGAAGAGCAACAGCTTGAGGCGCTGCGTCAGTTTAAGCAGGCACAGATGCTGCGCGTGGCGGCGGCAGATATCGCCGGTACCCTGCCGGTAATGAAAGTGAGCGATCACTTAACCTGGCTGGCGGAAGCGATCATCGACGCGGTTGTCCATCAGGCGTGGGTGCAGATGGTAGCCCGCTACGGCCAGCCGAAGCACCTTGCTGACCGTGAAGGCCGCGGTTTTGCGGTGGTGGGGTACGGCAAGCTGGGCGGCTGGGAACTGGGCTACAGCTCCGATCTGGATCTGATTTTCCTCCACGACTGTCCGGCAGACGTCATGACCGACGGCGAACGTGAGATTGACGGACGGCAGTTCTACCTGCGTCTGGCCCAGCGCATTATGCACCTGTTCAGCACCCGCACCTCATCCGGCATTCTGTATGAAGTGGATGCGCGTCTGCGCCCGTCCGGCGCGGCAGGCATGCTGGTCACCTCGACGGAGGCTTTCGCCGACTATCAGAAGAACGAAGCCTGGACGTGGGAGCATCAGGCGCTGGTGCGCGCCCGCGTGGTGTATGGCGATCCGCAGCTCAAAACGCAGTTCGATGCGATCCGCAAGGCGGTCATGACGACCCCGCGCGAGGGCAGTACGCTGCAAACCGAAGTGCGGGAAATGCGGGAGAAGATGCGCGCGCACCTTGGCAACAAACATCGCGATCGCTTTGATATCAAAGCCGATGAAGGCGGGATTACCGATATTGAGTTTATCACTCAGTACCTGGTGCTGCTGCACGCGCACGATAAACCGAAGCTGACCCGCTGGTCGGATAACGTGCGCATACTGGAACTGCTGGCGCAGAACGACATTATGGATGAGCAGGAGGCGCAGGCCTTAACCCGCGCCTACACCACACTGCGTGATGAGTTGCACCATCTGGCATTACAGGAACAGCCGGGCCATGTGGCGCTGGACTGTTTCGCCGACGAACGCGCGCAGGTGACTACAAGCTGGCAGAAGTGGCTAGTGGAACCGTGCGTAACAAAACAAGTGTGATATTATCGCGCGCAAATTGTGAATCTTTCTGGAGTCAGGAATGAAAGTAACACTGCCAGAGTTTGAACGTGCTGGAGTTATGGTTGTCGGTGATGTGATGCTGGATCGCTACTGGTATGGGCCGACCAGCCGCATCTCTCCGGAAGCACCGGTACCGGTGGTAAAGGTCGACACCATTGAAGAGCGTCCCGGTGGCGCGGCAAACGTGGCGATGAACATAGCCTCTCTGGGCGCACATTCGCGTCTGGTTGGCCTGACCGGCATTGACGATGCGGCGCGTGCGCTGAGCAAGTCGCTGGCGGACGTGAATGTGAAGTGTGACTTCGTTTCTGTTCCGACCCACCCAACCATCACCAAGCTTCGCGTGCTGTCGCGTAACCAGCAGCTAATCCGCCTCGACTTTGAAGAAGGGTTCGAAGGCGTTGATCCCGAGCCGCTGCACGAGCGCATTAACCAGGCGTTGGGCAATATTGGCGCGCTGGTGCTGTCCGACTACGCGAAAGGCGCGCTGGCGAGCGTGCAGACCATGATCCAGCTGGCGCGTAAGGCCAGCGTACCGGTGCTGATCGACCCGAAAGGCACCGATTTTGAGCGCTATCGCGGCGCAACCCTGCTGACGCCAAACCTCTCTGAATTCGAAGCGGTGGCGGGCAAGTGCAAAACTGAAGAAGAGCTGGTTGAGCGCGGCATGAAAATCATCGCTGATTTCGAGCTGTCTGCGCTGCTGGTGACCCGTTCCGAGCAGGGCATGACGCTGCTGCAACCGGGCAAGGCGCCGCTGCATATGCCAACCCAGGCGCAGGAAGTGTACGACGTGACCGGTGCCGGTGATACGGTGATTGGCGTGCTGGCGGCGACGCTGGCGGCGGGTAACTCCCTGGAAGAAGCATGCTACTTCGCGAACGCCGCGGCGGGCGTGGTCGTCGGTAAACTCGGGACCTCCACCGTTTCGCCAATTGAGCTGGAAAACGCGGTGCGTGGGCGTGCGGATACCGGCTTTGGCGTCATGACCGAAGACGAGCTGAAAGTGGCCGTTGCCGCCGCGCGCAAACGCGGTGAAAAAGTGGTGATGACGAACGGCGTGTTCGACATCCTGCATGCGGGCCACGTGTCGTATCTGGCGAATGCGCGCAAGCTGGGCGACCGCCTGATTGTGGCGGTCAACAGCGATGCCTCAACCAAACGTCTTAAGGGTGAAACGCGTCCGGTTAACCCGCTGGAGCAGCGCATGATAGTGCTCGGCGCGCTGGAAGCGGTGGACTGGGTGGTCTCATTTGAAGAAGACACCCCGCAGCGCCTGATTGCCGGAATTTTGCCTGACCTGCTGGTGAAGGGCGGTGATTACAAACCAGAGCAAATCGCAGGTAGCGAAGAGGTCTGGGCGAATGGCGGTGAAGTGATGGTGCTCAACTTTGAGGACGGGTGTTCAACCACCAACATCATTAAGAAGATCCAGAAAGACAGTCAGTAAAAAACGGGCCAGTTGGCCCGTTCGTTTTTCACCCTCTCCCTGTGGGAGAGGGCTGGGGTGAGGGCATCAGGCCGCACTTATGCCTGGTCATCCACCGGTGGAATAGCTGGCGCTGGCTTCACTTCTTCCGGCGCATTGCGGCTCTCCAGCTCGCTCAGACGCTGTTCCAGCAGCGCCAGCTTCTCGCGGGTGCGCAGCAGCACCTGAGTCTGCACATCAAACTCTTCGCGGCTGACTAAATCAAGGCGAACCAACTGTGCCTGCAACGTCTGGCGGATTTTCTTCTCAACGTCATCACCAAACTCACGAATACCTTTCGGCATGGACTCATGAACCTGACGCGCGATCTGCTCAATTTTCTTTGGGTCAATCATTGTCGTTTCCCTTGATGAAAAGGTGTTAGTGCCTATTGTAGCGCGTCATGCCGTGGGTTAAACAAAATTGTTTGAAGCTTATGCATTGCCCAGGGTAATCAATAGCGTTATAGTTATCTCGCTTATTCTCAGGGCGGGGCGAAATTCCCCACCGGCGGTAAATCAGCTTAACGCTGAAAGCCCGCGAGCGCTTTGGGTGAATTCTCAAAGGTCAGCAGATCCGGTGTAATTCCGGGGCCGACGGTTAGAGTCCGGATGGGAGAGAGTAACGATCCAGTCGGGCATGGCCCGCTCACGTTATTTTTTTGCCGCTAGTACGGCGCTCCTAAGACTGCCCTGATTCTGGTAACCATAAAGTTAATGAGGTTTTTTTACCATGAATCAGACGCTACTTTCCTCTTTTGGCACTTCAACTCAACGTGTTGAACATGCACTGGATGCACTGCGCGAAGGCCGCGGTGTGATGGTGCTTGACGATGAAAACCGTGAAAACGAAGGCGACATGATTTTTGCCGCCGAGAACATGACCGTTGAGCAGATGGCGCTGACCATCCGTCACGGTAGCGGCATCGTATGCCTGTGCATCACCGAAGACCGTCGCAAGCAGCTTGATCTGCCGATGATGGTTGAAAACAACACCAGCGCCTTTGGTACCGGCTTCACCGTGACCATTGAAGCAGCGCATGGCGTAACCACCGGTGTGTCGGCGGCTGACCGCCTGACTACCGTGCGTGCAGCGATTGCTGATGGTGCGAAACCATCCGATCTGCACCGCCCTGGTCACGTCTTCCCGCTGCGCGCGCAGCCGGGCGGCGTGCTGACCCGTGGTGGTCATACCGAAGCGACCATCGATCTGGTGACGCTGGCTGGCTTCAAACCCGCAGGCGTGCTGTGCGAACTGACCAACGATGATGGCACCATGGCGCGCGCGCCGGAGTGCATCACCTTTGCGCGACTGCACAATATGCCAGTGGTGACGATTGAAGATCTGGTTGAGTACCGCCGGGCGCACGAGCGCAAAGCCAGCTAAACATGCTGATGTGAAAAAGCCGGGGAAACCCGGTTTTTTTGTTTCTAGTGGTAGTTAATTTTGAACAGTACCACGGTTTCAAACGGCCCGGACTGAATCGCTTTCCCTTCTTCCCGTGAAAGTTCAGCCGTGTAGTTTTGCTCAACATTCATCGTATCGCCCGTAAAATCGGCGTACTCCTTGTACTGGTTGAAGGTGTAAGGCTCCGTTCCGTTAAGAATACGCAGCTTTAACCCATTCCCTATCAGTACCGCCGTGTCGTCTGCGCTAAGCGTTTCGGTTGTGTAAAACGACGAGTCCATCTTAAATCCGTCCGAGCATTGGGCATCCTGCACTTTGGTGGTTCGTATTGAAAACGTGCGCATACGCGTCTGCTGATTCACAATGTCGCGCGCGCTGAAGGCGCCGAAGTCGATCTCCTGATTTTCAGGGAAAATGCTAAACGTCGCTCCGCAATCAAGCACCGTAATGTTTTGCAGTCCGTTGATGTGATACTTGAGGTTCTTCGCGTCGGCCATCTGATTAACGCCACCCTTACCGTCAAACTGCACAACGATGTAATCGCTGAGCGAACTGATATAGCCATGTGGCGGCATAGTCTTAATTCTCACGAAAAGTCGTAATCGGGCGACGAACGTGCGCGTAATGTGGATATCATCCGGATTGCCAGAGCAGATGCGATTCTCCCAACCCATCTGGCGGATTTGATCCGGGGTGTAAATGGTGATGTTATCGTTGTCCAGGCACTGGCGGGTATCCACGCCGTTGGGCTGGCCTGTGGCATCGTAATCTATGCCTTCATAGGTGACGCCCAGTTCATAATAGGGATCGGTTGCGGCAGGATAAGGGTTTACCCAGGCAAAAACATCTTCCGGCTTGAAACCGCTTGTGACGTTATTGTCACACGTCACCGGAATTTTAATGTCATCAGACTCCCATATTTTTTGGCCAACCTGAGCGTTGCTGGGTATGGCAAAAGGGGAGATCGTTTTTGTCTCCTCGACGGGGCCGCCAGATCCACCCAGATAGCAGTTGAGCGCCAGCGCTTCTTTCAAAGGCAGCGCTGTAAGCAGCAATGTAAGCAGGAAACTAGTGAGCTTTCGCATCTTTATCGATTTTCCGTTCGTTAAGCTTACATTGCGCCGTTCCGGTGCACTGTACGTCGACTTTTTTCAGTGCGCCGTAATCGTCGATGTAGCCGATGCTGTAATAACTACCGTGGTAATCGCCGGTAGAGGCGGTTGCCGTGGCGAAAGGCGCAATCATCAGACTGTCAAAACCCGGCAGCATGGTTTTGGCATTTTTGCTCAGCCACGCCAGCGTGATGTAGTACGGCGTAGGGTTGTGGACCGTGAGCCCTTTCGCGTTGGCGGTAATTTCCATACGCATTTCAGTCAGTTCGCCAGATTTTTTGCGAATCGCTTCCGGACGCCAGAAGAGCTTAATTCGGCTCTGCATGGCAACCTGCATCACGCTGCGCTCCTCGCTGGCGCTGGTGCTTTTAGGCGGTACTTCACGCAGGTTGAAATAAAACAGCGATTCCCTGTCTTTTGGCAACTGGCGGGTAGCGGCTTGTTTAACAATTCTTACCTGCGACGAGGCGCCCGCTTCGATACGTTGAATGGGGGGAAGCGCCATAAAGTGCACATCTTCTTTTTGCCCCTTTTCATCTTCAATCCAGGAGAGCGCCAGATAAGGCAGCGCCTTGCTCTGGTTGTCCACTTTCAGGCTGCTGGCCTTGTCGCTTTCTGGAAAAACAATGCGCGTGCGGTCCAGGTTAATGGCCGCGTGGGCGGTAAATGTTGTGCTGATCAGCATCAGGCACAGGCTTTTAATCGGCGTTAATTTCATGATGATTTCTTACTGGCACGGCAGTATCAACTGCATACTGTTTTCTAAGTGAGAAGGTAACGAGAAGCGACACTGTTGGTTGTCGCCCCATGTCACGCGAAACTGCTGTTCTGGCTCAACGGCGCCGAGCCAGACGCGGCCTTCATCGGCCACCATCCCAACCTGTAAATTGCTTTCATCCAGGCGAACAATCGCCCCGAGTGGTGGTGTTCCTGACGACATCCGCAAAACGCCTGTTACGTCCTGACCTGCGCGCGTGGCAATCTGACGATAACCAATGGCCCCCTCAGTCCAGGTTGAGGTCACGACGCGGTTGTCCACGTCCACGCCATCCGGAAGGTTGTTCATATTGACCTGCACGCTGGAGGGGGAATAGCTGGAGAATGACGGTAAAACGCCGATGCCAAAACGGTTAGTTTCATCGCGCGACATGTTCAGCGGGATATGGCCTACCCCGTCGGTGCTGACCATTACGCGGGGTTCATTACCGTAACTGCGCCGGTGCAGCGCGGCGCCTTTCGCCGTTGAGGTGAAGGAACCGCTCCAGCTCGCGCTGAGGGAGTTATATTCGTTAGCTTTATAGCTGCCGGAGAGATTGAGATCGCCGTACGCAGAATAATGCTGATAATTCCCGCTGACCTGCGCGCCGGAATCTGGCTTCCCGCTCTCCGTACCTGCGGAAACGCCCCAGGTATTATTGCGATCCGACGTGTCATACCACGACACGTTATGGCTCAGCGTGTCGCTGTTACGCAGGTCATAGTTAAGTCGATGATCGGGATCGAGCGGTACGCTGAGCGAGAGATAAAACTGAGTATCGTCATTTTCGTCTTCCTCCTCGTAATGCGTTTTACTCCAGGACAGGGTTACGCCAAGGTTCTTCCAGCGACCTATATCAAAGTTGTAGCCCGCCGTGATGCTGCCGGTCGTGGAGGGTGAATCATTCCACCATGTCTGACGCAGCATATTGACGTACAGGTTCAGGGATAACGCTGAAATGTACTGGCTTGCCGTCACGCTCAGGGTTTGTTTTTCCGACTGGCGGTCACCGTTGTCATAATCCAGGTAGCGGGCGTAGCTCAAAAACTGTGGGTCTGAGTAGCGGTAGCTGGCGAGCGTAAGCTGACTGCCGGTGGTATCGAAACGCTTGCTGTAGTTAATGCGATAGCTGTAACCCGTCTGGCTGCGCTGGTGTGGCAGCTGGCTGGTAGCCTGCGTGACGTCAAAAGAGAGCGCCCCCAGCCAGGCCATATTCTGGCCGATCCCGGCAGCGACGGAACGATAACGGTCGCCATCGGCCAGCGTGCCGCCATACAGAGAGGTGTGCGACAGCATGCCCCAGGAAAATTCGCCGCTCATGAAGGCATTATCTTCAACATCATGGGAGGCGCCCTGGCGCGCTTTACCCGCCGCGAGCTTATAGCGCACCTGGCCCTTGCGCGTTAAAAACGGCACGGATTCAGCCGAGACCTGGAAGGTGTTGACGCGTCCGTCTTCTTCCGTGACTTTGACGTCCAGCGTGCCCTGAACCGACTGGTTAAGATCCTGAATAACAAAGGGTCCTGGTGGCACTTTACTCTGGTAAATCACGCGATCGGCAAGGCTTACGGCCACGGTGGCGTTGGTTTGTGCTATTCCGGTAATCTGTGGGGCATAGCCGCGCAGCGACCATGGCAGCATACGTTCATCGCTGATTAGCGATGCGCCGGTGTAGGTGAAGGCGTCAAAAATGGAGGACTGGAAATCCGTTTCACCCAGCGTCAGTTTCGCACCGATCGAGGGCAGAGGGCGGAACATATACACGCGTGAAAAACGGCCATTCTGCTCTGAGCCTGCTTCAGTATCGCTTCGCGTGTACTGGTAATCGCTTCGCAGGCGCCACGCGCCCATGTTCGCACCGGCGGTACCATAGGTATTGGCGTTGTCATTGCTGCCGCTGCTATTGGGCTGATAATGGCTGGCAAAAAGATTGTAATCCAGCAGTACGCCTGGCACGCCGTTGTCCCAGGTGGATGGCGGCATCCAGTCAACCGCACGGTATTGCAGCCACGCCTGGGGGATCGTTACTTTCAGGGTCTGGCTGCCTTGCTCAAAAATAAATTTGATGTCTGGTCTGGTGGCGAAATCAACGCATCCCTCTTTTTCCGGCAAAGCGTGACGAACGTCATCCTGCAATGCTAATGTATCGGCCAGCTCGGGGGGAATACAGACCTGAACTGCGTTATTTATTTCTCGCCAGCGAAGCTGCCAGCCATTTGCCAGCGGAATATCATTAACTGAAACCGTAACGAAATAGCTTCCCGGCGTAACCGATATTTGATCTTTAAAACGTGATAAATCGACGCTGCCGCGCTGATCTTTATCGATGGCGTTTATATTAAATTCAGTGGCAGAGGCAACTATCGTCATTAACAGGGACGCAATGATGATTATCCATTGTACTTTGTATGTCATCATCCTGTTACTCGAATAAATAAAGAGTGCCGACCGGCATGGATTGCCAGTCGGCTGATACCGTGACGTAACGGAATTATTTGTACATCAGGACGTAGTTAGCCGTGGCTTCAACCTGGCCTGCCGTCGCAGTTTTACCTGTTGGGACTTCCATAACCGCTTTGAAATGCAGCGTCTGGGTGGTTGAACCCGCCAGCAGATCAAGCACGTTTGGCTGACCAAGTGTGATGTTGCCTTCCGCGTTATCCAGCAGACGGACGCCCACGTTCTGCGCACCGTTTGCAAAGGTGTTGCTCATCAGGCTGGTATCCGTCGCATCTGTCGCTGCGCTGGTAAAGGTCACTTCCACTTTAGTAATTGGCGTGTCGGTTTCGTCTGCCGGATCGTCAAGCTGGCAGTTTTCCAGATTGATATCGACCGGAACCGGCGTGGATTTTTTGTTGGCGTTGATAACGGCCGTAGTCACTTCACCCAGGTCGACTTCTTTATCAACGCTGTCTGGAGCGATGCTGCATGGTGCGTCAATAACCACGCCTTTGAATTTGATTTTGCCTGAGCCTTGATCATCAGCAAACGCAGAACCCGATACAATGGCAGCCATAGCTGCCGCTAACAGCAATTTTTTACCCATATACATGAAAATATCCTTTTTCAGATTGATTCGTAATGTGAATATTAATTTCAGAATACTCGCAAAGTATACGGATTGGGGCGGGGAGACGCGATTAACGTGACTTAAATATATTTTTAGATGGTTTTAATTAATATTTTCAGGCTATCTGAAGAGGCTTCTTTTTTCGGGGTTTTAATAGATTTATATTTTGTGGGTTATTATATGTAAAATATATAGGATTGTTTTTTTGAATAATATAAAGCCTCCGTATAAAAACGGAGGCATTAATTCTTAGCCAATACCTGCCGTTTGCAGCAGAACCAGGCTCATCCCCATCACTGACATTCCACACAGCACGCCGTAGCTTGGGTTATTGTTGGGATCGATCTCTTTTGCCAGCGGCATCAGCTCATCGACAGAGAGCGCGACCATAATCCCGGCCACGGCAGCCATAATTGCAGCCATTACAACCGGGGATACGAGGCTACCGAGGATCAGCCACGCCAGCACGCCGCCGAGAATTTCAGCCATGCCGGAGATACCTGCCCAAAAGACAGCTGTACGTTTTGAACCCGTGGCGGCATAAACGGGCCCGGCAACGGCAAGTCCTTCAGGAATATTGTGCAAAGCCACGGCCAGCGCCACACCAAAACCTATTTCCAGGTTGCTGCTGGCCGTGACATAGGTGGCGATACCTTCCGGAAAGTTATGCAGGCTGATACCCAGCGTCAGCAGAATGGCCGTGCGTTTGATATTTCCCGGAATGGGGGTAACGCTTTTTTGCATTAAATCCTGCGGGTGCGCGTGAGGAAGAATACGGTCGAGTGCAAAATAACCCAGCAGGCCAATGATAAACATGCCATAGCCCAGAACAGGCGACATCCCTTCGGTGTGAAGCGCGGCGGGCAGCATCTCCATCAGCGAGATAAGCAGCATGATCCCGGCGGCGAAACCCAGCGAGAAGGCCAGCAGGCGATTAGAGGGTTTTTGCCCGAGTACCCCGAGGAACGCACCGATAAAGGTTGCGGCGCCCGCAAGTATGGTCAAAATCAACGGTACTGACATGCATTCTCCTTAAGCGATATCTGGCATTCAAATTTCCTGATGATGATCTTCACGGTTATCTGCGTTCATCTTCACCTGAATGCGCGTAATGTAGGCCTATCACATTGACACCTCCTCTAAGGATATCACCATGTCTTCTTCTCGTATGCCAGCACTGTTTTTAGGCCATGGCAGCCCAGTGAACGTCCTGGAAGATAACGTCTATACCCGCGCCTGGCGTCAGTTGGGTGAGACGTTACCGCGTCCGAAGGCAATTGTGGTGGTCTCTGCGCACTGGTTTACCCGGGGTACCGGCGTGACGGCCATGGAAACGCCAAAAACGATTCATGATTTTGGCGGCTTTCCGCAGGCGCTGTATGACACGCATTATCCTG
Organism: Enterobacter cloacae complex sp. AR_0002; assembly: GCF_001922365.1. NCBI lineage: Bacteria > Pseudomonadati > Pseudomonadota > Gammaproteobacteria > Enterobacterales > Enterobacteriaceae > Enterobacter > Enterobacter cloacae complex sp. AR_0002. The sequence continues at coordinate 4,416,051 of NZ_CP018814.1, forward strand.
CGCCGGGCTCCCCTGAGCTGGCGCAGCGGCTGGTTGATCTGCTTGCCCCTGTTCCGGTTGCGCTGGACAAAGAAGCCTGGGGCTTTGACCATGGCTCATGGGGGGTGTTGATCAAAATGTATCCGGATGCCGATATTCCGATGGTACAACTGAGTATCGACAGCACCAAACCAGCTGCCTGGCACATGGAGATGGGGCGTAAGCTGGCTTCGCTTCGTGATGAGGGCATCATGCTGATAGCCAGTGGCAACGTGGTACACAATCTGCGTACGGTACGCTGGCACGGTGAAAATACGCCGTACCCCTGGGCAACAGCCTTTAATGACTATGTAAAAGACAACCTGGCCTGGCAAGGGCCGGTCGAACGGCACCCTTTGATGAACTATCTGGAGCACGATGGCGGTTCGCTCTCTAACCCGACGCCGGAACACTTCTTGCCATTGCTGTATGTATTAGGCGCATGGGACGGTCAGGAGGTTATTACAACCCCGGTCGACGGCATTGAGATGGGGAGTTTGAGTATGCTGTCGGTGCAGGTGGGGTAAACACATGCCCGGTGACGCTGCGCTTACCGGGCCTACGCTCGACATGTAGGCCGGGTAAGGTGAAGCCGCCACCCGGCAAGTCTTACTCGACGAAAATATGCGGGTAGAAACGTGACAGATCCTGCGTAATCAGCGCGCGATCTTCGCGAATGCCAATCCCGGCAGGCTGATCGTTAATAAGCCAACTGCCGATCAGCGTATAGCTGTCGCCAAACTTCGGCAGTTGATAAAACGCCTGGACGATCATCCCTTCTTCACCGTACGGCCCTTCAACTGCTTCCAGCGTTTTACCGTTTTCGATAATCGAGACGTTTGCCCCTTCACGGGAGAAGATTGGCTTAACGACGTATTTCTCCATCGGTGGGAAATCATCTTCGGCAAAATAAGCAGGCAGCAGGTTCGGGTGATTCGGGAACATCTCCCACAGCATCGGCAGCAGGGCTTTATTGGAGATAATGCTCTTCCAGGCTGGTTCCAGCCAGCGCACGCCAGCGTCTTCCAGTTTGGTAGAGAACATTTCCCGCAGCATGTATTCCCACGGATAGAGCTTGAACAGGTTGCTGATCACCTGATCCTGCATGTCCGTAAACTGACCTTTTTCACCTAAACCGATATCTTCGATATAGAGAAATTCCGTCGCCACTTCCGCTTCGGCTGCGCAGTCCTGCAAATACTGAACCGTACCGCGGTCTTCTTCGGTATCGCGGCAGCAGGCGAGGTGCAACAGGTTGAAACCGTGCTGTTCTCGCAGTTCGACGAAACGTTCAATCAGCTTTTCCTGAAGGCTGTTGAACTGATCGCTGCCTTCCGGCAAGTTTCCGGCATTCGCCTGATCTTCCAGCCAGATCCACTGGAAGAACGCGGCTTCGTACAGGGAGGTTGGCGTATCTGCGTTATTTTCTAAAAGCTTCGGTTCACCCACGCCATCCCATGCCAGATCGAGGCGAGAGTAGAGCGAAGGCTGGTTCGTTTTCCAGGACTGACGAACAAAGCTCCAGGTGTGCTTCGGAATGCGGAATTTGGTCATCAGCTCATCGCTGTCGATGACTTTCTCAACCACCTTCAGGCACATCTGGTGCAGCTCTGCGGTCACTTCTTCAAGCTTTTCGACCTGAGCAAGCGTGAGCTTATAGTAAGCATCTTCACACCAGTACGGCTCGCCGTACATGGTGTGAAAGTTGAAACCGTATTCGGTGGCTTTTTCGCGCCAGTCCGGGCGCTCGGCAATACTGACTCGTTCCATGATCAGCCGCCCATTGAGCGAGTTGAGGAGCCGGTCGCACTACGCTGCATGGTGGTTTGTTTGGCAACAGACTCACCGAAGCCGCCACGGGTAATGGTGCTGGTGGTGGCTGGTTTCGGCGCCATTGCGGTTTTCGGTACGGTCATCGTACGGCCAGGCGTTGCAGCACCGTAACCCTTGCCGGTGGCATCGGTGTATTTCCCGTAGGCCGGGCTGTTCGGGTTTTTGGAGCTAAACAGCGGCTGCTGCTGGTAGCCCGCACCGCCGCTCATCAAACGGCCCATCATATAACCCGCCATCAGCGGCATCCAGAAGCTGCCGCTGGACTGTGCCTGCGCCTGGTTTTCCGGTGCCATACCCGCCTGAGCAGGTGCCTGCTGGCACTGGCCTTCACCGAATTCGGCTACACAGTCTTCGCGTGAGGCATATTTCGGCGCGGTACGTTCCGCTTCTTTCAGGGCGTTGTTATACGCCGTCGTACACTCAGCGGCTTTACCGGTTGCGCTCGCGCAGTCGTCGGCGTTTTGATACAGCGAAACCGTTTCGTCGTTTTGCTCACAGCCTGCCAGCATAAAGACGGCGGTGACCGCCAGCGCGACAGGTGTCAGGTGGCGTGCGTTCCAGCTTTTGCGGAACGACGCGTGATTCATCGTTTTTGTCCGTTTCATATTTGTCTTCCAGGACCCAGTGGTAATAACGCTCAGGATAGAGGATGAGTGGTTGAAAATGAAGCGACGAGGGGCGAAATCCGGGGGATCTTTACGTTGGCTTACGTTCGGGGGGGGATTAATGTGCTCCCTCTCCCTGTGGGAGAGGGCTGAGGTGAGGGCATCAGGCCGCAGTGGGCCTGATGACACGCTTAATTGCGGAACGGATTCGTGCCGCTGCTGGCAGGTGAGGTGCTACGCGCTGCCGCTGGCTGTGCAACCGGGGTGCTGCTGTTAGCGGTGAAATTATCCACGGCGGCATCCTGCTGTGGATTTTCCGGCGCGACGCTGTCAGGCGACGTGGAAACCGGTTTGCCCAGCGTGCTGTTCAGCATTTGCAGATCCTGCTCGTTCAGCGTACCCAGCGCCTGCTTGATGTTCAGCTGGTTGATCAGGTACTGGTAACGCGCACTGGAGAGCTGCTGTTTCGCGTTGTACAGCGTGGTCGTTGCGTCTAACACATCAACGATAGTACGCGTACCGACGGAGTAACCCGCTTCCATCGCGTCCAGAGAGCTTTGCGCAGAGACAACGGCCTGTTTATAGGCGTTGATGCTGCTGATGGACGCGTTCACGTTGTTGAAGGAAGAACGCACGGTCTGGACCACGTTGCGGTGCGCGCTTTCAAGCTGCTCGCTCGCGCCTACGAAGTTGTACTGCGCCTGCTTAACCTGAGAGTTAACCATCCCGCCCTGGTACAGCGGCAGAGAGAAGCTGAGGCCCACTTTGTTCTGGCCCATATTGTTGTCGTCATACTGGGCAGTGTTGGTTTTAGAACCGCTGTAGCTGGTATCCGATACGCCGGTAGAGGCGCTCAGGCTCAGGGTTGGCAGGTGACCATCCTGTGCAAGACGGATCTGCTCGCGCGCCAGGTCCTGGCTCAGGCGTGCCTGCAGCAAGGTCAGGTTGCGGTTTTCCGCCTCTTTCAGCAGGGCGTTAACCGCCTGCGGCTTGTCTGTTTTGAAGCTGTCTACGTTCAGAGAGGCCAGCTCAGGATAGTAGTTACCGGTGACCTGACGCAGTGCTTCCAACGCGTTGTCGAGGTTGTTACGTGCGGTCACTTCGTTAGCCAGTACGGTATCGTACTGTGAACGGGCGTTCTGCACGTCAGTGATCGCAACCAGACCCACATTAAAACGCTGGGTGGTCTGATCTAACTGACGATAAATCGCCTGTTTCTGCGCTTCGGTGAAGGAGAGGGCGTCAATCGCGCTCAGTACGTTGAAGTAGGCGGTCGCGGTATTCAGGATAAGCGTTTGCTGATCGGTCTGATAGGTGACATCCTGAATGCCGGCGCTCTTTTCCTGCAAGCTCAGCTCACGCCATTTGGACATGTCGAACAGGGTTTGCGTTAACTGTAAAGAGGCGCTGGTGGCATTCGAGTTGATGCCGTTATTATCGCGAAAACCGTTAGTGTAGGTATAATCTGCACCTAAGCCTAACTGCGGCAGCAGTGGACTACGTGCTTCGTTAATCTTTTCAAACGCAGCATCACGATCGGCCGCTGATTTACGTAAATCAGGGTTGCCCAGACGTGCCTGCTGGTAGACCTGTAACAGGTTCTCTGCCTGGCTCATTGCACTGAAGCCCGTCAGGCTCAGGCCGATAAGGATGGGGAGCAATTTCTTCATTTGCATTCCTTGTTGTGAAGCAGTATTAGCGCTGATCTAATTAAAAATAATTGCCGATTCTAACAGAATCATCCACACCAAAAGGTTGGCGTAACGTGCCATCTGGCGGTAATTTGCTCCAATCTACCATATAGCCATACAAACGGCAGCCAAACAGCCTTGAAATTCACAATTTCATCACCATTGCTACCAGGACTCGACCGATGCAAAAACCAGAAAACGTGCCTGTCACCTTCGCCAAAAACGATGTAGAAATTATTGCACGAGAAACGCTTTATAGCGGTTTTTTTTCAATGGAACTTTACCGTTTCAGGCATCGTCTGTTTAACGGTGAGATGAGCGGTGAAATCAAACGCGAAATTTTTGAGCGCGGGCATGCGGCTGTGTTGCTACCCTATGACCCAGTGCGTGACGAAGTTGTGCTGGTCGAGCAGGTGCGTATTGCGGCTTATGATACAAGCGAAACGCCGTGGTTGCTGGAGATGGTGGCCGGGATGATCGAAGAAGGTGAGTCGGTCGAAGACGTCGCTCGCCGCGAGGCGCTGGAAGAGGCGGGCCTGGTGGTTGGCCGGACGAAGCCGGTGTTGAGCTACCTGGCAAGCCCGGGTGGGACAACGGAACGTTCATCTATTATGGTGGGCGAAGTGGACGCCACGACAGCGGAAGGGATCCATGGTCTGGCAGATGAAAACGAAGATATTCGGGTTCATGTGGTGAGTCGGGAGCTGGCTTACCAGTGGGTAGAAGAGGGGAAAATCGACAACGCAGCGTCTGTCATCGCTCTGCAATGGCTACAGCTGCATTATCAGACATTACGACACGAGTGGAAAAAATGAAGCGTTATACACCTGACTTCCCAGAAATGATGCGCCTGTGCGAAACCAATTTCGCCCAGCTGCGCCGCCTGCTGCCGCGAAACGACGCGCCCGGCGAAACGGTGAGCTATCAGGTGAGCAACGCGCAGTATCGGTTAACGATAACAGAATCAACGCGCTACACTACGCTGGTGGAGATTGAGCAAACGGCGCCGAGCATCAGCTACTGGAGCCTGCCGTCGATGACGGTACGTCTTTATCATGACGCGATGGTCGCTGAAGTGTGTTCAAGCCAGCAGATCTTTCGCTTTAAAGCGCGGTATGATTATCCGAATAAAAAGTTGCATCAACGCGACGAAAAGCATCAAATTAACCAGTTTTTAGCCGACTGGCTAAGATATTGTTTAGCACATGGAGCAATGGCGATTCCGGTTTGTTAGCGTCATAAACCTACCTAAGGACACCATTTGGAAAGCCTGTTGAACCTGACTGTTGCTGGTGGGGCGCCAGTCAGGATATTACAAATCACCGACACCCACCTTTTTGCCGAAAAGCATGAGACGCTTCTGGGCGTGAACACCTGGGAGAGTTATCAGGCGGTTCTTGACGCGATCCATGCTGAAAAGCGGCCATGCGATCTGATCGTCGCGACGGGCGATCTGGCGCAGGATCAATCCTCCGCAGCCTATCAGCATTTTGCTGAAGGGATTGCGAGCTTTAGCGTGCCTTGCGTCTGGCTGCCGGGCAATCACGATTTTCAGCCCGCGATGTACAGTTCGCTTCAGGATGCGGGGATTTCACCGGCAAAATGTGTCTTTGCGGGGGACCAGTGGCAAATTCTGCTCCTCGACAGTCAGGTGTTTGGCGTTCCGCACGGTGAGTTGAGCGACTATCAGCTTGACTGGCTGGAGACAAAACTGGCCGCCGAACCGAATCGCAATACGTTGCTGTTACTGCATCATCACCCGCTGCCGGCGGGCTGTAGCTGGCTCGATCAGCACAGCTTACGCAACTCTGCGGCGCTGGACGGCGTGCTGGCGAAATTCCCGCGCGTAAAAAATTTGCTGTGCGGTCATATTCACCAGGAACAGGATCTCGACTGGAACGGTCGACGTCTGCTCGCGACGCCCTCTACCTGCGTGCAGTTTAAGCCGCACTGCGCCAACTTTACGCTGGATACCATCGCACCGGGCTGGCGCTGGCTGGAGCTGCATGCCGATGGCTCGCTGACCACCGAAGTTTGCCGTCTGGCCGGGGCACAATTCCGCCCGGATACCGCTTCGGAAGGCTATTGATGTCGACGCTTCTCTATCTGCATGGGTTTAACAGCTCACCGCGTTCGGCGAAAGCGACGCAGCTTCGCCAGTGGCTGAGCGCGCATCATCCCCACGTGGAGATGATTATTCCGCAGTTGCCCCCTTATCCGGCGGATGCGGCAGAGATGCTGGAATCGCTAGTGCTGGAACACGGCGGCGAATCGTTTGGCGTTGTCGGGTCGTCGCTCGGCGGCTACTACGCCACCTGGCTGTCGCAGTGCTTTATGTTGCCCGCTGTCGTCGTCAACCCGGCGGTCCGGCCATTTGAGATGTTAAGGGACTTTCTTGGCGAAAACGAGAACCCCTACACCGGCCAACAATATGTGCTAGAGTCACGCCATATTTACGATCTCAAAGTTATGCAGGTCGACCCGCTTGAAGCGCCCGATCTTATCTGGCTGCTGCAACAGACGGGAGATGAAGTGCTGGATTACCGCCAGGCAGTGGCGTATTACGCATCCTGCCGCCAGACTGTAGAAGAGGGCGGTAACCATGCTTTCACGGGCTTTGAAGATCATTTCACCCAGATTGTCGATTTTCTTGGACTGCACAGCCACTGACAATCAATGCGAATTGCTAGCTTAAATCATGACGCAAACCTATAACGCTGATGCCATTGAGGTACTCACCGGGCTTGAGCCGGTTCGCCGCCGCCCGGGGATGTACACCGATACGACGCGCCCAAACCACCTGGGCCAGGAAGTAATTGATAACAGTGTGGACGAAGCGCTGGCAGGCCATGCCAAACGCGTGGACGTTATCCTGCACGCCGATCAGTCTCTGGAAGTCATCGACGACGGCCGCGGCATGCCGGTAGATATCCACCCGGAAGAGGGTGTTCCCGCCGTTGAGCTGATCCTCTGTCGTCTGCACGCGGGCGGTAAGTTCTCCAACAAAAACTACCAGTTCTCCGGCGGCTTGCACGGCGTGGGGATCTCCGTGGTTAACGCCCTGTCAAAGCGCGTGGAAGTGAACGTCCGTCGCGACGGCCAGGTGTATAACATCGCGTTTGAAAACGGCGAAAAAGTGCAGGATTTGCAGGTCGTCGGGACGTGCGGTAAACGCAACACCGGCACCAGCGTCCACTTCTGGCCTGACGAAAGCTTCTTCGACAGCCCACGCTTTTCTGTTTCCCGCCTGACGCACCTGCTGAAAGCCAAAGCGGTGCTGTGCCCGGGCGTGGAAATCACCTTTAAAGACCACGTTAATAATACCGAACAAACCTGGTGCTACGCCGATGGTCTGAACGACTACCTGTGCGAAGCGGTTAACGGCCTGCCAACCCTGCCGGAAAAACCGTTCGTCGGGAATTTCGAAGGCGATACTGAAGCGGTGGACTGGGCGCTGCTATGGCTGCCGGAAGGCGGCGAGCTGCTGACCGAAAGCTACGTTAACCTGATCCCCACTATGCTCGGCGGGACCCACGTCAACGGCCTGCGTCAGGGGCTGCTGGATGCGATGCGCGAGTTCTGCGAATACCGCAACATTCTGCCGCGCGGCGTGAAGCTGTCGGCGGAAGATATCTGGGATCGCTGCGCCTACGTGCTTTCCGTGAAAATGCAGGATCCGCAGTTTGCCGGTCAGACTAAAGAGCGCCTGTCGTCACGCCAGTGTGCGGCGTTCGTCTCCGGCGTGGTGAAAGATGCCTTTACCCTGTGGCTGAACCAGAACGTTCAGGCCGCGGAAATGCTGGCTGAAATGGCGATCTCCAGTGCCCAGCGTCGTCTGCGCGCGGCGAAGAAAGTGGTGCGTAAAAAGCTGACCAGCGGCCCCGCGCTGCCGGGCAAGCTGGCGGACTGTACCGCGCAGGATCTCAACCGCACCGAGCTGTTCCTGGTGGAAGGAGACTCGGCAGGCGGATCGGCCAAGCAGGCGCGGGATCGTGAATATCAGGCGATCATGCCGCTCAAGGGTAAGATCCTCAACACCTGGGAGGTCTCGTCTGATGAAGTGCTGGCCTCGCAGGAAGTACACGACATCTCGGTTGCGATCGGTATCGATCCGGACAGCGACGATCTGAGCCAGTTGCGCTACGGCAAGATCTGCATTCTCGCGGATGCGGACTCCGATGGCCTGCACATCGCCACGCTGCTCTGTGCGCTGTTTGTGAAGCATTTCCGCGCGCTGGTGAAAAACGGTCACGTCCACGTGGCGCTGCCGCCGCTGTACCGAATCGACCTCGGCAAAGAAGTTTACTATGCACTGACGGAAGAAGAGAAAGCGGGCGTGCTGGAACAGCTTAAGCGCAAGAAGGGCAAACCGAACGTTCAGCGCTTTAAGGGGCTGGGTGAGATGAACCCGATGCAGCTGCGTGAAACCACGCTGGATCCGAATACCCGCCGTCTGGTGCAGCTGACCATCAGCGATGAAGATGAACAGCAAACTAACGCCGTGATGGACATGCTGCTGGCCAAGAAACGTTCTGAAGATCGACGTAACTGGCTACAGGAGAAAGGCGACATGGCGGATATAGAGGCCTGATACACGCTGTCTTTTTGCCGGGTGGCGGCTGCGCCTTACCCGGCCTACTTAACCCGTAGGCCCGTGCAAGCGTAGCGCCGCCGGACAAGAAATGCAGCTCATCACGATGAATGGTTTTTCCGGTACTGCAACGGCGTCTCGCCAATCCCCTTTTTAAACGCGCTGATAAACCACGTCACGTCGGAAAATCCCGCCTGTGCGGCAATGTCACGCACGCTCGAATCAGTGTGGAGTAAACACTCGCACGCCTTACGCAACCTTAGCGTGTTCAGGTAGTCGTGAATTTTTTCGCCTGTTTCCGCATGGAATCTTCGCGATACGTAACTGCGCGATTTACCCAGCTCTGCAGCCAGCGCATCCAGACGAAATTTCTCCTGATAATGCTCGTCGAGCCAGATCATGACCTGGCTGGCGATCCCCTGGCTGTTGCCCGGCTCGCCGTCGCGATCGTCGGGCAGCATCGCGAACAGGCCGATCAGCAGGCTGGCGATGCTCTCGCCGTTCATCGGCGGTTTATAGCAGCTAAACAGATGGTCGATATGGTGGTGACAGTGGGCTAAATCGGCGACCCACGCTTCGCCGCCACGGCGTGACAGCTGCTCCAGGCGCTGCCGGGTCTGGGGAAAATCCCGCAGGATCTTCAGCACCGCGTGCTGGTCGAGATGAATAATGGTGCGGCGGTAAATTGCCTCCGCCTGTTCGTCCACCATGACCTTGTGCAGCGTAAAAGGCGGGAAGAAAAACAGTCGTCCGGGGCGCATGGTGTAGTGACGATTATCGACAATCGCCACGCCAAAGCCCTCTTCCACATAGAGGATCTCCAGACACTGATGCCAGTGATGGTAGCGCACCGTATTGGCAAACAGGCGGCTGAACGAGGCCACGGTATCGTTCAGGGCGATCAGTTCCAGAAGGTCGGTTGTCGGCGTGTCGTGCATAGTGCAATAAAACTCAACTTTTTCCCGTCTGATCGTCTTTATAAACCTCCTTTTTAAATTTTCTCAACTGGAGGTTTATTCATCGTTCATGCCTGTGACACGGCTAACATTTCTGCACCTTGCGGATTCACTATGCTTTGCCGCAGTTGATTACGAGGGCGAACCGATGTGGGCGGCAAACAAAGAAAAATCAAATCCGTTGTCTTCACGCCAGGAGGTAGTGGCGTCGTTGAATGCACTTTTACAGGCGCTGGACACGCAATTTCCGGCGAACCGTTCACGATTCCCGCTGGGCGACACCTGCGCCCATTACACAGCAGATATTGCGCAGATGGAGGGACTTTCCCGCGCGCTGTGGGGGCTGTTTCCGCTGATGGCGTCCGGCGAAAGCACGCCGTTCAGCGAGAAGTACCTTACTGCCATTAAGCTTGGTACCGACCCGCAAAGCAGCGGTTACTGGGGTGAAACCGGCCCGTACGATCAGCGTCTGGTGGAGATGGCGGCCTACGGTCTGGGGCTCGCTCTGCTGGGAGATAAACTCACCGCGCACTTTACCGGTCGCGAGGTGATGAACCTGCACGCGTGGCTCAACCAAATCACCGACGCGCAGATGCCGGACAGCAACTGGAACTATTTTGCCATTATGGTTCAGCTAGGCTTTAAGCGCGCCGGCCTGCCGTACGATCAGGACGCCATTGACCACCGCTTTGCGCTGATGGACGCCTACTACCTCGGCGACGGCTGGTATTCCGACGGTCCCGGCCGCCCGAAAGATTACTACATCTCCATGGCTTTCCATTTCTACGGCCTGATTTACGCCACCCTGAGTAACGACGAGGCGAGGGCGAATGTGCTGCGCGAGCGCTCGCGCCTCTTCGCGGAAGACTTTATCTACTGGTCCGCCGCCGATGGCGCCTCGGTGCCGTTTGGCCGCAGCCTGACCTACCGCTTTGCCATGGTTGCCTTCTGGAGCGCGGTGGCCTTTTCTCAGCTGGACGTCTTCACCCCGGGCATCGTGAAAGGCATTGTGCTGCGGCATCTGCGCTGGTGGCAGCAGCAGTCGATTGTCGATCGCGACGGCATTCTCACCCTGGGGTTTGCGTATCCGAACCTGGCGATGTGCGAGGATTACAACTCCCCCGGTTCACCGTACTGGGCGCTGAAAACCTATCTGATCCTGGCGCTGCCGGAAGCACACCCGTTCTGGCAGGCGGAAGAACAACCGCTGCCCGCGCTTGCTGAAAAACATGTGATTCCGCATGCGCAGCAGATCCTGATGCATTCGAAAGATTCGCAGCACGTCGTCATGCTCACCGCCGGTCAGCTGGAACTGAACAACTACGTCAACACCGAAGCGAAATACACCAAATTTGCCTACTCCAGCCGCTTCGGATTCACCCTTGAGCGCGGGCGTTTTGGCCTGAAGCATGCCGCCTGCGATTCCATGCTGCTGCTGGCGGACGGAGATGACTATTTCCGCGGTCGTCGCGAGTGCGAAGAGGTTCGGGTGGATGAAAATTACATTTTCTCGCGCTGGTCGCCGTGGCGCGACGTGCAGATTGCGACCTGGCAGATCCCGTTCGGGGAGTGGCACCTGCGCCTGCACCGTATCAACAGCACGCGCACTCTGCAAACCGTCGAGGGCGGCTTTGCGGTGATGAAAACCGCCCACCAGGTGCGCGAACGCGGTTGTTATCTGTTGGCTGAAAACGGCAGCAGCGTCATTGTCGATCTTTCGGCGATCATTCAGCGCCAGCCAGACAGCATCGTCACGCCGCCGAACAGCAGCATTATGTTTGCGGAGTGCGCCTCCATTCCGCTGTTAAAAGCTGACCTCCCGCAAGGGGAAAGCTGGCTCTGTTGCGCCGTCCTGGCTGGCGGAAGACAGCCTGCTGCGGCGACGCCACAACTGAATATAACCCATAACCAGGTCGTTATTAGCGAACCCGGAAGCGAACGTAAGCTGTCGTTCACATTATAAAAATCTGGCCCTACACCCCGGCGAGGATGATATGAAAAGCACATCGACAACCAACAGAACTGAATATTACAAAATCAGCAGCTTTATCTTTCTCTATTTCTTTACCTGGTCTGCCAGTATTGGTCTGCTGGCGATCTGGCTCGGTCAGAAAGCCAACCTGAGCGGATCGGTGATTGGAACCGTCTTTGCGGTGAACGGGATATTCTCCGTAATTCTTAAACCGATCTACGGCTATATTCTCGATAAGATCGGCATGAGCAAATATCTGCTCTATTTTGTGGTGATCATGTCGGCCCTGATGGCGCCATTCTTTATTTATGTTTACCAGCCGCTGTTAATGTCTAATACCCTGCTCGGGATTATTATCGGCGCGCTCTATTTAAGCTTTGCCTGGTACGCGGGCGTGGCGGCGTGTGAATCCTATTCCGACCGCTTTAGCCGCTTAAACGGCATGGAGTTCGGGCAAATTCGCATGTGGGGTTCGCTCGGCTGGGCGGTGGCATCGTCCTTCTCCGGCCTGCTGTTTAACCTCTCACCGGCGTATAACTTTATTCTCGGCAGCGTGGCGTCAGTGGTGATGCTGATTGTCCTGCTGAGCCTGAAAGTGAACACTAACTCCGCTCACGCAGGCGAGGTGCTGACGAAAGAGAAAATCGCCCCGTCAGACGTTTACGCCCTGCTGCGAAACCGCAAATTCTGGGCCTTCTGCCTGTACGTGGCGGGCGTGGCGTGGATGATGTTTATCGCCGAGCAGCAGTTCTCGCGCTATTTCGTCACCTTCTTCGACGATATTCACCAGGGCAACGCGGTATTCGGTTATCTCGGGACCGTGCAGTCGGGCATGGAGTTCGTCATGTATATGGTGATCCCGCTGTTTGTGAACTTTATTGGCGCCAAACGCGGGCTATTAATTGTCGGGCTGGTGGTCGGGGCGCGTCTGATTATTTCCGGCATGTGTGATTCTCACCTGTTAATTTCAGTGCTTAAGCCGCTGTACGGTCTGGAAATTTGTCTCCTGCTGGTGTCGGTATTTAAATATATCGCCGAGCATTTCGACAAGCGCGTCAATGCCACCATGTATTTACTCGGCTATCAGGCGATGCTCTACGTTGGCAACGTGGTGGTCTCTTCCCCTGCCGGCTATATGTATGACCGTATTGGCTTTGAGCACACCTATATCATCATGGGCGCAACGGCGCTGACCTTTACCCTTATTTCTGCTTTTACGTTATCCGCCTGTCAGAGCAAATGGCGCGGGGCTCGTGCGCTGAATGTAGCAGAAACGTCAACACGATAAATTACGCCGTCAAAGAAGGAACCGAAATATGTTAAGTCGTATCAAAGAAGAACGTCTGCCTGTTATCGCTGCGCCCGTTGACTCCCGCACATTCAGCGATGAACTGAATTCGGCGCGCAGCCACGTTCTGGACCTGATTAGCCGTCATTTAACGGAGTTCGGCGACAAATTCCCGGCGGAAACCTGCCAGAAAGGTTTTTATCCGCTGACTGACAACGTGGAGTGGACCACCAGCTTCTGGACCGGGCAGCTGTGGCTGGCGTGGGAGATGAGCGGCGAGGAAAAATTCCGTGCGATGGCGGAAAAACACGTGCGCTCGTTTGGCCTGCGCATCGCCGGGCGCAACGACACCAATACCCACGATTTAGGCTTCCTTTACACGCTCTCCTGCGTAGCCGCGTGGCGGCTGACCGGAAACCGCGAGGCGCGCGGCTTCTCGCTGCTGGCGGCGGAAGCCCTGCTGGAACGCTTCCACGAGAAGGCGAAGATCATCCAGGCGTGGGGCGATCTCTCCGATCCGGAGCAGGCCGGGCGAATGATCATCGACTGCAACATGAACCTGCCGCTGCTCTACTGGGCAACAGAGCAGACGGGCGATCCGCGCTTTGCCGACGCCGCAAAAGCGCACGTCATGCAGGCGGCGACGTATCTCATTCGTGACGATGCCTCCACCTTCCACACCTACTATATGGATGTGGCAACCGGCGCACCGCGCTACGGCAACACCCAGCAGGGCTACGCCGACGACTCCTGCTGGTCGCGCGGGCAGGCTTGGGGCATTTACGGTTTCCTGCTGAGCTATATCTATACCGGCGACGAGACGATGATCGCTCTGTCAAAACGGCTGGCGAACTACTTCCTCAATCGCCTGCCGGAAGACTACGTCTGCCACTGGGATCTGGCGCTGGTGGGCACCGACGCGCTGCGTGACTCTTCCTCGGCGGCAATTGCGGTGTGTGGACTGCTGGAGCTGGTGAAACATCTGCCGGTCACAGATCCGGATCGCGAACGTTACCTCGAATGGGCGAAAGGGATTATGTCCTCGCTGACAAAGCACTATCTGATGGGTAAAGAAGAGAAGGGCAACGGGCTGCTTAAGCACTCTGTGTATCACCTGGCGAGCAATAAAGGCGTGGATGAGTGCGCGAGCTGGGGCGATTACTTCTACGTCGAGGCGCTGGTGCGCTTCACACAGAGCTGGAAGCTGTACTGGTAACGGGCAGCGGTATCACCACCCAAGCACCTCTTTAATGGCGCGCCGGTAGGGCGTATCAAGCTGGGCAGGCACGCGGCAAATATAGTCCCGCGCATGGCTGCGGGTCTGTCCGCTGAGGCCGTCGAGATAAGCGATGGCCTCGTCCACGGCAGGAACCCTGCCTTCCTGCGACGCGCTTCTCGGCGGAAGCCCGGTCCAGATGATCGCTTCAATACCTTTCTCCCTGGCCCATGTTGTCAGGATACCCGTGTCGCGTCCGGTGATTAGCAACGAGCCAATGCCATCGCAGCGATCCTCGGGAATGGCTTCGCGCTCACGCAAAGCGCGGCAGGCCACGCTCAACGTTGTGGCCTCCAGCCATGCCCAAAGCACCGGCACGGCAGGGGCATTCATACAGATGGCGGTCGCCAGTTCACCGCCATCACTGACCCGACAGAACTCGACGGGCAAAGAAGGCCCGTCGGTTTGCCACTCACCGGCTACCGGTAGCGCGCCGCTTTTCCAGATTAACGAGCCCCAGCCAAGACAAGCGATTTTCATGCTGTTCCTCTGCGCGACGTGAACCAATAGCCTCAGACGTTATGCCTTAGGAATACGCAGCGTCTGGCCGGGATAAATTTTATCCGGGCTGGAGAGCATCGGGCGGTTCGCCTCAAAGATCTTGTTGTACTGATTGGCATCGCCGTACACGGTTTTAGAGATGGCGCTCAGGGTATCGCCGGATTTCACCGTATAGTAGGTTGCTTCATCTTTGGCGTCTGTCGCGGTGATATTGTTCTCCACCTCGCTGACGCCCGCGATGTTGCCGACGGCGACCTGGATTTTTTCTTTCTGCTCCTGCGTTAGCCCGTCGCCCGTTACGCTGGCCTTGCCATCGGTGACGTTAACCTGAACTTTATCGGAACCGGGAATGTTGAGTTTCTTGAGGTGCTCGGTGATTTTGTCGCTCTGACCCTTATGATCGGTCAGGTTGTCCCAAAGCTTTTCGCCTGCTTCTTTCACGAAGTTAAAAAGACCCATTCCATCCTCCTGTTAAACATGAAGTCAGAATAAGCATAGCAGTTGAGCGGTAAGGTGATAAAAAAAGCCCGGTGGCGTTAACGCTTACCGGGCCTGCGGGGGAAAGTTGTAGGCCGGGTAAACGTAGTGCCACCCGGCAAATTTCACAGAACTTAAACCCCTTGCTCCAGAATACGGATGTGGGTTTCCAGAACGTCCCCTTTCACCGCGTCGCTCCACGCTTTCATATGCGCGGTCTGCAAATGGGCTTCAAGGTGCGCGACGGTTTCCCACTGCTCCACCATGATGATAGAGTCTGGCGCGGTCGCCTGGAAGCTTGCGCTGGTGGCGGCGTCTACCATCGGCGCGTAGCCGTGGCAGCCTTCTTCTTTCAGTACGGTCGGGATGATCTTCGCGAACTCATCCAGTACTGCCTGGCGGTGATGTTGGCCAGGACGCGTACGGATTTCAGCAATAACGGTAAGCATAATTAACTCCTTCTAATTCCAGGCTACCAGTTAAGCAAAAATTTCCGCGAGATGCTTGCGATATTCTGCGATATAGCGCGGGACGTCCGGCATTTTAATTACGTCGTTGACGATAAAGGTCGGCAGCGGCTCCATACCCAGGAACTGATTCGCCTTGTGGAACGGCAGATACGCGCCGTCTACGCCCACGCCTTCGAAGAACTGATCTTTCTCGGTGAACGCTTCCAGCGGCGCGTTCCAGGTCAGGGAGAGCATATATTTTTTGCCCTGAATCAGACCGCCGGAACCGTATTTTTTAGACGCATCTGAACGGGTGCGGCCGTCGCTGGCATACAGCGAACCGTGACCTTCGGTAAACACATCGTCCATGTATTTTTTCACGGTCCACGGTGCGCCCATCCACCAGCCCGGCATCTGCCAGATCACCACGTCGGCCCACAGGAAGTTCTGCACTTCGGCCTTCACGTCGTAATCGCTGTCCGCGCGCACGACCTTAACATCATGTCCGGCGTCGCGCAGGAAACCATCCGCGACCTCGGTCAGGGTGTCATTCAGCTGGCCTTTAGAGTGCGCAAATTCTTTCGCGCCGTTGATAATCAGAATGTTGCTCATTATTTGTCCTCGATGATGAGAGTATGCCGGGTATTCTACGCGCGAGGACGGAGCGGAAAAATAAGCAAAATGTGCAAAGTCTTTTGCGCTCAGCGCAATAATCTTACCAGCTGACGGTCACCGCAAAACCCCCTTCCGGCGCATTGCCCAGCGAGACGCGCATCCCGTGCAACGCCGCGATACGCTTGACGATAGACAACCCCAGACCGCTGCCGGTGGCGTCCTGGCCCGGTGGACGATAAAAGCGCTCGCCGAGACGCGTCAGCGCATCGGTTGAAATGCCCGGGCCGTTGTCGCGCACGGTAAAGCTTTGGGTGTTCAGCGTCACGTCCACCACGCTGCCGCGCGGGCTGTAACGAACGGCGTTGTCCAGCAGGTTACGCGCCAGAAGGCTCAGCAGTAGCGGCTGTCCGTGACGCATCACCTCGGGCGCATTAGCGTTGAGCCGAACATCAATGCCCGCCTGCTGCGCCGGATGCCAGATATCCAGCACCGCGGATTGCAGCAAATCGGCCATCATCACGGGTTCGACGTCATCAAGATTATCCAGTGAATCCAGGCGCGACAGGGTGAGAAGCTGATCCACCAGCCGGGAGGCGCGGTCGATGCCTGCGTGCAATTGCCCCAGCGCTTTAGACTGCGCCCCGGGATCGTCAAGGGAAAGCTGCGCCACGTCGGTTTGCACCTTCAGCGCGGCCAGCGGGCTGCGCAACTCATGGGCGGCATCCGAGGTGAAGCGACGCTCGCGGGCCATCATCTCCTGCGTACGGGCGAAAAGATGGTTAAGCGCATCAAGCAGGGGGCGAACCTCCGTCGGCACGCCGTGGGTGGGCAGCGTATCGGTCGCATCCGGGGAGCGCGAGCGCAGGGTCTGCGCCAGCTTTTTCAGCGGTTTCAGTTCCCGGCTCAGCAGAACAATCAGCAACAGCAGCATTATGGGCAGCGCCACCAGCCACGGCGTCAGCTGCGAGCTGACCACGTCCAGCGCCATATCCTGTCGGTACTCCCACTCCTGGCCAACCACCACGCGGTATTTCCCGTCCGGAGAAGTCAGCCACAGGAAACGCCATTCGTCGTTGTCATCCTGCAACCGACCGTCATCAAACCCGTCCCGGCGGTAGAGGTAAGGTATGTCGCGCCCGTTTTCGCCGTCGTTAAGCACCATGCTGCCGTCGGCGGTGAAGATTGCGAAGGCCAGCGCATCGTCGTCAAGATGGCCGTGTTTGGCTTTTTTCGGCACCTCGCGCATGCGTTCCGGGGCGCGAAGTTCGTCCACGTCCATCGTCAGCAGCCGTTTGGCAAACAGCATCTGCTGGGTATCGAACAGCTTATCGAGCTTGTCGGTCGTCTGGTGCCAGGCCACCACGCTTGCGGCAAACCAGGCCGCCAGGGACAGCAGCAAAAAGAGGAGCGTCAGGCGCAGCTTCAGGCTCAGGCGTTGGGTCAGTTTCATGCGTCACCCAGGGTATAACCGATGCCGTGCACGGTGCGGATAAAGTCGCTGCCGAGCTTGCGGCGTAAATGATGAACGTGGACTTCGACAGCGTTGCTGGAGACGTCATCATCCCAGTTGTAGAGCTTCTCCTCGATGGCCTTGCGCGGCAGCACGCGGCCCGCGTTGCGCATCAGCAGTTCCAGCAGGGCGAACTCTTTGGGTTTGAGCACCAGCGTTTCGCCCTCCAGCGTGGCGACAAGGCTTGCCGGATCGAGCGTGACCTTGCCGTGACGCAGCTCGCTGCGCGCCTGCCCGTGGCTGCGGCGTACCAGCGCTTCCAGACGGGCCGCCACTTCAATTAGCGCGAACGGCTTACACAGGTAATCATCCGCCCCCAGGCGTAACCCTTCGACGCGCTGATTCAGCGCATCCCGCGCGGTCAGGATCAGCACCGGTTCGCTCTTTCCGCTTTCGCGCCAGGCGCGCAGGATCTCAAGCCCGTCGATCTCCGGCAGCGTTAGATCCAGCACCACGGCATCATACGGCGCGGTGTACAGGGCCGCCTGCCCGGTTTTCCCGTCGGTAAACCAGTCCACGTTAAAGCCCATTTTGCTTAAGCCCGCTTTGATGCCGTCGCCAATGAGCTTGTCGTCTTCTACCAGTAAAATGCGCATATTTCCTCCTTGATGCCGTCAGTAAACCTTTTGCAAGCGCCTGCTGTACAGTAAAAATAAATAAATTTTCCCCTTAAGAAGTTGTTAAGGTTTACCCTGTTTAATGGATTGTGAAACGACATTAAAGGGAGAGATAAAGATGAAAAAATTCGCTGCAATTGCTGCCATCATGATGATGACCACGGCCCCTGTCTTTGCTGCACAGGGTGGCTTCTCTGGCCCATCTGCGACACAGAATCAGACGCAAACCCAGCAGGGTGGCTTTGTCGATAACAACGCCAACCTCACCACCGCGGCTAAAGTGAAAGACCTGAAGGACGATGCCTGGGTGAAGCTGCGCGGGAACATTACCGAGCGCCTGTCCGATGACCGTTACACCTTCCGCGATGAAAGCGGCACGGTGGTGGTGGAGATCGACCACAAGCGCTGGAACGGCGTGACGGTGACGCCGCAGGATAAAGTCGAACTCCAGGGTAAAATCGATAAAGACTGGAACGAGTTTGAAATCGACGTGAAGCAGGTTATCAAGCTGAACAAATAACCCGAAAAGGGCCGCATAAGCGGCCCTTTTTCTTTGTGACTCAACTCGTCAGATAGGGTAGTATCTGCGGCAATATTGCCTGAAACCCTTCGGTTTCTGAGTTGAGGAATCACACGTAATGAGCGATATGGCAGAGCGCCTCGCGCTACATGAATTCACGGAAAATGCCTACCTGAACTACTCCATGTACGTCATCATGGACAGGGCGTTGCCGTTTATCGGGGATGGCCTGAAGCCCGTTCAGCGCCGCATCGTCTATGCGATGTCCGAACTGGGGCTGAACGCTACCGCCAAGTTTAAGAAATCCGCCCGTACCGTCGGCGACGTGCTGGGTAAATACCATCCGCACGGCGACATCGCCTGCTATGAAGCGATGGTGCTGATGGCCCAGCCGTTTTCTTATCGCTATCCGCTGGTGGATGGCCAGGGGAACTGGGGGGCGCCGGACGATCCGAAATCCTTCGCGGCAATGCGTTATACCGAATCTCGCCTGTCTAAATATGCCGAAGTGCTGTTGGGCGAGCTGGGGCAGGGCACGGTCGACTGGGTGCCAAACTTCGACGGTACGATGCAGGAGCCGAAAATGCTGCCTGCGCGTCTGCCGAACATCCTGCTGAACGGCACGACCGGTATCGCCGTGGGCATGGCGACGGACATTCCGCCGCACAACCTGCGTGAAGTGGCAAAAGCGGCCATCACCCTGATTGAGCAGCCAAAAACCTCGCTGGACGATCTGCTGGATATCGTGCAGGGGCCGGACTATCCGACCGAAGCCGAGATCATCACCTCGCGTGCGGAAATCCGCAAAATCTACCAGAACGGTCGCGGCTCCGTGCGCATGCGCGCGGTGTGGAATAAAGAGGATGGTGCCGTGGTGATCACCGCGCTGCCGCACCAGGTGTCCGGTGCGAAGGTGCTGGAGCAGATCGCCTCCCAGATGCGCAATAAAAAGCTGCCGATGGTGGACGACCTGCGCGACGAATCGGACCACGAAAACCCGACCCGTCTGGTGATCGTGCCGCGCTCTAACCGCGTGGACATGGAGCAGGTGATGAACCACCTGTTCGCCACTACCGATCTGGAAAAAAGCTACCGCATCAACCTGAACATGATTGGTCTGGACGGTCGTCCGGCGGTGAAAAACCTGCTGGAGATCCTTACCGAATGGCTGGCCTTCCGCCGCGATACGGTGCGCCGTCGTCTGAACCATCGCCTGGAAAAAGTGCTTAAGCGCCTGCATATCCTCGAAGGTTTGCTGGTGGCGTTCCTCAACATTGACGAAGTGATCGAGATCATTCGTACCGAGGACGAACCTAAGCCTGCCCTGATGTCGCGCTTTGGCATCAGCGAAACTCAGGCCGAAGCGATCCTCGAACTGAAATTGCGCCATCTCGCCAGACTGGAAGAGATGAAGATCCGAGGCGAGCAGAACGAGCTGGAAAAAGAGCGCGATCAGCTTCAGGCGATTCTGGCGTCCGAGCGCAAGATGAACACCCTGCTGAAGAAAGAGTTGCAGGCCGATGCCGACGCCTTTGGCGACGACCGACGTTCTCCGCTGCACGAGCGCGAAGAGGCGAAGGCGATGAACGAGCACGACATGCTGCCGTCCGAGCCGGTGACCATTGTGCTTTCCCAGAGCGGCTGGGTGCGTAGCGCCAAAGGCCACGATATCGACGCGCCGGGTCTGAGCTACAAATCCGGTGATAGCTTCAAGGCGGCGGTGAAGGGCAAGAGCAACCAGCCGGTGGCGTTTATCGACTCCACGGGCCGCAGCTACGCCATCGACCCGATCACGCTGCCGTCTGCGCGCGGCCAGGGCGAACCGCTCACCGGTAAGCTGACGCTGCCGCCGGGTGCCACGGTTGAGCATATGCTGATGGAAGCCGACGATCAAAAACTGCTGATGGCGTCTGATGCGGGCTACGGCTTTATCTGTACCTTCAACGATCTGGTGTCGCGTAACCGTGCCGGTAAAGCGCTGATTAGCCTGCCGGATAACGCACACGTCATGCCGCCGCTGATCATCGAGAACGAAAGCGACATGCTGCTGGCGATCACCGCTGCCGGACGTATGCTGATGTTCCCGGTCAGCGATTTGCCGGAGCTGTCGAAAGGCAAGGGCAACAAGATCATCAGTATCCCGTCAGCGGAAGCGGCAAAAGGCGAAGATAGCCTCGCGCATCTCTTCCTGCTGCCGCCGCAGAGCACGCTGACCATTCATGTCGGCAAGCGTAAAATCAAACTGCGTCCGGAAGAGTTGCAGAAGGTGGTGGGTGAGCGCGGACGTCGCGGCTCACTGATGCGCGGCCTCCAGCGAATCGACCGCGTGGAGATTGACTCGCCGGCGCGCAGCAAAGCGGACGACAGCGAAGAGTAACCTGTTTCATCCCCCTCTTTCCGGAGGGGGTATTACCATAAAATTTCCCGTAAAAACGTTGTTAATTCGTGCGTTGCGATTAACAATACGCGCTCGTAATAAAGTCCTTACCTGGCCACAGGTGAAGTATAATTGTCAGCTGTCAGGGCTTCAGAGGTCGCTATGCTATACATTGTTCGTCTCATTCTTACCGTTATTTATTGCATTCTGGTCTGTATTTTCGGATCGATTTATTGCCTGTTCAGCCCGCGTAACCCAAAGCATGTCGCGACGTTTGGCCACATGTTTGGTCGTCTTGCGCCGCTGTTTGGCCTGAAGGTTGAAAAGCGTCTGCCTGAAGGGGCGGAGAATTTCGGTAACGCCATCTATATCGCTAACCATCAGAACAACTACGATATGGTGACGGCCTCAAATATTGTTCTTCCGCCGACCGTAACCGTGGGCAAAAAAAGCCTGCTGTGGATCCCCTTTTTCGGCCAGCTGTACTGGCTCACCGGTAACTTGCTGATTGACCGCAACAACCGCGCCAAAGCGCATGGCACCATTGCGGAAGTGGTGGATCAGTTTAAAAAGCGCCGGATTTCCATCTGGATGTTCCCGGAAGGGACGCGCAGCCGTGGTCGCGGCCTGCTGCCGTTCAAGACCGGCGCGTTTCATGCTGCAATTGCGGCTGGCGTTCCAATTATTCCCGTGTGTGTTTCCAATACATCGAATAAGATTAATCTTAACCGTCTGAATAACGGACTGGTCATTGTCGAAATGCTGCCGCCGGTAGATACCTCTAAATACGGTAAAGACCAGGTGCGCGAGCTGGCCACGCACTGCCGCGAGCTGATGGCTCAGCATATTGCGCAGCTCGATAAAGAAGTTGCAGAGCGAGAAGCCGCCGGTAAGATTTAACCCGGTGTCGTGTAAGGGAAAACGAATTCCCGCGTTGTTAGTCGTTTCAGATGGAGCTTATATGTCACTCAGTCGGCGTCAGTTTATTCAGGCTTCGGGTATCGCCCTTTGTGCGGGTGCGATACCGCGGACAGCCAGCGCCGCCGGGCAGCAACAGCCGCTGCCTATTCCGCCGTTGATTGAATCCCGTCGCGGGCAGCCGCTATTCCTCACGCTTCAGCGTAGCCACTGGTCCTTTACCCAGGGAACGCGCGCGCAGGTATGGGGCATTAACGGACGCTACCTCGGGCCGACCATTCGCGTGTGGAATGGCGATGACGTTAAGCTCATCTACAGTAACCGTACGACGGAAAATGTCGCGATGACCGTCAGTGGTTTGCAGGTGCCGGGGCCGCTGATTGGCGGCGCGGCACGCATGATGTCGCCGAATGCCGACTGGGCGCCCGTCCTCCCGATTCGTCAGAGCGCGGCGACATTGTGGTATCACGCCAATACCCCGAACCGCACCGCCCAGCAGGTCTACAACGGCCTGGCCGGAATGTGGCTGATTGAAGATGAGGTCAGTAAAACGCTGCCGATCCCGAATCACTACGGCGTCGATGATTTCCCGATCATTATTCAGGATAAGCGACTGGATAACTTTGGTACCCCGGAGTACAGCGAGCCGGGCAGCGGTGGCTTTGTGGGCGATACGCTGCTGGTTAACGGCGCGCAAAGCCCGTATGTCGAAGTGTCTCGTGGCTGGGTGCGCCTGCGTCTGCTGAATGCCTCTAACTCGCGCCGCTACCAGTTGCAGATGAGCGACGGCCGCGCGCTGCACGTGATTTCAGGCGATCAGGGATTATTACCTGCGCCGGTGTCGGTGAAGCAGCTGGCGCTGGCGCCAGGCGAACGTCGTGAAATCCTCGTGGATATGACCAACGGGGATGAAGTGTCCGTGACCTGCGGCGAAGCGGCAAGCATTGTTGACCGTATTCGCGGCTTCTTTGAACCGTCGAGCGTGCTGGTCTCCACGCTGGTGCTGACGCTGCGCCCGACCGGCCTGTTGCCGCTGGTGACCGACAGCCTGCCGATGCGCCTGCTACCGCAGGAAATTGTGACCGGCCCGGCAGTACGCAGTCGCGATATCAGCCTTGGCGACGATCCGGGCATCAACGGCGCGCTGTGGGACGTAAACCGCATTGATATCACCGCCCAGCAGGGAACCTGGGAGCGCTGGACCGTCCGCTCGGAGATGCCGCAGTCGTTCCATATTGAAGGGGTGTCATTCCTGATCCGCAACGTCAACGGGGCGATGCCGTTCCCGGAAGACAGGGGCTGGAAAGATACCGTCTGGGTGGATGGCCAGGTCGAACTGCTCGTCTACTACGGCCAGCCTTCCTGGCCGCACTTCCCGTTCCTGTTCCACAGCCAGACCCTGGAGATGATGGACAGGGGATCGGTAGGGCAGATGCTGGTGAATCCGGCACCGTAAAACACTTTCTCCCTCTCCCTGTGGGAGAGGGTTGGGGTGAGGGCAACAGCCCGCACAATACCCCTTCATTTCCCCCGGTAAACCAGCGTATAATCCCGCTCCTTTTGTCTATTTTTTCTTCGGAAGCATTATGAGCGCTATTTCCCTGATCCAGCCGGATCGCGACCTCTTCTCCTGGCCCCAGTACTGGGCAGCCTGCTTTGGACCGGCGCCTTTCCTGCCGATGTCCCGTGAAGAGATGGACCAGCTGGGCTGGGACAGCTGCGATATTATTCTGGTGACGGGCGATGCGTATGTCGATCACCCGAGCTTTGGCATGGCGATCTGCGGCCGTATGCTTGAAGCCCAGGGCTTCCGCGTGGGGATCATCTCCCAACCTGACTGGAACAGCAAAGACGACTTTATGCGTCTGGGCAAGCCTAACCTGTTCTTCGGCGTGACCGCGGGCAACATGGACTCGATGATCAACCGCTATACCGCCGACCGTAAGCTGCGCCATGACGACGCTTATACGGCTGACAACGTGGCGGGTAAACGTCCCGACCGCGCAACCCTCGTCTACACCCAGCGATGCAAAGAAGCATGGAAAGACGTGCCGGTGATCCTGGGCGGCATCGAAGCGAGCCTGCGCCGTACCGCACACTATGACTACTGGTCCGACACCGTGCGCCGTTCGGTGCTGGTGGATTCGAAAGCCGACATGCTGATCTTCGGTAACGGTGAGCGTCCGCTGGTAGAGGTGGCACACCGTCTGGCGCAGGGCGAAGCGGTCAGCGAGATCCGCGACGTGCGCAACACCGCGATCATGGTGAAAGAGGCGCTGCCGGGCTGGAGCGGGGTGGATTCCCGCATTATCGATATGCCGGGCAAAATCGATCCTATCCCGCATCCGTACGGTGACGATCTGCCGTGCGCGGATAACAAACCGGTTGAGCCGAAGAAAGCGGAAGCAAAAGCCGTGGTGGTGCAGCCGCCGCGTCCGAAGCCGTGGGAAAAAACCTATGTGCTGCTGCCGTCCTACGAAAAAGTAAAAAGCGATAAAGTACTCTACGCCCACGCGTCGCGCATCTTACACCATGAAACCAACCCCGGCTGCGCGCGAGCGCTGATGCAAAAGCACGGCGAGCGCTATATCTGGGTTAACCCGCCGGCGATCCCGCTCTCTACCGAAGAGATGGACAGCGTGTTTGCTCTGCCGTACAAGCGTGTACCGCATCCGTCATATGGCAGCAGCCGCATTCCGGCGTACGAGATGATTCGTTTCTCGATCAACATCATGCGCGGCTGCTTCGGCGGGTGCTCCTTTACTCTTGTTTTTATGTATTTAGAGTTAAACTCTACTTTTCTATTTTTAGAATTCAAGCTATTCATCGTAATTGAGAGATATCCTTTTAATGTTCAGCAAGCCTGTTAAAAGCACTTTATCTGAACCGCGTTTTGCCTAAATCCTGCTCAATATATACTCTCCCTGAGTTCTGAAATCCTCAAATTCCCCAATCTTAAAGCATTGATACATAGATGATGTCAGATAATGCGCAATCATCTCACCGCCAATATGGATCCGTTCCGGGTGTGAGTATGTCGCCTGTATAGCCCTTTGTTCATTCATCATTACAGGAATTGTCTGCAACAAATCCCCATCCAGGATTTGGCACTCAGGTTTTACTCCTGTTCCGTATTGTAATTGCTCTGATTCGAAATCATGGACTGAGCGATAGGCGAACGAAACGATATTTCCTGTTTCCTCGCAAATTGCGAACTGATAAACACTGGTTGTCACCGTTGAAGAAGAGGGAATTGCATGGTCATGCTTGTATTGTTTCCACAGCCTCCTTAGACAGGCCGATGTATGATAATTGAGATTTTGTATACCTGATACGACCATTCTGGTTGATGCTTCAAGCAACCAGGTGTTAGAAAATCCACCTGCCCCCGTACCTGCTATGATGGTTCTTAGCTGGGGGATGTAACCTGCTTTGGAAACAAAAGATAACGGCTCCCCATTATCGGTGACGGCAAGGGTATCTGTTACAATCAGTGCTTGTGCTTCGTCTGTATAAAATATCAGTGATGACATATTTTCCTCATCCAGAAAAGACATTACATGAATCACAGAACAGGTCACTACAACCACGTGAAAGGGAGTCAGACCATTTTCCAGAGGTAAATATATTCTTGTGTTTGGACGCGTTGCGGTTCTCTGTAAAAAATATATAGCACAAACAAAAGTCCCCGCAGGGATAAATATAGTTATATGCGCTTTTTCTGCTGGCTTTTACAATTGAAAGTGACAGGTAAACGAAATGTGTTACAGGTTTCTTTTGCTTTTCGTTGGGTTCTGTATATGCGAATTTACCCTGTGTGTTATTTTTGCAATGGACTCAGGCTGTATTCAATCAATTAAGGTTTACTTCTGGCATTAAGATGTATCCGTTGCCTGTTTTTTAAGGGCACGGTTTGTGCCGGGAAATGAAAATCACATCTTAAGTTCTTCACTCAAAGGATTTGTGATGTTTATCACGTATGGTCCGGGTAACGTGTTGAGGTCAATGTATTGCATCGTGATGGTGTCGTTACATCTTTTACTTTCCTCCTGATTTGCATATTCACTCCCGGCAACCTGGTTGTTTGTTTTTTCTTCTTCCGGATTTATAGTGTAGGCATGAGGTGGCGTTTCAGGGCGACAGACTGTGAGGATAATCACTAACATTCATGCGCGTTATGGGCGTGTCAGCAAACTGGATGCAACAGAGCCGAAACTGAAATTTGAACCCGGATTTCTGTATGCTGAAATACCTTATATTAGCGGCATCCAGAATCGAAAACTGAGCCGATATGTACACTTTTATCTTATGGATAAAGCTATCCTGCAGGCCAGGGATTTAAAGCCTTTAGCCCGGGCATTTTTACGCTGGATAAGGTGGCTGGAGGATAACGGACTTGACCCTTTCACCCCGGGAACGTTGAAATACCAAAGCCCTACATATGGCTTCAGGGAGTATCTTCTGGGGGCCGTAAGGCAGGGGCGCATCGCCTCATCCACCGCGGCGGTGTACATCAGCGTTATCCGACGGTTTTACGTATTTCTGGGCAAGTGTGGTGAGCTGGCTGCCAGCTCATTTTTTACGTTGGTCGAAAAAGTCGTTGACGGGCGACGCAAGGTGATAAGTTCGGATCTTGCCATCAGGATAACCAGCACAACAAAAAGGACAATCAACCCACTGAATGATGCAGAGGTTCATATCCTGGATGAGGCACTGAAATCTGAGTCCGGGTTGTTCAGTTTAATGATTGTGCTGATGAAAAATTGTGGGTTACGGCTGGATGAAATGCTGACCCTGCCGTCGTCACTCTTTACTGAAGAGTACCTTGCCAGTGTCCCTGTATCTGAGTTGACCATCAGGGGGCTTCATATTGGTCCGAGATGCGGAGTTCATACGAAGTTTGGGATGACGCGAGAACTCTTCATCACCAGACGATTGTACGAGCAGGTTCTGGATTATCTGGCGGATGAGGAGTATGAAAAGAAGATCCAAAAATGGCGTGCACGACAGGGTGGGGAAGGGCGGCACGAGCCTTTATTTTTAATGGCAAACGGGAAACGGATGTCTGAAAAAGCCTTTTACTCCCGCTGGTACAGTTTTCGCCATCGCCTGGCCCGGTCTGCTCCGGGAAATGTGTTCAGACATAAACCCCATGATTTGCGGGCAACGTTTGCGACCCATTTTTTACGCTCGGCACTGAGTTGCTATCCCGATCAGGCCGCAAATGCGCTGGGTACAGTAAAATACTGGATGGGCCATAAAAGCGAAAATACGACGATGAAATACATCGTCTTTCTTCAGCAAAACCAGATTTCTGATGCAGTCGCCGGGGTCATGGACGCATTGATTGACGGTGCTGCAGGTCGCGATGGAGCCATATATGAGCCGGAGTGAAACGCAGATAACGTGGATGGCCGAAAATGTGCTGTCATGGGAGACGGTCAGCGGACACATCACTCAGCGGGATCTGAACCGATATTATTTACTTGACGTTTATCTTCAGGCTCATTTTTCAGATTATGTGTTGCTCCCCGGATGGTTTAGTGAACATTCGCATCTTGCCCGCCCTGAAAAACGCGATTTTATTGCCTCTCTGAAACGATTTCTTCTGTCTTACCGTCCCGCCGGAAGGTTAACCATTTTCCGTTATCTCAATATGTTTTTTATATGGCAGTCAGTCAATCAGTATGACTATGGCACGGCTGAAGGCGTTGAAATGTATATTAAACATCTCATGAACGATATTCGTCGGCGAAAAATTTCAGTCAGGATGGCAAGACACTACTTGTCCGTGGTCAACCGGTTTTTGCTTACGGGCGGGCAGATTCAGAGGCGGTATGAATATGAATTCTTACCGAAAGGAACGTATCAGCAGCAGGGAAGGGATAGCTATACCAGGAATGAACTTTCCGAGATCCTGAGGCAGTTGTCATCCATGAATGAGTTCCTTGCGGGATGTATCCGGGAGCATATCGCTAAATCGGAAAAAGGGGTGCGGCATTTCTCACCGTCTTTGCTGGCACCTGTTTATGAAGCGTATTTCCGGTATCCGGGAGAGAACGGGGTCAGCAGGGCAGAGATCATCATCAGGGACGTTCTGGAAAATTACTTTCTTACTTCTTTTTTTCTGTTCTGTTACCACACATGGGGAAACACCTCTCAGGTTCTGGGTCTGACGCGGGATGATATACATCTGGATGAAAAGGGTATCAGCACTGATTATGTTTATAAGGGGAGAGCGAATAAGTATATACGTCTGACGATAGGTAAATCGGAGTATGTGACCAAACGTGCGGGCTATTACTGGTTTCTGTCTTTTATCAGGCTCAGGGACGACATCGTTAACTATCTGGTTTCCGCAGATAACTTCCCTCCGGTACAGGCGCTGTTTCTGAGTGAGCCGCAGGTGAAATTCCGTAAGCTTTATTCTCTTAATCCCAGTCATCTGACTAAATTTTCTAACTCTGAGGGGGCGTGGGCCACGATGCGGCAGCTTAATCCCTCGCTTCCATCAATTACCGTTTCTGGCTTGCGCAAAACGTCTGAGCAGTATACGGACAGAACATTAAAGAATGGTCTGATTACGGCGGAAAAAGCACAGCATAACTGGGGCACTTACAGGCGGAATTATGCTGCAGGTAACCCACAGGGGGCGAAGGAAAACTTCAGTGCTGCACTTGATACGCTTATGAATCAGGGGATTGCGACACGTGCGTTATCCGAGCGGGTAAAAGTTGCTGATGAGCTGGGGATCGATCTGCGTGGAAGCGATGAGGGTGTGGATCTTTTATTGAATGGCCTGGGATGTCGATCGCAGGAGCCGCCTACAGATATTGAATTGCGCTTTATAAAAAAGCAAAAACGATTTGGCCGGACACCAAAGGCTTGTGCGGATTTTTCTCATTGTGTCGAATGTTCAAAAAGTTGCGTTGTGGAAACGCTGGAGTCTGTATGGCTCCTGCTGTCATTCAGGCATGCTATCGAGTATGGAAAACCGTTGTACATCGGTTCGGTCAATGCTGTGGAGCGTTATGAAACGTTACTCCTGAAGATTGATTTACGGCTTGGGCTGGTAGATGAGGCGATCCTGAAAAAAGCGCGCGTTAAACTTCAGCGAGAAGGTGTGGCTCCGGTATGGCAGATTTGAAGAAAAAAGAGGTAAGCCGTAGTCGAATGGCGGAGTTTCCTGCCGGAACGCCGCTTCGTTCAGGGGATGAGTTTCCGACTGAGGATATCATCTGTGAGGCACTAGAAAACAAAAGCTTTGAACGTCTGAATAACTGCCTGGTTATCGCCAGCTCAGATGAACATGATATGCGTTTTATCAATGAGGAGACGCTGAATATTTATTTCAGGGATGATGTCTGGACCAATCGCTATGTCAGAACCCATATTGGTGAAACGTTAAGAACCGTTAATTTTTCAGGCATACGGGATCCTGAACTGCGTCTTGAAGCCAAAATCATCTCAGCCAGCCTGCTCTGGATTGTCGGCAGGACCGCGAAGACGCAGTCCCTGATCCGGAAATGTGCAAACATTGTGGCGGGAGCCCGTATTATTGAGTCTATGGGGTATCGCAGTCTGTTTCAGCTTCGTTTTCCGCTTGTCCGGAATGCTTTCATTGTAAAGATGAAGGAGGAGGATGAGCACGGCAGGAAGCGTTCTGAAAGAACATTACGTAATTACTTTATGGACCTGGCGGATATCTCGCTGACAGGTCATACCCGTCTTCGAAAATACGGTTACTTTCCTGATATTAGCTTCGACAGTTACAACAGTGTGGATGATTCAAACCAGACATATTGTATGCCTTTCAGTCTTATGATGTCTGTCTGGGAAGGGCTGATTACTGAACTGGATGCTGAAATCAGTGATTTCGATTTTGACGGGTTTTCCCGGCTGTGCGCTATCATAAACGGTTTTTATGATTCGCCTTACTATACGTCGATGCTGGAAGCCCGTAAAAGAGGGACAGCAAAAAGCATACCGGATTACCGGGCCGCGTATTACTACAATATTGTTGCCGGGGAAATTCGGGCGCTTTTCGCGACACTTGGCCCCGGGATGCAGGGCTGGTTCTCGGTACATAAAAATAAGCGCTGGAGATCTGATTTTATTGGCGTTGATCACATAAAGCTGAACACCTGGCATTTTGAGCTGACGTTAAAAGTCATGAATGTGATACAGGCCATGTCGGGGATGAGACACAGCGAAGTGCTTGGCGTGATGCACGGTTCACTGATTTATGATGGTGATATCCTGGGACTTCGTTCGGTGTTGCATAAGTTCGCCCCGGAAGGTGGAAGTCACGAAGACTGGGTTGTTTGTCGCTATGTGGAAAAGCCTTTTCAGCATTTACGCAGAATTAATCAAATCATGACAGGCCTGGACGGGAAGACGCTGGACAATGTTCCATTGTCTTTAAATATCAGGTCGTGGTTCTCGGAGCAAAAACTCTCTTTTATGGGGACGCAGCGCCAGACTGAGTGGGCAAAGAAATTTGTGAAAAGACACCATCTGTTCATCCGACGTGACCATATTGATGAGTTCAGGCTTTTAAATCCAAACATACGTGATGATGAACGCGTTGCGATGGAGATTCGGGAGGGGGCTTTCTGGCCATTGCGAACCCATCAGTTTCGCCGTTCACTTGCTGTACACCTCAGGCGTCTTGATCTGATTTCTACTAATGATCTTATCCGGCAGTTTAAGCACTTAATCAGAGGCATGACGGAGTGGTATATGTCCGGTGCACTCAACGCTTCGCATTTTAGCCGGGCGATCCCTCAGGCATTCGCTGCCGAGATTGAGAGGGTTGATACCGAACTCTCAGCTTCCAGGGCTGTTTCTTATCAGCATGAAGGCCTGCTTTATGGCGAAGGCGGGAAGTTACTGATGTCCCAGAGAGGTGGGCACTTACATCAGATGACGTTTCCTACACTGAAAAAAGCGATGAGCATGGCTAAACGAGGCGGGCAAAAACTGGTATCTCTTGGAAACGGTTTTTATTGCATGAATGGCCATGACTGCGAGTTTAAGGCGGTTGTTCAGTCAGCGTCCTGCAATCCGGGATGTGAGAACATGCTGGCCGGAGCTGATTCTGTTCCCGTGTGGAAACGCAGGATGGCTCATTATGACAACCTTCTGGAGATTGCCGTGCGAAATAATGCTCCTCAGGCTGACAGGGATTTTCTGATGCTTGAGAGAGATTTTTATGCAGATGCTGTCCGTTTTTTTGAAAAGGATGAATAGAGCATGACGAACGAACAGTCGGGGGTTAAAAAAACACAGGCAAGAGCAGAGCAGGCCCTGAGGGAACTGATGTTATCAGGGGAGCGTATCAGCCAGTATGCTGTGGAAAAACGAGCGGGGCTGGCAAACGGCACCCTGAATTATAACTGTCCTGAGTACAGGCAGGTCAGGGAGGCTATCCGCAGTCTGAAAAAAACGTGCCAGGGCACCGCGCCGGTTGATGAGCAGGGCATTGAGCAGCAGATCAAGCTGAAAGAAAAGTATCGCCGTCAGAGAAATGAGCTGAGGGAAGAAATCAAAAAGATGATGGCTGAAAATGTAGAGCTGTTACATAACCTTATACTTTTACAGCAGTATGTCAGGGAGCTTGAACGCAACACCGGGAGGGAGAAAGGGGACGTCATTCCGTTCTCGGGTGGTGTCAGGGACTGAGGCTATACTGAACGGAAGGACGCGAGGTGAATCGCCACAGGTTTAACAGACACCTCAGAGTCATTTAAGATGACTTAAAGAGAGGTGCCCATGAGCGGTAAGCGTTATCCTGAAGAGTTTAAAATTGAAGCAGTCAAACAGGTTGTTGATCGCGGTTATTCTGTTGCCAGCGTTGCAACGCGTCTCGATATCACCACCCACAGCCTTTACGCCTGGATAAAGAACTACGGTCCGGATTCTTCCACTAATAAAGAACAGTCAGATGCTCAGGCCGAGATCCGCCGTCTTCAGAAAGAGCTGAAGCGGGTTACCGACGAACGGGACATATTAAAAAAAGCCGCGGCGTACTTCGCAAAGCTGTCCGACTGAGGTACGCCTTTATTCGTGACAACACCTATTGCTGGCCTGTTCGCCTGCTCTGTCGGGTGCTGGATGAACATCCCAGTGGTTTTTACGCCTGGCTTCAGCAGCCGCATTCACAACGCCATCAGGCAGACCTGAGACTGACAGGACAGATTAAACAGTTCTGGCTGGAATCGGGATGCGTCTATGGTTATCGCAAAATCCATCTGGATCTGCGGGACAGCGGGCAACAGTGCGGAGTGAACAGAGTCTGGCGACTGATGAAACGTGTCGGGATAAAGGCTCAGGTCGGATACCGGAGCCCGAGGGCATGTAAAGGCGAGGCCAGTATCGTGTCGCCCAACAAGCTCCAGCGACAGTTCAATCCGGATGCTCCGGATGAGCGTTGGGTAATCACAGCGTGGTTTCCTCAAACCCTCGCTGTGAATTAACTGAAATACTTCATTGAAGCTGTAACCAAACAGTTAACTGAAAGAATGAGCCCGCAGAGCATTGCACAGCGATGACACCATTTGTTGAGCTTCACCGTTTTCGCATACAACCGTCCGGAATTTGGAAAAGCACTGTCTTTTTGTACTGACCGATCATGATTAAGTGACACCTCTTCGAAAAAGAGAGCGCGATGAGCGATTAATATATGGCTCGAAAGACAATTATGTTGGGCTTTTATGACCGCTGTCAGAGGTATTATCTTACCCGGACGGCAACAGGGTCGGAATGTCATCAGCGGCACTGTAACAAGCTATCCGCCATCTTAAATATCTGCAGGTCCTTGCACCGAGTATGCACACCAACCGACAGAGTGATTTGACCCAAACTGGTGGATATTTTGCAAAACTATTAGCCTCTTATGACCGGTCTGCAGCCTGATATTGAGGAATTAGTGCGCTTTCATGGAATGCCTGCCGGGATCGCAAGTACGAACCCCCGGTACTGTTACACTGAATGTGCTCAGTCCTGTATCAGATTGTATTTTTCAGCAACTCAAGAACAACCCTTATTTTATCATTGTCACGTTTGTAGTACGTCCAGGGACCGATGCGCTGAGAAGTAACAAGTTGTGCCCGTTGAAGAGCTGAGAGGTAAAGAGAAACGGTAGACTGTGAGAGCCCGACCTTTTCCTGAATGATACTGACACACACACCGAACTCGTCCGCATCAGCATAAGGCTGATGGAAGTGTATTTTCGGTTCCTTGAGCATATGCAGAATTTTTCTTCTAACAGGGTTTCCCAGCGCCTTAATCACGTCATTCAAATCAATATCAGGCATAAACTCTGTCACTTGTCGCATTGAGGAATTGCAATGTTACGATACTTCTCTACGTTAAGCATCAGCTTTTGAAAAGCTGATGCTCATAAGAATGGTTAGCCAAAGGCGGGATAATCTGTGTAGCCTTTTGCCGTTCCACCATACATGGTTGTTGGATCGACCGGATTCAGTGGCCATTCATGATAAAGGCGCTGCGGTAAATCCGGATTAGCTATGAACGGGCGGCCAAATCCGATAATGTCTCCCCAGCCAGCACCGATAATCCGTTCGGCTTTTTCTTGCGTATATCGCCCGGCATACATAATTACACCGCTGAATAACTTACGGACTTCAGCTCTGAATGCTTCAGGCAATTCGGGAGCATCATCCCAGTCGGCTTCAGCAAGAGAAATATAGGCTATTCCGATTTCTTCAAGAATTTTAACGGCTTCGGTATAGGTTTCATGGGGATCATCTTCCACCAGGCCAAGATAGACCCTTACTTCATCCGTGGTCTGAAAGAGCGGAGCAAAACGGACTCCCACACGGTCTTTACCGACCACATCAGCGACAGCCTGCGTCACTTCGCGCAGAAACCGCAGCCGGTTATGTAATGAGCCACCATATTCATCCTCTCTTTTGTTGCTATGGGATGACATGAACTGGTTAACCAGGTATCCATTTGCACAGTGAATTTCCACACCGTCAAAACCGGCATCAAGGGCGTTCTGAGCTGCCCCGGCGTACATCCTGACAATCTCACTAATTTCCTCTTTTTCCAGTGCGCGGGGGCAGGAAGCGGTAGCCAGCGCACCCTCTCCCGGCCCGGTTTCGATGAATACCTTAACGTTTTCCCCTGCCGGTATCGCCGACGGAGCGACAGGCGAGGCGTTACATGGCTGCAGGGAGTTATGGGATACTCTTCCGACATGCCAGAGCTGGGCAAAAATGATGCCTTCTTTTTCATGCACTGCCCGCGTCACTTTCTTCCAGCCTTCCACTTGCCGTGAGCTGTAGATCCCCGGGGTCCACGCATAACCCTGCCCACGAGGTTCGATTTGTGTTCCTTCGGTCACCATAAACCCGGCACTGCTGCGCTGTGCGTAATATTCAGCCATCAGTTCGTTCGGAATATCACCCGGTTGTGAGCTCCGTGAGCGGGTTAAAGGCGGAAGTACAACACGATTCTTCAGGGTGTAGGGACCTAGTCTGGTGGGAGAGAACAGGTTTTTCGTCTTCATTACATATCCTGATATAGCGAATTTTCAATATCACTGAAACGCCATGTCTCAGCATTTACGACCTGGCATGTCGTCGTTCGGCCGATGTAGCCGCAGAACCACGACACTTTATTCCACATATTGAGATTTACCAATATCTAGATTTATAAAAATTATGATCGGATGAGCGGAACGGGGGGGTTGCCTGATGGCTCACAGAATCGGCATCATGAACCTAAATGGTTCTGATAATGTTATCGGAGATCCTGAACGGGAACGGTATGCGTCACGATTTTAATGACTATGTTGCATTCATGGCAGTAGCACAGGAGTGCAGTTTTTCACGGGCTGCTGTCCGCCTCGGGATCTCGGCATCCACGCTTTCACACACGATACGTCGTCTCGAGGAGCGCGTTGGCATGCCGTTACTTATGCGTACAACCAGGCGGGTGGCTGTCACCGAAGCCGGTAAACAATTATTACTGACGCTTGAACCCGGTCTTGCGCGCATTGAAGCGGGCGTGACAGCTCTTCAGAGACTGCGCCATACACCGGCTGGGCTGGTCAGACTTACGGTATCAGATCACATGATTCATGAATGTCTCTGGCCACGATTGTCACCGTTACTAAAAAAATATTCGGATATCAAGGTGGAAATGTCGCAGCAGAACGGTTTTGTCGACATTGTTGAGGGCAATTTTGATGCCGGAGTCCGAATTGGTGATGACATATTAAAGGATATGGTGGCCGTCCGAATCGCACCGGACATACGGTTTGTCGTCATTGGATCGTCCACCTATCTTGCAGAAAGAGGTCTGCCGCTACATCCCTCTCAGCTGGAAAAACATGACTGCATCAATATACGTCTGTCACCCACAGGCCCGCTGTATGGCTGGGAATTTGTCAGGCAGGGGGAGATTGTGAAAAAAGTGGACGGGCAGCTTACTTTTTCAAGCATTTATCCAATGCTTCAGGCAGTAAAAGATGGCTACGGCCTGGCCTACCTGCCGGAGTCTTCTGCCCTGGCGGGGATTGAGGCGGGACACTATTGTCGGGTGCTTGAGGACTGGTCAGAGGCTTTTCCCGCCGACATGATAATTCCAATAATGTCCATTACAGGCTCCGGTAAAGATAATACCGACACCTTACATGAGAAAGGCAAAAGCAATATAACCTGCTGTGCTCCGGATTTTAAGAATGAGCGGTTTACGTAGCAGGATGAGCAGTTCGAACCAGAAATTTCGTTACTATTGCTAAAGTAAAACCTGATGACCTCTAATCGTAACGGAGACCAATATGACTTCACAACTGAACTGGCAGGCCCCGGCTATCAATCGCAAAAAAGTAGGTGACATGACTGTGACCATGCTGAGTGATGGCTATCTGGACGTATCTTTTGAGCTGCTGTCTGGTATTGACGGCTCACGTGCCGAGGATTTACTGCAGAAGCGCGGTGTGCCAGCAGTACCCCGTATTAATATCAACGTCTACGTTATCCAGACGCCTGAGCGAACCATCCTGATTGACAGTGGTGCCGGAGGTATCAATGGCTGGGGCGGTCGGCTTCAGGTAGCCCTGGCCGCGGCAGGCATTGACCCGCTTCAGATTGATACCCTTCTCCTGACTCACGCGCATCCTGACCATATCGGCGGGCTTGCAGGCCCCCTGCAGACTCCCGTTTTCCGCAATGTTCAGCAGTTGTTTGTGCATGAGAAAGAACTCGCTTTCTGGCGTGATGAAACCATTTCCGCTGGCGCGCCTGACGCATTCAAGCCGTTCTTTGAAGTAGCAAGGAACGCCTTCAGCGCTTATGACGACAAACTGGTGCCATTCCGCGAGGAAGCGATTTTACCAGGTATTCAGACTGTACCGCTGTTCGGCCATACACCAGGACATACCGGTTATCTGCTGGGTGATGAAAAAGAGTCGCTGCTCATCTGGGGTGATATTGTTCACTTCCCGCACATTCAGGTTGCTCAGCCTGACGTTACTATCGCGTTCGACAGCGATCCTGCGGCGGCGGCGGCCATCCGTAGCAAAGTGCTTGACCGCGCAGCGAGCGATAACCTGGCTGTCAGTGGTATGCACTTC
Organism: Enterobacter cloacae complex sp. AR_0002; assembly: GCF_001922365.1. Taxonomy (NCBI): domain Bacteria; kingdom Pseudomonadati; phylum Pseudomonadota; class Gammaproteobacteria; order Enterobacterales; family Enterobacteriaceae; genus Enterobacter; species Enterobacter cloacae complex sp. AR_0002. The sequence goes on from NZ_CP018814.1 coordinate 4,452,873, forward strand.
AACCTGCCTACTACCGGTAAGGTTATCCGTGAAGGTAACAGCTTCGCACTGAATTACGACCTGTGGTCACCCGCAGTCTGATCACCTTCCTTCCCGGTGCACACAATAGTGACCGGGAAGATCCCCTTTCATATCGCCCGACAAGAACCCACCTGCAATACTATGAATATCACTGCCTCACAAAAAAATGGCTCATTACTCTTGCGCCCTGGCTTTTTGTATTCCTCTGGAGTCAGGGTTTGTCGCAGCCAAATTTACCGTGCAGTACAGCGCGCCGTTTCATCTTTTATTCCTGCGTGGCGCATTTTCCTGTCTGGTCCTTCTGCTGCTTACACTGGGGTTCAGGGCCCGTTTTCCGTCCGGCAGAGGAATGGTTCGCAACCTGATTGTCGGACTTTTCCTGCAGAGCTTCTTTCTGGGCGGATGCTTTTATGCCATCCATCGTGGCATGCCGTCAGGCATTGTGGCGCTCATCACCGGCCTGCAGCCGGTACTGACTGCAATACTGGTTTCACTCATGCACCGTCAGTCCCTGCATCCCCGGAAATGGCTGGGTATTGCGATTGGCTTTGCGGGCGTTTTCCTGGTGCTCTCGCCAGGCCAGCATAGTTTTGCACTGGATCCTGTGGCTTTTGGGTCGGTCATGCTGGGGTTATTTGGCGTAACGATCGGAGCGCTTTATCAGCGCCGTGCTCAGGGAGATGGACATATCTTTGCGAACACGTTTTTACAGTACGTCACTTTGACAATATCGATGGGTGCAATTAGCCTGATGTTCGAATCTGCTCCGACGCAGTGGAGCTTATCATTTGCGCTGGGTCTGGGCTGGCTGGTTATTGGCGTATCGGTTCTGGCGATTATGTTGCTGATTTTTATGATACGAAGCGGTGAAGCAACCAAAGTCGCTACTTACTTTTACCTGGTTCCCATTCTCACGGCAGCTGAAGCGTGGTTGCTGTTTGGAGAGGCCATTACATTGCCCATGCTTGTGGGTATGGCAATAACTATAATCGGCCTGATTTTTGTCATCCGGGAATAGACAACCGCACGCGTCGCTGTATGCTTTTGTATATGGCGACGTATAATAGCGGTCAAAGTCAAATTCCGGATGAATATGCAAACAGTCAGCTTTTCCGATTCTCCCGTTGATGATCTCCTCGCTGAGCTTCTTACCCTGGCACGCTCCCGTTTTCCACTTCCCTGCGATTGCCTTCGCGCAGAACAGACGCATCAGGTAAAGAAGTTCGAGGTGGAAGGTGCGACCCTTTCCTTCCCGCTGGAAGGAGAATTCCGGTATCGTGAAAATGAGAAATGGCACCGGGTGATCCCGGGCGAGATTATGGTCGTCCCGAATGCCCGTAGCATCGATATAGAATATGCCCCTTCAGAACAAAGTGGTGAGTTTGTTGCCCTGAGCGTGGTGCTCGCGGAGGAACAGCTTGAAGCAGCCAGGCTGTTACTTGCCGCACCACCACCACAGGACACCGGCAGCATCGCAGCCATTTCCGTATCAGCTCTTCTTTCACCCCTTAACCGCTGGACAGCCGCAATGCGGGAAGGGAAGCGTCCGCTTTCCCTGCACGCCATGGTTGAAGTGGTGCTCTGGCTTTATGGCATGGGATACCATGCTTTGCTGCGAGCCCGGCAGCCAAGTCTGGCCATGAAAATCCGTCAGATGGTAGCGGACAAACCGGCTCATCCCTGGAGTGCTGCTGAAATTGAAGATCTGACGGGACTCAGTGGCCCCACGCTTCGGCGCCACCTGGCCAGTGAGTCAACCAGCTTACGCTCAGTTATCGCCGATGCACGTATCGCGGAGGCTCTCCGCCTGCTGATGACATCGACGCTGCCGGTAAAAACGGTCGCGGGGCGGGTGGGTTACAATTCACTATCGAGCTTCAGCAAGCAGTTTTCTGAACGCTATGGAATCGAACCTTCAGGGTTCCGCTGACTTCAGTTCGTTCAAGGTACACATTGCGTCCCTCGCACTTCAGTAACTTGCGTGGATCTTTCGAATATAACGGAAGATATTGGCCGGCATTGCGTGTAACCGGTTCAGGAGTTCTCATCGTGACGGGAGAGCTAAATCGGTACGGCTGTTGTTCTCAGCTATAAGAACAACTGAGTATCTGACCAGCTGTCTGGTGCTGGCAGCAGCATGCAGTGCAATCGGTCAGGCTCAAAGGAACTGACCTGATGTCAGGTTATAATTTCGGACACATCATAACCCCAGAAGGAGACAACTGTGGTTCATGTTTTCATTATCGGTGGTGCAGGCAAAATCGGCCAGCGTCTGTGCAGGATCCTTTCAGGTAGGGGGCATGCTGTTCGTGCCCTCTACCGTAAGCCAGAGCAGCAGGCATTGCTAGGCGAGCTGGGTGCTGAGCCCGTCAGTGGGAGCCTGACAGAGCTGGATGCAGCTGCGCTGGCGATGCACTTTGCAGGTAGTGATACAGTGGTGTTTACTGCCGGTGCCGGCGGTAAGGGGGGACAGGAGATGACCAATGCGGTCGACGGCGAAGGGCTGAAAAAGTCGGTAGCTGCCGCCCTCAGTGCCGGTGTGTCTCGCTTTCTGCTCGTTTCTGCATTCCCGGAGTCCGCACGGGGAGAAACCACTTCTGAATCATTCGAAAATTATATGCGTGTTAAAAAAATGGCCGATGTGGAACTAGCACAAAGCGAGCTTGACTGGGTGATCCTGCGCCCCGGCGCGCTGCAGGATAAGACTGGTACGGGTTATGTACGTGCCGGCCTGGCCATCCCGTATGGTAACGTGCCCCGTGATGACGTGGCGGCTACGCTGGCTGAACTCATTGAGCAACCTGCCGTCAGCCGCGTCATCATTGAGCTGACGTCTGGCGATGCTCCTGTCCGTGAAGCCATACAGAAGCTGGCGGGCCGATAAAAGGCAGCGCACGTACCAGCAGGCTGCAGGCCCCCAGGCGTTTACAATAAACTTTCCAGCCAGTCGGTAAACGCCCGTACTTTTCGGGAGAGATGGCGGTGCGGATACAGAAGTTACAGTTTGCGATTCGGGGACGTATTATCTGGCAGAACCTCTACCAACAGCCCGCGATCGAGATAAGGCTGCAAAAAAATATTCATGCCCTGTAGTATTCCCAGCCCCGCCAGGCCTGCTGCAATGTAGGCTTCTGAGTTATCCACGACAAGCCTGCCTGGAAGTTCAATTTCGGTGGAGCCCTCTGACGTCCCGAATGTCCAGGGCATAACTTGTCTGTTGCTGCTGTTAATCCAGTTGACGGCCTGATGCTGCTGCAACTCGTCCATTGTTTCCGGGGTGCCGTGTTGATCAAGATACGCAGGACTGGCGCAGGTCGTCATTTTAACGGTTCCCACCTCCTTTGCGATATAGTCGCCATCGTCCAGCTCCCCCACCCTCAGTATGCAGTCCAGGCCATCATGCAGCATATTCCGTCGGCGGTCTGAGCTGCTCAGGATAATTTCAATTCCGGGATGCTGGCGATAAAAATCAGGCAGGTTGGGTATAACAAGTAAAGCCGCAAACGCGACAGGCATATCTATGAGCGAATAGCGGGCGTCAAAATGATAGCGACAGGAAAGTTCTGCCATATTAAACATAACAACCCTTGGGCGCACCGCCGCAGGCGCCCTCAGCACGTTTCTGCGGCCTCCCGCCTGTTTCCGGCACCTTTCAAACGCCCCTGATGATTTCTGCGCGTCTGCATGGCTATGCAGTGAGATCTGCTCTCCACCGATTAGTGCATGCAGATTTTGGAAACGTCCAATTCTGGCACGAAGCGGTCACCCCGGCGGGGTGCAGTCCGCTGTCAGCGAAAACGGACATTGAGCCAATCAAATAATCTGTGCCAGAATTTGTCATTGAGGCTAGTACTTTCGAGTAGATCTATTTCCCGCCCGTACTCTTAAACTCATCTATCTCATCCTTCTACGACTTATTACCGGGAATATAAAACCCCGCCGAAGCGGGTTTGGTAATTTGAGTTTTTCTCAGGCGGCCATCTTTCTGCATTGTTCGGCGCAGTGATGACAAGCGCTTGAGCAATCCTGACAATGGTCATGTTCATGCTTTCCACACTCGTCACCGCACTTCTGACAAACATCAGCGCAAAGACGGCAAAGATCCTGGGCAGACCCGCTATTTAGTGTCATGAATTGAGCTGCAAGACGGCAGATATTTGCACACTGCATATCCAGTTTTATGCACTCGCGCATCATCTCCAGATTCTCTTCGTCGAGACACGAAGCCGCACAGTTATCACATGCCGTTGCACATAGATAACAGGCTTCGATGCATTTTTTGTATTCGTCTAACATAATTTCTCCTTAGCTAAGGTTACGTATTAAGCATGGAAGAGATAACTGATTATTCAAATTTTGAATTAGTTAATTACCTTTTCAGCATTTCATATCATTGATTCAAAGTGCATCTCTAGGGTTACCTAATTCACCTATGTCTACTTCTGGCACAATGCAGAAATGAGATAGATTTACTTTATCCGCTTCTCGCTCAAAGCTGTCCGTAATCCCTTGCCTGCTTAAAAAAACCGGATTAACGTGTGATGTTTTTACGTTTTCCAGGCAGCCTTCATCGGTAAGTACCTGTCTTACAGACTTCAATGCACTTAGTTAAGAAACATCCTAATCGTCCTTTCGCCGATCGCGAGATCTGTTATGGCAGCTAAACTCGATTGATACCCCAATCCGCGGGGCAGCATTTCCTTTCCGCACGCAAGAAGGAGAAGATCATGAAAGCAGTAATTTACAACGGTCCTTATGATGTAAAAGTAAAAGACGTACCGGATGCGAAAATTGTCCGCCCCACGGATGTACTCGTCCGCATCACCACCACCAACATTTGTGGGTCGGACTTGCACATGTATGAGGGCCGGACCAGCTTTGAACAGGGACGGATTCTGGGTCACGAAAACCTGGGTGAAGTGGTCGAAATTGGCTCAGGCGTTGAACGTATTAAGGTGGGCGACTATGTTTGTCTGCCGTTTAACGTGGGATGTGGTTTTTGCGAAAACTGTGAAAAAGGTCTGACCGGCTTTTGTCTCACTACCAATCCGGGTACGGCAGGCGCAGCTTATGGTTTTGCTGAAATGGGTCCCTGGGAGGGAGGTCAGGCGGAACTTCTTCGGGTGCCATTTGCCGACTTTAACTGCCTTGTTCTTCCCCCTGATGCGGCAGAAAAAGAAGATGATTATGTGATGCTCTCTGACATTTTTCCTACCGGCTGGCATGCAACAGAACTTGCCGGATTGAAGCCTGGTGAAAGCGTGGCCATTTATGGCGCGGGGCCGGTCGGTTTGATGGCAGCTCATTCGGCGATCATTAAAGGTGCTTCACAGGTGTTTGTGGTTGATACGCACACAGACCGGTTGGCTCTGGCTGAAAAAATGGGGGCGACGGGCATCAATGCTACTGGCGATGAAGCTGTACAAAAAATTCTCGACCTGACGGATGGACGCGGTACGGATTGTGGCTGCGAATGTGTTGGCTATCAGTGCTGTAACAAACATGGCCATGAAGATAACTCTGTTACCATGAACAGTCTTGTTGCGTCGACGAAAGCAACCGGGGGAATTGGTGTGGTTGGCGTCTTTATTCCTCAGGATCCGGGGGCTGAATCGGAGCTTGCCAGAGAGGGTAAGATGCCATTTGATTTTGGGAGTTTCTGGTTTAAAGGACAGGCAATCCGTACCGGCCAGGCGAACGTTAAGGCCTATAACCGTCAGCTGTCTCGCCTCATCCATCACGATAAAGCCAGTCCGGGCAAAATAATTTCTCATCGTCTTTCGCTTGAAGAGGCTCCTGCCGGATATAAGCACTTCGATGAGCGGGATGAAGGATGGACGAAGGTTATCCTTAAGCCTTAAATAGAGTTATCCGGTATGAGAAAGCAAAAACCGGGAAAGAATGTATGACTTTTGACAGGGTGCAATAAAATATCCTGTCAGGGCGTTATTATTCATACTTTCAGCTGCCAGGCGCTTCCATATCCAGACTTGTTCCCTGATTTTGCCGACGAGATAGCAAAATTAATACATTCAGGAGGAGGCATCTGCGGTTGATCTGTTCCGTATTTATTAACGCCCTGTGCTGTAAGTATTGTCTGCCTCTACCACATAGCAGACATGTGCGCAGGAACGGTCCGCTATGAGCGAAAAGCGGACTTCCGGTCCTTGCGCAAACTCCCGTTCCGAGAAGTTGCAGTTCACAAATCACCTGTTAAAGAAGGTATGGTAGCCCACAGCATTAATTTTGCTTCCATCTTCAGTCAGACTGGCCGGTACCGGCTTCCGATAAGTTTCGTCGGCTGAGGCCCGCTAAAGTAGAGAGGTCAAAAAATAACCTTGACGTACAATAATTTTCGATATCCAAACTGACCCCTAATTAGGTGGACACCTGATGACTGACTTAAAATTTCTATCACGCCAGCGTTACACATCCGCAGTCGCATCTTGCGGGGTTCAGCGGGGTGTTGCAGGCGGACGTGCACGTGCGGACGCCCTCTGACACCACGACCGAAGCGCTGTGCCGTATCGGCGAGCTGTATGGCATCGAGGCGGGCATCCGGGGCAAAAGCGCGGCGGAACGGCTGGCCATTCGGCAGGAAAAAGCGGTACCGCTGCTGACCGCGCTGGAGGGCTGGCTGCGTGAAAAGCAGAAAACGCTGTCACGGCACTCGGAGCTGTCGAAGGCGTTCGCGTACGCGCTGAACCAGTGGGATGCGCTGAAATTATACCTGCGGGAGATTACTGATACAGAACACGCCGGGAATGTGCCGCCATTGACGCAATGACGACACAGCCCTTTTTAACCGTTCCGTGAGAGTTCCCTGGCAATATACTGTGCGGTACGGCTTTCTTTGACCTGCGATACCTGTTCGGGAGTTCCTGCGGCAACCAGGCGTCCTCCCTCATGTCCCGCTCCAGGACCGATGTCGATAACCTGGTCTGCCTGAGTAACCGCCCGCATATCGTGTTCAATCATTATCACCGTATTTTCTGCATCAACAAGCCGCTGCAGCTGCACAAGGAGGCGGTCGGCGTCTGAAGCATGCAGGCCGGTTGTCGGTTCATCTAGGATATACAACGTGTGGCCACGTTGGCTACGTTGTAGTTCGGTTGCCAGCTTGATCCTTTGCGCCTCCCCTCCGGATAACTCGGTTGCTGGTTGTCCCAGACGCAGGTAGCCCAGACCAATTTCACTCAGCAGACGGAGGGGACGAGCCACTGGTTCTTCAGTCGCAAAGAACTGACTGGCTTCATCCACCGTCATATGCAGGACCTCCGCGATATTTTTGTCCTGCCAGCAGATCCTGAGAGTATCCCGGTTATACCGCGCGCCATGGCAGGTCGGGCACGGTGCATACACGCTCGGCATAAACAACAGCTCCACGCTGACGAATCCTTCACCTTCACAGGTTGCACAGCGGCCTTTTGCCACATTGAAAGAGAATTGACCCGCATCGTAATGATGGAGTTTGGCGTCAGTCGTTCCGGCAAAGAGCTTACGAACAGGATCAAACAACCCGGTATATGTCGCCAGGTTTGAACGGGGGGTCCTGCCTATCGGTTTCTGGTCAACCTGAACCAGACGCTTTACCAGTCCGGTATCACCGGTCAGGGTACCGTACGTTTTCTCCGTTACGGATGGCCCCTCAGCGTCGCTGGCTTCGGAAAGCACGTCTTCTGGCTCACCGCCAAGTGAAGAAAGCACCAGTTCCGGTAAGGCCTGGGCAATCAGACTGGATTTACCGGAGCCAGAGACTCCCGTCACGGCTGTCAGCACACCCAGAGGAATATCAACATCGATCCACTTAAGATTGTGGCGATGGATCCCCTGCAGTTTCAGCCACCCGGATGGGATACGGGCAAAAGATTGTGGTGGCCGGACTTCATCAAATAAATAACGCGCGGTACGAGATTGGGTGACGGCTTTCAGATCTTCAGGAATACCACTGTAGAGAACATGTCCTCCCTGTTCACCAGCCGACGGTCCCACATCAACAAGCCATTGCGCCCGTCGCATCAGGTTAAGATCATGTTCAACGACAAACACCGAGTTGCCGGCATCACGAAGGTTCTCAAGCGCATCGTAAAGCGCTTTACTGTCTGAGGGGTGCAGACCCGCAGACGGTTCATCAAGAACATAGACCACACCAAACAGCATCGAACTGAGTTGCGTGGCAAGACGCAGTCGCTGAAGCTCTCCTGCAGATAGAGTTGGGGTTGCTCTGTCCAGCGTAAGATAACCCAGCCCCAGCTTCTGCAACTGATACAACCGGGCCATGACACCACCGGTCAGCCGTTGTGCCGCCAGTCGTTTCTCTTCCGATAACGCCGATGTCCGGCAGACATCGGCGTTATCGGAATGGACCGCTTTTCCGGATGCAGCACGCTCTGTCAGATCCCGACGGGTGATATCCCTGTCGGCATCTGCGCCGGCGTGGTGGGCACTGAAATCCCCCCGGGAGATTGGAAGGAGCAATTCCGCCAGCTGGTCTAAGGGCATCTGCATAAATTCACCAATGTCCACACCGGCAAAGGTGACGGACAATGATTCTGACTTCAGTCTTTTCCCGTGACAGACCGGACACAGCTTGCCTTCCATAAAACGGGAGACTCGTTTTCTCATCAACGCGCTTTGCGTGCTGGCGAAGGTATGTAGCACATAACGACGTGCCCCGGTGAAGGTCCCCATATAACCCGGCGTCATTTTTTTCCTGACGGCTTCGCGCGTATCTTCCGGACTCAGTCCCGGGAAAACCGGTACAGTGGGGGTGTCTTCGGTAAAAAGGATCCACTGACGGTCTTCCGCTGGCAGATTTTTCCAGGGAGTGTCGATGTCATACCCCAGCGTCACCAGAATATCCCGCAGATTCTGTCCGTGCCAGGCCGGGGGCCAGGAAGCAATAGCCTTTTCACGGATACTAAGTGAGGGATCGGGCACCATCAGTGTTTCAGTTACCTCATAGATATGGCCCAGACCATGGCAAGAAGGGCATGCCCCCTGCGGCGTGTTGGGAGAAAAATCCTCGGCATACAGCATCGGTTGTCCGGCAGGATAAGCGCCCGCCCGTGAGTACATCATTCGCACCAGACTGGATAAGGTGGTCACGCTGCCGACAGAGGAGCGCGCGTTACTGGCACCGCGTTGTTGCTGAAGCGCAACGGCTGGCGGCAGTCCGTCAATGGCATCCACATCCGGAACCCCGACCTGATCAATGAGGCGACGAGCGTAGGGGGCAACCGATTCAAAGTAGCGCCGTTGCGCCTCAGCATAAATGGTGCCAAAGGCCAGTGAAGACTTACCCGAGCCTGACACACCCGAAAAAACAACCAATGCGTTGCGCGGAATGGAAACATCCACCTCTTTAAGGTTGTTCTCGCGAGCACCGCGAATCACAACTGAATTGTTGTCGTCAGTCAGGATGGGATGATAACCGAAAAGTTTCTTTGCCATAGAATTTCCTGTGCTAGGTGTGTCCGCTCTTAATAAGGCCACCTCTTGTGACGGTATCTGGTGTGCCGGACCGCTCGATCAGAAAGCCCGTCGAAAAAAGCGTTTGTGTGACTGGAAACAGATTGCTGAAGCTGGGCCCGGTGGTACCATGTGGGACACCGCTGAAGTTTCAGCGGTACCCTGCGGATCCGCCTTCTGTATGAGAACTGGCTGGCGGCGTACCCGGGACCGGAGATTTGGCTCCCGTGATAATGCGGGCTCCCCGGTACGCGACGCTGTGGTTCCAGACCCAGCTGATGGCGACACTCAGGCGGTTTCGGGTACCAATTAAAAAATACAGATGAATAATGCACGTGATTTCATATGTCATTTCCTTTCATTACAGTTTTAGACCCCATCAGACATCTGCCTGGCAGAGTTAACGGAGATAGGAGCGGACTATCGAAATGGTGTCGTCGATTGACCTCTTCTGCGACTCATTTCGTTTGCCCGTATCGGGGAATTCCTCCCGAAGATAGCTTTCCAGAACAACCGCCATCAGGTCGTTAACGGCTCCCTGGACTGACCCCGCCCCGGTAGACGATCCTGCCCTATAGTTTGAGTATAGGAGGAGCGTATGGGCACACCACGATTTACACCTGAATTTAAGGAAGAAGCCGTCCGTCAGATAACGGAACGCGGTTATTCCGTCGCCTAAGTATCTGAGCGTCTGGGCGTCTCTGCACACCGCCTCTACAAGTGGCTACGGGCTATCAAACCTGATAACAGCGAGCAGCATGCCCGGGATTTACTGGAAGCTAAAAGCGAGATCCTGAAACTCCGGGCGCAGCTAAAACGCACCGAAGAAGAACGGGATATCCTGAAAAAGGCCGCGCGGTACTTTGCAAAGGAGCCCGACTGAAGTACCGCTTTATCAATGAGCACCGAACTGTATGGGGTGTGATGACGATGTGTCGGGTACTGAATGTCGCCCGGGCCGGGTTCTATGCGTGGCTGCATAACCCTGTCTCGGCGCGTGATAAAGATAACCAGCGCCTGCTGATGCTTATCCGCGACTCATATTCCCTGAGCGGAGGCGTATACGGTTACCGGCGGGTTCATGGCGATCTGAACGAAATCGGGGAAACCTGTGGTAGAAACCGGGTGGGTCGGATCATGCAACTGGACCGGATTAAAGCTGTGCGCGGCTATAAAGCGCCACGTCGTATCGCTGGCAGGCCTTCAGTCGTTGCTCCTAATCTCGTGCAGCGGCAGTTCACCGTTGTCCGGGCCACCCAGGTCTGGGTCACCGATATTACTTATATCCGCACCTGGCAGGGCTGGCTGTATCTGGCGGTGGTTATCGATCTCTTCGCCCGTAATGTGGTCGGCTGGTCGATGAAACCCACTCTCTCACGCGAACTGGCGCTCGACGCGCTGATGATGGCGGTCTGGCGCCGAAAACCAGACAGCGAGGTTATCGTACATAGCGATCAGGGCAGCCAGTACGGCAGTGACGACTGGCAGCGCTTCTACCGGGCCAATAACCTGGCGCCGAGCATGAGCCGGCGTGGCAACTGCTGGGATAATGCGGTGGCCGAATCGTTCTTCAGTTCGCTGAAAAAAGAACGGATCAGAAAACGCATATATAAAACCAGGGATCTGGCCCGGGCGGATCTTCGATTACATTGAAGTCTTCTATAACCGGTCCCGGCGCCACAGCCACCTCGGCGACGTCAGTCCGGAGGCCTTCGAACAGGCCTCGTCGTGAGGACAGGATTTGTCTACAGGCGTGGGGTCAGTCCAAACTATAGGGCAGGATCGTCTACCGGGGCGGGGTCAGTCCATCAACGGCTCGGAAGTGTCTAGATTATCCGTGGCGATTCAGTTACAGTACATCTCAGGTCTGCAGGGTTCAGGCCCTGTTCAGGCCTGAAAATTAAGCACATTTTCTGAGGCTGGAAATCAACTCATGCTGACAGCCTGAGCCTGTTGGCATGGTAAGCAATGTGCTCACCAATAAAGCTGGAAATGAAATAATAGCTGTGGTCGTATCCAGTATGATATCGGAACGACGCATTGAGGTTCATCTCATTGCATACTCTCTCAAGGATTTTGGTGCGCAGTTGCTCTTCATAAAAGGCGTCACTCAGCCCCTGATCAATGAAGATTTCTGGTAATTTTTCACCCTGTAAAATGAGGCTGACTGGATCGTAGGCTTCCCACGTTTTTCTGTTTTCACCCAGGTAAGCGCTAAATGCCTGTTGCCCCCATGGCACCTGAGAAGGCGATACTATCGGGGAAAATGCTGATACGCTCACATATTCACCAGGATTTCGCAGAGCCAGCACCAGAGCACCCAGCCCTCCCATAGAATGACCGGATATAGATTTTCTTGCCGTTGCAGGAAAATGATTCATGACGACATCCGGAAGCTCTCTGAGAATATAGTCATACATCCTGTAATGAACATTCCACGGCTGTTCCGTCGCGTTCAGATAAAAACCGGCCCCCTGGCCAAGATCGTAACTGTCGGCATCCGGGACATTATTACCCCGGGGACTGGTATCCGGGACAACAACGATGACGTTATGCCGGGCTGCATAATGCTGCATACCTGATTTGGTGATGAAATTCTGCTCAGTACAGGTCAGGCCCGACAACCAGTATAGTACCGGCAGTTTTTCTGTTACTGCTTTGGGAGGAAGATACACACCGAAATTCATTTCACAATTAAGGGATTGTGAATAATGCCGGTACACGTTTTGCCAGCCGCCAGAGCTGGCATGCTGCTCAATGAGTTCCATCAGCCGTTATCTCATGGTTATTTCCCCTGACCGAAGCCAGGGGAAGTATCTTTAAATCCGGACGTCAGATAAACGTATACGCCGTGATTTTGTTACCCGCCGGATCCCGCAGGTAGGCAGCATAGGCCCCGGGAAGGTGACCACGCGGGCCAGGTTGACCTTCATCAGCTCCACCGGCGGCAAGGCCGGCAGCATGGAAAGCATCAACCTCTTCCGGGGTGGCAGCAGCGAAGCCGACAGTCACCCCGTTAGCGGAAGGTGCTTCACCGTTGCCCGGACGGGCAATGATAAATGCCGGCTTTTCGCGGCCATAGAGTACCCAGCCGTTGCCAAACGGGCCGAGGTTATTGATACCAAGCGTGCCCAGGACGACATCGTAAAATGCGGAGGATTTCTCGACATCGGCTGCGCCAATGAACACATGAGAAAAGATGCCGTCACCAGAAATTACCGGAGTTGTCATTTTCCACTTCCTTCAGTTTGAGTTGATTAAAATTCTGATGGGATCAGTAATGAATCACTGTCCGGATAGATTTGCCTTCATGCATAAGCTCGAAGGCGTCATTGATTTCATCCAGTGTCATCGTATGGGTTACAAATGGCTCAAGGTCAATATCCCCCTTCATGGCATCCTCGACCATACCGGGGAGCTGAGTGCGGCCTTTTACTCCGCCAAACGCGGAACCTTTCCATACGCGCCCGGTGACCAGCTGGAAAGGACGGGTGGAAATCTCCTGTCCGGCCCCTGCGACACCAATGACAACGGACTGCCCCCACCCACGGTGAGCACTTTCCAGCGCTGCACGCATGACGTTAACGTTACCGATACATTCAAAGGTATGGTCAATACCCCACTTGTTGATATCCAGCAGAACATCTTTAATCGGTTTGTCATAATCATTCGGGTTAATGCAGTCAGTGGCCCCGAACTGACGGGCCAGGTCAAATTTTGTCGGATTAGTATCGATAGCGATAATACGTCCCGCTTTTGCCTGACGGGCCCCCTGTACCGCAGCCAGACCAATTGCCCCCAGACCAAAAATGGCAACTGAATCGCCCGGCTGCACTTTAGCCGTGTTATGGACGGCGCCAATACCGGTAGTCACGCCACAACCCAACAGGCAGACGTGTTCATGGTTCGCCTCCGGGTTAATTTTTGCCAGAGAAACCTCGGCCACAACGGTGTATTCACTGAATGTGGAACATCCCATGTAGTGGTAAAGAGGCTGACCGTTGTATGAAAAGCGAGTGGTCCCGTCAGGCATCAGTCCTTTGCCCTGAGTCTCGCGAACCGATACACAGAGGTTCGTTTTACCGGACTGGCAGAATTCACACTCCCCGCATTCAGCGGTGTAGAGCGGAATAACATGGTCACCCGGCTTCACACTGGTGACGCCTTCACCAACTTCAACGACGATACCGGCTCCCTCGTGGCCGAGAACCACCGGGAAAACGCCCTCAGGGTCATTCCCTGAGAGGGTAAAGGCATCGGTATGGCAGACACCTGTGTGGGTGTTTTTAATCAGCACCTCGCCTTTTTTAGGCGGAGCAACATCAATTTCAACAATCTCCAGGGGCTTCCCTGGTGCAAATGCAACAGCGGCACGTGATTTCATACGTAATATATCCTCAATGTAATAATGGCCTCACCTATTTAAGATAGGCACGAACCAGCTCAATCGTATCGTCAACTGATTTACTGACTTCATGACTGTAGCTGTCATTCTGGTCAAAGGTTTCCCGTATGTGGCTCTCCAGCACCTCTGCCATCAGTCCGTTAGCGGCGCCCCGGACGGCGGCGATTTGCTGGAGAACGGAACGGCATTCAGCGCCACTTTCAAGTGCTCTTTCCAGAGCATCAATCTGACCCCGGATACGGCGAACCCGGGTTAGGACCTTTTTTTTCTCTTCAGGAGTACTGGGCATTGCTTACCTCACTGCTCTGTATTTCTTATACTATAGGGGAGTATTACATTAAGATCAACACATACCCCACTATAGTATAATAAATATATCAGAGCACCGGTAATGACTCCAACTTACTGATAGTGTTTTATGTTCAGATAATGCCCGATGACTTTGTCATGCAGCTCCACCGATTTTGAGAACGACAGTGACTTCCTGCCCAGCCTTGCCAGATGCTGCCTCAGATTCAGGTTATGCCGCTCAATGCGCTGCGTATATCGCTTGCTGATAACGTGCAGTTCTCCCTTCAGGCGTGATTCATAAAGCGGCCAGCCATCCGTCATCCATACCACGACCTCAAAGGCCGACAGCAGGCCCAGAAGACGCTCCAGCGTGACCAACGTGCGTTCACCGAATACGTGCGCCACAACCGTCCTCCGTATCCTGTCATACGCGTAAAACAACCAGCGCTGGCGTGATTTAGCGCCGACGTAACCCCACTGTTCGTCCATTTCCGCGCAAACAATGACGTCACTGCCCGGTTGTATGCGTGAGTTTACCGACTGCGGCCTGAGTTTTTTAAGTGTCGTAAAATCGTGTTGAGGCCAACGCCCATAATGCGTGCACTGGCGCGACATCCGACGCCATTCATGGCCATATCAATAATTTTCTGGTGTGTACCGGGCTGAGAGACGGTGTAAGTGAACTGTAGCTGCCATGTTTTACGGCAGTGAGAGCAGAGATAGCGCTGATGTCCGGCAGTACTTTTACCGTTACGCACCACGCCTTCAGTAGCTGAACAGGAGGGACAGCTGATAGAAACAGAAGCCACTGGAGCACCTCAAAAACACCATCATACACTAAATCAGTAAGTTGGCACCATTACCCGAATTACCAGCGTCTGCTCTTGGCACGGAGCGGACCTATTTACTGAGCCGAAGGTCCGCTCAGACTAACTCATTAAAGCCTGGTTGTTTTATCGCATCATCAGCCGTGTTCTGAAGCATTAGCTATGTATCTTCAGGGATGCTGATTTTCCCTCTGCACCAGATAAACCAGAATACAGTTTGATGTCGGTCAAAAAAGACAGCTTTAAGTGCATGAAATGAATAATGTTTCTTGAATGCTGGCAAAGCACTGGGATAGTAGTGTTGATTATTAGACGATCGGTCAATATTATTTATTGACGACTTAATGACTGAACGGTAAACGCCCGGACAAACGAGGTGAACGTGTTTAAATCTTTATTAATCAACAAAACAGATGGACGCTATAGTGCGCAACTTGCTGAAATCGCTGAAAGTGAACTACCGCAGGGGGATGTGGAGGTCAATGTTGACTATTCATCCATCAACTACAAAGACGCACTGGCCATTACGGGCCGGGGCCCAATCGTCCGACGCTTTCCCATGGTGCCCGGCATTGATTTTACCGGTACAGTGTCCGCCAGTTCACATCCCGAATATCAGGCCGGAGATAAGGTTCTCCTGACCGGCTGGGGTGTTGGGGAAAAACACTGGGGCGGACTATCCGAAAAAGCACGGGTAAATGGAGACTGGCTGACGCCGCTCCCGGCTGGCGCTAACGGCAAACACGTAATGGCAATCGGAACAGCTGGGTTTACCGCGATGCTGTGCGTAGACGCACTTCTGAATCATGGTATTAAGCCTGAAGATGGTCCGGTACTTGTTACCGGTGCCAGCGGCGGCGTCGGGAGCATTGCGGCCATGATCCTTGCATCAATGGGGTACCGCGTTACGGCGTCTACTGGACGCCCGGAAGAGGCTGCCTGGCTCTATAAAACGGTCGGTGTGGACGAGATTATTAACCGTTCCGAGCTCTCCTGTCCCGGAAAACCGTTACAGAAAGAACGCTGGGCTGCCGCCATTGATACAGTCGGTAGCCATACGCTCTGCAATGTATGCGCCGGGGTGCGTTATGGCAGTATTGTTGCAGCCTGCGGCATGGCACAGGGGATGGAACTAATGGGGAATGTGGCTCCGTTTATCCTGCGTGGCGTCACGCTGAAAGGGATTGACAGTGTCATGTTCGCGAAGGAAAAAAGAGCGGCGATCTGGCAGCAGGCGGTACAGTATTTACCGGAGTCCAGACTGGATAGCCTGACCACCGTTTATCCGCTGAGTGATGCCATCAATGTGGCCGAAAAACTTCTGAGTGGCGGAATTCGTGGCCGGGCAGTAATTCAGTGTAGCTAATGAAGTGGAAGCCAGGCTCAGCCTGGGTTTGATAATTATTATCAGGGGCTGCGGCCCCTTTTTTACTTTTCAACAGCCGTGTCCTTAGAGGGCTGATAGCGTACTGACTTTTTGAAATAGCTCCAGAAGTCGTACACAGGCTGGGTTGAGCAATAAAGTTTGGCACGCATTACGGCACCCTCCCAACTGCTCCAGAAAATGGCCGCCAGTTGCGTATTATTCATATCGGAACGGATTTCGCCCGAAGATAACGCGTCGGACAGACAGCACGCCACAAGCGCCTGCCAGCGCTCAAGTATTTCGTGGAGCTGTTTGATAAAGGACAGTGGAAGACCCGGACTCTCCTGCATCATATTGCCAACCAGACAGCCCCGGGTGAAATTGTACTTTTTAATGCCGTCGCAGGCATCGTCGATGAAATTTTCCAGACGCATCATTGGTGTGAAGGATGATTCATACAGATGTTTTTGGAGTTTATGCACAAAGAAACTGTCATAGGCGCTCAGAACAGTCTGGGCATACTCTTCTTTGCTCTTGAAATAGTAATAAAATGAGCCTTTAGGAACACTGGCATTTTTGACAATGGCATCGACTCCCGTTGAAAGAAAACCATTCTGCGTGAGCAGTTCAAGCCCGCTTCGGATCAGGTCATTACGGGTATCTGTATAGGTACTCTCTGTTTTTCGTGGCCTGCCTCGCCCACGAATTTCGCCAGTCATGACTTTGCTCCTGCATTTTATTAACGGAAAAGAATAAGTGATTTTGCGCGGAGGCTTCAATCAGTTTATCCCCGGCGGTGACGAGGTGGCCACCTATGCCGACTGGACAGGGGACTGACTATTGCCATAACGCCATCGCAGGTTGCTTCAGTAAACCTGCTAATCCCGTACAATGGCGAATTCGCTATATCCGCTTCTCGCACTTAGCTGCCATAAATCGGCCAGGCAATCACAGGTCATTTCTGTCTCGCAAAGAAGGTGCCGTTTCTGCTTTGCGTTGACACCCCTAAATATTAGAATTAAAAGGAGAGAGTTACTGGAAAAAGGCAGCGGAGGCAGTGACAATCGTGGCTTGAAGCCACTACTCGATGGATGCGGACATGTAGTTGGCGTCATTCGACAAAACTAGCAAACTTCTAATAGTCACCATTTCTCCCGTCTGGCGGGAGTGCTGTCAAATGCCCCCCTCATCTCTGTGTGGGAAATGAAGGGTGAAGGGGAAATAGATGACAGCGTTATTTCTACGCCCAGAATACTGAATACCTTGTACAGACGATCAATACTGGCGCTAGCAGGGTTTGCTTCCAGGCGGGCATAGGTTTGCTGCGTTACGCCAAGCCTCTCAGACACATCTTTTTGCGTGAAGCCCTTGATTTTGCGAAACCCGATTAGCACAGGTCTGAGCTGGTTCAGCGTTTTTATCGGGAACTGATTATTCATAAGTGACCTGCCTCGCAGACTGAGTAGGGAGTACCGCCCTGTAATACAGCAGGTAAGGTGTATTTTGTGTTATACAGACTATAGGCTGTAAAACCTTTATTGAAAAGATGCTGATGTTCCAGGGGCATGCCGAGCATGGACGATTTTCTGCGGGGCGGTATTTCGCTACGGGGGAGATTGCGTTCGGGCAATGTACCGGTGTAAAAAACGTCAATTTTTCAAAACCGCTGTTATCGGGATAAGCTGAAAACTCCGAAGGCAGACACAGCCACGAATAATGTCAGACTTAAACTCTGTAGCTGTCTTCTTTTGCCTGTAAATAACGTCTAGTTTGACTCTGATGAAGGCTGTACCAGGCAGAGAACATGTCACTCTCGGGGCCGGATGATAAAATGTGTTCAACTGGCTGGGCAGGGTAATAGCGAAGAACGTTCTCTGAAATTCGATTCAGCTCAGCGTAACGTGCGCTGTAGGTATGTATAATCCATTGCATCAATTTTGCATCCGTATTATTCGCAGATTACACACAAGAAGCTTAACAATGGCTGAAAGAGTGAGCAGGGATATGTAACAAAAACAAGGGCTTCAAGATGAACTGGATAAAACCGGAGCAGAGCAAGCCCTGTTCCGGTTTGTCAGGCTTTGGAATTTCTTCCAGGCCCCTGCAGCTAGTCACAACAAACACATTAATGTTTTCATTGCTTCAATTCAATATTATTGTGTGAAAGGGATTCCATCGAAATCGGCTTATGCATGCTTAAAACTAAACTGCCCCGGCTGCAGTCATTTGGTTGCTGTGGGCTCTGTACTGTGTCTAATAGTGAAAGAATCTTACGTTATAACGAAGGAAATTGCTGAATGACTCTACGATTGCAGACGGAATCACCCGCTGACCAGGATATGTTTAGAGGCAGCAGTCATGAAAAAGTTGCAGAGAATGTGGCTCAGATCATCAGGACACCTGATGTCAATATTATTGGTCTGGAAGGTGAGCTGGGTTCAGGTAAGTCAACAATATTGAAGTTCCTGCAGAAAAAGCTTAAAGATGATTTTACGTTCATTAACTTTGATGCAGAACGTTACCATCATGGCTCAACTAAAAAAGCGCTTATCGATGTCATCCACCACGGGGTCAGCCTACAATGTCCGGGCTCCCGGGATGTGTTGGATAAGTATAAAAATCTGGCTCTGGGTAACATCGTTGAATACGACAAGAGGGTCAGCAGCAGGCTAAGCTGGTTGACCGTCGTTTTTATTTTACTGTCATTGCTTTCCGTGCAGATGCTTCGTTATGTGCTAACAGACCTTAATCAATATTTTACTAACAATGATCTTACCCACGAATAGTGGACACACGACTAAGTGAGTAAACTCTTAACCAGAGGTGACTCATGACAAAACCAGCATCAACCAGTAAGAAGCCCCGCAAACAGTACACGCCTGAATTCCGCAACGAAGCCCTGAAGCTTGCGGAACGTATCGGTGTTGCTGCCGCTGCCCGGGAACTCAGCCTGTACGAATCCCAGCTCTACGCATGGCGCAGTAAGATTAACAATGCCCGCAGCTCTTCCGAACGTGAGCAGGAAATGTCCGTTGAAATTGCCCGTCTTAAGCGCCAACTGGCGGAACAGGCAGAGGAGCTGGCCATTCTCCAAAAGGCCGCGACATACTTCGCGAAGCGCCTGAAATGAAGTATGTCTTTATTGAAAAACATCGGGCTGAGTTCAGCGTCAAAGCCATATGCCGGGTACTGCGGGTCGCCCGTAGCGGCTGGTATGCGTGGCGTCTGCGTCGTCAGCAGATAACACCACGTCAGCAGTTCCGGCTCGTCTGTGATACTGCTGTCCGTCAGGCATTCACTGAGGCAAAACAGCGTTATGGTGCGCCTCGTCTCGCTGACGAACTGCCTGAGTACAACGTCAAAACCATTGCCGCCAGCCTGCGGCGTCAGGGGCTTCGCGCAAAAGCGGCCCGGAAGTTCAGCCCGGTCCGATACCGCGAACATGGCCTGCCGGTGTCTGAAAATCTGCTGAAACAGGATTTTTACGCGAGTGGCCCGAATCAGAAGTGGGCGGGTGACATCACGTACTTGCGCACGGACGAAGGCTGGTTGTACCTGGCGGTGGTCATTGACCTGTGGTCCCGTGCTGTCATCGGCTGGTCGATGTCGTCGCGGATGACAGCGCAGCTGGCCTGCGATGCGCTACAGATGGCACTCTGGCGACGTAAGCGCCCGGAAAATGTCATCGTGCATACGGACAGAGGCGGGCAGTACTGTTCGGCAGACTATCTGGCGTTACTGAAGCGGCATAATCTGCACGGTAGCATGAGTGCCAAAGGATGTTGTTACGACAATGCCTGCGCGGAAAGCTTCTTCCACTCGCTGAAGGTGGAATGTATCCACGGGGAACGCCTTATCAGCCGGGAAATCATGCGGATGACGGTGTTTAATTATATCGAGTGTGATTACAATCGGTGGCGCCGACACAGTGCCTGTGGCGGACTCAGTCCCGAACAATTTGAAAACCAGAACCTCGCTTAGGGCCGTGTCCACATTACGTGGGTAGGATCACAAGGAGTCATTATTAGGGTGGCTTTTTTATGTTGAGGTGGCCGCGTTTCTTTCTCCTGCCATTATGGTCGCAGGACTGGCATGCCTGCAGAACATGGAATGGTACAGAAAGAAAGGGTATTCGAGTATTGGTGATTTGTTCAAACGCAACAGTACTGACAGGATTGAAGAGACTTGGCTAGTTAATAAGGAGGTCGGAGCTATTGAGCTGGCTGAAGCTCTGCAGGGATTTACCTCCAAAGAGGTCATTTCCCATGGAGATCGCTTCATCCTTATCATTGATAATCTGGACCGAATCAGTGCAGACAAAGTGAAAGAGCTCTGGAGTGATATGGAGCTTATTGCCGGAGCCACTCATGAACACTTCAGGATAGTGGTGCCCTATTCGGCAAGACAGGTTTCAGCCTCACTTTCTGTGGCGGGTTTCAGCGGGCGTGAGTTTATTGCAAAGCGGATTCCTGTAAGTTTTCAGGTTCCTCCTCTTATTTCGGCAGGATGGCAGGAAGCGTTAAGGCAGTACTGGAAAGAAACAGTAAATGAGGATGCAGGGATAGCGTGCCGGGAAGCAACGGTGTTGCTTGAGCGCTGGAAACCCTCTGAGTATCCTCGTATCACACCGCGATTAATGAAGAAGTTTGTTAATGATATTCATATTCTGAACCTTACCGTTCCTGCAACAGAAGATCATCGCCATATTCTTATTGCTCTCTACTTACTGGTGGTCAGATACGGGGAGCGAGATATTAAAGTATTACTTCGCGATCCCAAAGCTAGTCAGACCGAACCCGGTATTGCTCCGGATGATTTTGACGAGATGCTCTCGCTAACTTATCAACAAATATCCCGAATTTTTAATAACGATACAGAAAGATGGAGCGAATTTCTGATGAGCATCCACTATCAGTCCACGGTGGAGCTTGCCAGGAGCGAGTTGCTTGATACGCCTCTTAAAGACGCGATTGGTGCTATAAATATCCCACGGCTTGAAGAACTGACGGCCTTGTGGGGTTTCGCTGAAGCATGGCAGCGAGTGGCACCACATATTCAGATGCGAGACTGGCTGGTTTCTTATAGCCGGATGGATGAGAAGTGTCAGGCTCTCGCCGAACCGCAACTCAAAGTCGCAGTGCAAATGCTGAATCAGAGTTATGCTGTTTCACTCAGAGAAAAGAATGATGAAGGTTTCGTATTGAGTCTGCAGAAACTGATGGCTGACGGGCGGATAAGCCTAGAGCCTTTCGTCGAAAGGCAAATATCGTTTATTGTGAGTAAACTTGATGAAATTCAGGATTCAGAAAAATTGGAGGCTGAATCCACGCAGACGTTGCTGCAGGAAGCTGATTCATACTCTGTTCTGGCCGGTGAATCACTACTGAATAAAATGGAGAATTTTGTAGATGGCGTATTTTATGTGGAATACCTTGTCAATAATGAAGAGACCTTGTCAAACCTGAAAATTGGCACACTAGATATCGGAAATCACGGTCGGGAGGAGATGTTACGCTATGGAGCTGAGCAACCTCAGATAGACCTTTTTAATCCGGGAATTATCCGGCATATCAATATTGCATCGAAGGCGGTACAGAACGTAATTGGAAAGAATGATGGTACAGGTGGGGCTCAGGTTAGCTCTGCAATAATGACGCTTAAAAATCGTCAGGTTGTTGAGGACGTTATCCATTTCAGAAAAATTGTTCTGAGCCCGGACTGGAATAATAATGTTTTAAATCAATATTATCTTAATAATACGGCGACGAGGAATCTCTTCCCTGCGGAATTTGCTGCACAGGCTGTTGCTCACATGGTGCTCCATGGTAACTATGCCGGTATCGAGTCGTACAGTGAACATATTGGTGAGGAACGGTTTGACCTGGCTTTGGCTGCATATCTTCGTTATCTACGTACTGCCGAGAGTATCTTTATAGCACTTAAGGATAAAAATGTTCTGCCGTACATCAAAAATGCTGTTGGCAGGATTGTTGATTTAGGTCTTCTGGTGAATATACCTGTCCTGAGCTTTGTTAAAGGTCAGTATGACGTCATCAAAGAAGCTACAAATGCAACCTCTCTTTTAATATTTGTGCGAGAGCGTCAAAAAGCACTGTCAGAGAAAATAATTGAGTCTGATGTGAATGCTATGGGTCCAGTATTTCTCCATGACGTATATCAGTCAGGTGAGCAGTTTGATATTTTGAAGAAAAAGCTGAACGCCCTGGCATGTGGAGTATTTAGTTCTTCTGAAAGGCTTATTGAGTGTTTTACGGTTCTTCCTGTGAACATGCGCTTTATCCTTGAACAAATGCAACTTCAGGGGCAGCATATCCGGATGGAAGGTAGTGTGGGTATCTTTGCATCATGGTTCCGTGATGCAGAGCCAGACGTTGTCACAAATGCCGAGAACATTCATTTCCTGTGGTCTTGCCTCGACGATACCCAGAGAGAGACTGTACTTGATGAGTTGCACGATGTCTTACTTGAAAGACATATTCGTATTGACAGCCGTATTGCGATTATTACCCGTTTTCATAATGAGTTGTCGTTTATTGAACCTGAGAAGGCCGTTGAACGCAGGGCTATTGCGGCGCTGTTTAGCGCTTCTGTTGATAATGTATTATTGTCTCAATGGCTTGACCGTCAGACGTTTTCATTTTCATCATGGTCTCCGGAGGACGCCCGTACGGCAACGAGTTGTATAATGAATAACTCGGAGATTTTTCCTCTCATCTGCAGGAATTCACAGTATATTAAAAACAGAATGTTACCAGAGAAAGCGGACGTTACAGAAGATAGTGATACGTTTCCGGACTGAGTTCGTTCTTTAAATCCTATACCTGAAGACCACAGCGGTGGTCTTTGGGAGTTTTTTTATTGCCTGATATACATTAAGCATGTTATATCTTGCTAAGAAATAATCATTCAGGGATTAATCATAACTACTGAAGTTATGTTGTGTTCTTTTCTTTTAAAAATAAATTATTCAGATTTATTTTCTATTGATTTAATGAGGTAGGGAATGACAGAAAGTGCTTTGCTTTTGCGAGAGGCATTTAATGAATCGGTTAACTATATGACATGGTCTTTTTATTCACTGATAACTGCTTACGTTTCGATGGCTTTTTATGATAGAGTTGAGGTTAAGACCCGAATAAATAATTATCTGAATAAGTTACTTTTCGTGATTGCTATGTCCGTTTTTATCCCAAATATGTACTTTGTTTCAATGGTGTTCAGTCAGAAGTTAGGCACCGCAGCTGGCGTTGCGTCATTCATTATTGGGCTACTTTTCATGATGTTAAACTCGGCGCCTGTAATTACTGGTATCGTACAGCAGCGCAAAGATTGAGTTTTATGAGTATAGTCAGTTGGGTTTTCATCTGTTTTATCAGACTTAGAAAAATGAAATCTTTCAATTCATTGATTTTAAACGCAAAAAAATTTCTAAATGATCAGAATTATAGGGTGCTCGCTCTGTTCGATCACCGAACACGAAGGCCGTATTATTCAGAGCCGTTCCGAAGAGTCGATTGTTAACGAGATCGAAGCCATTCGCGACACGGTGCCGGGCTTTACCGGTGTGATCTCCGATCTGGGTGGTCCAACGGCCAACATGTACATGCTGCGCTGTAAATCGCCGCGCGCCGAGCAGACCTGCCGTCGTCTCTCCTGCGTCTATCCGAGCATTTGCGAGCATATGGACACCAACCACGAGCCGACGATCAACCTTTACCGTCGCGCCCGTGACCTGAAAGGCATCAAGAAGATCCTGATCGCCTCCGGCGTGCGTTACGACATTGCGGTGGAAGATCCGCGCTACATCAAAGAGCTGGCGACGCACCACGTTGGCGGTTATCTGAAGATCGCCCCGGAGCACACCGAAGAAGGCCCGCTGTCCAAAATGATGAAGCCGGGCATGGGCAGCTATGACCGCTTTAAACAGCTGTTTGATACCTATTCAAAACAGGCGGGGAAAGAGCAGTATCTGATCCCATACTTCATCTCCGCACACCCCGGCACCCGTGATGAAGACATGGTGAACCTGGCGCTGTGGCTGAAGCAGCGTCGATTCCGTCTGGATCAGGTGCAGAACTTCTACCCGTCGCCGCTCGCCAACTCGACGACCATGTATTACACCGGCAAAAACCCGCTGAGTAAGATTGGTTATAAGAGCGAAGACGTGGTGGTGCCGAAAGGGGATAAACAGCGCCGTCTGCATAAAGCGCTGCTGCGCTATCACGATCCGAAAAACTGGCCGCTGATCCGTCAGGCGCTGGAAGAGATGGGGAAAAAGCACCTGATCGGCTCGCGTCGTGATTGCCTGGTGCCTGCGCCAACGCTGGAAGAGATGCGCGAAGCGCGCCGCCAGAACCGCAACACGCGCCCGGCGCTGACCAAACATACCCCGATTGCGCATCAGCGTTCGAATGGTGTTGCGGGAACGAAGAAGAACGTAAAACGTAAGACCGGTTAAACCTGTAACAATACCCGGTGGCGCTGCGCTTACCGGGTCTACAGGTCTAACCCTCTCCCCTCCGGGGAGAGGGCAGGGTGAGGGGATTACCCGCCAAACTGATCCGGGTCCGGCCCAAGCCGCTTGCCCTGATCCAGCTTCGCAATTTCACCCAGCTCGTCTTTATCCAGGCGGAAATCCCAGACGTCGAAGTTCTCGGCGATACGCGATGGCGTGACCGATTTCGGGATCACCACCAGACCGCTATCCAGATGCCAGCGAATGACGATCTGCGCCGGGGTTTTACCGTACTTATCCGCCAGTTCACGGATGATTTTCTGGTCAAACACCCCTTCGCCGCCCTGGGCCAGCGGGCTCCAGGATTCGGTCTGGATCTTGTGCGTGGCGTTCCATGAATGAAGCTGGCGCTGCTGCATCAGCGGGTGCAGCTCAATCTGGTTAATCACCGGCGCGACGCCCGTTTCATCAATCAGGCGTTGCAGATGATGAACCTGGAAATTACAGACGCCGATGCTTTTTATCAGCCCCTCTTTTTGCAGTTCAATCATCCCTTTCCAGGCATCAACGTAATGGTCGATAGCCGGTACCGGCCAGTGCATGAGATAAAGATCGACGAAATCGAGCTGGAGTTTCTCCAGACTCTCCTGCAACGCTTCGCGGGGACGCTTTTGATCGTCGTTCCACAGCTTGGTGGTGATGAAAAGCTCATCCCGGGGAACGCCGGCGCTGGCAAGCGCTTTTCCCACGCCGTCCTCGTTTTTATAGGCGGCGGCGGTATCGATGGACCGATAGCCGACTTCCAGGGCTTTATGAATGGCGGAGACGACCTCGTCGTTACCGGCTTTCCATACACCTAGCCCCAGCTGGGGCATCACGTTGCCGTCCTGTAGCTTGATTACGGTTTGGTTTGCCATTTTTCCTCCTTCAGGTGCTCATCGCCGGAGGGAACCTCCGACGATGTGATGTGCATTAAGTCTGGACGAAATGTCAAAAAACGAAAGTCAGGATCCTAAAAACGCTTAGCGTGCCGCTTCGTAAATACGACGGCTGACGTCAAGGGTGATGTCGCCATGCTCGCCGATCTGCGTCATACCGTGTGCTTCCAGTTTCGCCAGCAGGGCAGGGATGGAGCTGCCGTCCAGGCCGTAGCCAGAGAGACGCGTTGGCACGCCCAGGCTTTCAAAGAAGTGACGGGTGGCTTCAATCGCGGCATCGATACGCGCATCGTCGGAACCGTCGGTGATGTTCCACACGCGTTCGGCGTACTGGAGCAGTTTGGCGCGTTTAGCGTCACGTTTTTCGTTCCACAGCGCAGGCAGAACCACCGCCAGCGTCTGGGCGTGATCCAGGCCGTGCATCGCCGTCAGCTCGTGGCCGAGCATGTGGGTAGCCCAGTCCTGCGGCACGCCTGCGCCGATCAGGCCGTTCAGCGCCTGGGTGGCTGCCCACATCACGTTGGCACGCACGTCGTAGTTTTCAGGCTCTTTCAGCGCTTTCGGACCTTCTTCAATCAGCGTCAGCAGAATGCCTTCCGCGAAACGATCCTGAATTTTGGCGTTTACCGGGTAAGTAACGTACTGCTCAACGGTGTGAACAAAGGCGTCGACCACGCCGTTCGCCACCTGACGCGCAGGCAGGGTATAGGTGTAAACCGGATCGAGGATCGCGAACACGGGCTGAACGTGTTCGTTCATAAAGGCCTGCTTGTCACCGGTGGTTTTACGGGAGATGACCGCGCCTTTGTTGGACTCTGATCCGGTGGCCGGCAGCGTCAGCACGGAGCCCATCGGGATCGCACTGCTGATGTCGCTGCCGCCCGTTTCCAGAATATGCCACGGGTCGATGCCGTCAGCGTAATGGGCCGCCGCCGCGATGAATTTGGTGCCGTCCAGCACGGAACCGCCGCCCACCGCCAGCAGGAAGGTGATCTGCTCCTCGCGGGCGATTTTTACCGCGTTCATCAGCGTTTCATAAGACGGGTTAGGCTCGATACCGCCGAACTCGCGCACGTCCAGACCTTCCAGAGCGCTGTACACCTGATCCAGTACGCCGGTTTTTTTCACGCTGCCGCCGCCGTAGGTAATCAGGACGCGGGCGTCCGTCGGGATTTGCGCGCGCAGGTCAGCGATAGCGTTTTTACCAAACAGAATGCGGGTTGGGGTATGAAGATTAAAGTTGTTCATGGCTTGTTCCCTGTAGTGGGTAAAAAATCGTGGTGGCGCAGAAGGCAACCTGATGCTGCTCATTGTGGCGGGCAGGCGCTATCCTCTCAATGCACATTCCTGCCGATGTCTTGCCCATTTCTACAGCGCGCTGGAGAAACGGTAAGAAAATGCGCACACTGTCAGCGTCGGAAACCGTACCCGGAGTAACTGAAAATGAACCGTGATGCCATCTGCCGCCAGCTAACGTCGCAGATTAAAAGACTGATTGATAACGGAAATGATTCGGCTGAGCTGTTGCCGGATATTCGATTGCTGTACGGTACCCAGCCCGGGACGCGCACCCCGGTGATGTATCAGCCCGGCATCGTGTTTCTCTTTTCTGGCCATAAGATTGGCTATATCAATGAGCGCGTGTTCCGTTACGACACCAATGAATATCTGCTTCTGACAGTACCTTTACCCTTCGAATGTGAAACTTTCGCGACAGAGGAGGTGCCGCTGGCCGGGATCCGCGTCAACGTCGACATCCTCCAGTTGCAGGAGCTGCTGATGGATATTGGGGAGGACGAACTTTTCCGGCCGTCGATGGCGGCAAGCGGTATCAACTCCGCGACCCTATCGGAGGAAATTCTCTGCGCGATTGAACGCCTGTTAGACGTGATGGAAAGGCCGCTGGATGCGCGTATTCTCGGAAAGCAGATTATCCGCGAAATTCTTTACCATGTGCTGCTCGGGCCGGGCGGCGGGGCGCTGCTGGCACTGGTAAGCCGCCAGACGCACTTTAGCCTGATTAGCCGCGTGCTCAAGCGCATTGAGAGCCAGTACACGGAAAACCTCAGCGTTGACCAGCTGGCGGCGGAAGCCAACATGAGCGTCTCGGCGTTTCACCATAACTTTAAATCCGTCACCAGCACGTCGCCGTTGCAGTACCTCAAAACCTACCGTCTACATAAGGCGCGGATGCTGATGATCCACGATGGCATGAAGGCCAGCGCCGCGGCGATGCGGGTTGGGTATGAAAGCGCGTCGCAGTTTAGTCGGGAGTTTAAGCGCTACTTCGGCGTCACGCCGGGGGAGGATGCGTCGCGCATCAGAACGATGCAGGGCGCTTAGGCTTTTGATTCTCTCCCCGCGGGAAGAGAATCAGGATGGGGTATCAGGCGCTGCAATACTTCTTCTTAATCACCACCGCGATTGTGCCGACCAGGCCCGCAACCAGCAGGAAGATCGGCAGCACCATCAGGAACGTCATCACCTGGTCTTCATGGCGCTTAACAAACGGGATCATGTTCAGCGCGTAGCCGAGCGTGGTGACTACGCCCACCCAGAGCAGAGCGCTCAGCCAGTTGAAGAACTGGAAGCGGCGGTTAGGGAGGCCTGAAATACCCGCCATGGTAGGCAACAGGGTGCGAACAAACGCCAGAAAACGCCCGGCAAGTAACGCCAGCAGGCCGTGGCGGTCAAACATGCAGGTGGCGCGCTGGTGATATTTATGCGGCAGCTGTGCCAGCCAGCCTTTCACCACGCGGGTGTTTCCAAGCCAGCGCCCTTGCAGGTAGCTCAGCCAACAGCCGAGACTGGCCGCAGAGGTGAGGATCACCATTGTCGGTGCGAAGTCCATCACGCCCTTGCCGATCAACGCCCCTGCGAGCAGGAGCAGGCTGTCGCCGGGTAAAAATGAGGCTGGCAGTAGTCCATTTTCCAGAAACAGCGTCGCGAACATCACGAAATAGACAATCCCGACGACATGCGGGTCCGCCAGCGCGGCAAAATCGTGTTGCCAGAGCGCCGTGATGATATTTTGAATAACAGCCATGGACTTTCCTGTGGAACAGCAGATATAACGCTATTGTACTCCCAATTTTGCCTGTCGGGGTTGATCGCAGGCGCATCTCATACAGACTTTTCTGCTTGCGGTGTTCAGAATTGCGTCCGGGGAGTACATTTCAGTCAGCACTTTACACGATGCGCTCAAATCCTGCCGATAAATCCGCAATTAAATCGTCCACATTTTCCAGCCCGATATGCAGGCGGATTAAGGTCCCTTCGAAGTCCACCTCGCCGCCCGGGCGCAGGGCCGCAATCTGCTCCGGCTGGTTGGGCAGGATCAGCGATTCAAACCCACCCCATGAATAGGCCATGCTGAAGAGGGTAAAGTTATCCAGATAGCTTGCCAGTTCGGCGTCATTCAGGCGCTTTTTAAGTACAAATGAGAACAACCCGCTGCTGCCCGTAAAGTCACGTTGCCAGTATTCATGGCCTTTGCTGCCCGGCAGCGCCGGATGGTTAACGCGCTCCACCTGCGGATGCAGCGCCAGCCACTGTGCAATTTGCAGGCTGCTTTCGTGATGCTGACGCAGACGCACGCCGAGCGTACGGATGCCCCGGCTGGTCATGTAGGCGGTATCGGCATCCACCATCTGGCCCATCAGGTAGGCGTTTTCACGCAATTGATCCCAGCAGCGGGCGTTAGATACCGCCGTACCGATCATGCCGTCGGAATGGCCAATCAGGTATTTGGTCGCCGCTTGAATGGAGATATCGATGTCAAATTCCAGGGCTTTAAACAGCACACCTGCCGCCCAGGTGTTGTCGATCATGATGATCGCTTCCGGCGCTATGCTGCGCACCGCCTTCACGATGGCCGGGACGTCATGCACTTCCATGGTGATGGAGCCGGGAGATTCCAGGAACACAACGCGCGTGTTGGGCTGAATAAGCCCGGCAATACCGGCCCCAATCAGCGGATCGAACCAGCTGGTGGTGACGCCGAGCTTGCTGAGTATTTTGGTGCAGAAGTCCTGGCTTGGCTCGTAAGCGGTATTGGTCATCAGGACGTGGTCACCCTGTTCCACAAACGCCAGAATGGTATTGGCGACCGCCGCCGCGCCGCACGGGAACAGCGCGCAGCCCGCGCCGCCCTCCAGTTCGCACATGGCTTCCTGCAACGAGAAATGGGTTAACGTGCCACGACGACCGTAAAATAGCCCGCCCTTCGCGCGATTACGCGTAGCGATTTTTTTATCTTCAACGGTATCAAACACCAGCGAGGAGGCGCGCTGGATCACGCTGTTGACCGAGCCCTGAGTGTATTTCTTACTGCGTCCTGCCTGCACCAGCGTGGTCTCAAGCTGCTTTTTAGTCATGTTCGCTAACCCTATTTTTATACGTCTGGACGTCCAGACTACCACGATTGTCAGAATGTGCATCCGGATGCTTATCGAATAAGCAGAAAATATTATCAAAAATTCGCATAAGAAATTTTTACTGCGTAAGCGCAAGGAAAGTGAGCGAAAATTACGGCACTATGTAAATACTAATGAGAACTACTATCAATTCGACGACGTTTTGATATTATTACGTTCAGATTTTGTGATTTGCGTCCTGGAGATACAGAGTGGGTAATAATTTGATGCAGACGGATCTCTCCGTTTGGGGCATGTATCAACATGCTGACATCGTAGTTAAGATTGTGATGATCGGCCTGATTCTGGCGTCCGTGATCACCTGGGCTATCTTCTTCAGCAAGAGCGCCGAACTTCTTTCACAAAAACGCCGCCTCAAGCGTGAGCAGAAGCAGCTGGCGGAAGCCCGTTCTCTGGATCAGGCTTCTGATATCACCTCATCCTTCCATGCGAAAAGCCTGACTACCCTGTTAGTGAACGAAGCGCAGAACGAGCTGGAACTCTCCGCAGGCAGTGAAGATAACGAAGGCATTAAAGAGCGTACCGGCTTCCGTCTGGAGCGTCGCGTTGCGGCCGTGGGTCGTCATATGGGCCGCGGTAACGGCTACCTGGCGACTATCGGCGCTATCTCCCCGTTCGTCGGCCTGTTCGGTACCGTCTGGGGCATCATGAACAGCTTTATCGGTATCGCCCAGACGCAGACCACTAACCTTGCGGTCGTCGCGCCGGGTATCGCAGAAGCGCTGCTGGCAACGGCTATCGGTCTGGTTGCCGCTATCCCGGCGGTTGTTATCTATAATATCTTCGCGCGCATGATTGGCAGTTACAAAGCCACACTGGGTGACGTTGCCGCGCAGGTTCTGCTGCTGCAAAGCCGCGATCTGGACCTGAACGCCAGCGCCGTTAAACCGGTTCATGCGGCGTCCAAACTGCGCGTAGGTTGATTGTATGGCAATGCGTCTTAATGAAAATCTGGACGATAACGGTGAAATGCATGAGATCAACGTGACGCCGTTTATCGACGTCATGCTGGTTCTGCTGATTATCTTTATGGTTGCCGCACCGCTGGCGACGGTGGACGTGAAGGTGAATCTGCCTGCGTCCTCCAGCCAGCCGCAACCGCGTCCGGAAAAGCCTATCTACCTGTCCGTGAAGGCCGATAAGTCCATGTTCCTGGGCAACGATCCGGTAACGGATGCCTCGGTTATTCCGGCGCTGGACCAGCTCACCGGCGGCAAGAAAGACACCACCGTCTTCTTCCGCGCGGATAAAACCGTCGATTATGAAACCATGATGAAGGTAATGGACACGCTGCATCAGGCGGGATACCTGAAGATTGGTCTGGTCGGCGAAGAGAAAGCGGCCGCGAAGTAAAACGAAGGCTCTTGCAGCCTTGCCTGCCGGGTGGCGGCGTCGCATTACCCGGCCTGCATTCCGCAACAATCATTGTTGTCTCACTCTGAAGGCGCCGTCGGCGCCTCTTCATCAAGCGCCACACAGGTCACGTTTGATGTACGGTAATTGCCTTCCGAGAGTTTACGGGTCAGGCGCAGGGTGGCTGTCTCGCGTGCCAGCAGGTACTGATAGTTCGCCTCCAGTCGCCCGAGGATCTTCTCTTTAAGCTCAGGACGCTGCTCAATAATGGCGTTCATCACTGCGCCGTAAATCTCCTCCTTGGCCTGCAAGGCGTAAATCTCCCGACGGTTCTGCCATTTCAGGCGTACCAGCGTGGCCGGAATCGAAACCAAATCCTGCGTAATTCGCGTCATCTCGTCATTTTTTATCTTTTTCAGGGCGTCGAGATTCTGCTTTAAGATAAATTCATCGCTTTTTTTATCATCTAAAGTCAAATAAACGTTATTGCCGCTATCATCATTCACGTTAATCTTCCCCCAGGTTATAAAAAATGGGATTGTTTTTTTCACGCGTAATTAAATTAAGCCAAATTTCATTGCCGGCTTCATTTATTTGCTGCGTTTTCCCGACCATTATTTGACTTAGCGTCTGGGCGTCTATTTCCCCTTCGGCCTGTAAATCATTCAGCAGATGAACTAAGGCTTCAATCTTGATCGCGCGAAATAAACGCTCTTTTAAATGGCGATCGTGCTCTTCCAGCACCATATTACGGGATTTGCCAGTGCGTGTAACACCAATTAATATGTCGGCTTCATAGTCGGAGAGTTTTCTTTTTCCTTGAGTGAAATTCGCCTCTTTATCTGCTTCCGTCGAAGGCTGTTCCACAGGCGTAATGTGGTACTTTGCCGGGACAAGATTGTCGGGCAGCATTTTAATTTCCTTTAATTTCAAAAGGGTGGGGTTGGAAAAAGGGTGAGATTCGTTGACAATATCATGAGGCAATTTTAAAATCAAAAAAAATGGAGCCTACCCATGAACAGCATTTTCTTCACGGTCATAACGTTACTATTACTGACCGCTGGCGTGCTTTTATTGATGCAAGAGTTCAATAAAACGAAAGTGTCAAAAGACGTCAGTGAACCGCCGCAGCCTGAATTGATGTCGAAAGAGGAGGGGGAAGATCATTTCTCCGTATTGATGAACGCCGTGACGCCGGTCTGGTACTGGCGAGTAAATCACGAATATATCGATTTCCTCCATGCGACAATTAAGCGAATGAAAATGGCCGAAATTAATGATACGCCCGGCCTGTTCGACGCGCAGCGCCGCTGTAGCGACCTTAATTCGGCGGTCTATAAATATTACGACAATATCAAAAAGCGCTGTCTGAATGGCGAGAAGGTGTCGTACTCCGATTTAGATGTATTAAATCTGCGCCAGTGTTTTCGTGAGTTTAGCCTGGAAGCCTACCCGGAACTGGTCGCGCTGGTCTGGCCGGAGTATGCGCGTCCGGATGTAGATCCCAACGAGGTATAGTTGAGATATACTCAGCGCTGGTTTCGTTTGCAGACAGGATTTTATGGAACGCTTCTTTGAAAACGCAATGTATGCCTCTCGCTGGCTGCTCGCACCCGTCTATTTTGGTCTCTCCCTGGCGCTGGTCGCCCTGACGATTAAGTTCTTTCAGGAGATATTCCACGTCCTGCCAAACATTTTCTCCGTGGCAGAAGCCGATTTGATTCTGGTTCTACTGTCGCTGGTAGATATGACGTTGGTGGGAGGATTACTGGTGATGGTGATGTTCTCCGGTTATGAGAATTTCGTCTCTCAGCTTGATATCGCCGAGCACAAAGAAAAGCTCAGCTGGCTGGGGAAAATGGACGCCTCATCGCTGAAGAATAAAGTCGCGGCGTCGATTGTTGCAATTTCGTCTATTCACCTGTTACGCGTCTTTATGGACGCGAAAAACGTCCCGGATAATAAGCTGATGTGGTATGTGATTATCCACCTGACGTTTGTGCTGTCGGCGTTTGTGATGGGGTATCTGGATAAGATCAGTAAGAAATAAATTCACCACGCCCCCTCTCCCTGTGGGAGAGGGGGCGTGGTAAGGGCAGCAGGCCGCACTATTTATCCGACGACGCCTGCCACAAATTCAGCTCACCATCCGCAACGTGCTGGTCAATCCGCATCAGTTCATCTTCGCTAAAGCGCAGGTTATTCAGCGCCTGAACGTTCTCTTCCAGCTGCTCCGGGCGGCTCGCGCCAATCAGTACCGACGTTACACGCTCATCTTTCAACAACCAGCTTAGCGCCATCTGCGCCATCGTCTGCCCGCGCGCGTGCGCCATCTCGTTCAGCAGACGAAGGCTGCTCAGGTTGGCTTCCGTCAGCATTTTCTCCGTCAGGCCGCGCACTTTTTTCCCTTCGCGCTGCATACGTGAACCGTCCGGAATGCCGTTCAGGTATTTTCCGGTGAGCAGGCCCTGTGCCAGCGGGGTAAAGGCGATACAGCCCGTTCCGTTTTTCTCCAGCGCGTCCAGCAGGCCGGTCTTGTCGACCCAGCGGTTAAGCAGGTTGTAAGACGGCTGGTGGATCAAAAGCGGGATCTTCCACTCGCGCAGCAATTTGGTCATCGCCGCCGTGCGTTCCGTGGAGTAAGACGAAATGCCGACATACAGCGCTTTTCCGCTCTGCACCGCGTGTGCCAGCGCGGCGGCGGTCTCTTCCATCGGCGTGTTTTCGTCTACGCGGTGAGAATAGAAAATATCCACATACTCCACACCCATGCGGTTCAGGCTCTGGTCGAGGCTGGCGAGCAGGTACTTACGTGAACCGCCCGAACCATACGGTCCTGGCCACATGTCGTAGCCCGCTTTGGTGGAGATGATCAGCTCGTCACGATAGCCGGCAAAATCCTCCCGCAGCAGGCGGCCAAAATTC
This sequence comes from Enterobacter cloacae complex sp. AR_0002, assembly GCF_001922365.1. Taxonomy (NCBI): domain Bacteria; kingdom Pseudomonadati; phylum Pseudomonadota; class Gammaproteobacteria; order Enterobacterales; family Enterobacteriaceae; genus Enterobacter; species Enterobacter cloacae complex sp. AR_0002. The sequence continues at coordinate 4,487,382 of NZ_CP018814.1, forward strand.
TCTTCAGCGCTGCCCGGAGGGGGGCCGTAGTTGTTGGCAAGGTCAAAGTGGGTAATGCCGAGATCGAAGGCCTTACGCAGCAGCGCGCGCTGGGAATCGAGCGGCTGAACGTGACCGAAGCTGTGCCACAGGCCCAGCGACAGTGCCGGTAAGCGCAGGCCGCTTTTGCCGCAGTATCGGTACTGCATGTTTTCGTATCGGCCGGTGTAAGGGTGCCAGGACATGATGTCTCCTTTCTTGTCGGTGAATTTTCGAAACAACGTTTTCATTCTATGCCGACTCGATAATGAAAAAAGTATATTTTCTACAGTATCTGCCGATAACGAGGGGAGTACTCGCCTCTGGGCGAATTCACCCTCACGGCAAGGAATACTCAATGAAGATGCTTCGTAATTTCACCATCCGTTTCGTCATGCTGACGATACTGGGGATCTTTTGTGTCATGTGGGCAGGCGTGGGGCTTTACAGCACCTGGTCTCTGTCTCGTGTTTCTGATGGTAATGACGTTGACCGCCAGCTGGTCCGGCAAATGACGGTGCTGAGCCAGGGCAACGATCAGTATTTCCGTTTCGTCACCCGCCTGAGCCGGGCAATGGAAGTTAAAGCGGCGGGCGGCACGCCGGACCTGGCTCCTGCTCAGCAGGCGCTGGATAACATGAGTAAAAAGCTGGCAGAGATGAAAGCTATCTCCCCGGGCCCGATGGATGAAAAGGTGTCTGCGCAGGTGATTTCCACCTGGCAGGCGCTGCTCGATCAGGGCGTTACACCGCAGATGGCGCAGGCGAAGCAGGCGACGCTCGAAGGTTATCGTCAGCATGCCAACAACGTCACGCCGCCGCTAAGCCGTGCATTCGGGTCAGCGGCTGAGAACTTTAACAATACCGCGGCGAAGGCGCTCGACAGCACGCGCGTGGTGGTCGACGGCCTCACCAGCATGACCCGGACGGTAATTATCACCGCCACGATCGTGGGTCTGCTGATCCTGCTTTTCACCGACCGCTACCTGGTGGCGATACTGGTAAAACCGCTGGATCGTATCCGTCAGCAGTTCCGCCAGATTGCGCAGGGCGACCTCAGCCAGCCGATTGAATCTTTGGGCCGCAACTGCGTGGGGCAACTGGTACCGCTGCTGAGTGCAATGCAGGACAGCCTGCGGGAGGCGGTCAGCACGATTCGTTCCGGCAGCGAGAATATCTGGCGCGGGGCAACGGAGATCTCCAGCGGGAATAACGATCTTTCTTCGCGTACCGAAGAGCAGGCCGCCGCGCTGGAAGAGACCGCGGCCAGCATGGAGCAGCTTACCGCAACGGTGAAGCTGAACGCCGAAAGCGCGCGCCAGGCCAGCCAGCTTGCGGATGTCGCCTCCAGCACGGCCAGCCGCGGCGGGTCGCTGGTGGAAGATGTGGTTACGACCATGAGCGGCATTTCGGACAGCTCGAAAAAAATCGCTGAAATCACCACCGTTATCAACAGCATCGCTTTCCAGACTAATATTCTGGCGCTGAACGCCGCGGTGGAAGCCGCCCGGGCCGGGGAGCAGGGGCGAGGCTTTGCGGTCGTGGCGGGTGAGGTACGTAATCTGGCCAGCCGCAGCGCGAATGCGGCCAAAGAGATCGAAGGGCTGATTGCGGATTCCGTTGCCCGCGTGGAGCAGGGGGCGCAGCTGGTGAACGATACCGGCACCACGATGGAAGCAATCCTGCGCGACGTGACGGAAGTGACCGTCATTATGAAGCAGATCGCCACCGCGTCAGAGGAGCAGAGCAAAGGAATTTCTCAGGTCGGCGTTGCCATCACGCAGATGGACGGCGTGACCCAGCAGAACGCCTCGCTGGTGGAGCAGGTTTCCGCCGCCGCCGCCGCACTGGAACGGCAGACCGAAGAACTCCAGCGCTCAGTGCAGAAATTCCGTCTCACCGCGTAACCTCATCGTGTCAGGCCGTCTCTGGCGGCCTGACGTTTATCGCTCTGAATAATCTGTGTTACCTGCGACAGCTGACCAATTTTCACTTCGCTTGCCCGCATAAATTTACTTTTGTCGATCAGTAGCAGCGACTGGCTGGCGCGGTTTAACAGCAGCGCCTTAAAGCCCGCGTTGTGCTCGGACGGATCCCAGAGAAGCCATGCTCATCGACCCCTTCACACGAGAAGATAAACAGATCGATCTCCAGCCCTTTTAGCTGCGTCACCAGCGCCGGATTAACATAGCAGCGATACTTACGCTCAAGCGTTCCGCCGGAGCAGATAAGCGTGATCCGCTCGCGCTTTGCCATCTCGTGGCAGACAGGCAGGCTGTTGGTAAATACGGTGAGGTCGATGTCCGGCAACTGGCGCGCCAGATGAAAGCAGGTTGAGCTGGCGTCGAGGGCGATGGTCATCCCTTCGCTGATCCAGCCCAGCGCGTGGCGGGCAATATCGGCTTTGTCGGCATAATGGCTTTTCAGGCGTGCGCCAAAGGGTTCACCGCTGTCGCGGCTGTCCGGGTGAATCAGACGCGCGCGCCCGTGCTGGCGCAGAAGCTTCCCCTGCTGCTGCAACGACTTCAGATCCCGGCGGATCGTCTCTTTGCTGACGGAGAGCTTTTCAGCCAGCACCTCGGTAGTCAGCCAGTCGCTTTGACTCAGCAGGGTGATAAGGCTCTGCTGTCGGGTCGCTTTTAGCGTCTGGTCTGACATACGAGGCTCCTTGCGCACGCGTGCTGACGCATTTTTCTCATCGCGGAAGAAGGGCGGCGAACCGCCCGGTCATGGATCAACCCTGACGTTTATCTTCCGTCTGGGTATCGAAGTCGCTTGCTGAATGACGCTCATGCAACTGCTCGTTCAGCTCGCCGTTGGTACGGTTAACAATGCGCCCGCGTTTCACGGCCGGACGATTCGCCACATCTTTTGCCCAGCGCTGCACGTTGGTGTACTTCCCGGCATCCAGGAACTCGGCGGCGTTATAGACGCTGCCCAGCGCCACGCAGCCAAACCATGGCCAGACTGCCATATCCGCAATGGTATATTCCTCACCCGCTACGTAACGACCGCGCGCCAGCTGTTTGTCCAGCACGTCGAACAGGCGTTTAGCTTCCATGGTGAAGCGATCGATAGCGTACTCAATCTTCACTGGCGCGTAGTTATAGAAGTGGCCAAAACCGCCGCCGAGGAACGGGGCCGCGCCCTGTAACCAGAACAGCCAGTTCAGGGTTTCCGTTCGTCCTGCCGGATCTTTTGGCAGGAAGTGACCAAATTTCTCGGCCAGATAGAGCAGGATATTGCCGGATTCAAAGACGCGCGTTGGCGGGGTGGTGGAGTGGTCACGCAGGGCCGGGATCTTCGAGTTCGGGTTCACGTCGACAAAACCGCTGGAGAACTGATCGCCCTCGCCAATGCGGATCAACCATGCGTCGTATTCCGCGCCCGTCACGCCCAGCGCCAGCAGCTCTTCCAGCATGATGGTAACTTTCTGTCCATTCGGCGTACCGAGTGAGTACAGCTGGAGCGGGTGTGCGCCCACAGGTAGCTCTTTCTCGTGCGTCGCGCCCGAGACGGGACGGTTGATATTGGCGAACGCGCCGCCGTTATTCTGTTTCCATTCCCACACTTTCGGTGGCTGATAGGTGTTATCTGACATGTTGGCCTGCCTCTTTGGTGTTGTGTTGAGGCAGTGTAGCAGGAGATGCAGGAACCGTTTAACGATGCGAGCGTAATGGGCAGGGCGGGTGTATGATAACGCCACCTCTGTCAGTTAATTACAACGTGCAGACGACGACAACCCCACAAAAAAATTGCCGCCTGCCTGTTTTAGGTTGGACACATGCGTAAAGGAACGTTAAGCAGTGACGCCCCCTTCGGGACGTTATTAGGTTATGCGCCGGGTGGCGTGGCGATTTACTCTTCAAATTACGGCAGTCTCGATCCGCGTCACTACCCGGAAGATGCGGAATTCCGCAGCTATATCGGCAACGAGTACATGGGCCATAAATGGCAGTGCGTTGAGTTTGCGCGCCGTTTCCTGTTTCTCAATCACGGGTTTGTCTTTACCGACGTCGGGATGGCGTGGGAGATCTTCTCCCTGCGTTTTTTGCGCCAGGTGGTAAACGACAATATTCTGCCGCTACAGGCCTTTGCCAATGGCTCAAAACGCGCGCCGCAGGCCGGTGCGCTGCTCATCTGGCAAAAGGGCGGTGAGTTTCATGAGACCGGCCACGTCGCCGTCATTACCCAGCTGCTGGATGACAGAGTGCGCATTGCCGAGCAGAACGTTATTCACTCCCCGCTGCCGATGGGGCAGCAGTGGACGCGCGAGCTGCGTCTGAGCGTGGAGGACGGTTGCTATACGCTTCATGACACGTTCAACGATACCGAGATCCTCGGCTGGATGATCCAGACGGAGGAGACGGAACACAGTATTCCTCAGCCGGAGATCGACGGTGAACTGCTGAAAATCAGCGGCGCGCGGTTGAAGAACAACCGCCAGTTCGACGGAAAATGGCTCAATGAAAACGACGCCCTGCAACAGGCGTACGTTCGCGCCAACGGCCACGTTATCAACAACGATCCCTGCCAGTACTTCACCATTACCGAAAGCGCCGAGCAGGAGCTGATCAAAGCCACCAACGAACTGCACCTGATGTACCTTCATGCCACCGACAAGGTGCTGAAAGACGACAGCTTACTCGCGCTTTTCGACATCCCAAAAATCCTCTGGCCGCGTCTGCGCCTCTCCTGGCAGTGGCGTCGCCACCATATGATCACCGGTCGTATGGATTTCTGCATGGATGAGCGCGGCATTAAGGTTTACGAGTACAACGCGGATTCCGCCTCCTGCCATACCGAGGGCGGGCTGATTCTTGAAGAGTGGGTGAAAAACGGCTATCGCGGCACCGGCCACAATCCGGCGGAAGGCTTGCTGGAGGAGCTGACCGGCGCATGGAAGCACAGCCACGCGCGGCCGTTCGTCCATATCATGCAGGACAACGATATTGAAGAGGATTACCACGCGCTCTTTATTCAGCGCTCGCTGATCCAGGCCGGGTTTGAAACCAAAATCCTGCATGGACTGGGCGCGCTGAGCTGGGATGCCGCCGGGCAACTGATTGATGATGAAGGCCGTCACGTTAACTGCGTATGGAAAACCTGGGCATGGGAAACGGCGATTGAGCAGATCCGCGAGGTGAGCGAAACCGAGTACGCCGCCGTGCCTATCCGCACCGGTCACCCGCAAGGTGAAGTGCGCCTGATTGATGTCCTGCTGCGTCCGGAAGTGCTGGTCTTTGAACCGCTGTGGACGGTGATCCCAGGTAACAAGGCGATCCTGCCGGTGCTGTGGCAGCTCTTCCCGAACCACCGTTACCTGCTGGATACCGATTTTGAGGTCAACGATCTGCTCAAACGGACCGGTTATGCCGTTAAACCGATCGCCGGACGCTGCGGGAGCAATATCGATCTGATCGGCGCCCAGGACGAACTGCTGGACCAGTCCAGCGGCAAGTTTGTTGACCGCAAGAATATCTACCAGCAGCTATGGTGCCTGCCGAAGGTTGACGGCAGATACATTCAGGTCTGCACCTTTACCGTGGGCGGGAACTATGGCGGAACCTGTCTGCGTGGGGATAACTCGCTGGTGGTGAAGAAAGAGAGCGATATTGAACCGCTGATTGTGGTGAAGGATAACTAATTCATACCCGCGAAAAAAAAGCCCCCGCCGGATAACCTGCGGGGGCTTTTTCTTACTCTTCTTTCTCGTCCTGCTGCTCGCTGATCTTCAAATCAATGATCCGGCCAATCTGGTCATGGTAAACCGTCAGCAGGTTGTACTGGCTCATCTCGGACATAATTTGCGGCGTGACGTTAAAACTTTGGGCAAGCTCGTCATGGCGCAACATTTCCGGATGACGCCGCCTCACATGCGCGCGGCGGCGATTGTACTGATACCACAGGATCAGCAGCCAGCCGTTGAACGCGGCAATCAGCAGATAAACCAGCACTGTATTAAACGAGGCGATAATTACGTTCCAGCGGTGATCGCCCTCCTCGGTTAACTGCATCCACAGCCTGGCGTACAGGAAAAACAGGAATCCTCCCCAGGCTATCAGCGTTAATGCAGCATCGAAAAGACGCGGTGCCAGCCGATGTTCAGTCAAAATTAACGTACTCTCGTTCATTGAATGCTCCCTTTACCCCGGTCCGGACTGATCCAGCGCGCGCGGGCGCGTTTACGTTTAAGCATGACTTTCGGAAATGCCACGAGGGTGGTAAACAGGCCAATCATCCAGTACACCATCGGGAACCAGATTACCCAGAACAGCGAGCCTGCCACATTCCGCTCGTAGCGCCGCTCGATATACAAACTGACGAGGAATTGCAGCAGGCACATTACGCCCAGCAGCAGCCCGGTAAACGCCGGGGGAAACAGGCTCGCAACGGCCAGGTTCGCGGGAAGAGGGATAATATGGCTGAGAATGAACAACACCACGGTCGCCCCATAGGCAAATGCCCACAGCGTTGATAGGGCGTACTCGAGAAACAGGGGCCACATGCGATGATGCTCCCAGCGGGCCATCTTGCGCAGGTTAACCAGAAACACCTCTGCACCCCCCTGCGCCCAGCGCAGACGCTGTTTCCACAGTCCCTTTAGCGTCTCCGGCATCAGGATCCAGCACAGTGCCCGCGGCTCGAAAAAGATATCCCAGTGGCGAAGCTGAAGCTTCCAGCTTATGTCGATATCCTCTGTGATCATATCCGGACTCCAGTACCCGACATCCGCCAGCGCCTGTCGGCGAAAGGCGGCGATGACGCCGGAGACGGTAAAGACCCGGCCATAGATCCGCTGCGTTCGCTTGATGAGGCCAATAATGGAAGAAAACTCGCCCACCTGAATACGACCAATCAGCGTTGAGCGCGTGCGAATACGCGGATTTCCGGTGACGGCCCCAACGTGGGGATACTGAATCAGCGGTGCCACCAGATACGCCGCGGTGTCGCGGTCGAGCAGGGCGTCGCCGTCAATGCAGACCAACAGATCGCCCCGGGCCGCCGCAGCGCCGGCCTTGAGCGCCACGGCTTTCCCCTGGTTCTCCGCGAGATTAATCACCCGCAGGCGCGGCTGCTCCCGCGCCAGCTGTTGCAGTACCTCCGCCGTGTTATCAGAAGAACCGTCGTTGATGGCGATAACTTCTACATTCCAGTACCGCTGATCCAGCGCGGCGCTAATGGTCTCCCGTGCGTTGCGTTCCTCATTGAAGCAGGGAATAAGAATCGAGATTAACGGCTCACCGGCTAAGGCGGGGGCGGGTGTTGCGTTATCCCACGACCAGTGCCGTTCAAGCTGAAACCAGAAATAGAGGCCGCCGGTTACCCAGAGCACGGACATAAACAGCGGCCAGAAAAAGACAAAGTCCAGAATCAGTTCGCCAGTAAACAGCGCGGCTACGCCTAACGGCAACCCGAATACCAGACACAAAATAGAGAAGGCGATAATGCGATCAGTCATTGTCAGGATACCAGTACGAAGAAAATTCAGGCCTGATACGCGAAATATCAGGTTGGTTGTTGAGGAAGTCGTCGGGGTAATAACCGTAATTTTTGATGCCGTTCAGCTGGAGCACCCGCATCCACTCCACCAGACGTTCATCGGCTACGGCACGCTGCGGTTTCTGTGCCCAGTCCCTGGCCTGTAGCTCAAAAATCGTTTTATTTAGCGCGCCGGGGCGTGCGGCGACGGCTTTGACTAAACGCGTCAGCCAGGCATTGCTCTCTTCTGCCGGGACGGACTCCATCAGCGGCATTGCCATCGGCACCGTCCAGTCGTAGGCCGCCAGAAAATCATCCAGATTTTGCGCAAACCATGCCTCGCTTTCCGGCTCGAGAATGGGTAACGCGAACATGTTCCGCGCGGTTTTGATCTGCGGGCCACGGATGTTTTTCACCGCCTGGCTCAGGGTGCGGGTAAAGCCGATAAGCCGCTGGCTCTTCTGCCGGGTCGTATCCTGTCCGGCATCGTCAACGTCCGTCAGCACTGCGTCGTCATGGAACAAGATCCCGTTGAAGCTGGCATAGCGGGCCAGATCTTCATAGATCTCCGTCACCTGCTGGCGAACCTGCGGACTCCAGGGGGAGAGCCGGATATAGGGCTCGGCGGCCACGGTCAACTCTCCCGTTTGACGCTCACGGCGCTGCACGCGCGGCAAGGCTGGACTGAGATCGAAAGAGAGAACCGGCATCCACGCGAAGACTTTCACTCCCGCGCGGGTTTGTAGCTGCCAGGCGACAAAATTAAAGAGATCGGCCCGGACCGGAAGACGACGGTTGGGGAAATAGAGCGCGCTGATCCTGCCGTCGCCCCGCGGATCCGAAAACGCCTGGAGAAACACATGGCTGATTTTCATGTCGTAGACCCGCTGGACGAGTTTGTTGATGTTTTTCGTCTGCTGGGCCGGATCGGGATCGTAGACGTAATCAAGATCAACATGCATGACGCGCACCGGTTCAAACTCCTGAACGCGGCTAACCGTGTTGGCAAAGGTTTTTATCGACGGATTTCCGGCAATCAGCAGGCGCGGGATGTTGCCGAGGTCGCGCACGTTTGCCAGCCCGTCCTCCAGGGTAAAGGCCAGCTGATAGCCCTGTTTCTGGGCGATAGCGAGCGATGTACCGTTAGCAGCCCCATAGGGCCACACCCAGGCACGCGGCGCTTTTCCCGTCACCTGGGTGATTTTATCGGTGACTTTCCGTACGTCTGCGGCGATCCGCTGATTGAAGTGTTCATCGGTTTCGTAATGCCCCGTCGCGTTATCAAAAAAACGGTTAGCGATGGCGGGTTCACGGCTTCCCTGCGGGTTGGCCGGAATGCCGTAATGCGAGGCCCAGGTATGCGAGCCAATCTTAATCAGCGGGGACTGGCTGAGCTCGCGAACCATATCCCAGGTGGCAAAGCGATCGCGGGGCGTCATCAGACCGCCGAAGTTAACTTTTTGATTTGCCGGCGTATCCACCCAGCTGCCCACCGGTGCCCACAGCGCAGGAACGTTCCAGGCCTGAAGCAGGGGCCAGACCCGGGTGTAAAAACTGCTATAACCGTCGTCGAAGCTGAGCAAAACGGCTTTCGGCGGCAGCGCTTTTTTTCCTTCATGCGCATCCAGAATGTCCTGCACGCTAATGGCGTGATAGCCGTTGTGCAAAAGCCAGCTTATCTGCTCGTTTAACGCGCTGGTGCGAACGGAGAGGTAGCGCTGATCGGCGGCATCATCTTCGACGTCGTGGTAGGCCAGGACCAAAAACTGATTCTCCGGCCAGGGTTTGCTGGCCTCCAGCTGCGGCCTCTCTTCAGGGGCCATAAAGGAGAGCGGCTGCGCGCAGAGGCTCGCGCTGAGGCAGAGCCAGCCGATGACGATCAGGCTTACAGAAAAACGTGTGTTCAGCATATTCATCCTTAAAAGCGTAAAGTCGCATCTAACGTGACGGAGAGATTGCTCTCGCGTTTGCCGTCGTAAGGGCGCTTATCCCAGTTCAGCATCACGCCAGTATCGACAACGTTGTTCCACTGGATGCGTTGCCCGTAACCCAGCAGGGTAACGGCGCCAGGTGACTGATTTTTCTGCCAGTAGCTGCCCCCGCCTGCCACGAACTGCTGGCTCCAGAGAGTGTCGTAGTGGCGGTACATCTCATGGTCAACGGACAGGGCAGCCGTCACGGACAGATCCCGTGCCGGGTTGTAATAGAGCGTATTCCGCAGGCTGTTTTTACTGGCGGCGATCCCCGGTTCGAGATCCAGCGTCAGGGTCGGGGTCTGCCAGAGACGCTCTTTCCCAGAGAGGGTGTATTCCTGACGGCGGTTGTGGTCTGAGAAGCGGCTGATTGCGGCGTTGAACTGGTATTCACGTCGCTCGTTTTGATACCAGCGCACCCCACCTTCACCCCGGTTGGCGCTAATCCCATTGCGTAATGCCCGTAAGGGTGTGGCGCGTGACAAGCGCTCGAGGTTACCACTGACCTGCCAGTTATCACTCAGGCTGTAAGTTGTTGAGAGCCGTGCGCCCGGCCTGTTTTTGCCGTGATAGTGGTTGCCGGAGAGCTCGGCTTCGAGCGTGAGGTCACGGGGGCGCCACTCAACGCCGCCCAACAGGTGGCGGCTGATGCCTTTACCTTCGTCGAAATTCCCCTGGGCATAGCGGGTGCCGGCAAACAGCCGCCAGCTATCCGCCACGGGCGGGCCATAGAGCGTGGCGTCCCAGTTCATGTCGTGGCTACCGCTGACGGGGTTATCTGAGTGCAATCCTTTACCCGCCTTCAGACGCAGCTCAGACATATGGTGGACCATTCTGAGTCTGTCCAGGCGACGGGCGCTGCGATCGGCGGGGGCGCGAGCAATTACGTTATTAGCCAGTAAATCCATCTGGCGCCACTCCTGAAGGTCCATTGCGACGTAAGCCTGCTGTTTTTCAAGCTCCAGATTCGTGGGTTCGAGCGCCTCTGCTCGTTTAAGCTTTTGCTCGGCCGCGCGCGGCAGGCCTCTGGCCTGAAGCAGGGCGGCATAATCAATCTGTAATCCCTGATTTCCCGGCGCCGTTGACGCCAGACGATACGACAGCTTTTCGGCCTCCGGCAGGGCGTTGGTTGCCAGCAAATAGTTAAATTTGAGTGACTGCCCGGTAAGCCACCGATCGTTTGGCTGGGCGGCGGGGGACCCGAAATCGTAGCGGGTCCAGGGAACGCTGCGGGTCTCGCGCTCAACGTAGCGGCGGGCGGCCTGATACTGCCCCGTATCCAGCCAGGCGTAGAAAAGCGCATGCTCCTCATCCTGCGGATCGGAGGCGTAGTGTGGATAGCGTTGCACAAGCGAGAAGGCGGCAACGGTGTTTTTCTCCTGCAAATATGCAGAGATCACCCAGCCGATGGCCCAGTCCGGCACCGGATGCTGTGCGGCCGTCAGCGACTCATATTCGCTAATGACCTGCCGGTAATTACCCTGCGCATACAGGGCGCCAAGCCGATCGATACGGGCAAGGATGACGTCTTCAGCCGCCTGCGGGTCGTTTTGCCAGCGGGAAAGCAGGGCGTGATAGCGATCTAACGCGTTTTGTGCCAGCCGCAGGCGCTCTTTCTCCGTTCTGCCAGGCACATCCGCCAGGCGTACCCGTTCAGCCGCGGCGTTACGCTCAAGGCGGCGACGCTCCGCGCGGGACATCGCCGCGTTTTGTGACAGCCAGAGTGCGGGCGTGCTTACCCGGTTATCCGTTAGCGCATCGATCGTCTCGCGAAGAAGGGCCTCATTCCCTGGCGCGGCGCTTAGTGCGCGCATGTCAGCCAGCAGCCGATCCCTGTTTTTTCCCTGGCGCATCCAGACATAGGAGAGCGTCTCAAGGTGCGCGGGAGAAGGATTGTCTTTAACCAGCTGCCGGGCTTCCGAAAGCGCGAGGCGATCTTTGCGGGCATCGGCCAGAGTCTTCACATAGCCGATGCGGTAATCGTCGTTATCCGGCGCAAGGCTGAGCGCCTCTTTCCACAGCGATAAGGCCGATGGCCAGGCTTTTTGGTTTCTTCTGGACTGGGCGACGGCAGCGATGGCGCGAGCGGGCAGCGGCATATAAATACCATAACGCTGCCAGACCCGGATAACTTCGTCATCGCGTCCTGCCCAGGAGGCTACCTGTAACCAGTCCGCAACCTGTCCGGGTGTTAAAGCATGTTGTTGCTCATAGCGCTGTAGGTAATCAAGAAACAGAGCGTAATTACCGTTACGTGCCTGTTGTATCTGATGCTCATAAACGGATTCATCAGCCTGAACCAGAACAGGAAAGAGTAAAAGCAGGAACAATAATATTGTGGTGCGATAAAAGAATAACGTAGTGAAGCTAAGCGATCTTTCCATATCTATTTGCCATTTGTTTATTGTGAATCCATTGCATAACACGGCCGCCTTTTAACTCTGCGTTAAAGGGCATAAAGGAGAACATTAAATCTGAATGATGCTACGTTATGGGGTACTTACTTAAAGGTAATTATGAGCCCTCATCTCAGTGGTCTGATTGGGCTTAATGTACACCCGATGTGTTGGGGGATAAATAAGTTGAAAAGCGGCTGGGAGGTTTTGAGATAATTCTGGGAGAAGTAAGTTTTTTAGATAATTCAGTGCAGGGTTGGTGTTTTTAGTTGATTGATATTAAATGATTTTTCTTTCTCTTTTTCCTGTTTTGTTATATTCGAAATGAAGTTCTTCTGAGTTAATTAAAGTACTTTCTGGTGCATGTTTGGGAAGTTTCATGACAAAAATTCTTAATGTTCAGAGAAGTGACTTTTCTGAAATTCTTTTTTATTTATAATTAACGCCAGGCATTGAGTGATAGTCTGCAAAAAGTCTAGCTCACCAATGTCATATTGAGGGATGATCAAAGCCAGAAAACATTTGCCGTTAATGTAAAACGCTATAAACGAAAGCGTTCTTGTTTCTTAAGAGGCGGGCTTGCTTTAATCTAAAAGGGATGGTTAGTGGCGACTTCAATAGTGTTAGTGACTCAGGATTGTTTCCTTGTCAGGGGGATGCGGCTATTTTTCCCGGATATAATTTGCCTCAGTTCGATAGACAGAAACATATTTGATACCGACGCAAATGAATATACTGTACTGATTGATAGCCGTACGCCGCTCCGTTTATATGATTACCTGATACGCCATCCGGCCAGAACGAGAAAAACGATCTGCTGCGTTATGCTGGATATGCGTCCTCGAGAGGAGGATCTTCTCAGTATGAAGCTGTTTATGAACACGTCGCTTACGGCTCCGGATATGGCGTCGTTATTCAATCTGGTGCTCGATATGAAAGGCAGGCGTCTGACCACCAAATGGCTGCTTAACTTACGGCTGAGTCGACACGAAGCGATAATGATCCGGTTGCTGAAGGCAGGGAGGTCAATGGAAGAGATTGCAGATAAGCTGAATATGTCGGTTAAAAGTCTCTATCGCAAGCGAACGGTGCTGTCAGAGCGGTTAGGGGCAGGGAATTTCAACGAGGCGTGTTTGTTTATCTTTAAAAACAAACTGCTGGACGCGGTTGGGAACGATCCCTAGCTTCGTCAGAAGCCAAAAGCAGAAACCCGCCACGAGGGCGGGTTCTTTTAATGGAAATAATTCAGAACGACCAGCGCAGATTGGCGTTAACCGAGTTGACGCGGGTATCCGCACCATATTGTCCCTGGTAACCCACATCCAGCGTCGCAGCACGCGACAGCTGTACGCTCACGCCGATATCACCGACCATCACATCCTCATCCACGGCCTGTCCCTGAGTAATGAACGCGTCGCTGCCCGCAAACGCCATGCGCGAAGAGGTATTCTTATCGCCATAGGCGTGCTGCCAGCCCAATGAACCGTAGAGGTTAACGTGCTTCGGCAGCTCGGTCACACCGCGCAACCCGAGTGTCGTGTAGAAGGTGTTCATCGTTTCGTTACGGACGCTCAGCGCAGCGGCACCGCCGTCTTCCCTGAAGCTGTCGGTATGTAGCCGGATGTACGATAAATTGACGAACGGCTCAATATTCCTGTCTGGCTGGCCGAAACGGTAGCCCGCTTCGGTGAACGCCAGCAGGGAGTTGGCGTCGTAATCTGACTTCAGCCGATCCGAGAAACCGCTGAAATCAACATTGCGCTCGCCTTCGATCTTGTGCCAGGTATAACCCAGCGCGCCGCGAAGGGAGAACGCATCCTGTTGACCCGCCGCATACAGGCCAAGGTGATAGTTGTCGGTATCCGTTGAGGAGCGACGGCTGTCGACGTCGTAATCACCCCGGCTGTAGCCGAAGTAGCCGCCGACACGCACGTTATGGTCCGCCAGCTTGCGATCTGCCCCCAGCAGGAAGCCGGTGGTGTTGCCGTCCAGCTTGCCCACGTTACCGTCGCCGCTGTTTCGGCTCCAGGAGCTGAAGGTCTGGCCCCAGACGCCATTGTTTTGCGGCTCCGGCTGCTGCACCAGCGACATGGCTAACGGTGGTATCGGCAGGCTGTCGTTATCAAACGCGCGCTGCATGCGCTGGTTTAACACGTTAAACACCTGCGTGCTGCCAGCGATCAGGTTGGACTGCATTGACGGATAAACTTCACCAGAAAGCTGGTTGAACGCCTCGCGCGCTTCCGGCGCGCTTAGCAGAAGCAGCGAGTTATACAGCGCCAGAGACTGGCCGCTTTGCGTCAGCGTGGAGAGCGCGCCAGCGGTATTCCACTGGTTGCTGCTTTGGGCCACGGTCTGGAAAATGCCCGGCTTGCCGCTGCCCGGGTTTTCACCTCCGGGGTTTTCACCACCAGGATTCTCACCGCCAGGATTTTCACCTCCGGGGTTTTCACCGCCAGGATTCTCACCGCCCGGGTTTTCGCCTCCGGGGTTTTCACCACCAGGATTCTCACCGCCAGGGTTTTCGCCTCCGGGATTTTCTCCTCCAGGATTCTCGCCACCGGTCTCTTTCTGCGCGATGGTCAGATCGACGGCATTGGTGCTTTGCTTAAGCGCCACGTCGAGGAAGGCGGATTTGGAGATCGCGCCGGCGAACTCACCGTCAATTCCCCCGTCGGAGGTCAAAATGCGGTAGCTTTGGCCCGTTTTATAGCTGGTTTGCGGATCCAGCGCGGTGACCTGTACCTTAGCCTGATTGCTGATGGTGGTTTTGCCCGATACCAGTAGCTGGTCGCTGCGGCCATCTCCTGCGATATCGACGTCATAGAAGGATTCGCCGATAAAGTTCAGATAGCGTTTCAGCGTCAACGTACCGATAGTGCCGTCGCCGGGCGAGATATGTCCGCCGGACAGGATCTCGGTCTGGCCCAGCGTCCCGTTGCCGCCCAGCGTGCCGCCGGACTTGATTGACGCGGCGCTGCTGTAACCCACCCCGTTGCTGACGTCTGAACCCGCCGTCGCATTGAGGATCAGCGTGCCGCCGTTCTCCGCGCTAAGCGTCTGGACGTCAAAAATATCGTCTTCTGGTTGGGTATTAATATTGCTGGCAATAATGACTTTACCGCCCCGCGCGGTGACGTTCGCCTTGAGTGCGGAAAGATCGCCGTTCAGCGTCGTCTGCCCGGAGGTGTTGATCACATCACCTTCACCGCTCATCGTGTTGCTGAAGATGTAATTTCCGTCGGTATGGTTGAAGTAGACATAGCTGCCGAACAGTCCGCCACGCAGGCTTATTGCCGTCTTCGCATCGAGGGTACCTGCGCCGCCCGCCGTGCCAAGCGTTGGCTCAGTTAAACCCGTGCCGGTGTCCATATTGCCGCGGCTGCCGATGATGAGCGCACCCCGGTTCGAGCCGGAACCCGATGTCCCCACGATCAGCGCATTGCTGCCAGCGGAAAATGAACCGCCGTCAATCACAGACAGCACGCCATTACCGTAATCGCCCACGCTCACGCTGCTGCCGCTGGTAAAGCGTGAGTCCTCGCCCGCAATAACCAGCTCGGCGGTTTTCCCTGCCCCGGAGACGCCTGCCACCTGCACGTCGCCAACGTTAACCGTTCCGCCGTTCAGCACGTCCAGGTCACCATAAAGCGTCAACGTACGGCCAACGTTCCACTGTGAGCCGCTCCCTGTGACGGTGGCTTTCGGGCTCAGCGTGTCGGTTTCACCCGGTCCGGTACCGTTGCCGATGCGTGCATCGTAAGCGGTATTGAGCGCAGCGCCGTCTTCAATCGCAAGCGTGGAGCGTGCGCCCAGATCGGTGCCTACGCTGAGAAAATTACTGGTCACACGAGAGCCAGCACCCGTGGCGATAAGGTGGCTGTCGTAGCCGCGGGTGGTGCCGACAACAATCTCCTTTGCACTCGCCAGCGCGCCCTCTTCGACTCGCAGGGTGCCGAGGCCAAGATTCAGGTCGCCGCGCAGGACGTACCGATCGTTCACCGCGTTAAGCTCAGCGTCTGGCCCACGGACCGTGACCACGCTTTCATAAATTTTGCCGTCGAACAGCCGACCGATATTGATGTTATAGGCGGTGATTTTGCCATTATCGATCAACAGGTTTCCGCGTTGATTACGTCCAACATAAACATCTCCGGTGTAACCCAGCGTTTCGGTAATACGCGCGTCGCCATCAAAAAAGGCATCGGCTGCACGCGCTATATCGGCAGGTAAAAACAGTAACAGCGGCGCGGAAAATAGAGCGAGGTAAAGTCTGGAAAGCGGCGTCTTAACCGCTAAAGAATGCGATGTAGAGTTATTCACGGGCTATCTCCGTACTCATTAGCATGATGTCAGGAACATCGTTTTTTTATGAAAACTCAGATACGCCAGATAATGTAAAAGGCGTTATTTATGTACGCCTTTTGATGCGGCGTTAATTATTTATGTGTGACAACAGGTGTACAGGTTGGCGCGCTCAGCGTCGGTGCGGATCCTAAAATTCCCGGCATCATCATTGATGAGCAATCGAAAATACGCCCTTTTTCCGTCGTGGCGCGATAAGAGAGTTTTTGTCCTCCCAGTGCGTCCGGCTGGGCGCCATTAACGTTGGTCACAGTTATTTCATCCGATGAGCCCAGTCCCAGCATTTTAGCGGTCTCCGCCTGGAGGAGTGGAATAGCCTGATCGGTTTTCAACGTGGAACAACCGGCTAACATCAACGTAACGGTTAAAACGATTAGTGGTTTTTTCATAAATTATCCTTGATATCCAACCAGTTAATTTCACTGATTTTATTTATGTTTTCTTTTACCCAAATCAGCGAATAATATATTTCTCTTTCCTAATCGAAAAAACCCTCCTAAAGTAGGGTGGGTAGATAATAATTCATCTGTACTCTAAGATATGCGAAGGTAAAAGGAGGATCCTTTGGGACAGAATTATGCGTTAGTCGTTGATGACCATCCATTGGTAGCAAGCGGCATCGCCAATTTTCTGATTACACATTGCCAGTTTAAACAGGCGTGTGTGGTGACGAATGAGGATGATTGCTACCGACAAATTAGAGATCATGGCCCGCCACGTTTGCTGGTAATCGATTTTTGGCTCTCTTCCGGAACGGCCCTGAAATTACTCAAAGAAGTAAAACAACTTTACCCACAGGTACGACTCCTGGTGGTCAGCGGGGATGACAATAATGATATCTGGCGCAAAGTTAATGCCGCCGGGGGACACGGTTTTGTATTGAAAAGCGAGCCACCTGAGATGTTCTCGCGGGCCGTTTTCGCACTCACTGATAATCAGACCTGGTTTCCTGAGGGAAACGAAATTTCCGTTAAGGCCAATAATGAGAAGTTAAGTAAATTTAACTTAACGCCGCGACAAATAGACGTGTTAAATATGATTATGCGCGGCCTGCCAAATAAACGAATCGCCGCACAGCTTTCAATTTCTGAGCCCACGGTCAAAGAACACATCAGCAATATATTGAAAAAGATAGGCGTTAACAGCCGGGTTGAAGCCATCACGCTTCTGCATGGCAAGCAGGAACCGTCGGAATGAGGTTTTTCCAGAGCTTACAAAATGATGGTATCTCTGCTCCGGCGCAGATCCGTTTGCTAAACAACACCTTTCTGCGGCTGGTATTTAGCTTTAGTGCTGTGCCCTTTGTGGGTATTCCTTTCGCCATCTGGATTTATATGCTTGGGGACGACCTCGGCCCAACGATTATCTGGATAATTATTTATCTGCTATGTGCCGTGGCGATACGACTATTGCACCGATGCTATCAGCGTGAAGCGAAAGAAAACGGTGAGAGGGACGTCCTGCGACGCTGGCTTCCGCGTATTAATAATATTGCCTTTATTCACGGGCTGGGAATTTCTTCACTCTATTTAATTACGCCACAGACGCAGAATTTTGACTTTTTCCTGTTACTTAATATCAGCATCGCCGCCATCGTCGCCGCCAATGCGACACATCTGACGCCTGTCATTAGTACCTTCACGCGTTTTTTCTTCGCCTCCTGGGGGGTGCTGAACCTCGGTATTATCTGGCGGCTGGATGAGTTGATGTTCATCGTGCTCATGCTGAATCTACTTTACGGCTTCGCAATTTACCGCCATGCGTTAACTTCCCATGCGTTCTTTATTCAGCAAGCGCTGCTGGAGGAAAAAAGCTCACGGCTGGCGGAACAGTTTCGTCAGGCCAAAGAGGACGCGGAGCAGGCACTGCTGGATAAAAATCAGTTTCTGACCACCGCCAGCCACGATCTGCGCCAGCCTGTGCATGCTATGGGCTTTCTGATCGAAGCCATCCTCCATCGAAACCGGGACGGCAGCCTGACGCCACAGCTTCTTGACCTTCAGCAGAGCGTTCGCTCGGTACATTTAATGCTCAACTCTCTGCTCGATCTCAGCAAAATAGAATCCGGGAATGTCCTCTCTGCCCCGACCAAAGTGGATATCGGTGCTCTGCTCGACTCGGTCATCACGCTGTTTCGTGAAGAGGCCAACAGCCGCGCGCTTAGGCTGTGCATCCGGCGGCCTAAACGCCATATCTACGTGATGGGCGATCCGCTACTGGTGCGACAGTCCCTGATCAACCTGATTCAAAACGCCCTTCGCTACACGCTCCAGGGCGGGGTGCTGGTCGCCATCCGACCGCGCGGTGACGAGTGTATGGTGGAGGTGTGGGACACGGGAGTCGGTATCGCCGATGAAGAGAAGGGCAAAATCTTCTCACCTTACTACCGCCCCGAGCTGGCATGGAAGATCGACAGCGCCGGACACGGGCTGGGACTGGCCGTCGTTGCCCGTTGCGCCAAGCTGATGAAGGTGAAATACGGGATGCAATCCATTGAAGGTAAAGGCTCACGCTTCTGGATGCGCTTTACCCAATATACTGGCGAAGATAGCGTGCTGGATACCCCGCCCGCCGCTGATAACACCGCCACGCCGGTACGCTATGCGCCGCTGCACGGTTCCTGCCTGGTTGTCGATGACGACCCGCTGGTGACGTCTGCCTGGGAGAGTCTGATGAGCGTCTGGGGAATCGACGTACGCTGTGCGGCCTCAGCTGAAGAAGCGTTTGCCATAATCGACGACGGCTTTACGCCGTTCGCCGTGCTGTGCGACCAGCGCCTGCGATCCGGCGAAAGCGGCTTCGATATCCTGAAAGCGCTTTTTGAACGTCTGCCGGATATGAGCGGCGCGATAGTTAGCGGCGAATTTAATTCACCGGTTCTGCTGGAGGCGGAGCAGGAGGGGTACCTGGTACTCCGTAAGCCTCTGGAGCCAGCTAAACTGCATGCGCTGCTGACGCAGTGGTTGGGGTGTCGTTAAGGGAATGCAGAAGTAATGATTCTGGCGGGCTCAGAATGCAAAAACGGACCTCCGTGGAGGTCCGTTAATAGGAAATTTGGTGCCCGGACTCGGAATCGAACCAAGGACACGGGGATTTTCAATCCCTTTTAAAAATGGCCAAAGAAAGAACATAATTCTTATTAACTACAATTCTCGTAAGGAAGACCTTGCTGAAAAATCCATATGAGTTAAGCGAATTACTTATCTTGTTCAAAAAAAAACATACATCAACTACCAGAAAGCTACCATGTGGATAAGATATCCACTGAATGGGTGATGCAGCATAACAGAGTTTTTCTCGTTGATTTTGAACCATCGGATCTAATCTTGATTTGGTTGTAATTGGAATAAGAACATGTTTGATAGAATTTTCTCCATTGGAACCTTAAACCATCATGATTTTATGGGGTGCTTTACGGAGCAAAAAAACTAAGGAAGTGCCAATTATTTTCTATTGTCCTCTTCCAGACGTGCCATTTTTAAATGTTTGTCGGTGAAGGTCAGTAACGTCACACCCTCTTCATTATTCATGAATCCGGTGCCGTTAATCATCATGATCAGCCGTTCCTTACCACGGAAGATTTCATAATACTTACCTGCTGCGCATGACATGGTTTTAGCACAATCTAGACCATCTAACGCTGTCACATCCAACACCTGATCTTTGGTTGCTACTGGCTTACCGTACTCCTTCGACAGCATTTCATCGAGTTGCATGAAGGTGTATTTGCCAACCTTTGTCGTCATGCTCGACTCTACTTTTCCATCAATTAAACCACCGGTGGTATGCGGTTCTTTACTTTCAGGTGTTATTTTTTCAAACAGCGCGAATGCTTCGATGTTTGGAGTTCGTTTCTCAAAGAGTGCGTGGTACTGGCTCTCAAGGGCACTTTTGTCTTTCCCAATTAACGTTATTTTGTCGATGTCTGACTCATTGCAGCCTGTCAGTGCGAATGCAACTACCAGAGAAGTGAGAGTGACGAGCCTGATTCTTATCATTTATTTCATCTCAATGTCTTACTGCTACTTGCTGCTACCAACATGCAGCAGCCAAAGAACACGCTGAGGCTACTTAATCCGATTTGAGAGAACAGAGCAATCGCGGTAAAAAGAGCCTCAAATTATTTCCATTGTGTATATTACTAAATATTTCCGCCAACACCTTTGAATTTATCTATAAAGGCACCAATTTTCTGGAATACAGTCTGCTTTTTCGTTTTGTACTGAGGATTCAGCGGACTGAGCTTTGGTAGCGTCTCATTTAGCTCAGTGCCATTTTCGGTAGCATACTCCCGTTTGAGTGATGTGCGGATGTAACGCCTTGCAGCCTCTTCATTGAGGTTTTCTTCCTTAATCAACGCTTCCGCTTCCCGCTGCTGTTCACGCTGAGCATAGGTAAAGAATGCATCAATGATACTGGCCTTGTCCGGCATGTCATCAAGGTTAGTTTGCTGAATAAAGTCAACAATCAGACCTTCTTTGGCACGGTTGCCCAGACTTGACCGGATTAAGCGTCTGACCTCTTCAGTCAGGGCTTCTTTACCTTTTTTCTCTCTGTTGTGGTCGAAAATCAGGCCAAGAATGTAGTCCAGGTTAATTTCCTGCGACTTGAGCAGGTCAATTTCAAACACCACGTCATCCCAGTCTGTGGTTGATTTATCCCTGTCGTTTGCTGCTTTTTCGCGTCGCTGCCAGTCCCGGATATCATTGTATGCTGAGCGATAGTCCTGAACTTTACGTTCTGCCGGGAGACGAATGGTTTGTAATTCAGCAAATTTTTCATCATCCACATAGTGCTCTGCTTTAAAGGTTTCTACCGCTTCCGGGTCACTAATATCAACCTTCTGCAGGGCTTTCAGCGTGGCAAATTCATCATAGTTTTGCAGGATGTTTTCTGCCCGCAAATATTCACCAAACAGTTTGACGAAGGCTTTTTTCTCTTTTTCACTGTCGATACTAGCAGGGTCAGGGAAGCGCTGCTCCAGCTCCGAAACAACAGCCATAAAACCTCGTTTAGCCTCACCGGTTGCCGCATCGGTAAAGCCCTGCATGTACTCTTCGTAGCTTTTTTCCAGTACCACATTCTTGGTGTTTTTGTCGCCAAAAAGTGTGATGGCATCAATGGTCGGACGCTCCAGGTCCCTGAAAGTCACGATATTGCCGAAGGTTTTGGTGGCATCATAGATACGGTTTGTGCGGGAAAATGCCTGCATCAGGCCGTGATAACGGAGGTTTTTGTCAACGAAAAGAGTGTTAAGCGTCGGGGCATCAAAGCCGGTTAAGAACATTCCCACCACGATGAGAAGGTCGATATCCTGATTTTTCACTCGTTGAGCTAAATCGCGGTAGTAGTTCTGGAAGCCGTTACTGTCGGTGCTGAAATTGGTTTTAAAGTGGTTGTTGTAGTCATCAATGGCTGCATCCAGAAATTCCTTCGCACTACTGTTCATCGCGCTGGTATCAAAGCTTTCGTCAGTAATATCACCAATGGCGCTTTGCTCTTCATTTGCAGCAAAGGAGAAGATGGTTGCCACCCGAAGGCATTTATAGCTGCCAGATTTCTTCTCTGCTTCTTCCTGTAGCATTTTAAACGTCGTGTAATAAGCTTTCGCCGCGTCCACGCTGCTAACTGCTAACATGGCGTTAAAGCCCTTAGCTCCCGGGAAGGTTCGGTGCGTTTTCTGCCGGAAGTTATTGAGAATGTATTGCGTTATTTCCTGGATACGCAGGGGGTGCAAAAATGCCTGTTGGTTTTCAGCCGCGCTGAGTTTTTTCTCGTCTGTTTCCGTTTCAAGAGACTTAAACTGTGGGCGGACATCGTTATAGTCCACCTTAAACTTCAGCACTTTTTCATCACGAATCGCATCAGTAATTACGTAAGAATGTAATTCACGCCCGAAGACGCTGGCGGTGGTTTCTGCCCCCAGTGCATTTTCCGGGAAAATAGGCGTACCGGTAAAACCAAACTGATAAAAGCGTCTGAATTTTTTCTTGAGGTTTTTCTGGGCCTCACCAAACTGGCTGCGGTGACACTCATCAAAGATAAACACCACCTGCTGCTGATAGACGGGCAGGTCAGCTTCGGCTTTCATCAGGTTATTGAGTTTCTGAATGGTTGTGACGATGATTTTGTTATCGTCCTTATCCAGGTTTCTTCTGAGGCCTGCTGTATTATCGGAACCATTGACACTGTCCGGAGAGAAGCGCTGATACTCCTTCATGGTCTGGTAATCGAGGTCTTTCCTGTCGACCACGAAGAAGACTTTATCAATAAAGTCCAGTTCCGTAGCCAGACGTGCGGCCTTAAAGCTGGTCAGGGTTTTTCCTGACCCTGTGGTATGCCAGATAAATCCACCGCTTTCGGGTTTTGACCAGTTCTTCGCTTTAAAAGAGCTGTTGATTTTCCAGAGGATTCGCTCAGTGGCAGCAATCTGATAGGGGCGCATGACGAGCAGCGTCTGGCTGCTGTCAAACACGCTGTAATTAAACAGAACATTCAGCAGAGTATGCTTCTGGAAGAAAGTGGCGGTAAAGTCCTTCAGGTCCTTAATCAGAGTGTTATCCGACTTTGCCCAGTTCATGGTGAAATCAAAGCTGTTTTTATCCCGCTTAGTGGTACTGGCAAAGTACCGGGTATCAGTCCCGTTGGAAATCACGAAGAGTTGCAGGTATTTAAACAGGGAGTTATCGCTGTTAAAGCTTTCCTTGCTGTAACGGTGTATCTGGTTAAAGGCTTCATGAATCGCCACACCGCGTTTTTTGAGTTCGATTTGCACCAGTGGAAGGCCGTTGACCAGAATGGTGACGTCATAACGGTTAGCGTGTGAGCCAGTCTGCTCAAATTGCTGAATGACCTGCACCTTATTGCGCAGCAGGTTCTTTTTATCTATCAGATAGATGTTTTCCAGACGACCGTCATCAAACGTGAAATCACAGATATAGTCGATATGGATTTTACGGGTTTTGTCCAGGCTGCTGTCACTGGGGCTGTCGAGATACTGCTCTGCGAAACGCCGCCATTCACTTTCGTTAAACACCACACCATTAAGACGCTGAAGTTGGTCCCGCACATTCGCCAGCATCGCAGTCGGTGACTTAACGGAGATAAACTCATACCCCTGATTAAGAAGGTCCTGAATCAGCTCCCGCTCAAGGTCCGATTCGCTCTGGTAGCTGTCACCGGTATCCAGAACTTTGGTGTATTTATCAAGGACGATAAAGTTATTTGATTCAGCAATGGTGTGTGTCTGTTGTGTCATGGTGCATCCTGTGCGTCATCTGGCAAAGTCCGGAAGGATATCAGAAGCGTCTTCCGGCATTCGTAAAGCCTGATACCGGGCGGGTGAGAACAAACCCTGCCGGTATCAATGGTCCGTCAGTTGCTGGCGGTTTCTGGTCTCGGGAAGCTGAACAGCAAGTCACGATAGTACTCGTACTGCTTTTGACGTAGCTCGATTTCACGAGGAAGGCCTTCGTTGATGGAGTTTGTTAGCGCATCAAATTTGTCCAGAATAGAAACTATTCGCTCTTTATCTTCAGGTGAAGGATTTGGAATACGTATGCTCTCTAAATTTTTCTTATTTAGTTTTGGTTGCGCTGCTCCGGAAATATAGGGGGCTAAATCAATGCTATTCAGATAGTACTCCACGTACCTTCGTTCTGCATAGGAATCGAATTTAATCACATGTGCATGATTGTTTACCCAAGACTTACCACTGATACTAAATGCTATAGGCGTATTGCGGGCTAACAAATTTGCGCCATCTTCAGAAATCAGTAAAAAATCACCATCAAAAATGTAATCTTTAACATAATCGACAATTCCAGAAGCGCCATAATAAGGAATACTTCCGGCTTCCCTCAGACCGCTGGTAATGGGTTTCCTTTTCGAATCCAGATTTTCCCCTAGATCTCCCAGCATCTTCCACTCAACTTCATCCTCATCAAAACTCAGCAACTGGTCGCGATAGTAGTTGTACTGTTTTTTTCGCATATTAAGCTCAGCTGTAAGCTCAGCTGTAAGCTCAGCTGTAAGTGCAGTAAACTTATCCAGAATCCGGACAATTTCTAACTGGATAGCAAGAGACTTTTCTGGATTGTTGGGGCAAGGTATGGGGATGATTATTTTTGCCATATCTGATGCGGAAACATCAATTACTTTTGTCCCTTTTGAGTACTTTCTTTTTTCATTGTAAAATGAATTTGTCTGGGTGAAATAAGCAAAGTATTTTCCAATAATACCTTCCCTGGGCTTAAATATTGTCGCATGGCCGCCGGTGACAGCTTGCTCTTTACCAAGATAAACCAGGGCTTTACCGACATCATCAAGATTTTCACTTGTATTAGTGATCACTACATCGCCAGTATTTACTTTTTTCAGCTTTTTAGCTGTATCTTGTGAAACAAAGGACTTTGTGGTTTCTGTTGAAAGGCCATAAAAGGTATAAATCTGACCATAGTGAATAGCAGGAATACCTGCCTCAGTAAAATCAGTTTTTGGTAAGCCATTTCCACGAACAAGCTCACCTAAAACACCGAGTGGCAGCCACTCAACCTCAGCGCCATCCAGCAGTTTTTCCAGATAACTTAACTCGCTCATGCCCGTGCCTCATTGTCTTCAATTTGGGCCACAATCGTATCAATGTCTTTGCGCAACTGATCGATTTTGCTGACGGTAGTTTTTAGCTCGGCATTCAGCACTGCAATATCTACAATTTCGCGGGTATCCATGGCTTCGACGTAGCTGCTGACTGACAGGTTATAGTCATTGGCGGATACTGTTTCATAAGGGATTGTTTTCGCGAGGTGGTCAATATCTGCTTTGCTGGCAAAGACCTGCATAATCTTTTCGATATGACCATCAGTCAGGATATTGTTATTGGTTTCTTTCTTAAACAACCCGCTGGCATCAATAAACTGAACGCGGGTATCTGTTTTGTGCTTTGACATCACCAGAATGTTAACGGCAATGGTGGTGCCGAAGAACAGATTCGGTGCCAGAGAAATCACCGTTTCAACATAGTTATTGTCGACCAGGTACTGGCGGATTTTCTGCTCTGCACCGCCACGGTAGAAAATACCGGGGAAGCAAACTATTGCTGCACGCCCTTTAGCAGACAGGTAGTTCAGCGCATGTAGGACAAATGCAAAGTCCGCTTTTGATTTCGGGGCCAGTACGCCAGCCGGAGCAAAGCGCTCATCGTTAATCAGGGTCGGGTCGTCACTGCCAATCCACTTAACCGAGTACGGCGGGTTAGAGACAATCGCATCAAACGGTTTTTCATCGACAAAGTGAGGCTCAGTCAGGGTATTCCCCAGTCTGATATCAAATTTGTCGTAGTTGATGTTATGTAGGAACATGTTCATACGCGCCAGGTTAAAGGTTGTATGATTTATCTCCTGACCATAAAAACCTTCTTCAATGATATGGTTATCAAAGTGTTTTTTCGCCTGAAGCAGCAGTGAACCGGAGCCAGCTGCAGGGTCATAGATTTTGTTGACGTGAGTCTGACCGTGCATCGCAAGCTGAGCAATCAGCTTAGAGACGTGCTGAGGTGTGAAGAACTCCCCGCCAGACTTACCGGCATTTGCCGCATAGTTAGAAATCAGGAACTCGTAGGCATCACCAAACAGGTCAATCTGGTGCTCGTTAAAATTCCCCAGTTTTAGCCCCTCAACGCCTTTGAGAACGGCGGCAAGACGGGTGTTTTTGTCTTTGACTGTGTTCCCCAGTCGATTGCTGGTCGTATCGAAATCGGCAAAGAGACCTTTGATGTCGGCCTCAGACGGATAGCCGTAGGCAGAGCTTTCAATAGCGACGAAGATACTGTTTAAATCAGCATTCAGCCTGTCGTTGGTGTTAGCTTTAGCTGCAACGTTGCAGAACAGCTGGTTCGGGTAGATGAAATAGCCTTTAGTCCTGATGGCATCATCTTTGATGTCATCGGTAATGATGCTGTCATCAAGTGCTGCATAATGTATGCTCTCATCCCCTGCTTCCATGTAGCTGGAAAAATTCTCACTGATGAAGCGATAGAAAAGTGCACCGAGTACATACTGTTTAAAATCCCATCCGTCTACGGAGCCTCTGACATCATTGGCAATGGCCCAGATTTGACGGTGTAGCTCGGCACGCTGCTGAAGGCTTGTCATTTTGTATCCTGTTGTATGATTCTTAAGTACTGTTATTGGCCCGATTTTATCGCAATTTCATATTGATGACAGGCTTTGTATGTCATACGTTTCACTGAGAGTTCGTTTTCCCGGTTGTGTAGCCAACGCTCTTTCAGTCAGGCCAGTAGAAACGTTGTGCTGACGATAAATACTGAAGCCCCAATACTATCGGGGCTGAACGTTCAGTCGGTGAGAATTTCTTCATCCGTATCCATTGTGGATGGTGATGAATCTATTTTTGTTGTAAGAAATACCCGATTCAGTAGTCTTTGCTTCAGGGCGTTTCTTCGCTCATTGTAGAATTCCGGGAAGCGAATGAACTCAATATTTTCATCTGAAACTAACAGCATTGATGGCGAATAGTTGTTTGATGGCTGAGATAGCCATTGTTTCAGGGAAGTATCCTGTTTACTTATATTCTGAGAGTGATTCAGTAAATGAAGATTCGGTATGGTGTCCCAGTATTCCGGATTTTCATAAAAGCTGAGGTTCTCTGGTGAGTTCGCAACATAATCTAATTTTTCAAGATATTTCTTTGAAAAATGATTTCTTGGGTGAAGGTGATCAATATGAAACACCTCGGTCGGATTCATTTCAGGGAACAGAAGATGCAATAGTGCGCGGCAACGACCTTCGCCATATCTGATATTGAGAAGGCTTTCGATGTATTCGTCGTCAAATCTGAGGTCCTTATTCGAGCCTTTATATCTGTCAATAATCTTCTCAAGAGGAAAATGAATATCTGAAAGACTATTTTTCATTACATCTCTGATGCTCGTGAGTAGCGCATCGGCCTGGCTTCCAAAGATCCCTTTCAGAAGTACCATGTAAAACCACTGGCTAATTACTGAGCGTTCATTGTGGTTCTTATTCAGGAGATTAATCGTTGTATATAATGGATGTCCACTGGTTTGCTTTTTGTAAAGCCAGTAGACCACAGGAATGACTGCATTTTTAGATATCAAAGACTGTGGATTGATGCCGAATCGCCTGATAAGAATAAAGGTCTCCTTGATACAGGATTTTATTTCAGACCATTGCTGTTGTATCTTACCGACCTCCTCTGAAGTGAAGTTTTTTACTTTGAACCGGACGTCAGAGTCAATAAGCATCAGGCTGGTTTTTAAGAACCAGTCTCTTTCAATATAAAACCCCATTTCATTATTCTGATAAATGTTTTTTGTCAGTTCATCCAGTTCTCTTCTGAAATCACCCTGCCAGTGCGCTACCGCTATTGACATCAGTAAGTCGGAGAACTCAAGTTTTGTCCCCCCGCTGTTCGTGCGGATGAAAACATCCAGCACATGATCAATGTCCTGACTGCTCTCATTGAAGTAGTGGATAAGATTCTCAGTTCTTATCTTGGTATAAAGTTTAAGCAGAGTTTTTCTGGAAAACTCACTGGAAATGAGTCCTCTTTTTTCAAGTTCTGGTACGACAACGTTAAATAAAATATCATCCGGGGAATCATACTGCTCGTATTTGAATATTTCGTGCAGGCAGAACCAGTGATGTTTGTTGTCTGTAAGTGAATCAGTGTATTGCTTGTCGGTCAGGAACCTGAAGTTATACTTCATCATGAGCTCATCGTCTGAATTAAGTGGCGCTGTTAAATCGACGTAAAGCTTTCTTGGCGGCAGGATGCGATCATCCTGTGCCGAAGGCCACCACACCCGGGGCTGTTTATACGCATACGTTCCACACAATCCAATATATAATGATGTGAGACGCTGCTGACCATCAATCACCGCCTTGAAATCATGAAATCCAGCATTTGTTGCTACGCAGGGGTTTTCTTCATTAAATCGCTGACAGTATTCTTTCAGGAATTCATAGAATTTGTAATCATTTTTAATACTGGCACTACGGATATCCCACATCATGAAAGAGTTTATCGGGTAGTCTCGCATGATGGAATCAAACAGCAAACATATTTGACTGCTGTTCCAGACGAACTTCCTCTGAATTGCAGGCAGAAGATAGTGGCGTAAATTAATTGAATCTATCGCTTGTTTTATCGTTATTGCTTTTTCATACTGGCCAGCCATCATAAACCTCATATGTTATATTAGCTGGCCTATTTTAATTTATTGCGTGTCGGTAGTACAGTCTTTGCACAAACTAATTTATGCAATGGAAAAGCTGACGGCTCGGTTTGTGTTTTTCATTCGGGTAGACTCGCATTGCGGATGCACAAAGTGATGAAACCTGTCTTGCTATATTTTTACCGAAGTTAACAAGTAGGCCGTGCTTTATTTTTTCACCCTCTGCCCTGATGCTGATGATAAAGCTGAACTGATATACGATTACCTCAATGAGGTCATTGCCAAATGTTATAATGGCGGCGTTGTTTATTTCATGTTCATAATCCCTCAGGTCAGTGTTAAGTCTTGCTGTTGCATCTACAAGTGCGTATTCTTTATCGATAATCATAACTTTCTCACTTATCATGTTAATGTGATTTAATCATCACTAATAATATGTTGTGATTTTAATTACGATTATTCGTCTGTTTTCTCCCGTAATGCATTATCTGATGAATAATGTTCATGTGGGGTAAGGCTTCCATAAAGTCAGACTGTTCAATCAGCGAAATGAGTGTGTTATCGATCTCAAACGTTGTATCCGGTAATACCTCAACCAGCCTGATTCGGGACAGGGAAATAACGAACACGCCCGATGACGTACATCCGGCAAGAAACCACTCCGCATGGCTGCAAAGCAGACGGTAGGGATGAACGGTATGGCTGACGTTTTCGTCGGTTCTGATACGCACCTGGGTCTGGTTAAGTATGGCGAGCGTCAGTCTGCTGAAATCACCAAAGAGCGTGGGTTTCTGGTGCGGCTCCGGTAGCATAATCCTGTAGGGTGAAGGGTGCTCCCCGTCAAGCAGAAGGCTCAGCAGTTTGGCATCCATCGCGGGTAACAGACGGTCAAGATGCAGCAGTCTCGCCAGTATCTTCATATCCCGTTCCGTGCGGCGACGAAAGTAATGCGAAGCGAGCTGATATACGCCGTTGTTCTGTTCAATATCAAGATAGGTGAGGCGGACGTTAAAATCCCGTCGCAGCGTTCGCGTCGTCACTCCAAATTCCTCTGCCAGCGTCCCGATATGCAGCTTTTCACCCTGAAACAAACGGCTCAGGATGATGGAAAGGCGGGTTGCCAGTCTGTCATGTTCGTTTTCTTGTGTTATCAGCGTCATACATCATTTCCGAATTTAGCCGGGAAATAATGCCAGCAGTAGCGGACAGGATTTGTCCGCCCTCTGAAGTTTTTTAAAGTCTGAATACCTTAAATGTAAGTGCTAAACGTCAGTATTCTCAGGTGAATAAAGATGCTTCTGGCGCATGTAGGCAATAAAAATGCAGGATGGTAGCGTCACCCGGTATGCGGGACCGGCTAAATCAATCAGCAGCCAGAGAGAACTGAGCACCCAGCCCACGGGACCGGCAAAAGCGCCCATGGTACGCGTCAGCATGGCATTTCCTGCAACGGTCAGCCCTCTGCCTAACAGGGCTTTCGCCACACCATTTGTGACAACAAGTGCCATCTGATAGGCCGCAAACCCGGATGTTTTAATCCCCGCCTGGATTGCCATGGTCAGCAGCTCCGGCGTGGGATTGCTGTAGCCTGTCTGCAATTCTTCCGCCACGGTCTTTAGCTGAGCGGGTGTCATCTTCTCAAGGCTTTTCTCCAGGATCTTCATCAGCAGATTCATTTCAATGGTTTCAACACTGGATTTGCTGTTGTAGTTCACCTTCATTTTATCGCAGGCATCGGTAAGAATTTCCCGGTACAGCACCCCTTTACCCCAGCGGAGCAGCGTGGCAAAGCTGTTTGCCCCAAACGTCTGAACCTCGGCGGCAATGGCATCCCAGTAGCGCGGGTGGTTGGGTTTGTGTTTTTTATACTGAGGATCGTAGGTCAGCGTTTCCGTGATGCGTGCCAGTCCGTCTTTCGGATCGCAGATAAGCACAGAAACCAGTAAATCCAGATCGTCACGATGACAGTGGCGCAGAAACTCAAGGTCAGGGTCGTGTCGGTAGGTAGCCATATTTCACCTCATTGCAGATATTGGACCTGACAGTTTAAGGAAGCCCCCGGACAGGGTTTGTCCGCCTGAAAAACAAAAAAGTAAAAAAAAACCTGCCCGAAAGCAGGTTTCTGTTCACCGGATGGAGGTATAACGCGTCGGGATTACTTTCCGCGCCATTCCTTTTCCACTTTATCCGCAAAGGCATCGCACTGCCGGGCATACTCGGGGTTATAGAGCAGCTCCGACTGCGAAAGCTGCATGGCGGTCATGCTGCCGTTACGGGCATTTGATTCGAGCCAGGTTCTGCCATAGGTTTTGTTCATCACCTGAAGTACCTTGTTGAATACCGAGCCGTTGAAGCGGGCATTGAGATTAACGCCTTTTACCTGAAGGCCGCTGTCACTGGTCTGGGTCAGGCGGGTGGAGTACATCGCGCAGAAGGTCGAGTTGGTTATCATCTGAGCGTCAGCCTGCTCGTCGGCGAACGCGCTGTGGCTGAAGGCTGAAAGCAGAATTGTGGCGGTTAACAGTTTTAAAATTTTCATCATGTTCCCTTATGGATTGAAAAGCGGAGACAGCCTGCCATACGGGGTGGTCAGGAGATGTCCGGCAGAGAAAAAAGTCAGGGTTTAAGAGAGGGAGAGAGTCGCCAGAGGTGAGGGCCAGCGGATTCCAGCACAAAGGCCAGATGGGTGAGGTCCCGTCTTGCTGTACGGGGAGACACGTCAAACTGCCGGATGATGTAGCGAACAGATATTGTCTGACCGTAAAACAGGGCCATGGTCAGCCGGATAAGCCGTTCTCCCTGTCCGGTAGTGTGTTGCCTGCGACGATTAACATTCATCGTTGCCATACGCGCCATCGGTCCCCTTTCTGAAATCTATCGAGGTGTCTGGCAAGCCAGATATCAGGGCATGAATTGCCGGTAACGCAGCGGGCAGTAAACCGGTGGCAGTTAAAATCCAGCAGGCTGTAGGTATAGCGCTGACCCACTGCCGCCTTTGCCCGTTCAGCGGCCTGCGTACAGCCCTGTGGAGTTAAATCCATACAGTCGGTATACACCGAGATAGCGGAGTTCCAGCCATCGAGCCGGTCAAGAAACTCGCTGGCCTGACTTCTGATAACGATGCCGTCACCGTCAAGATGAACAATGTTGCCATTACCCACATAGATACCGCTGTGTGCGGCAAGGCCAAAAAGCAGTTCGCACTGCACGATACCGCCGTAAGCCGGTTCATCGACGCAGGACAGAATGCAGTTATCGATAAATGAATCCACGAAGTTCAGCAGCAGAAGCCGGTACATAACATTCAGTTCCTTACTACGGGGGAGAGGGGGGATGCGTGGGAAACGTAGTGAACACTCAGCTTTCCCACAACGTACGGACCGTGAAAACCCCCATATCGTGGTAAGCCATAAAGTTACTTTCCCATAGCGACCAGAACTCACGGGCGTCGATATGAGAGATATCGCCACAGCGGGAAAGCCACGTGTATTGATGCGTCCAGCTCACATCGACATCTTTTTCAAGTTCAGGCCACGGATACCCTGCATAGTGAAAGTCGGTGACGTAATCGAGCTGCCAGTCTTCTCCGGCAGAGGTGAGGCGTATTTCGACCGGATGCCAGCCGCCCGTTTCCGGTGAGTATTCAGGGTCACGAAAGTTAATGGTTAATCCGGTGATGGGGTGACGATGAGGCGGTTTTTGCGCGACGATATCCAGAAGCATTTGGGTGAATGACCGGGAGACAGGCAGCACATAGCCGCCCTGCAATATTGCGGGTGATGACATAGTGAATATCCTGATTTTGGATTAACGGAACACAGAAAAAGTGAGGATTAGTCCTGACTGAGCGCAGCAAGCTGCGTCATACGATGTTGCCAGTCGGCATAACAACGGTGCATAAAGAGTCTGCTGCTGTCCGCTTCGATAAGGCAGATATCCGGACTTCTGAGCACAGCGGCAAGAAACCCTGCGTTATTGGTGCTGCCCTGACCAAACAGTGGGCGAAATACACGGGACGGAAAGCTGTCTGGCTGCTGTTCCAGAATGGCGTGAATCGCATCAAGCGCTATCCATTCACGGGAGAACAGGCCCCCTTCGCCATTGGCGGTTAAACGCAGGGCAAGGCTTCCGGTTTCATCCTCCTTACCCAGCTCATACGTCAGCAGTCCCTTACTGTATGGACTGATTTTCTCGGCTTCACCCCCGTAGAACACGGTATAGCTTTCGGTGACGGCGGCTTCGGTAGCGACTTTTTTCTTACTCATGGTTCAGCGCCTCAATCAGGTTCTGGAGTTGAGTGATAACGGTCGTGTCCGGGAACACCAGATAGATACCCTGTCCGTTATCGCAGACGATACCGAGCAGGAGATACCAGCCATCATCAAGTGCGGTGACGTATTCCGGGTTAGCCAGTGCCACTGCCAGCAGCGGGTCTTCGGGGAGAGTGTCGTCGTGGTTGAGATGCCAGAGCAGGGTTCTTGTTTCGTTCCAGAAAGCAGTAAACAGGTCGATATCATCTACGGGGCCAAGAATTTCATTGCTGAGGGCCGCCAGTGCGGAGGCGGGCAGGTTGAGAAGGGGAAGACTGGTGGGTGTCGTGAGCTTGAACATGATTATCTCCATAATGAATTGATTTACATGGAAATAATATGTGCATAAAAAGAGGTTTTTTACGTTCATAGTCGTTGGGGTTGGTGAGCTTTGTGAATGTACAAAATCAAAGCACCCGCAGGTGTAAAATGTGATGATTGTCACAATAATAAAAATTAATGGAGTGTGGTTTTGATTGTTGAAAGGTTGATTTACCCTTAAGTTGGGCTGCATATTGTCAAAATCATCACTTTAATCTATTGATTTAAATAGCATTAATTTTAAATGCCTTATTGGGTTGTTTTTTAGTCGAAAATCGGTGGGGTCTATTACCATTTTCTTATTTCAGGGCCTCAAAAGTTGACTTACTTTGGGCGATGCATCCGGAACACAATTTTTTTATAGGGTTTAACGCTATTTTCCCTTTTCCCTGAGCAGGAGTACTCCTGATGAATCATCATGGTCTTTCTGACTTGAGTATTAAATGTCAATGGGCATGTAAGAGCTGATTTTTCATGGGCTTGAAAGTGATGCCACGAATAAATAAGCTTATCCCATTGTTGGCCGACATATTAAATTACTCATTATCATCTGAATTTTCAGAGGACCATGTACATATTATGAATGTTAATTACCCTTTAAATAAAATAACGCAAGTGCTGGATGAAAAGAGCATCACAGCTGCTCATAAAAATTCCTTCAATGTAGATGTGGAAGCTCAGGGGTATTCCGACTCTGGAGTATCTGATGTTGTAGAATATCCAGGGGTTGCACCTAAAAATACTGGAGGTGTTTTTACTAAAGCCCTTTTTGATGAATATAAAATCCGTGCAGTACAAGCTGCACAAACAATCGAGACCAGCGATAAGAAGTTAACCGGACTTAAGGCAATATTCTATCCATCAGGTCGCATTAAATTTATTGTCCGCAAAAGTATTCGCGGAAAGAATATCTACGTTGCCGTAGGAGGCTACCCGGAAATTTCAATTAAAGATGCAAGGGAGCATGCCTTTAAAATAATTCAGGAGCTCAAGACCGCCGTTGAGGCTTACGGTGAGCGTTTTCTTACTCACAGTAAAATGACGTTTAATGAGCTTGTGGATGAGTATGAGAAAAGCGTACTCAGCACGGGCGTTAAGCGTTCAGCTAACACCGACCTTTCTAAGATCCGTAAATACCTGCGCCCTCTTCTCGGTGACAAAAAGCTGGCAGGTATGACGGAGGCGGATATTCTGAGCTATCTGTATGCTCTCGATCTCAAGCCAGCCACCCGCAACCGCCATCTGGCGCTCATTAAAGCGGTGTTTACCTGGGCTATACGCATGGGATACACCAACCGCTCTCCGGCGCTTTATATCAAAGCGCTGCCTGAAGTGACGTCAGATCGCCGCGCCATGGATGATTCCCAGCTTCAGTGCTGGATGGAAGTGTGTGAGTGCTGGCGTAATGGTAAACCCGATCATGAAGCCCTTGCTCTGCTCATGTTCCTTGCCCTGACGGGACTGCGTCTGGGGGAAACCCGTCATCTTCGCCTTGAGGATGTGGACTGGAGCCGCAAAGTTATCACTCTTCGCCACACCAAAAACGGCAAACTCCGCCGTGTACCGGTATGTGATAAGGCGTTCGTTCTTCTGACAGAACAGCGTCAGCATCTGGGTGATGAAGGCTGGGTATTTCCGGGCAAGGGGACCGACAATCCGGTTGCTGAGCCGCGTCGCCTGCAAAAACGACTTTGTGAGGCTGCGGGTATTCCACCGTTCACCATCCATGAGATGCGTCATACCTTTGCGACAAAGCTCATTGAGAGCGGGGCCGACATTCACACCGTCAAAGACTTACTGGGCCACAGCACGATCAAAGTAACGTCACTTTACTTGCACTCATCACCGGCGCGTTACCACGAAGCCGTTAACCGGGCGATGGCAGATTTGAACCTTGTAAACATGACTTAATGAAAACATTCATAGAGCAGGACATGGCTTATACCGTTATATATTTTACAGGACAGAATTAATGACAATTGAAACTAAAACATTATCAACGCTACCACCTGCGCTTTCACCACTCGCGAAAATTATGTCAAATATGCATCGTGAAAAAACTGACAGGTCAGATGTCAAGAAGCTGCTGAGAAAAGCTTCACAACATAAAGATATCGATCTTTCCGTTATCAACGAAATGGTATTCCGTGAGGGATTGCCGGAGGGTTATGGAGCCAGTGCAGAAGCGCTTTATTCACTCTCAGGTAAGGCCCCGGTACCGTTTACATTTACACCTGTATTTCCTTATGCGAAATGCTTTTCTGCTGATAGTCAGTCTGATATGCAGTTGTTGCTTGTTGCAAGGAATCAGGCTGGAAAGATTATTTCTATTCGTATCAAAATGGATGAACTGTATGCCGATATTGATCGGGTAATGGCCTCTCTCGC
This sequence comes from Enterobacter cloacae complex sp. AR_0002, assembly GCF_001922365.1. Lineage (NCBI taxonomy): Bacteria > Pseudomonadati > Pseudomonadota > Gammaproteobacteria > Enterobacterales > Enterobacteriaceae > Enterobacter > Enterobacter cloacae complex sp. AR_0002. Next base: position 4,522,851 of record NZ_CP018814.1, read on the forward strand.
TCACAGAGGCGTTGCGATTGATCCTGTTCGTAAAAATGAACTGATTAGATTCATTCTCAAGTGCATGGATATGAAGTTACCGTGTTATCTGGTGACGCCATCTATGGGGATGATCGATAAGAAAGCCGCTTTTTTGCACGGAAAAACCCCTATTTTCTGTGACCTTGACGGATTTGAAAATATTATCCCGGCTTCTGTAAAGCGTATCCCCGAAGGGATTAAGGAATACGGTGAGCTAGATCAGTGGCAGGAACTTATTGCTGAACATGCAAAAGGTGATTATCAAATTTTTGCCATCATGCTCTCTCTTGCATCCCCTTTGCTTGGGCTTGCCGGGCAGGATATTGCTATATTCCATTTCTATGGTCTTTCCACGACAGGAAAAACAATCCTGCTGCAACTGAGTGCATCGTGTCACGGGTATGGAGGAGATGCCGGAAGTAACGGCCCGTCGCTCATTGCCCGGTGGAATGCCACGAGCAACGGTATCGAGAGTCATGCTGCTTTACAATCCGGTACCGTGGTATGTCTTGATGAATTAGGAGCATTTTCTGGAAAAGAGCTTTCCTCCCTGATCTATAACCTGACATCCGGTGTCTCAAAAATTCGTATGGATAAAACGCAGGAGATGCGCGAACCGTTAAGGTGGAACTCGTTCTTTGTGTCTTCCGGCGAGATATCATTTTCCCATAAGCTGTGAGAAAAAAAACAAAACCTGCAGGGCGGTCATGAGCATCGGGTTATCAATCTCCAGATTTTCCCGAAAGATGCCGGAGCCCCTGGAGAGGGGCCGGAAATTATTCGTCAGCATGCTGACAAACTTAAGTCGGGACTTGAGCACTTCTGTGGGACGGCTGGACCCGCTTTTCTCCGTAGTCTGCTTTCTCAGACTGATGAAGAGGGGCTTCCCGTGAGTTATCAATGGTTACATGAATCCGTTAAAGCTAAGGTATCAGAATGTGAAGGCCTGCTTCTGGCTGAGCTGATTGATGAAGGGTATCTCCTGACGGATGTTCAACTCCGTGCGCTTCGACGCTTTTCTTTCGTAATGGCTGTAGGTCTGCTGGCGCAGGAACTGGGTATCTTGCCTTACTCTCCGGAACGAATTGCGACCGCCGTCTGGGAAATAGTTGTTCGTTGGCTGAGTGATACCTCTGTGCAATATAACCCGGTCCAGCAAGCATTGATTGATATTCAGCGTGATCTTGTAAAAAGGGAAGGGGCACATTTCATCGGCCTGAAAGATCGTGAGAGCCGTAAACCCGGAAACCACTGGGGGTATATCCACCATACTAATGAGGATTTTTTAATCTTCGCACCTGTATTTGAAGAGTGGTGCCAGAAACATTCATTAAGCGCTCGAGAAGTCGCTAAGGAGCTGGCATGCCGAAAACTTCTTCGGGTAGAAAGTAAAGGGCATTACAAAAAGCGTCCTCTTACTGGTATGGATAAGTGTTACTACCATATTAAGCGGGAGTTTATCAGTGTTGATTTGAATTTTTCTTAAAGCATTATCTGAATGTAGTTAACTAACTTATCTTTAAACTTATTATTCTGAATAAATTAACAGAAGGGGAACCCCATGACTGAATTCTGCGAATTAAATGAGACTCACTTTTTTCCTGGCGCTATTACAGGCTGTGAAACTATTCGTCCACCATTTACGCTTTATGGTCTTATCATGACGCAGGCTAAATGCAATTTCTATGGTATCTGTAGGGAAGTGACAGACAGTGAGTATCCTGAATTAAAAGCAATGATTAACCGGAAAGAAAAGATTCGTTTCTTTGCCAGTTATATTTTCAAAGGTAACGTTCGTTATGATTATCTTGGCGAATTACCAACACTATCAATCGATCAGGCTCGCAATAAAGCCCGATATCTTGCCAGAAGTAATGAGGATGAGACCGCTTATGAATACATCCCATTCTGATTGATGAGTTTACCCTCAAAAAAAGCAGGGGCATTTGCCTCTGCTTTTCAGTTATCGCAAAGAAGGTAGCTGAGCTGTTATCCTTTCCGCCAGAAGTTGGCTGGTGTTTTGTAAGCGCTGAGGATGAAGGTGCGCATAACGCTGTGATGACTGACTACTGCGATGACCTAACTGCGCCTGAACGTCATACAGCGTTCCACCATGGGAAACGATGAGCGCCGCAACCGAATGGCGGCAGGTATGAATACACACTTCTTTGTCGAAAATTCCCGCCCGTCGCACGATACGCTGAAAGGCTTTGACCGGATTGTTCAGCGGCATTCCTTGTTTTTTACCGATAAACAACCACGGATTTCCACGCTGTGTTGGCAGCGTTCTGATTACGTCCATCGCCAGTGAGTTAAGATGAACAATCCGTCCATAGCCATTCTTGGTTTCAGGGAGCCACAGGGTGCGTTTAACCGGGTCAACATGCTCCCACTTAGCCAGACGCAGCTCATCACGACGAAGGCCGGTCAGTAACAGCAGTTTGACATAGCATGCAGCGACGGTGCTGGTATCATCATCGGCGGAGAGAAAAATACGACGAATTTCATCCTCGGTGAAATAGCGCTGTCGGGCGTTGTTCTCCCTGAGAAGCTGTACCACTCTTGCCGGATGGATAGAGGTAATGCCTCGCCTTCCTGCCCAGGTAAATACCGCTTTAACCAGTACGATGACACGATTACAGGTTGCTGCTGACAGTGAAATGCTTAACGTCTGCTGGAGGCGAAGAATCCTGGCTGGTGTGATATCACTCAGTAGCATTAGACCTAAGACGGGACGGATATGATCCCGGTAGCGCTGGAAATCCTTTCCCCAGCTACGTTTTGCAGATTTTGCCCATACCAGATAATGCTGGTTAAAGAGTTCATCGAATGTCATTTCTTGTCTCTTGTTTTCACGTTCCTGCTTAGGGTCAGTTCCGGTGGCAAGTGAGCGTTTATGCTCCATGGAAATCTTACGGGCTAAGGTGACATCTACCTCAGGCCAGTGACCAATAGCTATGGCGCGTTTTCGTCCATGATAGAGGTAGCGGAGCAAAAATTTTTTACGTCCTTCCCCTTTGCTGACCAGACACTTCAGGCCAGAAATCTCGGTATCGCTGTATTCGGCATCGGTGCTGTGTGAATCTGATGTGTTAGGGGGCAGGGATTTAATGAGCTGATTAGTAAAACGGAAGCGTTTCGGGCTGGACATATTACCTCCTGTGACTGGTGTTAAGTACGTCAGGGTTGACCCATCCCCGGCACGGTGTTGTAAATGGCTAAGTTGATTTTCTAGCGTGGCGAAGGGGATGCTGGTGTTACTTGAGATGATTGAAGGCGAGAAATGCCGCAAAAATAGGTGTTACGGTCTGTTTCTGGTCTTAATGGAAAAAATACCGGTGGGGGATGTATTCAAAAAAATAATATGTGCTTTGGTTGATTTTAATTACATATATGGGCGACATTATCCAGAAATACCTTATTGGAGAGTATGTGCTTATTTTGAGAGCATGCTTCTGCATTAATGATTAATCATTAATTTAGTAGGTGTTGTTTTTTATAGGGCTACATTTTTTAATTTTGGTGTTGTAGGTTTATTTCATGATCATGTGGAATACATCGTCTTTGTTCTGCCCCCCCTATCTCAGTTGATATAGTTGTTTTTTTGGGGGAAGGGAGGGCTTGTGGGTTGATTTTAAATTTAATTTTCATTATCTTCTTAAGGTAACCTCATATCAAAAGGACAATGCCAATGAAGTTTTTCTCCACTGGTTTCTATGTTTCAAATGATGTTTCGTTTGACGATATATTCAATGAGTGTTTTTCTTGGATTCATGAGTCACCACACACGAAATTTATACCTGCACAATTAACGTGTGACTATCTTAGTGAAGATTTTTATGTAGAGTCAAGTAATGAAAGGATTGATGTAATTACTCATGGCAACCAAGATGTTCAGTTAGGTTGCTTCAGATATTCAAAAATTTCCGAACCACACAAATGGGTGACTGATATATCTGTAAATAAGAACTTAATAAATAATACGGTATGGATCCAAGTTGAATCAAGTGTGGTTAGTCAGGAGGCTGCATATTTAGCACCTCAACCTAAAAAACCTTTGATAGTAATTAGGTTGATAGATAAATTTTCTGGTGGTTTGGATGATGCCTTCAAAACATCAATAGAACCTGATTACCTTTCGAATTCTGAAGAGCATTTAAAGTTGGCGGCAAAAGTTATCAATGGAGAAACTGAAAACAGGCTGCCAATAATCTATGTCAGTTCGAAATATTTTTACAATGAACATCCTCATAACATTATTCCTGAGCGATTAGCAAGAAAGGTGTGTGGCATAGCTCATGTTCTAATTGAACCACGTGAGAAAATGTTTTCAATAAAACTAAAAAATGAGACAAATTCTAAAAATGCTTACGCAGGTGCAGTCGGAATTTACTGGCCGCGAGGACAAAATATCTCCTTTTACCGTCGGGGTGAGAAAACAGCGAAGGAGTTTGAAGATGAATTATTTGATTATGTCGTAAAAGCTACATCTACAATGGCTCCCGTCTCTGAGGGGGGATGGAGTGAAATACAAAAAAGAAGAACTAAGGATTCTATTAATACTCTTAAGATTAGAGGTGAATACACAAGTGAATTGATGGGTTTGTATGAGGCCGATAATGTTGCAAAAGATGAAACAATAGAAGAACTCAAAAGTAATATATTATCTTTAGAATATCGTGTTCGAATGCTTCAATCACAAGCTTCAGCTCAAGGAAGTATAGTAATGAATGCAGGGGAAGAAACTGACTTTTTCAATGGTGAGATCAAAGATGTAATAATAGAAGCTCTGAAGGTTGCTATTGTGAATACGAAAGAGGGCAGTCGAAGTAATCATATATTATCTTCTTTAATTTCCAACAACCCTCAAACCATGGAAGCAAATTCGCGTCAAACTCATTTGAAAAGAGCACTTAATGGCTACAGGAGTATGGATAAGGCAACGTCAAGGCAGCTTAAGGAACTTGGGTTTGAGTTGTCTGAGGAAGGTAAACATTGGAAGATAGTATATAATGGTGATTCCAGATACTCTTACATTCTTCCTAAAACAGGGAGCGACTATAGAGGATCTTTGAATGCTATTTCTGATATAAGTAATATTATTTTCTAACAAAATCTAGCCCCTTTATAAGGGGCTGGATTAAGTCTATTTTAAATCGGTAATACACATTGTTTAATGTAAGTATTACAGTTCAAAGTTTATGTTCAGGTAAGGAATTCCGATGGGGCTGAGTCATTTTTTAATGACGTGGAAAGCGGGGGATTTTGCTGATGCGAAGAATCATAAGGTGAAAAACAGGAATATTACAGGTGGAGTAGATGGTGGAAACACCCGACTGACAAGGGGAGTTGATAACGCTGAGTTCTTCCCCCTTGCCTGAAGAGGAGTCTCCCCGGTCTTCCCCCGGGGGTAATGGAAGGTAATTTGTTGTTAAATAAAGTAAATTATGAAATCCCCCATTTCCCCCGTATTCTCTGCTTCATTATGAATAATCTTAGAGAAAGGAACCGTAGAGGACCGTAGAAAGACCGTAGCAGTGGGGTAAGGAAGAGACACATCAGAGGGTGTTGAGGTGTGTAAAAGTAACGAACATCTGCGAAAATGGCGAGAAATCCAGCAAACAAATAACGTGTTGCAACGACCAGAAATCTACCGTAGCTAAGAAAGGAAAAAGCCCCGCTTTGCAGCGAGGCCTTATGAATAGTGGTGCCCGGACTCGGAATCGAACCAAGGACACGGGGATTTTCAATCCCCTGCTCTACCGACTGAGCTATCCGGGCAACGGGGCGCATTAAACCCGATCCTCCCTCCGGCGTCAACGAAATTTGTTGCTTTCGGTGCAGACTGCACACTCTCTCACCATTTCGTCGCAAAATTAAGCGAAAAAGTGCGTCCAGAGCGCGGATAGCGGCATCGCGAGCAGGAGGGCAGGGAGCATGTTCACCACTGCAAACATCTTAATGCCACAGATTCGCAGCCCTGTCGCCAGCAGCAACAGGCCGCCGACGGCGGTAAAGTCTGCCATCATCGCTGGCGTTGTCAGCGGCAGGATCAGCGTGGCGCAGGTGGCCAGCGCCAGTTGAATAAGCAACATCGGCACGCAAATCGCGGCGACGGCGATGCCGAGGGTGGTGGCAAAGATGGTGGCAGTAAAGAAATCCAGAAACGCTTTCGCAATCAATATGCTGGGATCGCCGGTCATCCCTTCCTGCATCGAACCGAATATCCCCGTGCCGCTGGCGCAGAACAGAATAATGATCGCAACGTAGTTCTGAATAAACGACTCGTGCGTGCCGTGCTTCGCCTTGCCCGGTCGGGCAATCAGATTTTTGGCTTTGCCTACCGCGTGATTGATGCCCTTTTCCAGATAGCAAAATTCGCCGATCAGCGCGCCGAGCAGCGTCGCCAGTACCATCACCGGCAGGTTGGCGCATTTCACCACTAAAAGGATACCAATCCCTAACGACGCCAGGCCAAAAATGGAGGGCATGGAGACGCGAATACGCTCCGGCAACCGCTGGCTTAATACTGCCCCAAGTACACCGCCCAGCAATACGGCTCCCGCATTGATAAAGGGTCCAATTACCACGTTTAACTCCTGTTATTTAAGCACTGGCATTGCATCATTATGGCACGTTCGTCCCTGATTACGCTTAGCTTTGGGAGGCGTAACGCATACTGATTCCTTCTTGCACCTGAAAATAAAAGGTGACATGATTGCGCGAATTTTCTCCTTCCTGTCTCACCGTTCGGTGAGGGTATTTGCGCCTATGAAAACCATGAAAATTGCCGTCAGCCGCGAGCTGGTATCCAAAGTTTCTACGCATCGCGAAAAGGTTATGCTGGATAACACTGATTTCACCGATGTGGCGGCAGTCGTCATTACGGTTGTTGAAAGCTACAGCGGCATTCTCGCGTTGCTGAAGCGTACGGGCTTTCAGCTACCGGTATTTATGTTCTCAACAGAGCCAGGAGAGGTGCCAGAGGGTGTCACGGCGATCATCTCGGGTAAAGCACAGGAATTGCTGGAACTGGAATCTGCCGCCTGCCGGTATGAAGAGAACCTGCTGCCACCCTTTTTTGACACCCTGAGCCAGTATGTGGCGATGGGAAACAGCACCTTTGCCTGTCCGGGTCACCAGCACGGCGCCTTTTTCAAAAAACACCCGGCGGGGCGGCAGTTCTACGACTTCTTCGGTGAAAACGTGTTTCGTGCCGATATGTGCAATGCCGACGTGAAGCTCGGTGATTTGCTGATCCACGAAGGTTCTGCCAAGCACGCGCAAAAGTTCGCGGCGAAAGTGTTCAACGCGGATAAAACCTACTTCGTGCTGAACGGCACGTCGGCGGCCAATAAAGTGGTGACCAATGCGCTGCTGACTCGTGGCGATCTGGTGCTGTTCGATCGTAACAACCACAAGTCCAACCATCATGGGGCGCTGATCCAGACCGGGGCAACGCCTGTCTATCTTGAGGCAGCCCGTAATCCGTTTGGTTTTATCGGCGGGATTGATGAGCACTGCTTTGATGAGGCCTGGCTGCGGGAACTGATCCGTGACGTCGCGCCGCAGAAAGCCGCCGAGGCGCGCCCGTTCCGTCTGGCGATCATTCAGCTCGGCACCTACGATGGCACGATCTACAACGCCCGTCAGGTGATCGACAATATCGGGCACCTTTGCGACTACATCCTCTTTGACTCCGCCTGGGTCGGCTACGAGCAATTTATCCCGATGATGGCGGAAACGTCTCCGCTTCTGCTGGAACTGAACGAGAACGATCCGGGAATTTTCGTGACCCAGTAGGTCCACAAGCAGCAGGCCGGGTTCTCACAAACGTCGCAGATCCATAAAAAGGATAACCATATTCGCGGTCAGTCGCGCTTCTGCCCGCACAAGCGGCTGAACAACGCGTTCATGCTGCATGCCTCCACCAGCCCGTTTTACCCGCTGTTTGCGGCGCTGGACGTGAACGCCAAGATCCACGAGGGCGAAAGCGGACGCAGGCTGTGGGCGGAGTGTGTCGAGTTGGGCATTGAAGCGCGCAAGGCCATCATCGCTAACTGCCATATGATCAAACCGTTTATCCCACCGGTGGTGGCGGGGCGGCCATGGCAGGATCACCCCACGCAGGCCATCGCCAGCGAACGTCGCTTCTTTAGTTTTGAACCGGGTGCAAAATGGCACGGTTTTGAAGGCTATGCCCGCGAGCAGTATTTCGTCGATCCGTGCAAGCTGCTGCTGACCACGCCGGGCATTGATGCTGAAACAGGGCACTATACCGATTTCGGCATTCCGGCGACCATTCTCGCCCACTACCTGCGCGAGAACGGCATTGTGCCGGAGAAGTGCGATCTCAACTCCATCCTGTTCCTGCTGACGCCAGCCGAGAGCGCGGAGAAGCTGATGCAGCTGGTGGCGATGCTGGGGCAGTTTGAACAGCATATTGAAGACGACACACCGCTCGCGGATGTGCTTCCTACCATCTATCAGAAATACCCGGTGCGTTACCGCGACTATACGATCCGCCAGCTATGCCAGGAGATGCACGATCTCTACGTCAGCTTTAACGTGAAGGATTTACAGAAGGCGATGTTCCGTCAGGAGAGCCTGCCTGCCGTGGTGATGAACCCCCAGGATGCCAACCAGGAGTACATTCGCGGGAACGTCGAACTGGTGCGTATTCGTGACGCCGAAGGACGCATTGCCGCCGAAGGTGCGCTGCCATACCCGCCGGGCGTGCTGTGCGTGGTGCCGGGGGAAGTCTGGGGTGGAGCAGTACAGCGCTACTTCCTGGCACTGGAAGAGGGCATTAATATGCTGCCGGGTTTCTCCCCAGAGTTGCAGGGCGTTTACAGCGAGAAGGATGCGGACGGGATCAAGCGGCTGTATGGGTACGTATTGAAGTAGGGACCCTCACCCTCTCCCCAAAGGGGAGAGGGGATTGCACGGAGCCGTCTTTTCACCCTCGCCCCTTTGGGGAGAGGGCCGGGGTGAGGGGAGTTAAGTCGCACTACGCCTGTACATCCTTCTCGGATGTCCAATCTTACCGTACAGCATCTCCACCGTCAGAAAACCCACCTCCACGCAGTGTTCCAGATAGCGCCGGGTGGTGGTTTTACTCAGGCCCGTCTCGCTCACCACCTCATCCACCGTAAAACAGTGCGCCGCCTTGTTGTTAAACAGCATTTGCACCCGCGCCAGCGTGTTCTCCTCTATCCCTTTGCTGCCGTTGTCCAGACGATAGTTTTTCGCCTGTAACTGATAGAGTGAATCCACGTTCTGCTGGTCGACAATCTTCCAGACGCGCTGCTGTTCGGCAAACTGCACAAAACGCTCCAGCGACTGGCTGAGCCGCTTCCAGGAGACCGGCTTAAGGATATAGTCGAACGCGCCGTTACGAATGGCCTGGCTACAGGTGTCCATATCGCTGGCGGCGGTGATGAAAATCACCGAGCAGTTGGCGCGGGTGAGCATCGGGTTGCTGATAAGGGTGATGCCTTTGCCGTCCGGCAGGTAGTTATCCAGCAGCATCAGCTTCGGCTGTTTGCTCTCCAGTTGTACCTGCGCGTCGGCCAGCGACGCGGCAATCCCCACCAGCCTCAGACGCGGATGTTTACCGATAAGCTCCGCGTGCAGTTGCGCCAGTTCGTTCTCGTCTTCAACAATCAGTACGTCGATAAGTTCATGTTGCATAGTCGGTATCTTCCAGTTCCTGTACGGGGTGCCGGGCCGTTCCCGTGGCGGGAATAAACAGTGAGAAAATGGCACCGCGTGGGGTGTTATCGGCAACTTCAATTGCACCGCCAGCCTGTGTGACATAGCTTTCAATCAGATACAGGCCAATACCATGATCGCCGCGCGTTTTGGTGGTGATGCCGCGCTCAAAGATCCGGTCGCGGATCTCCGGTGTGATGCCGACGCCCTGGTCGGCGACTTCAATAATCAGTTCCTGCTCGTTCAGCTTTATCAGCACGTCCACCGGGGCATGCGGGAGCGGTGCACGCTGGGTCGCTTCAATGGCGTTATCCAGCAAGTTCCCGATGATCGAGATAAGTTCCGATTCGAGCAGCGGCAGGAACGGTTTATCCACCCGGCAGGCCGGATCGAAACTCAGCTCAACGCCTTTTTCACGCGCGCGGGCGGCCTTTCCAAGCAGCAAACCACACAGCGTCGGAGAGCTAAAGCGGGACGAGATAAAGTCCAGCAGCTCCTGAGCGTGTTCCGACTGCGCCTGTATGTAGCGAATTGCCTCGTCATAACGGCCCATATGCAGCAGGCCGGACAGCGTAGTCATGCGGTTCAGCTGTTCATGGCGCATGATGCGCAGGTTATCAACGTAGCGCTTCACCTGGCTGAGCTGGGCGCTGAGCGAGTCGATCTCGTTGCGATCGCGAAAGGTGATCACCCAGCCCTGCAATGCATCTTCCAGCATTATCCGCACCCGGCTGGCAATGACCGTGAGATCGTTAAAGCGACAGATCTCATCGTGGGTGTCTTTCGCAAGCATGGTTTGCGCATTGAAGAACGGGACGGGCGCGATCACCTGGCTGATGAGTTGACCCCGCAGTTCGCGGGCGGGCTGGCGTAAGCCTAATAATTTACGCGCCGCCTGGTTGATCACCTCAATGCGGAGATCGTCATCGATGGCAATCACCCCTTCATAAATGGATTCCATCATCGCCTTTTGCTGGCGCACCAGCAGGCCGATTTCGCGCGGCTCCAGAGAGAATATCTGCTTCTTGATGCTGCGGGTGAAGAACCAGGAGAAAATAAACAGGGCGATAAGCAGCAGCACGGCGGCAATCAGGATATTAACCACCTTGCTGACGGTGATGGTGTCCAGATAGCTTGTGAGATAGCCTACCGAAACAATCCCCACCACCTGCCCGGCATCATTAAAAATGGGCGCTTTGCTGCGCAGTGAAATGCCTAACCCGCCCTTGCGGATGGTGATGGTACTTTTGCCGTGTAATACCTCGTCGTTATCTCCGCCAACCAGCGTTTTGCCTACCCGGTCGGCAAACACGGAGTGGAAAAGATGCAGCCCCTTATTGTCACCAATCACAATAAAACTGGCGTCGCTGCGGGCGGCTATTTTCTGCATAAAGTCATGGATGCCCTGGATATCCTTTTGTTCGACTTCTTTTCGCAGGGTTGGAATAAGCGCAATTTCTTCAGCCTGTATTTTTGCGCGCGCGCTCATTTCCTGATAAAGCTGCCTGCCGACATCGACATAATAATATCCGCCCAGTAATGCGAACAGCACTGAGAAAAAGGCGACCAGCGAAATAAACAGCTTGATCTGAAACGATACTTTCATAACTATCACGCGAGATATCAACAGGTCGGCTGAATATATCATCTTTTAAGGCCAGGATGCCCGCTTTGCCGAAAACTTGTGATCCCTTGCACAGCGCAGCCTGTAAAAGATTTTTCCGAAAGTCTCATCCTCTTAAGGTTAAATGAATAAATGTTATTTCTTTGTTCAGTTAAGAAAAGAAACCATAAAAACCACGGCAATAAATAAGGCATAAATCACATTAAATAAAAGAAACCATTAAAACCATAGTGTCCATTAAAACTTCGCTTTTAATATGCCATCCCTCACATAAAGTAAGCCTTTGTGACTCTAAGCTGAACGCACAAAATAACTAAGGGGCTTATTATGAGCACAACTGACGATTCATTCTCTGTTACCCACGACCCGATTGATATTCAGCGGCCATCGCTCAAAGAGCGCTGGTGGCATATTATGGATACCTGGAAAATCGGCATTATACCTCTGCCGCTGTTCGTTCTGGCGGGCGCGCTGATTGCGATTGATTGCCTGGGCGGAAAACTACCGAGCGACATTGTGGTCATGGTGGCCACGCTGGCCTTCTTCGGCTTTGCCTGCGGTGAGTTCGGCAAACGCCTGCCGATTGTCGGCAAGCTCGGCGCGGCGGCAATTTGCGCCACCTTTATCCCTTCCGCGCTGGTCTATTACGGCCTGCTGCCGGATGTAGTAGTGGAATCCACCACTAAGTTCTATAAATCCACCAACATTCTTTATCTCTATATTTGCTGCATTATCGTCGGCAGCATCATGAGTATGAACCGCACCGTGCTGATCCAGGGCTTCCTGCGCATCTTCTTCCCGATGCTGTGCGGTGAAATCGTCGGCATGATTGTCGGCATGGGTGTTGGGCTGGCGCTGGGCCTCGAGCCGTTCCAGATCTTCTTCTTTATCATTCTGCCGATCATGGCGGGCGGCGTCGGGGAAGGGGCAATCCCGCTTTCCATCGGCTATGCCACCCTGTTGCATATGGATCAGGGCGTGGCGCTCGGCCGCGTACTGCCGATGGTGATGCTCGGCGGCCTGACGGCGATCATTATCTCCGGTTGCCTCAACCAGCTCGGGAAACGCTACCCGCACCTGACCGGTGAAGGCCAGCTGATGCCGAATCGCGCCAATGCCGATGCCACCGTCTCTCAGCCTGCGTTCTCCGGCAAAGCGGACGTGACGACCATCGCCTCCGGCGCGCTGCTGGCGGTGTTGCTGTACATGCTGGGTATGCTCGGTCACAAGCTGATTGGTCTGCCAGCGCCGGTGGGCATGCTGTTTATGGCGGTGCTGGTGAAGCTCTGCAACGGTGCCTCTCCGCGTCTGCTGGAGGGCTCTCAGGTGGTGTACAAATTCTTCCAGACCTCTGTGACCTACCCGATTCTCTTTGCCGTTGGCGTAGCCATCACCCCATGGCATGAACTGGTGGCCGCCTTCACGCTGACCAACCTGCTGGTGATTATCAGCACCGTCTCCGCGCTGGTGGCAACCGGGTTCTTCGTCGGCAAAAAGATTGGCATGCACCCGATTGATGTCGCCATCGTCTCCTGCTGCCAGAGCGGCCAGGGCGGTACCGGCGACGTGGCGATCCTGACCGCAGGCAACCGCATGAGCCTGATGCCGTTCGCCCAGATTGCTACCCGTATCGGCGGGGCGATTAACGTCTCCATCTCTCTGCTGATTCTGGGCAACTTCCTCGTTTAAGTTTTCAGGAAAGAACAATGAAACTCGCAAGCTTTTTATACCAGGGAAAACGCAGCTACGGCATTGTCCAGGCCGACGGCGTGATTGATTTAGGTCGCCGTCTGGGCGACCGCTACAGCGACCTTAAGGCGCTGCTGCAGGGCAACGGGCTGGCGCAGGCTACCCGCTACCTGAACGATGCCGTGGACGTGCCGATGAGCGCCATCACCTTCTTACCGGTGATTGAGCAGCCGGAAAAAATCCTCTGCGTGGGCATGAACTACGCCGACAAGCGCAAGGAGTTTGACCAGCACAACCCGGCCCCGACGCTGTTTGTTCGCTTCCCGGATTCACAGACCGGCCACAACGAGCCGGTGCCGAAGCCGCGCCACTCCAGCGAATTCGACTACGAAGGCGAGCTGGCGGTGATCATCGGTAAAGGCGGGGAGAACATCAGCCGCGACGACGCCCTGCGCCATGTGGCCGGCTACAGCTGCTACATGGACGGCTCCGCCCGCGACTGGCAGCACACCTGGTTTACCGCCGGTAAAAACTGGCGCAAAACCGGCGCGTTTGGCCCGTGGATGGCGACGGCGGACGAGATCCCTGATCCGCACCAACTGGCAATCCGCACCTGGCTGAACGGCCGCATGGTGCAGGAAGACAACACCAGCAGCATGATCCACAAGGTGGCGGAGCTGATCGAGTACATCAGCACCTTCACCCGCTTAAGTCCTGGCGATGTGATCATCACCGGATCCCCAGGTGGGGTGGGTAAAAAGCGTAACCCGCCGCTGTTTATGAAAGAGGGGGATCGCATTGAGGTGGAGATCGAGCATATCGGTCATCTGAGCAACGTGATCGTGGAAGCGCCAGCCGTCGGGCTTGCGGCAGCACATTAAGTAAGGCGGCAGCATGCATTCGCAACCCATCGATTTTCGCCACACGCTGGTGGCGAAACACCCGGAACGCTTGAGTCAGATCCGTTACCTGCTGGCAGACAGCGGCCTTGGCCTGGACAACGACATCACGCTGTTCGTCGAAGCCTGGTCCGGCGCGCAGCTGGTGGGTTGCGCCGGGCTGGCTGCCAACGTCATCAAATGCGTGGCGGTCAACGAGCAGCTTCGTGGGGAAAACCTCAGCGCGCGTCTGCTGGCAGAGGTGGAAAATGCGGCGCTGGAGCGCGGCCATTTTCACCTCTTCCTCTGCACCCGTCCGTGCAATAAGGAACGCTTTGGCCGCAGCGGTTTCTGGCCGATTGCCCAGAGCGGGAACAACGCGGTGCTAATGGAGAACACCCCGCAGGGGATCGCGCGCTACTGCCGTACCTTAAGCCGGATGCGAAGGGGCGGGGAAAAAATTGGTGCCATTGTGATGAATGCCAACCCATTCACCCTCGGCCACCGTCATCTGGTGGAGCAGGCGGCGGCGCAGTGCGATGCCCTGCATCTGTTTGTAGTGCGTGAAGACGCCTCGTTCTTCCCGTTCAGCGCGCGCCTTGAGATGGTGCGCGCGGGCGTGGCGCATCTGCCGAGCGTGGTGGTGCATGAAGGCTCGCAGTACATCATCTCCCGCGCCACGTTTCCGGCCTACTTCCTGAAGGAGACCGGCAAAGTGCAGCAGGCGTGGAGCGAGATCGACGTGCTGATCTTCCGGGACTTCATCGCCCCGGCGCTGGGCATCACGCACCGTTTCATCGGCTCGGAGCCGTTCTGCGATATCACCCGCCAGTACAACCAGACGCTGCACGACCTGCTGGCCTCGCATATTGACGTGGTGGAGATGCCGCGCATCAAGGCCACCGGCAACGCCATTTCGGCCTCGGAAGTGCGCCGTTTACTCAAGACACAGCAGTTTTCCCGGATCCGGGAGATTGTCCCGGACTCCACCTTCGCGCACCTCGAAGCACATTATCGTGCGAGTGCGGAAGTCGCATAACTATCAGGAATTTATCATGAATATTGTAAGGGAGGCGCTGGCCGGAACGCAGGAGTCCAGCGACCTGATGGTGAAAATCGCCCCCGCTCACGGTGAGCTGGAGATCGTCATCCACAGCGAAGTGATTAAGCAGTTTGGCGAGCAGATTCGCCAGGTGGTCAACGACACATTGCGCGCCATGAACGTGCACCAGGGATTAATCATTATTGAAGACAAAGGGGCGCTGGACTGTGTGATCCGCGCTCGCCTGCAAAGCGCGCTTCTGCGTGCCGCCGATGAACAGGCCATCAACTGGGGGGCGCTGAAATGAGCAAACTCCGCCGCAGTATGCTGTTCCTGCCGGGCGCCAATGCCGCCATGCTCTCTACCGCCTTTATCTACCGCCCCGACTCCATCATGTTTGACCTTGAGGACGCCGTGGCCCTGCGCGAGAAAGACACCGCACGCATGCTGGTGTTCCACGCGTTGCAGCACCCGATGTATCAGGATATCGAAACCGTGGTGCGCATTAACCCGCTGAGCACGTCGTTTGGCCTGCTGGATCTGGAGGCCGCCGTGCGCGCGGGCGTGGACGTGATACGCCTGCCGAAAACCGACACCCCGGACGATATTTACGAGCTGGAAGGCCACCTCGAGCGTATCGAGCAGGCGTGCGGCCGCGAGGTGGGTTCCACCCGCGTGATGGCGGCGATTGAATCGGCCATTGGCGTCATCAACGCCGTGGCGATTGCCCGCAGCTCCCCGCGCCTGATCGGCATTGCGCTGGCCGCCTTTGACTACGTGATGGACATGCAGACCGAGCGCGGCGACGGCACCGAGCTGTTCTACGCCCGCTGCGCCGTGCTGCACGCCGCCCGCGCGGCAGGCATCGACGCCTTCGACGTGGTGTGGTCAGACGTTAACGATGAAGCCGGGTTCCTGCGCGAAGTCGATCTGATCCGCAAGATGGGCTTTAACGGCAAATCGCTGATTAACCCGCGCCAGATAGACCTGCTGCACAACGCCTACGCCCCGACACGGGAAGAAGTGGAACACGCGAAACGGGTGATTGAGGCGGCAGAAGAGGGCGAGCGTAACGGCCTGGGCGTGGTGTCGCTCAACGGCAAAATGGTGGATGCACCGATTATTAACCACGCGCAGGTGGTGCTGGAGCGCGCGGCGGCCTCCGGCGTGCGTCGGTAAGGATGACATAATGAATCAGACAGAACTTCTCCATATGAATTTCCCCCATCTGCGGGATCTGAAACCCTTTGATACCGCCCACAGCGCGACGCCGTGGCTGGCGGACAGCGAGGCGAAGCACAGCCGCAAGCTCTGCGCCTCTATTGAAGAGGCGGTTAAGCGCTGCGGCTTGCAGGACGGGATGACCATCTCCTTCCACCACGCCTTTCGCGAAGGCGACCGGGTGATCAACACCGTCGTGGCGCTGCTGGCGCGGATGGGCTTCAAAAATCTGACCCTGGCTTCCAGCTCGCTGATGACCTGCAACGACGCGCTGATCGAGCATATCGAAAGCGGCGTCATCACTCGGATTTACACCTCCGGCATGCGCGGCAGGCTGGCGGATGCCATCTCTCACGGGCTGATGGAGGAGCCGGTACAAATTCACTCCCACGGCGGGCGCGTGAAGCTACTCCAGGACGGCGAGCTGAACATCGACGTGGCGTTTCTCGGCGTGCCGTGCAGCGATGAGTTTGGCAACGCCAACGGCACGCACGGCAAATCGTGCTGCGGCTCGCTGGGCTACGCGATGGTGGACGCGCAGTTTGCCCGTAAGGTGGTGCTGCTGACCGAAGCGCTGGTGCCGTTCCCCAATATGCCCGCCAGCCTGGTGCAGGATCAGGTGGACTACATCGTGCAGGTGGAGAGCGTGGGCGACCCGGCGAAAATCAGCGTCGGCGCAGCGCGCGTCACCAGCAACCCGCGCGAGCTGATGATCGCCCGCTATGCGGCGGACGTGATTGAACACTCCGGCTACTTCAAACCGGGCTTCTCGATGCAGACCGGCTCCGGCGCGGCGGCCACGGCCTGCACTCGCTTTATGGAAGAGAAGATGGAGCGCAGCGGCGTGAAGGCGCGCTTTGCGCTCGGCGGCATCACCGGCAGCCTGGTGGATCTGCACGAGAAGGGGCTCATCGAAAAGCTGCTCGATACCCAGTGTTTTGACGGTCAGGCGGCGGCCTCGCTGGCGCGTAACCCGAACCACGTGGAGATCTCCACCAACGTCTACGCCAACCCCGGCAGCAAGGCGGCAAGCTGCGACCAGCTCGACGTGGTGATCCTCAGCGCCCTGGAAATCGACGTCGACTTTAACGTCAATGTCATCACCGGCTCCGATGGCGTGATGCGTGGCGCATCCGGCGGACACTGCGACGTGGCGGCGGCAGCCAACCTGACCATTGTGGTCGCGCCGCTGCTGCGAAGCCGCATCCCGACCGTCGTGAAGCGCGTTACCACTCGCCTCACGCCGGGGGAGAGCATTGACGTGCTGGTCACCGACCACGGTATTGCGGTCAACCCGGCGCGCCCGGAGATCCGCGAACGACTCATGGAAGCAGGGATGAAGGTTGTAGATATCAACGCGCTGTATGAGCGAGCGATTTCGTTGACAGGCGTACCGAAACCGATTGAGTTCACCGACAAAATCGTCGGGGTGATCCGCTACCGCGACGGCAGCGTGATCGACACTGTGCGACAGGTGAAGGAGGAAGTATGACTTTTGCGACACCCGTGCGGGCGGGTGTCAGCCTGGAGGAACTGCTGGCGGCGAAAGAGCGCCGCGCAGCCCGCCAGGCTGACTGGCTTACGCACTATCAACAACCGGTGATCTCCCTCACGCTGGTCACGCCCGGGGAAATCAAAGACAGCCTGCGCTACCGCAACACCATGGGGGTGGCGTTACAGATGTGCGACCAGCTGCTGTGGGAAAACCGCTGGCAGGTGCTGGACCGCCAGGTGCTCTGGCTACCCACCGGACCTGAAGCGCTGTGGTGCGTCGCGCATCCGGCGGCGGAAATTAAGGCGCACTGTGCAGAACTGGAGCAGACGCACCCGCTCGGCAGACTGTGGGATCTGGACGTGATCTGCCCTGAAAACGGCCTCGTGGGCCGTCAGTCGCTGGGTTCACACCTCAGACGCTGTCTGATTTGCGACGAGCCCGCCCACGCCTGTTCCCGTTCGCGCCACCATCCCGTTGAGCAGGTGGTTTCCCGCGTGGAGAAGATGATCGATGACTGGTTTGCTCGCGACTAAACCGCGCCCGGTTGACGTGCCTGCGCTTGCCGAAGCGGCGCTGTGGCAGGAGCTGGAGCTGACGCCCAAGCCGGGGCTGGTGGACAGGCTCAATAACGGCTCGCATCGGGATATGGACCATGCCTTGTTTGTCCGCAGCATTATGGCGATTACGCCGTGGTTTGCCCGGTTTGCGGAACTGGGTGAAGCACATGCGGCCAAACCTGCCGATCGGCAGTTGCGGATTCTCCGCCCAATGGGAATGGCCTGCGAGCAGGCAATGTACGCCGCCACGGGCGGGGTAAATACCCACAAGGGCGGTATTTTTGCTCTTGGTTTGCTCTGCTTCGCCGCCGGTCGTGTGAAAAATATCTCTGCGGATAGCCTCTGTTGTGAGGTAAGTAACATCTGTCGCGGGCTGGTGGCGCGGGAGCTGGCCGGGCGCAGCGGGCAGGCAACGGCGGGGGAGCGGCAGTTTCAGCATTACGGCTTAACCGGGGCGCGAGGCGAGGCGGAGAGCGGCTTTGCGACGGTGCGTAAGGCGCTGGGGCAGTGGAACGGACAGTTGCTTCACGACCTGCTGTTGCGCCTGATGGCGGTCAATCAGGACAGTAATCTCGTGTCACGCGGCGGCATTCAGGGGCTGCGCTATGTTCAGGGCTACGCGCGGGAACTGCTGGCTAACGGCTGGGATCGCGAGGCGTTGCTTAAGATGGATAAGGCACTGATTGAACGAAACCTGAGTCCGGGCGGCAGCGCGGATTTGCTGTCGGTGGGGTGGGTGCTGTCTGCTATAAAATAGCCGGGTGGCGGCTACGCCTTACCCGGCCTACGGTCTGGTTTTGTAGGCCCGGTAAGCGCAGCGCCACCGGGCACAACAATCAATGCGCGATCGGCTGCGCACCATTCGGCACGCGAACATGCTTGTACTTGAACAGCGCGATGAACGCGAAGAACAGCACCAGCGAGTACCCGGCGAAGATCAGCCACACCGGCTGCCAGTCTGTAATGCCGTTGGTGGTGTACATCTCAACCACTTTACCGCTTACCACGCCGCCCAGAATACAACCGAAGCCGTTGGTCATCATCAGGAACATGCCCTGCGCACTGGCGCGGATTTCAGGCTTCACCTCTTTTTCCACAAACACCGAGCCGGAGATGTTGAAGAAGTCGAAGGCACAGCCGTAAACAATCATCGACAGAACCAGCAGCACGGTGCCGAACGCGCTTGGGTCGCCATAGGCGAACAGACCGAAGCGCAACATCCAGGCGGCGATACTGATCAGCATGACGTTCTTGATGCCGTAGCGGCTCAGGAAGAACGGGATGGTCAGGATGAACAGCGTCTCGGAGATCTGCGAGATGGACATCATCACCGACGCGTGTTCGACGATAAAGCTCCCGGCAAACAGCGGATCGTTATCGAAGCTGTGCAGGAAGGTATTACCGAACATGTTGGTGATTTGCAGTTCCGCGCCCAGCAGCATGGAGAAGATAAAGAAGATCGCCATGCGCTTGTTTTTGAACAGTGCGAAAGCGTCCAGGCCAAGCATGGTGCTCCAGCTCTGGTTTTTCTGCTGGTTAGACACCGGAATGGTGGGCAGCGTCAGGGTGAACAGCGCCAGCAGCACGGAGAGCGCGGCACCAATATACAGCTGCATATGGCTCAGCTCGAAGCCCGCGAAGCTCACGCCCCACATCGCCATGATAAAGCCGATGGTGCCCCAGATACGGATAGGCGGGAAGTCGGTGACGATATCCAGTCCGGCAGATTTCAGGCGGTAGTAGGAGATGGTGTTGATCAGGCCAAGCGTTGGCATATACGCCAGCGAGTTAAGCAGGATCACCATAAACATCGCCCCCGGCGTGGTCACTTCGGCCGCCATAAACAGCGTCCCCGCACCCACCAGATGGCAAAGCATGTATAGCCATTTCGCACTTAACCATTTATCCGCCACGATACCGAGCAGCGTTGGCATGAAAACAGCCGCAATGCCCAGCGAGCTGTAAACGGCACCGATCGACGCACCATCGAACTTGAGCGTCACAAACATATAGGAGCCGAGTGTAGTCAGCCAGCTACCCCACAGGCAGAACTGCAGAAACGACAAGATTTTAAGCTGCAGCTTAAGGTTCATGTTACTTTCCTCACAAGTGAGCGGGAGATATGTTGTTATAGGAACATTCAGGGTTGTTATTTGATGCAATTCTATCAGTTGGCAACGTTATGTTTTGTTACCTCCCGCAAAAAAATGCAATCCACATTAATTTGCAGTCTGGATTGTGATGCAAATAGCATTTTCGTATGGGTGGGGTGGAGTGAGTGCGGCCTGATGCCCCCTCACCCTAACCCTCTCCCCAAAGGGGAGAGGGAACTTGAACACCCTCTCCCCTTTGGGGAGAGGGCAGGGTGAGGGATGGTGTTGGTTTTTAGCGGCGACGATAGTTCTTCTGCGCCGTATTCACCTTATACAGATAGCGGCGGGATTCCGCAGACGGGTGGCGGGTGGTGAGGGTAGCGTACACATCCCCCGGCGCCATGCTGTTGATGATGTTTGCGGCCTGCACTTTGTCATTTGAGAAGACGCGCAGCACGCTGCCCGCCCCGCCGTTGTAGGCGGTGATCACCGCATAGCGACGTGAGGTTGGGTTATCAATCCCGCCGAGATAGACATTGTTCAGCATCGCCAGATAGGCCGTGCCGGTATCAATGTTGCTCTGCGGGTCAAACAGGTAGCTGCGGCTCGGCGTGCCGGATTTCCCCTGCGCGCGGAACACGTCTTTACCGGCGCTGTGCTGCACAACCTGCATCAGCCCCAGCGCGTCGGAACGGCTTACCGCGTAGGGGTTGAACGAGGACTCGGTCTGCATAATCGCCAGGATCAGCGACTCATCCACGCCATACTTACGCGACGCCTGACGCACCATGCCCAGATACTTATGCGCACGCTTGTCGAGGTGGTTCGGCACCAGGTTGATGGTGACGCTGTAGATCACTTTCAGGCCGTTGGTACGGCTTTTCAGGCGCGTTTGCAGCAGATAGTCGGCAAATTTCGTGGCGCGGCCTTCCCAGCGGATCGGCTGACCGGTCTGGTCAACGACCTGGCCATACAGGAACGGCTCTTTGGAGATGGTGATGTCATCGGCATCAGAGTAGAGGTCGATAGACCCCGGATCGTCGCCCATCAGCAGGGTTTTAATGATGGCCTGACGTAAATGCGCCGCAGGTTCAGTCCCCGCGATGGTTTCAACCGTAATCGTACCGTCATCAAAGTTGATGTGGCTACGGGTCTGATAGGCGTCGGTATACTTAACGTAGTCCTTCGGTCCGGCAATAAGAACTTCGTTAAATCCCCATATGTTCTCGATGTTGTGGGCAAACTGCCCCATCAAAATGTCAAAACCGTTGGTGTCCTTGACCCAGGCTTCGTTGTATTCATCGCCTTTTTTGGAAGAACAAGACACAAGCAACGGCGCAACAAGGGCTAGCGCTAAAAGTTTTTTCATCATTCCGGGAGTGCGTGTTGTGTTTGCTTTGGGGTTGCTGTTGCCGGGTAGCGCTGCGCTTACCCGACCTACAAAACCGTAGGCCCGTGCAAGCGCAGCGCAGCCGGGCAGCAGCTGCGCGTTATTATTTTTCCGGTGGCGTATAGCCTTCGATGTGGACGTCTTTACCCTCGAACAGGAAGTTCACCATCTCCTGCTCCAGCAGTTTGCGGTGTTCCGGGTTCATCATGCTGAGCTTTTTCTCGTTGATCAGCATGGTCTGTTTTTTCTGCCACTGTCCCCAGGCTTCTTTGGAGATCTCGTTGTAAATGCGCTTACCCAGGTCGCCCGGGTAGAGCTGGAAATCCTGGCCTTCAGCGTCGCGCTGTAGGAAAGTACAAAAAATGGTTCTGGCCATACTCATTCCTCTTTGTCTTGCCGATGCTAAACCATTGCACCGACACGTAATTGCTGTAACAGGCGCTCCACGGGAGCCGCCAGCCCGACTGATGGCGGTTGCGCTAAGTTATACCAGAGAGCGGTGCCTTCATCCATGCACGACGTGAATGAGGACACGGGAAGCCACATCGGCACAATGTCCAGATGGAAATGGCTGAAGGTATGACGGAACGCGTTGAGTTGCGTCAGGGTTTCGGCCGCAATGCCGCGCTGTTCAAGCCATGCCCGAAGCGAGGCTTCATCCTCAAACTGTGGGAAGCAGTATAGACCACCCCACAGGCCACTCGGCGGGCGCTGAGCGAGAAACACCTCGTCGCCATGCTGCATCAGCAGCATGTACCCGGTGCGTTCAGGCAGCGTCTGCTTCGGTTTTTTCCCCGGATACTGCGCCCAGGTGTGGTTCGCATAGGCCACGCAGAGGTTGTTTACCGGGCAGAGTTCGCACTTCGGTTTTGAACGGGTACAGACCATCGCGCCCAGATCCATCATCGCCTGGTTAAAACGCTCCACCCCTTTCGCCGGAGTGACCGCTTCACTGATCTCCCACAGGCGTTTCTCAACCTCTTTCTTACCCGGCCAGCCATCTACGGCGTAGCAGCGTGCGAGCACGCGCTTGACGTTGCCGTCGAGAATAGGGAAATGTTTGCCTAAAGAGAGGGAGAGGATTGCGCCTGCGGTCGAACGCCCGACGCCGGGCAAATCCGCCACCTCGTCGAAGGTTTCCGGGAATTTACCGTTGTGGCGCGTCGCGACCTGCTGTGCGGCCTTGTGCAGGTTGCGCGCGCGGGCGTAATAGCCAAGCCCAGTCCACAGGTGCAGCACCTCGTCCAACGGGGCGTTCGCCAGATCGGTAACTGTCGGGAAGCGCGCCATAAAACGCTCGAAGTAAGGAATGACCGTCGCGACCTGCGTTTGTTGCAACATCACCTCGGAGAGCCATACTTTGTACGGCGTTTTTTCAATTTGCCAGGGCAGGGTTTTACGCCCGTATTTGTCGTACCAGTCCAGCACCTGGGCTGAAAATTGAGAGGCTTGCATGGTCATCGATTCGCTTAATCAGGGACGCAGATTGCAGCACAGCGTCAATCTGCTGTAAACCGGATCTTTCCCATGCTTGCATAGAAGCCTTAACTTTGGATAATGCCCGTTTCCCGAACATTCTCACAAGCAGACAACTCTTTTATGAAAAACGACGTCATTTCACCGGAATTTGATGAAAACGGTCGCCCGCTGCGCCGTATTCGCAGCTTTGTCCGCCGTCAGGGGCGCCTGACAAAAGGGCAGCAACACGCGCTGGACAACTACTGGCCGGTGATGGGCGTTGAGTTCAGCGAGCAACCGCTCGACTTCACCGACCTGTTTGGCCGCGACGCGCCAGTGACCCTGGAGATCGGCTTTGGTATGGGCACCTCGCTGGTCACTATGGCGAAAGCGCGCCCGGAGCAGAACTTCCTCGGTATTGAAGTACATTCGCCGGGCGTCGGCGCGTGCCTGGCAACGGCCCACGAAGAGGGCGTTGAGAACCTGCGCGTGATGTGTCACGACGCGGTGGAAGTGCTGCACAAAATGATTCCTGACAATTCTTTGAACATGGTTCAGCTCTTTTTCCCTGACCCATGGCACAAAGCGCGTCATAATAAACGCCGTATCGTTCAGGCACCGTTTGCCGAGCTGGTGAAAAGTAAGCTCAAGCTGGGCGGCGTTTTCCACATGGCAACCGACTGGGAACCTTATGCGGAACATATGCTGGAAGTGATGTCGTCCCTGGACGGGTATAAAAATCAGTCTGAAAGCAACGACTACGTACCGCGTCCGGATTCACGTCCGGTGACAAAATTTGAACAGCGTGGCCATCGTCTTGGTCACGGCGTATGGGACTTAATGTTCGAGAGGGTGAAATAATGGCAAAGAATCGTAGCCGTCGTCTGCGTAAAAAGATGCACATCGAAGAATTCCAGGAAGTGGGTTTCTCCGTTGCCTGGCGTTTCCCGGAAGGCACCAGCGTTGAGCAGATCGATCAGGACGTTGATGCGTTCATCAACGAGGTGATCGAGCCAAACAAGCTGGCCTTCGACGGTAGCGGCTATCTGGCGTGGGAAGGTCTGATTTGCACCCAGGAAGTGGGGAAATGCACCGAAGAGCATCAGGCGCTGGTACGCAAATGGCTTGAAGACCACAAACTGGAAGATGTCCGCGTTAGCGAACTTTTCGACGTTTGGTGGGACTAATAGAGCAAGAACGGGGCCAGCATTAGCTGGCCCATTTTGTCTGAGGGAGTGTTTAAGATGCGCAAAACGTTGCTGGCTGTTGCTTTACTGGCAATCGGATCCACCGCCCATGCGGAGTATAAATGTAGCGTCACCCCGCGTGATGACGTGGTGCTGAGTCCGCAAACCGTGCAGGTTAAGGGCGAGAATGGCAATCTGGTGATTACGCCGGATGGCAACGTGACCTTTAACGGCAAACCGCAAAACCTGACGGCCGCCCAGCGCGAGCAGGCGATGGACTACCAGGCCGAGTTGCGTACCGCGCTGCCCTGGATCAACGATGGCGCGCTGACCCGCGTTGAAAAGAGCCGCGTGGCGCTGGATAAAATTATCACCAAAGAGGTGGGGGAGAGCAGCAATATGCGCACCCGCCTGACGAAGCTGGATAAGCAGCTGAAAGAGCAGATGAACCGTATTATCGAGACGCGCTCTGATGGCCTGACGTTCCACTATAAGGCGATCGATCAGGTGCGTGCCGACGGTCAGCAGCTGGTGAACCAGGCGATGGGCGGCATTCTCCAGGACAGCATCAACGAGATGGGCGCCAAAGCGGTGCTGAAGGGTGGCGGTAATCCTTTGCAGGGTGTACTGGGTAGTCTGGGCGGACTGCAAACCTCGATTCAGAACGAGTGGAAGAATCAGGAAGCCGATTTCCAGCAGTTCGGCAAAGACGTGTGTAAGCGCGTGGTGTCGCTGGAAGACAGCCGGAAGGCGCTGGTGGGGACGTTGAAGTAATTCACTTAGCCCCTCACCCTAACCCTCTCCCCAAAGGGGCGAGGGGATGTTTGCCCCCTCTCCCTTTCAGGGAGAGGGCCGGGGTGAGGGTTGCAGCGCTTGCAGCGTTTCAAGGATCCTTTCTAACACCGCCTCTTCGTTATTCCAGAGTTCGTTGTTCCAGAATCGAATGACGTGCCAGTCCTTATGGTTTAACCACAATGTCCTTTGTCGATCGTATTCCTGATTTTCATCATGTTGTCCGCCATCCAGCTCAACGGCCAGCCGAGCCGCGCAACAGGCGAAATCCAGAATGTAGTTACCTACCGGGTGCTGTCGGCGAAATTTATAATTTTCGAAACGGCGGCTGCGCAGTAAATACCAAAGCCGTCTTTCTTCCTGTGTCAGCTCGCGTCTGAGCTGCTTTGCGTATGAACGTATTGTTTCCATCCCCACACTCTGCCAGCCTTTCCCTCAGCCAGCAGAACGGGATGTAAAATCCTGAATCAGCCTTCAGGATTTTCAGCGAGGAACAACTCAAGAAGGGAGTTCAGGAACAGCTTGCCGTGCTCGGTGATCTGCCAGGACACATCACACTCGGTCAGATACCCCTGCGCCAGCGCCTCGTCAATCTGCGGGCGAATCACTGACTCCGGCAGCCCGGTATAACGCGTAAATTCCGCGCGCGGAGCGGCTTCCAGCAGACGGAAGCGGTTCATAAAGAACTCAAACGGCTTATCCACCGCCTCGACGTCGTGCTGACGCTCCAGGTAGCGGCCTTCCATATACCCGCGCGGATGACGCGTTTTGGTGGTACGCAGGATGCGTCCGTCCGGGAAGGTCACCTTGCCGTGCGCACCGCAGCCAATTCCGAGATAGTCGCCAAAACGCCAGTAGTTCAGATTGTGCTGACACTGATAGCCCGGCTTCGCATACGCCGACGTTTCGTATTGCTGATATCCCGCCGCGGTCAAAAGCTGGTGGCCCTGCTCGAAGATATCCCACAGCGCGTCGTCGTCCGGCAGCACCGGCGGGCGCGAACCAAACAGGGTGTTCGGTTCAATGGTCAACTGATACCACGACAGATGCGGCGGGTTCAGTTCAATCGCCTGACGCAAATCGTCAAGCGCTTCTTCGAGCGACTGATCCGGCAGGCCGTGCATCAGGTCGAGGTTAAAGCTGCGCAGCCCAAGCCCCGTTGCCAGGTTTGCCGCGCGCTTTGCCTCTTCCGGGCCGTGAATGCGCCCCAGACGCTTCAGCTTTGGCTCGCTAAAGCTCTGCACGCCGATAGAGATACGGTTCACGCCCGCACGCTGGTACTCGACAAAACGGTCGGCCTCAACGGTGCCGGGGTTGGCTTCCATCGTAATTTCAGCATCCGCTGCCAGGTTCAGGCGTGCGCGCACACCGTCCAGCAGCGTCTGCATCGCCGGGCCTGAAAGCAGGCTCGGCGTACCGCCACCAATAAAAATGGTCTTCACTTCACGTCCCTGTGCGTACGGTACATCGGCATCCAGATCGGCCAGCAGATGCGCGACGTAATCATCGTGCGGCACTTCACCCTTCAGCGCGTGCGAGTTGAAATCACAGTACGGACATTTCTGCACGCACCATGGGATGTGAATATAAAGACTCAGAGGCGGCAAATTAGCCATTACGCAGTGCTTCCAGTAACAGTTTCAGGGCGCGTCCACGGTGGGAGATCGCGCTTTTCTCTTCGCGGGTGAGTTCCGCAGCGGTTTTGCCCTCGGTCGGGACAAAGAAAATCGGGTCGTAACCAAAGCCGCCGTTGCCCGCCGCTTCACTGGTGATCACGCCCGGCCAGCTGCCGTGACAGACAATCGGCGTGGGATCTTCCGCGTGACGCATGTAGACCAGCACGCAGTGGAACTGCGCGGTACGCTGTTCGTCAGGAACGTCTTTCAGGGCCACAAGCAGCTTTTCCAGGTTCTGCTGGTCGGTGGCGTCCGGCCCGGAATAGCGGGCGGAGTAAATCCCCGGCGCACCGCCCAGAAAATCCACGGCCAGACCGGAATCATCGGCAATCGCGGGCAGTCCGGTTACCTGCGCCGCATGGCGCGCTTTCAGAATGGCGTTTTCGATAAACGTCAGGCCGGTCTCTTCGGCGGAGTCCACGCCCAGCTCGGTCTGAGCCACCACGTCCAGCCCAAAATCATTTAATAGCGAGGCCAGCTCGCGCACTTTACCGGCGTTACCGGTGGCGAGAACAACTTTCTGCATGGTTTAGTCCTGTTCTGTCAGAGCCGCGACTTCCGTCGGGATAGATTGCGGGTTAAGGATTTTTACCTGTTTATGCCGGCCAAGTTCACCTTTCTCAATGATGACCTGGCTTTTAGCGACGCGAAACTGTTTAGCCAGATATTTGGTCAGATGCGCATTCGCCTGGCCGTCAACCGGCGGGGCCGTGATGGCGACTTTTAGCTCGTCGCCATGCAGCCCAACAATACTGTCGCGGCTGGCTTTCGGCTGAATGTACAGCCGTAAAACCAGCCCGTCGGCGCAGGGGCTAACTGCACTCATAACGCCATCCACAGCCCCGGCAGCAGCATATTACCCGTCGCCTGTAACAGTTCCGCGATACCCATATTCAGCACGTACAGCAGCAGAACGAGAAGCATCGGTGAGAAGTCGATTCCGCCCATCGCAGGCAGCAGGCTACGAATTGGACGCAGCAACGGTTCTGTCAGCTGAATCAACGCGTACTCCACCGGGCTACGGCCCCGGCTTACCCAGCTCATGATCGCCATCACCAGCAGGACCCAGAAGATCAGCGAGCCGACGGTTTTAACCAGGATCAGAACGGCTGAAATCCAGATAATCGGCTGGAAAGTGATGACCATAAACAGCACGATCGCTTTGATAACGCTCAGAATAAACGCCATCAGCAGAGATGAACTGTCAATCGGCCCCATTGCCGGAATGATGCGGCGAAGCGGCCCCACAATGGGCTGCGTGATTTTCACGATAAATTGTGAGAATGGATTGTAAAAATCACAACGGGCCCACTGCATCCAGACGCGCAACAGCAGCGCCATCGTATACAGTTCAATGACCGTTGAAAGCAGGAAAGTCAACGTCTTCATGGCGTTCCTCAGGTTTCCTTATTATTGGGGGTAATCGCGCGCACCGAAAATTGCTGTGCCGATGCGCACCATGGTGCTGCCTGCCGCGATGGCGGCTTCCATATCATCCGACATGCCCAGAGAAAGCGTGTCTACCGTGTCATAGCGCGCTTTAAGCGCCTCAAATGCTACAGCCATTTGCTGTGCTACGGCAAACTGCCTTTCATAACTTGACTCTGGCGCCGGGATAGCCATCAGCCCGCGCAGGGTTAAGCGCGGCAGCGCCGCCACGTCCGCCGCCAGCGCATCCAGTTCGCTCAGCGTAATGCCGGACTTGCTGTTTTCATCGCTGATGTTGATTTGAATTAGCACGTTAAGCGCTGGCATCTCAATAGGGCGCTGGTCGCTCAAACGGGTAGCGATACGCAGACGATCGATGGTGTGACACCAGTCGAAGTGCTCTGCTACCAGACGGCTTTTGTTCGACTGTAGCGGACCGATAAAGTGCCATTGCAGGTCTGCATTTCCCCGTTCCCGGAAAGCGAGAATCTTATCTACGCCTTCCTGCACATAGTTTTCACCAAAGGCACGATGACCGGCGGCTATCGCTTCTGCGATGGCGCTCGCAGGCTTGGTTTTGCTGACTGCAAGCAACGTAATTTCTTCTGGAGCACGGCCGCAACGTGTTGCCGCGGCTGAGATTTTGTCCCGGACCTGTGCCAGGTTATGCGCAATGTCGTTCATTTTCCGAGGAGTAGTCTATGGATGTGGAAGAAATTGTGGCCCTTAGTGTAAAGCATAACGTCTCCGATCTACACCTGTGCAGTGATTCACCTCCGCGCTGGCGCAGGTCAGGCCGTCTTGAACCTGCGCCGTTTCCGCCCCCGGATGTGGAGGCGTTATTAAAAGCGTGGCTCAACGATGAACAGCAGGGCGCCTGGTGGGCAAACGGGCAGGTGGATTTTGCCGTTACCCTCACAGGCGGTCAGCGGCTGCGCGGCAGTGCGTTTAAGCATATGCACGGCGTTTCGATCGCGCTGCGCCTGTTGCCGCTGACGTGCCCGCAGCTCTCTGCGTTAGGCGTGCCGCGCGCGATCCCGGAGCTTTTGTCCAATGACAATGGCCTGATTCTGGTCACCGGCGCCACCGGCAGCGGGAAATCGACCACTCTGGCCGCGATGGTCGATTTCCTCAATCACCAGACGGACGGGCATATTCTGACCCTGGAAGATCCGGTGGAGTTTATGTACCAGAGTGAACGTTGCCTGATCCAGCAGCGGGAGATAGGCCTGCACAGCCCGTCCTTTGCCGAGGCCCTGCGCAGCGCTCTGCGTGAAGATCCGGATGTGATTCTGCTTGGTGAGCTGCGCGACAGCGAGACGATACGCCTGGCGCTGACGGCGGCGGAAACCGGCCATCTGGTGTTGGCCACGCTGCACACGCGCGGTGCGGCGCAGGCGATCGAGCGCCTGGTCGACACCTTTCCGGCGCAGGAGAAAGATCCGGTGCGTAATCAGCTGGCGGGAAGCCTGCGTGCGGTTCTGGCGCAGAAGCTGCGTCAGGATGTCCAGGGCGGGCGCGTGGCGCTGTATGAGCTGCTGGTGAATACCTCGGCGGCGGCAAACCTGATCCGCGAAGGCAAAACCTGGCAACTGCCGGGCATTATTCAAACGGGGCAGCAGGCGGGAATGCAGAACTTTGAGCAGAGTCTGGCGGAGCGACGGGCGCAGGGGCGGCTGTAGACCCCGGCGCTCAGTAACCCTGGTCGAAATAGCTTTCGAGGATAATGACGGCTGAAGCTGAATCCACGCTGCCTTTGTTCAACGCCCGGAAGCCACCGTGCTCGAACAGGCCAGCGCGTGCCTCGACGGTGCTCAAACGTTCATCGTGCAGCTTAACGGAGACACCAAAGCGGCCATGGATTTTGTTCGCGAACTTGCGCGCGCGGGCGGTAAGCGGCTGCTCGGTGCCGTCCATGTTCAGCGGCAGGCCGACAATCACGTCGTCCGGCTGCCACTCTTTGAGCAAGCGCTCAATAAGGTTCCAGTCCGGCGTGCCGTCGTTAGCTTTCAGCGCCGTGAGCGGGCGGGCGGTGCCGGTGATCCGTTGACCCACAGCGACGCCGATGCTTTTGGTGCCGAAGTCGAAGGCGAGAAGGGTGCCGCTCATTACGCGTGCCCCGCAACGCCAGGCATGGTCAGAATATCAATGCCAATCAGTTTTGCCGCGTCACGCCAGCGATCGGCGATAGGGGTTTTAAACAGGATATTCATATCCGCAGGGGCCGTCAGCCAGGCGTTGTCCAGAATTTCTTGTTCCAGCTGCCCTTTTTCCCAGGAAGCGTAGCCGAGCGCAACCAGCACCTCAGAAGGCTGATTTGCCGTGCCCAGTGTTTCGAGCACATCGCGAGAGGTGGTGACGACGGTGTTATCGGAGATACGAATGCTGGACGAGAAAACCGGCGGGGTATGCAGGATAAAACCACGATCTTCTGCAAGCGGGCCGCCGAGCATCACCGGTTTATCGAGACGGATTTCCGGCAGCCGCGCTTCAGCAGGGATTTTCAGCTTGTCCAGAATCCCTTCAACCTGAAGGTTTTCCAGCGGCTTATTGATGATAATCCCCATCGCGCCGTCTTCGTTGTATTCACAAATATAGACCACGGCGCGGCGGAAAATCGGATCCTGGAGAGCAGGCATGGCAATAAGAAAGTGATGCTGTAAATTCATTGTCAGAGGTACTGTTTCCTGGTTTAAAAAGCGACAGCGCCCAGTATGGGGATAAACACAGGCGCTGTCACAGGTTATTTCTGTAAACGTTTTTCGATAGCGTCCATCAGCATTCCGGTGATCGAGATCGGGAATTCCGCTTCGATTTCACGAATGCAGGTTGGGCTAGTGACGTTCACTTCGGTCAGACGATCGCCGATGATATCGAGGCCAACGAAGATCAGGCCTTTGGCTTTAAGCGTAGGGCCGACGCGGCGGGCAATTTCCCAGTCGCTTTCGCTTAACGGACGCGGTTCGCCACGGCCGCCAGCCGCCAGGTTGCCACGGGTTTCCCCTCCCTGCGGGATACGCGCCAGGCAGTAAGGCACCGGCTCGCCGTCTACGACCAGCACACGCTTGTCGCCGTCTTTAATGGCTGGCAGATAGTTCTGTGCCATACAGTAGCGGGTTCCCAGCTCGGTCAGCGTTTCGGCAATCACGCCAATGTTCGGATCGCCTTCTTTCACCCGGAAGATCGACGCGCCGCCCATGCCGTCCAGCGGTTTCATGATGATGTCGCCGTGCTTCTGCCAGAATTCTTTCAGCTGCGTTTTGCTGCGGGTGACGAGCGTTTCCGGCGTCAGGTCAGAGAACCATGCGGTATAGAGCTTCTCGTTGCAGTCGCGCAGGCTCTGCGGTTTGTTGACGATCAGCGTGCCTTTCTCTTCGGCACGCTCAAGGATATAGGTGGAATAAATGTATTCGGTGTCGAACGGCGGATCTTTACGCATCAGGATGACGTTGAGGTCGGCCAGGGCAATATCCTGCTCGGTACCGAATTCGTACCATTTTTCGTAGTTCTGCTCGACGTTAACGATGCGGGTGCGTGCGCGGGCTTCACCGTTGATCAGGTAAAGATCGTTCATCTCCATGTAGTGGAGTTCATAGCCGCGACGCTGCGCTTCCAGCAGCATAGCGAAGCTGGAGTCTTTCTTGATGTTAATGTTTGCGATGGGGTCCATCACGATGCCGAGCTTAATCATCTTCTTCTCCGATTATGGGTCAGGCTTTGCTTCAACCCAGATCGCCAAATCGCACCTGTAGCGCGGTAATGGCGGTGAGTGCCGTTGTCTCAGTGCGCAGAACGCGAGGTCCCAACAGAATATCAGTAAACTGGTAACGCGCCGTCATGGCAATTTCGTCAGCCGACAGGCCGCCTTCCGGGCCAATCAGCAGGCGTACACGCTCAACGGGCAGCGGCAGCGTATTGATGCTGGCGCTGGCGCGCGGATGAAGATTGAGCTTAAGCCCGCTTTCCTCTTCTGCACACCAGTCCTCCAGATCCATCGCCGGGCGGATCTCCGGGATACGATTGCGGCCGCTCTGTTCGCAGGCCGCAATGGCAATTTTTTGCCACTGCTGGATCTTTTTGTTCAGACGTTCCGCATCCAGTTTAACGCCGCAGCGCTCAGAAAAAAGTGGCGTAATGAGGCTTACACCCAGTTCAATGGATTTCTGAATGGTGAACTCCATCTTTTCCCCACGCGACATCACCTGGCCCAGGTGAATGTGCAGCGGCGATTCCCGGTCATCCACGTCGCCACGCAGCACCTTCACGTGCACGCTTTTTTTATCGGCGCGCGTAATTTCAGCGTCGAAAATCTGATTAGAGCCGTCAAAGAGCTGAATCGCCTGGCCTGCACCCATGCGCAGCACGCGGCCTACATGGTTTGCGGCATCATCAGACAGGGCGATTTCGCCGCCTGGGGTAATCAGTTCAGGGTGATAGATGCGAGGGATGCGCATAGTCAGAAATTCCATGTGTCATGCGATATAAGCGAATTGCCGTAGTGTAGGTTAGCTCTTTTGCGCCTGGCAAGCCCGCTGGACGTAAGGGTTGTGATTCCCCTGGACTTTGGCGATACGTTCGTCGCGCTGGCATTCCCAGTCCGTCACCGGGTAGAGCTTGTCCCAGGCATTGAAGAGCTGCGTCTGCTGGCGGGAAAGATTGAGATCGTAGCGGTCGCGCATATAGAAATAAGTGCGGGCGATGCTACCGCGCGCGCGGGCAGGCGGTTCGGCGACTTTCTCTTTGAAATCGACCTTCATGGCGCACTGACCGTACTGGCCTTCGCCACCGTTCCACTGGCTGTACATGAAGTTTCCGCGGTCGCCATTGACCTCACCCACGGCGGGTTGCAGGTTGTGCATATCGCTTTCCATCTGGCGGTAGACCGGATCTTTTGCGCAATTTTTACGTCCACCGTCCTGCCAGCACTGGCGCTGGTGGCCAAACTGCCAGGCCGGAACGACGTGTTCCCATTCGATTCGGCTGGCGCGGTTCTCGTTCTTGCGCACCTTATAGCCGCAGGATCCCAGATCCACGACCCCTTTCTTACCCTGCCAGTTAATTTTACAGCCGCAGTAGAAATCACCCGGTACGTCGGCGTTAATCTTTACGCCTGCGGTTTTTGCCTGAGAGAAACTGTGAATACCGTCGGCCAGAGCATGGCCGGAGAGCGCTGTCGCCAGAAAAGCGACCGCGAGAGAAACATTACGGGACATCTTACACTCCGTGTCAAAACGAGCCCGCAACGTAACGAATGTTGTTCCCGTATGCAATCAGTCAGATCAGGAAAGTTCCTGAAAGTTCGCGTGATTATTCCGCAACCAGCGGTTCGCCGCATTTAACGCAGCGGTAGGTCGCCTCGCCCCGCACTACGCGGTTATGGCGGCGGACGGTAAGCTGGTGCTGCTGGCACTGGCAGCGGTAGGGGAAGGTATTGCGGCGTACCGATTCCAGCTCGAACTGATGGGTGCGACGGGCCGGAACGCCGAGCACCGCCTCCATCATCCACTTCCACTCTTTGCCGTGCGGCGCGACGCGGCCAAAGTGCTTCCACACCAGCAGATGCGCCAGCTCGTGCGGCACCACTTCTTCGATAAACGCCTGCTGATTTTCCATCATCAACACCGGGTTGAGGCGGATCTCATACGATTCCAGCCAGGCGGTACCTGCCGCGGTGCCACGCTGCTGATAGACCAGCTTCGGTTCAGGATAATTGCGGCCGAGCTTCAGGTTGGCCTGGGCGAGTTTTTCCCGCAGGCTGCGCATAACGGCTTGCTGAATGGCGATGGGGAGACGGGGTGCTTTCATAGGGGCAGAGCATAAAGCGGGAAGCGGGGAGGCGCAAGAGGCGCCTCCCGCAGGAGAATCAGTCGTGTGCGCCGATTTCGCGCAGAGGACGACCTTTCATCAGGTTACGTTCAATGTGTTCCAGTGAAACATGTTTGGTTTCAGGAACCAGCCAGATAGTGAGAACAATAAAGAACAGGTTCAGACCGGCGTAGACCCAGAAGGTGTTGGCATTACCCAGAGTATTAAGCATGGTCAGGAACGTTGCGCCGACGATCATGTTGGCAATCCAGTTGGTCGCGGTAGAGCAGGTGATGCCAAAATCACGTCCTTTCAGCGGCTGGATCTCAGAGCACAGCACCCAAATCAGCGGACCGGCGCTCATCGCAAACCCAATGATAAACATCAGCAGCATCGCCACGGCGAAGTACTGTGCCGTTGGGGAGTGAATGCCCATGTGCATCATGGTACCCAGCACGCCCATCCCGACGGCCATCACCAGGAAGCCCAGCGTCAGGGTTGGCTTACGTCCCCAGCGGTCCACCAGGCCGATAGCGATAAAGGTCGCCAGCACGTTGGTCAGGCCGACGATCACGGTGCCCCACATCTGCTCGGTGGTGTTGGTGTAGCCCGCCAGTTCGAAGATTTTCGGCGCGTAATACATGATGACGTTCATCCCGGTGAACTGTTGCATGATCTGTAACAGCACGCCGAGGAACACCGCGCGGCGGAAGTTGCTGTTCTCTTTGAACAGCGCCCAGCCGGACTGTTTGACCTTCAGGCTTTCGCGGATCTCTTCCAGCTCGTTTTTGGCTTCGGCGCTGGTATCACGCAGGCGTAAGAGCACGCGTTCGGCATCATGGAAGCGGCGTTTGGCGGCAAACCAGCGCGGACTGTCCGGCAGGAAGAAGACGCCAATCAGCAGCAGGATGGCAGGAATGATGATGACGCCCAGCATCCAGCGCCATGCGCCGCTGTAGCTGAATGCGGTATCGGAGAGATAAGCCCCCAGAATACCGATGGTGATCATCAGCTGATACATGGAAATCATGCTGCCGCGGATTTTTTCCGGAGCGATTTCAGACAGGTACAGCGGGGCAGTATAAGACGCCACGCCCACTGCCAGACCGAGCAGCACGCGGGAGATGATCAGCACTTCAACGTTAGGCGCAGCCGCAGAGAACAGTGAGCCGGCAACGAACAGGATCGCGCCGATCATCAGGCTCTTTTTACGCCCGAGCTTAAAGGAGAGCCAGCCGCTGCCGACCGCGCCGACGGCGGCACCGAACATCATGGAGCTAACCACCCATTCCTGAGTGTGTGCGCTAATCTGGAACTCATCGGTGATGAAAGGTAATGCACCGGCAATTACGCCAATATCCAGGCCAAAGAGTAATCCTGCCAGAGCGGCGAGGAAGCAGACGAAGAACGTCATTGCCTTATTGGACGTACGCCCCTGTTTATTATTGTCAGGCATTATGCCCTCCAGTTGGGTTATCAGTTTTTACGATATAAAGAGTAGGTGAGCGGCTCATAAAAATATGTGAGTCAAATCACAACGGTGTAATCGGTTACACTGGCTTGTAACCGTAAAAATAATTAAAGCTTTGAAAATATAGAGGTAAATTAATTGATGTGCATCGCGTTTGCACAAATTTCAGACTTAACTGAAAGGGAATGTAACAGCAGAAGAAATGCGATCATGCAAAGAGAATATTCTGAAAGCGGGATATAGAGAGTGAGGTGTAAACGGTTCCAAACATTGTCGGGTGGCTACTAGCGCCTTACCCGGCCTACAAAAACTCACTACCCGTAGGTCGGGTAAGGCATAGCCGCCACCCGACATAAAAAAGGCCAGCACAAAGGCTGGCCTTTTTAAGCTGCTGGCAGTCGATTATTTCAGACCGGCAGCATCACGCAGCAGGGCGGCTTTGTCGGTTTTTTCCCATGGGAAATGTTCGCGACCAAAGTGACCGTACGCTGCGGTTTCCTGGTAGATTGGGTGCAGCAGATCCAGCATCTGAATCAGACCGTATGGACGCAGGTCGAAGAACTCACGCACCAGCAGGGTCAGCTGTTCAGAAGGCACTTTTTCAGTACCGAAGGTTTCCACCATGATGGAGGTTGGCTCAGCCACGCCGATGGCGTAGGAAACCTGAATTTCACAGCGGTCAGCCAGACCGGCAGCAACGATGTTTTTCGCCACATAACGTGCAGCGTACGCGGCAGAACGGTCAACTTTAGACGGATCTTTACCGGAGAATGCGCCGCCGCCGTGACGTGCCATGCCGCCGTAGGTATCTACAATGATTTTACGACCGGTCAGACCGCAGTCACCCATTGGGCCGCCGATAACAAAGCGTCCGGTTGGGTTGATGAAGAATTTGGTCGCAGAGCTCAGCCATTCAGTTGGCAGAACCGGCTTGATGATCTCTTCCATCACCGCTTCTTGCAGGGATTTCTGGTCAATCTCTTCAGCATGCTGCGTGGAAAGAACCACGGCATCAATACCGACGATTTTCCCGTCGTCATACTGGAAGGTCACCTGGCTTTTTGCATCCGGACGCAGCCACGGCAGAGTGCCGTTTTTACGCACTTCAGCCTGACGCTGCA
Organism: Enterobacter cloacae complex sp. AR_0002; assembly: GCF_001922365.1. Taxonomy (NCBI): domain Bacteria; kingdom Pseudomonadati; phylum Pseudomonadota; class Gammaproteobacteria; order Enterobacterales; family Enterobacteriaceae; genus Enterobacter; species Enterobacter cloacae complex sp. AR_0002. The sequence continues at coordinate 4,559,513 of NZ_CP018814.1, forward strand.
CCAGACGGTGTGCGTAGGTCACCGGCGCTGGCATCAGTACGTCGGTTTCGTTGGTTGCGTAGCCGAACATCAGGCCCTGGTCGCCCGCGCCCTGTTCCAGCGGATCGGCACGGTCAACGCCCTGGTTGATGTCCGGAGACTGTTTGCCAATCGCGCTCAGTACGGCGCAGGAGTTGGCATCAAAGCCCATATCAGAATGTACATAACCGATCTCACGCACCGTGTTACGGGTGATCTCTTCGATATCAACCCATGCGCTGGTGGTGATCTCACCGCCAACCAGAACCATGCCGGTTTTGACATAGGTTTCACACGCTACGCGCGCCTTTGGATCCTGCGCGAGGATCGCATCCAGCACCGCATCGGAGATTTGGTCAGCAATTTTATCAGGATGTCCTTCTGATACGGACTCGGACGTAAACAGGTGTTTTGCCATGTTTTATTTCACCTAAGAGGAATTTGGTTAGCTCAAGCTGCTGTGTGGAATAGCCATAGGAGATAATTCTACCAAGGCCTACAGGATTTTGACACTGGCAGTCTGAGTGTTAATCGGTATGGATGGATTAACATCTGGACGTCTATTTTAGGTCACTTCTTCACCCGATTTCCAGTTTTTTTTGACTCACCTCTCACTGCGTTGAAAACGCTGCTGGAAATTTTTCCTGACGACGCTGGCAACCTGCGCATTTTTGTTTTGCTTTTTAGCGACCTTCTCGGTATAAAACGCGGCGCGCGGCTCATATAAAATAAGCGCTCGATGAACACATCGTGTCGCCACTTCCAGCCGGGTTAAGCAGTGAACTTTTAGCTTTGGCTTGTGGTCCGTTTCAGCAGAGGCGGCCGTGGAGGTGATACCAGATAATGAACCATCGTTTTCCGCTCATTCAGCGCAGCCGTTCTGGCGCGCATTTGATTCCCACCCGCACTTCTGGTCTAAACACCTGCCGATGTTATACCCATCTCGGTGCTTCTCAGGATTCCAGAGCCGGTCACGCTTTGTGAAAACTGAACAAGGGCGCTCTTGTTAATACAGGAGTTTTCTCGTGGTTTCGCCGAACCTTGTCATACAGAGTTCGGATACGTGTTTTACAATGATATGAATAAGAAACCGGTCGCACGGTCTGGATTTCAGCATACTCTGCTGGGAAATGGAGCCGTTAATGGGTTGTTATCGCCGTATAACGCTGCGATAGTAGTCAACTGTTTTACACTTAATACAAAGAGTTGAGGTTCGCTATGTCTGACGACATGTCTTCTTTTTCGCCTTCGTCAGCGGGCGAACAGGGTGTACTACGTTCTATGCAGGAGGTTGCGATGAGCTCCGAGGAAGCCAGCAAGATGCTGCGCACTTACAATATTGCCTGGTGGGGCAATAACTACTACGACGTTAACGAGCTGGGCCACATCAGTGTCTGCCCGGATCCGGACGTCCCGGAAGCGCGCGTGGATCTCGCTAAACTGGTGAAAACCCGTGAAGCGCAGGGTCAGCGCTTGCCTGCACTGTTCTGCTTCCCGCAGATCCTGCAACATCGCCTGCGTTCTATTAACGCCGCGTTCAAACGCGCGCGGGAATCGTATGGTTATAACGGCGACTATTTCCTCGTTTACCCGATCAAGGTCAACCAGCACCGTCGCGTGATTGAGTCCCTGATCCACTCCGGCGAGCCGCTGGGCCTGGAAGCAGGCTCTAAAGCGGAGCTGATGGCGGTTCTGGCGCACGCGGGCATGACCCGGTCGGTGATCGTCTGTAACGGCTATAAAGATCGCGAATACATTCGTCTGGCGCTGATTGGCGAGAAGATGGGCCACAAGGTCTATCTGGTGATCGAGAAGATGACCGAAATCGCGATCGTGCTGGAAGAGGCCGAGCGTCTGAACGTGATCCCGCGCCTTGGCGTGCGTGCGCGACTGGCGTCGCAGGGTTCCGGTAAATGGCAGTCTTCCGGCGGTGAAAAATCCAAGTTCGGCCTCGCGGCGAACCAGGTGCTTCAGCTGGTGGAAATTCTGCGCGAGCGCGGTCGTCTGGACAGCATTCAGCTGCTGCACTTCCACCTCGGCTCGCAGATGGCCAACATTCGCGACATCGCCACCGGCGTGCGTGAATCGGCACGTTTCTACGTTGAGCTGCATAAGCTCGGCGTGAATATTCAGTGCTTTGACGTGGGCGGCGGCCTGGGCGTGGACTACGAAGGGACCCGCTCGCAGTCTGACTGTTCGGTAAACTATGGCCTGAACGAATATGCCAACAACATCATCTGGGCGATTGGCGATGCCTGCGAAGAGCACGGCCTGCCGCACCCGACGGTGATCACCGAATCCGGCCGCGCGGTCACGGCGCACCATACGGTACTGGTCTCTAACATCATTGGCGTTGAGCGTAGCGAAATCACCGAAGCCACGCCTCCGGCAGACGATGCCCCACGTTCCCTGCAAAGCATGTGGGAAACCTGGCAGGAGATGCACGAGCCGGGCACGCGTCGTTCCCTGCGCGAATGGCTGCACGACAGCCAGATGGACCTGCACGATATTCACGTCGGCTACTCGTCAGGCACATTCAGCCTGCAAGAGCGCGCGTGGGCCGAGCAGCTCTACCTGAATATGTGCCACGAAGTGCAGAAACAGCTCGACCCGAGCAACCGCGCGCACCGTCCGATTATCGACGAGTTGCAGGAGCGTATGGCGGACAAAATGTACGTCAACTTCTCCCTGTTCCAGTCGATGCCGGATGCCTGGGGTATCGACCAGCTGTTCCCGGTTCTGCCGCTGGAAGGGCTGAACCACGCCCCGGAACGCCGCGCCGTGCTGCTGGACATCACCTGTGACTCTGACGGCGCGATTGACCATTACGTTGACGGTGACGGTATCGCAACGACGATGCCAATGCCGGAGTACGATCCGGAGAACCCGCCAATGCTGGGCTTCTTTATGGTGGGGGCGTATCAGGAGATCCTCGGCAACATGCACAACCTGTTCGGTGATACCGAAGCGGTTGACGTGTTTGTCTTCCCTGACGGCAGCGTGGAGGTTGAGCTGTCCGACGAAGGGGACACCGTGGCGGACATGCTCGAATACGTTCAGCTGGATCCGAAAAAACTGCTCACCCAGTTCCGCGATCAGGTGAAAAACACCGGTCTGGACGACGCGTTACAGCAGCAGTTCCTGGAAGAGTTTGAAGCGGGTCTGTACGGGTACACCTACCTGGAAGATGAGTAGGTAAACTCCCTCTCCCGGTGGGAGAGGGGCGGAGTGAGGGCAACAGACCGCACAATGCCCTATACTCACTTGAACCCGTATGAATTAACGGCGATAATTCGCCCCAATTAGCGATTTACGAATCAATCCCTTCCTCGTCGGGTTTAACGACGCGGAGGGGATTTTTTTTCATCTGTTTTTAATGTATCGACTTTATAAGAGGTCAGGACATGAGCACTTTAGGTCATCAGTACGATAACTCTCTGGTATCTAACGCGTTTGGTTTTTTACGCCTTCCGATGAACTTCCAGCCGTACGACAGCGATGCGGACTGGGTGATCACCGGCGTACCGTTCGACATGGCAACGTCCGGTCGCGCGGGTGGTCGTCATGGTCCGGCGGCGATCCGTCAGGTTTCCACTAACCTGGCCTGGGAGCACAACCGCTTCCCGTGGAACTTCGACATGCGCGAGCGCCTGAACGTGGTGGACTGCGGCGATCTGGTGTACGCCTTCGGCGACGCGCGTGAGATGAGCGAAAAATTGCAGGCACACGCCGAGAAGCTGCTGGCGGCCGGTAAACGCATGCTCTCCTTCGGCGGTGACCACTTCGTGACCCTGCCGCTGCTGCGCGCCCACGCGAAGCACTTCGGTAAAATGGCGCTGGTGCACTTCGATGCGCACACCGACACCTACGCGAACGGCTGCGAGTTCGACCACGGCACCATGTTCTACACCGCGCCGAAGGAAGGCCTGATCGATCCGAACCACTCGGTGCAGATCGGCATCCGCACCGAGTTTGACAAAGACAACGGCTTCACCGTACTCGACGCGGGCCAGGTGAACGATCGCGGCGTGGACGATATTCTGGCTCAGGTTAAGCAGATCGTCGGCGACATGCCTGTCTATCTGACCTTCGACATCGACTGCCTGGATCCGGCATTCGCACCGGGTACCGGTACGCCGGTGATCGGCGGCCTGACATCAGACCGCGCCATCAAGCTGGTGCGCGGCCTGAAGGATCTGAACATCGTCGGGATGGACGTGGTGGAAGTGGCTCCGGCCTATGACCAGTCCGAGATCACCGCGCTGGCCGCGGCGACCCTGGCGCTGGAAATGCTCTATATCCAGGCGGCGAAAAAAGGCGAATAAGCCTTACGCGCTGATTGCTGCTGCGCGCCGCATGCGCAGCAGCAACATTCCCCCGGCAAGCAGGGTGACAACCTGCGAGACGACCAGCACCGAAAAGCCTGAACTGACCGACCCCACCGATCTCATCACCATCCCCATCAGCAGCGGAATAAACGCCGCGCAGATATTGCCGATCCCATTGATTATGCCGTAAGCGCTGCCCACCGCTTCCCGCGCGGCGTGATGCTGGATCACCGCCGGAATAGCCGCCCCCTGTAGCCCCCAGAAGACATTAGCCGAAAGCATAAACAGCGCCAGCCAGGCAGGCTGATGGCTGAGCATCAGCGCGACCACGGACAGCGCCGTCATCGCCCCACCCGCCACAAACAGCATCGGTGCCTGTTCCGGACGCATTTTGTCGAGCAGCACGCCGCCCAGAAACTTTGACCCCAGGCTGAGCAGGAAGGGGATCGCCGCAAGCCAGCCCGTGGCATGCAGCGAGAAATGATGCTCGTCACGCAGCCACGCGGGCAGCCAGGCGCTGCTCCCCCAGAGATAGCTCAGGGTGGCGATTTCAACCACCATGATCCAGCCCAGCAGCGGCGTCTGCCAGGCCAGCGTGAAGGTGTGGACAAACCCCGGTTTTTTCGCGGTCGGGAGCTTGCGCGGCGCGGGCAGAAAACGCCAGATTAAGCTGCCCCCGAGGAGAAGGTTGATTGCCGCCAGTGCATAAAACGATCCGGCCCAGCCCAGATGCGACATCAGCCAGGTCACCAGCGGAAAGCCCACGGCCAGCCCGAGCGAGACGCCCAGCGCGGTCACGGCGTTGGGTTTACCGATCTCTTGCGCGCTAAAGTTATCGCTGATAAAGCGCGTTTTCAGCGAAAATAGCGGACCCTCCGCGATCCCCAGAATCACGCGGGCGATGAGCATTCCCGTCAGCGAGCCGAGCAAAGGTGAAGCCGCGCAGACCGCGGCCCAAATCGCAATGCTGCTTAATAATCCCTGCCGATAATGAAGTTTGCTTTCAATAACCGGCGTTAATAATAGAGCGGAAAAACCATAACCCAGAAGAAAGCAGGTCATGAGCAGGCCCTGTAACATTCTGTTTTCATTTAACTGAAAATGTTCGGCAAATTCCGGGTTTAAAATCATTACCGAGATATTTACCCGATCGACGTACGAAATAATAATGAGTAATAAAAGCGCAATCGTGCCTTGCCATCTTGCCGTCATCATGTCCGCCTTACGTTTTTTTTAACTTATATTTTTCATCAATGTGATTGTCACGGAGCTAAAATGGTTCACCTGTGAAACTCTTTGTTTAGTAAAGATAAATTAAAAATTAGTTTCACAGGTGAAACGCGAAAGAGGTGACGTTCATTTATTTTTAAAGAGTAAAAAGAAAGGAAGTCAATATCTTTTATTCAAAATAAGAGGCCATTAAAAAAACGTATTTCTCACGCTGCAATAATGAAAATTTCATATCGCTGCATTTTTTCGTGATCCCTTGCACACTTAGTTAATTAATTGCTGATCAATTAACAAATTCGTCACATTGTCGCTTGACGAAACATTCATCGCTTTTATATTGACCGTATTAAATAAGAAACAGAGTTTCATATATGAAACAAAAGCCTGGAGGATCGTGATGAGCTGGATAGGCGTATGTGACGCAGAGCAAGTACAGGAAGATTTCCCTTTTAGCGGCAACGTCGACGGTAAAGAGATCGGCGTTTACCTGATCGACGGTGAATATTACGCGCTGGAGGACGTATGCCCGCACGCCTATGCCCTGCTGAGTCAGGGCTTCGTGGAAGACGGCAAGGTGGAATGCCCGCTGCACGAGGCGGTATTCGACGTCAAAACCGGTCAGTGCCTGCACGGCCCCGGCGGGCGCAACCTCAACCGCTACCCGGTTCGGGTCTTTGAAAACCAGATTCAGATTACCTTCGTCGAGGAGACCGTGGCATGAGCGACACCCTGAACTTCAACCCGGCGCTGCCGGAAAGCCGCCAGTTTACCCCACCGGCAGAGGGCGGTAATGGCGCCATTCATAAGCCGGGTGATTACACCAACCTGATCTGGCAAACCCGCAGCCGCGAGCCGGAAAGCTGGGAAGTGAAGCTGATTGCGACGCTGGAAGATCTCTTCGAGCAGGGCGTTGAAACCTTGCCGGAGCTGGTAAGCGGGCTGAACGCGGTGCGCATGCACGACCAGCAGGGCGAGCCGTGGAGCGACGCCAGCTTCCAGGCATTCTTACAGGTTAACGGCTACTGAGGGCAACGCGATGACGACGACCGTACAACATTATCTGGATAAAGGCCTGCGTGGCCTCTGGTATCCGGTGCTGGCGAGCTGGGAAGTGCAGTCTGCGCCGGTGGGCATCACCCGCCTGGGCGAGCAGATTGTGGTCTGGCGCAATAAAGATGGCCAGGTGCAGGCGCTGGAGGACCGCTGCCCGCACCGCGGCGCGCGCCTGTCGATGGGCTGGAACCTCGGGGACCGCATTGCCTGCTGGTATCACGGCGTAGAGGTGGCGGGCAACGGCGAAGTGAAAGACGTGCCCGCCGTAGATAAATGTCCGCTGGTCGGCCAGCAGTGCGTACGCAGCTATAACGTGCAGGAGGCGCACGGCGCCATCTTCCTCTGGTTTGGCGTCACCGCGGACCAGCAGCCGGACGAGCTGACCTTCCCGGACGAGCTCGCCGATACGGACAGCTTCAGCAACTTCCTCTGCACCGCCGCGTGGAAATGCAATTACCAGTACGCGCTGGAAAACGTGATGGACCCGATGCACGGCACCTATCTGCACTCCTCGTCGCACTCGATGGCGGAAGGGGATCGCAAGGCCGACATGGTGCTCCAGCCGACCAAAACCGGTTTTATTTTCGAGAAGAAAGGGCAGAGCGGCGTCAATTTTGACTGGGTGGAGCTGGGCAACAGCGGCACCTGCTGGATGCGCCTCTCCATTCCGTACAAGAAGCGCTTCGGGCCGGGCGGCCACTTCTTTATCGTCGGCATGGTGGTGCCGGAAGATAACGACAACTGCCGCGTCTTCTTCTGGCGCATTCGCCGGGTGCAGGGCTGGCAGCGCGATATGTGGCGTTTCATGTACCGCAACCGTCTGGAAAAACTGCACTGGGAAGTGCTGGAGCAGGACCGCGTGGTGCTGGAAAGCCTGGCGCCAAACGCGCGCGATCATGAGTACCTGTATCAGCACGACGTCGGTCTTTCGCGCCTGCGCCGCATGATGCAAAAGGCCGCCAAAGAGCAGCTGGCGATGCGTGAAGCACAGCAGGGAGCCGCCTGATGAACGGGCTGCTGAGCGGCAAGCGCATCGTCATAACCGGCGCCGCGCGCGGGCTGGGCTTTCACTTTGCCAAAGCCTGCGCGGAGCAGGGCGCGGCGGTGGTGATGTGCGACATCCTGAAGGGCGAGCTGGCCGAAAGCGCCCACGCCCTGAGCGAGCGGGGCTATGCGATCGAACCGCACGTTATCGATCTGGCCGATCCACAGTCCATTGAGCAGGTGTTCAGCGCCATTGGCGAGCAGGGTCAGATCGATGGCCTGGTGAACAACGCGGCGATGGCGACGGGCGTCGGCGGCAAAAACATGCTCGATTACGATCCGGATCTCTGGGATCGGGTGATGAGCGTCAATGTCAAAGGCACCTGGCTGGTGACGCGCGCCGCCGTGCCGCTGCTGCGTGAAGGGGCGGGCATTGTGAACGTGGCGTCCGACACCGCGCTGTGGGGCGCGCCGCGCCTGATGGCCTACGTCGCCAGCAAGGGGGCCGTCATTGCCATGACCCGATCAATGGCGCGCGAACTGGGTGAAAAGCGTATACGCATTAATGCCATCGCGCCGGGGTTAACCCGCGTCGAGGCGACGGAATATGTCCCCGCCGAACGGCATCAGCTCTACGAAAACGGACGCGCGTTAACCGGCGCGCAGCAGCCGGAAGATGTCACCGGCAGCGTGGTCTGGCTGCTAAGCGATCTGTCTCGGTTCATCACCGGACAGCTGATCCCGGTCAACGGCGGTTTTGTCTTTAACTAAGGTAGGGCGATGATGGCAAACGATCAGGAAGTGAAGTATCTGGTGCCGGGGCTGGAGCGCGGTTTACAGCTGCTGTTGGCCTTTGGCGAGCAGCATCGCGATCTGACTTTTGCCGAGCTGCACCGGCTGGTGGATATGCCGAAGGCGACCGCCTATCGCGTGGTGCAGACGCTGGAGTACATGGGCTTTCTGGAGCGCAACACGCGCACCAATACCTTTTCGCTGGGCATGAACGTGCTGCGTCTTGGCTTTGAGTACATCGCCTCGCTGGACGTGGCGCAGGTCGGCCAGCCGGTGATCGAGCAACTGCGCGACGTGAGCCAGTGCAGCAGCCATCTGGCGATCCGCGACGGGCGCGACATTATATACATCGCCCGCGTCAGCGCCGCCGGGTCGCGTATCAACCAGGTCAGCATTGGTACCCGTCTGCCGGTGCACTGTACCTCGCTGGGCCGCATGCTGTTGACCGATATTTCCCGCGCTGATTTCGAACAGCTGTTCCCGCATGAGCGTCTGCCGGGCAACACGCCGGGGCAGCTTCACGACCGTGAAGCCCTGTGGCAGATGGTGCAGCAGGACAAAGCCCGCGGGTATGTCATCGGCGAATCCTTCTTCCGCCACGGCATCTCTTCCATCGTCTACCCGGTGTATGACCGAAGCGGCCGCGTGGCGGCGGTAGTCAGCATTCTGGTGCCGTCGGAGGAGATCCCGCAGAGCGACCGCGAGCGCCTGCAAAACGAGGTTCGCCTTGCGGCGGATAAAATTTCTGGCTTCTTAGGGTATCTATCACAGGCCAGTTAAATCAGTGAGTTAACGCCAGGCGCTTGACTGCGTCGGGCATGTTTTACGCCCAATCTGGGCCAGATGAGGCAACGAACGATGAGTGTAACCGGAATTGAAAAGCTGGAATTTGGTGTGGAAGACCTGACGCACTGCGCCAAATTTATGCGTGATTTTGGCCTGACGGGCGATGCCAGCGGCCAGCGTTTCACCACCCTGAGCGGCGCGCGCGTGGAGCTTAACCCGATCGACAGCCCCGACCTGCCGCCCGCGTTTGAAGCGGGCAACACCCTGCGCCGCATGACCTGGGCGGTTGCCGCACAGTCCGATCTCGACGCGCTGCGCCCGAAGCTGGCGCAGCAGCCCGGCTTTCGCGAAGTGGGCGACGCGCTGGAATGCCTCGATCCGAACGGCATGACGCTGCGCGTGCAGGTGACCCAGCAGACCGACGTGGAGCTTAACGTCGAGCCAATAAACCAGTGGGGCGACGCCCGCCGTATCGACACGCCCAGCCCGGTTTACGATCGCGCCCAGCCGATCAACGTGGGGCATGTGGTGTTCTTCGTGGAGGAGCTGGCGGCGGTGGAAAAATTCTACCGCGAGGTGCTCGGCTTCCAGGTCTCGGATCGCTATATCAACCGCGCCGTGTTCCTGCGCTGCGGCGTGCGTGGCGGCCATCACAACCTGTTCCTGCTGCAACTGCCGAACCGCAAGCGCGGCCTTAACCACGTGGCCTTCACCGTGCGCGATATCCACGAGGTGATCGGCGGCGGTATCGCGATGAATAAACATGACTGGAGCACCTTTATCGGACCGGGACGTCATCCGGTGTCGTCGGCGTACTTCTGGTACGTCAACAGCCCGACCGGCGGCGCGTTTGAGTATTACACCAACGATGATTACCTGACGGAAAACTGGCAGCCGCGCGAGCTGGAGCATTCCCTGGTCTCCTTCACCGAGTGGGCGGTGGAAGGTGGGATTGACCACGACACGCGCCGTCAGCAGAAAAAGCGGGAGGCGGTATGACATCGCGCATTGTCATTATCGGCGGCGGCCAGTCAGGCGGCTGGGCGGCGAAAACCCTGCGTGACGAGGGCTTCGACGGCGAGATTTGCGTGGTAGCGGAAGAGGAATGGGATTTCTATGAGCGCCCGCCGCTGTCAAAAGCGTCTCTGGTGGAACCGGACGCGGCGCTTCCAAGGCTGTTTACCGACGAGGTGCAGCAGGCGCTGAACCTGACCTGGTACCGACCGCTGCGCGCAAAATCTGTCGATCGCGTTGAAAAAAAAGTCCTTCTTAGCAACGGCGAGCAGCTTAGTTACAACATCCTTTTAATCGCTACCGGCGGTCGGGCGCGCCTGCCTTCGCAGGCGTGGGCCAGCCATCCGCAGGTCTATACCCTGCGCCACTGGCAGGACGCGCAGCGCCTGAAAAGTCGCCTGATGGAAAGTCACAAACTCGCGATTATCGGCGGCGGCTGGATTGGCCTTGAGATTGCCGCTTCCGCGCGGAAAAGCGGCGTGGCGGTCACCCTGTTCGAGCAGCAGCCTGCGCTCTGCATGCGCTCGGTGAGCGGCGAGGTGTCCCAGCGCCTGGAGGCCATCCACCGCGAGCAGGGGGTGGAGATCCGTACCGGCTGCGGCGCGCTGGAGCTGGAGGACGATAACGGCCTGCCGGTCATCCACTGCGACGGCCAGCGTGAAACCTTTGATACGGTCGTGGTCGGGATCGGCGTCGATCTCAATCTGGAGCTGGCGCTTGATGCGGGGCTGAAAACCGGGCGCGGGATCGTGGTGGATGCCCAGGGACGCACCTCGGATCCGTTCATCTTTGCCGCAGGAGATGTCGCCCAGCACCATCACTACGGCCTGTGCATCCAGTCCTGGGCCTTTGCACAGAATCAGGCGGTGGCGACGGCAAAAGCGATGCTCAACCCCGATGCGCCAGGCTACGACGACGCGCCGTGGCTGTGGTCGGATCAATATCAGCACAACATCCAGATCCTCGGCATACCGCAGGCAGGCTGCCGAACGATAGTGCGTGAAGAGGCGCTGTACTTCTCGCTGGACGACAACGGGCGGCTAACGCAGCTTGTGGCGTTCAACGATGCGCGCACCGTCAAGCTGGCGAAGCGCTGGATGGCGGCAGGGCGGGATCTGTCGGACGTACCGCTTGCCGACCCGACATTTTCACTGATGTCACTGCGATAGCTAACCCGCACCCGTAGGGGGAGAAATGACCACACTAGAGACTAACACCGCGCCGGTTGAGGCGAGCGGTGAGGGAACCCGCACGCCCGAAAAAGCGGTGCGCTGGGCCATCCCGCTGTCGCTGCTGGCCTGCGTGCTGCTGGCCTTTTTCGACAAAATCAGCATCGCGGCGCTCTTTTCGGATACCCATTTCCAGCAGGCGATGGGCATTGATTTCGACACCACGCGCCTCGGCATTCTGATGAGCGCTTTCCTGCTGAGCTACGGCTTCTCATCGGTGTTTTTAAGCGGTTTAGGCGACAAAATCGCGCCGCTGCGCCTGCTCACCGGGATGATGGCAGTGTGGTGCGTGCTGATGGTGGCGATGGGCTTTATCCATAACTACACGCTGATGATCGTCCTGCGTATTCTGCTGGGCGTGGCGGAAGGACCGCTGTTCCCGCTGGCCTTCGCCATTGTGCGCCACAACTTCCCGCAGCATTTGCAGGCGCGCGCCACCATGCTGTGGCTGCTGGGCACCCCGGTGGGCGCGGCGATTGGTTTCCCGCTCTCCCTCTGGCTGCTAAACACCTTTGGCTGGCAGAGCACTTTCTTTGTGATGGCCATGCTTACCGTGCCGGTGCTTATCTTTGTGCGCATTGGTCTGCGCGGGATCCGCCTGGAGGCAAAACCCGGCACCTCGCAGGCGTCCCGGGACGAGCGGCGCGCGGCGCGGCGTGAGCTGTTTGTCAGCCCGCACTTCTGGATCATCTGCATCTTTAACATCGCTTTCCTGACCTACCTGTGGGGCATCAACGGCTGGTTGCCTGGCTACTTAATTAAGGGCAAAGGCATCCACCTGGAGCATGCGGGCTGGCTGTCGTCGATGCCGTTCATCGCCATGCTGGCAGGGGAAGTGATTGGCGCGTGGCTCTCTGACCGGGTCGATAAGCGCGCGGCGGCCTGCTTTATCTCGATGGCGGGGGCGGCCGTCGGGCTGGCGGCGGTGATGCACCTCGACACCCCGCTTGCCATCATCGCGGCGATGAGCTTCAGCACCTTTATGTGGGGCACCGGCGCGCCCAACATTTTCGCCCTGCTGGCGAAGGCCACCCATCCCCGGGTGAGCGCCACGGCGGGCGGTATCTTCAACGGGCTGGGAAACTTTGCGGGCGCGCTGTCGCCGGCGGTGATGGGCGCGCTTATCGCCTTTACCCATAGCATGGATTCCGGGCTGATTTTTCTGGCGGTGATGGCGGCGGTGGGCTGCGTCCTGTTACTGCCGCTGCTGAGACGTTACTGAGGAGAGTGTCATGACTGATTCAACCGTAACCAACAAAACAGGCATCAAACCTGACCATCTGACGATGGAAGAGTGGGTCGAGTCGCGCATCGCGCGCTTCGAAGGCCGTAAATACGACTGGAACGCGCTGAAGTTCCAGGCCGATTTTGATCCGAAATATCGCCGGGCGCAGATGCGCTACATCGGCACCGGCGCAACCGGCGTGGCGAACGACACCAACACCGTGCAGGCGGACCATTTTACCTTCTCCACCATGGTGCTGCCGTCGAAGTGCGAAGGACCGCTGCACCTGCACGACGACGTGGAAGAGGTGTTCTTCATGCTCAAGGGGCAGATCACGCTGATGATCCAGGACGGCGACAACTACACCGAAACCGTGCTGCGCGAGCGTGACCTGATCTCCGTTCCGCCGGGCATCTATCGCGGCCTGTCTAACCACGGCGAAGAAGAAGCGCTGATGTGCGTCATGCTGGGGACCAATAAGCCGGAAATCCCGACCTATCCGTCCGACCATCCGCTTTCCAAAGTGAAGCGGAACTAAGGGGGCATGATGACGGGTTTTCGTGAACAGGGAAGCGGCATTCCGCTGATGCTGCTGCACGGGATCAGCTCCGGCGCCGCCTCCTGGCACAAGCAGATGGCGCTGAACGGTTTTCGCGTGCTGGCGTGGGACATGCCGGGCTATGGCGAAAGCCCGATGCTGGCCGTAGCGCGGGCAAACGCGGGTGATTACGCCGACGCGCTGGCGGCCATGCTGGATCGCGCCGGTGTCTGGCAGACAGTGCTGGTCGGCCATTCCCTGGGGGCGCTGGTGGCCAGCGCCTTTGCGGCAAAGTTCCCGGATCGCGTCATTCATCTGGTGCTGGCCGACGCGGCGCAGGGGTACGGCAATGCCGCGCCGGAGCAGCGGGAGCAGGTCTGGCGCAACCGCGAGCAGCAGATGGCGCTGGGGGGCGAAATCCTCGCCCAGACCCGCGCCCCGAAGCTGCTGCGCCCCGGCGCGCGCGCGGAAGATATCGCCACCGTCGCGGCGGGCATGCGGGTGCTGCGCCCGGAAGGCTACCTTGCCGCCTCGTGGATGCTGGCGCATGACGACATCCACGGCTGGCTGAAGCGTTATTCCGGCAGTTTTGAAGTCTGGTGCGGCGAGCAGGATGCCATCACCCAGCCGGAGCTGGTTCAGGGTCTGGCGCTGCGCTACGGCATGCCGTTTATCGCCATTCCGCAGGCCGGGCACGCCAGCTATCTCGATAACGACGCGTTTTTCAACCAACAGCTTTTACGCATTAACGAAGAGGTGCGCGATGAATGCACAAATTGACGGGCGCGTAGCGGTAGTCACCGGCGGTTCTTCCGGCATTGGCTTTGAAACGCTGCGCCTGCTGCTGGGAGAAGGGGCGAAAGTCGCCTTCTGCGGCCGTGACGCGGACCGGCTCGCCAGCGCCCATGCGACGCTGCAAAACGAATTTCCTCACGGGGAGATTTTCGCTTACCGCTGCGACGTGCTGAATGCCGACGAAGTTCAGGCCTTCGCGGATGCGGTGCAGGCGCGTTTTGGCGCGGCGGATATGCTGATCAACAACGCCGGGCAGGGCTACGTGGCGCACTTCCATGACACGCCGCGCGAGGCGTGGCTGCACGAAGCCGAACTCAAACTGTTCGGGGTGATTAACCCGGTGCAGGCGTTTCAGCCGCTGCTGGAACGATCCGACATTGCCTCCATCACCTGCGTGAACTCCCTGCTGGCGCTTCAGCCGGAAGAGCACATGATCGCCACGTCGGCAGCCCGCGCCGCGCTGTTGAACATGACGCTGACGCTCTCGAAAGAGCTGGTGGGCAAAGGGATTCGCGTCAATTCCATACTGCTCGGTATGGTCGAGTCCGGCCAGTCGCAGCGCCGCTTTGAAAGCCGGGCGGATAAAAGCCAGAGCTGGCCGGAGTGGACGGCGGAGATCGCGCGCAAGCGCGGCATTCCGATGGCGCGCCTCGGCAAGCCGCAGGAGCCCGCGCAGGCGCTGCTGTTCCTCGCCTCGCCGCTGGCCTCGTTTACCACCGGCGCGGCGCTGGACGTTTCCGGCGGCTTTTGCCGCCATCTGTAAGGACGCATCATGAAAAAGGTAATGTTAATTGGTTATGGCGCCATGGCGCAGGCGGTGATTGAGCGCCTGCCCGCCGGCGTGGCTATCGGCTGGATCGTGGCGCGCGCGTCTCACCATCCCGCCATTCACGACCAGTTTGGCAATGCGGTCGAGGCGCTGACGTCGCCGATGGCGTGCGCACAAACGCCGGATCTGGTGCTGGAATGCGCCAGCCAGCAGGCGGTGGCCCAGTACGGGGAAGAGATCCTGCGTCGCGGCTGGCATCTGGCCATCATTTCCACCGGCGCGCTGGCGGACAGCGCGCTGGAGCAGCGTCTGCTCGCCGCGGGCGGAAAACTGACCCTGCTTTCCGGTGCGGTGGCCGGTATCGACGGGCTGGCGGCGGCGAAAGAGGGCGGGCTTGAGCGCGTTACCTATCAGTCGCGCAAAAGCCCGGCCAGCTGGCGCGGCAGCTATGCCGAGCAGCTTATCGATCTGAATGCGGTGTCAGAGGCAAAGGTTTTCTTCGAGGGCAGCGCCCGCGAGGCGGCGCGCCTGTTCCCGGCGAACGCCAACGTGGCGGCGACCGTGGCGCTCGGCGGCGTCGGGATGGACGACACCCGCGTGCAACTGATGGTTGACCCGGCAACGAAACGTAACACCCACACGCTGCATGTCGAAGGATTATTCGGCGAGTTCCATCTGGAACTGAGCGGATTGCCGCTGGCTTCTAATCCTAAAACCTCCACCCTGGCGGCACTGAGCGCGGTGCGCGCCTGCCGCGAGCTGGCCCTGAGCTGAGGAGTGACGATGAACGATCTGAAGATTTTTATCGGCGGCCAGTGGCGACGCGGCGGCGGCAACCCGATGCAGAGCCACTTTCCGGCAGACGGGTCGATCAACGCGACGCTGAATGCCGCCAGTCTGGATGACCTGGAGGAGGCGGTAGCCGCCGGAGAGCGCGCCTGGCGCGATCCCGCATGGCGTAACAGTCTGCCGCACATGCGCGCGAAGATCCTGCATAACGTTGCCGATCTTATTGAATCCCGCGTCGATGCGCTGGCGCAGATGCAGAGCCGTGATAACGGCAAGCCGCTGGCGGAAGCGCGCGGGCTGGTGATGAGCGCGGCGGGAACGGCGCGCTACTTTGCCGCCGCCTGCGAGCTGCTGGAAGGGGAACTTCCGACGCCGCGCCAGCCGGATCTGCTGACGCTGAGCTGCTACGAGCCCCTTGGCGTGGTGGCGGCCATTACGCCGTGGAACTCGCCGATTGCCAGCGAGATGCAGAAGGTCGCACCGGCGATTGCCGCCGGGAACGCGGTGATCCTCAAGCCCGCCGAAGCCACGCCGCTGATGGCGCTGGAGCTGGCGCGGATTTTTGAACAGGCCGGGCTGCCCGCCGGGCTGCTGAGCGTCCTGCCGGGCAAAGGCTCGGTGATTGGCGATGCGCTGGCGCGTCATCCTCGCGTGCGGAAAATTTCCTTTACCGGCGGCACCACCACGGGCCGTCATCTGGCGCACGTGGCGGCGGAAAAACTGATCCCGGCCTCGCTGGAACTGGGCGGCAAATCGCCGACCATCGTGCTGGAGGATGCCGATATCGAACAGGCCGCGCGCGGGATCTGCTACGGCATTTTCAGCTCGGCGGGGCAGGCGTGTATCGCCGGGGCGCGGCTGTTTATCCACGAGAGTATTTACGCCACGCTGATGGCGAGGCTGCTGGAATTAACACGCGGGCTGCGCGTCGGACATCCGTTTACCGACGGCGTCCATGTAGGACCGCTGATCAACGAAAAACATCGCCAGAGCGTGATCCAGTACGTCGAACTGGCGAAGCGTGAAGGGGGCCGCGTGCTGTGCGGCGGCGAGATCCCCGCCGATCCCGCTCTGGTAAACGGCAGCTTCTTTCTGCCAACCATTATCGAAGGGCTGAGCAACAGCGCCCGCGCCTGTCAGGAAGAGATCTTCGGCCCGGTGCTGGTGGCGATGCCGTTTGGCGATGAAGCCACGCTTATCCACGAGGCGAACGACTCGGTGTACGGCCTGGCGGCGGGGATCTGGACGCGCGATACCGGTCGCGCCCTGCGTCTCAGCGAGCAGCTGGAGGCAGGCACGGTGTGGATCAACACCTACAAGGTTTTTGCGATTTCGACCCCGTTCGGGGGCTTTAAAGAGAGCGGTCTGGGCCGCGAGAAGGGTATCCAGGGGCTGAAAGCCTGGATGCAACAAAAGAGCATTTATCTGGCGACGGGTAACAGCGTCAACCACTGGTGCGACTGAGAAAGGGTGAGCAATGAGCGAAATGATAACCGTCGGCGACGCCATCGCCAGAACGCTGGAGCAGTATCAGGTTGAGGCCATCTACGGCGTCATCTCCATTCACAACCTGCCGATCGCGGATGCGGTTGGGCAGCGGGGCAATATCCGCTTTGTGCCCGCGCGCGGTGAAGCCGGTTCCGTCACCATGGCCGATGCTCACGGGCGCTTTTCCGGCCTCGGCGTGGCGCTGACCAGCACCGGCGCGGGGGCCGGGAACGCGGTAGGCGCGCTGGTGGAAGCCATGAATGCCTGCACGCCGCTGCTGCATTTAACCGGGCAGGTTGAGAAAGCCTGGCTGGACGCCGACACCGGGTTTATCCATGAAACCCGTGACCAGCTGACCTTCCTGAAGGCCAGCTCAAAACGGGCGTACCGCGTCAGCAATGCGAATCAGGCGATAGCGATTCTGCATAAAGCCATCCAGGACGCGCAGACCCCGCCGTGCGGACCGGTCTCGGTGGAAATCCCGATTGATATTCAGAGCGCCAAAATTCCGCTGTCGCTGGTAACCGCTCCGATCAAACCGGTATCGGCTCCGGCCGTGGATACCGGAATGGTTGACGCGCTGTGGGCGCAGCTCAAACAGGCGAAACAGCCGCTGCTGTGGCTGGGCGGCGGGGCGCTGGGTAGCGCTGAGGCAGTGAAAAAACTGGCGGATGCGGGCATCACCGTGATTTCCAGCACCCACGCGCGCGGCGTGCTGCCGGACAACCACCGCGCCAGCCTTCGCGCGTTCCATAATTCGCCGTCGGTTGAGGCGCTGATTGCGCAGTGTGATTTTACGTTGGTGGCCGGTTCTCGCCTGCGCAGCAACGAAACCCGATCCTGGACGCTTGAGCTGCCTTCCCCGCGGGTGCAGCTCGATATCGACCCGGCGGCAGCAAGCCGTAACTATCTGATGGATAGCACGTTGATAGCCGATTGTTCCGCGCTGCTTGGCGCGCTGGCTGAAAAAGTGCAGGGCCGCGAGTGGGGCAACGCCCAGTGGGATACGCAGGTACAGCAGGCTGTCGGGCAAGCTGAGCAGGGGCTGCGCGAGCAGTGCGGCGCCTATGCGAAGCTTAACGACGCCATTGAGAAAGCCCTGCCGAAAGACGGCCTGCTGGTGCGCGATATCACCGTGTCCGGCAGCCTGTGGGGTAGCCGCCTGTTCAGGGCTAACGGTCCGCTGATGAATATTCACTCCCTCGCCGGGGCGATTGGCATGGGCCTGCCGATGGCTATCGGCACCGCGATTGCCAACCCACAGCGCAAGGTGGTGGGGCTGGTGGGCGACGGCGGCCTGAGCCTCAATTTAGGCGAACTGGCGACGCTGGCGCAGGAGAAAGCCAACGTGACGCTGCTGATCATGAACGACGGGGGCTACGGCGTAATGCGTGGTATTCAGGATAAATATTTTGGCGGGCGTCAGTATTATAACGCGCTGCATACGCCGGATTTTACCCTGCTGGCGCAGGCGATTGGTCTACAGGCCTGGAGCGTTGAGCAGGCCGAGGATTTTGACGCGGTGATGATGGAAGCGTTAGCGATGCCGGGGCCGTCGGTGGTAGAGGTGCGGATGGGGCAGATTGGCGCCCTTAAGTTTGCCGGGCCGCCACAGAAAACGCTGTACTGATTGAGTCTTGTTGCCCGGTAGCGCGGCGCGCACCGGGCCGGAGTATTATTTAATACCGTCTGCCGCCATGCGGTCACGGATATGCTGCGCGCGTTCAACGGAGGCCGGGTGATCGTCAAACATAAAGCTTTGACGGCCTTCCTCCAGTTTCGCCAGTTTTTCGAAGCTGGTGGCTAAACCTGATGGATTGATGCCGCGTTTGCGCAACAGATCGTAAGAGTAGTCATCCGCTTCCGACTCCTGACGCTGGGAGAACTGGGAGTTAACCAGTTTCTCACCCACGTCGCCCAGCTGCGACTGGGACAGGCTGCCGACAATGCCGCCCGCAGAGGCCGCCGCTGCACGCACGGCATTGGTGCCCAGCGCAACCTGCATCCCTTTCTTCACGTGACCCAGAGCAACGTGACCCATTTCATGGCCGATCACCGCTTCCACTTCGTTGTCGGTCATCATGTCCATCAGGCCGCTGTATACGCGGATACAGCCGTTAGCCATCGCGAAGGCGTTCACGTCTTTCGCCATATACACCTTGTAGTTCACCGGCTGACCGTTAATGTTGTCGCCCAGCGCGGAAGCAATCTTGTTCAGACGCTGCGTGTAGGTGCTGTTTGCCGGGGCAAGCGTAGCTTTTCCATCCATATCCTTACAGGCCTCGTCGCTCAGCGCTTTCACCTGCGCATCGCTCAGTGAGTAGGCCTGAAAAGCTTCTGCGCCTGAGGTCATCAGGCCGTTAGAATCCATATTCTGACAGCCGCTTAGCAGGAGCGTTGTTCCCACAGCCAGCCCGATTGCACGCATTTTCATGATGTTGCTTCCGTACTCGTTAATCTGAATTAATTCCGAAAAATGCACCGTCAACGAAGCCGGTGTCGGGCTAAGTATAAGGAATATCTACAGGGGCGGGCGAGCAGATTGCGCAACATGCGAGCATGATCCAGAGATTTCTTAAGCAGCAAAAGAATGCTCCATGTACATGCCCTGCGGCTTGGGTTACATTGTTGGCACTTTTTTCCGGCGTAGCCCAAAACGCGCTGTCGTCAAGGGCATGGCCTTTAACAGTCCGATCTGGAGTTAAAATGTCCTCACGTAAAGAGCTTGCTAATGCTATTCGTGCGCTGAGCATGGACGCAGTACAGAAAGCCAAATCCGGCCACCCGGGCGCCCCTATGGGCATGGCTGACATCGCCGAAGTCCTGTGGCGTGATTTCCTGAACCATAACCCGCAGAACCCGGCATGGGCAGACCGCGACCGTTTCGTGCTGTCTAACGGCCACGGCTCTATGCTGATCTACAGCCTGCTGCACCTCACTGGCTACGATCTGCCAATCGAAGAGCTGAAAAACTTCCGTCAGCTGCACTCCAAAACTCCAGGTCACCCGGAAGTGGGCTACACCGCTGGCGTTGAAACCACTACCGGTCCGCTGGGTCAGGGCATCGCTAACGCCGTAGGTATGGCGATTGCAGAGAAGACCCTGGCGGCGCAGTTTAACCGTCCTGGCCACGACATCGTTGACCACTTCACCTACGCCTTCCTGGGCGACGGCTGCATGATGGAAGGCATTTCTCACGAAGTGTGCTCCCTGGCAGGCACCCTGAAGCTGGGTAAACTGGTTGCGTTCTACGACGACAACGGCATTTCTATCGACGGCCACGTTGAAGGCTGGTTCACTGACGACACCGCTGCACGTTTCGAAGCCTACGGCTGGCATGTTGTGCGCGGCGTTGATGGCCACGATGCTGACTCGATTAAACGTGCCGTAGAAGAAGCGCGCGCCGTGACCGACAAACCGTCCCTGCTGATGTGCAAAACCATCATCGGCTTCGGTTCTCCGAACAAAGCGGGCACTCACGACTCCCACGGCGCACCGCTGGGCGACGCGGAAATTGCACTGACCCGTGAAGCGCTTGGCTGGAAACACCCTGCCTTCGAAATCCCGTCTGAAATCTACGCTCAGTGGGATGCGAAAGAAGTGGGTCAGGCGAAAGAAGCGGCCTGGAACGAGAAGTTCGCGGCTTACGCGAAAGCCTTCCCACAGGAAGCGGCTGAGTTCACCCGTCGTATGAAAGGTGACATGCCGTCTGACTTCGACGCCAAAGCGAACGAGTTCATCGCGAAGTTGCAGGCGAACCCAGCCAAGATCGCCAGCCGTAAAGCATCTCAGAATGCGATCGAAGCGTTTGGCCCTCTGCTGCCTGAATTCCTCGGCGGCTCCGCTGACCTGGCGCCATCAAACCTGACCCTGTGGTCCGGATCTAAGCCAATCAACGAAGATACTGCCGGTAACTACATCCATTACGGTGTACGTGAGTTCGGTATGACTGCGATTGCCAACGGTATCGCTCTGCACGGTGGTTTCCTGCCGTACACTTCTACCTTCCTGATGTTTGTGGAATATGCACGTAACGCCGTGCGTATGGCTGCGCTGATGAAACAGCGTCAGGTGATGGTCTACACCCACGACTCCATCGGTCTGGGCGAAGATGGTCCAACTCACCAGCCAGTAGAGCAGGTGGCTTCCCTGCGCGTGACCCCGAACATGAGCACATGGCGTCCATGTGACCAGGTTGAATCTGCGGTGGCGTGGAAATACGGCGTTGAGCGTCAGGATGGCCCGACCGCGCTGATCCTCTCCCGTCAGAACCTGGCGCAGCAGGAGCGTACCCCAGAGCAGCTGGCAAACATCGCGCGCGGTGGTTACGTGCTGAAAGATTGCGCAGGCCAGCCTGAGCTGATCTTCATCGCGACCGGTTCTGAAGTTGAACTGGCCGTTGCCGCATGGGAAAAACTGACTGCCGAAGGCGTGAAAGCGCGTGTGGTTTCTATGCCTTCTACCGATGCGTTCGACAAGCAGGATGCCGCGTACCGCGAATCCGTACTGCCTAAAGCGGTCTCCGCTCGCGTGGCAGTGGAAGCGGGTATCGCAGACTACTGGTTCAAATACGTGGGTCTGAACGGCGCTATCGTCGGGATGACCACGTTTGGTGAGTCTGCGCCAGCTGAACAGCTGTTTGAAGAGTTCGGCTTCACCGTTGAAAACGTTGTCGCTAAGGCGAAAGAACTGCTGTAATTGTTTGTCCGGTGCGGGCTGATGCCCTCACCCTGGCTCTCTCCCACGGGGAGAGGGAGAATAAAGTAGGCCGGGTAAGCGCTAACGCGCCACCCGGCTTTTTTGTAAGCATTATTCCACCCAAAATGTGACGCAAGTCATATAGCTCGCTTATTCATCTGGACAGACATTCCTTTTATTCCCCGATTCGCTTATTCTTGCTGAAGCGTTTCAGTCGATTAAATGTTCGACAATTGACCAATCAATCGCAGTTTGTGACAGCAAGGATTCCCCTTCGGGCGTCGCTGGATTACTCTTTCAGCCACCTCAAACTCAGGGATAGCTTTGCAGGAGATCTATGACCGTACGCGTAGCGATTAATGGCTTCGGTCGCATCGGGCGCAACGTGGTTCGTGCTTTATATGAATCCGGGCGTCGTGCGGAAATCACCGTGGTGGCAATCAATGAACTGGCGGATGCTGCGGGCATGGCACATTTGTTGAAATATGACACCAGCCACGGTCGCTTTGCCTGGGATGTTCGCCAGGAAAGGGAACAGCTGTTCGTCGGTGACGATGCCATCCGCGTGCTGCATGAGAACAGTATTGAAGGGCTGCCCTGGCGCGAACTGGGTGTGGATGTGGTGCTGGACTGTACCGGCGTGTACGGTAACCGTGAACATGGCGAAGCGCATCTGAATGCTGGCGCGAAAAAAGTGCTGTTCTCCCATCCCGGCAGTAACGACCTCGACGCCACCGTCGTGTTTGGTGTTAACCAGCACGAGCTGCACGCTGAACACCGCATTGTCTCCAACGCCTCCTGCACCACCAACTGCATTATTCCGGTCATTAAACTGTTAGACGATGCTTATGGCATTGAATCCGGCACCGTGACCACGATTCACTCCGCCATGCACGATCAGCAGGTAATCGACGCCTACCATCCGGATTTACGACGCACTCGCGCGGCGAGCCAGTCAATCATTCCGGTGGATACGAAACTGGCTGCCGGGATCACCCGTATTTTCCCGCAGTTTAACGACCGTTTTGAAGCGATTGCCGTGCGCGTTCCGACGATAAACGTCACCGCAATCGATCTTAGCGTGACGGTGAAAAAACCGGTAAAAGCCTGTGAAGTCAACCTGTTGCTGCAAAAAGCGGCACAGGGAGCATTTCATGGTATAGTTGACTATACGGAATTACCGTTGGTCTCAGTAGATTTTAACCACGACCCGCATAGCGCCATCGTGGATGGCACGCAGACGCGAGTCAGTGGTGCGCACCTCATCAAGACGCTGGTCTGGTGTGATAACGAATGGGGCTTTGCTAACCGAATGCTCGACACCACGTTAGCCATGGCCGCGAAAGGTTTCAGGTAGAGCGCACCTTGCGCTTGCAAAACTTTAAGAATCAACGAGAGGATTCACCATGTCTGTAATTAAGATGACCGATCTGGATCTGGCAGGTAAACGCGTTTTCATCCGTGCCGATCTGAACGTACCGGTTAAAGATGGCAAAGTGACCAGCGACGCGCGTATCCGTGCATCTCTGCCAACCATTGAACTGGCTCTGAAGCAGGGCGCTAAAGTGATGGTCACCTCCCACCTGGGCCGTCCAACTGAAGGCGAGTACAACGAAGAGTTCTCTCTGCTGCCGGTTGTTAATTACCTGAAAGACAAACTGTCCAGCCCGGTTCGCCTGGTGAAAGATTACCTGGACGGCGTGGAAGTTGCCGAAGGTGAGCTGGTTGTTCTGGAAAACGTTCGCTTCAACAAAGGCGAAAAGAAAGACGACGAAACCCTGTCCAAAAAATACGCTGCGCTGTGCGACGTATTCGTGATGGATGCATTCGGTACGGCTCACCGTGCGCAGGCATCTACCCACGGTATCGGTAAATTCGCAGACGTCGCCTGTGCAGGTCCGCTGCTGGCTGACGAACTGGAAGCGCTGGGTAAAGCACTGAAAGAACCTGCTCGTCCAATGGTCGCTATCGTTGGTGGTTCTAAAGTTTCTACCAAACTGACCGTACTGGATTCTCTGTCCAAAATCGCTGACCAGCTGATCGTTGGCGGTGGTATCGCGAACACCTTCGTTGCTGCGCAAGGCCACAACGTGGGTAAATCCCTGTACGAAGCGGATCTGGTTGACGAAGCCAAACGTCTGCTGGGTACCTGTGATATCCCGGTTCCAACTGACGTTCGCGTGGCAACCGAGTTCTCCGAAACTGCTACCGCAACCCTGAAATCTGTTAACGACATCAAAGATGAAGAGCAGATTCTGGACCTGGGCGACGTCTCTGCACAGAAACTGGCTGAAATCCTGAAAAACGCAAAAACTATCCTGTGGAACGGTCCTGTCGGCGTGTTCGAATTCCCGAACTTCCGCAAAGGGACTGAGATCGTGGCTAACGCAATCGCAGACAGCGAAGCGTTCTCTATCGCAGGCGGTGGTGACACCCTGGCAGCAATCGACCTGTTCGGTATCGCTGACAAGATCTCCTACATCTCCACTGGTGGCGGCGCATTCCTCGAATTCGTGGAAGGCAAAGTTCTGCCAGCAGTAGCAATGCTCGAAGAGCGCGCTAAGAAGTAAGCCATTCAGGGGCAGGGAAACCTGCCCAATTTTCAGCGCGCTTATCAGAGCTCGCACCTTTTCTAACGGCCGAAGATACAGGACTAAGCAACATGTCTAAAATTTTTGATTTCGTAAAACCTGGCGTTATCACTGGTGATGACGTACAGAAAGTGTTCCAGGTAGCTAAAGAAAACAACTTCGCTCTGCCAGCAGTTAACTGCGTGGGTACCGACTCCATCAACGCCGTACTGGAAACCGCTGCAAAAGTTAAAGCACCGGTTATCGTTCAGTTCTCTAACGGCGGCGCTGCGTTCATCGCAGGTAAAGGCGTGAAAACTGACATTCCTCAGGGTGCTGCAATCCTGGGCGCTATCTCTGGTGCGCACCACGTACACCAGATGGCTGAACACTACGGTGTTCCGGTTATCCTGCACACTGACCACTGCGCGAAGAAACTGCTGCCGTGGATCGACGGTCTGCTGGACGCGGGTGAAAAACACTTCGCGGCAACCGGTAAGCCACTGTTCTCTTCTCACATGATCGACCTGTCCGAAGAGTCTCTGGAAGAAAACATCGAGATCTGCTCTAAGTACCTGGCGCGTATGTCCAAAATGGGCATGACCCTGGAAATCGAACTGGGTTGCACCGGCGGTGAAGAAGACGGTGTGGACAACAGCCACATGGACGCTTCTGCACTGTACACTCAGCCAGAAGACGTTGATTACGCTTACACCGAGCTGAGCAAAATCAGCCCACGCTTCACTATCGCAGCGTCCTTCGGTAACGTACACGGCGTATACAAACCAGGTAACGTGGTTCTGACCCCGACCATCCTGCGTGATTCTCAGGAATACGTGTCCAAAAAACACAACCTGCCGCACAACAGCCTGAACTTCGTCTTCCACGGCGGTTCCGGTTCTTCTGCTCAGGAAATCAAAGACTCCGTAAGCTACGGCGTAGTGAAAATGAACATCGATACCGACACCCAATGGGCAACCTGGGACGGTATCCTGCAATACTACAAAACCAACGAAGCTTACCTGCAAGGTCAGCTGGGCAACCCGAAAGGCGAAGACCAGCCGAACAAGAAATACTACGATCCACGCGTATGGCTGCGCGCTGCCCAGACTTCTATGATTACTCGTCTGGAGCAGGCATTCAAAGAACTGAACGCGGTTGACGTTCTGTAATTTGAGCTGTTCATAGCGTCAAGAAGGTCCGCATATGCGGGCCTTTTTTTATGCTTTTTCAATATCCTGCAATACCTGATTTTGTGATCTGTTTGGCAAAGCCGGTGCTTTTTGTTTACCCTTTACTGACCTGCCTGTCTCCATGGGGGATGGATTTTGTGTTTTGGTTTAACAAAAGGAAGAATAAATGGAACAACTTGATGTTGTAGACAGCATCAATAACGCGGGTAACTGGCTGGTGCGCAACCAGGCGCTACTGCTGAGCTACGCCGTGAATATTGTTGCCGCTATTGCCATCATCATTGTCGGGATGATCGTGGCGCGTATCGTTTCGAACGCTGTCAACCGGGTGATGGTCGCACGACACATTGATGCCACAGTCGCCGATTTCCTCTCCGCGCTGGTCCGTTACGGCATTATCGCCTTTACGCTGATTGCGGCGCTGGGGCGTGTCGGCGTGCAGACGGCATCCGTCATCGCTGTGCTCGGTGCTGCCGGTCTGGCCATTGGTCTGGCATTGCAGGGTTCGCTGTCTAACCTGGCGGCGGGCGTATTGCTGGTGACCTTCCGTCCGTTCCGTTCCGG
Source organism: Enterobacter cloacae complex sp. AR_0002 (assembly GCF_001922365.1). Classification (NCBI taxonomy): domain Bacteria; kingdom Pseudomonadati; phylum Pseudomonadota; class Gammaproteobacteria; order Enterobacterales; family Enterobacteriaceae; genus Enterobacter; species Enterobacter cloacae complex sp. AR_0002. The sequence goes on from NZ_CP018814.1 coordinate 4,585,576, forward strand.
TGAGTATGTGGATCTGGGCGGTATTGCCGGTACCGTGTTGCAGGTTCAGATTTTCTCCACGACCCTGCGTACCGTGGATGGTCGCATTGTGGTAGTCCCGAACGGGAAAATCATTGCGGGCAATATCATTAACTTCTCCCGCGAGCCGGTGCGTCGTAACGAGCTGATCATCAGCGTGGCGTACGACTCCGATATCGATCAGGTGAAGTCGCTGATCGCCAACATCATTGCCTCTGACGATCGCATTCTGAAGGACCGCGAGCAGACCGTTCGTCTGAACGAGCTGGGCGCGTCATCTATTAATTTTGTGGTGCGCATCTGGAGCAAAAGCAGCGATCTTCAAAACGTTTACTGGGATGTGCTGGAGCGCATCAAGCGTGATTTCGATGCCAACGGCATCAGCTTCCCGTACCCGCAGATGGACGTAAACGTCAAAAAAATCAAAGAAGCAGAGTAACGTCTCCCGTAGGCCCGGTAAGCGTCAGCGACACCGGGCTTTTCTTTTATTAGCCCGGCTAATCCCCAATTAATATTATCCATTTCCTCTAATGACGTTCCCGCAGTATAGTCTGCCCCAGGACAACTCTGCGAGAATTACGTCATGTTATCTTATTATTTTCAGGGGCTTGCGTTAGGTGCGGCCATGATCCTTCCCCTTGGTCCACAAAATGCGTTCGTGATGAACCAGGGCATTCGCCGTCAGTACCATCTGATGATTGCCCTGCTGTGTGCGGTGAGCGATCTGCTGCTGATTTGCGCCGGGATTTTTGGCGGCAGCGCCCTGTTGATGCAGTCGCCGTGGCTGCTGGCGCTGGTTACCTGGGGCGGCGTAGCGTTTCTGCTGTGGTACGGGTTTGGTGCCCTGAAAACGGCCATGAGCAGCAATCTTGAGCTGGCGAGCGCCGAAGTGATGAAGCAGGGGCGCTGGAAGATTATCGTCACCATGCTCGCCGTGACGTGGCTTAACCCGCACGTCTACCTTGATACCTTTGTGGTACTGGGCAGCCTGGGCGGACAGCTGGACGTTGAGCCGAAACGCTGGTTTGCGCTCGGTACGGTCAGCGCCTCCTTCCTCTGGTTCTTCGGTCTTGCGATCCTGGCGGCGTGGCTGGCGCCACGACTGCGTACCGCCAAAGCACAGCGCATTATCAATACCCTGGTGGGGCTGGTGATGTGGTTTATTGCCTTCCAGCTGGCGAAAGAGGGCATTCATCACGTACAGGGATTGTTCAACTAAGCGTTGTCTTATGGACATCTGAACAAGACCCGCTAAGCTTGCTGGCATGAGCCCTGTTAACAGGGCACTCTTCGCAACATGGAGGAATGACAGTGAAGTTTAAGGTGATGGCCCTGGCGGCATTAGTAAGTTTAGGTGCGGTGTCGGTGCAGGCGAATGAACTGCCAAACGGCCCGCACATTGTCACTTCAGGCACGGCAAGTGTGGATGCGGTACCCGATGTTGCAACCCTGGCAATTGAAGTGAACGTGGCGGCGAAAGATGCTGCTTCCGCCAAGAAACAGGCAGACGATCGTGTTGCGCAATACCTCTCTTTCCTGGAACAGAACGGTGTCGCGAAAAAAGACATCAGCTCTGCGAACCTGCGTACCCAACCGGATTACGACTACCAGAACGGCAAAAGCATCCTGAAAGGCTATCGCGCCGTGCGTACTGTGGAAGTGACTGTACGCCAGCTTGATAAGCTCAACGGATTGCTGGATGGTGCGCTGAAGGCAGGGCTGAACGAAATTCGTTCCGTCTCGCTGGGCGTTGCGCAACCGGAAAAATATAAAGACGAAGCGCGTAAAGCGGCAATTGATGATGCCATTCATCAGGCGCAGCAGCTGGCATCCGGCTTCAAGAGCAAGCTCGGTCCGGTTTACAGCGTCCGTTACCACGTTTCAAACTACCAGCCAAGCCCGATGGTGCGGATGATGAAGGCGGACGCCGCGCCGGTTTCTGCTCAGGAAACCTACGAGCAGCCAACCATTCAGTTCGACGATCAGGTTGATGTGGTGTTCCAGCTGGAGCCAACTCAAACTCAGCAAACTGAGGCGGCTAAGGCGCAGTAGTTTGCCCTCACCCTAACCCTCTCCCACAGGGAGAGGGAATTCAAGCGATTAATCCTGTCTCAACACCTTATGCCCAAACGCCAGTAGCGCGTCGGTGACGTTGCGCATCATGCGGCTTTCCGGGGCAAAACGGTGCCAGTAGAGCATCCGGCGCTGATACAGCCCCGGGGTTAAATCAATCAGCTCACCACTTTTCAACTCTTTCTCAATCTGCAAATGCGGGATCATGCAGCAGGTCGTGCCCTGACGCGCGAGCTGTACGAAGGCTTCGGACGAGTTAACGATATGACACGGCACGCTGCCCGGCGGCAAATCGAAGTTTTGTTGCAGGAAGGCCTGATGCATATCGTCCAGATGGTCGAACGCGACGGCAGGGGCTTTCAGCAGCGCGGCGCGAGTCACGCCGTTCGGGAAGTAGCGCTCGGCAAAGGCTTTTGAACCGACAAACAGGTAATCCAGCGCGCCCAGCTGATCCACCAGACAGCTTGGCAGCGCCTGCGGCTGAATACTGACCGCCCCAACCACTTCGCCACGGCGCAGGCGTTCCTGAGTGCGGGTCTCGTCTTCAACCTGAAGGTTCAGGCGGATTGGGGAGTCGGCCAGCACCGGCGCAAGGGCCGGCAGCAGCCAGGTTGCCAGACTGTCGGCGTTCACCGCCAGCGACAGCAGCAGCGGCGTGGAGCCGGTTTGTTCATCGCCCAGCCATTCATCTTCCAGCAGTTCAACCTGACGCAGCAGGGCGAGGAGCTTTTGTCCTTGCTCTGTCGGACGCGGCGGTACGGTACGCACCAGCAGCGGCTGCCCGAACATGTTTTCAAGCTGTTTGATACGCTGTGATACGGCGGACTGGGTGATGCACAGCTTTTGCGCCGCGCGCTCAAAACCGCGTTCACGAATAACTGCATCAAGTGCCTGTAGTGTTCTGTAGTCCGGACGTTTCATTGCTCTGGCTGACTCCTTAATTTTGCTTAATCTGCACTATGACACAATTTTCCCTTCGTGGCAGACGAAATCCATTCGACGTGTTCTATAATGCGCCCTGAGTTTTCACACCACAGGCAAAACGATCATGACGCAGGATGAACTGAAAAAAGCAGTAGGATGGGCCGCTCTCCAGTACGTACAGCCGGGTACCATTGTCGGTGTTGGTACGGGGTCGACGGCGGCGCACTTTATCGATGCGCTGGGCACGATGAAGGGGCAGATCGAGGGCGCGGTTTCCAGCTCCGATGCTTCCACGGAAAAGCTGAAAAGCCTCGGCATCACCGTTTTCGACCTCAACGAAGTGGACCGTCTGGGCATTTACGTTGATGGCGCGGATGAAATCAACGGCCACATGCAGATGATCAAAGGCGGTGGCGCGGCGCTGACCCGCGAAAAAATCATCGCTTCCGTGGCGGATAAGTTCATCTGCATCGCGGACGCCTCCAAGCAGGTCGACATTCTGGGGAATTTCCCGCTGCCGGTCGAAGTGATCCCGATGGCGCGCAGCGCGGTTGCCCGTCAACTTGTGAAGCTGGGCGGTCGTCCGGAATACCGTCAGGGTGTGGTGACCGACAACGGCAACGTGATCCTCGACGTTCACGGCCTTGAGATCCTCGATGCCATTGCGCTGGAAAATGCGATCAACGGCATTCCAGGCGTTGTTACCGTAGGGTTATTTGCCAACCGTGGCGCGGATGTGGCGCTGATCGGCACCGCTGACGGCGTGAAAACCATCGTAAAATGATCTGACGGGGGGAGTCCTCCCCCCGCTAAAAAATTTTTGAAACGCTAAATTCGGTGACTTGTGTCACGTTTTTATGTCTCTTTTGCCGATCCTTCCGCGTTTGTAAATTTCCATAGCATTTTCCTCTGCCATTTTGCGCTGTATGACTTTCCTTCAGCGTACTGACGCAAACGTTCATATTGCTGCAATAGTTTTTTTTGATATGTTGGCTACAGCGGATTTATATCCAGCACAACATCAGTTCAGACAAAAACAGGGTCGGGTAAATGGCAAAGGTATCACTGGAGAAAGACAAGATTAAATTCCTGCTGGTCGAGGGCGTGCATCAAAAAGCAATCGATAGCCTTCGTGCGGCAGGTTACACCAACATCGAATTTCACAAAGGCGCGCTCGATACCGAAGAGCTGAAAGCGTCCATCCGTGATGCCCATTTCATTGGCCTGCGATCCCGTACCCAACTGACTGAAGACGTTATTGCTGCGGCGGAAAAGCTGGTGGCGATTGGCTGTTTCTGCATCGGCACCAACCAGGTTGATCTGAATGCCGCCGCAAAACGCGGTATCCCGGTCTTTAACGCGCCGTTCTCTAACACCCGTTCCGTGGCGGAGCTGGTAATTGGCGAGCTGCTGCTGCTGCTTCGCGGCATTCCGGAGGCTAACGCCAAAGCGCACCGCGGCGTGTGGAATAAGCTGGCTGCGGGCTCCTACGAAGCCCGTGGGAAAAAGCTCGGGATTATCGGTTACGGCCATATCGGTACGCAGCTCGGTATTCTGGCGGAATCCCTCGGCATGCACGTGTTTTTCTACGATATCGAAAGCAAGCTGCCGCTGGGTAACGCGACGCAGGTGCAGCATCTTTCTGACCTGCTGAACATGAGCGACGTGGTCAGCCTGCACGTGCCGGAAAATGCGTCCACCAAAAACATGATGGGGGCGGAAGAGCTGGCGCTGATGAAGCCGGGCTCTCTGCTGATCAACGCCGCGCGCGGTACGGTGGTCGATATTCCTGCACTGTGCGACGCGCTGAAGCGTAAACATCTGGCGGGTGCGGCGATTGACGTGTTCCCGACGGAACCGGCCACCAACAGCGATCCGTTCACCTCTCCGTTGTGCGAGTTCGACAACGTGATCCTGACGCCGCACATCGGCGGTTCTACTCAGGAAGCGCAGGAGAATATCGGCCTGGAAGTGGCGGGTAAACTGAGCAAATATTCCGATAACGGTTCAACGCTCTCTGCGGTGAACTTCCCGGAGGTGTCTCTGCCGCTGCACGGTGGGCGTCGTCTGCTGCACATCCACGAAAACCGTCCTGGCGTGCTGACCGCCATCAACCAGATCTTTGCCGAGCAGGGCGTTAACATTGCTGCGCAGTATCTGCAAACTAACTCGCAGATGGGTTATGTGGTTATTGATATTGAAGCGGATGAAGACATCGCCGAGAAAGCATTGCAGAGCATGAAGGCCATTCCGGGGACGATTCGCGCGCGTCTGCTGTACTGATGGTGCGGTCTGTGATGTCGGGTGGCGCTTACGCTTACCCGACCTACAATGTTCGATGATTTATGTAGGCCGGGTAAGGCGTAGCCGCCACCCGGCTTTATTCTACCAGGTCCAGGTTTTACTGGGCGTCACCACCGCCGGCAACGGCACATCCCATTTCTCTACGGGTAATACCTCCACGCCCTGGCAATCATGCGCATACCCCACCGGCTGCAATCCGTACTGCTGCCAGTTTTGTAGCGTCCTGTCGTAGAACCCCCCGCCCATGCCTAATCGCTGGCCCTGCTCGTCAAACGCCACCAGCGGCGTAATCAGCACATCCAGCCCGGAAAGCGGGAGCACATCGCGCACGTCGAGTTTGGGTTCTGTGATTTTCAGACGATTTACCACCAGCTCGCTGTGCGGATGGTAGTGCAGAAACAGCAGATTGCCTCGGCTAAAGGGATGTAGCACCGGCAGATAAACTTTTTTCCCGGCGCGCCAGAGCTGGTCGATAAGCGGTTGGGTATCCAGCTCACCATCAAACGAGAGAAACAGGGCGACGGTGTTTGCCATCACCACAGGCGGATAGGCCATCATGCGGGCGGCGGCCTGCTGGGCAAAATGTGCCTGTTGCTCGGCGCTTAAGGCGCGACGACGCTGGCGAATAAGCTGACGGATGTCCTGGCGTGAAGCAGAAACTTCAGGGAATTGAGTCATGGTAGTCGGTAGAAGAAAAGAGAGGGAATCTCCGAGATGCCGCCGCAGGCTGTAACCCTTGAACCCTTGGTTCAAGGTGAATGTGTCGTCATAGTTTTAAGGCTTCTCGGACGGACCGAGCGTGCTCACCAACCATGGAGCGCCACATTCTTGTGGTATGAAATATCGGCTCAGGGGACTGGCCCGCTTGCGAACATCTCAGAGAAATTTTGTCTTCACAGTTACTCTACCATAGTCAACTGAGAAGTGTTATTCAAACTTTGGTCCCGGTCTTTCGGGACTGCGACCTTGATCAAGCAATGCCTGTTCTATGGTCTGCTGGAGCATTTTAATGCGCTGCTCCATGCTTGCCGCGTAATCGCGGGTCTTCGCTTTTTCCTGAGTCAGTTCATAGCTGATGTTCAACGCGGCGATGAAAACCAGCTGCTCAGTATTTGTGACTCTAGTGCGTTCTTTTAGATCTTGCAACCGCTGATTCAAATCGTCCGCAGCCTGATTCAAGGCATCCCTTTGTTCAGGCGGACAATTCACTCGCAGTGAACGGCCAAAAATCTGGAGATCGACGGGTTGTGCAGACATGCCACCTTCCTGCTGATTGACTGCGCTGCCTTCGCTTACTGCCCCGGGGGCTGCGAAGGGGCGACACTATAGCTACCCTGATGTGAAGATACAAGCCCTTTTCTGGTATCACCAGGGTCCAAAGTGGTAGCATATCATGAATATCCTCCCTTTGATGACGAATGCGTATGTCTATACAGAACGAAATGCCTGGTTACAAGGATTTAAACCAGTTACTGAACCAGCAGGGAGTCGGTCTGACCCCTGCCGAAATGCACGGTCTGATCAGCGGCATACTGTGCGGCGGAAACAGCGACAGCTCATGGCAGCCGCTGATCCACGACCTCACCAACGAAGGGCTGGCGTTTGGCCACGAACTGGCGGAAGCGCTGCGTAAAATGCACGCCGCAACCAGCGATTCCCTGGAAGACGATGGCTTTCTTTTTCAGCTTTATCTGCCTGAAGGCGACGATGTCAGCGTCTTCGATCGCGCCGATGCGCTCGCGGGTTGGGTAAACCACTATCTTCTTGGCCTGGGCGTAACCCAGCCTAAACTGGATAAAGTGACCGGCGAAGCGGGTGAAGCGATCGACGATCTGCGTAATATCGCCCAGCTCGGCTACGATGAAGACGAAGACCAGGAAGAGCTGGAAATGTCTCTCGAAGAGATTATCGAGTACGTGCGCGTGGCGTCTCTGCTGTGCCACGACAACTTTACGCGCTCGCAGCCGACCGCGCCGGAAGTTCGCAAGCCAACATTACACTAAGAAAAATAACGCACAGGAGGGTGTCATGGTTATCTCCAGTCAAGAGTATTCTCGCCGTCGTCAGGCGCTGCTGGCAAAAATGCAGCCGGGAAGCGCTGCCCTGATTTTCGCCGCGCCGGAAGTGACGCGCAGCGCCGACAGCGAATACCCCTATCGCCAGAGCAGTGATTTCTGGTACTTCACCGGGTTTAACGAGCCGGAAGCGGTACTGGTGCTGATTAAAAGCAATGACACCCACAACCACAGCGTGATTTTTAACCGCGTGCGCGATCTGACCGCGGAAATCTGGTTTGGCCGCCGCTTAGGGCAGGAGGCGGCGCCGGAAAAACTGGGCGTGGACCGTGCGCTGGCCTACAGCGAAATCAACCAGCAGCTTTACCAACTGCTGAATGGCCTGGACGTGCTCTATCACGCGCAGGGCGAATACGCGTATGCGGATGACATTGTCTTCACCGCGCTGGATAAGCTGCGTAAAGGCTCACGTCAGAATTTGTCTGCACCCGCCACCCTGACGGACTGGCGACCGATGGTGCATGAGATGCGCCTGTTTAAGTCTGAAGAAGAGCTGAATGTGATGCGCCGCGCGGGCGAAATCAGCGCCCTGGCGCATACCCGCGCCATGGAAAAGTGCCGTCCCGGTATGTTCGAGTACCAGCTTGAAGGCGAAATTCACCATGAATTTAACCGTCACGGCGCGCGCTTCCCGTCCTATAACACCATCGTAGGCGGCGGTGAAAACGGCTGCATTCTGCACTACACCGAAAACGAAAGTGAACTGCGCGACGGCGATCTGGTGCTGATTGACGCGGGCTGTGAATATCAGGGTTACGCGGGCGACATCACCCGTACCTTCCCGGTGAACGGTAAATTCACCACCGCGCAGCGTGAAATCTATGACATCGTGCTTGAGTCTCTGGAGACCGCGCTGACGCTGTTCCGCCCTGGCACCTCCATCCAGGAGGTTACGGGCGAGGTGGTGCGCATCATGATTACCGGGCTGGTGAAGCTCGGCATTTTGAAAGGCGATGTGGACACCCTTATAACCGAAAACGCCCATCGTCCGTACTTTATGCACGGCCTGAGCCACTGGCTGGGGCTGGATGTGCATGACGTCGGGGCATACGGTCCGGAACGTTCGCGCGTGCTGGAGCCAGGCATGGTGCTGACCGTTGAGCCTGGGCTGTACATCGCGCCGGATGCCGACGTGCCAGAACAGTACCGCGGGATCGGCATTCGCATTGAAGATGACATCGTCATCACCGAAACCGGTAACGAAAACCTGACCGCGACCGTGGTGAAAAAAGCCGACGACATCGAGGCGCTGATGGCGGCGGCACGCGTATGAGCGTGATCATCGTTGGCGGAGGCATGACCGGCGCTACTCTGGCGCTGGCCATTTCGCAGTTAACCAAAGGCCAGCTTCCGGTGCATCTTGTTGAGGCGGTTGCGCCGCAGGCGGCCGATCATCCCGGCTTCGATGCCCGCGCCATCGCGCTGGCCCAGGGAACCTGCCAGCAGCTTGCGCGCATTGGCATCTGGCAGGCGATAGCGGACTGCGCGACGGCCATCGGCACCGTTCACGTCAGCGATCGCGGCCACGCCGGGTTTGTGACGCTGGATGCCCACGATTACCGAATTGAGGCACTGGGGCAGGTCGTCGAGCTGCATGACGTGGGGCTGCGGCTGTTCCGTCTGTTACAGGATGCCCCTGGCGTTACACTGCACTGTCCAGCGCGCGTCGCCAGCTTCAGCCGCCGTGACGAGGCCGTCAGCGTGACGCTGGACAACGGCACCACGCTGGAGGGGCAACTGCTGGTGGCGGCAGATGGTTCACGCTCCGCGATCGCCACGCAGTGCGGCGTCGAATGGCGCTCTGAACCCTATGGACAGGCGGCGGTCATCGCTAATGTCTCTACGGCTGGCGCGCATAACGGCAGGGCATTTGAGCGCTTCACGGAGCACGGCCCGCTGGCCATGCTGCCGATGTCGAACGGGCGCTGCTCGCTGGTATGGTGCCATGCGCAGGATCGGGCCGATGAGTTTCTCTCCTGGTCCGACGAACGTTTTTGTTCCGAGCTGCAAAAGGCCTTCGGCTGGCGGCTTGGGCGCATCACCCACGCCGGAAAACGCGTGGCCTATCCGCTTGCGCTGACGACCGCATCGCAGACTGTCTCCCATCGCGTCGCCCTGGTCGGCAACGCCGCGCAGACGCTACACCCCATCGCCGGGCAAGGCTTCAACCTTGGCCTCCGTGACGTGATGAGCCTGGCCGAGCTCCTGGCCCGAACGTGGAGCGAACAACAGGATTGTGGCGCATACTCAGTGCTGAGCCATTACCAGAAACGACGCCAGGCGGACAAAGCGGCGACCATTGGCGTCACCGACGGTTTAGTCCACCTGTTTGCCAATCGCTGGGCACCGCTGGTTGCGGGTCGCAACCTTGGGCTTATGGCGATGGAACTGTTCATTCCGGCACGTGACGTGCTGGCGCAGCGGACCTTGGGTTGGGTCGCGCGTTAAGGAGTATTGACCGTGCAAAATGTTGATGTCGCCATTGTGGGCGGCGGAATGGTAGGACTGGCGCTGGCTTGTGGTTTACAGGGCAGCGGCCTGCGCGTGGCCGTGCTTGAGCAAAAAGCGCCGCAGCCTGTGGCGCAGGATGCACCGCCAGAGCTTCGCGTCTCGGCGATCAATGCCGCCAGCGAAAAGCTACTGACGCACCTTGGCGTCTGGTCTGAAATCGTGGCGCTCCGTGCCAGTTGCTATCACGGGATGGAAGTGTGGGACAAAGACAGCTTTGGCCGTATCGCGTTTGACGATGAAAGCATGGGTTACAGCCACCTTGGACATATCGTTGAAAACGCGGTGATCCACCACGCGCTGTGGCAGAAAGCGCAGCAGTGCAGCGACGTCACGCTGATCGCACCGGCGAAACTTCATCAGGTGGCGTGGGGCGAAAACGACGCGTTTATCACTCTTGAAAGTGGCGATATGCTGACTGCGCGTCTGGTAGTGGGTGCCGACGGCGCCAATTCCTGGCTCCGTAACAAAGCGGATATTCCGCTGACCTTCTGGGATTACCGTCATCACGCGTTGGTGGCCACAATCCGCACCGAAGAGCCGCATGGCGGCGTGGCGCGCCAGATTTTCCATAATGACGGCATTCTGGCCTTCCTGCCGCTTGCCGATCCGCATCTCTGCTCCATCGTCTGGTCCTTAGAGCCGGAGAAAGCGCAGCAGATGCAGGAGACGACGCCGGATGCCTTCAGTCAGGCGCTATGCGTGGCGTTTGATAACCGTCTGGGCCTGTGCGGGCTTGAAAGCGAACGCCAGACGTTTCCGTTAACCGGTCGCTACGCGCGTCAGTTTGCCGCGCACCGTCTGGCGCTGGTGGGGGATGCGGCGCATACCATTCATCCGCTGGCCGGGCAGGGAGTGAACCTCGGCTTTATGGACGCGGCTGAGCTGGTTGAAGAGCTGCGTCGCCTGCATCGGGAAGGCAAAGATATTGGTCAGCATCTGTATCTGCGTCGCTACGAGCGCAGCCGCAAACACAGTGCGGCTATGATGTTGGCGGGTATGCAGGGCTTCCGCGAGCTGTTTGCCGGAGCGAACCCGGCGAAAAAACTGCTGCGCGATATTGGCCTCAAACTGGCCGACACCCTTCCCGGCGTAAAACCGCAGCTTCTTCGTCAGGCAATGGGCCTCAACGATCTTCCCGACTGGTTACGTTAATCTCGATCCCCGTCACACTTTATTTTCCCGGCCTGCGCGCCGGGGAAATTTCCTCGTTTGAAATAATCTAATTTCACGTCATTTTTCGCATTAGAAAATCTAATCTTACTATTTTTATGTTACGGAAATTCGGCCCATTTTTCCGCATGAAATATCAGCATCTGCTAAATCCTGTTAGATCAATGTTAATTTTATGCGGGTTTAATCGCATTTTCACAGTGAATAACTCTGTAGGCTTTTCAGCGATTTTTGGTCATAAGCTAATGTGATGACCCGTTTTACCTTATGGTTAACCGCCGGTTTCGGTGGTAAGTTCAGGTAAAAGAGAACGTTTGCGTCGGCCCCCGAACGCGAGGCCGACACCGGGTTTCACGGTGAATTTTTCAACGAGGAAAAGATGGCTCAACAGACTCCTTTGTACGAACAGCACGTGTTATGCGGTGCCCGCATGGTGGACTTCCACGGCTGGATGATGCCGCTGCACTACGGCTCGCAGATTGATGAGCACCACGCGGTGCGCACCGATGCCGGTATGTTCGACGTGTCTCATATGACGATTGTCGACCTGCGCGGTAGCCGCACCCGGGAGTTTTTGCGTTATCTGCTGGCAAACGACGTCGCCAAACTGAAGACGCCGGGCAAAGCGCTCTATACCGGTATGCTCAATGCCTCTGGCGGCGTGATTGACGACCTCATCGTCTACTACTTCACCGAAGATTTCTTCCGCCTCGTTGTAAACTCCGCCACCCGCGAAAAAGACCTCTCCTGGATTTCCCAACACGCTGAACCTTACGCCATTGACATCACTGTCCGTGACGATCTGTCGCTGATTGCCGTACAGGGGCCAAACGCCCAGGCGAAAGCCGCGTCTCTGTTCAGCGACGAGCAGCGCAAAGCCACCGAAGGCATGAAGCCATTCTTCGGCGTGCAGGCGGGGGATCTGTTTATCGCCACCACCGGCTACACCGGTGAAGCGGGCTATGAAATTGCCATGCCAAACGAGAAGGCCGCTGATTTCTGGCGTGCGCTGGTGGAGGCAGGTGTGAAGCCTGCGGGCCTGGGCGCGCGCGATACGCTGCGTCTGGAAGCGGGGATGAACCTCTACGGTCAGGAGATGGACGAAGGCGTCTCTCCGCTGGCCGCCAACATGGGCTGGACCATCGCATGGGAACCGGCTGACCGTGATTTTATTGGTCGTGAAGCGCTGGAGATGCAGCGCGAGAAGGGCACTGAACAGCTGGTAGGCCTGGTGATGAAAGAAAAAGGCGTGCTGCGCGGCGAGCTGCCGGTGCGCTTCACCGATGCCGATGGCAATCATCGCGAAGGCGTGATCACCAGCGGAACGTTCTCCCCGACGCTCGGCTACAGTATTGCCCTGGCACGCGTGCCGGCGGGGATTGGCGAAACGGCGGTGGTGCAGATCCGCAACCGCGAAATGCCGGTCAACGTGACCAAACCGATTTTTGTTCGCGCCGGTAAGCCGGTCGCCTAACTATTTTTATCAGGAGAACTTCAATGAGCAATGTGCCAGCAGAACTGAAATACAGCAAAGAACACGAGTGGCTGCGCAAAGAGGCGGACGGCACTTACACCGTTGGGATCACCGAGCACGCACAGGAGCTGCTGGGCGACATGGTGTTTGTTGACCTGCCGGAAGTGGGCGCAACCGTGAGCGCAGGCGATGACTGTGCGGTGGCGGAATCCGTTAAAGCGGCCTCTGACATCTACGCCCCGGTAAGCGGTGAAATTGTTGCCGTGAACGACGCGCTCAGCGACTCCCCGGAGCTGGTGAACAGCGAACCGTATGAAGGCGGCTGGATCTTCAAGATCAAAGCCAGCGACGAAGCGCAGGTTGCCGCGCTGCTGGATGCGACCGCGTACGAAGCACTACTGGAAGACGAATAAGCCATTTCCCTCTCCCCTTTGGGGAGAGGGTAGGGTGAGGGGAACAGACGATACCCTCACCCCAGCCCTCTCCCTTAGGGAGAGGGAGAAAACACATTCACTGCACGTTTCAGGAACCATCGCTCATGACACAGACTTTAAGCCAGCTTGAAAACCGTGGCGCCTTCATTGAACGTCACATTGGGCCGGATGCTCAGCAACAGCAGGAGATGCTGAAGACAGTTGGCGCGGATTCATTAAACGCACTGATCGGCCAGATCGTGCCAAAGGACATCCAGCTTGCCACGCCGCCGCAGGTAGGCGAGTCCACGACGGAGTTCGCCGCGCTGGCGGAGCTTAAGGCCATCGCCAGCCTTAACAAGCGCTATAAGTCTTACATTGGCATGGGCTACACCAACGTGCAGTTACCGCCGGTGATCCTGCGTAACATGCTGGAAAACCCGGGCTGGTACACCGCTTATACCCCATATCAGCCAGAAGTCTCCCAGGGCCGTCTGGAAGCGCTGCTGAACTTCCAGCAGGTGACGCTGGATCTGACCGGTATGGATATCGCCTCTGCCTCGCTGCTGGATGAAGCCACCGCCGCCGCCGAAGCGATGGCGATGGCGAAGCGCGTGAGCAAACTGAAAAACGCCAACCGTTTCTTCGTCGCGGCGGACGTGCATCCCCAGACGCTGGACGTGGTGCGCACCCGTGCGGAAACCTTCGGCTTTGAGGTGATTGTCGACGACGCTGAAAAAGTGCGGGATCACCAGGACGTCTTCGGCGTGCTGTTGCAGCAGGTGGGCACCACCGGGGAAGTACACGACTACGGCGCACTGATCGCCGAGCTGAAATCCCGTAAGGTTATTATTAGCGTCGCCGCTGATTTTATGGCACTGGTGCTGCTGACGGCGCCAGGTAAACAGGGCGCGGATATTGTCTTCGGCTCAGCCCAGCGTTTCGGCGTGCCGATGGGCTACGGCGGCCCGCACGCGGCGTTCTTTGGCGCGAAAGATGAATTTAAACGTTCCATGCCAGGCCGTATTATCGGCGTATCGAAAGATGCCGCCGGTAACACCGCGCTGCGCATGGCGATGCAGACCCGCGAGCAGCATATCCGCCGCGAGAAAGCGAACTCCAACATCTGTACCTCGCAGGTGCTGCTGGCTAACATTGCCAGCCTGTACGCGGTGTTCCACGGTCCGGCAGGCCTGAAGCGTATTGCCAGCCGCATCCACCGTCTGGCCGATATCCTGGCCTGCGGTCTGCAACAGAAAGATCTCAGACTGCGTCATGAACACTATTTCGACACCCTGTGCGTCGAGGTGGCAGACAAAGCGGCCGTGCTGGCGCGCGCCGAGGCAGCGCAAATCAACCTGCGCAGCGACATTCACAATGCGGTCGGCATTACGTTGGACGAAAGCACCACCCGTGACGATATCCTGACCCTGTTCAACGTATTGCTGGGTGACGCACACGGTCTGGACGTTGATACGCTCGACAAAGAGGTTGCGCTCGACAGCCGCTCCATTCAGGAAAGCATGCTGCGCGACGACGCGATCCTGACTCATCCGGTGTTCAACCGCTATCACAGCGAAACCGAGATGATGCGTTACATGCACTCGCTGGAACGTAAAGATCTGGCGCTGAACCAGGCGATGATCCCGCTGGGCTCCTGCACCATGAAGCTGAACGCCGCGGCTGAGATGATCCCAATTACCTGGCCTGAATTCTCTGAGCTGCACCCGTTCTGCCCGGCTGAGCAGGCGGAAGGGTATCACATGATGATCAACCAGCTCTCCGACTGGCTGGTGAAGCTGACCGGTTATGACGCGCTCTGCATGCAGCCGAACTCCGGCGCGCAGGGTGAATACGCCGGTCTGCTGGCAATCCGTCACTATCACGAAAGCCGCAACGAAGGCCACCGTGATATCTGCCTGATCCCAAGCTCTGCCCACGGTACCAACCCGGCTTCTGCCCAGATGGCAGGAATGGAAGTGGTGGTTGTGGCGTGCGACAAAAACGGCAACATCGATCTGGCCGACCTGCGCGCCAAAGCCGAGCAGGCGGGCGATAAACTCTCCTGCATCATGGTGACCTACCCATCCACCCATGGCGTGTACGAAGAAACTATCCGTGAAGTGTGTGAAGTGGTGCATCAGTTCGGCGGCCAGGTTTACCTCGACGGCGCAAACATGAACGCCCAGGTGGGCATCACCTCTCCGGGCTTTATTGGCGCGGATGTGTCGCACCTGAACCTGCACAAAACCTTCTGCATTCCGCACGGCGGTGGCGGCCCGGGGATGGGCCCAATCGGCGTGAAAGCGCACCTGGCACCGTTTGTGCCGGGCCACAGCGTGGTGCAGATTGAAGGCATGCTGACCCGTCAGGGCGCGGTCTCCGCGGCACCGTTCGGCAGCGCCTCTATCCTGCCAATCAGCTGGATGTATATCCGCATGATGGGCGCGGAAGGGCTGAAGCAGGCCAGCCAGGTGGCGATCCTCAACGCCAACTACATCGCAACGCGTCTGAAGGACGCCTATCCGGTGCTCTATACCGGCCGCGACGGTCGCGTGGCGCACGAATGCATCCTCGATATTCGTCCTCTGAAAGAAGAGACGGGCATCAGCGAGCTGGATATTGCCAAGCGCCTGATCGACTACGGATTCCACGCGCCAACCATGTCCTTCCCGGTTGCGGGAACGCTGATGGTTGAGCCGACCGAGTCTGAAAGCAAGGTGGAACTGGATCGCTTTATCAACGCCATGCTGGCGATCCGCAGCGAAATCGACCGCGTGAAAGGCGGGGAGTGGACGCTGGAAGATAACCCGCTGGTTAACGCGCCGCATACCCAGAACGAACTGGTGGCAGAGTGGAACCACGGTTATACCCGCGAACTGGCTGTCTTCCCGGCAGGTGTGGTAAACAAATACTGGCCAACCGTGAAACGTCTTGATGATGTTTACGGCGACCGTAACCTGTTCTGCTCCTGCGTACCGATGAGCGAATACCAGTAACGTTGTTCCTGTAGTAACGTAGGCCGGGTAAAGCGAAGCCGCTACCCGGCTTTTTTATTGGGAGAAAAGAATGGCAATTGCACTGGTCACCGGCGCCAGCCGGGGTATTGGTAAAGCCACCGCGCTACAGCTGGCAAGCGAAGGCTACACCGTTGCGGTGAATTTTCATCACAACATCAAAGCCGCGACAGAGGTCATTAATCAGATCGTGGACGCGGGCGGTAAAGCCTTTGCCATGCGCGCGGACATCAGCGATGAAGCGCAGGTGATGGCGATGTTCGCCAGCCTCGATCGCGAAGGTGAGCCGCTCGCCGCACTGGTGAACAACGCCGGAATTTTGTTTGAACAATCCACCATTGAAAACCTCTCCGCTGAACGTATTAACCGCGTGCTGGCTACCAACGTCACCGGCTATTTTCTCTGCTGCCGTGAAGCGGTGAAGCGCATGTCGCATAAACACGGCGGCAAGGGCGGCGCGATTGTGAATGTCTCCTCGGCGGCATCACGGCTGGGAGCGCCGGGGGAATATGTGGATTATGCCGCCTCCAAAGGGGCGGTGGATTCCCTGACTACCGGCCTCGCGCTGGAGGTGGCGGCACAGGGCATTCGCGTTAACGGCGTGCGGCCAGGCCTGATTTATACCGATATTCACGCCTCCGGCGGCGAGCCGGGGCGTGTGGATCGGGTGAAGTCGATGTTACCGATGCAGCGTGGCGGTCAGCCGGAGGAGGTCGCCCAGGCCATTGCCTGGCTGCTGAGCGACAAAGCCTCCTATGTTACCGGTAGCTTCCTGGAGCTGGCTGGCGGGAAGTAACGCTAAGACGCCAGCCACAGCCGCAGGCGCATTCCCCAGCCGCTGGTCCAGCCGGTGGTGATCGACTTCACCTCACCGTGAGAGATCACCACCAGCGTTGGCGTCACCTTAACGTCCCACTCACGCGCCAGTTCTCCGCTGGCGTCGTTGACCGTGGGCATCATCACCTTCTTCTTCCTCATCCATGTTTCGAGCGTCGCGTTATCGCCCGAGCGCAGCGCAACCGACATCACGTTACCCCCGTCCGCGGCAAGCGCCGCCACCGACGGCGTGGTGTAGCGGCAAACGCCGCACCATGTCGCCCAGACGTAGACCAGCAGCGGTCGCTCCTTACTCATGGCGATAAGATCGACGGGCTGACCGTCGAGGGTGTGCAGTGCCGTCGCGGAGAAATTCTGCGGCAGCGCGGGCTGGCGGAAATAGTCCACCGCCAGGCTCACGGCTACGCCAATCAGCAGCCACACGCCCAGCTCGCGCAGCAGGCGCGGAAGCTTACTTGCCACGGACGTTTGCCAGCTGTTCTTTGACCAGCCCCTCCAGGTCGTCATACGGAATTGCGCCCGCCACCATCTGGTCGCCGATAATGGTCGCCGGGGTACCCTGAATATTCAGCACCTGCGCCAGGATGAGGTTCATCTTTAGGCTGTCCATGGTTTTATCATCCGTTTTAATGCCGTCCGTTCCGGTCTTGACCTTCGCGGCGGCGATGCTGGCGTCATCGTGATAGCCCTTTTTCATCATCAGCCGCTGATGCAGCGCCCAGAATTTATCCGGCGCCTGCTGCCACGTCGAGAGCGCCGCTTTCGCGGCATTTACCGAGCTTTGTCCCTTAAACGGCAGCAGTTTGACGATGAGCTGCACGTCGGGATTTTCCTGCACGATTTTCTCCAGCATTGGGTCGAACTGCTTGCAATACGGGCAGTTGTAGTCCGTAAAGGAGACGATGGTGAGCTTCGGCGATGCCGCGCCGGTTCGCGGGCTGTTGGGGTCGTTAAACAACAGTTTTGCCAGCTGGTCGCTGGAAGCGTCATCTGACGGTGCGGCGAAACCGAACGTTGATAACGACAGCAGAAGTAAGGCTATTAAGGCTCTCATGTTATTTTCCTTTTGCATCGGACAGGGTGCTCAGCACCGCTTCGCGGCTTAACAACGCAGGCAGCACGTGGCCCTGCGGTAATCCCGGTCCGTAGATCTGGTTAAACGGCACGGCGGCGCTGCCGCGCGTGGTTAAGAACTGGCTGATGGTATCTGAGGGGCGGCTCCAGTCGCCGCGCAGGGCGACAACGTCCGGGGCGGAGAGTGCATCCTGCACGTCGTCGCGCAGCAGCACGTTGTATTTATTGGCTTTACAGGTCACGCACCAGTCGGCGGTCACGTCGACGAACACCCGTTTGTTCTCCGCCAGCGCGCGGGCAATGGCCTGCTCGCTGAGCGGTTGCCAGTGGATACGATCGCGGCGGGAACCCTCGCCGCCGGAGCCGGATACAAACGCGACTGCTCCGGCCACCACTACAGCTAATACCCCGGCGCGCAGTGCCGTTTGCCAGCGGTAGCGCCAGGCGGTGACCAGCAGCAGCGTAAGGATCAGGAGCACGCCCAGCGTGATGACGGGCAGGCTGCCAATGTGCACCGTCAGCAGGCTCAGCAGCCACAGCGATGAGCCGAGCATCATCATCCCCAGCACTACGCGTACGACGTTCATCCAGCGTCCCGGACGCGGCAAGCGCTGGGCCAGCCCCGGCCAGACCGCCACCAGCAGCCACGGCAGGCTCATGCCGATACCCATCGCCAGGAAGATCCCCCACAGCAGGGGAAGCGGCGCCGCCAGCGCGACCGAGACCGCCGTACCCAGGAACGGCGCGGTGCAGGGCGTTGCAAGCAGCGTGGCAAACGCGCCTTGCCAGAAATGACCCGCAAGCCCGTTACCGCCGCGCGTGGCGAGGAAGGTGCTGGCGACGGAAGGGAGACGGATTTCAAATAACCCCAGCAGGCTGGCGCTGAAAAGCACCATCACCATCGCCATCGCACCAATAAACCACGGGTTCTGGAACTGGATCCCCCAGCCGAGTGCCTGATTGCCTAAGCGTAAAACCGTCATCATCAGCGCCAGCGCGAGGAACGAGATCACGATCCCGGCTACCGATGCAAGAAACTGTCGGCGTACCTGACCCCGCGCCTGCCGTTCGGTTTGCATCAGCGTGCCCAGCTTCATGGCCAGCACGGGCAGTACGCAGGGCATGACGTTAAGGATCAGACCGCCAGCCAGCGCCATCAGCAGCACCCAGCCTAACGAGAGCGTCGGCGCGGCGTTCCCCGGCTGAATGCTCAGGCTGGACTCCTGCGCCTGCCCGCTATCGGCCAGAACCAGCGACAGGGTTTTGCCGCTGAGGTTGGGCGCTGCCTCGCCCCAGCTGTCCGTCACGGGCACGGTGGCGACCAGCGAATCACCGCGCACGGTGAGGGCCGGTTTGCCGAAATCAACATCATCCATACCGTCGATAAACAGGGACGGCGCCTGCCAGCCTGCGTCACGCTGCGCCGTTACGGTCAGCTTGCCTGGGGCATAGGTGGCGTTAAGCGTTGAGGTCAACCCGCCGCTGAGCGGAAGGGTGCCCATGGCCCGACTAAAATCGTAATCAAAACCGGCGCCTGCGGATGCGGTCATGTTCAGCGAAAACGGGTAGTCGGTAAGAATACAGACGTTGCTACAGGTGGAGAGCGTCAGTACGCCGCTCAGGATCTTCGGGACGTCGCCCCGCAGAGTGATGGGAAAGCTGACATCGCCGTGGTAGCCCTGCGTGGTGATGCCCGCGACGTCGAAACGCTGCGGCACAGGCCAGCGCCAGTTCGCCTCGACGGGCTGATGCCATTTAATCGCGGGTGCGACGCCCCCTTCGCCCGGCGAGCGCCAGTAGGTTTTCCAGCCTTTTTGCAGGGCGACGTCCAGCAGCAGGCGGGTTTCGCCAGTGCTTTCGGGTTGCGCACGCAGCCTGACGCTGGCGTGCTGATTATCGGCGGCGCGCAGCCAGCCGCTGTCGGCAGCCTGGCTGAGGGGCAGCCATAGCCAAAGCAGGCAGACCAGCAGTCGCCTGAATACAGTAAACATAAATTATCTCCGTAAATGATGAATTAACCTGAAGTAACAGGCGAAGGCTCATTCACGGAAGACGCATAATCGCAGATGCACCCTTAACCGGGGCGGGGAGATAACGCGGGGAGGCCACTGCCGTTCGCGGCGCGGCGGGCTGGCTGCCAGCAACGCCAGCAGCAGGGTGACGGCAATCAGGGCGCCTTCAAACAAAACAGGCGGGACCGACATCAGCGACTTGGCGCTAAGCTCACACGGGGTTACCGGTGCGTCGGTACTCTCCTGCCCCTGCTGGACAGACTGGCTCGTGGCGGTGACGTTCATGACAAGCGCGTGCATCCCGGCCATCCGCTGGGCGGTGCATATCAGCACCACCAGGCAGGCCAGGGCTACAAGCAGGATAGCGTTGCGTTGTCGCTTGATCATGTTCGCCTCAAATATTCAGGACGCCTATATTATCGGGCGAACATATTTTGGCAACGCAAAAGCTGTAAAGAAGTGTCTGGAAGATAAGCGGTTTGCCCTCTCCGCTTGCAGAGAGGGCGAGCCATTACAGCGTTTCGCCGTTGCTGGCAATGACGGTTTTATACCACTCAAAGCTCTTCTTACGGGAGCGGGACATGTCACCGGTACCGTCGTCGTGCTTGTTGACGTAGATAAAGCCGTAGCGCTTACTGTACTGGCCGGTGGTGAAGGAGACGCAGTCGATGCAGCCCCACGGCGTGTAGCCCATCAGATCCACCCCATCCCAGGTCACCGCCTTCATCATCTCTTCCACGTGGGCGCGCAGGTAGTCGATGCGATAGTCATCGTTGATGCTGCCGTCCTCTTCCACCTTGTCGTAGGCGCCGAAACCATTTTCGACGATAAACAGCGGCTTCTGATAACGTTCGTACAGTTCGCACAGCGAATAGCGCAGGCCTACCGGATCAATCTGCCAGCCCCAGTCGGACGCCTTGACGTGTGGGTTCGGCACGCTGCCCTCGAAGCCGGAAATGGCGTCACCGGTGCCGCCTTCCGCTTTGACCGCGTTGGTCATGTAGTAGCTGAAGCCTAAGTAGTCGCAGGTGCCCTCACGCAGGATCTGCTCGTCGCCCGCTTCCATCCTGATGGAGAACCCACGGCGCTCCCACTCGTTCAGCACGTAAGACGGGTAGTAGCCGCGCAGCTGCACGTCGGTAAAGACGTAGCGCTCGCGCATGGATTCCTGAGCAAACATGACGTCCTCTGGCTTGCAGGAGTAAGGATAGAGCGCCACCATCGCCAGCATGCAGCCGACTTTCATCTCCGGGTTAATGCGGCGTGCGGCTTTCACCGCCAGCGCGCTGGCCACGAACTGGTGGTGCAGCACCTGGTACATGGTCTCTTCCGGGTTGTCGTGCTCGGTATAGACCACGCCAGAGCAGCAGTAGCCGAACAGCGGCGCACGCCAGTTGCGCTGGTTGTTGATTTCGTTGAAGGTCATCCAGTATTTGACCTTATTTTTGTAGCGCTCAAATACCACTTCCGAGAAGCGCACAAAGAAATCGACCACTTTACGGTTGGTCCATCCGCCATATTCCTGAACGAGATGCAGCGGCATTTCAAAGTGGGAGAGGGTGATCACCGGCTCGATGTTGTACTTCAGCAGTTCATCGAACATGTCGTCGTAAAACTTCAGCCCCTCTTCGTTTGGCTGAGTTTCGTCGCCTTTCGGGAAGATGCGCGTCCAGGCGATGGAGGTACGGAAACATTTGAAGCCCATCTCGGCAAACAGCTTAATGTCTTCTTTGTAATGGCCATAGAAGTCGACGGCTTCGTGGTTCGGGTAATATTTGCCTTCAATCACTTCCTGCGTGATTTCACGCGGAACGCCGTGTGCGCCGCCGGTTAGCACGTCGCAGATGCTTGGCCCTTTGCCGCCTTTGTTCCAGCCGCCTTCAACCTGGTGCGCCGCCACCGCGCCGCCCCATAAAAAATCTTTCGGTAAGGTGAGTTTTTTCATCTTTGCTATTCTCAATTCAGGACTTATTGATTTCGAGTCTAGCAAAGCGGAATTAAATGTCACGATATAACAATTTGTGGAAATTGTAATTTGTCACATCAAAAAAACAAGATGTTTTATTCTGTTAATTTCTTCGCCAGTTTTCGGCCTAATGATTCCAGAATATAGATGACGGGAATTTGCGTGGTGATATCGTAAACGCCGCCAATACGCGTTTGCGGGACATGCCAGGAGAGGTTAAAGTCCGCCAGCTTTGCGAGACGAGAATGTTCATGGCTGGTGACGGAGAGCACCTTGCAGTGGTGCAGGCTGAACTGGCTGGCGAAGCGCAGGATCTCCTCGGTTTCGCCGGAGACGGAGAGTACAATGGCCAGCGCATTTTTAGCCATGTCGTTAGTGACCGGGAAATAAGGATCGTCGATATGGTTACTGAATTTGCCGATATTTGAAAAGAAACGTGCGCCATATTTTGCCAGCGATCCGGAGGTGCCCGCACCGACAAAAATAATTCGTTCAGATGATAAAATAATATCGACGGCTTTATCTAATAGCGCATCAAACTCTTCGTTATTTACGCTTTTAAAGAAGCTGATAATTTCACTGGCACCAAAATTCGCCTGCTGCGGCTCGTTCTGCTCCAGATAGAGTTTAAAGCGCACCCGAAATTCCGAGTAACCATCGCAGTTGAGCTTGCGGCAGAAGCGCAGGATAGTGGTAGTGGAGACCCCAGCAGCATCCGCCAGCTCGCGGATGGTCATGTACATCACTTTATCGCGGTTCTTAATGACATAGTTGTAGACCATCATTTCCAGATTGTTGAGGCTGGCAATGGCGGAATGGCTGAACATACTCACAATGGCTAAACTCGCTGTCGGACACTATTCCTGAAGCATACCATGATGACGAAGGGCGGGAGACGGATTTATCTCCTTGATTACTCAGGTGTTAATGAAATCATTTACACCTGTGCGGTGGATTTATTTTTCATTACACTGATTTATAAGGATAAATCTTGATTATAGATTTATTTTAGCTAACAGGTGTTCACTGGAATCATTCTCAGTTAGCATAGACTGGCGATGAATAATCATCTTTTGTTTTCCCGGAGTTAAGTATGGTGAGCAGACCATTAATCGCACAGGGATATTCGCTGGCTGAGGAAGTAGCCAACAGTATAAGCCATGGCATTGGCCTGGTTTTTGGGATTGTCGGCTTAGTGTTATTGCTGGTACAGGCAGTGGATACCAACGCCAGCGCGATGGCCATTACCAGCTACAGCCTGTATGGCGGGAGTATGATCCTGCTTTTCCTTGCCTCAACGCTGTATCACGCGATTCCGCATCAACGGGCGAAGATATGGCTCAAGAAATTTGACCACTGCGCTATCTATCTTCTTATTGCGGGTACCTATACGCCGTTTTTGCTGGTGGGGCTCAACTCACCGCTGTCGCGTGGCCTGATGATTGTGATCTGGAGCCTGGCGCTGCTGGGGATCCTGTTTAAGCTGACCATTGCGCACCGGTTTAAAGTGTTGTCGCTGGTTACCTATCTGACAATGGGCTGGCTGTCGCTGATTGTGGTGTATCAGTTAGCCATTAAGCTGGCGGTGGGGGGCGTGACGCTTCTGGCGGTGGGCGGTGTGGTCTACTCGCTGGGCGTGATTTTCTACGTCTGCAAGCGTATTCCGTACAACCATGCCATCTGGCACGGCTTTGTGCTGGGCGGCAGCGTGTGTCACTTCCTGGCAATTTATCTGTATGTTGGGCAGGTGTAGTTTTTTTGTAAGGTGCGGTCTGATGCCCTCACCCCGACCCTCTCCCACAGGGAGAGGGTGAATATCAACACCGGGCGATACAGCATCAATCTTCCAGTGAATACGGCAGCGGCTCAATGCTGAGCGTGTTTGCATCATCACGCACGCGGAACACGCTGTCGGGCTCCATATCATTATTCATGACAACCTGCACCAGCAGGCGGCCATCATCGAGCTGGACGGCGGCTAACACGGTGCCGGTACGGCGCCAGTTTTCGCCCATCTTCATTTCAAGATCTTCACCCGCTTCCGGCACACGGCTGGCGTGACCAGCCAGCGTCCACAGGGCGCGTTTGTTCGCGCCGCGGAATTTCGCACGCGCCACCATTTCCTGACCGGTGTAGCAGCCCTTCTTAAAGCTGATACCACCCAGCGCCTGGATGTTTGTCGCCTGCGGGATAAACTGCGCGCTGTTTGCCGCGTCAATGACCGGCAGGCCCGCTTCGATGTTCAGCGCCAGCCACTGCTGGCTGTTGTTGAGCTGTGCTTCACCGCGCAGGGCGTCAGTGACGCGTTCCGCCGTTGCTTCGTCGGTTACCAGCAGGAAGCGCTCCGCCGGGTGTTCGAACCACAGAATGGAGGTCGCTCCCTCGCTGACCAGCTGTTTTTCAGCATCCGGTAGCTCGGCAAACAGGTTTTTCAGCGCTGCACGCGCCTGGAAACCCGCGACCCCCAGCAGAACGTGTTCATCGTCCGGGGCGATGGTGACTTTAGAAAAGACCGCGTATTTTTTTAGCTCTTTAAGCTGGGCGTCACGCAGGCTGCGGCGCTCAATAAAGGCGAATCCGTCCTGACGGCGGAACAGACGCAGGTTGCTCCACATTTTGCCTTTTGGATCGCAATGCGCGGCCAGCAGATGCTGGTGCTCAGTCAACTGCGCCACGTCCGCCGTGACCTGGCCTTGCAGGTATTTTTCGCTGTCCGCACCGGTCAGTGTCGCCAGTGCCCAGTCATCAAGAGTAATCAGCGTCAGCGGCAGACGCGCAGAGGCGGCGGGCTGGCGAGGAGAAAATGGTGTAAATGCCATAGTGATGTCCTGAATTGCTTAACGCTTTGATAATACCTAATGGTAAAAGAGACTGTATTCAATGCAAGCGCTTTCAGCAGGCCATTCGTGCCATTACGCGGTTATGCGTGGCGCTACGCAAAATAGTGTAATCCGCTGTCTTTATAAGGATTATTCAGGAAGCCTGCTCGAGGTTCGCAATATTCCAGTAAAGAAACGGTCAAAAACACGTTACACTAGCAGGTGTTCCCGGAGAGCAATAATGAATACCAAACGGGATACCGACTGTGCCAAACGTAATGCAGGAAACAGAACATGGATATTAACAACAAGGCCCGTATTCACTGGGCGTGCCGTCGCGGCATGCGTGAACTTGATATCTCCATCATGCCTTTCTTCGAGTATGAGTACGACAGCTTAAGCGATGACGATAAGCGCCTGTTTGTCCGTCTGCTTGAGTCTGACGATCCGGATTTATTCAACTGGCTGATGAATCACGGCAAGCCCGCCGACACCGAGTTGCAACGGATGGTGCAATTAATTCAAACACGGAATCAGGAACGTGGTCCTGTGGCAATCTGATCTTCGCGTCTCGTGGCGCTCACAGTGGATGTCCTTACTGCTCCACGGTCTGGTCGCGGCAATGGTGTTATTGGTGCCGTGGCCGCTAAGCTATACCCCTCTGTGGCTGCTTTTGCTGTCGTTTGTGGTGTTTGATAGCGTGCGCAGCCAGCGTCGAATCAACGCCCGTCAGGGTGAAATTAAGCTGCTGATGGATTCTCGCCTGCGCTGGCAGGGAAAAGAGTGGGAAATGATAGGGACGCCGTGGATGCTCAACACCGGGATGATGCTACGGCTGCGTCGGGTCGAGGATAACCGTCGCCAGCACCTGTGGCTGGCCGCAGACAGTATGGATCCCGCGGAGTGGCGGGATCTGCGCCGGCTAATCGTGCAACAGCCAACGCAGGAATAAATCAGCTAAACTGCTCGGCCATCTCACCCAGAATTTGTTCGCACCAGGTCTGGAGGCGCTCGTCGCTGAGATCGTACTGGTTGGTTTCATCCAGCGCGAGCCCGACAAACAGCTGGCCGTCGGCAATGACGGGTTTTGGGCTGGTGAACTCATAGCCTTCCGTAGGCCAGTAGCCGATAAACGTCGCGCCCTTTGGCGCCAGTTTGTCATGCAGCATGCCGAGCGCGTCGAGGAACCACTCCCCGTAGCCCAGCTGGTCGCCCATGCCGTACATCGCAATGATTTTGCCTTCAAAATTGACCGAATCGAGCTGATCCCAGATGGCTTCCCAGTCTTCCTGAATCTCACCAAAGTCCCAGGTAGGGATACCCAGAATCAGCACATCGTACTGCTCCATCAAGGCAACCGCGTCATCTTTCAGGTTATGCAACGTCACCAGTTCCGGGCCAATGATGTCACGAATTTTCTCCGCCGCCATTTCGGTGTAGCAGGTGCTGGAACCATAGAACAGACCAATATTCATCGCGTAACTATCTCAATTCTTGCTATGACTTTGCGCGTAGTGTACCAGAAACCGATGGCAATCAGGCATAATGGCCAGATTGCAGAACCAAAGGGGCTGATGTGGAAAAGGATCTCGCACTCATCGAACAGTTTCTCGACGCGCTGTGGCTGGAGAAAAACCTCGCTGAAAATACGCTCAGCGCCTATCGTCGGGATCTCACGCTGCTGGTCGAGTGGCTGGCGCATCGGGGGCTGACGCTTGAAAGCGCGCAAAGCGATGACCTGCAAGGGTTGCTGGCTGAGCGGATGGAAGGGGGGTACAAAGCCACCAGCTCCGCGCGTCTGCTGAGCGCCATGCGCCGCCTGTTCCAGCACCTGTACCGCGAGAAGATCCGCGCGGATGACCCCAGCGCACTGCTGGCATCGCCTAAACTGCCTCAGCGGCTGCCAAAAGATCTCAGCGAAGCACAAGTTGAGAGATTATTACAGTCGCCCGCAGTTGACCTTCCGCTGGAGTTACGCGATAAAGCCATGCTTGAACTATTGTATGCCACGGGCTTGCGCGTTTCCGAGCTGGTGGGCCTGACGATGAGCGATATCAGCCTGCGTCAGGGCGTGGTGCGCGTTATCGGTAAAGGGAACAAAGAACGGCTGGTGCCGCTGGGTGAAGAGGCGGTCTACTGGCTGGAGACGTATCTGGAACACGGGCGTCCGTGGCTGCTGAACGGCGTCTCCATAGATGTATTGTTCCCGAGCCAGCGCGCGCAGCAGATGACGCGACAAACGTTCTGGCATCGCATTAAACATTACGCCACACTGGCGGGTATTGACAGTGAGAAGCTGTCGCCGCACGTTTTGCGTCACGCCTTCGCGACGCATCTGTTAAACCACGGCGCTGATTTACGCGTGGTGCAGATGTTGCTTGGACACAGCGATCTTTCAACGACGCAAATATACACCCATGTCGCGACGGAACGCCTGCGGCAGCTACACCAACAGCACCACCCTCGCGCGTGAGTGCCGACGAATTGTTACAGGAACATATATGAAAAAGTCTTTAGCGCTGTTCACCCTGCTGGCAGCTTCGGTTTCCGGTTTTGCCCATGCGGATGATGCCGCCATTAAACAGTCTCTGACGAAACTCGGCGTCGCCAGCAGCGAGATCCAGCCAGCGCCGGTGGCTGGCATGAAAACGGTGCTGACCAACAGCGGCGTGCTGTACGTGACCGAAGACGGTAAGCACATCATTCAGGGACCCATGTACGACGTGAGCGGCGCGCAGCCGGTGAACGTCACCAACCAGCTGCTGATGAAAAACCTGAACGCGCTCGAAAAAGAGATGATTGTCTACAAAGCGGCGCAGGAAAAGCACGTTATTACCGTCTTCACCGACATCACCTGCGGCTACTGCCACAAGCTGCATGAAGAGATGAAAGACTACAACGCGCTGGGCATTACCGTGCGTTACCTGGCTTTCCCACGTGCTGGCGTGCAGAGCCAGCCTGAGCAGGATATGAAAGCGATCTGGTGTGCGAAAGACCGCAACAAGGCCTTTGATGACGCGATGAACGGCAAAGGCGTGAAGCCCGCGTCCTGCGATATCGACATCGCTAACCATTACGCGCTGGGCGTACAGTTTGGCGTGAGCGGTACGCCAGCCATTGTGCTGAGTAACGGCTATGTGGTGCCGGGCTACCAGGGGCCAAAAGAGATGAAAGCGTTCCTCGACGAGCACCAGAAACAGATGGGTGGTAAATAATTCGCGTGAAAGCCCCGATAAAACTGCGCCGCCGCGATGCGGGTGAAACCGCGGATTTACCAGACACGCTTCCGCTGCTGCTAAAGCGGCTGTACGCCAGCCGTGGCGTGCGTACGGCAAGCGATCTTGAGCGCAGCGTCAAAGGCATGCTGCCCTGGCAAGCGCTGAGTGGCATCGAACAAGCGACTGAAATGCTCTACAACGCGTTCCGGGAAGGCACGCGGATTGTCGTGGTGGGCGATTTCGATGCCGACGGCGCAACCAGTACCGCGCTGAGCGTGCTCAGCCTGCGTGCGCTGGGCTGTGATAACGTGACTTACCTGGTGCCGAACCGGTTTGAAGACGGCTACGGCCTCAGCCCGGAAGTGGTCGATCAGGCCCATGCCCGTGGCGCACAGATGATCATGACCGTGGATAACGGGATCTCTTCTCATGCGGGGGTCGATCATGCCCATGCGCTGGGGATCCCGGTACTGGTCACCGATCACCACCTGCCAGGAGAAACCCTGCCTGCCGCCGAAGCCATCATTAACCCGAACCTGCGCGACTGCGATTTCCCGTCGAAATCGCTGGCCGGAGTAGGGGTGGCGTTTTATCTGATGCTGGCGTTACGCACGTTGCTGCGTGATAAGGGCTGGTTCGAATCGCGCGGGATTGCCGTGCCGAACCTCGCGGAGTATCTCGATCTGGTGGCGCTGGGAACCGTGGCGGACGTGGTACCGCTCGATACCAATAACCGTATTCTCACCTGGCAGGGCTTAAGCCGCATTCGGGCAGGTAAATGCCGTCCGGGGATTAAGGCGCTGCTGGAAATTGCCAACCGCGATCCGCTGAAGCTCGCGGCAAGCGATTTGGGTTTTGCCCTCGGCCCGCGCCTGAACGCGGCGGGGCGGCTGGACGATATGTCGGTTGGCGTCGCGCTGCTGCTGTGTGACAACATCGGCGAAGCGCGCGTGCTGGCCAGTGAGCTGGACGCACTCAACCAGACCCGTAAAGAGATTGAGCAGGGGATGCAGGCCGAAGCACTGACCCTGTGCGAAAAGCTGGAGCGCAGCGGTGACACCCTGCCGGGCGGGCTGGCGATGTATCACCCCGAATGGCACCAGGGCGTGGTGGGCATTCTGGCGTCGCGTATTAAAGAGCGTTTCCACCGCCCGGTGATCGCGTTCGCCCCCGCCGGGGACGGCACGCTGAAAGGCTCCGGTCGTTCCATTCAGGGGCTGCATATGCGCGATGCGCTGGAGCGTCTGGATACGCTGCATCCGAACCTGATGATTAAGTTCGGCGGTCACGCGATGGCGGCAGGCCTGTCGCTGGAAGAGGCGAAGTTCGACGAGTTCCAGCGTCTGTTTGGCGAACTGGTCACCGAGTGGATCGATCCGGCTCTGTTGCAGGGTGAAGTGGTTTCTGACGGTGAGCTTTCACCGGCTGAAATGACCATGGAGGTGGCGCAGATGCTGCGCGATGCCGGCCCGTGGGGGCAGATGTTCCCGGAGCCGCTTTTCGACGGACGTTTTCGTTTGCTGCAACAGCGCATCGTGGGCGAACGCCATCTCAAAGTGATGGTGGAACCGGTCAGCGGCGGACCGCTGCTCGACGGCATCGCCTTTAACGTTGATACCTCCATCTGGCCGGACAACGGCGTGCGCGAGGTTGAGCTGGCCTATAAGCTGGATATTAACGAGTTCCGCGGTAACCGCTCCCTTCAGCTCATCATCGACAATATCTGGCCAATTTAGCGTCAGTAATCTCTATAAAAAAGGGCGTGGATTCGGTACAATCCCGCTCTTATCACCGCATTTTGACAAGCTCATAAAAGAAAACAGACCATGTTTGAAATTAATCCGGTAAAAAACCGCATTCAGGACCTCACGGAGCGCTCTGACGTTCTTAGGGGGTATCTTTGACTACGATGCCAAGAAAGAGCGTCTCGAAGAAGTAAACGCCGAGCTGGAACAGCCGGACGTCTGGAACGAACCTGAGCGCGCGCAGGCGCTGGGTAAAGAGCGTTCTTCCCTCGAAGCCATCGTAGATACGCTGGATCAAATGGCGCAGGGTCTGGAAGATGTTTCTGGGCTGCTGGAGCTGGCTGTCGAAGCCGACGACGAAGAAACCTTTAACGAAGCCGTGGCAGAGCTCGACGTGCTGGAAGAGAAGCTGGCGCAGCTGGAATTCCGTCGCATGTTCTCCGGCGAATACGATAGCGCTGACTGCTATCTCGATATTCAGGCAGGTTCTGGCGGTACCGAAGCACAGGACTGGGCGAGCATGCTGATGCGCATGTACCTGCGCTGGGCGGAAGCGCGCGGTTTCAAAACCGAGATTATCGAAGAATCCGAAGGTGAAGTGGCGGGTATCAAATCCGTCACCATCAAGATTATTGGCGATTACGCCTACGGCTGGCTACGTACTGAAACCGGCGTTCACCGCCTGGTGCGTAAGAGCCCGTTCGATTCCGGCGGCCGTCGTCACACCTCCTTCAGCTCCGCGTTTGTCTACCCGGAAGTGGATGAAGATATCGATATCGACATCAACCCGGCGGACCTGCGTATCGACGTTTACCGCGCATCCGGCGCGGGTGGTCAGCACGTTAACCGTACGGAATCTGCGGTGCGTATTACCCACATTCCAACCGGGCTGGTAACACAGTGCCAGAACGACCGTTCCCAGCATAAGAACAAAGACCAGGCCATGAAGCAGATGAAAGCGAAGCTTTATGAGCTGGAGATGCAGAAGAAAAATGCTGAGAAGCAGGCGATGGAAGACAACAAGTCCGATATCGGCTGGGGCAGCCAGATCCGTTCTTACGTCCTTGATGACTCCCGCATCAAAGACCTGCGCACCGGGGTTGAAACCCGTAACACGCAGGCGGTGCTGGACGGCAGCCTGGACCAATTTATCGAAGCAAGTTTGAAAGCAGGGTTATGAGGAACCAACATGTCTGAACAACAAGCACAGGGCGCTGACGCGGTAGTCGATCTTAACAACGAACTGAAAACCCGCCGCGAGAAGCTGGCAGCGCTGCGCGAGCAGGGCGTGCCGTTCCCGAACGATTTTCGTCGTGACCACACCTCAGACCAACTGCACGCAGACTTCGACGGTAAAGAGAACGAAGAGCTGGAAGCGCTGAACGTTGAAGTGTCCGTGGCGGGCCGCATGATGACCCGTCGTATCATGGGTAAAGCGTCCTTCGTGACCTTACAGGACGTTGGCGGCCGCATTCAGCTGTACGTCTCTCGTGACGACCTGCCGGAAGGCATCTACAACGAGCAGTTCAAGAAGTGGGACCTGGGCGACATCCTGGGCGCTAAAGGTAAACTGTTCAAAACCAAGACCGGTGAACTGTCTATCCACTGCACCGAGCTGCGTCTTCTGACCAAAGCCCTGCGCCCGCTGCCGGACAAGTTCCACGGTTTGCAGGATCAGGAAGCGCGCTATCGTCAGCGTTACCTGGATCTCATCTCTAACGATGAATCCCGTAAGACCTTCAAAATTCGCTCCCAGATCATGGCCGGCATTCGCCAGTTCATGGTTAACCGCGACTTTATGGAAGTAGAAACCCCGATGATGCAGGTGATCCCAGGTGGAGCCTCCGCTCGTCCGTTCATCACCCATCACAACGCCCTGGACCTGGACATGTACCTGCGTATCGCGCCGGAACTGTACCTGAAGCGTCTGGTGGTCGGCGGTTTTGACCGCGTGTTCGAGATCAACCGTAACTTCCGTAACGAAGGTATCTCCGTACGTCATAACCCCGAGTTCACCATGATGGAACTCTATATGGCCTATGCGGATTACAAAGATTTGATCGAGCTGACCGAATCCCTGTTCCGCACCCTGGCGCAGGACATTCTGGGCACCACCCAGGTACCTTACGGTGAAGAGGTGTTCGACTTCGGCAAGCCGTTCGAAAAACTGACCATGCGCGAAGCGATCAAGAAATACCGTCCTGAAACCAATATGGCGGATCTGGATAACTTCGACTCTGCGAAAGCGATCGCTGAAAGCATCGGTATTAAGGTTGAGAAGAGCTGGGGCCTGGGCCGTATCGTGACCGAGATCTTCGAAGAAGTGGCCGAAGCGCACCTGATTCAGCCTACCTTCATCACCGAATACCCGGCGGAAGTGTCTCCGCTGGCGCGTCGTAATGACGAGAACCCGGAAATCACTGACCGCTTCGAATTCTTCATCGGGGGCCGCGAAATCGGTAACGGCTTTAGCGAGCTGAACGATGCAGAAGATCAGGCGCAGCGCTTCCAGGATCAGGTTAACGCGAAAGCGGCAGGCGATGACGAAGCGATGTTCTTCGACGAAGACTACGTGACCGCGCTGGAGCACGGCCTGCCGCCGACGGCTGGCCTGGGTATTGGTATCGACCGTATGGTGATGCTGTTCACCAACAGCCACACCATCCGCGACGTGATCCTGTTCCCGGCGATGCGTCCGGTGAAATAAGCCGTTAAGACGTAAAAAAAGCCCCGTGCGTTTATCGCCGGGGCTTTTTTATTGCGCCGCGAAGGCGCTGAGTTTTTCACGCGCAGTGTTCGCTTCTTGCACCATCCACGGGCTAAATGCCCACGGTGTGGCGTCCAGCGCGCGGAATAGCGCGTCCAGCTCCACCCACTGATATTCCATCACTTCATCGTCATTGATTGCGAGGGTATTCGTTACGCGGGCGGCATAGACCGGGCAGATTTCGTTTTCAACGATCCCTGACGGGTCGGCTTCACGGTAGCGGAACTCCGGGGCAATGGGGGTGATGTCTGTGATTTCGGCGCCGACTTCAAAGCGGCAGCGGCGGATAATCGCCTGCTCTGTCGCTTCGTCGGCCTGTGGATGACCGCAAACGGAGTTGGTCCATACGCCGGGCCAGGCTTTTTTACTTAAGGCGCGACGGGTGATCAGACATTCTCCGTTAGCGTTAAACAGCCATGAAGAGAAGGCCAGGTGTAGCGGGGTGTGTGACGTGTGCGCGGCGTACTTCTCCTGAGTGCCAATCACTTTTCCCTGGTCATTTACCAAAATAACGTGTTCTTGAATACTCATTGATGCTCCAGTGCCAAAATGCTTAATGGTTCAGCACCATCAGCGGAATTATTATACTGCATTCTTATGCGCACGGTTTGGCCCACAGAGCGGAAAAGGGCATGACCCGCATCAGTTTGGGCTGCTATCATAGTGCGCCATTCACGCTGACCGAGGAGCTGTTTTGTTTGCAGGAAGCCTGACGAGAAACCCGATCATTGCCGTTTTCTGCCTGACGCTGACGCTACTTGTAGCAGGATGCTCGGGGAGTAAATCTTCGGATATGGGCAGTTATTCCGGTGCAGTCTATACCGTTAAGCGCGGGGACACGCTCTACCGCATCTCACGCGCCACGGGAACCAGCGTGAAGGAGCTGGCGCGCCTGAATAATATTTCTCCACCGTATACTATTGAGGTAGGGCAGAAGCTCAAGGTTAACGGCGGTTCTTCCTCAGGGAAAAAGTCCTCAACGCGTAAAACAGCCAAAGTCACGCCATCCTATCAGGTGCCTAAATCATCCTGGCCGCCGGTCGGTCAGCGCTGCTGGATCTGGCCTGCAAGCGGAAAAGTGGTTGCGCCGTACTCGCTCTCGGAAGGTGGCAATAAAGGTATTGATATCGCTGCCGCACGCGGCACGCCGGTTTACGCTTCAGGGGCCGGGAAGGTGGTCTATGTCGGTAACCAGCTTCGTGGATACGGTAACCTGATCATGATTAAGCATGGTGAGGACTACATTACTGCTTATGCGCATAACGACACGATGCTGGTCAATAACGGGCAGAACGTGAAGGCGGGGCAGAAGATTGCGACCATGGGCAGTACCGGGACGGATACGGTGAAGCTGCACTTCCAGATCCGCTATAAGGCCACAGCCATCGATCCGCAGCGTTATCTTCCGGCGCAGGGCAGTAAGCCGAAATGCTAAGTGATTATTTAATCGCCACTTAGTGGGGTAAAGGCTTGTATGAAGAGGCGTAAGGTCTATAATGCCTTACGCACCTCAAAGCGGGCGTAGTTCAATGGTAGAACGAGAGCTTCCCAAGCTCTATACGAGGGTTCGATTCCCTTCGCCCGCTCCAGTCTCCTCATAAATTAACAAGTTATAATTTATCAGTTAGTTACTTTGCTCCGCTTTAGCAGGTACAACTAAAACTACCCAATGTTCTATGCCCGTATCTGGCGTCGCGTGACAGGGTCTGTAGTACAAGGAAACATATCATCCACGCTGGCGGTGGTTCCAGTTTCTTACCGCGACAGCACAACAACGAACTAAAAGCCGCATATCTGGCATAACTCCCGAAAACAGGTTTATGGTGATAACGTACCTACAAACGACATGTAGGATCTATCAGCGTTTCAGCCACGCTCCCGCAAGGGTACACGGTTATCCTGATAAGGTGTGATCCCTCTGACAGTCTGATGTTGTCGCCTAACGGCTCCACTTGTTGCTGTATCACCAACGGGGCTTTATGGCTTCTATTGTCTGAAATCTGATTCATTGGACAAACATCATGTGGATTGCTGTAAAGTTCATCAGTATGATTGCTTGCACAATCAGCGATTGGGAAAACACTTCTGGGAGATAAGGGACGAGACGATATGAAAGTGACTGATGAGGCTTTGTTACGTTCAGGGTTTACGCAGCCCGAATTGCAGAAGATAAAAAGCAACATTGAAAAATATGGAGGAACGCTTGGAGAGGCCATAAATGACCTCGCTAGGCGATTTGTTACCTTGGCGGGAGTGGTGGCTGTGTGTGCCTTAATCCTACTGCTACTTATCGTCTTCAGCTCACCTGATAGAGCAGTTGCATGGGGGCTGGCGATGATCTTTGGGGTTGCCATTATGTCCTTCGCGCAGCCGCCGGTAATTTCCTATAAATCCTGGCGTTACCGAAAAACTATCAAGGATTAACTGGTTCCATTTTCGGTTGTCAATAGATCGAAAATCACTTTTGCTTTAACACCATAACCGACAATCTTCATTGTTAGCTTAGGAGTGCTCATTGTGCTGACTTTGCGATAGTAATCGTGTGGAAGCCAGCGAAATAATCTCCAGGCTCCAGTTTTTCGAGCGAGTCCTACAATGCTGTACACACTGGCACCGAGAGTAACACCATTATAGAGAGCCAAGCCCGTGTTAGGATTAAATCCCATGAACTGGGCCGTATGCATCGCGGAGTCAGCAATGATACCTTGCGAGGGTTTATGTCCTTCTGGCTGATCAAAGTTGAGCACTTCTTTCGTTAATCCGTTCATTCCATCGGCAATCAGGACTGCCCCAGCCAGCATACCAATCGGCCCCATAGTGGATAACATCATAAAGCCACCAAAGAGAACCACGCCTGATAGCACCACGTTTACGGCGGATATAACATAACCGACGATTTTATTATTTTCCTTAACAAACTCGACCTTCGCGTAAAGCTGTGCGGCTCTGGTTCTTAACAGGCGTTCTTGTTCGTGTAGATTATCTGTTTCAGCACGCAGATTTTTGATGCATGCAATGCATTCTTCATCGGTTTTAGCTCGTCGTGCTGTTTCAAATTCTTTATCTACAACCTGTTTTATCTCTTCGACAAACTTGATACGTGTAAGACCATCTTGCAAATAGAATGCTGACAGCCGGTTTGCTGTTTCGACGAGTTTCCGGGCCTCTAGATTCACCCATGGTATCTGACCATGTTCTGTTCCAGCCCCTGTTAAGCAACGCAATATCCATTAAAGACTCCTTCCCAAAATGTGTCTGGTCATTTTAGGTGCAATAAGGTCGAAGACCATAGGAAATACTTTCACAACCCACCCCCGTGGGTGTCCCGTCTCTTTATCCTCCCAGTTTACTTCCTCCTGCTTAAAATATCCCCGGCTCTATTATAGATCCGCTGAGTGGAACGATTAACCGCCTAATAATTTCACTGGATCTGCATGAAATATTCTGGTGTTGCCACTGCGTCACACCGCTTTGCTTACGCTGCAATTTGCCTCGCTTTATTGCAACAGGCACAAAGCTCTCTTTTCGTAGTAAAAAGCCTTCTTTTGTTAAACAAGGAATCACCCATGGCATAACACGCTAAGTTGCACATTTCCTGTACCCTGGATACCCTGAGATTAATCCTAATAACTCAAGGGTGAGTATGGCTACCGGGAAGAGAAAGAACCAAAAGGAATCACCTGAAGAAGAGTTAGATCGCTTGCTGGATGAGCTTGAACTCACAGAGGAGCAACGGGAGTTTATCGAATCCATGCGGGAGGATAAGGGCGATCCCAGTAGTGAGTAACGCTTGCCTTCAGCCGAACGAATACGAATGGCCGCATAACGGCATTGTAAAGATTTTTTCTCCTCACGAGGGCTTTCCGTCAGCGTCGATGGCTCAGCGTACCGTGCCAGAAATTGTCCTGAAATGATGCGGTATTCAGACCGGATCGAACTACTATTCATTATGATTTATCAATGCATTATACCCTGACCATGTGCATGTAAAATCGCGGAGCCGGGAGAGTTGACGGCAATGTAAAAGAAATCATGAGGAAAGAAATATGGCTGCTACAAACGGTATGATTGATACTGATGACGCTGTAATTTTACTCATCGACCATCAGAGTGGCTTATTCAACACGGTACGTGATGTGCCTGTACCAGACCTTCGTAATTATGTGACAGCGATAGCCAAAGTTGCCACGCTTTTAAATATCCCGGTGATCACCACGGCCTCTGTTCCTGACGGTCCCAATGGCCCGCTCATCCCGGAAATTCACAAATATGCACCCCATGCCGTGTATGTTCCACGCACCGGGCAGATTAATACCTGGGATAATCCGGCGTTTGTGAAGGAAGTGGAAAAGACGGGCAGAAAGACCCTGATTATTGCCGGCACGCTCACCAGCGTCTGCATGGCGTTCCCTGCGGTTAGCGCTGTCCACGAGGGGTATAAGGTTTACTGTGTTGTGGATGCCTCGGGGAACTGGTCCAAAATCGCGACCGATACCACCATCGCGCGCGTGGCTCAGGCGGGGGCGATCCCTACCGATACGTTTGCCATTGTCGCTGAATTAATGAGAACCTGGAACCGCGAGGAAGGTTCTCGCTTTGCTGAGATCCTGGCAGAGCATGTCTGTCCGGAATATAAGTGCCTGATTGAAAGTTTCGGCAAAGCTCAGGAAATTGCCAGAACGGGCCCGGAAACCAATCTGGAGCATTATAAGTAAGTCCTAATAAACATGTATAAAAGTTGCTGGATTTTATCGTCCTGTACCTGAGCGTATTACAGGTGCAGGACGTAGCGGCGTCGTATTCCGGACGTCGCTGAATTGTCAGAGATATTAAGAGGGGCTGAACCGCGCATAATTTAAAATTAAACCCTCTTTCTTTTTACGTAATCAATCGCCCCTGTTATATCTGTCGGCAAATTTTTTATTTCCCGGACCACAGATGAAAACACGACTCCTCCTGTGCGCTGGCGTATTAGCTGTCTCCAGTGCCCATGCCAGCGCCCTCTATTTTTATGAAGCCGGCACCGAAGATACCGCGCTTGCCGGAGCAGGGCAGGCGGCTCGTGCGAAGGACGCCTCGACAATCATGACCAACCCGGCTGGCATGACGCGCTTACCGGATCATATGGTCACCGGTGGGTTACAGGTTATGGATGGCTCCATCGACAACCAGCTGGATAACGATGCCCATCAAAGCCCCGGCGATGTGATGAAAACCATCCCGAATGCCAGCGCCTTTTATAGCCAGAAGATAAACGATGATCTTTATGCCGGGATCGGGCTTTACGGTAATTACGGCCTGGGGATCGACTACGGCAGCTGGGCGGGCGACAGGTTGATTAAAAAGAGTACCATGGTAGCCATGACGCTCAGCCCCTCGCTGGCCTATAAGCTTAACGACCGTCTTTCGATTGGCGCGTCCGCCAACGTTAACTACGGTTACTTCTCGCTGACTCGCAGCGTTAACGATGATGACTACCAGCGACGCGATGAAGACCTGGCCATGAGCTATCGGCTTGGGCTGCTGATGCAGCTAACTGACCAGACCCGAGCCGGTATTACCTGGAACAGCGAAACGGACTTCAGCTTCAATATTGACGGCAACGCGCGTCTACAGAACGGCACCTACGACCTGCCGTTGTCGGCACAGATCAGCGCGCCGCAGCAAATCATGCTCAGTCTGGTGCATGATATTAACCCGCGGTGGTCGGTTATGGGCGATCTCGGCTGGCAGGACTGGAGCCAGTTCGGCGCGCCGCAAATCGTCGTCGGGGACCAGCAGCTGAACAACGTCAGCCGCCTGAAGGACACGTGGCACGGTGCGGTGGGCGTGCAGTATCGTCCAACGCCTCAGTGGCGACTGAATGCCGGTGTGGCGTTCGACAGCTCGCCGTATGAAAGCCAGAGCGATGTGGCCTTAACCTTACCTACCGGCGATGAGTGGCGATTTGGCACGGGGGCCCAGTATCAGATCACCCCGGCCAGCAATATTGGTATTGCCGTGTCGTATCTTCATATGCAGTCGTCGCATGTGAAATCGCCGGTGGCGTTTGCCGGAAGTTACGACCATCCTTATCTTTGGTTTGCCAGCGTCAACTACAGCTATCAGTTTTGATCGGCTAACCGCTTAAAATATATGGTCTATAATGGCAGATATTGAATGTCAGAAGGTTGTACCATGCATATTTTACCGCCTGTTCGACCCGAAAAATCCATCGAACGACTGACCGCTATCCTTGAGCCGATAGCGGAGAAAGTGCACGTTGTTCCGCGTAAGCGACTCACCTGGTTACGGAAGGGGAAACAGCAGATGTACCTCTTTCTGGAAGGGGAGTTATCCCTGCTGCGGGCTTCGGATGGACTGGTGGTAGTGACCGTTTACGAGCCGCATTTGTTTGGTATTGCAGAGATGATCCAGCCTACGCAGGGGCATCTTCTCCGTGCGGAAAGGGAGTCGACTATTTTACGTCTCGATGCGGACAAGGCGGCTGAGTTGTTTCGCGCCGAGGGCGTCTGGGAGGATGTCGCCGCGCTGCTTTCATACCATACGGCCTATTTAATATTTCGTGATGCACAGGTACTCCAGCAGCGTACCTATTCCGTTATTCGTAACCACCTTCAGGAAATGATTTTGCTCCCGGAAGAGACGCGTCTGCGTACCACGATTCTGGAATATATTCAGGATCGTACACTGCTCTCTCGCAGCAGTATACTCAATGTATTATCCGCCCTTAAGCAGGGAGAATATATCTCCTTTAAGCGCGGCGGATACCTGCTTGAAGTCAGACATTTACCCGAATCATTCTAGCGGAAGTTTAAAATTAAACAGAAATGGAATTAACGCTGCCGTTAATTTTCTATATCGTTTGCTTTCTCAGATTTAACTTTATCAAGTAAACGGTATTTTTATGAAAAAGACAGTTATCGCATTAATTGTGGCTAATGTATTTACCGCCACTTCCGCCTTCGCCGCCGCGGATGCGGGCACCTGGTATAGCGGGGCGAAATTCGGCTGGTCTCACTATTTTGATACCAATATGGGTTCAAAAGCGTTTGAGAACACGCATTCCGACCACTTCGATTTTGACCATGATAATGTCGGCGGGGGTGTTTATACGGGTTATCAGATTACCCCATGGCTTGCGGTAGAAGGCGGTTATGATTATTTAGGCAACATGCAGATTAAAGGCCAGCATGGCGCAGGGGCGCAAATGAAAACTCAGGGCCTGCAACTGTCTCTGAAGGCCAGTTATGCCCTGGCCAATGACTGGGATATTTACGGCCGTGCCGGTGCAATGGGCTATCGCGCTGAATCCGATGTAAGTGGCCACAATCGTTTTGAAACCGGTGTGCGCCCGCTTGCTGCCGTGGGTACTGAATACGCCTTCAATAAAAACTGGGCGGGCCGCCTGGAGTATCAGTGGGTAAGCAACGTGGGCAATGTTAACCAGATCGGCGTGAGCAGCGACCTGAGTTCCGTCACCGCAGGGCTTAGCTATCGCTTTGGTCAGTACGACTGATGCCCGTGATATGCCCATTAATAAAAACCCGGCTGCTTAAGTTGCCGGGTTTTTTGTTTTCAGCTGGTGAATAACGGTTCAAGAACGATATGAATATTTTGCAGACCCGTGACATTATTATCTTTCAGATATTGCTGATTAACCATATCTAGCTGTTCCAGCTTGGTCAGCGAGGCATAGACGCGTTGAACGGCACTGTCCGCAACAAAAATTTCTTTTGCGGTGGTGTCCTGTAGATACTGTGATTTTACGCTGCGCGTTAGGGTCTCGATCTGCTGTTTATTTTCCTGATAAAGAGACGCGATATGCGATATCTGTACCTGCGGCGGTTTTTCCCCCGGCAACACCAGTGGAATTTGCAGATGATTAATTTTTTCAACATTGTCTGGTTGGGGAGAACTACAGGCTGTTAATGTGCTGAGGGTTAATACAGCGAAAAAGAACGGCAGGCTCTTCATCGAATCACTCCGGGGAAATAACTGGACTCAGCATTATCCCTGAAGGCCGCAGCGACGAAAGAATTAACTTATTTATTTATAAACGTTAATTTCATAGGTTAAAGATAAGCCTGGTGATAGCCTCCTTTCCCCCCATGTACCGCCAGCGTAAATATAACTCCTCGAGGAAGTATGAAATTTAAAACTCTCGTTAGTGCGATGGCCGTTGCTGGTCTGCTATTAGTCTCGTTGACCTCATTGCCTGTCCTGGCACAAAAGGAAGGGAAGGGAGCCACTGCCCATACGAAAGAGATGAATGATGCACTTTATGGTCAACTGCCCTTCTTTGATAAGACCGATTTCCGAAATGCGCACAAAGGCTTTATTGCCCCGCTGCCAGCCGCGGTGATTAAAGACGAAAAAGGCGCCGTTATCTGGAACCCCCAGAAATACGCTTTTATCAAAGAAGGGCAAAAAGCGCCGGATACCGTCAACCCGAGCCTGTGGCGTCAGGCGCAGCTGAATAATATTGGCGGTCTGTTTGAGGTCACGGAAGGCGTCTACCAGATCCGCAACCTCGATCTGTCGAATATGACGATTATAGAGGGCAAAGAGGGGATCACGGTTATCGATCCGCTGGTGTCTGCGGAAACGGCCAAAGCGGGCATGGATCTTTACGTTAAGCATCGCGGCAAACGCCCGGTTGTTGCCGTTATTTATACCCATAGTCATGTCGATCATTATGGTGGCGTGCGTGGCGTAGTCGATGAAGCGGGAGTGATGACCGGCAAAGTGAAAGTCTATGCTCCAGCAGGTTTTATGGAAGAGGCGGTATCGGAAAATATCATGGCCGGAAATGCCATCAGCCGCCGTGCCAGTTATATCTACGGAAACCTGTTAAAGGCCAATGTAAAAGGTCAGATAGGAGCGGGTCTGGGGACGACCACCTCAGCGGGGACGGTCACGCTTATCGCGCCCACTCACGCCATTACCAAAGACGGGCAGAAAGAGATCATCGACGGTCTCACCTATGATTTTATGCTGGCGCCGGGGTCGGAAGCGCCGTCTGAAATGCTCTGGTATGTGGAAGAGAAAAAGCTGATTCAAGCAGCAGAGAACGTCACTCACACCCTGCACAATACCTACTCGCTGCGCGGGGCGAAAATACACGATCCGCTGGCATGGTCAAAGTACATCAATAACGCTCTCGATCGTTGGGGTGATAAAGCGGAAATCATTATCGCGCAGCACCGCTGGCCCACGTGGGGTAACAAAAAAGTGGTGAAGCTGATGAAAAGCCAGCGTGATATCTACCGCTATATCAACGACCAGACGCTCAGACTGGCGAATAAGGGGCTGACGAGGGATGAAATAGCCGCAAATTTCGCCCTGCCTTACGGACTGGCTAAATCCTGGGCAGGCCGTGGCTATTACGGCTCGGTAAGCAACAACGTCAAAGCCACCTATGTCTACTATCTTGGCTGGTTCGACGGCAATCCGGCGACGCTCGATGAACTGCCTCCGGTCGAGGCGGCGAAAAAGTATGTCGATTACATGGGCGGAGCCCGCGCGATCCTTGAAAAAGCCCGGGTTGATTATGCCCGGGGGAATTATCGCTGGGTGGCTCAGGTGGTCAGTAAAGTCGTTTTTGCCGATCCGAATAATAAGGCGGCGCGCGAACTGGTAGCCGATGCGTTTGAACAGCTGGGATACCATGCGGAGTCAGGGCCGTGGCGTAACGCCTACCTCACCGGTGCGCAAGAGTTGCGTAACGGCGTGAAGATAAAGCCGACGCCCAAAAACGCCAGCCCGGATGCGGTCCGTGCCATGTCAACTGAGATGATTTTTGACTACTTCGGCGTTCACCTTAACGGCGTCAGAGCGGCGAATGCCAGAGGCATTTTTAACGTTGATTTAGGCCGCGAGGGCGGCAGGCACAAGCTGGAGCTGGAGAATGGCGTGCTGAACCATAGCGCCAACGCTCAGGCAGAAGATCCGGATGCAACCATTACGCTCAGCCGCGAAACGCTGAACAAAATCATCCTTAAGGAAACCACGCTGAAAAAGGCGCAACAGGCAGGAGAGGTGACGATCGTCGGCAACGCCGCGAAGGTGAACGAAATGCTGCGCTGCATGGAGAGCTTCAGCT
Organism: Enterobacter cloacae complex sp. AR_0002; assembly: GCF_001922365.1. Lineage (NCBI taxonomy): Bacteria > Pseudomonadati > Pseudomonadota > Gammaproteobacteria > Enterobacterales > Enterobacteriaceae > Enterobacter > Enterobacter cloacae complex sp. AR_0002. The sequence continues at coordinate 4,628,098 of NZ_CP018814.1, forward strand.
TCTGGTTTCCTGTCGTCACCCCTTAAAAGTAAAAAAGGCTGCTTTCGCAGCCTTTTTCGTCAAATGACGCCGTCGCCGCCGTCTGAACACCAGACCTGCCCGGAGGTGTATGAACACTCATCCGAGGCCAGAGTGACATACAGCGGTGCGATCTCCACGGGCTGTCCCGGGCGTCCCAGAGGGGTACTCTTGCCAAAATGTTTCACTTTCTCCTGTGGCTGCCCACCGCTGGGCTGGAGCACGGTCCAGTAAGGTCCGGGCGCTACCGCGTTCACGCGGATCCCTTTCGGACCCAGCTGTTTCGCCAGCGCTTTGGTAAACACCGCGAGACAGGCTTTGGTCTGCGCATAGTCAAGCAGTACGGCGCTCGGTTTTACCGCCTGAACGGAGGAGGTGTTAATGATGGAAGCGGGAGCTTTCATGTGGCGCAACGCCGCCTTTGTGATCCAGAAAGGCGCATAGACGTTGGTCTTAAAGGTCGCGTCAAAATCTTCCGTAGTCAGTTCTTCCAGCGACTCACGATACTGCTGGCGGCCTGCGTTATTCACCAGGATATCCAGCCCGCCCAGTTTTGAGACGGCCTGCTCCACCAGGTTCTGACAAAAAGTTTCGTCGCGCACATCGCCCGGAAGCGCGACGGCGTTCCGTCCTTCCGCTTTAATCAGGGCGATGACTTCCGCTGCGTCTTCTTCCTCTTCCGGCAAATAGTTAATGGCGACATCTGCCCCTTCGCGGGCATAGGCAATGGCTACCGCGCGTCCGATGCCGGAATCGCCCCCGGTAATTAGCGCCTTCTTACCGGCAAGACGTCCATGCCCTTTGTAGCTCTTCTCGCCGTGGTCGGGTACGGGTTCCATTTCTGAGGACAGGCCCGGCGGCGTCTGGGGTTGCTTCGGGAAAGGTGGCGTTGGGTAAGCGTTCGTACGTTGTTCATTATCACTCATAGCTAACTCCTTGTTAGGGGTGAGATTTGATGGATAGTTACAGCGTTAACGCTTCGCTGAATTATTTTTGCAAGTGGCTGACCCGGACTACGGGTGGGGATGATTTTTTATCGAGCGAGCCGCTAATACTGATCATGTTGTCAGGTTCCACGGTTCTGTCGTCAAATACGGCTTTCGGGATAATAACGTCGATTTTCCCGGTTTTATCCTGGAATACGTATTTATCGCCATTGCCATCAATAAGATTGCCGCGCAGTGAAATAGAGGCGCCATCATGCATCTCTTTCGCCTGAGTAATGGTCATAATGCGCGCATCATCGGTACCACGATAACCGCTGTCCAACGCATGCGGCGGTGGCGGCGCGTCACCCTTTTGTAACCCGCCGTTATTATCTGCCCAGGCAGTAGGGATAATTAATATTAACAAAGCTGAAATCACTGATAATTTCATCTGATATCCTTCATTTTGGATGTCTTGACTTATGAAGTATTGTTGCTATTTCTTTATGTGGCAAATGTGATAAGTCTTAAAAGCATTTTCACAGAGAAATCAAAAATTTCGGCAATTAAGCGAAACGGTGACGACTGCCATGGAACCAAAAAATGAAAAAGTGCCTGGGATAAAAGAGAGTTATCGTTTACTGACGTTTGAGTACGCATTTCGTCAGGTGGGTTTTATTGTGCTGTTAGCTATTATCGTGGCGGCAATTGCCGGGCTGTTTTCAAGCGGTGTGGTCAGCGACGTGGAGAAAACAAACGATGCAAAAACCCTGGCCCTGAGCTATGAGCGCTTCGGTCGCCGCCAGACCGAATCGCGGATGGCGCTGACGTTTCCGGTGACGTCTGAGGGGAAATATACCCTCAGCCTGACCAGCGAAAGCAGCGACGCGTATGAGCCCGGCAGCGTCTGGCCACAACCGGACAGCATGTACAGCCGGGGGAATACCCTGTTTCTCGTCTACGATCGTTTACAACAGACCGATAAATTTACCGTTCTATTATTCATCACGCCGTCAAAAGCAGGGAAGTGGACAAACAGCATCCGCGTAAACAACGAGCCAGATATCCGTTTCTGGCAGTTTATTTACCCCTAGGAGTCGAATATGGACATGGTTTTTCGTGCCCTGGCAATTTACCTGTTTCTGGTCATTGTGTTTAAAGTTGCCGGGCGGCGCGCCCTGCTACAAATGACCAGTTTTGACCTTATTTTGCTCTTAATTATCAGTGAGGCGACACAGCAGGCGCTGCTTGGCGAAGATTTTTCCATCACCGGTGCGATGATTACAATAACAACGCTGGTGGTGGTGGATATTATATTTGGCCTCCTGAAAAAATATTTTTCCACTGTTGAGAATATTCTTGATGGCACGCCGGTGATATTGGTGGAGAACGGTGTCCCCCTTGCCGATAAACTGAAAAAGGTCGATGTATCCTGTGATGATATATTGGTATCAGCCCGCCAGAATCACGGTATTACAGAATTGAAGAAGATAAAATACGCTATTCTTGAGCGTAATGGTCATATTTCTATTATTCCTGACGAAAATTAAGGGCAACGCGATGAGCAATCTTATTCACGACAGTAACAGCACCATCAGCGAGCTGACGAAAAAGCTCGCCACTCAGCTTACGGACAGAGGTTTGCGGTTAACTACCGCAGAGTCCTGTACCGGCGGCAATCTCGCGGTTGCGCTTTGTGCCGAAGAGAACACGGCGGAATTTTATGACGTTGGCATGGTGGTGTTCAGCGATGCGGCGAAGGAGAGGATCCTCGGCGTGCGGCACGAAACCATTGAGCGCTTCACCGCCGTCAGTGAACAAACGGTGACCGAGATGGCCGCTAAAATTCGCGAAATCGCCGAGGCGGATATTGGCCTTGCCATCAGCGGCTATGCGGGACCGGAAGGCGGAGACGATGGCACCGCAGCCGGTACGGTCTGCTTCGGCTGGAATATTCGCGGACAGACGGAAACCCGCACCGTGCTGTTTTCCGGTGAATGTCAGGATGTGGTGGATAAAGCGGTGCGTTATTCCCTGTCTGAACTGATCGAAATACTCTCCGGCTGGGATAACGTCTGAAACAAGGGGAAAGGCTATGGCTGTCATCGTTATTACCGGCGGTACGGCGGGCGTGGGGAAGGCCACGGCGCTGCACTTTGCCAAAGCGGGCTACGATGTGGGCATCATTGCCCGCGATGAGCAGAGTCTGCGCTCCACAGAAGAGGAGTTGCGCCGTTTCGGGATCAACGCCTGTGCCGTTCAGGCCGACGTGGCGGACAGCAAGGCGGTGACCGATGCTGCTAACGAGATTGAATACCGGCTTGGGGCCATCGATGTGTGGGTGAATAACGCCATGGGCGGGATGCTGGCGCCGTTTCGCACCATGTCGCCTGAGGAGTTTCGCCGCGTCACCGAGGTGACCTATCTGGGCTATGTTAACGGTACCCGCGCCGCGCTGGAGTTAATGACCCCACGCGATCGCGGAACGATTATTCAGGTTGGCTCCGCGCTGGCCTACCGCTCCATTCCCTTGCAGTCAGCCTACTGTGGGGCGAAGGCCGCGATCCGCGGGTTTACCGACGCCGTGCGCACCGAGCTGATGCATGAAAACAGCCGGGTGCAGATCGCAATGGTACAGATGCCGGGCCTCAACACGCCGCAGTTCGAGTGGGCGAGGAATAAATTTGCCTGGGCGATGCGCCCGGTTCCTCCCGTGTTTCAGCCGGAAGTGGCTGCCAGCGCTATTTTTAAGGTGGCCCAGAAACCGGTGCGGGAACTGTGGGTGGGCAGCAGCACCGTCCAGTCGATTGTCGGGCAATTCCTTTTCCCCGGCTTTCTGGATCGGCTGATGGTTAAAAAGGCCTGGGAAGGGCAGATGACCGATACGCTAAATGCGGATGACCGTCAGGACTATCTGGATCAGCCGGTTAACGATCTGCATAAAATCCACGGGCACTTCACCGACGAAGCAAAAGAGCGCGCCACCACCGTTACCTCCGGCATGCCGGGGAAAGTGCTGCTCGGCTCCCTCGCCGTCACGGGTGCGATCGTGGCGCGTCTTCTGCTCTCGCGGAGACGATAATCAGCGCAGTGCGGTACGATCGGTCCAGAACCAGCGGTAGCCATAGCCGCTGAGGTTAAGCGCGACGGTTTTGCCGCACACCAGCGCGTCGTTGTAGCGTTTGTCCGCCAGGCAGGCGGTCCAGGTCGCATGCCGGATCCCTCTGGCAGTAAAATTAACGGGCTTATCGCTGAAGTTAACGAAGGTCAGAATGCTGCGCGTGTCGGTTTCGTAATAGATCCCCAGCACCGCATCGCTGTCGATATTAATAAGACGAAACGGCGCGACGCCGATCTCAGGGAACTCCGAGCGCGTATTGGCGATATCGATAATGCAGTGCAGGAGTGAGTTGCGGTGCAACAGCGAATCCGCCACGTTGATTTTTTGATAGCGGTACGGGCCGCGGTCAATCATCGGGGCGATAAAAGTTTCCGGGTCGGCGTCTGAGAAACCGCCGCCTTGCGATCCGGCCCACTGCATCGGGGTGCGTACGGCGTAACGCTCCTCCAGTTCCAAATCATCTCCCATGCCAATCTCATCCCCGTAGCGCATGACCGGTACGCCCGGCAGCGAAAACAAGACCGCATGGCAAAAGGCCAGCCGCTTACGATCGCCATTAAGCATCGGCGCCAGACGGCGGCGGATACCTCGCTGATACACACTCATTTCTTTGTCAGGGGCAAAGGCATCAATGACGGTCTGCTTCGCTTTTTTTCCTATCCCTTCCAGATCCAGCTCATCATGATTGCGCAGCCAGTTGGCGAAGCAGCAGGAGTCAGGCGGCACAATCATCTTCTTTACCGCGTTGCGCAGCGGTCGTGCGCTTTTCTCCGCAAGGCTGACGTAGAAGTACTTATTGAGCCAGAAATTCAGCACCAGGTTGAGCCGGTCGTTCTGACCAAAATAATCTTTGTAGGCCTCGACCTCCACGTCGACTTCGCCGAGCAGGATCGCATCCGGGTTACGCTGCTCGATAAGACGGCGCAGATGCTCCAGGATCCACAGGCCGCGTTTTTCATCCCCACGTCCGGCCTGTTTTGTCAGGTGCGACGCCGCATCCAGGCGAAAGCCCGACACCCCGAGCTTTAGCCAGAAGATGATGATGTTCTCAACCTCCTTCAGCACCGCAGGGGAGGCCAGATTGAGATCCGGCTCGTGGTGATAAAACATATGCCGATAGTATTGCCCCGCCTCGTCGTCCCATGTCCAGATACTCTTCTCCACGCCGGGGAACATCGGCGGCGTATCGTCGTCGTCCGTGTCGGACCACAGGTAATAGTCACGATAGGGTGACTGAGGGTTGCGGCGGGCCTGTTGAAACCAGGGATGCGCATCCGAGGTATGCTGGATCAGCAGCTCAATAATGACCTGCATCCCCAGCTCCCGCGCCTGTTCAATAAAGGCGATGATATCGTTGAGCTTGCCGAAGCGGGGATCGACCTGCAAATGGTCGCTCACGTCATAGCCTTCATCGAGAAAAGGCGTGAGGTAAAACGGAGTGATCCAGATAACCGTCGCGCCCATCCGGCGGATGTAGCGTAGCTTCGCGGCGATCCCGGCGATGTCGCCACAGCCATCGCCGTTCAGATCGTAAAACAGGGCAGTATCTATCTGGTAAATAATGGCGCGTGTATGCCAGCCTGCCATAGTAATCCTTAGTGATAACCTTCGGTATCAGACACTTTGCCCCGGAAGACGTAGTAGCTCCAGGCGGTATAAACCAGGATCACCGGGATGATTAACAGCGTGCCGATCAGCATAAACAGCTGGCTGGCAGGCGGCGCGGCGGCTTCCCACAAGGTGATGTGCGGCGGAATAATGTGTGGCCACAGGCTGATGCCCAGGCCGCTAAAGCCGAGGAAGATCAGGCCCAGCGTTAACAGGAACGGACGGGCATGGCTGTCGGGATTACGCGTCAGCCGCCAGATCCACAGGCTGAATACCGCCACCAGAACCGGAACCGGCAGGAACCAGAAGAAGTTAGGCAGAGTAAACCAGCGCTCGGCGACAAACTGCCAGCCGAGCGGGGTCCAGATACTTACCACCGCAATGACGGCAATCAGCGCCAGCAGAACGTGGCGGGTCAGCTCGCGCATCCGGTTTTGCAGCGCGCCTTCGCTTTTCATGATCAGCCACGTGGTGGCCAGCAGGGTATAGGCGACAATTAAGCCCAGCCCGCAGAACAGGTTAAACGGGGTGAACCAGTCCAGCGAGGAGCCCACAAAGCGACGCCCTTCCACGTCAAAGCCGTTGATCATCGCGCCAACCACGATCCCCTGGCTGAAGGTTGCGAGCAGGGAACCGCCAGCAAAAGAATAGTCCCAGAATTTGCGGTGGGAAGGGGTCGCCTTAAAGCGAAACTCAAATGCCACGCCGCGGAAAATAAGCCCGATCAGCATGGCCGTCAGCGGGATGGTCAGGGCATCGATTATTACCGCGTAGGCCAGCGGAAACGCGCCGAACAACCCTGCGCCGCCGAGAACCAGCCAGGTTTCATTTCCGTCCCAGACCGGGGCGACGCTGTTCACCATCACGTCGCGCTCTTTGGCATCACCCACAAAGCTGAACAGCATGCCGATACCGAGATCGAAACCGTCCATGATGATGTACATCAGCGTGGCGAAGACAATAATGGCAAACCAGATGACCGGGATATCGACGCCCATCAGATCTTCTCCTCTTCCGGAACAGACTCGGCGGCGGACAGCGGACGGGCAGGGGTGCCCGATGTATTAGACGTTAGCGTGCCCACAGGCTGCGGACCTTTGTTAATCAACCGGGCGAGATACACATATCCCACGCCAAATACCGAACAGTAGACCACGATAAAGGCCAGCAGGCTGATGCTCATCTGCAACGTGCTGTGCAGAGACACCGCATCTATCGTGCGCAGATAGCCGTAAACGACCCACGGCTGGCGGCCCACTTCGGTGGTGACCCACCCGGCGAGCAGCGCGAGTAATCCGGCAGGCCCCATACAGAGGGCAAACCAGTGGAATGGCCGTGAGTGATAGAGTCGACGGCGATAGCGCAGCCAGACGCTCAGTACGCCAAGGGTAATCATCAGCAGCCCCATGCCGACCATAATGCGGAAGGACCAGAAGACGATGAGCGAGTTAGGGCGGTCCTCTTTCGGGAAATCCTTCAGCGCCGGGACCTGTTTATCCAGACTGTGCGTCAGGATCAGGCTGCCGAGCGCGGGAATTTCAAGCCCGTATTTGGTGCGTTCCTCTTCCATATCCGGTACGCCAAACAACAGCAGCGGGGTGGCCTCGCCGGGCGGGTTTTCCCAGTGGCCTTCAATCGCGGCGATTTTGGCAGGCTGGTGCTCAAGCGTATTCAGCCCGTGCATATCCCCAACCACGGCCTGAATGGGCGCGACCAGCAGCGCCATCCACATGGCCATGGAGAACATCTTGCGGATCGCGGGCGTATCGTTACCGCGCAGCAGATGCCATGCCCCGGACGCGCCCACAAACAAGGCGCTGCACAGGAAGGCGGCGATGGACATATGGATCAGGCGGTAAGGGAATGAGGGGTTAAAGATAATGGCCAGCCAGTCTTCGGGAATGACCTGACCGTTCTGAATACTGAAGCCCTGCGGGGTGTGCATCCAGCTGTTAGAGGCGAGGATCCAGAAGGTGGACATCAGCGTGCCCAGCGCCACCATGCAGGTGGCAAAGAAGTGCAGGCCGGGGCCAACCTTGTTCCAGCCGAACAGCATCACACCCAGGAATCCGGCTTCGAGGAAGAAGGCGGTTAAGACTTCATAGGTGAGCAAAGGGCCGGTTATGCTGCCCGCGAACTGGGAAAAGCCGCTCCAGTTAGTCCCAAACTGGTAAGCCATCACCAGCCCGGAAACCACGCCCATACCAAAGTTGACGGCGAAAATTTTTAGCCAGAAATGGTATAGCGAGCGCCAGACATCATTTTTTGTGCGAAGCCACATGCCTTCGAGAACCACCAGATAGCTCGCAAGCCCGATGGTGATCGCCGGGAAGAGAATATGAAAAGAGACGGTAAAGGCGAACTGTATCCTGGCCAGATGAAACGCATCAAGCTCGAACATGCTCCGTACCTCTGGAACTGATAGCGCACAAGGCATTGCCAGACAGCCTCAGGCTGCCTGGCAAAACCGGTTACGGTTTTTTCTTACCTGCGCCAAGCTCGGCACCGGTAAGCGGATCGGCGTTAGGGTCGGATTTCGTACGTGCGCACATCGCTTTGACCAGCGTTTCCTGCTCTGTCGTGAGCGTTACGCTTGCGCCGCCGTCACCGCCATCGACCGCTGGCTGAGGAGATTCCACGTAGTCGAAGTGCTTATCGCTGTTCCAGCTGCCGCGAACTTCTCCCCCCTCAGACATATTGTAGTACTTGTTGGTGTACTCTTCGATTGGCGGCAATTTACCCGGTGGGAAATTGTTACGGATCGACTGGAGCGCCTTCTCAAATGAGAGCTGGTGTGCTGCCTCACGCGTCATTAAAAACGCCAGCGCATCTTTAACACCCGGATCGTCCGTTACGTTAATAAGCCGTTCGTAGATAATTTTGGCGCGCGCCTCGGCCGCAATGTTAGAGCGCAGATCGGCGGTGGGCTCGCCAATAGTATCCACATACGCCGCCGTCCATGGTACGCCCCCGGAGTTGGTCAGTGGAGTACCACCGCCGTAGAGCAGGGAGGTGATATGACTGTCGTTGCCGTTCTCGGTCATGGAGCGGTACAATTCCGCTTCATTTTCAACGCCTTCCGCCAGTTCACCTTTCGCACCCTTATTCAGCATACCCACCAGGGTGCCGATAATTTCCAGGTGACTTAATTCCTCGGTCGCGATATCCATCAGCATATCTTTACGACCGGGATCGTCGTCGCTCAATCCTTGCGTAAAGTAACGACATGCCGCGGCAAGTTCGCCCTGTGGCCCGCCAAACTGCTCAAGCAGAAGATTGGCCAGGCCCGGATTCGGTTCGGCTACGCGTACCGTGTATTGCAGCTGTTTTACGTGTCGAAACATAGTTTCTCCCTCTTTCGTTATTTTTTCGCTTCAACACCGTCCGCATCGGAGCGCAGCAGGAACTGTTCCGTCGTCTGTGGAATATGCTGGAGCAGCCAGTCAGCCATCTGGCGCTCTTCTTCCAGAATGGACTCAATGGCAGGAATGGAGGCGGTATCGCCCGCTTGTTTGGCCGCAGCCAGCAGAGAGGTGTAGCAGGCAATTTCAAACTGCTCAAAAACGTAGCCGCTGATGGAGCCTTTAACAATTTCGTCGGAAGGGAACATGCCGCCAATGGACTGGCCGAGCGCCGCCATTTTGCTCATGGAATCTTTTATGACCGAACGGGAAATATCATTGCGGTCGAGAATTTCTTCCAGCACGGTAATTTGGTGTTTAGTCTCATTAACGTGTTGTTCAATTCGTGCACGTAAGTCGGGATAATTATCAATACGGCTGGCCATAGATTCCAGCATGGATTCGGCTTGCTTTTCCATCGCATGGGCATCGCGTAGCCAATCATGGTAGTGTTCTACATGATTCATAATTAACTCCTGTGATTTATTATCTGGTTAATTTTTGTTGCTGATGCTCATCAAATTAATATTTATCCTTTCTGGGCTTTTTGATTAATATTGCCGACAGCCAGATCGGTTAATTTGAGATCGGTTTCTTTTTCTTCTTCCAGCGTTTCGGCAAGAAGTTTAACGGCTTTTTTATAGCCTAATTGTTCAGCCAGGGTGGCCAGGGTGCCGTAGCTGGCAATCTCGTAATGCTCGACTTTTTGTGCTGCGGCAATTAATGCAGCGTCACGCACTTCATTTTTTTCAGTGCTCTCAATAACTTCGTTGGCTTCTTCAATTAAGCCTTCCATCGCAACGCATTTCATGCGCTTCAGTTTGAGGCCGGATTCCTGCTCAATAATCTGATCGATACGCTCGATTTGTCCCTGAGTCTCTTCGAGGTGGGCCGTGAACGCGGCACTCAACTTCTCGCTGGATGCGGCGCGAGCTAACTTGCTTAGAGCGCGGGTCAGCTGCTTCTCAGCGCTGTAGGTGTCGGATAACAGGTGAATAAATACATCTTCAACAGTTTTCATATTCATATTTTCGCTCCAGTGAAATAAAGGGAAGGTACTGCGAGCCGACGGGCCCGCAGCATGCTCTCGGTATATTTATAAGAGCTTTAAATAAGATCAGGAGTTATCAGATTTACGGCCTCCGCCGTGACTGTTCTGGCCCCCTTTCTTACCCGCTTCAGATGCGCGTTGCGGATCGTTTTTGAAATTACCGCCGCTGTGCTGGCCGCCTTTACGTCCAGCTTCTGATGCCTTTTCACGGTCTTCAGCGAAATTACCGGAACCACCACGATGTTGCTCTGCCATATATCAACCCTCATGTTGCGTTTATGTCAGGAGATACGATAAGTAATTCGTATCAGTTGTCGTTCAGGAATTAACATTAGTCGTTATGTGAGAAGAGTCAAATTTCATGTCTGGGTTGTTTTGCGGTAGTTTTGCAGGTGTTCAGGAAATACCGCTTCGTTACGAACTTTAAAAACGGACGGTAAATCCACTGGTTAGGGAGAAATAAATCTGGATGTTGGGAGTTCGCTTAGCTAATAATCATAATGTGAACGTGGCGTGAATTATTACAAGAGTTGACACAACGCAAAAATATATCGTCGCAACGGGTGCTTCTGTATTCGGAATAATCTTAAGTGTCTGGCGAAATAACGTGTTGAAAAGAGGGTGGCCAAACCTCGTTTTTGACGTGGTCAGGCGGATCGGCTGAGGGTATGCTTCTTTTGTCACCACAATAATTACAGAGGCAATATCATGGATCAGGAGCTACTGGATGCGGGGTACCGGGCCTACACCGGTGAGAAAATTGATGTTTACTTCAATACCGGGATCTGCAAACACTCGGGCAACTGCGTGCGCGGCAGCGCGGCGCTGTTCGACCTGAAGCGTAAACCATGGATCGCGCCGGATGAAGTAGATGCAGAAACGGTTGTGCGCGTAATTGATACCTGCCCGAGCGGTGCGCTGAAGTACCGCCAAAAATAAGTGATGAACCATGGAAATTCTTGAAGGCCATAACAAGTTTTACGTCAACGACGCCGAAGGCAATCAGGTAGCGGAGATTGTCTTTGTCCCAACCGGCGAGCATCTGAGCATCATTGAGCACACCGATGTAGATCCAAGCCTGAAAGGGCAGGGTGTGGGTAAACAGCTGGTGGCGAAGGTGGTAGAGAAGATGCGCGGGGAGAACCGTAAAATTATCCCGCTGTGTCCGTTTGCGAAGCATGAGTTTGATAATACGCGGGAGTATGACGATATTCGGGCGTAAAACAGATGCCCGGCATTGCGCCGGGCAGCACACTCAACCGACAAACATCACCGACACACACAGCACACCCACAATCAGCGTCAGCAGGTTACCGATGGAGCGGTACGGTTTTAACGACGGGATCAGGTACGTCGACAGCGTCGGCATGATGAACAGGATCATGGCGATAAGCGGACCGCTGATGGCGTAAATCATCGAGATCGCATTCGGGTTGATGCAGCAGACCGCAAAGGTAATCAGCGACACGCCGAGAATCGAAACCGCGCGGTTAAAGGCGCGACTTTTTTTCACACCCACCTGATTCAGAGACGATTTCACAATTTCCGTTGCCCCTTCAATCACGCCAAAATAGGTGCCGAGGAACGATTTCGACATCGCTATAATTGCCACGATAATGCCGGAAATGCCCAGCCATGCCGGGGACGAAGGCATCATCGACAGCGCGGACAGGATCGTCACCCCTTCCTCTTTTGCCGCCACGATATACGACGGTGGAATCGAAAGCAGGCAGCTGAACACAAAGAACAGCACGCTGAGGCAGATGATCAGATACGCCACTTTCATGATTTTTTTGCATTTACCCATCGCCTCTTCACCGTATTTCTCGCGACGGTCCACGGCGAAAGTCGAGATGATCGGAGTATGGCTAAAAGCGAAAACCATCACCGGGATCGAAATCCACACCTGGTGCAACGTATGCTGGTCGAAGGCCATCTGGCTCGTCAGAAGCGACGGCTGCCAGCTGCCCGTCAGATACAGCGAGACAAACAGGAAATAGGCGATCAGCGGAAAAACAAGGAAACCCATCACCTTAATGGTGATGTGCCGCCCCATCAGGAAGATCAGATTCAGAATCAGCACCACGCCAAAACTCACCAGCATCCGCATGCCGGTATCCACCGTCATCCGTTTCGCCAGCTGTTCAGTGAGTGAGTTAGTTATCGCCACCGCGTAAATCAGAACCACCACAAAGAAAGCCACAAAATAGAGCGTGGTAATGAGGTTGCCGATCTTTTTGCCGTAGTAATGGGAAACGGCACCAGTGATCCCTTCGTTGCCTTTCGTCTTCGACGACAGAATAAATTGCGCCAGCGCTTTATGCGGCCAGTAGGTTAAGGGATACGCCACAAGGGCGGTGATCAGCAGGACAATCGCGCCAGCAGAGCCGAGCTGAATGGGCAAGAACAGGGTTCCTGCGCCCACGGCAGTGCCGTAGAGGGCGAAACTCCAGAGAGTCTCTTCTTTTGACCAAATTTTCGACATTAGAGCAACGTATCAACTATAAAACGAACAAAAAGGAGTGCAATTTACCATAATTATGCGTTGAGGTCGCCGTTGCTTCGCAGGGGTGGGCCGGAGCAGGTCTCCGGCCGGAAGGTTATTCGCTTGCCAGGGCGCGGCGTTGCTGGCGGCGCTTGATGATTTTCTCCCGCAGGGTGTCGTACGCCCAATTGTAGAGCATGGTGTACGGCAGGAAGAACAGGAAGAAACCAATTTCCAGCGTAAAGGCCTGGAGCAGCGTCACGCCCAGCACGGCGGCAACGATGGTTACGCCAATCACAATAAAACCGCATTCAAAACCCAGCGCATGCAGGGCGCGCACTTTCGCCGTGCGCTTCACCCGCTGGACGGGCCAGAAACGGTCGAAGCCAAAGTTATAGATAATGTTCCAGAGCATTGCCGTGGTCGCCAGAATTATGGTGAGACCCCCCATTTCAACCACCGAGCGCTGCATTAGCCACGCGGCCGTCGGGGCGAGGATCGCCGTAGCAATGCCTTCAAAACAGACGGCATGGAAGATCCGCTCCGGCAATTTACGTTGGAGTGCATCCTGATGTTGCATATTTACCTCATATTGACGCCAGTATGGGCGTTGATGCGGTCTATTCTTATCGTTTAAGGTGATATATAAAAGATGGTATCCATCGATAAAGTAGATACATCATGCGTTATTCTCCCGAAGCACTGACCGCGTTTGTTGAAACTGTCGCCGCAGGTTCGTTTTCTGCTGCGGCACGGCGGCTGCGTAAAAGCCAGTCCACCATCAGCACCTCCATCGCCAACCTTGAAGCTGACCTTGGCTTTGAGCTGTTCGATCGCTCGGCGCGTCACCCGGTGTTGACCGCCCAGGGTGAACAGGTGCTGGGCTATGTCCAGTCGATACTCGCCGCCAGCGCGCGCCTGGATGAGCTGGCCGTATCTTTAACCGCGCAAACGGAGGCGCGTTTTACCTTTGTTCTCTCCGATACGCTTAACCCGGCCGTGCTGGAACAGATGATGAGCCAGTTCGACCAGCGTTTTCCGCACACGGAATTTGAGTGCCTGATTGGTGAAGAGGAGGACGTGATCGATCTGCTGCAAAAGGAGCGGGCGCAAATTGGCCTGACGGAAGCGCGCGACAGCTACCCGACCGATATTGGCGCGACCCGTCTGCCTATGCAGACAAGGATGGCTATTTACGTTTCTGCCGGACATCCTCTGGCAGGGCAACATGAGACGCAGGCGGACGAGCTGCATGGCTGGCGCGAGCTGCGGCTGAGTACCTATCTTGAACGGGAAGCGCCCCTTGCGCGCGGGCCGGTCTGGTCTGCGCCGAATTACCTGTTACTGCTGAGTATGGCGGTACAGGGCTTTGGCTGGTGCGCGTTACCCTGCGCGCTGGTCGACGAATTTGCCGCGTCGAAATCGCTGGTGCAGCTGAACGTGCCGGGCTGGCCGAGGTCGATTGCCATCGATCTGGTATGGAACAAACGAACCCCGCCCGGCGTCGCCGGAAGCTGGCTGCGCCAGTACTTGCAGGACGCACGATAATCCTGTGACTAAACTCACTAATTTTAAACATTTGCGTCAATTGTTGATAACAATCCTCTACTATCGTCATGTCATTTTGCACAGAGGTCGTGATGAAAGATGTCGTTATAGTGGGTGCGTTACGTACGGCTATCGGCTGTTTTCAGGGAGCGCTTGCGCGTCACTCTGCGGTTGATCTCGGCAGCGTGGTGGTAAGAGCGCTGGTGGAACGCAGCGGGATTGCCGCACATGAAATTGATGAGGTGATACTTGGCCAGGTGCTGACCGCTGGCGCGGGACAAAACCCTGCGCGCCAGGCAGCGCTGAAGGGGGGCCTGCCCAATACCGTTTCGGCAATTACCATCAACGACGTCTGTGGTTCAGGTTTGAAAGCGCTCCATCTTGCGACGCAGGCCATCCAGTGCGGTGAAGCGGACGTGGTTATTGCCGGCGGGCAGGAGAATATGAGCCGCGCCCCGCACGTCCTGACCGACAGCCGGACCGGCGCGCAGCTCGGGAACAGTCAGCTGCTTGACAGTCTGGTTCACGACGGGCTGTGGGACGCCTTCAACGACTACCATATGGGCGTAACGGCGGAAAACCTGGCGCGGGAATACGGTATCAGCCGCGAGCTTCAGGATGCATATGCCCTCAGCTCACAGCAAAAAGCGCGTGCAGCGATCGACTCCGGGCGTTTTCGCGATGAAATTGTCCCGGTCAGTACCCAGCGCCAGAACGGCGAAGCGCTCATCGTCGATACCGACGAGCAGCCGCGCACCGATGCCAGCGCAGAAGGGCTGGCAAAACTCGATCCGGCCTTTGAAACGCTCGGTTCTGTAACGGCAGGCAACGCCTCATCCATTAACGACGGTGCGGCGGCGGTGATGATGATGAGTGAAAGCAAAGCCCAGGAGCTGGCGCTGCCGGTGCTGGCGCGCATCAAAGCGTTTGCCAGCGTGGGTGTTGATCCTGCGTTAATGGGGATCGCCCCGGTCTATGCCACGCGCCGCTGCCTGGAGCGGGCGGGCTGGGAGCTGAGCGATGTGGATCTGATTGAGGTCAACGAAGCCTTTGCTGCACAGGCGATCTCGGTCGGGAAAATGCTGGAATGGGATCCGCTGCGGGTCAACGTCAACGGCGGTGCAATTGCGCTGGGTCATCCCATTGGCGCCTCCGGCTGCCGCATTCTGGTGTCGCTGGTCCACGAAATGAAAAAGCGTAACGCCCGAAAAGGGATCGCAACGCTCTGTATTGGCGGAGGGCAGGGGGTGGCCCTGGCTATCGAACGGTAGTTTCCCCTCTCTGTGCACAGAAAACCTCCCACGGGAGGTTTTTTTGTGTCCGCAGAATCCTTTTTTAACACTTCTGCGTTCTTTCTGAAGCCCGCAATAATTATTGCGCGGTTAATTATTTGCTTTGTGAAGTGCTTAATGTGATCTTCCCCCTGAAATTTACGGTTAATGCCCTTTTTTTGTTGATGGGGTTCACGTCGATCTTTGCCAAAAAAAATGAAACAAATAATTTCGATCCTTGTCACTAAAATAACGGTGCATAAAAAATAAACTCAAGTTTCATAAAAACGAAACGTTATTTTAATTGAGGGTTTTTTCATGTTTAAGAAATCTCTGCTCCTTGCTTCCCTTATTAGTGCCTCTTTTGCGGCTAGCGCCGTTACCGTCGATCTGCGTCACGAATATATTGACAGCGGCTCGAATGCCGACCGTGTTGCCGTCTCGCACCGCTTTGATAATGGCTTCGGTTTTTCAGTCGAGGCGAAGTGGAAATCAGGCGGGGACAAGGCAGATCAGCCATTCGCGGATGTAGTGGGGAACGGTCACGAAGATCAGATTAGCTGGCGCTGGAAAGCGACAGACAATATCGCCCTGACCCCTGCGTTTACGATTGAAAGCACAGACAGTCGCACCATTTATAAACCGAATCTGCATGTGCAATATAGCTTCGATAATGGCTTCTACGTGGCTGCGCGTTACCGTTACGAATATACTCGCTACCCGTCAAGCTCAAATAAGGACGATGATAAAGTTAACCGTGGCGATGCGTGGGTCGGTTGGGTATTAGGTGACTGGCGTACCGAGCTGAACTATGTTTACGCGAAAAGTTCTGAAGGCGTGGCCCGAAATAATAATAAAGATTATTCCAACGAATATAACGCCAAGCTGGCCTACAAATGGGATAAAAACTGGGCACCGTATGTGGAGGTGGGGAACGTGGGGGTTAAAGACACGGACGAACGCCAGACCCGTTTCCGTTTAGGTGTGGCGTACTCCTTCTGATAATTCAGTTCCTTCGCTAAAAACCGCCGGGTGGCGCTAACGCTTACCCGGCCTACACATTCTTTCCAATCCATTTTTTCGTAGGCCGGGTAAGCGAAGCGCCACCCGGCAAAAAGCGCCGCGCAATCACCCAAAAAAAAGCCCTCCGAATCGGAGGGCAAGGCCAGTTACAGAAACACTAACTCATTCAGGCATGCAACATTTCAGGTTGCTCGGGGAGTTTCGCGATATAGAGGGCCGGTTTGCCGTCTTTATCGGAACTGTACAGCACCGCTTTTTCGTCCGGCGTGAAGGACGGATGCGGGTGGGTTACCTGGCGGCTGTTCGCCACCGTAGCCCATGAGGTGTCATGACGGGCGATGCGGTAATAAGCTTTCTTCGCCACGTCAAAGGCATACAGATAAGGATCGTTATCAATGGTGTAGCCGCCGGTGTCTTTCACGTCAACAGGCGTACCGGAACCGTCGCCAACCAGCATGCTGCCGTCAACGTTGCTCATCAGATGTGAACAGGCGGGCATGTTCATTACCGCTTCATTCACGCCGGTGTCCGGGTTGAAGCGGGAGATGGTACGCCCTTGCTGACCTTTCAGATAAGAGACGTAGATCAGCGCGGACCCGTCGGGCACCCAAAATTCATGTGTACAGCTTTCACCTTCCGCGTGCGTTTTCACTTTCCGCACGTTGCTGCCATCTTCGTTGACCAGCCACATGCGGGCGTCGACCAGGTCGTGCGGCCCTTCATGACAGAAGGCCACGGTATTGTCATCGAACGGGCGATAAATCGGATGTCCCAGCCAGATCTTCTCGTCATGAATGGTGGTGCTTTCACCCGTTTTCAGATCAACGCGCAGCAGGCGGCAGTGCGGCCCTTTGTGGAAGAAGTCGTGGAAAATTTTCCAGTCGTTGAGTGGCGTCCAGTCACATCTGGCAATCTCAATACCCACCAGTTTGGTGCAGTCGCTGTTCGCGACCCAGGTGCCGTAGCCGACCCACTCTTCCGGAACGCGGTACACTTCGCGCTCTGCCAGCGTCTGTAAATCCACCTCCAGCAGGGTGCGATCGTTCTTCACATAGTAGAGGGATTTATCGTCCGGAGAGAGGAACCCGCCAAAGGTATTATCGCCCGCGCCTTCGGTCAACTGTACCGCTTCGGCGTTTTTCAGATCCAACAGGTAATAGTTCCAGTGACCGTCGAACTCCCCGGCGAACAGCAGGTGGCTGCCATCGTTAAAGAAGCACTTCTGGTAAAAGTAGTTGCGATGACAGGTTACTTCCGGTGGGGTCAGGCGGGTGACTTCCACGCCTGTATCCGGATCGCGGCTGACCTCATAGTTCAGCTTGACCCGCATACCTTTAGCCATAATGCACTCCTTTGAACGCGTAATGTAGGTTGAAAACTAGGTGATAAATTATCAAAACGTTGTTTCATTATTTGTGACTGACAGCGCACTTTCTCATTTTCATTAACCAGATTGAGGGTCTTAAAGATTTATCGTGATCGAAACTCCATTTCTGGCATAAACAGGCAGAAAAAATGAAACGTTGTTTTAAATGCAATTGAAAACCCCGTTGTCAGGGGATAATATGTGTTCATCACGAAAACGGAACGTTGTTTCGTTATTTATCTTTGCCTTCGGGCACGATCAATTCTGGAGGTTTACGTGGACGTCAGACAAAGCATCCACAGTGCGCACGCTAAAATGCTGGATACTCAGGGGCTGCGCAGTGAGTTTTTAGTTGAGCAAGTGTTCGAAGCCGACAAGTACACCATGGTCTACAGCCATATTGACCGCATTATTGTGGGCGGGATTATGCCGGTGGCGAAAACCGTCTCCGTGGGCGGTGAAGTGGGCAAACAGCTGGGCGTGAGCTACTTCCTCGAACGCCGTGAACTGGGCGTGATTAACATCGGCGGGCCGGGCACCATTACCGTCGATGGCCAGTGCTTCGAAATTGGTCACCGCGACGCGCTGTACGTCGGCAAAGGCGCGAAAGAGGTGGTGTTCGCCAGCATTGATGCCAGCAAACCGGCGAAGTTTTACTACAACTGCGCCCCGGCCCATACGACTTACCCAACCAAAAAAGTCACGCCAGCGGATGTTGCCCCGGTGACCCTTGGCGATAACCTCACCAGCAACCGTCGCACCATCAACAAATACTTTGTTCCGGATGTGCTGGAAACCTGCCAGCTCAGCATGGGGCTGACCGAGCTTGCGCCGGGCAACCTGTGGAACACCATGCCGTGCCATACCCACGAGCGCCGCATGGAAGTCTACTTCTATTTCAACATGGATGAAGACGCCTGCGTGTTCCACATGATGGGACAGCCGCAGGAGACGCGCCATATCGTTATGCACAACGAGCAGGCAGTCATTTCGCCTAGCTGGTCCATCCACTCTGGCGTGGGGACGAAAGCCTATACCTTTATCTGGGGGATGGTCGGTGAAAACCAGGTCTTTGATGACATGGACCACGTCGCTGTTAAGGATCTGCGCTAGTCGCAGGCAGTTAAGCATACATCTGCCTGTTGCTGACAGGCGCTGAACGATTAAGGAACAAACATGATTCTGGATGCATTTTCTCTGCAAGGTAAAGTGGCTGTGGTTTCCGGTTGTGACACCGGGCTGGGGCAGGGTATGGCGTTAGGTCTGGCGGAAGCGGGCTGCGATATCGTCGGGATTAACATCGTTGAGCCAACGGAAACTATCGAGCGCGTCACCGCGCTGGGCCGCCGTTTCCTGAGCCTGACCGCGGACCTGCGCAAAATCGATGCGATCCCTGAGCTGCTGGATCGCGCGGTGGCGGAGTTTGGGCATATCGATATTCTGGTCAACAACGCCGGCCTGATCCGTCGTGAAGACGCGATTAACTTCAGCGAAACGGACTGGGACGACGTGATGAATCTGAACATCAAGAGCGTGTTCTTTATGTCCCAGGCGGCTGCGAAGCACTTCATTGCTCAGGGGAAAGGTGGCAAGATCATTAATATTGCCTCCATGCTCTCTTTCCAGGGCGGCATCCGCGTGCCGTCTTACACCGCATCGAAGAGTGCCGTGATGGGCGTGACCCGTCTGCTGGCGAACGAGTGGGCGCAGCACAACATCAACGTCAACGCGATTGCGCCGGGCTACATGGCCACCAACAATACCCAGCAGCTGCGTGCGGATGAAGAGCGCAGCGCGGCAATCCTGGAGCGTATTCCAGCGGGTCGCTGGGGTCTGCCGCGCGATCTGATGGGCCCGGTTGTATTCCTGGCGTCCCCGGCTTCGGACTACATTAATGGCTACACCGTTGCCGTAGACGGCGGCTGGCTGGCACGTTAAGTCAGCCCGAATAAAGAACCTCTGCCCTCGGGTAGAGGTTTTTTTTGCGCCAAAATTGGCTTTATCCATATCCTTAAAGATGAAAAATCCATACTGAAAAGGAATGAATGACGGGTGTCACACATTTATTGCTTAAATATTAACTAATTAATCAAAAATAAGGTTAAACCATCCTGATTTGAAATTGTAATGTCCATCACAGATCGGTGTGTCGTAGCGAAATAATCCATATCTTCACCATTTCCGGCCTGACACTTTCTTTCGGTATCTCGTAATTTCACTTAACGAATTTCGCTGTTGAGGCAGGAAACAATGACATCTGTAAATGACTCTACCCTTATGCCCGCTGCGCTGCGCGATACCCGACGCATGAACCAGTTTGTTTCTGTTGCGGCCGCCGTAGCCGGTTTACTGTTTGGTCTGGATATCGGCGTTATCGCGGGCGCACTGCCCTTTATTACCGACCACTTTACGTTAAGCAACCGCCTGCAAGAGTGGGTGGTGAGCAGCATGATGCTGGGTGCGGCCATCGGCGCACTGTTTAACGGCTGGCTGTCGTTCCGTCTCGGGCGCAAATACAGCCTGATGGTCGGGGCGATCCTGTTTGTTGCTGGCTCTCTTGGTTCGGCGTTTGCCACCAACGTTGAAGTGTTGCTGCTTTCCCGCGTGCTGCTGGGCGTGGCGGTAGGTATCGCGTCCTACACCGCGCCGCTTTACCTCTCCGAAATGGCGAGCGAAAACGTGCGCGGGAAGATGATCAGCATGTACCAGCTGATGGTGACGCTCGGTATCGTGCTGGCGTTCCTGTCGGATACGTACTTCAGCTACAGCGGCAACTGGCGGGCAATGCTTGGCGTGCTGGCGCTGCCTGCGGTGCTGCTGATTGTGTTAGTCATTTTCCTGCCGAACAGCCCGCGCTGGCTGGCGCAAAAAGGGCGTCACGTGGAGGCGGAAGAGGTGCTGCGCATGCTGCGCGACACGTCTGAAAAAGCGCGTGAAGAGCTGAACGAAATCCGCGAAAGCCTGAAGCTGAAGCAGGGCGGCTGGTCCCTGTTTAAGGCGAACCGCAACGTGCGCCGCGCGGTGTTCCTCGGCATGCTGTTACAGGCGATGCAGCAGTTCACGGGGATGAACATCATCATGTATTACGCCCCACGCATCTTTAAAATGGCTGGTTTTACCACCACCGAACAGCAGATGATCGCCACGCTGGTGGTGGGGCTGACCTTTATGTTCGCCACCTTTATCGCGGTGTTCACCGTCGATAAGGCCGGACGTAAACCGGCCCTGAAAATTGGCTTTAGCGTAATGGCGCTCGGCACCTTGATCCTTGGTTACTGCCTGATGCAGTTCGATAACGGCACGGCGTCAAGCGGCCTCTCCTGGCTCTCCGTTGGCATGACCATGATGTGCATCGCCGGTTACGCGATGAGCGCCGCACCGGTGGTGTGGATCCTGTGCTCTGAAATTCAGCCGCTGAAATGCCGCGACTTTGGTATCACCTGTTCCACCACCACCAACTGGGTGTCGAATATGATCATTGGCGCGACCTTCCTGACGCTGCTGGATGCGATTGGCGCGGCAGGCACCTTCTGGCTCTATACGGTGCTGAACGTGGCGTTTATCGGCGTGACGTTCTGGCTGATCCCGGAAACCAAAGGCGTGACCCTGGAGCATATTGAACGCAAGCTGATGAAAGGGGAGAAACTACGTAATATCGGCGTGTAATGTCATTGCCCGGTGGCGCTTCGCTTACCGGGCCTACGATACCGTGTAGGCCGGGTAAGCGAAGCGCCACCCGGCTTTGTTTTTACCGCATCGCACGTCTCAAAATACGCTCCGCCTGACGCTGGAAGTCAGCGGCCGTCTCTTCCACGGTTTTCTGCCCGTAGTCGATATACTGCAAAGAGGTACCGAACTGCGCCACAATCTGTGGGTCGTCAAAGTATGGCGAGACGGTGAGTTTCGCCGGCAGCGACTGCGCCAGGCGCAGGCCCGCCACGGAAGGATCGTCCTCTTTAATGGTGCCGTCTTCGGTCAGATACTGCACCGCCACTTTGCTCAGCGGTACGCCACGCTCAAGACCCAGCGTATCGACCCCTTCTTTGCTGTTGAGCAGGAAGTTAATCAGCTTTGCTGCCGCCTCCGGGTTTTTGGTCGTCTTACCAATCGACAGCATCTGCGCCGGTTTGAAGAACAGACCTGCGTCGGTGGCGCCCGGCAGCATTGGGTAGTTGCCCAGCTCCAGTTTCGCCGGTGGCTTCAGGTTGTCGGAATATTTGTTGATGGTGGAGTTCCACATGTAGGTGCCGCCCCATTCACCCTGGATCCACGGCTTCATCTCATACATGTTGCTCTTACCGAAAGAGGCATAGTATTTGGTGTCCGGCATGACGTGGCTGTCGATCAGCTTTTTGTAGGTCTGGAAAAACTCTACCCACTGTTCCTTTGTGTAGCTGAACTTTTTGGTTTTCTCATCCACCGCAGGAATGTTGTACTTCTGGATCATGTACGAATTCAGCAGCGCCAGCGTATCCTGATGCTCCAGGATCACCGGATAGTATTGCTTGCCGAGCTTGCTCTCGAAGGTTTTACCGGCCGCCATCAGCTCGTCCCAGGTTTTCGGGTACGCAATACCCGCTTTTTTCCAGGTTTCGTCATTGAAGTAGAACACGCGCGCCGTCACCGAGATCGGAATGCCGTTCAGCTTGCCGTCCACGGTGGTGGTTTGCAGCTCTTTGGGATCGAACTGCGACAGGTCAATCACGTCCTTCATCTTGTTCAGATCGTAGAAGCCGTCACCGGTTTTCGAGAAGATCGGCAGCCAGTTCCAGTTCGTCTGCATTACGTCCGGCTCGGTGCCGCCCGCAATCTGGGTGGTCAGACGGGAGAGGTGACCATCCCAGCCGGTGTATTCCGCTTTCACGTTGATGTCCGGGTTCTGCTTATGGAACTCTTCCAGCGCTTTCAGGGTGACCTGGTGACGGCCGTTGCCGCCCCACCAGGACATCCGTAAATCCACATTCTGCGCCATCGATGGCAAAGCGGTAAGACCCAGGGTCGCGGAGATTGCTGCGCTTAAAAGCACTTTTTTCATTTTTATCACTCCATCAGAGAGAGAGGTTCTGTTCAGTTTTTGCGTCAAAAATATGACACTTGTTTATCTCAAACGTGAAATACACCTTACGATGAAGCCCCTTATCAATCATTGGCTTAGCTTCATCGGACGGGATTCTGGCGGTCAGTTCGTAGTCCGCGACCTTCAGGTACACAAAGAATTCGTGGCCCATGTTCTCAACGCGCACCATCTCCCCGCTACAGCCGCCGTTCGGGAAGGGCTCATCAGAGAGCGACACAAATTCCGGACGCACGCCGTAGTAAATCTCCTGACCCGCGTAGGCCGCGACTTTCTCCTGCTTCTCCGCGTTCAGCGGCATGGTTTCATCGCCAATGGCGATGTGCAGCTGGCCCGCTTTTTCGACCAGTACGCTTTTGCGTATATTCATCTCCGGCGCGCCGATAAAGCCCGCCACGAACATGTTCCTCGGCCTGTGGTAGAGGTTGTCCGGCGTATCCACCTGCATGATATGGCCGAGCTTCATCACGCAGATGCGGTCGCCCATGGTCATCGCTTCGGTCTGGTCGTGTGTCACGTAAACGGTGGTCGCCGGTTTTCCGGATTTCTTCAGCTGCTTGTGCAGGTCGGAAATACGAATACGCATCGAAGCGCGCAGTTTGGCGTCGAGGTTTGAAAGCGGCTCATCGAACAGGAATACATCCGGTTTTTTCACAATCGCACGGCCTACCGCCACGCGCTGCGCCTGGCCGCCGGAAAGCTGGCGCGGCAGGCGGTCGAGCAGCTCTTCCAGTTCAAGAATTTTGGCAGCTTCATTCACCTGAGACTCAATCTGATCTTTCGGCAGTTTGCTCAGCTTGAGACCAAAGGCCAGATTCTCGCGCACCGTCATGTGCGGATAGAGAGCATAGTTCTGGAACACCATTGCAATACCGCGCTCTTTCGGCGCGAGGTTGTTCACGATCTTGTCGCCAATGCGCACCTCGCCGCCGCTGATGGTTTCGAGCCCCGCCAGCATGCGCAGTGTCGTGGATTTGGCGCAGCCGGATGGGCCGACGATCACCATGAATTCCCCTTCAGCAATTTTAAGATCGATAGCGTGTACCGCTTTAAAGCCGTTGGAGTAGACCTTTTCCAGCTTGTTGAAAATAACTTCAGCCATGGTATTTCCCTCTTAACCTTTAATTCCGCTGCTGGTGACGCCCTGTACGAAGTAGCGCTGTGCCAGGAAGAAGACAATGATGGATGGCAGAATGGAGATGCTCGCCATTGCCAGAATTTCGTTCCACGGCGCGCCTTCGGTGACATCGATGGACATTTTCAGCGCCAGTGCGATGGGGTATTTATCCACGCTGTAGACGTAAATCAGCGGCCCGATAAAGTCGTTCATGGACCACATGAACTGGAACAGGGCGACGGAGATAATGGCCGGTTTCAGGATCGGCACTACCACGTACCACAGCACCTGAATGGAGTTACAGCCGTCAATCTGCGCCGCCTCTTCCATGTCACGCGGGACGCCGCGCAGGAACTGGATCAGCATGAAGACGAAGAACCCCTGAGTGGCGAAGGCCAGCGGCAGGTACAGCGGCATATAGCTGTTGAGCATGCCCATTTCACGGAACATCAGGTACTGCGGGATCAGCAGCACGGTGCTGGGCAGCAGCATGGTGGTGATGAGCGTGGCGAACCAGAACTTCTTCCACGGGATCTCGAAGCGGGCAAAGCCGTACGCCACGATGGTGGAGGAGATAATGGTCAGGATCACTTTCGGGATCACATACTTAAAGGTGTTCAGCATGTAATGGCCGAAGTTGTACTCGGTGCCGGTTTTCCAGCCGTTTACGAAACCATCCCAGGTGGCGTGGGCAGGCCACAGGCTCAGTGTGGTGAAGATCTCGTGGTTCGGTTTGAACGACGCGGAGAACATCCACACCAGCGGGTAAAGCATCAGCAGGCCGACAACCAGCAGAATCACATAGCGAACGGAGGCGTTGATTTTCTCTCTGCGCAGCGTGCGGGCCACTTCGCGTTCGGCGACGCTTCTTGCCGTGGAGAGTTGTTGAATATCAGCCATTTTTGCCTCCTTTATCGGCGGAGTAGAACACCCAGTATTTCGACGACTTAAAGGCGATACCGGCGAAGACGGCCACCACCAGGAACAGGATCCACGCCAGCGCCGCGCCATAGCCCATATCGAAATACTTAAAGGCGGTGTCGTAGATGTAGAGCGAGAACAGATAGGTCGAATAGGTTGGCCCGCCGCCGGTAATCACGTACGGCCCGGTAAATTCCTGGAACGCCTGCGTGGTCTGCATGATGAAGTTGAAGAAGATCACCGGCGTAATCAGTGGCACGGTCACCTTCATGAACATCTGCCATTTCGATGCGCCATCGATCATTGCCGCTTCATACTGGGACTGCGGTACGTTTTGCAGCGCGGCCAGGAAGATGACCATCGCGGAACCGAACTGCCAGACGCGCAGCAGGGTAACGGACATCAGCGCCAGCGACGGCTCGCCCAGCCAGTTCACCGGATCAAAGCCAAAAACGCCGATAAAGCTGTTCAGCAGGCCATCGATGGCAAATAAGGCGCGCCACAATACGGCAATGGCGACGGAGCTGCCGAGGATCGACGGAATATAGTAGGCCGTTCGGAAAAAGCCGATGCCGCGTAATTTAAAGTTCAGGACAAAGGCAATTCCTAATGCAAAGGCGAGCTTTAGCGGGATGGTTAAAAATACATAGGCAAAGGTCACGCCCATGGATTTCCAGAAGAGCGTGTCTTCGGTAAACATGTAGCGATAGTTTTCGATGCCGTTAAACACCGGCGGACTCATCAAATCGTAATCCGTAAAGCTGAGGAAAAACGATGAGACGAAGGGGAATGCCGTAAAGAGTATCAGCCCGATGATATAGGGTGATATCCATGCGAGCCCCAGCAGCTTGTTTTCATTCATACATACCTACCTGGCAATCAATGGTTTAATACGAAATCTGCTTTGTTACATTTTCCCAGGCCTGCGATGCGCGGCATGGGAGCTGAAATTCAGGGTGCAACGTCTGGCAACGGCAAAACCTACGTTTGTTTTTTAACGCTTTTTTGTCTTTCGTCGTGGTGTAAGCGCTTCGGGTTTCAAAAGAGCTGAACCGGTGTTCTTGGATACTAAAACATCGTTTTATTTTATATTATTGCGATTTATTTCTGCGTCATTCGCTTAATGGTGGAAATGTGATCAGCGTCGAAACGCTGTTTCAATATAGTGAGGGAGGTGGCATTTTTGACTTTCCACGGACGTTCGCCGCGGCCCATGAGGAAGAGATAATGAAGCAAAAGGGGAGCAGGAATAACAATAGTCACGCAGCGTGGCTAACTACCAGATCTGATAGCAGGTCTACAGATGTACCAATTCGTCATTCAGATAATTCTTACATTCTTGTATGATTTGTTACACCGGAACCAGTCAGGCAGAATTTCACTGCATCCTTAAAAGAAGAACAGTTATGTCAGCGATGGATTTCAAAAAACATACGGATCTCAATTTTCCTCACTATGCTCCCCCGGCGGTCAGCGCTAAAGAAATAGATCTTCTGGGTCTGCTGGACGTCCTGCTGGCAGCAAAAAAACGCATCATCACCATTGTCTTTGCATTTGCACTGGTCGGCCTGGCAATCGCCTTTCTGATACCGCAAAAATGGACCAGTAAAGCGGTCATTACGCCCGCGGAACAGACGCAGTGGAGTTCGCTGCGCCAGATGATGGTGGCGCTCCAGGTGCTTGATGTCGACGTGAAAATTACCCGTGCGGATGTGTTTAATCTGTTTATCAAAAAGTTTCAGTCCCAGTCTCTGCTTGAAGAGTACATGAAGAGCTCACCTTACGTGATGGCTCAGCTCGATGGCGCTGAGGTTGACCCGCTGGAGCTGCACCGCGCGGTGGTCAATATTGCCGAAAAGATGAAGGCTGTTGATAACACGCAGGAAAAAAATGCCGATAAAGCACCATACCTCTCCTGGACGTTAAGCTTCACAGCCCCAACGGCAGAGGATGCGCAGAAAGTGTTGAATGGTTACATTCAGTACATCTCCCGCATCGTCGAGCAGGAGACCATGCAAAACATTCGCGATCAGCTGATCCTGAGAACCAAAACGGTACAGCAGCAGCTGGAGTTGGATCGGGTCCGTCTGACCAATATCCACAATACCAACCTGCAACGCCTGAACTACTCGCTGGAAGTGGCGAACGCGGCTGGGATCAAAAAGCCGGTTTACAGCAATGGACAGGCGGTGAAAGACGATCCGGATTATTCCGTCGCCCTCGGTGCGGACGGGATTGCGCAGAAACTGCAGATTGAAAAAAATCTCAAGGACGTTTCTGAGCTGAACGCCGATTTCCAGAACCGCGAATACTATCTGGCACAGCTGCAAAAACTCTCCTTCGAAGATGTGAGCCTGGAGCCGTTCAAATACCAGCTTTCACCTTCTATGCCGGTGAAAAAAGATGGCCCGGGCAAAGCCCTCATCGTGCTGCTGGCGTGTATTCTGGGTGGACTGTTCGCCTGTGGCAGCGTGCTGCTGCGCGAGGCTATGAGCACCCGCAACCCGCTGCCGGAACAACTTCCTGAGCCGGTAACGGAATAACATCAAAAAAGGCGCTCAACTGAGCGCCTTTTTTTATTTCAGGAAATCTTCGCGTACCGGCGTAAAGGTATCCAGCAGGGTGCCGGGTTTCAGGCAAACGCAGCCGTGCATCACGTGCGGCGCTTTATAGAGGGTGTCGCCCGCGGTCACCACATGCTTCTCCTCGCCAATGGTGAACTCAAATTCCCCCGAGAGAACGTAGGTGAGTTGCTCATGCGGGTGGTTATGCATCGGGCCAATCGCGCCTTCCTCGAAATTCACTTCCACCGCCATCATCCTGCCGTCGTGCGCCAGAATACGACGCGTCACGCCGTTGCCCAGATCCTCAAGCGTGGTCTCTTTATGGAAAATAAACATATTTTCGCCCTGTTATGTAATGAAACATTGTTTCAATTAACTTATCTCACCCGCCGAGAAAAGGAAACGTTTAGCCAAATAACTGGAAAGGCGATCACAAGTTTGCTTCACTGGGTGAAACGCACAGGAGGAAAGATGAAAACGATCGGTCTGTTAGGGGGCATGAGCTGGGAATCAACGATCCCGTACTACCGCCTGATTAATGAAGGCGTTAAACAGCGTATGGGCGGTCTGCATTCGGCCAGCCTGCTGCTGCACAGCGTGGATTTCCATGAAATAGAAGCCTGCCAGTCGAGCGGGGAGTGGGACAAAGCGGGGCAGATACTGGCGGACGCCGCGCTCGGGCTGGAGCGTGCGGGCGCGCAGGGTATTCTGCTGTGTACCAACACCATGCATAAGGTGGCGTCGCACATTGAAGACCGCTGTTCGCTGCCGTTCTTACATATCGCGGATGCCACCGGGCGTGCCATACGTACCGCCGGCATGACGCGCGTGGCGCTGCTGGGGACGCGCTACACCATGGAACAGGATTTTTACCGCGGGCGGCTGAGCAGCCAGTTCGGGATTGAAAGCCTGATCCCGGAGGAGGCTGACCGGGCGCGCATTAACCAGATTATTTTTGATGAGCTGTGTCTGGGCACCTTCAGCGAAGCTTCGCGCGCCTGGTACGTCAGCGTGATAGAGAAACTGGCGCAGCAGGGAGCGGAAGGGGTCATCTTCGGCTGTACCGAAATCGGTCTGCTGGTGCCGGCAGACCGAAGCCCGATACCGGTCTTCGATACCGCCGCCATCCATGCCGCGGATGCGGTGGAGTTTATGCTGTCATAAAGGTTTTTGCAGGTCAGGTAAGCGAAGCGCCACCTGACGCGCGTGCGCAATCAGATGTTCACTAAAGGCATCAACCAGCGCTGAGGCGGGCCGGTGCAGCGGGCGGATCAGGCTCACGGTAAAGGGAACGGAAACGCTAAAACGGCGCAGAACCACGCCGCTGCTGGCGTAGTCCATGGCCGTGAGCGGGTTCACCACCGAAATACCCACGCCCGCGCGCACCATCGCGCAAATTGACGCCGCACTGTGCGTTTCCATCACCATCCGCCGCTTCACCTGATGTTCGGCAAACAGGCCATCCAGAAGCTGCCGGTAGCTGTCGGTCTGCGACAGGCTGATATAGTTCTCACCGTGAAAATCCGCCGGTGTCAGCACGGTTTTGTGGGCAAGCGGGTGGCTGGCAGGCAGCACGCAGACCTCATCCAGCGACAGCAGCTCCGTGCGTTCCGTTCCCGCTGGCGTGACGAGGGTTTCAGTCAGACCCAGATCGTGGCGCTGGGCCGAAAGCCACTCCTCCAGCAGCGGCGACTCCTGCGGCACGATGGTCAGGCTGACCTCCGGATAGCGGGCCAGAAACGGCTGTAACAGTACCGGCAGGAATGACTGGGAAAAGACCGGCAGGCAGACGATGGACAGTTCGCCCTGGCGGAACTCCCTCAGGCTCTCTGCCGCGCTCACGATCCTGTCCAGCCCGTACCAGGAGCGCTGAACCTCCTCAAACAGACGTAAACCCTGCACCGTTGGATGCAGCCTGCCGCGGGTGCGTTCAAACAGCTTCAGCCCCAGCACTTTCTCAAAACGCGCCAGCTCGCGGCTGACCGTCGGCTGCGAGGTGTGCAGCATGTGCGCGGCTTCAGTGAGATTGCCGGTGGTCATCACCGCATGAAAAATCTCGATATGGCGTAGGTTAACGGCGGGCATAGGGCACCTGATGGCTGAGCGTGTTCCATATCATTTTTGCATAGACTCACGATAAAACGATATTTTTTATTCTCTTCAGGCTATGGCGTAATGATAAAAAACAGATTTCCGGAGACGACCATGCCACGCCCGCTCAACCAGACCGAAACCGATTTAAACGCCGATAACCTGCTGCGCCTGCCTGCCGAATTCGGCTGTCCGGTGTGGGTTTACGATGCGCAGATTGTCCGCGAGAAGATCGCCGCGCTGCATCAGTTTGACGTGGTGCGTTTTGCGCAGAAGGCCTGCTCCAATATTCATATTCTGCGCCTGATGCGCGAGCAGGGCGTGAAGGTTGACTCCGTATCGCTGGGTGAGATCGAACGTGCGCTGGCGGCCGGGTTTGATCCGAAAGCCGACAGCGACGCGATCGTCTTCACCGCTGACCTGATAGACGACGCCACGCTGGCGCGCGTGCACGAGCTGCAAATCCCGGTCAATGCTGGTTCGGTGGATATGCTGGAACAGCTTGGGCAGGTCTCTCCTGGCCATCGCGTCTGGCTGCGCGTCAACCCGGGCTTTGGTCACGGCCACAGTCAGAAAACCAACACCGGGGGCGAAAACAGTAAACACGGGATCTGGTATGCCGATATGCCTGCGGCGCTGGAGGTTTTACAACGCTACAACCTCAAGCTGGTGGGCATTCACATGCATATCGGGTCCGGCGTGGATTATGGCCATCTTGAGCAGGTCTGTGGCGCAATGGTGCGTCAGGTTATCGATTTTGGTCAGGATCTGGAGGCGATCTCCGCCGGGGGAGGGCTTTCGATCCCTTACCGCGAAGGAGAAGAGGCGATCGACACGGATCACTATTACGGCCTGTGGAGCGCCGCGCGTGACAGGATCGCTGCCCATCTGGGCCATGCGGTGAAGCTGGAGATTGAGCCGGGTCGTTTCCTGGTCGCCGAAGCTGGCGTGCTGGTGGCGCAGGTGCGGAGCGTGAAGGAGATGGGAAGCCGTCACTTTGTGCTGATTGATGCTGGCTTCAACGACCTGATGCGCCCGTCCATGTACGGCAGCTATCATCACATTACCGCGCTTGCCGCCGATGGCCGCGATCTGGTCAACGCGCCGCGCATCGAGACCGTTGTTGCCGGCCCGCTGTGTGAATCCGGTGACGTCTTTACTCAGCAGGAAGGCGGGAAAGTCGAAACCCGTTCGCTGCCAGAGGTAAAACCGGGAGATTATCTGGTGCTGCATGATACCGGTGCGTACGGGGCGTCTATGTCTTCCAACTACAATAGCCGCCCGCTGCTGCCGGAAGTGCTGCTTGATAACGGCGTGGCGCGGCTGATTCGCCGTCGCCAGACCATTCAGGAGCTGCTGGCGTTAGAGCTGGTCTGATAAAACCACGGCCCTGTTGTCACCGAATCGCGTAAAACCAGCGTGCCGGTGAACGGCGGGATCGCTTCAACCGGCTGGTTTTTTGCCAGCCGGATCGCCTGGTCGATTGCCGTGACGATCATGTTGTCGATCGGCAAATATACCGACGACAGGGCAGGCTCCAGCCACTTTGCGCTGGGGGCATCGTCAAAACCAAACAGCGAAATATCCTGCGGGATCTTCAGCCCGGCCTGGTGTAATGCTTTGGAGGCGCCCAGGGCCATATCATCATTACAGGCAAACAGGGCGCTGAACGATGTCTTTTCCGCAATCAGCTCCTTGCACAGCTCGTAACCCCGCGTCATGCCTGCATCGCCGTATTTAATCCGCCGCTCGTCGAGACGAATACCGTGCTTCTCCAGCGCCTTACGGTAGCCCATCAGCCGCGCTTTACCCGTTGGGGTGTGGATCGGGACGGTGATACAGGCGATCTCCCGATGACCCTGGCTTATCAGGTAATCCACCGCTTTGAAGGCCGCGTCCTGCTGTTCAAAGAAGACGCAGCGATCCGCCGCCTGGCTCACTTCACGGTTAATGATCACCAGCGGCGTCTGCACGCTGTTGATCAGCTTCAGGATCGTCTTTTCGCTCATGTATCGCGTGTACAGTACGATGGCGTCGCACTTGCGGTCGGCGAGCATCTGCACCGCCTGTTCTTCCTGTTCAGGGGCGTCGTGACCGTCGGTAACAATCAGCTGTTTTCCGTGCTTTTCGGTCTGCCGTGACGCCTGCTGTAGCAAACGACCAAAGTAAAAACCGTCGAACGTCGAGACGACAAGACCAATGCTGTTGCTGGTCTGGTTAGCCAGCGAACGCGCGAGAAAGTTCGGACGATAGCCCAGCTCCTCCATCGCGCGAAATACCTGCTGACGCGTGCTCTCTTTAACCTGACCTGTGCCGTTCAGCACGCGCGAAACGGTGGCCTTCGACACGCCCGCACGCAGTGAGACATCCAGCATTGTTGCCATTCGAAATTCCTGTTTCCACGTAATGGTTTGCAGTTTAACACAGACCATCCGGCGCATAAGCGACGTGGGAAGGGCAAAACCCCATAACGATCACGCTTTTCGGTAACGATCCTCGCCAGCGGGATAAATTCCTGTCATTGGCATGCCAAAATGGTGATAAATCGCAATCTGGAATACCTCTTACCTCATTGAGAGCTTAATCACAGAACAAAGCGCCTGTGGACGCTATTTTTGGTATACCAATAGTATCCGGCTGTCCATCTTATTCAATAAAAGCCCTTTTACTGAGGTATTACCCTATGGCATTTCAGGAAAAACTGATCGACGCTCTGGGCAGTTTTGCCACCACCTTCAACAGCTATCGCTATATCCAGGCGATCAAGTCTGCGTTTATTACCTTAATGCCGGTCATCATTGTGGGGGCGTTCTCGGTACTGATCTCCAATATGGTGCTGGATCCGAAAAACGGCCTGGCGAGCTTTCAGTCGCTGTCGTTTCTTGCGGCGTTAAAGCCGATCACCAGCGCGCTCAACTATGCCACGCTTAACTTTCTCAACATCGGTGCGGTGTTTTTAATCGGCATTGAGCTGGGGCGTATTAACGGCATTAAGTCCTTGTTCCCCGGCCTGCTGGCGGTGATCTGCTTTATCTGCGTGACGCCAACCACGGTGGAAATGCTGGTGGACGGCGAGATGCACGTGGTGAAAGACGTGCTGCTGCGCCAGTTCTCCGATACCCGCAGCCTGTTCCTCGGCATGTTTATCGCCATCCTGTCAGTGGAGATTTACTGCTGGCTGGAAAACCGCAAGGGGCTGAAAATCAGGATGCCGGACACGGTGCCGCCGAACGTCGCCGCGTCGTTCTCTGCGCTGATCCCGGCCATTATCACCACCACCGCCATCGCCACCTTTGGCTTCGTGTTTCATCAGATTACCGGCATGTATCTCTACGACGCGGTTTACCAGGTGGTGCAACAGCCGCTGGAGCGCGTGGTGCAAAGCCTGCCGGGGATCCTGCTGCTGATGTTTGTCGCCCAGCTGTTCTGGGTGATTGGTATTCACGGCAACCAGATGATCAAGCCGATCCGCGAGCCGCTGTTGCTGGGGGCAATCACCGTTAACATGAGCGCGTTCGAGCAGGGCAAAGAGGTGCCAAACATCATCACCATGCCGTTCTGGGACGTCTATATGAGCATCGGCGGCTCCGGCCTGACCATCGGCCTGCTGATCGCCGTCATGATTGCCACCAAACGTAAAGAGATGAAGGAGATCGCTAAGCTCTCCATCGGCCCGGGTATTTTTAACATCAACGAGCCGGTGATCTTCGGGATGCCAATCATGCTCAACCCGATCCTGGCTATCCCGTTCATCATCACGCCGCTGGTGACGGGCTCGATTGGCTACTTTGCCACCGTGACCGGATTTGCCGGGAAAGCCGTGGTGATGGTGCCCTGGACCACGCCGCCGCTGATCAACGCCTGGCTGTCAACCGCGGGCTCCATGGGGGCGGTGATCACCCAGTTTATCTGCATCGTGACCGCGGTGATTATCTATCTGCCGTTTGTGAAAATTGCCTCACGCCGCGCAGGGCAGGCCGCGCTGCAACAAGCCACCGATAACGCATGAGGACCGGATGAGCATAAAACAGATAACTATACCGCAGGATTTTATGCTGGGCGCGGCGGCATCGGCCTGGCAGACCGAGGGCTGGAGCGGCAAAAAGCCAGGGCAGGATTCGTGGATCGATCTCTGGTACAAGAGCGATCGTCACGTCTGGCACAACGGCTATGGCCCGGCGGTGGCAACCGACTTTATTAATCGCTTCCGTGAAGATGTGGCGCTGATGAAGCAGGCGGGCCTGACGCACTATCGCACCTCGATCAACTGGTCGCGCTTTTTAACCGACTATGAAAATGCGACGGTAGATGAAGAGTACGCCGCCTATTACGACGCGCTGTTCGATGAAATGCACCGTCAGGGCATTGAGCCGATGATCTGCCTGGAACACTACGAATTGCCGGGCGTGCTGCTGGAAACCTACGGCGGCTGGGCGTCGAAGCACGTCGTCGAGCTGTTCGTTCGCTATGCGGAAAAAGTGTTTGAGCGCTTTCACGGCAAAGTCACCCGCTGGTTTACCTTCAACGAGCCGATTGTGGTCCAGACGCGCGTCTACCTTGACGCACTGCGCTGGCCCTATGAGCAGAACACCAGCACCTGGATGCAGTGGAACCACCATAAAGTGCTGGCGACGGCGAAAGTGGTGAAGCTGTTTCGCGAGAAAGGGTATGACGGCTCAGTGGGTTGTATTCTTAACCCGGAAGTGACCTATCCACGCTCGCGCGCACCGCATGACGTGCGAGCGGCAGAGATGTACGATCTGTTCTACAACCGCGTCTTTCTCGACCCACTGGTGCACGGGCGCTATCCGCAGGCGCTCTTTACCCTGCTGGCGCAGCATCAGGTGCAGTGGGACTACACGGCTGACGAGCTGGCGCTGATTGCCGACAACACCGTCGACGAGCTGGGCATTAACCTCTATTACCCGCATCGCGTCAAAGCCCCGTCCCGCGCCTGGCACCCGGAGACGCCGTTCCACCCGGCGTATTACTACGAGCCGTTCGAGCTGCCGGGGCGGAGGATGAACACCTCCCGCGGCTGGGAGATCTTCCCGCGCATTATTTACGACATGGCGATGCGGATTAAAAACGACTATCGCAACATTGACTGGTTTGTAGCGGAAAGCGGGATGGGTGTGGAGAACGAAGCGCAGTTTCGCAATCGCGACGGCATTATCGATGACGCGTACCGCATCGCGTTTATCAGCGAACATCTCTACTACACGCTGCTGGCGCGGGAGGCGGGGGCAAACTGTCACGGTTATATGCTGTGGGCCTTCACCGACAATGTCTCGCCGATGAACGCGTTTAAAAACCGCTACGGGCTGATTGAGATCGACCTTGAAAACCATCGCGCACGGCGGGCAAAGAAATCAGCGTCCTGGTTCCGCCAGCTGCGCGATGAGCGTGTGCTGACGCTCAGGGTAGACGATGAATGGAAGTAAGCCTTCTGGTAAAATAGCGCACAAACTGGCCGGGAGGACGTCCGGCCCGCGCATTAACTGAAAAACACAGGTGAAAACGTGGATAAGGCTGTCATCCTGCCGGAAAAAAAACAGTACCAGGAGATTGGCGAGGATTTACGGGCGCAGATTATCCAGGGGCATTATCCCGTGGGATCGCGTCTGCCGCCGGAGCGCAACATCGCCGAGACGTATGGCGTGAGCCGCACTATTGTGCGCGAGGCGCTGCTGATGCTTGAGCTTCAGGGGACGGTGGATATTCGCCAGGGGTCTGGCGTGTACGTGATGCGCATTCCGGAGGAGCATGAAAACGAGGAAGAGCGTTTTCTGAACAGTGACGTGGGGCCGTTTGAAATTCTCCAGGCGCGTCAGCTGCTTGAAAGCAACATTGCCGCCTTTGCCGCAAAAATGGCGACGCGGGCGGATATCGACAACCTGCGCCGCATCATCGAGCAGGAGCAACGGGCGATTGCCGCAGACGATCGCAGCCAGGACAACAACAAAATGTTCCACCTTGTACTGGCGGGGGCCACACAAAACCAGATGCTGCTGGCGACCGTTGAAAGCGTCTGGCATCACATGGACAGCAGCCCACTGTGGCAGCAATTCAACGGCCACATCGCCAGCCGCGCATGGCGGCTGAAATGGCTCGGCGACAGGCAAACCATTCTCGCTGCGCTCCGCCGCCGCGACGTGATGGGGGCGTGGCAGGCTATGTTCCAGCATCTTGAAAACGTCAAAAAGAGCCTGCTTGAGCTGTCAGACGAAGACGCACCCGATTTCGACGGCTATCTCTTCGAATCGGTCCCTCTTTTCCAGGGGAAGCTGGTGTGAATATACTGCCGCTTCACGCTGCGCCGCAGTTTACACAGCAGGTGATCGACTGGATCTGGAACGCGTTTGGTGAAGGTATGCCGCGTGCCTTTTTCCAGAGCATTGTCGAGCACAGCCTGACGCCGGGCGAGTTACCGCTCACCTTTATTGCCGTTGAGGATGACCAGCTGCTGGGCACCGTTGGGCTGTGGCGTTGCGATTTAATTTCCCGACAGGATCTCCACCCCTGGCTGGCTGCGCTGTATGTCGATGAAGCCGCCCGGGGAAACGGGCTGGCGGGAAAACTTCAGCAGCATGTTATCGGCTACGCGCGACGCGCCGGGTATCACGAGCTTCATCTCTGGTCTGCCTGCCGCGACTTCTACGAACGTTACGGCTGGCACTACATCGGCGATGCGCTGGAATACCCGGATAAAACCGTCCATCTCTATCGCTGTTCGCTCACGGCTTCCGCGGGCGATACCACCGAGTGACGGCGCACTAAGGTTGGGCTGAACAGGTGAGTAATTTCCGGCGGCGGGCGATGCTCGGCCAGCGCTAACGCCAGTTCTGCCGCCTGCGTTGCCATGGTTACAATCGGGTAGCGCACGGTTGTCAGGCGAGGGCGCACGTAGCGCGACACCAGCACATCATCAAAGCCAATCAGCGAAATTTCTGCCGGGACGTCGATCCCGTTATCATTCAGCACGCCCATTGCGCCGGCGGCCATGGAGTCGTTATAGCTGGCCACGGCGGTGAAATTCCGCCCGCGTCCCAGCAGCTCGGTCATCGCCTGCTCGCCGCCACTCTCATCCGGTTCTCCGTACGCCACAAGACGATCGTTGCAGGGCAGACCGGCTTCGCGCAGCGCGTCGTAATAGCCCTGAAGGCGATCTTCCGCATCGGAAATTGGGTGGTTGGAGCACAGATAACCAATTCGGGTATGGCCCTGCTGGATCAGGTGACGGGTTGCGAGCCATGCGCCGTAACGGTCGTCGAGCGCCACGCAGCGGGTTTCAAAACCGGGAATAATACGGTTGATAATCACCATCCCCGGCATCTGTTTCATCAGATGGATCAGCTCGGCGTCGGGGATCATTTTGGCATGGACCACCAGTGCCGCACAGCGATGACGGATCAGCTGCTCAATGGCCTGGCGCTCTTTCTGTTCATTGTGGTAGCCATTACCAATCAGCAGGAAATTTCCGGTGTGATAAGAGACTTGTTCTACGGCTTTGACCATCGCACCGAAAAACGGATCGGATACATCCCCGACCACCAGCCCGATGGTTTCTGTCGACTGCTGGGCAAGGGCGCGCGCGTTGGCGTTAGGGTGATAATTCAGGTTTTCCATGGCGTCCTGCACGGCCTGGCGCGATGCATCACTCGCTTTAGGGGAGTTGTTGATTACGCGGGAGACGGTCGCGACGGAAACACCGGCCAGACGAGCCACATCCTTAATTGTCGCCATTCAATACCTTCTTATAGGGGTAAGCGTTTACACACTAACTAGTGTTGCGGAAAAGCGGCGCGCATTCAAGGGGAGCGGGTGAGCGTCCTCTGCAAACGTGAAGCAGAACATCCCTCGCGGTGTAATCGTTACACGGCCAGTCATGTCTGAATAATGTTAATCTGAACCTTTAGTTACACTTTGCCTCAGGCTGTTGCGATTGTCCGTTAGCAACGATGCGTTATGAATTGCTAGAGTCGAGATCCCAGAGGTATTGATAGGTGGAATCAACTTCGGTTGATTAACACGATTTACACCAACCTGCGTTTTACGCAGGTTTTTTTTTGCCTGTAAGTTCAACCTGTAACAGCAAAAGAGAATATTCACACCTGGTTGCACTTCGGCTCATTCCCTTGCGTTTTCCCGCTGGCGAAGCCTGTCGCCGGAGGCCACAATCAAGATCCCAGAGGTATTGATTGGTGAGAATTCCTGGTACGTTTTCGTACTCTTCTCTTGCACCAACCTGCGCGGATGCGCAGGTTTTTTTTCGCCTCTGTTTTTGCTATCGCTCCCTCACTACTTCTCGTGTAATCTGCCACCATTTATACCTTTCACACTGGCTGGCAAAGGGAGTTGAAATGCTTTTTGGGTTCTTCCGCACACTGTTTCGTGTCCTGTTTCGCATCCGCGTGACTGGCGATACGCAGGCACTCTATGGCGAGCGTGTTCTTATCACACCGAATCACGTCTCTTTTCTTGATGGCGTATTGCTGGCGCTGTTTTTGCCCGTGCGGCCCGTCTTCGCGGTGTACAGCTCCATTAGTGAAAAATGGTACATGCGCTGGCTCAAACCGCTGATTGATTTTGTCCCGCTCGATCCAACCAAACCGATGATGATTAAACATCTGGTGCGTCTGATTGGGCAGGGGCGTCCGGTGGTTATCTTCCCGGAAGGGCGGATTTCAGTGACGGGCTCCCTGATGAAAATTTACGATGGGGCCGGTTTTGTCGCGGCGAAGTCTCAGGCCACCGTCGTGCCGCTACGCATCGACGGGGCTGAGCTGACCTTTTTCAGCCGTCTGAAAGGGCTGGTGAAGCAGCGTCTGTTCCCGAAAATTACGCTGCATATATTACCGCCGACGTCACTGCCGATGCCCGAGGCGCCGCGTGCGCGCGACCGCCGTAAAATCGCCGGGGAAATGCTGCACCAGATTATGATGGAAGCGCGCATGGCCGTTCGCCCGCGCGAAACGCTGTATGAATCGTTGCTGTCGGCCCAGTATCGCTACGGTGCGAAGAAAAACTGCATCGAAGACATC
This sequence comes from Enterobacter cloacae complex sp. AR_0002, assembly GCF_001922365.1. NCBI lineage: Bacteria > Pseudomonadati > Pseudomonadota > Gammaproteobacteria > Enterobacterales > Enterobacteriaceae > Enterobacter > Enterobacter cloacae complex sp. AR_0002. The sequence continues at coordinate 4,666,727 of NZ_CP018814.1, forward strand.
AACTTTACGCCGGATACCTACCGTAAGCTGTTGACCAAAACGCTGTTTGTCGGGCGTATCCTGGAAAAATACAGCAAACAGGGTGAAAAGATCGGCCTGATGCTGCCAAACGCGGGTATCAGCGCGGCGGTGATCTTTGGTGCCGTCTCCCGGGGCCGCATTCCGGCGATGATGAACTACACGGCGGGCGTGAAAGGGCTCTCCAGCGCGATTACCGCGGCGCAAATCAACACCGTCTTTACCTCCCGCCAGTTCCTGGATAAAGGCAAGCTGTGGCACCTGCCGGAACAGCTGACGCAGGTGCGCTGGGTGTTCCTGGAAGATCTGAAAGCAGACGTCACGACCGCCGACAAGCTGTGGATTTTCGCGCACCTGCTGATGCCGCGTCTGGCGCAGGTTAAGCAGCAGCCGGAGGATGATGCCATTATCCTCTTTACCTCCGGCTCTGAAGGCAACCCGAAAGGTGTGGTTCACAGTCACAAAAGCATTCTGGCGAACGTCGAACAGATTAAAACCATTGCTGACTTTACCGCCAACGATCGCTTTATGTCGGCGCTGCCGCTGTTCCACTCATTTGGTCTGACCGTGGGGCTCTTTACGCCGCTGCTGACCGGTGCCGAGGTGTTCCTCTACCCAAGCCCGCTGCACTACCGCATTGTGCCGGAACTGGTTTATGACCGTAACTGCACGGTGCTGTTCGGGACGTCCACCTTCCTCGGAAACTACGCGCGCTTCGCCAACCCGTATGATTTCTTCCGCGTGCGCTACGTGGTGGCGGGGGCAGAAAAACTCCAGGACAGCACGCGCCAAATCTGGCAGGACAAGTTTGGCCTGCGCATTCTGGAAGGCTATGGCGTGACGGAGTGCGCGCCGGTGGTCTCCATCAACGTTCCGATGGCGGCAAAACCCGGAACGGTTGGCCGCATTCTGCCGGGGCTGGACGCGCGTCTGCTGGCGGTGCCGGGTATTGAAGACGGCGGACGTCTTCAGCTGAAAGGGCCGAACGTCATGAACGGCTATTTGCGTGTGGAAAACCCGGGGGTGCTTGAGGCGCCGACGGCTGAGAACGTCAATGGCGAGGTTGAAACGGGCTGGTACGACACGGGCGATATCGTGCGCTTCGACGATCAGGGCTTCGTGCAGATCCAGGGACGCGCAAAACGCTTCGCCAAAATCGCCGGGGAAATGGTCTCTCTTGAAATGGTCGAGACGCTGGCGACCGCAGTCTCAGCAGAGAAAATGCATGCGACCGTGGTGAAAAGTGATGCCAGTAAAGGCGAGGCGCTGGTGCTCTTCACGACAGACGGTGAACTGAAGCGTGACGCGCTGCTCAGGTATGCACGCGAACACGGTATCCCCGAGCTGGCGGTCCCCCGCGATATTCGTTACCTCAAACAGTTACCGGTGCTGGGCAGCGGTAAACCCGATTTCGTGACCCTGAAGGGCATGGTTGAAGAGGCAGAACAGCAAAATGCGTGAGTCAGTGCACACTAACACTTCAATTTGGTCGAAAGGCATGATGGCGGTTATCGCCGCCCAGTTTCTTTCCGCGTTCGGCGATAACGCGTTGCTGTTTGCCACGCTGGCATTGCTGAAAGCTGAGTTTTATCCCGACTGGAGCCAGCCGATCCTACAGATGGTGTTTGTGGGTGCTTACATCGTATTTGCGCCGTTTGTCGGCCAGGTGGCGGACAGCTTCCCGAAAGGTCGGGTCATGATGTTTGCCAACAGCCTTAAGCTTCTGGGCGCGGCAAGTATCTGCTTTGGTATCAACCCGTTTGTCGGCTACACACTGGTGGGCATTGGTGCGGCAGCCTACTCCCCGGCGAAGTACGGTATTCTGGGTGAGCTCACCACCGGTGATAAGCTGGTGAAGGCCAACGGCCTGATGGAGTCCTCCACCATTGCGGCTATTCTGCTGGGTTCGGTGGCGGGTGGCGTACTGGCAGACTGGCATGTGCTCGCCGCGCTTGGCATCTGCGCCCTGATGTACGGTGGCGCGGTGATCGCCAACCTGTTTATCCCCAAACTGGCCGTGGCGCGTCCGGGGCAATCCTGGCGCTTCGGGCCCATGACCGGCAGCTTCTTCAACGCCTGCCGCGTACTGTGGCGTAACGGTGAAACACGCTTCTCGCTGATGGGCACCAGCATGTTCTGGGGGGCCGGCGTTACGCTGCGTTTCCTGCTGGTGCTGTGGGTGCCGGTGGCGCTGGGCATTACTGACAACGCCACGCCGACTTATCTGAATGCCATGGTCGCCGTCGGGATTGTTGTCGGGGCCGGGGCTGCGGCAAAACTGGTGACGCTGGAAACCGTCGCGCGCTGCATGCCTGCGGGGATCCTGATTGGCGTCGGCGTTCTGTTCTTCTCCCTGCAACATGCCCTATTGCCTGCCTATGCCCTGCTGTTGCTGATCGGCATGTTAGGCGGTTTCTTTGTGGTGCCGCTAAACGCGCTGTTGCAGGAGCGCGGCAAGCAGACCGTTGGGGCGGGTAACGCCATTGCGGTGCAAAACCTTGGTGAAAACATGGCGATGTTACTGATGCTGGGGATTTACTCGCTGGCGGTAAAAGCAGGTGCGCCGGTCGTGGCAATCGGGGTAGGATTCGGCGCGCTGTTCGCGCTGGCGATTAGCGGGCTGTGGGTCTGGCAGCGTCGTCGTTGAATTGTGCTGCCTGATGCCCTCACCCCGGCCCTCTCCCACAGAGAGAGGGTGAAAACCCTAAAAACGGCAACGTGCGTTGCCGTTTTGCTTTTATTACGGTGCCGGGTAGGTATAAACCTGATGCACCGCTTCTATCTCCGCTAATACCTCTTCACTCAGGTTCAGATTGAAACTCTCAATATTGGTTTTCAACTGATCCATCGTCGTTGCGCCGAGCAGGGTACTCGCCACAAATGGCTGACGACGCACGAAGGCCAGCGCCATCTGCGCCGGATCGAGTCCGTGGCGTTTCGCGATATCCACGTAGGCCGCAACGGCTTTTTGCGTCTGCTCGCCGCTATAGCGGGTGAAGCGGCTGAAAAGCGTGTTACGCGCGCCAGCCGGTTTCGCGCCGTTCAGGTATTTGCCCGTCAGGGTACCGAAGCCCAGACAGGAGTAGGCGAGCAGCTCCACCTCTTCGTACTGCGTCACCTCCGCCAGACCCACTTCATAACTGCGGTTCAGCAGGCTGTACGGGTTCTGAATGGTCACGATGCGCGGCAGATCGTGTTTATCGGCCAGATGCAGATAGCGCATCACGCCAAACGCCGTCTCGTTGGAAACGCCGATGTAGCGGATCTTACCCGCCCGCTGGCACTCCGTGAGCGCTTCCAGCGTTTCCAGCAGGGTAACGGCCGGAGCACTTTCGTTCCAGGTGTAGCCAAGCTTACCGAAGCAGTTCGTCGGACGCTGCGGCCAGTGCACCTGATAAAGATCGAGATAGTCGGTTTGCAGGCGCTTGAGGCTTGCATCCAGCGCCGCACGGATATTCTTGCGATCGAGGATCTGATTAGGGCGGATCCCGGCATCGTTATTACGGGAAGGTCCGCTGACTTTGGAGGCGATGACCAGCTTTTCGCGATTGCCGCGTTTCGCCAGCCAGTTGCCGACATACGTTTCAGTAAGACCTTGTGTTTCCGGGCGGGGAGGAACGGGGTACATCTCCGCCACGTCAATCAGGTTAATGCCCTGGCTGACGGCGTAATCGAGTTGTGCATGGGCATCGGCTTCGCTGTTTTGTTCACCAAATGTCATGGTGCCCAACCCCAGTTGGCTGATCTCCAGAGCGCTGTGGGGGATACGATGATAATGCATAGCCGGTTTCCTTTTTTAGACATACAGACTGCGTCAGGAACCTCCCGACAAAGGAATATAAACATGGCAGAGGGAAGGCAAAAGGGGAAGGAAAAAATCAAAAAGGCCAGCAAGCTACTGACCTTTATCTGTTTAGCGCTCGATGATCTGGGAGACTTCGTCGCGATTAATCTGCATTTGATTGCCTTCGCGATCGCGGTAACTCACCAGACCGGTATCGTCGTCGACTTCGGGTTTGCCATCGGTCAGGATCATACGACCATCTTTCGTTGACATGACATAGTCGCTGCTACAACCCGATACCGCAAACGCTAAACCGACTGCTGAGATAATTACTGCCCATTTTTTCATCGTTCTCATCCTCACCTGGCTCGTATCAAATCATAGTGTAGTAATAACCTGATATTACGACAGGTGAAAGGGGGGAAATCTTAAAAAGGAGGAGATTATGTTAGCCGGAGCGCAAAATTAGTAAAAAACTATGTTTTCAACAGGAAGTGGCGTGCCAGCAGTGCCCCGGTGAAATTCTTTTTAAGATAGAAACCGCGCGGCAGCGTGAGGATCGGTTCGCCCTGTGCGCCTACCGCTTCAGTGAGCGCTTTGCTATTAGCGGCTTTAGGACGAAGTTGCAGCACTTCGCCATGCCGGGCGGTGATCCGCTCAACCTGTCCCAGCACAATCATGTCCATCAGCTCTTCCCAGTCCTGGGAAAGCAGTCTCTCCTCTTCATCATTCGGACTCCAGAGCAGCGGGGCGCCAACGCGACGCTCTGCCAGCGGGATCTGCCTGTCGCCCTCAACGGGTACCCACAACACCCGCTTCAGCTTATGCCTGACGTGGCTGGTTTCCCAGGTCACTCCGCTGTTACCCGTGAGCGGCGCAACGCAGACAAAGGTGGTTTCCAGCGGCCGCCCCTGGCTATCGATGGGGATCGTCTTCAGTTCCACCCCCAGCGCCGCAAAATCTTGTTCGGGTTTACTGCCCGCGCTTGCGCCCAGCCAGCGTTCCAGCAACACGCCGATCCAGCCCTTATCACGCTTTAGATCGTTGGGTATCGTCAACCCCGCCATCACGGCCAGCTCGCCCAGTGAATAACCTGCCAGACGTTGCGCCTGCTGCAGCAACTGGGCTTCACTGACGGGAGGGGAGAGCAGTGGGGCGAGAGAATGCATGCTAACAACCTTTTGATTAAAAAATGAGCTGATATTTTATCCCTTGTGGACAGAGTTTACCTTTTTCTGTGCACCTATTCCATGTGGATGATTTATTTCATCTTTTTTAGACTATAGTCCGTCGCGCCGCGGCTAAAAAACAGGTTGTGCAATTCTGGTCACTGACAATAAACAGGATCTTACACCATGTTATCCACAGAAAAATGGGATAACTGGGAATAACTGCCACTACTGTTTCAATTTACAGCCTTGACGTGCGATGAAAATCGAATTTTCACACAAATTGTGCCTAACTTATTGGCACAATCTGTGGATAAAACCGACGCTGTTTGATCTTTCATCAGCAGGAGGATCTTTGATGTGACGATCGTCACGTTAATCGCCTCTGGCACCCTTAATTCCAATCTAATATTATGAATTTAAATGATTTATTATTGGCAGGGTAAATTGGCGTTTCGCCGGGTTACAAGGTTGTTCATCGGTAATTCCGCACTTCTTCACAACTATATCCACAGAAAAGGTGAATAAAAATGGTCTCTGTCGCCCGCATCTGTTTATAACTCCTCACTAAATTGTGAGTTATTCAAATGTTATTAGGTTGCAGGCCTGTAAGAGAGTGGTTTACCGCCTCCCTGTAGTGTGAAACAATCATTCATATATCAGATTTAGTTTGGGGTAGTCCGGTGATTGATGACGATGGCTACCGCCCAAACGTAGGAATAGTAATTTGTAATCGTCAGGGCCAGGTGATGTGGGCCCGGCGATATGGTCAGCACTCCTGGCAGTTCCCGCAAGGCGGGATCAATCCTGGAGAGTCCCCAGAACAAGCGATGTACCGGGAGCTGTTTGAAGAGGTTGGTTTAAGCCGAAAAGATGTTCGTATTCTGGCTTCGACCCGCAACTGGTTGCGTTACAAGTTACCGAAACGTTTGGTGCGTTGGGACACAAAGCCGGTTTGTATCGGCCAGAAACAGAAGTGGTTTCTTTTGCAGTTGGTGGGCAACGATTCAGATATCAATATGCAAACCAGCAGCACGCCAGAGTTTGATGGCTGGCGCTGGGTAAGCTACTGGTATCCGGTTCGTCAGGTCGTGTCATTTAAGCGCGATGTATATCGTAGGGTGATGAAAGAGTTCGCAAGTGTCGTGATGCAGCTTCAGGAGACGCCTCCGAAGCCACAGAGCGCACCTGCCTGGCGACGTAAAAGAGGTTAAGCTACGCAAATCATGCTCACCCGCTTGCGAGAAATAGTTGAAAAGGTTGCCAGTGCGCCTCGCCTCAACGAGGCGCTGAATATTCTGGTGACGGACATCTGTCTTGCGATGGAAACCGAGGTCTGTTCGGTCTACCTGGCCGATCATGACCGACGTTGCTACTACCTGATGGCAACCCGCGGTTTAAAAAAACCACGGGGACGCACCGTCACGCTCGCGTTTGATGAAGGTATTGTTGGCCTGGTCGGGCGACTGGCGGAGCCAATCAACCTTGCCGATGCGCAAAAACACCCCAGCTTCAAATATATCCCTTCCGTCAAAGAGGAGCGGTTCCGCGCTTTCCTTGGCGTGCCGATTATTCAGCGCCGCCAACTGCTTGGCGTGCTTGTTGTCCAGCAACGAGAGTTGCGGCAGTACGACGAAAGCGAGGAGTCTTTCCTCGTCACGCTGGCAACGCAGATGGCTGCTATCCTCTCCCAGTCTCAGCTGGCAGCCCTTTTTGGGCAGTATCGTCATACCCGCATCCGCGCGCTTCCGGCCTCGCCGGGCGTCGCGATTGCCGAAGGCTGGATGGATGCCACGCTCCCGCTGATGGAGCAGGTCTATGAAGCCTCGACGCTGGATGAAGCGCTTGAGCGCGAACGGCTTACCGCTGCGCTGGAAGAGGCGGCGAATGAGTTTCGTCGCTACAGCAAACGCTTTGCCGCTGGCGCGCAAAAAGAGACGGCGGCTATTTTCGATCTCTACTCACACCTGCTTTCCGATGCGCGTTTGCGTCGTGAGTTATTTGCCGAGGTCGATAAAGGGTCGGTGGCAGAATGGGCGGTTAAAAAGGTCATTGAAAAATTTGCTGAGCAGTTTGCGGTGCTGACTGACGGTTATCTGAAAGAGCGCGCCGGCGATTTACGCGCGCTTGGGCAACGTCTGCTGTTCCACCTCGATGATACTATTCAGGGGGCGAACGCCTGGCCGAACCGGTTTGTGCTGGTGGCCGATGAACTCTCAGCGACGACGCTGGCTGAATTACCGCAGGACAGGCTGGCGGGCGTGGTGGTGCGCGATGGCGCTGCTAACTCCCATGCCGCCATTATGGTGCGCGCGCTCGGTATTCCGACCGTGATGGGGGCGGATATTCAGCCCTCCGTACTGCATCGCCGTACGCTGGTGGTGGACGGATATCGTGGTGAGTTGCTGGTGGATCCTGAACCGGTTCTCCTTCAGGAGTACCAGCGTCTTATCAGCGAAGAGAATGAATTAAGCAAGCTGGCGGAAGATGACGTCAACCTGCCCGCGCAGCTCAAGAGCGGTGAGCGGGTGAAGGTGATGCTCAACGCTGGCTTAAGCCCCGAGCATGAAGAGAAGCTCGGCAGCCGCATCGATGGCATCGGCCTCTACCGCACTGAAATACCGTTTATGCTGCAAAGCGGCTTCCCGTCAGAAGAGGAGCAGGTGGCGCAGTATCAGGGCATGTTGCAGATGTTTAATGACAAACCCGTCACGTTGCGCACCCTGGACGTCGGCGCGGATAAGCAACTGCCCTATATGCCCATCAGTGAAGAGAATCCCTGCCTCGGCTGGCGTGGGATCCGCATAACCCTCGATCAGCCGGAAATCTTCCTTATCCAGGTTCGTGCCATGCTGCGTGCCAACGCGGCCACGGGGAATCTCAGCATTTTGCTGCCGATGGTCACCAGTATTGACGAGATCGACGAAGCGCGGCGGTTGATAGAACGTGCAGGGCGCGAAGTGGAAGAGATGATCGGCTATGCGATCCCTAAACCCCGTATCGGCGTGATGCTTGAAGTGCCTTCGATGGTCTTTATGTTGCCGCAGCTGGCGACCCGCGTTGATTTTATCTCCGTTGGTACCAACGACTTAACGCAATACATTCTGGCAGTCGATCGCAACAATACGCGTGTTGCCAGCATCTACGATAGCCTGCATCCGGCGATGCTTCGTGCCCTGGCGATGATCGCCCGCGAAGCCGAGCAGCATAATATCGACCTGCGCCTGTGCGGTGAAATGGCCGGCGATCCGATGTGCGTGGCGATCCTGATTGGTCTCGGTTTCCGTCACCTGTCAATGAACGGACGTTCCGTTGCGCGTGTGAAATACCTGTTACGTCACATCGAACAAGATGAGGCGCGCGAACTGGCCGCGCGTAGCCTGGAAGCACAGCTGGCAGCCGAAGTGCGCCATCAGGTGGCTGCGTTTATGGAGCGACGCGGCATGGGCGGTTTGATCCGCGGTGGCCGCTGATCCCCACAAAATAATGACTGCTCGGACGACCCCTCTCCCTTGAGGGAGAGGGATGGGGTGAGGGAGAACTGCGCGCATGAACCCCTATACACATCTTTTACATCTCAGGCGCATCCTCCGCGCCTGCCTTATGCTATGATTCGCAACTTTGGAGCACCTGCCAACGGCGGGAATGCAATTCACCCGCTGTCCACTTTCAGCGGAATAACAACATCTTGTGGTGACAGATGAACAGTGGTTATCTGCATTTTCCGGAATTCGATCCGGTTATTTTCTCAATAGGACCTGTAGCGCTGCACTGGTACGGTCTGATGTACCTGGTGGGCTTCGTTTTTGCCATGTGGCTTGCTGGCCGTCGCGCCAGTCGTCCGGGCAGTGGATGGACGAAGAACGAAGTGGAAAACCTGCTTTATGCCGGCTTCCTCGGCGTATTCCTGGGAGGTCGCATCGGTTATGTCCTGTTCTATAATTTCCCGGTATTCCTGAACGACCCGCTCTATCTGTTCCGCGTCTGGGACGGCGGTATGTCCTTCCACGGCGGACTGATTGGTGTGATCCTCGTGATGGTGATCTTCGCCAGACGCACCAAACGCAACTTCTTCCAGGTGGCTGATTTTATTGCGCCGTTAATCCCGTTTGGGCTGGGCGCAGGGCGTCTGGGCAATTTCATCAACGGTGAGCTGTGGGGGCGTGTCGATCCGAGCGTGCCGTTTACCATGCTGTTCCCGGGCTCCCGCGCAGAGGATATCGCGCTGCTGCCTTCGCATCCTGAGTGGCAGCCCATTTTCGATACCTACGGCGTCCTGCCGCGCCATATGTCACAGCTCTATGAGCTGGCGCTGGAAGGCGTGGTGCTATTCATCATCCTGAATCTTTATATCCGCAAACCGCGTCCAATGGGGGCTGTCTCCGGTCTGTTCCTGATTGGCTACGGCGCGTTTCGTATCATCGTCGAGTTCTTCCGCCAGCCGGATGCGCAGTTTACCGGTGAATGGGTACAGTACATCAGCATGGGGCAGATCCTCTCCATCCCGATGATTGTCGCGGGTGCCATTATGATGATTTGGGCGTATCGTCGTCGTCCACAGCAACAACTTTCCTGAGGAATCATGAAACAGTATCTTGAATTGATGAAAAAAGTGCTCGACGAGGGCACGCCGAAAAACGACCGCACCGGCACCGGTACGCTCTCCATTTTTGGCCACCAGATGCGCTTCAATCTGCAAGAAGGCTTTCCTCTGGTGACAACGAAGCGCTGCCATCTGCGCTCGATCATTCATGAACTGCTCTGGTTCCTGCAAGGCGATACCAACGTTGCTTATCTACATGAAAACAATGTCTCCATCTGGGACGAGTGGGCTGATGAGAACGGCGACCTGGGTCCGGTCTACGGCAAGCAATGGCGCGCGTGGCCTACCCCGGACGGCCGCCATATCGACCAGATCACGACCGTCATAAACCAGCTGAAAAATGATCCGGACTCGCGCCGTATCATTGTCTCTGCCTGGAACGTGGGTGAACTGGATAAAATGGCGCTGGCGCCTTGCCACGCGTTTTTCCAGTTTTACGTGGCGGACGGCAAGCTCTCCTGCCAGCTCTATCAACGCTCCTGCGACGTGTTCCTCGGCCTGCCGTTTAACATCGCCAGCTACGCGCTGTTGGTGCACATGATGGCGCAGCAGTGCGATCTTGAAGTGGGCGATTTTGTCTGGACGGGCGGTGATACCCACCTCTACAGCAATCATATGGAACAGACGCATCTCCAGCTGACGCGCGAACCGCGTGCATTGCCGAAGCTGGTGATCAAACGTAAACCGGACTCGATCTTCGATTACCGTTTTGATGATTTCGAGATTGAGGGTTACGACCCGCATCCCGGCATTAAAGCTCCTGTCGCCATCTGATACGGCAAATCCTGACACAACCGGTGCTCTTTAGCGCCGGTTTTTTTTCACGCCCGTTTTGTTTTTCGAACCTGTTTCCAGAGATGGTGCAACGCGTTGCAACGGGTGAAAATCTCCTGAAAGCGGCTCGTAAAGTTCTGGTTTGACGCTCGCACCGTTTCTGCTATTCCTCCACACTCCCGCCATGAAAAACGAACAAGGCTTTACGCTTATCGAAACCCTTATCGCCGTTTCGCTGGCAGTGATCCTCAGCGCCACAGGACTCTATGGCTGGGACAGCTGGCAGCAGCGGCAGCGGCTTTGGCAAACCGCCTGCCAGGTGCGGGATTACCTGGTGTTTTTGCGCAATGACGCCAACCGTCACAACAGCGAGCACAGGATCGCGCTGTATAACGACGGTGAAAAGAACTGTCTGGCCAGTTCAGCGGTGACCGGTTGTGACAGCGGCGGACCGTTCGTGATGAAGCCGATGTGGCCAGGGGTCACGATAAGCGACATAACACCTGCGCTGGGATTTTACGGTTTAAGAGATACCGCGTGGGCCGGACATATCCGGGTGCAGAGCCGCGCTGGTGGGTGGTGGGTTATTGTCTCAAATGGCGGACGTATCAGGCTATGTAATGCCGCAGGAGAAGGTGCATGCCAGTAAATCGAAAAGGGTTTTCCCTGCTGGAAGTGCTGATTACGATGACGATAAGCAGCATTCTGTTACTCAGCACGTCACGTTTTTTACCGGGGCTACAGCGGGGGGTTTTACTGCAATCCGGGCAGCAGGAGCTGGAGGATGAGGTCTGGCAACGTCTGTTCGCGGTCGGTAAACAGTTTCAGAGAGCAGGATACTGTGCAGGGCATTGCCAGGGACAGGGGATGATCATCGGCAGGCAAGGACGATGTGCGATTGTGCAATGGGATGCGAACAGCAACGGCCAGTGGGATAGCACCGCGTCAGAAAACGACAGTACGGGATTCCGGCTTGAGTCCGGATCGCTTGAAACGCTGCGGGGCGCCACATCCTGTGACGGTAAGGGATGGGATAAGCTCACCGACCCGGATCGGGTCCTGATAGAGCAATTTATGGTCACTAAAACCGATCGTGCTGGCTTTGCGCCGGTCATCAGTATCGAGCTGCGTGCCCGCCGTAAAGGTGAACTGACCGCCCCCTTTTCGGCTCGCCATACCGTAACGGGGTTTAATCTGTGAATCGTCAGCGGGGCATGTCATCGCTGGCGCTGGTCCTGCTATTGCTGGTGCTCGGCACGCTGATCCTCACCGGATTAAATCAGCAGTTGCAAACCTTTAGCACGCTGGTAAGTGGCGAGAGTTTGTCTGTTCGCCAGCAGGCTGCCGTGCAATCTGCACTGGAGTGGGGGCGCGTTCAGGAATGGGCTTTACAGCCAGAGGTTCAGTGCAAACAGACACAGCGTTTGCGGGTCTGTGTAAGGCTGTTTGGGGAGCGTGTTTTGCTTATTGCCGGCAATGACGATCTGTTGCTATGGCAAGGCGGGGACATCGCGGAAGGGCAGATACGCTTTTCCGCCCACGGCTGGAGTGATTTCTGCCCCCTTAAGGAAAGTACGCTATGTCAGTTACCCTGAGCAGACAAAAAGGATTTAGCATGGTGGAGGTTTTGCTGGCAATGATGTTGCTGGTTGTGGTTGTGACGGCGTTATCCGGATATCATCGCGCGCTGGCAGCCCGGTATGCGGCGCTTAGCCAGTATCGTCAGCTATGGCATCATGCGTGGAATCAATCGCAGATCTCAACATTAACACTCCCGCCGGGCTGGCAAGTCAGTCGGGGGCAGACAACACAGTCCGGATGTGTCAGCATCACGGTCACACTTATTTCTCCTATGGGGCGGCAGGGCGCGTTAACGCGTCTGCACTGCCCGGTTAGCCGCTAGTCGGGAGCGTTTATGCTAAGGGTTTACCACTCAAATCGTCTGGATGTGCTGGAAGCACTGATGGAGTATATCGTTGAGCAAGAGCGTCTTGACGATCCGTTTGAGCCAGAAATGGTGCTGGTGCAGAGCACCGGTATGGCGCAGTGGCTGCAAATGTCCCTTTCGCAGAAATTTGGCATTGCGGCGAACATCGATTTTCCGCTGCCCGCGAGCTTTATCTGGGAGATGTTTGTTCGCGTCCTGCCGGACATCCCTGAGCAGAGCGCCTTCAACAAACAAAGCATGGCCTGGAAACTGATGACGCTGCTGCCGGACATGCTGGCGCGTGATGAGTTTGCCATGCTGCGGCACTACCTGAATGACGACGCCGACAAGCGTAAACTTTTCCAGCTGGCCTCACGTACTGCCGACCTCTATGACCAGTATCTGGTTTACCGTGCAGACTGGCTGATTCGCTGGGAAGCAGGAGAATTAGTCGATGGGTTACCGGAAGCGCAAATCTGGCAGGCGCCGCTCTGGAAAGCGCTGGTCGAGCATACCGGGAAACTCGGTCAGCCTAAGTGGCACCGTGCTAACCTGTACGATCGCTTTATCTCGATACTTGAGAACAGCGCAGAACGGCCAGCCCGTTTGCCGTCACGCGTGTTCATTTGCGGTATCTCCGCGTTGCCCCCTGTCTACCTGAACGCGCTAAAAGCGCTCGGTAAGCACACTGATATCCATATCCTCTTTACCAACCCGTGTCGGCACTATTGGGGGGATATTCAGGATCCGCGCTGGCTTTCACGGCTGGTCACCCGTCAGAGAAAACGTCTCTTTGAAGAACGCGCGGTGCCGCTGTTTAAAGACAGTGAAAACGCGGCGCAGCTTTTTGATGAAGAGGGGATTCAGAACCTGCCGAACCCGCTGCTTGCCTCGTGGGGCAAGCTCGGACGTGACTATATTTATCTGCTTTCAGATATCACCTCCTCGGGAGAAGGGGATGTGGATGCGTTTGCCGATATTACGCCGGATAGCCTGCTGCACAATATTCAGCTTGATATTCTGGATTTAGAGAACCGTGCCGTTGCCGGGATCACTGACGAGGAGTTTGCGCGAAGCGATAAGAAGCGAAAACTGGATCCTGACGATCGTAGTATCGCGATCCACGTTTGTCACAGCCCACAGCGTGAAGTTGAAATTCTTCATGACCGCCTGCTGGCCATGTTGCAGGACGACCCAACCCTGACACCGCGCGATATCGTGGTGATGGTGGCGGATATCGACAGCTACAGCCCGTTTATTCAGGCGGTATTTGGCAGCGCAACGGGCGACCGCTATCTGCCCTACGCAATCTCTGACCGTCGCGCTCGTCAGTCACACCCGGCGCTACAGGCCTTTATCAGCCTGCTTTCGCTGCCTGATAGCCGGTTTATCTCTGAGGATGTGCTGGCACTGCTGGATGTGCCAGTTCTGGCCGCACGTTTCAACATTAACGAAGAGGGGTTGCGCTATCTGCGCCAGTGGGTCAACGAATCCGGTGTCCGCTGGGGTATCGACGATGATAACGTCCAGGAGTTCGAACTGCCAGCAACCGGCCAGCATACCTGGCAGTTTGGGCTGACGCGCATGCTGCTGGGGTATGCAATGGAGAGCATCCACGGCGAATGGAATGACGTGCTGCCGTACGATGAATCCAGTGGGTTGATCGCGGAACTGGTTGGTCACTTAGCCACGCTGCTTATGCAGCTCAACCGCTGGCGCCGTGCATTGATGCAGCCCCGCCTGCTCGAAGAGTGGCTGCCAGTTTGCCGCGAAATGCTGAATGATTTCTTCCTGCCGGACAGCGAAACTGAAGCCGCCATGGCGCTTATCGAGAAGCAGTGGCAGGCCATCGTTGATGAAGGGGTTAATTCGCACTATCACGAGGCGGTTCCCCTTTCGCTTCTGCGTGATGAGCTGACGCAACGTCTCGATCAGGAGCGCATCAGCCAGCGCTTCCTTGCGGGGCCGGTGAATATTTGTACCCTGATGCCAATGCGTTCAATCCCGTTCAAAGTGGTCTGTCTGCTTGGCATGAACGACGGTATTTATCCGCGTGCGCTGCCGCCTCTGGGCTTTGATCTTATGAGCGCACAACCGAAGCGGGGTGACCGCAGCCGCCGCGATGATGACCGTTATCTCTTCCTTGAGGCGCTGATGTCTGCGCAAAGCAGGCTGTATATCAGCTATATCGGACGTTCAATTCAGGATAACAGCGAGCGTTTCCCGTCTGTGCTGGTGCAGGAGCTGGTGGACTACATTGGACAGAGCCACTATCTGCCGGGCGATGAAGCCTGCAACTGCGACGAAAGCGAACGTCGGGTGATAGCGCATATCACTTGCCACCATAGCCGTATGCCGTTCGATCCTGTCAACTACGTTCCTGATGAACTGCAAAGCTATGCCCGCGAGTGGCTTCCCGCCGCGAAGAAAGCGGGGACGCCGCAAACCGATTTTATTCAGGCGCTCGAACCGCGCGCTATAGACACCCTCACGTTTGAGCAGCTACAGCGCTTTTGGGCACACCCGGTTCGGGCGTTTTTCCAGCAACGCTTGCAGGTGAATTTCCGCTCTGAAGAGAGCGAAATCCCCGATGCGGAACCGTTTATTCTTGATGGGCTGGAGCGTTTTAAGCTTAATTCCCAGCTTCTGAATGCGCTGGTTGACGAAGAAGACGCCAGTAAACTGTTCCGACGTTACAGGGCGTCGGGATTACTTCCGTATGGTGCATTCGGTGAAATCGTCTGGGATGCCCAGTGCGAGGAGATGCGAGCGCTAGCTGACCGCGTTATCGCGTGTCGGCAGCCGGCGAGCAGCATTGAAATCGATCTCGATTGTAACGGTATGCACCTTAGCGGCTGGCTCACGCACGTGCAGTCTGACGGGCTGCTGCGTTGGCGCCCATCCATGCTCAGCGTTTCACATGGCCTGCAACTCTGGCTCGAACATCTTGTCTACAGTGCGAGTGGTCACGAAGGTGAAAGCCGGTTGTTTGTACGTAAGGACGGCGAATGGCGCTTCCCGCGGATGGAGCCTGAGCAGGCGTTGACGTACCTGTCGCTTTATATTGAAGGTTACCGTCAGGGCATGAACAAACCCCTGCTTTTGCTGCCTGAAAGTGGGGGGGCATGGATAAAAGCCTGTTATGACGCGCAGAATAATGCCATGTTAACGGATGAGGCTTCGCTCCAGAAAGCGCGCAGCAAGTTTTTGCAGGCCTACGAAGGGAACATGATGGTACGTGGCGAAGGTGACGATGTCTGGTATCAACGTTTATGGCGAACGCTGGAGCCAGAATATTTCGACATTATCACCCAGGAGGCGCAACGCTACCTGTTACCGTTATACAAATTTAATCAGTCCTGAGTGCTGTATAAAAATTGCGCAGTATGAGGTGTTCATTTATGATGCACCTCTTATCACGGACTGATGTACCCAAAGAAAGAGATGCTGGCGTGTCCAGCACGCACGTTGTTAATGATGTAGCCGTGATAAAGAGGTCGTAATGCCAGGCAGCACCTTGTTCAAAGCGTTTGTTTTGTTTATCGCCCTTTGGGCTCCCGTCACACAGGCCGATTCCGGTTGGCAACCTGTCAAGGAAACAATCCGTAAGAGCGATAAGGACACCCGTCAGTATCAGGCGATTCGTCTTGATAACGGGATGACCGTACTGCTGGTTTCCGATCCTCAGGCGGTGAAATCGCTCTCCGCGCTGGTTGTGCCGGTGGGTTCGCTGGAAGATCCTGACGCCCATCCGGGACTGGCGCACTACCTTGAGCACATGACGCTGATGGGATCTAAAAAATACCCACAGCCTGACAGCCTGTCCGAATTTCTGAAAATGCATGGCGGCAGCCACAACGCTAGTACCGCGCCGTATCGCACCGCGTTTTACCTGGAAGTGGAAAATGATGCGCTTGATGGGGCGGTGGATCGTCTGGCGGATGCCATCGCCGCACCGCTGCTGGATAAAAAATACGCTGACCGTGAACGTAATGCCGTGAACGCCGAACTGACGATGGCGCGCACGCGAGACGGTATGCGCATGGCGCAGGTTAGTGCTGAAACCATCAATCCGGCGCACCCGGGTTCGCGCTTCTCAGGCGGCAACCTTGAAACGCTGAGCGACAAGCCAGGTAGCCCGGTGCTCGATGCGCTGCATGCGTTTCGTGAAAAATACTATTCCGCCAATCTGATGAAAGCGGTTATCTACAGCAATAAACCGTTGCCGACGCTGGCAAACATGGCCGCGCAGACCTACGGCAGGGTGCCAAATAAAAATATCGATCTGCCGCAGATTAACGTGCCAGTTGTCACGGACGCGCAAAAAGGCATTGTTATTCACTATGTGCCGGCCTTGCCGCGCAAGGTGTTACGCGTTGAATTCCGTATTGATAACAACACGGCGCAGTTCCGCAGCAAAACCGACGAGCTGGTGACGTATCTTATCGGCAACCGCAGCCCGGGTACGCTCTCCGACTGGCTGCAAAAGCAGGGGCTGGTGGAAGGTATTCGCGCTGACTCCGATCCCGTTGTAAATGGGAATAGCGGCGTGCTGGCCATCTCCGCGACGCTGACCGATAAAGGGCTGGCTCACCGGAACGACGTCGTTGCGGCCATTTTCAGTTATCTCTCTCTGCTGCGCGACAAAGGCGTCGATAAACGCTACTTTGACGAGCTGGCGCATGTGCTGGATCTCGATTTCCGCTATCCCTCTATCACGCGTGATATGGACTACGTTGAGTGGCTGGCAGATACCATGATCCGCGTGCCGGTGGAACATACGCTGGATGCGGTAAATATTGCCGACCAGTTTGACGCCGGAGCGCTCAAAGCGCGTCTGGCGATGATGACTCCGCAGAATGCCCGCGTCTGGTATATCAGCCCGAACGAACCGCATAACAAAATGGCCTACTTCGTTGATGCCCCGTATCAGGTTGAAAAAATCAGCGAACAGACCTTCGCGGGCTGGCAGAAAAAGGCGGGGGAAATTGCGCTGAAGTTACCGGAGCTTAACCCCTACATCCCGGACGATTTCTCGCTGATCAAACCCGCAAAGGCGTATCCGCACCCGGAGCTGATTGTTGATGAGCCGACGCTGCGCGTGGTCTACACCCCAAGCCGCTATTTCGCCGACGAGCCAAAAGCGGATGTCAGCGTGGTGCTGCGTAACCCCAAAGCAATGGACAGCGCCAGAAACCAGGTGCTGTTTGCGCTTAATGATTATCTGGCCGGTATTGCCCTCGATCAGCTCAGCAACCAGGCTGCCGTTGGTGGTATCAGTTTCTCCACCAACGCCAATAACGGCCTGATGGTGAATGCCAACGGCTATACCCAGCGTTTGCCGCAGCTGTTCCAGGCGCTGCTGGACGGTTATTTCAGCTATACGCCTACGGAAGAACAGCTCGAGCAGGCTAAGTCCTGGTATGCCCAGATGATGGATTCTGCCGAGAAGGGTAAAGCCTACGATCAGGCGATTATGCCAGCACAGATGCTGTCGCAAATTCCGTACTTCCAGCGCGAAGATCGCCGCGCGATATTGCCCTCAGTCACCTTAAAAGAGGTGCTGGCTTACCGTGATGCGCTGAAAACCAATACCCGTCCGGAGTTCCTGGTTGTAGGGAATATGAGCGAAGATCAGGCTAAAACGCTGGCGCAAAACGTCCGTGCGCAACTGGGTTCAAAAGGCGATGAGTGGTGCCGTAACCAGGATGTGCTGGTAGAGAAAAAGCAGAACGTGATCTTCGAAAAAGCGGGAAGCAGCACGGATTCCGCGCTGGCCGCGGTGTTTGTCCCTGTCGGTTATGACGAATTTACCAGCTCTGCCCAGAGTGCTGTGCTTGGTCAAATTATTCAGCCGTGGTTTTACAACCAGCTGCGCACCGAAGAGCAGCTGGGCTATGCGGTGTTCGCTTTCTCCATGAATGTGGGCCGTCAGTGGGGGCTGGGCTTCCTTCTGCAAAGCAGTGACAAGCAACCCGCTTACCTGTGGCAGCGTTATCAGGCGTTCTTCCCGCAGGCGGAAGCAAAACTGCGCGCCATGAAGCCGGAAGAGTTTGCCCAAATCCAGCAGGCGGTTATCGCCCAGGTGATGCAACCGCCGCAGACGCTGGGTGAAGAGGCCTCGCAGCTGAGCAAAGATTTTGATCGCGGTAATATGAAATTTGATTCGCGTGATAAAATAGTGGCCGAAATAAAACAGCTGACGCCACAAAAGGTTGCCGATTTCTTCCATCAGGCGGTAGTAAAACCGCAGGGTATGGCCATCCTGTCTCAGGTTTCTGGCAGCCAGAACGGGAAAACGGACTACGTAAAATCAAAAGAGTGGACCGTCTGGAAGAGCGTCAGCGCGCTGCAACAAACAATGCCCTGGAGTAAGAAAGAATGACCCATACCGCTGAGCCGCTTGATCCCCTAAGTTTACCTCTACAGGGTGAGCGACTGATTGAAGCCTCAGCGGGAACGGGAAAAACCTATACCATCGCCGCGCTCTATCTGCGTCTGCTGTTGGGGCTCGGCGGCAACGCCGCTTTTTCGCGCCCGTTAAGCGTGGAAGAGCTGCTGGTGGTAACCTTCACCGAAGCGGCCACTGCCGAGCTGCGTGGCCGTATTCGCAGCAACATTCATGAGCTGCGCATTGCCTGTCTGCGTCAGACGACGGATAACCCCCTCTACGCGAGCCTGCTGGACGAGATTGCGGATAAGCAACAGGCCGCGCAATGGCTGCTGCTGGCCGAACGGCAAATGGATGAAGCGTCCGTCTTCACCATTCACGGTTTTTGTCAGCGCATGCTGAGCCTGAATGCGTTTGAATCCGGCATGCTCTTTGAGCAGCAGCTTATTGAAGATGAATCCGAGCTTCGCTATCAGGCCTGTGCGGATTTCTGGCGTCGACACTGTTATCCGTTGCAGCGCGACATTGCCGAAGCGGTTCACGCCCTGTGGAAAGGTCCGGAAGAGCTTCTTCGCGCCATCGACCGTTACCTGCAAGGCGAGGCGCCGGTCATTAAATCTCCTCCGCCTGCCGATGAAACGCTGGCCTCGCGCCATGAAAAGATCGTCGCCAAAATTGCCGCGCTTAAGCAGAAGTGGAATGAGTCGGTCGGTGAAATTGATGCAATCATCGAAAACTCAGGCATCGACAGACGCAAGTTCAACCGTGGGAACCAGGGGAAGTGGATCGAAAAGATCAGCGCCTGGGCCCAGGAGGAGACGCGGGGCTACCAGCTTCCGGACGCACTGGAAAAATTTTCGCAACGCTTTTTGACCGAGCGAACCAAAGCCGACGGTATTGTGCCTGAGCATCCCCTGTTTGTGGCGATTGAAGCGCTGCTTGCGGAGCCATTAACGCTCAATGACCTGATGATCACCCGCGCCATGACGGAGATCCGCCAGGCCGTCGCGCGCGAAAAACGTCGCCGGGGCGAGCTGGGGTTTGATGACATGCTGAGCCGCCTGGACGAAGCCCTGTCCAGCGAGAATGGTGAAGCGCTCGCCAGCGCGATCCGTACCCGTTTTCCGGTGGCGATGATTGACGAATTTCAGGACACCGACCCCCAGCAGTACCGCATTTTTCGCCGCATCTGGCGACAGCAGCCCGACACTGCCCTGTTGTTGATTGGCGACCCTAAACAGGCGATTTACGCCTTCCGTGGGGCAGATATCTTCACCTATATGAAAGCCCGTAGTGAAGTTGTCGCGCATTACACGTTAGACACCAACTGGCGTTCCGCTCCGGGGATGGTTGAGAGCGTCAATGCGCTGTTCAGCCGTATGGAGACGGCGTTCATGTTCAAGGAAATCCCTTTTCTGCCGGTGAAATCCGCCCCAAAAAACGCATCCCTGCGCTTCGAAGTCAGTGGCGCGGAGCAGCCCGCCATGACCTTCTGGCTGCTTGAAGGGGAAGGCTATGGCGTTGCTGATTATCAGGCGGCGATGGCCCAGCACTGCGCCGCGCAAATCCGTGACTGGCTGAGCGCAGGCAACCGCGGCGAGGCGCTGCTGTGGAAGGGGGAACAGGCAAATCCTGTTAAAGCCTCTGATATTACCGTGCTGGTGCGCAGTCGTCAGGAAGCGGCGTTAATCCGCGATGCGCTAACATTGCTGGATATTCCGTCAGTGTATCTCTCTAACCGTGACAGCGTGTTCGACACGCTGGAAGCCCAGGAAATGCTCTGGCTGCTTCAGGCGGTACTGGCGCCGGAGCGCGAAAATACGCTTCGAAGCGCGCTGGCCAGCTCTATGCTGGGGTTGAACGCGCGCGATATTGATGAGCTCAACCATGACGAAAACGCATGGGATGCGGTGGTTGAAGAGTTTGTCCATTACCGTGAACGCTGGCAAAAACGCGGCGTCATGGCGATGCTGCGCGAATTGATGACGCGGCGTCAGATTGCCGAAAATATGCTGGCGTCATCCGGCGGTGAAAGGCGTCTTACCGATATTTTACACATTAGCGAACTGTTGCAGGAAGCCGGCACCCAGCTTGAAAGTGAACATGCCCTCGTGCGCTGGCTGGCGCAGCAAATCGCGGATCCAAACAGTAACGCCTCAAGCCAGCAGATGCGTCTTGAGAGCGATAAGCATCTGGTGCAAATCGTCACCATTCACAAATCGAAAGGTCTCGAGTATCCGCTGGTCTGGCTGCCCTTTATCGCCAACTACCGCGTTCAGGATCAGGCCTATTATCATGACCGCGAGACTTTCGATGCGGTGCTCGATCTCAGCAAGGCGGAAACCAGCGTTGAGCTGGCGGAAGCGGAGCGTCTGGCGGAGGATTTGCGCCTGCTTTACGTGGCGCTGACCCGTTCTGTCTGGCATTGCAGCCTGGGCGTCGCGCCGGTTTTCCGCCGTCGCGGGGAGAAAACAGGGGAGAGCGATTTCCATTTAAGCGCCTTAGGGCGGCTTATTCAGCGTGGTGAGCCGAAAGATGCGGCGGGGTTGCGCCTCTGTATTGAGTCGCTTTGCGGAGACGATATCGCCCTGCATATCCCTTCTCTGCCAGACAACAGCCGCTGGGAAATGGCGCAAGAGCCCGTGACCGATCTTAACGCGCGCCAGATCACACGGGTGCTTGCCGACGACTGGCGCGTCACCAGCTATTCTGGCCTGCAACAGCAAGGGCAAAGTATTGCGCAGGATCTCATGCCGAAGCTGGACGTGGATGCCGCAGGGGTAGGCGATGTTCCGGTTGAACCGACGTTAACTCCGCATCAGTTCCCACGCGGCGCGTCGCCGGGCACCTTTTTGCACAGCCTTTTTGAAGAGCTTGATTTCACCCAGCCTGTCAGTGAGGAGTGGGTGCTGAAGATGTTGCAGAGCGGAGGCTATGACGCGCACTGGCAGCCCGTTCTCACTGACTGGATCAACGCCATTTTGCAAGCGCCGCTGACGGCGCAGGGCTTCTCTCTTCGCCAGTTAACGGCCAAAAATAAGCAGGTTGAGATGGAGTTTTATCTGCCCGTCGCAGGCCCGCTTAAGGCCGACGCGCTCGATGCGCTTATCCGTCAGTACGATCCGCTGTCAGCCGGTTGCCCGCCGCTGAACTTCCGTCAGGTGCAGGGCATGCTGAAAGGGTTTATCGACCTGGTCTTCCGTCACGAAGGACGGTACTACCTGCTGGATTACAAATCAAACTGGCTGGGCGAGAACAGCGCAGCCTATACCCAGCAGGCGATGGCGGCCGCCATGCAAATGCATCGCTACGATCTGCAATATCAGCTCTATACCCTGGCGCTGCACCGCTATTTGCGCCACCGTATTGCGGATTATCGCTACGACGATCATTTTGGCGGTGTCATCTACCTGTTCCTGCGCGGGGTTGATGCTGCCGATCCGCGCTCCGGGATCTTCAGCACTCGTCCGGATGCGGAATTGATTAATAAAATGGATAACCTGTTTGCAGCAAACACGGAGGAGATGGCATGACGATGCAGGACTTATTGCTGGATGCGGTAGAGCAACGCGTGCTGCGTCAGCTGGACGTGCAGTTTGCCATGATGATTGCCGCTGACCAGCCCGCCGTGATGCTTGCCGCTGCCCTGTTGAGTAAAGATGCCGGAGAGGGGCATGTGTGTCTGCCGCTCTCGCGTCTGGTGGTTGACGAGAAAATGCCGCCTGTCCTCCAGTCCTGCTTTGCGCTGCTGGGAGATAAGGTGGACTGGCAGAAAATCTTGCGGGAATCGTCAGCCGTTGGGCCGGGAGACAACCAGGCACCGCTGATCCTGACGGGGGAGCGCTTATACCTGAACCGCCTGTGGCGAAATGAACTGACGGTAGCGCGTTTCTTTAGTGAGACCAATGCGCCGCTTCCCTGCGACGAAGCACAGCTTCGCCAGACGCTGGACAGGCTGTTTGACTCCGGTGAGGACACAGACTGGCAGAAAGTGGCGGCGGCCGTCGCCCTGACGCGGCGGATCTCGGTGATATCCGGCGGCCCGGGAACGGGGAAAACAACGACCGTCGCAAAGCTGCTGGCAGCCCTGATACAGCTTTCAGGAGAGCAGCGATGCCGTATTCGTCTGGCGGCGCCCACCGGGAAGGCTGCGGCGCGTCTGACCGAATCACTGGGCGGCGCGATGCAACAGCTGCCGCTCACTCAGGAGCAGCTTGCGCTTTTCCCGGGTGAAGCAAGTACTCTGCACCGTCTGCTCGGCGCGCAGCCGGGTAGCCAGCGGCTGCGCTACCATGCAGGTAATCCGCTGCATCTGGACGTGCTGGTGGTGGATGAAGCCTCCATGATCGACCTGACCATGATGTCGCGCCTGATTGATGCTCTGCCACCCCATGCGCGGGTGGTTTTCCTGGGCGATCGCGACCAGCTCGCCTCTGTAGAAGCCGGGGCGGTGCTGGGAGATATCTGTACCTACGCCAGTTACGGTTATACCGCCGCGCGGGCGCAGGAGCTCGCCCGTCTGACCGGCTGCTCGCTTGAACCCGATCACACGCCGATCGCGGGCGCACTGCGTGACAGCCTGTGCCTGCTGCAAAAAAGCTACCGTTTCGGTAGCGACTCCGGCATCGGCCAGCTGGCTGCGGCGGTCAACCGTGGCGACAGGCACGCCACGCGCACGGTGTTTGACGGTACCTTCACTGACATTGAAAAGAAATCGCTGCAAAGCGGGGAAGAGTATCAGGCTATGCTTGAGGAGGCTCTCCAGGGATACCAGCATTTTCTGAGCTGCGTGCAGCAGTGCAGTCAGCCCGGACAGGTCATCGCCGCATTTGGCGAATACCAGCTTCTGTGCGCATTGCGGGAAGGGCCGTTTGGCGTCACGGGCCTGAACGACAGGCTGGAGCAGTTGCTGGTGCAGAAACGCAAAATTAACCGTCAGCTGCATTCGCGATGGTATGAAGGCCGGCCAGTGATGATCTCCCGCAACGACAGTGCGCTGGGGCTGTTCAACGGGGATATCGGCATTGCGCTCGATCGCGGTAACGGTCTGCTCGTCTGGTTCCAGCTACCGGACGGTAGCGTGAAGTCCGTCCAGCCCAGCCGCCTGCCAGAGCATGAAACGGCATGGGCGATGACGGTACATAAATCTCAGGGCTCCGAGTTCAACCATGCGGCGCTGATCCTGCCGACACAGCTGTCGCCGGTAGTGACCCGCGAACTGGTCTACACCGCCATTACCCGTGCGCGCCAGCGCCTGTCGCTGTATGCGGATGAGCGCGTGTTGAGCCAGGCTATTGCCACCCGTACCGAGCGCAGAAGCGGATTAAGCGCGATATTTGAATCTGTCTGAGTGAACGCCCTCTCCAACAGGAGAGGGTGACTGTTATCCCAGGTCCGCCATTAACACCTTCGAGCGGCGCTGGTAGTTGTACATCTCTTTCTTACTTTCCGGCAGGGAATCAATATCCACCGGCGTGAAGCCGCGCTCCTGGAACCAGTGAATGCTGCGCGTGGTGAGCACGAACAGCTTGCTCAGACCCATCTGGCGCGCCTGTGCCGCCACGCGTTCAAGCAGCAGTTCCCCCCGCGAGGAGCTACGGTAATCCGGGTGCACGGCAACGCACGCCATTTCGCCAATCTGCTCTTCCGGGAACGGATAAAGCGCCGCACAGGCAATGGTCAGGTTATCGCGCTGAATGATGGTGAACTTGTCGATCTCCATCTCCAGCTGCTCCCGGGAGCGGCGAACCAGAATGCCCTGTTGTTCCAGCGGACGGATCAGCTCCAGAATGCCGCCGATATCGTTGATGGTGGCACGGCGGATCTGCTCGGCGCTCTCCATGACGATCTGCGTACCGATCCCGTCCCGGGAGAACAGTTCCTGCAACAGCGCACCGTCTTCCTGATAGCTGATCAGGTGGCTGCGGCGCACCCCGCTGCGGCACGCTTTAACGGCGCCGCGCAGAAAACGCACGGTACCGGAATAGTAATCGCCTTCTGCTTCCAGCGCTTCCACGCGCGCCTGGGCTTCATTCGGAAAAAGTTCTGGCACAATCACGCCCTCATCGTTCACGACACCCTGCGAGGAGCAAAAGCCGATCATTTTTTCCGCTTTCAGCTTGATGGCCAGCTGGGTGGCAATCTCTTCTGAGGTCAGATTAAAACTTTCACCCGTTACGGAGACGGCAACGGGCCCCATCAGGACGATCGCGCCATTGTCTAACTGGCGGTGAATGGCGTCTTCATCAATACGGCGGATGCGGCCGCTGTGGCAGTAATCCACGCCATCGTCCACGCCGAGCGGCTGAGCGATGATAAAGTTGCCGCTCACCACGTTAATGTGCGCGCCCTGCAACGGCGTATTATTCAGGCTCATCGACAGGCGGGCGGTGATATCGAGCTGCAACAGACCCGCCGCCTGTTTGACCAGTTCGAGGGTTTTCGCATCCGTCACGCGCGTGTGTTTGTGGTAGATCGGCTCATGGTGATGGGCGGCCAGGTTGGCTTCGATTTGCGGACGTGCGCCATACACCACCACCAGACGGATGCCGAGGCTGTGCAGCAGGCCGATATCATTGACGATGCTGGAAAAGTTTTCATGCTCAATGGCTTCGCCGCCAAGCATGATGACAAACGTTTTTCCCCGATGGGTGTTGATATAGGGAACAGAATGGCGGAATCCCTGGACCAGTTCGGTTCTGCGTTCCTTAACCATGATACAACCCTTAGTGAATGTTTATTCGTAATTTATGTATTTTTATTCGATCGCGGCCGCGTGTGCAAGCCTAAATTTTCTGCGACCCACAGAAAATAATAAGTAATCCGTGCGTTAACGTATGATTGTTTACCCTTTTATAGATGACAGTTTATGCGTCATTCGTTAAAGTTTTCGGTCAATTTGGGCGTTTTGTTCATCAATCAGATTTCTTGCTCGGGAGAAGCATGTCGGGATCCAATTCAGCAATAAGCCGCCGCCGCCTGTTAAAAGGGGCCGGGGCGATGTGGTTGCTTAGCGTCAGCCAGGTGGGTCTTGCCGCCACAAGCCAGGTAGTCGCGGTGCGCGTCTGGCCGTCGTCGACCTATACGCGCGTGACGGTCGAGTCCAATCGCGTGCTGAAATACAAGCAATTTGCCCTCAGCAATCCTGAACGTGTGGTGGTTGATCTCGAAGGTGTGAACCTCAACTCCGTGCTTAAAGGCATGGCAGCACAAATCCGTGGCGACGATCCGTTTATCAAATCGGCGCGCGTCGGGCAGTTCGATCCGCAAACCGTGCGCATGGTGTTTGAGCTGAAGCAGAACGTGAAACCGCAGCTCTTTGCCCTTGCGCCTGTTGCCGCCTTTAAGGAGCGTCTGGTGATGGATCTCTATCCGGCGAATGCGACGGATATTCAGGATCCGCTCCTGGCATTACTTGAGGATTACAACAAAGGCGATCTCGACAGCCAGGTTCCGCCAGCGCAAAGTGGTCCAAAGCCTGGCAAGGCGGGGCGCGATCGCCCGATTGTGATCATGCTCGATCCTGGCCACGGCGGAGAAGATTCCGGCGCCGTCGGGAAATATCGCACCCGCGAAAAAGATGTGGTGCTGCAAATTGCCCGTCGTCTGAAGGCGTTGATCGACAAAGAGGGCAATATGCGCGCCTATATGACGCGCAACGAAGATGTCTTTATTCCGCTGAAGGTCCGCGTGGCAAAAGCGCAAAAGCAGCGCGCGGATCTGTTTGTCTCTATTCATGCGGATGCCTTCACCAGCCGCCAGCCGAGCGGATCCTCAGTGTTTGCCCTGTCAACAAAAGGGGCGACCAGCACCGCGGCGAGATACCTGGCGGACACGCAGAACGCCTCGGATTTAATCGGTGGTGTGAGCAAAAGTGGCGACCGTTACGTCGACCATACGATGTTTGATATGGTGCAGTCGCTGACTATTACCGACAGCCTGAAGTTTGGTAAAGCGGTGCTGGGCAAACTGGGCCGGGTCAACAAGCTGCACAAAAACAGCGTCGAGCAGGCCGGATTTGCGGTACTGAAAGCGCCGGATATTCCTTCCATTCTGGTCGAAACCGCGTTTATCAGTAACGTGGAAGAGGAACGTAAGCTCAAGACGGCTAAATTCCAGCAGGAAGTGGCGGAGTCGATTCTGGCGGGGATCCGGGCCTACTTCTCAGACGGGGAAACGCTGGCGCGGCGGGGGTAGGGCATTAAGCCGGGTATCATGCCCGGCATTTTCACAAACGCCAGATACAAAAAAACACCCTTCAGGGTGTTTATTGTTTTAAGAAGTGTTGGTTGCGGGGGCCGGATTTGAACCGACGACCTTCGGGTTATGAGCCCGACGAGCTACCAGGCTGCTCCACCCCGCGTCCGTCTTTCTACACTTGTAGAAACTTACTTCTTCAAATTTGATTGGTTGCGGGGGCCGGATTTGAACCGACGACCTTCGGGTTATGAGCCCGACGAGCTACCAGGCTGCTCCACCCCGCGTCCGTCTTTTTGCTTCGTATTTCAAACCACATCTGCGTTGACTTTCCTCGTTCACCTCAGTCACTTACTGGAGTAAGCTCCTAAGGATTCACTGCGTCGTCGCCTTGCTGTGATTCGAACTACTTCGCAAAAACTTCTACAGTCGTAGAAGATACTTCATCAAATTTTAATTGGTTGCGGGGGCCGGATTTGAACCGACGACCTTCGGGTTATGAGCCCGACGAGCTACCAGGCTGCTCCACCCCGCGTCCGTGGAAGCGCACTATACTCGGATAGGTTTGTGATGCAACCCCTTTTTCACATAATTCATTATTTTGTATGCAAAATGAACGGCAAAAGCCACTTTGGACTATTTTTTGTGCAGAATTTGCCAAAGGGAAGGCGATTGCATTTCATTAACACGGTGGGTTTGTTATCTTCATCTCGCGGAATTGGGCAACTAAAAGACGAGATATAATGAAAGGACGTTGGGCGAAGTATCTGATGACAGGCGCAATGGTGGCGATTCTTGCGGCCTGCTCTTCCAAACCGACCGATCGCGGTCAACAGTATAAAGACGGGAAATTATCCCAGCCTTTCTCTTTAGTTAACCAGCCCGATGCCGTGGGTGCTCCAATCAATGCCGGGGATTTCTCCGAGCAGGTGTACCAGATCCGCAAAGCGTCGCCGCGCCTGTATGGCGCACAGAACAACGTTTATAGTGCCGTGCAGGACTGGCTGCGTGCAGGCGGTGATACCCGCAATATGCGCCAGTTTGGTATCGATGCCTGGCAGATGGAGGGGGCGGATAACTACGGTAACGTCCAGTTTACCGGTTACTACACCCCGGTTGTCCAGGCGCGACACACGCGCCAGGGCGAGTTCCAGTATCCCATTTACCGTATGCCGCCGAAACGCGGTCGTCTGCCGTCCCGCGCCGAGATCTACGCCGGCGCGCTGAGCGAAAATTATGTTCTGGCCTACAGCAACTCGCTGATGGACAACTTCATTATGGACGTGCAGGGCAGTGGCTATATTGATTTTGGCGACGGCTCGCCGCTGAACTTCTTTAGCTATGCCGGTAAAAATGGCCATGCCTATCGCAGCATCGGTAAGGTGCTGATCGACCGTGGCGAAGTGAAACGAGAAGATATGTCGATGCAGGCTATCCGCGAATGGGGCGAAAAGCACAGCGAAGCGGAAGTGCGTGAGCTGCTTGAGCAGAACCCATCGTTTGTCTTCTTCAAACCGCAGAACTTTGCGCCGGTGAAAGGGGCGAGCGCCGTCCCGCTGATTGGCCGCGCTTCTGTGGCATCGGATCGTTCGATTATTCCGGCGGGTACCACGCTGCTGGCGGAAGTTCCACTCCTCGACAACAACGGCAAATTCAACGGCAAATATGAATTACGCCTGATGGTGGCGCTGGACGTGGGTGGGGCGATCAAAGGCCAGCACTTCGACATTTATCAGGGCATCGGCCCGGATGCCGGCCATCGTGCAGGCTGGTATAACCACTACGG
Organism: Enterobacter cloacae complex sp. AR_0002; assembly: GCF_001922365.1. Taxonomy (NCBI): domain Bacteria; kingdom Pseudomonadati; phylum Pseudomonadota; class Gammaproteobacteria; order Enterobacterales; family Enterobacteriaceae; genus Enterobacter; species Enterobacter cloacae complex sp. AR_0002. The sequence continues at coordinate 4,695,375 of NZ_CP018814.1, forward strand.
ACGCGTGTGGGTGCTGAAGACAGCGCCGGGTACCGGAAACGTATTCAGCGGCTGATTGTGGTATTCTGAGCGCAAGACGGATTACGGTTCAGGGTGAGGAATACCTCACCCTTTTTACATCTGAGGTTTTATGTCTGTGGTAATCAGCGATGCCTGGCGCCAGCGTTTCGGCGGCACGGCACGGTTATATGGTGAAAAAGCCCTGCAACTGTTCGCGGATGCGCATGTCTGCGTGGTGGGCATTGGTGGCGTGGGTTCGTGGGCGGCAGAAGCGCTGGCGAGAACCGGCATTGGCGCAATTACGTTGATTGATATGGATGATGTCTGCGTGACTAACACTAACCGTCAGATCCACGCCCTGCGTGATAACGTCGGTCTGGCGAAGTCCGAGGTGATGGCGGAGCGTATTCGTCTCATCAACCCGGAGTGCCGGGTGACGGTGATCGACGACTTTGTGACGGCAGATAACGTCGCGGAGTACATGAGCAAAGGCTACAGCTATGTGATTGACGCCATCGACAGCGTGCGGCCAAAAGCGGCGCTGATCGCTTACTGTCGTCGTTACAAGGTGCCGCTGGTCACGACCGGCGGCGCGGGCGGGCAAATCGATCCGACGCAGATCCAGGTGGCGGATCTGGCGAAAACCATTCAGGATCCGCTGGCTGCCAAGCTGCGTGAACGCCTGAAGAGCGACTTCAATGTGGTGAAGAACAGCAAGGGCAAGCTGGGCGTCGACTGCGTGTTCTCCACCGAAGCGCTGGTCTACCCGCAGGCGGATGGTTCAGTTTGTGCGATGAAAAGCACGGCGGAAGGGCCAAAGCGGATGGATTGTGCCTCTGGGTTTGGAGCGGCCACCATGGTGACCGCCTCCTTCGGCTTTGTGGCGGTCTCTCACGCCCTGAAGAAGATGATGGCGAAGGCGGAACGTCAGGCCTGAGCCTGACGGGCGGCATCCAGCACCGCGTCGTTTAGCGCAATCAGTCCCTGACCGCGCGAGGCGCTAAGCTGCGCGCGAAGTCCCAGCTCATCAAACAGCGCCAGCGGAGAATGCGCCAGCAGCTCTGCGGCGCTTTTCCCTTCGATTGCGGTCAACAGCACCGCCAGCAGACCGCGAACAATGCGTCCCTCGCTGTCGCCGAAGAAATGCAGTTTCTCACCGGATACGCTAAACCCAAGCCAGACGCGGTTCTCGCAGCCTGCGATCTCCTTCGCCTGTAATTTCAGCTCGTCTGACAGTGCAGGCAACTGTTTGCCCAGCAGGATCAGCTGACGATATTTATCTTCCCACTGCGTGAGCGGGACAAAGGTCTGTTTTAACGTCTCTTCAGTAATAACGGTGCCGAACGGGTGTCCGGCTAAAGCTGAACTTGTCATTAATCCACCAGTAATTCCAGGGCGCGGTCGACGGCGGAAACCAGCGCATCGACGTCACTTTTTGTATTGTACGGTGCAAACGAGGCGCGCAGGGTACCGCTCACGCCAATAGCCGCCAGCAGCGGCTGGGCGCAGTGCTGTCCGGCACGCAGGGCAATGCCGTATCCGGCAAGTAGCGTTACCATGTCGCTATGGTGCACGCCCGCGAAATCAAAGGCGAGCAGGCTGGAGTCCTGCACGCGGAACGAGCGAAAACCCGGACGTTTTTTCAGTTCTTCTTCCGCCAGCGTCGCCAGACCCCGGCTCCAGCTTTCAGCCTGAACCACGTCCGTTTCTGCCAGCCATTCGAGCGCCGCGCTCAGGCCAATAACCCCGGCCACGTTCGGTGTACCGGCTTCCAGGCGGTAGGGCACATCCTGCGTTTTAAAACCGTCGAAGGTGACTTCGGTAATCATCTTGCCGCCGCCGAGCCACGGCGTCATCCGGGCCAGCAGTTCAGGTTTGCCGTACAGCGCGCCGATACCGGTTGGCCCGTACAATTTGTGCCCTGAGAAGGCATAGAAGTCGATATCCAGCGCCTGCACATCAGCCGGAAAATGCACCACACCCTGCGCACCGTCGACCATCACCACCACGCCGCTGGCATGGGCAATCTCAATGGCACGCGCCAGATCCGGACAGCCGCCGGTGACGTTGGACATCTGCCCCAGCGCCAGAATACGGCTGCGCGGCGTAATCAGCTCAGGCAGACGCGCCACGTCAGGCAGGAAGTCCGCACCCAACGGGAGCTTTACAACCTGTGCCCCGGTTTGTTCGGCCACCATCAGCCAGGGCACCAGGTTGGCGTGGTGTTCCGCCTCGCTGACGATGATCTCATCCCCGGGCTGCAACAGCGGACGCGCGTAACATTGCGCAACCATGTTAATGGCCTCGGTGGTGCCCCGCGTCCAGACGATGTTCTTACCGCTGTCAGCATTGATCAGGCGCGCGACCTGATCCCGTGCGGCTTCGTATTGCGCCGTTAAGCGCTGCGCGTCGGCATACTGGCTGCGGTGCACGTTCCCGGCGCTCAGGCTGTAAAACTGGCGGGTTGCCTCAATCACCGCCTGCGGTTTAAGGGCCGTGGCAGCGCTATCAAGATAAATGCCGGCATCGGCCAGCGCGGGAAACTGTGCGCGAAACTGCGCAGGACTGAAAGCGTTCATGGAATTCCTCATATCGATTCTACGATCGTCGCGCAAATTCATCGGCAGGGCAAGGAAGTTGATATCTATCAGATTTGTCTGCTTATCCTGGCGAGTCTGAAAAAGCAGGTTATGCTAAATAGTGTTAGGCGGATGTTTTAGCCTGTTATAAATCGAGGTTTGAATAGCATTAATTGCTAAAGGAGATAATCATGAAAAAGACAGCTGCAATCATTTCTGCCTGTGCGTTGACCTTTGCCCTGAGCGCCTGTTCTGGAAATAACTACGTAATGCATACCAACGATGGTCGATCTATCGTCTCTGAAGGGAAACCGACAACCGATAATGATACCGGGATGATTTCATACAAAGATGCTAACGGGAACAAACAGCAGATCAATCGCACTGACGTGAAAGAGATGAAGGAAATCGAGCATTAACAGTTAGATAAGCGAAAAAAAAGCACCGCAAGTTGGCGGTGCTACATTAATCACTATGGACAGACAGGGTAAATGTACAGGAAGTGAAAAATTGGTAGCGTTGCTACCGTGGTCTGAATCGCAGACCAATTGCAAACACAACAACACAACATCACAACCGTAAGCCAAAAGCCCTTCAGAACACGCATTCCAAAAAAAGCTTTTCGTTCCGGCTCAGGAAGTGCCGCCACTATAGGTATTTGCTGGTAGTTCCTCAACGGACAAATTATAATGGCTCAGATAAAAAAAACTAATAGGTTAAACGTTGTTTCCTATATGTTAAATCTCGTTAACATCTAAGCCAGATAACCATGTCCAAGCGATTGCCACCCCTTAATGCATTACGTGTTTTTGATGCAGCAGCACGCCACCTCAGCTTCACGCGCGCAGCCGATGAGCTTTTTGTGACACAGGCCGCAGTAAGTCATCAAATCAAGTCTCTGGAGGATTTTCTGGGGCTTAAGCTGTTCCGTCGACGCAACCGTTCGTTGTTGTTGACCGAAGAGGGGCAGAGCTATTTTCAGGATATTAAAGAGATTTTTTCCCAGCTGACGGAAGCCACTCGCAAGCTTCAGGCCCGGAGCGCAAAAGGCGCTCTGACTGTGAGTTTATTGCCCAGTTTTGCCATTCAGTGGCTGGTGCCGCGACTCTCAAGCTTTAACTCAACTTATCCGGGAATCGATGTCCGAATCCAGGCGGTGGACCGTCAGGAAGACAAGCTGGCAGATGATGTGGACGTGGCGATTTTTTACGGTCGCGGTAACTGGCCGGGCTTGCGTGTGGAAAAATTATACGCAGAATATCTGTTGCCGGTCTGTTCACCGCTGCTGCTGACGGGGGATAAAGCGCTCAAAACGCCCGCCGATCTGGCGCAACATACGCTTTTGCACGATGCTTCGCGTCGCGACTGGCAAACTTATACCCGCCAGTTAGGTCTTAATCATATAAACGTGCAGCAGGGGCCCATTTTTAGCCACAGCGCGATGGTGCTACAGGCTGCCATTCACGGGCAGGGCGTGGCGTTGGCAAACAACGTTATGGCGCAGTCCGAAATTGAGGCAGGCCGTCTGGTTTGCCCATTTAACGATGTACTGGTCAGCAAGAATGCATTTTATCTGGTTTGTCATGACAGTCAGGCAGAACTGGGTAAAATAGCCGCTTTCCGGCAGTGGATACTGGCGAAAGCGGCAAGCGAGCAAGAAAAATTCCGCTTCAGGTATGAACAATAACGTTTGTGTGCCGGGCACGCATCAATTCAGGACTTAAACATGACCAGCCGATTCATGCTGATTTTCGCCGCGGTGAGTGGCTTTATTTTTGTAGCTCTGGGCGCGTTTGGCGCGCATGTCTTAAGCAAATCTCTGGGCGTTGTGGAGATGGGTTGGATCCAGACCGGCCTTGAATATCAGGCGTTCCACACGCTGGCAATTTTTGGGCTGGCGGTGGCGATGCAGCGCCGCATCAGCATCTGGTTTTACTGGAGCAGCGTCTTTCTGGCGCTGGGTACCGTACTGTTCAGCGGCAGTCTTTACTGTCTGGCGCTGTCGCATTTACGCCTGTGGGCGTTTGTTACACCTGTCGGCGGCGTCAGCTTCCTGGCGGGTTGGGTGTTAATGTTTATCGGAGCTATCCGTCTGAAACGCAAGGGCGTTGTTCATGAATAAGGTTGTTTTATATTGTCGCCCGGGGTTTGAGAAAGAGTGCGCCGCGGAAATCACCGATAAAGCGGCGAAGCGTGAAGTCTTTGGATTCGCTCGCGTCAAAGAGAACGCGGGCTATGTGGTATTTGAATGCTATCAGCCTGATGATGCCGACAAGCTGGCGCGCGAACTGCCGTTCAGCTCATTGATTTTCGCCCGTCAGATGTTTGTCGCGGGCGAACTGCTGAAAGATCTTCCGCCGGAAGATCGCATCACGCCGATTGTTGGCCTGTTGCAGGGTGTGGTGGAGAAGGGCGGCGATTTGCGCGTGGAAGTGGCCGACACCAACGAAAGCAAAGAGCTGATGAAGTTCTGCCGTAAGTTCACCGTGCCGCTGCGCGCGGCGCTGCGTGATGCAGGTGTGCTGACAAACTACGAAACGCCAAAGCGCCCAGTCGTGCATATCTTCTTTATTGCGCCAGGATGTTGTTACGCAGGCTACTCGTATACCACCAATAACTCGCCGTTCTTTATGGGGATCCCGCGTCTGCGCTTCCCGGCAGATGCGCCGAGCCGTTCAACCCTCAAGCTGGAAGAGGCGTTTCACGTCTTTATCCCGGCGGACGAGTGGGACGAACGGCTGGCAAACGGCATGTATGCCGTCGACCTTGGCGCGTGCCCGGGCGGCTGGACCTATCAGCTGGTGAAACGCAACATGTGGGTTTCGTCCGTTGATAACGGCCCAATGGCGCAAAGCCTGATGGACACCGGACAGGTCACCTGGCTGCGTGAAGACGGTTTCCGCTATCGCCCGAACCGCAACAACATCTCCTGGATGGTGTGCGACATGGTTGAGAAACCGGCGAAAGTGGCCGCGCTGATGGCCTCCTGGCTGGTGAACGGCTGGTGTCGTGAGACGATTTTCAACCTCAAGCTGCCGATGAAAAAGCGCTACGAAGAGGTGTCGCAGAACCTGGCTTATATTCAGCAGCAGCTGGATGAACACGGGATTAACGCGGAAATCCAGGCGCGTCAGCTTTATCACGACCGCGAAGAAGTGACGGTGCATATCCGTCGCTGGTGGGCGGCCGTGGGGGGGCGTCGCGACGAGCGATAACGTTTGTAACGCCCGGTGGCGCTGCGCTTACCGGGCCTACAAAATCGTGTAGTTGTTTTAACGCTCTAACCTTAACTGCTGTAAATTCCCGTCCAGTTGTAAATCCGTCTGTAGCGTCGCCACCTCCCGGCAGATAAACGCCATTTCTTTATGCGCCTCCAGCTTTTTACGCCATTTATCCGGCACCTCGTTCAGCCGGGCGTACATCCCTTCCAGACTCTGAAACTCCGTCAGCAGCTGTGCGGCGCTTTTGGGTCCAATACCGGCGACACCCGGCACTTTAGAGCTGCTGATCCCCGCCAGCCCCCAGTAATCCGGCAGTTGCTCAGGCGATACGCCAAACTCGCTGGCAATGAACGGCGCGTCCAGCCAGCGTTTTTGAAAATAGTCGCGAATACGGATAGTGGGGGAGAGCAGCTGGCAGTAGCCTTTGTCGGTTGAAACGATAGTCGCCTGATGTCCGGCGCTCGCGACTTTAACCGCCAGCGTTGCGGCTAAATCGTCAGCCTCATTACCGTGGGCGCCCCAGCACGGAACGCCGCGCTGCTCAAAGGCCGCGCGGATAGCGGGCATTTCTGCGTGCAGATCGTCCGGCATCGGCGCACGCCCGGCTTTGTAGTCCGGCAGGCGCTGGTGCCGCCAGCCCGTGTTGCGGGCTTCGTCATCAAAAACCGCGACCGCATGGGTGGGTTCACTGTGGCGGATAAGCTGCTCCAGCGCGTGTAAACAGGTGTCCTTGCAGGGTGTGCCCTGTACCGCATGAATACGGCGAATCAGGTTAAGAGCATCGACGATAAGCAAATGAACGGCCACAGATAATCTCCCTTCTGTCTAATGGGTGAAGGGTAACACTGAGCGCAGCATGAAACTATGAATGGTGGGGAAAACAGGAAGAAGCCTCGCAAAACGAGGCTTTCTGAGAGGCTTAATCGCAGGTGACGATCTTCATCGCCAGGCCACCGCGGGAGGTTTCGCGGTATTTGGCGTTCATATCTTTGCCGGTTTCGTACATGGTTTCGATAACCTTGTCGAGGCAGACGCGCGGTTCGCTGGTACGACGCAGCGCCATACGGGCCGCGTTCACTGCTTTCACCGAGGCGATGGCGTTACGTTCGATGCATGGCACCTGGACCTGTCCGCCGACCGGATCGCAGGTCAGCCCCAGGTTATGTTCCATGCCGATTTCCGCCGCGATACAAACCTGCGCAGGGCTTGCGCCCAGCAATTCGGCCAGACCCGCCGCCGCCATAGAGCAGGCTACGCCCACTTCACCCTGACAGCCTACTTCCGCGCCAGAAATTGAGGCGTTCATCTTGTACAGTGAGCCAATCGCACTGGCGACCAGCAGGTAGCGTGCAAGTGAGTTTGCGTTCACTTCGCGGATAAACTTGTCGTAATACGCCAGGACCGCCGGAACAATGCCGCACGCCCCGTTGGTTGGTGCGGTGACGACGCGGCCGCCCGCGGCGTTCTCTTCGTTCACCGCCAGCGCGAACATGTTGATCCAGTCGACGACGGCCATCGGATCGGTGGTGGTTTTGTCGGCGCTGACCAGCATGCGGCGCAGCGCAGCCGCACGACGCGGAACACGCAGTTTACCCGGCAGCACGCCTTCGGTGGTGATCCCGCGCTCAATGCCGCTGCGCATTACTTCCCAGACGTTAGCGAAGTGCTGTTCCAGTTCCTCTTTGCTGTGCAGGGCCAGCTCGTTTTTCATCATCAGGCCGGAGAGAGAAAGCCCTGTCTCCTGGCAGTGACGCTGTAAGTCGGCCGCGTTTTTGTAAGGGTACGGCACATCAACAGCAGAATTGGTGCTTTGACCAAAATGGTCCTCGTCGACGATAAACCCGCCGCCGATGGAGTAATACGTCTGGCTGTAAACCGCTTTGTCGCCGGCCAGCGCGGTAATGCGCATGCCATTCTCGTGCAACGACAGGTTATCCGCATGGAAATTCATGCAGTGATCAACCGGGAATTCAACCTCATGCTCGCCGTTCGCCAGCAGCAAACGACCGTGGGTGTTCACGTCCTGGATAAAGCCAGGTATTGCATCAATATCAACGGTATCCGGCAGATTACCCGCCAGCCCCATGATAATGGCAATATCGGTATGGTGGCCTTTACCGGTCAGGGAAAGGGAACCATATACATCGACAACCACGCGGGTGATGTCGTGCAAAATGCCGCGTGCAATCAAGTCATCCGTGAATTGTTTACCGGCTTTCATTGGTCCGACGGTGTGAGAGCTGGAAGGACCAATACCGATTTTGAAGATATCGAATACGCTAATCATGATGCGTCCATTGCTTCAGTCAGAGGGGAGAAGTGCGCCGTCCGCAGACGGCGCAGGAGGTATTAGCTGAACAGCGAGTAGAAAATAGCGGAGATGGCAATCAGGCCCATCACAACAACGAACACGTTGCTGATATGGCCGCTGTATTTGCGCATCGCAGGCACTTTCTGAATCGCGTACATCGGCATCAGGAACAGGATCATCGCGATAATCGGGCCGCCCAGGGTTTCAATCATGCCCAGAATGCTTGGGTTCAGGGTGGCTACCGCCCAGGTGGTCACCAGCATGAACAGTGCAGTGATTTTGTTCAGACGGTTGATTTCAATGGTCTTGCCTTTACCACGCAGAGATTTAATCACCATGCCGTTGAAGCCTTCACGTGCGCCCAGGTAGTGGCCCAGGAAGGATTTGGTGATGGCGATAATCGCGATGATCGGCGCCATCCACGCAATCAGCGGTGCGTTAAAGTGGTTTGCCAGGTAAGACAGAATAGAGATGTTCTGCTCTTTCGCCGCCGCCAGATCCGCCGGGGAGAGGCTCAGCACGCAGCTGAACACGAAGAACATTACGGTCAGTACCATCATGATGTGCGCGCGAGCCAGGATGCTGGAGCACTTCTTCTCTGCGCCATTGCCGTACTCTTCACGCTTCGCTACTGCGAAGGAAGAGATGATTGGCGAGTGGTTGAAGGAGAATACCATCACCGGGATCGCCAGCCACAGGGTCAGCAGCAGACCGTTGCCGGTCGTGGATGCGCTGCTCAGAGACAGGGTTTCCAGCGCAGCGCCGTTCCACTGTGGGATCAGGTACAGAGCCAGCACCATCAGAGCCGCAACAAACGGGAACACCAGCACGCTCATCGCTTTCACAATCATCTGCTCGCCGAAGCGCACGATGGTCATCATACCGACGATCAGGATCAGGGACAGAATCGCACGCGGCGGCGGGGTCATCTGAAGCTGGTGCATCATAAAGCTTTCAACGGTGTTGGTGATAGCAACGCTGTACACCAGCAGAATCGGGTAAATCGCGAAGAAGTAGAGCAGGGTAATCAGCTTACCTGCGCCGACGCCGAAGTGTTCTTCAACGACTTCAGTGATGTCTTCGCCCGGATTTTTACCGGACAGCACGAAGCGGGTCAGGCCGCGGTGTGCAAAGAAGGTCATCGGGAAAGCGATGAGGGCCATGATGATCAGCGGGATCATACCGCCGACACCTGCGTTGATAGGAAGGAACAGTACACCAGCGCCGATTGCTGTGCCGTACAGGCCAAGCATCCACATGGTATCCGTTTTGCGCCAACCGCTTCGGGATTCAATCGAAGCAACGGTGCTGGTTTGAGTGGTTTCCATCTGTATCTCCTGGAGGAAGCAAATTGTCAGGTTTTTAGTCAAATCCGATGAAAAAGTGCCTGACGGTAATATGAAATTCGTTCAGTGACGGTTTTTTAATAATTTTTGCCCGTAACTATTGGCGGGCGGAAAGATACATTCTAGTTATGAATCTATCAGTGATCGCGATCCCAAATGCAATAATCCACTTGTGATGTGGGTATCTTTAGACCATTTATCTGTTAAAAAAACATCAAAGAGAATTTACGGGCGCGAAGGCTACCATTAACGACATGTTTTCGAAAAGGTCGACCCGCGAGATAGGTGTCTTTCGCTGTAAAGAAATGGGATTTTAGGATTTTCTGGCGGGTAATTTCGATTAAGGCTGATTATTTACGGTTTCAAAATCGAGGTAATCGTTTGCGCAGGCGTCAGATTTGTTAATAACATTGAAGATCGCTATGAATTGCATCACTAATAAAAAAGCCGGATGACGATCCGGCTTGAGAGGAGAAAAATGTCGCTTTACTTGATGATTTCGTAACACGGAATATAGGCAGAGCCTGGAAGCTTCATGCGGTGCTGAGCGACAAAGCCCTGCAACATGTCATCCATGCGGCGCATCATCTCCGGGTCACCGTGGATCTTATACGGCCCGAACTCTTCAATTGCGCGGATCCCTACCTCTTTCACGTTCCCCGCCACGATGCCAGAGAAGGCGCGACGCAGGTCGGCAGCCAGCACTTCCACCGGCTGATCCGGATAGAGTTTGAGGTTCGCCATGTTCTCATGCGACGGCTCGAAGGGTATCTGAAGATCCGGTGCGATACGGATGGACCAGTTAAAACTGTAGGCATCCCCGGTATCACGACGATTCTCTTTCACCAGCGGCATCGCTTTTTTCATCTGACGGGCCACTTCTGCGGCATCGTCAATAATAATGCGGTAGTGACGGCGCGCATCTTCGCCCAGCGTATGCACGATAAACTCGTCCAGCACGCGGAAGTAGTCGGCGCTCTCTTTCGGGCCGGTCAGGATCAGCGGCAGAACCTGATCTTTGTTGGCCGGGTTCATCAGGATCCCCAGCAGATAAAGCAGCTCTTCCGCCGTGCCTACGCCGCCCGGGAAGATGATGATGCCGTGCGCGATACGGACAAACGCCTCAAGACGTTTTTCGATATCCGGCATAATAATCAGTTCGTTAACCAGCGGGTTAGGCGGCTCAGCGGCGATGATCGATGGCTCGGTCATGCCGATAAAACGGCCTTCTTTATAGCGCTGCTGTGCGTGTCCTACTGCCGCGCCTTTCATCGGCGCTTCCATCGCGCCAGGACCGCAACCGGTACAGATATTCAGTTCGCGCAGGCCGAGCTGCGTCCCTACGCGGCGGGCATACAGGTATTCGGTTTCGTTAATGGAGTGACCGCCCCAGCAGACGACCATGTTCGGCGCTTCGCCCACGTGCAGGGCACGGGCGTTACGCAGAATGGAGAAGACCAGGTTGGTGATATGAACGGAACTTTCCAGGTCAAGATGCTGGAAACGTCCGGCATTGCTGATCTGTCCGTTAACAAACAGAATGTCGCGCAGCACGGCAAACAGGTTGGCCTGAAGTGAGCGAATAATACGTCCGTCGACAAAAGCGTCTTCCGGCGGGTTGATCACTTCGAGCTTCACCCCGCGCTCGCGGCGCAGCACGTTGATATCAAAACTTTCGAAGCGGGACAGCAGCTCTTTACTGTTGTCGGTCAGGCTTCCGGAGTTCAGTACGGCAAGTGAACAGTTACGAAACAGTTGATAAAGGTCGCTACTGGCGGTGCGTTTAAGCATGTCCACTTCCAGTTGCGACAACATATCCATAGAGCCAAGCGGGCTAATATGTGTAATCAAGTGAGCTCCTTATGGGACGATTATCGTCTTTCCCTGTTGATTACAATAGCCCTGGCTTATGACGTTTCACAACACTTCGGGCGGAATACCGCCCGCATATTGTGAAAATATTTATCTTACTGGCGCACAAGTCGTCCGGTGGCAGGCACAAAATCGCTATTGGTGCGCCACGGGTTGATATCCAGGCCGCCGCGACGGGTGTAGCGGGCGTAAACGCTCAGCTTTTCGGGCTGGCAGAAACGCTGGATGTCGTTGAAGATGCGCTCCACGCACTGCTCGTGGAATTCGTTGTGATGACGGAATGACACCAGGTAACGCAGCAGCTTTTCACGTTCAATCTGCGGGCCGCGGTACTGGATCTGTACCGAGCCCCAGTCCGGCTGATGGGTGATAAGGCAGTTGGATTTCAGCAGATGGCTGACCAGCGTCTCGTTGACCACTTTTCCGCCCGCCGCGTTTTCCAGGTAGTCGCTGCTAAATTCATAGCTTTCCACCTCAATGTCCTGATCGTCGATGCAGGTGCCGTGGAAATGGGCGATGGGCTGACCTTCCAGCTCATGCAGACGGTATAACGAGACGGTTACGTTCCCCTGCGCGCACGCGCTTAAATCACGTTCAAGCGTCTGTTGCACCTCGTCCCAGCTGTTAAATTTGGTCTGGTTAAAGCTGTTGAGATAGAGCTTAAAGCTCTTGGATTCGACCAGGTTTACGCTGGCGTAATCCAGCTCGACGTGGCCCACGGCCACCTGCGGCAGACCGCGCGCATTCAGCCAGGAGAGTTCGTACAGCGTCCAGATGTCGCCGCCGACAAACGGCAGCGCGTCAGCGTGCAGCCCGAGCGGATCGCGGTTCAGACTGCGCGGCACGCCCTGCAACAGGCTTGCATCGTAGGTGTCGCGGTAATCGGTCGATTTTCCCAGCGTTAAGCCCGTTAACGCCTGATGATTTTCGTAAGACATGTTTCATAGCCACTTTACAGGTACACTTATGGGCTGAGTTTATCCTGTCTTACAAGAAGAGAGAAATCGGTGGATATCGAAACTGCAAATGCCCTGACGTCCTTCACGACCCGCTATTGCGATGCCTGGCATGAAAAGCGGGGGACGTGGCCGCAAAGTACTGACTTATGTGGCGTGCCGTCACCGTGCATTATCGCTTCGCAGGATGATTACGTTATCTGGCAACCGAAACCGTTCATGGGCGAGCAGAATGTAAATGCTGTTGAACGCGCGATGGACCTTGTGATACAACCTGCGCTTCATGCATTTTATACCACGCAGTTTGCCGGGGATATGACTGCATGTTTTGCAGGACAGCCGCTGACGCTGCTGCAAACCTGGAGCGAAGACGATCTGCAACGCGTTCAGGAAAACCTCATTGGTCACCTGGTCACGCAAAAACGGCTTAAGCTCTCTCCGACTCTCTTTATTGCGACGCTCGACAGTGAACTGGACGTCATTTCTGTCTGCAACCTGTCTGGCGAGGTCATTAAAGAGACGCTCGGCACCCGCAATCGCGACGTTCTCGCGCCTTCACTTGCGGATTTCCTTACCCGAATTGAGCCTCTTCTGTAATCCATGATGCTACTGGGCGTGTGAGAGATCTCTTACACGCGCTGTGAGACATCGCCGAAACAATTAGCATTGTCTTAGGAATTTCAGATTAATATTAACTTCTCTTTCAATAAGTTAGTGGTTTTCTGAAAGGAAATCCCCCGTTTCGCCTGGCTTACATTGCTCACAAGGTGGGTTGTAAGACGAAGCAGAATAGCGGATTCTATCTGTGTCGACAGGATGCCGACACGAGAAACGAACATCAGGATGATGGCGTTTCTTACCAGGGACACGTCAGGATGACGCCGCAGGAAGGCTTCAGGATGAAGCAAAGTGGATCACGCAGGATGCGTAAGGGACACCTCCAGGAAGGAGAACGAGAGCCGGTCAGGATGGTCGGTGGGTCAGGATGGCCAGGACGTTTCAGGATGAAACCTACACATCAGGACGATGTGAGCAGGAAGCAAAAGGTAAAGGGATGACCAGGCCTTCGGGCATCAGGAAAAGTTGTCACGGATGAGCAGGGAGCACGTATTGTAGCTGGAATGCTGCGAAACGAACCGGGAGCACTGTTTTTACAGTGCTCCCTTTTTTATTTCTGTCTTCCGCAATGCTATGCTTCGCGCCATTCCGTTTTTCAGTTGAGGTATATATGTCGCATCATGACAGCGTTCGTGCGCAGTTGCACGCCATCGAAGCCCTTATGCGCCAGCATCAGCTGTGGCAGGATAACGCGCCGCAGCCAGACGCGTTCGCCAGCACCCAACCGTTTTGTCTGGATACGCTGGACCCGTTCGAGTGGCTCCAGTGGGTCTTAATTCCGCGTATGCATGCGCTGCTGGAAGGTGGCCACGCGTTGCCCGCGTCTTTTGCCGTCTCTCCCTATTACGAAATGGCGCTGGAAGCGACCCACCCGGCGCGTACTATGATGCTGGTGGAGCTGGAGAAGCTGGATGCGCTTTTCGCCGGTGACGATGCATGACGCTTGAGATCCTTTATCAGGATGAGTGGTTAGTGGCGGTGAATAAACCGTCCGGCTGGCTGGTGCACCGTAGCTGGCTCGATCGCGATGAGAAAGTGGTGGTCATGCAAACCGTGCGCGATCAAATCGGTCAGCACGTTTTTACTGCCCATCGTCTCGATCGGCCAACCTCTGGTGTTCTGCTGATGGGGCTTTCCAGTGAGGCCGGGCGCCTGCTGGCGCAGCAGTTTGAACAGCACCAGATCCAGAAACGCTACCACGCCATCGTGCGTGGCTGGCTGATGGATTCCGCCACGCTTGATTATCCCCTGGTGGAGGAACTGGATAAAATCGCCGATAAATTTGCCCGCGACGATAAAGGCCCGCAGCCAGCGGTGACCGACTATCGTGGTATGGCGACCACAGAACTGCCGGTGGCGACCAGCAAATTTCCGACCACGCGATACAGTCTGGTGGAGCTTTTGCCCAAAACCGGGCGCAAGCACCAGCTTCGCCGTCACCTTGCACATCTGCGCCACCCCATTATCGGCGACAGCAAGCACGGCGATCTGCGCCAGAACCGCAGCGCGGCCGAGCACTTTGGCTGTAACCGGCTGATGCTGCACGCCAGCGAGCTACGCCTGACGCACCCGTTTACCGGCGAACCGCTGACTATTCGCGCGGGGCTGGACAAGGTCTGGATGCAGGCGCTGTCACAGTTTGGCTGGCTGGGACAACTCCCCGAAAATGAAAGGGTTGAGTTTGCCGCAGGCAACGTTCAGGATGAACAGCAAGCGCAATAATTACGGGAGCAAAGCATGGCTGAAGTAGGCATTTTTGTCGGCACAATGTACGGCAACTCGCTGCTGGTGGCGGAGGAAGCGGAAGCAATCCTCGTAAACCAGGGCCATAAAGCAACGGTCTATGAAGATCCGGAGCTGGCGGACTGGGAAAAGTATAAAGATAAATACATCCTGGTGGTGACCTCCACCACCGGGCAGGGCGATCTACCGGACAGCATCGTCCCGCTTTTCCAGGGCATTAAAGACCAGCTTGGTTATCAGCCAGATGTTCACTATGGCATCATTGCCCTCGGCGATAGCTCTTACGCCAATTTCTGCGGCGGCGGTAAGCAGTTCGACGCGCTGTTGCAGGAACAGAGCGCTCAGCGCGTCGGAGAGATGTTGCTGATTGATGCAGGTGAACACCCTGAGCCAGAAAGCGAGTCAAATCCCTGGGTTGAACACTGGGCCACGCTCCTGAACTAACCCTGTACTAAACGAACGCCAGGCCGGGTAAGGCGAAGCCGCCACCCGGCAACGAAGCCGCATCCTATCCTCAATTCCGTGAAGTATCTTCCACCACTTTGGGCTTATGCCCCAAACCACGTTCCCCACGCCCGTCAATGTTGTGTTCCTGCACGGTGAGAGAACCGGTCACTCCTTCATATACTTTTCCCGTCACTATAAAACGGCTTCTGGCCGTACCAAAACCAAACACAAATCTCTCATTCTGATTACCCTACAGGTGCTGTACAGAATGAACCAGGCGAAAGCTATGTTTCAGGAGTGCAACAATGAGTACATTAAGCCACGCGGCGAGCAGCGCTGAGAAGCGCACCAACGCCCGCTACTGGATAGTGGTGATGCTGTTTATCGTCACCTCTTTCAACTACGGCGACCGTGCCACGTTATCCATTGCCGGCTCTGAGATGGCAAAGGACATCGGACTTGATCCGGTGGGTATGGGTTATGTTTTCTCCGCATTTTCATGGGCCTACGTAATCGGCCAAATCCCTGGCGGCTGGCTGCTGGACCGCTTTGGCTCAAAACGGGTCTATTTCTGGTCCATTTTCATCTGGTCGATGTTTACCCTGTTACAGGGCTTCGTGGATATCTTTAGCGGCTTCGGCATTATCATTGCGCTCTTTACCCTCCGCTTCCTGGTGGGCTTAGCGGAAGCGCCATCGTTCCCTGGCAACAGCCGTATTGTGGCCGCCTGGTTCCCGGCGCAGGAGAGGGGAACGGCGGTAGCGATCTTTAACTCGGCGCAATACTTTGCGACGGTTATTTTCGCGCCAATCATGGGCTGGCTGACGCATGAGGTGGGCTGGTCACACGTCTTCTTCTTCATGGGCGGGCTGGGGATCGTCATCAGCTTCATCTGGCTGAAAGTGATCCACGAACCAAACCAGCATCCGGGCGTGAACAAGAAAGAGCTGGACTACATTGCTGAAGGAGGGGCGCTGATCAACATGGATCAGAAAACCCAGAAAGCTAAGGTCCCGTTCAGCCAGAAATGGGGGCAGATCAAACAACTCGTCGGCTCACGAATGATGATCGGTATCTATCTCGGCCAGTATTGCATTAACGCCTTAACCTACTTCTTCATCACCTGGTTCCCGGTTTACCTGGTGCAGGCGCGCGGCATGTCGATTCTGAAGGCGGGGTTTGTCGCCTCCGTGCCGGCCATCTGCGGCTTCGTGGGTGGGGTGCTTGGCGGGGTCATCTCCGACTGGTTGATGCGTCGTACCGGTTCGCTGAATATTGCGCGTAAAACGCCAATCGTGCTCGGCATGCTGCTCTCCATGACCATGGTGTTCTGTAACTACGTCAGCGCGGAGTGGATGATTATCGGCTTTATGGCGATGGCCTTCTTCGGTAAAGGCATTGGCGCACTGGGCTGGGCGGTGATGGCAGATACCGCGCCGAAAGAGATCAGCGGCCTGAGCGGCGGTCTGTTCAACATGTTTGGCAACATTTCCGGCATTGTCACCCCAATCGCTATCGGTTACATCGTCGGCACCACCGGCTCCTTCAATGGTGCGCTGATTTATGTAGGCGTCCATGCGCTGGTGGCGGTACTCAGTTACCTGGTGCTGGTGGGTGACATCAAACGAATCGAACTGAAACCTGTTGGGGAGCGCGGATGATGACAACGCAATCAAGCCCGATCGTGACGGAGATGAAGGTCATCCCGGTGGCGGGGCAGGACAGCATGCTGCTCAACATTGGTGGCGCGCATAACGCCTGGTTCACCCGCAACATTGTGGTGCTGACCGACAGCGCAGGGAATACCGGCGTCGGGGAAGCGCCTGGCGGAGAGGTGATTTACCAGACGCTGGTCGACGCTATCCCGCAGGTGGTTGGGCAGGAGGTCGCCCGCCTGAACAAGGTGGTTCAGCGGGTGCATAAGGGCAACCAGTCGGCGGATTTTGATACCTTCGGCAAAGGCGCCTGGACGTTTGAACTGCGAGTTAACGCGGTGGCGGCGCTGGAGGCGGCTCTCCTCGATTTACTGGGCAAGGCGCTGAACGTGCCGGTCTGCGAACTGCTGGGGCCAGGCAAACAGCGTGATGCGGTAACGGTGCTGGGCTATCTGTTCTACGTTGGAGACCGGACGAAAACCGATCTGCCGTATCTGGAACGCTCGCCGGGCAGCCACGAGTGGTATCACCTGCGTCATCAGGAGGCGCTCTCTGGCGAAGCGGTGGTACGCCTGGCAGAGGCGGCGCAGGATCGCTACGGCTTTAAAGACTTCAAGCTGAAAGGCGGCGTTCTGCCGGGCGAGCAGGAGATTGACAGCGTGCGCGCGTTGAAAAAACGCTTCCCGGAGGCACGCATCACCGTCGATCCGAACGGCGCCTGGCTGCTGGATGAAGCTATCGCGCTGTGCAAAGGGCTGGGCGACGTGCTGACCTACGCGGAAGATCCGTGCGGCGCCGAGCAGGGCTTTTCTGGCCGCGAGGTGATGGCCGAATTCCGCCGCGCTACCGGGCTGCCGGTTGCGACCAACATGATCGCCACAAACTGGCGCGAAATGGGCCATGCGGTGATGCTGAATGCAGTGGACATACCGCTTGCGGACCCGCACTTCTGGACCCTTTCCGGCGCGGTGCGCGTGGCGCAGCTGTGCGATGACTGGGGCCTCACCTGGGGCTGCCACTCCAATAATCATTTCGACATTTCGCTGGCGATGTTTACCCACGTTGGCGCGGCGGCGCCGGGCAACCCGACCGCCATCGATACGCACTGGATCTGGCAGGAAGGCGAAGCGCGCCTGACCAAAAATCCACTTGAAATCAAAAACGGCACAATTGCTGTGCCGGATGCGCCGGGGCTGGGCGTGGAGCTTGACTGGGATCAGATCCACAAGGCGCATGAAGCGTATAAAAAACTGCCGGGCGGCGCGCGCAACGACGCAGGCCCGATGCAGTACCTTATCCCCGGCTGGACATTTGACCGTAAGCGCCCTGTATTTGGACGTCACTGATAAAAGGATCGAACGATGAGCACATTTTCTACCCCTGTAGTTACCTCCATGCAGATCATTCCTGTCGCGGGACATGACAGCATGTTGATGAACCTGAGCGGCGCCCATGCGCCGTTCTTCACCCGTAATATTGTGGTGATCAAGGACAACTCAGGGCATACCGGTGTCGGTGAAATCCCGGGCGGGGAGAAGATCCGTAAAACGCTGGAGGACGCCATTCCGCTGGTGGTGGGTAAAACGCTGGGCGAGTACAAAAATGTGCTGACTCGCGTGCGCACGACCTTTGCCGATCGTGATGCGGGTGGCCGTGGTCTGCAAACGTTTGATCTGCGCACCACTATCCATGTGGTCACGGGCATTGAAGCCGCGATGCTGGATCTGCTGGGCCAGCATCTGGGCGTCAATGTCGCCTCCCTGCTGGGCGACGGCCAACAGCGCAGCGAAGTGGAAATGCTCGGCTACCTGTTCTTTATCGGCAACCGCAAACTCACCCCGCTGCCGTACCAGAGCCAGCCGGACGAAAAATGCGACTGGTATCGTGTGCGTCACGATGAAGCGATGACCCCGGACGCGGTGGTGCGCCTGGCGGAAGCCGCGTATGAAAAATATGGCTTTAATGACTTCAAGCTGAAAGGCGGCGTACTGGCGGGTGAAGAAGAAGCAGAGGCGATCGCCGCGCTGGCGAAGCGCTTCCCGCAGGCGCGCGTCACGCTGGATCCGAACGGTGCCTGGTCGCTTGATGAGGCGATCAAAATCGGTAAGCAGCTTAAAGGCGTGCTGGCCTACGCGGAAGATCCGTGCGGCGCCGAGCAGGGGTTCTCCGGACGTGAAGTAATGGCGGAGTTCCGTCGCGCCACCGGGCTGCCAACCGCCACCAACATGATCGCGACCGACTGGCGTCAGATGGGGCACACGCTCTCGCTGCAATCGGTGGACATTCCGCTGGCAGACCCGCACTTCTGGACGATGCAGGGCTCGGTTCGCGTGGCGCAGATGTGCCATGAGTTCGGCCTGACCTGGGGCTCCCACTCCAACAACCACTTCGACATCTCGCTGGCGATGTTCACCCACGTGGCGGCCGCTGCGCCGGGCAACATTACCGCCATCGACACCCACTGGATCTGGCAGGAGGGCAACCAGCGCCTGACCAAACAGCCGTTTGAAATCAAAGGCGGCATGGTGCAAGTTCCTGCTACGCCGGGGCTGGGCGTTGAGCTGGATATGGACCAGGTCATGAAAGCGCATGAGCTTTACCAGAAACACGGCCTTGGCGCGCGTGATGACGCGCTGGCGATGCAATACCTGATCTCAGAGTGGAGATTCGACAATAAACGTCCGTGCATGGTACGATAAGCTCATTGGGACCGCTCCCATGAGTGGTCCCTTACGTGGTGTATGCTTAACGTAACTAACATGCGTAAGGATGGCTTATGAAAATTGTTATCGCTCCGGACTCGTATAAGGAAAGCTTGAGCGCGCTGGAGGTGGCAACAGCGATAGAGGTCGGTTTTCGCGAAATTTTCCCGTCAGCGCACTATGTCAAATTACCGGTTGCCGATGGTGGCGAAGGGACGGTGGAAGCGATGGTGGCAGCCACGCATGGGCGTCTTGTCCATGTTCCTGTTACCGGGCCTTTGGGTGAACGCGTGGAAGGGTTTTTCGGGTTATCCGGAGACGGGAAAAGCGCCTTTATCGAGATGGCGGCAGCGAGCGGTCTGGAGCTTGTTGCTCCTGCAAAGCGTAACCCGTTAATCACCACCTCCTGGGGAACCGGGGAACTGATCCGTCATGCGCTGGATGCGGGCGTTAAGCATATCATTATTGGCATTGGAGGCAGCGCGACCAATGACGGTGGCGCAGGCATGGTGCAGGCGCTGGGCGTAAAACTGCTGGATGCGAAAGCGCAGCCCGTTGGGCCGGGCGGCGGCGAACTGACAAGCCTTGCGCATATCGATCTTAGCGGGCTGGACAAGCGGCTGGCAGACTGTCGAATTGAAGTGGCCTGCGATGTAACCAACCCCCTGATCGGCGAGACTGGCGCTTCTGCGGTATTTGGTCCGCAGAAAGGGGCGACGCCGGAGATGGTCAGGACGCTGGACAACGCGCTTGCGCATTACGCAAAAATTATCGCCCGGGATCTGGATATTGACGTCTTAAACCTGGCGGGCGGCGGTGCGGCTGGCGGAATGGGGGCGGCGCTGTATGCATTTTGCGGCGCACAGCTCCGTCAGGGGATTGAGATTGTCACCGATGCCCTGCATCTCGATGAACAGGTCGCGGACGCCGATCTGGTGATCACGGGCGAAGGGCGTATCGACAGCCAGACGATCCACGGAAAAGTGCCCGTTGGCGTGGCGAGAGTCGCGAAACGCTATAACAAGCCGGTTATTGGCATTGCCGGCAGCCTGACGGCGGATGTTGGCGTGGTGCATGAGCACGGACTGGATGCCGTATTCAGCGTGATTTACACCATCTGCTCGCTGGAGGATGCGCTGGAAAATGCGCAACAGAATGTACAGATGGCCGCAAGGAATATTGCGGCGGTGATAAAGATGGGGCAGGGGATGTCGCGTTAACGTTCGTGCTCCTTTAGGCCCGGTAAGCGAAGCGCCACCGGGCTTTGGTCTTAGCTCCCCAACACCTTCATTGCTTCCCGCGTCACGTTGTCCATCTCGTCCAGCAGCTCCAGGAACTCCGGTTCGAGATCGGATTCTGGCGTACCCGCGCGGAGCTGCTGTTCAAGCAACTGGCAGAGATTTTTCAACCGCGGTACGCCGCTGTAGCCGCAGCTGCCATGCAGTTTATGAATGGCTTCCAGCAGTCCTTCGGGGTTTTCACCCACCAGCTGTTCTTCAACCTTGTTACGGATCTCAGGCAGGAAGTCCACCAGCATTTGCAGCATATCGCGGGCCAGATCGGGTTTGCCTGCCGCCTGGCGCAGCGCCAGTTGCCAGTCAAACGTGGCATTCTGGTTAACGCTGATCTCCGGCGATTCAGCTGTAATGGTGTATGTCCCGCCAATGTGCCCCGGCTTGTAGCGCAGCAGCAGGCTGTGCAGCTTCTCTTCGTCGATCGGTTTCGCCAGATAATCGTTCATGCCCGCACCCAGCAGTTTCTCCTTTTGCCCCGCCATCGCGTGCGCCGTCACGGCAATCACCGGCGTCTGCTGCTGGTGCGGAAGCTGGCGAATCAACTCGCAGGCGCGGATGCCATCCATGCCCGGCATCTGAATATCCATCAGGATCAGGTCGAACTGCATCTGTTTGGCTTGTTCCACGGCTTCGGCGCCGCTGGTACACAGCTCAACGTGCTGAACCTGATCCTCAAGCAGCACGCCAATCAGCTTCAGGTTCGCCGGGTTATCGTCCACGGCCATCACCGTCATCGGCAGCTTATGTTCGTCATTTTCCAGCGGCAGGGACTGATGCGTCAGACGGCAATATTCGGTCAACGCAGGTAACAGCCGTGTGGCGGTGAGGGGTTTCAGCAGACACGCCGCCGCTCCGTCGTTTTTCAGCTCTTCGGCGTTGATTTGGGCGTGGCACGGCAGCGCCAGCAGCAGGTAGTCCGTCATTGAGGCCGCCTTCGCCAGGCGTTCCTGCTGCATGGTCAGTTCTCCGGTAAACGTCACCGGAATCCCCAACAACAGGATATCGTAATGATCGTTCGCCAGCGCGGAGAAGGTCGGGCTGTAGATGACCTCCAGCGGCGTGCTGCTTAATACATCCAGCGTACACTGCGCCGCCGCGGCGTTCGGTTCCACATAGGCCAGACGCATCCCCTTCAGGCACCCGGTGACCGGGCCGTCGGTCTGCACGTTCGGGTTAAGATCAAGGTTGATATGGAACCAGAAGGTTGAGCCCCGGTTAGGCTGGCTGTGGAAGGAGATATCGCCTCCCATCTCTTTCACCAGCTTTTGGGTGATCACCAGCCCCAGGCCCGTTCCGCCGTGACGACGGGAAATGCTCGCATCGGCCTGGCGGAAAGCCTGGAACAGACGCGTCTGATCGCGCTCCGGAATACCAATGCCGGTATCCCGGATCTGCACTTCAATCTGGACTTTGTTATTACTGAGCGCCCTTTTTTCGACCAGAATGTCGATGTTGCCGCTCTCGGTGAACTTAATCGCGTTGCCCACCAGATTGGTAATGACCTGTTGCAGGCGCAGCGGGTCGCCAATGACGTTATCCGGCACATCATTTTTAATATTGAGCGTCAGTTCCAGCCCCTTATCATGCGATGAGTGGGCAAGAAGCGTGACCACGTCATCCAGCGTGCTGCGCAGCGGGAAGGGGATACTCTCCAGAATCAGCTTGCCCGCTTCCAGCTTCGAGAAGTCCAGTACGTCGTTAATAATGGTCAGCAGGTTATTGGCTGAGCGTTCAATGGTATGCAGATGGTCACGCTGAGTTGGGTTAAGCTCGCTTTTGAGCGTCAGACGGGTAAAGCCAATCACCCCGTTCAGCGGCGTGCGCAGCTCGTGCGACATGTTCGCCAGGAATTCAGACTTAATACGCGCCGCCTCCTGAGCACGTTTTTTCGCCAGATCCAGCTCCACGTTCTGGATCTCCATCTGCTCCAGCGTTTCGCGCAGGTCAGAGGTGGCCTGGTCAACGTTGTGCTGCATCTCTTCGTGATAAGCCGCCAGCGACATCGCCATTGAGTTGATGCCGTTTTTCAGCATATCCAGCTCGCCGAGCATAAAGCCTTCCACGCGGCTGTCGAGCTGACCCCGGCGGATCCGGTCAACGGTATTCACCATGTTGCGGATAGGCCCCGTGACGTCGCGCATCAGTCGCCAGCCGAAGATCAGCGCTATGCCGATGCAGAACAGCATCATCACGCCGGAGATGAATATTTCTTTGTACTGCTGGAGCCGTACCGACTTGAGATCCAGCTCCAGCGCCACATATCCCAGCATATTATTGCTGGACTTCGCATCGGACTGGGCAGATTCGTCGGGTGAATAGCTTTCGGAGATAATCGGCGTGCGCAGGATCATGATATCGCCTCGCCGCAACACCGTAAGATGACGCGGGAAGGGGGTACCATCCGGGATTTTCAGCGACGTGGGATCCAGATGGAAATTCGAGGTGACGAACAGACGGTTATGCTCATCATAAACGGAAATGGCGCGTACGATCTCTGAATGACGGCGGTGCAATACGCTGATTAACTGACCAATGGATTCACGGTTTTGCAGGTTCATGCCGTACTCGCTGGAGACGGCCAGCGGTTCGATAATACTGGCCCCGGCATCTTCAAGCTGTCTCTGCAAATCGTTATAGCGATGCACCACAAAGAAAATGCTCAGCAGCAAACCGATGAGAACGGTAGGAGCGAGGATCAAAATCATCATGCGCGCGCGCAGGCTGTAGTTGGTCATGGAGTTCCGTTATGGGACAATCAGGCTAATTATGTTTATTTGAGAACAATCTCGGCGATGGCGCAATTCTACTCTGCAAAACGACGCGTGACGACGCGTCAGATCATAACTGTTGAAGCCTCTGACCTCGATCCTTTTGGACAGGGGGTGGCGCGTCACAAGGGTAAAACACTGTTTATCACAGGTTTGCTGCCAGGAGAACGTGCAGATATTACGCTGACGGAAGACAAACGTCAGTATGCGCGCGGTCAGGTCAAGCGCCGTCTTAATGATAGCCCGGAGCGCGTGACGCCTCGCTGCCCCCATTTTGGCGTCTGCGGTGGCTGCCAGCAACAGCATGCCAGCACGGAATTACAGCAAAAAAGTAAAAGCAGCGCGCTGGCCCGCCTGGTCGGGCACGACGTGAATGACATCATTGCCGATCGGCCCTGGGGCTACCGTCGCCGCGCTCGCCTGAGCCTCAGCTACCAGCCCAAAACCGAGCGGCTGGAGATGGGGTTTCGCAAAGCCGGCTCCAGCGATATCGTCTCTGTCACGCAGTGCCCTGTTTTGGTGCCCCATCTTGAGGCATTGCTCCCGGACG
The DNA here is from genome assembly GCF_001922365.1 of Enterobacter cloacae complex sp. AR_0002. Classification (NCBI taxonomy): domain Bacteria; kingdom Pseudomonadati; phylum Pseudomonadota; class Gammaproteobacteria; order Enterobacterales; family Enterobacteriaceae; genus Enterobacter; species Enterobacter cloacae complex sp. AR_0002. The sequence goes on from NZ_CP018814.1 coordinate 4,719,438, forward strand.
TGCACCACTGTCTTGCATCGCTGGATGGCGTGCGTTCGCTCGGCCATGTCGAACTGGTGCTGGCCAACAGTGGCCCGCTGATGGTGCTGCGCCACACCGCGCCGCTGTCAAAGACGGATCGCGAAAAACTGGAACGCTTTTCGCATTCTCATGAGCTTGCGCTTTTCCTCGCGCCGCAAAGCGAGATACTTGAGCAGGTCAGCGGAGAAGCGCCCTGGTATGCGTCAGACGGGCTACGCTTAACGTTCAGCCCGCGGGATTTTATCCAGGTCAACGACGGCGTGAACCAGCAGATGGTGGCGAATGCGCTGGAATGGCTCGACGTACAGCCCACTGACCGGGTGCTCGATCTGTTCTGCGGCATGGGGAACTTTACCCTGCCGCTGGCCCGCAGAGCAGCAAGCGTGGTCGGAGTGGAAGGCGTTGAGGCGCTGGTGGCGAAAGGCCAGGAGAACGCCCAACAGAACGGTTTGCAAAATGTGACATTCTTTCATCAAAATCTTGAGGATGATGTCACTCAGCAACCGTGGGCTAAGCAGGGCTTTGATAAGATCCTGCTCGATCCGGCGCGCGCAGGTGCGCCAGGCGTGATGCAGCATATAATTAAACTCGCGCCTGAACGCGTGGTCTATGTTTCCTGTAACCCGGCGACGCTTGCCCGTGACAGCGAAGCATTATTGAGCGGGGGTTACCAGATTCGGCGTCTGGCAATGCTGGACATGTTCCCGCACACTGGTCATCTGGAATTGATGGTGTTGTTCGAGCACATCTAATGAGTTTGGCTTGTCGACTTCGACAGGCCCTTGTCCCTAAAGGAGAGGACGATGGTTGCGGTAAGAAGTGCACATTTAAATAAAGCTGGTGAGTTTGACCCTCAAAAATGGATCGCAAGTCTGGGGATTTCCAGCCAGCAGTCGTGTGAACGCTTAACCGAAACCTGGGCCTATTGTTTACGCACAACGCAGGGGCATCCGGACGCTGAACTGCTGTTGTGGCGCGGCGTGGAGATGGTTGAAATTCTCTCCATGCTGAACATGGACATCGAAACGCTACAGGCCGCACTGCTGTTCCCCCTGGCGGACGCCGACGTAGTGACGGAAGACGTCCTGCGTGAAAGCGTCGGCCAGTCCGTCGTGGCGCTCATCCACGGCGTGCGTGATATGGCAGCCATTCGTCAGCTTAAAGCCGCGCAAACTGACTCTGTCTCTTCCGAGCAGGTGGATAACGTTCGTCGTATGCTGCTGGCGATGGTAGATGATTTCCGCTGCGTGGTGATCAAGCTGGCCGAACGGGTTGCCCATCTGCGTGAAGTAAAGGATGCGCCGGAAGACGAGCGCGTCCTGGCCGCCAAAGAGTGTACGAATATCTATGCGCCGCTGGCGAACCGTCTGGGTATCGGGCAACTGAAGTGGGAGCTGGAAGATTACTGCTTCCGCTACCTGCATCCGGCGGAATACAAACGCATTGCAAAATTGCTGCACGAACGCCGCATTGACCGCGAGCACTATATCGAGGAATTTGTCAGCGGGCTGCGCCAGTCGATGAAAGAGGAGAATGTGCGCGCCGAGGTCTACGGGCGTCCAAAGCACATCTACAGCATCTGGCGCAAAATGCAGAAGAAACACCTCGCCTTTGACGAGCTGTTTGACGTGCGCGCGGTGCGTATCGTGGCGGAGCGTCTTCAGGACTGCTATGCCGCGCTGGGGATAGTGCATACTCACTTCCGCCATCTGCCGGATGAGTTCGATGACTACGTCGCGAACCCGAAACCAAACGGCTATCAGTCTATTCATACCGTGGTGCTCGGCCCTGGCGGCAAAACGGTGGAAATTCAGATCCGTACCAAACAGATGCACGAAGACGCCGAGCTGGGCGTGGCGGCGCACTGGAAATATAAAGAGGGTACCTCCGGCGGCGGTCGCTCCGGTCACGAGGACCGTATCGCCTGGCTGCGTAAGCTGATTGCGTGGCAGGAAGAGATGGCCGACTCCGGCGAAATGCTCGACGAAGTGCGCAGTCAGGTCTTCGACGATCGCGTCTACGTCTTTACCCCGAAAGGGGACGTGGTGGATTTGCCGGCAGGCTCCACGCCGCTCGATTTCGCCTACCACATCCACAGCGATGTGGGGCACCGTTGCATCGGGGCGAAGATCGGCGGACGTATCGTACCGTTTACCTACCAGCTCCAGATGGGCGATCAGATTGAAATCATCACCCAGAAGCAGCCAAACCCAAGCCGCGACTGGCTGAACCCGAACCTCGGTTACGTTACCACCAGCCGTGGGCGCTCAAAAATTCACGCCTGGTTCCGTAAGCAGGATCGTGACAAGAACATCCTTGCCGGTCGCCAGATCCTGGACGACGAGCTGGAACATATTGGCATTAGCCTGAAAGAAGCGGAGAAGTTCCTGCTGCCGCGCTACAACTTCAACGAGCTCGACGAACTGTTAGCGGCGATTGGCGGCGGTGATATCCGCCTGAACCAGATGGTGAACTTCCTGCAAGCGCAGTTCAACAAGCCAAGCGCGGCAGAGCAGGATGCGGCAGCCCTGAAACAGCTCCAGCAGAAAACCTATGCTCCGCAGCAGCGCAGCAAGGACAATGGCCGCGTGGTGGTTGAAGGGGTGGGTAACCTGATGCACCACATTGCCCGCTGCTGCCAGCCGATCCCGGGAGATGATATTGTCGGCTTTATCACCCAGGGGCGCGGGATCTCGATTCACCGCTCCGACTGCGACCAGCTTGCAGAGCTGCAATCGCATGCGCCGGAACGTATCGTGGAAGCCGTCTGGGGGGAGAGCTACTCGGCGGGTTACTCGCTGGTGGTGCGCGTCACTGCCAACGACCGCAGCGGCCTGCTGCGCGACATCACCACCATTCTCGCCAACGAGAAGGTCAACGTGCTGGGCGTTGCCAGCCGCAGCGATACCCGCGAGCAGCTTGCCACCATCGATATGACTATCGAAATCTATAACCTTCAGGTGCTGGGCCGCGTACTCGGCAAACTGAACCAGGTGCCGGATGTGATTGACGCGCGTCGTCTGCACGGCGGCTAAACATCCTCTTCTGTAGGCCGGGTAAGGCAACGCCGCCACCCGGCTCAGGCATTTAATGGAATCTGTTATGACTCAAATCGACCGCCTGCTCGGCATCATGAAACGCCTGCGCGACCCGGAAAACGGCTGCCCGTGGGATAAAGAGCAGACTTTCGCCACCATTGCGCCTTACACGCTGGAAGAGACCTACGAAGTGCTGGACGCCATTTCGCGAGAGGATTTCGACGATCTGCGCGGTGAGCTGGGCGACCTGCTGTTCCAGGTGGTGTTCTACGCGCAGATGGCGCAGGAAGAGGGGCGCTTTAACTTTGACGATATCTGCGCCGCTATCAGCGACAAGCTGGAGCGTCGTCATCCGCATATCTTTGGTGATGCCTCCGCAGGTAACAGTGTGGAAGTGCTGGCGCGCTGGGAGCAGATAAAAAGCGCTGAACGCGCTGAAAAATCCCAGCACTCGGCGCTGGACGACATTCCCCTGAACCTTCCCGCGCTGATGCGCGCGCACAAAATTCAAAAGCGCTGCTCGGCGGTAGGGTTTGACTGGACCTCTCTCGGCCCGGTGCTGGAAAAAGTACACGAAGAGATCGACGAAGTGATGCATGAAGCGCAGCAGGCCGTTGTGGATGAAGCAAAGCTGGAAGAGGAGATGGGCGATCTGCTGTTTGCAACCGTCAACCTTTCACGCCACCTCGGTGTAAAAGCGGAAACCGCCCTGCAAAAAGCGAACATTAAATTCGAACGACGCTTTCGCGAAGTTGAGCGGATTGTGGCCTCGCGCGGCCTGGAAATGAGCGGGATTGACCTCGACGCGATGGAAGAAGTCTGGCAGGAAGTAAAACGCCAGGAACATGATCTCTAACGAGATTTTGCGATCAAGCGCAATTTGTGTGATTTTTTAAATGACAAGCGCTTGATTTGCGTCAAAAACATTTACCCAAAAGGGGCTATTTTCTCACTCCTTATGTTTGTCATGGCCTGGAATGGAGACGGAGAATGAAAGTTTGTGGCGCTCGTCGTGTTCGGGTATACTACTTTCCCGTCCTGGTTATTCCATCGTTTCACCCTAACTTCTCAGGTTCAGCATGACAACGAACTATATTTTTGTGACCGGCGGGGTCGTATCCTCTCTGGGTAAAGGCATTGCCGCAGCCTCCCTCGCAGCCATTCTTGAAGCCCGTGGCCTCAATGTGACCATGATGAAACTGGATCCGTACATCAACGTCGATCCTGGCACCATGAGCCCAACCCAACACGGGGAAGTGTTCGTTACTGAAGACGGCGCTGAAACCGATCTGGATCTTGGCCACTACGAGCGTTTCATCCGTACCAAAATGACCCGTCGTAACAACTTTACGACTGGCCGTATCTACTCTGACGTTCTGCGTAAAGAGCGCCGTGGTGACTACCTGGGCGCGACCGTGCAGGTCATCCCACACATCACTAACGCCATTAAAGAGCGTGTCCTTGCCGGTGGCGAAGGGCATGACGTTGTGCTGGTTGAAATCGGCGGTACCGTGGGGGATATCGAATCCCTGCCATTCCTCGAAGCGATTCGTCAGCTGGCGGTAGATATTGGTCGTGAGCACGCGCTGTTCATGCACCTGACGCTGGTGCCTTACATGGCGGCAGCAGGTGAAGTGAAAACCAAACCGACTCAGCACTCTGTTAAAGAGCTGCTCTCCATCGGTATTCAGCCTGACATCCTGGTTTGCCGTTCCGATCGCGCGATTCCGGCGAACGAACGTGCGAAAATTGCATTGTTCTGTAACGTGCCTGAAAAAGCCGTTATTTCAATGAAAGATGTCGATTCCATTTATAAAATCCCGGGCCTGTTGAAATCACAGGGTCTGGACGATTATATTTGTAAACGATTCAGCTTGAACTGTCCGGAAGCTAACCTGTCTGAATGGGAGCAGGTAATTTACGAAGAAGCCAATCCGGGCGGCGAAGTGACTATCGGTATGGTCGGCAAGTACATCGAACTGCCAGATGCCTATAAGTCAGTTATCGAAGCGCTGAAACACGGTGGTCTGAAGAATCGCGTCTCTGTGAACATCAAGCTGATTGATTCGCAGGATGTGGAGACGCGCGGCGTCGAAATTCTCAAAGATCTGGATGCGATTCTCATCCCTGGCGGCTTCGGCTACCGTGGTGTTGAAGGCAAGATCGCCACTGCACGCTATGCGCGTGAAAACAATATTCCATACCTCGGTATCTGCCTGGGTATGCAGGTTGCGCTGATTGAATTTGCGCGCAACGTAGCGGGAATGGAAAACGCGAACTCTACGGAATTTGTGCCAGACTGTAAGTACCCTGTTGTGGCGCTGATTACGGAATGGCGCGACGAAGACGGTAACGTCGAAGTCCGTACCGAGAAGAGCGATCTGGGTGGCACCATGCGTCTTGGCGCACAGGCCTGCCAGCTGTCCGACGATAGCGTGGTACGCAAGCTGTACGGCGAGCCGGTCATCACCGAGCGCCATCGTCACCGCTATGAAGTCAACAACATGTTGTTGAAACAAATTGAAGCTGCGGGTCTGCGTGTTGCGGGCCGTTCCGGGGATGATCAGTTAGTCGAGATCATCGAAGTGCCTAACCATCCGTGGTTCGTGGCCTGCCAATTCCACCCGGAATTTACTTCAACGCCGCGTGACGGGCATCCGCTGTTTGCAGGCTTCGTGAAAGCCGCCAGCGAGTACCAGAAGCGTCAGGCGAAGTAAAAAAAGTTAGAACGGCAACGCGTACCTTTGGTACGCGTTGTTTGTCTGGAGTTTTAGTTTAACTTGTACTGAGGAAAATCTAATGTCCAAAATCGTTAAAGTCATCGGTCGTGAAATCATCGACTCCCGTGGTAACCCGACCGTTGAAGCTGAAGTTCATCTGGAAGGTGGTTTCGTCGGTATGGCAGCGGCTCCATCAGGTGCTTCTACAGGTTCCCGCGAAGCGCTGGAACTGCGTGATGGCGACAAATCCCGTTTCATGGGCAAAGGCGTACTGAAAGCGGTTGGCGCTGTTAACGGTCCTATTGCTCAGGCTATCGTTGGCAAAGATGCTAAAGATCAGGCTGGCATCGACAAGATCATGATCGATCTGGACGGTACTGAAAACAAATCTAACTTCGGTGCGAACGCAATCCTGGCGGTTTCCCTGGCGAACGCCAAAGCGGCAGCAGCAGCTAAGGGCATGCCACTGTTCGAGCACATCGCTGAACTGAACGGCACCCCAGGCAAATACTCTATGCCTGTACCAATGATGAACATCATCAACGGTGGTGAGCACGCAGACAACAACGTTGATATTCAGGAATTCATGATTCAGCCAGTTGGCGCGAAAACCCTGAAAGAAGCGGTACGTATGGGTTCTGAAGTGTTCCACAACCTGGCTAAAGTTCTGAAAGCTAAAGGTATGAACACGGCTGTTGGTGACGAAGGCGGCTACGCGCCAAACCTGGGTTCTAACGCAGAAGCACTGGCTGTTATCGCTGAAGCGGTTAAAGCAGCAGGCTACGAGCTGGGCAAAGACATCACCCTGGCGATGGACTGCGCAGCATCTGAATTCTACAAAGACGGTAAATACGTTCTGGCTGGCGAAGGCAACAAAGCGTTCACCTCTGAAGAGTTCACCCACTTCCTGGAAGACCTGACCAAACAGTACCCAATCGTGTCTATCGAAGACGGTCTGGACGAGTCTGACTGGGATGGTTTCGCATACCAGACCAAAGTACTGGGCGACAAAATCCAGCTGGTTGGTGACGATCTGTTCGTAACCAACACCAAGATCCTGAAAGAAGGCATCGAGAAAGGTATCGTTAACTCCATCCTGATCAAATTCAACCAGATCGGTTCTCTGACCGAAACGCTGGCTGCGATCAAAATGGCGAAAGACGCTGGCTACACCGCGGTTATCTCTCACCGTTCTGGCGAAACTGAAGACGCTACCATCGCTGACCTGGCTGTTGGTACCGCTGCTGGCCAGATCAAAACCGGTTCTATGAGCCGTTCTGACCGTGTTGCTAAATACAACCAGCTGATTCGTATCGAAGAAGCGCTGGGCGAAAAAGCACCTTACAACGGTCGTAAAGAGATCAAAGGCCAGGCATAAGCCTGAACCTTCGTTCTTACGAAAAAACCCGCTTCGGCGGGTTTTTTGTTTTCTATAGCAGAAGCGGCAACGTGGCGCTTGCCGTTTGCTGGCTAACGTCACCGTAATGGCTGTCTACTGCAATAAGGGAAGTGGTTAGCAGTTCAACCAGCAGCATCACGCCAACCTTGGCATTGAGCGCACCCGCGCTCAGCGGTCCCTCGGGTTTGGCTGCAACCAGCTGTAAATCGCTCAGGGAGGCCAGCGGGCTGCGGGGCGTATTGCTGAGCGCCAGTACCTTAACGCCCCGCTTGCGGGCTAGCTTCACGACGTGGAGTAAATCGCGGGTCGATCCCGAACTTGAGATAGCGACCACCAGCGTCTCGTCAGACAGCGTTGCCGCATTCATGGCCGCGCGATGCATATCGCTAAACAGCTGCGCGGGTTTGCCCAGCCGCAGGAGCTTGTAATGCAAATATTCCCCCAGAATCGCGCTGGCCGCCACTCCGTAAATTTGCACTGACTGCGCCTGATGCAGGGCCAGTGTCGCCTGTTCAAGCTGGGCCCGGTCGAGGAGTTTTGCGGTATCTTGCAGCGCCTGGACAGACTCATCCACCACGTTATCTATTGCATCTCCTGCCTGACGCTCCGGCAAACCCTGCTGAATATCCAGCGCAAGCGCCATTTTAAATTCGTTATATCCCTTACAGCCCAGCGTGCGGCAAAGGCGTGTGACGCTGGCCTCGCTGGTGCCGCTTTCACGCGCCAGCTCGGTGATCGTCAGGTAGAGCACCCTGGCAGGATCGTTGAGGACAAACTCCCCCAGTTTTTGTTGCGTTGGGCTGTACCCGGAAGCCTCCTGGCGTAGCTTCAGCAGCAGGTTTTCATGGTCCGACATGCTAGATCCTTAATGCGTTTCTCTGCCAACTAGTGTGGCGGAAAGCGGGGGAGAGATGCCAGTCATTTCGAAAAAGTATGATCGGTGTCCTGGTTTTTGGTGGTAATTTTCACAATTAAAAATATATGTGGTAAAAATTTTCATCAACAACCAGGGGGATAAAAAATGATGCAAATGTTCAGCGGAGCGTCTTCCGGCGGATGGTTTGAAAAAGCGCAGCGCTTTGGCAAATCCTTTATGTTACCCATCGCCATACTGCCCGCAGCAGGTCTGTTGCTGGGGATCGGCGGGGCGCTATCGAATCCGAATACGCTTACCGCGTATCCATTTTTAGACGTTGGCTGGCTACAGGCCATCTTTACCATCATGAGCAGCGCAGGCTCGATTGTGTTTGCAAACCTGTCGGTACTGTTTGCTGTTGGGGTCGCCGTTGGGCTGGCGAAAAATGATAAAGGCACGGCAGGGCTGGCGGCGTTGCTCGCTTATCTGGTGATGAATGCCACTATCAATGCCCTGCTGATCCTGACCGGAAAGCTGGCCCTTGAAAATCCGGGGGCCGCAGGGCAGGGCATGACGCTGGGCATTCAGACGCTGGAAACCGGCGTGTTTGGCGGCGTGGTTATTGGTCTGGTGACCTGCGCGCTGCATCATCGGTTTAATAAAATCGCGCTTCCGCAATTCCTGGGGTTTTTTGGCGGCTCACGCTTCGTTCCCATTATCAGCTCGCTGGCGGCGATACTCGTCGGCGCGCTGATGATCGTGGTCTGGCCGCATTTTCAGAAGCTGATCTTTGGCCTCGGCGGGCTGGTGGATGCCACCGGCTATCTGGGCACCCTGCTGTACGGTTTTATCCTGCGCATGCTTGGCCCGTTTGGTCTGCACCACATCTTTTATCTTCCGTTCTGGACCACCGCGCTTGGCGGCAGTGAAATCGTTAACGGTCACCTGGTTGAGGGCACGCAGCGGATCTTCTTCGCCCAGCTCGCCGACCCGAACACGCAGCATTTCTATGAGGGCACGTCGCGCTTCATGTCCGGGCGCTTTATTACCATGATGTTTGGCCTGCTGGGCGCCTGCCTTGCGATGTACCACACGGCCAGGCCGGAGAATAAGAAGCGCGTCGCCGGGCTGCTGCTTTCTGCGGCGTTAACTTCTTTCCTGACCGGCATTACTGAGCCTGTCGAGTTCTCATTCCTGTTTATTGCCCCTGTGCTGTACGTCATGCATGCGCTGTTTGACGGGCTGGCGTTCATGCTCGCGCACATTCTGCACATCACCATCGGACAAACTTTCTCCGGCGGGTTTATTGATTTCGTGCTGTTCGGCATTTTGCAGGGGGAAGCGAAAACTAACTGGATGTTCGTCCCGCTGGTGGGCGTACCGTGGTTCTTCCTTTACTACTGTACCTTCCGCTATCTGATCAAACGTTTTGATTTTGCCACGCCGGGCCGTGAAAAGGAGGCGTTGGTTGACGAGGCTACCCTGCCGCAAAGCGAGCGCGCCGCGGCGGTGATCGCCGGGCTGGGAGGAAAAGACAATCTGGATGACGTTGACTGCTGCGCCACGCGCCTTCGCGTCACGGTGAAAGACGGTAGCAAAGTCAATGAATCTGCACTGAAAGCGACCGGCGCGCGCGGCGTCATCGTGCGCGGTAACGGGGTTCAGGTCATCTATGGCCCGCACGTCACCATTATCAAAAACGAAGTGGAAGAGATCTTATCGTAATGAAAACTGTACTGGATAACCTGAAAGGAAAACTGGTCGTCTCCTGCCAGGCGCTGGAAAACGAACCGCTGCACAGCCCGTTTATTATGTCGCGAATGGCGCTGGCGGCGGCCCAGGGCGGTGCCGCTGCGATCCGCGCCAATAGCGTGGTGGATATCGTGGCTATCAAAGGGCTGGTCTCACTGCCGGTCATCGGCATCATCAAACGAGACTATCCGGACAGCGAGGTGTTCATCACCGCGACGCTCAAAGAAGTGGATGAGCTGATGGCGGTCGCCCCGGAGATCGTTGCGCTGGATGCGACCGCCCGGAAACGGCCCGGTGGCGTATCGCTGGACATGCTGATCGCGCAGATCCGCACCCGTTACCCGTCGCTGCTGCTGATGGGGGATATTGCCACCGTGCAGGAGGCCGTGACCGCGCAGGCGCTGGGATTTGATTGTGTCGGAACCACCCTTTACGGTTATACGGCGGAGACCGCGGGCCATTCGCTACCGGAAAATGACTGCGCGTTTTTGAAAGAGGTGCTGTCTGCCGTCACGATCCCCGTGATTGCCGAAGGTAACGTGAATACCCCCGATCGCGCGGCCAGGTGTCTGGCGCTGGGGGCGCACACGGTTGTCGTCGGCGGGGCGATCACCCGACCACAGCAAATTACGGAACGGTTTATGGCGGCAATTGGCGCGCAAAGCACCGATGGAGCATGATCATCTGACGGGGATCTGCGATACTTATCGTTTATCCCCTTAACAGAGTTGACTATGCAGTACCCGATTAACGAGATGTTCCAGACCCTTCAAGGCGAGGGTTACTTTACCGGCGTTCCCGCTATCTTTATTCGTTTACAGGGATGCCCGGTTGGCTGCGCCTGGTGTGATACCAAACATACGTGGGATAAGCTCGCAGATCGGGAAGTGTCGCTGTTCAGCATTCTGGCGAAAACCAAAGAGAGCGATAAATGGGGCGCGGGCAGCGCGGAAGATCTGCTTGCCATTATTGGTCGTCAGGGCTGGACGGCGCGGCACGTGGTGATCACCGGCGGGGAACCCTGCATTCATGATCTGATGCCGCTCACCGAACTGCTCGAAAAGAACGGCTATAGCTGTCAGATTGAAACCAGCGGTACCCATGAAGTGCGCTGCTCCCATTCAACGTGGGTAACGGTTTCACCGAAAGTGAATATGCGCGGCGGGTATGACGTACTATCGCAGGCGCTTGAGCGTGCTGATGAGATCAAACATCCGGTGGGGCGCGTGCGTGACATCGAAGCGCTGGATGAACTGCTGGCGACGCTGACGGACGAAAAGCAGCGCGTGATCGCGCTACAGCCTATCAGCCAGAAAGACGATGCGACCCGTCTGTGCATTGAAACCTGTATCGCCCGCAACTGGCGGCTGTCGATGCAGACGCACAAATATCTGAACATTGCCTGATACTTTTGTGGCCCCGCTTAACGCGGGGCTTTTGTTGTTGGCAGTAAAGCCCAGGTCACGACTGCCGACCCAAGGCAAATCGCACTGTTGAAAAGCAAGGCATACTGCGCGGCACTGGCCGTTCCCATCGGCAGCCATAGCGCGTACAGCGATGCGGTGACCGCGATACCCATTGCGCCGCCCAGGGAACTGCCCATCTTATAGATCCCTGAAGCCACCCCCACTTTGTTTTCAGGGGCATTCATTACCGCCGTGTCCGTTGAGGGCGTGGCGTAACATCCGAGCCCCAGCCCGAATAAAATATTGCTCAGAAAAACGGTAACAATGTAGACCTCTTTGCTTAAGAAGGTGCATGAAATCAGCGAAATACCTGTTGCGGTCAGCAGCGGGCCGGTCATCATCGGCAGCCTGGCGCCATAGCGCTGAAGCAGTTTTTCACCCACCCGGATCATCGCCAGTACGGTAACCAGATACCCCAGCGTCATCATGCCTGTCTGTAGTGGTGACAGATGATGGCCCTGCTGCAACCAGATGCTGGCGATCATCATGGTGCCAATGCAGCCGTTGAGCAGGAAATTTGAGAATACCGAGGCGCTATAGGCCCGGTTTTTAAACAGGGCGAAATCGATCAGCGCCGCATCGCCTTTTCGCCGCCCGGTAACGACAAAGCACATCAGTGCAATCACGGCTCCACACAGTACAAGAAGCGATAAACTGCTGCTCCAGCCCCAGCTGTGTCCTTTGCTGATAAACAGATTGAACAGCACCAGCATAAGGACAAAACTCACCAGGCCGCTGATATCCAGTTTGTGTCGACACGCATCAGGGCTGCGGCTTTCCGGGGTGGCGCGGATAAGCAATAGCGCGGCCAGAGCCACCACCATGGAGAAAATAAATATCCAGCGCCAGCCCAGCGTGGTAGCGATGGCGCCTCCCACAAACGAGCTCAGGCCACTGCCGCCCCAGGAGCCGATAACCCAAAAGCTGATGGCCCGCTGGCGTGCTTTACCGTCATACCAGGTCTTAATCAGCGCCAGCGTGGCGGGCATGATGCAGGCCGCTGATAGCCCCTGTATCGCTCTTCCCAACAGAAACAGGACGGGCTCCCATGAAGTGAACAGCAGACCACTCCCGATCATGCTCAGGATCAGGCCAATCATGGTCAGTCGCATGCGCCCAAACTTATCGGCAAACCCACCGCAGGCGACGACAAAACAGCCGCTGAACAACGCGCTAAGGCTGACGGCCAGCGTAAGGGTTTCGAGGGCAATATCGAGGCTATTCTGCATGGCCGGAACCACGTTGATAACCGACTGGGCAAACAGCCAGAATGTCAGAACGCTCATGACGATACCCGCCAGCAGCCGATCGTTACCGGCGTAGGCGGATGCGCCTGTCAGGGAAACGGTACTCATAGTGCAGCCCTCCCGGGAAGGTGCGAATCAGCGCAGATAGTGTTCGGTCAGTGCGGCCCACAGCGCCGCGCCGGTGAGGAGAATGTTGTCGTTAAAGTCGTAACCCGGGTTATGTACCATGCAGCGGTCCGGCTCATCGCCGGCGCCAAGGGTGAAATAGCATCCATTGGGATTTTTCTCGAGCATGAAAGCAAAGTCTTCGCTGCCCATAAACGCATTCACCTCCGCGACGGAATCCTGACCGAACAGATCGGTGGCGACGTTGCGCACCATCTCATTGGCTTGCGGATTGTTTTTCAGTACCGGGCTGCCGTTAATGTGTCGAATGGTGGCCGTCGCATTGAAACTTTCCGCCTGTGCAACGGCGATATCATGGATACGCTGTAGCACGGTTTGCCGCACGCGTTCATCCAGCGTGCGCACGGTAAGTTTCATCAATACTTTGTCGTTGATAATGTTGGGGGCGTGCCCGGCCTGAATGCTGCCTACGGTAACGACGGCTGGCTGGAAGGGGGTAATGTTGCGCGAAACAATCGACTGCAACGCGATAGTGATATGACAGGCAACCAGGGTGGCGTCAACGGTATGTTCTGGCACCGCGCCGTGACCACCCACGCCGTTAACCTCAATATGAAGAGTGTCGGAAGAGGCCATCATGGCGCCATCGCGCAGACCAATTTTTCCGAGGGGCTGTGACGGCATATTGTGCAGACCAAAGATGTGGTCGCAGGGGAACAGGTCAAACAAACCGTCCTCTACCATAACGCGTCCGCCATACAGAAGTTCTTCCGCGGGCTGAAAAATAAGGTGCAGCGTGCCGTTAAAATTGCGGGTGCGTGCCAGGTACTCCGCTGCATACAGGAGCGTTGTGGTGTGGCCGTCATGACCGCAGCCGTGAAATTTACCCTCAACGGTACTACTCCACGCCTTGCCGTTGTTTTCCTGCATTGGCAGCGCATCCATATCGGCGCGCAGGCCCAGGCGTTTATGCCCGTTACCCACCTTCAGTGTGCCGACCACACCGGTTTTCGCCAGCCCGCGATGAACCTCATATCCCCATTCCTGAAGCAGCGCTGCAACGCGATCGCTCGTATTGTGCTCCTCAAAACCAATTTCAGGATGCTGATGAAAATAGCGCCGTAATTCAGTGAACCGAGCTTCGTTGCCACGCAGAGCTTCGATAATTGGATGTGTCATTTTTGTTATCCTTTTTCTGCCAAACGATGATAATTTCGAGTCTATGACGATCGTACTGCCTGAAAATGCAATTTTTTGTTGTAAAGCGACGGCTTTGTTTTGATTGTTTTTCATACAATTCAGTTATGACAAAAAAGAGCAGGTCATTATTTGTCTTTGGTGAGGGGTAAGATGGCGCAACGGGGAGATGAGTTTTGGATAGAGATTCAGGACATTCGCCACTGCGTGGAGGATGAAGGCGATACGCTAACGTTGCTCTGGATGCTGGAAGGGCGGGCAGAGCTGAACACCGATGCGGGACGTGACACCCTGGAGGCCAATACCCTTGCCATCATAAACCGTCATCGGCGCTGGCAGTTCACGAGCGAAACGGCAAATGTCACCCTGCGCGTAACCCTTTCCGGGCGCTGGGTCGTCCAGCTCTGCAATGATTTTTTTGCCCATGATTATGCTGTACCGGCAGAAGCCGGAGGCGTCTGGCCCCAATGCGATGCGCTTCGCGATCTGCTGCGCCAGCTTCTTGTGGTCACCCTCATCAACGACCCGCACCGCTACCGGCTGGAGGCGTACCGCTGGCTGAGCGAGATATTGCTGTTGCTGACCAGCCGCTTTCAACAGCCCGCCCGTATGCTGTCCCGGGAACTTTCCTCAGCGCACAGCAAACGCATCGCCCGGGTGATAGAGCGAATCAATGCCAGTTATTCCCGCCGTATTACGCTTGCGGAAATCGCCGCGAGTGAATATGTTTCTGAAGCCTGGCTCTCTCGTCTCTTTCGCAAGGAGGTGGGGATCAGTTTCATGCAGTACATCACCCGCCTGCGGCTGGAAAAGGCGGCCAACGCTCTCCGGCTGACGAACCGACCGCTGCACCAGATTGCGCTTGAGCAGGGTTTCGCCAGCACGCGCATGATGAGCGATCGGTTCAGGCGTGTTCACAATATGTCTCCGGGTGAGTTTCGTAAGGCCCGACGCCAGCACCCGGAGGCGGCACGTGTTCGGGCGGACAGGCGTGAGCAGCGCTATCCGGTCGCCGTGGACAAGCTGTTTAGCCTGCTCAATGAACCGGTGGCGCGCGGTTGGGGTGCCTCGCCGCTCGTCGTTCACCCGCAGCAGGAGCAGAGACTGGATCTTGAGCAGCTCAATCCTCTTTCTGCCTCGCTGCGCCGTATGCGGGTGGTCATTACCCTGCGTGAGCTCGACGATTTGCTCCGTGAGGACGTTCGACAAAATCTGGAGGCGATAAATGAGGCTATTCCCATTGAGGGAATTGATATCGCCGAACCTTTTCTCAGCAGTCGTCTGTTTGCTACCGGGTGGGATGACCCCCAGATGGCAGGCTACGCCTGCTGGTACAATCTGCATCAGCTCTTCACCTGGCTGGCAAAAAAGCAGTGGACGGTGCTACTGCACACCGGCGTAACGACCCGCCGCGATCTTCTCACCCGCTTTTTACAACAGTCGGTTAATCATTTTGCGCCAGAGATCACCGCGGGCTGGCACTTCGTCATGCACTGGTCAACACAGGCGAGTGAGGAGACCCGGGAGCAGGTCTGGCTGGCCCAGCAAAAGGCAATACGAACTTATCTTCCGCAGGCAAAGTTTGGTTTATGGCACCGATTTGCCCCCGTCAGCGCGGGCGTAAGCGACGATACCCTGTTCAGTTCAGCCATCCTGATGCAGGCCGATTTTCTTGCCTGTTCTGCCGATGCCAATGAACTTCTCGATCCCGCGCAGCTGGAGGTAACCCCTCTCTCCTCAACGGAAAATTATCCGATACTGAAGGTCCGCCAGATCCTCGCTGCCCTTCGCCTGCGAAAATGTTCGCTTCCCGTCTGGCTTCTCTCCTGGAATACCCTCACCGGCAACACGCGGGCGACAAACGGCTGGTTTTTCCGTGGGGCGCTGCTGATGCAGAACCTGCTCGGGCTTTCGGAGCAGGTCTGGCTGGCGGGATTCTGGCTCAATTCGGGTCTTCAGGGAGAAGCCCGTGCGAACAACACCATCGATACCTCAAGCCTTGCGCTACAGTATAACCATGGTCTGCCGCGTCCGGTTTATTGGGTACTCTGGCTCTGGCAACGTCTGCGGGGCGAGGTGCTGGTCAATGATAAGCGTGTCCTGCTTACGCGCCATCGCAATGGTTATCAGCTGTTGCTGCGTAATGTGGTGGTTTTTAATCCACTCCTATCCAGTGAAGAAGCCTTCATCCAGCGTTTTCGCCAGCAGTATCATTTACACCTGAAGGGAATGCGCGGTAAATGGCGAATTAAATGCCATCTGTTTGATCAGCACAACGGCGCGCTCTATCCGTTGCTTGAAGGGGTTGGTAGCGAAAGCGGCCCTGATGAAGAGATGTGGCGCTGGATAGCGCATAAAGCGCGTCCAACGCTTTCCGTACGCGATGAACGCCTTTATGACGGCTGGCAACTGAGTGAATCACTGGAGAGTAATGCGCTGGTGCTCTACGAGTTTACGCCGCTCGTGCCTCATGAGGCCGAAACGGAGGAGATTCACTCCCCGCGGTAGACGCAGCCTGCCGTGCAGGTCTCTTTGATCATCACCGCACTCAGCAGCGGCACCAGCGGTTTCATCTGATCCCAAATCCATTTCGCCAGCACCTCGCTGGTCGGGTTTTCAAGGCCCGGAATATCATTCAGATAGTAGTGATCGAGACGATCGTAGGTCGGCTTAAACGCGGCCTTCAGTTCGGCAAAGTCCATGATCCAGCCCGTATGGGGATCGACTTCACCGGTGATTTCAAGACGCACCATAAACGAGTGTCCATGCAGGCGGCCACATTTGTGCCCGGCAGGAACGTGTGGAAGGTGGTGTGCGGCTTCGAAGGTGAAATCTTTAAACAGTGTGGTGGACATCATAGCTCTCAGGAATGCGGAAAAAACCGCCGCATAGTACCGGAAAGCACAATTTTTATCATTAACTAAAACGGCTCTGAACTGTCGCCGCCTCGTATTCATGGTGTTTATCGACTTTTGTTGTTTTATTTCAGACAGTTGTTTAATCGCTTTTATCGTTAAGAACGATAACTAAAACAGGTTAGTCCATTTGGTTATTTATTATTTCCATCCCTTCTTTAATTGTTATTATCTCCGCCGTTAACCTTATCTTCAGTTTGGATTTATTCGCTTAAAGTCCGCTTTGCTACTGGAACATAACGACGCATGACAACACAGGCCCCACCTTCAAATTTGCTTCCCCTTAACCCGGAGCAACTGGCGCGCCTCCAGGCCGCGACTTCCGATTTTTCACCCACCCAGCTCGCCTGGGTCTCCGGCTATTTCTGGGGAATGCTGAACCAGCAGCCGGGTGCTGTGGCTGGCGTCCCGCCAACGGCCGTTGAAATTCCTGCCATCACGCTTATCTCCGCTTCGCAAACGGGTAATGCCCGTCGTGTGGCCGAAGCGCTGCGTGATGACCTGCTCGCCGCGAAGCTGAACGTTAACCTGGTCAACGCCGGGGATTATAAATTCAAACAGATCGCGTCAGAAAAACTGCTGGTGGTGGTGGCGTCAACGCAGGGCGAAGGCGAGCCTGCGGAAGAAGCCGTCGCGCTGCATAAGTTCCTGTTCTCGAAAAAAGCGCCAAAGCTCGAGGGCACCGCCTTTGCCGTCTTCGGCCTCGGTGACACGTCCTATGAATTTTTCTGCCAGTCCGGTAAAGATTTCGACAGCAAGCTGGCGGAGCTGGGTGCAGAGCGCCTGCTGGATCGCGTAGACGCTGATGTCGAATACCAGGCCGCCGCCGCCGAATGGCGGGCGCGCATCGTTGAGGTGCTGAAGGCCCGCGTCCCGAAAGAGACGCCAGCGCAGGCCGCCGTTACCGCAGCGGGCACCGTCAACGAAATCCACACCAGCCCTTACACGAAAGAGGCGCCGCTGACGGCGAGCCTGTCGGTAAACCAGAAAATCACGGGCCGTGATTCGGAAAAAGACGTGCGCCATATCGAAATCGATCTCGGTGACTCCGGCCTGCGTTATCAGCCTGGCGATGCGCTGGGCGTCTGGTATCAGAACGATCCGGCGCTGGTGAAAGAGCTGGTCGAACTGCTGTGGCTGAAAGGCACGGAGCCGGTCCAGGTGGAGGGTAAAACCTTACCGCTCTCTGAGGCGCTTCAGTGGCATTTCGAGCTGACGGTGAACACCGCCAACATCGTTGAAAACTACGCCACCTTAACCCGCAGCGAATCGCTCCTTCCGCTGGTCGGGGATAAGGCGAAGTTACAGCAATACGCGGCGACAACGCCGATTGTCGATATGGTGCGTTTCTCACCGGCACAGCTGGATGCCGACGCGCTGATCGGCCTGCTGCGTCCACTGACGCCGCGTCTTTACTCCATCGCCTCCTCACAGGCGGAAGTGGAAAACGAAGTCCACATCACCGTTGGCGTGGTGCGTTACGACATCGAAGGCCGCGCGCGGGCGGGCGGGGCCTCGGGCTTCCTGGCCGACCGCGTGGAAGAAGAGGGCGAGGTGCGCGTCTTTATCGAGCACAACGACAACTTCCGTCTGCCGGCGAACCCGGAAACGCCGGTGATCATGATTGGCCCGGGCACCGGCATCGCACCGTTCCGCGCCTTTATGCAGCAGCGTGCAGCGGACGAGGCACCGGGTAAAAACTGGCTGTTCTTCGGCAACCCGCATTTTACCGAAGATTTCCTCTACCAGGTTGAATGGCAGCGCTACGTCAAAGAGGGCGTGCTGACCCGCATCGATCTGGCCTGGTCTCGTGACCAGAAAGAAAAAGTATACGTACAAGACAAACTGCGCGAACAGGGCGCAGAGCTGTGGCGCTGGATCAATGACGGTGCCCACATTTATGTCTGCGGCGACGCCAATCGCATGGCGAAAGACGTTGAGCAGGCACTGCTGGAAGTGATTGCCGAATTCGGCGGTATGGATGCCGAAACGGCGGATGAATTTTTAAGTGAGCTGCGCGTAGAGCGCCGTTATCAGCGAGATGTCTACTAATGAGCGAAAAACATCCTGGCCCACTGGTGGTCGAAGGCAAACTGTCTGATGCCGAGCGCATGAAGGTAGAGAGCAACTACCTGCGCGGTACCATTGCCGAAGATTTAAATGACGGCCTGACCGGCGGTTTCAAAGGCGACAACTTCCTGCTGATCCGTTTCCACGGTATGTACCAGCAGGACGACCGCGATATCCGCGCCGAACGTGCCGAGCAGAAGCTGGAGCCGCGTCACGCGATGCTGCTGCGCTGTCGTCTGCCGGGTGGCATCATCACCACCAAACAGTGGCAGGCGATCGACAAGTTTGCCCATGACAACACGATTTACGGCAGCATTCGTCTGACCAACCGTCAGACCTTCCAGTTCCACGGCATTCTGAAGAAGAACGTCAAGCCGGTTCACCAGATGCTGCACTCCGTGGGTCTGGACGCGCTGGCGACCGCCAACGACATGAACCGTAACGTGCTTTGCACCTCGAATCCGTACGAGTCCGAACTGCACGCCGAAGCGTACGAGTGGGCGAAAAAAATCTCCGAACATCTGCTGCCACGTACCCGCGCCTATGCGGAGATCTGGCTCGATCAGGAGAAAGTCGCCACCACCGATGAAGAGCCGATCCTCGGTCAGACCTACCTGCCGCGTAAGTTCAAAACCACGGTGGTGATCCCGCCGCAGAACGATATCGACCTGCACGCCAACGACATGAACTTCGTGGCGATTGCCGAAAACGGCAAGCTGGTCGGCTTTAACCTGCTGGTGGGCGGCGGTTTGTCCATTGAGCATGGGAACAAGAAAACCTACGCCCGCACCGCGAGCGAGTTCGGCTTCCTGCCGCTGGAGCACACGCTGGCAGTGGCTGAGGCGGTGGTTACTACCCAGCGCGACTGGGGTAACCGTACCGATCGTAAAAACGCGAAAACCAAATACACTCTGGAGCGCGTAGGCGTCGAGACGTTCAAAGAAGAAGTGGAGCGTCGCGCGGGCATCAAGTTTGAGCCGATCCGCCCTTACGAATTTACCGGTCGCGGCGATCGCATCGGCTGGGTTAAAGGTATCGATAATAAATGGCACCTGACGCTGTTTATCGAAAACGGCCGTATTCTTGATTATCCGGGCCGTCCGCTGAAAACCGGCCTGCTGGAAATCGCGAAGATCCACAAAGGCGAGTTCCGTATCACCGCTAACCAGAACCTGATCGTCGCCAGCGTGCCGGAAAGCGAAAAGGCGAGAATTGAAGAGCTGGCCCGCGAGCACGGGTTGATGAATGCGGTGAGCGCGCAGCGTGAAAACTCGATGGCCTGCGTGTCGTTCCCGACCTGTCCGCTGGCGATGGCCGAAGCCGAGCGTTTCCTGCCGTCCTTCACTGATAAAGTGGAAGCGATTCTGGAAAAACATGGTATTCCGGACGAGCATATTGTTATGCGCGTGACGGGCTGCCCGAACGGCTGCGGTCGCGCGATGCTGGCCGAACTCGGTCTGGTAGGGAAAGCGCCGGGTCGCTATAACCTGCACCTGGGCGGTAACCGTATCGGGACGCGTATTCCGCGTATGTTCCGCGAGAACATCACCGAGCCGGAAATTCTCGATTCCCTCGACGTGCTTATCGGACGCTGGGCGAAAGAGCGCGAAGCGGGTGAAGGCTTCGGCGACTTTACGGTACGTGCGGGCATCATTCGCCCGGTGCTCGATCCCGCAAGGGATTTCTGGGAGTAACCACGAGAGGTAATTATGTCCGTACTCGATCTAAACGCGCTTAACGCATTGCCAAAAGTCGAACGCATTCTGGCACTCGCAGAAACTAACGCCCAACTGGAAAAGCTGGACGCCGAAGGGCGCGTGGCGTGGGCGCTGGAAAACCTGCCGGGAGACTATGTGCTTTCGTCGAGCTTTGGCATTCAGGCGGCGGTCAGTCTGCATCTGGTGAATCAGATCCGTCCGGACATTCCGGTGATCCTCACCGATACCGGCTATCTGTTCCCGGAGACCTATCAGTTTATCGACGAGCTGACGGATAAGCTCAGGCTGAACCTGAAAGTCTACCGTGCGACGGAAAGCGCGGCCTGGCAGGAGGCGCGTTACGGCAAGCTGTGGGAGCAGGGCGTTGAGGGCATTGAGAAATACAATGAGATCAACAAGGTCGAGCCGATGAACCGGGCGCTAAAAGAACTGAACGCTCAGACCTGGTTTGCGGGCCTGCGCCGCGAGCAGTCCGGGAGCCGGGCAACGCTGCCGGTGCTGGCGGTGCAGCGCGGCGTGTTCAAAGTGCTGCCGATCATCGACTGGGATAACCGCACGGTGTACCAGTATCTGCAAAAGCACGGGCTGAAGTACCATCCGCTGTGGGATCAAGGCTACCTGTCGGTAGGCGACACCCACACCACGCGTAAATGGGAACCGGGAATGGCGGAAGAAGATACGCGATTCTTCGGGCTGAAGCGCGAGTGCGGGCTGCACGAAGGGTAATGTTTTTTCGCCCGGTGGCGCTGCGCTTACCGGGCCTACAACGGCTTAATTCTCCCTCTCCCCGTGGGTGGTTCCCCAGTAATTTGAAAGCAAAAGCGATAACGTTGCCTCAGAATAACTGAGGGCTTTCAGCGATGCCTCGGTCCGGCTGTAAATCGCTGAGGCGTTTCCTGTAGGCCGGGGCGAGGCGCAGGGATGCGCCGAGAGGGCGGGCTTTACAGGGATGTTACCTCCGCCCGTCCCCGATAAGCCGGAAGGAAAAAGCCGGAGGCACCGCGAAGCGGCGATTTTCCGCCGGAAGCCCGGGTCGCCAGGGTGGTGGCGACTGAGCCACCCTGGCACGTTCACCGGTCATGTCGTGACAGAGTAGCAAGGAACATAAAGTGAACGGAATGACCACCAGAGCCGTATGTTCCCCCTCACCCCAGCCCTCTCCCTCAAGGGAGAGGGGGCCGTCTGTGCAGGCATTATTTTGTGGGGAACCCTCAGCCCCGTGGGAGAGGGTTGGGGTGAGGGCATAAGGCCGCACTATGCTTAACGGCCTCAGGCTTTCCCCGCTTTCGCCAGCTCCTTCACCAGCGGCAGCATCACTTTCACGACATCCCGGCTGCGGTGCTCAATCCGCTGCGGCAGCGCTTTATCAATGTGCTGCTGATTATCCAGCCGCACATCATGCCAGCTGGTCCCGTCCGGGAAGGCTTTCGATTTGCTGCGCTGCTGATAGCCATCTTTTTTGCCCAGCGCCCAGTTCGTCGCCTCGACGTACAGCACCGGAATGCCCGCCTTATCAAACACTTCACCGTCATTACAGCAGCCTGTGCCTTTAGGATACTCTGGGTTACCGCCCGGATTTGTCGCGGCATAGACGCCATGCGTGCGGGCAAGCGCCAGCGCGCGGTCGCGGGTGAGTTTACGTACGCTGCTCGGCGTGCTCTGTCCGCTATTAAAATAGAGCTTATCCCCCACGATCAGATTATCGAGGTTAATCACCAGCAACGTATTTTTCTTCTCCTCAGCGCTCATGCGCTTAAGGAGATTCTCAGCGCCGAGTTTTCCTTCTTCTTCGCCGCTGGTCGCAACAAAGCGAATGCTGTATTTCGTCGGAATATTCTTCAGGCGTTCGGCCAGCTCAAGCATCACGCCCAGACCCGCCGCATTATCATCCAGTCCCTGAAGCGTCAGCCCGCCGAGATTATTATCGACATCGGCATCGCTCAACGGCGTGTAGGTATCAAGGTGCGCCATAATAATAATCTGCTCAGCCGCCTTTCCTTCGTGCGCCGCAATAACCGTGCTGCCAGTTACGTTATGCCAGTTTTGCGTTTTATTGCGAGTGGTATAGATGTAGCGGCTGTGGAAAGCGCGAATGTCGCTTTCATAGCCCATATCCGCAAACTGCTGACGAATATAGTCTGCCGAGAGCATCTCGGCTGGGGTTCCGGTCATACGGCCCGGAAAGACCGTCGCAATATGCCGCGCCTGCATACTGGCTATTTCACCGTAAGATGGATTTTTTGCCTGAGCCGGAAGGATAAAGCAAACGCCGAGCGCCAGGGCAACGAATCGGTGGCGCATTGCGGAAAACATAGTGAGTCCTTAAAAACAGAGCAAAATTTTAACCCGCATAGTATGAAACTGTGATCGGGTAGACACAATTTGAATTGCTCTTAAATGCCCGAAATTTCGCGTGTTAAGCACTTTTTGATATTTGCTTTTCCACGGCGTTATTCCATTGAGTAACTACTCATTCCAATTCGTAATTTCATTCGATCTAAGCCGCCCCCTATAGTCCCTTTATTCGTGGTTGTTAGTGAGTTGTTGCCTGTGGACTATCTCCCCCTTTTTGCTGCCTTAAAAGACCGACCGGTATTGGTTGTCGGGACGGGTGAAATTGCCGATCGCAAAATCGCCTTCCTGCAACGCGCCGGGGCGCAGGTGCAGATCGTTGCAGAGGCGGATTTTGCAGAGTCTCAGATCGACAGCGTGGTACTGGTGATTGCGGCAACCGAAGATCGGGCGCTCAACAGCCGAATCTCCGACGCAGCCCAGGCCCGTCACCGCCTGGTGAACGTGGTAGACGACCAGCCGTTATGTTCATTTATCTTCCCGTCGATTGTCGACCGCTCGCCGCTGCTGGTGGCGATCTCCTCCGGCGGCACCGCCCCGGTGCTGGCGCGCGTGCTGAGAGAAAAAATCGAAGCGCTGCTGCCGACCAGCCTCGGACGCATGGCGGAGAAGGCCAGCTACTGGCGCAACCATCTGAAAACGCGTCTGACCAGCGTGACGGAACGCCGTCGCTTCTGGGAGCGTGTGTTTCGCGGCCGCTTTGCCAGCCTGATGCAGGCCGGTAACGAGACGGCGGCGCAACAAATCCTCGAAGACGAACTGGATAACCCCGGCAGTACGGGCGGGGAGATCATTCTGGTGGGCGCCGGGCCGGGCGATGCCGGGCTGCTCACGCTGCGTGGCCTCCAGGTTCTTCAGGATGCGGATGTCGTGTTCTACGACCACCTGGTCACCGACGGTATTCGCGAGCTGATCCGCCGTGACGCGGAGCAAATCTGCGTCGGCAAACGTGCCGGCGAGCACTCCGTGCCGCAGCACGACACCAATCAAATGCTGATTGCCGCTGCGAAAGCGGGCAAAACCGTGGTGCGCCTGAAAGGGGGCGATCCGTTTATCTTCGGTCGTGGTGGCGAGGAGTTGCAGGCGGCAGCCGAAGCGGGCGTCCCGTTCCAGGTGGTTCCCGGCATTACGGCGGCGTCTGCCGTCACGGCCTACGCAGGTATTCCGCTGACCCATCGCGATTACGCCCAGAGCGTGACCTTTGTGACCGGGCACTATAAAGCCGACAGCACGCCGTTTGACTGGTCGCATCTCGCCCAGAGCCGACAAACGCTGGCGATTTATATGGGCACGATGAAAGCGGCTGACATCAGCGAACAGCTTATTCAGCACGGTCGCGATGCGGCGACGCCGGTAGCGGTGATCTCCCGCGGGACACGCGTCGATCAGCATGTCGCCATCGGCACTTTACAAGACCTTGCAACCCTGGCGAAAGACGCCCCAATGCCCGCCCTGATTGTGGTGGGAGAAGTGGTGCAGCTGCACAGCACGCTCGCCTGGTTCCAACACACAACCGACACAGAAGGCTTTGGCGCTTCTGTTATAAATTTGGCTTAAGGAACGGTTATGGACCAAAAACGACTTACTCACCTGCGGCAGCTCGAAGCGGAAAGTATCCACATTATCCGCGAAGTGGCCGCCGAGTTTTCTAACCCGGTGATGATGTACTCCATCGGTAAAGATTCCAGCGTCATGCTGCACCTGGCGCGTAAAGCGTTTTATCCGGGTACGCTGCCGTTCCCGCTGCTGCACGTGGATACCGGCTGGAAATTCCGCGAGATGTACGAGTTTCGTGACCGTACCGCCAAAGCCTACGGCTGCGAGCTGCTGGTGCACAAAAACCCGGAAGGGGTGGCGATGGGTATCAACCCGTTCGTGCACGGCAGCGCCAAGCATACCGACATCATGAAAACCGAAGGGCTGAAGCAGGCGCTGAATAAATACGGTTTTGATGCGGCCTTCGGCGGCGCGCGCCGTGACGAAGAGAAATCCCGCGCCAAAGAGCGTATCTACTCTTTCCGCGACCGCTTCCACCGCTGGGACCCGAAAAACCAGCGTCCGGAGCTGTGGCACAACTACAACGGCCAGATCAACAAGGGCGAAAGCATTCGCGTCTTTCCGCTCTCCAACTGGACCGAGCTGGATATCTGGCAGTACATCTATCTGGAAAATATTGAGATCGTTCCGCTGTATCTGGCGGCCGAGCGCCCGGTGCTGGAGCGCGACGGCATGCTGATGATGATCGACGACGATCGCATTGATTTACAGCCGGGCGAAGTGATCAAAAAACAGATGGTCCGTTTCCGTACTCTCGGCTGCTGGCCGTTGACCGGCGCGGTGGAATCCAGTGCGCAGACGCTGCCGGAGATCATCGAGGAGATGCTGGTATCGACCACCAGTGAGCGACAGGGCCGCGTGATTGACCGCGACCAGGCAGGCTCCATGGAGCTGAAGAAACGTCAGGGTTATTTCTAAGGAGCCGCCATGAATACGACTATTGCCCAACAAATTGCCGATGAAGGCGGCGTAGAAGCTTATCTGCACGCCCAGCAGTACAAAAGTCTGCTGCGTTTCCTGACCTGCGGCAGCGTTGATGACGGGAAAAGCACCCTGATAGGACGTCTGCTGCACGACACGCGCCAGATCTACGAAGATCAGCTCTCTTCCCTGCACAATGACAGTAAACGCCACGGCACCCAGGGCGAAAAACTCGACCTGGCGCTGCTGGTAGACGGCTTGCAGGCGGAGCGCGAGCAGGGCATTACCATTGATGTCGCCTATCGCTACTTCTCTACCGAAAAGCGCAAATTTATTATCGCCGACACCCCGGGGCACGAGCAGTACACTCGTAACATGGCGACCGGCGCGTCCACCTGTGATCTGGCGATCCTGCTGATCGACGCCCGTAAAGGTGTGCTGGATCAGACTCGTCGTCACAGCTTTATCTCTACGCTGCTGGGGATCAAACACCTGGTGGTGGCGGTGAACAAAATGGATCTGGTGGACTACAGCGAAGCGCGATTCGACGAGATCCGTCAGAGCTACCTGACCTTTGCTGAACAGCTGCCGGGCAACCTCGATATTCGCTTTGTGCCGCTGTCGGCGCTGGAAGGGGATAACGTCGCCTCTCAGAGCGGGAACATGCCGTGGTACAGCGGCCCGACGCTGCTGGAAGTGCTGGAAACCGTTGAAATTCAGCGCGTGGTTGATACCCAGCCGATGCGCTTCCCGGTGCAGTACGTGAACCGTCCGAACCTCGATTTCCGCGGCTTCTCGGGCACCATTGCGTCCGGCGCGGTGAAGGTGGGCCAGCGCGTGAAGGTGCTGCCGTCCGGTGTGGAATCGGCCATTGCCCGAATCGTCACCTTTGATGGCGATCTGGAGGAAGCCGGAGCAGGTGAAGCGGTAACCCTGGTACTGAAAGACGAAATTGATATCAGCCGCGGCGACCTTCTGGTCGACGCGCAGGAAACGCTGGCGGCGGTGCAGGGCGCATCCGTAGACGTGGTGTGGATGGCGGAACAGCCGCTGACCGCAGGCCAGAGCTATGACATTAAAATCGCCGGCAAGAAAACCCGCGCCCGCGTGGACGGCATTCAGTTTCAGGTGGACATCAACAACCTGACCCACCGTGACGTGAGCGAGCTGCCGCTGAACGGCATCGGTCTGGTGGATATGACCTTCGACGAGCCGCTGGTGCTGGATCCGTATCAGCAGAATCCTGTTACGGGCGGGCTCATCTTCATTGACCGCCTGACTAACGTTACCGTCGGTGCCGGCATGGTGCGCGAGCCTGACGCGCAGGCTGCCGTGGCCTCTGAGTTCAGCGCGTTTGAGCTGGAGCTTAACGCGCTGGTGCGTAAGCACTTCCCGCACTGGGGCGCACGCGATCTGCTGGGAGGCAAGTGATGGCCACCCATGATGAGAACGTCGTCTGGCATCCTCATCCGGTCACCGTCGCCCAGCGCGAACAGCTCCATGGTCACCGTGGGGTTGTGCTGTGGTTTACCGGGCTGTCTGGCTCCGGTAAATCCACGGTGGCAGGCGCACTGGAAGAGGCGCTGCATCAGCAGGGGGTGAGCACCTACCTGCTGGACGGCGACAACGTGCGTCACGGCCTGTGCAGCGATTTAGGGTTCAGCGATGAAGATCGTAAAGAGAACATTCGTCGGGTGGGGGAAGTCGCCAGCCTGATGGCGGATGCCGGGCTGGTGGTGCTGACGGCGTTTATCTCACCGCACCGCGCCGAACGTCAGATGGTGCGTGAGCGCGTGGGGCAGAATCGCTTTATTGAAGTGTTTGTGGATACCCCGCTGGCAATCTGCGAAGCGCGCGATCCTAAAGGGCTGTACAAAAAAGCCCGCGCGGGAGAGCTGCGAAACTTCACCGGCATTGACTCCGTTTACGAAGCGCCTGAATCCCCTGAGATTCATCTGGAAGGTCAACAATTGGTAACAAATTTAGTAAGCCAATTATTAGACCTGCTCAGACGGGACGATATTATCAGATCCTGAGACGGTATCGTTCGGGAGCTGTCTTCCCGAGCGATGAGTCACGGTCACAGGATTAGCTATGCGCAACAGTGAAAACTACATGATTACCACCGGGTCGGAACCGTTAACGACCGACGACGAGACGACCTGGTCCTTCCCTGGGGCGATAGTCGGCTTCGTATCGTGGCTACTGGCGCTGGGTATCCCGTTTTTGATCTACGGTGGTAACACCCTCTTTTTCTTCCTCTATACCTGGCCTTTCTTTTTGGCGCTGATGCCCGTTGCGGTGGTTGTGGGCGTGGCGCTGCACTCCCTTTTCAACGGCAAGCTTCTGTATAGTACGCTCATCACTATCGCCACCGTTGTGGTCATCTTTGGCCTGCTGTTTTTATGGCTGATGGGCTAACTTACGGCATAATTAGAACCCCGCAGTAGAGTCCAGCGGAAAGTTATGGGATGATGATGCCGTTTTTTCAGGGGGCAGGATGGGTAAACTAACGCTGCTGTTGCTGGCTTTGCTGGTCTGGCTGCAATATTCGCTGTGGTTCGGCAAAAACGGACTGCACGACTACAGCCGGGTGAGCGATGACGTCGCGGCACAGCAGGCGACAAACGCCAAACTTAAAGCGCGTAACGATCAACTTTTTGCTGAAATTGATGACCTCAATGGCGGCCAGGAGGCGATTGAGGAGCGCGCGCGCAATGAACTCAGTATGACTAAGCCGGGCGAAACGTTTTATCGCCTGGTTCCGGATGCGTCTAAACGCAATCAGGGCTCCGCACAAAACAATCGATAATCAGGCCCAGGATTACGACATGGCAGCAACTTTTTCGGACGTCTGTGCCGTGGTGCCGGCCGCAGGTTTTGGCCGGCGCATGCAGACAGAATGTCCTAAGCAGTACCTCTCAATTGGCGATAAAACGATCCTCGAGCACGCCGTGGCGGCGCTGCTGGCGCATTCTCGGGTGAAACGCGTTGTTATTGCCATCAGCCCCGGCGATGCACGTTTTGCTCAGCTCGCGCTGGCGAATCACCCTCAGATTACCGTCGTTGACGGCGGCGCAGAGCGGGCTGACTCCGTTCTGGCGGGCATTCAGGCTGCCGGGAACGCGCAGTGGGTGCTGGTGCACGATGCCGCGCGTCCCTGTCTGCATCACGACGATCTGTCACGTCTGCTGGCCCTGAGCGAAACCAGTAACGTGGGCGGCATTCTGGCCGCCCCGGTGCGTGACACCATGAAGCGTGCCGAACCGGGTAAACCGGCGATTGCCCACACCGTCGAGCGCGTCGATCTATGGCACGCGCTGACGCCACAATTTTTTCCCCGCGAATTACTCCACGACTGCTTAACGCGTGCGCTTAAAGAAGGTGCGACCATTACGGACGAAGCCTCGGCGCTGGAGTATTGCGGTTTCCACCCCACGCTTGTTGAAGGGCGCGCTGATAATATAAAAGTGACGCGCCCGGAAGACTTACAGCTCGCGGAATTTTATCTTACCCGTACGACCCCTCAGGAGAAGGCATAATGCGTATTGGACACGGTTTTGATGTACACGCCTTTGGCGGCGTTGGCCCAATTATCATTGGCGGCGTGCGCATTCCATACGAAAAAGGTCTGCTGGCGCATTCTGATGGCGACGTGGCGCTGCATGCGCTGACCGACGCGCTGCTGGGTGCCGCCGCGCTGGGCGACATTGGCAAACTGTTCCCGGACACCGATCCTGCTTTTAAAGGCGCAGACAGCCGCGAACTGCTGCGCGAAGCCTGGCGTCGTATTCAGGCCAAAGGCTACACCCTTGGCAACGTTGATGTGACGATCATTGCTCAGGCACCGAAGATGCTGCCGCACATCCCTCAGATGCGCGTGTTTATCGCTGAAGATCTGGGTTGCCATATGGACGACGTCAACGTCAAAGCGACCACCACGGAGAAGCTGGGCTTTACCGGTCGTGGCGAAGGCATTGCCTGTGAAGCCGTGGCGCTGCTGGTGAAGGCGGCCAAATGACGGATTTCGACAACCTGACGTATCTGCACGGTGAACCGCAGGGCAAGGGGCTGCTGAAAGCCAACCCTGAAGATTTCGTGGTAGTGGAAGATCTCGGTTTTGAGCCGGACGGCGAAGGCGAGCACATCCTGGTGCGCATTCTGAAAAACGGCTGCAACACCCGCTTCGTGGCGGACGCGCTGGCAAAATTCCTCAATATTCACGCCCGCGAAGTGAGCTTTGCCGGTCAAAAAGATAAACATGCCGTGACCGAACAGTGGCTTTGCGCCCGCGTGCCCGGCAACGGCATGCCCGATTTAAGCAAATTTGAGCTTGAGGGCTGTAAGGTACTGGAGTACGCCCGCCATAAACGCAAATTGCGTCTGGGAGCGTTAAAAGGCAATGCCTTTACTCTGGTGTTGCGCGAAGTGACCGAACGCGAAGACGTTGAAAAACGCCTGAAGGCCATTAACGAACGCGGCGTGCCAAACTATTTCGGCGCACAGCGCTTTGGCATTGGTGGCAGCAACCTGCTGGGTGCGCTGCGCTGGGCGCAAAGCGGTGCACCGGTGCGCGATCGTAATAAACGCAGTTTTTGGTTGTCGGCGGCCCGCAGTGCGTTGTTTAATCAGATTGTGAGCGAACGGCTGAAAAAACCGGACGCGAATCAAGTTGTTGTCGGCGATGCGCTACAATTAGCGGGACGCGGAAGCTGGTTTGTGGCAACGGCCGATGAGATGGCCGATGTCCAGTCGCGCGTGGACGCTAAAACGCTGATGATTACCGCCGCCTTGCCGGGTTCAGGCGACTGGGGAACCCAGGGCGAGTCGCTGGCCGCTGAGCAGTCAGCGGTGGCGGATGCGCCAGAATTACAATCGTTGCTGGTGCGGGAAAAGGTCGAGGCGGCGCGCCGTGCGATGCTCCTCTACCCGCAACAGCTGAGCTGGAACTGGTGGGATGACGTAACCGTCGAGTTACGCTTCTGGCTGCCGGCAGGTAGCTTTGCCACCAGTGTTGTCAGGGAACTTATCAACACGTCGGGTGATTATGCGAATATTGCTGAGTAACGATGACGGGATCCATGCGCCAGGTATTCAGACGCTGGCGAAACACCTCCGCGAATTTGCGGATGTGCAGGTCGTGGCTCCCGATCGTAACCGCAGTGGCGCGTCTAACTCATTGACGCTGGAGTCTTCACTTCGCACCTTTACCTTTGAGAATGGCGATATTGCCGTCCAGATGGGGACGCCGACCGACTGCGTGTTTCTGGGCGTAAATGCGCTGATGCGCCCTCGGCCGGATGTTGTGGTCTCCGGCATCAATGCCGGGCCAAATCTTGGCGATGATGTGATTTACTCCGGCACCGTGGCCGCGGCGATGGAAGGGCGTCACCTGGGTTTCCCGGCGCTGGCGGTCTCGTTAAACGGCCACACCCACTATGACACTGCCGCCGCGGTGACCTGCTCCATTCTCCGTGCGCTTGGCCGCGAGCCGCTGCGTACCGGACGTATCCTTAATATTAACGTGCCGGATCTCCCACTGGACGAGATTAAAGGGATCCGCGTGACGCGCTGCGGCAGTCGCCACCCGGCCGATCAGGTTATTCCCCAGCAGGATCCCCGCGGCAATACCCTGTACTGGATCGGCCCGCCGGGAGATAAATGCGATGCCGGGCCAGACACCGACTTCGCTGCGGTGGATGAGGGTTACGTTTCCGTTACGCCGTTGCACGTAGATTTAACCGCTTATAGCGCGCATGATGTGGTGTCGGACTGGTTAGATCGGGTCGGAGTGAACGCGCAATGGTAAGTAAACGTGTACAAACTCTTCTGGAACAATTACGCGCACAGGGGATCGCCAACGAGCAGGTGCTGGATGCGCTTGCCCAGGTTCCCCGTGAGAAGTTTGTAGATGAGGCGTTTGAACACAAAGCGTGGGAAAACGTGGCGCTGCCCATCGGGCAAGGCCAGACGATTTCGCAGCCTTACATGGTGGCGCGTATGACGGAGCTTCTGGAGTTAACGCCAGACTCCCGGGTGCTGGAAATTGGCACCGGTTCAGGGTATCAGACCGCGATCCTGGCCCACCTTGTGCACCATGTCTGTTCCGTGGAACGGATTAAAGGCTTGCAGTGGCAGGCGCGCCGTCGCCTGAAACAGCTTGATTTACATAATGTATCGACACGCCACGGCGATGGATGGCAGGGTTGGCAGGCTCGCGCCCCGTTTGACGCCATAATAGTCACGGCCGCGCCACCTGAAATTCCCGCTGCACTTCTCTCGCAGCTGGACGAGGGCGGCATTCTAGTTTTGCCCGTCGGCGATGAGCAGCAGCTTTTAAAGCGCGTTTGTCGACGCGGCGGCGAGTTTATTATCGATACCGTGGAAGCCGTACGCTTTGTGCCCCTGGTTAAGGGCGAGCTGGCCTGAGACTCGGATTTTTCCAGGGTTATTAAGGCAAATTCAGCGTATGGTGTGGCGCGATAGGTTCGTGCCATCACGGTTATTTTTAAGTCACTGGTAGTTAACACATTCCTGGGGGATAAATGAGCGCGGGAAGCCCAAAATTCACCATCAGCCGTGTTGCGGCATTATCACTGGTTTCGCTCTGGCTGGCAGGCTGTACAAGTTCAAATAACGCGCCTGCGCCCGTCAGTTCCGTTAATGGAACCAGCGGCTCGGGTAACACGTCCAGCGGAATGTTGATCACCCCTCCGCCTAAAATGGGCACCTCAACGGCGCAGCAAACGCCGCAGATCCAGCCGGTTCAGCGTCCAGTTACGCAGCCTACGCAGATACAGCCAGTGGAACAGCCTGTTCAGACTGAAAATGGCCGCATAGTGTATAACCGTAAGTATGGGAACATTCCGAAAGGTAGCTATACCGGCGGCAGTACCTATACCGTGAAGCGCGGCGATACGCTGTTCTATATTGCCTGGATCACCGGGAACGATTTCCGCGATCTGGCACAGCGAAACAACGTCCAGGCCCCGTATGCTCTGGAAGTCGGGCAAACGCTTCAGGTTGGCAACGCGACGGGGACACCGCTTACGCCAGGCAACACCGTTTCAGCAGCCGACGTAACTGCGCAAAATAACAGCGTCACCCCTGCACAAAAAACCACCACGGTGGTTGCTTCACAACCTGTAATTACGTATTCTGAGGATTCAGGTGATCAGAGTGCTAACAAAATGTTGCCGAATAATAAAGGTACTGCGACTGTTGTCACAGCACCGACTACGGCACCTGTGGTTAGCTCTACTGTACCGACTGCAAGCAGTCAGAATGCCAGCTCGTCAATTACCACCTGGCGTTGGCCAACTGACGGCAAGATCATCGAGAACTTCGCTACCTCTGAGGGGGGCAACAAAGGGATCGATATCGCAGGCAGTAAAGGACAGGCAATCATCGCGACCGCAGACGGACGCGTTGTCTATGCCGGTAACGCACTGCGCGGTTACGGTAATCTTATTATCATCAAACATAATGATGATTACCTGAGTGCCTACGCCCATAACGACACAATGCTGGTCCGGGAACAACAAGAAGTTAAGGCGGGGCAAAAAATCGCTACCATGGGTAGCACCGGAACCAGTTCTACACGCTTGCATTTTGAAATTCGTTACAAGGGGAAATCCGTAAACCCGCTGCAATATTTACCGCAGCGATAAATTGACGGGGCATGCCAGCCAGGGTGTCTCGTCCAGGGATCACGGGTAGGAGCCACCTTATGAGTCAGAATACGCTGAAAGTTCATGATTTAAATGAAGACGCGGAATTTGATGAGAACGGAGCAGAGGCTTTTGACGAAAAAGCCTTAGTAGAAGAGGAACCCAGTGATAACGATTTGGCTGAAGAAGAGCTGTTATCGCAGGGTGCCACACAGCGTGTGCTGGACGCGACTCAGCTTTACCTTGGGGAGATTGGTTACTCCCCACTGCTAACGGCCGAAGAAGAAGTCTATTTCGCACGTCGTGCTTTGCGTGGTGATGTTGCCTCGCGTCGTCGCATGATCGAAAGTAACCTGCGACTGGTCGTGAAAATTGCCCGCCGTTACGGCAATCGTGGTCTGGCTCTGCTGGATCTGATTGAAGAGGGCAACTTAGGTCTCATCCGCGCAGTTGAGAAGTTTGACCCGGAACGCGGGTTCCGTTTCTCAACCTACGCGACCTGGTGGATTCGTCAGACCATCGAACGGGCTATTATGAACCAGACCCGTACGATTCGACTGCCGATCCACATCGTCAAAGAGTTGAATGTTTATCTGCGTACCGCGCGCGAGTTGTCCCATAAACTGGACCACGAGCCAAGTGCGGAAGAGATCGCAGAGCAACTCGACAAACCGGTTGATGACGTAAGCCGTATGCTGCGTCTCAACGAGCGCATTACCTCGGTTGACACCCCGCTGGGTGGCGACTCCGAAAAAGCGCTGCTGGACATCCTGGCCGATGAAAAAGACAACGGCCCGGAAGACACCACGCAGGACGATGACATGAAACAGAGCATCGTCAAATGGCTGTTCGAACTGAACGCCAAACAGCGTGAGGTGCTGGCACGTCGTTTCGGTTTACTGGGGTATGAAGCTGCGACACTGGAAGATGTCGGCCGTGAGATTGGCCTGACCCGTGAACGTGTTCGTCAGATTCAGGTTGAAGGCCTACGCCGCCTGCGTGAAATCCTGCAAGGGCAAGGTCTGAATATCGAAGCGCTGTTCCGCGAGTAAGCAACCATTCGTCAGAAAAGGCCCGTCGTGAGACGGGCCTTTTTTATGCCTTACGGCTGCGCCGTTTCGTGCAGCAAACGCCAGGTGATGTTATCCCCTTCCTGATTAAGCACCGCGGTTGACCAGCGCACGTTGACGGGCTGGCCTGGCCGGGTTTGCGTCTCCCGGTAATGGAGCACCGCGCCGTTGTCCCATGTCTGAAGCGTTGTTAACGCATCAATACCGATCCTGAGCCCGGGTCGGGTTCCCCGCTGCGCATTTAAAAATTGGGCAAGCGCGTGATGATCTAACGGGTTGCCACTCGGTGGAACCATCAGAAAATCCGGACGGAAACGGGCGAGCAGGGCGTCCCGATCGCCTTCGCCTGCACCTAACCAGTTTTCAAGGGCGACGTGAATGTCGAGGATCTCTTGTTCGAAATGGGTCATGGTTGCTCCTGTTGCAGTTGCGCAAGTAACTGCGTGTTGTTAAGACGGTAGACGTACAGTACGGGCAGTAGAGTGATGACTGCGGCAAAAACAAACATCCCGTGCCAGGCGGCCAGCGGCGGGAGATAAGCCTGCATGAAGCTCAGCGCCTGCGCCAGCAGCAGGGCACCCGCAAAAAAGCTCAACTGACGATTCAGATTC
Source organism: Enterobacter cloacae complex sp. AR_0002 (assembly GCF_001922365.1). Classification (NCBI taxonomy): domain Bacteria; kingdom Pseudomonadati; phylum Pseudomonadota; class Gammaproteobacteria; order Enterobacterales; family Enterobacteriaceae; genus Enterobacter; species Enterobacter cloacae complex sp. AR_0002. The sequence goes on from NZ_CP018814.1 coordinate 4,754,144, forward strand.
CATAGCGCGCTGGCATCAGGCATATTTTCCGGTCGCATCGTCAAAAACGCGCTGCTCTGAGCCGTACTGCTGCAAAGGCTTCCCCCCGCGCCCATCAGCGCAAACGCAACGGCAGGTAGCAGCATTGCCGGGCCGACGTTAACTAAAAGCAGAATGCCCGTCGCCTGCAAAAGGCAACCGATGACCACCAGCGGCCGGGGGCCGATACGGTTGAAATAGCGTCCTGTCGCGGTGATAGCCAAAAACGAAGCCACAGACCATGGCAGCATAAGCATGCCCGTTGCGGCGGGTGTCATATTGGCCTCGCTCTGGAGGTAATACATGCCCGTTACGTTCACGCCGATAAAAATGCCGGGTACGCACACATAGATAAGCATGGATAAGCGCAACAGCGGATCCGTCAGCAAAGACAAGTTTACTGTCCTGGTGGGGGTTATCGGCGACGGTTCTGTTTTAAGCCACGCGCAGGCCAAAGCAAAGGTGACAATGACGACGGGCAGGGTGGCAAAAAATATCCAGCGCCAGCTGAATGTCTGAACCAGCATACCGCCCACAGCCGGTGAGCACGCGGGGGCAAGCAGTGCGACCAGCATCACCGCCGAGGAGAGTCTGGCCCGCTCATGAGGCTTAAACTGTTGCCAGGTCAGCGCCTGACCAACCGGGATCAGTAAACCCCCTCCGGCGCCCTGCACGACTCGCCAGGCAATCAGACTTTCCAGCGAAGATGAGAGACCCGCCGCAACGGAGGCCGCGCTAAAGAGAAGCAGTGAGAGCAGGATAACGCGCTTCGGCCCGACGCGGCGCGTCAGGATACTGCTGAAAGGGATGACTAGCGTCAGCCCGGCAATGTATCCGCTACTTACCCAGGCAAGCGCGGAAGGTGTGGTATTGAAAGCGCGAGCCATCGCCGGAAAGGCGACGCTGGCAATAAACATGTTTATCAAATCAAGGAAAAAGCCGAGCAGAAAGACGACGGCGATTTTGCTGCGATACGTCATGGAAGTTCCTCCGGTGAGGTGGCGTATCGTATCGGCCCACGGGTTACGGATAAACGCGACAAACCACGATATACTGTCAACATTATTTTGACAGTTAACCAGGCAAGCGATGCTTAATTTACAGCGTACGGCAATGTTTATCGCCGTAGCGGACACCGGCAGTTTCACCGCCGCGGCGGAGGCGATGGGGCTGACAAAAGCGGTGGTCAGCTTTCATATTCGTCAGCTTGAAGAGGAGCTGGGCGTCACCCTGTTGCTGCGAACCACCCGACGCCTGACGCTGACCGAGGCGGGGAAGCTCTTTCATCAACGAAGCGTGATGCTGTTACGGGATGCAGAGCGATTGCAGGATGACGTTCGCGCCAACCACGCCGGGCTGACGGGAGAACTGCGGATCACCACCACGCCCGAATATGGCTCGCAGGTGGTGGTGCCTTTGCTGGCTGAATTTAGCCAGTTGCACCCGGACCTTCGCGTGCGGCATGTCTCGTCCTCTTTGCATGCCGATCTTATCGCCGAGCGCTTCGATGTCGCTATCCGGCTCGGCACGCTTGCAGATTCGCGCTACCACGCCGCGTTGATGACCTCCTTCACCATCCTGCCCGTGGCAACGCCAGGCTGGCTGGCAAACCATCCGGTTGACTCGCTGGAACAACTGGCGGAAGCGGACTGGATCATTCACGAGCGTTTAACGTCGCCGCTGCGCTGGCAGGTAAGAGGTGTTGATGGGCATCCGGTTTCCTTTGAGATCAAGAAAGCGCCGCGCCTGTATGCAGACAGCGCCCAGGCGCTGATGGCTTTTGCCCTCGCGGGATGTGGAGTGGCGCTGCTGCCGGAGTGGCTGGTGCGTAACGCACTGGATGCGGGGGAACTGGTCTCGCTGTTACCGGCATACACGTTTGCTCAGCAGGGCATCTATGCCGTTTATCCCGATGCCCGGCATGTGCCCGCGAAAGTGCGAACATTTATTGATTTTATGCGCGTCAGGGTGACTTAACCCTGCATCATTTTTTTAATGAGCGCTGAAAATTGCTCTCGTTCCGCGCCGTTAAGGCGCCCCAGAAATGCCTCATCCACCTCATTTCCAATCGGTTTACTGCTCTCAAGCAGGGCCTCTCCTTCGGCAGTCAGAAAGACAAACCGACGGCGTTTGTCTGCCGGATCGTGCTCGCGCCTGACCAGGCCGCGTGCTTCCATGCGGCTCAGCATTTCTGCCAGCGTCGCTTTGGTGCTCACCGCGACTTCAGTCAGGGCAACCTGCTCAATACCAGGATTTTCAGCAATTGACCGCATCACCGCATATTGTGGCTTGGTCAGTTCAGGCAATGCGTGCTGCCACTGGGCAGTATGCTGTTGAAAAAGCTGACGTAGCAGGTGGAAAGCTTCTTGTCTTAACTCCATGGACACTCCGACGGAAAAATACTCCCTCTATGATAGCCGCTCTTGGGCTGAATTTTAACGCGAGAGTTTTTTAGCGATTAGTGTGATCGTATGCGAACGATCTTGTCAGCAGCAGGATCAAGGCGTAGTTTAATTAATATGTTCGTATACGAACAAATTAATTGAGGTGCTGAATGAGATTGATTGTGGGAATGACGGGCGCGACGGGTGCGCCATTAGGCGTGGCGTTGTTACAGGCGCTGCGGGAAATGCCGGAGGTGGAAACGCACCTGGTGATGTCGAAGTGGGCAAAAACCACGATTGAGCTGGAAACGCCCTTCACTGCGCATGACGTTGCTGCACTGGCGGATGTCGTCCATAGCCCGGCCGATCAGGCTGCCACCATCTCCTCCGGCTCGTTTCGCACCGACGGCATGATCGTCATCCCGTGCAGCATGAAAACGCTGGCGGGTATCCGCGCGGGCTACGCCGAAGGGCTGGTAGGGCGTGCGGCAGACGTAGTGTTGAAAGAGGGGCGCAAGCTGGTGCTGGTTCCCCGTGAGACGCCGCTCAGCACCATCCATCTCGAGAACATGCTTGCTCTTTCCCGTATGGGCGTGGCGATGGTGCCGCCTATGCCTGCGTACTACAACCACCCGCAAACCGCCGATGACATTACCCAGCATATCGTGACCCGTGTTCTCGACCAGTTTGGTCTGGAGCATAAAAAAGCCCGACGCTGGGAAGGTTTGCAGGCAGCGAAACATTTTTCACAGGAGAATAAAGATGGCATTTGATGATTTGAGAAGCTTCCTGCAGGCGCTCGATGAGCAAGGGCAACTGCTGAAAATTGAGGAAGAGGTTAACGCCGAGCCGGATCTGGCGGCGGCCGCCAACGCGACCGGACGCATTGGCGATGGTGCGCCTGCGCTGTGGTTCGATAATATTCGCGGCTTCACCGATGCCCGTGTGGTGATGAACACTATCGGCTCGTGGCAAAACCACGCTATTTCGATGGGGCTGCCAGCGAATACCCCGGTGAAAAAACAGATCGACGAGTTTATTCGTCGCTGGGACAAATTCCCCGTCTCGCCAGAGCGTCGTGCAAATCCGGCCTGGGCGCAGAACACGGTGGACGGGGAAGACATCAACCTGTTCGACATTCTGCCGCTGTTCCGCCTGAACGACGGTGACGGAGGCTTTTATCTCGATAAAGCGTGCGTTGTCTCCCGCGATCCGCTCGACCCCGATCACTTCGGCAAACAGAACGTCGGGATCTACCGTATGGAAGTGAAGGGCAAGCGTAAGCTCGGCCTGCAACCGGTGCCGATGCATGATATCGCGCTGCATCTGCATAAGGCAGAAGAGCGCGGCGAAGACCTGCCTATTGCCATTACGCTGGGTAACGATCCGATCATCACCCTGATGGGCGCCACGCCGCTGAAATACGATCAATCCGAGTATGAGATGGCCGGTGCGCTACGCGAAAGCCCGTATCCGATTGCGACGGCTCCACTGACCGGTTTCGATGTGCCGTGGGGGTCGGAAGTGATCCTCGAAGGGGTGATTGAAGGCCGGAAACGTGAAATTGAAGGGCCATTCGGTGAGTTTACCGGACACTACTCCGGCGGACGCAATATGACGGTTGTACGCATTGATAAAGTCTCTTACCGCACCAAACCCATTTTCGAATCCCTTTACCTCGGCATGCCGTGGACCGAGATTGATTATCTGATGGGGCCCGCCACCTGCGTACCGCTCTATCAGCAGCTAAAGTCGGAATTCCCGGAAGTGCAGGCGGTAAACGCCATGTACACCCACGGTCTGCTGGCGATTATCTCCACTAAAAAGCGTTACGGCGGTTTTGCCCGTGCGGTCGGCCTCCGCGCCATGACCACGCCACACGGTCTGGGTTACGTGAAAATGGTGATTATGGTGGATGAAGACGTCGATCCGTTTAACCTGCCGCAGGTGATGTGGGCGCTGTCATCAAAGGTCAATCCGGCAGGCGATCTGGTGCAGCTACCGAATATGTCTGTGCTCGAGCTTGACCCCGGCTCCAGCCCGGCGGGGATCACTGACAAGCTGATCATTGATGCCACCACCCCGGTTGCCCCGGACAACCGTGGTCACTACAGCCAGCCGGTACAGGATCTCCCTGAAACCAAAGCCTGGGCCGAAAAACTGACCGCGATGCTGGCGGCACGTCAATAAGGAGGAAAAAATGATTTGTCCACGTTGTGCCGATGAACATATTGAAGTGATGGCAACATCACCGGTGAAAGGTGTCTGGACGGTATATCAGTGTCAGCACTGTCTGTATACCTGGCGCGATACCGAACCGCTGCGCCGTACCAGCCGCGAGCATTACCCGGAAGCGTTCCGCATGACGCAGAAGGATATCGATGAAGCACCGCAGGTGCCGACGATCCCGCCGCTGCTGTAAAAAAAGCCCGGTGGCGCTACGCTTACCGGTCCTACGGGTTTTGTAGGCCGGGTAAGGCGAAGCCGCCACCGGGCAAAAGACCGCAGAGAACTAAACCAGACTCTTCAACCGATAAATCCACTCCAGCGCCTGACGCGGCGTCAGCGAATCCGGGTCGAGGTTCTCCAGCGCTTCTACCGCCGGAGAGGTCTCTTCCGGCACCGCCAGCAGTGACATCTGCGTACCATCTATCTGCGTCGCCGCCGCATTCGGTGACAAACTTTCCAGCTCACGCAATTTCTGACGCGCGCGCTTAATCACCTCTTTTGGCACGCCCGCCAGCGCGGCGACGGCCAGGCCATAGCTCTTGCTTGCCGCGCCGTCCTGCACCGTGTGCATAAAGGCGATGGTGTCGCCGTGCTCAAGCGCATCAAGGTGGACGTTAGCCACGCCTTCCATTTTCTCTGGCAGCTGTGTCAGTTCGAAATAGTGCGTTGCGAACAGCGTCAGCGCTTTGATTTTATTTGCCAGACTTTCCGCGCACGCCCAGGCCAGAGACAGGCCATCATAGGTGGAGGTACCGCGTCCTACTTCGTCCATCAACACCAGACTGTTCTCTGTCGCGTTATGCAGAATGTTGGCGGTTTCGGTCATCTCGACCATAAAGGTAGAGCGACCGCTCGCCAGATCGTCCGCCGCACCCACACGGGTGAAGATACGGTCGATAGGGCCAATCTCAACCTTCTGCGCCGGAACGTAGCTGCCGATGTAGGCGAGCAGCGCGATAAGGGCTGTCTGGCGCATATAGGTGCTTTTACCGCCCATGTTGGGGCCGGTAATGATCAGCATTCTTCGCTGCGGTGACAGGTTCAACGGGTTGGCAATAAACGGCTCGTTCAGCACCTGCTCAACCACCGGGTGGCGGCCTTCGGTAATGCGAATGCCGGGTTTGTCAGTAAAGGTCGGACAGGTGTAATTCAGCGTGTCGGCGCGCTCAGCCAGGTTTACCAGGACATCCAGCTCGGCCAGCGCAGCGGCGCTCAGTTGCAGGTCAGCCAGGTGCGGCATCAGGATGTCGAACAGCTCGTCATACAGCTGTTTCTCCAGCGCCAGCGCTTTACCTTTCGACGTGAGCACTTTGTCTTCGTACTCTTTCAGCTCGGGTATAATGTAGCGCTCGGCATTTTTCAGCGTCTGGCGGCGAACGTAGTGAATCGGGGCCAGGTGGCTCTGCCCACGGCTGATCTGGATATAGTAACCGTGTACCGCGTTGTAGCCGACTTTCAGGGTGTCGAGCCCCAGACGTTCACGCTCGCGGATTTCCAGCTTATCCAGATAATCCGTCGCGCCATCGGCCAGCGCACGCCATTCGTCCAGCTCTTCGTTGTAACCCGGAGCAATAACCCCGCCATCCCGCACCAGAACAGGCGGCGCATCAATGATGGCGCGTTCCAGCAGTTCGCGAAGCTCGGTAAATTCGCCCATGGTTTCGCGCAGCTTTTGCACTGGCGCGCTGTCGATCTCTCCCAGCTGAGCGCGCAGTTCCGGCAACTGCTGGAACGCGTGCCGCATACGGGCGAGATCGCGTGGACGCGCGGTGCGCAAGGCCAGGCGCGCCAGGATACGCTCAAGATCACCCACCTGACGCAGCACCGGCTGCAATTCGGTGTAACGATCCTGCAATGCGGCAATGGTTTGCTGGCGGCCAGTCAGCGTTTCGGTATTGCGGATCGGCATATGCAGCCAGCGTTTGAGCATACGGCTGCCCATGGGGGTAACCGTGCTGTCAAGAACCGACGCCAGCGTATTTTCCATGCCGCCAGCGAGGTTCTGCGTGATCTCCAGGTTGCGGCGCGTGGCGGCATCCATGATGATGCTGTCCTGCTGACGCTCCATGGTGATGGAACGAATATGGGGCAGGGCGGTACGTTGCGTATCCTTAACGTACTGCAACAGGCAGCCTGCGGCACACAGCCCGCGCGGGGCGTTTTCCACGCCAAAGCCAATCAAATCGCGCGTGCCAAATTGCAGGTTTAACTGCTGGCGCGCGGTATCAATTTCGAACTCCCACAGTGGACGACGACGCAGGCCGCGGCGACCTTCAATCAGCGCCATCTCGGCGAAATCCTCTGCATAAAGCAGTTCTGCCGGATTAGTGCGCTGTAGTTCAGCCGCCATGGTTTCACGGTCAGCCGGTTCACTCAGGCGAAAACGACCGGAGCTGATATCCAGCGTGGCGTAGCCAAACCCTTTACCATCCTGCCAGATCGCCGCCAGCAGGTTATCCTGGCGCTCCTGAAGCAGGGCCTCATCGCTGATGGTTCCCGGCGTGACGATGCGTACGACCTTGCGCTCAACGGGGCCTTTCGATGTGGCCGGGTCACCAATTTGTTCGCAGATAGCGACAGACTCGCCCTGGTTCACCAGCTTCGCCAGATAGTTTTCAACCGCGTGATGCGGGATACCCGCCATCGGGATGGGCTCGCCTGCCGACGCGCCACGTTTCGTCAGGGAAATGTCGAGCAGCTGAGACGCACGTTTCGCATCATCATAAAAAAGCTCATAAAAATCGCCCATACGGTAAAAGAGCAGGATTTCCGGATGCTGCGCTTTCAGCTTCAGGTACTGCTGCATCATTGGCGTGTGGGCGTCAAAATTCTCAAGTGTGCTCATAAAATCCTGGTGTCCATGTTCTTAAATTTCAATGAGTTGTATTTTTTTGTTGTCTGGTTACATATCCGCTCATTGGAACTCATGAATCCTGCGTTTCATTCATCGATGTATGGCGACCATGATAACGAAGTCTGTATGGCAGGAAAACAGCAGGAAAGGGCTCTTTCTGTAAAATGCGTACCTCATTCCATCCTTGTAGCTAATCCGGCACTCAAGGTGCTGTCGCGCTGTACAGCGTTAATCCACGCATACATCGCATTTAGCGTCCGTTACTCGTTATTACGTTCATCCCGCGGGTGAATATACTTTAAAAAGAGGCCCGACTATTAAATATTGCGATTGACTGTAAATCTGGTCCTTATCCGCGGCATTAATGTTCTGTCGGAACAGGTAAATGCGGAAGGAAAAAGTGATAACCGCCTGCTTTGACAAGGGTTGACCGCAGAGTATAATTACACTTCACCCCGGCAGTTAACTATTCTGTTTATCGTAAGCGAGCGGCATATGTTCTGGATAATTAACGATAAAATTAAATTTTGTCCAGAGAGGAATTTGCTGATTTCGTTGACCCGTCCTGACTTAAATGTAATTCTGACAACCCCTGCCAGCCGTTGTCTGAACCTTCTTTTAGAATCATTTCCAGAAGTCGTTACGCAGAAATACTTCTTTGATAAAGTCTGGGGCGAGGACGGCATGCTGGTTCCGGCAAATACGCTTTATCAGAATATCTCTATAATTCGACGCGGGCTCCGGACCACAGGAGAGACGGACGATACGCTGGTGGCGACGGTGCCGAGAAAAGGATTCCAGATAGAGAAAAATGTCAGGGTAACCCGCGTTGACACGGACTGTGTTGATGACGGAAAAAAAGCGACAGCGACGGGAGTGGAAACCTCTCCGGTTGAAACAAAGGATAAACCTGTCGAAAATATTCCCGTAATGCCGGGTGGGAGGAAAAAACAGCGTCAATTACGCCAGTATATTTTCCCGACAGCTTTAATGATAATCGCGTTTTGTGCCGGTTTCTTTGCGTTTCAATACCTTTTACATGATAACCCGGAAAAAGATTTTTTCAGGGATTATCCAATTACTCTTACACAGAACGGCTGTCATTTTTCCTCGCAAAACGATGATATTCGTGGCGTCGGCAACTTCAGGCGATTTATAAAAATCATTTTAGACACGGGGCTTGATTGTAAAAAATATCCGTGGGTCTATTTTTCCTCATCCAGCCATGCTCCGGCGCTTTCCGTTCTTGCTTGCAGAGAACCCTTTGAAATAAAAGCAAATGCCGGATGTATTTCGCTCTATTTTAGAGGACATCTCTGATGACCAAAAAGGCAACCGTTCTGTTGTTTCTGGTATTCTTCCTCGCTGGCGCACTGGCCGCATGGCTATACCGTCTACACCAGCAAAACAGTGAAAATACGGAGGCCTGTTCAGCGTCAATCGTCGTCTATCATGAGGATATTCGCGCTAACCTGACGATGGACTTCATGTACACGATGAAGAAGCAGACTGGCGTCATTGCGCTAAGCGGAGCCTATTATAAAAATGATAAACTTGCTGGCGTTATCCGCAGAGATGTCTCCTATGTATGGACAGAAAATAAAGACTCATTCCATTTTACATCGGTAAATATACATGACATTAATGGTCAGCAAACCGCACCAAATGAGATTATGAATGAAATTCTCCCTGACTTCTTTCTGTATCCGAAGAAAAACCTGAATTATTCCATTACGCAGCAGGGGCCCCGTGGGTTTATGTTTTCTGTCGGAAAACGCCCTATTTTTTACTGCTCTCGCTGAACGACATGGCCGGGATGTCCATCATCCGGCTCTTTAATGAGTTCGATAATTATTTTACCCGGCCCGACCTCCACCCGAACCTGCGAATGGGTTAAAAAGCCTGCTTTTTCGAGCCAGTCCCCTTTCAGATTCAGGGCTGCGTGTACGCTGTAACGCGTTGGGATCTTGGTTTTACGATCTTCATGACGCTTTCTGAAATAACCCTCTTTTAAGTGACGATACGGTTTGGTGATAGCCATTCCTTGCATAGATCCTCCGGTAACTGTTGGCAACGTGTGTTCAGACTGCCTGTATAAAATAACAGTAAAAACGCGTCAGGAAAGAGCGAAGACTGGAAGGCGCCTTCAGAAAACAGAATGCAACGACTGAAATCCCTTTTTTAAAATGGTATTCTGAATGCGTGTTATTGAGGGGGGATAAAATGGCGGGGAAACGCATTGCACGCGAAAAAGAGACGATCGCGAAAATGATCGCCCTGTATGAAAAAAACTGTCCGCAGGCGGTAAAGGATGAGGGCCATTATCAGGCGCTGAATGCCTACGCGGATAAGCGCCTGGATAAATGCATCTTTGGTGAGGAAAAACCCGCCTGCAAACAGTGCCCGGTGCACTGCTATCAGCCCGCCAGACGTGAGGAGATGAAGCAGGTGATGCGCTGGGCGGGGCCACGAATGCTATGGCGTCATCCGATTCTGACTCTTCGCCACCTTATTGACGATCGCCGTCCGGTTCCGGAACTGCCTGAAAAGTATCGACCTAAAAAATAGGCGCTTCAGCGCCGCAGCGGGCGGCAAATCACGCTCAGCGCGACCGCGCTGCACAGTGGAAACACCGCCAGCAGCAGCCACGGGTAAATGGCCTCCGTCGAGGGCACCAGCGCCTTGTCCAGCAGGCTGCCTAAACCTAAATTCCCCACCAGCACCGCGATGCCGCCGGCGGTTGAGAGTGCGCCATAGTGCGCTCCAAGCGTTGACTCCTCGGCAAAGCGCGGGATCAAATCTTTAGCCGACGGCACCAGCAGCATTTGTCCGAGCGTCAGCAGCGTGACAAGGCTTGCAGAGGGCAGCAGGCGCAGCCAGCCCTCCGGCGGCTCCGTCGCGGCAAAGAGCGCCACGCTGGCAAACGCGGCGGAGAGCAGCAAAAAGCCCACCGGTAAAATCCTTACCGCGCCAACCTTTCGGGCGAAGCGGGCGAGGGGCAATTGCAGAACAATGATCAGCACCGATGCCAGCATAAACAGCGGTCCCAGGTCTTTTTCGTTCCCCCCGGCGCGCTGGATCTCCACCGGCAGCGCCAGATAGAGCTGGTTATAGCTTAACAGCCATGAACTGTAGGCAATGATAAAGGCGACGAAACGCGGCTGACGGAACGTCGTCCACCAGGGCAGAATTTTCAGCGGCTTCGTGCTGTGATGTGCCGCAGGCAGGCAGAAAAAGAGCACCACCAGCGCAACGATAAATATCCCTGCGCCTGCGAGCGCAACCTGACGAAAGCCCAGCTCCGTCAGCAGGGCCCCCATCACCGGGCCAAGAACGGCGCCAAGTTCACCGCACACCGCAAACAGCGCAAACCACTCCGCGCGGCTCCGTTTACCCTTCGCCTCGCTTTGCGTTCCCGCTTTGGCCAGCAGGGCTTCTATCGACGGTGAGAACAGCGCGCCGCCGACGCCCGTCAGACAGGCCCCCAGAATGACGGGCCACAGGGATTGCCCAAAGGCCAGCAGCAAATAACCCGCCACACGAACAATGCAGCCGCTGAGGATCACGCTCTTCGCGCCAAACCGATCTGAAAGCGCGCCGCCGACAATAAACATCCCCTGCTGGGAGAAGGTGCGCAGCCCCAGCACCAGCCCAATCAGCCCGCCGGAGAGCAGCATATCGTCACGTAAGAAGATCGCCAGGAAGGGGACGACCGCGTAAAAGCCGATATTAAACACAAACTGGCTGCCCAGCAGAACGGGCGGCCAGAGGGTGTTGGCAGTGCGAAGAGGCATCGTTTTAACTCACCCCTACACGATAAAATGGATGTGTTTTTTGCCGTGGTACGGCGAGATCTCGATTCTGGTTTTCACCCTGAAGACGTCCCAGAGTAGTTCCTCGGATAAGATTTCCTGCGGCGTTCCGGTCGCCACAATCTGCCCTTGCTGCATCACAATCAGCGAATCGCAGAACATGGATGCGTGGTTAAGATCGTGAATGGCGACGATGCTGGTTACCGGCAGCTCACTGATAAGCTGCATGAGCTGCATCTGATGATGAATGTCCAGATGGTTGGTCGGTTCATCCAGCAGGATCTCGGTGGGCGTTTGCGCCAGCGCGCGGGCGATATGTACCCGCTGACGCTCGCCGCCGGATAAGCTCAGCCAGCCCTGTTCGCTGCGATCCAGCATATCCACGCGTTGCAGGGCGGCAGTGACGGTTTCGTCATCCTGCGCGCTCCAGTTTGAGAAGGGAGAATGGTGCGGAATTCGCCCCAGTTTGACGACGTCACGCACGCGCATATTGGCGTCGGTCATTCCGTGCTGTTCAACAAACGCCACGCGCCGCGCCAGCTGCTTTTTGGCAATGCGGGCAATGTCCTGTCCGTCCAGCGTCACGCACCCGGCATCCGGGCGGCGCAGACCTGCCAGTATGCGCAACAGCGAGGATTTACCGCAGCCGTTAGGGCCAAGCAGGCCCACCGTTTCGCCCCGGGAAACCGTCAGCGAAACATTATTCACAATGATCTTTTTACCTACCTTCCAGGTGATTTTCTCGGCGCAGATGCTCATTACTTATTCCTTGAGCGGTAGATAATCACGGCGAAGAACGGTACGCCCACCAGTGCGGTAACGACGCCAACCGGCAGGCTTTGCGGAGCAATCAGCATCCGCGAGGCGATGTCGGCCAGCACCATCAGGATCGCCCCCGCCAGCGCGCTGGCTATCAGCAGCGTGCGGTGCAGCGGCCCGAACAGGAAACGCATAACGTGCGGCACGACCAGCCCGACAAAACCAATAGAGCCCGCCATGCTGACGATGGTCGCGGTGATCAGGGCGGTGGTGGTAAACAAGGCCAGGCGCACCCAGGGCACGGCAATGCCCAACGAGGCGGCGGCATCATCACCGAACGTAAAGGCGTCCAGCGCACGGGAATAATAAAGACAGACGGCCAGCCCCGCCAGTACCACTACCAGCGCCAGCTGGAATTCCGGCCAGCGTACGCCGCTAAAGCTGCCCAGCAGCCAGAACATCACGTCGCGCGCCTGTTGCGCGCTGGCAGAGGTGCTGATGGTATAGGCGGTAATGGCGTTAAACAGCTGAGAGGCCGCTACGCCCGCCAGGATCGTGCGTTCATTGCCGCCGCGCGCGCCGTTGGTCAGGAAGGCGACGAAGGCAAAGGCGGCGAAGGCTCCGGCAAACGCGCCCGCAGAAAGCGATACTGCGCCGGTGCCGAGACCCAATACGACGACTGACACCGCCCCGGTTGACGCTCCCGCCGACACGCCGAGCACGTAAGGTTCCGCCAGCGCATTCTTCAAAAGGCTCTGCAATACGGCCCCGCAGATGGCCAACCCGGCTCCGCAACAGGCCGCCACCAGCGCGCGGCTGAGGCGAAAGTCCCAGATGACGCTCTCGTAGATGCGGTTGAGCGGAACGTCAGTCAGCCCCAGCTTATTGCTGATGGCGTAGAACACGTTATTGAGCGGGATAGACAACTCACCGATGCTGACGCCAAGGGCGATCACCAGAAACAACAGCACGAAGGCGAGCAGGCATGACGTGGTCAGGAGCACCCCCTGCCGCATCTGAAGTACGGCGGTGGTCATCAGTTCAGTCCCAGTTTTCTGAGCTGTTCGCCGACCTGCTCAGCACCGTAAAGCGTGCGAATCGTCGGGTTCATGGCCTGGCCGTCCATCACCACAATATGACCCTTCTTCACCGCCTCCATCTGGCTGACGGCTGGATCGCTTTTCAGGAATTTGATTTTTTCTTCGGCGTTGTCCAGCGCCCAGCGGTTACGATCCAGGCTGGAGACCACAATCACGTCCGGATTAGCGGCAATAATACTTTCCCAGCCCACGGTCAGCCATTCGGTCTCAGAGGTAATGGCGTTATGGCCGCCCAGCACGTTAGCAATAAAGCCAGAGGCGCTGTTTTTGCCGCCGACATAGGCATCAGCCGAAGGTGAGGAGCTTGAGAACCAGAAAACAAAGGAGAGGTCTTTGTTGTTTTTGCCAAACTCCTGGCGCAGGTCGGCTTCACGTTTTTTGAAGTCGGCGATAACGGCCTGACCGCGCGCTTCCACGTTGAAAATCTTGGCGAAATCCTCAATCTCTTGATAAAGGTAGGTCATGTCCCACAGCGTCTGGCGGCTGCCGTACATGTCCCCTGCGGCTTTTTTGGTGGCGCACATGCCCGGAGATAAATAGCTGTTTACCCCAACGGTGGCCAGGTCTTCGCGTTTTGCGACCTTACTTTCCGGTCCGAGCAGCAGCGGCAGCTGTGCAGGAACAAAATCAGGGTTTTGCGCAAGAATGGATTCAAGTGTCGGAATTTCGACGGTCAGGGTTTTGATTTTTGCATTCTGCTCAGCCAGCTGCGGCAATACTTTGGTCGGCCAGAACGCGCTGGCTTTCACCTTATCTTCCAGACCCAGCAGAAGCAGGATCTCGACGGTATTCTGCCCCAGGGCCACAACGCGTTCCGGCGCTTTGGTGAAGGTTTCTTTATACCCGCAGTTTTCTATCGTGAGCGGGTACGTGGTAGCCAGAGCTGTACTCATTGATGCAACCGCCAGGCCTAACGCGCAGAGAACCTTTTTCATTAAACGCTACCTTCATTAAAATTATTTTGATGCAAATGAAACGCATTATTAAGGCGGAATTTTATACAGAGGAAAATATATTGTGTCAATGTGAGACAATTACGCAGAGTGATGAAAGGCGGCGCCATATACGGCGCCGGAATGACGGGTTAATTCAGGCTCTCTTTATCGATTCCCAGACGCTTCATGCGCGAGAGCAGGGTGGTACGCTTCAGCCCCAGCCGTTGCGCCGCGCCTTTCGGCCCGGCCACCACGCCGTTGGTCTCCCTGAGCACGCGCAAAATGAGCTGATATTCATCCTCTCCATCCTTCGCAACCTCGGTTGCGGCCACGGTCGTTTCCGCAAGAGAAACCTCCGGCAGGGACAGCTGAAGCACGTTCCCGCGCGTCAACAGGACCGCGCGTTCAATGACGTTTTCCAGCTCGCGCACGTTCCCCGGCCACTCCATCGCCGAGAGTGTGCGTAGCGTTTCGGCAGGAATACTGTCGATATTTCGCCCCATCCGGCGGGCAATCTTCGCGGTAAAGGCTTTCACCAGCAGCGGAATATCTTCCGGGCGCTCGCGCAGCGGCGGCAGGCAGATCGGGAACACGTTCAGGCGATAGTAGAGATCGCTTCTGAACTCACGGTCTGCGACCATTTTTTTCAGATCGCGGTTGGTGGCGGCAATCAGACGCACGTCGGTCTGGATCAGCTTGTTGCTGCCGAGGCGCTCAAACTCCTGCTCCTGCAGCACGCGCAGCAGCTTGGGCTGGAGCTCCAGCGGCATATCGCCCACTTCGTCGAGGAACAAAGAGCTTTTATCCGCCAGCTCAAAACGGCCCAGCCGCTGGCTGCTGGCGCCGGTAAAGGCACCGCGCTCGTGGCCGAACAGGTCGCTTTCCAGTAAGCCAGCAGGCATCGCCGCGCAGTTCATCTTCACCATCCGGCGGCTGTTGCGGTTGCTCAGGTTGTGGATCGCCCGGGCAATCAGCTCTTTCCCGGTACCGGTTTCACCGAGGATCAGCACCGTGCTGTCGCTTTGCGCCACCATCTCCACCTGCTTGAGCACGCTGTACATGGCATCGCTGCGCCCGATGATTTCGCCAAACTCGCTGTCCACGTTGTTGAGCTGCTCGGTCAGCGCCAGGTTTTCGTCCACCAGCCGCTCCTTCAGGCGGTGGATCTCCTGATAGGCGAGGGCGTTATCCAGCGCGATGGAGATGCGCTCGGCGATCTGGCGCAGCAGCTTCAGGTTGGCGGTGGTAAATACGGCTTCATCGCACTGCGCCAGTTTGAGCACGCCGAGCATGGTGTTGCCGGACATCAGCGGCAGCAGGCACAGGGTCTGGATCTTGTTGCCCCAGGTGTTGAAGAGCATCCGCTCGTAGGGGGCTACCGGATCCTGTTCATTGAGATTGAGCAGCAGGATCTCTTTGCTTTTAAATACCCGCTCGGACAGCGTTCCCGCTTCGTCCACTTCGCTCTGCTCGTGCGCCGGGTTAGCTTCATCAAGGTAGTGGGTGGAGTAGATGTTCAGCTTGCCTTTCCGGTTGCCGCGTAGCGCAATGCTGATGGCATCGATTTTAAAATAGTGATGGATCTCTTTTGATACTTCGCTGACCAGCTCATCCATGTCCAGGCGGGAGAGCACGGCGTTGGTGATGGCAACCAGAATGCGGAAGTTATCGCGCTCGCGGCTCAGCAGGTCGTAGTCCACGTTATTGGTGACGCGGCTTTGGATCTGCTCCGCGACAACGGCCACAATCTGGGTAAAGGTGTGCAGGCGTTCGTACTCCGCCTCGCTCCAGGGCTGGTCGGTATCGCGGATAAACTCGCAGCCGCCAAAAATTTGCCCTTCCACCGCCAGCGGCAGCATGCTGTAGTGGCCGAAAGGGTGGTAAAGGTTGCTCTCTGCCAGCTTCGGCCAGGCCTGGCGAAACTGGTCAAAATTGCAGTGCAGCGCTTCCGGGCGGGAGAGAATACGCCGCACCGGGCCGTGGGCAAGAAACGTTTCATCTTCATATTCGAAGATTTTGCCGTTATCACGCGTTGAGAAATAGCTCGCGCGGTGGGTTGCGCTATGCCAGAGCACAATGGCGGCGCTGTCCGCCAGCGCAGATTGCCTGACCAGCCGCGTCAGGGCATCGCTCAGTGCGCCGAGGTCGGGCTGTTGTAAAAGTGTGCGCGTGATGTCAAACAGGCCCTGCTGTCCAAGATCGCTCATCGGTGTATACGGCATTGTTGCTTTCCAATAGAAACTGGCAAAAAGAGACGTTCGGCGCTGACCGCTATTGATGCGGTCTAGCAAATACGGGGTAACGGTTCAGCGTGCGGCAGATCCAGCGTGCGCTTCACGCCGTAAAGCCCGGTCAGGCGCACCCCTTTGCGCTCAACCACGTCGCCGATGATGGCCGCGTCTTTCCCTAATGGATGCGCGCGCAGCTGTGCAAGTACGGCTTCCGCCGCCGTGCGTTCCACGCCGATCACCAGCTTGCCTTCGTTGGCAAAGTTAAGCGGGTCTAGCCCTAATAGCTCGCATAGCCCGCGCACGGCGCCTTTGACAGGCAGGCCGCGCTCGGTCAGCTCAATTCCGCAGCCGCTGCTTGCGGCAAATTCGTGCACCACGGCATTCACGCCGCCTCGCGTGGCGTCGCGCAGGGCTTTTACGCCCGGCATGTCGCGCAGCGTCTGGATCAGCGGCGTGAGTACCGCGCAGTCACTGCGCAGTTCCCCGTCCAGCCCCAGGCCTTCGCGCAGGTTCAGGATGGTTGCCCCGTGGCAGCCCAGCGTGCCGCTGACAATCAGCACGTCGCCTGCGCAAAGCTGTTGAGCGCCCCAGTGAATATCGGCGGGGATCGCCCCCATCCCGGCGGTGTTGATAAAAAGCTTATCCGCCGCGCCGCGCTGCACCACCTTGGTATCCCCGGTGACGATGGCGATCCCCGCCTCGCGGGCGGTGTGCGCCATGCTGTTGACCACCGCCGTGAGCGTTTCCATCGGTAACCCTTCTTCGAGGATAAACCCGCAGGAGAGGTAGCGGGGGATCGCGCCGCTGACGGCGACGTCGTTTGCCGTGCCGCAGACGGCGAGCTTGCCGATATCGCCGCCCGGGAAGAACAGCGGGTCAATCACGTAGCTGTCGGTAGAGAACGCCAGCCTGTCACCGTGTGCGGTGAGGGTTGAGAGCGCAATGCGCGCCTGATCTTCCTGCTCGGCGAGCCAGGGATTGTTAAAGGCGTCCATAAACAGCCGGTTAATCAGCTGCTGCATCGCCTGTCCACCGCTTCCGTGCGCCATTTCCACCGTGTTCATGCTTCACACTCCTGGTTGCGATAGTGATACCACGCGGCGCATGCCCCTTCTGAAGAGACCATCAGCGCGCCAAACGCGGTTTGCGGGTTACAGGCGTTGCCAAATAACGGGCAGTGATAAGGTTTGCATTTTCCGGTGAGTACGTCGCCACAGCGGGCGCGGGGATCGTCGCACACCTGCTGCGGCTGCGGTCGGAAATGCGCTTCGGCGTCGAAGGCGCGATACGCGGGCGTCAGGTGTACGCCGGATTCGGCAATCAGCCCCAGTCCGCGCCACTCGCTGTCGCCTTCGACGCTAAACACGTCGGCTATTGCCTGCTGTGCCCGTCTGTTACCTGCATCGGGCACCACGCGGCGATACTGATTTTCCACCGCACTCAGGGCCGCTATTTTCTGCTCAACCAGCATGGTCACGCCTTGCAGTAGATCAAGTGGCTCGAAACCAGCCACCACTAACGGACGATTGTACTGTTCAGCGATAAAACCGTAGGCTTCTGTGCCGATCACCATGCTGACGTGGCCCGGTGCCAGAAACGCGTCGATACCGTTATCTGGCGCTTCCAGCAGGCTGCGCAGCGTGGGAATAAGCGTGATGTGCTGGCAGAAAAAGTAAAAGTTTGTGACGTTGCGGGCTTTCGCCTGCTGGAGGGTAATGGCGGTGGCGGGCATGGTGGTTTCAAAACCCAGCCCGAAAAAGACGACCTTACGCTCAGGATTAGCCATCGCCAGCGTCAGGGCATCCATCGGTGAGTAGACGATCCGCACGTCCGCGCCGCGCGCCTTCGCCTGGAGCAGCGAGCCATTTTTTCCCGGTACACGCATGGCATCGCCAAAGGTGCAAAAAATCACACCGGGGCGGCTGGCGATGTCGAGACAGCTGTCGATGCGCCCCATCGGCAGCACGCACACCGGGCAGCCGGGGCCGTGGATAAATTCGATGTTCTCCGGCAGCAGCTGGTCGAGGCCAAATTTAAAGATGGCGTGGGTGTGTCCGCCGCACACCTCCATGATCCGCAGCGGTTTTTCTTTCGTGTAGTCCAGCAGCGACGCGCGGGACTTCAGGCGATCGATAAGCTGCAACACCTGCTCAGGCGCGCGATATTCATCAACGTAACGCATGTGTTATCGTTCCTCCCCATACAGCAGGGCGCCCACGTCCGGCTCGACGTCAAACATATTCTGTAGCGCGTCCAGCGTGTCGCGGGCTTCTTCCTCATTAATCACGCTCATGGCAAAACCTACGTGGACCAGCACCCACTGGCCGAGACGCGATGCACCGGTCTCATCGTGGCTGCCTACCAGCGTCAGGTCGACATCGCGCAGGATGCCGCATACCTCCACTTTAGCCTGATTGCCGTCGATGGAATGAATTTTTCCGGGGACGCCTATGCACATCGTTCGTTCTCCAGCCAGTTCAGCCAGGCGTCCATCCCGTCGCCGCGCGTGGCGGAAACCAGCAGGATCTCAATGTCCGGGTTCACTTCGCGGGCGTAAGCCAGGCACTTATCCACGTCGAAATTCAGGTACGGCAGCAGGTCGACTTTGTTCAGCAGCATGAGGGAGGCGGCGGCAAACATATGCGGATACTTCAGCGGCTTGTCTTCCCCTTCGGTCACGGAGAGTACCGCCACTTTATGCCGCTCGCCGAGGTCGAAGCTTGCCGGGCAGACCAGGTTGCCGACGTTTTCAATGAACAGGATGCCGTTGTTCGCCAGCGGCAGGCGCGGGGCGGCGTCGGCAATCATCTGCGCGTCCAGATGGCACCCTTTCCCGGTGTTGACCTGAATCGCAGGCGTACCGGTTTCGCGGATGCGCGCGGCGTCGTTTACCGTTTGCTGGTCACCTTCGATAACGGCGCAGGAGACACGTTTATTCAGCCGTTTGAGGGTTTCGGTCAGCAGCGTGGTTTTACCGGAGCCGGGGCTGGAGACCAGGTTCAGCACCAGCTGTTCGCGCGCGGCAAAGCGGGCGCGATTGCGGACGGCGAGCTGGTTGTTTTTATCCAGCACGTTAATCTCCACCTCCAGCATCTGGCGCTGGCTGATGCCCGGCGCGTGGGTGCCCGCTTCGCCGCGGCCGTAATGCAGGTCACCCGCGTCGGAACGCTGCGGCGCGAAGGTGATGCCGGTCAGTGCCGCCGCGGGACGCGGGGCAGGGGAAAAGGGCGCGGAGCGAAACGCGGAGTGGGGGCGGTGTTCATCCCCTTCGATATACAGGTTGCCTTCAGCGCAACCGCAGGTACTACACATACTTTACTCCTTCTCGATTTCGAGGCGTTGGATCTGCATACCGTCATCCGCCACGATGCGCAGCCCGCTGCTCTGGCACTGTGGACAGCGCTGTACCTTCGATGACAGCAGCGTGACGTACTCCTGACACTGTTCGCACCAGCACTCCGCCTGCTGCTCCTCGATATGCAGTGCGCAACCTTCCGCCAGCGTGCCGCGGCACACCAGCTCAAAACAGAAGGTGAGGGCGCTGGTCTCGACGCAGGAAAACGCCCCGACCTTCAGCCAGACGCCGGTCACGCGCTTCGCATGGTTCTGCACAGCCTGCTGTTCGATAAGTTCCAGTGCCCGCTGGCAGAGGGTGATTTCGTGCATGACGCCTCCTTAATGAATTGCCCCTTCAATGCAATAACAGTGCCAGCTTGATTTGCGTTACGGCGTGACGATGTCAACGCTGTCGAAATGACACGTCGACACCGCGGCGGTGACAGTACGTATCTTGTTAAAAGATATTTAAATCAACATATTAAAAACTGGCACGAAAACTGCTTAACAGCCGCTAACTCCATTAACCGGATACCTTTTATGACTATTTGGGAAATTAGCGAAAAAGCGGATTACATCGCGCAACGTCATCAGCAGCTTCAGGATCAGTGGCACCTCTACTGCAACTCTCTGATTCAGGGGATCACCCTGTCAAAAGCCCGTCTGCACCATGCCATGAGCTGCGCGGCGCAGGGGGACATGCGCTTTGTGTTGTTTGGTCACTTCACGATTTTTGTCACCCTGGCGGAGAGCTTCAACAGCCACACCATTGAGTATTACGTTGAGACAAAAGAGGGTGAAAAACAGTGTATTGCGAAAGCTCAACTGATGGCCGACGGCATGGTGGACGGTCACGTCAGCAACCGCGATCGCCAGCAGGTGCTGGAGCACTATCTGGAGAAAATAGCGCCGGTTTATAACGGCCTCTACGCCGCCGTTGAGCACGATCAGCCGATCAACCTGAAACAGCTGATCGACGGAAAATCCTCCGCGAACGTGGCCTGAAAAGCGAGTGTCGAGAAGTGTCGATAAGACAGTTTTTTTTCGTCAAAAATGACCATCACCAGAGGATGACCCGGTGAACCGTTTTGTAATTGCTGACTCGACGGTCTGTATTGGCTGTCGGACCTGTGAGGCGGCGTGCTCGGAAACGCACCGCCTGCACGGGCTACAGTCCATGCCGCGCCTGCGCGTCATGCGTAATGAGAAAGAGTCTGCCCCGCAGCTCTGTCACCACTGTGAAGACGCCCCGTGCGCGGGCGTTTGTCCTGTCAATGCCATCACCCGCGTTGACGGCGCGGTACAGCTGAACGAAAGCCTGTGCGTGAGCTGCAAGCTGTGCGGCATCGCCTGTCCGTTCGGCGCCATTGAGTTTTCCGGCAGCCGTCCGCTGCATATTCCGGCGAATGCCAATACCCCGAAAGCGCCGCCTGCGCCGCCGGCTCCGGCACGCGTGAGCACGCTGCTGGACTGGGTGCCGGGCATTCGCGCCGTTGCGGTGAAGTGCGACCTGTGCAGCTTCGATGAGCAGGGTCCGGCCTGCGTGCGGACCTGCCCGACCCGGGCGCTGGTCCTGGTCAACATCCGCGACATCGCTCGCACCAGCAAACGCAAGCGCGAGCTGACCATCAATACCGACGTCGGCGATCTTTCGCTGCTGCGGGCGCTTAACGAGGGGGCGAAATGAACGCGATAGTTATGATGACCAGCGGCGTGGCCTGGTTTGCCGCCGCCGCTGTCCTGGCGCTGCTCCTCGCCTTCCATAAAACGCTGAGCGGCGTGATTGCTGGTATCGGCGGGGCGGTCGGCAGCCTGATGACGCTGGCGGCGGGCGGGGTTGTCCTGATCGACGGGCAATCCGTCGACACCCTCATCCCGCTGATTCACCACGCCGTTGAGCTTACGCCGCTGAACGCCATCTGGCTGATAACCTTTGGCCTGTGCGGGCTGTTTATCAGCCTGTTTAATATCGACTGGCACCGCCATCAGCACACCAAAGCCAACGGCCTGCTGGTTAACCTGTTGATGGCCGCCGCGGTCTGTACCGTTGTCGCCAGCAACCTCGGCGCGCTGGTGGTGATGGCTGAAATCATGGCCCTGTGCGGCGTGTTCCTGACCGGATGCAGCGCCTCCGGCAAGCTGTGGTTTGCGCTCGGACGTCTCGGCACGCTGCTGCTGGCGCTGGCCTGCTGGCTGGTGTGGCAGCGTTTTGGCACGCTGGATTTCGCCGCGCTTAACGGCCAGCCGCTGGGCAACGACGTCTGGCTGTTGGGCGTAGTCGGTTTTGGCCTGCTGGCCGGGATAATCCCGCTGCACGGCTGGGTGCCGCAGGCGCATGCCAATGCCTCAGCCCCGGCCGCTGCGCTGTTCTCCACCGTGGTGATGAAGGTCGGTCTGTTCGGCATCCTGACGATAACCCTGACGGGCAATCAGCCGCCGCTGTGGTGGGGCGTGGCGTTGCTGATTGCGGGGATGATCACCGCGTTCGTCGGTGGCCTCTACGCGCTGATGGAGCACAACATCCAGCGTCTGCTGGCGTACCACACCCTGGAGAACATCGGGATTATCCTGCTCGGCATGGGCGCAGGCGTCACCGGGCTGGCGCTCAACCAGCCGGCGCTGATTGCCGCCGGGTTTATTGGCGGTCTGTATCACCTTATCAACCACAGCCTGTTTAAAAGCACCCTGTTCCTCGGCGCGGGCAGCGTCTGGTTCCGCACCGGGCACCGCGATATTGAGAAGCTCGGCGGGATTGGCAAAAAAATGCCCGTCATTTCGCTGGCGATGCTGGTCGGGCTGATGGCGATGGCTGCGCTGCCGCCGCTGAACGGCTTTGCCGGCGAGTGGGTGATTTATCAATCCTTCTTCGCCCTCGGCCAGAGCGAGGCGTTTATCGGGCGTTTACTCGGCCCGCTGCTGGCGGTGGGCCTGGCGATCACCGGGGCGCTGGCGGTGATGTGTATGGCTAAAGTTTACGGTGTCACCTTCCTGGGCGCGCCGCGCACCCGAGAAGCGGAAAACGCCTGCTGCGCCCCGGTACTGATGACCACCAGCGTGGTCGCGCTGGCGCTGTGCTGCATCGCGGGCGGGGTTGCCGCGCCGTGGCTGCTGCCGCTGCTGGGCCACGCTATTCCGCTGCCGCTGGTCACGGCGCATACCGTCGTTTCCCAGCCGATGATGGCGCTGCTGCTGATTGCCGCGCCGCTCCTGCCGTTCGTGCTGATGCTGTTCTTCAGACGCGACCGTCTCGCCTCCCGCTCGCGCGGCGCGGCGTGGGCCTGCGGCTACGAACACGAGCAGTCGATGGTCATCACCGCCCACGGTTTCGCCATGCCGGTGAAAGAGAACTTTGCCGCCGTGCTGAAGCTGCGCCACTGGCTGAACCCGGTGGGCTGGGTGCCGGGCTGGCAGGGGGCCGCCGTGCCCGTACTGTTCCGCCGCCTGGCGCTGATCGAGCTGGCGGTGCTGGTGGTGATTGTCATTTCACGAGGAGCCTGACATGAGTCTGTTACTGGCAATTCTTCAGGCGCTGGTGCTGTTCGCCGCCGCGCCGCTGCTGTCGGGCATCACGCGCGTGGCGCGCGCCCGGCTGCACAACCGTCGCGGACCTGGCGTGCTCCAGGAGTACCGCGATCTCTTCAAACTGCTCTCCCGTCAGAGCGTCGCGCCGGATGCCGCGGGCTGGGTGTTCCGCCTGACGCCGTTTGTGATGGTGGGCGTGATGCTGACCATCGCCACCGCGCTGCCGGTGGTGACGGTGGCGTCGCCGCTGCCGGTGCTGGGCGATCTGATTACGCTGATCTACCTCTTCGCCATCGCGCGTTTCTTCTTTGCGATTGCGGGCCTGGACACCGGCAGCCCGTTTACGGGTATCGGCGCCAGCCGCGAGGCGATGCTCGGCGTGCTGGTTGAGCCAATTCTGCTGCTGGGGCTGTGGGTCGCCGCGCAGGTTGCAGGCTCGACCCACATCAGTTTTATCACCGACACCGTTTACCACTGGCCGGTTTCACGTTCGCTCCCGCTGGTGCTGGCGCTCTGCGCCTGCGCGTTCGCCACGTTTATCGAGATGGGCAAGCTGCCGTTCGATCTCGCGGAAGCGGAGCAGGAATTACAGGAGGGGCCGCTCACCGAGTACAGCGGCTACGGCTTTGCGATGCTGAAGTGGGGCATCAGTCTCAAGCAGCTGGTGGTGTTGCAGATGTTCGTCGGCGTTTTCTTCCCGTGGGGGCAGATGACGCACTTCTCTGCGGGCGGCCTGCTGCTGGCCGTGGTGGTGGCTGTGCTCAAGCTGCTTATCGGCGTGCTGGTCATTGCCCTGTTTGAAAACAGCATGGCGCGCCTGCGTTTTGTCGAAACGTCACGCATTACCTGGGCTGGTTTTGGTTTTGCATTTTTAGCGTTCGTCTCCTTGCTGGTGGCGTGATTAAAGAGAGTGTTTATGTCTGAAGAAAAGAAAGGTCAGCAGTATCTCGCCGCGTTGCATCAGGCTTTCCCGGGCGTGGTGCTGGAGGAGTCCTGGCAAACCAAAGACCAGATCACCGTCACCATTAAGGTGAACTATCTGCCGGAAGTGGTGGAGTTTCTCTACTACCAGCAGGGCGGCTGGCTGTCGGTGTTGTTCGGTAACGACGAGCGCCAGCTGTGCGGCAGTTACGCGGTGTACTACGTGATGTCGATGGAGCAGGGCGAGAAGTGCTGGATCACCGTGCGCGTCGAGGTCGACCCGAATAAACCGGAATACCCGTCCGTCACGCCGCGCGTGCCTGCCGCCGTCTGGGGCGAGCGCGAAGTGCGCGACATGTACGGCCTGATGCCGGTTGGCCTGCCTGACGAGCGTCGCCTGGTGCTGCCGGACGACTGGCCGGATGAACTCTATCCGCTGCGCAAGGACAGCATGGACTACCGCCAGCGCCCGGCCCCAACCACCGACAGCGAAACCTACGAGTTCATCAACGAGCTGGGCAGCAAGAAGAATAACGTGGTGCCGATTGGCCCGCTGCACGTTACCTCTGACGAACCGGGCCACTTCCGCCTGTTCGTCGACGGCGAGAACATTATCGACGCCGACTACCGCCTGTTCTACGTCCACCGCGGCATGGAGAAGCTGGCGGAGACCCGCATGGGCTACAACGAAGTCACGTTTCTTTCTGACCGCGTGTGCGGCATCTGCGGCTTTGCCCACAGCACCGCCTACACCACCTCGGTGGAAAACGGCATGGGGATCGTGGTGCCGGAACGCGCGCAGATGATCCGCGCCATTCTGCTGGAGGTGGAGCGCCTGCACTCGCACCTGCTGAACCTCGGCCTGGCCTGCCATTTCGTCGGATTTGACTCCGGGTTTATGCAGTTCTTCCGCGTGCGCGAGGCGTCGATGAAGATGGCGGAGATCCTTACCGGGGCGCGTAAAACCTACGGCCTGAACCTGATCGGCGGGATCCGCCGCGACCTGCTGAAAGACGACATGATCCAGACCCGCCAGCTAGCGCAGCAGATGCGCCGGGACGTGCAGGAGCTGGTGGATATGCTGCTCAGCACGCCCAACATTGAGCAGCGCACCGTCGGGATTGGTCGTCTTGACCCGGAAATCGCCCGCGACTTCAGTAACGTTGGTCCGATGGTGCGCGCCAGCGGCCACGCCCGCGACACCCGCGCCGATCACCCGTTCGTCGGCTACGGCCTGCTGCCGATGACCGTGCACAGCGAGCAGGGCTGCGACGTCATTTCCCGTCTGAAGGTGCGCATCAACGAGGTGTTCACCGCGCTGAACATGATCGACTTTGGTCTGGACAACCTGCCGGGCGGCCCGCTGATGGTGGAAGGCTTCACCTACATTCCAAACCGCTTTGCCCTCGGCTTTGCCGAAGCGCCGCGCGGGGACGACATCCACTGGAGCATGACTGGCGACAACCAGAAGCTCTACCGCTGGCGCTGCCGTGCGGCGACCTACGCCAACTGGCCAACCCTGCGCTACATGCTGCGCGGCAACACGGTCTCTGACGCGCCGCTGATCATCGGCAGCCTCGACCCGTGTTACTCCTGCACCGACCGCATGACCGTCGTGGACGTGCGCAAGAAGAAAAGCCAGGTGGTGCCGTACAAAGAGCTTGAGCGCTACAGCATCGAACGTAAGAACTCGCCGCTGAAATAAGGATTCGCCATGTTTACCTTTATCAAAAAAGTGATCAAAACCGGCGCGCAGACCAGCAGTTATCCGCTGGAGCCGATCCCGGTTGATAAAAACTTTCGCGGCAAGCCGGAGCACAACCCGCAGCAGTGCATCGGCTGCGCGGCCTGCGTCAACGCCTGCCCGTCGAATGCCTTAACGGTGGAAACGGACCTGAAAACCGGCGAGCTGGCCTGGCAGTTTAACCTCGGGCGCTGTATCTTCTGCGGCCGCTGCGAGGAGGTCTGCCCGACGGTCGCCATTCGCCTGTCTCAGGAGTACGAGCTGGCGGTGTGGAAAAAAGAGGACTTCCTCCAGCAATCGCGCTTTGCGCTGTGCAACTGCCGCGTCTGCAAGCGTCCGTTCGCCGTGCAAAAAGAGATCGACTACGCCATCGCGCTGCTGAAGCACAACGGCGACGTCCGCGCGGAGCATCACCGTGAAAGCTTCGAAACCTGCCCGGAGTGCAAGCGTCAGAAATGCCTGCTGCCGTCTGACCGCATCGATTTAACCCGCCATATGAGAGAGGCCAGCTGATGGAAAACTTACTCGGCCCGCGCGACGCTAACGGCATTCCGGTGCCGCTGACGGTGGAGGAGTCCATCGCCAGCATGAAGGCGTCGCTGCTGAAAAAAATCAAACGCTCGGCCTACGTCTATCGCGTGGACTGCGGTGGCTGCAACGGCTGCGAGATTGAGATCTTCGCTACGCTGTCGCCGCTGTTTGACGCCGAGCGCTTCGGCATCAAGGTGGTGCCGTCCCCGCGCCACGCGGATATCCTGCTGTTCACCGGCGCGGTCACCCGCACGATGCGCTCGCCTGCGCTACGCGCCTGGCAGTCTGCACCGGATCCGAAAATCTGCATCTCCTACGGTGCCTGCGGCAACAGCGGCGGCATCTTCCACGATCTTTACTGCGTCTGGGGCGGTACCGACAAAATCGTGCCGGTGGACGTCTACATTCCGGGCTGCCCGCCGACGCCCGCCGCCACGCTGTACGGTTTTGCCATGGCGCTCGGCCTGCTGGAGCAGAAGATCCACGCCCGCGAGCCAGGCGAGCTGGACAACCAGCCAGCCACTATCCTGCACCCGGATATGGTGCAACCGCTGCGGGTGAAGATCGACCGCACGGCACGCAGGCTGGCGGGCTACCGCTACGGACGCCAGATTGCCGACGATTATCTGCGTCTGCTCAGCCAGGGCGACCATCAGGTAGCGCGCTGGCTGGAGGCCGAGAACGATCCGCGTCTCAATGAGATCGTGGCGAACCTGAACAACATTGTGGATGAGGCGCGTATCCGATGAGTGAAACGGTGGTGTTCAGCCAGCTGAGCCGTAAGTTTATTGATGAGAACGATGCCACGCCGGATGCGGCGCAGCAGGTGGTCTATTACAGCCTGGCGATTGGGCACCACCTCGGGGTGATCGACTGCCTGGAGGCGGCGTTAACCTGCCCGTGGCCGGAATACCTGGCGTGGATCGCCACGCTGGAGGAGGGCAGTACGGCGCGGCGCAAGATGGAGGGCGTGCCGAAGTATGGCGAGATCGTCATCGACGCCAACCACATTGCGATGCTCGCTAACGCCTTTGACGCGGCGCTGAGCGTACAAACCCCGGCGCAGCAGGCGTGGAGCAAAACGCTGCTCGGCATGCTGCACGATATTCATCAGGAGAGCGCCATCTACCTGATGGTGAGGAGATTACGTGACTGACGTTTTACTGTGTGTCGGCAACAGCATGATGGGCGACGACGGCGCGGGTCCGCTGCTGGCGGAACTGTGCGCCGCAAACCCGCCGGGCAACTGGGTGGTGATTGACGGCGGCAGCGCGCCGGAAAACGACGTGGTCGCCATCCGTGAACTGCATCCGGACAGGCTGTTAATCGTCGATGCCACCGATATGGGGCTTAACCCCGGCGAGATCCGCCTGATTGACCCGGACGACATCGCCGAGATGTTTATGATGACCACCCACAATATGCCGCTGAACTACCTGGTGGATCAGATCAAAGACGACGTGGGCGAGGTGCTGTTTTTGGGCATTCAGCCGGATATTGTCGGGTTTTATTACCCGATGACGCCGCCGGTGAAAGAGGCGGTGGAGGGGGTGTATTCACGGCTTGCCGGGTGGGTTGGAGATGGAGGTTTTTCTCCGCTCTGAGCAGTGCCGGGTGGCGGCTTCGCCTTACCCGGCCTACCAAACCCATCTCCCTCTCCCTGTGGGAGAGGGCTGGAGTGAGGGCAACAGGCTACTCGAGATCCCCCCCGTTACTCGCAATCACCTTCTTATACCATCCGAACGATTTCTTGCGTTTCCGTTCCAGCGTGCCGTTCCCGGCGTCGTCGCGGTCGACGTAGACAAATCCATAGCGCTTGCTCATCTCCCCGGTTGAGGCCGAGACCAGGTCGATGCAGCCCCAGGTGGTGTAGCCCAGCAGCGGAACGCCGTCCTCAATCGCGTCGCCCATCGCGCGGATGTGCTCGCGCAGGTAGCTGATGCGGTAGTCGTCGTTGATCTCGCCGTTTTCATCAATGACGTCCTTCGCCCCGAGGCCGTTTTCCACCAGGAACAGCGGCTTCTGGTAGCGGTCGTACATCATGTTCATGGTGATGCGCAGGCCGAGCGGGTCGATGCCCCAGCCCCACTCGCTCACCTGAATGTGTGGGTTACGCAGGGACTTCACGATGTTCGCCGCGCTGGTGTTGCCCGCGTTCATGTCCGCCGACGCGCAGCGCGAGGCGTAATAGCTGAACGAGACAAAGTCGACGGTGTTTTTCAGCAGTTCATCGTCGCCCGGGTCTTTGACAATCACCACGCCTTTCTCGCGGAACACGCGGGCGGAGTAGGCCGGATAGCTGCCGCGCGCCTGCACGTCGATAAAGAACAGGTTCTCGCGGTCTTTCTCCAGCGCCATCCACACGTCTTCCGGCTTGCAGGACCAGGGGTAAAAATTGCCGCCCGCCAGCATGCAGCCGACCTGGTTTTCCGGGTTTACCTCGTGGGCAATTTTGGTCGCCAGCGCGCTCGCCACCAGCTCGTGGTGCGCAGCCTGGTATTTCACCTGATCTTCGTTTTCACCTTCCTCAAACACCAGCCCCGCGCCGGAGAACGGGCTGTGCAGCATGATGTTGATTTCGTTGAAGGTCAGCCAGTATTTCACCAGCCCGTTAAATTCTTCAAAGCAGGTGCGGGCGTAGCGGGCGAAGAAATCCACCATCTTACGGTTGCGCCAGGAGCCGTACTCCGTCACCAGGTGCATCGGCACGTCGAAATGGCAGAGCGTGACCAGCGGCTCGATGTTGTACTTTTTACACTCCTCGAACACCGCGCGGTAGAAGGCAATGCCTTCCTGATTCGGCAGCGGTTCGTCGCCGTTCGGGTAGAGGCGGCTCCAGGCAATCGAGGTGCGGAACACCGTAAAGCCCATCTCCGCCATCAGGGCGATGTCTTCTTTGTAGCGATGGTAAAAATCAATCGCCTCGTGGCTCGGGTAGAATTCGTCGTCCCGCAACGAAAACCGTTTTTCCTTGCCGACTTTTACCGCCAGGCGGTTTGCGCCGTGGGGGATCATATCGACCGTCGTCAGTCCTTTGCCGCCTTCACGGTAAGCCCCTTCACTCTGGTTGGCGGCAAGCGCGCCGCCCCATAAAAATCCTTGTGGAAAAACAGACATTCTTACCTCGCTTTCAGTTTATGCTTCTGCTGCTTTGTTCTGTACCGGTGCGGTTTGCAGGGCGCGTGCTTTTTCGGCTTCGTCTTCTACCGGGATATCCTCAAACCCTAACAGCAGGGTCAGCACAAACGACAGCACCACTGCCAGACCCATCACGCCAAACACCCAGACGATGGTCATCGGGTTGGCCGGGTCGAAGAACTGCACGCTGGTAAACAGCCCCGGCGCCGCCATCGAATGGCTGGCAAGACCGGCCATTCCTGCCACCGCGCCGCAGATAAAGCCGCTGATCAGACTCGCAATCAGCGGACGCTTCAGGCGTACCGCCACGCCGTACAGGGCCGGTTCAGAGATCCCCGCCATGATGGCGGAGGCCGCCGCGGCCAGCGCCGTCTGGCGCAGCTCCGGGTTTTTGGTTTTCCACGCTACCGCCAGCGATGAACCGCCGAGCGACAGGTTGGCGCCGATTTCCGACGGCATCACCATCCCTTCTTTGCCCGTTTCGGCAATGGTCTGGATGATAGTCGGCGTAAACACGCGGTGCATCCCGGTCATCACCAGCAGCGGCCACAGCGCGCCCATAATGGCAACGGAGAGCCAGCCCAGATAGCCGTGAATGGTGTAGACCAGCGCGGAGATGGCGCTGCCGATCCAGATCCCCAGCGGGCCAATCAGCACGATGGCGAGCGGGGCGGCAATCAGCACGATCAGCATCGGCTTGAGGAAGTTTTTCGTCACCGCCGGGGTAATGCGATCCACCCAGCGTTCGATGTACGACAGGCACCAGGTCATCACCAGCGCCGGGATAACGGTATAGGTGTATTTCACCGCCGTCACCGGAATGAACGCGAACTCAACGTGCTCGCCCTGCGCGGCCTTGGCCATCAGCTCGATAAAGCTCGGGTGAACCAGCACGCCCGCGATGGCGATTGCCAGGGACATGTTGGTTTTGAACTTCACCGCTGCGGAAGCCGCCACCATCAGCGGCAGGAAGAAGAACGCGCCGTCGCCGATAACGGTCAGGATCGTCAGCGTCGGGTCACCTTTGCCCAGCACGCCGGTCATCTCAAGGATCATCGCCAGCAGCTTGACCATCGACCCGCCGATGATCGCCGGGATCAGCGGAGACATAGTGCCGATCAGCGCGTCGAGGATCCCGGCGCCAATCCGGCGCAGCGTGAGCTTCTGTGGACCTTCCGCTACGGCAGGTTGCAGGTTGGCGGGCAGCAGGCTCACCACTTCACGGTATGCCTGGGACACGGTGTTGCCGATGATCACCTGGCACTGGTTGTCGTTGCGCACCACGCCGAGCACGCCGCTGATGCTTTTCAGGCGCGCGGTGTCGGTAAGGCTTTCGTCTTTCAGAACGAAGCGCAGGCGCGTCATGCAGTGGGTGACGGCGACGATGTTCTCTTTACCGCCCAGCGCGCTAACAACGTCGTTTGCCAGCGCAGCGTAATTTTTTGCCATCGGATGTGATCCTGTTATCGTTGTGAGAAGTGTAGGAAACCGGTTTCACATAATCATCATGAGTTTCTTTTAACGAAACAAGACCACTTTTTATGCATTTTTTCGTTTCGTGATGACGATCACTCGTGGCCGTAAAAAGCGTGATAACGTCGCTGCGACAATTTTTCTGCGGTGAAGTACACTGCGGCTCATCGGTTTTGAATGGAATAACACTATGACCACCATGCTGGAAGTGGCGAAGCGGGCAGGCGTGTCGAAAGCGACGGTCTCCCGGGTGCTGTCGGGGAACGGTTACGTCAGCCAGGAGACGAAAGACCGCGTGTTTCAGGCCATCGAAGAAAGCGGGTATCGCCCCAATCTGCTGGCGCGAAACCTGGCGACCAAACGCACCCAGACCCTGGGGCTGGTGGTGACGAACACCCTGTACCATGGGGTCTACTTTAGCGAGCTGCTGTTTAACGCCGCGCGGATGACGGAAGAGAAGGGGCGCCAGCTGATCCTGGCGGACGGCAAGCACAGCGCCGAAGAGGAGCGCGAGGCGATCCAGTACCTGCTCGACATGCGCTGCGACGCGGTGATCATCTACCCGCGTTTTCTGAGCGTGGAAGCGCTGGACGAGATCATTGAGAAATGCGAGCAGCCGATCATGGTGCTCAACCGCCGTTTGCGGAAAAACAGCAGCCACAGCGTCTGGTCCGATCATAAAGCGTCGTGTCAGGACGCGGTATCGCAGCTCATCGCGAAAGGCCACCGGGAGATTGCGTTTATCACCGGTTCGCTGGATTCACCCACCGGGGTGGAGCGTCTTTCCGGTTACAGGGACGCGCTGGCGCAGCACGGGATTGCAGTTCGTGACGCGCTGATCGCCGAAGGGAAGTGGAGCCCGGCCAGCGGCGCGACGGCGGTCTCTCAGCTGCTCACCCGCGGCGAAGCGTTTACCGCGCTGGTGGCGAGTAACGACGATATGGCGATTGGCGCCATCAGGCAGTTGCACGAGAGCGGCGTCGCCACACCGGGCGCGGTGTCCGTCATCGGCTTTGACGACGTGGCAATCGCGCCCTATATCGTGCCGTCCCTCTCCAGCGTGCGTATTCCGGTAACGGAGATGATCCAGGAGACCATCAGCCGCCTGATTTTCATGCTCGACGGCGGTGAGTTTAAGCTTCAGCAAACCTTCTCCGGCGAGCTTATCCTGCGCGACTCCGTTATTGACGGCCCGCATCGCTGACGTCGACATCTGTCATCGTCACTAATGACGATGACAGAACTACTTCTTTTTATTTCGCTTTAAAATCAACGAATTAAATATTGGCACGGTTTATGAATAGCTTCGCGCATAACAGTTATGCCGGAGAAGCAGATGAACCGTTTTATTATGGCCGATGCCAGCAAATGCATTGGTTGCCGTACCTGTGAAGTGGCGTGCGTGGTGTCCCATCAGGCAGAGCAGGATTGCGCCTCTCTCACCCCTGATACCTTTCTGCCGCGCATCCACGTCATTAAAGGCGTGAATATTTCTACCGCCGCTATCTGTCGCCAGTGTGAAGACGCGCCGTGCGCCAACGTCTGTCCGAACGGGGCGATTAAGCGCGAGAAAGGCTTCGTGCATGTGATGCAGGAGCGCTGCATCGGGTGCAAAACCTGTGTGGTGGCGTGTCCGTATGGCGCGATGGAGGTGGTGGTTCGCCCGGTGGTTCGCAACAGCGGTATCGGGCTGAGCGTGCGCGCGGAGAAAGCCGAAGCCAATAAATGTGACCTCTGCTACCACCGCGACGCCGGTCCGGCGTGTATGGAAGCCTGTCCGACGCATGCGCTGGTTTGCGTCGATCGAGGCAAGCTCGAACAGATGAGTGCCGAAAAACGTCGCCGCGCGGCGTTCGACACCTCGTCATCACTGCTGTTCTGAACCGTATGAGCAGCAACGGCGTTCAGCTGCGGGTGCGCGGCAAGGTGCAGGGCGTGGGGTTTCGGCCCTTCGTCTGGCAGCTGGCGCACCGGCTGAAGCTTGTGGGCGATGTCTGCAACGACGGAGAGGGTGTCCTGGTGCGTCTCGCGGGTAATGGGGGGGACTTTACCGCGAGGCTGCATCAGGACTGCCCACCGCTGGCGCGCATCGATCGCGTTGAAACGCAGCCGTTCACCTGGGCGGACATGCCTGAGGACTTTACCATCCGCCACAGCGATCGCGGGGCGATGGACACGCAAATCGTCCCGGATGCCGCCACCTGTCCCGCGTGCCTGGCGGAGATGCGCGATCCCCGCGAACGTCGCTACCGCTACCCGTTTATCAACTGCACCCACTGCGGGCCGCGGTTTACCATTATCCGCGCCATGCCCTATGATCGCCCGGCCACGTCAATGGCGCCATTCCCGCTCTGTGTGCCCTGTGAAACGGAGTACCGCAACCCGGCTGATCGGCGTTTTCACGCCCAGCCAGTGGCCTGCCCGGACTGCGGGCCGCAGCTGGAGTGGCGAGCCGGGGAGGCTGCTGCTGCCCGCGAATCGGCGTTAAGCGCGGCGGTGGCGATGCTGGAAGGCGGCGGGATTGTGGCGGTCAAAGGGCTGGGCGGTTTTCACTTGGTCTGCGACGCGCTTAACCCGCAGGCGGTTCGGAAATTACGGGCACGCAAGCAGCGCCCGACCAGGCCGCTGGCGGTGATGATCCCGCATGCGAACGATCTGCCGAAGGCCATCCAGACGCTGTTACGTTCACCCGCTGCGCCGATTGTGCTGACGCCAAAAGCCTGCCTTCCTGCGTTTCCTGAGGAGATTGCGCCGGGGCTGAATACGGTTGGTGTGATGTTGCCTGCGAACCCGCTCCAGCATTTGCTGATGTTGGACTGTCAGCGTCCGCTGGTGATGACCTCCGCCAACCTCAGTGGCCATCCACCCGCCATAAGCAACCAGCAGGCGCTGGAAGAACTCAGTGACATCGCTGACGGCTTCCTGCTGCACAACCGCGACATCCTGCAACGGATGGATGATTCAGTGATGGACCAGGAGGGCACGATGTTGCGTCGCGCACGCGGTTTTGTGCCGGATGCCATCACATTGCCCGCCGGATTCCGCGACATCCCGCCCATGTTATGCACCGGCGCGGAGATGAAAAATACCTTCTGCCTGGTACGTGGCAACCAGGCGGTGCTGAGCCAGCATTTTGGCGATCTGAGCGACGAGGGCGTAGAGGCGCAGTGGCGCAGTGCGCTCTCGACGATGCAGGAGATCTACGCTTTCCAGCCAGAGCGTGTGGTGTGCGATGCCCATCCGGGATATCACGCCCGACAGTGGGCCCGGACGCAAGCGCTGCCCGTTGAGACCGTGCTGCATCATCATGCGCATGCGGTAGCGTGTCTGGCGGAGAACGGCTGGCCGCTCGACGGCGGGGATGTTATTGCCCTGACGCTGGACGGGATCGGCATGGGCGAGAACGGCGCGCTGTGGGGCGGCGAGTGCCTGCGGGTGAACTATCGCGACTGCGAACGGCTGGGCGGTCTGCCAGCCGTTGCGCTACCGGGTGGCGATCTGGCGGCAAAACAGCCGTGGCGCAATTTGCTCGCCCACTGTCTGGCGTTCGTACCTGACTGGCAGCAGTACCCGGAAACGGAGGCGGTACAGCGTCAAAACTGGCCGCTGCTGGCAACGGCGGTGTCGCGCGGTATCAATGCGCCGCGGGCCTCCTCCTGTGGTCGTCTGTTCGACGCCGTGGCCTGTGCGCTGGGCATTGAAACGCAACGCTATGAGGGCGAAGCCGCGTGCCGGCTGGAGGCGCTGGCCGAACGCTGTGCAGGGGTTGATCATCCGGTGACGCTCCAGACGGATAACCTTGCGCTGTTCTGGCAGCAGTGGCTGGCCTGGCGGGCGGAGCCCGGCGAGCGCGCCTGGGCCTTTCACGATGCGCTGGCAAAAGGGCTGAGCGAACTGGCGGCAACGCATGCCCGCCGACGGTCGCTCTCTACGGTGTGCTTCAGCGGCGGCGTCCTTCACAACCGCCTGCTGCGCGCGCGCCTTCGTCATTACCTTTCTGATTTCACGCTTCTTTTTCCTTCGCGCCTGCCCGCAGGTGACGGAGCGATCTCCTTCGGGCAGGCGGTGGTTGCTGCCGCCCGATCATGTTTACAAAGGACTTAAAATGTTACGACTGTTACGCAATGAACCTCGTGCAGCGTGCCTGCTGCTGGCTCTCGGGATGGCTAACCTGCTGGCCTGGGGGCTGGCGTGGCACACCTTTAGCGACATTACGGCGCTGATGGCGGCCAGCCTGCTGGCCTGGTGTTACGGACTGCGTCATGCGGTGGATGCCGACCATATCGCCGCGATTGATACCGTGACGCGTAAGATGATGCAGCAGGGCAAGCGCCCGTCCGGCGTGGGCGCATGGTTTTCCCTCGGACACTCCACCATCGTGGTGCTGGCCTCCATTGCTATCGCCGCTACCGCCACGGCGTTTCAGAAAAACATGGCATGGTTCCACGAAACCGGCAGCCTGATTGGCACCGCCGTCTCCGCCACCTTCCTGCTGGCGATGGCGCTGGTGAATATGGTGATCCTGCGCGGCGTCTGGCGCAGTTTTCAGGCACTGAAACACGGCAAGCCGGTGCAGGGCGACATCACGCTGCCTGCACAGGGTGGCGTCATGAACTGGCTGTTCGGCAAAACCTTCCGCCTCGTCAATAAAAGCTGGCAGATGTACCTGGTCGGTTTCCTGTTTGGCCTCGGCTTTGACACGGCCACCGAAATCGGCGTGCTGGGGATCTCCGCCGCCAGCGCCTCCAGCGGGATGTCGGTGTGGTCGATCATGATCTTCCCGGCGCTCTTCGCCAGCGGCATGGCGCTGGTGGATACGCTCGATAACCTGCTGATGGTGGGTGCCTACGGCTGGGCGTTTAACAAGCCGCAGCGCAAGCTGTACTACAACATGACCATCACCGGCACTTCGGTGGTAGTGGCGCTGTTTATCGGCGGCCTGGAAGCGCTGGGTCTGCTGATGGACAAGTTCTCCCTCAGCGGCGGCGTGTGGGATCTGATTGGCGCGGTGAACGATAACCTGGGCGATGCCGGATTTGTGGTGGTCGGGCTGTTTGTCGCCTGCTGGCTGATCTCGATGGCGAACTACCGCTGGCGCGGTTATGACGCGCTGGTGGTGCGCTCCTGACGCTGAAAGGGTAGCCATAAAAAAAGCCCCGGGACATCGGGGCGGTGGACAATAAAATCCAAAGGTTAAGTAAGCGTGGCAGTACTGTAGGCCGGGTAAGCGGAGCGCCGCCCGGCATGACGAGGGTTAAGCAGGTAACGATTTCAGCAGCGCGAAGGCCTCCTTCATTCTGTCTTCGCTGACCACAAAGGCGCGCATCTGACCGGCAGTATCGGTGCCGCGCGCCACCATGCCCTGAGGCGAAAGGGCAATCTGCCAGTCCAGATCCTGACGCTGCGTTTCACCTGCGAGATGCAGCGGTAGTTCCGGCGTTTTTACCTTCACCAGCATGGCGGGTAATTTCACCGGGGCGTTGCCGCCGAGCAGGTTTTTCGCCAGGAACATGGCGCTTAACTGAATCGGTTGCAGGAACGGCAGCACCTGGCCGTTAATTTCCGCGCAGTCGCCCAGGGCATAAATATCCGGCTGGGTGGTTTGCAGGTAGCTGTCCACCTTCACGCCGCGATTGATCTCTGCGCCCGCGCGGTGCGCCAGCGCGGTTTCCGGGCGCAACCCCGTCGCCGCAATTACCACATCCACTTCCACGCTGCGGTTGCAGTCGAGCGTCGCACAAATGCCGGTTTCGGTTTTGCTCAGGCTCTGCAACTGCGATTTCAGCAGCAGATGCACGCCCATGTCGGTCAGACGATGCTGTAAGCGACTGCTTACTTCTGCTGGCATCAGCGCTGACAGAATGCTGGCCGCGTGGTCAACCAGGGTGACGGATTTTCCCGCCCGGCAGAAGTCCATCGCCAGCTCAGTGCCAATCAGCCCGCCGCCGACAATCATCACCCGCGTGGCGTCGCGTAACAGGGTCTCGCTGGCCTGATACTCCTGCTGGCTGTTGAGCGTGACCATTAGTTCGCGGCCCTCAACCGGCGGCACAAACGCC
The DNA here is from genome assembly GCF_001922365.1 of Enterobacter cloacae complex sp. AR_0002. Lineage (NCBI taxonomy): Bacteria > Pseudomonadati > Pseudomonadota > Gammaproteobacteria > Enterobacterales > Enterobacteriaceae > Enterobacter > Enterobacter cloacae complex sp. AR_0002. Next base: position 4,791,190 of record NZ_CP018814.1, read on the forward strand.
GATGCCCCCGTCGCCAGCACCAGCTTGTCGTAGTGCCAGGTTTTATCTTTCGCGTTCACCACGTGGGCGTCGGCGTCGATATCGGTCACCCAGGTGTACGGAAACAGACGCAGGTTAAACTGTTCTGCAAACTCCCCCGCCGTCTGGCGGGTGAGATCGTCGGCGCGCTGATTCTGGCTAATGACGTGGCTTAAATCAGGCTTGTTGTACTCATCCATGCTGTCGGCGGCGATTACCGTCAACGGCACGTTAGCATCCTGTTTGCGGATATTTTTCACCAGCTGGCGGGCGGCAAAGCCCGAGCCGATAATGACGATGCCGTGGCTCATTTTGCCTCCGTTGCCAGTTCATCAAAGACGTCTTTCCCGAGGGAACATTCCGGGCAGAGGAAGTTGTCCGGCACCTCGCTCCATGGCGTACCCGGCGCGACATCCTGCAACGGCTCGCCCAGCTCAGGATCGTAAATCCACTGGCAGACGCTGCACTGCATGCAAGGGCCGAGGTCGGCAGCGGCAGGAGCGGCTTCTGCTACGGCTTCCGGCGCAACAGCCGCGGCGGGTGCGGTTTCCGGCAGTGGCGCAAGCGCCCACTGGCGGGCAATGTCGCGACCGTGCTGGCGACAGATTTCCAGCGCGTCGAGATCCGGACGCCATTTCGCCTTCAGGCTCAGGGACATCTCAAAACCGGCATCCTGTAAACGGGTGGAGAGACGGTCTACCGCGCCGCCGCTCCAGCCGTGTGAACCAAAGGCGCTGGCGCGTTTGTTACGGAAGCGCAGGCCGGTCATCTCTTCCACCAGTCCGGCAATTTTCGGCATCATCACGTTATTCATGGTGGAGGTACCCACCAGCACGCCTTTGGAGCGGAAGACGTTGGTCAATACCTCATTCTTATCGCTGCGCGCCACGTTGAAGATTTTCACCGCCACGTTCGGGTCAACTTCGTTGATGCCCTGGGCAATGGCGTCCGCCATCATGCGGGTGTTGTTGGACATGGTGTCGTAGAAGATCGTAATGCGGTCTTCCTGATAGTCCGCCGCCCACTTCAGGTACAGTTCGACAATCTGGGTTGGATTTTCACGCCATACCACGCCGTGGGAGGTGGCAATCATATCCACCGGCAGGTTGAAGCCGAGGATCTCGGTGATTTTTGGCGTGACCAGACGGCTGAACGGGGTCAGGATGTTGGCGTAGTAGCGTTGGCACTGTTCGAACAGCTCGGTCTGATCCACTTCGTCGTTGAACAGACGTTCGTCGCAGTAGTGCTGGCCGAAGGCGTCGTTACTGAACAGCACCGCGTCACCGGTCATGTAGGTCATCATGCTGTCCGGCCAGTGCAGCATTGGGGTTTCCACGAAGATCAGCTGTTTGCCGTTGCCGATATCCAGCGTGTCGCCGGTTTTCACAGTGTGGAAGTTCCACTCCGGATGGTGGTGGTGGCCGTTGATGGAGTCAATGGCGTTAGTGGTGCAGTAGATCGGGGTATCCGGAATGTGGGACATCAGCTCGGTCAGCGCCCCGGCATGATCCTCTTCCGCGTGGTTGATGATAATGTAGTCGATCTCATTCAGATCGATTTCGCTGCGCAGGTTCTGCACGAACTCGCGGCTGAATTTGTGATCGACGGTATCGATCAGGACGTTTTTACCTTCACGAATGAGATAGCTGTTGTAGCTGCTACCGCGCAGCGTTTTGTATTCCGTCCCGTGAAAATCACGTACTTCCCAGTCACGTTGACCCACCCAATGAATGTTATTTTTAACCAGAATAGACATAGCAACCTCAACTTAATACGGCGTTTTCAAATAAGATGACTGTCATATATCAAGTTGCGTGCCAACTTTTTAAATTATTGAAAATAATGTATTTATATTTTGATGCTCCCAAATAGGTAGTCATTTTGACTATCTTAAAAATTGTCAATATGACACTATGTATTGTCAAAATGACAGTGAGGCAGAGATGAGCTTTTCCGTAGATGTGCTGGCGAAGATCGCCATAGAACTGCAAACCGGTATTGGTCATCAGGACCGCTTTCAGCGGCTGATCTCCACGTTGCGTCACGTGCTGGATTGCGATGCCTCGGCGCTGCTGCGTTACGAAGGGCGGCAGTTTATTCCGCTGGCTATCGACGGTCTGGCGAAGGACGTACTCGGGCGGCGCTTTACCCTGGAGGGCCACCCGCGTCTGGAAACCATCGCCCGTGCGGGTGACGTGGTGCGTTTCCCGGCGGACAGCGATCTGCCCGACCCTTACGACGGCCTGATCCCCGGGCAGGAGAGCCTGAAGGTGCACGCCTGTATCGGCCTGCCGCTGTTTGCCGGGCAGAACCTGATTGGTGCGTTAACCCTCGACGGCATGTCGCCGGATCAGTTCGATACCTTCAGCGACGAAGAGCTACGGCTGATTGCTGCGCTGGCGGCCGGGGCGCTGAACAACGCCCTGCTGATAGAACAGCTGGAGAGCCAGAATATTCTTCCGGGTAGCCCGACGGCGTTTGAGCAGGTGGCGCACACCGAAATGATCGGCCTTTCGCCAGGCATGGCGCAGCTCAAAAAAGAGATTGAGATTGTCGCCGCGTCTGATTTGAACGTACTGATCTTCGGGGAGACCGGCACCGGTAAAGAGCTGGTGGCGAAAGCGATCCACGAAGCCTCGCCCCGTGCGGTGAATCCGCTGGTCTATCTCAACTGCGCGGCGCTGCCGGAAAGCGTGGCGGAAAGTGAGCTGTTCGGACACGTCAAAGGGGCCTTTACCGGGGCGATCAGCAACCGCAGCGGCAAGTTCGAAATGGCCGATAACGGCACGCTGTTCCTCGATGAAATTGGCGAACTCTCCCTTTCGCTCCAGGCCAAACTGCTGCGGGTGTTGCAGTATGGCGATATTCAACGCGTGGGAGACGATCGCAGCTTACGCGTGGATGTGCGCGTGCTGGCGGCGACGAACCGCGATCTGCGCGAAGAGGTGCTGGCGGGGAATTTCCGCGCCGATCTGTTCCACCGTCTGAGCGTGTTCCCGCTCACGGTGCCGCCGCTGCGCGAGCGGGGCGAGGATGTGGTGCTGCTGGCGGGCTTTTTCTGCGAACAGTGTCGGCTCAAAATGGGGCTTTCCCGCGTGGTGCTAAGCCCCGGTGCGAGGACGCACCTGCTGAGCTACGGCTGGCCGGGTAACGTGCGTGAACTGGAACATGCGATTCACCGCGCGGTGGTGCTGGCGCGGGCTACGCGTTCGGGGGATGAAGTGGTAATTCATGCGCGCCATTTCGCGCTGCATGAGGAAACGACGCCGTCCGTGAAGCCGGTGATACCTGAGAGCGTGAACGAAAACCTGCGCGAGGCGACGAATGCGTTCCAGCGTCAGATGATCACCCGCGCGCTGGAGCAGAATAACCGCAGCTGGGCGGCGTGCGCGCGGGCGCTGGAGATGGACGTCGCCAACCTCCACAGGCTGGCGAAACGTCTGGGGCTGAAGGGTTAAATAATCCCCGCCTGGTAGAAGTCTTGCAGGTTGATCGCGCCGCACAGCCTGCCGTGCTCGTCCACCACCGGCGCGGCGGTGATTTTGCGCTTCATCAGCACCTCTTTGGCTTCAATGGCGCGGCTGTCGGCATTCAGCGTCAGTCCGCCCTGGGTCATTGCTTCGGATACCCGCGCCTCCAGCTTGCCGCCGCCCACCAGCCAGCGGCGCAGGTCGCCGTCGGTGAAGACGCCCTTCACCTGGCGGTCATTGTCGCATACCGCAACCAGCCCCAGCCCGGTGCGGCTCAGCTCCAGCATGGCGTCCATCACGCTGGTGTCGAGTTTGACCTGAGGAATGGCATCGTCGGTGCGCATCAGGTGGTGAACCTTGTTGAGCAGACGTGCCCCAAGCGCGCCCGCAGGATGGGAGCGGGCGAAATCTTCCTCATTAAAACCGCGCGCCTGCATCACCGCCATTGCCAGCGCGTCGCCCATCATCAGGGTGTTGACGGTGCTGGAGGTCGGTGCCAGGTGCATCGGACAGGCTTCGCGCTCAACGGAAATATCCAGCGTTGCTTTCGCGGCCAGCGCCAGCGGCGATCGGGATTTGCCGGTCATCGCTAACAGGGCCACCGATTTTTCTTGCAGGCGAGGGATGATGAGATCCAGCTCTTTGGCTGAACCGGAGTAGGAGATAAACAGCATCACGTCGCGGCTTTCGATCATCCCCAGATCGCCGTGCAGCGCTTCGGCAGGATGCACAAAGAACGCCGGGGTGCCGGTGCTGGCAAGCGTCGCGGCAATCTTCTTGCCGATATGACCGGATTTACCGATACCCGCCACGATCACTTTACCCTCGCAGTGGATAATGGTGTTGGCTGCACGAACAAAATCCTCACCCAGACGCTCCGGCAGGCGGCTGGCTTCCTGTAGCTCCAGCAGCAGGGTCTGACGGCCTGCGTTTAACAGAAAATCACTCATTTTTCTCTCCGGTTACGATCACGTCGATGCCCTTCGCTTCCAGCGCTTTTTTAAATGCCGGATCGATACCTGCGTCGGTAATCAGCTTATCGACGCTTTCAAGGCTACAGACAATGTTGGGGCTTTTACGGCCAAACTTCGACGAGTCCGCCATCAAAATTACTTCCCGTGCGGCGTTGCACATCGCTTTGCTGACGCTGAACACCTCGTTGAAGGTAGTCACGCCCGCGTTGAGGTCGATGCCGTCGGTGCCCATAAACAGCTTATCGAAGCTGAAGTGGTCGAAGGCATTCTCCGCCAGCTGCCCGTGAAACGACGCCGATTTTTTACGGAAGGTGCCACCGGGCATCAGGATGGTCTGCTCGCTGTCGAACTCTGACAGGGCATTGACGATGTGCAGGCTGTTGGTCATCACGGTGATGTTATTAAAGCGGCTGAGCAGCGGGATCATCTGTAGGACAGTACTGCCTGCGTCGAGGATAATGGAATCGCCGTCATGGATAAATTTGACGGCGGCTTCGGCAATCAGCGCTTTCTGGTGAGTATTGATCAGCGTTTTGTGGTCGATAGGCGGGTCGGCTTCGTCTTTATTGAGCACCACGCCGCCGTAGGTACGAATGACGGCGCCGGAGTTTTCGAGCAACACCAGGTCCTTGCGTATTGTCGTGCCGGTGGTGTCAAAGTAGTGGGCCAGATCCTCTACCGAGCACTTTCCCTGCTTTTGCAGATGCTCAAGTATGGCCGCCTGCCGCTGACGTGGTTTCATAGGCGCTTCGTTCCTTACGTTGCGAAATGATAATTCCGCAAGTTTATAACTTTCACAACGAAATTATCCATGTTTCAGATTAAGCGCTAATGATAGTGCATTCTGACAGAGTGAATCATGGGGGAAGATCACATCAGGTTGTAATTCATGCAGCGAAATGCCGTTGATCGCCTGAATTTTGGTCGGACGGGCAAACACCGTTACGCCGCGCATGATGAGGGAATCGCTCACCCGGTTGTGTTCATCCAGCGCAACGGCAACCACCACGCGCGGCTTAAAGCGCCCCCCGGAACGCCCGACGCCGACGCGTCCCTTCTGACACAACGCATCAAAGGCGCGGTTAAACTGGTAGATCTGCCAGCCGCCAAACGCCATCTGGCAGATCCAGGCGAGGGCGGCGACGGTGATGAGTGCGGTTACCATATCGGCTCCTTGTTATATTCCCTCTCCCGGTGGGAGAGGGGGAGGGTGAGGGCATCACCCTGCTCGATCAGAACATCACCTGCCCACCGGTGACGTTAATCGACTGTCCGGTGCAGTACGAGGCTTTCGGGCTGGCGTAAAACAGCAGCATGTTCAGCACGTCCTGATAGTCGCACCCGCGCTTGAGCGGCACTTTGTCGATGTAGTACTGCTCCACTTCTTCAGCTTTGATGCCAAGTTTGGCGGCGTACTGTGGCAGCAGGGACTGGAACATCGGGGATTTCAGCAGGTTACCCAGCATCAGCGCGTGAACGGTAATGCCGTATTCGGCCAGATCCAGCGCCAGAGACTGCGTCAGCCCGACGCCGCCAAACTTCGCCGCGCTGTAGCCGGAGTTGTGCTTGCTGCCCACTTTCCCCGATTTTGAGTTGATCTGAATGATGCGACCCTGAATACCGTCGCGGATCATCAGACGGGAAAATTCGCGGGCGCAGAGGAAATAGCCCACCAGATTCACCTGCAACGAGCGGTCAAAATCCCCCAGCTCGAAATCGCTGATAAACGCCGCTTTCGCAATCCCCGCGCTGTAGACCAGCAGGTCGATATGCCCAAATATCTCGTCCACGCCGCGGGCCAGCGCCATCACGCTCTGCTCGCTGGTGGCGTCCGCACCAAATCCGTACGCCATCCCTTCGCCAAACTCGGTGTTGATGGCGTCCGCTACGCGGGCGGCTTTCTCACTCTGAATATCCACGACCGCCACGCGGTAGCCCTCTGCGGCAAGCCCATGGCAGAGGAACTCGCCTAAGGTTTGTCCCCCACCAATGACAACGGCAACCTGACTCATGTGTCTCTCCTTTATTACGAAATAAATTTTAACGTGCAGCCTGGGGTCACAGCCTGCGGAACCGGGCCCACTACGTGAACCGTACCGGGATATTCCGCCTGCGGCTGGCCGTCGAAACGCAAGGTGATGTGCCCCAGCTCGCGCAGGTTTTGTTCAGCGACGTCGCCGACGGCGGTCACGGCATAGCGCGCCTCGCCCAGCTGTAGCTGGCTCCCTGCCTTCAGCTCGCCGTTCAGCTCGCCGTGGCAGTGGATAAAGCAAAACTCTTCGATATCTGCCGGGGCGCCTTCGCGGAAGGTGATCAGCATTTGGTCGCTCAGCGCATCCGCCGCGCTCTGGCCGATGCGGGTAATGGTTGTCTGGTAAATCACAGTCATGGCAGGCACCTCTTATTGATAAATAAAGCCGGAAACAAACCAGGCAATCAGCACCGTCGGCGCGCCCGTCAGGAAGCGGCTGACCAGCACGGACGGCACGCCCACGCGCACGGTCTCCTGGCGTGCTTCCGCCAGCGACAGCCCCACGGGGATAAAGTCGCACGCTGCCTGGGCGTTAATGGCAAACAGGGCGGGCAGGGCGAGGTGCGGAGGAATATTCCCCAGACCAATCTGCACGCCAATCAGCACGCCGATAACCTGAGCAATCACCGCGCCCGGGCCGAGGAACGGCGACAGCAGCGGGAAGGAGCAGATCAGCGCCAGCGTCACCAGGCCGAGCGGGTGGCTGGCAAGCGGGGCGAGGCCGTGGGCAATCCAGTCGCCCAGGCCTGAGGCCATGATGATGCCGATCAGCGCCGAGACGAATGCCATAAACGGCAGAATGGTCTTCAGCACCGTGTCGATGGTGTCGCGCCCGGACTGGAACAGCACCGCCACGGCGGACCCCATCCCCATCCCGACCTTCGCCAGCAGGCCATCGCTCTGCTCGGTGATTTTTTTGCTGGTGTCGTACTCGCGCGGGGCCGCTTTTTGCGGCGCAGATGTGCCATTCACCAGCGTGATGTTGTCTTCCTTCACGCCTGACACATAAATATCTTCAACGATGTACTGCGCCAGCGGGCCGGATTTCCCGGTGGAGTGAATATTTACCGTCGGAATGCGGCGCTTCGGATAGATGCCGCAGCGCAGCGTGCCGCCGCAGTCGATCACCGCCACGCCGATTTCCGCTTCCGGCGGTTCGCCTTCCTTGAAGCCGTCGACCGCTTCCCAGCCGGTCAGCTCGCGCAACTTGTCGACGATCGCCGGGCGCGTGCCCGCGGTGATGTACACAATCTTTTTGCCTTCGGTGGCGTCGAACTCCAGCGGGCCGCCCCAGCCGCCCGTGCCTTTCTCAATGCGGATCCGGTTCATGCTGTGGCTCCTGAAAGATGGACTTTCTGTTCAAGCTGGATGCCCATTTTTTTCTCAAAAATGGCGGTGGTGAGATCTGTCACCCAGCCGCGGAAGAAGTTGGTGACCAGACCGACCAGCAGGTAGCTCACCGCCAGCGGGCCGAGCGGCAGGCCAAGCGTGGTAAGGCCGCTGGCGATCCCGAGATAGACAAACAGTTCGCCGGGGTTGATGTGCGGGAACAGGCCGTTCATGGAATGGCAGCTGTAGGAGGCGGCGGCGTAATAGCTCGGCTTGTACTTCTCTGGCATAAAGCGGCCGAGGCTTAAGGTCATCGGGTTGCAGAACACAAAGGTGCCGATGAAGGGCAGTATCAGGTAGCGGGACAGCGGGTTTCCGGCGCAGCGCTGGGCGAAGCGCTCAATGCGCTGCTGGCCGATAAAGTTAATCAGCGCGTTCATGATCACCAGCAGGCTGATCAGCAGGGGCAGGATCCCGGTCACCATGCCAGTGAACACTTCTCCGCCTTTCTGAAACAGCCCGATGAACCACTCGGCGCCATGGGTGATGGTTTCTATCATTCTTCTCTCCTGTAGGGCGTTTGTTTTTGTCTATCTGCGGCTAATAATAATCACTTTGAAAGGTTTTAAAGTGTTAGTTAGATCTCGCAATGAAAGAAAAATGTATTATTTTGAAAGTTTATTGGTGAGGTGAATAATTTTTGGTGGAAAAAGGCACGGATTTGCGTTGGGGAGGTGCGTACCGCTTCCTTGAGGAGTTGGGGATGCTTTACCATACTGGGTTCTTACCGAACTCGTTAAATGGATGCCACATGTTCAAGCGTCGTTATGCAGCGCTGTTGCCTGCGCTTATTCTCCTGTCCGCCTGTAGTAGCAAACCCAAGACCGAAGCCGTTCAGCCAACGGCGGGCGCGCCTTCCGGAGGATTCCTGCTGGAGCCGCAGCACAATATGATGCAGATGGGCGGCGACTTCGCGAATAACCCTGCGGCCGAACAGTTCATCGATAAAATGGTGAGCAAGCACGGTTTTGATCGCCAGCAGCTTCATGCCATTTTGTCTCAGGCGAAGCGTCTGGACTACGTGCTGCGCCTGATGGACAGGCAGGCGCCGACGGCCCAGGTGCCGACCGGGCCAAACGGGGCGTGGCTGCGTTATCGCAAACAGTTTATTACCCCGGACAACGTGCAAAATGGCGTGGTGTTCTGGAATCAGTATGAAGACGCCCTGAACCGCGCGTGGCAGGTCTATGGCGTGCCGCCGGAGATCATCGTCGGTATTATTGGGGTTGAGACCCGCTGGGGACGCATTATGGGTAAAACCCGCATCCTCGATGCGCTGGCGACGCTCTCCTTCAACTACCCGCGTCGCGCGGAGTATTTCTCTTCCGAGCTGGAAACCTTCCTGCTGATGGCGCGAGACGAACAGGACGATCCGTTAGATCTGAAAGGGTCGTTCGCCGGTGCGATGGGCTACGGCCAGTTTATGCCGTCCTCCTATAAGCAGTACGCGGTAGATTTTAACGGGGATGGTCACATCAACCTGTGGGATCCCGAAGACGCTATTGGCAGCGTGGCCAACTACTTCAAAGCGCATGGCTGGACGCCGGGCGGCCAGGTGGCGGTACAGGCGAACGGCGAAGCGTTTGGTCTGGAAAACGGATTTAAAACCAAATACAGCGTGGCGCAGCTGGCAGCGGCAGGCTTAACGCCGTCTCAGCCGCTGGGCAATGTTGACCAGGTGAGCCTGCTGCGCCTGGATGTCGGAACCGGTTATCAGTACTGGTTCGGGCTGCCGAACTTCTACACCATTACCCGCTACAACCACAGCACGCACTATGCGATGGCGGTGTGGCAGCTGGGGCTGGCGGTGTCTCAGGCGCGTGTGCCAGCAGCGTCACCGTTTAGCCAGTAAGTCCCTTTATGCCTCCCTCTCCCTGTGGGAGAGGGCTGGGGTGAGGGCACCCGCCCGCACCTGTTTCCCGCAGAAACATTTCGCCACACTCCCATTTTACTTACGCCGTTTACATCTCAATCGCCTTTCATTATTGTTATGTTATAACATTATTGAAATGAGATATCCATGTCCCTGTTTTCTCTCTCATCCTCGCTTCGGCTGCTGCTGGCGCTGGTGCTCATTCTGTTTCTCGGCCTGGCCGTGCGCTGGGCGGTGGCGTTGCCATGATCGTGATGAACGACCTGGTGGCGGGTTACGATCGCCAGCCCGTTACGCGCGCGCTGTCCGGCGTGATTGAACGCGGGAGCATGACCGCCATCGTCGGGGCCAACGGCTGCGGCAAATCCACGCTGCTGAAAACGCTCGCCGGCTTTCTTCCGCCCGTCAGCGGTACGTTTCGCTGGCAGGGGAGACGTCCGGTGGTGGGCTGGCTGGCGCAGCGTCACGCGCTGGAGGCGCAATTTCCTCTGACCGTGCAGGACGTGGTGAGCATGGGCTGCTGGCCAGCAATCTCTCTGTTTGCCGGTTTTCGTCGGGATGCCCGCATGCGCATTGCAGGCGCGCTGGAGCGCGTGGGGCTGGAGTCCATGGCGTTCTCCACTATTGATGAACTTTCCGGCGGGCAATTCCAGCGCATGCTGTTTGCCCGCGTTTTAGTGCAGCAGGCACCGCTGGTGATGCTGGACGAACCCTTCACTGGCGTCGATGAAGCGACCTGCAACGTGCTGATGGATCTGATGCTGGAGATGTATATGCAGGGGCAGACCCTGCTGGCGGTACTGCACGACAGCGAACGCGTCTCGCGCCACTTCCCACAAACGTTGCGGCTGGACGCTGATACGCCGCACTGGAAAACCGAGCGGGTGAGGGTGGCATGATCTGGCATCTCTTCTTCCAGCCGTTTATTGAGTACGGCTTTATGCGGCGCGCGCTGGTGGTTTGCCTGGCGCTCTCCGTCAGTACCACTGCGCTGGGTGTATTCCTTCAGCTGCGTCGGATGAGCCTGATGGGGGACGCCCTTTCTCACGCCATTTTGCCGGGTGTCGCGGTGGGCTATCTGCTCAGCGGAATGTCGCTGCTGGCAATGACTGTCGGCGGGTTTATTGCCGGTATCGCCGTTGCGCTGGTGGCCGGGCTGGTCAGCCGCCGTACACCTCTTAAAGAGGATGCCAGCTTCGCGGGGTTTTACCTGGGTTCCCTGGCGCTGGGCGTCACGCTGGTGTCGCTGCGCGGTTCAAATGTCGATCTGCTTCATCTTCTGTTTGGCTCCATTCTCGCCGTGGATAGCGCGTCAGCCCTGTTCGTGACGGGCGTTTGCATGTTCACGCTCCTCACGCTGGCGATTTTTTATCGTGGGCTGGTCAGCGAAGCGTTCGATACTGCGTGGTTGCAGGTGAACGCGCGCTGGCTGCCCGGGATGTTACACGGTCTGTTTCTGGCGCTGCTGGTGCTCAACCTGGTGGCCGGTTTTCAGGTACTCGGCACGTTGATGGCCGTCGGGCTGATGATGTTACCCGCCGTGGCGGCACTCTGCTGGGTGCGCACACTGCCAGGGTTACTTTTGATGGCGGGTATCAGCGGTATTTTTTGCGCGTGGCTGGGCTTAAGTCTTTCCTGGGCAGTGAGTCTGCCCGCCGGGCCCTCCATTGTGCTGACCGCCAGCGCATTGTTCTTTATTTCAGTTTTATTTGGCACGCGCAGCAGGCTGGCGGATAGCCTGCGGGCGCTTTTTTAACGCAAGGGGAAACGATGAAACGTACAGGGTTAGCCGTGGCGCTCGCGCTCGGCATGATGACGCACGGCGTAATGGCGAAAACGCTTAATGTGGTGACCAGCTTTTCCATCCTGGGAGACATCACGCAGCAGGTTGGCGGCGATCGTGTGAAGGTGACGACGCTGGTGGGGCCGGACGGTGATCCCCATACTTTCGAACCCTCGCCCAAAGACAGCGCGGCGCTGAGTAAAGCTGACGTGGTGGTGGTCAATGGGCTGGGGCTGGAGGGTTGGCTCGACCGTCTGGTAAAAGCTTCTGGATTCAAAGGCCAGCTGGTGGTTGCCTCGGACGGCGTGAAAACGCACACGCTGGAAGAGGGCGGTAAAACCGTGACCGATCCGCACGCGTGGAACAGCGCGGCGAACGGCGCGCTGTATGCGCAAAATATTCTCTCAGGGCTGGTGAAGGCCGATCCTGAAGATACGGCGGCGCTTGAAGCTACCGGTAAACCCTATATTGCGCAGCTCTCTCAGCTGGACGGTTGGGCTAAAAAGCGTTTCAGCGACATCCCACAGGCGAAGCGCAAAGTGCTGACCAGCCACGACGCCTTCGGCTATTTCAGCCGCGCCTACGGCGTGACGTTTATGGCGCCGCAGGGGCTGTCGTCTGAGGGTGAAGCCAGCGCGGCGCAGGTAGCGGAGATCATCAACCAGATTAAAGCTGACGGCGTGAAAACCTGGTTCATGGAAAACCAGCTTGACCCGCGTCTGGTGAAGCAGATTGCGACCGCCACGGGCGCCCAGCCGGGCGGTGAACTTTACCCGGAAGCGCTGTCCGCGAAGGGCGGCGTGGCGGACACCTACGTCAAGGCGTTTCGCCACAATGTGGACACCCTCGCTAACAGCATGAAATAAGCGTCTCTCTGGCCGGTGCGCCCGCATCGGCTTTTTTCTGAAGCCCCCTCGTAAAACCCGACGCGCATCCCCATATTTGATGAGAAAGTGCTATCTTGTGCTGCATGTTTTTCTAAGGCCTGGAGCGAGAATGACTGACCATGAATTGATGCAGCTAAGCGAAGTGGTGGGGCTGGCGCTGAAACAGCGCGGCGCGACTCTCACGACCGCAGAATCCTGCACCGGCGGCTGGGTGGCGAAAGCAATTACCGATATTGCTGGCAGTTCCGCCTGGTTTGAACGCGGCTTTGTGACCTACAGTAACGAGGCTAAAGCGCAGATGATTGGCGTGCGTGAAGCTACGCTTGAGCAGCATGGCGCGGTCAGCGAACCGGTGGTGATCGAGATGGCGATTGGCGCGCTGAAAGAGGCGCGCGCAGATTACGCTATCTCCATCAGCGGTATCGCGGGGCCGGACGGCGGCAGCGACGTGAAGCCTGTCGGCACCGTCTGGTTTGGCTTTGCCACCTCAAAAGGTGAAGGGATCACCCGCCGGGAATGCTTCAGCGGCGATCGCGAAAGCGTGCGTCGTCAGGCAACGGAATACGCGTTAAAAACGCTCTGGCAACAATTTCTACAAAACACTTGATACTGTATGACTATACAGTATAATTGCCTCAACAGAACAGAAGTCCATGGTGAAGCGCAGTTGCTTCTCCCGGCATGACAGGAGTAATAATGGCTATCGACGAAAACAAACAGAAAGCGTTGGCGGCAGCACTGGGCCAGATCGAAAAGCAATTCGGTAAAGGCTCCATCATGCGCCTGGGTGAAGACCGTTCCATGGATGTGGAAACTATCTCCACTGGTTCGCTTTCTCTTGATATCGCACTGGGCGCTGGCGGTTTGCCGATGGGCCGTATCGTAGAAATCTACGGTCCGGAATCCTCGGGTAAAACCACCCTGACGTTGCAGGTTGTTGCGGCGGCACAGCGCGAAGGTAAAACCTGTGCGTTTATCGATGCCGAGCACGCGCTGGACCCGGTCTATGCCCGTAAACTGGGCGTTGATATCGACAACCTGCTGTGCTCCCAGCCGGACACCGGCGAGCAGGCACTGGAAATTTGTGACGCGCTGGCGCGCTCAGGTGCGGTTGATGTGATCATCGTCGACTCCGTTGCGGCGCTGACGCCAAAAGCGGAAATTGAAGGTGAAATCGGTGACTCTCACATGGGCCTCGCGGCACGTATGATGAGCCAGGCGATGCGTAAGCTGGCGGGTAACCTTAAGCAGTCCAATACGCTGCTGATCTTCATCAACCAGATCCGTATGAAAATTGGTGTAATGTTCGGTAACCCGGAAACTACCACCGGCGGTAACGCTCTGAAATTCTACGCTTCTGTCCGTCTGGATATCCGCCGTATCGGCGCGGTGAAAGAGGGGGATAACGTAGTCGGTAGCGAAACCCGCGTGAAGGTTGTGAAGAACAAAATCGCAGCACCGTTCAAACAGGCTGAGTTCCAGATCCTCTACGGCGAAGGTATCAACTTCCTCGGCGAGCTGGTTGACCTGGGCGTGAAAGAGAAGCTGATTGAAAAAGCGGGCGCATGGTACAGCTACAACGGTGACAAGATTGGTCAGGGTAAAGCTAATGCTATCTCCTGGCTGAAAGAGAACCCGGCGGCGGCGAAAGAGATTGAGAAGAAGGTGCGTGAACTCCTGCTGAACAACCAGGACTCTAAACCTGATTTCGTGGTCGACGGCGCGGATGCTGAAGAAACCAACGAAGACTTTTAATCCTCTCGGATAAAAATGAAGGGCTGCTGATGCGGCCCTTTTTGCATTTCTGAATCGACAGGTTTTTTATGAGTGAACCGACATCACGCCGACCAGCCTACTCACGCTTGCTGGATCGGGCCGTGCGTATTCTTGCCGTGCGTGACCATAGCGAACAGGAGCTGCGGCGGAAACTGTCAGCGCCCGTCATGAGCAAAAACGGTCCGGAAGACATTGATGCCACCGCGGAAGATTATGACCGCGTGGTTGCCTGGTGCTACGAGCATCACTATCTGGATGACGGCCGTTTTGCCGCTCGCTTTCTTGCCAGCCGTGGTCGTAAAGGCTATGGGCCAGCGCGTATCCGCCAGGAGCTGAACCAGAAAGGCGTTGCCCGTGAATCGATTGAAAAAGCCATGCGCGAAAGTGAAATTGACTGGTGCGAACTGGCGCGTGAGCAGGCGGTACGAAAGTACGGTGAGCCGCTGCCGCGTGAATTTTCAGAAAAAGTTAAAATCCAGCGCTTTTTGCTCTACCGCGGCTTCCTGATGGAAGATATTCAGGATATCTGGCGTAATTTTACCGATTGAACGCATGCGGGATTTTACTTCCCACTAAAGAAAACTTATCTTATTCCCACTTTTTCCAGTAGCTGGTCCGTCCAACTGTTTACAGATACAGATCTGCTGCGACATTTCGTTAGCTTGATTTCAGGATAATTATGAGCAAGAGCACCGCTGAGATCCGTCAGGCGTTTCTCGATTTTTTCCATAGTAAGGGACACCAGGTTGTTGCCAGCAGCTCCCTGGTACCGAACAATGACCCGACTCTGCTGTTTACCAACGCCGGGATGAACCAGTTCAAGGATGTGTTCCTTGGTCTCGACAAGCGTAATTATTCCCGCGCCACAACCTCACAGCGTTGCGTGCGTGCGGGCGGTAAACACAACGATCTGGAAAACGTCGGTTACACCGCGCGCCACCACACCTTCTTCGAAATGCTGGGTAACTTCAGCTTCGGCGACTACTTCAAACACGACGCCATTCAATACGCGTGGGAACTGCTGACCGGTGAAAACTGGTTCAATCTGCCGAAAGAGCGTCTGTGGGTGACCGTGTATGAGACCGATGACGAAGCGTTCGACATCTGGGAAAAAGAAGTGGGTATCCCTCGCGAACGTATCATCCGTATCGGTGACAACAAAGGCGCGCCTTACGCGTCTGATAACTTCTGGCAGATGGGCGACACCGGCCCTTGCGGTCCGTGCACCGAGATCTTCTACGATCATGGCGACCACATCTGGGGCGGCCCTCCGGGAAGCGCGGAAGAAGATGGCGATCGCTATATTGAGATCTGGAACATCGTCTTCATGCAGTTCAACCGTCAGGCCGACGGCACCATGGAGCCGCTGCCAAAACCGTCCGTAGATACCGGTATGGGCCTTGAGCGTATCGCGGCCGTTCTGCAACACGTTAACTCCAACTATGAGATTGACCTGTTCAGCACCCTGATCAAAGCCGTTGCTGAGGTAACGGGCGCAACCGATCTGAGCAACAAATCACTGCGCGTTATCGCAGACCATATTCGTTCCTGTGCGTTCCTGATTGCTGACGGCGTTATCCCGTCAAATGAAAACCGTGGCTATGTGCTGCGTCGTATCATTCGTCGTGCGATCCGCCATGGCAACATGCTGGGCGCGAAGGACACCTTCTTCTATAAACTCGTTGGGCCACTGATTGGCGTGATGGGCTCTGCCGGCGACGAGCTGAAACGCCAGCAGGCGCAGGTTGAACAGGTTCTGAAAACCGAAGAAGAGCAGTTTGCCCGTACGCTGGAGCGCGGTCTGGCGCTGCTGGACGACGAGCTGGCGAAACTCAAGGGCGACACGCTGGATGGCGAAACCGCTTTCCGCCTGTACGACACCTACGGCTTCCCGGTTGACCTGACGGCGGACGTTTGCCGCGAGCGCAACATCAAAGTTGACGAAGCAGGCTTTGAAGCCGCAATGGAAGAGCAGCGTCGTCGTGCGCGTGAATCCAGCGGTTTTGGCGCAGACTACAACGCGATGATCCGCGTTGATAGCGCGTCTGAATTTAAAGGCTACGAAGAGCTGGCCCTGACCAGCAACGTAACCGCGCTGTTTGTTGACGGTAAAGCCGTAGACAGCATTAGCGCGGGTCAGGACGCGGTTGTTATCCTGGATAAAACGCCGTTCTATGCGGAATCGGGCGGTCAGGTTGGCGATAAAGGCGAACTGAAAGGCAATGGCTTCAGCTTCAGCGTAAGCGATACCCAGAAATACGGTCAGGCGATTGGTCACCAGGGCAAACTGGTTTCCGGTTCTCTGAAAGTGGGCGAGGGCGTTCAGGCCAACGTTGACGAAGCTCGCCGCGCGCGCATTCGTCTGAACCACTCGGCAACCCACCTGATGCACGCAGCCCTGCGCGAAGTGCTGGGTACGCACGTTGCACAGAAAGGTTCTCTGGTTAATGACAAAGTGCTGCGTTTCGACTTCTCACATTTTGAAGCGATGAAGCCATCTGAAATTCGTGCGGTGGAAGACCTGGTGAATGCCCAGATCCGCCGTAACCTGCCAATCGAAACCCACATCATGGATCTCGAGGCAGCGAAGAAGAAAGGTGCGATGGCGCTGTTTGGCGAGAAATATGACGACCGCGTTCGCGTGCTGAGCATGGGCGACTTCTCTACCGAACTGTGTGGCGGTACTCACGCATCCCGCACCGGTGACATCGGCTTGTTCCGCATCGTTTCCGAGTCGGGGACGGCGGCAGGCGTGCGTCGTATTGAGGCGGTGACCGGGGAAGGCGCAATTGCCAGCCTGCATGCGCAGAGCGACCAGCTACACGAGATCGCGCAGCTGCTGAAAGGCGATAGCCAGAACCTGGGCGAAAAAGTGCGTGTCGCGCTGGATCGTACCCGTCAGCTGGAAAAAGAACTCCAGCAGCTGAAAGAACAGGCTGCGGCGCAGGAGAGCGCAAACCTCTCCAGCAAAGCGGTAGACATTAAGGGCGTCAAACTGCTGGTCAGCGATCTGGCGGGCGTTGAGCCTAAGATGCTGCGTACCATGGTCGACGATCTGAAGAACCAGCTTGGTTCGACGGTTATCGTGCTGGCAACGGTCGCAGAGGGTAAGGTTTCTCTGATTGCGGGCGTCTCTAAGGATGTGACGGATCGTGTCAAAGCAGGGGAACTGATTGGCATGGTCGCCCAGCAGGTGGGTGGCAAAGGTGGCGGTCGTCCGGACATGGCGCAAGCCGGTGGTACGGATGCGGCGGCACTTCCCGCGGCATTAGCCAGCGTTGAAAGCTGGGTAAGCGCGAAACTGTAATAACTACAAAGCACAAGCAGACGCCATAGCGGTAACGTTATGGCGTCTTGCTCACTGCGCTATCGATAACGATAAAGTCAGGTTGAGTTTGTGTATATCGGCTAAACTTACGTTTAACAGAATGTGATGCCGTGACTGCTTACACTTTACGTGTTTGTCATCGCTTACTTTTTGGCGTTATATGATGGATAATGCCGGGATACAAGAGACCCGACTCTTTTAATCTTTCAAGGAGCAAAGAATGCTGATTCTGACTCGTCGAGTTGGTGAGACCCTCATGATTGGGGATGAGGTCACCGTGACAGTTTTAGGGGTAAAGGGTAACCAGGTACGTATTGGTGTTAACGCTCCTAAAGAAGTATCTGTCCACCGTGAAGAGATCTACCAGCGTATCCAGGCTGAAAAATCCCAGCAGTCCAGTTACTGATATTGTCGCGTCTCGCTGTCGGGCGAGACGCAACCCTCCTGTTATTTTTCCTGCATAAAGTTACCGTTCTATTTCAAACGCTTCGTTTTTGACCACTCTCATAACCTTATCTCATCCAAATGACGCGCTTCTCTCAACAGAATTCTGTGAAGATGCCTGCAAAATCCGCTTATAAAACACTCTCTTTGCGGCTTTTACATGCGAATTGCGTGCGAATTGTGCAAACGAAAAAAGCATGTGGAAAATTGTTTGACTTATAAGTCCCAGAAAGTAATATATGCGCCACGCAGCGACGAGAAGCTCTTAACGAGTTGCTCGAAGCACTCGAAAGAGGCGTTGTGTGGTGAGGTGGCCGAGAGGCTGAAGGCGCTCCCCTGCTAAGGGAGTATGCGGTCAAAAGCTGCATCCGGGGTTCGAATCCCCGCCTCACCGCCATTTTGCATCCGTAGCTCAGCTGGATAGAGTACTCGGCTACGAACCGAGCGGTCGGAGGTTCGAATCCTCCCGGATGCACCATCTATTACTTCATATTGCTTTCGAAGTGATATGAATATCGAGCAGTACAGTAGTAAATCCCGATGCATCCGTAGCTCAGCTGGATAGAGTACTCGGCTACGAACCGAGCGGTCGGAGGTTCGAATCCTCCCGGATGCACCATTTTTTACTTCATATTGCTTTTGAAGTGATATGAGTATCGAGAAGTACAGCAGTAAATCCCGATGCATCCGTAGCTCAGCTGGATAGAGTACTCGGCTACGAACCGAGCGGTCGGAGGTTCGAATCCTCCCGGATGCACCATATTTTACTTTGTGTTGCTTTTGAAGCGATACCGAGTATCAGCAGTAACAGTAGTAAATCCCGATGCATCCGTAGCTCAGCTGGATAGAGTACTCGGCTACGAACCGAGCGGTCGGAGGTTCGAATCCTCCCGGATGCACCATATTCTCCTGGATAACAGCGATGCTGTTGTTTTAAGGTCTGCGAGTTAATCGCAAGCACCAGGGAGGATAACGTTGCTTTAGCAACGGCCCGCAGGGCGAGGCGTAAGCCGAGTAATCCTCCCGGATGCACCATCTTCTCCTTCTTTGTTCATTCCTTCGACGTTTCGTCAGCAATCACGCTCTCTGTCAGCGACAAAAATCCCCTTTTACGATAAAGTAATGCTTTGTTAATCGTTTAGCGAGAGCACGATGTACGCACAGTATGACGGTCTGATCTTCGATATGGACGGCACCCTCCTGGATACCGAACCCACGCATCGTCAGGCCTGGACCGAAGTCCTGGGCCGTTACGGTATGCGTTTCGATTTACAGGCGATGATTGCCCTCAACGGATCGCCCACCTGGCGTATCGCACAGGCCGTGATTGAGCTGAATCAGGCCGATCTCGACCCTCATCAGCTCGCGCGTGAAAAAACCGACGCGGTAAAAGCCATACTGTTAGACACCGTGCAGCCTTTACCACTCATTGACGTCGTCAAGGAGTGGCACGGCCGTCGTCCTATGTCTGTCGGTACGGGCAGCGAGAGCGCGATTGCTGAAGCGCTACTCAATCACCTTGGCCTGCGCCACTATTTTTCTGCCGTCGTTGCCGCCGATCATGTTAAGCATCACAAACCCGCACCGGATACCTTCCTGCTCTGTGCAGAATTAATGGGTGTTCCACCTGCAAAATGCGTGGTGTTTGAAGATGCTGATTTTGGTATTCAGGCCGCACGTGATGCCGGAATGGCGGCGGTGGACGTTCGCTTACTGTGAGTGACGCGCTGTCACTCGCTTCATTATTCGCCAGCAGTTTTTTAAGCTCCACCCTCTTACCGGGGAATTCGGAAGTGGTGCTGGTGGCGATGCTGTTGTCCGGCGTAAGTCAGCCCTGGTTGCTGGTCTTAATAGCAACAATGGGTAATAGCCTTGGAGGGCTGACTAACGTTATTCTTGGACGTTTCTTTCCGCTACGCGAAAAATCTCGCTGGCAGGAAAAGGCAGTGGGCTGGCTAAAACGCTATGGCGCTGCCACGCTGTTATTAAGCTGGATGCCTGTAATAGGCGATTTACTGTGTCTGCTGGCGGGATGGATGCGCATCTCCTGGGGACCGGTGCTCTTTTTTTTGTGCCTTGGCAAGGCGTTACGCTATGTTTTACTGGCATGGGTAACACTACAGGGTATGACGTGGTGGCACTAATTGGTGGAATGAATTCGCGACCTTCAATCGTCAACCATTACAATTATGCTGAGTGACAATTTTTTGACAGGCGGGAGGTCAAATTGATCCCGGACGTATCACAGGCGCTGGCCTGGCTGGAAAATCACCCTCAGGCACTGAAGGGGATTCAGCGTGGGCTTGAGCGCGAAACGCTGCGCGTAAATGCGGATGGTAGCTTAGCGACTACGGGACACCCGAAGGCGTTAGGCTCGGCGCTGACACATAAATGGATCACAACCGATTTCGCCGAAGCGCTGCTGGAGTTCATCACGCCAGTAGACGGTGATATTGATCATATGCTGACGATCATGCGCGACGTGCATCGCTTCACCGCCCGCAACCTCGGCGACGAGCGTATGTGGCCGCTCAGCATGCCGTGCTATATCGAGCAGGGGCAGGATATCGAGCTGGCGCAGTACGGCACCTCGAATATTGGTCGGCTGAAAACGCTGTATCGCGAAGGACTGAAAAACCGCTACGGCGCATTGATGCAGACGATCTCTGGCGTGCACTACAACTTTTCTCTGCCGATGGCGTTCTGGCAGGCGAAGTGCGGTGAAACGGATAAAGAAGCGATCTCCGCGGGCTACTTCCGCCTGATCCGCAACTACTACCGTTTTGGCTGGGTTATTCCGTATCTGTTCGGCGCGTCCCCGGCTATCTGTTCATCGTTCTTGCAAGGGAAACCGACCACGCTACCGTTCGAGAAGACCGAATGTGGCATGTATTACCTGCCATACGCGACCTCCCTGCGCCTGAGCGACCTTGGCTATACCAATAAATCGCAAAGCAATCTCGGAATTACGTTTAACGATCTGCACGAATATGTGGCAGGCTTGAAGCGGGCGATAAAAACCCCGTCGGAAGAGTACGAAAAAATCGGCCTCGAAAAAGACGGCAAACGCCTGCAAATTAACACCAACGTGTTGCAGATTGAAAATGAACTGTATGCGCCGATTCGTCCGAAGCGCGTGACGCGCAGCGGTGAAACGCCGTCGGATGCGCTACAGCGCGGCGGGATCGAATACATTGAAGTGCGCTCGCTGGATATCAACCCGTTCTCACCGATTGGCGTTGACGAGCAGCAGGTTCGTTTCCTTGACCTGTTTATGGTCTGGTGCGTACTGGCGGATGCGCCGGAAATGAGTTCCGACGAACTGCTGTGTACCCGTGCCAACTGGAATCGCGTGATTCTGGAAGGGCGCAAGCCGGGCCTGACGTTAGGTATTGGCTGTGAAACGGCTCAGTTCCCACTGTCTAAGGTAGGGAAGGATCTGTTCCATGACCTGAAGCGCGTAGCCCAGACGCTGGATAGCGTGTACGGCGGCGAAGCTTACCAGAAGGTCTGCGACGAACTGGTTGAAAGCTTTGATAACCCGGAACTGACATTCTCAGCACGTATTCTGCGTTCTATGATTGAGCAGGGAATTGGTGGCACAGGGCGTTCACTCTCAGCGGAGTACCGTGAGATGCTGATGCAGGAGCCGTTAGAGATCCTGAGCGAAGCGGATTTTGTGGCAGAGCGCGATGCGTCCGTTGTGCGTCAGAAAGAGGTCGAAGCGGCGGATACGGAGTCGTTTGAGGCGTTTCTGGCGAAGCAGGCCTGAACCAAAAGAAAAAGGCCACATCGCTGTGGCCAAAATATACATCTCTGAATTCAGGGATGATGATAACAAATGCGCGTCTTTCATATACTCAGACGCGCATTCTGTAGAAGAGTTCAGTTTATTTTAAAAAAAATCACTATCGGAGGTGACGTATGCCGTTATTAGATAGCTTTACTGTCGACCATACCCGTATGGAAGCACCAGCAGTCCGCGTGGCGAAGACCATGAACACGCCGCACGGCGACACGATCACCGTTTTCGACCTGCGCTTCTGCGTGCCGAATAAAGAAGTGATGCCAGAGAAAGGCATTCACACGCTGGAACACCTGTTCGCCGGATTCATGCGCGACCACCTGAACGGCAACGGCGTGGAGATCATCGATATCTCTCCGATGGGCTGCCGAACCGGTTTCTACATGAGCCTGATTGGTCAGCCTGAAGAGAAACGCGTCGCGGATGCGTGGAAAGCGGCGATGGAAGACGTGCTGAAGGTGAAAGAGCAGAACCAGATCCCTGAGCTGAACGTTTACCAGTGCGGCACTTACCAGATGCACTCTCTGGAAGAAGCTCAGGAGATTGCCCGTCATATCATCGAACGTGATGTTCGTGTAAACAGCAACGACGAGCTGGCCCTGCCAAAAGAAAAACTTCAGGAACTGCACATTTAGTATCGTGCCTGTGGATGCCCGGTGGCGCTTCGCTGACCGGGCCTACAATCCTGATGACGACAACCACCACCTTCTCCTTTACCCATCGCCCGCTTGTGCCGTTTTCGCATGATTATGCTCATGGCGACAGCGAGCCGTGGCATCAGCACGACTGCGCGCAGCTCCTGCACAGCCTCACCGGCGTCGTGCGGGTGGATACCGCATCCGGCTGCTGGGTGGTGCCGCCCGGTCGCGGCGTCTGGCTACCTGCGGGTACGCAGCACGCCCTGCGCATCACCGGCAACGTTGCCGCCCGCACGCTGTTTATCGACCCGCTGGCGCGCGCCGATCTCCCGGCGACCTGCCAGATCGTGCAGATCTCGCCCCTGCTGCGCGAGCTGATCCTGACCTCCCTCACGCTTCCTGAATCTTACGCACCCGGAAGCCGCGATGAACGTGTTTATGAGCTGATCCTCGATGAAATTCGTCTCATGCCGGTGCTGCCGTTTCACCTGCCCGAGCCGGAAAGCGAAGCGCTGCGCCATCTCTGCCAGCAGATTCGAATGGCCCCGGGAGAAAGCTGGAGCAGCGCCCAGGCCGCAGGTATTGTGGGGATGAGCGAACGCACGCTGAACCGTCATTTTCAGCAGCAGACAGGCCTGAGCTACGGCGAATGGGTGAGAAGGGCGCGACTGCTGGAAGCCTTAGTGCGGCTGGCGCAGGGCCAGCCGGTATTACGCGTGGCGCTGGATCTGGGGTATGGCAGCCACAGCGCCTTTACGGCAATGTTTCGCCGGGTAATGGGTCTCTCACCCAGCGATTACTTCAGGAACGACTGACCGCGTTAAAAAGCGCCTGAATCGACGCGCGTGCCACGTCGCTGTCGATGCCCACGCCCCAGCGGCTGGTCCCATCCTGGAACAGGCAGCGGATATAGGCCACCGAGCGGCTGTCGCTGCGTTCGCCTAACGTATGTTCGTGATAATCCTTGATCACAAACGACGCGTTGATCCAGCGGCTTAAGCCGTGAGCGGCGGCGGAGAGCAAACCGTTTCCCTGGCCTTCCAGCTGGCGGGTGCCCCCATGCGTGGCGACGCTTGCCGTCAGCCGCAGCTGGCCGTCCTGCTGGCTGTCGCTGCGGTACGATTGCAGCGCTAATGGCGGGCTCGCCACCAGGCCGTAACGGGCGCGGAACAGCTGCCAGAGCGCATTCTGCGTCATCTCTTTTCCATGGTTATCCGTTTCCTGCTGCACGTGCTGGCTAAAATCCTGTTGCAGGGCGCGAGGCAATTTCAGGCCGTGGTTTTGCTCAATAAGCCAGGCGCTTCCGCTTTTTCCTGACTGGCTGTTCACGCGGATCACCGCTTCATAGGTACAGCCAATATCCTGCGGGTCGACGGGCAGATAGGGCATCTCCCAACGTTCGCCAGGCTTACGGGCATCGAAACCTTTCTTGATGGCATCCTGGTGCGAGCCGGAGAAGGCGGTGTAAGCCAGACGACCCGCCCACGGATGGCGCGGATGGACGGGCAGCTGGTTGCAGGTTTCTACCGTTTCAACCACCCGATTCATATCGCTGAAATCCAGATTCGGGCTAATGCCCTGGCTGTAGAGGTTCATCGCCAGCGTCACCAGGCAGACGTTGCCCGTGCGCTCACCGTTGCCAAACAGGCAGCCCTCCACGCGGTCAGCCCCGGCCATGACGGCCAGCTCCGCGCTGGCGACGCCCGTTCCGCGATCGTTATGCGGATGTACGCTGATACAGACGTCACTGCGGCGGCTGAAGTGGCGGCAGAAATACTCGATCTGGTCAGCATAGACGTTCGGCGTGCTCACTTCGACGGTAGCGGGCAGGTTGACGATCATCGGACGCGCCGCGCACGGCTGCCAGATCTCCGCCACGGCTTCACAAATCTCCAGCGCAAACTCCGGTTCGGTAAAGCAGAAGGTTTCCGGGGAGTATTCGTACTGCCAGCGGGTGTCAGGGTTCTCTTCACACAGCTGACGAATCAGGCGCGTCGCGCGCGTCGCCAGCTCGACGATTTGCGCTTTCTCCATGCCGAATACCAGACGGCGGAACAGCGGGGCGGTAGCGTTATACAGGTGAACGGTGGCCTGCTTCGCGCCGCGCAGGGAGTCGAAAGTGCGATGGATAAGATCGTCCCGCGCCTGCGTTAACACCTGAATGGTGACGTCATCCGGGATGCGGTTCTCCTCAATCAGCTGACGTACAAAATTAAAGTCCGTCTGCGAGGCGGACGGGAAGGCGACTTCTATTTCTTTAAACCCGCAGGTCAGCAGCAGATCCCAGAATTGCAGCTTGCGCGCGCTGTCCATCGGCTCGGCCAGCGCCTGGTTACCGTCGCGTAAGTCGGTCGAGAGCCAACGCGGGGCGCAGGTGATAATCTGCTCCGGCCAGCGGCGGTCGGGCAACGAAAGGGTGGGGTAAGGCTGGTATTTGTCGGCGGGTGTGTTCAGCATGGTGCGCTCCTGTTGTCTTTTCACTATCGTGAATCGATTTCAGGCGCGCTGCTTTATCGGAACTGACAATCGCTGTCGCGTTTTGGACAACCGTAGAAGTTGCCCGGTGGCGCTGCGCTTACCGGGCCTACGATCGTAGGCCGGGTAAGGCGTCCTGTAATGAGGGCTAATGCGCCCCACCGCCCCCGCTACCGGCCCCAAACGGTGGTTTGGCAAACCACACCAGCCCCAGCAGGACGATAAAGATCCCCGCCGATATCCAGAAAATCTCGTTTGCCGAGATAATCAGCCCCTGGTTGGTGATCTGCTGGGCAAGCCAGCCGGACGCCTGCTGCTCCGTCATCCCCATCCCCTCAAGCTGGCTATACATCTGCTGAGCGTTAGGGTTGAACGGGTTCACCGCTTCGGTGAGTTGAGCATGGTGCATCGATTCCCGGTTGGTCCACAGCGTGGTGGTGATCGATGTCCCGATGGAGCCCGCCAGCGTACGGGTGAAGTTCGACAGGCTCGATGCCGCCGCCATCCGCTCAGGCGGCAAGCCGGAAAGCGTAATGGTGGTCAGCGGCATGAAGAAGCACGCTACGGCGAAGCCCTGAATAAACTGTGGCCACGCGGAGGCGCCAAAGTCCATTCCCGGTTCAAACGTATACGCGCGCCAGTAGAAGCACACGGCGTACATGATGAAGCTGAACGTCACCAGCCTGCGCATGTCGAGCTTATGGGCGAAACGGCCAATAATCGGCGACAGCAGAACCGGAATTAACCCCACCGGCGCGGAGGCCAGCCCCGCCCAGGTTGCGGTATAGCCGTACACCTCCTGCAACAGCTGCGGCAGCAGAACAATCGCGCCGAAGTAGAGCATATAGGCGAGGCTGATACACAGGCAGCCGATGGTGAAGTTTCGCGATTTAAACAACGAGAGGTCGACTATCGGGTTATCGTCCGTCAGCTCCCAGACAATCAGGAAGCTGATGGCCACCACAGCGACCACCGTCAGCACGATGATTTCCGTAGAGGCGAACCAGTCCAGCTCTTTGCCGCGGTCGAGCATGATTTGCAGGCTGCCGATGCCGACAACCAGCAGTGCCAGCCCGATGCCGTCGATCCGCCGCTGTTCAGTCCGCGTTTCGCGACCACGCAAAGACTGTAGCGTCATCAGTACCACCAGCGCACCGATGGGCACGTTGATGAAGAAGATCCAGCCCCAGTGATAGTTATCGCTGATATAGCCGCCGAGGATTGGCCCGCAAATTGGGGCGACAATCACCGTCATCGACCACAGCGCGAGCGCGATGGAGCGTTTGGCGGGCGGATAGTTGTTCAGCAGCAAACTCTGCGACAGCGGAATCAACGGCCCGGCGACAATCCCCTGGATGACGCGGAAGAAAATCAGCATCGTCAGGC
This sequence comes from Enterobacter cloacae complex sp. AR_0002, assembly GCF_001922365.1. Taxonomy (NCBI): domain Bacteria; kingdom Pseudomonadati; phylum Pseudomonadota; class Gammaproteobacteria; order Enterobacterales; family Enterobacteriaceae; genus Enterobacter; species Enterobacter cloacae complex sp. AR_0002. The sequence goes on from NZ_CP018814.1 coordinate 4,817,468, forward strand.
TACTGGACATGCCGCAGGCCCAGGAGGCCAGCACGAACAGGATCGTCGACCAAAGGAACAGCTTCACTTCACCGACGCGCTTCGCCAGCCAGCCGGTGATGGGAATGGAGATGGCGTTCGCCACCCCGAACGAGGTAATGACCCAGGTCCCTTGGCTCAGCGATGAGCCAAGGTTCCCGGCGATCGTAGGGATCGCCACGTTTGCGATGGTGGAGTCCAGCACCTGCATGAATGTCGCCAGCGACAGCGCAATGGTCATAATGACCAGTTGCGCCCCCTCCAGCGGTTTTTGCGGCTTTTGCTGTTGCATAACGCTCACCTTCGGCTTAACCGGCGTTTGCCTTCACGATGTCATCGATCAGCTTATTGACCGGATCGAGGCTAATTTCACGGGCGTTACTTTCATAAGCTGGCGTACTGCGCACCTGGCTTGCGAGGATCTGACCGTCGCGGTTGGCGGTATCGACCGTCACCAGCGTGGAAAGGCCAATTCGCAGCGGATGGTCTGCCAGCTGCTTAGGATCCAGTTCGATACGCACAGGCAAGCGCTGTACCACTTTGATCCAGTTGCCGGTGGCGTTCTGTGCAGGCAGCAGGCTAAACGCGCTGCCGGTCCCCATGTCCAGACCGACCACTTTCCCGGTGTACTTGATGTCATCGCCGTAAATATCGCTGACCACAGTTGCGGTTTGGCCGATACGCATATGCGCCAGCTGGGTCTCTTTGAAGTTCGCATCGACCCACAGATTGTTCGCCGGAACGACCGCCATCAGCGGCGTGGTGGTGCTAATCTGCGCCCCTGGCTGTACGGAACGACGGGAAACGTAGCCGGTCATCGGGCTGACGATTTTGGTACGTTGCAGGGCAAGCCATGCGTTACGCACTTCGGTCGCCGCCTGTTTCACCGCCGGCTGGTTTTCCAGAGAAGTACCCAGCACCATCGCCTGATTAGCGTTGTACTGTTGGATCGCCACGTCCAGCTGCGCCTGTGCGCTGGCCACCGCATCGCGGGCGTGCTGCAACTCTTCACGGCCAATCAGGTTGGCGGTGCCGAGAGGAACACGACGATTGAGGTCGCTCTGCGCCTGAGCCAGCGCCGTTTTCTGCACGTCGATATTGGCCTGAAGCTGCTTGCTGTTGATCATCAGCTGGCGGGTCTGGCGAACGCTGGAGGCCAGAGCCGTCTGTGCTTTTTCAAAAGCCTGTTGGGCGTCGGTTGGATCGAGCGTGACCAGCACATCGCCTTTTTTCACAAAGTCGGTGTTATCAGCCCAGACTTTCGTCACGCTGCCTGACACCTGGGCCATGATTTGAACCTGATTCCCTGCCACGTATGCATCGTCTGTCTCTTCAACATGACGCAAGACTAAAAACCAATAGATCCCATATGCCACGGCAATAATAATAAAGAGCAAGGTCAGCAGAATAAGGGCGCTCTTACGTTTGCCCTTTTTGTTGACCGGTTGCTGCGGGGGGGTGTTCTCCGCATTTGCGCTCATTGTTGTTCTCCACGATCTTTTTATTTTCACATCGGCTGAGCCGACCTGTTGTCAGAAAGGCCAGCAGTTTCACGTGCTGGCCTGTCAGTTTTTCTTTTTAGCAATCTGGAATGTTGAGCGGATCGTCGCGTTAGCGCAGCGCCTCAAGGATGACGCCATCTTCATCCATCTGGTCCAGACGGGTGAGCAGCTTGCGAGTAATATGCTCAAGCTGGTCGCGCTCGGCGGTGCTGAGGGCAGACCAGAGCTGGTGCAGGCAGTTGTGCTGCGGTGGCAGCACTTCGCGCAAGAATTCGTGACCTTTCTCGGTCAGTTGCAGATGCAGGCAGCGGCGATCGTTATCGCTTTCACGGCGTTCAATCCAGCCGCGCTTTTCCAGTTCATCCGCGATACGGGTTGCATTGGTACGGGATGACCCCAGCGCACAGCTCAGTTCCGATGGCTGAATGCTGTGATTTTCCTGAGACTCCAGCGTAATCAACGCCATAAACAACGTCTCGTTAATCCCTTGCGCTTTCAGCATCTTGTTACGATTTTCCAGCAGCTTACCCTGCATGTGCATGCACAGGCGGGTCAGCAGAATTTCCTGATACGGGAAGTCCTCATGACGACTGGCACGGAACTTAAGCATTTGTTCAATGGGCGTAAACGAACTATCCATTTTGGGCATAACCTCATTAATTACAGCCGATATAGTAACGACAGTGACAAATAATGTAAATGAATTATTTGTGCGGTTATATCCGCCAAACGTATGTCACCATCAGAAAGCGCCGGGTAAATCCGTGACCCGGTGAGCACAGAGAGCGTGGGGTGTGTACCCGCGAAAGAGGGGATGTGAGGACAGGGGTCTGAACTATTCATGCCGGTAGTAAATATGTCACCCACAGTAAAATTTCTGAGATAAATGATTACCGTTACCTTAACAGATGCAGGCCCCCTTTACACTCCAGGGGACCCAAAGCAATGTAAAACTTAGTGAATTGCTTCCTGACGGTGATAGCCGCGCCACCATACCAGCAGATTTATCGCCGCGACGATGGCGCCGATGGCGCACACGCCCGTCCAGCCCGCATGCTGCCAGGCGGAGGCTGAGATGAGCGAGCCCGCCGCGCCGCCGATAAAGTAGCTGGTCATGTACCCGGCCGTCAGACGGTTACGGGCGTCCGGCTTCATGCGGTAAATCACGGTCTGGTTGGTGATGTGTACGCCCTGCACGGTGAGGTCTAGCACCAGAATACCGACAATCAGCGCCAGCACGGAGACGTGTCCGTACCAGATGGCCGCCCAGGAGAGCAGGAGTAAAACCAGCCCTGCGGAGGTGGTCATATGAGATTTACCTTTATCGGCCAGCCCACCCGCCGGGCGCGCGCCCAGTGCGCCAGCCGCGCCTGCCAGCCCGAACAGGCCAATCACGCCTTCTGAGTAGTTAAACGGTGGCGCGGCGAGCAGAAACGCCATCGACGTCCATAAGATGCTGAAGTTGGCGAAGGTGAGACACCCCAGAATGGCGCGCGTGCGCAGGAGTTTATCCCGGGTGAAAAGGCTGAAAACGGAGGCGAGGAGCTGCGGATAGTTCAGGTGATTTTCCTGCTTCACCTTTGGCAGGCCGCGCCACAGGGCCAGCGCCATGATAAGCATCAGCACGCTCGCCACCCAGTAAACGGTGCGCCAGCCGCCGAGGCTCGCCAGCAGCCCGGCAACGGTTCGCGCCAGCAGGATGCCCAGCAGCAGGCCGCTCATGATAGTACCGACCACTTTGCCGCGTTTTTCCGGGGAAGCCAGCGTCGCGGCGAGGGGAACCAGAATTTGCGCCACCACCGAGAACAGCCCCGTCAGCGCGGTGCCGATAATCATCATCGTTAACGACTGGCTGCTGGCGGTGATCAACATTCCGCCCGCCGCCAGCAGCGTCATGGAGACGATAAGCATCCGGCGCTCAAACATATCGCCTAATGGCACCAGGAACAGCAGCCCGGCCGCATAGCCGAGCTGTGCTGCGGTGACAATAAAGCCGGCGGAGCTGGCTGAAAGATCGAAGGCGCGTGCGATGGTGTCGAGCAGTGGTTGTGCGTAATAGTTGCTGGCGACGGCCAGACCCGTTGCCACGGACATTAAAAGGATGAGTGCGGGGCTAAGCCCTTGAGTTGTTTTTGTCATTAGTTTCAGGAATCGTGAGTTAAGTGATTATTTTTCCGGAAACATAATAACCAATGATGGTGAATGTTGGGGAATTGTTATGTGTGTGTTTGTGCGGTTAAGCCCCTCACCCTAACCCTCTCCCCAGAAGGGAGAGGGAACGCTAACACCCCCTCCCTTCGGGAGAGTGCTGGGGTGAGGGGAAAGTACTTTACTTCTGCGCCTCAAGCGCCTCTTTCACCCAGCCATCGAACTGCTGCTGGTGGGCTTTGATCCAGCCATCCACGTGGCCTTTGATATCTGCTTCGGATGATTTACCCGCGTGCATCATCGCGTTCTGGGCGTTAATGTCAGCCAGCGGCAGTTTCATCACCGAGAACAGCTTCGCCGCCGCAGGGTTTTTCTCGGCCCAGGCTTTGTTCGCCACGATATGCATGGTATTCACCGGGAAGCCATAGTTCATGCCATTTGGCAGTTTGGTGTCGATATCTTTCTGCTCGCCCGGCAGGGAAGAGAAGGGCACCTGCAACCACACCACGTCTTTGCCCGGCTTCAGCACGTCGCTCACCCAGTACGGCGTCCAGGTGTAGTAGATCACTGGCTTGCCTTCTTTAAAGCGGGCGATGGTGTCGGCCATCATCGCAGAGTAATTGCCGTGGCTCACGTCGACGGTCTTAGCCAGATCGAAGGCTTTGTTCTGGTGGTTAATCACCGCTTCACAGCCCCAGCCCGGCGAGCAGCCCATCATGTCGGCTTTACCGTCACCGTTGGTATCAAAGAGTTTGGCGATCTTCGGATCTTTCAGCTGTTCAATATTGGTGATGTGATACTTATCGGCGGTTTTCTTGTCGATCAAATATCCCTGCGCAGCGCCGGTCACAAAGGTGCCTTCACGGTAGAATTTCTTGTCACCGCCTGCGGCGGCATACATATCGTCGTGCAGCGGCTGCCAGTTCACGGCGGTAAAGGTGGCATCGCCGGAGGCAATGGAGGTATAGCCCACGTTGTAATCCACTTCGCTGGCGGTATTCACCGTATAGCCCAGTTTCTCCAGCGCACGGCTGACAATCTGGGTCTGGAAGGACTCTTCCGAAATGGTGCTCTGCACCGGCTGCACGGTAATGCCTTTGCCCGGCAGGTCAGCGGCAACTGCGCTGGTGGAGACAAGGGTCGCAAACGCTGTGGCAAAAAGTACGTTATGTCGCATCGTTGTTCCTTATTTTGTGAATGGGCGGGTGAGTAACCCGACAGGGCCGGTGGTGTACCAGCGACGGTTGCCGCGACTGCGTGAATCACGACCGACAGCCTGGGTCAGGCGGTCAAGAATGATGGCGAGGATCACAATCCCGACGCCGCCGACGGTCGCCAGCCCCATATCGAGACGGCCAATGCCGCGCAGTACCATCTGACCTAACCCGCCAACGGCAATCATTGAGGCGATCACCACCATCGACAGCGCCAGCATCAGCGTCTGGTTAACACCTGCCATAATGGTCGGCATCGCCAGCGGAAGCTGAACCTTAAACAGCATCTGACGCGGGCTGGCGCCGAACGAGCGCGATGCCTCTATCAGATCCGCAGGCACCTGGTTAATGCCCAGAATGGTCAGACGAATAATTGGCGGAAGGGCGAAGATAATGGTCACGACCACCCCCGGTACGTTACCGATGCCGAACAGCATCACGATAGGCACCAGGTAAACGAACGCTGGCGTGGTCTGCATCGCATCCAGCAGCGGGCGGATAATTTTCGCGGCCCGGGGGCTGCGCGCCAGCCAGATCCCCATCGGCAGGCCGATCACCACGCAGAACAGCAGGGCGGTCAGCACCAGCGCCAGGGTGATCATCGCCTGAGACCACGCGCCAATCGCGCCGATGGCAATCAGGGAGATCAGCGTGGCGATCCCCATACCCGCGCTGCCGAACTGCCATGCGATCAGCGAGAACAGGATAATCGCCACCGGCGCGGGCATGCCCAGCATCAGCTGCTGGAAGCCGTTCAGGATGTAATCCACCGGGATGCGGATCCCCTGGAACACCGGACGGAAGTGGGTAACGACCCAGTCGATCCCCTCCGTTACCCAGCTATCCAGCGGGATCAGCGTCTTGTGGAACGGATCCATAATATTGAAATGCTCTGGGGCAGGCGCTGGTGCGCTGTTGAGCCAGTCTGCCGCGCCGCCGCCATCGGCAGGCGCAGGCGTCGAACCCCACGCATCGGCAGATTGCGCCGCGCTGTCCGCTGCTTCAGTGGTGCCCCATGGGTTTGATTGATCAGCCATTGTTTGTCCCCTCGCGATCTAAAGCCTGTAGCAGCATCCGTTTTGAGATGATGCCAACGTACTGTTGTTCTTCACCGACAACCGGCACGGCGCACGGCGCCTGACCCACGTGAGAGAGCAACTCGCTGAGCGGCGTTTCGGCGTCCACGGCAAGCGGAGCGTCAATCAACGCCGCATCGATTCCCTGGTTTTCGCTCAGGGCGGTTTTCAGGGAGTCGATGGAGACAACGCCGACAAATTTATTGCCGCGTTCAACCAGATAACCGTATTCACGGTCTTCGTCCTGCAACAGCTTCAGCGCGGAGCGCGGACCAAAACCTGGCGTTTTACGAATAATGCCGTTTGGTGTTCGACGGGCAATATCTTTCGCACTGAATACGTGGCTAATATCCACGCCGCGGAAGAAGGTGCGCACATAATCATTCGCCGGATTATTGAGAATTTCATCCGGTGTGCCGACCTGCACCACTTCACCATTTTGCATAATGGCGATACGGTCACCAATACGCATGGCTTCATCCAAATCGTGAGAAATAAAAACAATGGTGCGCTGATGTTTGGCCTGTAATTTTACCAGCTCATCCTGCATCTCGGTGCGAATTAAGGGATCGAGCGCCGAGAAGGCTTCGTCCATTAATAAAATATCCGGATTAATCGCTAATGCGCGCGCTAATCCCACACGCTGACGCATACCGCCGGAGAGTTCATCCGGATACGCATGAGCATAATTTTCCAGCCCGACCTGACGCAGTGCATCAAGGGCTTTTTCCTGACGTTCCTGAGCGGGGATACCGGCTAACTCCATGCCAAAGGCGGTATTATCGAGTACCGTCATGTGCGGCATCAGTGCAAATGACTGAAACACCATCGCAATTTTCTTTCTGCGCACCTCGCGGAGTTCCGCGTCTGATATTCTGGCGATATCAACGCCGTCAATCAGCACCTGTCCGCGGGTGGGTTCAATCAGGCGATTGAGAAGGCGAACCATAGTGGATTTACCCGAACCGGATAATCCCATGATGACAAAAATCTCGCCTTCTTCAATGGCCAGACTGGCGTCTTTAACGCCAAGCGATAGCCCGGTTTTTTCCAGAATTTGCTCTTTCGAAAGGCCTTTCTCAATATATTTGAAAGCACGCTGCGGGTGCTCGCCAAATACTTTATAAAGATTTTTCACTTCTAATTTAATTGCCATGCAATAGAGAGTGTCCTGTTATTTGTTTATGTCGATATGATTACCATGGTAAATAGTTAACTGGCATTACCCTAACATACTCAGAATCTGAGACAACCCTGGGCCAGCCGAAGGCCAGAATTTTGCCGCAAGCGAAACGGCTGAATTTCCCATGAATAAAGGGCTGAGGGCGGTTTGAATTTTTCTCAATTTTTTGCTGCTGCATGGGGAAATTTCGCCTGAATCGGTGTGTTTCAGGCGAATATGACGGGAAAATTACAGTGTAGTACCTGGTGGAATATTTGGCTGGAAATAATGAAATGCAGAGTTAATTAATGAACGTTAATTCATTCATTAAAAATCCCAGTCCTCGTCTTGCGTCTCCACCGCTTTACCCATCACGTACGACGAGCCGGACCCGGAAAAGAAGTCGTGGTTTTCATCGGCGTTGGGCGACAGCGCCGCGAGGATCGCCGGGTTCACTTCCGCCATTTCCGGTGGGAATAACGCTTCGTAGCCCAGGTTCATCAGCGCCTTGTTGGCGTTGTAGCAGAGGAAGGCTTTTACGTCCTCTTCCCAGCCCGTTCCGGCGTACAGCTCCTCGGTATAACTCAGCTCGTTGTCATACAGATCCATCAGTAAATCGAGGGCAAAACCTTTGAGTTCCTCGCGTTTTTCCGGGGTGACTTTCTCCAGTCCTTTCTGGTACTTATAGCCGATGTAATACCCGTGTACCGCTTCATCGCGGATGATGAGGCGAATCAAATCGGCGGTGTTGGTGAGCTTGCCCCGGCTCGACCAGTACATAGGCAGCCAGAAGCCGGAATAGAAGAGGAAAGATTCCAGGAATACGCTGGCGATCTTCTTCTTCAGCGGCTCGTCGGCCCGGTAATATTCCAGCACCAGATCTGCCTTGCGCTGCAATGACGCGCTCTCTTCACTCCAGGCGTAGGCGGCGTCCACGTCCCTGGTCTGGCACAGAGTGGAGAAAATCGAGCTGTAAGAGCGGGCATGCACCGCCTCCATAAAGCTGATATTCGACATTACCGCCTCCTCGTGCGGGGTCAGCGCATCACTCATCAGCGCGGGCGCACCCACGGTATTCTGAATGGTGTCCAGCAGCGTCAGGCCGGTGAAGACGCGGATTGTCAGCTGCTGCTCGGCATGGCTCAGAGTTTGCCAGGCCGGAATATCGTTGGAGAGCGGCACCTTTTCCGGCAGCCAGAAGTTGCTGGTCAGGCGGTTCCATACCTCCAGGTCTTTATCATCCTGAATTTTGTTCCAGTTAACGGCGCTTACGCGTGACAGTTTCATCCTTTCTCCTTACAGCGCGCAGGACACGCAGCCTTCAATTTCGGTGCCTTCCAGCGCGAGCTGGCGCAGGCGAATGTAGTACAGCGTTTTGATGCCTTTCTTCCAGGCGTAGATCTGCGCTTTGTTGATATCCCGCGTGGTGGCGGTGTCCGGGAAGAAGAGCGTCAGCGACAGCCCCTGATCCACATGTTTAGTCGCCTCGGCGTAGGTATCAATGATCTTTTCCGGGCCAATTTCATAGGCGTCCTGGTACAGAGCCAGATTCTCATTGGTCATAAACGGGGCAGGGTAGTAGACGCGCCCGGTTTTGCCTTCCTTACGGATTTCAATCTTCGACACGATGGGGTGGATGCTCGACGTGGCGTGATTGATATAGGAAATGGAGCCGGTTGGCGGCACCGCCTGAAGGTTCTGGTTATAAATGCCGTAGCGCATCACCTCTTCACGCAGCTGTTGCCACATCTCACGCGTCGGCAGGGTGATGCCAGCGCGGGCAAACAGCGCGCGTACTTTTTCGGTTTTCGGCTGCCAGTCGCCTTCCAGATACTGGCTGAAATACTCTCCGCTGGCGTAGCGGGACTGCTCAAAGCCTGCGAACCGCTGGTGGCGTTCGCGCGCCAGCATCATCGAGGTATGCACCGCATGCCAGGTGACGGTGTAGAAATAAAGGTTGGTGAAATCCAGCCCTTCGGGGCTGCCGTAGGCGATGCCCTCCCGCGCCAGATAGCCGTGCAGGTTCATCTGCCCAAGGCCGATGGCATGCGACGCGGCGTTGCCCGCTTCAATAGACGGTACGCTGCGGATGTGGCTCATGTCTGATACCGCCGTCAGTCCGCGAATGGCGGTCTCTACCGTGCGGCCAAAATCGGGAGAGTCCATGGTGTGGGCAATATTCAGCGACCCGAGGTTACAGGAGATATCCTTGCCCACGTCCGCGTAGTCGAGGTTCTCGTCGTAGCTGGACGCGCTGTTGACCTGCAAAATCTCCGAGCACAGATTGCTCATGTTGATGCGCCCGCCAATCGGGTTGGCGCGGTTCACCGTATCCTCGTACATGATGTACGGATAACCGGATTCAAACTGAATTTCAGCCAGCGTCTGGAAGAAATCCCGGGCGTTGATGGTTTTTTTACGAATGCGATCGTCGGCCACCAGCTCGTCGTACAGCTCGCTTATCGCCACGTCGCCAAAGGCTTTGCCGTAAATCCGCTCAACATCATACGGTGAGAAGAGCGCCATGTCGGCATTCTCTTTAGCCAGCTTAAACGTGATATCCGGGATCACCACGCCGAGCGACAGGGTTTTAATGCGGATCTTTTCATCGGCGTTTTCACGTTTGGTATCCAGAAAACGCAGAATGTCCGGGTGGTGCGCGTGCAGATAAACCGCACCCGCGCCCTGACGCGCGCCAAGCTGGTTGGCGTACGAAAAGGCATCTTCCAGCATCTTCATCACCGGGATGACGCCGGAGGACTGATTTTCGATGCGCTTAATCGGCGCGCCCGCTTCCCGCAGGTTCGAAAGCAGAAATGCCACACCGCCGCCGCGTTTCGAAAGCTGTAGCGCCGAATTTACCGCACGGCCAATCGACTCCATATTGTCTTCAATACGCAGCAGGAAGCAGGAGACCAGCTCGCCGCGCTGGGCTTTCCCGCAGTTAAGGAACGTTGGCGTGGCGGGCTGGAAGCGGCCGGAGAGGATCTCCTCCGTGAGACTTTCGGCCAGCACTTCATCGCCCTGCGCCAGCGTCAGCGCCACCATCACCACCCGATCTTCAAAGCTTTCTAAATAGCGTTTGCCGTCAAAGGTTTTCAGGGTGTAGCTGGTGTAATACTTCCACGCGCCGAGAAACGTCTGGAAGCGAAAACCGCTGGCGTGCGCCCGTTCAAACAATGCCACCACGAAGGCGCGGTCGTAGCGGGTCAGGACACGCTCTTCGTAATAACCCTCTTTTACCAGCCAGTCGAGACGTTCCTGCTGGCTGCCAAAAACGATGCTGTTCGGGCGCACATGAGCGGCAAAAAAGGCGTCCACCGCCTCACGATCTTTATCAAACTGAATGCGCCCCTCCCGGTCATAGAGGTTTAGCATGGCGTTTAATGCGTGGTAATCCGGCGTTGCCTGAATCACGCGCTCTGCGGTTGTCGTTGCCAAAATTCGTTCACTCCTTTACGCACGTTCTCTACGTCCTGCTGTGTCCCCATCAATTCAAAACGATAGAGATACGGCACGCCGCATTTTTGAGAGATGACATCCCCGGCGCGGGCAAAGGCCTCGCCGAAGTTGCGATTGCCTGCGGCGATCACGCCGCGAATAAGCTGCCGGTTATGGGGATCGTTCAGAAAGCGGATCACCTGACGAGGCACAGCCCCTGCGGTGCCGCCACCGCCATAGCTGGGCACCACCAGAATGTAGGGTTCGTCTACCTGAATACGCTCCCGCTCGTTCAGCGGAATGCGTATCGCGGGCAGCCCGAGACGCTCCATAAACCGAAGCGTGTTTTCCGAGCTGCTGGAAAAGTAGACCAGCGTGCTCATGCACTGACGCCCTGAGCGGCAAGGCGGTTGATCATGTCCGGACGGAAGCCAGACCAGCTGGTGTTGCCGGCAACCACAACCGGAAGCTGACGGAAACCCTGCGCCCGCAGGGTGTCTGCCGCGTCGGGCACCTGATCAATATTGACCATCTCAAATGCCACGCCGCGGCTCTCCATCGCCCGTTTCGTGGCGTGGCACTGAACACAATCGTTACGAGTGTAAATAATAATGCTCATGATTCGCATTTCCATTTAGAATGAGAGGACGGCGCGAGTAAACGCGTCATATTGTGTGTGTCTTACTAAAGGGAATACTAGATGTAGTTTATATAAGTTTCAACCACACAAGATATGGGAAATTCAGATTAATAAGGCCCCGATGATGAGCCTGGCGGGGCAGGGCGGGCTGTACGGTTTTTTCAGGTTGTCAGGCAAAGAAAAGCCCCGGCGCCTGAGGCTACCGGGGCTAAGAACGCGCGCTTACTTACGCAGACTAAGCAGGGCGCCGACAAAAATCCCGACCGCCGCGACCGTTCCCAGCGTACAAAGCGGTTTTTCACGTACGAAGGTGGTGGCGCAGCTGGCCATGTCGCAGGCCGCCTGAGTGGTACGTGAGCGGCCATTCATCCTTGCCCGCGTTTCACGCAGCAGAGACTGAGCCTTACGTTTCGCGGCATCTGCTTCGTCCTTCGCGTCAGAGCCCCAGGATTTCAATACGGCTTCCAGCGTGTCCGCTAATTGGCTGACATCGTTACGAATATCCTGTGTGTCGTCATTAATATCGTTTCGGTTCGGTCTGTTAAACATACGATCCTCCATAATTTGTGTTCCCGTTTAGTTTAGTCCAGAAATGTAATATCTGAAGCGAGTCACGGCTTATCGGGCAGTTTATGGAATATTCTGAAAGCCCTGCTAATGCTGAATACTGTAAGGTTGCCGGGCAGGAATGATAATGAGGAAAAGATATGTATTTACGACCCGATGAGGTGGCGCGCGTTCTTGAAAAAGAAGGGTTCACCATGGATGAGGTAACATCAAAAGCGTACGGATATCGCCGTGGTGAGAATTATGTTTACGTCAACCGTGAAGCAAGAATGGGGCGTACTGCTCTCATTATTCACCCGACACTCAAAGACAGAAGCCTGTCATTTGCTGAGCCCGCCTCGGATATTAAAACCTGCGATCATTATCAGCAATTTCCGCTCTATTTAGGCGGCGAGACGCATGAACATTATGGTATTCCGCACGGTTTCAGCTCGCGTATGGCGCTGGAGCGATTCCTGAAAGGGCTGTTTGGCGACGTACAATAACTCTGCGACTGGCATGAGCCAGTCGCCTTACCTTACGCTTTTGCCTGGCTATAAGGGCTGACTTTGAACAGGCGGCGGCAGTAGTCAAGAAAGTAACCGTACACCGCACCCATCAGCATGGATACCACGATATTTGAACTTACCGCAGCGGCGATTTGATGCCAGTCTGCGCCCACCGTCAGCAAAATAAACACATACACCGGGGACTGGAACGTCACGTAAGCCAGCACGTCCGCCAGGTTTTTTACCCAACCCGCCGGGCTAATACGCCGGGCTAAACGCATCACTGCATCGCGGTACAGGCCGTACGGCCAGGCGATCAAGATATTCACCGGAATGGCCACCAGGCGCGACGAGAGAGATTGCTCAAAGGACATTCCCGACAGGAAAATTTCAATCAGCATATTCACGACGGAACAGTAAACGACCATCGCGAACGTATCCGCTACCGCATGGCGCAGGCGAGACTGCGGTGAGAACATGTCTGAACTCCTCGAACAGGACACAAAAGTGGCGTTTTACCTGCGGCCTTTAGTGCTTTAGGTTGGTTTGTTTTGAGTGTATAGCGTATCTCTCTGGCTTTTAACTAACAAGTAGTGATTAATTTTTATTTACTGGCGCTTTAGCCATAAAATTCTCTAAAAATGTGCGTTTTTTGCGCGCTTCGTTATTTTCTCTCCTCGCGCCTATTTTAGTGAAATATATCAATGAATTAGATTATCTATGCGCGTGTGAAACCTTTGTTGTGTGGGATTTTGGAGGCGGTTTTTTGAACGGTTTAAAACAGGGTTTTTTGGCCTGGGGAAGGGCGGTATATTACGCTTTAAAGCAGACATATATTTCAGGGTTATATTAACGGGATATTCTAAAACATTTACAATAATGTCAAAACGTCACAGTGGGTAGATATCAGAACCAAAATCAATTATTCTGTTGCCTGATTTATGTTATACACACGAAGAAAGGTTTTTCATTATTATGGCTTTAACGTTACAGAATCTTAATAATATTCGTACCCTCCGGGCGCTGGCACGTGAATTATCCATGGATGTTCTGGAAGAAGTGCTGGAAAAATTCCGGATTGTCACTGAAGAAAAACGCAGCGAGCAGGCTGAATTAGAGCGTCAACGCGCTGAACAGCAGGATAAAATTAATGCTCTGCTGGAACTGATGAAAGCTGACGGTATTTCTCCGAGCGATCTGTTAGGCAGTGACCTGGCGCAGGCGGGTCAGCCGACGAAAAAACGTAAAGCGCGTGCGGCGAAATATCGTTTTATTGACGCGAACGGTGAAGAAAAAACCTGGACCGGTCAGGGACGTACGCCAAAGCCAATTGCGACCGCACTGGCAAACGGTAAATCGCTGGACGATTTCCTGATCTGATGATTATTCGGGCGGTGTATTCCGCCCGATTATTGACTTAGCAGACGCCAAAGTCACCTTCTTCGGAGTACAGAACTACGTCCGCCGCTTTCAGGTGATATTTCTCGCCCTGCTCATCGCTGGCCTGCACGGCCACAATGTTTTCACCATTCACTTCGAGCACTTTCAGTTTCGGACCGCCCTGACGCGGTTGGACATAATCACCGACAGAAAACATAGCACCTCCTCATCATTGTCATGATCTTCACCATAGCCCACGTCCGGGACGGGGTACAGCCTAATCTTTCAGATACTCCTTATCAGGTACGTCGGTTCCACGGCATCACTTTCAGAAGTCGCGCCATACCGCAAAAACCTGTCACTCCGGCGAACAGCAGCCCGGCGCCCACAAAACCGCTCAGCAGGAAAAAACCGCTGGAGACGCTGTAACCCAACACCACGCCGCAGAGGATCAGCAGCCCGGCAGCGATCTGCACCTGACGCATCAGCGGAAGCGGCTGCGATCGATCTTCAACGGTCAGCAGTCCGGCCTGTTTCCAGCCCTGAATGCCTCCCTCAACCACACAGGCGTTCGCAGGGGATGCTGCCTGCGCCAGACGAGCAGCATTGTTTGAGGTTCGTGCGCCGGACTGACAGTGGAAAATCACCGTTTCTCCCGGCGCCGCGTTAAGCCCGCCGGGTAACGAATCCAGCGGAATGGAGTGCGCCGCCGGAATATGCTCGCGGGCATACTCGTCGGGGTCGCGAATATCGATAAGTTTGGCGCCTTCAGCAATAAGCGCGTTTGCCTGCTGCGGCGAAATAAGAGGAAGAGACATTATGTTTCCTTACGGTCAATTTCAAAACAGTAGAGCATTTAAGGCCGGGTTTAAGCCAGTGTAAAGAGGGTAAAGGCAGGTAAAAGCGCGAGAGACGAATGGCAGTTACCCGTAAACTGGCTACGCTTAGAGAAGTGTCTTTTATAATTTTCAATTGGTTAGCTTGCACGGAGTTATTTATGGGTTTTTGGCGCGTTGTTTTTACGATTATTCTCCCGCCGCTGGGCGTGCTGCTTGGCAAGGGGCTGGGCTGGGCGTTTATTCTGAATATCCTTCTGACCATCCTGGGCTACTTCCCCGGTCTTATCCACGCATTTTGGGTTCAGACGAAGAGCTAGGTACGCCACAGTAAGTCACTGTAGATCCGGGTCAGCACGCCTTCGGGGCCAAATTGCTGTTTTATCCAGCGCGTGACCTGACCGGTCGCCGCATGCTGCGTGGCGAGCAGCATGCGCGAATCCTGGCGCGGATTATTGATTCGCCGCGTTACCAGCAGCCCATCCTCCACCGCCTCACGCGTCATGTATTCCGGTAAAAATCCAATACCTTCCCCCAGGATCTGACACTGGCATTTCGTGTTGAAGTCCGGCACCAGAATCGCCTCCTGACCGTGAAGCAGCCAGCCCACCTTCTTATTGATGGTATGCGCGGTATCCTCGACCATGATATTGGGATACAGACGCAGCTGACTTTCGGAGATGGGCTCTGGGGCGAACGCCAGCGGATGCGTGGGCGCGATGGCAAATACCCAGCGGATCGCGCCTATCTCGGTATAATCAATGCCGCCGCCGTCCAGCAGCGTATCCGGCGCGCCAATGGCGATATTGGCCTGATTATTAATGATGGAATCCCAGACGCCGTTATACACCTCGGTCGTCACCGTGATCTGGCAGGTGGGAAACTGTTTTTTCAGCACCTGGAGCAAACGCGCGGTATGGCGTGGCGTATACAAAAGCTGATTTATGCAGATGCGCACCCGCGTCTCAATGCCCTGAGAAATGGTATCAATCCCGCGCTTGATGGCATGAAAGTCATTCAGCAGGTCGGTCGCTTTACGATAAAAATAAAAACCGGATTCGGTCAGCTCAATGCTGCGCGTGTTGCGTACAAACAGCACCACGTCCAGGCCGGTCTCCATGCGTTTGATGGTGTAACTGATGGCCGAGGTGGTTACGCCCAGCTCGGCAGCCGCTTTGCTAAAACTGCCAAAACGTGCCGCGGTGGTGAAGGCCAGCAAATTCTCTTCGGTAAAGATGGAATTCATATTATGGCTCCTGGTGACCATCAGTTTTGAACATATTTTAACACTGGCGTTACATCATAGTTGATGTTGGTCACAGTTCTGTATTTTTACGTAGGGCCGCGCTGTGTAAGGCTTTTTCAGCCATAAGGATAATGCAGCCTGAAGTGTGTAAAAGCGGTAAAACATAAGAAAAAGGTTGCACAGACGCACGTTTCTGCCGGACCGTTGAATTTAACTCAACAATGAATTGCGTGTCGATGAATGATTTTTAAGCGGATTCTTTTATGACCAGGCTGTTGCTATTCTCAGGCCATCAGAAGTGAAACATAGGGAATCTGAATATGTCTGCAACTGCACTGGTTACAGAATTTCTGCTGGCGGCAGAAGAGGGCAATATCGACGCGCTAAAAGCCTGCCTGGAAAAAGGCGTGGATATTAACGTAACCAACCGCCAGAAAAGAACCGCCATTATTATTGCCAGCCTGAAAAAGCATTACGCCTGTGTGGAATTTTTAATTGCCGCCGGGGCGGATATTGATAAACAGGACCAGACCTGTTTTAACCCCTTCCTGATCAGCTGCCTGACCAATGATTTAACCCTGCTGCGCATTGTCCTTCCGGCGGATCCGGATCTCGACCGTCTGACGCGCTTTGGCGGCGTGGGCATTACCCCTGCCAGTGAAAAAGGGCACGTTGAAATCGTGCGTGAGCTGCTGGAAAAAACCGACATCAACGTCAACCACACCAATTTTGTCGGCTGGACGCCGTTGCTGGAGGCCATCGTATTAAACGACGGCGGCGCAAAGCAGCAGGAAATTGTGAAGCTGCTGCTGGATCACGGCGCGAACCCGCACATGACCGATAAATACGGCAAAACCCCGCTCGAACTGGCGCGGGAAAAAGGCTTCAACGCGATCGCAGACCTGCTGCTGGCGGCAGGCGCGTAGCGCATTCGGTCAGCCTTCCCCTGGCTGGCCGTTACTGAAAAAACGCATTGTTACCGACGTGCATTTAGCACGACGGCGGCCCCCTTTTATCTTAAACAGGTGAAAATAATGCCAACCAAAATCGTCATAAAAAAGAATACGTATTTCGATTCGGTTTCCTTAATGTCGGTTTCCACCAAAGCCAATAAATTGCCGGGCGTCGAGCAGGCGTTTGTGGCGATGGCGACGGAAATGAACAAAGGCGTATTAAAAAACCTCGGGCTATTAACGCCGGAATTAGCGGACGCGAAAAATGGCGACCTGATGATCGTGATTAAAGGCGACGCGGCAAATGATGAAACCCTGGCCTCCATTGAAGCGCTGTTCACGCGTAAAGAGCGCACGGGCTCCCATGAAGCACGCTACGCGTCGATTGCCAGCGCCAAAACCCATCGTCCGGACAGCAACCTGGCGGTGATTTCCGTCAACGGCACCTTCGCCGCCCGGAAAGCGCGTCAGGCGCTGGAAAACGATCTTAACGTGATGCTGTTCTCCGATAACGTATCGCTCGACGACGAGCTGGCGCTGAAGCAGCTGGCGCATGAAAAGGGTCTGCTGATGATGGGGCCAGACTGCGGCACCGCCATTATCAACGGCGCGGGGCTGTGCTTCGCCAACGCGGTGCGTCGCGGGACGATTGGCATCGTTGGCGCCTCCGGTACCGGCAGCCAGGAGCTGAGCGTGCGCATTCATGAGTTCGGCGGCGGCGTGTCGCAGTTGATCGGCACCGGCGGACGCGATCTTAGCGAGAAGATCGGCGGCCTGATGATGCTCGACGCCATCGACATGCTGGAGGCGGACGACGCTACTCGGGTGATAGCGCTCATCTCCAAACCGCCAGCACCCGCGGTGGCTGAGAAGGTGCTGGCCCGGGCACGCGCCTGCCGCAAGCCTGTAGTTGTGTGCTTCCTGGGCCGCAACGAACCGCCTGCCGATGAAGACGGTTTGCAGTTTGCTCGTGGCACCAAAGAGGCGGCCCTGAAAGCGGTGCTGCTTACCGGCATTAAAAAAGACGACCTGGATTTACATCCGCTCAACTGGCCGCTGATCGAAGAGGTACGCACCCGCCTGACGTCGCAGCAGAAGTACATTCGCGGCCTGTTCTGCGGCGGCACCCTGTGCGACGAAGCGATGTTTGCCGCGCTGGAGAAGTTTGACGATGTTTACAGCAACATCCAGCCGGACCCGGCCAGGCGTCTGAAAGATATCAGCGTTAGCCAGGCCCACACCTTCCTTGATTTCGGTGACGATGATTTCACCAACGGCAAGCCACACCCAATGATCGACCCGACCAACCGCATCAGCCGCCTGCTACAGGAGGCGCGCGATCCGCAGGTGGGCGTCATCGTGATGGACTTCGTGCTGGGCTTTGGCGCGCACGACGATCCGGTGGGGGTGATGATCGAGGCGATCAAAGAGGCACAGGCGATCGCGAACGCCGACAACCGTCCGTTGGAAATTCTCGGCTACGTGCTCGGCACCGATCAGGATCCGCAGTCGCTGGCGCAGCAGTGCCAGCTGCTGACCGACGCAGGCGTCATCTGGGCCAGCAGCAGCACCAACACCGGATTACTGGCACGCGAATTTGTCTGCAAAGGGGAGAAAGCATAATGACCACTTTATTCAACCAGCCGCTAAACGTCATTAACGTCGGCATTGCGATGTTCAGCGACGACCTCAAAAAGCAGCACGTTCCCGTGACCCAGCTCGACTGGACGCCGCCGGGGCAGGGCAATATGCAGGTTGTTGAAGCGCTCGACCAGCTGGCGGAAAAACCGCTGGCGGAGAAAATTGCCGCCGCAAACAAAATTGCCCTGGAGCGGATTATTCAGTCCCATCCGGTGCTGGTGGGCTATGACCAGGCCATCAACGTGGTGCCGGGCATGACCCGCACGACCATTCTGCACGCCGGTCCGCCAGTTACCTGGGAAAACATGTGCGGTGCGATGAAAGGTGCGGTTACCGGCGCGCTGGTGTTTGAAGGGCTGGCGACGGATCTGGAGGACGCCGCAAGGCTGGCGGCGTCAGGTGACATCACCTTCTCGCCGTGCCACGAGCACGACTGTGTGGGCTCTATGGCGGGCGTCACCTCCGCGTCGATGTTTATGCACATCGTTGAGAACAAAACTTACGGCAACCGCGCCTTCACCAACCTCAGCGAGCAGATGGCGAAGATCCTGCGTATGGGGGCTAATGACCAGAGCGTGATCGAGCGCCTGAACTGGATGCGCGACGTGCTCGGCCCGATGCTGCGCGACGCGATGAAGATTATCGGCGAAATCGACCTGCGCCTGATGCTGGCCCAGGCGCTGCACATGGGCGACGAGTGCCACAACCGCAACAACGCGGGCACCACGCTGCTTATTCAGGCGCTGACGCCGGGGCTGATCCAGGCGGGCTATCCCGTGACGCAGCAGCGTGAAGTGTTCGAGTTTGTCGCCAGCAGCGACTATTTCTCCGGTCCGACGTGGATGGCGATGTGTAAGGCCGCGCTGGATGCTGCCCACGGCATTGAGTACAGCACCGTCGTCACCACCATGGCGCGCAACGGCTACGAGTTCGGCCTGCGCGTTTCTGGCCTGCCGGGGCAGTGGTTCACCGGCCCGGCGCAGCAGGTGATCGGCCCGATGTTCGCGGGCTATAAGCCGGAAGACTCCGGGCTGGATATCGGCGACAGCGCCATCACCGAAACCTACGGCATCGGCGGCTTTGCGATGGCGACGGCCCCGGCAATCGTGGCGCTGGTGGGCGGCACGGTGGAGGAAGCCATCGATTTTTCTCGCCAGATGCGCGAAATCACCCTCGGCGAAAACCCGAACGTCACCATTCCGCTGCTCTCCTTTATGGGGATCCCGACCGCCATCGACATCACGAAGGTCGCGGGCAGCGGCATTCTGCCGGTCATTAATACCGCCATTGCCCACAAGGACGCCGGGATCGGCATGATTGGGGCGGGCATCGTTCACCCGCCGTTTAGCTGTTTTGAAAAGGCGCTGTTGACCTTCCGCGATCGCTACTTTTTATAAGGCATGCATCCATGAAAAACATGAAACTGGAGTGGAAAAGAGGTGACTGGGCAGCTTATTTCGGGTTGATGACCAACAACCTGACCAATTTGCTGACCATGATGGGGCTGCTCATTTTTGTCGTCGGCATCCCGAAGGAGATTGTTTATGGACGCATCGCGCCAGCCTTCGGGCTGGCGGTGCTGGTGGCGAGTCTTTGCTATACGTGGTTTGGCCTGCAAATGGCGCGCGCTACCGGACGAACGGACGTCACCGCGTTGCCGTCCGGCCCGAGCGCGCCGTCGATTTTTACCGTGACCTTCCTGGTCTTAATGCCGGTTTACCAGCAAACTGGCGATGCGGATTTCGCGATTCAGATTGGCCTGGTGTGGTGCTTTGTGGAAGCGATGATCCTCGCGGGCGGTTCCTTCCTGGGGGAAACCATCCGCAAGATGATCCCGCGCACCGTGCTGCTGTCGTGCCTGTCCGGTCTTGGCTTGCTGCTGCTGGCGATGAACCCGATGTTGCAGGCGTTCGAAGCGCCGACCGTGTCGTTTATCGTCCTGCTGCTGATCTTCATTAACTGGTTCGGTAAAAAGCCGATTTTCGCCCGTATCCCGACCGGCCTGCTGCTGTTAATTGCCGGTACTCTACTTGCGTGGATCTCTGGCCTGCAAAGCCCGGATGCCATTAAAGCGTCCATGTCATCCTTCGGCTTTAACCCGCCGGAAGTGCACGTGGACAGCTTTATGCAGGGGCTGCCGCACGCGCTGCCTTATCTGGCGTCCGCCGTACCGCTGGGGCTGGCAAACTACATCTTTGACCTGGAGAACATCGAAAGCGCCCACGCGGCAGGGGATGAATACCCGACCCGCAAGGTAATGCTGGCGAACGGTCTGGCCTCGATGCTCGGCTGCCTGATGGGCAATCCGTTCCCGGTCACGGTCTACGTCGGCCATCCTGGCTGGAAAGCGATGGGCGCCAGCATCGGCTACACCCTGGCGTCCGGCGTGACCATGTTCATCGTGCCGCTGTTCGGGCTGGGGGCCTTTATGCTCGCCATCATACCGATGACCGCCATCGTGCCGATTCTGGTGTTTATCGGTGTCGTCACCGCCAACCAGGTGGTGAGGGAACCCCCGAAAGTGGAGGTGCCCGTCATCTTCATCTGCCTGTTCCCGTGGATCGCCAACTGGGCGCTGACCATGATGAACAGCGTGATGAGCGCCGGGGGGACCAGCGCGGCGAAAATCGGCACCGACGTGCTGCACAGCAAGGGGATCTACTACGAAGGCCTGATGCATCTCGGCAACGGCGCGCCGCTCGCCAGCATGCTCTGGGGCTGTATCGCCATCTTCGCCATTATCAACAAACCGCTGCGCGGGGCCGTCGCCGCCGCAGGAGGCGCGCTGCTGGCGCTGTTTGGCGTGATCCACGCCCCGGTGGTGGGCTTTGCCGAGGGCAGTTCCCTGATGTTTGTCACGGCCTACCTGATGATGGGCGGGATGTTTGTGGTGAAGCATGTGCTGGATACCTCTGTTAATCCCCCTCTCCCTGTGGGAGAGGGCCGGGGTGAGGGCACCAGAACGCACCTTCTAAAGGAAACAAAATGAAAGAGCTTATGGTCGTCGCCATCGGCGGCAACAGCATTATCAAAGACAACGCCAGCCAGTCGATTGAGCATCAGGCGCAGGCGGTCAAAGCGGTGGCTGAGTCGGTGCTCGAAATGCTGGCCTCGGACTATGACATCGTGCTCACCCATGGCAATGGCCCGCAGGTGGGGCTGGATCTGCGCCGCGCCGAAATCGCCCACGAGCGGGAAGGGCTGCCGCTGACCCCGCTGGCAAACTGCGTGGCGGATACCCAGGGCGGCATCGGCTACCTGATCCAGCAGGCGCTCAACAACCGCCTGGCGGCGCGTGGCGAGCAAAAGGCGGTCACGGTCGTCACCCAGGTGGAGGTGGATAAAAACGATCCCGGCTTTACGCACCCGACAAAACCGATCGGCGCGTTCTTCAGCGAGGCGCAGCGCGACGAGCTACAGCTCGCGCACCCGGACTGGCATTTTGTTGAGGATTCAGGCCGGGGCTATCGCCGCGTGGTGGCCTCGCCCCAGCCGCGGCGCATCGTCGAGGCGGATGCGATTAAGGCGCTAACGCAGAAAGGTTTTGTGGTCATCGGCGCGGGGGGCGGAGGCATTCCTGTGGTGCGCAGTGACCAGGGCGATTACCAGAGCGTGGATGCGGTTATCGATAAAGATCTCTCCACCGCGCTGCTGGCGCGCGAGATCCGCGCCGACGTGCTGGTGATCACCACCGGCGTGGAGAAAGTGTGCGTGAACTTCGGCAAGCCGAACCAGCAGGCGCTGGATACCGTCAACGTGGCGCAGATGACGCGCTACATGGATGAAGGCCACTTCCCGGCAGGTAGCATGTTGCCAAAAATCGTCGCTTCGCTGGAATTTTTACGCCATGGCGGCAGGCGCGTAATCATCACCTCGCCGGACTGCCTGCCCGCAGCGCTGCGCGGTGAAACGGGTACCCATATTATTAATGAAGGAAGATAAGATGAGTGAGAATAAAAGCCGCCGCGAGTTTATCAGCCAGAGCGGCAAAATGGTTACTGCCTGCGCGCTGTTTGGCGCCACGGGTTCCGTCGCGTATGCTGCCGATTCTGTAAAGGCAACCTGCGAGACGGGTAAACCGATGAACATCACCGCAAAACATTACTATCTCGACAACGTGCTGCTGGAAGCCGGGTTTAACTACGACGGCAGCGTGGCGACAAGCACCCGCACCGAGCTGAAAACGCTGGAGATCAAAGACGGGAAAATCGTCGCCCTGCGCGATAACGGCAGCCACGCCGACGCGACCCTGCCGCACTACGACGCGGGTAAAAAGCTGATGCTTCCGGCGATGCGCGACATGCACATTCACCTGGATAAAACCTTCTACGGCGGCCCGTGGCGCTCCCTGAACCGTCCGGCGGGCACCACCATTCAGGACATGATCCGCCTGGAGCAGAAGCTGCTGCCGGAGTTACAGCCCTACACGCAAGAACGCGCCGAAAAGCTGATCGACCTGATCCAGTCCAAAGGGTCCACCATCGCCCGCAGCCACTGCAACATAGAGCCGGTTTCCGGCCTGAAAAACCTGGAAAATTTGCAGGCGGTACTGGCGCGCCGGGGCGCAGGCTTTGACTGCGAAATCGTTGCCTTCCCGCAGCACGGCCTGCTGCTGTCGAATTCTGAAAAGCTGATGCGCGAGGCGATGCAGGCGGGGGCGCATTATGTGGGCGGGCTGGACCCAACCAGCGTCGACGGCGCGATGGAGAAATCGCTAGATACCATGTTCCAGATTGCGCTGGATTACGACAAAGGGGTGGATATTCACCTGCATGAAACCAGCCCGGCGGGCGTGGCGGCGGTGAACTACATGGTAGAAACCGTGGAGAAAACGCCGGCGCTGAAGGGGAAGCTGACCATCAGCCACGCCTTCGCGCTGGCCACGCTTAACGAACAGCAGGTGGATGAGATCGCCACCCGCATGGCGGCACAGCAGGTAACCATCGCCTCGACCGTGCCGATTGGCACCCTGCACATGCCGCTGAAGCAGTTACGTGATAAAGGCGTGTTTGTCATGACCGGTACCGACAGCGTGATCGACCACTGGTCGCCGTACGGTCTGGGGGACATGCTGGAGAAAGCCAACCTCTACGCCCAGCTCTATATTCGCCCGAACGAGCAGACGCTTTCGCGGGCGCTGGGCATCGCCACCGGCGACGTGCTGCCGCTGAACGACAAAGGTGAGCGCGTGTGGCCTAAAGCGCAGGACGACGCCAGCTTTGTGCTGGTTGACGCCTCCTGTTCCGCCGAGGCGGTGGCGCGCATTTCTCCGCGCACCGCGACGTTCCACAAGGGGAATCTGGTCTGGGGCACGGTCGCCTGACGCCACGTTGGGGTATCGCTACAGGTGATACCCCGACAATCGCAACTCACGGTCAATCCACTCGACGAACTGCTGGATCTTCCACGCGCGTTCGTTCATGTGCGGCATCACCAGATGGTGCGCGTTGATGGCGATACCCATTTCATCAGGCAGCACCTGCACCAGCGAGCCATCCTTCAGGTGATCGGTAGCCATCATTTTGCTCTCCAGAATAAACCCAAGCCCCATGCGCGCCGCTTCAAAGCTCATGTAGGAGCGGTCGAAGCTGAGGCTGAAATTAAGCCAGGGCCTGTCGATATTGTGCCAGGCGAACCATTTCTCCCAGTTCACCAGAGTGCTGGTGGACGAGATAAGCGACTGTTGCAGCAGATCGGCGGGCGTGCTGATGGGATGCTCTTCTGCATAGTCCGGCGAGGCCAATACCACCAGCGTGTCGTTTTTAATGGTCATCACCCGGTAGGCGTCCCAGTCCGGAATACCGTGACGGATATCAATGTCGATATTATCTCTGGCGAACTGTAGGTTCTCATAGGAGCAGGTGAGATTGATGGTGATATCAGGATATTCGGCGCGGAATCTGCCCAGACGGCGCAACAGCCAGGACAGCCCGAAGGTGGGGGAAGAGTGCACGCGAAGCACAGCATTGTCTTTTTCTTTCACGATTTGATCGGTGGCGCGCCCGATGGCGCTCATCGCCGCCGAGACCTCCCGCAGATATTTTTCTCCCGTCGGGGTGAGTTGAACCCCTTTGCCGCTGCGGATAAATAATTTCTTGCCCAGCCACGATTCCAGCGACGCGATCTGGTGGCTTACCGCCGAAGGCGTGACGTTGAGCTGTTCCGCCGCCTGATGGATGCTCAGGGCGTTAGCAACGGCGATAAACGCCTGCAAATTTCTGAGCGAGGGCAGCGATAACGTCTGGCGATCCTGCGCGGACATGGCCTACTCCTTACACGATAATTGATAAAAAACATAACATTGAGACTGCGAGCGGGCAATTTTATCCCGATGTTATTTTTTTGAGCTGTATCGCGAATCAAATTTATCTCAGCAATAAATGAGCTTTATTGAATGGCGTTTCATGGGTGAGCCGATATATTGACGTTGAACGCAATAATAAAACGACTCACGGTGTTCGAATAATGAGGTAAGTTATGTCTCGTATAGAACAAGCTGTCCCCTACATAAAGACTAAAAAAACCAATTACCGTTTCGTTGTGCTGGCATTAATTTTTATTGTTTATGCCATTAACTATGCTGACCGAACAAATATTGGTGCAGTACTGCCGTTTATCATTGACGAATTTCATATCAATAATTTCGAAGCCGGTGCCATCGCCAGCATGTTTTTTTTGGGATACGCCCTGAGCCAAATTCCTGCGGGCTTTTTTATTGCCAAAAAGGGAATTCGCGGCATGGTGGCACTGTCGATATTCGGCTTCTCTGCCTTTACCTGGCTGATGGGCACCGCAACCTCGGTTCTGGGCCTGAAGTGTATCCGCCTGGGGCTGGGGTTAACAGAGGGGCCGTGCCCGGTCGGGCTGGCCTCCACCATCAATAACTGGTTTCCGCCAAAGGAGAAGGCCACGGCCACGGGCGTCTACATCGCCGCCACCATGTTCGCGCCCATCCTCGTGCCGCCGCTGGCAGTGTGGATCGCCATGACCTGGGGCTGGCGCTGGGTCTTCTTCTCCTTTGCGATCCCCGGCCTGGTCATTGCCGTCCTGTGGTATCTGCTGGTACGCACCAGGCCGTCCGAGAGCGCATTCGTCTCGAAAGCGGAGCTGGAGACCATTACCGCCGGTCAGGAGACCCCGGACGCCAGACGGGAAAATATCGTGATTTCACCAGGCTTTGCACGCCTCGATCGGCTGATCCGCGTGCGGGAATTAGCCCCGGTAAGCACGGTGAAAGGGCTGTTTACCTCGAAGAATATTCTCGGCGACTGCCTGGCCTATTTTATGATGGTCAGCGTGCTGTACGGACTGTTGACGTGGATCCCGCTCTATCTGGTGAAAGAGAAAGGCTTTACGTTTATGAGCATGGGGCTGGTCGCCAGCATGCCGTGCATCGGTGGATTTATCGGTGCGATTTTTGGCGGCTACGTCTCCGACAAACTGCTCGGCCGCCGACGTAAACCGACCATGATGTTTACCGCCATCAGCACCGTTTTAATGATGGTTATTATGCTGAATATTCCGCAAAGCACCGTCGCGGTTTGCGTCGGGTTATTTTTTGTCGGCCTCTGTCTGAATATCGGCTGGCCCGCTTTTACGGCTTATGGAATGGCTGTTGCGGACAGTAAAACCTATCCGATTGCCGCGTCCATTATCAATAGCGGCGGTAATCTCGGCGGATTTGTTTCCCCGATGCTGGCAGGTTATCTGCTGGATAAAACAGGTAGTTTTAATTCCGTGTTTATTTATTTCGGTATTTGCGCAGCCATTGGCTTAATAATGATTATGCTGCTGGAAGAGCCGAAATAAAACATTAAATCTCTCTTGTCCTAATGGAGTAAATGTATGCTACTGAAAAATAAAGTCGCCGTTATTACCGGCGCGGCTTCCGTACGCGGTTTGGGTTTCGCTACGGCGAAATTATATGCTGAACAGGGTGCGAAAGTGGTGATTATCGATTTAAACGCTGAAGCCAGCCGGGCTGCCGCCGCGAGCCTTGGCGACGAACATCTGGGCCTTGCGGCGAACGTCAGCAATGAATTACAGGTTAATGCCGCCATTGAGCAGGTGCTGGGGAAATACGGGCGCATCGATATTCTGGTGAATAACGCCGGCATAACTCAGCCGATCAAGCTGATGGATATCAAACGCGAAAATTACGATGCGGTGCTTGACGTCAGCCTGCGCGGCACGCTGCTAATGTCCCAGGCGGTTATTCCCACTATGCGCGCGCAAAAGTCGGGCAGCATCGTCTGCATTTCATCGGTATCGGCCCAGCGCGGCGGCGGCATCTTTGGCGGCCCACACTACAGCGCTGCAAAAGCGGGTGTGCTGGGGCTGGCAAAAGCCATGGCGCGTGAGCTGGGGCCCGACAATGTGCGCGTAAACTGCATCACGCCGGGTCTTATCCAGACGGACATTACCGCAGGCAAGCTGAGCGATGAGATGAAAACGTCCATTCTGGCGGGCATTCCGCTTAACCGCCTCGGAGACGCGCAGGATATTGCCCGCGCCGCGCTGTTCCTCGGCAGCGACCTCTCTTCTTACTCCTCCGGTATCACGCTCGACGTGAACGGCGGGATGCTGATCCATTAAGGAGATACGACGATGACGGATACCACAGTTCAACAGGTTGCCGCCGCGGCCTGGCGCATTCGCCGCTACGCGCTGCGCATGGGCGAAGTGCAGGGGCAGGGCTACATCGGGCAGGCGCTGGGCTATGCCGATGTGCTGGCCACCGCGTTTACCCACGGAATGAACCTTAAGCCGGGCGAGCCGGAGTGGGAGGGGCGTGACCGTTTTTTGCTCTCTCACGGCCACTACGCCATTGCCTGTTACGCCGCCCTGATTGAAGCGGGGATCGTTCCTGAAGAGGAGCTGGAGACCTACGGCGCGGACGACAGCCGCCTGCCGATGTCCGGCATGGCAACCTACACGCCGGGCATGGAGATCTCCGGCGGTTCGCTGGGGCAGGGCTTAAGCATTGGCGTTGGCATGGCGCTGGGGCTGAAGCGCAAGCAGAGCGCGGCATGGGTCGTTAACTCCATGTCGGACGGCGAGCTGGACGAAGGGTCAACCTGGGAAGCTGCGATGTCGGCGGCACATCACGGCCTGTCGAACCTGATCGTGCTGGTGGACATTAACCGCCAGCAGGCGGATGGCAACTCGCACGCGATCCTCGGCTTTGAGCCGCTGGAAGATAAATGGACCTCCTTCGGCTGGTACGTGCAGCGCGTCAACGGCAACGATGTCCCTTCACTGGTAACGGCGTTTGATAACGCCAAACGCTACCCGGAAAACCAGCCGCGCGTCATTTTGTGCGACACGCTGATGGGCAAGGGCGTGCCGTTCCTCGAAAAGCGTGACAAGAACCATTTTATTCGCGTGGATGCTGACGAGTGGCAAAAGGCACTCGCTGTGCTGGATGCCAACAAACCTGAAGGAGTGCTGTAATGAGCCAGACCACGGAGAAAAAACCGCGTTTAACCACGTCGGCGATGATTGCCTCTATCGCGGAAGAGGGCCAGGAGACGCGAGCCGCACCGTTCGGCCACGCGCTGGTGAAGCTGGCGGAACAGCGACCGGAGGTCGTCGGCATGACTGCGGATCTGTCGAAGTACACCGATCTGCATATTTTCGCTCAGGCCTACCCGGAACGCTTCTTTCAGATGGGCATGGCCGAGCAGTTGTTAATGGGGGCCGCGGGCGGCATGGCGAAAGAGGGTTTTATTCCTTTCGCCACCACCTATGCCGTCTTCGCCACCCGCCGCGCCTACGATTTTATCCATCAGGTGATTGCTGAAGAGCACCTGAACGTGAAGATCTGCGCGGCGCTGCCGGGGCTAACCACCGGTTACGGGCCGAGCCACCAGGCGACGGAAGATATTGCGATTATGCGCGGTATTCCGGGCATGACGATTATCGATCCCTGTGACGCAATCGACACCGAACAGGCGGTGCCGGCGATGGCAGCGCACGATGGCCCTGTCTATATGCGCCTGCTGCGCGGCAAGGTGCCGGTGGTGCTGGACCAGTACAACTACCAGTTTAAGATTGGCAAAGCTGCGCTGCTGGAAGAGGGGAACGATGTCCTGATCGTCGCCTCAGGCCTGATGACCATGCGTGCGCTGGAGGCGGCGAAGCAGCTGCGTAAGGATAACGTCAGCGTGGCGGTGCTGCACTCGCCCACCATTAAGCCGCTGGACGAAGAGACGATCCTGGCGCAGGCTGCGAAGCCGGGACGGCTGGTCATCGTGGCGGAAAACCACAGCAGCGTAGGCGGGTTGTGCGAAGCCGTCGCGTCGCTGTTGATGCGCAACCGCGTGAACGTGGATTTCGATACCGTCGCGCTGCCGGACGCGTTCCTTGATGCGGGCGCGTTGCCCACCCTCCATGACCGCTACGGGATCTCAACCACAGCCATGGTGGAGAAAATCCGGCGCAGGCTGTGATTTATAAGACGGATACGTTGTCAACGGGCGAGGGGTGCTTTACCCTCGCCACTGTTGCGATAAAGGAGTCCGTTATGGCGCAAAACATCTACGACAACCCGGCATTTTTTGAAGGCTATGCCCAGCTTCCGCGCTCGGTTCAGGGCCTGAACGGCGCGCCGGAGTGGCCCGCGCTCAAGGCAATGCTGCCAGATTTAACCGGTAAAGCGGTTGTCGATCTCGGCTGCGGCTACGGATGGTTCTGTCGCGCAGCGCGCGAGCTGGGCGCGTCTGACGTCACGGGTGTTGATATTTCAGAAAAAATGCTCGCCCGCGCGGCTGAACTGACTGATGACAATCGGATTCACTATCAGCGTAGCGATCTGGAATCTCTGGCGCTGAAAGCGAATAGCCTCGATCTGGTCTACAGCTCGCTGGCGCTACACTACCTGCCGGAGCTGGACACGCTATTCGCCAGGGTGCAGCGCGCGCTAAAACCCGGTGGCAGCCTGGTCTTCTCGATGGAGCACCCGATTTATACCTGCGCCACCCGTCAGGGCTGGCTGACCGACGACAGCGGCGAGCGGTTCTGGGGCGTGAATCATTATCAGGACGAAAGCCAGCGCGTCAGCAACTGGCTGGCGGACGGGGTGATTAAATACCACCGCACGCTGGGCACCACGCTTAACGCACTGATCAAGGCCGGATTGACGATAAGCGAAGTCAATGAGTGGGGACCAACGCAGACGCAGGTTGACGCCTGGCCCGCGCTGGCCGAAGAGGCGGAACGCCCGATGCTGGTGCTGATCGCCGCCCGTAAGGCTTAATAGCCGACTTTATATACCCGCCCGCTCTGTACCCCTTCCACGCTGCGGCGGTAGGCCTGCGCAACGGTCGCAGCGGGAACGCTTTCAAAGCCCGGGAAGAAGCCATCATATGCTTCGACGGATTCCGTCAGCACCGTCGGGCTGATCAGGTTAATGCGGATCCCGCGCGGCAGTTCACAGGCCGCGGCGCGCACAAACCCTTCCAGCGCCGCATTCACCGTGGTGGCATTGACGCCCTGAGCAATTGGCTCGTGAGCCACAATGCCGCTTATCAGCGTAATCGAGCCGCCTTCGTTCAGGTAGTGCTGGCCGGTCAGCGCCAGACGAATCTGCCCCAGCAGCTTATCCTGCAAACCCCGGTTGAACTCGCCGTCGGTCATGGTTGCGAGCGGGCCGAAGTGTACCCCACCGCTGGCGGAGACAATCGCATCCACCGGGCCGATCTTTTCGAACAGCGCCTGTACGCTCGCCTGCGAGGTGATATCCACCTGATGGTCGCCCTGCGTGCGACCCACGCTGATCACCTCGTGACGACGGCTTAGCTCTTCTGTCACAGCACGACCGACCGTACCGCTGGCACCAATAATGACGATTTTCATAGCAGACTCCTTATGTTGTGAGCCTTCATTCTTTAATAAATAAAAATTCAGATAAACTGGGTTGATGTTAGAAGATTGCTAACCAGAGGTTCGGAATATGGATAAGCTTCGCGGCATGGAGACGTTCATCGCGGTGGTGGAAAGCGGCAGCTTTACCGGCGCGGCGGCCCGGCTGGAGATGTCGGCGGTGATGGTCGGGAAGTATATTACGCAGCTGGAAACGCAGCTCGGCACGCGGCTGCTGGAGCGCAACACCCGTCGCCAGAGCCTGACCGACGCCGGACGCGTTTATTTCGAAGAGGCCAGGCGCGTGCTGGAGCAGGTCTCGATTGCTGAAAACGCGGTTGAGCGCCTGCGAGCCACACCCGCCGGCACCCTGCGCGTGACAGCGCCCACCTCGTTTGGCGGCTGCGTTATCGCGCCTCTGACGGCCACGTTTTTGCAGCGTTACCCGGAAGTGCGCATCGAACTGGATCTCACCAACCGAATGGTTGATCTGGTCGAGGAAGGGGTCGATCTGGCCATTCGTATCGGTGAGATCCGTAATGAGGACCTGGTGGCGAAATATCTGTGTCCCTACAACATGGTGATCTGCGCCGCGCCGGATTATCTGGCGCGTCACGGTACGCCGCAAACGCCAGCCGATCTGGTGGATCACCTGTGCCTGTCGCACACGGTATGGACGGCGCGTAACGAGTGGCGGCTGCCGGGTGTGGAAGGCGAAGTGCGCTGGAAGCGTGATGCCGTCTTACGATGCAATGACGGCTACGGCTTACGCATGGCGGCGCGAGCCGGGGCGGGACTCCTGCTGCAACCGGAAGTGCTGGTGGCGGAAGAGCTGGCGAGCGGCAGGCTGGTTCGGGTTCTGGAAGCGTTTACGCCCGCGCCGAGGCCGGTGCATTTACTGTGGCGCCAGGATTTGCGGCCGCTGCCTAAGCTAACGGAATTTATTGCCCATATTCTGCTAAGATTGGGCACAATATAAAAAAAGAAGGTAAGTAAAGAATGTCTGCAAACAAACTCGCCAGCAGCGCGCAGGGCCTGCAATCCTCTGCCATCCGTGAATTATTAAAACATAGCAAAATGGCAGGCGTGATTTCGCTGGGTGGCGGTATTCCAAATCCGGACCTGTTCGATCATGAAGGTTTAAAAATCGCCGCTGATGCCGTGCTGTCTCAGCATTTTGGCGAAGCATTCCAGTACGGTCTGACGGAAGGCGTCCCGGGGCTGCGCGAAGAGATCCAACGCATCTCTGAAGGTCGCGGCATCGCCTGTAAAGCCGATGACGTGGTCATTACTTCCGGCTCGCAACAGTCGCTTGACGTGCTGGCGCGGGCGTTAATCAACCCGGGCGATACGGTCGTCGTGGAGCGGCCTACCTACCTCGCCGCGTTGCAGGTCTTTGGCCTGGCGCAGGCGAAATTTGAATCCGTCGGTACCGACGGCGACGGCATGAAAGTGGATGAACTTGAAGCGCTGGTGGCAACTAAAACCATCAAAGCGGTTTATATCGTGCCAACCTTTGGTAACCCGGGCGGCGTGACGCTCTCCGAAGCGCGTCGTAAACAGCTGGTGGAATTATCGAAGCGCTATGACTTCGTGATTATCGAAGACGACCCGTACAGCGAGATCAACTACACCGACGAAGCGTTCCGCCCGCTGATTGCTCATGCCAAAGATATCGGCAATGAGGATAACGTGGTGTACACCTCCACCTTCTCTAAAATCCTCGCGCCGGGCACCCGCGTGGGCTGGGTGCTGGTGCCGGAGTGGCTAAAGCGCGCGGTAGTGAACCTCAAGCAAACCACCGATCTGCACACCAGCACGCTGTCGCAGCTGATGACGTACGAATATCTGAAAACCGGTCGTCTGGCGAATCAGATTAAAATGATCCGCGAAGCCTATCGCCAGAAATACCAGACCTTTGCCAGTGAACTGGAAGCGGAGCTGGGCGATGTGATGTCGTTCCACAAGCCAAAGGGCGGCATGTTCCTGTGGGCGAAAATGAATAACGGCATCAATACGACGAAATGGCTGGAAAAAACGTTGAGCAACGGCGTCGTGTTTGTGCCGGGTGAGTTCTTCTACTGCAACGAGCCGGACCATACCACGCTGCGCATGTCTTTCGTTACCCCAACGGATGAGCAGCTTAAAGAAGCGGTTCGACGCCTGAGAATTTCCCTGTAACCGGATGCGCATAATGGCAGATGCCGTTATGCGCCGTTCCCGTGTCGGGTAAGCGTATTGCGTGGCGCGAGCGGATCAGGCAACGTCCGGCTTGCCGGATTTTCGCTTCGCCATGACTTCCGCAACGGTTTTTATCCGGCTTAACTCCTCCTGCGTGCGGGAGTTAGATTGCGTTTCCCAGATATCAACGTTTAGCTGTAAGTTCAGCCAAAATTCAATAGTGGTATTAAAGGCTTTTGCCAGTTTGATCGCCATATCGGCAGTAAGTTTGCGATTGTTATTGACCAACGCGCTTACGGTATTGCGGTGTACATTTAGCACCTCTGCCAGATCGTTGATTTTCAGATTGAGCGGTTCAAGATACTCATACTGCAACACCTCGCCCGGCGTGGTGGGTTTGCGGAGTGCCTGTTGAAGTGTCATAGATGATGCCTCACTTGTGTTGCGTGTACTTGTGTGGAGAGAGATAGAGATCGTCTGCTTTTCCCTCTGACCAGCGAAATACAAGCCTGTATTGTCTGTTTACCCGGATAGAGGAGTATCCCTTCAACGTAGGACTCAATGCTTCATATATATTGCCCGGTGGCGATCGTAAATCCAGGTGCGACATGGCCGCATTGATGATGTCGAGCTTTCTTGCAAGCGCTGTTTCCAGATTCAAAGGAATAACATTGCTCGATCTCCCGTAGAGAAAAAAATCCTCAAGCCATTGATCCCGAAAATGATTAATCATAATGCTGGTAAGCTCCAGTCCTTGAAGCTGAGTGGATAGTAATGCACTCCCGCACTGTGCGCAAGTGCGTTTTGTCTGCGAGTAATATTACCCTGGTCATGGCTGAAGGGAAGTGTGATGCATGACTAAAGGTTAATTCTTCGAGGCGGATTCCACGTCTTGCGTGCGGATTAATGCCCGGCGGCGCTGCGCTTGCGCGGGCCTGCGAGAATGTAGGCCGGGTAAGGCGCAGCCGCCACCCGGCGTTTGACTAACGCTCCCTCAGCGCCTCCTTCGCCCGGTTAAACGGTTTGATCATATAATCCAGCACCGTTTTCTCTCCGGTCTTAATATCCACCGTCGCTATCATCCCCGGCACGATCGAGAAGTGCCTGCCCGCCTTATTCACCAGATAATCCTGGCTGGTACGGATAAATACCCGGTAATAGAACACCTCCGGCTTCGCTTCGTCCTGAATGGTGTCCGGCGAAATGGTCTCCACCACCCCGTGCAGCCCACCGTAAATCGCGTAATCGTAGGCAGTGATTTTCACCAGCGCCTCCTGATTAGGGTGGATAAAGGCGATATCCCGCGGCGAGAGGCGGGTTTCAATCAGCAGGTGATCGTCCACCGGCACAATTTCCATTAACTCGCCGTTGGGCGGTATGACGCCGCCGATGGTGGTCACCTTGATGTTTTTCACGATCCCGCGCACCGGAGACTTCACCGTCAGGCGGGTAACGGAATCCTCGCGGCCTTTCAGGATCGCTGACACCATATCCACCTCGGCGTTGGCCTTCGACAGCGCTTCACGGGCCTGCACGTAATACTGGGAACGGACGTCGGTGAGCTTCAGCTCCAGGTCGCTTTTCTGCCGTTGCAGGCGCAGCACTTCCACGTGGCTGGCGGCCCCGGTTTTCACCAGCCGCTGGGTGATCGCCAGCTCTTTATTGGCGAGCGCCAGGGCGGAGCGCAGCTCACGCTGCGTGTCCTCCAGCTGGGCGCGGCGCGAGTTGTAGAGCCGCGTTTCAGCGGCGGTCAGGTCGGTCCATTTCGCCAGGGACGGCGGGAATTTGAGCGGCAGATCGTTCACCTCGGCATACAGACGCGCGCTGGAGGCCAGCGACGCGCGGTAACGCGCCGCGCTTTCGCCGACGTTAGATTCCGAGCGGGTAGGATCCAGCCGCGCCAGCACCTGTCCGGCCTGCACCTGATCCCCTTCGTGCACGTTCAGCTCGGTGAGGATCCCCCCATCCAGCGACTGCAACACCTGCTCGCGTGAGCTGGGGATCACTTTACCGGTCCCGGTTGAGACTTCGTCCAGCACGCCGAACCACGCCCAGACGCCGAGCACCACAAACATCACCAGGGAGAAGAAAACAATGCGCCGGGCGCCGGTATAACCGCTTTCGGAGTCGAGCGCGTTATCCAGATCTTCTACTGCGGCAACGTCACGCTGACTGATTTTCATTTTTCCACTCCCGTCCGGTTGCCTGCTGCTGTTGCTGCATACGGCTGTTGTTCAGCGCCTGGGCTTTTGGCGCGTCCATCACCAGCATGCCATCTTTGAGTACCACCACGCGCTCCACCAGCTCCAGCACCGGCACGCGGTGGGTCGCGACAACCAGCGTGCGGTTGCCGAGCCACGCCCCGAGACGTTGAATAAATTCCCGCTCGGTATGTTCATCAAGGGAGGCGGTCGGTTCATCCATCAGCACGATATTCGGGTCGCGCAGCAGCATCCGCGCCAGCAGAATAGACTGCCGCTGCCCGCCGGACAGCCCGACGCCGTTCTCCATAATCGGGTAATCCAGCCCCTTTGGCAGCTTCTGCACAAAGCTGGCCGCGCCGCACATCTCCAGCACCTCGAAGATCTCTTTATCGGTGGCGCGCGGCATGCCGAGCGTAATGTTCTCGCGCAGGGTGCCATAAAACAGCCGGGCGTTTTGGGTCATAAAGCCGACGTTTCTCCGCACGTCAGCCACGTCCAGATGCGGCAGGCTGAGGTTGTCGAGCCGCAGTTCACCGCCCGCCAGATCCATCCCGCCCGCCATCGCCTGCAACAGGGTTGATTTGCCCGCGCCGTTGCGCCCGAGGATCGCCACTTTTTCGCCCGCTTTGA
This sequence comes from Enterobacter cloacae complex sp. AR_0002, assembly GCF_001922365.1. NCBI lineage: Bacteria > Pseudomonadati > Pseudomonadota > Gammaproteobacteria > Enterobacterales > Enterobacteriaceae > Enterobacter > Enterobacter cloacae complex sp. AR_0002. The sequence continues at coordinate 4,852,657 of NZ_CP018814.1, forward strand.
TCTCCAGGCGGTTAATGCGTAGCGCCATGCGGGGATCTTCCGGGTGATAGCGGAACTGCGCCTGCTCGAAAAGATAGTGGCCGCGCAGCACGTCCTGGCGGATCGGTGTCTCTTCGCGCTGGTTCTCGGTCGGCAGCTGCATAATGCTGTCCAGCCCCTCTTTGGCCGCCTTCACCTGCTGCCAGCGGGCCAGCACGCCGCATAGCGTCGCCATCGGGGCGATCATCCGTGAGGCGAGCATCGAGGCGGCCACCACCGAACCGGTGGTTAAGGTGCCGTCGATCACCATCGGCGCGCCCACCACGATCACCCCGGCATAGACCAGGCTCTGAATGGTCATCCCCCAGCTGATCAGGTTCTGCGTCAGTTCGCGGGTGCGCAGGCCGGATTCGGCGGTGATCTGGATATAGCTGTTCCACTGCTGCAAAAAGCGGTTCTCTGCCTGCATCAGCTTGATGTCCTCCAGCCCCTGCACGCTTTCCACCAGCACCGCGTTGCGCAGGGTTGATTCATGCGCCGACTGCTTCGCCAGCTCCGCCAGCTTCTTTTGCAGCAGCAGGCCAGGCAGGACCATGATCACCGCCGCCACCGGAGCGATCCACGCCAGCTGCGGGGCGATGATCGCCAGCACAATCACAAACAGGATAAAAAACGGCAGATCGACGATGGTGGAGATGGTGGAGGAGGTGACCATCTCGCGGATCTGCTCCAGCTCGCGCAGCTGGGAGATAAAGCTTCCGGTGGATCGCGGAATGGCGCTGTGGCGCAGCCGCAGCGCGTGGCCGAACACCCGATCCGAGACGCGCAGATCCGAGCGTTTGCCCAGCAGATCCATAATGTGTCCGCGCGCCACGCGCAGCACAAAGCCAAACAGCGTGGCGATCAGCACCCCGATAGTCAGCACATAGAGCGTCGGATAGGACTGGGCGGGGATCACCCGGTCATACACCTGCATGGAAAAGACGATGCCCGAGAGTGAGAGCACGTTAATGAACAGTGCAGCCAGCATCACCCAGCTGTAAGGGCGAAGGTCGCGCATCACCAGCCGGTAGAGCCAGTCCGGGCGGTATTTTGATATATAGGCATCCACGCGGCTGTCCTTCAGCGCCGCCTGCGGACGCAGGGCGATGACGTGGCGGATGGCAGGCAGCATCGCGCTCATCGACAGGCGGTTGGTGTGCGTGCTGTCGTCGAAAAAGCTGACTTCAAGCGTATCCTCGCCGTCGAAATTGTCGATGACGCCGATTTTACCGTCGTTCAGCTCCACCACCACCGGCAGACGCCAGCTGTTGATAGCGTGCTGATCGGCCGTCAGCAACTGGAATGTCAGCCCGGCTTCACGGGCGAGCTGCGTCAGCGCGGGCACCATCGGTTTGCCTTTCAGCCACGGCGCGCCTGCGACGAGCGAGCCTGGCGAGCAGGCAACGCGATAGCGCGTCGCCACGTAGCCAAACGCCTGCGCCCACTGCTCCAGCGCCTGATCCGTCATGTTTTCACCCTGCGGGATATCGCGTTGCTTCATGGCTGGATCTCCACGGTCTGGATGGTGCGGTTTTCAAGATCGAACGCGTGACGCAGGCGCCCGGTGTTGTACAGACAGTTCAGCTGAAGCTGATGCAGCTGTCCGGCGGTTTGCTGTTGGGTAAAGCGCGCCTGATACACCTCCTGCTCGGCGTTGAGCACGTCGAGCAGCGGGCGGGATCCAAGATCGAGATACTGCTGCTGATACAGCTCGCGGGTGCGGGCGCTGAGCGCTTCCTGACGGCCCTGGATCTGAAGCGTGCTCATCAGGCTCATCACCTGGCTGCGCGCTTCCAGCAGTTTTTGCCGCACCTCAAGACGGGTGCGCTGGATGGTGGACTGGGCGGATTCCACCGCGTGTCCGGCGGCGTTACGCCGGGCGGTGAGGCCGCCACCCTGATAGAGCGGCATTTGCACTTTAACCCACGCGGAGTACTGGGTGCGGTCCCGCGTTTCGTTGCCCGCGTAGCGGTCGTTCAGGTAGTGACGAACTTCCGGCTCCAGAGAAACGGTAGGGGTCATTTGCGCGTTGGCATAATCGAGATTTGCCTGCGCGACGTTGGCCTGCGCCCAGGCCGCTAATACCGAGGGCACCAGACGATCGTCCGGCTCGGTGATGTCGCAGCTGCGGGCCAGGCTTTGCGGAAAGTCATTGCTGACCGCGTTCAGGCTGTCCCAGCCCAGCAAGCTCATCAGCGTGGCGCGCGAGCTGTCGAGGCTCGCCTGATACTGCATCAGCTGCGCACGCGCCCCTTCGATACGGGCATCGGTCTGCACCACGTCAGAGAGTGACGTTGCGCCTTCATCATTACGTTGTTTCGTCAGGGTGCCGATGGAGGACAGGGCATCCAGCTGTTCTTTGGCGGTCTCGACCATCTGCTGCCAGGTCTGCACCTGCACCATGGCGATGGCGGTATCGTGGGCGATGGTGTCGATGCTCACCAGCACGTTGGCCTGCTGCTGGGCGACGCCCGCGTTTTCCGCGCGCACCTGGCTTGCGACTTTGCCGAAGTCGTACAGCATTTGCGAAAGAGAAAGCACCAGCGAGGGGGTAAAGCCATTATCGTCACCGTCGTGGCTATAGCCGTTATCCATGCCAGCGTTAATTTGCGGATAATATTTCGATTTAGCGACGTCCACATTTTCGCTCTGCTGATAAAGTTTGCCGACGGCTTCACTGATGGCCGGATGCCAGGTCACGGCGCGGTTAACCGCTTCATTCAGCTGTAGCGTGCCGGGGGCGGCTTTGCTGGCTACGGGCGCCACGCGGCCATTTAAAGAGGGGAGTTCCTGCGTTTCGCTTAATTGTCCGGTATTAATCATCGCCGCAGGGTTTGCCGCGATAGCGGGCACAGATATCAGGCAGCACGAGAGCCACCAGTAAGGCATCTTCTTTCCCATGTCTTGTCCCTAATAAAAAAGTACTGCTTTTTTGTTTATGCCCGGGCGCTGCGCGCGGCCGGGTCATTTCTTGCAGGTGCTATCAGGTAATGATGTGTTGCTGGTTTACAAGCTCGTCGTAGGTGGTCTGAACATTGTCCAGCGTAACGAGTGTAGATTTAGTGTAGGCGGCTCCCGTGCCGTCACGGTCGATGGAGATCACAGTATTGTTACCGCTTTGTGAAACAGAGACATAGTTCCCCAGCGTCGACGCGCTACCGTTCCACCCCACCAGCAGATCGCCAATGTCGATCTTGTCTCCCTGCGTGAGGGAGAAGTTCGTCCAGTGGTCGCCCGTGCTGTTACCTGCGGTGGCGTTACCCGCCGTGTTGTTCAACACCTGATAAATCAACGTGTCGCCGTAGGCCGTACCGCTAATCACATCGTTATGCTCCGAACTGACAAATTTCGGCGCCATGTCAATGGTCAGCGACGCGGTATCTTTAACACCGTTGGCATCGGTCAGGGTGTAGTTAAAGACCTCCTTGCTGGTAATGGTAGAGAGCGAGATACCCGGGTTGAGGGTGTAGGTGTAACTGCCGTCAGCGGCAATCGCCAGCGTCCCGTAGTGGCCCGTGATGTTTGACATCGTGCTGCCGGTGTACGGATCCAGCGTAGTGGTAACGCCGTCGTAGCCGGTAATGCTCACGCGGGTATCAACCGAGTGGAGCTGGTCCATCGCCCCTGCGGAGTCGGTGCCGTCGAAGATATTGCCGTCAACGGTGTGGGTACCCGTCGCGTCGAACTGCGACAGCGAGTAGCTGGTGCCGGTCACGCTTGGGGTGATGGTGATATTTCCTACCCCCAATGGCCCCATTTTGCCCGTATAGCTCAGCGTATAGGTTCCCGCCTCCAGATCGAGACCCGTCAGGTTGATGGTCGCCGTGCCGCCCAGCAGTAACCCACCGTTAAACGAGCCGGTTCTGACGGTGGTTGCGCCGTTGGACAGCGTCCAGTCCACCGTTAACCCGGTAAGCGTCAGCAGCGAGGCGACGTTAAACGACAGAACCACGTTATGCAGCGCGGTATTAGGATCCACCACGAAGGTCCCGCTCCCGCTGCCCTGGGTTGAGGCAAGCAGCGCAGCGTTCCAGCTCGCCGACCCGACCGTCGTATCGGAATAGGCGGCCGTATGGTGAACCGACGTGACGTCCATCGCGGTGCTGACATCGTTTACCGCATCCATTGGGCGCGCGGTTGGGGTGATGTTCAACGATGCCGTGTCTTTCGAGCCGTCAGGCGCGGTGATGGTGTAAACGAAGGTATCCGGCGTGCTGATATGGTCCGCGCCGACCCCGCTGTTCAGGGTGTAGGTGTACTCTCCGGCCGCGTTGATCCGCAGCGTACCGTACTCGCCGGTGATCTCCGTCAGACCGCTGCTGTTCACCGCCACGCCGTTAACGTCGGAGACTACGGTACCCGCTGGCGCAATATCATCCGCCAGCACATCGCCGGTGGTGCTCTCGCTCACGCTTGCCACGCTGTAGACATGATCCTGCAAGACGTTCAGCGTGTAGGCCGTCAGCGCGGTGATCCCCGCCGCCGTATTGAGCAGGAACAGGTACTCACCGGCGGGCAGATTCAGCGTCAGCTGCGGGGAGGTGCCGCCCAGCAGCGGCGCGCGCAGCCAGCCGGGTTCAACGCGCATCTGCTCGAAGGTCTGTGTCGCATTGTTGAACTTATAGATGTAAAGGTCGAACACCGAGGCCAGCGCGACGCCGCCCACGGACGCCTGAACGGTCATGGTGCGGGTGGTGCCTTCTTCCACGTTATAGATGATCGGGTTGGCCAGATCGTCCAGCAGGTTCAGCCCCAGCGTATTGCCAAGGTTGATCCCCACCAGGGTAAAGCCGCCCTGCGACGAGGTGCCGTTGTTGATCGCCTCCACGGTGGTATCGAAGGTCAGCGAGGCGGTATCGTCCACGGCCACGATACCGCTGCTGCTGGTGCCTTCGCCCAGCGACAGCACCAAATTTGCCGAGGCGCTGGTGCCGTTGTGGGTGATGGTGTAGGTAAAGTTCTCCGTGCGGCCAATGACGGCGGCGCTGGTGTTGGTCAGGTTATAGGTATAGCTGCCGTCCAGGTTGATGGTCAGCGTGCCGTACTGCCCCTGAATCACTGTGCCGTCAGCCGTAACGCTGGTGGTGGTGCCCTGGGCGTTGGTGACCGCGGTGACGGTGGTGCCCGCCGGGGCGTTGTCGCTGCCTGCGGTTGGATCCACGTCGGTGATGACGTTACCGACAATGTTGGTTTCGCCGGACACGGTGCCTGCGCTGGTCTCTTTCACCGCCACATCGAGGCTGGTGTAAGAACCGGTTGCCAGCAGGTTAGTGTTGTAGCTCAGGACGCGATACTGACCATCCGCCAGACCGGTCAGGTTCAGCGACACCCCCGTCGCGCCGAGGGTCAGCAGGTCAGCGAACTGCGGCTGTCCGGTATCGACCACGGTGGTCCAGGTGTTGTTGGCGGCGTCAAAGCGCTGTACCACCAGCTCAAGGGTATTGAGCAGGGAAAGAACGGCACCCGTGGCGTTGGCGTTCACGGCAATATCCGCACTGCCGCCGTTGCCGACGGTGAAACCTACCTGCGCGGTGTCGTTGCCGAGCAGCGTCAGCACGTTACCTACGGCACCCACCAGCAGGAAACCATAGTCGCTGTACTGCGAGTTGGTCACCGTTGCGGTGGTCGTCAGCGCCAGCTCTTCAACGTTGGTGCTGGCAGAGAGCGGCACCACCGGCGCAAGGGCTGAGCCGGGCAGCGAGACGTTCCCTGCCGCATCGGTGGCGGTGATTTGCAGCGTCTGGCCTTCCGTCTGTTTATTGAGGAAGGTGTAGCTCCAGGATCCGTTGCTGTCTGCCGTGGCGGTGACCGTTGAATTGTCCGCCAGACGGATGGTGACGGTGCTGCCCGCTTCGGCGCTACCGGTCAGTACGCTGCCGTCTGCGTTGAAGGTCCCGGTTGGAGCCGTTGGCGCAGTGAGATCGACAATGACGGTGGTCGACGTGGAAATCGGGCTGGTGCCCGAGCCGTTGCTCGCCGTGGCGGTGAAGGCATGTGGCCCTTCGCTCAGCACCGGCGTGGTGAAGCTCCAGTTGCCGCTGGCATTCGCGGTGACCGTGCCCATCAGCACCCCGTTGTTATAGAGGGTGATGGTCGCGTTCGGCTGCGCCGTGCCGCTCAGGGTTGGCGTGGTGTCATCGGTGGTTTTCCCGTTGGTCAGGTTGCCCGTCACCGTGCCGACGTTATCGTCGATGTTAGCGATAACCGGCGCGTTCGGGATCGTGGTGATCGGGGCAATCACGGAGGTGGTGATACCCGCGTTACCGGCCTTATCGGTAGCAAAGACAATCAGTGACTCCCCGCCGGTCTGTGGAGGGGTGAGGGTGACGCTGAAGTTTCCGCTGCCGTCCGCAACGGCTGTGCCAAGCACGGTTCCGGTGCTGCTGGTGATGGTGACGGTACTTCCCGCTTCCGCCGTACCGGTAACCTGCGTCCCGTTGGTGATCACCGCCAGCCCGGTTGGGGCTGCTGGCGGCGTCAGGTCAACATTGATCGTGATAATCGGCGATGGCGCGCTGGTATTGCCCGCGGCATCGGTGGCGGTGGCGGTGAAGCTATGCGCGCCTTCGATCAGCGTGGTGCTGGTTTGCGGCAGCGTCCAGTTGCCGTTGGCATCGGCGGTAACGGTTCCCACCAGCGTCGTGCCGTCGTAAATACGTACGGTGGCATTGGCTTCCGCCGTGCCGTTTAAGGTCGGACGGGTGTCGTTGGTTGGGTTGGTGCCGGTGACAGGGCCGGTGACGGTTCCCACATCATCCACAATCGAGGTGATTGCCGGTGCGACAGGGGCGGTGGCATCCACATTGATGGTGTAACCCCCGGTCTGCGCGCTGGCGTTGCCCACGGCGTCGGTGGCGGAGAAGGTCAGATTATGCGGCCCGTCAGCCAGCGGGGTGGACGGCGTAAAGCTCCACGCGCCGCCGGTGGCGACCGCGGTGCCAATCTGTACCCCATTGTCGTAGATGGTTACCGTCGCGCCGGCTTCTGCCGTACCGGTGAGCGTTGGTCGTGCATCGTTGGTTAACCCGCCGTTGGCGACAGGCGTCGCAGCATTACCGACGTCGTCGGTGACACTGGTCAGCACCGGTAGCGCTGGCGGCGTGGTGTCAATGATCAGGCTGAAGTCGGCGGACGGCGCGCCGGTGTTACCCGCCTGATCCGTTGCTTCTGCGGTAAAGGTGTGTGACCCGGTGCCCAGCGGCACGGTGATATCGACGGTCCAGTTGCCGTTAGCATCGGCAGTACCGGTGCCCACCAGCGTAGTGCCCTCGTAGATATTCACGGTGGCCAGCGGCTCGCTGGTCCCCACCAGCCGCGGGAGAGGATCGTTCGTGGTCTGGCCGGAGCCAATCGCCCCGGTGATGGTGCCAACATCGTCTATCGCCTGGGTGATAACCGGCGCGGCAGGCACAGTTGTATCCACAACCAGCGTAAAGCCCGGTGAGGCAGGACTGATGTTGCCCGCGGCATCGGTTGCCGTGGCGGTCCAGGTGTGGCTGCCGTTTGCCAGCGTGCCGGTGGTGAAGCTCCATACGCCGTTGGCATCCGCCACGGCGGTGCCCACCTGCTGACCATTCTCATAGATGGTGATGGTCGCGTTGGCTGCCGCGGTGCCGTTCAGCGTTGGCGTGGTGTCGTCTGTGCTTTGTCCCGAGGCGACCGGGCCCAGCACGGGACCGGCATTGTCGGTGGCGGGGGTAAAGACCGGTGCTTCGGGCACCGTCGTATCCACCGTCAGGTTGAACGGTGGCGAGGTGACCCCGGTATTGCCTGCGGCATCGGTGGCGTTAAAGGTAATGGTATGCGGCCCTTCACCCAGCGCGGTGGTCGGCGTGAAGGTCCAGTTACCCTGGGCGTTGACGACCGCCGTGCCGATTTCCACATCATCGACAATAACGTGCACCGTTGCGCCCACTTCCCCCGTACCGTTGAAGGTTGGACGGGTGTCGTTGGTGGAACCGTTGCTGGCGATGATTCCCGTTCCCGGGCTGACATCGTCTATCACCGTGGTGACCACCGGGGCCGCAGGGCCAGTGGTATCCACCGTAAAGGCGAACACTGGCGAGTTGGCGGAGACGTTTCCAACATCATCGCTGGCGTTTACGCGCAGGTTATACGTCCCGTCCGTCAGGACCGGATCCGGCGTAAAGGTCCAGTTACCGTTGCCGTCGACCGTAGTGGTACCAATCTCCACGCCGTTATTCAGAACGTGAATAGTGGTGCCCGCCTGGCCGGTGCCGCTCAGGGTTGGCGTGGTGTCATTTGTCACCTGCCCGGCGGTAAGCGGGCCGGTTACGCCACCCGGGGCGTTGTCGCTGACCGTAACGATCGTCGGCACCTGTGGCGCAGTAAGATCGATTTCGACGCTCCAGGCGTTGGACGGCTGGCTGACGTTGCCCTGCGGATCCGTGGCTCTGACGGTAAAGTCATGCGTCCCTTCGCCGAGGGCGGTTTCAGGAGTAAATGTCCAGGCGCCGGTACCGTCTGCTGCCACGGTACCAATCTGCGTGGTGCCATCAAAAATGGCGACGACGCTGTTCGGCTCAGCGGTACCGGTCAGGGTTGGCGTGGTGTCGTTGGTTGGATCGCCGCTTGGAACAGGCGTTGCCGCATTGCCTGCGTTATCCGTCACGCTGGTAATCACCGGCGTGGTGGAGACGGTGTCGACCACAATGGTGATCCCGGCCGACGGGGTGCTCTCATTGCCTGCCGGATCGGTGGCGGTCACGGTCAGGGTGTGGCTGCCGTCGTCCAGCGCAGGCGGCGTGTAGCTCCAGGTGCCAGTCGGACCGACAATAACGGTGCCCAGCGGGTCGCCGTCATCGTACACCGTAATGGTGTCCCCGGCCGTGCCTGTCCCGGTCAGGGTAGGACGGTTGTCGTTGGTACTCTGCCCGTCGGCGATTGGCCCGGTGATCGGACCTACGTCATCGGTCACCGCACCGATGGCTGGCGCTGTCGGGGCGGTAAGGTCGACGGTGACGGTCGCGACAGGCGACTGCCCGCTGGTCGCGCCGGTGGTGGTGTTAGTGGCGGTCACGGCGAAGGTGTGTGGCCCTTCCGTCAGCGGCAACAGCGGCGTGTAGCTCCAGTTGCCGTTTGCATCCGCAACAACGTTGGTCAGCGGAACCAGCACCCCATCCTGATAAATGGCGATCACGCTGCCCGGATCGGCGGTGCCGGTAAGGGTAGGCGTGGTGTCATTGGTGGTTTTATCTTTCACATCGCCCGTGACGGGATCGACGTCATCGTTGATCGCCGTAATCACCGGCACCGCAGGCAGCTCGAGCGGAGAGTCCGGCACGTCAAAGGTGGTTGACGGGCTGGCATTGCCTGCGGGGTCCGTGGCGATCAGCGTCAGCGTCGCGGCATCCAACTGGGCCGGGGAGAGGGCAATGGAGAAGGAGCCTCCCGTCGCGACCCCGGTCCCGATGATATTGCCGTTGGCGTCACGAACCGTCACCGTGGTTCCGTCATCCGCCGTCCCGGTCAGCGGGGTGCCCTCCGCGGCAATGGTCATATTCGTTGGCGTTGCAGGCGGCAGGGTATCCACCGTCACGCTGAGATCGCCGGAGCTGGCGGAGGTATTCCCCGCCGCGTCACTCGCGACCACTGAGAAGGTATGCGGCCCCTCGGTGAGCGCAGGGTCGGCGGTCCAGGACCATGTCCCGTTCGGCTGAACCTCCACGACCACCGGCGAGGCGACACCATCAACGGAGACGGTGACGCTCGAACCCGGCTCGCCAATCCCGGTGAGGGTTGGCGTACCGTCGCGGGTGTAAAGCACGCTGTTGGTCAGCTGGCTGTCAGAGACGGCGTCAATTTGCGGCACGGTTGGCGCCTGCGTATCAACCTCCACCGTAAAGACCGGACTTACCGGGCTAACGTTACCGGCATCGTCCACCGCGGCGACGGTGATATTCAGCGGGCCGTCGGTTTGTGTCGGCAGGGTATAGGACCATTCATTATTGACGACTTCTACGCGCGCGACTTCCACGCCGTTGTTGTAGATGATCACCGTCTCGCCGGTGGTGCCGGTTCCGCCGATGCCTGGCGTAGTGTCGTTGGTAGACTCGCCATTCTGCACGCCACCAATGGCACTGATAACCGGAGTATCCGGGGCGAGGGTATCGACCGTTATCGTGATACCGGCTGATGGCACAGATTCATTCCCGGCTTCATCGGTGGCGGTCGCCGTGTATTCGTGCGTCCCTTCGCCAATGTTGCTCTCAGGACGCCAGCTCCAGTTACCGTTACCGTCCACCGTAACGCTGCCCACGGCCTGCGGCTCGCCTGTACCCACCTGGTCATAGATGGTAATGACGTCATTCGGCGTACCGGTGCCACTCAGGACCGGACGCGGATCGTTGGTGGATTCGCCATCCAGCACGGGTCCGGTGATCTGGCTTACGCTGTCTGTCACCGTTGGGGTTCCCGGTTGGGCAGGCGCGTCAGTATCAATGGTAATGGTCACCGGCGTGGACGGCGCGCTTTCGTTCCCGGCGCTGTCCTGGTTAGTGACCGTCAGGGAGAGATCGTAGGTGCCGTCAGGGAGCGGATCATCCGGCGTCCAGCTCCAGTTACCGTCGCCATCGATCTCGGCTTCACCAATTTTAGTAGCGCCATCGTAAATGTTCACGATATCCCCCGGCGTGCCCGAGCCGCTCAGGGTTGGCGTGGTATCCCGGGTGGTCTCCCCTGGATTCAGAGCCGTCCCCGGCGTGCCGCCGTCCGGGTTGACGGTGATCTCAGGAATATCCGGCGTTGCAGGCGCGGTCGTGTCGATCGCCAGTTCAAACGGCGGCGAAATGGTGGTGTTACCCGCCTCATCCGTTGCGTGGACCGTCAGCGAGTGCGGGCCGTCCGTCAGCGGCGTGGTTGGCGTAAAGCTCCAGCCGCCGCTGCCGTCGAGCACCGCCGTGCCGAGCAGGGTGGTTCCGTCATAGATCGTGATGGTGGTGCCGTCCGGTGCGGTTCCCTGCAACTGCGGCAGCGTGTCGTCGGTGGTGTCCCCGCTGTTAAGCGGAAGCTGCACGGGCCCCACGTTATCGGAGACGGTGTCAATGGTGGCCGCTGGTGGCGGGGTGGTATCGACGGTAAGGGTAAAGCCGGCTGATGGTGCGCTGGCGTTACCGGCCGCATCGCTCGCGACGACGGTGAACGTATGCTGCCCGTTCACTAATGGGGTAGCAGGTGTGAATGTCCATGCGCCACCGCTGTTAACAACGGCAGTACCAATATCCTGTCCGTCCAGGCGGATCGTCACGGTGGAGCCCGGCTCACCGGTACCGTTCAGCGTCGGGAGCGTGTCGTTGGTAGTTTCATTGGTGTCGAGCGCACCCGTGCGGCCCGGTACGTCATCAATGACCTGCGTAATGGCCGGCGCGCCCGGCGCGGCGGTATCCACCGTGATGCTCCAGGTGTTCGATGTCCCGCTGAGGTTATTATTGGCGTCAACCGCCGTCGCCGTCAGCACGTGCCCGCCGTCCGGTAGCGCGGTTTCCAGCGTGATGGACCACTGACCGTTCGCCGAAACCAGCGCGGTGCCAAGCACGGTAGTACCGCTGTAGAGGGTAATGGTGGTGCCAGGCTCGCCCGTTCCGTTGATGGTTGGCGTGTTGTCGTTGGTGAGACCGTTCTGGCTGACAGGACCGGTGACGCCTGGGGCATCATCCACCACGCCCGTGATGACCGGGGTTTGTGCCGCGGTGATGTCCGGCGCGTCAAACGGCGCGGTCGGGCCGGTGTTTCCGGCGGTATCGGTGGCATCGGCGGTCAGGGCTTCGCCGTTGGCTTTCGGCGGGATCAGTTCAACGCTGAAATTCCCCTGATCGTCGGCGACCGTTTCCCCGACCTTCACGCCATTTTCACGGATGGTGACGGTGCTGCCCGGCTCGGCTGTACCGGTTACGGTGGTGCCGTCGGCAGAGATCACCACGTTTTCCGGTGCCAGCGGTGGGGTGCTGTCTGGCGCGTCGGCAAAGCCAGACGGGCTGGTGTTACCGCTGCCGTCGGTGGCCGTCACTTCAAGGGCTTCGCCGTTGGTCTGGGCTGGCGAAATCGGGATGGTGAAGGTGCCGTCCGGGCCGGCGGTGGCCTGGCCGATGATCGTACCGTCCGGCGCTTTAATGATAATCGTGCTGTTTGGCTCGGCGGTTCCGCTGACGCTGGCCCCGTCTTCCGCCACCACCAGGTTGCCCGGTGCGGCAGGTGGGGTGATATCCGCTGCGTTGACCAGCGCCGGTGAGCTCTGGTTGCCTGCGGCATCGGAGGCGACCACGGAGATAATCTCGCCGTTGGTCTGCGCAGGGTTCAGGTTGACGACATAGTTGCCGTTGCTGTCGGCAGTGGCGGTCCCGATTTGCAGCCCGGCATTGTTGGTGATGACGATTTTACTGCCCGGCTCGGCGGTACCGGTGATCTGGGTGCCTGCGGAGTTGAGCGTCGCAACCGGCATGTCTGGCGGCGTAAGATCGACGGTAAAGTTGATCGGCTGAGACAGACCGCTCTGGTTGCCTGCCGCATCGGTTTCCCGCAGGGTAATCGAGTGTGCGCCTTCTGCCAGTGGACTCGTCGGCGTGATGCTCCAGGTGCCGTTCGGCAGAACGGTGGTGGTGCCGATAACAACGCCGTTATCGTAAACCGTGATCGTGCTGCCCGGTTCGCCTCTGCCCGTCAGACGTGGCTCTGAGGCATCGGTAAACTGCCCGGCACCGATCGCTCCTTTCAGTACGCCCGTGTCGTCGTTAATGATAAACCCGGAAGGCGTTTGCGGCGCGGTGACATCTACCGTGACGGTAAAGACCGGAGAGGCCGGGCCAGTGTTACCGGCGACGTCGGTGGCGCGCACGGTAAGCTGGTGGCTGCCTTCGCTCAGGTTCACCGACGGCGTAAAGCTCCAGCTTCCGTTACTGCCCACAACGGCTGTGCCAATGGCAATGCCGTTATCATAGATGGTGACCGTCGAGCCCGCTTCCGCCGTGCCGGTGAGCTGTGGCCGTGGGTCGTTGGTGCTGCTTCCACTCCCGAGTGTGCCGGTGCCAGGCGCAACATCATCGGTGATGCTGACGATAGTTGGCGCGCCAGGCGCGACGGTATCGACCACGAAGCTTACCGCCGTGGACGCCGGGCTAGTATTGCCTGCGGCATCGGTCGCGGTGGTGGTAATGGCGTGGTTGCCTTCAGACAGGTTGGTCGACGGGGTAAAGCTCCATTTCCCTGTGGCATCGGCTGTGGCGGTGCCAATCGGTTTCCCGTTGTCATAGAAGGTAATGACGGTGCCGGCTTCACTGATGCCGCTGAAGGTCGGGCGGGCATCGTCCGTGCGTTGTCCGTTGCTCAGCGGGCCTGTTTCGGCGCCTACGTTATCATTGACGGTGACAATCTCCGGTGCATCCGGCGCGGTTAAATCCGGTGCCGTGACCTGAACGCCCGGGCTGGTATTGCCGGACGGATCGGTGGCGGTAGCGGTGATCTGTTCCCCGTTGGTGAGCGGCGTACCCAGATCAATCGTAAATTTCCCGTCGCTACCCGCTTTGCCCGTTCCGATGGTGTTGCCATCGGTATCTTTCAGGGTAACGGTGCTGCCCGGCTCAGCGGTACCGGTGACGGTTTTGCCGTCAGGGGAGACCTCCAGATTGGCCGGGGCATCCGGTGCGGTGAGATCCGGTGCCGTGACCTGACCGCCCTGGCTGGTATTGCCGGATGGATCGGTGGCGGTGGCGGTGATCTGTTCCCCGTTGGTGAGTGGCGTACCGAGATCAATCGTAAATTTTCCGTCGCTGCCCGCCTTGCCCGTTCCGATGGTGTTGCCATCGGCATCTTTCAGGGTAATCGTGCTGCCCGGCTCAGCGGTACCGGTGACGGTTTTGCCGTCAGGTGAGACCTGTAGATTGGTGGGGGCATCCGGAGGCGTGGTATCTGGCTCGGAAGGATTTCCCGGATTGCCGGGATTCGGGCTGTTGTTATCGTCATCTCCGCCACCTCCACCGCCAGTTCCCGCCGCAATAGCAATCCCACCTGCGGCGGCCAGGCCACCCAGCACCCAGGGCCACGCAGCGGCGCCGCCGGCATCACTCCCTGACGCCGCCAGTAATGCATCGGTGGAGGCGATGGATTCATAGGTTGCGGCACCGGTTGGATCTTCAATCCACCACAGCGCACCGTCGCTCTCCTCAAGCACCAGCTGGCTCACGCCCTGCGCGTCGGTGACGTAGAAATTCTTGAGGGTAATCACTTCGCCCGAGTTGAGGGTAATCACCAGATCGTTTCCGCTGCGGGAGTAACCTGAGATGTCGGCGCGATCCACGTTAAGTTTAACGATTGAGGAGTGATCGAGTGTTATCTGTGTCCCTTCCGTGGTCGTTTCCACGCCAGTTAATTTAGATATAACAGATATTTGGCTCATACAATTATTACTCCAGCTGAGTGATTGGTTACGGCGTGTAAAACAAAGCCATCGTTTCTGAAGAGACGAACGCGCTCCCGGCGAAAATACTGTTTAATAAACAGGATTTACCGTTACTTTCTTTAGCGCGACCGATGCCCGCCAGGATTAAAAGTGGCAACCTCAGGGCAAAGCTAATTATTTACACAGGAAATAGTTGTTTATTTATATGTTTGCGATTTATAAGCCTTATTATTTGTGCAGGTATTGATTTATTTCGTTATGAAAATGATATAGCTATAAATGTCTGAATATGCAAATTAAGTGTTCGTAAACCCAGTACGGCTATTGCAGGGGCGATTAATTGATAGCGTTAATATATTTCGTTAGCTATGAGGGCACGTGGGTCAAGGGTTTTGGCGTTAAAGGTGCAACCCTTAAAACGCTGCTGGTGGGGCGATAATAATAATTAAAATGTGCGGTAAATATTTAATTTTGGTTATGTTTAATTTCTGCTTAATAGTAATTTAAGTTAGGGTAAAATTTCTGGTGTATGATATATTTTAAATTCTCTCATTTATAAAATATATTTTTGCGTGCGGGTTAATTTCTGCTACTCCAAAAATAACGTGATTTCTTCTCATGTTTTATAAATAAAAGGCCGCAAGCGTGGCCTTTCAGAGGCAATCGGTATTAGTCTAAAGAAATTAAGCCGATTTCCACGAGGGCGGCTAATGTCAAAAGAATAAAAAGGATAACAACTATTGGTCTGTACATTTTTAAGGTTCCATCCTTGTGTGAAGTCCTGCCCATCGTGTCCGTTGTCATTTTCCATGGTAATGACGTGCTGTCGTTGATGCTCATCAAAGGGACGCAGCAGATTGAGGAAAATCTGCATTCAGGGTTGGAACCATTCAACGCTGTGTGGGTTGCGTGGCGGGGAGCTGTCGCCACTGGCGGATGTGCTCGATCAGGGCTCTGAGCTTGGGGGCCATATTGTGGCGCTGGGGAAAATAGAGATAAAAACCAGGAAAAGATGGAAGAAACGCATCCAGTAAGGAAACCAGCTGTCCTGATTCAATGTACGGTGTGAAGGTGTCCTCGGTGGCAAAGGTTATACCACCGCCGGCCAGCGCGAGGCTGAGCATAAGACGCAGATCGTTAGTGGTGATTTGTGGTTCAATTGCCACATCGAAAGGGACGCCTGCTTCCTCAAACTCCCAGCGATAGGGGGCAACGTCCGGGGAAGGGCGCCAGCCGATACACCGATGAGCGACCAGCTCACGGGGATGCGCCGGTGCGCTGTGTGTCGCCAGATAGGAAGGTGAAGCCACCACCCGTTCACGCTGCTGGCCCGTAAGGGGAATCGCGATCATGTCTTTTTCGATAACTTCGCCCAGTCTCACCCCAGCATCATAGCCCGCTGCCACGATATCGAATTCCTCATCTGACACGAAGACATCAAGCGATACCGCAGGATGCGCGGCCGTAAACGAGGCGAGCAGTGGGCCCGAAAGAAACGCTTCCGCTATTGAGGTGACAGCGATCCTGAGCTGTCCGCGCGGCATGCTGTCCGAGGTGACATCGTCAAAGGCCGCCTCAATGTTGGCGATGGGCCCCAGCAACGATTTATGCAACCGTTCACCCGCTTCGGTGAGCCTTACCGAGCGCGTGGTGCGCATCACCAGCAGGGTCTGAAACCCATCTTCGAGACGTCTTATCCCCTGGCTGACAGCGGAACGGGTGATGCCTAGCCGCCCGGCGGCCGCGCTGAAGCTGCGCTCCTCGGCGACCGCCAGAAAAAGCGGTAACAAATTAAGATCAATTTTCATTGTTTAACATTGCTAACCAGTGAGTCCAGTAAAGGCAGGATACAAGAAACAATGTTGAGACTCTATGATTGCTTTGAACTCAACTGAAGGAGCAAAACATGAACAAAGTGATCTTAATTACCGGTGCCTCCAGCGGTATTGGAGAAGGTATTGCCAGAGAGCTGGGAAAGGCAGGCGCAAAAGTTTTCCTGGGGGCACGCAGGCTGGAGCGCATCCACGCCCTGGCTGATGAAATCCGCAGCGCAGGAGGAGAGGCAGAGGCTCAGGTATTAGACGTTACCAGCCGCCAGTCTATGGCCGCCTTCGTTGAGGCTGCACGGGAAAAGTGGGGCCGCATTGACGTTCTTATTAACAATGCGGGCATTATGCCTCTGTCTCCGCTTTCGGCTGGCAAGCAGGATGAGTGGGAACGCACCATTGACGTGAATATTAAGGGGGTACTGTGGGGAATTGGCGCGGTTCTGCCGATTATGGAAGCCCAGAACTCGGGGCAGATCATTAATATTGGCTCGATCGGTGCCTTGTCCGTCGTGCCCACGGCCGCAGTTTATTGTGCGACCAAATTTGCGGTCCGGGCCATTTCCGATGGTTTGCGTCAGGAAAGTTCAAACATCCGCGTGACCTGCGTCAACCCCGGAGTGGTGGAAAGCGAACTGGCCTCGACCATTACGCACGAAGAAACCATGGCGGTGATGGATGCGTACCGAGCTATTGCTCTCAAACCAGCTGATATCGCTCGCGCCGTGCGCCACATCATCGAGGCGCCTGAGAGTGTCGATACCACCGAAATCACCATCAGACCTACGGCCTCCGCAAACTAACGTAGCGGGTCAGGCATCAGCCTGACCCGCTTCACTCTCTTACCACGGCTGTTCGGGCGGCATAATAAACAGCTCTGCCACGTTCACATGTTCCGGTTCCTGCAACACGTAAGGAATCGAGTCGGCGACATCATCGGCTTTCAGGAACGTCATCTTTTCCTTCAGCTGTTCCATCTGTGCACGATAATTTTTGTCACTGATATGCTCGAATAATTCACTTTCAACGGCACCCGGCTGAAGCGAGGTGACGCGAATGTTGAACTGAGGCGCCAGCTCCACGGACTGGGGGGGTTATATGCCGCTGCCAATGGTCGAGGAAGATTTCGCAGCGGGAAAACGGGTTACGCTGAACGTGCAGATGCAGCCCGACGTCGGGACCGGTTTTTCCATGCGGGCAGTGCACCTGGAAGAACATCCGCCCGGCCAGGCCATGTGCTGGTTCGTTAACACGCTTAAAGGCTGACATGCCGGGTATCAATAGCATCGTTGGGTAACCAGCATTCATTGCTCAGGAGGGCTTTCCACTCTCTCATTGCGCTGGTTGGAACCCACGGTGTTACCGGCGCGATCCGAAATATCATACTCAATGGTAACGTTATGCCTGGTGGTCGGTGTGACGGTGATGTCCTTGATCCTGCTGCCCGAATCGGGGGGAAGCGTGAGGCTTGTATTGCCTTTAGCCAGCACCCGACCATTTTGCTTCACCTGCCACTTCAGACGACACGCCTCACAGGCGGACCAGGTGTCATTGATCGCCCACAGGCGAACCGTTGCTTCGCTTCCCTGACGCCACACCGCCGTCACGGGTTCAATCGACGGCAGAATAGGCTGATAGGCTTTTTGCAGGGCGTAGTAGCCCGCTTTCGGCTTACGCAGATAATCCACGACGCCCCAGTTGATGGAGGGCCAGGTTTCTACAAACATAAAGTGGAAGAGGGCAGTTACCGGCTGGTAGCGCTGCCGACGATAGCTCTCTGCCGCCATTGCCACCAGCTCTGCCTGGTAACGCTGGGTGTTGGCAATCATCTCCTGAATGGTATTGCCCCGCGGAATATTGGCAAATTTAAAGGTCTGGAAGGGCTGGAAGTTATGGTATTTCCAGTGCGTCCAGCCGGGATCGTCGGCGGCGGTGCTTTTCGGCCACATCAGGCGGGCGGGAATGATGGTTTTCAGGGTTGAGAGTCGCGGTAGCGCCTGAGCGCCAAACTCCGTGATGATCGCGGTTTTGGCGGGGCCAAGAAGATCGCGCATGGTGCCAAAGTACCATCCGGCCCAGTAGTGTTCTTCCACCGCAGAAAAACGATGCACTATGCGCGAGGTATCTTGCGAAAGCGCGTCTCCGACGCGTTTCGTCAGCGTCTGGTTCAGGTTTTTATTCCAGTCGGGAAAGCGTTTTTCCATCCACGGTGAATTCCATGGCGGCTCGTTATGACCGCCCCAGACGATAATGGCCGGGGAATTACCAAACTGTTCAACCATCTCGCGGGTCTGTCGCGCGGCATTATCCGCGAAGGCGTCGCTGTTATTGTAACCCCATTGCAGGGGGACATCCTGCCAGATCATCAGCCCCATTTCGTCAGCCACATCGTAAAGTGCCCGGCCTGCCACATGCGAGTGAACGCGTATCGCGTTGGCGTTCATTGCCTGCACCAGCCTGAAATCGCGGCGATATTTTTTGCGTGTCATGGTGCTAAGCCACGGGGAGCCGATGTAATTACTCCCTTTGATAAACAGGCGTTTGTCATTAAAGAGCCAGCCCTTGTTGTCAGGCTGCTTCACTATCTTGCGTAACCCGGTACGGGCAACTGCGGTATCCATCACTCCTTGCTTATCCGTCAGGGTTGCGCGCACTCGGTACAGGTTTGGCCTGCCATAGCCCACTGGCCACCAGAGCCTGGCGCCTTGCATTGGCAGCGTGACGCGAAGCGATTGCGGCTTTCCGTCCGTTCTCGCAAGGTTTACAGGGAATTTCTGCTTTACAGGCGGGCCCGTAAAATTGTCTGGCGTGGCCGACAGGCGCAAAGTTACGTCACCGGCAGACAACGCCCGGTAGCGGATCTCGGCGTGCAGCGCTGGTTTGCTCAGCCCTTCACGCCAGTCCGGACGCAGTATTACCTCGTCGATGGTCACTCCGCGGCTCAAATGTAGCTTTACCGGCGACCAGATCCCCCCGGAGTTGGCATCCTGGCCGTCCTCTGACCAGGCCCCGCCAGGGCGGGTATCGTGCTGGTTAAGTACGCCTTTAACCATCGTTTTATGCAGCGGCCAGATTGTTTTCGGATCTTCCCAGGGACTGTCCACCCGCACGGCGAGCTTATTGTGTCGCTGCAAAGCATCGCTTATGTCTACCGAGAAGCGCTGAAAATACCCCTCGTGATGGGCAAGATGCCTGCCGTTGAGCGTGACGTCGGCAAAATAGTCCACGCCATCAAAGACCAGGGTGGCCATGGTATCGGGCGCGCGCCTGGGCAGGGTAAATTCGTGCCGATACCAGAGGGCACCCTGATGATCGTATCCGGCGCTGTACCAGTTGGCCGGAACCGCAATCGATCGCCAGTCGCGGTCAGGCGCGCTGGCGCCATCAAAGGTGCTGAGGTTGGCGTCATGCACGCGCCACATTCCGGCCAGTGACCAGGTGACGGGCTGGCTGGCCTGGGCCAGCAGAGGGCTAATTGCCAGCAGCAGAAGAAGCCTGATCATCTTTAACCTCCTGTGCTCTGCGGCGCAGCCAGGCCGCAGAGCGTCTGGCCTCCTCGATAAGCTCGCCATGTAAAACGCTCAGCCCCGTCTGGTTCAGCGAGACCGCCTGACTCTCCAATTGCTGGAGCACTTCTGAAAGACGAATGAAACCGAGGGTGACGGCTTCGCCGCGAAGCTTATGAGCGGCCCGCCGCAGGGCATCGCGGTCATTATGCGCAATGTTCAGCGCCATGGCTGCCACCGCCTCGTCAAGACCGTTGCCGAACAGCGCCAGCAATTCATTAACCAGTTCAGGATCGTCCGCGCACTGTTTTAACAGCTGTGCCTCATCCGGCAGACCCTTATCTTCTCCGGCGAGAACATGGGCTATCTCCTCCCTGAGCGCCTCCTGACTTACCGGCTTGGCAATATAGCCGTCGAAGCCCATTGCCAGACAGCGCGCCTTGTCACCCTGCATGGCATGGGCGGTCATCGCGATGGCGGGCTGGTGGCTACGCCCCCGCGTCAGTGTCTCCTCACGAAGCAGGCGAATGGCCGTTTCACCGTCCATTTCTGGCATTTGCAAGTCAACCAACATCAAATCCCAGGACTGTTCACGCCAGCGTTCGAGGGCCTCACGGCCATTGGATACCACTTCGCAACGGTGGCCGAGCTGCTCCAGCAGGCGTCTGGCGACTTTCTGATTCACCAGGTTGTCCTCGGCCAGAAGAATGTGAAGTCCGCCCTGCGCCGGTACAGGCGAGGTGACGGGAGAGGGAGAAAGAGAAGGGGGCGATGCCAGATGTGGAGCGGGTGCCAGGACGCTGGCTATGGTTTGATAGAGTTCACGTTGGGCAACCGGCTTATGCAAATAGTGGGCAACCCCGATGCGCTTGAGCATATTGGCATCGAAATGGCGGCTCATGGAACTGAGCATAATGATGTGGCTTTGCTCGGCCTGCGGCATAACGGAGAGCTCAATGGCCAGCGATACACCGTCCATATCCGGCATCTGGGCATCCAGCAGGATCAGCGGCCAGTATCCCCTTTTTGCGGTCAGGCTTAACGCTTCCCCGGCGTTGTTAACACAGGTCGGTGTCAGACCCATCTGGCGAAGCATGGTGTCCAGCAGCCGCAGGTTGGTACTGTTGTCGTCTACCACCAGTACCGATTCGCCGTTAAAGCGTGCTACAGGAGCATCGGTTGCTGAGACAGCCAACTGACCTTCCAGTGGCAACGTAAAAGCAAATTCGCTGCCTTCACCCGGCTCGCTCTGAACCGTTAGCTCTCCGCCCATCAGACTTACCAGGCGGGCAGAAATGGTCAGCCCGAGGCCAGTACCGCCGTAGCGGCGGGTGGTAGAGCTATCGGCCTGGCTGAACGCCTCGAAAATGGCTTTTTGTTTCTCCATCGGGATGCCAATGCCGCTGTCGCGTATGCGAAAACGCCAGTGCCCTTCACTTTCTGTAGGCTCTATTGCCAGCATAACCTCACCGTGATGGGTGAACTTCAGCGCGTTGCCCAGGAGATTAGTCAGAATTTGACGTAGTCGGGGACCATCAACGATTAGCACTTCCGGCACCCCCGGAGCGATATCCACCAGCAGTTCAATGCCTTTTTCGCTGGCGGAGGGCATATGCGGGCGGATGAGCGACTGCACAAAGGGGCGGATTTCCAGCGGCTCTGTATCGACGGTCATCTTACCTGACTCAATGCGTGAGAAATCGAGAATGTCATTGATGATATGCAGCAGTGACTGCGCTGAACTCATCACCAGAGAAAGATATTCACGCTGTTCGGGGGTGAGCTGTGTATCGAGGCAGAGCTGAGTCATGCCCAGAATGCCGTTCATCGGGGTGCGAATTTCGTGGCTCATGTTGGCGAGAAATGCACTCTTCGCCTCGTTGGCCTCCCGGGCCACTTTCGCCGCTTCAATGGCTAACAACTCGGCCTCCTTGCGGCGGGTGATGTCCTGTAGGGTGCCGATCACCCGTTCGGCCTGCTGCTGCATACTGAGGGTGACCACCTGTCCCGAAACCAGCATCCAGCGCCAGCCCTGCGTCGCGTGTTGCACGCGAATCTCACTTTCAAACACCGGCATGTGCTCCTGCCTGGAGGCGATCATCGCGTTGCGCAGGACGGCACGATCCTCTTCATGGACCAGATTCAGTAAAAAGCGCAGCGGGTAGTGCAGCTGCGTACGCGACTGACCCACCATCGCCAGCAACGTATCGTTCACCTCCAGGCTGTCGTGAGAGACCTGCCAGTTCCAGATGCCGATCTGAATGGACTCTGCGGTCAGTAAAAAATCATCGTGCAGCTGCTGGCGCGAGCGCTGGGCGTCGTCAAGCTCGGTAATATCGGTATGCAGGCTGAGAATGCCGCCATCGGCGAGACGCTGGTGCTGCACGTAGAGCCGCCGGTTTCCCGACTGCCGCACCTCTCGATGGCTTGACTGACGGCAGTTGCGAACGATCGCTTCACGCAGGGTCCGGCGGCGGGTGGAGTCGATGTTATAACCCGCATCAATAAATTTCTCCGCCAGGCTCTCGAGGGAAGCGCCGGCGATCAGCCAGGGGGCGATCACCGGGTAAAAGCGCGATATCTGGTCATTCCAGGCCAGCAGATGCTCGGCGGGATCGTAAATCATCACCCCCACAGGCAGCGCGTTGAGATCGAAACGGGATGTGGCTCGCATGGTTACTCACCTCTGGCCTTATAGTGCAGCTCCGCCTGGCGGCGCAGATACTCCAGCCCGGGGGCAATTGCCATCGCCCAGGCTGTGAGGATCTCTTCATCGCAAAGTGGATCGCAGGCGCGCACGGTCCTGAGCATTGCCTCCCGCCAGAGGCCGAAAAATCGCGGTGGCAGGCCTAGTCCTTCATCACTCTGCTCCCGCGCCAGGCGTTCCAGAAAATCGGGTACAAACAGCGCACCGTCAACGGCAAGCATGGCGAAAAAGCTCTTGAAGATCGTCTGCTGGCCATCTCCGCCCTGGTCCCGGGCAAAGTGCTGTTCTGTCTCCGGTGACATATGGATAAACGTTTCCCAGAACGTTTCAAAAAAGTGCCGTTTATCATTCTCCGGCAGGACGCGGTTCAGGCTGGCGTCAAAGAGATCGCGATAAAATTTCATGGTGCGGCCCTCAAGGCACGTTCGCCGGGCAGGCAGAGGCCGGGCGGATTGAAAGGATCCGACGTGCGGCGGGCAAAATAGCCATCATTCTTCACAAGGCCGTTTTCAAACAGCGGTCCGGCGTTGTGTTTGTACAGCAGCGCTTCCAGCACCATGGCGTTCGTCGAGAGGGTTAGCGTCGGGTTGATATCGCCGGTGGCCTCAACGCGGCCCTCAAACCAGCCCTGTTGCGGGTTATTCAGGTGTCGGGTTATAGCCATAAGGGCATCGGTATATTCGTTTTCCCACAGCGTCCAGAGCATGAAGACCGCTTTGGTGGTCACCTGTGCCAGCCGGGGATAGCTTTTACCGTCATCGCCCAACGTATTCCAGGCGTAACCATTCCCCCAGACGGTGTCCTCGACGTGCCATGGCGCCTGAGAGAGGTAAAAATCGGCGCGTGCGGTGAGTATGCCGTCGTGCTCCCAGCGCGTTTTTTGGCTGAGCCATACTCCTTCGGCCCGGGCGCGCAGCCTTTTTTGAATATCGACGGCCACTCCGGGAGCCTGCCAGCCAAACTCCAGACCCGGGAGCATCGCGGGGAGGGTGGAGAGCAGCGATGGCTGCCAGGTTGTTCTTGGATCGCGCGCGTCAACGGCGAGGCTGCGCTGGTACATGATGACGTTCTGGGAAGGCGGGGAAAATGCCTTGCCCGCCGGGAATCCCCACAGCCGAAACGCGCTGGCGGCATATTCGCTTTCACCCAGCCGCAGTTCGTCGCGTACCAACAGCTGTTCGTTCTGCTCGGACGCAGACCACAGCTCCCCGTCTTTATCCACCACCGGACAAAAATTCCAGCGCAGGATGATTTTTTCCAGATATTCGCGGTACTCAGGTGCTCGCTCGGCAGTGAGACGCAGGGCCAGCATCAGCCGCGCCATATCTTTCGCCGACCATCCGCGCTGCGCCGGTTTTCCTGTGAAATCGATGGGCGTGGCCGTACGGCTGGAATAGAGTCTGCCTGGCGTGCGGGTTTCGGTCAGCGTCAGGCGATTGAGTGTTCCGAGCAGGCGCGTCAGCCGTGCATCAAACTCGGCCGCCTGGATCAGACCCAGCTCGCGAGCTGCCAGCAGGGCGATAAGCGTATCGCCCATTTGCCACAGCGTAACGCGTGGCTGTTTATCGCTACCGTTGACCAGCCCTGTCTGAGGCTGTGTGTTATTCTCAAAATAGCGCCAGGCGATACCCGCCCACTCCCGCTCCTGTGGGGACAGGCTACTGATGCGAGCGGTGGTGTGCCAGCCGCCTTTGGTCAGCCAGCGCCACCCTGCGCTTTCGCAGCTGAACAGGGCGAAGGCGATAATAAGAATGAGGACGGCGGCAGCCAGCCAGCGGGCTAAGGTCTTAAGCATTGTGCGGTCACCGGCGGCAGTTTCACAGGCTCGTCCGTATTACAGGTAGCACATTGACAGGCCTGGCAAGCGGGTTTGGTGCGCAGAGTGGTCCCGGTTTGTTCACACCATGTCTTCACTGCGGGCGTACTGTTCAGGAATGGACGGTTGCGCGAGGCATTATTAGGCTCAAAGAGATCCACCAGCTTTTTTTCCCACAGGGAAGGGGCAAAGTGGGGATCTTTGGGATTATCGCTGTTGAACTGCAACAGCTTGCCCTCTTTTTTGAACAGCAATGCTTCAAGCATGATGCCGTTGTTATTGGCCGTGAATTCTTTGATGGGGCCGTCGCCGTTTTCGTACAGCCCTTCATAGTAGCCTTTGCCCGCCTCGTTGGCGTTTTCAATGGCGTCCAGCAGGCGGTCGGTATAAGGCGAATTCCAGAGAACCCACATCCCGAGCGCCGCTTTCAGAGAGACGGCGGCCGTATTGGGAACGTACACGCCTTTATCGGTGATGGTGTTCCAGTTGAAGCCGTCGCTAAAGACGGTGTCGTAGACGAAGTAGGGTGACTGATCGAGTTGATGCTCAGAGCGAGCAGATAAAATACCGGTGATGGCGTAGCGATTCTCCTGAGCCTGGTAAACCCTGTCGGCGAAGTTTTTCATCCACGGATGGGTGTAGTCACGCGGGCTGTTTTCCCTGTCCGTCGGTTTGTCGAAACCAAATTCGAGGCCGTAAAGCACATAGGATTCGGTTACGACGTAATTATGCTGGCTGGTAAGGCGCGGATCGCGCGAGTCATAAGGCACCATTACGCAGTAGATCTCAGCCAGCTCGTAGGGCTGAGGCTGGCTGGCCTGACAGGTGCCAAAGCCCCACAGCGCAAAGCCCGCTGCACCATACTCTTCGTAGCCCAGCCGCCCCTCCTGCACGTACTTTGGCTGGCCATTTTCCAGGTAGGCTCCGTACATCATTCCACAGGGGTTGATGACGTTGGTGAAGTTCCATCCCAGCAGCACGTTATCAATGCTGTTGCTGTATTCCGGATAGCGCTCCTTAATGACCTTCAGCCAGATCAACATCCTGCCGATGTCCAGCGCCGAGAAGCCAATCTCGCCAGGTTTGTTCTGGTAGTTAACCTTCTGACCTGTGATGGTGTTATAGGCTTTATTGGGCAGTTCGTTGCGGAATAAATCCAGTTTGTTCAGGGTAGCGAGTAATTTCAGCATTCTGCGATCGAACTCAGCTTTATCAATAATCCCCAGCTCCCTTGCGGCCGTCATCGCGGCCATATAAGAGGCGCTGTCCCACATAGTGGTTGAGGGGTATTTATTAACGGCATTTACCAGGCCGGTTGTGGGCTGATAGTTAGCAACGAAATATTGCCAGGCGTTTTTGGCAATAGTCATCTCGCGAGGCGTGAGTTCGCCGCTACGCGGTGGGTAATCAGAAGCGGGAAGTCCAGCCGCTGCCTGTGCCGCAGAGAGTGAGAGCCAGCACGCCACAAGCCCGGCCAGAAGAGGAAAAAAGAGTATTGATTTCAGCTTCATGGCTTCGCTCCTGCTGAAGAGGTTTGGGGAGTGGCGGGGCCAGGGCAGGCCAGACAAAGCATCTGACCGTGGGCAATGTACGCCAGGCTTTCGAGGACGACCGCATTGGTATCGGCATCAACGATCTCGTTCACGCTGCTGTTGAGGTTAAGCCCGCGCTGCCAGCCCTTGCCCGGTACCTGTAGCTTTTGCACCTGCTGGCGCAGTGCTTCGCTCCAGCCGTTGCGGAACAGGGCGTACCAGGCAAAGGCGGTGCGGGTCGAAGTCATCGCCGTTTGCTCCGGCGTGGCGTCAAGCAGAGCGCTATTTTGCAGCGGCTGGCGATTGGGCAGATCGTTGACGTAATCCGGCGCGGGCTCGGCGTAATCGGTGCTGATCGGCGGCTTGCGGACCCGAAGGCTATGTCGACGCTGTTGGATCTGCATTATGCGCCATGTGATTTCTGCGCTCTGCGCATCAAAACCCAGCTCAAGCCCCGTTAATAAATAGGGAAGGCTGATAAGCGAAGGTTGGCGACCCCACGGCGTACGCAGCCCCTCGTCGGGCACCATTATTCCGTCGATGTCGATCATCTGCTGCCCTTCTGGTGGATTCGTCACGGCCAGTCCCGCCGCGCTGTCGATCAGCCGAAGCGTATGGCTTGCATAAAGACGATAGCCGAAGCTGTTTCTCGGCTCGTCCGTCGCCAGCGCCCAATGGTGGAGCGGGACCGCGGCCTGGCTGGTGGTGTTATTGGCAATCAGGGCGCCCATCTTCCAGCGATCGAGCAGATTGCGTACGGCGCCAGCGTGCTGAGGATAACGCCACAGCAGCGTTTGCAGGGCGTTAAGCAGGCGGCCCATGCCGATAGCCGAGGCGTCCGGTTTGCCCAGGGTCTCAAGTGTGTCGGCATGGTAATAGGCGGCGGGCAGCCCCTGAGGATTGAGTGGAAGGCTTGCGAGGGCCGCCAGTGCGGCCGCGATGCGTTCATCAAACTCCTCGGAAGTAAGAACGTTGAGTTGCCTGGCGGCTGCAACCGCAAAAAGATAGCTGCCGGTGCTCCACAGGCTGAGCCAGGGTTCGCCGTCGTGCGCGTTGGCCAGGCCATTCGGCTGCGTGTTGTTCACATAATATTGCCAGGCCACCCGCGCCCAGATGGCTTCTTCGAATGTCAGTTCACGCGGAGCGGGCAAGGGTGGGAAATCGTTACTCAGCGATATCCCTGCGCTGCTCTCAACGCGTGTCGGCATCTGTTTTTCAACCCAGACGACAATAGCGAATCCCAGCAGAAAGCCGAGCAGAATGGTGAGGTAGCTGCGGGCTGACAAAAGTGCGTCGCGTTTTCTCATTCGCTCACCTCTTCTTCAGCCGGGGTCCACATGGCGGCGAAGATCAGCGGCAGCATGGCGGCAATGTTGACTGCACCCCAGAAGATATTGATAACGTAGCCGGACGGATCGTCAACCTGCCCACGTGCAACCTGAATACCGCCCCAAATCAGCCCCGCCAGCGTGAGCACGACGATGGCGATTTGCGGTTTCACCAGGTATAGAAACCGTCCCGTCTGCCTCTCTTTGGGGGTAACGTGGAATTTGATCTGCTCTCCGCGCAGGACTGTGTTGAGCGCGCGCAAATTCATGGAGAAGAATGAGAGATACGATGCTCTGCCATCCCAGGCTGATATTCCCCAGGTGCCGAACATAAACGCCAGCTCCGAAACAATAAAAAAGGGCAAAAAATGAAGATAAAAGGGTTCAGACCAGGCTGATACAGGCGGAATGCCGGTAAACAGGTAAACAATGGGCGATATCAGGAAAACAGTGTTCCACACGCAGGCCAGATAGGACCAGAAGGTGGTGGCGTACATCAGCGTTTGCGGCAAAGAGAGCTTAAAACGGCGGCGGCTGAAAATATTGTCATGGAACAGAATATCCAGTGAACCCGCGGCATATTTGAAGCGCTGGATCATCCACGTCAGCATATCCTGCGGTGAGAGCATTTTCGATTCGATCCGCGGGTGCATTACCGAGCGCCAGCGGCGGGCGGCATCGCCGTGGAGCAGGATGGAGGTATAAATATCTTCTGAAACGTGAAATTTATAGGGCGTGAGTTCCGTGTCGAAGGCCACGTGGGGACGCATGGCGTCCTGAAGGGTTTCACGCATGACGGGATCGCGAATGTCCCGCGTGTGGCGATCGATCTCTTCTTCTATCGTCCAGACGTAGCTGCGCAGCGCTGCCTGCATTACCGCTTCGCGCCTGTGTACAGAGGCCGCACCGCAGCAGAAGGCGGCGTTGGCCCAGTTTCGCCGTCGCAGAATGACGTCATAAAACATGCGCGGATCGTTAAAAAAGGGATCGCGGCCGATGGTTACTGGCCCGATGAACTTCTGGGCGAGCCATCCTAGCCCGTATCCCGTTTTGCCTGCTTTTCGCCCAAGCCAGCGCGCGAGGTTTTCCCCCTCCGGCAGGTCGAAGAACCACTGCGGTGTCTGAACCCAGGCCACGTCAGGGTCACGAAAGTAGCCCAGCGTGTGGCTGAGCAGAGTGGGGAAGACCCGGGTATCGGCATCGCAAATGATCAGGAAATCACCGTCGGTTTGCTCAAGTCCGTTTCGCAAGTTACCGGCCTTAAAGCCAATATTGGTCTGGCGGGAGATGTAGTTTGCGCCTTCCTGATCGCAGACGGCTTTCATCTCCGGACGCCGGCCATCATCGAGCACGTGCACCTTGTAGTCCAGCGGGCCGGGGTAATCCATCTTCATGGCGTCCCGAATTGAAAGCCTGACCAGCTCAACATCTTCTGAATAGGTTGCGATAAAAAGATCGACCTTGATGGGTCTTGAGGCTTCCGCGTCTTCGGAGCGCAGGCAATCATTGATCTCAATCGGGGGCGGATTTTGCGGCGGATCGTCTTCTTTCCACAGGTTTATGGTGAATAGCACTGTGCCGATCCAGGCCAGGGTTTCAGCCAGCACTAATGGAATGGCATACCACAGCGCGTCGGTATTTAAGGAAGCTGTCCAGCGCCAGTAAATATAATTAGCGCCTAAAATCAGCGAGGCAACCGCCAATACCTGCCATGTTAACATGACCCATCGCGGTGTCTTAAGCGGTTCAGGCGGCTGGCGATGTTCAAAACGGGCAAAATAAAAATCCATAGAGAAGGATATCCTGTTTCCACGATAGTTATTAATTACAGACCCGTTACTGACAGGGAGCGCAAAACGGAAAATAACGTCCGTAAACAAAAAGTAAAGTAAGTGTAGATGGCGGAGGAAATAATTCCAGAGAGGTTAAAACTCGATTGTTTACACGCGCTAAAATAACTGTTAACTACGCTTAATAATATTTGAAGCGTTATCAAAAATTGCCAGATGCTTTTGTTTACGCTATCTAAATAAAATACAAGAAACTTTTTAGCATGGAGAACGCGACGCCCCATGAGCCAGATTGCGCCTGTGCTTATAAATAAAGACGTTGAAAAACCAACGACATGGCGTTACATCGCGTCGGATAAACGTGATTTACGTATTGATTTTATGCGCGGTATCGCCTTAGTGATGATGGTGGTGGCGCACACGGAAGTGATGTCGATATTTAATATA